>OZ250185.1:0-4383037 GCA_965238265.1 Chloroflexota bacterium | reverse complement strand
CGATGTCGGTCATACCCGGGAGATCGTGGATGAGACCATCGGCGAGCTGGTGCCGGCAACACCCCTGGACGTTGCCAGGGGTGTCGCCGGCCTGCTCACCAATCCGCCGCGCTGCCGGGAGGCCGGGCGCCGCGCCCGTGAGCGGGTGTTAGCGCGCTACAGTCCAGAGAAGTACGTACAGCGCCTGCTTGAGGTCTATGCCACGGTCGCTGGGTAGAGGCCGCTGGCCCCCCTATGTTCCCCCCGCTGCGGCAGGGGGACGGCGGGTTCCCTCCCCGTCGCAACGGGGGAGGGCGAGGGTGGGGCCAAGCGCGTCATCAGGCCGGACGCCGCACGTAGACGACGTCGCGCAGGTCAATCGTGCCACCGTGCAGTGGGTCGCGGCGGGTGACGCCAAAGCGTGTACGCAGGAGGGCAAAGGTGCCCGGATGCGACCAGCGTACATGGCCGTCGAGGTACAGATGCCAGGACTCCGGCCGAATGCTGATCCGCCAGGTGTGGTACCGCCCGTCATTGGCCGGGAGGTAGGGGATGTCGTGGTTGCGGACGCCCTCCGCCAGCTGCTCTACAATCTGCACGCCCCGTTCGGTGAGCTGGATGCGCCACGGTCGCTCGACCGGCGCTAGCTCGACCGTCACCGTCGTCAGGTACGGGAGCCGCCGGTGGATCAGCGCTTCCCATTGCAGGTCCTCGCGGACCGGAGCAATCTCGTCTGTCTCCAGGAGTCGCGAGTCCAGCGTCGGGAGCCGTGGCCGCGCCGTCGCCGTCAGGCCGTCGGTGATGATGAGCCGTAAGGACTCGTTGGTGGCATAGACTTCCGCACCGGGCAAACTGTCTACGATCCAGCGCTCTCGATCAATGACGCCACTGCAAGCGGATCGTGGAAGCGGGCCTCGGCCGGATGTAGCGGCTCCAGCGACGGCCCAGGCGGCGCGCAGCGCGTGGCCGCGAGGGCCAACCCGGCAGTAGACAGCAGCAGCGTGCGTCGCTTCATCATATGCGATATGCGATGCTCTGCGAGGAAATGCGCTCCCGGCCGTATCGGACCACTCGCACTGAGGATAGTCGCAACCGGACAGTAGCGTACAGCGTTGTATGGGCAGCGCAATGACCTGGCGGCTACCATCAGGGCAACCTTCGCCCGATCATAGTAGAACGGAGTCATGACGGTATGAGTGTAGAAGAAAGCCGGCTTACTGCCACAGCAGCCCAGCGCCAGAGTCAGCTTTTGCGCTTGGTGCGTGAGCTATTGGTGCTCCTACTCGGCACCGTCTTCCTGGCGCTGCTGGCCCAAGTATCCATTTCTCTGCTCCCCTTCACACCGGTACCGATTACCGGGCAGACCCTCGGCGTGCTGCTGATCGGCGCCCTGTATGGCCCCTGGCGTGGCGCGCTGTGCCTGCTCGCCTATCTGGGCGAAGGGGCCGCCGGCTTGCCCGTGTTCGCCGGTGGCGCGAGCGGGGCGGCCACACTCATCGGGCCAACCGGCGGCTACCTCATCGCGTTCCCGGTGGCCGCCGCCATCGTGGGCTTGCTGGTCCAGCCGTTGCGCGGGCGTACTGTCCGGCTGGCGGGCGCTCCCGGGCCTGCTCATTGGCACGGTCGTCATCTACCTCGTCGGTGTGCCGGGGCTGGCGTTGAGCACGGGCATGGGCTTGCCAACGGCCATCACCAAGGGCATGCTGCCCTTCATCCCCGGCGATCTGATCAAGGTCGTGGTGGCTGCGGCGGTGCTGCCTTCGGGTATGACCGCCCTGCGTTCCCTGGGCTGGCCGCTCCGCGGACCGGCGGGCAACGCCGATGACACGACCTGAGTGCGACCGCCAGCGCCTCATCATGATCGGTGCCGGCGGCATGGCGCGGGCCTGGATTCGGCGCTTTCTCCCCGTCCCACGCCGCCCGGGTAGAGATCGTCGCCCTGGTAGACATCGCCCCGGAGCCGCTCGCCGAGCAAGGCGCCTTCCTGGGCTTGCCGGCCAACCGCCGCTTCGCACGAATGGAAGACGCCTTCGAGGCGGTGGACGCGGACTGCTGCGCCATCGTCATCCCGCCGGCAGCACATCGGCGAGCCGTCGAGTTGGCGGCCACGCGCGGCCTCCACATCCTGAGCGAGAAGCCGCTGGCGGACAACTGGGAGGCCTCCGTCGCGATCTACCGCGCGGCGAAAGCGGCCGGGGTCAAGATGCAGGTCATGCAGAACTACCGCGCCAACCCTCCCATCCGCACCCTCAAGCAAGTCCTCAACTCCGGCCGGCTGGGACGGAGCTACTACATTGTCTCGCGCTTTGGCGCCGACTATCGGCGCCGCAATGCCTGGGGCGCCACCTTCCGCCACGAGATGCGCCATGCCATGCTGGTCGAGGGCAGCATCCACCATTTTGACCAGATTCGCAACCTGAGCGGCGCCGATTGCGCGACGATTGCCGGTTGGGAGTGGAACCCTGGCGCGCCGAGCTTCGATGGCGAGTGCCTCACGCTGTACGCGATGCAGCTGACCAACGGCACTTTTGCCCAGTACGAGGGCACAGGACTGGCCGGCGGCTGGCAGAATAGCTGGCACAACGAGTATTACCGCGTCGAGTGCGAGGGCGGCGCCGTGGTCGTGGACCGGGATCAAGTAGTCCGCATCTACGAGCACGAGCGCGGCCGGGGTTTGCGCGTCGAGGAGGTGCCGCCGGTGCCGGTCGAGCACGCCGGACATACGGCCGTGATCGGGCAGTTCCTCGACTGGCTCGCCGGCGGGCCAACACCACCCACCCACCTCGACGACAACCTCCAAAGCACGGCCATGCTGTTCGGGGCTATCGAGGCCTCGGCGCGATCCGAAACGGTCAACGTGGTCGCGCTGGTCGCCGCTGCGCGGGCGTGACATGCCTCACTCCCCAGTCCCCTCTCCATCGCCGAGCAATGGAGAGGGGGAGTCCAGTCTCCGTCATTGCGGCTTGCGCCGCAATCCAGACCGACCGGGGGGCCACGAAGAGACCTGGATTCCGGCTTCCGCCGGAATGACGAGGGCCGGGGCGCGATTCATCGCGCCCCGACACAAAAACCTGCCCTTGTCAGCGTAGGTGAGTGGAGAGGAACCGTACCCGATGACTACCCAAGATGCCTACCCGACCGCTGCCCCGTGGTGGCAACGCATCTTCGCCGACGGGAGCTATCTGCGGTTGTGGTCGTCCCACCTTACGCCGGAGCGGACCGAGCGCGAGGTTGCGGGTGTGCTTGATCTGCTCCAACCGACGCCCGGCGCGGCAATCCTCGACCTGGCGTGTGGACAGGGGCGCATCGCCGTGCCGCTGGCCCAACGTGGCTACCGGGTCACCGGGCTGGACCTCAGCGCACAGCTGCTCGGCGTGGCACGCCAGACTGCCGACGCGGCCGGCGTCACCGTGGAGTGGCACCGCGCCGACATGCGCGATATTCCGCCGGAGTGGGCGGGCCGCTTCGACTACATCATCAACATCTTCACGGCGTTCGGCTACTTCGAGGACGAGGCCGAGAATCAGCGCGTGCTGGCCGGCGTAGCGCGGGCGCTCAAACCCGGCGGCCGATTCCTGATCGAGTCGATCAATCGGGATGGCGTCATGGGGCGGTTCCGAGAGCGCGGTTGGCGCGAGGCGGATGGGCTGCTGGTGTGTACGGAGGTCAGCTTTAACCCGATCAGTGGGGCGGCCAGCACCGTAGACCAGTGGGATGAAGATGGCGAGCGCCGGGAGCTGCACCACAGCGTGCGGCTATACACGCCGACCGAGCTTACGGCGATGCTCCGCGCGGCGGGACTGGAGCCGGTCGCTAGCTATGGCGGTCTCTCCGACAAGGAGCTTACGCACGAGAGCCGGCGCGTAGCCATCGTGGCGGAGAAGCCACGTGAGCAGCCGCGGCCGGCGGAGGTTGATCGTCCGGCCGAGCCGCCATGGTGGGAGGCCTTCTTCGAAGAGACCTTTCTGCACCTCTGGCCCTCTAGCTCGACACCGGATCGTGAGCCACCGGAGGTCGAGGGGCTGGTGTCGTTCCTGGCGCTGCCGCCGGAGGGGCGCATCCTGGACCTTGCTTGCGGCTACGGTCGGATTGCCGTGCCGCTCGCGCGGCGCGGCTTTCAGGTGACCGGCCTGGACTTGAGCGAGCCGCTGCTGGCCGTCGCCCGCGAGCGTGCCGTCCAGGCTGGTGCGACTGTCGAGTGGCGCCGCGCGGACATGCGCGACATCCCATCGGAGTGGTCCGGACAGTTCGATGCGGTCATCAGCGTCTGGAACTCCTTTGGCTACTTCGCCGACGACCACGAGAATCAGCGCGTGCTTGCCAGCGCAGCCCAAGCGCTCAAACCGGGCGGCCGCCTGCTCATTGATGTATCGAACCGCGACCGCGTGGTGAGCGCGTATCGCGCTCGTGACTGGGACGAGCGTGACGGGTTGGTGATGCTGCAAGAACGCGCATTCGATCCGGTGCGCGGCCTCAACCGGACGGGCCTGACCTGGCACGAGGACGGCCAGCGGCGCCAGGTTCACTTAGCAGTGCGCCTCTACACACCGACAGAGTTGACGCGGCTGGTCGCGGCCGCCGGTCTGCGGCCGGTAGCCTACTGCGGGGATTGGACCGGTACCGAGTTGACACGCGAGGGCTGGCATATCATCCTGATTGCCGAGAAACCGTAGGGGCGAACGGCCGTTTGCCTCACCCTATCACACAACGGAGGTAACAGCAATGGCAGGACGATTGGCGGGCAAAGTGGCGCTGGTGGCCGGAGCGGGGCCGAATATGGGCCGGGCGGTGGCAACACTCTTTGCCCAAGAGGGCGCCAAGGTGGTCGTCGCGGCACGCGGCGCCGAGAGCATCGCCGGGACCGTCGCGCGGATCGAGCGCTTTGGCGGCGCGGCGCGCGCGGTGCAAGCCGACGTGAGCACTGAGGCCGGCGCGCAGAGCGCGATTCGGGCGGCGGTTGCGGCCTTTGGACAGCTCGACATCGTGTATCACAACGCCGGCGGCTTCTTCACTCCCAAGCACGCCATTGAAGCGCTCCCGGCGGACTTCTGGGAAGGAGCGCTGGCCAACAATCTGCGCTCGCTCTACTGGCTGACCCGCCAGGCCGTACCGCACCTCGAAGCAGCCGGCGGTGGCTGCATCATCACCGTGGCGGCCGCCGATCTGGTCGTCCAGGACGCGAATAGCGCCTACGCCGCCGCGAAAGCGGGGCTGATCGGCGCTGCCCGTAACCTGGCGCGCGAACTGTTCCCGAAGAATATCCGCGTGCATGCGATGTGCCCTGGCATCATGTGGGAGGAGCTGGCCGAGAGTCCCGATGGGCGCGTCAGCCCTGCTGCACGCCAGCTTGATCGGCTCGGCAACGCCGCCGACGTGGCCTATGGGGCGCTCTGGCTAGCCTCAGACGAGTCGGCCTGGGTAACTGGGCTGGCGGTCAACGTGGACGGCGGAGACGCGGTGTTCGCCGACTCACCGACGCGCCGCCGCGCCGTCGAAGGACGCTTGGCATAGGACTGTGGGGACGGGAGGAGCACACCTACCCCCAACCCCTCCCTGAAGGGAAGGGGCCGGGGGTTAGGTCCAACCCGCCTCTGGCCGAAAACCTATCCCTGCGAGCTATGGCCCCCCCGCTCCGCAGGGGGAGGGGCGCAGCATGCTGCGCCCCTACGACTCGGCCCTCCGATGGCCGGGGCCGTTCAGAGCAGCGTGTGGCGGAGGGTCGTCAGCGTGCTGTTCACCGTCTGTATCAGGGAGCCGAGGGCGCCACTCACCAGGTAGGCGCTGGCAAGGAGCGCCAAGGTCATCCCCAGTTTGCGCCACGCCGGCCAGTCACCGCGCCACACAAACCAGGACCAGTAGGCGCCGCAGCCGGCGAGGCACGCCGGCAGGAGTAGCACCACCGCGGTGACCACGAAGAGGACGACCGCAATGACCGCATTGAGCAACCCCGGTGAGACGGCCAGCTCCGAGAACCACAAGGTCGCCTGGCCGAGCGACCAGACGCCGACGAAGAGCGCCACGTAGACCCACAAGCCGGTCGCGGCGACGCGCACGGCCAGCGCCCACAGTGGCTCGTACCAGGGTGGGCCGCCTAGTCCGAGGAGGTGCTGCCGCATCAACGATTGGGACTCAAGGCGAAACCGCAGGCCGGCAATCCCAAAGTACACTGTGCTCGCGTCCGGCGTAGCGCGCCGAGGATGCTGCGGATCTCCGTCAGCCGGTCGCGCTGCATCCTGGGATGATGGCTCCTCTTCGCCGACCTCGACGTGCCGTGCGAACCAGTCGCTGACCTTGAACAATGCGCCGGATATGCCCAGCAGCCCAAGCACGACGGCACCAGCGAGCATGAGCGCTTGACTGATCGGAGTGGCCGGCCCTAGCGCCTCAGCAACGGCGATACCGATGGAAAAGGCGCTATAGAGGGCGACGAGGGCGACGAGATTCGCAAGAATGCTGACCCACGCTTCGCGCATGGCCTCCCCCTCACCTACCGGCTTTGCCCGCAGACCGTTACTATGCTCGCGCAGCCAGGCCGGTATATGGACTGCGGCGCGGGCGTCTCATCCCGTGCGGCAATATAGCACTCGTAGGATATGAGTGCGAATGAGTGCGAAGCGCCTGGATGTTGCGCCCGGCTAGAGAGAGCCGGGGTATCGCGAGTAGCAGCGCGCTAGGGCCTGTTCACACTAACGCAACGCATCGAAGATGAGAGCGAACAGGATGAAGCCCAGGAAGAGCGCGTCGAGCTGCTCGAAGCGAGAGAAGCTGCGGCGAAAGCCTTCAATCGCCGGAACAAGCACTCGACTTCGTTGCATCTTTTGTACAGCTCCTTGTCGTACTCCCAGGGATCGACTCGCGTCGTGCGTGGCGGCACAACGGGTGTGAACCCCAGCGCCAACGCCAGTTGGCGTGTCTCGTTGCCCTCGTAGGCACGGTCCATCACCATAGACCGCTGCTCACGCTGCGGCCCCAGGCGCTTGAGCAGCTTGCGCCCTTCTGGTGCGTGTGGGCCTGTCCGGGGGAGAGCGAGAACGTCAGGACCGTTCGATCATCCGCGGCAACCAGATGAATCTTGGTGGTCTACCCGCCGCGCGACTTGCCAATGGACTGGGGCCCGTTTTTTTAACGCACCCGTGCCGTCGGGATGGCCCTTAACGCTGGTACCGTCCAGCGAAACCACCTCAAGTTTGACCTGCACGATCCGTTCTCGCTGCAGTTGTTCGAATACCCGGTCGAATACCCCGTTCTTGGACCAGCGATTCATGCGGGTGTAGATGGGGTGCCAGTTGCCAAACCGGCGAGGCAATCCCTGCCACTTGCAGCCGTGTTCGGCGACGTAGAGGATGGCGTTGAGCACCTGCAGGTTCGACAGGCTGACGTCGCCACGTTGCACTGGTGGGGAGGGAGCAATGCGTTCGTACTGAGCTTCGGTGAGGTCCATCCGTGGATGATACCATGGTCAGGCCCATTAGTGTGAACAGGCCCTAGTCTAGGGCGTAATCAGGACGCCTCGTGGATATTGCGTAGGGGCGTCATTCATGGCGCCCATCTAGGCCTGCGGTCCTCCCTGGGCGCGATGAATCGCGCCCCTACCCTGGCGGCGAGCGTTGCTCGCCAAGCTCCGCTCCCAGGGAGCGCGGCCGGCGACAGCGCCAGACCACATTCACACGATCAGCAGCCACTACCTCGCACTCGTCGAAGTGCGGCCCAGCCAGCCGCGGCAAGGGCAGCGTGCGGGGACCGACGAGAAAGAACTGCCCGCGCGGGCGCAGATGGGCTGCCGCGGCGGCGACAAACCGCTCTGCTGGCGTGGTTCGATAGACACCGCCCTCGTGCAGCGGCGGGTTGCTGACGATGACGTCAAACGTGCGATGACCAACCGCACGCAAGCCATCACTCAGCTGCACGGTCGCGTTGTCCACACCGTTGCGGCGCAGGTTGCGTTTCGCGAGCGCGACGGTCTGCACGCGGTTGTCGAGCAGCACGACCGCACCCTGCGGTACGAGGCGGGCCGCCACAATCCCCAGGAGTCCGGCGCCGCAACCAAGGTCCGCTACCGTGTCTGCCGGGCCGATCTGCATCGCCTCGGCCAGGAGGCAGGAAGCCGCATCGAACCGGCGGCGGGAAAACACCCCGGCCTGCGTCTCCAGCCTGACCGTGAGGCCACGTACCGTCTCTTCTAACACTACCGTTTCCGGCTCGCGCTCGTCAGACGCGCCGGCCGGCGGCTCCGGGCCGCGGATCGCCCGGTAGAGTCGGTGGCCGCCGCGAATGGCCAGCAGCTCCACGTTGCCAAACCGTTCGGCCACGTAGCGCACAAATGTCTCCCCGCCCTGGCGACGATGCGCTTGGAGGAACAGCGCACCGTCGGGCCGGAGCGCCCGGTGCGCGGTGGCGACGTCGGCACGCACGCGCTCATTCCCGAGATAATGGGGCGCCAGCAGCAAGACGACGTCGCAGGAGCCGCTGTCTGCGGCCGGGACCGTGTCGGCCAAGCGCACCTCGAACGCCGCCGGAGCGCCCCGGCGGGTCGGTCCGTGCCGTTGCAGCTCTTCCACCAAGTCCACCGTCGGGCGCAACGACACCACCTGCTGTGGCACCGGCAGCCCGTCGGCTACGGTGCCGGCCACAAGCAGGAGCGGCGTCTCCAGATCGTCGTAGCCCAGCTCGAGTATCCGGTCAGTCGCCGCCAGCTCGAGACCGCGCCGCAGCAAGCGCTGGTCAAAGCGGAGCGCCCGCCCGCGCCGCTTGGAGCGCCCAGCGCGTGACCTGGCATCCGAACCGTCCGGCCGCTTGCGCCGCTGCATCGTCCCAGTATGCCGCGTGGCGAGGTTGTGTTGACAGTTCCCGGTCATGCCCGCGCCTCACCCCCGGCCTCCTCTCCATCGCCGAGCGATAGAGAGGAGGGGGCTGCCGCCTGTCATTTTCGCCATCGCGCCCGTCATTCCCGCGAACACGGGAATCCACGTCCCCCGGCGGAGCGGGAGGGCCATAGGGGGGCCGATATTGCACCTAACCCCCGGCTCCTTCCCTATAGGGAGGGGGTTGGGGGTAGGTACGCAGCAACAGCACCGACGACCACGCGCAGCGTAGCCCTTGCTACAATCCGCTCGCAGAACGCTCAATGCCACAACTCAGGAAAGGACTACCAATGACTACACGCATTCGCCCTACGCTGCACGGATCTCAGCTACGCGGCGACCCCCTCACGCTCGTAGAAAAGGCGCAGCTCGCGGCCAAGCACGGCTATGCCGCCGTAGACTTCTCCTTCGCCGAAGCCGCGGCACATGAACAGAGCGCCAAGAACAGCGGCTCCGTACCGGAGCTACTCGCCAGTGTGGGCGTCGAGGCCGGCACTGTCGGCGGCCTAGTGGAATTCTCCCTGCTGGAGCCAGACGTGGACATCGAGACGGTGCTGGCGGACCTCCCGGCACGCGCCCGTCAGGTGGTGGCGTGGGGTGGCACGGCCACCGGTCTGGGCATGCCCATGCGTACCCATCTGCCGCGCGATACGGCCTGGCCGCTGGCCGTGGAGCGGCTGCGGCGCCTCGACGAAACCGTGCGCGACACGGGCCTGCGCTTGGGCCTGGAGTTCCTCGGTGTGCGTACCCTGCACCCGGACCGCGGCCATTTCTTCATCCACTATCTGCCAGCCGCCCTGGATTTGCTCGACGACGCCCAGGTCGAGGCCAGCGGGCTGACTGTCGACTCGTACCATTGCCACGCTGCCGGCGCGACCTTCAAGCAACTGCGTCAGATTCCGGCGGAGCGTATCACGCTCCTCCACATCAACGACGCGAAGCCGGTGCCGCTGGAGGACCTGGACGACCAGGACCGGGTGATGCCCGGCGAGGGGATCATTGACCTGGTTGGGTGGCTCCAAGCCATCGCTGCAACCGGCTTTGACGGCACTATTGCCCTGGAGGTGCTAGGTCCTCGCCTCGCCGCCCTCGATCCCGATGCGTGCGCGCAGCAGGGCATGGCCTCCCTGCGCTCCGTACTTGCGGAAGCCGGCTTGCCGCCATCCTGAGCAGCGGATGATCCTAGGTTAAGCAAGTGGGCCTGGACTGGGGGATGTCCAGGCCCTACTCGTGGGAGGGATAGGGTCGCCTCTCGGAGGCGTGTCCTCTACCCTATCGTGTCTGCTCCGGCTTCGTTGCCGGTGGAGCGGCGACGGCGACCGTTGCCGCCGCGTGTACTGGTGTTATTTTCCCGCACCAACATTAAGCGCCGTGCAAGAACGGGTAAGAATCTCGTTTGGATACGGTTAAGCGCCGGTTAACACCTGGCAGTCCACACCGGCCCGTACTAGAGGCTAACAAGGGTAAATTCCCGTGATGCGCGTCCCTCACCCCAACCCTCTCCCAGCGGGAGAGGGAGTGGCCGCCGGCCGCCATGCGGACTCCCCTTCCCTGGTAGGGAAGGGGCCGGGGGTTAGGTGCAATACCGGCCCCCCTATGGCCCTCCCGCTCCGCCGGGGGACGTGGATTCCCGTGTTCGCGGGAATGACGGGCGAGATGGCGAAAATGACAGGCGGCGGACTCCCCCTCCTTATCACTCGGCGATGGAGAGGGGGCCGGGGGGTGAGACGCCGGCCGGTCAGGCGCCAGCGTCATCCACATCGGCCGGCTGGGCGGCGGCGCGACGGCGGTCCAGCCAGTGGAACCGCACGATCATGTAGACCGCAGCCAGCGCAAAGAGGGTCCCGACAATCTCGGCCCAGACAGGCCCGCCAAGCCGGAGGGCCGCGAGGACGGCAGCGTTGAACAGCACATGGCCAACGACGGCTACTACCCACCAGACGCGCCGGCCGGTCAGCACCGTCTGCATCACCACGACTGCGGCGCCGACGTGGAAGGTCACGGCGGCAACGCGCTCCCATACCACCAGCGCGGAATCCCACCACTGCAAACCGTAGAGCGCGTCGAGCTGGGCCATCATTGCCGACCGCTCCACCGCATTCTGAGTCTGCGCCACCAAGCTATCGCCCAACTGGAGCAGGACGATATTGAATATGGTGAAGCCACCGACGAGCAGCATCGCCTCGATACCGCCGTGACCGGCGCCAAACATGACCGCAGCGCGCCAACCGCGAGTGGTGGTGGCGAAACGCTGGAGCACAAACCACCGTGCCGACTCTTCGAAGAGGCCCGCCGTCAGCGAGAGGACCACCAGATTGATCCAGAACACCGCCGGTGAGTCGGAAGCGATACGCACGAGCGGAGTGACCAGGACCGTGAGGAGGTACAGGAAGGGTAGCCGGGCCAGCTGCGACGCGAGGAACGTGAGCGCACCCCAACCCCAGGTGCGCCAGGACACGGCAAGACGCTGACGCAGCCACCAGCCAAGCGCCAGCGGGCCGAGAATGACAACGGCGGCCTGCACGTTCAGCAAGGTCAAGGGTGACATCGCATCCTCCCAGGGCCGCGGCTCTGCGTAGTGCTCCGGGCGCAGCAGCCGGCCGCTATGGCAACTCGACCATCACTTTACATGCCTCTAGCTCACGCCGCGTGAGCAGCGTCAAGGTGTCCTGCAGCTCATCCAACGCGATCCGGTGCGTGACGAGGCTCGTGATGTGTGGGTGGGTACGCAGGTATTCCAGGCATTCGGGGAACCGTCCCCGGTTAAGGCGGGAGGCCGTCAGACGTAATCCGAGCCGCATGGCGGTAAACGTTGGCAGCTTGACGGTACCGTCGTAAAGGCCCAGCAACACGTAGCGGCCAGCCGGCCCAAACCAGCGTAGCCCGGCCTCGATGGTCTCCCGCGCCCCCACAGCCTCGATGACCACGTCGGCGCCCAGTCCGGCAGTAAAGGCCGCGATGCGTTCATCGGGATCATCGGCCAGCGTGTTGACGACGGCCGCCGCGCCTAGCTCACGCGCCCGTTCCAGGCGGCCGGGGATGCGGTCAACGACCAGGGCCGCTGCGCCCCGATCCACCGTGAACGCGAGGCAGGCCAGACCAATTGGCCCCGCACCGATAATGACTACGCGGTCATCGGCTTGCACGTCGCCATTGGCCACGGCCTCGGCGCCGATGGAGAGCGGTTCGACGAGCGCCGCCGTAGCGAGGCCCACACCGGCTGGGAGACTATAGAGCTGTTGCGGACTGACGTAGGCTTGCTCGGCGAAGCCTCCGTCGGTGTGGACGCCCGTGACGGTGAGGTCGGGACAGAGGTTGGGATACCCGCGGCGACAGGTGCGGCACTGTCCACAGGAGGCATACGGGTTGACGACGACCCGCTCCCCCACCCTGACGCCGCTCACCTCCGAGCCGACGGCCGCGACCGTGCCGGCGATTTCATGCCCCATCACGCGCGGGAAGGTGAGGAAGGGATTGTGCCCGCCGAAAGCGTGAATATCGGTACCACAGATGCCGGCTGCACTGGTCGCGATGGCGACTTTGTCCGCCGGCAAGGGGCGGTCTAGCCGTTTGATCTCGATAGTGCCCGGCTCAGTGAGGACTGCCGCTCTCATGCCATCCACCTCTGGATCGTCCTGAACTGGGTAGCCGGTTGGTTTGCGAGCGCGGGCTACCCGGCGCCCCGGCCGCTGCTGGGCCGATACCAACACCACATTGGCATATGCGCGATAATCGGGCAACACCGCCATTGAGTATGCCACGAAACGACCATGGCACCTCTCCCGGCACGGCCGGCCAGCGTCATGCCGGCGATCAGCACGCAGAGCTGGCGGCATGACGGCAGCTTGGTAGAAGAAAGCAGTACACAGTGCATGGATACGACTGTTCTGTGCATAGATACACCATTATAGCACCATAAAAGCGCTATTATTCCGCTGAATGATGTTATTTTTCTCGGAAAAAGATGCGGTGAGATTTTCTGGTATACTCTCTCCGAGCTACGTGTACTATGCGCTGTCCCGTGTGTGGCTACTGGCCAGCGAATACTTGTGACCGTTCTTTCGGAAAGACGCAAGCCAGCCGCAGAAAGGTGACGACCTATGCCCTTCCAAATCCGTGGCGGTGACTTGGTCATGACTCTCGATACGGAGACGGCAGCCACGGGATTTGGTTGGCAGCAGCAGCCGGCGGAGTCGGCGACCGGCGTACCGCGCTTCAAGCTCGCCGGCACGCCGGCTGAGATCACCGGCATCGTCGTTGCGAACAGCACGCTGACGGTGGTGCTGCGCGGCGACGGGGTGGATGGAAAGTGGCACCTGCGCCCTGGTCACGAGGCCCTTACCTCCATGATCGAAGTCGAGGGCGCAACGACCGCTGTCGGCGTGGAGGTGTGGCTGCCCTTCCCGATGGTCGCCACCATCCATCACCTGACCGGGCAGAACTGGAGCGCTCGGATTGACGCCTCCTGTCCAATTGGCGCGGCGGCCGGGGTGGCGCTGGGGAGTACCCGCTCGACGCACCAGCTCGCTGCCGTCGAGGCCGAGGACTTTGCGATCACCGTCATCGGCTTGTCCGAGTACACGCGCTACCTTCCTGATACCCACGCTGCAATCTGGAGCACCGGCGCGTATCGGGATGAGCAGGGGCTTTGGCTAGGCATCGAATGTGTGAACGGGGTACCGCTGGAGCTTTCTGCACAACGAGACCTGACGGCGGTGATTGATCGCTACTGTCGCAGCTTGCAAGAGCGGATTGGCGTGCTCCCCCGCGCACAGGATGCCTCCGTACCGGCCTGGCTCGATGACATCAAGGTCATGGTCTCGCTTGACCTTTGGCGGGAGACGGGCGAAATCGCCCACACCTTCGACCATGCGGCGGCCCTGTGCCAGGACCTCGCCGATCTGGGTGTATCGGATGGCGTGGCGATCCGCCTGCAAGGTTTCCAGGGACCTTCCGGCTCACGCTATCCCGTCTTCGAGCCGGCCGCGGAGCTAGGCGGTAGTGCCGGCCTGCGTGCGGTCGCCGAGGCAGCTCACGCCGGCGGCCACCGCCTGATGGCGCACGGCAACGTGTGGGGCATGGACCCATATCGCGACAGCTTTGCGGCCATTGAGCATCTCGCGCTCCCGTATGATCGGCCGTATGAGCGCCTGCCCGGTGGGCAGGTCGGGCCGTATGAAGGGTGGCCGGGCGCGTTTCCCGCTATCCCGACGGGGTATGACTCGGGTTTTCTCTCGTTGCAGCCGGAGGTGCAGTCGGACTTGCAGGTGCTTTTCGAGACCTTGCCGCTGCCCGGCGAGATGGAGGCCTTTCTCACCGTTGCCGGGGTCCAAGACTTCTCGTCCGGTGTGCTGCGGGCCGTCGTCAATGGCCGGGAGGTGCAGAGCAGCCCCGGCGCCTTTGCACACGGGGACCGGGCACGCTTTCGCTTTCGCTTTCGGTTTGCGCCGGAAACGAATGTGATCCGGCTCAAGTTTTCGGGTGGTATCCCCGATCTGTCACGCGCGACCTATCGGCTCAACGGCTCCATCAAGGGCGGCCACGTGTGGAGCCATCCCCTCGTGCGTGCCGATACCACGCATCCCGGGTGGATCGCCGTCACGTGCAACAATCTGGGCCGCGTGGCAAAAGAGTATGGCATTGACATTCTGTACATGGATGATTTCGAGATTACCCGCCCGGACGAACGTGCCGTCCTCGACGCCCTCCGCAAAAACCTCCCAGGAGTGGTCTTCGCCGGCGTGGCCTCGGCCGAGCCTGGCTATGATGTCTTCCGCCTCACCAACACCAGCGAGGGGCTACCGCCTAGCGATACGCCCTATGGGGTGAGTGACTTCGCCCGGCAGGTCCACGAGCGGTTTACGCGCCTGATGTATCCGGGCCACTATTTCGTCCCGTTGCACGCCCCGGTGGAGGCGGAAGACGGGAGTCAAGAGGACGACGCAGCGGAGGAGCCGACCAGTCCCGCAGCCGCGACCGGGCCGGCTCCTGAGCTTATCGAGCGGCTGCTGGCGGAAGGGCCGCGCTGGGGCCTCTTCCCCGCCGTGTGCCTCAACTACCGCGACTATGGGCTGGACGAGCGCGCCAAGCAGGTCATCCTCGACGCGACGCGGGGCTAGGGCCTCTGGGCTGCCACTGCGACCATTGCATGATGCGCTGGACGGCGCCTGGTGCGCCGAGACGCGCGTAGAGGTCCTCGGCCCATTGGTAGGTGGTCGGGCGCGGGCCGATGAAGACTAGCTCGGCCGGCCACAGCAGTCCGGCCACCTGCGGCAGGTCGGTTACGCGCAGGGCAAAGAGCATCTCGATAGCCTCGCCGGTGCCGTCGGGATTGGAGGGGGCGTCTTGCGTTGCCGGTGGTCCGCCGAGACAGATGGCTTCGAGGCCGCTACCGGGTCGTGGCCCGGTACAGGCGTGCAGCAGGGCTGCGTAGAGCGCGACGGCGGCCATCCCTCCCTGCCCGGCGATGGCTAATCGGCGGCCATCAATGCCGGGTAGCTCGGCCACGGCTTGCAGCGCACGCAGCGCGTCGTAGACCTGTAACGAAGCGATGGTCCGGCCGGTAAGCATGGCGGCGCGGCGTAGGTGCCAGTCGAGCGAGGGACTCCAGCCGGTGTCGCCGGTGCCCCGCGGCTCGACGTAGACCCGCGCCCAACGGTGGTCCAGGCCGGCGGTCCACTGCTGGGCGAAGTTCTCCCGCGGTACGTCGTGCGGCGAGCGCAGCACCACCAAGGCCGGCGCCGGCTGGCTGCCTGATGACGTGCCAGCCTGCGCTGGCGACCACATGCCGCGCAGGCGCCAGCCCTCCTCGCTGGTGAAGGCAAAGCGTCCGCCGTTGGCGTTCCCGTCGGCCCGTTCGTACTCGACCTCCACGTCGAGCGGAGCCGGCCGGGCCGGGAAGTGGCTGAAGGTGTGCGCTCGTAGGTAAGCCACCGTCTCGGCCCGCTTGGTGTGTAGCTCCTCTGTGGTAGTGATCGTCGGCGGTGGATTCGGAACGACGAAGTATTCCTGCACGGTCGTCACGCGCTCGTCAGCCGGCACGCCGTTGCGGTAGACGCGCAGTGTCTCCACGCTCTCCTGCGCCGCCGGCCGCTCTGACGCTGCCAGAAGCGCACGATGGTGGGAGGGGTGGTGCGCTTCTGGCACGTCATCGTCAATGTCGCCGACCTCGGCCTCCGGCACCGCTTTGCCTTGCAGGTGGCGCAGAAACCAGGAGAAGATGGCGCGCCGAGAACGCTCGTGGTAGGAGTGACCACCCGGCGTCTCGACCAAGCGCAACTGCTCCCCGGCGCCCAGATGGTCGTAGACCCGCTTGGTGGCCGCGTGGACCTCACGAATGGACCGGATATGGAAGATGCCGTCGCGGTCGGCGGAGGCAATCAGCAGCGGCCGGGGCGCGATCAGCGCACCCACGTCGGCCAGCTCCCAGCGATGCACGTTGACCGGGAACATGCAGTCGCAGTGGCCGTCAACGGTGCGCTCGGCGACGTGCGAGGCGAACGTGGCAGTGCCACAGACAGGTGCCGCTACCCGCACGCGCTCATCGGCCGCCGGCACCCACCAGCTCCCGGCGCCCCCGCCCGAAAGACCCGTCACGCCGAGCTTGGTACCGTCCACTTCCGGCAGCGCTTGGAGCAGGTCGAGCGCCCGCACGCCGTTCCATAGCTCAACCCCGGCCGGCGTGTACCCGCGGCTGAACCAGTTGAACCAACCCCGGAGATGGGTACCATGGTGCTGACCTTCGATTTCCCCTAGCTGAATGGTTTCAACGATCAGGCAGACGAAGCCCAACTGGGCGAACTTGCGCGGATGGGCCTGGTAGTGGACTTTCTGCTGCTGGGAATGACCGCAGAGATAGAGCACGCCGGGCGCCGGTGCGGATAGATCGTCCGGGAGATAGAGGTTGGCAGTGACGTAGAGCTGCGGCAGGCTCTCGTAGGAGAGGGTACGAATGCGGTAGCCCTCCCGCTGCGTTTCGCTCGTAATCCTGACGTTGAGCGGGGGCCGCTCCGGCAGCGCCATATATTCGCTGACGCCCATCATGTCGTAATACTGCGCCAAGCGGCGCTGCCGCTCCGCCGGCCACTGCGCCGCCGGCGGCAACGACCGGAGCGCAGCCGTCCGGGCCGCCTGCATCTGCCGGGCTTCCCGACTCAGGTACTCGCGCATATTCATCGGACGCTCTCCTCCTGTGTATCAGACCAACATAACCAGATGATATAGCAGGGCCACGCCTCACCCCTGCCCGCCTCCAGCGGACTCCCTCTCTGCAGAAGCGGAGAGGGGGCCGGGAGGTGAGGTGCTGACAGGGGTAGGGAGGTTGTGTAGGGGCACGATTCACCGCGCCCAGGCGCTCGTCATTCCGGCGGAAGCCGGAATCCAGGGCTATTCGTAGCCCCTCGGTCGGTCTGGATTGCGGCTTACGCCGCAATGACGGTGTTGCTCTCGCGCATGTCTCGGAGAAACCGGGCTGCCGGAGCACTGCCCAGACACGACAGTAGCAGCGCGTGGGTTTCGATGATGAGGACGTTCGTGGTGAACTGGCGATAGCGCCTATCCGCAAGGGAACTGAGAATGGCCACCGCTTCTGTGTAGTGGGCGTCGTCTTGATCCAAGAGGGCAAGGTACGCCGAGGAATCGACGAAGTCCCGCCGGGCCTGAGCTGGGAGCAGACGGTCCGTCATGAGCTAGCGGGGACGGTACGCCTCGGTGAGAAACGTATGCTTCTTCTCGGATACCCCGCCGGGAATCCCGCTCTTGCCAATCCCGATAAGTCGGAAGAGCGCATCGTCGCGGGTGACCGGCCGAGCGCGGGACGGTGCGCTCGTCGGCAGAGGGGACGGCGTGAGCGCGACGCTGTCCTCGCCGTTCCGCCGGAGGATACGCGGCTCCCCGCTCGTGCGTACCTGCCCGGCCAACTCCGACCCACTGATTATGTCAACCATCTTCGGTTCTTTTGCCACTGTCATCACCACTCTCTGCGAGAAACGAGTATAGCAAGTAGCTGCGGGGGTGAGGCGAGAGAGTTTACCGGCCTCACCCGCTGCGCCGCCAGTCCACTAGCCCATGACCGCCCGGCACGGCAATCCGCACCGGCGGCGAACCGTCCAGTCGGAGTATGTAGAGACCACCGCCGGCGCCAATAAACAGCGTGCTCCCATCCGGCGACCACACCGCGGCGGGGTCATCCTCCGCCAAGCGGGTGAGCCGGCGCAAACCAGTGCCATCGCTGCCGACAAGCCACAGGTCCTTCGGTATGCCGTGGGCCAGCCCAGCGGCCGCGGCCGGCCGTGGCGCCAGCAGATCGAAGAGCCCCGATTGCCGGCTCGGCGTCGGCGTGGCGAGGCGTAGCGGCCGCTCTTCCGGCGGCACCAGCGCGCTGTAGACGATCTGCGTACCGTCCGGCGAGAAGCGCGGCGCGGTGATCGCCTCGGAAACTCCGGCCTCGATGATCGTCCGGCTGCCGCTGCCGTCCGGCGCACCGACCCAGAGCGTCGTCGCCCCATCTTCCGGGTTCTGGCGCACGCCGGCCAAGCGGGTGCCGTCGGCGCTCAACGTCGGGAAGGCGGCTTCCGTGAAGATGGCTTCGCGCTGGCCGCCGGTGGCCGGCGCCCGTGCGATGCCGAAGTCGCGACCACTGATGACGTTGTTGCTACCAACGAGCAGCGCACTGTACGAGAAGTAGACCCACCGCCCGTCCGGACTCCACGTCGGCGTCTCGATCTGCTCGGTGCTGCCGTCGTGTCCGATGAGCAGCGCGGGTTCGCCGCCACCGCTGGGCAATTGGTAGATGTCGGCGACCGGCAGCGTGAAGGAGACACCCCTCGCGCCCGACTGCGGCTGTGGTGGCGGCGTGTAGGAATAGAGGATGCTGGTCCCGTCGGGTGCCCACGCCGGATCACGGGCAAAGGCCGGTACCGGCACGTCGGTTAGCTGGCGCCGGTCACGACCGGAGGGCGCAATCGCTTCCAGATTGCCATCGCGTGCAAACAGCAGCGGCGGCACCTCGCCGCGGCCAAAGGGGCTACAGGCTGCCAGACAGCCCAGGCTCAACGCAGCGAGGGCGCGGCGGGGCAGCGTAGCACGCCTCACCCCCCGCCCCCCTCTCCACAAGTGGAGAGGGGGAGTCGCGTAGCGACGGGGGTGAGGCCCGTCATCTCTAACCACTGCTCCCACCACCATGCTCTCTCAGCCGACTCAACGCGGCGGCGGTGACGCTGCCAGACGCGCACCACCCCTCCCACCATCGTGCGCGTCTGGCACGTCAGGGGGCAAATGTGTTGATGTAGTTGAGGACGTGCCAGCGATCCTCTTCCGATAGCGTCGCTGCGAAGGAAGGCATCGCCGTGCCGGGAATGCCGCGGGTGAACCAGGCGAAGAACTGCCCGTCGGGATGCTGATAGACATGGTACGCCAGGTCGGCGGGGGGCGGTCGCAAGGCGAGCGCTGCCGGACCGTCGCCGCGGCCCTGTGTGCCGTGGCAGGTCTGGCAATGTTGCTGGTAGACCACACGGCCGCGCGACAGCGATTCCTCGGTCGGGGGGATCGGGTTCTCGACATCCATCGGGGGGACGGCGGCGGCAAACTGCGAGAGCACGGCCCCCTGGGAGGGGATTGTTTCGGGGGCCAGGCCGGCGTGGAGCAGCACAAAGCCGGCGACGATCCCAGTCCCGCCGAGCACTGCTCCGCTGCTACGGGCGATGGCAAACCGCGTTGGGGGTAAGGGTGGTCCGATGGCACTGGCAAGAAGCGCCGCGAGACTGACCACGACGGCAGCAACGCCGAGTGCAAGACCGAGGTTGGGCGCGAGGAGGGCCGGTTGTTGCGCTGAGGTTGCCGGTTGGAGTGGGGCTGGCGCGACAACCGGGAGCGTCAAGGCGATGGGCACACGCACGTCGAACCGGCCGCTGCGCCGCACCAGCACGACAACCTGCCAATCGCCGGCCAGCGACAGCCAGGCTCCCCGCGCGCTGTAGACGCCAGCGCTGCCGTGCTGGGTTGTGCTCTCTTGCTCGCCCAGGCTCCCGTCCGCCAGCGTGAACCGGAAATCTACCCGCTCTATGCCATCGGCCGGGCGCACCGGTCGGCCATCAGCATCGCGCACCGTCGCTGCAATCGTGTTCACGCCAGCGCCGCCGGGGTCTACGCGCAGCTGCACTCGCAAGTCTTCCGCCGTACCCGTTTCGACGATTCCCGACTGGGTTGGCGGCACGAGCACGCGGGCCGGCGCTACGACGGTAAGAAAGCCCACGAACAGCAGCACCGTCGCGCCTAAGGTGACTTCGCCCGCGACGGCCAACCGGAAGCGCCGCGTCAGCAGGGCCGCAGCGGCCAACGCACGGGCACCACTGTCACGCATGAGCAACCGGAAACCCGGCCGCGTCACCAGCAGATTGAAGGCGCCGAGCGCAAGCAGTGGGAGGATCAGGGCGAGTTTCATGGCGAGGGTCACGCCGTAGACGGTCGTGAAGAGCGCCTCGACACTGCCTACGTGCAGCCAGAGCTGGTAGGCGCCGGTGATGACCAGCACGGCGACGCACGCCGCTGCGAGGACGGAGAAGCGGCGGACCGCTCCGGCGAGCGCGCGTAGCCGTAGTGGGGGCGACAGCGGCGCGAGCGCGATGGGGAGCACGAGCAACAGCTGGAAGAGGCCGCCAATCCATAGCGCCGTCGCCGCCAGGTGCAGCCAATCAGCGGCCAGCGCCACTACGACGAGCCGCGGTGTCGCTGCGGCATGGGAGACCAGACCGGTGACGCAGAGCACTAGGCCGGTGAGCGCTGCGCCCAGCCACCACCAGTGGCGAGTGGCGAGTGGCTTGTCCGCGCGAGTTGTGTCCCGGTGGCACAGGGTTTCTGGCCCGAAAGGCCAGCGCCAGTGGCACCGCGAGCAGCGCCACCAGCGCGAGCCAGATGAGCCAGATGCGGCCGTAGCGCGTGGTGTGTACGACATCCAGCAGCGGTGCTCCGAGCGCATCAAGGTGCGAGACGTTCGTGGCGGCGGCGGTCTGCACGACCAGCGCGCCTAACGTGGCGAGCAGCAGCAGCCACCAGCCAAACCAGGCCAGACTCCGGCTCGCCCGCAGACCACGCCGCCACGCCCGCGCTACTTCACGCGGCGTCTGCGTGGCGGCCAGCGCCGGCGCGAGGATGGTCGGGCCAACGACGAGCGTGCCGCCGATAGCCGCGGTGCCGAGGTGCCGCAGCCAGCGCACCAGCACGTTGAGCGCGTCTACCCGGCCGGCGAGCGCGTCTTGCCCGCCAAGCAGGGCTGCGGCATCAACGCCGGTCGGCGCTGGCGAATCGGCTGCTCCAGGGCTACCGACGGTAAACGGCACGCTCCCGGCAGTGACGTGACCGTCCACCTTGGAGAGGACGCGCCAGACGACCGTGTACGCGCCGTCGGCGAGATCGGGCGGGAGATCGAGCAGGAGCGACAGCGGGTCGCCGGGCGCCACTTGGGCCGGCGCGTCGGTCAGCCGCTGCCGCGTGGCGTCGAAAAGGGCCACCTCGCTGAAGCGTGGCTCCGGCTCTTCGCTGAACCACAGCTGCATGCGGCGGGGCGCCTCGTGCAGCACCGCGCCAATCGCCGGCTCCGAGCGCAGCAGGTTGGCGTGGGCCGCGGCCACCGCGACTACCGGATCGTCGCGGCCGAGAGGTACCAGCCGAGCGGCGCTCACCGCGATACCAACGCCGACCAGCGCAGCTAGGCTCCGTCGCCGCAAGTATCGCCGGGTGCGCGGGGGTATGGTGTCACTTCGGGCGGTCACACCGGGAGGTTAGCACGGCCGGGCGCCGCGCCTCACTCCCCTGACAAGAGTGGGTTTTCGGCGGGCGGCTGGGGGGTGCGCGCGAGGGTGCGGGGGTAGGAAGCCCGTGCCCGCGGTGGAGCAGGGCTGCGGGCGGGTCGGAACCAGGATGGCAGGATGCCCAGGAGCGGGGGCGGAGCGGGATGGCGGGTAGGTGAGGGTGTGGGGAGTGGCAGCGACGCGGGGCAAGCACACCTGGAGCAGCCGGCCCACGCAAGCCGGCAAGGGAGCGGTGGCGATAGGCATGGAAGTGCCGGCGCTCGCCAGTGCGCGGCCTGGCGGCGCCCTATGCGCGGCGCGCAGACGGCCATGACCCGGCGCCCTGGCCAGCGTGACCAGGGGTACGTCAGGACCCGGCGCCCTCGGGGTAGCGCACGGTCGGTCATGCCCCGGCGCCCACTGCGCGGCGCGCGGACGATCATGACCCGACGCCTGCGGCGGTGTGGCGTGCGGTTGGTCAGGAACCGGCGCCCTCGGCTGCGCGGCGCGGGACCGATGGTGGTCCGGCACCCTATGCGCGGCGCGCGGTCGGTCATGACTCGCCGCGCTCGACGGCGCGGCGGGGACGCTGTCATGCCCCGGCGCCATGTGGTGCGCGGCCGCGCCACCGCGGGCGGCCGGCACGACGGTGCGAGGGTCCCCTTCCGGGGTGCTGCCCGGTGCTCCAGGATGGTCTTGCATCTGCCACTCCCCATCAGTGGGGTCATATTGGCTTGGGGCGGGGAGATGACAACGGGCCTCACCCCCCGGCCCCCTCTCCATCGCCGAACGATAGAGAGGGGGAGTCCGCTGGCATCCTCTGTAGGGGCAACCCTGGTGGTTGCCCACGCCAACTCCCGAGGCTAGGGCGCCCACAAGGGACGCCCCTACGGGGTTGGCGGGCGGGGATGCGGAGCGCGCCTACGGGATGAAGCGGCGCAGGAAGGGGGCCGCCCGTGCGATGGCCGGGTCTTCGTCCTCCACCCCTTCGTAGACGAGGGAGCAGAAGCCGTTGTAGCCGGCTTGCCGGAGGATGCCGAAGACGCGCGGGTAGTCGAGCCAGCGCTCCTCGCCCGTTTCTACGCGGTAAATCTTCGTGCGGACGTGCGTGGCGAGATGCACGGTCTGTTGCAGACTCTCGTAGACCGCCTCGGCGGCCACCTCCGACGCTGCGCCTGAGGCACCCGGCGAGCCGACGTATTGCCCGGTGTCCCACACGTGGCTGAGGTGCGGCGCCGCCTGCTCGACGAACTTCAGCACGCTTGCGCCATCGGCGGTGAGGTTGTGGTGGTTATGGTTCTGCAACGAGACTTGCACTCCCTCCCCCCAGCCGTAGTCGGCGACCTCTTTCAGGGCAGCCGCGCACCGATCCCAGGCACCCGCCCGCTCGGCCTCGCTCCCCCGTGGCGTGCCGGCAAACACGCGCACCTGGGGCGCACCGAGCACCCGTGCCAGGCGAACGCACTGCTTCGCCCCCTCGATCTGCGCCGGCACTTCATCCGCCGGCAGCGCGAAGTTGTTGCTCACGCCCAGACAGGCAATCGGCAAGCCGGTCCGGAGGCAGCGCAGCTTGACTTCGCGGAGGTACGGGAAGTCCTGGGAAGCCAGGTCGCGGGAGTGGATGTCAATACCGTCGAGGTCCAGGGCGCGGCACCGCTCGATGAAGCTGAAGAGGTCCATCGTGCCGGCGGCGAACGACCGCTTGTAACTGAGCGAGAGACAGGCGAGCTTCAACATCGGGCTGTTCCTCCTTTGTTCCTGCCGCGCCAGCGTGCCGGCGGCGTGGGAGTATTGTAGACCGCGCCTGGCGTTCATGCACTCCCGGCGCCGGGCGAGAGCACCGACACCTTGCCGTCGTGCCGTTCCCCGCCTAGACTCCGACAGGCAGTGATCGGGCATGAAGCTATTCCCGCACCCACGCACGAACCTACCCCCAACCCACGTCAGAGACTCTCCCTGGAGCAAGAGGTTGTTCGCTCCTCACCCCCCGGCCCCCTCTCCACTTGTGGCGAGGGGGAGGCTGCCGAAAGGCGGGCGGGGGTGAGGTCATCCTCCTCATCCCGGCGCGATTGGCCGTTTGCTTGGGGCGAGCGGACCTACGTTGCCGGCGTTGTCAACACGTCACCCGACTCCTTCTCCGGCGATGGGTTCGCCGAGCCGGACGCCGCGGTCGCATACGGTCTGCGCTTGGTGGATGAGGGAGCGGACCTGCTTGACGTTGGTGGTGTGTCCACCCGGCCCGGCGCACCATCGGTCCCGGAGGCTGAGGAGCGGCGCCGCGTGCTGCCGGTGCTCGCCGCCCTGGCCGCCAAGACGGACGTGCCCATCAGCGTGGACACCTCGCGCGCCGCGGTCGCTCGTAAAGCGCTCGCCGCCGGAGCAACCATCGTCAACGACGTGTGGGCACTCTCCAAAGACCCCGAGATCGCTGCGGTCGTCGCCACGACGCAGGCCGGGGTCGTCCTGATGCATAACCGCCGGGCACGCGCGACACGCCATGCCGTTGTCGGTGGTCACTATTCCGATGTGCCCGACGCGAATATCTTCAGCTCCGTGGTCACCTTCCTCCGGGAGCGCATCGCAGCGGCGCAGGCGGCGGGCATCGCCCGGTCGCAGATCGTCGTGGACCCCGGCTTGGGCTTTGGTAAGACGCCCCTCCAAACCATGCTCCTGCTACGCCGCACTGCCGACCTGAAGCAGGCGCTGGGGCTACCTTTGCTCGTCGGGCCATCGCGGAAGAGCTTCGTTGGCCGGGCACTCGACCTCCCGGTAACGGAGCGGCTGGAAGGCACTATCGCCGCGGTCGTCCTCGCCGTTGCCGGTGGCGCCGACATCGTGCGCGTTCACGACGTGCAGGCATGTACCCGCGCGGTGCGACTGGCCGATGCGGTAGTGCGAGACACAACGACACAATGAGATTCACTGGCAGTGCCGGATGAACGTACACACGTACAACGAAGCGCTCGCGTTTCTCTTGGACCGCACGGATTGGGAGCGGCGGTCGCTCGGCGCAGCGGCGCGCGGCGGCTGGAACCTGGATCGCCCCCGCGCGCTGCTCACCGCTCTCGGCCATCCCGAGCAACGCTACCCGTCCATACACATCGCCGGGACCAAGGGCAAAGGCTCTACTGCCGCGTTCCTGGCTTCCATCTTGCACACCGCCGGCCTGTGCGTCGGTCTCTACACGCAGCCCCACCTGCACGACTACCGCGAGCGCGTGCGGATCAACGGCAAGCCGATAGCACCAGAGGCGCTGGCTCACATCGTTACCGACCTGGCCGCGGCTGCGGAGCGACTAGAACAGGAAGCACCTGACCTGGGCCAGCTCACGACCTACGAACTGGGCACGGCGCTGGCTTTCCGGCACTTCGCGGACGCTGACGTGGACTGGGCAGTCGTCGAGGTAGGGCTAGGGGGCCGCCTCGATGCGACGAACGTGCTGACGCCAGCGGTGGCGGTGATTACCGCCCTCTCCCTGGACCACACCGCGCTCCTCGGCGATACGCTGGCGGCTATCGCCGCGGAAAAGGCCGGGATCATCAAGCTGGGTGTGCCGGCGGTCAGCGCCGCCCAGCGGCCGGAGGCGGCCGCGACCCTGGCGGCCATCGCTACTGAGCGAGAGGCACCGCTGGCCCTGGGCGGTCGGGACTTCACCTGGTCCGGGAATCACCGCGCCGGGATGGTGAACGGCGCGGATTGGGGTTACGCCGGCCTGGAGCTAGGGCTGGTCGGTGCCCATCAACTCGAAAACGCGGCGGTGGCGGTCACCGTCATCGAGACGCTACGGCTGACCGCCGGGCTGGAGGTGTCCACCAAAGCGGTGCGTCAGGGATTGCTGAACGTGCGTTGGCCCGGCCGGCTGGAGGTGCTGCAAGCGGGGCCGGCGCGGCCCACGGTCGTCTGCGACGGCGCCCACAACGGCGACTCGGCGCGACGGTTAGTAGCAGCGATCCGCGACTGGTTCCCCCACCGGCGGCTCCACCTCGTAGTCGGCGCCAGCGCGGACCACGACCTCGCAGCGATCCTGACCGAACTGCGTGTCCTGGCGCTGGCGACAGTGTTTGCCGCCGCGTCCACTCATCCGCGGGCCCGCCCCGCCGAAGAGGTCGCCGCTCAGGTGGGCAACGCCGGTGGTCGTGCCAACACAATGCCCTCGGTGCAAGCGGCGCTCCGACAAGCGATGCAGCACGCCGGCCCTGGCGACCTCGTGCTGGCGACCGGATCGCTTTTCGTCGCCGCCGAAGCGCGCGCCGCATTCGGACGCACCTCGGTAGGATGACGTGCTGGCGCCGGAACGACGGACGACACTGGCCACTACCCACTGGCGGTGAGGAGCGTAACGCTGGCTGCCGGGGATTATGCGGGAGCGGCAGCAACTCTGATTTGTATATGGTGTGTTTGCACCGAAGATAAAAACATGCTAAATTGAATTGGCGAGCGCTGCCCGGAGCAGCAGCCGGTTTGGGAGGAGTACATGGTGACACGAGCCTCTGAGGAGCGTCAGCAGCAGTTCGTGACCGGCGAGCAGCGCGAGTCCATCTGGAGTGTCAGCAAGGGCGTCAAGCACGTCTACTTCGCGCTCTTCATCGTGCAGTTCAGTGCGGGTACAATCTGGACCGTGGTGCAGGGTGTGGAAAGCCTAGCGGCACTCTGGCGAGACTTGGCGGCACTCGCGATCACGGTGGCGGCCGTGTCCATGGTGCTCACGGAGACAGGGAGGTATCTGATGGTGTTGGCAGCAGCATTCGAGGAATGGCGCGAGAAGCGGCGGCAGGAGCAGATCGCCAGAGCCGTAGCGGCGACGCTGCGTGGAGCCGACGCCGAATGGGAAGCGTGGCTCCAGCGGCGCGTACAGGCCGAGCAGCGTGGCGAGCCTTTCGAGGAGCCGCCCCCTTCAGAGCGCCGCCATGCCGCCGAGCAGCAATGATCGGCCCTCCGGGCGGCAGCTAGCCATTGTGCCCGGTCTCCGCCCGCAGCACCTCGTCACGATGGGCGGCGAGCCGCGCCTGCGCGGTGGCCAGCGCCTGTGCGACCCGTCTCGGGGCGGTGCCGCCCGGCACGTCCTTTGCCGCTACCGCCGCCATCGCGGTCACTCGTTCCAGGGCATCGGTGCCGAGCTGCGGCGACGCCGCGGCCAGTTCGGTCGCGGTCAGCTGCTCCAGCGATTTCCCGGCCGCGAGGCACTGGGCCACGAGCTTGCCTACGACCTCGTGCGCTTGCCGGAAGGGCAGCCCTTTCTGCGCCAGGTAATCGGCCAGCTCGGTCGCGGTCGAAAAGCTGGCGGTGGCTTTCGCGGCCATCCGCTCCGGCTGGGGCACCATTGTCCGCACCAGCCCGGTCATTGCCGCTAACGCAGCGTCGGTGGTGTCCACAGCGTCGAAGAGCGCTTCCTTGTCCTCCTGGAGATCGCGGTTGTAGGTGAGGGGCAGACCCTTGAGCAGCGTGAGCAGCGCCTGCAAGTGACCGAATACCCGCCCGGTTTTCCCCCGCGTTAGCTCTGCCACGTCGGGGTTCTTCTTCTGCGGCATGATCGAGCTACCCGTCGCGTAGGCGTCGTCCAGCTCGACAAACCCAAACTCACCGGAGCTCCACACAATCACGTCCTCGGCCAGCCGCGAGAGGTGGAGCATCATCAGGCTGCACGCCGACACCAGCTCTACGACGAAATCCCGGTCACTGACCGCGTCCATACTGTTCTCGGCGCTGGCCTCGAACTCCAGCTCGTCGGCGACGGCTTGCGGATCAACCGGAAAGCCCACGCCCGCCAGTGCCCCGGCGCCCAACGGCAGCACGTTCGTCCGGCGCCGACAATCGCCGAGCCGGTCGTAGTCGCGCTCCAGCATCGCCACATAGGCCAGCAGATGGTGGGCAAACAACACCGGCTGCGCCCGTTGCAGATGCGTGTAGCCGGGCATGACCGCCGCGGGGTGCTCCTCAGCCTGCCCGATCAGCGCCGCTTGCAGGTCGAGGCTGCGGGTGCGGAGGTCGTCAATCGCCGCGCAACACCACAGCCGCACGTCGGTTGCTATCTGGTCGTTGCGACTGCGGGCGGTGTGCAGCTTGCCGGCCGCGTCGCCGATCTTCTCCGCCAGCCGCGCCTCGATATTGAGGTGAATGTCCTCGCGGCTGGGATCAAAGACAAACTCGCCGCGCTCGATCTCGCCCTCGATCTCGCGCAGACCGGCGATGATCGTCTCAGCTTCCTCAGCCGTGATGATTCCTTGCCGGCCGAGCATCCGGGCGTGGGCGATGGAGGCGGCGATATCCTGACGATAGAGGCGCCAATCGAACGAGATCGACTCCGTGAACGCCTCGACCGTCGGGTCGGTCACCTTCGCAAACCGCCCGCCCCAAGCCTTGGCGCCGCGGCCCTTAGCCGTACCTTGCTCGCCAGCCATAGCCCACTCCCGCGCTGCACGCTACGGTGATTGTACCGCTGCCCGCCCGGCTCCGCTCCGGCCGAGTGTGACTCCTGGCGAGGCGATGCACCGACCCTGTAGCCGAAGGATACAATGGCCACAGTCGGAGGTGAGGAGATGCCAGCGATCATCTTCAGAGACCGAGAGGCTTGAATGGCATCGTATGCTGTCTTTGATGAGCTTGGTGCAACAGTGACTGTGGTCCGCAACCCAGGGGACGAGGATCGTCCGATCCACATTATCGGTGCGCGGTCTTGGCCGCGCCTTGTCGGGCTGCTGGGAAAAGCGGCCATCTCCTATGAGGTAGTGGCCGAGGCACCACCCATGGCCTCCCCTCGGCGGGAGCAGCACGGCAGCTTCAGTTGCTGAAATAATCCAAAGAGGTGCCACGATGCCTGGAGTCATCTTCAAGGACCGAGCGGCTAAACTCGCCTCCTACGACGTATTCGATGAGTTGGATGTGCCGGTGCATATTATCCGTAATCCAGACTCGAATGATCCCCGTCCACTCCACTTTGTCAATGATCGCGCTTATCCCGACTTGATTCGCCTCCTTAACGCCGCTGGCATTGCCTATGGAGTCGCAGAGTATGGCAGTGCTTCGCCGGAGCTAGTACAGGTCGCCTCAAGCACCCACAACGGGCGATGAGCGCGGAGGAGGCTGCACCACCCGCAGCGGAACAATCGCCTATCCGCTTTGAGCCTCGTTGGCGCTTCCAAATCCTCGTTCCGCTGCGGTTCAACGAGGATGACCCCATAGCGCCTGGGCAGCCGATACCCCGTGCCGAGTTCGACGACCTGGAAGAGAGACTCCTTGCTCGTTACCGCGGCATCACTATGACACGCTTACATCCACCCCCACTGGAGGGAGCATGGGTGAGCCTCATAACCGGTCAGAGATTTGACGATGCTCATCGCGGCTACGAGATTCTATGCGCGCAGTTGCCGGAGCATGAAGCGTATTTCCTGGCCCTACATGACGCCCTGTGCGAGCGGCTGCGTCAGGAGGACATCTACATGACCCGGCAGGAGATCGAGCTAGCGGCATACGCGCCGGGTGCCTAGCCGAGGAGCGGTCGGCCGTTATTGAGTATGGGAGTAGGGCGCCGGATGGCGCCGCACCGCCCTAGCGCCGGCGACTGGCCATCAAGATAGCCATGCCCGCGACAAGCACGGCGGCGGCGCCAGCGCCGAGTCCGCCGAAGGCGAGCGCTTGCGCCGTGCGGACAGCCGCCTTGGCTACGTCCAACTCCTCCCGTAGCTCAGTGGCCGAAGGCAGCGGCTCGGGGAACTGGATGGTCGTAATCGCCCGAACGTCGTCAAAGCGGCCCGGGCCGGACTCGAAGCGCTCGTTGATCGGGTGCCCTTCGATGGTGCCGGTAAAGGTGAAGATGTAGCTGCCGGTGCGCGTGGGCATGAAATCGGCAACATACGCCCCCGGCGCTCCGAACACTGCCCGCAGCGGAAACTCGCGCGGCTCGCTGCCACCGGCGGCCACGAGCACTTTCAGCGTCGTCTCCAGCCCCTCCACCGGCGCCATCCCCTCATGCGCGTGACCGTCCTCACCCTCCTTGCCGCCGTGCTGGGCCTGCTTCATCACCTTCAGGAAGGCGCCATTGATTTGGCCGACATAGGCCGGCTCGACGTTGAAGCCGACGGTCAACTCATACTCGTTGACTGTGCGGTGATCGTGCGCCAGTGCTGCTGCTGGCAACACCAGCGTCAGCGCCAACATTGCGGCGCTGTGGCCGGCTAGAGCCGCACATCTTATGGAAATCTGTGGTGCGGCTCTAGCCAGCCAGAGGCCGAGCCAGCGGCCCGTGAGCCAGCGCACCCGACGAGTACGCTGCCGTGAACCCAGAACTGTAACCATGACGTTTCTCCTTTATCGTCTCCTGAAGTTGTGCAGTCGAAGACAGTAGGTGCGTTCATCGGAACGAGGCCGTGCCACAGCCGGCGCGGATAGGCGCAGCTATCGCCGGGTGGGCACTACCTGCAAGCCAGGGGCCGGCTCTGGGCGGCATGAATGACACCCCCACGCACTTGTGCATAATCTATCCCTAGCAGCGTAGGAAATGTTGCTGTACTGAATCAAGTTCAGCACAAGCATGGAGGGGACAGGATCATGCGCATTGCCGTTGTCGGCGCCGGTGCTGTAGGGGGGTATTACGGTGGCACGCTGGCCAAGCACGGCGAGCAGGTCACGCTCATCTGCCGCGGTGCTCATCGAGACGCCATCGTGCGTGACGGCCTCCACGTGTCCAGCTATTGGGGCGACTTCACCGTCCATGTGCCCGCGACGGCCGACCCACACGAGGTAGGGCCGGTAGACCTCATCATCTACGCGGTAAAGACCTATCACAACCCTGCGGCGCTACCGCTGCTCGAGCCGCTGCTCGGCGCGGACACTGCCGTGCTCTCCATTCAGAACGGGGTGGAAAGTCCGGCCCGGATCGCCGCTGTCTACGGATGGGGACCGGTGCTGGCCGGGACGACCTACATTGATGCGGCCCGGCCGGCCCCAGGACGGATCGAGCAGGTGGGCGCCACCGCGCGCATCGTGTTTGGTGAGCAGGATGGCTCCCACAGCCCTCGCGCCGCCCGGGTCGCCGACGTGCTCACCAAGGAAGGCCTCCAGGTCGAGGTGAGCAGTGACATCGTGTCGGCGCTCTGGGCCAAGCTCGTCCTGGTCGCCGCCACCGGCACCGTCATGACGGCGGCGCGAGCGACATACCCGGAGGTGCTGGCATGTCCGGTGGGCGCGCTCACGGTGCGGGCGGTGATGGAGGAGATTGTGGCGGTGGGACAGGCGCACGGAGCCGAGTTCGTCAGCGACGTAGTGGACGTGCGTATGGCTACCGCCGAAGCGGACGCGCCGGGTCTTGTCTCGTCGCTCCAGCTCGACTTCCAGGCCGGCAACCCACTGGAGCTCGATGATCTCTTGGGTGCGGTCGTGCGGCAAGGCCGCGCCAAGCGGGTGCCGGTCCCGGCGAGCGCCGCGCTCTACACGGCCCTCTACAAGTTCCGCCAAGGGCATGACCCGGACAGAGGGAGGCAAGGCGGTAGGAGCATCATGCATGGCGCCCCGTCCCGTCATGGCACGAAATAATCCCCATCCGTCATTGCGGCGAAAGCCGCAATCCACGTCCCCCTGCGGAGCGGGGGGGCCATAGGGGGGCCGGTCGGCATCAGCCATCAGCCGGGGCGATTCACGGCGCAGCGGTTGTGGTATCTTCAGCGCCGGCCGCACGGTGGCGCAGCAGCCACACCAGCACCGGCCCAGTAATAGCCCCGTACACGGCCCCTAGCCCGGCCCAGCTCAGGTCCACGCCCACGGTCGCGCCCACGAGACCGGCCACGAGACCGCCCACGACCCAACCCACAGTGCTGGCCAGCACCCACCAGCCCGCCCGGGCCGCACCTGCCGCCGCAGCACTAGCCATTGCAGCGCCCCGGCCGCGGTCACACCCATGGCCACGCCCACGTACCCGGCCACGATGATGCCCCTGGACAAGCCCCCGCCCAAGGCCACGCCCATGGTCCCCTGGACAAGCCCCCGCCCAAGGCGCCCGCCCACCCCACCGTGCTGGCCAGCACCCACCAGAGCCATCCGCCTCTGGCGGACCAGCCCACGGGTGCTTGCTCTCCGTCCATATTCATATCGGACGGCTACTCCTCCGTTGCCTCTGCCGGCAGCCGCTCACGCAACAGCCACACCAGCACACGCCCCGTAATGGCCCCATACATGGCCGGGAGCAAGGCCGCGGCCACCGCGGGCAGCTTCACGTGCGTGACCGCGACCACGGCCTGGAGCCCGATCGCGCCCACGCCGATGCTCACAGGCCAGCCCACGGTGCTGGCCAGCACCCACCAGCCCGCCCGGGCCACCTGCCGCCGCAGCATCAGCCATTGCAACACCCCGAGCACGGTCCCGTAGAGGCCCAACAGCACGAACAAGGCCCACTCCCCGCTGCTGGTTTCCCCCGTGGTCTCGGGCCCGCCACCGACCCAGCGGGTGCTGAAGCCCAAGGTCGCGCCCAGGGCCACGCCCACGACTCCGATTACGGCACCGGCCACGGTGCTGGCCAGCACCCACCGGCTCGCCCGCGCGATCTGCCGCCGCAGCACCAGCCATTGCAGCAGCCCGGCCGCGATCCCGCCGCCGGCCGCGCCCGCACCGTAGCCGACTATGGCGATGTCCCTGGACAAGCCCCAGCCCGCGGCCGAACCCAGGTACCCGCCTGCGGACCACCCCACCGCGCTGGCCAGCACCCACCAGAGCCACAACCCCCAGCCCGGCGCCTTGGCGCTGCCCACAAGCTGGACACTACGTTCGCCGGTTTGCTCGGCCATCCGTCCCCTCCTCGGTGCTCCTGACCCTTCCGACACTGAGAACATAGTAGCGCGCCAGCCGACTTGCCGCTACAGCCCGGGCAGCGCCTTACCCCCGGCCGCCCGGTAGCCGGATACACCACGCCCGGCGTGCTATGCTGCATCCGGGCTGGCGCTGATCGTCGCGCCGAGCCGGGGCGGCTAGGAGGTAGAGCGCATGGCGACAGAAGACGCGGCAAAGCGGCTGTACGAAGAGTCCATCATCATTGACGGCCTCAACGTGAGTAATTGGCAGAGTCCGGCCGTCTATCGCAGTCTGTACGCCGGGCGCGTGACCGCCATCAATGCCACCATCGCCGTCTGGGAAGACTACCGCGCTACGCTGGACCACGTCGCCGCCTGGCTGCGCCGATTTCGGGAGCACCAGGACACCTTGCTGCCAGTCGGCTCGGTTCAGGACATCCACCAGGCCAAGCAGGACGGGAAGGTGGGCGTGATTTTTGGCTGGCAGAACGCGACCCCCATCGAGAACAACCTCGACCGGCTTGCGCTCTTCCACGCCCTCGGCGTGCGCGTGATTCAGCTCACCTACAACGAACGCAACCTCCTGGGGAACGGCTGCTACGAGCGGTCGGACGACGGCCTCAGCCATTTCGGCCGGGACGCAGTGCGCGAAATGAACCGGCTCGGCATCCTGATTGACCTCTCCCACGTCGGCGACCGCACGACGCTAGAGGCCATCGAACGCTCCGAACGGCCCGTCGCCATCACCCATGCCAATGCCCGCGCCTTCTACGACCATGTTCGCAACAAAACCGATGAAGCGTTGCAGCTACTGGCCGAGCGCGGCGGGGTTATCGGCGCCAATGCCTTTCCCTCCTTCCTGCGCCGCGGCTTCGAGTCGACCCTCGCCGACTATGGCGACGCCATCGAGGACCTGATAGAGCGCGTGGGGATTGACCACGTGGGGATCGGTACGGACTATACGCAGGATCAACCCTCGGCATTCTTCGACTGGCTCTTTGCCCAGCAAGGCACCAAGCGCCACGTGCGGGGAGAACCCTTTCCCGATCCTTTGATCCATCCGCAAGGCATGGAGACACCCGATACGCTATCCAATGTCACCGGAGAGCTGCTCCGCCGCGGCTACCGCCCGGAGGAGGTGAGCAAGATCATGGGCGGCAACTGGCTGCGGCTCTTCCAGGCCGTGTGGGAGGGCTGATAGGGCTGCCAGGGCAGGCTATGTACGCACATGGATGCACAGGATGGACAGGATGGGTGGTGACGGACTCCCCCTCTCCACGTGTGGAGAGGGGGCCGGGGGGTGAGGAGCCTTACCCACCAACTACTCCGAGGAGGTCAGAGCAAATGGTACGTCTAGGCGCAGGCACATATCAGTACGAGGTGGTCCCGTCGTGGCCCCAGCTGCCCAAGTATTGGGAGTTCGGCGACTGCACCAATGGCGCCGTGAACTCGCAGGGCGAGGTTCACATCACCAGTCGGGCCGCGCATCCGCTGACCATCTGGGATACCGACGGCAACTTCGTCTCGTCGTGGGGTGAGGGAACCTTCGGCGACCCACACCAAGTCTTCATTGGGCCGGACGATCACGTCTGGATCACCGACGATTTGCAGCACGTCGTCACCCGCTACACACCCGCCGGCGAGGCGGTGCTGACGCTGGGAACGCGGGGGCGTCCGAAAGCAGCGTTCGTGCGCCTCCCCTTCAACATGCCCGCTGGCGTGGGCCTCGGGCCGGGCGGCGAGGTCTTCGTGGCCGACGGGTACGGCAACTTTCTGGTCCACAAGTTCAGCCCCGCCGGGGAGCTACTCCGGACCTGGGGACAGCAGGGCACCGGGCCGGGCGAGTTCGGCACCGTCCACAACCTCGCGGTAGATCAGGATGGCCGCGTCTACGTCTGTGACCGGTCGAACGACCGCATCCAAGTCTTCGACAGCGAAGGGCAGTTCCTGACGCAGTGGGATATTCCCGGCCCCAACGACCTCTGCATTCAGGATGGCATCGCCTACGTCGCCGAGGGCGGCCGGTGGGTCAGCCTGCGGACCTTGGATGGGCAGGTCGTCGCCCGTCTCGGCGGCGACGAGAGCATCCTCAAGTCCGGGCATGGCATCTGCGTGGATGCCGAGGGCAGCATCTACGTGACGGAGATCATCCGCAACCAGCGCGTGACCAAGTTCCAGCGGGTCTGACGGCGGGCCTCACCCCCCGGCCCGCCGGAGCTAGGCGAGCGGCAGCACGAGCTGCGAGGGGCGCTGGGCGTCGTGGAAGAGCGTGTTGACGGCGGCTTGTCCCTGTGTTTCCTCGCCGAACGGCCCCCCGGTGTTGAGGTTGCGGTCGGAGCGCGGAAAGTCGCTGCTTGTCACTTCCACTCGCAGCCGATGACCGGCCTGGAACACTTGCGCGGTGGGAGTTAGCTCCACCTCCAGCCGGTGGAGCTGCCCCGGGGTCAGCAACTCGGCGCGGGCCAGCGAATTGCGGTACCGCGCCCGCAGGATGCCGTCGCACACCGACATGGACCGCCCGTCGGGCCAGACGTCGCACAGGCGCACCACCCAATCGGTGTCCGGCGCGGACGAGAGCGCGTACAGAATCGCCTTGACCGGACCGATCACCGTCACGTCTTGCTCCAGCACGTCCGAGGTATAGGTCAGCATCCGCCCCTCAACCGGCCGATGATCGCGCGGCCCAAGCTCCATGTCGTTGATCACACTCCGCACCGGGTCCGCCGGGTCATACACAAAGCTGTCCGGCTGCTCGGCTGCCGCCGGCGCAGTGAACGTCAGCCCGCCGTTGTTCAGCGAGGCCGCAGACTGCCCGGCGCCGGCTCGGAAGTAGACCGGCTGATAGGTCACATCCGGCGGGGGCCACGCCGCGAGGTCGAGCCAGCGGTTAGCGCCCATCAAGAAGACCCGGACCGGGGGCAGGGCCATGATCCCCGTATCCACGCCCTTGAGCCAGTAGTCGTACCAGCGTAGCCAATGCTCGTTCTGGTCGAACGCGGCCGCCGGCCCGAAATCCAGCTCGCCCGTCTGCTGCCGGCCGATGTTGGCCTGGCCGTGCTGCCAGGGACCGATGACGACCCGCTGCGCCGCGCGACAGGCGGCAGTCCGGCCCTGCTCGCGGATGCCCTGAAACGCCCGCAGCGTGCCGCCGATAAACATGTCGAACCAGCCGCCGAGGTGGAAGATCGGCACGTCAATCTCGCCGAAGTGCGGGACGATATTGACCGGCTGCCAATACGGCCCGTCCTCGGGATGGTCGAGAATGTCGAAGTACCAGTCGGCCAGCCCTTCCAGCGGTGGACACGACTTCAGCGGCAGGTGCCAGTACCACGTCTCGATCTCGTCCAACGCCTGCCGCAGACGCGCGCGGGCCGCCGCCACGCCCGGCGGGGCCGTCTGGTGCTCCAGCTGGATCAGCACCTGCTCCAGCGCCCACTTGCGCCGGCGACCGAGGTCGTGCGCGCCGCCACGATAGTTGTGCCCGCCGTACCAGCCGGTATCGGCTTGGCGCGCAAACAGCGCCTTGAGATGTGGTGGCCGGGTGGGTGCGACGAGATACTGAGTCAAGCCCGAGTAGGAGCCGTCCGCCATCCCGACGTTGCCGTCCGACCACGGCTGCGCTGCCGCCCACTCCACCGAGTCGTACCCGTCCCGGTGGGCGCCCCAGGCGTCGTCGCGCATCGGATCGAAGCGTCCGCCCGATCCGAACCGCCCCCGCACGCTCTGCCCGACGAAGACGTAGCCGTGCCGCGCGAAGAACTCCCCATTGGCGGTGCAGCGTGCAACCAGCTCATAGCCCACCCGCTCCAGCACGACCGGATACCGGCCCGGTGCCCGCGGCCGGTACACGTCTGCGCGCAGGATCGTGCCGTCCCGCATCGGCACCAGCACATCGCGGTCCACCTGCACGTCATGGACCGGCTCCGACCTCACTCCCCCAGCCATCCACCCCTCCTCACGGCCGGTACCCTGCACCATCCCACTCGTCTCCCGCGAACGCGGGAATCCATACCCCTCACCTGGGAATCAAGTGATGCCCCATTAACGAGCTGCTTGGCTTCGAGCCGGTCCCGCAAGCTCGTACCCAGCCACTCAAGAACATATATTCAAGGTAGAATTGGCTTAGCGTCGTGTAAGTAGCACATAATGGCTCAATCGGCCCAAGAGATCGAGATGTTTCTTCTTAATCTCAGCTTCTTTACGTCAAGAGGGTGTGCAATTACGTACCTCGTTGAGCAAGTATGGCCCTCGTTCTCGATTTTCTTCTGCCTTGGACGAACTCCCTGCAAAGTCTAGCCAAGAATGGCGTCTCCGCTTCATCCAAACAGATGTTTAGATGGCCCATTACACGACAATACTCCACTCTCATTAATCTTATCAGCCAGAGTTTCCTTTGATTGGCTTACCCAACATCAGACTGATAGTATACCTAAACCCAAGCTTTTTGACTGCGTCATTTGGTACACCGGCTTTCTGCATCGCCTCGCTATGCACGTAGCACTCCATCACAGCAATAATCTCGTTCCAAAGTTGCTCCGTGACAAGCGCCAAAATCGCGGAAATAGATCTTCTAGGTAAACACCTTCCTGTATATCCTTGTCGTGGCTGAACCACTTGAGTTGATTGGGTCGCTGCAAGCCAAATCTTATCTCTCCCAAGGTCAGGAAGATTACGCGAGATATCCAATTACAGCATGATGAACGCCTGCGACAAAAGCAAAGAAGTACTGTAAGGCTCGCAGCACGTCTCGAGTTGCCCGGTCTTGCCCTCCTCTTCTCGATCAATCCAGTGTGGCTGGTTGAATCTCAGTGCCTCGTCTGCGTGAGTGTTATTCTCCAACCTTCACCACACTCAAGCACGATACTGAATCCTGTAACGTGTCAGGAATGATGGAAATTTGTCATACAAAATTCTGATTTTCTGAGTGGCATTTTCCACGACAACGTGATTCTTGTCCTGCCGCGCTGCCCTGGCCCTGCATAAGTGACTCGGGATCCAATTTCTGGGCCCTCTATTCATCTGCATCGAGGATGATGTATTAGCTGCAATGCAATAGGATCGCCGGTCTTCCACGCTCGCGGTGAATGAAACAACAATCTGCCGAATGTGCCCCGCTAGAATCTGACTCATTCGTAGTGTGGCGCCTCGAAATACTTGAGCACGAAATAGCCCTTCGATTCTATTTCCGATAATATCAAATTCTTCATTCCGATGAAGGGCACGTGCAGGTACACCCAACTCCGTTAAGGATTTGTTCAGAACTTTCTTTCCAAGTTATTGAGTTCCATCACAAGTCCAGCCGCTCTATCAATAGGGGAAGAAACGGGCGTTGCTGACCATTGGTTGCAGGCAGCGCCAAGGGCAGCCTCTCTCCCCTAACCACCCCCCTACTCCTCCGTCCCCATCGGCTGCAGCTCCAGCAGCGCCCGCTGGCGTTCCGTCACCCGCTCCAGCAGCTCCGCCGAGATTTCCGGTCCGCCGGCCCAGTCGGCAATCCAGCAGGGGCTATAGGCAAAGTACAGCGTGCGCCGGGGCCGCGCGGTGCGCTTCGGCTCCGAGCCGTGCGTCATCGCCTCCGTGAAGATGATCGCGTCGCCGGCGCGGCACGGCACCGGCTCGCGCACCGGGATACCCTCCGGCTCGATCCCATACGGATTCGGGAAGTTGCTCTTGTGGCTGCCGGGGATGGTCGAAAAACAGCCATCGGCGACCTCCTGGTCGGTCAGCGGATACACCACCTTCACCAGTGTCGAGTAGAACTCGCCGTTATGCACCCGGAACTGACACGACGGTCTGACCGGCGTGTTGCCCAGGTGGAACGGAGTGCGACCGTCGGCATGGTAACGCATGATCCCGTAGTCGTGATTGAGCCGTATGCGCGTGCCGATCATCTCCCGAACCAGCGGGATGACCGGCTCCGGGTCAATCAGCGCCTCGAACGGCCCGCCCAGCTCCTTCATGTTGTTGATGTAGATGTCCGGCCCGTGCCGTTCGCTGAACCGCACCAGCGGCGGGAGGTCGTCGGGGCGTGTCTCCACCCGATCAATCATGGCGTTCAGCGCCGCCACGTGCTCCGCCGACAGCACATTCCGCAGCACCAAGTACCCCTTGAGGTCGAAGAAATAGCGTTGCTCTTCCGTCATCCTTCCGCTCCTTCCGACGCCAGGTCTGCACCACCTATGCTCACTAGCCCCAGTTGCTCCGGCTGCTCCCATGTCCCGCTGAAGCCGGGTACGTTCGTGACGCGCAGCTCGTTGGCCGCCATGTTGAACGTGGCGCGCACGCCGTTCGCAAACTCGACCTGCTGGAGCGTGCGGTCGGCGGAGAGAAAGGCATGTGCGACCAGCTCCGCGGTGGCAATCGCGCGGTAATAGTCGCGCCAGCGCCGGAGCCAACCGAGCTTCCTTTGCAACGTGGCCCGCTCCAGGTCGCCAATCGGCACCGCGCCACCGGGCAGCCAGTTGTACGCCGGCGCAGCGGCATACAGCAGCTCGTACAGCCGCGGCGTGCGCTCTTCCCACCAGTCATAGCCGGCCGAATAGAGCGCGTAGCCGCCGCCGGAGAAGCCGGCGGAAAAGCAGTCGTGGAAGACAAGCTGGAACAGCGGCACGGGTTCGCCCACGGGCGCGGGCGCCCCCTGCACCGGGGTATTGGCGAGCCGATCACTCGACCAATCGGTGAAGAAAAAGTAGTCGCAGTCGGCGATACACCAGAAGCGGGCCAGCTCCCCGGCAGGCACGATGCCGCGCCGCCGGGTCTCGGCAAAGGCCGCATTCTGCGCCTCATACGTCATGCGGCGCGTGACCGGATGGTGCGGCGAGAAGTCTTCCGCGAGCGCGCCGAACGCCGCATAGCCATCGAAGTAGAGCGTGTCCAGCTTCAGCCCCTGCGCCGCGAGGTGATCGAGGCCTCGCCTGAGCCGTTCAACCGCGTCGTGAGCGCTCAGGTCGTGGATGGGCCGGCCATCTGCATCGCGCGGCCAGCGGTCCTCGTCGTAGTCCAGCCCCTCCGGCTCCTGACTGCGCGGAGCGATGAACCCCTGGATACTACACCCGCGCTGATGTACGGCCTCGGCCAGTCCGACCAGCACCTCCCATCCACCCGGCACCGGCGTCTCCAGCAGCAGCGACTGCCAGCCGGACGTGGCGGTCGTGGGCCGGCCTCGTTCGGGAGCATAGCCGATGGAGGACCACTTCGGGAAAAAGAACTTGATGTCAAATCCCAGCGTGCGGAGGGCCTGCAAGTCGTCGAGCACCGCCGGACCGTCATCAGGATTCCAGGCCGGCCACCGATAGAGCACCGCATCGAGATCGTTCCGGAGACCGGGATGTTCGGCCGCTTTCTCCTCCAGCGTCCGCAATAACCCCTCGCGCCGCGCGTGCTCCCGATAAATCTTGGCCATGCCCACGTAGTCCAGCCCCGTAGCGAACTGCACGCGAAAACGGCGTCGGTAGGCCAGCTTGCCGAGACTGCCGCGCCAGTGGAACGCCAGCGAGGACTGCTCGCCCGGCGCGTGATTCGCCTCCACCTCGCAATCCCACCAGGTATCCACCAACACACACAGCGCATCCGCCCCCCGCACGATCCCGAACAGCGGCAGCGTCCAGCGCGCGCCGATAAAGCCGCCAACGTGTCCTTGTCCCGGCAGCTCGTCCGGGCAATCTGCGGGGATCAGGTAGCCCGAACCGTGCGGCAGGACCAGATACCCACCGGCGGCGACCGGCTTTTCGATCCGGTAGAGCTGCTCCAGGCTCACGACAACGTCCGTGCCCCCGACTTGCGCTGCTTGGATCAGCAGTTCGTCCGTAGCAGGCGCTGCCTCCCGGCCGTGACTATCGAGAACAGGATCATTCCTCCCCACTGCAAGGGTCAGGTCCAGCACGACGTCGGTACCTGCAAAGCCGCTCAACCGCACGGTCCGGCCACGATGAGTGCCATCGTCGAACGGGTTGAGCGCGACCTGCGCCTGCGCCAGGGGAAGCTGCCGGGGCGTATCGTTACCCCGGCGGATCGTCAGGGTGGGAGGCTGCGTTGACGACGTGGCCCAGAGCGTGCGCCCATCCCGCTGCCGGACCGTCAGGCTCAGGTCCTCATTCACCCGAACGGTGATGCTGTCTCCGGCCACCTTAAACGCCCTCATCGCCATCCTCCCGTGTCGCCGCTGCCTTCACTTATGGTCATCAACTCCTGAAGCTCTTGTCAGCAGGCGTCTCTCGCCTCGGTTATCTCGGCACCAGCGGATTACCCCAGAGACTCCAAGCGCGTCACCCATGCGTTGAACCGCGGGCACTCGGCGCGGATTGCCTCCAAGCCTATTTCCTCGACCAGCAAGGGGCCATCAACAACTTTTTGGTACCGAGGTATCAACTCCACGATGCGTTTGCTCGGAGCCGTATCACTGCTGTCGTTGATGTCCTCGGGAGTCGAGAACCGCAAGCGGATTTCCCTCAGTACCTCCACCGCACCATCCGGTACGTCAATCAAGCCCGCAAAAGCGCTCACGGCCGAGAACAGTAGCCCCTCGAATTCGTGTTGCTGGACATAGGGGAATACTCGCGATTGATCCCGGGAACGTCCTATATTGTCGTTGACCTTTTCGTCTATGATCTTTTCCAACTCGTCAACTGTTGCACTACCCTTCCCACGAAACCCGTAGAAATCAACCAGCGATGTTACGATGTCGAAAGACCAGATCAAATTCGCCATGTCCCGCGCGAGCCGTTCTACGGTCACGTCACCACCGCTCCCACCGAGTAGAATCGGTTGCGGTGCCACGCCCTTCGGCCGCAGATGATCCGCGAGAACCTTGTTGACGAATTCCTCTTCCGTTTGCCCTTCTACCGAAATAGCCAGCCGGATCACGGCCGTCCTCCAAGCAGATTCTTCTGCCAGAGTTGTCCGGGGGTGGAGCTATCGTCGAGCCATTGCTGGTACTTACCAGGGTCCAGCTTGCGAATCTCCGTCCGGCCGTCCTGCAAATCCAACACGAAAATCTCGTCGAGATCGAACGCGTCCACCAGCAGCGGTGATTGTGTGGCCACAATAATCTGCCGCTCCGTAGCCAGTGCCTTAATCATGCCACCGATCAAGGTGATCGCCGCCGGATGCAGGCCAAGCTCCGGCTCATCCAGCAGGAGTACGCCGGGCAGCATCTCCGGGGGAAGGTTGAGCAGTGTCACTAGGGCGAAGAACCGCAGCGAGCCGTCGGATGTGAGATGCGCCCCAAAGGTCTTGTCCGTCCCTTTGGCCTGCCAGCGCAGCAACACCTTTCCGTAGCTCTCCTCCAACACAAAGCGATCAAAACCCGGCAACACTCGCCCGATGTGACGACAGATGACCTCGTATCGCCGTACATCTTCCCGCTCCAACCGGTACAGCACCGCCGCCAGGTTGCCGCCGTCACGGCGAAGATAGTTATTGTCCTCCACGTCCCATCGCTGCTTGAAGTTCGAGTTGTCGGAGGTATCGTGAAACTGATAGACGGCGCAATTGCGGAGCAGACCTACAATCAACCAAGCGGTGACTTGGTTGAAATCATATTCTTCTCGGGGGCGCGCCGCCCCGATGATCTGGGCTTCCCGCTGCCCGCTGCCAAGATGTACCCACTGCGCCTCCGCTGGAGAGCCACCGCGCCTCAAGCGGAAAGACTCCTCGGTAAAGAAGAGGCGATCAGGGTGAGCATAGGTAAGCGCGAACCGATAGTCGTTCCGGCCGCTATCCGTGCGTAGCGCGACCTCAGCCTCCAGGCGTGGGGTCAGACGGTTGCCACCGAACAATTGGTCGTCGGCGCCGCCCTGCCGCTCAATGAACTCGGCGAGCCGCCGCGCTCCCAACATCCAGGTCAGCAGCTCGAAGAAGCGAACGAAGTTGGACTTGCCCGAGCCGTTGGCGCCGATCAAAACCGTCGCCATAGGCAACTCCGATAGCTCAATGTCCGCCAGCGACCGGAAGCCACGGATACGGACGGATTCGATCCTTCCCGGGTTCATCGGATGCTATCCCTCCGGCCACTCATCTCCCAGTCCTGCGCTCACGTTCCGTCGGGGCCATTGCTCGCGGCTATACTATATCGCTTATCACCCGCAAGAGACTTAATCCGGCGGCCTACGCCTGCGCTCAGTGCTATGGCCGGACCAGGAGGCTCGATGAGCAGGCCGAACGTCTTGTACATCCTCGCTGATGACCTCGGCTGGGGAGACGTGAGCTGCCACGGCTCTTCGATCCGCACGCCGAACATTGACCGGCTGGTACAGGGAGGCGTGGAGTTGACCCAGCACTACGTCTGCCCGATGTGTACGCCCACCCGCACGTCGCTGCTCACCGGCCGGCATCCGGGGCGTTTTGGCGCCCACGCCACCGTACCTTCGAACGCGCCCGTCCTGCCGGATAGCTACCCCACCCTGGCCACCGTGCTGCGCGACGAGGGATACGACACCGGGCTGTTCGGCAAGTGGCACCTCGGTTCGGCACCGCAGTTCGGCCCCCAGGCCTACGGCTTCAATACCGGCTACGGCAGCCTGGCCGGCGGCGTTGACCCGTATAACCATCGCTACAAGCGGGGCGAGTTTTCCGTCACCTGGCACCGCAACGGCGAGTTGATCGAAGAGACCGGGCACGTGACGGACCTCATCGCCCACGCCGCCCGGGACTGGATCGAGAGCCGCGACCGGCCCTGGTTCTGTTACGTCCCCTTCACCGCCGTCCACGTGCCCATCAAGCCGCCCCAGCCCTGGCTCGACCGCTACTGGTTTGAGCATTTCGACGCAGACCCGCTGAAAGAGGGGTCCTTCAAGAAGTACGCGGCCTACGCCAGCCACATGGATGCGGCCATCGGACAGCTTGTCGAGTTGCTGGAGGCAACCGGCCAGCGGGATAATACGATCATCGTCTTCTCTTCCGACAACGGCGCGATCAACGAGTGTCCCCTCCACGGCACGGACCGGTATCCGGGCTGGCAGGAAGCGTCCCCGCGGCTGGGATCGAACCTCCCGTTTCGCGGCATCAAAGCCCAGCTTTACGAGGGGGGTATTCGCACGCCGACGGTCATCAACTGGCGCGGCCACCTGGCAGCCGGAACGATGGCGCAGCCGATCCACGTCGTGGACTGGATGCCGACCTTCAGCCGCCTGCTCGGCGCCACGCCGCAACGCGACCCGCAGTGGGATGGCGTGGACATCTGGCCCTTGATCGCAGGAACGGCGGAGACCCCGGCCGACCGCACGCTCTTTTGGAACTTCCGCGGCGGCACGCGGCTGGGTGCGCGCGCCGGCAACTGGAAGCTGATCGTTCACGAGGACGATGAGCGTCAGGTTGAACTGTTCAACATCGCCGATGACCCATATGAAGAGCGGGAGCTGGCTGCGGAGCACGCCGACATCGTGCAGGAGCTATCGGAGCTGCTGCGCGAACAGCGGTCACTCGACGACACCTCGCGGCGGGACGATGTCACGTCGCCGCTGGTGACGTAACCGAGAGCACCGTCGTGACGAGCTTTCACACCAAGCGCTTGCCCACTGCCCCGGATGTTGTCGCGCCGGACGGCTCGGATGTGCGTATCTTGCTGGGGCTACATAGGGGCAGCATGGCGCACTTCGAGCTGGCGCCCGGCCAGACATCGGCTCCGGTGGCACACCGCACGGTCGAGGAAATCTGGTACTTCCTGCGTGGTCGCGGCGAAATGTGGCGCAAGCTGAACGAGCAGGAAGAGGTAGTCGCCGTAGCGCCTGGCGTGTGCCTCACCATCCCCTTGGGCACCCACTTCCAGTTTCGCTCGTTTGGTCCTGAGCCGCTCGCTGCACTCGGCATCACCATGCCACCCTGGCCGGGGGAGGACGAAGCCTACGCGGTCGCGGGGAAGTGGCCGCCCTCTGTCCGCCACCCCTCCCCCTAGCCACACCCTCGACCAGTCCATGCTCACAGCCCCATACGTTGAGCGGGCGTGTGGCTACGAGTATCCTGACATAATGGGTTGGGGAGTCACTATCTGTTGACATTGTCAGAATGATCCGGTAGGATAGTCTCGTGGGAGGGAGTCCACAGCCATGCCTGACCTAGACGTCATCGAACGCTCTGCAAAAAGAGGGTGGTACGGTGCTACCCGCATGTACGCCGGAGGGGCTGCCTCCGCAGCTGAGATGCGTGGCCCTATTCTGAAAGCACTGGCGAAGAGCTTGCGTGATGGCGGGGGACTGCCAGGCCACGATAACCTGAGCACAATTGTTCAACTGGTCTGCAATGGAGACATCTCCGCGCTCGCAGCCATTCGGGAGGTGCGTACCGTCACGCGCGAATTTGGCGGCCACCTACACACTAGGCTAGCGGCAGAGGCAGTAGACACCCTTATTGTTGAAGTGCGACAGAACTCCACCACGATCATTGAGCCGGCGACAGCCGTATCCGAACGTTTCTTGACGAGACTAGTCGACCACTATCTTTTCGGTCGTGCCCGGCCGTATCTTGTTGGTCAGCGGTTCGCAGACCACGGGGCTGCTCTCCAAGAGGAGAATGCTTGTAAGGCAGCCTTAGCCCCATATGTACGCGAACTGGCAGAAAGACTCGTCCGCGACCCGACCGGCAAAGGTCTGCGTGCGCCCTCTGTGCGACGGTCATATCGCCGCTCGACGGCATCACTGCTTAACGAGCCAATCGGCTGATGGGCTATTTCATGAGTGATACCAGTGTTGCGGCACCCACTGCTCACAACCTTACCCTGACCGATGACGGATATGTCCATACGGGAGTAGGAAAACCCAAGCTGCGTGTAGCGCCCGGTAATCGCTACTACATAGATGATCAGCCTATAGCGAGGGCATTTTCTACCGTCCTTGATCCGGTACTTGCCGACCTGACCGACATTGCATTGGCTATTTATGTGGCTGACCGTCTTTGCCGTCGCAAGAAGGAAAATCCAGATCACTACCATCTGAACTGGACGCGGCAGATCAGTATCTCTCTCCCGCTTCGTGACCCCGAGAGATGGCAAGACCAATTGATCACCTCAAGGCTGAGTGAATTATTGTGGTTCTTGACCGATGACGAGTGGTCCCTCCACTTTCGTGCTCGTCGTGGAGAAGGACGACCCTCAGAAACTGCCAACTTTCTCTTTTCAACGCCACCTCAGCCACCTGTGACCACTGCGCTGTTCAGCGGTGGACTGGATTCGTTCGTAAGAGTTTCTGAAGAACTAGAGCAGCGGCCTCAATGTAGTCTGGTGCTATTCTCTGCGACTACGAACTCACGCCTCGGCTCCAGGCAGCGCGAGTTGGTACAGGATATTCGGCGATTGAGAGGAGACAACATCATTCACGTGGCTGTTCCTCTCGGGCTTCTCCGGCGAGATCAGATGGGTGGCACTGATGAGCCAAACCAGCGGTCCCGCGGCTTCGTGTTCCAGGTGCTCGGAGCAGTAACCGCGCTTATGGCCGGTGCAAAAGAACTCTATGTGTATGAGAACGGGGTGGGAGCAATAAGCCTGCCCTACACCGCGGCCCAAGTCGGTGCTCACAATACCCGTGCCACGAGTCCGCTCTTTCTCGCTGGGATGAGCGAGTTTATCAGCACGGTGGTCGGGCACCAGTTTGAGATTCGCAATCCTTACCTCTTCCGTACCAAGGGGCAAATTTGCGAGGCTCTGCGAGGTTCCCGGCTTCGAGACCTCATTAGACTGACTGGCTCGTGTGACGGATTCCCATTGCTGCGTCGGGCAGACAAGGATCACTGCGGCTACTGCACATCATGTCTGCTTCGGCGGCAAGCCCTGCACGCGGCAGGCCTGGAGGCCGCGGAGCCGGCTACACGCTATCAGCACGACCTCACGGCTACGCACCCCGCTGCAACAGACTCTCGCAGTCAGAAAGAGCATGTGTGGCCATGGCAGGCGATAGATCACCAAGTAGCGCTTCTTCAGCGGGCGCTGGCCATGCGTGACCCCTGGTCTGCTCTCAGTCGGGCCTATCCACAGCTCTTCGAGATTGCAGAGGTCCTGGAATCATTGGGAGAGCCACCATTGCTCGTCCAACCTGGAATCGTCAATCTGTATCGCCGCTACTGCGAGGAGGGGCAACGCTTCTCCCAGCAAGTACCGGACCGTCTCGCGCTCCGTATGAGCTGAGGGGAGTCTTCGATGGATAAGGATGCCCTGCACTCGATTGATCCGAAGGACCTCGGTCAGCGACTGCGGGACGGACGCAAGGCGAGAGGCTTGACTCAGCAAGACGCTGCGGACCATCTCGGTGTCGCGCGAACGACCATTACGGCTATCGAGAAAGGACAGCGGCGCATCCGACCGGTCGAGCTAATAGACCTGGCCTCCTATTACGGACGGAGCGTGAGCGAGTTTCTGCGGCGGAGCGCACCCTTGCCGGCGTTCGTTGTACAATTGCGTGCTGCGTTAGCGCCGCACAATTCGGTGGAGCCAGAGTTGCGTCCGTACATTTCGGAGTTCCAGCGTCTCTGCGAAGACTACTTGGAGCTTGAGCGTGTCCGGGGCGCTCCCCTGTCGCGAAGGTATCCACCCCCTTATGAGATGAGCAGGACTGCACCAGAAGACGTTGCCGAGGACGTTGCCACTGCAGAGCGCAATCGGCTGGGACTTGGCGATGGTCCACTGCTCAACCTGCGCGAGGTGCTGGAGAACGACGTTGGCCTGCGTATCTTCTACATGGAGCTACCTTCACCGGTCGCCGCCATGTTTGCCTATACGGAGCATTTAGGGGGATGCGTTGCCGTCAATCGAAAGCACCCCGAAGAACGTCGGCGCATGTCCCTCGCCCACGACTACGGTCACTTCCTCACCGCGCGCTATGTACCGCAGGTTTCTCTCCTCGGGCGGTACCATCGCCATCCGAGGCAGGAACGCTTTGCCGACACCTTCGCCTGGGCGTTCCTCATGCCGGCAGCCGGACTGAGGCGACGTTACCATGAATTACACCGGAGTCGGGACGGGCGCGTTACCCCGGCAGACCTCTGTATCCTCGCCCATTACTACTTCACCTCCCTCGAAGCCCTTACGAGGCGTCTCGAGGACCTACGGCTCGTGAGGCTGGGAACCTGGGGCCGTCTACAGGACCGCGGCTTCCGCGTGCGCGAAGCGCAAGCAATCCTACAGTTACCTCAGCATCGAGCGAGCGACTCTGCGCTTCCCACGCGCTACCTCTACCTTGCTACGGAGGCCTTTGAGCGGGGCGATCTCAGCGAGGGGCAGTATGCACGTTTTCTGCGTGCAGATCGTCTTGAGGCACGCCAGTTAGCGGAAGAGCTTGCCGCCAGTCACCACCTATCCGACCGGGGCGAGGCCGGCATAGTGCCTCTCGATCTCGGTGAAGAACTGGCTGCACTTAATGCCTGAAGGAAAGCACGGATACCGGTTGAAGGCAGGAACCGATAGCAATGGTGGCACACTGCGGTCAGCCCGGTATCATCCTTGACGCCTGTTGCCTCCTCAACCTCTACGCCTCACGGCAGATTGAGGCGATCCTGCGGGCAGTCCCTCCGCGCTTCGCTGCCGCCGAAGCTGCTGCCGCTGAAGTGCTCTATGTGCGACGTGGTGGAGGCGGACAGGATGCCGACAAGCGAGAGCACGTCGCCCTGCAACCGCTGATCTGCGCTGGACTTCTGGACATCTTGAGGCTTGAAACCGAGGTGGAGAAGGCAAGCTTCGTCCGCTTCGCCGTCGAGCTTGACGATGGTGAGGCGATGACGTGTGCCCTCGCAATGCACCGGCAAGCCGCTGTAGCGACTGATGATCGTAAGGCAATTCGTGTGCTGAACTCCGTCGCGACACACGTGCGGGTGCATACTACGGTTAGTCTCCTAAAGTGGTGGGCTGAGATTGAGCAGCCCGCAGAAGCGACACTCAAGAGAGCATTGACCGACGTGCGGGAACGGGCTAGCTTTGTCCCGGGGAGGCACGATCCGTTGCTGCCTTGGTGGGAAACCGTACTGAATGAGTAGCAGGGCGGCTGAAGCACTCCAGCCACGTGACACGCGAGAACTGGCTGAGTAGACCTTGCGCGATGGGGATTGGCCGGAGGCTAGTCCTCGGGGGGCAGGCGATGCGCGCCGGCCTCCCAATGGTGGAGCAGCGGCCGCACCTCGTCCCAGAACGCCGCCGGTATCGGCTCCTGCATCGCCGCAGCGTTGGCCCGTGCTTCCTGCGGACTGCGGGCGCCGGGGATGACGGCGGCGACGGTCGGATGCTGCACGACATATTGCAGGACCGCAGCGGCCAGCGAGATGCCATAGCGGTCGCAGACGGTCTCTAGCTGGCGCACGTGCTCCAGCACCTCCTCCGAGAACCGCCGGCGCGGAAAGGTGGCCGTGTCCCGTGCCCCCACCGCGAGCAGCCCGATCTCTAGGGGCGTAGCAATGACCAGCCCGGTGCCATGGCGCTCGGCGGCCGGGAAGATGCGCTCCTCTGCCAGCCGGTTAATCAAGCTCCAGGCCTCCGGCACCACGGCCGCGTCGAACTCCCCGGTTTCGAGGTATGCGGCGTTGGTCACCGGGTCGTTGGCGGCGACGCCGACGTAGTCCAGCAGGCCGTGTTTCTGGAGCGCCCGCAGCGCGCCGGGCGTGCCCCGCTCGCTCATCACCAGGGCCATCGGCATGTCCATCGGGTCGTGGGTATAGAGCAGCGGAAAACGCTCCATCCCCAAGCGCTCCATGCTGTCCTCGACGCAGCGCAGCGCCATATCGGCGGTACCGTCGTAGCCAGCGGGAAGGTGGCCGACCTTCGTCGTCACGAGCACGTCAGCGGCGAGGTCGGGGCGCTCTCGGAACGCTTGCGCGATGAGGCGCTCGCTCCCGCCGCTCCCGTAGAGCGGCGCCGAATCAATCAGCCGGCAGCCGGCCTCGACGGCAGCCCAGATGGTCTCCTTTCCCCGCTGCACCTCGGAATCATCCCCTTCAGGTTCCTTTTTGCTGGGCATTCCTTATGTAGGCAGCGCCTAGCCCGAGGACCGAGACCTGCAACCCGGTGCGCCCCAGCACTCTCGTTTCCACCAATCACCTCCTCGTCCGGCCCTCACCCCCGGCCCCTCTCCACGAGTGGCGAGGGGCTGTGCGTCGGAGGCAGCGCTGAGTTAACGGCGTACCCTACCAGCGCGACAGGGGATGGGTACGGTCGGCGAGCGGCAAGGGCACCCGTTCGCCGGTACGGTGCGCTTCGTAGACCGCCAAGATCATCTCCAGTGACCACCGCGCCCCGTGGCCGCTGCACAGCGGTTCGCGGTCCTCGGCCGCGGCGGCGAGCAGGTCGCTGACGACCAGGTTGTTCAGCGGATGCTGTTGTGGAGCGTTTTCGGGCGTGCCCGGTGGATCGGGCACCGGCGGGGCCGCGATCTTCTCCCATTCCGTACCCATCGCCGCGCCCACCACCGGTCCGGCATACGGCCGCGGGTAGCGATAGCAGGCGTCACTCCGCATGATGAGGATGCCGTCGCTCCCGTGCAGTTCCAGCCCGTAGGTCGGCGCGCTGCCGTCGCCGACATAGGATTCGTAGGTCGCGGTGACACCGTTGGGGAAGCCATAGGCCGCCCAGAGGCCGTCGCCGGTAATCAGTCCGATCTCCTCATCGCCCGGCCGTACATCCGCAGCCGTCGCGTCGCGGCCGTCCTGCACAACTCGCGCCTGGCACCACTGCGGATCGGTCCCCGTCATATAGCGCATCAAGTCGAACGTATGGGTACCCAGCACCATCAGGCACTGACCACCACCGCGATGATCCATCACGCCGTAGGACCGCATGAACCGCAACTGGCCGATGGCCCCTTCCTGCAGCAGTGCGCGAGCGCGCTGGACGCCGGGATACACGCGCCACACGTGCGCCATCGCCACTTTCAGGCCCCGACTGTCGGTGGCAGCCAGCATACGGTCCGCCTCGTCCAGCGAGCGGGCCAGCGGCTTTTCGGAGAAGATGTGGGCGCCCACCTCCGCCGTCGCGAGGAACAAGTCGTGGTGTTGATCCGGCTGGCGCGTGGCTATGGCGACCAGATTGGGGCGCTCCTCTTCCAGCATGGCGTAGGGATCGGCGTAGGCCCGGGGCGCCCCACTCTGCGCGGCGGCCTCGGCTCGCCCGGCGGGGTCAGGATCGGCCACGGCGACCATTTCTACATTGGGTATGCCGACAAACGCGGTGATGATCCCGTGGCCGAAGTTGCCCCGACCGGTATGCCCGATCACCGCCGCGCGGTACTCTGCTGCACTCATCGTGTGGTGCTCCTCTCGCTAGGGGCACAGCCGTCTGTACCCGTACTGTGCTCGCCGACCGGCGGCGGCGCACCGCGCACACGGGAAGCGGCCTTGTAACCTAGCCGCCAGCATCAAGCGGGTCAACCTCTGCGGCGGCTAACCCTCCGCCGCGCGCATGCCGTATCCTTCCTGCCGAGGCAGGGTTGACTGGGGAGGTAGAGGCGTCATTCATGGCGCCTCTCTCGGCACGCTGGCCGCCCTAGACGCGATGAATCGCGGCCCGTACCTATCCCTGTCAGCTAGGGAAGGGAGAAAATATGGTTGAGGCGTCTACATCGGGTAGTCACGGCACTACCCGGCCGGGTCAGCCGCCGGTGGATTGGCGCGCCGAACCGTTCCGCGTGCTCGTCACGCTCGGCGAAAGCACCACCGCCGGCGGCTGGAGCTCCACGCCGGATCGCTGCTGGGCGCCCGTGCTGGCGGCGCTGATTAGCGACTTCCAGGACGAGCCGGTCCGGCTCATCAACAGCGGGGTCGGCGCCAACGTAATCTCGACACGGGTGCCGTCATACGCTGCATCCGGCAAACCGGCGGCCAGCGAGCGTCTGCAGAAGCACGTCATTGACCATCAGCCGGACTTGCTGGTGGTCTCCTACGGTCTGAACGACGCCCGTGGCGGTACGCCAGCGGAGCAGTTTCGGCGCGAGCTGATCGCCCTCATTGCCGCCGTGCGCGCCGGCTGCGATCCCTTGATTGTGCTGTTCAGCCCCTACTTCATGACCGACTTCACAGTCGGCGCCCCGGCCTTTGGCCACGGCAGCCATGAGCGGTTCGCGCTCTTCACGCTGCTCACCGAGCAGGTCGCGCGTAGCCACGACTGCCTCTTCTGCGATGTCTACCATGCCTACGGGAACGCGCCGTGGCTGGTACACGACGATGGCGTACACGCCAACGACCTCGGTCACCGGATCGTGGCCCACACCATCTTTCGGGCGCTGGCCCAGCACTGCTCCGGCCTGGCGGCGCGCACCAAGCGGCTCGAACGCACCGGTGAGCGCTGGCGAGACGAGTCCGTCCTGAAGGCGGACTACGGCTATTGAGCGGGCAGATGCAGCCGGCGTGCTCCATGCCGCGCCGGCCGTGCTATCGTAGGGCAAAAGGAGGACGCCGTGACGAACCGCGAGACGACCGGGCTGGTGCAGACGGTGTTGGGGCCGGTGCGCCCGGAGGCACTGGGGCCAACCCTGACCCACGAGCACTTGCTGATCGACTTCCTCTGTATGTTCGATCCGCCGGACGATCCCGACGAGCGGCTCAAGGCCTTCCAGCCGCTGACCATCGAAAACCTCGGCTGGATCCGCTACGACCCGTTCCGCAACCGGGACAATCTCCTCCGCCTCGACGAGGAGAGCGCCATCTCCGAGGTGGCGCTGTATCAGCAAGCCGGGGGCGGCACGATTGTGGACGTGACGACCATCGGCATCGGTCGCAGTCCGGCGGCGCTGGTACACATCGCCCAAGCAACCGGGCTAAACATCGTGATGGGCGCCGGATACTACACCGATGCCGTTCATCCCGCGGATATGACCGACCGCAGCGAGGAGGACCTCGCCCAAGAGATGATTGCCGACCTCACGACGGGAGTAGGCGATACCGGCGTGCGGGCCGGCATCATCGGCGAGCTAGGCTGCTCGTGGCCACTGACGGCGAACGAGCGCAAGGTGCTCCGTGCCGGCGCACGGGCGCAGCAGACTACCGGCGCCGCGATCACCATTCACCCGGGGCGCGACGAGACGGCTCCCCGGGAAATCCTGGACGTGCTTGCGTCGGCCGGCGCCGACCTCGGCCGCGTGATTATGGGCCACCTGGACCGGACCATCGCGACGCCGGAGACACTGCTGGCCCTGGCCGCCAGCGGGTGCTACCTGGAGTACGACCTGTTCGGCTGGGAGACCTCCTACTACCCGCTATCGGCGCTGGATATGCCCAACGACGCGCAGCGGATCGCGTTCGTGCAGCAGCTCATCGAGGGGGGGTACGGCTCGCGCCTGCTGCTCGCGCACGACATCTTCGGCAAGCACGCGATGGCCAAGCACGGGGGCTACGGCTATACCCACATCATCAAGAACATCGTCCCGCGGTTCCGAGAGCAAGGCATCGCCGAAGAGACCATCCACGCCATGCTGGTGGACAACCCGGCCCGCATCCTGGCCTGGGTATGAGGCGGCAGCGGAGTGCCAAGGCCGCCGAGCGACTTGGCGGCGGTAGCGGAGGGTTGATCGTCTAGTCCACCTGTTGACGCCGCAGTCCTTCGAGGCGCCGGGTCGCCTGCTCGTAGGCGTTGGCGCGAGGTAGGATCGCAAATACGAGACAAACGCGATCCTCCTCAAGAATAAGATAGATCGCACGATACCGGCCTTGCCCCGGCAACCGGAATCTCATCGCACGAGCACCTTCTAGGGAGCCGCGCAGAACGTGTCCGGCCACGGGGTCTTGCTCTAAAGACAAAAGCGTCCTTGTGACCCTTGCGGTCCAAGGACGCAGTCTCTTTAGGTCTCGCCTGGCTCTAGCGGTAAGCTCTACCCGATAGACCTCACTCTTCACCACCGAGGGGGATGCCTTCCTCGCTCGCGAAGTCGCGGAGTCCCTGGGTGCGCCCCTCGCGGTACTCTAGCCGTGCGGCACGAGCAAGCGCATCAATCTCGCTGACCGATGGCTCTAGGTCATCACTACGGATAATGAGCGTCCGAGACACGGTAACAGCCTTTTTTCTAGCCATCCGATGCGGCCTTCCCACGATTGAGTAGTCCTGGTCCTTGAACCTAGCGAACGCGCACTGCCCAATGGGCTTCCTCAAGTATGTGGCCCGATACCCGTGTCTGTCAACGATCCGTACCGCAACGCGACGCCTTAGACGGCGGTTGAGATGCCCGCCCGTGTTCAGAGAATCCCTGGCTCGCTTGATCGTGCTACCGTGCGCCGCTTTACGCAAGATTTCGTGTCCTCGTGCATAATCAGACGGCAGGATAAGCGCGTAGAGGCCCGGCCTGAGACGGGGGCTTCCTGCCCTCCGGAGAGCCAAGCGCTGCGTGTCGAGGAGGCAGGCCGATGAGTAGTGAGCTGCTGGTCTACATGAGTGGTTCGTTTGTCCCGCTGTCCGCGGCGAACATCTCCCTCTTCGACTCCGCCCTGATGTTCGGCGATATGGTCTTCGAAGTGACTCGCACGTTCCGACAGCAGCCGTTTCGCCTCCGGCACCATCTGGAACGGCTCTACGGCTCGCTGCGCTATGCCGAGATTGACTGCGGCCTCAGCCTTGCAGAGCTGGAAGCAGCAACATATCGGACCATCGAGGTCAACCAAGCGCAGCTTGCCGACGGCTTCGACTTCCAGATTACGCACAACGTCTCGCCGGGGGTGTTCGGCTACTACCGCAGCGCCTTCCCCGACCGGCCAGGCCCGACGGTCACGATCAGCTGTTGGCCCCTGAAGGCACGCTTGGCCGAGTATGCGCCGCAGTACGAGACCGGGGTGCGGGCGGTGATACCCTCGCAGCGCGCCGTGCCGTCGCAGTATATTGACCCGAAGGCGAAGAATCGGAGCCGCCTCTACTACCGCCGCGCCGATCACCAGGCGCACCGCATTGATCCTGAGGCTTGGGCAGTGCTCCTCGACGGCAACGGCTATCTCGCCGAGGGGACCGGGAGTAACGTGTTCCTGGTCCATAACGAGACGCTGTATTCGCCGGAGGGGCGCAACATCCTGCGCGGGGTGACGCGCGGCTTTGTGCTGGAGCTTGCCCAAGCGCTGGGCATCCCCGTACAGGAGCGCAATCTGGAGCCATACGACCTCCTGAATGCCGATGAAGCCTTTTTCACCTCCACCCCCTTCGGGATCATGCCGATGACGAGCTGCGAAGGACTGCCCGTCGGCACCGGCACGCCGGGGCCGGTGACGCGACGGCTGCTGGCGGGATTTGGCCAGCACGTCGGCATTGACCTCATGGCGCAAGCACGCGCCGCGGCCGCAGCGGTGGCCGGCGAGTCGGCAACGGTGCAGGAAGCCGCTGGCAGCTAAAGGGGCCGCGCGCGGCGGAGCGGGCAGCAAGCGGAAAGAAGGAGCAGCAATGCGATACGCGACGTTCGAGCGGGACGGAAGGGTGAGCTGGGGAGTCGTGCAGTCGGTCGGCGTCCTGGATTTACCGGCTGCCGCGGCGGCGGCCGGCCTCGCCGGTTGGCCGGAGACACTGCTGGCCTTCATCCAAGCAGGCCCGGCGTGGTGGGAGCGCGCCGGTCAACTGGCCGCCGCCGCAGGGAGCGCCAGCCTGCTGCCCCTCTCCGGGGTGCGTCTCCTAGCGCCGGTGCCCCAGCCCTTGCGTAATGTGTTCGCGCTGGGCCTCAACTATGCGGAGCACGCGGCGGAGGGCGGCCACAATGCGCCCGATGCGCCGATCTACTTCACCAAAGCCACCACGGCGGTCATTGGGCCGGAGGAGCCGATCATCGCCGACCCGAGCGTGTCCCAGCGGCTGGACTGGGAGGTAGAGCTAGGTGTGATTCTCGGCACGGGCGGGCGGCGTATCTCGGAAGCCGACGCCCTAGATCATGTCTTCGGGTATACCGTCATTCACGACGTTTCCGCCCGCGACCTCCAGTTTGCCCGGAGCGGGCAGTGGTTTCTGGGCAAGAGCTTCGACACGGGCTGCCCGATGGGGCCGTGGATTGTCTCGGCCGACGAGATCGGCGATCCACAGAACCTCGATTTGAGCCGTGATCCGCGTCAACGGCGTGGAAAAGCAGCACTCCAACACGCGCCACATGATCTTTCCGGTAGCCAAGATTCTGGCGGACCTCTCCAGCGTGCTCACGCTGCAAGCCGGCGACATTATCTCCACCGGCACGCCCAGCGGGATCGGTGGCTCGCGCGAGCCACCGGAGTACCTCCAACCGGGCGATGTCACCGAGGCGGAGGTAGCCGGCATTGGCCTCCTCCGCAACCCGGTCGTCGCCCCCTCGCTATAAACGAACTCTTGACCGCCTAATTCGGCCCCCTTCCCCCGGTGCTGTTGCGCTGCCAGGGAAAGGGAGCAGTTTCCCTCCCCTGGAGCTTGCTCCGGGGGAGGGTTGGGGAGAGGGCCACAATGCAGGAAAAAGAAAAGGCAACCGGCGGCTTACGCCCCGAACCCCAGAAAAGGAGGCCCTACCAGTTGCACAGCCCAGGGTACATTATGCGCGAGGTTTTCGCAACGGAGGGCTGGATTGCGGCTTGCGCCGCAATGACGGGCGCAGCGTGAGGCGCATCAGGACGCCGAGATAACCTCGCCGCCGAAAATGGTGTGTCGCGCGACGAGACGGCGGGTGGCCGTTTCGGTCTGTCGAAAGGTATCGGTCAGCGGGAAGGCGCCGCCTTCCTGGGCCAGCACCGCTACATCCGCTGTCCGCCCAACTTCCAGACTGCCGATCCGATCATCCCAGCCGATGGCCTGTGCTGGCGTGAGCGTACTGGCCCGGATAACCGCGGCGAGCGGCATACCCAAGTGCAGAAACTTCGACATCGTGGTCGGCATGTCGTAAGCCGGGCCGTTGATGGACCCGGTATGCACGTCGGTCGAGATCGTATCGGGCCAATAGCCGTGCGCGCAGAGCTGGCGGGCAATCCCCCAGTGGTAGCTGCCGGCCCCATGACCCACGTCCATCAGCACCCCCCGTTTCCGCGCTTCCTGCAGCACCGCAGCCGGCGTGCCATCTCGATTCACAAGCCGGCCGACCAGCTCCCCCTTGTAGCAGTGAGTAATCAGATCACCCTTGTCGAGGATCGGGATGGACTGGGTGATGGTGGGCGGTGGATCGCCGATGTGGAGCATGAGCGGCACGCCGGCGGCCCGCGCGGCGGCGTGCGCGTGCCACACGGGCTGATCCGTATTGTCCTCGCCGACACGAATCCGGCTGCCGAGCACCTTCACCCCCACGATCAAGTCACGGTTGGCCTCCACCGTCTCGGCGGTGGCCGTAGGGTCAACGAAGCGGCCATAGCCGGCCATCGGCGAGGCAACCGCGCCAATAACGGAGATGTTGAGCAGCGCAAGCAGACGGCACCGCGCCCGGGCGGCGACGTAGTGGCGAAAGCCGTCAAAGATCGCGGCGCCGGCCGAGCCGGCATCCACCATCGTCGTCGTGCCGCTGCGAGCGGCCAAGCTGTTGGCGTCAATGTTGACCTCTCCAACGTGCAGGTAGACGTGCGTATGCAGGTCAATCAAGCCAGGTGTCACCAGCAAGCCGTGAGCATCCAGCACGCGCGGCGCGCTTGGCGCCGCACCGGGCAGAGCCAGGGCGGCGATCTTGCCGTCGGCGATCACCACGTCACGGGCTTCGTGCAGGTCTTGTGCCGGATCAATCACCGTCCCACCGGTGATGACCAAATCCGCGCCGGTTGAGCCTGTCATTACGTGCCTCCATCGCTGCCTGCCTCTTCCGGCGGCTGCGTCCGGCCGGTAGCGTACCATTAGAGACCGGCGTGGGCGTCGCACACGATCTCGACCACATGCACCGGACAAGAATCAGATGGAGGAGGGGAGCATGGCAATCGAATCGAAGGTAGCCGCAGACGACACGGTAGCACTCACGCCAGCGCAGCGGCTGCACCTCAATATCTATGGCTACGTACTCCTCGAGGATGTGCTGACACCCGCTGAAATAGAGCAGGCGAAAGCGGCACTCTACCGGCTGAAAGCCGAACCGGATGAGCGGCTGGAGGCGCTGCGCGTGTACCGCCGCCGCAAGGGCCAACATCACGTCTTGTTGGGGCATCTCGTGGAATACGATCCGGCGCTGCTGGGGTACGCGGTCCATCCACGGCTCGTGCCGCTGGTCGAGGAAGTAGTCGGCGGCTCCGTGCGGCTCGAAGAGTCGGAGGCCATCATCAATCGCCGCAACCCGGAGGTCAGCCGAGCGTCTCTGGCCAGAGGCGCCGGCCTGCAATTCCACGACGGCACACGCCACGGCTGGGGCACCTGGGAAGAGCAGGGCAACTTCCACTGTCTGTTCGTGAAGACCCTGGCCTATCTGACGGATGTGGGGCCGGACGATGGCGGCACCTCGGTCATTCCAGGGAGCCATAAGCTTTCGTGGCCACCGCAGGAGAGCATCGCGGCCGCGCAGGCAGATGGCCAACTGATCCATCAGATCGAAGCGCAGGCCGGGTCGGTGCTGCTCTTCCCGGAATCGCTGCTCCACAGCACCACGCCCATCCAGAGCGATACCGAGCGGGTGATCCTGGTGGCCGGCTACACACCGCCGATGCTGCGCGAGTGGCCTGGCAACGAGATCAGTCCCGAGTTTGTAGCCACGCTCCCGGAGCAGCTGCGCCCCCTCATCTCCGGCAGCGACAGCTGGCACTGGCGGCGACGGGGGTAGGGCTGCCTGGTGAACCGATGCTGATACTCGTGCCTACTGGCTACGAAGCACGTTTTCTCTGCAGTGAGCGTGTCCACCGCACGCTCGCTGACCGCGGAGCGACCCGCTGCCGCGTCGGCGGGCGCGAGGTCGCAGTCGCGCTCTGCGGCTTTGGCTTGGCTGCCGCCGGGGCCGGCGCCGCTTTTGCGCTGGGCAACTACCTCCGGCCCACTGCCACTGCCGGACCGCAGTCCGCTCAGGTGATCTTGGTTGGCATTGCCGGCACGTATGACCCGCTGCGTGCGCCGGTCGGGTCGGCGCTGCTGGCGACCAATGTGCGGTGCGTGGGCATTGGCCGCGGCAGCGGTGCAGCGCATCGCTCGGCCGCAGCGTTGGGCTGGCCGCAGGGCCTCCCGCTCGCCGGACTGCCGTCGGTCAGCGACGAGTTGCCACTCGCGGCTCCCGACTTACCGGGCGAGCCGGTGCGGCGCGGTGGCCTGCTCTCTGTAGCGGCTGCCGCGGCGAACCCGGCAGAGGCCGGCGAGCGTGCGGCGCACTTTCCCGGCGCCGTCGCCGAAGAGATGGAAGCGTTTGCGGTAGGCTTGGCCGCACGGCTCTACGGTGTGCGGCTCACCGTCATCCGCGGGCTGTCCAACGTAGCCGGTGAGACTGACCACGCGGCCTGGCGCACCACCGAGGCGCTGGCAGCGGCCAAGGCCCTGCTGATCCGTGTGGTCGAGCACATGGCGGCGGAAGATGGTAGCTGAGACGAGGCCCAGCGGGTGTGGGAGGGAGCGAGCTATGTTCCGCAAAGAGAGTGATACCACCCAGGTCAAGGAGGTGGCGGCTATCCACCAAGGCGACGGCGTTATCAAGGTGCGTGGGTTCTTCGACCAAGCGAGCCGCCTCCCCGTGACGTTCCACGTGTGGGAGCTAGGCCCAGGTGTCAGCGAGGGTGATCACACCCACGACGACTTGGAAGAGTGCTACTACTTCACCCAGGGGAGTGGGGTGATGACGCTGGACGGCCAGCAGATACCGGTGGCCGCCGGCGACGCAATCCTGGCACCCCCCGGCTGCGATCACGGGATGCGTAACACCGGTAACACGCCTCTGAAGGTCGTGCTGATTTGGGGCCGGCCGCAGGTGGCACCTCGCGGCTGAAGATGGTGTGCTGCCCGCCCAACGGTACCTCGGAACCGCAGGCCACTAGCCACTAGCCACTAGCCACTAGCCACTAGCCACTAGGTGGTAGCACGTAGTGGGGATATTTCCCGACAAAGCGAACGACGGCCATCCGCTGATCCTCCGTGAGGCCCGGGGTGCGGGCGCGAAAGCCGCGGCGGTCGCCGCGCACGCGCTGGAACGCTTGCCACACAGCGGCCACCGTCAGGGTAGTCCCATCCACAACCGGATCGTCCACGCCGCCGCCCGCTTCGGCAATATGTGCGCGGATGAGCGCGTCCTCTTCGCTCGCTCGGTGATAAGTAGGTGTACTCGTGAGATCAACCGTTCCCATAGCCTTGCCTCGGTGCGTCGTGCTACCGCGCCTTACTACAGCGCCGCTACGATGATTATAGGGGCCGGATGCGTGTCCGCAGACGTAGCTGCCCCCGGTGCTGCCATGAGCCGTGAGCGAGCTTCGCCGGATGTAGCACCCGCACAAGGGCCTGTAGACCGATCAAGGGAGCTGCTGAGGCTCGACGGTTACGTCAGCGCTGGCGGCCACAGCTCACCAGCGAGATAGCGTTCCCAGAGCGATGTGGTCCACTCCAGAGCGTCTACGTGTACGCCGGAGCGCCCGAAATACTGGCCAATGTTCTCGATATCCCGCACCAAGAGGGAGAAGGAACTGGGATTCTCACGAGGATTAACCGCTTGCGGAAAGTCAATCACCTTGATGCGTCCCTCCCAGTAGAGGACGTTGAACGCCGACAGGTCCCCATGCACGCGGTCACACGCGAGCCACAACGCCACGTTATGGAGGAGCTGCTCGCAGAGGCGGCGTGCCTCCGCTGGAGTCAGTGTGCTGTGCTGCAGGAGGGGTGCTGGCTGGGCGTGATCGCCCACGTATTCCATGAGCACCGCCTTACCAGAGCGGGCAAACGGCTGGGGCACGGCTGCCCCCGCTGCATGCAGCCGCGTGAGCGTCTGATACTCGGCTTCGACCCAGGATAGGTATTGTGTGCCGCGGCCGGCGCGCGTCTTTTTCCGGAGCGAGCGGAGGAGCCGCTTATCTGGCCGGCGATTGCCCCGCAGCAGTCGCCCCTCCTGAGATCCAACGGTAAGCGCCCGTCCCTGCTGGTAGATGGCGTCGTTCTGAAAGCGACGGCGCTGGCGGGAGCGGTAGAACTTGGCGGCCAGGAATTCCGTGCCAACTGCGGGACCTGCCGGGCAGCGGTACACCGTAGCTTCTTTGCCACTCTTGATGACGATAGGTTCTCCCGTAATCCAGCCCTCACCGTAGAAGTCGTCGAGGCCGGGAAAGGAGGTGTGGACCATAGCATCGGACATGCGCGGCTCCTCTGTGCATGAACCTCACAACTGGGCGTGAAACGATCACGTTGAGTCACCTCCTCTGCTTGTCATCTGTCGCCTGTTCACCTATCCAGAGTGCTCGCCGGTCTCTGAAGTTGGAGCCGTGCTCTGGCTGATGAGGACGCAGTGCTGTGAGCGGTACGTGCGACTACCAGGGTAGGGGGGACTATATCGCCGGGGTAGCGAATGAGGGGCAAGAAATGGTGGGGAAATACGACCGGAGGCGGTAAGCTGGCCAAGCCCACCGCCCCGGTCTACGCCCCGAAGGGCGTTTAGCTGCCGGTTACCACCTTCATGTTCGTCATCTACACCTCCTTGTCGGTGTGATTGGCCTATCCTCACGAGGACGTTGACGGCCACCAATTGGCCTCTCCACTCTAGGCGCAGATTCGTAGCCCGTCAACTGACTATGAGTCAAGTTTCGGCCGGCGGGACGACACCTGTGGGTGGATGCTCCAAGCCGGCAGCACCGTCAGCGGCACTCACTGTGTCGGCCTGCTGCTGGCGGTGTGCCGTGAGCTGGGCTAGCTCTGTGACGAGCCGTTGCTTTGTTTGCGGGTCGCCTTCCTCGTAGGCGAGGCTCAGACGGATCAAGAGATCCAAGAACTCCTCGTCTGTCGTTCCATCCAGGAGCGCTTTGGCCACAGCAGCCTCTTTCTCGAAGAGATAGCGCGTGGTGCCTTGGAGACCCAAGACCGTGCCCAGTGCCCTCACCACCTCGGTACTGGGGTTCCGCTTCACGCCACGTTCGAGGTGGGAAATGTAGGTGGCGTCTACGTTGGCGCTCTCAGCCAACGCCTCCTGGGTGACGTGGCGCCACTGGCGTAGCGCCCTCAGCACTTTGCCAAATCGTGTCAAGCCTTACTCCTTCAACAGCCGGATAGACAGCTCTCACCGATGCCGGCGTACTCTGTTGAAGCTTCACTACTATTCCTCGTTGTCCTGTAGACATCTCGTACCTCCTTTGGCCCCAAAGTGGGACGGTATGGGCGCAGTGTAGCAAGGCCATAGCGCTATGGCGCTTGACTGTCAGTCAAGTTGGTGCAGCTCAGTGCTGACGTAACCGCCCACGACCCCTCTCGTACCTTCTCACCGGGAGAGGCTCTCGGTAGTTGGCCACTGGGCCAGTAGTTGACAGTACTTGACCAGCGCCCGGGAGCGCCTTCCCCTGTTTTTGGCAGTCTACACAGGTTATACTGGGACATGGACCAGTAGGCCACGCTGGGAAGGGCGCGAAGCGTGTACCGGTTCATGGGCGAGGGAAAGGTGAAAGAAACGGCGCTTGCAAGCCACACGGCCGAGCAGTCTGGACTGATGGCAGCACGAGATGGTCCAGAGACGCCTCCTAGCTCCCTCGTTGCGCTAGAGTGAACCCCTAGTTAGGCAGGACAGGCCCGACAACATGTCGAACCGAACGCTTGCAGCGGCGATTGCCGCGATAGTCGTTCTGGCGGTCGTTCTGGCGGTCTCGCTGGTGCTGGCAGTGGCCATCCCGATGTCTCGCCAGACGCCCAGACCGACGCCATGGCTGTGGCTGTGGCCGACGCCCAGGCCGACGCCCACGCCGCGGACGCTGGTAGTCTACGTCTCCGGCGCGGTAGCCAACCCAGGCACGCACACTGTGCAGGAGGGCCTCCGCGTCGAGGACGCTATCCGGTTGGCAGGCGGTCTGTCTGAGGATGCTGACCCCACCAGTGTGAATCTTGCCGCCAAGCTTCGCGATGGGATGCAGGTGGATGTCAAGCGTCGGTCTCCTGCGGGTACTGCCACACCTATGTAGCGGCTGCTCCTAGGAAGTTGAGGAGGTGAGTCTGATGTTGGAACGCCTGCACAACCATATCCAGTCGGAACTCCATGTCAACACGAGGACCGACACCATCTTTGTACTCGCGGCCATCATCTTCAATTTCGCGATGCTTGGCATTAGCAGCGGGATAGCGGCTTCCGATCCAACGCTCGAGGGGATTGTGGTGATCATCATCGCCATAGTAGGCACGCTGCTGGTAAACGGGGTTGCGATTCTGGCTCTACAGTTCGGGCGCAGCACGCGCGACACGCTGCTACGCGGCCTAATCAAAATGTATGAGGACGCAGGCGTCAGTCAGTACTACGATGCGACCCTTTTGACGAACTATGGCCAACGTTACACGCTCTTCAGCGCCATCGTGGGTATTCTAGGCTTGATGGCCATCGTGATCCCGTTGGTCCTGCTCTTACTATAGTGTGACCTGCTCGGAACCGCTCCCGACCACGGCCTCCCCACAGGTCCGGGAGTGGTTACGTGTTGACTAACGGTCAAGTGGCAGTGCTGCACATAGCTGCTACTATCACGACATTCCGCTGGCGGAGGTGCCGCCATGACACGCTCACTCTCCTCACAATAAATCACCGAGTATTGCTAGGCCGCGGTCCGTGGCTTGGTGGTGCCTTGGCCCCTTTGTGCTGCTCCTCCGACTGAAGGAGCGGCCAGCCACGCTTTCCTCGGCGGCTACTCGCAGCGTTGCTCACTGCCACCGGGTCAGGGGCGTAGCATGCTATGCCCCTACAAGCACCCATTTCGCCTGTTTTCCGGTTTATCTACCCTTGTGAGCGCCCGTCTCTGGCGGACTCCCCCTCTCCACAAGTGGAGAGGGGGCCGGGGGGTGAGGGTAGGTCTCGATTACCTCCCAAAGCACTGAAAGGATCACTGCATGTCTATGTCCCTCCAGCGTTACCAGGGGTTCCTGGTGACGTACTTCGTGCCACTATGGCGCCGGGTGGCGCTCCTGGCCGCCCTGCTGGGGAGCAGCATCGGCCTCGGACTACTCGCCCCGCAGCTCGTCCGCCAGCTCATTGACACCGCGCAGGCGGGAGCAACACTGGCCGCCCTGACGATCACAGTGCTGCTGTTCATCGCAGTTGGTGTCGGCCACCACATCGCTGCGACCGCTGCCACCTACGTGAGCGCAGACATCGGTTGGCGGGCGACGAATCAGCTGCGGTCCGACCTCGCACTCCACTGTCTCCGGTTGGATATGAGCTTCCATAACGAGCACACCCCGGGCGAGCTGATCGAGCGCATTGATGGCGATGTGGGGCAGCTGGCTAACTTCTTCTCCGAGTTTGTAGTTGATCTGCTGGGCAGTGCCCTTTTTCTGATCGGTGTGCTCGCTCTCGTCTGGCGCGAAGACTGGCGAGCGGGCCTAGTCTTCGCCCTCTTCGCTGCCGTTGCCCTGGTCCTGCTGCGGAGAGGCACCACGTTGGCGGTGGGGCCTCTCCAGCGTCACCGCCAAGCGGAGGCGGACGTAGCCGGGTTCCTGGAAGAGCGGCTGGCGGGCACCGAGGACATCCGCAGCAGTGGGGCAACACCATATGTGTTGCGCTGCCTCTACCAAACGTTGCGGGTGGCAATGCAGCGGGGCCGGCTTTCACAGGTTATGTCGAGCCTCGGGGGTACGATCTCGTCGCTACTCTTCGCTCTGGCCAATGCGGTGGCCTTGGGCGTAGGCGCCTATCTGTTTAGCGCCGAGGTAATTACGCTGGGCACCGTCTACCTCCTCGTCCACTACATCAACACGCTGTGGGGGCCACTCCAGCGGACCACTCGCCAGTTGGAGGACCTGCAACGGGCCACGGCCAGTCTGCGCCGTATTGACACGCTCCTGAGGCTCAAGAGCGGCACGCGCGATGGCCCGGGGGCCAGTCTCCCACCAGGGCCACTGCCAGTGACGTTTCAGGATGTCTCGTTCGGCTATCGGTCCGCCGCCTCCGTCCTACAAGACATCTCCTTCCAGGTGGCCCCTGGCGCCGTGCTGGGTCTGCTGGGACGAACCGGCAGCGGCAAGACCACGCTCACGCGCCTGCTCTTCCGCCTCTTCGACCCCGATACCGGCACTATTCGCCTCGGCGACACGGATATCCGCGATACCCGACTGGTTGAGCTGCGGCAGCGCATCGGTCTGGTCACGCAGGAGGTCCAGCTTTTCCACGCTACCGTCCGCGACAACCTGACCTTCTTCGATCCCAGCATTCCTGACGACCGGGTCGTGGGCGTGCTGGACGAGGTGGGACTAGCACGCTGGTATGCGGCCTTGCCCGAGGGGCTCGATAGCGAGCTGGCCTCCGGCGGCAGAGGGTTGTCTGCCGGCGAAGCCCAACTGCTGGCCTTCGCGCGGGTCTTTCTCAAAGACCCTGGCGTGGTCGTGCTGGACGAGGCTTCGTCGCGGCTGGACCCGGCTACCGAGCGTCTGATCGAACGGGCAATGGATCGGTTGTTGCGTGACCGGACCGCCATCATCATTGCCCACCGGCTGGCCACCGTCGAGCGGGCCGACGAGATTATGATGCTGGAAGCCGGACGCATTGTGGAACACGGTCCGCGCACTGCCCTTGCCCACAATCCCACCTCGCGCTTCAGCCGGCTGCGCCAGATCGGTCTGGCGGAGGTGTTGGCATGAATATCTGGCAAGCGGTCTGGCGGCTGGTACGCTTTGCCCCTTGGCTCTTCCTCGCCAATGCGCTGCTCTGGATCGCAGACGATCTGCTCATCAACTTGGCCGAAGGGCTGATCCTCCGCCAAGTCTTCAACACGCTGACGAACAGTGCGCCGCTCACTATCGGGCTGTGGGGGCTACTCGCGCTGTTCCCGGCGGTGGCGGCTGCTGGAGGAGCCATCCGTCTGGGGGGCAATGCGACAAATGCGACTTTCCATGCGACGACCGGCGCCCTGCTGCGGAAGAATCTGTTGGCGCGCCTGCTGCGGCGTCCGGGAGCACGGACGCTCCCCGCTTCACCGGGCGAGGCCGTGAGTCGCTTCCGGGGCGATGTCAACGAGATTACGTACCTCTCCGAGGATATGGTCGACTCGATTGGCAATGTCGGCGCCGCCATCATCGCCCTGGCGATCCTGCTCAGTATCAACCCGCTCGTGACCGTTGCCGCGCTGGGGCCGATGGTGGCGATCAGGGTAGCGACTACGCTGGTGCGCCGGCGCCTGGAGGTGACCCGGCGAGCCAGCCGCACCGCTACTGGGCAGGTTACGAGCTTCATCGGCGAGCTGTTCGGCGCAGTGTTGGCAATCAAGGTGAACACGACTGAACAGCGGGCCGCAGCGCGGCTACAGACACTCGGCGAGGTTCGGCGCCGGGCCGAGCTGCAGAATATGCTGCTCAACCAGATGGCCCGCAGATCATTTGCCGTCACGGATAGCCTGGTGACGGGACTGACCCTACTGCTGGTGGGGTCAGCAATGCAGGCCGGCACCTTTACGGTAGGTGACCTGGCCCTCTTTGTCTCCTATCTGGGCACAGTCAGCGGCGGCCTCAATATGGTCGGCCACACAATGGTAGATACGACGCAGGCCAAAGTCTCCTGGCAACGGCTGATCGAGTTGCTGCAAAGAGACACACCGCCGCCAGCCCTCGTGGAGCACGGCCCGGTCTACATGCGGGGGGACTTCCCATCAATCCCGCACCTTGCCAGGACGGCTGCTCATCGGCTGGATACACTCGACGTGGCTGGGCTGACGTACCGCTATCCCGAGTCCGGGCGGGGAATTACCGGGATCAATCTCCACCTCCCACGCGGCTCGTTCACGGTCATCACCGGGCGGGTTGGCTCCGGGAAGAGCACGCTGCTCTGCGCCATCTTGGGCCTCCTGCCCCGTGATGCGGGGGAGCTACGCTGGAACGGCGAGCCGATTGCCGACCCGGCCACATTCCTTGTACCGCCGCGGGTGGCTTACACACCACAGGTGCCGCGGCTGTTCAGCGAGACCTTGCGCGACAACATCCTCTTGGGCTTGCCACCGGCTAAGGTGGACCTCCCGGCCGCGCTGCGCGCGGCGGTCCTGGAACGCGACGTGGCAGAGTTGACTGATGGCTTGGACACAGTGATCGGCCCGCGGGGGGTCAAGCTCTCCGGAGGACAGGTGCAGCGCACGGCCGCCGCGCGTATGCTCGTGCGCGACCCGGAGCTGCTGATCTTCGATGACCTGTCGAGCGCACTCGATGTCGAGACGGAACAGGTACTCTGGGAGCGGGTGTTTACTCGCCCGGAGGCGACGTGTCTGGTCGTCTCCCATCGCCGCGCGGCGTTACGTCGCGCCGACCACATCATCGTGCTCAAGGATGGCCAAATCGCAGCCGAGGGCACCATCGCGGCCTTATTGGCCGACTGCGCGGAGCTGCAGCAGCTCTGGGCCGGTGCTAGTGAGCGGCTGGAGCAGCTGCCCGCCGGATAAGGAGCGGATAAGGAGGCACCGCACGCAGCCAGGGCGCCGGCCCCCTATGGCCCCCCCGCTCCGCAGGGGGACGGCACTTCCCTCCCCTGTAGCTTGCTACGGGGGAGGGCCAGGGTGGGGGCCACGACCAACGGTGGGCGCCCTGGCCCTCCCAGGCCGCGCTTCGCGCAGCGCAGCCATTACCTCTTTTCCGAGAGGATGCGGTTGGCCACGGCGTGGGCTTCCTTCAAGGCAGTCCCGACGCCCTCGCCGGTGCGATAGGCTCGATTGAGGATGGGTAAGACCTCTTCGTTGAGCTGGCGATACCGCCGGTACGGGTAAGGCGCGGTGAATCCGGCATAGGCGCCGGGTATTTCGGCAATGTCCGGGATCGTCGCCAGCACCGGCTGTGCGTCCACTGCCTTAATCCACTCCTGGCTCTTGTAAAACGCCACCAGAGGTGATGTCTCCCGCACCTGCGCGAACTTCAAGTGGGCTACCTCGAGACTGCCACAGAACCATTGCAGGAAGGTGAGCGCATGGCCTGGGCGTTCGATGCTCACATGGACGACCGCTGCGTCCATTGCCGTAGCGGTATTGGGTCCGTAGCCGCCTGGGCCTTTGGGATACGGAATCTGCCAGTAGGTCCGGGCCGTGGCCGCCTCCCGGTAGTGGCGCAGCGGTGCCCAGCTCAAGTCATCATGGACGGCAGCCGTGCCTGCCTGCAGCGGGGTCGCCCCCGGTGACCGGGCTGCTTGGGGGATGGGCGCCGATACGCGCAGCTTACGGTGGAGGTCAACCAGGTGCTGCAAGGCGGCCACCGCTCCATCGGCGTCGAGATTTGCCCAGGACTGCTCCGGGTTGAAGAGGGTTGTATCGGTCGTGTTGACCCAAGCGGCAAACCACGTGAGGTCCATCGGCTGTAGCGCGTAGCCACTGCGTGTGATCTCATCACCCTGGCGTTCCGTCAACTGCTCTGCCAGACTGTCCAGAGCTTCCCAGGTCCTTATCTCGGTGCCCCGCGGGTTCAGCCCCCCGGCCTCGAGCAGACCGCTATGGATGGCCAGCACCCGCGAGGCGGGGCCGGTCACCGGTAGGCCATACGTCTCCGCCCCGGCATTCCGGAACTGCCGCGAAGAGCGGAGGAACGCACCCTCCGCGATCTCGGAGAACTGGGGCTGCCGGGTAGCAAAGCGCAAGTCACGGAGATGCCGCGCCTCAAAAAGACTCTGCAAGTCCGTGGAGGCGATCACGCTCACTTCCACCGGTGTTTCGGCTGCGGTAGTCTTGAGGAAGTGCCCCAGTACCGCGTCATGCCCAGCCATGCCCAGCCACGTCACCTCAAGATCCGGCCGCCGTACCTGCCACTGCTGGGCAGCGGTGGTAAGAAACGTCTCATAGGCCGGCTGGCCTTGCCACCCGTGGAGGAAGGTGATCTTGCCTGGTACCGGGGTAGGTGTCGGTGGTATCTGGGCTTCGACGATGCAGGCCGAAAGCACCGCGCTCATGGACACCAGCCCACCGCCCCACAACGCCTGGCGTCTGGTGAGTCCCGTGCTCCGTTTACTGCTGCTCATATCTACCTCCTATCATACGTGCTTCCTATGAAGCGGGCGAGGTGCGGCGAGCGGTCATGTATCTGTTGTCCCCATCAGCATACGGCCGGCCGCCTGTGGTGTCGAGTGTTGGGCGGCCAACCCGCTCCACTGACGCCGGCCGGCCACCGCTGGACTAAGAGAAAGCAGGTGCATGGCTTCCGAGTTCAGCACTAGGAGATTTCCGGGACGGTCACATCAAGTCGCTGGGCGAGCGCTCGTAACTCCTCCCAAGTCTGCGCCGGCAGCGGGATGCCCGTGCGGCGGCGTTCCTCGCGCGAGCGTCGCTCCGGTTCCCCAGGCAGGAGCACTTCACGAAAGCCGGCTGCCGGGGGCACCGCCTTAACACTCTCAAGCATCCCCGTGAGTGTTGCCGTAGCAGCATCGTGGGGCGCAAACGCGGCCGGGTCCAGCGCCATGACAAACACCCCGTTGCCGTGGCCGGTTGTGATCGGCTCCTCGGCCGTGAGACCGGCGCCGAGCAAGGCAGCGATGAGAGCCAGGGCCGATCCTTTGTGGCCACCCATAGGCAAGAGCATGCCGCCGGCGTAGAAGTCGTGGACGTTGGTCGAAGGGTTGCCTTGCGCGTCCACGATGTAGCCTGGTGGCAGCGGCTCGCCCTTCGCGCGTGCGACTTGCAGCTTGCCTTCCGCGACCACGGTGGTCGCAAAGTCGGCGATGACCGGCGGCTGGGAGTCTACCGGAATGCCCAGTGCCCAGGGGTTGGTGCCAAACTGCCGCCGCGCGCCCCCAAACGGCGCCATACCCCCCACGCCAGGCCCGGCGTAGCCCACCGTCAGCAGGGAGATATAGCCCCGCTCGGCGGCGACTTCGGGATAGTGCCCGAGCCGGCCGGTATGCGTGCAGCGGCGCAAAGCAGCGGCGCCGATGCCGCAACGGGCAGCATGTTTCAGCGCCACGTCGAGTCCGAATGAGGCGGTAAGCTGGCCGAAAGTGTTTGCCCCGTCCACCACGCTGACGGCACCGGACGTATGCACCACTGTGGGCTGACCGGCGGCATCGTAGCTGCCGTCCTCGATGCTCTCGACATAGTAGGGCAGGCGAATGACGCCGTGGGAATCGTGGCCCGACAGGTTCGCCAGGATCATGTGCTCGGCGACGTGCTGCGCCGTGGCTGCCGGGGTGCCGGCGGCCACTAGAATGTCCGTCGCGTAGGCTTCCAGCGTCGGCGCGACGACGAGATGCATTGCGGCCATTGCTAACTACTACCTCGGTGAGCAGCCTGTGTACGCAGCATGCGGGCGATGACCAAATCGGTACTGTCGAGATGGCGCTGGACCTGCTCCATCAGCCAAGCCGGCAGGGCCAGCGCATTCCGACGACAATAGGTGGTACGAAGGATACCAGCACGCTGAAAAAGTGTCTTCTGCAGCCACAGCATTGCCGATCCGGTGCCGCTCACGGTGACGGCCCGCAGCACCGGCGCAACCGTGCGCTGATAGACCTCCTGACCACCCGTGGAGTCACCGGCGGCATAGCGGTCACAGACTGTGCGGAAGCCATCAATCAGCGCCGGATGCGGCATCGTGCCGACGGAGCCGCGGTCTAGCTCCTCCGGTAGCAAGTTGCCGTTGCCGCCGCCGAGCACGGTGATCTCCCGCGCAGCGCCGCGGCCCAGCAAGCCGCGCTGCCGCAGCCCGTCTACCACTACGCCGATCTTCTCCGGTGTGCCCGGCGACTCGATCTTCATACAGCTAATGCTGGCAGCGGCGTCTACAGCCTGCAACAACACCTCCGGGGGAGCATCGCCGCCTGCATCCTGAACCATGAGCGGGAGGCCCACCCGGTCGGACAGATCGCGAAACAGGCCGACCAGCTCTGCGCCGCTGTAGGGGGCCGGATTGACCATCGCGCAGGTGGCGCCGCACTCCTGCGCGAGCCGGGTCAGCGCGATGGTGCCCTCCCGACTGGCATGCGCGGTGGCCGCAATCAGCGGGAGCCGGCCATCCAGATGCCGGGCCGCCAGGCTCCAGACCTGCGCCCGCTCCGCGTCGGTCAGCAGGGCGCTTTCGCTGCCCATGCCAAAGGCGATAGCTTGCGAGCCGGCCTCGATACAGAAGTCCAGTTGCCGGCGCAGGCTGGCCTCGTCAATAGCCCCCTCCTCGTCAAAGGGCATCACCAGGACAGGCACCGCGCCCACGATGCGCTGTACACGGCCGTTGCTCACGGGCCTTCCTTTCGACGGCGTTCGTCAACCGGAGCGATCACCGGCCGGAACCGGCGGTCGAGACGGTTGAGAGCAGTATACTCTCCTCCCAGCGGGTGTTTCTAGTCCGCCGTCCGGGAGCACCGTCATTCCCAACGTCGCACCCGTCATTCCCGCGCACGCGGGAATGACACTCGCCGGCTGACGGCTGAAAGCTATGCGCCAACTACGGACAAGGATGGTGGCGGTGCAATTCGCGTTGATGGATCATGTAGAGGGGCACGCTGACACCCCTTCCGGTGCTGTCTTTGCGGAGGCGCTCGCGCTCGCCGAGGCGGCCGACGATCTCGGTCTCGCCGCGGTCTGGTTTGCCGAGCACCATTTCGGGGTTCACCGCGGCCACTTGCCAGCAACGCCGCTCCTCGCGCTGGCTGCGGGTCAGCGTACCCGGCGCATCGGTGTAGGCAGTGCAATCATCTGCCTGAACTTGCACCATCCCCTCGCGGTAGCCGAGCAAGTCGCCACGGTGGACGTACTCACCGGCGGGCGGGCGTCCTTCGGCTTTGGCAGCGGCTGCACGCCGCCGGAGGTGGCGGCGTTCGGCCTCGCCCTCACCGACGAGGTGCGCCGCGAGCGGTTTGCGGAAGCGCTGGACGTGATGCTGGGCTTGTGGCGCGGCGGGCCGTTCGCCTTCGACGGACACCATTTCCGGCTGCCCGCGGTGACGCTGCGGCCGGCGCCGCTCGGCGACCTGCGGACGCGGACGTGGGCCGCCGCCAACAGCGTCGAGTCGGCGGTGCTGGCCGGGGAGCGTGGCGTCGGCCTCATGACCTCGCGCGAGCGTCCGCTGACCAACTTGCGGGAGATCGTTGCCGCGTATCGGAGCGCCTGGAAACGGGCGGGATGGACGGAGGCGCCGCCGGTATCGGGCGGCTTCGGGCTGTACGTCGGCGCCGATGATCGCTCCGCCGAGACCGAGGTCGCCGCGACCATCCCGCTACTCTGGGAGAAGGTCGCTGTACGGCCGGAGTGGCGTGCGGCCTCGGCGCCGGCGAGCGCCGCCGAGGCCGCGCGGCGCGTCGGCTTCCTCTACGGTAGCCCGGAGACGGTCGCGCAGGCCATCGTCGCCCGGCAGCGCGCCCTATCCCTCACCCACGTCCACGTGCAGCTACGCTGGCCCGCCATCGGGCCGGCCCAGACACGCGCCTGTTTGCGTCGCTTAGGTCGTGAGGTGATCCCGCGCGTGCAGGCGGCCGCCACCGGCGGCAGCCTCCCCCTCTCTATCGCTCAGTGATGGAGCGGGAGCCAGCGGGTGAGGCCCAAACCCCTCCCCTCGCCCGTTGTCCCGCCCCCCACCCGCCCAATATGCCCCCATTGACGGAGGTTGGCGTATGCAAGACAAGTCTGGAGCGCACGTAGCCCCGGATGGGAGTAGTCGCAGCATCATGCCGGCCGACAGCGGTGGCGTCGCCACCCAGCCGAGGGCGCCGGGTCATGACCGTCGGTGCGCCTCACCCGCCACCCTGCCGGCCCACGACCGCCCCCACGTCACGCCCTCGCCGCCACCGGGTCACGACTGCTCCCGTCGCGTACCCACTGGCGCCGAGCCACGCCCCACCTCCGTCACCCACCCCACCACGCCGGACCAGGGCTTGTACGACTGGACGTTCACCACCGCTGAGGTGCAGCGGCTCGCGCAAGCGGCCACCGCGCCGGTGCTCGATGCAAAGGTCCGTCTGCTCCAGGTCCTCATTCAGCGCGTCGTGGCTACCGACCCCGACTCGGCGCGACCCCGGCCCTGGCGGCGAGGTGGCGCCGCCGGTCGGCGGCGGCAGCGTGCCGTGCGGCTCGAAAAGCTCGCCGCGGTCGGCCGCGCGGTGGACGTGTTGCAGCGCACGCTCAAGACGCGGCAGGCCCTCGCGGCGGACTCCCCGTCGGAGCTGTACCAGCTCCTCGATGAAGCGGCCGCCTACATGGAAGACGCGCCAACTCCCGCCGACCACGGCGGACAGAGCGCGAGCGAGGAGCACGACCCATGACCGCTGCCTAGCTGATCGTGTCTAGCTTTTTTCGTGCGGAGTTCCCTACGGGTCCCCGGCCCCCGTTATTGCGCCAGCGCCGGCAGTGGTCCGCGGCCTGGACTGCGCCTTCCGCCGCAGTGACGAGACGGGATCGGGCGCCCCCACTCCGGCCCCCAACGCCTGGATTCCCGCGTTCACGAGCACGACCGCTAGAGCCGATTAGCAGAGACACTCGTGCCGGCGAGCGACCGCCTCGTCAAACTCGATGCCCAGCCCCGGCCGCGCCCGCAGGCGCTCTAGCGACACCGCGCCGTTTTCCACCAGGCCGGTGCCGCGCAGCAGGTCCGCCTCCCAGGTGGGAGCGCGCGAGGGGGTCTCTAGGATGAGGAAGTTAGGTAGCGTCGCCGACAGGTGGGCGCTGGCCGCGGTGGCTACCGGCCCGGAGTTGTTGTGCGGGGCGAGCGCAAGCTGGTAGGTCTCCGCCCAGGCCGCGATCTTCTTTGCTTCCAAAATCCCACCGGTCCACTTCACGTCGGGTTGGAGCACGCCGACGGCCTGGCGCTCGATCAGCTCGCGGTAGGATCGCCGACCGTGCGTGCGCTCCCCGGACGCTACACGTTGGGGGATAGCGTGGCGCAGGCGCGCCAGCTCCGCCGGATCATCCCAGAACAGAGGCGCTTCCAGCCAGAAGCAGTCATACGGCGCCAGCGCAGCAGCGACGCGCCGGGCAGCCGGGTAGTCCAGGGCGTAGCCGCACTCGACCATCACGTCCACGTCCGGCCCCACGGCGGCCCGGACCGCCTTGACCCGCTCAATGCCCTCGCGCAACCGCTCGCGCCCGGCCGGCCCGGAGCAGCGGTCAGGGGTCAGATCGCCGAACGGCCCCACTTTGACCCCGGTATAGCCGGCCGCCGTGCAGCGCGCCGCCTCGCGGGCCTGACCCGCCGGGCTGCGGTCGGTGACTCCGGCGCCCATCGTCGCGTAGCAGCGCAGCCGGTCGCGGCAGGAGCCGCCGAGCAACTGGTAGACCGGGACATCCAGCAGCTTCCCGGCCAGGTCCCAGAGCGCCTGCTCGATGGCACTCACCGCCACGAACATGGCACGGCCGGTACGGTCGTTGGTGAGGAGCCGCCCGCGGGCCTCGATCACGTCCAGCGGGTTCCGGCCGACGTAGCGCGGGGCAAGCTGGCGCACGTTGGCGACCACCGCGGTGTCCTGATCGCTCTGGCTGCCCTCGCCAACCCCGGTGAGGCCCGCGTCGGTATCCACCAGCACAAACAGGAACGTGCGACCATGACCGGTCGCACACACGATAGGACGGATGGCAGTGATCTTGGCAGCAGGTCTCATACGCCGAATATACCCACCGCTGTATTGGCACGTGCCTCACTGCCGAGCAGCAGCGCCGCCGCCACATCGCTCACGCCCATCGGAACAACACCCCCATCGCTTGCTCCGGGTGCTCGTACAGGAAGTCGAACGCCTGCTTGGCCTCCTGCCCAGCGAAGCGATGGGTAATCAACGGCTGTACACGGACCTCACCATCTCCCAGCGCTCCCATCGCCTCGCGCCCCATTTCCCCGCGGTCCGTCTCCGGCGGGTAGCTGCCTCGCAGGCGCTTGCCCATGATCTTCGACGCATCCAGCGGCAGCGGCGTACCATGGTAGGCCCCGATCAGCTGAAGCAGACCACCCGGAGCCAGCATGTCTTGGGCTTGGGCAAAGGACTGCACGCCCGCCCGTCCACCAACGCAGTCAATCACGATGGTTGCACCGTCACCGCCGGTCAGGCGCCTCACCGCCTCGACCGGGTCCTGTTCACCGGCGTGTACGACCGCGGGCGCGCCAACCTCCGCTGCGAGCCGGCACCGGAGATCGAGCGCATCCACGGCGATGAGCTGGACGGGCCGATAGCGTCGAGCAAACTGCATGACCAGATTGCCGACAATCCCCTGGCCGAGCACGACGACGCGATCCTCAGCGGTTATCCCCGCCGCGCGTGTCCAGCCGGCGCTGCTCGTGCTGAGTGGATGAAACGTGCCCTCCTCGAAAGAGAGCCGCGCGTCGAGCCGCTGCACGTTGTCCACAAGCGAGTACTCGGCGTGGGGTGCGCTTGCCACCACACGGTCGCCCGGCGCTACTCCGGTGACACCCGCGCCGACGCGCTCCACAGTCCCAGTCGTGGAGTACCCCATCATTCTGGGAGGGACAGCCTCCTCAAGCTCGTAGCGCCGCCACAGCTCGGAGCCACGGCTAATCAGGCTGACATGCGTCCGTGTGAGCACCTGTCCGGGGCCAACCTCGGGAATCGGCACGTGCTCCAGGACAATGTTCCCCACGCCCTCGTGCTTTCCCACGCGCCACATCATCTCAGCCACCGTCTCACCATCCCCCCCATCCTGCTCATCTTGATGCTATCCCCTCACAAGGATAGCCAAGTCGTAGGCCGGCCGGCGGCCACTCCCCCCTCGCGCTGACAGGAGTAGGTACGGGCCAAGCCGCAGGGGCGCAGCACGCCGCGCCCGTCCCCCCGCCGCGCGGAGGGACCACAGGGAGGCCAGCACCTCACCGGCCGCCAGTTGCCGCCGCACGTCCTGCTACGGTAGCATATGGTTGATTGGCTATGGTATGTCAGCAGCCTAGGGTACCGTCAACATGAAGTCGTCGCGTTTGCCCATGATCTGACGTTGTGTGTCAATAGCAGTAGAGGAGATGCACCAAGGAGGTGCTATCTTCGCTTCCTCACTCACTACGATCTTGGTCAGCGCAACGGCGTTCCCGAGGTTGTCGAGATCACCCTTAAGGGAACCGCGGCCAACGTCCGATTGCTTGATAGCTCAAATCTCAGCAGCTACCGCTTTGATGGCAGGCGCCATCGTTACTACGGTGGTCTAGCGAAAAAATCCCCTGTGCGCTTGACAAATACCCCGCTCCGGCCATTGGCATGTGGCAGATTGATATGCAAGTGGCTTAGGAGGGAATGTTCGTTCATCCGCGCGAGTGCTTCCGTAGCGCTTTGCCTCCAGCTTCGAGAGATTCTGCCATCACAGGTGTCGAGTTCTGAACAGATGGAGCAATGAAATGCCTGATGAGTCGCCAGACACTGCTTGGGAATATGACGCATTCATTTCACATGCGTCCGAGGAATAAAGATGAGATTGTACGGCCTTTGGCCAATGCGATCTCCGTGTCGAAGGGCTGGCCGAATGTGGTACGACGAATTCGAGTCGCGGAAGCAGCGTAGGAGACAGGATACGCCGCAAGATAGGTTATGGACTCGCAAAATCTCGCGCTGCAACTTAAGACAATTGTAATCTCCCAGGAATTCATCACAAAGCGATGGACGAAGTATGAGCTTGATGGGATTGGCCTATTACGAGATCAGTGGATGGAAAGCAGATGCTACTTCCCATCTGGCACAACATTTCCAGTGATGAGGTAAGCGAACATACAGTCCTTCACTAGCAGACAGGGTTGCTCTCAATGCCGCCGATCATAGTGTCGAGGAGATTGCTGCCGAAATCGCAGACTTGCTTAGGGGCACTCCCGCCTAAGCGGCACCCCCCTCTCCACATGGTGGAGAGGGGCCGGGGGGTGAGGCCCCCCCCTCACCCCAACAACCGCCCCACCGCCCCCTCCACCGCCGCGCCCTCCACAGACCCCCGCAGCCACCGCCGCAGCTCCCGCCGTACAATCCTGACGCCTACGTCGTTGCCACGCTCCGCCGCAGCCGTTCCAGCTCCCGCGCCGCCCCCGCCGCCGCGATCTCCACGTGCAGCGCCTCCGTCGCGTCGTACTCCGGGATGGGCAGCTTCCAGAGCAGCTTCTTGAGGTTTCGAGCGCCGAACTGCCCCTTGGACATAAGTGGAATGACGGCGGTATACAACACTTGGCTGTTAATGATCGCCAGCAGGTAGTTGGCTTCATGCATGTCTCTACAGGTGATCCACATCAATGCATTGTCAATTATGGCGTCATCGTCCTCAATCAGCGTTGCCGTTGGTTGGCCATTGCTGGTGTACACCACTCGGACAGGTCTGCCGTCGGGATCACGTTGCCATGCCAGTTGTGATGACAGTCCGCGATGAGTAGTCCAGCCGCTCTAGGAGGCTCAACTTATTGGCCGTGCCCTGTGCTGCTCCCACAGGCCGCTGATCGTCTGCCAGCGTTCCCGCATCCGCCGTTCCAGCCCACCGAGGCGGACGCCACCGACCCCGCCCTTATCCTCCGGCAGGCTGGCGTCGCGGCGGTGCAGCGGCAGCACCGCCCGGAGTGGATCGAGAGTGGCGTAGGGCGCCAACGTCTCGCCCAGGTATACGCTGTAGACGTGCCGTTTCTCGATAGTCTGCCCCGTGACAGCGGTCAGGTCCAGGTCCCGCCACGGCCTTTTGTCCTTGAGCTCCCGACGCGGATTCACCGTGATCGTCTGGCCGGCCTGCACGATGGCCGGGTTTTCGGTCTCCTCCACGAAGAACAGAGGACGAGGGTAGATGGTTGCACCATTCCGGGTAAAGCCGTTCGTAGGGTGATTCGCTGCGCTCCGAGGTATCGGTGATGGCGGCGCTGTACCCGGCGCACGTCGGCCGTCCCCGTCTTGCCCAGCCAGCGTTCCACCTGGCCGGTGAGCGGCCCCACCTCCCCCACCCGGCTGCTGCCCCCCGTGCGCCGGGCAAAGACCACCGCCGCCGCGATGGGGAAGAAGGTGTTCGGCTCTAGCTTTTCCAGGTCCCAGGCCGCCTTGTAGCCGAAGTCCACCGTCAGGGCTACTCCACTACCGGCCGCGTGCCACGCCCCGCTGCGCCACTTGGCGTACTGGCCCGTCTGCAGGGCGCTGTGCGGCAGCACCATGCCGATCACGCCCCCGCCCTTCAGGTACAGGTCGGCGCTGCGCGTGAAGAACAGCCCCGCCACGTCCTGATGCGTCGCGTACCGGCCACCGGTCCAGATGTCGTAGACGTTCTTGCTCTGCTGCTCCAGCGCGGTCCGCAGCGTGCTGGCGGTTTTGTTGTAGTTCAGCCACGGCGGATTGCCGATCACCACGTCCACCTTGCGGTTGGACAATGCCACCGGCCGCACCAGGTTGCGGCTGTAGTACGCCCAGATGTGGTCGCTCCCCTCGGCGTGCAGCCGCTGCATCTCCGCGATGGTCCCGTGCAGCGTGGCGCGTTCCTCCGCGTCGCTGATGCGGTGGTCGTCCAGCGCCAACGTCGGGTCGCTCCCGCCTCGATGGCCCTGGCGATGTCGCTCATCAGCGGGTCGAATTTTGGCCTGCTCGACTAGCCGGCGCGGAAAGCGCAGCACCGTGTTTCGCTCGTCATCCACGTAGACCGGTACGTCCCGCTGCGCGAACAGGTCGCCGTAGTACCGCAGTTGCAAGGCGTCCCCGAGGTAGACCGGCACGGCGATTGGCGACCGATAGCCGGCGTCGCTGGCGGCCCGAATCGCCGGCCGCGCCGCCAGCACCCAGGCGGCCCGCGCCAGATGCACCGCCACCGGATGCACGTCCACCCCGGTCACCGCGTCCAGCAGCCGCTCCAACGTCGCTCCCGGCTCGCGGCCGTCCCGCTCGGCGGCGGCCAGGAAGTGCCCCACCGCCTCGACCACGAACGTCCCGGAGCCGCACGCCGGGTCCAGCACCCGCTGCTCCAACGGCTGCTCGACCAGCTCCCGCACCATCACCCGCGCCAGCCAGGCCGGCGTGTAGTATTCGCCGAGCTGCCGGCGCTCGTCCGGCGGAATCACCGTCTCATAGAGCAGCGCCCCGATGTCCGGCGGCGCCTTGGCCCAGGCGAAGCGGGCAATCCGCCGCGCCAACGTCTTGATCGGTGGCAGCCCGCCCGCGACCTCCGTCGGCCACGCGAAGAAGTCCGACTCCACGATCCCGTGCAGGCCGGTCGCGTTCTGCAGTTGCCGCCCTTTCAGCAGCCCCACCGCGTCGTGCTCGGCCGCCCCCGCAATGTCAATGCCGAACGTCGCCTGCACCGCCAGCCCGATCACGGCCGTCAGATAGGTATGGCGCACGAACAGGTCGTCCAGCCCCCGCCGCGTGCCCGCCACTTCCCCCAGCGCGGCCCGCAGCAGGTTGTCCCATAGCCGCCGCTTCACCCGCACCGTCCAGCTCGCCGCGTGCCGGTCGTACAGCGCCCGCAGCCGGGCAATGTCCTTTTCGTAGTGCGGACTGTCCGGGCTAAAGTGCTCCTCGACGCTCTCGCGGTCGAGCAGGGTCACGTCCTGCCGGGCGAAGAGCGCCCGGTCCCGCAGCCAATTGTGGAGCGCCGGCCAGTGATCCTTGTTTTCCAGGGTGAAGCCATACGGCGGCGCTGTGGGGACGGGGTCCTGCTCCGCCCCAGGCCAACGGAGCAGCCAATACTTGCCGTCGGTCAGGATACCCATGCGCGAGCTATGGCCGGCCTGCTCGGATTGAGCCAGGTAGTCGTCGAGCTGCGCGACGTGGTCCGGGTTGGGGTTGAAGCCGCCGGCGGTGCCAATGCGGCGCTTGACCTCGATGAAGGTATCGAGCGCCGTCAGGTCCACGGCGCTATGCGACCCCCGCGCGGGCGCCTGCTCCTCGACGATCTCGCTGTCCCGCGCCAGCTCGGTGAGCGTGAGGAAGTTCCGCACGGCGCTGGTAATGTTCGCCTCCGGCTCGGCCCGGTCGTGCCGGCGCAAGATTTCGGCCGTCGCCTCGGCATAGCGCGGATCTTTGTCATCCAGGTGTTTCGGCACAGCGCCTACTCCTTCCCCGGCCCGACCCGCAGACCGCCGCTCGCCGGGGTCAGGCCATCGTGACGAGCATGTCGTCGGAGACCTGGTAGCGCAGCGGCTGGCCGGCGAAGAACCGCGCGAACTCATCGGCCATCGTCTCGCCCAGGCGGGCGCGTGACTCGATGGTTGCTCCGGCCACGTGGGGGCTGAGGATGACGTTCGGCAGCCCGCGCAGGGGGCTATCGTCTTCAAGCGGTTCCTGGGGAAATACGTCGAGCGCGGCCACCAAGCGGCCCGTTTGTAGCTCGCGGGTGAGCGCCGCGTAGTCAATAGCGGCGGCGCGGGCCGTATTGACGAACAAGGCGCCGTCCGGCAGGAGCGCGAGCTGCCTGGCGCCAACCATGCCGTTGGTTTCCGGTGTAGTCGGCGCATGGTTGGAGATGATGTCGGAGCCGGCCATCAGCTCGTCGAGCGACGTAGCTCGCTGCACGCCGAGCGCGGCGGCCCGTTCCTCCGAGAGATACGGGTCATAGACCGTGACCTCCGCGTCGAACGGCTGCAAGAGGCGGATGAAAGCGCGGCCGGTCATGCTCGCGGCGATGATGCCGACGCGCTTCCGGTACAGCTCGCGTCCCCACCGGGTCTTCGTGCCGTGCCACGCTTGGCCGCCCTGCATCGCGCGATCAAACGTATGCGCGGTACGCAGCGCCATGAGCGTCGTCGTGAGTGCCCATTCCCCGACCGATTCCGCGATCACATCGGCGCCGTGCGTCACGACGATGCCCCGCGCGAAGACCGGCGGCGGCGTGAGCCGCCGGATCGAGCCGGCGGCATGGCCGATGATCCGTAGCTGAGGTGCGGCCGCCAGCATTGCGGCGTCAAACGGGAGTGTGCCCCAGCTGGTCAGGACGGCGGTAGCACGGGGCAGCCACGTTGCAAGCTCCTCGGATGTGGGCATGCGCCCCGTCGGGTTGCGCTCGACCGTGCCCAGCGATTCCAACACGGCCCATGCCCGCGGCGAGATGATATCCTCGGCCAAGGCGCCGGACGGAAGGACAAGAATGTGCGGCTGGTCTGGCTGCGACATGCTAAAGCTCTCCCCTTGCACTGGGCTGGCGCTGGCCCCCTATGGTCCCCCGCTGCGGCAGGGGGACGGCGGTACTGCGCCGGCTCCCGTCGTTCCGGCCTTGAGCCGGAATCCAGCGGCGGGCATGGATTCCCGCTTTCGCGGGAATGACGCGGGCGCGGGCCACTGACCACTATCACCGCGGCGGCGGGTTGGCTGCCAGCGCCTCGCAGTAGGCCACGGTGATGCGCTCCACCTCCTGCGGATCAACGGGAATCCTGCCCCCCATCAGATTGGCAACACCCCAGGCGAGCGCGTCATCGGGATGGTCTGCATAGCGCGGCGCCATGTGGATATGGATATGTGGGCTGCTCTCGCCGAACCCGGCGGTGTAGATGCGGAGCGCCCCGGTGACTTCGAGCTGCACGCGCTGGAAGTGCCGCAGCGCCGGGCCGAAGTTGGCGGCCTCCTCATCGTTGAAGTCGGCGGGGCCGGGGACGTGCCGCTGCGTATGGAGCATCATCCAGCCGGCCAGCCCATAGGGTTCCGGCATGTGGCGGATCAGCCAGAGGTCATTTTGGAAGATCACGCCGCCCTCGATAGGCTCCTCACCGGCGTTGATCTTGCACACGTCACACGTCGGGTCGTAGTCTGTGCTGCTCATCGCTCCTCCTCTGTCGCTGTAGCTCAGGCCCGGCGACATCCTATCCTACTGTTTTTCCGGCCGCTCGTCTCCTTGCGGTGCTACTGTGGCCGGTGGCCGGGGCAGCCGTCGCGCTATGGTCCGGGCATCTATCGCCGTCATCTATGAGCCTTCTGCCGAGGGACTGGATTCGCTCACAACAGTATGCACGTAGTAGACCTTTTTGTCCTGCGATTCATGCCACGTTCGCATAGCCAATTCCGCCACAAGCCCGAGGGCCAGCAACTGTATGCCGACGAGAAAGAGTAGCGACGCGAGCAACAAGAGTGGACTCTCGATCAAGTATTTCCCGTGAAATAGCTTGTCGTAGATGAGCCAGAACATGACACCGAAGCTGAGGAAAAGGCTCACCGTACCCAAGCAACCGAAGGCGTGGATAGGCTTTGTGCCAAAGGCGCTGATGAACTTCACAGTCAGCAGATCGAGCGAAACCTTGAGTATACGATTAATGCCATATTTGGACCTCCCATGTTGTCTTGGATGATGTCGTACAGGAATTTCGGTAATACGTGCGCCATTCAGGTCGGCTAGGGCCGGCAGAAAACGGTGCATTTCGCCGTATATTCTGATACTCTTCAGGACCTCACTCCGGTAGGCCTTGAGCGTACAGCCGTAGTCGCGCAAGTGGACTCCGGTAACGTGGGAGATCAAATAATTGGCGATTTTCGAGGGCAGAACACGCAGCAGAAACGCATCCTTGCGCTTCTCCCGCCAACCGCTTACGACGTCAAAGCCATCTTGGATTCCCGCTAGTAACTTGGGAATATCTGCTGGGTCGTTCTGGAGGTCTGCGTCCATCAGCACGATTACTGCGCCGCGTGCATGGTCAATCCCCGCTGCCAGCGCTGCCGACTGGCCGAAGTTCCGGCGTAGGCGAATGGCCGTATAGTGAGTGTGCTCCGCGGCAAGCTGGCGAAGCTGCTCCCAGCTCCCATCTTTGGATCCGTCGTCTACCAGGATCACCTCATACGACTGACCCAGCTGCTCCAGGTGCGTATTCAGAGCAAGATACAGTGCGCTAATGCCATCAACTTCCTCATAGACGGGCACAACGACTGAGACGTTCGGACGATCCGACTGAGTGCTCATGTGCCGTAGTCCACCGGGAGCGGATTCTGGAGACCTACCATTATGTCAGCGTGACAGTTAGTCAAGGTCAGAGGCTTCTCCCTATCGTGGGGTATGGTAAGCGCTGCGCCCCCCAAGTGTAGACTATGGAGCCTGGATAGCGCGACTACAGGGAGCCACCATGAGCAAGCTGGACCTCGAAACCCGCCGCGCCCGCTGCCTCCACGTGAGCTACGATGATCTCCGCCAAGGCTTCCGGCGGGTGGGAATCCATCCAGGAGACACTGTCTACTGTCACTCCTCGTTGAGCAAGTTCGGCTATGTGGAAGGCGGCGCTGCGACCGTGGTGGAGGCCTTGTTAGCCAGCCTTGGGCCTACGGGCACACTCGCAGCCCCGGCCGGCACCTATTCGCTGAAACGCACGCCCAATCCGGTGTTCGACGTGCGGCACGCGCCCTCGGAGCTAGGCGCCATCTCGGAGGCCATCCGCCAGCGCAGTACCCACCGCAGCCACCACGTCGTGGAGTCGGTCTCGGCGCTCGGTGCCCGCGCCGCCGAGCTAACGGCGACCCATTCGCTCACCAACTGCGGCCGGGAAAGCCCCTTCCAAAAGCTCATGGCTTGGGATGCCCAGATTCTCCTGCTGGGTGTTTCCCACAGCTCGAACACGACGTTCGAAGCCGTCGAGGAGGAGCTGGCCCGCGAATACGTCGGATTCATCGAGCTACCGGGCGCCTGCATTGTTGACGAGCAGGGGAGCCGGCGGCCACTGCCGACCTGGGCGCATAATATGGCCTGCTCCGCCGACTTCAACCGGATGAATAGGCCGCTCATCAGGGCCGGAGCGCAGTCCGGGATCGTCATCGGTGAAGCGATTGTGCGCCGCGTGTCGGCAGCCGGCCTATACCGGGTGGCAAAGCAGGCGATTGAGGCCGACGACTATGCCCTGCGCTTGCGGGAAGGTGAGCACCGCCGCCCAGCGCCCGCCACCAGCATCCACGATCTGCCATAGGCGGCAGCAGCCCGACCACTGGCTACTGGCTACCGGCACTGGCTCTGCTCCCAGGGCAATCGCATATAAACGAATTCTAAGATACGGGATAGAATTGTGGTCACTCCAGATAGGGAGTGTCCACATGGCTTCTACCCCTGCAGCCACCCTGATCGAGCGGTTCTCCAAGCGCAAGGACCCACGAGACCATCGCGCCAAGCGCCACAACCTGATCGATGGCGTGGTCAGAGCTATCTGCGCGGGCATATGCGGCGCAGCCGCATGGGTGGAGGTGGCGGTGTTCGGCAAGTCGAAGCCGGACTGGCTCGGTCGGTTGCTCGAACTGCCCAACGGCATCCCATCGCATGACACCTTCGGCAGAGTGTGCGCGCGATTGGACGCCAGGCAGTTTCAGGAATGTTTCGTGGACGGGGTACGCGCGGTCAGCGTGGTAACCAAAGGCCCGGTGGTGGCGCTCGACGGCAAGACGCTCCGTCGTTCGCATGGCCGGTTGCTAGGCCAGTCCGCGATCCACCTGGTGAGCGCGTGGGCGGCGACCAATCGCCTGGTGCTCGGGCAGACCAAAGTGGATGATCGCTCCAACGAGATCACCGCGATACCAGCCCGGCTGGGGATGCTTGCTGGGTCTGGGTGTACGGTGACCATCGACGCGATGGGCGGTCCGAAGGAGATCGCCGCGACGATCACCGACCAGGGAGCCGACTACGTGCTGGCGCTCAAGCAAAATCAACCGCGCCTCCACGATGACGTAACAGCGATGGTCGCCGAGGCACGAAAGACCGAATTCGCCAGTCTCGAGCACGACTACTGCGAGACGGTCAACAAAGGTCATGGCCGCATCGAGACGCGGCGCTGCTGGTCTGTCTCAGCCCCCGATCACGTCGGTTACATGAACGACTGTCAGGAATGGTCAGCACTCACGAGCGTGGCGATGGTCGAGTCAGTACGACTCGTTGACGGCAAAATATCCGGGCAAGTCCGCTACTACATATCGAGCCGGCCGAACCGCGCCGACCGAATGCTCTCAGCGGTCAGAGCACACTGGGGAATCGAGAACGCAGTCCATTGGACGCTGGCCGTCGCGTTCGCCGAGGACGATTGCCGAGTGAGCACCGGCAACGCCGCCGAGAACTTCTCGACCCTGCGTCGGATGGCGCGCAACCTGCTCCAGCGCGAATCCACAACGAAGGGCGGCGGCGCGGCCAAGCGCAAGCGGGCCGGGGGGGATGAGGATTACCTGCTCACGGTACTCAACACTTAATATGCGATTGCCCTGGCTCTGCTCCGAGATCGATGTGCCATCTTGTCGGAAACGGACTGGGGGAAAGATGGCAGCAACAACGACCCTGGCGCTGCTCGGCGGCGATCCCGCCATCACGCTCGCGGTCCTGTACACTGGCTGGTGAATCGTAGGCACGGCGGCCGGTTGGCTCTTTCAGCCGGTCTACGCCGGCTTTCGAGATCGTTTCGTCTTCCACCTGCATAGTCGTCTCATGCAGAAGGCCAGCTCGATGCCCGACCTCAGCCTCTTCGAGACACCGGCTTTTTACGACAAGCTCCAGAACGCCCGACGGGCGATGGACGCGGCCCAGCGTCTCATCGCTACCGTCATCACCGGGTTCTCCATCATCCTGGTCTTTCTTACGCTGGTCGGCATGCTGGTGTTGCTCCACCCGCTGGCCGCAGCTATCATCGTAGTTTCAACGCTCCCCAGCTATCTGGCGCGGTTACGTTTCGGTCATGGGTATTGGGAGGTCTACCGCGGGCAAGCACCACACGTGCGGCGACTCGACTACTTTTTTCAGCTCCTGACGACCGAAGCTGCGGCAAAGGAGATCAGACTCTTTGGCCTGGGCGACTGGTTTCTGGGGCTGTATCGCCGGACGTACCGGCAGGTGGTGGGGCGCACTGAGGCGTTTCGTCGCCGGCAGGCGCTCCCCATGATCGGCTTCCCCACGGTTGGCTCCGTCGGTGCTGGCGGGGTACTCGTCTATATCGTCTGGCAGGCCAGCCTCGGCCACATCGGTGTCGGTGATCTCGTGCTCTATATGGGCGCAATCTTCCTCATTCAGGATACCGTCCTACCGTCCGCAGCGTCTTGGACAACCTCAGTGCTCTCTACAAAGCCCAGCTCCACACGTCGGATATCGTGGAGTTCCTAGAGCTTGAGGCGCCAATGCAGCCTCCGGTCAGCGGGCGGGCGGTACCGCTGGCCTGGCGCGAGCGGCTGGAGGTGCGCGAAGTGAGCTTCCGGTATCCTGGCACGGGCCGGCCGGTGCTGAACCGGGTCAGCTTTACGATTCGCCCCGGAGAAAGGCTGGCGCTAGTGGGACACAATGGCGCCGGTAAGACTACGCTCGTAAAGCTGCTCTGCCGCCTGTATGACCCTACAGCCGGGCAAATCTTGCTCGATGGGCAGGACCTGCGGGAGTACGACCTTGCCGACTGGCGGCGCAATATCGCGGTCGTCTTCCAAGACTACGCCAAGTATCACCTCACGGCCGGCCAGAACATTGGTCTCGCCGACCTCGACCGCATCAATGACAGCACCGCAATCACCGCAGCAGCCAAAGCAGCGGAGGCCGACGACTTGATCGCCGCGCTCCCGCAGGGACCTGATACTCTATTGGGGCGACAGTTTGAGCAGGGTGTCGAGTTATCCATCGGTCAGTGGCAGAAGGTCGCACTCGCCCGGGCGTTCTTCCGGGATGCGCCCCTGCTGATCCTCGACGAGCCGACTGCCGCGCTCGACGCAGAGGCGGAATACGCGGTGTATCAGCGCTTCCGCGACCTAACCCACGGTCGCACGACACTCATCATCAGCCACCGCTTCTCGACAGTACGCATGGCCGACCGAATCCTGGTGCTGCAAGACGGCCGGATTGTAGAGCAGGGTCCGCACGAGGACCTCATGGCAGCCCAGGGCAGCTACGCAGCAATGTATGAAAAGCAGGCGTCCCGTTACCGTTGACCAGTGCGTGGACGGACTTGAGGAATAGACCATGATAGTGACGACACGGCAGATGACCGTCACCGAGTTCGAGCAATGGCAGCTATCCTGGGACAATGCCTACCGCTACGACCTCTGGGACGGTGAGGTAATCGAGATGGCGCCAGCGAACCAAGAACATGGTAGGGTCGCAATGTCGCTTGGCAGTCTCGTGCATGTCTACGCCCAACGGCACCGTCTGGGTCACACGTATGCCGCCGAGACCGGCTTTGTGCTCGACGAGGTGCGCCATCGGGTACTAGCACCCGACGTGGCTTTCGTTGCGCGGAGCCGCGTGCCTGCCGGGTCGCAGCGGGGCTTCTTTCGTGGCGCTCCCGACCTCGCGGTGGAGGTGCGCTCGCCGAGCCAATCGGCACGGGAAATGGACACCAAAGCCAACGGGTATCTCGCCGCCGGCACGCGCCTCGTCTGGATCGTTGATCCGGCCCGCCGGACCGTGACGGTGTATCGTCCCGACCGGACGCCCCAAGTGCTCGGCCCGGAGGAACAGCTTGACGGGTACGATGTGCTCTCAGGGTTCCGGGTGGCCATGGCGGCGATCTTCGACGTGTAGCGTAGGACTCGTAGCCGCTTGCTCCCGCTGCGGTGCCAGCGGGGCCGGGAGTAGACAGATGGTAGTCACGACAGACACGACCAAACGGCTGATAGCAGTCACAACCAAGCGGATGACCGTTGCCGAGTTCGAGCAGTGGCAGCCGCCCTGGGACGATGCCCACCGCTATGACCTCTGGGACGGTGAGGTAATCGAGATGGCGCCAGCGGGAGAAGCGCACGGAGCGATTGCAGCCAAGTTAGCGTGGCGCTTAGGCAACCATATTTATCCGCATGGTCTGGGACGTACCTACGCAGCCGAGACTGGCTTCGTACTCGACGAGGTGCGCCATCGGGTGCTGGGGCCTGACGTGGCATTTGTTAGCCAGGAACGGACGACACAGCCACCGCAGCCGGGCTTCTTCCGCGGCGCCCCCGACCTCGCCGTGGAGGTGCGCTCGCCGAGCCAATCGGCGCGGGAGATGGACACCAAAGCCAATGGGTATCTCGCCGCCGGCACGCGCCTCGTCTGGATCGTTGATCCGGCCCGCCGGGCCGCGACGGTGTACCGTCCCGATCAGTTACCCCAAGTGCTCGGCCCGGAGGAGCAGCTTGATGGGTACGACGTGCTCCCAGGGTTCCGGGTGGCCGTGGCGGCGATCTTCGACGTGTAGCGCAGGACTCGTAGCCGGTTGCTCTCGCTGCGGTGCCAGCGGGGCCGGGAGTAGACCATGGTAGTCACGACAAAACGGACGATGGGAGTTACGACCAAGCGGATGACCGCCGCCGAGTTCGAGCAGTGGCAGTTGTCCTGGGACGATGCCTACCGCTACGACCTCTGGGATGGCGAGGTGATCCAAATGGCACCAGCGGGAGAAGTTCACGGAGCGATTGCAACTGAGATAGGACGCTTAGTCGCCAACTACGGCCGCGAACGCCAGCTAGGACGCACCTACATGGTCGAGACCGGCTTCGTGCTCGACGAGGTTCGCCAGCGGGTGCTGGCGCCCGACGTGGCCTTCGTCGCCCGGCACCGCCTCGCGGCCAGAGGCGGCCAGGGCTTCTTCCGCGGCGCGCCCGACCTCGCCGTGGAGGTGCGCTCGCCGAGCCAATCGGCGCGGGAGATGGACACCAAAGCCAATGGGTATCTCGCCGCCGGCACGCGCCTCGTCTGGGTTGTTGATCCGGCCCGCCGGGCCGCGACGGTGTACCGTCCCGATCAGTTACCCCAAGTGCTCGGCCCGGAGGAGCAGCTTGATGGGTACGACGTGCTCCCAGGGTTCCGGGTGGCCGTGGCGGCGATCTTCGACGTGTAGGGCGCTCTAAGATGTACACTATGACGCCAGCGACAGGCTTTCCGGCGAGCACGCCACCGCACCACAGCGGGCTGGCCGCTTTCGTTGGTTGCCATCGCCAGCCAGCAGAGAGAGGCAGCAGGAATGGCTACACAGGCCAAGAACGACGAACCTAGATTCAACTTCGGCGCTGGCATGCCGGACCCCAAGACGTTTCCATCGCGGGACTTAGCCGTCGCGGCCGCGCGCGTGATCGAGCGCGAAGGCAGCTCACTGGTCCGTTACCCCGGCAACTGGGGCTACCCTGGTCTGCGGGAGATCGCACGCGAGCGCTTTCATCGGAACCATGGCGTTGAGGCACCCATTGATGACATCGTACTGGGCAACGGCTCGATGCAGCCCATCACTCTTGTCGCCTCGGCTTGGGCCAAAGCCGGCGCGCCGGTCGTCGTGGAGGAATTTACCTACTCCGGCACCCTGGGCGTCTTCCGACATCATCAGGTGGGCCTGGTCTCGATACCACTGGATGAGCAGGGGATGCGGACTGACGCGCTCGACGCGGCGCTGCACCGCCTACATCAATCCGGTACGCCCGCACAGTTCATCTACACCATCGCCAGCCACCAGAATCCGAGCGGCACGACGCTGCCGGTCGAGCGCCGGCGGGAGCTGCTGGAGGTGGCCGCAAAACACGAGGTTCCGATTGTCGAGGACGACTGCTATGCCGATCTGCGCTATCGCGGCGAGGAGGTGCCCTCGCTCTACGCACTGGCCGAACCGGGACAGGTCCTGTACATCGGGTCGTTCTCGAAGATTCTCGGTCCCGGCGCCCGGCTCGGGTACTTCATTGCCCCGCCGGTCTTACGCGATCAACTCCTGGCCCACCGGAGCGACGGGGGCACGTCCTCGCTGGCAGCGATGATCGTGGCCGAATACTTGCAGGGGCACATGTGGAGCCATATCGCCGAGGTCAAGGCGCTGATGGCAGCCAAGCTGGCGGTGCTCCACGGCGCCCTCGACGAGTGCTTGGGCGACATCTGCTCCTGGACCCGGCCAACGGGCGGCCTCTTCCAGTGGCTCAAGCTGCCGGACGACGTGGACACCGATCAGCTGCAAACCCTGGTCGCCCGGCAGGGCATCGCCTGCGGATCGGGCCGCTCCTTCGACGCGCAGGATCGCGACATTGCGTACCTGCGGCTCGCATTCGGATACATTGACGAAGCCGACATCATGGAAGGCGTCGCTAGGCTCGCCGACAGCATTCGGAAATCCCAGACGGGGATGGCCGGCAACAGCTCCGAGTAGCACGCCAAGCAGCCCGTACCGCTGCCAACGCAGCGGCGCAGGTGTACTCTATGTCCTTGCCCGGCCGTAGGCGGTAAAGCCGTAGCCTATGTCTTCGAAGTAGGTCTCGCCGGGATACGCAAACACCTCGCAGGCGATGAACAGATCATCCACCGCCGCCGCCACGTTGAGGGCCACGGCGGCCAGCGCGGTGGTGGTGAAGACGCTGCCCGGCGAGATCAACACGGCGGCGGCCAGCAGTATCAGTGTCAGCAGCACCAGCGGCGCCAGGCCCACTGCGAGATATTCGTCCCGGCGGAGGTAGCTGCCGGGGGCACTCACGTAGAAGACCGTGCCAATCTTCGCCCGCCGCCGGAGTCTGAACTTCGGACGGACGCCGTAGGTGCGGAAGGCAACGGCGTGGGTGAGCTCATGGATCACCAATATCAGCACCAAGCCGACGACCATCACTGGGATGTTTGTCAGGTCTGTGTTGAGCGTTTCCATGCCAGTCGTCATCGTCACGATAGCGACGGCGACGAACAACGCGACGAAGAACGCAGCCAACGTGAGGCCGGCAATCGCCATTGCCCGCCGGGGCGATGTTTGACCCAGCTCCCAGCTGGCAATCTCGATATAGTCCTCCGGCAGTCTCTCAGCCAACTCAACCTCCTCTACCATGCGCGCCGCGCGAGCAGCCGCAGCGCCGCGTAGAACCAGCGCTTTACCCGTGAGCGGGCCAGTTGGCTGATCGTGTAGGCATCGTTGGCCTGGTGCAGCGCATAGCTGTACGTGGGATAGGTATGGATCATTGCCAGCGCGCTCACCGGCAGCTTGTGCCGCATCAGCAAGGCGAGCTGCTGGATTAGCTCGCCGGCGCGCGGGCCGACGATGTGTGCGCCGAGGATGCGCTGCCCCAACAACACGAGCTTGATGAAGCCATCGGTCGCGGCATCGGTGACGGCGCGGTCGGTGTGGCTAAGGGGGAAGCGCTCCACCGCGACCTTGCTGCCGTAGCGCGCGCGGGCTTCCTGCTCGGTGCAGCCAACCCGCCCAATCTCCGGCTCGGTGAAGATCGTCCACGGCACGACCGCGTAGTCCATTTTCTCCCTGATCCAGGGGAACATGATGTTGCGTATGATGAGGCGCGCCTCGGCCTCGGCAACATGGGTGAAGCGATACCTGCTGCTGGCATCACCACAGGCCCAGATGCCGGGCGCCGTCGTCTGCAGGGAGGAGTCTACGCGAACGCCGTTCGCACCGACCGCGACGCCGACCTCGGTCAGTCCCAGCCCCTCGACGTTCGGACGGCGCCCGATAGCGACGATGATCCGGTCGGCCACGACCTCGCCGCGCTGGTCGTCCTCCGTCCGATAGATAACGCGGTGCGCGCCGGACGCTGCCGCAGGCACCACTTCCTGAGCAGTCACCCCCCTAAGGATGACGACGCCCTCGCGCTCCAGGAAGGTCTGGAGCGCCTGCGACACCTCCTGCTCCTCACGCGGTAGCAGGCGTGGGGACCGACAGAGCACCGTGACGCGCGACCCCAGCCGCGCAAACGCCTGGGCCAGCTCGACACCAACCGGGCCACCGCCGATGATCGCCAGTCGGGCCGGCAGCTCCTGGAGCTGATCGAAGACGGTCTCATTGGTGAAGTAGCCGGCGGCCTCCAGTCCCGGCAGCGACGGGGCCGCCGGGCGCGAGCCGGTGGCGATCACGATATGGCGTGACCGGAGCCGCCGCTCACCGACCGCAACAACCCCCGGTGCGACGATGCGGGCAGCGCCACGAACGACCGTGATGCCCTGCCGTTCCAAGGCCTCCTGGTTTTCGGACGCCTCAATCGTAGTCCGGGCCGTATGAACGTGCCGGATTACTGCCTGAAAGTCCAGCGGCGGCACGCTGGCGTCGTTGCCATTCCAGCGCGCTACCTCACGCGCGGCCTGGGCCAAGGACGCCGCGTGCAACAAGGCTTTGCTTGGCACACAGCCGGTCCAGAGACACTCACCACCGAGACGTCTCCGCTCGACGAGAGCTACCCGCAGACCGAGCGTGGCGCCGGTAATGGCAGCGGCGAACCCGCCGGAGCCAGCGCCAATGACCGTGATGTCGAACTTGGGCCGCGTACTAGCCATGGGGTGTGCTCAACACGCCGCGCGATCGTTTGCCGCGCAGAGCACCGGGTACATAGGGGCAGACCGGATTATTGCGTTATTAGTGCGTTCCCAGATACACACATCATTGAAGAGTTGGCGTATACTTACCGTGTCAGCGTACCGCCTCGTCGGTGGCTCGATTGGTCTGGAGGCTGACATGGATGTTATTGCAGACGCTACCGCAGCGCTCATGCAAGCAACGCACCGCTACATACGGGGCGAGCTTGACCTTGTCACTCTAGCAGACGTATCGAACCGGCACATCCATCTCCTCCCACTGCTCCCGGACACAGCCCCGGCACGCCAGCTCATGGGCGCTATCGAGCACGACCTGGCGCTCATGGACGACGGCGCCACGACCGAAACCGAGGTCAAGCAGGACCTCCGCAGCGTGCTCGATAGCGCGCTGGCCCCCGCCGTTTAGACGGGTGCTCCACCACGCTGCGGCGTCACGGCCGAGCAGGACCGCTCGCTACGCCGGCAGCTCATTGCTGCGGTCGCGGACGGCCGTTGGGCGGATGACAAGCTCCTCGATAAGGACCCGCGCGGGCATCGTGGCGATGAAGAGAATCGCCTGGGCCACGTCATCGGGCCGCATCATGGTGGCGCGGGCCGCGGCCGAGGGGGGCACCGTGCGGTCATCAATCATGGGGGTATCCACCTCGCCGGGGTAGATCACGCAGGCACGAATGCCGTGCCGCCGCTCTTCCTGGTTGATCGAGCCGTTGAGCGAGGCCAGCGCGGTCTTTGTGGCGCTGTAGGCCACCCCGGACACATGCGATGGGCGCCGCCCGGCGCCCGAGGAGACGTTGACGATGAGGCCGGCCCCCTGCCGGCGCATCACCGGCAGCACCGCCCGCACACACCAGTAGGCGCCGTTCAGATTGATGTCAACGACCCGCGACCAGTCGGCGGCCGAAATGTTGTCGAGGCTCCGATATTTGGTGTTGATGCCGGCGTTATTGATGAGCAGGTCGAGACGACCCGCGCTCAACGCCTGACAACGCTCCACGGCCGCCTCCACCGCCGCCAGGTCGGTCACGTCGGCGGGGAGCGCCCAGCCTTGTCCGCCCGCCTGCGCGATCTCCGCGGCGACCTGCTCCAGGGGCTGTGGCCGGCGGCCGAGCAAGCCGACGCCGGCGCCCGCTTGGGCCAGCGCGCGCGCCACGGCCGCGCCGATACCCGTCCCGGCGCCCGTGACCAGCGCGACTTGTCCAGTGAGCGGTCGCGACACCGGCTCCCCGCCGGCAAGCGGCGCGAGCCAAGGGAATTGCCGCGGCACATCCATGCGTCTTTTCCTCCGTCGGGCCTATCACACCAAGAGTCACAGCGCATCCACCCCGGATTCCCGCTTTCGCGGGAATGACCGGGAAACGTCAACAGCGCGTGAGGCCGTGACCGTGGTGGGGCTGCCCCGGTAAGCCTATCCAAAGGCCGGTAGAATAGTGCCCAGGATGCTACCACACGCAGCCGGGCAGGCCGCGCTGGCGCAGGAATCGTGGGAATAAGGAGCGTAGGGGCGTCCGACTCAGACGGACTATGCTCCTACAAGTTCGCCTGCACTTGCTGCCAACACCACTCGGCAAAGGCCGCGAGAGTATGCAGGTACGAGTCGTAGTCGGGTGCCTCCGGCTGCACCTCGATGTAGCAGCGGGCAGTATCTTGGAGGAACACGGTCCAGCTTGGATCAGCCGCATCGAGGATCGGCAACACATCGGCTCCGCGCAGCGAGCGAAACCGGCCGCGTGCCATGAGCACACTCGCGCCGCAGAGCACCGCGAGCCGCCCGAGTTTCCGCAAGCGTGCGACAGGTTCTTGCGGTAGGGGAACCTCCCGATGCTGCTTGCCGATCTTGGCGAGCCGGATGGTTTCCAGCAGGGCACTGCAAAGAAACTGTCGGGCAAAGGCCGCGTCGGGGGCAGGAACAGGATGACCTACGAGTACATCTTCTCCATATGCCCGGGTGCTATCGTAGCGCAGGCCGAAGGTAAGAAGCCGGTAGAGCCGGCGCTCCTGTGCAGACGCCCCTGGCCGTGCTCCTGCAAACCGCTCCTCCAGTGTACGGGCCTGTGTCATAGCGTCGGAGGCATGCGGCCACGGAGCGAGCCGAGTATCCGAGATCGCGTAGAGGCGTTCGCGTGCTGCTGGCGGCGGGGGCTTACTGACAAAGGCGCGTATGTCAATATCGGATAACCCAAGCACCGCTTCCCCACGGTGAACGCTGCCGATATAGTACACGGCCACCAGAGTCCCGCCATAGACCTCACGGTAGCACTCGACCGCCTCGTGCATAGCCGGCTCGAACCCTGGACTCACCATGCAGCTATCTCCTTGTTGCCAAGGTAGGCCCTGGGAGGTGGCGCGTCAACTGACCGTCAGTCAGGTGGGCCGCAGCGCCAGCAGTAGGCTATTGGATGACCGCAAGCAGTCTCCGCGCCTCGTCGGCGCGGTCCAGGAGAAAGCGATGCATCGTCGCAAAGCGGTCTAGGACCTCACCAATGGGGCGCCCTCTGACTTGCTCCACCCAGGTCTGTCCGCTCTTGTCGAGGCCATAGCTCAGGGGTCTGCGGAGACAGGAAGGACCATAGTGGAGCGCCAAGCTCGCCGTGTAGCCAAAGCGCACGGTTCTTGGGTCACCCTGCCAGCCGGCCTCCTGCAATCCGCGCACGTACCCGGCGAAAACGTGTTCGTCCAGCGAATCCGCCTGGTCTGGGTCGAACCTGTCGTCTAGGAGGCTAGAGAAGACCAGCGGCGCGATGTCGTGTCCAATCTCTGCGATCCCCGCATGGGACCAGTCAATCGCGACGGTGTGCGCCTGCCCAGACGGGCCGCGGCGAGCAAAGACGTTTGATGGGTTGGCGTCGAGATGGCCGAAGGTCTTGGGCAGCCGATCCAGCGCCGCCAGGAACAGCTCTCGATCATCCCAGAAACGGAGCAGGTCATCCACACTCCGGCCAGGGAACGCGCGGCGCGAGAGTGGGTGGTCCGGGAGACGTTGCAGTCGCGCGACGTCGGGTGCTTCTTCGTCCGCAACGTCGCTACGGATCCACTCGCGTAGCACCCACAGCCCGGTGGGGAGGGGGCGGCCGACCAGATAGGCACCGTTGAGCTGGCCGAGATGGCGAGCAGCCAGGCTATAGCGGTCCAACGGCCACGGCTGGCCTACCTCGTCCACGACCTCTTCCTGCCAAATCCGGAACGTATCCCCGTGCGCCTCGACACCGAAACAGCGCGCTGCTGCCAGTCCACCGGGTAGGTCACGCAACAACCCGGAGGCATTGGCCTGCGCCTCCCGCCTCCCCGAGGTACGCTCCCGCCGGACAACCTTCAGGACCAACGACCAAGCGACCGTCTTGCCCGCCGTGCAAGCATGTCCAGTGAAGCGGAACACGTTCCGCCGCTCGGCGGGCAGGGGCGCCACCTGCCAGTCGGTGACCGCAACCGTTTCGCTGTCGAGGGCCTTCCGGACAAGGGGGTTCAGGGTCTCCCGATCAATTGCTTGTAGCTCCGTCTCTCTATCCACGGTGCTCCTCACCACGCTCCCGGTAGCCTCCGCTACCGCTTCCTTATTGCCAAGGTAGGCGCTGGGAGGTGGCGCGTCAACTGACCGTCAGTCAGGTTGGGCACAGTGGTGAGGCCAGCAGCAGGCCGCCGGCAGCCGCGTGGAGGCTTGCTGGAGCCAACGTCGGCAGCTACAATCTCAGGGCATTGGCCGGCACTTGCTACGCCTGTCGGAGGTGAGCGCCGCACCGGCGACTACGAATCCCCACTCTACTGCAAGCAAGGGAGTCTGCCTTCATGCCGCCTACGCATACCGTGACGTTCATTCCCGGTGATGGCACCGGGCCGGAGATCGCCGAGGCAACCCGTCGCGTGCTGGAGGCCGCTGCCGACGTTGGCGGGTTTGCTTTCGATTGGGACGTGCAATACGCTGGCGCCGAGGTCGGCGAGCGTACCGGGGAGGTGCTGCCGGAGCACGTCCTCGATTCGATCCGCACCAACAAGGTCGCCATCAAAGGCCCGCTGACCACACCGGTTGGCAAGGGCTTTCGCAGCGTTAACGTCGCCCTCCGCAAGCAGCTTGATCTCTACGCCTGCCTGCGCCCCTGCCGGACCTATGTCGGCGCGCCCTCGAAATTCCCCGACTTCGACGTTGTCGTCGTCCGTGAGAACACCGAGGACCTGTACGCGGGAGTCGAGTTTGAGGAAGGCACGGCCGAGGCCGCCCGGCTGATCGAGTTCATCCGCGAGCTTGGTGGTGGCACCATCCGCCCCGACTCGGGTATCAGCATCAAGCCCATCTCCATCGGTGGCACCGAGCGGATTGTCCGATTTGCGCTGGACTATGCGCGGGCGAACGGACGCAAGAAGGTCACGGCCGTCCACAAGGCCAACATTATGAAGTTCTCCGACGGGCTCTACCTGGAGGTAGCCCGTCGGGTGGCCACAGAGTATCCCGACGTCGAGTTCGACGACTGGATCGTGGACATTATGACGCAGCTGCTCATCACGCGACCGCACGACTTCGACGTGCTGGTGCTGCCCAACCTGTACGGCGATGTCGTGTCGGACCTGTGCGCCGGGATCATCGGCGGTGTGGGGCTGGCGCCCGGCGCCAATATCGGTACCGAGGTCGCCGTATTCGAGCCGACCCACGGCAGCGCACCCCGGTACGCCGGCCAGAACAAGGTCAACCCCATGGCGATGATCCTCTCCGGCGTCTTGATGTTGCATCACTTGGGCGAGACGGAGACGGGCGACCGCCTCGAACGAGCCGTGTCCACAGTGATTGCCGAGGGGAAGAGCGTGACCTACGACCTCAAGGCCGACCGTACCGATCCCACGGCGGTCGGGACCTCGCAGGTAGGCGACGCAATTATCGCGGCGCTGCAAGCGGGAGATTAGCGGAACAAGCTCTATTGCTCCGCACCCCCCGGCCCCCTCTCCATATGGATGGAGAGGGGGGAGTGCGGCGGAAAGGGTTCGGAAGATAGGTCGAAGTAAAGATCAGGATAGAAGCCATGAAAATCCACGAGTATCAAGCGAAGGAGCTATTGCGGCCCTACGACCTGCCCATTCCCCCCGGCGAGGTGGCAAGCACGCCGGAGGAAGCAGCCGCCATCGCGGCACGCTTGGGAGGGCAGGTGGTCGTCAAGGCGCAGGTGCTTGTCGGCGGGCGGGGCAAGGCCGGGGGCGTCAAGCTGGCGGATACGCCCGCTGAGGCCCGCGAAAAGGCTGCCGCAATCCTAGGTATGGACATCAAGGGGAACCGGGTCGAGCAGGTGCTGGTGACACAGGCAGCCGCCATCGCGCGGGAAATCTATCTCGGCTTGGTGCTGGACCGCGCCACCCGGCGCGTGACCTTGATGGCCAGTAGCGAGGGCGGTGTGGACATCGAGGAGGTCGCCGCGACGACACCGGAGAAGATCATCAGGGTCGGCGCCGATCCGCTCCTGGGGCTACAGGATTTCCAGATGCGCCAGGCGGCCTTTGCGCTCGACCTGCCCGGCGAGCTACTACGGCCGTTCGGAGCCATCGCCCGGGGCCTCTATCAGGCGTTCATGGACTACGACTGCTCGCTCGCCGAGATCAACCCCCTGATCGTCAACACCGACGGCGCGCTGCAAGCGATTGACGCCAAGATCAATCTGGACGATAACGCGCTCTACCGCCATGCCGACCTGGCGGAGCTACGCGATCCACAGGAGGAAACCGCCGCGGAGCGGGAGGCGCGCGAGCACGGTCTGTCGTATGTCCAGCTCGACGGCACCATCGGCTGCTGCGTCAACGGCGCCGGGCTGGCAATGGCCACGATGGACCTCGTGCAGGCCGCCGGCGGCCAGCCCGCCAACTTCCTCGACATCGGCGGTGGCGCGCAGTCCGACCGCGTGATCGCGGCGCTGCGGATCATCCTGGCCGACGAGCGCGTGCGAGCCGTGCTGTTCAACATCTTCGGCGGGATTACGCGCTGCGATGAGGTCGCTCGCGGGATCGTCGCTGCGCTCCCCAGCCTGCCCCGGCCCGTGCCGTTGACCGTGCGCTTGGTCGGCGTCAACGAGGCGGAAGGACACCGGATACTACGCGCGGCGGGCATTACGGCCGTGACCTCGATGGCCGACGCGGCCCGCGCGGTGGTGGAGGCGGCACGATGAGCATTCTCGCCGATCAGGACACGCGGCTCCTGGTGCAGGGCATCACCGGCCGTGAGGGGTCCTTCCACACCCAGCAGATGATCGAGTACGGGACCCAGGTCGTGGCCGGCGTGACCCCAGGCCGGGGGGGGCAGGAGCATCTGGAGGTACCGGTCTTCAACACGGTGCAGGAGGCGGTGCAAGCGACGGGCGCCACGGCGTCCTGCATCTTTGTCCCAGCGCCGTTCGGCGCCGACGCGATCCTGGAAGCGGCCGACGCCGGACTTGACCCCATCGTAGCCATCACCGAGGGTATTCCGGTGCTGGACATGCTCCGCGTCTACCACGCCGTCAGACAACGCGGCGCACGGCTGATCGGGCCGAACGGTCCGGGGCTGATTAGCCCCGGCAAAGCGAAGATCGGCATTATCCAGGGCGCTATCGTCACCCCGGGGCCGATTGGACTGGTGTCACGCTCCGGCACACTGACCTATGAAGTCATCCAGCATCTCACGAACGCCGGCTTGGGCCAGAGCACCTGTGTCGGTATCGGCGGCGATCCGATTGTCGGTAGCTCCTTTATAGATATGCTCGCGCTCTTCGAGACCGACCCCGCTACCAAGGGTATCGTGCTCATCGGCGAGATCGGCGGCGACGAGGAGGAGCGAGCGGCAGAGTACGCCCGGAAGCACGTCAGCAAGCCGGTCGTCAGCTTCATCGCCGGGCGGACGGCTCCCCCGGAGAAGCGCATGGGGCATGCCGGCGCGATCATCTCCGGCGGCGCCGGTACCGCCGCCGGCAAAATGGATGCCTTGCGCGCCGCGGGCATCCCCGTCGCCGAGGGACCCGCAGACATCCCCAAGCTCCTCGCCCGAGCACTGGCGTAGCGCTTTCCCTTGCCGATCACCACCTCTGCTATGCTCGGTACCGGGAGCGCGTAGGCGATGCCGTCAACTGCTGTTCAGCACTCACCTCGTCGGCAGACAGCGGACCTGCCCGTTGCTTTGTTGGCTCGTTTGCGGGGAATGGCTGAACGGTGGCGGACAGTGCTTAAGGCCGAACGGGTGATCCTGTTCGGCTCAGTTGCGCGAGGTGAGGCAACTCCGGATAGCGATATTGACATCCTGGTAGTCGCTGCGACTATCGAGCCGCTCTACCAACGTCTGGCAACAACTCGCCGGAGCGTGCGCGACCTCCGATACGGCCTTCCTATTTCGCCACTCATGTTGACGCCCGAAGAGCTACAAGAACGGCTTGATCGCCGTGATCCCTTCGTCACAGAAATCATCGCTACCGGGCTCGAATTGTGACTGCCCGGCCCAGCGAGAGTTGGCGCCGCTATGCGCTGCGAGATTGGCGGCATGCCCGGATCATGGTACGCGCAGGTGATCTTCAGGCTACCGGCATGTTCCTACAACAGGCTGTTGAAAAATACCTCAAGGGTTTCTTGCTGGACCAAGGATGGGGGCTACGCAAAACCCATGAACTGGACCTACTACTTGAAGAGGCAATCAAACATCAGCCGCGCCTTGCAGCGTGCCGCGATGTATGCGAGCGAATGTCGAGTTACTATCTTATTGACCGCTATCCCAACGATCTTGCCTCTGGTCTGGATACCCGGCAGATAGATTCCGACGCTGCTGAGGCATCCGCACTCATACTCACCATCTTCCCGGACGAGGCTCTGCCACATATCGGGGCAATGAGCAGCCCAGGGCTTGACTGAGTATGTTGTGCTCCCCGAACCGCTTTCTAAAGCCGGCCCAACGCAGGCGCTCACCACCCGGTCCGGCCGGTGAGCGCCTTGCGCCGCGCTAGTCAGCCGGCCGGTTACTCGGCGCTCTCCTCGTCGCGCTGCTGCTCTAACGACTCCGGCGTGATCTCGTCAACCGTCGCCAGCAAGTCTACCCGGGCCTGCACCATCTCGCGCGCCTTCCGCACCGTCTCTTCGTCCGGCGCATCGTAGACGCAATAGCACTTGCTCATATCGTCGGCCAAGAAGGTGGATTCCCACTTGCACTCGGGAATCTTGGGATAGATGTCCAACGACTTCATCTTTTTGGCCATGTACTTGTCTTTGGTGAGGCCCTTGGGCAGGTTCCACTCCACCATGAACTTCGGCATGACGGCTCTCCTTCCGTGGATGTATATGTGGTGAGGTATAGCAGGTAGCTCGAGATTCAGCCAGTCTCGAGCGAGCACTGCTCCCCGACACACTCTATCAGTAGGGCAACGGTATGGGCCGGGGGTTCTCCGGCGCCACATAGATCGCATCGGTCGGGCAATACTCCTCGCAGATGAAGCACGACTGGCAATCTTCCTGGTACGCAATATAGGCTTTCTTCCCCTTCTCCGGCCCCTGGAGGCGAAAGACATCAACCGGGCACACGCGCACGCACAGATTGCACCCGATGCACAACTCATCCGAGACGACCTCTACGGCCATAGATCGAGCTTCCTACGTTCTCAGCGGTTCATGTGTGTGGCAGTGTCAGCCGGCAGCGGCCGGGAGCGGCATCGCTGGCGTAGGCACGATGCCGCGGGCTGCGTAGGCATCCAGCGGCACGGGCAGGCACCGAAACTCCGGTGCTGCCCAGAGCGCCGGCGGCCCAGCACTGCGCTGCGGCACTGCGACGAGCCACACCCGCCACCGCTCATCATCGCGCTCCGGAAAGTCCTCGCGGTAGTGCCAGCCGCGGCTCTCTTCGCGCAAGAGCGCCGCGCGATACATCAACTCGGTCGTAAAGCAGGTGGCGATAGTTTCGTGGCACTTGACCAACTCGTGCCAGTCGGCGGCGTGGATCACTGGCAGCAGCCGGTCCCGCACGCGCTCGGTCGCCGCCAACATGTCACGCAGTCGGTCGCCGTGCCGGTAGATGTTCGCGTCCATGCCGATGACCTGCTCTTGCAGGCGCAAGTAGATGCCATCGGGCGTCGCCCCCGTGTTGCGTCGCTGCGGCGCCACCGCTGCGGCCACGGCCGCGGCGACGCTCGCCTCGCTCGGCGCCGGGGCAGCGTGCCGTTGGGAGAACTGCGCGGCGGCAACGCCGGCTTGCGCGCCGCTCACGCCGGCCCACGCCAGGTTCAAGAACGTGATGCCGCTACCGGCGCCGATCAGCGGGCTGCGGCTCGCGGCGTCGCCGGCCGCGTAGAGGCCGGGCACGGTTGTTGCGCCGCCGCGGTCAAGCAAGCGCACCCCGGCGCTGGCCGAGACCGTGCCATTGAAGCCGGGAAACCACTCGCGCGGCTCGTCAAACGCATCAATGCCGGTGCGCTCCATCCCGCGCCAGATCAGGGCAAAGTCCCGCTTCCACTGCTCGCGGGCGGCGGGAGGAATACCGGTGAGGTCATAACGGATCGGGCCTCTGCCGGCGCGTACTTCCCCGGCCATCGCTCGCGGGATGAGGTGGGTCGGCGCCGGATCGCGTGGTGAGTAGCGATGGATGAACGTCTCGCCGTGCTTATTGATGAACTTGCCACCAATCGCCGCCAACAGGCACTGACCGTGGGTATCAGCGTAGCGAAAGGTCGCCATGTAGCCGTTGCCGAACTCCATGCTCATCAGCTCGGCGCCAACGTCCCACGCCAGCTTGTACGCCTCGCCGCAGACCATATCGTGCCCGAAGTGGGTGCCGCGCCAGCTACACCCCCCGGCCGCGAGCACGACCGCCTTGGCGCGGATGACCGTCACGCGCTCCTCTTGGCGGCGCAGGGCTACGGCGCCCACCACCCGCCCGTCTTCGATCAGCAGCTGCGTCACGACCGTTTGGTCAAGCGTCTTGACCTTGCGCTTACCGATAGCCACCTTCCGCATGAACTTCATCAGCTCGGCGCTATCGAAGGCTACCCGCGAGACGGTATGCCGCCCATGGACTTGGCCCTGCCGGCGGATCAGCTGCCCGGCCGTATCCACCGGGATCGGGCCGCCCCAGGCGACAATTTCCCGTAGGCGCTCGTAGTTGTCGCAGATGACGAACTCGGCCCACTCGGGATCGAGCAGATAGTCGGCATCTTGGGCCTCTTCAGCGACGAAGTTGTCCAGGTCGTCGTCTGGTGTCAGGCAGAGGACCACCGCCCCGGCGAACACGCTGCACCCGCTGGCGCCGGCAAATCCCTTCTCCACGAGCAAGACCCGTTGGCCCTGCTCGCGTGCGCGGATCGCGGCCCACAGGCCGGCCAGCCCGCCGCCGATGACGAGCACGTCGGTCGTGAGGCGCTCCGTCGGTACCGAGTCCACCGTTGTGCTACTCATGCGTCGCGAATACCTAAGGTCCAGGAGAAGCGATAGCGCAGACGTTGGATAATGGCGTCCAACGTGTAGCCGATCACACCAATAATCAAGATGATCGTCATCAACTCGCCGTAACTGAAGCGGTCGCGGGTATCCAGGATGTAGTAGCCCAAGCCGTTGTTGACTCCCAGCATCTCGGCCGGCACCAACACCAGCCACGCCACCCCCACCGCCAGCCGCAGGCCCGTGAGCACGTCGGGGGTGATGGCCGGCATGACCACGCGCCGCAGCACCGCCCATTCATTCGCGCCCAGGGCGCGGGCCGCGCGGATCCACTGGCGATCCACGTGGCTCACCCCGGTAGCGGTATTGATGAGAATAGGCCAGATCGCCGCTACGGCGAGGAGAAAGTAGATAGGCCGGTCGCCTACGCCGAAGAGCATGATCGCTACGGGCATCCAAGCCAGCGGCGAGATCATGCGGATGAACTGGAACAGGGCGGAAGTGCCCAGCTCCAACCGGCGCCAGTAGCCGATCATCAGACCCACCGGCACGCCGATGGCGACGGCCAGCGCCAAGCCAATGCCCACGCGGAGCAGCGAGGCCACCATATGGGGCCAGAGCACGCCGGTGCTCACGAGCCGCGCGGCGTCTGCGAAGGTGCGCTGGGGCAGGAATGACGCCGCAATGGGGAAGCGCGTGGCCCAGATACTCGCCCCGATGTGCCAGATGACCAGACCGACGAGCAGCCCGATGATGGGCCACATCCAGTCACCCGCCCGCTGCTTGAGGGACCGCAGCCAGCGGGGAGAGGCGCGCGCGACGGCCGCCGGCTCCTCCGCAGCGAGCGGTCGCGCTCGCTCATCGGTGGTTTCCGCCACCATTGCTCCTTCCCAGCGGCTCGCCGGCTCCTCCGTAGTCGTCCCCTACGCCGGAGCCGGCCGGAGCCGGAGGCCAGCTAGAGCGAGATAACCTCTTGGCGGTCGAAGGCCTGCTTGGGGTCCACGCCGAAGGCCTGCGGCCCGCCGGCCTTCTCGTAGGCATTCTTGACTAAATCATACTCGATTAAGTCTTTTGCTGCGAAGTCGGGGGCGAGGGCGCTCAGGAACGACCGATCCCCTTGCACCATCGTCTGCTTCAGCTGCGTGATCAACTCCATCGTGTACGACGGGAAGGGGTACGGCTGGAAGCCGATCCGCCCGGCGTCCCACTCGTCGTTACGGATCGCGTTGGTCCCTTTCGGACCATAGGTATCCAAGTCGTACTTGTTCATCGCCCGATTGATGACCGGTGTTTCCAGTGGCAGATACCCCTTCCCGTCCTTCGAGAGCACGCCGGGCACCTCGCTCGTATGCCGGTGTGCCCAAAGCTGCGCGGCCACCAGCCCGTTGAGCACGCGCTGTGACCACTCCGGCCGCTCCTTGATGCTCTCTTCGTGCAGCACGGCGACGCAGCAGGCATGGTCCCGCCACACATCACCCGTAAAGCGGATGATCTTGCCTTGGGCCTTCAGCTCGCCCGCGGCGTTGAACGGCTCGGCGACGATGTAGCCATCAATGCCGCCGGTCCCCAAGGCGGTGGGCATGTCCGGCGGTGGCATTACGAACAGATTGACCTCGGACGGCTTCAGCGAGGCGCCCCGGCCCTGCGCGACGGCCGTCAGCCCGGCGTTGCGGAGCAGCATCTGGAGCACGACGTTGTGGATCGAGTACCAGAAGGGGACGGCGATCTGCTTGCCGGCCAAGTCATCAATGTCGTTGATGCCCTCACCCGCGACCGTGAGCGCGGAGCCGTTCGTGTGGTCCCAAGCGACCACCTTCACTTGCTGCTGCAAGCTGTAGCGCATCCAGACGGTCATCGGCATGAGGAAATGCGCCAGGTTGACGCTGCCCGCGAAGAAGGCTTCCGCCAGCGCATTCCAGCCGCGGAAGAGCGTCGGCCGCTCCACCGTCAGGCCCTCGTCCTTGAAGAAGTCGTTGGCATGGCCAATGAGCAGCGGCGTCGCATCGGTGATCGGGAGATAGCCGATCTTGACCGGCGTATCCAGCTCACTGCTGGCGCCCGCCGACTGGGCCGGTGCTGCGGCGGAATCTGCTTCGGAGTCGCCACAGGCCGCCGCCAGCGGCCCCAGGAGGGCGCTCGCAAACGCCAGCCCGACGGTACGGAAGTGGCCGCGGCGCGTCAGCGGCGGTAGCCCACCGGCCGACCGGCTCGGCAGCGGATGATCCTGTCTGTCCTCGGCTCGATCCGTCATTCCTGACTCCTTTGCTATGTCGTTGTGGCGGGGGTCATACCTACCCCCAACCCCCTCCCTTCAGGGAAGGGGCTAAAGGCCGTCGTGCTGACCGCCTTCCCTAGTAAGGAAGCGGCGGTCGTTCGCCGCGCTGACTCCCCTTCCCTGGAGGGAAGGGTCCGGGGGTTAGTCCAGCAACCCGTCCCCCGCTCCGCAAGGGGTACCCTCAGATGCTGTAGTGTCCTTCCTGGCGCACGGCCAGCCCAAACTCCCGATAGACGTGATCGCGCAAGCGCAGCAGCTCCGGATCGTTGCGGTCGCGGGGGCGGGCGATGGGCACCGGGACGGTCTCCCTGACCCGGCCGGGCCGGGGGGTGAGGATCGCCACGCGGTCGCCGAGGTAGAGCGCCTCGTCAATGTCGTGCGTGACAAAGATCGCGGTCATCCCGCGCTGCTTGACGATCCGCACCAGCTCATCCTGCATCGCCATCCGGGTGAAGGCATCGAGCGCATTGAACGGCTCATCCAAGAGTAAAATCTCCGGCTCGTTGACGAGCGCCCGCGCAATGGCCACCCGCTGGGCCATGCCCCCCGACAGTTCGTGGGGCCGCGCCGCCTCGAACCCTTCCAAGCCGACGAGCGCTAGGAGATCGCGCACAGCCCGATCCTTGACGCGGCTGTCCAGACCGGTATTCCGGGCTTCGAGACCAAAGCGGACGTTCCGGTACACGTCGAGCCAGGGGAACAGGGCGTACTGCTGGAAGACGAGGCCGCGGCGGTGGCTAGGCCCATCTACGGGACGGCCGTCTACGGTCAACGAGCCGGCCGTTAGCGCCTCCAACCCGGCGATGATGTGGAGCAGCGTAGACTTGCCGCAGCCGCTACGTCCGAGCAGGCAGAGCAGTTCGCCCTCGGACACGGTGAGCGAGATACCGGCAAAGGCCACGACCCTCCCGACCTCGTCCGTACCGCTGCCCGGTTCGCCCACCGGATCATCAGGCTGATCCGCCGCGGCCCGCCCGCGCGCGGCAAACACTTTCGTCGCGTCGGCCAGCTCGATCTTGCCGGCCGCAGCACGACCGGCCGGGGTCACAGCTGCACCGGGATGCTCTGCCACTGGCGGCGCTTGGTACATAGCTCGATGCTCTCCGCAGCCCCCTGGCCCCACCCTCACCCTCCCCCGTGCTGACGCACAGGGGAGGGAACGCACTGTCCCCCTGTGTAGCGGGGGGGGGAGGCCATAGGGAGGCCGGACACCCCCACAAGGGTAGGTTGGTACACCGCATACTGCGGTTAGTTGATAGGTTTAGTCAACTTCACCTACAACCGAGCATAACAGGCCGGCTCCGGCGCTGTCAAGGTAGCACGGCCCCCAACCGGCAGGACAACCCCGGCTTGGCTGCACTAGCAGCGCCTTCAGCATGTGGCTAGACGGTTCCGGCGCGGCCATCTTCGACACTGGCAGCCGCTGCCTCTCTTGATGGCCGGTGACACCTTGACTAGCGAGGGGGGTAGTGCTACCATCCTCTTTGAGGTATCCGTTGCCCCGCCTACGTTATGGATGGCAGGCAGTGGTGCAGCGGCCGGAGTGACAACGAGGGAGTCTGCGTAGATGATAGCTACGGAATCGCTAGTAACCGACCCGTCAGTGGTGCTCACCGCCGAGGCGACCGGTGAGCTACGGCGTATTGTGACCGAGGAAGGCGATCCGTCCCTGGGTCTGCGCGTGTTCGTCAGCCCGGGGGGCTGTTCCGGGCTATCGTATGGCATGAGTCTCGAAGATCACTCCGATGACGGCGATGAAGTGATCACGCAAGATGGGCTGATGGTCTTCGTAGACGAGTTTACGGTCAATTTCATTCGTGGCGCGCAGATTGACTACGTGAAAGGGCTGATGGGGGCCGGCTTTACGGTCCATAACCCCAATGCCGTCAAGGCTTGCGCGTGCGGATCGTCATTCGACACCGGCGGCCACGCCGAAACCGCGCAGAAGTGCGCCGACTAGCCCGCTCGCGTCTCCAAGCAGCCACCGGCCAACCGCGTGCCCACGTGCGGCCCGGCGTGGCCGGCGGCGCGTCGAGCGCACTAAATCCACTGTGGCAGGAGCGCCGACGGGGTGTGGCTCAGCCTGGTAGAGCACCTGGTTTGGGACCAGGAGGTCCCCGGTTCAAATCCGGGCACCCCGACCACTCTCCGGACCTACCCCCCCTCCCTGACAGGGAAGGGGACGGGGATTAGGTCCAACCCGCGCCGCTAGTGGCTCAGGTCGCGCAGCGGCGCGACCTCCTCTTCTCGCCCGGCAACCACGAGCACGTCGCCGGCGACCAGCTTTCTCGTCCCGGGAGGATGGGGAGCGAACAGCCCTTCTCCGGCCGGCTTGAGGGCGATCACGGCCGGCCCTTGGTGCTCAGGGGCAATCCGCGCTTGCATCTCGGCAATGGTGAGTGTACACAGGGGAGAAGTTGGCCCAAGCTCCACCTGCTCCGTGAAGAAGGGTAGTTCCTCACCGTAGAGCACGGAATCGATGTACTCGGCCACCAGTGGGCGCGTGAGCAGCGTGGCGAGCTTGCGCCCACCGACCGCCGTGGGCGCAAGCACGTAGTTGGCTCCGGCCCGATACAGCTTGCTCTCGGCGCTCGGCTCCTCCGCGCGAGCCGCGATGACGAGGTCCGAGTTGAGACCGCGCGCTGTGAGCGTCAAATAGATGTTGATGGCATCGGTACTCGCCGCCGTGACCAGGCCGCGTGCCCTGTCTATGCGCATCCGCTGCAGCACCGCGTCCTCGGTCGCATCGCCGGCCAAGTACGGCACGTTCCAGTTCCGCAGCTCATCCACATGCTTATTCTTCGCTGGATCAACCACGCCAAAGACGGCACCCTGCTGGTGCAGCGCCAGGGCGACCTGCCAACCTACCCGGCCCAGGCCGCAGATGATGTAGTGATCGTGCAGATCACTGAGCTCCCGTTCCAATTTGTTCTCTCCCCACAAGCGTGCCAGGGAACCACTCGCCAACTCCGACGCGACCGCGGCGACGATGAGGAAACCGGCGCCGATCACCACAATGCTCCAGATGCGACCGCCGATTGTCAACGGGTGTACTTCTTGATAGCCGATGGTGAAGATGGTGATAATGGTCATGTAGAAGGCATCGAACCAAGACCACCCTTCGATGATCCGGTAACCCGCAGTCGCAGTACCCACCCACGTCACAAGGATTAGCAAGGCCCACCGTAGGCGGTGCCCAAGCCGGACCAAAACTCTGATTGCTACCATGAGTCTTCTGCCGCTGTCCGCATGCGCCACTACCCCCTACGCATAGCCGAAAAGCCGGTACCCTCAAGATACGTTGGACAATAGCACCACCCGCTGCCGCCGTCAATCCCCGCCGCAGTGGCCCGAAATCACTGCCGTAGAGCCAGGTCATCGTGGCACCATGGCCTTCTCGCTCAAGCGCCATCGCCGGAGGAGAGGCCGAGCGCCCAATCCACCGCTCGGTCGAAGAGCCGGATCGCTTCGCTCGTGCTCAGGTGAAACGTGTCGTGATGCCAGAACAAGAAGACGGTCCTGGCCTGCGCCGGTTGCCCATTCGATAACTCGGCTCCCACCTCCGCCACCAGAAGCGCCGAGTCGTCGCCAAACAGGTGCTTTGCGAGCACTTGCACCCCTGGCCCTCTAAATGGCCAGGCGACGCTGAACGTATCGGCCCGGCGCACCACCCGCAGCCGCTGGTCAACCGGTAGCCCCGCGGTGATCGGATGGTCCGCATCTACAATCCGAATATAGGTTTGCTCCGGGCGCGTGCCCCCCCAGCGTGCCAACTGGGTCGCCTCCAGCAGCCGCAGCGGCTCCCAGAAGATCAACGGCGTCGCAGTCTGAGCATAGCGCGCCGCTGCGTCGAGGTCCTGGATATTGGAGCTTATCAAGAGCAGCTCGTGGCGCGCGGCGACCTCCGCCGGATCAGGGGCGCTGCCGTCGTCGGTTCCGATCACATTGACCGTTGCGCCCCGCGCTGCCAGGTGCGTTACGACAGCCACATCGCCCTCCGTCAGCTCTGCGGGGTTATGCACCAGCAAGGCGATCCGGGTGCCCGGCGGCAGCGGCGGCGGCCCCGCCGCTGCCGCCGTTGCGGCGAGTTGCGGGAGCTGCTGCCGCAACGTCTCCGGGTCGCTCAGTTGATGCAGTCGCTGGGCCTTGGCGTCCAGCGCATCCGAGAACCCTTGCAGCGCCGCTTCCCACTGCGCCACCGCCACTGCCGGCTCCTGATCGGGCACCCAGCGGGCCGCCTCCGCTACGATGGCCGGTCGTAAAGCGGCTGCGAGCGCGGCGCGGCGTCCGCGCACGGACTCGGTGGCCAGCGCCCCGGCGAGATGCCGCTCGACCTGTGCCGTGAAGTAGGCTTGATACTGGGGATTTGCCAGGAGGCTGGCCAGGATCGGGATGAGGGCACTACGCGCCTCACGACCGGGCCGGCCATACACGTCAGGGGGCACGCCGGCATCTCCCACGAACAGTCGCCAGCGGGTATCAGCCCCACTCCGGCTGCGGGCGGCATACCAGTCCTGGCTATCCCAAGCGGTGTCCCCGTTCCACAGGTGGAGGATGACGAAGGCGGTAAAGCTCTCGATATCGAGCTGCTGCACCGCCTGCTCGTACTGCGCTGCCGCGCTTAAGTCCGCGCTGGCCAGCCAGTCCGCAACCAGGCGCCAGCGGTGCGCGTTGTCGGGGGCCTGCTCTCCCGCTGCTGCGCTGGTATACCAGGCGCTGGTGTTGAAGTGCGTGGCCAGGAAGGTGTCATCAAGGTACTCGGTGAGGTTGTACAGTCCCCAGTAGGCTCCGTTCAGGTACAGCACCACCCAGCGTCCCCGCGCCGCCACCTGGCCCATCGCCCCGTGCAACTCCCGGACCACCTGGTCCTGCACGTACACCGCCTCCTCCACACACTGGGGCGCCTCGCCGCACTGCCAGCTATCCTGGCCCTCGGCTCGCAGCACCAGCCGGGTATACGTCTGCCCCGGCTCCGCCCCAAACAGCGGATAGGCCAGCTCGTGCAGCCCATATTCCTCCCGGAAGTACAGCTCGAACGACTGCTTGGCCGCGTCCGTCCGGCTTTCCCCGCCGCGGATGCGGAGCCCGGCTGGCACACTGAAGCCCAACTCCCCTTCTGGCGATAGCCCATGCACCGTCACCGGCCGTTCCCAGCGCCGGCCGCGTTTCTGCGCGTTGGTGTAGATGCCCGTTGCCTCATCCCACAGGTGGGCCGGATCAGTGACCAGCGACACGACCGGCAGGCCAATACCCGCCCCCACTAGGTACGTCGCCGTGGTCACGGTGCTCCCCGGCACGCCGTCCTGCAGCGCCACTGCCCGCAGCACCGTCGTCTCCGTCACTTCCAAGGGTGCCGTGTACGCCTGGCCCTCCACCGTCGGATCGGCCCCATCCAGCGTGTAGTACACCAGGCTGCCCGGCAGCGGGGCCTCCAGTTGCACCGTCACCGAACCAGCAAAACGCCCACTGCCCGGCGTGACCACCACTAGAGGCGCGTCCAGTGGTGCCCGTGGACTGGTGGTATTCGCCTTACCGGGTGTCGGGGTGGGGAAGAACACCCACTGGTCCGACGCCGTTCCCAACCGCCCCAGCGAGACATCCGCTAACTGAGGGCCGAACGTCACCTCGTCCACCACTTGCCCGTCCAGACCGAACAAGCCCACGTACTCCCCGGCGCGGCTCAACCGGAAGCTCGTGTGCCAGCCTTCCGGCGCCACCCGGTCCACGCCGGAGGCCCAGATCACCAGAAAGGCCCCCGGCGCCAGGGTGCTGGCCGGCAAGGGCCACTTGGTCGGCGCGGCAGGGTCGTCGGTCAGGGTGTAGCCGGCGAGGGAGACGGGCATGTCCGTGGGGTTGTGCAACTCCAGCCAGTCGGCGTAGCCACCTTGGTCATCGAGTGCCGTATGCGTATTGGCTGCCTGGACCTCGGTGATAATGACACCCAGTGGGCCTGCCGGCGCCACCGATGCCGGGGCCTCCGACGCCGAGCGCGACGGGAGTTGTTGTCGCAGCGTCTCCGGATCGCTCAACTGGCGCAGTTGCTGCTCGCTGGCGTCCAGTGAATCCGCGACCTGTTGCAGCGCCGCTTCCCACTGTGCCACTGCCACTGCCGGCTCCTGCTCGGGCAGCCAGCGGGCCGCCTCCGCCGCCATTTCCGGGCGCAACTCGGCGGCCAGCGCGGCGAGACGGCCCCGCACAGACTCGGTGTTCAGCGTCCCGGCGAGTTGCTGCTCGATCTGCGCGGTGAAGTAGGCGCGATACTGCGCGTTTTGCAGCAAGCTGGCGAGCACCTGTCCGAGCCGGGTGCCACCAGTCACCACGCGCTCGAACGTGTTTTCCGTGTTCATGAACGTCGTCTCGGCGTCCCAAACGATCCATCGCCACCGCCCGTCAGGCCCCTCTCGCGGGCGCACCACGACCCAATTATTGTGCGGCCAGTCCACGTTCTGCGCCCAGATGTTCAGCAGGAAGTAACTGGTGAAGTTCTCGATATCGAGCTGCTGTACCACCTGCTCGTACTGCGCCGCCGCGCGTAAGTCCGTCCGGGCCAGCCAGTCCGCAAACCGGTACCAGCGGTGCAAGACATCGGCTTTGTTGACATACCATGTGCTTGCGTCGAAATGCGTGGCCAGGAAAGTAGCGTCAATGCGCTCGGTCAGGTCGTACAGCCCCCAATAGGCCCCGTTCAGGTACAGCGCCACCCAGCGTCCCTGCACCGCCACCTGCCCCATCGCCCCGTGCAGCTCCCGCACCAACTGGTCCCGCACGTACACCACTACCCCTCCGGACGACCAAGCTTTCCCCGCAGACGACCAACTGTCGTTGTACCCGGCCCGCAGCACCAGCCGGTCATACGTCTGCCCCGGCGCCGCCCCAAACAGCGGGTACGCCAGCTCCCGCGGTCCATACGCCCCCCGGAAGTACAGCCGGAACGACTTCTTGGCCGTCAACCGGCTCCCACCCCCGTGGATGCGTAGCCCGGCTCCCACATTGAAGCCCCGTTCCCCCTCCGGCGATAGCCACTCCACCGTCACCGGCCGCTCCCAGCTCCGCCCCCGCTCCTCCGGGTTGGCGTAGATACCCGTCGACTCGTCCCACAGATGAGCCGGGTCCGTGACCAGCGACAGCACCGGCAGGTTAGTGCGCTCCCCCACCAGGTACGTTGCCGTGGTCACGGCACTCACCGGCACGCCCTCGTCCAGTGCCACCGCCCGCAGTACCGTCGTCTCCGTCACCGGGCCGGCAAAGCGCCCACTGCCCGGTGTGACCACCACCGGCGGCACCGGCGCCGCGAGCTGCGGGAGCGGCTGCCGCAATGTCTCCGGGTCGTTCAACTGGCGCAGACGCTGGGCATCGGCGTCCAAGGTATCCGCGATCCGTTGCAGCTCCGCCTCCCATTGTGCCACCAGCACTGCCGGCTCCTGCTCCGGCAGCCAGCGGGCCGCTTCGGCCGCCATTTCCGGGCGCAGCGCGGCGGCGAGCGCGGCCAGTCGTTCGCGCACGGCTGCGGTGTCCAGCGCCCCGGCCCAATGGCGCTCGACCTGCGCGGCGAAATACGTGCGATACTGCGCGTTTTGCAGCAAGCTGGCGAGCACCTGCCCGAGCCGGGTGCCACCAGTCACCACGCGCTCGAACGTGTCCTCCTCGCGCTCGAACGTCGACTCGGCGTCCCAGACGATGAAGCGCCAGCGGGTGTCCGGGCCTTCCCGCGGGCGGGCCACGACCCAATTATTGTGCGGCCAGTCCGTGTTCCGCGCCCAGAGGTTCAGCAGGTAGTACCCGGTGAAGTTCTCGACATCGAAATACTGCACCGCCTGCTCGTACTGCGCCGCCGCGCGTAAGTCCGTCCGGGCCAGCCAGTCCGCAAACCGGTACCAGCGGTTCGCGCTCCCGGGGGTCAACTCGCCTGATTTCGAGTGGGCATACCACGTGCTGGCGTCGAAATGCGTGGCCAGGAAAGTAGCGTCAATGCGCTCAGTGAGGTTGTATAGCCCCCAGTAGGCCCCGTTCAGGTACAGCACCACCCAACGCCCCTGCACCGCCACCTGCCCCATCGCCGCGTGCAGCTCCCGCACTAGCTGGTCCCGCAGGAACACCGCCTGCTCTCTGTAGCACCCCGGCTTGTCCTCGCACGGCCAAAGCCAACCGTCATCCACCCCCGCCCGCAACACCAGTCGGCCATATGTCTGCCCCGGCGCCGTCCCAAACAGCGGATACTCCAGTTCGCGTGGCCCATACGCCCCCCGGAAGTACAGCCGGAACGACCGCTTGGGCACACGCAGCCGGCTGATATTCCCATGGATGCGTAGCCCGGCCCCCACGCTGAAGCCCAACGCTCCTTCCGGTGATAGCCACTCCACCATCACCGGTCGCTCCCATTCCCGGCCGCGCCCCTCCGCGTTGACGTGGATTCCCTTCGCCTCGTCCCATAGATGCGCCGGGTCCGTGACCAGTGACAGCACCGGCAGGTCAGTGCGCTCGTCCACCAGGTACGTTGCCGCGGTCACGGCACTCACCGGCACGCCCTCGTCCAGGGCCACCGCCCGCAGCACCGTCGTCTCCGTCACTTCCAAGGGTGCCGTGTACGCCTGGCCCTCCACCGTCGGATCGGCCCCATCCAGCGTGTAGTACACCGTAGCTCTCCCGACCGGTGCTTGCAGCCGCACCGTCACCGGGCCGGCATAGCGCCCACTGCCCGGTGTGACTACCACCGGTGGCGCGTCCGGTGGCGCCCGCCGGCGGTGCCGGGTCGTATTCGCCGCGCCGGGCGTCGGGGTGGGGAAGGGCACCCACTGGTCGGACACCGTTCCCAGTCGTCCCAGCGAGACATCCGCCAACTGCGGGCCGAACGTCACCTCGTCCACCACCTGCCCGTCCGGCCCGAACAAGCCCACGTACTCCCCGGCGCGGCTCAACCGGAAGCTCGTGTGCCAGCCTTCCGGTGTTACCTGGTCTAGGCCGGACGCCCAGACCACCAGAAAGGCGCCCGGTGCCAGCGTCGTGACGGGTAGGGGCCACTTGGTCGGCTCGGAGGGGTCGTCGGTGAGGGTGTAGCCGACGATGGAGATGGGCGTGTCCGTGGGGTTGTGCAGCTCGATCCAGTCGGCATAGCCACCCTGGTCATCGAGCGCCGTGTGCGTATTCGCCGCCAGGACCTCGGTGATGCGGACGCCAGGCGGGGCGGCCTGTGCCACTGGCGCGCCGCTGGATAGCACGACCAAGAGCAGCCCCAGCAACAGGGCACACCCCGGGGGGATCAGTCGGTGCATGTAGGCCTCTGGCTACGCAGTCTGGGACCATTGCGGGCTAGGAGTAGTAGATGTCAACCTTTTCGACCCCTTCGATTTGGTCCAAGGACCGCAGCATTTGGGCCTGGCTCCCGTTCCGCGGCGTCGCGATGGTGAGGTAGACATTGAACTCGCCTTCGTAACTCCCGGCACTGACGATCTCGGGATCAGCTCCGGACGTCTCACGGATAGTGGCGACGATATCGGCGAGGAGGCGCTCGTCCACGCCTTCCGGAGCCTTTGCGCTGACGACGAGGCTGGCCTGTTGGGCCGGCTGGAGCCAGCGCAGCACAAAGCGGTTCTTGAGCAGGGTGTAGCCCCCGACGGCCAGCAACAGCCCGGCGGCTACAGCAAACTGGTAGACCGCGCAGGCCAAGCCCGTGGCAATCACGAGCAGGATGAAGGCGATATCCTCCGCACGCTTGATCGGTGTGCGGAAGCGGACAAACGAGAGGGCGCCGAGTAAGCCCAAGGAGAGGGGGATCGAAAACTGGATCACCCAGAAGATTGTCGTCACGGCCGGCAAGAGCAGCGCGAAGCTGCGGTACAGACTTTCGTTGAGCGCCTCACTGCCGGTGAAATAACGCTGGTAGAGCAAGGCATAGCCGAAGCCCAGCGCCATACTCACCGCCACCACCAAGAGAAACTCGATTATCCCACGCTGACCGGCGGCAACGGCGGAGCCGTCGAGCAGGCTACTGATACTTTCCATCCCGGTCATCTTCTTCCAGTAGCGAGGCGATACCGTAGGCGTACTTCGAGAACGACACCGGCTCCAACGAAAACATCCTGAGGAAGGGCGCTGCCGGCACCGCTGCTGCCGACTTGATCTCGAAGACGGTGTAGGGAAACGCCACCCGGCGCCGGCTCCAGCCCGCTAGCCCGGGCATGGCCACACAAGCGATGTTTTGGTCGAGGCTATAGCGTTCCTGGGCACGCTGGTTCACAAATCGCAGGCGCTCACACGAAATCGTCAACGTCGGTCGTAGGCACCGGCGAACGTGGGTACGCAACGCGGCCGCCGACGCTCCCGGCACGCTACGGAGACGGTCGAGCAAGCTGCCAAAATCGGCCATTGTCGAAAGCCTCGTACCGGCAGCCTTCAGGAGGATCTTGGTCTTGTTGACCAGTGGGCCTTCCCGCCGCTTGATCTCGATACCGTAGTCGGCTCCCACACCACTGGGGTTGAAGTACCGACGAAAGCGGTATTTCATCTTGTTCAGCAGACCGTCCCGCGATTCCCAATAGGAACTGAGGGCCAGATCGTCGTAGTAGGTCGTCGTGAGCTTGCTCTGCCAGTACGGTGAGCTACTCGGATAGACCCGCCGCAGAAAAGCAGCGAGGACCGGACCGGACTCCACCGGCAACACGAACTTGGTCTCGTAGTATGGCTGCCCGAAGCCCTTTTTGTAGAGCAGGATCAACATGGCTGCATGGCCTTCTCGCTCGTTCGCTCAAGCGCCATCGGCCGGGAGGAGACCGAGCGCCCAATCCACCGCCCGGTCAAAGAGGCGGACCGCCTCGCCCGTGCTCCGGTGAAACGTGTCGTGATGCCAGAACAAGAAGACGGTCCGGGCCTTCGCCGGCTGCCCATTCGCCAACTCGGCTCCCGCCTCCGCTACCATGAGCGCCGCGTCGCCACCCGTCAAATACCTTGCCAGTACGTGTACTCCCGGACCGCTGGGCGGGTAGGCCACACTGAACGTATCGGGCCGGCGCACCACCCGCAGCGGCTGGTCAGCCAGTAGCCCCGCGGTGATCGGATGATCCGCGTCGACAATCCGAATGTCGGTTTGCTCCGGGCGCGTGCCCCCCCAAGGCGCCAGCGGTACGCGCGTCGCCTCTAGCAGCAGCGGCTCCCAGAAGATCACCGGCGTAGTCGTCTGGGCATAGCGCGCCGCTCGTGTCGAGCAGCCGGATACTGGAACTGACCAAGAGCAGATCGTGGCTCGCGGCGACCAGCGCCGGATCATGCGGACTGTCGTCGTGAGTCCCGATCACGGAGACCGTCACGCCCCGCGTCGCGAGGTGCGCCACGACGGCCGCGTCGCCCGGCGACAGCTCGGCGGGGTGATGCACCAGCAGGGCAATCCGGGTATTCGGCGGCAGCGGCGGCGGAGCAGTCCGATCTCGAAAACTGCGGGAGCAGCGGGAAGCGTCTCTGGACAACTGGCGCAGCCGCTGCTCACTGGCGGCGAATCCGCGATCCGTTGCATGTCCGCTGCCCACTGCGCCACCAGCACCGCCGGCTCCTGCTCGGGCAGCCAGCGGGCCGCTTCCGCCGCGATGGCCGGGCGCAACTCCGTCGTTAAAGAGGCGAAGCGGTCGCGCACGGATTCGGTAGCCAGCGCCCCGGCGAGATGCGCTCACCTGCCGGTGAAGTAGGCTTGATACTGGGGACTGGCCATAAGGCTGGCCAAGATCGGGATGAGTGGCCCCCACGCGCCACTGTCAATTACTGCTTGGGTGAAAGAAAGGTCCGCAGTGGCATCAATCCTGTGGTCCAAGCCAAAGGTCACATCGGCATCCCACACGAACAGCCGCCACCGCAGTATCAGGACCATATTGCATCCGTGCCGCATACGGGTTGCCGGCACCCCAATCGGTGTCTCCGGCCCACAACTCGAGGATGATGAAGGAGGTGAAGTTCTCGATATCGAGTTGCTGCAACGCTTGCTCATACTGCGCCGCTGCACTCAAGTCCGTGCCGGTAATCCAGTCCACAAACGCATCCCACGCTTCATGCTCCCCGGCACGGCGAGTCACGTCCCAGTAGTCATAGGCAAAGTGCGTGGCCAGGAAGGCTGTCATCAATGCGCTCGGTCAGGTTGTATAGCCCCCAGTAGGCCCCGTTCAGGTACAGCGCCACCCAGCGCCCCCGCGCCGCCACCTGCCCCATCGCCCCGTGCAGGTCCCGGACCAGCTGATCCCGCACGTACACTGCCCCAGCCCGAAACATCCCCAACCACGGCCACTGTCGTTGCACCCGCCCGCAATACCAGCCGGTCATACGTCTGCCCCGGCTCCACCCCAAACAGCGGATACGCTAACTCCCGCGGCCCATACTCCCCCCGGAAGTACAGCCGGAACGACTGCTTGGCCTGCCCCCGGCTCCCCCACCCATGGATGCGTAGCCCCGCTCCCACACTGAAGCCCGGCTCCCCTCCGGCGATAGCCACTCCACCGTCACCGGCCGCTCCCATTCCCGGCCGCGCTCCCTCCGCGTTGACGTAGATTCCCGTCACCTCGTCCCACAGGTGGGCCGGCTCCGTCACCAGCGACAGCACCGGCAGGCCGGTGCTCTCCCCCACCAGATACGTCGCCGTGGTCACGGCACTCACCGGCACGCCCTCGCGCAGCGCCACCGCCCGCAGCACCGTCGTCTCCGCACCGCCAAGGGCGCCGTGTACTCCTGGCCACCCACCGTCGGATCGGCCCCATCCAGCGTGTAGTACACCGTGCTTCCCGGCACCGGCGCCGTCAACTGCACCGTCACCGGGCCGGCATAGCGCCCACTGCCCGGCGCGACTATCACGGGCGGCGCGCCCGGCGGCGCCGTGGACCAGTGGTATTCGCCGCGCCGGGTGTCGGGGTTGGGAAGAATACCCATCGGTCGGACACCGTCCCCAGCCGCCCCAGCGAGACATCCGTCTCCTGCTCATCAAACGTTACCTCGTCTACCACCTGTCCGTCCGGACCGAACAAGCCCACGTACTCCCCACCGCCGCTCAGACGGAAGTTCGTGTGCCAGCCTTCCGGTGTCACCTGGTCTGACCCCGAGGCCCACACCACCAAGAAAGCCCCCGGCGCCAGCGTAGCGGCCGGCAAGGCCACTTGGCCGGCTCGGCGGGGTCGTCGGTCAAGGTGTAGCCGGCGAGGGAGACGGGCGCTGCCGTAGGGTTGTGCAGCTCGATCCAGTCGGCATAGCGGCCCCGGTCATCGGTCACGGTGCGTGCATTCGCCGCCAGGACCTCGGTGATGAGGATGCCCGGCGCGGTGGCCTGCGCCGTCGGCACGCCGCTAGTCAGCCCGGCCAGGAGCAGCCCCAGCAGCAAGGCACACCCTAGGCGGATCAGCCGACGCATATGCATACCAGCTTAACCATAGACTAGCCGCGGCCACGTATGGTGGGGTACTGCCCAGCGCCTACCGGCATGAAGTTAACGACATACCCAATGGGTGGTTAGCAATGATACCCGACCGGACATTGTAGGTCGAGCCATGATGCGGAACACGGTACTGGAGTCACTGCCACCACTGCCCCCACTACTGCAATGAGTTGGAACAGATGGATGGTGAGGCGCAGCTTCGCTGGCTCCGGCGGTCTTGACAGCAATCCGGCGTGGATTAGGCGCCAGACCCACAGTGGTCATCTCGCTCCAACGCACGATACGCGAGTGGATGCAGAACGATGAGGTGGCTACCCTATCACTTGCAGCAACGAAAGGCGCTCTGAGCGCTGAGGAGATGAAGTATGGAACGACTGGCCAACAAGGTAGCGCTGGTGACCGGCGGCGCGCAGGGGCTTGGTGGCGCCACCGCCCGCCGTCTGGCCGAGGAGGGGGCTACCGTGCTCATCGCCGATATTGATGACGCGGCAGCCGACCGACGGGTAGCCAGTATCGCAGCGACCGGGGGCGTGGCCGCGGCTTTCCATGCCGACGTAGGGAGCCACCAGGACGTTCAGGCAATGGTGTCGTACACGTTGGATCGCTGGCAGCGGCTCGACATCCTCGTCAACAACGCCTTTCCGGTCATCAACCCGGTCGGTGCCGGCAGTGCGCTTGAGGTCAGCGAGGAGGGCTGGGACCAGGGCATGGCTGTGCTCACAAAGTCCATCTTCCTGGCGGCGAAATACGCCGTACCGGCGATGCAGGAAGCCGGCGGCGGCAGCATCGTCAACATCGCCTCCGTGCATGGTCTGCTCATGGCGCCGGGGCACCTGGTCTATGAGGCCGGCAAGTCAGCAGTGATCGGGCTGACGCGCCAGTTGGCAACGGAGTTTGGCCCCTGGGGTATTCGCGTGAACGCGATCTGCCCCGGACATATGGTGACCGGCCGGATTCAGGAGCGCATGTGGGCTGAGAATCCTAGCGGGCTACGGTTCTTCGAGCAGCAGTATCCACTGCGCCGCTGCGGCCGGCCCGTGGACATTGCCAACGCGGTCGTCTTCCTCTGCTCGGACGAGGCCGCCTTCATCACCGGCCACGCACTGGTGGTTGACGGCGGGTTGAGCATCCAGCTCCAGGAGAACCTGAGCGTCCGCCTGGGCAAGTACCTGCAAGAGCACCCCGACACGCACCTTCCCTACTAAGCTCTCTGTTGACATTTTTCTGTCATTCCCGCTTTCGCGGGAATCCGGAGCGGGTGTGCCATCTGCGGCCCCCGGCGCGTGGATTCCGGCTTGCGCCGGAACGACGGGGGGTGCAGCGCGAGGGCAGCGGTGGGGGAAAAAGAAACGGCCCTGGCAACGACCTATTGTCCCACTCGCTCTCGCTAGCAGTATCGTCGGCGCTGAGGCAGTTCACTACCGTGTTCGGGATGGGAACGGGTGGGGCAGCCTCGCTAGAGTCACCAAGACCATCTCAAGATAGCCACACATAAGGCCCCTGCTTCCCGGTGTGGAAAGCAGGGCGAAGAAGAGCGAGTCAACTGCGGAGTTCAGATCCAAAAATGCCGATCGAGGCATCGTAATGAGACGGCGTCGTCCAGGAGGATGGCTCCCCTCCACCGGTCGCCCGGCTTCCAGGTACCACCTCACACCTCCTCATCTCGGAGGGGACTCTCCCGCGCACCGTTGCCGGCACGCGGCGGGACGGGTCATCTTGGGGGCGGTTTCGCACTTAGATGCTGTCAGCGCTTCTCCGGGCCTGACGTAGCTACCCAGCGGTGGGCTTGGCAGCCCAACTGGCACACTAGCGGTCAGTCGGCCCCGGTCCTCTCGTACTAGGGGTCGCTCCCCTCACCCGTCCGGCGCCCGCAGCGGATAGAGACCGAACTGTCTCACGACGTTCTGAACCCAGCTCGCGTGCCGCTTTAATGGGCGAACAGCCCAACCCTTGGGACCTGCTCCAGCCCCAGGATGCGACGAGCCGACATCGAGGTGCCAAACACTGCCGTCGCTATGAACGCTTGGGCAATATTAGCCTGTTATCCCCGGGGTAGCTTATATCCGATAATCTACGCCCCTGCCACTTGGAGACGTAGGGTCACTAGGCCCTGGTTTCCCATCTGTTCGGCGTGTCTGCCTCACAGTCAAGCCCCCTTGTGCCCTTACACTCGCGAGCGCGGTTTCCCTGCGCGCTGAGGGGACCATTGGGCGCCTCCGTTACACTTTAGGAGGCAACCGCCCCAGTTAAACTCCCCACCTGGCACTGTCCCGGGCACACTATCCCAACGGGGTGTACACCGGTTAGACCTAAGCGACGTTCAGAGTGGTATTTCACTGTTGCCTCCCCCACCCCCACGAGGATGAGTTCCCAGGCTCCCACCTATGCTACGCAAAACGTAACTCGAGCCCATGCCAAGCTAGAGTAAAGCTCCACGGGGTCTTTTTGTCCTGCTGCGGGTCGTCCGAATCTGCACGGACACTTCAATTTCGCCGGGGTCTCGGCCGAGACAGTGCTCAAGTCGTTACGCCATTCGTGCGGGTCGGAACTTACCCGACAAGGAATTTCGCTACCTTAGGACCGTTAGAGTTACGGCCGCCGTTCACCGGGGCTTCGGTTCAGGGCAGAAAACCCCTCCCCTTAACCTTCCGGCACTGGGCAGGCGTCAGCCCCCATACTTCCCCTTACGGGTTTGCGGAGACCTGTGTTTTTGTTAAACAGTCGCTTGAGCCGCTGCGCTGCGCCTCCTCGCTCCTCCGGGCGCAAGTCCCTTCAAAGCCAGGAGGACCCCTTCTTGCGAACGTACGGGGTCAATTTGCCGAGTTCCTTAGCCAAGACTCTCCCGAACGCCTGGGGGTCTTACTCCCCTGCCTACCTGTGTCGGTTTGCGGTACGGACACGATGTGACTCGCTAGAGGCTTTTCTTGCCGGTACGGCGTACCACGAATTGGTTTTGGGTTGCCCCGCCACCTTTCCATCACCTCTCACGGATAACAGGGTGTCGGATTTACCTGACACCCCCCGCTACCGGTTTGGACGGCTATGGCCAGCAAACCGCTCGTGGGAGCCCACCGGGTCCCCTCATCGCTCAAATGTCGCACCGTGGGACGGGAATATCAACCCGTTGTCCATCGTCTTCGCTGTCACCTACGCAGCAGCTAAGACTTAGGCCCGCCTAACCCGGAGCGGATTGGCCTTCCTCCGGAAACCTTAGGCTTTCGGCGCGTCCGGTTCACACAGACGTTATCGCTACTCATGCCGACATTCGCACTGCACCCCGCTCCACGACGGCTCACGCCGTCGCTTCACAGCCACACGCGGAGGACTCCTCGGTCCTCCGGAGATGCACGCTCCCCTACCGCCTCAGCAGTATGCCACTGCTGAGACCCCGGGCTTCGGTGTCTGACTTAGCCCCGTTACATTGTCGGCGCCAGGCTACTCGACCAGTGAGCTATTACGCTTTCGTTCGAGGATGGCTGCTTCTAAGCCAACCTCCTGGCTGTCTACGCATCCCGACCACCTTTGCCACTTCAGTCAGAACTTGGGGACCTTAGCCGCGGGTCTGGGCTGTTTCCCTCTCGACGATGGAGCTTAGCCCCCACCGTCTCACTCTGCTCGCAATACCTGACGACGTTCGCGGTTTAGCGGTGCTTGGTGAGCGCTATGCTCCCGCACACTACCAGAGCCTTACCGCCGCCAGAAGACCGAACAGGCTGAACCTAAATCCATTTCGGGGAGAACCAGCTATCTCCGAGTTCGATTGGCATTTCACCTCTACCCACAGCTCATCCACCCAATTTGTAACTTGAGTTGGTGCGGGCGTCCAGTCCGTGTCACCGGACCTTCCCCCTAGCCATGGGTAGCTCACTCGGTTTCGGGTCGGCCCTACGCGACCGTGTCCTTCCCGAAAGAAGGACTGGCGCCCTATTAGGACTCGCTTTCGCTCCGGCTCCCCCGCATTTCCCTGCAGGTTAACCAAGCCACGCCGGGCCACTCGTCGGCTCATACTTCAAGAGGCACACGATCAGGGACCGCACTGCGTGTCACCACGCGCCATTCACGCCGAAGCGCGGCCGACGCGATACGGCATCACAAAGCGCGCTTCCCCTCTCGCTGACTGTAAGCATGTGGTTTCAGTGTACTATTTCACTCCCCTCGCCGGGGTACTTTTCACCGTTCCCTCACGGTACTATGCGCTATCGGTGGGTGATGGTATTGAGCCTTGGAGGGTGGGCCCCCCAGCTTCCCGCAGGGTTTCTCGTGTCCCGCGGTACTCGGGTAGCAGCAGCAGAAGGGCACGCACGCTTTCCTACGGGGTTCTCACCCTCTCGGACCGGCCTTTCCAGACCATTCGGTCCACGTTCGCGCTTACCTTCCGAGGCAGCGGCCGCCGCCTCCCTGCTACACCCACAACCCCGCCGGATCCATCGGCCGGCCGGCCATGATCGGATCCGCGGTTTGGGCTCTCCCCCGTTCGCTCGCCACTACTTGGGGGATCTCATACAGTTGATTTCTTTTCCTCAGGGTACTGAGATGTTTCAGTTCCCCCGGTTCCCCCAGCCAGTGCAACCGTAGGCTACACCGACCGTGCTTCGATATGACTCGAAGCGGGTTTCCCCATTCGGGCATCTGTGGATCAACGCTTGCTGACAGCTCCCCACAGCCTTTCGCGGTCTACCACGCCCTTCATCGGCCATCACCCCCGAGGCATCCACCACACGCTCTTATCCCGTCTCAGGATGTTCTCGATCGGCAATTCTGAAGCTGAACCCGTATTTGCAGATTCTCGCTCTTCTTCAGTTGTGAAGGTACGCCCGGTGGCGTTTCAGCCACCCAGAGAGACAGGACAGGCAGACGGTTTCCCAACCAGGCCCGCTCGTCTCTCGGCAAACAGTCACTATACCGCTCCGGGCCGGAACATGTCAAGTAAATCGTCAGAACCGGCCGGCAGTGATGCTACCCGGCGGGGAGAGGCGTACCTACCCCCAACCCCCTCCCTAAAGGGTGTATAGACGGGGGACATGGCGGACAGGTGTGCGGAGACCTGGTGGACAGGGTCAGTATCACGCCTCGGGCTGCGTCAAGTCCAATTCGGCAATGGTTTCGTCACCGAACTGCACCGTGACCACCTGCGGCTCCAGCGTGGGCTGCCCCGCGACCGGATAGCCCCGAAAGGCCTGCCCCACGCGGTAATACTGGCCGTGCAGCCGGATCACTCCCTTGTCTTGCACCATCCGCACCGCAGCCCCGGACGCATACTCAATCGGGGGCAACTCCGTCGGGAACGGGCGCGGACTCGGCTGGGAGCGGCTCACCGGTGGCTGGTCCCCGAGCGCTTCGTGCGGCCGCTCGCCGGTGGAGACCGTGCGCCAGCGCGTAAAGTGGCGTTGACACGTCGCCAGATCGGGAAAGGTCCGGTCGCGCAAGACTGCGGCCTGGAGCGTGCGCTGAAAGCGCTCCGCTTTGCCCGGCGTTTGGGGATGATACGGCCGCCCATGCATGACCCGCACCCCCAAGCGCAGCCGCCAGACCGTCAGCGCGGTAGGCACCGGCGGCGTGGTGCCGGCGCCCCAGGGTGGGCCGTTATCGGCCAAGATGGTGCGCGGCAAACCATAGCGGGTGAAGACCTGGATCAGTTGCGCCTGGACCGTCCCGTGGCGCTCACCGGTCGCTCGAAGCGTTGCCAGGCCCGCTGCGGGGCTGGCTCCGGCGGAGCCAGCCGGGCATGGCGGCGCAAGCTGGCGGTAATGGTGCTGGCGCTCGGCAAGGGCGTGGCGTGCTGCGTGTCCAGCGTGGCGCGGATTTTGCGTCCACCCCAGGCGGGATGGTCGTCCCGGATGGCCAAGACCGCCTGTTCCGTGGCGAGGGGCGTGCGCTGGGGCGAGCGGTAGGGCTGGCGGGAGCGGTCCTGCCAGCCGGCGGCGCCTGCGGCTTGGTCGCGGTGCAGCCAGCGGTAGCCGGTGGTGGGACTGATCCCGAAGTGACGACAGAGGGCGCGGCGGTTGGCACCCTCCTGCGGGGCCAGCGCGACAAACTCGCGGCGCAAGGACATGATCGAGACCTCCTGCCAGGGCATGTGGTACCTCCTCGCCCCCAGGCTACTGGGCGTGGAAGGTGTCCACCATGTCCCCGAACGGGTGTCCACTATGTGTCCCGTCTGTACAGAGGGAAGAGGCCGGGGGTTAGGTCCAACCTGCCATCGTCAGGGGCGGACTGGTCAGAGGCCCAGGTTCTCGCGTAGGTAGCGCCGGCTCACCGCCGCGGCTTCCCCTGGTGGCAGCGACGACCGATCCTGCTCATAGACCAGCCACGGCAGCTTGAGGGGCCGGAGCACGCGCCAGATGCCGGGGAAGTCCACCTCGCCGCGCCCTAGCTCGACAAACTCCGCCGCATCGCGGCCCAAGACGCCGGACGGCCGCGGCTCGGAGCCGAGGTACTGCAAGTCCTTGAGATGCACGTAGCCCACCCGATCCTGATACCGCTCCAGGAAGGTCACCGGGTCACGGCCGCCGTGCCGCACCCAGAACACGTCAATGCAGGCTTTCACCAGCGCCGGGTCCGTCAGCTCGTACAGCCGCTCCAAGCCCGTCATGCCGTTGTATTCCTGGAACTCCCAGGAGTGGTTGTGGTAGCAGAAGGTCAGCCCGGCAGCGTTACACCGCTCTCCGGCCCGGTTGAACACCTCGGACGCCGTTTCGTAGGCCCGAATTCCGTCGCGCTCGTGATCGCCGACGCCCGAAACCATGACGAATGAGCCGCCAACGGACTTGGCATACGCAATCGAGTCGTCGAGGCGATCAATGTCATGGAAGCCCGTCGAGAGGCTGCACTGCACAAAGCCGTGGTTGCCCAGGATACGCCCGGCCGCAGCGCCGTCGCCGCCAGCGAGCATCCCTCCTTCTACCCCAGCGAACCCCGCCGTCTGCACCTCCTGCAGCACACCGGCGAGGTCTTCATCCTGCCGCCCGCGAAACACAATCAGATGACACGCCACTTGGGGGGTAGCCATACGCCCTGCTCCTTCACGTTTGCTGAGTGTTCTGCGACATCATACCCTGGGGTTTCGCTGGCGGCGACGGCCGTGCTCCCCGGCTCAGTCGCGGGCTTGCGTGGCAGCGGAGGGGACGAGACGCACACGATACACGCGCGCCTCGCCGATGTCGGCCTTCCACTCGAAGTGCTCGTCGTGTACGCGGTCGAGATACAGCCGGCCCGCAATACGCATCCCACGTGGGCCTAGGATGAGCCAGGGCGCCCGGAACCGCTGCGCGACCGTGAGGAGCGCTTCCACGCTGTTGCTTGGCACCATCACGGCCGGCCGCCGAGCCACCACGGCGAACGCCGGCGGGTCAACAAACAGGGCCGGTTCGCCCGGCGGCGCATGCTCGTCGAGCCAGCCGGCAGCCGCCCGCGCAATCGGCACCTCCCATCCCCGCACTATGCTGAATTGCCAGGCCAGGTAGCCGGCGGCCCCAATCTGGAACACCACCGCCGCCGCCAGAAAGATCGCGCGGGCCTCGGCCAAGTCCCAGCGACGCCAGGAGCCAGCCCACGCGACGGCGGTGTCGAGGCCGCGGAGCAGCGCCGCATACAGCACCGGTAAGGCCGGGGTCAGCCCATGAAAAAAGCTGCCGCGAGGGCTCGTCGTCGGGAAAGCGAGCGACATGCCGATATAGAGGATGCCGACGTAGAGCAGCGCCGGTCGCGCCGCCGGCTCGCGCCACAGGCGGCGCACACCGAGGGCTGCCAGCGGCGCCAGCGCGAACAGCGCGATCTGAAACAGGGGCACCAAATTGCCGATAAGCCCGGCGAGCCGCCCGGTGAGCACGAGGCTCCAGCCATCGGCCACGAGCGCCGCCGGGCTGACCTCGATGCCGTAGGCGAAGATGTCGTCAAATCTGCGGAGAAACATCGTCTGCCCCCCGGCCATCGGTAGCGGGCTACCCCAGGTGAGCCAATTCCGCACATACCAGGGCAGGGCGCCCAGCAGATAGCCAACCGCTGCGAGGGTGGCCCAGAGCGCCGCGGTGCGCCACCGCCCCCAGACCGCACGCCAGCACCGTGGGGGCACGGCATGCGGTGCTCCTACCCCAGAGAGAGAGCTAGTCCCCCCTCCCTGGCGGGAGGGGGCTAGGGGGTAGGTCAGCCGCCGCCAGCCGACCGCAGCCGCCGTGCCGACGGCGATGGTCGCCAGCAGCAGTCCGTCGGGACGCACCATCTGCGACCAGCCGGCGAGCACGCCAGCGCCGATGACAGCGCCGACCAGCCAAGCGCGGCTCGCCGACTCAGACCGGAGCGCCAAGCCGAGCAGCAGAAAGCAACCGGCTCCGAGCAGGCCATACGGCGTGAAGGTATCGGTCGTCACCCAATATGGATAGTAGGCTGCGCTGCACAGCACCAACGCCGCGACGCCGTGACCACCGCGTCGTGTGCCCAGGAGCAGCCGACCGTACAGATACGCTAGTGGCACCATGGCCGCCGAGAGCAGCACCATCGGCACCTGGGCGCTCCGAAAGCCGGGGCCAAACAGCCAGCCACCAACCGCTGCGACCAGTGACGTACCCGGCGGCCAGTAGGCATTGCTCGGACGCGGCAGATCGGTGCGCGGATCGAGGAAGTTCCAGACCGCATCGGTGACTAGGCCGCGCCCGGCCACGAGATTCTCGGCGACATGGTAGTAGTAGGAGGCGTCCATGTAGCCCGGCTGCGTGACCACCGCCAGCGTGGCCGCCCGCACCAGCAGCGCCACGGCCAGCCACCCCACCAGCTCCCGCCACGGCCATCTCGCCGACGCCGGTAGCCTAGAGACGCGAGTCATCGTGCTATCCACCTGGATATACTATGGGCCCGGCGATCACGCATCAGATTCAGCAACAAGCCGTAGCGCGAGGAAGGCTTCTTTGAGCGGCTGGCTCACGGCACTATCCGGCTCGTCCAAGACCAACTTCTGGTATGCGTCGAGGAAGTCAAGGCGTAAGCGATGAAAGAGATGCAAGAAGTGTCGCAGAAACCCGATGCAGTCGAGAATGGCAACCTCAGTGCCGCCTGTGCGGCCGTACAGACTATCAGCGTATGCTTTTGTCTCTTCGTTAATGACATCGGTCGTGATGAATATATAGTTGTCTATACTATTTGGGATTTCCGTCAACTTCTGTAGTGTTTGGTCAATATCTTCAATAGTGAGACGCCGGTCCTTCATCTCATAGCTGGTAACAACCTGATCGTCGTTCACCAGCCTAATCTCCACGTCCCCTAATGATCCAGTCCGAGTATCCGCTGCCGTATGCGACATTAGATGGAGGGGGCGCCCCCTCACAGGGGTAGGTTTTTTAGAACGCATGGTGTCTTCCAACGACCAACGGGCCCCGCGGGGCCGGCCACGGCTCGGGAATCAGCTGGCCGGTCGGGAGCGGGGCCTGCCGGAGCAGCGCCACCAAGCTGGTGATCCAGCCCCGCCGAAACACGCTGACCAGGCCGCGGTGCTGGCCGCGGGCGGGCGGGCGGTGACCAGCAGCCACGGCTCGCCCTGGTCGGCTTCCCAACAGGCCAGGAAGGTACCAGCCCAGGGGGCGGTCTTGAACGCCGTGCCGGTGCCCTCCCAGCGGGTGCCAGGCTGGGGGGGGCAAACGTGGGCAGCCCGTGCCAGCGCGCCCGGCCGCTGGGGCGAAACAGCCCCCCGGCGTTGACCCGCAGCAAGGGGTGCCACCCCAGGTGGACAATCGCCGGAAACAGCCAGCGGGCGTACCGTCCCCGGTCGGCCAAGACGAGGACCGTCATGGTCGCCGGCACGCTAGCTTGCCAGTGCGGCCGCCAGCGCAGCCAGTCGGCTTTCCAGGCCCCTTTGGCCGTGGCCGGCAAGACCGTCCAGGCCACGGGGATGGTACCGCCGCGGTAGAGCACGCTGATCGCCAAGACCACAAACCGATCGCCCAAGGTGGTCGCATCGAGCGCCACGGCTAACTGTGGCCCCTGCCACCAATGCAACACCCACCGCAGCAAGGGGCCAAAACACGCTTCCACGACGAGCGCCTGGCGCTGGACGCCCCGTTTGGCCGCTGCTTCGTAGCACCACTCGCGGAGTTGCTGACGCACGGTGTGCTCCTTGCGGTCCAGCAGGCTGGCCAAGAAGGCGCTGACGGCAGTAAGGCCACCGGAGCGGGCCAGCACCAGACCCAGACTCCACCAGGCGAGGACGGTAGCCTGGGAGTGGCTCCAGTGCGGCCGGTGCGTAGCGACGATCTGGGTCCATTGCGCTACACTGGGCGGCGCTGACCTGGCGTCCCTCCTGACGGTGCTGGAATGGTGAGCATTCCCAGCATGCCGCCCGGTCGGGCGCCGTGTCATCGTGCTGTTTCTAAAAAACCTACCCCTGTGAGGGGGGCACTCCCCTATCCAGTTGGCAGCGGCTCGATACGCAGCCGCGACAACCAGCACAGGAAGCCGGCTGGCATTTCGACATTGAAGATGTTGCTCGATGAGACTGACAATCTCTTCTGCCGACAAGAGCAGTCGCTCACCGGACGGCCGCAGGCTTGCCAAGAGAGTAGCCATGCGATTGTCCCTCTCATCACGTATGACCAAGAGGGATCGAATCACTTCACTGAGTAAATCTCCTGCCGCGACTCTGCCCTTGGAAACATCATCCAACAATTGGAGTAAGTAATACCATTTTTGTTAGCTAGGGGCATAAAGCATCTCGCTGGTGTTTGAGGCCGATTGTCCCATTGTGCCACAGGCAGCGGCGTGCGGGAGGTGAGCATGATCGGCAGACCGTTCAGCGTGGATGGGCATCCCCAGGATACGCCGGCGGCGCTGAAGGCGGCCGATCTGGCCGAACGCGCCATCTCAACCAGAAGCAGGGTTCACCGGCTGTGGCGGTGGCGGTCGGGGTGGCGGCTCCCCTCGGTGGCAGCGGCGGGGGGTGTTCACTATCGTACCGTGCAGCAGGGGGTGCGTTGGGATCGAGAGGGCGGCCTGAGGGCGGTGGTCTCGCACCGGAAGGGCGGCCGCGGCCACCGGCCGTACCTGAGCGAGGCGGCCCAACGGTCCGTGGTCAAGGCGGTGGCCACCGGCAGATTTCGGACGGCAGCCGAGATCAGGGACTGGACAGCCGCGCAGCACGCGGGGGGCTACGCGATGGGCGGCACGTACAGGCTGCTCGACCGGCTGGGGGGGGTGCTCCGCAGTTCCCCCGTCCAGTGCAGGTCCAAGCTGCCCCGCAACAGCAGCAGTCCTAGAAAAAGGGGGGCTTGGCCACGCGTTCAGCCAGGCTGGCGTGAGCGGGCAGCCCCCCGTTGGCTTCGCCGATGAGCGGCGTGCGGGGCGGCGGGGACTGGGGCGCGCGTGGGGTGCCGGTGTGTCAGCGGGTGCAGTTGGGCTCTGCGGGGCGGTACCTGTTCCTGGTGGGGAATGGCCGGAGGGGGAAGCTGCTCTGGACCCGGATCGATTCCATGCAAGGCGAGCAGCTCGCCGCGGCGCTGAAGGGACGGCAGCAGCAGACCGATGTGGAAGCGGTGGGGGGATGGAGCGCGCGGGCACCGGAGGCGCCCGGTGGAGACCGTCGGTCTGCCACTGCTAGGGCTGCCACCGTACCGCCCGGAGTTGAACCCGGCCGCGCGGGTGTTCGAAGAAGGCCGTCGCTGGATCGAGGGGCAGGTGTACGAGGGTCTTGAGGACAAGGTGGCGGCGGTCAACGAGTTCCTGACGGCGTTGGAGACGGCGCCGGAACGGGTACGGTCCTTGGCCCATTGGGACTGGATTGAGCACGCGGCCCAGGACATCTCCATACACTATAGGCCCTAATCACACAGAATTGGCATTAGCTGCACGATCACCACGGTCCAGATGTTCGCCAAGCCGCCGACGAAAGTTAGCAGTCTCGCCAACATAGAGACCTTCCCTGCCTGTCTCTACAGCATAGAGAAAGTGCCCTTGGTCAGGGAGACTTGTCAGATAGATCACACTGTCTGCACGCATTCCACTGGTGAGCGGGAGCACTCTGGGCCCCATTGTCTGCCTTCATCTCTCTAGCGCCGCCCCCTACCACCCGGACCAGCTACCGTCCTCGTGTCGGTATTGGCGGATGGGCATCCGTTGTGGCGGCAGCGCGGCCAGCGCCGCGGCGTCTACCTCTACCCCCAGGCCCGGCTGACCGGATAGCCGGAAATACCCCTCCACCACCTCATAGGGATATGGCTCCCGCAAGATCGAGAAAAACTCGCGGTAGTTGCCACCACCTTCCTGGATCAAGAAGTTGTGGATGGCGGCGTCCACGTGCAGCGCCGCGGCGGTCCCCACCGGGCCGTTGGCATTGTGTGGCGCAATCCACAACTGATACAGCTCCGCCAATTCGGCGATCCGGCGCAGGCCCGTGATCCCGTAGGCGTGACACACATCGGGCTGGAGAATAGCGGCCGCGCGGGCGTCGCAGAGATTGCGGAACTCGGTCAGCGCCATCAGCTTCTCGCCGGTAGCGATAGGCACCGGACTCTGCTGGGCTACTTCTACGAGCGCCCCAATGTCGCCCCATTGGGTTGGCTCTTCGAGGAACAGCGGCCGGTAAGGGGCAATCGCCGCGGCCAGCGCCACGGCCAGGAGCGGTGTGGGGCTGCCGTGGGCGTCCAGCAGCAAGTCCACGTGCGGCCCGGCGGCGGCCCGCAGCGCCGCGAGCACCGCCACCGTCTCGTCAATCGCCCGCCGGTCCCACGGCCAGCGCCGCTGCTCGGCGGGATTGGCCTTCAGCGCCGTCAGCCCTTGCGCGGTCCAGTGTCGTGCCTGGCGGACGGCCTCATCCACGTCGAGGAAGGTGTAGCTGGCATAAGCCCGCATCTTCCGGCGTCGCGCGCCACCGAGCAGCTCATACACCGGCGCCCCACGCGCCTTGCCGACAATATCCCAGAGGGCAATGTCAATGGCGGAGAGGGCGCTACCGAGAATCGGGCCGCCCTTCCAGGGGAAGCGCCGGGCGAGGTCGTCAACCAGGCGGAGGTTGTCCAGCGGGTTGCGGCCGAGCAGCAGTTCCCGATAGTTGTGGATGGCGGCAGCAACCACGTCCTCCATCCACTCCATGCTGCCCTCGCCCCAGCCATGAATACCCGCATCGGTCTCGATCTTCAGCAGCAGCGCGTTGCGGGTACCGCGCCAAAAGGTGTACGTCTGCAAGCGGGTAATCTTCATCGCGCCTCCCCAGCCCCGGCGATATAGCCTGGATAATACCCCAAGGGCAGGACCCCAGCGGCGCTTAGGGAGGGCGCCCCTTTCCTGCCTCACCCCCGGAGCCAGGGAGTCCGCCGGAGGCAGGCGGGGGTGAGGCGGGCCAGGGAGGCGGGCCACGACCAACTGCTCCGACGGAGGGTGTGATGAGCAGGAAAGCCACTGACCCGGCATATCTGCGGTATCAATACGGTACCGCCGAGAAGCTGAAAATCCGGATTGCGAGCCACGAGCGCTACAGCGAGCAGGCGCTGGACTTTCACGCTTGGGTGCTCCAGTGGCTCGACCTGGCGCCGGGGCTGACGGTGCTCGATGTCGGCTGTGGCTCCGGCGTGTACCACCGAGCATTGGGGCGCCACCGTACACGTGTCATCGCCTGTGACCGGTCACCGGGGATGGCGCAAGAGGTATTGGCGCAGGCGGAGCAGCATCGGCTGCCGGTAGTGGCCTGCCAGGCCGAGGCCGAGGGGCTGCCTTTCGCAGCCGGGAGCTGTGATCGCGTGATGGCGAACCACATGCTCTACCACGTGCCCCATCAGGAGCAGGCGCTACGCGAGCTGCGCCGCGTACACAAGCCGGGCGGTCGCGTCGTCATGGCCACCAATGCGGCGGATCACGGCCAACGCTTCCGTGCGCTGCACGCCGAGGTGGCCGGCGAGCGGGGCTATACGCCAGCCGGCAACTCGGCCGGCCGGTTCACGCTCGACGATCTGCCGCTGGTGCAGCGGGTGTTTGCGGATGCCGAGCGGCACGTCGTCCGCAACGCTTTCGTCTTCCCGACTGCGGAGGCGGCCCTCGCCTACTACGCCTCCGGGCTAGTGGATGCGATAACGGAACGGGAAGCAGACGGCAGTCACCGCGAGAAGCTGCTCCCGATCATGGCAGCGCGTATTCAGGCCATTATCGAACGAGAAGGCGTGTTCCGCGTGCCCAAGGACGCCGGCTGCTTCGTCGCGTCCGTCTAGCGCCGGCAACCGACGATGACACTACTTGATCTGACCATCATTCCTCATGCTCATTGATAGCGGAGACGGCTAGGTGCTACCCTCATTGAGCGGAAGAGAGGGAGCAGTGGAGACATTTCCGGGTTATCGGCGCCCCGATGGGACGGTGGGGGTGCGGAACCACGTGGCGATCATCCCGGCGGTGGTCTGCGCGAATACGGTCGTCCAGCGTATCGCGCAGCTCGTGCCGGGTACGGTGGCGCTGCCGCATCCACACGGCTGTGCCCAGATTGGCGACGACGTACAGATGACAATGTGGAGCTTGGCCGGCGCTGCCGCCAACCCGAACGTTGCTGCCGCGCTGATTGTGGGCCTGGGCTGCGAAACCTGCCAGTCCACTGACGTACTCGACCTCGCTCAAGAGCGGACACCCGGCAAGCATCTGGAACGCTTCTCGATCCAGGAAGCCGGTGGCTCGATCAAGGCCATCCAGCGCGGCGTGGAGACCACGAGGGCGCTCGTCGCCGAGGTAGCGACGCAGCAGCCGGAACCGACGCCGCTGAGTGAGCTGATCGTGGGGACCGAGTGTGGGGGCTACGACGCCACCTCGGGCACTGCTGCCAACCCGACCGTGGGGATCGTTGCGGACTGGCTCGTCGCGCAGGGCGCGACCGTCCTCTTAGGTGAGACCGCGGAGTTTTTCGGCGCCGAGCAGACGCTGGCCCGCCGCGCCCGCGACAAGGAGACGGCCCAGCGGCTCTACGAGATCGTGGCCCGCCTAGAGGCCGAAGCGCAGTACGTCGGCGAAAGCATCGTCGGCCCGGCTACATCACCGGGGCGCGCAGACGGCGGCTCCGGGGCGCGCGCCGAGGCGGCGCTGGGCTGTATTCGCAAGAGCGGGACGACGGAGGTACAGGAAGTGGTGGGCTTCTCCGACCGGCCCACTCGCTCGGGGCTGGTCGTGATGGATACGCCCAGCCACGATACGGTGGCGCTGACCGGGATGGTTACCGGGGGAGCGCAACTGTGTATTGCCACGACGGGTCGCGGCTCACCAGTCGGCAACGCGCTCGCCCCGGTCATCAATGTGACCGCCAATCCACGCACGGCCGCGCGGATGGGTGACAATATAGACTTGTCGCTGGCCGGAATCGTCGAGGGGACGGCCACGCCGGACGCGCTCGCAGCGGAGCTGACCGCTTTGACACTACAGGTGGCGCAGGGCGAGCTGACGGCCGCGGAGATCATCGGGCATGAGGAGTTCGCGCTGTACCGTATTGGCCCGCAGGTGTAGCTTGTGTTGACATTGACCGGTCATTCCCGCGAAAGCGGGAATCCAGGGCACCCACAAGGGACGCCCCTACCGGAGTGAGGATCAATGAGAACAAGGGAGCGTAGGTAGGTGCGGACGTTTCTGGGCTATCGGCGCCCCGACGGGCAGGTGGGTATCCGTAATCACGTGCTCGCCATTCCGGCGAATGGGTATGCCAGTACCGTTGCCGAGCGCATTGCACGCCTCGTTCCGGGGGTGATTGCGCTCGCCCATCCCCACGGCGCGGCGCAGCTCGGCGATGACACCCGGCTGACCGAGTGGACGCTGGCCGGCGCCGCCGCCAATCCCAACGTCGGCGCGGCGCTGCTGGTGGGTTTGGATGGCGAGCAGGGCGAGGCCGAGCGGGTCCGCACGCTGGCGGCACAACGCTCGCCCGGCAAGCGTTACGAGGCCATTGCGATCCAGGACGAGGGCGGCTCGATCAAGGCGATCCGCCGCGGCTGCATCATCGCCAAGGACCTGCTCCGCCAGGTGGCGGACGACGAGCGGAGCGCGGTACCCGTTGGGGAGCTGATCTTGGCTACCCAATGCGGCGGGTCGGATTCCACCTCGGGCATGGCCTCGAATCCGACGGTCGGCGAGGTCTCGGACTTGCTGATCGAACAGGGCGGTACGTCCATCCTGGCGGAGACACCGGAGCTGATGGGGGCCGAGCATATCTTGGCGCGGCGCGCCCGCAACGAGCAGGTGTCTCGGCAGCTGTTCGAGATCGTGGCCAACGTGGAGAAAGAGGCGCAGCACGTCGGCGCGACGGTGGCCGGCGGCAATCCCACGCCGGGGAATATCGCCGGCGGCCTGACAACCATCGAGGAGAAATCGCTCGGCTGTATCTACAAGGGCGGGACGACCACCGTCGAGGAGGTCATCGGCTATGCCGACCGGCCCACGCGCCGGGGCCTGGTGGTGATGGACACGCCGGGCCACGATCCCATTTCGGTCTCCGGTGAGCTTGCCGGGGGCGCACAGGTGTGCATTTTCACGACGGGCCGCGGCTCACCGGTGGGCAACGCGCTTGGCCCGGTCATCAAGGTCACGGCAAACCCCCAGACGGCAGAGCGGATGGCCGACAACATGGACTTCTCTGCCGCTGGCATGATCGCCGGAACCGCCGACAAGGAAACCCTGGGCCATGAGCTATTCGAGCTGATGCTGCGCGTCGCAAGCGGCGAGCTGACCCGTGCCGAGATCATTGGTCACACGGAATTCGCGCTATACCGCATCGGTCCCCAGGTCTAGCTTGCAGTGAGTTACCTCAAACCCATCATTGGCACGAAAATAACACCCATCCGTCATTGCGGCGGAAGCCGCAATCCATGTCCTCCGGCAGGGCGGGGCGCGCATAGGGGGCGTCATTCCGGCTTTCGCCGGAGTGACGACGGGAGGGGCCGGAAGCAGGATGTTCTATGGCAATCTGGCTGATCGTTATCGGCGCGGTCGTGTTTGCGTTGGGGTTGGCGGCGCTGGTGCTAGCTGCACCGCTGGCCGCGCGCTTGGCTACGGCCCGCAACCGTCCGACGCTGACGCCGGTGGCGCGCGGTGGCACCAGCCACGACCGGATGGGGACGCTCATCGAGAGCCAGACCACCGCGCGCCGACAGCGGACGGTCTTGGCGCGCACTATCCGGCGTATCGCGATGGCGCTGACCGTGATTGCTATGCTGCCGCTCGCCGCGGGACTGATCGTCCTGCTTTCGCAGTAGCCGGAGGTCGCGGGCTATGAACGGCCGACTTTGGGCTGCCTCACCCCCCGGCCCCCTCTCTACACATATGGAGATGGGGAGTCGCGTAGCGACGGGGGTGAGACACACGGCCTGGGTTACTATTGCGCTCCTGGTCCTGCTCGCCCACGGACAGGCGCGGCCGGTTGCAGCGCAGGAGGCCGGGCGGCCGAGCCGGTGCGCTAACTGGCAATTGACGGGACGCTGGGCCGCTGCGACGACGGAAGCCGGCAAAAACAGGAGCCTCGTCAATACCACGCTCCACCTCGTGCAACGTGGAAGTTTGCTGGTCGGGCGCTGGACGCCAATCGAAGGCCGCGAGGTGATCGTTGAGGGCACTGTCGCAGCCGGCATTGCCCGGCTGACCTTCTTCACGCCGGACGCGCCGCGCGAGCTGGTGCTGGCCATTGCCAGCGACGGCACCCGGATCGGCGGACGCTGGACGGCACCCGGCACCGACGGCGGGGAGTTCTGGGCGCGGGGCGAGGCCCTCTGCCCGCAAACACCGGCCGCAGCGGCGCCGGCGGTGCCAGGACCGACCGATGCCTCCTGTCTGGCCTGGGACGTGACTGGCCAGTGGGGCGTGTATTGGCCGACCGGCGGCGCCCGGCTCGGCAATACGCCGGGGCCAGGCGCTTGGACGCTGCACCTCTGGCAGGATCAGCAAGACCTCATTGGCTGGTACCAGTCAGCGGACCGGTCCTCGCACTGGCCCGTGGACGGCGAGGTGCGTGGCCGGCGGCTCACAGTGACGCTGCGCCTGGAGGAGTCGTTGTGGGTTGAACGCAACTTCCTGCTGGCCAGCCACGGCCGCAGCGCCCGTGCCCATTGGCCCACTGACTTGGGGGCCGTGGGGGCGGAAGTCCTCACCGGCCAAGCGACTTGCGCCGCGCCCACTGCAACGTAGGGGCGCAGCACGCTGTAGCCCGGCCACCATCATTGCGGTGGAAGCCGCAATCCAAACGCCCCCTGGGAGCGGGCCGGGGTGATGAGTTTGTCCGCATCAGGATTTGCAGGATGAGCGGATGAACAGGATAGGTTGGGCGCAGCATGCTGCGCCCCTACGGCGCGGCCCGTACCTACCCCCTCCGGTGCCGTATGCCGTGCCGTATGATGGGGGTAGCTGCAATAAAGGGAGGGAGGATGTCTTCACAACGTACTGTGCTGATCGGCGGCGGCACCGCTCGCACTGCCCCGGCGGTTATCGGCGCCTTTCTTGCGGCCGGTTACGCGGTCACGGCGACCGGCCGCGATCCCGACCGTCTCCACGCGGCGCTCGCGGCGATTCCCGGTGGCGAGGCGGTTCATGCCGTCACCGCAGACCTGGCCGAGCCGGCCGCTGCCGAGCACACCGTCGCAGCGACGCTGGATCGCTGGGGCCGGGTAGATGCCATGACCACGCTGGCCCAGGCAGCGTTTCTGCAACAACCCTTTGCCGAGACCACCTTGGCCGATTTCGAGGCGCTCATCCTCGGTGGGCTATACACCACCTACAACCTGGCGCGTGCCGTCGTCCCGGCGATGTTGGCGGCCGGTGGCGGGCATATCGTGACCATCGCCGGCGGGAGCGCCGTGGACCCGGCGCCGGGGCGCGCGCTCTTCGGCGCGACGAAAGCTGCCGTCGTGACGCTCACCAAGGGGATTGCCCGCGACTATAAGCACCGCGGCATCGTGGCGAACTGCCTCGTGGCCGGCGGCATCGGTACGGACGAAGCGCGGCAGTACCTTAGTGCAGCCGACTTTGCCGCGGCTGCCACCCCTCAGGAGTTCGCCAACGCGCTGGTCTTCCTCGCCTCTGCGGAGGGGGCGGGCATCAACGGCGCCGCGGTCGAGCTGAATGCGCGCGAGGTGGATTAGCCGTGCCGGGGTACCCTTTTCAGGTGCGGGAAACTTGGGCACCCACAAGGGTTGCCCCTACAACACCTAATACAGCGTTCCGTAGTCGGAGCCTTCTTCGTCAATAGACTGGAAGGCGCCGGGGAAGTAGCAGCTTACCTGATAGCCGAAGTGTGCCAGCAAGGCGCCGTCGAGCCGGTCGTCGAGCGCCCATTCCAGCGTCAGGTTGTGCAGATTGGCAAGCGCCGTTGTCTCGCCAGGCTGGCCCTCCAGCCCATGCCGGCTCGCCCAAAATACCGCTTCCCAGCCGAAGGCAATCGCCTGCTCTCTGATACAGGACCGACCGCTGATCTCGTGCCAGTAGCGATGAAAAGAGATCGCGTGGACGGTCTGCTTAATCAGGGCCGCAGCGAGGCTGTCGGCCGACTCTCCCTCAACGAATCCGGCGCCAAAGGCGATGACGTTATTCAGCTCGCTGTATTGTGGCAAGAGGGACCTATCGTCCTCCTCGACGAGCAGCGACACGCCCGCGCGCTCCAGAAACTCGGGCCACTGGCTGGTAGGCGCGAAGGAGCGCATCAGCGCCAGCGCCGGGAGGAATCGGGGGTCAACGGTGCGCTGCTCCGGTTCTGGCTCGGACGTGAAGCGGTGCGGCGCCGCGCCGAGGTACGGCAACGGTGGTGCGGTTTCGGACGGTGAGGCCCAGCCCGTGACAATCCAGGGCAAAGCCGGGCCGGCCGCCACCCCTTGCAGCTCCGCGACCGTGGCCGGGCGCACCTGCGACCACGCCAAGCCCAGCCCACGGAAGGTCAAGAGGTCCGGAATCCAGCGCCGCTGACCGGCGGCGACAAGGTACACCTGGCCCGTTCCCGGGTCCTGCCGGAGCGACCCCGGCGCAACCAGCGCCGGACCTACCGGCCACTGCCGGAGCCAGGACGGGCTGACGAGTGCTACGTCGTCGGCGTGCAGCCCCCGTGCCTGGAGGCTCTGACGGTCGGCAACCCAGCGACGCTGCCCGCCCGGCTCGATCAGCCATAGCGCCTCTCGATCCGGTACCTTCACCACCTGCTGCCGGCCCGCTGCTGCTGCGGTGTCGGCCGGAGCGAGGCTCTGCGCGTGCAGGGCTGCCGGCGCCAGCCGGAGACTCGCCAGTACGGTCGCCAGCAGCGCGATGAGCAACCGGAGCGTCAGCCGCCTCATCCCCCGGCCCCCTCTCCACCACGTGGTGGAGAGGGGGAGTCCCTCCGTAGGAAGGATGGGGGTGAGGGGCAGCCTCGCTTGCGACATGATCCTATACTAGCACTGATGGTTGACGCTTGGATGCCGCTCGCAAGCAGGGATCGTGCCCGTCAGGCCGCGCACCGCTGGTCGGCTGTGTCCTGGTGGCTGCACCTCGGCATCATCGCGGCGCTGGTGAGCGTCCTCCTGCCTGCTCCGGCGGTGCATGCGGACGGCGCTATCGCGACGGTGCCGGCGGCAGCGCTGCCCGCGCTGCGCCTGGAGCTGGCGGCGGAGCCGCATACGCTCGATCCACAGCGCGCGGTGGGACCGGACGAGATCGCCGTCGTGCGCCAGCTCTACGAGCCGCTGCTACGGTTCGATACGGAGCTGCGTCCGCAGCCGGCCTTGGCCGAGAGCGTACAGAGCAACGCCGACAATACGGTCTGGACGTTCACGCTGCGGGCCGATGCGCGGTGGAGCGATGGCCAACCGGTCACGGCGGCGCAGGTCCGCGACGGCTGGCTCCGCATGATGACGCGGGAGATTCCCGATGAGCTGAGTCGGCCCTTCCAGGTCGTGAAAAACGCCCGCTTCTTTCGCGTGAACCTCATCGTTAATCCGGCGGCCGTGGGTATTCAGGCGCTCGATGACCGCACGTTGCAGATCACGACGGACAATCCGGCGCCCTACCTGCCGATGATCGCCGCCCTCCCGGGCGCCGTCCCCTACCGAGCCGATGCCCCGTCGCCGCGCGGCGAGCGCGCAGCGGGAACGACGGAGCTACCGCTGCACGTCGGGAACGGCCCCTTCCGGCTCACCGGCTGGCACCAGGGCGAGGTCTTGCGCCTCGATCCGAACCCGCACTATTGGGGCGGGCCGCCGGCGGTCGCGCTAGAGCTTCACCTGCCGTATAGCGCGTCGCTGGCGAACGGAGAGGATGCCCTGACCCGCTTCCGCGCCGGCCGCCGGGACATCGTCGTGGTGCCGCCGGAGCGGGCGGCGGAGGTGCTGGCCGACAGCCCGGCGGGAGCGCGCGTGCTCCGCCAGCCGCTCCCGCAAACGACCTGGCTCAGTCTGAACGTCACCAAGGAGCCGCTCGATACGGTTGAGGTGCGGCGAGCACTATCGTATGCCCTGGATCGCCAGGCGATTATTCGGAACGCGCGCGGCGGGGTCGGGCAGGCGGCCTACGGCCTGCTGCCGCCGGGTGTGCCGGGGCACAATCCTGGCGCGGCAGTTGGCCGCGAGGCCGACGCGACCGCCGCCCTGCTGATGCTGGCGGCAGCGGACTGGAACGTGCCGTGGGGGCCCGGTTTTGGCGGCCAGGACCTGCCGCGGTTCACGCTCCGCTACCCGGCGCTGCCGCAACCGACGCGGCTGGCGTTCGCCATTCGTGACCAGCTGGCCTATGCGCTCGGTATCTGGATCAGGCTCGACCCACTTGACCCGTTCCGGTACGCGCATGTGTTGGAGAAGAAAGACTTCGAGTTGGCGTTGAGCGGTTGGCGCAGTACCTACCCCGATCCCGAGGCGTGGTTCTGGCTGACGTTTGGCGAGGGGAAACTCGCCAACCGCACCGGCTGGTCGAGCCGGGTGTTCGACCGGCTCTGGCGGGCAGCGGAAGAGGCGCCGACGGAGGCGGAGCGGCTGCGTTTGTACCACACCGCGCAGCACCTACTCATGCAAGAATCGCCAGCGATCTTCCTCGTCCATGAAGAGCGGCTGATCCTGGTCCGCGCGGGCATCGAGGGGATCGAACCGGCCCTCATGGACGACCTCCCCGGCGCCGCCTCGCTCTCCCGGGCGCGGGTGCGCTGAGAGAACCTGTGGTCGCAATATGTGGTCGCTAGGAGTATAATAGCACTTAAGTTCCACTGGGAGCTACGATTGGTAGTAGGCCACCCTGCGACTCATTTGACACCGCATTGAGGTCAGATTACCATATGGCTTCATGACAGGAGGGGTCCCATCGAGTGCGGATGAGTTTCCGCCGCTGCTATCTGAAGGTAGATACCCAATGTCAGTTGAGGTGTTACGGCGATACTGTGTAGATAGCTTTCCTCTATCCAAGACACGCGCCAAGATCATGGCGGGACTTGCGGAAGTTGTCGAGAGGTTGAGCGCCTATCAAGTGGCTGGCGAACTCTGGGTTGACGGGAGTTTCCTGACGGAGAAGATCAATCCTGGTGACGTTGACATTGTGCTGCGAGTCCCATCATCGGTGTACGATGATGGGACGATTGAGCAAAGGAGGACAATAGACTGGATAGGTGAGAACTTGAAAGAATACAATCTTTGCGATAGCTATGTTTTCCCTGAGTTTCCTGAGAACGATCCTAACTACTTACTGGGAAAGCAGAGGCGTGACTACTGGAGTAACTTGTTTGGCTATTCCCGTGGTCGGACACCCAAGGGTATAGCGGTCATTGAACTGGCCGGAGATACGCCATGACTAGACTCCTAGAGCTACAAGAGCAACTGCAAGAGACTCGTGCTACGTTGGCTCGGGTAGAGCGAGCAGTAGCCGAACAACCGGACAAGCCGTCCCTGAGTGCTCTGGCAAGGTCTCTGATGGCCCAGCAGCGAAATCTCGAGGCCGACTTCGCAGTTGAAGCCAATCGCTTGGGAATGGATGTCTGTAGCTATCGAATCTTTAGCGATAGTGGATATCTCCCGCTGAATCCACTTGCACAAGGGCTAGTAGACTTTCAATCTTTGGTGACAGTTGTCTACGACTCCCAAAAAACTTCCGTTCCGAAAGAACGAGCAAAACCGGCTGCACATATCAAGTCTGAATCTTCCTTTAACTTCGGATATACTTTTTCTGGATCATTAGGTGTCGTTCTCACCATTCCTAATGCAAGAAGGCTTATTCTTGATAGTCACCTGGACGAATCAATGAGACAACTATTCTCACTAGCAAAAGTTAGCCACATATCTGACATCCGTGTGTTCACCAAGAAGCTAGGCCTTGCCTCAATTCGAGCAATGCACAAGTGGGCATCCGGTCACGCCCAGGCAGGTCTCGGCGTAGACATCGAATGGAGGCGCGAAAGCACTGTTCGAGCTAGTTTACTAGCACAGCAACCGGAGCTTGAAAAACTGTGTCGGATGATAGAAGAGACAAGTGATGAAGAAAAGGTAGAATTCTCGGTATACGGAGAACTTCTGTCCGTCGACGTTGAGGTAAGAAGGTTCAAATTGCGAGGAGAATCCGGTGACATAATACGCGGTTCTTACGAGGATGCTATAAGTGATTCCCATAGAGTAGAACTTCCTGGACATCGCTACCGGGCAGACATTACTAAAGTCGAAAGAGTCCGGTACTCAACAGATGAAGAGGAAGCGGAATACCATCTCGAGCGACTAGAGGAGTTGTCTTGAGCTATTGCCCGGAATTGCCTCCCAGCGGGGCGCTTACGGGTGGAGCATTGGGCTAGCGCCGGGGTAGCTCGTCCGGGAAGTTGCGGCTGTCGGACACTATCACCGCGGCTCTGCGCCATCAAGCGGCCTTGCGAGCTCCTCGTGCCATTCGTCAGGAGATAGACTGACTGCGGGGACGTGGTGCGCCGCCATAACATCAAGCAGGGCCCACCTGTCCAGGCCGAGCACGGCTGCGGCCTCCGCTTCGGTGAGGCGGTTCAGGCGCAGCAGTTCCATGACCAGCGTCTCGCTTATGCGCCGGGACGCCTCGGACTCGTTCCAGCCGAACGTTGCCAGGATGCGGGCTGGCAAGCTGACCGTGAAGCTTTTGTCAGCCATGCCTGAAGTATAGCGTATTTATGTCTGCAACGTAGCCACCTGTGCCTCTGCATTGCCGCCTCTGCCCATTCGGAAAGTGGTGGAAAACATGGGAGGGCATCCTGACTACTTACTGGGAAAGCAGAGGCGTGACTACTGGAGTAATTTGTTTGGTCATTCTCGTGGTCGGACGCCCAAGGGCATAGCCGTCATTGAGCTGATCGGAGATACTCCATGACTAGGCTCCTAGAGCTACAAGAGCGGCTGGAAGAGACGAGTGCTACGTTGGCTCGGGTAGAGCGAGCAGTAGCCGAACGACCGGACAAGCCGTCCCTGAGTGCTCTGGCAAGGTCTCTGATGGCCCAGCAGCGAAATCTCGAAGCGGACTTCATGGCTGAAGTCAATCGTTTGGGCAAGGGTTCCGCGGCCTTAGCTCGTCCGGGAAGCTGCGGCAGAGGCTGAGATAGGGCATCGGGGCGGCTTGGCCGAGGCCGCACAGCGAGGCCGCGGTGATGACTTCGGGTAGCGCGTCCAACTGGGCCAGCGCCAGCGCGTCCGCTGTGCCGCGACGCACCGAGCCGATGAGACGGGTCATGTGCGCCATGCCTTCGCGGCAGGGCGTACACTTCCCGCACGATTCGCGGGCGTTGTACGCTGACAAGTGCTCGACGGCCGCGATGATGGGTAGGCGGTCGTCAATGGCCACTATCCCGCCGGCGCCGAGCATCGCGTGAGTGTCGGCGAGCGGACCGCCGGCGATGGGAATATCCAGCCGGTCGGCCGGGATCAGGCCTCCCGATGGTCCACCACACAGCACGGCCTGAATCGCTTGGCCGTCGCGGGCGCCGCCGCCCAATTCTTCGACGACGGTACGGATGGTCGTGCCGAACGGCACTTCGTAGGTGCCCGGCCGGCGCACGGCCCCGCCGAGACTGATGACTTTGGTGCCGGGGAAGTCGTCGGTTCCTACGGAGCGATACCACTCGCGGCCCTGCTGCACGAGCAGCGGCACGTTGCACAGGGTCTCGACGTTGCTGATGACGGTCGGCTGGCCCCATAGCCCCCGCTCGACGGGCAGGGGTGGCTTCAGCCGCGGCTCGGCCCGGTCGCCCTCGATGCTGTTGAGGATGACCGACTCCTCGCCGCACACGTAGCCGCCAGCGCCGCGCCGCACCTCGACCGGGACCGGCAGGAGGCCGCTGGCTTGCGCCTGTGCCAGTGCCATCCCCATCCGTTCGGCGGAGAGATCAGCCTGCCCGTTGATGTAGAGATAGATGCGCGCGGCTTCGAGGGCGAGGGCCGCAATCTGCATCCCTTCCACGAGCAAGTGCGGATCATATTCCATGAGGTAACGGTCCTTGGAGACCCCCGGCTCCCCCTCTTCGGCGTTCACCACGTAGTAGCGCGGGCCGGCGTACTGATGCGCCGTCTGCAACTTGATTGCCAGCGGGAAATAGGCGCCCCCACGACCACGCAGGCCAGCCGCCTCGATCAGCGCGATCACTGCCTCCGGTCCCAACGCCTGCGCCCGCTCTAGGGCCTGATAGCCACCAGCGGCACGCGCGGAATCCAGGGAGAGGGGATCAACCGCCGCGCACCGTCGCAGCACGCGGCGCACTTCCGGCGGCCGGGCGGCGCGGACCGGACGGACGGGATGAGACGGCGGCTCCGGCGACGCCAGGGCGGCGCGCAGAATCTCCGGCGTGGCGCCGGTGATGCAGCGTCCGTCTACCTCGGCCACGGGACCGGCGTCGCAGATGAACAGACACTCGTGCTCGACCACGGTGCAGCCACCAACCTCGTCCGCGAGGCTGCGGGCCGCGGCCAGTAGCTCGTGCGCCCCATGTTGGCGACAGCTGAGGCAGGTGCAGACACCGACGACCCGGCCGTGCGGCTGCTCCAGACGCAGCTCGTTGTAGCTGGTCGCAATGCCGTAGACGGTGCTTTCCGGCACAAAGAGGTGCCGGGAGACGGCGCGTAGCCCCTCGGCCGAGAGATAGGATTCGGCAGCGTGGATTGCCCGCAGCGCCGGCAAGAGCTGCGTGCGCTCTCGCGGCAGGTCGGCCAGGATCGCGGCGTAGTCGGTGCGAGCCATGCGGCTATCCCTTCACCGTGTCATCTCACCCTGTCGTCGTCCGCCTAAATCTAGCGTAGCTACCCCAATCTGTCAGCCGCGCGCCGCTTGCTACCATCTTGGCGAGGGTAGCAGCATCCCGCTAAGGCGTTCGACCGGACGCCTCTACGGGAGGGGCTACGCAGCCCGCTGCGCCTGTGCAAGCAACGCCAACCGAGGAGCCAATGTCGCCGGCAACTGAGCGCCAGCAACTTATGATGCGCCGGCCCAACCTCGACGGATTGCCCCGGCTCGTCGTGCTGTCCGGGTATGCCCTGCGCCCCTATCGTCGTGGAGACGAGGCGGCGTGGGCGACGATCATGAATACCGGTATCGGCAGCGACTGGACGGCGGCGCGCTGTGTAGAGCACCTGACCGGGCGACCGCAATTCCGCCCCGACGGCCTGTTCTTCGCCACGGTGCAAGACGCGGCCGGCCCCGCGATTGGCTCTGCCTGTGCCTGGACCGACCACCCGAACGAGCAAGACGAGGGCCTTGTCCACATGGTCTGTGTGCTCCCGGAGCACCGCGGCCACGGCCTCGGGCGGGTTGTGACGCTCGCCGTGCTGCGCTACATGCGGCAACACGGCTTTCGCTCGGCGCGCTTGCGGACCGATGATTGGCGGCGCTCGGCCATCCGCGCCTACCTGTCGTTGGGCCTGGAGCCGCTTTACCCACCCGATGCGGCGCCGGGGGACGACCATCGGGCGCGGTGGGCGGCGGTCATCGCGCGGCTTGGCTCGTCTCCATCGCATGGAACCGACGGCGCATGAGTAACCGGCCGGCTCGCGGGCTGCTGACGCGCCGCCGCAGGCGGCGGGCGCTGCTCGGAGCGGGGGGCGTGGTCGTCATCGCCGGCGGCAGCGCGGTTGGGGCTGCGCTGTGGAGTAGCGTCACCCGCTCGGAGCAAGCGGCTCCTACCGGTCCGCCAACTCCGGTGCCGCTCGGTGCCGTGGCGACACAGCCCACCGACGGGCAGCTCTGGCCAAAGCTGGCAGCGCGGCTGGCCGAGCGGGAGCCGGCCGTGCCGCTGGCGCCGGAGGTAGTCGGGATTGACGATGCTGCTCGGTCACTCGCCGCCGGCGAGCCGGCCGGCCTGCTGGCGGTGCCGGACTCCCACGTGACGCAGCTGGCGGCGACGGGTGGCCTGGCGGCGACGGCCGACCTCTTGCGCGGCAAGAACGCGCCTACCCGCGACCGCTTCGTCCATCGTCTGTTCGGAGCGTTGAGCCTCGAAGGAGTGCTGTACGGCTTGCCCTGGCGCTGGCGAGGCACCGCGTTGCTGCTCGACAGCGCTGCCTGGCAACGGGCCGAGCTAAAGCTGCCGCCCGACCACTGGCGGGACGACCGCTGGTCTCTATCGGCAATGGAGGCCGCTATCGCGCGGTTTCAGGAGCTGGCAACGGCAAATGTTCCGGGACCGCCACCCTTTCGGGGCAGTACACGCTGGTCGGATTGGCTGCCGTGGCTCTGGCTGAACCACGCCGCGTTATGGCGGCACGGCGCTACGTCCACGGCACTCACCGAGCCGGCTGCCGTAGCTGCTCTGTACAGCTATGCCGAGTGGCGCACGACGCCGCAGCCGACCACCGGAGGGGCGCAACGCGTTGCGCCCGTTCCCTCCGCCGAGGGCAGCGCCGGTGCTATCGTCATGGTGGAACCGACCTGGCGCACAGTGGGCCAAGCGCTGGCAGCCGGCCATGCGGCGCGGCCCCTGCCCCGCGGCGTGCGGCGCACGACCCTGCTACGCTCGGATGCTCTGCTTTTGACGGGGGCGGCGGCGCAGCCGGATGCGGCGCGTCGGGCGCTAGTCGCCCTGGTGACGGATGCGGGACAGGAGATCGTGGCCGCGGACGGCGCCGGCTTGCCCGTCTGGCGGGATACACTGGCGGGGCGGACACTGTGGGAGCAATGGCGGGAGACGCCGAGCCTGATACGGGCGCTCCGGACCTTTATCGAGACGGGGACCTATGGCGCAGTGCCACCCTATCCGAGCCGCTGGCCGGAGATAGAGCGGATCCTCAATCGCGAGCTGGGACCAGCATTAGACGGTCATACACCGGTGGGTAGGGTGGTACAGTCGGCGGCAGACGCCCTGGCGCCGCTCCTGGCGGCATCACGCTGGCCGTAGGGGCACTAGCTGTCCGGTGCAGCGGCACTGAGAGGTTACATCTACTGCCGTTGGTCTGCCGGCCGGCTCCCTCTTCTAGGGGAAGAGGGTTGCGGTGAGGGGAACAAGCAATGTCACAAGCGCGGCTCACGAAGCTCCTCGACACAGCCTGGCCAGCACTGGCGCTGGTGTTGGTAGTGGCTGGCGCGGTGCGGCTCGGTTACGTCCTGACGCTGGGGAACACGCTCAACGTCACCTTTGAAGCCGATCCGCTTACCTACGATCAACTGGCCCGCAATCTACTGGCCGGCCGGCCTTACGTCGGGGCCAGCTTTTACTTTCCCGCCGGCACCGAGCACCCCACGGCGCTCTGGGACCCGCTCTACCCGCTATTCCTCGCCGGCATCTACGCGCTGGTGGGCCACGACTTCCTCGCGGTGCGTTTGGTCCAAGTAGTGCTGGGCACGGCCTCTTGCGGCCTGCTGTACGTGCTCGGACGCTCCATCTTTGGCCCGCGGATTGCGCTGCTTGGCGCCGGGTTTGCCGCCATCTACCCCTTCTTCATCTATTACACCGGGCAGATACTGACCGAAACACTCTTTGTCTTCCTCCTGCTGATCCTCCTGACGCTCGCTCGCGCCGTAGCGCAGCAGCGTATCAGTGGCACACTAGCGGTCCTCACGCTGGGCATCAGCGCCGGACTGACGGTGCTCGCCCGCGCCGAGGCGCTGTACTTCGCAGTTATCCTGGTCGTTGTGCTGGCCTGGTGGTCGGTACCCTTGCATGTAGGGGCGCAACATGTTGCGCCCCTACGAGCGCAGCTCATCTCGCTCATCGCGCTCGTGGCGGTGTTTGCGGCCACGTTGTCGCCCTGGGTCGGGTTCAACTACGCCCGGTTCGACCGCCTCTTTGTCACCACCAAGCTCGGCTACAACCTCTACAAGTATTACCACCCCCGCATGACAGCCGATCAGCGCGTGCGTAGCGACGATATTCCACTGCCGGACTTGACCGGTCTGTCGGAACCAGAGCGCGAGGATCGCCTGTTGAGCGAGGGGCTGGGCTTTATGGCCAACGATCCGGCACGGACAGTGCGGTTCATGGTGGCCAAGGCCGGGCTGCTGTTCAAGTTGACGCCCAGCAACGAGATCAACCGGCGCTATGCCCTGGTCAGTCTGCTGTCCTATGGGGTGCTCATTCCCTTCATGGTTATTGGTGCCCTACTCAGCTTACGCCGCTGGCCGCAGACTTGGCCGCTGCTATTGTGGGTGGTCATGGGGAGCGCGAGTGGCATCCTCGTCTTCGCCGGCATTCGCCTGCGAATGCGTATCGAGCCGATCTTGCTCTTATTCGCGGCGGCGGGAGTTGTCGAGCTAGTGCAGTGGCTGTGGGCGCGGCGCGGCGCCAGGCATGACGTGGAGCAGCCGGAGCAAGTCGGCGGCTGACGGTCGCTGGCGAGAAGACATTGTAACCGCCACAGAAGAGTACCCTCTACAACTGTGTTCTGTACCAATAGCTAGTACTGTATCCAGGTGGTTGTGTCATTGTATGAGCAAGCGATTAGCCGCCGGCATGATCTTGCAGCGCGGAGCTCTCCGGACAGGCCTGCTCGCAAATACAAAGTCAAGCTGACCGCCCCCGAACGTGCTCGTCTGGCTGAGAGGCCCCCCCCCCCCGTGGCAAGTCGTCCGCCCGCACGGTCAAGCGGGCCCTGGCGCTGTTGAAAGCCGCCGCCGGTTTGGTGAACCGAGCGCTAGCCGCTGCGCTTGCGATCAGCCCTCGTACGGTGGCCAGCGGGCGGACCCGGTTCGTGACCGCGGGACTGACCAGCGCCCTCGATGAGCGACCGCGGCCGGGCCCGCGGCGCAAGTTGGCCGGCCGGCCGGAAGCGCATCTGGTGGCCATCGCCTGCAGCGATCCGCCCGCCGGACACACGAGTTGGCCCCGCCAACTGCTTGCAGACAAGGTGTCTGCTCAAGGGTGCTACACTGCACTCGAAGGGACGCAGGACATGAGCAAATTGGAAAAGCACATCTCGTTCGACGAATTCGCCGCTAACCTCAGCGCGGTCTTCGAGCGCGTTGTCTGCGATCAGGAGGTCGTGGTGGTCGAGCGCGACGGCACTGCGGTCTTGCTCCAGCCGGCTCCGGAGGCCGCGCCGCGCCAGCGTCGGGCCAAGAGTAAGGCCGACTACGAGGCATTTCTGTCCTCGTTCGGAGCTTGGAAGGATGTGGACACCGACAAGCTCATCAAGGAGATTTACGAGCAGCGAAAACGCTCCACCCGGCCGCCGGTAGAGCTATGAAGTATCTTGTCGACACGGATCGGGTGGTGGATTGGCTCAAGGGCCGAGCAGACGCTCGACGGCTGCTGGCTGCCCTGGGCAACGAGGGCTTTGCCATCATTCAGGATGATACCGAGGACAAACGGGCAGTCTGTGTCGGTGGATCTGCAGCAGGCGACGGCGCGATGCTGCCGCGCGGTTCAATACCTATTTGTGGGAAGTAGAGCCTCTCGCTCGGGTGCGAAACTCGACACCATGATGAATGACCACCTTTGGATCGGGCCGGCCGCTCCCACCAAGCGAGCCATCCGGCCGCAAGTAGACATGTACTAGCGCTACCGCGTAGCCTTGCTGCACTATCCAGAGTATCTGGCTGCGCGTACCGGCCGGCTCAAAGGTCTGTCTACATAAGCGATCCTTACGGACTCTGATCTCCAATTCCCCAGCCTCAACTCTTTCCCAGATGTGCAGGGTATTGAAGAGCTGTCGTATACTTGACGTATCCAGCCACCGGACCGCAGATGGTCGGATAGGGCCGGCAGAAAACATGGATCTCACGGCTGCTACTACGGCAGTGCTTGACGCTGTGCGCCAGTATCTCCGGAACGAGATTGACCTGGCGGCGTTGGAAGACAGTGCAGCCCAGCACATTCATCTCCCGGCATCTCTTCCTCCGAATGCTACCGTAGTGCAACTGCTCGGTGCGATTGAGTTAAGCCTGGCGGAGTTGAGCAACGGCGACATCACCGAGCCTGAGTTAAGGCAAGACTTGCGGGAAGAGCTTGACTCTGTGTCGGCGGCTCTGCAACAAGCGACCGCCGCATCGTCCGGGGCGTGGCCACCAGCGTAGGAGCCTCCGCGGAGGGCTTCTCCGGCCTCGGTGTCACCAACCTGGCGGCGACGCCTAGCTTCGTGAGACTCTTGTCCGGCCGCAAGCAGTGCGGCAACGCTGCCGCTGCCTGGTGCTATACTCCGAGCCGATGGAGCAGGTAACTTCCTCCCCTCCTGCGGTTCCAGTACCCCTTCCTCAAGACGGCGCTCCCTCGCGGTGGTCGCAGCTTCGTGACTGGAGCCGGCATGCACGAGACCGGGGGGCCTCGCCCGAGTTAGCAGCCGCCCTGCTCGGTATCGCTACGGCTGGCGTGGTCCTCGGTTGGTGGGGCGCGGCTGGACCGCTCGGTGATGCCGCGCGGGCCTGGCGGCTCATCGCGCTCCCCGGCCTGGCGGCCCTCACCTGGGCCGTCGGGGTGGGGAGCCTCCTGGCCGCGGCGACGCTCGTGGAGACACGGGGGCCGCGCGTCAGTCGTCGGGCAGCGCTCCAGATCGCCTCGCTCCCATGGTTTCCTTGCTTGGCGTGCGTCCCCGTGGTGCTCTCGATCATCCAGTCCGGGCGCACGGCGCACGACCTCCTCTTCACGGCGCACACGGCCAAGGACTTCGGTCTCTACCTGCTGGCGTGGTGCGTGCTGCTAGAGGCCGGCGTACTGGTCGGGGTCATGCTGGCGGGTCGTCCCGGCGCCGTGTCGGTTCCAGACGTGCCGGCTCCAAAGGAGAGCGTGTCGCAACCATTCCGCTTGCCCCCGGTGTGGGCAGCCATTGTGCTGGCCGCCGGCCTGACGGTCCTGTTCAACTGGGGCATTCTGGATCAGTTCAGCATGACGCAGGGCGAGTTTCTGAGCCATCGCCGCGCCGCCTCGATCATGCTGCACGAGGATCGCTTGCCTTACGACCTGGGGCGTCCCGTCTGGCAGCGGATCAACGTGCCGCCGTCAACGTTTGTGCTGTTCTGGGGGCCTTGGACCTTGCTACCTGCCCAGGTTGGCCTCTATGTCCACTTCTTCGCCCACTACGCAGCCTTCCTCGCGGCCGCCGTGCTCCTGTTCCGTCGCCACGCGCCAGGGCTGCGGCCACTGGAACTCGGTCTTGTGCTCCTGTTCCTCGTCTCGCTCTTTGTGCCCTGGCGGGAGGCCATTTGGCTGGGCCAACCGAACGGCTTCATTCTCCTCCTGGTAGTGCTGGGGCTGCGTTGGTTTCTCGCCGGTCACACGTGGCCGCTGGCCGCCGCCATCGCCGCGGCGCTGACGCTCAAGCCAACGACGATCTGGCTGCTGGCCTACTTCCTGGTCCGTCGCTCGCTACGAATCCTGATCGCCATTGGCGTAGTCGGCTTGGGTACGATTGTGGTGTCCGCTGCAATAGGCGGGATCGAGCCGTGGCGCGTATGGCTGACGGAACAAGCGCTGTTACTCCTGCGCGGGGCCGCGCTCTTTACCAGCATCGGCTTGCCTTCGCTTCACGCGCGCCTCTTCCTCACTGCCCACGCCTACGCTTCGCCAGCGCCCCTGCCGTACTTGCCCCTAGCCCAGGCACTCAACTACGTGGCCTTGGTTGGTGGCGCGTGGTTGCTACTGCGCCTCGTGCAGCGCGACCGACCGGACAGTGACCGTATCGGCAAGACGCTGGAGTTCGGGTTAGCCCTGGCACTCTCGCTCACCCTATCGCCGCTGACCTGGCTCCACTACGCGACCACCGCGCTCGTCGGATTGACCGCTCTCCTCCACCCGGCAGTCCGCGCCGCGTTGCCTCGACCGGCACACGCCCCGATCCTGGCCCTCGGTGCGTTTGCTTTCGCCACGCTCTGTATTGATGCCGAGTTACTAGCGGCTCGCACGGCAAAATGGTGGAACGACTTTCCACTGATCGGTTCGGTGAATAACCTCGGCCCACCGGCGTTGGTGGCTACGTTGGCGCTCGTGCTCTGGCTCTATAATCGTCATCGAGACCGCCTCGGCACGCCGCACCAAGAATCTAATCTGAACTAGCCCTCTTAACCCTGGCGCGGGCGTGGCCAAGAAGGGTCAGTTATGGACACAGACACGAGTTACCTCACCGAGGCAGTGCTGTTAGCAACGAGACGCTATCTGCATGGCAAGATTGACCTCGGCACCCTCGAAGACGCGGCACTCCAGCACGTCAGCATACTGCCAACCCTGCCTCCTTCCGCGCCAGCAACTCAGTTGCTAGGGACGATCACCCTCAGCTTGGCCGAATTGCGTAACGGCGACATCTCTGAAGCCGAGTTGCGGCAGGATTTGCAGGCAGGATTGGCCGCCATCGCCACGGACGCTCGCGTACCCACCACTGTCCCATCAGACTCGCATCCATAGCAGCCGCGCACGGCCCAACGCACCACCGGTTAGCCCCTCAGCGGAACGTGGCTCGCAGGGGCGCAACGAGGTCGCGTAGCCAGTGGCGCCGCCGCACGTGCGGCGGCAACACGTCGAGGGAGAGTACCGGCACCCAGTCATCAGGAGCACCAAGGACCGGGAGCGCTCCACCACCATCGAGCCGCAGGCGTAGCCGGAGGTGGTACGTGCCCGGGGACAATGCTGCCGGCAGGCGCAGCGTGTGACGGTCGAAGATCGGATCAGCGGAGCGCCAGGCCCCGGTCGGTACCGTCCAAGCCAGCGGACGTCGTTCCCAGCGCCCGACTTGCTCCCCGCTCCGATCCACCAGCGTCCACTCCACGAAGTGATCGCCGCGGTAGGAGCGCTCGGCACGCCACGCTACTTCGAGCGTCAGCACGTCGCCGGGTGCAAACGGCCCCGGGGTGAGGGTGCGTATACCTTCCAGCAAGAAATGGTCCCAGTCGTCGGTGATGGTCGCCGGCACGGGCTGCAAGGCGGTAGCCGGCTCTAGCGAACGGGGCATCAGCGGCATCGTGACATCGAGCAGTCCAATGACAGCCGCCCCCGAATCAGGGTCGCCGGGCCAGGATGGAGCGAGGGGCTGCAAACTGGCCCCGTCGTAGATGACAAGCTGCACCTCATACGTTCCCGGCGCGAGGCCAACGGGCAGCCAAATACCCTGGCGAACCTCGACCTCTTGGTTGGGTGCCCAACGGCTCGTCGGCTCTCCGGCCAGCGGAGCCGTGCGGAGATCGAAGTCCTTGGCTAGCCGCTGGCCGCCCCAGCCGACCAAGCGCAACGACGCGCGGTAGTCGCGGTCCAGTTGCTGCCGGGCGCGAAACCGGAGGATGAACGGCGCCACGTCGCCGCTGACGATCTCGTGTACTTCCATCAGGCCACCCGTTAGCTCGATGGTAGCACCGAACTGAGCCGGCCGTAGCGACGCCTCCAGCTGGTGGGGATGGAGCTTGAAGACACTCAGCTCGCCAGTGTCGAAGGCCTGCCGGGTCCCCTGCCACGCATGGGTCAGCAGCCAGCGCTCGACGAGCCGCTGCGGATCGCTCTGAGCCAGCCCCGCCAGGACGAGCCAGATCCGCTTGTGTGACGAGGCGAGGTCCGGGAGGATGGCCTCGACAGTCTCCTGATCCACTGCCGGCGGGGCCGTCGTCGGCAGCACGTGGTGAAACAGCTTCCCACGGAAGTAGTGGTCGAAGTACCAGGCCTGCCACGGCCCCGTGAGCAGCACCACGTCGCCGTGGCGTTCCAGCGCCGCAATGTGTGTGGTGATCGCACTGTAGTCGGCACGGGTGTAGCCGGTGTAGTACGTGGCGCCGAAGGCGACCAAGCCGACGCCGAGGGGGACAATCCCCAGCGCCGCGCCGCGCCGTCCCCACTGCCGTTGCAACAGCGTCATCCCTCGCGCTGCCAGCAGCACGGCAAAGGGCAGTGCATTCAGCACGTAACGGGGACTGAAGGGCTTGTCAATGACTAGCACTGCCCCGGCGCCGAGCAGCGTGATGGTCAGCCCGATTGCAAGTAGGGCCACTGCGCCGGGACGGTCCGCCGGCTGTGACCGCAGCCCCAGTACCACGAGCGCCAGCCAGACGGCGGTAATGGCGATGCCCCAGGTCCAAGCGGCAACGGGGCCAACGGCGAGCGCCAGCGCTGCCGTGCGCGCAGCGTCCAGGACCGCAGCCCCGGTCAGGTGCGCGGCAGAGGCGGCTGGCAGGCTGGCCACTACTCCCGGCGCCGCCAGTGCCCAGGGCAACGGCCCAAGCAGCGCGAGGAGGCAGCCGAGGGCAGCCGTGCGCCACGGGAGTATGACCCCGCGCCAGCGAGCAAGTAGCAGCCACACTGCCAATGCCAGCGGGACGGCGAGCGCCAGCAAGTGGGTATACAGCGCCAGCCAGCTCACCAGGACGAATAGCGCCCAGCGCGCAACGGATGGTCGCTCCAGGGCACGCCACCAGAGCCAGAGGTTCAGCGCGACGAGCGTCGTGAGCGGGGCATACATCCGTACTTCCCGCCCGTAGAACACCAGCAGCGGCGTGCCGGCAGCGAGGAGCGCAGCGTAGCGTCCGACCGACTGTCCACCGGTACGCCGGGCCAGCGCAGCGACGAGCGGGACCAGCAGCGTGCCGACGAGCGCCGAGAAGGCGCGCGTCAGCGCTTCGGCAGTGCGAACGTCTACCAGGTCGCGGAACAGGCTTTGCCAAGCGCCGAGTACCAGATAAAACAGAGGCGGGTGCTCGAACGGCGCTTGCGCGACCTTGGCGATGAGGGCAGTCGGCGACAAGACGGCATAGCGTGTACTGACGATCTCGTCGAACTCCAGGTCGCCGAGACCCGGCAGGTTCCACAGCCGCAGCGCGAGGGCGATCAGGGTCAGGAGGACGATGACTGGATCAGGGCGCCATCGTCGCATAGCCAGTAGTCACTCGCGTTCGCAAATGGTCTAGGACGTCATTCCCGCGAACGCGGGAATCCACGTCCCCCTGCGGAGCGGGGGGGCCATAGGGGGGCCGTTCCCCGGCCTGGCCCCCTCCCTCACTCTCCCCCGTGCTGACGCACAGGGGAGAGAACTTGCCCTCTGCCGGCTGGTACTTTGCAGACATGCCCTAACCCGGATCATCCCCCGGCTCACACGCCCGCCGGGACCCGCTCCGTGTCGGCGAGATGGCCCTGCTGTTGGTAGCGTGTAAACAGCGCTCCCCAGGGTGAATCGCGCCGCCACGCCTCGAAAACGGCCCGGTCGCGTGCCGGCCAACGATAATAGTCGTGGTATACCTCTGATCCCATGATGAACAGATGCACCAGCGGGGTGCGGAAAAAGAAGCGCTGGAGTGCTTTCAGAGGGCTGAACCACAGCAGATCACCGATCATACTCGCCGCATTATCGCCTACGGTGAACCCCCAGCCGCGCTCCAGGTCCGCGCTCACGTCATCCCCGACGAGCACAATGCGCCGCACGTCTCCACAGCCCAAGCCTTGCTCGTGCGCTAGGCGGATGTAGGGAATGGACAGCGGATCAAAGCCCATCAGCTTTGCCGCCACGGCGTCTATCGCCACCTGATCCGCCGATGCCAGCAGCAGGTCCTTCTGCCGGGGGCGCATCGTCCGCGGGCCAGGCCCATCCCCGGCGGTCGTTCCATCCATCACGGCAAAGATACCGGGGTGAATCTCCTGCTGGATAGCGAGCAGGTCTACCAGCGTTTCGTGAATCCAGCTATGCGTGTAGTGGCGCTTCGTATTCAGGAGACCACCGAAGGCGTTTTTCATCGCTCCGGTGGTGGTGGTGTAGATATGGCACTTGACCGTAGGGAGGTGGACGATGTTCTTTCCGATGAAGTAGTCGGGCACGAAGATGCCCTCCGGGTAGATGTCGTGGAGCACACGCATCAGAGCGCGCGGCTCATAGCGCACCCAGCGCATGTCTTCATCCTTGAAGTTGTAGCGCACCGGGATACCGTAGTGCTCGAAAATGGGGACGTAACCGTTGAGGTCCTCGCCCTTGAAGGCGTCGGTAACGACGGTCCGGTTCTGCACACAGACCTGATGGTCGTAGCCCCGGGCGCGCAGCGCCCGGATGGTTCCCTCAAGCTGCCACGGGGTCGTATTCGCGCCCGGAAACGGAAAGTGCCAGGAGATGTTGTCCTTGAGGATGGTTGTCAGGCTCGGCTGCAAGGAGCGCTCGACACCCGCCAGCTCGATCAGGCGATCAATGTCGTCGAGCGCTGCTTCCGGGCGCGTCCGCACCACGGCCACCACCGGCGGGGCTGCCGTCGCCGTCCCGTTGCCCTGGTGTGCGCTGCCGCTGCCGTTTGCCGAGTCCAAATCTCGCCCTCCGCATGCCCTTACTTATGTCAACTATATTTGCAGTAATAGTGCCCCTCACCATCGTCATTCCCGCGCAAGCGGGAATCCACCCTCCCCTTGTGCGTTAGCGCGGGGGAGGGCTAGGGCGAGCCAGTGCCAGTAACCAGGTCCTCCAGCGCCGCTTTGCCGCGGCGGAGTGCGGCGAGGTGCTCGTCCACCGAGCGCAAGCCGCCACCCATCGTGTTCAGGCTCAGATGTGTAATGCCGATGTCTTGCCAGGCGGCAAGCTCGGCACGCCACGAGTCCTCGCTGCCCTGCGCGATGGACAGCCGCGGCTCAATGCCGATCTCGCCGGGATCGCGGCCGGCTGCACGGGCTAATGCCCGGAGCCGCGCGACGGTCGCTCGCCCGGTATCATCCGGCCGCAGTTGGGGAAACCAACCGTCCCCAAGCCGAGCGAGACGGCGAAGCACCGGTTCTGCGCCGCCGCCAAACCAGATCGGGATGGGCCGTTGTACGGGTAAGGGGTTGATCCCCGCCTTGCTTATCGTGTGCCAGCGACCCTCGTAGGTCACTAGCTCTTGTGTCCAGAGCGCTCGTAGCACGGCGATCTGCTCCTCGCAGCGGCGGCCGCGGTTGTGGAAGTTCTCGTTTAGCGCCTCGTACTCCACGTCGTTCCAGCCGATACCAATGCCCAAGCGTAGTCTGCCACCCGTCAACACATCCACCTCGGCGGCTTGCTTTGCGACGAGCGCCGTCTGGCGCTGGGGGAGGATGATAATACCGGTCACGAGTTCGAGGCGTGTCGTGATCGCCGCGAGGTAGCCGAAGAGCACGAACGGCTCGTGGAACATATCCTGGTGGGAGTACGCGCCGCGCCAGTCCGGGCGACGGCCCTCCGGGTACGCGCCGAGCACATGATCGAACACAAGCAGGTGCTCGAAACCGAGGTCCTCGACCGCTTGCGTATAGGCGCGGACAGCGCCCGGATCGGCGCCGATCTCAGTTTGCGGAAAGACAACGCCAAGCTGCATCTTCAACTACTCCTCCCAAGAGTGTAGTGGCCCCCCTATGGCCCCCCCGCTGTGCAGGGGGACGGCGCCGGCCTCACCAGCGCACATCAACGAGCAGCGGCAGGCGGCGAGCAAGGATATGGACGATCCCCCAATGCTGGCGGGTGTCCTTCAGCCATTGATAGCCCCAGCGCTCGTACAACCGCCGGGCGTAGCGGTTGGGTTGGTCAACGCCGATGGTGACGACACTGTACCCGCGCGAGTGTGCCGCATCTTCGGCCACCTCCACCAGCGCCCGACCGATGCCCTGGCGCTGATGCGCCGGACGGACCACGAGGTTACTGATATGAGCCGAGCGCTGGCCACCGACGGCACGAAGGTGGGTGCTAGTCCACTCCAGGGTCACCGTGCCGACCGCATAGCCGTCGTACTCGGCAACCAAGACTAGCCGCTTCCCTTCGGCAACGCGGCGGAACTGGTCGGGAACCGTGTCGGTCGACCAGCCGACCGAGCAGCGCACTGCGGTCACGGCCTCGGAGTCGCCCCACTCGTAGCGAGCAACCCGCACCTGGAGCGGATTTTCCGTCGCTACTGCCATCTTCGTATTCTCTCAGCCTGGCTGCTCTCGCGTCCCGCTGGCCGGCGTTGTCGCGGCAAAGAGCGGCGGCAGCGGCGGCGGGCCGCGCTCGCGCCACGTCGTGTACAGACGATAGGCCAGCCAGGCGCCAAAGACCAGAAATGCCAGCCCACCGAGCAGGAAGTTGTGCCGCCAGGGGCCTAAGACGGCCTCGCCGAGCTGGATCGGCCCCACCATCAGCGCCGGATCAACGCGCACCGTTTCAAGCCAGAAGCGCACCAGGCCGTAGCCCGACAGGTAGATCAGCGTAGCCGTCCCGCGCGGCCACCAGCGGTCGAGCGGCCGCAGGTACCAGAGCAACGCGAACAGGGCCACGTTCCACAAGCACTCGTACAGAAACGTGGGGTGAAATTGTTCTACGTTCGCAAACTCTGCTGGCCGGTAGGCAGCATCCACGTACAGGCCCCACGGGAGCATCGTCGGGCCACCGAACAGCTCCTGGTTGAAATAGTTCCCCCAGCGTCCGATAGCCTGGGCTAGGATCAGGCCCGGAGCGATAGCGTCGAAGGTGACTATCCAGGGCAGGCGATAGTAGCGCGAGGCGATAACGAGGCCCAGCGCACCGCCAGCGATGGCGCCGGGCATCCCGATGCCGCCGTGCCAAATCTGCAAGGCACGCACCCAATCGTCGGTGTAGTGGCTATATGCGGTGGCCACGTGGTAGATGCGTGCTCCGATGATCGCGAGCGGCACCACGATGATCGCCATGGCGCTGGACAGATCGTAGGAGTAGCCCTTGCGCTCCAGCTCGCGGCCCGTGAGGTGCATGGCGATGAAGATGCCCAGCGCAATCAGCAAGGGATACCAACGGAGCACGAGCGGGCCGATCTGCAGCAGTGCATCACTTGGCGGAGGTGGCATTCTCGGTTATTCCCCTGTCGTGGCTGGAGGGTTGGCGCGTCGAGGGAGTATGCCCGTCACCTCGTAGCCGCGCGAGCCGGGGCGCACCTACGGCGAGCAGAGCAATACCCTCCGCACCAGGGAGCATACCACGCCGGAGTAGCCGGATGTGCGTGCAGCGGCCTATCCCCGGAGTGATGGCCTCACAAGGGTAGGTACGGGCCAAGCCGTAGGGACACAGCATGCTGCGCCCGTCCCCCTGCGAAGCGGGGGGACCATAGGGGGGCCGGAGCCTGACCAGTGGAGCGATGGCCCGCTATGGTTGACACGATGGCAGCTACCCTTCTATTCTTAGCCCAGAGGTACTGATCGCTGACGAGGCCTCGGCCCCGTGCATCCGTCGGAGGGGGTCGGCGCTGAAAGACACTCGCTATGGATGAATCTACGGCGCCCACGCCTACGCAGGAGCCGGCTGACGCCGGTGGCCCGCGCAATAGCCCCCCAGGCATTGCCGATCCCTGGCGCTACCGCAAGGTCCTGGTGTCCCCGGACCGCGGCGCGCTGTCGCGCCGATCCATTGCCTCGTTGGTCGTCTTGCTCCTCCTTTGGTTAGGGGTTCTGATTATCTTTGGTCTCGTCGGCGGCACCATCGGGCCGCTGGCCTGAGTAGCGGCCCGGTCCGAGCGGCACGCCCCCCTCCTTGTTGTCCTCTCCCCGTCATTCCCGCTTGCGCGGGAATCCAGGGCGCCCACAACGGACGCCCCTACAGAGGCCTTGGCCCACTGCGCGCCGCACACGCGCGTCCCTCAGCGGCCTCACGCCGCCCACCAACTGCCGTGTACAAAGAAGAGGCGACCCAATCGCGGGTCGCCTCCTGAGGGCATAGCCGATGTGCCTTGGCGTATACGGGGGTTTAGTACATGCCCCCCATGCCACCCATGCCACCCCCCATGCCGTCCGGATCCGGCGCCGGTGGTGCGGGTGGCTCCGGAACGTGGGTCACGAGCGCCTCGGTCGTCAGAATCATGGACGCAATGGAGACCGCATTCTCGATTGCCGACCGGGTGACCTTCGCTGGGTCGGTGATGCCTTGATCCACCATCTCGACGTGCTGCTCGGAGATGACATCGAACCCGAAGTTGCGGTTATTCTCGCTGGTCTGCCGCTCGCGCACCGCATCTACCAAGACCGAGCCCTCCAGTCCAGCGTTGAGCACAATCTGTCGCATCGGTTCTTCGAGGGCGCGGCGCAGGATAGCGATACCGGTCGCTTCATCACCATCGAGCTTGATATCGTCGAGCGCGCGCGAAGCGTTGATCAGGATGACTCCGCCACCGGGGACAATGCCTTCCTCAATCGCCGCGCGGGTGGCCGACAACGCATCTTCCACGCGGTGCTTCTTCTCCTTCAACTCCGTCTCCGTCGCGGCCCCGACCTTCACCACCGCCACACCACCGGACATCTTTGCCAGCCGCTCTTGCAGCTTCTCCCGGTCGTAGTCCGAGGTGGTCTCGTCGAGCTGGGTGCGAATCTGCTGCATGCGCCCCTGGATGTCCTCCTGCTTGCCGCGCCCCTCGATAATCGTCGTGTTGTCCTTGTCGGACACGACCCGGCGCGCGCGACCCAAGTCATAAAGCTGGACGCTGTCGAGCTTGCGCCCCACTTCCTCGCTAATCACCTGGCCACCGGTGAGCACCGCGATGTCCTTGAGTAGCTCCTTGCGGCGGTCGCCATAGCCCGGCGCCTTGACGGCCACCACGTCGAGAATGCCCCGCAGCTTGTTGACGACAAGTGTGGCCAGCCCCTCGCCTTCTACGTCTTCGGCGATGACGACCAGCTCCTTCTTGCCGGACTGCATGAGCTTCTCCAGCAACGGGACAAGCTCTTGCACCGATGAGAGTTTCTGCTCGGTGATAAGCACGTAGGGGTCCTCAAGCTCGGTCCGCATGGTGTCCTGGTTGGTCACAAAGTAGGGGGAGATGTAGCCGCGGTCGAACTCCATCCCTTCGACGTAATCAATCTCGAACTGCAACCCCCGCGATTCCTCGACGGTGATCACCCCGTCCTTGCCAACGCGATCCATTACGTCGGCGATCAGCCGACCGATCTCCGGGTCGTTCGCGGAGATGGCAGCGATATTGGCAATGTCTTCGCGTCCCTGCACGGCGACGGCCATATCCCGGACGGCCTGCACGACAGACTCGGCGCCGCGCGCGAGACCGCGCTTGAGGATCATCGGGTTGGCGCCCGCCGCCAAGTTGCGTAGCCCTTCATTGACGATGGTCTGAGCAATCACAGTGGCGGTCGTGGTCCCGTCACCCGCCACGTCATTCGTCTTGGTCGCAGCTTCCTTCAGCAGCTGCGCGCCCATGTTCTCGAACGGGTCCTCAAGATCAATCTCCTTCGCCACCGTCACCCCGTCGTGGCTGATGGTCGGAGGACCGAAGCTCTGGTCGAGCGCCACATTGCGCCCCTTCGGACCGAGAGTCGTCTTGACCGCTTCCGCCAGGACATCCACACCCGTTTTCAGGTGACGCCGGGCCTCGACGTCAAATACCAACTGCTTGGACATCGCACATCCTCCTCATCCATGCACTCCGCCGAAACGCGCGAAAAGGGCCGTTTGGTTGGGCCACGCCCACACCGGGCTGCGGCGGTCTCAGCAGCCCATTGTAGCAGCATTTAGCACTCGCTGCCAGCGAGTGCTAATACCGGCCCCCACCCTAGCCCTCCCTAGCCCTCCCCCCGTTGCGACAGGGGAGGGAACACGCCGTCCCCCTGCCGCAGCGGGGGGGCCATAGGGGGCCGGTCCCCTGCTTGGCCCCTACGGCGGGGTGCCACAGGCGCGCAGGACGGTCTCTTGGGTGATGAGGTCGTGCTCCGTCGTGTAGTCAATCGGCTCTTCACCGCGGATGACACGTGCCAGCTTTGCGAGGTCGCGCTCGTAGCGCGGGATGTGCGGGACATCCACATCTTGCCAGCCGGCCTGGTAGCCGCCCCGCGGTTCCTGGAGGCACAGCCGGATAGCAGGTGGTTCGAGCGGCTGGAGCACGATGCTCCCTTTGGTGCCCACGACCTCGAACTGCCGCCGGGTCATCGGCTCGACTTCCATTGCCGCCGTCTCGACGACCGCCACCGCCCGCTCGTACTCGAAGATGGCCACGGTGTTGTCCGCGAGCGTATCGTCGTACTCGCTGTCGTGCCGCAAGTACGGAGTCACCTTGTTTGGCCGGCCGAGTAGCTCGACAACGCGGTCAATGATATGGCAGCCCAGCTCAAGCATCATGCCCCCCGGATGGAAGGCCAGCCCGCCCCGCCCGCGTAGCGGCATGCCGGCGGCGGACGTGTCCTCCGGCCGGAAGGGGATGCTACTGCACATGCTCGCGTGGAGGTAGTACACCTCGCCAAGCCAGCCCTCTCGCACGGCCCGAAACGCCAGCTCGAAGCCGGGATTGTAGCGAAACATGTAGCCCATCTGGACGAATAGCCCGCGGCGGTTGGCCTCCGCCAGGATGGACTGCAACTCCGGCAGGGAGGTGCCCGGTGGCTTATCCAAATGAATGTGCTTGCCGGCCGACAGAGCGCGCCGCGCCAGCGCCAGATTTGGCGGCACGTCACTCTCGACGGCGATCAGCTGCACACTAGGATCACCGAGCAGGTCCGCCACATCAATCCAGTGCGCGTCGGCATACGCCGGCTCCTGCTCACGGAGGGCACGCCACCCCGGATCAGGCTCGGCCACGCCCACGACCTCGTAGTCGTCAGACTCCTGCATCACACTGAGCTTCCCGGCCGCATGGCCGTGTCCCGTACCCAGCAGGCCAGCGCGAATAGGGGCAACCATCGTCTTCGTCTCCTGTATCTTGTCCTCACCCTCTCGGGCAGTGGTCAGTGGAACTGCGCCCCCCCCGGCCCGCCCCCGACAGACTTCCCCTCTCTATCGCTTGGCGATGGAGAGGGGGCCGGGTGGCGGGCCAAAGCCGCACCACACCTGGCACCATCCGTGCGGCTTTGGCCCGTCAGGGGGTGAGGCGTGCCTACAACACACCGGCGTCGGTCAGGTTAGCGTAGCGTAGCGCTTCATCGAGGTCTGCGGCCACTCCGAAGAAGCTGACCCCCCGCGCCGTTTCGCCGGGAGCCAGCCGCAATGGGTGATGGACGACGAGATGCGCGCCTTCCAAGCCCATGTCCAGCGGCCCGATGTTGAAGTCGTGGCAGCCGGCGACGGCGCAAAGCGTGCGCCCGGTCTCGTCGTTGCGTACTGCCATCCACGTACCGGCGCCCCTGGTATGAACCCCGTGTACGCGCTTGGCCTGGCGTAACCCGTTGCGCCGGTAGAAGAGGCGGCCGACCTTGCGATCGCCGTCTACCTGCAAGAACGACTGGAAGGTCAGGTAGCCGTCGAGGGGCACCGGGCCATTGGTGAACTCCGTGCGGACGGCGAGGAGATTGGAGCGGCCCAGCGTGAGATAGGAAATACTCAACCGGCTGTCGCGGCACGACTCGTGCTCCAGGGCGGCAGTGAGCCGGACCCCGTGCCAGCGCACAGACCCCGGCCCTTCCCTGGTCGTCTCTTCCCAGGCAAACCGGGCCTCATCGAGCGGGCGTTTCGAGCGCCGCATGCCCGGGCCGCTGAGGCCGGGAGTCAGCCCGCCGTACCAGGGATTGAACCAGACGAAGGTGCCCGGGGCCGGCCGCGCCGCGTGCAGGTGCTCGACCATCCGACCATCGGCCCGGCGTTCCTGCCAGGAGGCAACGCCGCCCCGATGCTCCGGTACAACGAGAAACCGTATCAAGCCGTTGTCAATGGCTATCGCCGCATGGTCTCCCTCGGTGGTATTGGTGATCGTAACCGGCTGCCGGCGGTCGCCGCCGCGAATGACGCTTAACGTGTACTGCTCATCCCAGAGTTGGTGCTCGATAGCCACCGTGAGGTCATGCGCGCCGGCAGCGTTGTCCGCAAACGTCACGCCGAGGTCGCGGCTCCGGGCGTTGCCGCGCGACAGGTCGGCCAATGGGAGCGCCGCCGGCGTCACGTCAACGCCGGCACCGGTGGAGAGGGACACGTCCCCAGTGAGTACCCGCTGCCGGTAGCTCGTCAAGGTCAGCTGCGGCGTCGCCGTAGGGGTATCGAACAGCAGCGGTGCCACGGTGGCCGTAAGCGCTTTATGTGTACGTGGCGGCTCCTGCGGGGTGGTGGGCGAGACGTGGCTGCGCCATAGCTCGCGCACGACCTTCCAATCGCCGCGCCCGGCATAGACCACGATGGGCGGTGTTTCGCGCGTCTCGCCGGGCGCGACCTCACCGAGGTCGAAGGCCAGCGACGGCACCGACCAGGAGACCTCGACCCGCTTGGCATCGCGCCACACACACCCCGACACGAGACCGTCGGCATACTCGGCCGTCCACGTCTCGGCCCATTGGTCGGGAGCGCTCCATTCGGACACGGCCAGGTCCGGAAACTGCATGCCCTCATCTACGACCAAGCCCTCGCGCAACGGGAGCGCGACACGCGCGCGGGCAATGTCATTGCCGTTCTCCACCTGTACCTGGACGGCACGCGGTACGCACCCGTTGTTCGTGATGCCGTACCAGGCGTGAATGACCGGCGAGCCGCCGACTGCGAGCTGGCGCCGAAACACGACTCCCGGCCAGGTATCGGACTGCGCCGTCAGCGTGATGACGACCCGACCGCTCTCCGGCCCACCACCGACAACCTCGGCCTCGTAGGTCTTCTGTACCGACTCCGTGTTCCAGAAGGGCGGCCCGAACGCGCACGATTGCCAGATCAGATCGCGGCCCGTCGCCCGGTCCGTCACGCTAAAGCCCTGGTTGCCCCAGCGATCCTTCAGCGAGGCGCGCACCACCACCTGGTCGCTATGCACGGAGATCGCGTCGTCCTCCCGCTGCACTAGCAGCGTGCCCGGCGCCGGACACGGGATCGTCAACTGCTCGGTCCGGGGCGGCAGCGTGAGCGGCTCGTCGTCCTCGCCGGCAGCAGTCAGGGACGTTTCGATGTATGCGCTCAGGTGGTGCAGGCCGGCGCGAGTGGCCTGCGGCGTCACCCGGATCGCCGTGCGGCCTTTGGCCGGCAGGTCATACGCCTGGGGGGCCGTGTCCTCCGGGGCAAGCGTAAGGCCGTCGGTCACTCCTAGTGTCACCGACCCGCGCACCGGATCGTCGAGGCGATTGGTGACGGTCAGCCAGGTCGGCCGTGGCACCTCCGGCACGAGCCAGAAACGCTGTTCGAGCGCCACGTCCACCGGCTTGGTTGGCCGCGCGGCCACGGCCAGCGGCACGACCGCATCCCCGATGATGGCCGTGGTGCGGACCCGTGGGGATTTGTTGTCTCTCTTCTTCGTGTCAGCGGTGCTCTCGGCAGCGACGTGCTGCGTCCAGACCTGCCGCTCGCGCACCTCGGCGCGCACTTGGAAAGATGTGCTCAGTCCCGTATCGGCCTCGGCGACCAGCGTTACCGGCAGTAGGCCGGCCTGCTTGTGCTGTGCCTCCCACCTGAGCGTGCGCTGTCCGCCGAGCGGCACCGCGGGATCGTCGAGCGCGCACGAGATGGCCCATTGGCCGGTTTCCAGCGCCAGCACCCCCCGGGCGCGGCGGTCAATCGTCGCGCGTAGCTCGCGCCCGTCGCGGCGCCAGACGTAGGTGAAGACCTCGATCTTGCCCCGCTGCTCCTTGTCGGGGCGCGCCGACAGGTCCCGCACCTGTGTTGCGTACCAGTCGGCGCCGTCGAGAAACTCCTGGACCGGCCGGAGCGCGAACAGCAGTGGCAGGAAGTTCTGCATCACCACGCTCGTATCGGGTACCCAGAAGAAGCCGGTCTTCTTGTAGAGCGGAATGGACTTCAAGTTGCCGGCCCACGTGCCGAGGCTCAACCGCTGGTAGCCCAGCTCGCACGTGTGCGCCAGGGCGCGCTTGAGCAAATCACGACCGAGACCGCGGCCCTGGAACTGCGGACTGACGTTCAGGAGGGGAATCCAGGTGGCCGGTGGGTCATTGCTGTTGTCGCTCAACGAGCAATAGCCGGCCACCTGACCGTCGGCAATGGCGAGGTAGGTCTCGATCAACCGCTCTTCCGCGTACTCGCGGCGTACACGCTCGGCGGTGTGGGGCGTGCCCTCCGTCCAGCCGCCGGGCCACTCGCCATCGCTGTCGTTCCACATAGTGGCGACGCCCTCCGCATCTTCGTCGCGGTAGGGGCGAATGTGTGGCAGCGTTGCCGGGTCCAGCACCGTGAACATAAGCCACCATCATAGCACGATCAGGAGCGCTATCCGGTGCGCTACGTCTGACTGTGAGTCAAGTGATGGGAGTTCTCCACCACCTGCCCGCCTCACCCCCTGGCCCAGGGCGCGAGGGCCTTGTCCGGTGATGGTATCTCGGCGATAGAGGTGTAGTAGTAGCGCTGCCACCCTTGTCGGGGCAGACCGGTGAACAGCATCAGGTTGAGCGGGTAGTCTTCGCTGTCAGTGGCGCGGCGGAAGTCGTCTCGAAAGAGAAAGGTAGGCTTGCCCAGCGCTATCGCCATCCCTAGCTCGACCATGACGCCCTCATCCGGCGGCACGCTGTTCACCACCGCGAACAGCGCGTCCGCCTGCCGCACGTCACGGAAGTCGGCCTGGCCGATGCGATAGGCCCACCCCGGCAGTGCCCGGCCCTCCTGGTTGTTGCGCTCGAACGGCTCCCACATCTCCAGTCCGAGTGCTTCCAGGGCCGCAATGAGCGGTGGCAGGAGCAGGGCACGCTGCTGGGCCGAAAAGCCGTAGGGGTTCGCTAGATAGACGGTCTTACGTACAGCACGGGTCATGTGCGGTTCCTCCCTCCCCTTGGCCGTCCTCCCCCGGCTTCATGCCCCCTTCCCCGCTCTCCAAGGGCAGAGCAACCCTCCGTCATTCCCGCGCACGCGGGAATCCACCCTCCGTCTCACCCCTCGTTCCCCGATCTACATTGTGGAGAGGGGGAGTCCGCCAGTCTCCCGGCGCCCGTGCGGCGTGAACCTGCGCCTATTCGCCGCTCTCGAGAGTGAAATAGCGGCGGTCCGGATTATGAGTGATACCTCCGCCGAGGGATGGATCGTAGACAACGAGCGGATCTGTTCCGATGTCTACCTCAAGCAGGACCCATCCCTCAAAGGATATTCCAGGATAGAGCGTGGCCTCCAACTCGTTTCCGGGGAATTCGAGAAAAGGAGAGAATAAAGCAGAATCTGATGCAGTGTTTGAGCTATAGACGCTGCTTGCAAGTAGAAAGGCATGCGTTTCGATGAATCCATCAGCAGAGAAGTGGAAGCGCGAGATGGACCTAGGCGAACTACTGTCTGAGACGTTCTGGACACGAACCTTGAAGAGGAAAAACTCTTTGCCTTCTCCAGGGTCAGGGTTTAAGAAACTTGCTCTTGACATCCTGTCCGACGCGGATTTTCCCGCTAGAGACTCGGTGATTCTGAGTGAGAAAGATGCTGTAGTAGCGTCTTGCCCGAGAGGAACCGGTGAATCGACAGTAGTACCAATTTCAGTCGGAGGCGCAATAGAGGAGAGGTCCGGGGCGATTCGGACACCCGACTCCAGGCCAAAGTACCGGAAGTCGGCGTCTGAAATGAAGATGGTAGATGAATGGCGAACAGCAAGAATGAGACTGGATTCTGTTTCGGGTACCTCAAAGGTATAATCCAGCCGGTCCTGATTTGTTCTGCGCCGTACCCATCCCCGAATACTGGCTCGGGCCCTTCATCGTCATTTGAATCTGGATAGATTCGGTGCGAGGATCCAGTCAGGCAGAGTTCGAGATCATCGACATCGCTTGAATCTTCTTCACCACTGTACGTGGCGGTCAGCTCAACATAGACTTTGTCCGCAACCCGGCTCACTCTATTCGCAGATAGCTCCCAATCACCATAGATCGCGGTAGAACCAAGTGGTATTGGATTCACACGTGTAAAACCAGAAGATTCGGGTGCATTTCCTGTAGATAGATCGCTGCTAACGTGCGGCGGATTTGAGCACGACTGGTCTGGGATACAAGCCGAAACCAGGAGCAAGAGAATCGACAGGATGACGCTTATGGGGAGAAGTCTGCTAGTATGGAGAGAAGTACGCTCTAGGCATGAAGCACCTCCTTCGGAGTTGAGGGGAAAGGAGTACGTATAATTAGAGTAGAATTCTACCAGAAAAGGACACCTTTATCCAATTCTGCTGCGGGATGTTCCAAATTAGCACAGGCTGCCTTGCTTCGTAGAGCAGAGAGCAGGTTTCCTCCCCAAAGTCCGCTCCGGGTGAGGTGTCCTGGCTAGTCAGACCAGCGCCGGAGCCACCGCTTCATGTGGTGTGAAGAGCAGCGGCCACGTCTCCTCGCGCTCGCGTCGCTCCGCCACGGCGCTCGTCAGCTCCCGCACCTCCGCAACGACCGCGGCCGGCACCGTGTCATCGTCGAGGTTGCGGAGTACGCGGGCGATCAGCCGGCCAATGGTGCGGAACTCGTCGGCGCGAAAGCCAAACGTCGTGGCCGCCGGGCTGCCCATGCGGAGGCCGCTGGTGACGAACGGCGACTTGGTATCGAAGGGGACCGTGTTCTTGTTGACCACCAGGCCCGCCGCTTCGAGCGCCGCGGCTGCCTCCTTGCCCGTCGGCCCGGTCGCGGGGAGGCGTATCAGGAGCAGGTGGTTGTCCGTGCCGCCGGAGACGAGCGTCAGCCCCTCGTGGAGCAGCGTCTCGGCGAGCGCCGCGCAGTTGTCCACCACAGCCTGGGCATACACCGCGAAGTCCGGCTGCGCCGCCTCATGGAACATCACGGCCTTGGCCGCGATGACATGCTCCAGCGGCCCCCCCTGCAGGCCGGGGAAGACGGCCCGGTCGAGGTCGCGGCGCAGCGCTCGCTCGCACAGCACAAACCCACCACGTGGTCCGCGCAGCGTCTTGTGCGAAGTCGAGGTCACATACTGCGCGTAGGGGATGGGCGAAGGGTGTACGTCGCCTATGATGAGACCGGCGACGTGAGCGATGTCCGCCATGTGCCGGGCGCCCACCTCGTCGGCAATCTCCTTGAAACGATCGTACTCCCAGACGCGGGGATAGGCGGTGGCTCCGGTGACAATCAGCTTCGGGCGATGCTCACGGGCCAGACGGGCCACCTGATCGAAGTCAATCCGCTCGGTCTGCGGGTCTACGCCGTAGTGGACGAAGTTGTAGAGCTGGGCAGAAAAATTGACCGGTGAGCCGTGCGTCAGGTGCCCGCCACTGGTGAGGTCCATGCCCATCACCGTGTCGCCCGGCCGGAGGGTAGCGAAGTAGACGGCCATGTTCGCGGAGGCGCCGGAATGGGGCTGGACATTCGCATGTCCGGCTTTGAACAGCCGCCGCGCACGGTTCCGCGCTAGGCTCTCGACCTTATCCACCCACTGACACCCCTGGTAATAGCGCCGGTTTGGGTAGCCCTCGGCATACTTCTGGGTCATCACCGACCCGTTCGCTTCGAGAACAGCCGCACTAGGGTAGTTCTCGGACGGGATCAGCTGGATGTGCTCGCGCAGCCGCCGTTCCTCGCCGACGACGGCCGCGTAGACCGCGGGGTCCTGCCGTTCGAGCGCACTGCCCATGCTCCTCACTCCCTCGTTACCTCGTCGGTCCTGGGCCGGCTCGCCTGCCCCCGCCAGTGCCGCCACAGCTCGGCCACCCACCCGCCACTGGCAGCGCCAATCAAGATCAGGAAGTCTCCGAGCAGAATGCCCAATATATTCATGCGCGGCAGCACGGAGAGACCGTATTGTTCGACCAGCCGGCCCTCGAAGATGGCGTTCTGTACGGCCCAGCCGACGATGTAGACGATTCCGACGGCGCAGCCGTTGAGGGGGCTGGCAACCCTGGCCATCCAACCGGCCAGCCAGCCACCGATAAAGAGGGCCACAAACGTGACGAGGGGCCGCACGATCAGGTTGTCGCCAAGTCCGAGCTTGGCGACGGCAAATCCCAGCCCCACTGACAAGAGATACGCACAGATCGCGCCGGCCACGATCCCCCGCCAGCGAAACGCGACCGGACGGTCGGGCGCGTCAGCCGACTCGGCTGCCGGCGGCGCGGACTCTGCCGACTTGGACTGCGATGCGGAGGCGATGGCGCGTGCTCCTCTCGTCAGAGGTCTCTGCCATCGGATTCTATCAGGCGGTAGGCCGCCGGTAGCCAAAGCGCCGGGGAGCGGTAGACTCATCTATGTCCGGGAGAGATCAATTGGGTTCCCAAGGCATCATCAATAAGTAGTACAGCCTGTGCCGCGGCCGGCGGCTTGGCACAGCGGGTTGCATTCATGAGCAGGGAGGTCATATGAGCCAGCGCACCCTTACCGTCACGCAGCTCCGTCGGTTGCAGCGGCCTACCTACCGGGTGCCCCTCCACGTCTCGCCCGATGGCTCCGAGCTAGCCGTGAGCGTGATGCGTGATGAGCCAGAGGCAGAAGTGCCGGACGCGCAAGGCTTCACGCCTTCGGGTCTGCCTGGCGAGGCCGTAGGCAGCCGGGTCCTGGTGATCAATACGGCTACGGGCGCGGTCGAGGAGCCATTCTCGGCCGCTAGGACCAGCTGGGGCGGCCAGTGGTCCCCCGACGGCGCCATGCTCGTCGCCTACGTGCAGCAGCAGGAGGAGACACCTGGGCTAGGTATCTGGCACCGTGACACGGGTGCCGTGCGGCAGCTACCGGCCCCGGTGCGTCCATTCTTCGGATTCGAGGTGCCGCGCTGGACCCCGGACAGCCGCAGCGTGATCGTGAAGCTGACGGCGGCAGCGTCGCTGGCCGCGCAGCCGGCGGCGGACCCGGCTGCTTCTGATGGTCCACCGGCGATACGGGTGTTCGCCTTCGACCCGGAGCCACCGGAGGCCCCGCCGGACACGCCGGAAGCGCCAGCGACCTTGCCCGGCTGGGCGGATGGCTATTGCTGTGACCTGGCACAGGTGGTGGTCCATACCGGGGACGTGAGCGTGCTCGCGGAGGAGTGGTCCCTGATGGGGTGGGAGGTGGCCCCGGACGGCCACGCCGTCGCCGTGTTGCGGTACACCTCGGCCGACATGACCAAGCAGCAGTTCTACTACGACCTGACCACCGTGCCCCTTGACGGTAGTAGCCCCACCGTGCTTGCGCGGCGTATTCCCCAGAGCTACGGCATCAAGTGCTCCTGGTCACCGGATAGCCGTTCTCTGGCGTATGTCTCTGAGGGGCGCGGGCATCCCGGCCGGCTGTGGGTAGTGCCGGCCGACGGATCGGGCGAGCCGATGGACCTCGCCGCCGGGGAAGACCTCTCGCTCGCGGGCGAGGAGGAGGTGCCGCGCTGGAGTGCCGATGGCAAGCGCCTCTACTGCTTGGCCAAGGGTGGCTACTGGGAGTGTGCCGCCGATGGCAGCAGCCGGCGGTGGATCGCAGCAAGTACGGAGGAGGAGCAGCAGCAGCTACTCCGCTGGGTGCAATCCCCTCGGGGTTCGCTTTGCTGGCAGCCGGAGCACGGGGCCATGCTGCAGCTTGCCCGGCACGCCCAGACGAAGAACTTAATCGTGACCGAGCTGAACCTAGCGAGTGGGAAGACGGAGGTGTTGGCAGAGTTGGCCAAGGGGTTGGCCGGCGGCTACCACGGCATGGAAGTGGCCCCGGACGGCTCCACCGCCTACCTGCTGCTGCAGGCCGCTGACCATCCGCCGGAGCTTTGGCAGCTCCGCGATGGCTTCCGGACGGCGCAGCGGCTCGTCTCCTTCAATCCTGCCCTGGACGAGATCGCGCTGGGGACGAGCCGGCTGGTGACGTGGCGGGGAGCGGACGGGACGCAGCAGGAGGGCACGCTGCTACTGCCGCCCCGGTACGTGGAAGGGCAGGCGCTTCCGACGATTGTCGAGGTGTATGGAGGCAGAGAAGGCTCAAGGTATCAGCATGTCTTCGGCGGAAGCGAAGCGATGGTACCTGGACAACTCCTGGCGAGCCGCGGCTATGCCGTCTTCTACCCGAGTATGCCGCTGGAGAGGCACGACCCGCTGCGCCGCCGCGACCCGCTGCGCAAACTGCCGGGGCTAGTGCTGCCAGCCATCAACCGGCTGATTGACTTGGGTATTGCCGATCCGCAGCGCCTCGGCTTGATGGGAAACAGCTACGGGAGCTACTGCACGTTGGCCCTGTTGACGCAGACCGATCGCTTCCAGGCCGCCGTAGTCAGTGCGGTCTTCGCCAATCTCACGAGTGTCTACGGCACGTTGGACGAGCACGGGCACAGCCAGTGGCTGGGCTGGTGCGAGAGCGGCCAGGCCCGTTTGGGTGGCTCCCTGTGGGAGCAGCGGGACGCCTATGTCGAGAACTCGCCCCTGTTCTATCTCGACCGCGTAACCACGCCCTTGCTGCTGGCCAGCGGGACAGTGCATGCCGGTGAGCCAGCGCAGGCGGGGGAGGTCTTTAGCGCGTTGCGGCGGCTCGGCCAGCGGGTAGAGCTGCGGTTATACGAGGGCGAGGACCACGCCCCTGGCCTGTGGTCGGAACCCAGCCACCGTGACTTTGTAGAGCGGGTCGTCCAATGGTTTGCAACCCACCTCAAGGGGGCCGTGACCAATGGCGAGTGACTAGGACCCCACCCTCGCCCTCCCCCGTTGCGACGGGAGAGGGAACACGCCGTCCCCCCGCCGCAGCGGGGGGGGGTCATAGGGGGGTCTACCCCTCGCCCCCTGGCTCCGGCGGGTTGGCCGGTGCGTCCGCTCCGGCGGCGGGTTGCGCTGCGCCAGCCCCATCTGATGTAACTACGCCGGGCAGATGCTTCAAGGTGCCCAGCAGGTCTATGCCGGTCAGAGACTCGACAAGCTCCGGAAGCTGGGCAACGGTGTTCGCAACGTCTCGTGTCACTTTGCTTGCCCCGGCGCCGTCCGCTTCACCCCCACCCGTACTGATCACCACGATCCGGTCCGTCTTCGCCAAAGGTTGCGCCACAGCATCGGCCACCGCCGGAAGCGATTCGAACAGTTGTTGGAGCAGAGCCGCCTGGCCATACTCCTTCCAAGCAGCGGCCTTCCGCTGCATCGCCTCGGCCTCCGCCAACCCACGAGCCTTGATCGCGTCGGCCTCGGCCTGCCCTCTGAGTCTCGTGGACTCCGCCTCGGCTTCGGCCTCGGCGAGGATACGCGCCTTTTCCCCCTCAGCAGTAGTTTGCAGGCGATAGCGTTCGGCTTCCACGGGTCTCCTGACGGTCGCATCCAGCTCCCGCTCGCGGCGCACGATCTCCTGCTCCTGAATCTCGATCTGCTTCTGCCGCTCCACGACCTCGATCTGCAGCTCTTCTTCTCTGATCTGCTGCCGGGTCTTCGCCTCCTGAAGCGAGTACGCGAGATCCGCCTCCGCCTTGCGCGCATTCACCTGCTGGTCATAGGAGGCTTTCTCGCTCTCGAAATCGCGCTGGGACTGGGCGATACTGGTGTCGGCCGCGAACCGGGCCGCCTGGCGTTGCTGATCCGCTTGCGCTTCCTTGATGCCCGCGTCTCGCTGCGCCTCGGCTTCCCCGATGGCGGCGTCTCGCTTGACTTCTTCCGTCCGGCGCACGCCCAGCGCTTCCAGATAGCCTTGCTCATCCTGAATGTCCCGAATCGCAAAGCTCACAATCTCCAGTCCCATGTTGGTCATGTCGGCAGCGGCGACCTCGCGCACGCGCTCCGCAAAGGCAACGCGGTCCTGGTAGATTTCCTCCACCGACATCGTTCCCAGAATGGCCCGCTGCTGGCCCTCCAGCGTCTGCAGGGCGATGTCCGCAACCTCGTGGGGGGACTTCCCGAGGAACTGCTGCGCTGCGGTCCTGATGGCCTCTTCACCACGGCCGACCTTTACCTGGGCAACTCCATCTACGGAGACCGCTACACCTTCTGAGGTGTAGACTTTGGGGGTGTTTACCGTCAGAGTCATGACCTCCAGGGAGAGGTACTGCGCTTTTTGGACTATGGGAAGCACGAACTTCCGGCCTCCCACTTTTATGGTTGGTTGCGTCCCTCCACCGGAAACGATGAGCACCTCGTTTGGGCCTGCCGTATGGAAACCAGCCACGGTTCACCTCCTTGTGCATGCACCGCGTTGTGACGACCAACACCGCACTACTGCGTCATTGGCACGCAAATAACACCCATCCGCCATTGCGGCGGAAGCCGCAATCCAGGCCCCTACCCTCCCCCGTTGCGACAGAGGCGGGAACACGCCCGTCCCCCTGCCGCAGCGGGGGGACTATAGGAGGGCCGTCATTCCCAGCCTAGGGCCGCTCCACCTTCAGCACGTCGCCGTACACCCCGATGACTTTCACCTCTTCTCCGGCCCTAATCACGTCGGTGGTATCGGCAGCCGCGGTCCACTCCCGGCTGCCCACCCACACTTTCCCGGAAGGCGCCAGGTCCGATGCGGCTACCCCCCATTCCCCCTCCAAGGCTGCTTCAGACGCCGAGATATACCCTGAGGAGGCCCCTCCTTCCGATCTGACCAGTCGCATGAAGACAACCCAGGCGGCGGCCGTGATGATTGCGAGCGCGCCGATCAGCCAGGGATTGACCATGAAGCTCGGTTCCGGGACATCCGGCGTGCTGAAAAGACCTCCGAAAAGCAGAAATCCGCCCAGCCCCAAACAGACGACGCCACCGATGCCGAAGATGCTGATTCCCGGTGCTATAGTCTCCAGGTAGAACAACACCGGCGCGAGCAAGAGCAGGCCGACGGCTACCCAGTTCACCGGTAGATGGCCGAAGCCCAGCAAGGCCAGGGCCAGCGCGAGGGCACCGATCACGCCCGGCCCTATCAAGCCGGGGCTGACCGCCTCCACCAGCAGCCCGACCGCGCCGAGCACGAAGAGCAAGAACGCCAAGTTCGGATTTGCCAAGACGCCGAGAAAACTGTTGAGGAGGGTCGGTTTGACCTCCCGGACCTCGGCATTGTGGGTTTGCAGGACGACCTTGCCGGCGGTGGTCTCGGCGCTCTGTCCGTCTAGCTTTGCCAGCAGATCGGTCACGTCGTTGGCGACGAAATCCACGACGCCGAGAGTCACCGCCTCGCTCGCCGAGTACGACCGCGCCTTTGTGACCGTTTCCTCCAGGGCCGCGGCGTTCCGGCCGCGTTTTTCGGCGATGCTCCTGATAAACGCCCTCGTGTCCTCGTTGATCTTCTTAGCCAGGGTCTGCGGGAGGCCCTCGCCCCCGGACCGGACGGGAGCGGCTGCGCCGATAGTGGTGCCCGAGGCCATGACCGCAAAACTGGCGGACGCTGCGATGAGGGTGCCGGCCGATGCGGCCTGTGCCCCGGGTGGAGACACGAAGACGGCGGTCGGCACGCTCGCGCTGAGGATAGCCCCGACGATATCCCGTGTAGAGCTGTACAATCCTCCCGGAGTATCGAGCGTAATCACCACCAGCTCGGCGCCGTCCTGGGTTGCTTTGGCGATCCCCCTGGTCAGGTGCCGTGCGCTCAGAGCGTCTATGTTGCCGTCCAGAGCAATGACTGCGACGGTACGCCCGGCCGCAGCTGCGGAGTAGGGACTCGCGATGGTCAGGAACGCCCCCCAAACCAGCGAGAGAATTGCGATGGCGCGAAGCATAAGTCGTCCTCGACAGACGATCCGAGGGGGCCAATCTCGGCACGACGCGGAGAGGGAATGTCCAGGCATTGGACTGGCGAAGCTCATGGTGAGCGCTTCCAGGGTGTCATACCTTGACTTGCCTCTAAAGTATTCTACTCTCTCCGTGGCCCACGTGTCAGTAGCCAGGGGCCAGTAGCGCCAGTGGCCTGGTCACTCGTCATTGCGGCGGAAGCCGCAATCCAGGGGCCGGGGCCTGGACTCCGGCTTCCGCCGGAGTGACGGGAGGTGAGGAGGGCAGCCGCCCCGCTGCCGTGAGCCGCTGTTTGTCTCGGCAGCCGGGTACACTACGGACAACTTGCCGGTGAAGTAAGAGCAATGCAGCGTTTCTGGGTTGCCATCGTGTCCGGGCTGGTGCTGCTCGTTGTAGCCGGCTGCCAGCGCGGTACGGCCTCGTCTTCCACTGCGTCCGGCACCGCCGCTCCGCCGCCGGCTCATCCCGATATGATCTTGCTGACGACGACCAGCGTGCGGGACAGCGGCCTGCTGGATGTCTTGGTCGCCGATTTCCAACGGCGGACCGGCTACCGCGCCAAGCCTATCGTGGCCGGCTCCGGTCAGGCCCTGGCGCTCGGAGAGAATGGAGCAGGAGACGTGCTGCTGATGCATTCGCCGGCGGCCGAGGCAGCGTGGCTCGCGGCGGGTCACGGGCTGGAGCGGCGACTGGTGATGTTCAACGATTTCTTCATCGTCGGCCCCCCCGACGACCCGGCCGGGGTGCGGGACAGCCCCTCAACCAGCGTTGCTTTGCAGCGCGTGGCGTCGCAGCGGGCGCTCTTCATCTCGCGGGGCGATCAATCCGGTACCCATGCGCGGGAGCGCCAGCTCTGGCAGCAAGCCGGCATCGTGCCGGCCGGTAGCTGGTACCAGGAAAGCGGTACCGGTCAGGGCCAATCCTTGCAGATTGCATCGGAGAAGCGCGGCTACACGTTGACTGATCGCGGCACGTACTTGGTCCAGCGTGATCGCCTGGCGCTCGTCCCGTTGGTCGAGCACACCGGCCCGGAGCTGCTGAACGTCTACCATGTGCTGACCGTCAATCCGGCTCGCGGAGAACGAGTCAACGCAGCGGGCGGCCGTGCTTTCGCCGAGTACGTCGTTGGGCCGGCGGCCCAAACGCTGATCGGCTCCTTTGGCGTCGAGCAGTATGGTGAGGCCGTATTTACTCCCGCCGCCGGGCGTGCGGTGGCCGATCTCCCATAGGATACCGTTGCAAAAACCGTCATTCCCGCGAAAGCGGGAATCCAAAAACCGGCCCTCCGAGGTTGGCGAGGGCGGAGTCACTGCCACCACAGCACTCCGACTTGGAGGTTATACAAAGGTCTCCATAGCTAGAGCGCGTGAGTTAGAGAACATGCTGCCGAAGGAAGCGCCGGCTGACGGCTGATAGCTGATGGCTGACGGCTAATATGAACGTGATAGAGGGAACGGGATGGACGTAATCTGGGACGGTCTCCGGCAAGCTATCGCGATCATCCTGAGCGGCGACCGTGAGGTCGCGCAAATCGGGTTGCTGTCGCTGCAAGTCTCGGCCACGGCGACCGTGCTCAGTCTCGTGGTGGGCATCCCGCTCGGTGCGCTCCTGGCGTTCGGTCGGTTTCCTGGGCGCCGGTTGGCGCTCGGAGCGGCCCATACGGGCATGGGACTACCGCCGGTCGTCGCCGGCCTGGTCGTGACCATTCTGCTCTGGCGCAGCGGACCGTTGGGCGCGCTACACATCCTGTACACGCCGGCGGCTATCGTGCTGGCCCAATGGACCATCGCCGTACCGATTGTCACCGCGCTGTCGGCAGCCGCTCTACAGCAGCTCGATCCCCGGCTGCGCCTCCAGTTGCTGGCGCTGGGCGCCTCGCGCCTCCAGGTGCTCTGGCTGCTGGCGAAGGAGGCCCGCTTACCGCTGCTGGCGGCCGCAATGGCCGGCTTCGGAGGGGTGATTTCCGAGGTGGGCGCCAGCATGATGGTGGGCGGCAACATCGCGGGACAGACGCGGGTCCTGACGACGGCGACGGTCTTGGAGACCAGCCGGGGCAACTTCGACCGGGCCATCGCCCTCTCCGTGCTGCTGCTGGTCCTGGTCTACACTGTCAATATGCTTCTCACCTGGATACAACAGCGCGGGCGGACTTCCTGAGCCGCAGCTCCGGCCACACTGCCATCTCACCACCGGCGCAACGTGTCTGAGCCACAGTGACCATAGCGTGTCAAGCGTGTACAGACGACGACCATGATCTCCTCTCTGTGGCCCAAAAAGGGCACGGGCGATGGCGCCAGCGCGACGCCAGCGCCCCCCGTGTCCGAGGCGCTCCCGACCGCCAAGTCTGCACAATCCGATGGTGGTGCAGACCTGGAGTGTCATCTGGCGCTGCGCGGCATCCGCGCCGAGCGCGAAGGGAAAGTCGTCCTCCATGTGCCGGACCTGGTGCTGTATCGCGGCGAGGTGCTGGTCGTGGTGGGGCCGAACGGTGCCGGGAAGAGCACGCTGCTGCGCGTGATGGGGCGGTTGGAGCAACCGGCCGCCGGTCAGCTGCTCTACGCCGGCGCGCCGCTGCTGCGTTCCGACGAGCTGGCCTACCGGCGCCGCTTGGCAGCCGTCTTTCAGGAGCCGCTGCTGTTACACGGTTCGGTCGCCGATAACGTTGCCACCGGACTGCGCCTGCGAGGCGTGCCGCGGCGGGAAATCCGGCCGCGAGTGGAGCGTTGGCTGCAACGCCTCGGCATCGCGGCGCTGGCGCGGCGCTCCGTACATACCCTCTCCGGTGGCGAGGCCCAACGGGTCAGTCTCGCCCGCGCGCTCGTCGTCGAACCGGAGTTGGTCCTGCTCGACGAACCCTTCGCCTCGCTCGATGCGCCGACGAGAGCGGCCCTCGCGGCGGAAATGCACGATCTCCTCGCCGAGACACGCACAACGGCCGTGTGGGTGACGCACGAGCGCGACGAAGCGCTCACGCTGGGCCATCGGATGGTTGTCCTGCTCGACGGACAGCTCTGTCAGGTGGGCACGCCGACGAGCGTCTTCGGTCAGCCAGCCAACACGGAAGTGGCGGCGTTCCTCGGCGTCGAGACTGTGCTGCGCGGGCACGTGACCGCCGCCGACCGTGGCACCGTCACCGTTGTCCTCAATGGAACGACACCGCCCATGACCGTGGCCGTGGCCGGCGCTTGGCCCGTCGGCAGCCAGGTGTACGCTTGCCTCCGACCGGAGGATGTGACGCTCTTGACCGCGAGGTCGGCACAATCCAATGCAGATCAAGGCGGCGCAGACCTCGCGGCCCCAGCAGCGCCGGACGATCAGGGGTCCCGGCGGTGGCTCCCGGATGATATCCGGCACCGGCTCTTTGCCGGCCTGAGCGCGCGCAACGCCTGGCCGGGGCAGGTACAAAAGGTCGAGCCACGCGGCCTGTTAGTGCGCGTCGCCGTTGATTGCGGCTTTCCGGTGATTGCCCTCGTCACCCGTGCCGCCGTGGATGAGCTGGACTTGGCGCCCGGCCGGGCCGTCATCGCCACCGCCAAAGCCACGGCCATCCACCTCGTCACGGCGGCGTAGCCTGACGCACGTTGCCGACTTCAGCGGTTACTCTTACGGTAGGAGCACTGTCCATGAGCACTCCGGCTGCCGTCACCAATGTAATCGAGCAGATTATCGCCGGCTTGGCTGAGGCCACCTGGGACTATCTCGCCGACATCGGCTGGATGGAAGTAATCTTGCCGGGCGGTAGCGGTCGTGGGGGAATTGCACACCTCGTCGGTGACGATCTCTACGTGCGCCTCGATGTCGAGAACGGAGACCCGCTCGGTGTCATCATTCCTGCCTTTGACTCCTGGCTTGCGGAGCAAGAGGGCCGAGCGCTCCCACCACCTGACGCACCCATTGACTACGCCGCTGCACGTAAGCACCTGGAGCGCGTACTGCGGGCCAGCCCGGAGTTAGCTACCCGCTAACGCAGGAGCAGCCTGGCGACGCTACCGGAGGGGCCAACCGAACGGGTAGCGCTTCAGCCGCTCCCCTCGCCGAGTGCTGCGAGGCGGGCGCGCAGCCGAGCGACTTCCTGATCGAGGCGGGCACGGGCCTGGGCCTCGGCGGCGGCCGCGGCTTCGGCTTCACGTCGCGCGACTTCAGTCTGGTAGCGCGCCGCTTTCTCTTGCTGCAGCGCGGCCTCGGCGCCATCGCGCGCGGCATGCGTCTCGGCGATTGTTTCCAGCCATCGCCCGGAGGCGGGATCGCGTAGGCCCAGACTGCCGTCGGGCCGCAGTCGGACCTCCAACCCTAGCTCTGGGCTGAAGTAGCCCGGCTCCTCCGTCAGCAGCGGCAGGGGGCGGTAGTCGCGCCCATTCGTCGTATCGTCGGCCAGCACCCAGGCCTGGAGCCGCGGATCCAAGTAATCACCCGTGGGATCGTACATGTAGTATTCGCGCACCCCTAGCTCTGCGTAGAGGCGGCGTTTCCGACCTCTATCCTCCCCACGTGTCCAGCGGGAGGTGATCTCGAAGACCACCTGCGGCGCGCGTCCTTCTTCCCACAGCTTGACCACATCCCGCCGGTACTGGCGCACGCCCTTGATGACCAGTGCATCCGGTGACACCGAGCGGCGCGGATCGCCTTCGACGTAATAGACGAGGATGTTGCCCGATACATATACGTCGTCGCTTTGCCCCGCAAACCAGCGTTGGAGCATGAAAATCACGTCCAGCATGATGTCACGGTGCAGATCGGTTTCGGCCATCGGCTTCCCATCGCTGTCGGGGTAATCAATGGCGTCGCTCGGCGCCGAGCGTCGGGCTGTGGGCGTTGCGGTCATCGGTTCGGTGGTCATCATCTTCTACTGCCCCGCACACAGTATAGACACCCGGCCAAGGCGCGGCTGCCGTCAATCCGGCGGCACGAGCGCCCGCGCGTAGACCACCTCGCGCGGGAGGGCCAGCCCATCCTCGTCTCGATACGGCGCGGCGAGGCGGGTGAGCTGCCGTTGAACGCGGGCTTGGGTCGCCGCCGGCAGGTCCCGTAGCGGCGCGCCCAGGTGCGGCCACGCCGTATACCACCGCCACAGACCCGCTGCGTCGCCCCAGCGTAGCTTGTCGCGCACGCGCTCGCTCTCGATGGCCACGAATCCGGCGTGTTGGAGGAGGATTTCGACTGCGCCGGGGCTGCCGAGCGAGAACGCATCCGGACGAGACCGGCCGCTGCGCTGCCCCACACGGCCAGAGCGAGGCGACCTCCCGGCGCCAAGACGCGCTGCACTTCTGCCAGCGCCTCGGCCGGCCGGGCGAGGTCGTGGAGCAAATGGATGCAGAGCGCGGCATCAAAGCTCTCGTCCGCCAAGTCCAGCGCAGCGGCGTCGCCGACATGCCAGCGAACCTGCCGCGCACCGGCCAAGCGTGAGCGCCGCTCGGCAATAGCGAGCATAGCGGCCGAGGTGTCCACCCCGACGACCGCGGCCTCTCTCCCGGCTTGGGCGGCAGCCAGAAACGCGCCTAGTCCCGTCGTGGTGCCGAGGTCCAACACCGTATCGCGCGGCTCGATGGCTGCAATCCGCACGACGCGCACGGCAACCGGCATCAGCGTCGGCACAACGTAGTGCGCGAATTGTGCTGCTAGTTGGGCTGCGGTCTCGCTCGTCATGGTGGTGTGTCGGCAGGTGCGAGGCGGGCGCGTACCAGTGCCAGATCGGCAGCCACGGCCGCCTCGGCCGCAGCCCGTTGCTGGCTGCGTAGCCGCAGCAAGTAGGCCGGATTGTAGGTAGGCAGGACGAGTATACCGCCAGGCCCGGTGGTCCACCGGCCCCGATCCCGTTGCAGCTTGAAGCCGCTGCCCAGCAGCACCCGCCCCGGTGTGGCGCCCAGGCACAACACGACCTCGGGGGACACGAACGCAAGCTCGATGTCCAGCCAGTACCGGCAGGCCCTGATCTCACTCGGACGCGGTGGCCGGTTCCGCGGGCGCTGACCGACAAGCTCCGCCGCGCGACAGCGTACAACGTTGGATACCCAGACCTCGGCCCGGCTCGTGCCCAGGGTGTGCAGCCAGGCGTCGAGGACTCGTCCCGAGGGGCCGCTAAACGGCTCGCCGCTCGCGTCGTCGGCCTCCGACGGCCCCTCGCCCAGCACAAACAGCCGCGCCGGGGCCGCACCGGCGCCGAAGACCACCCGCCGCCGGGTCCGCGCCAGTCCGCACCGGGTACATGCGAGCGCCGTAGCACGGGCCTCGTCGAGCGCAGCAAAGGCGGCGGCCGGATGTGCCGCTGAGGTATCGGGAGAATCGAAAAGCGGAAGCTGCATGGCTACCGGTGATTATGTAGCTGAACACCCCGGAATGTCCCGCTGGCGGCGGCCAGCGCAGCAGTAGGTAGACTTGTACCGATCGGCGCAGGACGCCGCTGCCGAGACTGGGGCCACTAGCGCCGCGCATACGGAGGCGCTTGACGCCTGATGACCGAGACAGTCGCTCGCCCAGCGCGGAGGCACGCCCGCCCTCGTCCGGGTGCGGGGCCGAGCGTGCTCGAAACGGTGCGGAAGGTGCTGGCGTTGGAGGCCCGCCCCCCACGAGCGTACCAAGACCGGTCTACGCAAGGGGGTTTGGCAGCCTTCATCGCCGCGCGAGTGGACGAGGCCCCCCCCGGCAGCCAGCTGCACGCGCGTCTGCAACGGCTACACACCCTGCTGGCCGGCTACGATGATCTGGATGCGGACGCGCGGCAGGCTGCGATCCGACGCGCGGAGGCGTTGGCTGCCGCCGAGCCGTCCGTGGATCACCCGGCCGGCGCACAGACGCGCCGCCCGGCTGCGTCGCGTGCTTCCCCTGCCACTGCCGACAAGCCGGCCGCAGCGCAGGGACGTCAGCAGTCAGCGCCGCGCCGTGACCGCAGTGCGGCGGCGCGGGCGGCTGCCGCTCCCCCCACACCGCCGCCGGCAACCGGCCCGCGCGAACCGCCCCGCCCGCCGGCTGCAACAAGGCGTGCTGCAACCCATAGTCGCTCGGACCGCCCGGCCCACCGTCGGCGCCAGCCTACATTGCAATTGGGCGACCCGGTGCAGCGCCTCCCGCGGCTCGGCCCCAAGAACGCCCAGGCGCTGGAGAAGCTGGACATCCACACAATTGAGGACTTAATCTTCCATTTTCCCCGCCGCCACGCGGAGGTCAAACGCATTGCCGAGCTGGCAGTGGACGACGAGGTGGCCGTCAAGGGTGCGGTCTGGCACGTGGAGATCATACGCACTCCCAGACAGCGTTTCCCGATCACCGAGGCGCTCATTCGGGACGAGAGCGGCGCCCTCCGCGCGACCTGGTTCAACCAGCCCCACATGAAGCAGGTGCTCTCGCGGCCGGGCGCCGTGCTGCTCATTGGGAAGCCCCAACCGTCCCATGGCGGCGGGCTGGCAATGGCCTCACCGGAGGTCGAATTCGGCGCCGACGAGTTCCATACCGGCCAGCTTGTACCCGTCTATCCGAAAACCGCCGGTATCACCGACCGCTCCCTGCGCCGCTGGATCAGAATCGCGCTCGACCGGATCGAAGAGCAGCTTACCGACTACCTCCCGGCAGCGGTCCGGTCCGCCGCCCGGCTCGCCCGCTACGAGGCGGCCGTGCCGGCGTATCATTTCCCGTCCGAGCCGGCCGCCTACGCCGCGGCCGTCCGCCGGCTGGCGTTCGACGAGCTATTCCTGCTCCAGCTCGGGCTGCTCCGCCGCAAACGGGAGTGGCAAGGCGCGGTGCCGGGTATTGCTATCCCGATCCCGGACGACTTTACGGACCGCTTCACCGCTCACCTGCCGTTCGTGCTGACCGCTGCCCAGCAGCGCGTCCTGGCGCAGTTGCTGAACGACATGGCGCAGCCGGTTCCCATGAGCCGGCTGCTCCAGGGTGACGTCGGCTCCGGCAAGACCGTCGTCGCCGGCGGCACGCTGGTCGCCGCGACTGAGGCTAGTTACCAGGGCGCGCTCATGGCGCCAACCGAAGTCCTGGCCCAGCAGCACCACCGCACCCTGACGGAATTGTTGGCGCCGTTCGACGTGCGCGTCGAGCTGCTCATCGGCAGCATGAAGAAGGCCGCCAAGCGCGAGGTCTGGGCGGCCACGGCGGCCGGCGAAGTGGACGTGCTGGTCGGGACGCACGCACTCATTCAGGACGAGGGCCGCTTTCACAACCTCGGGTTGGTGATTGTGGACGAGCAGCATCGGTTCGGTGTCCGCCAGCGCACGACCCTGCGCGAGAAGGGCTATAACCCCGATATGCTGGTGATGACCGCGACGCCGATCCCACGCACGCTGGCGCTGACCGTCTATGGCGATCTCGACGTTTCGGTGATTGACGAGCTACCGCCCGGCCGACAGACCATCGTGACGAAGTGGGTGCCGCCGCTCGGCCGCTCCGGGGCCTACGAGTTTGTACGCAAGCAGGTCCGGCTGGGCCGGCAAGCGTTTGTGATCTGCCCGCTGATCGAGGAGTCGGAGAAGGTCGCCGCCCGCGCCGCCCGTGCCGAGTTCGAGCGCTTGCAGCGCCAGTTTCCCGACTTGCGGCTGGGTCTGCTGCACGGCAAGTTGAAGCCGAAAGAGAAAGAGCAGGTGATGCGCGACTTTCGCGACGGCCAGCTCGACCTGCTGGTCTCCACCTCCGTCGTCGAGGTCGGCATTGACGTGCCCAACGCGACGGTCATGGTCATCGAGGGGGCGGATCGGTTTGGCCTGGCGCAGCTGCACCAGTTCCGGGGCCGGGTCGGCCGTGGCGCCCACCGCTCGTACTGTCTCCTGTTCAGCGATACGACCGATCCAGGGCAGAACCCGCGGCTGAAGGCTATCGAGGATATTCACGACGGGTTTGGCCTGGCCGAAGAAGACCTCAAGCTCCGCGGCCCCGGTGAGTTCTTCGGCACGCGGCAGAGCGGCATGCCCGACCTCCACGTTGCCAATCTGTCCGACCTCGCGGTGCTCTCCCTGGCTCGTGAGGCGGCAGACCGGATCGTCCGCGAGGACCCGGACCTGCTGCTGCCGGAGCATCAGGCGCTCCGCGCCAAGCTGGAGACCTTCTGGGAGCGCGGCGCGGCCGCCGCGTGAGCCGACGATGCGCGTGATTGCCGGCGCAGCGCGTGGTGCTCGTCTCTGGGCACCCCCCACTCGTGAGACGCGGCCCACCCTGAATATGATGAAAGAGGCGATCTTCGCGGCCCTGGGGCCGGCCGCTAGTGCGGAGTGCGTCCTCGACCTGTATGCCGGCAGCGGTCAGCTTGGCATCGAGGCGCTGAGTCGGGGCGCTCGCCACGCCGATTTCGTGGACAGCGGCCGCCTCGCGCGGCGCACCATCGGCCGTAACCTGACGCATACCAGCTTCACCGCCCAAGGGCGCATCTGGCGGCAACGCTTGCCGGGGGCGCTCGCGGTCCTCGCCAAACGGGGCCGCGGCTCCTACGACCTGGTGCTCATTGATCCGCCCTATGCGGCGCCGGAGCTTGACACCGTGCTGGCCGAGCTGGGCACCGGCGCGCTGCTGGCGGACGAGGCGTGGGTGGCAGTGGAGCATACGAAACGGCGTGCGCTGGCCGAGCGTTACGGCGAGCTGGTACGCACCGGCGGCCGTCGCCATGGCGACAACGTCTACGCAATCTTCCGCCGGCAACCGCCGGAGCGTTGACTATCGTCAGATCGTTGATTAGCATAATGGCGCCTCATTGGGAGGTAGCTGCTCTGGTAGCCACCCCGGCCGCCACAATGTAGCCGCGCGCCGCTAGTCGCCCCGACGCGGTGCCGCCCGTCCGCTGTACGTCCGCCCCTAGGCCGGAGCAGCGCACCCCACCCGTCCCCCTGCGGAGCGGGGGGGCCACAGGGGGGCCGGTTTTACCCCTCATCCACTCGCTGGCCCCCTCCCTAACCCTCCCCCGCGCGGACGCAACGGGGAGGGGAGCGGCTCCCGGCCCCTCCAAGCATGCATTCCGCCTGTTTTTCCGGTTTACCTACCCCTGTCAGGGGACCTAGAGAAGGAGCACATTCGGTCTGTGAAAAACCGCCGATCATATCTGGTCTATCTGTTTCTGGGCCTGGCCTACACGGTCTGCACCAGCATGATCTATCCGATTCTGCCCGTGTACTACGTGCAGGACATCGGGATGAATCCGCTACAGCTTGTGCTGGTCGGCACCACGCTTGAGGCTACGATCCTGCTGTTCGAGGTGCCCACCGGTGTAGTCGCCGACACCTACAGCCGCCGCCTCTCGGTCATCATTGGGGAGGTGTTGATTGGCGCCTGCTGGCTGATCCAGGGCACTTTCCCGAGCTTCGCGCTGGTCTTGCTGGCAGCGGTCATACGTGGCATCGGTGACACCTTCATCAGCGGTGCGCTGGATGCCTGGATCGCCGACGAGGTGGGAGAGGAGCATCTGGCCCAGGTGTATCTGCGCTATGGCCAGGCCCGGCGCGTTGGCTTCTTTGCCGGCATAGGCGTGGGCGTGGCTCTCGCCAGCATCCAGCTGAGTCTCCCCGTGTTGGTCGGCGGCGCGCTCATCCTTGGGCTGGCGCTTGTCCTCGTGCTGGTCATGCCCGAGCAGGGGTTCCGGACCGCTCCTCGGGAGGACCGCTCCTCCTGGCAAGTGTTACGCGGTACCTTCCGGGACAGTGTAGGAGCGGTGCGCCAGCAGCCGGCGCTGCTGCGGCTGTTCGCGATCACCGCTTTCTTCGGTGCTCACAGCGAGGGCATTGATCGCCTCTGGGAAACGCACCTGCTGGCGAGCTTCCGGTTCCCCAGTCTAGGCACATTCAAGCCTGTCGTGTGGTTCGGTATTCTGCAGGTCGCTACCAACCTTGCGACCCTCTTGGTGGCGGAAGTCGCCGTGCGGCGGCTCGATATCAATGACCGTAGTCGCATGGCCCCGCGGCTCATGGTGCTCAACGCGCTCATCGTCGGCAGCGTTGTGACTATCGGACTGGCGGGCAGCTTCTGGCTCGTAGTGGGAGCCTTCCTTGTCACCGCTATCCTGAAAACGCTCTACGGGCCAATCTACCGCGCCTGGTTGAACCGGCACGTCAGCTCGCGGGTGCGGGCGACGGTCCTCTCGATGAATGGGCAGGCTGATGCGCTAGGCCAGTTTGTCGGTGGCCCAGCCACCGGTGTCATCGGCACATTGCTGTCGTTGCGGGCCGCGCTAGTCGCTTCCGGGAGCATGCTCGCGCCAGCGCTGCCGCTGTATAGGGGGACACGCCAAGAGTAAGTTGCTCCCGGTGGGGTATACTCTGAAGTTCATAGTACCGCAGACCGTTCCCAACCTGGTATAATCCCGCGCGTGAGCGGTCGCTTGCGGATTGCGCTCTACCCGGCGACCTTCGATCCACCAACAAACGGCCATCTCGACATTGCGCGTCGAGCGGCTCGGTTGTTCGATCGGGTTATTGCCGCGGTGTATGCAGAGCCGAGCAAGACTGTCTGGTTCGGCTTGGATGAGCGAGTAGCGCTGCTGCGGGCAGCGCTTGAGCAGGAAGGTTTGGACAACGTCGAGGCCCGACCGTATCAAGGGCTGACGGTGACACTGGCCCGCGAGGTAGGCGCGACCGCCATTGTGCGGGGCTTGCGGGCGATGTCGGACTTCGAAGGGGAATTCCAGCTCGCTAGTATGAACGAGCAGATGGGGCCTGATGTCGAGACGGTGCTACTGATGGCTGGAACGCGCCACTTCTATCTCAGCTCGACTATTGTCAAGGAAATCGTGTGGGCCGGTGGTGAAGTGGCGGCGTGGGTACCGGCTCCGGTCGCCGCGGCGCTTACCGAGCGGAGCGCCGCCTTGCGAGCGCGAGCGGCTGACCATACTTGAGCATGGTACGCAAGGCACGGAGGCATGAGGGATGACGGGCGTGTATTGGCGGGTCGTAAGGGGGTGAGCCGCCATGGACATTCTCTATCTCGTTGATCGTTTGGAAGCCGTCATTCACGCGGGGCAGCGTATGCCGTTCACCAACAAGATCATGGTGGACGAGCGGGAATGCCTCGATATCGTGGATCAGATGCGTATTGTTGTGCCGGAAGAGATCAAGCAAGCCCGCCGCGTGAGTCAGGACCGTGATCGCATCACGAACCAGGCCCGGGAGGCGGCCGAGCGTATCACTGCCCGGGCACAGCAACGCGCCGAGGAGATCATTGCGGAGCGCGGCCTGTTGCAGGTGGCCGAAAATGATGCCGCAGAGATGCTGAACCAAGCCGAGACCCATTCGCACGATATCCGCGAGGGCGCTGATGACTATGTGCTCCAGGTGTTACAAGCGCTTCAGCAACACCTGGAGTCCATCCTTGACGAGGTGCGTCACGGCATGCAGGCCATCTCCGACCGGCCACCGCCGCTGCTCGAAGAGGGAGAGGAGCCGGTACCCGAACCGGAGCCAGCCTCCTGACGGACGCTGCGGACGCACCTGCCGACAGCGGCTCCTTGTCGGCCCGATCTTCTTTTGTGCGGATGTGAACACCCATGAATGGATTGCGCTTTAACGTTGCCGCCCTACTCAAGGAGCAGACCGGCATCTCGCGGGAGCGGGGCATCCACGTGCCACCGACGACCATCGGCGACCGCACGCTCGTAGCCCCCCTCCAAGGCAAGGTGAAGCTCCTGCGGGTCGGGCCGCGGCGCAGCCAAGCCGGTGCTATCCTGGCCTTGGGCGAGTTCACGACGGCCGCGGCAGCCGAATGTAGCCGCTGCCTCGCGGCAGTCACTCATCCGGTCGCGTTTGTGTTCGAAGCAACCTACTATCCGCAGGTAGACGTCGCGACCGGGCGCACGGTAGCGCCACACCAGGATGACCTCGGTTTCGACCTGAGCGCGAACCACGAGCTTAATCTGACCGAGGCCACGCGGCAGCATATCGAGCTAGCTATGCCGATGCAGCCGCTCTGCTCCGCGGCCTGCGCCGGGCTGTGTGCAGTGTGTGGACGCAACCAGAATCATGAACGGTGCAGCCACGAGGCGGTGGAGATTGATCCGCGACTTGCCTCCTTGCAGGAACTCCTCACTCCGGATACGCTCCGGGGGATGATGTGAGCGGTGGGGGTGTCCTGCTGTGTACGGGTACGTTTCCCCTTGATGAGGCGATAGCTGCAATAAGATAAGGAGGCCAGTTGTGGGCGCCCTACCCAAGAAAAAGGTGTCGAGACGGAGACGAAACAATCGGCGGCAGCATCACGCGCTGCGCCCGCCCCAGTTGGTACGTTGCCGGAATTGTGGCGAATACCGGCTTTCGCACCATGCCTGCCCGCACTGCGGTACCTACCGTGGCCGCGAGGTCTTGTCCAGCGACGAGCTTGCGACCAGCACCCTCTAGCGCCGGCAAGGTTGCCCGCGCGGCCAAGCTGCCACAATACACCTGACTGGGAAGCCAAGCCTCGAACATGGGTCTGCAACACCTCGCCTGGTTGTTCCCCGGACAGGGAACCCAAGCCGTTGGCATGGGACAAGCGCTCTATGAGCATTCCCCGGCAGCGCGTGCCCTCATGGACATGGCCGACGCGGCGCTCGATGGAGCCGTGCTGGGTCGCTGCTTCGCCGGGCCGGCCGACGAGCTGCGCCTCACCCTCCACGCCCAGCCGGCAATCGTGGTGGCGAGCTTGGCCTCCCTGGCGGCGTGCGTCGAGGCGTTGACGGAGGGGGCCTTGGCCGGTGCCCCGGAGGAGTGGTTTGGCGCTCGCCTCCCGCAAGAGCTGGCGCCAGCCTACGTTGCCGGGCATAGTGTCGGGGAGCTTGCTGCCCTGATCGCTACCGGCGCGCTCTCCTTGGTGGATGGTCTGCGACTGGTGCAAGCGCGAGCGCAAGCGATGCAGGCGGCCGGCGCCACCCGCCCCGGCACGATGGCGGCGGTGCTCGGATTGACCATTGACGAGGTTGCAGCGGCCTGCGCCGCGGCGCGGGTCGAGGTGCCGGATAGCTACGTGACGGTTGCGACGCACAACGAGCCAACCCAGGTCGTCATCGCTGGCGACGCGGCGGGAGTCGCGGCTGCCGGCGCCGCCGCCCGGCAGCGCGGGGCCAGGCGAGTCGTGTGCCTGGCGGTGAGTGCCGCCTTTCACTCGGCAGCGATGCAGCCGGCCGCCGCGGCGCTGGCCGCGCGCGTCGCATCGTTGGCTATCCGGCCACCACGAGCGCCGGTGGTGCTCAATACCTCAGCGCAGCCGACGCGCGACCCGGCTGTGGTCCGCGCCGCGCTGACCGCCCAGGTGCGCCAGCCGGTGCGCTGGTCGGATACGGTAAGCTATCTGCTTGCACAAGATGTAACACTGTTTCTGGAGTGTGGGCCGGGCCAGGTACTCACCAATACGGTACGCCGTCGCAATGCCACTGCCGAGACGTGGGCAGTGGCTACCCCAGACGAGGTAGCCACCGCGACGGCCGGTCTTCAGGCAGTTGGGGATGAAGATGGGGAACTTACGTGATCGTGTGGCCGTCATTACGGGTGCGTCCAGCGGCTTGGGCGAGGCGATGGCGCAGCGGTTTGCGTCCGCCGGCGCCAGCGTCGTGGTGAACTACCGCGCCAATGAAGCCGGCGCTGCTGCCGTCGTGGCGGCGATTCGCGCCGACGGGGGGCAGGCCGTTGCCCACCAGGCCGACGTGACCAAGAGCGCGGACGCCGCCGGCTTGATCGCCCGTGCCGTGCAGGAGTTCGGGCGCCTCGACATCCTGGTGAACAACGCCGGTATGCGCCAGGATGCGCTCCTCTTGCGGATGAAGGAGCAAGATTGGCAGGCTGTCCTGACGACCAACCTCACCGCTGCCTTTCTCTGTACCCGTCCGGCGCTCAGGACGATGGTGCGCCAGCGCTATGGCCGCATCATCAACGTTGCCTCCGTGGTCGGGATCACGGGGAACGCCGGCCAGGCGAACTATGCCGCGGCGAAGGCCGGACTCATCGGCTTGACCCGTGCGACGGCCCGCGAGGTCGCCACCCGCGGCATTACTGCCAACGTCCTGGCGCCGGGGTTCTTTCATACGCGGATGACCGCCGATGTCACGGGGGAGATGCGGAAGTTCTTGATGAGCCAAATCCCGATGGGACGTTGGGGTGACCCGGCAGAGACTGCCGCCGCCGCCGCCTTTCTGGTCAGCGACGATGCCGCCTACATTACGGGCCAGGTGCTCAATGTGGACGGCGGTTTGGTCATGGCCTAGCGGCCCGTTCCCGTTGAGCGCCTCGCGGTACCCCCAGGTCTTTACACAAACGGCACAGCACGATCTCCAGGTCCAGCGCCATGCTCCAGAAGGTACTCATTGCGAACCGTGGCGAAATTGCCGTGCGGATCATCCGCGCCTGCTGTGATCTGGGCCTCGCCACGGTCGCGGTCTACTCGGAAGCGGACCGCGACGCCTTGCACGTGCGCCTCGCGCACGAGGCCGTGTGCATTGGCCCGGCGCCGACGGCCCAAAGCTATCTCCACATTCCCAACATTGTCAGCGCAGCGCTCATCACCGGCGCCGATGCTGTCCACCCAGGCACCGGCTTTCTGGCTGAGAATCACTACTTCGCGGAAATCTGCGAGAAATACCAGCTTGTCTTCATCGGGCCACACGCAGCGGTCATCGAGCGGCTCTCCGACAAGGTGGCAGCGCGCCGAGCGATGAGGGAAGTTGGGCTGCCGGTGTTGCCGGGGTCCGAGGGCTTTGCGCCGGACTTGGCCGCTGCGGCGGCGACGGCGGCGGCGATTGGCTACCCCGTCATGCTCAAAGCGGTGGGCGGCGGGGGCGGCCGCGGTATTCGGCTCGTGTCCAGCGAAGCCGAGCTGTCCCGCGTCTACCCTATCGCGCAAGCTGAAGCCGAGGCCTCTTTCGGAAACGCCCACCTCTATGTAGAGAAGCACTTGGAAGCAGCCCGGCACGTTGAGGTGCAGGTGCTGGGAAATCGCCACGGTAACGTGATCCACGTAGGCGACCGCGACTGCACGTTGCAGCGTCGTCATCAGAAGATCGTCGAGGAAGCCCCCTCCCCGGCGCTACCTGTGGCACTCCAGCAACGTCTGCGCGCGGCCGCGGTCATTGGCGCTGAGACGGTGGGATATACCAACGCCGGGACCTTCGAATTCCTGGTGGATCGCGCTGGCAACTACTACTTTCTCGAAGTCAATACTCGCTTGCAGGTGGAGCACACCGTTACCGAGATGATCTCCGGCCTCGATCTGGTGCGCGAACAGCTCTTGATCGCCGGTGGAGAGCAACCTGAGCGCCGCCAGGAGGACATCGTTCTGTCGGGACATGCGCTAGAGTGCCGCATCAATGTCGAGGATGCCGAGCAGGGCTTCACCCCCAGCGCCGGTCAAGTCACCGCCTACCTGCCGCCCGGTGGGCCGCAGGTGCGCGTTGATTCGCACCTCTACACGGGTTATCATATTCCGCCGCACTACGATTCCCTCGTAGCGAAGATCATCACGTGGGGCCACGACCGGGCGGAGGCGATAGCGGCGATGCGGCGGGCGCTCGATGAGCTGACGATTGAAGGCGTAGTGACGACGGTGGCGTTTCAGAGACGGCTCATGGGCGACCCGCGGTTCGAGCGCGGGGAGCTTTCGACGACCTCCGTGGATGAGCACTTTCTCGCGCAGCCGGCCGGAGCGTATTGATGGTAGCGGGCAGCACCGCACCGCGGAGCGTGCCGCGGCGTAGTACAGCAGAGGATAGCGTAGCCGTGAGTGATCCCGCCCCAGTCACAACCCTAGAGCGCCCCCAGCGCCGCCGCCGCTGGACTGGCCGGCGGCAAGCGCGTATGTTGGCCTTTCAGGCGCTGTTCGGCCTCGATCTGAACTCCCATCCGCCCGACGTGGCCATCCGCCAGCGTCTGGCCGAAGCCGGTGCGGTCAGTGCGCCGGTCGCAGACTACGTGACTGCGCTAGTAGAGGGAACGTGGGCCAGCTTGCCGGAGATTGATACGCGGTTGGCCAGCGCAGCCCCGGCCTGGCCCTTGTCCCAGATGGCGCGCGTAGACAAGAGCGTTCTGCGTCTGGCAATCTACGAGTTACTGTACCGCGCAGACGTGCCCGACCGAGTCGCGATCAACGAGGCCATCGAGCTGGCCAAGGTCTTCGGACACGACACCTCTGCGCGGTTTGTCAACGGTGTCTTGGGCACGATCCAGGCCGAGAAAGCCGCTACCGCTACCAGGGGGGATTGAGGAATTGCTGAAGCAATGAACCCGTCACAGGCTGCGGAAAACGCTACCCCCACCGTGATCCCTCCTACCCTCACCCCGACGCCGCCACCGGCGAGCGCGGAGGAGCTGTTCCAAGGGTTCTCTCTCCTCGAGGGTTGGACCCCTTACATCGTGTTCCCCGCGATGGGGCTGATCCTGTTGCTGACACTGCTGGCGGTATCCCTGGTCCTCAAGTGGCCCGCGTGGCTCCCGTGGGGACGGCCGCGCCGAGCGAGGCTGGTAGACGAGCGCGGCGTGTCCATCGAGGAAATGACCCTCCGAGACCACCTCATCGAGTTACGCAATCGCCTCGTGATCTCCGCTGCCGGCGTGCTCGTGACCTCGATGGTGGGGTTCGTCTTCTGGGACCGCCTGCTCGTCTTCGTGATGGACCCCTGTCAGGGCTGCCTCTTCCAGGCCATCCGGCCGACCGAGCAAATCTTCGTCATTTTCAGACTCGTGCTCTTCGCCGGTTTGATCATAGCGATGCCCTGGATCGTCTGGCAGATTTGGGCCTTTGTCGCGCCAGGGCTAACGCGCACCGAACGCCGCTACATTGTGCTCCTGGCGCCAGGCGCGACCGTGGCCTTACTGGTCGGTGTCTCCTTCGCCTACTTCCTCGTCTTGCCTTTGGCGCTGTGTGTCTTGGCCGGCGACTGCGGCGAGTTGAGCACCATCTTCAGGTTGAAAGAAATCGTCATCAACCTGTCCATTGATGAATATGTGCGGTTCATCACCCGGATGCTGCTCGCCATCGGTATTATCTTCGAACTGCCGCTCTTCATGTATTTCTTCGCCAGAGTGCGCTTGATCCACCCGCGGATGCTCGTCCGGATACGGCGCTACGTCGTCGTGGTTGCCGTTGTCCTGGCAGCGATCATTACCCCTACCGTGGACCCGATCAACCAGGCGCTCGTGGCGATCCCCATTCTGATCCTGTACGAGGTCGGGATTCTCCTGACACGGCTCGCCTACCGCCAGGGCGGCTCGGATGAGCCGCAGCCGCCGCCGGAGGCGGTCACACCTTGATGCTGGCCCAGTGCCCGCGGCGATAGCGCCACGTCATGATCGTCGCTTCGAGGGCACTGCCCAGCGCAAAACTCGCAAAGGCCCCCGGTAGCCCCCATCCCAGCTCCAGCGCAAACCACCACGCCAGCGGCAGCCGCACGACCCACATCCCCAGGCTGGCTATCAGCATGGGGAAGCGGGTATCGCCAGCGCCCCGCAGCGCGCCGGCCAACACCATCGAGCAGGCAAAGAAGGGTTGGCCAAAGGCGAGCACCTTCAGCCCCGCCGCGCCAATGCGGACAATCTCCGGATCGCTGGTAAACGGGAGGATCAGCCAGGGTCCGCCGAAGAAGAACAGCACGGCCAGCGATCCCATCCAGAGCAGGGCCGAGCGCACCGCGAACCACGTCACTCGCCGCGCGCGATCCGGCCGCTCGGCTCCCAGCGCTTGACCGGTGAGCGCCGACGCGGCGATGCCGAACGCAAAGCCGGGCATGAACGAAAGGGACATCAGGGCGAACACCACCCGCTGCGCGGCAAAGACGGTCGTGCCCAGCCCGATCACGATGGTCGAGAACATGAGGAAGCCCAGCGACCGCGACAAGCCCTCGATGAGGGACGGCAGCCCGATCTGCACGAGCCGCCTGATGATGTCCAGGTCGGGGCGCCAGCCCGCCCGCCCCAGCAGGCTCAGGCGCTGCCTCGACGCCGAGCGCAGCAGGAAAACTGCCAACGCGGCGGCGCCGGCGCTGCGGCCGATGGCCGCGGCCCACGCGGCCCCCTCCACGCCGAGCGCCGGAAAGCCCAGGTGCCCGAAGATCAGCACGTAGTCCAGCGAGATGTTGACCACGTTGATGAGCAGGGCCGCCAGCATCGGTGTCCGGCTGTCGCCGACGCCGCGTAGCCCAGCGCCGAGCACAAAGGACGCGATGAGGAATCCTGAGAAGAGGAACGTGATCCGCAGGTAGCTGCCGCCGAGCGTGACCACCGTGGATTCGGCGCCCAGCAGCCGGACGATGTGCTCGGCAGCCGGTATGCCGCAGAGCGCCAGCAGGACTCCCGCCGCCAGCGCCAGCAGCACCGACTGTTTCAGCACCCGTGAGGCCTCAGCCGGCCGCTGCTCGCCGGTGCGACGCGCCACTAACGCCGTGGTGCTCACTGCCAGCGCGCCGATGGACATCAAGATGACGAAGAGTATCTGCGTGCCGATCCCCACGCCCGCGATGGCCGCCGCGCCCAACCGGGAGACCATGAGCAGGTCAACCATCCCCACCGCGGTTTGCAGCAGGTTCTCGACGATCACCGGCCAGGCCAGGCCGAACACCAGGCGGCGGATCGCGCGATTGTCGTCAAGCGCGGCCGCCGCTCCCGTTGCGCCGGGGCCGGCGGCTGCGGCCGGAGCAGCCGTGGGGCGCGCAGGTACGTCGGGGGCGAGGGCGGTCTGATCCCGTGGCGTACCCGCGGCTGGCTCCGGTGTTGCCTGGCTAGGGGCGACGGTCCGGCGCTCGTCACGTAGCGGTGTTGTCATCGCCCCTTCATCACCGGGGGACCGCGCTCCGTGGGGACGGTCGCGGGCGTTGGCTCGGACGCCATTGTAGCACTCGGCCCGTCGAGCACGAGCGATCCGGCCGCGCCCCAGGTTGACGCCAGCGCGGGCTACGGCATACACTTGAGAGGGCAGGCTGACCGGCAGCCTGCGCTCGTAGCCCCTCTGCTGCGGGGCCAATCAATAGAGGCATCGTCCGGGCGGCGTAGCCAAGTGGTAAGGCGGGGGTCTGCAAAACCCCTATTCAGCGGTTCGATTCCGCTCGCCGCCTCCAAACTCAGCCCGATTTCTTCCCTAAATCTGTTCTGGGCACCCAATGTGTACCGATCCAAAACGATAGGCCCCCGTCTTTCGAGCCGAGTGAGAACCCAACGGAGGGCCTACTGACTGTTCGCAGACAAGACCATTGGCACGCTGGCGGCGCGTGGTATGGTCAGGGGCATGGAATACGAGTGGGATGAAGCGAAGCGCCGCTCGAATCTGGAAAAGCATGGAGTTGACTTCTCGGCTATTGAAGCCTTCGAGTGGGGCAGCGCTGTTATCTAGACAAGCTATCGAGGTGGAGAACTGCGCTACACCGCCACAGGTTTCATTGGCAGCCGCCTCCACCACGTGGTCTATACCATGCGCGGTGATAACCGTCGCATAATCAGCCTACGCAAGACTAATTCCAGGGATGGGAGACGATATGAACAAGCACGCCGACATTGACAGGCTCCCATTCGCCGAATACGCAGAGTTGATGGCGGAGAAAGGAGCGAAAGAGCACGGTCTCCCTGCTACGCGCAAGCTATCGTTCGAACAGCTTACCGCGAGCGCAATGACTTTTGAGGAGATAGAAGCGGAGTACGGTGAGGAGACCGCCATTAACGTCGGCATCGCTAGAGACCCCGACGCTCCTGAACTGGATGATGAATGGGTCAAGCGCGCTCGACCCGCTATCGAAGTTGCCCCAGACCTGGTTGAACGTTATCTGCGGACACAAGACAAACAGAAGGCGAAAGCGTAGCCGCGAGCGGCTCGGAATGGTCGCAAAGAGGCACTGGGGGCGGCTCCCCGGCCCGGTGATCGGCTCCGCGCAGGGCTGCTGGCTGGCACTCCAAGCCCGGCTGCTTCCGGGTAGAGTAGGCATGGTACTGTCCGGGCGGCGTAGCCAAGTGGTAAGGCGGGGGTCTGCAAAACCCCTATTCAGCGGTTCGATTCCGTTCGCCGCCTCCTCCCGTCCTGGTGCAACCCCAAGATTGCGTCCCCCGCCCAACCGCGTCACCGGGGCTATGGCCGCTACGGTGGCGAGGTGGTTGTCAGCGCCTGCGAGTCTGCTGCCTCACTTCCCGGTTGTCGCGCCGCCTTCTTCTCGTCGCGCGTTCGGAGGTAGCGTTCTACGACGTGGGGAAGGACTTCCGATACCGGGCGCATGCGGGCAATTTCTTCGGTGGTGAGTTCCCGTGTATCCGGGTCTGCGGCGATGCCCGCCCGAATAGCGGCGTCTTCTTCAGGCGTCGGGAACAGAATCTCATGTTTGGTATTCGACATAACCTCTAGCCTCCTTTCGAGTGGCTTTGCGTAGGCTGATGATGCGGAGCGTGTCCTCGCGCTCAGTGAAGACGACGGTGTGCAGAACTGTCCCGATGAAACCCTTCGCTACCCATCGCGGTTCGTCATGTCTCTCGTCAGACTCGATAACGGCAGTGTCCCACTCGAAATGCGTTATGGCGGTGAAATCCACTCGATGCTTGGCGAGGTTCGAGCGTCGCTTGGATTCATCCCACTCATATTCCACGCTTCCAGTGTATCACGCGCCCGCGTTCTGCTACAATATCACATATTCATATACGTTCACGTGCGCCCTCGCCTATGCCTATTCAGCGGTTCGATTCCGCTCACCTCCTCCCCACCACACCTCGTGTATCTTCCTCTCTGCCCAGGGCTACGGCCGGCGCCGCCACCCGGCTTCCAGGGCGTATTGAGGCAGCCGCGTTGCCTTGCTGGGGCAGCGGCCCACCAGCTATACTCCTACCGGTTCCGCTTACACCCACCCAGGATCGCCCTTGCCGCTCGTGTAGCTGCCGGGCGGCTTTGCGCCTCCGCAGGGTGATTTGCACCGGAAAACCGCAGATGTTACCGGGCCCGAGCTTCTTTATGAGGGAGGGTACACATGGCTGATTACACTACGGTCTATACTCCTATTATCGCGGCCGTTATCCTTGGCATTGTCTTCATTGCGATCACGCTGTTTTTGGCCAGTCTGCTTGCTCCCCGCATCAAGAGCGAGAAAAAGGCCGAAACATACGAATGTGGGATGGTTCCGCTCGGTACCAACTGGGCACAAATGAACATCCGCTACTATTTCTTTGCAATTCTCTTTCTCATCTTTGAGATTGAGGCGGTCTTCCTCTTCCCGTGGGCCGTGACTCTGAAGGAATTGAGTGCCGTCGCGTTCTACGAGATGATGCTCTTTCTGGGCATTCTTCTGTTCGGTCTTGCCTACGCCTGGCGCAAGGGGTTACTAGCATGGGAGTGATGACACCGGCACCGACCGACGAACAGCTTACCGCCGTCGGCAAACAGGTCGGCCTGGACGTGTACACGGCACGCACGGGTGAGGACCTGAAGCCGGAAAATCTGTTCGCGCAGCTACCCAAAGGGGTTGTGACCACCAACCTCGACCTGCTGCTCAACTGGGGACGCAAAGCCAGCCTCTGGCCGATGACGTTCGGGCTGGCCTGCTGCGCCATCGAAATGATTGCCTCCTCCATGCCGCACCACGATCTGGATCGCTTTGGGATCGTGCCGATGCCGGCGCCGACGCCGCGGCAGTCGGATGTGATGATCGTCTCCGGCACGGTCACGACGAAGATGGCTCCGGCGGTCAAGCGGCTCTACGACCAGATGCCGGAGCCGAAGTGGGTGATCTCCATGGGCGGCTGCGCCACCTGCGGCGGCCCGTACTACCGCTATCCGACGGTGGTGCAGGGCGTGGACCAGGTCATCCCGGTGGATGTCTACATTGGCGGCTGCCCGCCACGCCCCGAGGCGTTGATGCAAGGCTTCATTGATCTCCAGAAGCGTATCCTGCGTGAAGCCAGTAAGGATCGCCGGTCGTGAGTGCGGACAGTGCGGCCCCGCGGCCGGTGCGAGCGATTACCACCAGCGAGCGCAGCCCGTGGCTGGGCAAGGAGTGTCCCCACTGTCGGCAACCGCTCGCGGTCGGTGATCCGGTGGTCGTGTGCTCGCAATGCCGCACACCCCAGCACGCCGCGTGCTGGACGGCGCACGACAATACATGTGGAGCCGAGGGCTGTGGCTTTAGCGCCCCGGTGCGAGAGCGCCGGCCGCGGCCGGCCGCCGCGGCCGCACGCCCGGCTGCGAGACGGCGCCCGGCCGCCGGCCGCCGGCCCGCAGCGCGAGCAGCACGCGCTCCCCTCGCGTTGGTGCTACGGGAGGCGCCCGGGCTGCGGACGCGCGCTGACGTGCGGGGACGGCTGGAGCGTGTGCTGGGCGACTTGCAGCCCGAGTTCACCGCCGCCGCCGATGAAGTGATTGCCACCTTTCGGACGGATCGGATCGTGGAAGCGTGCCGGCGCGCCCGCAGCCACACCGACTTGCGGTTCGACTACCTGCGGTGTCTGTCGGGCGTAGACTGGCAGGACATGGGGCGGGACGTGGTCTACCACCTGTTCTCCACCGAGCTGTTCCAAAAGTGTACGTTTAAGGTGCGTGTGCCGAACGACAATCCGGTCGTGCCTACGGTGACTGCGGTGTGGCGGGGGGCCAACTGGCACGAGCGGGAGACGGCGGAGATGTTTGGCATCACGTTTGCCGGGCATCCTTACCCGGAACCGCTGCTGCTGCAACGCGACGAACAGGGGCGCATCATTCCCGGCCATATCTTGTTGAAGAGCTTTCCCCTCCGGCCACCGGAGCCGCCGGTCGAGCTTGACGACTGACCGATGTGACGCGCAGCGAGGACGAAGATGGCCATGAGCACCGCAGCTCCCACCGCCGACCTGCTGGCCGGCGCGCCGCTGCCGGCTCGCGGGGGCGATCAGGAACTCGACACGGTCGAGATGACCATCAATATGGGGCCGCAGCACCCCAGTACCCACGGCGTCTTTCGGCTAGTCTTACAACTCGAAGGTGAGCGGATTCGAGGAGTGACCCCACACATCGGCTATTTGCACCGTGGAGCGGAGAAGCTGGGCGAGGCCGCGAGCTACGTAGAGGTCATCATCCACCTCGACCGGACGGAATACCTCTCGGCCTTGCTCAGTGAGCAGTGCTACTGTATGGCCGTCGAGAAGCTGGCGAATTTGGATGTGCCGGAGCGCGCCGAATACATTCGGATCATCCTCGCCGAGTTCACGCGCATGGTCTCCCACTGCATGTTCTACGGTGCCTTTGGCGCCGACGCTGGCGCCACCACGCCGTTCGCCTACGCCTTTGCCCTGCGTGAAGAAATCCAGCAGCTCTTCGAGTTCGTCGGCGGCGCGCGCATGTTCCCCAACTATTTCCGGCCGGGTGGCCTGAAGGAAGAGGTCCCCGCCGGGTTTGAGCAAAAAGTCCGCGACACGTTGGACTTGGCCCGGCGCTCGCTCGATGACTTCAACCGGCTGCTGTCGGAGAACGAGATTTTCCTCGCCCGCACGCGCGGCGTGGCCACGATTACCGCCGAGGAAGCGCTCAACTGGGGACTTTCCGGGCCGGTGCTGCGCTCCACCGGCCTTCCCATTGACGTGCGCCGCGCGGAGCCGTACTCGATCTACGACCGCTTCGACTTCGACATCCCCGTGGGTACGACGGGAGATTGCTATGAGCGGTACCTGATCCGCATCGAGGAAATGCACCAGAGTATCCGTATCATCGAGCAAGCTCTGAAGGACTTACCCGCCGGCCCGATCCTAGGGAACGTGCCCAAGTCCCTCCGCACGCCGGCCGGTGAAGCGTATCAGCGCATCGAGAACAGCCGCGGCGACTTCGGCGTCTATCTCGTCAGCGAGCAGAACAAGATGGAGCCATACCGCGTGAAGTATCGCTCGCCTTCCTACTGCAACCTCCAAGCGCTGGGGCGCCTGATGATCGGGAACTACATCGCCGATGCCGTGCTGGCGCTCGGATCGGTAGACATTGTGCTGGGTGAGGTGGATCGGTAGATGTTTGATTACAACTATGAATCCATAACCTCGGTGCTGCCTGGCTTCCTCACCGCCGATTGGGTGCCGGGCCTTAATCTGCTCTCTTTCCTCGGTCTCTTTATCCTCCTCAACGTCGTCTTGTTCACCGTCATGGGCTTGATCTGGCTGGAGCGCAAGACGCTCGGCAAGATCCAACTGCGACCCGGTCCGACGCTCAACGGGCCACACGGTCTGTTGCAGTCGCCGGCGGACGCCATCAAGCTGCTGGTCAAGGAGGACCTGACACCGGCCGCTGCCGATAAGCGCATTTTCAAGATGGCGCCCTACCTGGTATTCATCCCGGTCTTTTTAGTCTTCCTCGTCGTCCCGTGGTCCCGCGACGTGGTGGTGCGCGCGCTCGATCTCGGCTTGCTCTACATCGTGGCCATCCCCGCTATCTCGACGGTCGGGCTGGTGATGTCCGGCTGGTCGTCGGGCAACAAGTACTCGATGCTGGGTGCTGCGCGGGCCGTCGCCCAGCTCATCGCCTATGAGCTACCGTTGGTGGTCGCACTGCTGGGCGTGGCGCTCCTGGCGCAAAGCATGTCCCTTTCGGACATCGTGGACGCCCAGGCACCGCTGTGGTTCATCTTCATCCAGCCGCTGGGCTTCTTCATTTTCGTCACCGCCTCCCTAGCCGAGAATAACCGCACCCCCTTTGACATCAGCATCGCGGAATCGGAATTGGTATTCGGCCCCTTCCTCGAATACAGCGGCATGCGCTGGGCGCTGTTCTTCCTGACCGAGTACGCCTCAGTCTTTCTGAACGCCGTCCTCGCCGCCACACTCTATCTTGGCGGGTGGACCTTCTTCGGCATGCCGGAAGCTATTGTGGAAGCCGCCGGCCTGTCCGCGGCAGCCGGTCTTGGCGGAACACTGGTGATGCTGGTTGGCTTTGGCTTCTTCTTTGCCAAGACCAGCGTGCTCATTCTCTTCACCATCTGGCTGCGGGGCACCCTGCCGCGCTTGCGTATTGACCAGCTGATGTCCTTCGCGTGGAAGGCCCTCCTGCCAGCGGCCCTGGCAAATCTGGTGCTCACGGCGATGCTCGTGGTGTTCGGCAATTGGCCAGCGGCTATTGCGACCGCCGTCACGGTCATCGCCTTCTCCATCGTCTACCTCATCCTCCGCGGACGCCCAGCAGACACACCGGCTCCGGTGCGCTTGGCGCGCGTGCCGGCGCGGCCACTGGCGCCCGAGGAATTGTCGGTGAGTAGTCAATAGTTGCAGGGTTGATACGCAGTAGCTATTGACCAAAGGAGCGAGAGACATGCTCGGCGCACTTAAAGGGATGGTGCAGACGGTTCGCACGGCCTTCTTCCGCGATAATGTCACGTGGCAGTATCCCAAGGAGCAGATGCCGCTGCAGGAGCGGTTCATGGGCGCCCCGGGGCTGCTGTGGGACAAGAAGATTGACGAGATTGTCTGCGTGGCGTGCCGTATTTGCGAGCGCGCCTGCCCGGACGACTGTATCTCGATGACGGCGGCGAAGTACGAGGGCGACAAGAGCGATAAGAAGAACATCGTCACGCAGTACTGGATTGACCTCGGCCGCTGCTCCTACTGCGGCATCTGCGTCGAGGTCTGCCCCTTCGACGCTAACGAAATGACCCCCCATTGGCAGCTCACGGTCTACGACCGGCAAGAGCTGGTGTACGACATGGATAAACTCGTCGAGATTGCCGATGGGATGCAGCGGCGCTTGGGGAAGGAGACGCCGCCGCCGGAGCGCACGCGGCCCGGCGCTGCAGCCACGACGTAATGGTGGCCCGTACTACGCCGCAGAACCGCTGCCGCGTGCATATTTCGAGCATCTATGGCAGCATAGGCAGCGCCAGCGTTGCGGCGGGGACGGTGCCCGGTAGGCGCACCACCGCTGCACCTCGCACCGGCGAATCTACAGCGGCCCCGGGAACGTATCACGCCATGTTGGAACCGCGTCCACGATGACCTTCGCACAAGGCACGTTCTACGTGCTCGCTGCCGCCACGCTTATCTCCGCGCTCGGTGTTGTGGTCGTCCGCAACGTGGTCTATAGCGCCCTCCTGCTTATTCTCACGTTGAGCCTCACCGGGCTGGTCTACCTCTATCTGTACGCCGATTTCCTCGCCCTGGTGCAAATCCTGATTTACGGCGGCACCGTCAGCGTGCTCTTGCTCTTCGCCTTGATGCTGACTCGCCCGGAGCAGTATCGCGGCCGCGCCCATACGCAGTGGCCCTTGGCAGTCGTCGCGGCCATTGTGGTGTTTGTCGTCCTGGCGTACCAGGCACTAGCGACCGATTGGCTCGGCGGCCGCACGCCGGTCCTGGAGCGCGCCGGCCCCGACGTGCTCGGTGAGCAGCTCTTCGGGCCGTGGGCGGTGCCGTTCGAGATTGCCTCGGTCGTGCTGCTCGTGGCCTTGCTCGGCGCGCTGATTCTGGCGCGGCGCACGGAGGGCGAGTCGTGATTCCCCTGGAGCACTTCCTCCTCCTCAGCGCGGCGCTGTTCGCCATCGGCACGTATGGCCTGCTGGCGCGGCGCAATGCCGTCCTGATCTTGATCTCAATCGAGCTGCTGCTCAACGCCGTGGCGATCAATCTGGTGGCCTTTGCCACCTACTTGGACCCTGGCCGCGTGGCCGGGATCATCATAGCGATCTTCGTCATCACGATTGCCGCCGCCGAGTTAGGCTTGGGGCTTGCTATCGTCTTGCGGGTCTACCGCCTACGACAGTCGGTGAATGTTGACGAGGTAGACAGCTTGCGCTGGTAGCATTGCACCCGCGGCGGTGACGACGCTAGGTTCGGCAGCACCGGAGAACGCATGGACTATGCTTGGCTTGTGCCCACCCTCTGCGTGGGTGCCTTCTTCTTCAACGTCGTCATAACCCGTTGGCTCGGCCCCCGGAAGCACGCCCTGGGGGCGTTCGTGTCCTTGGGTGCTACCGCCGCGGCCTTCATCGTCTTTCTGATCGTCTTCACCGACGCGGCCGGCACGCCGGACTTGACCGAGCACGCCCACCTCATCACATGGTCCTGGTTCCGAATCGACTCGTTCACCTTCCCCGTCAACATGGTGGTGGATTGGCCCGCCATTGTGATGCTCGGCGTGGTCAGCTTCCTCTCCTTCCTCATCCAGTTCTACTCCGTGGGCTACATGAGTGGGCACAATCGCTTCTGGTGGTTTTTCTCGGTCATCGCGCTGTTCACCGGGGCCATGCTTACGCTCGTCATCGCCTACAACTTCCTCATTCTCTACATGGCGTGGGAGTTGGTGGGGCTGTGCTCGTATCTGCTCATCGGCTTCTACAACGAGCGCCGCTCGGCGGCCGAGGCGTCCAAGAAAGCCTTCGTGACGACCCGTGTCGGCGACGTTGGGTTCTTCATCGCCATTCTCATTCTCTTCAGTCAGACCGGCACGTTCGACATGGGGACCATCTTCGCGGCCGCGACGAACGGGGAGATCAGCTCCGGCCTGCTCACCTTGAGCGTGCTGCTGCTGTTCCTCGGCGCGGTCGGCAAATCGGGGCAGTTCCCGCTGCACGTGTGGTTGCCCGACGCGATGGAAGGCCCGACGCCGGTCAGCGCCCTGATCCACGCCGCAACGATGGTCACGGCCGGCGTATTCCTCGTCGCGCGGGCCTATCCGCTTTTCGTCGCGGCCCCCGGCGCGCTGGAGGTCGTGCTCGTCGTCGGTACCTTCACCGCCATCTTTGCCGGCGTTATCGCGCTGGTGCAGCCGGACATCAAGCGGGTGCTCGCCTACTCCACCGTGAGCCAGCTGGGCTACATGATGATGGCGCTAGGGGCCGGCGCCTACACGGCGGCGCTCTTCCACCTCTATACGCACGCCTTTTTCAAGGCGCTCCTGTTCCTGGGGTCGGGAGCGGTCATCCACACGATGGAAACGGTGCTGCACGGGCGCGCCGTCAGCCCCAACGACATGAACTACATGGGGGGACTGGCCCGGCGCATGCCCATCACGGCTGCCACCTTTGTCATCGGCGCGCTCGCCCTCGCCGGCGTGTTCCCCCTGGCCGGGTTCTGGAGCAAGGACGAAATCCTGGCCGGGACGTTGGGCGCGGGCCATTGGCTGCCTTTCCTGGTGGGCGTCGTGACTGCCACACTGACGGCCTTCTACATGTTCCGAGTCGCATGGCTGACGTTTGGTGGCTCCCCTCGCTGGCATCTCGCGCCTATGGCGGCGGATAACCCTGGAGATGACGCCTCCGTAGGGGCGCCGCACGCTGCGCCCTTACCCGGCACGCAATCTGACGAGCCGGAAGGCCACGACGCGCATGCCGAAGAGCATCACGAGCCGCACGAAGCGCCTTGGACGATGTGGCTGCCGCTGGTCATCATCGCCGTTTTCGCCGTGATTGCCGGCTGGATCAACATTCCCGGCCTGTATACCGGCTTTGCCGACGTGGTGCATTTCGGCGAGCACCACGAAGAGGCGTTCAGCTTGGGCCTCGCGCTCGTCGGGACCGCCGCGGCGCTGCTCGGTATTGTGCTGGCGGTCGCCGTCTACAATTTCGGCCTGATCCCGGCGGCGATCTTGGGTGAGAGCTTTGCGACCGTCTACCGCTTCTTGCTGAATAAGTTCTACTTCGATGAGCTATACGACTGGATCATCAACCGCATCCTCTTGAGTATCTCCGCCCTCACTGCGCTTTTCGACCGCAAGATTGTCAACAACTGGGGCGTTGATGGATCCGGCTGGCTCACGATCAAGTCCGGGGCGCTGCTCCGCTACCACCAAACGGGCCGTATCTATCACTACGCGCTGGGGTTTGTGATTGGAGCCGTGCTCGTGCTGCTTATGATGACGGCCTATCCGGCGCTCGTCGAGTTCTTCCAATAGGAGGAGTTGCCATCGCCTTTCCGTATCTTGCAGCCATCGTCCTGATCCCGTTGGTCACGGCGGTCCTGATTATGCTGGTGCCGCGCCGGCATGCGTGGACAATCCGTATCCTGGCGACCCTGGCCGGCCTGCTCACGCTCATCCTGTCGGTGTGGGTGTTCATCGGCTTCGACTGGAGCAAGGCCGGGCTTGGTACCACCAATGGGTATCAGTTCGTGGAGTGGTACGAGTGGCTGCCCGAGCTAGGTATCACCATCCGCCTCGGGATTGACGGCATCTCAGCGCCGATGGTGTTACTCACGGGCCTGGTGATCTTCACGGGTGCCATCGTATCCTGGAACATTGCCGACCGGAACAAAGAGTATTACGCGCTGCTGCTCGTGCTCGTGAGCGGTGTGCTCGGCGTGTTTGTCGCCCTCGATCTCTTCTTCCTCTTCTTCTTCTACGAGATCGCCGTGCTGCCGATGTACCTGCTCATCGCGGTGTGGGGCAGCACCCGCAAAGAATACGCCGCGATGAAGCTGACGATCTACTTGGTCGCCGGCAGCATTCTCGTCTGGGTAGCGATGCTGGCGGTATTCGTCGAGAGTGGCGCCCAGACCTTCGATCTGGCCACCCTCGCCCAATACGAGTACCCCCGGACCTTCCAGCTTGTCTTCCTGCCGATGTTCTTTGTTGGCTTTGGCGTCCTCGCCGGTATGTGGCCTTTCCATACCTGGTCGCCCGATGGCCACGTGGCGGCGCCGACGGCGGTCAGCATGTTGCACGCCGGTGTCCTGATGAAGCTCGGCGCCTACGGCATTCTGCGCGTCGGTTTCGGGCTGCTCCCGGAGGGCACCGTCTTCTGGGCGCCGTTCTTTATCGTGCTAGGGACGGTCAACGTCGTCTACGGCGCCCTCTCGGCGATGTCGCAGCGCGACCTGAAGTTCGTGATCGGGTATTCGTCCGTCAGCCACATGGGCTACGTCGTCGTCGGTCTCTGCACCCTGACGCTCATTGGCATGAACGGCGCCGTCTTGCAAATGTTCGCCCACGGCGTCATGACGGCGCTCTTCTTTGCGCTCGTCGGCGTGGTTTACGATCAGGCCCACACCCGCGAAATCGGCATCTTTGGTGGCCTGGTACGGCGAATGCCGTGGTTTGTCGGGTTCTTCGCCGTCGCGGGATTGGCGTCGCTCGGCCTACCCGGACTATCCGGTTTCATCGCCGAGCTGCTGGTGTTTATCGGCGCGTTCCAGAGCTATCCCATCATTGGCGTGTTCTGTGTGATTGGCGTGGCGCTGACGGCGACGTACATCTTGCGCTTGATGGCCAAGGCATTTTTCGGTCCGGCCAATCCGGCATGGTCCCATTTGCGCGATATGCGGCCCTCGGTCTGGGTGGCCTGCGTGTTGCTCGTGGCGACGATGCTCTTCGTCGGGCTGTACCCGGCGCCGTTCCTGGATCGCAGCACCGCCTCCGTGGTGCCGCTCTTGGAGCGTATCGAGCAATTCAGGTAAAGGCTGAGTATGGCTTCCCTTGATTACGGACTACTCACTCCGGAGTTCTTGCTCCTGGGCCTGATCTTCCTCGTGCTGTTCCTGGACCTCCTCTTCGCCGAGCGTGGACGGTGGCTCATCCCGTGGGTGACGGTGGTTGGGCTGCTCGTCGTGCTCGGTGTTGGCGGCTGGACCTGGGGTATCCGCGCAACCTTCGCCGACCTGCTCCGCATTGACGAGTACACCTCCTTCTTCCGTGTCCTGTTCGCCGTGGTAGGTCTCGGAGTTGTCTTCGTGTCCATGCCCTATGTGCCCCGCTTCTTGCCCCATCAAGGCGAGTACTATGGCCTGGTGCTGGCGGGCACGTTGGGCATGATCTTCATGGCGATGGCGGACGAGCTTCTCACCGCCTACATCTCCCTGGAGCTATTGAGCTTCAGCAGCTATATCCTCGTCTCCTACGCCAAGCGCGACCTGAAGAGCAACGAAGCGGGCATCAAGTACCTGATTATCGGGGCGCTGTCCTCCGCCCTGCTGCTCTACGGGATCAGCCTGCTCTACGGCGCGACCGGCACGACGAAGTTCCCCGGCATCGCCCAAGCCATTCAGGCCCCGGGCGCCCTCGACAGCCCCGGTCTGCTCGTGGCGCTGGCGCTGATTACGGTGGGCCTGGGGTTCAAGGTGGCAGCGGTTCCCTTCCATATGTGGACGCCGGATGTCTACGAGGGCGCCCCGACACCCATCGCGGCCTATCTGGCCGTCGGCTCCAAAGCGGCGGGGTTTGCGCTGGTAGTGCGTTTCCTGGTCGGAGCGCTGCTGCCGGCCGTTGACTCCTGGCTGCCGGTGTTTGCGGTGCTCGCTGCGCTGACGATGACCGTTGGCAATCTGGTCGCGATTCACCAACGCAATCTGAAGCGACTGCTCGCCTATTCCAGCATTTCCCAGGCCGGCTATGTGTTGGTCGGGATAGCTGCGCTCCAAGACGGCGACATCGGCGCGATGGCGACGCGCGGAGTGGTGCTGCACCTCGCCGGCTACGTGTTCACGAACCTGGCCGCCTTTGGTGCCGTGATTGCGTTCGAGACGCGCACGGGCCGCACCGACATTCGGGACGTGGCGGGGCTGGCGCGTCAGTCGCCGTTTATCGCCCTCACGCTGATGGTAGCGGTCTTTTCACTCGCCGGAATGCCGCTGTTCGCCGGCTTCGTGACGAAGTTCTACCTCTTCACGGCAGCGGCCCGCGCCGGGCTGCTCTGGCTCGTAGCGATTGCGGTCATCAACTCGACAATTTCGCTGTACTACTACTTGCTTGTCGTGAAGGAGATGTACGTCGGCGAAGCACGTCCGGGTCTCATGTCACTGCACCGTCCGCAAGGTCTCCTCACGGGAATTGCCTTAGGGTCCGGCGTCGCCGTGGGCATCTTGGTCTGGATTAGCCTGGGTGCCAGTGGGTGGATCTATGACTTCTATGGGCCGGGCCTGCCCATCTCCATCGCTGTCGGTAGTGGCGGCCTCGTGGCCGCCCTGGTGGGACTGGCCTTTGGGGTCGTGGAATTGCCGCTCGCCGCGCTCTTGGCCGGCGTCTTCGTGCTCGGCCTGTATCCCTACCCGGTGCTCGATCTGCTCGGCGACGTGAGTAGCGCCGTCTTCACCGTCACGGCCGCCCTCTCGTAAGTCAAAGCAAAGCGCCGGGCGTGTCACGGTAGTGACACCCGGCGCAAAACATCCTCCGAGCCGGCGTTACTCAGCCGGTATAGCGCTGGATGAAATAGACCCCTCCCCAGACAAAGGCCAGCACCACCAGCACGATCACCAGGTTCATCGCTTCACTGACGACAATCCCGCAGACGATGCGGGCGCATTCTTCGGCCATTGAGTATCCCTCGCTCCTCGCTCTGCTCCGGCAATTTTAGCAAAGCCGCCCGCCAGGCAGCACCGGCCGCTAGTGGGCCGCCGGCCCGCCACTCTCGGGGGCCGTGCCACCGAGCTGCCGAATGGCTCGTTCGATCAGGATGAGATTGCCCCGCAGGTTCGTCTTCCGCATTTCATGGTGCGCGGCGACCGCTTCGTCAAAGAGTCCCTGGAAATAGCGCCACTTCTCGTACAGGGTCTCCAGGCGCTCCTCGGTGGACGGTACCTGTTCCGCAGCGCTGTCCGTGGTGGATGTAGCAGCCATCGCTCTTCCTCATTGATCGCAGCGCCAAGGGGCGTAACGGCCAGGCGGCTGGCGCTGGATAATCGAACCTATGACCCGATTGTACCGCATGAACCCGGACGGGGTTACTGTGGAGCGCCGGGATAGCCGGTGATCGGCTCGGCTACCGGCGCCCCGGCGGCCCGCTGGCAGTGGTAGTCATAGAGCGCCACAAGCTGCTCGGCCGCCGTGCGCCAGGGCAGCACCAGCTCCCGGCCCCGCCGCCCCATGGCGTCGGCCGCCGCCGGATCGGCGAGTAGTCGGAGCGCCGCCCGCGCCGCTGCCTCAGGGTCATCGGGCGGCACCAGGAACCCGTTCACCCCGTCTTGGATCGCGTCCACGGCGCCGCAGCCGGTGGTCCCGACGACGGGGCGGCCGCAGGCATTGGCCTCCCAATACACCAAGCCAAAGCCCTCGAACTGGTACCGATCCATCACCGGCAAGAGCCACATCAGCGCGCACTGGTGGTACAAGCAGATGAGCGTCGTGTCGTCAACCCGTCCCAGCCAACGGACTGCCCCGGTCAAGCCTAGCTCGGCCGCGCGCTCGCGCAGCTCGGTCAGAAAAATGGGGTCGTCGGTTGCTCCGGCAATCCAATACTCGACGTCGGGGCGCCGCGCATGAACACGGGCAAATGCCTCGATGGCTACGTGGTAGCCCTTGCGTCGTTTGATCGGGGCCACCGAGAGCAGAAAGGGTCGCTCGGACGGCGGCGGCGGCGCGATCCGAAACCGCGCTGCCTCGATGCCCTCCGGCACCACCGCGGTCTTGGCCGTGGGAAGCTGCGCGAGGAGCTGGGAGCGGGTGAAGCTACTGACGCAGACGACCCGTGCTGCCCGACGGTAGGCCCACCTGAGCCACCAGCGATCCGGTCGGCGCGTCAGGGGACGAATGGCATACGTGCCGTGCGCGGTCACCAGCAGCGGCCGCCGGCCAGCGGCCAACGCTGCCGGGACGACGTATGGCTCGGTGAGGCAGTGGATCACGTCGCAGCCACGGCTCGCCGCGAGCATGGCGGGCAGCGCGCGCCCGGTGAGGCGTAGCAGCCCCCGCGCTTCCTGGACGAACGAGGGCACGCGCCGGTGGTCGGGTAGGCCGGCGAGGTCCTGCTGATCGCACAGGTGCTGCGGGCTGAGTAGCCGAATAGATACACCGAGGTCTCTCAAGGCGCGAATGATCCCCAGCGCGTGTCGGCCCCAGCCATAGGTGGGCGAGAGATAGTCGGTAATCAGACAGACGCGCATGGTCGCTTCCAAAGTATATCGAGGGTGTCGCTGGGGGAAATGAGCATCGCCGGGGCGACCGGCCGCTGGTCGTGGCCCCCACCCTGGCCCTCCCCCGAAGCCAACTCCGGGGGAGGAAAGCTGCTCGCTGCCTCACCATCTCAACGAGCTTGCCGCGTGAGGGTAACGGTCGTCAGCCGTCCCGTGCCCAGGATTCGAGCAATCGGATCACCAGCCACAGCACCGCCAGCAGGAGCATCCCGCCGATCACGATACCGGCGGTGATAAGCGCCACCACCCGCCCAAAGAACAGCCAGGCGAGACCGCCGCCGAGCACCAGCACGATCAGCAAGCCACCGATAATGAGGTGGCTCTCGGTGCTGCGACGAAATGCACCGTCCATCGTCAGAAACTATACACGCCCTGGCCAAATCAACCTGGCCAGCCCGGCTCTGGTCTGCTATCTCGTTGGCCTGGATAGAATTCTAGTAGTCAATACATGATAGAGTGACAGCATATGGTATCATCTTGAATGGCTGCCTCCTAGCCAATGGGGGAGGCGAGCGCTGACCCATGCCGCTGTAGTATGTTTCTGAGGTGAAGCGGCGGAGCATTCGGCAATGAGCTATCCTGCGGTTCTTGATCTTTTTGCTGGTGCTGGTGGCCTCAGCCTTGGGTTTGAGCAAGCAGGCTTCCACGTGCAGACTGCTATTGAGCGTGATACTTGGGCTGCCGAAACGTTGAGTAGAAACCATCCTCGGACTCGCGTGGTTCAACAGGACATCGCCGAGATTACTGACGAGGAGGTGAAAGCTCTTTCGTCTGCAGTGCGCTATGTCGGAGTTATTGGAGGGCCTCCGTGTCAGGGATTTTCCCACAGCAATATAGTAAATCGCGATCCTAGAGATCCTCGCAACTCGCTATTTCATCATTTCGTACGGTTCGTTAGCCTCATCAGGCCCGATTTTTTTCTTATTGAGAATGTTCCGGGCCTGCTTCGTACCAATCTAGCAACTGGGCAACCGGCTATCGAGGTGATTGACCAATGCTTCGGAGATCTCGGATATCGAACCCATCGGTGTCTCCTCAGCGCAGAGGCATTCGGCGTCCCTCAAGTCCGGGAGCGGTTGTTTATTCTCGGCACACTTGGTCGTGTGCTCCAACATCCCATGCCGGCCCCCACGCACTCTGGTGTGGCACAAGGTCAGCTTCCTCTGCCAGGTGCAGATGACCTTGTGCTGAAGTCGCTTACTCTTTGGGATGCTATTTCAGACCTTCCTGATCTAAGAGCTGGGGAAGGCTCAAGTCCGTCGAGGTACGCTGGATCGCCAGAAACAGAGTATCAGAGAACGATGCGAAAAGATTCTGATATACTTTGGAATCATGTGGCAATGAAACATACGAGGCGTGTTGTTGAGCGTTTTAAACAAATCTCCTTCGGGGAATCGCAATCTGACGTGGTCGAGGAGTATGCCCCACGAGTGCGCAGCAATAGTCATCTGATATCAAGAAAGCGATACGACCAGAATAACCGTCGCTTGCATCCGGATCGGCCTAGCCATACCATCCCAGCGTCCTTCTACGCAAACTTCGTCCATCCCTTCCAACACCGAAATTTTACTCCTCGCGAGGGGGCACGCTTACAATCCTTCCCTGACACCTATGTCTTCTGCGGCAAGCCGACGGTAGTGAGTCATAAGCTCCTTACCCGTGAGGGCAGGATAGGAGAGAGGCACTTGTGCCAATATGCTCAGATTGGTAATGCTGTGCCACCGATTCTTGCCCATGCAGTCGCTGCGAATATCGCCAAGCAGATGAGTTATTGATGCCTACCTTCGTACACGGCGACAATATCGCACAGAAGACTGATCACCGGACGAAGTATCGTGATCGGGAATCTCTCCAGTTCTTGGATGAGATCGCAACTCGCTACTCTTCATGGAAGGAAAACAATCTTAATCTAATAGGTTCGGACCGAGAAACTGTGAACAGGCGTACTGAATTGCTTAACGAGTACAAGGATTTTATTGATCAGCAGCACTATGCGGAGAAATTTGACTCGCGCAGCAATCTTCACTCGACGGTTATTGAGGAGTTTCTGGTATACCTATTCCAAGGTTCAGTTCCCAATATAGAGATGGAGCCTGTTATCGGAAAGGGTCGCACATTCAAGGCATTCTATCTAGCTGCCAAGAGCTTCGCAGATCTTCTTGACAGACCAAGTATCCGTGTTGAGACGAAAGATCATGACTTTGTTATAGGAACTACTATTCGTGCGAGGTTTGAGAACCGGCAGAGCGAGGAGCTAGGCAGCCAATCGTTCCAGATTCCGGCAGTGGTGATCGAATGCAAAACTTATCTCGACAAGACGATGCTGGAGGGTGCGGCCGGGGCTGCGGAAGATTTGAAGCGTATCAATCCAAGCGCACGCTACATCATTGTCGCTGAGTGGTTGAAACTTACCGAGAGCGTGAATCTACAAAAATATCGGATCGATCAGATTTATGTACTGCGCCGCCAGAGGAACACGGACCGAGAGTTTCGATTTGAGGAAGGGTACGTAAAGAACCCAATTTATCCGGACCTCGTCTGGGATTTATTCCAAGAAGTGACCAGCTATCTTGCGGCAGACCGATGGGATATCGAGGCTGCAATTGCACGTGGCAAGCTGCTATAGCCAGTATTGTCCATATCTCCCCATATAGCGGGGGTAGAAGCTGCATACAGTTGAACCAGTGCGTTTCTGTGCGGTGAGATAGGTGATGATGAATCCGCGCTGGCTGGCAGTCGGTCTCGCGTGTGCAGCCGTCATACTCTGGATCGGCGCAATCTGGCTGCCAGGATGGCGCGAGCTACTGATCGTCTGTGGATTTGCCCTCGCGGCGCTCGCCGGCGGCGTGCTCAACTGGGATCGCCGCAGCGGCCACTAGCGCCGGCCGAGCTTCTCCTTGAGCAGGTTGCTCACCGCGGCGGCGAGCAGTTCCCGCCCGGCCTCCGTCGGATGCACCCCGTCCGGGCCTAGGACCTCCTGCATGTCCGCTCGCGTAAGCGCCTGATAGAGGTCATGCTCGGCCACTTGCAATTCCCGCATCACCGTCGCTGCCGCCCGGTTGTAGTCCTGCACGTCCACGTCCCGGCGGACAAAGCGCTTCTCCCGTCGGTGCCGATCATCAAGCACCGGCGTTGTCGAGGCCCACACTAGCTCCGCCGCCGGGCCGGCCTGGAGTAGCTCGACGATGGCCCGTAGATTGCGCGCATACTCGTCTCGTGGCACCGCACACGCACTCGCCCCATCTTGGCGGGCGATGTCGTGCAGGCCCACGTTGAAGTGGATGAGGTCTACCCGACTAGACAGTTCCCCGGCCGCGAGCAATTCCAGGAAGTGCCGCGTACTCCACCCGGACGCGCGGTAGTAGTCAACGGCGATGCCCCGGTCGCGCAACCGCGCTGCCACCAGCGGCGCATACCCGCCGGAGCCGAAGGAGTACCCCGGCGAGTTGCAGATGGAATCACCCAACAGCAAGACACGCGGTTGCATGGCCTCTGCTTCCTCCCCGCCGGCTGCGCCGGCCTCAGATCACCGGTACGATGGTGGCCTTGACGCATTCCATCCGCAGCGCGCTCTGCACTGCCTGGGCCACGCCGGCCTCCGTCAACGGGAACGTCTGCTGCATTTTGGTCCAGTCGTAGTCATCCTGGATGGCGTACAGGAGCCGGATGGCCTGTGCCACTTCGTCCGGTGTAAAGGCCCAGCTCCCCAGGACTTGCACTTCCTTCACACAGATGCGATGCCAGTTGGTCTCCTGGCTCCCGGCGTCGGTGAACTGCCCCATCTCCACGTAGGTGCCCCCATCGCGGAGCATCTCGATCCCCTCCGGACCGGCCAGGGGACTGCCGCTACAGTCCATCACTACGTCGGCGCCGAATCCACCAACGACCTGACGCACGGCGTCCACCCGCGCCTCCGGCGTCGGATGCCCTTCCAGGGAGATCGTCGCATCGGCGCCATAGGTGCGGCAGAGCGCCAGGCGCGGCACCTCCGGGGCGCCTACGACGACCACCTTCCCGGCGCCACGCTGCCGCGCAGCAACGACCGCCAGCACGCCGATGGGTCCCGACCCCTGGATCACGACCGTAGCTCCAGGCTGGAAGCCTTCCATGCCCAGGGCGCTGGCGCGATTGAGGGCGCGTGTCACGGAACTGAACGGTTCCACAAGGCTGCCGACGAGTAACGACATGTCAGCGGGGAGACGGAAGACTTTGGTGGCTGGCAAGGCATCGAGGTCAATGTAGACCATCTCGGCCCAGCCGCCCCAGAGATGCGGCGGCCGCGCAAAGCCGATCTTGCGCCCGTAGTAGGTCGGGTTGAGGCAGCGATTAGCACGGGTAGGGTAGTGCAAGCAGTAGTAACAGCGGCCACACGCCATCAGCGGTGGCAGCATCACCGGTGCGCCGACCTCCAACGGCTGACCCATGTAGTCGCTGGTCAGCTCCGGCCCGATCTCCTCGACCACGCCGGCCAGCTCGTGCCCAAGTGTGAAGGGCCAGGGCAAGTCACCCGGCCAGTGCCCGCGCAGGATGTGCAGATCAGTGCCGCACACGCCGCAGGCGGCGATGCGGATCAGGGCGCCGCGCGGCGGCACCGCCGGCCGCGGCACGCTACGCAGCACCGGCGCGGCGCCAGGCCCATCATAGGTAATGACCCGCACCAGAGAGTCCGGAGGCATGGTGTGATAGTAACAGAGCGAGGCAGTTCAGGATAGGGTGCCTCCCTCATCTCCCCGCTACGCAGGCGCCCGTCGTGACTCTGAAAATAACGCCCATCCGTCATTCCCGCTTTCGCGGGAATGACGAGCGGTGGACACCCCCCTCTCCACGTGTGGAGAGGGGCCGGGGGTGAGGCCCGTGCCCCGACAAACCGGCGTTCAGCCGACTTCCTTGCCGATGGTGGTCAAGAATTCGCGGTTGGTGGCAGCCTTGCTCATCTGAGCAAGCATCGCCTCCACGGCATCGCTGCCGCCCATCGCGTTGAGCATCCTGCGGATCGTGATCACGCTGCGTAGCGTCTGCTCATCGAGCAGCAACTCTTCGCGCCGGGTGCCGGAGCGGGCAATGTCAATGGCCGGGAAGACGCGGCGGTCCGCGAGCCGCCGGTCGAGGATCAGCTCCATGTTGCCGGTGCCCTTGAACTCCTCATAGATGACGTCATCCATGCGGCTCTCCGTATTCACCAGACAGGTGGCCAGCAAGGTGAGACTGCCGCCCTCGTCAATGTTCCGCCCGGCTCCATAGAAGCCCTTGGACGGATAGAGCGCTGCCGGGTCTACACCGCCGGAGAGCGTGCGTCCGCTCGCGGGAACCGCCAAGTTGTACGCCCGCGTAAGCCGCGTGATGCTATCCAGCAGGATCACCACGTCGTGTCCCACCTCGACGAGCCGTTTGGCCCGCTCTAGGCACATCTCGGCGACGCGCGTATGGTTGTCGGGCGGCTCGTCGAACGTCGAGCTGATGACCTCGGCGTTGACCGTCCGTTCCCAGTCGGTCACTTCCTCCGGCCGCTCGCCGATCAACGCGACCATCACGTGCGCTTCCGGGCAGTTGGTCGTGATGCCCTGGGCAATCCCCTTGAGCAGCAAGGTCTTGCCGGCCTTCGGCGGAGACACGATCAGCCCCCGCTGCCCGCGGCCGATAGGTGACACCAGATTGATGACCCGATTGGAAATATTGTGCTGCTTCAGCTCACGGGTCGTCGCCGCCGCGCCTAGCTCCAGGTCGAACAGCTTGTTCGGGAAGATCGCCGTCAGGCTGTCGAAGCGGCGACGTAGCTTGGCCTCGTCCGGCGCTTGGTTGTTGACCGCTTCAATACGCAGCAGGCCATAGAACTTCTCGCTGTCCTTCGGCGGGCGGATCTGGCCGGTGACGAGATCACCTGTCCGCAAGCCGAAGCGCCGGATCTGGGTCTGGGAGACGTAAATATCCTCCAGACCCGGTAGCCAGCTCTTGCCTTGCCGCAACATGCCGTAGCCTTCGTCCATGACCTCCAGGACACCGGTGCGGAAGAGGTGCCCCTGCCTTTCGGTCTGTGCCTGCAGGAGTCGGAAGATCAACTCCTGCTTTTTTAGCGCGGAATGGCCAGGCAGAGCCATATCGCGGGCCATGTCACGCAATTCAGTGATGGTGCGGGTTTCCAATTCGGCGTATTGCACAGTTGCACTCCTGGACGCGACTCTCGACGTTGGGGGTAGTCCGCGGCACGCTTCAGCCGGGCTGGGCTAGGAGATCGGCCTCCTCAACACTATGCCGCCCCCGGCGCAACAAGCCGGGACCGCGGCCGTGAGGCCCGCATTGGCGCCTGGTCGGTAGCACACTGGCACAGTCAGGAAGTCCACTTACGGACGGACCGGACCGGAAAACTCATGCTCTGATACTCGTCCTGAGCCGAGTACACGTATTCCGGTGCGTCCTTTCGGAGCGCAAGTCTCTTAGGCATAACGGCGCTCGGTGGCACGCGGCACGACAGCAGCAGTGTAGTGGCCTCCGATTCTGGACAGCGGTGCAGTCGCCCTCGGCGATCCAGCGACAAGGCTGGCTTCTAGTCTCAGGCCAACGCCAAGCGCTAGACGCTGCGGTGTTGCTTGCATCAGCGAGGATTCATGTCTGCCGGATGCCGCTGCACGACACTCGGATCGGATACTCCCCTAGTCTTGCTCTCGGCTCAGAGCTACAGAGGTAGCGTGCCTTGTTCGAGTAGGCAGAGCGCGCCGGCCTCCATCTTCTCGGACACAACTGGTGATGGTATCGGCAGCCAACAGGACACCCTGCCCGAGACGATTCTCTTGACTGAAAAGTGGCTGAAGAGCGTCATAGGATCCGGCCGTGCGCCAGAAACCCGGCTCTACGTGGCGTAGAAGCAAGCCAGCTATCGCTGTTGTGAACTGGGGAGAACGGATGACTACCTATGCGTGCAGCCACCCTACACCTGTGACTTTAGCAAAGTTTGCGGCTCCCGTCAAGCGCCCCACACCCTCGGATGTTAGCGCACGTAGGCGGCACGGATACCACCGTCTACCGTCAGCACAGCACCCGTTGTCTTGGCGCTTTGGGGCAACGCAAAGAACAGAATCGCCTCCGCCACGTCGTCGGGCGTGATATTCACTTTGAGCGCGGTGCGGTCGCGGTAATATGCTTCCAGCTCCTCCGGCTCGATGCCGTAGGTACGTGCCCGCTCCCGGCGCCGGGACGCCGACCACGGCGCCGATCCCTTGATCACCGCGTCCGGGCACACGCAATTGACGCGGATGCCGTGCGGACCACCTTCCTCCGCCAGACATCGTGCCAAGTGCAGCTCGGCGGCCTTGGCCGCGCTATAGGCAGCGATCTCCGTGCCGGCAGCAAGCGCGTTTTTTGAGGCCACGAAGATGAGGCTGCCGCCACTCCCCTGCTCTTGCCACCAGCGAAAGGCCTCGCGTGCCACCAGGAAATAGCCCATCGAGAGCACGTCATGGAGCCGGCGCCATTCCGCGAGCGTCGTGTCCTCGATGGCTTGCACGCTCAACTGACAAGCAGAAACCGTACAATCCGATGGAAGTATGGTGGTGCGGTTTCTGCTCGTCAGCCCGGCATTGCTGACCACAATATCCACGCCGCCAAACGCAACCGCGGTCTCGTGGAAGACGCGGCGGACAAGCATCTCATCCGTTACGTCGGTCGGTACGGCCAGCGCCCGGCCCTCGCCGTGTACGTCGTTGATGGCCTCCGTGACGGCTAAGACGCCAGCGGCATTGATGTCGGCGGCCACCACGTGCGCGCCGGCGCGAGCGAGGCGGTTGGCAGTCGCACGGCCGATGCCGCTAGCCGCGCCGGTCACGAGCGCCACGTGCCCGGATAGCGCGGCCGGCGGTGGCGCCAGCGAGAGCTTGTAACGTTCCAGGGGCCAATACTCGATGTCGTAAGCATCTCGCTCCGAGAGAGGCACGAACTCGCCGAGCGCCGTCGCTCCACCGATGACCGCAATGGCGCGGCGGTAGGTGGCGGCCGCCACGCTTGCCGCCCGCTTGTCGCTGCCGGTAGCAAACAGCCCGATGCCGGGAACGAGCGCGATACGTGGCTGCGGATCATCTTCCGGGTCGCCCGGCGCCCGGTTAGCTCGGAGGTAAGCGCGGTAGCGTTCGGCGTAGGTGGCCGTGCCGGCGCGGATCGCCGTCTTCAGGGCCGCAAGGTTGCCTGTCCGGGAGTCCCACTCGACCCACAGCGCGGTGGCCTTGGTGCGGATGATGTGGTCGGGGCAAGCCGTCCCACGCGCAGCGAGGGCGCGCGACTCCTGCCCGGCCAGAAACTGAAGCGCCTCCGGCGAATCGTCGAAGTGTACGACCATACGCTGCGCCCCACCGCCGGCACCTCGCAACGTCGGCGCGACCGCCGCCGCGACCGCCCGCCGCCGATCCGGCGGCAATGGCGGCTGCACGACCGGACCGAACACCCGCTTCGTTCGCACGGCAGCCCGCACCGCCTCGGCACAGCGGCCCAACACTGCGATGGTGTTCCGGTAACAGTCGTGAGCCGTTTCACCCCAGGTCACCAAGCCATGATGGCCGAGAAACGCGACGCGCACGCGCTCGTCGGCATTGACCAACGCCGCCACCTGCTTGGCGAGCGCAAAGCCCGGGCGCCGGTACGGCACCCAGACCATCGTGGGCCCGAAGAGTCTTCGGGCCAGCTCCTCGCCGCCGGCGGTGGTGCAGAAGGCCAAGCCCACGTCGGGGTGAGTGTGGTCAATGTGCCGATGGCGGGTGAAGGCGTGGAGCAGCGTTTCGATAGACGGCCGCGGTGCCTCCGGCGCGGTGATGGTGTGAGCGAGATAGGCCGCCATCTCCGCATCGGTCATCGCCGCCCGCGACCGGAGCGGGAGTATGTCGTCGAGGCGGAGGCCGACAAATCCCTCGCGCTCCATCGTGGCGAGATCGAAGCCGGACGCCTTGACGCGCAGGACGCCCACCTCACGACCACGGAAGTCGGTTTCGGTCAGCTTGGCCGAGGTGTTGCCGCCACCGGCATTGACCAGCGTCGGATCGCGGCCCAGCAGGTTGGAGCGATAGACGAGCAGGCCAAGTTCGTCGCGGCCGGCGGCGTCCTCGGCTCGCCACCGGTTCTCCGGCGCTTGCCCCAGCGCCATCTCGGTAGCGTGGGTTCGCATCGCGGCTCCCTTCCCCTCCATTGCCGACCGGTACGCCTTCAGGGTACCTCGCGGAGCCGCTCGGTAGGGGCGCGATTGGCCGTGCCCCTGGTTAAGGGGCACGGCCAATGGTTTCAGCGCGCGGCGCAGATCAGCGCACGGGGAAGAAGATGTCGGTGCGCCACTTGGATTGGTCCGGCTCGGCACCGGGATCGGTCATGTAGACCTCCCAGGGCGCTCCGGCGGCTTGGAGGCCCTGCGCCTCCATCCACTCCGTCAGCGCCGACCACGTCTGTGGGAGGTTGTCGCATGGTCCCATGTGCGTCGCGGTCGCCACGGTGCCGGCGGGAAGCTCGGAGGCTTGGATGCGGCCGCTCCCGTCCACTGGCGCGGCGACGGGCATGCCGCACTCCATGTCGATCTCGCCGCCGTCCACGCACTCATCACCGTCCATGTCGAGCGGGCCGCCATCCATGTGGTAGTAGATCGTGAGGGGCATACCGGCCGGGGCTTGCCCACTCTGCTGAATGTACCCGAATATCTCGCCGAACAGGGGCCCCATCGCTTCGCCGATTTTGTCGTGCGTGACCACGGTACGGATACCCAAGATGGGCTGTGCGTCAAGCTGCTTGGTTGCGAATTGCAGTGTCATCCACGGTTCCTCTCGGTGTTTCGTTGGCCGCGATTCAGGTGATCGCGGCGTCTTCATGGTTAACGAGGGCGTATCCACGCAGGTTGCAATACTGCGACCGCCGGGGATGGTGGATTGGGGGTAGGAGCCGAGCACTTTGGCTTCGCGGCATACCCGTGGGCATCGCTTAGGCCGAGGACCCGCGGCCGGCTTGGCTGCGGGCGGCGCGTATATCGTCCAGGAGAGCATCGCGGTCTACCCCGGCGAGCGCACCGGCGCTTTCCCGCAAGGCACGGCGAACCTGCTCTGGATTGTAGGTAGTCCATAGCTCGCTGGCGGACGGGCTGACTTCATACTCCAAGCGATACCGTACCCCGGCCCTCTCCACGACCACAGCCTCCTGCCGGCGCGCCAAGCGGTCGAAAGATGCCGACAAGATCGGCAACAAACTCATCAAATGGGATTGTTTGGGGATTACCCATGGTCGGAAGCCTCCACCCTCGTTACCTACACCGCAGTCTAGCACCGCCGAGCGACCCTACAATCCCTTCCTGGCCGCTCTCTGAACGTGCTCCTCAATAGCAATCTCACGCATCTGCTTGAGTGTGAGGGGACGCTTTAGCGCGGGTACAGACTGGTAGATTTCCGCAAGGGGGTCCTGAGCCGACTTGATTCTTACGTTGCCACGGTCAATGACGAAAGTAACCTGGCCGTTACCCTCTATGCCCAATGCCTTCCGCACTGCGGCCGGTAGCGTGACTTGGCCCTTGGCTCCGACGGCACGGGTGATTTCTTTCATTGCTGCCCCTACTCTCCGGTACTGAGACATACCTACACAGGTTGTACCACTGCGGCCGGGTCTTGCCAACTGACTCTGCTATCGGAGCGGCGCTTGGCAGGCCCCGGTAGGAGCCTGCGACTCACCAGCGGCCGCCGCCGGGGATGGTGGATTGGGGGTAGGAGCCGAGCACTTTGGCTTCGCGGCACACCCGCGGCCGGTGGCTCACCAGCTCGTTGAAGGCCGCGTAGAGCGACGGCTCGTTGATGTGGCCTTCGTAGTCGAGGAACCAGTAATACTCCATCCGCTCTAGCTCGGCGTTGTACTCCAGCGGCCGCTGATGGATGGTCAGCAGGTTCAACTTGCTCTCGGCGAAGATGTCGAGCAGGTTACGGAGTGTGCCGGGTCGGTTCTGTAACTCGACCAGCAGTGTCGTCTTGTCAAAGCCGGTGGGGTCGGCGTAGTGGCGCCCTACTACCCAGAAGCGGGTCACATTGAGCGGGCTGTCGCCGACGTCGCGTGCTACGACGTTGAGACCGTGTAGCTCGGCAGCCTCTTCCGTACCGATGGCGGCTGCTCCGTCCTCGCCGGCGGCGCGCCGCGCCGCTACCGCCGTGCTCGCCTCAGTCCCGATCTCCGCTCCAGGGTGCGCCGCGCGAAACCGATCGAGCCAGCGCCGACTTTGCCGAAGAGCCTGGGGATGCGAGTAGATCGCCTTGATCGCGTCCACTTGCTCGGCACGCGAGAGCAGATGATGGACGATGGGGATGGTCATCTCGCCGTAGATCCGCAGGTCCGAGGCCCGCAGCGCGTCTAGCGTCTCGGCGACGACCCCTTCCAGGTTATTCTCGATAGGCAGCACGCCGTAGTCCGCCTCGCGCAGTTGCACGTGCCGACACACGTCGGTATGGCTCGCAGCGACGCCGGCGATTTCCTCGTAGAGCACGAACTGCCCGCCGCCGAAGGTCTGCTCGGCGTACCGATGCGCCGCCGTTGACGTAAAGGAGCCTGGCCCGCCGAAATAGCTCATGTGAACGGGCCGGACACCCGGCGTCGGCTGGTCGGCGCTCATCGGCTAGAGCCGTATTCCCGTCTGCTCGATGAACTCGCGCACTGCATCTCGAATCCTCCGGTAGCCCTCAAACGTCGTGATGACATCCTGGGGACGCTCCTTGCTTCGAGCGAGGAAACCTGGCTCGCGCGGCGACTTAACCCGTTGGCGCCCGTCCTGATAGCGGATGTCCACACTCCAGCGAATATGATCGGAGCCGTTGTAGGGTGAGTGATGTGGTAGGTGCTGATGGAACAGAAGCACGTCGCCGACTTGCATTGGCATGGAGACCGTCTGCAGCCCGTCAAGCTCCGTCACCACCTTCTCTGGAGCCCATGCAGACGCGGATGGTGGGGCGTGACGGTGCCCACCAGGGAGCAGCCGGAGACAGCCGTTCGCCTCATTCGCCTCGACCAGTGGGAGCCAGAACCCCGGCTCGGGCAGCTGAGTCATCGGGAGTACCCGCGACAGTGCCGTGGCTCTGTAGTGCGGGCCCCGCGTGTCCAGGCCGTAAGGCTCCCGGAAGTAGATGATGCGTCGCCCCCCGAAGGACGTATCATCGTGCCAGGGTACGGTCACCTTGTCCCAGTGGGGAAGCTTAGGACGCAGGCGATGCCGTCCTTCGCAATGGACTTCCGGGCCGACGATGCTTTCGGCGATATCTAGCAGCTTTGGGTGTGTGAGTAAGCTGAACAGCCCCGGCCCGGCATGGCGACCGCCAAACCAATGCTGATGGATCGCCTCGCACTCTGCCCACAGTTTGGCCAGCCGCGTCTCGAAGCCGTGCTCGGAGTGGAGTGACTTGACCAGTCCCTTGGCGTAGTACTCGCGCGCGCGCTGGTCTACCTCAGCGCTGATGTCATCAATGAGCGGCTGTAGCGCCTCCGGCGCCAAGAGCCGCTTGAGCAGCACGTAGCCTTGCTCGTCATACTGCTGTCTCTGTGCCGGTGTCAGTCCAGCCATCGTACTCACCCTCTTTCGGCAAGGGCCTCAAACTCGGCGAGCATCTCGCGGGGGCCGGGCTGGTCGAAGTGCTGACGCGCCGGCTCCAGCAGCTCGGTCAGCCGCGCGGCCACGCCATCCTTCAGATCGAGCGGGTGCAGCGCACCGGACTCGTAATCGGCGGCGAGGTCTGCGAATGAACCGTAGGTGATCGAGCCGCCATTGGCCGGCGTCCGGGCGATAGTCAGCTCCACGTCGGCATCGCGGAAGATGAAGTGCTTGGCCCAATCGAGGATCGGATTGAACTCGACCTCCTGCGGTGGACAGAACGCCTTCCGAATCTTGCGCCGAATGTCGTCCGGACTATCGTGAATGAAGATCGCCGAGTTCGGGTCCGACTTACTCATCTTCATCGCCGCCAGGAACTCCTGCCGGTTCTCTTCGGGCGGTGGCCAGAAGGGCGGCTTGCCCAATCCCATGACGAGTGGGTGGTGGATGGCCACCGGCTTGAGCTTGCGTCCCCGCGTGTCCAACAAGGGCCGGAGCTTGAGCTTCCGCGCCGTATCCCGCGCGATGACGTGCGCTTTACGCTGATCCATCCCCGCATGCGCTAGCTGCACGCCTTGGATAAAAATATCCGCGACCTGCATCGGTGGGTAGATCAGCTTGGCAAAGTCAACGCTCTCCCCTTCCTGACGGCCGAGAATGGTGATACTGCGCTGCATCCGGCTCAGGGTCGTGTTCTTGCTCACGTCAATGACCGTTGCCCAGTAGTCGTCGTTCCCCTCGTAAAGGTCCGTGCCGAGCAGGAATTGCAACTTGCTCGGATCACCGCCCCAGCAGCGGATCGAGGCCTTGAAGCCTTCCTTGAAATACTCCGCCGCCACACCCTTGATGACCTCGCGGTCACCGCCGAGCTTATCATTGATCCAGGTGTGCCAGTCGGCGAGGAAAATGGTGCATTCGACCCCGGCGTCGAGAAAGTCCTTGACCTTGCCCATGCATATCAGGCCCGTGCCGAGATGCATCTTGCCGGAAATCTCGAAGCCGATATAGTGCTTGATCGGCTGACCGGCCGCCAAGAGGCGAGACAAGTCGCCGGGCGTGAGTACCTCGGCGGTGTTACGAGTAATCAGATCAAAGCGCCGGTCCTGAGCCGCTCTTGGCTCGGACCGGGGAGCACGGTTCGTTTCAGTCGCCACGGCCATGATGCTTTGCTACTACTTCCTCTCTGGCCTCCCGCACTCGCCGGTGCCACCTTATTGCAGTGGGGATGGGCAGTGCGGGGAGCCGGGACTGACTCGCAGTGTAACGGGCAGTGACGATCCGGGCAAGGCTCGGCAGCAGTCGCCGGGTGTGCGCCGTTCCCGCTGGTGATGCTAGACTGGGAAGAGGCAACCTGTCATCCACTGCCGGGTCGTCTAATGGTAGGACACGTGACTTTGAATCACGCAGTCGAGGTTCGAGCCCTCGCCCGGCAGCCCCTCACCCCACGATCTGTCCCCACACCCCGTCATTCCGGCGGAAGCCGGAATCCAGGGCCATTCGGTGCCCCTCGATCAGCCCGGATTGCGGCCGGCGCCGCGCTGCCTCCCCTTCCCGGCCAGTGAAGGGGCCGGGGGTAGGTCCCGCTCCCCACCCGTCATTCCCGCGAAAGTGGGAATCCAAACCCCCTCTCCCCCTGGGAGAGGGCTGGGGTGAGGGTGCCACCCCCTCCTCCCCCATCCTGCTCATCCTTGCATCCTGCAAATCCTGCTTCAGACCATCACCCCGGCTTGCCACAGCCGTCGTCCGCGACCATGCGAGCCGTTCCGATCTGCGTTATCCTGTAGCGGCGTAAGGAGCAGGCGGGCGCAGCTTCCCGGCTCACCGTTGCATGGAAGGCGGCGGCACCAACCTCGGGAGCGCCCGTCACATCGCCGGCAGCGTATGCTGCCTGGCATGACATCCCTCGCTCAGGGACGGTACATCTCCACTCGCGCGGCCCCGGAGGAGGAAGAAGCATGGACGCATCCGGCTTGCAACACCGCCTCACCGCTGCCGAACGGCTCGAATTCGAACGTAACGGCTTTCTCATAGTCGAGAACGCGCTACCGGACGACCTCGTGGCGCGGCTCACCACGGTCGTGGACCGGGTTGACGCGGAATACCGCTCCGAGCACGGCCTGAGTCCGCACGAAAGGGTCAACCATCTTGACTTTGTGGGCCGCGACGAGCTGTTTCTGGAGCTGCTGGACTGGCCTACGACGTTTCCCAAGGTCTGGGGCCTGCTGGGGTGGAACATCCAGCTCTATCACTCGCACATGCCGGTCTCGCCGCCGCTGCCGCCGGAGGAGCGACCATCGAAGATCGAGCTTGGTCTGCATCAGGACTCCGACCGCCTGAACAAAGAGCTGGAGACGGACCCCCAGCCGCGGGTATCGCTGAAAGTCGCCTACTTCCTCACCGATACCCGCGAGCTGGGGCGGGCCAACCTCTATCTGGCGCCCGGGAGCCACGCGCGCAGCAAGTCAGCCGCCCGCCCCAGTCGGGGCGACAGTGGAATGGACGGGAAAGAAGCGGTTGCCGTGCGGGTTGCGCCCGGCACAGCGGTATTCTTCGACCGGCGTATCTGGCACTCGGCAAGCGACAATGCCTCGGATGTCTCGCGCAAAGTGCTGTTCTACGGCTACAGCTACCGCTGGCTGCGCCCCAGAGACGATATGACCGCTTCTATCCGGTTCATGGACCGCTGCGATCCCATCCGCCGGCAGCTCCTCGGCGCCAGCACCGGCGGTCTGGGCTACACCTCACCGAGCGACGAGGACGTGCCCCTCCGGGCGTGGATACGGGAGCACGCCGGCGAGGCAGCGGTAGCGCCGTGAGGTCACAGCGATGAAGATCACGGCCGTTGAATGTTTCGACCTGCGGCTGCCTGCCTCCGAGTCGGAGCAGGCCAAGGGCGCAATCGCCAACACCGGCGTTACCCGTGTGCGGACGGACGGGGGGATTACGGGGTACGCCTTCCATGGCGTCGGAGGCACCGCCCCGGCCGCGCTGGCCAGCACCATCGCACCCGTGCTCGTGGGACAAGACCCCCTCGCCATCGAGCGGCACTTGCAGCGCAACCCCAGTCTGCTGCAATGGCCGGCCGTCGAGCATGCGCTATGGGACATCGTTGGCAAAGCCGCCGGCCTGCCGGTATCCAAGCTACTCGGTGGGGCACGTGAGCATATCCCGGTCTACTTGACCTGCGTCTGGCCCGGCGCGGCCGATCAATCCGACGTGCCTCCGGAGCGCCAGGTAGACGACATTGCCCGCTACGTCGCGCATGGCTTTACGGCCATCAAGTACCGCGTCTGGCGCCCCGATCCGCTGGCCGACGTAGCCGTGGCCCAAGCGGTTCGCCAGCGCGTGGGCGGCCGTGAGACGGTCGAGCTGATGCTGGACCGCACGGCCCACGCGCCCGGAACGGTGTGGGACTACGAGACGGCCTATCGGGTGGCACGGGCCTTCGAGCAAGCGGACGGCACCTGGTTGGAAGAGTGTTTCGACCGCAGCGATGTCGAAACACCGGCGCGGCTGGCCGCAGCGGTAGACATTCCGATTACCGGTGGAGAAGGGGACCGCGGCTTGGGGAAATTCGCCCGGTATCTCGCCGCCCGCTCCTTCGATATTGTGCAGCCGGATGCGTACAACTGTGGCGGCATCCTCACCCTGCGGAAGATTAGCGCGCTGGCCGAGGGCTTCGGTATCCCCTGTATTCCCCACGGCACGCACGGCCTCGCGCTGGCCGGCTGGCTGCAAGTCGTTGGCGCGCTCCCCAACTGCCGCCTGCTGGAGCTGGCCATCACGGCGCCGCCGCTACTGCCCTGGGAGCAGTGGGCGCCGTTGGAACGGCTACTCAGAGGCGATCCGCCGTTCCGAATCGAGGGCACGGTGATACAGATTCCCCAGCGTCCGGGCCTGGGCCTAGACGTAGACGAAACCGCCATCGAGCGCTACCGCGTCTCCTAACGCCCCGGCTGTGCAGAAAAGGGCGGCAGTAGCGTTCGGTATGGAGAGGGGACATCACTGGAGGCGGTTGGGTGGCTAAAACAGGGCATCCGGCGGTAGCCTAGTGGTGACTCGATATACCCCGTGTCCACTTGCCGGGCCTCACCCTTACCCCCCCCCTCGTCGGCCGGCTTACGTGGTCCGGTGCCCTGTTGATCCCTATGACGTGAGCTTCGATAGGGTCTCCTGTGCCCGGGGCGTCAGGTCGGTCAGTTGTGGATCAGGGTGCTGTTCCTCCGCCACTCGCTCTAGCCCCTGTTGCAACAGTTCGATGGCACGCTCATTCTCGCCAAGGGCAGCATAGGTCAGGCCGGCGCCCAAGAAGGGTGCCGGGTAATCCAGACCACGTTCGAGCACGGCATCGTAGTCGGACTTGGCCTTTTCGTATTCGCCCGTGTTCAGATAGATGTGAGCACGTGTGTCTAGGTAAGCTAGGTACTCCCTCCGCCCTGGTTCGGATAACTCCAGCGCCTTTTCTACATCCGCCAGTGCCTGCTCGTAATTCTTGGCAGTGGTGTGTACGGTTGCCCTAATGTTGTAGGCATTCGCGTAGTCGGGATCGAGCAACAACGCACGGTCCAGATCCTCCAGTGACTTGGTGTTGTCTTGTAGCCGCCAGTAGTTCAAAGCGCGCGCTGTGTAGAGACCTTTATTCTGCGGCCGAAGCTCAATCGCTTTGCCGAAGTCTATGATCGCCTGCTCGAAATCACCCTTCTGTGCATTTCCTCTACCTTGTTCGCGGAAAGTGTTAGCCTCTTTCGTATCCCGGAAACACTGCTCTATCGCTGACTGATCCAAATCTTCCCCGTTGACGCGAAAGCTACAGAACGAATAGATAATGACGGACTCAAGCTCCTGATACTGAACTGCTGGAACGATATACGCGGCGCCGAAGCCGATGCGTCCATCGTGGACGTACAGGAGGCGCCTACCTGTGAAGACGCCTCCACCTATATCGAACGCGATGTCTGCCGCAGGGAGGCCCTGCGCCGTCGTGAAAGAGTCCGCCCAGAGCACTCTAGTAGTCGGGACACTTCCCAATAGACTGACGACAGCCTCCGTATAGCGATCTACATCCATCCGACCGAGGCCGGCGACGACGAGATCGTGCTCGGTGATACCAAATAGTCCGCCCTGCTCGTTCGCGAAGCGCGCCGTTTCGCCTTGCCGAGTGGGTTGTTCCTCCCACCCTGCCGGATACTGTAGGCTGAAGTCGGCCTCGATGCCGTTATACACGAGCATCGGCCCCACAGGTGTATCGAGAGCCACTGGGACCGGCGTCGGCGTTGGCGCGGTGACGGGCGTCGCGTCCGGTGCGGCCGGCTTGACTGTCAATATGTAACCGCCAGCGACCTCGTCAAACGAGTCCTCAACGAGAATAAGGTGCGTACCAGCCTGAGTAGCTTTGAAGTGGAGTTCTGCGCTGAGTCCTAAGAGGCCGCCGCCGCTGTCGTCATCTTCTACGAGCTCCCCAAACTCGCTGCCCGAGGCGAGAATGCCAACCAAGGGATCAATTGCGATGGAATCGACATGCATGGTGATGATGGCGCCGTCTTCCAGGTCAATGACAAACACGTCACTATCACCGGGGTAGTCAATGCTACCGCGCAGAGTCTGGCCCAGGTTGATGGTCTTGCCATCATCAGGATCGTGTACCGGTATGAGTTGACGGTTGCTGGTGACCTGGAATTCTCCTGGTCCCCAGCCTTCCTCTCGGAAGACAACCACAAAGTGCGGCCCTGCCACCTCTGTCGTCGCCGAATCAGACTCGAGCCCACTGGTCCCCTCGTCGGCAAATACCAGCCAGTATCCGGTGGATTCCACGACGGTGAAGCTGGCATTATGCTCGCTCTCCACCTCAACTTTCAGTTCGGAGCCTTCCGGCAGATCAACGACATAGGCCTGGACGGCTAGCGGGCTATCGAGTGAGACGGTGTGGGACGACTGCCCGTCTCCGCGGGGTAGACGCCGATCACCGAGACCGGTGACGTCCTCCCCGGCCAGCAACCCACGGAGACGGGGCAGGATATCCTTGGCCGAGAGAGCCAGGGAGAACTGCTCCTCAGCGAACGATAAGCTGGTGATGCCGATAATCTCGCCATCTCGGGAGATCAGGACCCCACCACTCTGCCCACCGGCAACCGTGGCATCGGTCTGGATGAAGGTCATCTGGATGGGTTCCCACTCTCGGAGGCGAGACAGAATACCCTTAGCAAGGGTAGGACGCGGGAGCTTCTCCGGCTCACCCGGGTAGCCGATCAAGAGGACCTCGCTGCCGACCGCCAAGTCTTCACCGTTCCCGAGTGGGAGTGGGGACAGTGTAGTCTGGATCGGTCCCAGGAGCGCGAGATCGGCCATGAGGTCCCAATGTGCGACCGGGACCTTCAGGTGCTCCGACTGATCGCCGAAAACTACCCGAGCATGCTCGAAAGGCCACACCACATGTGCGTTGGTCAGCACGTATCCACCTTCGATCAGCACACCGCTTCCGGATCCCGAAGTGACTTCCACGAACGCGACCGAGGGAGCTAGACGGGCGAAGATACCTGCCGTCGTGGGCTGGGTAGGCGAGGGTGTAACCGTTGCCGTGGGCGAGGCCGTCGGTGTCCGGGTAGCAGTAGGCGTCAATGTCGGTGTAGCGGTAAATGTTGCTGTCGGGATAGCCGTGGCCGTTGGCGGAGCTGGCCGTGGCGGAACGGTGGCCGTTGGCGGAACGGTGGCCGTCGGGGCTGGCGTGACGGTTGGAGAAAACGGCGTGCTCACTTCACAGCCGGTAATGAGTAGTGCCCCCAGCCAGAGTCCGAGAATCCATGCTGCCGCCCGAAGACGCCTGAACTCTACTGGGCGTATTACTGACTCAACGTGCAAGATGGGTCACGATAGGTCATGCGATAGTCCGCTGTCAAGGGCAGTGCGTCTGCTGCTGCCGCCGCATTCCCCCACTCCATCATGGTGGAGTGGGGGCCGGGGGGTGAGGCGCCGCCGCAGCTATAATGGCCCCACTGTCTACAGGAGAGACGCGATGACCAACCGAGCGCCGACGAGCGCGGTCCACGAAGAGCGACTCGTCGAGACCTTCTGCTCCCTCGCCAGCATTGATAGCCCCTCCGGTGAGGAGGCGGCGATGAGCGGAGTCGTCGCCCAGCGCTTGCGCGACCTGGGCTGCGCGGTGACGACGGACGCCAAGCACAACGTCATTGGCCGGCTGGCCGGCGCTGCCGCGGCCGAGCCAATCATCCTCAGCGCGCACCTCGACACCGTGGAGCCGGGCCGCGGCGTCCGGCCGCGGCTGGACGATGGTGTAATCCGTAGCGACGGCACGACTGTCCTGGGCGCCGATGACAAGGCTGGCGTCGCCGCCATTCTCGAAGCGCTCCAGGCCGGACAAGCGAGCGGGCAGCCCATGCGTCCGGTGGAGGTCGTCTTCACCGTGAGCGAGGAGGTGGGGCTGATGGGCGCCCGCGCCCTCGACATGAGCATGCTACGGAGCAGCACGGCGGTCGTCCTGGATAGCGCCGGGGCGGTGGGCACCATCATCAACAGCGCACCGCAGCACGACCGCATAGACGCGACAATCATCGGGAGAGCGGCCCATGCCGGCGTCGCCCCCGAAACGGGTATCAGCGCCATCGTCGTGGCCGCGCAAGCTATCGCTGCGATGCGTCTCGGCCGGCTCGACGCCGAAACCACGGCCAATATCGGCCTGATCTCCGGCGGCACGGCGATGAACGTCGTCCCCGAGCGCGTAACCGTCACCGGCGAAGCGCGCAGTCACGATCCCGCCAAGGTGGAAGCCCAAGTGCGCCACATGGTCACGGCTTTGCAGGAGGCCGCCGCCGCAGCCGGCGCACAGGCCGATGTCGAGGTCAGCACGCTGTATCGGACGTTCAGTATCCCGGAGGGCCACGCGCTCGTACAGTCGCTGGCGGCGGCCATTCGCCGGACCGGTCTCGAACCCAGCATGCATGCGACCGGCGGGGGGAGTGACGCCAGCGTCTTCAACGAGCGGGGGATCACTACGGTAAATCTCGGTGTTGGCTATGAGGCGATTCACAGCACCGACGAGCACATTGCGGTCGCCGAGCTGCGGCGCCTCGCGCAGGTCTTGGTAGCGTTCCTCACCCCGTAGTACCCGTCGCTCTCCGGACTGCGGCGGCGGGCGAGCAGTGCAACGGCAGTCCGGCTAGAGAAGCAACGATGGATGCAGTCATTACCCAATTCCTCAGCCAAGTCGAAGGCCGAAACGGCCGCCCCTTCTCGCGCAACACGTTGGCTGCCTACCGCCGCGACCTGGCCCAGTTCCGCAGCTTTGTCGTCGAGCAGGGGGCCACGTCTTGGGACATCGAGCCGGCCACCTTGCTAGAGTTCCGCCAGTGGCTACGCGAGCGCGGCTTGGCGCTGGCCTCGCAGGCCCGCAAGCTCGCTGCGGTCAAGTCGTTCTTCAACTACCTCGCCCGCAAAGGCCTCATCCCCAGCAATCCGGCGGCGGCCCTGACCGGCCCACACGTTGACCATGCGCCCCCACGGACGGTGGCCGCCGCCGACCTGCGGGCGCTCCTCGCCGCGGCCGGCGATGGCGATAGCCCCGAGGCGTGCCGTGACCGGGCGATGCTGGCCTTGCTCTGCACCACCGGCCTCCGCGCCTCCGAGATGGTGGCGCTGGACGTTGCCCATCTCGACTGGGATACCCGCACCGTTACCTGCGTGCGGTCGCGGCGGCAGGATACGCGGTTAAGATTTGACGACGACGTTGCCGCCGCCCTGCGCGTCTATCTGGATGAAGGGCGGCCACGCCTGGCGCAGAATCCCGACGAGACGGCGCTCTTCCTCAATCATCGTGGGGGGCGCTTGAGCCGCCAGGGGTTCTGGCTTATCGTGAAAGCCATCGCCCGCGCTGCCGGTGTCGAGGCCGTGGTCAATCCCCGCACCCTCCGCCACACCGCTGCGACCGCGATGGTCCGTCAGCGCCAGGACCTCACCCAAGTGCAAGCCGACCTCGGACACGCCAGCCCCACGAGCACGCGCGTGTACGCGCAAATGGCAGTGCGGCCGGAAGGGGCGGCCGGCGGGGAGACGGCGAAGCTGTCCGGGTGAGAGCTACTTGGCAGCGGCTGCCTTGGCGCGCTGCCGCTGGACGGGACGCCGGCGCTCCTTGATGCGCGCGGCGCGTCCGGTCCGACCCCGCAGGTAATACAGCTGGGCGCGGCGGACCTTGCCCCTCCGTACTACTTCGATGCGCTCTACCCGCGGCGAGTGCAGCAGAAAGATGCGCTCGACGCCGATGCCGTGCGAAGCAATCCGGCGCACCGTGAAGTTGGTCCCGCTCCCGCCACCGCGGTAGCGGATCACGGCGCCCGCGAACACCTGGATGCGCTCGCGGTTGCCTTCCACGACCCGCACGTGAACCCGCACCGTGTCGCCGGCTCCGAACTCAGGCACCTCGGCCTTTTCATACTCTTTGCACAGCGCATCCACACTCGTAGACATCAGCTCCGGTCCTTCTCAATACTCCGATACGACAACAGGTGCGAAGCAGAGCAAACGCCGCTGGCACAGGAAGCGCTGTGCGAGCAACGCGAGGGGCAGCGCGCACCAACGGGCAAGTATAGCATCTCCGGCGCCCGGCTGATCGGCTATGATTGGGAAGTCTTTGCTTGCCTCACTCCCGCCCGCCTCCGGCAGACTCTCCCGCTCCACAATGTGGGGCGGGGGCCGGGGGGTGAGGAGCGGATACCACCTTCCGGCCCGTGGGAAAGCGCTCATGATTATCGGTGTCGTGCGGCTCGTGTTCCACCTCCCGGCCAGCGATTCGCTCAAAGCGAAGCGGCGGACTATCCGTTCCCTCGCCCAGCAGCTCCGCCGCAAGTTCAGCGTCGCGGTAGCGGAGATCGAAGATCAGGACCTCTGGCAATCGGCTGTCCTAGGCTGTGTCTGTGTCTCATCGGACGGTCAACATGCCGACGTCGTGCTGGCCAAGGTCGCCGATTTTGCCGAGCGGCACCGCGATGCCGTGCTTACCGATTACGAGACCGAGCTGATCCACGCTTTCTAGCCGGCACGCGCTCTGCTGCTGCCAAGGCACAAGCAATGGCGTCGGCTGCCGCCAGTGCCGGGCGCGGCGCGGCGGGCGCCGGCCCCTGGGCGAGCACGAAGAACTCCACGTTGCCCGCCGGGCCGCGCAGCGGTGAGGGCGTCAGCCCTACCGGCGTGTGGCCTAGCGGCGGCAGCGTTGCCAGCACAGCGTTAAGCACCAGCCGGTGAACTGCCGGGTCGCGCACCACACCGCCGCGACCGACCAGCTCCGGCCCGGCCTCGAACTGCGGCTTCACCAGCGTCAGCAGCAGACCCTGCGGCCGCAGCGACCGCAGCACGGCCGGCAGCACTTTCGCCAGCGAGATGAAGGCCACGTCAATGGTAATGAGGTCAACCGGCTCCGGCAGCGGCTCCAGATACCGGGCGTTCACGCCCTCCATCACGACAACCCGTTGGTCCTGGCGGAGCTTCCAGGCGAGTTGGGCACGTCCTACGTCAACCGCATACACCCGGATGGCACCGCGCTGGAGCAGGGCATCCGTAAAGCCCCCGGTCGAGGCCCCGACGTCCAGGCACACCCGGCCGGTGACATCCACCGCGAATACGTCGAGGGCGTGGGCCAGCTTGTCACCACCGCGACTCACGAATAGTGGCGGCTGGCGAACGTGGAGGGCGGCAGTCGGCGACACCAGCTGGGCCGGCGCACGGCCGACGGCGCCGTCAACCCGCACCTCACCGGCGTAAATCAAGCGTTGAGCCTGCTCCCGACTGGGCACGAGGCCGCGGGCAACGAGCAGGCGGTCGAGTCGCTCACGAGAGGGCATCGGATCTGGCCGGATCTGGTCGGATACCGCTAGTAGCTGAACCGGCTGACCTCACGACCGGTCGGGTCGAACAGGATCGCCGTATCGCCGGCATTATTCCAGACGTTGCGCCCGGTCCAAGCCAAGTCTGTCGGTGGCGCGGCCGCCGCGGCGCTACCCCGCCCACTGTGTACGCGCAGCGTCGCGCCCGGTGCGAGAGTCACGGCCGGGAAGGTGTAGCGCTGTCCACCCGGCCGGCTCTCCACCACCCACCCTTGCAGGTTCTGCGACTGGCTGCCCTCGTTGGTGATGACCACATGCTCCCGCCGCCCCTCGTTGAAGACCGTGACGACCCGCAGGGCAGCCTCCGACACCACCGCGGCCACTGCCGCCGTCGGGGTTGCCGTCGGCGTAGCAGTCGGCGTCGGTGTTGGCAGCACCGGCCAACCGAGCGCCGGCCGCGGTGCGCGGGCCACGAGGCGCCCGCCAACAAGGGTATCCGGGGTGGTGGCCAGACCCCGGAAGACGGAGGTGCGAGCGACGAGTGGACCGAGCGGCAGCACGTCAACGGTACCCGCTGGTGGGCCACCGGCCGGCGGCGTCACCCACACGAGCAGGACAGCGCGTTGAAAGCGCTGGGCGACGTAGGCGCCAATAAGCTCCGGCCGCGACTCTGGCCAGCCATAGACGCGCAGCCCCGGCGGCTCGCTGCCCGCGGTCTCCTCCCCGTCGGCTGGCGGCGGTCCCAGGTAGTGAGCGGCGATGGCCGGTTCGGTGAGCCACTGGAGGCGCACGCGCGGAGCGGGTGTGGGCGCGAGGTGGTCGTCCCACGGCGGCGCTCGACGCGGCACCCCCAGCCACCAGAGCTGGTCCTCCAGACCGTGAAGCGTGGTGAACGCCAGCAAATCCACCCTCGTCACTGCCGCCGCCGGCGTGCCGGGTTGCCAGCGGAGCAGGCCGTAGGCGAAGAGCTGATAGATGGCGCCATCGGTGAGCTGGAACGACCGCGTGACCGGTCGGCCGAGGGCGGCAAATCCACCATTCTGGTGGTAGGCGGTGGCAAACGCCGGGCCATCCTGCTCATCGAGGACGGCGAATCCCTGGTACGGCGTCCCCTCCGGCAGCGGGAAAAACCGGCCATTCGACAGGGTGACGGCGCCGGGCACTTCGACCGTCGCAACGGCGGTGTTCGTCGCGGCGGAGTGCCCGCGGTGTTCGTCGGGCTGTGCCCGTAGCGGTGTCCGGCGCGGCCGTCGGCGTCGGCGTGACCACCGGCGCTGGCGCGGGAGTCTCTGTCAGTGCAACGGTAGCGCCGGCTGGCGTAGCCGTCGGGCTGCCCTGGCTCGGAGCGCGTGACCAGGCCGCAGCGGTCACGAACAGCCCCAAGACGGTGGCAATACCGACTGCCGTCAGCACCCGTAGCGATAGTTTCATGCGGCCATAGCTATCGGCGTTTATGCCAACCCCAACAGGGCCGGGAGGTCGCTGAGTGAGCGTAGGACGGGCACACCGGGCGGCGGCGTGAGGGCGCCGGAACGATCCAGCAGCACCGGTCGGATACCGACGGCCTGAGCGCCCTCGACATCGCTCGTGATGCTGTCGCCGACGTGAACCGCTTCCTCGGCAGTAGCGCCACCTTGCTCTAGTGCTGTGTGGAAGATCGCCGCATCGGGCTTCTCGGTGCCGACTTGTCCGGAGATTGCCAAGGCGTCGAAGTAGTGGTGAATCTGCCGGTGGTGTAGCAGTGGCTCCAGCCAGCTTTCCCAATTGGACACGAGCACCAGCGTCACGCCGGCCTGGCGTAGCCGGTCCAGGCAGGGCCGGGCATCGTCGTACAGGTCCCAGGTATCGAGCGTGATGAACCGCTCGTAGAACGCCGACGCCAGCGCACTGTGTCGGTCTGGCGGTACACCGAGTTTGGTCAGGAGCCGGCCGTAGAACCAGAACCAAAAGCGCTGCGACTGCGCTACGGAGAGTGTGGGGCGCTCGCCGGCCTCAATCCGTGCCCAGGCCTCCGGCTCGACGCTATCCCAGGCCGCCCGCAACTCCGTCGCCGTATGAGCCGCCTCGGTTTCCCCAGCGACCATCGCGGCGATGATGGTGTCCGCCTGCGGAGCGTAGAGGAGCGTTTCGCCGGCATCGAGCAGCACGGCCCGCGGCGGTCTATCGAACATCTATCGTCCTACCTCGTCGCTTGGATTCCGGCCTGCTCCCCGTTGCGACAGGGGAGGGGGCGGCAGTCCCCCCGCCGCAGCGGGGGGGCCATAGGGGGACCAACCATACACCCCCGCCTCCCCCATCCTGTCTATCCTGTCCATCCATGTAAATACCTACCCCTGTGAGGGAGACCGAAATTTGAACCAAGCACGAGCGTCCGTGCGCCTCGCGCGACTCACGGATAGGCCGGCACCCGTTCGAGGCCCAGCGTCTCCGGCAAACCGAACATCACGTTCGCGTTCTGCAACGCCATGCCCGCTTGCCCCTTCAGTAGGTTATCAATCGCCGAGATCACGATGAGTCGGCCGTTCTCACTGTCCAGCGCCAGAGAGATGTTACACAGGTTGCTGCCGGCGACCGTCTTCACTCCCGGCGCCACACCGAGCGGCAGCACCCGCACGAACGGCTCGTCGGCGTACATAGCCTGGTACAGATCGTGGATCCGTTCGAGCGTGTGGTCGCCGCTGAGCGTGGCATACGTCGTGCAGAGGATCCCCCGTGTGATGGGGACGAGATGCGGGACAAACGTGATCCGGCTCGCACTGCCGCACCAGCGCTCCAACGCGATCATCGCTTCTACCGCGTGCTGGTGGGCCGCGATCCGGTAGGCGGTCACGTTATCGTTGGCATCGGGAAAGTGGTAGAGCGCCCCCGGCTTCTTGCCGGCGCCGGAGATACCGGTCTTGCCATCACAGATGACCGACTGCGGATCAATGACCCCGCCTTGCAGGGCCGGAGCCAAGCCCAGGATAATCGCTACCGCGAAGCAGCCGGGATTGCCCACCAGCCGGGCGCCGGCCACGTCGCCCCGGAACAGCTCTGGAATGCCGTAGGCCGCCTGCGACAGCAGCTCGGGACAGGTGTGCGGCCGCCCGGCCACCGACGGCTGACGACTGGCGTAGCGCTCGTACTCGCCGGTGCTCCGAAAGCGGAAGTCGCCGCTGTAGTCGAGCACCGCGACGCCCGCGTCTACGAGCGCCGGAGCATAGCCCATACCGATACGGTCGGGCGTCGCGCATATCACGAGGTCTACGTCCCGACCGACACGCTCCGGTGTGGCCTCCTCGACGGTCAGGTCGCAGAACCCTCGCAGGTGTGGAAAGAAAGCACTGATGGGCTGGCCCACGTCATTCTTGGCCAGCAGCGAGACGAGCTCGATCTCCGGGTGGCCCACCAGAAGCTCCACCATGCCCAGGCCGCCGTAGCCCGTCGCCCCGACCAACTGCGCTCGAATCATGTCCCTGCGTTCTCCCTGACCGCTTGATCTGCACCTCATTGGACTCTGTCAGATTGCGCAGACGAGCCGTATCATCGCACGCGGTCGGCTTGCAGGGTATCATGATACGTGCCCCTCAATCCTGCTATTCATTCGAAGCACGGTACTCGACCGGGAGGGAGAAGGTAAGCATGGCTGGAGAACACGCCCACAAAGGACACCGGCACGGTCACGGCGAGCAGCGATCTGGCGTCGCCGTCGGAGTCTTGACCTGTAGTGATCGCAGCGCCCGCGGCGAACGAGCGGATGTCGGCGGCCCCACGATCCACAACGTGGTGCTCGACCGTATCCCCGGCGCCAAGGTGACCCAATACAAGGTCGTCCCCGACGACCGGGAGCAGATTTCGTCCACCTTGATCGCGTGGGCCGACGACGAGCGTCTCGATCTGATCCTCACCACAGGCGGCACCGGGTTAGCGCCGCGCGACATCACGCCCGAAGCGACGCACGCGGTCATTGACCGCGCAGTGCCGGCATTCCCGCTGGCGATGCTGTTCGAGAGCTTGCGCGTGACGCCCTACGCCATGCTCACCCGCGCGGCCGCCGGCATCCGGGGCAAAACGCTCATCATCAACTTGCCCGGCAATCCCAAGGCGATCCAAGAGAATCTGGACGCGATCATCGAAGTGCTCCCCCATGCCGTGCAGATCGTGCGCGGCGAAGATACGCACGCCGAGGGCGGCGCCGAGGGCGGCGGTGGGCACAAGGAGCACGCGGGCCACGATGAGGGCCACGGCGGCGACCACCGCGAGCGCCACGCCAAGCACGACGACCACGCCGAGGCGGCGCATGGTCACGAGCAGCACGGTGGCGGCGGCCACCGGGAGCACGAATCAGCGGCGACACCGACAGAGCGCGGGGGCATCGCCCGCAACGTCGGCGGCCCGCCGTGCTAGAGGGCCGGTGTCGGTGCGTACCGCGGCAAACGCGAGGCGACCGGCCGGTTGCCCCGGCGGGCCAGCGCCAGCGATGAGTGCGTAATGCCCAAGCCCTTAAACCAGGCGAGGCCTGTCGCTTGGTGGCGCAACAGTGGGCTGGTGCTGCTGCTCCTGCTGTTTCTCCCGCCGGCCGGCGGCATACTCGCCATCTTCTCACCCTGGCATATCGCACTGAAGCTGCTCGTCATCCTGTGGGCGCTGGTGTGGAGCGCCGCGTTGCTCTTCCTGGTGCTGCTCCTCCAGCCAATGCTTGTCACCGCGATAGGTGGCTAGTGGCGTTCGCAGATTTTCCTGGAACGGTGGCGATGGAAGCAGCTACTCCTACTCCGGCAACAGGCTGGCAACGTGTCGCTGCCTACCTCGTTGATTACCTGGTCATTGCCGCCTACGTCGCGCTCCTTACCGGCGCGAGCTTCGCCTCTGGCGCGAGCCGGAGGATGGACTTTGCGCTGTCAGGCAGCCCGGCCATGGGCCAGCTTGTCGCATTTGTCTCGCTGACGCTGCCGGTCGTGCTGTACTTTGCCGTCAGTGAGGCATCACAATGGCAGGGCACCCTGGGCAAACGGGCCTTGAAGCTCCGGGTGACGGCGCACAGCGAGGGTAGTCGGCTCTCGTTCCGGCGTACTCTGCTGCGGGCGGCGCTGAAGTTTGCGCCTTGGGAGCTGGCCCATACGGTCCTGTGGCGCGTTGAAGACTGGCCCTTGGATGCACCACAACCCACGACCTTCCATTGGCTCGGCTTCGCCCTTTCCCTACTCTGGGCTGGCTGGTACCTCGTGTCGCTCTTTGTAGGATCGCAACGTACCCTCTACGACCGGGTGGCCGCGAGCGTCGTGGTGCGGTCATCGTGAGGCCGCGGCCCGGAGTGCCGTCTGCGCCATCTTGGTTGCGTGGCTAGACGAAGGTGATGATGGCCCCCCGATACGATCCGGACCACATCCGGGCTTTCTATGATGCCTATGGAGAGCGGGAGTGGGAACGATTCGATCTCAGTCCCGCTAATCGCGTCAACTTCTACATGCACCGTCGGTACTTGGAGCAGTACATCCATGCTGGCGATCACGTTCTGGACGTTGGTGCTGGGCCAGGGCGCTTTACAATCGAGTTGGCGAAGCTCGGCACAACCGTCACTGTCGCCGATATCTCACCACGACAGCTTGAGTTGAACCGGGCGAAGGTTCGGGAAGCTGGGTGCGAAGCCAGCGTTGTTGACCGCGTGCTGGTGGACGTTACCGATCTCTCGCGGTTTCCTACAGGCCGGTTTGATGCCGTGGTCTGCTATGGCGGACCGTTGAGCTACGTGTTTGAGCAGGCCGACGACGCGCTGAGTGAGCTGCTGCGCGTCACCAAGAGAGGCGGCTATGTTCTACTCAGTGTGATGTCTCTCGCCGGGACGGTGCGGCGGTTCTTGCGGGAGGCACTTGACTTGGCGCGAGACCATGGTGCGGAGGTGCTGCGAGAGGTCTTTGCTACGGGCGACCAGACCGGCCCTGTCGCTGACGGACATCGGTTCCACTACTACAGGTGGGCTGAACTCAAGCGCCTCCTCCAGCACCACCCCTGCACCATCGAAGCGGCGACGGCCGCGAACTTTCTGGCGATCCGTAATGAGGAGTCGTTGCAGAAGATCGTGGCCGACACCGATCTGTGGTCAGCGTTTCTGCAATGGGAAGTCGCCGTGTGCCAAGAGCCGGGGGCGCTGGACGGTGGCACCCACATCATCGCAGTGGTACGGCACACCAAACATGGCTGAACGCAGAAAGCACCGGGAACGCGCCGTCTCCTGCTGGAGCAAGCGGCCGCCCAAGCGGTAGGCGTCTAGCGCTTGCTTAACGCTGTCACCAATGTCATAATGCTTTCATGCCTGTACAGATTACGATAAGGTCTGTTCCTGAAGAAGTCCGCGACGAGCTTGCCGTGCGTGCCGCGCTCCAACGCCAGTCAATGCAGGAGTTCCTCCGCTGCGAGCTGGAACGGATCGCGTCGCGGCCCTCCATCGGCGCGTGGCTGCAAGGAGTTCGCCGACGCAAGGCAGCGGCGGGAACCCGTGTCCCACCGTCCACTATTCTGCGGGCACGTGACGCCGACCGGACATGACCGTTGTAGTTGATGCATCGGTGCTCGTCGCGGCTTTGATCGACTCCGGGCGAGAAGGTAAGTGGGCGGAATCCGTAATCGCTGCGGGCGACTTGGCTGGTCCGGAATTGGCCTTAGCCGAGGTCAGTAACGTACTGCGCCGCTTGGAGCGATCCGGCCAAATCTCACGGCTAGAGGCTACCAGTGCCCACGGCGATCTGCTGCGCCTCGACATAGAGCTATTTCCGTTCGCACCTTTTGCCGAGCGGGTATGGGCGTTGCGCGGCAATCTGACGAGCTACGATGCTTGGTACGTGGCACTGGCCGAGGCGCTCGATTGCCCGCTGGCAACCCTTGACCGGAGGCTCGACCGGGCCAGCGGTCCCACATGCGAGATCATCGCTCCACCCCGTTCGCCGGCGAATAGAGGCCACAGCCGTCTGCGTGCCGAGTAGCCTCCCCGGCCCCCGGCGTGGTACACCTTGGCTGCACCGGCGAGGCACGCGCCGCATGTTCGCAGCAGGGTCCGAAGCGCCATGATGCTCCTCCGCAGTCAATATCTGTCCTCCGAGCGACGGCGGCGCTGGTGGTGGGCAGTGGCCGCTGCGGCAGCGTTCGTTGCCCTCTGGCTGGCCTGGCCGGCGCCGGTTGCCGGGCAAAGTAGCGCAGCCGACGTGCGGCGCGTGGCCAGTCAGCTGCGCTGCGTGGTGTGTGACCATCAGTCGGTCGCCGAGTCCAATGCCGAGCTGGCGGCCCAAATGCGGGCGGTGATCCGCGAGCAGCAAGCCGCCGGTCGCACCGACCGCGAGATCATTCAGTTCTTCGTCGAGCGTTACGGAGACACCATCCTGTACGCGCCGCCACGGCGCGGCTTCTCGCTGCTCGCTTGGTGGGTGCCGGTTATCGTCCTGCTCGTCGGCGCGGCCGGCGCAGTCGGCTTCTGGCGGCAACGCCAACGCTCGCGGTCGGCAATGCCACCCCCCACGGCGCTGCCCGTGTCTCCGCGGCCGACCGATCCCGATTTGCCCGACCTCTCGGATGCCGACATCGCCCACTACCGCAAGCGCTTGGCACAGGAGCTAATAGTGGAGCCGGGCGATCCACCTGACCGAACTCGATAGCCATCACCAACTCGCGGTGAAGGCGCTGATCGGGCGACGCGCCCCAGCGGACTGCCTGGGCCGGCTGCTCAACCGTACCGGACAGGCCGACTCTTTTTTGTCCCTCGCCACCACACGCTTAGTCAACCCCCGGCAAACCTTGAGTAGTGAATTTGCGAAGAATGAGAGGGGCAGAGACGCCCACGTGTAACGCCAGAATGACGTTGGTAGCTGGGAGCTGTTGGTGATAGCCCCAGGCTAACGCGCCACCGATGAGCCACATGCCGAGGCCCGTCAGCCAGAAGAACCAGGATGTCACCCAATGCGGGCGCACCCTCTCTCTGCGATACGCATAGACCGAGAGAAAATCGGCAATGAAGCCTCCAAGCACCCCCAGCGCGAAAGGCTGCCAATCGGCCATATGCCATCCTGGTAGCTAGGGCACTTCCCGAGAAACATACACGGAGAAAATCCCCCAGTATTGCCGCAGTCTCCGGCGCCATCCGGGATGACGCAAAGTATAGACCGGCTCTCCGGTGTGATTGGGAAAGTCGAATGCTTGAACGTACTCGGGATACTGCTTCAAGATGGCGCGGACTTCCTCCTCTGACGTTCCCGTCGTTTCGGCGATGCGCCGCGGCGAGCGAAAATCCCACTGCGGATCGGCTAGAGCGTCGAGTACCTTTCGCACCATGGGGTCCGTGACAGCCAGGCGGTAGTCACGACCGTTCGTGTGTGTCGCTTCCATTGCTCGACTCCAACACCTGCACATAGCCGCAGCGGATTGCTGCCGCACGATGCCACGCTATGATCGCAGTGTATCACGATAGGCCGGCCGTGCAGCAGTGGTGACACTCCAGCACACGGACGATGGCTTGCGCTGCTACGCCTCTTTACGGAGGTCATCCAGCAATCGGTTGGTCTTCGCTGCTAGGATGAAATCGCTCTCGGACAGGCCACCGATAGCGTGGGTGCTCACGCTCAGGTCTACGCGCTTGTACGAGACGCAGAAATCGGGGTGATGCCCTTCATCTTCCGCCAGGTCGGCCAGCGCGTTGATGAAGCGCATCGCCCGCTGGAAACTGCGGAAGGTGATCGAACGGGTAATTGCCGTGCCGTCATCGGCCAGTGACCAGGCGCTTCCAATCTCGGCCAGGTATGGTTCGGCGGCAGCGCGCGTGAGTGGTGGCACACCCCCTCTGCAGGGCACACAGCGCCGCGTTGCGAGACCGCCTGTTGCTGCACTCTCGGACATCATCATGCTCCCTCCAATCCGTGTAGACATATGGGGCCAGGCCAGCTTGGTGGTGAGCATACACCGCCGCCCGTACCGGGGGTAAGATCATGGTGACACCGCCGCGCTCCCGCCCGCCAACCCCGTAGGGGCGTCCCTTGTGGGTGCCCCGGCCCGTCCAGCGAGCCGAACACAACGACGAGATGAGTAAGAAGGAGACTATGAAGATCACCGACCTGCGCGTGCAGTTGATCTCAGCCAAGCTGGCGCGGCCGTACTGGATGAGCCTGGAGCCGTATCAAACCGCGTCCGAAATCGTCGTCGAGATCGAGACGAATACCGGCGTTATCGGGATCGGCGAGGTACACGGCCGCCCCCTCGAGCAGATCAGCGCCATCCTGACAGACGTATTTGCACCCGTGCTCCGCGGGCGCGATCCGCTAGAGCATAGCGCCATCTGGGAGGAGCTGTTCCTCTACGCCCACTCGCGCCGCGGCGCGGCCCTATCGGGCAGCCATGGTCAGCCCCATTTCGGCGCCGGCGCTCGGCCGCAGCTCATGGCCGCCATAGCCGGCGTAGACCTGGCGCTGTGGGACCTCAAAGGCAAGCTCCTCGGTGTCCCGGTCTATACGTTGCTGGGCGGCTCGAACCCGCGCGTGCCCTCCTACGCCAGCGGTGGCTACTACGGGCCGGAGGGTGAGCCGGCCATTGATGCGCTCGTCGCCGAAATGACCTCCTACACTGCGCTGGGCTTCACTGCCGTCAAGATGAAAGTGGGGGGACAGCCGCTGGACGTAGACGTGGACCGGGTGCGCGCCGTGCGCGCAGCCGTCGGCACAACGGTGGACATCATGCTCGACGCGAACAGCGCCTACGACGTGCCGGAGGCCATCCGCGCCGCCCGTGCGTTCGAGCCGTATGCGCCGCGCTGGCTGGAAGAGCCGCTGCGCTGGTACGACAGCGTGTTCGGGTTAGGGGAGGTCGCCCGCGCAACGGATATTCCCGTGGCCTCCGGCGAGAGCGAGATGCACCGCTGGGCGTGCCGCGACCTCATCCTGCACGGCGGCGTGCGGATCATGCAGTTCGACGCTACACGTGCCGGTGGCGTGACCGAGTGGCTGCGCGTGGCCGCCTACGCCGCTGCCCATGGCGTGCTCATGGCGCCGCACCACGACCCGCAGATCCACGGCCATCTCGTCGCGGCGGTCCCCAATGGGCACGTGCTCGAAGTGTTCCCCAACAAGCAGCGCGATCCCCTCTGGGACGAGCTGTACCTGCACCGCCCGGAGGTTGTGGACGGCGTATTCACCTTGCCGGACCGCCCCGGCTTCGGCATCGAGTTGAATCCCGACGCGCTGCGGAAATACGGTCACTCCTGACTCCGTCCGTCCCAACCAATTGCGGAAGATACACCGACCTTCTCCCCCTCTCCACGAGTGGAGAGGGGCCGGGGGTGAGGTAAGAGCGCCCCTTGGAGTACAATGCCTGTGCTGTGCCGTGGCTCCTGAAGCTACCCTGGCGGTCAGGGGCAGGAGGTCCCGCTATGGCCTATTCCACCACCCTTCCCCCCGGCGGCCAGCAGCGCCAGCACGTCCGCGTGCGCCTCAGCGCAGATCAGGCACATCGCGCGCAGCTCGCCGTGGTATCCCGCGCAACGGGTGCCGTCACCCCCTTGTCGGATGTCCAGGCTATTGATCTCAGTCTCGGCGGCGCCGGGTTGCGGTCCAGGCCGGACGAGTCGGCAGAATCAGTAGCGGCCGAGGGGCTACAGTTCACCAGCACCCAGTATCTATCCGAGGGCGCGGAAGTTCGGCTCCGGCTTATGCGCCGGTGACGAGGAGACCGTGACGATCACGGGACGGCTGGTACGGGTGCGCGGGCTGATGGCCCGGAACGCTACCGGCGAGTTGACGCTGCGCTATCGGTATGGCGTGCAATTCGCGCCCGATTCGGCAGCAGCAGCCACCCGCGCCTTGGCCGCTCTGGAGACCTGACCTGGGTAGCAATGACCGCCAGCCGGCTTGAACCTCCCACTGGCTCTTTGCCGTAGCCGCGCAACCAGTTCCGTTTAGGTCCACCTCTATAGATGGCGGCGGCTCATCGAATGGCTCCCATCGGGCCTCTTCCTCCCCGCTCGTTGTATCCTCAGGGACGATGAAAGGCAGCCGAGAGATGGAAGCGACTTCAGGGGATGCGTCCCTTGCCGAACAGCCTGACAGCCGGGAACTGCCGGGCGGCTGGGCCGGCGATCTCGCGTGGAGTGGAGATACCGTTTGGGTAGCGTGGACAACCTGCCACGACCCGGAGCCGGCGCTGCTGACCTATGCGCGCCAGGAATGGCCCTTGCGCCCCGGCCTGACCCTGGCCGATTGGCGCCGCCGTTCGGCCGATGCCCGGTGTACGCTCTCGCTGGCCCGCCTCGGCGACCCGGCAGCGCCACTCGGCCGGGAGCTGGCCGAGAGCCGGCACGTCATCGAAGGACCAGCCCTGGCGGCGCTGCCGCAACAGGCTACGCCGGCCGTAGTCTGGGCCGAGCGGCGGGACGACGGATGCAGCCTAATGGCGGCGGTAGGCAGCGGCCGGCCGGAGGTTGTGCATGTGGTGGCCGGCGCCCTCCTCGCCCCCCAAGCGGCGGTAGACCGGGACGGGCGGCTCTGGGCAGTCTGGCAGCAGTGGCCGGAAGCCGGGAGCAGCCCCGCGGCCCGTCCGCGCATCATGGCTGCCAGCCGGCCGACCGGCGCAACCGCGGAACACCCTCGTAGCTGGTCCAAACCAACGCCGCTCTCGCCCGTTGAGCAGTCGGCCTGGTCGCCTACGCTGTCCGCCGATCCCGACGGCGGGCTGTGGTGCGCCTGGGCCGCTTGGGACGGCACGACCTATCAGGTTTTTGTCTGCCATGCGCCGCCGGGAGAGACGTGGGGCAAGCCTATCCCGGTCTTGCCGGCGCCAACCGGCTCGTTCCACCTCACGCCCGCTATCGCCGCGGCTGACGGTCGCGCCTGGGTAGTGTGGAGCCGTACTACGCGCTGGGGTGAGCTGAACCACCGCTTCAACCATATTCGCTCCCTCCACGCTGCCATCGTGACTGCGGGCGCGGCCGGAGACCTCAACGTCGCGCCCCCGCCCGGACAGCCGGTGCTGGGAGAGCCTGGACGCCTCCCGGTGGCCGCGATCCCGTTCCGGCACTCGACCGAGGATGAATTCATCAACCCGCAGGCGCCGCGCATCCGCCTCGGCCCGCCGGGACCGGTCGTGTTCTACCGGCAGTTTCGTAGCGCCGGGTTCAAGGATTTCGGTTGGGCAATCTGGGCGGTGCGGCATACGGGCGACGACTGGGCTGCGCCGGAGCGTCTGAGCACCTCCAGCGGCGCGCCGGATAGCCCCTACGGGATGGTCCCCGCCGGAGCAGACGGTGCCTCCTGGCTGCTGGCCTACCATGCCGGCGACTACACCCGCGCGCCGTCGCAACATCCCTCGCACCCGGTCGAAAACCACCGCCTGGTGGTGGAGCAAGTCCGGCTGACCGGCCAGGCATCGGCCCCGCCCGCCGACAATCCGCCCGCTACCGTGCCCGCAATCCTATCCGCTACGCCCTCGGTAGGACCGGCCGCCGCCGAGCCGGCTCGTACCGCGACGGTGGGTGGTCGGTCGTACACGCTGCTTTTCGGTGACCTCCACCGGCACAGCGCCTACTCCAAGTGCCTGTCCGCCAACGACGGCGACCCGCTAAATCACTGGCAGTGGGTACAAGATGTGGCCGAGCTGGATTTCTACGCGCTCACCGAGCACCTGGAATACATGAGCTATGCCGAGTGGCGGCATATCGAGGACTTGGCGGCGCAGCTCGCTACCGGTGGCCGCGTGCTCGCGCTGTACGGCTTCGAGCTGGCTATTCCCCCGGGGCACACGAACTTCTTCTACGCCGATCAGGCAGTGGGGCACGATCTACGGGTGGCTTGCCTCTCCTCGCCGGACCTGGCCGCGGTGTGGCCGAAGCTCGATGCGTGGCTACCACCGGGCAAGGTCGTCGCCATTCGTCATCACCAGGGACATCGCGGTGACGATCTGGCCCGCACCTACGGTCCGGCCTATGAGCCGGTCGCCGAGATCATCCAAACGCGCGGTGAGTACCCGCAGTGGGTGCAGTCGCTCCGGCGCCAGGGGTTGCGCGTCGGCGTCATCGGCGCCAGCGATCATTCCCGCGCCGCGCCGTTCGTCCAAGGGCTGACCGGCCTCTGGCTGCCCGCCGGTGAGCGCTCGCGCGAGGCGGTGTTGGCCGGATTGCAGGCGCGCCGCACGTTCGCCACGAATGGCCGGCGTATGGGCGTCTTCCTCTCGGCTACGGGCGAGGCGCACGGTAAGACGTTGGCCATGGGCGAGGCGGGCAGCATTACCGGCACGCCGCGCTTGCGCCTCCAAGCAAGCGGTTCGCGCCCGCTGGAAACGGTGGAGTTTTATCGGGATGACCGGCTGCTCCACGTCGAGACGGTCTCGGAGCCGCGGGTGCAGCTCGAATACGTAGCCGAACCGGCGCCGGCCGGCGAGCATGCCTATTGGGTGCGTGTCACCCAGCAGCCGCAGCGTCACTGCCCGCGGCCTCATCAGGGCATCGCCTACAGCAGCCCCATCTGGCTAACGACCCGGACCTAACTACTGCCCTCACCCCGGCCCTCACCCATGCTGACAGGGAGCGGTCCCGGGCGTGATGCCAACCGCCGTACTCCCCCTCTCTACATGGTGGAGAGGGGGGTGGGTGATGGGCCAAAGCCGCACCACACCTGGCACTATCCGTGCGGCTTTGGCCCGTCAGCGGGTGAGGCAGAAGCAGGTTCAGCCATCCAGCCCGTCCCGGTGCCGACGACAACGTGCTCCCCGCGCTGATTCTCGCACCAGACCTGCAAGTCAAACCTGGCAGCGCCCGCCCCGGGCAGCCTTGCGGACACACGAGCCCGCGCGGTGATCGTATCACCCACGTCCACGATGCGGATGAACTTCAGGCTCAATAGCCCCCGCTCCAACCAGCGTTCCCCAAAGAGGTCAATCATCAGCTCGCACAGATAGCCCTGCATCATCGCACCGGAGGCAGCCCTCGTCGGCAGCCCGCTCTGCTGGGCGAATGCCAGGTCGGTATGCACGTTCTTGGCCGGCCAGCCGTCGAACCGCGGCCAGCCGCCGGAGAACAGCCACGTCCGGTACGAGGTCATCTTTTTCGGTGACCCGGCCACCTCAGAGCCAATCGCGGTGTCCGGCGTGAATGGTTGCATGATCCGGCTCCGATTTACTCCGTCTGTCCGTCCGCCCCGGGGTGAGATCCGCCCGTGTAGGTGTAGGTGGTCCGCCGCGTGAGCACCAGCGCCCCGTCCTCGTCAACAATCGGCGCTTCCACCACCTGATACTGCCGCCCCCGCCGCTCGTACCGGCCCGTCACCCGCCACGACACGCGGAAGCGCTTTCCCACTCGCGCCGGGCCGGTGTGCTCCACGTCCTCGTGCGTGTGGATGGCCGCCATACCCGACGGCAGATGAAACGAGGGGCTGCGGGTGTTGTTGCTGAAGTTGATGAGCAGCGCCGGATGCACCAGCGGCGGGCCGGCCGCCGTCGCCTCCATATACCGCGGATGCAAGTCCTCGACCGCGTGCAGAAAGTTCTCGTTCATCTCCTCCGACACGTGAAACTCCAACGGAGCGAACGCCTCACCCACCTGTAGCTCATCCGCTCGTCTACTACTCATCATAGTCTTCAGCCACTCGTCATGGTCGTGCGTTCCACCAACCTCGTTCTCGTCATTCCGGCCCTGTTTCCGTTATTGGCACGAAAATAATACCCATCCGTCATTGCGGCGAAAGCCGCAATCCAGGCTCGGGAAGCAGCCAGCGTACCCACCTCCAGATTCCCGTTTGTGCGGGAATGACCGGGAAGTGCCGACAGCCTAGCGTAGTGTGCCACACCGCCGGCGGTCAATGGACTCCCCCGCTCTATCGCTTGGCGATGGAGCGGGGGCCGGGTGATGGGCCAAAGCCGCACCACACCTGGCACTATCCGTGCGGCTTTGGCCCGTCAGGGGGTGAGGCGCACACTCCCCGCTCGTCTATCGCTCGTCCACGAACCGGCTGAACTTATAGCTCGCGGCGATCTCCGCGAACCCGTCCGCCGGCAGAAACTCCAGGCTCGGCGTCACTTCCACCGCCTGCTTCACCAAGCGCGGTACTGCCTGGGCTGCTCGCTCCCGCACGGCCTCGTCACAGGCCACGCGAACAGTGAGGACATCTTGCGAAAACGGGTCCCGCCGATCCTCGCGCGTGACGGCCACCTGGTATTCCGCTACGCCTTGATGCAACAGCTGCGCCAGTTGCTCGTGCAGCGCAGCCGGATTAATCAACGTCCCCCGCACTTTCGTGAGACCGTCCGCGCGCTGCGGCTCGCCCAAGAACCGCGGCTCCCAGCGGCCACAGTGGGGACATGGCTCATGGCTCATGGCCACCACGTCACCCGGCGCATAGCGCAGCAACACCGTCCCCCGCCGGTTGAGGTGGCTAATCAGCAACAGCCCCGGCTCGCTATCGGCGACGGGACTGCCGGTATCGGGGTCAACGATCTCCGTATAGAACTGGTCGGGTACCGCTTGGTGCCGACCGCCTTCCTCCACGCATTCGATAGCCGGCCCCTGGACTTCCGTAAACCCGTACCCGTTGTTGATGATCGGTGCCGGGCTGCCCAGCGCCCGCAACCGCTGGCGCAGGTCCTCGCGCATCGGTGGCGGGCACGGCTCGCCCATCACCATCGCCAGCCGGACCGCGCTGAAGTCCTTGCCCAGCGCCTGGGCGCGCAGCACCACCCGCCGGACGTAGGTGGTAATGCCCCAGAGCACCGTGGCCCGCTCCCGCTCGATCATCTCGATGGCGTCGTCCATCCGCTTGTGAACCGGGTAGTCGGCGTAGGCGCTGCCGGTCATGCCGGTCAGCAGCTTGCTGCCGACCGCCATCGCGCCCCACGTCGCGCTCAGAAACCCCTGGTGCGGCACGGCGCTCAACGGAAAGAGATTCATCACCGTGTCGTGCGGCCCGACCCCGGCAATCGTAGCGACCCGCCCCAGATGGTGGATGCGGGCAAAGCGGTCGTGGACCGTATCGTAGAACGGCGTCGGTTTGCCGGAAGACCCCGACGTGTAGATCACCTCGGCCAGCGTCGTTTCTTCCGGCGCCAGGCCGGCGATGCCCTCCAACCGCAGCCGGAACCGCTCCGGGCCCCGCACGTACTCCCGTTTGCGGAGGATCGGCAGCCGGCGCAGGTCCTCGACGGTCCGGAAGTCATCGGCCGTCAGCCCTCGCTCCCGCAGCACGCGCCGGTAGTGTGGATGCGCCACCGCACACAAGCGCATCATCCGCGGTAGCTGCTCATTCTGCCGCTCCCGCAGCCGCGCCCGGTTCTCACTGCCGGTCATTGCCACGAAAACAACACCCACCCGTCATTAGCGCCATCCGTCACTAGCACCCATCCGTCATTGCGGCGGAAGCCGCAATCCACGCCCCGCCACACCCCGGTCATTCCCCTGCAAGCGTGAATCCAGGCAACCCTGTAGGGGCGTCCCTTGTGGGCGCCCTAGCCCCTTCCCTTTAGGGAGGGGGTTGGGGGTAGGTCCACCCCCTCCGCGCCCCCTACACCACCAGCTCATCCAACTTCAGCCTGAACACCTGCTTGAACTTCAGCAGCCGCTCCACCATCCACGCTCGGATTTCCCTCAACGTCTCCTCGTCATCGTCAATGCTTCCCGGCCGCACGACCGCTATGCGCGGATTGCCCAAGCGGTCCCATTCGAGGGGTTCTCCGAGTTCGGATTGAATGTCAGCCCGAAGCTCAAACAACTGGTCGAATAACTCGCTGTTCCAATCCATGTCACCGCTAGCGATGTACAGTTCAACTCTGGCTCTTTCTTCCGCAGCGAAATTGGCGCCGTACCGAGCACGTTTCCCGTACCCCGCTGAGAAGCGGCACCAGTGCCGATGTCCGGCTCTACGCGCATTTGTGAAGTTATGATCTTCTCTCAGCGTATCTATAAGCTCTTGGAAGAATTCTCGATACCTCTCCATTCTTGGTGATACATTGCCTGGTGTAAGTGCGTCGCTGACGGTCTGATTGCGCCACTCGTTGGGCGTGGCGACGAGGTTGAAGTTGACGGCGGGCCGCGAGTTGTCAATCTGCCACAGCTCAACCTCTACGCCAAAGAACTCCGTGTCTTCCCCGGTGCGACGGTTGAGCAAGTCCAAGGTGTCCCGGTGCTCATCCCGGAACTTCCTTGCAATCCAGACCATCACATTGGCGTCAAATCCGGCCGCGTAGGTGAGCAGCTTGCCGAGATGATCGTGGTCGGTATTTTCCAGTTGATTCTCGATGACTACCTGGCGGTTGTCCTGGTCACGCGCCAGAATATCCAGCGCATAGCCGCCGACAGAGGCTTCCCGGGCTTCCACTTCGAGGTCCATGCCCAGAGCCTCACCGAGTTCTCCTATATTCTCCGCCAGCCATGGCGTGAAGTCAGCCGCTTCATTGGACCAAACGCCGCGGATGTCCACCCTTTCGATGGTTGCCAAATCCGGCCCGCTGCCGCTCTCTCCCTCGGAGTTACTCATAACACGCTCCCCTACCCCCGCCGGCAGTCCGGCGTGGTCTGTAGCCTAGCCCGTTCAGTATAGGCAATCTGTCAGCTTCAGGATTACCAGGATGGCAGGCTGGTCAGACACGTCCGATCAATCCTGTCAATCATCTAATCTTGCAAATCCTGATGCCAATAAAAAGGCCAGGGGCCGGCCCTCACCTCACCCCTCCCGCCCCCAACACCGTAGGGGCGCGATGAATCGCGCCCAGGCCCCCGTCATTCCCGCGCAAGCGGGAATCTACTCCCCCTCTCCACTTGGTGGAGAGGGGGCCGGGGGGTGAGGCCCGTTGTCATCCCCCATCCTGTCCATCCATGTAAATACCCCCCCGTTGTCTTTCCCCCACCTCCCCCCAATATGACCCACCGTTGGGATGTGGCAGCTGCAAGACTATCCTGGAGCACCGGGCACCGCCCGGCAGGGAAGTACACGTACCATCGTGTCAACTAACCGCGGTGGCAAAGCCACCCAGCCGATGGCACCGGGTCATGAGCGACCCCTCGCCGCGCTGTCTGCGGCGGGGCATGGCCGACTGAGTGCCGCCTCAGGGGCACCGGGTGCTGACGTACCCCCGGCCACTCCGGCCGGGGCGCCGGGTCATCACTGTCTGAGTGCCGCCTTGCGCGCACCGGGTGCTGACGTACCCCTCGCCACCACGGCGAGGGCGCCGGGTCAGCACCGTCTGCGTGCCACGCCAATCGCCACCGCACCCGTGCCGGCCGGCGTGCGCCGGCTGCGCCAGGTAATCTTGCCCCGCGTCCCTGCCACTCCCAACACTCTCACCTACCCGCAATCCCGCCCAAACACCGCAAACTACCACGCTCCGTATTCCCAAGCTCCCACTCACTGGCTATCCCACCACACCACCCAGACAAACCGCGCACCGTATTCCCCCGCTGCCGCCTACTCACAACGCGGCTCCACCACCTATCAAGTGCATCCTGCCATCCAAGTATCGCCCCACCCGCGGTCTTGCTCCACCGCAGGCACGGGCTTCTCCCTCTGGCACCAATCTCGCGCCCCACCGCCCGCCCGCCCACCGAAAACCTATCCTGGTCCGGTCATCGCCCCTCTCCACCATGTGGAGAGGGGCCGGGAGTGAGGCCCACCTAGCGCCAACTCGCTTCGCCGGGGTACGGGCGTAGCCTACTGCGCCCCCACTCTGTGCTCTCTGTGTGCTCTGTGGCTAAAAGAGCCTTCCGAGAGCGGCCCGGAGGTGAGGCCTCCCCCGCCTACCGCCCTTGCCATTGCGGCGCGCGCTTCTCCTGGAAGGCCACCAGCCCTTCTTGCGCGTCCGCGGTCGCGCCGACCCGCTCGAAGATCGTCGTCGCCACGTTCAAGCGGTCGTGAAGCGACAGGTGCAGACCCCGCACCGTCGCCTCCTTCATCGCCCGCACGGCCAGCGGCGCGTTCTGCAGTATCTTGCCGGCCAGCGCCTCGACTTTCGGCAGCACCTCGCCCTCCGGCACCACGTAGTTGACCAGCCCGAGCGACAGGGCCTCGGAGGCCGGCAGGAAATCCCCCGTGAGCAGCAACTCCAGTGCCTGACCTAGCGGCACGCGATGCCCCAGGATGACCGGTCCGCTGATGGACGAAATCCCGCGTTTGGTCTGCGGCCAGCCGAACTGCGCCGTCTCGGCGGCGACGCGAATGTCGGCGCCCAAGGCGATGCCGGCCCCTTGCGCCAGGCAGTAGCCGTTGACCGCAGCGATGATGGGCTTCCAGATGTGCTGCACCATGAAATACAGCTCGTCGGTGCTCCCGGCGCTGGTCTTCCCGCCGCTGCCCATCTCCTCCAGGTCATGGCCTACGGAGAAGGCGCGCCCCGTCCCGGTGACAATGCCGAGCCACACCTCGGGGTCGTCCCGCAGGCTGGTGAAGGCTTCCCACAAGCCCTCCAGCATCTCCCGGTTCATCGCGTTGAGCTTCTCCGGCCGGTTCATGGTGATCGTGGCGATCCGCCCCCGCACTGCATACTCGACGAGTGCCATCGCGTTCCTCTCTTTCGGCGCCCGTTCCCGCCTCGTCACTGCGGCGCAAGCCGCAACGACGGCCGTCACTTTCATGCCCGGCAGTGGCCTTGACAAGGCTATGGTGTTTCCCCAGCCGCTGCCCGGTCATTCCCGCGCCAGCGGGAATCCAGGGCAGGTGCGGTAGGCTCAGCCAAAACCGGCGCAATGGCGCTATTATCTGGCCGCTTCCGGCGTGCGTCAACATGAGCACGCTGCGGTCGGACTGTATGATCCCCTATAGCGACCTGAGTTACGGCCGGGAAACCGGTCCGTGCTACGATGAAGCACAGACCTACTCACCCGGCCTCCGGTGCGACACTCCCCCCTCCACTTGGTGGAGAGGGGGCCGGGTGATGGGCCAAAGCCGCACCACACCTGGCACTATCCGTGCGGCTTTGGCCCGTCAGCGGGTGAGACATGGGCAGCCGGCACGAAGGAGAGCGGTGGATGGCACGTACAGGCGGTGAGTTGATTGTTGATGCGCTCGTGCGCGCGGGGGTCCGCCACGCCTTCGGCATCGCGGGCGTCCACAACTTGCCGATCTACGATGCCATCCACGACCAAGATACGCTCGTGAGCTTTGCAACCCGACACGAGCAGGGCGCGGCCTACATGGCCGACGGTTACGCCCGTGTCTCCGGCAGCCCCGGCGTCGCGCTCGTCACCACCGGCCCCGGCCTGACCAATACCGTCACACCGCTCGCCGGGGCGTGGGCGGACTCCGTCCCGCTCTTGGTCATCGGCACCGCCGGAGAGCTACCGTTGCTCGGCAAGTACAAGGGCTACCTCCACGAGTTCAAGGACCAGTCCGGCGTGATGGCCGCCGCTGCCGGCACGCGCCTCGTCACGCGCGTCGAAGACCTGGAGCGGGCGACGCTGGAGGAACTGGCGCGGATGCAGACCGGGCGGCCGCGTCCGACCGCGCTAGAAGCGCCCATTGACGTGTTAGGACAAACGGCCGACGTGGCCGCGGCGCCGTTACCACATATTCCGCCGCCCCAACCGCCATCGGAGGCGGCCGTCGCTCGCACGGCCGAGTTGCTGCGTCGAGCCAAGTACCCGTTGCTGTTCGCTGGCGGCGGGGTGGCTCGTGCGGAGGCGAGCGGGCTGCTGCTCCGACTGGCCGAGCGACTGCGTGCCCCGGTCATCACGACCATCAGCGGCAAAGGCGCTATTTCCGATACCAGCCTCTGGTCGGCAGGCTGCACTTGGCGCACGTCATCCGGCCCGACCGACGGCTACCCGGCCTTGTGGCGTCAGGCCGATGTCGGCTTGGTGGTCGGCAACCGCTTGACCGGGATGGCCACGCGCGCCTGGCGCCTGCCCTTGCCGCCCACCCTCGCCCACCTCGACCTCGACGCCAGCGAGATGGGCAAGAGCTACCCTGTCACTGAGCGCCTGATCGGCGACGCCCGGCTCGGCCTGGAAATGTTGCTGTCCGTGCTGGACGATGGGGATAGCGCCAGCCGCTGGGACCCCCACGACGTTCGCGCTGCCCGCGACGCCGATGACGCCGCCGGCGAGCAGCGTTGCCCCGAAGCGTTGCAGCTAGTGCGGGCGTTGCGGGCCGGGCTACCCCCGGAGGGCATCCTGGCCTGCGATCAGGCCATCGCCTGCTACTGGTGCGTCCGCCATTTCCCGACGCTCGCGCCGCGTCGTTTCCTCTATCCGGCCGGCTCGGCCGCGCTGGGCTTCGGTCTGCCCGTAGGCATTGGCGCGCAGGTGGCCCGGCCCAACACGCCGGTCGCCGTGCTCGCCGGCGATGGCGGCCTCCTGTTCACCTTGCAAGAGTTGGCGACTGCGGTGCAGTACGACCTGCCTATCGCCGTGATCGTCGTCAACGACAACGCCTACGGGATGATTAAGGCGGCCCAGCAGCAGCGCAACGGCAAGGTCCTCGACACCGACCTCCGCAATCCCGATTTCGTCGCGCTCGGCCGGGCGTTTGGCGCCCACGCCGAGCGGCTGTCCCATATTGACGAGCTACCCGGCGCCATGACCGCCGCCTTCAAGCGCCCCGGCCCGTCGCTATTGGAGTTACAACTGTCGCTGGCCCCACCATTCCACTAGGATAGGAGATGTCTAGGGCCCTCACCCCCGGGCCCCTCTCCACTTGTGGAGAGGGGCCCGGGGGTGAGGCCAGGGAAGTATCAGAGTAAGCATGTCCACACCAACCGCCCGCCTGGCCACGGCCACCAAGTACCCCAAGCGGCTCGATGACCTGCGCCGCCTGCTGGAGGCGGTGGGCTGGGAAGAGCTGCGTGCCGAGTTCGACGACACATCGCGTCCGCGCCTGGCCATCGTTGGCCCGGTGAACGCGGGCAAGTCCACCCTGTTCAATGCGATTGCTGGCGCCGAGCGCTCCGAGGTCTCGCCGGTGCCGGGGACAACCACGACGGCCGTCGAGGAGCTGGTCGGACCGCTCCAACTGGTAGACACGCCGGGCGCTGGCGAGCCGGGCGACGACGAGCGCTGGGGCGCCGCGTGGCAGCAGGTCGTCGCGGCCAGCGGGGTGGTCTTGGTGCTTGATGCAGCGGCTGGGCTGCGCCAAGCGGACGTGGCCCTCTGGCAGGCGATTGCCGCCCTCGATTCCCCGGCATTGGTCACGTTGAACAAGATTGATCTGCTGCGCGCTGATGACCTCATCGCCGCCATCGCCTACGTCGAGCAGCAGTTGGCCACGAAGATCATTCCGATCTCGGCCGAGCGCGGCACCAACGTCGCCGAGCTGCTGATGCCGGCGCTCCTCGATCTGGAGCCGACCGTCACCGTGGCGCTCGGTCGCGCGCTGCCGGGCTTTCGCCGCACGGCAGCCGAGCGTATCGTGCGCGAAGCCGCGGGACTGGCCGCCGCTGCCGGCGCCGAGCCGGTCCCCTTCGTGGACATTCCCCTGGTGCTGGCGGCGCAGATACGGATGGTGCTCCGTGTCGCCGCGATCTATGGCGAGACGCTCGACGCGGAGCGGGCGAAGGAGGTCATCGGGGCGGTCATGGGCGGGATGCTGGTACGCACGGCGGCCAGACAGGTCGCCCGCCTGGTGCCGGTCGTGGGCTGGGCTGCGGCCGGCGGCGTCGCCGCTACCGGTACCTATGCCCTGGGCCGCGCCACGATTGAATACTTTGCCAGCGGCAAGACGCTGGGCCAGCGCCAGTTGCGCGACTTGTACCGTCGGATGCTCCGCGAGCCGCCACCGGCCGACCACGCTGCCGAGCCGGCACCGGAGGATTCACCCTCTGAGCAGGGCAGGTCGTTCGGCGGGCGGCGGGTGCGCGCTCTGTACCGCCGGGTGCGCCGGAAGTCGCCACCAGCCGACCTCGCCGATCCCCCGGATTGGAGTAGGTAGCCTGTCCCACTAACCACTGGTCACTGGCCACTGACATTGGCCCCTTCCCTTCAGGGTGGGGGGGGTGGGGGTAGGTGTGCTCCTCCCCGCACTAGCCGGATCGCGGCGCCTCGGCTAGACTGTTGTGGGACACAATCTATCGAAACGGAGAGGGGAGCAGAGGCATGAAGCTGGTCACATTTTCCGGAGCACCGGGCGGCGGAAACCGTGTCGGTGTGCCGCTGGGCGATACCATCATTGATCTGGCCGCTGCCGGCCTGGATGCCGGTCTCAGTGTGGCGGCCATCCAGGATTTCCGCAGCATCAAAGCGCTGTTGGGTGCCGGCGCCGCCGGCCAAGTAGCCGCGCAGCAGGCGCTCGACTTCGCCGCGGGCCAGAGCGGCATCTGGACGGTGCCGGCGGCCGCGGCGTCCCTGCTGGCGCCCATCCCGCGGCCCGACAAAATCTTCCTCCTCGCCGGCAACTACATGTCGCACCGTGAGGAAGGCGAGACCGGGCCGGTCGAGGTCGCGGCGGTGCCCGAGGTCTTTATGAAGCCGGTCACGTCGGTCATCGGCCCGGAGGACTCCATTCTCCTCCCCGGCCCGATCTGCACCATGGTAGACTACGAAGGCGAGCTGGGCGTCGTCATCGGGAAGATGGCCCGCAACGTGAGCAAAGCGGAGGCCCTTTCCTACGTCGGTGGCTACGTGAACTTCAACGACGTATCGGGCCGTGAGCTGGATCCGGGGATCGAACGCGACGAGGGCGCGCGGAGCGGCTTCTTCGACTGGCTGATCGGCAAGTGGTTCGATACCTTTGCGGCGATGGGCCCCTACGTCGTCACGGCAGACGAGGTTGCCGATCCCCAGGACCTCATGCTCGAAACCCGCGTGAACGGCGAGCGGCGGCAGTACGGCACCACGGCCGACATGATCTTCTACATTGCCGACACCATCGAATGGATCAGCAAGTTCATCACCCTCTCGCCCGGTGATGTCCTCGCCACCGGTACGCCGGCCGGAGTAGGCTCGGTGCAAGACGTGTACCTGCAGGCCGGCGACGTGGTTGACGTTGAGATCACCGGTCTCGGCGTGTTGAGCAATACCGTCGCCGCCTCCTAAGTCGCGTCCGGCGCACCAATCCTGTAGGGGCGTCCCTTGTGGGCGCCCTCACCGCGGCTGAGGTGCTGGCGAGGGCAGCCACGAGGGTTGCCCCTACGGCGGCTACTCCCGCCGGGCGCCGCCATGACTCCCCTTCCCTGGTAGGGAAGGGGCCGGGGGTGAGGTCCAACCCCGCTCAGGCCCCGGCGCCAATGCGCCGGCCGTGGCCGGATGCTGCTGACGACCCCACCCGGTCGAGGCGACGCATGGCCGCGGCCAGCAGGATGGTCAGCGCTACGGCGCTCACGGGGAAGACGACGATCACTTGCAGGGCTGCGAGTAGTCCCCAGCGCTCGGCGACCAGGCCAATCAGCGGGACGATCAGGCCACCGACGCCGAAGGCAAACCCCACCATCATGCCGCTGGCTAGGCCCACGTTCTCCGGCCACAGGTCCTGGGCCATCACGACGGTAACTGCGAATGACGACACCAGGAAAAATCCGGTGAGCGACAGCGCTGCTGCGGCCACGAATCCCTGACTGTTGAGGAAGACCAGCAGCGCCGGGGTCATCAACGCGAGCGTTGCCGCCAACACCCGCAGGCGACCGACCCGATCAGACACCGGGCCACCCAGCAAGGTGCCGACGGCGCCGCTGACGAGCAGCAGCGAGAGCATCCGGCTCGCCGTCGTTTCGGACGCGCCGACAACGTCAATGTAGTACAACGGGATGAAGGTATTCAGACTAACGGTGGCGGCCGAGCGCAGGATCACCACCAGCGTGAGGAGGCCCATCGGTGCGATCCGTGGCCGCACCGGCGCCGCGCCGCCGTCACTAGCGCGTCGCAAGGAGAACGGCGGGCGCCGGGGCACTTTCCACCAGATGAAGCCGGCCACGAGGAGACCGGGTAGGGCTATTCCGAGCGTGCCCGGTCCGCCAAACTCCAGTACCAGCGCCGTCGCCAACAGCGGGCCGATGGCGACGCCGAAGTTGCCTCCGACGCTAAACAGCGCGGTCGCCGCGCCGCGCCGTTCGCCGCTGTGCTGGTTTGCCAAGCGATAGCCAAGCGGATGGAAGGCGGCAACACCCACTCCGGCGACAGCGAGCAGCAAGAGCAGCGCGCCATAGCCTGGTGCAAGACCGGTGAAGGCCAGCCCTCCCCCGGCTACGATGCAGGCTACCGGCAGCAGCAGGCGGGCCGGGACTCGGTCAGTGAGTAGCCCAAAGAGGGGCTGCATGACCGACGCGGTGAATTGGAAGACGCCGTTCAGGAAACCGAGACTGCCGTAGCTGAGGCCGAAGCTCCGTTGGAAGAACGGCAGCAGCGCCGGTATAGCCCCGGCGCTGAAGTCTGTCACCAGGTGGCCGAGGCTGAGGAGGATCAGGACGAAGGGGTTCAAGGGCTACGGCCCCGACCTATGGAGTAGTGGCACAAGTCATCACCGGCGGCAAGAGCTACCGGGCACGTCACCACGCACAGTGTACCGCCATTGCGGTTGACCAAGGGCGTGCCTACACGGTAGGCGCCGACACCTCGGGCGGCAGTGGAACATGCTACACAGCCGGCAAAACGCAAATGCGTCTCACGCGCTGATCGCGGTGAGCAGCTAGACTACTACTCGCTATCCGCGTCCTCCGGCTTGATGGGATTCCCTTCCAGATCATATTTCGGATCGGGAATGGTGAGCTGGGTGCCGGGGTAAATGTCTCCTTCCGCATCCTCCAGGATACGGGAATTGCGCCGGTAGAGCCTCTCCCACTGCGTTTCACTGCCGTAGAACTTCCGCGCGATTGTCCGGAGAGTCTCCCCGGAACCGGTGCTATAGGTGATCGGCGGTGTTTCGGGCACCGCCTCCTCTTTGCTACCCCCAAACAGCCAGTCTAAGATACCCATACTCCCCCTCCTGCGCTATGGACAGTCCCTGTGTCCCGTCGGATCTAGCGCCTTCCTGCCCTGCGGCCGGCCGCTTGCCCGGCGCGTGCGCTGTCCGCTGCGCCGCGATTATAGCACTGGGTTCGGCGTGGTACAAGCGCGCGCAACTTGGCGGGCCTGTCATCGGTCTAAACATTGGCATGCATCGCAAGAGTACGGCGGAGCAGCCAATGAGCGCCGCCATCGGCCTCGTTCCGTTGCAGCGTCCTCAGAGCTGGCTACGACTTGCTGCCACTGATCGCTTGGTCTGCACCACTGCCCGGTTTGTGCGGTACCAGCATACAGTTGTCTGAGTGGAGAGCAGATGCGCATCTTTTTCGCGATGACCGGCCAGCTCTGGTATGGCGGCGTGATCCAGCAGTCCATTCTGCTGATCCGCCACCTGCGCCGGCTTGGTTGTCAGGTGCTCCCCTTTGCAGCGGTAGCACCCCCGCACAACGACGAAATCCCTCCCGAGCTGTTGGACTACGAGCTGGGCTTCAACGTCGGTGACTACGCCCTGCGCCAGAAGCCGTTTCCGCTCCGGTGGCTGGCGGGCCTAAGCGTACTGTACTGCGAACTTTTGAGTTGGTGGTGGCGTTGTGAGCGTGGCGGCACGGTTGGGGCCGGGGATGGTCGGACTAACAACCTAGAATTTCGACTCATGACGGGGGTTGGCTTGGCGAAATCGCCGAGGTTTCAGCGATGGAGTTCGTGATGGTACGTCCGCCCTGGGGCGTCCTTAATCTCGGGTGCGGGCCCCGGCCCGGCGGTGGCGCTTTCGGTCTGGCGCCGAGAGCGCCATCTTACGAAGGCGCAAGCTCTGTGGAGTAATCTCCACCAGTTCGTCGTCAGAGATGAACGCCATGGCTTCCTCCAGACTGAACCTTATGGTGGAGTTCAGGCGTCTGGCGACATCGGCCGTTGAAGAGCGCATATTGGTCAGCTTCTTCTCCTTGCAGACGTTGATTTCAATGTCGCCGTCGCGGCGGTGGGAGCCGATGATCATGCCTTCGTACACTCTTGTGCCCGGGTCGATGAAGGTGTCGCCCCTGCCCTGGGCGTTCCGCAACCCATAGGTGACGGCCACACCACGCTCCGACGCCACGAGCACGCCACCGCGTTCGGATTTTATTTCGCCCTCCATCAGCTCGTAGGAGGTGAAGATACTGCTTTTCACTCCGTCACCCCGCGTGGTGCGGAGAAAGAAAGCATTAAATCCGATCAGCCCACGGGTGGGTATCTTGTACTCCATGTGGACGGAGCCGCTCTCGGTGTACCGCATATCCCGGAACTGGGCCATGTGGGCCGATAGGTATTCGGTCAGTACGCCAACGTACTCTTCACGGGCGCTGACATTCAAAATCTCGTAGGGCTCGTATATCTCACCGTCAATCACCTTGGTGACGGGTGCGGGACGGGACACCTGAAATTCGAACTGTTCACGGCGCATAGTTTCGGCTAGGATGGACAGGTGTAGCTCTCCCCGGCCGGCAACCATGAACACGTCGGCGCTGGGGGTGGCCTCTACCCTCAAACTGACGTTGGTCCGCAACTCTCTCATCAGCCGCTCGTGGAGATTTCGGGAAGTGCAGTGGACACCCTCCCTGCCCATGAAAGGGGAGGTGTTGACCCCGAAGCTCATCCGCACCGTCGGTTCATTGATGTCGATAGACGGTAGAGCCTCCGGGTGTTCAAGAGAGGTGATGGTGTCGCCTATGGACACCCCCTTGGGACCAGTCACGGCCGCAATGTCCCCGGCGCGGGCTTCGGAGACTTCCGCCCGCTTCATCCCACGAAAAACAAAAATGTGCTCCAGGTTGTGGGTAGTGGGCTCGGCGTTGAGGCACAGCAAGGTCACGTCGTCGCGCTGCTTGAGCGTGCCATTGGTGATCCGGCCCACGGCCACCTGTCCCAGATAGTTGTCGTAGTCCAGCGCCGCAACCAGCATTTGGAGCGGGGCCGTGGGGTCTCCTTTTGGCGGCGGGACTGAGTCCAGGATCGCCTGAAAGAGGGGTTGCATATCCGACCATGGCGTGTCCAGGTCCGTAGTGGCGTAACCCTGCCGGGCCGATGCATACAACACCGGGAAGTCCAGCTGCTTCGCATCTGTAGCCAGTTCCAAGAACAGGTCTTGGACCATCTCGACCACCTCTGCCACCCGGGCCTCGGGGCGGTCTATCTTGCTAATGACCACCATGGGGGTGACGTTCTGTTGGAGGGCTTGGCGTAGCACGTAGGTAGTCTGAGGCATGGGCCCGTCTACAGCGTCCACCAACAGCAGACAGCCATCGGCCATGTTCATGACACGTTCCACCTCACCGCTGAAGTCGGCGTGGCCCGGGGTGTCGATGATGTTGATCCTAACTCCCCCATAGGAGACGGAGGCGTTCTTGGCCAGAATTGTGATGCCACGCTCTCGCTCCAGAGGATTGGTGTCCATGATCAACGTGCCCACCTGTTGGTGGGCACGGAAGACCTGTCCCTGCATCAACAGGGCGTCGACCAGAGTGGTCTTGCCGTGGTCGACGTGGGCTATGACGGCTAGGTTACGGATGGTGTTGTTCTGGTAGTCGCTCAAATCTATTCACACCGCGTGCCATGATGGCGTTAGGACGGACCCGGAGAGCGCCGAATTTGTTTGGAAAGGCTCGGAGCAGTCCCACCGCCTTATAGCCGAGTTGTTGGCTATCCCAAACGGCTGTACGTCTTGGAGACGGGGCAACTGCGCCATCACACAGGGACGCTAGAGAGCAGCTGCGGCTGCTTTGGAGTGCTCTCTTGACGTTGTCCCACCCTACGGGAGGCGTTCCACGGCTTGCGTACGAACCGGCCGCCCAGGCCCCGGTCGATCTCACGCCACTTCCGCTCCTCATCCGGTGTGATGAACGTCACGGCCTCACCGGAGCGGCCCATGCGGCCCGTCCTTCCGGTCCTGTGGGTGAAGAGCAGTTCAGAGTCCGGCAGGTCAAAGTTGATGACCTGGCCAACACCCTCGATATCCAGCCCACGCGCGGCCACGTTGGTTGCCACCAGGATAGGCGTCGCGCCGGAACGGAAGCCCTCCACCGGGTAGCCCAGCCCGCCCAACTGCGCTGCCAGCTTCTTCACCCCGCGCTTGGTTTTGCCAAAGACGTTGACCGGCGCGTCGTCCCGCTGGCCCAGCAAGTTCCGGAGTGCGCCGATCTTGGCGTCCTTCTGGATGGTATAGACCAGATGCTTCACGGTAGGCACCGCTTGCAGGTCTGCGTCCACCTCTACCATTGCGGGGTTCCGCAGGTGCTTCGTGGCCGTCTTCGCCACCCAGTCGGGCATTGTCGCCGAGAGAGCGCGGTCTGCCGGCTGGAGGGCGTCCGGCTAAGGATAGCCTCGACGTCGTGGGCAAACCCCTTGTCCAGCATTTCGTCCGCCTCATCCAACACCAAGAACCGTACTGATTGTGGGTCTAGAGTACCCTGCTGGAGGTGGTCCAGGGTGCGGCCAGGAGTGCCGATGATGATCTGGGCGCCGGCCTTCAATGCTTTGTATTCCGGCTGCAACGACCGGCCACCGTAAAGCAAGGTGCAGCGTAGCCGTTGTGGTGACGCCATGGCCTCCGTTACTCCGGCCACCTGGATGGCCAACTCGCGAGTGGGCACCAGCACCAGCGCCTGGACCTGCCGGACCGACGGGTCGCACTGTTCTGCCAGGGGTACGGCGAACGCCAGGGTCTTCCCAGACCCCGTACGTGCCTGCCCTACCACGTCCCGGCCCGCCAGGAGAAGAGGGATCGACTTCTCTTGAATGGGCATGGGCTCTGATATGTTCATACGGAAGAGCGCTGCTCTGATAGCGGCTCTCAAGGCCATTTCTGGAAACCCTGGAGCAGGGCCGGCAGCGCCATCAGCGGGGAATTGATTTGTGGTAGATGGCCCCCTTGCGGGTGCTCCTGCGGGAGAGGAAAGGGCGTCACGCTGGGTTCTGAAGCACGGGGAGCAGTACACCGGGCGGCCTTGGCTTGGCCGGAAGGGGACTGTCGTGGACGTGCCACACTCGGCGCAGACGGCCTGGTGCCGGCGTTTAGGGCCAGCCAAACTTGGGCGAGTCGATAGGGGTTCTAAAGGCATGTGGAAACGGACTCCTTCTTCCAAAGGGGCAGAACGGGTAATCTAGCGCAGGGGGAAAAGACGAAAGATGGGGCAGATGGTGGTCCGTTGCCGTGTATGAAGCCTTGGTGCGGTACCAGGCGCGTTCACCCACTATAACATATAGCGCCAACAGATAACCAAGAGCTTCTCCAGGGCTTCTCTCCCCTTTTGGAAGATGAGCCAGCATTGGACGGCGATGGCGCCCGCCATGAGCAGAGCCCCCATACCCGCAGGAACGGCGTCCGATTCGTCTTAGCGAATCGGCTCTGTCGATAGTACACGCAGGTTAAGAGTGGTGGGCTGGTTTGCGCGGTGGCGCGTCGCGCACGGGGACCCGTCCACCGCTCGCGGGGGACATGCTGTTACCGATCTCGATGTGGGTCAGGTCGCTCACGAGTTGATCTATCGTCCCTCTGCAGCCGATATAGAGCGTGTCAACCGCCTCCGACATGCCTTTGCCCCCGACGTGGACTACGCCTGCGAGCTTTCGATGGCCCGCTATTTTGGTCTACTGGACGATCTCGACGTACCGCTGGTGGTTGCGGCCCAAGGCTTCGAGGTGATGAAACGGCGGGGCATAGACATCACGCCCGAAATCCACCGGAATGCCCAGCGGATAGACTTGGTCATCTCGGGGTCGGCCGCGAATGTGCGGGAGAATATCGCCGCCGATGTCCCGTTCCTAACCGCCAAGGCCCGTGTGGTCCCGTATGGCATCTCCACCGACTACCTCACCGAGCTATCCGCCGCCGAGGCTCACGAGCGTACCCGACGGTTTGTTGCCCCCACGAGCGACCGGGACTTCGTGGTGAGCGTCCTCAGTCGGGTGGACATCGAAAAGGGCACCGACCTTGCGCTCCACGCCATCCGCATTCTCCGCAGCGCCGGCGTACCGGCACGGCTGCGTCTCATTGGCGATTCTTTGGATGGCGCCGCCTTCCGCTCCGTGATCGAGGCCAAGATTCGGCTCCTCGATCTGACGGACTATGTGGACTTGATCGGCCTGGTGCGGGACAAGCGGGACAAGATCGCGCTCCTCCACACCAGCGATGCGTTTGCGGGCTGCTTCATTCGGTCCGAGCCGTTTGGCCTGGTGGTGCTTGAGGCCATGGCAACCGGCTTGCCCATCGTTGCACCCGACACGGGCGCAGCGTCCGAAATCCTCCACCGCACGGCCAGCCCCGCCGGCCGCCTCTACCGCACGAACGATACGGGGCAGCTTGCCGATCAGCTACGCTGGCTACACGAGCACCCTGACGAGGCGCGGCGCATGGGCCAGGCCGGCCGCGAAGCGGTAGCTCGCTATTTCCATGCGGAGCGCATGGCCCACGATGTGCGCGCAATCTTCGAGGAGGCTATCGTGGCGCGGCGCCGGCAGCGCAAACGAGAGCGCTCGTCTGAGGCGGCCAGGAATGCTAGAGTCACCGGATAGGAACATGCCAGGAGCCACATCGGGCCACGCGGTAGCGGCCGGAAAGGGATGAGCGCAGCAACATGGGCATACTGGACCGAATCTCAACTGTCTTGCGGGGTAATGTTAATGCCCTCCTTGATGCCTCTGAGGATCCCGAGCGGACGCTGGAACAGGCGATCCGGGACATGGCCGAGGCTATTGGTCAGGCGCGCGGGCAAGCGGCCGAGATGATTGCCCAAGAGAAGATGATCGAGGCCGATTACCTCAAGAACTACCGGCTGGCCCAGGAGTGGGAGCGCAAGACGGAGCTTGCCGTGACCCACGGTGCCGATGACTTGGCCCGCGAAGCGCTCCGGCGGAAGGTTGATTTCGAACGGAACGCGGAGATGCTCTCGCGGCAGTTGGCGGCGCAACAAGAGATCGCGACCAAGCTGAAGCACGACCTCACCCGGCTGGAAGCAAAGTATGATGAGGCGATACGTCACCGCGATGCGCTGATTGCTCGTCACCGCACGGTGCTGGCCCAGCAACAGGTTGCTCAGTCGGCTGCGCGGCTGAACCTGATGAACCCCAGTTCCGAGCTGGCCCGCATGGAAGTGCGTATCCGCAGCGAGGAGGCACGCACGGCAGCCTACGCCGAAGTGTCGGAGACGAGCCTCGAAAAGCGCTTTGAGGCGTTGGAAACAGACAATGATCTGGACCGGCAATTAGCGGATATCAAGGCGCGGGTGCGTGGTAGGCTACCGGCGCCTAACCCGGCAAAAGCCGAGGCGCAACCCAAACCCGCCGCCGATACCCTCTGAGGCAGCAAGCAAGTAGCGGCTCCGGACCCCGGCGCCGGCCGGAATCCACGTCCCCCTGCGGAGCGGGGGGGGGCCATAGGGGGGGCCGACTGGTACTTTGCAGCCACGCCCTAGGCATCGGGCCAGGTTACACTGTCGAGACCCGGCGCATCCTCCTGGAGATACCCCCGGACCGGACGATCCGCGGCGGCGATGCGTCGGTACAGCGTCTGCACGTGGAGTGTCGTGAGCAGGATGCCGTTCGCAGTCACAATAGCGGAACGCGGCGCTACGGTGCTCTGAGTGGTGCCAGGAGCGCAGACCCATCCGCGCCACAGCGCCTCGGGAATGGTTGCTAGGTTGAGGACACCGACGATGCTTTCCCGGGACACCCACCGCTCCTCACCCACGTCAACGAGACCGAGCACATTCGATGCTACCAGCGCTGCTTGACCAGGCCGAGACCGCGGCATTAGGTTCGCTCCTGAGCCGCGCCGGCCGGCAGCTGCAAAGACTCCCGCCGCGGCTGCGGCGCTACTGGCGCCAGAGTATACGGCAGCTACCGACGCCCACGGTTGCTGTCCATGCGACTAACCGGCGGTACGCTTGGCTGGCCTTGGCGGTCACCGTGCTGGCAGCGCCGGGCGCAACCATCCTTGCTATGCTCTCCGTTGCCCCAACAGGCACCTCCGGCGCAGTCGGTTTAGCCAAGCCGGCGATTGTTACGCCGACCGAGCGTGTGGGCCGCGTTCAAGAGAACATGTCCGTGGTGTCCGAACAGAGCACGCAGCCGCCGAGCACGCCCCAAGCCGGGGCTACGATCTCCGCATCTACAGTTGAGACGGACCCTGGCAGCGCGGCGACCGTGACCGTAGAGTCGCTAGTACGCACGCCTACGGTGGGAGCAGCACGAATCGGGCGCGAGGTACCAACCCCTACCGGGTTGGCAGTGTCTCTACGCAGCGCCATCACCCCGGTCTCCAAGCAAAGCCAGGCCCCAGGAGGCACGGTGAATGGGCAGGTGCCGCTCCCGACCGCGACCCCGCCGTTCCGGCCAACGGTGTCCAAGCTGACTCCCGACGGCTGCTGCGCGGCGTTTCTCTGGGCAGCCGATAGTACCCATGTGCTCTATTACGACCGGCGCACTAGCGACGCTGCCGGCACCTGGTCGGTCAATGTGGAAACCGGCGAAGAATCGCTGTTGACACCGCTCTATGGCTATTTCTCGTCCGACCGCTCGACGGTTGCTGTGCCGGAACCGGATAGCAGGCAGATGCGGGTCCGGGAGCTGGCTACTGAAGAGGAATGGGTGCTCCCCAACCTGCCGAGCCGGATACTCTTTGGTCCGCGTGGGGAGCACATCGCGTTCACGCTGCGGCCCGCCGAGCGTCCGCTCGCACGGGGCGCGGTCAGCCGGCCCCCCCAAGGCACTGCCCGCATCCTCGGCCCCATTGCGATTTGGATTGCGGACCTGCGTGGCACAGAGGCGCGAGCGCTCGCCACCTTGCCCGGTGCGCGTATTCACGGCTGGCTGCGCGATGGCTCTGCGCTCCTGGTGACGTGGCGCACCGTCGGCAAGCTGGAGACATCACTGGGCCTCCTGGACGTGGAAACGGGCGAGGTGGCGCTCCGGACCACTGCGCCCCGGCTGCTGTCCGGCCGTCTCTCGCCGGATGGGGAATGGATAGCCTACGTCGCTGCCTTCACCGGCGATTTGCAGCGCGATGGCCTGTGGGTCCAGCGCGTGCATGGCGATGAAGCCCGCCGTCTCATTATCTGGGGTGACTATCGCTGGGCGCCGGACTCGGCCAGCCTGATCGTGCTGCCACCGCGCCCCAAGGGGGCCAGCGGCGACCGTTTCTGGCGTGCCTATGTAGATGGTGTGCTACCGGTGCCGCTCACCGACCCCGCCGAAACTCCCTTCGCCATCACCAACAATAGCTGGGAGCTGTCAACCGACGGCAAGCGTATCGTCTTCACCTCAGCCGCCGACCACAGCCTCTGGCTGCTCCGGCTCCGGCCCTAGCGCCTCGCAATCCTGCGCTGCGCCTCGTCAATCCGCCGGGAGGCACGGTCGAGGCGCTCAGGGGGCCGGTCACAGCCCGAGGTCGTCGCGGATGCCTTGCATCGCCTCAACCCCGATGGTCACGAACTCCGCCAGCGGCAGGCCCAGATTTGGCTCGCAGGTGAGGATGTCGTCGCGGTCCACGCCGCGGGCAAAGGCCGTTTGCCGGAAGCGCTTGAGTACCCCTTTGGTCTTGACCCCGGCTAGCCTCTGTGGATGGAGCAGCGCGTAGGCCGTAATCAGCCCGGAGAGGTGGTCGCAAGCAAAGATGGAGGCATTGAGCTTGTTGTCGAGCGGCGCTTGGCCGCCGTGCGCCAGGATGCCCTGAACAATCCGCTCGGATACGCCCTCCGCACGCACGCGCTCGACGATGACGTGCATGTGACGATCCGGGTCTTTTTCCGTCACCTCGTAGTCAGCATCATGGAGCAGGCCAACCAGTCCCCATTCCTCCTCATCTGCCTCGAAGTGACGCGCTAACGCCCGCATGATCGACTCAACGGCGAGACAGTGCTTCTTCAGGTTGGGGTCGGTCAGCATCTCGTCCACAATCGCCATCGCCTGGTTACGATCCATCGTTGCTCCCTTCTCTGCCGGCCCCCCTATGGCCCCCCCGCTGCGGCCGGGGGACGGTGTGTTCCCTCCCCTGTCGCAACGGGGGAGGGCCAGGGTGGGGGCTACGCCAGTCAACACAGCCTAGCACCGCGCGAAGTCCACCAGAAAGCGCCGGACCGCCTCAATGGTGACTTCGAGCAGCCGCTGCCCGCGCTCACCGGAAGCGCCGCCGGCGTCGTCGCTCACACCGCCGGTCTGCTCGAAGGCGCCACGCTGCTTCACCAGCCCACCGAGCCGTGGCGTTGCCCAATCGCCGTCCGGTGTCGCTACCGGCACACCGACGCCGCGCTGATCGAGGTTGATGATGTCCGGCCGCAGCGCCAGCATCAAGGAGGTCTCGAAACCGCCGGCATGGCCGGGAATACTGCCAAGACCTTCGAGGCCCTCGTCTGCCAGCTCTTTTTCCGCCAGCGTCCAGTAGGAGACGGCAGCAACGGCGATATCAAGCTCCAGGGTCAGGGCGGCGGTCACGACCTCGTGGGGCGCCACGTTGCCGCCGTGCCCGTTCACCAGCGCCACCCGCCGGCCCCCGTGATGGGCGACGCACCGGATCAGGTCCTCGATCACGGCCATGTAGGTCTGCACACTGAGCGACATCGAGCCGGCCCAGGGTAGATGGTGATGCGAGCTTCCATAGGTGACCGTGGGCGCCACGACAATCGGCACGTCGCCTGCCGCTCGCGCCGCCGCGCTACGGGCGATATGCTCGGCCGTGCAGGAATCCACGATCAGCGGCAAGTGGGAGCCATGCTGCTCCGTCGAGCCGGTCGGGATCACGACCGTCGCCCCTTGATCGAATGCTCCTCGCGCTTCCAGGCGTGTCATCTCCGCCAACAGCAGTTTCATTCCCGGCCTCCCTCCATCCCACTGTGCCACACGCGCCGATCTTCGACCATCGGCTGCTACCAACGCCGTTCCGGCGCCCCCGTCATTGGCACGAAAATAACACCCATCCGTCATTCCCGCGCAAGCGGGAATCCAGAGGCCGCGGCTCCCTGGACTCCGGCTTTCGCCGGAGTGACGATGGGAGGGGCCGCTGGACTTCACCGATCAGTGATGGCCCGGTAGGCCCGCCAGGTCCGCTCGGCGATGCGCTGCTGCGTGTAGTGTGCCAGTACGCGCTGCCGCCCCCGCGCTCCTAGCTCCTGCCGCAGCGCCGGGTCGTCACGCAGCCGGGCCAGCTGCTCCGCGAGCGCAGCGCTGTTGCCCTCCGGGAAGAGCAGGCCGGCGTCACCGATCACGCGCCGGATTTCCCCCGAGTCGGACCCGATCACCGCCGTTTCACAGGCCATCGCTTCCACCAGGACGCGCCCGAACTGCTCTTTCCATTGCGGCGTGGTCAGTGACGGCAGCACCAGCACGTCGAGCTGGCGGAGGAACGCCGGTACCTCCGTCGAAGCGCGGGCGGTGTGGATATGCAACCGCTCGGCCAGACCGGACGCTGCGGCCAGCGCCCGCAGCCGGCGCTCTTCCGGTCCCCAGCCCAGCAGGTCGAGCCGGATGCCCTTACCGAGCTGGCCACACGCCGCCACCAGCAGGTGTATGCCCTTCTTGTGCTCCAGGCGGCCGACGTAGCCGACACGGAAGCTGCCGTTCGCGGTGGGGCGCGGCGCCGCGTGGGCGGAGAATAGCTCCGGATCAACGCCGAACTGCGGGATGACCCACGCCGGCCCGGCGTAGCCTTTGCGGCGGAGCACGGTCCGCGCCTCGGCGTTGCCGGCAATGGCGCCGGCGACCCGGCGATAGCAGTAGCGCTCCATCAGCCGTACCGGCAGCGGATAACGGCGGAGTAGGTTCTGCCAGGTAAAGAACAGGGCACGAGCGCCGGCGCGCTGCGCGAGCGCGATGATCTGGAGCGTGGCGAGGTTATACGGCTCTTCGTCGGCGTGGACCACGTCCCACCGCTCGCCGCGAAAGTGGCGACCGAGCCGCGGGTAGAAGTGGGTGTGAAAATGGCCGTTGAGTACCAGCGGCTCGACCACCAGGCGATAGCCTTGCGTATGCCGGCGGTCGAGGGGGAACACTTGCCCGCCGTGATCGCGCCAGGAGGGCGGCACCACGACGGTCAGCTCGGCGCCGCAGCGGGCCAGCGCCTCCAGCTTGCGCTGGTAGGCGCCGTGGATGCAGGCTTTGGAAACCATCAGGACGCGCATGGTGCTTGCCTACTATCGCTACGGGCCACGATACCTACCCCCACCCCCTTCCTGACAGGGAAGCGGCTACCCCGCGCCACGCTCACCGCCTCGATGACTCCCCTTCCCTGGAGGGAAGGGGCCGGGGGATAGGTCCAATACCGACCTGCCTACGACTTCCCCGCCCCGCCGGATGAAGGCGCGTCGAACTCGGAGCGCAGCACGCCCATATAGATGAGGTCATGCCACATGCCCTCGACGCACATCTCCTGACGCAGCACTCCTTCTTTGCGAAAACCGCAGCGTTCGTAGCAGCGGATAGCCGCCGTGTTGTACCACAGCACCCGCAGGTAAATCTTATGTAAGCGGAAGCGCTCGAAGACGTGCCGGAGGCCCAGGATTAGGGCATCCGTGCCGTAGCCGCGGCCGCGATAGTCGCGGGCCAGCCAGATGGACACCTCGGCGGCGTGGTGGGGCACGGCTCGTTCCCAGAACGAGAGCAGCCCGATGATCCGGCCCGCCGGACGTTGGAGCACATAGTCGGCCAATGCGCCGCTGGCTGATCCTACGAAGACGCGATTCAAGATGGACCCCTCCGGCGCGGCGTCCACCCCCATGTAACGGTCAATCTCAGGGTCCGCCCGTAGCCGCTCCAGCTCGGCCCGATCCCTCGTCCGGGCCTCACGCAGCACGACACGCTCTCCGCGCAGCAGCATGGGACAACTATACTGCACGGCCCCGGTGGCAACTATCACGCTCCCTGCGTCGCCGCCCGCTACTCACGGGCGCTTGCTATGTGGCTACGCGGCGGGGTAGGGTGGATCACCCCAGTCAGCCATCGGTTTGTCCATCATCAAGTCAATAAACAGCGGAACTAGGGAAGACAGAATCCGCGCATCGGCCTCGCTCCGGACGCGATTTTCCAGGTCATTCCAAGTCGCGCTACCATGAATAAGCTGATTGCGCCGACTATATAGGTAGTCGAATAGTCGGCGTAGTCGGGATAGAATGCGCCTGGTATACTGATCATTGGGTGATTCGTGTACGCTATGGCCGCCTCGCGACCGAGATTGCCGGTATCTGTACCTTGACAATCCTTGGTGGTCACTCCTGAGCAGTTGGGAGACGTACTCGTTGCCGTGGATCACGTCATAGACCTTCCCGCGGTCATCTAGCTTGATGATCTTGCCGAAATACCCGTCGCGAGCGGCCGCTACTTGGGGTGATGGTCGGTGAGATCGCCTTTCCCCCCGGCCCCATGCGTAGGCGGCGTTGAACGCAATCCAGTAGAAAATAAACGCGGCATCGTAGTCAGGTTCTTGCCTCGCCATCTCTTGATCGGCACGCTCGCGCCAACTGAGACAACGCAGAGCGCGCTCAGTGTCCGGATTGTCCATCATCAGTTCGGTAAACAGCGTGACCAGGGAGGCCGTGGTCCGCGCTCCGGAAATGACCTGTTCACGGTTCATCGAACCCTTCCAAGTCGCACCCCCGTGGATAAGCTGATTACGCAGCACGTACAGACGGTCGAATAGTATACTTAGAGTCTTTTTGGTATGTTCCTCTGCACGCCATAGTAGTGGTGCTCTATCCACTTCATCTCGTTCTCTTTCCAAAGTTTCTTCCCAGTTTTTGTACCTCGCCCAGAAGAGTTGGAAGACGTACTTGTTGTCCAGGAATTCCATGATGGGGTCCTTGCACTTCATTGGGATTGCATTGCTGACCTTATCGTAGCGGTCTAGCGCGATGATTTCGTCGAAAAGAACATCTCTTCTTTTCTTATCTTCTTCCCCCAGGCATGCCCCCGTCCGGCTTTCTTCATAAGCGGCGTTGAACGCGATCCAGTAGAAGATGAACGCAGCATCGTGGTCAGGACGGTCTTTCTCCATCTCCCGCTCGGCACGCTCCAGCCAACTGGTGCAACGCCGAGGGCGAAGTCCGAGGGCAGACGAAAACGTACCGAACTCACCATCGTCGACCAGGCCCTTTCGCTTTGCCTCCAACCCCCTGAAGGTCAAATCATCCGGCGTGTTCATCCCCCACTGCCCTTTCTCGCGCGTCTAGCGCGGCACGCTCCCCACGCAGCAGTATGGGGCAACTATACTCTCTCCCAGAAGCAGGACAAGCGTTTGCCTCCCTGCCGGACATTGGTGTAGCATGACCGCGACCCTCGCTCATAGGAGATGTGAACCGAGCAGGGTAAACCCGAAGGAGGGTGCTATGGCACGTGTGATCCGCAGACGGTATCTCGGTGGCGCAGCCGCAACGCTGGGGGGCGTACTCGCAGCTGCTTGTGGTGAAGTCGAGATTCGCTACGTCCAAGGCCCGGCGGGACCGGCTGGACCCGCTGGCGTGCAGGGTGCGCAGGGTGCCGCTGGCTCCGCCGGGGCCAAGGGGTCGTCCGGGGCCGCCGGTCAGACCATTGTGGTCGAGAAGGAGAAGCCGGTCGTTGTCGAGAAGGTGGTCGAGAAGGTGGTCACCGTCGAGAAGCCGGTTGTCGTCGAGAAGGTGGTCGAGAAGGTGGTGGAGGTGCCCGTCACGTCGAGCGGCCCGAAGCGGATCCTCTTCGACACCGACTGGGGGCCGGACGGGCCGCGTGGTGAGGTGGTCAAGCGCAGCCTGGCGCTCTACAAGGAGCAGCGCCCCGAAGTTACGGTAGACGTGCGCTTTAGCGCTGGCCGTGAGCAGGCCAAGAGCAACAGTGTCTTCGCGCGGACGGCGGTGCTGATCGCGGCCGACGACATGGGCGACCTCTTCCTGTGGGCCGCGTATGTCTTCGTCTACTGGGCGAAGCGCGGTCTCTTCGCGGACCTGACCCCCTACCTGAAGCAATTCAAGGTCGCGATGGATGACTATGTGAGCATCCCGCAGCACGAGATCTACCCGTATCCGAACGGGAAGGTCTTCGGCTGGCCGTTCCAGGTGATTACCCGTGACTGGATGTACAACAAGTCCATCCTCGACCGGCACGGCATCGAGCCGAACGAGAACTGGACCTTCGACGACCTAATCAACGCGGCCAGGCAGGTCCAGGAGCCGGACAACAATATCTACGGGATGCCCGCACCCGCTTGGTGGAACCATGTCATGACGATGTACCAGATCGGCGGTGACACGGGTGCCCATAACGGCGAGTACTACCTCTTCAATTCGCCCGCCGGGATTCAGGCCGGCCAGTTCTGGGAAGACATCGTCCACAAGCACCAGGTCGCGCCGACACCACAGGTAGCGAGCGAGAAGAAGCTCAGTACCGCCAAGGGCAACTACGCTTTCTTCATCACGTATCCGAGCGCCGCGTTCCGCAAGGCCGTCGGCACGAACTTCGAGTTCGACTTCATGTACGCGCCGAAATGGCCGGCGAACGGCGAGCGGGCCGTGTCCCAGCAGGATCAGGCGCACATGGTCACCAAGTGGGCCGGCACCCGTGGTGTCGTCGCCGAGAGCGCCGAGTTGGCCGCCCACCTGGCCGGCCCGGAGACCAGCGACATCATCCTGACCCATGGCAACACCCCGCCGACCTGGAAGGCACTGTTCGACTCGGATCGCAACATTCCGTCCGATACCTTCCGGCGGGACATCCTGATGGATGGGTTCAACTACCGCTACGTGCATCAGGCGCACGAGTGGTGGTACCCCATGGCCCGCGCGTGGCGGCCCGTCATCAACAAGGTGTGGGCCGGCGAGATTTCTTATGTGAACGCGGCGCAGGAGGCCGACCGCCTCAATAAGCTGATCGCCGGGCTGCGGACGCTGCACCCCACGTCGGACGTGTTGCAGGCCAAGCTCTAAGCGGTAAGTTGCTCTTGTATCGAGGGGCTGTTGCCGGGGCGCCGGCAGCAGCCCCTCGTTTGCGTCTGCAGCAAGGAGGACGTGGTATGTCTACGTCGGCAGACTTGGCCGACCCCCACCTGCATCTCTTTCTAGGCGATGAGGAGATCGACTCCATGGTCGGCGTGACGCGGCTCATCAACCAGCTACGCCGCGATTCCCTGGAGCCGGTGCTGCGGCCCGATCAGCCCTGGGAGATGGGGCAGGTTGTGCCCCGGCGTATCCTCCACGACCCGGCCGACGGACTCTATAAATGCTGGTATCTGGCCGCGACCACCAACGATCCGTCCCCCTATCGTTATGGGATCGGCTACGCGACCTCGCCCGATGGCGTCAGCTGGGAAAAGCCGGCCCTCGACGTGGTGCGCCACGAGGATGGCTCGCCCACCAACATCGTGGGCCTGCCCCGTGGTACCAGGGCGCGGCTGCTGTTCCCCTACCTCGATATGCCGGGCGCGGCGCCGGGCGAGCGGTTTGTGGCCACGCTGTATCAGGGCGGCGGCCCCCAGCAGCGGGGTATCTACCGGGCAGCCTCCCCGGACGGCATCCATTGGACGGTCGGTGCGGAGCCGGTAGTTCATGCCGGCGACCGCTACGCCATCGCCTACGACCCGGTGCGCCGGTTGTGGATGCTGACCACCCGGCGGGCCAGCGCCGTCGGCGTGCTCCGACAGCGGGAGGTGTCCCTTTGGGAGAGCGCCGATTTCCGCACGTGGTCCTACCGGGGCCAGCTGTTGCGGACTGACGAGCACGACCGGCCCAACACCGAGTTCTATAGCATGCTCCCGCTGCGCTACGGTCCCGGCATCATCGGTTTTCTGGAGGTCTACCACCGGGCTGTAGAGCGCATGGATACGCAGCTCGGCTGGAGCCGCGATGGCCACCACTGGCAGCGCGTGGGACACCGCGATCCCATTCTCGCGCGTGGCGGCGAAGGAAGCTGGGACTCCCATTGGGTTGTGCTGACCAATAATGCGCCGGAGGTCGTCGGCGACCGCTTGCGCTTCTGGTACGCGGGCGGCAGCACCCACCACGGCTCGAAAGGCGGGCATCGTCGGGCGATGGGCCTGGCCTCCATCCGGCGCGACGGCTTTGTCTCCATCGAAGGGCGGATGGAGCCAGGCTTCCTCCTCACCGCGGCCCTCGATGCCACTACGCCCCGCCGCCTGACGGTCAATCTCGATGCGGGGACGGGAGACGCCAGTGTCGAGGTACTACGCCCCGACGGTCAGGCGGTTGCCGGGTATAGCGCCGATGATTGCCGGCTGTCCGCGCCGGATGGAGTAGCGGTGGCCGTAGCATGGCGCGGTGGGAGGGTGGTCCCCCCGCAGGCCGGTGGGCGTGTCCACCTGAAGCTCCATCTCCGCAATGCGAGCCTCTACTCCTACCGCTGGGTGCCGGCCGACCAAGGCTAACGCGATCCGGTAGGGCCGGCCATGAAATCAGCATCGTGCTCCGGCAGCATCGGAAGCTCTTCCATGAAGCGGTAGAACCGGCCCGTTGGCCCTCCGGCCGGCAGCGCGGCGAGCCAGAGCGCCGTGGGCACCGCCTCGACCGGGTGGGTGGCCGCGGTAGGGTTCATGTCCGTGCGTACCGCGCCTGGACTCATGGCATTGACCAGCACGCCATGCTCCTGTACCTCTTTCGCCAGCGCGGCAGTCAGGGCATTGACCGCGGCCTTCGAGCCGGCGTAGGCGGCGCTCCCGGCTTGGCACATGAAGGCGGAGGCCGAGCTGACGTTGACGATCCGCCCGTAGCCCTGCCCGATCATGTGGGGCAGCACGGCATAGCAGCAGGCATACAGCCCCACGGTGTTGACCGCGAACACAGCGGCGAACCGTTCCGGGGGTATCTCGGCGACCGGGCCGTTGGCAAGATTGATGCCGGCGTTATTGCACAGCACGTCAATCCGTCCCAGCTCACGGATCGTCCGGTTGACGACGCGGCCGACCTCCGCGTACTCGGTAACGTCCAGCCGGAAGATGCTGCTGACCCCGCCGGCGGCTTCAACCTGTGCGGCGACCGCCTGTAGCCGCTCCTCGTCGCGGGCCGTGAGGACGACGTGTGCGCCAGCGCGCGCATAGCCCAGCGCGATCTCCTCACCGATCCCCCGGCTGGCGCCCGTGACCAGCGCGACTTTTCCCTTCAGCTCCATCGGTCCTCCTCCTATCGCCGGCGATTCAGTTCCACCGCTCGCAGCCGAGAAACGGCATGTGCTCCCCGGCTCGATAGCGGGGACGCGGCAAGTAGTCGTTGACGTTGGCCACCGCTGTGCCCCGCAGCAGGAACACGGAGGGCCACTGCTCGCCGCTGACGATGCGCGTCGTCGTGGGAATATAGCGGATCGTCAGGCCGGTGCGCGTCGTTCCCGAGGTATTGGCATTCGATCCATGGATGATATTGGGATGATGCACCGACACGTCGCCGGCGCTGAGGACGACATCAACGGCCCGGTCCGCTGGCACTAGCGCCGGGGCGATCTGCGAGTTGAGCACGTTCGGCACGTCTACGCGCCGCTCCATCTCGTGTAGCTGCATCGCCTGCGTCCCCGGAATGACGCGCAGGCAGCCGTTCTCCGGAGTCGCGTCATCCACCGCCAGCCACAGGGTCACCACCTCCATCGGCTCCAGCGGCCAGTAGGACCCGTCCTGGTGCCAGAGCACCGACTGTCCGTCCGCCGGCGGCTTCGAAATGTAGTGCGAGGCGAAGAGCGCGATATTCGGCCCGACGTATTCCTCGGCGATGTCCAGCAGCCGGTCGTCGCTGACCAGCCGCACCCAGAACGGATCGTTCCGCATGAGATGGTGATGCAGCTGCTCCGGCCGCAGCCCCGGATTCCGCTCCAAGAGCCAGACGACGTGGTCCCGCGCTTCCTGTACCAGCCCGGCATCCAGAACCTGCCGATAAATCGCATAGCCGTCGCGAGCGAACAGCTGCTGCTGGGTGCTCATGCTCGTACTCATCGCTCCGTCCCTCCTGGCAACCGTGTCAGTAGCCCTTCGCTCTCGTCACCACGTTCACCAACGGCTCATCGCGCAGGTACCGCGTGAGGTTGGTCAGGAGCAGGTCCTGTGCTCTGCGGATGTAGTCGGGGTTCCGGTTGCCCGATACGTGCGGCGTCAACAGCACGTTGTCGAGTGACCACAGCGGATGCTCCGGGGGCAACGGCCGGGGATCGCTGAACAGCACGTCCAGGCAGGCGCCTCGAATAGCGCCCCGCTCCAGCGCCCGGACCAGCGCCTCGTGGTCCACGACCCCGCCCCGGCTGACGTTGATGAAGTAGGCGCTGCGCTGCATCGCTGCGAACGCATCGTCGTCAAAGACATGCGCCGTCTCCGCGGTCAGGGGCACCGTGGATACCACGAAATCGGAGCGCGCGAGGAGCGCAGCTAAGTCCTGCGGCCCGAAGAACGCCTCCGGTATACTGCCGTTGGGATCGCCGACTCCGGCCAGTTCGAAGCCCTCGGCCTGCCGCCATTCCGGGTGTCGCTTCAGGGCCAGCACGCGCATGTTGAAGCTCTTGGCGAGACGCGCCACCTCCCGGCCAATGTGTCCGTAGCCGACGATCCCGACCGTCTGCCCCCATAAATCGGTGAGTGTGCTATGCGCCCGATCCCGCACTTTCTGCTGTTGATCGCGATAGAAGCCCAGCAGCCCTCGCGCCAGCATGCCCATCGCAAAGAGGCAGTATTCGGCGATGGGGACGGCGTGGCAACCGGAAGCGCTCGTGACGACGACGGCGTTGCGCGGATCGAACACCGGGTTCGAGAGCTTGTTGTCCACCCCGGTGGAAGTCATTTGCAGCCACCGCAGCGTCGAGTCCGGCGCGATGGTCTCCGGAAACCAGAGCGTGTAGATGATCTCCGCGTCTCCCAGCGCCGCCGTGACCTCCGCCGCCGACCGGCAGGTCCGCTGTTCCACCTCCAGGCGCGGCGATACGGCCGCGATCTCCGCGAGCAGGTCCTCCCGCCCCTCCAGCTCCGCCACCGTAACGAGCAGCTTGGTTGTCGCTGTCATGCGTATCTCTCTCCTGACCCGGATTATGCACCGCGAGCATGGCGCCTACGCCTACGGGTGGCGCGGTCAGCTCACCACGACACCGTATCCTGCTCGGCCGGACTCCAGTCCGGCGCAGTCGGCCGCGGAAATGGCGACCGGCCGTGTGAGATGCCGCTGTTCGGGATGAACGGGTACTGCTCGATCAGGCTGTCGGGCAAGTCTATGCCCAGTCCGGGTGCCCCGGTGGGGTGAATATAGCCGTCCTTGAACTCGAAGGCTTGTTCGATGAGGCCCAGTCCGAAAGGATTGTATTTGGTAGGGAAGCGCACCATGAAGCAGTTCCTGTTCACAAACCCGACGTGGAAGTTGGCGGCGAGGCCGACGGCGCCGCTGAAGCTGTGCGTAACCGTCCGCATGTCGTGCGCGTCCGCCGCGGCCATGATCTTCATGTCCTCGCTGATCCCGCCGCACCACGTCGCGTCCGGCTGGACAATGTCTATCGCCCGTTTCTCGAAAAACGGCTTATAGCCGTGGAGCGTGGTTTCGTTCTCGCCCGCCGCCAGCGCCGTGGTGGTGAGCTGGCGAATGCGTACATAGTCATCAACGTTGGTTTGCAGGACCGGCTGTTCCATCCAAAGGAGGTTATAGGCATCCAGCGCTTTGACGACCCGCAGCGCAATGTCCACCGACCACGGCCGGCGATAAAACGGCATGCCGGGGTCGAGCATCAGGTCAACCCCGTCACCGAGCACCTCCCGCATCTCCTCGACTTTGGCGCACTCCTGCTTGATGAGGTCCGGGAGGGTGATGTAGGGTGCCTGGAGCATCTCTCCGATATGGGCCACCTTGAGGGCGGAATAGCCCTGCCCCAGCAGCTTATCGGCGGCCTCCTGGTCGGCTCGCGCTATGCTCGTGTAGCAGCGTAGGGAATCGTGCGCGAGGCCCCCGAGCAGCTGGTAGACGGGCAGATTTGCCACCTTCCCGAGAATGTCCCAGAGCGCCATCTCGACTGCACCCAGCACCGAGATGGCCGGCCCCATCGGTCCCCAGCGCAGCGTCTTGACCATCATCTTGCGCCACAGGCTATTGATCGCCAGCGGGTCCTCGCCCAGCACGACGTTGCCGAAGTGCTCGACGAGCGGCGGCACAACCTCCGGGTTGTACCACGCGATGTACGTCTCGCCGAAGCCCACGATCCCGGCGTCCGTCTCGACGCGCACAAACCCGTAGGTCGAAGGTCGCATGCCGTGCTCCCACGGCTCCGGGACCGTCACCAGGACCGGGCGAACGGCGGTAATCTTCATCGCAGCACTCCCCCTACTCTGTGCTCTCCGTGTTCTCTGTGGCTAAAGGTGCGGCGCGGCCCACTCCGGCTTATGCCGTCGGTCCCAGGGCGTGTGCCGCCCGCCGGTACTCCTCCATGTCTATGGCAGTGCCCCCGCCGAGCCGCGATTCCTCAGCGGCAAAGGCCATCAGGTGGCTCTCCAACGCCTCCTCGGCGGTGCTCAACAGGCCGGCGCCTTGTCCCCGGATCCCCTGCACAAGGCTCTCCAAGACGCCCTTGTCGCCGCCGCCGTGCCCGCCACCGGCGCGGGGCACGATCCGCTCCACCGGCTTCCCCGGTCGGTGGTCGTGGACAGTGATGTCAGCGCGGAACCGGCCTTCGAGCGTGGCCAAGGTACCGTCGTAGCGCATGGTGCGCGAATCGTGATAGGAGTGGCCCTGCATGACGAGGTTGACGGTAGCGCCGCCCTCGAACTCCATGTTCACGGTCTGGTGATCCACCACGTCGTTCGAGCAACGGTAGACGCAGCGGCCGAACGGACCGGTACGCAGCGCCTGGAGTATGCTGGCCCGGTCCAGGTCTACCGTGAAGTGGCGGGCAAAGGACTGCATGAAGTCCGGCTCGTACATGCGCGGGGCATAGTAGGCGCACTCGTCTTCCACCGGGCAGCCATCGGTGCAGCGCTCCGGCACCTCCGGGTGCGGCGCTCGGTCCGGACGGAAGTGCAGCAGCGAGCCGAACGAGGAAAGACGCACTACCCGGCGACCGAGAATCCAATAGAGCAGGTCCAGATCGTGGCAGCACTTACTCAGAATCATGGGAGCGGCGACCTTGCTGTTCGAGTAGAAGCCACGCACGAAGGAGTGCGCCATGCGGAACCAGGAGACGTTCTCAGAATGCCGCACCACCACGACATCGCCGAGACGGCCCGATTGGACCAGCCGCCGGATCGTCTGGAAGAAGGGGGAGTGGCGTAGCGTATGCGTGACCCACACGGCCCGCTGCAGCCTGGCCGCCGTCTGTACCAGGCTAACGCTCTCGGCCAACGTGCTGGCGATCGGTTTCTCCAGCAGCACGTCGTATCCGGCTTCCAGCGCGCCCATGGTTGAGGCGAAATGCACCCCATCGTTGGTGGCATTGATGAGCACTGGTGCCAACTGCTCGTGGGCCACCAGCTCTTCCCACGACCCAAAGCAGCGCTCCGGGGGCAGGTCGTGGGCGCGAGCAAAGCGCTCCCGCTTCGCCGCATCAAGCTCCGCTACCGCTACAAAGCGTAGCGTGTCGGGGTGCTCACGGGCGTACCGGCCATGACTGTAGTAGCCGCGCATCCCGGCCCCGACGAGCACGGCGTCCACCGGCCTGGGCATCATCAGCCTCCTGCGGCGTCGAAGCCGTAGGCATAGAGCCGGGCACGGCCATAGAGCCAGAACTTCAGTCGGAACCGCTGCCCGGCTAGCTCCCGGAGGCTGCCCCCGCGCCAGCGCACCTCCTGCCGCCACCCATCTGTACACAGGTCATGGCAGTCTTCCCGCCGATAGCCCTCTAGCGGCTCCAGCGTCGTCGCGTCCAGCACCTCGACTTCCACCCAGCTCCGGTTCTGGCGCACCTCCCCCACGTTCACCGTCAGCGCCGTCGTGCGGTCGGTCCGCTCGATAGGGGTAGTGACCGCCCAGCCGGGCACTTCCCGGTCCGCCGACTCCAGGCACGTCCACCCGTCTTCCCGCAGCGTGGCCAGCCCTAGTCGCGACAGGCGGACCTGGCCGGTGCTCGCGTAGGGATAGACCGCAGGCGTGTTCTCGCCGGGCCAGCTGGTCCACTCCTCCCCATTGCCCCCGTAGAAGAGGTGGATCGTCCCGTCCTTGATGGCCGGCTTGTCGGCGATCACCAGCAGGCCGCCGTCCCACTCCCGGTTATCGCCGCGCGGGATCAGCGGCTGATGCACGTCAATGCGCTCGAAGCGCTCACCGTCGGCGCTGACCGCCAGCCGCACGTCGGCGTAGTAGGTGCCATAGACGCCATAGCCGTTCGGCACGTACCAGCCGTACTCGTAGGCCATTGCCCAAGCGCCCCCGTAAGGGGCAAACAGCACGTGATGGTTCTCGTACTCGAAGCCTTCGTCGGGGGAGAGGAGCGGGTTGTGGTCCGCTGCCCGCAGGTGCTCGATGTCCGGACCATACGACAGGAACTTCGCGCGGCCCATCTGCTTGTCCGGCTTGTCCATCGGCACTCCCGCCTGCCACACCAGCTTGTACCGGCGCGAGGGATCGTGCTCCTGGTCGTCGCGGACCAACGCGCCGGGGTCGCCGTAGGCGAGCGAGCGATCCCGCCACTGCGGCAAGCGCAGGCTGGGTCCCTCCGTCCAGTGGATACCGTCCGGCGAATAGTTCAGCCGCATCCCACGGTCGGGGCCCGTCGCCGGGGCAACCGCGCCGTCGGTGCGCGGTCGCGGCCCCCGCAGGATCATCTTGTAGCGCCTGGCCGGGTCCGGCTCGGCGGTGTCCTTGAGCACCGGCCCATAGCCCATCACCACGATATTATTGGCGCTCGACCCGCGGAACTCGTGCAGCCCCAACCGGGGCTTCTCCCACGTCACGCCGTCGAGGCTGGTGGCATAGCCCACCGCGGTCCAGCGTTCGGGCGCAACGTCGGAGCCGGAGTACCAGGCCTTGAAGATGCGCTCCTCCTCGTCCCAGATGACCGTCGGGGACGACCACGGTCTGGCCTGGGTGGCGTCCCACTCGTGCATGTCGCCGAGGGGGAGCACCGGGTTATTGGGGTGTTTCTCGGCCGCACAGACGCGCCGGACGACGTGATAGGACGCCTCGACCCCGGTCAGGAGCAGGAAGCCGTCGCGACTGCCGGCTGACGTATTCATAGTTTTCCTTCCTAGCCAACTCTGTGTGCGAGCTGTCCGGGACTTGCAAAGAGCGCGGCCGGCCGCTCGGTACTGGCAGTAACCACCGCGCGGCCGGGCCTCCCGGCTGGATAGTGACATATTTCTCGTGATCGTGTGCTGTCCGACCGACACCTGGCTGCTGGCCCAAGCCTCCAAATTGCGCCGCAATGAGTCGACACACTTGGAAAAATCCGTTAAATAGGTTCAGCGCGCAGTGGAGAGAACGCGCAAAGGAGGAGGGAGCCATGGATGCCATGGAGATAATCTACAATGTGGCCGGGATCCTGGCACTCATCGGGGCACTCAACTGGGGACTGGTTGGCCTGTTCAAGTTCGATCTCGTCGCGCTCATTGCCGGTGGGCTTAAGTTTGGCGAGGTCAACGTGATCTCCAGGATCATCTACGTGATCGTGGGAGTGGCCGCAATCGTGACAGTGCTCGCCAGCCCCGAAATGAACTTGATAGGCTAGTAGCTTCCCAAGCAAGGGGGGCGATGCCGAGTCCTCCCTCCAACTGTCCTCATAACCCCGGGTTAGCCTCATGCCGCGGCATGAGGCCGGGCCGCGTATCTTTGTGCGCCGTGCTGATTTTCGGTGCCTAACTCCCCTGCTGGCCGGCGGGGAGGACCACTGTAGGGGCAACCCGGTGGTTGCCCGCGTCAATACCCTCGGATCCAGGGCACCCACAAGGGACGCCCCTACCCTGGCGGCGCGCGGGGCGTCCCACGCCCCGGCACCACTACCTACCCCTGGTAGATGAATCCCCTTCCCTCCAGAGAAGGGGCCGGGGGTTAGGTGCAATATCGGCCTCCCCTCCATCACCCCCGTCATGCCCCTGCCGGCCGGAATCCGGCGGCAGGGGTGGATTCCCGCGAAAGCGGGAATGACGGACAGATGTCAGGTGCTACAGTGGGGGCCGGCGTTGCGCGCGGAAGCACGACATCGCTGAGGAGTGGAGCGCATGAAGGTAACGGACGTAAAGACCTTCCTCGTCCATCCGGGGACCGGCAAAAACTGGCTGTTTGTGAAGGTCGAGACGGATGCCGGCATCCACGGGTGGGGCGAGGCGTATACGCAAGCCGACCGCGACCACGCTATAGGGGTACACGTGGAGCAAATGCGCCGATATTTGATCGGACGCGATCCGTTTCAGATCAAGCATTTCACCACGGTCATGTACCTGGACTTTGCCGGCAAGCGCGGCGCGATGGATTTCTACTCGGCGCTGAGTGGCCTGGAGCAGGCCCTCTGGGACATTGCCGGCAAAGCCCTCGACGTGCCGGTCTACAACCTGCTGGGCGGCCCGTGCCGCGACCGCATTCGGGTGTACGCCAACGGCTGGTCGAGTGGCAGCGATGCGCCGGAGGAGACGGCACGCAAGGCCGCGGTGCTGGTCGAACGGGGCTTTACCGCGCTGAAGTGGGACCCCTTTCCGGCGCCCTGGCGTCCCTATATCAGCCGTGCGGAGGAGCAGGCCGCCGTCGCCAGCGTGCGGGCGGTCCGTGAGGCGGTTGGCCCGGCGATTGATCTGCTCATCGAGGTCCACCGCCGTCTCGCCCCACTGCCGGCCGTGCGTGTTGCGCGCATGATCGAAGCGTTCGATCCCTTCTGGTACGAGGAGCCGGTGTCGGCGCGTGACCTCACGGCGCTGGCCGAGGTGCGGCGGAATATCCAATTGCCCGTGGTGACGGGTGAAGAGCTATACACCAAGGCCGAGTTCCGGCCCGTCTTCGAGCTGCGGGCAGCCGACATCATCAACCCCGATGTCTGCAACTGCGGTGGCATTCTGGAGTTGAAAGAGATCGCGGCGATGGCCGAGGCCTACCATGTAGCAGTCGCGCCCCACAACTACAACAGCACCACCGTCGGTCTGGCTGCCACCATCCACGCCGCAGCGGTGATGCCCAACTTCCTCATCACCGAATACTTCGTCAACTTCGAGACCCTAGGGCAGGAGATCGCCGCACCGCCGTTTACGGTCGAGAACGGCTATATCGCGCTGCCAACGGCCCCCGGCCTCGGTCTCGACCTGAACGAAGACGCCCTCGCACGGCATCCCTATCGGCAGTTTCCACCCCGGCGCATCCGCCACCCCGCCGACGAGGGACCGTAGCGCCGCCTCTAGTCGCTCGTCATTGCGGCAGAAGCCGCAATCCAGGGGGCTGGGGGAGGTACGTAGTTCCACGCGAAAAACCACCCTTGCCATAGAGGGAGGATGGAAATGAACGAACGGGTAGATGTCGTATTGGGGTTCGATCCTGGCGGTGCCGGGAAATTTGGCTGGAGCATATGCACGGTCGGCGGAGAACAACTGTGTATCTGCAAGACCGGTGTAGCAAGCCACGCACTGGAAGTAACCAGGAAGGTATCGTCTAAGCTCCCATCGAACGCGCGTGTTGTGGCAGCCGGGATTGATGCTCCGATGTTTTGGAGCGACATCGGTGGTAGACAAGTTGATAAAATTGTCAGGGAAGCAATAACTCATCATGGCTGTAGAACTGCACCAGGCACCGTTCAGCACGTTAATGCATTGCGAGGCGCATGCTTGGTACAGGGTGTTTTGTTGGGATCGTATGTCAGGAAAGAATTCGATGTGCCGATTACCGAGGCGCATCCCAAAGCATTGCTTTGGCTACTATGTGCTGAAGAATCAGCCCAATTGACACAATTGACAAATGGCCGATCTGAGCATGAGCGTGATGCCGTGCTTGCCGCATTCGCCGCTTGGTCTATGCATAGACGGTCACCGGGCTGGAGGAATCTTTACTGTGAGGAACCGAACCCTATTCTACCGTTGGAGACGCCCATAAGCTATTGGATGCCAATTCCAGAAGGAGGATGTGGGCGTGGCGCAGAAGGCAGACAATAGCCTTGATCCGGTGTTGGCGCGGCTCGCGGCGGCCTTCTCGGCGGCCGGCCATCAGCTCTATCTGGTGGGTGGCGCCGTGCGCGACCGGCTCTTGGAGCGGCCTAGCCCCGACCTGGACCTCACGACCGACGCGGTACCGGCCGCCGTGCGCCGGCTGGCACGCGACGTGCAGCCCGATGCCGTGCATGGCGTGGGCGAGAAGTTCGGGACGATTGGTCTGGTCTTTGCGGGCCGGAACATCGAGATTACGACCTTCCGTGGCGAGCAGTATGAGCGCGGCTCACGCAAGCCGCAGGTGCAGTACGGCGTGTCGCTCGCCGAGGACCTGGCGCGGCGGGACTTCACCATCAACGCCATGGCGCGCGACCTGCGGACGGGCGAGATTGTAGACCCCTACGGCGGTCAGGCCGACCTGCGGGCCGGGCTGATTCGCGCCGTTGGCGTCCCCCACGAGCGGTTTGCCGAAGACCCACTGCGGCTGCTGCGGGCGGTGCGCCAGGCGGCCCAGTTGGGTTTTGGCCTCCACCGCGAAACGCTGGAGGCTATCCGCACCCAAGCCCTGCTACTGCGGACGATCAGCCGCGAGCGTGTAGCGGACGAGTTGAGCAAGATTCTGGTGTCGCCGCGCCCGGCGTTCGGTATTCGCCTCGCCGTGACCCTCGATCTGATGCGCTACATCATCCCGGAGGTACTGACGCTGAGTGGCGTCAGCCAGCGGCCCATGCACCACAAGGATGTCTTCGAGCACACGTTGGGCGTGCTGGAGAATACGCCGCCCGATCTGCTGCTGCGTTGGGCGGCGCTGCTGCACGATATCGCCAAGCCGCAAACCAAGTCGGTGCGCGACGGTCAGGTGCATTTCTTCGGGCACGATGAGGTTGGCGCCCGCATGGCGCGGCGTATTCTCAACGGCTTGCGGTTCGAGCAGGGCTTCATCCGCCGCGTGACCAAGCTGATCAGGATGCACCTGCGCGTGAACTCCTACGCCTCTACGTGGACCGACGGAGCAGTCCGGCGGCTCGTCCGCGAGGCCGGCGAGGAGCTAGCGCCACTGGTTGCCCTGTCGCGGGCCGACGTGACGAGCTACCGCGAGGAGCGGGTGCGGGCCGCAGCACAGCGCGCGGACGAATTCGAGCGGCGCTGCGCCGAGCTTCAGGCCGCCGAGGACATAGCGCAGATGAGCAGCCCGCTCGACGGGCACGATCTGATGACGCTGTTCGGCCGTGGGCCGGGGCGCTGGATTCAGGAAATCAAGGACTATCTCTTGGCCCTGGTCTTGGACGGTGAGCTGGCCCAAGACGACCGTGAGCGAGCCATCGAGCTGGCCGTGGCCTTTGCCCAGGAGCGAGGCATCGCGCCTGATACCTACCCCCACCCCTCTCCCTGAAGGGAAGGGGCCGGGGGGTAGGTGCAATACCGGCCGGCCCCCCTATGGCCCCCCCGCTGCGGCGGGGGGACGGCGCGTTCCCTCCCCTGTCGCAACGGGGGAGGGCCAGGGTGGGGGCCACTCACCACTGATCACTCGTCTCTGTCGTCGGGGACGATGGTGACGGGCTGTTGTCCGCCGGTTGGCTGCGCCGCGGCGCCATCCGTGCCGTCGGCCGCGCGGGCGGCAAAGTCGCTGAAGGTATGCATCAGTGTGGTTAGCTCCATCGGAAGGATGAACTTCGTCGCCGGACTGGCGCCAATGGCCTTGAGCGCGTCCAGATATTGCAGGCTCATCGTCTTCGGATCGACCTGCTGGGCCACGGCGTAAATCCGCTGCAAAGCGTCGGCGAAGCCTTGGGCCGTCAGGATGGCCTCTTGGCGGCGGCCCTCGGCCTCGAGGATCGTTGCTTGCTGGGTGCCCTCGGCGTTGAGAATGGCGGCCTGCTTATTGCCCTCGGCGACGGTGATGGTCGCCTCGCGCTGTCCCTCGGCCTCGGTCACCGCGGCCCGACGGGTGCGCTCGGCCGACATCTGGCGCGTCATCGCCTCCTGAATATCCTGCGGGGGCAGAATCTCGCGGATTTCGACCGCATTGATCTTGACCCCCCAACGGTTGGTCACTTCATCCAGCTTCGTCCGCATGCCCGCATTGATCTGATCGCGCTGCGAGAGCACCGCGTCGAGCATCATGTCACCGACGATAGCGCGGATCGTGGTGATCGCAATGCCGCGCGCCGCCCCCGTGAAGTCTTCCACCTCCACCACGCTGCTAACCGGGTCCACGACCCGCATGTAGACGATGAAGTCAATGGAGAGCGAGGCGTTATCCTGGCTGATAGCCGACTGCGGTGGCACGTCAAAATAGCGCTCGCGCAGGTCCACGCCTACCGGGCGATCAACGAAAGGAATGAGTAGCACCAAGCCGGGGCCGCGGGCGCCGATAGAGCGCCCCAGCCGGAACACGACGAGGCGGCGATACTCCGGCACAATCCGGGCGGCCCACAGAAATATGAGGATAACGACCACGGCAGCCACGCCTATGCCGATCAGATTGGGTTCCATCGCTACGTCTCCTTGGGCGACTGCTCCAGTGTACCTCAGGTTTGCCCTACGCTGTCAAATGGTCGGCTCCGGCGGACGCTCCCGCTCTCCTTGTGGCGCGGGGGCCGGGGGTGCGGCGCGGTGACGAGGCTGGGCCGCACGAGCAGTGTCACGCCGCGGACCTCCATGACCTCGACGGTCTCCCCGACCGAGACGGACGACTCGCGGTAGAGCGGTTCGAGCGTCGCGCTCCAGGTGTCGCTCGCCGCGCGCACCTGCCCAATGCGCTCGGCATGCAGCGGCGTGAGCGCCGTTCCAGTCGCGCCGACGAGCCGCTCTTTGCCCGTGCCTATCGGTGCGTTGCGTGCCCGCAAAACTCCGCGCACGACGATGAAGACAAAGGCGCCCATGGTGGCCGTCATGCTGGCGATGACGCCGGGATGGACCGATACCGTGATCTGGATTGGCGACGGTGGGGTGAGCGGGAAGAAGAGCAGGATGGCGCCCAAGACGAAGGCGATGATAGAGCCAACGCCAAAGGCGCCGAAACCGGCGATGAAGACCTCGGCAATCAGCAGCACCGCAGCGAGCGCCAGCAGCGCCAGGCCGGCCCAGTTGAAGGGGAGGTTGCCGAGGGCCACCAGTCCGAGGATCAGCGCGCCGCCTCCCAGCACGCCGGGGAGCACCGTGCCGGGATGCTGCATTTCGGCGAACAGCCCCAGCGTACCGAGGCTCATCAAGATCAGCGCGATATTGGGATTGGCGATGATGGCGAGGAGCTGCTCCAGCCACGTCATCGCGATGGCTTGCGTGGGCGTGCCGGCCAGTTGCAGTGTGACCGGCTGCCCAGCCACCGGCACCGTTTTCCCCTCTACCTGTTGCAGCAGGTCAGTGACATCGGTCGCAACGAAATCAATCACGGTCCGGTCGAGTGCTTCGGCAGCGGTAATCGCTACGCTCTCGCGTACCGCCTGCTCGGCCCAAATGGCGTTACGCCCATAGGTAGTGGCCAGCGAGCGCACCAGCGCCGCAGCGTCCTCGGTGGCCTTGGTCAGCGGTGTCGTTTCGGCAGCCGCCCCGTCCTGACCAAGCGCCACCGGATGGGCGGCGCCGATGTTGGTGCCGGGCGCCATCGCTGCGACGTGGGCGGCGAGCGTCACAAACAGGCCGGCGGACGCGGCACGCGCGCCGGCCGGGGCCACGTAGACAATCGTCGGGACTTGGGCGCCGAGCAGTCGCTGGGCGATGTCCCGCATGGCGCTCTCCAGACCACCGGGCGTGTCGAGCCGGATGAGCAGCCCCGCTGCCTGGTCCCGCTCGGCGCGGCTGATGGCGCGGCTGAGGTACTGGGCGGTGATCGGCGTGATGGCGCCGTCAATCTCGGCGGTGTAGAGCACCCGTTGGGCCTGCGCCGCCGGGCTGGCCGTCTCTGCCGCCGCGGCGATAGCGGCGAGGCCGGGCGCAGCGACGCCGCTCCCCAGCCCGATCAGCAGGAGCAGCACATACAGCAGGCGACGCGCCGTGCGGCCAATCATCGGACCATCCCCTCGCCCCCGGCACCTCGTTGTCGCGGGGGCTGCCTCTTCCGAGGATACGCCGCGCAGGGTGGCATGGCAAGCTTAGTCCAATACGCCACTAACCTCAGCTTCTTCTCTTGCGAATCTCGTGTAGCGACGGACTAACTCACATAAGAGCCAATCCATACTTAGGAACTCACGAAATACACGATTGAATAGATGCTTCCCAACCTCCATTTTGGCAGAATCATCAGCGGCACTATCAGCTGCAGTGATCCTGACTGGGAAATTCTCATCCTCAAGGAACTGTGCCGTGAGACCCATTTGGAAAAGTCTCTCGGAAATAAACTCCTTATCAACAGCAACAAAAATAAACAATTCACCGCACAAGAGATCCAAAACAGCGCGAGGTTCGTGTATAGATGATGTAAAGGGGTGATAATAGAGATTATCAAACTTATTCTCGTTACACATATTCAATATAGGTGAAGACACATGACGTCCTATGTCGTCGATGATAAGTTTTGGTGAAACGCCACGCCGAGAAACATGATAGAAGACACCATTCTCAACTAAAGAACCAGCATGCCCGTACTCCTGCGCTTCTCGTATCAGAGCGTTTAATTCTCGCCATAAGTAATGCTCCTTCTGATGAACTCCAATCCGTATGAGATTCTCAAAGCGACCGAAAGGTGCCCCTTCATCATCAGAAACTAGATAATCTGTGAGTTTCTTCAATGCCCTGCGTTGGCGAGTCGCTCGACGTGATCTCTCTTTGTTTGTCTTGACCTCAATAATAGCATTAATAGGAGAAAGGATAGTGATGTCCCCATATCTCAAATTGTTTGTAATATCATTCAGGATAGCGATGCCACCCATCTTGTAGATACGACGAAGTTCGGCTAGTTCGGCACGCAGACCGCTTTTGCCCAAGATGAATCCCGGTGAATGATGCATTGAGATTGGCTTGACATCCCAGATGGAAAGATAGAATAGGGCAATGCTGTCACCAATACTCTTCAACAGCAGAATTAGATCGCGATACTCGTCTCTGAGAGTTAGGTTTCCGTCTTGACGTGCTGCTCGGCTCCGAGATTCAACATATTTGATCTTTTCCAGGAGTTTCAATTGTAACCGCAAGACCTCCACGGCACTCCCCTCTGGGTCATGACGAATTTTCTGGAGTTGGGAAAGCATCGCCAACAATGTTCGTCGATAATATCTCAGCATATGGCCTCCTTAGCGCTCCTCAGTTGGGGCGGAAACCTCGGTTCGATACCTGCCTACGCAAGCCAGATGCCACAGGATACAGGCCCAGATTCCCGCGAAAGCGGGAGTAACAGTGACAGCGGCCAGTATGCGGCGACCGTGCGCTTGCTATCCGGCAGCGGCCGGCTCCGGGGCGGGCGTTACCACCCCTGCGCCAGTCTCAATGTCCGGGTGAATCTGCACCTGCCCATGTGCGCCGAGCAGCCGACTCACTGCGTCCACGATCTGCGGATTCGCGTCCACCTCGTGGGGCAGCGCCAAGGCCACCCGTGCCGTGTTCATCGCGATGGTTAGCCGCACGCGGTCCAGGCCGGGGTGTCGCTTGAGCAAGGTGCCTAGCTCGTCCAGCCGATGCACGTCGTCCGCATCGTTCGCGGTGCGGCGTAGCACGATGTCGAGCCGCTGCGGCGCCAGGGTATGGACGGCCCCATTGTGCCCGTTCGTGCCGGGGCTAGGCTGAGTAGCCGGCGGCTGGCGCTGCTCCGGTTCGCCAGCGTCCTCGCCGGGCCGCGGGCGGGCTGGCTCCTCCTGTGGTGCCGGTTCCGCCTGGTCCGCGCCCGTGAACCAGGCCGGCGTCCCATCCGGCGACTGGCCCCCCGGCGTGGCGACCGCTGCGGTAGAGGTGCTCGGCACGTCTTCAGCAGCCAGCTCGACGGCCGCCGCCTCGCCGGCAGTCACGGCATGGGCCAGCTGACTTTGCTGTTCGCCGGGCGGTGCTGCGTCCTCACTCCCCTCGAACAGCTCTGCCCGCTCGCAGATGATCTGCACCTGTTCGGCGCGCACGTCCACGCGGCCGTAGACCAGCACCACATTGTCTTCTTGCCACAGATCGCGCGTTTCGTCGAAGGTGCGCGGGAACACGACGACCTCGATACCGCTCGCGAGGTCTTCCACCTGGACCACCGCCATGATGTCGCCCTTGCGCGTCGGAATCATGCGTACCGACGCCACCGCTCCGCCGATCCGCACCGTCTGGCCGGCCAGCTCTTCGCTCAGATCAGCGAGCTGATGGGTGCTGGCCGCTTCGAGGCTCTGGGCGATGCTCGCCAGCGGATGCTCGGAGACGTAGAGACCGAGCAGCTCCTTCTCCCAGCCGAGCCGCTGCTTGCGTTCGGCCGGCGCAGCCTCCGGCAACGCAAAGCCCATACCGGCTGCCGCAGAGTCCGACTCATCGGCAAACTGGTCGAGCAGCGAGAGCTGTCCGGCCTGCCGGGCGCGTTGCTCGGTCTGGGCCAAGCCCAACGCACTGTTCAGACCCTCCAAGAGTGCAGCCCGCTCACCGAGATCGTCGAGTGCGCCGGCTTTAATCATGCTTTCGAGTGCTCGGCGATTGAGCTGCCGCAAGTCCACCCGCCGGCACAGGTCGGCGAGGTCCGAGAACGGACCATCTTGCTGGCGGGCCTGGACGAGGTTGCGGATAGCAGCGCCGCCGAGATTCTTGATCGCCGCCAGCCCGAAACGGATCGCCGCCCCATGGGTGCCCCCCGGAGCGTCAGCTATCCGGAACGCCAACCCGCTGTGGTTCACGCTCGGCGGGAGCAGCGATACGTCCAAGCGCCGGCACTCGGCCGCGGCCTCGCCGACTTTCGTCGCGTCACCGGATGCTGCCGTCAACACCGCCGCCAGGTATTCCACCGGGTAGTTGGCCTTCAAGTAGGCGGTCTGATAGGCCACCACCGCATAGTAGGCGGCGTGCCCCTTGGGGAACCCATAGCCGGCGAACGGCTCGATCAGCTGCCACAGTGTCTCGGCAAATGTCTTGTCGTAGCCGCGCTGCACCGCCCGGTCAATGAACTGACCCTGCTGCTCGGCCATGAGCGCGGCGATCTTCTTGCCCATGGCTTTGCGTAGCACGTCGGCCTCGCCCCACGAGAACCCGGCAATCTTGCGGGCAATCTGGAGCACTTGATCCTGGTAGACGATGATCCCGTAGGTCTCCTCCAGCAGTGGCTCCAGGTCGGGATGGAGGTAGGCAATCGGCTGAGTGCCGTTCTTCGCGGCCACGAAATCGGGGATGCTCTCCATCGGCCCCGGCCGATAGAGGGCCACAATGGCGATCAGGTCGGTAATCCGGTTGGGCCGCAGCTGCTTGAGGCACCGCCGCATGCCGCCGGACTCCAGCTGGAACACGGCCGTCGTCTGGCCTTGGGCCAGCATGTCATAGGTCCGCTTTGCCCGTTCGTCGGCGTAGTCCATCGGCAGCGCTTTGAGATCAAGCTCCTCGCCCCGGTGCTCGCGCACGAACTGCACGGCGCGGTCGAGGATGGTGAGGTTGGTCAGGCCGAGGAAGTCCATCTTCAGCAAGCCAACCTTTTCGATGATCCCGAAAGACCACTGGGTAATGCTGCTCAGGCTCCCTTCCTTGTTATCTTTCGTCGCTCGCTGCAACGGCACGTGCTCGATCAAGGGATCGGCGGAGATGACGACGGCCGCGGCGTGCGTGGAGGCGTTGCGCGGCGTGCCTTCCAACGCCTCGGCCAGTTCGACCAGCTCTTTGACTTGCGGATTCTCGGCCACGAGTTTCTGCACGTCGGTCACGTTGCGCGCCGCGGCCAAGTCCGTACCGAACGGGATCGCCTTGGCTACCCGGTCCACCTCGCCATAGCTCATCCCCAAGACACGGCCCACGTCGCGGACGGCAGCACGCGCGGCCATCGTGCCGAAGGTGATGACTTGCGCGACGTGATCGTGACCGTACTTCTCGGTCACGTATTGGATGACCTCGCTGCGCCGGTCGTCGGCGAAATCCATGTCAATGTCGGGCATGCCCAGGCGCTCGGCGTGCAGGAACCGCTCGAACATGATGTTGTACCTGAGCGGGTCAATGTTGGAGATGCCCAGGCAGTAGATGACGATGCTGCCGGCCACCGATCCCCGCGGGTCGGCCAAGATGCCGCGCGACCGGGCATAGCTGACGAAATCCGCAACGATCAGGAAGTAGAGCGCGTAGCCCGTCTTGGCGATCACGTCCAGCTCGTAGTCGAGCCGCCGGCGATGCGCCTCGGTCACTGTCTCGTAGCGGGTTGCCAACCCTTCCTCACAGAGCTGCCGGAGATAGCTATCGGGGGTGTGGCCGGCGGGAATGTCGAATTGGGGCAGCAGAATGCGATCAAACTCCAGCGTGAGCCGGCAGCGCTCGGCGATAGCCACGGTGTTGCGTAGCGCCTGCGGTAGCTCGCCAAACAAGGCGGTCATCTCTGCCGGCGAGCGCAGGTAGAAATTCGGCGTCGCCATCCGCATGCGCTTCTCATCGTTGACGGTCGAGCCGGTCTGCACGCACAGCAGGATGTCGTGCGCCCGCGACTCCTCCGGCCGGACGTAGTGCAGATCGTTCGTGGCGACCACTTCCAGGCCCAGCTCACGCGCCAGTGTGACGAGCTGGCGGTTGAGTTCGGCTTGCCCCTCGAGGCCCTGATCCTGTAGCTCGATGAAGTAGCGCTCTGGCCCGAGCAGATCGCGGTACCACGCCGCTACCGACCGCGCCTGTTCCTCCTGACCATTGAGGAGCAGGCGTGCTACCTCGCCGGACTGGCACCCCGAGAGGCAGATCAGCCCGTGGTGGTGCTGCGAGAGCAAGTCTCGATCAATGCGCGGCTTGTAGTAGAAGCCGTCCAAATGGGCGCGAGAGGAGAGCGTGAGCAGGTTGCGATAGCCGGTTTCATCCTGGGCGAGCAAGGTGAGGTGATAGTTCTTGTCGTCAATTTTCGGCTCGCGCTGGTCCATCCGGCGCGGCGCGACGTAGGCTTCGCAGCCGATGATCGGCTGAATGCCGGCCTCCTGCGCCGCGGTATAGAAGTCAACGACACCGTGCAGCGCGCCATGATCGGTGAGCGCGAGCGCCGACATACCCAGCTCGCGCGTGCGCTCGATCAAGGTGTTGATGCGGGCGAGGCCGTCGAGGATGGAGTATTCGGAGTGGACGTGGAGGTGGACGAATTCCGAGGACATCGCGTGGCTCCCTTCCGAGTATGACGGATGGCTGTGATTGGAAGGACAACAGCCGGCGCAAGCATGGGGCCGCGTCGGCCAGTCGCGCTGTAGTCCCTTAGTATAGTGACGGCCGGGCAGCGGCGGCAGTCGCCGTCACCGACCGTTTGGATGAATGCACCTACCTCCAACCCCCTCCCTCAAGGGAAGGAGCTGCCGGGCGCCTCGATGACTCCCCTGCCCTGGAGGGAAGGGGACGGGGGTGAGGTCCAACCTGCCTCCCGCCGAAAAACCTACCCCTGTCAGCGTGGGTTAGCCGATCCCAGTGTTGCGGATATCCAGCTCCAGGTCGGGAAGCTGGTCAAGCTCTGGCGGCAGCTCGCGCAGCCCAGTAAAGCTGGCATCTAGCCGCTGCAGGCTGGTGAGCTGCCCGATCTCCGGTGGTAGCTCAGTCAGTCCGGTGTGGTGGACCGCTAACTCCTCCAGATGTTTCAGCCGGCCAATTTCCGGTGGCAGCTCGCTCAAACCGGTGAAGCTGGCATCCAGTCGCCGCAAGTTAGTGAGCTGCCCGATCTCCGGTGGCAGCTTGGTCAGCCCGGTGAAGCTGGCATCCAGCTCCTCCAGGTGTGTCAGCTGGCCAATCTCCGGCGGCAGGTGCGTTAGCCCGGTGTATGATAGGCTGAGGGAGGTAGCCTGCTGTTTGGCCGCTTGCTCTATCCTTGCTGACGCTCTCGTGACAGTCCTGACACCCGTCTGCTTGGCCTCTCTCGGCGCCTCCTCGGAGGGAGATGTGTCAATGCTGTCCCAGGGATCGTTGGCAACGGTTCCCTCGTGTGCCGGCTGCTCCTCGGCCGCCCGCGGCTCGCCGAGCGCCTCTAGGAGGCGCATCCCATCTTCTGCCGAGACCTTGCCATCGCGGACCAGCTCTAGCACCTGCATCCGTTCCGTACTCATATCCCCTCCTCATTTCGCGGGACCGCTGCCCCCAAGATTGTTAAGTAAGACCTGCTATACTTTAAGGTAGCAGTGAATATCTGTCAAGAGCGTGCATCACAAGATCACTGTCTGTAGCGCTGTTGGGTCTCGCAGCGTTACAATCGGGCCGAGACTCGCCGCCGCCGGCGTGGCGAGCGGCCAAGGGGCGAGAAGTTGGATCTCAGTTTTCTGCCGACCCTCGTGATCATTGTTGCCCTGTTGCTCGTGGTCTCGTTCGTCATATCACGGGTCTTTCGTACGGAGATGGCGTGCAATCGTTGTCAGGGCACCGGCGAGGTCAACGAGCATTGGCCCGACCCCACGGAACCCAGCGGCTTTCATCACGTCGAAGGCGTCTGCCCCAAGTGCAAGGGCCGCGGCAAGGTACCGGTCAAGTAGCACTCTAGCCTAGCGAAGGGCAGCCGGCCGGGGATGGAAGCGCGAGGGAGCGGAACGGTAGTCGAGCATGAGCCAAGCGATTGACGGGGAACTGGGCCGCGCCCTCAAGGTAGCCGGGCTACCATGGCGGCCGCGCCGTGGTGACCGCTGTATGGATCGGCTGGGTATCTACTGGATCGTGCTGGCTGACGGCCCAGAGCAGGATGGCGGAGTCGAAGTCCACAACGGCGCGGTGATCGAACGGCGGCACGTGCTGGGCCTGTGCTGGCTGCCCCGTCCCGATGACCTCCTGGCAGCGCTCCATCGCTACGGGCCGGTCACGCTCGCGGGCGCCGACGGCCGGTGGATATGCACCGTCAGCGCCACGACGGCGCCGGGTGGCTCACCGGCCGACGCTGCGGGCAAAGCGCTGCTGGCGCTGCTGGCCTAGCGATTGACCTTGCCCAGGAAGACTTGGGTCAGGATGTCGGTCTCCCGGACCGATTGGGGCGTGCCGTCGTGTACGACGCGGCCCTTGTCCAGGACGTAGGCGCGATGCACGATGTCCAGAACGCCCTTGATGTTGTGCTCGACGACGAAGATGGTGGTCCTGAGCCGCTCGTTGATCTCGGAGACCTTCTGAAATACCTCTTTGACCACTATGGGCGCGAGGCCCAGGGTGGGTTCGTCGAGCAGGAGCGCCTCCGGACCGGCCATCAGCCCACGGCCTAGGGCCAACATCTGCTGCTGCCCCCCGGACATCTGGCTGGCCAAATCGCGACGCTTCTGATGCAGGATGGGGAAAAGCTCCATGACTGCATCCAGGCGGCGCTCTTTTTCTGCCCTATCGTTCAGGTACAGGCAGCCCATCTCCAAGTTCTCTTCGATGGTGAGGTGGGTAAACACACGCCGGCCTTGAGGGACGAAGGAGATACCCTCCTTCACGATCTCGTGGGTGGCCGCTGCGAGCCGCTGTTGGTGCCAGTAGACCTCCCCGGCGACAACGGGTGCCAGCCCCATGATGGCTCTGAGGACGGTGGATTTGCCGGCCCCGTTGGGGCCCATCACCGCCACCACCTCACCCTTCTGAAGTCCCAGGGATACCTCATCCAGGGCTACTACGGCCCCGTAATGCACGGATATATTGATTAGCTCCAGGATCATCCCGTCGGTGGACGGCCCGTTCCCGTAAGCAATGCCAGCGCGCGCGCCAGCGCTCTGTGCTTTGGTGGTCTCTTCCGGAGTGTTCATCTATCCATCACCGCCGCGACTGCGAGAACGACCGGGCAAAGCCGACAATAACCAGGCAACGTCAACGGAGCCTAGTCGCCCAGGTAGGCCGCTATCACCTCTGCTCTACTCAGCACCTCGTCCACTTCTCCCTCGGCGAGCAGGCTCCCGCTGTCCAGGACGAATATGTAATCCGACAGCTCGCGCACGATGTCCATGTTGTGGGAGATGAAGATGATGGTGCGGCCCTGGTCCCGCATATCTTTCATGATGTCTTTGACCCGCTCCAACATCTGGGGAAAGAGGCCGGCGAACGGCTCGTCGAACAGGTACGTGTTGACCTCCAACGCCATGGCGCGGCCGATCTCCAGCAGTTTCCGCTGGCCATAGGACAGATTCAGGGCCAGGTCACGCCGCTTCTCCCACAGCCCAACGTTCTCCAGAATGCTCTGGGCCTGCTCTCTCTGGCTGGGTTTTGCCCGTTCCAGCAGTGCGGGGAAGACACGCCGGTCGGTCAAGGCCACCATGATGTTGTCCCACACGCTCATCTGATCGAAGAGCCTGACCTCCTGAAAGGTTCTGGTGATGCCATGTGCCGGAGTCTCGTGGGCGTGTACGACCTTGAGGCCGACGCCGTCTATAATTACCATCCCTCCGTCGAGGGGCAATGTCCCGCTCAACAGGTTCACGAGGGTGGACTTCCCGGAGCCGTTGGGACCGACGATGCTGGTCATTCCCTTGCGAGGAACGGAGATGGAGAGCCGGTCCACGGCCCGAACGGTGCCGAAGTGCTTCGAGATCGCCTCCGTCTCCAGGGCATAAGCCCCCCGGGATTCGGCTTGGGCAGCGCTCACAGCTTGTATCTCCCAACTAGGCCCTGCGGCCGGTACATCATCAGCAGCACCAGGAGAATACCGAGGACGATCTGGCGGGCTTGGCCGATGAACTCGGTCGGCAGGAAGGTCAGAAAGCGCATGCCCTCTTCGAGTAGCACGAAGGCCATCGCGCCAAGCAGGGACCCCCAGATGGTGGCCAGTCCTCCGAGGATCACGATGGATACCAAGAGGATCGACTCCAGCAGGATGAAGGAGTTGGGGTCTATGAAGCTGGCCCAGCTACTGAACAGGCCGCCGGCGAGGCCCGCCATCATGGCCGAGATGACCCAGATAGCGAGTTTGTAGTGGGAGGCCCGGTAGCCGAAGACCTCGATGGCCTGCTCGTCCTCGCGGATGGCAGTCAGCACCCGTCCGAAGGAGGAGGTCACGATGAACCGGGCGATCAGGACAACAATGGCGAGGAATACGAGGGCCAGGAGCATGAACTCCAAGGCGCCGTCGAACACCCAGCCGCCGATCTCGGGCCTAGCGATCTCGTGAATGCCGAACGCTCCCCTGGTCACGCTGCGCCAATTCAAGAAGACGTTGAAGGCGATGACGGCGAATCCAAAGGAGACGAGGACATAAATATCGTCTCTGAACCGATTGAACGCGATGCCCACCGCAAAGGCCACCACGCCGGCTAAGACTATGCTGACCGGCAGCGCCGCAAAGAAAGGCCAGGCCAAGGGGGGAATGGCTTCCGAGCGCAGCTGTTCGTAGGCGGGGTCCGAGGTGAGCACGGCCATCGCGTAGGCGCCGATCCCGAAGAAGCCGATATGTCCCACCGACAGCAGGCCGGTGAAGCCCAGCACCAGGTTCAGACTGATTGCCAATATCGCCCAGATAGCGAAGACGGTGCCGAGGGCGATGGCAAATCCGGTGCCTTGCCAGAGCATGAACACCACTGCCCAGGTGATAACGAGCAGGTTTGCCCACAGCTCTAAGTTGCCCTTGGCATGCCGCCAAAGCTCCTGGGGATTGCTCGCCAGTCTGCCCACGTCCCTGAAGACCTGTGAATCCATCAGCATCGGTCTATTCCCTCGGTAACAGGCCCTGGGGCCAGAAGGATAGGAAGAGGATCAAGAGGATGAAGGAGATGGCGTTCTTCCATTCACCGGCCACGTCCCAGATACCGAACTGCTCGATCAGGCCCAAGACAAACCCGCCAACGATGGCGCCGTAGAGGTTCCCGATGCCGCCGACGACGGAAGCGATCCAGCCCTTCAACAGGAGCAACAGGCCCATCCGGGGCTGGATGGCGGTATCGTGGCCACTCAGCAGACCGGCCAGCGCGGCGTAGACTGCGCCGATGAAGAACACGGTGGCGATGACGACGGTGGTGTTTATTCCCACCACTTTCGACACCTCTTCGTCGTCACCGATGGCCCGCACCGCCTTACCGAAGGAGGTCTTCTTGAGGAGCAGCAGCAGGCCCAAGAAGCCGATGAGCGCGACGCCGATGGTGAAGACGTTGAACCCCTTGATATTGGCCCCGCCAATGGTCCAGGGGGTGCTGCCGAAGGCCTCGGGCAGGGGACGGGGCGCGCTTTGGAAGACGATGACGATGAAGGCGGTGATAGCCAGCAGGATACCGAGGGAAGCGACGAGCATGACCAGCGGGGACCTGGCCCGTGCGCGCATCTGCATGTACAGCCCCCGGTAGAGGGCCAGGCCGACGACCCCCGCCAGCAGGCACGACACGCCCCAACTCAAGTAGAGGCTGGACCCCGGGGCGTTGGCCACGGCGAGGCCACAGTATGCTCCCAGCGCGGCCGCCACGACCGTAGCCACGGCGAGAAACGGCACGCGGCCGGCCCCGGCCGCTAGGCGCCGATAGCCTCGATAGAGCGCCCAGCCCACCGCCAGCGCGACCGCCAGGCCAATCGCCGGACTGAGCATGACGTTGAGTTTGTCCGGATAGGCGAGGACAAGCCCGGTGTAGGCTCCGGCGCCGGCGGCCAGGAGGCCGCCGATACTACGCAGCGCGGTCGGGTTGAAGCGGGGCCGGAGGCGGGCGGCGAAGCTCACATGGAAGGCCCAGGCGACTACTCCGGCGGTCACCGCGGCAAATACGATATTGACGTACAGGTTGTTGACATCGTATCGCCCGATGGACTCTTGAGACCGCAGGTAGAAGACACCGTAGGCGCCGAGCGCAGCGGCCGCGCCGTAATACAGATCGAAGAACCAAACGGTGCTATAGACGAGGGTGAAGCCCATCGCCAGCAGGGCGTATATGGCTCCGACGGCCAGACCGTTGAAGGCAAATTGCAGGGCTTGGTCGGCGGACTGGCTGATCTTCCAGCCGATGTACGCTGCGACCGCGAGGGTCAGTACAATCGCCAGCAGCCGGCGACGGTCCTCAAGGTATCTAAGCAAACAGCCCCCCGAAGCGGACTTGGTCGGCCGGGACTCACCGCCTGATCGAGCCGCCGACTCGGCCCCGCAGCGCCCGGTTTAGGATGCTGCGGAAGCGCCACTGTTTGGTTGACGATGCCGTGGGCCAACCCCATGCGCTAGACGGCTATGCGAGCGGGCTTACCCGGTCGGAGCAGCGCCCAAGACCTTGTACCCGTGGTTGTCCTCGGTCCTTTGGGCCGGCGGCAGAATCTCGACGACCACGTTGGCAAGACCGACCACCTCGCCGTTTTCATCGAATCTGTAGTTGTCCCCGATGGCGCCGCTCCAGGTGATGTCGTACAAGCAGTCTCTGAATCCGTCGGCATCCTGGTCGTCTTCCGTCTTCTTGATGCACTCGGCGGTGATGTACACGTCGTCGTAGGCCGAGCCGAGGTACCAGGGCAGCGTGATGTAGTCGTAGCGAGCCTTGAAGTTCGCCAGCACCTCCTGACCCTTGGCATTGGCCGGGTCGAGGTCCGCTGTGATGGCCTTCATCCCGGTGGCGGCATCGCTGGCGATCTCCAGCGCCGTCGTCCCGATAGGCACGATGTCAGAGTAGATGGGGCCTGTGTAGCCCAGCTCGCGGACTTGCTTGACGATGGTGCCGCCGCTGAACTCGGACTGGGCGGCGATGTGCAGGGCGTCCGGGTTCGCGCTAATCAGCTTTGTCAGCTGGCTCCTGAAGTCGGTAACGTCGGAAGCGTACCGCTCCTCGGCCACCACCTGGCCGCCGCGCTTCTCGAACTGGGCAACGCTGGTCCGCCGCACGCCCTCGGCGTAGTCGGTTGTCTCGGTGATCGTAGCCAACCTGCGGACCCCGTCTGCCCAGAGCACGTTGCCGGTGTCAATGCCCAGCAGGGCGTCACTCATTGAGGTCCGGAAGATGTAGTCCCCGGCGGTAGCGATGTCCGGGTTGGTGGCCAACCCGGAGAACAGGACCACGCCGTCTGCCTCGGCCAGCGGTGCGGCGCCCAGCATCGCCCCACTACAGGAGGTTCCCAGGATTATCTTCACTCCATCCACATCGGTCAGCTTGTTATAGGCGGTAATCGCGTCCTGGGCGTTGCACTTCGAGTCTTCGATGATAAGCTCCAGCATGCGCCCATTGATACCGCCGGCAGCGTTGATCTCGTCCACGGCCAGCTGCTTGGCCTGAACGGCCACCGTGCCATAGGTCTCGCCGGGTCCTGTGACGGACTCCATCACTCCTATCTTATAGGTATCCCCACTCTTATAGGTATCCCCACCACGATCACAGGCCGTGGTTGTCAGCGCCAGAAGCGCAGTAATCCGAACAGGGCTGTCCACTTCCTGGATAAGAAGCGCATAACATTCTCCCTCCCGACGCATACGTTCTTGGCACCGTCTGTTATGCTAGCCATCCAAGTACAGGGGCCGGGTGGCGCACCGACCGATGCTGCGGGCCTAGCGCCCGAACCGGATGCCGCGGCTCCTAGCCGTCATGAGCGAGGCGCTGTCACATGGAGCGGCCGCTCGTTAAGGGCACAGGCCCTTCCGGCGGTGCAAGGTACCAGCCGGGGGGCACGATGTCTACCTCGGCACTCTTCACTGGAACCGGGTAAGCTATAATACCATGTCGTCCCCACGTGCGCCGGATACGACCTCGGCCTCATCCGGTTGGCTACCCCAAGTGAAGGACACGGTACGGCGGGCCATCCGCGCCAGGTTCGCGCGCGACGTTGCCGCCCTGCAAGTATCGAACACCGCGCAAAAGGCGCTGGCGACGGTCTTCTGGTTCGTGCTCATCCGGTTGCTCAGTACCGAAGAGTATGGCCAATACGTCCTCGCCCTGGCCTTCTTCGGCACAATCAATCTGCTCGGGTATCTCAGTCTCGGCCCCAGCCTCGTCACCCGTCTGGCCGAGGCTGCCGCCGCGCACGATCCCGATGAGCTGCGCCGCATCATGGGCTATCTGCTCAAGATCAATGCTGCGTGGGCGTTGCCGGTGACGGCACTCACGTTGCTCGTGGCGACGCCGCTGTCCGTGTGGTGGTATGGCAAGCCGCTGTACGGCGAGCTAGTGAAAATCCTGGCGCTGGGCGCGCCGCTGGCGGTGCTCTCGCTCGTGATGACGACCGCGCTCCAGAGCGTCAGCCGGATGCACAGCATCGCGCTGGTGGAGGTCTGCGCCAAGACGACCCATACGCTGCTCGGCGTTGGCGCTATGGTGGCGGGGCTGGGCTTAACGGGCCTGGTCAGCGCGACCATCATCAGCCAGGCCGTCGGGTGTGTGATAGGGCTGGTGGCCTACCAGCGCGTTTTACGCCGCCACCATGCCTTTGCCTCCCTCCCGGCCGTGGTGGCGACAGCCATCACTGTGCCGTGGCTGGCCTACTTTCGCTTCAGTGCCCTCGCTCTCGTGGACAAGAACGTAGCCGCGCTCTTCGAACGGACGCCTGTGCTCCTCCTCGGCCGCTTCATGCCGCCGGAGCAAGCCGCCTTCTACGACGCCGCCCGCAAAGTGCTCTCGTTCCTCGCCGTCTTCCACGGCGCCGTCGCGCGCAAGCTGCGGGCCGCGCTGGGAGAGCGGAAGGGCCAAGTCGGTCTGAGCGGCGCGCGGACGGTCTTCTGGCGAGTGACGCTCCTGTGGACACCGCTGGCCCTGGCGCTGGCAGTGGGCCTGGTCGTCTGCTTGCCCCTCTTCCGCCTGGCCCTCAAGCCCGAGGTCCTGCCCTCGCTCACCCTGGTCATCATCTTTGCCCTGCACACCGGGCTGATGGCCCTGGGCGTGGGCTTTGGGTCGGTCTTCCTCCTGACGGATCGTATTGGTCTCAATATCGCGATCAAGACGCCGATCAATCTGGCCTTCTTGCCCCTCGGTGCGCTGCTGGTGATGCAATGGGGGGCCGAGGGGGCGGCACTCTATATGCTGGCGGCCTACAGCGTCGGGTACGTGGCCTATCTCAGTCTGCTGGCCTCCAACTGGTTCTGGCAGACCAGCGCCCGGCCATCCGCCGCAGCCAACCAACCGGTCAGCGCATGAAGGTACTCCACGTCTCGCCGCTGTTTTTCGGCGCGGACGGTGTTGTCGGGGGGGGCGAGCGCTATGCGCTGGAGTTGGCGCTGGCGATGGCCCAGCTTACGCCGACGCGGCTGTTCTCCTTCGCGCAGCACCCGCGCCGCGAACGTCGCGGCGCGCTAGACATCGCGCTGGCGCGTCCGCGGCACTACTTGGGCGGCAAGAACGTCAACCCGCTCTCGGTGGCCTTTCTGCCGCACCTCCTCTGGGCCGACGTTATCCACTGTCATCAAGTGCATACCGTCCTGACCGATCTGTGTGTGCTCTTTGGCCGGGCCTTGGGCAAGCGGGTCTTCCTCACCGACCATGCCGGCGCAGGCAAGAACTACGCGCATCGCCTACACACCGTCGAGCGAGCCACCGGCCTGTTGCTCGTCTCGCGGCACAACGCCCGCGGATACCGCCGCTGGGCCGACAAGACCACGATCATTTATGGCGGTGTTGACCACCGGCGCTTCATGCCGGGGCACACGGCACGAGTACGCCGCGCGCTCTACGTCGGCCGGATCATCCCGTACAAAGCCATCCACCACTTGATCGAAGGCACGCGGCCGACCACCGACATCCGCATCGTTGGAGCGGTCTATCACGAACGGTACGGTGAGCATCTGCGCCAACTGGCCGCCGGTCGCTCCGTCACGTTCGTCCCGGCCAAGCCGCACGATGCCTTACCCCACGAATACCGGACGGCGGGCGTCTCGGTGCTCCCGTCGGTGGAGGTAGACCTCTACGGCAAGCGCTACCCCAAGTCCGAAATCCTGGGACTGGTCTTGCTGGAAGCGATGGCTTGCGCCACGCCGGTCGTCTGTTCGGCTATCGGTGGGATGCCCGAGCTGGTCGTAGACGGCGAGACCGGCGTGCTCGTGCCGCCGGGTGATGCCGCGGCGTTGGGTAACCAGGTCGAACGCATCCTCGACGATCCGGCGCTCGCCGCGCGTCTTGGCCAACAGGCCCGCGCGCATGTGCTCGCGCACTTCACCTGGGACCGCGTTGCGCGTGTCTGCTTGAACGCCTACACTCCCCGTCATTCCCGCCCTCCTCGTCATTCCCGCGAAAGCGGGAATCCAGGCCCCCACCCTAACCCTCCCCCGCTGCGACAGGGGAGGGAACGCGCTGTCCCCCCGCCGCAGCGGGGGGGGGCATAGGGAGGCCTAGTCATGCGTATCCTGGTGCTCTCCGACAACTTCCCCCCGGCGAACCCCGGTGGCGCGGGCGCGGTGGCCGCCGCGGTGGCCCAACGCCTGGCGGAGTGGGGCCATGAGATCAACGTCGTTACCTATAGTGCCGATAGTGCCGGTGATCGCTGCGGTAGCGTATCGCGCCAGGAGGGCCTGACGGTCCATCGGCTACACTCACCGTGGCCGCGACGACTGCGTCTCTATCTTTCCCTGCTCCATCCCTGGCTCGTGGCCCAGATTACGCAACTGGTCCGCAAGCTACAGCCGGATGTCGTCCACGCCCACAACCTGCACGAGCACCTTTCGCTGGCCGCACTGGCCGCCGTGCGTGTCACCGGCGCCCGCCTCATCCTCACGGCCCACGACTACCGCCTGTTCTGTCTCACGAAGTTCCTCTGTGCGAGGGCGAACGCTCGCGGTGAACAGCAGCAAGCCACCGGGAGCTTGGCGGCGCAGCCGTTCACCTGTCGTTACTGCGGGCCGCGCCTGCGGTTCTTCCCGGTTCGCAACCGGCTCATCCGCTGGCTGGTTGACCGCCACGTCGCGGCGCTGGTGTGCATCAGCGAGGCGCAGCGCGCGGCGCTGGCGGCCAACGGTTTCCGCCGCGCGCCGCTCACGACAATTCACAATGGCGTTGACCCGGCGACGTGCTGGTCGGCATCGGGGGAGCGCGCGGCCTGGCGGCGACGGTTCGGCCTCGACGAGCGCCCGCTGATCCTGTTCGGGGGGCGCATCAGTGGGGCCAAAGGCGGCGATCAGCTCGTGCGTGCGCTTGCCGTCGCGCGCCGGCGGGTGGATGCCCAGCTGGCCGTCCTTGGCGACAACACCGAGTATCTGCGTTTTCTCGAACGTCTTGCCCACACCGAGGGCGTGGGCGGGCATGTGTACGGCCTCGGCTGGCTCGCCGGTGACGATCTCCGGCAAGCGTTCGGTGCTGCCGACGTTATCGCTACTCCCTCCGTCTACCCTGATCCGTTCAACCTCATGAACATCGAGGCCATGGCCCACGCGCGGCCGGTCGTCGCTACCTGCTACGGCGGCGCGCCGGAGATCGTGGTCCATGGCGAGACCGGCTTCATCGCCGACCCGTGGGACGAAGCTGCCTTTGGCGACCGCCTCGCAACGGTACTAACCGACCGGGAGCTGGCACAGGCGATGGGCGCAGCCGGCCGGCAGCGCGTTCTGGACCGCTTCACGCTCGACCGGCAGGTACGCGCCTACGTGGCGGCGTACCGGGGGAAGACTGCCCGGCAGGATGGACAGGCCGGTAGCGCGGCGGCGAATACGGACAAGCCGCCGGCGGCGAGCGAGGGATGAGCGTGGACGTGACCTTGTGCGTGCCTTGCCCCGGTACATCTCCTTGGCTCGGTGATTGCTTGGCTGCCATTCGTAGCCAGACGCTCCAGCCGGCCGAGTTTTTCATCGTGAGTGCTGCCCCGGCGGATGACCTGGTCCCGCTCGCCAAGCGCTACGGCGCCCGCGTCGTCATCCATCGGGCAGGTGGTCTATCCGCAGCACGGAATGTCGCGCTCGCTCACGCCAATGGCGAGCTGCTCGCCACTGTGGAGCATGAGGTTGTCGTCTCGCCGGAGTGGCTTGTCCGGCTGGTGGGCCATTTTGACGACCCCCGAGTTGGCGCCGCGATGGGGAGACTGCGCGAGCGCAATACCACAAGAGTTGCTGACCGCTGGCGGGCCTCCCACGTCGCTCAAGACCGAGGCCCTAACGGTTTGGTGAACCCGCCGCCGCTGCCGGCAACCAATGTCGTGTGGCGTACCCGGCTGATCCGCGAGCTAGGCGGCTATAACGAGGGTGATCCGGCCGCCGGCACGGACGCTATGTTTGCCGACTGCGACCTATACCATCGGCTACGCGAGGCCGGTTACGATGGCGTCTACGAGCCAAGCGCCGGCGCTGAGCGGCTGCGCTCGGATGGCGTGGCGAGCATCCTCACCACCTATGCCGCCTGGCTGCAAGCATCACTCGGATTCTACGGTGATGACGGCCATGAAACGGGACTCAGGCGCAGATTGCTCGAAACTGTCCGGCGGCTGCGGGCGGCCTTGGCGCAAGATCAAAGCAATGGCAACGCGCCGCTGGCCTACCTCACCGTTCTGGCGCTGCTGCGAACGGTCCTCGCGGATTTGCGTATTGCCCGCCAGCGCAGCGCAGCCGCCGGGCACCGGACGGCTGCCGCTACCACTGCTCCGGCTGAAGCCGGCCTGCGCCGGCAGCTTTCCGGTATTGTCGCGGCCCGCAACGTCCGTTTGCCGGCAACGCTCGGTATGCACCTTGATGCATTCCTGGCACCCACGCGGGACGAGCAATCCCAACACGCACCGAGCGACGACGAGCCGCTCCCCGCCCTGCTCCTAGAGGTACTAGAAGCCGTCACGCTGGCCCTGGACGAGCTGCACTACGACCTGTGGCGAGACTTGCCGGCTGCCGCGGGGATCGTGAGTGCCGAGTGGCGGCCGGAGGGCAAAGGCATTCGAGCGGACATTGCCCCGTTTCAAGGCACCGGGCAGACCGGTGGCAGCGTAGCTTCAGCCGCTACGGACACGAGGGGCCGTTTCGCCGCGGCCGTCGAATCGTGGGCGCGTACACGCTCCGAGGAAGTGGCTGCCGTGGTATTAGCTGGCTCGCCGGAGCTTACCCCCGGCGAGCCGGCCCCGCAGCTGCTCGCCATCACCCGCGATTCACTGGCTCCGGGCGACGCTCGGCGTTGGCAACAGGAGGTAGCTGCGGCTGTCGCTCGTGCCGGCGGCGGCGATATCCCGCCGCTGCGGCATATTCCGGTGTATGCACTCGGCTGGGTGATGCCGAGCGCCGGTGTCCTGGACTTGCGGGTAACCGGGCGCGTCATCGCCGGCGAGCCGGCCTTGCTCTCGTTGCTTCCGGCGGTCACACCCTCGCACCTGCCGCCGGCCGAGGGTCTCTGGCGCGTGGCTGCCGCTGCCGGCGTGCTCGTACAGGCTTGGCCGGTGACAGGTGGTGCTACACCACCGACCCAAGCGGAAATCGCCGGGTGCGCGAGAAGCGTGAGCATGGCGAGTGAAGGGTTGCTCCTGGCGCGTGGTGCCTATCGTGCCCACCCTGCCGCCCGGCGCGCCGGCCTAGCCGCCGATCACGAAGGGTACCCGGATATCCTCGCGGCACTCATGACTGTGGATGCTGCCCCGGCCACGTTCAAGACTGCCGGCGGTGTCAACGATTACTGGCAGTGTGTACGCCGGGCGGTGCTGGAAGTGGCACAGTTCTGCGGCGATTGGCTCATGAGCTGGGAACGTCCAGGCGCTTCCCTGGCGACGCTCTGCCGCACGTGGTTCGCGTGTGCCGGTGATCGAGTGCGTGTGCCCGCTGCGGCCGTAGCTCTCCTGGCCGCTGCGCCGCCCCCGCAGGAGCCATCCGCGCTGACGCAGGCGTGTCGGCTCCTGCTACCTGATCGTGCGGCGCGAGTCTCGTGGAGCGCCCTCCGCGACGTGTGGCTGGATCAGCTTGCGGCGGCCGAAGCGGATGGCTGGCCGCACCCACCCCGGGAGGTCGCCGGTGACGAGCAGTGCCCTCCGCGTTTCGGTGGTCATTCCCACCTACAACCGCGCGGCCAAGCTGCGCCAGGCGCTCCGCTCGCTCGCTGCCCAAAGCGCCGCGCCCGGGACCTTCGAGGTGGTCGTCGTAGACGATGGCTCCACCGACACGACGAGCACCGTCATCGAGCAGCTACGCCCGGAGCTACCTGAGTCGATGCCGGTCCGCTATGTCGCCGCACCGCACCGCACCGCGGGCCGGGGGCAGCCCGGAACACCGGCATCGAGCAAGCCGTAGCGCCGATCATCCTCTTCATGGACGATGATTGTGAAGCCGACCGAGCGTTCGTTACCACGCATGCCGCCGAGACGACCGCGCCCGGCACCGTCACTATCGGGCGCGTGGTCTGGCATCCGGGCCTCACCGTGACTCCGTTTATGGATTTGGTGACGCGCGGCGCTCAGTTCAACCTTGGAGCCATCACCGATCCCGATGCTGCACCATTCTCTTGCTTTTATACCTGTAACGTCTCCGTCACGCGCGCAGACCTTGAGGCAGTGGGCGGGTTTGACGAGGGGCTGCCGCCGTATGGTGAGGACACCGAGCTGGGCTATCGCTTGTCGCGCCACGGGGTGCGGATGCGCTATCGGCCCCAAGCCGTCGTCCGCCATCATCATCCGCTGGAGCTACGTACCTACCTCCAGCGGCAGCGGCGTGCCGGTCGCGCTGCGGTACAGCTCATGGCACGACACCCGGAGCTGCGTAGCGCCTTGGATATAGACGCGGTTGCGGACGTGCGTCTCCGCGAGCAGTTCTACACCACGCTGCTGCGCTATGCCTTCATTCTTGGCGTCGAAGATGCGTTGCTCGACGAGCCAGAGGCGCTGACCGCAGCGGCTCCGGTGACGGGCAGCGACTTGCGCTCCCGCTTCGAAGGCTGGGTGAGCGAGTCTGCCGGGAAGATTGCTGCCGAGGCCAGGGTTACTGAAGAGCGCGTGCGACAGCTTGAAGCGCAAGTTCAGGCACGCGACGCACAGTTCGCCCGCACAGTGCAAGAGAAGGACACGCACATTGCAGCCCTCGAATCCGAGCTACGCCGCTACCAGCGCCTCTGGCCGCTGCGCCTGCTCCACTTCCTGCACCGCCGCTTCCGGCGCTGACCACTCCGCCTCGCTGGCCGGCTACCGGTGCGCGCATGAGCAATCCCGGGAACACGTTACCTTGCCTACCTCTGGGCCGGCCTGTGGTATCCCCGCCGGTATGCAGCCGCATCGTGAGGGGGTCGATAGCTGACGGCTGATAGCTAATAGCTGATAAGCGCGGCGCCGGCAACGGCGAGGAGGACAAGCAGCAGGAACAGGAGGGCTGGGCCTGGCCCGGCTGCGGCGCCGGCGCCCACGACCGCGATCACGCTCCCCGCGGCCACCAGCGCCAGCAGGAGGCCGACACTGTGCGGGCCGAGCAGGCGCCGGAGAGACGAGCCGCCGGGTGGGAGGTGGAGCCGCGAGCGCACTCCGGTCGCCAGCATGTCCTCAGCGAGCCGCCGGGTAAGACGCGGCACATCGGCCGCAGCCTGCGTCTCCGACTGGATGACATCAAGCGCGGTCAGCACCGCTGACCGCCGTAGCGTGGCCGGCAGCGCCCGAGCAGCGGAATCTAACGCTTGTGCGGCCTGGGCCAGCGCAGCATCGAAAGTGACCGCACCGGAGGGGTGGGCGCGGTACATGAGCGCTGCGCGCGGGCGTAGCCAGAGCCGGGGAGACTGGCTCAACCGGTATTCGAGGAGGCCGCGTAGCGCACTACCGGCTCGGCCGGCCGGCCCACCTCGGCCGAGAGCATGCCATGCAGAGTAGTGCCAGCCCTGCCTCAGCCCCATTGCCCCGATGAAGATGAGCAAAAAGGGCGCCATGGTCGCTATGTACCACGATGGCGAGTGCGCCCAGTCGAGAGAAAGGCCAACGAACAGGACAATACCGGTGGCGACGAACAGAGAGCGCAGACCGTGGATTGGCTGGTTTTCCAACAGAGACAAGCGCATATGCGGGTGTCCTTATCGCACTGTCCTCACCCCCCGCCCCCCTCTCCACTTGTGGAGACGGGCCGGGGCACCCCTATAAGCGCCGCTGGCGCTCCCACTATCTCGTGAAGTTCTCAACGTTCATGCGGGAAGGTGCCGGGGATTAGGTCACGCGGCATAGGTTCGCGCGGCTGCTGACAGCGTACAGTCTAGCCATCCCCCAGGAGCTTAAGCGGTTTAAGGCAGTATAGGGCAGTCGCTCGGAGCGGTCAAGTGCTATGCCGGCGTGCCGCCCAGGGATAGTATGGCCTCCTGGCACGGTGCCGGTCCCTCGGCACGTCGGCACGTCGGCACGTCGGCACGTCGGCACGTCGGCACGTCGGCACGCACGAGTGAAGCATACACCACCTTGATCGAGCGAGAACGGCAACACCTCTGGACCAGCAACACGCCAGTGGCTGGGTAATTGACAGGGAAGCGGGGTGCTTGTATACTCGCCAGCAGACGATGTATCGAGACACGCTTGCAGCTACTGGCGCGTATTACTTTAGCCGGTTCGGTGCGATACCGGGCTAGCGAGAGCAGCCCGCCGCGTCGCATCGGAGAGAGCAGGAGCAATGGCCCTGCTCTTTTTGTTTGGGCCGCGGCGGCCGCGCTGAGAGCATAACTGCGATAGCCAAGCGCCGGTCAGCAAGCGCTGGCGAGGAGAGCAGCATGATTATCGTGATGAGCCGCGGCGCAACAGCGGAGCAGATCTCCCACGTGGAAGAGCGGATAAGAGGGGAAGGGTTGCAGCCGCACCGTTCCGGCGGGGTGGATACGACCGTCATCGGCGTCATCGGCACCCCGACCTACGGCATGCTGGATCGCATGGAGCTGCTGCCGGGGGTCGAGCGCGTGACGCCGATTACCAAGCCCTACAAGCTGGCGGCGCGGGAGTTCACCGCCACCCCCACCGTGATCGAGGTTGGAGATGTGGCCATCGGTGGCCCTGCTGTGGCGCTGATGGCCGGCCCGTGTACGGTGGAAACCCGCGAGCAGCTCTTGACGGCTGCGCGCGGGGTGCGGGCAGCCGGGGCACATCTCCTGCGCGGCGGGGCTTTCAAGCCGCGGTCCACGCCCTATAGCTTTCAGGGCCTCAAAGATGAAGGCTTGGAGCTCCTCGCCGAAGCGCGTGCCGAGACCGGCCTCCCGATAATTACCGAGGTGATGGAGCCGAGCAAAGTGCCGGCGGTCTACGAGGTCGCCGACGTGCTGCAGATCGGGGCGCGGAACTGCCAGAACTACCCGCTGCTCCACGAGGTCGGCCGCACCGACAAGCCGGTGATGCTCAAGCGCGGTCCCGGCTGCTCAATTGACGAGTGGATTCAGGCTGCCGAGCACATAATGGACCAAGGCAATATGCAGGTGATGCTCTGCGAGCGCGGGATCAAGAGCTTCGAGACCTATACCCGCTATACCCTCGATGTGAGCGCCATTCCCGTCGCCAAGCGCCTGTCCCACCTGCCCGTCATCGTTGATCCCAGCCACGCTACCGGCAAGTGGTATCTGGTCAAGCCGACGGCGATGGCAGCCATCGCCGCCGGCGCCGATGGCCTGCTCATCGAGGTGCATCCGACCCCGGATACCGCCTTGTGTGATGGCGCCCAGAGCTTGACCATCGAGAACTTCGCCGACCTGGCCGCGAGTGTGCAGCAGGTTGCTCAGGCAATTGGTCGCGTGCCGGCGGCGCTCCCAGACGCTGCTCCGGTTGCTGCGGGATGATCTCCTCCGGCGCTGCCGCGACAGTCGAGCTACGCAGCGTCCAAGCTCCGACGGGCCTGACGGGCAAGATCGCGGTGCCGGGCGATAAGTCCATCTCCCACCGTGCCATCCTACTCAATGCGATTGCCACGGGCAGCGCACGCGTGACCGGCGCTGGACTCGGCGCCGATTGCCGCGCATCCATCGCCAGCGTCGAGGCATTGGGCGCCACAGTGCGCTGGCGCTGGCCGGATGGCAGCCTCTCGCCGGCCCTGGCAACACCGGATTCGGTAGCCAGCAACGGCGCCGTCCATCGTGTGGCCGACTTGGTGATCGAAGGCGCCGGCGGCGAGGGGTTGCACGAGCCGGCGGACGTGCTGGACGCTGCGAACTCGGGGACGACGGCCCGGCTGTTGAGCGGCATCTTGGCCGGACGGCCCTTTTTCTCGGTCCTCACTGGCGACGCCTCGCTGCGGCGGCGGCCGATGGGACGGGTCATCGAGCCACTCACCGCGATGGGCGCCCGCATTGTGGGCCGCGACGACAACCGTTGCTTGCCCATGGCGCTGTCACCGGCGCAGTTGCGGGCCATCGAATACGAGCTACCCGTCGCCAGCGCCCAGCTCAAGTCGTGCCTGCTGCTCGCCGGTTTGCAGGCCACGGGGACGACCGTGCTCCATGAGCCGGCGGCCAGTCGGGATCACACCGAGCGCATGCTCCGGGCGCAGGGCGCGTCGCTGCGGGTCGAGGGCCGTCACCTGACTCTCGTAGGAGCGGCCGCGCTGGAAGCCGTTGACGTAGCCGTGCCCGGCGATCTCTCCTCCGCTGCATTCTGGCTGGTCGCGGCGCTGCTACACCCGCGGGCCAGCGTAACTGTCGAGCGGGTTGGCATCAATCCTGGGCGGGCGGGGCTGCTCGACGTACTGACGGAGATGGGTGGTCGCCTCACGCTTACCAACCGACGGCCGGCGGGCGGCGAGCCGGTGGCAGACATCACTGCCGAATCGAGCCGGCTGCGTGGCGTGCGTGTCGGCGGCGAGCTAATCCCCAGGCTCCTCGACGAAGTGCCCATCCTGGCACTGGCGGCCGCGCTGGCGGAAGGAACGACCACCATCCATGACGCCGCCGAGCTGCGCGTCAAGGAATCGGACCGCTTGGCCGCCGTTGCCGGCGAGCTGACCACCTTGGGAGGACAGGTGGAGGAGCTGCCCGACGGCCTAGTCATCCGGGGGACACGCACCCTGGCCGGGGGTGAGGCCGACGCGCACGGCGACCATCGGCTCGCCATGATGGCGTGCATCGCCGGTCTGGTCAGCGCCGGTCCGGTGCTCGTCGGCGGCGCGGAAACGGTCGAGGTCTCCTATCCCGGTTTCTGGCACGATCTCGAACATCTAGCGCCCGGAGCCGCACGTGTCCTCTGAGCTACCCCGCCGGCCCGCAGACGCCGTGCGGTGTACGGCGGTGATCGGCTATCCCCTCGCCCACTCCATCTCCCCCCGTTTCCAGCAGCCGGCATTCGACCACTTGGGTCTCCCGGTGCGCTACGTGGCCCGCGAAACACCACCGGAGGAGCTACCCGCGTTTATGACCGAGCTGCGCGGGCCGCAGTGGCTGGGAGTCAACGTCACCGTGCCGCACAAAGAGGCCGTCGCCGCTGCCATTGACGAACTCAGCACGGAGGCCCGGCTGATCGGCGCCGTGAACACGGTCCGGAAAGCAGGCGACCGGCTGATCGGACACAACACCGACGCTGCCGGCTTCCTCCGCGGCCTCACCGACGCCGCGTGCGACCCGCAGGGGGCATCAGCACTGATTCTGGGCGCGGGTGGCGCGGCGCGAGCGGTCGCGGTGGCCCTCCTGCAAGCCGGCGCGCGGCACGTGACCGTTGCCAATCGTACCGTGAGCCGGGCGAAACGACTGGTCGCCACCTTGGCTGCCAGCTTTGACGCCGCCCGCTTGGCTGCCGGCCCGCTTCAGGCCGCGGCGGTACGTCCGGCGCTCCAAGGCGCCGCTCTGCTGGTCAACACGACTACGGTCGGCATGGCGCATGGGCCGGCGGCCGATGCTGCACCGCTGGCGGATACGCTCGTGGCGGCGCTGCCACCGGGCGCACTGGTCTACGACCTGGTCTATAACCCGGCCGAGACTCCGCTGCTCCGGACAGCGCGAACGCAGGGGTACCGCACGCAGGGCGGTCTGCCGATGCTGATTTATCAAGGAGCAGCATCGTTCGAGCTGTGGACCGGGCGGCCGGCGCCGGTCGAGCTGATGATGGCGCATGGCCGGCAGGCGATGGCCGAGCGGGAGCAGGCCGGGTAGGACGGCGCCGTGAGTCAGGACGCCTCCCTGCCGGCCGAGGTGCGGCGAGTCGTGCTCATCGGCTTCAGCTGCACCGGCAAGTCGCGCGTCTGCTCGTTGCTGGCAGCGCGGCTGGGCTGGCGTCCGGTGGACACCGACGATCTCATTGTCGCGCTGGCCGGCAAGCCGATCGAGCGCATCTTTGCCGAGGATGGCGAGACACACTTTCGTGCCGTCGAGCGGGCGGCCGTCGCGCAGGCGTGTGCGGGCGAGCAGCGCGTCATTGCCACTGGTGGGGGCGCTCCGGTCGCGGCGGAGAACCGCCGGCTGCTTTTCCGGTCCAGTCTCGTCGTCGCCCTGCAAGCGCGACCGGAGACAATTCTGAAGCGGCTCCGGCGTCAGCTGGCAGCCGGCGCTGTGCGCCCGCTCCTCGACACACCGGACCCGTTGGCGCGGATTCGCTCCCTGCTGGCGGAGCGCGCGGCCGCCTACGCGCTCGCGCACCTGACGGTCAAGACGGATACCTTGCCGCCGGCCCGCGTCGCCGCAGTCATCAGGGGCCATCTGGCAGCGACGGCGAGGGAATGAGCCTCCTCACTCCCCGGCCCCCTCTCCATCGCCAAGCGATAGAGAGGGGGAGTCTGCTGCCCGTCATTCCCGCGCAAGCGGGAATCCAGGCCTCTCTCACTCTGGGCGAGGGACGCGCATCACGAAAACCTACCCTTGTCAGCCCTCCTCAATCCTGCCCGCGTTGCGTCCTGTTACGATGAGTCGGATACGGAGCGTATGTACATGACGAACCGCAATACACTGTTGCCCGACTGGGCCACGATCTCCCAGCAACCCTCGGTCGGGAAGATCAAATGGCTCGCCTGGAAACCATCACGACTATCTCCACCGGTATCAATCCCTAGCGGTGGTGCCTCGGCGTCTAGGCGCCGCCCGCGTAGCTCCAGCGGTGCCCCTAGCGGTTTGAGCCAGAGGACCTTCCGAGTACCAGGCGTGCTGGTCCACCCCCAATCCTGTCCCCAGACCTGCCTATCCGGACTCACGTAATACGGACCACGTGGGAGGAAGCCACGCCCGCTGGCCACGGCTGTTGGCGGCGTGGCAATGGTACGCTTGGTGACCGGGCAGTCCTGGATCGCGGTGCTGCCGGACGGCCGGGCAGTCGGCAGCGGCGGCGGCGCGGCGTCGGCACGTTGCAGTGCAGCCGAGGGCGAGGGCGGAGGATCACCGGTCGCACGGAGGTCACACCCGGCTCCAAGCAGAGCGAGCAACAGCGCTACCGGCAGCCACCCGGCCTGCGGCGTCACGTACTATGCCAACGGGCAGCGCGGGTGAGCACATACCTACGCATGGCCATCCTCCCCGGCTGCCCCAGACAACCTGGATCCACAGCTTCCGGCAGTGCTGGAATGCGAGCGTGAGGATGTCAACCTAGCCGACCTGGCGCTATCATCAGTATAGCCATAACGCCTATTGCCCACAAACGAGGCCGTAGTCCATTATTATGATGACTGTATCACCGTGCTCTGCCGTACCGTGAGGAGGAGCATTCCGCCATGGTTCAGACTATCCCGCAACCCCAGATAGACACCGCGGCGCAGACCACCGAGAAGCAAGACCTCGATTACGTCTTCCACGAGCTGACGCGGAGCATGTGCCCGGAATGCCGGCGCATCATTGACGGGCAGGTCATCATCCGCGACAACAAGGTCTATATGCGGAAGCGCTGCCCGGAGCACGGCTGGTTCGAGGGGCTGATCTACTCCGATGCCGAGGCCTACACCGCCTCGGTGAAGTTCAACAAGCCGGGCACCATCCCGCTGGACTTCTCCACTGAAGTCGTCGAAGGCTGTCCCTATGACTGCGGCCTCTGCCCGGAGCACAAGCAGCACGCCTGCCTCGGCATCATCGAGGTCAACTCGGCCTGCAACTTCGATTGTCCCTTGTGCTTTGCCGACGCGCAATCAGGGTTTAACCTGACCCTCGAAGAGGTAGACCGAATTCTCGACCGCTTCATCGAGACGGAGGGCCAGCCGGAGATCGTGCAGTTCTCCGGCGGTGAGCCGTCCATCCATCCGCAGATCGTCGAGATGATGCGCCTTGCCAAGGACAAGGGCCTCCCCCACGTGATGCTCAACACCAATGGCCGGCGCATTGCCCGTGACGATGACTTCCTGGCCGCTCTCGCAGACCTGGACATATTCGTCTACTTGCAGTTCGACGGCTTCAAGGAGCGGACGCACCAAACTCTGCGCGCGGAAGAGAACCTGCTGGCCGAGAAAAAGCTCGCTCTCGACCGGCTGCACGCTATCGGCAAGCGCGTCATCCTCGTCCCGGCCATTGACCGCAACTTGAACCTCGATGAGGTCGGTGAGATCGTCAAGTTCGGTCTTGAGCACCCGGCGGTGCGGGGCATCAACTTCCAGCCGGTCTTCCACTCCGGGCGACATACGACCGACCACGATCCGCTGCAACGGGTGACGAACCCCGACATTGTGCAGGCCATCGAGGAGCAAACCGACGGCCTGTTCGTCAAGAGCGACTTCGTGCCGATCCCCTGCTGCTTCCCGACCTGCAATTCCGTGACCTATGCGTATGTCGAAGATGATCTGGTCGCGCCGCTGCCGCGCATGTTGGAGGTGGAGGATTATCTCGACTACCTCACCAACCGGACCGTACCCGATGTCGAAGGCGAAATCAGAAAGGTGCTGGAGGACCTCTGGTCCACGTCGGCGGTGGCCGGCTCGACGAGCGTGGCGACCCAGTTCCAGCTTGCTTGCGCTGCCTGCAACCTGCCCATGATGGATGTTGGTGAGCTGGCCGACCGGGTGTTCATGATTATGCTCACCGACTTCCTCGATACCTATACGTTCAGCCTGAAGAACGTGATGAAGTGCTGCAAGGAAATCCTGCTGCCCGACGGAAAGCAGATTCCCTTCTGCGCCTACAACAATATGGGCTACCGCGAGGCGGCCCGCATGCAGCTCGCGGCCCGCGAGCGCGACCGCGCACGGGCGCGCCACGCCGGCAATGGAGATGGAGCCATCATCGGCGATGTGGAGCCGCTGCGCTTCGTGCCGGGCCCTGGCGGCCGGGGGGTCGTCACGCCGCCGGAGTTGCGCGAGCGGATCGTCGAGCGGTATCCGCGGCTCGCCAACGACCACTTCACCAACGGACGATGAGTGCTGTCACCGCCGAGACGTTCACGGCAGCCGCTGACGGTGAAGCCACGGCGCTCAAAGCCTGCTGCGCCGCCGTCTACGGGCAGGAGTGGCTCTCGCTGCTCGTGGGAGAGTCGCTACACCCCGGCGGCTTGGAGTTGACGCGCCACCTCGGCAAGCGGCTCCGGCTCGGCCCGGCGGACCGCGTGCTCGATATCGCCTGCGGTACCGGCACGACGAGCGTTTTGCTGGCGCAGGAGTTCGGGTGTCACGTCACCGGCGTAGACTACGGGGCGCAGCAGATTGAGCGGGCGACCGCGGCAGCGGCAGCGGCGGGTGTCGCTGAACGAACCGCCTTCGAGGTCGGCGATGCGGAGTCGCTGCCGTTCTACGATGGCAGCTTCACGGCGGTGATCTGCGAGTGTGCCTTCTGCACCTTCCCCAGCAAGGCGCAGGCTGCATCCGAGATGTACCGTGTGCTGGCACCAAGCGGTCGGGTCGGTATCACGGACCTCACGGTCAACGGCCCCCTGCCGGAGGCCCTCCAGGGGATCGCGGCGTGGGTGGCCTGCGTGGCCGATGCCCAGCCGGTGCAGCGCTACGCCGCGATCCTGACCGCCGCCGGCTTTGCCCGGATCGCTACCGAGGAGCACGACGCCGCCATCGCCAAACTGATCGCCGACATCCAGACCAAGCTCATGGGCGTCTCGATCTTGGCCGGCCTGGGGAAGATTGATCTGGGTGACGTAGACCTCGGCGCCGGCCGCACGATGGCGCGCGCCGCCCGACAGGCCACCCGCGACGGCCTGCTCGGCTACTGCCTCCTCACCGCCACCCGACCGGCGAGCGGGTGAGTTAGGGGAGCCACGACACGGACTACGCTTGGGACAGCGCCCAGACACCACCTTGCTCAACTTCTAGCCGGCGCATCCGCGACTAGGGTCCTCATCTCCGCCTTGGGCGCTTCCGCTCACGCTTGGGCCCTTTGCCGTCCCAGAGTACGACGAGGCTATCACCTGTGGTGACCTCAAAGTGCAGGCCGGTGCCATTCTCTAGCTCGGTCAGGAATCGCTCCAGATAACGGACGATTCGCGTGAATTGCTCACGCTCACTCAAGCCGACTCCCGGTTGCCGTATCCAGACCACGGAGACGTGGCCAGCGCGGAGGAGCGCTTCATGCTCGCGCTTTGCGTCGTCATCAAGAGTGAACCAAGCAGCCTTATTCTGTGTACACCACTCAATGATCTCGCGGTCGTCTGGCCCGCTTCTTCGCGGGCCGAACTCTTCCCTGACGCTCGTAAACCGATAGCTCACCAAGTTGAGGGCTTCGGCAATCCGCCACGAGAGACCCTTATCGAGGAGGCATAGGACTGCTCTAGGCAGCCGCTTGGAGCTTCTGCTCCCACGAGTAGGCGTCCTCAACCTCGCTCTCTTCCAAATCCAGGACTGTGGCTACGTGAGCGATGCCATCGCCGCGATTTATCATGCCCCAGACGACGCGCGTCGGAACACGTGTTCCGTCAACGCACGGCTGCCCGAACTGGATGGTGGGTCTTAGCGAAACGTGTGAGTACGGCTGCCAAGCGTTGGCTCGCTCTTGCTCGTCAAACTCCAACTTGACCTTCTGCAGATGATCGCGCAAGAAGGGTAGCGCTGCTTGTCCTTGCTTCACGCCGGAGACAAGCTGTGCAGCAAGCTCGGTGAAGATATCGTCACGGTCAACCCAGAACGGGCGTGTCGCAAAAGGCAGTGGATCGTTCGTCAGCTTCCGGAAGTGATTCTCGATACGCTTGATACGTTGTAGACTATGCCCATAGCTACGGAAAATTGCGATCATCCGTAGCGAGATAAGGTCCTCGAACGTAAGGATCATGTCACGACCGTCAACGTCCGTCAAGTCAGGGTGCGCCAGCCCATTGCGGACCCACCGCAGCACTTTCCAGGAGCGCGCAGGGCCGCCAACGTCGGCGCGGAGATAGCGAGCTACCGCCGCCGGTCGGTAGACACCGGCGAAGGCGCGAGACGCATCAACAATCACCTTCATACCCTTCCGGCCGCATCATGCCACCCGTCAGCACGCGCGTCAAATACCAAGTTCCTCTAATCCCTAGTGAGCGGACCGGCTGCCATCGCTTTCGTCCTCGCCGGGGCCAGCGTCATGCCGGCCGCTCCTCTATAGTACTCTGTTCTCCGAACTCTCGTTGACGCAACATCTCCGCAGGAGCATGGTTTGTGAAGAAGCTGCGACTAGGGCTGCCATCCGGCAGTCTGCAAGAGCGTACGCTGGCCCTGTTTCATCAGGCTGGCTATCGGATCACGCTCAACGACCGGTCATATGTCCCCCATATTGACGATCCCGAGCTTGAAGCGCTGCTGATCCGCGCTCAGGAAATCCCGCACTATGTCGAAGCGGGTGTCCTCGACGCCGGCATCACCGGGCTGGACTGGATCAAAGAGCGTGATGCGGCGGTGGTCGAGGTCGCGGAGCTGGCGTACAGCCGGCATACGGATCAGCCGGCCCGCTGGGTCTTGGCGGTCCCTGACGACTCGCCGGTTCAGCGGACCGAAGACCTCCAGGGCAAGACGATTGCCACCGAGCTTGTGCGCTTCACCCGACGCTACCTGGCGGAGCGTGGCGTGGAGGCCGAGGTAGAGTTCTCGTGGGGGGCGACCGAGGTCAAGGTGCCGGAGCTGGCCGACGCGATTGTGGAGCTGACCGAGACGGGGTCTTCCTTGCGCGCAAACCGTCTCCGTGTCGTAGCAACACTGCTCGAGTCGACGCCGCGGCTGGTGGCTCATGCGGCGGCATGGGCCGATACGTGGAAACGGGAGAAGCTGGAAAATCTGGCCCTCCTATTGACGGGCGCGCTCCAAGCGAGTGGCAAAGTGGGCCTGAAAATGAACCTACCGGCGGACAAGCTGGAGCAAGTCACCGGGCAATTGCCGGCCTTGCACACCCCCACGATCTCCCATCTCCTGGGCGGCGACTGGATCGCCATTGAGGTCATCGTGGACGCCGCGGTCGTCCGTGACTTGGCCCCCTCGCTCAAGCGTGCCGGCGCCGAGGGCTTGGTCGAGTATCCGCTGAATAAGGTGATCTATTAGCTTCCGGAGACCGCCCCCTACTCTGTGCTCTCTGTGTACTCTGTGGCTAAAAAGCCTTCTGGCAGCGGACCGATGGGCCGCCTCGGTAGTTTAGTCCCAGGGGAAGGCCACCGTCGGCCGGTTGACGAAGCGCTCCATCCCCAGGCTCAACTGTATCTCGGTGCCCGGTGGGAGCTGCACGGTGAGGTGGCTGCCCTGTACCCGCTCGAAGCGGTCCGGCTCCGGTTCTTCCGGGCCAATGGTGCGTGCGGTCGTGAAGCGATGCTCGCCAAAAGCGCCCGCTTGGATCACCACCTCGCGGTCATGCACCGGACTCAGGTTGACGAGGTGCGCCACTATCCGGTCCGGCCCGATTTTCGGGACAAGCGCCGCCACGTCAGGCGGCAGCCCGGCGCGCCGGCCTTGCGGATCGAAGTACCGCAGCGGGGCCATCAGCAGGCCACCGTTATAGACTACCTGCGGTGCGCCCAGGGTAGTCTGCACCAGGCCCTCCGTGAGCACCGGATTGAGCTGCTGCCAGTGGTGAACGGTGACTTGCGAGAGGTCTGCCTGGTCCTCGCGGATCAGCTGCATGCGGTGGTAGACCTGACCCAGGCTCTCGCTTAGGATGGCCTCCGGATAGGTCGGGTTGTCGCCGGCGATGAACCGGAGCCACGGCGCCTCGTGACCGTCGTCGTGCTTGTTGCGGAAGGAGCGTACCTCCCGCCAATCACTTGCGCTGGCCGCGCGGAGGTGCTCGATACGCTCCCAATCGGCCCGGTCCAGGGACATATTCCACACCGCGACCGGGTAGAGCAAGTCCATCTCGCGGTACTCGAACCAGCCTTGATCGCTGTAGCGATACGGCACCTTGAGGGTGCCGTTGTCCATGATTCCCTGCTCGATGATGCGATCTATCTGCGTGCGGGGTAGGTCCAGGTAGCTGCTATCGCCGGTGAGCAGCAGCGCGTTGGCAGCGGCGATGATCGCGGCCATGCCGATGTTGTAGAAGCCGTGGGGCCACGTCCAGCCGTAGAGGCCGCCCCACCACTTGCCCCGGTTGTGCTCGCCGATCTGTCCGGAGAGGCCGACGTTGTCCGGGAGGAGACCATCGTTCTGCCGGGCACGCTCGATCCAGGCCTCCACGTAGTCCAGCACCCAGCGCTTGTACTTCTCGTCCCCGGTGTGCAAGTAGGCGTTGGTGACTAGGCTCGTCACCGCCAGGTTGGCCGGCACGTCGCCGCGCCCGAGGCGCTCTTGCATCGCTTGCCCCATGCGGAGTGACAGCGCCGGGTCCTTCAGATCGTCGTAGTGGGTGATGCCGGGAACGTCGTGAAAGGGCAGCCCGTAGCTCCGCATACTGGCGCCCCAGCCGTAGCGCGGCGGGTCCTCGTCCGAGAAGCCCCAGCGCGGACCGCCGCTCCCGTTGTGCGGGGCGCGGATCAGCTTCAGAGCAGGATCATAGTTGATTGCCTCCGGGTCTTCATTGAGATAGAACCCCGCAAACCGCCGGGCACGCGCGACCTGCTTCGATCCTGCCGGATCGGCCAAGCTCAGGTAGTAGAAGTAGATGTAGCTCTCGCCCTGATGGAACCAGTCATAGCCGATCTCGAACTCCTTGTGGATCTGGCCATAGCCGGTGAACTGCCGCGTGATGGCGTCCCACTCCTTGATGGAGAGTGGGAGCAGGTGGTCACCGCCACCGAGCACGTAGAGGAACGGCCAGTTGTGGAAGCTCTCATAACCGTCGTCGGCGCCGTCGCGGGTGACGAATTCGTCGCGCCAGATCAGCGTGCCGTCGTCGCGGGTGTACTTCTCCAACAGCGGGTAGACCGACTGATCCATGGTGGCGATGAGCTGTCGTTGGAGCGCGGCCCAGGCCGGTGGGGAGACGGAGCGGCTCGTTGCTGCAATCGTGGGCATAGCACGTACCTCCTGTTTTGAGGCGGACTGCCCCGCCCCTGGCGCGTCCGCAGCCTCGCAAAGATCGCGCTGCATACTGTACCAGCATCCACTGGACCAAAGGCCACCGGAGCACTATTATTGCCACAGCAGGGTCCTGGTGGTATATTGGCGGCTGTGTTGTGCCTTGACCCATCCGGCGTTGTATTGATGGGTCAAAGAGTGATCGTCACTTGGGACGGTCCGATTGGTACTACCCGCAAGTGTCGGATACTTGCGGACAGAGGGAGGCAACTTCGATGGCAGGGATAATTCGCAGACGTTATTTGGGTGGGGCCGCAGCCGTGGTCGGGGGCCTGTTGGCAGCCGCCTGCGGTGAGGTGGAAGTCCGCTACGTGCAAGGCCCGTCCGGTCCGTCCGGCCCGGCTGGCCCACGTGGTTCACAGGGCACCACCGGTGTGCAGGGCGCGGCCGGCTCGGAAGGGGCGGCGGGGCAGGCGCAGACGTTCGTGCAGGAGAAGGTCGTCACCGTCGAGAAGATCGTGGACACGTCGCAGGGCATTCTCCAGTCGAAAAGCCCGCTGACCATCTCGTGGACGACCTTCCGCGCGAAGAGCGACTGGGGCCCGCTGATGCAGAACAGCTTCCGCGAGAAGTTCCCGCACATCACGGTGGACCTGCGCCACTTGCAGGACATCAAGGCGCCGGCCGAGAGCCAGGCCGGCAACTACCCCAAGATGTGGGCGCTGGTGGCGGCCGAAGACTTGGGTGATGTCTTTGCCTGGGACCCCTCGCACTGGGTGTTCTACAACGCCATCCGCCGCGAAGTGGTGCGGCCGATTGACGATTTCGTGGCGCGAGACAAGCTGGACCTGAGCCAGTGGTTCGAGCCGTTCATCAACTACCAGCAGTTTCAGGGCAAGATGTGGGGGCTGCCGAGCTGGGGCTGGACCGGCCACGACGGGATGCTCTACAACGAGAGCATGCTCCAAGAGGCTGGCCTGGAGTTCCCGGACGTGAAGTCGGCCGACTACAGCATGGAGTCGCTCTACGAGCTGGCGGTGCAGGCCAACCAGTTCCACCAGCGGAATGGGGGCTTTGGCATCCGCACCACCCTGCCGGGAGCGATTGGTGTGACCATCATCTGCCGGGCGTTCAACACGGACAATCTGACGCCGGACGGGACGAAGTTCATCGTGCATTCCGACGCCAAGGCGCGGGAGGCGATGCGCTGGGTGTATGACCTCTCGAACCGAGAGCGGGCGATGGCGGTGGACAAGGATCACGCCACCCGTCCGCTGCCGGAAGGGGTGAGCTTCAATACCGGCAAGGTTGCGATCCAGCAGGCGGGCTCGTTGAGCGTCTTCGGCGCTATCCGCACCGTGGAGGCGGGTGAGGCGCCGCTATTCTCCTTCAAGTCCGCGCTGTTCCCCAAGCGCCAAGATGGCAAGCGGCCGTCGCAGCTACGGGGTGGTACCTGGCAAGTGGGTGAGCCGAAGTCCGGCACAAAGTATCCCGAGGAAGGGTACGAGTTCATCAAGCACCTGAGCAGCCGGTTCGGGTCGCTGACCTTCAATACGGTTGGCGGGAACGGCGCGCTGGTGCGGCCGGACATCATGGACGACCCGTGGTTTGCCGATCCGCGGTTCCAGGTGTTCCTGGAGAACTTCAACAACTCGATGCTGCACGTGGTACCGGTCAACTTCCGTGGCGCCGACTACGAGGGAGCCGTCAGCCAAGTCGATCCGGCCGTGGCTGCAAGGCAAGGTCGGCTTCGAGAACGGGCTGATCTCCGCGGAGGAAGCGGTCAACATCGTCTTGGCCAAAGAACCGCTGTAGCCGGGCCGCCGGGTGTCGTTCCCAACGAGCGACCTGGCTGCCGTCCAGTGACCAGCGCTGTCAAGCTGTGAAGGCGCCCGGCCGTGTATCGGCTGGGCGCTTTCCGTATACTTGCGGCAATCGAGCCCAGCCAAGGAGGTGGACGTGCGGATCACGGACATCCTGGTGCATCAGCCGCTCGGTCTGGTCCGCATCCGGACCGACGCCGGGATCGAGGGCCTCTGCGATGGCGCCAGCGAGGAAGCAGCGCGCGTCATTCCCACCATCTACGGGCCGGTTCTGATCGGGCGCGATCCGCTCGACCGCGAATGGATCTGGCAGCGGCTACACAACTTCGACCGCGAGCGCTACGTCACCGAGAACCGCATTCGCGGGCTGATTGACGTGGCATTGTGGGACCTGGCGGGCAAGGCTGCCGGCGTGCCCGTGTGGCAGTTGATCGGCGGCGTCCGCGACCGTATTCCCTGCTACCGCAGCGGCCACGAGCTACCCAACGTCGAGAGCTACGTGAACGACGCGCTGCACCATCAGGCGCAGGACTTCAAGGGCTACAAGGACCACTGCCATAACGGCCCGGAGTTCATGATGACGGTCGCGCGGGAAGTGCGGTCGGCGGTCGGTCCCGACTTCCACCTGATGCACGATGCCAACGCCATCTATATCTACACCGAGGCCATCCGCGTCGGGCGCGAGCTGGAGCGCCAGGACTACACCTGGTTCGAGGAGCCGCTGTCCGACTACGACTATCACGGTCTCCAACGGCTGGCGGCCGAGCTGGACATTCCCATTCTGGCCACCGAGTACCTGCCCGGTAGCATCTGGTCCACGGCGCAAGTCGTCACCATGCAAGCCTGCGACATCATCCGCGCGAGCATTCCCTGGCGCGGGGGCATTACCGACGTGCTCAAGCTGGCGCGGCTGGCCGAGTCGTTCGGGATGAAGATCGAGATTACGTCCGGGGGCGTGTGCTGGTACTTCGCGCATGCCAACTGCTATGGCGCCATCCACAACACGACCTTCTGCGAGCATTGGGAGCGGCCGCTCGATCCGATTGTGACCAACCACTTGCCGGTCGCGGACGGCCACATCCACATGCCGACGCAGCCGGGTCTCGGCTTCGAGCTGGATTGGGACCTCGTGCAAGCGCGGACCGAGCGTGTCGTGTCGGCCGCAGAGGCAGTGCAAGCCGGAACCTAGCGGCAGGGAGAGTAGATTCCCGCCTTCGCGGGAATGACGGTCGGCGGGGTGCCCGCCCTCCGAGAAGATGAGGAGAGTGCCATGAAGATCACGGAAATCAAGCTCAGTATCCTTGAGCGACCCGGTGGCGGGGAGCATCGTCTTGTCCAGGTACCGGGGCTGCGTCGTATCCAATATACCCACAAGGGGTTCCCCACCTCCCGTCCGGAGCATCATCCCTTCCTCATCGTCCGCACCGACGACGGGATCGAGAGCATTGTCCAGTGTACCCAAGGCGTGGGCCAAGCCAAGGATATGGTTGATCTCTTGCGGGCGATGGCCATTGGCGAGGATCCGTTTCGCCGCGAGCATTTCTTCCAGAAGTTCGAGGTGGCTCGGCGCTGGCTCTATCGTCCCTATGCGTGGTCGGGAGCCTTCGATCACTGCCTGTGGGACATTGCCGGCAAGGCGACCAATCAGCCGGTCTACAACCTGTTGGGCAAGGTGCGCGACCGCATTGCCGTCTACCTGATGGGCGGCGACACGGACCTCGACGGCTACAAGCGGCACATTGACCAGGGCCGCGAGGACGCGGGCATCTTCGCCTACAAGATTCACAGCTACAAAGGCGGCAAGGCGGACGTGCCCATCATCCGCGGCGTGCGGGACTATGTTGGACCTGACTATGACCTCATCAACGATCCGGTCCGCTCATACACGCTGGAAGAGGCGATCATGATCGGGCGTCTGATGGAAGAGCTGGATTACGTCTGGCTGGAAGAGCCGATCCATGAAGAGAACATCCTCCAGCTCCAGGAGCTTTGCGCGGCCTTGACCATCCCCGTGATGGGGGAGGAGCCGATGCAAGCCGATATGGAAGGGTCATGCCAGCGGCTCCTGCTGAAGGCTACCGATCTCATCCGCGCGACCGGCGTCCATGGCGTGACCCAGACGATGAAGACCGCCAACTTCGCGCAATGCTACGGCGCGAACATCGAGCTGAACGGACACGGTGGCTTGTTCGGGGCCGTCAACACGCACATGCAGATGGCGATTACCAACACGACCTTTCACGAGGTCGGCGGTGACGGCCTGGGATGGGCCAAGCTGGCGGAAGAGCTAGGTGCGATGAATGCCCCGGTGGTCAAGGATGGCTATATTGCGCCACCTGACGGTCCCGGGTTTGGCATCGAGTGGGACATGAAGCAGTTCCGGCGCCACCTTGTCGAGGAGTATTGAGCGGGGGGCTACGGGCTTCCCTCTCCCCTGGGAGAGGGATTGAGGGTGAGGGAAAAGCGTACCTCACCCCCTCGCCCCCTCTCCATCGCCGAGCGATAGAGAGGGGGAATACGGCGGAGGCGGGAAGAGGCTGATGAAGATTACCGATCTCAAAATCCATCTGCCGTTGGGCTTGCTGCGTATCCAGACCGATGCCGGGATCGAGGGCGTGAGCGATGGCTGTGGCGCCACCTGCGCCGAGTTCATCCAGCAGGTGTACCGCCCGGAGCTAGTGGGCCGCGATCCGTACCACCGCGAAATCATCTGGCAGCGCTTGATGCGCCTGGAGCGCCTGCGCTATCCGCCATCCAACGTCTATCGCGCAGTGGTGGACAACGCTCTGTGGGACTTGGCCGGCAAGGCCGCCGGTCTGCCGGTGTGGAAGCTCTTAGGTGGCTATCGGGACCATATTCCCTGCTATCGCAGCGGTCCCGATCTGGACACCGTGGACGAGTACGTGGCAGACGCCCTACAGGTGCAGGCCCTCGGCTTCAAGGGCTATAAGGACCACTGCTGGCGTGGTCCGGCAATGATGATCGCGGTGGCCAAAGCCGTGCGCGAGGCGGTAGGCCCGGACTTCCACCTGATGCACGATGCTGTCCAGGTCTACGACTACAACGAGGCCGTCAAGGTGGGGCGCGAGCTGGAGCGGCAGCAGTTCACCTGGTTTGAGGAGCCGCTGCGGGACTTCGACTACTTGGGACTGCGGAAGCTCTGCGCTACGCTGGAGATACCTATCGCCGCCACGGAGTTCCTCCCCGGCTCGCTCTATAGCACGGCGCAAGTGCTGGCGCTGCGGGCGGCGGACATTGTGCGGGCCAGCAACGGCTGGCGCGGTGGCATCACCGACCACATCAAGATTGCCCAGCTCGCCGAGGCGTTCGGCGTCAACCTGGAGATTACGTCCCTCGGCTCCAACTGGGGCTTTGCCCACGCCAACCTGTACGGCGCCATCAAGAACACCACCTTCCACGAGAACAACTCGGACCTCGACCGCGATCCGATTGTGCGGAATTCGCTCCAAGTGCGGGACGGCATCCTGTACATGCCTACCCGGCCCGGGCTGGGCTTCGATCTCGACCCGGAGATCGTCGCGCAGCGCACCGAGCGCATTGTCTAGCCGGGGCAGGGGCTAACGGTCGCCGCACTATCTCCCCTTCCCTGCCAGGGAAGGGGCCGGGGTTAGGTCCGACGCCCGAGGAGCGACGGTGATGGCTGCGCGGCCCAACTTCCTCTTCCTGATGACCGATCAGCAGCGCGCCGATCATCTCGGCTGCGCCGGTCATCCCGTCCTCCGGACGCCTCATCTCGATGCCTTGGCGGCCAGCGGCATCCACTGTACCCGCGCCTACGTCACGAACCCGCTCTGCATGCCGTCGCGCGCCACGCTCTACACCGGGCTGACGCCACGCAGTCACGGTGTACGCACCAATGGGATTGACCTCGACCCACGTATTCCGACGTGTACCGAGGCGCTGCGCCAGGCCGGCTATCGCACTCACAGCGTCGGCAAAATCCACCTGCGCGTGTACGGTCTCCCGACCGGTGCCTCCGAGGAGGACGTGGACCCGGCAGACTTCCCCGAGGCTCGTGACCTGTGGCGTAGCGGACGACTCACCGGCCTCCCCTCGCCCTACTATGGGCTAGAGACGGCCGATTTCACCGGCGGTCATGGCGCCGGTATCTACGGTCACTATTTGCAGTGGCTCCAGGCGGAGCACCCCGGCGCGGAGCGGCTGCTGCACCCGGCCGCCGGGCAGCCACCACGGACCGGCGCCGACCAGGCGTGGACGATGGCCCTGCCTGCGGACCTGCACTACAACACCTGGTGCGCCGACCGCACGATTGCGTTCCTCGAATCAGCGGCCGCCGACGCCAGGAAAGGGCGCCCCTTCCTGGCCTGGTGCTCGTTTCCTGACCCTCACCATCCCTACTGCCCCCCGCGCCCCTGGGACCGCGCCTACGCGCTCGACGATGTGCCGCCACCCACCCGCCGCGCCGGCGAGCTGGACGATCTGGCGCCGCACTTCCGGCGCGTCTTTGCCGCGGGGCTGCCGTTGAGCGGACGAAGAGCGCCGACGAATGTCCCCGACGAGCAGCGGCGCGAGATTGCCGCCCTGACCTGCGGGATGGTCAGCTTTGTGGACGAGCAGGTTGGGCGGGTCATGGCAGCGCTCGACCGCCTGGGGTTGAGAGAAAACACCGTCGTCGTGTTCCTAGCGGACCACGGCGAGATGCTGGGCGATCACTGGCTGCTGAACAAAGGCCCGTTTCATTTCGACGGCATCCTGCGTGTGCCCTTGATCTGGAGCTGGCCCGGCCGTTTTCCGGCCGGCGTGCAGAGCGACGCGCTGGTGAGCTTGCTCGACGTGGCGCCGACGATCCTCGATCTCGCCGGGGTGCCCATCCCGGAAGGCACGGTGCCGCCCGTACCGGAAGCCCCGGCCATGCTACCGCCGTGGCCGGGGCAGGTCCTGACACCGTTGCTGGAGGGACGGGCTACGTCAGTCCAGCAGGCGGTGGTCATCGAGAACGACGAGGACTACCTGGGGTTACGGCTGCGGACCATGGTGACGGATCGCTACCAGCTGACGGTCTATCCGGGGCAGCCCTATGGGGAGCTGTTCGACATGCAGGAGGACCCGGGGCAGCTGCACAATCTCTGGTCACAGCCGCAGCACGCCGGCTTGCGGCGTGACCTGCAAGCCCTGCTCCTGGAGCGTCTCGTGCTGACGGACAATCGGCTGCCGCGACGCCTGACCCACGCCTGAGGCAGCGGCCAAGACCGTCACTGCGGCGGAAACCGCAGTCCAGGGATCGCAGAGAGACGCGGACGGGCTGTACCCCCTCTCTATCGCTCGGCGATGGAGAGGGGGGCGGGGGGTGAGGCTCGCTGCTATACTCCGGCAGCTTGCACCGCCGGCGGAGGGCGCCGTCGCGCTGTCCGTACTGCCCGCCAGGAGGGAGCTATGCTCAATATCGCCGTCGTCGGCATGGGCGGCATCGGCAACCGACACGCCGGCTGCTATCGCCACAATCCCCATACGCAGGTCGTCGCCGTCTGCGATGCTCTCCCGGAGAAAGCCAGCCAGGCCAGTCAGGAGTACGACTGCCCGGCCTTCACCTCCGTCGAGGCGCTGATCAGGGCCGGCATACCGATTGACGCAGCGAGCGTCTGCACCGCCGGGGAGGAAAACGGCGGCGATCACTACGAGCCGACGATGGCGCTCTTGGGCGCCGGCATTCCGGTGCTCGGCGAGAAACCCATTTCCAACCGCATCCCCGAAGCGCGGGAGATGGTCGCCTTGGCCAGGAAAAAGCGCCTACCCTACGGCATCAACCTCAACCACCGCTTCACGCCGGCCGCTCGGCGTGCCCGCGAATGGCTCGATGCCGGTCGCCTGGGCGAGATGAACTTCATCAACATGGCGATGTGGATCAGTAACCGCACCGAGCGCAGCGAGCACTTTCACATGCGCGCGCTCCATCCCCACTCGCTCGACGTCATGCGCTACTTCGCGGGCGACGTGCGGAAAGTCCACGCCTTCTTCAAGAAGGGCAAGGGCCGCACAATCTGGTCCAACGTCCAGGTCAATCTCCTGTTCGAGCAAGGCGTCATCGGCCACCTGCTCGGCAGCTACGATGGCGGCGGGCCGAACCGACCGTGGGGTCTGGAGACCTGCGAGCTGATCGGCAGCGAGGCGCGGATCATCATTCGGGAGGCATGCCAAGTGCTGGAGTTCCAGCCCCGCTTCGGCCTTGAGCACGAGGTCTACCATCACCCCGGCGGGATGGAAAACTTCAATGCCACCTTCCAGAGCCGCATAGATCAGTGGATTGCAGACCTGCGTAACCAGGTCCCGCCGGAGCGGGTGGATGGCAAAGCGGAGGACGCGCTGAAGGTCCAGCTCATCATCGAGGCGGCTATCGAGAGCTGGGCAAACGATAGCGTCGTGACCTTACCGGAGTAGATGCGATGAAGCTGGGTTTCAACTCGGTCCTGTTCGGTGGCTTCCCTATGGAGACCGCCTTCCAATACGCGGCCCTCTGCGGCTACGACGGCATTGAGGTGTCGGCTATTCCGCGCATGAGTGAGCACTTGGTCTTGGAGCGTTGGCGCGAGATCGTGCCGGAGATCAAGCGCCTCGCCCAGAAATACGACTTGGAGCTGCTGGCAATGGAGCAGCCTTCGCGTGACTCGGAGCGGATGGAGGCCGCGATGCAGGCCGCCGTCGAGGCGGGTATTCCGATCATCAACTGCGGGCCGGGGGGCACGACTGACGATCCCGCGTCGCTCGATGAGGTCATCGGCTCGCTTGGCCGGCTCGCCGACCGTGCGGAGCACTACGGCGTGACGCTCTGTGTCAAGGCGCACGTTGGGCATGCCGTCTACAACACGCCGACCTCGCTCCAGGTGCTCGACGCTATCACCTCGCCAGCGTTCGGGCTGGACATGGACCCCAGCCATGTCTATCGCGCGGGTGAGGACCCCGTCGCGGCGCTGGGGGCGGTGGTTGATCGCATCAAGCACGTCCACATCCGCGATTGCAAGGGCCGGCAGCACGGCCCGGGGAGTCCGCCGCTCCAGGCGAACGGGCGCGGGGACATTGACCTCCTCAGCTACGTCCGGGTGCTGCACGAGCACGGCTACACCGGCGCACTCGACCTTGAGATCATCGGGGCCAAGGAGTACGCGCTGCCGGCGTGTGTGGCGATAGCAGCGGAAGCGCGCGGCCACCTACAAGCCTGTCTGCAAGCCTGCGGCGCCCGCTAGACCGGTGGCTCGTTCCCCCACTACTCTCCAACAGCAAAACTGCCTTCCCAGATGCGGTCCTCCCCGGATGTGAATTGGCCGGTCTCCAGGCGGCTGATGGCATACCTTGGTAGCTCGCGGATCGCTAGGCATCGCTCACCACTCCTGAAGCCATGTCCGGCGAAACTAAAGTCGAGGTTGTCATATCCACGCTGCCGGCTCTGCGCCAGCAGGTCATTACTATCAACCGGGTAGACGTGTAGGAAGAAACGCGGCTCAACGTCAGCCTGGGAGCATGGGTCTTTCATGTAGATCAACCCGTTGTCGTTGAGATACACATCATAGGTAGAGCGGATGATCAGTTCACCCTTGTCGAGGCCGATGTTGGCGTGGGCGTCCTCCTTATCTCGCATCAGCGAGCGGTACCAGTCCGGGAGGTTGTAGGTCATATATTGGCTATGAAGCTTTGGAGGCAGTGTTAGCCAATAGTTCACACTATGCTGCTCGTAGTGGAACCCACCCAAATTGTGATGATTGTTGGCCCGCGCCACCTGGAAGAGCAGATTGAAAGTGCCGATACCGAGCACGACGATCAGGCTCACCAAGGCGAGACCCCGAAGAGCCTCGTGAAGAGCCTGACTGCGCGTGTGTGTGAACCGGTGGTTGGTCAGGAAGGCGGCGCACCAGCAGAGCGTCACCAGGGTGGCCCGCAGCGCGTGGACAAGGGGATCGACGGTGTCAGCGCCCAGCACGACGATCAAGCCTATAAAGGCGAGCCCCCGAAGAGCCTGACCACGCGTGAATGTGAACAGGTGGTTGGCTAGGAAGTCAGCAGTGTACCAGCAGAGCAGCACTAGGGCGGGCAGCGACACGCGTCGGCTAAAGTCACCATAGATACCCATCTGGTACCAGGGCACCAGCAGCAGCGTGACCACAGAGATCAGGAAGAACGGTTCCCGGCGCAGCTGTGGTCGCAGCAGCCAGAGCAAGCCGGCCAAGGTCATAAACTCGATCAGGTAAAACACCGGCAGCCCTTTGGCCACCAGTTCCCACCCGTGAAACTCCCATAGCCAGCCCTGGGGAAGATTGGCCGTGCCGCTGGCCAAATATACTCCCAGCAGTCCGGCCAGCGGCGGCGCCAGGAGCAGGTTGGGCCAGCGCAGGAATGGCCGCAGCCCGTTTCCCAGGAGCAGCACCCCGACCAGTGGCAGCAGACCGAGGGCCACGAAGGGCGACCAGAACAGGCTCGCCGCCAGTAGCACGCCGCTCACGGTCAGGAAACGCGGCTGCCGGCGCAACTGGAATAGCAGCAGGGTATACAGCGCGGCGGGCAGGAAATGCTGAGGTATCCACATCAGATTGGTCATCTTGGCGTTGTACCCTATGTTGAGCCACCAGCCCTCATCGATACCGCTGCGCCCCAAGAAGGTCATGATCAAGGCGCTCCAATCCCAACTCTTGGACAGGATGGCGGGGATCAGGTCCATCCCACCAAAGCAGATGAGCACTCCCACCGCCAGGACGATCCGCCCGCCGCGGTAGGGCCGCGTGAAGAGCAGCAGCAGTAGCGCAACCCCACACCAGGTCCAGAGCGGCACCACCCAGTTCAGCGCCGCGAGTCCTAGCCACTGACCGACCAGTCCCGGCGCCAGGTAGTAGCCGAGGGAGTAGCGCAGCAGAGGAGCGGTGGGGAAGTACGAGGGCACGTGCGTAGGCCAGGAACCGTTGCTCAGGCTGAAGAAGAGCGCCCGATGCTTCGGCCAGTCGGCGTTGTTGAGGTCGAGTACGCCGCCGGCCGCCGTCAGCATCACCCAACCAGCGGCCACCAGGAGCAGCACCAACGTCGCCGCGGGCAACTCTCCCCGCCGGGGGCTGGTCAGCGCCCGCCAGAGCGCGAATACCAGCAATGCCGTTGCCGGAAGGCCGGACCACGCTTCAATGTTGAGGTCGAGCAGTCCGTCGGTGATCGACGCTATGAGCCGGGCCAGCACTACCAGGAACAGCACCAGCGGCAGCGACGGTCGCCAGGGGCCGGCTAACACGGGCCATAGTGCCAGCCCCAGCAGCACGGCGGCCGGCAGGCCCAACCACCAGTGAAACCAGCCCAGCAGCCAGATCAGCACCGGCAGCATCAGATAGAGGATAGCCAGCCGGTGCAGCGCCGAGAGCTTGGGCGTGGCATCGTGCGCGGTGAGTAGGGAACGCCACGCGCTGGCCAGCCGACCGAGCGCGGCGGGGAGGAGGGCCGACCGGCCGTTACCACCGGACGCGCGGTGCTGGTTGACGGATTGTTGGGTTTCTGGCATAGCTGCTTTTCACCGGCCCGGCGATTACAGCTCGAAGACCGGCTCCATCAGCGCCCACCACTCATCGGGACGCGCCTCCGGGGCACGCTGCTGAAACGTCCGCATCAACTCATCCCACTCTTGGGCCTTGGGGTCTGCGGTGTACCGCGGGAAATCCACGCGCGGATCGAACTCGTCGGTCGTCTCCATATACATGAACAGGCGCGTGCCGAGCAGGAAGATTTTCATTTGGGTAATGCCGACCGCGCCGAGCCGGGCCGTGACTTCCGGCCACACGTGGCGATGATACTCCTTGTACTGCTCGATGGTCTCCGGGTTATCCCGCAGACAGAGGGTGAGTCCATAGTACTTCACGGCAAGCCTCCTCTTTGGTCTCCCCGCTCCGCAGGGGATATGGATTCCCGCTTGCGCGGGAATGATGCTACAACGCTGGATCGCGCGCCATCGACCATTGCTGGTGGCTCGAAAAGGATACGCTATGATTGCCGGTGGAGGGCTACATCATGGTCAACCTTGCCACTCCGGTGCTGACCACCGATACCCCGCAGCGCCCTGTGCGCGTGCCCGGCCTGAACGGGGCGAACATCGAGTCATTAATGCCGGATGATGCGTACTACGAGGTAGTTGACGGGGAGGTCTACTGCATGCCCAATAATGGCATGGAGCACGGTGTCCGAGGAATGCGCCTTGCTGTCGTCTTGGGAAGCTACGTCTATCAGCACAACTTGGGTGAAGTGCTCCACCCGGATACGCGCTACGTGCTCGCCGAGGACGAAGAAGGTATCCGGCGCATGCGTGGCCCCGATCTGAGCTTCATCCGGCGGGAGCGCATGCCGCTACCCCCCTATCCACCGGGATTCGTGCGCTTAATCCCTGACCTGATCGTGGAGGTGCGCTCACCCCACGACACGTTCTCCGAGCTACGGCGGCGCATCAACGACTTTCTGGATGCCGGTACGCGACTGGCCTGGCTGGTGGGCCCGCTGAAACGGACGGTGACGGTCTTTGCCCCGGATCGGGAGCCGCGCACGCTCGACGCGGCCGCCGAGCTGGAAGGCGAAGACATAGTGCCGGGCTTCCGGCTCTCCGTGGCGGCCATCTTCACCTGAGGCGTCCAGGCCCCCCACTGCGGCAGGGGGACGGCACGTTCCCTCCCCTGTCGCAACGGGGGAGGGTTAGGGTGGGGGCCAGGCCGCTGCCGCGTCCCACACCCGCTCGGTCAACTCCCGCGGCCTACCAGCCGGCCGCATGACCGCCGGGTGCGCGGGGATCGGCGCCACCACTGCGCGACCCGGTTGCCGCGTCTACCACAATCGCGCAGACGCGGGAGACACCGCCCCAGGCTTGCTCGGCATGGACCTTGTGACCCCAGGCGGCGAGCTGCTCGCGCACGGCTGCCGGCACCCGTGTCTCGACGTTCAGCCTACCCGGGTGGTAGACGTGCGGCCAGAACGAGTTCGGGAAGTTGTCGCTGCAAATCCGTGGTGCTTCGATGGCGGCTTGGGGGTCGAGACCGAACTCCACCACGTTGAGGAACACCTGCAACATCCCCTGCACCTGCTGATCGCCGCCCGGACAGCCAAAGGGCATGAAGCTGTGGCCGTCGCGCAGCGCCAGCGCCGGGTTGGGAGTCAGGCGCGGCCGTTTCCACGGCTGGAGGCGCGAGGCGTGCTGCGGATCGAGCCACGTCTGCGTGCCCCGGGAAGAGACGGCGAAACCCAGCCCTGGGACAATCGGGGTGCCGAAAATGCCGTCGGAGGGCGTAGCCGAGAAGGTGTTGCCATCTGCATCCACGACGCAGACGTAGGCCGTGTCGGCCTCCGGCTCGCGGTAGTCCGGGCGCGGCGGATCGCCGGCGGCAGCGCCCACGCCATGGCCGTTCTGGTAGGACCACGGGTCGCCGGCAGGCGGCATCTCGCCCCACGTCCGGCCCTCGCGGATTAGCTCGCGCCGCACCGCCGCGTAGTCCTTGGACAGTAACCCGGCGAGCGGCACGTCAATCAGGTCCGGGTCGCCGTAGTACCACTCCCGGTCGGCAAAGGCCAGATCGAGCGCCTCGGCGACCGTGTGCAGGTAGGCCGCCGTACCGCGGCTCATGGCCCGGAGGTCGAAGCCCTCCAGTAGGTTAAGAGCTTGCAGCAGCGTCGGTCCCTGGCACCACGGCCCGCAGCTGTAGACATCGTAGCCGCGGTACGTCGTGTGCGCCGGCGGCTCGACTTTCACCGCGAACTCGGCGAGGTCCTGGGCGGTGAGAATGCTGCCCTCTTCCTGGTAGAACGACGCGATCTGCTGGGCAAGCTCGCCCCGGTAGAGTAGATCGCGGGCCGCCATAATCCGCGCCGCCCGGTCGCCGCTGGCGTGGGCCTCGGCGTTGATCAGGCGCTGGAACGTCGCGGCGAGGTCGGGCTGGCGGAAAATCTCGCCAACCGCCGGTACCCGGCCGCCGGGCAGCCACACGGCTGCTGATGAAGGCCATTGGGTCAAGGGATAGCCCGGTTGCGCGGCGCTGGCGATGGATTCGTGCAGCCCCGGCCACATGGGGAACCCCTCGCGCGCCAGCTCCAACGCCGGCTGGAGCACCTCGGCCAGACTGAGCGTGCCGAACCGCGCCAAGGCCGTGAGCCAGGCGTCGGGAGCGCCTGGGGTCACTGTCCGCGGCACGCCGGCCGGGAGATCACCGCCGTAGCGGGCGAGGTAGTCGTCCAGCGAGGCTGCCTGCGGCCACCGGCCCAGACCGCTCACCGTGAACACGCGGCTACGCCCGGAGCCGGCCGCGGTGCTTCCCGCCTCGTTGTCGGCGCCATTGGCGAGGAAGACTACGATTGGCGCCACGCCACCGAACATCGCCGATTGTGGCTCCACGACGTTCAGGCAGATGCCGGCGGCGACGCCGGCGTCAATCGCATTCCCACCCTGCTCCAGAATCCGCAGCCCCCCCATCGTGGCATGATAATGCACACTCGAAATCATGTACCGGCGCCCCAGCACGGATGGACGATGCACAAAGTCCGGCGCTCCGTCTGCACTGGCGGCCGCCTCGAACTCGGTATGCATCTCCTGCAGGTCCGGTGTCGTTGTCGCCATTGGTCTCCTACTCCCTCCGACGTACTGCAAGCGTCCGCTCGGCTCCTCCACTAGCGCCCGGCCAAGTCAGGGCTGGCGCGCAGCACTCGCTCCAGATGCTTACGCGCCTTGGCGTAGTCAACGGGAGCACCCAGTAGCGGCGGTGGCTGGCCATCTTGTTCGGCCAGCCAGCCCGGATAGCCGGGGATAATGATACTCAAGGGCCGGCCCGTCTCTACATCGAAGCGGATTTCCAGATCATCGCCGATCGGCTCCGCAACTCCGCCCCGCCCCTCGCTGCCAGGTAGAAACACCTCCAGCCAACCGCCGTCCGGGATGTAGTGCCAGCGGGCGGCCGGCAACCCTTCCAGGATGCGGGCGATGGCCGTAGCAGGGACCGGTATGGTGGTCATGGCCCAAACTCCTCCTGCAATTGTAGCCGTTGTAGCCGTCCCGACACACGCCGCGACAGGTAGGCTGTGATAACGTAGCCGGTGGGTGGCGCGGTCGGATGTGGTTCCCAGCGAATGACCACGTTGATGAGCCTCCCGGCATAATACCCGTGGGTGTGGCCCCCGGCGGTGTGGACGACGACCCAGGCAGCCGGGTTGTAGGTGAAGCGGGTGCCCCTGGGGTCGAGATAGACTGCATCGGGACCGCGGATCGTTAACCGGACTGCTCTCTCATAACCGGCCATGTCCGGATGGTCAGTCAAGACATGCCGCCAACATACTTCAGAGCAATGAACGGGATGGCCTTGGGGATCAGCTTCCGTCCACCGCCAGCGTCTCTGCTCAGGCATCGGCCCTAGCGCCCGGCCAAATCAGGGCTGGCCCGCAGCGCCCGCTCCAACTGCTTACGCGCCACGGCTAGGTCAATCGAGGTTTCGGGAGGCAGGGAGTTACCCGGCCCCCTCTGCTCGACAAACCAGGCATGAAAGGGGTAAATCGTCAAGCTCAGTGGCTGGCCGGTTTCTACGTCAACCCGCAGATAGGTATAGTCGTCCACGTCATGCCACAGCCCCTCCCGCCCGGCGCTCCCAAGGAGCGTAATTTCCATTTCGTCAATCTCAGGGTCGTGCTCCCACGTCGAACCGGCAAGTGCGGCGATAATCTGTTCGATGAATGGCCGGACCGTCGGCTGGATAGTAGTCATCGTAACTCCCGTCCCCAGCGCCATTGTAACCAACGTGGAATACGGGCGGAGTTGGCCCGGCTCCGGGCTCGGTGAGATAGGCCGTGCGGAGGTACCCAACGAGTTGGCCTCCTGGCCCTTCGGGAAGCCACTTGACAATCACGCGCAGCAGTTTACCGGCGTAGTAGCCTCCGGTATAGCCAGCCCCGTAGAAGTCCTGCACGAGTGCTGTGGGATGGGCGGCCTTGGCTGTCGCGTGCGGATTGTCATAGATCGCGTCGGGAGTGCGGAGTGTGGCCCGCACTGCCGCCTCGTACCGGCCCACTTCCGGGTGCCTGACTAGGACATGCTCCTGCCACTCGCGCTCACCGCAATGAATCGTCCGTCCAAGGGGATCGGCTTCCGTCCACCACCAGCGTCTCTGCTCAGGCATCAGCACTAGAGCATAGCGCAGTTCGGCTGCTCAGAACAGACCGGGCCTGCAGACTGACCGAACCTCACCTACACTTACCGAGATTATCCGGAGCGAACGATGCCGCGGCACGCCCAAGAGCCGTGCCGGAGGGAGTAGCCAGCACGATGACGACGACGGAGCAGCCACGACGTACCCTGACGGCGCGGGTTGTCTTTACGGCCCCCGGCCAGCAAGCCAACGGTCTCGCCGCGGCGCCGGAGGGCCTGTGGATCTGCGACCAGCGCAACGATCACTGCTATCTGGTGCGCTATGAAACCGGCGCCACGATCACCGCGTTTCCCAGTCCCGTGCGTAATGCGAGTGGCATCGCGTATGGCGCCGGGTCGGTGTGGCCGGCAGCGAACCGCGTGCCGGCGGCCACCTACCGGCACGACGCCGAGACCGGCCACTGTTTGGCCGACCTCGTGTTCCCGGACGGCGACCGGGGGGGAGTCCACGGCATCGAATGGGCGCCGACCGACCCGGCGGCGCTGGCAGCGCTGCCGCCCGCCGAACCGCCACCTCCACCCCTGCGGCGGGAGGCTCCCGGCGGCGAGCTAGCTGGCCAACGTGGCGCTGCCGGGACCCTGTGGGTCACGCGACCGGGCCTGAGGATCATTCAGTGGATTGACGCCGAAACCGGCGAGCTACTGCGGACCATCCCGTTCCCCGAGGAGCGCTCGCACGGCATCTATTGGGACGAGGCGGATGGGAGTATCGTCTGCGCCGAGACGAACCACAACCATATCTACCGGCTCGACGCGACCGATGGCACGATACGCGAAATGTGGGTCGTGGATAGCATTACCGGTCCGCGCAGCCTGGTCAGCGAGGCGCTGCACGGTGACGAGACGACGCCCCGGTTCGACGTACACGGCATGACCCGCGATGCCGACGGGCGGATTTGGGCCTGCGATGCGGCGACAAACTTGGTTGCCGTGCTTGAGGACTGAGCGGCGAGCACGCCAGCGCCCGCAGAGCACCGGCTAACGCCGGAAGAAGAACCGCTCGGCGGTCGTGGCCAGGAGGGCCGCTTTGTCCGTGGCGCTGAGGAAGTCCGCGTGGTCGCGGATCAACGCCACGGCGGCCGCGTAGTCCGACTGCGGATTGGCCATGGGGATCGGGCCACCGCTGTCGCTCTCCCACATACAGCGCTCCGGGCCGAAGGCATCCACCACGCGGCGGATCAGGGGGAGGAGATCGAGATAGGGCGCTTGGCCAGCACCCAAGGCTTGAAACAGGCCGAGCTTCACCAGCACACGCTTGTGCCGGGCCAGTACACTCAGCGCTCGTACCTCCGTTTCGGAAAAGCTGCCGTCCCTGATTCTGATTCCGCAGACGTGATCAATAATCACCGGCGTCTCCGGAAAGCGGCGACACATGCGGTCCAGCTCCGGGATGTCGTCCACGCCCATCAGGAAGCTCAACGCGAGATTGTGCTCGGCGCCGGCGGTAAACATCCGCTCATAGCCCGGACGGGCCAGCCAGCGCGAACCGTCTCCTAGTGGCGGCCTGGCCTGGCTTCCGCGCACGCGGAACGCATAGATGCCGCGCGCGGCCAGCGCTATCATCGCCTTGTCCGGGTCAGGGAGCTTCACGTCACTCACCGCCGAGACGATCCCCGTACCGACGAACGTCTGCGGGTCCTGGGCAATGAGATCCACGATGTAACTATGGTCCAACCCGTACCAGGTCATCTGGACCAGGTTCATCCGCACGGGGCCGACGGCCCGACTATACTGCGCGTGGTCCTCGGGTGTACACGAGGGGAGCCAGAGATCTGACCGGTCGAATCCTGGAGCGAGCGGGTATCGGTCCGTGTCGGCGCTCCAGACGTGGACGTGCGCGTCTACGATCCGGCCGCCCGGCTCGGCGCTCATGCGCTTTGGGCCTCAGCCGTATGTTCCCGGCGGTAGACGGCGCTGGCGGCATTCAGCGCGGCCAGGGCATCGGCCGGGAGCGCGAGGCGGGTCCCGGCGAGGTTCTCGTCCACGTGCGCGGGACTTTCGGCGCCGGCGAGCACGCTGGTCACCTCGGGATGGGTCAGTACCCAGGCCACGCACACGGCGGCGCGGCTCACCCGGAGACCGGATGCTACCTCGTCGAGCACCTGCACCAGTCTGGCAAGGGGGCTGTCCGGCTCAACGGTGCACCCCGGCGCCAGGTAGCCGGCATCAAGGGGGCTGTAGGCCAGCAGCCCCAGGCCGGCGGCCCGCGCGACCGGGAACATCTCGCGCTCAAGCTGCTGCACGCGATGCTCGCCGGTGTCCGAGAGCGTCGCGCCGGCGATAGTGTAGTACTCTTCGAGCCCGGCAATGTGAGCGCGTCCCGACCGCGTACTCAGGGCCACAAACTCGCGCACCTGCGCTGCGGAATGGTTGGAGGCGCCCCAATACCTGATCTTGCCGCTCTGTACCAGCGCGTCCATCGCGCCGACGATTTCCGCCGCCGGTGTGTCGGGGTCCGGCTGGTGGAGCAGATAGAGATCGAGGTAGTCAGTATCGAGCCGCCGGAGGCTGCTCTCTGCCTGCTGCAAGAGAAAGTCGCGCGTGAACCGCGCCGGTCGCAGGGCGTCCCCTTCGTGTACCGGCGCGTGGGACGGCACGACTTTTGTGCAGACCACGACGCGGTCGCGGTGACCCCGTATCGCCCGGCCGAGCGCCACCTCGGAGTCGCCCCAGCCGTAGGCCACCGCCGAGTCGAAGAAGTTGACACCTTGCTCCAGGCAGTGGCGCAAGACTTGCTGACCGCGCGGCTCATCGCGGGTACGCGGGAGGTTACGAAAGGCGGTACCTTGGCACAGGCGCGAGACGGACAGGTCGGTGCTCCCGAAACGCACCCGCGGCGCGCGCTGCTCGGCCGGTGTTGAGGGACGAGGTGTTTTGGTCAAGTTCCTACTCGTAGACCGTCTCGCCGGTCTTGTGCGCGTTGATGAACGACCAGTCGAGCGGCACGCCTAGTCCCGGTCCTTGGGGCACGTCCACGCATCCGTGCTCGTCCACCGAGTCGAGCTCGTGGAGCCATCGCCGCTCTGAGTAGATAGGTGCTCTGGTGTGATGCACCTTCGGGTGTACACCTCCGGACTCGAGATAGTGCGTATTGCGGATGGCTGCCATGCAATGTCGGTGCGCCAGACTACCACCGTGTAGCTCGACATCCAGCCCGTAGGCTTCCGCCAGCGCCGCCAGCTTCATCACGCCGGTGATGCCGCCATCCGCACCCGCGCCCGCCCGCACATAGTCGGCGGCGCCGGCGTGGATCATATCGGCCTTCGCCTCCAGGCCCCGGATATGCTCACCCATCAGCAGCGGCGTCTTGATGAAGTCCTTCAGCTTGCGATGAGCGAACATTGACATTCCGCCACCGCGAAAGGCGTCTTCCAGCCAGAAGAACCGTGCCTCATCACAGGCCCGTCCTACCCTCAGGACGTCATCGAAGGTGGTATAGGCGCCCGCCGGGTCGAGCATGAGGTCCATGTCATCACCCACGGCCCGTCGCATCGCCAGTACCGTCGCGACCTCCCGCTCGATGGGGCCATCAACCCACGGGTGGCTCTTGAAGGCTTGATAGCCCAGCTCTTCCTTGCAGTACAGCGCGAATTCGGCGTAGTCCTCGGGCCGTGTCAACCCGCCGTTTTCGTCGCCGTGGAACGTGCTGGCGTAGACCGGAAGCTTGGTGCGCCAGCCACCCAGCAGCTCGTAGATCGGCGCGTCGTACAGTTTGCCGGCGATGTCCCACAGCGCGATGTCTACGGCCCCGGGCGGCGCGTTGCCCCGGCCGCGCAACATACGCTTGAGGTCGTGCCAGATCGTATCTCGCTCCAGCGCGTTGCGGCCCAGTAGGTACTCAGCCGTCGCCGCGTCCACTGTACCGGGTAGCTCGGCACGCACGCCGGCAGCGGTTTCCACCGTCAGGATATGATCGCCGCTGGCGCCGCGTCCTCCCGAGGACACGGCGCTGCCGGGCTGATAGAGCATATCGAGCCTGGCGCGTCCCGCCATCCCGCGGCCGGGGATACGGTAGTCGAAGTGGGTCACGACGATGCGGGTGATTTTGACGAACCGAGGCATAGCAGCCTCCTCTGCCGCTGTAGAGGCACGGCATGCCATGCCTCTACAGTGACACGTCTTTACGCCGAGTGGGCCAGTGCCCGACCGGGTACGGCGGCCGTCATTTCGCCGTGCTCCAGCACCGGCTGGCCGGCCACGATCACGCAGTCAACCCCGGTTGAGTATTGGTTTGGCTCGGCGAACGTGGCGTGGTCCGCGATGGTGTGCGGATCGAACACCGTAATATCGGCAACGCAACCGGCTGCCAGCAGCCCGCGGTCCGCCAAGCCCAGACGCTGCGCCGGAGCGGAGGTCATCTTCCGCACGGCCTCCTCCAACGTCAGGATGCCCTCATCGCGCACGTAGGTCCCCAGCACGCGCGGGAACGTCCCGAAGAAACGGGGGTGGGGCTTCCCGTGCAGCGACGGCGTGCCGATGGTCACGGCGTCGCCATCGGAGCCAACCATCCCCAGCGGATGCTGGAGGAGCAGGCGCGTGTTGTCCTCGCTCAGGTGGTGGTAAGTAGCGCTGGTCCGGTACTCGGTGAGCGTGAGCAGCGCCTCTAGGCCGTCAACACCGAGCTGCTCTGCGACCTGACCAACCGTCAAGCCCTCCCAGTGCTTGTGTGCGGGCGAAGCCACGTCCGTCAGGAGGATGGATTCCCAGTCCCAGGGCACTTCCGGGCCGCCCCAGCCCGGCGCCATTTCATCGTAGATCCGCCGGCGCGATACCGGGTCCCGCAGGCGAGCCAGCAGGCCCTCAACGCCGCCTTCCTGCGACCAGCCGGGCATGAGCTGATCCGTGTGGGACATACCCGCGAGGTACGGGTAGACATCGTAGGTCACGTCCACGCCCGCGGCGCTCTCTTGCTCCAGGAGCTCCAGAATCTCCGGGACCAGGTGCCAGAACGGGCGGAACATCACGTTGTTGTGGGACATCTGCACCGGGATACCGGCGCGCCGCCCGATCTCCAACGTTTCATGGCGGGCCTTGAGCTGCTGACCGGCGTACACGCGCATGTGCGCCGCGTAGTAGCCGCCATAGCGGGCAGCGACTTCGCACAGGGCTACCAACTCGTCTGTGTCGGCATAGCCGCTGGGCGCCAACGTCAGTCCGGCCGAAAAGCCGAAGGCGCCCTGCTCCATGGTCTCGGCCAGGAGCCGCTGCATGGTGGCCAGCTCGTCGGGTGTGGGGGGGCGGTCGTCGTACCCCATCGCGATGACCCGGATGGCAGCATGCCCGGCCAGCGGCGCGACGTTGATCGCGGCTCCCTGGCTGTTGTAGCGGCGGCGGTAGCCGGCCAGGTCGTTCCAGTCCCAATCCAGTAGCTCGGCGCCGTGCATGATGCGCTGCGCCTTGGCCTCGGCGATGTCTTGGGGCCGCATCGGATACGGCGCATAGGAGCAATTGCTGACCACCTCGGTCGTGACGCCCTGGCGCACCTTGCTCTCGCCACGCGGATCGAGCAGCAAGCTGAATTCGGAGTGGGTGTGGATGTCTATGAAGCCGGGCGTGACCACCAGCCCGGTAGCGTCTAACGTCTGCGCCGCGGTCGCTGCCGCGAGATCACCGACGGCGCTAATCCGGCCACCGGACACACCAACGTCGGCACGCTGCCCCGGCTGACCGGAGCCATCAACAACGGTCCCTCCGCGGATAACGAGATCAAGCTCCATCGGCACCTCTCCTTTGGCTGAAAGCTATCAGCCGTCAGCTATCAGCTATCAGCATGGCGTCTCGCGCCCCCCAATGGTCATTCCCGCGAAAGCGGGAATCCAGCGGCGGGGGCCACTGACCACTCACCACGCGCCACTAACCGCCGCCGTCGTGGGGTACGATACCGACGCCGGCCACACCTTGCCAGCGCTCCGGCGCGCTTGTCGCGGCCGGCATGACGACTACGACCGGAGGGATGGACTCCGTGAGCGCCGAAACCGTGCGTCCACTCGGTATCGCGCTGCTCGGCTTCGCGCATCCTCATCAGCGCGGCTGGGCCACGAGCTTCCAGGAATCGCGCCACGTGTATGTGGCCTGTGCCTGGGACAACGATCAGGAGCGGGGGGAAGCCGCCGCCGCGACCCTCGACGTGCCGTTCAGCACCAATCTCGACACGGTGCTCGGCCGCGACGACGTGCATGCCGTCACCATCTGCTCAACTAATGATACACATTCTGATCTCGCAGTCGCCGCGGCGCAAGCGGGCAAAGACATGATGGTGCAGAAGCCGATGGCGACGACGTTAGCCGACTGTGACCGGATTGTAGCCGCCGTGGCGGCGGCCGGCGTGCGCTACTACCAGTCACACAACCTGCGCTTCGATCCGGTCCACCAGGAGATCAAGCGGTTGGTGGCGGCCGGGGCGGTGGGCCGGATCGCCACTGCCCGGCGGCGCCATTCCCACGCCTTCGCCTTGCTGCAACCGGCGGTGCTGGATTGGATGCGCGACCCCGTACACGGTGGCGGTGGCGCGTTCATGGATGAGGGAGCGCACGTGGCGCTCTGGTTTCTGTGGATGTTTGGCGTACCGGAGGCCGTGACCGGTTTTGTGACCACGTCGCTGACCGCGCAGCAACCCGGTGTCGAAGACGGCGGCGTGCTGCTCTATCGCTACGCCTCCGGCATGATCGGCGTCCACCAGAGTAGCTGGGCGGAGCTGGCCTCGACGAGCACGGTCGAAATCAGCGGCGACCGGGGCGTCATCATCGCCACGGGCACCGACATCACGGCGGCGCGCAGCATGTTCGGGGACGAGCCGCCGCTGCGGGTCTGGCGCCATAACCCCGGTGGTCCGGCAGCCGGGCCGGGGCCGGTCTCACCCGACCAGCCGAATCCCGCCGGCCACTGGGATTATCCTCCGGTGGCCTTACCGCGCAGTCGGCTCCAGGGTACGGCGGAGGCGTTCATCAGGATGCTCGTGGAGGGCACACCTTCGCCGGCCGATGCACGCACGGCCCGCACGGCCGTCGAGATGGTGCTGGCCGGCTATCGGTCGTCGCGTGAGGGGCGCACGGTCGGGCTGCCCTTGCCGCGCTAGGGGCGGCGGCCGGCCGTGGGCGGGGCGCGGGAGGGGTGGATGAGGAAGCCCGTGCCCGTGGTGGAGCAAGACCGCGGACGGGCCAGTACCTGGATGGCAGGATGCACTTGATGGGTGGTAGAGCGGGAGTGCGCGTCACCGGGAGTGGGGGAGTACGCGACGCAGGTTGCCGGTGCGTAGCCCCCCTGTGGTCCCCCCGTTGCTACGGGGGGACATGGGTTCCCGCTTTCGCGGGAACGACGGATGAGGCGGTGGGAGTGCGTGGCGCGGGGCTGCGCGGTGCCTCGGTGGGATTGCGGATAGATCAGGGTGTTGGGAGTGGCAGGGACGCGGGGCAAGACCTCCTGGCGCAGCCGGCGCAGGCCGGCCGGCAAGGATACGGTGGCGATGGGTGCGGCACTCAGACAATGCTGACCCGGTGCCCCCGCCGTACTGGCGAGGGGTACGTCAGCACCCGGTGCCCCTGTGGCGGCACTCAGTCGGCCATGCCTCGCCGCAGACAGCGCGGCGGGGGGTCGCTCATGACCCGGTGCCCTCGGCTGGGTGGCTTTGCCACCGTCGTTAGTTGACACGATGGTACGTGTACTTTCCTGCCGGGCGGTGCCCGGTGCTCCAGGATGGTCTTGCATCTGCCACATCCCAACGCCGGGTCATATCGGGGGGGAGGTGGGGGAAAGACAACGGGGGATATTTACATGGATGGACAGGATGGGGGGCCTCACCCCACTTCCCCTCTCCACCATGTAGAGAGGGGAAGTGGGGCGGCAGAGACAGACCGCTAGAATACTGGTCGGCTACTATTGGGTGCTAGTGGATTCCTAGCCACGTGCTGTCAGGGGGTAGTTGCCGGCCCCGCGGCCAAGGAAGGATGCTCATGATGGACTATCGTCCGCTCGGACGCACTGGCCTCACCATCTCCGCGATTGGCTGCGGCACCTGGGAGCTGGGCGGGCGCGAATGGGGAGAGATCGGCACCGAGGACGCGCTGGCCGTCCTGCGACACGCCTACGACCAAGGCGTCACGTTCTTCGATACCGCCGATCAGTACGGCGGTGGTCGCAGCGAGCAGTTGCTTGGCGCGGCGTTCGGGGGGCAGTCCGATGTCGTGATTGCGACCAAGGTTGGCTACCCGCTGGAGTCGGACGGCTGGTTTGTCCGGCGCGGCTCCCCGCCGCAGTTCAATAGCAGCCGCGCCTATATCACCACGGCCGTCGAAGGCTCGCTGCGGCGGCTGCGGCGGGAAGCGATTGACCTCTATCAGCTGCATCAGGCGCCGCCGCAGGAGCAGTGGGACGAGGCGTTTGCCACGTTGGAAGACCTGAAGCGCGCCGGCAAAATCCGGCATTACGGCGTATCGGTGAACGTCGAAACGGGCTTGCGCGTGCTACGTGAAACCGGGGCGGAGTGCCTGATGTTCGTCTATAACCTGCTCACACCGGAGCCGGAAGCCGAGCTATTACCGCTGGCGGAGCGCAACGGCGTGGGTGTCCTTGCCCGCACACCACTTGCCTCGGGCTTCCTCACCGGTGCGGTCACCGCCGCTACGCAATTCGGGCCGGGCGACTATCGCGGCCTCTGGCCCCGCGAGCGGCGCGAGCACGAGGCTGCTCGTGCAGCCGCCTTCGCCTTCCTCGCCACGGATGCCCGCACGCCGTCTCAAGCGGCGCTGCGCTTTTGCCTGGCGCATCCGGCCGTCTCCACCGTCGTACCGGGGATGATGAGTGTTGCCCAGGTAGCTGATGGTGTAGCAGCGCTGGCGGCCCCACCCCTCTCGGCGGCGGAGCTGGGCCGGGTGCGCGACATCTGGGCTACCTGGGAGTGAGCGGTGGAGCGGCGCTACACGCGGCGTGGCATGACGCCGAGGCCCGGACGATCCGGCGGGATGAGGCGGCCCTGCTCATGGGTAGCGCCGCTGAACGGATCGGCTGCGAGTAGCAAGTGACCGTCGAGGTCCGCATAGTCCAGCCACGGCAGCAGGTGGGTGGCGGCCGTGATCGCCAGGGAGCTTTCCACCATGCAGCCAACCATCACCTGTAGCCCGTGTGCTCGCGCGACCTCGATGAGGCGTCGGGCGGGGCGCAGACCACCGCACTTCATCAGCTTGATGTTGATGCCGTCGCAGGCATGGGCGATACGGGGCACGTCTTCCGCCACGATACAGCTCTCATCGGCGATCAGCGGCAGGGGCACATGGGCGTGAACGTGGGCCATCCCCGCGAGATCGCTCGCCGCCACCGGCTGCTCCAGTAGCTCAACGCCGGCTGCAACGAGGTCGGGGCCGATCTGCACGGCCTCTTTCGGTGACCAAGCGGCGTTGGCATCCACCATTAGCCGCGCGCCTGTCGCTTCCCGCACGGCGGCCAAAATAGCCCGATCTTGGGCCAGGTCGCCGCTGCCGAGCTTGATCTTGAGCAGCGGAAACCCCGCTGCCGCGGCAGCCTTGGCCCGTTGAGCGACGGCGGCCGGCTCGGCAATGCCGATAGTGAAGGAGGTCAGCGGGCCGGCGTCGCGTTCCAGTCCCCACCAGCGCCACAGGGGCAGGCGGGTAAGCTGCCCGGCCAGATCGTGCAGTGCCATGTCTATGGCCGCGCGGGCGGCGGCGTTGCGCCCTAGCGCCCGCGCCAGCCGCGCCAAGATCGCCTCCAGCGCGAGCGGATCGTCGCCGAGGAGCGGCGCGTAGGCATCCAGCGCAGCCCGGACGGTGGCGACGTTCTCGCCGTAGTAGGCGTTCGGCGCGGCCTCACCCAAGCCGACCAGGCGGCGTCCGTCCGGGGCTTCCCACGTCAAGCGCACGAGGACATTCTCGGCGACGGCCCTCGTGCCACGCGCAATCGTGAAGGGCACGGCGAGGGGTAGCTCTAGCGGCTCGTGCTCCAGCTCAATACGCATGCCTCAGGCCTCCGCCCCCTCCCTCACCCTCCCCCGTTGCGACAAGGGAGGGAACGCGCCGTCCCCCGGCCAGAGCGGGGGGGGGGCCATAGGGGGGCCTTCTTCCCTATTCCCGGTGGGGATTGTCCGCTGCCCATCCCTCCGCCCAGACGAGGGCGCGGTGGACCCCCTCCCGCAGGCTCACCCGTGGCTCGTACCCGAGCTGCTGCCGGGCGTGAGTGATGTCGGCGACGTAGTAGGTCACTTCGCCGGGACGAGACGCCTCGATCTGTATGCGTGGCTCTTGCTCCAGGACGGTACCGATGAGGGTTGCCAGCGTCGTGAGCCGATTGCCGGCGCCGTAAGCGAGGTTGAATGTCTCGCCGGCGAGCGTGCCGCCAACGAGCCGCTCGATGCCGCGCCACAGGCCGTCAACGGCGTCGTCCACGTAGGTGAAGTCCAGCAGCTTCTCCGCACCGTACACCGTGATCGGCTCGCCGCGCTGAATGGCACGGGCGAAGATCCACAAGACTCGATCCAAGCGGTGCAGATCGTTGTCGTAGCGGCCGTAGACGTTGCTGAAGCGGAAGACGAGATATGGCAGCCCATAGCAGCCTCGGTAGGCCGCGGCCAGCGCCTCACTGGCGAGCTTGGCCGCCGCATAGGGACTGGGCGAGGCGCCGAATACGGCCGCCGACTCCGGCACGGGGCCGCCATCTCGTGGCTGCTGGCCGTAGACCTCCCGCGAGCTGGCCAGGACAATGGGCGTACTCGTGACACGGGCCAGCTCCAGCGCATTCGTCACCATCAGATGATTTTCGAGCGCGCCCAAGGGCCGCTCGACCAGCGCGTGGACCTTGGCGTGGGCAGCGAGATGGACAATTACGTCGCAGGACGGTAGCGCCACCGCGCCGAGGCGCCATCCCTGGATCGGATGCGCCACAGCGAGGTCCATCAGGATTGTCTCGAAGCGGTCTGTCCAGGTATTGGGGCGCAGATCCAAGCCCACGACCTCATGGCCGTTGGCGAGGCAGTGGAGGGCGAGATTGGTGCCAATCTGCCCGCTCGACCCGGTGATGAGGAGACGCATCAGAAGGAACCTCGCAGTTGAGACGGCATCCACACACCCAGCTAGGTTCCCGCTTTTGCGGGAATGACGGTGAAGTGTCAACAGCGCCTAGTCGCTTAACGCAACGCAGCGGATACCATCGCAGTTAGCGTGCGGCGCCGCCGGCTGGGGACATAGCTCTAGCCTAGCACTATCGTCAGCACGATGAGGACGGTCAGGAGCACAACGGATACGAGACCGATCCGCTTCAAGTCTCCGGGCAGATAGTGGAGATTGGCGGCCGCCAAGTCGAGCGGCGACGCACGGGGACGCGCGGGTGTACGGCGGCGCGGTGCTTGGCGGGCGGCAGGCCGCATCGGCCGTAGCGTTGGTCGCGCCGCGGCGGTGCTCACGTCAGCGGCCACCAACTCCGGCGCGCTGGACTGGCTCGCCGCCCGGGCGGCTTTTTGCTGGCGGGTGGCGCGCCGCTTGGGCTTGCGCTGGCGGCCGCCGCGATGCATCTTCTTTGGTCTGCGCGGCACGGTTCTCTCCTCATTGCGGCACTGGTTGATTGTAGCGCAGGCAGTGGCCGGCTGGTGGCTGCCGGGCGGGGCGATGTTTCACGTGAAACACAGTCGTTCGAGGTTCCTGCACTCCTAAATGAGCAGAGGCAGGGGAAACCGAGACATACTCACCAGCCCAGCGTAAGGCGACACAAGTCACTGAGGTCAAGGAGCGAATCGGCACGACCATCCAATGCAGCAGCATCGACCACCGCAGGCTTATGGACATGCACCACCGAGTCGATGCATGTATCACTGATGACTTTGTCCAGACGAGCCGGATCATATTCATTAGTTACAACGATATACAGAAGATTCTGGCGTCGCCAGACAGCAGCCTGCTTGTAGCTAGGACACTCGTTTGTGAGGTCGTTGATACGGTCATGGCGCAGGCTCCACTTCATTGAGATAACCGCTCGCGGCACCTTTCCCGGCGAACGAGCAGGTCAATCGAGGGTGCTTTGCTACGACCTGGAAAGTCAATCCCAGGAAACACTTCTTGGGCAGCTTTCTCGATCTCGTAGTTGAGGGCACCATTGCCATACCGAGCAAGAACGTGGCGGATCAGACCGACGAATGCAATCCCAAGCGAATTCTGCCTCTGTAGATCACGATAGGCAGGGATGTTCATGAGGCCATCCACGCGGCCTCTTACCTTACTGGGCAGACATCCCATCCGTTGTGCAACATAGCGCTCCACATCCAAGGCTCGCCTCTGCCACACTTTTAGGCCGCGTGTGGCGGAGCCGCGCAGAGCAGAAGACTCATTGATATGAGGCAGATGAGAAGGCTCTGCCAGGCCAGTCACCTCGTACCACAACAATGATGAATAAATGCCAAGCCAAGCAGTTTCGGATGTGTCTCCGTATTGCCGCGTCGCCTCGCTAAAAATCCCAACGGCATCTTGAACTGTCTGTGCTCTAGAAGGCATAGCACTCCCTCATAGTTGGCTCGACTACTGTTTAAGTAGCCCGATTACGAACTCTTCATGCATGCGCAACTCAATCCCGTTCATCTTGGAGCGGCCCCAGCGAGCAGGCATCATCCGCCGATCTCGGTCGAGCGCGCGCTTGCCGATTCCTACCACGTCAAATCCGACCTGCTGACTGATCTCCGCGAGGTGCTCCTGTGTCTGCACACGGATGCCGCGCATCGTGGATGGCCCGACGACAATGCCGGCGGCCGTACCGGCGCGCAGCACGCGATAAATCTCGGCCAAGGCGGCCCGCATCTCTACAAGGTACTTCTGAAGGACACGAGCCCTACGTAGGTCACGTTGCGCCAACTCCGACACGCACCGCGCTGCTCCCGCCGGTAGGTCGTCGGCGATTGCCCCGCGGCTGTTTTCGGACCCGATATAGGTCGAGCGTAGCTCTGAGAGCTTACTGATCGGCTCACCGAACCAGGCCAGCGAGAACTTATGCGCCCGCATGTAGTCAATGGCGTTGGCATACGGTGGTGAGGTAATCACCAGGTCAACCGACTCATCGTGAATAGGTAGCTCGCGGGCATCGGCATGGTGTAGCTCAACCGGCAATACATCGTCCGGGAGCGCCAGCAACGCGGTAACGCTCTTCCGCAGCCGAATCTTGAACTGGGCGATGGCGCTTCGCACCGTTTTCGAGGCCACGCGGTGGGGGCGTGTATGCGCGAGGTCCCGGGCACGTGACACGCCACCACTCTTGGTGATGATGATGGAGGAGAAGACTACCTCGAGCACCTCGCGTACATCAGTATCCGGCTCGTCTTCAATACTCAGCAGCAGGGCCAGCAGCTCATGCTGTGTAGCATCGGTGAACCAGTAGTCGAGGAAGTCTCGCGTGGCCGGGTCAAACCGACGTTCGATCTGCGTAGTGAGTGCGGCTCTATCCCTGAGTAACGTCGAGGCGTTGGCGATAACCGCATCCCCGGCTGCACGCAAATGCTCATGATCCACGGCCCGCGTCTTCACCCGGCTCACCCGCACGGCGAGGGGATCGAGGTCCACGCCGATAGCCCGGCGCCCTAAGAGGGTTGCTTCGAGCACAGTCGTACCGGAACCCATCATCGGGTCGAGTACGGTATCGCCGGGCTGCGTTAGCTGCTCAATGAACGTGCGCGGTAGTTGAGGGGGGAACTTTGCCGCAAAGGCGTGGATCGTGTGCGTTGTGTAGGAGCTGCTCTCATTATGAAAATTCAGATCGCCGTTAATAATAGTACCCAGGCGTTCTTGCGCGTTAACAGAGATCATTCCGGGCCACTCTTTACGCACCACGGCGGCTGGCCCCCGGCCGGTGTTGCCGGCACTCGATGCGCTGGGGCCGGCTAGAGGCCGAGGATCAGTCAGGGGAATCCAGAGCTTACAGTAGCCTAAACCACCCGCTGGCGGCAGCGGCCTCCCAGCACACTATACCAGCCGGGGGGGGGGTATGAATATGTAGATATTGCTTGGCGAGAATCAACTTCAGGTCCTGAGGCAACGACGAACGAATGGTGAGGGAGAAGACGGAGACTCAGTGCGCTTCGAGCCAGGAGATGACCGCGGCGATATCGTGCTCGCGGGTCGAGGCGCCGGCGGCCAAGCCCACCACCTCCACGCCGCCAAACCAGGCCTCGTCAAGCTCGTCCGCGGTGACGATGTGGCGCGTCGGGCAGACCTCGGAGCACACCCGCACCAGCTGGTGGGTATTGGAGCTATCCCGCCCACCGACGACGACCATCATATCCACGGTGCGCGCCAACTCCACCGCCTCACCTTGGGCACGCTGAGTCCACCCGCAGATGCGTCCCCGGTCGTCAAACACGTCCGCCTTGGTCTCCAACACCTTGCACAGCTCCACGTAGTCAGCCGTGAGCATGGTCGTCTGGGCGATAGAGGCGAGTTTCGGGTAGTGACCTAGCCCGGCGGCCTCTTCGACCGATTCGATGATGAGGCCGTGCCGCGTGTGCGCCACGGTGGCTCGCGCCTCGGGGTGATCGCGATGACCAAAGACAATCACCTGATACCCTTCGTCCTCAAGCTGCTTGGCGATCTTTTGCACCACGGTAACGATAGGACACGTCGCGTCAAGGACGTTGAGACCGAGACTCTGGGCACGCGCAAAGGCCGTGGGGCTTTCGCCGTGCGCTCGCATCAGGACGGTACGGCCGGCCAGCGGCTCAGTCTCTTCTGCCGGGAGGTCATAATCCATGAGGGACACCGGGAGGGGGCGCACGCCCATCGTCGCCAGCTCCTGCATGGCCGGCGTGTTATGGATCAGCTTGCCCGAGATAAAGACTTCCTCGTCGTCACCGTTCTCGGAGGACTCTACAGCGAGCTTCCACGCCCGCTTGACCCCGCCACAAAACCCGACAAACCGTTCCCCTCGAACTACGCGCATCGCTTTCCTTCCAATCGAGCCTCGAATCCGCAGATCCAAGCAGCGGGCACACGCGACTGCACCGCGCGGGCCATTGCTCTCCCTATTCTAGTCGAAGCGACCGCACCTTCACCAGACCACCGCCCCCCCCCGCTGCGGCAGGGGGACGGCGGCCCCTCCCATCGTCACTCCGGCGAAAGCCGGAGTCCAGGATGCCGCAGCAACTAGATTCCCGCTCGCGCGGGAATGACGGTTGTCAGACTCCCCTTCCCTGGCAGGGAAGGGGCCGGAGGTTAGGTCCATCGTGCCCACGCTCATTTGCCGGCCAGGTAACGTTGGAAGCTCAGAGTTAGCTCGACGGGATCGGGGAGGAAGTATGAGCTGGGAGCGTTCTCCAGTGTGATTCGCACGTGCAGGAGTGCTGGCCCCGGCTCGCGCCGCGCCGCCGCCAACGCCGCCTGCAACGCCTCCTCAGTAGCAACGCTCCAAGTGCTTGCAAAGCCGCAGGAGCGGGCCGCCGCGCAGAAATCCACGGCCGCCGCCGCCGTGGGTTGATCGCCGGTCGCAGCATAGACGCCATTATCCAAGACGATGAGCAGCAGCCGGCGGGGGCGGAGTAGCCCAATGGTGGCGAGCGTAGACAACCCCATCAACATGCCGCCGTCGCCCTCGATCACCACTACCTTCTCGTGCTCGCTCTCGGCCAGTCCGAGGCAGAGACCTAGCCCGATGGCCGGCGGCAGCCCCATGGAGTCCAGGACGTACAGGTGGTTCTCCGCCCGCCCGACCAGCAACATCTCGCGGACCATCGTGCCGACGGCGACGACGTATGGCTCCGTCGGATAGGCGGCGGCGGTGGCGCGCAGCGCCGCGAGCCGCGTGAGCTGCGCTGCCGGCGTAGTCGTAGTCATGCGTATCCTTGTCCTCGCCCGGTAACACGCTTGGAGCTGTACACTACTGCCCGGCCATCAAGTTGCACAGCACGGCGACGGGTCTGTGCGTCGTCTGCATATACTGATGTGCCAGCGTCACCGTCGGTGTCCACTCCTCCAGCGGGATACGGGCATCCAGCTTGAAGTACCGGATGCCGGCCGCGTCCAGGATTGGCGCTACCCGCTCGCAGAACGTATGGATCATCGAGTTGTATTCACCCAGGCCGCCGCGCTGCGAGACCAGCAAGAAGATCGGGATGTGGTACGCCTGCGGGAAGGTGGTGAGCGCCGTCAGCGCATTGCCGAGGCCGTTGTCCTGAATCACAAGTATCGGTTTGCGCCCGGCCAACGCTAGGCCTGAGGCGATACCGATGCCCTCCTCCTCCCGTGTGAGCGGATAGACCGCGATGCCCAGCTTGTCCAGCCCGGCTAGAATACCCTTGAGCGTACTACTTGGGAGGTGGAACACGTAGTCCGGAGCGATCTGCCGGAGGCCGGCGAGCAGCGCTGCGCTGCGGGCTGCTGGGCTTGCCATATGTCTCTGTTCCTCTCACCCCTTGCGGCGGCGCCGGGGTACTGTAAGCAAAGGATGTGCGGCGTGTGCCGACCGCGTGGGCGCAACATGTTGCGCCCCTACTATGCACCGTCCGGGTCATACCATCGCCACAATCGTTATGGGGTAGATTGGACTGCTATACATCTGGACTGCTATACATAATAGTACCCACTGGACAGAGGAGGCCGTCGGATCACTATGCTCGTGACGAAACGTACTCTGCCGCGTCTGCGCCGGGTCATCCATGCGCTGGTACTGGCGCTCTGTGTACTCGGCCTGACCGCAGCGGCCGTGGTGGCCGCGCCACCACGCCAAGCCGCGCCCGATGAGGCCATTCCTGGCGGGTGGCACTATCGCCAGGCGTCCGGCACGGCCGACGGTCGCGGGTTTGACCTGCGGGACCTCCCCAACACGCCGGTGGGGCCGGTGCCGTTCTGGACGCACTTCGAGAATATGGGTGGGGTTGAGGTGCTCGGCTACCCGGCCAGTCGCGCCTTCATCGGCCGCGACGGCTGTGTGTATCAGGTACTCCAGCGCGTCACCTTGCAAGCCTGCGCGGGCCTCGGTATCCGCTTCGCCAACACGTTCCAGATGCTCGAAGAGGCCGGCCAGGACATCTTCCTGGATTCGGCCCGGCAGATTCCCAGGGGACGTGCGGATGGTGCCCGCTCCTTCGACGAGGCCGTCGCCATCCGCCTGGGCTGGTTACGGGATGATGACCTCAAAGCGGCGTTCTACAATCCGCCCCGCAGTCTGGGGCCTTTAGCTACTTGGTCGACCAACGATGCGATCAACCTCTACGGTCTGCCGATGTCCATACCGGAGGACTACGGTCCGTTCGTCTCCCAGCGGTTCCAGCGCATCGCCTTCCAGCGCTGGAAGGTGGACCACCCGGCGGGCATCTTCGCCGCGGGCAGTGTGGTGTCGGTGCTCGGCGGCGATCTGTTGAAGGAAACGGGGGTGCTCCGGGGCGAGGTGACGACGCCACACACGGCCGGCGCCTCGCTGATCGCGGCCTTGCCGTCCGTGCCGAGCTTCCCACCCGTCCCCGGCCAAGCGCCCCCGCCGCTCCCGCCGCCGCCGGCTCCCCCAGCGCCAGTGGCTACGCCGCCGCCGCCCGCCGCGACCCCGGCGCCGGTGGCTACCCAGGCGCCGCAACCAACGGCCACGCCCATACCGCCACCTACCGCCACGCTGCGGCCCTTGCCAGCGGGCCGGACCTTCCGGTTGGAATATGGCTTCCAGGCCCATCTGCTCGACTCCCGCTTCAATCGGCGCACCAACGCCATCACCTGGACTAAAGAAGCCGGCTTTGACTGGATCAAGCAGCAGGTCGTCTGGAGTCAGATCGAGAAGCAGCCCGGTGTCTACGACCAGCAGGAGATGAGCTACCTGGACGGCTCGGTCAACGAAGCCGCCGCGGCGGGCCTCAAGGTGCTGTTGAGCATCGTGAAGTCCCCCGACTTCTATGCCGTGCCCGGCGGCCACTCGCCGCAAGACCCGACCAAGCTCGGCGACTTCTTCCGCTTCCTCGCCAGCCGCTACCAGGGCAAGGTGCAGGCATTCGAGACCTGGAATGAGCAGAACTTGGCCCACGAGTGGGGACAAGGACGGCTGTGTGGCAACTTCCCGGCCGAGTTCCTCGCCATGCAAAAAGCCGCCTATCAGGGTGTGAAGGCCGGTAATCCCCAGGCCATCGTCGTGTTCCCGGCGCTGACACCGACCGGACACGGCGACTGCAACGCCGCGCTGGACGACGTGGTATACCTGGATCGGCTCTACCGCGACACCGGTGGGCAGATCAAGCAATACTTCGATGTCATGGGTGCCCATCCGTCCGGCTACAACAGCCCGCCCGGTGACGTGGTTGGTCGGACGACGGCGCCAGGCTCCGGCTTCCGCAACCACGACAGCTTCTTCTTCCTGCGGTTCACGCAGCTACGCGACGTGATGCTGAAGCATGGGGACGACAAGCCGATGTGGTTCACCGAGTTCGGCTGGAGCGTCTGCGACCCCAATAACCGCGTACCACACTATGAGTATTGCGGTGACAACAGCGAGGAGGAGCGGGCGCGGTACTTCGATGAGGCTTTCAGGATGCTCTGGGAGCAGTACCCCTACGTGCAGGTGGCCATCGTGTGGAATCTCAACTTCCGCGACATTGTGCCCTCGACCGATGAGAAGTACGGCTTCGGCTTGGTCAACAACGATGGCAGCACAACCCCGGCCTACGAAGTGCTGAAGGCCCATCCCAAGTAGGCACGGGACCTGGTAACGGAGGGGATGTCTGAGGCCGCCGCTGCTCTGCCAGCGGCGGCTGTGGGTGTCCTCTCCGTTACTTGCCCCATCACAACATCATGCTACGTTGGCGTTTAGCCCTCACGACACTGATAGTCGGCGTTCTACTCGCCGGCTGCGATAGCGAACCTGCGCCACCGGCGGCCGAAACGGCGGTCGCGCCGGCACCGGCCGTCGCAACGGTGGCGGCGCCGCAACCGACGGAACCGCCGCCGCCCACGACACCACCCGCCCCGACGGTCGCGCCGCCAACTGAGACGGCCACAGCGGCGCCGGCACCGACGGCCACGCCGCCCGCGGCGCCAACAGCGTCATCTATGCCGGTGCCAGCGTCGCCCACGGTGCCGCCTTCGCCGCCGGTGGCGCAGGCGACCGAGACGGCCACGGCACCGCCACCACCAGCGACGGCCACGCCTATACCGCCGACGGCCACGCCCGTACCGCCGCCCACCGCTACGCCACGGCCCCAGCGGCCCTTGCCAGCGGGCCGGGCCTTCCGGTTGGAATATGGGTTCCAGGCCCATTTGCTCGATACGCGCTTTGGCCGGCGCGAGAACGCCATTCGGCTGACGCAAGAGGCCGGCTTTACCTGGATCAAGCAGCAGGTCCGCTGGAGTCAGATCGAAAAGGAAGCGGGCGTCTACGATCCGCAGGAGATGAGCTACCTGGACGGCTCGGTCAACGACGCCCACGCTGCGGGGCTGAACGTGCTGCTCAGTATCGTCAGCGCTCCCGACTTCTACGCCGTGCCCGGTGGCCATTCGCCGGCCGACCCGACGAAGCTCGGTGACTTCTTCCGGTTCCTTGCCAGCCGCTACCAGGGCAAGGTGCAGGCTTTCGAGACTTGGAATGAGCAGAACTTGGCCTTCGAGTGGGGCCAAGGACGGCTGTGTGGCAACTTCCCAGCCGAGTTCCTGGCGCTGCAGAAAGCCGCCTACCAGGGCGTGAAGGCCGGTAATCCTGAGGCCATCGTCGTGTTCCCGGCGCTCACACCGACCGGACACGGCGACTGCAACGCCGCGTTGGACGACGTGGTGTACCTAGATCGGCTCTACCAAGAGACGGGCGGGGAGATCAAGCAGTATTTCGATGTGATGGGCGCCCATCCGTCCGGCTACAACAGCCCGCCCGGTGACGGAGTTGATCAGACGACGGCGCCCGGCGACGGCTTCCGCAACCACGACAGCTTCTTCTTCCTGCGGTTCACGCAGCTACGCGACGTGATGCTGAAGCATGGGGACGACAAGCCGATGTGGTTCACCGAGTTCGGCTGGAGCGTCTGCCCGAACGTCGTCGTGCGGGGGTATGAGTATTGCCGCGACAACAGCGAGGACGAGCGGGCAGCGTACTTCGATGAGGCTTTCCAGCTGCTCTGGGAGCGGTATCCCTACGTGCAGGTTGCCATTGTGTGGAATCTCAACTTCCGGGCCATCGTCCCGGAGACAGACGAAAAGTGGGGCTTTGGGTTGGTCAACGCAGACTGGTCCATGACCCCGGCCTATGAAGTGCTGAAGGAAATGCCCAAGTAAGGCCGGGGTGGCGGAATCCGGCAGCGCGGCTATACGAGCCAGCCGTGGCGAAAAGCGATGGCGAGGGCCTGCGACGTAGAACGAACACTGAGCTTGGCGTGGACCAGCCGCAGGTGGTTATGCACGGTGCCGACGCTCACGCCCCACTGCTCGGCGATTTGGGCGCGGGTCAGACCATCAGCTAGCAGCTTCAGCGCTTCTAGCTCGCGTGGGCTTAACGGATTGGGACGGTCATCCATGATGTTCTCCTCCTCATATTCTCCTACCGCAACAATTCTATATCAAAGGAGTGCAATTGCGCCACTCCCCATTACTACCGGGTCTCTGCGGTTTTCCGGGGCTGGAACCGGGGCCGGCCGGCTACTTATGGAGACAGGGCGTAGGCCAGGCTACCGAACCGGTCGGGCCGAACAGGCTATTATGAGAGAGATAAGGCTAGGTTGTGTTGACATTGGAGCTAGAAGGCGGTGCCACCAACCCTCTTTCGTCATGCAACCCCCTTTCGTCATTCCGGCTTCCGCCGGAATCCAGGCACCTGGGGCGGCAGACAGCACACCCGCTCTGGATTCCCGCTTGCGCGGGAATGACCGGGCAATGTCAACAGAGCCTAGTGCTCTGACGCTTGTGATTGGCGTCCGCACGAGTGCATCATGGCCGCACTGAGGCGAGGAGGAAACTGTGAACCGTAGACAATTCGGCGAGGCGACTGCTCGCCTGCTGTCGCTTGCCAGCGTGACCGCGCTGGCAGCCTGCGGGGCCGCCGAGGTTGGCGGCCCCTCGGCAGCGAGTGGCGGGACCGCTTCGGAAAACACGACCGCGGCGCAAGGCGCGAGTGCGCTGGCGAGCACCGCCGCGCCGGCGGCCGCGGCCCAGCCGACAGCCGCGCCGTTGGCCTTGGCGGATTTCGACCCCAGCGAGATCGTCACGCTCCTGCCACGCGATGCCATCCCGGCGATCTTCGATCCGGAGTTCATGACGATTGAAGAGATTCAGCAGCGTCAGAGCCTCCAGGACGAGGAGCCGGTACTGGGCTTCGAGCACAATGGCGAAGCGCACGCCTACTCCGTTCTACAGCTGGATCGCCACGAGATCGTCAACGACGTCGTGGGCGGCCGGGCCATCGCAGCGACGTGGTGACCGCTCTGCTATACGGGCATCGTGTATGCCCGCGAGATCAACGGCGACCGCTTCGAGTTTGGCGTCTCCGGCAAGCTCCTCCGCAATGTCCTGGTCATGTATGACCGGCAGACCGAGTCCCTGTGGAGCCAGCTGTTCGGTGCAGCGATTGACGGGCCGCTGAAGGGCACCAAGCTGGAAATGCTGCCGGCCAACTTCACCACTTGGGGAGTGTGGCGGCGCGAGTATCCCGACGGCATGGTGCTCAAGAAGCTGGGGCCAAGCCACCAGGTCTATGGGGGGTACTGGCAATCCCAGGATGCCGGTATCTTAGGGGAGAAGTACCAAGACGAGCGCCTGAAAACCAAGCAGTTTGTGCTCGGCGTGCGGATCAACGGCCAACCCAAGGCGTACCCGTACCTGCGCCTCAGCAAGGAACCGGTCGTGAACGAGACGTTTGCCGAGACGCCGCTCGTGGTGGTGTTCGATGATCGGTCGGCCAGCGGGGCTATCTTTACGCGCGAAATTGCGGGCAGGACCCTCACCTTTACGCTGGCCGAGCAGACCGAGACGGCGCCGCTCATCACTGATCAGGAAACGGGCACGAAGTGGCATGGACTCTCCGGCTTGGCTCTTGAAGGTCAGCTGGCTGGCCAGCGGCTCACCGCGATCCCGGCGACGCCCTCCTTCTGGTTTGGCTGGAAGGACCACTTCCCCAAGACGGCGGTCTACGGCGAATAGCACCGCCGCACCGCCCGGCTGCCCTCACCCCGGCCCTCTCCCGCGGGGAGAGGGAGTCTGGATTCCCGCGCACGCGGGAATGACAGGTGATGCGGCGGGAATGGCGGGCGGCGACTCCCCCTCTCTGCATGGTGGAGAGGGGGCCGGGGGGTGAGGTCACACTGCAATCCGGTACACTCGACCTACCGACAAGACCAAGCGCGTTGGAGGTCAGTGTATGCCCCCGTACGATGTTGTAACGTTCGGTGAAGCGCTGCTGCGGCTGACGACGCCGAGCTTCCAGCGGATCGAACAGACCACCTCCTTCCTCGCGAGTATCGGTGGAGCCGAGCTTAACACTGCCGTCGGGCTGGCGCGCCTGGGCTTGCGGGTGACTTGGGTCTCCCGTCTGCCGCGCAATCCGTTGGGGCGGCTCATCGCCAACAGCGCCAGGGAGCACGGTGTAGATGTCTCCCACGTGGTCTGGTCCGATACGGATCGGGCGGGGGTGTATTTCCTGGAGGAAGGCGCCGCCCCACGGCCGTCGTCGGTGCTCTACGACCGCGCGGATTCGGCCTGCGCGCGCCTCCGGCCGGAGGAGCTGGATTGGGCGGCGATTCTGGCTGGCGCACGGGTGTTCCAGGTCACGGGGATCACCCCGGCCTTGAGTGCTGGCTGTCGCCAGGCAATGTTCGCGGCCATCGAGGCCGCCAAGGCCGCCGGTGCGCTGGTCAGCTTTGATCCCAACTTCCGCAGTAAGCTCTGGAGTACCGCGGAAGCCAAGCAAGTGTATCTGGCGCTCGCCCCCCGGCTCGATATTCTGTTCTGCTCGCATGAAGGACTACGTGACTTCTACGACATCGCGGCCGAAGACGCGATTAGCGCCGCACAGCAGGCTCGGGAGCGCTTTGGCCTGCAAGCGGTGGTCATGACGACCCGTGAAGCGCGCGGCGTGCGAGACAACACGGTCGGCAGTATTGTCGTCGCCGACCGGGTGTATCGGGATCGGGAGCGCGAGGTCGAGGTGGTCGAGCGGCTGGGCGCCGGTGATGCGTATGCGGCGGGACTGCTGTTCGGGCTGCTCACCGGCGATTGGGACAAGGCGGTGGCCTACGGCGGCGCGGCCGGCGCCCTCAAGCACTCGATCCCCGGCGATTTCCCGTTGCTCACGGAAGAAGAAATTCGCCAGGAAATCGAGGCGCCATCCGTCCGCATCAGCCGTTAGCCCGGGTGATTAATCGAGCCGGAAAAAGGTGCCGGCGATGTAGCGTACTAGCTCGCGCTCATGCACCGGCTCGTCGCCGTCCTTGGTCGTGAACCAGTAGGCTGTGAACAGCCGGCCATCCGGCAGCTCGGTGACGACCGGATAGCCCAGGTCCCAGCAGTACGCACCATCGCGCACGACGAACTCCTCGCTCCAAGTCTCGCCCAGGTCGTCGCTCACCACTCCGAGAATGCCGCGGCCTCCGCGCGCCGGATAATCGCGGCGGGCGAACAGGACCAGAATGCGCCCGTCACGCAGCACCAGGGCACGGGGCGAGCGGTACCGGGGACCGCTGTCGTCACCAGGCGCCCGGTCGGGAAGTGGGCCGGTGAGGGGCAAGTTGTAGGTGGCGGGGCTGACGATGGCACGGGGCGTGGACCAGCTCATCCCGTCGTCTTCGGAGAAGGCCACGTGGGGCCAGTTTTCGGGGAGCCGGTGCATGAGGCACAGCAGTCGGTCGTCGGGCAGCCGGTGTACCCCGAGATAGCTGTAGCCGTAGAACATATCGGGCGTATGAGCCGCGCGAGCAATCTCGCTGACGTACTCCCACGACAGGCCGTTGTCGTAGCTGGCATAGAAGCAGGCGACGTTGCGCCGATAGGTGGCACCCACCATGCCGAGCACGCCGTTGTCGAACTGAACGTGGCCGAGATTCACACAGAGGAACCCGCCCTCGGGTGCCCAGGATGGCCCCTCGATCAGCGTGGCGTGGCGCTCCCAAGTGCGGCCGCGGTCAGGGCTGCGGAGGGAAAAGGACGGGGGATGCTCGCGGCGGCCCAAGTGGAAGTTGATGCCCGGTGGGAGTTGTGGGTCGTTTCGCAGGTCCCGGCCACCAAAGGGAAACCGTAGATACTCGCCGTGGCAGAAGTGGATGATGGAGTCCGGCTGCGCCAGGTCAATCTGCTCCCGTTGCTCAGGAGCACGCGGCCGTAGCCAGTCCAGTATCTCGTTATCCGAGCGGTCGTTGTGCCAAATCCAGGTGCGCTCACTATCGGGCCAGGTCTGCCCGTAGTCGAAGGAGCGACTGAGCCGTACCCCGCCCGCTCTGCCTCCACGCTCGGCGAGCGGATGCGAGTGGCGGTACGGCCCAGGCTTGCCGGGCGGGAGCGGAGCCTGGTAGTCCACCGGCCCGGCCAAGTAGGCGACGGCAAGCTCGCCATCGCCGAAATTCCAGAGGCCGCCGCGGTTGGGCGCATATAGGTAGAGGTGGTCGTCGTAGTGGACGCGGATGTGCTCCACGTCATGCACCGCGACCTTTCGTATGCCGAGTCGTCTTCTCGATGAGTGCGGTATCATCGTGCGCTCCTTTCCCTTGTGGGCGGTGGTCAGCAGCTTTCAGAGCAGGGCTGATAGCCGGATACGGAATGCACTCATCGCTTGCGGAGCGAGGCCGGGGGTGCAGCCACCGATAGGGTTTCTCACGCCAGGCGTTCGCCGAGCAGACCGCTGATCCCCTCGACAGCGCGCCGTGACGCCTCCAGCAGCATGGCGCCATCCATGCCATAGCTCATGAACGTCGCGCCGCGGTCGGCCCACTTGCGGACGGCCTCGGCACTCCCGACGTGGGGGCCGCCCGCAATGCCGTTTTGCCGACAAGCGGCCAGCATCCGCTCGATAGCCTGCTCCAGGCGAGGATGATCCATCTGGCCAGGGATGCCCATGGTGGCCGACAGATCACCGGGGCCGACCAGGATGGCGTCCAAGCCGGGCACGGACGCGATCTCCTCGACGTTCTCGATGCCCTGGGCACTTTCCACCTTTACGGCCACCAGTAGCTCACGGTTCTGCGCCTCGATCCAGGCAGCCGCGTCAGGATGCTCGAATCCGGTATGTGTGCCCACGGTGACAAGCCCGCGAGTGCCGACGGGCGCGTAGCGGCAGGCGTTGACCACCAGCTCCGTCTCCTCGCGGGTGTTCACGTGGGGTGCGATCACACCCATTGCTCCATTGTCCAGCGTCCGCGAGATCAGGAAATCGGCAATGCCGCTCGGCCCGGCCAGCGGCACCGTCCCGGCGAGCTTTGCTGCGGTGCAGATCGGGTCCACGTCGCTCATCGTGAGACCGGAGTGCTCCATATCGAAGTAGAGAAAGCTGAACCCGGCTTGGCCGGCGATCTGCGCCACCGCCGGGCCGGGAAAGGTGATACTGAGCGCCCCGATACAGACCCGGCCCGCGCGGAGGGCGCGGGTGACCGGATTGACCCAGGGGCTGATCGGTTGACGCTGCGAACGTTCGCTCATCGGATGCTCCCTTCCGCAGCCTGGTAAGCCTGCCGGACGGCGTTAGGCCAGATCGCTCAACCAGTAGTATTGGGTAGGCGTGCAAAACAGTGCTCGGGGCTTGGTGCGCGCCAGGGCACCAAATGTCGTGCGACGTAGCAGGCTACCATCGTTAGTAAAGCCCAGCAACCGGGCCGTGGCCTCCGACCGGAAGGTCAAGGTAGTGCCTTGCGCGTCCTCGGCTACGAAGAGGGGTGTGTCCGCGGCGAGCGCAGGCGGGGCCGGCTCGGCATCGCTCGCGGTGACGTCGCCGCGGAAGGGCGCGATCCGTGATTCGGCCGTGCCGACGCTTTCCAGGTAACCGAGCAGGGCGGCGTGCAAGTCGCGGGCTACAGCGGGATGGTCGGTGAGCACATTGCGCTCTTGCCCTGGATCATTGCTCAGGTGATACAACTCGGAGGGACGGCCGCGTGGGCTGGAAATCAGCGCCCACTCCTCCGTCGTCACCGTCAGCGCTTCCACCAGCTGGGTGGTGCCCGTATCGGCGCCGGCGGCCCCGTCGAAGGTGGCGACTTGGATAGCTTGCCCCCGGCGATCAGGCACCAACGCGAGAGGGTACCGCCCAGTGAAGGCATGGGTGCGGATACGATCCGTCTCGCCGCGCACCAGCGGCCATAGCGAGTGGCCCTCCACCCCCGGTGGCGTTGCCACGTCCAGGAACTCCAGGATGGTGGACAGCAGGTCTACGTGCTGGGCGAGTCCTGCAATCCGTTTGCCGGCGCCGAGGCCTTGGGGGTGCCGGATCATCAGGGGGATGCGAATGCTCGGTTCGTAGAGCCTACCCAACGGCCCCCCCGGCTTGCCCTGCAAGTCGTGATCGCCAAAGAGGTGGCCGTGGTCGGTGAGATGGATTACCAGTGTGTTGTCCGAAAGCCCTAGTACGTCCAGCTTGTCCAGCAGGTGCCCCAACCAGCGGTCGGACAGTGTGACCAGCGCGGCGTACAGGGCACGGATATGGTTGTGCTCTTCCGGGGACAGGTAGTCCGGACGCCCATACTGCGGATAGATCACTTGGTCGCCCGCGAAGGACGGATCGGCATAGCGAGCCACGTCGAACGCGGGGGCATCGAACGGCTCGTGGGGGTCCCACATATCTAGGTAGAGCACAAAGCCCGGTGGGCCGCCGGGCCGGCCCCGCCGGTGGTTGCGCTCCAGCCAATCGGTCGCCGCGGAGATGGTGCGGGCGCACATCCAGTCCCGCTCGTACACGCGGCCGGCGGTATTGCGGAGATAGAGCTGCGTGGCCGCCGGGCCTTGAAAACTGGATTGTCTCAGCTTATAGGGGGCGGCGGGCAACGGAATGTCCACGGCGTCTACGTTGTAGCGGTCGGCGTGCTGGCCGCGGATCCACTCCCAACCGGCAAACCCACGGGTGAAGTTGTAGTCATCGTGGCCCAGGGCCGGCGTATCGAAGAGCAGCACCGGCAGGTAGCCGGCGCCATTGACCAACTCGGAGAGCACCACGTCATCCGGCTCCAGCGGCTGCCAAGGCCGGTGGGGAAAGCTGTAGCGGCCGGTGAAGAGGTCGGTGCGGCAGGGAATGGTCGGATAGGACGAGACGTAAAAGCGGTCGAACAGCGCCGATTGCGCGGCCAGCCGATCCAGATGGGGGGTGTGAATAAATGGCTCGTCGGCCGCGCGGCCCAGCCGGGCCCATGGCGCCGGATCGCCATACGCAGCAACGTGATCGCGCCGCAGGCTGTCATTCATCAGGATGATGACGTTCATGCTCGGAGGCCTCCGCTAGGGAGATGGACCAGTGGAACGACTCTGCGTATGGTTCGGGACAAGTTGCCGGCTCGCAGCCGATGGTATTCTAGCGTAACGCACGCAATCATCGTCGGTCAAAGCCGTCCCCGGGTAGGGGCGTGGCATACTGAGCCCCGCAAACGGCAGTTTTGCACGTTCCGCACGTTTGCAGGCCCTTGTCATCCTGCCCCGCCCGCTGTATGCTGGGGCCACTGTCCGTGCCGCCAGGATGCACGTGGCACGGGCGGGAGCGCCTGAAGCTCGCCGGGCATCGCGTCACTGGGCGAGCGCATGAGCCGCTCCCACGAGGGGAGCGCGTGGCGAAGGGGAGAAGCCAATGGCAAGCGTGATCCGCAGACGGTATCTGGGAGGCGCGGCAGCCGCGTTGGGCGGTCTGCTGGCCGCTGCCTGTGGCGAGGTCGAAGTCCGCTACGTGCAAGGGCCGGCGGGGCCGGCGGGGCCGGCGGGGCCGGCGGGCGCGCAGGGCGGGGCCGGCGGGGCCGGCGCCAAGGGTGCGTCCGGGGCGGCGGGACAGTCGCAGACGGTCGTGCAGGAGAAGGTGGTCACCGTCGACAGGCCGGTGGTCGTCGAGAAGGTGGTGGAGAAGACGGTCGAGGTGCCGGGCAAGACCATCGTGCCCAAGAAGGTCTTCATTTGGACCAACTACTACAAACCGGGCCGTGCGATGAATGAGATGACCCAGGCGCTGCAGCGCCTGAGCACGCAGTGGAATGAGGAGCACAATGACATCATCTTCCTGCTACAGCCCATCGGCGGTCAGGGCTACGTCACGGAGAAGATCGTCAGCTCCTATGCCGCGGGGCTTCACCCCCACTTGCAGCAGGGCAACTACTGGAACTCCACTATCTACGGCGTGAACGGGATGAGTCCGGACCTCCAGCAGCTGTTCGTCTCGAAGGATAAGGAGTACGCCGACTCGATCAAGGACTACTTCCCCCACGTCCAGGAAAGCATGTATTGGCGAGACCAGCTGTGGTCCCTCCCCTTCAACTTGGATGCCGATCTTCCCTACACCAACCTCAACCATGTGCGGGCGGCGGGTCTGCAACCCCTCAAGCTGGGCTACACCTGGGACGATCTGGTGGAGTACGGCAAGACGCTCCAGACGATGCACGGCCCCGGCAAAGAGACCAACAACTGGGCCTTCGCCCATTTCGACAACTGGGTGAACTTCCTCAATCTGCTCAAGCAAGCCGGTGGCGACCTGTACAACAAAGAGATGACCAAGGTTGTCATCAACAGCTCGGAAGGAGTGGAGGCGTTGCAGTTCCTTTCCGATCTGGTCCACAAGCACCAGCTCCACAGGCCCCACAATGAATGGTTCGAGGCGAACGGCAAGGACCGCCCGAGCTTCACGAATGGCCAAGTGACCATGTTCTACGAGACCAGTCATGTGCGGATCATTGCCCACGGGGAGGCGATTGGCGGCCTGGAGAACTTCTACATCTCACCCCCACCATCGAAGAAGCAGCCGTTCATCGGTACATTCGGCACGGGGGTCCACATGCTGAAGAAGAACTCGGACGAGATGGAGGCGGCCTGGCAGGTATTGCGCTGGCTCACGTCCACCGGCCCGGCGGCGGTGTGGTGTTCCGCTGCCCTGTTCGTGCCGGCGCGCAGGTCAATCCTGACGTACCCGCTGTGGGTGGAGCGGATGGAACAGGTGCCGCAGTACCTCCCGTTCCTGGAAGCCGTCAACTACGGGTTCCGCCCCTACCATCCCGTGTTCTTCCCCGAGCACTACAGTGTTCTGCGGGGGATCATAGGCGACGTAACCAAGACCCCGAACGTGGCGTTCAAGACCAACCTCGACGAGGCGGCGCGTCAAATGGACGTGCTCCTCGACAACTTCAACAGGACCGGGAAGATCTCGAAGGTGCGCCCATAGGTCACGGCGGACAGTGCTTGGGCCGTGTGAGACGGTGCATGATGGAGGGGCGACTGGCCAGTCGCCCCTCTACGCTCTATAGGAGAGAGTATGGCCACGACAATGACAGCGCCTCCGGCCCAGCAAACGCTGGCAGTCAATGGTGGCACGCCGGTTCGCGGCCCCAACAATCCCCTCCCGATGCGGGCGCCGAGGATTATTCACCCCGAGGCCTACGACCTGGTCAAAGAGGTGCTGGATAGCGGCTTTACTGCCGATTTCATCACCAAGTTCGAACAGGAATTCGCCGCCGCCAACGGCGTCAAATACGGTGTGGGCCAGTCCAACTGTACCTCGGTCATCCATGCGGTAGTGGGTGCCCTAGAGCTAGGCCCCGGCGACGAGGTGATCGTCAGCCCGATTACCGATTACGGTTCGTTAGCCGGTGTGGTAATCCAGGGTGCTACGCCGGTCTTTCCCGATGTAGACCCCGACACCGGGTTGATCACGGCCGAGCACGTGGCCGAGGTGATTACTCCGCGGACCAAAGCGATCATTGCCGTGCATTTCTACGGTCAGGTGTGCGATATGGGCCCCATCGTGGCCCTGGCCCGCCGGCATAACCTGGTGGTCATCGAGGATGTCTGCCAGGCGATTTTCGCTGAATACAAGGGACGTAAGGCCGGCAGCCTGGGCGACGTGGGCTGCTTCACGTTCGATGGAGGCAAGCTGCTCTGTGCCGAGCATGGTGGGATGGCCCTCTCCGATGACGAGGGGATCATCAAGGCGGTCGGCGAGTTTGGCATTGATCGTGGCTCCCGACCCGATCCGCCCAATGGGCGCGTGCATCTACGGCCAGGTTACAACTTCCGCTGGGGAAATATGGAAGCGGCGGTGGCGCTGGCGCAGCTAAAGTTACTACCGGCGCAAAATCGGCGCCGCATTGCGTTAGCCGACACGCTCTCCGCGAAGATCGCATCAATTGACGGTGTCCAGCCGCCTTTCGTGCCACGACCGGGCGGGCACGTCTATTGGCTGTACCAGATGCACTTTGAGCTGGAGCGCTTTAGGGTGGGGATCGAGGACATCTCCAGGGCGCTCGCGGCGGAAGGACTCCCCACGATTACCGAGTCGCTGATGTACTACCTGGTCCCCTACAGCCACCACTTCCTGGCCAACCGGGAGGCGGACATAGCGCGGCTGACCAATGCGAGGGCGCATCTGCAACGCACCGTCCGGTGGGGTTTCCCCATCAAGTACACGGACCAGGACCTTGACGACATCGCCGAGATGGTTGGCAAGGTGGTGGACGCCTACCACATTTGAGGGGCGGCAGCGCTTCCGGCACAGAGGCCGCGCCATGAGTATGGAATCAGCATTCACCGTCGCTCCCGGAGAACGACAACTCTTCTTGGACGATCACCATATCGCCAACCTGGCGCGGCTTACCCGAACCATGCACCAGCCGGCCAAGAAAGGTGCGGTCGTTCGGCCAACCGACCCGGAGGCGATGGCGCTGCAGATACGGACGGCACCCGCCTGGGACCCGGATGAGCAGATCTACAAGCTCTGGGACATCAGCACGCCCGAATCATTACGCGCCCAAGGGGTGCGCTGCGTTGGCTATTACGAGAGTGCCGACGGTCTCCACTGGACCAAGCCGGTCGTGGGGCAGGTGGAGTTCCGCGGTTCGCGCCGGAACCATTATGTAACGGTATGCACAAAGGGCGGGTATGTCGCTCCTTTCCACGTAGTCTACGATGCGACCGATCCCGACCCGGGCCGGCGCTATAAGGCGGCCATTAACGACGGCGGGTTTTTGGTCTCACCCGACGGGGTAGACTGGACACTGCTCGATGTGCCCAAGGTGCCCAGCCAAGATGAGAGCAACCTGTCCTTCGACCGGCAGGGACCCCTGTTCTTGCACACCGTCAAGCAACGCGGGCCGTATGGTCGGTCGGTGTGGCTGGCGACGAGTAAGGACTTCGCGCAGTGGACCGAGCCAGAGCTGATTTTCCACACCGACGAGGCGGATCAGGAGCGAGGAGCGAGGATCATTGCCGAGTACCTGGCCGGGCCGATACCACCGCTGGACTGTGACATTCCTGACGAGCACGATGCCGATTGGCAGTGGGAGAACGTGGATGTCTACAACATGGGTGTGTTCCGTTACGAAGGTCTCTACATCGGGCTACCGGCCGTCTACTATCGCAAGGGCAAGCGGTACACGCGTTGCATCATCTGCTTCACGGAGATACAGCTCACCTACAGCCGCGACCTGAAGACCTGGCATCGTCTGGGTGACCGCCAGCCGTTCATTCCTTGCGCGCCGGTTGGCTCCGGGGCGTATGATCTCAGCAAGAATCTGCCGCCATCCGCGCCCATTGTGCGCGGCGACGAGCTGTGGTTCTACTACACCGGCATCAAGTACCAGGGCAGCGCCAGGTACAACGATCTCGACCGGGCGGCGGTCTGCCTAGCCGTGCTACGGCGGGACGGGTTCATGTCCCTCGATGCTGGCGAGCAGGCGGGCACGGTGCTGACCAAGCCGTTCAATCTCCCAGGCGACAGGCTGTTCGTGAACGTCAACTGTCACCCCGACAAAGATCAGGCGTACTGGCGGCTCAAGAGCGGTGAGCGGCTGTCCGCTGCCTTGAAGGGTGAGTGCGGCGTGGAGGTGCTGGATAGGGCCGGGAACGTGGTCGCCGTGTCCGTCCCGATTAAGGGCGGCGATCATCCACGCGCCGAGGTCAAATGGCAGCAGGGCCACCTCGCTGACCTGAAGGGCCGGAGGGTGAGCTTACAGTTCACGCTGCGCCAGACGCAGCTCTATTCCTATTGGATCGAGTGAGAGGTAGGCGGATTGACTCCCCACGCTTGAAGGCCAAGTGGGGGCCAGGGGATGCCTACAAAGGTAACTCCGGTAACATCGTATCGCTCGCCATGCCAGGCATCATAGGAGCAGGGTTCATATGCCAATCCAGACAGTGACAGGCCCCATCGCCCCCGAGTCGCTCGGCACTACCCTGATGCACGAGCACACCTTCTGTGATCTCTGGGAGTGGGGTGGCCGGTACGAGTACAACAGCATCGTGGATGACGAGGAGTTGCTGGCCGAGGAGTTGGCCATCTACCGCGAGGCCGGCGGCACGGCGCTCGTGGACGTGACGACGATTGGGGCGGGCCGAAACCCGGCCGGGATGCGCCGGCTGGCCGCAGCAACCGGCCTCCACCTTATCATGGGCGCCGGCTGGTACCGCGAACGGGTGTATCCGCGCGAGGTCTACGAGCTGAGTACCAACCGGCTCGCCGACCGCCTCATCGGAGAGTTTGCCGACGGCGCGGGCGGGACAGGTGTGCGGCCGGGGATCATCGGTGAGCTGGGCACCGAGCGTTTCCACATTTCACCGGCCGAGGAGCGGGTGTTTCGGGCCGGCGCGCGGGCGCAGCGACAGATCGGCGCAGCGATCACGACCCACACCACGCACTTCGGCGACCTGGCGCTGGAGCAGGTCGAACTGCTCTTGGAAGAAGGGGTGCGTCCGGATCGAATCGTCATCGGCCACGTCGGAGAACGACGCCACGTTCGTCTGGAGCTGGCTATCGCCCAGACCGGCGCCTACGTCCAGATAGACCACGTGGGTCGCCAGCCCAGGTCCGGGGCACAGCCGGAGCGCCAGCGTGCTCGGAACGTGGTTGCTATCGCGTGTGCCGGGCATCTCGACCAACTGCTGATTTCGATGGATATTTGCGGCAACTCCTTGCTGCACTGGAATGGGGGGCATGGATACGACTATCTGCTGCGGTCCTTTGTCCCACTGCTCCAAGAAGAGGGTCTGACTGAGGCGGAGATTCGGACGATCTTGGTGGATAACCCGCGCCGCGTGCTGACATTCTGAGGAGGTATGAGGCTTCCCCGATGTTATGCCCTTGGTGCATAATCCGGGCCAGGAAGATGATCGGTAGGGAGAGGAAGGCAGGATGCAGCAACGCCCTACGCCTGTCCTGAGGGACGTGCAGCACACCAAGCTCTGCTACAGCCAGGAGCGCTACTGCGGGCATCCCCGCCAGAGCGGCATCTTCAACTACGGGAACGGCGAGATCGCAGTGTTGCACTCCCACGCCCCCTCCCGCTACCAGGTCACGGACGACATCAACCACTCCTTCACCACCGGCTACGCCAGCCACGCCAAGATCATCCTCCAGCGCTCCTTCGACCACGGCCAAACCTGGCCCCGCGAGCACGACGTGGTCGTGTGGGATGAGTCGCTGCCCCTAGAGGAGAAGCGGGCGATCTTGCACCGGGCGGATGAGCCGGGCGTGGCCCGCGAACCGATTGACCTCACCAGCCCGGATGCCGCCGTGTACTTCACCCGCACCGCCACCGGGCCGCCCGGCCCGGGTGGTCAGCCTACCCTGGAGTGCTTTGCCTTCCGCTCCGGGGGCCGCGGCCACACCTGGGAAGAGGTGCCCACGCGCGTGAGCAATCCCGTCACCGGGAGCGGGCTGGACATTCATCGAGACGCCCATCCGCTGGTGCAGTGCCCCGATGGCACGCTCCTGGGGGCGCTGACTACCCGGGACGATCCGATGGGCGATGAGACGCGGGTTTTGGGGCAAGGGAGTATCGCCGTCTACGGATCGCAGGACCACGGCCTGAGCTGGAGCTATCTGGCGGAAGTGGCGCGGGACCCCACGGGGGCCGGTCGGCCGGCGTATGCCGGCTTGATTCTACTGCCGAGTGGCCGGTTGCAGTGTTACCTGCACAATCAGGGGCGGGCGGCCTATAACGTGATCTGGGTGAACCACTCGGACGATGGCGGGTATAGCTGGAGCGCGCCGCGCCCGATTACGGCGTGGGGCCAATCCCCGTGGGTGGCGCACTTGCAGCCCGGTGACGGTCCCGGGCTGTGGTGGAACAGCATGGGCATCCACTACCGCTCGCCGTGGCCGATGCGGCTGCGGGACGGGCGGCTGGTGGTGCTGTTCGCGCGGCGGACGCGCCCGTCGGGGATCGGGCTGATCGTGAGTGAGGACGACGGGGAGAGCTGGTCGGCAGAGGCGATCATCCGCGCTGATGGCAGTGGCTCGGACTTGGGCTATTCGGTGGCGACCGAGCTGGACGATGGGCGGATCTTCACGGCGTATTACTTCATGGAGGACGACGGGAACGGGTTTGGGGGCACGCGCCACATTGCGGGCAGCTTCTTCCGGCTGGCGTGACCGTGCCGCTGGGGCCGGGGGGTGAGGGCGGAAGAGGCCCAACCCGTCGTCAGGAGAGGTGAGCTGCTTTCTCCGGAACAGATCGCGTTTTACGAGGCTTTCGGCTTCCTCGTGTTTCGGCAGCTGTTCTCCGCTGAGGAGATGGTCGTCATTGACGCCGAGTTCGAGGCGGTCATGGTCGAGGACCTCGCTGGCCAGCCCTTCCGCGGCGACAAGCGCTACGGGGTGGGTGGGTGGGTCGAGCGCCGGCCGGCCTTGCGGAGCCTGATTGACGACGACCGCATCTATGAGCCGGTCGAGCAGCTGCTAGGGCCGGAGCCGATGTGGTGGGGTTCTGACGGGAACTACTACGTGGGCGATACGCAGTGGCACCCGGATGCAACCGAGTTTGTGACGGGCAGGCGGTTCAAGGTAGCCCTGTACCTGGACCCGGTGACCCGTGAGACGGGTTGTTTGCGGTTCATCCCTGGCTCTCATCGCCAGCCCCTGCACGGGGAGCTGGAAGTCCTGCGGATTTCACGAGTCAAACAGAACATTGCCGATGGCGTAATCGGTCCGGAAGCGCTCGACCCCTACCGTGAGCAGGGGATTGACGTGGAACAGCTGGCGTTTGGCGTGCGGCCCGAGGGCCTCCCGGCGTATGCGGTAGAGTCCCGGCCGGGCGACGTGGTGCTGTTCGATCACCACCTCTATCACGGCTCCTTTGGCGGCCATGTAGGGCGGCGGATGTTCACACTCAACTACTACACGGCCCCGCAGACCGCAGCGGCGGCCGCCGTTTTCCAGCGGGAGTGGGACTCCTACGGTGACAGCGTTCAGGCCAGATTGCACGAAGACGCCGTGCTCTGGAGCGACCGACCGCGGCTGCAACGACTGGTGGCGCCCCTGTTCAAGTGGGGGTGGACACCCGGGGCTGGGCGTAAGGCCGGCTAGCCGGCCGTGCCCCGGATGGGCGCCGTGTTGATGAGACCTCCGTCCACGTCAATGGTGCCCCCGGTGAGGAACGCTGCCTGGTCGGACAAGAGAAACATGACCGCGTGGACCACGTCGTCTACCGTGCCACCGCGTCCCAGCGGAACGTTGGCCGCGGTGGCCGCCATGAGTTGCTCCGCGCTCACCCCGGCGCTGCTGACCTTCATCCGCAGCACGTCCTGCCCCATCGTGGTCTCGGGGGTGCCCACCGGGCAGATACAGTTGACCGTGACCTTGGCTGGAGCCAATTCGGCAGCCAGTGACTTGGTCAAGCCGATGACCCCGTGCTTGGCGGCGACGTAGGGCGCGATTTTGGGGAAGCCAACCTTGCCCGCGTCCGAGCTGAGGTTCACGATCCGCCCCCGGCCGCTCTGCCTCAGCAGCGGCGCGGCCGCTTGCGAGCACAGGAAAACGCCCTTGAGGTCCACGCCGACGACCCAATCCCACTCCTGCTCGCTGATGTCGTCCAGCGCGGTTATTCTGATTACTCCGGCGCTATTGACCAGCGTATCGAGGCCGCCGAAGGCCGTCTCGCAGGCAGCGACCGCCGCCCGCACGGAGTCGGGCGCGGTCACGTCGAGATCGAGGGCCAGGAGCCGCTCGCCGGCAGCGAGGGCCTGCGCCGCAGCCCGGAGCCGGCCGGCGTGCCGGTCGCCGATAGCAACGCTGGCGCCTTGGGCCAACAGTGCGCGGGCAACCCCCAGTCCGAAGCCGCTCGCACCGCCGGTGATCAGCGCCCGTCGTGGCTTTTGTGCGGGTTGTGCCATCCTCTGTCCTCTGGTTTCCGTCCGGAACAGCGCTCGCTTGGATTATACGCCCAGTGGCCTCACCTTGCCGTTGCCCGCACCGTGACCGTACAATCCACCCACATGCAGCTATAGCCTGCCTGGGGAGGGATCATGAGCAAACTCGAATTCGCGGACACGCACGTACACTTCTGGGACCTCCACCATCCCGACCTCACCTACTCCTGGCTGCAACCTGATTTCCTGCACCCCCAGCTCGGCGAGCAGCTCGACCGACTGAAGGGCCGGAACTACCTGGCCGAGGACTTCATCGCCGAGACCCGGAACGCCAACGTGACGAAAGCCATCCATGTGCAGGCGGCCCTGGGGATCGAAGACCCGGTGCAAGAGAGCGCCTGGCTTGAGGCGGCCGCCGACCGGACCGGGTTCCCGCAGGCCATTGTGGCCTACAGCAATCTGAAACAGGCCGACGTTGCAGAGGAGCTGGGCCGCCACTGCGCGTTCTCCCGCGTCAAGGGGATTCGTGACTTCTCCGATGGTGACTACCTGGTTGATCCGGACTTCCACCGCGGTTACGCGCTCCTGGAGCGGTTCAATCTCATTGCCAGCCTCGACGTCGAGTGGGAGGGCATGGAAAAACTACGCAACCTGACTCGTAAGTATCCGAATATCGTCGCGGTCCTGGACCACTGCGGATTTCCAAAGGAGCGGACGGACGAGTATTTCCAGCACTGGAAGCAGGGCATGAAGACGCTGGCCGAGGCCGAGAACGTGGTGTGCAAGATTTCCGGCCTCGGCATGTGCGACTGGGATTGGACCGTCGAGAGCATCCGGCCGTGGGTGCTGCACTGCATCGAGGCGTTCGGGCCGGAGCGCTGTGTGTTTGCCACCAACTGGCCGGTGGATAAGCTCTTCAGCACCTACGATGTGCTGATCGCCGCCTATACGGAGATCGTGGCCGACTTTAGCCAAGACGAGCAGATCGCTATGTTCTCCGGCAACGCAGAGCGGCTTTACGGCCTCTGAACCGGGCGCGGGTGTCTCTCCTCACCCCCCTATTTTGCATACCCTCCTCGTTTGCAGGCCCTTGTCATCTTCCCACTCCCCGCTGTATGCTGTGGCCACTGCCCGTGTCGCTAGGGAGCAAATGGCACAGGCGGGGCGCCTGACACTCGCCGGGCGCGGCGTCATTGGGTGAGTATACGAGCCGCTCCCACGTGGGGAGCGAGGGGAAGAAGCTGATGTCAAGCATGATCCGCCGACGGTATCTAGGAGGCGCGGCAGCCGCGTTGGGCGGTCTGCTAGCCGCTGCCTGTGGCGAGATCGAAGTCCGCTACGTGCAGGGGCCGGCGGGGCCAGCGGGGCCAGCGGGCGCGCCGGGTGCGCGTGGCGGGGCCGGCGCGGCCGGCGCCAAGGGTGCGTCCGGGGCGGCGGGGCAGTCGCAGACGGTCGTGCAGGAGAAGGTGGTCACCGTCGAGAAGCCGGTGATCGTCGAGAAGGTGGTGGAGAAGCGGGTTGAGGTGCCGGCCGCGACCGCGCCGCAGCAGCGGGTCGTCCTCTGGACCTACTTCTGGCGGGCTGGCGGCAACATGAGCGAGCGCGGCACCGGCTTTTTGGACCTGACTAACCAGTGGAACCAGACAGGCTCTAACATCACGATGAGCCTGGAGTCGCTTTCCGGACAAGGCAAAACCAACACCGCCAAGGTGATTGCTAACTACGCAGCGGGCACACCGCCCGACCTGTTGCACAGCGCCTATTGGGACAAGGGACTCTACGGCGTCCGCGACATGGTGGTGGAGCTGGACGGCACCTTCATCAGGCAGGACAAGGAATATGCCGACACGATGGACGACTTCTACCCTCACCTGTTGGAGTCGAGCAGGTGGCAGGGCAAGCTGTGGAGTCTGCCCCAGGAAACGAACTCCAATCTGCCCTACACGAACCTCGCCTATGTGCGGGAAGCCGGCCTGGATATCCTGGAGCTAGGCTACACCTGGGATGACTGGGTGGAGTACCTGAAGAAGCTCCAGCAGTTCCTCGGCGCAGGCATAGAGACCGGCAAGTGGGCGATGACCGGCTTGGTGCAGCGTGCCTCCGGCTTCATCAATCTGCTCAAAGAGAACGGCGGCGAATACTTCAACGAGGACCGGACGAAAGTCGCCTTCAATAGCCCCGAGGGCGTGGAGGCGATGCAGTATACCGCCGACTTGGTGCATAAACACCAGGTCCATGCGCCGCACCCGGATCTCATCAAGGCCGCCGGCCTGGAAAACCCCAACTTCCCCAGTGGCACCATCGCCATGGAGTGGGAGACGAGCGCGTTCCGCGTGGTGCAGTGGGCCGAGCGGATCGGCGGCTTGGAAAACATGTACATTACTCCCTCCCCGACACAGAAGCAGCCGTTCATCGCTAACTTGGGCCAGAACACGGCCATGTTCAAGACCAGCCCCAAGCAACAGGAAGCCGCCTGGCAGGTCATGCGCTGGCTCACGAGCACGGAACCGGCAGCGCATTACGCGGCCGTGACGATGTTCCTGCCGCCGCGCAAGTCGGTGCTCACGTCGCCGGAGTACGCGCAGGTGCTCAAGGACGTGCCCCAGTTCAAGACCTTCGTGGATGCGCTGGAATACGGATACCGGCCGTTCCACCCCGAGTTCCCCCAGATCTATAGCACCTTCCAGAGCCTGGTGTCGAGACCGAGCTGGAAGGAGCTGCGCTCGGTGAAGGACGACCTGGACGAGGCGGCCCGTGTGATCAACGCCAAGCTCGACGATTTCCAGAAGCGCACGGCTGGTTAAGCAGTCGAGGCCCTCCCAACGCCAAACTCGACGAGTTCTACAGGTGGGCCGGTCTGGAGTAACCCTTGCCGGCTACCGAGCGGGAGCATACGCCACTGGGCTTGTCCTGGTGGCGTATCGCGTTGTTTAGCTGTCAGTCGTCAGTTATCAGTGTGTAGTTGGTGGCCTCGATCCCCACTAACCACTGACCACTGGGTCACTCCCACAAGGAGGCGTTTCGTGATGAAAGCAGCGTTGATCGGCTGTGGCGGGATGGGGCGCGGCCATGCGCGTAGCGCCCCGGAGCACGGCATTGAAATGGTGGGCTTCTGCGATGTTATCGCCGCGGCCGCCGAGCAGGCGCGGGCAGAGTTTGGCGGTCGCTACGCCACCACGGATGCCGGCCGGATTATGCGCGACGACAGCATTGATCTGGTCATCATTGCCACGCATCATGATGCCCACCATCCGCTGGCGGTGGCCGGGGCGCAGGCCGGCAAGCATCTGCTCGTGGAAAAGCCGCTGTGTCAGACCCGCGAGCAGACCATCGAAGTGGCCGAGGCGGTGGACAAGGCTGGCGTGAAGCTGGTCGTCAACTGCAAGTTCCGCATTGCGCCCACGGTGCAGAAAGCGAAGGAGCTGATTCCCCAGCCCCGCCTCAGCCACGGTCAGCTGGCTACCGACAATTACGCGCACAAACTGCCGGGAGCCGGCGGCGCCACCTGGCTGTGGGACAAAGACGATGGTGGCGGGCTGCTCATTAGCACCGCAGTCCATACCGTTGACCTGCTCGCCTACCTGATGGACAGCGCTGCCGACCGGGTGTACGCCGAGGGGCGGCTGTTCGACCGCCGGAACAAGGGCACCGAGGGCTATCCCGATGGGTTGGTGGGCACGATCCTGTGGCAGAATGGCGCGCTCTCCACGGTGATTAGCACCGATCAAAATATCGGCTACAACCCCTTGGTCTCCAAGTGGTTCCACGAGATGTGGGACGGCGAGCGCAGCGCCGTGTTCACCGCGCATACCGGCCGCGTGGACTTCGGCGGCTGCGACATCAACTACCTCGACACGCAGGAGCTACCCGCAGAGGAGCGGCGGAAGGCCTCCATGCTGCTCAATCTGCTGGAGGCGATCCGCAACGACGGGGATACGATCTGCAACGCCCATGATGGCGTGCGTACCGTCTCCATCTGCAATGCCCTCGACGAGGCCGCCCGCACCGGCCGGCCCCAGACTGTGCCGAGCTGAAGAGTGGCTAGTGGTCAGTGGTCAGTGGTCAGTTGGAGCATGAACGGGTATGAAGATGTGGCGCGTCGCCAAGCGAGGTGGTGTCGGTAACATTGTGCTGGAGCAAGTACCCGTTCCTCAACCAGGCCCCGATGAGGTTGTGGTACGTACCCAAGCGAGCCTCATCAGTCGTGGCTCGGAGATGGGATGACGCTACCTCCACGACGCCGGAGACGCTGACCTGCGGCACGAGGGAACCGCTGGCGCGCGCCATATGGGCTCCTCCAGCGCTGGCGTGGTCCACCAAGTCGGCGCCGGCGTGCATGAGTTTGCGCCTAGCGACCGCGTTGTCGTCACGGCACCCCATGCTGAGTACTGCGTCCAACCGGCGTCGGACACGCGCCAGCTGACGGTCTGCCAGCTGCATCACCATCTCTCGTTTGAGGAGGGCGCCTTCCACCCCCTCAGCACGAGTAGCGCGGGGTGGGCGCGGGGTGGGCACGGGCGGCGGGGATCGGGTCGTCGTCCTGGGGCAAGGCATTGTCGGCAACTTGGTCATGCAGTTCGCACGCCGGTATGGGCCGGCGCAGCTCATCGCGGTGGATGCGCTGGACTTGCGCCTGCGGGTCGCGCAAGCAGTCGGTGTCCCAGCGGTGGTCAACGCCAGCGAGGAGAACCCGGTGACCGCCATCGAGCGGCTGACCGGGGGCGCGGGCGCCACCGTTGTCATTGATTGTGTGGGTGGCCACGCCGGGTTACGGTCTTTTACTCAGGCGCAGGAGATGGTGGCCGATGGTGGCCTGATCCAGATAATCGGCGCCTACCACTGGCAGCCGCTGGCGCTGGACGCCGCGAAGCTGATGGGCAAACGGTTGATCGGGGGGTATCCGCCGGAGACCGACCGGGTCGCGCTCGGCCGGGCGGCGATGGCCGCCCTGGTGGCTGGGGACGTGCAGGTGCAGCCGTTGATAAGCCACCGTTTTGCCGGCCGCCAAGCTAAGGCGGCGTTCGACCTCCTCTACGCGCATATGGATCAGGCGCTGGGTGTGCTGCTCCAGTGGGGATGAGGCGCCTCACCCCCCGGCCCCCGTCATTGCGGCGCCATGAGCGACGCCCCTACAAGCACGCATTTCGCCTTGAGGCCCAATCCAGGCTAGACTCATTGCGGCGCTAGTGCTCGGATACTCCTGCGCTGCGCGAGTAATGGGCATTAAGGCAGCCGGCCCGAGGAGGAGACGATGGGAGCAGCACAAGAGATGGCGGGACAGGTCGCAATTGTCACGGGCAGCGCATCGGGCATCGGCCGCGCGTCGGCGCTGGCGTTCGCTCGCGCTGGCGCCCGTGTGGTCATCAACTACAGCCGGTCCGCGGACGAGGCGCAGGAAACGGCAGACCTGGTGCGTAGCGCCGGCGGCGAAGCGCTGGTGATCCAGGCCGATGTCGCCAACGCGGCGGAAGTTGACGCCCTGGTCCAGCAAACGCTCGATACCTGGGGACGGGTAGACGTACTGGTCAACAGCGCCGGCACGACGGTTTTCAAGCCGTACACGAGCCTGGAGGACCTTGATGCGCTCACCGAGGCCGACTGGGACCGGGTGCTGGCGGTGAACGTCAAGGGGGTGTACTTTGCCTCCAAAGCGGTCGCCGCACCGATGAAGACGCAGGGCAAAGGCGCCATCATCAATATCTCCTCCGTCTCCGCCCTCAAGCCCGTCGGCAGCTCCATCCCGTACTGCGCGTCGAAGGCCGCCGTCCTCTCCTTGACCCAGACGATGGCCCTGGCGCTCGCCCCGGAAATCCGCGTCAACGCCATCGCCCCGGGGTTCGTGGCTACGCGCTGGTGGACTGGCCGAGAAGATATCGGCCCGGCTTTGGCGGCGGTTACGCCGTTGCAGCGCGGCGGCACGGCCGAGGATATCGCCGAGATGGTCTACTTTCTCGCCACGAGCGCTGGCTTCACGACCGGAGAGACGCTCATCGCCGACGGTGGGCGCACCCTGCGGTAGCGGCCTCCGCTTCCCGCCTCCGGCGGACCTCAGGTAGACGCCCTTATAGCACCCCGCGCTGGGCCGCTGCGGGTGGTCGTGGATCGGGTCGGAGGGGTGGTGGTGAGCTGCGCCGGAGCAGTACGTTGGCCGCATAGGGGCGCCCGCTATACGGGTCATCGAGCATCAGCATCCAGTCCCACAGGCGATCAGCGAGCCGCTCATAGGTGGCGCGGTGGCTCCTATCGCGGGCCAAGTTGTGCAGCTCATGGGGATCGTGGTCCAAATCGTACAGCTCATCGAAATCAAAGGCGTTGAAGACGAGCTTGTAGCGGCCGTCGAGCAGCTGCCGCTGCGTGAAGTTGAAGATGTTGCCGTGATCTTCCATGAACAGCTCGCGCCGCTCCGGTGCTGCGTCGGCATCCGGATCGCCAGTCAGCACCGGCAGCAGCGAGCGACCGTGACACGGCTCTAGCGGGCGGGCATCAGCGATCTCCAGGCAGGTCGGACCGAGGTCGAGGGTGCGCGCATAGGCGTCGCACACCGATCCCGGCGCAATCACCCCTGGCCAGCGCAGCAGCAGTGGCATGCGGTGGGTCTCCTCGTAGGGATACACGTCCTTGAACCACAGCCCATGCGCGCCCATCATGTCACCGTGGTCGGACGTGAACACGACCAGGGTGTGTTCAGCTTGCCCACTTTCGTCGAGGAACGCTAGCAGCTTGCCGATGAAGTGGTCAATCATCGTGCAGTAGCCCCAGTAGTGGGCGATGGACTTGCGGGTGTGCTCCTCGGTGATCTCACCAAACCATGACTCTTGGACGCGGCGCACGTAGGCCGGCTTGCCCTCACCCGAGTCGTGGTAGCTCGCTGGCAGGGGGACATCGTGCCAGTCATACAGCGAGGCATAGGGTTCCGGCACCACGTAGGGGTTGTGCGGACCACTAAAGTTGGCCCACAGGAACCACGGGCACTCGTCCGGCTCGTCGGCCAGCGCGCGCAGCTGCTCCAGACCCGCCGCGGCCTGCAGCGCAGTGCCGGTCGCCTCGGGTGGTCCGGCTGCTCGTCCGTAGTGCCGCCAGTAGAGGCCGGCGGCATCGGTGAACCCCCACTCGTTCGCTGCTTGGGTGTCGGCAGCCCCGCTGGCGGCGCTGCCCTCGGATAGTCCCAGCCGGCGGCGGTAGGATGCAGCATCGAATTGCCGGTTTTCGCTGTCGAAACCGAGGTCGGCGGGCCCCTGCGTCCAGCCGACGTGCCACTTGCCGACATAGCGCATCCTATAGCCCGCCTCGGACAGCTGACTTCCCCAGGTAGCGCACTCAGGACGGATTTCGCGGGCGATAGCATAGGGCACGTGGCAGTTGTTCAACATGCCGTGCGTGTGCGGGTACAGGCCGGTGACGATAGAGGCCCGCGCCGGTGAGCAAGGAGTGGTGGCGGTATAGGCGCGGCGAAACCAGATTCCCTCCGCGGCCAGCCGCTCCAGCGCCGGTGACCGGCCGGGTGCCGCTGGGCCAGCCGTCGCGTACTGCTGCTGGTCCGTCATAATCATCAGGATATTGGGACGTGTGTTGGTCTGTGTGGTCATGGGTGCTCCACCTCCTGAGCTGCGTTACTGGGCTGCTCCCGGTATGCTGGGAACTATCTGTGAGTATGACCGAAACTCCGGCCCATTGTAGGCTGCCACCGGGTGGCGCGGCCCGTACCTACTCCCCTCTCCACTTGTGGAGAGGGGGCCGGGGAGTGAGGCGCCGGGAGTAAGGCACCAAGGAGCTTGCAAGTGAAGATCACCGATGTCAAGACATTCCTGGTGGATGCTTCGCCGCCAGGTGGCTGGGGGGGGGTGGGCGCAACTGGCTGTTTGTCAAGGTCGAGACCGACGCCGGCCTCTACGGACTTGGCGAGGCGAGCGGCTGGCCGCGTGTCGTCCAGACTGCCATCCAAGACCTCACCCCCGTCGTGGTCGGCGAGGACCCGGGACGAATCGAGTACCTCTGGCAGAAGATGCTGCTGGCCATGATGGGGCATGGGATGACCGGCGTGGTGGGCGGCGGGGCGATGACCGGAATCGAGATTGCCCTCTGGGATATCCTGGGCAAGAAGCTGGGTGTGCCGGTGTGCGACTTGCTGGGCGGCCGCCTGCGGGACCGGGTCCGCGTCTATGCCCACGCCAGCACCCCGGAGCGCGCGCACGAGCTGATCGAGCGTGGTTACACTTGCTTCAAGTGCGGCGGCTTGCAGCACCCGGTCAGGACCGTCAAAGCACTGCGGGAGGCCGTCGGCGACGATATTGACTTGTGCATTGACGTGCATGGGCCGCCCTGGTTCAGCGTGCCCGATGCCATCCGGGTCGGGCAGGCGCTCGAAGAGTACGGTCTGCTGTTCTATGAGGACCCGGTGCCGCCCGAAAATATCGAGTCGCTGGCGAAGGTAGCGCGATCAGTAGAGGTGCCCCTCGCCTGCGGCGAGCGTTCCAGCACCCTCTACGGGTTTCGCGAGCTGATCGAGCGCGACATCGTGGACGTGATCCAGCCCGATACCGGCCGCGCCGGGGGCCTGATGCAGATGAAGAAGGTCGCCGCTCAGGCCGAGGCGCACCACATCATGGTCGCTCCCCACGACGGGTCGCTGGGACCGATTGCCGAGGCGGCAGCGGTGCATCTGGTGGCAACGCTGCCCAACTTCCTCATCTTGGAGCATATGGCCGACGACGTGCCCTGGCGGTACGAGCTAATCACCGAGTTCCCGCTACACGACAGCCATTTCATCGTGCCCAACCGGCCCGGCCTCGGCATCGAGCTAAACGAAGCGGTCGCTCGCGCCCATCCTGGCGGCCCGAACGTCAACAGACCAGGGCCGGCAGTGACCACCTACGTTGAATCGCGCATGAGTCGTCGCCGGCTGACGCAGCCGTAGTCTAGTTGGTAGCGGGAACTGACACAGGTTATCGTCCGGAAGGTCGGGAAGAAGCTCACCTACCCGGACTCACTCCGCCTCGCGCGGTGGAGAGGCAAGCAAGATGACTGAGGCATTTGTCACGCCGGAGATCATCACTTGGGCACGAGACCGGCTCCATTGGAACCACGAGAAACTCGCCAAACGAGTGGGCGTCAACGTGGATACCGTCATTGCCTGGGAGACTGGGGATAAGCACCCCAGTCAACGGCAAGCGGCCAAGCTCGCCGCCAAACTCTGCGTTCCCCTGGGGTACCTGTGGCTCAGTGCGCCACCGGCACTTGAGGTGCCAATACCCGATCTTCGCACTGTTAGCGATGTCGTGGCCCAGCCACCTAGCGCAAACTTCATGGATGTTCTGTACGATGCACGTAGAAAACAGCAGTGGTATCGAGAATACGTGCAGAGCGAGGGAGCACGGCCACTCCCATTTGTAGGTAGGTTTCCTCTGAAGGATGACCCCAGAGTCAATGACGTTGCTGGCGATATGAGAGCCACGATAGGAATTGATGATGCACGACAGGAAGCCAAGATATCTCCTCAGTTTCTCCATGTTCTTGCGGAGAAGGCGGGGAGCATGGGAATACTTGTATTGCAGAGTGGCAAAGTGGGTAATAACACACACCGAACGCTAGATGTTGATGAGTTTCGCGGCTTTGCGCTTGTTGATGACTTTGCGCCGCTGGTTTTCATCAACAGCGCCGACACGCTTGCTGCCAGGATATTCACACTGGCGCATGAGCTTACTCACGTGTGGATTGGAGAAAGCGGAATATCTAATCCAACCACTATCGGTATAGTTTTGCAAGAGGATAATCGCATCAATCAGTTCTGCAACCAAGTTGCGGCCGAGCTACTTATGCCAGCTGCCAACTTCGTGAATGAATGGCAACAGGACAAGACTATCGAAGAAAACATAGCAGTATTGGCACGGTTCTATCATGTAAGTAGACTTGCAGTTCTGATTCGAGCTTATGAACACGAGCTTCTGCCCGAAAAAGTCTATCGTCTCCAGCTTAGGCGACTGCGACAGTGGGAGGAGCAGAAGCCTACAGGTGGTGGCGGGAACTTCTGGAACAACTTTCTTGCCAGCAATAGCCGCGCCTTGGTGTACGCAGTGCTTACCTCTGCTGCGGAGGGCCGTGTTTCCGAGCGTGATGCGGCAACCCTACTGAGTCTCACCAACCGCAGGACGCTGAGATCGGCACAAGAGAGATACATTCGCAGGCAGGTAGTCAGTGCCTGGCTACTGGCTTGACTCAGATACTCTGATTCGGCCGCATAGGGAACTCACCTTTGATTGGCTGCCGAGCCTCTGGACAATCCTGCGAGAGAAGGGCGTGGAGGGAGTCATTGCTAGTAGCGCGTATGTCTACGAAGAGCTTAAAGACGGCGATGACGTCTTAGCGGAATGGGCCGCGGAGTGCCAGGATTTTGGGCTGTGGGTGCCCGCCGACGAGAGCGTCCAGCGTGCCTACTCCACAATTGCAGACTACGTAGCGCAACATCAGACTTATTCCCCAGAGCATGTGGCTGCGTTCCTGGGCAAGGCTGATGCGCGGATCATCGCGCACGCTCTAGCCTGTGGCGGCAGGGTGGTAACGTTCGAGGCACCTCAGCCACTATCAGCGAGACCCAAAATCCCAGATGTCGCTGACAATTTCGGGGTGGACTGCTTAACGCTATATGAAATGTTGAGGGAAATGGGCGTAAGAATCTAAGGTGCGTCCATCTCATAGCGTATACATACGCTGTCTTCCTCGGCGACCGTATAAGCCGGGAGGCATGTGCAGTAAGTCTCCTCGGCCGCGAACTCGGTTAGCTTACGAGGCGCTGCTGCACCAGGTCCATGTCAAGTTCTATCCCGAGGCCCGGTCCGGTCGGGGGAATGATGTAGCCGTTCTCGAAGACGAGCGGTTCCTTGAATATCGTCCGGTGCAGCGGGCCTTGGTTCGCTTCCTGGATCAAGAAGTTCGGCGAGCAAGTATCGAGCTGAATGGCAGCCGATGCAGCGATCGGACCACAGGCCATATGCGGTGCGATCATCGCGTAATGCGCTTCTGCGATGCTCGCGATCTTCTTTGACTCCAGGATTCCGCCGCACTGCCCCACATCGAGCTGGATGATCTGAGCGGCCTGCTTTTCGATAAGCTCTGCAAACTCGTATTTCGTCACGAGACGCTCACCGCTGGCGATGGGGATGCTCGTGTGGGCGGCAACTCTCGCCATCTCGTCCACGTTTTCTGGAGGTACCGGTTCTTCGAACCAGAACGGTTGGTACTTCTCCAGCGCTTGGGCGGCACGGATGGCGCTATAGGTGGTGAGCTGTCCGTGGGTGCCGATGCCGACCTCCAGCCGGTCGCCGACAGCGTTACGGATGCTCGCGAAGATTCGCTCGGCGTAGGTGATCTCCGCCAACGAGATGTCGCGCGGCAGGGGATACAAGGGCCTGAACGGGTCGAGCTTGCAGGCGGAGTTGCCCTGCTCCAGTAGCTCTATGGCGATCTCTCCGGCCCGCTCCGGGTCTTCGTCAAAGCCGGCCCTGGGCATATAGGCATAGGCGCGTAGCTTGTCGTGATATTGGCCACCGAGCAGGTTGTAAATCGGTTGGTTGACCGCTTTGCCGATAATGTCCCAGCACGCTATTTCAATCGCACTCAGCGCCGGCGTAGCATGCAGGCTTGGATGGCGAAAGTCGTGCCTGGAGCCATACGCGCGCTGCCAGATTTTCTCTATCTGGAACGGATTTTCGCCGATCACGAATTGGCGACCAAGCTCTTCGATGAGACTGATGTGTGACTTCAGCCCAGCGAGGTTGTCGGAGAAGACGTTGCCGGTAACGCGCTCTCCTAGTCCGACGATACCTTCGTCGGTCACGAGCTCTAGGAAGAGCAGGTATCTACCCCCTCTGTGGGGAGGGACGTTTTCGACCACCATTGTCTTGATGTCAACGATTTTCAACTTTCCCTCCTCTGGATAGTAAGCTAGCAGGTCATCGGATCAATACGGTTCGGTGATCGGAGCTGACTGTGGCTATCAATGCTAAACGTTGAGCTTCGGCTCCCGCCACCTGACCCCCTTCTCCCAGGAGTCCCGGTCGGTGCGGTGCAGGCGCAGGTCGCTTTCCTGGAGAGGCAGCGCGATCCGTTTTCCACCCTGGAGGTGGGACTCCAGGATTGCCACCATGATCTCGACGCCGTGGCGCGCCGACTCCACGCCGCCGCGCGGCGGACCGCCGGTGTCGAGGGCCTGGACCAAGTCCATTATCGCGTTTATCGTGGTGCTTTGGCGTGGGAAAGCGGGGAACTCCATAGGCTGGAGGCTGCGCGCGCTACCCTTACGCATGACCCAGTCCAGGGTATCATTGAAGGTGCCCACCATGCCATGCTCGCAGTTGGCCTGGTACTCGTAGCGGTTGGTACACAGCAGGTACAGGGTCACGCCATTCTCGAAGAGGATCACGCCGTCTCCGCCGGGGTCGTCGCGGTAGACGTGGCCGTCACGGAGCGGCTCCGACTGGGGTGCGTTTCCCTGCACCCACACGGCGCGAGAATCGCCGTTGAGGTACAGCGCCAGATCCATGGTGTGGCAGCCGTGGTCGAACAGACCGCCACCGTAGGTCATCACCAGGCTCTGGAGGGAACCCAGCCCACCCTGCTCGATGATCCCCCGCATCTTCCAGAAGCCCGGATGGTAGCGGCGCTGGGTGCCCATGTTGAAAGCGGTGCCATGGCGCTCGCACGCCGCAGCCATGGCATTGGCCGTAGCCAGGGACGGCGCCATGCCCTTCTCGCAGTAGATGGCCTTGACGCCGTGCTCCGCGGCGTGGACCACGATGTCGGCGTGGTGCTCGACATGGGTAGCGACGCTCACGATATCGAGGTCTTCCCTGGCGATCATCTCCTGGTAATCGGTGTATTGCCGGTCCTTGGGTACCGCGTACTTCTTCCCAAATACCTCCATCAGGTCTTCGCGGAAGTCGGAGCCGGCCACCAGGTCGGTCCGGTCGCATGCGTAGAACCCGGCGCCGTGGGCATAGGGCAGCACATGCCCCGGGGCGCCGACGACCTCGTTGTCAATGAAGCCACCCATACGCCCGCAGCCGATAACCGCGGCTCTGTAGATTTTCACCGTTCTCCTCGCTCTTGATCGGTCGTGATGAATAGCATGGTGGGCCGCCGGCGCGGCCGCATTCTAGCTTACACCGGCCGCCTGCGACCGGCTCTTATCATACCGCCATACCGCTCGCCACCGGCAGATTCCGACCACGTTGCCGGCAAGTGGTAGACTACCAATCGGATTCCCGACGGAGGAATGGATAGCATGGCAGGACTGACGGCAGCGCAGAAGCAGCAGTATGAGGAAGCCGGCCACGTGACGGTAGAGGGGGTTCTGGCCCCAGCGGAGGTCGAGACTCTGCGCCGGGCGTGCAGCGAGGTGGAGGAGATGGCGCAGGGCCTCACGGCCCGTACTCCGGCCATCCAGCCGCGCATCCTCCCCTCCGGCCGCCGCGTCGTGGACATTGTCAAAGGAGCCGTTTTTCAGCATCCGCAGTTCCTCGCGGCCTGCACGCACTCCGGCGTGCTCGATATCATCGAATCGCTCGTCGGCCCGGATATTCAGCATCACCACAGTAAGCTGAACTGGAAGCCCCCGCTGCCCCCGGAGCAGGCTGCCCAGGGGTGGAAGATCGGGTGGCACCAGGATTACGCCTTTTTCCCGCACACCAACTACGACCTGCCGGCGTGTGCCATCTATCTCGATGACACCACGCTGGAGAACGGCTGCATGAACGTCATCCCTGGCAGCCATCGCGGCGGGCCGCGCAATCATATGAAGGATGGCGCCTTCAGCGGTGTCTGTCAGGAGCCGGAAGCCTACGCGGACGAATCGCGGTGGCAAACGGTCGAGGTCCCGGCGGGGGGTATCTCGCTCCACCATTGCCTGATGCTCCACAGCTCCGGCCCCAACCACTCGGAGCGAGCCAGGCGAACGTTCGTCATTCAGTATCGGGCGGCCGACAACGTGCAGATCGCTGGCCGCACCAGCCATCTGGGCTGGGGCTTTCAGGTCCGCGGTCAGAACCAGGCGATGATCCGCTTCGAGAATGGGGTCACTTGCCCGCTCCCGGAGGGGCTGACGTCGCACTAGGAGCCACTCCATGAATGCTGCCGAGAAGCGAGCGCACTTCCATACCTTCGGCTTCGTTGTCCGGCGCCAGGCGTTCACACCCGACGAGATGCAGGCGATTACGCGCGAGTTCGACGATCTGATGACCGAGCTGCGCGAGGGGCAGCCCTTTACGGGGGAGAGTAGTGAAAATCGCGCTCCGTTCGTCGAGCTTTGCCCGGCACTGTCCCGGCTGGCGGTGGACGACCGCATCTACGGCACCGTCGAGGAACTGCTCGGTCCGGACTTCCTCTGGGCCAGCTCCGAGGGCAACATCACCGTCGGCGACCACGGCTGGCACCCCGACAGGCCGGGAGACGAAGCGGAGATTTCGTTCCTACGCCTCAAGACGATGATTTACTTGGACGAGACGACCCGGGACGCCGGCGCCCTGCGCGTGATTCCCGGCTCGCATCGTCTGCCGCTGCACGAGGAGATCGAGGGGAAGCAGCGCCACCAGCACGGGCCGACGTTGGCTCCGTTCGGTGTGCCCGGAGCCGAGGTGCCCTGCTTCGCCTACGAGTCCCAGCCCGGCGACGTGCTCTTCTTCAACCAAAGCCTCTGGCATGGGGTCTTCCACGGGTGGGGCGGGCGCCGCTATATCGCGCTGAAATACGCCGCCATGCCGCAAACGGACAAGCAGATCAGCTCGCTCGACCACTATTCCCGGGGCACTATCTTCCAGCCGCTCGATTCGTTCGCACAGAGCGATGATCCGCGCATTCGTCGCATGGTGGACCCGCTGCCGGAGCTAGGGCGCAAGCAGGTCCCGGCTTTCGTTCCCTTCCGCTGATCCGCTGCGGGCCGGGGCGACCGCTGGAGGTGTGCAGGGACGCCCCTACGGCGGATGCCCGCGCCGGCCCGGCGCACAACGATAGCGAGCAGTCAGGAGGTCATGCGATGAGCAGTCGGAGCGAGCGGCCAGCGACCGTCGGAGGAGCCGCTGGCGAGCAGCGGGTTGAACTCGGCGTGACAAGGATTTCCAAGCCGGATGCCGGGCACGCCAACGGCGCCGCCGTTGCGCCCACGCCAGGCGGGCCGCGCCCCGAACGCAGCGCTACCGATTTCTCCGCGGCCCGGCCTCGCTATCGCGTGAGCGTGGCGGAATACGTGCGTTTCCACGTGGACGGGTTCTTAATCGTGCGCGGTCTGGTCAGCCCGGAGGAGGTGCAGGAGCTACTCACCCACACCGAGGACCTCATGTATGGCCGGGTTGACGGGCCGGGCTTGGAGCCACCCCCGCCCGGCGCCAGCGTCGCCGAGATCGAGCGCCGGTACCTCCGCATTCACATGCTGCACCAACACCTGGAAATACACGAGCGCTTCCTGCTGCACCCGCGTATTCTCGACGTGCTCGAAGCGCTCATCGGCCCGGACGTGATGGCTATGCAGACGATGCTCTTTTTCAAGCCGCCCGGTGGCGCCGGCCAGGGCTATCATCAGGACAGCTACTACATCCCCACCTATCCCGACACGCTCTGCGGCGCTTGGCTGGCGCTGGAGCGGGCGGATGAAGAAAACGGCTGCGTGTGGTTCACGGGCGGTACGCAGCACGAGCCGATCTACCCCAGTGCAGACCGGCTGACCCAGAATCACGCCAACCTAGCGCTCACGCCCGTGGAGCACGTGTCGCATACGGACACAGAGGTGAACACGTTGAGTCGGATCGCTGCGCGGTATCCTGGACGGGAGGTGCCGGCCATCGCCGAGCCTGGCGACGTGGTGTTCTTCGCCGGGCACATTCTCCACCGCTCGCACACCAATCGGTCCCCGGATCGCTTCCGCCGGGCCTTCGTCAGCCACTACGCCAATGCCCGCTCGTTCACGATGTGGGGCGGCCCGGACCGGCAGCGGCAGACGAATGATCGGCAGATTCTGGCCCGCGGGTGGACGCACCTGCCGTTTGGTCAGCCCCGGTTCGGCACACCCTGCGCGGCCAACGCACCGCCGCCCGCGGCTGACCGGTCGGGTGACGAGCCAATGCCGATGACCGTCATGGCAGACGGCGATGAGATGCGGTCGGCGGCGCAGGACCCGCAACGGAACGACCCGGCGCTGATGCGGGAGCACGATACTGCCGGTGAGCGCTAGGGACACACGTGCGTCACATACAGGACTGCTGCGATGTTATTGACGATTACCACCACCCACCAACCGGCCACCGATCTGGGCTTTCTATTAGTCAAGAATCCGGCCCGGTGTCAATCGTTTTCCCTGTCCTTCGGTCAGGCCCATGTCTTTTATCCGGTAGCGCACGACAGTGTTTGCACGGCGGCACTGCTCGTTGACCTCGATCCGATCCGTCTCGTGCGGCGGCGGAGCCGTCAGAGCCAGGACCGCACGCTCGGCCAGTACGTGAACGACCGGCCGTATGTGGCCTCATCTTTTCTGAGCGTAGCGCTGGCCCGCGTGTACAAGTCAGCGTTGGGCGGCCAGAGTAAAGAACGACCGGCACTCGCGGCTACGGCTATTCCGCTCGAGGCGCAGATCACTGCCGTCCAATGTCGCGATGGCGAGGGCATGCTGCGGGCGCTCTTCGAGCCGCTCGGCTACAACGTCAGCGCCGAGCGCCAGCCGCTCGATGCAGCCTTTCCTGAGTGGGGAGAGAGCACGTATTGGTCAATCGCTCTCAACGCCACCCACCGTCTGCATGACCTCCTCACACACCTGTATGTCCTGCTGCCAGTGCTGGACGACGACAAGCATTACTGGGTCGGGAAGGACGAGCTGGAGAAGCTGCTGGCAAAAGGAGAGGGCTGGCTCGCGACCCATCCGGAACGTGACTTGATCGTCGACCGCTACTTGCGGTACCGGCGCCTGCTCACCCGCGAGGCGCTCGCCAGACTGGTGGCCGACGACGATAGCGATCCCGATGCTACCGAGGAAGCACATGCCCGCGAAGAGGAAGTATTAGAGGACAAAATCAGCCTCAGCGAGCAGCGCATGATGACCGTGTTGGCCGTGCTCAGGGGAGCAGGCGCCACACGGGTGATTGACTTGGGCTGTGGGGAGGGAAAGTTTCTCCAGACGCTACTCAAGAACACGGACTGTGAGCAAATCGCCGGTATGGATGTGTCCTCTCGGGCCCTAGCGTTAGCAAAGAGACGCTTGCGGCTCGACCGGTTACCGGCGATGCAACGAGCGCGCATCGAGCTCTTTCAGGGAGCGCTCACCTACCGGGATCAACGACTCACCGGCTACGATGCCGCCTGCGCTTTGGAGGTTATCGAGCATCTCGAACCATCGCGGCTGGGCGCTTTCGAGCGGGTGCTCTTCGAGTTTACACGGCCGTCAACCGTAGTGATTACCACGCCGAACACAGAGTACAACGTGCGATTCGAGAACCTTTCCGCCGGTCGCTTCCGCCACAGCGATCATCGCTTCGAGTGGACCCGCGAGGAGTTCTCACGATGGGCGCAGCGGGTGGCAGATCGCTCCGGCTATGAGTTTCGGTTGCTGCCTATTGGTCCAGTTGACCCGGCCGTAGGACCTCCGACCCAGATGGCGGTATTCTCGCGATGAATATCACTGTCCCGGCGCTATCGTTGGTGATCCTGATCGGGCCTTCAGGCAGCGGCAAGTCTACGTTTGCCAGCAAGCATTTCAAGCCGACGGAGGTGCTGTCATCCGACTACTGCCGCGGCCTCGTATCAGATGATGAAAACGACCAGGCCGCGACGAAAGATGCCTTCGACGTGCTCCACTTCATTGCACGCAAGCGACTCGCGGCTGGCCGGCTCACGGTGGTAGATGCAACCAACGTTCAGGCGGAGGCGCGCAAGCCGCTGGTGGAGCTGGCACGGGAAGCTCATGTGCTTCCTGTAGCCATTGTCTTCAACCTGCCGGCCAAGCTGTGCCAGGAGCGCAACCGCGACCGGCCCAACCGCGACTTCGGTCCCCACGTGGTCCGGCAGCACAGTCAGCAGCTGAGACGCTCGCTCCGCGGCCTGCGGCGGGAGGGCTTTCGACACACCACTATCCTGAGCACGCCGGACATGGTCGACGCTGCACGTATCGTGCGTCAGCCTTTGTGGGTCGACCGGCGGCAGGAGCATGGCCCGTTCGACATCATCGGCGATGTCCACGGCTGCTTCGATGAGCTTGTCGCGTTGCTGGAGAAGCTGGGCTATGACGTCGGTGGCCCGCCTGGCCGGCCCACGGCGCACCACCCGGAGGGTAGGCGTGCGGTGTTTGTTGGCGATCTCGTGGATCGAGGCCCTAACTCGCCTGGGGTGCTCCGGTTGGTCATGGCCATGGTGGCTGACGCGGCAGCGCTGTGTGTGCCGGGCAATCACGACAGCAAGCTCGTGCGGAAACTCCAGGGGAGAGATGTTCAGATCACGCATGGTCTCGCGGAAACGCTGGCGCAGCTGGCCGGGGAGCCGGATGACTTCCAACGGAGCGTGATGGAGTTTCTTGACGGGCTCGTGAGCCATTACGTGCTCGACGATGGGCGGTTGGTCGTTGCTCATGCTGGGCTGAAGCAGGAGTTGCAAGGGCGAGCCTCGGGCCAGGTACGGGAGTTTGCGCTCTATGGCGAAACCACTGGCGAGACCGATGAGTTCGGACTGCCGGTTCGTTACAACTGGGCTGAAGACTACCGGGGATCGGCCACGGTCGTATACGGACACACACCGGTGCCAGCCGCGGAGTGGCTCAACCGGACAATCTGTATCGACACCGGTTGTGTGTTTGGTGGGAAGCTGACGGCTTTACGCTATCCGGAAAAGGAGCTGATGCACGTCCAGGCTGGCCGAACCTACTATGACCCGGTGCGTCCCCTGCTGCCACCAGGCCAGGAGGCGCCATCTGTATCACGCCGTCCCCACGGTGACCTACTGGATATCAACGATGTCCTGGGTAAACGCATCGTTACCACACGCATTCACCGCAACATCACTATTCGCGAGGAGAATGCTTTGGCGGCCCTCGAGGTCATGAGCCGATTTGCGGTGGACCCGCGGTGGCTCATCTACCTACCACCGACTATGGCTCCTCCGGATACCTGCAAAGAGGGCGAGTACCTCGAGCATCCACGTGACGCCTTCACCTACTTCCGGGGGCAGGGAGTGGCTAAGGTAGTCTGCGAGGAAAAGCACATGGGCTCACGGGCTATCGTCGTTCTCTGCCGCGATCAGGATGCGGCACGGCGCCGCTTCCTGGCGGACAATGGCCGGCTCGGTCTCGTCTATACGCGAACAGGCCGCCCGTTCTTTTCCGATACCAAGGTAGAGAGCGAGCTGCTCTCGCGTATGTCTGTAGCCTTGGCGCAGGTGGACTTCTGGGATCGCTTCGAGACGGACTGGCTCTGCCTCGATGCTGAGCTGATGCCGTGGTCGGCGAAGGCGCAGGGGCTGCTACGGGACCAGTACGCAGCTACGGCGGCCGCAGCCAGTACCACGCTCGATGCCGCCGTCTCCTTGCTGAAGAAGGCCGCGGACCGCGATGAAGAGAGCGCGGCGCTGCTCACTCGATACCGGACGCGCCAGGAAATGGCGAGCCGGTTTCGCGAGGCCTACCGTCGCTATTGCTGGCCGGTCAAGAGTGTGGCCGACTTGAAGCTGGCGCCCTTTCACTTGCTGGCGACGGAAGGGCGAACCTACACAGACAAGGATCACACCTGGCACATGGAGACGGTCGCAGCCCTCTGCCAGGCTGATGGAGCGATCTTCGCTGCTACTCCCTACAAAACTGTTGACCTGACTAATCCTGACAGCGAGGCGCTAGGGATCAACTGGTGGAAGGAGCTGACTGCTGCTGGCGGCGAGGGGATAGTTGTGAAGCCGCTCCAGTGGATCGTGAGAGGGAGTCGAGGCCTCGTTCAACCGGCCATGAAGTGCCGGGGACGTGAGTACTTGCGACTGATCTATGGCCCGGAGTATACGGCTCCTGAGCATCTGGAGCGGCTCCGTGCCCGCAAGGGCTCCGTGAAGCGCTCGTTAGCGCTGCGAGAGTTTGCGCTGGGCGTCGAGGCGCTCCATCGGTTTACGGAGGGAGAGCCGCTGTATCGGGTACATGAATGCGTCTTCGGCGTGCTGGCCCTGGAGAGCGAGCCGGTTGACCCCAGGCTCTAGCCTCAATACTGCACACTGGCTGCGAAGCGCACCACGGTGAACGGGCCGACGGGCAAATTGTGAATACTGAGGCTACCCCTCGCTGCGGACGGTGAAGCGGTCTTCCAGCTCGTTCTCGATTGCGACCAGCCCGGTGTAGGCAAGCTCGGCGTTGGACGCCATTGCGGCTCCGAACCAGCCCTGCCGGCGCATGGCCAGGCCCTTCTCTACCGCGCCACGGCGGACCGACTCCCACAGGCTGTCGGCAAAGAAGTCTACGATCTCCCCGGTGAAGTGTCCGGCGGCATCTACCGAAACCCCAAGCGCCGACACAATCGGCTGGCAGTACACGAACCGCACTTCACTGTTGATGGGGACGGGCGTAATCGGCATCACGTGGCTGCCGCGCGCGTCGCCGGTCACGTAGGGACAGATCGCCCACGGGAGGAGCATTTCCTCTGGCGCCGGGAAGATGCCCTGGGTGCGTATGATCGCCACCGGGTCATCCTTGCCGACATAGGTCCCCGCGATATTGTGCAACCGGCTCGTGCTGGCCGCGACGAGTTGCTGGTCGGGATGAGCACGCGACCAGGCCGACTGAATGGCGAAACGCGCTTCGTCGCGCAAGAGGGCCGCCAGCCGGTAGTAGTCCTCGGGCGCATGGAGGGTAATCTCTCGATCTCCCTCCGTGTAGTCCATGTCCATCAGGCAAAAGCTGAAGCCCTTGCTCATCTCGGGCTTGAGGAGCAAGCCGCCGCAGTACATCGGGTCGGCGAGGGGCAGGAAGAACGGCAGATTGAACGCGCCGGGCGCGCACTTGTCCGCATAGAAGAAAAGCGCCGTTTCGGCCGGCCGGACCTTGTTGTCCTTGACCGGATTGTGCTCGAACTCTAGCTCGGCGACGGCGGGACCGGCGCCCCGGATGTTGCCGGAGGGAGCATCCACCAGCAGGTCTTGCCCGGCGCCATAGTCGCCGCGCTCTTGGGCGGCCGCTGTCCCCTTCAGGAAGGCATCCCAGGCCAGCTGGTGCAGCTCGATGTTGTCGGGTCCGGCGGTATGGCTGCACGTGATAGCGATATCGTCGCCCGTGTGGGTGATCATCATGTCAATAAGCAGGCCGCGCTCTTGGGCGGCGGCGAATGTCTCCCGCACCGCCGCCAGCACAGCCTGCGAGGGCCGGGTATGGCCCCCCGGTGACCCGATATCCGCCTTGAAGATCGAGAGCGTCAGTTTCATCGTCCCCCCTTTGCTCCTTCACATGAAAATACCTGCGAGTAGCCCTCACCAATTCAGTCTGAGGTCAATCTCGTCAGGTTACTGCGACTGTAGCATACTCCCAGCGGATTGTGCAGACGGCCGCGTCGCTATGCCGACACGGAAAACACGAGCTAGCGGCCCACTCGGCTAGCTGCCCGGTGGCGCCGGTACAGCAGTCTCGGAATAGGGCATGAGCGCCGCAAGTCCGGCTGCACCGGCCATGATCTCGGCGATCTCCCGGTGGACCTCCGGGGTGAGCGACACATCGAGCGCCCCGACGTTCTCGTCAAGCTCGGCCGGCCGCCGGGTCCCGGAGAGCGCCACCGCCACCTGCTCGTTGCTGAGGACCCAAGCCAACGCCAGGCGCGGCAGTGTGGTCCCAAGCTGGGCAGCGACCCGCTTGAGCCGGTCAACAACCTGCAAGTTGGGCCCGAAGTTGTCTGCACTGAACAGCGTTTGACCAAAGATCGGCCGCTCCCGGCGCCAGTCGCCCTCTTCGAAGGTCGTCGCGGCGTCGAACGTCCCGGTCAGTAGCCCGTGAGCCAGTGGCCCGTAGGCCATGATGCCGACGCCAAGCTCCTGTGCCGTGGGCATCATCTCGTATTCCCAGCGCCGGTCGAACAGGTTGTAGCCCACTTGGTTCGTGACCAGTGGCGCCAGCCCGCACGCCTCGCGGAGCTGGATGGCCTCGAAGTTCGACACCCCGACGTAACGGGTCTTGCCGGCCGCCAGCAGGTCGTGCAGCGCCCGCGCCGTTTCCTCAAAGGAGGTCTCGGGGTCCGGCCAGTGGATGAGGTAGAGGTCCACGTAGTCGGTGCCTAACGACCGGAGACTGGCCTCGCAGTCCGCAATCACCGAGGCGTAGCGCGCATCGCGGCCGGGGTTGAAGCGCGGCTGGCCTGGCCGCGTTGGCTTGTCGTCCATCTGCCCTTCGCGCGTGGGCAGAGCGCCCTTGGTGACGACAATGGCCTCCTTGCGCCGGGCGCCCAGCCCTTTTCCAAGCAGCTCCTCCGAGGCCCCGACACCATAGCCGCGGGCCGTATCGAACAAGGTGATGCCCAGATCGAGCGCCCGGTGAATGGCTGCGACGACCTCTGCGGCCTCGAAGGACCCGTAGCCGCCGCCCATCTCCCAGCAGCCAAACCCAATGACCGATACTTCGAGGGCGGAGGTCCCCATATGCCGATATTCCATCGTAGCGCCTCCTTCTAGCCCTGATTGTAAGGGCATGCGCGCCCTAGACCCACAGCTCCGTTTGCTGCCACTGAGATACCATGCTCTCCAGGAGTGTCGCGGCGGCCACGCCATCCGCGACGCGGTGGTCGAACGTGAGACTGAGATGCACCGTCGTCCGCACAGTCAACCCGCCGTCTTCCGTCACCGCTGGCCGCGGCGCAATGCTGCCCACGCCCAGAATGGCGCTCTGCGGCGGGTTGAGGATGGGCGTGAATGCTTCAATATGATAGGCGCCCAGATTTGTCAGCGTCGCGGTGCCGCCTTCCATTTCGTTGGGTTGCAGCCGCCCCTGCCGTGCCCGGTCGGTTAGCCCGGTTAGCTCGCGGGCCAGGTCGAGCGCCGGACGGTGGGCCGCATCGCGCAGCACCGGCACGACAAGGCCACCTTCCACGGCAACGGCAACGCCGATGTGCGCCTCCGCCAACAGCACGACCTCCTCGCCTTCAATCGTGGCGTTGAGCGCCGGGTGCGCCAGCAACGCAGCAGCCAGAGACTTTGCCAAGAGCACGTCGTAGGAGACGCGCACGCCCTCGTCGGCTGCTCTGGCTACCAGCGCTTCCCTTGCTTGCACCAGCGGGTGAGCATCCACTTCGCGGGTCAGGGTCAACTGGGCGGTGGACGCGAGACTGTGCTGCATCCGCTGGGCGATCAAGCCGCGCATCCCGGTGAGCGGGACACGGCGGAGCACGCGCGGCCCGCCGGCCTCACCCCCCGGCCCCCTCTCCACACGTGGAGAGGGGGAGTCGGTACTCGCTGCGGCCGCCTGCACGTCGGCCTCGGTGATGCGGCCGCCAGGCCCACTGCCCGCGACTGTGGTGAGATCAATGCCAAGCTCGCGCGCGCGGCGCCGAGCGACCGGGGTGGCACGCAGGCGGCCGCGGCCGGCGCGTGCCACCGGCGGCTTCGCCGGCTCGCGCGGCGGCGCGGCGGCAGCAGCACGAGGAGCCGCCGGCTCGACTGTCAGTGTTGCGGCGGGGGGGGCCTCGCCCGGAGCGAGGACGTGGCCCAGTATCCCTTCGACCTGCACGCGCCCCCCCACCGGCACGACCTGCCGGAGGACGCCGGCCGCCGGGGCGGGGATTTCAACGGTGGTTTTTTCGGTGGTCAGCTCCAGCACGGGCTGGTCCGCCGCGACCGATGCGCCGTCGGCCACCAGCCAGCGCGTGACCTCACCCTCGATGGTGTACATGCCGAGGTTGGGCATAGCGATTGCTACGGCCATATTTGCCTCCGGCCCGGCCCCGTCTCGTCACTGTGGCGGAAGCCGCAATGACGGTGCTGAGGCGCAGTTTTCCTACCCCGTACCGAGCATCTCGTGGACCGCGGCTACGACCTGCTGCGGCGACGGCGTATAGATCGACTCCAGGGCCGCGCTATAGGGTACCGGCGTGTCCGCGCTGTTGATGGTCTTGATGGGCGCATCGAGAAAGTCGAAGCCTGCATCGGCGACGCGAGCGGCGATGTCGCGGCCCAGCGAGCATGACGGTGTGTCTTCGTCTACGACGACCAAGCGTTGCGTCTTCTCCACGGACTCGAGAATGGTCTCCTCGTCCAGCGGCGACAGACTGAGCACGTCAATGACCTCGGCCTCCAAGCCCTCGGCGACCAGCGCCGCGGCCGCATCCAAGCACACGTAGGTCATGCGGCCGATCCCGCAGAGGGTGAGGTCGCTCCCCTGGCGCACGATCTCGGCCTTCCCGAACGGCAGGGTATAGGCGTCCTCCGGTACCGGCGTGCGGGCATTCAGCCCCAGGTACCGGTGTTCGAGCACGATCACGGGGTTGTTGTCGCGGATGGCGGAGATCATCAAGCCTTTGGCGTTGTAGGCCGTGGTCGGTGCGACGCATTTCAGGCCGGGCACGTGCGCCAGGACCGAGTAGAGCGTTTGGGAGTGCGTGGCGGCCGCGCCGCCGCCGGCCGTCTGGCTGCTCGGTGGGCGCGCTCCATACGACATCCGCACTGTGATGGGAATCTGCACCTGGCCGCCCATCATGTAGTGCATCTTCGCCGCTTGATTGATGAGCTGGTCGTAACAGCAGCCGATCAGGTCAATGAAGCCCAGGTCCACTATCGGGCGCAAGCCGCTCATTGCGGCCCCGACCGCCGCCCCGACAAACCCCATCTCCGCAATCGGCGTGTCCAGGACGCGCCCGGAGCCGAATTCGGTGACCAGCCCCTTGGTTGAGCGGGTGGGGCCGCCCCAGGCGTCCTTGAAGCCCAGATGCTCGCGCCCGGCCGCGCCGGCAACGTCCTCGCCAATGACCACGATGCTCGGATCGCGGTGCATCTCTTGCCGGATTGCCCGGTTCAGCGCTTCCGGGAACGTCAAGACCTCGGCCGTCTCGGTAGCGACCGGCGCTGCTGTCATCGTGACCATGATCTTTCCCTTTCGAGTCTGCTCCCGGCCGCCCTTGCCCCGGCTGCTCTCACCTCGACTGCCCTCACCCCTGGCCCTCTCCCACGGGTGAGGGCAGGGTGCTAGCTGGCTACTACCTCCGTCGTTAGCTCCGCTGCCGCCGGGAAGGGCGCTGCTTCGGCGGCGTCAACGGCCTCGTCAACGGCCGCCGCCACTTGGTCATCTATCGCCGCCAGGTCGGCGGCGTTCAGCAGCCCCCCTTCGATGACCTCCTTGCGGAACCGGGCGATGCAATCCCGCGCACGGGCGGCCTCGATCTCCGCTGCCAGCCGGTAGGCCGTCCCGTCGTCTCCGGCCGAGTGTCCGTAGTAGCGATAGGTCCGCGCCTCGATCAGCGAAGGCCCGCTGCCGGAGCGTGCCCGCTCGACCGCCTGCGCCGTCGCCTCGTACATGGCGAACACATCCTGACCGTCTACCTTCTCGCCGGGGAGGCCGTAGCCGGCGGCGCGTTTCCAGACCTCGCCGGCAGTGCTGTACTCGACCGGCGTGCTCTGGGCGTAGCCGTTGTTCTCGCAGACGAATACGCAGGGTACGTTCCAGACCGCCGCCAGGTTGATCGCCTCGTGGCAGGCGCCGATATTCGAGCCGCCGTCGCCGAAGAAGGTCACGGCCACCTGACCGGTCCCGCGCACCTTCGCGCTCAAGGCGGCGCCCACCGCGTGGGGAATGCCGGCCCCGACAATCGGGTTCACGCCGAGCATCCCCAAGCGCACGTCCGTGATATGCATGGAGCCGCCCTTGCCACGGTTTGCGCCGCTGGCCTTGCCGTATAGCTCGGCCATCATCGGTGCCACCGCCATCCCTTTGGCGATGCAGTGCCCGTGGCCGCGGTGCGTGGAGGCAATCCAGTCGTCCGGCCGCAAGGTGGTACAGACGCCTACCGCTACGGCTTCTTCGCCGACGTAGTAGTGGGCAGCGCCGAAAGCAATGCCGCCATCCACCAGCGCCTTGACACGGTCCTCGAAGGCCCGAATCAGCACCATGCGCTCGTACATGGTCAGCAACGTCGCGCGTGGGAGTGTTGCTGCGGTCATACTGCTTGTCATCAAGCGGCCTCCTCGCTGGTGCTGGTCAACGTGGCCATCCTCCGGCGCCCGGCCGCATTCCCGTTATTCCCGCGAACGCGGAAAGCCATGTCCCCCGGGGTGGGCGCCGCGCCGGAATCGGCGCCTCTTCCAGGGTAAGGTAACGTTCCCGGCGAGCGTATGCAAGCCGGAGACGGCAGCGTTCCGGCGCGGCCGGTCGCTCGCGGCGCTCGACTGGCAACGGCAGAGGCTGGCACAGTAGTCGCGCGAGGGCGGGGAGCGGCGGCCGAGCATACAACCGTAGGGAGAGGCAAATGTCTGAAGATGGAACGGTGGAATACGTTGTCGAACCACAGAAACGGGTGCCCGTAGCCTACGACGTGGACGTGGTAGTGGTGGGAGCCGGCATTGGCGGGCTGTTCGCGGCGCTCGCGGCGGGCAAGCAGGGCGCCAAGACGCTGCTGATTGATCGCCTGGCCGCGCTCGGCGGCAACATCGGCCCGGCCATGATCGTCGCCGGCGGTTTGTACAACGAAGCCGACGGCACGCTGGTCGGTGGACTATCCGGCATCCCCAAAATGGTCATTGACATGATAGAAGAGCGCCGCACGGCCAACAACTACGCGGACGAGACGAGCTTGGTGTCGTATCTGGGCGCCAAGCTCAGTGAGCAGTGGGGAGTTGAGCTGCTGTTGACCGTGTGGGCCGGCGATCCGATCATGGAAAACGGCCGAGTCACCGGTCTGTTTGTGGAGGGCAAGTCGGGGCGTATGGCGGTCAAGGCCAAGGTTGTGATAGATGCCACGGCCGACGTTGACATCGCGCGCCGCGCCGGCGCGCCGGTCATCATGGCCTCGCCACCCGATCCCGCGCACGGGCCGCTCGTCCGGGAGCGGCGGGGCGGCGAGCCGTACCGTGTTTGGAACGATACGGCCCTGTTCTATCTCGTCGCCGGCGTAGACTTTGCCGCCTACGACGCTTTCGCGGCGACCCGCGTGCCACTCAGCGCCGAAGATCGGGAGTGGGTGCGCGGCCGCAACCCGGGCAGCTTTCCGCAGCCGATGCTGCCGCTCCTGCGCCAGGCTTGGGAGGACGGATCGTATCGCCACATGCGTGACCTCGAGCCGACGGTGCATACCGAGAGCGTCACGATTGGACAGTTCGATGGCCACGTGGGTTCCTCCCGGCTCAACGTGCGCGGCGAAATCCGCCGGGAGGACATGAAACAGCACTCCAAGATCGAGACTGCCGCGCGTGTCCATGCTCAAGAGACCTTGCACTTCTACCGGGAGCACGTGCCTGGCTTCGAGCGGGCCTACATGCTGTTCATGGTTCCGTACTTCGGCGCCCGCGGCGGGCCGTGCATTGATGGGGAGCGCACCCTCACCGCGATGGAAGCCTACGAGGGCAAGAAGTTCGCTGACGTGATGTACCGGAATATCCATGAAGGGCAAGCGATGCACGGTGGAGAAGCATCGGGCCACGATGCCCCGTATCGCATGGTCCAGCCGAAAGGGGTGGAGGGCCTGCTCGTGACTGGCCGTGGCGCGGCCTACATCCGCCGCGGCCACGACCCGACCGGAATGCGGGCGCGACCGAGCATCATGGCCTTGGGTGAGGCCACCGGCATCGCTGCTGCCCTCTCGGCAAAGCTGGAGGTCACGCCCAAGCAGCTCGACGTGAAGACGCTGCAACGGGAGCTGCTCCGCCAGGGCGCCTACTTGGGTGACGAGGCGCGCCTCGCCGAGCTGGACCTGCGGTAGCGCCGGACGCGGCACGGAGAAGGGGGACACCATGACCGCTATTGACTTCGCCAACTCGTACATGACCTGGTTTGGCCCCGGGAACCATGCGCGCATCCAGCTCGACGCGGCTTGCACCATCGTTGACGAGCAAGCGGGGGCGGAGGAGACCTTCTATCTGATTGCGCCTTGTCGCTCCGAGCGCTGCTACCAGGCCGATCCACTGTTCACGATGCCCAACTACGAGTTCTCTGGCATCTGGTCGCAGGATGAATTCCTCCTTATTCGGACGCATTGGGTGAGCGAGCGCGACAACCGCACGCATGGCGTCATCCGTGAGCACTGGGACGACGTGCATCTGGACATTCGCCGCTTTCCGCAGGCGGAGCAGCTGCCCGACCGAGCCGCTATCGTCGCAGCGACGCTCGCCAACCGTCCCCTCATTGCCCGCACCGAGCTAGGCGACGAGGCGGGCCGGCAGCGGGCGGTGCTGGAGTATCCGGTGCGGACGATGAACGTGCTGCCCGTGAAGGCGCCGCGTGTACCCCGCGACCCGCCGCAGTTCCAGGTGGACACCGGGCCACTGATCGTCCCGGACTTCGACTCGACCGCGGACCGTCAGATCGAGCGCTTCGACATGGGGTACGTTGTCTACCAGGAGTTCGATCAGGCAGAGTTCATCTTGCGCCGGCCGGTGCCGGTGCCGTCGGCAGAGCAGCCGGCGACGGAGACGACGGACTACTCGGTCGTCCGAATAATCCCGGCCCGCAACACCATTCTCGCGCCGCCAGCCCCGGCGTAACCGGCCCCCCTATGGCCCCCCCGCTTCGCAGGGGGACGGGCGCAGCGTGCTGCGCCCCTACGGCTGACGGCTGATAGCTAACGGCTGATGGCTGAAATTGGTATCCTGCCTGGCGTTGCAGAGCTTGTGTGCGAAAGGCGATGAGCATGGGTATCGAGCGTGCCACCTATCAGGGCACTTATCGCGCTGGGGTGATTGGACACACCGGCCGGGGGAACTACGGTCACGGCTTGGACGTGGCCTTCGTCGGCTTACCGAACGTGCGGCTCGTTGCCGTAGCCGATGCCGACGACGAGGGGCGAGCGGAGGCGATGGGGCATACCGGGGCCGAGCGTTCCTACGCCGACTACCGCGACATGCTCGCGCAAGAGAACCTCGATCTAGTAGCCATCGGGCCGCGTTGGCTCGACCAACACGAGGCGATGACCATTGCCGCCGCCGAGGCCGGCGTCAAGGCCATCTATGCCGAAAAGCCGATGGCGCCGTCGCTCGAGGTGGCAGATCGCATGCTGGCGGCCTGTGACCGGCATGGCGTGAAGATCGCCTACGCTCACCAGAATCGCGCCTACCCAGGACCGGCTCTTGTGCAGGAGTATCTCGCCGGCGGCGAGCTAGGTCGTTTGCGCGTCATCCGCGCTTTCGGGAAGCAAGACCAGCGTGGAGGGGGGATGGACCTGCTCGTGCTCGGGACCCACCTGCTGGACCTGATGCGCCTTTTTGCCGGCGATGCTCGCTGGTGCCATGGCCATGTCACCCGGAACGGGCGCGATGCCACCGTGGCAGACATCGAGGTGGCCCAAGAAGAGGGCGGTCTTATCGCCGGCGACGATGTGATCGCGCAGTACGGCTTCGATCATGGCGTCCTGGGTACCTACGAGTGCGGGCGAGCGGGAGACGGCGGCGGCTCTCCTTACTTCCGGGTGGAGGTCTGCGGCACCGACGGCGTGCTGGCCTTGTGGAGCAGCCCCGATTCGCCGATCTACATGTTCCCCGGCCCGTTTGCGCCGCCGGACCGGCTATCCGAGTGGCAGCAGGTGGAGCCGGAGCCGCTGCCGCCGGCGCTGGGGTCGGAGAACTCGCGCGGCGGCATGCACACAGCCAACCAGCTCGTCGTGTGTGACTTGCTGGCGGCGGTCGAGGAAGACCGCGCACCGGCCATGTCAAGCGGGCACGACACCCGCGCGGCGCTAGAGATGATTCTCGCCGTCTACGAATCGCACCGGCAGGGTACGCGGGTCGCGCTGCCGCTGGCGGACCGCCGGCACCCGCTCGCTCGCTGGCAGAGCGAAGGGTAGGTAGACCTCACCCCCTGGCCCCCTCCTCACAAGGGTAGGTATTTACATGGATAGACAGGATGGGGGAGGAGGGGTGGTGCCCTCACCCCGGCCCTCTCCCAGGGGGAGAGGGGGAGTCTGCCGCCCTTCAATTCCTGCCGCCGCACTCGTCATTCCCGCGCAGGCGGGAAGGTGGATTCACATTGGAAGTGCAACACGTCGTTCCAGAAGACTTCCGCGGGCGTCCGGTAGCCCAGACACTTGCGGGGCGTATTATTGTACAACTGCACCAACGCCGTAAACCGGGCCCCCGCGACGGTCGCCAGGTCGGTCTTACGGGGCCGGCCGCGCCGCAGCCGCCCGATCGCATTTTCCACCCCCCCTTTCTGCCAGGGGGCGGGCGTGTCGCAGCAGCCGGTCTCCAGGCCGCGGGCGGGGCGTTCGTGCTGGTGGGCGAACTCGGTCCCGTTGTCGAAGGTGACGGTCTGGCGCCAGGGGGCGGGCAAGGGACCCAGCAGCCGAGCGCGGGCCTGGGCGCTGGGCGCGGCGGCTTTGCCCGGGGGCCGCACCGCCAGCAGCCGGCGGGAGTGGCGTTCAGGGAGGGTCAGCACCGCTTGGCCGTAGGTGCGGAACAGCATCAGATCGGCTTCCCACTGCCCGGGGGGCTGGCGGTCGGTGGCCGTGGCCGGCCGTTCGGCGAGCGGGCGGCGGAGGTGGATCAGGGACGCCGGACGCCCGCGCCGCCGGCGGTGGCCCCGGCGCCACTTGGCGCGGGGTAGGCAGTGGCGCCCGGCCCGGTCCGGCTTCGGGCGCGTGGTTTGGGCGTAGCTGAAGCGATCGATGGTCTCGTGGGCAAGCCCGGTCCGGCCGGCGTCCCGCCGCCGCCGACCGGCGAGCTGTTCCGGCGACCAGCCTTGTTTGCGGCGCGTGCGTACCTGCGCGCGCCGGGCGGCAGCCCGGTCGAGGCGGGCACCGCTCCAGCGCCGGGCGCGGGCCTGCTCCTGGGCATACCGCGGGCGCGAGCCCTGCTGCCGGGCCGTTTCAGCTCCCGAGCAATGGTCGATGGCGCGCGATCCAGCGTTGTAGCGATTTCCCGGAGCGCGCACCCCTGGGCGTGTAAGCGGGCCAACGCACACCGTTCTTCAATACCAAGCTGCGTGTAGTGGCGTCCCCTGGCAACACCTTACTCTGGTGTTGCACTTCGTTTGTGAATCTAGGGAAGCCATGGCCCTTGTGGGCGCCCTGGTCGCTGCCGCTCCTCTAGGGAGAGCGCCGCGATGCAGTATGGCTCTATGCTGCCAGCAGGTCGGACAGCGTGTAGGGCTGGCCGGCCTCGACTGTGACGAAACGGGCAAGATCGCCGATCATCGTCTGAAGCGCGGCGATTTTGGCGGCGGGGTCGGCCGGCGTGGGATACCAGTGGCGGCGGATGAGCGTGCGGATGTTGCGCTGATAGGCCTCGTCGGTGGCTCCGGGGAGACGAGCGCCGGTGATCGGGTCCACCACAGAGACGGAACCGGCCGCCGGATTGATCGGGATGGGGAAGGCAGTGGAGTGCCGAGGCCGGTAGTGCATGGGGATGAGAATGTGGGGGCGGATAAGGTCCACGACGGCCGCTTCCACGCCCCGTAGCTTGCTGATGGGGTAGAGCATGATGTCCACCTGTCCCCGTAGCTCGGCCATGGCGGGGAAGGCGTCCCACAGATCGCCGGGGTGGTAGATGCCGGTTCCCGTCACTGTGTCCGTGAGCACGTAACCCATGTTCGGGTAGGGGGTGGTGATCGCGCTGCCGTCGAGGTACTCGCGGGGATTCTCGCTGCTCTCGACACCCTGCACGCGCCACCGCCCCAGGTCCAGCGCGGTCGGGCCGGGCCACGTGATCGTCGGGTCCTTGGCATACCGAGGGTAGAGGGCGACACGTTGGCCGGCCTCGAGGAAGGCGCCATCGGTGGGCGGCGGATCGTCCCAGATCGGTGACTTCAGGCGCGAGGCGTGCAGGCACCAGTGGCTGACGACGATCCGACGAAACGCCTGGCCTACACAGAGCCGGCGGAGTGTCGGCTCATGGTAGTGGTCATAGTGCTCGTGGGAGCAGAAGATGGAGCCGAAGCGCGGCCGGTCGGGCTTGACGAACGGATCGAAAGCGATGCTGTCCTCGTCGCGCTCGACGCGCAACTCGAACGCGGCACAGCCCCACCAGGTCAGCATAGGCGGTTCACCGGACATCATGGGTTACCTCATAACGCACAGTTACTATACCGCCGGCTGGCCCGGCCTCACCATCCAGCCTCGGCCGAACGCACGGCTCCATCCGAGCCGACTTCGGCACCCGTAATGGACAAACGCCTCGGCCGGGATCGTGGTATGCTCACCAGCTAGTCCATGTCGTGCTCATGTCGCACCTGGGGGTAGCCCGGCCCTGGCTCACCGGAGACGGCGGCCGGCTACCCCCGCCGCTCGCCAGGCGACAAAGACCGGGGCCGGAGACCGACAGCACGCTGAAACTGTCTGCCATGAGGGGTAACGAGTCGGTGGTAGAGGCGCCGGTCGCGGGTAGGCTGGACGTGGCGCCAACGCGCAGTGGCGGGCGCTTTCCTTTTCCTGACCATCCCTGGGCCACGGGTGCGGCGTTGCTCGTCATTCTGCTGGTCGCCGCTTATTTCCGGCTTACCGGCCTGGCCTGGGACGACAATCACCACCTCCACCCGGACGAGCGTTTCCTGACGATGGTGGAGAACGCCCTAGAACTGCCCGACTCAATCGGCGCGTACTTCGATACCGCACAATCCCCGCTCAACCCCCACAACAAGGGGCACGGCTTCTTTGTCTACGGCACCTTTCCGATCTTCCTGGTGCGGTACCTGGCGGAGTGGCTGGGGCGCAATACCTACGATCAGGTGCATCTGCTGGGCCGTGTGGTGGGCGTGCTGTTCGACCTGGCCACCGTCGCGCTGACGTATCGCATCGGGGCCGCGCTGTACGACCGGCGGGTTGGCCTGTTGGCGGCGGCCTTCCTGGCGGTCACGGTCATGCACATTCAGCAGGCGCACTTCTTTGTCGTAGACAGCTATCTCGTGACGTTCGTGGCGCTCACGTTCTGGTTCGTCGTGCAGATCGCACGCCGGGGCCGGCGGCGCGACTATGTGTGGGCCGGTCTCTCGCTGGGCCTAGCGATGGCCACCAAGCTCTCCATGGTCCTGCTGGCACCTATCGTGGGACTGGGCGCGCTCATCTGGCTGGTGCGTACACACAACGACCGGGAGAGCGTGGCCAGTGCTGACACTGCCGCTGACGCTGATGATCCGGGTGATCTGGGCCTGGGTAGCGCTTCCTGGGAGGTGGCATTGCCGGCCGGCGCGGTGACTGACGCTGCCCCGGACGAGCAGCGGTCTTGGCGGGAGGCGCTGCCTCTCATCCGGCGTGCGGTGATCGGCCTGGCCCTGGCCGGTTTGGTCTGCATTGTCGTCTTTCGCGTCGGTCAACCCTACGCCTTTGCGGGTCCCAGCATCTTCTCGCTGCGGCTCAATCCGCTGTGGGAAGAGAACATCCGGTACCAGGCGCGTACGCAGAGCGGTGAGGTGGACCTGCCGCCGTCGGTGCAGTGGGCCAACACCACGCCGCTGCTCTTCCCCTGGCGGCACATGGTGCAGTGGGGCCTGGGCTGGGCGCTCGGCGGCGCGGCCTGGGCCGGAGTCGCCGTGGCCAGCGGCGTGCTGCTGCTCCGCGGTCGGTGGCAGCACGTGCTGACCGTTGCCTGGATTCTGCTCTGCTTCCTCTATTTCGGGTCGGTGCTGAACAAGACGATGCGGTACTTGCTGCCGATCTATCCCTTCCTGGTCATCATGGCGAGCTGGCTGTTGTGGACTATCCATGACCGGCTCCGGTCCCGACGGCGGGTGCTTGCGAGCGCCCTGGGGCCGGTGTTAATCGTCGGTGTCCTCGCCGCGACGGCCCTCTGGGCCTACGCCTTCACGCGCATCTACACGCGGCCGGTCAGTCGCGTACAGGCCAGCGAGTGGATCTACCAGAATGTCCCCAAGGGCACCGTCGTGGCGAACGAGCACTGGGACGACCCGTTGCCGTTACGCCTCCCGGACTACCCCGATCCCTGGGGAGCAGAGGGGCAGCAGTATCGCAGCCTCACCCTCACGCTCTACGACCAGGACAATGAGCAGAAGCGCGAGAAACTGCTCGATCAACTGCGCCAAACGGACTACATCTTCCTGTCGAGCAACCGCCTCTACGGCTCGATCCCGCGCATGCCCCAGCGCTACCCGATGACGAGCGACTACTATCGCGCGCTGTTCTCCGGTGAGCTGGGCTTCGAGCTGGTGCATACGGCGACCTCCTATCCCGAGCTGCTCGGCTGGGTCATCAACGATGACGCCGCAGAGGAAGCCTTCACCGTCTATGACCATCCCAAGGTGCTGATCTTCGAGAAGACCGCCGACTTCTCGCCGGACAAGGCGCGGGCGATCCTGAGCCGCGCCGACCTGGATGCAGTCATCCATATGTCTCCCAGCCAGGTGGGCACGAGTGGGCTGCTCATGTCGCCGGCGCTCCAGGCAGCGCAGCGCCTCGGCGGGACGTGGTCGCGTCTCTTCCAGCCCAACGACTTCGCGAATCAGCTGCCGTTTGTCGCGTGGTGGCTGGCTATCGAGCTTGCCGGCCTCGCGGCGCTGCCGGCGACATTGTTGCTCTTGCGGTGGCTGCCGGATCGGGGCTATGGGCTGGCCAAGACGCTCGGTGTCGTGGCCTTCAGCTATCTGGGCTGGCTGGCTGCTTCGTTCCGTCTGGCCCCCTGGTCGCGCGAGACGCTGGCACTGGCGCTGCTCCTCCTGCTGGCGGGGGCCATAGGACTGGCTTGGTGGCGACGCGAGACACTGCTCGCCTATTGGCGCGAGTACCGGTGGCTCATCTTGTGCAACGAGGTGGTGTTCACCGGGGCGTTTGTGCTCTTTATGCTCCTGCGCCTCTACAACCCGGACTTGTGGCACCTGTTCCGGGGGGGCGAGAAACCGATGGAGTTCTCTTACCTGAACGCCGTGGTGCGCTCGACCTATTTCCCGCCCTACGACCCCTGGTTTGCCGGTGGCTACTTGAACTACTACTACTATGGCTACGTGATCGTCGGCGCCCTGACAAAGCTCACCGGCGTCATCCCCGCGGTCTCGTTCAACGCTGCCGTCGCGGCCGTGTTCGCGCTGACGGTCGCCGGGTGCTTCACGTTCGGCTTCAACGCCGTGCGCTTCCGGCCGCAGTGGGGCGGCACACCGCGGCGAGCCATCGCGGGCGGGCTGCTCGCCGCGCTCTTCGTGGCCGGTGTGGGCAACCTGGATGCGCTTAACCAACTGCAAGAAGGCCTGGCACGGGTCGGTGGCGTGTCCGTCGAGAGCCGCTTGCCCGGCGTGGCTGGCGCGGCCAATCTGCTGGCCGGTGGTAAGGCGGTCTTGCTCGACGGGCAGGCGTTACCGAGTCTCGATTTCTGGCGCAGCTCGCGCGTCATCCCGAACAACACGATCAACGAGTTTCCGTTCTTCACCTTCTTGTTTGCCGACTTGCACGCCCACATGATCGTGATGCCGCTGACCGTGGCAATGCTCGTTCTCGGCCTGAATCTGCTGAAGAGCGGCTGGCGCGATCCGCAGCCGCTCGCCGGACGACCGCTGCGCTGGGCGTGGCAGGCGCTCGGCGGTCAGCGGCTCTGGTACATCCTGCTGGTCGGCTGGCTGCTCGGCGCCATTGCCATTACCAATAGCTGGGACTTCCCCACCCACCTGCTGGTGATCGTCGCCGCGCTGGCGCTGGCCGAATGGCGCGCCGCCGGCGTGACCTGGCAGGGCGCGGTGCGGTGCGGTGTGAGCGCCGTGGCGGTGTACGCCGTCAGTCGTCTGGCTTTTCAGCCGTTCTGGAGCCACTACGAGCTGTTCTACACGGGGGTCACACCGTTCCCGGACAAGTCGCGTCTCGACCACTACCTCATCATCCACGGTTTCTTCCTCTTTGTTCTCGGCAGTTTCTTGCTGGTCGAGGGCGCACGGGCCTGGAGCCGGAGTGGCTGGGGACGCTATCTGGGCACCCGGCTGTGGTACCTGGGCCGTCAGGAGCGCCTCGACCACTTGGAGCGCCTGCTGATCCACCACCAGCGGCTGCCCTCCCTCCCGATACTCGCAGCGTGGGCCGCCGTCGCTGTCGTGGTAGCAACACTCGTCCGGCGGCAGCTGCCGTTGATCGCCTTCCTCGCGGCCTTGATCGGTCTGGTGCTCCTGGTTGCTTGGGAACGCCGCCGCTCGGCGCATACGCTATTCCTGCTGACCCTCGTCGGCGCGGGCGCCGCGCTGAGTGTGTTTGTCGAGTTCTTTGCGCTCCAAGGCGACGTGGGCCGCATGAACACAGTGTTCAAGCTCTACCTGCAAGTCTGGATGCTCTGGGCGCTGGTCTCGGCAGTTGCGGCAACGTGGCTGCTCAACCGGCTCTGGGGCTGGGCCGGCGCTGCCGCACCTGCTGCGAAAGGCGCCGGGTGGAATGCCCTGGTGCGGTCCGTATGGCTCCGGCGGGGCTGGAGTCTGGCCTTTGCCGGCTTGCTCGGAGCGGTGCTGATCTATCCGGTCGGGGCAACGCCGGTGCGGATCGCCGATCGGTTTGCGGCGCTGCCGCCAACGGCGGACGGCATGGCCTATATGCAGCATGCCCAGGTCCGCGATCCGGAGCGGGACGGCCCCATCCGCGCGAGCGCCGACCGCGCGGCTATCGCCTGGCTGCTGCGTAACGTCAGCGGCTCGCCCGTCGTGCTGGAGGCGAGTGTGCCGCCCTATCGGTGGGGCGCGCGTATTGCCAAATACACGGGGCTGCCCACTGTCCTGGGGTGGGATTGGCACCAGAAGCAACAGCGCGGCGACTTTGCCTGGATGATTGACAAACGGCTGCGCGACGTGCAGACCATCTACAATGACCCCCGACCGGAGGTGGCGCTAGAGCTTCTGCAACGCTACGACGTGAAGTATGTTTACGTTGGGGGTCTTGAGCGATCCTATTATACGCCTCTTGGTCTACAGAAGTTCGAGAATATACTGTCTTCTGGAGACATCAAGATAGTGTATAGTGAGGATAATGTCATCATCTACGAGGTAATTGATAACTAAAGCCCGTGCTAATCGGACGAAGGCCTCTGTCGTAGTATTGCTATAATCACGTGAGCCGGGTAGCCGGCGGGGACGTAGGCCCGACCGCACCCCCGCCCCGGGTGGCCTGGATTCCCGCTTGTGCGGGAATGACGCCTGGGTGTCATTTTCATAGCAGACAGGAGTAACAGCGCGATGGCGACTCGGCGCGCCCCAGCACGTCGGTCAACCGGCAAGGTACGCGGCCCGGCCGCCCGCGATGACGGCCATGGGCACATGACTGCCGATGACGCTGCCGAGACATCCCCGGCGGTGCTCTCTTGGCGGGAGTGGCTGGGCCGCCCGGCCGTTCTCGGCCTGAACAATGGACAAGCGCTGCTGCTGGTCGGGTTGCTGCTGGCGTTGCTACTCACCCGCTTCTGGGACCTGGGCACGCGGGCGATGCACCACGACGAGAGCATGCATGCGAAGTACGCTTGGGACACCTATCGGGGCAGCTTCTACAAATACAACCCCCTCCTCCACGGTCCGTTTCAGTTCCTCGCCGTGGCGGCGTCGTTCTGGCTCTTGGGCGCCACCGAGGCCACGGCGCGGGCCGTGCCGGCGGCGTTTGGCGTCGCGCTCGTGCTGCTGGTATTCGCCTGGCGGCGCCAGCTCGGCACGCTGGGCCTGCTCTTTACCGTCGCAATCATCACCTTTTCGCCCGCCTTCACGTACTTTGCGCGGTTTCTGCGGGAGGACACCTACGTGGCGACGTGGACCATGCTCCTCGCAGTCGGGCTGGTGAACTACATCGCCACCCATCGGCGCGCTTGGCTCTACGCCGCAGCCGCCGGGGCCGCACTCGCCTTCACCACCAAGGAAACCACGTATATCACGCTCTTCATCTTCGGCACATTCATTCTAGCCAACCTGGCCCTGGAATGGTGGCGCCGCCGCCAAGCACGCCAGCGCTCCGGGGGTGAGCCGGCCAGCCCGATTACGGCCGCCTGGCAGGCCGTGTTCAAGGACCACACCGCCTTCTGGGGAGCGGGCGCGTTTACCGGCTCCATCATCATCATCCTAGTGATCTTGCTGCTCCTGTTCACGAGCCTCGGCGCAAATCCGGCCGGGCTACGCGACGGCTTCACCGCTTCCTTGACCTATTGGCTCAATCAGCACGACGTACAACGGGGTAATCAGCCGCTTTTCTACTACGTGCTGACCCTGAGTGCCTATGAAACCATCGCTCTCGTCTTTGGGCTGATCGGGCTTGGGGCTGCGGTGCGCCGTCCGACAGTCTTCACCGGTTTCTTGGCGTGGTGGTTTGTGCTGGCGTTCGTGATCTATACCTGGGCCGGGGAGAAGATGCCTTGGCTCACTCTCCATATCGCCCTCCCGCTCACGATTCTGGCCGGGTGGTTCCTCGGCCGGCTGTTCAGCCAGCCCCGGCCCTGGCGCCTCGGTCCGCAGGTAGCGGTAGGAGCCTTGGTCGTTCTGGGCCTCTACACCATCCACACGAGCTGGCCCTTGAACTTCGAGCGTGGTGACGTGCCGAAGGACCTCTTGATCTATACCCAGACGGCGCCGGATGTGCCGAAGGTCGTGCGCGCCATCGAGGACCTCTCGCTCAAGACGGCTGGCGATAGCAAGGCGATCGGTGTCGTCAGCACGGCCGGTACTTGGTGGCCGTTTTCTTGGTATCTGCGTGACTTCAAGAATGCCGAATTTCCGCCCAAGCTGACAGCGACGCCGACCAAACCGGTGGTGCTGGTGGCGCTCGACGAGGACCAGCAGAATCGTCCCTTCCTCGCCGGCTACAGCCCGATCCGGTATCGGATGCGCTGGTGGTTCCCGGAAGACTATCGGAGCCTCTCGTTCTCCACCATCTGGAGGGTATTGACCAAGAGTGAGGTCCGTGATCCGTTCCTGCGCTGGCTGTGGCAGCGCGAGACGGTCAGTGCGCTCGGCTCATACGATTTCTACGTGTACGTCAAGGACGGCTACGGCCTCACTTCTCCCCTCGTCGGCGAAGTGGCCTCCCCCCGGACGGTCGAGGAGCGGACGGCAGCCGCCGAGCGAGCGAGACGCTACACGGAAGCGGTGGTCCCGCTGGAGCAGGTCGGCACCATTGGCTCGCCGGGCCGCGCCAGCGGGCAGTTGAGCGATCCGCGGGGTATCGCGGTGGACGACGAGGGCAACGTCTACGTCGCCGACGGGATGAACCATCGCATTCAGAAATTCGATCCCAGTGGCCGGTTGCTCGTGGCTTGGGGCACGCCAGGCCAGGGCGCCGGACAGTTCACCGAGCCGCTCGACGTGCTGGTGGAGCCGGGCACCAACCGGGTGTTCGTCGCCGACACCTGGAACCACCGCATTCAGAAATTCGACGCCAATGGGCAATTCCTGGGCCAGTGGGGATCGCCGGGTCAAGAGATCAGCCAGGAGCCGGGCGAGTTCTATGGCCCGCGGGCGCTGGCGCTGGCGGACGGGGTGCTCTACGTGGCAGATACCGGCAACAAGCGCGTCCAGAAGTTCGATGCGGCCGGCAAGCTGCTCGGGCAGGTCGGGGTGGCCGGTCAGCTTACCGACCAGCTCGATGAGCCTATCGGCTTGACGATCACACCGGCCGGCGACATCTATGTCGCCGACACGCATAACGGTCGCATTCAGCGGTTCGACAAGGACGGCAACGTCGTCGTGCAATGGCCGGTGCTCGGTTGGTCGGATCAGGTTCGCAATGAGCCGTATTTGGCGACCGATCCCGAGGGCAACGTCTACGTCACGGATTCGGTCGGTCAGCGCATCCTGAAGTTCGATCCGAACGGTGAGTTGCTCGCCGTCGGGACGGCAGCCGACGGCCAGGGCCTCAATTTGCCCACCGGCATTGCCGTGTGGGGTGGCAAGCTGTACGTCGCCGATACCTTCAACAGCCAGGTACGCATCTTCAACCTACTCCCCAATGTGGAGTAGCGAGCATCTCGCCACCGCGAGCAGCCGGGCCAAGCAAGAGGACGATGAGTCGTGGCAGTGCTACACCTGCTGTGGTGGTGGCTCGTCGTCCAGATTCTGTGGCTGATAGCCCTCCCGATTTGCTTGCAGGTCTTGCGGCCGCTGCCGGATCGCGGCACCAGTGTAGCCAAGGCGTTCGGCTTGCTCGTCTTCATCTATCCGCTGTGGTTCTTCGGCTCGCTCGGTTTCCTCGACAACAGCCGCGTCTCCTACACCTTGGTGCTCGTGGCCATCGGCGCACTGTCCGTGGCGATCTGGCGGCGTTCGGCGGCCGATCTCCGGCCTTTCTTGTGGTCACAGCGCCGGCTCCTGATCGTCCAGGAAGCGATCTTCCTCACCGCCTATCTGGGGTTCGGCCTGATCCGCATGTTCAATCCAGAGGTGGTCAACACCGAGAAATTCATGGACTTCGCCTTCATGAGCGGAGCCTGGCGTAGCGAGAGCTTCCCCCCGCTCGACCCGTGGTTTGCCGGTGGCACGATCAATTACTACTACTTCGGACACCTCTCGGTAGCAATCCTCACGCGCCTCTCGGGTCTGCCGCTGGCGGAGACGTTCAACCTGACCCTCGCGCTGCTGTTCGGCCTCGCCGCGCTCGGCGCGTTCGGCGTGGCCTACAACCTGGTGCAGGTACACCGGCAATCCCGGACACCAAGCGAGCCGGCGCCGGCGGGGCGGCGTGGAGGGCGGCGCCGGCAGCGCACGGGGCGGGAGGCCGGGGAGGCCGCGGCACGCTGGCCCGGAGCAACGCCGGCAGCGGTGCTAACCGGTCTGCTCGCCAGCTACTTGCTGTTGATCGGTGGCAATCTGCACGGCCCGCTGACGCTGCTGCGCGATCCCGGCTATCTGGACAAGGACTTCTGGCAAGGCATGGGCTGGAACAGCACGCGCGTCCTGGTCATCAAAGCGGGCGAGGCGACGCTACAGCCGCGCACGGGACAGCCGGTGAACGGCGTAGCTTCGTTTACCGATGCCGGCCTGTATCGGTCGGAGGTTACCCTTGAAGTAGCCGGCCTGGAGCCAAACGGCTCGTACCTCGCCCTCCTGAGCCGCGGCTCGTGTCGCGAGCCAAGCGGGGCCGACGAGCGGCTCGTAACCCTGCGCGCCGATCCAAGCGGCCGGGCCACCGGCGTTGTGACCTTGGGCCGCCCACTGACGGAGTTCATTCAGGGCGCCGTTCACGTTGCCATCCAGCTCTCGGACTCCCCGGTAGCGCCGCTCGCCTGTGGCGACGTCACCGGGCGGGACCTCGACTACACGATCAACGAGTTTCCGGCGTTCAGTTTTCTGCTCGGCGATTTGCACCCGCACGTGCTCGCGTTGCCGTTCACGCTGCTGGCGCTCCAGGTCGCGTTCAGCTGGTGGCTGCATCCGCCGACGCCGCGTTGGTCGGCATGGCGCCGCGACCGCGCCGAGATCGGGCGTCTGCTCGTCGGGGCCGGCACGCTCGGGGCACTCTATAGCCTCAATAGCTGGGACTTCCCGACCTACTTTGCGCTCGCTGCCGTGGCCATGGCCGGCGCCATGATCCGGCGCACGCCAACCATGAGCGGGGCCGGGGCCGCCCTCGGTCGCGCGGCGGTAACGGCGGTGCTCGCCGTCCTGTTGTTCGTCCCGTTTTATGCCGATTTCAGACCGCCGGCTTCCAGCCTGGGCCTCGTACCGATCAGGAGTCGCGTAGACCAGTTCGTGGTGTTCTGGGGCCTGCTGCTGGTGCCTAGTCTGGCGTTTCTGGCCACCGTCTTTCCGTGGCGGGGGCTAAGGCTGACGTGGAGCGCCTTCACGTCGGCCAAGCAGGCGGCCGAGCCGGCTCCCGTGACCGGCCGGGGGCGAGCCTCCGGCGCAATCTGGGCGGCGTCCTTTGTGTTGGTGGCGGCGCTGGCGGCCCTGCGGGGTAACGGTGTGCTGGCCGTGAGCCTCCTGATCGGCCTCGCCGCCGCCTGGGCGATCTGGGCACAGCGCGAGCGGCCGGCAGTGGTGTTTGGCCTGGTGTTGCTCGGTCTCGCCGCCGCCCTGATCGGGGTCTGCGAGGTGGTCTACGTCCAAGACTTCTATGGCGCTGCGCTGCGCCGGATGAACACCGTCTTCAAGCTCTACTACCAGGCCTGGACACTGCTCGCCTTAGTCGGTGCGTTTGGCGCCTACGTAGTAGGGAGTAGCCTGTGGCGGGCGATGCGGGCTAATCCCCCACCCGTGCCGGCGAACCGTCCCCTCTCCCGTCATTCCCGCGAAAGCGGGAAGCCACGTCTCGTTCCACTGCTTACCTTCGCCAGCGCAGCGGCGGTGGGCGTCGCGCTGGTCGGTCTGGGTCTCATCTACCCGGCGGTGACGACGGCGCAGCGCACCAACAGCTTTCGCAAGGCGCCAACGCTCGATGGATTTGAGTTCCTGAAGCAACACCAGCCGGAGGATTATCAGGCGGCCCAATGGTTCATTGGGAACGTGTCGGGTCGTCCGGTCGTGCTGGAGGCGGTGGGTGGGCCCTACAGCCACTATGCGCGGATTGCCACCCAGACCGGTCTACCCACAGTGCTGGGGTGGCCCCAGCATGAACGTCTCTGGCGTGGTGAGGCCGCCGGGAGCGCCATCGCGGAGCGAGAGCGCGACATTGATACAATCTATCGTGCAAGCAGCTTGGAAGAGGTGCAGCACCTCCTGGATCGTTACAAAGTGGAGTACATCGTCTACGGCTATCTCGAAGCGAACAAGTACCGGGACTCCGGCGCCGCGGCGCGCGCCAAGCTCGACACCGGCCTGGAAACAGTATTTCGCGCCGGAAACACCGCGGTCTACAAGGTGGAGGCCGGTGGCCCGCTGCAGAGCGGTGCGCCAGCGCAGCTTCCCCGCGGCGGCGCGCCGGCGGGGTGAGCGGCCGTTTGCCCTACTACGACCCTCTGCTATGAAGACAATCATTGTGCTGCCCACCTACAACGAGGTAGGTAACCTCGAACCGTTCACCAAGGCGGTCCTGGCGCTAGAGCCGCCCGTCAGTATCCTCGTCGTTGATGACAACTCGCCCGATGGCACCGGGGTACTCGCCGACCGCCTCCAAGCTGCCGCGCCAGGACGCATCCACGTGCTCCATCGGGCCAAGAAAGAGGGCTTGGGAACGGCCTATATTGCCGGCTTCCGGCAGGCGCTGGAGCTGGGGGCCGAGCGCATTTTCGAGATGGACGCGGATTTCTCGCATCCTGTCGAGGCCGTCCCGCGCATGGTGCAGCTCAGTCGGCAGTACGATGTCGTGATCGGGTCACGCTACGTGGCCGGCGGTGGCGTGGATTCCCGCTGGCATCCGCTGCGTCGTCTCCTCAGCCGGGTCGGGAACGTGTACGCGCGCTGGGTGACCGGTCTCCGCATACGGGATACGACGTCCGGTTTCCGCTGTTTCCGCGCGTCCATAGTGCGTCAGCTGCCCCTCGCGGGTATCCGCTCCCAGGGCTATGTCTTTCAGATCGAGCTGCTTCTGGCTTGCCAGCTTGCCGGTTGCCAGATCGTAGAGACGCCTATCTTCTTCCGCGAACGGCGCGTGGGCAAGTCGAAGATGAATCTCCCGATTGCCTGGGAGGCGCTCTGGCGTGTGTGGAAGCTGCGTCGCGGGACTGCCTGGCCGGCCCATAGCCGGGCACCACTCCGGCCCCCCGAGGACGAGAGCTTGTGATCCGTCACTCGTACACTATCCTCGGGATCGTTATCAGCGCGCTCCTGCTGTGGCTGGCGCTGCGGACGATCAACTTCCAGGATGTCGGCGCAGCGTTCGGAGCAGCCAACTATGCGCTGCTCATCCCCGCTCTGGCGCTCTATTTCACGGGGGTCGCCGTGCGTGCAGCGCGTTGGCGCGTACTGCTCGCGCCGCTGCGGGAGGTCGCGGTGGGACGCCTCTTCCCCATCGTCGTGATCGGCTATATGGCGAACGACATTCTACCGGCGCGGCTCGGTGAAGTCGTCCGCGTGGACGTGCTCCGTCGTCGTGAGGGGATCAGTCGCGTTGCAGCCTTGGCGACAGTGCTGATCGAGCGTATTTTCGACGGCTTGTGCTTAATCATCTTTGCCGCGGTTACCCTGCCGCTGGTAGCGCTGACCGGCGACTGGCGCGGACCGTTGCTGCTCGCTGCCGTCCTGTTTGCCGGCGCTGCCGCTATCCTTGTCGTGACCGCAGTGCGGCCGACGTTCGCCGTGGTCCTGGCCGAACCGGTCATCCGGGTGCTGCCGCGCGGGCTGCGTAGGCCGGCACTTGGCCTCGTGGAGTCTGTGGTTCGGGGGCTGGCGGTCCTCGGCGGAGCCAGGGCAACACTCTGGGCACTGGGATTGACGGTAGGGGCCTGGCTATGCGAGGCTGGGTTGTATCTCGCGTTACTCTATGCCTTAGCTATCGAGGGTCCGCCGCTGGTGCCCCTCGCCATCCTGGCCACGAGCATCGCCAACTTGGGCACGCTGTTGCCGTCATCACCGGGATATGTGGGCGTGTTTCACTATCTCGTGCAGCAGGTACTCACTCAAGCTGGCGTCCCTCTGGGTCAGGCCACCGTGTACGCTGTGCTGGTACATGCCGCCCTCGTTGTGCCGGTGACGTTGCTAGGGTTGTATTACGTATGGCGGCTCAGGCTAGGGAGGTCGTGGCTCCGGGCGATGAGTCGCGCACCGCGGCTGGTCGAAGGCGACCGGACCACCTCTACGGTGCAGAGCTAAGGTGGCAGGAGCAATACCGTTGATTCGATCACTGATCACCCACCCCAAAACATGGCGCGTGGGACTAGCCCTCGGCATGATGGGAGGCGCGGCCTGGGTTGCGGGACGCTTGATTAGTGAGCGTTTCGGAAACCGCCTCATCAACTGGGAATGGGCGGCGCAGATAGCAGCGTCGGCGAGCCGGGCGCGCACACCGGAGGCGCCCTGGGACCGTCAGCAGGCACAGCAGCAGTACGCCGACCTTGTGCGCCGCAGCCACGACCTCGTCGCGGAGTATACCGGCGTCACGCTGCCCCAGCCGCTCACGAACGTGCGCACCTTTGACCGCCGGGAGTGGGTAGATGCCAACATTGCCAACTTCCGCCTCCTGTTCGATTTGCTGGAGCAGACGTATCAGGCAGCGCTGAAGCGCACGTCGGCCGGCGGCGCGCTCACCGGCCTCAGTCAGGTCGTGCTCAGTGCTGAGGTCGGCTTGTTACTTGGCTACCTCGCCCGCCGCGTGCTCGGTCAATATGACCTCTCCATCCTGGGACGCAAGCCGGCCAGTAGTGGGCAAGTGTATTTTGTCGAGCCTAATATCGGCCGGCTCGAACAGCGCTACGCGCTGCCCTCCGACGACCTGCGCTTCTGGATCGCGCTGCACGAGGTCACGCATGCGTTCGAGTTCGAGGCGCACCCGTGGCTGCGCGAGCACTTGAACGAGGTGCTCACGGTCTATCTCGGCAGTCTGGCGCTGGACCTGTTCGGCAAACGCCAGGACCAACCGTTGAGCACGTTTTTGGGGCGCCTCCGGACCAATCTCGCGCAAAACCGGCATCCGTTGGAGTTGATGATGTCGGACCGGCAACGCCGCATCTTCTGGCACTTGCAAGCGCTGATGGCGCTGATGGAAGGCTACAGCAACCATGTCATGCAGCAGGTGGGGCAGCACTGCTTGCCGTCGTATGAGCGGTTGCGGCGCCATTTCGAGGAGCGGGCGCGGCGGCGCGGCGCGGCCGAGCAGCTTTTCATCCGGCTGACCGGGCTTGATTTGAAGCTGGAGCAGTATGCCCTCGGTGAGCATTTCGTCAACACGGTGGTGGAGGCCCGCGGCATCAAGGTCATGAATCGTGTATGGGACGGTCCGGAGATGCTGCCGTCGCTCGACGAGATCAAAACGCCGCTGCAATGGTTGGAGCGTATCGAGGCCGGCTCACCTGCCGCAACTGCTGCTACCTCCTCATGACCGGCGTTTTCTCCGTCTTTTCCCGCCGCCGCCGGGGAGTACACCAGAGGATGCACGATGAGCAACTCGACCTTTATCACCCGGGTCAGGCTGAGAAACTATAAGAGCATCGCCACCTGTGACGTGCGGCTCTACCCTCTGATGTTCCTCGTTGGACCGAATGGAGCGGGAAAGAGCAACTTCCTCGACGCCTTGCACTTCGTAGCTGATGCCCTGCGCGTATCCCTGGACCATGCCTTGCGGGACCGGGGGGGGATCAATGAGGTGCGGCGTCGCTCTACGGGACACCCTACGCATTTCCGCATTCACTTGGACTTCAAGCTCAACTCGGGGGCGACCGGTGACTATTCCTTCCGCGTCCGCGCAAAACCAGACGGCGGGATTGAGGTCCAGGAAGAAATGTGTCGCGTGCTACACCCGGAGTCAGCATCACTTGGGACAGAATCATATTTCAAGGTTCAAAAGGGAGACGTGACGAGCAGTGCCAAGTCTCCTCCACCGGCCGCGGCCGACCGGCTCTATCTGGTCAATGCCTCGGGTCTTCCTGAGTTTCGCTTGGTCTATGAAGAGTTATCGCGCATGGGCTTCTACAACCTTAACCCGGATCGCATGAGCGATCTACAACTGCCTGATCCTGGAGAGCTACTCAAGCGAGACGGGAGTAACCTCGCCAGCGTCTTTGACCAATTGGGTAAGCGCAACCAGGCAGCAAAGCAGCGGATCGAGGAGTTCTTGGCCAAGGTCGTGCCGGGTATTGTGGGTGTGGACAGCAGAGTGTTCGGTCCCAGAGAGACACTCGAGTTCCAGCAAAAGATCCGCGGGTCTCGGTCTCCCTGGCGCTTTCTTGCTGCCAATATGTCTGACGGCACCCTCCGCGTCCTGGGTATTCTCGTAGCGCTCTTTCAACTAAGCGGTGGTGCGTGGCGAGTGCCGCTCGTCGGCATCGAAGAGCCGGAGATAGCGCTGCATCCAGGCGCGTCCGGAGTGCTGCATGACAGCCTGCGCGAGGCCAGTCGGCAGACGCAGGTCATCCTCACCAGCCACAGCCCCGACCTCCTCGACGATGATGCGCTTGATCCCGACTCGATCCTCGTCGTTGCTGCCGAGGCCGGTATCACCACCATTCACCCTCTCGGCGGTATTGGCCGTTCGGTACTCCGTGATCGGCTGTACACGGCCGGGGAGCTACTGCGGCTCGGTCAGCTACTACCGGAACCGGAGCAGTTGCCGCTCGACACGCCGGAAGGAACCTGATGCCTATCCGCCTCGGATGCATCGTAGAGGGTCACGGGGAGGTCGAGGCGGTCCCGGTGGTGGTCCGCCGCATCGCAGAACGGGAGAGTCCTCTCAGCGACGTCCGGATTCTTGGCCCCATTCGTATCTCGAAGGACCGCCTCGTCAAAGCAGGAGAGCTTGAACGCGCAGTTGAACTGGCGGCCCGACTCACGGGTCTTCCTGGCGGTGTGCTTGTCGTATTGGACAGCGATGATGATTGTCCGGCGGAGCAGGGACCGGCTTTGCTGGCGAGGGCGGTTGAGGCTCGCAGTGATAGGCCTATTGCCGTCGTCCTTGCCAAGCGTGAGTTCGAGGGATGGTTACTGGCCGCCGCCGAATCGCTGCGGGGGCAACGCGGGCTGCCGGACAATCTGCAACCGCCTGCCGACCCGGAAGCAATACGAGGGGCGAAGGAATGGCTTACCGGTCGTATGATGGCAAGCCGGGTCTACAGCCCGACCTTGGATCAACCGGCCTTGTCAGCACGGTTCGACCTTGATCTGGCTCGTAAGCGCTCGGAGTCATTCGACAAATTCTACCGAGACACCGTCGCGCTCATCAGCCGCCTGCAAAGTGCTAGTCGCTAGATGCGCTCGCGTTGCCTCGACCTAATGGGAGACCGAAGCCAGTCGGGACACTCCCCTCCTGATAATCCGAGCTAGGAGGCGGAGACGAGCTGGGCGGAGGGGGAGATTTCGAGGTCCCAGTCGGCGACGTGGCCAGCCTGCCAGCGGCGGTAGCCCGCAGCCCCAATCATCGCGGCATTGTCCGTGCAGAGATCAATAGCGGGCATCTGCACCGGCACGGCCGCGGCGCTCGCCAGGGTCTCGCGGAGCGTACCGTTGGCGGCTACCCCGCCGGCGAGGAGGATGCACCGGGCGCGAAACTGGTCCGCCGCCTGACAGGTCTTGCCGACCAAGACATCCACGACCGTCTGCTGGAACGCTGCGGCGTAGGCGCTGACCATCTCCGGTGTCAGCGCAGCGGTGCCCCCCGCAGCTTCCACGTGGCGGAGCATCGCCGTCTTGACACCGCTGAAGCTGAAGTCGTAGGTACCGCGGAGCCACGGCCGGGTCAGTGGTGGCTGGTGATGCTCCGGGGTGGCTATCCGGGCCGCACGCTCGATGAGCGGCCCGCCCGGATAGCCTAAGCCCAGCAGCCGGGCCACCTTGTCGAAGGCCTCCCCGGCAGCATCATCGCGAGTACGGCCGAGGAGCCGGTACTGCAAATGGTCCTCCATGATGACCAGCTCGGTATGTCCCCCCGAGACCACCAAGCACACGGCTGGCAGCTCCGGCGGCCGCGGCTCGTCAGCACCAGGATGCCGGGTCTTCACGAGCCAGTTCGCGTAGATGTGTCCCTCCAGATGATTGACCGAGATCAGGGGGAGACCGTGGGCGAAGGCGATCCCCTTGGCCATGTTCACCCCCACGACGAGCGCGGGGGCCAGGCCCGGGCCGCTCGCCACGGCGACCGCTGCCAGGTCGGACCACGTTACCTCGGCGTCGCGCAGCGCCTGCTCAACCACCGGAACGATCCCCCGGATGTGCTCGCGGGCCGCCAGCTCAGGCACGACACCACCAAAGCGCTGGTGCAGCACCTCCTGGGTCAGGACGATGTTGCTCAGAATATGGCGACCGTCGGCAATCACCGCAGCCGTCGTCTCGTCACACGACGTTTCCAGAGCGAGCAGTATGTCCATAGTATGCTGTCAGCATAGTCTATTCCGGCAGCACCGTGTAGCAGTCAGGGCCGAAATGTTACCTCCTGGATGCGAGCGCTGCTTTGGAGTAGTCTCGCTCCGGTCAGCGGGTCTAGCTGTACGATGACCGGTTCACCCCACCCGGCCCAATCATTTGATGGGTCCTGCCGGCCATCCGTCCGCAGCGTGAGTCGAACGTGCTGTCCGGCCCAGGGGCGCAGATCGGCCACGATGTCTATCCAGCGTCGGTGCTCCCCCTGAGCGCGGGGATGGTTCGGAATATCGAACAAGGTCGTTTCCTGCCCTCCGGCGGGAGTGAGCGTAGCGATAAAGTGTACTCCATCACCCAAGGGAGCCTCCCACATGGCCGGATCAAGCACAATGCCGGTCTGCAGATAGGCATTCTCAGGGAGTGTGAGATTGATGGCTACCTCCGCGGGTGGGTGCATCTTCAGCCAGCGGCGCGCACGTGGCCCCACGTCGCGCAATGGACGATCCTGCGCGAGCACCGAGAGATAGCGTACATCCAAGAAGCGGTCGTGTCCCAAAGTAGCGCCCGTTGGCGAATGCACCGTAGTCCGCCCGGCCAGCACGTCTGCGATCACGTTCGTCACGATAATGTGCTGCTGCGGCTGATCTGTAGGAGGAGGCCAAAGCGGCATCAGGAGCCGTCCGGTTACGACGATGACACTGAGCGCAATCACCAGGCCGCCGCCGCCGAGGGCTAACCGTTGGCGTTACCCGGTACTCCGTCGCGCCGCGATGAAGCCCCAGCCGGCGAGCGCCAGCCAGCCGATCAACGTGATTCCGGCGCCCACCAACCGCGGCCCACTGGGGCCAAACCTGATGGTCACCCGATGCTCGCCCGGTGGCACCTCCACGAGCAGGAATCCCGGCTGGATGGCCTGTGTCGCAATCAACGGGGCAGGAGTTGCCGGCACCTGGCGGTCATCCACCCAGGCGCGCCAGCCGGCAAAGGCCAGCTGGTGGAAAGCGAGGACACTCCTCTTATCGCCCTCGCCGGTGACATCGGCACTGGTCCAGAGGGAACCACCGGCAAGCTGCCGGATGGTCAGGTCGCCCCGCCAGACGGCGACGCGCCCGCCAATCCAGGAGGCTTCTGGGAACATTCGCTCGTACAGCCAGAAACCACGTGCTTCCTCTTCATGCCAGGTGGTAAAGTGGGCAGTCTGGGGCACGAACTCTCCGGAGCTGATGTATAGCCCGCCGGGTGCGGGTTCCACTACTCGTGAAAGCTCGGAAGTGAGCGGCATGGCCCGGCCGCCAACGCCAGCGACCCCAAGGCCGACTACCACCAAGCCGGTAGCTGCCCACACCAGGCGGTTTGGAGATAGCCACAGCGTCAACGCCCCTCCTGCCGCCAGCGCTATGCCGTAGCCGGCCGGGGCGAGAAGGCGAAAGGGTAACTGAATCGCCCGCAGTGGTGCCAGCCGTTCCCACAGCGGCAGCGCCCAGTCGAACGACTGCGAATAGCAGACCAACGCCAGGATGAGACCAAAGCCTACCGTCAGGCCACTCAACCGAAGTTGATGAGGGATGGCAGGCAGTCGGTTCAGAGCAGTTGAACGCATACGTCTGAGAGGCGTCGCGGTTAGGGCAAAGGCGATGAGGGCGCCGAGCCACAGCACACCTTGCCAGAGGCTCAGTGGCAGTGGGCCGGTGCCCCGATGCGGGTAGATCAGGTGGAGATCAACCGGAAAACCACGAGTCCAAGGACTCCCTTCCTGGGCGCCCCAATGCGGTGCGTTGTAGCCGGGCCAGGTCAGAAACCAGTTTCGATAGTTCAAATCGCCAACGTGAATCCGGTCTGCCTGCACGAGGGGTATTTCCAGCAGGGCCGGCAGCCAGAAGAAGACCGTAAGCACCGCGGCGCCTAGCGCAGCGCCACAGAGCAAGAGCAGCGCCCGGCGGTTTGGCCGCCAGAGCCACAAGCAGACTATCCACGCCGGGGTGATGAAAGCGCCCAAGAGGGATGAGATGTTATGCGTAAGCAGCAGGGCTATGGTGATGGCACCCGTAAACAGCCACCACAAGGTGAGACGGCGGCCCTCAATGGCAGCAAACCAGAGGCTCGTGCAGCCCACGAGGAGCCAGACGAGCAAGCTCACTCCCACCATCTCCGGGATGGCGCCGCGCAAGAAGAGGTTCAGGGAAAGTGGATACGGTGCGTACGAGACGATGGCTGTAGCGAAGAGAGCCGCCGGCCCGTGGCGCCATAGCTTCCAGCCGAGCGTATAGACACCGGAGATCATGCCCAGCGCCCCGAGAGTGCCTACAAGTTGCATGCTGCTGTAGACTCCCACGCCCGGTAGGAGCCAGGCCAGCAGTACAGGCAAGTAATAGACCGCCGGTGCGTAGAAGTTGAGGGCTGGGTAGCCGTAGCTGCCATAGTGCTCCGCAAACCAGCGTGGATACCAGTCGCCGCTGGCGATGTGCTGTTGGAGCGCATAGGCCCTGACCATGTGGACTGGACCATCATGCAACTCCCAGAGATTCAGGTCAGGATGGAGAGAGGGAAGCCATGCCGGCGCCGTGAGCACGAGCGAGAGCAGCAGGCCCGGCAGCCAGGGCGGTGCTGTCGCAGCAAGGGCCGCTAGGTTTCTCCAGAGCGCCGCTATGCGTCGCCCGTGTGGGGTAGCCAGCCGGAGGATGGCGCTCATCGAGCCGACTTCTGATGCTGATCAGCTATCTATATGTAGAGGCCGCTCGGCAAGGCTGACGGCTGATCGCGGATTGCTCATCATCACGAGGCCGCGTTCTCCCAGTGGACTCGTTCTCTGAGCGCCCGTTTGGCCTCGTCGAGCCGTTGCTGGGCGCTAGGTGCGGACAACTCTTCGCTCCACATGATGAGCGCGTCCTCGCCATTGTCCGTGTAGTAGCGGCGACGCACCCCCTTTTGCCGGAAGCCTAGCTCTTCGTACATCTTGATGGCGATGGCATTGCTCTTGCGGACTTCGAGCGTGACCTTGCGCGCGCCCAAGTTGCGTGCCAGGTCCATCATCGCCAGCATCAGGACCTTGCCGAGGCCGCGCCCGCGGAAGGCCCGCCGCACCGCAACAGTCGTGATATGCGCCTCGTCAACCATCAGCCACAGTCCGGCGTAGCCCACGACGGACGGGCGGTTCGGATCCGGCTCCGGCGTGGTCGGACGGAGCCAGGGAAACAGCGAGAGCGGAAAGGAGCGCCGCGCCGGGCGCACCGGCAGCGGCGGCACGACCTCGCCAGGGGCCGGACGATAGCGTAACACTAGATACTGCGCCATGCGGTTCGCTTGCATTTCTTGTTGATACGCACCCGAAGGCCACATCACGGCGAACGACTCGCGCTCGATCTCGACGATCTCCGGGATGTCGTCGTCATGCATTGGCGCCAGCGTGTGGGTACCGGCGCGTACCTGCGTCGTCATCATAGCCGTTTGCGTGCTCCTGCGGCGGCGGATCGCTGTCGTGGCGGTGGCACAGCATCAAGACGTGCCGCCTCGGGGCTAGAGCGGCGGATGTAGAGCGGCTCCAAGATGGCCGGATCGCCAGCGGCCGCCGTCCGCTCCTTGCCCAGAGCCACAAGATACCCTGGCCGGCGGAGCGCGGCCGCCGGGGGGACGACGGTAATGCGTTCCGCAAAGTCTGCGGTCAGGTCGCGGGCCGTCTTCAGGGATAGCTCACCCCCCACGAGCATACGCACGTCGGCGGCTCCAAGCTGCGCCACAAGCTCGTCTGGACTCAAGACGGCATAGCGCGAGACGCGCCACAACTCCTCGCTACGCATGCGATAACGAGCAGCATAAACATTGCCCCGCCCGGCGTCGGACACCGCGCACACTTCGGTGCCGCGGCGCACGCCTCCTACGGCCGCCAGCTGATACGCCAGGGCGTCCAAGCCCGGTACGCCGACTAGCGGCACGCCGCGGGCTACGGCGAGCGCCTTGGCGCAAGCCAACCCGACGCGCAGCCCGGTGAACGAGCCAGGACCGGTCGAGGCGACTACACCGGCCAAAGCAGCGCCGCCGTGGTCAGGCAGCAAGGGCGTAGCGGTGTCCTGCCGCAGGCCCACGGCGGCGAGCAGATTGATCAGTGCCGGCACGACCTGCGCCGTGTGGTTGAGGCCGCCGTGCCAGGTGCGTTCTGCGAGCACTTGGCCGTTGCGCCAGAGGGCCACCCCACCCAGCCGGGTAGCAGTGTCAATGCCCACCCACAGAGCGCCGTCCTCATCGGACGGCACGGCCCAGAGCTGCGCCGGCGCCGCGAGCCGCCCCGGCCACCGGGCCGAGTCAGCGCTCGGCGGAGCAGAATCACCTAGCGACATGGACGGCCTACGCCTTCTCTTGTCTGGAGCATGATGATGTGTTTTCCGCACTCAGCCCGCGTTCTTGGTGTCTCATACCCTCGCGCCTCACCCGCCAAGAGCCTGGCGGCGGAACTGTGCGACCAACCGGCTGGCCCGGTCACCGGCCGGCACCATGCGGATACTGCGTTTCGTGTCAGCGATAACGTTCAGGCTTACCAGCAGCAGTTCCGCCGGCAGCAAAGCGCCGGCGCGATCCGGCCATTCGATGACCACTGCGCCATCGCTATACAGATAGTCTTCGATACCTATGGATTCGAGTGCGCTCCCGGGGGCCAGACGATAGAGGTCAATGTGGTACAGCGGGAGCCGCCCGGCATATTCCCGGACGATGGTAAACGAGGGACTGACCACCGGCTCGCTAATCCCCAATCCTTGGGCGATACCTTGCGCCATGGTCGTCTTCCCGGCGCCGACGGAACCGTCGAGCAAGATGAGGTCGCCGGGCGCCAAGAGGCCTCCGAGCCGCGCGCCGAATTGCCCGGTCTGGCGAGCGCTGTGACTGATGAAGTCGAGCGTATCCTGCGTTGCCACGCTGCTTTCCTCTCCGCCACCGTGCGGTGAAGCGACGGAGCCGCCGTATGAGCAAGCATAACGAACGTTTCTGATGGCGTACAAGAACGGGCGGCCAGCGGTCGGTTGACGGGCGCAGAGTGCGGGCACTACAATCGCGCCGGTCGGAGCCGTTGTTGCCGAGTTGAATCGCAGGGGGTCGAGTGCCATATCGCATACTCAGCATTGCCCCGACATCGTTCTTCGCCGACTACGGCTGTCACGTCCGCATCCTTGAGGAGGTTCGTGCCCTCCAGCAGCTCGGTCACCAGGTAACGCTCTGCACCTACCACACCGGCGATCCTGTGCCCGGCATCCGCATTGTGCGGATGCCCCGCTTGCCCTGGCAGCGCCGCGTGCGGGTTGGCTCACACTGGCACAAGCCCTACTTCGACCTGTTGCTCACCGCGACCGCGCTCGTGGCCGCCATCCGTCAGCGCGTGGACGTGGTCCACGCACACTTGCACGAAGGCGCGCTGATCGGCGCTGTGGTGGCCAAGCTGCTCCGTTGCCCGCTGGTGTTCGACTACCAGGGCAGTCTCACCGGAGAGATGCTCGACCACGGGTTCCTGTCGGCGCGCAGCCCCTTGCTCCGGCTCTTCACCCGTCTGGAGCAGTGGATCAACGGCCTCCCAGACGTCATTATCACCAGCTCGGCGCAGGCGCAGGCGCAGCTGGCGGCGACGGGCCGCTCGGACAAGCCCCTGTTCGCACTCACCGATGCCGTGGACCCGGACTTCTTTCTGCCCCGGCCCAAGTACGACTCCGAGGTTGCTGCCCTCCGCACGGCGCTCGGCATTCCGGCCGACCGCCGCGTCGTCGTCTTCTTGGGCCTGCTTGCGGACTACCAGGGTATCCCGCAACTGCTGCATGCTGCCGTGCAGGTCGTTCGGCAGTGCCCGTCCACGCACTTCCTCATCATGGGCTATCCGGGGTTGGAGCAGTATCACCGCCTGGCCTACGACCTCCAGCTGCTCGACCACGTGACGTTCACGGGGCGGATACCGTATCGGCAGGCGCCACAATACCTCAGTTTGGGCGATATTGCGGTCGCGCCCAAGCTGTCGGAGACCGAGGGGAACGGCAAGATTCTGAACTACATGGCCATGGGTCTGCCCACCGTAGCGTTCGCTACCGCCGTGGCGCAGGAGCTGCTCGGTCCGCACGGTGTTTATGCTCCCCCCGGCAATCCGTTTGCGCTGGCCGACCGGATTGCAGAGCTACTCGCTGATCCGCCGCGACGCCGGCAGCTTGGCGCGTTGCTGCGGCAGCGAGCCTGTGAGGAGTTCTCCTGGCGCGACGGTGGCCGCCGCCTCGCAGCGCTGTATGCGGCGCTGCTCGCCGGTCGGCTGCACCCTCCCTGAATGGAAGGGGCCGGGGGTTAGGTGCAATACCGGCCCCCCTATGGCCCCCCGCTTCGCAGGGGGACAGCGCATCCCCTGGTCAGGCCGGGGGGTGAGGCGCGTTAGTCGCTGTCGCTCCAGCTGGCGATGAAGTCTTCGACATCGAAATCGGCCGGCATGTCCACAACTGAGTCCGTCTGCGCCTCCAGTGGCGCAAAGCGGCGGTACAGGAGGTCCGTTTCCGCAGCCGAGAAGCGGCCGGCCATGTCCTGCAGCAGGTAGAGGCTGACCCGTTGGTCGCCGACTGCCTTCGCTCGGTCGTTGTGGGGCAAGCTGGCGATCTCTGGACGTGTCAGCTGGTGGAGCTTGGTGGCCAGCCGGGACAGCAGCGTCACGCACACTATCCGCTCCGCCTCGCCCGGATGCAACACTGCCAGCTCGGCCCGGAAGGCTGCCTCATCCCGGGCCAAGATCGCCCGGAAGAAGGCCTCGATGTGGTCACGCTCCTGCGCGTGCAGCGCCGCGAATCGCTCGAACTGTGCTCGCGCCGCCGGCGACAGGTGCTTCGTGAAGCCCAGGTCCCAGTAGAAGTGCGTGCTGTAGGGATAGATAGCGCCGCCAAAGGAGCGATAGCCGAGATGGATGGTGCGCCGGTGCTTGGTGCTGTAGTCGCTCGGCCAGTGCAGGATCAGGTTGCTGTACACCACACCGTCGCCAGCCTTCAGCCGCACCTGCATACTGCCCGGCAGCGGTGCCCGCGGATTCTCGGCCAGTTGGCGCACCTCGGCCGCCGTGTTCGCGCGCCGGTGGCTGCCGGGCACCACCCACAGCACGTCATCGTCGTAGAGGGGAATGTTCCATTGGACATAGCCCGGCGCATTGGCCAGCATGTCCTCCTGCAGGCCCTGTAGCGGCGCCAGCCGGCGGCCAACGGCGTCGCGGTGCCAGGAGTCGGGGCCGTGGTCGGTCGCTGGGTTGCACATGAAGAACATGGCTGTGGGCGCGGCGTCCGGCGCCTTCATCAGCTGGCGGCTTACGCCCAGCGTGTGCTCGTGCAGGTTGAACTCCACCGTATCGGCGGTGGCCGCGTCCACTACGGCGTTGAGCACCACGCGCGGTTGTTTGGACTTATAGTCCATTGCCACCGGCTCGTCCCAGTCCAGCTCGCCGGCCCAAATCCGGTGCTGCCGCTCGACGACAGTTTCGTAGCTGGCCCGCAAGCTGTCCAGCTGCTCCGGAGGGACGACCTGCCGCAGGATGATGAAGCCGTCGTCGAGTAGCTGTTGGGGGTTGACTTGCATAGCACTCTCCTTCGCGGTCTCGCGTGACCGCATGGTACAAGATACAGTCCATTGGTGAACGGCTACACTGCGCCGGTGATGTGGCCGGGCCGGGTCGGGGACGTGTCCCTAGTTGCGCTTCCGCACCGCAGCGACCGATTCGGCCAGGGCTGCAACAAGCTGATGGGCATGGTCCATGTCGCGGTGCGGATGGATCGAGAACCGGATACGCGGCGTATCATACAGGCGGCCATAGGTAGACCCCCAGCCGCGGGCGCGTAGCTCCCGGTAAATCTGCTCGACATCGTGTACGTCCGAAGTGAAGTTCACGACGGGGATCAGCGGCTTGACAACGAGTCGCAGCCCTTCGATCCGTTCGATCCCTTCGACAATGGTAGCTACCACCTCCAAGATGCGGCGCGCCGACTCCCGGTACCCGGCGCGGCCGAGCCGCTGCATCACGGCCCAGGCGGCGGCCGCATGGTCGCCGGGCTTTGTGGCCGTGATGTTGTGAATGACGGTTGTCTCGGTGGGAATGGCTTGCAGCATCGCCTCGTCCCGGATGAGGAAGAAGCCTGTCGCCACGGGCAGCAGCCCGAGCTTGTGCCCGTCGGTCATCATAGAGCTTACGCCCGGCAGCGAGAAGTCGAAGAGCGGCACGTCGTAGCCCAGGTCGCGCATGAAGGGCAGAAAGAAGCCACCGAACGCGGCATCTACGTGGAGGTAGAGGCCGTGACGCGCGGCGATGTCCGCGAACTCGCTCACCGGGTCCAGCTGTCCCAGGCTCCCGTCCGGCGCAGAGCACACCAGCGCAATCGTCCGCTGATTAATCAGCGCCTCAACCTGATCCATTCGTGGCCGGAAGGCTGCGTCGAGCGGCACTTCGTGGAGCCGCAGGCCCATCAACTCGGCAGCGACCCGAAAGCTATAGTGCGCGGACTCGGGCATGATGACTTCCGGGTTGTCTTGCCGCGCCAGGTTGCGGGCCAAGCGCAGCGCCGCCAGGTTCGATTCGGTCCCCCCGCTGGTGATAAAGCCGACCGCCTCGGGGCGCCCGAGGAGTGATGTCATCATCCGCACGGCTTCTTTTTCGAGCCGGTGCGTCCCCGGGTTCATATCACGCGCCCACTCGACGAAAAAGGTGCCGGCCGCCAGTTCAGCGGCCGGCTGCGTGATCGGATGTGGTGGGCCAACGTAACTGGCGCCGAAGTTGCGCTCGACCTCGTAGGGGTCTTGGCTCAGGCGCTCTCTAATGCCGTCGAGCGTTGCCTCTGCGGAGAGACCCGTCTCGGGAAACGGCATCGCCGGGGGCATCGGATACGATGGGCGCGTGTGCGTCTGCTCGAACTCCTGGGCCACAGCTCTACACCGTCCTTTCCGGATTGCCAATGTTCGGGGGCCGGGGAAAGCCGCCGGCCGCGCCATATTGCACCACGAGCGAGGGGGAATCGCCAATGGCGTAGATCGAGCGCACTTTGTAATATACTACCCTTAGATCAAGGAGACCATCCAAGGTCAGCAACTATTGTATGAACGCTTCTCGCCTCGGTGCGTTGGATTCCAGGTATGCGCCAACGCCGCACGACACTGCGGCCGCGGAAGACTTCGCACTCAGTCCTCACTTGGGGCGCTCGCTTCGGACATTACGCCGGTTGAGCAAGCTGTTGCCCAACTGGGATTCCTACGGGGGATTGCCGCCAGCGGAGAGAGCGCTTGCAATCGCCAGCCAACTGCTTGGTGACATTGCATCCGAGATGGCCGGGGCGGCGGCCGCGACGGTATGCCGCGACGGCGGAGGTATGCCCTACCACATCGCGCCGAGGTCGCTATACTGCTGGAGTGGGAAACGCGCGGCAACGGCGACGAGCTGGCAGTGGACATCAGTGCCGACGGAGAGTGCGGCTACCTGCGGATAACGGGGATGGGTGCGCGGCGCACATTCGACGAGCAGGATGGGGTGCCGTCCATGCGCGTGCATACCATGGTCGCTGACTTCTTGCTGGGGGGCAGTTGAAGCGGCGCGTCATCGGCCGTACTCGGATATGAGCGAATCTTGCCCATCGTGGTGTTGCAACAAGCTCGGTGAATAAGCAAGACACGGCCACCGCCCACGAGCCTGAAGTCATCGAAGATGACGACTGGTTGTATTGGCGGATACACGAAACCCATGTGCGCCCGGATGGCACAGTCACGCGCGGTGTCTTCTATATGGTAACGTGGGCTACTGACAAGACCCGATCCGCATAGTATCCGTTGGCTTGGCGCGACTGACACCCCCCCCTGGAGACCCTGCAAAGAGGGCTGTCTAGCGGCAGGTGGGGAGTCGTAAAGCTCGCAGCGAGGACGCCGCGAGCCGAGGGCTTTACCGTGCGCCATCAACCGGAGTTGGAGAACTACGCCCACGCCAAGATCGAAGGGAACAACGACCGAGCGAAGTGTACGCGGCTGGCAGAGGGCACTATCGTAGTGCTGGCGCCTCAACCTGTATAGCTTGGCCGGGCGTCATTGGTCCGGACCCACCCTCGGCAAAGCGGCGCAGCACATTCTCGGTGATGCGCGAGACATTGTTGTCGTAGCCGTTGTACGAGAGGCTGCCGCGCCAAGCGATGGACCCGACGGAGAAGACTGCGCCCCCGTTCGGTGTCTCGAAGTAGACCATATCGGCGCGAATGAAGGGATGTAGCACGCCCTCCTGTGGCGGTGTGGTCGAGAGCACTCCGTCAATACCTTTCGTGAACTCCAAGCGTTCGTCAATGAAGGCGTTGTAGCGGTCCGAGTGGCCGACGGACGACGCCAGCAGTAAGGCGTGCGGCGGTGTGCCTAGACGGAAGTCGAGGCGGTCCATTTCGTAGCCGGCCGCGCCGTGCTGCACCATGAGTGAGGGGAAGTCGCCGATGGCCTCGTCAGGCCCGATACCCTCGAAGATGAAGGCCGCGCGAGGGTCGAAGCTGCCCGGCTGCCGCACGTAGGGGGCGCCGCGGTCGAACCCCGCTGCACACGAGCCGACGCCCACGAACCGATTCGGTGCCCGGCCGCGGTTGCGCCAGGTCCCGCCCGGTTCCCCGGTGGTACTGTGGTAGCGCTCGCCGGGGTGCATCTCGAACGGCCAGCTCGTTCCCCAGCGGCGGACCTCGATCACGTGGGGTCGCTGGGGATCAACCGACGTGACTCCGAAGAAGCTGTTGCCGCCCAGGTACATGAGCCGCCCGCCAGCTTGTAGGTACGTGTCCAACGCTGCCAGCATCCGGGCCGTCCAATACTCATGATGGGAGCCGGTCAGTACCACCTTGTAGGGGGCGAGCACGTCCGCTCCTTCCGCGTGGAGGTCGTCGTCGGTGATGACATCGGCGGCGTAGCCCTTCGTTTCGAGCCAATCAATCAGGTACAGATCGGCGGGAAAGCGGGCGGGCGCGCCCCAGACCCGGTAGCGAAACTTCGGGCGCATGTTCAGGATGGGGCGCAGGCGCGAGACATACGCGGTGCCCGACCCATCGGAGTGGAGGTCATATAGCCCCGGCAGACCGTGCTTCGCCGCGTAGGCGTACTCGGCGCGATGGAGGCTCACGTCCGCGTTGGGCAGGTTTTCCAGGTCCCAGTTGCCACCGCTGATGTCGCGGAAGTTCGCATAGGCAAGATAGTGGATCGTGGGGATCAGGACGGCGATGGCGGCTGTGCCGGTTCCGCGCGGCGGGCGGACAAAGAAGGGCAGGTAGTCCTCGTCACCGTTGGCGCGCAGGCGGGCAGCATAGACGCCACTCGGCAGGTCCGGTGGCACGGTGAACGCCAGATCGCTTTCCCAGCCGGCGTCTTCGAGATCGTCGTCGTGAAAGTAAATCGCGCCATACTCGTGCGGCGCGAGCCGAAAGCTCGTTTCCGTGCCGGTCCAGTTGTAGCCGGTCACTGCCCGCGTCGGCATGTTGATTGCGCGTCCGTGGAGCTTATGCTCCGAGGTGTCAGTGACCTTATCCGTGGCGATGTCGGCGCTGAAATCCCAGGCCGCGACGAGCGCCGCGCCGCACTCGTGGGGCGGTGTACCCGCCTGGAGCGCGGCCACCTCCGGCGGACGCAGTGCCCGGCCAAAGAGACAGGGCCGGTCGAGCTTGCCATTGAAATGCCCGCCCACAGCGCCGCGCGTCGCCGGGTCGGCGGTCAGGTAACCGGCCATGAGGAAGGGGCTACCGGCGTCGCTACGCGGCCGAACTGCCACCGTCCGCTCTACCAGGGCGCGGGTGGTCTCGACCGGCCAGCGGCGCACCGGCTCCTGGTAGAGGCACACCCGGCCACGGGCGTCGTCGTAGGTCGCGGCGACGAAGTACCAGTCGTGAGCGCGGAGCGGTGTGCCGGTGCAGAGGCGCTCGACGTTGCCGGTCCCGTCACCCAGCCATACCGCTATGTCGCCGGCCTCGTCTATGAACAAGCCGTAGCCGGCGCGGTCAACGGCCGACCACCGCGTCAGCAAGGCTTGGCTCCCGGCCTGGGGAGTGGTGGGGTAGACCCAGACGGCCAGCGTGAAGCTCTCGATCTGCCGCAGCGGCGCGCTGTCTTCCACGATGACGTAGGAGCCGCTGTAAATGCGCTGTGTCCGCCCCGGATACTCGCCATTGATGTCGGCCGCAACGAGGCGCTCCTTGTAGCCGGGACCCTGGGGACTTTCGTCGCCGTGGATGAGGCGCACCAAGTCCGCCCGGTATGAGGGATGGTCACAGCTGACCATGAAGCGGATCGTGTCGCCTGGCGCTACGCTGAGACGGTCGCTATAGCCGAGGAGTCGCATCCGGGTTGCCTCCGGGGCCGCGTGACCGGGACCAAGGGTGTTTTGCGGTTGTGCCCGGTCCTATCTACGGCCGGTCATGTTGTCAGCACCGGGAGTAAGCAGGGTATAGTATGCACGGCAACGGCATCGGTTGGCCGGTTTCACAGCCAAGTTACGAGCAAGCAGGGCCACCGGCCGCAGCGAGGAGAGTAGAGCTTATGACTATCCGGCTCGGTATTCTCGGCGCGGTACACAGTCACCTGAGCGGCAAAGTGCGGGCGATCACCAGCGGCGCGGCCGGTGACATGGAGATCGCGGGCGCTTTCGAGGCAAATCCCGAAGTCCGCAGCCAGCGCGAGGCCGATCCCATCTACAGCGGCATCCGCTGGGTGCCCCGTGCGGAGGACCTGCTGGCCGACGACACCATTCAAGGGATCATCATTGACGGGGAGATCTGGCAGTTCCTCGGCGATGCCAAGCAATCCCTCCTGGCCGGCAAGCACGTGTACCTGGAGAAGCCGGCCGGGACTTCGCTGGAAGCGTATCGGGAAGTGCTGGACCTGGCCGCCGCTCGACAGCTCGTCGTGCTGATGGCCTATCACTTCCGCAACAGCCCGCCCTTCCAGCTACTCTACCGCCTGACACGCGAGGGGCTCCTCGGCGACGTGTTCAGTATCCGCGGCCGGATTGGCAAAGGCAAGTCGAGCTATGATCGCTGGCTGGAATCCATGCCGTACCCTGGGCACATCATGTTCGAGATGTGTGGCCACCTGATTGATCCGATGGTCGCCGTGCTCGGCCGACCGCGGCGGGTCGCGCCCTTCCTGCGCTCCGACTTCCGCCGGCCGGAGAGCGGCGACGGCCCGATCATGATGCCGGCCCGCGGCATCCCCGACGAGGCTGCCGACCAGCCTTTTGTGGACAATAGCCTGGCGGTGCTGGAGTGGGACCGGGCAATGGCCATCGTAGAGGCGGCCGGGATGGAGGTCGGCGCCCAGCGGCGGCTGGAAGTGCTCGGCACCAAAGGGACGCTGGTCATCGAGCCGCCCGGCGGCACGCAGGCGCGGCTGCATCTGGAAGCGGCCGCTGGAGGATTCCAGGCGGGCTGGCAGACCGTGGACGGCGGCGACTGGACCGGCTTCGTCCTGGACCTGCACGATCTCGCGGCGGCCATTCGCGGGGAGCGGATGCCGGCGTTCGGGCCGGTGCATGATTTCGTTGTGCAGGAGACGCTGCTCCGCGCTTCCGGCACGCTCTAGCGCAGCGGTGACTGCTAGGTGTACGGAAACAACTTAACTTTGGTAATGGAGGCATGAGCATGAGCACCAACGGAGGGTCGGGGGCAGCACCATATGGCTGGGCACTGATCGGGTGTGGCAGCGCTGGCAGCGGGCACGCCCGCGGGGCTGCGGCGACGCCGGACGTTGAGGTGCGGGGGTTCTGCGACGTGGTGCCAGCGGCGGCCGAGCGACTCCAGAGCGAGTACGGCGGCTATGTAACGTCGGACCCACAGCGCATTTTCGACGATCCGAGCGTGTCCATCGTCTCCATCGCCACGCCGCACAGCATGCACACCGAGCCGGCGCTGGCGGCCCTGGCGGCCGGCAAGCACTTATGGCTGGAAAAGCCGATGGCCATGTCCACGGCGGAGTGCCTGCAGATCGCGGCCGCGCAGCGCGCCGCGGGCACGCAGCTGATGCTCAACTTCAGCTTCCGGTTTTCCGGAGCGGCCCGCGAGGCGAAGCGGCGGCTCGGACGCCCGATGGTGAGCCATGCTCAGTGTCTGATGGCGCCCGCCGATCTCAGCCGGTGGCGCTGGGACCCGGTGATCGGTGGGGGGCCGCTGTGGGATATCGGTGTCCACATGGTTGATCTGCTCTGTTGGTTCCACGAAGCCGCCCCGGTCGAGGTGTACGCAACCGGCGGGCAGCTTACACACCCGGGTGAACTGGCCGGTACGGACATCGTGGATACGACGGCAGCGACGCTCCGGTTTGCGGATGGTGGGGTGGCCACGCTGCTCGCCACCGATGCCGACTTCAATTCCTTCGTCTCGAAGTGGTTCTTCGAGCTTTACGGCCCGGGGCAGTCGGCAGTGCTCTACAACCACTGCGGGACGCTGGCCTTCAGCGGTCCCGGCGGCGCGCGGGAGGTCGAAACCCTATCGCCACCGCCCGTCGAGCGCATGCCTTACCTGGTAGAGGCCATCCAGCAGGGTACCGAGACCTACGTGCCGGCGCGCAACGGCATCATCGCAACCCTGGTCGTCGAGAGTATCCTGGAGGCGGTGCGTAGCGGCCGGCCGCAGTCGGTGGAGCTTCCTGCCGAGCTAGCGGGCGATTAGGCCTCCGTCCGGCCTCACCCCACTGTCCTCACCCCCCGCCCCCCTCTCCACATGGTGGAGAGGGGGAGTCTGCCGCCAGTCGTTCCCGTCTCCTATCCGTCATTCCCGCGTGCGTGGGAATCTATGCCCCCCTGCGGAGCGGGGGGGGGCATAGGGGGGCCGGTATTGGACCTAACCCCCGGCCCTTTCCCTCGCAGGGAAGGGTAGTCCACGCGGCGACCGTTGCCCTCTCTCCCGCTGGGAGCGGGCTGGGGTGAGGGTCTCGGAGGAAATGCAAGGGGGCCGGTCCCAGGCTTGGGACCGGCCCCACCGGCTTGCTGTGTGCCGACTAGACTACGGACTACTGAAGCAGGAAGCCGTACTGGGCATTCAGCACCTTCTCCAGCTCCGTCAGGGTCTGGGCTGCCGGGTCGCCGTACCGCGTGATGTTGGCGAGCACCGAGTTGATGCCTATCCGCAGTTGCGAGGTGGCCGGCGTGAAGGGGAAGGTCTTCCCATAGTCCAGGTATTCCAGCGCGTCCCTGACCAGCGGCTCGGCTGCCCACAGGTCGCCCGCGTTCGGCAGCGAGGCAATGGCCTTCCGCGGCGGCAGATTCGCGCGGGCCTTCAAGTAGGTCAGCAGGTTTTCCGGCCGGACGAACCAGGCCATAAACTGATAGCCCGCTTCCATCTGGGCCTCGTCTTCCTGCTTGACCAGACCCAAAGTCCAGCTATCGAAGAGCGCCTTCTGCTCCTTGCCGGTGATGGCGGGAATGACGCCCATCAGGTCACCGAGCGACTTGCGATAGCCCGGAATACGGGTCATGCCCTCCAGTTCCATCGCCACGTCGCCGCGCGACGACCGGTAGTTCTCGCCGTGGGTGTACTTGGCGCCGATCATGTTCTCGCGACCACCACGCACCGGGCCGGCCTCGGCCTTCTTCGGGTTTTTCTCGCGCAGAACCTCGGCGAGCACCAGCTTGCGGACATACTCAACCGCGCCGATGAACTCAGGGGTCGAGATCGTCAGCTTCGTCCCGCTTTCGTCCACCATGTCGCCGCCGTTCTGCAGCACGAAATGCATCATGCGGTACATTTCGTTCAACTCGCACATGAACGGCGAGCCGTCCTCGCCAACGGCAGACTTGAGCCCGTCACCAATGGGGCCTGCCAGGTCATCCCAGGTCCAGCCGCTCGTGGGCAGACTGAGGCCGGCTCGATTCCAGAAGTCCTTGTTGACGTGCCAGACCTCCATGGACACGCCGACGAGGAAGAAGTGCAGCTCGTTGCGCCACGTGACGGACTCCAGGATGCCCGGATAGAAGTCGTTGGCAACGGCGTCCGCCGTGACCTTATCGCGCTTGATGAAGTTGTCGAGCGGGGCGACGAGACCCGCACCGGCGTAAGCCCAGGTACCGGGCTGGTTGATCTCCCCAACCGCCGGCGGCAAGCCGCCGGCAAGAGCCGGGACGAGATCCCGCGTCCGCAGATACTTCTGGGCCTGGTTGGTGACCTTGATCGTGGGATTCTCCGCCTCGAACTGCGTCACCAGCGTCTTGTAGGCCTCTACCACTGGCTCATAGCCGGTGACCCAAATGTCAATCTGCTGCTGGCCTTCCCACTTGGTCGCTGTCTGGCCAACATCCGATGCCGCTCCCCTGCCGCCGCCGCCTACGGGTCCGCAAGCTGCCGCGACCACACTCCCCGCGAGTGCAGCCATCGTCATCCCAACTGTGCGTCGACTCATCCGGTGTCCGGCTCTGGGTGCCATGCCAACCCTCCTCATTAGGTTGTTTCTGCCCTCCCACTGGGAGGGGTCCCCGCCTGTCCCTCGGCGCCCGCCGAACATGCGAGCGCACAACACCTCACCCCAGCGGTGAGAGTACCCCAATGATAGCTAACTTTCCGATAAATGCAAGTCCTTCGAGCTATCCGGCGAAAAAAGTGGCCGGCAGCTTCGCTGCTGTGCTATCCCTGGAGCGGTCAGGGCGGGGCAGTAGACCTTATAATACGACCAAGGAGGATTACGACCATGTTGACCAAGGAGGAGATCGCGTTCTTCAACGAGAACAGCTACCTACGGATGAAAGGGGTGTACGCGCCGGACGAGGTGGCGGCCATGAGCCGCGAGTTGGACCACGTCATCGAGACCTTTGTCACGCCGTCCAAGGGCTGGCAGGGGCCGTGGCGCAAGGACAAGCAGTACCTCTCCGCGGAGGAAGACCAAAAGTCCATGCTCGCGGGTATCAAGGAGCTACAGCATTTCTCGCCGGCTTGGGCGCACGCTATTCTCAACCAGCGGCTCGCGGCCTCCGTGGCCGACCTCATCGGCCCGGAAGTAGAGTTACAGCAAGTTACCTTGCACGCGAAGGGGCCGGAGTATGGCGCCCCGTTCCCGATGCACCAGGACTACCCGTTCTATCCCCACGAGGACAACCGTTTCATTGATGCGCTCGTGCATGTTGACGCGGGAACGGAAGAGAACGGCTGTATCAAGTTCCTGCCGGGCAGCCACAAGCTCGGGCCGCTCGACCACCTGCGGAACGGATCGCACCACCTGCCCACCGACCAGTACCCGATTGATGATGCGGTATCGGTGCCGGCAGATGCGGGCGACGTGGTGTTGTTCAGCATCAACACCATCCACGGCTCGGCGGTCAACCGCACTAAAGAGTGGCGGCGGCTCGTGCGCTTGGGCTACCGCAACCCGCGCAACCGCCAGCTCGGCGGCCAGGCGTTCGGGCGGCCGGGGATCATGGTGTACGGCGTGCGCCCCAAGGTCGAAGGGGTCGAGATCAACCCCTATGGCCTGTGGCCGCGGCCAGCCACAACCCAATAAGCGGCCCGCGCCGCACTCCCCCTCTCCATCGCCGAGCGATAGAGAGGGGGAGTGCGGCGGCCAGGGCATCCGTAGGGGCGCAGCACGCTGCGCCCGTCCCCCTGTGGAGCGGGGGGGGGATAGGGCGGCCAGGGACGCCTCTACGGCTCTGGATTCCCGCTTTCGCGGGAATGACCGGGAAATGTCAACAGAGCCTAGCCCCCTGGACCGGTCGTGTGAGCGTGTCCAGCAGGGTCGGTAGCCCCATTTCGGAGAGGGCACCCAGCCGCAGGTCTGCGCTCTCCAGGGGGATGTCCCTGGTCATCGGGTTAGGAACCGCGACGCAGAACATGCCGGCTCGCTTGGCAGCGACAAGTCCATTGAGCGAGTCCTCGATGGCCACGGCGCGGTCGGGAGACACGCCCAGTCGCTGCAACGCCACCAGATAGAGCGCCGGGTCCGGCTTGATGCGGGCTACGTCTTCCCTGGCGGCGACACCGTGGAACAGCGAGAGCAGGTCCCGCTCCACGAGATGCCCCTCCACCCAGCTGCGACTTGAGCTGGAAGCGACTCCCAGCTTAAGCCCCAGCCGACGAGCGTCTTGGATGTATTCAAGTACGCCTGGCAGCAACGGGCTGGACCGCACGAGGGCCTCGTGGCGATCCTTACGGGATCGTCGGACGGCCTCGCGGTTCAGCCGCACTCCCGTTAGATCCTCAAGGTGCTGGAGGGCGTCGAACGTCCCGGTCCCGCCGCCGATCTGACGTTGCCAGAGAGCGCGATCCAAATGGGCGCCGTGAGCGCTGAACACCTCTTGCCAGGTCTCGTAGGAAGGTATCTCCGTATCAATGATGACTCCGTCGAAGTCGAATACCACCGCTTCTATCATCGTGTCCTCTGTGCATAGTCTAGGCTAACCGGGCGTCGCGTAGGACAGGTCCCAGTCGCCGAGGCGGCGCAGGGGCAGGGACGCTGCCTCCAGCGGCGGCTGGCCCGCCTGCTGCCAGGCCGTCAGCTCCTCCCGGTGACCCAGCCGCCGCAGCGCATCCCATGTCGGCGCGTAGCTGGCCCGGCCGCCCGGCACGCAGTCCCAGAAGCACAAATGCGTGGCGCCGACATCGTAGAGTCCCGCGGCGCGCTGCCGCAGCTCTACGGGCGGCATCACCCGCGGCATCAGATTCGGGGCGAGGACGCATGGCGTGTACCGCACCAGCTCCACGAAGAAATCCAGGTCCCGCGGATTGGTCCAGGAATCGTAGGCACTTTCGAGCGTCGGCATCAGCCGGTAGGGGATGAGCGTATCTACCAGACCCTCGCGTACCCACACGGGGAGGTCCATGCCGTAATACAGGTTCTCGGCCTCGCTGCTCAACACGATGGCCGCGACCGCCAGGCGCGTCGAGCGGCCCTGATCCCGGCTCACCTCGTCCATGGCGCTCCGTACCTCGCGCATGAACTGGGTGAGTGCCCGCGCTCGGTAGCGCAGCCATTGCGGGTCCCGGGGATCGAACTGACGGGGGTCTTGGCCGTACTCGCGCTGAAAACCCTCGACGAGCGGCGGTTCGTACTCGATCATTGGCGGCCGCCGGTTGTAGAGCAGGCACACGCCGTCAATCGGGAATTGCGCCATCTCCCGCAGCAGCGATACGACGAGCGCGCGTACCTCGGGATAGCTGTAGGCCAGGCGCGGCGTGCTGCGGCCAGCACGATCCATGCCGCGCCATTCGGGATGCCGGTTATAGATGGCGTCCTGGTTCCACTGGTCAATTGGTGGGGGATAATGGAAGCCGGCCACGCGGTAGCAGGCGTGGAACTCCATCCCCAGTTCGTGGGCATAGTCGGCCGCGATTCGCAGCGGCTCCAGGCCCGTCTCACGACACGCGCGCCAGTTCTCCACGTGCAGACGGTCGCCCACGCGAGAGAAATCGGTCAGACCGTCGGCTGTGGGCATCCGGCCGATCCGGGACCGGTAGTAAAGCAAGTCGCCCTGGCCCCCTTCCCAGTAGAGACGGGCGAAATCCGAGTCGCGGAACGGCTCCAGCTCGCGCCGCACTACCTCCTCCGTCAGGGGACGATGGCTGAACATGAAGCCGTGGGCGTCGTTGTGCGCGAACAGCCGCCGCGTATCGCTCCGCGCTCGATCCTGGTCCACGACCGCGACTTCCGCATCGGTCAGCGGCACGAGCTTGACGTAGGCGATGCGGGCCGGCGAGCACCGGAAGGAGCTTGGCGTGTCACCGGTTCCCAGTCGCGTGACCTCCTGCCCCAGGATCAGGTCCTGCGCGGTCAGGTCGGCCGTCGTCCAGTAGCGCTCGATCACCTCGTCACCCGACGGCTGCGCCTCGTCGGCAGCTACGGTGAGGTAGCTGAACGTCCGCTCGCCGCTCAACCGGACGCGGATGGTGGAGCTTTCGGCGAGGTCTCCGCAGTACATACCGATGGAAATAGCGTGCCAGCCGCCGGCGCGCAGGGGATAGGTGACATCCGGGGCGGCAGTCTCGGGGCCGGCGAGGAGCATGGTGCCGGCAAACTGCTCGGTTTCGTAGCCCAGCGTGCGCCACCGGTGGTAGGTAGCGTGCGCGGCCAATGCGGCGGCCGGTTGGCAGCGATCCAAGTCGGCGCGGTAGATCGGCTGCCCACTCAGCCAACGGTCGGTGATGTGGTCGGTATGGCTTGTATTCATAGGTAGGTCCTCCCTCCATCCTCACCCCCGGCTCGTTCGGGGCCACCTTGCTAGACCCCTTCGCCATAGACCTGCTCGACGCCAAAGCGTTCCCGTAGGTGATTGCCGGCGGCTTGCAGTTTCCAGAATAGCTCGCTATCGAGAAACTCGATGATCTCATCGTCGCCAAGCTCTATCGCTTTGGCGTGGAGCGCCATGAGCAGGAGCTCGGCTTCCTCTAGCTCTGCAAGCATAGCGGCGACCGTCTCCGCGTGCTGATCCGTGTCCATGCCTCGGCCTCCTGGCTGGTACCGGCATCAGGGTACCGAGCAAGTAGTAGAAAAAGCGAGGTTTGAGGCGCCGGCCGCACCTACCCCCAACCCCCTCCCTGTCAGGAAGCGGCGGCCAGTCGTCGCCATGACTCCCATTCCCTGGAGGGAAGGGGCCGGGGGTTAGGTGCAATACCGGCGCCCTAAAAGAACGCGCCGGCATAGAACAGCCAGTAGTACAGTAGGTACACGCCAGCCCCGAGCAGGAACAGGGCGCTCGTGCGGTGGACATAGGGAACCACTGTGCGGAGCAGCCGGGCCACGGCCCCGCGGAACAGCGCCGCGCCGATGGTCACGGCGACGAGGATCGTTCCCATGCCCAGCGCGTAGCTAATGAACTGGCTCAGGGCGTGCAACGCACCCTGCTGACCGGCCAGCGCGGTTCCGACGACGACGAGGAAGATCGGCAGGGTGCAGCTGAGCGAGCCGGTCGCGTAAGCGATGCCGAACAGGAAGACGTTTCGCAGGTTGCGCTGTGGTGAGATACCCACCCGGCTGGCGACCATGATCCCGATGGTCCGGCGCGTGATGAGCAGCCACAGGCCGAGCGCGCTCATGGCCACGCCGACGGCGACGCCGGTGTAGGGGAAGACGTTGACGAGCCACTGCCCACCGGCCGCGACGACCGCGCCCGCGGTGGCAAAGATCGCCACGAACCCGCCGGTGGCGACACCGGCCAACGCGAGCGCCTTGAGGGCCCGTTTGGCCGCCGCCGCCTCGTAGAAACCGGTCTCCTCCGTGCCCAAGTGATACGCGAGGTACGAAGGCAGCATCAGGAAGCCGCACGGATTGACACTGGCCACCATGCCGGCGCCAAAGGCGTAGCCGACGGGCAGCAGCGCCGCTACGCTGGCGGTCGAGGTCTCCACCCTACTCTGCACCGCAATCAGCACGAGGAGCACCCCGGCCACCACACCCGCCGGTATCACGTAGGACAGGAGCAGGCTCACGCTCCCGCCGCTATGCTCGTACTCTATGTTGAGCATCGTGATCCTCTCCTATCCTGTCTATCCTGTGCATCCATGCGGATACATAATCTACCCCGGCCACCCATCATTGACCGGACGCGGTGAGTAGCTCCTGCACCAGCTCGATCAACTTATCCTTGGTCAGCAGCCCCGTCCAGCGCTTGACGATGGTTCCGTCCGGGGTAATGAACACCGTCAGCGGCATACCGAGCAGCTTGTAGGCCCGCACGACATCGGCATCGAACGTCGTGCCGGCGGGATAGGTGATCTTAAGCTCTCGTAGCAGTGCCCGGCCGGCCTCGCGCGAGCCAAGTCCGGTGAACGGCCCGATGTCCACACCGAGGAGCAGCATACGGTCTTGGTACTCATTGTAGACTTCCTGCATATCCGGCATCTCCAGCCGGCAGGGCGGGCAGAGTCCCGCCCAGAAGTTGAGCACGACCGGCTTGCCCTGCTGCAGGACGCTGGAAAAGCCAAGCTCCTTCCCGCCTAGCGCTGCTTCTCCCTGATACGCAACGAGCGCGAAATCCGGGGCCGTCTCACCCGCCGGTTTCTGCGCTGCGGCCGGCGGCTCGGCCGGGCTGGGGGGCGCCGCGTCACCGTTGGGCGCTCGACCATTGCAGCCGGCCAATGCCAGGGCTACCGCGGCAGCCGCCGCGCCAACGCCCCGGCGCCGTAGCCGCCCCGTCAGCTGAGAACCGTGTCTCTTCATGGGTGCCATCCTCCCTCAGCCACACCTCACCCCCCTACCGTAAGTCTACAAGGGCTGTGCGCTGTTGGCTTTTTCCGGTCATTGCCGCCCATCCGTCATTGCGGCTTCCGCCGCAGTGACGAGGCGGGAACGAGTGTCGTCACTCCGGTCCCCAACGCCTAGATTCCCGCTTTCGCGGGAATGACGGACTCGCGGGTATGGCGGGCCGGAGCGGGCGCCTCGCTGCCGACTTGGTATAACCTACTCCAACGTGCCGGCTCCGGGGAGATGGTGATGGGTGTGGAACGTCCAGCGGTACGACCGGCGTACCGGGTCGGCATTGTCGGCACCGGCGGCATTGCCCGCGCGCATGGCCTCGCCTGCCAAGCTCTGGATGACGTAGACCTCTGCGCCATCTGCGACGTCTCGGAGGCGGCGCTGCACCGCTATGGGGACGAGTTTGCCGTCCCGCGCCGCTATCTGGACCTGGACGAGATGCTGGCCGCCGAGACTCTGGACGTGGCCATCGTCTGCACCTGGGGCACCGCCCACGCCAGCACCACCATCCGGCTTGCCCAGTCGCGGCGCGTGCGAGCGATCCTCTGCGAAAAGCCCTTTGCCGCGAATGCAGCGGAAGCCGAGCAGATGGTCGCTGCCGCCCAGAAGCACGGCGTCTTGCTCGCCGAGGCCTTCAAGTTCCGCCACCATCCCCTGCACTTGAAGACGAAGGCGCTGGTAGCGGCCGGGGCGATTGGCGACGTGCGGACCGTTCGCAGCACCTTCTGTACCAAGGTCGAAGCCGCCAGGCGCCGGCCCGAGCTTAACTGGCGTTATAACCGTGCCCAAGGCGGCGGGAGCATCTTCGACCTGGGCTGCTACACCATTCACCATGCCCGTTACATCCTGGACGCCGAGCCGAGCCGCGTCTTTGCAACGGCCCGGGCCGGCGTGGAAGTTGAGGGAGCTGCGACTGTGACGCTCCTCTTTCCCGGTAAGCGGACCGCGCAGCTCACCGTAGGGTTTAGTCAGTGGCCGTCGCAGGAGGTCGAGATCAGCGGCACGCAGGGGCTACTCCGCGCGGGGCTGGCGTGGAACAATGAGCGCCGGACGGTGACGCTGGAGCATCACACGGCGGATGGTGTAGAGACGATCAGTTTCGCCCCGCTGCACCAGATCACGAATCAGCTGCGCCACCTGTGCGACTGTCTCGGCAGCGGCCGGCCGCACCGTATCCCTCCGGAGAACAGCATCGCGCAGATGCGCGTCATTGATGCCGTGTTCGAGTCCATTGCCACCGGGCAGGCCGTCGAGATGGCGGGGTAGTCGCATAGAAACCGAGCTTTGATGCGGTAGCAAAGACCAGCGCAGGTCAGGGGTCAGGGGGCCGGTACGCCCGGCCGCACTCACCCCGGCTGCCCTCTCCCCGGCCCTCTCCCGCGGGGAGAGGGAGCCTGGATTCCCGCTTTCGTGGGAATGATGAGGCCGGCGGTGCGGCCGCCGCTTCACCCGAAAACCGGCGCTGCGTGGGAGGTTGCGACCGATGGAGAATGTCGGCCTCGAGTTCAAGGCCCGTGGCGCCGCGGGGTTCTGCGACCTGGGGCCGCCGCCGGCGCCCGGCCCGACGGAGCTGCTCACGCACACTCGCTACTCCGGCGTGACGAACGGCACCGAGCGGCACGTCCTGATGAACGACTCAGGGCGAGTGCGGTATCCCTTCCGCTGCGGCTATCAGCACGTGAGCGTCGTGCAAGCGGTTGGCGGCGAGGTGGAGGGTTTCGCTGAGGGCGACACGGTCTTTATCGGTAACCATGGCGGCCACCGTCCCTGGCATTGCATTGATCTGGCGGCGAGCAATGAGCGAGCGCGGCTGTGCGTCAAGCTCCCGGCGGACATCGAGCATGAGTGGTGTGCGCTGCTGGGCATTACCGGCGTGGGCATGCGACACTCGCGGCGTATCCGTATCGGGCCGGGGCAGCAGGTCTGGGTGGCCGGCCTGGGACCGGCCGGTCAAGCCGTGGCCCAGGCGGCGCGGGCTTTCGGCGCCTATGTCACGGTGACGGATGTCAACCGGCGGCGCCTGGATATTGCCCGGGAGCTGGGGGCGCACCGGGTTATCAACGTCGCTACCCCGGACGGCCCGGAGCTGCTCAAGCAGGGCGGGCCGTATGACCGCATTGTGGACGCTTGCGGCGTGCCGTCCTTCTTTTTGGACATTCACCGGGACCGGCTGCTCGCCCGGTACGGCGTCGTCGGCGCCTTAGCCGTGCGGCAAGAGGCCACCTTCTACCACGGCATGATCCACAGCTTGAGCGCCTCTATCGAATCGTCCTCGCACTTTACCGTCGAGGGCCTGGAGCTGCTGCTGCACTTCATCCGGCTGGGGACCATCAGAATCGAGCCGATAGTGAGCCATCGCCTGCCGGTAACCGAGGCGCCGCGCATCTACGACATCATGCGAGACAGCCCCGGCGACTTGCTGGGTATCATCTTCGACTGGGGGGCCAATGCCAGTGGCTAGTGGGGTGAGGCCAGGAGAGGGCTGGACCTACCCCCCTCCCTTCAGGGAAGGGGCTAATGGTCGCCGTGCGGATCGCTTTCCCTGGAGGGAAGCGGCGGCCGGCGACCTCGATGACTCCCCTGCCCTGGAGGGAAGGGGCCGAGGGTTAGGTGCAAGACCGCCCCCCTATGGCCCCCCGCTCCGCAGGGGGACGTGGATTCCCGCTTTCGCGAGAATGACGGATGGGGCGGGAATGGAGGAGGCAGCGATGCGCGAGAGACTGGCTATCGAAGGTGGTACACCGGTACGAACCGAGCCGTTCGGTCCGTCACACGAGTTTGGCGATGAGGACGTCGCCGCGGTCGCTGATGTGCTCCGCTCCGGCTTCGGCCGGCATCCGGGCCGGGAGTTCGAGCGGCGGTTCGCCGCGCGGCATGGCGTAAAGCACGCCGTCGGTGTCAACTCAGGTACCTCGGCCATGCACGTCTGCGTTGGGGCCATCAACCCCGATCCGGGCGACGAGATCATCGTGACGCCGTGGACTTCCGGCGGCAGCATCATCGGTACCTTGCTGCACAACTGCGTGCCTATCTTCGCCGACGTTGATGACACCTTCACCCTCGATCCACAGGATGTCGAGGCCAAGATCGGGCCGCGAACACGGGCGATCATCGCGGTCCATCTCTTCGGGAACCCCTGTGACATGCACGCGCTGCAGGAGATTGCCCGGCGACACAACCTCTTCCTCATCGAGGACTGCGCCCAGGCTCACTTTGCCCGCTACCAGGGGCAGGTAGTCGGTAGCCTGGGCGATATCGCCGGGTTTAGCTTTGGTGGCAAGCACCTGTCGGCCGGGGGCGGGGGCGCGGTGCTGACCGACAACGAGGTGTTGTGGGAGCGTGCCGTGCTCTTCTCGGACGCCGCGTTGCCGCGAGACCCCGGCCCCTACGCCGGCCGGCCCTATGCCAACTACTTCCTGGCCCCCGGCTACAAGCTGAACGCGATGATGGCGGCCGTCCTCCAAGTGCAGCTAGAGAAGGTGGACGGCTACATCGCGGGCAAGATCAACGCTGCCCACCAGGTCTTCGAGCACCTTGCCGATATTGACGAGATCACCCCGCAGCGCGTGCGGCCGGGCGACCGGCACACCTATTGGGACTTGCGGTTCACGCTCGACACCGAACGCCTCGCCTGTTCTGCCGATGAGTTTGCCGCGGCGGTGAGTGCGGAGGGTGTGCCGGCCAATGGCCCCTACATCGGGTCCGGGAAAGAAGGGCCGCTGTACCGCAATCCGTTCCTCGCCGAGCCGAATTGTTACGGCGCCAGCCGTTTTCCGTTCGACTATCAGCGTGAGCGTCCCGTGGACTACCGGCTGGTGCAGTGCCCGACCGGCGAGGAACTGATGGGCCGCGGGTTTGGCCTGCCCATCGGGCCGTTCCACACGCAAGAGGACGTGGAGGACATTGCCCAAGCGGTGCGGAAAGTGGTGGCCCACTATCGCTAATAGCTGACAGCTAATAAAAGGAGAGGTTGCCGTGCTGGTGATAGACGTACACACCCACTTCGGGATGCAAGCCGGGGGGAACCTGGATCTGTCGCTACCGAGGTTAGTGCAGGAGCTGGACAGCCACCGGATCGCATTGGCTTTCACCGGCTCACTGCGCGGCGTCAGCTACGACCACGAGGCCGGGAACCGCGAGACGCTCCAGGCTACGGAGCACTATCCCTGGCTGCTGCCGGCGGCCACGCTGGATCTGCGGCGGTACCTGGATTGGGAGGCGGAGGTAGAGCGGTGCTTGCGGGCCGGGGTACGCCTCTTCCGTCTGTTCCCGGAGTTGCAGCGCTGGACGGTTTCCAGCACACCCTTTGCCGATCTCATGGCCAAGCTGGCCGGGTCGGGCGTGGTGGTGATGCTCTCCGGTCGCGGGGCGGGCGCGCCCACGGCCATTGCCCAGGCCACCGCCGAGTACGGGCTGCCGGTGATCCTGACCGACACGTTCTACGCCAACATGGGCGAGGTCATCGCCACTGCACGACGCTATTCGCACCTCTACATCGAGACCAACTACCTATCTTCGCCGCGTGCGGTTGACATAATAGTAGGTGAGCTAGGCGCCCACCGCCTGCTCTATGGGTCCGCAGCACCAGAGTTTTCCGTCCAAAGAGCGCTCAACGAGGTGCTGGAAGCGGACCGCACCGACGAGGAAAAGGCAGCCATCCTGGGGCAGAACGCCCTCCGACTGTTCCGGCTCGACCCGGCGCTGGCCGCCGGCCGGCCGCGGCTCGCCTCGGCAGAGATGGTGCGCTTGCCCGGGCTGATCATTGACGTACACTGCCATCTCGGGCGCTGGCAGTTTCCGCTCCCCGACGATGGCGCCGCCGGGCTGTTGGCGCTGATGCGCCAGGCCGGGGTGGACCGGGCGGTCATCTCCTCGGCCCAGGCCATCGTCTATGACCTCGCCGGCGGCAATCGGTGGCTCTCGGAGGCCATTGCCGGGCACCCGGAGCTGCTGGGCTACGTGGTAGTCAATCCCAACTATCTGGAGCAATCGTGTCAGGAAATGGATCGGTACTATGCACTGCCCAACTTCGTCGGCGCGAAGCTCCACATGTACTACTCGCAGGACACCACGCGGTCGGCCAGCGGGCAAGCGTTGCTCCGCGAGGTGGCAGAGCGCGGCAAGCCGCTGAAAATCCACGTCGAGGAGGGCGATCCGGTAGGAGCATTGCGGGCGTTGCGCGAACTGGCACTGGACTATCCCGATTGGAGCATCATCAAAGCGCACGGCGGCAACGGTCGGATGGCAGAGGTCGTGGCCGACGTGCCGAATATCTACTTCGAGTTCGGCGGCTCCGGCGGCCGCGCTCAGGACATTCGCCAGGCGCTGGACGTGCTAGGCCCGCGGCGCGTGATGTTCGGCAGCGACGCCGACCTCTGCGACATCGGCAAGCAGATCGGTGTCTACTACGATCTCGCGCTGTCACCGGAGGAGCGCGAGCAGGTGCTGTTCGCCAATGCCAGGCGGATATTCAAGCTCTAGGGCGATCCCGGAAAGGGCCGGACGGCCCTAGAAGAGCGCCATGCCCGTGGTCTTGCGGAACGCCTCGGCCGCTTCCCTGGTCGCCTGCTGATACGCCGCGGCGGCCTCGCGTATCCGCCGGTACTCGTCCCAGGTGGTCACGATGTCGTCGGGGTGCTCCTGGCTGCGCGCCAAGAAGCCCGGTTCGCGCTGCGACTTGATCGGCTGACGGGCGTCCTGATAGCGAATGTCCTCACTCCAGCGGACGTGGTCGGACCGATTGGGCGGCGACACGTGCGGCATGTGCTGGTGAATCAGCAAAGCGTCGCCAACCTGCATCGGCATCGCCACGTCGTCGAGGCCGTCAAGCTGGGGCATAAACTGGCTGGGACGCCACTGTTCGGTGTAGGGGACGGTATGGCGATGCCCGCCCGGCATCAGGTGTAGGCAGCCGTTCTCCTCGTCCACGTCCACCAGGGGAATCCAGAACCCCGGCTCGGCCATCATGGGGGCCGGCACGATGCGGGAGATAAACGTATCGCCTTGGCCAGGGTCGTGTGCCCCGAGGCCATATTGCTGCTGGGTGTAGGTGATCCGCCGGACATCGTAGCGCGTGTCCTCGTGCCAGCGGAAGTCCGCCAGACCGTAGCTGGGCAGCTTCGGACGCAGCCGATGGCGACCCTCGCAGTGGACCTCCGGGCCGACGATTGATTCGGCGATGTCTACCAGCTTGGGATGACGGAGGATTTCGAATAGCGCCGGCCCGCAGAACTGGCCTCCGGGGATTTCCTGATACACGTCGTCACACTCTTCCACCAGCTTGCGGAGGCGATGCTTGAACCCATACTCCTCGTAAAGCGAGGTGAGCCGCCCGGCGGCGTAGTAGTCGTGGGCAACCTGGTCAACCTTGGCTTCGATCTCGGCGATGAGGGGTTGTAGCTCCTGGGGATCGAAGAGACCGCGCAGGAACACGTAGCCGTGCTCATCATAGTGCTGCTTCTGTTCTGCTGTCAGTCCAGCCATCCGCTGCTCCTTTCGCTGCGCTTGCTCCCACTCCGCTACTATAGATTATCGAGGGAGTCAATGACTACCGAAGCGAAACTACGACCGGCACCACTCTATACCATCGAGGAGGTGCGTGCCCATGGTCTGCCGGTCCCATCCGAGGAAGAGCTACGCCGTCGCCGCGCGGTCATTGATCGCACCTTGGCCAATGCAGCGCGACGACACCTCGGCCCAGGCGAGAATACGACGGCTGCAATCCGTCGCATGCGCCACAAGGTCTTTATCCAGATGAGGCAGCCGGAATCCAGGCGCCTTGGGCAGCCGACAGCGAATCCGCCCTGGATTCCCGCTTGCGCGGGAATGACCGGGAAAATGTCAGCGGGTTCTAGCTTTGCACGGTCTACGGCAGTTCGGCCGGGGCGTGGGCTGTTGCAGCTTCGCGCACCGCGGTAATCACGTCGGCGAGCGGCGTGCCGGGGCCGAAGACGGCGTAGATTCCGGCTTCCCTTAAGCGAGGGATGTCGGTATCGGGGATAATCCCCCCGGCCACGACCGGCATGTTGCCCAAGCCCTGCGCCCGTAGCGCCGCGAGCACCGCTGGGAACAACTCCAGGTGCGCGCCGGAGTGCAACGACAAGCCGACCACGTCTACGTCTTCTTGCAGGGCAGCCACCGCGATCATCTCCGGCGTCTGACGGAGGCCGGTGTAGATGACCTCCATGCCGGCGTCGCGTAGTGCTCGCGCCACAATTTTGGCCCCGCGGTCGTGCCCATCGAGACCCGGCTTGGCGATCAGCACCCGCAATGGTCGGGGTTCACCGGCTGTGGTCGTCGCGTTGCGCTTGGTCATCATCGGTCTTCGCTCCGCCGGGGCGAGGGCAATCACCGACCCGTAAAGTGCGGCCGGCGCTTCTCCAGGAACGCGCTCATGCCCTCGGCACGGTCCTCGGTCCCGAACGTCTCGCCGAAAAGCTCCGCTTCCAGCGCGTTGGCGGCGCGACGCTCCAACCCCGCTACCAAGTTGAGTGCCCGCTTCGCTCGCGCCAGTGCCCGCGGCGGCTTTGCCGCCAACTGGCGGGCACTGTCCAGCACCCCGGCACGCAGCTCGTCGTCGGCGTGTACGCCATGTACCAAGCCGAGCCGGAGCGCCTCGTCGGCTGACACGAGCCGGCCGGTCAGGATCAGCTCCTTTGCCGGGCCTGGTCCCACCAAGCGGGTGAGCCGGTGGGTGCCGCCCCAACCCGGTGTAATCCCCAAGTTGATCTCGGGCTGCGCCAGCCGTGCGCTCGTCGCCGCATAGCGCAGGTCGCAGGCGAGTGCCAGCTCACAGCCGCCACCAACCGCTACGCCATTGATCGCCGCGATGACGGGCTGCTCAAGCTCCTCGACCAAGTCCATGACGGATTGGCCGAGCAGTGCCCAGGACCGGCCACCGGCGGCGTCCATTTGGACCATCTGCTTGATGTCGGCACCGGCCGAGAACGCGCGCCCGCTGCCGGTGATAACCACCACGCGGACTTCCGGTTGGCGGTCTAGCGCGGTCAGGTGGGTGGTCAGGGCACGGAGCATCGCGTCGTCCATCGCGTTGTGCGCTTTGGGACGGCTCAACGTCACGACCACCACCGGGCCGTCCTGCTCGACCGTCACGACCTCGCTTTGCCCTGTGTCCATAGCTGCTCCTCGACCTCGACGCGCCGCCAGCGTGCTCAGAGGCTAACGCCAGCGTATCATGAATGAGGGACCGCCGTCTTGGTCGCCGTTACGAGGGAACATGGCTCAGACCGGAGTCGCTGCCACCAAGAGCGTTGATCGTAGCTCCCCGGCTGTCGGAGCGCCGCACGCTGCTGACGACCGCGCAGCAGCGCTGGCGGCGGCCCGGCAGGCCGCCGCCTTGCTGGTCGAGCGCTACGGTGCGCGGCGTGTGTATCTGTTCGGCTCGCTGGCCGGCACCGGTTCGGCACTTTTCCAGCCGGCCTCCGACATAGACCTCGCCGTCGAGGGCCTGCCCGGTGAGGTCTTCTGGCCGGCGCTCGATGCTGTGGATGCAGTCATGCCACGAGGACACCCAGCCGATGTGTCCACGCTTGAGTCTGTGCGGCCGTATATCAAGGAGGCGGTGCTGGAGCGGGGGATGCTGCTCGCCCACAGCGACAGTGCCGCCGCAGACGAGACTGATAGAGCAGTAATGGAGCAACCACAATGGCGCTTGCTTGCCGAAGAGATCGAGCACGAGCTTGGCAGGATGGGAGACTTAGTAGCAAAGGCTAGTCCTCTGACTGATCCGGCGTTTACCCCCTCGTCCTCCCTCGATCTGCGTGCCGGAGGCAGCATCCTCCAGGACTTCTACAACGGCGCGGAGCGATCCTTTGAGCGTATCGCCCGTATCGTAGACGAGCACGTGCCCTCGGACGAGCACTGGCACCGGACGCTACTCGCGCAGATGACCGCACCTTACGCCGACCGCCGGCCGGCCGTTATCTCTAGGCAGCTACAACTGCGGCTCCACAAGCATCTGGGCTATCGCCACCGCTTTCGCAACATCTATAGCCACAAGCTCGACTGGAACAGACTTTCCGAGCTTATGGACACCATTGAGGACACACACCGCGCACTGTCGGCGGAGCTTGGCGCCTTCTGTGCGTACTTGCGCCGGCATCCGGCCGGGCGAGGGGCAGAGGCCGCAGAGTCGGACTGAGGCGAGGAGTATCATGCCCAGCCGCCGTGCCCACGTAGAGCGCGTTGACGAGGATCGTTTCCGGCTTGTGTTTGGCCGGCCGTTGGCTGCCGAGGTGGCGCTGATGTATTTCGGGTTCTACCCGGACACCCAACTCCTCTGGCACAAGGGCCGGGTGACGGCCATCGTGGCACCGAGCGCGATCTACGAGCAGGTCGTCGCCGACTTCGGCGCGCCGGAGGAGACGGAGTGGACCTTCTGATACCGGCTCGTTTCGGATACGCCGCCAGGCGTAGGCTGGAGTCCAGGGACCCCTATGGCCCCCCCGCTGCGGCGGGGGGCTGGCGTGCGCCCTCCCCTGTCGCAACGGGGGAGGGCGAGGATGGGGGCCAGGCCGGGGACGTAGATTGCGGCTTCCGCCGCAATGACGGATTTCGTGCCAATGACGGGCGGCGACTCACTGACGGCTGAAAGCTAACAGCTAGGGTGCTATGTCGCGCGCTCAACGGCCACCGGCGTACCGGCCCGCACGCTGCGGAACACCGTCGGGTCGCCGCGCAGCGTGCCAAAGAGGTTCACCGGGCTGGCCGGGCGGATTTCGCCGGGGCTGCTCATCGGCGTCGGGCCGAAGAAGATACAGAATGCGCGACCCGGCGGCCAATAGCCCAAGTCGCCTAGCGCAACCGTCGGTTGGGCGTCGTCTTCATCCAGGCCGACCGGGATCGCAAAGTAGATCTCGTCGCCCCAGGTGTTGGCCGGGATAGTGAAAGGGAGCGCTTCCCAGATGGCCTCGGCCGTCTCGCTGGCATCGAGGTCTGCGAGCACTTCAACATCACCCGCACGGATGCGGATGGTGCGTCTGGTCACGGCGTTCATCGCTGTCCGCTCTCCCTCGGCAAGTGTTTGCCGCGCCTCCCTACCGGCCTACCGGAGTCCTTGCGCCTCCACAGCTTCCGGGTTGACCGCCGTGGGCGGCTTCTTGCCGCTCAGGACAGCCACGATGTTCTCTGCGGCGAGCTGCGACATCGCAGCGCGCGTCTCGTAGCTGGCGCTGGCGATGTGCGGCACGACGAGGCAGTTTTCGAGCGTCAGCAGGCGGTGATCGGCCGGCAGCGGCTCCGGCTCCGTAACGTCCAGGCCGGCAGAGTCGATCTCGCCGTCGCGCAGGGCCTCGTACAAGGCGTCGGGGTCAACCACCGGCCCGCGCGAGGAGTTGACGAGCACCGCAGTGTTCTTCATCATCTTCAGTTGCTCGTGGCTGATGAGATGGTGTGTCGCCGGCATGTATGGGGTATGCAGGCTGACAAAATCCGACTCGCGCAGGACGGTCTCCTGATCGGCGAACTCGATCCCCAACTCCTCTTCCAAGTCCTCGCGGCGGAAGACATCGTAGTAGAGGACGCGCATCGAGAAACCTTGGGCGCGACGGGCCATGCCGGCGCCGATCCGCCCCACGCCGATCAGGCCGAGCGTGGCATGGTGAATGTCCTGGCCCATGAGCAGCAGCGGCCCCCACGTCTTCCAGTGGCCGTCTACCACGTACTTGTAGCCGGGCACGATCCGCCGTGCCGCGGCCATCATCAAGGTCCATGCGAGGTCGGCCGTCGTATCGGTGAGCACTTCCGGGGTGTTGGTGCCGACCACGCCGCGCTTTGTCAGGGCGGGCACGTCGAAGTTATCGAAACCGACGGCCAAGTTGGCCACGACCTTGAGGTTCGGCGCCGCGTCCAGGACCTCATCGTTGATCGGCTCCGTGAGCAAGCTGAGTAGCCCGTCCGCATCTTGCACTTCTCGCAGGAGGACGTCGCGCGGGATTACGTCGTCGCTATCCCACTGGCGAACGGTGAAATGCTCACGCAATAGATCGGGGCCATTCTCCGGGATGCGGCGAGTGACGTAGACCGTTGGCATGGCCTTCTCTCCTTTTTCTTAGTGGTTGGTGCTCGCTTACAGCTGTGCCCAGGCCGCCTGCCACACGCGCCGGCAGTTGGCAAGCAGCACGTCTTGGGGTTCACCTTCCATCGGGCGCACCTCGAACGTGACCAGCGGCTTGCGCGTCGGTAGCTCCTTGTCGAAGAACCCAATACGCTGAAGCACCCGTAGGAACTCCACCAAATCGCTCACGTCATTCTCGGTGCCGGGGGCACCGAAGCGAGGGTGCTTGTCGCCGTAGGCCGGGTGGTCGGGGTCGCGCATGAGACAGTTGCCGATATGGGTATGGATCAGCAGGTCTTGAGCCAGCGTCAACGACTCCTCCGGGGTCTCACCCAACAGCGGGAGGTGGCTCAGGTCAATGGTCAGACCGAAGTTCGGGTGTGTCTCGCGCACCCGCTCCCCCACCGCTACCGCGTCGCGGGTCGGCCCCAGCAGGGATTTCTTCTCGATGGAGCGGTCGAACGTCTCCAACGAGATCGTCAAGCAATAGTCGCCGGCCCGGTCCTGGGCATACTGGCAGATTTCCCGCAAGCTCTTGGTCACCTGCTCAATGGCTTGCTCCTTGCGGTCCTCGCCCGGCCACGAGCCTAGCCCGTCAATCATCGCCAGCAGCCGGGCGCCGTGCTCGTAGGCCTGATCTATAGATGCTTTGATGTCGGCCACGGAGCGTTGGCGCAGGTCTTCGTCGAGTGCTGCCGTATTAAGCTCGTTGCCGAGAATACCCGGCTGCGAGCCGAATCCCAGGTCCATATGGGCCATGTCAACGATGTCCCGGACCTGCTGCCGCACTGCCGGGTCCTGCATCCGCGTCACTTCCAGCACGTCGAAGAACGGATCGGCGGCGACCCGCTGAATGGTCTCGACGATGGGGCCGTCCCCACCCATCGTCTCCGGGTACATCATAAAATGCACAAGGCCGATCTGTAGGTAGCTACTCCAGTGAGTGTTCACACACACTGCCTCCGCTTGAGGGTATGCTCGCCGTACCATCACGCGAGCGCCACAGTCTAGCAACGCCCCCGGTTCCGGTCAATGCCAACCGCGCGATCCCGGTGAGCGACCGGTGCTCTGGTGGTATCCTCGCTGTGGCCTCGGTCGGCAGCGCGGCACCTCCGCAATGCCGAGTTGGCAACGAGGCGCCGCGTCGGCACCTCCATCACGCGCCGGAGAGACATGTACGAATGAACATCAGCTCAGTCCGGGCGGTGCCGGTACACCTGGCACCCAATCCTACGACCCCGCCACGGGTGGCCAAGGACCCCGACGGCGGCCACTTTGTCAGCCCGATGGATCGGTACGCCTACGACAACCCCGGTCGCAGCTGGAGTGAGCGCTGGCCGCGCACGGCCTGCGTCGTCACCGCGGACGACGGCACCTGGGGGCTGGGGTTTACCCACATGGCGGGACCGGTCTGCTCGATCATCAACGATCACTTCGCCCACCTGTTGGATGGGCAGAATCCCATGGCGACCGAGAAGCTGTGGGACATGATGCGGCGCTCCGCCGCGCCATACGGCGCCGGCGGGGTGGCCAGCTACGCCATCAGCGCCGTTGATAACGCGCTCTGGGACCTGAAAGGGAAGCTGCTGGGCCGGCCGGTGTACGAGCTGCTCGGCGGCCCGGTCAAGGACCGCATCTTCTGTTACGCCTCCAATACCATGCTCGACTACAAGACCAGCGACTATCTGGAATGGTACCTAGAGCTTGGCTTCAAGGCAGTCAAGGTCTTCCTGCGCCACGGGCCTGACGCCGGGCTGGCCGGGCTGAACAAGAACGTCGAGCTGGTCGCGCAGGCGAGAGAGCAGGTCGGGCCCGACATCGAGCTGGCGGTGGACTCGTGGCTGTCGCTGAACGTGGAGTACGCCGTGCGCGTGGTGGAGGCGCTGAAGCCGTACCAGATCAAGTGGCTCGAAGACTACCTGCTGCCGGAGGATATGGAGAGCTACACTAACCTGCGCTCCCGAGTGCCGGGGCAAACCTTGGCGACCGGCGAGCACTGGTACACGATCCATCCGTTTGCGGAGGCGGCGGGGCGGGGGCTGGTAGACATCCTGCAGCCGGACATCCAATGGGTGGGCGGCGTCACCGCCAGCGTGCGAATCTGCCACATTGCGGAGGCCCATGGGCTGACGGTGATCGGACACGGCGGCATGAACTATCCCTACGGACAGCACCTCGCCTACGCGATGCCGGTGATCGCTTGGGGCGAGCGCTCCGAGGGCGTGTCACCGCCGGGTGTACCCTTGGCGGAGATGACCCTGCTGCCCGGCACACCGACGGTCCAAGGGGGCTATGTCCGGCCGTCGGATGCGCCGGGCTTTGGGCTGGAGATCACCATGGACTGGCTTGAAGAGCGCGCGGTGTGACGCGGCTGGCTGGCCCCCCTATGGCCCCCCGCTTCGCAGGGGGACAGGGCTTCCCGCGTGCGTGGGAATGACGGCTGCGACGATAGGCGAGGATAGAGAAGGAGGTAGCGATGAACGTGTTGGAGTTGTTCAGTCTCAAGGGCCGCGTGGCCATCGTGACGGGGGGCGCCGGTAAGCTCGGCTCGCAGATGTGCGACGCCTTGGCCGAGGCCGGCGCGCACGTGGTCGTCGCGTCCCGCAACCTGGAGAACTGCCAGCGCAAGGCCGCCGCCCTCAGCGCGTCCCACGCGGAGGCGTTCGCCGTGCAGGCCGACGTGACCGAACCGGACCAGGTCCAGTCCATGACCGCTGCCGTCATGGACAAGTTCGGGCGCATTGACGTGCTCGTGAACAATGCCTACAGCGGGGCCGGTGTGGGTGTGACCTTCGAGAACCTCACGCTGAAGTATTGGGAGGCCGCCGCGCAGGGTGCCTTGCACAGCACGTTCCTCTGCTCCCAAGCCGTCAGCAAGTTGATGAAGGAGCAAAACGGCGGCACTATTGTCAATATCGCCTCATTCTATGGCGTGATCTCGCCCGACCACCGCATCTACGGCCAGAGTGGGATCAACAATCCGCCTGAGTACGGAGCGGTCAAGGCGGGGATCATCCAGTTCACGCGCTGGCTGGCGACCTACCTCGCGCCCGATAACATCCGGGTGAACTCCATCGCGCCCGGTGGCTTCTACAATAAGGCGTTCACGGACCGTCCCGACTACGAGGAGACATTTGTCGCCGGCTACAACCACCGCACACCGCTCGGTCGGATGGGCAACGACACGGACCTGAAGGGCGCGGTGGTCTTCCTGGGGTCCGAGGCCTCGGCCTGGATTACCGGGCAGAACCTCGTCGTGGATGGCGGCTGGACGGCGTGGTGAGGTATGGGCCTTGCTCCCTGGCCCCCGCTCCGCACACGTGGACACGGGGAGCGGCCGTCGGCATTAGGAGGCAGAAGGGTGACGGGGCGCTGGTTGAGGCCAATCATTCTTACACTTGCTCTTCTCATCGGGTCTGCGTGCGTCGGCACTGGCCCGTCCCGACCGGTCAGTGGAGCTGAAGAAGAACGGATAAAGACGGCGTTAGCAGGTCGTTCGTTCCGTCAATTCGATCCCTCGGTGGATGCAAGTCCGAGAAAGGGCGTCATCCTTGACTTCTCCGGACCGGTTAGCATCTGGGCGCAATACGCCGAAGGCCGTCATGCAGTGCATGAGTGGGAGATTGCCGCCGAGGACTACCGTATCGAAAAGCATGGAGATATTTCGGAAATCACGATCGATCTCGACCAACCGAGATCGAGGCAAGAGCTTCCCACCAGATGTGACGACTGTGTTCCGACTTCCGGCGTTTCTATCTCGATCAGAAACGTTTTCGACAGCGAGAAGGTATCCTTCAAGCTGAATGACCCCGATGGCGTTCTGCCTCCGCCGTTCCCGGTGTTCGGTTCGTGGACAAGATTCACGGAAGATGAAATCGTGCAATGAGCCGGTCTAGGAGGAGCTTGTATGGCCACGACCAACGTCCTACCGCACGCCGGCTCGCTCCCGGACATGGTGACGCTGACGGCCACGGAGGTCGCCGCTCCCCCGGCGTGGGCGCTGTTGCAGCGGAAGCTCATCACGCTCATGGAGGAGTCGGCCGACGTGATGGTGGCCAAGTACGCCGATCCCGGCGGCATCATCTACTTCGCGGACGACATAGATGATCTCTATGAGCGGGTCTACAACTGGAGCCTCTTCTATGCGTTGGGCGCCGACCGGCGCGTACACGACTTGGCCCTCCGCGCGTGGAACGCGATGACGCGGACGTGCGATAGCAGCCGGCGAAATCCGTTTTTCCCCTGGCATCTCCCGCAGACACACAACGAGTACTACGGCCTGACCGTGCCGCCCGGCGAGCATCCGTCGTACCGCGGCGGAAGGCGGTGGATTTCGGATTGGCACCATCAGGGCGAGGGCAACATGGCCTTCTACCACGTTGGTCTGGCCGAGCCGACCAGCGCCGAGAACGTGGACCGGGCGCGGCGCTTCGCGGCTATGTTCATGGGCGAGGACCCGGAGGCGCCGAACTACGATCCGCGCTATAAGATCGTCCGCTCGCCCATCCACGGCAGCAAAGGCCCCTTCTTGCACGCCAATGCCGATGAGGTGATTGCCTGGCTGGAGGGCGGGAAGGGAGCCGGCTACCGTTATTACGGCGTGCGGGCCACCCTCCATCCGGTCGTCAAGGCCCTGGAGCAGGACTGGGAGCAAACCCCCGCGCGGCGCGACGAGATCATCAAGCTGTTCGATGACATCGTGTTGAACGGTGACATTCCCAATACGCTCGGCGCCACGGCGCTCGTGACCAATGCCTATCTGTACACCGGGGACGAGCGATACAAGCGGTGGGTGCTGGAGTACGTGGATGGTTGGCTCGACCGCATGCGCCGGAACGGTGGGATCATGCCCGACAACGTTGGGCCGACGGGCAAGATCGGCGAGCAGCGCGGCGGTCAATGGTGGGGCGGTCTCTACGGCTGGTACCACTTTGGCGGCATCAACGTGATGTTTCATTCGCTCACCGTCGCCGCCGAATGCGCGCTCTTACTGAGCGGCGACTTCGGCTACCTGGAGCTGCTGCGCTCGCAGCTTGAGCTACTGCTGCGCCACGCGAGGACGCGCGACGACGGGCAGCTGCTCGTGCCCCACAAGCACGGGCCGCACGGCTGGGAAGACTTCCGCCCGCTGCGGATGCAGGAGCTGGCGCATCTGTACCACGCTTCGCTGTCACCGGAAGACCATGCGCTCATCGCACAGGTCCGGGCCGGCGAGCGCGTGCGCGACTGGAATCAGGTGCCGAGCGAGGGCGAGAAGAACAGTGGCAATACCGAATTCGCGCGATTCCAATACTACGATGGCCGGAATCCCGGCTGGCCGGAGGACATCCTGCGGGCCGAGTATCAGCTTGCCGTCGAGACGCTGACGGCGATGCGCCGCGATGAGCGCGACGCGGCGGCGATCATCGCCGACAACCGCTCGCCACCCCATCCCGTGCTCACCAAGGGGCTGACTCAGGTGGCGCTGGGAGCGCCGGAGTCCGTGTACAACGGCGGCCTGCTCCGCGCCACCGTCCGCTATTTCGACCCTGATCGCGCTCGGCCGGGACTGCCACCGGACGTGAGCGCGCTGGTGGATGCGCTCGAATCCGACCGGGTTGGCATCCAACTGGCGAATACCGGCACGAGCGCCACCCGTACCCTGATCGTGCAGGCCGGGGCCTTTGGCGAGCATCGGTTCACAGCGGTGCGGTTCCGGGAGGAGAGTCGGGCTGGGCCAGTGCGCGATCCGCGGGCCTGGCTGCGGGGAGAACGCGCCCACACGGACCGCACGGCGCCGGTGGACGGCACCTGTTTCGCCGTCCGGCTCCCCCCGGCGACGCGCATCCGGCTCGACGTGGGCCTACGCCGCTTCGTCAACCAACCGACCTATGCCTTTCCCTGGCACGGTGGTCGCGTGACCGTGCCTCGGCAAGAGGCATAGGGACGCTGGTATTGGACCTAACCCCCGGCCCCTTCCCTTCAGGGAGGGGGGTGGGGGTAGGTGTCGTGACCCCCGCTCAGAGGTCCCGTAGCTGGGGCATGACCTCGTTGACGAACAGGTTCATGGAGCGTTCCCACTGTCCGGGCGGGGACCATTCGTGACCCATGAGCAATAGCACGCCGAACCCGCCAAGGTCCTGGTAGAGCTGGCGCACTTGGCGCGCGACCTCATCGGGATCGCCGACGATCCAGATGTTGTCCAGCATATACTCGACGTTCAGGTCGTCGTCGGGCATCTCCGGATCAACCTTCAGTAGCTCCGCCAGTTTGACGTGCTTCAGCAGGGGAAAGAAATAGCCGTTCCAATCGCGCGCGACCACTCCTTCGAGCACCTCGCGCCGAGCCTGCTCGGTGCTCTCGGCCACGTAGACATCGCGGGCCACGCGCCAAGTGGAGCGATCAGCAACCTGGCCGGCCCGCTGCGCTCCCTCGGCCACCGCCTCCCAATGGCTGGCGAGGATGCGGGACGGCACGATGTTGATGCTCATCGGCATCCACCCCCGCTCGCCCGCCATGACCAGCGTCTCGGACTTGGGCGACACCCCGGCCACGGCGATGGGGGGGTGTGGCTGCTGGTACGGCTTCATGTGCAGCCACAGCCCGATCTCCTCGCGCGGCTCCGGCACCGTGAACCGCCAGAACTTATGGTCGTAGTCACCGGGCGACGGGTCGTCCCACAGCTTGAGCACGAGGTCAATCATGTCGGTCGTCAGTCCCCGGTGCTCACCTTCTTTGACATCCACCTGGAAAAGCTCGAAGTCGCCGGGGAAGCCCCCGGAGCCGATCCCGAAGTAGAAGCGTCCCTGCGCCATATGATCGAGCTGCGCGATGCGCTGGGCCAGCATCAGCGGGTGGTGGTTCGGGAGGCAGGCGACGCCGGTACCGAGCTTGATCTGCTTGGTGCGACCGAGCGCGTTGGCAATAAACAGGTCCGGTGCCGGGATATTCTCCCAGACCGCCGTAAAGTGCTCGCCGATCCAGGCTTCGTGAAACCCTAACTGGTCCAAGGTGACGATCTGCTCCAGGTCCGCTGCGACCGTCTGCGTGAAGTTCGAGCCGGGGGGATGTAACGGCATTGTGAAGTACCCGTACTGCATACGACTCTCCTTCTTACGCTGCTGACGGGTGCCTGCGTTCCTGGGCGTCTACCGGCCGGGGCCGGCGCTCGCTATTGTACCTAATAGGATAGGGAAGCCGGGGATTGTCAGAAGCAGGATTGACTGGATGAGGGGATGGGCAGGATGGATGGATTGCGGCGTGCGCCGCAATGACGAGCCGCTGGCTGATTGCGCGCCATGGCAGGGCATCAGGTACCATACGCTACGCAGAAGCTCTGTGAGGGAGCTACCGGGATGGACACCGTGCCCCTTGATGATTTGGTAAGCGTGGTCGAGACGCTCAAAGCACGCCTCCAAACGCACCGACACGTATTGCAGGCCAACGAAACGCGCACCCGCATGGCGCTGATTGATCCGCTCCTGCAAGCATTGGGGTGGGATACCGCCGATCCGGCGCTGGTGCTGCCGGAGTACGAGGTGAGCGGCCAGCGAGAACGCCCCGACTACGCTCTGCTGGACGGTGCCGGCAAACCGGTAGCACTTGTAGAGGCCAAGAGACTGGGTGAATCGCTGGCATCGCATCGCATGCAGATCGTCAACTACGCCAATCTATCGGGCGTTCCGTATGCCGGCTTGACCGACGGCAATCAGTGGGAGCTTTATAAGGTATTCGATCCGGCACCGATGGAAGACCGGCTCCTGCTGAATCTGTCCATCGCAGACCGTCCGGCCCATGAAGTGGCCCTGAAGCTGCTCCTGCTCTGGCAGCCTAACCTCGCATCGGGTCAGCCGGTAGTGGCTAACGAGCCGGTGCTGACGACGGCGACGGAGCCGGTGACAACCCAAGCGGTATCGAAACCGGAGATCGAAAGACCGCCAGCGCCGACACCGGAGCCAGCGCCGGAACCGCCTCCCACAACAGGCTGGAAGCCGCTGTCAGAGTTGTCCTCCGTCACAGGGAAGCCACCTCCGACAGCGATCAGGTTTCCCGATGGGAGTACCCGCGAGGTGAAGTCCTGGGGGCAACTGCCGGCATCCATAGCCGGATGGCTGTGGTCGAACGGATCGCTGACGATGAGCAACATTCCGGTCAAGTATGGACGATCACACATAGTTAATACGGATGGTAAGCAACCGTCGGGAAAACCGTTTATACGGCCGCGGTCAATCGCAGGGACACCGTTGGTACTGGAAGCGAATCTCAGCGGTGAAGCAGCCGTGAATCGGTCCAAGAAGCTGCTGGAAGAATGTGGCGTCAACTTGGCAGGGGTGCAGTTGCAGGTTGGAGAAGACTAGCGCCCTACGCTCCCGCGCTGCCGCTGGATTCTCGCGTGCGCGGGAATGACGTGGATTCTGAGGAGGAGGGTATGGTGATGGCAGAACCGCTACGCTTGCTGGTCGTTTCGGCGCATCCGCACGATTTCACGCACTGCGCCGGCACGTGTGGTATCCACACCGCCCGCGGCGACGCGGTGACGGTCGTGAGCGTCACGAGCGGCGCGTATACGCACAACGAGAAGCTGCACGACGAGCTGCTGAAGCCGGAGGCCGAGCGCGACCCGGCGATCATCAATCGCACGCCGGAGGATTATGCCGCCGGCAAGGCCGCAGAGCTACGGCAGGCGTGCGCGATCTTCGGCATCACGGACGTGCGTATCCTCGGCTTTCCCCAGCCGTTTCGGTTGGAGCACTACCCGGAATCCATCGAGGCGCTGCGGGATGTCATTCTCGACGTGCGGCCGCACGTCCTGATTACGACCAGCCCCTCGTCGGACGGCCAGCGCCGGGTTGTCTCCGGCTTGCGCGACGACCACACGGAGAGCGTGCGCGCGTTGATGGACGCCCGCACGCTGGCGTCGGCCTACGTCCGTGACACGCGCCCGCACCGCATCGCCGCTACCTACTTCATGGGCGTCTACTACCAGCGCGACGAGCTTGACTTCGTGGTGGACGTGAGCGACTGGTACGAGCAACGGGTGCAGGCGGAGGCGCTGTTCGAGAGCCAGGGGCATACCCCGGCTTGGGCGCGCCGGCGCATTGATGTCTCCGTGGGCAATGCCGGTTGGTTCGCCGGCACGCTGTACGGCGAGGGCTTTGTGCGTGAGGGGCCCGAATTGCTGCCGCGGATTGTCGTGCCGGAGGCGGCGCTGACGAGGGCTGCCGAGTCGCACGAGGCGCACCGGCGCCAAATTGTAGGGGGGTAGTGGCCGCCGCATGACAGGCGTAGGGTGCGGGCGAGGTCGTAGAGGGCAACCACAAGGGTTGCCCCTACAACAGCCACCCGGCATCTCTCTGATACCACCAACCTTGTAGGGGCGTCCCTTGTGGGCGTCCTGGATTCCGGCCTACGCCGGAATGACGGGGAGCGCGGGCGGTGGACTCCCCTTCTCCACGAGTGGAGAGGGGGCCGGGGGGTGAGGAGCGGGACGGAACGCGATGCGTGTAACGGAAGTGCGGGTGTGGCCGGTCCAAGGGCGGCATTGGCCGCGGTTTCCGATGCTGTTTGTCGAGGTCTACACGGATGCCGGGGTCGTGGGCCTCGGTGAGTCGCTCTGCTATCAGGCGACGGGGGTATTGGCCAGCATCGAGCAGGCCGGCGAGTACCTTGTGGGGCAGGACCCCTTCCGGATCGAGCTACACTGGGAGACGCTGTACCGCAGCGGGCTGCACCCGGCGGCCCTGAGCGGGATCGAGATGGCGCTCTGGGACATCGTTGGTCAGGCTGCCGGCCAGCCGATCTACAACTTGCTCGGCGGCCGGTGCCGCGCTGATATCCCGGTCTACGTGGACGGCTTCTTTCGTGGCGCCCGGTACGTCGAGGAAGAGTACGCCGCGATGGCGTGTGCGGCCGTCGCGCAGGGCTTCCGGGCACTCAAGATGGACGTGGACGAGCCGATTCCGGCGGCGAGGCGCTTCAACCGCGCCCTCGCGCCGGCCGATCTCCGTCAGATGGCGCAGATGGTTGCGGCCGTGCGCGAGGCGGTCGGCGAGGACATTGACCTCGCCGTGGACTGCCACGGTGCCTTCGATGTAGCGGCGTCGCTGCGCTTGGGTGCGGCGCTGGCGCCCTTCCACCTCTTGTGGATCGAGGACCCGGTGCCTTCCGGCAACGTCCGGGCGCTGGCGAAAGTGACTCAGGGAACGGTCACGCCTATTTGCACCGGGGAGCTACTGAACACGCGCTACGAGTTCCGCGAGCTTTTCGAGCAGCAGGCAGCGGACATCATCATGCCGGACTTGGCTCGTACGGGCGGCATCATGGAAATGAAGAAGATTGCCGCCGCTGCCGATACCTACTACGTCCCGGTGGCGCCGCACAACATGGTCGGCCCGGTCGCAACGCTGGCCAGCGTCCATCTGTGCGCGTGCATCCCCAACAATCTGGTGCTGGAGTATCAGCTCGGCGATGTACCCTGGGTCCACGACCTGCTCACCACACCCCTGGCCGTGCATGATGGCGCGGTGGCGCTACCCACTGCGCCCGGTTTGGGGGCTGCCCTCAATCACCAGGTTGCCGCGCGCTACCGCGCGGCCTGAACGGTGGCTAGTGGCTAGTGGTCACGATGAGCGCCCGATGTGCCGTGCAAGAGATGGCTGATCGCATTGCGGCGGCCTTGCCGGAGGCGGAGTGGTGCTATGACACCGACACGGGCGAGATGGAGATTGTCTTGCCCGGCAGCACGGGGCGATCCGGACTTTGGGTTGATGTGGCCGATTGGGACTTCTACCTGCGTATTGATGAGGAGACGGGCGCGCCGCTGAGTCTGACCATCAGCCCGTTCGACTACTGGCTCGCTGACCAGGAAGGTAGGGCCAGGCCTGCCGCGGACCAGCCGGTTGACTACGCTCTAGCCCACCGTCACATCGAGCGCGTGCTGCGGACAAGCTCCATCTTTGCAGCAGCGCTATCCGCGGCGCTGGCAAAGGTGCGCCGCCCGGTTGCCGTCTAACCGATGCTGCGCTAGTCATCCCTGCCAAAGGGGTGTGCCTCACAACACGTCCGGCTATGCACCGCTGGCTGCTCACCCGATCATCGGTGCGGTGGAAGTCAGGATTGGGCCGCCGAGCACCGCATCGTCGCAGCGGTTGCAGTCTGCGTGACCGCAGTGCGCCATCATCGGCTCGTTGCGGATGGCCTGTGCTGTACGCTCAAGCGTCTCTTGGGCAGGATAGACGCGCCACCTGCTCTGGCCGACAACGGTGCTTCGCATCACAGGAGCGAGGAGCGGCGCGAACTTGCCGAAGCTCCGGGAGCAGCCCCCCACCTCAACTGCCATTGGCTGCCCATCGGAGCCGTTGGCCCAGCGCCGGAACAGGTTCCGCCCCGCTAGCTGCTCGGCCAGATGGATCAGAGTCAGCTCTGTCAATCCTACACCCATCAACACGACGGAGCCACTCGCCTCCGCCAGCGCCCGGAGCGGGGCGAACACATGCAATGGCTGCTGCGAGGCAACCAGCTCGTCGGCGAGCGGGCCAACCGCGGCGAAGGAGCAGAGTGGATGGTGGCCACGGACAGGTCCGGGCATCGCGAGCACGGCGGCTGGGATCGCCCCCATGTCCGCGCCGTCAATGTCTGGCGCGCCAGGCACATAGACACGCACAACACCGGGCAGTGCCTGCTGCAATGTCTCGTAGTAGCCTGGGGACGTGCCGTTCTGCGCTAGGCGCTGGTGCGGGAGTGGCGCTACCGCAAAGGTGTCCCAGGAGAATGTCGGGGCCAAGAGCGTGCAGCCGGCTTCGAGGAGGCCGGCGATGATGGTCGGCGCGCCGCCTTCGACCCAGCCAAACGAGCGCAAAGAAGCATGCACGCACAGGGGGCGTCCGGAGAGGCCCAGTGCGTGCGCCGCGGCGTACACGTCACGCATGGCTACGCTCATAGGATGCTCCCAGCGACTGGGACCAGGCTGCCGGGCACCACCGCCACCCGCTCCTATTAGGCAAGTATTGGGGAGGAGAGCGAGTTGTCATCGCCCCAGTTATGGAAATGATAGCTTGCCGAATGGCCGGCGGCTGGCTCGCGGTAGTCCTGACCATTCGGCTACAATGTGGGGTGACGCTGCGAAGGAGACGTGAATGACGGCTGTGCGCCGCCCGGCGGTGATGGTGCCTACCGCGCCGACCATTGCGGAGCAGTTGGAAGCCGCGCCGCGCCGCTTCGAGATGGGACGAGACGAGGCCATCCTCGAAGCGGTAGTCGGAGAGGAGAAGCGGCTGTCAGCCCCGGACGCCCTCCACCTCTTCGAGTATGGCGACTTGGAGCGCATTGGCGCGGCGGCCGATGCCGTGCGGCGCCGGATACACCCGGAAAACCGCGCGACCTTCATCATTGATCGCAATATCAACTATACGAACGTCTGCGTGGCGCGATGCTCGTTTTGCGCCTTCTACCGGCTACCGCGCCACGCGGAAGGCTACCGGCGCTCCAAAGAGGAAATCTTCCGCCGGATCGAGGAAGCCTTGGACATGGGCGCGACCCAGATTATGTTCCAGGGCGGGCACGACCCCCAGCTGAAGATTGACTACTACGAAGACCTTCTGTCCAGCGTGAAGCAGCGGTATCCAGTGACGCTGCACTCGCTGGGACCGCCCGAAGTGCTGCATATCGCCAAGGTCTCGCGGCTGACCGTGCCGGCGGTGCTGCGGCGGCTGCGGCGGGCCGGGCTGGACTCGCTGCCGGGCGCGGGCGCCGAGGTCCTGGTCGAACGGGTTCGCAAGGCGGTCAGTCCGTTCAAGAGTAGCTCGGACTCGTGGCTGGAGGTGATGGAAGAGGCGCACCGGCAGCACATCCGTACCACGGCGACGATGACCTTTGGCATGGTCGAGTCGTATGCCGAGCGCGTCGAGCACTTCCAGCGCATCCGCGACGTGCAGGACAAGGCCGACCCCGGACAGGGATTCCGGGCGTTTATCCCGTTTATCTACCAGCCCGGCAATACCGAGCTTGGCGGCCGGGCCACCTCCATCGCGGACTACTTGCGGACGCTCGCGATCTCGCGGCTGTTCCTCGACAACTTCTACTCGCTCCAAGGGTCATGGCTAACCACTGGCACCGCAGCCGCTAGGTCGAGCCTCGCGTATGGGGCCGATGACCTCGGCAGCATCATGCTGGAAGAGAACGTCGTGCGGGCCACTGGTTTGCGTCATCGCATGACCGATCATGCGATGGTCCAGCTGATCCGCGAGTGTGGGCGTATCCCGGCGCTCCGCGACACGCACTACCGCGTCATCACCACCTACGCCTGATGCGCTTGGGGCTTGGCTCTGCTGGCGTCAGCACCCTCGGCCCCCGCGGTCGTTAGGGAATCCACTCTACCTGTGGCAGGTCGGGGACGATGCCGGCTTCGTAGCCGCGCCGCAGGAAGAGTTCCATGCTGGCACGTCCCGCTGGGCCAAGGTCCAGGGTGAGGTCGTTGACGTACATCGAGACGAAACGGTCGGTGAGGTCGCGGGGCACGTCGCTAGCGAACTGCATCGCGTAGGCCAGCGCCTCGTCGCGGTGGGCGAGACCATACCGAATGCTCTCCTTGAGTAGTGCCGAGGCCCGTGCGAGCAATTCCGGCTCCAGATCACGGCGAATGGCGTTGACGCCGAGCGGCAGTGGCAGCCCCGTCTCCTCGTGCCACCACACGCCCAAGTCGCTCACCCGATGCAGGCCCAGCGAGCCATGAGTCAATTGGCCTTCGTGGATGAGGAGACCGGCGGGCACGTCACCGGCAGCGACCGCCGGCATGATCCGGTCGAAGGGCACGAACACCGGCTCGAAGCTCGCCAAGCGGAGGCGCAAGGCGAGGTAGGCGCTCGTGAGGAAGCCGGGGATAGCGATACGCTGCCCGCGCAAGGCGTCAAGCTCTAGCGGCTCCGGCGCGACGACGACCGGGCCGTACTGCCGGCCCATGCTGGCGCCGTGGGTGAACAGCGCATAGTGGCGCCACACGTGCGCGTAGGCGTGGGCAGAGAGCGCCGTGATTTCAAGCTCTCCATGCAGAGCGAGCTGGTTAAGGGTCTGAATGTCCTGGTGTACGGTGTCAAACCGAACGTCGGCGGCGCTGACCTCTCCCGTGGCGAGGGCGTAGAACATAAAGGCGTCGTCAGAGTCGGGGCTATGCCCCAGGCGCAACCGGCGCACACTCCGCGCTGCGGTGGTCGGTGGCTGGGTCATCACTGCTCCTTCGTGCGTCTTCAGGCTACTTCGTGGGCCTTCCGCATGGGGCACCCCTACACGTGCTCTGGCCGCGACCGACTCCCCTCTCCACACGTGGAGAGGGGGCCGGGGGGTGAGGCGCGAGCCGGTCCGGGCTGGGCGGTGTCAGCGCTCCCCCCGGCGCCGGCGGGCCGGCCGGCGCAAGAACGACGGCACGTCCACGCTGTCGGCGGTAGCGGTCGGCGGTCGGCGCCCGGCCCGGGGCTGCGGCGCCGGGGAACGCCGGGGCGTTGTGGGTGGCGGTAGTGCCTCAGGCTCGATGCCCGTGGCGATCAGCGTCACCCGGACGGTGTCCTTGAGGCGCGGATCAATGACGGCGCCGAAGATGATGTTCGCTTCAGGATCGGCGAGATTGGTCACGATCTGCGCCGCTTCATTCACTTCCGCAAGCGTGAGGTCAGGGCTGCCCGTGATGTTCAAGAGGGCGGCCCGCGCACCGCGCATGGAGGTTTCGAGCAAGGGGCTTTCCGTGGCCGCCCGGGCCGCCTCGATGGCGCGGTCTGTCCCCTGCCGCTCGCCGATGGACATCATCGCGCTTCCGGCTCCCTCCATAACCGTACGCACATCGCTGAAGTCGAGGTTGATCAGCCCCGGCACGGTGACCAAATCGGCGATCCCCTGGACCCCGTGTCGGAGCATGTTGTCGGCGAGGCTGAAGGCCGCCTTGATGGGCATGCTGGCAGCGGCCACCTGATGCAAGCGGTCGTTGGGGATGACAATCATCGCATCCACACACTGGCGCAGTGCCGCGAGACCCTCTTCGGCCACTTGCCGACGGTGGGTTCCTTCAAAGGTAAACGGCAAGGTCACCACCGCAACGGTCAGCGCCTCCACCTGCCGCGCGAGGTCGGCGATCACCGGAGCGGCACCGGTGCCGGTGCCGCCGCCGAGACCGGCGGCGATGAACACCAGATGAGCACCGCGCAGCACCGCTTCGAGGCTGGCAAGGTTTTCCTCGGCGGCCCGCTGGCCGAGGGCCGGATCGCCTCCGGTCCCCCTTGAGCGTGTGATGCGCCTCCCGATCTGCACCTGGATCAGCGCCTCGCTCTGACCGAGCGCCTGGACATCAGTATTGACCGAGATGAAGCGAACACCACTCAACCCGGCTTCGATCATCCGCCCGACGGCGTTGATGCCAGCGCCCCCTACGCCAACGATCCGTACCTCTGTGAACCCTTCCGCTTCCGCCTCCGGGGCGGGGCTACCGAGGATCTGCGGGATGATCGGATCAAGCGCCGCCGCGGGTTGGAGGCGTTCGGGGCGAAAGGCGGCGCGTCGCTTTTCTGGCATTCCAAGCTCCCATATTGGGCCTCGCCCCCAGCCGCCGCTGGTGGATTTCCCTCACCCGCCGGCCCGCCGCCGGTGGGTGAGGGGCGATTCTGCCCCCCGCCACCGCGTTAGGTGCGCTCGATGACCTCTTGAGCGAGCGCGCGATACATTTTCGCTGCGGGCCGTGCTTGCGGAGAGGCAAAGACGGTCTGGCCCGCCGAGGCGGCTTCCAGGATTTTACTGTTTGTCCGAATCTCGGTGGTGAACACCGCCTTGCCCCACTCTTCACGGAGATAGGCCGCCACCGCCTTCTCTTCCCGTAAACGGCGATCAAACTTGGAGAGGAGGATGCCGCACAGGTGCAGCTTGGCGTTCAAGTACTGCACTTCTTCGATCCGCGCCTTCAGTAGCTGCAGCCCCTGGAGCGAGAAGTAGCGCGCTTCGGTGGGCACGAGCACTTCCTGCGCCGCAACCAGGGCATTGATCGTCAGGAGTCCCAGAGACGGTGGCGTATCAATCAAGATGAAGTGATACTGGTTGGCTAGGGGTGCAAGCTGGTCCCGCAAGCGCAGCTCGCGACCAATACGCACACTGAGCGCTGCTTCGGTAGCAGCCAGTGCTGCGGTGGTAGGAGCGATATCGAACAAGACCTTGCCGTCTTCCTCAAAGGGAGCCGCCGGAAACGGTATCCTGAGATTAAGGAGGGCAGTGGCTACGGTCTCATCTTCCGAGGGCTGCTGGTCGAGGGCGCTGGTGAGGTTGCCCTGCGGGTCAAGGTCAACCAACAATACCCGCAGGTTGCAATGCCCAAGCGCGGCACCCAAGCTGAGGGTGGTCGTAGTCTTACCCACGCCCCCTTTTTGATTGGCAATCGCGATAATGCGTGCCACAGCGTACCCTATTCCTGCCCGGGAGCAGGCAACCGGAACATGCACCACAACCAGAGACGTACCGGGTGCCTAGTGTAGCACGCCTCGCCATCGGCTATCAGTCGTCAGCTCCCCGTCAGCCCGACTGCGAGGCGCCGTGCAGGGATTAGTAGAGCATGGAGCAGCGCTACACTACACGGGGCGCGATGGCCCTGAGTGCCCGCCGGGAGTGAGCAACTTATGCGGCAGGGCTTCCGGGGGCTGAACCGGCAGGCCGCGCGAACGATGGCCACAGAGACGACCGACTACGCTGCGGTGCTGGCATTCATCCGGCAGGCCGAGCGTCGCGACTGCATACTCGCTGACCCGGCACTGCCGGAGCTACTGCGTACACATCCGGGTAACGACGCTCTGCATGCCGGTCTCGCCGACGCCTACGCCGAGTACCGCCGGACAGGTCAGTGGCGCCGGTCCTATCGCATTCTTGCCGCGGGCTGGACCGACCTTGAAGGGGTGCTGATTCTCACACCGGCCGCCGCCGCTGACGCCGATCTCCAGGCAAGTATCGCGGCCACAAGCGAACGCGCCCTGCGTGAGCTGCTGCTGGCGTTTCCACGGGGCCAGGTCGGTCGTTTCTCCTACGCGGCGGCTTGGATGCTCCCGTCGCTGGCAGAGGTGCTGGATGGGGTTGCGCTGCCCGCTCACCAAGCCTACTTTGCGACGGCAGACACGTTTACGCCCTTCCAGCCGCAGCCGGTGAGGCGGCTCGGTAGCGGCGACTATGACCTCGTGCGCGGCCGGTGGAGTGATGACGCGCTCGGTCTGCACCCTCTTAATCCCCATCGGATTGGGCAGACCGAGTGGTCAGAGGCCGATTTTAAGCATGGCTTGGATGGCGGCCACCGCTGCTACGCTTGCGTGGATGACGGCCAGCTCGCTGCCCTCTGCTACCACTGGCCGCGCACCGCTTGGCGGCACGAGGTCCAGGGCGTGTCGGTCGCGCAAGACTCTGCTGAGGGCTATGCCGAGAGCGTCTATTCCGTGGCCACGCAGGAGGTGCTGGGCCTTGGCCGGGTGGCTACCTATACCGATAGCGGCACGAGCGAGCACGCCCACGTGGACCGGCTGAAGCGGATCGGCTACCGGCCGTTCTACCGCGTTGGCGCCTACCGTGGGATCAAGCGCGGCAGCGGCAGCAGCGAGCTAGCTGCCACCGATACGCTTGCTACCCGTCGCCAGCGCCCGGCCAACGCCGCGGCCGTGGACTGGAGCGAGCACGTGCTCGCCGCGCCGCGGCCGCGGCGGAAGCGCCGTGACCCGGCCGTTGAATCCTTCCGGGACCTGCTGACCATCAAGGGCCGCGCCGCACGGCAGTGCTTGAGCATCGAAGAACCGCTGCTGGTGCGGCGGGCACTCGCCGACGGATTACCCACAACGGGCCTCTTGTATACCGAGGAGCTGATCGCCCAGCCCGAGGGGCCAGCCCTTCTCAAGCAGGCCGAGGGCGAGCACATTGCTCATCAGCGGGTCAGTAAGGGCATCATGGGGACGGTGACGGCAACGCGGCCCTTGCCTTGGGTGATCGCAGCCGTGCATGTAGACGTGCGCGACGCCGCGCACCTGCACTGCTCATCCCGCGCAGTCCTGCTGATCGCCGATCGTGTCGCCAACCCGGCGAACCTCGGCATGATCTTACGCACGGCCGACGCTGCCGGGGTTGAAGCCGTGATCTTGCTGGGAGCGGACAGCGCCAGCCCCTTTCATAAGCATTGCGTGCGGGCCGCACGGGGCGCCATAGGGCGGCTGCCGCTCTATACCTGCAACGACCCGCCCGGGTTCATCCACCGGCTGAAGACGGCCGGGTTTGCGCTGGTCGGAGCGACGGTGCAGGCGCCAGCCGACGTGTATAGTCTCGCGCTCCGGCCGCCGGTAGCATTCGTGATCGGCAACGAGAGTGAGGGGATTCGGCCCGCGATCCTCGCCGCGTGTACGGACCGTGTCCGCATACCGATGGCGCCAGGTCAGTCATCCTTGAACGTGGGGGTTGCCGCCGGCGTGCTGCTCTATGAGCTTGTCCGTACTCGGCTGGACAACGGCCGCGCCGATCAAGCGTAGCGCTGCCGCGTCGGGGCCTCCTCCCTCCTAGAGGAACGTGCCTATGCGGAACGTGCTACACTTGCCGGCGCGTTGATGATCGGGTCTCACCCGCCCGCCGCCGGCGGACTCCCTTGACTAAGGTAAGCCAATGTTGTAAGGGGGGGCAGGTTTTGCCCCTAGAAAGCTTACGCCGGCCTTGCTTTCCCGTTTAATCACTTAACCACTCTAGGCTAATCGGCGCCGGGGGTGAGGCCCACCGGCCAATGGGAGGACTGGTTTATGCCCACTGCGCTCATCACCGGTATTACGGGACAGGACGGGAGCTACCTCGCCGAGTTCTTGCTGGAGAAGGGCTACAAGGTCTATGGCCTGAAACGACGCACGAGTGTCGTCACCGATGCGCGTATTCGGCACCTGCTCGACGAAGTGGAACTGCTGGATGGCGACTTGCTGGATCAGCTCTCGCTGATTAAGGCTATTCAGCAGTCGCGGCCCGACGAGCTTTACAACCTCGCCGCGATGTCCTTCATCCCCACCTCGTTTACGCAGCCGGTGCTCACGGGCGAATATACCGCCCTCGGTGTCACCAAGCTGCTCGAAGCCGTGCGCTTGGCCGACTGGCCAATCCGTTTTTATCAGGCGTCGAGCAGCGAGATGTTCGGCAAGGTGCAGGAGATACCCCAGACTGAGCGGACGCCGTTCTATCCGCGCAGTCCCTACGGGGCGGCCAAGGTATATGGCCACTGGATCACGGTGAACTATCGGGAGAGCTACGACCTCTTCGCCTGCTCCGGCATCCTCTTCAACCACGAAGGGCCACGGCGGGGAGACGAGTTCGTCACCCGCAAGATCACTCGGGCCGTGGCGCGCATTAAGCTCGGCCGCCAGCAAGAGCTACGGCTCGGCAACCTGGATTCCCAGCGCGACTGGGGCTACGCGGGAGACTACGTGCGGGCCATGTGGCTGATGCTCCAGCAGGATTGTCCCGAAGACTACGTGATTGCCACGGGAGAGACGCATAGTGTGGCCGAATTCTCCGAGCTAGCCTTTCGACACGTCGGCATTGACGACTGGCGTCGGTACGTGAAGGTAGACCCGGCGCTGCTCCGTCCGGCGGACGTGGACCTCCTCGTGGGTGACCCGACGAAGGCGCGGCGCTTCCTGAATTGGCAGCCTGAGGTGACGTTCGAGGGCTTAGTCAAGCTGATGGTCGAGGCGGACCTGGAGCTGGAGCGGCAGGCGACGGCTTGACCGTAGGGGAGCCAGTATTGCACCTAACCCCCGGCCCCTTCCCTGGAGGGAAGGGGAGTCCCTTGTGGGCGCCCTGGCTGCCTCCCTCACCCTCCCCCGGACTGAGCTACCCGGGGAGGGAGCGTGCCCCTGCCGACTGGTACTTTGCAGACACCGCCTCGTCGTAGCACCGGCGTCGCTTGGACACACCACACCGGCGTTTGCCGTAGATCACTGCACTTGCTACACTGCCGAGCGTTAGCGGCACACCCGCACCAATCCTGGCCTGACGAGCATTATCCTGACGCTGTGGAGGTACGGAAGAGGTGCTGCTCGTGTCGCTGCTGCGGTTCGGCCTCGAGGTTCATGGTCACGATGGATGCCACGGCGTTCGGGCAGTTGGTTGTCCTCGGGTGGCCGAGTGGTATCCCGCTGACGCTGGCTATCCTGCTGCTGCATCGCCGCGCCCGGCTACTGGCGTATGTCTGCGCCGTTGTGTTGGCGCCGTTCTCTGTGCTGGCGTTCATTCTGGGCGGCTTGCTTGGGGAGATAGGCGTGCTGGCCTACGCGGTGGTCGTGTCGCTGCCGGCGTGGATTGCGCTGGGGATCGTTGCTCTACTACAATCCAGGCGTCCAGAAGCAGCCGGCCGCGCGGCCGAGTGAGGATAGATCGGCCGGACTAGACCACAGATGGACGGAGAGAAGGAGAAACGACCATGTTCAAGCACACTATCCGGGTTATGCTCATCGCCGTCTTCACCTTCGCCCTCGCCGCGTGCGAGCTTGGTGGCGATAGTAGTGAAGACATGGCCGCGATGCAAGACCAGCTGGCTAACAAGGACGCCCAGATTGCCTCGCTACAAGCGCAAGTCTCGGCCGCAGGTGGGCAGGCTGCCGCCGCGCCGGAGACCCGTAGTCGGCTGGAGACCGTCAAGGCCCGAGGTCGGCTCGTTTGCGCCAGCCGCACCGATGTAGCCGGCTACGGCTACCTGGACGCCAATGGGCGCAACATCGGGTTCGACATTGACCTGTGCCGTGCAGTGGCCGCGGCTATCTTCGGCAACGGTGATGCCTTGGAGGTCATTCCCATCTCGGCAGCCGAGCGCGGCCCGACCATCCAGTCCGGTGATGTAGACATGCTGGCGCGCACCGTGACGTGGACCACCACCCGCGATTCGCAGTGGGGCAACTACACCGTCGTAACCTTCTACGATGGCCAGGGCTTCATGGTCCGGAAGGACAAGAACATCAACAGCGCCCTGCAGCTGGGCGGCACGTCCGTCTGCGTGACCAGCGGGACGACCACCGAGTTGAACTTGGCCGACTTCTTCCGGCAGAACAACTTGGAGTTGGAGAGCGTCGTCTTCGAGAACACGGCGGCAGTGGTCAGTGCCTACGAGCAGGGCCGGTGCGATGCCTTCACGAACGACAAGTCTCAGCTGGCGGCGCTCAAGAGTGGACTGCAGAACCCTGATGACCACGTCGTCCTGCCCGAGACGATCTCCAAGGAGCCGTTGACGCCGGTCGTGCCGCACGGTGATGACCAGTGGCTGGACTTGGTCAAGACGGTGCTGTACGTCTTGATCAACGCTGAGGAGTTCGGGGTCACGCAGGCTAACGTGGAGCAGATGAAGAGCAGCGACAACATCCAGATTCGACGGATGCTGGGCACGGAAGGCGAGTTCGGCCAGTCCGACTTGGGTCTCAGCGCGGGCTTCGCCGTGGACGTGCTCAAGGCGGTGGGGAACTACGGCGAGATTTACGACCGCTACATGGGGCCGGAGGGCGACGCCTTCACCCTGGAGCGGGGAATCAACGAGTTGTGGACCAACGGCGGACTGATCTACGCCCCGCCGCTCCGTTAGCTACACGACGGAAGCGGGTGGCGAGATACGCCGATTGCGGATACACTGTCCGGGCAGGTCTACGAACATGTTCGTAGGCCGTGCCTGGACAGTTCTGTTTGTGGCGCAGAACGGAAGGCTTCAGTAAGAATACGCGGGGGGGGGGGGTGAGTACGCAATGACTGTTGTTGGGGGTAGCTGTACGTGAGCGGTAAGCGTTTTCCACTGAGTCTCTCCTTTGGCTCCATCCCCCTCTGGCGCGATGTGCGCGTGCTTCGCGCCGTGTCGCAGATCGTCTCCGCAATTCTCGTTGTCGGCCTCGTCGTCTTCATTGTCACGCAGGTATTGGCTGCCGCCAACGAAAGAGGCTTTGCCCTCGGATTCGACTTCCTGAACGAGGAGGCCGGATTCCCCATCGCGGAGTCGGTCATTGCGTATGAGGAGTCCGATACCTTTCTGTACGCCTTCGGCGTTGGGATACTGAATACGCTCAAGGTGGCCATCTTAGGTGTTGTCCTCGCCACCCTGTTCGGCATCTTTGTGGGTATCTGTAGCGTGTCCACCAACTGGCTGGTGAGCCGGATAGCGATGGTGTACGTCGAGGTTTTCCGCAACGTTCCACTCCTGGTCCAGCTCTTCTTCTGGTACTTCGGCATCTTCCTGCTCTTCCCGCGCATACAGGAGAGCATCCAATGGCCCGGTCCGATCATCCTCAACAACCGGGGCATCTACATGGTATGGGGCACCCCGTCGTCTTCTCTCGTACCGTGGCTATCCATCGCGCTGCTGGGCTTGCTGGTGGCCGTTGTCGTGGGCGTTGTCTTGGCTCGCCTAGAGCCACGCATCGGGAGGCCCACCTACCCGCTATCGGTCGCCGTCGTTATCGCGGTTGTGATCCCGGCCCTGGCCTGGATACTCCTGCCGGAAAGCCCCTTGACCCGAGACGTCCCGGTGCTGGGCCGCTTCAACTACGAGGGCGGGCTGCGCCTGACCCCGGAGTTCGCGACCCTGCTGATCGGGCTGGTCATCTATACGGCCTCGTTCATCGCGGAGATCGTCCGGGGCGGTATTACCTCGGTGCGGCGCGGGCAAACCGAGGCCTCCAGGGCACTGGGGTTGAGCGCCCTGCAAACCCTCCGGTTCGTGGTCTTTCCCCAGGCCCTGCGCGTCATCATTCCGCCGCTCATTAGCCAGTATCTCAACCTCACCAAGAATTCGAGCCTCGCTATTGCTATCGGCTACCCGGATCTGTTCAGCGTCGGCAGAATCATGGTCAACCAGGCCGGCCGGGCCGTTCCCATCTTCCTGCTGCTCATGGCCTCCTACTTGGCCATGAGCCTCACCTATGCCCTGATCGGGAACATCTACAACCGCCGAGTGCGGTTTGAGGAGCGTTAGCGTGAGTGCCGCGGCGGCCGAAATCGGCCCGCCAATGACCAGCGTGGGAGTCATTGGCTGGTTAAGGAACAACATCCTCAGCACGTGGTACAACGTGCTGTTCACAGTGCTTACGCTCGCCTTGGTCGGCCTCCTGTTGTGGGTGAGTCTGCCTTGGCTCTTCGTGACGGCCGACTGGACCGTCGTCACCGCTAATCTGAAGCTCTTTATCGTGGGCCAATACCCGGCGGAGGAGACGTGGCGCGTAGCCGTGAGCGTAGCGTGGCTCTCGTTGCTGTTCGGGATCTCCTGGGGCAACGGGGGCAGCGGGGTGGTGGGCACCTTTGCCCGCATCCTCGCCATTGGGTTCGGCGTCGCTGCGCTGGTGCCCCTCCCCTTGGACATCGTATCCGTCACGGCGCGGCTCTGGCTCTTGGCCGTCCCGGTGGCAGTCGTCGCCGGCTATTTCTTCGCCCGGTGGCGCCCGGTTCCGCCACGCTGGCTCGTGCTGGCCTGGGTCCTATCCTTCCTCCTCAGCCTCGTGCTACTGCGCGGGTTCGACGGGAGCGGCTGGCTCCCCCCCCTCGTCGAGACGAACGCCTGGGGAGGGTTGCTGCTGACGTTCCTGCTGGCCGTCTTGGGCATCGTGGCCTCCTTCCCGCTGGGCATTCTGCTGGCCCTAGGCCGGCGTAGCGACCTCCCTGTCGTGAGCGTCCTGTGCATCATGTTCATCGAAGGCGTCCGCGGCGTTCCGCTCGTGACACTCCTGTTCATGACCCAAATAATCCTCCCGTTGTTCCTCCCCGAGAACCTGCCCATTGACCGCATCACGCGGGCCTTCCTGGCCATCACCCTGTTCAGTGCCGCGTATATGGCCGAGAACATCCGTGCGGGGCTACAGTCGGTGCCGACGGGACAGATCGAAGCCGCCAAAGCGTTAGGGCTTGGCGGCTTCAGCACGATGACCTACATTGTCCTGCCACAGGCCCTCCGGGCCGTGATCCCGGCCATCGTCGGCCAGTTTATCGGCCTTTTCAAAGACACCAGCCTCGTCGTCATCGTCGGACTGCTGGATATCGTCGGTATCGGCCGGGCCGTCGTGCTGGGCAACCCGGAGTGGCTCGGCTCGCAGCGCGAGGTGTACGTGTTCCTGGCGGCGGTGTTCTGGGTGTTCACCTACGCCATGTCCTACGCTAGTCGCCGGCTGGAGTCTACGCTCGGGGTGGGTACTCGCTAGGGCCGGAGGATTGCATGCAAGAACAAGAAGACATGATTATCTGCCGCGACGTACACAAGTGGTTCGGGTCATTCCACGCCCTCCGAGGGGTGACCATGACCGTGAAAAAGGGCGAGGTCGTCGTCATTTTCGGCCCCTCGGGGTCGGGAAAGTCCACCTTCATCCGCGCGATCAACCGTCTGGAGGAGCACCAGCGCGGCGAGATCATCGTAGACGGGATCGAGCTGACCCACGACATCCGCAACATCGAATCGATCCGCAGCGAAGTCGGGATGGTCTTTCAATCCTTCAATCTCTTTCCCCACTTGACCGTGCTCCAGAACATCACGCTGGCCCCCACGCGGGTCAGGAAGTGGAACTCGTCCCGTGCCCAGGAAGTGGCGGTGAGCCTGCTGGAGCGGGTGGGTATCCCGGAGCAAGCCGACAAGTATCCGGCCGAAATCTCCGGCGGACAGCAGCAGCGCGTCGCCATCGCGCGCGCCCTGGCGATGCAGCCCAAGGTCATGCTGTTTGATGAGCCGACCTCGGCCCTGGACCCGGAGATGATCAAGGAAGTGCTCGACGTCATGCGTGAGCTTGCCGCCTCTGGCATGACCATGATCGTCGTGAGCCACGAGATCGGGTTTGCTGCGGAGGTGTCTGACCGCATGGTCATGTTCGACGAGGGCAACATCGTTGAGGCGGGTGCTCCGCAGCAGCTCCTGAACAATGCCGAGCAAGAGCGGACCAGGGCCTTTCTCTCCCAGATCCTCTGAGGGTCTCCGGGTCTTGCTCCGGCCTTACCTACCCAGGCCCAGTCGTCCATTAGCACTCGTTGGCGGCGAGTGCTAAAAGGTGCTACAATGGGGCGTGTGTCAACGAGCCGCAACAGGGAGCGGCGTTGAGTGTAGTCGGCAGTGGCGCCAGCGCGAGCCACGCCGGTGGTAGACCCTAGCAGGACTAATCGAAGGAGGCAGAGCAGCTATGGCAATGGCAACCGCGGTGAAGCTACGTCCGCTTGGCGATAAGGTGATCGTCCGTCCGGAGGCGGGTGAGGAGACCACCAAGAGCGGGATCGTGCTTCCCGATACCGCAAAGGAGAAGCCCCAGGAAGGGATCATCATCGGGGTTGGCACCGGACGGGTGCTCGACAACGGTGAGCGCGTAGCCCTCGAAGTAGAGGAAGGCCAGAAGATCCTCTATGCCAAGTATGCCGGTACCGAAGTGAAGCACGAGGACGAGGACCTGCTCATCCTCAGCGAGCGCGACATCCTGGCAATCCTGGAAGGCTAACCGGCCCACACCAGCCCACAAAGCGCCTGCCCAGCCTGACAGGGCGGGCGTTTGCATTTCGCCCCCCCTGTGCCCCCCCGCTCCACTGGGGGGGCGTGGATTCCCGCTCGCGCGGGAATGACGACCCCTCCGACCGGCGCCGCGCGTTACTCGTAATCGCCGCGGACCAATGCGTCGAGCAGGGCCGTGAGCACTGTCGCCGGGACCGGCCCGATCAGCTTACGCACAATCTGACCTTGCCGATTAATCAAGAACTTCTCCGGGACCCCCATCAAGCCGTAGTCAATGGAGATTTTGCCGTCGGTATCGCGGCCATTAGGATAAGTAATAGCGAATTCGTCCAAGAATGCCCGCGCTGCGGCCTCACGGTCCTGCACGCCGACGCCAATGAAGAGCAGGTCGGTCGCGCGGTACGACTGCCACACCTGCTCCAAGGTCGCGGCCTCTTGGCGGCAGGGCACACACCACGAGGCCCAGAAGTCCACCAGCACGGGGCGGCCGCGCAGGTCGGCGAGCCGGAGCGATGTACCATCGAACAGCGGTAACGTGAAGTCCGGGGCCGGCCGTGCCGTGACCGGAATGTTCCGTAGCGCCGACTGCACGGCGAAGCTCGTCGCCTCTCGGTCGGTGGCCCGGATCATCGCGTAGCCGAGCAAGGCCAGCAGCAGGACGACACCCCCGACCGTAAGCCAGAACGCCAGCGACGCCCGCGGGGTGAGCATGGCTTGCGACTGCGCGGCGCCGGCGGCGCCATCGGCTTCGGGCGACGGGGGGAGGCTCGATGCGGCCGACACTATGTTGGCGTCTCCTCGGAGGTGGCTACTCCTTGGCGCGTAGCGATTTCCGCTTCGAGGGTCGCTAGCTCGGCGGCAACGTCACGCTGCCGTTGGGCCAGCCAGAGCAGATAGACGCCTAGCCCCACCACGACCACTGCATAGCCAGCAAACACGAACGCCACCGGTTCACTCCTCAAGCGCGAACTCGAACACTAACCAGGATAACACGACGTAGATGAGATCGAAGGCAATCAGGAGATGGAGCCAGGGAGCATCGCCAGCGCCGCCCCAAGCCATGCGCCCTTGGAGGGCCGCCGCCGTGCTGTGGACGGCCGCGAGGAGTGCCGGAACGGTGATCGGGAACAGGAGCACGGGCAGCAGCACTTCGCGGGCGCGGGTCTGGGCGGCCAGCGCACTCAGCAGCGTCCCCACTGCCGCCAGGCCCAGCGTGCCCAGGGCCAACGACAGCAGTAGGGCCAGCGGGGCGAACGCGACCGTGAAAAAGACCGTCGTGAGCGCGACCGTCAGGACGATCAGGACGGCGGTGAGCGCGAGGTTGCCGAGTAACTTCGCGGCATACAGGGCCGAGCGATCCAGCGGGGCGGCGAGGAGCGCGTCGAGATTGCCCCGCTCGTGCTCCTGGGCAAAGGTGCGCCCAAAGCCCACCGTGGCGCCATAGGTGATGGTGACCCAGATCAAGCCGGGGACCAAGCGCGCGGCATCCGTGCCCGGCGCGTCGAGGGCAAAGTTGAAGATCAGCAGGCAGACAATGGCGTACATCGCCGCCGCCGCCACGTTGTCGCGCCGTCGTCCTTCGATACGCAGGTCTTTGCCGATGATTGCGGTCAGCGTACCCCAGCTCGTCGGGCGGCCACACCTACCCCCACCCCCCTCCTTGAAGGGAAGGGGCTGCAAGTCACCGTGCGGCTCGCTTTCCCTAGAAGGTAGCGGCGCCTGGCCACCGCGCTCACGCCCCTGCCCTTCAGGGAAGGGGCCGGGGGGTAGGCGCCGCTTTGCGCTGGCGTAGAGGGCGCGTAGACTCGCCGCAGTGAGCGTCTCCGTGGCCGCATCCAGCACGCACCGCCCCTCCACCAGCACGAGCAGGCGCTGGCAGAAATGCAGCGCCAGCTCGAGATCGTGAGTAGCCAGCACGATAGTCGGGTGCCAACCGTCCTCCGGGCGTGGGTGCCGGGAGTCGAGGCCGAGGAGTGCGGGGAGGCCGGCGATAGCCAGCGGATCGAGCGACGCATCCGGCTCGTCGAGCAGCAGCAAGCGGGGCCGGTGTAGGGTCGCGCGGGCCAGTGCAAGGCGCTGTTGCTGCCCCCGCGACAGCCGGCCGACCGGTGTTGTCGCTGCACCGGCTAGCCCTACTCGTGCTACGGCTGCCGCTACGAAGCTCAGGTCTTGGGGCAGCCCGTACAAGCGCCGGAAGAAGGTCAGGTTCTCCAGCGGCGTCAGCTCGTCGTACAGCCAGGACTGATGGCCCACGTAGCCGATCTCGGCGCGTATGTCCGGGTCCGAGCGGCCGATAGGCCGGCAGAATAGCGCCAGCGAGCCGTGCGTAGGGCGGAGCTGGCGTCCGAGTAGACTCAGCAGAGTGGATTTGCCCGCGCCGTTTGGTCCGACGACACCGATGCGTTCGCCGGCGCGGACCGAGAACGTCAGGCGCCGCAGCGCAACGGTCCGGCCGTACCATCGCGCGAGGCCGTGGGCCTCGATCACCGGCGCCCTGTTATCCGACACGCCGCACCCCCGACGGGCCAAAGCCGCACCACACCTGGCACTATCCGTGCGGCTTTGGCCCGTCACCCGGCCCCCTCGCCATCGCCGAGCGATAGAGAGGGGGAGTGCGGCGGCGGCCAGTCGCTTTGATGACTCCCCTTCCCTGAAGGGAAGGGGCCGGGGGGCAGGTCCGACGCGCCTCGTCCCCTCTGCCTCATCAAGTCGCTCACCGTTCGTTAGCAGGGGCGGGGAGAGGCAAGAAGCCGCCTACGAATAGGCCTGATGGCGGGTTTCGAGATCAACGAAGCGGGTTTGCTGGCCGAAGAAGCGGAGTTGGATTTCGCCCGTGGGACCGTTGCGGTGCTTGGCGACCCGAATGTCGGCCAGGTTTTTCTTGGGGGTGTCCTTGTCGTAGTAGTCTTCACGATAAATGAACATTACCACGTCGGCATCCTGCTCGATGGAACCGCTCTCGCGGAGATCGGACAGCATCGGGATGTGCGACGGGCGCTGCTCCACGGCTCGCGAAAGCTGCGACATGGCCACGATAGGGATGTTCAACTCGCGGGCGAGGCCCTTGAGCGAGCGGGTAATCTCGGAGACTTCCTGCACGCGGTTCTCCATGTAGCGACCCTGCCCCTGCATCAACTGGAGGTAGTCAACCAGGATCAGGCCAATGTTGTGCTCGGCCTGCAAGCGCCTTGCTTTCGTGCGTAGCTCCATGATCGGGATGCCGGCCGTATCGTCAATGTAGATCGGCACCTCGGAGAGGCGGCCGATGGCCTTGGCGACCTGCTGTAGCTCTGCGTCGTCAATTACACCGCGGCGCAGGCGTTGCGAATCAACGCGGGCCTCCGTGCAGATCAGCCGCTGCACCAACTGTTCCTTCGACATCTCCAGGGAGAAGACGGCGACCGGGACGTTGTGCGGCGGCGCCGCGGCATTCTGGGCGACATTCAGTGCCAGGCTGGTCTTGCCCATAGACGGCCGCGCCGCCACGATGATGAGATCGGACCGCTGGAGGCCGCCGGTCAAGGCATCGAGGTCCCGAAAGCCGGTCGGCACTCCCAGCGTCTGACCACGATGCTGGGAGATAGAATCAATCTGGTCGAAGTATTCTTCCAGGATAGTTTTGAGGGGCAGGAACTCCTGAAAGCGGCGCCGTTGCGTGAGTTGGAAGAGGATCGCCTCCGCCTGGTCCACCGCCTCCTCGGCGTCGGCCGAGCCGTAGGCCAGCGCCGCGATCTGCCCCGAGGCTTGGATCAAGCGCCGCAGCATCGCACAGCGCTCGACGATGCGGCCGTAATACTCGACATGCACCGCGGTCGGCACGAGGGCGGTCAAGGACGACAAATATGACGCGCCGCCGACATCATCCAGCCGATCACGACGTTGCAGCTCGTCGGTGAGCGTGACGAGGTCGGCCGGCTCGCGGCGCTCGAAGAGGTCGAGTGCCGCGCTATAGATGACCCGGTGTTGCTGACGATAGTAGTCTGCGGGTTGCAGGAAGGCGGCGACGCGCGTGATCGCATCGCGGTCGATCAGTATGCTGCCGAGGACCGACTGCTCGGCCTCGACATTCTGCGGAGGAAGACGTTCCTCGGCATCCGGTCTATCGGCAACCGCTCTGTTGGCTGCTGCTCCATTTACTGCCATAACAATGAATCATAACGCTTGGCGGCAGTGGAATGGGTTAGCGGCAGGGAGGTGAGGCGGATGATGGTGGTCGGGCCTTGCGCCTCACCCCCCGGCCCCCTCTCCACCATGTGGAGAGGGGGAATCCAGGCTCCCTCGCCCTGTGGGAGAGGGCCGGGGTGAGGGCAGCCGGGGGTTAGGTCCAAACCCTGCTACCGTATGTCGTGCTCGACGCTCACGAGGCTTCCGCGGCCGCCTCGGCTACTGGGCGGCGTCGGCCTCTGCCGTGGCCGCTGCCTCCGACTCTGCCGCTGCGGCCGGCTCTGCTGCTGGCTCCTCAGCCGGTTCCTCCAGCTCTTCCGGCACGTCCGGCACGATCTCCACGCTGACGATGCCCGTCTCCCGCGCCGGCAAACGCAGCGTGACCTGATGGCTTCCCAAGTGGCGCAGCGGCTCGCGGAGCACCACGTCCCGGCGGTCAATCCGAATCCCATGCTGCTCGGCGAGCGCAGCGGCGATCTGTGGGGAGGTCACGCTGCCGTGCAAGCGGCCCCCTTCCCCGATTTGCGCCGGAATGGTAACGATCAGCTCGCGCAGTCGTTGCGCCAGGCTACGCGCCGCGGCGGCCTCGCGCTCGGCGGCTTCCTGGGCCTCGCCGCGCAACCGTTGGAGTCGCTTCATCTGATGCCGCGTGCCTGGCACGGCTAACCCGCGTGGCAAGAGGAAGTTGCGCGCATAGCCCGGCGCGACCTCCTTGACATCACCCGCCCGACCTAAAGCCGCAACCGGCTCAACCAGGATAACTCTCATCGCTTACACTCTCATCTTTCTAGGTAGTGTCGTGTAGGGCTAGTGCGCCGTTACCCATGATGTGCGGTGTCGGTATAGCGGGGCATAACCTCTCAGCGCAGGAGTAACAGCACGTCAGAGTACCGCTGCGATCCTCGTTAAGGATAGCGGATAGCGCGAGCACTCTGCCGGTCGCCTAGCAGCGGTGCTGATCTTGGATCGGCAGCCGCAGTCGCGTAGCGAGCGTCGCGCGTGCGGTCAGCCCATCGTCGAGATGCGCTCCGGGCGGATTTTATAGATCACCCGCGCACCGCTCGGCGGCCCCGCGTAGCGCGCGCGCCCGGTATAGCGCCCGGCCAGCCGGTCAATATGCTCATCGGCGCCCTCTTCCGTCACCGCGACGACGGTACCACGCACGGCGAGGTAGCGATACGGGTTGTCGGGGTCGGCAATGCAGAGCGCAACCTGGGGCCGCCCCCGCATGTTGCGGTCCTTTTGCCGTCCGCGTGCCGAATTGACCAGCACGTGGGTCCCGTCGTAGTCCACCCACACTGGCGTTACTTGGGGCGAGCCACTGGGCATGAGTGTCGCCAGGTAGGCGAAGCTCCTCTTCTCGAAAAGGTCCAAGCAACCCTCCGGGAGCGGGGCCGGCTGTGTTTCCGTGGCCATCAATATCCTCCTCACTGTCTGCCTATTGCTCAGGATACACCGCCTCCCGTCGTTCCCGCCGTCTCGTCCGTCATTCCCGCGCAAGCGGGAATCCACTTCCCTGGGAGCAGGCTCTCACAGGGATAGATAAACCGGGAAAACAGGCGCAATGCGTGCCTGTGGGGGCTGCATTGCTCAGGATACACCGCCTCCCGTCGTTCCCGCCGTCTCGTCCGTCATTCCCGCGCAAGCGGGAATCCACTTCCCTGGGAGCAGGCTCTCACAGGGATAGATAAACCGGGAAAACAGGCGCAATGCGTGCCTGTGGGGGCGTCATTCATGACGCCCAGAGCCGGCCCCTGGCTTGACCAGGGGGCGCGATCAATCGCGCCCCTACTCTGTGCGCTCTGTGTTCTCTTTGGCTAAAAACCCTTCTGCTCACTTGAGGTCGAGCCGATCAAGCACCTGCCGGTTGACGACGCCCCGGGGGCGATGGCCGGTGAGGACGGCGGCGACTTCGAGCGCTAAGCGCCGGCGTCGCTCGCGGGCTGCCCAGTCGCTGGACGAGGCCATGTGCGGGGTAATCACGACGTTGGGCAGCGTCCGCAGCGGGCTATCGGGGGGGAGCGGTTCCTGCTCCGTCACATCCAGCCCGGCAGCCAGCAGCCGCCCCTCCTGGAGCGCTGCGACCAGCGCGGCCTCATCCACCACCCGACCGCGAGCGGTATTGATGAAGATCGCGTGCCTCTGGACCAACGCGAACTCGGGTGCGCCGATCAGGTGATGCGTGTCCGGGAGGAGGGGCACGTGGCAAGAGATGAAATCGGCATCTTGCAACACTTGGACCATCGGCACCGACCGTACTCCGTGGGCGGCGAAGACTTCCGGGGCCACATAGGGATCGTAGGCGATGATCTCGTGCAGGGCAAAGCCCGCCATCCGCTGCGCCACGCCCCGCGCGACATTGCCGAAACCGAGCAAGCCGAGCGTGTTCCCGGTCAGGCGGTGGATCGTACCACGGGCACCACCGCCCCAGGCGCCCGCGCGTACCTGCTGTGCTGCCGGCACAAGCCAGCGTACACAGGCGAGTAACAGCGCCACCGTATGATTGGCCACCTCGTCAATGAAGACATCGGGTACGTTGGTAACGATGATGCCCTGCTCGGTGGCACAGTCCACGTCCTCGAACCGATCCATCCCGATGCCACCCACGGTGATGATCTTGCAGCGGGTCAGCGCCTGGATGAATTGCCGCGATACGTGGTGCTTGCCGATGATCGCCTCGGCATCGCGGGCCTCTGCGAGCACCGCCGCATCGTCGTCGCTGGCAACGGTGACAAGCCGGCAGCCGGCTTGTGCCAGGATTTCGCGCTCGCCGGCTGCGCCAAAGGTGCCGCCAGCGTCCACGATCACCACTTTGGGCTGCCGCCGCACGTCAGAAGTCGCTGTGCTAGGAGTACCGGTCTGCTCTCGTGCCGCCATGTGGGTCTGCTCCCCTACCACTGAGATACGCCAGTGTACCGCTTGCAGCGCGTCCAAGCGATACACTGGCGTTGAGGCCAGGGACCCCGCAAGCCAGGGGCCGGCATGTCGTTTCGCCCAGCCGGTAGTATTCGCCGGGTCGGGCTGCTTCGGGGTGGAGCCAACGAACCTTATCCACGTAGGCGGTGCTCCCGGCTTCATGATGTGCCTGAGGGGAGGTAGGATATGGACCGCAGCTCTCCACGGAGGTTCTACAACCAACTGGCCAATGACTATCATCTCATCTTCGCCGATTGGCACCAGTCTATGGCGCGGCAGGCAGCAGCGCTCGATGGCCTTATTCACGCAGAGCTAGGTGACGGACCACTCTCTGTCCTGGATTGCACCTGCGGTATCGGCACACAGGCTCTTGGGCTGGCCAGCCGTGGATACCGCGTGCATGCCACCGACCTGAGCGCGGCGGCCGTGGCGCGCGCCCGCCGGGAAGCGCAGGCATTGGGCCTCTCGCTCACGTTCGGCGTTGCCGATCTCCGCGCGTTAGCAACGCAGGTCCCCGGCACCTTCGATGTCGTGTTGTCGTGTGACAACTCCTTACCCCATCTCCTTAGCACAGCGGACTTACACCAGGCCGTCGTCAACATGCGGGCAAAGCTGCTACCGGACGGGCTGCTCCTGGCGAGCATCCGCGACTACGATCACCTGATCGAAACGAAGCCACGGGCACTGCCGCCGAACATCCTCGATGATGCGGCCGGAAGGCGTATCGTCTTCCAGGTATGGGATTGGGCACCGGATGGACGTACCTACACTTTCCACCTATTCATCCTGCGCCAAACCAAGAGCGGGTGGCACACGGTGCAGTATACGGGCACCTATCGGCCGCTCCTGCGCGCCGAACTCACCGCTACGGTGGTCGCGGCGGGCTTCTCGGACATCCGTTGGCGGCTCCCGCCGGACGGGGGCTACGTTCAACCAGTCGTCACCGCCCGCAAACGTTGGGCGAGGGAGCGCGTCAGGACAACGATGATCTCCTTGACCGTGCCCCAAGCCCGGCGCACAATCCTGGTTAGCGTTCGAGGAAGAGCGGGGCGAGCATGGTGTCTACCGGCACATGGTCGTCGGTCAGGATGTCCGGCGGCCCGGCATTGAGCCACGCCTGCATGGCTGCCTGATCCATCACGCGAGTAGTCGGGGCGGCTGCCCCAGGATCGGGATAAGCGCCAAACCGCTCGAACGCAATCGGCCGGTTCGCGGCCGCCACGACATAAGTCCCCCGCTGCGGCACATTCGCGGCGATGATCCCATCGCTCTCGCCGAGGACGTAGACATAGGGAAACACTTGTTGGAGGGTACGCACAAAGGCTTTGAGAAACCGACCGTCAATGAGCTTATCCACGATGTTGGTCACATAAATACCGTCCTCGACGAGCAGATCGCGTATCTGCTGCGAGAACTCCAGGGTCGTGAGGTGGTAGGGCACGGAGAAGTCGTTGAAGGTATCGCCAAAGATCAGGTGGTAGCTGCGTGGGGGCAGAGCGCGGACAGCCATTCGCGCGTCTTCGTTGTACGTGACGACCCGGGTGTCCAAGTCCAAGCCCATGTGCGTATGCGCGATCTTCGTCACCTCGGCGTCAATCTCGATGACTTCGACGGAGACCTCGGGATAGCGTTTTTCCAGCGCCCGCGGCATCGTGTAGCCCCCGCCGCCGAGAAAGAGCGTGCGAAAACGCGGCTCGCGCTCGGCCACGTACTGCGCCGTCTCGGCGGCGATTTGCACATAGCCATAGATAAGCACCTGGGGATCGGTGAGCGAGTTGAAGCTATGGACGAGCTGATCGAGCTGGAGTCGCACAACGGGCTGGTTTTGGCGCACGACCTCAGTCACCCGAATGCAGAAGTAGTTGGTCTCCAGCGTACAGTTGTCGGCGCGCACCGACGGCCGCGCGGCATTGCCAGCCAGGGCGAGCGCCCCCACCAGCAGCACGGCCGCGAGCCAGCGGGCACGGTGTAGCTGACCGAAAACCAGGGCCAGGAGCAGGAGTACCACTGCGACCATGAAGACGACGGTGCGTGTGCCGAGCTGCGCGACCAGGACAAAGCCCGCCAGATAGACGCCGACGATGCTCCCCGCCGTTGAGACGGCATACAGCTGCCCGACAATGCTGCCGGTGTGCCTGAGGTTCGTGAGCGCTTGCTTGACGACGAGGGGCGTGACCATGCCCAGCACGCAGCTGGGCAGGAAAAGGAGGGTAGTCGTCATCAGCAAGATTCTGGGGATCGGGGAAAGATCGAACGTCAGCTCGTGCAGCGCAGTCACCACGGCCAGCGGGGCAGAGCTGGCCAAGCTCCCGCCGAGCAAGCAGAGGCCCAGCGTGCTTGGCGCCGAAAAGCGGTCGGCCAGCCGGCCGCCCAAGAAGTTGCCGAGGCTGATGCCGGCGAGCACGACCCCGATGATGGTGGTCCAGGTGTAGAGGGAGACGCCCAAGTGCGGGGCGAGCAAGCGACCGGCCACGATCTCTAGGATCAGCGTACACGCGCTGGCCGTGAACACGACGAGATAGAAACGCCCAGTCTGCAACACGGCGGACATCGCGGCCTACTCCCTCCCCTCTCAGTAGCCCTTTGACCGGTGCGAGGCTGTCCGCACCCACACAGCACGTTTAGGCAGCCCGTTGACCGCCGTACCCAGCCTGTAAGTAACTCCGGGGCAGCTGCTGGCGGCGGGGGCTACACAGGAGAGTGTATCGCACCGCAGCGCCTGGCCCCCTCCCTACCCTCCCCCAGATTGAGCTGCCAGGGGAGGGAACGTACCGTCCCCCTGCCGCAGCGGGGGGACCATAGGGGGGCCAGCACCAGCCACCGCACAGCGGCTGGTAGAATGGCGCGAGCCAGGTCATGGGACGGATTATTGCCATCGCCAGTCAGAAAGGCGGCGTGGGCAAGACGACCACCGCCGTCAACCTGGCCGCGGCATGGGTTGAGCGCCAGCGTCGCGTGCTGCTCATAGACCTCGATCCCCAAGCGAACGCGACTGCGAGCCTGGGGCTGTCGCTGGAAGGGCAGTCCACGTATGATGTGCTGCTGGGTGCCGTGTCGCTGCGCGAGGCCGCCGTCCGCGTGGGGCCGGCCGGGGGCCGCGCCGTCGGAGCGGGGAGCGGTGTCGACGAAGGGGCCTACTTCGATCTTGTGCCGTCGAGTACGGACCTGGCCGGCGCCACTATCGAATTAGTGGGGCTGAACGACCGGGAGCGTCGGCTGGCCAACCGACTCGCCGCTGTCCACACCGCCTACGACTACGTGTTGATTGACTGTCCGCCGGCGCTCGGCTTGCTGACGATCAACGCGCTGGCCGCAGCCGATACCCTGCTCGTACCGGTACAGTGCGAATACCTGGCGTTGGGAGGGCTGACCGACGTGCTGCTGACGCTGCGTAGTGTCCATGAGCGCCTGAACCCGGCGTTGCGCTCCGTCCATCTCGTGATGACGATGTATGACGTGCGGACCAACCTCTCGCAGCAGGTCAGCGCCGAGGTGCGGCGACACTTCCCCCAGGAGCTACTACAAACGGTGATTCCGCGCACGGTGCGCTTGGGCGAGGCGCCCAGCTATGGCCAGTCGGTGCTCGCGTATGACCCGACCGGACGAGCCGCAGCAGCGTACCGGGCACTCGGAGCAGAGCTAGAGGAGGTACTCACACATGCCGCGACCTAAAGGCGGCTTGGGACGGGGCTTGGAGGCATTGCTGCCGCCCGCGGATGCGGCCTCGACTGCCGACACTGCGGCTGACGATGCAGCGGTGCAGCTCCTGGACGTAGACGCGATTGATCCCAACCCCCAACAGCCGCGCCAGAGCTTCGACGATGAAGAGCTAAAAGAACTACAAGACTCTATCGCCGAGCACGGCATCCTGCAGCCCGTGCTCGTCGGCCGGGCGCCCGGCTCGGCTCGGTATCAGCTCATTGCCGGCGAGCGGCGCTGGCAGGCGGCCCGTCGCGCCGGCCTCGCCCAGGTACCGGCCATCATTCGGGAGGTGACCAGCGACGAGTACCTGATCCTGGCGCTCGTCGAAAATCTCCAGCGCACCGACCTGAACCCCCTCGAAGCCGGCGCGGCCTTCCGACAACTCATCCACGAGTTTGGGTTGACCCAGGAAGAGGTCGCCCACCAGACGGGGCGGAGTCGCATGGCGGTGTCGAACACGATGCGGCTCCTCAACCTCTCCGCGGAGATCAAGGACTATCTACTCCAGGGCCAACTGACCGAGGGGCACGCGCGCGCCCTGCTCGGTGCGCCTAGCCCGGCCGTTCAGCGCGAGCTGGCCGAGCGGGTGATCGCCGAGGGGTTGAGCGTGCGCCAAGTCGAAGAGCTGGTCCGGCGCTTGCGCGAAGCGGCTGGCCGCCGGTCGCGTTCGCAGGCGGCCCCGCCGAAATCACCCGAACTGGCCGACCTCGAAGGGCGGCTCGAACAGCTCCTCGGGACGCGCGTCGAGATCGTACAGCGGCGGGGGCAGCAGCAGGGGGGGCGGCTGGTCTTCCACTACTTCTCCGACGAGCAGCTCACCGCCCTCTGCGACCACCTCCTCGACGACGACTGACGGCAGCGCCACAAACGAGAGCCGCAACCACTGCCACTTTCAGCGAACAAGACTATGGATGTGTTCTAAGTGAGCAGAACCCTGTCCAATTACGAGATTGTCACATTGGCTGTCTATCTCCTTGGTGGAGGCAGCCTAGTTGTTGACATTGAAGACATCGCGGTCAAGGCCAACCAGCTTGCATTTGGTCGTTTTGCATGGCGTAAATATCCTAATCAGATCAATATCGACCACGTTGGATCTGCACTTCGGGAGGCCAAGAAGCCGAAGAATGGGAGCCTGCTACTTGGCTCTAGCAAGGAAGGCTGGTTGCTCACGGAGCGGGGCCTTGCATTCGCAGAGGACCGTGCTCAAGACTTAAGCAACGCTGGTCTTGCCCGAGAGGCGCTTTCTCCTAAGGAGCGGAGTTGGCGTCGGAACGAGCGTATACATATGCTTGCGGACGCTGCCTTCCTTAAGTCTCAATCTCTAGGGATAGAATCCGTTACATCTCACGAGGCGGAATCATTCTTCAGAGTGAATGACTACGTTACCGGTAGAGCGCGTGAGCGTAAGCTAACCCGTATCCTCAATACCTTCGGAGATGACCCAGAGCTTGGCCAGGTAGTAAGGCAGTTGGCCTGCCAAAGTCCGGCGGAGGTAGGTGCGATGGTGAATGCAGAGAACCAACTCTTGGTGAAGACGCATGTTGCCAGGGATCTGTTGCAGAATGCGGCCGTTTTCAAAACGGATAAACTTGTCGTCTGGGAATACGTGTCAAACAGTCTCCAGTATGTTGATGCTGGGACCAGCCCTCCGCGTGAAGGTTGTGCTCAGGAGCCGCAAGAAGCAAATCTCGATTTCAGACAATGGTCGTGGGATGGACTGGCGCGGCCTGCAGAACTTCTTTGTCATGCATGGTGAGAACGTTGACCGGAAGAGGGGCGGCCGGGGCGTGGTCGCTTTCGGTACAGGGCAAATCGGCCGCGTTCGGAATCGGTGACGTGCTGCGGATGATACCACCCGGAATGGCAAGCGGTCTCGGGTGGAATTGCGGCGCGAGGATGTCGACGGTCGGAGTTCGGAGGATCCCATTCCGGTACGCACGGTTGAGCGAGAAGCACCGACCAGTGCCCCGAACGGGACCAACATTGAGATCGAAGGCATCCACCTGAGGAAATTGGATCAGGCAGGCATTATTCGCTACGGAGCGACGCGAGATGGGCTATTGGGCGGCGCAGCTATCCAGCCGCGAGACGGCGCCGGAGCTGCGTCTGTTCGGTTTGGCACCCGTGCTCCTCGCGCGCTGGCGACGTGCCTTTGAGCGCTTTCTTAGTGCAGCCACGGCGGCGCGGCGGCGGGTAGCCCGCGCAACCCTGGCGACCAGCGCACTCCAGGAAGCGGTCGGCTGGGTGGTCATCCTGGCGCTCTTGCTCTTCGCTCTCCAGGGCACCGTGAGCATTGGCAGCCTGGTGGCGCTGCTGTACGGGTTGAGCCGGTTTCGCAGCCTGACGGACTCCTTGTCGTGGGGAGCCTACAGACTGGTAGAGCAGGTGTCGCGCTTGGCGCACTTGCGGGAGTTCCTTGCATTGGAACCGGAACCGCAGTTACGGCCCGCCAGGGCGAACGGAGTGCCATCCCTGCGCGAGGGGGTGCGGTTCCATAACGTCAGCTTCACTTATCCGGGCGCGGACCGACCGACGCTGGCAGGATGTCACCTTGGCGTTGCGGCCCCAGGAGCGGGTGGCGTTGGTGGGTGAGAACGGCGCCGGCAAGACGACGCTCGTGCGACTGTTGCTCGGCCTCTACCGCCCGGACGCCGGGCACATCACCGTAGACGGGACCGACTTGACTAACCTCGATCCGGCGCAGTGGCGCCGCCGCGCGACCGCGATCTTCCAAGACTTCATGCGCTATCCGACGAGCGTGGCCGAGAACATCGGCTACGCCGACGTGGCTCTGCTCGATACCGATGCGGTCCCGGCAACGTCGGTGCATCCGCGGATCGTGGCAGCGGCCGAACAGAGCGGCGCAGCGACGTTTGTTGCCTACCTGCCCGCTGGCTACGCCACGCCGCTGGGTAAAGAGTTCGAGGCCGGCGTCGAGCTGTCGGCCGGGCAGTGGCAGCGGCTCGCCATCGCCCGCGCCTACCTGCGCGACGCCCAGATCGTGGTGCTCGATGAGCCGACGGCGGCGCTCGATCCGCGCGCCGAGGTCGCCGTCTACCGGCAGTTCCGCGCGGCCGCGGCCGGTCGGTGTGCGGTGTTCATCTCCCACCGGCTCGGCTCGGCGCGACTGGCCGACCGCATCATCGTGCTGCGGGAGGGACGGGTCATCGAGGAGGGTGGCCACGAGGCGTTGCTGGCGCGTGGCGGCGAGTACGCGCGGATGTACCGGCTTCAGGCGAGCTGGTATGGCGATGGCGCCGCCGGGGAGGCACAAGCATGGTAGTTCGACGACACGGCGAGCTGCAAGTGACCGGCCGGCTGAACCGGGGTCAGCTGCGGTATCTGCTCCCGCTGCTGCGCTTGCTCTGGTCCGTCAGCCCAATCATCACCGTGCTGCTCGCCGTGCTGACTGTTGGCCTCGGCCTCTTTGCAGTGGCGCAGGTACACCTGCTGCGTCAGTTGGTGAGTACGGCACAAGCGGTAGTGGGCGGCAATGCGCCGCTGCTCGCCGGCCTGTTCTGGGGTGGCGTCTTCGCCGGACTGGGGCTGCTCCAAGCCGCCGGCGATGCACTCCAGCGCACGGTCAAGGACCGCCATCAGCAGGTGCTGCGGGGCGTCATCGAGGAGCGCTGCTTCCGGCAAGTGCAAGCGATGCCGCTGGAGCAGCTGGAGCGGTCTGCACACTACGACCGGCTGTACCGCGCACGCTACGGCATGGAACGGCGCTTTATCCACACCATGTCCTTCCTCTGGAACATCCTCCAGCTCTGTGTTGTGCTGGTCTCGCTCCTGCTGTACCTGGGGCAGTTTCATTGGGGACTGCCGCTGCTCTTGATCCTCGGCGCCACGCCCGGCGTGCTGGCAAACGAGCGCCGCGTCCGGGAACGGAATTATCTGTTTGGCCAGCACACCCACGATGAACGGCGCTTTGCAGTGTTCGGCAACCTGCTTACCGGCCGCGCGGCCGCTGCCGAGATCAGGTTGTTCGGCTTCGGTTCCTGGCTGATTGACCAGGCGGATCGTTTATGGCATCGCTTGCGTGGTGAGCGCATGGCGCTGACCACCCGCGAAGCCCGGGATTCGGTCATCTCCGAGGGTCTGAACGCCACCACCTACGTCGCAGCCCTGGCCTTCAGCGTCTGGCTGCTGGCCACGGGGCAGGCCGATCTTGGCGCTCTCGCTGCCTTCTTTGTGGCTATCGAGAGCTTCCAGCACAGCTACTCCACGTTGGTCCATACCGCCTCCGTCGTCTTCTGGGACCTGCGCTATATCCAGGATTTCTTCGAGTTCCTCGAGGGGCCGCGCCTCGACTTGGAAGCTGGCCGGCTGGCTCCAAGTCCTCTGCGCGAGGGCATTGTGTTCGAGAACGTCTCCTTTACCTACCCTGGCGGTGAGCAACCGGCCATCGCCAACGTCAACCTGACGATCTGGCCCGGTGAGCGCATCGCGCTCGTCGGTGAGAACGGTGCTGGCAAGACGACGATCGTCAAGCTGCTCATGGGCCTGTACCGGCCCACCGCTGGCCGTATCGTCGTAGATGGTGTTGACCTCCGCGACTTGGCCGCGGCCGATTGGCGCCGCCGCTTTGGGGCCGTGTTCCAGGACTTCCTGCGCTATCAGACCACCGTCCGCGACAACATTACGCTCGGCCAGAGCGCCGGCGATGAGCGCGAGGCAGCCTTGACCGCGGCCGTCACCCGGAGTGGTGCCGACGAGGTGGCAGCAGCACTGCCGGATGGCCTTGGCACGCTGCTGGGGAAGGAGTTCCACAAGGGGACCGAACTGTCGGTGGGGCAGTGGCAGAAGCTGGCGATTGCTCGCGCGTACTTCCGCCCGGCGGACATCCTGATCCTCGATGAGCCAGCCTCAGCGCTCGACGCCAAGTCGGAAGCCGCCGTCTACGAGCACTTCACCGCGATGGCCGCCAAGCGGACCGTGGTACTGATCTCGCACCGGCTGGGGTCGTGCCGGATCGCCGACCGCATCCTAGTGCTACACGAGGGCCGGCTGCTGGAGGAAGGCAGCCACGCCGAGCTAGTGGCAGCCGGGGGAGCTTATGCCGATCTCTACCAACTCCAGGCCGCGTGGTACCGGTAGCTGGCGGCTACTACAGCACTTTGACATAGATCGCACATGGGTTCCCAGGGTCCCATCCAGGGTAGGGATCTATCTCTTCCAGCAAATAGAAGCCTCGCTGCTCATAGAACTTCCTAAACTAAAGCCAAGGTGAAACCGGCAGAATCGGTGTGATCGGCGGTGAGCGAGGGGAGTGGTTGGCGAGGTTTGACGATGATCGACATGGTGAGCCTCCTGAAGCACTGGCAAGTGGACGAGCGGGCGGTGCGGGAGCGGATGTATCGGGCACCGAACCCGCGCGAGCGGGAACGTTGGCACGTGCTCTGGCTCCTAGCCCGGGGGTGGGCCGCCAGCCAGGTGGCCGCGGCCCACATACAACGTCAAGCCGCTCCCGGGCCCACCCAGGGTCTTTCGATTGTCGGTAACTGGCGCCACCCTGGACCAAGCCATCAGGTTGCCAACCCGACACCGGGATCACGTCGAGCTGGTCAATGGCATGTCCTGGCTCGCCGCGATCTCGGCACTTGACGTAACCGCTGGAGTGGCTATAATAATAGGGGTACAGCTCGGGGAGGTGGAGTTTAGCCCGAGTGCGTGTAGCCTACCCGTGTAGCCTACCAAGGAGGTATGCCGATGACTGCGGTGATACGGCGACAGTATCTGGGTGGTGCAGCAGCTACGCTCGGGGGGCTGCTGGCGGCCGCCTGTGGCGAGCCGGAGGTGAAATACGTCGAGAAGATCGTCGAGAAGATCGTAGAGAAGCCGGCGCCGGCCGCCGGGCCAAAGACGGTGATCTTCGACACCGACTGGCTCGAGGGGGTGCGGGGCGACATCATCAACCAGAGCCTGGAGGAGTGGGCGGGGCTCCATCCCCAGGTCACCATTGACAAGCGCAACATCCAGAATCCAGAGGGCGGGATCCTTCCTAAGGTTACTACGCTCATGGCCGCCGACGACATGGGTGACCTGATGCTGTGGGCAGGCTTCTTCTTTACCTACTGGGCGAAGCGGGGGATCTTTGCCGACATCAGCCCCTACCTCAAGCAGTTCAAGCTCTCGCTCGATGATTACTTCTACATCCCCGAACATGTGATCTATGAGGGCCGCACCTATGGCTGGCCGTTCCAGGGTGGTCCCAAGGATTTCATGTACAACAAGTCACTGTTCCAAAAGCACGGGGTGCCGGAGCCAGACGACACCTGGACGTGGGACACCCTCGTGGAGGTTGGCAAGAAGCTGACCTCGCCGGAGGAGAACGTCTACGCATTATGGGATCATCGCTGGTATACGGTGGAGACGCTGATGTACGCCATTGGCGACGGACCGCGCACCAAAGACAACACGCAGTGGGTGTTGGATGGCCCGGTCGGGGTGGAGGCCATCACCTTCCTCCACGATCTGATATTTAGGCATCAGATCGTGCCGTCGCGCGAGCTCAGCCGCGAGAAGAAGCTCAGTCAGAAGAAGGGCAACTTCGCCATTTGGTACCACAAGGCCAACCGGGACTTCTCCAAGCAGGTGGACTTCGAATGGGACGTGATGCGGGCGCCGATCTGGAAGGCTACCGGCAGGCGGGCTGTGCATCAGAACTCGCAGCCGCACGTGATCACCAAGTGGGCAGGGCAGCATGGCGTGATCGAAGAGACGGCCCTGTTAGCCGCCCATCTGGCAGGGCCGTTCACCCAGAGGCTGGCGGCCGAGGGGAACACCGTCCCCGTGTTGAAGCAGGCTATGGACACGGATACCTGGCTGGATTCCAAGAAGTGGAAGCGCCACCTCGTCATCGAAGGGTACGAGCACCGCTTCGGGAATCAGGGGCAGGAGTACTGGTCGCCATCCTTTGGGGCGTGGGCTGCGATGCTCAACCGAGTCTGGACGGGCGAAGTGCCCCCGCTCGACGGGGCCAGAGAAGCCAACCGCCTCGCCAATCTGGCCATTGAACTGGGAACGCTGACTCCCCCGAAGGGATTCCTCAAGCCTGGTATCTAGTCGGCGGCGAAGCAACAACCACCAAAAGCGGCCGGCATCCGAGGTGCTGTAGCCTGCGGACAGGAACAGTTGATATCCAGCTTGGCTCTCTCTTATCACCTGTCCCTCTTCCATGTATAGACCGGGAACATGGTGGGCGGGTGTTCGGAGATACGGGGAGATACGGATGGCTGTACGACCGAAGAACGTGGTGTTGCTCTGGACGGACCAGCAGCGGGCGGACACGATCGCGGCCGCTGGCAATCCGCCGATCCAGACGCCACACCTGGATCGGCTCGCCGCCACCGGTGCGCTGTTCCAGCAGGCCTACTGCGCCCAGCCGCGATGCAGCCCGGCGCGGGCCTCGCTGCTGACCGGTGTGTATCCCCACACGCACGGCGTCGTGGACAACAACATCGTGCCCGATCCCAGTATCCCGATGCTGGGGGAGTTGCTCCAGCCCGCCGGTTATGTCTCGGGCTACAACGGCAAGTGGCACCTGGGCAACGAGCTGCACGCGCAGCGGGGCTTCGACCCCTGGGTGAGTACGGAGGCCGGCTCTAGCTCCTATCACGAGTTCCTGGTCGCGCGCGGCTACACGCCGGCCGACCCGCATCGGGACGGCATGATCTTCGGCCCCTCCACGGCAGCACGGATGCCCGAGGAGGTGGGGAAGCCGGCCTTCCAGACGGCGGAGACGAGCCGCTTTTTGGAAACCTACGGTGACCAGCCCTTCCTGCTCTCCGTCAGTTTCCGAGAACCGCACGCCCCCTTCACCAGCCCGCTCGATGGCTTCTATCGCCCTGACGACATGACCCTGCCGGAGTCGTGGTACCGCCGCATGGAGGCCACGGTGCCGCGGCGCTACCGGCGCCTACAGGAGGCCTACGCGGGCCAGTACATGGCGGACCAGCCCCAGTGGGTCAAGTCGAACGATGAGTGGGGCTGGAAAGAGCTGAAGGCCCGGTACTGGGGCCTCTGCACCCTCGTGGACAAGTATGTGGGCCGGATCCTGGGACGTCTGGAGGAACTCGGCCTCGCCGACAACACCATCGTGGTCTATACCTCGGATCATGGCCACATGATGGGCGAGCACCGCCTGCTAAACAAGAGTGTGCCCTACGAGCCAGCGGTGCAGATCCCGCTCATTATGCGGGTGCCCGGGCTAGCACCGCGGCGTCTCCGCACGCCGGTCAGTCACGTGGATCTGGTGCCCACGATCCTGGACTTGCTCGGCCAGCCCCTGCCGACACAGTTGCACGGGGCCAGCCTGGTCCCGCTGCTCGCCCGCGGCGATACCGCCCCGGAGGAGGCCGACGTCTTCATCGAGTGGAATGGCCCGACCCAGCCTGGCGCTATCGGCAGCGTGGCCCAGCCGGAACTCCGTACCATCCGCCGGGGGCGCTGGAAGCTCAATGTGCATGTCAGTGGCGAGCACGAACTGTACGATCTCGCTGACGATCCCGGGGAGCTCCACAACGCCTTCGGCGATCCGGGCCATACGGCCATCATCCGCGACCTCGCCGCGCGGCTGCAACGGTGGCAGCAGGAGACAGATGATCCCGTGGTGCTTCCCCCAACGCTGCGGGGATAAGTCCACGCCGGCCGCGGGACAGCAGGATCCCTCGGTGCGAGCGGCATCGCCATATGCTGGCGCTTGATCGTCCGGGGGACATCCAAACAGCGCTGCAATGGCGGCAATGCCCGGCCGCACACGGCTCACAACCCAGGGGATCGCTGGCAGCGCATGGGCACCAGCGCGGGCCCGCCCGAGATCGCGCTGGGCTGCCTCCTCCTAAACTAAAGCCAAGGTGGGATCTACACGCTGCCGCACCGGAATCAGCTCGGTCGTGGTCATCGCCAGAGCGTCCCCTTGCCAGAGCTTCGGCAGGGGTCCATCTTGATCCTCGCCAACCCTCGCCACCTACACGCTACCCTACCCCCCGATCACTCCGATTCTGCGGGTTCCACCTTGGCTTTAGTTTAGTGCGTGCGTAGCGAGGGGACGCTACAGTTGCCGCAAGAGTCTTGACCTCCAGGAGACGAGTGCCGCTTGCTTTCAACTCAGCGCAGACGTGCGCCATGAGCGCAGAACCGCATCCCCGGCCCTGGCGATCCGGCCGCACTGCCATCCAGGAAACCTCGCTGACGCGGTCACTTTTGTGAACTACGGTCATGAATCCGATGACCTGACCGCTTTCTACGGCAACGTAGAGCTGGTGATGGCGCAAGTCGTCCTGGATGGCAGTGATGGCTGGTGCGGTGAAGTACCGCGGGAGCGAGGCCGCGATTTCGTGGCAAGCCGCGATATCGCCAAGCTCACCCGATCTAATATGCATTCAGAATCGGCCCCTGGTCACTGGTAGCGCTTAGTGCCCGCCGCTGCGGCTGAGGTCTACTTCGGGGAGCTGGTCGAGGTCGTTGAGCATGTGTGCCCGAATCTCCTGCACGCGCTCCGGTGTCTGGGCTTCGAAGCGCGTGGTCAGCGCCGGCTCGGTGTTCGAGGCCCGCACCAGTCCCCAGCCGCCGTCGAAGGTCACGCGGATGCCGTCGAGGGCCACGAGCGGATAGCGCCCTTCATAGTGCGCGTGCAATCGCTCGATCACTCCGAACTTGGCGTCGTCGGCGCAGAAGTAGCGCTCCTCGGCGGTGCTGTGGTAGCGCGGCAACTGGTCCACGAGGGTGGACAGCGGCTCGGACTGCGCGGTGAGTGTGGCGAGCAGCTGGCTGGCAGCGAACGAGCCGTCGTCGAAGTCAATCACCGGATCGTTGAAGAAGAGATGCCCGCTGTACTCGCCGGCGAGCGCCGCGCCCTGCTCGCGCCGCTTGGCCATGATGTTCGGGTATCCCGTGCGCCACATGACCGGCGTGCCGCCGAGCCGCTCGATCTCCTCGATGAGCGCCAGCGAGCACTTCACGTCGAAGACGATTCGCTGCGGACCGTCGGCGAGGACGCCGCGAGCGAGAATCATGAGGTATTGATCGGGCCAGAGGATGCGCCCCTGGTTGTCCACGACTCCGAGCCGGTCGCCGTCGCCGTCGAGCGCCACGCCCACGTCTGCGCCTACCTCGACCACCTTCTGCTGTAGGTCGGCGAGGTTTTCCGGCTTGAGCGGATCGGGGACGTGGTTGGGGAACGAGCCGTCGGGGTCGCAGTACAGCGGGACCACCTCGTTGCCCAGGGCCTGCAAGAGCCGCACGCAGGTCGGCCCGGCAACGCCGTTGCCGGCATCAATGACGACCTTGAGGGGGCGCTCCTGGCGCACGCGCGTTGTAACGTAGGAGACGTAGTCATCGAGGATGTCGAGCTTCTCGGCTGGCGGCGTTCCCCTCGCCGTGCTCTCTGGATGCTCTGTGGCTAAGACGCGCAGGTCCTGGAGCTCGCTACTCGCCAACGGAATGCCGGGACCGTCGGCGACCGGGCCGCGCTTCCGCACTTTTAGCCCATTGAACTGCGGCGGATTGTGGCTGGCCGTCACCGCTGCGCCGCCGTCGGTGTGCAGCGTATTGACGGCGAAATACAACACCGGGGTTGGCACTTCACCAATCCAAGTTACCGCAACGCCCTGCGCCGCCAGCCCCTCCGAGAGCGACCGCGCATAGCCAGGGGAGGTGAGACGCGCATCGTGTCCGACCACGGCGGTATGCGGGCCGGCCCGCTCTATTGGCCGGTCGAGACCGACGAGAAAGCGACCAAAGCCGGCCCCCAAGGCGGTCAGGACGGACGGCGAGAGATCATCGTCCACCAGCCCACGAATGTCGTACTCGCGGAAGATCAGCGGGTTGATGGCGGCCCGCTGGGTGCTGCTTGCGCTCATCTTTCCTCCTACGCTCGTCGCCCGCCCGCCGCCGCACTCCCGAGGTGGCAGCCTCGCTTGGGCAGAGCGGACCGGCTCCGACGTGTACTGCCCCCGCTGTCCCCACGAGCGGCCTGGGACCGAGAAACTGTAGCGCACAGGTTGGGCATCGGCAGAAGCAGGGTGATGTACTACGCTAGTGCAGAGTAGATCAACGCCATTATAGCGATGAGGAGGGACTGGCTCGTGGCAAACAGGGAGTGTGGGGAGCCGAATCCACTACAAGGGTTGGATGCGGCCGTAGGGCAGGCACTGCAGGACTGGAAGGTGCCGGGGCTGGCACTCGCTATCGTCAAGGACGACTCAGTGGTGCTGTCGAAGGGCTACGGAGTCCGCGAGCTTGGCCAGCCGGCGCCCGTAGACGAGCGGACCTTATTCGCGATTGGCTCGGTCACCAAGGCATTTACCGCGGCAGCCCTGGGAATGCTCGTAGACGAGGGAAAGCTCGGCTGGGACGACCCCGTGACCGAGCACCTGCCCGATTTCCTGCTCTACGATCCTTATGTCACACGAGAGATCACACTGCGGGACTTACTTACCCACCGGAGCGGTCTACCGCGCGGCGATCTCATCTGGATCGGCTCCGACTTTGATCGCGCGGAAATCCTGCGTCGTGTGCGCTATCTGCCGCCCCGCTGGAGCTTTCGCAGTCATTTTGGCTATCAAAACATCCTGTATCTGGTGGCCGGGCAGGTCGTGGCCACGGTGACGGGCCGGAGCTGGGACACCTACATCCGCGAGCGTATCTTCGCGCCGCTCGGTATGACCAACAGCTCGACCTCGGTCACGGCGCTGGTACACGCAGCCAACGTGGCGACACCCCACGCCGACGTTGACGGGCAGGTACGGCCCGTTCCCTACCGCAACATTGACCGCATCGCCCCGGCCGGCGCCATCAACTCCAATGTCGCCGAGATGACGCAATGGATCAGGCTGCTGCTGGCCGGTGGTGTGTACGGGGGCCAACGGCTCCTCAGCGCGGCCACCATGGCCGAGCTATTCACCCCTCAGACGATCATGGGCCTGGAGGCGCCGGAGATCAGGGCATATGGTCGGCATCTACGTGGCCTCACGCACTTCGCGGCCTATGGGTTGGGCTGGATGCTCTATGACTACCGCGGCCGCAAGATCGCCTCGCATACCGGCGCCATTGACGGCATGCGGGCGGCACTCGGTCTGGTACCCGAGGAACGGCTCGGCGTCATCATCTTCACCAACCTGAACTTCGAAAACCTCGCCCCGGCGCTGATGCTCCAAGTGCTGGATGCGTACCTCGGCGCCCCGCCGCGCGACACGGTGGCGGAATGGCTGGCGGAGGCCAGAGCAGCCGACGAGCGCGCGGCGCAGAAGTGGGCAGCGCGCGAGAAGGAGCGAGCAAGCGACACTACGTCGTCCCTCCCCCTAGAGCAATACGCCGGCGTCTACGAGGACGCCTACTGCGGGCGCGTGACCGTGACCCACGAGGACGGGGCGCTCGTCCTGGGCTACGGACGGGCACACTGCGGCGATCTCACCCACTGGCACTACGATACGTTCCTGGTCACCTGGCGCCAACGCCACCTCGACCGCAGCTTTGCGACGTTCGCGCTGAACAGCAAGGGCGCAGTCGAAACCCTGGTCCTGGAAGACACCGGCTGGGGGCAAGACTACATGTTCAACCGGCTTCCTGGGTGAGAGGGGATGTCTGCCGGCGGTGAGCATGCGTAGCGCCCCCGCCCGTCATTCCCGCGCAAGCGGGAATCCACGTCGCCCAGGCGCAGCGGCCCGCGCCTGGGCGCGCTCATTGGGTCGCGTCCAGGCGGCGCAACGGGCCGGGCCACTCCAGAATGCGACGGTCGGCAGTCACCAGTTGATGGCCGCCCACCAACGCGGTGGCGACGATGAGCCGGTCAGCGGGGTCGCCGTGCATGTTGGGAAGAAGACCGGCGCGGACAGCAATTCTGCCGTCAACGGGAATCTCGACTAGGCCCTGGTCTAGCAGGTCTTGACGCCAAGCATCCACATCGAGACGGAGATCAAGCCGGCCCGTCCGGACTTGCATACCGATTTCCCAGAAGGATACGGCGGAAGCTGCTGCGTTATTTTCTTGCAGGGCGCGCTCAACCTCCCGACGGGTCCGCAACCCTAGTCGGCGGTTATCAGATCGCAACCAGATGATGACGTGAGTGTCGAGGAGAATCAAAACAGGTCCTTATCAACATCCTCAGAGTCCTCGAACCACTCAGCCGGCATGGGCGAGACGATATCGCCAAGAATGCGAATCTTGTCCCGGTCACGGCCGATGAAGCCGGACGACTGCTCCCGGTAGGGCACCAGCCGGGAGACCGGGTGGCCGTTCTTGGTGATGACGATCTCCTCGCCGCTCTCCACCACCTCGTCCAGAAGCTCCATGCACTTGGCCTTGAACTTGGAGGCTGTGATAGTTCGGGCGCCGGTCGCTTGCTTACTCTCCGTTGGCATGGCCCGCTCCTTGCATTGTTAACGATTATACGACCACCTGCCAGCCGGCGAGCGATGGTAGCTTGCCTCGCGTCAGCTCGCCATGGCCGCCTGCATCAGCTCCACCTCTACCTCGACCGTCCCGACCACCGTATCCGCTTGGGGAACGGGTTCGCCATCTGCGGCGAGGGATTCGCCATGGAACGTCATGGCCTCCCCGGCTGACCGCTGCGGTTCGGGAATCGGGTCGCCGTAGTCACGGAGCATTTCGAGGTGGTAGATGACGGCCTCTCGCATCAGCTCCTCCACTTCTGCTCGTGTATCTGCAGCAGCTATGCAGCCCGGCACATCGGGTGCATACGCCGAGTAGTTGTTGGGCGTGCGCTCATAGACTACATCGTATGTCAGTTTCATCGGGTTTCCTTCCTGAGGCCCGCCCGCCTCCGGCAGACTCCCCCTCTCTATCCATATGGAGAGGGGGCCGGGGGGTGAGGAGAGCACACCTACCGGCCGGAGCGGCCGTTACGCCGGTGGGTTGCCGAAGATGGCTACCGGGCCTTCGGGGATGACGTTGACGATGGGCGTGTGCCGGCCATTTCGGCGCCGGGCCACGGCTTCCCGGACGGCCTCGACTGCGGCGGCCGGCGCGGCAAAGACGGGCGCTCCCGGCAGGCGCAGGCCGGCCTCCAGCTGGGTGACGCCGGGCGAATAGACGACGACGTGCCGGTCGCCTAGCTCTGCCGCGCGCGGGCCGGTGCCCGGCTCGCCCAGTGGCAAGCCCCGCCGTCGCCGCTCGCCGAGGTAGTGGACACCGTAGCCCAGCGTGGCCGCAGCAGCGAACAGGACCACGCCGTCGGGCCGCGCGGTAGCGGGAGCGCCGTATTCGCCGAGCGCCTTGCCCGCTTGCAGGAACTCGGAGTCCTGGGGATGGCCGCTGACGATGGTCAGATCGGCGTCCGGTGCTGCCGGCACCATGTAGAGGTCGCGTGCCAGCCGCACCGCTGCGCGATGCGCTGCGACCAGATCGCCGGCAAAGAGGCCGGCGACTTTCATGTCCCGGTTCACCACGACGTTGACACTGAAGTCATGATCGGCCAGGCGCGCGGCCTCTTCGCAGTCGGCACGGAAGACGTTGCCTTCGATCTGCACGCGCTCGCCGTCGAATGTGCCGTGGTGATAGGCAATCGTCTCGATGCCGCAGACGCCGGGGAGCACAAGCTTGGCGCCCCCGCCAAAGCCGGCGGAGGCGTGCGGGATGACGCTACTCAGGCTGATCCGCAGGTCGGCGTCAGCGTAGTATTTGTTGACCGCTACCTTTGTCCCCCGCGAGGTGGTACCCACGTCAACCAGATGCTCGAACGGGTTGTGGTTCATGTATTCGTAGCGTGCGACCACCTCCGCGCCTACTTTGCGGACATACTCCGGCCGCGTCATCGGCCGATGGGTGGCAAATCCGCCGAGAATCACCGTCCGCTCAGGAGGAATGCCGCCTTCATGCACCGCTTCCAACACGTAGGGGATGAAGTCTGCCGCCGGAGTAGGACGAGTGAGATCGTCCACGATCAGAACGGCAGTGCGTCGGCCCCGCGCCAGTTCGCGCAGCGCCGGTGTGCCGACGGTCTCGCGCAAAGCGGCGCGGATTTGGTCCGCCGTCAATGGCGGGCGGTTGTTGATCGAGGCGCGATGGACCTCCCAATCGGCCGGCAGGTCAAACGTGACTGTTCCCTGGTCAATGGGCACCGTCACCGGAGCCGTTGCTGTGCTCGGTGCAATGTGCGGAGCGGTTGGCGCTACGACTGACATGATCCCTTCCTCCACAATGCTGCCTGGTGGCGTTCCAGCACGGATCTATAGTAGCAAGCGTAGGATGGGAGGGGCTGGACCAGCTGATAGGGGTAGGACGGGCTGTAGGGGCGCAGCATGCTGCGTCCGTCCCCCCGCGGAGTGGTCGATTCCCGCGAAAGCGGGAATGACTGAGGAAGGGCCGGGGCTGGGCCGGGGCTGGGCCGGGGGAGGGCAGCCGGTGGGCGCGGTGCTCACGGTAGCTCGCCGAGCACTGCGACGCGGCCGTGGTCGAGCAGCGGCACCGTGGCGTCGGTCACACGCAAGCGCGACCCGGCAGCAGCCGTCCCGATCTGAGCGGCGATGCCCAGCCGCGAGCCAGGGCCGTAGGTGAGGGGCGGATACCGCAGGCGGATAAGCTCTCCGGCCGACCATTGGCTCGTGGGATGCCACAGTTGCGTGGGATTACCGTTGTCGGCCAAGCGCAAGAAGTTGTCGTGACCCACTGCGAACGGCGTCAGCCGGTAGTTCGCGCTGATGTCGGCCTGGGGTCGGACGTATAGCACCGGTCTCGCGCGGCGAATGCTGTAGCGCACTTCGGGCAATAGCTCCATCCGATAGCCCACGATCTCGAACAGCCCCTCGAAGGACACCTCGACCGGCGTATACGGCTCGGTCTCGGCGGCGCGAGTGAAGGAGTAGAAGGCCGGCGACGGCGCACCGCCCGTCGCCGGCCCGGACGCCGCGCTGCTCGTAGCGGGCCGCTTGAAGAGCAGCAAGCCGTCGTCCCCGGCCAGGAGCGCGAACTGCGGGTTTTGCAACAGGGCGTTCGCTTCATCGTAGAGCGCATCAATCGTCAGGGGGTCCGAGGTGCCGGCCACGTCGAGCAGCACGTATTCGGCATCGGCAATTGTCGGGAAGACGTAAATCTTCTCGCGCCGCGAGAGGTGCGGAAACACATTGGATTGGGCCGACACTACCGCGTCCGCCGGAATCTGCTCCCGGAGCGGTGCGAGGCGGTCCGCACGGACTTCGCCGCTGGGCCAGGAGAAACACTTGGCTGGTGGTAGGATGCCTTCCGCACGGCTTTCTATCACGGCCATGCTTAACCCGATGAGGGCGAGCGCGAGCACCACGTCGGTACGTGGCACCCGGAGCCAGCGCTGCGCCTGTGCTGCCAGCCAGCGCGTGCCGAAGATCGCCGCGACGATCAAGGCAGGGATCACTTCGGCCGAATAGTGTGCGCCGCCGCCGTGTTGCCAGGTGGAGTTCGACAAGCCGTTGATGGCGAGGGCCGGCGCGGAGACGGCCAGCTGGAGCGGCCCCAGCAAGGCGACAACCCCGCTGCTGGCGAGCAGGTGTTGGACGTAGGTCACGGTCCACCCCGGCACCGGCCAGCCGAGGTGCCCGGCCAGCAGCTCGCCGGGGTAGCCCCGGAGAACGGCAATGGCTTCGGCGTAGCGCGTGATGAAGAGCGACGGTCTGCCACCGCTGAAATGCGGGATGATGACCCCAAACGACAGGGCTACCCACGCAAAGGCCAGGATAGCGACCGTGATGCCGAGCCGCCGTTTCCGCAGCACGAACGCAGCATAGAGGCCCATCAGGCCGACGATCAGCCCGACCTCTTCCTTCGCCAAGGTGCAGAGGCCGGCCATGAGCACGAAAGCCCAGGTTTGCCCCCGCAGGAGAAAGTACCAGGCAAAGAGCAGCAGGGCGCCGGTCATCGAGACAATGTGGAAGTCGGAGAGGTTGGCGGCTTGGATCGCCGGGGAGAGCAGGTACAGCGCGGCAAAGGCCAGCGCGGCGCCACGATGATCGAGCTGGCGGTGCGCGATCCAGTAGGCCGGCAGCGCGCCGAGCGCCAGTACCACCGTGAGCAGCACGATCAACGTCTCCGGCCCGGTATGGATCAGATACAGCGCTGCCAGCGGCAGGAAGAGCAGCTCGACGTGGAACGCCAGCAGCGAGTCCGGGTCTGCTCCTTGCCCAAAGGCGAGAGAGCGGCCCTGCTCGTGGCCAACGGCGCCGCGGAAGACGGTAAAGCGGAAGAAGTTGCCGTGCAGGTTGTTCCAGGTGACCTGATCGGCATAGCCCATGTCGAGGGCCTGGCTTTCCAGATTCCAGTGCCGATAGAGCGCCAGCCGGCCAGCGGTCAGCGCATAGGCGGTGATGAGCACGAGCAGCAGCAGTCCCGCTGCATACGCTGCGAGCGGGCGGCGCTGGCGGTCGGGCGCGGCGGTAGTCACGGGTGGGCCAGCCGGCCCGGCGTTGCCACGGGCGCCGTCAACCGCCACGCTGGTCTGGGCCGGCACCTTACTGCGCTGTCAGCGAGGCCACGGAGAAGATCACTCGGAAGGGCACGCAGTAGATCACGACCGAGCGGTAACGAGCGCCGTCGTCTCCCGCCGGCAACTCATAGCTGAAGGCGCCCTCGGACGCTTTCAGCGCCCCAAGCCCCAGGGCATCGGCATACACCTCGTCGTGGTTGCCGGGTTGGGGATGGGGAGCAAGGAAGACTTCGAGCTGCGGCCCGTTCGTCACGGTGAAGTTCTCGAACCGCACAATGGTTTTGCCGTCCGGTGTGCGGACGATGCTCGCCACGCCCGAGCCTTTGTGGAAGCTGTCGGCATCCATGAAGTTGCCCTGAGACACAACGGTCAACTCCGTTGCGCTCGTTGCGCTGGTGCCGCCGGGCAGCTGATCTTCTACCAAGCGCGTGGTGATGAACAGCGGCGATCCCAACCACCAGCCGACTGCTCCCGCTACCACGAGCACCAGGAGCGCCAGCGCGGCTAAGATCGGACGGGCACGCCACCAGCCCAGAGACAACGGTGACGTATGGCTCGGCGGTGCTGTCGTCGTCATCGCACAACTCCTGATCCCGCTCCTGCTGTCCGGGGGCTATACGCGCCGCACCCCCCGGGCCCCTATCCACGTGTGGAGAGGGGGAGTGCGCCGCCCCGTGCGCTTGCTATTGCTCCATCATAGCACGTTTTGCGGCCATAGCATTGGCCCCATCGGCCTCGGCGGGAGCCATCGCCGCGCCGTCTTCCGCCGGGACATCCTTGACGATGACTACGCTCAGATCGCCGGTATAGCGCGTGGCCGCGTAGGCTTTGATCGGCTCTTGCTTGCCTTTGACCGTGAACGGCGCCACGGCCTCGGCAGCGATCACCTCCTTGGCGCGCTCGAACGTGGTCTCACCAATCAGTACCTGCCAGGGCTGGGCTACGTCCTTGAGCCGGCTCGCCAGATTCACCGTATCGCCAAGGTGCGTGAACTCGCGCCGCGCGCCGCCAACGCTCCCGGCTACCGCCTCGCCGGTGTTCACGCCGACGCCTATCGCCAGCGGGCTATCCACCCGCTCGCCCCACTGCGCCCCTAGCTCGCGCTGCACCGCCAGCATTTCCAGCGCTGCCGCCACTGCCCGCTGCGGATGGTCGCTTTGCGGGAAGGGTGAGCCAAAGACGGCCATCACCGCATCGCCAATATACTTGTCTACGATCCCGTCGTACTTGAAGACCACATCGGCCATCGCATCGAGGTGGGCGCTAATCATGGCCGCTATTTCGTCCGCCGGCAATCGCTCGGCAAGGGCCGTGAAGCCGCGAATATCCGAGAACAGCACCGAGACATCGAGGCGCTCGCTCCGCTGCTCGGCAAAGCTCTCGGGATCGCTGACCAGCTTATCCACCACCCGCGGCGAGAAGTGGGTTTCCAACGTCGCCCGAATACGCTGGAGCGCCGAGACAAAGGCCTCTTTCTTGATGGCTCCGTACAGCACGCCGCCGACCGTTCGCAGCAAGCCCCGATCAATCGCGTCGAACCGGCGCGGCCCGCGCAGATAGACGTTGATCCAAGCAAAGGCGTCGCCCTGATAGGCGATGGGCACGATCAGGCCGTCCACAAAGCCGGCAGCCGCGGCCAAGTCGGTCAGCAGCTCGTCCCGGACGTGACTCACCTGCACCGGGCCACCCAGCTCGCGGGCGCGCTGCATCGCCGCCTTTTCCAGCTTGGCGAAATGCTCTAGCGTGTCCTCCGTGGCACTCAGCAAGACCGGGCAGGTTTGCATACCGTGCGAGATGTTGTCCGGGTGGACGGCCTCTTCCCGGACGAAGTGGATGCACGCTTGCTGCGTGGCAAACGCCGCCCGAATCTCCGCGAGGATATTGTCCAGCACGTCTGCCGTGGTCGTCGTCGCCTCGGCATTAGTTGCGGCCTGCGCTGCCTCCAGCAAGCGCTGGACCAGCGCGAGGCGGTCCTCGTCGCCATCGGCCTGCTTGCCGCTACCGAACAGCCGCTGCCACCAACTCATCGGGGCAGCCTCCTTGCCTTGCTTGCGGCCCTCACCCCAGCCCTCTCCCAGACGGAAGGGGAGCCGCCGCCGGCATGATGCCAACCGCCGCACTCCCCCTCCCCACGTTGTGGAGAGGGGGCCGGGGGGTGAGGAGTGAGGCTCCTATACCGCCTTCACTTGGATCGAGTGCCGTCCGCTGCCGCCGTTCGGTTGCGGGAGGTTGAACTCCTCCGTCTGCACAGCGCCGGTGCCGTCAATCGCCCGGCTGGTGAGCGTGAGTGTTTGCCCGGCGGCGATGTCGAACTCAGCCTGCCACCGCATCCAGGTATCCCGCCCGAGCGGCGGATCGAGAAAGACCGTCGGATGCCAACTTTGACCATCGCTGCTGAACTCTACGCCGGTGACGCCGCGGTCACCCGCATAGGCGATGCCGGCGATGCGGTGCCGTCCCGCCGCCAATTGCACACCATCGGCGGGTACGTCAATGCGCGACATCGTCCGCACGAAACCGGTCTTGCTCCAGCCCCGTTGACCGTACCAGTCCACGTACTCTTGGCGGTGCCCGCGGATACCGACGACCCACTTGGCATTCTTCATCCCGTACCGCCCCGGAACGAGCAGCCGGGCCGGGTAGCCATGGACGCGGGGCAATATCTGCCCGTTCATTTCGTATACCAGCAGGCTGTCGGGGTCGAGCGCCAACTCGGGGGGAATGCTGCTGGAATACTCGTCGGCCGACCGCATCTCCAGGCTCACAACACCCGGCTTCAGGCCGCCCGCCAGTTGCAGCACGTCGCGCAGACGAGCGCCCCGCCAACGGGCCGTACTGATGAGGTCACAGCCAAAGAAGGCCAGCTGGCACTGGGCAGTGAAATTGCTGATGCACTCCAGCGTCTTGTGTAGCTCTACGGACGGTAGACGGCGGAGAATGTTGTAGTCCAGCTGGACCGGCCGGTTCACCTCCCCGTCCAAGACCAGCCGCCACGTATTCGCGTCGAGCACCGGATCGGCTACGGCGTTCTTCGCAACGACGTAGTGCGCCTCGGTAGGCGTCACTAACGCCGGTAGCTCACCCTTGGCCCGCGTCGCTGCGGTCAGCGCCCCGTCCTTGTCGCGGACGAGCTTACGCGCCTCCTGAGGGGGCGGAAACGGGCCTACGAGCACCGGCGGCGGCGGGGCGGGGGTTGGTGGCACGGGCGTTGGTGGGACGGCAGTCGGCGGCACGGGAGTTGGCGGGATGGCGGTTGGAGGCACGGGAGTTGGCGGGATGGCGGTTGGAGGCACGGCGGTCGGTGACGGTGCTGCCGGAGGGGGAGTAGCGATCGGCACGGCCGGCGGCGCTGTGGCCTCGGCTGCGCTGGCAGCCGTGATCGTCGGCTGCGCCGGTGCCGTGGCTACAACCGCCGTTGCTTGCGGCCGCGGTTGCGTCGGCTGCGCCAGCGGACGGGTTGGCGCAGCGGCTACCGCTGCGACCGTCGCGGTGGGGATGGTAGTCGTCGGGGCAGCGGCCAGTGGCGTGAGTCTGGGCAGAGCCGTTGCGGCCGGCGCCGAGGTAGCTGCCGCTGGCACCGGGGTTGCAGGCGGCAGGGTGGCCTGTACCGCAGCCATGCCGGGATGCTGCGTGGGCGTTGGCGCCGGTGGTGGTGGTGGTGGCGTTGGCGGCTGCGTCAGCTCTGCGGGTAGCTGCGCCAGTGGGAGGTCGCTTGTCACCGTCCCTCCACCGGTAGCGGCCTGGCGGATAGCGAGCGCGTAGGCGCCGAGCATGCCGACGGCGCCGGTAATCAGCGCGTAGCGCCGGGTCAAGCCGTCCCCGGCGGCGGCGGTCTCGCCCAGGGCACTTTCGAGTGTCTGTCCAAGAAGCAACGCGGCAGCATAGGCCAGCGCCATGCCGAGATAGACGCCATTAACCAGCGCGGGGTGCTGGAAGAGGCTGGTGGCAAAGAGTCCAGCGCCGGTCAGGGGCATGATCCCGGCCATCGCTACCAGGAAGAGCGCCAGCGCCAAGCCCAGGATGCCGGTGCCTGGCCACCGCCGCCGCAAGGCCAGCAGTCCCAGACCAAATAGGGCGGCGGACATAATAACGATGCTGCCGTAGAGTGCGAAGACTTTGGCCTTGGGGCCGAAATCCTGGATACCTTGGGCGAAGGCATCCAGCGGAACGAAAAGCAGCAGCCATTCCATCAGCCGTTCGGGCAGCGTGCGTACTTGGAATGCGGCGCGTGCCCAAAACATCAGGCCCATCGCCAGCGCAGTAGCGACCAGGCTCGTGCTACCAGCCCATATCCAGCTCATAACTGACCTCGTTGATCCAGCGATTTATCCCCTGGCCCTTCCCGCCTCACCCCCCGGCCCCCTCTCCACGTGTGGAGAGGGGGAGTCCGCCAGAGACGGGCGGAGGGTGAGGCGCCAGGGTAGGGGCCTCTACTCAACAGTCTAGCCCGACTCCCGGCTTCCGGCTAGCAGTACTCGCCGAGGGGACTGCTCGCTGCGTGCCGTCTCGCTACCTAGGCGTCGCCATATGGTGATCGGTAGTGGAGCAAGTCCATGCCCCGGAGCAGCTCGTCAATGCCTTCTTCCAGGGAAATCTCCGTCGTGAAGCCCAGGGCCTGGAGCTTTTCGTAGGACACGGCATAGTCGCGCTGGTCTTCGTCTACACCAACGGGCCCGTAGGTGAGGAAGTACCGGTGGCGGGCCAGAATCAGCCGGGCAATCTCATCCTTCGTATGGTTGAGGGTTTCCGAGCCGGCGTTGTAGACCTGACCACGCATCGCGGCGCAGTGGTCGAGCGCAAACAGAAAGGCGCGGGCCATGTCCCGGACGTGGATGAAGGTGCGCCGGGCATCCTTGTCGTACACGACGAGGTAGCCGCGGCGCTTGGCCGAGTACACGAAGCCGTTGACCAAGAGGTCAATCCGCATGCTGGGCGACATGCCGAAGGCAGTTGCAAAGCGGAAGGCCACGGCGTTGCCGCTCTCGACGATCAGCCGCTCGGCGGCGAGCTTCGTGCTGCCGTACCGCGAGAGCGGTGTTGGCTCCAGCCCCTCGTGGCAGAGGCCGGCGGGGACGGCGCCGTAGACGCTGCCGGTCGAGGCGTAGAGCACCAGCTGACCGGGGTCGCGGGCGGCGAGGAGCGTCTGTGTGCCGCCGACGTTCACGGACTCGGCGTGCCGGGGATCGGCGTTGCACTCGCCAAAGCCGACGATGGCCGCCAGGTGCAGGAGCACGTCTTGACCGCGCACGGCGTCGGCGACAACGCGCCGGTCCCGCACGTCGCCGGCCAGGAAGCGGAAGCGGGTCTGCGGCACATAGCCCAACAGCCCTTGGCCACCATCATCGAGGCGGTCGAGCACGGTAACGGTGTGCCCGGCGGCGAGAAACGCGCCTGTCACCACTGTCCCGACGTAACCGGCGCCACCGGTAATCAATACATTCGCCACGACCCAGCGCCTCCCTCGGACTTCCTATATTATCATTGGCGCTGTGACTACCCAGCGACCGACCCGTGTCGGGTTTGTAGGGATTAACCGGCGAGCGCAGCGGCTACTCCTGCCCGGCCTCATGGCCTCCCCGCGGGCTGAGATAGCGGCGGTGTGTAGCCGTGATCCGGCCAAGGCAGTGCAGAGCGCCGCGGCGCTCGGTCCGGACGTCCGGCCGTTCGCCTCGGTCGAAGCGATGGTGGACAGTGGCACCGTTGACGCGCTCTACGTCAACACACCGGCCGAAACGCATTACGGCTTCTGCTTGGCCGCGATTCGCGCCGGGTGCGCGGTGATGTGCGAAAAGCCGCTGTCCACGAATACCGCCGCCGCACAGCGGCTATGGCAGGCCGCCACGGCTGCCGGGGTGTCCCATGTGGTGAACTTCACCTATCGGTCCATGCCCGGCTACCGGCTCACGGAGCGTTTGCTCCGCCAGCGCGGTATCGGCCGGCCGGTCCACGCCGAGTTTGCGCTGCTGCAAGGCCACGACTTCCTGCCCGACTATCCGGCACGCAGCGCGCTGCTCGAAAGTGGCGTGCATCTCTACGATACCCTGCTTGGTCTCACGCGGGCCGCCGGTTTTGGCGCGGTCAGCCAGGTGTGCGCTGCACCGATGCCGGACGCCAGCGGCCTCGATCACGGCTGGGGTTTCACGCTACGCATGAGCACCGGCGCTATCGTCTCGGCCGCGTTCAGCCGCCGCTCACTCGGTTGGAACAACGGCCTCCGCTGGTCGCTATACGGAGATGAGGCGGCGCTGGCCGTCGAGTTGGACTCCGACCGCACGGAGGCGCGAGCGGCGCGGCGCGGCGATGAGCGGCACCAAGGCGTCTGGCATCCGGTCACTGTGCCGGCCGATCTGCAAGCAGACGATGATCGTTTCCCGGCCTACCATATGGATCGCTTGGTGGCTGCGGTGCGGGGCGAGGCGCCGTTTCCCGGATTCGCCGCGGCCATCGCGACCCATCAGTTGGCCGCGGCGCTGGCGGCTGCGGCCGCAGCGGAGCGCTGGGTGACGGTCGCAGCCTGACCGGTCCAAACTAAACAGACGAGGAGCAAGCGATGTTTCGTATCGTTGTCACCAGCTTCACTACCTTGCAGACGGAGGGCCGCCACCGCGCTGCGTTTGCCGAGGCCGGCTGCGAGCTGGTGCCCGGCCCATATATCCGCTGGTCAACTGAGGAAGAGCTGCTCGACAGCGTCACCGATTGCGATGCCGTCATCTGCACCACGGACCAGTTCACGGAGCGCGTGTTCGCGGCGGCGCCCCGGCTCAAGATCGTCTCGCGTTTTGGCGTCGGCTATGACACGATTGACGTTGATGCTGCCACCAAGCACGGCGTCTGGGTCACCACTACCCCCGGCATCAACCACTATGCCGTCGCCGACCACACCCTGGCGCTGCTCCTGGCCGTCGCGCGGCAAGTCGTGCCCCTCGCCAACTCGGTGGAAGCGGGCCAATGGGAACGGCCGCCGGGGGTTGAGCTGAATGGAAAAACGCTGGGGATTATCGGTTTCGGGAGCATCGGCCGCCAAGTGGCGCGCCGCGCCGCCGGTTTCGGGATGCGGATTATCGCGCACGACATCATGGAAGACGCCGCCGCCGCTGCTGCCCTGGGCGTGACCTACGCCAGCCTCGATGATCTGCTGGCGCAATCGGACTTCATCACGTTGAACCTCGCGCTCACCGCCAGTGCCCGCTGCCTGCTCGACGCCGAGTGCATCGCCAAGATGAAGCGCGGCGTGTACTTGGTCAATACCTCGCGGGGCGGCGTCATTGACGAGCCGGCATTGGCCGAGGCGCTGCATAGTGGGCATGTAGCGGGGGCCGGCCTGGACGTGCTGGATATGGAGCCGCCGACCGACCGCACCTTGATCGAGCTGCCCCAGGTCATCGTCACGCCGCACGTCGCCGGCAGTGTCCACGAAGCGAACGTGCGCGCCTGCGCGATGATCGCCGACGATATTCTGGCGGTCATGCGCGGCGAACGCCCCGCCCATGCCGTCAACGACCTCGGCTAGGTGGTAGGGGCGCCCTGGCCCCCCCGGCGAGGCGGGGGGGGCAGAGGGGGGCACAAACCGCTTCCCCACTCCCCACCATCCACTCCCTACTCCCCCTGCCCGTTGTCCTGCACCGCACCCGGCCGATATGCCCCCATTGACGAGGGTTGGCGTATGCAAGACGAGTCTGGAGCACAGGTAGCCCCGGCTGGGAGCAGTCGCAGCATCATGCCGGCCGACAACGGTGGCGTCGCCACCCAGCCGAGGGCGCCGGGCCATGACGAACCCCTTGCCACGCCGGCATGGGCACCGGGTCATGGCCGTCTGTGCGCCTCGCACTGCGCGCCGGGTCATGACCAACCCCCCGCCGCGCAGTCGAGCGTGCCGGGTCATGACCGTCCGCGCGCCGCGCTCGCCACCGTGTCGGCCCACGACCGCCCCCACGTCACGCACCCGCCGCCGGGTCACGACCGCTCCCGTCGCGCACCCGCCGCCGGGCCACGACCAACCCTCGTCACCCACCCCACCGCGCCGGGCCAGGTGTTCATCACAGCCGCGCCGGCTCCCGCCGACCGGGCCGGGCGGAACACGAGCAAGGAGCGCACCCCATGACTGATACATAGCTGATCGTCCCCCCGGCCCCCCGGCCGGTCCGCTGTGCGGCACACCGTCGTTGACGGTACCATGGTGTCTGTGCTGAGTGTCTGTAGCGTGCAACGGGGGGAGGGAGCCACGGTGTCTACGGAAGAGCGAGCAGTGCGCGTTGACCGTCGGTCCCGGCGTGGACTGCTCCAGGTCGGGAGCGTATTGGCCACGGCCGGCTTGGTGGCCTGTGCGCGGCAGAGTGTGCCGACGACTACCGTGAGCGGGTCACCGGTGGCCCTGGAGTTCTGGCTGCCGGGACGCGCCGGTGACGAGGTACCGCTGGAGCCATTCCATGCCGAGTTTGTCGCCCTGACCCCCTCCGTCACGGCAGTACGGACCCAGCTCGTTGCCAAGCGTGACGTGCTGCCCAAGCTGACGACGGCACTCGCGGGCGGTACGGCGCCCGACGTGGTGCGCCTCAAGGAGTATCAAGTCACCGACCTCGCCGCGTTGCGAGACTTGCTGCCGCTCGACAGTCGGGTCAGTCGAGACCCGGCCGTCAATCTGCGTGATTTCACGCCGCAGTCGGTCCGTGGTTCGCACTTTCGCGGGCAGCTCGTTGGCTTGCCCGATAGCCACCAGCTTGTCGTGCTGTTCTGGAACAAGAATCTGCTCGCCCGCGCGGACCTCGACCCGGAGGCGCCGCCGGCGAGGTGGGAGGCCCTGCGCGACGCGGCGCTGAAGGTACGCACCCAGGTTGAGACCAGGACGGTATTGCTCCCGTGGGGCTTCCAGTTCTACGAGATGTCCACGCGCGAGCAAGCCTACGCCTGGTTCATCGAGTGGGTCTGGCGCGCCGGCGGCGACGTATGGAACGCGGACCGCACGCGCGTCACGCTCGATCAGCCCGCAGCACTGGCCGCGCTCCAGTTTCAAGTTGACCTCTTGCACACGGATCGGACGGCCGTGCGGCCAGGGACGCCGGTAGCCGAGCTAATCAACAATGTCCATCAGGGGCGGGTGGGGATGTGGATGACGACGGCACCGCAGGCGCTGGCCTACCCACGCCTTGCCCCCGACCTCGACTTCGGCTTTGGGCACTTGCCGTGGCAGCGTCAAGCGGCGACGATGCTCCACCTCAATAGCCTGGCGGTACTGCGCGATACGCAGCATCCCGACCAGGCGTACCGGCTCGTCAGCTACCGCAGCCGGGCCGACGTTCAACTACGCTGGTCGGTGGCGGGCACCTGGGTACCCGTGCGACCAGCCCTCTGGCAGCAGCCACCGCTGCGCGATGACTGGCGCTGGCGCACCATTGGCGATCTCGTGCGGCACCCCGGCAATCGACCCAAGCCCGCCGTCCCGGAGTGGGAAGCGGTGACGAGTAGGATCACACCGCACTTGCTGACTGCCTGGCGTGGCGAGGTACCCCCGGCTGCCGCCTTGCACGCCGCCACGCGCGAGGCCAACGCTTGGCTCGAATCACGATCAGGGCGCTAGGGGCGGCTAGCCCTCACCCTGGCCCTCCCCCGTCCCGACCGGGAGGGAACCGGCGCCGTCCCCCAGCCGCAGCGGGGGGGCCATAGGGGGGCCTATACCTCTGCCAGGACCTCGCGCAGCGTCTCACGGGTGATGTTGCCACCCGTGAGGACAATGGCCACCTTCTTGCCCTTGACCGCCGGCCCCAGCCGTAACACGCCGGCGAGCGCTGCCGCGCCGGCGCCCTCGGCCAGGTTGTGAGTGTGGTCGAGCAGCAGGACCATGGCCGCCCTGATCGCGGCTTCACTGACCAGCACCATGTCATCGGCAACCGCAGCGACGAGCTGCATCGCCAGTGGCGTGGGTACCGGCTGGATCAAGCCCTCGGCAAAGGTATCGTTATAGGGCGACCGTACCGTCTTGCCGCCGGCCTGCCAGGACAGATAGACCCCCGGCGCCCGTTCCGCCGCCGCCCCGACGACGCGAACGTTGGGATTGAGACCCTTGGCGCCCAGCCCGGCGCCGCCGAGCAGCGCCCCGCCGCCAACGGGCAGCACAAGCAGCTCGATGTCGGGTTGCTCTTCCACGATCTCCGCACCGATTGTGCCGGTGCCGGCTTGCAGCCAGAGATCATCTCCGTCGTCAATATAGACCCTTCCGCTGTCCATGGCGGCGTCACGCGCGGCGGCCGTCGTGGCGGCGAAGTCGTGGCCATAAGCCACCACGCGGCCACCACGCTGCTCGATCAGCCGGCACTTGTCGGCGTTGGCGCCCTCCGGCACGTACACGGTGACGGGTACGCCGAGGTGCTGTCCAGCGTAGGCCACGCCCAGACCGTGGTTTCCGGTGGACGAGGCGACAACGCCACGCAGCGCAGCGCCGGTGGTCTGAGTGGCGGCCTCCAGTGCTTTGGTCACGGCCACGAGGGCGCCACGCGCCTTGAAAGAGCCAATCGGGCTGTGGTTCTCGTGCTTGACGTATAGCTCCGCGTCAACCAGGGCACTGAGGCCCGGGTAGTGGTAGAGCGGTGGCCGCGGCAGCGTCTTCGCCAGCACGCGCCGGGCCTCCTGCACGTGCTGCATCGTCAAGGGGACTGTTCCCTGGGCCGGCAGTCCCGACTCTCGTTCGGTCATTGTCATAGGTGTCCACACAACTCCCATCGCGCTGGCGATGGCGGCCGGTCAGGAGATTAGCCCCGCGCTAGCGGCGACCGTAGTGGCGTGGTGGGCGACGCCGGGGACCGGTGACGCGGCGCCACCAAGCCCGGACGCTCTCTTGCCACGAGCGGCGCGGCATCTCGATGACCTGGCCGCGCCAATGCTGCCGGGAGGAAGAGGCGATATTCGCGCCGCCGCGGGAGCGGATGGACCAGATGAGGCCAATGACAAACCCGGCGATGGCGATAATCGTGCAGAGCTGGGCCAAGCCCGGACTGAAGATGCTTAGGAGCCACCCGAACAGCATCAGTAGTACGCTGCCGCCCATCAACTTGTGCGGCGTCAGCGACTCGCCCTGGAACTGAGCGGCGAAGTTGCGCCATACGTCACCGGCCGCCGGCCGCGGCCGCTGGCTGTAAGCGGGGCGGCGGCGGCCCTGCCGGGCTTGGCCCTTCTCCGGCAGGAACTCGTCCATCCGGTCTAAGATGTCGCGGATGTCGTCCTCATAGTTCTTAGGCATCGTACTCCTCCGGGCCGGCGCCCAGACCTCCCGCGCTTTCAAGCATACCGCCATTAGCCTGCACTGCGCTAGTACACAGGCCAAGCGATGCACGGGCGAGAAATTGGGACTGCGGCTACGGCTAGGGGGCACCACCACACCAGGCGCTCTGCTCGGTCGGCTCCGGGGTGGCAGCTTACTACACCCAGCTCACCGTTGGGGAGTGGGGTGTCTGACAAGGGTAGGCTTTTCGGCTAGGGATACAGACCTACCCCCAACCTCCTCCCTAAAGGGAAGGGGCTACCGGTCGCCGTACTGACCGCCGGCCCTGGAAGGAAGCGGCGGCCGGTCGCCGCCATGACTCCCCTGCCCTGGATGGAAGGGGCCGGGGGTTAGGTCCAACCCGCATCGCCGGGGCGCAGCGGCATCAGACGGTCAAGCGCCGGGGTTGGTTGTAGACGCGGCGCCAGTGGCCGAATCGGTCGTAGGCGGCGTCCTGGGGCGCTGTCAGCAGGCTGCTACACCACCGGCTTATGATGCCAGCGGTCGCGGTTCGAGGAGTACACGCTGCGCCGCTTCGTCAAAGCCGACCTGAAAGGCCAGGAAGAAGTCCCGGCGGTCTAACAATCCATACGACTTCGAGACGCCCGGGCTGAATCTGACCAAGGAGCGAAACCGCAGTTCTACCACATGAAGATCGAGCCAGAAGGACCAGGAGCGCGTTAGACCGCCAACACCGCGCACCATACCACTCGACACAGCAGTTGCCTGGTTCAAGCCGAGCAAAGGAATCAAGCTCGAGTGGAAGATAGTTGTATCAGCCCCAGAGTCAATTAATCCCAGTGTCCGCAAAGACTCCCCGGGGCCTTCGAGACGCACATCAACAAAGGGCCTGGGATTCTGCCCCTTATAGGACAGAATATGACTATATTGTACGGTAATCATTACCAGTAATACCCAACAACCGCCTCCTCTTTGCCAGGGACAGCGGTGATGAGCGGGTCCGGGTGGCCACGCTCCCGCGCCAGGCGCACCACCACCTCCAGTGTTGTCCCGTGGGCGACTAACGCCGGCCCATCAATCGCCAGCCACTCGCCGGCATAGCGCGCCTCACGCTCTTCCTGGTGCCGCTCCAGCCAGTCCAGCTCCATCGAACGGTAGGTTCCCTCCGGCGCCGGTCCCGCCTGTCTTTCGAGCACCGTCTTGCGGGCCATAGCTTCCCCTCCCCCTACTGTATCTCGCCGGCTCACCATGTTGTCAGCATCGCGCCGCAGGAGCAGCTTCACAACGCTCGCTGCGCGGCGCCGCATTCGGCAGCGTCGCGCAGGGCCGCAATCGCAGCGGCCGGATCGGGAGCGCTATACACCGCGGACCCGGCGACGAGGTAGGTGGCCCCGGCCGCCACCACCTGCGGCGCCGTGTGGTCGTCAATCCCCCCGTCAACGGCGATGACCGGCGGCGCCGGCTGCTCGGCAGCTTGCCGGGCCACCTCGCGGACCTTGGGCAGTAGCTCGGCCCGGAAGGGCTGGCCGCCATAGCCCGGTTCGACGGTCATCACCAGCACCGTATCCAGCGCATCCCACAGCCCGGTGAGCAGCTGCGCCGGTGTGAGTGGTCGGAGGGCTATCCCGGCGCGCGCGCCATGCGCCCGGATGTCGGCCAACAACCGCCGCAGCGAGTCCGGCTCCGGTGCCGCTTCGAGATGCACAGTTACCTGGTCGGCGCCAGCCTCGATCATCGGCGCGACGTGCCGCTCCGGGTTGAGCACCATCAAATGTACGTCGAGCGGCAGCGACGTGCGCGGACGTATCGCCGCGACCAGCTGCCGGCCAAAGGTCAGCTCCGGCACAAAGTGGCCATCCATGACATCTACGTGGATGGCATCGGCCCCTCCGTCAGTAACAACATCCACAGCGGCGCCAAAAACTGCCCAATCCGCCGCCAGGATCGAGGGCGCGATCAGGACGGATGGGGGGGAGGCAACTTGGCCAGTGTCGGAGTAGCTCACGGGCTGTGCTCCTGTACGGTCGGCCGCCGCCGCACGGCAGTTTGCAATTGACCGCACGCCGCCTGAATGTCGCGGCCCATCTCGCGGCGGATTGTCGCGATGAGGCCGGCTTGGCGGAGCGTCTGATGAAACGTCTGCACGGCCTCGTTTGACGAGGGCGCATACGGCAGTCCGGCCACCGGGTTCATCGGGATGAGATTGATATGGCAATCGAGTCCCCGCACCAGCTTGACCAGGTCCCGCGCCAACGGGGTCGAATCGTTCACCCCGGCCAGCATCGTGTACTCGAACGTGACCCGCCGGCCCGTCTGCGCTTGGTACGCCCGGCACGCCGCGAGCAGGTCTTCCACGGGGTACCGGCGATTGAGGGGCACCAATTCGTCGCGGACATCGTTGGTCGAGGCGTGTAGCGAGACCGCCAAGCGCACCGGCCACGGCTCGTCGGCCAGCCGCTCGATCCCCGGCAGCCAACCCGAGGTCGAGATCGTCAGCCGCGGGGGGCCTAGCCCGGCGCCGAGCGGATCGCACAGCCGCCCTACCGCTTCCAGACAGGCCGCGTAGTTCAGCAGCGGCTCGCCCATCCCCATGAAGACCACGTTACGAACGACCGGCGGGCGCCGGCGCGTGCGGCGCAGGAAGTGGAGTGCCTGGTCAATGATCTCCGCGGCGGTCAGATTGCGCGTCAGGCCCATCAGCCCCGTAGCGCAGAACGAGCATTGGAGCGCGCAGCCCACCTGCGTGCTCACGCAGACCGTGCTGCGGTTGCCCCCGGTGCCGTCGCTGCGCCGGTGGTACTGCATCAGCACCGTCTCGATGAGGGAGCCGTCGGTCAGCCGCAGCACCGCCTTGGTGGTATCCCCATCGGCCGAGGCTACCTGCGTGACGACCTCGGCCGAGCTGAAGGCGTAGGTCTCGGCTAACCACGCCCGCAGCCCTTGGGGGACGTTGCGCATCAGGGAGAAGTCGGTGACGGCGCTGCGGTAGACCCAGCGTGCCACCTGCTCAGTGCGGAACGGCCGTTCGCCCCGCGCAGCCAAGACCTCCTGCAAAGCGGCCCAGGACAAGCCGGTGATCGGGGTGGTCTGGCGCCCGGCCGAGACCGCGGCAACGCGCTCCGTGGGTTGCGCGGCAGCAAGCGTAGCCATCAGATCGGTCCCAGTAGGTCAAGGCCGGCGTCCGGCCGGGACTATACAACACAGCGGGCCACCCCAAATCGCTGGGCCGGGCCGCCGGAAAAGCGCCCTCCGTGCTGACGCCGGTTAGGCTATGTTGACATTTGCGATAGAAGGTGGTTTCACCACTCCCCTTGCGTCATTCCGGCGGAAGCCGGAATCCAGGTACCGGGGGACGCAGCCAGCGCACCCGCCCTGGATTCCCGCCTGCCCGGGAATGACCGGGAAATGTCAACAGCGCCTATTCGTCGCTGCGTCCCGTCAGGATGAAGACAAAGTAGAGCAGCGTCGAGAGCGCCTGCGCCAGCGCTGCCACGTAGGTCAGCGCAGCGGCATTGAGCACCGCCTTGGCCTGGCCGCGCTCCTCCGAGGTCACCAGGCCATTATTCGAGAGTAACCGGAGGGCACGGTTGCTGGCATTGAACTCTACCGGCAGCGTGACCAGCGCAAAAATGGCCGCGGTACTGAAGAGCGCTACACCCAGCCAAGCAAGCTGCGGGACGATAAACAGGCCCACGAAGAACAAGATATAGCCTAAGCTGCTCCCAATGTTGACGACCGGAACCAATCCTGCCCGCCACCGCAACGGCGCGTAGTTCTGCGCATCTTGCGCCGCATGACCGACCTCGTGCGCGACAACACCCATTGCCGCGACCGAGTAGTTGTTGTAGTTGGAGTCGGAAAGACGCAGCACCTTGCTACTGGGGTCGTAATGGTCACTGAGATCACCCGGAACCCGCTCGATCTGGACGTGATAGAGGCCTAGTGAATCGAGCAAGCGGCGGGCAACGTCAACGCCCGGTCGGCCCGCATAACTGGCTACTTCCGCGTACTTCGCATAGGTACTCTTGACCTTATACTGTGCATAGAGCGCCAGCAGCAATGCTGGGCCTGCAAAAACAAAGTACAGGGGGTCAAAGAAGAACATGCTAATACCCTCCTGGCATAGCGCCTACTCTCGTAGTATAGCAGTCGTGGGGGCCAGCGCCCCGGCCCACCTCACCCCCGCCTGCCAACCCTGTAGGGGCGGGGCGTCCCTTGTGGGCGCCCTGGCTCCGGGGGGCTGGTGCGGACAACCACCAGGGTTGCCCCTACAATGGATGCCCGTGCTCCCCCTCTCCACTTCATTGTGGAGAGGGGGCCGGGGGGTGAGGCGCCAGGGTAGCGGCCACTTCGCCCGGCAGCCGCCAGGCAAAATGGAACTCGCCGGACTGCACGCCCCACCATAGCCTCGTGGCCTTCTCCGGAACAGCCACCGTGCGCTGGCCCTTGATCGTCACCACGTCGTTGTGGAGCGAGACCTCCAGGTCATCGGCCGGCACCCCCGGCAGAGGTACCTGCAGCTCGTAGCCCTCGGCCGTCTCATAGAGACTGGGGGCTGGAGAGCTGCCCGGTGCTACCCGGCCGTTCCACGGTCGTGGAATGGCGCTACTGCCTCGGAACAGTCGGTCGGCCAGCTCACCGAGGGGCCGCGCTACTACAAACGGCTCATACCGCACTATCGTCGCCATTGCTCTTACCTCCATAGCGGGACTGCCGCGTCCCGCCTCCTCATTGTGTATCGTTGCCACCCGTCGTCGTGATGGCAGTAGAGAGCATAGTATCTTATTCTCTATCTGTCAATGCTAGTGAGTGTATTACTATCAATGTTCTGAGCCGGTGTCCCGCCGGCCGGCGGTGCGTCTTGCCAAGACCCGGTGGTGCAGCGGTACACTCGTGGGGCTATGCTGCAAGCGGAACGTGCAACACCCGGACTTGGGAAGTAGACAGCGTACCTGCGCTGGATTCCCGCTTTCGCGGGAATGACCGGGAAACGTCAATAGAACCTAGCCGGCGCACCAAGTACGACCCGCAGGAGAGAGGAGCCACCGATGAAGCTTTCTTGCCAGGAGCACTTAGTCCCCGGCGACACCTTTGCCGACCGCTTGGCCAACCTGGCTGCGTGGGGCTACGAGGGAGTAGAGCTGACCGACTTCGACGGCCGGCTGCGCTCCCGAGGGGACGAGATCAAGGCGGCCCTGGCCGCTAGTCCAATCCAAGCGAGTACGATCTGCGGCGGCCACAGTGCCCAGTTCGTCCACCGCGATCAGGCCAACCGCGAGGCAGCGGTCCAGCAGTTGCGCCAGCTGCTCAAACTCGCCGCAGCAGTCGGGGCTATCGGCTGCATTATGGTCCCGCTGTTCAATCGCGACCCCCGAGTGCTCAGTCTCGAACCGTATGCGAGTACCGAGCAGCTACAACGCGATCTGCTGGTGACGATCATGCGCCCTCTGGCGCAGGAGGCGGCCGACCTGGGCGTGTGCATCCTGATCGAACCGCTGATCCGCTACGAATCCAACTTCCCCCAAGACTTGGCCGAGGCCGCCTCGATCTGTGATGAGGTGGATAGTCCCGGCCTGAAGCTGATGGCCGACTTCTTTCACATGAACGTCGAGGAAGCCGACATCGGGGCCAGTCTCACCGCGGCCGCGCGGCACGTGCGCCATATCCACCTCGCCGACAGCAACCGCCAGGTCCCCGGACGTGGGCATACCGATTTCGTCAGCGGCTTCCGTGCCCTACGCAGCATCGGCTATGCGGGCTATGGCGCCTTGGAATGCAGTGTCGCCGAGCCACGCGACCAAACGCTCCAGGAGACCGCCCACTACCTACGGGACTGCCTCAAGCAACCGGCCTAGCGCCCCTAGGCGGTACCGTTGGCGGGTCATGTTTGACCATCCAGCACCCAGGCCAAATTGAAGCGCACAACGCTGATCTTTTCGAGGTCTCTGCGCTGGCCATTGCTATAGAGGCAGAGGATCGTCCCATCGCCGGTCACGGCCAGGTCGGAGTACCGGGCCGGTCCTGGCTCGACCAGCCGTGAGACCGGCCACGTCCGGCCCTCGTCGCGGCTCAGGTAGACGGTCAGATCCGATCCACCCATGCGGGGGGATGGCGTGTCCAGGCGCCGGGGGCGGCTCGGCGGATGGGAGTAGAGCAGGGTAGGGGGCTGCTCGTCGGTTGGGCCGGAGTAGCGCACCAGCCCCGCGTCCACGCCCGGACCGGGGAGATCATCATGCTGTCCCAGCTCGGCGAAACTCTCGCCACTGTCAGTGCTGCGGGTGTAGTGCCGGTAGCCGGTTTGCCGGGCGTTCTTACGATAACTGACGTAAATGTCGCCAGCTATCGTTTCCACGAGGCTGGCTTCATCGGACCCGTCGGGCAGGACGGCGCCGGTGCGCCAGGTTTCCCCGTGATCGTCGCTGTAAAGCAGCCCCCCGCGCATACCGGGCACCTGTCCCGGCTCGCCGGCCTTATAGAGGAAGGCCGGGATGACCAGCCGTCCCGCGTGTGCCCCCATAGTCAGCTGGATGCCGTGGACGCCGTTGCTCGACCAGCCTACCCAGCCCTCCGCATTCGGTGCCGGCCGGATATAGGCCGGCGCCGACCACGTGCGGCCCTCGTCCGTGCTCTTGAGCAGCCAGAACTCGGCGCATTGCTCGCCCGAGGCTCGGAAGTAGTCCAGAATGTCCACCACCTGCGCGGGCACCTTCCAGAACGCCAGGAACAGCGCTCCGGTGCTGCGGTCCTCGACGAGGGCGCTGGGACAGCAATGGCTCTCCGAGTCCGCGTAGAGCACCTCCTGCCGGGTCCAGGTCCGGCCGCCGTCCTCGCTCCGCGACAGCAAGATGTCCTTGGCCGTGCGGCCATCGCTCGTCGAGTCATGCCGTCGCTGGCATACCGCAATCGTGGTGCCTTGGGCGGTGACAAGCAGGCCGGGAATATGCACCCCGAACCCGTCGAGGTCGTGGAACTGTTGATTGGTATGGTCCACGACGATTCGCGCCTGTGCCAACCGCTGCTTTTGCTCTCGCGTCGAGTTGGCGGGGGTAACGAGCATCGTGTTGGGATCACGGGTGCTGAAGAAAAAAAGACCAACCATGCCCTCGGCTCGCTCCCAGTGATAGTCGGGCGCCGCCAGCAACGACTCGCCCTTCCCGGGGAGGAACACGTCAACCTTCTCGAAGTATGCTGCGCTCATCGTGCCCGCTCTTTCCCGGCCGAAAACCGCTGTCTGCGTAAAACACCACTTTCCGGAATGGCCTACACTGTAGCCACCGCTGCCAATGCTGTCCATATTCCTAGACAGATGCGTGAAAGCAGTGTAGTATGGCCACCAAAGGCGCACGAAGGTGCTGAGGCACCGTGCGGAGGATGTGAGCCGAAGTAGCTCCCACCCAGTGGGAGTGCCGTCACAAGGAGGCAGTTGCGATGGCGAGAGTAGTACGCCGAAGGTACTTAGGCGGTGCCGCTGCCTTGGTGGGAGGTCTACTGGCAACTGCCTGCGGCGAACCGACCGTGCGCTACGTCGGTCAACCCCAAGCCGGGCCGGCCGGGCCGGCGGGACCACAGGGGCCTAAGGGGGCGACCGGTGCCCAAGGCGCCCAGGGCGCGCAGGGCGCCACCGGGGCTGCCGCCAAGCCGGTCCGGATTTCCTTCCCCGACGGCTGGGCGAACTATACGATGGAGAAGCGGCTGCCGGTGTTCGAGCAGGAAAACCCCTCCATCGCCCCCATCTTCGAGCCAACCCCGGACTACCACCAGAAGCTGGCGGTGGTCTTTGCGGCCGATACGCCAGCCGATATTCACGTCTTCGAGGCAGACGACGCCGCGATGTACGCCTTCTGGGCGGCAAAGGGTGTGTTGACGCAGCTTGACTCCTACATCTCGCGGGATAGATACGATATGAGCATCTTCTTCCCGCAGGTGCTGCACTCACTCAAGATCGTGGATGGCAAATACTGGGGCTTTCCCTACATGGCGTTCATGGCCCGCTGCGGGCTGTTCTACAACATCGGCAAGTTCGAGGAGAAGGCCCTCCCGCTGCCGACCGAAGACTGGACCTACGACCAGATGCAGGAGACGGCCGAGAAATTCACCGTGCGCCAAGGCTCCGAGGTCGCGGAGTGGGGGGGGGCGGCCGGAAGTTCGGCGGCGACTTGGCCCTCATGGCGGTCCTGCGCGCGTTCGGTGGGGACCTCTACAACGAGGACGGCACGAAGACCCTCATCGGGCAGAAGGAATCGCAGGAGGCGATTACCTGGTGGTTCGACCGCCGCCTGAAGGACCGGGTCCTGGCGATAGACCTGGTTGACAATACGCCGCTGTACCCGAGGACCATGATGGAGCAGGGCAAGTCGGCCTTCGCCGTGGGCTACAACCCCGGCGACCGCCTCGCCGTGGCGAGCGCTATGAACCCGGCCGGCGCGCGCTGGGGGCTGGTGCTCCAACCCAAGGGGCCGGGCGGCCGACGTGGTGGTGCCTTCTTCAACTCTCCTACGGGTATCGCCCGAGTCTCCAAGGTGCAGGACGAGGCCTGGGAGTTGCTGAAGTTCTTCGCCAATAAGGAAAGCGCCATAGTGATGGGTACGGCGCCGCCAGGGGCACGCAATACGTCACACATGGGGCCGCGCAAGGATGCCTACGCCGATCCACGCTTCCTAGCAGCGCCGGGGATGCCGCCGGGCGTGATGGAGGCCGTCGCCCGCTCCATGCAACTGGATGAGCCGTTCTCCTTTGCCGCCAACTTCATGGCCTCGGCCATCGAGCAGGTCATCAACCCGGCACTCCTCAAGGCTCTGCGCCAAGAGGTATCCTACGACAGTGGGTTCTTCGAGAACATCGCCAATCAGATCCAGGCGATCATGGATAAGCCCCGCGAGATCTCCTGATCGCCAGCAGGACTGTGTTCCCATGACTCGACGGCGACAAACGTCGTGGGATGAGTGCGCCGGCCTCCCCGGGGAGGCCGGCGCGCATCTTTTTCCTAGAGGAGGGCAGCACCATGAAACTGGGAATGAGCGCCCAGAACCTGTCGGAAGAGCGTTTGCAGTACGTCAAGCAGCTCGGCAGCGACGGGATTTTCCTCGATGCCGGAATCTTGCCCGGCTACAACGAGCGCGGCTATGCGACCGTGGATGAGCTGGCCGCCGCCAAGCGGACGGTCGAAGCCTACGGGCTGGAAATCCTGAACCTCCGCACTCAAGCCACGGACACCGCGCCCATCCTCCAGGACCGGCCGGACCGGGACGAAGCGATAGACCGTATCTGTGCCACGGTGCGGGCCGCCGGCGCGGTCGGTATCCCCACCGTGTTCTACAACCTCACGGTCTGGCGCAGCCTGGGTACCTCCTGGGGCAACTACGCCGGCGTGCCCGGCTCCGGCCCCGGTGACCTGGACAACGGCTCCGGCCCCGGCCGTTACCGCCGCCCCGTCGGGCGCGGGGGCGCCGTGCTCTTGACCCATAGCAAAGCACGCGCGGCCGAGGACGCGGCGCGCTCGCCGGCGCAGATCGTCGCCCCCTATGGGCAGATCAGCGCAGACGAGATGTGGGAGCGCGTGCAGTATTTCTACGAGCGCGTCATCCCCGTCGCCGAGGAAGCGGGCGTGAACGTGGGCGCCCACCCCGACGACCCGCCGGAACGGCACTATCGCGGCGTGGAGCAGGTGCTCAACACCTTCGAGGGGCTACAGCGGCTCACCGAGTTGGTGCCCAGCCCGCGGAACGGGCTGCTGCTCTGCTTTGGCACCCTACACGAGATGGGTGGCGATACCCTGGGCGCCATCGAATACTTCCTGCAACAAGAGAAGATTTTCAGCTGCCACTTCCGCAACCCGCGCGGCACCGTGCCGGGCGGCTACTACCAGGAAGACTTTCTCGACCGCGGTGACATTGACATGCTGGAGCTGATGCGCCTGCTCCACACGCACAACTACCAGGGATCAGTTGACCCCGACCACGCGGTAGGGATCGTCGGCGACGATGACGGACAGATCGGGTTTGCCTGGGAGATGGGCTACATCATGGCACTCAAAGCCGCCGCCGCGCACGACTAGCCCGGCTTCCCCGGCCCATTGCACTTCCTGTGTCCACCGATAGTGGAAACCTATAGTACACTCTAGGTGCCTGGCAGGAGAGCAAGGGCTGCCAAAGGAGCAGCGGGGAAGATGACCAAGACCACAGTCAACCGGATGGCTGACCACAAGGCGCATGACCGCCCTATTGCGCCTGTGCCTCTTCCCAAGCACCTACGGGACATGGAGAAAAAGGGGCTCATCAAGCGCGGGATGCAACCTTTGCCAGCGGATTTCTGGGACCTGCCGCGCCCCGCCGACCCCCAGGCGGCTGTGCGTTCGACCGTCCTCCGTGAGCGAGAAGCCGGCTGGTGAACTTCTGGGACACATCGGCGATTGTGCCGCTCTGTGTGCAGGAGCCGGCCTCAGCCCTGGTAAGAGATGCTCTCATCGAGGATGAGGGCATTGTCGTGTGGTGGGGCACACGCACCGAGTGCATTTCTGCCCTGCTGCGACAGGTACGAGAGGGCGGCTTGACACCCCGTGACGAACGCAACGCTCGTCACGTGTTGCACACCCTGACGCAAAGCTGGATAGAGATGCAACCGAGTGGGACGTTACGCAGCACGGCCGAACGATTGCTGGTCGAGCATCCGTTACGGGCCGCGGATGCGTTGCAGTTCGCTGCCGCCCTCATGTGGTGTCAGGGGGCCACAACCGGGCAGGGCTTTGTGACATTTGATCGGCGCCTGCGTGAGGCCGGCTATCAAGAAGGCTTTACCGTTCTTCCCTAGTCGGTCGGCGGGCGCTGGGCCAAACGCGCGTGCCATTCCCACCGCGCCAGCTCGCGCTCTACAGCGGCGAGCACCGCCGCGCTCACGGTGCAGTTACGCTCGCGGGCATGGCGGCGCAGGCGCTCGTGCAGGGCCTCCGGTACGTTCTCTACTTGCAGGTTAGCCATATCACGACAATAGCAGGGCCTACGCATGACGGCAACATCGCCGAGACTGCCCACGAGCGGTGCCGTGTCAGCGCCCGATGGCCGGCAGCGGGGGCCGGTGCTATGATGCAGCCCGTCACCATCGCCCCGTCCAGCGGGCTGCCGGCCGGCCGAGCCGGGCAAGGAAAGAGCAGGAGCACTCATGGTCCAGACCACGCGGTCGGTGCTGACGGAGCCCCAACTTCGCGCTGCCGAGGCGGACGGCTACTTTGTGGTGGAGGGGCTGGTTTCGCCGGCAGCGTGCCAGCGTTTTATTCAGCGTCTCGATGACTACGCCCACGAACGGCGGCCGCTCCCCGCCGGGCTGGCAATCCACCGCGAGCCGCGCGTGGCGCGGGGCACGCTCCAGGCGGCGCCGGGGGATGATGTACGCAAGATCAGCGGCGTAGCGCGGGGCGACGATCTGTTCGGAGCGTTGGTGGTCCAGCCGGAGATCGTGCGGATCATCCAGGTGCTGACCAGTCCGAATCTGAAGCTGTTCCGCGCGGACGTGCTGATGAAGCCGGCCGGGGTCGGCTCGGCCAAGGGGATGCACCAGGACTCGCCCTACTGGCCCATCGAGCCGATGGCGCTCTGGTCGTGCTGGCTGCCGTTTGACCCTTCGCTGCTGGAGAACGGCTGCATGACCGCCATCCCCGGCAGCCACAAGCGCGGCCCGCTGCCCCACGTCCGCGTGACCGACGACTACATTATTCCCGCCGTGTACTACGACCTCGACGACGTGGCAGCAATCCCGATGGCACCAGGGAGCGGACTGTTCTTCCACAGCCTGCTGCTGCACGGCACGGCCGAGAACCGCTCGGCGCTGCCGCGGCGGGCAATCACGATGAGCTACACGGCCACCGAGTCTCGCTACACCGGCCGGTCGCCCCAGCCCGACTATCTGCGTATCAGCGGCGTAGACGTGCCGGGCGGCGTCTAGCCGCCCGCCCCGGACCCGTCATTCCCGCGCACGCGGGAATCCACGCCCCCCGCAAAGCGGGGGATGGTATCACTGTCTATGTTCACTGTGCTCTCTGTGGGAAATCAATGAGTACCCCTCCAGGAGCCGGTGGCCCACCGCGCCACAACCTGCACCGTGGCGGCCTGGTGGACGACCCCACGCGGCTACGCCCCCAGCCGGCGCTCTTCGAGCGTATCGGCGGACGCGAGGTCGTGGTACAGATCATTGACACCTTCTACGACCGCGTCCAAGCCGACCCGCTGCTGGGACCGCTCTTCACGCATTCCGAACGGCACAACAACGTCGCCCGCGACCGGCAGCGGCGCTTCTTCGAGGAGTGGCTGGGCGGCGCATCCCGCTACTCGGACGACGAGGCGCGGCCACATATGCAAGGATTACAGCGGCGCCACAACCCCTTCCCCATCACGGCACAGGCGGCCGGGCGCTGGCTGTACCACATGAGCGCGTCGCTGCGCGAGTGCGGGATCGGTCCGGACCGGTCCGGACATCGTGAGCGACATCATGGGCCGGCTGGCTCCGATGGCCCGGCGCATGGTGAACGAAGAGGCACACGCGCCTAGCAGTAGCAACCCGCTGCGGCAGCGGCACGTGCGTCTCGCCACCGCCTGGAAGCTCGCCGCCCGCGGCGACCTGGACGGCCTGCGACCGCTGATCGAGCGCGATCCGGGTCTGGTGGGGCTGCGCTCGACCGCTGGCCGCACCATGTTGTGGGAAGCCACGCGGCGGGGACGCCGGCCGGTCGTCGAGTTGCTGGTGGAGTGGGGCGCCGATGTCAACGCCCCCGGCTGCGACCAGATGTTTCATTTCCCCTACGCTCGCGCCGGCTCAACGCTGGTGATGATTACGCCCTACTGCCTCGCCATGTGGCGGGGGTACGACGACCTCGCCGCCTACCTCTTGGCCCAGGGCGCGATCATAGACATCTACACCGCCGCCTTCCTGGGCGACATGCCGCGCGTCACCGCGCTGCTGGACGCCAGCCCGGAGCTGGCGAACGCGGAGGACCCGGCGGAGGACTTCCTGCCCAGGACGCCGCTGCACCACGCCGTCAGTGGTGGTCAGCGGGAGGTGGCCGCGCTGCTGCTGGCCCGTGGCGCGGACGTGGCGCGGCATAGCCGCTGGCTGCTCACCTACGCCGCGGTGCGGAGTCGACTCGATCTCGTGCAGCTCCTGCTCGCGCACGGCGCCGAGGCCCGGGAATCGCTGGTGCTGGGGCCGCTGGGCGCCGGCAAGGACCAAGCCATCGCCGACGTGCTCATCGCGCACGGTTTCGACCTCCACCGCCGGCCGATGGTCTTCGAGCATTCCCGCGCCGATACCGGCGGCGGCCCGGCGGTGGTGCGGGCGCTGCTCGAATATGGCGCCGACGCGAACGCCCGTGGCCTCGACGGCCGCGCGGCGCTCCACTACGCCGCGCAGTCGGGCAACCTCGACCTGATCGCCATCTTGCTCGAATACGGCGCGGATGCGAATGCCGTGGATGAAGCCGGCAACACGCCCCTCGTAGCTGTCCTGCGGAGCAAGCCCAAGCAGCGGCCGGCGGCCATCACCGCCCTCCTCGCCGGGGGCGCCGATCCGAACGTGCGGATGGGCAGCGAACCCCCCTTGCACAAGGTCGCGCGGGACAACGACCGCTCCCTTGCCAAGCTGCTCCTCGCCCACGGCGCCAACGTCGCCGCCCTCGATACGCGCCAGCGCACCCCGCTCACGGTCGCCGAGCGCCGGGGCCGCACCGAGATGGTCGCGCTGCTGCACCAGCACGCAGCCTGAACCAGCCGGCGCGAAAGCAGGAGCACACGGGCCTGGGGTGGCCCCGCCGGGGATGTGCGGGTTCGCCGGGCCGGCAGAGGAGCACTTGCTCGGCATTGCGACCGGAAGGAGGTAGCGTATGCCCACAACCCAGACCATCCATGGCAGCGACACGAGGCGATCTGGCCCAGGCCCAGGCGTTGCTGGCCGCCACGCCAGGACTGGCGAACACCAGAGACGAGCACGGCTGGGTGCCGCTCTTTTATGCCGGTCACTACGGCCACAAGCAGTTAGTCGAGCTCCTGTTGGCGCATGGCGCCGATGCCACGATTGATCACGGCCAAGTGCTGCACTACACCATGCAGCGGCGACACAAGGACATCATGGAGGTATTGATCGCCCACGGTGCCTTCGATGCCTATGTCAGGCCACCCGATCAACGGATTCGCGACCTTTTCCTGGCCATTTTCCGGGCACAGCCGGTCCGGCTCGCGGCGATGCTGCGGCACGAACCCGACCTGATCCATACGCGCGGGCATGCCGGCTGGACGCTGCTGCACTACGCCGCAGAACACGGGGACCTGTCCGTCGCCGAGGTGCTGTTGGGCAACGGGGGCGAGACGCTCATCCAGGAGCGCGATCAGGGCGGCGCCACGCCGTTGTGTCGGGCCGTAACATGGCTGCACCTTGATGTGGTGCGGCTGTTACGGGCACACGGCGCGGACATTGACGTGGACTGCTTCGGCAAGACGCCCGTGGAATGGCTGCAATGGTCCTTGGAGCAGCGCTGGCTGAAGGACGCTCGCGTGCGAGCCGAGATCAAGTCCCTGCTCGGCCAGGACGATGGCTGACCCGGAAACTGGCCCGACGCGATATTTCCGTATCGCTCATAGGGGACCGGCCACCTCACTTGGCCCCCTACCTAACCCGCCTAGCCACTGACCACCGACCACTGGTAGTTGCTGGCAAGGCGCGCCAGCCGGTAGACTTACTGGCGAGGTCGCTGCCGGTGGGCAGCGTTGGAGCCGGCTACCGCGTTTGATCGAACCTCAAGCCGTCCGAGTTCTAAGGAGAGAGGGCATCTTGCCAGTACGTATGCGTTTGACGCGGATGGGAAAGAAGAAACAACCCCATTATCGCGTGGTTGTCGCCGATTCGCGCGCGCCCCGCGACGGTCGCTACCTGCAAGCGGTCGGGTACTACAGTCCGGTGGTCAAAGACCCCGAAACCGGCAAATCAACCGTGAAGATTGACCCCGAGCGGGCACGCGATTGGCTCCGCAAAGGCGCCCAGCCGACCGACCGGGTCCGCAAGCTACTGAAGATCGTCGGAGTTCTCGATGAGCACGACCGGATTACCACCCCGCCGGAACCTACCACGGAGGACGCAGCAGCGGAGTGAGGGTAACGAGCGGGAGCTGATCCTCTACATCGCCCGCTCGCTCGTGGACCACCCCGACTCGGTCGAGGTGCAGGAACGGAGCGTGCCACGCGCAATCATCCTGGAGTTGCGCGTGCATCCTGATGACAAAGGCAAAGTCATCGGCAAGGAGGGGCGCATCGCCCGCGCGGTCCGCACGCTCCTCGGCGTCCCGGCCAACCGACACCACCAGCGCGTCATCCTCGAAATTGCCTGAGCGCGCTGCCGCGGTGCCGGACGAAGCGGCCGCCGACTGGATCGCCGTAGGCCGGATCATCGGCGCGTTCGGCATTCGGGGGCAGCTCAAGGTCATCCCGACGGGACGCTCCCCGGAGCGCTTCCGACAGTTGGAGCATCTCTATGTCGGCGAAACACATGACCGCTACGAGATCGAGCATTGCCAGCTGCGCCGCTCCGAGGCCATCCTCAAGCTCAAAGGGATAGATACCCGCGAAGCGGCCATCGCCCAGCGGTATGTCTACGTGTACGTGCCCGAATCCGAAGCGCTTGCGCTGCCGCCCGGCGAATACTTCGTGCATCAGATCGTGGGCTTGCAAGTCCTCACCACCGCCGGGGAGACCTTGGGCACGGTCGAAGAGGTCCTCAGCACCGGCGCGAACGACGTGTACGTCGTGCCAGGCCCGCGTGGTGAAGTGCTCATCCCGGCCTTGAAGACGGTGATCCGCACTATAGATCTCGCCAGCGGGCAGATGATCGTGGCCCTACCGCCAGGGCTGCTCGCTACGGCCAGGCAGCCCTCGATACGCCGGCGCCGCACCGGGGGGTGAGGCGCCATGCGCGTAGACATCCTCACCCTCTTCCCCGACATGTTCACCAGCGTGCTCGGCGCCGGCCGTATCCAGCGGGCTATCGAGAGCAGTGCGCTCACCGTCGCCGTACACAACATCCGCGACTGGACCACCGACCGTCACCGCGTAGTAGACGACTATCCCTACGGTGGTGGCGCGGGCATGGTGCTGAAGCCGGAGCCGCTGTTCGCCGCCATCGAAGCGGTGCGCGACCCGGACGGGCACGTCATCCTGCTCACGCCGCAAGGAACGCCGTTGCGCCAGCCGCTCGCCGACGAGCTGGCCCAGCGCCCACACCTCGTCCTGGTCTGCGGCCACTACGAAGGGGTTGACGAGCGGGTACGCGAACACGCTGTGGACCAAGAAATCTCCATCGGCGACTACGTGCTCAGTGGCGGGGAGCTTCCGGCGCTGGTGGTGCTCGATACGGTCACGCGGCTGCTCCCCGGCGTGCTGGGCAGCGCCGAGTCTCTCGAGGAAGAATCGTTCCGCGCCGGTGTGCTGGAGTATCCCCACTACACGCGCCCGGCCGAGTTTCGCGGGTGGCGCGTGCCGGACGTGCTCCTCAGTGGCCATCACGCGGCTATCGCTGCCTGGCGTCGCGAGCAGGCGCTGGCCCGCACTCGCGCCCGCCGTCCCGACCTCCTCCCGCCGCCAACCCTGTAGGGGCGTCCCTTGTGGGCGCCCTGGTCTCACCCCCCGGAGAGCCTGCTAAGATGGGAGCGGCAGCCTTATGAGCGAGACGGGAACGGCGCGTTCGGCTATCGGCGCGTATCTTGGTGCGCTGAGAGACACGCTGCGGCGCGGCAACGCGCCGGAGCCGAGTTACTATCCCCACCTCCAAGCCTTCCTGGAGGCGCTGGCGCCCGGCATCACCGCCACGACCAATCCCAAGCGGATCGAATGTGGCGCCCCGGACTTTGCTATCTCTCGCTCGACCACTCACGGGCCGGTCACGAGCGGCTATATCGAGGCCAAGGAGCCGGGTGTCTCGCTGGACAGCATCGAGAAAACGGACCAGCTGCAACGGTATCTGACGCTACCCAACCTGCTCCTGACCGACTTCCTGACCTTCCGCTGGTACGTGGATGGCGAACTGCGCCAAGAGGTGCGGTTGGGACGGCTGGACTCCGGCGGCCGGCTACGCCCGGCAAGTGTGGCAGAGCGGGCGCAGGCCGTCGAGCTACTGCGGGCCTTCCTCGCCCATGCGCCGGAGCAGGTCAACGATGCGCGACAGTTGGCCGAGCGCCTGGCCCGCCTCACGCACCTGATCCGCGGCGTCATCGTCCAGGCGCTGGAGCGAGACGAGGCCTCCGCTATGCTGCGCGACCTGCGCCAGGCGTTCGAGCAAACGCTCGTGCCGGACCAGACGGCGGCAGAGTTCGCCGACATGTTCGCCCAAACGCTGGCCTATGGCCTGTTCGCGGCCCGCTGCAACCACACGGAGTCGGCGCCGTTCCGCCGCCTGGGCGCGGCAGCGGAAATCCCGAAAACCAACCCCTTTCTGCGCCGGCTCTTCGACACGATCACCGGCACGGACTTGGACGATGAGCCGTATGCCGGCTTTGTTGACGACCTGGCCCAGCTACTCGCCGACACGGATATGGACGCCGTGCTCCACGACTTCGGCCGGCGCAGCGGGCGCGAAGACCCCATTATTCACTTCTACGAGACGTTTCTGGCGGCGTATGACGCCAAGCTGCGGAAAGTGCGCGGCGTCTACTATACGCCGGAGCCGGTCGTGTCCTACATCGTCCGCTCGGTGGATCACCTGCTCAAGACACGGTTCGGCTGCCCGGCGGGCCTGGCCGATACGGCGCGCACGGCGGACGGACAGCCGCGCGTGCTGGTGCTCGACCCGGCCTGTGGCACCGGCACCTTCCTCTATGCCGTCGTGGATCACATTCGGAAAGAGTTCCGGCGGCAGGGCAACGCCGGGATGTGGTCCGGCTTTGTCCGCGAGCACCTGCTGCCCCGGCTGTTCGGTTTCGAGCTACTGATGGGCGCGTATGCCGTCGCGCACTTCAAGCTCGGGATGCAGCTCGCGGCCCAGGACCTCCCGTCGGACCACCGGGACACCTGGGCCTACGACTTTGCCGGGAACGACCGCCTCGGCGTCTATCTGACCAACACCTTGGAGGAAGCGGTGCGGCGCTCGGATATGCTGCTGGCCCGCTTTATCTCCGATGAGGCCAACGCAGCGGTCCGCGTGAAGCGCGATCTGCCCATCATGGTGGTGCTGGGCAATCCACCGTATGCCGGGCACTCGGCGAACGCCAGTTGGCGCCTGGAGCGTATTGGCCCACGTTCGGATCGCACGCGCCGGGTGCGGACCTGGATCGGTGATCGGCTCCAAACGTACTACGAGGTGGATGGGCAGCCGCTCGGCGAGCGCAATCCCAAGTGGCTGCAAGACGACTACGTGAAGTTCATCCGCTTTGGCCAGTGGCGTATCAAGCAAACCGGCGCGGGTGTGTTGGCATTCATCACCAACCACGGCTACCTCGATAACCCAACTTTCCGTGGTATGCGCCAGCAGTTGATGCAGACCTTCACCGACATCTACGTGCTCGATCTGCACGGCAACGCCCGCAAACGGGAGCAAGCGCCCGACGGCGGGCCGGACAGCAACGTGTTCGACATCGAGCAGGGCGTAGCCATCGGCCTCTTTGTGAAAGCGCCGGGGCAGGACGGCCCGGCGCGGGTCCACCATGCGGAGCTATGGGGCGAGCGTGAGGGGAAGTATGGCTAGCTGTCCCAGGCTGATATTGAGACGACCGACTGGACCGAGCTTGCGCCGCAATCCCCGTTTTATCTCTTTGTACCCCAGAACGTAGACCTCCACGCCGAGTACGAGCAGGGGTGGAAGGTCACTGACGCCATGCCGGTTAATGTGTTGGGGTTCCAGAGCCACCGTGACAAATTCGCTATCGCTTTCGATGACGCCACGATACAAGCTCGCATTGCTGACCTGCGCGATGTGACTCGCACTGACGATGACCTTCGGAACACCTATGGACTGCGCGATAATCGTGATTAGCAGCTACCAGTTGCTCGTAAACGGCTACAGAATGACGATAACTGGCAGCAGTGGTTCACCCACTGTCTTTACCGCCCGTTCGACTGGCGTTCGTGCTACTTCAGCACAATAGCGGTGGACTATCCGCGGCCCGAATTGCAACAGCACATGCTTCAACCGAATCTTTCCCTGAACACGGTGCGACAGACGAGGATGCCCCTCTGGGCACACGCGGTCGTTGCCAACGCCCCGACTCCGGCGGTTTTCGTAGAGATCAAGGACGGCTCCAGTGTTTTTCCACTGTATCTCTATCCTGAACCGGATGAGAGAGAGGATGGACAGAGACGTTTGCCCGGCGGCGGGGAGGAAGGGCGCTCGCCGAACTTCAGCCCGGCGTTCGTGCAGGACGTGTGCAGCCGGCTGAACGGGCAGTGGGTAGCGGACGGGCGCCCGGAGCAGGAGCCGGCAGCGTTGGGCGATCCATTCGAGATAACGCCGCTGGACATGTTTCACTATATCTACGCCGTGCTGCACGCGCCGACGTATCGCAGCCGCTACGCCGAGTTCCTACGCATAGACTTCCCCCGCATTCCCCTCACCGGCGACCGCGCCCTCTTCCGCACGCTGTCCGCCAAAGGCGCCGCGCTCGTCGCCCTGCACCTGCTCGAAGCGCCGGCCCTCGCCACCAGCGCGGTGCAGTATCCGGTGCCTGGCGAACACCTAGTCGAGCGCGGCCATCCGCACTACCTAGCGCCGGGCGAGCCGGACCCCAAAACGCGCAAGCCACTCAAGGCGGGGCGCGTCTACATCAGCCGCCCTGCGCCCCGGAGTGGTAAACAGGCACAGTATTTCGATGGCGTACCGCCCGAGGTGTGGGAGTTTCACGTCGGCGGCTACCAGGTCTGCGACAAGTGGCTGAAAGATCGGCGCGGTCGCACCCTCACGTTCGATGACATCGACCACTACCGCCGGATCGTCACCGCCCTCCAAGCCACCCTCCGCCTCATGGCCGACATAGACGACGCTATCCCCACCTGGCCGCTGCCCTAGGGCGATACTATGCCCCCCCCTAACTCCTGAGAAGGGTAGGTTTTCGGCGGACGGCCAGGGGCGGGGCACGGGGATGGCGCTGGAGAGGGAACCCGGCGTCCGCGGGGGAGCAAGACCGCGGGCGGGGTGGAACCTGGATGGCAGGATACACTTGACGGGTGGTTAGTGGCCGCCTCCCCAGCCCTCCCCCGGAGCAAGCTCTAGGGGAGGGGGGCAGACGGCGACCGGCAGCGGGCCGGTCTGTGGACTGCGGCTTCCGCCGCAATGACGAGACGGTGTGGTAGGAGTACGAATAGATCGGGATGCGGGGATTGGCAGGGACGCGGGGCAAGCCCCCCTGGTGCAGCCGGCGGACGCCGGCCGGCGAGGGTGCGGTGGCGCTAGGCGCGGCACGCAGACGGTCCTGACCCGGCGCCCTGGCCGTGACGGCCAGGGGTACGTCAGGACCCGGTGCTCGCAATAAGGCGGCACTCAGGCGGCCATGCCCCGCCGCACACTGCGCGGTGGGAAATCGGCCCTGACCCGGCACCTGTGGGTGCCGGGCGCAGGACCAGTGGTAGTCCACCGCACGCGGCGCGGCGAGGGGTCTGCCATGACCCGGTGCGCGCAAGGCGGCACTCAGACAGTGCTGACCCGGCGCCCCCGCCGTAATGGCGAGGGGTACGTCAGCACCCGGTGCCCCTGAGTCGGCACTCAGGCGGCCATGCCCCGGCGCACGCTGCGCGGCGAGGGGTCGCTCATGACCCGGTGCCCTCGGCTGGGTGGCTACGCCACCGCAGTTGACTAGCATGATGGTACGAGTCGGTCCCTGCCGGGCGGTGCCCGGTGCTCCAGGAGGGGCTTGCATCTGCCAATCCCCGTCAGGGGGACATATCGGCGGGAGGTGGAGAGATAACAACGGCCTGAGGGGCTCTTTTTTGTCAGTATCAGGATTTGCAGGATGGGGGGATGAGCAGGATGGGGGGCCAGGACGTCACCCCTCCCGCACACCCTCGTCACCAGTTGGTAACGGTAGCTGTCCTAGCATTTGTGGTCGCTCGCATCTGATGTGTGGATGATTGACCGCTACCAGCTGCTCGTCCCACGAGAGGAGCACATCGCAGCCGGCACGCAGGGCACAGGCCAAATGAATAGCATCAGCGGGTGATAGTCTATACGTTCGACAAAAGCGGTTGGCCTGCTCTCCAAGCTCCCTATCCACATCAATGACTTCAATGAAATCATTCTCGAAGAAATCAAGTATTTCTTCATCTTCACCCTCGGTAAGCCGTTCATGTCCTCGTTTCTTATGAACTTCGGCAAGGGTCAGCGCAGAGATATGCACCAGGAAGTCTCCATTTTCAGCGCGGGTGATAATATGATCTGCGATTCTCTTGCGGTCAACACCGTCGATAACTTCCTCATGGATCCAACCGATAAAGACCGAGGAGTCCACATAAGGATTTGTATATTGTTCAACCATCACGCATCCTCCTGACGTATTCCTCGGACGTGAGGCCGCCGGTAAAGTCCGGGTATTTCCCACCAAGTTCGGCAATGGTGGGTAGCTCCTGACGCTCTCGGAGGATACGGAGTCGTTCGGCCTTTATATGTATCGGCTCTCCGCGCGCATTTCTCTCCAAGCGGCCGCTTGCATATACCCGCCGCCCGAGAGCCTCTTTTGCGTGGTCCAGCAGCGTGGATTCGGTCGCCGGAATGTCACAGCGGATCGCCTTCTTGGTGCGGCTGTGATAGATCGTAAATCGAGAGCCACCATGGATCGAGATAGTCTCCAGCGTTCCCTCGGCCGAGCCAAGCGACCGATATTTCACCGAGATCAATTGATCCATGTGTGCGGAAGCCTTTGGGGAGATGGTGACGGACTGCTCAGACCCCGCAACAACGATACCCTCTATACCATCTTTCCCAATTCGCCGGACAATCCGCCGGGCAGCTTTCATACCTGGTTCAGTGAGATAGGCAGGACTCATCCCTTCATGCTCAATACGTGCCCAACCATTCACATAGACCTTGGCTACCTCCGGACCGAAGTTTTTCTCCTCTAGACGACTACGCGATTCCGTTTCTACGACGAGACTTCCGGTCGAAACATTGGTAATCAGCCACTCTACACTCGCTTTTTTCTCACGAGAAATGGCAAAGTCATAGTCTCGAAGCATCCGAAGATGGTCATCGAGTTGGCGCATGAAACCAGCCAGAGTGATGTTGCCCAGTTCCCCCTGTATCTGAAAACGCAACCTAGCCATCTGCGACCTCACCTCTTTGCGTCAGCAGCACCGGGCGCGTCAAGCCCTTCCCTTCAACTGCGACACATCACCCCTAACCATACACTATCCGTTGCTTAGGACTGGTGGGTCTAGGTGAGTCGCCCGGCTTGGATTCCCGCTGGCGCGGGAATGACGCCCCTCGCTGACGGCTAATAGCTAATAGCGGCTACCGGCCATGCGAGCGGATGGCGCGATCCATCTCGCGCTGGGCTTCGCGGGCCGCTATAGTCTGCCGCTTCTCGTACTGGCGCTTCCCGCGACCAACCCCTAGCTCGACCTTGACCCGGCCTCGCTTGTAGTACAGGCGCAGCGGGATAATGGTGTAGCCCCGGGTGCCGGTCTGCTGCTCCAGCTGGCGCAGCTCCGACTTGTGCAGCAGCAGCCGCCGGGGGCGCGTCGGCTCGTGATTGTGATAGCTACCCTCCAGGTAGGGGGCAATATGCACGCCATCCAGCCACGCCTCGCCGTCTACGAGGCGCACGTAGCCTTCCCGCACCTGTACCTGACCCGCGCGGATAGATTTGATCTCGGTACCTTGGAGCGCAATACCGGCCTCGTACCGGTCGCTGAACGCATAGTCATGGAAGGCACGCCGATTCGTGGCGATGGGCGCGTCGCTATCCTGGCCGCCCGACTTTGGCTTTTTCCGCCGCCGCGCCGCGCTCATTGGCCTAGCCTCCCGTGCTCGGCAAGTCCAGCCCCCATCGGCTCCTCGCCAGGCGACTGCTCATCGAGCGCTTCCATCCCGACGGCCATGAGATACCCGCGTGCGCGCTCGGTAAGTGGATAGCGGTTCACGATCCGCCAGAAGGCCGGGGAATGGTTCGGTTGCACGAGATGCACCAGCTCGTGCATTAGCACGTAGTCTCGCACCCACGTTGGCAGCTTGGCGACACGATCCGCAATACGAATACGCCCCGTATTCACGCTGCAGCTGCCAAATCGCCGCTGCTGGTTCGTGACGTAGCGGACGGAAGCTATACGCAGTTTGCCATCAAAATAGCGTTGGTTGAGCGCGTGCGCCCGTCGCGCCAGCGCCGCGGAATCAAGATTGTCGCGCTGCTTGGCTCGCGCTTGAAATCGCTGGACAAAGCGTTCGACGACTTCCCGCTCCTCGCCCACACTCATCGTCGCCGGGATGCGCACTTCGAGGCGTGCCCCCACGAGCCGCGCGCTGACCGTGCGTTTGCGGCGCGCCGAGCGCACGACCTGCACGTCAGCAATAGGCGCTGGTGGCTCGGTCGCTGGCAAGGCGGCGAGGAGCGCCAGCGGCGCGCGCGCAGGCAAGAGAGCACTGTCCGGTCTACGCATCTCGTAGAGCATACTCGCACCGGACCCGTCAGCCAATAGCGGGCCAATACGGAAGTCCCGAGAGACTCGTGTATCGCTCGTCCGGGTCACGGGAGTCGCGCTACTGATCCGGCAGAAAGGGAAGAGGGAAGAGGCATCCACGGACACCAGCAGCGTTAGCGCGGTATCAAGGGGCCGTCCCGACCCTCAGGGTGACTGGATCAGTGCCTCAGCGCCCTGGAGAGACTCGGGGTAGTCAGACTTCACCGGCACCATCACCCCGAGGATGCGTTCGAGGGCCATCGTGTGACAGCAGAATCCCCAGCCGGTAAAGAAATGACAGGTGCAGTGCCAGGCACGATCGCTGTACGTTACCGTGTGATCGCCGTTCTCACCGCGAAATTGAAGGCTCAGATTCTCGATCTTGATCCGCTTTGGCTCTTGCGCGTACTGCCTCGCCTTCAGCACCTTCCCGATCAGACTTGACTGCACCCGGGCACTCCTTTCGAGACGACTACGCCTCGGCACGCACGGTCCTGCCACGCCCCCAAACACAGACCGCAACCGCCGCCCACCTCACCTAACAGTATAGAACCACCGGCCAGCAGGGGCAACCGGCGGCCGGCGCGGTGCGAGCATACCTTCCCCCACCCCCCTCCCTGGAGGGAAGGGGCCGGGGGGTAGGTCCAACCCGGTGCCCCCACGGACTTGGCTACCGGGCCGCGACCATGCCACACTGCGGGGTAGCCCCACGTCCGCGGCTTAAGGAGGAGCTATGACCCAGGCCACGACCGTCACCGGCCCCAGCGGCCGAACCTACGATTTCTCGCTGGCCGCCTGGATAGACTGCCAGTACGCCGCGCTCCCAGCGGCGCCTCTACGATTTCGTGCGACCGATGAGGCGGGTTGGCGAGACTGGCAGGAGCGTCTGCGGGCGAAGATTGTCGAATTGGCCGGGCCACGCCCCGATCCCTGCCCCTTAGCGCCGGAGGTGATCGAGGCAGTGGAGCTACCGGAGGATGGCCTGATCCGCGAGAAAGTGGTCTATCAGTCGGAACCGGATACGTGGGTTCCGGCCTGGCTCTTCCGTCCAAGCGCCCCAACGCCGCAACGACTGCCGGCCGTCCTGGCCCTACACGGTCACGGCAGCCGTTATGGCAAAGACCTCGTTGCCGACGTGGATCACGGCGATCCGCGGATACGCGCGTCCATTACCCGTCTCAACTACGCCTACGGGCTGCAATTCGCCCGTCGCGGCTACATTGTGCTCTGTCCCGACGCGCGACCTCTTTGGCGAACGCCGCGGCGGTCCCGGCTTGCCTCCCGACAGCGGCGGCGCGGATCAGTGTGACCGGGGGGGCAACAAGACGGCACTACTCGGCCGGACGCTGCTCGCTCTCACAATCTACGACGACCAGCGCGGCATTGACTTGCTGCGGTCACGTGCTGACGTTGACCCGGAGCGCATCGGCTGCGCCGGGCTGTCCTACGGTGGCACACGGTCCACTTTCCTGTCCGCACTCGACGACCGTATCAAGGCCACGGTCATCAGCGGCTATCTCAATACCTATAAGGTCTACGCCTTGGATCGGCAGCTCTGCGGTGCCCAGTTCATCCCCGGCTTGCTTCCCTGGGCCGATCTGCCCGACGTGACCGCGCTGATCGCACCGCGTCCGTTGTTGATCGAGGCGGGTATTCAGGACGAGACCTTTCCCATCGCCGCCAGTCGCACGGCGCACGCGACCCTCGAACGCGCCTACGCGCTGCTGGGCGTGCGGGAGCGCCTCTGGCGCGACGAGTTCGATGCCGGCCACGAGTGGAGCGGCCGGCTGGCCTACGACTTCATGGCCCGCTACCTGCAAGCGTGAAGCGGCCCCGACCAAAGGGCGACTACCGCTTAGGAGGGGTCAGTGGTACTGCATCCTGCTCGACTTCGCGAACGAAGGGCGCGCCGATGGCCGCCGAGTGCTCCCAGTCGGTGCGTGTGTACACCATGATGGATGGCAGTGCGCTCGACATTGCGGCCAGCATATAGCCAACCCAACGCATCGAACGGTGCGTGGCGTAGTCAACGTCGCGGGTGATGATGAGGATATCGAGATCGCTCTCGGGATGATCGTCGCCGCGCGCCTTGGAGCCGTAGAGCAGCAGCTCCTCGATCAGGCCGGGAAACTGCTCGTCCACCGCCGCCTTATAGCGGCGCAACCACGTCCGCTCGTCGGTCGTCAGGCTCATCGCCTCGGTCACCCCCACGGTGAAAAATCAAACTATCAGGATGATGCCAGCCAGCACGAGCTACTTCTAAGCGTACCACCTTCCGGTGGTCTGGCCGGGGCATGTACTCAGAGTGACTCGAACTCACCGGGAGTCAGTTTCTGCGTGACGGTGGCTACAGGCGGCTCAAAGTGCAGCTCCAGCGCCTCCCGCAGGTTCATCAGCGCCGCCTCTTCACTCGCACCCTGACTCGCGACATCTACCTCTAGGCACTGCGCTACAAACCACTCCCTCTCCCGCCACACGCTCGCCGTCAAGGTGCGCTTCATGTCTACCTCCCACTCGGATTATCCCTGCTCGCACGCGCCGGCTAGGCCCAGGGCAGCGGAACAACGTCCCAGAGCACCCGCACCAGGATGAGAGCCAGGACGGCGACCAGCAGCCAGTGGAGCAGCCGGGGACTGGTGCGCTGGCTGAGGCGCGATCCGGCGTGAGCGCCGACCAAGCTGCCGGTCATCACACCCAGCGCACCCACCAGCGGCACCTGGCCCGTCAGCGCCCTGCCGACCGCTGCGGCGCCCGAGGCGATCAGGATGATGACCAGCGAGGTGCCGATGACCACACGCAGCGGCATGACCAGCAGACGGAGCATCAGCGGCACTGCGACAAAACCGGCTCCGGCCCCCACCAGCCCGGTAAAAACCCCACCCACGACCCCAATGACGACGCACCAGAGCCAGCGGCCGAGACCGCGCAGTTGCTCCCCAGCATCATCCTCTTTGGCACGCGGCAGCAAGACGAGCACGAGAGCGCCGACCACCATCGCCAAATAGAACAGCGTGAGTACGAGCGGCGGAATCCGCTCGGAGAACAGCGCCGTGGTGGCGGCCACGACGATGCCGGTAGCGCCGATGACCAGGCCAACCGGCACGTCAATCGGCGTGCGCCGGCCGTGAACCAGCGCCCCCGTAGCACCGCTGACAACCCCCTGCGCGGCCGTCATGCCCGCCGCGAGGTGGATGTCCACTCCCCCGACGTAGATCAGCAAGGGAATGAGCAGGATACCGCCACCAATCCCCAGCAGACCGTTCAGCCCCCCGGCGACAAACCCCAGCGCCGCGAACAAGGCCAGGTCCAGCAAAGACGAGAGCGCCAAGACCGTCACCTAGCGCGGCACGGCCCCGGGCCGCGGCGGTGATGATGCCGGCCGCTCCTCGATCCCCTCGGCCGTACCGACGATCACCGCATCGGTCATGCCGAGGAAGAGGCCGGTACCCAGCACGCCGGGGATGCTCCGGAGGTCACGCTCCAGCCGCTCGGGATCGGCCAGCGGCCCAAACCGGCAATCGAGCAGGTAGTGGGCATTGTCGGTCACGAAAGGTCCCGCCCCGGTCTCACGCAGCACGACCTCCGCGCCCAGCGCGCGCAGGTGCTCGGCAGCCGGTAAGCAGCCAAACGGCAGCACTTCCACCGGCACCCGCGCGGCCCCGCCCAGCCGGGGCACCAGTTTCCCGTCGTCAACGACTACGATAAAGCGGGCGCTGGCCGCCGCGACGATCTTCTCGCGCAACAGGGCACCGCCCAGCCCCTTAATCAGCCGCAGCTGCGGGTCCACCTCGTCGGCGCCATCAATCGCCACGTCGAGGCGAGGGTGCTCCTCCAGTGTCCCGACGGTGATGCCGAGCGACGACGCCAGCAGCGCGGTGCGGTGCGACGTGGGTACGCCGACGATCCGCAAGCCAGCCGCGACCCGCGCGGCCAAGGCGCGCGTGGCATGGTCCGCGGTGCGCCCGGTCCCGAGGCCCACCACCATGCCGTCCTCGACGAACGTGGCCGCGCGCTCACCGGCGCGGCGCCGGCGCTCATCGCGCTCCGCCTCACTCACCACCTCTCAACTCCTCTCACCTGCCCCCATACGGTGGCCTCCATAACTCCCCTGCCCTGGAGGGAAGGGGCCGGGGGTTAGGTCCAATACCGGCCCCCCTATGGCCCCCCCGCTCCGCAGGGGGACGTGGGCAACCACAAGGGTTGCCCCTACAGCAGTCGGCCTCCGCCGCACGCCCCACCAACCACTACTCCAATACCGGCAGGACGATCCGCGACGGCCGCTCGCTATCGTGGAAGACGGTCTGGTCGGCCACGCGCAGCTCGGCGTCGCTCCAGTAGTCGCGGCCGGTGTTGTGATTGCGGTCGAAGAGCGGAAAATTGCTCGACGAAATCGCCACCGCAATCCGGTGGCCGGGCCGGAACACGTGCGCGACCGGCGTCAGGGGAATGGTGATCGCCACGATCTCCCCCGGCCGCAGCAGCGCCGGCTGGTCTACGCCGCGACGGTAGCGACAGCGCAGGATACCACTGCACAGGTTCTGGGCATAGCCCGGTGCTCCCTCGGCTGCGCCCGGCGCAACGTCCAGCAGGATCGCCGTGAAATCGGTGTCGGGGGCGCTAGAGGCGATGAAGAGCCGCGCCTCGACCGGCCCGACGATTTTGAGCGGCGCGGCGAGCGGCGCACTCGTGTAGTACAAGACATCCTGCCGGTCGAACAGCACGCGATGGTCGCCCGGCGCGTCCTGCGCCACCGGCGGCAACACCGACATCACCGGGTCACGCGGATCGTAGACAAAGCGATCCAGTGGCTCTGCGCCCGGCCGCTCACGATCCAGACGCCCCCCGCCGCCATAGCGGTTGGCCGCCGTTTCCGTGTGGCAATAGAACGGCGTTGGGTGTACGCCAGCGGGCGGCCATTGCGCCGCCGCCTCCCACCGATTGACGCCCATCACGAAATAGCGCACGGGCGGCTCGTCCATCACCCCGGTAGCGCGGCCCTTCAGCCAATAGTCGAACCACGGCCCCATCAGGTCGGCGACGGGGACCTCCGCCTCGGGGCCGAAATCGCGGTCGCCCTGATAGCGCGTACCGCCGCTGCTATGGGTCCACGGCCCGATAATGAGCTTCTGGCTGCGCCGCGCGTGCTCAGTACGCCCCTGCGTGACCATCGCCGTGTAGTGGTCAATGGCGCCGATCAGCCGGTCGTACCAGCCGGTCTGATGGTAGACCGGCACTTCGATCTCGCGGTGTACATGCGCGATTCCGCTCCAGTCCTCGGCATGCTTGCGGAGATACGAGCGGAACTGGAGACGCAGGCCGCCGAGCACCTCCGCGGGGATGTCGTCGAAGGGCAGGAACCAGACCCACTTGTGCCGCTCGTGCTGCTCCCAGCGTGCTCGCGCCTCGTCCACCGTCGTCGGCCCCGGGAGACCTTGCCGCCGGCGATAGTCGGGAACCGTGGTCGTGATATGCCACTGGAGGTGACGGTCGGTGCGGAAGATGCCCGGCCAGCGGTCGTAAGCAAAGCGGGGAAAGCCGGAGGCATACATCGCCCGTAAATGCGGCGGCCGCGTCGGCGCCAGGCGCCACTGGGTCAGCGCGACGTAGGAGCCTCCGAACGTGCCCACGTCCCCGGTACAGCCCGGCAGCCGTGCCGCCCACTCCACCGTATCGTAGCCATCGGTCGGCTCCAGGTTGGCGCTGTCGTACATCGGTCGCCACTCACCATCCGAGGCGTAGCGACCGCGAATGTCCTGGACGATGGCGATGTAGCCACGCGCCGCCATCGCGCGGCAGACCTCCTCCATGACCTCCTTGTTGTAGGGCGTGCGGGCGACCAACGCCGGCAGCAGCTCGCTGACACCAACCGGCCGATACACGTCCGCCCGCACGAGCGTGCCGTCGCGCATCGCCGCCGGGACATCGCGCTCCACCGCTACCGTTGCATCCATCGCGCCCTACCCTCACCCCTCACGCCGACGAACCCGATCGGCCCCTAAAGTGTAGCCTACCCACTCCAGCCCTTTCGTCATTGGCACGAAAATAACACCCAACTGTCATTCCCGCCCCATCCGTCATTGCGGCGAAAGCCGCAACCCATGTCCCCCCGCCGCAGCGAGGGGACCATAGGGGGGCCATCCCCCGGCCGCTGGACTCCGGCTTTCGCCGGAGTGACGATGGCGGGGCCGTCGCCATGTTCATCGCTTGTTGGGAGCACCGTCGCCGTCGAACACGTAGAGGTGGCCCAGCGCCGCCGCCCGGCCCTCGCGCACCTGGCATAGCCCGATCCGCGCTTGGCAGATCAGGTGCTCATCCTCCCGGACCTCGACTACGCATTCGAGGTGGTGCGTGCCCAGCTCCGCTACCCGCGCTATCGCTCGCAGCGGCTGCTCCGTGGAGATGATGCGCTCCATGCTGAAGGAGCAGTAGCGCAGGTGGGAGATCGTGAGTGCCCGGCCGTTCGCGGCGAGGATGGCGGCGTCAATCGCCAGACCCAGCGGTATGGTGGTGAGTGGGTGAATCGCCGTACCCAGCGCAAAAGTCTGACCGGGCGCCAGCGCTCGTAGGTGCCGGAGCAAGGCTGGGCTGTCCTCCAGCGTCGCGGTGTCACCAAGCGCAATCCGGTCGGCCACGCGCCGCCGCTCCGAGATCACCCGCGGCCGGCGCACTTCCGAGGCTGCTGCCATCTTCCCTTCCTTCCGATCAGGTACTTGGCCCCCTATGGTCCCCCCGCTCCGCAGTGGGACGGGCGCAGCGTGCTGCGCCCCTACGCGCCGCCGCCCGCCTCCAGCGGACTCCCTCTCTCTATCGCTCGGCGATGGAGAGAGGGCTGGGGGATGACCAGGCCTCATCCCCCAGCCTCCACATAGAGCGGCGTGAGCGGCGCCGCGCGGCCGCCGCGCACCTGGCACAGCCCAATCCGCGCCGTGCAGATTCGCCGCTCGCGCTCCCACACCTCGACGGCGCACTCGACGTGCCGGGCGCCCAGCTCCGCTACCCGCGCTACCGCCCGCAGCGGCCGGCGGTTGGAGGTGAAATGCTCCATGCTGCACGAGCAGTAGCGCAGCACGCCCACGTCGAGTGCGGTGCCGTTGATCGCCGCGATCGCCGCCTCAATCGCCAGGCCCAGCGGCACCGTCGTCATCGGGTGAATCCCGCGGCCGAGCGGAAAGACCTGCCCCGGCTCCGGGCGCAGTAGGCGCTGGAGCAGCTCCGGCCCATCCTCCAACGTGGCCGCATCGCCGAGGGAAATGCGCCCGGGCACCCTTCGCTTTATCCGCAGCACCCGGGGCGGTCGGACATCCGACACAACTGCCCTCCTTGTAAGGAGCTGGTGCCGCCAGCGTCGGCAGCGCGCACCCAGCGGCCAGGCCGCGCGTTAGAGAAAAGGAAGTGTAGACGAGCGGCTTGTCCGCACAGCGCCGCTACGCGATTCTAGTCTAGAGGTTGCACGCACCGGCACGATGAATGCAGACGCAACGTGGGAGCAGGTTCTCGCTGCCTTGGCCGCACATTCCGAGGTCAGCCGCGCTATGTTCGCTACATGCCTGGCGCAGAGCCGCTTGGTGGCGCAGGAGGACAGCCGTTTTGTCATCGGCGCCCCGCACGTCTTTGCCCGTGACAAACTCGAGCAGCGCTTCCGGCCGTTGGTCGAAGGTGCCTTGCAGTCGGTCGTGGGGCAAGCGCCGGCGGAAGTGCAGTTCGTGGTGACGGAAAGTAACGCGGAGCCACCCGACGTGATCGCGGCACCCGCCCCGGCCCGGCGTAATGGCACGCCGGCACCCGCCGCCGCGGCTGCCCGCAAGCGGCCGGCGCGGACGAGCGCAAAGCGTCGCGGTAAGCAGACCAAGCAGCCGCCGGCCGCAACACTGCCGCTACCGCGTCTTGATGAGTCCGCCGCCGAGTCCCCATACGCGGGCCTCCATCCCCGCTACACCTTCCAAGAATTCATCGTCGGCAAGCATAGCCAGCTTGCGCACGCCGCAGCACGGGCAGTCGCCGATACACCGGCCGGGGCCTACAATCCCCTCTTTCTCTATGGGGGTGTCGGTCTGGGCAAGACCCATCTCCTCCATGCTATCGGGCATCATGTTTTGCGTAGCCACACCGGTACGCAGGTACTCTACGTCACTTCGGAGACATTCACTAACGATTTCATCAACCACATCCGGCGCGGGCGCGCCGACGCTTTCCGGAGTAAGTACCGCACCACGGACATCCTACTGATTGACGATATCCAGTTCCTGAGTGGCAAGGAGCAAACGCAAGAGGAGTTTTTCCATACCTTCAACACGCTCCATGGTGAAAGCCGGCAGATTGTCCTCACCAGTGACCGGCCGCCGGCCGCAATTGCCGCGCTTGAGGACCGCTTGCGCTCACGTTTCGCAATGGGCCTGATTGCTGACATCCAGCCGCCGGACTTCGAGACCCGCGCCGCCATCCTGCGGACCAAGGCCGCGACGATGGAGGCGCAAGTGCCGCCGGAGGTGCTGGACTTCATCGCCCAGCGCGTCACGAGCAATATCCGCGAACTGGAAGGCGCACTGACGCGCGTGGTCGCGACCTCCGGCTTGCAGGTCGGACCGTTGACCCTTGACCAGGCGGCAGCGGCCTTGTCCGGAGTAGTCAGTCCGCCGGCCGCGAAGACGCTCTCGCCGGAGCAGATCATTCAGGCCGTCATCAGCTTCTCCGGCATTACGGGTGAAGCACTGCGGGGCAAGGGCCGCGCAAAACAGGTCGTGCTCCCGCGGCAGGTCGCAATGTACTTGCTACGCGAAGACACCGGCGCGTCGCTCGTCGAGATTGGGCGCCTGCTCGGCGGCCGCGATCACAGCACCGTGCTGTACGGCGTCGGGAAGATCAGACGTGAGTTGGAGCGGAACGCGACCGTCCGCGAGCAGGTACAGGCGGTGCGGGCGATGGTCGCCGGGTAACAACGGTAAGGGGCATTTTGACCGGCAGAGTGTGGATAACTGCCGCATTGGTGTGGACAAGTGGTCCAGACTGGGGATAACCGGAGAGGTACGGCAAGATACAGCGCAAGCACCCGAGGAACCGAGACAGCCGCGCTCATTATTCCCACGTTATCACCAGTGTCATCCACAATGCCAAGTGTACTCGGCACAGGTCAGTGGGCAGCGTTGTAACCGAGGGAGCGGACGTAGCGGGCCGGGTATCCCCAGCATCCACACAATCCACACCCTTAATACGGCGGCGGAGAGGAATCGAGACTCGAATCAGCACCCCGAACAAAAGGGAGTACAACGATGCGTATCACCAGTACCCAAGATCATCTGAGCCAGGCACTTTCCACGGTAAGCCGGGCAGTAGGAACCCGGCCAACCATGCCCGTTTTGGCGAATGTCCTCCTGGCCACTGACGGCAGCCGCCTCAAGCTATCAGCTACCAACCTCGACCTCGGGATTACGACCTGGGTTACGGCTAATGTGGAGGAAGAGGGCACCGTCACCGTGCCGGCGAGGCTCCTCACCGACCTCGTCGGTTCCCTGCCGGTGGGTCAGTCCGTGGAGCTGCGTGAAGAAGCAAAAACCCGCACGCTGACTGTGACCTGCCAGCAGAGCCGGACGCAGGTCCGGGGCATTGACCCGGAGGAGTTTCCTCCGATGCCAACGGCCGAGGATCAACCGACGGTAAGCATGGATGGGGCGCTCTGCAAGGAGCTTATCAATCAGGTCGCGTTTGGCGCCGCCCGCGACGATACCCGGCCGGTGCTCGCTGGCGTGAGCTTTCAGCTAGAGGGGGCACAGATCACACTGGTGGCGAGCGATGGTTTCCGCCTGGTAATGCGGGAAGCAACACTGGAGCAGGAGGTCCCCGAACCGGTGAAGGTCATTGTGCCGGCGAGGGCCTTGCTGGAGTTGGCCCGTATTCTCGGGGATGGCGATGATCCGGTCGAAATGACGGTGACACCCAACCGGAGTCAGGTGTTGTTCCGCGCTGGTGACGTGAACCTGGTCTCACGACTGATCGAAGGGCAGTTCCCGAACGTCCAGAACCTGATCCCGAAGAGCTATGCGACCAAGGTGGTTGTAGCCCGCCAAGCCTTCGCTGAGGCGACGCGGCGAGTCTCGCTCTTTGCGCGGGAAAGTGCGAACGTAGTGCGCTTGGAGGTCGAGGCCGGCGAGAACGGCGATGGCTTGACGCCAGGGTGTCTGACCATCGAGGCGCAGGCCCAGGATCTTGGCGAAAGCCGCGACAAGCTAGACGCCAGTATCGAGGGCGAGAGCACTCACCTCGCCTTCAATGCCGAGTATCTGAATGAGTTCGCCAGCGCCCTCGCCGGCGGTACGATTGACCCCGAAACGGACAAGCTGAAGGATATTGATGAAGTGGTCTTCGAGATCACCGGTCCGTTGAGCGCCGGGGTCGTCCGGGGCGGCGGCTTGCCCGACTATCTCCACGTCATCATGCCAATGCATACCGTCCGCTGACCCGTCCAAGCTCGTTGCGCCTCACCCCCCGGGCCCCTCTCCATCGCCGAGCGATAGAGAGGGGGTGCCGCCCGTCATTCCCGTCGTCTCGTCTGTCATTCCCGCGCAAGCGGGAATCCATGTCCCCCTGCACAGCGGGGGGACCAGAGGGGTGCCTACCCCCCCCTCCCAGCCGATCATCCCCCGCCTGATCGTGTATGCTTGCTCCAGGGAAGAGGGGTAGCGCTATGGCGGAAGAAACTGGCCTCGCGGCGGCGGCGCATGCACTGGCGGTGCGCTGCCGGATTGCCCGCACGGGCGACTACGTGACGCTCGGACATGACATCCGCACCGAGGGCGCTCAACCGGGTCAAGCGGCGGAGGTGTCCCAGTTGAGCGAGACCGAATACACGGTCGTCGGGCACCAGAGCGACGGTGACTACCGCAATATCGGCTCCTTTTCGACGCCGCAGGCGGCGCTGGCAGCGGCACTCGCTTTCGTCCGCGAGCCGGGCTAGGGCCTCATCCCCCGGCCCCCTCCAGCGCCGTAGGGGCCAACCCTTGTGGTTGCCCGTGCCAGTTCCCCGAGGCGAGGGCGCCCATAAGGGACGCCTCTGCGGAGGGTGAACCGGCGGCTGCCCTACCTCATCGAGCGGCAGGTGTGCTAGAGTCATGAAGTCAATCGGCGGTCGTAGAACCGGCCGTTTGTTCTCCATTTGTTCTCCAAGGGAAGGAGTGCTGCTATGGCAGCGGATCAGCCGAAGATTGTGGCCTACATGAAGCCGGTGTGTGGCTGGAGCCAGGGTGTCCGGGCGGTATTGGGTAAGTACGGTCTGGAGTATGAAGACAAGGACATCGTGAACGACCCCTACAACTACGCGGAGATGGTCCGCTTGACGGGACAATATCTCCAACCCTCGCTCCAGGTCGGTGACGAGATCCTTCCCGACATGAGTGGCGAGGAAGTCGAAGCGTATCTGCTGGACAAAGGCATCGTCCGGTCCGTTGAGACCGTTGCGACGGCGGTTCAGCGCGGCTGCGAGGAATAGGGCGCCGCTCCTCCCACTGCCTCCTCCTCAGCGATACCCCGCCGTAGGGGTATCGCTCGCCGCCTGTCATTCCGGCAGAAGCCGGAATCCAGGTGTCTGGGGCCGCAGCCAGCGCGCCCGCTTTGGATTCCCGCCTTCGCGGGAATGACCGGGAAATGCCAACAGGGGCTAGTTCCCGCCGGCGTCAGCGAAACATTCACAGGATCATGTTGGCTGTATATCTTGATGAGGGGTGAGCGCAACGGCGATGAGCGATTCCATTGTCCAGGTGGAAGGACTTGTCAAGCGTTACGGTGACGTCGTAGCCGTGGACGGCGTGAGCTTCGCAGTACACGCTGGGGAAATCTTCGGCATTCTTGGTCCGAACGGTGCTGGCAAGACGACGACGCTGGAGATCATCGAGGGGCTACGCCAAGGCGATGCCGGCACGGTCACCGTTGACGGCCTGGACGTGCGCCAGCAGCGGCGCGCGGTGCAACAGCGTATCGGTGTACAACTGCAAGCCTCGACCTTGCCGGACCTGCTACGAGCGGGTGAAGCGTTAGACCTGTTCGCGGCGCTCTACCCGCAATCAGTGCCACGCAACGATCTACTCGACCGGCTCGGTCTTGGAGAGCGACAACGTACCTATGCCACCGAGCTTTCCGGCGGTCAACAGCAACGCCTTTCACTCGCGCTCGCGCTCGTCAACGATCCCAAGCTGCTCTTCCTCGACGAGCCGACGACCGGACTTGATCCGCAGGCACGGCGGTCGGTATGGGAGCTTATCAGCGAGATTCGGCAGGACGGCAAGACCATCGTGCTGACGACTCACTACATGGAAGAGGCCGAAACGCTCTGTGATCGTATCGCCATCATGGACCGCGGCAAGATCGTGGCCTTGGATACCCCGCGCGAGTTGATTGGCCAGCTCACCGAGGACGGCTCGATTGAGTGCAGCCTGGCGGATGAGCTATCCACCGATGTTCTGAATGGCCTCCGTGGTGTCATCCGCCAGGATCGCCTGGAGCAGACCGTCGTCCTACGTTCCGTGGATCTCAACGGTACGCTAGTGCAGTTGCTGCAGCTCCTCACGGAGCGCGGTCTCCCGCTCAACAGTCTGCAAGTACACACCCCGACGCTGGAGGATGTGTTCCTGTCGCTCACTGGTAATCGTCTCCGCAACTAAAGCCCAGCCGCAGCCGAATCCGACCACCTCGTTGTGGCAATCCTGGAGGGAAGCGCGATGCTCCGCAGCCTCACTGTGCTCACGGTCACGCAGACGCGGATGCTCCTGCGTAATCGCATCACCCTCGTCACCAGCCTCGGCATCGGCCTGATCTCCATGCTGCTGTTTGGTGCGCTCTTCGGCTCGGGAGGGAGCGAGCAGCTGCGGTTGGGGATCGTTGATGAGGATCGTCAGGCAGCCTCCATCCAGCTCGTCGAGGGCCTGAAAGGCTTGGAGGCGCTGGACATCGTGGAGGGTGAGCGTGACGCCGAGCTGCAGGCGCTGGCGGCCGGTGACAGACGGGCGGTGCTTGTGATCGGTGCCGGCTTTCAGGCGAGCTTGGCGGCGAGAGATGCCACCATTCAGGCGTTCTACGACAAGAGTAACCCGGTGACGGCGGCTGTCGCGCGCGCGGCGATCCAGAACATCGTTGCCGGCCTGAACCGTAGTTTGCAGGCCAGCGGCCCCGATCCGGTCAAACTCGAAGAATCCGAGGTGGAGGCCGAGCGCATACGTACTATTGACTTCATGACTCCGGGCTTGGTTGGCATGGTCATCATGTGGGCTAACCTCTTTGTGGGCACTCGCCTGGTCGAATGGCGTCAGAAAGGGGTGCTGCGGCGCCTCGCGGTCACCGGCCTGCGGCCCATCGAGCTACTGGCGAGCCAAGCGGCTGCGCATTTGCTGTTTTCCCTGGGGCAGGCCATTGTGCTGCTGCTGACGGCCTTTGTCGTGTTCCGGGTGACCGTGAAAGGGAGCTACGGGCTGCTGGCGTTCGTGGTGATCGTCGGCACGCTCTGTATGCTCGCCGTCGGCTATCTCCTGGGGAGCATGCCCCGTGATGCCGACAGCGCCGCCGGCGTGACCATGCTCGTCTCGTTCCCCATGATGTTTCTCGGCGGCTCGTACTTCCCTACCGACGGTGCGCCCGCGTTCCTACAGCCTTTGATCCAAGCCTTGCCCCTCACCTATCTCAACCACGCCTTACGCACGGTGATGATGAGCGGCGGCGGCCTGCTCGACATGCAGCTAGACCTCCTGGTGCTCGCCGGCTGGACGGCCGGTGCGCTGCTCGTCGCGACGCGCCTGCTCAAATGGGATTGACGGCCACCATGCCCCCCGCTCCCGTCATTCCCGCGTTCGCGGGAATCCAACGCCTGCAAACACCGTGGCTGACCATCATTCATCCAATGCACGGTCTCTGGTCTCCGGCGACGACCTTGGCACAACCCCAATTGTTTAGTATCTTACAAAGAATACTAGACTTCCCCTCGGTGCGTCGGCCCAGCGGGCCCAGCGTGGCACGGGGAGGGAGCGCATTGGCTTCATGGCAACGTTGACCTCGGCGGTTTCACTGACCACTGCGGCACAGTCGCGGTTGCCCCGCCACACCATCGCTGGCGTGATTGCCACCGCGGTTGCGCTGGGCTTTGCGCTGGTGCTGGGGCGGATGTGGCCCGCGGCGGCGATCTACTGGATTGTGGGCCTCGCCTTTGGCTTCGTGCTCCAGCGCAGCCGCTTCTGCTTCACCGCGGCCTTCCGCGATCTCTTCCTTCTTGGCGATGGCCGGATGCTGCGCGGTGTCTTGGCCGGGCTGGGTGTTGCCACGATAGGGTTCGCGTTCGTGATGTACAACTATGTCCCCCGCCTGGCCCCGGAGCGCTTGCCGGCCTTTGCCGGCATTAGCCCCGTTGGCCCTACTACGCTGGTCGCCGGCCTGATTTTTGGGTGCGGCATGGTGGTCGCCGGTGGCTGCATGTCGGGCAATCTGTATCGGATTGGTGAGGGCTACGTCGCCTCTGTGGTGGCGCTACTCGGGATGCTGGGCGGCCTCATCGTCATGATGCTGACCTGGAACTGGTGGTACGAGGTGCTGATTGCTCGCCAGCCAATAGTGTGGCTGCCCCACACGCTGGGGTGGACGGGCGCGGTCGTACTCACCCTGCTGGGATTACTGGGTGTCTATGCGCTGCTCGTCTGGTGGGAGCAACGCGCCGACATGCTCGTGCCCACATTCCCCGCCGGGCCGGAGTTACCGCCGGCGAGCGTGCGTGAGCATTGGGCCGGTGTCCGGCGGCGCGTGTTTGTGACGGGATGGCCCGCGGTCGGTGGTGGTGTCGCCCTCGGCGTCATCGGCATGTTGTCATACCTGTACGAGCGCCCGGTCGGCGTGACCGGGGAGCTGGGCCGCTGGTCGCACGGACTGTTCGAGGCGGTCGGCGGCTGGCATGTCGAGCTTGCCGGCGCCGATCTCGGCCCCTGCATGACCGTTGTTGCCGGCGTGTTCGCCACGAAAGAGCTGTATATGGTGCTCGGCCTGGTCGCCGGCTCGTTCGTGGCGGCACTGCTGGCCGGGGAGTTCAAGATCAGGGTGCCGCGCCAGGGCCGGCGGTATGTGCAGACCCTCGGCGGGGGGGTCCTCATGGGCTATGGCGCCGGCTTAGGGCTTGGCTGCACACTGGGGGCCTTTTTTGCCGGCATTCCCAGCCTGAGCTTGAGTGGCTGGGTCTTTGGTCTGGGTTTGCTCGGCGGTGCTTGGGCCGGGGTCAAGGCTATCCGCCGGATCGGCTGATCGAGTACATAGAGGAGGCGCAGATGATGGGCAGAGCTACCCAGCAAAGGAGGACGCTCGATGTGCGCGGTGAAATCTGTCCGTACCCGATGTTGCGGGCCAAAGAGGCCATGGAAGGCGCGGCGCTCGGTGAGGTGCTCGATCTGCTGACCGACCATCCACCCGCGCTGACGACGGTGCCCTGGCAGGCCCAGAAGCTGGGTTTTACCGCTGAAGTCCAGGAGTTGGGGGGAGCGGAGTGGAAGATCACCCTGTCGCCGGCGGAGGACACCTGAGCAGATCGGACAAAGCGCCCGCAGGGGTGTGTTCACCCCACCTGGGTCGTGAGGCCCCGGAGTAGCCAGCTGCAAGGAAAAGGAGAGAAGCACGATGGAACTACAGGTATCTCGGCGTGGCCTGCTCGGTGCTAGCGCTGCGTTGACCATGACGTTGCTGCTGGCCGGGTGCGGGGAAGAAGAGGCCGCCACCACGGGCGGAGCCAACGGTCTAGCGGCCGACCTGCTCGTCGAAACCGACTGGTTAGCCGACCACTTGGAGGACGACAACCTGCGGATTGTGGATGTGCGTGCCCCGGCAAAGTACCAGGAGACCCACCTTCCGGGGGCCGTCAGCCTCTCGACCGGTGCCCTCGATCACATGATCAACGAGTTTGTGCGCGATGTTCGTCCGGCTGCGGAGGTCGCCGAGATCGTCGGCGCCGCCGGCGTTGGGGATGACCACCACATCGTCATCTACGACGACAATCGTTCCGTGATCGCCGCGCGGCTGTTTTGGGTCTTGGACTACTACGGCCATCCCCGCATCTCGATCCTCAACGGCGGCTATCCCAAGTGGGCGGCCGAGAGTCGATCCGTAACACGGCAGGCCCCGCGCTTCGAGGCGGCGACCTTTAGCGCCAAGGCCGATCCCAGCAAAATCGCCGATAGGGAATATATCCTGGCGAACATGGGTAAGAACAGCGTGGCGCTGTGCGATGCTCGCACACCGGCGGAGTACTCCGGCGAGGATGTACGTAAGGGTGCCGGGCGTGGTGGTCGCCTTCCGGGGGCCGTCAATGTTGACTGGGTCAATAGCATGACCGATGGTGAGACCCCCATCATCAAGGCACTGGCTGATCTGAAGCAGTTGTACGAAGCGGCCGGCATCACACCGGACAAAGAGATCATCACGTACTGCCAGTCTGCCGTGCGTGGCGCGCACGCGTACTACGTCCTGAAGCTGCTGGGCTACGAGAAGGTGCGGAACTACGACGGCTCCTGGCAGGACTGGAGCAATAACCAGAGCTTGCCCATCGAGCAGGGGTAACACCGGTCCTGGGGGGCGACTCAGGCTGATGCCGCTCCCTAGCCGGCCTCACTCCCGGCTGCCCTCACTCCAGCCCTCTCCCTCGCCATTCCGGTGCCGGCCGGAATCCAGCGATAGGGTGCGGTGTGCCGTCATCCGCGTTGCTCACTATTGATACTCCCCTATCTGCTAGACTGACCGCTAGCCGCCAGGGGTATCCGGATGCTGGATTGCGTGAGTTGGGCGTGCGACTGACCGCCGGGGCTGCACAATCCGGTGGTGCTCAAGTGAACGCAGCCCTGGCAGGTCATCGGTAGCGCTTTCGGCCTCTCTGCCCAGTGTTCCTCCTACAACCGCTCGAACGCGCTACCGTCGGCCATCCGACGCTGCGCTGTCAGACGCCTAGAGGTTGCGAGCAGTTGTCGGTTCTGCCGTTGTAAAGGTTGATGGACAGTACGGTCCGCATGACGTGTGTGGTGAGGAGGCGTCTTCATGAAGCGCTTGAACATCCAAGAGGCGTTTGTGGGCGAGGCCAACCCCAACCAGGAGGGGGCTGCCGCCGAGGAGGCCGACGAGGTTGTACTGCTTGCTGTCCGCGGTGGGGAGATCACGACGGTAGTCGAAGGTGGGACGCCCGACGAGCTGGTCGTTATGGATGCCACCGTCCTGCGGGGCGCGCTACGGCTAGAGAATGAGCGGGTGCTCATCTTCGAAATTCATCGCGACGCTTCCGGAGCGTTCTTCGAAGACGAACCGGCAACGTTGCACTATCGTCGTCACGAGGGGGCCGGCGCCGGTCTGTCAACCGTTGGCGATGCCGCCTACCTGGAGCAGCCGGAAGGGGAGCAGCCGGTGCCCGGGGCAGGCCGCCCTGGTGTGGCCAGCGACATTATGAGTGCCTCGGTCATCACCGCGCAGCCAGCTGACGACGTGGCCAAAGTGACCTCGGTCTTGAGTTTCCACCGCATCACCGGGCTGCCCGTCGTTGACGATGCCGGCGCAGTCGTCGGCGTGGTCAGTGAAGCGGACGTGATTGGCCGCCAGGGGCAGACCGTCGCGGACATTATGAGCACGCCGGCGTACACAATCGCAGCGGACGTGCCTATCGCTGAGGTCGCGGCGGAGATGACGCGCCGCCGCATCAAGCGCATCCCGGTTGTGCGTGACGGTCGGCTGGTAGGGGTGGTCAGCCGTGGTGACATTGTGCGGTGGCTCAGCGGCACCACGAATGATTAGCGAGGTCGCGGGCTTCGCCTCACCTAACCCCCGGCCCCTTGCGGCCGCGCTAGGTATAGTAGGCGCGTGCCAACGCCTCGCATCGCCCTGGTGATCCCGGCCTGGAATGAAGCCGAGTCTATTGGCGCGGTGTTGTCCGAAGTGCCGCCGGACGTGGTGGATCGTGTCTTTGTCGTCACCGGTGACAGCACCGACGGCACGGCCGAGATCGCTACCGGCCTGGGAGCCGTCGCCTTGCCCCAAGCGCAGCCTGGCTATGGCGCGGCATGCTGGGCGGGTGTCCGCGCCGCGATGCAAGCCGGGGTTGGGATCGTCGTGTTTCTCGATGGCGACTATGCCGATCCTCCCGCCGAGCTACCGCGCGTGCTCGCCCCTCTCCTGACTGGGCAAGCCGAGGTCGTGCTTGGCCCGCGCGACCTCGCCCGGCACCCGGAGGCCCAGCGCCTCCATGCCCGGTTCGGCAACTGGCTGGTGCTGACCATGCTGAGTCTGCTGCTGCGGCGACGACTGCGCGATCTCCCGTCGTTCAAGGCGATCCGCATGGATTGTCTGCGGCGCCTGGCGATGTCCGAGATGACCTACGGCTGGACGACCGAATTCGTGGTCAAGGCCGTGCGTACCCGCCTGCGGATCGTCGAAGTGCCCGTTGCGTACCGCCCGCGACTGGCCGGCCAATCGAAGGTATCGGGTACGGTGCGCGGCACGGTCGGAGCGGCCTGGAAGCTCTGCACGTGTGCCCTGCGCTATGCCCACTGGCGGCCGGCAGCCGTACCCGTCGTCAACGCCACCGGGGACACGGCGAGCGCTCCCGGTGCTTCGGTCGTGGATTACGATACAGCGCGGGACGAGTCGTGAGTGCGGCTAGTGAGCGCCTGACGCCGGGGCGGAGCGCGGTCTACGTGGTGGCGAAAGCCCCGCGTTCGGGTATCAGCAAGACGCGCCTGTGTCCCCCGCTCGCTCCGGCGACAGCGGCACACCTGGCCGCGGCCTTCTTGTTGGATTCGGTGCATATCGTCCGGCAGGCTGGGCTGGAGGCGCGGATCATCTGCCGCGACGATGGCGAGCGGGTGGCCTTGGAGCGCCTCGTCGGCGACCGGGCGACGGTGGCTGTCCAAGCCGGTTGCGGTCTCGGCGCCGCCCTGGAGTCCGCCTTTCGGCTCGGCTTTGCCTCGGGGTGTACGGCGGTCGGTGTCTTGGGCAGTGACAATCCCACGTTGCCGCCAGCGGCGCTCACTGAGGCCTATGCTGCGCTCGTCGCCGGCAGCGACGTGTCCATCGGGCCGAGCGAGGACGGTGGGTACTATCTGCTGGCGGCGCGCGCCCTCTATCTCGACCTGTTTCGCAACATGATCTGGAGCACGAGCGAGGTACTGGCAGTTACGTTGCAGCGGTGCGCGGCGGCCAACCTGCGCGTCCATCGCGCTCCCGAATGGTACGACGTGGACGAGGCCGCGGACCTCGACCGGCTCTGCTCCGATCTCGCCAGCGCCGACTCTCCCGCTGCCCCTACCACCCGCGCCGCGCTCGCGACGGTGCTCAGTCAGTAGCCAGTGGCTACTGGTCAGTGGCTAGCGGCAACGGACAGCAGTCCCCGTCATTGCGGCACAAGCCGCAATCCAGACCGACCGGGGGGTGAGGCGCCGTCAGCCCTCCCGTGCCAGCCGGGTTTCGGCAGCCAGGTTGGCCCTGACCTCGGCGTCGTCCATCCAAAGCGGGAGCCGCCGGTCCTGGAGCCACAGCTGCACCTGATCCCGGTAGTGGGGACTGGCGGGATGCGCCGACTGGCCGGTCGTGCTGGTGGCCTCGGCGTACCCAGACTGGGAGAGATCGGCACAGAAGCGGTAGGTCGAGCCGCTGATCGCCTGGAAAGGCTGCTCGAACGACGTGCCCGCCGCACGCACGGTGCCATTGCCGCCGCTCGTTGGGAAGGGGCCAAGATTGAACCGCTGTGCCAGTTCGGGCGAGTGCTCGCCGAGCGGGTGCGGAAAGGTGACTTGGTGCAGGCGGCCCCAGCGCCAGTGCGCCGGATCGGGACCGGCCACCTCGACCAGCCACTCGACTGCGGATACATAGGCGGCGCGGGCCTCCTCGCGGTAGTCCGTGTCGGGAAACCAGTCCATGTCGTCGCCGAGCAGCAAGCGGCGGGCAACGGCCCCGGCTTGGCCAGCGGCGAGCGGCGCGAGGTGATCCGGGAAGCGGGCGGCGGCGATGCGTTCGAGCCAGCGTTGCCAGAACGCCGTGAAGATACTGGCTCCTACCGCCTCGGTGTCGAACGAGCCGGTCCAAGCCGCGAGGTGGCGGTAGGCGGCGCGGGGCCGCCGGCCGGGGACGGTGCGTAGGAGCGCCCGGAGCGCCGGCAGCAGGTCTACCGCGCGGGCGTGGAGCACGTCGCCTTGGATGGCGGCAATCTCGTCGGGTGAGAGCTGCGTTGGCCCGCCCTCCAGCCGCTCGCGGATGCGCCGGAAGCGGTAGCCGTCGGCCCAGCCGCCCAGGCCAAGGTACGGCATGTCCGGCGGGTCTTCCGCCCACGGAGGATTGTTGGCGGTAGCTACCCACCCGCGCGGCGGATCAATCAGCTGCGGCAGCCGGTCGAAGGGCAGCGTGCCCTGCCAAGCGTGGTCCGGATCGTTGGCCGGGCGCAGGCCCCGGAGCGCGATCTCGCGCCGCGGGATGTGGCTGGCAACGTGATAGCCGATGCGCCCGGCGCGGTCGGCGAAGACGAAGTTCAGCACCGGGCCGGGCCACTGTTCCAGCGCCGCGAGCGTCTCATCCGCGTTGCGCGCGCAGTTGATCGCCAGCATTGCTTCCAGCCCGGACGCCACGCCGGCCTCCAGCCCGCGCCAGCGCAGGCTAACTGGTGGCGCGCCGCCGCCGTCGGCCGTCGGTGTCCAGGGCAGCAGGTCATTGACGATTGGCCCGCGGACCGTGCGGCGCACGATCAACGTCTCGTCCGGCGCGCCGCGCACCTTGATCGTGTGCCGCTCCGTCTCGAACGGCCGCCAGGCCGTGCCGTCGCGGTAGCGGTCGCCGTCGGAAGCATCGGTCTCCTCGATATAGAGATCGCGGATGGGCGCCACATGGTTGGTCACGCCCCAGGCCGTGTGCCGGTTGCGGCCGATATAGGCGCTGGCCGTGCCGACGTAGACCGCACCGATAGAGTCCAAGCCGATAGCCGGACACGTCAACTGTGCCTGAAACCACTGGCTCGGCTGATCGAAGGTGTTGTGCGGGTCGCTGCACAGCACGGGGAAGCCGGTCGTCGTGCGCGAGCCGGCCACGGCCCAGTTGTTGCTCCCCTCGCCGCTGGCATCACCGCCCGGTATGGGGCCGGGCGCACCGTCGGCCGCCCCCGGCACGATAGTCTCCTCGCCGGCTTCGACCCCGAGAAATGCTTCCAGGAGGTCGGCCGGCAGCGTCCGGCGCGCCGCTTCGATGAGGGCAACCGGCTCCAGCCGCCCGGTCAGCATCCACCAGCGCCACCGCCACAGCGCGACCGAGTCTGCGGGTGTCCACGGTGCCGGTTGATAGTCGAGGATGCCGAACGCCTCGGGCAGCGCAGCGGTCTCGATGGCGGTCCGGCGCCAAGCGTTGATCCCGGCGGCCACGCCTGCCAGCAGCTCCGCAGTCGTGCCGCTGATCGTCTGCGCTACGGTGTCGGCCGCTGCCGCGATGCCGACGGTCAGCATCTCGCGGTCGTTCGCCAGCGCCTCCGGCCCCATGACCGCGGCCAGCTCGCCGCGGACCCGGCGCCGCATGTAGTCCAGCTGCCAGAGTCGCTCGCAGGCGACCGCGTAGCCTAGCCCCACCCCCAGGTCATACGGCTCGTCGGCGCTGATGTGGGCGATGCCCCACCGATCCCACAAGATCGTTGCCGCCGTGCCAACGGGGCCGGGGATCACCTGTGGCTCAAGTCGTTCCATACGTATGCCCCTGCCTCCTTCATATGAGATTTGGTTGCCATTTCCCGGTCATTCCCGCGAAAGCGGGAATCCAGCGAGGGTGCGCTGACCGCTGCCGTTGGTGGGTAGGTCAGCGACGCCCCGCGGCGACGGCCGCCACAAAGCCCTGGGCGCGGGCGGTGATGGCGGCGAAATCCTGTTGATCCACGAGATCACGATGGACCAGATCGCTGCCCACGCCCAAGGCGGCGGCCCCGGCCCGCATGAAGTCGGCGGCGTTGTCCCGGGTCACGCCGCCGGTTGGGACGAACGGAATGTCGCCGAGCGGCCCGCGCAGGTCGCGGAGATAGCGCGGCCCCAGGCCACCGGCCGGGAAAATCTTCACCAGATCGGCGCCCTGCTGCCAGGCGGTCACAATCTCGGTCGGCGTCAACGCGCCGGGCACGACGGGCACGTCGCGCTGGCGGCAATACCCGATGACGTGCCGATCCGTATTCGGGGCGACGATGAAGCGCGCCCCGGCACACAACGCTTGCTCGGCGCTGGAAGCGGTCAGCACGGTCCCCGCGCCCAGTAGCACGTCGTCCTGGTAGGCGCTGGCCAGTTCTCGGAGCATGTCGGCAGCGCCCACGCTATTCATCGTGACCTCGATGATCTGCACACCACCGGCGCTCAGTGCATCCACGGTCTGCCGAGCCAACGCTGGGGCCGTATGGCGCATGATGGCGATAATGCCGGCCGTCTGCATGCGCTCGACGAGCACGGCCTTGGGTGTCCGCTCCACTACACTAGCCATAGCTGCATACTCTGCGCCCGTGCGCTCGCCGGGGATGATACCAGGGCGTTGCTGCCACCATCCGCTGTCACTACAGCCTTGATCGGGTAGGATTCAGGGGCGTAGTGGAGCATCGAGGGAGCGAGGGAAGATTATCGTGTCCGTGCAGGAAGACGGCGCCGACATCCTAGCCGACCTCAATGCGGCGCAGCGCGAGGCGGTCACGGCGCCGGCTGGGCCGCTGCTGATCCTGGCCGGCGCCGGTTCGGGCAAGACGCGGGTCATCGCCTATCGGCTCGCCTACCTCATCCGCGACCAGGGTGTACCACCGCACCGCTTATTGGCCGTCACGTTCACGAACAAGGCTGCCGGCGAGATGCGCCAGCGCATTGCGGGACTCGTCGGCGAGGCGGGCCGCGCGGTGACGTGTGGCACGTTCCACTCCGTATGCGCTCGCTGGCTCCGCCGCGACATCCGCCATCTCGGCCGCGATAGTAGCTTCACGATCTACGACGACGACGACCAGCTGCGGCTGATCAAACGATGCGTGACCGAAGCCGGGATCAACCAGCGTATCGTCACGCCGCCGGCTATTCGCGGCGCCATCTCGCGGGCGAAGGATGAGCTGCTGCTCCCTGCAGAGTACGCGGCGCAGGTGTCCGACCGGCCCTACGAGCAGGCCATCGCGCGGGTCTATCGGCAGTATCAAGCGGCCTTGGAGGAGGCGAACGCCCTCGACTTCGACGACCTGCTCTTGACCACGCTTCGGCTCTTCGAGGAGGCGCCGGACGTGCTCGGATACTACCGGCAGCGGTATCAACACGTGCTGGTGGATGAGTACCAGGATACGAACCGCGCGCAATACGAGATTGTCCGTCGGCTGGCCGCCTTGCATCGCAATATCACCGTCGTCGGCGATGACGACCAGAGTATCTACTCGTGGCGGGGAGCCGACATCCGCAACATCCTGGCCTTCGAGGAGGAGTACGCCGATGCCAGGGTGGTGAAGCTCGAACGTAACTACCGCTCCACCAAGCACATCCTCGCCAGCGCTCATGCCGTCGTCAAACCCCTACGCTCGCGGAAGCCGAAACGGCTGTGGACCGCTAAAGCGCCGGGCGACGAGGTGGTCATCTGCCAGGCGGTCGATGAATATGATGAAGCCGGCTTTGTCGCAAACGAAATCGAGCGCTCGGTCGGAGCGGGCCAGCGTGGCTACCGGGACTTTGCGGCGATGTACCGCATGAATGCCCAATCGCGGAGCCTGGAAGAGGCCCTAGTCCGGCGGCGCATCCCGTACCAACTGGTCGGGGGCACCAAGTTCTATGCCCGCCGGGAGGTCAAGGACCTGCTCTGTTACCTCCGGCTGGCCTACAACCTGGCGGACGAGGCGAGCCGGCGGCGCATAATCAACGTGCCGGCCCGCGGCATCGGCGCCCGCACCCTGGAGTCGCTGGACGACTGGGCCGCCCAGCGCGGCGAGCCACCGTTGGTCGCGCTGCTGGCATTGTACGCGGCCGAGCAGCGCGATACGGAGCTAACGCACCCGTTTCGGGGCCGTGCGTACTCGGCGCTGCTCGGGTTTGCGCGGTTGATGGCCGAGCTAGGGGTCGCTGCCCAGGAGCTTCCCCTTGCAGACCTCTTCGATCAAGTGCTTAACCGCACCGACTATCGGGCCGCGCTCGAAAAAGACGAGGCGTTCGAGGAACGATGGGAGAACGTGCTGGAGCTACGCAATGTCGTCAGCGAGTACACGGAGCTGGAGCCGCCCACGGGCCTGCGGGCCTTCTTGGAGGAGGCGGCGCTGATCGCCGACCTCGATACATTGAGTGAGGACCGCAATGCCGTCACCCTGATGACGCTCCACAGCGCCAAGGGGCTGGAGTTCCCGGTCGTCTTCATCACCGGCTTGGAAGAAGACATCCTCCCCCATAGCCGGTCGAAAGAGAGCCTGGAGGGCCTGGAGGAGGAGCGGCGCCTCTGCTACGTGGGCATTACCCGTGCGATGGAGCGGCTCTATCTGCTCCATGCCCGGCGACGTGCCCTGTGGGGGACGCCGCGAGAAGCCGACCCCTCCCGCTTTCTCACTGCTATCCCGGCGAGTAGCGCGAAGCAAATGCAGACGGCCGCGCTTCGCATCCGGGCCGGCGGGCGCCAACCGGCCGCCCCGGCGGCGGTCCGCCCCTGGAGTGGCCGGGTCTCCTCGACCGGCTGGACCCCGACGCCACGCGCCAGCGCACCGGCCCAAGCGCATACGCCGCCAGCGACGCGGCCGGCCAGCAGTGACCCCGATTGGCGTCGGCTCGGCATCCGCTCGGCCGCCGAGCTACCGCAACAGAATGCCGGCGCCGGACCGCCCACCTATCAAGTGGGTGATCGGGTGCGGCACAGCGCGTTCGGCGAGGGTAGCGTCGTGGAAAGCACGCTCAACCGGCGTGGTGAGCAAGAAGTGCGAGTGCGTTTCGACACGGCCGGAGTCAAGCTGCTGCTCGGTAGCGTTGCCCCCATGACCAAGCTCGACGGGGAGTAGGCCATGAGTGAGCAAACGCGCGAGGCTACACGGGCGGTGGCCGTAGGGCAGGAAGGCAGCCGGATGCCCCGTGCTAGAATCCAGTTGCAATACTACGGGAGCTTTGCAAATTGAAGCTGTATAAGCTGTCTTTCGTCATGCACGGTCCTGGAGCAGAAACCGAGGATAAGTTCATGGCGGAGATACCTGCTCTTCCGGGGTGTAGAGCATGGGGAGATACCACTGCCCAAGCGTTGGAGAACCTTCAGAGCGTAGCTACTGCCTTCATGGATTCCTACAAAGAGATGGGAGATGATCTACCGCCGGAGGTTGAAACGGCAGCAGTTGAAATTGTTGAATCTGCTGTCGAGGATTCGAGACAACACAACGTTCAAGATGCTAAAGCAACGGTGTGGAATCGCATTGTGCGCGTGTCCATGGCGATTCCAGGCGCGAAAGTTGATCGCCGCGATTTCCTCTATTCTCAACTACGCAACTATTGCGATGAGCAACAAGTATGTAGGGCAATCGAGAGCCGACCTGCTAATGCGGATATTGCTCCTGACCTGATAGACAAGTTGGCTGATTCCTGCATCAAGTCTCATGTACTCAAAGCCGCTGGAATATCGTTTGCGACCGGCTTGCCGGGCGGTTGGTTCATGGCTGCAACAATCCCCGCCGATGCAGCCCAATTTTATTGGCATGCAATCGTCTTGTCTCAGAAGTTGACGTACTTGTATGGCTGGCCGGATATCCTTGAAGAAGGCAAGGTTGACGACGAGACTGAGTTGAGAATCACTTTGCTTATCGGGGCAATGCTGGGCACTGGCAAAGCTGGCAAAGCAATCGCCAGGCTGGCTAGCGCATTCGCTAATGCAGTTGCCCATCGCCTTCCGATGATGCCTCTTGCCAAGACTCCGTGGTTTCCGGTAATCAAGGAGATTGGCAAGTGGGTTGGTATCCAGGTCACCAAGGCCTCGTTCGCCCGTGGTGTGGCGAAGGTAATACCGATTATTGGAGGAACCGCTTCCGCCGGGCTGACTGCGGTGACGATGCAGCCAATGGGCAGGCGGCTGAAGGATCATTTGAGAGGGCTGAGGCTTGCCAAGCCTGATGGGGCGTGCCAGCGGAGGCTGTGACATGGTGACCTCGATTCGACTTGCTCCCGAAGCCGAGCGGCGGCTTGATTTTCTAGCGGCGCAGACCGGGCGCCCCAAGTCGTTCTACCTGCGGGAGATGATTGAACGTGGCCTGGAGGACCTGGAGGACTACTACCTCGCGATGGATGTGCTGGAGCGTCTTCGCCAAGGCGAGGAGAAGGTGTATTCCGCTGCCGAAGTGAGGGAAGCTCTTGACTTGGACGATTGAGTACACCTCAACGGCCAGGCCCCAGCTTTGCAGGCCGGACGAGCGTGCTGCGGTAGAGGTGAACGAGTATGGCAGTTGAATACATAGACATCCTACGTACCGAGCTGGAACGGCAGCGCCAGTTTCTTTCCGCCGAAGAGGAGCGGGTGCTGCTGAAACCGGCCCTGTACGAGAGTGAAGACGACCTCGCCCTCGACTCGGTGAAGCGCCGGCAGCATACTTTTGTAGCGATTCTCCGCGACCGCTTCGTCCGCGACGGTCGGCCGCTGGAGCAGTGGTGGGACGTGCTGGCCGAGGAGGAGGGGCTGTCGGGCGACCGCACGATGGTCGGGGCCATGGTGGTGCAAGTGCTCGATTGGTCGGCCCGCACCAGCGATCAGAAAGCCATGATGGGGGGCTTCGCCAGCAAGCTGCTGCTGGTCGCGGCGGTGCTGATCGGCTTTTTTGCGACCTTCACCATAGCGGTAGGGGCGTGGCCGGTCGGTATCGTGCTGCTGGTCATCACGGTGGCCCTCTGGATCGGCGCGCGGGTACTCGGACAGCTGACGGCCGAGCGAGTGGGCGAGCTTGTAGAGCAGTACAAGCGAGAGCCGGAGCCGGAAGAAGCCTCCACCGAAGACGAAGAGCAGTCGGAGCCGATAGCAGACGACCCCGCCCGCCCGCCGGAGTAATCCCGCCATGCGAGGGATTGGCCCCCCTATGGCCCCCCCGCTGGGGCAGGGGGACGGTAGTGTGGGCCGCTGCGGCGACGGGGGGACGGTCGTTCCCTCACCTGTCGCAACGGGGGAGAGCTAGGGTGGGGGCCGCAGCACACGAGGTCTACTTTGGCTCCGGCAGGAACTTCTGCCAGCCATGAGCAGTGCCGTTGTGTCCTTGCTGCTGCCACCAGAAGTAGTGCAGCGGCGAAGGCCGGCGCGGCTGCCGAATGAGGCGCATATGCGCGTCGTCGGGAGTTCTGGCGCCCTTAAGATGATTGCAGCGGCGACAAGCGGTGACGACGTTATCCCACGTGTGGCGCCCGCCCCGGTGTCGGGGCATCACGTGGTCAACGGTCATATCGCGGCCTTCGTACCCACAATACTGGCACGTGTAGCTGTCGCGCAGAAAGACCTCGCGGCGGCTGAGCCGCACCATGAGCCGTGGCCGCTTGACCATATACATCAGCTTGATGACCGATGGGCGCGGGTAGACTTGGCTGACGCCCACCAACGGCTCCGCCAGCAGCTCCAGCACTTCGGCCTTGCCGCGGAACACCAGGACAAAAGCCCGCCGGACATTGCAAATGTTCAGCGGCTCGTAGTTTTGGTTAAGGACGAGGACACGCGAGTTCATCCTGCTCTCGCTCGCTGCTCCCGGGATACTGTAACTCCGGCGCTATGCACCGCGTTCGAGCCACACCGGCAGCCCTAGCCGGTCTTGAGTGCGTAGCGCTGCGCGAGAACGGCACGTTCCCGCTGCCCGATTCTAACACAGAGACCGCCGCACTCGGCACCGGTGAGCTTGAGCCGGCACCGGTGACACTGACTGTCCGCCGGCCAGGTGGCGGCCCTGCTATCATTCACGCCGTTCCACTAAGCAACGCGAGGTCAAGAGAGAAGATGAGTGCGCCAGCACCGGCCGCCAAGCAGTCGGCAGACGACACCGGCGAGCGGATTGTTACGGCTCCCGCGCTTGCCCAGTGGACGGCAACAGTGCTCGCGGCGCTGGGGGTATCCGCGCCGGACGCCCAGCTCGTCGCCGATACGCTGGTGCAGGCCGACCTGCGCGGTGTCCATTCGCACGGTGTCCAGCGCCTGCCCGGCTACGCTGCGCAGCTGCAAGCGGGTACCACCGTCGCGGACGCACAGCCCGAGGTCGTGCATCGCACCGCCTCCACGGCGGTGCTCGACGCGCATCACGCGATGGGGCAGGTGGCTGCCCACGCCGCCATGCGGCTGGCGCTGGAGCGCGCCGCGGCGGTAGGGCAAGGCGCGGTCGCTATCCGCAACAGCACGCACTGCGGCGCCCTCGCCTACTTTGCGATGATGGCGCCGCCGGCCGGCTGCATCGGCTTTGCCGCCACCAATGCCGGCATGAACATGCTGCCCTGGGGCGGGCAGGTCAAGATGGTCGGCAACAACCCCTTGGCCTACGCCGTACCGACCGGCCGCGGGTTCCCACTGGTGCTCGATATGGCCACGAGTGTCGTCGCCGGCGGCAAGCTCGACGTAGCGATCCTCCGCGGCGAAGCCATCCCCGTCGGCTGGGCGCTGGGACCGGACGGCCAACCGGCAACCGATCCGGCCGTTGCCCGCGCCGGTTCGCTGCTCCCCATCGGCGGGCCGAAGGGCTATGGGCTGGCCGTCGTCTTGGACATCCTGTCCGGCGTGCTCGCCGGCGGCCGGTTCGGGGGCAGACTTGGGGCCGCCGGTTCGAGCCATTTCGTGCAGGCGCTACGGATTGATGCCTTCGCTCCCGCCGCCGAGTTCCTGGAACGGATGGGCGCCTTGGTGGACCAGATTCATGCCTGCCCGCGCGCGCCGGGTGTCGAGCGGATCTATCTCCCTGGCGAAATCGAGCACGAGCTGAGTGCGCGTCGCTGGAAGGAAGGCATTCCGCTGCCCACGACGCTCACCAACGAGCTGGCGGCGTTGAGCAACAAGCTGGGTATCGCCCCGCCGACCCTTTGCGGAGCGGGAGGGCCATAGGGGGGCCATATTCTCGATGTTGACCAACCGCGTGTGGCGCTTGGCGTGCCGCTGGCTTCTCACCACCCTCGCTACGGCCGTCATGGCCCGCTGGCTGCGCTATGCGCTCGAAGACCGCCCCCGGATGCGCCGCGCCCACCAGTCGGAAGAAGAGGTGGGCCTCTCGGCGACGCGGTACGCCCGTTTCATGCGGTATTCGCCGATGATGCTGGTCTACCGCTGGATCGCGCTGCTGGCTGGCCGGCGCCTCAGTACGTCCAGTAGCGTCCCCGGCCGGCCCCTGCGGGTGCTGGACGTGGGCTGTGGGCCAGGGACGCTGGCCAGTACCATCGCTGCGGAGCGGCCGGACGCCACGGTGATTGCCCTGGATCGCTCGGCCGCCATGCTGCAAGCCGCACGCCGGCAGCCGCGCAGCAGCCGCGCCTGCCTCCTTCAGGGCGATGGCGCGGCCCTGCCACTGCGGGACGAGACCGTTGATCTCGTCGTGGCCACGCTGGCGCTGCACCATTGGCGCGATGGAGAAGGGGTGCTGCGCGAGGTGCGGCGGGTCCTGCCCGCGACCGGGCAGGTGCTGCTCTTCGACCTGCGGCGCGACATGGCGCTGCCATTCTGGTTGCTGGTGCGACTGGCCACGCTGTTCGTCGGGCGGATCGCGCGGCTGCCGGGTGATGAGCCGGCGGCGTCAGTGGCGGCAGCCTATACGCCAGCGGAAGCCGAATGGCTGGTGGGACGCGCCGGACTGCGCGGCGTGTTCGCACGCGGCGGAGCCGCGTGGCTGTGGCTCGACGGCACACGCACCCGGCAGCCGGCCTCACCCTCCCGGCCGGATTGACGGTGTTTCTGAGCGGCAGTAGTATTCCCAGCGTCAGGGCGGGTGCATTGTGCGGATACGAGAGGGTCGGGAGGAGCATATGATTTTCGCCAGCGATCTCAGCGTCCCGGAAGGCCCGGTCTTGCTTCCCGACGGAAGCTGGCTCGTCGTCGAAATGGGGCCGGATCGAGGCTGCGTGACGCACGTCAGCCCCGATGGGCAGACCAAGCGCCGGCTGGCCAGAACGGGACGGCCCAACGGATTGGCGGTGGACAAGGAGGGGGGCATTTGGATAGCCGAATCGCAGGACCCCGCCTTGCTGCGCCTCACGATGGACGGCCAAGTCGAGGTGGTGCTGACCGCGGATGGAGATGAGCCGTTCCTGTGGCCCAACGACGTGGCCTTTGGGCCGGACGGCGCGCTCTACATGACCGATTCGGGCATTCGCTTCGCCGACTTCATGCAGGGCACCGCTGTCCGGACGGACTATCTAGAGGTGCCCATGTATGGGCGCGTCTACAAGATTGATACCGCGACGAAAGCCATCGAGACGCTCGACTCCGGGCTGCGGTTTCCCAACGGTATCGCGTTCGGGCCGGACCAGGACCTCTACGTCAGCGAGACCTTGACCGGCATGGTCTATCGCTACCGCTGGCAAGACGGGGCGCTGTCCGGCCAGCGGGAAGATTTCGGGAATGTGGTGGACCCGCAGCACCCGGCGCCGTTCAAGGGGCCTGACGGGATGAAGTTCGGCACCAATGGCCGGCTCTACGTGACCGTCTTCGGGCAAGGCGACGTCACCGTGCTGGCGCCCGACGGCACCGTGGCCGAGCGCATCGAGTTGGCCGGATCAATGCCCACGAACCTCGCCTTTGGCCCGCCAGGCTCCCAGCGGATCTATGTGACCGAAGACGAACACGGCACGCTGGAAGTCTGCGACGTCGGCACCGACGGCTGGCCTCTGTATACGTAGCCGAACCTCACCCCCGGCGCCTCTCCATCGCCAAGCGATAGAGAGGGGTGTGCGGCGGTGGCCTGGCCCGGTGAGAGCAATGGTGACGACCGGATGACTGCGAGCAGCTTTGCCGAGATCGCCGCCAGCTATGCCAATGCGGTCGCCGACAACTTCCGTCAGCCCGTCGCCGCGCAGCCGGAAGACCAGCTAAAGGCTCCCGTCGGCGAGCTACTGCGCGCCACCGGAGACCTGACGGGCCTCGATGTGCGCTGGCGGACCGAGGTGCGTGCCGACGACGTACATGGACGCCCCGATCTCGGCGTGACCGTCAAAGGGCTGCTGACGGGCCACGTCGAGCTGAAGCGGCCGGGGCGGGGCGCCCGACCGGAGCGCTTCACGGGCGCCAACCGGGTGCAGTGGCTCCGATTCAAGGCACTACCCAACCTGATCTACACGGACGGATCGGAGTGGAGCCTCTACCACACCGGCGAGTTGGTCGTGCGCGTCCGCATCGCTGATGACGTGAGCGAAGGCGGCGCGCGGACGCTCGACCGCAAGGCCCTGGCGTACTTGGCGCGTCTGTTCCGCACCTTCCTCTATTGGGAGCCGGTTGTGCCGGGCACGGCGCGGGGCCTCGCGGAGTTCCTGGCGGCGCTGGCTCGTATCCTCCGCGACGAGGTGCAGCTGGCGCTCGGTCGTCCCGACAGCCCGCTGCGGACACTCGCGGATGAGTGGGGCCGGCTGTTATTCCCGGAGACGGATGCCGCGCAGTTTGCGGACGCCTACGCGCAAACGCTGACGTATGCCCTGTTGCTCGCGCGGTTCGAGGGTGCGGGGAGCCTAAGCCCGGCCTTTGCCTCGGAGACGCTGCAGAGCGAGCACGCGCTGCTGGCCGAAGCGCTCCGGCTCCTGGAAGTCTCCTCCGTCCGCGAAGAGCTACGGATGCCCATAGAGCTGCTGGAGCGCGCCATCGGAGTCGTGGACGCGGTGAAGATTCAGCACGAGGGCGACCCGTGGCTGTATTTCTACGAGGACTTTCTCGGTGCCTATGACCCCAAGCTGCGGAAAGACCGGGGCGTGTACTACACGCCGGTAGAAGTGGTGCGCTTGCAGGTCCGCTTGGCAGCCGAGCTACTGCGTACCCGCTTCAGCAAGCGGCTCGCGTTCGCGGACGACGACGTGGTAGTGCTCGACCCGGCCGTCGGCACCGGTACCTATCCCCTCGCCGTGCTGGACCATGCGGCCGACGCGGTACGTCAGCGACTTGGCCCGGGTGCCGTCCCCCAGAAGCTGCGCGACCTCGCCGGCCGCCTGAACGGATTCGAGCTGCTCGTCGGGCCGTACTCGGTTGCCCACCTGCGCGTCTCGCAACGGCTACGCGATGCGGGCGTGACCGACCGGGCGGCGAGGGTCTATCTCACCGATACGCTGGAGTCCCCCAACCGGCTGCCGAAGTTCCCGGCCAGCATGTTGCAGGAGCGGCTGACCGAGGAGCGCAAACGCGCACAGAGAGTCAAGAAGGACGTGCGCGTCTTTGTCTGCCTCGGCAATCCTCCCTACGACCGCGAGCAGCGGGAGTTGGAAGACGAGCGCGGCCGGCGCAAGGGCGGCTGGGTGCGCCATGGCGATGAGGGGTCGGACGAGCCGTCGGTCCTCGATGATTTCCTCAAACCGGTGCGGGACGCCGGCGGCGGTGTTCATCTGAAGAACCTGTACAACGACTACGTCTACTTCTGGCGCTGGGCGCTGTGGAAGGTGTTCGATTCCACCAAGGACGCGGGCATCGTCACCTTCATCACGGCCTCGTCGTATCTGCGCGGCCCCGGCTTTGCGGGGATGCGCCGTAAGATGCGCGAGGTGTTCGACGAGCTATGGATCATAGACCTGGAAGGCGATAGCCTCGGCGCCCGCAAGACGGAGAACGTGTTTGCTATCCGCACCCCCGTCGCCATTGCCATCGGTGTGCGAGGCGGCGCACCCTGCCCGCACACTCCGGCGCGAGTCTGGAAGACCAAGTTCACTGGCGCCGAGCAGGCCAAGCTCGAATCCCTCGACGACGCCGGTTCGTTTGCCGATCTCGACTGGCGAGAGTGTTCCGGAGAGTGGGATGGGCCGTTCTACCCGGCGGGCACGGGAACATATCTTGACTGGCCCGTGCTCACCGACGTGTTCCCCTGGCAGCAGTCTGGCGCACAGCTCAAGCGGACCTGGCCTATCGGCGAAACCCGCGACGTGCTTGCCGCACGCTGGCGCTCACTGATCGAGCGTTCGCCGGCCGCACGACGCACCGCGTTCAGGGAGACCGTGGACCGCAAGATTGGCTGGGACTATACGCCTTTGATGGAAGGAGATAAGCGTGCTCCATCAATCGCCACGCTCAATCCGTCATCGCCGCTTCCTTCTGTTGCAAGGTACGCATATCGCTCGTTCGACCGGCAATTTGTGATTGCCGATTCGCGTGTTGGTGACCGCATGCGTCCCGATCTGTGGCGTGCCCACGGGGACCAACAGGTCTACATGACCAGCCTGCTGACTCACGTGCTTGGCTTTGGCCCCGCCGCGACGGCGACCTCGCTAATCCCCGACTTGGACCATTTCCGGGGTTCTTTCGGTGCCAAGCATGTTATCCCGCTGTGGCGGAACGCGGCGGCGACACAGCCCAACGTCACTGCTGACCTGCTATCCCGAATCGCCGACGTACACGGTGCGCCCGTTTCACCGGAGCGTCTGTTTGCCTACGCCTACGGTGTGTTGGCGCAGCCGGCCTACGTCGAGCGCTTCTGGGACGAGCTTGAGCTACCGCCGCCCCGCCTGCCGATCACGAAGGATGGCGGCCTATTCGGACGGGTCGCCGACCACGGCGCGCGGCTACTCTACCGGCACACCTACGGCGCGCGGTACGGCGGGCCGCGCGACGACGGCTCCGTGCCGCCGGGAGGGGCACTCTGCACCAAGGCGGTGTCGCTCGACCAGTACCCGGTGGACTTTTCGTATGATGAAGCGGCACGGGTGCTGCGCGTCGGCGACGGGGAGTTTGCGCCGGTCGCGCCGGAGGTGTGGACCTACTCCGTCTCCGGCTTGCAGGTCGTGAAGTCCTGGCTGGACTACCGCAAGCGCAAGCGGGCCGGGCGCCGCTCTTCCCCCCTCGACGATATCCGGCCCGAGCACTGGGACTTCATGGAGGACCTGTTGGCGCTACTCTGGGTGCTCGAAGAGACGGTCCGCCGGCAGCCTGAGGGCGCGGCACTGCTCCAGGAAGTATGCGCCTCGGCCCTCTTTGCGGCGCACGAGCTACCGATTCCGACGGACGCGGAGTGCCAGCCGCCCCGTGCTCGGAAGAAGATCGGACAGCCAGCGCTGCCTCCAGTCGGTGCTGGCTGACGGCAAGGGAGGCGATGTTGACGGATATGGCGCCTGTGCTGGAGGTGCGTGACCTGGTGAAGGATTTCGGCGGGGTGCGGGCCGTGGACCACTGCTCCCTGGAGGTCATGCCGGGTGCCATCACGGGACTGATCGGCCCCAACGGCGCGGGTAAGACGACGCTCTTCAACCTGGTGTCCGGGGCGCTGGCGCCGACCAGCGGCCGGATCGTCTTCCGCGGCCGGCGCATTGACGGGATGAAGATGCACCGCACTTTCGGGCTGGGCCTCATGCGTACCTTCCAGATTCCCAGGGAGATGAAGCGCATGACGGTGCTGGAGAACCTGATGCTGGTCCCCGCGCCCCAGCTTGGCGAGCACGTCTGGGCCTCGTGGCTGCTGCCCTGGAAGGTGGCTCGCCAGGAGCGCCGCATCGAGGCCCAGGCGCTGGAGGTGCTGGATTTCGTCAAGCTCGCGCACCTGGCCAACGAGTACGCCGGCAATCTATCCTCCGGTCAGAAGAAGCTGCTGGAGCTGGCCCGCACTTTGATGGCCGAGCCGAAGATGGTGCTGCTGGACGAACCCGGCGCCGGGGTCAACCGCACCCTGCTGCGCCAACTGACGGCCAGTATCTACCTGGCCAGTGTGGAGCGCGGCGTCACCTTCCTGATCATCGAGCACGACATGGACCTGGTGATGGCGCTGTGCGATCCCATCATCGTCATGGCCAACGGTGCAGTCGTGGCCCAGGGCACGCCGCTTCAGGTGCAGCGAGACCCGCAAGTGCTGGAAGCCTACCTGGGAGGCGCGGCCGATGGCACTGCTTGAGGTCTCCGACGTGGTAGCCGGGTACGGCGAGACCGACATTCTCCACGGCGTATCCATAGCCGTGGAGGAGGGCGAGATCGTCACGATCATTGGGCCGAACGGCTGCGGAAAATCCACCCTGATGAAGGCCGTCGTGGGTCTGGTCCGGGTCAGGACCGGAGCCGTGACGTTCCGGGGCACGGACATAGTCTCCCAGGCACCGGAGCAGATTGTGCGGACCGGGCTATGCTACGTTCCCCAGTCTGCCAACGTCTTCCCGTCCCTGAGCATCCGCGAGAACCTGGAGATGGGGGGCTTTGTCCGCAACGATGACTACCGGGGGCGTATCGAGGAGTTGTTCGAGCTGTTCCCGGACCTGGCGCGGCGTCCCACTCAGAGAGCGGGCAGTCTGTCGGGCGGGCAGCGTCAGATGTTGGCTATTGCCCGTGCCCTGATGCTGGACCCGGTGCTGCTGCTGCTGGACGAGCCTTCGGCGGGGCTGTCTCCGGCGATTATGGGCTTGGTGTTCGAGCGCATTCGGGGCATCAACCGGGCCGGGGTCGCCTTACTGCTGGTGGAGCAGAACGCCCGCGAGGCGCTGCGTATGTCAAACCGGGGCTACGTGCTGGCCGCGGGACAGAACCGTCTGGAGGACAGCGGCCCGGCGCTGCTGGACAACCCGGAGGTGGTTCGCCTCTACCTGGGCGGCCGCAGGTGATGAGGTGTCGCTCCCGCACCTTTTGGTGTCAGTTGCGCTCATGGTCTGCTATCCGGAGTGCCGTAGTGGTGAGCAGGCACGGTGAGGTGTAGAATCGCCCGGCGCAGCCCATCCCGGTCGGTCAAGGTTCGATGAGCACGCTGCAAAATACCGCGAAACGAATCAGCCTGGCGTGGACGCCGGGGCATACCGCGGTCGCCATTGTGGTGCTGGCGCTGGCAGTCGGCTTCCTGCCCTTCGTGAAGATGGGGCTGGTGGTCAACGGCATTTTCCTGGGGGCCATCATCGCGCTGGGGGCCGTCGGCCTGACCCTGATCTACGGCATCCTGAATTTCGCCAACGTTGCCCACGGCGATTACATGACTATGGGCGCCTATCTGGCGCTGTTCCTGGTCGGCAGCGTTCTGCCGGCGGTGGGGGTCGAGGGCCAGGGACTAGGGCCGTTCACCTTCGGATACCCCTTGCTGATCGCGCTGCCCGTGGCGGTGGTGGTCGTGGCGGCCGGGTCTATCGTGCTGGACGTGGCCATCTACCGCCGGCTCCGCGACCGGGGTGTGAATACCGTGGTGCTGGCGATGGCCTCCCTGGGAGTGGCTATTGCGCTGCGCGGCCTAGTGCAGATTATCTGGAGCGGCGAAACGCAGCACTACCCGCGTGAGTCTCGGCAGGTCTATCATCTGCCCATGGACGTGCGGATACCCCCGGACGACATCTTCATCGCCATCGTGGCGATCATCCTGGTTGTGGGCGTATACCTCGTGCTGACCCGCACCAAAATGGGCAAGGCCATGCGGGCTACCGCGGACAACCCGGAGCTGGCCTTGGTCAGCGGGATCAACACCCAGCGCGTCATCCGGTGGACGTGGGGGATGGGCGCGGTGCTGACGGCGACCGCCGGCGTGCTGCTGGCGGTGTTCCAGGCGCAGCTGCTGCCCATCATGGGCTGGAAGTTCCTGATCCCCCTGTTCGCCGCCGTGCTCCTGGGAGGTATCGGCAACCCCTACGGTGCGCTGGTAGGGGCCTTCGTCATCGGGGTGACCTCTGAGGTCTCGACTCAGTGGATCAATCCCAGCTACAAGCCGGTGGTGGCCTTCGCCATCATGATCGGTCTGCTGCTGGTGCGGCCGCGCGGGATATTCGGCGGCTCGGAATGAAGAGGCACACGGCATGGACGTGACCGGCATTGTCAGTTACTTGGCCGGCTTCGTCATCATGGCGGGAATCTACGCAGTGTTCGCGCTGGGATTGAACGTCCATTGGGGCTTTACCGGCCTGTTCAACATCGGCATTGCGGGGTTCTTTGCACTGGGAGCCTACACGACGGCGCTGCTGACGACTCAGCCCCCGGACCCGAAGCTCTTCGAGGATTTCAAGTTTGGTGGCAACTGGTCGGGGCAGATGTTCTTGGACCTGGGCATCGACCTGTGGTTCTTCCTGGGCCTGGGGGCGGCGGCGGCGGTGTGTGGGGTCATCGCCCTGGTCATCGGCTACATCACCCTGCGGCTGCGTGACGATTACCTGGCGATAGCAACCCTGGGAATCGCGGAGACGGTCCGGCTGTTCTTCCTCAACGAGAAGTGGATCGCCAACGGGTCCAAGGGCTTGTACCGGATACCCAAATTCCTGGGGGAGTGGGTGTCACCGGAGCACTACGACTACCTCTACCTGGTGGTGGTCCTGGTTATTCTGGCCGGCCTCTTCCTGGCGGTGGAACGAGCGGTCAAGTCTCCGTGGGGCCGTGTGCTGCGAGCGATCCGCGAGGACGAGGTAGCGGCCGAGGCCAGCGGCAAGAATGTGTTCACCTTCAAGCTCCAAGCATTCATTTTGGGAGCGGTCATCATGGGCGTCGGTGGGGCGCTCTTCGCTCACAATGTCCGGTTCCTCTCACCACTCACCTTCGATCCGCTCCTGGCGACCTTCATCATCTGGGCCATGCTGATGGTGGGCGGCGCCGGCAACAACCGGGGCGCCATCCTGGGCGCCTTCGTGGTCTGGGGCATCTGGACGGGTACACAGTTCCTGCCCGGCGTGTTTTCCGACCCCAACTTCCGCTTGTTTATGATCGGCGTGCTTATCGTCGCGGTGATCCTGGTCCGCCCCGGTGGTATGCTGGGGGAGGAGCGGCGAGTGGCACGGGCTGCCGACGGATAGCGGAGCGTGCAGAGCGGCTCGTGGTGACGTTTCCTGCTTTCCCTAAAAGACTTCGTCTAGGTTGGTGGTGAAGCCGGCCAGCGTGGGCGAAGTCAATAGCTGCCCGGCGCCGTAGCAAGCTACCTCCACGAAGATGCCTTCTTCGAGCAGCAGAACCGTCACAGTCCTGGCATCGGGGTCCACCAGCCAGTATTCGCGCACGCCATGTTGGGCATAGCGCGCGCGCTTGAGCGTCCGGTCCCGCTCGGCGGTGGAGGGAGACAGGATTTCGACGACCAAGTCCGGCGGGCCGCGGACGTTGTCCTCGGTGACGATGTGTGCCTGCTCGTTGGAGACGAACAGCAGGTCGGGTTGCACCACGTCCAGGTCTGACAGCACCACGTCGAAGGGCGCAATAAAGACATCGCCCAAGCCTCGCTCTTTCACGAAGGTATGGAGCAGCACTCCTAATTCCAGGCAAATACTCTGGTGGGCCCTATTCGGTGCTGGTGCCATGACCAGTTCTCCATCCAGAAGCTCGTAGCGCATGTCGTCCGGGGTGAGGCGGTAGTCCTCGTAGGTGAGCTTGAGGGCGGGCTGGGTGCTGACCATAGCGGTCCTCCCGTCTCCTAGAAAATATCGTCCAGGTTGGCCGTGAAGCCGGGCAGGGTAGGTGAAGTCAACGTCTGGTCGGTGCCGGAGCGGGCGACCACCGTGAAGCCGGCCGCGCCCAGCAGCAGCACCGTGACGGTCCTAGTGTCCGGGTCCACTAGCCAGTATTCGCGCACGCCATGTTGGGCATAGCGCGCGCGCTTGAGCGTCCGGTCCCGCTCGGCCGTGGACGGCGAGATGATTTCGACGACCAGATCGGGCGGGCCTTGGACGTTATCGGGGGTGATGATGTATGCGCGCTCGTTGGAGACGAACAGCAGGTCGGGCTGCACGACATCCACGTCCGATAGCACCACGTCGAAGGGGGCGGAGTATACCCGTCCCAAATGGTTTTCGGCCACAAAGTTGCCAATGAGCCGCCCCAAGTCCATGTCAATCCGTTGATGAATTTCTTTCGGTGCTGGTGACATGACCAGTTCTCCATCCAGAAGCTCGTAGCGCACGTCGTCCGGGGTGTGGCGGTAGTCCTCGTAGGTGAGCTTGGTGGCCGGCCTGGCCGTGACCATGGTCGCCCTCCGATCTTGCTGCGTGTATGTGCAATCGTCGGCTACCCTATCGTACACCAATCCGGCGTACAGGCTGGCCGCTATCAGGTGGCACAAAGCAACGGAGGCGACTCGTCGAGCCGCCCCCGGCACGTTGGCCTGCTGTCGCTCAGTTGCTAGGGAGTCTCGAACCTACCGGTGGACTTGATCTTACCGCCCTCAACCTTCCAGATCTCGATAGGTCCGACCACGTCGCCGTTTTCGTCGAAATCCACGGGGCCGGCTGCGCCCTCGTAGTTGATGTCCTGGCCGGCGGCGATAAGCGCCAGTGCCCTTTTGATGCCGTCTACGCCGGGGCCGACCACTTCGCCGGGCGGATTAGCCACGTCGCGCAGGGCGTCACGAATGGCTGTGGGGTCGGTGGTCGTACCGGCCTTGGCGGCGGCCAAAGCGATCAGGACCGCAGCGTCATAGGTCTCACTGGTGAAGGGGTGCTCAGGCTCTTGCCCGCCATGAGCAGCGGCATAGGAGCTTCGGAACGCCCGGAGCTGGGGGCTATCCGGAGAGCCGGGCGCAGTACCCAGCGTGCCCTCGAGCCGATCCCAACCGACAACCTCCATCATCTCCGGGGACTTGGTCGCGTCAACGAACAGGAACTTGTCGGAGTATCCACCCTCCAGGGACTCGCGGAGGTAGATCTCCGCCTGTCCGGGGTAGCTCATGGCGATCAGCACGTCGGGGTCTCCCGCGGTGGCCTTCACCAGTTCGGATTTAAAGGTGGGCTGGCTGTCCTCGTGGGGAACCTTGCCGGTGACCTTCCCACCCAGGGAGGTGAAGGTCTGCTCGAACTGATCGGCCAGACCCTCGCCGTAAGCGTTGTTGATGAACATGATACCGGCGGCCTTGTATCCTTCCTCCTGGGCCAGGCGAGCCAGCACAACGCCCTGAGCAGCGTCTGATACTGCCGTGCGGAAGAGGAAATCGTCATCTGCCAGCACCGTGATGGCCGGGGACGTGGAGGCACCGCTGATCTGCAAACGCTTCTTGGGGACGGTGACGGACGTTGCCACGGGCAAGGTCACGCCGCTGGCCAGAGCGCCAAGTATAGCCACAGCGTTCTCCACGTCCACGAGAGCACGGGCGGCGTCAACACCCTGGACAGGATTCGCGCCAGTGTCACCACTGATGATGATCATTGAAGCGCCGCCTATACCACCGGCACGGTTGACGTGGTCGGCGGCCAGCGCGGCAGCGTTGCGATGTGCGGGACCGAAGTAGGAGAGTGAGCCGGTAAAGGCGTTGAGATGTCCGACAATCAGCGGGGGCGGCGGCGTCACCACCTTCTCGACAACGACCGGCTTCTCGACCTCGACAGTGACTACCTTCTCTTGCACGATGGTCTGCGTCTGCCCCGCTGCCCCGGCCGGTCCCGCTGGCCCTTGGACGTAGCGGACTTCGATCTCACCACAGGCAGCAGCGAGCAGGCCACCCAAGACAGTGGCTCCTCCCGCCAGATACCGTCTACGGATTATGCTTGCCATCGGCCTCTCTCCTTACCATCTCACTCCCCCCGGTTAGGCCGCGGTGGAGTAACTCTTGCGCTCACTGGACCTTGCTGCCCGCGTCGCGGCGACAAGTACAGCAATCACACCAGTGTCATGTATCGTAGCATGGAAGATTGTGCCTCAGCAGCGCGGGTACCCGGCTAGGGGCCGCCGGAGGAGGCAGGAACCATGACGCGGGCGGCTGTACAGGGGTATGGCGCTCGGATGCAGCGCCGGTAGCTGGGCGCCAGTCGGGACCAGCAGACCACCCGGCAGGTCGAGTTCGTGCCGGTCACCGGCTACCACCGCATAGCGGCCATCCGCCAGAGCCGGAACCCGGTGACGCCCGAGACCAGTACGAACAGGGGATTGGTGAGCGTCCACATCTCCAAGTGAATGAGACCGACCGCCGCCGATTCGGTCTCGGGGAAGAGGCTGCCAAAGAAGTTCCAATAGAACCACAGCGTCAGTACGATGGAGGCGTAAAACGCCAGATTGGCCTCGAAGTACTGCCTGGTTAGCGGCCTGTCCGAGCCGGCACCGTCCAGGGAGCGCTTGTAGAGAAAGTTCACGATCAGAGCGGTCACGACCGCCGCGGCCATGAAGTAGTTCAAGACCTCCCACACCGGGTAACTGTCCGACCCGTCGTGGTAAAGCGGGGTGGCGATCCAGTTCACACTCACGGCTAGGGCCAGCACAATATGGACTACCGCGAGCAGCCGTTTCAACATCTCCATGGGGAGGTTCTCCTTTGGGATGTTGCACGAGACGGCCGACGATACTCCCAACGTTGCCGCACCGACAACGATAGAACCCATGGGCTAAGGGAGCCGGACGAGTGTGATCCCGTGGGGGTGGGCGAGAAGGGTCTCGAACCCCTGACCTCGACGATGTCAACGTCGCGCTCTAACCAACTGAGCTACCCGCCCCGGTCACCCGGATAGTGTAGCAGTAGGAACGTTGCTCCTTCAACAAGCGGGGGCGGAAAACGGCCGATGGGTGGCCCTGGCCGGGCTCCTGCGCCGAGGGTACGACGCTAGAGGGAGGTATGGGGCGGCTACTCCACCGGCCGCCGGCGCGACTCCAGCGCCTCGACGACAGTGCCGGCCAGCCGCAGGGCACGAGCGCTATCGTCGGCAGCGTAGCAGTGCGCGGGAATACTGCCGACGGGCAACCCGTTGGGATAGCGGGTAGGAATGTAGTACTGGTCTAGCGGTGCCGCCTGCATGGTCAGTGGCGCTAGAGAGTCGTCGTATCGAGCCACCTGCCGTGACAATGCTTCGACTGAGTGCCCACGCACCTGTTCGACACCTTGCGCGTAGAGAAAGGCTTTCAGCGCTTTCTCCGCCGCTTGCTGTGCCAGGAAGCACGCTACATTATGCCGGTTGCCACTAGCAATGAACGTAGCATCATCGAGGCCTTGCCTGGCTTGTTGGAGCCAGGCAAGGCTACCTCGCCAGGTGATGGACGCATCAGCTCCTACTTTCTAGCGCAGGTGCTGCCCTTCGGCAAGCGCCGTCCGTATGAAGGGCCAGTGACGCAGGCGGGCAAACTCGGCTGGCGTGTAAACCAGGAAGTCCACCGGCACCGTCGGTTGGAGCACTTCCACGAGCCACACGCCGCGCTCTACAAAGCGACGCCGTGTAGCCAATACCACGAGCAGATCGAGGTCGCTCGTCTCTCCGACCGCAGCACCAACTCGGCACCCAGCCCGGCCAAGTCTTTGGCCAGCCGCGCGGCTTCCTCCTGCAACGCCGCTGCGTGCTGTTGCGAGGCGGGTGTCGGGAGCCAGCGGGCCACGGCCTTGACAGATTGCATACCGCCTCAGGATACCAGGGTGACGGTGACGGTTGGTGAGGGCTAGGTGGTGCCAGTGCCTAGGACACGCCCTCGCGCCATGCTATGATGCTCCCCGATACCGATACCAGATGCAGCCCAGGGAGGCAGGACGATGCAGGCGAACTACGACGATATTGTGATGATCTCGGTGGTGGGCGAGGTGCATGCTCCGGCGTTGAGCCGCTCACCCTTTCGGGTCGGCGCCGATGGCAGCGTCTTCGTCGCCCCAGGACCGGGGGGCGTCGTCTACAACGTGCGGGTCGGCGACCGCGCGCTGGGCTGGGCTGCCGATCACGTCGAGCCGGGCGCCTCCATCCAAAATGCGGACGAAGCTGCCAATGGCGCCCTCAACACCCTGGCGTGTGTGGGCAACGAAGCGCGTGTCGTGTCTGGTGAGGCCAAAGGCAAGACGGGGACGGTCACGGGCAAGCATGGCGGTATCGAGCACGTGCTCGTGGACTTCGATGAGGAAACGCTCGACGCGCTGATCCCCGGCGACAAGGTCTTGGTCAAAGCCTACGGGCGCGGCCTGGAGCTCCGCGACCACCCCGCGGTCAAGCTCTTGAATCTGTCGGTGCAGCTACTCCGGGCGTTGCCGCTGTCTACCGCTGACGATGGAACGCTGGTCGTGCCGGTGGTCGGCAGTGCCCCGGCCCACCTGATGGGATCGGGACTCGGCTCGCCCGCCGACCGTGGCGACTACGACATTCAGACGGCCGACCGGGAAACGTTCGATGCGCTAGGTCTGGCGCAGCTCCGACTGGGTGACTTGGTGGCACTCCCCGACGCGGATCACAGCTACGGGCGCGGCTATCGCAAAGGGGCACTGACCATTGCCGTGGTGGCCCACTGCGACAGCATCTCGGCCGGTCACGGGCCGGGGGTCACGTCGCTGCTGACCAGTGCCACGGGCGCGATACGCCTCCGCACCGACCCCGAGGCGAATATCGCCAGCTACCTCAAGCTGCGCGAGTAGCCTGCCTCACCCCCCGGCCCCACTCATCATCGCCCGGTCACTCTCGCGCAAGCGGGAATCCACCCTCCCCTGCGGAGCGGGAGAGCCGTAGGCGGGCCGGGGCGTTGTTGACCGCGCGTGCGCGTGCTAGACGTGCTAGACTGGAACGACCGGGCGGTTAGCTCAGTTGGTTAGAGCGCGACGTTTACACCGTCGAGGTCGGAGGTTCGAGACCTCCACCGCCCACCACACCGGACAAGAGCACGCCCCCTCGCCCTCGCCCTCAGCTTCAGCTTGACCGTAGCCAGATAGGTTTCCTGGCTTCATTGAGTTGCCTGGCGCCTTAATCGGTGTGCTGGCGTGTTGGGTAGTACGGGCAGGATCAGGATTGTCGGGATTGAAGGATGGGCCGGATTCTATCGGAACAGGTTCGTAAGCCAGGTAGTGAATTTCTGGCAGAGAGAGCCATCAATGTTGAGATCGCCGGTGCGAATAGCTAGGCCAATCTGCCTGGGGTCTTCCCTGGCCGCCAGCCAGGCATGAATTTGCGCTCTCCGTGTCTTGTGCTCCTTAAACTTTCTATCCGCTTTAGGAATCCCTTCGATATAGCGCTTGGACAAGGGCCACACTGGGTCTTCAGTCGGGATCATTTGCGCGACGAAATCTTCAAGCTCACCGGCTGAGGTATTGTCGGGCATCAACCAGATGCCGACGCGGGGGTTGCCAGGTATGCGGGGGGTGCCAGGTATGATTGTCCCCTCTGGAGCGGGAGACGCGGGTGGCTGGAAGCCCACCTGCCTAAGCCGACCTGCTACAGCGTCCCAACGCGCTGCCAAATCGTCGTTGGCATCTACGAGAATACCAACGGCCTGCCGTCCACGAGCAGTTATCTCGGCGCCGATAGTTTCGAGTAGTGGATCAATGCCATCTTTATCCTGAATATGAAAGGATGGTGTCGATGGACAGCGATCACGGATGTGCCGGACGACATGCCTGTCGTTCTGTCCTTCAACCATCAGAATATGACTTGGCAGTGCTGAAGCGGGGCGATTCATAGACTATCTCACCTCAATACCATAATCGGCCGCGGCCTTGAGATTTTTCTTGGAATACTCTACTGCATGAAGCCTATCGCCGCCTCTCTCGATACGCACGAGAGCATCTTCCGTTTCATCCAACTCTGCTGTTGCTTGCGCAAAACCGGCCACGCAGTCCCAGCTATGCGTTGTCGCGAGAACCTGTACATTGTTCTCGTGCGCCGTGCTCAGGACCATGCGCCAGAAGTCGCGCTGCACGGAATGGTGGATGCCATTTTCCACTTCGTCAATCACCAGAAAACCGCCTTGGCTGTTGGCGAGCGCCAAGGCGACACCGAACAGGCGCACAACCCCGTCGCCTAGGCTGTGCAGAGGAACTGGCTGAGGCTGTCCCTCGATCCTTACCACCGCCCGCCGACCATAGCTCGAACGTCTATCCTCCCCGACCACCGCGACACGCTGCACTTCATCACCGTAGACCAACTGCAGTGCATGCACCGCCCGAGTCTCATCCTCCGTAAGCGCTACATTGTCCCAGAATCGCGCCATGTCCGCATTGCTCAACAAGCCCGGCCCCAAGGACTCGCAGCAAATTTCAGATGGCAGATCGGCCCCATCATTCCGAAGTAACCTACGGTTCCACAAAAGACTATGTCTCCTCCTCATCACCTGTGAAGAGCTAAGTAAATCGCTAAGAGAAGCTATCGGAATAGCTTGTTTCTTGCCTTGGAATTCAATCTTAAGCACCTGAACATCTTCTCTTGAGAAATATTCAGGGAAAAGACTGTTCTGATGTATAATTCCTCCTTCATTGGCTAAAGCAGTCTCTATGCTGAGATGCTGGATTTCGCTTCCCGGACCTATTGAGATGCGAGAATCTGACGAGTCGTACCGTCCATAGAAGAGCGTCTCCCAGTTGGGTGTAAGTATTTCGTCACCATCTTCACCAACAGCCTCAGTAAGCTCTCCGCGCTCCCTCAATATGTCCGCGAGAACAGGATAGCGGCCACGCGCGGCATAGATTCGGACGGCATCGAGCAGCGTCGTCTTGCCAACTCCGTTCTTCCCGGCGATCAGTGTGACGCGACCTAAGCGCGAGATCGAAAGGTCTTCGATCCCACGAAACCCGCTGATCGCCAGGTCTGGGAGGTGGAGGGCGTTGTGAGTGGATAGCTCTGTGGACATGGAACTGCTCCTCTGTTTTTTCACATGGACGCACAGGATAGACAGGATAGATCAGCGAGAATCCACAGAAAACGATCCTGTCTATCCTGTCCATCCATGTACATTCATAACCCACCCTTGTCCGGCTCGCGGCCTGATGGTCGCTCAGTTGAGGCGGGCGGCGCAGCCGGGCCGCTCGCACCCCACCGGCGTACACTCGTAGGGATCGGCCGCGGCCACCGCCGCTTGGCTGCTACCGGCGCGGCCGATGACGGCAAACGTGGGCAGTTGGCGCTGCACGGATGCAGACGCGCAGGCCGGACAGGCCGCCGCGTGCTCATCCCAGCCGTGGCGCTGCTCGAACAGATGACCGCACTCCTGGCAACGATAGTCATACAGCGGCATCATGGCCTCCTGCTGGCGTGGTAGTGGCCGGCGCTTCCTCTATAGTAAACCACCTGGCTGCGACAAGGTACCGGCCGCGAGGGCGCGGGCGAGCGGAAGATTCCGGCTGGCCCCCATCCTGTCCGTCCTGTGCATCTATGTAAATATAAACATGGATGCACAGGACGGACAGGATGGTTTATGGTGAGTCCTCATGACCAAGCGGGCAGCCCTGTCGGAAGGACGTGCCGCTTTGCCCACGAGGGTGAGCGCGGCGCCGGCCATCAAGCGGGAGCGGGCCGCCGCGGCCCGCCCTCGCGGCGCGCTGGCGCTGGTCGGGGCCTGGAGCGAAGTGGCCGATCAGGATGTAGACGCGCTGATCGCGGACATCTATGCCCGACGAGCCGGTGACCCTGGCCGTCATGTGGAGCTTGTCGGCGTTGGCCAGATAAATGGCGATGCACTCTCTCATCCTGTTCGTCCTGTGCATCGATGTTAGTAGAAACTGAGGCGCTCCCGCTGCTGACGGGGTGCGAGCGGTATGTTAGACTGCGAGCATCCCGCTGATGTGTTTGCGCAGGCCTGCCAGTCCGGGCAGGCTGGACCACTATCCTAACGAGCAGGAGGGCACCGATGCTCGGCGTGAGTCAGACCGGCTGGTTTTTTGTCGGGGCAGTTACCTTCCTGGCCTTCTTTATGCTGGCCGCCGTCTTCACCGCCAGTGCCGAAGTTGTGCTCATCGGCACGGTTCTGGTCGCGCCCGTGGTCAGCTTCCTGATCGCGCGGTTCACGCCCATCATGCGCGTGGAGTGATGGTGCCTGTCGTAGCGCCGCCGCTGCCGCCCCCGCAGACTGCTCGGAGTCTGGCTTGACCGGTGGGCGTGGCACGCCGCGCCACCTGGCCGGGGAGCGGGTGACGGTTGCTGCTGGCGCTGGAATTGCGGCAATGTGACCAGGGAGTGCCTAGGTGTCGAACGCGGCCCTACGGCTCTACAAGGAGCACTTCGCAGACAAGGGCTTCGAGCGGATTGACCTTTTCGCGCTGCTCGTCGCGCGCTTCGGAGTCCGCCGCGCCCTCTACACCGGGGAGTTTCGTCCACGTCAGTCCGTCGTTCGTGATCCCGTCAGTCACCTACGTTGACACTGATCGGCGGTGCCCACCCTTCTTCGCAGTTCCAGCTATCCGACGCCTGGTCAAGGAGCGGCAGCGTTACCACGGCGAACCGGAGATCGTGTTTCACTCTGCGGACTACTCGGCGCCGTTGGATGAGCCTGATGCCAGCTTCGATCTGCTCATCTCCCAATGGGCCGGCCCGGTTTCGCCGGCGTGCAAGCGTTACCTGCAGGCCGGCGGCGTCCTGGTCGCCAACGACAGCCACGGTGATGCCAGCCTCGCCGCACTCGACGATGACTATGCCCTCGTCGCAGTAATCGCGCGGCGCAGCGGCAAGCACCGGCTGACCGACCAGGACCTGCACACGTACTTCGTGCCCCGGTCCGGAAAACAAGCCACTCGTGCCGCCATCGAGCGAACCGGCCGTGGCGTCGCTTATACCAGGTCGTCCGCGGCCTACGTGTTCCGGCGCGTGAGCTGACGTCGGCCGTGGTGTACGCTGCCGGTATCCACGCCCGGCGCGGTGGCACAGCGCGCTCCTGTGGACAGTCGGCGCGTACAGGGTACACTTCAGTAGGTCTGCGGCTGGATACACGAGTAGACCGGCCGGGAACGTGCGGTGACGGTACAGTTGTCGCTACCGTCACCGAGGTGCTAAGTCGTAGAAGGAGAGGGTAAGCATGGTTATGGTCAATACGCACCAGCCAGATGATATCGAGGTCCTTGTCACCGGGGCGCCCCGGGATGCGGAGACCGGCCTGCCGAGCTTCGAGATCGTGGCGGAGCCGTTGACACCGGAGGTATTCGCACCCTATGGCCAGGCCTATGTGCCGCCGACCTCCCTCGACCGGCTTGCGGGCCTCTGGCCGAACAAGAGCGAGCTGGGGGGCATTGATCATCTTTGGGTCAACGATACTGACAGCATCCACGAAGAGATCAGCTTGGTCGGGCCTTTACCGCAACCGCTCTTCCGCACCAACCGGCACCTTAACTTCGGCCAGGTGTTTCGGTGCCTGCAAGGCTGGTTTGGGGTGGTGGTTGCCGATCCCAGGATGTCGCACACGGCGTTCGATCCGGGTGGTCACGCGCTCTTTGTGGCCCCACCAGGCTCGGTGGTGCAGCTTGATCGCAACACCTGGCACGTCGAGCCGTGCGCCTTGACGCCCGGAGGGATCTTGAGCATTTCGCAAAGCTCGGGCATGTATGACCACAACAACACCGTGGCCATCGAAGATTTGGGCCAGCAGGCGCTCATTCGCTTGACGGTGCCGCCGGCGCTGGTGCCGCCGGAGGTGCGGCCGCACATAATCCCCTACTTGCCCACAACCACGGCCGAGCCGGCCGCCGCTGCCGCCGGCTAGCGCCGATTCGCCGGAGCGTAGCGGCCGCACGGCCGGTCGCCGTATGCACTACGGACCACTGGCCACGAGGCACTGACCACTCGGAAGGAGCGGGTGCGATGTTGAGCACGACCAAGGGCAACACGCTGACGATCACCGACATCAAGACCGCCACACTGGAGGCGCCCTGGGGTCCGTGGACCCGCAGGTGGCTACTGGTGCGGATAGATACCGCCGAGGGTCTCCAAGGGTATGGTGATACCTCGGCCAACCCGCAAGTCAAGGCACACGTGCTGGGGTTGCGGGAAATGCTGGTGGGCCAAGACCCGACGAACGTAGATGTGCTCCACCGCAGCATGGTCTCCCAAGCCTACGCCGGCACCACCGCCTCCCACTTTGACAGCGGCCTCTCCGTGCATGCAGTGAGCGCCATTGAGACGGCCCTCTGGGACTTGGCGGGCAAAGCGGCGGGCTTGCCCGTCTACAAACTGCTGGGCGGCAAGCACCGGGACCGGGTCCGCCTCTACAACTGCGTCGGCGATCTGGAGACCTACCGGGAGATGGAAGACGTCTACCAGGAGCTGGGTACGACCATCCTGAAGTTCGATGCCACCCCGCGGGCCGCGCGAGCGATCCCCGGCGGCATGATGGGCGAGCACCTGACCCGGAAGGGGTTGGCCCACCTCGTGGGGCTGGTGGAAGAAATCCGGCGGTATGTCGGCGATGACATCGAAGTTGCCGTCGAGGGCCGCTGCGGAACCCTGGTGAATGCCCTGCGCTTCTTGCGGGCGATGGAGCCCTACGACCTGACCTGGGTCGAGGACCTGCTGCCTCCCACCGACGTGGACGCCTGGGCCACACTCACGGCCTCCTCACCGGTGCCCACGCTCACCGGTGAGGGCTTGCACCTCCGCCACGAGTTCCTGGAGTACTACCGCAAGGAGGCGACACGCATCGTAGCGCCCGACTTCCAGATCAGTGGTGGGCTGTCCGAAGGGAAGAAGATCTGCGAGATGGCCGATCTGTACCACCTGCTGGCCTGCCCCCACATGGCGGCCAGCGCCATTGGGGTCGCTGCGGCCGTCCATGCCTGTGCCGCCATCCCCAACTTGCTGGCCCTGGAGTTTCACGCCATGCCGGGCTGGGACCGGATTCTGGCCGGCTACCGTCCCCAGATCGCCGACGGCCATATCGAGGTACCGGAGGGTCCAGGGCTGGGCGTGGAGTTGGATGAGCACGAGACCCGCAAATATGCGGTCGCCGGCGAGCCGTTCTTTGCCTAGCACAACGGATGCTGGCTGGCCGGCTGACGCTACCGGCGGTGTGCCAAGAGGCATGCGGTAGCGGGACTATCGTGTAGGTATCCCCTGAGTTGGAGTGAGGTGCGGCATGAAACTGGTGACTATCCCGATCCCCGACGACTTGCCCCAAGTCTTGAAGATGTCGGACGAGGAGTTTGGGCGGGAGGCGAGCATGCTGCTGGCGGCCAAACTCTACGAACTGGGCAAAGTATCTGCCGGCAGCGCAGCGCAGCTCGCTGGGACCGACCGCCTGACCTTTCTAGCCTTGCTCTCCCGCTACGGCGTTGCCGCCATCAACCTCCAGGGGGAAGAGGTTGAGCATGAGATCGCAGCCGCCCGCAAGCTGGCCGACGCATGAGCCGGCGGTTGGTAGATGCCTCCCCCTTGATTCTCCTAGCCCGGCTCGGACACCTGGAGTTGCTGCTCTTGGGAGTCGACGAGGTGCTGGTGCCCGCAGTGGTACTAGCGGAGATACGAGCCAAACGCGATCACAGTACCGGGCAGGTGGAACAACACCTCGACTCCTGGCTGAAGATATGCGAGAGGAGTCAAGCAGACGTGCTGCGCTTCTTACCCGATCTGGGAGCCGGAGAACGGGAGGTAATGGCCCAGCCTTACAGGAGGGTATCGTGAGTGTAGTGCTCGATGACCTGGATGCACGGCGGGTAGCCCGCCGCTTGGGGCTAGAACCGGTCGGGACGGTGGGGCTTCTGCTGGCAGCGAAGAAGCGTTCGCTGCTGCCCTCGCTTGAGGAGGAGATCAAGCACCTCCGGCGGTACGGCTTCTGGGTTTCGGAGACCCTAGTCCACCAAGTGCTCGAAGAAGCCGGGGAGGTCAATACATGATCCCAGTATCCGGATCAAGCGGCCCGCATGGCGGCCAGCCGCCGCCACCCCCTCTCTAATCGCTCGGTGATGGAGCGGGGGCCGGGGGGTGTAGGCGCAGTAGCCGGCGCTTTTCCCTGTAGACGATTCGCCTTGCCTGCCCCGATTAGCGTATGATAGTGGCACTCTCTGCAGACAGTCTGATCGAGGGAGCAAGCGCCTGACGGCTCGCCGGGCGCAGGAAATGGGGTGAGCTATCCGCCTCTGGCGGACGTGGTACGGAGTGGGAGCTTGTAGGAGGCGACCTGATGGTAAGCGTAGTCCGACGAAAGTATCTGGGTGGTGGCGTAGCCGCGCTCGGCGGGCTGTTGGCCGCGGCGTGTGGTGAGCCAACGGTGCGCTACGTGGGGCAGCCGCAAGCCGGCCCGGCCGGGCCGGCCGGGCCGCAGGGGGCTAAAGGTGCGGCCGGCGCCCAAGGCGCAGCCGGTGCCCAAGGTTCAGCCGGCGCAGCGGCCAAGGTGCCGGTAAATGTGGAAGATTGGATTGGCTTGCCCCGCACGCATCCGTCCGGTGAGGCCAACCATGCCGCGGTCGAGCGAGCCGCTGAGGAGCTGCTGGATACCTACAACATTGTGGTGAGCGTGCTCAGCGTTGCCGGCGTGACCCAGAAGACCGTGGTCGCCGCTGCTGGCGGCCAGCCCCCGACGAACGCGCATATTGCCTTCTGGGATGGTGCTGTGCTGTACGCTCCCGGCCTTGCCGTCAGCCCCGATGACCAGTTGAAGCACGTCAAGGAGTGGGCGGCGCACCGCGAGGACATCTTCCCGGGGATGCTCAATACGGTCCTGTGGCGGGGGAAGCTCACCTCGCTGCCGACCGACACGAACAACCGCGGCATCTACTTCGACAAGGGCGTACTCCAGAAGGCCGGAGTCGCAGAGCCTACGCCGAACTGGTCGTTCAAGGAGTTTGAAGAGAAGATCGACAAGGCGTCCAGCCCCCCGGACTATTGGGGCTTCACCTATCGCTCCGGCTCGCTGGACTTCCTCATCTTCTACGGCGGCTGGGGCGGCGAGTTGCTGAACAGCGACCAGACGAAGTGGACCGTGGACAATGACGTGGCCCTCACGACGATGCAGTGGCTCTACGACCTCTCCTGGAAGCATCAGATTGTCCCCTCCCCGCCGCCCGGCGAGATGATGCGTACGGGCGAAGGCAAAGTGGCTTTCGACATCACCGGCAACTTCCGCCATCCTACGCTGGTGAAGGTCGGCGTGGACTCCGGGGCAGCGCCGATGCCCCGGCACAACGTTCCCTATACTATGGCCCACGGGTGGGTCAACAGCATTCTCAAGGTGCCGGACGATGCAGTTCAGGAGGGGGCCGCGCTGTATGCCATGTGGAAGAGCGGGCCAGGCTGGGGCGTGCCGTTCTGCCTCGAAGGCTCCAATGTCCCCATCTCCGGGGCCACGCTCAATCATCCCACCTTGCAGGCCGGCCTCAAGGAGGACCCGATCCTGAAGACCTTCATTGGCCAGGCCCCCTATGCCTGGCGCGTGCCGACGTTCCCCTCCGGGCGCAAGTCGGAGTCGGAGTTGAGTGCGTTTGTCAAGAAGGGCTTGGACAACGAGCTTGGTCTCAAAGAAGCGCTGGAGCAGGGCCAGCGGGCCGCGCAGATCGTGCTGGATAACGACCTCAAGCAGTACGGCGGCTAGCTGCTGGCGCCAAGATGTGCGTAGCGGGCTACAGCACGCTGCGCCCGTTCCCCGGTGGTGCTCCCCTCGACGAGGGAGTACCACCGGGGTTTGTTTATCTTCACCGGTAGCCGTATAACGTGGCGTCCGGGCGGCTTGCCGGCAGGGGCAAGGCTGCCGTGCCGAGAACGACCCGTCGGCAGTCGGCGGATTATTGCACTGCCCATACAGGAGGTTTGAGCGATGGGCGACGGTATGCGGAGGCGAATCACGCGACGTAACTCGGGGATGCTGCTTGCCGGAGCCGCAGCGGCCGTGCTGGCGGCGTGCGGTGAGCCGACGGTGCGCTACGTGGGGCAGCCACAGGCCGGCCCGGCCGGCCCGGCCGGGCCCAGGCCGGGCCGCAGGGGCCTAAAGGTGCGGCCGGCGCCAAGGCGCAGCGGGCGCAGCGGGCGCAGCGGCCAAGGTGCCGACCCCGGTGGTCTTCTACCAGGGACTTCCGGAGTCGCATCCTTCCGGTGCCGCTCGCCTGCGGACCCTGGAGATCTTCAACGAAACCGTGGGGCCGGATCAGGGCATCTATGTGGACCTCAGCAACTCCACCGCCAACGCCCCGAACAAGGGCGGCAATAACGTGGACAAGATCAAGACGATGGTCGCCGCCGACACTCCGCCGGACATGTACGTGCTCGCCTACCGCATCAGCCAGGAGTTCTACGTCACCGGTGCGACCGTGGACTTCGACCAGGAGCTGAAGGCGGACCCGCGGTGGGCCGCGCAGCGGGCGGACATCTTCCCGCACATGCTGGAGAGCAGCATGTGGACGGGCAAGGTGGTCGGTATGCCGGTGTCCACGAATAACGTAGCGTTCATCTACAACGTCGGCCTGCTCTCGCAGCAAGGGGTGGATGCGCCACAGGAAGGCTGGACCTGGGACGACTTCGAGGCCAAGGCGCAGAAGTTCGTTACTCCGGCACGGGAGAACCCCCTGGAGGGGCTGATCCCCCTCTCGATGGGCTGGTACTTCTACCTGGACTTTGTGCGTAGCGCGGGCAAGAACCCCATCAGCAATGACGCCACCAAGATGCAGGTGGACACGCCCGAGTTCCTGGAGGTGATGGACCGCTGGCTCAATTGGCTCAACAACCGGATCATCTTCGACCATCCCGACGAAAACCAGGTGTGGGGTGTGCGAGAAGAGTACCGTCACGCGAAGAACAATGTGGCCTTCGAGCACCAGGGGGTCTATCGTATTCCCACCATGCGGCAGCAGCAGGCGCCGCCGTTCGAGGTGGTCCACGTGCCGCTGCATCCGGTCAAGAAGGTGAAGTCGGCGATCAACGGTGGCTGGAACGCCGTTGTCTTCAAGACTACCGCAGAGCGCCAGCAGGCTGCGGCCCAGGTGACGCTCTGGTTGAGCGAGCCGGATGCCCAGGTGGAGCACATGACTCGTGCGATCACCATTCCCATCAGCCAGAAGGGCCTCGAGCATCCCAAGCTCCGCGAGGCGCTCAGGGATGACCCGCAGTTCCGCGGCTTCGTTGATCTGGCTCCTTACGGCTGGCGGTGGCCCGGCTTGCCGTCCTATAGCAAGATCACCGGCAGGATTGGCACGGCCGTCCAGGACATCATGAAGAAGAAGGTCGGCGCCAAGGCCGGCCTGGAGAGTGCCCAGCGCGAGACGCAGGTCATGCTCGACGACGATGTCAAGATGATGCAGTAGGCCCCGAGCACGAGTCGCTCGGAGTGTGTGCCGATGCTGAGGCCGAGGGGCGTATGCTCCTCGGCCTTGCCATTCAAGAAGGGGAGGAGGGGCATGGACACAGAGCGTGGTAAGGGACTGAGAAGAGTGTCGAAGAGAGTGAAGACTCTGGCGTCTGATGGTGCTTTGCCCGGTGCATTGCTTGGTGTTGGCGCAACAGCAATAACAACTAAACTAGGGGGAGTAGGAATAGTTTTTGCGGGTACTGCCGTAGGTCTTGGTCCTATTACAGCCATAGCGGTAGGAGCTGTAGTCGGAGCTTCTGTAGGATACTCTTCCTACAGAGTTATAAGAAAGTTAAGAGCACCGCGCAGGAGGTGATTCATGGAGCTGAACGAGGTGCAGCACGCCGATTTCCGCGAGAACGGGTTCATGGTCGTCCGCAACGTGCTCTCCCCGGACGAGATCGAGACGTTACGCCGGCGCGCCGACGCGATCATCAGCGACGTTGAAACCTATCAGCAGCGCAACACGGCCGAGCGACACCGGCTACAGGAGCTACATAAGCAGGATTTAGAAGCGCTGCCGAGGTACACGGCCTTCGCAGAACTGCCGGAAGAGCGGATCACCGGGCGCTACGCTCGTCGCGGCGACCGGGTGTACCCGGTGCGCCAGCGTCATAGTGACGAGACCGCCGTGGCCGCGGCGCAGGCCTCCGCCAATCCGTGGCAGCACTTCGGGGGCACGCTCGACCACCTGGCCGACAACGACGCGGTGTTCCGCGCGTTCGCAGCACACCCCAACGTGATCAAGGTGCTCCAGGAGCTACTCGCGCCCAACCTCAAGCTGTGGTTCGATCATCTGTACAACAAGCCGGCGCACAACAACTCTGGGCCATACGGGGGCGCCAACCGTTTCCATCAGGACGGCTTCTTCCAGTTCAGCCGGCGCAGCGTGACCTGCTGGATTGCCCTGGATGAAGTCACGGAGGAGAACGGCTGTTTCCACTACGTGCCCATCACCGCCGACTATGGCCAGGTGCGGTTCGACGAGGGCGTGGCGGAAGAGCTGACGGCCGAGCGGCTGGAGCAAACGGTACTGGTCACCCTGAAACCCGGCGATGCGGCCTTCCACGACCGCTGGACCATGCATGCCACGGGGCCGAACGAGACCGGCCAGCACCGCCGCGGCTGGGCCATGCACTTTTGCGACGCCGAATCGCAGTTTGGCAACTTCGCCAACGATGACCCCCGCTGGGCGCATTCCTACTACCAGAGTCCCGACGGAGTGCATTTTCGGGACAATATCCTCTGGGGCAACCGGCACTACCTGCTCGTCGCCGGCCAAGAGTTCCCCGGCTGCGTCTAGGCGGTGTTGGACCTAACTCCTGGCCCCTTCCCTCCAGGGAAGGGGCGTCAGACTCCCCCTCTCCACATGTGGAGAGGGGGCCGGGGGGTGAGGCACGGTCCACGGCGTTACCGGCGGGCGAAGTAGTCTCGCTTGGCGCGATCCATGGCCTGCCGCTGCTTGGCCTTGATCTCGGCGAGCTTGTCGGTGGCCCAGGCCTGCGAAGTCGTGAGATTGACCAGGGAGCCTTGGAACTGAGGCTTGACATAACGAGCCAATAGCTCGTAGCTGTGGAAGGTCTGCTCGCGTGTGGCCCACTCATGAGCGAGCAGCAGCAAGCCGCCAAAGCCGCCGCTCGCCTCAGCGAGACGCTTGATCTTGGCAACGAGATCGTCCGGGGTGCCTACACACCAGATGTCCTGTTCGTTCGCCGCCTCGACGATGGTCTCCGGGGAGCCGTCGGTGAGCGCGTCCTGGCCCAGCGTCTGCTCGAAGTAGCTGTGCTGGAACGCCGCCGCCCCCTCGCGCACCTGCTCGATGGCTTCCTTACGTGACTCGGCCAGGTGTACGTGGAGCACCAGCCGCCACTCGTCGCGGCTCACCGATTGGCCGTACTGGGCGGCGCTTTCCTCGGCAATCTGCCAGAACTCGTTCAGGTTGGTGGTCATCTGGCCACGCGGGTTCACCGAGCTGACCGAGAGCACCCACAGCCCATGCTTGCCGGCCAGCTCCATGCCCGACGGGGAGCCGGAGGCCGCGACCGCGATGGGGAAGTGCGGCTGCGTATAGGGCCGCAGGTGTAGCAGCGCGTCGTGCAGCTGGAACCAATCCGACTCGTAGGTGATCGGCTCCGTCTCCGTGAGCAGCCGCATGATAATGTCCAGCGATTCGTGCATGCGCTGGCGCTGGCTGACCACGTCAACCCCGAGCATGACCGCATCGGGGGACAGGGCACCCGGCCCCACCCCCAGCATGACCCGACCCCGCGTGAGGTGGTCGAGGAGCACCATACGGTTGGCGACCATCAGCGGATGATGGTACGCCAGGCTGATGACCCCGGTGCCGAGCTTGATGTGCCTGGTGCGCTCGGCGGCGGTGGCCATGAACACCTCCGGGGAGGCAATGGTCTCCCAGCCGCCGCTATGGTGCTCGCCGATCCAGGCCTCGTCGAACCCCAGATAGTCGAGCCACTGGAGCAGCTCCAGATCGCGCTCCAAGCCGAGGGTAGGGTCTTCTCCGAGCCGATGGAATGGCGCCAGGAAAATCCCGAACTTCATCCGTGCGGGCAGGGCCATAGCATGCTCTCCCTTCTGGGACTATCCCAGCCTCACCCCCGGCCCCTCTCCCCCATGTGGAGAGGGGAGTCCGCCGGATGCGGGCAGGGGCGAGGTCAGCTGTGCCAGCTGGCAATGAACGCCTCGGTGTTCACGCTCTCGGGTACGGTGTTGACCAGGTAGGGTGGGTGCTCTCTCTGAAAGCCGGGATCATCTTGGTCCTCGCCCGCTTGGAGCTGCGCGTCCAGCACCGCAAACCGACGCCACAGCGCATCGCCCGCCTCCTCCGTGAACCGCTCCGCGAACCCCGGTCCCCAGTTCAAGGTCAGGGGATGGTAGATCTCCGCGAACGAGCGGGCCAGATCGTGGGCCTCGAACGTCGGGTCTTGCCGTATTTTGATCTGCTGGGCGGCCTTACAAAGGTAGATGGTGAACACCGTCTTGCCCTTCTCCCCCATGCCCGGCTCCAGCGTCTCCAGCCCGGCATGGTAGGCCGCGGCATCCCCGGCAATGACCGCCCGCAGCGCGGCCTCGGTGGCGTCTTGCATCGCCTTGCCCTGCCGTGACCAGCGCTCAAAGGTCGCCCGGCCGCGCGGCGACAGCCCTTCCACGAACCCCAGATCGTCGAATTCGGCCAGCGTGACGTGCCCACCGTGGAGCGTGCGGCGCAGCTTGGTCGTGTAGTTGCTGCCCCAATGCAGGAGGTAGTGCGTGTAGACGGCAGCGTCGCCGGCCCGTAGCTCGACCGGCACGCCGCCGGGCACCGGCTGCCGGTTGCTGCGCCGCAGCGAGGCATTTTCCTCCGGCGTATTCAGGCGCTGGTGACTGCCGGGGACGATCCACAGGACGTTGTCGTCGTAGCGCGGGACGTTCCACTGGGTATAGCGCGGTCCGTTCTCGATCAGGTCCGCTTGGAGTGCCCCCAGCGGCGCCGTGTTGATGGCGCTGATGTCCCGGTGCCAGCCCGTGCCACCCGGATGGTCATGCACCGGCGGGCTGCACATCATCATCATCTCGTGAACCTTCGGCTTGCCAGGGAGGAGCCGGCCGGCGACCTCCAGGGTCACGTCGGCAATCCAGAAATCCTCGACGACGTTGGCGGTCTGCTCATCAATGGTCCCCGGCAGCTGCATCAGCACGCGGGGCTGGCGCGGAGGGCGTCGAGCTTGTCCCGCGGGACGAAGTCGCGGAGGATCAGAAACCCCTGCTCCATGAATAGGTCTCGGTCTACCTGCATGAGCCGCTCCTTCCCACGCGACCCCGCCTACGCGCACCCGGCGATAGAGGCGGCAGCGCCGTTGGATACCGTCAGTCGGTGTGCTACGCCCCGCACCCCGCCGCCCGGAGTGTACACCGTCGGGGGCAGAGGTTCCATACGACCGCCGGCCACCTCCCGTGCGCAACGGCCCGTCACGGCGCGCGCGGGCATGGTACAGTCGGCTCGCAGATCACAGCAGCACCGCGTAGCCCGGCGGCAGCCGCGCTACGGCGCGAGGGAGGCAGAAGGCAACATGACTACCGACTCGAACGGCAAGCTGCGGGCGACATTGCTCATCGCAGCGGTGCATACGCAGGACCTCGATGCCCGCGCGGCACTCGCCCGGTTCCTCTGGTCGCTGGACTGGCTCGACCTGACCATTACGCAAGATCACGACGCGCTCACCGCGGACCGGCTCGCCCAAGCACCGTGCCTGCTCGTCTTCGGTAGTCCCGGCGAGCTGACGGATGCCCAGATGGATGGCCTGAGTGATTGGGTGCAGGGCGGCGGCGCGCTGGTCGGCATCCACAGCGCGACGATCAACGTCAACGGTCGGCCGGAGTACCACGAGTTGGTCGGCGGACGATTTATCGGCCACCCGCCCTTCAGCCCCATGTCGAGCCGCGTGGCCGATCCCGACCACTTCATCACGCAGGGGATTACCGATTTCGACCTGGAGGACGAGTGCTACGTCAACGAATATCCCGACCGTTCCTCCCTCCACGTCGTGATGACGGGACACCACGAGGGCGAGAATCTCGCCGAGCCGTCGTCGTATGTCAAGGACATCGGCGCCGGCCGGCTCTTCATCACCTGCCTCGGCCACGTCGGCGCCGTGTTCGAGCACGCGATAGTCCAGCGTCTGCTCTCCCGCGGCATCGCCTGGGCCGCCCGCCGCGAAGACGTAGTAGCGGAATGAGCGAGCCAAAGCCGTCCTCCCAGGATGTCCAGCAGCACTTTGCCGCCCGCGCGGCCACCTATCAGGGCGCTGGGGATGAGACTCTGACGGCGATGGTTGAGTTTGCGGCCCTGATCCCCACGACGGTCGCGCTCGACGTGGCCACCGGGACCGGGGCGGTGGCCTTTGAGTTGGCGCCGGCCGTTGGCCGGCAGGGGCGCGTCGTCGGCGTGGACCTCACCTTGGCGATGCTACAGCGCGCCGCCGAGCGCCGCCGGGCGAGCGCGGCCCACGCGCCGGAGCGCCGCGTGCAGCTTGCCAGTGCCGACACCACGCGGCTGCCGTTCCGGGACGCCTGCTTCGCGGTCGTGGCCTGCCGCTTCAGCGTCCATCACTTCACGGAGGTTGTGGCCGGCCTGGCCGAGATGGCCCGTGTCCTCCGGCCGGGTGGACGGCTGGTGATCGGCGAGTTCTGTTTGCCCGAGGAGCCGGACAAAGCAGCGCGGCTCAACCACCTGGAGCGGCTGCGTAACCCCTCGCACGTTGAGGCGTTCAGCGAGTCGCGCTTGCGTGAGTTGATGGCGGACGTGGGGTGTCCAGTGCGCGCCGTCCGACACTTCACCCGGCATACGACGGCGAGCGCCTGGGCATCTACGGCCAACACCTCGCCGGAGGATGAGGCCGAGATCCGTCGCTTGCTCCGGGCCTCCCTCGATGACGACCGGACCGGTTTGGCCCCCGTGCGCGAGGGCGATGACATACGCCTCACGCGCCAGGACATCGTGCTCTGGGGCCAGCGCGACGGCTGACGCCGGGTGACACCGCCATTGAGCGCGGCCGCTGGTTACGAGACGAAGACCTTGGCCGCAACCTCCCGCAGGAAGTTCCGGGCGAGCACCTGATAGCCCTCGGCGTTGGGATGGAGGTCGTCGGGCAGCAGGTGGGCCGATTCCGGGCCGAAGATTTGGAGGCCATCGAAATAGTGGAGATGCCGGTCACCGTGCGCCTGGAGGGCGCTGACGGCTGCGGCCACTTCATCGCGCATGGCCGCTAAGGAAAAGCCAACCTCGTTCGGGGTCGTCTCGCGTGGTGGTGAGTAGATGGGCGAGACGACGGCGAAGGGGGTATCGGGATGCTTTTCGCGCACGATCTGCACAAAGCCAATGATGGCGGCGCGAAACGTGCGTTCATTGAGCGTATTGCCACCCTGGATGTTGATACCGACCTTCATCGAGAGAAAGTCGGCCGGCAGATCGCGAATCATCCGCGCGATCATCGGTTCCAGATGGCAGTTCCCGCCATATCCCAAGCAGGTGAGGTTCAGGCCGTGTGCGCGCGCCACAATCGCCGGCCAGGTGTAGGCGGGACTCGCCGCCGAGCTACAATGGCTGATCGAGCTGCCGTAGGTGATCCAGCGGGGGCGGTCATCTTCCGCGGGTGCCAGGCTGGCGCCGTCGCCGAGGGCCAGCGACCGCAGGCGAAACGTGCCCAATTGCGGCAACCACAGCTCGATCCGCTTCTCGCCCGGCGCTAGCCCGGTAAAGGTGAACCTCGCTCTGCCAGCCAGCGGCACGGAGCCGTGAATACGACCGTCTACGGCGAGGTCTACGGCTGTGGCGTCGGGCTGGGGCACGATCTCCCCGGCGATGGTGGTGGTGTCGCTGTGGAAGGCCAGGCGCACGCCGGCCGGCATCGCCGCGCGCTCCTGCAACGCTACGGGTGGAAACAGCTCGCGTTGCGTGTGGGGCAAGCGCCACGGCATCACCCAGTCGGCGGAGTGCTGCACGGAAATGGCACCGGGCCAAGACAGTCGCTCATCGTCAGGCCGAATACGAATCATCTGCTGCCGCCTCTGCTCATCCCGACGTGCCGCCGCAATAGCATCCCCCCCGCCTGGCGGCAAACACCCCCTCTCCACACGTAGAGAGGGGGCCGGGGAATGCCGAAACGATGGTGCCGAAGGTGGGACTCGAACCCACACGAGGGGGTACCTCACTACGCCCTGAACGTAGCGCGTCTTCCAATTCCGCCACTTCGGCCGGTGCTGGCAGGAGCCAAACCTACCCTCCGAGTATAGGGCTGGCGCTCCTACCGCGTCAAGTCAGCCAAGCCAACCCGGACAGGTCAGTTTGCGCTACAGCAGTATGCTGTGTAGCGCATGGCGCCATCTCGGACGATGGCCTATAGTGTGGAGCACCACAACTACTGAAAACTGTGCCGATGAAGAATATCACTGTATCTGTCGACGAAGAGCTCTACCGGCTTTCCCACGTCAAGGCGGCGGAGGCCGGGACCTCGATCGCGGCCCTGGTTCGCTCTTATCTGGTTGAGCTTGTTCGGGACCGGACTGCCGAGACCCGCTTCGACCGCCTGCGAACACTGCAAGACGAGACGCTGGCCGCTATCCGTGCCCGTGGTGGTGGCCTGCGCGCCACGGACAACCTTCCGCGCGGCGAGTTGCACGAGCGCCATGCGCTTCGTTGAAGCGAGGTGATCGCATGACCGATTGGCAGACGTGCCCGGCCGTCGAACGCCATCCGGACAAGTTCAGCGGGGCGTGGGTGTTTCGTGGGACCAGGGTGCCCATAGCCACCCTCTTCGAGAACCTCAAGGACGGTGCCTCAATAGAACAGTTCCTGGAGTGGTTTCCTGGCGTGGAGGGATCGGCGATGGAAGCGGTCCTTGAGCACGAAGTGCAGGCCTTGACGCCGGATGTGCCGGTGCTCCATGTCGGCACATGGCCAGCGCAACTCTCACTCCGGCGCGAGGACCTGTATGGCGACGATGGGTACCCTAATGTGTGAGGAAGCGGCGGCGACTGCGGTCCACCGCGAGGGGTACGCCGGCAACACGTGCCAGGGCCGGTAAGTACACTTGTTCCAACGTGCGACGTGATAGTCGAACCTGGCGATCCACCTTGTAGAGCAGGGTATTGTGGACACTTGGGCCACCGTACATGGACCGCACGAGTGCCACGATTGGCTCAAGCGCGCGGGGATCGGGAACCCACGCCGCCTCGCAGTCTATGAAGCGCTTGGGAAGGCCAACGGCACTGGCCGGTACATCAATGCGGAGTGGGTCGTCGTAGGCTACTGGCCGGACATAGGAACTCACTATCGCCGGACAATCCGCCAACTGATCCTTAGCCTCTGGCTGAAGTGAAAGGTCTCCTAGCTCGGCTGCTCCGAGCAGAATTGGGTGTGAATATCCCTTGCCGGTGAGCCACCGATACAGCAATTCCGGGTCGCTGGGCTGCCCTTCCTCCGTCGGCAGTTCATCTTGCGCCAGGAGATGGGCAAGGAATCGCGCACGGATGGTCTTGGATAGGCCTATGACGAGGTGGTTCTGCCCACACGACTGCGAGAGAAGCCGGATATAGTTCTCCAGCCCATTCTCCAGTGGTTGTGGTGCATTAGGCCCTCCTATTAAACATGTGTTTAAATCGGTCATCCGACCATACCAGAGACTGAGGTGGGCAAGCTCGCCATGCAGAGAGCGGTCAAGCAGCATGGTGCTCTCTTTTAGCTGCTCCATCCGGGGTATTGCTTGCAGTGCCAGTTGCGTCTCCAGTCGCCGCATCATCAAGTCACCCAGGGACGAGACATCAGGAGTGCTCTTGCGGGCATCGGCCATTCCCAGGTTCACCTCGGCAACGGCATCGGCCGCGGTCGGGCCAGCCAGCACGGCTTGCGCGACCACGAGCGAGAACCCGTTATTCAGGTTCAGTACGCCGCCGGAGCCGTCCACGGCAAAGGCAGCGCCCGGCGAGCGATCCGGGGCTGTGATCGGCAGCGGGCGCCAGCGAGCAAGCGCTGCCTTTGCCCACCGGGCCTCCGCTTTGCTCCGTGCCCTGGTGTCCAAACGCGCGGCCAACGCCGGTCCCTGCTCCCGACATCGTGCCATGAACCGATCAACTAACATTCGTCACCGACCTTTTCCCCAAGGGAGCCAGCGGAAACCCGGCGCTTTGATCTTCTGGCCGAGGAAGTCCTCGGTCTGCTGCCGGTAGAGCACGAAGGTGTTGCCCACGCTCTCGGTGTCGTCGTAGAGGAAGTCCGGTATCTCGCCTTTGATTGACGTGCGGCCAAAGGCGTCGGCCTTCTCCCACACCACGACCGTCTTGTCTTGCAACGTCCATCCTTGGTCGCCCTCGGCCGCGGTCTTGCGGTAGTTCTGCGGCGCCAGGAGGGCCTGAAGGCGTCTGGCCGGGCGCTCGTACCGCTGATCGGCGTAATTCGCCCACGAGACCGGCTGACACCAGTCCGGCAACGGCGCCCCGCCATACTCGGACAAGAGATCGTGGATCGTCTCCGACGACAGCCGGAGAATGTCGCCCGGCCGGGGCGTGTCGTCGAGCTTGTCCATGATGACGGCCAGGTAGCGCCGATAGAAATCGGTCGTCAGACGGTTCCGCACGTCCTCCACGCTCGCGTGTAGCTTGTCGGCCAGGGCGTGTTGGTGCATCGGCAGGGAGGTGTTGACGTAGATCATCAGGCAGCGCTTGACGACCTCATCCGGGAACGACTGCGGCTCGGCGTTCATCGAGAGAATGAAGCACGGCCATTCTTGCACCAGTGGCAGATTCTCGTCCTTCACGACCTCCAAGCCGTGGTCGGTGAAGCGTCGGCGGGTGATGTCATCGAAGACGACCGGGAAGCGGTGGTAGTTCTGCTGGAGGCCACGCAGCGTGCGGCGCGTGAAGTTGTCTTTCTGCACGGTGCTCGGACGCCCGAACATGCTGGCGATCAGCGTATCCACCAGACTGGTCTTCCCGCAGTTCGCTTTGCCGTAGATGATGGCGAACGACGGGTAGCGGAAAATGCTCCCGCCCTCGACGGTGGCGCGGGTGCGGAGATCGCAGATAAACGGCGAGATGTAGAGCCAGGACATGAACGTGAAGTAATCACGCTGCAAGCGCAGCACGTTGCCGACAAAGCCCCGCTCGTAGTTATTGAAGTAGTCCATCAGCGCGGCCGCACTACGCCGTACCCCTTCCGCCTCAGTCTCCAGTGACACAGGCTCACCGGAGACGCTGACGTGGCGCGACTCTTGGTGGATGGTGAGAGTGGTGGGCTTGGTGTCCTCCGCTTCTTCCTGACCCTTGCGCCAGCGCAGCTTCTTGATTTCCGCTTTCACCTTTGGCGTGAGCGTGAACCGTCCGTTCTTGTGCGTGACTTGGGGCGAGACAATGCGTTCCACCGGCGGGACCAGCGCCTCGACCTTCTGCACAACCTGCGGAACCGTTAGCTCTGCAGCGGGTGGCGGCTGGAACACCGTCACACCCTTGTCCTGGAGCACCGGCGTGTCCGTAAAGTCAATGTTTGCGGCTTTCAAGTCCGTAGGCAGCTCGATTCGGTCCGCTGCTGTTTCCTTGACGGCCTCATATTCGCGCGAGTAGTGCTCCCAGGCGCGGTCGTCGTCATCGAAGACGACGAGGGTTTCCGGCTGCTTGCCACCGAAAGCGCGCTCAGACAGGTTGGCCGAGCCGACGATGGCCCGGCGGCGCTGGGGGGCCTTGGCCTCCAGCAGATACAGCTTGGCGTGAGCAACGTTATCTTTCACGACGTAGAACTGGGCGGCGCCGGCGTGAATCTTTTCGAGGATGAGCCGCTGGCGGTCGTCTCGCAGTTGCAGGGCGCACTCCCGTACTTGCTTGATGAGGAACTGCTGAAAAGCGATCACGTCGGCGAAACGCCCCAGACCGCCTTCATAGCCAAAGACGCACTCGAAATGCTGGAAGGAGTGCCGGTCGAGCATCCGCACAATCGTCGGGGTACTCACCGAGTAGGTCAGGACACGCAGGGAATCGAAGCCGTCGAACAGGCTCCAGTCGAACGGCTCGGCACCCTGGAACGTGGCCCGCACCACCTGAAGGCCACGCTCAACCGCAGCGTGGGCGTCATCGAACGGGAGCCGATTCTGCTGAGGGGCAGTCGGCATTGTGGATCACCCTTCTGCTGGTGCTGCAATGACGGTCCCGGCCCGCGCCTCGTCACTGCGGTGCCAGCCGCGGTCCAAAGACCACTAGCTACTTGCCACTGGCAAGGCGTCTCAGCCGCCTCGGCCGGAGAAGCTGTACTCCTCGTGGGTGATGCACTCCAAGAGCGCCGGCTGGCCGTCGGCGATGGCGGACAGGGCGCGCTGGATGGCCGGCTTGATGTCCGCCGGCTGCTCTACCCGCTCGGAGTAGGCACCCAAACCCTTGGCCACCGTCGCGTAGTCGCCGGAGAGGTACTTGGTCCGATACTTCTCGGTCGCGTAGGGCATGGATTTCTCGTAGCCACCGAGGGCGCTGTTATTGATGAGCACCGCGAGGATGGGGATACGCTCGCGGGCCGCGGTCTCGTAGTCCATCCCGCACATGCCGAAGGCGCCGTCACCGAGGAAGTGAATGGCCAGCTTCTCCGGCGCAGCCAGTTTCGCGCCTAGGACGAGTGGCAGGCCATAGCCCAGCTGCGTAGATTTGCCCCAGCCCAAGTAGCCGCGCGGGATCACCGACTGCCAGAAGGGAGCAATAGCGTCGCGTGGATTGCCCGAGTCGTGGGTGACGATGGTCTGGGTGAGGTCTACGGAGTGCATCAGGTCCCAGATCACGCGGTAAGAGCTGAGCGGCACGTCATCGGAGGTGAGCTGCGGCTGCCACTTGGCGAGCCAGGCCGCTTTGCGCTGCCCGACGGTCGCCGCGGCGCCCGACTGCGCCCGCCGTCCGTCCGGACCAAGCTGCTCCTTGACGGCGGCGGTGAGCTGGCGTAGCACCAATTGCGCGTCACCCAGCAGCGCATGGTCCACGGCGTATTCCTTGTTCAGGTCGGCCGGGTCTATCGTCTGCTGCACCAGCACCTTGCCCGCCGGGATCGGTGTGGAGAGCGGCATCTTCGAGAAGCTGGCGCCAATGCCGAAGACGAGATCGGCCTCGTCGAGCAGTTGGAGGGCCGGCTCGGCGCTCGTGTTGGCCAGTGATCCGGCAGCGAGTGGGTGATCTTCGGGGAAGGCGCTCTTGCCGGCCAGGGTCGTCACGACGGGCACCTGAACCAGTTCGGCAAACTCGCGTAGCTCCTCCCAAGCCTGTGCCCAGAGCACCCCTTGCCCGACGTGCAACACCGGCTTGTCGGCGGCCAGCAGCGCCTCGACCGCGGCGGCCACGTCATCGGGATCGGCCGCCGACCGGGCGCCCCGTACCGGCTGATAGTCGGACGGCGGCGCGCCGAACTCCTCATCCATCACGTCGTGCGCCATCTCCAGCAGCACCGGGCTGGGCCGGCCGGAGCGGAGGTGCATGAACGCGCGGCGCATCAGCTCGGGGATACGATCTACCAGATTGATCTGCGCGAGCCATTTGGTGACGCCGGCATAGTTGGGCAGCGCCTCGAAGTTGGGATGCATAGCCAGCCGGTTGCGCCCCGTCTGTCCGGGTAGCACGAGGATGGGCACCGAGTCGCCGTAGGCTTGGGCCACGCCGGCGTACATATTCTCGGTCCCCGGTCCGGCTTGGACGCAGCACACCCCAATCCGCTCGCCGTTGGTATAGCGGCTATACCCATCGGCCATGCCGACGACGGTCCGCTCGGTACGGGCGAGGATGGGACGAATGCCCGCCCGCGCTGCTGCATCAATGAGGGGGTTGCTGGGGAAGCAGAACAGATAGTCCACTCCCTCCCGACGCAAGATGTCCGCCAGAGCCTCCCAGCCGTTCATGTCCGCTTTCTCCTTCTGCGCAGTAGTCGGTTCCGGCGACCGGCGGCCGCCACGTCGCGCTGTAGCAGAGCTACTGTACCGCGTCCGCGCATATCACGAGCAGCGACAAACGGCAGCGCCGCGCTGAAGGCCAACCAGCTCGCCAGTTGGTAGTCGAAGCCATAGTCAATACCGTGCAGGTCGTAGGGACGATAGGTAGTGAAGAGATCAGCACGAAACGTGAAAAAGGAGGGGTCGTCGAGCTGTGTGGGCAGTTCGTAGGGGATGCGGAGGAGATCGGTCCAGAGGAGGTAGATGTCGTCTCGCAGCAGAGTACCACGACCGGGTTTGGCGTAGCTGTCTTCCGGTGTAGCCGTGAGGTAGGCAAAGGCACTCACCAGCAAAACCGCGCCTGCGATTGACAGCGCGTGGGGTACGCGGCGCAACCGTGGGCACAGCGGTAGGATCAGACCCAGCAGGAGGGGCCAGGCATAGGAGATGTGGCGGAGGAACTCGGGCGAGTCGGCAGTCCGCAAACTGAACGGGTCGAGCAATAGCAAGCGCGTGCCATGCGCCAGCAGCGCGATGGGCAACCCGATGAGCGTGGGATGCGCTCGGATCATGAGAATGGCCCCGAGCACCGCGAGCGCCAACAGCAGGGCTCGGAGGGCCAGCAGCGCCGGCTCCGAGAGGTAGCGCCGCCTCGCGGCATGCTCCAGCGGCTTGTGAGCGATCTGGAGATTGGCCGGGATATTGGCCAGTTCTAGCTCTCGCGGCGCCGGTGGCCAAGGTCGGTGGACCGCTGGCCATAAAGCGGCCGCGAACCCGCCGACCAGCAGACTCGCCGGACCAAGTGCCCACCAGCGCGCGCGGCGGGAGCGTCGGTGGAACAGCAGACCGGCGGGGACCAGTGCTGCGTATATGATCCCCTCGGGCCGCACGAGCGCTGTCGCTGCGGTCAGTATTCCCACCGCCAGACCATGCCAGTGCAGCTTCCGGGAGGGGATAGCTGCATTGAACTTGAGCCAGCACCACGACGCGCCACACGAGAGCGGCCACCAGTACGACCAACAGGGGGTCAGGCTCGCTGCTGCCGAGCGGATAGACCTGAAAGAACGGCAGGAAGAGGATAAGAGCAGTGCCCACAAAGGCCCACAGTCGGTGTCCGGTCAAGCGGAGATACAGCGCATAGAGCACAAAGGGCCGGGCGATGTTTGCCAGCAGCAGCGGGACGTGCGCGGCCGTGAGCGTGTGACCAAACAGGGCAAAGCTCACCAGCAGCAGCACGGGCAGCACCGGTAAGTCGGTCCAATAGCCAGCCCCACCACCCGGCGCGGTCCCTGCGCTGGCTGTCCAGACCTGGTACCCGGCTCCTGAAGCCAACGTGTCGGCAATCGTCCAGTAACGACCAAAGTCGTCCACGGTGAGGTGGACGAACGACGCTGCTTGGAGCAGGCCTTGCACAAAAAGCGAGGCGCCAAGCACCATAGGGCCGGCCGCGGCTAAGGTGGCCGACCATGCTCTTGCCGGCTGTGTGGCCTGACGTCGCGCCGCTTGCTGCGCCAGCCAGATCAGCGCCAGCGCGGCCAGCACGAGCGCGCCACAGATGATGCGGGCGCGATTCCGAGTGATGAACCAGTGATAGATAGTGTCTGAGCCATACACGAGCACCGCAATGATGGTTGGGATGGCCAGCGGGAGCCAGCGCCGGGCTACGGTATCGAGGCAGAGCTGCTTGGTTTGCCGCACATCCCACCAGAGCCAGACTGCGAGGCGGTGATGGCCCAGATCACTGCCCAGCGGGCCGGCATCGTCGTGAGTGCCGTGCGGTCGTGGAAGAACACCGCGGCGAAGACCCCAGCTCCGGCGATCAACAGTCCCAAGCCAGCGAGCACCAGCGTCCGCGGGAGCCAGGAGGGACTAAGCCGTCTCGCCCAATCGGTGCTCCCTGATCGGTTGAGATTCGCTATTTCGACAGCGAGCAGTATACCGGCCAGCCCCGGCTGCCCATGCTACGCTTATGCTCGCCGGCTAGTATGCACTCCGCTTGGAGATACCGTATGCCCCATGTCATTGTCTTGCAGCATGTTGCGCCCGAAGGCCCTGGCGCCATCGCAGACTCGCTCGCCGACCGCGGTATCGAGACCCGGCCGGTGCGTATAGATAGGGGACAGGCTGTGCCCAGTGCGCTCGACGGCGCTGCCGGGCTTGTGGTCATGGGGGGGCCGATGGGCGTCTACGAAGCGGATCGCTACCCCCACTTACGCAGCGAGTTGCGGCTGATTGCGGCTGCGTTGCACGTGCGAGTTCCGATCCTCGGCATCTGCCTCGGTAGCCAACTGCTCGCGGCTGCGCTCGGTGCGCGCGTCTACCCGGCGCCGCAGCAGGAAATCGGCTGGTATGACGTGCGCCTGCGGGCAGCCGCGCGCGCAGATCGACTCTGGCGGGGCGTCGCGCAGACCTTCACGCCGCTGCACTGGCACGGCGATGTCTTCGATCTGCCGGCCGGGGCGGTGGCCTTGGCCTCGTCGGCGCTGACCGAGCACCAGGCCTTCCGCTACGGCGATAGTGCCTACGGACTGCTCTTTCACCTCGAAATGGAGCGCCGACAGATCGCGGCGCTGGTGGACACGTTCCGCGCTGAGGTGGTGGGTGCGGGCGTGGTGCCGGAGACGATCCTGGTCGACACGGCAGCGGGTCAGCCGCGGGCCAAGGAGATCGGCGCGGTCGTGTTCGAGCGCTGGGCCGCAGCGGTCCTCGACGGCGTTGCGTCAGCCGAGGGGTGAGGCGCCGGGACCCGCACGCATAGCCGGCGGCCTATTCGTCCGGCGCTGGCGCATGGCGCAACTGCTTGACCTGGGCGCGCCGCCGTTTGACCACCACACGCTTGCGCTTCTCGCTGCGGGGCACGGTCGTCGGGATGCGGCGTGGTGGTGGCCGGTTCAGCGCCTCAAGGTGCTCTCGTAGGCGGGTAAAGGCCGCTTCGCGGTTGCGGGCCTGCGAGCGGCGACGTGCCTCCTTCACCACCAGGCCCGAGGGGCGGTGGCGCAGCCGGACCCCCGTCTCCACCTTATTGCGGTGCTGACCGCCGGGGCCGGAGTCGCGGACGAACTCGATGTCCGTGTCGCGCGCTAACGAGTCGTCGTCGGTCGAATACGGTGTCATGGTCTTCAGCATCATACCCGCCCGGCCGGCGCGTGTGTACCGCCCCTCACCGCTGGCGTGGTGGCGCCGGAGGGGCACCGAGGGTATTGTAAGGAGCGTCGGTAGGAGCAGCGCCGCGGCAACAGCGCGCTACCATACGGAGTAGAGGCGATGTCTTCAGCAGTCAAGATCACGCGGATCACCGTCACCCACTTTCAGCACGAGATCGCCAACCTGAGCATGGAAGCGCAGTTCGGCTTCGACATGGTGTATGAGGAAGGCAGTCGTCTCTCCTCGGGCGGTAGCATCCTGACCATCGAGACTGATGCCGGCGTTCGAGGTGAGGTGCCGGGCGGGCACCTTCAGCCGCGCGTGGTGCAGTATCTCCTCGGGCGAAACGCTTTGGAGCGCGAGGTCATCTGGCACGATCTCAAGCGCGTCCACCGCGGCGCCGGGGGCACGCCGCCCGGCGCGGTGGACGTCGCCCTGTGGGACATCGCCGGCAAGCTACACGGCGTCCCGCTCTACGCCCTCCTCGGCGGCTGGCGCAAGAAGCTCCCGTGCTACGCCAGCACCTATCACGGCGACGAAAACGGCGGTCTGACCCGTCCCGAGGCCTACGGCGAGTTTGCGTTGCAGTGCAAGGAGCGGTTCGGCTACCCAGCGTTCAAGATTCACGGCTGGATTGACGTGCCTATCGAGCGCGAGGTCGCGGCGGTGCTCGCCATCCGTGCGGCCGTCGGTGACGATATGGACATCATGCTCGATCCTGCCGGCGCCTACAATACGTTCGACGACGTGCTGCGCGTGGGGCGTGCGTGCGACGAGGCCCGCTATTTCTGGTACGAAGATGCGTTCCGTGGTGGTGGCTTTTCCAGCTTCGCCCACGCCAAGCTGCGTCAATTTATCAAGACACCACTGCTGCTGGGCGAGCACGTGCGGGGCCTGGAGCAGAAGGCAGATACCATCCATGCCGGTGCGGCCGACTACGTGCGCGCCGGGGTTGGCGAGGATGGCGGCGTCACCGGCGTGATGAAGATTGCTGCACTCGCGGAGGCCAACGGCCTGGACGTAGAGCTACACGGCGGCGGCCTGGCGCATCGGCATTGCCTGGCGTCCATCCGCAACACCAACTACTACGAGCTAGGGCTGGTCCACCCCAACATACAAGATACGAAGCCGCCGATCTATGCCGACCGCCGTTGGCTGGATGAGCTGGACTCGGTAGATGCGAACGGGTGTGTAGACGTGCCCGAAGGGCCCGGGCTGGGCGTAGAGTTCGACTGGTCGTTTATCAACGCGCACAAGACTGGCGAGACGGTCTACGAGTAGCAGTAGTAGTTTCGTAGTCCGTGGCTTGTGTGCAGGCTGCTCAGAAAAGACGCTGGCCTAGCGGCTAGGCTGATAGCACACTGGGGAAGGGGTAGTTGATGGCGACGCGAACGCCGCCGACAGAGGACGTGATGTCGGCGGAGCGGGATTTTGCCAGCATGGAGGACCTGCGGGACTCGGAAACCCGACAGGACAAACGTCTGGATGATATCCTAGCGACCGTGCGGGCCGGGAACCTGCACCTAGAGCAGCACCTGAATGCCATCGAGACACGCCTGGAGGGCCGTTTGGATGGCCTGGAGAGCCGTTTGGGGGGCCTGGAGAGCCGCTTGGATGGCCTGGAGAGCCGCTTGCGGGACGTGGGGGAACGGTTGACACGGCTGGAAGAGAGCAAGCGGATCGTCATGTGGGTGATCGGACTTGGAGTTCCAATTCTGATCGGGGTGACCCTTATCCTGGTGCGGCTCTGGACGGGGTAGTGGCTGCCTACACGCACGTTGGATGGATTGGCATGGAGGGGAGACGATGACACCGGATGGCAAGCTGGGCGTAGGTATTGTCGGTATCGGTTGGGTCGCTGGCGAGCATATCAAGGCGTTTGCGGCCAATCCGCACGCCAGCGTCATTGCGCTGTGTAGCAGCAGCCGCGAGAACGCCGAGCGCGTGCGTCAGGCGCATGGGTTGGGACCGGCGCGCGTGTACACCGACTACGAGCAGTTCCTGCAGGACCCGGAGGTTGATGTCGTCGCGATCTGCTCGTTGAATAACCTCCACGTGGAGCAGGGTGTGGCCGCGGCGCAGGCCGGCAAGCATCTCCTGATCGAGAAGCCGGTTGCTATTGATCTCCCCGGGCTACGCCAGTTGAATGCGGCTATCGAGGCAGCCGGCGTCAAGACGCAGGTGGGCTTTGTGCTGCACTGGAACCCCTATTTCGAGAGCGTCAAGGCGATGGTCGCCGCCGATTTCTTCGGCTCGATCTACTACGGCGAATGCGACTACTTCAGCGGTAACTGGGAGAAGTGGTATCCCGGCTACCACTGGGCGCGACAGCGCTCGAAGGCCGGTGGTGCGCTGGTCTGCGCCGGGTGTCACGCCGTAGACGCGCTGCGCTGGTTCATGCCGGGCGAGGTCGTCGAGGTCTTCAGCTACGAGGGCCGGTTTACCGACGTGATGGAGTGGGAGCCGACGACCGTGACCGTCGTGAAGTTCGACAGTGGAGCGATAGGCAAGATCGGCTGCATCCTGGAAGGCAACCTCAAGTACCAGTTCAACCTGCGCCTGCACGGTGCGAAAGGGACGCTGGACAACGAGTATTTCCTCTCGGACCACCTGCCCGGACAGACCGGCTGGGCGAGCTTCCCGACGATCATGCCCGATACCCCCGAAGTCACACACCATCCCTTCCCGGGGGAGGTTGACGACTTCATTGCCGCGATCCGGGAGGGCCGCGAGGCCCAAATCCCGATGAGCGATGCGATGAAAACCCACGAGCTGATCTTCGCCGCCGAAATCTCCGCCCGCGAGGGCCGTCCCGTCTCGCTGCCGCTCCCGGAATAAAGGCCACCGACTGCGAGGTAGGGACGTTGGGATGATGACCGCGGACACCTGGACCGCCCAGCTCGACCGGGCCAGGGACCTGCACCGGCGCCTGCCGGTCTTCCTGGGCTACGTGGACTATGACGACGAGGCGCTGGCCCCGGACGGCGGCACCTCCATTGACCTGGCCAAGCTGCGAGCGGCCGGCGTGCATACGCTGGTCGCCTCAATCGGCTTCGGCTGCTACTTCCAAACCGGCCCACGGGACTACCACCTCGCCGGTCCCGCTACCTGGGTGCTGGGGGCATCAGGTGCGGCGCATCGCGCACGTGGTGAACGCGGTGCGCCGCTGCCCGGCGGCGCGCCGCGTGGAGCGGCGTAGCGACCTGGATGCACCTCCCGGCGAGGACCGCGGCTGCGTGATCGTGCATCTCACCGGGAACGCGCACACGGTAGACCTGGACACGGTGGGCCGCTTGTTCGGACATGGCGTGCGCGCCACGCACCCCGCCATGCAGTACCACAACCGCTGGTGTACGGGGATGGAGGGCCTCCCCGGCCCGGCGAGGACCGACTTCGGTCGGGACGTGGTAGCGCGTCTGAACGCGCTGGGCGTGGTGCTCGACGTGGCGCACGCCTCTGCAGAATCCGCGCGCACCATCATCGAAACGTCGTCAAAGCCGCCGATAGACAGCCACACCACCAGCCGTGACCTCGTGCCGTCGTCGCGCGGCCTGCGAGATACCACGCTGCGGTTGATTGCCGAGCGCGGCGGGGTGCTCGGCGTGCATTTCGCCGATCACATGTTGCGCCAGGATGTTTGGCCCCGGAAGTACGTGCCGGCGGCGCATGGACGGCCGTCGCGGCGCTGGCGCTACAATCGGCATTTGCTGGACACGTACCAGGACCCCGACGAGCGGATGCGCTGGCGGCCGGGACCACCGCCGCCCTGGGACCGGAAGGTCGTCTTGACCGGCAATCCGGCGTGGGAACGGGACCCCGCGGAGCGCTGGGAGGCTGAACAGTCCTGCTATCGTGCCCACGACCTGCCACCGGACCCCGAGCCACCGCAAGGCCGGATCGTCACTATCGCCCACCTCGCCGATCTCGTGGACTAGCTCGTCAACCTGGTGGGCCACGAGCACGTGGGACTGGGCGGCGACGTTGGTGGCATCGGCGCGGACCAGTGGCCACTCGGCATGGATCACACCGGTCACCTGCCGCGCCTGACCGCGGAGCTACGCAGCCGCGGCTACGGCGAGGACTCGCTGCGGTGCATCCTCAGCGACAACTGGCGCCGCGTGTACCGGGAGTGCCTGCCCGCACAGTAGGCCGCTCCCCTCCCCGTCCCGGAATAAGAGCTACCAGCCGTGTGGGTTGTCTAGGCCGATGGGGGGTATACTGCGGCCGTTGGCGCCGCATCCGGTCTTGCGACTGGGTGCGGATTGAAACAAACCTACCTGCGTGGCAGCGGTCCCGGATCTACTGCCACAGGTAAACGGATAGGGAGGGGCGCAGTGGCTGATACGCGTGCTATTCCCGACTATCTGATCCGGCCGCGCTACAGCTTTGCGGACGCGGACTACCTCGCCAACGTGACCCGTGGCACCGCAAAGCGCTGGCTTGAGGGCGATGCCTATTACGATTCCCACGGTCAACACATCGTCCAACTACCGGTCACCCGTGGCGCTAAAAAGCAAGAGAGTGTCTCGTTTGTTGATCTCGTGGAGATTGTCGCTATCGGACGCCTGCAAGGTGCGGGCTTTTCGCTGCGGATGATTCGCAAGCTAGTTGGCAACTGCCAAGAGATTCTAGGGGTGCTACGTCCACTCACGACCTTGCGGTTCAAGACGGACGGCCGCGACGTGTTCGTTGTCCGCGGCGATGTCCGGCTCGAAGTTGGGCGGAAGAAGCGGATGCGGGCGTGGAATGAGGTACTACAGCCATGCCTCCAGGAGCTAGAGTACGACGCTAGCCAGATTGCCGCGCGTTGGTGGCCCCTAGGCCAGAGCACCCCCGTTGTCATTGATCCTGAGTACGGTTTTGGCTTTCCGGTAGTGGCCAAATCCGGAGTGCGTACCGAGATTATCCTGGAGCGTTTCAGAGCGGGCGATCTAAGAGCGCAGATTTCAGCCGACTTCAATATCGAACAAGTTCAGGTGGAGCGAGCGCTCCAATTTGAGTTGCAACGTGCTGCATGATCTTGATAGATCGCTCGGTTCCCCAGAGCGTTGCCACGGCGCTCAAAGCGGTGCGAGATGATGTGCGCTGGCTAGATGATTGCTTCCCGCACAACACCAAGGACACTGATTGGCTACCGGTAGCCGGCAAGAATGGCTGGCTCGTCATCACCCGTGCCAAGAAGATCAGGACGCGCCCAGGAGAGCGGCGAGCCAGCCTCGAAAACAATGTCGGTTGCTTCTGCCTCACTCAGAAGAAAGATCCAACCCGTTGGCAATACCTGAAGCTGCTGGCCCTGACGCTGGAGAAGATGGAGCGCAGCTTCGCTACGACACCGCGTCCGTTTATTTATGGCGTTGATCAGTCGGGAAAGCCCAGGCTTATTACCCCGCCCCGCCCCACGAACCAAGGCTGACGAGCTGGCCGCGGCGGATGCCCCAGGCATCCGGTCCGTTCCGCTCCCTGAAGTGTGTGCCCCGCGTCAACCCGGGATGATCGGCAGGAGGGCGTGCGAGGGGTGGTCGGGGTCGTGGTAGAGCAACTGGCGGGCAACGACGTGGTGCGTATGGGCGTTGAGCGGCTCGCCGGTGTTGGGGTTGACATCGAATCGCGGGAAGTTCGAGCTGGCGATGTCTATGCGAATGCGATGCCCGCGGTCGAACAGGTTGCTCGTCGGATACAGCAGGATGGAGAATTTGGTCGGCTGCCCCGGTTCAAGGAGGCGGGGCTGGTCGTAGCCCTCCCGATACCGCGCCCGCACGATGCTGTCACCGAGGTTGAGCGCAAACCCGTCCGGCCAATCGGTTGACGGCGGGTAGACATCAATGAGCTTCGCCGTGAAGTCGGTGTCAATGGCCGACGAGGACGACCATAGCTCGACCACGACCGAGCCGGTCACCTCGATAGGCTGCTCCAGCGGCGGCGTCTGGAAAGTGAGCACGTCGGCCCGTGCCGCCAGCGGGAGCGTGTGCTGGTAGTCCGGGCCTAGCCAGCCGTGCAGGGCCGGACGGTTGCGTTGGTCGAACCCACCCGGCGGCATCAGTGGATCGGCGGCGGAGATATTCCCGCCGGTCGTCGGAACCGGATACCGCGGATCGAAGCTGTAGCCGGAGGGCGGCCGGGCCGCGGGTGGCGCTGCGGAGAGGCCGCCGCCGGCGTGCAGGTAGTAGGGTGTCGGTTGAGTCTGCGGCAGGGGCCAATCCGGTGCCGCGCGCCAGGACCCGCCCCGCCGGAGCCGGTCGCCCGTCGTCATGTGCCCGTCGTCGTCGCCACCGCCCATCACGTAGAGCTTGACCGGCGGCTCACTGTCCACGCCACTGTCCAGCCCCTTGAGCCAGCGATCAAACCAGCGCAAGCGCACGTCATCCCACGAATCCTGCGCCGCCTCGACATCGAACTCGACCTCTCCGGCGTAGTTCTCCTCGCCCGCGCCGTGGACCCACGGCCCCATAATCAGGCGTTGCGGCGAGCGGCTCCGCCGCGAGAACTCCATGAAGTTCGTCACCGTGCTCGTCCCATACGAGTCGTACCAGCCGCCCTGGTAGATCGTGGGCACGTCGGCGTGCTGATCGTAGTACCGCCGGGGGCCAAAGCCGGGCCGTGCCCAGAATTCATCGTCCTCGCCGCGCGACAGCAGGTCCAAGACGTACTGCTCGACGCTGGGGTAGTGCTGTAAGGGCGATGTGCCCGCGCGGAATGGGCCGTCGAGCAACCGGCGCACCCACCAGTGGACGTGCTCGTGGGATTCCCGGAAGGCGTCGGTCACGCCGGGCGGCATGGCATCGTCCCACTCGTTCGTGTGCAGCATCCGAAACGAGTAGATGAAAAAGCGCAGCTCGGCCGTCCCGTGATGGCGCATCGAGTTCTCGAAGTAGTCGTGTGGCCCGACCGAGATCGCCATGGCGCCCAGCTGCGGCGGGTTGAGGGAGGCCAGTGCGCTCTGCGTAGCGCCGGCATACGAGCCGCCAATCGTACCGATGGCGCCGTCGCACCACTCCTGGGCCGCGAGCCACTCCACCGCGTCGTAGCCGTCCTCGCCCTCGCCCTGCGTGCCCGTACCGTCTCCGGCGAACGGATACCAGGTGCCGCCCGAGGCATAACGACCGCGCACGTCCTGCACCGCACCGACGTAGCCGCGGCGCGCGAAAAAGTAGCCGGCGTCGCGGGCGCCCAAGCGCAGTTTGTTGTAGGGCGTCCGCTCCAGGATGACCGGAAATCGCCCCCGCGCGCGCTCACCGCCAATGGCTGGGAAGTACAGGTCGGTCGCCAGCGGCGTCCCATCGCGGGCCGGCACCATCACGTCGCGCTCGTAGACCACGTCGTAAAGCGCAGCAGAACCTTGGCGGGTAGTCGCAGCGTGTGTGGATTCCATCGTTCGCTCCTCACCGCGGCCGGATGGTGGGCAGCCGCCGGCAATCAGCCATGCACTGAGCGAGCTATGCTAACAGCTTCCACGCGCCCATGAGCGCCGGATCACGCCGAGAGCGGCCGGGAGGATGCGTCATTCCGGCGCAAGCCGCAATCCAGACCGGCCGCAGTGGCGAATTGGTATAAGATGTGCGTTGGCTCGACGGGAGGAACGAGGATGCCGGGTGACGCTGAGAGAGCACCCAAGTTCTTGGCCGTTGATTTCTATTGTGGTGCCGGCGGCTACGTCATTGCCGATTCCTAACCCTAAACGGTGATGTGTGGAAATGGCGGCCAAATCTAGCTTCCGGAGATGGACTCGCGAGGAGTTGCTTATCGTGTTCAATCTGTACTGCCGGATCCCATTCAACGCTTCCAGCAAAAACTACCCGGACGTTCGACATACTGCTAAATTGGTTGGCCGAACGCCCGGTGCCGTGAATATGAAAATCGGGAACTTTGGCAGTTTTGATCCAGAATTGAAGAAGCGGGGAATAAGCGGCCTCCGCAATGCATCTCGTCTGGACAAGGAAGTGTGGGACGAACTCCACAGCAACTGGCAAGTGCTCATCGAAGAAAGTGAGCAGCTAATAGCTGAAAGAGCGCGCGAGATGGATATTGATATTGTGCATCAGAAACAGGAGATTCACCAAGAGGAAGGAAGGGAAAGAATGGCTGTCCGCAGAATTCGAGAGAATCAGAGCTTTTTCCGAAGAGCGATATTATCTGCCTATGAAAATAAATGTTGCGTTACGGGAATTGATATTGAAGCGCCACTCGTCGCAAGCCATATCAAGCCGTGGGCAGAATCCGATAAGACCGAAAAGCTAAACCCGCAAAATGGATTATGCTTGAATGCGTTACATGACCGTGCTTTTGACCGGGGGCTGATCGCCGTTACAGATGATTACATCGTTGTGGTGAGCAGCCAAGTCTCGCATTCAACAAGTGATGCTGCGCGCAAACTGTTGTTAGGATATGACGGGCAGAAAATCAAACTACCATCTCGGTTTCTCCCACGCCCCGATTTTCTATCATGGCACAGAAACAACGTTTTCATACGGTAGACTCGAAAATCATTTACGGCGCGAGCGGAGACTGCGCCGCACACCCCCTCTCTACATGGTGGAGAGAGGGCCGGGGGGTGAGGGCTGGCCCCGCTGTCCCGACAGCGAATTGGTATAAGATGTGCATTGGCCCGCTGGCAGGCCCCGGGTGGATACTCCGACTGCGACCGCACTCGGCTGTGCGGGCTTGCCGTGCAGTCCTCAGGCTGTAGGAGGCGAGAGCGATGGCTACCACCCACACGGCCGGCGTGACAGCGACGCCGGCGGATACGAAAGAGCTACGGAACTACGTCGGTGGCGAGTGGATCACGCCCCAAACGACCGAGTACCTTGACGTGACCAATCCGGCGACCGGCGATCTGCTGGGCCGCGTGCCCCTGTCGAACCGGGCCGACGTGGACCAGGCCGTCGCGGTGGCGCAGGCGGCCTTCCCTGCTTGGCGTGCCACGCCCCCGCTCGACCGCGCACGCTATCTCTTCGCCGTCCGCGAGCAGCTGGAGGCGCGGTTTGAGCCGTTGGCGCGGCAGGTGACGCTGGAGCACGGCAAGACGCTCGAAGATGCCCGTGGCTCGGTGCGGCGCGCTATCGAAAACGTCGAGGTCGCCAGCGGCATTCCCTCCCTGCTCATGGGCTACGGGCTGGAGGATGGGGCAGCCAGCGGCATAGACGAGGATGTCGTGCGGCAGCCGCTGGGGGTTTTTGCGGCCATCTGCCCCTTCAACTTCCCGCTGATGGTGCCCTTCTGGTTCTGGCCGTATGCCGTCGCCTGCGGCAACACCTTCATCATCAAGCCTTCCGAGCAGGTGCCCACGAGTATGCAGCTCATCTTCGAGATGCTCGACGCGGCCGGATTCCCGCCGGGCGTCATCAACCTGGTCAACGGCGCCAGAGACACCGTGAACGGGTTGCTCGACCACCCCGCTGTCAAGGGCCTCTCATTTGTCGGCTCCACGCCGGTGGCCAAGTACATCTATGCGCGGGGCGCCGAGCGCGGCAAGCGCGTGCAGGCGCAGGGCGGCGCCAAGAACGTCCTGGTGGTCATGCCCGACGCGGTGTTGGATAGCTCGGTCTCCAATATCATCAACTCGGCCTTTGGCTCCGCCGGCCAGCGCTGCCTCGCCGGCTCGGTCCTGGTGACGGTCGGGGCGGGCCACGCGCGGGTGCGCGATGCGGTGGCGCAGGCCGCGGCGGCGCTGAAGGTCGGCAACGGCTTGGACGACGACGTGGAGCTGGGGCCGGTGATCTCCCGGTCGGCCCAGGAACGTATTCTGGGCTATATCGAGCAAGGCGAGCAGGAAGGGGCGACGCTGGTGCTGGACGGGCGCCAGGTCGCAGTCGCCGGCGGCGACGACGGCTGCTACGTCGGCCCCACCATTTTCGATAGCGTCACGCCCGACATGACCATTGCCTGTGACGAGATTTTCGGCCCGGTCCTGAGCATCATGCACGTGGACACGCTCGATGCGGCGATTGAGATTATCGAGCAGCAGCGGTTTGGCAATGCGGCGTCCATCTTCACGCAAGACGGAGCGGCCGCGCGCGAGTTCCGCTACCGCGTCCCCACCGGCAACGTGGGGATCAATGTCGGCGTCGCAGCGCCAATGGCCTATTTCCCCTTCAGCGGCGCGAAGGAGTCCTTTTTCGGCACGCTGCACGGCCAGGGCCGCGACGCGATTGACTTCTTCACCGACCGCAAGGTGGTCATCACGCGCTGGTTCTAGCGCTCGGCGGAGTAGTGAGCACGTCACCACTCCGCAGGAGGGCGGTCGCCGTGTGGACGCCCCTCTCCCCGGGGGAGAGGGGCCGGGGGTGAGGGCCGGCCGGCGCCGGCATGACGGAGGGAACTGATATGGACATGGATATCGGCACGCAGAAGCAGCTATTCATTGACGAGCGGTTCTTCGACTCTGCCGCCGGGGTGCGCTTGTGCATGAATCCGCCCGTCCAGCACCCGGCGCCGGTGCTGTGCGCGGACCGGCCATGGGAAGCGCTCGGCATCGGCAGCTACAACACCGTCCTGCGGGAGGCCGACGGCCGCTTTCGCCTGTGGTACGACGCGCTGCTAGCGGGTGGCTTACCCCGTGAAGGGGCGCGGCGGCTCTGCTATGCCGAGTCTACCGATGGTCTGTCCTGGGAGAAGCCCGAGCTTGGGCTGATCCCGTTCCGTGGCTCGACTGCCAACAACATCGTCGCCCCGCCCTTGGAGCGGCAGAGCCAGCAAGGAGCGACGGTGTTCCGCGACGAGCGGGCCGCGCCGGCGGAGCGCTACAAGCTCTGGACGAAGTTCCAGCCCACCGACCGGCAGGTCGCTGCCGGCGTGGAGCCGGGCTTGTGGGCGATGCACTCTGCCGATGGCATCCACTGGCACGTCTACCCCGATCAGCCGAACCCGCCCGATACGATGTGCGATACCCAGAACATGCTGTTCTGGGATGACCGGCTGGAGTTGTACGTGGGCTATACCCGTGTGCGCGAGACCCAGGCCTACGGCGAGGCGGCCACGATGGGCGTCGAGCTGAACGCGGCCGGGCAGGGGCGGTACCGGGCCGTGGGGCGCATCACCTCGCCGGACCTACGCACGTGGTCACCGCTGGAGATCGTCTTTGAGGCCGACGCTACCGACCTGGCTATTCCGGTGCCCGACCGCAGCGACGACCCGCGGCCGGTGATTGACTTCTACACCAGCTGCGCGCTGAAATACCCCGATGTCCAGGATGTCTATCTCATGCTGCCGGCGGCGTTCTACCACTGGGGAGAGAACGAGTTCCCGGCGACGTTCGATGTCCAGCTCCTCACCAGCCGCGACGGCATACGCTGGCAGCGGGCCGGCGAGCGCCGCCCGTTTCTGCGCCAAGGCCCCGCTGGCAGCGCGACCGCCGGGATCATCGTCGCCAATCCGTGGCCGGTGCCGGTAGGCGATGAATTGTGGCTCTACTATAGTGGCCGCGGCGGGAGCCATGCGGACAAGGAGCGCGACGGGCACAACACCGGTCTTTTCCGCGCCACGCTGCGGCGGGACGGCTTCATCTCGGCCGACGCTGGCTATGGCGGCGGCGAGTTCACCACCCCGCTGCTATGCTTTGGCGGCGACCGTCTGGAGTTGAATCTCGATGGCAGCGCCGGGGGCTGGCTCAAGGTAGAAGTCCAGGATGCGGCCGGCCGGCCGTTGCCGGGGTACAGCCTCGCCGCGGCCGACGCGGTGCTGGGTAATGCCATCCGCAAAACCGTCACCTGGCAGGGCCGGCCGGATACTGGGGAGTTGGCCGGTCGGGCGGTTCGGCTCCGATTCGTGATGCGGGATATGAAGCTCTACGCCTTCCAGTTCCCACAGCGCAGGACATCGGGAAAGATCCGCTGATAGAGTATATGTAAAACCGAAGAGCTGCTGGACGCCGCGGCGCTCGATGCGGTCTGGGTGACGACCCCGCTGCATCTCAACGCGCTCGTGGCGCAGCCCTGCCTAACGGCCCCTCACAAAACCGTCCTGGCAGCTAATCCACAGGACAACGTGACCTTGCAAACACTATGAACGAGACAACGCCGGATGTCATTGTCGTTGGCGGGGGGATTATTGGCGGCTCCATTGCCTGGGAGTTGGCCGGGCACGGCTTGCCGGTCACGCTCATCGAGCGCGACCGACCGGGCGCAGCGGCCTCCTCGGCTGCCGCCGGCATCCTGATCCCGGAAGCGGAGCCTGGCCGACCGCCGGAGATCATTGACCTCTATCGGCGGAGCTTGCGCCTCTACGGCGACTTCATGGCCCGGTTGCTTGCGGATACCGGCCTGCCCGTAGAGTACCGCGTGACCGGCCGGCTCGTGCTGGCCCTCGATGCAGCGGAAGCGGCCACGCTGGAGCAGCGCCGGCAAGCTCAACGGGCCGCCGGCATCCGCGCCGAGGTATGGGACGCGGCCGCCGTGCGCGCTGCGGAACCGGCACTCACCGCTGCTACCGGTGCGCTCTTCTTCCCCGACCATGCGCTGGTTGACAATGCCCGGCTGACGGCGAACGTGGCGATGGCGGCGGCGCGTCGTGGCGTGACCATCCTCACGGGCCGTCCGGCCACGGGACTGCATGTCCGGCACGACCGCGTGTTGGGCGTGGACCTTGCCGGCGAGCGTCTCGCAGCGGACGTGGTGGTCAACGCGGCCGGGAGCTGGGCGGGACTGCTCGATGCACGGGCTTGGCTGCCCGTGAGTCCGGCCAAAGGGCAGATGCTGGCCTTCGAGACCCGACCGCCGCCGGTTCGCCACATCGTCGGCTCTCGACATGGCGTGCTCGTGCCGCGGGCCGATGGCCGACTGCTATGTGGGGCCACCGTGGAAGACGTTGGATACGATACGACGGTGACGGCCGGCGCGATTGAGGGGCTGCTGCGCGGCGCGTTCGCGGTCCTGCCGGCGCTACGCGACTGCCGGTTGGAGTCGCTGTGGGCCGGGCTCCGTCCGCGCTGCACGGCCGATGAGCTGCCGATCATCGGGCCGGACCACCGGCTGCGTGGCCTCTACCATGCCACCGGGCACTTCAAGATGGGCATTATCTCCGCCCCGATCACCGCGCAAGCCATCGCCGCAGTGGTCATGGGCCGGGAGCCACCGCTGCCGTTGGCCCCCTTTGATCCCGGCCGCTTCACTACCGTTTCAAGCTGACGGCTGATAGTTGACGAATGCCAGGAACGCTCCGATGGACGACGCCCGCAGTATCGCGATCCCCGATCTGGAGGAGTTTTGTACCCAAGTCTTCATTGCTCAGGGTGTTGCGCCCGAGCAGGCCAGGCTGCTGGCCACAGTTGCCGTGGAGGCGGACCTACGCGGCCACGACAGTCATGGCGTCCGCCTGGTGCTCGCCTACAAGACCACCACCCACGGCGGCTCGGTCAACGCTCACGCGGCGATCCGCGTCATCCACGAGACCCTGGTGAGCGTACTCGTTGACGCGGACGGCGGCTACGGCCCGTTGGCGATGACGCTTGGTCTGGAGCATTGCCTGCAAAAGGTGGCTGTGACCGGTGTGGGCCTTGCCGGGGTCCGGAACTCCAACCATCTCTTCATTCCGGCGCATTACGTCCTGCGGGCAGCGCAAGCCGGATACCTGGCCCTCTGTACTGCGGTGGCAAAGCCGATCCTGGCGCCTACCGGTGGTCTGGGGCGCGTGCTGGGCAACAATCCGTGGGCCTTTGGTATTCCCGCCGGCCGGCGTTCCCCCATTGTGCTGGACATTGCGCCGTCCGCATCGTTCGCAAAGGTCAGAATGTTCGCCGAGGAGGGCCGGCCGTTGCCGGAAGGCTGGGCGCTCGACGAAGCCGGGAATCCCACGACGGAGGCGGAGGCGGCGCTCCTCGGCTCGCTCCTGCCGCTAGGCGAGCACAAGGGGTACGGTCTGGCGATGGTCTCGGAAATCCTGGCAGCCGTGCTAACCGGCGCCGGTTATGGGCCGGCGAGCGGCGCTGAGGGGCAAGTGGGGCATTTCCTACTCGTGTTCGACCCGGGCCTGCTCATGCCGCCAGCCGAATTTGCCCAGCGCGTGGAAGACCATATCCGCCGGATCAAGGCCACCCCCAGACAGGCTGGGGTCGCCGAAATCTTCTATCCGGGTGAACGCGCCGGTCGCCTGGAGCAAGCGGCCCGCGCGCGGGGAACACATCTGCTCGCTCGGACTGTCTGGGAGCCGCTACAAGCACTCGCCCAGTCGCTCGGCCGGCCGCTGCGCCGGCACCCGGTCTGAGGCTAGCCGCGGCGGCTGGTATGAGAGGATGGAATGCTGAGGATCGTGAGGTGGTTGTTCCTCTGGTGTCTCCTTGCGCTCGGTGTCGCCTGTGAGGCGGCCGGGCCGGACCCTAGGACGGCTGATCCGGGCGAAACTGCTACACCGGTAGCCGGGAGAGAGTCCGCAACCGCCCCTTCCGCCACTAGCCCACCAAGGGATGCGGCCTCGGACGCGGACTCGGAGTCGCCGCGCCCGGCCGGCTATATGCTTGTGACCGTGGCGGAGGGGTTCGATATTCCGGTGTATCTCACCTCTGCCCCAGGGGATCAGAGCGGTCGGCTGTTCGTGGTCGAGAAACCGGGGACGATTGCGATCCTGCAAGATGGTACACGCCGCGCCCGGCCGTTTCTCGACCTGCGCGGGAAAGTTGGCGCCGAGGGAAGAGAGCAAGGCCTGCTCAGTCTGGCATTCAGCCCGGCATTCACGAGCGATGGCTACTTCTTTGTGTATTACACGGATACTGCGGACAATACAGTGGTTGCCCGCTATCGAGTGACCGATGATCTCAACATCGCGGATCCGGCGAGCGAGACAATCATCCTCCAGGTGGACCAGCCTACACCGGAGCACAATGGCGGCTTGCTCTTGTTTGGTCCCGACGGCTATCTCTACATCGGTCTTGGGGATGGTGGGCCAGCTTACGGAGACGAATCCGGCAATAGCCAAAACCCCACGTCCTTGCTCGGCGCGATTCTGCGCCTCGACGTACACAGTGGTTTCCCCTACGTCATCCCACCGAGCAATCCGTTTGTTGGTCAAGCCGGGGGGCGCGACGAAATCTGGGTCTACGGTCTACGCAATCCATGGCGTTTCGCCTTTGATCCGCAAACTGACGACCTCTATATCGCTGACGTGGGGATGTTCAAGCGGGAGGAGATCAACCTCCAGACCGCATCGAGCCGCGGTGGGGAGAACTACGGCTGGAACTTCTATGAAGGAACGTACCGCCTTGCTCCAGAAGAAGGCGGCAAGAAAATAGCCAGCATAGATAGGTCACAGCTCGTGTTTCCGATTGCGGAGTATCCACACACCGAAGGATGCGCTATCATCGGCGGGTACGTCTATCGAGGGAGCCGTCTGCCCGGTCTGGTCGGGAGCTATGTGTTTGGCGATCATTGCTTCGGCAGTATCCGCGTCCTCACACCAACCAGCGATGGAGCCTGGCAGCAGACGGAGCTATCCCGGGATCCGGGGCGACGGGTGATTACCTCTTTTGGCCAGGGGCCGGACGGAGAGCTGTACGTGTGCGACTGGAATGGCCGGATTTTTCGCTTGTCAGCCGCCGGGACGTAGCCTCATGAGTGGCCCGCAAGCCCCGGTATCCGGTCCAGCAGGATGTTGTGCCTTTGATGGGTAGGAGCGAGCTTCTTCTTGTATGGTAGGATTTATCTGCGTTGCACGCGCTCTCCTGAAATGGAGTAAGGCACACCCATTGGTACTTGCCGCCGGTGTGCTGCCGCTCCTCACGGTGCTCATCCTGCTCGTCCACACTCCAGCTTTTCCGGTGCGTACCCTCTTCGGCGCCTTTTTCGTGCTCCTATTCGTACCGGTAGCCAGCATTGCTGCTGCTTCTGCCGGCGGTATGCGGGCCGCCTTCGCCGTGTCCGGGGTGGTGTTGGCGCTTACCCTGGCGCAGGCGTTGCTGCCGGTGCGGCCAGCGGACCTGGCCCGGCCGCAGTGGCATGTTGCTTTGGACAGACCGGAGGTTCGGGCACGTCATCGCCTCGCCTTGGACCAGAGCGCCGCTAGCGCCGGGATACTGGAGCAACCCGGTGCCACCCTCTACTTGTACATATCGGCGGAGCTGCCACCAGGTACAGCACTCAACGTCCTCTGGGACGGACACTTGCTGGGACAGTTGCCGGGTCGCCCGCAGATCAGGGGCGGCGCGCTACCCTGGTATCGGCTGCCGGTACCCTGGTCAACCGTCCGCAACCGAACGGTGTGGGAGATCATTGTCGCCCCAGCCGCGTCTACTGCAGGAAACGGGTCGCCAAGCCTGGAAGCAGTCCACTACTTCCGGCCGCCGGGCGCCGGTACGCACGCCAGTGTGCTGCTTGCTGGGCAAGGTCATTACATCGTGGACTTGGACCCTGCTACGCCCGGGAGTCAACAAGGGCGTTGGCTGATCGAGCTGCGAGCGCAGAACCAGGACAACCAAGTGCTCGCCGTGTGGTACTGAGCGGCATGACTCTGTTGCCTTGGTCGCAGTTGAACGGTCGGCTAGTCAGCCACATGCGGTCGCTGCGCATCCGCACCTCCCACCGGCACCTGACCGCTTTGGTGGTTGCGCTCTGGGGAGGCGCCGCCGTCATGGTCTGGCACGAGCTGGATTCTGTCGGGGGCTGGTTGAGCGTCGTACTCGTGCTGTTCATAGCGAGCTACGTGTTGCTGGCTACCCTCGGCGGCACCGGGTCCGGGCAACGAGTTCGCCGGCGCTCCGGCCCGCTCATGATCGCGCTGGTGGTCGCCGTTGAGGGTGCTACCGTTGCGCTCCTCTGGTACCGGATTACCCTGGAGGCGTGGCTCAACCTAGGCTTGGCCTTCTTTGCCAGCAGTTATCTCCTCCTGGCAATACTGGAGGGTCTCTGGCGTAGTCTACAGCGGTGGCGGCAATTCGGTTGGCGGGCTGCGACTGCTCCGCACCCGTCACCCGTCGGCACCGATAACACCGCGCGTCGCGCCGCGCAAACCGGTTCGGCGCTACGGCTCGGCTCTTACCTGCGGCGTTGGAGCGTTCCCAGTCTGCTGGCCCTGGTGGTTGCGGTTGAAATACTGGCCCACGCGGGTCCCCGGAGTCCGCACGTTACCGGCCTCCAGCCCACACGCTCTCCAGGTGCCTTCACGCACGCAGAGGGGTACATAGGCTTTCTGGAGAGCATTCCCGTCTATCTGGAAGCGACGCACGAGGTGATGCTCGCGAAGGCTTTCAGTGGTGAAGCTGCCTCTGGGCGGGAAATCGGTGGCCCTACTGACGATCGGGTGGGCTATCCCTACCTGTTAGCGCTCGTGGCTGCCGCGCTCGGCTATTACCCGGCCGGGCTGCTCATCAATGGGCTCTTCTGGTGGCTCGCGAGCGTGGCCGTGTGGAGCCTCGGCCGTACCTTCTTTGGAAATGGGCCACGAGCCATCGCTGCGGCTTTGCTGACGGCGACGAGTCAGGGCCTCACCTACTGGAGTGCTACCCCCATGTCGTACGTGGTGGGCTTGGCCTGGTTCGCGATCTTGCTTGCCGTAGCAACCCGCTGGCGAATCGCCGGCTGGGGAGGCGCCGCGGTGCGGCACCGCCTGGCTTTCGGCTGGCTGGTCGGAGTCACCGGTCTGTTCTATGTCGTCCCGCAAGTAGCCCTCGGCTGGATGGGGATGTTCGTGCTGCGCCGGGCAGCCTGGTGGGGCGTCCTGGTTGCGGCGGCCATAGCCGTTGCCTTACCACGGCTGTGGGAAGTAGTCGGCAAGATCGGGGGGCTACCTTTCGATCCGCGCATCAACGCGGCAATGGGATACAGAGGGTTCCAACTGACATTGTCTAACTGGCTGGAGTTCTGGGCCCAGGTACCGCAGCCATTGCTCACCGATCTGTCGCGCTACCAGTTCATCGGTGGTCTCGTCGGTGGGTTCTACTACCCCCTGCTGTTGGCTGGCCTCGTAGGGATCATCGTTGCGCGGCCGCGTCGGCAGCAGTGGTACGCGGCAGTGTTGGCTGCCGGTCTCAGTGCTGGCGTGGTTGCCAGTCAAATCACGACTGCCCCGTTCACCCCGCGCTACATCTATTGGGTCTATCCGGCGCTGTATCTTGCTGCTGCGGAGGGCGTCTGGGTTCTCGGCCGGCGGGTTGGCGAGTCGGTAGCGCAGTGGCGGTCACGGGACGCGGCCGGGAGCTGGCCGACCTGGATTGCGCGGGGTGCTCTAGCGGCACTCGTCCTCTTTCAGCTTGCTGTCAGTCTTGCTGATGTACTCGGGCAGTACCACTTTGTGGTGCTGCTGGCGCGGACGCCCGGGTTGCGGTGGTAGGAACGGTCCAAAGAGACATGGAACAATGCCTCCTGCTGGGGGCGCGGAAATCTTCTATCCTGGTGAACGTGCCGGTCGCCTGGAGCGCGCGGCCCGCGCGCAGGGAACGCAGCGGCTCGTTCGGGCGGTCTGGGAGCCGCTGCAAGCTATCATCCAAGCGCTGGCCCTGCCGCTGCGCCTGCACCCGGCCTGAGGCAGTCTGTGTCGAGGAATGGTGAGACGATCATGGGCGAGCGGCGCTCAGAAAATCCAAGCGGCGCGCGTGAAGCCGATCAAGATGATGATGAGCGACACCCACAATGCCCAGCCTACTAGGAGCACGCTGGCGCGCGGCGCAGCCCGCCGGAGCCGGTGCCAAGTAGGCTGCTTTGTCAGCCACCCTACGTGCTTTACGCACACTACAGTTGAAGACATCATCAACCCGACTGCTGCCAGGGCGAGCGCGCCGCTGCTCACCAACAGCATCGGTTGCAGGTAGCCGGGACGATACTCCCAACGCACCAGATGTTCTCCTGCCGGGACAAGCACGGCCCGCAGCAGGTAGTCGGCCCGCAGCGGCGTAGCCGGTTTGCCGTCAATGGACACGGTCCAGCCCGGATTGAACTCATCCGACGTGATGAGCAGCGCGGGTGCGGGCGCAGCGGTCCGGATTCCCACACTATCTAGGGAAGCATGCACGATCCGCGCCGTTCCCGGTTGGTCGGCCCGGCCCTCCGCTGCGGCCAGCTCGCCAGCGATCCGCTTGGCGTGTGGTGACGACTCTACCAGCGCCGTGCGGCGGGGATTGACGGTCTCCGTATTGAGGGTGTAGACGACTTCTTCTGCCTGCTCTGGTGAAACCAGCCGGACGTTGGACACCAGCCAGGCCCGCGGCAAGGCCGCGGCGATCTCGTAGATGCGTACGGTGTCGTCACGATAGCGCTCCACGGCGTCGCCCGTCGGCCGGCCCTCGACATCCGCCGGCGTGACAACGTAGCGGAATCCCAGCAGGTTCGACCAATGCGAGCCGGGCCGCTCGGCCACGGTGCGAATACGCGGTCCGCAGGCGTGCGGCTGCTCCCGTCCGTTTGCCAGGTCCAACACCTGGCGATAGCGGCAGGACTGGAAGAAAGAGAGTAAGCTACCGCTATGGATCCGCTGCGGCGCATTCGTGTTCGGGGCCAGCGCGGCCTGCGGCTCCGGCCAGCTCAACACCCGGTTGATACCGGCATGCTCCTGGAGCCAGCGCAGGGCCGGTGTGGTCTCGAAGGCAAATGACGTATTGGGTTGTAATGCCGGCCCTCGGAGCAGGATCAGCGTACTGTAGAGCACGAGCGCGAGGGCCATCACGCGCGGCCAACGCCAGAGGAGCGCAGCGAGCAGCAGTCCCCCAACGGTAAGGCCCAATGCGCCTAGCGCCACGTGGCCCGGTATCAAGAGCGCAAAGGCGCTACGCAGCCGGGCGGTGACTTTCCCGGTGGGTAGCGCCAGCTCCAGCCGATCTCCGGCCGACCAAGCCCTGATATCCGGCTCTACTACCAGTTCCGTATTGTCTGGCTCGATGATCACGTTTGGTTGTTGGCCTAGGTCTAAGAAGCGCCGAAAAGGCTCCGGTCGCATGAGCCTAGAGGCCTCCCAAGCCGCGTGACTGCGCCAAGCACGGGCGACCCAGGCGCGCGCCGGCGTGCCATCCTGCGGTACGAACGTGCCTTCCGCCACGAAGCCGGCCCAGGCAACCTTGATCTCGCGTCCGGCCCAAGCCGTGGCTGCGAGCAGTAACAGGCAGATACCGACACCGATGACAATGGTCTCCGTTCGCCGGACCAGCCGCGCGCTGCGCGACCACCGCCGTACCAAGGCTGTGATCCCAGGGATCATGCCAGCTCCCAAGAGCAGGAGCATCGCAATCTGCGCTACCCAGTGCAGGCGGGGGGCAGCCTCGTCCGCTCCGGTTGTAGCCCAAGCCAGACCAATCGTCGGTAGGAGCACACTCAGCCATACGCCGAGCGGCAATGACCACCCGGCACGCCACCCGGCCCACGGTTTGGGGTGTGCGCGCGCAACGGCGCGCAGCGCGTCGAGGCCGCGCCCGGAGAGCAGGGCCAAGCCGAGAATCATGGGTGGTGTGTTATACACATTGGGGAACACCAGTCCACCCAAGACCACGCCGACGAGGGCCACGTCCCCCGGATGCTGGCGCAGCCGCGCGAGGCCGAGGACAAGCAAGACGATGGTCAGCGGCCCGGTGTAGACATTCGACTCCGCCAGGTTGGTCACACTGGCCCCGGGACTAACGAGGTAGAGAAACACCGATGGTATGACGATCCGCCACAGCATGGTGGGTCGCTCGACAAAGGCTGTGATTTTCTCCCCGGCGTTGTCTTGGGCGTCAGCCTGAGCAAGGTGATCCAGCACGGGGAGGATGTAGAGCATGGCAATGCCGGCAAAGATGAGGACGGCGAGGAGCAGCACGCCACCACGGGCGGCAGTGGCGCGCGCCGCTGCGGTACGATCCTGTGTGCGGGCCACCTTGCTGGCGATGAGCAGGAGGCGGATGACCGCATAGATAGCGCCACCGACCCCGGCCCACAAGGATCCTTCAGGATGCCCTGCTAACGCGACCACACCGACGACCAGGCCGGCGACACTGCCGGTGCCGAGGCTCGGCCGGCGTATAGCGTGCTCCAATGCCCAGAGCACTAAGGGGGTCAAGGCGAGCGGGGCGCACTCGTTGTTGTGGAGATGGAGCAGCAGCCAGGTCGAGAGGGAGAAGCCGCCGGCAGCCAGCAAGGCAGCAGTGCGCGATAGCCCGATGAGGCGGCTGAAGGCAAACGTGGCCAGCCCGGCAATGCAGAGGAGGAGGAGGAGATAGAAGCTGTAGACCGCCATCGTCGGGAGCAGATAGAGCGGAAGCTTGAGTGGGGAGAGGGACGCTACTTCACCGTTGCCCAGCAGCGGCACGCCGAGGCCATTGTAGGGATTCCAGAGCGGCAAATGCCCACGCCGAAAGTAATCTGCTGCCAGTACATCGGACGTCATGTGCGTTAGGTGAGCAGCAGGGTCCCACACTCGTGCCGGATTGGTATTCCATCGCTCCGGCGGGAGCAGGGCGCGATACAGTAGGTCCTGGTGCAGGATATTCGCCCCGGCATGAAACGGTTTCCGGGCGACGATGGCCGGCCAGGCGAGGAGCGTCAGCAGTAGCGCCATGTAGGCGGGGGCGAGCACCATGTCCCGCAGGAGGTGGCGGCTGGCTCTACGGATACTCAAGGGAACGTATCGAGGGCTGAAGTAGGCGTCGCACTGAGCATTGTTCGCGCGCTAGCCCGGTGCAAAGGGTGGCCGCTAGCTGCTCCATCCTGCGCACTACTGATGCATCCTACCCGGACGCTTGCCGCTGACTGAGTCAAGATGTATACCTATCCGGCACCTTGGCTTGCTGCGCGGGCCGATAGGGTAGCGCCAGCAGAGGTGATAATGGCTGCACCGAACATATCATGTGTTATCCCTGCTTTCAATGAAGAAGGCTCTATCGAGTCCGTTGTACGGGCGACCGCCGCGGCCCTCGACAGGTTTTCGGGGCAGCACGAGATCATTGTCGTTGACGATGCGAGCACTGATCGCACCCCGGCGATTTTGACCTGCCTAGCCACTGAGGTACCTCTGCTCCATACTATTCGCAATACCCAAAACTTGGGCTGTCACCCCTCAGAGGTAATTGGGTTTGACGCCGCACAAGGCGATGTGCTGTGCTTCCTGCCCGCCGATGGGCAGATTTCACCAGAGGAGTTGCCACTTCTCTTGCGGCAATGGCCCCGGCATGAGTTGGTCTTGACCTATCGGGCTAGTCGCGCAGACCCGCCGGGGCGGTTGCTGGTCAGCGCACTCTACAATCTGGTGCTGCGTCTGGCACTCGGGCTCCCGGCACGGGATATTGACTCCAGCATCCTTATAGACGCTCGTCTCTGGCGAGATATTTCGGGCGTGCCGTGTAGAGATAGTGCATTTATCCATGTTGAGATTCTCCTGCGCGCGCGGCAAGCAGGTGCCACGATCACTGAGGTGACGATTAAACACTATCCCCGGACGGCGGGGCAGGCACGCGGACTGAACGCCCGCGATGCGACGCGGGTACCGATCCGGTTGGCAAAGTTATGGTGGGAGTTGCAATGGCGCAGGGTGCGACGGTGGGTCTTTGCTAGGTGGTGTTGACCGTCGAGATGTAAGGTGTTTCCCCCAACCCTATTCCGCCATCCTGCACATCATTTCGTCATTCTGGCGAAAGCCGGAATCCAGGGTGCCTACCGGGGAAGCCCCTACGGGGTTGCTGGACTCCGTTCTGCTCCAGAGTGGATGTGACCCGAGCGATGCCAGGCGCTGTAGGAGTACAGTGTGCTATGCCTGTCTTCCTGCGGAGCGGGAGGGCCATAGGAGGCGATGTTGCATCTAACCCCTGCCTCCTTCACCCTCCGTAGAAAGGGGGGTAGGTATGGGCCGCTGCGTGCTCCCGCGCCAAATAGACGCGGTAGCGAAACCGGTCTACCTCCAGCCGCCCGCCGTGCAACTCATCGCTGCGCGACTCGCCTAGGCGCACGAGTCGGAACGGAGCGCCGAACGGGGCTGTCCAGAGGAGTTCACCGTCAACACTGACCTCGATCTGCCGTTTGTCACGAACGACCCGCCAGTGATGCCAGCGGTGATCCTGCGCGACACGGTGCTCGATCTCCGTGCCGTAGCCGTCCTCGCCCGGCGGCCAGTACGTGATATGTATGCCGTGCGGCACCGCCTGGAGCAGCAGGTGCTCGAAGTCGGCAATCACAAAGTAGCTGCCGTCCATAGTCACGCGGCTCGACCATTCGAGCACCTGCACCCGGGGATAATTGGCAAAGCCGGCCGGCCGCCACGGCCGGGCCGGGGGGGGAGGGGGTAGCGGCAACGTTGTGTTGGCGTGTGCGATGGAACCGGCCGGAGTCTCTACCCGCAGTAGGCCGTCCACAACGGAGACTTGTCCCCCTGGTGCGGCATCCAGTCCCCAGCCGTCGGGCAGACTTGGTCCGTCAAATCCCACTGCGTATTCCAGCCGCGGTGCGGCAGCATCGGCAGTCGCAGCGAGCCGCAGCCAGTGTGGGGCGCTCCCACCGAAGGCCAGCGCCCCGGCAACGAGCAACGGCAGTAGATGGCCATAGGGCGCAACGAGGCGCAGCAGGGCATACCCCACGCACGGCGACCAAGCGAGCGCCGTGCTGCTGAGGAGATAGGCATTCCTATCCAAGCCATCGGCGAAGGGCCTATAGGTCACGACGAGCGTGCCCCAGAGGGCCATGCATAGTCCTGCGAGCAGTAGCTCTGGTCGTCGTAGCCACCTGAATAAGGCGTTAGTTAGTAGCATGGCAAGGTCAGCCGGACACTATTGCGGCTCGCGAACGGCCCACTCCCACCATAGCCACGGAAGGCCGTGCTGAAGGGCATCTATAAGGTCCAGCCTACCGGGAGTAGATTGGCGTGATGTACCACATCTGTCGCAGAGCATGATACGAGGAGCCATCTCTCAGGAATGCGAGCCTAGTTCCGGGCAGGACAGCGTTAGCTCAGGATTCGTCGGGGTGCTCGCGCACGTACTGCGCGATCCGTCCGGCGAGGTCATCCTGGAGCTGGGCCGTCATGCCGCCGTCAATGACCAGCGCGTGTCCGCTCACAAAGCTCGACTCGTCCGCAGCCAGGTAGACCGCGCCGTAAGCGATGTCGTCGGGATTGCCGTAGCGTCGCACAGGGTAGACTTCGGCCGCAAAGCGGGCTTGTGCGCTGGTCGGATCGTGGTGGCGATGGCCCTCGTGGACGATCATCCCGGGACAGATCGCGTTGACCCGGATACCCTGCGGACCGAAGTCGCTGGCCAGCTCCTTGGTCATCAGGATCAACCCACCCTTGACGCTCTCGTAGACCAGCGAATTGCGTGCCGCAAGCAAGCCATGGACCGAGGAGATGTTGATGATACTGCCACCGCCGCGCCGCGCCATCTCCGGGACGGCATACTTGGCGCCGATGTAGCACGCCTTCAGCCCCACGGCTACCGCGCGATCCCAGTCCGCCGCCGCCAACGTGACCGCGGTACCCCCCTTGCTCCAGATCGCATCGTTGACCAGGATGTCGAGTCCACCGAACTGCTCCACCGCGGTCTGCACCATCTTTTGTACGTCGGTGGCGACGGCGACATCGGTGTGGATGAACGCGGCGCGGCCCCCGGCCGCGCTGATCTCGGCCGCTACCGCTGCCCCCTTGGCATCCTGAATATCGCCAATCACCACGGCGGCGCCTTCGCGGGCGAACAGCCGCGCGATGCCGCGCCCGATACCCTGCGCTGCCCCGGTGATTGCCGCCACCTTGTTCGCCAGTCGCATCGCTGGTTGCCTCCTATTATGTACCTCTTATGTACCTCATGTCCCGCGAGTCGGATCAAGGGTAGCAGGAATGCTGGCTGGCCCCCCGATGGTCCCCCCGCTTTGTAGGGGAGACGTGGATTCCGGCTTTCGCCGGAATGACGGGTGGCGTGTTCCCTCCCCGGTCGCCACGGGGGAGGGCCAGGGTGGGGGCCAGGAGACGCCGCGCAAGCGCGGCCAGCGGGCCGCCAGGTACACTAGGGCGGGAACGCCGTGTCGAGGGAGGCGGTGCCGGCGGGAGCCGGGCGGATTCTGGTCTCACAGCCGCGGCAAAGCCGCCGACCGCTAGAGTGTGGACGTGACGAGGGATGAGTAATGGCCACCAAACAGGACACTACGACCGCAGCGCTGGCCGATGAGCCGGTATTCGACCGCTATATCTGGCATGAGTACCCGCAGCACCTGTTCAGCTTCGACAACATCGCCGCCGGTATCGAGGGGTTCTCCAGCTTCACCGACGACCACGTGCGTTATTACCGCGAGACCGGTTTCCTCGCCATCAACGGTTTCTTTACAAAGGGTGAGACCGCTGCCGCGCTCGCAGGGCTGATGGATCTCATTGACGGCAAGAATCCCGCGGATCGCTCGGTCCTCGTGCAGTATGAAGCCAGCGTGCGCGACCGCCTTAGCGCGAGCAGTGCAGCGGACCGGCGCGATATGGTCCGGAAGCTACAGAACTATGTGGACCACGAGCCACGCCTCCGGGCCGTCGCCGATCATCCCCGGCTACGGGAGACCGTTGGCCGGCTGCTCGGCACGACCGCGCCGGAGCTTTTCCAGGACCAGGCCTTGCTCAAGCCCCGGGGCATTGGCCGTGAGAAGCCGTGGCACCAGGATCATGCCTTCTTCGACCTGCCCCTCGGCACGCCGATTATCGGCTGCTGGATTGCGCTCGATGAAGCGAAGCCGGAAAACGGCTGCATGCACGTGAAGCCCGGCACGCATAAAGAGGGGCCGGTAGTGCATTTCGAGCGCCGCGATTGGCAGATTTGCGACGAGCACCTCGACCTGACGCGGGATGTCATGGTGCCGCTCCAGCCGGGTGGCGTGCTCTTCTTCAATGGCTTGACCCACCACGGCACCCCCGCGAATCGCACTGCCGAGCGTCGCCGGGCGCTCCAGTTGCACTATATCCCGGCCGGTACGCCCCGTACCTCCAAAGAGGCGCGGATGACTATTTTCGGCACCGACGGCAAAGACATCACCTGCTGAGGCCAACGGGCAAAGCCCTTGTAGATTCAAAGGATGGCAGCGCGGCGGCGCAAGCCCCTGGTGGTCTGCCAGCCGTGCCACACCAAAATCCACGCTGGGCGCAGCACTCCGCAATCGCAGAGGTAGGTAGTGTCCCAGGTCTCGGCTGACGAAGGCTCCAGCGCCGTCTTCCTTGACACGGCATGGTACACTCATACCGGCCGGCACCGCTTACTATCTCTCCGCTCGGCGCACACTTCCTTCGGCTTAGGAAACGGGAGCGATCGTCCCTGCGCGCGCGGGCCTGACGGAGACTACCAGTGAAGCGCTTCTTGTGGCTCGGCGCCGTATCCAGCCGGAGCCGGGCTGAGTTGCGTATCCCGCGAACGTTAGGGCGCGGCCGGCGTGCTACCGCACTCCGCACCCTGGCGATCGGCCTCGTCTACGTGGGGCTTGTGATCCTGTTGCCCACTCCGGGTGTGGCTGCCCAAGGCATCGGTCCTATTGACGACGTTGACGATGTACTCAAGGAGGCTATATCCAAGGACATCGAGGGCCTCCAGATTCCCGTAGCCGTCCCCAAGATTCTTCAGAAGTATCCGCGCTTGGACTCCACCCTCAGCGGCCTGGTCGCAGGCTATGACGGCGGGCAGGTAGCTCCCGAGACCGCTGCCAGCCAGGCACCGTTTCATAGCGAATCCAGCGTCGCGGTGACGATCTACATCAGCGCCAACGTCTCCACCATTCGGAGTTTCCTCGAAAACAACGGCGCCGATGTCCGAAACGTGGGTGAGGACTACGTCGAAGCCTACGTGCCCGTGACGCTGCTGGGACAGTTATCCGAGCAGTCCGGCGTGACCCGCGTCGAAACCATCTTCGGGCCGAAAGAGGTAGGGCCACTGCGGCTGAAGCCGGCGCGGCCCCCACTACAGCCGCTCGCGCAGACTACCCCGGACCCCTGCCTGACGGATTTAGGCACCCTTGCCGTGCCACGGGAGACACACACGGGGAGTTGGGGTAGTGCCTGTACTTCCGATCGTCGTGGGGAACGCGCGGCGCGCTACTACAGCTTCACGGTGAGCCAGCGCTCGTCCGTGTTCCTTGTCCTGAGATCTTCCGATGCGGATGCCTACCTGTACCTACTGTCGGGTGGACGGGATGGCACGGTAGTCCGGAGTGATAACGACTATGTCCCCATCACCTCGAATGCCGTGATAGATACCGGTCTTAAACCCGGCACCTACACGGTGGAGGCGACCACCAATGCCCGCGGTGAACGGGGTAGCTTCGAGCTTCTAATCTTTTACTCGCCGCTCGCCGTGTGCGAGACCGCGCTGGGGACACTCTCGGCGGGCAGCACCATAAGGAGCCCCTCCGAGACGTGGGTTGATACGTGCGATTCCGCGAATCGGACGGGCCGCTATGCGCGCTACTACACCTTCACGGTGAGCCAGAACTCGCTTGTGACCATTGACCTCATTGCTCCCGATGGTGCTGGCGATGGCGACCCGGATACAGACACTGTCCTCTACCTGCTGGCGGGTGACTGGACCGGCGATTTCATCACGGCTAATGACGACCAAGATGAGGACACCACGAACTCCCAGATACGCATTGGCTTGACATCCGGCACGTACACGGTCGAAGCAACGACCTTTTCTGCCAGTGTCACGGGTGCTTTTGCCCTGGACATAGCTGCCGCAACGGTGTCGAGTCCGGTGGTATCGCACGGCGCGACCACCTGGCAGCAAGCCGGAATCACGGGACAGGGCATCAAGGTCGGTGTAATAGATGTTGGGTTCGATGGCTTTGGTGTCCTCATGGGCACGGAGCTGCCGGCAGCGGTTCACCGGCGCTGCTACACGGACATCGGCGAATTCACGCAGAATATCGTGGACTGCGAAGTGGATACCGCGCACGGCACGGCCGTCGCCGAGACGGTCATTGATATTGCGCCGGACGTGGAGCTGTACATAGCCACCCCCTTTTCTCGGGCGGACCTGCGCGCCACCACGGAGTGGATGATCTCGCAGGGCGTGCAGGTCATCAACCACTCGGTTGGCTGGATCTGGGACGGCCCCGGCGATGGCACTGCAACGCTCTCGACTAGCTCCCTCCGGACCGTAGATGCGGCCGTGGCCGGCGGTATCCTCTGGGTCAATGCGGCCGGCAACGAAGCGGAGAACACCTATTTCGAGCAGTCATACCGTGACGAGAATCGCTCTAACGGTCTGATCGAGTTCCTTACGGCTGATGGAACTCGTGTTCCTGCCAACGTGATCAGACTATATTGGGGCTACCCGTTTATAGCCCAGCTCCGGTGGGATGATCGCTGGGGTGGTGCCAGCAGCGATCTTGACCTTTATCTGTATGACGCCTTTGGTGAGCTTGTCGCGTCAAGTACGGACTTTCAGACCGGAGACCCAGAGCATGTTCCCTTAGAGATATTTCGCTACGTCCCACCGGATACAGGAACTTATTTCTTGGAAATATCAAACGGTGACATCGCTAATCTAGGCTGGTTCCAGTTACAGGACTTCGTCGGTGTCTCTTATATGGAGCCAATCACGCTGTACGGCAGCATCGGTAACCCGGCCGAGAGCGCCAACCCCGGGCTGCTCGCCGCCGGCGCTGCTCCCTGGGGAATCAACAGTGAAATCGAGTCGTTCAGCAGCCGCGGCCCAACGCCAGAGGATGGCCGCACCAAGCCCGACCTCGTCGGAGCAGATCGCGCCGATACGGTAGCGTATGGGCCGGCCGGCTTCCCCGGGACAAGCCAGGGCACACCCCACGTCGCCGGCCTCGCCGCCCTGGTCTTCCAGCAATTCCCGGCCTACACACCGGCCGAGGTCGCCCAATACCTGAAAGACAATGCGAATCAGCGTACCGAGCCAAGCCCGGACAACGTGGATCCGAACAACATTTGGGGTCACGGGTATGCCGATCTACCGAGCGTGCCCAACACGCCCAGTGGCCCGACCATTACCGCAGTGACACCGGATGAAGATGATGCTCTCGCCATCACCTGGGTAGAACCCATCTACACCGGCAGCAGTACCATCACCGCCTACGACGTCCGCTACCGGGTAACCGGCACCACCGACTGGGCCCAGCAGGACAACGCCTGGCAGACCGGAGGCGGTGCCCTGGAATACACCATCAGCGGACTGACCCCCAACACGGAGTACGACGTGCAGGTGCGGGCAGTCGGCACCGGTGACGGCGCGTGGTCCCGCATCACCTCGCACTCGACGCTCACCGCCACGGCGACAGCGACGAACCCGCTGCGGGCCACGACGACGGATACGGTAGTGTTGAGCACGACCACGATGGACACGCTGGAGTTCGAGCCGGGTGACGTGTTGGCGTTCGCGCCGACGGCGGCGGCGGAGGCCGGGCTGTCGGTCAGGAAGACGGCGGCGGAGAAGCTGGAGATCACGACGAACGCTACGACGACGGTGTCGAAGACGACCGCGACGACCACACTGGATTTTGAACCGGGACATCCGTTGACGATCACGTTGCCACGGCAGGGCGAAGCGGCCACGCTGACGTTCTTGACGGTGGACGGGGCGAACGTAGAGCGCCTGGCGACACTCTCGATCAAGCAGATACCGCTACCACCGCTACCACCGCCATCAACAACGTCGAGTAGTAGTAGCCGCCGTACAAGGGCGCCGACCCCGGCGCCGGCGCCAACCCCGGAGCCGCTGTTCTCCGCCAGCAACAGCACCGCGACGGTCAAAGAGCGGGAAGACGGGCCGGGTCAGAGCAGCCTGGTGTTCCAGCGCCACGACCGGCCGGAGGCCTCGTTCGACCTGCCAATCGGCTGGATCAGTCGGGATGGTACGCGGCAAATCCCCCTCGGGTTCGTGCGCGACGCGAGCTTGGGGCAGACGTATGCCATTCTCCGGCGGGAATCTGACGGCCAGATCGTGCGCTGGTGGATTGCGGGGAACAGCCCATGGGTCTATGCGATTCCCTGGGCCGAGGTCAACAGCCGCTACACCGTGCCGTTGGCCGTGCTCGCGCTGGTGCCGTTGGCCGACCAATATCCGCAGCCCAACCAGTTGGTGCGGCGCTTCGATGGGGGCGATGACCGCATCTTGGCCTACGATGCTGGTCTGAAACAGTGGCGGCACGTGCCGGACTTGGCGACGTTCCAGGCGCTCGGCTTCTACTGGTGTGACGTGACGGCGGCGGACGGTGCGTTCTTCGAACGGATCACCCTCGGACCGCCCTACCCGGCCAGCAGCGAGCCGGCCCGCTCCGACTATCCCAGCTGCCGGACGTAGCGCAGTGGCCAGTGCAGCGCGGGGCCACCGAAGGCGAACGGCTACGGTAGCGGACTACGGCACGCTGCGCCCGCCCCCTGCATAGCGGGGGAACCATAGGGGGCCCGGCCGCTGCCATACTCCTTACCCCTGCGCGGCCAGCGCTTGCTCCGTGAGCCGCAAGGTGTTCCGGTAGTTGATCCGCATCGCATCCACCTGTGTACCGCCGGGCGGCTGGAAATGCGTGGCTACTCCGATCACGATGTCGGTGTGGTCGCGGGCGAACGTGCGGAACAGACCGGCGTAGTCCACGTCCCCGGTGCCGACGGCACAGTACTCGAACTCGCACGTGGGGCCGTCGAACGTGCGGAGGTCCTTCAGGTGCAGGCTCGTCAGGTACGGCTTCAGGTTTTGGTACCCGGTGGTGACCGTGTCCAGCTCCCCGCAGTTGTACGCATCCCCCGGCCCCCACTTGGCCCTCAGGCGCGGTGAGTTGACCCGCTCGACGATGCGGCGGTAGTTGCGGCTGGTGTTGGTGTATTCCCAGGGATGAACGCTGATCGCAACGTGCATGTCCTGGCGTTCCGCTAGCTCGGCGATGATGGTGAAAGCCTTGGCCAGCTTGGCCAGCTCGGCCGGCGGGATGACGCCGCCACCGGTCGCGTAGCGTTGGGGCCACGTGGGGCTGACCCGCCGGCCATGCTGGAACTCGCCCGGCCAGGCAAAGCCGGAGACCAGCACGTTGGGCGCCCCGACGATCTGCGCGAAATCCATCGCGCGGCGCACGAGGTCCAGATCGTGGGTGAACTCCGGGTTCGTCGGTAGCTCGGCCAGCGCGATCTGGTCAATATGGATCTGCTTGAAGGGGTTGGGGGCGCTGCCCATGGCGTGTGCTTGCAAGCCGGCGTCATCCAGCACGCGCCGGCAGTGCGTTGCGTACTGCGCGGTCAGTTGGTCGGGGGAGACAAAGAACTCCGCGTAGCGTGCCCCTAGCTCCTGGGCCAGGGCCGCAGCCGGCTCGAACGGCAGCCCGGTTTCGTCGAAGAAGACTCCCATCTTGAACGCATAGGTGCTTGACATCGTTTCCTTCTCTCTATGCACTACTCGGTAAGCTCTGTGGCCGTCTACCGTAAGCCCAGCCGCGCGGCGAACCGCTGCACAAAGCGGTCGCCGTCGAGCTTGAGAGCCACGTGGCAGTTCGGCGGCACCGTTTCCACCCCGACCACGTCGCGCTGTCCCTCCCTGGCCGCCAGCCGCGCGCGGCGGCCCGCGGGCGACGCGACCGTCTGCCCGCGCGTCAGCTGGCTGGCCAGCTCTACCGAGACGTGGCGCGGCTCCGACGTGAAGAGTGCCGGCCACATAGCCGCCGCCACGGCTACCGGGTCGTGCAATGGACTGCCGGCGAGTCCCGCGGCCAGGTCGGCCCGCAGATACCAGTCCAGCAAGTCTACCGCGAGCCGCGCGACCGGGTCCGGCGCCGACTGCTCCGGCACCCGCTGAAGCGCAGCCGCCTGCTGGGCGGGCCGCCAGAGCGCCTGGTGGGTCACGTCCAGCCCGATGAGCCGCGGCAGCACGCCGCTCGTCAGTACCATGTGCGCGGCTTCCGGGTCATTGTAGACATTGGCTTCGGCAGCCGGCGTGACATTGCCCGGGACTGTCACGGCGCCACCCATCACGACCAGCTGCCGCAGATTGCCGGCAAACCCGGGGTCCAAGCGACTGGCCAGCGCGATGTTCGTCCAAGGCCCCGTCGCAATGACGGTGAGGCAGCCCTGGTGTTCTTCCGCGAGGCGGCACAGGAACCGGGCGGCTGGCTCCGCAACGGGCGCGCTCGGCGGATCGGGCGCGACAACGCCGCCCAGCCCGTGTGGGCCGTGAAAGAAGGTGGCTGTCGTCAAGGGGCGGACGAGCGGCTGCGCTGCGCCCGCCGCAACGGGCACACTCGTCGCTCCGGCGGTGTCGAGCACGTGCAGCGTGTTCCGGAGCACGTCCGGGAGCGCCACGTTGCCGGCGACGGTGGTGACTCCGACGACGTTGACCTCCGGGGAACGCAGCGCCAGGAGGAGCGCCAGCGCGTCATCAATGCCGGTATCGAGGTCCAGGACGAGCGGCTGCGGGAGCGCCAAGGCTCACGACTCCTGCTCGTGCAGACGACGCTCGGCGTCAATCTGTTCGTCGAGGGCGGCGAGCGCTTCATACGCTTCGTTGCACAGCTTGAACGAGCGCTCCAAGAGCAGCCCGGCCAGCCGCCGGCTGTGCTCACCGGGGGCCTGGATCAAGGTGGTGTAGTCGTGCAGGTTGTACTGCTCCGGCAACAGACCGATAATGCGCTCCACTGAGGTCGCCGTCTCTGCGACCAGGCGGGTGTCTTGCCCATCAACCGCGTAGCGCAGCTGTCCGGTAAGCCGGGTCAGCTCTTCCAGGCGTTTAAGCTCACTCATCAGCAGGAGCTGCACCGTTTCGGGGTCCGGCTCCGCCGCTGGCGCAACGGCCCATTGGTCGGCAGCCGCTCGGTAGAGCTGCTCATAGGCTTGGGTCATTTCATGTACCGTGTAGATGAGTTGCTCGACTTCATCGGTGTCCACCGTACCCCCATCGAGCACGTCGTCGCCGCGATGCTGGGCGACGGTCTTCAGCTGGTCCAGGTCTGCTACCGGCTCGGGGATCGGCGGGAGCGCCGTCGCATCAACGGTGGGCAGCCCGCGCGGCACGCTCCCTGCGAACGCTTGCGGCACATAGCGGGAGGGATCAATCGCCACCGGGAGGATCACGAGGTAGGTGACGAGGTAACGCTCCGGATTTGCCCGGTCACGGAAGTAGACCAGGGCATGACCCTTCGGGGCCTCGTGCTCACCGGCATCAAAGATAAGGTTCACGGAGTAGTAGTCCTCTATGTTATTCTACCGTCTGGCCAGCCGGCAGGAAAACTGCTCTGAGGCAGGATCAGCCGTCCCGCGGCAGCATAGCTGCGACACAGCCTAGCGGGACCCCAGGCCGGGGGCAGTAGAAATTTGGCATTGAGGTGGGGGTATGGGCTTACGAGCACAGGTCGTGGTTGACTTGCGTGCGGCGATGCGCGCACGCAACGAGCACGCGGTGGCGGCAATTCGCATGTTGCGGGCTGCCATTATCAACGCTGAGATCTCTCAGCGCGGCGCGGGCGATCCGGCCGGGAGCGCCGTGTCCGACGAGGAGCTGCTCAACGTCGTGCGTAAAGAGATCGCCGCGCACCGCGAGGCGCTCGAATACGCCGAGCAAGCCGCCCGGACCGAATTGATCGCCAAGGAACAGGCGATGATCGCGGTGCTCGAACAGTATATGCCGGAGCAGCTCTCCGAGGATGAGATTCGCAGCACAGTCGAGCAACTGGTCGCCGAGCACGGCGGCGAGTTCCGCCGCGTGATGCCGCAGGCCGCCCGCGCGCTCCGTGGTCGCGCGGACCTCGGCCAGGTCAACAAGCTCGTGCGCGAGCTTACCGGACGGTAGCCGGGGTGAGGGCGTCCGGCCGCCGCACTGGCGCCTCTTCCCGGCCAGGGAAGGGGCCGGGGGCTAGGTGCGATCCCAGGGGAAGGCCAACGTTGGCTGGTTGGCGTACCGCTGCATCGCGAGCGCCAAGCGCGTGCCGCAGCCCGGCTCCAGACGCACGGAGAAGGAGGTACTGTCCACGGGAACCGTCTGCCCAGCCAGCGTGACGCGCTCGATCCGGTGCTCGGCATACGCGCCGCCCTGCACCACGACCGTTCTGGCCTCCACTTGGTTGAGGTTGACCAACCGGAGCGTCGTTTCGTCGGCGGTCAGGGTCTCTACCAACGCCGCCACGTCTGCCGGGATACCGGCCCGCTGGCCCGCCGGGTCGAAATAGCGCACCCGGCAGTGCAACGGATGCCCGTGATGTTGGGTTGGCAGCCCCCCCAGCATGAGCTGGATCAGCGTACCCACCACCGCCGGATTGTTCCCCATCGGGTCGTCCGACATGCGGGTATCCGGGGTCGCGGTGTCCGCGCGCATCCGCGCCAGGCGCTCGCGCACCGTCTCCAGGTCTTGCCGCAGCGCGGTCTCCGGATAGTCTGGATTCTGGCCCTCCAGGAAGGCCAGCCAGCCCTCGCTAGGGATGCGTAGGCGCCGCAGGTCCTCCCGCTGCATGGACCAGTAGTAGACCTCGAAGGCGCCGACACCGAACGGCTCCGGCGTGTAGTCGTACCAGCCATCGTCGCCGTGCATGTGGGGATACAATCGCTGTCCGGCGGCCTCCTGGGCGTTGGCATTGACGGCCTCGATCACGCCGCGCCAGAGGTCCACATAGCGCTGGTCGCCGGTGAGGAGCAGCGCATTGCCAAATCCATAGGGGCAACGGTGGAAATAGGGGCGATGCGCCAGGGCACCCGTTTGCGGCACGATGACCGTAAAGCCCCACCCGTAGACCCCGCCGTACCACTTCCCATCACAGGCGCCGCCGATGGTGCCATCGAGGCCGATATTGCTGGGGATGATGCCGCCGTTGGCTTGCGTCCGTTCGACCCAAGCGTCCACGTACTCCAGCAGCCAGCGCCGGTATTTCGCTTCGCCGGTGTGCGCATAGGCATTGAAGGCCAGCACGGTCGTCGCCAAGTTGGTCGGGTTGTCGCCCACCACATCGTTATAGTCCTTGAAGTGGGCCACCATCTCCTCGTAGTTACGCTCGCCGTGGAGCGGTCGGAACCGCCCCTCGACCTCAATCGGATCACCGGCCCAGTCGAGCCCCGTCGTTTGGCGGAGCAGCGGCCCCCGACTGCCGTTGAACATGCTGCGGATGAGCTTGTGCTCCGGGTCGTAGTTCTTGGCCAGCGGGTCCTCGTCCATGTAGAAGCCGGCGAAGCGCCTGGTCCGGTCGAGCAGTGCGCTGTCGTAGGGGTCGGAAAGGCCCTGCAGAAAGAAGGCCGTATACCCCTCGCCGTTGTGCATCCAATCGAACTGGGTGGGGAACTCTCTGAAGTACATCCCCTCCCGTGCGAGCGGCACCTCCACCGTCTTGGCCTCGGTGTATTGGCGCAGATGGCCTTCCCAGCCCCGCTTGTACAGCGCTAGGACGGTGTCCGGTGCGCCGAGGGCATGGAGTTCGGGCCAATTCGCGACGTTTTCCGCGGCGTCGTCCGGCCCGTCATCGCCGCCCCAGCGGGGCACGCAGAGCAGGTAGCCGCGCTCGTCGAAGTAGTGGTCATAGAAGGCGGCGACCGCCTCGGCAGCGGCGCGGAGCAGCTCGCGTTCCAGCAATGCCCAAGCCGGCGGCGAGGTGGGCGTAGCGATAGTGAGCATGTCCGGGCATCCCTCCTTTAATAATCGTCGCAGCCACGGCGGCCGGCGCCAGCGCATCGTCAGTTTTGGCGGGCGGCGCGCTCGAACAGCGCCTCGCGTAGGCCGTCCAGAACGCCTTCGAGCCGTGCTACACGCTGCGCTAGGTCAGCCAAGCGTTCTTCTAGCCGCGCAAAGCGGCTATCTATCTGTGCAAAGCGGTTATCAATCTGCAAAAATCTGCTATCCATCTGTGCAAATCTGCTGTCAACCTGGGCAAAGCGCGTTTCCTGCCACTCTTCCATCTGGGCAAAGCGAGCTTCCTGCCGCTCCTCCAACTGCTCCAAGCGTTTATCGGTGCGTTGTGCCGAGACCACCAAGACGGCCAGGATCGCCACGCCGACGCTCAGAATAGCCACAAGCTCCGGGGTCATAGCGCCCTCCGTGCCCTCGCGTGCCAGGTGTGTCGCTCTCGTTGCGGCCGCGGTCCTGCACGCAGCAGTCCAGGCTGCTCACCTTGATGCCAAGTCTACCGCACCGGCCGCGCGCCCGCAGAGTGGCGTAGGGGCACTGCTCGTAGGCGCCGGAAGCACGGTTCCTGGTAGAATTGGCTGATCTCGTCACCGTAGCGAGACGCCTCGCTACCCAGGGTAGCTCAGTTGGTTTAGAGCGGCGGTCTGTAAAACCGTTGGTCGCTGGTTCGAGTCCAGCCCCTGGGACCCTTCCCTACCAGGCCCCCACCCTCGCCCCCCCCGTTGCGACGCTGACCGGGGTAGGTTTTTCGCTGGGAAGCAGGTTGGACCTACCCCCCGGCCCCCTCCCGGCAGGGCCGGGGAGTCCTGGCAACGACCGGCTGGCGCCAGAGCCGCGCCTACGCTACTATGGCGCAGGCGCACGGGCAGCGAGCGAGGACCCCAATGGTCGTCGAAGACATCGCACAAGAGCGGTTCAGCCGGCTGGAGGGCACCTACGAGCAGGTAGACCGCCGCCTCGACGACATGAACAGCCGGCTCGACGAGACCAACCGGTCCATCGAGGGTTTGCGGGCCGAGACGAACAGCCGAACTGCACCAGTCCATCGACGGGTGCGAGCCGATGAACCGGCTCCATGAACCGGTCCATCGAGGGTTTGCGGGCCGAGATGGACAGCCAGTTTGCGAAGATAAACAGCCGGATGGACAGCCAGTTTGCGGAGAAAGCGAGCGAGCGAGGGCGTGAACAGCCGGTTCGAGCAGGTAGACCGCCGGCTCAACGAGACGACCCACGCTCGTCATGCTGATTCGTCGCCTCGTCGGCGTGGGTGACGATCATGGCCGCGCTCATCACTGCGCTCGTCGCCCTCTTCCCCCTAAGTAAGCGCCGCCGGCCCCCTCCCTCGCCCTCCCCCGTGCTGCGGCCCAGGGGAGGCTACCGCCGGCCTCCTGGCCCCTGTGCCGCCGGCATGAGTTGGAACAGAGGCCCTGGTGGTGCCCATCCGTTGTTGCAGATGGGCTAGGCGGTGCTCTATACTGGCGGATGCCTTGCGGCGGCAAGCTGCATGGCCTCCAGGGAGCGAGCATGAGTGTGGCGCAACGGCTCGTGTGGCGATAGCCGAATGGAAGAGCTAGGCCATGCTCTACGCGAGCGAGTGGATTTAGCGGCGGCAGGAGGCGAGTTGGCTCCCCACCCTGGAGCCCGGATCGCCCTGCGAGAGCTGTGCCGGGGAACCAGTGGATCAGGGGGCTAACCCTCTCGGTTGTTGCAGCGAACTAGTCGGAGAGGACTCACTTGTCGGCCCTCACCCCTCACGAGAGGGAACGGAGCACACAGCGCGGGCGGCGAGTGATGTCGAACGTCTCGGTTGGTCGAAGCCCGACGCAACCATCAGTTGATGGTGAGCTCTGCTCAACTAGTGGTGGTGATCCCACGAGCTCGGACTGTACCGCGGGTGCCGACGATGGAAAGCAGGCTGGGGCTTATGGCGGCCTGACCGGCGGCTAGGCACGCCGCAGGGGTGCCACACGGTCGTAGCCGTGGGGCCGCAGCTTGACAAATCCCCACCCTGGCTGTGGCGGGCACACCCTTAGCCTACCCGGTTGCATCGACTGGTACAACAGCCGCCTTGGCGGCCGCAGCGATCCCACGAGTCGCGTGTCTGTGCTACCGGGACGAGCCTCTGTACGGAGACCTGGGTCGGGGCGGTTGCCCTCACCCTCGAAGACACCCGTCGAGAACCTCTCGGCACCGCGTTCCCCGTGCAGGTGCGGTCATGCTGAGAGCCTGCCGGGAAAGGAGGCAGACGGCCCGCACACCGCGCCGATCCGCTCACTCGCCGCACACCTGGAACCGCCCAGCACACGCGGGGATCGCCCCGCACAGGAGAAGAACGATGCAGACGCTCTACCTCCGCTCCCCAGCGCGGGTGCGGACCTTTTTGCTGGCCGGACTGATGGCCTTGGTGGTCTTGGCCTTGTTGGCCCCGGCGCTCGCCCTCGCCCAAACTACCCCCCCGGGTACGGTGCCGCGCCCACTGTCGAACCTGGCGATAGTGGGGAACTCGAAGTCTCCTGGAGCCAGGCCATGTGGGCCTGGGATTACGGCCTACGAAGTCCAGTATCGGGCAGTTTCCACGGCCGAGGCCGTCTGGGTAAATGCCGACGAGATCAACAGCGTGGCGCGTACTGTCACCATCGACGGACTAGACGATGGCACGCGCTACGAAGTGCAGGTGCGCGCCATCATCAGCAGTGACCTGGTAGCCCGCTGGTCGGACTCCGGGTTCGGCACCCCGTACACGACCCCTGGAGAATTTACCGCTGTGCCGGTAGCGGGTGAACCTCCAGCGGTGACTCCCCGGGGCGTAAGCTCCATCAACGTCACCTGGACTGCACCCGATAGCGGCGGTACCCCGATCACCGGCTATGACGTGCAGTACTACAAAGGAACTGGGGCACCCGGCGATGCCGGCGACTGGAAGACTTGGCCCCACAGTGGTATCGCCCGCCACACCACGGAGTATCACCGGCTTGGAGAAGGGTGCGTCCTACGTCGTCCGCACCCGCGCGTCAAGAACCGCGCGGGCCCCGGCGACTGGTCTGAACCCAGTGCCGGGATCATGGTCGAAATCACCAAGCCCAGCCTCCCGCGTGACGTCACCGTGGCCGCCGACTACGCGAAGCTCATGGTGAGTTGGGAGACGCCTACCGACGATGCGGGCAGTCAACAGTGGGGGAGTGATCACCGACTACGATGTACGCCATCGGCTCCCCGGCCAAGATTGGGTAGTGGTGGGTGTGGTGGATGGCACCCCGCTGCCCGACGACACCGCCCGCAAGGTCACCATTAGCCCCCTCGCGAACGGCAAGGCCTATGCCACGTACAGGTGCGCGCCGAGAACGGCACAGCCATGGGCGACTGGTCCAGCTCGAGCAGTGTTCGGTACCCCGGCTAGACAACGGAGCTACGCCTACCATCGCCATAGCGGTGATCCAGAAACCAACGTGGCGAATGCCACGAGAATGCGGCCCCACCCGTTCCAAGATGCCCAAGAGGCCTGGCTGCGTCTGGTGCGACAACCCGCTCCAGCCCGCCACGCCTACGCCACAGCCGTCCACGTCGAGCAGCAGTTCATCGAGCAGCAGTAGCTCCTCCTCATCGAGCAGCACGCCGCCCCGGCCCCAACCCCGGTGCCGCGTCGCCGTCCACGATCATCGGCGACAGTGGCTTTGCCACCGCCTACCTCGCCATCAACCGGCAGTCCGTGGAGCTCCGCATCCACAATCACGGACAGGCCGGCGGCCCCGTGAGCCACACGCTGAACATCGGTCAGTTACGTCCGCGACGCCGAGCTGGGCCAGACCTATCAGCTCGTCGCCGGTGGTAAGCGCCGCTGGGTCGGCCCGAACAGCCCGCTCGTCTACTCGATCCCCTGGCCGCTGGTGAACAGCCAGCTCACGTTCCCCAGTGGCGTACTCGCTGCCCTGCCGCTTGACGAGAGCAGCCCGCCAAACGGCTTCCTCGTGCGCGGCACGGACGGCCGGATCGTCAGCTACACGGCGGGCATGTGGCGCCACGTGCCGAACATCGCCGACGTTCCAGGCGCTCGGCTATCGCTGGTGCGACGTGAACGCCGCCGATGGCGAGCTTCTTCTCCGAATCAGCGAAGGGCAGTCCGCATCCAGCCACGTCCCAGCCGGCCCAAGCCAACTACCCGAGCTGCGGTTCGTAGCAGAACCGACGCCTAGCACGCCAATACCGGTGGCCTCCGTCCCCAGGGACGGGGGCCACCCTGCTTTAATTGGCCCCCACCGCCCGTCCCCCCGTCGCAACGGGAGGACCATAGGGGGGCCAACCTCGTCCCCCCTGGCACCGCTCCCGGCGCCTACGCTACTATGAAGCAGGAGCGCAGACAGCGAGCGAGGGAGCACCATGGTCGTCGAAGACATCGAACAAGAGCGGTTCAGCCGACTGGAAGTCATCAACGAGCAGGTGGAGCACCGGCTCGACGATATGAACGGCCGGCTCGACGAGACGAACCGGTCCATCGAGGGTTTGCGCGCCGAGATGAACAGCCGGTTTGCGGAGATGAGCGGCTGGGTGAACAGCCGGTTTGAGAAGATGGAGCAGTCCATCGAGGGTTTGCGCGCCGAGATGCACCAGTCCATCGAGGGTTTGCGCGCCGAGATGCCCAGTCCAGATGCGCCAGTCGCAGTCAATGGCCTGCGCGGCGAGATGCACCAGTCCATCAATGGCCTGCGCGGCGAGATCAACAGCCGGTTTGAGAAGATGGAGCAGTCCATCGAGGGTTTGCGCGCCGAGATGAACAGCCGCTACAACACGCTCATTGTGGTGATGGTCGGCGCGTGGGTGACGATCATAGCCGCGCTCATCACCGCTTTCATCGCCCTGTACCTCAAGTAACCGGCCCCCGGTCGTCCCCCCGTCGCCGCGAGAGACCAGTCTCTTCCTGGTATAGTACGCCCTGCCAAGCGCGTGCGAGGCGGCTCGTCTGCCGCTGGGAGAGGAGAACAATGGGCCTGGTCAAAAAGTTGTTGGCGGTCTTCCTCGGTGTGGTAGCGCTCGTAGTGGCCGTACACTTCATGTTCGCTTCGTTCTACGCGGAGCTGGTAGACGTCGGCCCGGCGTGGGATGTCGTGAACTGGTTCATGGCGGTCGGAATAGTGGTCGCGCTGCTTGTGAGCTACCTACGCAAGCGCGCGCTAGACCGGCGCGGGGCGGACGGATCCGTTAGTCGTGAGTATTTGGAAGCCAATCTGGTGTTCTACGTCACCGTCATGTTGGTCATCTGGTTCTTCTGGAATTGGACCGACGACCTCACAGCGGGTGGGGAGCTACAAGGGCAAACGCACTCGAACATCTGGGTGTGGATTGATCCGTTGTTCGTAGTGATCGCCGGCGTTACCGCCCGGTACCTCTGGCGCACCCCCGCCCGCGACTAGCGCGGGGGCCGGGGCCTCCACGTGGCCCCCCCCTATGGCTCCCCCTGCCGTAGCGGGGGAGCCATAGGGGGGCCAGCGCTGCAAACACACGAAGGATAGATGAACGATAGGCTCCTCCCTTGCGACCATGTGATCTTCCTGATCCACCCGTGTCTCTACGAACAGCAGGACGCCGAGACGGTACGCAAGGAAAACTGGCAGCTCTTCGTCGAGAGAGAGCAGCAGGTCAAGCAACGCTGGCTCGCGGCGCTGGCCGCACGGCCGCGCAGCACGCTGTTTGTACAGCTCGGCGGTCCCACGTACCTACTTGACATAGCTCGCAACCATCTCGGTGCGCCCTATGTCTGCTTCCCGGATGCGGAAAACACCGGGGACCTGCACGAGTTCTATGTGGCCTTAGCGGATTGTGTGCGCGAGCACATCAGCGTCTCCAAGCTCCGGTTCGATCCCCGCACCGTGACCGCTGAGGTGTGGGGCGAATCGTTCGAGGGCTGCGTCCCGGGGTACGGCGGGGCATTCGCCCAGTATCTCGGCCTGAAGCGCTCGCCACAGCTGCGCTTTGAGATGACTGTCTATGACTCACGGTTTTTGTACGGCGCCCAGCCGCCGGAGATCGTTGCGCTGCCGGGCAGCGACGTGGGAGCGTGGCTCTTTGCCTGTCAGGACACGACCAGCGCAGCGATGTTCCTGGCCCGTCGGACGGCGCAGTGGATTGACGAGCGGCGCCTCCACCTGCGGCTGCATACGCGGTCGCTGCAAGTCTGCACGAAGTCCGGGCACACGGTTTGGCCCCGCAAGCCCTGGCAGAAGGGCGACCCGGAGGCGGTCTGCGCGTACAGCATGACGCTGTCGGACTGTAACTGGTATTGGGTGCGCTCGGTCGGCATGGCCTATGACGATTTCCGGGCCATCATCGCCGCGGCCGACGTGACCCGTCCCCCTGCGTAGCGGGGGGGCCATAGGGGGGCCAACTGACCCTAGTGCTGGTGGCCGTGGGCGTGCTGGTGGTGCGTGCCGGCGGTATGCATCCGCGTGTGGAGGCTCTGATGGGCCTGCTCGAAGACGCCCCGCACGCGCTGGTGGGTTTGCGGGTCGGCCGGGATGGACAGCGTATCCACCCAGGTCATGCCCCCCTCCAGTAAGGTCAGCATATACGTCGCCGAGCTGGGGTTATAGAGTTCGGCGCCATCTACGACGACGTAGACCGGTGAGGCGTGCGCGGCGACCCCGCGGGTGGAGAGCGCCCAACCCGACAGCGCACTCGTGCAACGCGCCGCAATCCAGCCACTCTCCGCTACCGGCACCTGCGCCCGCAGTGTCGTGTTAAGCGCGCCAGGTTGAGGGCTAGCGGTCGCCACGACCCGGCCGTTGACGACGACCTCAACGGTAGCCAACGGTGCCAGCGACTCGGCTACCACCTCCACCGCCAGCGTGCCACCGCCCGTTGGTAGGTCAATGACGTCGCCGGGCCGCCGGCCTTCTACCCGCAGATCGAGCAGTGGGCCGGTCGAGGCGAAGGTGCGGCCGGCCTTGATGGCCGCGCCCCAGGCCTCGAACGTAAACGGCGTCTCACCCAGATAGGCGTAGGTGCGAATAGACCCCATGACCATCGCGGCGGACATCTTGTCGGTGCCCCCGACGCAGGGTACGCGATAGCCGCAGTTGAGGAACTTGTACCACTCGGAGATATTCACGCCGTCAAACGCTGGCGTGAAGTTCGTCATCTCCAGCGCATCGGTCTTGCCCAGGACGACATCGGCGACGACCTCCGAATAGGGGTTCGGGAAGTGCGGCGTCACGACGACCCCACCGCGCTCGTGGTTCGCGTCGGCCCAGCCGCCGAGGCTGTCCCACGTCGGATCACCCAGGTAGCTCTCGCCGGGGCCGCTCGCGGTCATCGGGTAGACCGGCTCACCCTGCGTCCCCAGCATGCTGATGTGACCGAGGAGATGCTGGCGGTTCTCGGTGCCTACCCAGACGATGGTCTCCTTGCTGCTGACCCTGGACATATCGCCCGTAATATCCCCGACATTAGTAAACAGATCACCCCACTGCGACGCCAGGAGGTTGACCAGGTTCAAGCCCTCGGCTTGTCCCTGGAGCCAGGCCGTGGTCGGCGAGAGGAAGTGGACGTGCGTATCAGCCGTCATCCAGCCGCGGCCCCGCCAGTCGAGCGGCCGTTCGAGGGTCAGTGACAATTCGCGCTGTCCCGGCTTGATCGTGACCTTTTGGCGGATTGGCCGGTACTCGAAGCCCTTACTCAGCTCGACGTACACGTCGCCGACGGGTAGCTCGCCTTGGAACGTGCCGTCCACGTAGGCGTATTCGGTATCGCCGATCTTGAGATCGTTCCCGTAGTCCTGGAACCAATACTCATTGACCTCGTGGCGGTGTCCATAGGGCGGGAAATAGCGTCCGTCCGGGGCGCGAAAGTGGACGCGGGCCGGTGTGGGCTGGCCCGTCGCGGCGTCACGCACCACGGTATGCACCCAGGTCTTGTCCGGGGTGAGCAGCTCGACGCGCACGGCGCCATCGGGAGACTGACTGGTGCCTCCCTCATACGCCGGGCGCAGCGGCACCTCCTTGTCGCCGACAGTCAAGGTGGCATCCGCGCTGGCGGTCATGTCCACGATCAGCTGCCGAGGATCGGGGTCGGCGGCGGCGCCGGACGGCCCGCCCATGGGGTCGCTGGCTGGGCCGCTCGGCTCGGCGAGGGGGTTGTCGGTCCAGGCGGCCGGATCGAAGGGCCGCACTTGATAGCGCCGCGCCAGGATGCCGAGGTCCACGGCCAGCGCCACGTCCTCGGCGGCGGTCCCGTTGGCCGCGAGCGTGATGCGAAAGCTCTCCAGCCGCTTGCGCTTCAAGGGGTGCTCCTGGCCGTGGTACAGCGTGATGCCGGCGATGGCCACCACCGTGTTGCCGGTCGTCTCCAAGCGCACGCCGCGCAGCTCGGCCTCCGGCCGCGGGTTGGGCAGCGCGTAGACCCAGTACCGGCCGCTACCCTGGCTGGCCGACATCTGGGCACGTCCCCAGGCCTCGCCCGGGTGCGTCGCGCGGAAGTCAATGTAGTCGTCCTGGCCGTCCGGCCGCGCAGCAAAGGCCTTTTGGCCCCGCACCGTCCCCGAATCGTTGATCTCGAAGCGTAACCGTATCTCCCGACTCTCCTCGCTGCCGTCAGCGTATGTGAGCACGTAGTTGGCAATGTGGGCCCCCGGCTGCGTCAGGTTGCCGCCACGGTACTCCTCCGGCTGGGAGCCGGCGTCGGGATCGTAGGTCTGATCGCAGAAGTGTAGGAAGACGACGTGACTGGCTTGTGACCCGGCCGGTAGATCAATCGGCACGGCGTCGGGGTGGCTCTTGCCCAGCAGGAGCCAGCGCGGCGGGTCCTCGCCCTCCGCACCCGCCGCCGCGGGCGTGAAGGGGATGCCCCAGCACGTCATCGGCTCGATGGGCAGCGCAGCTAACGACTCAGCAACCGCCGGATGCCAATGCGGCGCGCTGGCCTGCGCCCCGCCGTTGACGTGGCGTTGCAGATCAACTGGTGTGTTCAGGGCCATCGTGGTACTCCTTTCGCCGCTCGGTTGGTGCTCACGCTTGCAACAGGGACGCCACGGATGAGGGGGGCGGCAATCAGCCGCAAGACCTTGCCTCCGGCGCAGTCGCCCGCCTCGCGTTCGTGGCGGCGAGACCACTATAGCGCGGCAACGGCCGGCCGTGCCTCGACCGGGGGCAGTGTCACCGCGCGCGCGGGTGAGCACCCCCCCCCCCGGCCCCCCTATGCACCCCCGCTCCGCAGGGGGACGGCGTGTTCCCTCCCCGGTGCGTCAGCACGGGGGAGGACGAGGGTGGGGGCCAGGCCGGGGACCCTGGATTCCGGCCTACGCCGGAATGATGGACAGCGACGTGTCCGTACCCTCGCCAGGGGCTGCTACACTGTATGGTTCAACGGCGGTTCAACGAGAGCCGAGAGAGAGGAGACCGACCAGATGCCAGTTGCGACCGGAGCCGCCCCTGCACCCGCCACGCCCCGGTGGCGGCGCACCGATACGTGCGGGCGCCTCCGTGACACTGACGCGAATCGCAGGGTGGTGCTCACCGGCTGGGTGCATCGGCGGCGCGATCACGGCGGGCTGATTTTCATTGATCTGCGCGACCGCTACGGCCTCACCCAAGTCGTGTGCAACCCGGAGACGTCGCCGCAGGCACACCAGGTCGTATCGGGTGCCCGGCCGGAATATGTGCTGGCTGTCGAGGGCAGCGTAGCGTTGCGACCGGAAGGTACTAAGAATCCCAACCTCGCCACCGGTGCGATTGAAGTGTTGGCCAGCGCCGTCGAGGTGCTCAGTGCAGCGCAGACGCCACCGTTTTATCTGCACGAAGAGGGTGGTGTGGACGAGTCGTTGCGTCTGCGCTACCGCTACCTTGATCTACGCCGCCCACGCATGCGCGATAATCTTGTGCTGCGCCATCGCGTCGTCAAGCACATGCGCGACTTTCTCGACGCGCGTGACTTCCTCGACATCGAGACGCCCATCGTGACCGCCGCGACTCCGGAAGGCGCGCGGGACTACCTCGTGCCAAGTCGTCTGTACCCCGGGCAGTTTTATGCGCTGCCCCAGTCGCCGCAGCAGTTCAAGCAGCTCCTGATGGTGGCTGGCTTGGATCGCTATTACCAGATTGCGCGTTGTTTCCGGGATGAAGACCAGCGGGCCGACCGTCAGCCGGAGTTCACGCAGCTTGACCTGGAGATGTCCTTTGTACAGCGCGAAGACGTGATGGCGCTCATCGAGGAGCTGTATATCGAGCTTTGCGAGCAGCACTCCGCGATGCGCTTGCTGGCCAAGCCCTTTCGCCAGCTGACCTACGCGGAGGCGCTGGAGCGCTACGGCAGCGATAGGCCGGACCTCCGCTTTGAGCTGCCTTTGACGAACATCTCGGAGCTTGCCGGCGCGACCGAGGTGCAGGTGTTCCGCACGGTCCTGGCCAATGGGGGCGTGGTCAAAGCGCTGCGTGTGCCGGGCGGTGGCGACTACACCCGGCGGCGGCTCGCCGAGCTGGTTGACCTCGCCAAGCAGCTCGGCGCCAAGGGGCTGGTGTGGCTCGTAGTGGGCGCGCAGGACGTGCGCTCCCCCATTCGCCGCTTCCTGCGTGAAGGCGAGATCACAGCGCTGCTCAAGGTCACGCAAGCGGTGCCCGGCGACCTCATACTCGCCGTAGCGGACCAGCCGAGCGTGGCGAACGAGGTGCTCGCCCGGCTGCGGGACGAGTTCGGTGCGCGGCTGGGCCTTGCGGACCCGAATGTACTAGCATTTTGCTGGATTGTGGACTTTCCGCTCTTGGAATGGGAGGCGGAGGGGGGCCACTGGACATTCTCGCATAACCCGTTCTGCTCACCGCGCCCCGGCGAGGCGCAGTGGCTGGACACTGATCCCGGGCGGGCCGTCTCCAACCAGTATGACCTCATCCTGAACGGGCACGAGATCGGTGGTGGGAGCATCCGCATTAACCAGCGCTCGCTCCAAGAGCGTATCTTTGCGTTGATGGGCTATAGCGTGGAGCAGATCGAGCGCCAGTTTGGGCACCTGCTCACGGCGTTCGAGTATGGCGCGCCGCCGCACGGCGGCATCGCGATGGGTATAGACCGGTTTATCGCCCTGCTCGCTGGCGAGGATTCCATCCGCGAGGTGATTGCGTTCCCCAAGAACCAAGCTGCCGCCGATCTGCTCATGCAAGCGCCCGGCCCGGTAGCCCAGGGGCAGCTCGACGAGGTCCACATCAAGGTCCGCTTACCGGCGGACGAGGAGCAGCCGTGATCCGGCGGCCTGCGAGTGGTCAGTGGTCAGCCGTCGTCCGCCGCGGACGACGTGTGTGCGGCGTCCCGTAGCGCACCCTTCTCCGGCACTTTGATCGCGTAGCCCTCTTTCGAGGCAAAGACCGACGGGAGCTTCTCGGTGGTCGTCGTGCTGCATGTTGGGCAGGTAGCGGGGTCCGCCGACTGGCTCATTGGCCGCATCAGCTCGAACTCTTGCTTGCAGTTACCGCACCAATACTCGTAGATCGCCATAACACCTCCTCGCCCGGTTGCTCAATTGGAGTTCACAAGGGGCATTGTACCGTTGGTCGGCCCCGATTTGGTAGCGCCAGTTCGTCTCGCAGCGCGCCGGCGGATGAGGGAAGAACGTCCCTCCACCGTTGCCGGCACAGGCAATCAACCTCCCCTGCTAACGATACTCTTCGCGCGGTGGACTGAAGATGTCCATGCAACACAGCGGTCCAACCGTCGGGCGCACGCTGTGCGTCACGCCACCGGGGATCATGTAGTAGTCGCCCGTCCGGAGCAGCAGCTTTTCGCCCCCCACCGTGAACTCGGCTGCACCCGACACGACGAACCCGGCCTGCTCATGCGGATGGCTGTGCTCCGGCACCATGCCCTCGGGCGCGAAATCAACGCGCGAGAACATGATCTTCTCCCCCGACACGATGGTCAGCGTCACGCCTGGAAAGACCTCCTTCGCCGGCGCCGCATCCCAATCTATGTATCCCTGCTGGTCAACGCTGGTCATGCCTCCGCCCCTTCACCTTTCGGTTGGCTCGTATGCTGTGACAGACAGCCTACCATAGGTGTAGGGGACCCCTACCTGCGCAGGGCGGACCGCCGCGGCTGCAAGCGGTGGGACTCCCGATAGTGGTTACGCGCGGGCTACCCGGACTCGCCGAAGACGGCGCGGCGCAGCGTGTCGTTCAACCGCGTCTGCCAGCCCGGCCCGCTGGCGCGGAAATGCGCCGCGAGGTCGGCATCGAGGCGGATGGAGAGATGCTCTTTGGTCGGAGCTTTCTGCTTGCCGCGGGTGCGCCGCCAGCGCTCCACGAACTCAGGATGCACTTCGCTTGCGGGTCGCATCCGTGCGAAGTCCTCTTTGGTAAGTTCCCACGTGTCGGGATCGGCGGCGATGCCGGCGTTGATCGCCGCCTCTTCACCGTACTTCGCAGCAATCTCGTCAAATGTCATCGTAGTGAGATCATCTTTGCTCGCGGCTTTGGACATAGTCTCTCCTCTCCCTCGGGTTAGCCTTGCGCATACTGATGATCCGCAAGTGGTCGCCGCGCTCGGTGTAGACGACGATATGGAGGCGACTGCCGGGTAGTGGCTCAGTTTGAAATCTGACGCTGCTGGTGGTTGCTCCTGGCGTGGACCGTGTTAAACGCGCTATCATAGCGTGATGATAGCGCGTAGTCGGTTGTACTCAGCGAAGGAGGAACGGGAAGCATGGCAACGAGAACGGTGTCGGAGCAACGGCTGCCTCCGCTTGAACGACCACGTGACTTCAACCAACTGGCGAAACGGGTCGTAGATATCGGCACCGGCCAGGTTGCCGATCTCCCCGCCCCCCTGCCGTCCCAGAAGGCTAGGGGCGGTCACGCCCGCGCCGCCGCGCTCACGCCGGAGCAGCGCCGTGCCATTGCCCGCAAAGCCGCCGCCGCCCGCTGGCCCCAGCCTACCGCGTGACTACTCGACGGCAACGTGGCAATCCCAGAACCTTGTCTGCTGCCGCGTGCCGCGTGTTGTTGAGAAAGGAGGGAGCGTCTGGCAGATCGAGAGCCGAGCCAACACCCGGAACGACATTCCATTTGGAGTGTCCCGCCGCGGGTGAGAAGCGTGTACACCTGGCTCTTCGGGGTAGCGGTCGTTGGAGGAACAATCTACATGGTTTTTTGTGAGCCGCAAGAAAACTTTGTAGATTACGCGAAAGGGATAGCTGCGGTAGGAGTGACATCGGCGGTGCTCGCGCTACTAGCAGCAGAGGGGATAAACACGATGGCTAGTCTTGCTGAACTGCTCAGTGCAAAAGCAAAGGCCATTCGGCAGCAAGCAGAAGCGCGGCAAGCACAGCGAGTAGCGGCGCTTCGACAGGAAGGCTTTGATCGGGCTGTTGCCCACTACCGGGAGCACGGCTCCTTCAGCGATCCGCCCGCACCGACAGAATACAAAGACCCGCCTGGATAATCGACTACCGCTAGGCTGCGCTAGTCAACGCTGGGGCGCCCCGTCAGTGGAGACGGGGCGCTTGTGATTCCGGTGTGCCCCCCATCACCATCAAGCCCCAAACGTATCATTGCGTCCGTGATTCCTATTGCGGCTAATGCGGCGGCAGAAACAGTGCCTGATGGACGGCATGAGCATCCGCGCCACGACGCGCGTCACGGGGGTAGCTCGCAACACGCTGGCCCGGTTGATTGTTGAGACGGGCAAAGTCTGTGCCGACTATCAGCACCGCGCCCTCCGCGACTTGCCCTGCGAGCGGGTACAGGTAGACGAGGTATGGTCGTTCGTCTACGCGAAAGAGAAGAACGTGCCGCGCGCCAAGAATGCGCCACCCCAGGCCGGGGACGTGTGGACGTGGATCGCGCTGTGTGCCGATACCAAGCTGGTGCCGACCTGGTGGGTAGGGGACCGCTCCGGGCACACGGCGAGCGCGTTCATTGCGGACCTGAGCAGCCGTCTCGCCAAGCGGGTGCAACTCACCAGCGACGGCCACCGGGCCTACTTGGCGGCCGTCGCTGGCGCGTTCGGCAGCGAGGTGGACTATGCCATGCTGGTGAAGCTGTACGGCAAGAGCGGCAATGACCAGCAGCCCGACACGCGCTACAGTCCCTCGGAGTGTAGCGGGGCGCGAAAGCAAGTCATCACTGGCAGCCCGGACCTGGCGGCGGTAAGCACGTCCTACGTAGAGCGGCAGAACCTCACCATGCGAATGAGTATGCGGCGATTTACCCGGCTGACCAACGCCTTCTCCAAGAAACTAGAGAACCACTGCCACGCGATAGCCATGCACTTCATGCACTACAACTTCTGCCGCGCCCACGCCTCGCTGCCAGGCACGCCGGCAATGGCCGCTGGTGTCGCCGACAAACTCTGGGAAGTCGGCGACGTTGTAGACTTAGTGCGGGCGGCGCAACCGAAGCCGAACCGCCCCAAGACCTACGCCAAGCGGATTTCAAACTGAGCCACTACCGACTGCCGATATACCCGGTAGCAACGAATCGTGGCGCTCCGTGACGGCTGTCCGGCTTGGTCGAAGCAGTGCCCCAATCAAAGGCTTCGATAGCCGTGAAGTCCAGGCGATGCTTGGCCCGGTTGGCGCGCCGCTTGGCTTCGTCCCACTCGTACATCGTGACCTGATTGTATACACAATACAGGAAAGTGGGTGCGGCGTCCGACGGATGCAGGTTTTTTGGCCAGGACGAGATTAGGCCCGCGACCACCCGCCTAGAGACGGCCGCGGTCGGCGCGGCCGGTTGGGATGTAGGGATCGAGCGCCGAGAGAAAGTTCAGATAGACCTGCTGCTGCTCCCACACGATCCGCTCTGTCCCCAGCGACCACCATTCGCGGGGCGTGAAGTAGGCGGACACCTCGGCCTCTGGTCCCCAGTGCTCGTACCATTGGAGCCAGTGCAGGTTGTCCGACTGGAGCAGCCAGAGCGCCAGGTCAACGAGCTGCTCGTTGTCTGTCAGCCGGGCCTTGTTGTATGCTGCCAACATCAGCTGGAAGAGCGCTTGTTGTGCTCTGTTGCCCAGAAAGAACTCCCAGTTGCCGTCGCCCGCCCAGGTGGTCGCGAAGTGGGGCAGCGGCAGGTGATGTGACCGGTCTCGAAACCGGGCGACGATCTCCGCAGGTGGTAGGCACCGGACGCGGTGCTCATCGAGCGCTTGTGGCAGTGCTGCCAGGAAGTCGAAGATGCCACTATCGCGCGTATGGTGCGCGCCAAAGGTCTCGAAGTCCCAAGACACGCACACAAAGTCGCCGCCGGCTTGGGCGACCCACGCGGCCCAGGTGGGTGCCCGCAGCGGGAACTGATCCCAAGCCTGGTTGGAAAAGCGATAGCCGACGTCATCGCTCAAGTCGCGGTGGCGGGTCAGCAGGTGCGGCCCGGCGGCCTGTCCGCTGTGGTACAGATGCGTCGGCTGGCGCCACCCCAGCACCCATTCCCGCCCGTCGAGGAACGCGGCCTCGTAGCCGGCAGCGGCCAGCGTCGTGTAAATGGAATCCGACATCAGCATCTCGGTGGTGTCGGCAACACGCGGACGTGCGCCCAACAAGGACTCCACGTAGGCATCGCCCCAGCGCATGCGTTGTTGGAAGTGCGGCAGGTCAATCAGGGGGAGGAAACTGTGATACGGCTCGACCGCAACCAGCTCACACTGCGGGTGGGCGGCGAGCCGTCGCAGCCGGTCGAGCAAGCGCTCGTCCCAGGCTTCGGCCTGTTTCAGGAACGACACCGAGACGCCGAGACCAAGCGCCATCCCTTCGTCGAGTAGTCGGTGCCACAGCTGCATCGCCGGGTGATAGCAGTAGGTGGCGACCTCCTGGAAGTAGAAGCGGTTGGCTGCTTCGTCAAAGAGCGCCGCTTCGATAGCCGCCGGCGCCGCGCCTGGTTCGATGCCGTGGGCCGGCAGCTTAATCCGCCGCGGTTGGTGACAAAGCGCGTAGATGGTGAGGTACTGAGCCACGCTACGCTCCGTGACCGGCGAAGACCGCCTGCTGCGACGCGGCGAGATAGTCGAGTCTACTGACCAGGTTGCCAATGACGTGATCCCACGTGAAGAGCGCCGCCGTCTGGCGGGCCTCGGCCCGTAGCTTCGTGCGTAGGGCCGGCTGCATTTGCAGGGTGGTCACGTATCCGACGATCTCCTCCGGGTCGTCGGTCTCGGCGACGAGACAGTTCTCGAAGGGGATGGCGTAGTCCTCGCCGGTGCCCCCGAGGACGACAATACCACCAGCGCCCATGACCTCCAGGCCGACGATACCGAACGGCTCGTGGCCGCTATTGGCGAGCACCATGGCGGCGGCGCGGTAGCAGACGCGCTTGAAGTCGTCGCTGATGAACGAGCGCAGGTTGATGATGTCGGCGTCCGCCGCGGCGGCGATACCGTCGCGCAGCGTGTCGAACTCCTGGTCCGGCACCACTACGTCGTGGACGGCCAGCCCTTGGCTGTAGGCGTGATGGAGGACCTCGCCGCCGTGTGGCTCCATCCCCCCGCGCATGAGGAGCTTGACGCGCTGACCCCGCTGCTTCAGGCGCACGACCGTATCTATGGCCAGCAACCAGCGCTTGTCGGGGTCGAAGCGCCCGATCTTGAAGAGGCAGGGGTGGCCCCCTACGGCGTCGCGGAGCGCCTCCACCTGCGTGGGGGCGGGCGGCGCGAGAAAGCGCTCCGGAATGCCGTTGGGAATGACCAGCGGATTGATGCCTGTATTCCACAGAACGTGCTTCATGTAGCGGCTCACGGTCGTCAGCGTGGCCACGTAGCGCAGGCGTCCCCAGTTGATGCGGCCGAACGAGAAGTCGTTGTTCGCGTTCCACAGGAGCAGGGCGCGGTCGTGGAGACCGAAATAGTAGAGCAGGTCGCTGAGGTGGCACAGGGCGTCCGCCGTTTGCCAGTCCTCGGCGAGCACGACCAGCAGGCGGTTGGCCGCAGCGGCGGGACGGGCGATCTCGTCGAGCACAAAGTAGGGCACTGAGCCGCTGTAATCGGCAACCTTGGCCTCCTCACCGTCGTAGACTCCGCCAGGATGGTGCTGACTGAGCCATTGTCCCCAGCGCCGCAGGGTCAGACGGTCGTGAACGCGCTGTTCGATCCAGGGGAGCGCCGGATCACCGATGAAGACGAGGGTGGTGCGGAAGCCGGCCGCGGCGAGCGCCTGGGATAGCTCGGTCACGCGCACGCCGAGGCCGCCCGCCTGCGCGTAGGGTTGATCGGGGCCTTCGAACGAAAGGATGACAAACTCGGCCGTCGCGGGGGTGATCCCTCGCCGGCCGGCGTCCGCTGGCGATGACGCTGACATACTGGCTGCGCTCTATCGGTTGGCGTGTAGTGTACACAGTGTAGCAGCGGACGCCCCGCTCGCCGGCCAGAACTGCACCACCGATGTCCATATGATTGTGCGGTTCTGGCCGGCGACACCCCGGCGCGGTGTGCCGTAGGCAAGGTAGAATGCAGCCGTGTCGCGTCGCCTCGCCGCTCATCCTCCTGGCCCCGAGGACCCCGCCCCTGGCGCTGATTGTGCCGGCGTCTCCTTCGTAGGGCCGGCGGTCATTCTCACGGGCGCCTTCATCGCCAGCCGCGCGGTCGGTCTGGCGCGTGATGTCGCCATTGGCGCCCAGTTCGGCACCTCGCTCGATAACGACCTCTACGTGGCGGCCTTTCGGCTGCCCGATACGATCTTCAGCCTCTTGGCGGGTGGCGCACTTGGCTCCGCGCTGATCCCGGTCTTCGCGCGTAGGTTGACGCGGCGCAAGCGCGCGGCGCTCTGGCGGTTGGCCTCGGCCGTTGGCTCGCTCACCGTGCTGGTGTGCGGCCTGGCGGCGCTGGCGCTGGCGGTGTGTGCCCCGTGGCTGGTGATGGTCATTTTCCCCGGCTTCACCGGCGCGGCGGCCGAACGGCTGGTCGTCCTCGTGCGTATTCTGGCGCTCGCGCCGGTCTTGTTTGCCTTGGGGGAGGTCACGCGGCGCGCACTGAACACGCTGGAGCACTTTCTCGCGCCGGCGCTGGGCTTAGTGCTGTACAACGCGGCCATTCTCACGGCAGCGCTGACGGTGGCGCGCGGCGAGGCCGGGGTGACGGGCCTGGCGGTAGGCGCCGTCTGCGGGGCTGGGTTGTACGTGCTCATCCAGGTGCCGGCACTCATCAGCCGCGGCGCGCGCTATACGCCGCGGCTGGGGCTGCACGATACCGCCGTGCGCGACATCGTGCGTCTGATGGGGCCGCGCTTGGTCGGGCAGGGGGCGGTGCATCTCAACGTGCTGCTGACGGCCAGCATCGCCTCGGTGCTGCCCGCCGGGCGGCTGGCGGCGCTGAATTATGCCTGGCTGGCGATGCTGCTGCCCCTCGGTATCTTCGGTATGAGCCTTGCCGACGCGATTTTCCCGACCTTTGCCAGCCTGGCGGCGCGCGGCCGCGCCGATGCGCTGGCGCGGACCATTAGCCGGATGCTGGGCCTCGTGCTCTTTCTGACCGTGCCGGCCGCCGTTGGCCTTGCCGTTGCCGGCTGGCCGTTCGTCGCCACGCTGCTCGAACGCGGCGCCTTCACCACCGAGTCCACCACGCTCACCGTTGCGGCGCTCTCGTGGTACGCCTTGGGGCTACCAGCGCACGCGGCCCTCGAAATCCTGACGCGCAGCTTCTTTGCGCTCCGCGATACCCGTACTCCGGTGATCGTGGGGGTGCTCGCTATGGTGAGCTATGTGGCGTTGGCCCTGCTGCTCGTGGGCCGGTTGGAGCACGTGGCGCTGGCAATGGCGCTCTCCGTCGTCACGACGGTGGAGGCAATGGTGCTACTCTTCCTGCTCCGGCGCCGCTTGCCCGGCCTCGCGCAGACCGGTCTGCCGCTGTCGCTCCTCCGCACGGCGCTCGCCGCCATTGCGCTGGTAATCGTGCTCGGGATCGTGTCCGGCTGGGGCTGGCTTGGCCCGCCGCCGGTGACAACGCCCTTGGTGACGCTTGCCAGCCGTGTGGGGCACGCCTTGGCCATCGTCGGGCTGGGAGCGCTCGTCTACGGCTTGGTCGCGTGGCTGCTGGGGGCGCCGGAGCTGGCCCAGCTCCGAGCGCGGTTGCCGGGCCGACGAACGTGACAGAGCTGCACAATCGGATTAGAGGATGAACATTCTCGTCACCGGCGGGGCCGGCTACGTCGGCAGCGTGATCGTCGAAGAGCTAACGCACGCCGGCCACCGGGTTATCGTCCTCGACAACCTCAGTAACGGTCACCGCGCGGCGGTCACCCCGGCGGCCCGCCTCGTCGTCGCCGACTTGGCTGATCGGGCGGCCCTCACGCCGCTGCTGCGCGAGCAGCGCATCGAAGCGGTCGTCCACATGGCGGCATCCAGCCTCGTGCCGGAGTCGATGCAACGGCCCGGCCGGTACTACCGCAACAACGTCATCAATAGCTTGCAGCTGGTCGAGGCGATGCTCGAAGCCGATGTGCGTCTGCTCGTCTGCTCTTCGACCGCCGGTGTCTACGGCGAGCCGGCGCGCTCGCCGCTGGCGGAGACCCAGCCGCTCGCGCCGGTACATGTCTATGGCGAGACCAAGGCGACGTTCGAGCGGGCATTGGCCTGGTTTGCCCGCACCGGCGGCCTGCGCTCGATCTCGCTGCGCTATTTCAACGCCGCCGGAGCCAGCGCGCAGCTCGGCGAGGATCACGACCCCGAGACGCATCTCATCCCCCTCGTGTTGCAGGTCCCCCTGGGACAACGACCGGCCGTGCAGGTGTTCGGCACCGACTATCCCACGCCGGACGGCACCGCCATTCGTGACTATATCCACGTGGTTGATCTCGCCCAGGCGCACATCCTGGCGTTGCAGGCGCTTGCAGCGGGGCGCTCGACGGCCGCCGCCTACAACGTTGGCACCGGAACCGGAGCGTCGGTCCGCGAGGTGGTGGCGACGGTACGCAGCGTCACGGGCCAATCCCTCCCGGTGGTCGAGCAACCGGCCCGGCCCGGCGATCCGGCCGTGCTCGTGGCCGACTCCGCGCTCCTAAAGGCCGACCTCGGTTGGCGACCGCGCTATGCGGTGCTCGAAGCGATTGTGGCGAGCGCGTGGGAATGGCATCGCCGCCACCCACACGGCTACCCGGAGTAGCTATCAGCCGTCAGCCGGGGGCGTCATTGCGGCGGATGCATCCTCGGCAGTTGCCGCCGGTTACGTCTTCCACTATGCTCGGGGTACTCTTTGGAGCGAGCCCCTCTTGGGTGTGCTCTAGCGACATACGGAGGCGGGAAATGCACAGCGGCTGGTCGGGCGGAACCGTAGGAATAGCACGATCCGGGCCAGCTATGCCTGGGGCAGCGTGACCGGTACGGATCCGAGCCGCGTGGCCGGCGGGCTGGTCGGGGCGAACATAGGGGGTGGCGCGATCCAGGCCAGCTATGCCACCGGCAGCGTCTCGGCCGCGGGCGTCGTAATGGATAACGGCAACGCTCTCACCTCCCAGGTCGGTGGGCTGCTTGGACATAACCAAAGCAGCGATGTACTTAATCCTGATGACACCATCATGTCGGCCGCCGCCACCGTCCGCGACAGCTATTGGGGTACCGACACTTCCGGCGTGACGGTGGGCATCGGGAACGATGACGCGGACGACAGTGGCGCGATTGATGACACCGAAACGGCGCAGGCTGGCGCCACCGGCCAGACCACCGCGGCGCTGCAAAGGTCCACTGGCTACACCGGCAGCTACGCCACCTGGAACCTGGACCTGAACGGCGACGGCTGCGCCGATAACCCCCTGGCGCTTCGGTACCACGTCGGAGTACCCGACGCTGCGGGAGCGCTACGGGTGCGTGCGGTCAACCCCGTCAACCCCGTCAACCGCAGCAGACGACGATGACGACGACGGCGACGACGACCGACCGGTGGCCCCGCCCCCCACGCCGACCCCGACCCCGCCGCCGCTGCCCCGGCTCCTAGTCGACAGCGGCGGCGCCACGGCCTGGGAGTACCCCGGTGATCGCGTGCTGCTCCGCATCCACTACGGCCGGCCGGTGGCCGCCGGTCGAGGTCGAGATCGGGGTGGGCTGGCTGGCCGCGGACGGCACGCAGCAGGTCCTGGTCGGGTTCGTGCGCGACGGGACGTTGGGGCAGACGTATGCCGTGGTGCGGCGGGCGGCCGACGGGCAGATCGTGCGCTGGTGGATCGCGCCGGACAGCCTATGGGTCTCCGTGATCCCCTGGGCGCAGGTGAACCGCGACTACACCTTCCCGGTGGGGGTGATCGCCGCGATCCCCTTGGACGAGCAGCACCCGCAGCCGCACCAGCTGGTGCGGCGCTTCGAGGGGGGGTGCTCGATGGGATGGATAACCGCATCTTTGCCTACAGTGCCGACCGGAGCCAGTGGCGGCACGTGCCGGACGTGGCGACGTTCCAGGCGCTCGGCTTCTATTGGTGCGAGGTGCCGGCGGCGGATGCCGATTTCTTTGCGCGGATCACCTTGGGGCCGCCCTACCCGGCCAGCGAGGTGCCGGCCCGGTCCGACTACCCCCGCTGCCGGACGTAGACCAGGGGCTAGTGGCATTGGCCCCCTTCCCTTCCGGGAGGGGGGTGGGGGTAGGCACGCCGCGCCACGCGAAAACCGACTCTTGTGAGGGGCCGGGGAGGGGCCACGACTCCTGTGGATTCCGGCCTACGCCGGAATAACGGGCCCGGCAGCGATCAATAGGGGAGCTGCTCGCTTTGGCCGGCATACAGACGCCGGTAGCTCTCCAGCCGGCGCTGGTCAAGCGCACCGGACTCGACGGCTGCTGCGATGGCGCAGCCGACTTCGCCGGTGTGGGCGCAATTGACGAACTTGCAGGTGCCGAGGAGCGGACGGAACTCGCGGAAGCACCACTCCACCTCTTCCGGGCTGACCTCCCACAGGCCGAGCTGGCGCAGGCCCGGCGTATCAGCGACGAAGCCGCCACGCTCCAGCGGAATCAGGCGGGCGTGGCGGGTCGTCTGCTTGCCCTTGCCGGTCGCCTCGCTCACGGCGCCGACCCGCAGGGCCAGCTCCGGCTGGAGCGCATTGAGCAGGGTGGACTTGCCTACGCCCGAGGCGCCGACAAACGCGGACACGTGGTCGCGCAGCTGCTCGCGGAGCACGTCAATCCCCTGGCCGCTCGTGGCGCTCGTGCGTACCACCGGATAGCCAATGTCCGCGAACACCCTGAGCTCGGCGTCGAGGGCGGGGGAGAGGCCGAGGTCGAGCTTGTTGACGCAGACGAGCGCGGCCAGCTCGGCGGCCTCGGCGGCGGCCAGAAAACGGTCAATCAACCCGACGCGCGGCTCCGGCCGGCGGGCCGAGATGACCACAACCAACTGGTCGAGATTGGCGATGATCGTCTGCCCCGCGGCTTGGCCGCCGCGGTCGTGGCCCAGCACCGCCTGTCTGGTGAACTCCCTGGTGCGCGGCAGGATTTCCTCGATGGTGCCGATAGGCTCGGTGCCGCTTTGCGCGGCGGTGGGCGGGGCGATACGCACCCGGTCCCCGGCCACCGCCGGTTCGACGATCACCTGTTTGCGGACCGCCTGGACGCGCTGGCGCCGGCCCCGGCTCTCCGGGTAGACGAGATTCTTGCGTAGCCGCTCGCGCAGCACACAGCGGACGATCCCGTGTGCGGTCTGCACGTCGTAAAAGCCGCCACTGACCCACAGCACCGTCCCCGACAACGCAGCGGAAGACGCTGCGCCAGGGGCCTCGGCGTGCGCGGCGGCGCGAGCGGTCGTTGCCATGCGGTCTCCGGGTGCAGTCATACGGCTACTCCTGACGACTGAAAGCCCAGATCGCAGCGCTCATCAGCACCACCCCGAGCAGGCCCATGACCAGGAGGTCTTCGCCAGCGCGCATCGTGTGGTCGAAGAGCGCTGGCGCCGAGCGTGATCCCCTCGCGGCCGGGGGCGGCGGCTACCGCTGCCAGCTCGTCGCCGAGAAAAATCTGGCGGATTGCATCCACGCCATAGGTCAAGGGGTTGATTTTAGAGAGCACCTGGAGCCAGTTGGGAGCGGTGCTGATCGGGAAGAACACCCCGGCTAGGAAGATCAAGGGGAAGATTCCGGCCTGCATCACCACTTGGAAGCCTTGCTGGGAGCGCCTCCGCGAGGCCACCAAAATACCCAGGCTGGAGAGACAGAGCGAGCCGATAGCAACAGTGGGAATCAGTTTGAGCAGCAGCAGCGGCGTCACGGTCAGACCCATGAACGGCGCAAGCGCCAACAACACGATGGTCTGACCCAAGGCGACTATCGAACCGCCGCTGGCCTTGCCCAGGACCACCCCCGTCCGGCTGATGGGCGCGACTAGCACCTCTTTGAGAAAGCCGAACTCGCGGTCCCAGACGATGGAGACACCCGCGAACCGGGAGTTCGTGAGCACCGACATGGCAATGATGCCGGGGTACATGCACTTGATGAAGTCCACGCCGGGCGTGAGCGTCCCGATGATGCGGCTGAAGCCGGCGCCGCAGATCACGAGGAACATCAGCGGGAAGGCAAACGACGAGACCAGGCGGGGCCGATCCTGCAGGAAACGCAGTAATTCACGGTAGGCGATGACCCATCGCCCACGGTACACCCCAGCCACGATTAGCGGCCTCCCCAGCGCTGCGCTACCGTCCGGATCAGCTGCTGGTGGTCGTCCCGCTCGTCATCGCGAATAGCGTGGCCGGTGAGTTTGAGGAATACATCATCCAACGTAGGCCGCCGCCGCCCGATGGAAACGATCCGTTGGCTGAAGCTGCGGAGCAGGGTGGGTAGAAACTCGTCGCCGCGGGGCACGGCGAACTGCACGGTGCCGGCCTCGACCGGTGGCGTGACGTGGTACTGCTCGTTCAGCTCACGCTCGGCCGCCGCATGGTCCTCCGCTTTGAGCGTGACGAGGTCGCCACCGACGGCGTCCTTCAGCCGGGCGGGCGTATCGAGGGCGACGATCTCGCCATTGTCAATGATCCCGATGCGCTCGCAGTGCTCCGCCTCGTCCATGGAGTGGGTGGTGAGGAAAATAGTCAGCTGTTCCCGCTCGCGGAGGTCGAGGCTGTAGTCCCAGCTGCGGCGGCGTGTTTGGGGGTCGCGGCCCAGTGTTGGCTCGTCGAGGAACAGCACGTCGGGATGGTGCCGTCGCCCCCGCGCGAGTTCCAGCCGCCGCCGCATCCCCCCGGAGTAGGTGCGAATCTTCTGCTTACGCTGGTCCCAAAGCTCCACGAGCGTCAATAGCTCGTGCATCCGCTCTGCCCGGAGCGCCCGTGGCACGCCATAGGCATACGCATGAAAGAGCAAGTTTTGCTCTGCGGTGAGGTACTCGTCCAGCGTCGCTTCCTGGAAGACGAGACCAATCGAGCGCCGGACCTCGCTGCGCTGGGTGTGTACGGCGTAGCCAGTGACCGTAGCCGCACCGGCGGTAGGCTTGATGAGCGTACAGCGCACGGTGATGGTCGTCGGCTTCCCCGCCCCGTTCGGACCGAGAAAGCCGAAGACCTCGCCTTTGGGGACGGAAAACGTGATCCCCTTGACGGCTTCATGCTCGCCATAGCGTTTGACCAGATCGGTCACAGTGATACTATCCATCGCTCGCTCGTAGGGCTACGTTACTATGATACCTGTGAAGCGCCGGGGTAGGGCGGCTGGCCCCCTGGTCAGTGGCTAGTGGCCCCCGGACCGTCATTGCGGCGCAAGCCGGAGCCCAGGGGGCCGCAATGACGGTCCGGGGGGCGGGGGCGGTTACTGGAGGAACCGGGCGATGAGCGCGGCCATGATCGTCACCCACGAGGCGACCATCACGATAATGAGCGTGTTGTAGCGGCTGTTCATCTCATTGAACCGGCTGTCCATCTCGGCCCGTAGCCGATTGATGGACTGGTGCATGCCATCGAGCCGGCTGTTCACCTCGGCTCGCAGCCCGTTGATGGACTGGTGCAGTTCGGCTCGCAGCCCGTTGATGGACCGGTGCATGCCATCGAGCCGGCTGTGCATATCGTCGAGGCGGCGGTCCACCGGCTCGTTGATGCCTTCCAGCCGGCTGAGCCGCGCTTGTTCGATGTTTTCGACGACCATGGCGCTTCCTCGCTCGCTGCCCGTGTCACTGCTTCATAGTAGCGTAGGGGCGGGAGCGGTGCCAGGCTTCCTAGAGGTCCCTGACCGGGGGGGGACGCGGCGACGCTACGGCATGCGCTCCTTGTGCATCTGGCTGAGGCGGCGGCGATAGGGCCACGCGACGGGCGGCCAGCGGAGGAAGAGGATTTTCGTGCTAAAGCTCTCCCACGCCCATGTCCCGATGTCCTTCACCGAAAGGCCCATGCTGCCATCTGGGTTGGTGAAGCCTACCAATATAGCGTAGGCAATGATCATTCCTTCGCCGTAGGTCTTGTCCGCGCCGGCTTCCAGATCCTCGGCGAGTTGCCCGATGATGGATCTCCGTCGCAAGTCATCGATCTCTTTGTTATAGCGCTGGAGCAGTAGCAATACACTACCCTCATGGTATCGCCAGAGGTTCTCGGCGTGTTCTCGCGTAGTGGCGGCAGCCATGCCTAGTCTCCTTTAGGTCGACGACGGGGCGGCTCAGAGCCTCTACCCAACGCGGCGTGCGACCTGCTTTCGGATGGAGAGTATACACCTCACGCCGGATTGCAGCGGCCCGACAGGTAGCTTGCTGCCGGGGCGCCGGTAGCGCGTTGGCGGTAGCCCAAAACCGGAGTATCACCCCTCTACGGCCAGCTTGTAAAAGGTCGCGGCGTTGCGGCCAAACACTTTGGCATGCTCTTCCTCGCTCAACGGTCCGACGGTCGTGTGGGCAGCGACCCAGACCTGCCGATAGGTGCCGGCCAGCAGACACACCGGCCAATCGCTACCGAACATCAGGCGGTCGTAGCCGAACTGCTGCACTACCACCTCGCCATAGGGCCGCAGGTCTGCGGGGGTCCAGGCCTCCCAATCGGCCTCGGTAATCATGCCCGACACCTTGCAGTAGATGTGCGGGATGGCGGCGACCCGCTCCATGTCGCGTGCCCACTCGTCAATCTTGCCGTGGGCGATCTCGGGTTTGGCGATGTGGTCTACGACCAGCGGGAGGTTCGGCAGCCGCTCCACCACCCGCGGCACATACTTCAAGTGCGGGGGGCGCAGCAGCAGGTCGTAGGGAATGTCGCGCTGGGCAAGCTCCCGGAGGCCACGCAGCACGTCATCGCGGACAATCCACGCCTCGTCCGGCTCGTCGTGGACTTGGTGCCGCACGCCTTTGAACTTGGGATGGCCGAGCAGGTGGTCGAGCACCCGCGGCAAGTTGGGGTCGAGCAAGTCTACCCAGCCGACGACGCCAGCGATGAAGTCGTACTCCGTGGCCAGCTCCAGCAACCAGGTCGTGTCCTCCAGCGCGCTGCGCGCTTGCACGAGCACCGTCTGGTCTATCCCGAGCTCCGCCAGGGTCGGCGCGAGGTCGGGCGGCATGATCGTCTTGGCAAGGGGTGCCACCTCCGGCCCCATCCACGGGTACTCGAAGCGCGCGATGTCCCAGAAGTGCTGGTGGGAGTCAATCACCAAGTCTGCCATCACTGTTCTCCTTATTAATCAGCGCCGTTTCGGCCTTGCTTGTCTTGGTGTCCATGCCGTCGCAGTCGTCAGCATCCACCGGCTGGTGGAGAACGACGCGTCAAGGGTACCGGTGTACGGGACGCCGCGTAGTGAGGTGGTTCCTCTTCCCGCGGGAGTCCCACGTCTATTAGATGCTCCTCCTCGCTATATCCACGCAGCCGCTGACCTCGCTCAAGCTGGCGCTGAAGGTGTCCCCACGTAAATAGCGGAGAGCGATAGTCAGGTAGTGACGGCAACCAATCGAACATCATCGCCGCACGTAGTGTGCGCAAAGCCCAATGGCTTCGCTGCGGGAGTAGGATAATGCCACTGTGCGGCCGTTGATGACGTTGGTAGTCCGCGGGTAAGCGCCTAACGTCACGACTGTTGTGTGCGAGGCGTAGCCAGCCGCGCGCTGTCGCGTCGGCGCGTTGCTCAGGATCGGAGTTACCGGGAGCCTCTTCGTCGCGCACGGTGAAAACGGAAAAGCCCCGCTGACGCCAGGCTTCCGCTACTGCGTAGTCCACGCACTGGTCCAGGTACACCGGTGGCGCGGGCATCAGGCCGCACCGGTATCTTCATTCTCGGCGATAAGGGTGTCCACCTCTGCACGATGAGCGCTAGAGAAGTCGAGCGCTTCCCGGAGGTCATCGCGGTCTAAGCGTGGAAAGGCCCTCCGCCGGCGCTCGGTATCACCATAGCGCTGGTGCCGCACTACAATTGAGCGGACCGGCACACGTGTACCCTGGACCGTTGGCTCGCCGCCACCGATCACGGGCTCGCGGACAATCCGCGGAAAACGCCGAGGGATTGCCGAAATGACTTCCGCGCTACTGCTGCCAACCATGTTCTAAAGGCACCTACCGGACGCTTACCAAGGCAGTGCTCATTTGATGATAGGTGACTGGGCGCTGCCTAACAAGCGCTGCGTCCGCAGCCGCAGTGGCACCGGATAGCTGACGGCTGACGACCGAGCGCCGCGCTTCTTTTGACTCGCGCCCACAGACGGGCTACAGTGAGCCTATGAACGACCGGCCAACCGAGTTACCGCTCTTCTTGCTCCAGTCCGTCGTGCTCTTCCCGCACACGGCCGTGCCCCTCCGGGTCTTCGAGCCGCGCTATAAGCAGCTGGTCTCGCGCTGTCTGGCCATGCCTACGCCGGCCTTTGGCGTGGTGCTCATCAAAGATGGTCCGGAGGTCGAAGCGGCCGCCTCGGTCCAGACCGTCACGGTGGTGCCCCACCGCATCGGCACCCTCGGTCGTATCGTCGAAGTGGATCAGCGTGACGATGGAACCATCCACCTGGTCGTGCTGGGAGCTGCGCGTTTTCGAATCGAGGAGGTGGTGCAGCCGGGGCCGTACCTGGTCACGCGCGTGACCTACCTCGATGATCGCCCCGGCGCCGATGCTGCGGCGTTGAGTGCGCTGGTGGAAACGGCCCGCACGCTCGGCCAGCGCTACCTGCGTCTGCTCGCAGCAGCGCTGTCGAGCGATAACGATGACGGGAACCGGCTGCTGGAGCGGGTGTGGCAGCGGGCACCCGCCGACCCCAGTGCCTTCTCATTCTTCCTCGGTGCGCTCATCCAGACGGTACACAGCGACCGGCAGCGCTTGCTGCGTACCGAGACCACGGCGGCGCGGTTGCAGGATGAGGTGACGTTATTGCGCCGCGAGAACGAGATTTTGCGTACCTCGCTGCGCTACCGGGAGCATCCCTCGAAACCGCGGCTCAACTGAGCGTGCGCGGGGGCAGAGGCCCCCCCTATGGCCCCCCCGCCACAGCGGGGGAGGGCCAGGGTGGGGGCCACGACCGGCGGTTCATACGCCGGTTTTCCGGATGACCACGGCGCCCTGCTCCCGAGGCCGTACCACGGCTGGCTGTGCCGGATAGCCGGCCGCCGTGCAGGCCCGCACCATCGCTGCTGCGACCGTGTGGGCCGCACGGGTGCCTTCCGGGACGATTGCCAGCAGCGTCGAGCCGGCGCCACTGAGACAGGCGCTGGCCGCACCGGCGTCCAGTGCAGCGGCCATGACCGGCGCGAGCGGCGGGAAGATGGCGGCCCGCGGCGGCTGGTGCAGGCGGTCATCCATGGCCGGGCGCAGGTGGGTATAGTCGCCGGTAGCAAAGGCGGCGACCAGCAGGGCAACCCGACCGAGGTTATGCACTGCCGTAGCGAGCGGGACGCGCCGGGGCAGCGCTTGCCGCGCAGCCTCCGTCGCCAAGGGCTGGTCGGGGATGCAGAGCGCAATCGCGGCCGGCGGTGGCGTGAGCCGGTGGGTGAGGACGCGCCGACCGTCACGGTCCTCGGCCAGGGCGGAGATCACCAACCCGCCCATGAGGGCCGGCGCGACGTTGTCCGGGTGGCCCTCGAGGTCGGTGGCAAGCGCGAGGAGGTCTGCCTGACCAAGGTGCTCCCCCGTCAAGAGGTTCGCGGCCACCAAACCGCCGATAGCGGCCGCGCCGCTGCTTCCTAGCCCCCTAGCCAGCGGAATGCGGTTGTGTAGGATGGCCCGCAGTGGCGGCGGCGCCTGCCCCAGCTTGCGGTACAGCGCGGTGGCTGCGCGGAGCACCAGGTTGCTCTCGTCGGTGGCGAGGGTCTCTGCACCCGCGCCGCTGATGTGATCTATCCCGCTGGCGTCGCCGATACGTCCAACCCGCAGCGTCACCTCGTTGCACAGATCGAGGGCCAGGCCGAGCGTGTCAAAGCCCGGCCCCAGATTGGAGGTAGACGCCGGTACTGCCAGCGTGACCGCTTGCTCGTTGCCGCTGGTGGTCGTCTTCCCGGCACTCATACTCTGTCTATGTGGCTAATCGTCGGCTATGCAGCGCGGCGCAGTCGCGCGGCCAATGGCAGTTGCGCCGCCGGTGAGGAGTCGTAGCGCCGCCGGTGTCCGTAGAGGCGCACACTCTGGACGAGACCGAGCGCCAAGAAGTTGGCCAGCAAGGCCGAGCGTCCGTAGGAGAGAAAGGGCAACGGTATGCCGGCCACCGGCACGAGGCCCAAGTTCACCCCCACGTTGACGAATATCTCGAAGAGGAGCATGGTCGCGACGCCGGTCGCCAGGAGCCGGCCGAAGACATCAGTGGTGCTGGTGACGGCGGCCAGACAGCGGAGGATGAGCCAAGCGTAGGCCACTAGCACACCGACAGCGCCGAAGAAGCCCAGTTCCTCGCCGACGACGGCGAAGATAAAGTCCGTATGCCGCACGCGGAGGAAGTTCAGCTGTGTCTGTGTCCCTTCCCCCAGCCCGCGGCCCCACCAGCCACCGGAGCCAATGCTAATGCGCGCCTGGATCATGTTGTAGCCAGCGCCCAAAGGGTCGCTGTCCGGGGCGAGAAACGTCATGATCCGCTGCCGCATGTAGTCTTTGAGAAACCGCCAGATCAGCGGCCACGCGACTACCGGGGCGAAGAGCGACGCCGCGAGCACCCACAGCGGCACACCGGCGACGAAGGTCATGCCCAGCCAGATGGCGACCAGCACCAGCGCCGTCGCCAGGTCCGGTTGCTGGTAGATGAGCAGCAGCAGCGGCAGCAGCAGCATGAGCGAAAGCGCAAAACCGCGGAGATGGCGACCCTCTCGCTCGTGGCCGGCGAGGACCCGGGCCAGGGCAATAATGCAAGCCAGCTTGACGAACTCCGATGGCTGGAAGGGGATTCCGGCAATACTGACCCAGCGTTGCGCGCCGTAGCGTGTCTCGCCGCTCACGGTCACCAACACGAGGAACGCAATGGCCGCCAGATAGGTGAGCCACCAGAGCGATCTCCACCACCGGTAGTCAATCAGCGCCATGACGATCAGGAGTGCCACGCCGATGAGTGCGGCGACGGCATGTGCCCCCACCTCCGGCGCCAGCTCGGCTCCGGGTACGCTCGTGGCGCTGAGAATCATCATCACGCCCAAGCTGCTCAGTCCTACCGGCAGCAGGAGCAGCCACGGATCGAGATTGCGCCAGCGTCGTTGTTCCACTACGTTCTTCCTCGCCGCTTCTCAGGGCCTCATAATGCTCTGTTATACCAATCACCACAGTAATGGAGGGCCACTCCCCCTTCCCCGGCCCCCCTATGGCCCCCCCGCTGCGGCCGGGGGCCGGTGCCCCATGCGGCGGGGCGCCGGTGTGTTCCCTCCCCTGTCGCAACGGGCGAGGGCCAGGGTGGGGGCCAATAGCAGTGGTGAGTGGTCACTGGTCGTGGTTCAAGTCGCCAGATCACGCACATACACGTTCATGATGTCGGCGGCTACAGGCGCAGCGACCCGCGAGCCTTCGCCCCCATGCTGGAATAAGACGACTACGCTAATCACCGGCTTGTGCGCTGGCGCATACCCTACGAACCACGCATGGGGCGCGACAGCCTGGCTCACTTCGGAGGTGCCGGTCTTCCCGGCGATAGCCAGCGTGTGCCCCGCGAGGGCTGCATGCGCGGTCCCTTGGGTGGACGTGACCGCCGCGCGCAAACCTTGCCGAATAAGCGCCAGGTGTCGCGCCGCGACCGGCACGCGGCGGATGACGTCCGGCTCGAAGGATTGACGCGGACGACCCTCGGTGTCGCGCACTTCCAGCACGATCTGCGGGCGATACAGCGTGCCGCCGTTCGCGATGACATTCATCGCGTTAAGCACTTGCAGCGGGGTAGCCAAGAGGTCGCCTTGCCCAATGCTGATGTTGTAGCTGTCTCCCAGGTACCAAGGGGTGTCTTTGGTGTTTCGCCTCCAGGCCGGCGTGGGGACCAGGCCCGGCTCTTCCCCCGGTAGCTCGATGCCGGCGGGCGTACCAAAGCCGAAGAGCCGCGCATAGCCCCCCAGGTTGTCTGGGCCGAGGCCGGTCACACCGGCCGTTTGCCAGCCGCCACCCACGGAATAGAAATACACGTCGCATGACTGTGCCACTGCGTCAACGACCGTCAGTGGCCCGTGGCCGCTGGGGAGCCAGTCGCGAAAGACGTGCCCATTGGGTAGTTCTATGCGCCCGCGGCAAAGGATGGTCTGGTCGGGCCTGACCACTCGCTCTTCAAGGGCAGCAGCGGCGACGACGATCTTGAAGGTCGAGCCGGGGGGATACTGACCGGCGAGGGCGGTATTGACCAGTGGGCGGCGCGGGTCTTCGCTCAGGCGCTGGTAGTCACTGGGAGAAATACCACGCGCAAACAGATTGTTGTCGTAGCCCGGCAGAGCAACCAGCGCCAGGACTTCACCCGTCTGCGGCACCATCGCGATAGCCACGCCGTTGAGCGTGCCGGTCTCGTCGAGCGCTTGTTGCAAGAGGCCCGTGGCGGCCTCCTGCAACCGCGTATCCACAGTGAGAATGACCGTGTGGCCCGGCTGCGCTGCGACGAGGGTATCGAGCACGTTGACGGTACGCCCAACGGCATCAACCTCGACCTGTATCCGCCCCGGACCACCGCGTAAGTCGGCCTCGGCAGCGGCTTCCAAGCCCGACCGCCCTACCACGTCGTCGCGCTCGTACTGCTGCCGCAGCAGGCGTTCGAGGCGCTCGGCCGGGATCAGGCTGGTGTAACCGATGAGGTGCCCCAACAGCGCGCCATCCGGGTAGTGGCGAATCGGGGTGGGCAGGATGGTGACGCCGGGCAGGAGGTGGCGCTGTTCTTCCAGGATGAGCGCGGCTCTGCGCCCGATGTACGACTGCACCCGCAGCGGCTCATACGGGTGCGCGCGCCCGGCCTCGAGGCGCTCGGCCAGCGGCTCGGTGCTGAGGTCCAGGGCCAAGCTCAACCGCTGCAACACGTCATCGAGCGCTTGCCCTGCTGGCGGCAGGTCGGCCGGCCGAATCACGACGCTGAAATTGGGGACGTTTCTCACGAGCTGATGACCGTTGCGGTCGTAGGCGAGGCCGCGCAGCGGCTTGGTTGTTATCTGCCGCAGGCGATTGTGCTCGGCACGCTGGCGATAGCGCGGGCCGTTGGCGATTTGCAGGTTCCAGAGCTGATACCCGAGCACGCCGAAGGACGCCAGGGCCGCACCGCGCAGCAGGGCAACCCGCCGCGTGTCGCCTTGCGACCCGCGCAACAGCCTCATGGCGCCGACCTCTGGAGCGAGGCGCCGCCGGCAAAGCGGGCCAGGAGCCAGAAGATCGGGATTGCTACCAGGGCATTGGCGACCGCCGCCGGCAGGGCGTGTGACGGCCAGATGGCCCACCAGGATTCACTACCGGCCAACTGCCGGGTGCGGAGCAAGAACAGATAGAGGGAGATGTAGAGCAGGGTGCCCCCCGCGGTCACGGCCGCAGCCACCGGCCCGGTGGCCGAGAGCCAGGGAATGACGCCTCTCGTACAGACGTAGGCGACGAGACTGAGCGCAAGCATGGCGGTACCCAGCGGCACGCCGGAGAGCAAGTCCAGCCACAGTCCACCGACCACGGCCCAGACCAACGCGGACTGTAGCCCGCGCAACAGCGCCCAGCCGATCACCAACACCAAGACCAGATTGAGGGGTACGCGGTCGCCGATGACGAACGGTAGCACTGACCCTTGGACCAGAGCCGCGATCAAGAGCACCCCGGCGCCGATCCAGCCAGACTTACTCATGGCTGTGCCTAGTAGCTTTCCTTGGCCCTAACCCCCGGCCCCTTCCCTCCAGGGAAGGGGCGTCCGCGCGGTGGCCGGCTGCGGCTGTCCGCCAGGGAAAGCGGTCCGCAGACGACCGGTAGCCCTTTCCCTTCAGGGAGGGGGGTGGGGGTAGGTCTACTCATACGCCTACTTCGGTGGCGCCTCGGTCCGCTGCTCCTGGTCGGGCGGATAGAAGTTGGTCACGATGAGCACTCGTTCCAGCCCGACCATTGCGACCAATGGCTCGACTTCGGCCTCTTGGAACATCTCGACATCGCGGGACCGTACAAACGTCACCCGGCCGATGGCCACGTCTCGCGGGAAGGTACCGCCCAGGCCACTGGTCACTACCATGTCTCCGACCTCGATAGGCTCGTGCTGCGGTAGATAACGCAGTACGAGTCGTCCGCTGGCCGTGCCGTTGGCGATCCCGGTGGCGGCCGCACTTCCCTGGACCTTGACGTTGACTGCGCTGGTCGGCTGGGTGATCGGTAGGATGGTGGCGCTGTGGTCGGCCACCGCGATGACGCGGCCGACGAGGCCCGCCGGGGCCATGACGGCCATCCCGGCCTCTATCCCCGCCGTCCGGCCCTGGTCCACCACGAGGCGCCCGAGGAGATTGCTCGGGTCCTTCCCGATCACCTCCGCCGGGCCGAGCGTGAACTGGCGGTGGATTTCCACGTACCGCAGCTGCTCGCGGAGTTGCTGATTTTCCAGCTCGGCTGCGCGCAGCCGGACTAGCTCCAGGCGCAAGGCGTCCCCGGTGCTACGCAGCTCTTCGTTCTCGGCTTGCAGCCGGCCGGCCTCACCGCGCTGCGTGACCGCCCGCATCCCGTCGCGCGTCGCCGTTGCCAGACGTTGCTGCACGGGAGCAAGCACGCCGGAGGCAACATTGCGCGGCCACACCAGCCACTGGCGTTGGTCGGCAATCATCATGGCAACGCTGAGGAGTACCACTGCTCCAAGCCAGAGCAGGGCCGACTGGCTGAAGAAGGGGGTTTCCAGTGGTCGCCTCACGGTGTCTCTCGTCCTGGCTCTGGGTAGCTGGTGGCTCGGAGGCGCGCCCCTGGCGGGCGCCCTGGCGGGCCCCCCGCACGCCCTGGCAAGCGGAGGCCAGCCGAATACGCTCTAGCCGCAGTAGGCCCCCGTGGCCTCCGGGCCGGCCGGGCCGGTTCTGCTGCCCGCAAGATCAGGACGCAGCGCCGGGCCGGCGCCGACGGCCCCCTCACTAGGAGTATAGGCTACGGCCGTCGTTAGAGACGGAGCCGCGGGGCGCTCTCGGAGGTGAAGAGGGGACGATAGCTGTCCATATCCGCCAGACAGACGGCGGCGCCGCGGACGACGCAGCGGAGCGGATCATCCGCCACATGAACCGTAATGTCGGTGTCTACAGCAAGCCGGCGGTCCATACCGCGCAGGAGCGCTCCACCGCCGGCGAGCGTAATCCCTTGTTCCATGATATCGCCGAGTAGCTCCGGCGGTGTTTCCTCCAGTGACAGTTTCACGGCCTCCACGATGAGATTGATGGGGCCAGCGATGGCCGCCCGTAGCTCGCGGCTGCTCACCTCGACGGCCTTCGGTAAGCCCGTCACCAGATCGCGCCCGCGCATCGTGGTGCGCCGGTCTGCGCGCGCTCGCGCTGCCGAGCCGACGGCCAGCTTGGTGGCTTCGGCCGTGCGCTCGCCGATGTAGAGGTCGTGGGCCTGCCGGGCGTACTGGATGACCTGCGTATCAATCTCATTGCCACCAACGCGGAGCGAGCGGCTGAGTACCACGCCGCCAAGCGCGATGACGGCGACCTCCGTCGTGCCACCGCCGATGTCAACGATCATGCTGCCGGCTGGAGCACGAATGGACAAGCCGGCGCCTATCGCCGCGGCCAACGGTTCTTCGATGAGGAAGGCTTCCCTCGCCCCCGCATTCAGCGCGGCGTCGTGTACCGCGCGCTTCTCCACCTCCGTCACACCGGAGGGAATACCGATCACAACACGTGGTCGAGTGCTTCTTCTCCCCTGCGCCTGTGCCTTGTGGAAGAAGTGCCGCAGCATCAGCTGGACCGTATCGAAGTCGGCGATGACTCCGTCCCGCAGCGGACGGATTACCGCGATGTGGCTCGGCGCTCGACCGAGCATCTGCTGCGCCTCGGTGCCAATGGCCAGCGGTTGGTTGGTGGAGCGATCTATGGCCACAACGGATGGCTCGGAGATCACCACGCCACTTTCCCCGGCATGCACGAGGGTAGAGGCGGTACCGAGATCAACCGCGAGGTCTTCGGAGAAGAGGCCGAGCACGGCGTTCAGCATACTGGGCCTGGCCTCTCTACTCCGGTGCAGTGGCCCCCTACCGGGCGGCGCTTAGGCAGACCTGCGCGGCACACCATATGTAACCTTGCTGGGTTGATTCACTCGTGCTCTGACTTTGCCACCGCGTAGGGGCATGCCTTGTGGGTGCCCCCTTGTTTGGGTTGGGCCAGTGACCCGCTGGCGACCGGTGGCGCAGGAGTCACGTGGCGTTGCATCTTACCACGCTAGGCCAGGGCGCCGGCCGACGGGAAGACTCGCTGCCGAGCGTCTGCGTAGTCGGCCGGGGTGTTGAGGTTGACCAGCACCACGGCATCGTTAAACGGGATACGTAGGACCGCGGCGCGGTGCCGCCGGACAACTGCCCGTAATCCCTGGGTTGCCTCTTCGATGGCGAGCAACTCGTGTCGTAGCTGGGCGGCGAAGATCGGCGGATGTCCCGGCCGCCCCGCGTAGTGCGGCACGGTAATGAGTGCCTCCGTTGAATGCCGGGCGGCCAGGAGCCGGCGGACCAGCCCGGCCGGCCGCGGCTGGTCCACGTTGATGAGCAGGATGTCGCGGCCAGCCGGACCGGCCGCAACGCCCGCAATGACGGAGGTGCTCCGTCCCAGCCGATAGTCGCTGTTCACGATGACCTCGGTGTATGCCAAGCAGCCATGCGCCGCCAGCGCTGCACGCAGCCGCTCGGCCTCGTGGCCGAGCACGACGCGGGGGCAACCGATGCCGGCTTCCCGCAACGCCCGGACCTGCGCGACGAGGAGCGGTGGTGCGGTGGGATCGTCGAGCGGCCCCCAGGGCAGGAGTGCCTTCAGCTGTCCCATCCGCCGCGATTCTCCCGCCGCGAGCACCACGCCGGAGACGGGGGTGCGGTCTGCCTGCGGCCATGTCTTAGTAGTCATGTGGTCTTCAGTCTAACTTTGCCACAGAGCACACGGAGAGCACAGCGCATCGGAGCAGCCCTGGTAGAATGGCTCGATTGGGGGCCACAGCGCACCCCCTCGCACCGCCCCACTGCACCATGCCGGAGGCTAGTGACCAGTGACCAGTGACCAGTGGCCGGTAGGGACATCCCTGGCGGGTGACCTCGCGGCGGCCGGCGCTCCGGGCGAGGGCGAACCGCCGCTCTCGGTGGTCATCGTCAGTTATAACACCGTTGCGCTGCTGGCCCGGTGCGTGCGTAGTGTGCTGGCCGATGCGCCCCCGGACACCGAAATCTACGTCGTGGACAATGCTTCCAGCGACGGCAGCGCCGACATGGTGCGGCGCGCGTTTCCGGCGGTGCGGCTCATCGCCAATAGTGACAACGGCGGCTTCGCGGCGGCGGCCAACCAGGCCTTGCGGCGGGCGCGAGGACGGTACGTCATGCTGCTCAATCCCGATGCGGAGCTACGCCGGGGATCGCTGCCGCGGGTGGTGGCCTTTCTCGATGCGCGGCCGGCGGTCGGCGTAGCCGGGGCGCGGCTCATCTACCAGGACGGGCGGTTTCAACATTCGGCGTTTCGGTTTCCCTCCCTCCCGATGGCTTTCTTGGAGTTCTTCCCGATCAATCACCGCCTCGTAAACTCCCGCCTGAATGGGCGGTTTCCACCCGCCGACTACCGTCGTGTGTTCGCCATAGATCACCCCCTGGGAGCCTGCATGACGGTGCGACACGAGGCTCTTCGGAAGGTCGGCCTGCTTGATGAATCGTTCTTCCTCTACTGTGAGGAGGTGGATTGGTGCTGGCGGTTCAAGCAAGCCGGTTGGCACGTTGCCCACTGCCCGGGGGTGCTGGCCATCCATCACGAGGCGCAAAGCACGCGCCAGCATCGCGGGGAGATGCTGGTCCAGCTCTACCGCAGCCGCTATCGGCTCTATGCCAAGCACCGCGCCGGCTGGCAGCAGTGGCTGTTGCGCCGGCTGGTGCGGCTTGGCGCCGCCAGTAAGGTCTTTACCTTGCGGCGGTCCACCATCGTTGCAACCACGGCAGAGCAGCGGTCTGCGCTACACGAGGAAGCGGCCGCGTACCGCGCGGTGCTCCGCCTCTGACAAGTTTCTTTGCCACAGAGAGCACAGAGAATGAGCGTGAAGGGTAGGGGCGCCCCTGGTGGGTGCCCACTGACGGTGATCATCCTGACCGACAACGAGACCGCGCATATCGTCCCGTGCTTGCGTGCCGCGCAGTGGGCCGATAACCGGCTGGTTATCCATTCGGGCAGCGACGACGACATTCCCGCTTTGGCCGCGGCGCACGGGGCGCGGGTGCTGTCGCGGCCCTTCACGAACTGGCCGGAGCAGCGCAACTACGCCCTCGATCAGGCGACTACCGACTGGGTGCTGTTCGTTGACGTTGACGAGCGCGTGACACTCGACCTGGCGCGGGCGGTACAAGCCGTGCTGGCTGCTGCCCAGGAAACGACCTGTGTTGGGTATTGGATCCCTCGTCAGAACGTGATCCTGGGACGCTGGGTCCGCCATGCCGGCTGGTATCCCGACTACCAGCTCCGTCTCTTCCGGCGGTCATGCGGTCGCTACGATCCGGCCCGTCCGGTGCATGAGCTTGTGCAGCTCTCCGGGGAGGCGGGGAGACTTACCCCACCGCTGGTCCACCTGAACTACAGCTCTTGGGGGCAGTTCTGGGCCAAGCAGCGCCGCTATGCGCGATTGGAGGCCGAGCGGCTCCAGGGAGAGGGCATTCGACCGAAACCGCATAGCCTCATTCTCCAGCCTTTACGGGAGTTGCGCCGGCGCTATTGGGAGCTGCATGGTCACCGGGAGGGGCTGCTAGGGTTGCAACTGAGCTTGGCCTTGAGCTGGTTTACGTTCGTGACGTACTACCACCTGTGGCAGCTCTCTCGGCGGCGCACGCCGCGCGTGCATGGCGACGCCCCGCCGAGGTAGCAACCGGCGTGGCGGGTCAGGGGGGAGCCGTGGACCGGCCGGAGTGCTCCGCGATTGTGGTGAGCTACAACGTGGCGCCGCCGCTCGCGCGGTGTCTCGATTCAATCGCCGCGGAGTTCGAGCGCAGTGGTACCGACGGCGAGATCATCGTCGTGGACAATGCCTCCCGCGATGGGAGCGCGGCCATGGTGCGCGCTGCGTTTCCCCACGTGTCCCTCATCGCGGCGCCGCGCAACGAGGGATTCGCGGCCGGGTGCCGGCGGGGATTGGCGGTAGCCCGGGGGCCGCGGCTCCTGCTCATCAACCCCGATGCCGAGCTGCTACCCGGTGCCTTGGCGGCGCTCCTGGCCTGTCTGCGCCACCACCCCGCGGCCGCCGTAGCCGTACCGATGCTCCTTGACGGCGACGCCCGGCCGCAACAGTCACTGCGGCGCTTTCCGCGCCGCGCCACCCTGTTTGTAGAGAGCACGGCGGTGCAATGGTGGTGGCCGGGCTGTCCCTTGCTGCGGGGATACTATGAGGAAGACCGGCCGCACACGCTGCCCCGCGCCGTGGACTGGGCGATGGGTGCTTGCTGGCTGGTTCGGCGGACCGCGTTCATCCAAGTAGGAAGTTTCGATCCACGCTTCTTTATGTATTTCGAGGAGCTTGACGCCGCGCTGCGCCTGCATCGCGCCGGCTGGGAGGTCCGCTATACCCCGGAAGCGCGGGTCATTCACCACGGCAGCCAAAGCGCCGACCAGAACCTACTGGCGCGAGACTTCTACTTTCACCGGAGCAAATATCAGTTCGTTCGTAAGTGGCGGGGTACCGCCGCCGTGATTGCGCTCCGCGGCTTTATCGCGCTGACGGTCGTCGGTCAACTGGTCGAGCAGGCGCTGAAGTGGCTGCTGCGGGGTGTGTCTCGACCGGGCGACGCCGTGGCGGCGGCCCGCCGCCGCCATGCGCGTCGTCTGGCAATCCTCTGGCCGATGCTGATTTGGCACGTCTCCGGCCGCTCGCCGCTCGCACCGGAGCGTGACCGGCCGGGTTAGGACCTACCCCCCGGCCCCTTCCCTACCAGGGAAGGGGCGCGATGGCGGTGCCGGTTCACCGCTGCCGGCCAGGGAACATGCGCTGCATGACGACCGGAAGCCCCTTCCCTGTAGGGAGGGGTTGGGGGTAGGTGTATCCTCACATGAACGAGGGAGTGAAGGACGGTCATGGTGCGCGTGGGGATGATTACTGGCGAGTACCCTCCGTTGCGCGGGGGTATTGCCGACTACACGCAGCGACTGGCGGGAGCGCTGGGTGATCTCGACGTGGTGCCGTCGGTGCTTACGAGCAAGCGGGCCGCGACCGAGCGGCAGGACCCCTGGGTCTTGCCCTATGTCCAGTGCTGGGACCGGTCCATCTGGCGCCTGGTAGCGCAGCAGGCGCAGCGGCGGCGCTGGGACCTCGTCCACATCCAGTATCAGCCGGCCGCCTACGAGCTACGCGCCGGGATTAACCTCTTGCCGTTGGCGCTGCACCGCGCCATGCCTAATCTGAAGGTCGTCACGACGTTCCACGACTTGCGCGTGCCCTACTTGTTCCCGAAAGCCGGCCCATTGCGGCAGTTGCTGGTGCGTTTGCTGGCCAACCGCAGCGACGCGGTGATCGCCGTTGCCGCCGAGGACGTTCCGTTGCTGTGGCGGTGGCATACCCGTGGCGCCAGGCCCGTGTTCCGCAGCCGGCCCGCTGCGCCGGCCAGTCTCGCCCATATCGCCGTCGGCAATAATCTCAATGCGTCTCCCCTGGCCGGGTTTGACCGCGAGCTCTGGCGGTCACGCATTGGCGCCGCGCCGGATACCCTTGTCGTTGGGCATATCGGCTTTATCAACCGCAGCAAAGGGATTGACGTGCTCGTCCGCGCCCTTGCCCGGCTGCTGTCCCAGGGGCTTGACGTGCGGGTGCTGATGATTGGCGAGCAAGTCGGGTCGAGCGATACGGAAAACGTGCGCTACCTCGCCGAAGTGACTGCCCTCATCGAGCGGCTACGCCTCCAGCCCTACGTCCACTGGACCGGATTTCAGCAGCCGGAGGGCGTGGCGGCGTGGCTGCGCTGTGCGGACGTGGCCGCGCTGCCCTTTCTCGATGGCGCCTCGCAGCGGCGAGGCTCACTGCTGGGCTGCCTGGCGCACGGCGTACCGACGATCACCGTGGCCCCGCCGCGCCCGGTCGTCAGCGGTCAGTCTCCGGCGGCCGGCACCGACCACGCGCCACTGACCACTGGCCACTGGCCACTGGCCCACGGGGAGGCCATCTGGTACGTTCCGGCGGCCGATGCGCTGGCGCTGGCCGCGGCCATTGCGGAGCTGCGACAGGACCCCGGCCGGCGTGAACGGCTATCGAAAGGCGCGCGGGCCTATGCCCGGCGCTTGTCGTGGCCGGCGATTGCGCGACATACTCGCGCCCACTACGAACAGGCCCTCGCCGGTCGGTAGCCAGGGATCCGGGGCCAGTGACCCGTAACCACCGACCACCACCCACCCGTCATTCCCGTGAAAACGGGAATCGCCACTCCGATCCCCGCGTCTCCCGCGCGGTACGCGCTGTGCGCGTAGTGGCAGCGAAGCAGCGTGCTCCCCACCTCGCCGCCGCGCTCGGACTGGGCCTCCTGCTGGCCTGGGCGACCTGGCCGGTCGTCGCCGGCCGCCTGCCGGAAAATCTCGATCTCCTACTCCAGTTCGCCCCGAACGCCACGTTCCTGCAACGAGAGCTTACCGCCGGCCGGCTGCCGCTCTGGAACCCCTACGTCGGCGCCGGAGTGCCCTTTCTGGCCGATCCTGGGACCGCCGGCTGGTATCTGCCGAGTTGGCTCGCGCTGCTGGCTCTGAACACGGCCGACGCTGTGCGGTTGCTGCTCATTGCCCATCTGGCCTGGGCGGCGGCCGGCATGTATTGGTGCGCTCGACGCGCGCTGCGTACCGGCCCCGCCGGTGCATTTGTCGCGGCGGCGGTGTACGCCGGCGGCCCCTTCGCCACCGGCGGCCTCGCCGGCACCCTCCCGGCGCCCTTGGCGACGGCTTGGCTGCCGTGGGTGCTGCTCGCCTGGCACCGCTGCCTTGAGCGGCCGGAGACGAGTGGCCAGGGACCACGAACCTCACTGGCCACTGGTCACTGGCCACTGGTCACTGCTCGCCGGTGCGTCGTCGTGGCCGTGCTCCTGGTGGTGCAGCTATCGGCCGGTTGGCCCCCCGGCTCGGCCCTGACGATCCTGGCGCTGGCCGCGATGGGCCTGTGGCGCCTGTCCCGTGACCTGCGGTCGGTGGTCGGTGGTCGGTGGTCGGTGCGTGCTGCGCTTGCTGTGACCAGGAGTCGGATCGCGGTGCTGCTGCTGACAGCCGTGCTCACGGCGCTGCTGAGTGCCCTGATCGTCGTACCGGCCCTGGAGTTTATTGCCCAGACGCACTACGCCGAAAGCCGCACGCTGGCCGAGGCCGCACGGGCCGACTATGTGACGGTGCTCTCAGTCTTTGGGGCGGCCGGCGGCACCGGGGAGCAGGAAAGCAACCAGTTCTATAGCAGCGTGGTGGTGCTCGGCCTGGCGCTGGTCGGTGCGCTGGCGCCGCGCGACCGGCGTGTACTCCCCGCCGGCTTGCTGGTCGGCACGGCGCTGGTGTGGGGCCTCGGTATGGGGCCGCGCTTCCCGCTCTTCGGTCTCCTCTACGAGTGGCTGCCCGGTTTCCAGGTGATCCACGTGCCGTCGCGGTGTGCCTTGCTCGTCGTCTGCGGCCTCGCCTTGCTCGCCGGGCGGGGGATGGATCGTGCCACGAGCGTGACCTGGCGCGTCGCGGCGCTGGCGAGCGCCGCCCCGGCGCTGATGGGGCTGCTGGCGTTGGCGCAGCTCTGGTGGTCCGATGGCTACGATCCGTTCCGGCGCCTCCTGACCAACGTAGGCCGGTTTGCCGGCGGCCCGTATCTCACCCACGTCCAGGAAGCACACCTCGTCAGCTTCGGCCTGGCGGCGGCCGCACTGTGGCTGGTGGCGAATGGCCCGTGGACCCGGTTCGCTCGCCGCCGCCGCCGGCCTGGCTCATTCTCCGTGTTCTCTGTGCTCTCTGGGGCAAAAACCCTGCCGGTCGCCTTGGCCGTGCTGGTGATCCTGGACTTGCTAGTGTGGCACGGCCACCAGCGGCTCTCCACAGTGCAGCCTGATTCGTGGCTCCCGCCGCCGCGACCGGCGGTGCCGCTGGGAGACCCGGCTTATCGCGTGCTGGGTTTCGCAATACACGACGACTCGCATTTCCTCAACGCCTTCCCCCAGCACGTCCGAACGGCGCAGCTACCGCCCAACATGCCCGGCCTGGTGGGATTACGCGACGCCCAGGCGTATGGTCCGCTGCTACTCCGCCGCTACTCCGCCTACGCGGCGGCGGCAAACGATTCCGCGCCGGACTCGCACTGGGGGCTGTTCACCGATCTCCGCTCGCCGTTGTTGAACCATCTGGCAGTACGCTGGGTGCTGGCGGCGGCGCCGCGCTGGCAGGTCTATGGGCAGCACTACGTCATCGAGCAGGCGCTACCGACCGACGGCCAGTCGGTCGTGCTGGTGCAACCGGCAGACCGGCCACCGGCTCGCGTGGTGCGGCTCGTGACCTTCCTCGGCGAGGCCACCGCTGTACGGGACAACATGCCCGTCGCGGAGGTCGAGGTAGTCGGATGGCCTATCGCCGCTGCCGGCGGCGCGCCGGTGCGCCACGCGGTGGTCCTGCGAGCCGGCGTGGATACGGCGGAGTGGGCCTACGGGCATCCCGACGTGCTGACCACCGTGCAGCATCGGCAGGGACCGGTGGTCCGGCGCACGCGGCTGCTGTCGGTCGAGGCCGGCGCCGTCGAGGTGTTCCAATACGTCGCCACGCTGCGGCTGCCGGACGCCCTGCGGATCGAGCACATCGCGGCCCGCGCACTGCCCACGGGGACGAGGGCCATGGTCCACGTCGAGGCGGTGTGGCTGGATGAGGCGGGCGATACGCCGCACCCGGTCACCGCGGATCGAGCGACACCGGGCGTACCGGTGTACGAGCGTGCCACCAGTTTGCCGCGCGCGCGGTGGGTACCGGCGGCGCAGTCGGTGTCCACTGCGGCCGCGGCGTTGGCCGGGGTACGCGCGGCCGGAGACGACCGCCGGCTGACCACCTTTATCGAGGTACCTCCTGCTCCGGTGGCAGCGGTTTCGGGAGGCGCGGCCGCGGCCGGCAGCGCGGCTGAAGCGGCGGTGCAGTGGCACCAGGACTCACCGACGCGCATCGTCCTGCGCGTGACCGCCCCGGCTGCGGGCTGGCTGGTGCTCGCCGATGCGTTCTATCCGGGCTGGGAAGCCCATGTGGACGGCCAGCCGACGCCGATCTACGCGGCCGATGGCCTGTTCCGCGCCGTCGCCGTCCCGCCAGGGCAGCACGAGATAACCTTCGACTTCCGACCACGCTCGCTCCGGCTGGGCGCCGCGTTGGCGGCGGTCGGTGTCGTGCTGGCGGCCGCGGCGCTGTGGCTCGCCGGTAGAGGCCGATGGTCACTGACCACTAGCCACTCGTCGAAACGGCGCCATCCGTCAGCTCGTCGAGCAGCGCGATCAGGCGCGAGCGAAAGGCGGCGTCGCTGAACGTGGTGGCACGAGCTTGGGCCCCCGCACGCAGTCGCGCTGCCAGCGCCGGGTCCTCTATGACTTCACGGGACCGGCTGACCAGCTCACCGATGCTACGCCACAGAAACCCGCTTTTCCCGTCCTCGACGGTCTCCGTCAGGGCGCCCTTGGCCAGCACCCCCGGAATACAGCCCGCGGCCATCGCCTCTACCGGCGTAATGCCGAAGTGCTCGAAGCGGATCGGGTTGCGATCCTCGCGCTCGCCATAGCCGGTGGCATGCCAGTACAGCGAGGCCTCCTCGTACAGCTTCCGCAGCTCCGCGAAAGGCAAGTCCACGTGAAAGTGGATCGGCCAGCCCCGCGCCATGCGTTGCAGCCGCTCAAAGTAGCGAGCGTGTTGGCGCCCCGGCTCTATGGAGCCAACCAGGTGCAGCTCCCAATCCGCCGGGACCTGCCGACTCAGCCGCTGGAAGGCGCGAATGAGCACGTCGTGGCGCTTGTTGTGGCTCCGGTCGAAGAAGCGACCAACGCCGAGGATCAGCGGTCGTTTCGGCCGGTCAATCACATCTTCGACGTAGACCGGCGGATAGAGTATCTGTCCGGGCAGGCCCCAATACCGCCGGAGCCAGTGCTGCGAGAACTGCGAGATCGGCAGGATCAAGTCGTAGGTCCGGATGTAGGTCATGGCCCGCAGGTCCGGCAGGCCGTGGAGCCGCGCGCCTAGCTCGGGGACCAGGCGCTCGAACAGCAGCTCATAGAGCCAGTGGCGCGGATGCGGCACCATTACCCGCGCCACCGCCACGCCGGCATCGCGGAAGTCGTCGGGATCGTCGAGCACCTCGTGCGGTCGGAAGGTCGGCGAGTCGATCCGCAGGCGGAGTTGGCCGGAGGTCGTGGCCTCGGCCGGAGCGGTGCAGTCTAGCGTGACATAATTCCCCGGCGTTGTCGCGACTTGAAAGTCGCCAATCGGCTGCCAGTGACGCTCCGGCTCTGCGCCACACTGCGCGTAGACCTGCACCGGCACCGGCGGCGCGTCCGCCGGCCGGAAGCTGCCCAGGACGAGGCGCACCGGGCAGGGCCGGCCGCGCCGCAGGGCCGGCAGGATGACCGCACCCTCGCCGGCGGTCCAGCGAAAGCGGCTGCCGCCCAGCTCCTCCGGCCCGAAAAAGCCCTCGACGTACTTGGGAATCAGCAGCTCGCGGCGCAGGTGGCCCGCCAGCCAGCGCTTGAATTGGCCTTGGGGCGAGGTGTCGAGCGGGAACGGGAAGAGAATGAACAGCACACTCCACCGCGCCCGCGAGGGGACGACCGAGAGGAACGATCCGTTGATGAAGAGATCATATTCGGCAGAGTAGTCGGTGAGTTGATTCCAGGGCAGCAGCGGCACTACCCGGATACCCACGCCGTCGAGATTCAGGTGCAGCTTCTGTACCAGCGCGTCGCGGCTCACCGGGCGATGGGTGATGAACTCGACCGCGTGGCCGAGACTGGCCAAGACCTCCGCCGCCTTGCCCATGTGGCGCTCGCCGCCACCCATGGTGTGTAGCCACTGGTTATAGATGCCGACCTTCACGATGCTCGGAAGCCCTTATGCCGCGACCATGCGGGGGATGAGGTCCTGTAACGCAATCACCGGGTTCTCCGGCGGCTCGAAGCGTTGGCTGGCATGCAGTATCTCGATGCCCACGAGCTTTTCCCCGGCGGCGAAGTCCAAGGCGATGTCGTCGTTAAGCCGGACAACGCGACACTGGTAGTCGCCCTCGAGTAGACGGAAATAGCGCGCGTCCGCTGCCTTATCGTCGGTGATCTTCACAGCCTTGCTCGCCTCGCCCCTATTCTTGCACCATCCACCGGCGTAGCGTGGCGTCGTCTACCGTGCGACCGGCCTGAATCGTGCGCCGCTGCCACCATGCTCGCGGTACGGCGCGAGTCCAGGATGCTAACACGCGGGTTTGCAGCCAGAGCCGCCGCGCCGCCGCGCCAGCGGCCTGCCGGGTGCCGATAGCCCGCAGCAGTCGCATAGCGGTGAGTCCGGCGTCGGCCGCATAGCCGGCCAGCTCACGGGCGGCCAGCCGCGGCGGCCCATTCTTGGTGAGCATCAACGGGCGGTTGCGGTCCACGTAGTAGGTAAAGAGCGGCGACCATTCGCCGCTCGTGGCCGCGTGGTAGTGCCAGACGACCGACAGCGGCACGTACCGGATCGTCCAGCCGCGCAGCCGCAGCCGCCAGCTCAGATCGAGGTCCTCGTAGTAGAGAAAGAAGCTCGGATCGAAGTAGCCCACCTCGTCCAGGGCGCTGCGGCGGAGCAGACAGGCCGCGCCGCAGAAGCCGAAGACCTCCTCCGGTTGATCGTATTGCCCCGCGTCCGGCTCGTAGGCGGGCTGGCCGTGGCGTAACACGGTGCCCCGGTCGCGGCCGGCGCCGTGCGCCAGCAGCAGCGTTCCGGCGTTCTGGATGATCGGCCGGGCGGCGGTCGTCAGCGCCCCCGGCAGGGAGACGTGGTAGTCGGAGAAGGTGGCCCCGGCGCTGCTCCGCGCGACGGTTTCGTCGCCGACCGTCACCGAGAACGGCACGGTCGCATCGGCCGGGCGGGGGGCGGCGAGGCGCAAGTAAAGCTCGGTCTGCTCACCCGGTTCGGCGGCGACCTCCAGCGTGCCGGCGGTGCTCGTCCAGCGGAAGGGGCCGTAGGGACCGGTTTCCGGCGCAAAGCAGCCCGTTCCCCAGTGGGCCGCGACGCGCTGGCCGGCGACCAGCGACGTAGCATCCTGCACTTGCAGCCCCAGCAGCCGCGTGTCGCCGGCGCCGGCGCCAGCCGGGACGAAGCCGTCCGTTTGCAGCTGCACCGGCAGGCGGCGGTGGCGGAAGAGGAGCTTGGCAGTGCAGGCGCCGGCCGCCGGGTTGGCCTCGGCGGCCTGCACGAGCGCGGTGAGCCACCCCGGCTCGACCTCGGTATCGGAGTTCAGCAGCGCCGCGTAGGGTCCTGGCGCTGACCGGAGTCCGGCGTTGTTGCCGGCTGCGAAGCCGAGATTACGGCCCAGGCGCCGGACCTCCAACCAAGGATGCGCCCGCTCGGCTCGCTCGGCGGAGCCGTCCTGCGACCCGTTATCGAGCACGACGGCCTGCCAGCGGTCCTGGGGGTAGTCGGTGTGGCGCAGCGCCGCCAAGCACGCCGGCAGCACCTCCAGCCCGTTGTAGTTGAGCACGAAGACCAAGACGTAGGGTGCCGGGTCGGGGAGTTGGCCTCCTCCCACGGTCATTCCCGCGCAAGCGGGAATCTCGGCCGCTGGTGGTCGCTCGCCGGGGGGCTGGCTCGTGGTCACTCGAACCATACCTCCTGCACTGCGACGCCGAGGGCGCGGGTATCGTCGCTGAGGCCCAGGTCAGCCGGGACCAGCGGCTCGTCTACCTTGATCGTGACTTCGACCGGGCGCGGCGCCGGTACTGCCGACACGGGATAGCTGAACCGCTCCAGCCCCGGCGACGCGAGCATGAAGGTCCCCGCCACTCGATCATCCACCAGCACGCGCCCCGTCGCCGGGCGCGGCCCGTGATGCGGCCGGACAATGGCAATGCCGACGCGCTGCGCCAGGTCGTCTTGGGTGAGAAAGACCGACGCCGACAGCCCCATCCAGCGCACCGGCGGCGGCCAGTCCTCCGTGGGGTACCAGCCGTGACCCAAGAACAGCTCTTCCCCCTCACCCATCACCACGCGCGCCGGCGGCGGTTGCCAGCACACGGGGATATCGTCAACTGCACCACCGTCCCAACCCTCGTCTGTCTCCCCCTCCCGTCCCTCGTCATTCCCGCGCAAGCGGGCATCTCCGCGCGTGTGGCCGGCCGCAGGCATGTCGGGCCGGCGTAGCCAGCGCGGCGCCAGCGCCAGGAGTGTCGTGCCGGGGGCGTGGCGCGGCTCCAGGGCGAAGCGGGCAGCGCGAAAGCGTAGCTCACCTTCCCCGCGCCAGTCGGCGCCCAGCCACACGCCGCCGGAGACCGCGTACTCGCCCGGTCCGAGCGGGAGCACCCCCAGGTTGCACAGCACTTCGCCCTCTCCGGCCGGCACCGGCAGTCCGCCCCCTGTTCGAGCCAGGGGCAGGCTTTGCGAGCGGGTCGTGACGGTGTGGAGCGCACTCCCGTCGGCGCGATGCAGCCCCACGGCAAAGGTCACATCCTCGCAGTCCACCCGCGCCTGGTACGACAGACGCACCGTCACCGGCACGCCAGGAAAGAAGTGGGTCGTCGGCTGTGCGGACGGATCAATCGTCTCCACCAGCCGGAGCGAGATCGGCGGCGCTGCGGCGGCCTCCGTGGCGTCACCGTCGCGGGCAGCGCCCACGTCACCGCTCCTAGGCCGGCCGGCCTGTGCCTCGGCCAGATAGGCCCGTGTCACCCGTTCGGGATCGCCGATCTCGCGCACGCGGCCCGCCTCGATCCAGAGCGCCTGGTCGCAGAAGCGGCGCACGGCCACCGCGTCGTGCGAGACGAAGATGATCGTCTTCCCCTGGCGCTTGAAGTCGGACAGCGTGGCAAAGCACTTCTGGCGAAATGAGGCATCGCCGACGGCCAGCACCTCGTCAATCACCAGGATGTCGGGATCAACGTGGGCCGCGATGGCAAAGCCGAGCCGCATCTGCATCCCCGAGGAGTAGTGTTTGAGCGGCGTGTCAATGAAGGTTTCCAGATCGGCAAAGCGCAGAATGGAATCGTAGTGCTGCGCCATCTCCCGGCGGCTCAACCCCAGGAACGATCCGTTCAGAAAGATGTTCTCGCGTCCGGTCAGATCGGGGTGAAAGCCGGCACCCAGCTCCAGCAGCGCGAAGACTCGTCCGTGGGTCTGCACCGTGCCGGACGTCGGGCGCATCGTCCCGGCGATGAGTTTCAGGATCGTGCTCTTGCCCGATCCGTTCCGGCCGACGATACCCAGCGTTTGGCCCGGCGCGGCGCGGAAGGAAACCTCGCGCAGCGCCCAGAACTCCTCCGGGGCCTCGCGCCGCTGGAGCAGGAAACCGAGCACGGTTTCCTGCAGGGTGCGGCTCTGTTCGTGCCGAATAGTGAACGACTTGGAGACGTTCGAGAGGGTGATAGTGTCCATGCGTTTTCGGGGGCTGGGCCGGGCGTGAGGCCCAACCCATCAGCGAGTCGTCAGTGTGTCAGATCTCCTCGGCAAAGCGGTGGGCATTGCGGCGGAAGAAGTACCAGCCCACCACCAGACAGACCAGCCCGATGGCGAGGGGTACGACAGTGTGCCGGATAATGCCGTAATCGTAGAGCAGAATATAGCGGTAGTCGGTGACAAGCGACGCCATCGGGTTCAGGCGGTACTCCAGCAGCCAGACGTCCACGCCGAGGTTACTCCCGGGCAGCGTGATCTTGTTGGGCAGCAGCTCCAGTTCCCAGAAAATCGGCGTCAAGAAGAACCACGCCAGTAGTCCTACGTCCAGCACATGCTCGATGTCGCGGTAGAACACGTTGAGCGCCGCCACGATCAGCGCGAGACCGACGACGAGCACAAACTGCACGGCGACGATGACCGGGAGGGTCAAAATCCACCAGGACAGCGGTACGCGGAACAGCAGCAGCAAGACAAAGAAGACGATGAGGCTCAAAGCAAAGTTGATCAGATTGGCGAGCACGACCGAGATCGGCAGTAGCTCGCGCGGGAAGTACACCTTGTCAATCAGGTGCGCGTTGCCGACGATGCTGCGGGCGGCGCCGGAGACCGACCCAGCGAGGAAGTTCCACGCCAACAGGCCGCACAAGGCGAACAACGGGTAGTTCGGGACGTTCTGCGCTCTGGCTATCACGGTGAAGACCACGGTGAAGATCAGCACCATGAATAGGGGGTTGAGAAACGACCAGGCAAACCCCAGCACGGATCGCTTGTAGCGAATCTTGAGGTCGCGTACCACGAGGTTACGCAACAGATCGCGGTACGCCCAGATCTCATGCAGGACGTTGAGGGTGGCGGGCAGGAAACGCACAGGAGTTTGCCTTGTTACTGCTAGAACGGGCTTGCGGCAAGGATGGCTACTCGTTTAGCCATCGGCCGCTGCGTCGCTATCGTTGTTGCCGGGGGGCTGCTCATCTGCTGAGGCGCTGTCCGGCCCTCCCTCCTGGAGGGCCACCTTGAGATGGGCAGCAATATCGGGCGGAAACCACGCCTCAATCGTCGCTTCAAGCTCATGTATCCGCATGAGGTTGTATTGTGCTTCGAGCGCCTCACGATCCACGATACCTTGACTGATGAGCAGCTCAACCAGGGCACGCACCTGAATGTGGCTGGTGATCGCATGGCCGGCAACGGCTATCATCATTCGGGCTATCGGACCGAGGGCCGCGAGCTCGCCGTCCGGCTCTGATGCGGCCAAGGTCGTTGCTCCCTACTGCTGAGGACTGCTGAGGCGATTGTACCGTACAGCGTGACCAGCATGTCTCCGCTCGTCACCGTCGTCGTCGTGAGTTGGAACGGCCTCGCCTTGCTGCGCCGCTGCTTGCTGCCGGTGCTCGTGCAGCGCGGCGTGCCGTATGAGGTCATCGTCGTTGATAACGGGTCCAGCGATGGCAGCGTGGCTTGGCTCCGGCGCCTCGCCGCTACCCTGGCCGCCGCGCCGGCGGCGCCGCCCGTGCGGATTCTGGCCAGCAAGCGCAATCTGGGGTTTGCCGCCGGCAACAATCTGGCCATCCGCGCGTCCGAGGCGCCTTTCGTGGCGACGCTGAACAATGACGCCCGGCCCGAGCCGGGTTGGCTGGCCGCGCTCGTCGCAGCCGCAGCGGCGGACCCGGAAATCGGGAGCTGTGCCGCGCAGCTGGTCTTTGCCAGCCGGCCCGAGGTCGTCAACTCCGCCGGAATTGCCCTCGACCGGGCCGGCATCGCCTGGGATCGGGAGGTGGGCGCGGCGCGTCACCCGCCTGGGCCAGCGACGGAAGTTTTCGGCGCCTCGGCCGGGGCAGCGCTCTATCGGCGCGCGATGCTCGATGATGTTGGCCTCTTTGCCGAGTCGTTCTTCATGTACCTGGAGGACGTTGACCTCGCCTGGCGTGCCCGCCTCCGGCAGTGGAAGTGCGTGTACGTACCGGCGGCGGTGGTGCATCATCTCCATTCGGCCAGCGCGGGCGAAGGCTCGCCGTTCAAGCTGTGGCACCTGGGGCGCAACAAGCTCGCCGTGCTGGCCCGCTGTCTGCCGGGCCGCCCACTGCTGCGGTATAGCGGCGCGATCATCGGGTACGACCTCGCGGCGACGCTCCTGGCGCTGATTGCCCGCCAAGACGGCAGCGGCTTGCGCGGTCGTTGGGCCGCGCTGCGACGCTGGCGGGAATTAGTTGCCGAGCGGCGGCGGATTCAGGGCCGGCGCACCGCAGACTGGGACGACGTGAGCGCGTGGCTAGAACCGGTCCCCACGCCGGCAAGGGTATGGCGGCGCTTTCGCCACCTGCGCGCGGTGCTGGCGAGCGTCTGACCGTGAGTCAAGCTGCCATGACCGACACACCTACCGAGGGCACGATTACCGGCCTGCAGGTTGTACCGGGCAAGTCCGGCCGCTTGCAGCTTTACTTGGATGGCCGCTTGGCCCACGAAATCAGCGCGATCACCGCCGCCGCGCGGCAGCTCCGTCCGGGGCAGTACCTCTCGGTCGCCGCGCTGGCCGCGCTGGCCGGCGCCGAGGAACGCGAGGCGGCCATGGCGGCTGCGCTGCGGCTCCTCGGCCAGCGCGCGCGCAGTGTGGCCGAGCTACGCACGCGGCTCGTGCGTCAGGGCTGTCCCCCGGCGATTGTCGAGCGGGTCGTCGCCCGGCTCAAGGAGTTGGGCTACCTGGATGACGCAGCGTTCGCGCAGCGCTGGGTAGAAACCCGGCAGCGGACTAGCCCCCGCGGGGCCGCCCTGCTCCAGCGCGAGCTACGCCAGCACGGCATTGCCGGTCACGTGGCCGAGCAGGCGGTGGCGGCGGCGGCCGGCGACGCCTACGCCCAGGCCCGCCGCGCGGCCGCGCCGCGGCTGGCGCGGCTCGCCCGCACGGACTTCGAGACCTTCGCCCGCCGGCTGGGCGGCTTCCTCACCCGCCGCAGCTTCCCCCCAAGCGTGGTGTACGCCGTCGTCCGCGACCTCTGGCAGGAACGCGGCGAGGCCGTTCCCGATGGCTACGATGAAATCTAGGCTCTGTTGACATCTCCTGCGGCGGCCATGGCAAGGCCATGGTGTTTCCCGCGCAAGCGGGAATCCACCCAGACCATCGTTTGGGTGGTATAGTGCGCTGATGTGCAAGCGCCCTACGCCCTAGAAATGCAGCGCATGTATTGCCCAAACTACGGTACCGAAAATGATGATGCCAATTCTGCCGGAGCTATTAATTATCCAGGCGCGGACCGTTAGCCTCGGAGCCATCGTCTCTTGAGAGTGGACGGACTCTACCGCCCCCCACTGCCGGCGTGGTAGCGAGGATGTCCCCATGCGTCGGCTAATCCCCCCTGGTCAAGCTCTTGTGCTGGGACTGCTCCTGGTCCTGCTGGCTATCGGCACGCCAGTGGCACAGGCTGCCACGCCGGGTGTGCTCATCACCGAGGTCCTGGCGGCGAATACAAGCACTGTGGCCGACGACCAGGGCCGCTATCCCGACTGGATCGAGCTGCACAACCCCACGGACACGCCCGTCTCCCTCGCCGGCTACACCCTTACCGACGACCCTGCCGAGCCAGCCAAGTGGGCCTTGCCGGCCGTCACACTGGCGCCGGGGGGCTTTCTGGTGATCTGGGCGTCCGGGGAAGACCAGGTGACACCGGAAGGCTGGCACACGAGCTTCCGGTTGAGCCGCGGCGGGGAGTATGTCGGCTTGTTCGGGCCGGCCGGGCGGGTGGTGGACGAGGTGTCGTTCGGAGCACAGGAACCGGATGTCTCGCTGGGGCGGCTGGGGACGGTGTCGGACCAGTGGGTGCCCTTCCCAAGCCCGACGCCCGGTGCGGCGAATACGACCCGGCACCGCCTGCGGGCACCGCCAGACGCGCCGCCGATGATAGTCACACCGGGTAGTGGGCGCTTCGCTGGCCCGGTAACGGTGCAGCTCTATACGCCGGTGCCGGGAAGCGTGGTGTATTACACGCTGGATGGGGCCGATCCGACGGTGGACGGGCAAGCGTACACGGCACCCGTGGCGGTGACGGAGACGACGGTGCTGCGGGTGGTGGCGCTGGACGACGGCGTGCCGGTGAGCACTGTGACCACGGCGACGTACCTGGTGGGAGAGCCGAGCGAGTTGCCGGTGCTGTCGCTGGTCACGGACCCGGCCCATCTGTGGGACGAGGCGACCGGCATCTACGTCAACCCGGAGGAGCGAGGGCGGAACTGGGAGCGGCCGGTAACGGTGGAGTGGCTGTCGCCGGAAGGGGAGGTGGACTTCAGGGTGGGTGCGGGGCTGCGTATCCACGGGAATATGAGCCGTCTGCACCACGCCAAGCAGTCGTTCCGGCTGCACTTTCGGGGAGAGTACGGGTCGCGGGAGTTGGCGTATCCGCTGTTTGGGCCGGAGCCAGGGCAGACGTATGACCGGCTGGTGTTGCGAGGAGGGGGCAACGATAGTTGGCTGTGGCTTGAGACTGAGGCGGTGTACGTGCGGGACCAGTTGGTAAGGGACCTGCACGGGGCGATGGGGCAAGTAGCGGCGCGGGGGCGCTGGGTAGCGCTCTATCTGAACGGGGCCTACTGGGGGTTATATAACCTGACGGAGCGCATTGATGAAGCCTTCCTAGCCACGCACTTCGACCATGACGACTGGGACTTCGCTCGTGCCGATGAAGAGCATGAAGCGTGGGATGCGTTTGTGGACTGGATCACCGCCGCAGACTTGAGTGCAGCGGCACCGTATGAACAGGCATTGCAGCAGCTCGATATCGAGAACTTCACTTCCTTCATCATCCTTGCGCTGTGGGCCGGGAACAGGGACTGGAGTGTAAATTGGTATGCGGCACGAATGCGTGCTGGGCCTGATGCTCGGTGGCGGCTGTTCGTATGGGATGCCGAGCTGACCCTTGGCTTGCTTAACGCACAGGACATTTCTTTCAGCCAAGCAGCGATTAGTCGCGGCGGTCCATTCACCGCGATCCTGGCCAACCTCCTCGCGAGTCCGCAGTATCAAGCCTACTTCACCGCCCAGGCCGAGCGGTATCTCGCCGGGGCGCTGGCCACCGAGGCCGTGCGAGACCGTCTCGCCGTGCTCGGCACCGAACTGCGCCCGGTCATGGCGGCGGAGGCGGCCCGTTGGCTGCCTGATCGGGAGCCAGCGGTGATGGTGGCGCAGTGGGAAGCGGCGCTGCAATGGATCGCGGATGCGCTGGCCGTCAGTGAGCAGCAGTTGTGCCAGTTGAGTGATCCGGAGACGTTGCGGCCGCTGCTCCCGAACTTCCTGGTACTGGACGACCTGGCACCGCTGCTGCCGGACACCCGGGTTGCCCTGCTGGTGGGTCAGCCCGCGGAGCTGGCACCGAGCGATGCGGCCGTCGTGGCGCATCTCGCGGCGCGGGGTGCGCCGGTCAACGTGATTGGGATCCACGAGGACAGTCCGCATGATCCGGCGCTAGTTGCCGCGAGCCACGACCTGCTCTTGATCAGCTCCAGTATTCAGTCGCTCGACCAGGCGGTGCGCTACACCCAAACCGCTACGCCGCTCATCTTCTGGGAACCGTTGCTGCTGGCGGCAGGCGCACCACTGTCCCCTCAGGGGGGTACGCGTCCTGAGCAAACAGACATTCGGATTGTAGACGCTGGTCATTCGATCACCGCGGGGCTATCCGTTGATCAGCCGCTCCGGGTAGTGCGCCGGCCCGATACGTTCAGTGTCGCCTGGCCGTCCAGCGGCCCAGGGGTGCAAGTCCTGGCAAAACATCTGTTTGGTAGCGACTATGCTATCTTGGCGGCGGAGGCGGGTGCCGAGTTGGCGAATGGGCAGCCGGCGCGGGCCAGGACCGTCTTCTGGTTCTGGCATCACGGCACTTTTCGCCAGAGCACGGTTGAGGCCGTGCGTCTCTTTGATCGAGCGGTGGATTGGGCACTCGGCCTCCTCTCCCCACCCTGTGGAGAGGGAGCGGGGGGGTGAGGCCCAAAGCCCCTACTCCAAAGCCCCTGGCCGTTGGTAGCTCGTGCGGATGACGGTCGTGATCCCCCCGCGCACGTTGAACGTGGCCGTGACGGTGAGGCGTACCGGGTCGAGGGCGGCGACCAGATCATCGCGCACGATGTTGGTCACGTCTTCGTGGTAGTGCCCTTCATCGCGGAAGGACCACAGATAGAGCTTCAGCGATTTCAGCTCGACGCACCGTGGCCCCGGCACGTACACGATCCGGAAGGTCGCAAAGTCGGGCTGACCCGTCTTCGGGCACAGACAGGTGAACTCCGGGTACGTGAGATCAACTTCGTACTCGCGGTCGGGGTGGGTATTGGGGATCGTTTCGAGCTGCTTGCTGGGCTGCGTTGTCATGCGCGTATCTCACTCCCGGCAACGCTGTAGCTAGGCGCTGTTGACATTTCCCGGTCATTCCCGCGAAAGCGGGAATCTAGGCGCCTCGGGCCGCAGCCAGCATACCTGCCCTGGATTCCCGCTTGCGGGGGGATGACGTAAGGCGATTGTAGGTTGGTTGTCACGTCGCGCTTAGTGTACCCCGCCGCTCAGGCTGGGGCGGTCCCGGGTTGCAGAACCGGTAGCCAGGTTGCTTCGTTAGTTTGATTCGGAGAGCTTCCTGCGGCTAAGGTTGAGATAGGGTCATGGGTGATCGGGGACGGTTTCGGAGGGGAGCACAGCGCCGCCGCGTCTGGCTGAGACAAGCGCTCGGCAGTGTGGGGAGCGTGCTCGCGGCGGCGTGTACCGGCCCCAGTCTGCAACCGACTGTGCCGGAGCAATCTTCCGGTATGCCAGCCCCGGACGAAGCCGGGGAATCCCAAGGGCAGCCGGCCGGTCGGATCGCCTTTGTCAGCAAGGACAATATCCACGTCTGGGCCAACGGGACGACAACGCAGCTCACGACCGATGGTGCCTCGCGCCAACCGTCCTGGTCCCCCGATGGGCTATTTGTCGCCCACGTGAAGGTGCAAAACAGTAGCTCGGATATCTGGGTGATGGAGGCGGCCGGCCCCAAGTTGTGGCGCTTGACCTACTACGGTCAGCAGCCGCTAGAGCGCCGTAGCTGGGCGTTCCGGCCGCGCTATTGGCCGAGCGGCGATAAGCTGCTGTTCCTCTCCGACGAGGGGACGTATGACCTGAGAATTTGGCAGCTGGGGCTGGATGGGCAGCACGGCCGCCCCTTGCTGTCTGTGCCGGACGGTGAGGGGCGGCTGGATCATCCATCCGTCTCGCCGGATGAGCGCCGCCTGCTGGTCACGTCCTATAGGGAGGAGCAGCCACAAGTCTGGGCCTGGGGGTTGCCCGACGGCCCGTGGCAGCAGTTGACACAGGCGCCTGAAGGTGCTTACGACCCCGCTTGGTCGCCGGATGGCGCGCACATCGCGTACACGCAGCGGCAAGCGGGCGGGCACGACATCTGGATCATGGGCACTGACGGCAGCGGCGCGATGCCCGTCACGACCACCGGCCGGGCACGCTCGCCGTGCTGGTCACCGGCCGGTAACGCAGTGGCCTATCTTACCGATGATGGCGCCGGGTTCGACGTCTGGGTCGCTCCGGTGCCGTCAGCGCTCGTCGCCGCGACGGGGGCCAGTGCAGTGAGCGGTGAGCCACGCCAACTGACGAGGGGGGCGGCCGTGGATGCTGTCTCGGGCCTCGCCTGGGCTGGTTAGACGCTTGTGCAATGGCCATTACGCTTGTCGCCGCGGCTGGCTCCGGTGCTCATAGTGTGCGTGGTCTTGGTGCTGTTGTATCTCCTGGCGCAATTCTATGACACGAGCGTAGAGAGCTACCGGCTGGAGCAGCGTGCTGAGGTCGTGCGGCAGGAGATTGATCGCCTCGAACGCGACAACCAAGCTCTGGCCACGCAGGTTGCTCGGGCACGGACCGATGAGTATGTCGAGTTGATTGCCCGCGAGCGCCTCAATCTGATCAGGCCAGGTGATCGGCCGCTCGTCATGCTGCGCGAGAAGCAGCCGGTTGCGGTGCCCGTACAGCCCTTGCCGGCGCCGCCGGCCGTGTCCCTGCCGGAACCGGTGTTGGCTCCCCCCACGCCGCTCGCAAGATTCGGGCATGTCGGTGAGTGGTTGAGTCTCTTCTTTGGATCGGCATAGGTGGTGGAACGATGCCTGCCACGGAGACGGTATCTGTGACTGACGACATGCGGCCAGCGCCAGCGCCGGAGCCTATGACCGTGCGCATCCGCCGGGTTGACCGATCGTTACCGCTGCCGCGCTACGAGAGCGCCGGTGCTGTCGGCTTCGACCTGGCGTCGCGGGTCGCTGCCGATATTGGTCCCGGGGAGGTAGCTCGCGTCCCGGCGAACGCGATAGTGGAGGTGCCCCCGGGCTATGCATTGCTCGTCACCAGTCGTAGTAGCACCCCGGCGCGCTGGGGGCTGCTGGTGCCGCACGGTATTGGGGTGATTGATCAAGACTATTGTGGGCCGGACGACGAGATTCACATACAGCTCTTGAATTTTCGCTCCACGTCAGTGCATGTGCCGCGCGGCACCCGACTCGCGCAGGGTCTCCTCGTCGGGGTTGCTCGTGCTCGCTGGCTCGAAGTTGACCGCACTGGCCGTCCGAGCCGCGGTGGCTATGGCAGTACCGGTGTAGCTGTCCCGGAGGCGATGGCTGGGGACTTGGGGGAGACAGCGCTGTGAGCGCTTCTACAGCTATGTGCCAGGAGCCACCGGCCCTCGCCGGAGAGCTAATCAGCGCAGCGGCCATCCAGCGGCGCGTGGCCGAGCTGGCCCGACAGGTCCGCGCTGACTACGACGGCGCGGACTTGCTCCTCGTTGGGGTACTCAAAGCGGCGGTGACCTTCATGGTGGACTTCGCCCGCGAGCTAGCCTTGCCGCTGGAGATGGACTTCATGGCGGTGTCGAGTTACGGCCCGGGGACCGAGTCCAGCGGCATCGTGCGCATTATCAAGGACCTGGACGGCAGTATCGAAGGCCGGCATGTGCTCGTCGTCGAGGACATTGTTGACACCGGGGCAACGCTGCGGTATTTGCTGCGGACGTTGCAAGCGCGGGGGCCGGCGAGCCTGCGCGTCTGCACGCTGCTGAACAAACGCAAGGCGCGCAAAGTGGAAGTGGCGTTGGCCTACGTAGGTTTCGAAATCCCCGACTGCTTCGTTGTAGGATATGGGCTGGACTACGAAGAACAGTACCGCAACATGCCCCACCTCGCGCTCCTGGCTGATGACACACAGCCCGCCGGGTGAGCCGGGTGATGGGGCGCTCCGGGCTACGGTGCCGGGTTAGACGCCCCGCTCATCAGCTTCCCAGCGCCGTTTGGTGCCGAGGGGGTGGTCAGCCCTCCTTGGCAGTCCGGTGCTATAATGACCTCAGGTGTTGCGCCCCGGTATACTCTCCTGACTTGAGCCGCAGAATCGGGATACGGCTCGTCAGTGTAGCTCGTGCGCTTTCCCGTGCGCTTTCCACGGAAGGATGGCGGCTCGATGGACACACGCTGGCTGCGGAATAGTTTCGTTTATCTCGTGATCATGGTCGCCGTCCTGGCGATCTTCTTCACCCTGGTGAACCCCTCACCGCAGGAAACCAAGATTCCCATCACCGAGCTGATGGCGATTGTGCAGCGCGATGCCGGGAATAATCGCGTAGATACCATCGTGGTTGATGGGAACACCCTGATTGCCGATACGAGTGACGGCAAGAAGACGGCCATCAAGCCGGAGCGCTCCGACATCATGGAGATGCTGCAGGCGCGGGGCATTAAGGACGAGCAGGTCAATGTCGAGGTGCGTCAACCTGGCCGGCTCGGCCCGTGGCTCGGTCTGATTGGCTCCTTCCTCCCGGTAATCATCTTCGGTGCGCTGTTGCTGTTCATGATGCGTCAAGCCCAGGGCGGCAATAACCAAGCGCTCTCCTTCGGGAAGAGCCGGGCGCGATTGTTCATGCGTAACAAGCCTGCGCTCACGTTCGCCGATGTCGCCGGGGTGGAAGAGGCCAAGCAAGAGCTGGCCGAAGTGGTGGAATTCCTGAAGTACCCGGAGAAGTTCGCGGCACTGGGCGCCCGTATTCCGCGTGGGGTGCTCTTGGTCGGGCCGCCCGGCACCGGCAAGACCTACCTCTCCCGCGCTTGTGCCGGGGAAGCCGCCGTGCCGTTCTTCTCGATCAGTGGCTCCGAGTTTGTCGAGATGTTTGTCGGCGTCGGCGCCAGTCGCGTGCGCGACTTGTTCGAGCAGGCCAAGCGGAATGCCCCCGCCATCGTGTTCGTAGACGAGATTGACGCCGTGGGGCGGCAGCGGGGCGCTGGACTCGGTGGCAGCCACGATGAGCGCGAGCAGACCCTCAACCAGATCCTGGTAGAGATGGACGGGTTCGATACCAACACGAGCGTGATTGTCCTGGCCGCGACCAACCGTCCCGACGTGCTGGACCCGGCATTGCTGCGACCGGGACGCTTTGATCGCCGGGTGGTGATTGACAACCCCGATGTGCGGGGGCGGCAAGCCATTCTGGAGATCCACGCTCGCGGCAAGCCGCTCGCTCCCGACGTCGGCCTCGACCGGCTGGCCAAGCAGACGCCGGGGTTCTCCGGTGCAGACTTGGCCAACCTCCTCAACGAAGCGGCAATTCTCGCGGCGCGGCGCGACAAGCAAGCCATCACGATGGCGGAGCTAGAGGAGGCCATTGACCGCGTTATCCTGGGGCCGGAGCGCAAGAGCCGGGTCATCAACGACCGGGAGCGGCGGCTGAAAGCCTATCACGAGGTTGGTCATGCGCTCGTGGCGAAGATGCTGCCCGAAGAAGACACCGTCTACAAGCTGACTATCGTCGCGCGCGGTATTGCGGGGGGCTACACGACGCTGCTCCCCGAAGAGGACCGCATGCTCACGAGCCGCGTGCAAGCCGAGGCGCGGTTAGCCTTCTCGTTGGGTGGTCGCACCGCCGAAGAGATTTTCTTTGGGGAAGTGACCACTGGGGCCACCGATGACCTCGAACGAGCGACCGACTTGGCGCGCCGCATGGTGACCCAATGGGGGATGAGTAGTAAGCTGGGGCCGCGCACCTTTGGCAAGAAGGAGGAGCTTGTCTTCCTCGGTCGGGACATCAGCGAAACGCGGAACTACAGCGAGGCGACCGCCCTGTTGATCGACCAGGAGATCAGCGACCTCATTGGCGTGGCCCACGAGCGCGCGCGCCGGATTATCAGGGCGCATCGCGACAAGCTCGACGAAATAGCCGAGAAGTTGCTGGAAGTCGAAACGCTCGATTCCGAGGCCTTCCATGCCATGTTCGACGGAGAAGCGCCGGTCTTGGGCCAGGCGGACGAGTCCGCGGACGAGGTACCCGAGGAGGTACCCGAGGCTGAGGCAGAGCCGGAGGAGCAGCCCAAGCAGCAGCCTCGACCAATACCGGCGCCATCCTAGGCGATTCAGCAGCTACCTTAGTTGAGCACTGTCAACGACCCGACGTGGCCCCGTAGCTCAGGGGTTAGAGCGCGTGTCTTATAAACACGTGGTCGGTGGTTCAAATCCACCCGGGGCCACCCCACTTCCCAAGTGAGCGCATCGCAGACTTGAGCCTCCCACCGTAGGTGCCACCGGAGCACCCCTTAGTCCCCGTCGGTGAGCAGCTTGCCTACACCTCGGCGATCTCGCTGTGCCTGACGGATGGGCCTGTTGATAAGTTGAATAGCCGGCCTGTCCTGCTTACTCCCCTGCCGCCACCAAGCCTCTGATGGCTGGCCGGCGCCGCTGCGCCACCTTCTCGGCGGTGGTAGGAGGCGCGAGTTGCTCGATAGCCACAGTGGAGGCATGCACGGCAGCGCCCAACCGCTCGCGAGCGTCGAGTACCTCCAGACTGACAATATGGCCGTCCTCGTCCACCAGAACCGAGACCCCCTTCCTCAATGTCAATCGTATCCCGCGCCGGCACCGCCTGCAGCTCGATATAGAGCACGTCGGCTTCCGCATCGTAGGTGATATGCATGGCTATGTTGTTGAGCTACCCCAGTCCCGCGGCATCACTGCACCGGCCTGCTTATCTGCGCCGGATCAGGTAGCCTATTCTACGATATAGATGTAATACAATCCGGTAGCGAGGGGAAGCGTGCCGCCGATCATTGAGGGGTTCGAGTGGGACGAGGCGAATATCGAGCATCTGTTACGACACAACCTGACGCCGGAAATCGTGGAGAAGGTTGCCACAGTTGGCCGACCTATTCTTTGGAGGAAGAGACAGCGCCGGCGCCAGCGGCAGTCGTCACGGCGTCAGCTCATTGGCCGGGATCGGTACGGCGGTTTTTGGACCATCGTTGTCGAGCCAACTCGTGAGCGCGGCATCTGGCGGCCAATCACGGGCTGGCCCTCGACGCCCCGTGAGATTGAGCGCTACTGGGAGTTGGGGAGGTGGATGAGCATATGACCGAGCGTATTGCGGACCAGGACGACCCCAATCTGCGGCCGTTGGGTGAAGGTGAGGAAGTCGAGGTTGTCTCGCTGTCGCCGGTTGTGGAGCGACCGGTGACGGTGATTTCCGTGCGGTTCGATCCTGAGAGCGTGGTCCTGCTGCGGCGCGCAGCCCGTATTGAGAACATGAACCAGGCCGAATTTGTCCGGCACGCCACTTTGGCGGCTGCCGAACGCTGCATCCATAAAGAGGTGCCGCTTTCGGTAGCCGCTGAGACGAGATGATGGGCTGACCTCCAGGGTACAATGAGAGCGCCTCACAGAACGAACGGGTGGTAACGACGGAAAGGGAGGATTCAGATGTACGGTAGCCGCGGACGCATTGGCTTGCTGGTACCCTCGGTCAACACGGTCGTGGAGGCTGAAGGGCGCATGCTCCTGCCGGAGGGCTATGAGACCTACGCTACGCGCATGCGTAACCAGGCAGTCGGCGCCGAGGACCTGGCGCGCATGAACGTGCATGTAGACCGCGGGGTTGACGAGCTATTGAGCACCCATGTAGATGTCATTGCCTTTGCCTGCACCTCCGGCAGCTTTTTCGAGGGCGATGCCGGTGAGCAAGCACTGGGCGAACGGCTGCGCGGGGGCAGCAACGTGCCAACGGTCACCACCGCCGGGGCCGTCGCCGCCGCGCTCCACGCCGTCGGCGCGCGGCGTGTCTCGATGGTGACGCCCTACGATCCCCACCTCAACGAGCTAGAGGTGCAGTTCCTCACCGCTTGCGGCTTCGAGGTCGTCAGCGAGGCCTGCATGGACATACAGGAAGCGTTCGATATTGGCCTGGTCCCGACGGCCGAAGTGCAGCGCTATGCGCTGGAGCACTTCGACCCGCGTGCCGACGCCTTGTTCCTCAGCTGCACGAACCTGCCCACCTTCCCGGTGATCGAGGCGTTGGAGCAAGAGACCGGAGTCCCCGTCGTGACCAGCAATCAGGCGACCTATTGGGAATGCCTGCGTGCTCTGGGGTTTGCGGGGGCTATTGAGGGCTATGGTCAGCTGCTGAGACAGTTCCAGTCTACAGTGGTGCCCGCAGCGGCCGGATGATGACCACCGCCACTGCCGGGCCGCTGCGCGTCGGGGTAGACATCGGCGGCACGTTCACCGACGTCGTCCTCATGGGGCCGGACGGGTTGCATGCCTGGACCAAGGTCTCCTCGACAACCGCGGACTACTCCCGGGGCATCATTCAGGGCTTGGAGGCGCTGCTGGCCCAGATGGGGCCGGCTGCCCCGGCTCTGAGTGAGATTGTCCATGCGACCACCGTTGCCACGAACGCTATTCTCGAAGGCAAGGGCGCGCGCACCGGCCTCATTACGACCGCCGGCTTCCGCGACGTACTCGAAATCCGGCGCCTGCGGATGGCTCGCCTCTACGACCTCCGTTGGCAGCCACCTCCACCCCTGGTGCCGCGGTCGCTGCGGGTGGAAGTGGACGAGCGCCTAGACGCTCAGGGGCAGGTGATCCGACCGCTTGATGAGGCCGGCGCCCGCCGGGCCATCGCCCGTCTGGTGGACGCGGACGTGCAGACCGTCGCGGTCGTGCTGCTGCACTCCTACCGCAACTCCCGGCACGAAGAGCGCATCGGCGAGCTACTGCGCGAGCTGGCGCCGCACGTCACCGTATCGCTGTCATCACGAGTCCTCGCCGAGATCGGCGAGTACGAGCGGACCAGCACGACGGCGATCAATGCGTTCATCGCGCCGGTGATCCGTACCTATCTTGCCTCCTTGCAGCGAGCGCTAGAGCAGCGCGGCTTGGGCGCACCAGTATTCATGATGCAGTCGGCCGGAGGGATGATGACTGCCGCTCAAGCCGCGGAGCGGCCGGTCCATGTAATCGAGTCCGGGCCAGCGGCCGGGGTCATGGGGGCCGCGTCGCTGGCAGCGACCATGCAGGTGCCCAATGTGATCACCCTCGACATGGGCGGCACGACGGCAAAGGCGTCGGTGATTGAGGACAGTCGCATCACGCGCACCCACGATTACGAAGTCGGCGGCGGCATCAGCCTCAGCGCCCGGTTGCAGAGCGGCGGCGGCTATGCGCTGCGTGCGCCGGCAGTGGACTTGGCGGAAGTAGGCGCCGGCGGCGGCAGCATCGCTTGGATTGATCCCGCCGGGGCGCTGCGGGTCGGCCCGCAGAGCGCCGGCGCCGAGCCGGGACCCGCTTGCTACGATCTCGGCGGCGCAGACCCGACGTTGACCGATGCGAACGTGGCGCTGGGCTATCTGCATCCCACGTACCTCCTCGGCGGCAGCTTGCCGATCAAAGCCGACCTCGCCCACCGCGCGATCACCGACCGGATTGCCGGGCCGCTGGGCGTCTCGCTCCGGGACGCGGCCCATGGCATCTACCGGCTGGCGGTCTCGCATATGAGCCGCGCCGTGCGCGCCGTGACGGTCGAGCGCGGGCGCACGCCGGCCGACTTCACGCTCTTCGCGTTTGGCGGCAGTGGGCCGCTCTTGGGCGCCGACTTGGCGCGGGAGCTGGGGATTCGGCAGGTGGTCATCCCGCCCTTTCCGGGGCTATTCAGCTCCTTGGGCCTGCTCTGCGTGGACATGACCCAACACGACGTCCGCACGGTGCTGTTGCCGCTCTCGGCCGTCACACCTAGTGCGCTGGCCGACCATTTCGCGCAGCTCGAAGCGCGCTTGCTCGCCGACTTGGCCGGCGGTGCGGCGGCTCAGAAGCTGGCCCGTATTCAGCGGTCCGCCGACGTGCGGTACAAGGGGCAGTCCTTCGCCTTGAGCATCCCGGTGGACGATCCGGACCCAGACGCGATTAGCGCAGCGTTCGCCGCGGAGCACGAGCGCACCTATGGGCACCGTGCCGAGCACGATCCGGTGGAGCTGGTCAACGTGCGGGCGGAAGTCGCGGTGCCGCGGGCGACTACGCTGCGCTGGGGGCAGTCGGTACGGTCGGCAACGCAGCGTGACGGCGTAACCCGACGCTCGGCCTACTTCGGGGCGGCTGCCGGGGAGCGAACGGTGCCGGTGCTGGACCGGCGCGACCTCACCGCGCAAGCGCAGGCCGGACCGCTGATTGTGGAGGAGTACGACGCCACCATCGTCGTTCCGCCGGGCTGTACCGCGCGGCGCGATACGCGGCAGAACGTGGTGCTTGAGGTAGGAGCGGCAGGATGAAACGGCGCTTTGACCCCCTAGAGACCGAGATTCTCAAGAACGCCCTGGAGTCGCTGGTTGACGAGATGGCGATGACCATCTTGCGCACGGCGTATTCCAACAACCTCAAGAACAGCATGGACTTCTCTACCGCGCTCTGCCAGCCCTCCGGCGAGTTGGTCGCCCAGGGCTTGACCCTGCCGTTGCATCTCGGCTCCGTGCCCCACGCCATGCAGGCCATTCGCGCTGCCTACGGCGAGGACACCCGGCCCGGCGATGTCTTCATCCTCAACGATCCCTACGCCGGGGGCACCCATCTCCCCGACATCTACGTCGTGAAGCCGATCTTCTGGCAGGACATGTTGGCGTGCTACTTGGTCACAATTGCTCACCATGCCGATGTCGGTGGCAAGGTCGCCGGGGGCAACGGATGTGATGCGACCGAGATTTACCAAGAAGGTATCCGTATCCCGCCGCTGAAGCTCTACCACGCCGGAAAGCCGAACGAAAGTCTCTTTGCCCTGATCGAAGCCAATGTCCGTGTGCCGCGGCTGGTGCTCGGCGACCTACGGGCGCAGCTCGCGGCCTGTCACATTGGCGAGCGTCGCGTGGTCACGCTGTTCGAGCGCTATGGCCTGGCAGAGCTGCTGGAGCGGTTCGACGCGCTGCTCGACTACACCGAGCGGCTGGCCCGGCAGGCGATTGCGGCCCTCCCGGACGGCGAATATGCGTTCACCGATTACCTCGACGACGACGGCTTCGATCCGGGGCCAATCCCGATCACCGTCGCGGTGCGGGTCCACGGCGATTCGATCACGGCCGACTTCACCGGCACGGCACCGCAAGTCCGCGGCGGCATCAACTCACCGATTCCCTTCTCGCGCTCGGCCGTGTATGCCTGTGTGCGCTGCTTGCTGGGCGAAGAGGTACCGAACAACGAGGGCTACTTCCGCCCGATTGAGGTCATCGCCCCGGCCGGCACGATTGTCAATCCGCAGATGCCGGCCCCGGTGGCGGCGCGGGGGCTGACCGGATTCCGCATTGCCAACGCGGTGCTGGGGGCGCTGGCGCAGTTGGCGCCGGAGCGCATTCCCGCCTGCGAGATGGGCGGTGATACCGGCGTGAGTATCGGCGGCTACGATGCGGGGGGCACCCCGTTTGTCTATCTGGAGTTCCTGTACGGCTCCTCGGGCGGCCGGCCGTGGGGCGATGGCACGGATGGACTGACCAGCATCGTCGTGAACTTCTCCAATAACCCGGTCGAGGTTGTGGAGAGTGAGCTACCGTTGCGCCTGGAGCGCTATGGCTACGTCCCCGATAGCGAAGGGGCGGGCCAGTACCGGGGCGGGTTGGCCCTGGTGCGGGAGTACCGGCTGCTGGAGGAGACTGCCACGCTCCAGCTCCGCACGGACCGCCACAAGCATCTGCCCTACGGCTTGGCCGGTGGACAAGCCGGCACACCGACGCAAAATATCCTCAATCCCGACGGTGCCGCCCAAGTCCTGTCGAGCAAGCCCACGCTCACCATCCGCCGCGACGAGGTGTTTCGCCATGCCGAGGCCGGCGCCGGCGGCTGGGGCAACCCCTTGGAGCGCGACCCGGAGCTGGTCCTGGCCGATGTCCGCAACGAGAAGGTCTCGCGGCAACGCGCTCGCAGCGTCTACGGCGTCGCGATCACCGCCGCCGGCGACATTGACTGGGCTGCGACCGAGCAGTTGCGCCGCCGGTAGTGCGCCTCACCCCCGGTCCCCCTCTCTGTCGCGGAGCGATAAAGAGGGGAGTGCAGCGTAGGCCGGCGGCCGGGAGGCCGTCATTCCCGCGCAGGCGGGAATCCAGGATAGCGACCACAATCCACGGCACGTGCGGCCGGTATAATGCCTATAGCCGGAGCAAGGGGCTGAAACAATGACTACGGAGTTGAGACGAATATCGCTCGGCGAGTTCGCCGCTAACCTCGCCACGATTATCGAGCGCGTGGCCAGCGCCGGCGAGAGCGTTGTCGTCGAGAACGATGGGCAGGACGTGGTCGTCGTCAACCCGGCCGTACCCCAGCGCCCCCGGAAGCGTGTGCCCACCCGCTATAGCTATCGGGGTCCGGGTGGTGTCGACGAAGAGTTCGACAGCATTGAGGCGCTCAAGGAGCGCCTGGACCGTCCCCGCACTCCGGCCGAGCAAGCAAGACTCAGTGCCGTGGTGGAGCAAATCTTAGCCAACCGGAAGGAACGTAACATCGCTCCGATGACTACGGCCGAGCTGGTGAGAAAGGGCAGGGAGCGGGGACTCTAACCGCATGGCATCGACCGTTCCTCGCCTGGTTGTGGAGGCATCGGTTGCTGCCAAGTGGCATCTGCCGGATGAAGACTATGCCGACCAGGCCGGAGCATTACTCAGCCAATTCCACCAAGGCAGAATTAAGCTGGTAGCTCCTGAGCAAATTCGCTATGAGGTGCCATCAGCGATCACGGTTGCGACGCGAGGTCGTTCCCCGCGCCTTACTTTGGAGCAGGGTCGGCGAGCGATTGAAGAGTTCCTGGCCCTGGATTTGGAGACTATAAGGGGCGATGAGCTTGTTCGCCTCGCCTATGGCCTCGCACATGAATACGGCTGCGCCTTCTACGATGCGCTCTACCTAGCGCTGGCACAAGAAATGGGTGTGCCTTTCGTCACGGCCGACGGCCGGCTTTATCGGCGGGTTAGGGCGATTCCCACTGTGCTCTGGATCGGTGATTTCCCGGCCGTGATTGCGTAAATGCGCGATGGTTGCGCGGCCTCGTCCCGCTCGCCTCGTAGGCCGCTTTGGCCCAGGCCAGCCGCCTCATCCCGCCGAGCCGATGAGCGCTGCGACCCTGGTCTTGCCATCGCCGATCAAGCCTAGGCCGTGCGCCGGGAACAGGTTCCGAAACTCATCGTCGAGCAGATGGCCAAGAATTTCAGCGGGACTCAGCGTTGTTCTGGGCGGCAAGCCTCGGGGATGCAAGCCGAGCGGGATACCACCAGGCGTCCACTTCGCTGTCGTCCCCAGCGCATCCCCGACGAACAGCGTCCCGCCGTGCAGCTCGGACAGCAGGGCGCACTCGTCCAACACCCAGATGGCCTTCAGGCCGCACGGCAGCTCATCGCCATCCCGATACGTCCGGAATGTTTCGACCAGCTCCAGGCGATCCGTATGTCCGACCGGCACGTAGATAGGGGCGCCGGTCCGCTTGGCAAACAGCAATGCCGACCGCTCGTGCCAGCTACTCGTGATAATCACCGCCCGGCAATCGCCCGACTGCTCGATCTCATCGAGACCGATCCCCTCCAGAGGATCAATCAGGACGCTCCCGGCCTCGGTACGTAGCCAGTAGGACTCCAGCCGGTACTCCGGCCACACCACGTACCAGTGAAACAGGCCGGGCAGCACTTCCGTCATCATCTCAGGCCCCCTTCTGCACTGGATTCCCGCGCAAGCAGGAATGACCGGGAAATGGCAACAGCGCTACTAGCGATAGCGGGGATGCCACTCGCCGCCTTGCCAGCTACGCATCTTGTACGGCCGGATACGGATCAAGTAGCGTGGTCGGCTGAGGGTCGGGATGAGGTACCGGGGGCCGTCCTCGGCGCCCAGATAGCGCGCGGCCATCCGGCGGCCCATGGGCACCCACTGGCCCTCGGTTGTGGGGCCTTCCACGATCTCGGCACGCCCCTCGAACTGCACGCGCCGGTTGCCGGCCGAGTCGTCGGCGATAGAGACCGCCACCCGCGGCTCGTGCTTGATATGCTCGACGTAGGCGGAGCGCTCGCGAGCCACTATATACAAGCAGCGCTCGTCCGGATCGTACTCATACCAGAGCGGCACGACGTAGGGTGCTCCGCTGGGCTGCACCGTCGCCAACCGGCACGTCCACGGCTGCGCCAAGAACTCTCGTATCTCGTCATCGCTCAGCCCGCGTAGTGGAATCCCGCTCCGATCCTGCAGGGCCTCTTCACTAGCCATCGTTGCTCGCTCCTTCATGCCCGGCTGCTGGGCCGCTATCCCTGCGGCTCCGACTGTACAATCTGCTTGGATGGTAGCAAGGTTCACCTTGAGGAACCATCGGCGCTCTGGCGGCCTCACCCCTGCCCGCCTCCGGCGGACTCTCCCTCTCCACATTGTGGAGAGGGGGCCGGGGGGTGAGGCCAGTTCAGGCCCGCATAGGAGGCGAGATGGCAGGCCAAGTACACAGGCAGCAGTATTCCCTGGAGGCATTGCTCCCGGCCGCACACGAAGCGGCGGAGTTGCTACGGGCCGCCGGGGCAACGGTCGCAGTAGCGGAGTCATCGTCCGGCGGTCTCATTGCCGCGGCCCTGTTAGCGGTGCCGGGGGCCTCGGCCTATTTCCGCGGCGGCGGTGTCGTGTATACCGGCGATGCCAAAGCGCTCTTGCTCGACGCAGAGCCGGCGCGGCTGACCGATCCCCGCGCAGCCACACCGGCCCATGCCGTGGTGCTCGCCGCCGCCGTGCGCCGCCGGCTCGATGCCACCTGGGGTATCGGCGAAACCGGCGCCGCCGGGCCAACCGGCAACCGCTACGGTGATCCGCCCGGCCACTCCTGCGTGGCGGTGGTCGGCGCCGCCGGACAGCAGGCTACCATCACGGTCGCTACCGGCGAGAGCGACCGGGCCGCCAACATGACCGCCTTTGCGCTCGCCGCGTTGCAGCTATTGGCGCAGGCGCTGGCGGCAGCGTGACCCGCTGGCGGCCGGATTATTGCGGGAGCGGTTGACCCATCAGGTCGGCTATCTGTTGCTCGACTGCGGCCGAGAAGGCGCCTACCTGTGCGTCACCATATCGCCGCGCCTCGTCGAGCAGCATGTCGAAGTACCGGCCCCGTACTGCGCGGTAGGCCGGGTCATAGAAGCGGTTCGTCAGCTCGTGCGGGTCTTCCTGCAGATCGTACAGCTCGCACAAGTCGCCCAAGTTCCAGACCACTTTCCATCTGCCGTCGGTGACGAACCGCGATGAATAATGCCCGTACCAGTCGCCGTGGAATTCTCCGTAGTGTACCGGCTTGTACCAGTCGCCGCCTTGCAGCAGTAGCTGGCCAGAGCCGCACATCCTATGGGAATCTGTGGTGCGGCTCTGGCCAACTAGCGGTAGCAGGGACCTGCCGTGTAGCTGCTGCGGCCCCATCCGTTCCTGCTCCTCGCCCGACATCAGGTGGAGCAGCGTCGCCGTGACATCCATGTGGTGGGCCGGTGCGCTCACGCGCCGGCGGCCGGTCAGCCGGCTTTCGCTTGGCGCTGGCGGCTTGAAGAGCATGGGCAGGTGGTAAATCTCCTGGTACGGGTAGCCGCCCTTGCTGATGTAGCCGTGCGACTTGGCCATGTCCCCATGGTCGGTCGTGAAGACGATGGCCGTTTGGTCGTAGAGTCCTTGCTCCTTGAGCGTCGCCACCACCTCGCCAACCATGCCGTCAATCAGCTCCAAGTACGAGAAGCAGCAGGCCAGCAATGCCTGCAAGTCCGCCTCGGCGACGGTATGGGGATTCTTCAAGTCGTCAAGCAGCCGCAGCTTGCGCTGATAGAGCGGCTTGCCCTCGAAGCGGTCGTAACGGTTGGGCCAGATCGGAATGTCTTGGGGGGTGTAGCGAAGGCCGAACTCGTCCGGCACCATCCACGGCGAGTGCGGCCCCGGAAACGCGCAGAACAGCGCAAACGGCCGACCGGTATCGCGGGTGCGGAGGAAGTCCTGAGACATCCGGGCCGCCACCACGTCGGGAAATCCCTCCATCGGCACGTCGAGCGTCCCCGCCTTGCCGTCGCCGACGCTCTTTACCAAAGGGCCGAGCGACGTGTTCGGGTGCCAGTGGGAGTTGTTCAGCGCGGCCGGGCGGCTGGGATCGGGCTGCTGCGTATGCTCGAAGCGCGAATTGTAGAGGTCCTCGACCGGCCCGATGTGCCACTTCCCGAAATAGGCGGATTCGTAGTTCGTCTCCGCGGCAATCCAGTCGGGCAGCATCCAGAGGTCAGGACGGAGGTGCTGACAGTACGAGTAGCTCGGTGAGGAGTTGTTGAACATGTGGTGCTCGTGCGGATAGAGGCCGGTCATCAGGCTGGCGCGGGCCGGGGAGCAGATCGGAGTAGGCGTGTAGTATTGATCGAAGACCACCGCTTCCGACGCCAGCGCGTCAATGTGTGGCGTGCGTACCAGCGTATCGCCATAGCAACCGAGCAAGTCACGCCGCAGCTGATCGCAAAAGAAGACGAGCACATTCGGTTGGTCTGCCGGTGTCCCGTCGCTGCCCATATGATCCTCCGTGGCTCGTGGTCAGTCGTCATTCCGGCGGGGTCAGTGTGCCACAGAGCGCACAGAGCGCACAGGGTAGAGGGCCTGGTTTCCCGCGCAAGCGGGAAACACCATGGCCTTGTCAAGGCCACCGCAGGGCGTGAAAATGATGGCTGTCATTGCGGCGGAAGCCGCAATCCAGTGGTCGGGGACTGGGCCGCAGCTTCCGCCGCAGTGACGATACGGGAACCAGCACCGTCACTCCAGGCCGCGGAACAACCTATTCTCATAGCATGACGGGCAGCAGACTCTCCCGCTCCACAGGTGGAGCGGGGGCCGGGGGGTGAGGTGCGGCCGTGCCTCCCGGCGGCGTGAGGCGCATGCGCTATAATCGCCTTGTACCCGCGCACTGCCCCGAGACCTACCATGACGACCACTGCGCCCGCGTCCACTATCGGGATATGGCCCTACCGCCAGCAGGGCACCATTGACTACGCCCGCCTCGACTTCGATCCCCACGAACCGGTCCTGAAGCCTGACGCGATGGAACAAAATCTCCAGCTGGAAGCAATCCTGGGCCTACTCCGCGCCCATTTCACCGACTTCAACCGCCGGCCCGATGTCTTTCTCGATGCCAACACGATTATCTGCTACGACCCCCGCGACCTCAATATCCGCGTCTCCCCGGACGTGTATCTGGCCTTTGGCGTGGATGCGCAGGCCATCCGGCCGCGCAAGCTCTATCTGCCCTGGGAAGTGGGCAAGCCGCCGGATTGGGTGCTGGAGATCGCTTCGTCCAGCACCGGGCAGGAGGACGTGGGCCGGAAGCGGGACATCTACGCCCACATTGGCGTCCCGGAATACTGGCGCTTCGATCCGAAGGATGGCGACTATCACGGGGAGAAGCTGGCCGGAGACCGGCTGGTGGACGGGGAGTACCAGCCCATTGAGTTGACCACGGCGCCGGACGGCATCCTCAAGGGATACAGCGATGTACTGAGGTTGAGCCTGTGCTGGGACAACGGGTGGCCGCGGTTGTACGATCCGGCCACGGACGCCTATCTGGAGGGTTGGCAGCAGGTGTGGGCTGCGCGTGAGGCGGCTGAGGCGCAGGCCGCCATCGAGCAGGCTGGCCGGCTGGCCGAGCAGGCCGCCCGCCAGGCTGCCGAGGAAAGAATACGGCAGCTTGAGGCGGAGCTACGCCGGCGGCAAGCGGACCGGTAGCCTTGCGCCGATAGGACCGCGTTCAGGGTCGAGGGGTGAGGCCCGTCCCGTCCCTACCCCTGTCAGGGGAGATCGTCGGCGTGGTACTTCACGACCGCGCAGTGCGGCCCCAGGGTGCCCTCGCCGTGGTGCCAGCCGTAGCTGCCGGGCCAGAAGCCGCTGCTCTCTACTGCGTAGTAGGCGGTCAGGATGCTGCCGTCGGCCAGCTGGATCGAGCTAGGATACCCGCAGTCTCTGGTTGTGCTATCGGCGACTAAGACGAGCCGCTCGTTGTTGCGCCATGTCTGCGCCTGATCGTGGCTGACCATCCCCCGGACACCGAAGGGTGCCCGGCGGCGGCCGTAGGTGAGCAGCACGCGCCCGTCGGCCAGCAAGAGCAGATCGGGGGGATGCTCGTTCGGCCCGGTCACCGGCTGTGGCTCGGTCCACGTCGCGCCGCCGTCGGTCGACTCCGTGAGGGCCGTATGGCCCCCCTCGTTGGCACGTATGGCCACCAAGAGCCGCCCGTCCGGGAGCGGCAGGATTGAGCTTTCATTGTATTCGGTCGCAATGGAGCGAAATGCGGACCAGGTGCGGCCGTTATCCTGCGATTGCAGAAACCCGGTTTCGCGGTATGGCGCCTCGGTGGGGTGATACTTGTAGTAGGGCATCAGCAGGTCGCCGTCCACGGTGACGGCAATACGCCCGAAGACGCCCCCGCTCTCACCAACGACCGAGGCAATCGGCTCGGCGCTGGACCACGTTTCACCCCCGTCCTCGGACCGACTCAGCACAACATCGAAAGGACGGTTGGTTTCACGGCCGTAGACGCCGTTCTCATAACAGTCGGCCCGATAGAAGGCGCAGAGCAGTATGCCATCGGGTGTTACCCCGACGGCCGGATTGCGGTCGTCCGGGCCACGGGGGTCAATATGAAACGGGTAGCTCCACGATTCGCCGCCGTCATCCGAGACGAACGCTGCCAGCCGTCCCCGTTGGCCGAGATGGAAGTCATCGGTACGCGCCACAACGACCACCCGACCGGTGGGCAAGAGGGTCATCACGGGCCAGTAGCCACCGGCATTGACCACCAGAAAGCGCTCCACCACTCGCTCGCGGTGGATTTCCAGCGTTCCCGGCGCTACTTGCCGGAAGCGTGACATCCGCCCGGCGTCTTGCCCCGTTGCGGCAGCTTTCGAGCTTGTCATCATTACTTCCCTCCCTTGCGTTGTGCAACTGAACGGCAGTTTACAGGCCGGCCAGGATCGGTGACAGGTATACACTGGCCGGCCTCACCCCCCGGCCTCACCCCCCGGCCCCCTCTCCACCATGTGGAGAGGGGGAGTCTGCCGCCGGTCATTCCCGTCTCGTCACTGCGGCGGAAGCCGCAGTCCAGTGGCCGGGGGTGGGTCTGTAGCCCCACGCAAAAAACCCTACCCTTATCAGGGGGGCCATGGGGGCCTGAATGCCCGCGAAAGCGGGAATGACCGGGTAATGTCAACAGAGCCTCGTAGCCGCAGTGAGGAAAGAACGCACCGTGACCGGCACGCTGTCTTGGAAGGTCATGTACGCGGACGAGCGCTTCTCGTGGTTCTGGCCGCCGGCGTTCGATCCGGAGCAAGAGCCGCTCCACGTAGAGAGTGTCGTAGCGCTGCTGGGGACGCAGCCGGGAGCGCGCCTGCTGGACCTCGCCTGTGGTCGAGGATGGATTACGGTGCCGTTGGCGCAGCGTGGCTTCATGGTCACCGGCTGTGACTTGAGCCAGGCGATGTTGGCGCGAGCACAGCAGGCCGCGGCGCAGGCGGGCGTCAGCGTCGCCTGGCAACGCGCCGACATGCGCCACCTGCCGGCGGCGTGGACCGGGCGTTTTGACTACGTGACCCACACCCTCAGTGAATTCGAGTGCTTCGCAGAAGAGGCCGAGAACCAGCGGGTGCTCAAACCGGGCGGGCGTTACCTCCTCGATGTCGTCGTCAACCGCGATGGCTGGCTGGTACGTGGCTGGTCGAGCGGTTTTCTGGAAGGCGCCGGCTTGCGGTTGGTAGCCGCCTACGGCAGCCTGACCGGCGCCGAGCTGACACGCGAGAGCACGGGCATCATGCTCATCGCGGAAAAATGAGGGAGCCGCCTTGGCGCCTCACCCACCACGTAGACAGGGCGAGGCGAAATGCACGGCCTGAAACCAGGCTCATGCCCGGCGGTGGCGTTGTCAAGGCCATGGTGTTTCCTGAACAAGCGGGTATCCACCCAGCCCGTCGTTTGGTGGTATAGTGCGCGGACTGTTAGTCTCGGAGCCATAGTCTCTTGAGAGTGGGCGGGCTCTAATTCCCCACTGCAGGTGTGGTAGCGAGGATGTCCCCATGCGCCGGCTGATCGTCCTTAGTCGCGCGCTAGTGCTGGGGCTGCTCTTGGCCGGGCTAACGAGTGGCCTGCCGGCGGTGCAAGCCGCCTCCCCCAGTGTCCTCATCACCGAGGTCCAGGCGGCCAATACGCGCACGGTAGCCGACGACCAGGGCGGCTACTCCGACTGGATCGAGCTGCACAACCCCACGTCCACGTCCATCCCCCTCCACGGCTACACCCTCACCGACGATCCCGACGAGCCGGCCAAGTGGTCCTTGCCAACCGCCACGCTGGCCCCCCGCGCCTTTCTGGTGGTGTGGGCCTCCGGCATAGACCAGGTGACACCGGAGGGGTGGCACACAAGCTTCCGGTTGAGCCGCGGCGGAGAGTATGTGGGCTTGTTCGGTCCGGATGGGCAAGTGGTGGATGAGGTGACGTTCGGCGCACAGGAGGCGGACGTCTCGCTAGGGCGGCTGGTGGGGTCCGACCAGTGGGTCGCCTACCCAACACCAACTCCCGGAGAGGCAAATACGACCCGTCCGCGGGCGGCACCGGGCACGCCGCCGGTGGTAATTACGCCGGGCAGTGGGCGCTATGCTGGCCCGGTGACGGTGCGCCTGGAGGTCCCGGTCCGGAGAGCTACGGTGTATTACTCGCTGGATGGGGCCGACCCGACGGTGGACGGCCAGGTGTACACAGCGCCCGTGGCGGTGACGGAGACGATGGTGCTGCGGGCGGTAGCACTGCGCGACGGCGTGCCGGTGAGCGCCATGACCACGGCGACGTATCTGGTGGGGGAGGGCACCGGTCTGCCGGTGCTGTCGCTGGTCACTGATCCGGCTCACCTGTGGGATGAGGCGACGGGGATCTATACCAACGCGGAGGAGCGCGGCCGGGACTGGGAGCGGCCGGTGGTGGTGCAGGGGCTGTCGCCGGAGGGCGAGTTAGGCTTCAATGTGGGAGCCGGGCTCCGCATCCACGGGAATGTGAGCCGGGAGAATTCGGCCAAGCAGTCGTTCCGGCTGTACTTCCGGGGGCAGTATGGGCCGCGCGAGTTAGAGTACCCGCTGTTTGGGGCGGCGCCGGGGCAGACGTATGACCGGCTGGTGCTGCGGGCTGGATACCACGACAGTTGGCAATGCCGCGGAGTGCCCCAGTGTGCGGGGGAGGCGGTGTACGTGCGGGACCAGTTGGTGCGGGAGTTGCACGGGGCGATGGGACAAGTGGCGGCCCGAGGGCGCTGGGTGGCGCTGTACCTGAACGGGGCGTATTGGGGGCTGTACAACCTCACCGAGCGCATTGACGAGGCTTTCCTGGCCTCGCGCTTCGACCATGACGACTGGGACGTGGTTCGCACTGAGGAGCATGGGGCGTGGGATGCGTTTGTGGATTGGATTACCGGGGCAGACTTGCGCGAGGTGGCGCAGTATGAACAGGCGGTGCAGCAACTCGATATCGAGAACTTCACTTCCTTCGTCATCATCGAGTTGTGGGCCGGAGACACCGACTGGGGCATCGGCAACTGGTATGTGGCCCGAATGCGTGACGGGCCTGATGCGCGGTGGCGGCTGTTCGTATGGGACGCCGAGGCAACCTTTGACTTGGATCAGGAAACCGATGCCGCCGAGGACATTTCTTTCAGCCAAGTAGTGGTTGACAGTGGTGCGGACGGCCCACTCATCCCGATCCTGGCCAGTCTCTTGACCAATCCGCAGTATCAAGCCTACTTCACCGCGCAGGTTGAGCGGCATCTCACCGGGGCGCTGGCTACCGAGACCGTGCGGGTGCGTCTCGCCGCGCTTGTGGCGGAGTTGCGACCCGCCATCGCGGCGGAGGCGGCTCGCTGGCGGCCCGAGCAGGAGCCGGCGGTGGCAGTGGCGCAATGGGAGTTGGAGATGCAGCGGATTTCGGACTCGCTGGCGGCCAGTGAGCAGCGATTGCGCCATCTGAGCGACCCGGCGACACTCCGGCCGCTGCTCCCGCAGCTCTCGGCGCCGGACTCCTCGGCACCGCTGCCGCCGGACACCCGGATTGTCCTCTTGGTAGACCCCCCTACAGAGGTAGCGAAGGGTGATGTTGCCGTCGTGGCACACCTGGAAGCACGGGGCGCAACAGTCACCGTGATCCGGTCCAGCGACGGCAGCGTACCTGATCCGGCCGTAGTCGCCGAGCGCCACGATCTGATCTTGCTCAGCTCCAGTATCCGCGCGCTGGACGGCGCGGCGCGTTATGCCCAGACTGCGACGCCGATTATCTTCTGGGAGCCGTCCTTGCTGGAGCGGGGCCCGCGGCTGTCGCCCCGGGGCGGCCCACGCTCTCGGCAAAACTACATTCGGATTGTCGACGCGGACCATCCGATCACCGCGGGGCTACCTACTGACCGGCTTTTCCGCGTGGTGCGCCGACCCGATACGTTCAGCGTCGCCTGGACGACCAGCGGACCAGAGGTGCAAGTGTTAGCGATGCATCAGTATGGTAGCTATGCGATCTTGGCGGCTGAGGCAGGTGCCGAGTTATCGAATGGGCAACCGGCGCGGGCCCGGACCGTCTTCTTGTACTGGCATCACGACACGTTTCACCGGAGTACCGGCGAGGCAATCCGCCTCTTTGACCGGGCAGTGGATTGGGCGCTCGGCCTCCCCTAGGGAGAGGGCCGGGGTGAGGGTGCCGGGGGAGCGTGGTGTGCTGTTTCCCCCATCCACGCCCCCGCTCCCAGCAAGAGAGGGAAGTGCCCGTCCCCCTGCACAGCGGGGGGACCATAGGGCGGCCGGTATTGCGCTTACTCCAGCAGGTCGTGGCAGATGGCGCCGATGTTCTGCGCTGGCGGGCGCAGTCCGGCGAGGTGCGCCAACGTTGGCGCCACGTCGGTCATCCGCATCAGCCCGTAGCGCTGCCAGTCGCGCTCGTACCCCGCCTTCACACCCGGCCCGGCCAGAATCCAGCAGCCCATGTTGGTGAAGTGTGGCGTCTCAGCGTGGGGCACCTGCGAGCCGTGCAACGCGCCCCGCCCCTGGCCGATAGAGCCGCCGTCGAGCGGCGGCCCCCAGCCGAAACCACGGTTGAACGTGAACACCACGTCGCCGCAGATGTCGCCCCAAAAGCCGATCAGCTGCCCGTCCTCCAGCTTGAGCGCCAACGCGACGGCGCGCTTGTCCGTCAGCGGGTCGCGCCAATCGAGCAGCGCGTCAATAATTGCTTCCTGCACCCGCGCGTAGTCCGCCGCCGGCACAATCCCCATCGGCTCGCGCCCGCGCAGGTTGACAAAGACCTCGGAGCCGCGGTCGGCCTGCGTGTAGACCTGGGACTGCGAGAAATCAATCGCGCCGTCCGGCTGGAGCGCCAGCAGCCCCGTCTCCTCCAGCCGGGCATTGAGGTGTGCCCAGCGATGTGCGGGGGCCATCGCGTGATCGGAGATGACGCAGACGAGTGTCTCGTCGTCTGCAAGCTCCAAGAACTGCTTCAGTACGGCGTCGCCAAGGATGTAGGTCTGGCGCTGCGCCTCGATCATCCAAGCGCCGCGTTCGGGATCGTAGTCGGGACCGTCAGGGTCGGCCGGATTCACGGTGGGGTGATTGATGTGATCGAAGAGGTGCCAGTGACAGTAGTGGTGATCCCAGCCGCCGTGCTCGGCGACGTAGCGGGCGACTTTGACCTCCCATTCGCCTTGGTAGCGGATGTCGCCCAAGAAAGCCCGCAGCTCGGCCGCTCCGTCTACCGGATTGATCGAGAATGTGTCGAAGAAGGGGCCGCAGCGCTCCACGATCTCCTCACTCAGGCCTGTGGGCGAGGCGATCCCTTGGGTACTGTAGACCTGCGACGTGACGAAGCGGACGGTTGGCTGCTCGTGGTCTACGGCGAGCAGATGGAACCGGATCGAGCCGGCGCGGGCCGCGGCGTCGCGGCCCCAATTGGCGCTGCCAAACGCCGACCACTCACCCAAGGTCAGCTCGGCTAAGGGCGGTTGGGAAGCATCGGGCCTGCGGTAGATCGTGGTGCGGCCGAGACTACCGTCGTCGCGCCGCTCGACCAAGAGGTGGAGCGCGTCCTCGGTGCCATCGTGCAGCGGAAGCGTGCAGCGTGCTGCGAGCGCGCCGGCCGGCGCGTGCCGCCAACCTTGCTCGGCGGCCGGTGCCAGGCGCACTGTAGAGCTGCCAGGCGGGGCGCCTTCTTCGGCGAGGTCGGTGGTTGCACCGCTCCGCCCGCCCATGCCGGCCGCATCGTCGCCCGTACCCCCGGCCGCGGCGCGCGGCGTGCAATAGAACTGCACCGGCGGCGCGATAGGCAGCGCGGAGTCGTGGAAGCCGGGCGCCACGACGTAGCCGCGCTGCATACGGCTTGGCCACACACCCGACGGATAGAACGTTACGAGCACGCGCTGGCCGGCCTGATCCGCCACTTCCCAGATGGTCTCGGCGGTCATGGCCTCCGACTGCCACGAGTCGAGCCGCGGCGCCGACCATGGGGCAGTCTTTTCCCGCACACTCCAGCCGGCCAGGCCATGCGTGCCGGCCGGCGCTCCGGTCATCATCGTGGCCCAGTTGGTCGGCGTCCACGCGGGAATCGCGCACAGCAAGCGGTTGGTCGAGCCACGCGCCATCAGTGCCGAGAACGTCGGCAGACACCCTTCGGCCTCAAAGCGTTGCAGCAGCGGCAGGTTCATGCCATCCAGTCCGATATGTAGTACCTTCTTCGCTCGCCCGTGCCCCGGAATCGCCATGCTTCCCTCCACTCGCTTGCGGCCGACTCTTGCAGCGCGACCCTCGCCCGTAAATCATACGGGCAATGACCAGTGCCCGGCGCCCGCTGGAGTGGGATCAGGGCTGATATACTGGCGTTGGATCAGGAGACGGAGGGACTGCTAGGGGCGATCGTGGGGACATAGGGAACCTTCCACAGCCTCCCGTACCCGAGGGCGCAACGATGATGACCGATCGTGACATTCAAGATTTGATCCAGCTTCCCAAGATAATTGGAAGCAAGACACCTTCTGCAGGATACAAGGAGGAAAATGGCCATAGACGTTGCGAGCCAGACTTACAGGCTAGGTCGGGATGACGAGCATAACGTTCGCGGTATTCATCCGCCAGAACAACCGGTTCATTGAGAATTTCACCATCGGACTCCGTTACCACACCGGCGATAAGGCGTTAGGGACTATTACGCTGGTTCGATACAACGGACCTCACGGAGAATCTAGCCAGCAGACCGACGGCCATTATGCCAAGCCGCACATTCACCGTATCACCGAAGCTGAGATTGCGTCCGGGAGCCGGCAGCCACAGGAGCGCCATCGAGAAATCACCGATCGGTACAGCACCTTCGAACAGGCCCTTAACGTTTTCTTCGACGATACTGCAATATCTAATCGCGTCGAGTATTTTCCTGATGTGCTACAGATGGGGCTGTTCAATGGATATTAGTAGCGTCCAAGAATCATTGCAGCGTCGAATCGCGACAGGATTTGATGTCTATGAACGCCGTCCTGGAGACTACCAGCTCATAATCCCAGCACATCATGAAGATGGCGACATGGTAGATGTCTACTTGCAGGAAAGCCCCAAAGGTGAGGAGTATGTCCGCATCTGCGATTTTGGAATGGCGCTGATGCGTCTCTCCTACACTTTTGATATAACTACCTATACACGTCAGCAGATTTTCGATAGCATACTTATCAATAACAACGTCAATAATGATGATGGCAACCTCTATCTGGACGCGCCCGTCAGCCTGCTCTACGAGAGCATCCTCCAGTTTGCAGGCTGTATGCAAAAGGTGTGTAATATGCGCTACTGGAGTAGGGAAGTCGTTCGCAGCGCCTTTTACGACGACTTGAGAGACTATGTTACGAGCGAGTTGAGGCGATTTTCCCCTACTCCCGACCACGTGCCACTCTCTGACTATCCCATCATCAGCGTGGACTGGTCGCTAAAGCACAACGATCGAGACCTCTATGTCTTTGGTGTGCGAGGCAACAGTAAGGCTAAGAGCGTAGCCATTTCTCTGCTGGAGTTCCAGAAAGAGCGATTGCCGTTCATCAGCCTTGTCGTTCACGAAGACATGGCAGAGCTTGGTAAGAAGGAGAGCCTCTATCTTACCAGGAACGCCGATACTCAATATCCAGTTCTGGACGACTTCAAGGAGAGGAGTGTCCAGGACATTCAACGGTTTGCTGGTGTGCTTTGACGACATGACCCCCGGCGTCACACCCTATTCACCCTACAACTCTCTCCGTCGTTTCGCACCTCATCTACACGCCGGCGCAGCGGCGGGACAAGGTTGCACCAGCCTACGCCCGCTCCGCAGCGAGGCGGTCGGCAGGCTCCGCCAGCGACCGGCGCCCTAATCGAGCAGACCGCCGTAATCACAGCGAATTCGTGCTATCGCCGGTCTGCTGACGATACTCCCGGCGCACCTCGGCTACCGCTTTGGCAACCTCGCGCTCGATGGCTTCGGCGGGCACGTCAGCGAAGGCGCTGCCAAGCTCGTCGAGGATGTCGAAATCCTGTTCCCGTTCTCGCTCCAACCGGTTCAGTTGCACAAGGTCTTGGGCCGAGATAATCGCGGCTACCGGGACGCCGCGCTCTTCCACCAGCACACGTCCCCCTTGCCGCTTGACTTGTCCTAGTAGCTTGGTGAACTCGTGCCTCGCTTCGGCGGCCGAAACCGTTTGGAGCGACAGCGATTGCTTGGACATGCTCTTCCTCGTCCCCGGCCTCTCTGCGTCCGGGGCTACCGTGTATGCACGAGCAACGCAAATGCTCGTCTCAGAAGGCTATCCGGGCAATTTAACATGGGTGGGCTGCGCGCGTGCTCGCTCACCCCCGACGGTGATGGCTTCGTGGACCAGTTGCTCCACGGGCACGCTCTCGGCGAACACCGCGTCCCCGAGACGTGCGCGGGCGTCCAGGATTTCGAGACCGATGAGGCGGCCATCGTTGTCAAGGGCAGCCATTACATCATCTTCGATATCCAACGTGTCGCGCGCCGGCTCATCACGAAAGCTGATAAAGAGCACGTCTACCTGTGCGTCATACGTGATATGCACGACTTATCTCCCTTCAGGGCCGCGGCGGCGCGGCGTAACCGTGATTATCACGACTACGCCTTCCTCTTCGGTAAAGGTAACAGTCAACCATTCGGTGCGGGTGCGAGGTACGGGATACAGCCCCCAAGCATGTGAGCGTCCCTCGCGGGCCGGAGTCACGGCTACCGGCCGGGTTAGAATACGGGCGACAACTTCTCGACTGATGCGGTTACGGCGCATCCGGTTTCTTGCATGGCGGCTAAAATCGAGTGGTGGGTTGACCATCGTCTCCTGCCTCTGCCGACTGGTACTTTGCAGAGACGCCCTAGGCCCGCTCGGCAGCAAGACGGTCGGCCAGCTCCGCCAATGTACGCACTGCGACGTCGGGTGGATAACCCAAGCCGTCCGGGATGGCGTCTTGGCGGTTGACCCAGAAAGTTCGGAGGCTGAACGCTTTCGCGCCCGTGATGTCGAAGGCGTTGGACGAGACGAAGCCAATCGCCTCCGGCGGCACACCGAGTCGCTGCGGCAGCAGGGCATAGACGCACGGGCTGGGTTTGTAGATACCCACGGCTTCCACGCTGATAAGCTCGTCGAAGATCGCGGTCAGCCCCGTGGCCCGCGTTACCGCCGCGAGCATCTGCGGCGTCCCGTTGGACAGGATGACCAGCTTGCGACCGGCTGCCAGGCGGGCCAGTGCGGCCGGCACCTCGGGATACGCCGACAGGTGGTTGTAGCTCTCCAGGAGGCGCGTGCGGGTGGCTGGATCGCAGGGAAGCCCCAGATGTTGACAAGCGTAGGTCAACGCCTTCTCGGTGACATACCAGAAGTCCTCGTACCGATCCATGAGACTGAGTAACCAGGTGTATTCCAACTGCTTGGCTCGCCAAAGCCGACTCAACGCCGCGCCGTGCGACGGAAAGGCTGCCTCACACGCGGCGACGACCGAATGCACGTCGAACAAGGTGCCGTAGGCATCGAAGGCGATTGCGCCGAGGTTGAGATTGCCAGGCCTCTCATTCATAGTCGCTCACCTCGCGGAGTGGGCCTCATGCTCATAAGTGTAGGGGCTGCCGGGCGCCGCGTTGACTCCCCTTCCCTGCCAGGGAAGGGGCCGGGGGTTAGGTCCGCCCTACAAATAGGCATCACGCCCCTCGCGTTTAAGCTGCTCTACGATCTCGCGCACGTCCTGCGTGCGGTCGCGGTGGCACACGAGCAGAGCGTCACCGGCATCCACGATGACCAGATCATCCACGCCAATCGTGGCGATGAGCCGGTCGCCGGTGTGGATCAAACAGCCTTCGGTGGCCACTGCGATGTGGCGGCCCGCGCCGCCGATCACCGTGTTCGTGCCCGCGGTCGCCGGCGTGATTTCTTGGATCGCTGCCCAATCGCCCACGTCACTCCAAGGAAACTCCCCCGGCACCATCAGCACGTTGGTAGCGCGCTCGAACACGCCCGTATCAATCGCAATCGGCTCCAGGTCGGCATAAACGGCCGCCAGGGTTGCGGCCTGCTGCGCCGTGCCCCACGCGGCCTGGATGACCTCGACGCCGCGCGCTAACGCCGGCATATAGCTACGGAGCGCAGTCAGAAAGTGGCTTGCCTGAAATCCGAAGTAGCCGGCATTCCAGAAATACTCCCCGGATTCCACGAACCGCCGCGCCGTGGCCGCGTCGGGCTTCTCGACAAACCGCTCCACCGCGTACACGGCGGCTCCTTCCACGCTGAACGCGCGCTGCTCGCGGTGGATATAGCCGTATCCGGTCGCCGGCCCGGCCGGCTGGATGCCGATGGTGAGGAGGTACTCGCCGCGCTGCGCTGCCAGCAGTGCCGTCCGCAAGACGCGCCGGAAGGCGTCGGGATTTTGGATCGCATGGTCCGCATGCAGCGAGACGACCGTCGCCTGCGAATCGTGGGCCGCGATGACACCCGTCGCCAAGCCCACCGCCGCGGCCGTATGCCGGGGCTGCGGCTCGGCCAGGATATTGGCTGCGGGTAGAGCGGGTAGCTGGGTGCGAATCTCCGCGGCATACTCCGCTGCGGTGACGATGTAGATGCGCTCCGGCGGCACCAGTCCGTCCAAGCGAGCCACCGTCTGCGCCAGCAGACTGTCGTCACCGATGATGGGAAGTAGCTGCTTCGGGCGGCTGGCACGCGACAGCGGCCAAAGCCGCGTGCCCTGCCCACCCGCCAAGATCACGGCGTAGGAATGGTCGAGTTCCCTAGACATTCACACTCCTCTGCGCGACGGGCCACAACGAACGTTCTGTCGGCTGCAAGATGGCCGGGTCAGTGGCCCGTCAAATGGGTTCTGTCGGGGGCCGGGGGGTGAGGCCCATTCCCCGACATGATACCTTGCAGGGTGCGAGGTGAACGATGGCACTGTATGGGGCGGTAGAAGGCGGCGGCACGAAGTTTGTCTGCGCGGTGGGCAGCGGTCCATCAGACCGCCTCGCCACCGCGCGCATCCCGACGACAACACCCGCGGAGACCCTGCCCCGGGTGCGCCGGTTCCTGCTCGACGCCGCCGAGCGGGCGGGGCAGCCGCTCACGGCCATTGGCATCGCCACCTTTGGTCCGATTGAGCTGGACCGACAATCGCCACGGTACGGCTACATGCTGCCGACACCGAAGCCGGGCTGGAGCGGCGCGCCGGTCGTCGCCGCGATCACGGCCGGGCTGGACGTGCCGGTAGCCGTGGATACCGATGTCAACGGCGCCGCCCTCGCCGAGTACCGCTGGGGTGCCGCGCAAGGCTACGATCCGGCGCTCTACGTCACGGTTGGCACCGGTATCGGTGGCGGCGTCATCATCGGCGGCGCACCCCTCCATGGGCTGCTCCATCCCGAAATGGGCCACATCGCCGTCCCGCGTGCCCGCGATGCCGCCGGCAACCGCGACGAGTTCGCCGGGATTTGTCCCTTCCATGGCGACTGTATGGAAGGGATGGCCGCCGGCGGGGCGCTCGCCGCCCGCGTGGGCCGGTCGGCGGACGATCTGGCGCCGGACGATCCGGTCTGGGAGCTTGAAGCGCACTATCTGGCGGCGGGCCTGGCGCAGCACGTGCTCGTGCTCTCGCCACAACGGATTGTACTCGGCGGTGGCGTGCTGCAACAGCAGCATCTGCTCCCCCGTATCCGCGCTGCGTTGCGGGCGCAGCTACGATCCTATATCGCGCGGCCGCAGGTGGATGCGGACGTGAGTAGCTACGTCGTGGCGCCGCACTTTGGGGACGAAGCGGGATTAGCGGGCGCGTTTGCGCTGGCGATGTCGGCCGCCGGCGTCGCGTGAGGACCTGACGGCGCGGTCAAAGCTGGAGACCGAGCAGGCCGATGTAGACGGCGTACCCCGCGAGCAACAGCCCGGCTTCCACGCGCCGGAGCTTGAATCCCGTCCGCAAGAAGAGCAACAGCACCAGGCTGCCGACGGCCAGCACCGGCAAGCCCGGATTCACCACCACCGCCGGCAGCGGCTCGCTCGTTATCAGGCCGACGGTGCCGCCGATCAAGAGCAGGTTGAAGATGTTCGAGCCGAGGACGTTACCGACGACCAGATCGGTTTCCCGCCGTATGGCGGCGATGATGCCCGTGACCAATTCGGGCAGCGACGTGCCGATCCCCACGACGGTCAGGCCGATGAAGCCCTCGTCCACGCCGGCGGCCAGCGCGAGGGACACTGCGCCACGGACCGTCAGCTCGGCGCCGAGCAGCACGAGTACCAGCCCAACGAGCGCGCGCACCCCTTCGCGCAGCTTGGCGCCGCCGCCGGGTTGTGGGCCGACCATCCCCTCCACTCCCGCCTCCATGAGCGGGACCTCCTGCCGCTCGCGCAACGCCAGCCATAGCAGCCAGCCCATCACGGCGATGAAGGCCACGATGAGCACGCCACCCTCCGGCGCACTCAGACTCCCGTTCAACGCCAGACCGATGAAGAGCAGCGCCGCTACCGTGGAGAGCAGCGCCTCCCGCCGGACGATGGTCACGTTGACGATGGCCGGTTGCACCATGGCCGCAGTGCCCAGCACCAAGCCGATATTGGAGATATTGCTGCCGACTAGGTTGCCGAAGGCCACGCCGGAGCGGCCCTGGGCGGCGGCCAGCACACTGGCGACCATTTCGGGCGCGGAGGTACCGAAGCCGATCACGACGACGCCGACCACGATGGGAGAAATGCCGAAGGCTTGCGCGACCCGGGCGGCGCCGGTGACGAAGAGCTGCCCACCTCCCGTCAGCAGCGCAACTCCGATCACGAGCAGCAGAACGTCAACGAACATGAGTTGTCTCCTTCGGCCCGGGATCAGCCTCGTTGCGTCATTCCCGCGAAAGCGGGAATCCGGCGGACCTCACCCGCCACTGTAGGGGCAACTCTTGTGGTTGCCCGCGCCAACACCCCCGGAGCCAGGGCACCCACAAGGGACGCCCCTGCGGCGGCGGCTCCCTCTCCCCGTGGGAGAGGGCCAGGGCGAGGGCCGTCAAAACGTGGCCCCGTCGAATTCAATGGTCTTGGCCAGCCCGCGCTGGAAATCCATGTACTCGCTGCGGCTCAGGCGCGGCTGATACTCGCCTAGGAGCCCCCGTGCCTGCCGTGCATCGTCCGCCAGCAGGTCAATGACCGTCATCGCCATCACTTTCGCCGGTAGCAGCACGGCGTTTTCGTAGTCCTTGATGTAGTAGTTGTTGCCGTGCCCGGTGCCCGTCGCGCCGGCGGCGTAGGGATGGATCGCCGGCATGATCTGCGTCAGGTCGCCCATATCGGTCGAGCCGCCGCGCGCCTCCACCTCGCGCACCTCGTCGGCCCCCACCAGCGTTACCGCGTTGTCCTTGTAGAGCGACGTGAGCTCCGGGTCATTGCAGAGCGGCAGATAGCCCGGCAGGGTCTCGATCCGCACTTTGGCTCCCACGGCGAGCGCGCCGGCTTGCAGCGCCCGATCCACCTTGCGGTTCGCCTCGGTGATGGCCTTTAGCGTGCGGCCGCGGACGTAAGTCTCCATCCGCACCTCGGCCGGCACCGCATTCACGATGTCCCCGCCGCGCGTAATGATCGGATGCACGCGGATCATGTCCTGGTCGCGGAACGTCTCCCGGTTGGCATGAATCGCCTGCAAGGCGAGCGTCGCCGCGTTGAGCGCGTTGATGCCGCGGTGGGGGGCGCCCCCGGCGTGGGCGGCGTGGCCGAGAAAGGTGATCTGCTTGACCACGCACCCGTTCGACGACTCGCTGACCCCGGTGAGACCGTCGGCGCGGTTGGAGCTGGTATGCACCATCATCGCCATGTCCACGTCGTCGAACGCCCCCACCCGCAACAACTCCGGCTTGCCGCCGAGGAACTCGATCTTCCCGGCCGCCCGCAGGCCCAAGCGGTAGCCGACCTCGACGTACTCCTCGGCTGGCACGGCCATACACGCCACGCGACCGGACAGCTCCGACAGCACGCCGGACTTGGCGAGGCCGGTCGTCGTACCGATCATGGTGGCGATTTGCGCGTTGTGCCCGCAGGCGTGGGCGGCGCCGGTCGTCCGGTCCGCCGCCGGATGGTCGGCCACGATGAGCGAGTCCAGTTCGCCCAGCACGGCCACCGTGGGGCCGGGCGCGTTGCCGGTGAGCATCCCCTTCACCCCCGTCAGCGCCAGGTCCGTCTCGAAAGGGATTCCGAGCGCTCGGAAGCGCGCCGCGACCTGTCCGGCCGTGCGCGTCTCTTTGAAGCCCAGCTCCGGGTGCCGGAAGATATCCTCGGCCAGGGCGATCAGGCTGTCCGCATGCTGATCAATCTCCCGACACACCCGCTCCTTAAGGTCGGCAATCGGCGTTGTGCTGGCTGTCACACTCACCCTCCTCACCGGGCCATGATCGCTAAACGTCACCGGACCGAACCTACACGCTCCTGCCGGTCGCGCGTCCCGGCGGCGGTCCCCCGTCGCGTGCCTCCCCGCCGCCGGAGTGCAGGAACAGTGTAGCGGCACGTCCGCCCGCACGTGTACCGAGCAGGCCGGAATCCAGGGTGCCCATCAGGGACGCCCCTAACGGTTTGGCGGTGCCAGGATGGTGCCGGGTAGCTGCCATAGGGGCGCCAGCCCTCACCCCCTCCGCGCCACCCAGATTTGCTCCCCGCCATGCCGGAATGGTCCGCGCTCATAGCTGCCGTATAGCGCCTCGACCGCAAATCCGCTCAGTTCGAGGAGGTGCTGCATCTCGTACCGATACACCCAGCGCAGCGTGAGTGGAGCATACGTCTTCGCAACTACCCGCCCGTCAGCGTCCAGCTCCTCAAAGATACGCTCCTCCTCGATGATCTGCTGCGCCGGGTCGTAGTGGCGGGCTTCCCCGACGACCACCCGGCGGCCCGTTTCGGGATGCGTGAGTTCACGGTACCTCTTTAGGGCGGCGCCAAGTGTCCCAAGATGGGCGGCGATCGTGTCCAGTCGGGGGTCGAAGATGTTGAACACGAGCCGACCATCGTCGGCCAGCTGGTCACGAATACAGCCCAGCGCCTGGCGCTGGTCCGCCGGGGTCATCAGGTGCAGGAAGGAACGGAACGGAATCATGATGAGCTTGAAACGCTGATCGAGCGCGAACGAACGCATGTCCCCTTCGACAAGCTCGATACGTTGTTGCGTCGTGTCGGGGAGCTCGGCGATCTTCTCCTGAGCAATCGAGAGCATCGCCGCCGAGCTGTCCAGACCCACGACCGTCAATCCGGCCTCGGCAACCGGTATCAGGATGCGCCCGGTGCCGCAGGCAAGCTCGAGGACCGGCGACCCGGCCTGTCGCGCCTCCTCCACGTAGAAGGCCACGTCGCCGCGCTCGCCCTCTAGCTCCGCTCTCCCGAACGTGCGATCATAGAACGCCGCGGTTACCTGGTAGAAATCCACAATGCACGCCCCTTTCGTCATTCCGGCGGAATCCAGCATGGGTGTGGTGGCACCCTCCCTGGCCCTTCCCCGCACTCAGCTACCAGGAGAGAGCAGTGCCGTCCCCCTGCGGAGCGGGGGGGCCATAGGGGGGCCAGTATCGCACCTCACCCCCCGGCTCGCTGCCGATGCTCATGTACGCGGCGTAGCTCTTGGGTAAAGAAGGTCCGGTCAGCGGTGCCGTCGTAGCGTCCGAGCCGCTGCGCCAGCTTGAAGAACCCCTTGCCCGGCCGCCCGGTCTTGGCCCCGACGACGACCGCCGACAAGAGCGGCCGGCCGGCCGCGTGCTCGGCCGTGGAGATGGCGCGCAGGATACCGGCTATTTCGCTGGCCGCAGCAGGATCGTCCATATCCAAGCCGACCACCGCGGCCAAGTCATTGTAGGTGACCGTCCGCCCCGCCCGCCCCACCGCGCGCAGGTGCGCTGCGATGCGCTCTACGATTCCTGCTAAGGCTTGGTCAGTCACCTACCTGCTTTGGCGTGCCATAGAGGTAGTGATCGTGCTCGGCGGTCCAGTCCTCAGGCTGCTGCTGCGTGCCGATCAATGCCTCCAGGGTGTCCCATGCGTTTTCCGATTCAACCCTGGTAAGCTCCTGCTCTACTCGCAACCGATAGCGCGTGTTCGGCTTGAGGTCCAGCGGTGCCTCCGGCCGCAGCACGCTCCCATCAAAGACGGCCGTCAAGGTCCGTGCCATGGTGCCTCCTTGGGGTGGGACTCACTGGCCTGTATTCAGTATGCCTATTGGCGCGTCGGTGAGCGCCGGCCGGGGCCTCGACAGCCTCCTACCGCAGGAGTCGACCGCCGTCCACGACGATGGTCTCGCCGGTCAGGAACGTGGAGTGCGTGGCGAGGCTGATGATCACGTTGGCCACGTCGTCTGCGCCGGCCGGCCGGCGCATGAGGGCGTCTTGGGCCAGCCGCTCCACGTGCTCCTCGTGTCCCGCCACCCACCGCGTCTTGACCACGCCCGGCGCGACCACGTTGACGCGGATGTCCGGCGCCAGCCCATGCGCCAGGGAGCGCGTCAACGTAATCAGCGCGCCCTTGGAGGCCGCATAGGGCATGCTGCTACCGATCCCACTGAACGCAGCCACCGATGCCACGTTGACCACCAGCCCCGCGCCGCCCCGGCGCAGGTGCGGCGCCGCGGCCCGCGTGCAATAGAAGGCGCCCTTGACGTTCACGGCGAAGATGCGGTCCCAGATGTCGTCGGTCAGATCGTCGAGCTGCTCAAACGGCACGAAGTGGGTTGTACCGGCGTTGTTGACGAGGATGTCCAGCCGACCGAACGCCTTAACCGTCTGGGCCACCATCTCGCGCACCGCAGCGTCGTCGCTGACGTCCGCCCGACAGAGCAGAGTGCGGACGCCCAGCGCCGCCACGTCGTCCTGCGTCTGCCGCGCCTCCGCCTCCGAGCGCGAGTAGTTGACGACCACCGCGGCGCCCTCCCGCGCAAAGGCAAGCGCCGTCTCGCGCCCGATACCGGTCGCCGAGCCGGTTATCAGCGCCACCTGACCGTCCAGGCGAGGGGTGTCGGCACGAGGGGTTGTACTCATCAGCGGGCCTCCAAGCAGTCTCTACAGCGGTACCACGTTTGGCGCTGCGTGGTCGCTCAACGCATTCCGCGTGTCCAGGATGCAGCGGGCGTGCTCGATCACCAGCCCGTAGTCGAGCGAGCGATGCGGCGTCACGACGACCACCAGATCGGCCGCAGCCACGACCTCCGCCGTGAGTGGCGCGAAGGTGGCTTGGGGGTGCAAGCCGGCGGCCTCGGTCACCAGCGGATCATGGACCCGCACCGTCGCCCCGGCCGCGATCAGCCGGTCCACCACCGGCACCGCCGGCGAGTGGCGGCAATCGCTCTGGTCCGGCTTGTACGTCACGCCCAGTACCAGGATGTGGCAGCCCGCCAGGTTCCCGCTTGCGCGGGAATGACGGGAGGGGGCGTCATTTGGCCCGCCACAGAGCGCCGCCGCCCGTTCGGTCACGTACTGCGGCATGAACGTGTTGACTCGCTCCGCCGCGGCGATCAAGTGTGATGGCCTGCCCAGGCGCTCGGCGACGTCGGCGAGGAAAAATGGGATCACCGGGATGCAGCTCCCGCCAATCCCTGGTCCTGGCGCGTGCGGCATGAAGCCATACGGCTTCGTACTCGCCGCCGCCAAGACCTCCCAGGCGCTGACGTTCAAGGCCGCGGCAATCTGGGCCAGCTCGTTGACCAGGGAGATGTTGACAAAGCGAAACGTATTCTCGAAGACCTTCGCCAGCTCCGCGACCTCGACGCTGGCCACCGGCACGGTCGTAACACTGCACTGCGCGTAGAACTGCTTGGCCAGGTCGAGCGCCGCCGCCGTCTCGCCGCCAACCACTCGCGGCGTCTCCCGCAATCCGAACTGGCTGTTCCCCGGATCAATGCGTTCGGGCGCGTGGGCCACAAAAACCTGCTCCCCCGCCGTGGCATCCCCACCATCGTCATTCCCGCGCCAGCGGGCATCCAGCAGCCGCGCCAGCCGGCGGGTTGTGCCCGGGGGCACGCTGCTCTCGATAATCACCAGCGCGGGTGGGCTGAGGGTGGCGGCGATGGTGCCGAGCGCCCGCTCCAACGAGTCGAGCACGGGACGCCGGTCGGCCGTAATCCCGGTGGGCACGCAGACGACGACGCAGTCCGCTTGGGCGAGCGCCGCCGGGTCGGTAGTGGCGCTGAAGTGACCCGTGCGCCGCAAGGCTTGTACCTGGCCGGCGGCCACGTCGGTGATGTAGCTCTCGCCACGAGCGAGCTGCGCTATCCGCTGGTGGTCCGTGTCAATACCGGTGACGGTGAAACCCGCCTCGGCGATGACGACGGCCTGGGGCAGCCCGGCAAAACCTAGCCCCACGACGGCCACCCGCGCTTGTTTGGTGACCAGCGCCGTCTGTAGCCGGTCGCTCCCGGCGCTGGCCGGCGCGACCGCCGGTTCTGCCTTCGTCATGGTCTCCTCTGAGCGCCAACCGCCGGCTGCTCGCTGCACTGTAGCACGCCGGCCGGCGCTCTCTAGTGTAACGGCTGAATGGCGTCGCCACGGGCGCGTCACACGGCAAGTTAGGGGATGGGATGCCGGTCAGCCCACGGCGCGACCGCCTCGAACGCCGCAGCCGCCCGCAGCACCGTCGCATCGTCATAGCGCCGGCCCACCAGTTGCAGCCCCACCGGCAGGCCGCCCGCCGTCCAGCCACACGGCACCGTGGTCGCCGGCTGCCCCGTCAGATTGAACGGATACGAGAACGGCGACCACGACGGCAGGTGGCCCCGCTCCGACGGCCCTAGGGTCGGCAGTTCGCCGGTCAGCGGCAGCGCCGGCACCGCCAGCGTCGGCGTGACCAGGATGTCTACGTCCTCAAAACAGCGGCGTACTTGGTGCCAGAACTCGACGCGCTGAAAGCCGGCCCGCGTATAGTCGAACGCTGTCAACCCCTTGGCCCGCTCCACGATGGCGACGAGGCCCGGGTCCATCTGCTCCCGCCATTCGGGCAGATAGTCCGCCAGCGCCGCGCCGATCCCACCGAAGAAGATTGCCCACCACGGTTCCTCGGGATCGGTCCAGTCCAGCGCGAGCGTCTCGACGCTCCCCCCGGCCGCCGCCAGCTGCTCGACGGCGGCGCTCGTCAGCGCGGCCACCTCGCCGTCCACGGTGGCGTAGCCCAGCGTCAGGCTCCAGCCCACCCGCAGCCCTGCCAGCCCCTCACGGGCGCCCGCCTCGGCCGCGGCTAGATAGGTGCCGTCCGGCGCGTGCGGCGCCGGCAAGGTGAGCCGGTCGCGCTCGTCGGGGCCGGCGAGCACGTCGAGCGCCAGCGCCGCGTCCGCCACGGTGCGCGTCAACGGCCCCATGTGCGAGAGCGTTTCGGCCGCGCTCGCCGGATAGTACGGGATGCGCCCGAACGACGGCTTCAGGCCGACCACCCCGCAGAACGAGCCGGGAATACGGACGGAGCCACCCCCGTCGCTGCCGATACCGATTGGCCCCATCCCCGCCGCCACGGCCGCCGCCGCGCCCCCGCTCGACCCCCCGGCCGTCCGCGTGCCATCCCACGGGTTGCGCGTCGGCGGGAACAGCCGATTGTCGGTGAGGCCCTTCCAGCCGAACTCCGGCGTGTTCGTCTTCCCCAGCGAGATCGCCCCGGCGGCCCGCAGCCGCTCGACCACCGGCGCATCCTCATCCGGCACCAAGTCGGCATAGATCGCCGAGCCGCGCGTCGTCCGCACCCCCCGCGTGAACACCAGGTCCTTGATCGAGACCGGAACCCCGTGCAGCGGCCCGGTCGGCGCACCCCCCGCCAGCGCCGCCTCGGCGGCCCGCGCCTCGTCGAGCGCCTGCTCCGCCGTGACGGTGCAGTACGCCCCCAGATCGCCGTCAATGGCCGCGATACGATCCAAAAACGCGCGTGTCACCGCCACCGGCGAGAGGTCGCGCTGCCGGATACGTTCGGCGAGTTCGGTAGCAGGCAAGTAACAGAGCGTGGCATCGGACATCGCTGTTGCTCCTCAGTTGGGCTACCTCGAATCGTCGCACAGTATGAACTCAGATGTCCTATCCGGCAAGGAATGGAATTGGCCGGCCTCCTGCGGGAGGCTCTTTTACGGTCTTTCAGCACACGAATCTGCCGGACACCTTGCTTTCCAAGCGTTTGAGCGCGATACTCTTGACTGCATCAAGCACCTCAGCAAAAGGCATCCGTTGTGCCTCGCTAATCCCCAGCTCCTCGGCGAGACTCTTCAACTCGTGCCCAAGCAGGCAATCAACGTCCGACAAACCTTGGGCGTGCAGCGCGAAACTGCGTCGGAGAGGATCGAACACCCCTTCTTTCGGGTAGTAACCTGGTGGTTGTCTACCGTCCACGTCCGTGAAGCCGTAATCACGGGCCAACCACCCGGCGCTCAGAGCTTGTCCGGTCCTGTCCAGCACATGCGGGTGGGCAGCGAGGGCCGCTACGGCTCGGCCCACGTAAAAGGGGGTCTCCGAATCCACCCATGCCTCGTCCTCGCCGGTGCCATCCTGCCAAGTCTCCGCGGAGACACCCTTGCGCTCCAGCATCACCTCGGAGCGTAAGTACCCGGGTGTGAGGGCGACAGCAGCGATGTTGTGTTTACGCAGCTCGACGGACATGAAGTAAGCCAGAAGGATGGCGCTGTTTTTGTTGAGGCTATAGTAGAGGTTGACGTTGTAACCCAGGCCGTTCCCGTCGTTGATTTCGACGATCAGTCCCCGGTGGTGTGGGAGCATGAGCTGGACCGCGTAATGACTGGTGACGATGTGGGCGTGAACGGCTGCTCCTTGCGACTGCAAACCGTGCTCCAGAGAGTGCTCCCAGAAAGGCACTCCATCGCCGCCGAGACTGAAGTCACCGGATATGCTGTTGACGAGGATGTCGAGGCGGCTTTGCTGCTCACGCCGCACTCGCTCGAACAGAGCTTGGACCTGATCCGGTTGGGTGTGATCCACCTGCGCCCACAGTCCCGTGCCGCCGTGGGCCGACACCATCTCGGCTGTCTCTTCAATCGTTTCGGGTCGCCCGATTGCCGAGGGCTGGCCCCGGACACTGCGTCCCGTGCAGTAGACGGTAGCCCCAGCCGCTCCTAACATGCAGGCGATACCGCGTCCCCCACCGCGCGTAGCTCCCGCTACGACGGCTACCTTTCCTTTTAGAGCTTGCATCGAATTAGAGCTTGCATCGAACTTTGATTCGTCATTAGCGGGGCGAGATTCGCGCCCGGAGAGGCCCGAGCGAAGGATGTAGGAGAGCAGGCACGGCGCAGTACGCGCCCAGATCACCGTCAATGGCCGCGATACAGCCCCAAAACGCGCGCGTCACCACCACCGGCGACAGATCGCGCCGCCGAATACGTTCGGCCAGTTCGGTCGCAGACAGATAACAGAGCGTGGCATCGGACATCGCTATTGCTCCTCGGCTGAACTCCATCCAATCCTCGCACATTCCTGCCCCCGCCGCGAGCCGTCACCCGCCATCCCGTCTCTCGCCCGTCATTGCGGTGCAAGCCGCAATCCAGTCCCCCGGCCGGGGGGTGCGGCCCACCGCCGCACCCCCATCCTGCTCATCCCCTCATCCCGTAAATCCTGATACTGACAAAATCCCGTCCCCAAGACCGTTGTCATCCCCTCACCTCCCCCCAATATGACCCACCGTTGGGATGTGGCAGCTGCAAGCCCCTCCTGGAGCACCGGGCACCGCCCGGCAGGGAAGTACACGTACCATCGTGTCAACTAACAGCGGTGGCAAAGCCACCCAGCCGAGGGCACCGGGTCATGAGCGACCCCTCACCGCGCCGCGTGCGGCGAGGCATGGCCGCCTGAGTGGCCGCACCGGGTGCTGACGTACCCCTGGCGGCCGGGGCGCCGGGTCAGGTCTGAGTGCACCGGGTCATGACCGACCCCTCGCCGCGCAGCGTGCGGCGGACTACCACTGGTCCGGCGCCCGGCACCTTTGGGTGCCGGGTGGCCGATTTCCACGCGCAGCGTGCGGCGGGGCATGACCGTCTGAGTGCCGCCTCGCCGGCACCGGGTGCTGACGTACCCCTGGCCGTCGCGGCCGGGGCGCCGGGTCAGCACCGTCTGAGTGCCACCTCAATCGCCACCGCGCCCGTGCCGGCCGGCCTGCGCCGGCTGCGCCAGGGGTGCTTGCCCCGCGTTCCTGCTACTCCCAACACCCGCACCTACTCGCACTCCCGCTCCACCGTATCGTCATTCCCACACCAGGAAACCGGTGTGCAATCGTCATTCCCCTGCAAGCGGGAATCCAGGCCTACGCCCGCCAACCCGGTAGGGGCGCAACATGTTGCGCCCGTCCCCCCGCTGTGCGGGGGGACCATAGGGGGGCCAGGGGATAGGCCCTCCCAGGCTGGTAACGCTGGAGCCGCTGAACACACCGCCCACCAAACCATCCACCAAGTGCATCCTGCCATCCAAGTACCGCCCCGCCCGCGGTCTTGCTCCACCGCGGACGACGGCTTTCCCCTCCGACACCACCCCCGCGCACCCCCCACGCCTGACGAATACCTGATCCTGCCGCACAACGAAATAGCGTCGGCAGCGTCCCCCGTCAGGGCGTGAGGCCCACTGACCAGAGGGGGCCGGCGGGCGAGACTCGCCGCATTGACTCCCCTTCCCTGCCAGGGAAGGGGCCGGGGGTTAGGCCCAACTCCCCTCTACCGATACCAGGCCGCCTGGAGCCGGTACAGCTCGGCGTAGGCGCCGTCGTGCGCCATTAGCTCGCCGTGCGTGCCGGCCTCGATCAGCTGCCCGGCCTGCAAGACCAGGACGCGGCCCGCGATCCGACAGGACCCCAATCGGTGCGAGATCAGCACCACGGTCCGGTCTGCGGCCATCCGGGCGAAGTGCTCGTACACCGCCGCCTCCGCCTGGGCATCCAGCGCCGAGGCCGGCTCATCCAGAACGAGCATCTCCGCCGGGCGGAAGTACGCCCGCGCAATCGCCAGCTTCTGCCACTGCCCCACGGACAGTTCCTGCCCGGCATGGAACTCCTTGCCCAGCAGCGTGTCCAGCCCCTGCGGCAGCGTCTTCACCACCTCGTCAGCCCCACTGCGCGCGACCGCCGCGCTCAGGGCGGCCTCATCGGCAGCGCCATCCACCCAGCCGAAGGTGATGTTGTCCCGCACACTGCTCTGATACCGCAGGAAGTCCTGAAAGACGGCCCCAAAGCGGCGGTACCAGTCGGCTAGGGCCATGTCGCGCAGATCAACGCCGTCCACGAGAATCCGCCCCGCCGTGGGCTGGTACAGCCCCATGAGCAGCTTGACCAAGGTGGATTTGCCGGCCCCGTTCTCCCCGACCAGCGCCAGCCGTTCTCCGGGCCGGATGGTCAGGTTCAGATCGGTGAGCGCCGGCTCCTCACTCCCCGGATACGTGAACGAGACGCCCTCGAACGTGATGCCTTGCCTGACTGGCCCGGTCAGTCGGCGGCCCGCGGTGAGGTCCACACGGGGCCCGTCGGTGAACTCGAAGAAGTCCTGGATGTAGCGGAGGTCCCAGAACATCAGCGAGGCGTCCCACGCTAGGACAAAGAATCTCCGCTGGAAGGTCTCGATCGCTGTGAAAAGGGCTGCGTAGACACCGAGGCTGGCCTGACCGGTTATCAGTAGCCAGACGCCGACTGCTATCGTGGCGACGTAGACCAGCGCATTCACAGCATCAGCGACGAGCGTTGCCCGCGAATCATCGGTGGCCAGCTGCAGGCGCTCTCCCCGCAATCGCCGCATCAGCTGGTCGGCCTGGTCCAGCAGCCGCGGCCCGAACCCGAACAAGCGCGTCTCGGCTGCAGCGGGGCGGCCGGTGAGCAGACCGGTGAAGACCTCCCAGCGTCGCATTGCGGGAGTCTGGCTACGGGTGAGCAGGAACATCCGGCGGAAAAAGCGCTGGCGAACCCACACGCCGGGCGCGGTACCCACAAGCAGCAGCGCCGGGAGGCCCCAATGAAGCTGGCCCAGGTAGATCAGCAGCGAGAGCAGAGTCACCACATTCGAGAAACTGCGCCAGAAGAACGCCATCGTGCTGAAGAGACGTCCCTCGATGCCCGCTCTCGTACGCTGCAGCCGATCATAGTGCTCGGCCCGCTCGAACTGTTCGAGCGGCATCGCCTGTGCCTGGCGATAGCAACGCTCTTCGACCACGCCGCGCAAAACCTCTTGGTGCCGGTCGGCCACAACCCCCTCGAGCGCGAGGAGAGCGGCGTGCAGCACTGCCAATCCCGCCAGGGCGCCGCCCCACCATAGCCCTTGGGCGAGTGGGGCGGTCCCTTGCACTACCTGTTGCGCCGTCTCGACGAGGAGGCGCAAGAGATGCACCTCCGCCACTGGGAAGAGGCCGGTGCCGATTTGGAGCAGCCCGATAAGGATGGTCGCAGTGGGGCTGACCTCCCAGAGGAGCCGCAAAACCCGCGGCAGATACCGCAGCTGCCCGCGATTGAGCGCACCGGTGACCTCAAGCTGCTGCTTCACCGCACCGCCTCCCGCGCGTCCCCGTCGCCGTACCAGTGGGCCTGCAACCGGTACATACGGGCGTATTCGCCGTCACGGGCCAGTAGGGCCTCGTGATCACCTGCTTCGACTACTTGCCCGGAGCGCAGCACAACGATCCGGTCGGCGAGCCGGGCGGAGCCAAGGCGATGGGAAATGAACACCGCACAGCGACCCGCGGCGGCTTGCCGGAACTGGCGGTAGACCGCAACCTCGGCGCGGGGGTCGAGAGCGGCCGTCGGCTCGTCCAGGACAACGATCTGGGCGTCACGGAGATACGCCCGGGCGAGCGCCAGCCGTTGCCACTGACCAGCGGATAGCTCAGTGGCGTCCTCAAACTCTTTACCCAAGAGCGTGGCATAGCCTGCCGGAAGATCGGGGATGAAGGCGGTGGCCTCACTCTGCGCTGCCGCCGTGACAATGCGGGGATGGATGGTCTGTGGCGTGGTGGTCACGTCGCCAAGGAGGGCGATGTCAGCGTAGCCGATGTTCTCACCCACGCTCGTGGGATACTGCATGAAGTCCTGGAAGATGGCCGTGGCGTGCTGACGCCACTCCACCGGATCGAGGTCCTGCAGATCCATCCCGTCCACGGTAATCTGCCCTTGGTCGGGGCGATAGAGGCCGAGGAGCAGGCGGACGAGCGTGGTCTTCCCGGAGCCGTTCTCCCCGACCACGGCCACCCGTTCCTCGGGGCCAAGGTCGAGTGTGATGTCCGCGAGGGCCGGGTGGTCGCTCCCGGGATAGGTGAAGCTGACCCCTTGAAACTGCACCCCCTGGCGCAGCGGTCGCGGGACAGAGACGCCTGGCGCACTGGGACGTGGCTCCACCGGCAGTGCTAAGAAGGCCCGCAGATGCTCCACGCGGGACCAGCGCTCGACGAGATATCTCGTGCTGTAGCCTAGGATGCGGACGTGTTCACGAAAGCGGTTCAGCCCATAGAGCAGCGCCACGAGAGACCCAATGGTCACAGCGCCTTGCAGTGCCAGGAGCAGCAGCGTGAGGACGGTCAGCCAGCCCACCACCTCCTGCAGCGCTGCTGCCACGAGACCCTGCCAGGCCATCCGCCAACGCGCGGCCGTGATGTCGGTCAGGAACCGCTCGAACACCTCTTGCCAACGACCGAGGAGCGGCTGCGCTAACCCAAACAGCCGCACTTCTGGCGCAGCGTCCCGGCTGGATAGCTGTGTTCCCCAATAGCCGAGGGCACGGCGTAGCGGCGAGGCGCGATAATTCACCTCGGTAAACCGTCCGGCCAGCCGAGCCTGCACGACCGTCACCCCCAGGGCTGTAGCCACGAGCACGATGGCGAGCACGACGTGGGCGCCAGCGAACAGGAGCAGTAGGCCGGCCAACCCAGTCCCGGTGGAGGCCCAGCGCGTCCCGGTGTTCAGCAGATCGCTGAAGCCGGAAGCGGCGGCCTTTTGCCCGGTTTCGAGCTTCTGGTAGTACTCCGATTGTTCGAAGTACGAGAGCGGCACGGCGATGGCATGAGCGGCGAGCTGGTGCCGCAGTACCGGCTCGACGCGTTCGCGGATGAGCATGGACAGGTAGCTGCCCGCGGCGTCCTCGACGCTGCGGAACAGGAGCGCACCGAGCATCACGAGCAGCCAGGGGGCGATGGCTGACCAGGGATCGGCGGGACGGGTGCCGAGCGCATCCACGAGACCGGTCAAGGCCCCGACGAGCAGCGGTGTGGTGACCCCGGCGATGAGCGCCAACAAAAGGAGGCCACCGCTCGGAAGACGCGCATGGGTCCACAGCAGGCCACTCGTGTAGGCAATGGCGTCGCCGGCCACGCGCGCACGGAGAGCAGTGGCTCGTGCCTCGGCGCTCAGACGGCGCAGAATGTCCACGTACTAGCCCCCCCCATTAACTTGACTTTCCGAAGAGATTTTGCTGATGGACAAGCAACCTACTCTTAGTGGTAGTAAAATCCCAAGAGTGAGGAAGAAACGTCGGCAATTATGCATGGGATGCGGGTTTCCGACGTATAGTTTTAACTTAGAGCACGCTCATCTTCTTGTCAAGATCATCCTTTGTTCGGAGATGGTCTTGTGTTTTCCACCTACCATCTGCCAGGCTTACGGCTGGGTTGGTCCTAGGTCCACGGAGAGTCACGTGGCCGGAGGGGCACTCTCCCGACGGTCACTCCCACGCAGCGGCGTGTCGCACTAGGGGCGTGCATTGACAACGGCGCACAGGAACCGTAGGCTCGACACAGGCAGGTGAGCTGCTGCGGCGGCAGTTTCGGCCGCAGCGCAGGGTCAGCGATGGCACAAGCGTCAAGTGGGGGTCGGATCAAGCCGCCGGTAGCTCCCTTGCGTACCAGCCCTACCAATGCCTTCGGGGCAACGTTACGGGAATTGCGCGAGCAGACCGGCCTCAGCCAGAGCGCGATCGGCCGACGCGCCCAGGTCCACGCTAGCATTGTCAGCCGCCTGGAAAGCGGTGACCGCACGCCGAGCAGCCCCGGGCTGGTGGAGGCGCTCGCCCGCGGCCTCCAGCTCTCCCCCGACGATACCGACCGGCTGCTCGCCGCCGCCGGGTTCGTGCCCGCCGTTATCACGCGCCTCGGCGCCGGCGATCCTACGCTGCTGCTCGTGGCCCAGGTGCTCACCGACAGCCGCGTGTCGGCGGATGAGCGGCAGCGCCTGCGCGATGTCGTCGAGGCCGCCGCGCGCTGGTGCCGCGCCGCCAGCCGCTAACCTCGCGCGCCGTCACTCGACCACCGTCCCCCTTCGCAGCATGGGGACTAGGGGCCAGAGTCAGCCTCGCTGCCCTACTCCCCCTCGCCACATGGTGGAGAGGGGGCCGGGGGGTGAGGCTCGCCCTCCGGCAGCCCGGTGATGCGGATGCCGGCCCCCGGCACTTTGTAGCGCACGTTGATCCCGATCAGCAGCGCCGTCAGCGGCTCCAACAGCCGCGCCCGCCGCAGCGGCCCCACGTCAACAGGGCGCAGCCGCGGAATCGCCTCCACCAGCGCCCGCACGGCCGTCCGCGCCGCGCGGTCATTCCCACACAGCAGCACGTCGCCCTCCAAGGCGTGATCGACGTCGCGCAAGTGGGCCGCGCTGATGTGGTGAAACGCAGCGCAGACCCGGACGCTCTGTGGAGTCAGTTGGGCCGCCTGCTCGGCCGCCGAGCCGGCCGGCAGCCCCAGCATGTCCGTCGCCCGACCGCCGACGGCTACCGCCAGCGGCACGGTCACGTCCACGAGCACGCTGCCGGCTCGCCACGCCGACCGTAGCCCCCGGAGCGTCCTGGCATGGGCGGCGAACGGCACGCAGAGCGCGACGGTACCCGCGGCGGCCACCGCCTCGGCGTTGGTGGCGCCCTCGACCGGCGCCGCGGCGCCAAGTGTTTGGCGAATGCCGGCCGCCGCCGCCGTGGCCCGCTCGGCATCGCGCGAGCCGAGCACGATACGGTAGCCGGCCTGCGCCCACCGCAAGGCAAGGCCGCGGCCCATTGGGCCGGTACCGCCAACAATGGCAATCGTCTTTTGCTGCGTGTGCGAGTCAATCATCAGCGTTGCTCTGCCTGTGAAACGAACGGATGCTGCAACTGCCGTGTAGCTTAGGCCATGCCTCAAACGCTGCCGGGCTGGGGTTGGTCCTCTTCATTGTCAGCGTCGCCCTCCTCCCGGCGGCGGCGGAGGAAGTCTTCAAGCTCCTCGACAAGCTTCTCGGGGTCTACGGCCAGCGGACCGCTCGATTCCGCCGCTGCTTCGCCTGGCTCGGTCTGGCCTGGCGCTAAAGGCGCCTTCGATTCGTCGTACTGGTCTTCGAGCTGTTGCAAGTAGGCCGCCAGCTCCGGCCGCTCGGCGACGGCCTCATCCGCCTGGGCCAGCAGCTGCCGCCCGGCTTGACGCAGTTGGACTAGATCGAACGGCCAGCCGACGAGCCGCGCCGCGTGCTCCAGCAGCGCCGCGCTCACGGCGGGATTGGGCACCTGGAGGTAGTGCGGCACACTACCGAACAGACTGGCGCTCGGTACCTGGTGGATACGCAGGGCCTCGATGACCGCCGAGTGGACGCTGGAAGGCCCCTCATACTGCGAGAACGGAATCCCCAGCCGGTTCACGGCGACGCGCAGCTCGGGGGCTGTCGCCCAGCCGGTCAGGACGGTGCTGCGGGTGTGCGGCACGTCCGCCGGCACGCTTGCCAGCAGGACGGCTGCTCCCACCTCCCACTCCACACACGCTTCCGCCAGTTCGGCGGCGAACGCTCGCCAGCGCAGCTGCGGCTCCGGGACGAGGTAAAAGATCAGGTCGTGCGTCGTGTCGTCCGCCTCAGGATGCTGGGCATACCAGAACTCGCCTTTGGGCCACTCCAGAACACGATCTTGGGGCCCGGTGAGCCGGGAGATGGGCCGCAGCTCGCTATAGTCGTAGTAGTCGTCCGATTCTTGCTCGGCCAGGGGGGCGGCATCGAGCGTCGAGACCAGATGGCGAATGGCCAGCGATGCGGCCAGCCCGGCATCGGGCAAGCCCTCGAATGCCCCGACCAGGATTGGACGCCGCAATGTGGGCTGTGCTGTATGCGTGAGCGGCATAGGCTCTCCTCAATTCGTGTCCGGGTTTGTCGCAGCCCGGCGATGATTGTGCGTTCATACTAACCGATGAGCCGCGGTCGGCCCGCGCGGTACAATCGGGCCGCGGGCCATAGTAGGATGCGTTGTCGCCACCTGAGCCTGACGAATTTTCGTACCTACCGCCGGCTGGAGCTGGACCTCCCGGCCGGGGTATCCGTGCTCTGCGGTAACAATGCCCAGGGCAAGTCCAACCTGCTCGAAGCACTGTATATGCTCGCGACGACCAAGTCGTTCCGTACCACGAGCGAGCGTGAGCTGGTCTCGTGGCACGCCGGCGCCGACGAGCGCTTTGCCCGCATCAGCGCCGAGATCGAGCGCCAAGGGAGCACGTCGCGGCTGGATATTATCCTGGTCGAGCCAGCGGGCGGCAATGCTGCCAACGCAGCGGCTGGCGCTGCGGCCCGTGGCCCCACACGAGCAATCCAGAAGCGTGTCCGGCTTAACCAGCACCCCCGGCGGGCGATGGACGCGCTCGGTCAGCTCAATATAGTGCTCTTCACGCCCGAAGATGTCGAGCTTATCACCGGCTCGCCGGCCCAGCGGCGGCGGTACCTCGACATCATGCTCTGCCAGGTTGATCCCCACTACTTGCGCGTGCTCAGTCAGTACCATCGCGTCCTGGCCCAGCGCAATGCCCTGTTGCGGCAGCTCCGTGACCGCCGTTTGCCGGCAGATCAGCTCCGGTATTGGACCGAGCAGGTGGTCGCGTTGGGCAGCGAGCTGATCGTGGGCCGCGGTCAGGCGATCACCACCCTCAACTCGTTCTTGGCCGACATCCACCCGCGGCTGGTGGATGACCGTATGTCCCTGGGCATCGTCTACCGCAGCAGCGTCACCGAGCTACAGCCTGTTTTGGCGTCAGGGTCCGGGGCGGCCGCAGGGGCGCAGCATGCTGCGCCCGTACAGGGGGATGACGTGCGGCCGGTCGTTGCCGCGCAGTTCGCCGCCCAACTCGACGCGCAGCAGGAACGGGAGCGGCGCCAGGGCGTGACCATCGTTGGCCCGCACCGCGACGATCTGGCCTTCACCGTTGACGGGGTGGACCTCAATCACTTCGGCTCCCGCGGCCAGCAGCGCACGGCGGCGCTCGCGGTCAAGCTGGCGGAGGCCGCAGTGATGCAGCAGCGCACTGGCGAGCGGCCGGTCCTCCTGCTCGACGACGTGCTTTCCGAGCTGGACCCGCAGCGGCGTCTGCTACTGCAAGAGATGCTCACCGGTGACGGGCTGCCCGCTAGGTCTGCACAATCCGAGGGGGGTCGAGGTGGTGCCGGACTAGGCGGGCAGGTGCTCCTCACCACGACCGAGTTGCGCCCCTTCACCGCCGGCTTCCTCGACGCGGCAACGGTCTTCGAGGTCGCCGACGGAGACCTACAGCCCGTTGAGGCGGGTGGGACCTAACCCCCGGCCCCTTCCCTAGCAGGGAAGGGGAGTCATGGCAGAGACCGGCCGCCGCTTCCTTCCAGGGAAGGCAGTCAGCACGATGGCCTGTAGCCCCTTCCCTTCAGGGAGGGGGGTGGGGGTAGGTGTGCTCAGAAGCTCATTCTAGGGGAGGTGGAAGACGACCATCTTCGTCTCGGTCATCTCTTCGACGGCGTACTTCGGGCCTTCCTTGCCCATCCCGCTATCTTTCAGGCCGCCGTAGGGCATCAGGTCGGCCCGCCATTGGGTGCCCCAGTTGATGTGGATGTTGCCGGCCTCCGCCTCCAGTGCGAACTTCATCGCCCAAGCCAGGTTCTCGGTAAAGATCGCCGTGCTCAGGCCGTAATTCGTGCTGTTGGCTTGGGCAATCGCTTCGTCAATATCGTCAACCGGCGTCACACCGACGGCCGGGCCGAACACCTCGTCGCAGGAAATACGCATCTCCGGCTTGACATCGGCTAACAGGGTTGGCGCCATGAGCGTGCCGTTGCGCTGACCGCCGGCGACCAGGCGCGCGCCGCCGGCCACCGCTTCCTGGACCCATTCCTCGACCCGGACGGCATCGCTTTCGCGGATCATTGGCCCCATCTTGACGCCTTCCTGGCGCGGATCGCCGGTCGTGATGCCCTTCACGCTGTCCGCGAAAGCGTCGAGGAAGTCGCTATAAATCTGGCGGTTGGCGTAGACCCGCTGGGTGGAGATACAGACCTGCCCGGCGTGCGCGTAGCCGGTGGCGGCGAGCGCCGTCGTGACCTTGTTCATGTCGGCGTCGGGCATGATGATGACCGGGGAGTTGGAGCCTAGCTCCATGGTCACCTTCTTCAGCCCGGCCGTGCGGCAGATGTGCTCGCCCACGTCGCGGCTGCCCGTGAAGGTGATCTTGCGGACCCGCGGATCGCTGACCAAGGCATCCCCGATCTCGGCGCCGGAGCCGGTCAGACATTGGAGCGCTTCCGGCGGACACCCGGCTTCGAGCATGACCTCGACCAACCGCAGTCCCGAGAGCGGCGTGTCGGTGGCCGGCTTCAGCACGACGGCGTTCCCGGCAGCAAGACCTGGGCCGACCTTGTGACAGACCAGGTGCAGCGGGAAGTTGAAGGGCGAGATCGCCACGACTATCCCGCACGGCACGCGAATGGTGAAGCCAAATTTGCCGGTGACGCCCGGCGCACCGTCGAGCGGAATGACCTCGCTGCCGAGCCGCTTGGCTTCCTCGGCCGAGAGATAGATGATCTCGGCGGCCCGCTCCGCCTCGATCAGGGCTTCGGCTTTGACTTTGCCGCCCTCCAGCGTGATCGTCTCAGCAAAGCTCGCGGCCCGCTCGCTAATCAGGTCTGCGGCCTTGTGCAGAATCTTGTAGCGCTCGTAGCCGGTGAGCTTGTGCATGATCTCTGCACCGCGCACGGCAGTCGCCAGGGCGCGGTCAATGTCGCTGGCCTCCGCTCTGGGGACCGTGTCCACGATGCTGCCATCGTAGGGATTGAGTACGTCAATGCGCTCGTCTTTGTCTACCCAGGAACTGCCGATGTGCATCTTCATGCGCGTCTCTCCTTTGCTTGCCCGCTCCGCCCGCTTGCCCGAGATACTGCCCGATGCTGCTCGCTCCCGCAACCTGGGTGGGTCACTTGGCGCGGTAAACGCGCTAACGCAGCGCCATGCCAAAGACCAATAGGGTTCCGCCAATCCAAATGAGAATGGCACCAAGGAGAAGGCCAAACACCTTCATCCATATTAAAGTGTTTGGATTCAGTGATCTTGATTCCCGGGGTGGTGGTCGCGACAACAAGAGTGGCCGCCACCGACATAATGATGAGCGCCACCACGATCATCACGTCGGGCACTTCCATCGCCATTATGTCCGCCATTACGCCTGTTCTGTCGCCGTGGTCTAGCCATCCCAGCCAGCATCTTGCCAGCCGCCCGGTAGTGCCGGCAAGTCGCACCGCTACAGTAGCATCATCAATAGCCCGGCAGTGCTTCTCGGAGGCGACATACCGACGATGCCAAGGCTGCGTGCCAACGGACGGGATCAATGGTCCCGGGCCAATGTCAAGGAAATCTTGCCTGAGCTTCCGTCGCCGCTCTTCATGTTCCAGCTCGAAGCCGCCAGTGGGCCGCAGATGCTCGCTGCGTTCGAAGTAGGGGGCTACCGCTTTCCCGACGGCGCGATGCTCTTCCGCGCTGCTGCGGGTCGTCCCTACTTCAATGTTGGCCTGATACGCAGCATGATGGCCGAGCTTGGCTTGCCGCCGGAGCTGAACGACCAGGCTGTCGGACGGGGCCTTGAGCTGGCCCGGCCGTCTCTGCAATGGGATTGGCCACGTGTCGCGCGGCGCTGGCTGGTCGTACTCAGCAGCCTGTTCCGCCAGCTCCGCGCGGTGCCGGCTACCGAGCGCTGGTTTGGTCGCGTCGAGGGCACGCTCGCCGAGCTATCCTTGGCAACGGACCGCGTGCTGCGGCGCGCTGCGGATGCCGACCTACTGGCAGATTTCGAGCGGATGGCGCCGGAGCTAGGGCGGTTCTTCTACCACACGGTCTACCTGACCGCCGCGGCCACCACGCACTTTCACGAGCTGGCCCGTGCCTTGCATAGTCGTCTCGCCGCACCCGCGGCGGCGATAAACCAAGCGGTCGCCGGTGAGGGCAACATCAGCGCAGAATTGCCCCTCGCGCTGATGCGCGTGGCGGCCATAGCGCGAGCAGAGCCACAAGCGAGGCGCTCTCTCGCGGCCGCGCGCGGCCCGGGGGCCGACCTCCGGGAGACGCTCCGTGGCACCCGCACGCTCGACCACTTCGAGCGGGCCCTCGACCGGTTCGGTGATCGGGGCCTGTTCGAGTCCGACAGCGCCAACCCGCGCTTTCGAGAGGCTCCAGGCTACCTATTCGGTGTTGTCGCTCAGTACGTCCGCGCTCCGACTGCTCCCGACGCTGCGGGTGCGGTCGCTCAACAGCGGCGGCAGGCGCGGCAGGCGCGAGAGACAATCAGGCAAGCCGTGGGACGACGCTGGCCGTATGTACGTTGGCGCCTCGGAGCCTTGCGTCAAGCCCTCGCCATGCGAGAGGCCAACCGCTTTCGGGTCGTGCGGATCACCGCCCAATTGCGACGGCGCGATCTGGAGCTGGGACGGCGGATGGTGGGCCGCGGCTGGCTCGATCACCCGGATGAGTACTTCTGGCTCACAGGGGCGGAGATTCGTCGTGTGGTAGCGCCGGGAACCACCCCACGGCTGCGGCAACAGGCCGGCGGTGTATGTGCGGGCCTGCTACCACGGCGTAGTGGGGTCGCAGCGCCGGGGGAGACGGCACGCGAGCCAGGCCATTTGCGGGCGGTCATAGCCGCGCGACGCGCCCGCTACGCCCAATACTGTCGTATCACGGTGCCCGACGAATGTGCTGACCTCGATGCGCTCGAACGGTTTGCCCGCGGTCAGGGCCCGGCGCCGCCGGGCGCCGGGCGCCGCCCCCCGCCGACGCTGACCGGCTTTGGGGCAGCTGGCTCCGGCCAGCCGGCAGCCGCCCCAGCCCCGGCCCCACCAGCGGCGCCGGGCAATATCCCAGCTGCTCCCGGGCCGGTGACTTTACGCGGGCTGGGGGTCAGCGCCGGCCGAGCGCGGGGGACGGCGCGGGTGATCCGCCAGCCGGAGGAGTTTGGGCGCTTGCAGCCGGGCGATATCCTCGTCTGCCCGGCCACCGACCCGGCCTGGTCGCCGCTGTTCCCCTTAGTACGGGGGCTGGTCGTCGAGATCGGCGGTCAGCTCTCGCACGGCTCCATCGTCGCCCGCGAATACAGTATCCCGGCCGTGGTGAATGTCCCCCAAGCGACCAGCCGCATCCCCGACGGAGCCACCATCGAGTTGGACGCCGCCGCCGGAACCGTCCGCCTCATATAAACGCCCCCTCTCCACATGTGTGGAGAGGGGGCCGGGTGATGGGCCAAAGCCGCACCACACCTGGCACTATCCGTGCGGCTATGGCCCGTCAGGGGGTGAGTCCCGTCCCCCCTCACGGTCAGAGCAGATCCGCCAAGCTAGCGGCAATGAGACCCACTGCGACGGCGAATGTGACGATGGCAGCCAGTAGCAGCTGCGCCCCTACGCCACCGACGATGCCGCTGACGAGCGCCAAGCTGGCCTGGGCTAATCCGGCGGACATCGTGAAGTCCGGTGGTGGCCATGCTACGGGCAGCAGAGTGAGCCAAGTGTCGAACGAGATACTCAGCACCGCGCCCAGCAGGCCCACTGCCGCCGCCGGGAGCAGCGCCACGCCTAGCCCGCGCAGCTGTGAGCCGAATCCGCTGCCCAAGAGCAGGATCAGCAGGGCGTTCACGCCAACGGCTGCGGCCAGCATCCACGTGGCAAAGGAGAGTTGCCGAATGGCGGCGCGGACGCGCTCGACCTCATGCAGAGCAGCCGGGTCGTCGTCCCAGAGGGAGGCGAGCGTGATGGGTTCCTCTGGGACAACGCGACTGATGATGAGACGTAGCGGCACCCGCAGCTGGGGAGTGAGCTTGTCACGTCGAGTCAGCTCTGCCTCGATGCGCTGGCTCAGTTGTCCGAGGTCCGTCAGATCGAGCACCGGCGCCGGTGCATCTACTACCTCCAGCCAGCGGTACAGATCGGCAATGAAGCCCTCGATCTTGCTGGCCAGATAGGTGGTAACGGGGCGACGCCCGGTTTCCAGCATGGCCACCACAGGCGGCTCTACCGCCTCGGAATCACCCTGCCCCTCGCCCCGCAGCACGGTGTCCATCATCTCGTCGTAGAGGTGGTCGTAGAGCTGCACGGTGACAAGCCGACCCGTGATGAACTCCGGTGTGAGTACCGTCGTGCGTAAGGCGTACACGACAGCCAGGGTAAACACGAGGATGAGTAGCGGCAGGGTCAGTAACCCACGCAGGAAGATGCGGATTATCACAACCTATTTACTCCTCGCAGCGGCCGATTGGCCGCGTGTTGAGGTCTTGCCTAAGCGCACCGGCGCAGCAGCAGCGAGCTGTAGTGGTCCGCGTGGGCCGACCACCCGGCGGGGAGCACGGTCGTTGCATCCGCTTGGACGATCAAGGCCGGCCCGACCAGTTGAGTTCCCGGACCACAGCGTTCGCGCTCGAAGATAGGCGCCGGCACCGCTTGCGCGTCGTCCCAGAGCTTAGTATGCCCAGCCGGCACCGGCGCGCCGCTCTTATGGTCGAGCGGGACCTCCGGTAGGGCCATGCTCGGTTGGGGGTGGCGGGCGCGTAGTCGAATCGTGACGATTTCGACGGCCCGGCCCGGTTGGTGATACCCGTACCGGCGGTGGTGCAGGCGGTCGAACGACCGCACGGCCGCCTGGAGCGCCTGTAGCTCTGCCCCGGGCTTGCCCCCCAGTTGGCTTGTCGGTGTCCGACCCGCCCGGACTCGTCGTGGTCGGCCGGCTGCCACTAATAGCTCGTGTGACTGGCCTTGATAGCGACAGTCCAGTGACCGCCGGAGTTCGAGGCGCACCGGCCCCAAGGTTGCCCGCAGCTCGCTGCTCGCCTGGTGCTCTAGGGCGTCGTAGGCGTTTGCCAGGGCCGTAGCGACTGCCGACGACTCCGGCGCGTCTCGCTCGACAGTGAGCATCACGGTGCGGGAATAGGATCGCTCGACCTCGGCCAGCGCGGCACCCACTGCCGACAAGATGCCCGGGTAGCGCGGCACGATCACCTCCCGGATATCCAACGCCTCGGCGAGCGCCGCTGCATGCAAGGGGCCGGCACCACCGAAGGCGACTAACGCGCACCGGCGCGGGTCGTAGCCGCGCTCGATGGAGATGACGCGCAAGGCGCGGGCCATATGCGCGTTGACCACCCGGATGATCGCGTTGGCCAGCGTGACGGCCGCCGCGTCGGCGTCCCGATCCGACCGCGGCGTGTCGTCGCCCAGCGATAGCACGGCGGCGCGCGCCGCCGCCCGGTCCAGCCGCACCTCGCCACCCAAGCGCCAGTTGGGGTGTAGCCGGCCTAAGACCAGATTGGCGTCAGTCACCGTCGGAGCGGTACCGCCGCGACCGTAACAGGCCGGGCCGGGACTCGCGCCGGCGCTCGCCGGGCCGACGTGCAGCCCCCCGGCGACATCGCGACGGGCAATGGAGCCGCCGCCCGCGCCGACGGTGTGGATAGCGAGCATCGGCAGGTTGAGCACCACTCCACCGATCTCGTGCTGTGTCTCCAGGACAGGTGTGCCGGGACAGAACGCAACGTCGGTCGAAGTGCCGCCCATATCGAGCGTCAGGATGTTCCGCCGGCCCGCCAAAGCGGCACCACCCCTCCCACCATCCGTGCCGCTTTGGCGGGCCGCCCGTCCCCCGGCACGCGCCACGGCGAGCGCGCCGACAATGCCGCCGGCCGGCCCGCTGAGGACTGCCTGTACCGGCCGGACGGCCAGCCGGTCGGGAGGCACCGTCGTGCCGTCGGACTGCATCACCCACAAGCGCGAGCCAAGCGCCGCCGTCAGCTGCTCCAGGTAGGCCGTTACGACCGGGCGCAGGTAGGCGTTCGCAACCGTCGTGCTGGTGCGCTCGAACTCGCGGAACTCCGGCAAGATGTCGGAGGAGAGCGATACGTCTATACCGGCCCGCTGTAAGGCCGTGCCGATAGCTTGCTCGTGGGCCGGATTCGCAAACGAGAAGAGCAGACAGACCGCCGCCGCCGTGGCCCCGGAGGCGACGATCTGGGAAACGACCGCAGCAACTTGCTCGTCGGAGAGTGCCCGCCGCGGCCGGCCGTGGCGATCCATGCGCTCGTCCACCTCGAAGCGCAGCGAACGGGGCACGAGCGCGGGCGGACGGGTCGGCCGCAGGTCATACAGCTGCGGCCGGGCCTGCCGGCCGATCTCCAGCACGTCGGCAAAGCCCCGCGTCGTGATAAGCGCAACCCGCGCCCCGCGACGCTCTAGCAGGGCATTGGTAGCGACCGTCGAGCCGTGCGCTATGGGTATTTGGGGTCCGACGCCGAGGCCCTCAAGACCGTTTAGCACCGCGACCGCCGGATCGTGCGGGGTGGATAGCCGTTTTCGGACGGTGAGCCGCCCCGTCTCCAGTACCACGAAATCGGTGAACGTGCCGCCCACGTCCACACCGACTCGCGCCGCCGGCTCGTCGTTCCTAGCCACTGGTCACCGGCTCCTCGCCACTGGCCGGGGGCGTGCCCCACCCGCCGCCGCCCGGTGTCTCAATCATCAACAGATCGCCGGCTGCCAGGTGACGCTCGCACTTGCCGGGCAGCCGCTCGATACCGCCGGCGGCGCGGCGCACGGCATTCACCCCCGGTTTGCCCGGCGCGCCGCCGGCCAGTCCCGGCGCGCCGCGCTGGCGCCGTTCGGAGAGCAGGGTGATGGTGGCCGGCGCGTCGAGCGCAACTTCCCGCACTAGGCCATCGCCCCCCCGGTGGCGACCGGCGCCTCCGGACCCCTCCCGTAGCCGGTACGCCTGCACCTGAAGGGGATAGGCGTACTCCAATGCCTCGGCGGGCGTGTTGAGGGTGTTCGTCATGTGTGCCTGCGCGCCGGAGAGGCCGGCGCCTTGCGGCCCGCCGCCATGTCCGCCCCCGATGGTCTCGTAGTAGGTAAAGGCCCGTTGCCGTTCGGGATCGTAGCCGCCAATGATAACGTTGTTCATGCTCCCATAGCTCGACGCCGGGATCAGGTCCGGGAGCGCTAGTGCGAGCGCAGCGAGCACGACATCCACGATCCGTTGGGCCGTCTCGACGTTGCCGGCGGAAACCGCGTGCGGCCAGCGGGCGTTGACGACCGACCCCTCGGGGGTAAGGACGGTGACCGGGCGCATGGTGCCGGCATTCAGCGGCAGTGGCGACGCCGCAGCCGCGCCATCGGCGCCAACCAGACAGCGCACGACGTATGAGACAGCCGAGACCGTCACCGCGCGGACCGCGTTGACCGAGCCGAGTACCTCGTCGGCGCTGCCGGCAAAGTCCACGCGCAGCTCGCCATCGCACGCGGCGATTGTCACGCGAATAGGCACCGGCTCATCGCCGACTCCATCGTCGTCGAGCACGTCCTCCGCGCTATAGGTACCGGCCGGGATGCGCCGGAGCGTGGCACGAGCGAGTGCTTCGCCGTAGTCCAGCAAGGCGTCCTGGCGCTGACCGAGCGCCTCCGGCCCGATGGCCGCGGCGAGCGCGACATAGCGGCGTTCGCCGACCCGGTGAGCAGCGCGCTGGGCGAACAGGTCGCCGCGGCGTTCGTCGGGTGTACGCACGTTGCGGAGGATCAGCGCGAGAATGTCCTCCTGTACCCGCCCGGCACGGACCCACTTGATCGGGGGGATAATCAGCCCTTCCTGGAACAGCTCGCGCGCCAGCGGCATCGAGCCGGGACTCATGCCACCGATGTCGGCTTGGTGCGCGCGACTGGCGACAAAGCCGATGAGCACGCGACTTTTGCTACCCCCGTTGGCGGTGGTGAACACGGGCGAAACCATCGTCACGTCGGGGAGGTGGGTACCGCCAAGATACGGATCATTCAGGATCACGACATCACCCGGCCGCCACCTATCGTTGGCAACGGCCTCGCGGGCCGCCTGCACGGCGAGCGGCATGGCACCGAGATGGACGGGAATATGTGCTGCTTGCGCCACCATCCGCCCGGTACGGTCGAAGACCGCACAGGAGAGGTCCTGGCGCTCCTTGATGTTCGGTGAGTAGGACGTGCGAATGAGCGCCGCGCCCATCTCCTCGGCGATAGCGGCGAGCTGATGGTGCGTGACGGTGATGTCCAGCGTGTCGGTAGCTGTCATGGCCTCATGCCCGGACGGTCAGGGCGCTTCAATGACTCCCCTTCCCTGCCAGGGAAGGAACCGGGGGGGGTAGGTCCAGCCCCGCCTCCCACCCGCTGATTCTGCCCTAGTGAGGCGCTTCGCCAAACTCCAGCTCGCCGAGCCGGATAAGGCTTTCCAGATCGTCGCAGTCGTCAGGGGACTCGCGGGCGACCAACCTACGCACCGCCTCCCGCGCGTCTGCGTTTGCCAGACCGAGCATCCGCGAAATGTCGGCGAGGTCCTGCGTCCGCCCCGCCCGCAGCTTGATGAGCACCAGGTACGGAAGCGGCAGTACCGGAAGGCCCTGCCCATCGCGGTTGGCTTGGGCGTCTGCCAGCGCAGTCGGCCACCAAGCATCGGCTCCTTCGATGACATCTATGTCCTGCCCGTCCGGGCTACGCCACGTCGAGCCGCCGATACGCAGCTCGCCACGAAAAGCGTATCCTGCAGCCCGGAGCTTGGCGCGAGCCGCCGCTGCGTCCGCCTTGGCGACCACGACGTCGAGGTCTCTGGTCGCCCGCTCCGGCATGTACTGTCGCGTCGCAACCGCACCCACCACGGCCCAAGCCAGGGATGTCAAGACCGCGTCGAGGTTGGGCCACTGCTGCCACGCCGTTCGCTCCCGCACGAAGGCCGCGCCGCTCCCGGTACCCCGCCGCTGCCGGCGCTGCGCCATGGCGATCAAGACGCGCCGGGCAGTAGTCGGGCCGCCAACGTATGCCATTATCGGAGCTTGTCCTCTCAAGGAGTGTACACGAGCAGCGGCTGTGCCCATGGCGGTGGGCAAGGGTTGTCCCTACAGCAGCTACCACCCGGCCCGTCAACCCTGTAGGGGCGTCCCTTGTGGGTGCCCTGGATTGCGGCGAGAGCCGCAATGACGGCTGATAGCTAACCGCTTCTACGGCGCGAGATAGCCCCGCTCGACTGCGTCGCGAATAAGCTGCTTGGCGTAGGCCCAGAGGTTCGGGGCGCCCGCTGCGATGACCTGGTTGACCTTGACGACTTGCTCGCTGCGGATGCCGTGATGGCGCCACATTTGGCCCTGAGTATGATAGTTCAGGAGGAGCGGCTGGAGGCGGTCGATGGCGCCGGCAAACCGCGCCTCGGGCGTCTGCTTGGCCTCGAACTCTTCCCACAGTGCTCGGAACTCGGCCGCTTGCTGCTTGGGGAGCAAGCCGAAGATGCGTTCCGCTGCCTGCTGCTCTTTCCGGGCCTGCTCCTGCCTGGCTCGCTCGTCGTAAATGTAGGTGTCGCCCGCGTCAATCTCGACAATATCGTGGATGAGCACCATCTTCACGACGCGAACGAGGTCTATGTCCTCGGCAGCGTACTCGGCGAGCACGACCGCCAGCATCGCGAGGTGCCACGAGTGCTCGGCACTGTTCTCCATCCGGTCGGTGTGGATGAGCCGCGACTGCCGGAAGACGCTCTTGAGCCGGTCTAGCTCCAGGAGAAAGCGGAGCTGCTGCGCGAGCCGGTCGTCGTTCATGGCAGTATGGTGTGGCGGCGAGTCGCCTCAGTATACAATCCGTAGCGACGGCCACGCCTCCCCCTACCAGCAACGTGTGGACGCGCTGACCGATGCGTACCTTGACGACCACCGACACCATCGTAGCTACGGCGACGCCGGCCGCCGATGGCGCTATTGGCATCGTGCGCTTGAGTGGGCCGGAGGCCTTCACGCTCCTCCGGCAGGTCTTCCGCTCACAGCACCGTCCGGCCTGGCGCTCGCATCAGCTCTATCACGGCTGGATCGCCGATCCCGCTACCGGGCAGGGATTGGACGAGGTTTTAGCCGTCCACATGGCAGCGCCGCATACCTACACCCGTGAAGATATGGTCGAAGTGCAGGGCCACGGCGGGAGTGCGACGCTGCGCCTCATCGTTGCCCTCTTCACGCGGTTAGGGGCGCGACCGGCCGAGCGCGGCGAATTCACGCTCCGGGCCTTTCTCAACGGCCGGATAGACCTGGCTCAGGCAGAGGCGGTCGCCAGCCTCGTGACCGCGCGCACGCCGGCCGGGGTGCAGCAGGCGCTCGGTCAGGTGGACGGCCGGCTGTCCGGCGAGGTCGAGGCCGTGCGTGCCCTGCTCTTCGACCCGCTCGCGCGCATCGAGGCGGTGCTCGACTTTGCGGAGGAGGATGTGCCGCTGCCCCCCCGTGCGGCGTTACGGGACGCCCTCACCGCAGCCGCAGCCCGCCTCCAAGCGATCCTCGCTGGCGCCGCGCGGGGGCTGCTCGTCCACGAGGGAGCGCGGGCCGTGCTGGTGGGCCGCCCGAACGCCGGCAAGTCGAGCTTGCTCAATGCGCTGCTTGAAGCCGACCGCGCCATCGTGACGCCGATTCCCGGCACCACCCGTGATGTCTTGACGGAGTCCATGAACCTGGATGGTGTACCCGTCACGCTCGTTGATACGGCCGGTATCGCGGAACGGACAGACGACGCCGTGGAGCGGCTGGGGATAGAGCGTAGCCATGCAGAGATCGGCCGCGCCGACGTCGTGCTGCTGGTACTCGACCGGGCTGCGGACCCATCGCCGGAGGACGCCGCCATTGCCGCCGCCATTGGCGAGCGCCCCGGTGTGGTGGTGCTGAACAAGGCGGACTTGCCGCCACAGTATCCGCATGCCGCCGCTCAGGCCCTGCTCTCTGCCGCGCCGGTCTGCACCGTGTCCGCGCTGACCGGCGAGGGTATCGCCGCATTGCGCTTTGCACTGGCGCAGCTCGTCGTGCCGACAACCGGCGCCGCTGGCACCGACCTCCTGCTAGGGAACATCCGACACGTGGAGGCCCTGCGCCGGGCCGCCGACCACCTCGCTACGACGCAGGCGACGCTCGACTCAGCGTATCCTTTGGATATGGTCACGATTGATCTGCGCGGCGCCCTCGATGCCCTCGGCGAGGTCACGGGACACACGGTCACCGAGGACTTGCTCGACAAGATATTCAGCACGTTTTGCATCGGCAAATGAGGCTGGTCGTGAGCGGGCCGCGATACCACCCCTAACTCCCTCCCTGAAGGGAAGGGGCCGGGGGTTAGGGGCAATACCGGCCTCCCCGGCGGCTGCAAGCTGCGCCAACGGCGTAGGCCCTAACCGGGCAGCGAGTTGACGGACGAGCGCGTACAGCGGTATGATTGCCGCGTCTTTATTTATGCGGGAGGAGTGCATTGGCCCGGCGTAGGTCTGCTCGGAGACGGTCGCGCTCACGAACGCCGCCAGATGCCTTCGTCACCGCGAGCAGTGGTCTCGGTGACGAAGAGACCAATCTTGGCTCCTTGCTCAAGCGCGTGCTCGCCGGTGAGACGGATGACTCGTCGCGCGCTGCCGCCTCGTCGTCCGAATCCGAGCAAGAGCCACAGCATTGCGCCGACTGCTGGCACGCGGTCACGTTTACTGATGAGCGCGGCAGCACGATGGCGCGCTGTGAGAAGAACCTTTGGGTGCGGCCCGTCTACTCCTACGAGGAGCTTAACCGGGACCGGGTGCGCCGCTGGCACGCCGTCTGTCCGGAGTACGATGCTAGCGACTAGCGGCCTCACGTCCCCGTCCAGGCCCCACCCTAGCCCTTGTATGTTGTGGCATGGGGAGGGAACTGCCGTCCCTCTGCCGCAGCGGGGGGCCTGGACTCCGGCTTTCGCCGGAGTGACGATGGATGGGGCCAAGACTCCCCGTGCCTCACACCCGCGTCTCCGCCGCTCCGTCGTCTGTGGCGAGCTGCCAGGGGCTTGGATGCGGCTCGGTGTAGTGGATGGCGGCGTGGTACAGGCCGTGAACGTCCTTCTCCTCAGGCGTGACCACCAGGCCGGTGCGGCCGGGGTCGTTCGTGCTCTGGTGGACGATCCGGTGAGCAATGAGCTGTACGCAGCCTCCCGCGTGCGGCAGGAGCTTGGCCATATCGTGCCGCCACCACCAGCCAGGAGACTTGCCGGCAGTAGCGGGGCTGTCCGGAGGTACCAGTAGCCCGGCCTTGACGCTGTTGTAGACCTCTCGCCGGTTGGTGGCAGCGAAGCCGTTCTCCGGGTCAATGTCCCAGAGGTACAGTGGGTTGCGGGGACTGTCGTGCGGCGAGGCCTGCCAATCCCCTCCCAGGAGTCGCAGCACGCCGTCGGCGCAAGTGTAGGCGGTGAGGGGCGCGTTGTTGTCCGGGGCGGCGTACTGCACCGGCGGCAGTGCATCAAAGGGGTCGTCCGTGCGTAGCCAGGCCACCTCGCCGCCGCTGCGCGCGCTGATGACCCACTCGTCTCGGTACCGCGCCAGGCTCGCCTCCGACAGGTGATCTCCGACGAGCGATCCGGTTTCGACCCATTCGTAGACGCCGCGCTGCGGGTGATAGCGGTACTTCAGGGCTGCCAGCCGCCGGTGGTCGAAGTGGTTGACGTCGGCCCATTCGCTGGCGTCCGCGTTGAACGGAACCGCCTGCACCATGCTCTGATTCATCCACCGCACGGCGGCGCTACAGAAGGCAGCGCCCTTCTCGTACCCCCGTTGGCGCAATTGCTGGACCGGCTGGATGATCTCCAGGTCGTCATCGGCGTCGTCGAGCCGCACCTGTACCCACTCGACCCCCAAGGTGCGAGCGGTTAGCTCGGCGTGCTCTCTACCGGAGCGCAGGAACCCGGTCGCCGGGTCAACGATACGCATCGTGCGGTACCACTTGATGACGAAGAGATTGGCGTGCGGCACCGGCTGCCCGCGGATCAGCGCGCCCTTGGGCACGCCGAAGCCGGCGACGTGGCTCTGCTGGCGGACATAGCGGCTGCCGTCGTTGAAGGGGTCCCAATCGTTGAGCGTTCGGACCAGGCGGCCCTCGCTGAGAACCGGGCCGTCGAAGCCACCGTCGCGGACTTGGTAAATGATGCTGCGCGCGTCATCGCCGCCGCGATAGCCGCGCGTAGCGAACAACAGCACAAAGCGCCGCGCGCTCACCTGGATGCCGTTCGGATGTCCCGGGTAGACGTCCTCGGCGCGTGTGTCGCCGGGCTGCGAGCATTCGTGAACCAGACTGCCGCGGTGTTCGATGCGTTCGATCATGGCTGCTACCCTACCTTGCCGCCGAACCGTCAGTCGCGAACTGCCAGACGCCGGGGTAGGACGCTGCATACTGCACCGCAGCGTAGTAGATGCCGGCTGTCTCTTTCTCCGGCGGCGTGATGACGGCCCCCCGATGGCTGGGATCGTTGTTCGTGCCGCTCCGCACCCGATAGACGATGATCTGCTCCTTGCCCCCAGTGTGCGGCAGGAGCTTGGCCATATCGCAGGTGGGGCGGCTTTCCACCGGGATGGGCAGCCCGGCGGCAACGATGTCGAACACTGCTCGCCGGTTCGATGCCACAAAGCTGTTATCGGGATCAATGTCCCACAGGTAGAGCGGATTGCGGTTGAGACCATATGGGGAGATCGTGCTGTCGCCCGTGAGCAAGCGGAGCACGCCATCGGCGTAGGTGTAGGCGGTGAGCGGTGACGAGTTCACTGGCGACGTGGGGCGCGCCGCGCGTGGCGCAGCGCCGAATGGGTCCGCGGTGCGGAACCAGGCAATCGCGCCACCGCCCTGCGGCCGACCGCTTATGATCCAACTCCCCTGATGGTGGGCGAGGCTGGCTTCCGACAATCGCTCATCAATCAGCGGCCCCATTTCGACCCATTCATAGACGCCGCGTTGCGGGTGATAGCGGTACTTCAGGGCGGCCAGCCGTCCACCGTCGAAGTGGTTCACGTCGGCCCACTCGCTGGCGTCCGCGTTGAACGGGACTGCCTGCACGAAGGACTGATTCATATGACGGGCCGGAGCTGCACCACACCTGGCACCATCCGTGCAGGTCCGGCCTGTCATTGTGAGGACGGCGGCGCTGCAAAAGGCGTCGCCGTCCTCGTAACCTCGTTGCCGGAGCCGCTGCGCCGGCTGGACAATCTCGATGTCGTCCTCGGCATCGTTCAAGCGGAGCTGTACCCACTCGACGCCCTGGGTACGTTCGCTCAGGTCGGCGTGCGAGCGCGAGGACACCAGGAAGCCGGTGGCCGGGTCAATGACGCGGGCGCAGACGCGCCACTTGACGACGAAGCGGTTGGCGTTGGGCGCTGGCTGCCCCTGGATCAGGGCGCCGCGCGGCACACCGAAGGCCACCGGATGCCCGTGCTGCCGTACATACGCGCTGCCATCGTCGAAAGGCCCAGTCGTTGACGGACTTGGCCAGAATCCCTTCCGCCAGCACCGGCCCGTCATAGGCGCCGTCACGCAGTTGATAGACGATACTCAGGTCGTCATCGCCGCCGCGATAGGTGCGCGTGGCGCACACGTGCAGGAAGCGCCTCGCGCTGACCTGGATGCCGTTCGGATGAGCGGGAAACACGTCGTCGTCGCGAGTTTCGCCGGGTAGGCTACATTCGTGGATCAGCTTACCGCGGTACTTGATGTGTTCGATCATTGGCTCACCTCCGGCCGTGTGACCTCGCGCCGCCGTAGCTTCCCCTACTTCTCGGTGGAGTTCTTGTCCTTCTGGGACAAGCCGGCGCCAATCGCTAACCCCACGGCCGCGCCCATAGAGATGCCCATAGAGACGCCCATTCCCACCCAGAAGCCCATGTTATCGGTCACGGCGCCGAACGCCACTCCGAGTCCGGCCCCGAGCGACAACCCCAGGCCGACGTAGCTGCTCGTATCGCGCTCACGCTCGTTGTCGGTCGGCTGCTCTGCCATGCTCCCCCCTGGAGCAATACTCATCGTTGTGCCGGCGGCGGTTAGGGGGGCCCGCTGTGGACTGTAGACCCCGCCACAACTGTACACCGTACAGCGGTGGCGCGGACGCTGGTGCAAAGCTGCTCCGCGAGGTTGGTATCACTGGGGCGCGGCAGGGCTACGACCGCGAGGTCCGCATATTTGCCGACGGTGACGCTGCCAAGCTCCCGCTCAAGGCCGAGCGCCTGCGCGCCCTCGATAGTCAGCCAGCGGAGGATGCGGCGCGCCGCCGCGCGCGGATTGAAGGCCCCGCCGGCTTGCCGCTGCCACAGGGCGTAGGCCGCCGCGGCCTCGGCAAACAGGTCCAGGCTTTCGTTGCTCGCCAGGCTGTCCGTTCCCAATCCCAGCCGGATGCCGTGCTCGACGAGCCTCTGAATCGGCGCCGCGCCGCAATGCAGCCCTGCATTGCTCCGGGGGCACAACGCTACGGCCACGTCGCGCGCCGCCAAGAGCGCGATCTCCTCGTCGTCAAGGTGGACCCCATGGGCAACGACGACCGGCCGCCCCTCGAATAGGCCGCAGCGGGCGGCGAGCAGCGCCGGCCCGGCGCCGCAGCCCCCCGTCTCAATGAGGTCGTGTCCGCCCATCGTTGTCAGGCGCTCGGCAAGCAGCCCCTGCCCGGAGTGGGCAAGCTCCACCTCGGCGGCGGTTTCGGCCAGGTGGATCGTGAGCGGTAGGTTGCGGGCCTGCGCGAGGGCGGCCAGCCGTTCGAGCGCCGCCGTGGACAGCGTGTAGATGGTGTGCGGACCGAGGCCGACGCGCAGTCGCCGCGACCCGCGCATGAGCCGCACGCTCCGCTCCAGGCGCGCCGACAGGGCGGTCAGCTGCTCGCTCAGGCGCGCGCGCGCGCGCAGCCCCACGGCCTCGATGAAGCTGATCCCGGCGAGGTTGTGCGTCTGGGCGGCCGTCAGCCCCGGCCCGAACGTCACGATGTCACCAACGCAGGTTGTCCCGGCCGCGACCAGCTGCCGTGCTCCGGCGCTGGCCGACGCCGGCCAGAAGTCCGCTGGCGCCTGTTGACTGCGCCGAATGAGGGCCGGCATCCATTCCCAGAAGGGCTGCCGTTCCGGTAGGGGGCCGAGGTTGGTGTATTCCAGGTGCGTATGCAGATTGACGAGGCCGGGCAGAATGGCGGCGCCGTCGTAGTGCCGGTGCGCGGTGTTGTGCGGTGCCTCGACGGACCGCCGTGGTCCTACCGCCCGGATTCGCTCGCCGACGACCAGGACGGCGCCATCTCGGATCGGTGGCGCAGTGATGGGCAGCACCCAATCGGCCGTGAGCAAGAGCGGCGGCGGGTGGGCTGACAGGGGTAGGTTTTCGTGTGGGGATGCATACCCGCCAGGAAAGCGGTATGACTCCCTTTAGGGCAGGGGCCGGGGGGTAGGTTCAACCCGCCACTAGCTCCCAAACTCAAAAGGTCTCCAGTAGGCGGTAGGTCGTGTCGCGCTGCGCTGGCGTCCAGCCGGCAGCACGGATGAGCCGCACTAGCTCATCGCGGGACAACCGCGGTAGCCACTGGCCGGCCAAGCCCACGTTGCCTGTGCCGGACGTGTATTCGGTAAGCGCCGGTGGCTGAACGGTCCCGAGGTCGTCGGCCCCGAAGGACAGACTGAGCTGCGCTACTTCGGTCCCTACGTGACCCCAAGCGGCGCTGATGTGGGTCGTCGTGTCGAGGAAGAGGCGTAGCACGGCGAGCGTCTGGAGGTAGTCGAATGGTGACACCGCCCGGCCCCCGGCTCCCGGCGCCGCGGTAACGACACACGACCGGCGGGCCGCAGCCGCACCGCGCTGAGGAGGGCTGCGGTCTAGCCAATCGCGTACTTGCACCAACTGCGCCATCCGCTCGGCCACCGTCTCGTCGGCGCCCACGACGATAGCGGGGGCTGCATCTAGCCCAAGGTGATGCGCCACGGCCACCACGTCGAGCCAACCCGGCCTGGGTGCAGCGAGCTGCGCCCCTACTGCTGGCTGGCTGCCGCTGTCCCGCACGAGAAAACTCAGGCCGGCGTCACGCAGCGCCGACAGTGCCTCTTCCATACTCACGCCTCCTGCCGCCCACGCTGCACCGTCCACCGCCAAGCCGTAGCGCAGGTGCGGGGTGTGAGCATGGGCTGCCGCCACAACGGGGGTCAAGGTAGTGAGCGACGCGGCGCGGAACGTGACCTCGCAGCACCCGGCGGCGACTGCGGCCGCGAGTGCTGCGGTCAGGTCGGCCTCGCTTCCGGGGGTGGTCGCGGCCAGGGTATGTCCCAGAGCAAACGTGACCTGCTGTGTGGGCACCCGCGACTGCCGCACCGCCGCGGCTGCTCGTCCCAACGCGAGCAGCGCGTCACCGTCCGCCAGCAGCGCCGCCGCGGCCGCAGCGCTCAACCGCGTGCCGGCCACGGTGCGGTCCAGCAATTCCTGTGTGCTGGCCTGCTGTCCGGCGCCCATCATCCTGCCTCATGCCGGCGAGTGGGCGGCTCGGACACCGCCGCAAACTCCGGTGTTGGCACTGCATCGAGCGCCCCCAGCGCCTGCGCGTGCCGCGCATAGGCGTGCAGCCCGTCACGATAGGCGCGGTCGAACGTAAACCGTAAGGTGCGGAAGTATGCCGCCAGCGCCGCCGCCGGAAAAGGCTCCCATCGCGCCGCGTCGGCAGCAATCGCCTCGACGTTGGTGAGGCTATAGGCCAACGACTGCTGGAAGGCGTGGTAGACGACGTTGACGAGCGGCGGGGCCACGGCGGCGAAAGGCCGGCGTACCGCCCAGACGGCGTAGACCATCGGATGCCCGGTCAGCGCTTTCCACTCCGTCCCCAGATCGTAGACGTGGAGGCCGGCCGGCGGTTGCATGTGTACCCGCAACGCCGGGTCTCCGATCAGCAGGGCGGCGTCCGCTTCATCCAGCATCCGGCCGAGGTCGGGGGGACAGGCAAAGTAGGCCGGATGGGCCGCATAGCGGTTCGCGAGCAGGATTTGGGTGAGCACTTGGGACGTGGCGGATGTGTTGGCCAACGCCACGGTCCGCCCGTCCAGCACGGCGGCCGGCACTTTGCTGACGAGGACGATGCTCTTTACTGCGCCGTCGGAGCTGACTGTGAGGTCCGGCATGAGCAGCAGATCGTCGGCGTGCCGCAGATACTCGATGGAGGAGATCGGCGAGACGTCGAGCTGCCCGGCGATGAGCAGGCGGTTCAGCTCGGTCGGCGTGCCCTTGTGCAGCTCGATGTCGAGCAGCGCGTCGTGCCGCACCAGCCCATGGTACAGCGGCAGGCAATTGAGGTACTGGATATGCCCAACCCGCGGCCGGTTCATGGCGTCCCTACCTGGTGTCTGGACATGATGTGCTTGGGGAAGTAGGGGCGGAGCATCAATTGTCGTAGATATGCACGACGTTGTAGACCGTATCGCGCTGGACCGGGATGCGGCCCGCCTCGCGGATGCGCTGCAGCAGGTCGTCCTGGGAGACTTCGTGCGGCGTCTCGGCGCCGGCCATGTGGTAGATGCGCTCCTCCACGACAGTGCCGTCGAGGTCGTCTACGCCGAACTGGAGCGACAGCTGCGCCAACGGTAGCCCCAGCATGATCCAATAGGCCTTCATGTGGTCGAAGTTGTCGAGCAGCAGCCGGCTGACCGTGAAGACCTTGAGGCTCTCATACGGTGTCGCCATCGGCAGGTGGGACATCAGATTGTGCTCGTTGTGGAACCGTAGCGGGATGAAGACCTGGAACCCCCCGGTCTCGTCCTGCAAGTCCCGCAGCCGCAACACGTGGTCAATCCGCTCCTCAGGCGTTTCGATGTGCCCATAGAGCATCGTGGAGTTGGTGCGCAGGCCCAAGCCGTGAGCAATGCGGTGGATTTCCAGCCAATCCTCGGCAGTGGATTTGTAGCCGCAGATGCGCCGGCGCACGCGCGGAGCGAATATCTCGGCGCCACCGCCGGGGAGCGAGCCTAGTCCCGCCTCGACACACTGCCGCAGCACTGCCTCGTAGGACAAACCCGTGATCCGCGCAAACCACCAGATTTCGACGGCCGTAAACGCCTTCAGATGCACGTCGGGCAGGGCCGCTTTCAGACGGCGCAGCGCCTCTAGGTAGTAATCGAAGTCCAGCTCGGGGTGCAGCCCGTTGACGATATGTAGCTCGGTGATACCCTTCGGCGCGGCCGAGAGGGCCGTGCTCACGATCTCGTCGTGGGTCATCGTATAGCCGCCGTCCTTGCCGACGCTGCGCCGGAAGGAGCAGAAGTGGCAGTATGCCTTGCAGATATTGGTCAGATTGATGTGGCGGTTGATGTTGAAGTACACGTGATCGCCCGACTTCCGGCGTTGGACGGAGCGGGCCAGCTGTCCCAGCCACAGGAGGTCATCGCAGGCATAGAGCGCCAGCCCATCCTCGGCCGACAGTCGCTCGCCGGCATACACCTTGCGCTCGATGTCGCCTAGCGTGGCCGCGCTGGGCTGGGGCAGCGACACCTCCGGCGCTTTCAGCCCGACCAGCCCGGTTGGATTGACTAACCCGGTTGCGCGCCGTGGTCCGGGGCCACGGCGCCGCTTGGCGCGTCGCGGTGCGGCGGTGGTGTGGGTTGTCGTCGTCGCCATCTAGCGTCAGCCTCCTGCGGCACGTTGCTGCCCGGCTCGCCGACGCCGCTCGCGCCGGGCGAGGAGCCGCAAACGCATACGCACTCCGAGTATAGTAGACCATCTCTCCGCTGCACAGTGCCGGCTTGCTTGGTGTGCTGGCCGTGCCTAGAATAGCAGCCAGGACGCTGGAAGGCACCACGGGAAGAGAGCATGGAGGGAGCGCTGGCCGCTGCTATTGTCTTGTTCTCCATCGGCGGAAGCGTTGCGCTGATCGTGCGGACTGCGATGCGTGAGCACACCCGCCAACTCCAGGCCCGGCAGCCTCAATCGCCCCCTGAGCTGACGGAGCGCTTGGAACGGCTTGAAGCGCGCCTCGGCCGGATCGAGGAACAGCAGCAGCAGATTCAGGAGACGCAAGCGTGGCAACAGCGTCTCTTGGAGCGTTAGCTGGGATCGGCCGCACTATGGCGGCGGAATGGCGCCGGGGGGGCTAGTGAGGTAGACTGGACACCCATGAAGCGTCAAGCTGCGTTGGTCATCCTCTCCTTGGCACTCTTCCTCGCCGCTTGCGACCTTAACCTGGGGATCGGCTCGACTGCGGAACCGACGGCTACCGTTCCCTCGGCCCCACCACCGCTACCGCCCACACCGGCGGCTCCGGCTGCTACTGCCACGCTGCCACCGACGCCGGTACCCACCGCTACCGTGCCGCCGCCGGTGATTGCCACCGTTGTCTTGCTTCCTACCTCTACGACGGTGGCCCCTACGGCAGTGCCCTCTACAGGGGTGGCTGTCTACGTCGGCAACACCGGTGGCATTGGAGTGTATGTGCGGAAGACGACCCGGCCTGATGATCGGGTGAAGGCGTACCCGGACAACACGCGCCTCGACGTCATCGGCCCCGATGTAGAAGCCGAGGGCCGGACCTGGAAGCACGTGCGCGCGCCCGATGGGATAGAGGGCTATGTCCCGGCCCAGTACACGGTGCCGGAGCTGCCTACGACTGCCACGGCTACACCTGGCCCACCGACTATCGCAGCTACGCCAACCCCGGCTACGACCGAGCCTGCGGCCACGCCGGCGACAGTACCGCCCACTCCTGGCGCGGCGACGTTCCTCGACGCCACGGTAGCCAGGGTCGTGAATGGTGAGGTGATTGAGGTGGCGGTGCCGGGCGAAACCGTGCGCGTGCGGCTGATCGGCATTGACGCGCCGGAGGTCGTTGGCGCGGGTGAGCTATTCCAGTGTTTTGGGCTTGAGGCCAGCAACCGTGCGAACGAGCTACTCGCTGGTCAGCCGGTGCGCTTGGAGCTAGACGCTAGCCAAGGGGAGCGCGAGGCTGCCGGGCCGCTGCTTGCCTACGCTTGGTTGCGGGACGGCAGCATGTACAACGCGCGGATGATCGCGGAAGGCTACGCACTCGAATTCACCGGCGGCTCGGCCTACCGCTATCAGGGGCAGTTCAAGGCCGCGGAGCAGCAGGCACGTGGCCAACAAGTGGGCCTCTGGCAACCCGGGGCCTGTGGTACCCCGACCCCGGTGCAGGGGTAACCGGGATACCTACAACAGACCGGGCCCCGGTATCAAGGTCATAGCGCGTCCCTCGCTTGCTCCCAGCTGCTACGAGCAGACTGCTAGAATCGCTGCTGCGATTGTTGCCCGTCATTGGTCTGTACGGCAGCCTCGCGGAGAGCCTGTTTCTATCCTGGCAGTACCACTCGTGGAGGCGCGGCTGGTCCGGTGACTGGCGCGGTCTTCAAAACCGTAGAACCGGCGCGAGCGCGTCGGTTGGTGGGTTCGACTCCCATGCGCCTCCGCCACACACTGCGCCGCACGCCAACCGGCTTCCCAGCGCGGGACAGAGATGACGTAGGATGAGTTGGCGTTCTGCCGGATTGGGACTTGCCATCAGCGCCATCGCCATCTGGCTGACGCTACGCGGGCTGCGCGGCGAAGTCAGCCCCGGCGAGGTGTGGCAGGCGTTTCTGGCCGCTAATCTCTGGCTGTTTCTGCCGACGCTGCTGCTCCACCTGCTCAACATTGCCCTGCGTGCCTGGCGCTGGAAGTTGCTCTTTCTCCCCCAAGAACAGGTCCGGCTGGCCCAAGCCTACGCGGCGACACACCTGAGCTATCTGTTCAACACTTTCTTGCCGGGTCGACTCGGGGAACTGGTCCGTGGCTTCCTGGTTGTAGAGAGTGAAGCAGTGAGTCCGGGGCGAGCGTTAGGGACGATTTTTGTCGAGAAGCTGTTGGATATTGCGATGCTCCTCTTGTTGCTGGCCGGCCTGCTGGGACTCAGTGGCTGGCGCGATTGGGCGAGCGCAACCGGCACGCCGCTGCCTGGCTGGGCGGAGGCCAACGCTATTGCGATCCCGGCCTGGGCGCAGGCCGCTGGGGTTGGAGCGCTCGTCATCTTTGGCTCCATTGCCGTGGCCTTCGTCGTCATGAGCTGGGCGCGCCAGCGGGCCGTGGTCATGATACGACGTTGGGTGGACCCCTTGCCCTTGCTCGGACGACTACAGCCGTCGCACCTCGTGCAAACGGCGCTCGGCTCTGCCGATGGCCTGTCGCGACCGCGCCTTCTGGCGGCGGTGCTGCTGCTCTCGGTAGTGATGTGGTTCGGTGGTGGTTTCACGCTCTTTGTCGCACTGTATGCCTACCACCTGCCGGTGCCGGTGAGCGCGGCTTTCCTCCTTTTGGTGGTGACTAATCTGAGTATGACCATCCCCTCCGCACCGGCGTATATCGGGGTGTATCACGCCGGAGCAGTAGCTACCCTGCTCCTTTTTCCGTCCGTCAGTGAGGAGCAGGCGTTGAGTTACGCTGTGGCCATGCATGCGCTCTCGTTCGGGGGGGTGAGCCTGACGGCACTCTTCTTCCTCTGGGTCGGACACTACCGCCTCGATGAGCTAGTGAAGCGCAGCCGGGCGCGCATGAGCTTGCTGTAGCTGGATGAGTGGCAGACAAGAGGAGCGGTCCGGTTGCCACCTGAACGTCGGCCGGCGGGCGCCTCCCGTCGCAGCCTCATCGCCGTGCTCGGTTTCCTTGTCGCCGCCATCCTCGCGTTGGTCGGGCAGCGCTGGATCGCGGTAGGCGCGTATCCGGCCGATGGCGTTGCGCTGCTGGTGGCCGGTGGTGCGCTGCTGCTGCTCGTCCTGTTGCGCCGGTCGGGTCCGCTCGCCGCATCGCTCCTCACGCCCGACGGCGACGGACAGGATGGCCCCCTGGTCAAGCCAGGGGCAGACCCAACCGCTGTTCCAGCGGCCGGGGCCAGCGCTGAACCGGGTTCAGTAGCCGGACGCTCCCCGGCTCGGCGCTGGCCTTGGCTGCGTCGCTCGCTGCTGGCAGTGGTCGCGGTGTCTGCGTTGGTTGCCTTCGAGCAGGCCGGGGGCGGCCTGTTTCGCCCGCTGGGCGTGGCGGCCTGGCTGCTGGCGATAGGCAGCTTCTTCCTGGCCTTCGGCGACTTCCGCCGGTTCGAGCTACGCTGGCTACGCTCGCGCCTGCGGGTAGCGCGCGACGCTTGGCGGTCCGGTCCCCGCATCCGTCTCTCTTGGGAGCTGGCTGCATTCTTGGCGATCTGGCTGCTGGGCTGCTGCTTGCTCTTCTACCGGCTGCCCGCGGTGCCGGAGGAGATGATTAGCGACCACGCCGAGAAGCTTCTCGATGTCAAGGACGTGCTCGACGGGCAGTACAAGATTTTCTTCGAGCGCAATACCGGCCGTGAAGCCGTGCAGTTCTACCTGTCTGCGGTACTGGCGGCGGCGGGGCTAGGCCTCACGTTCACGACCCTGAAGACGGGGACGGCCCTGGTCAGCGCCTTTGCGATCCCGGCGATCTATGCCTTCACGCGGGTATGGTTCGGCGTGCCCGTGGCCCTCAGCGCGGCGTTCTTGCTGGCCGTCTCGCGCTGGCACCTGACCGTGGCGCGGGCCGGTCTCCGCTTTACCTTCTTACCGGTGTTGGCCGCGCTGACCGGGCTGTTGCTCCTGCGCGCGCTGCGCTACCGCCAGCGCAACGACTTCTTGCTGCTGGGCTTCGTGATCGGCGTAGGGATGCACACCTACGTCCCCTTCAGGATCATCCCCCTCGCCGTCATCGTCTGTCTGTGGATCGAGCTGATGCTGGATATCGCCCGCCGACCGGATGGCTGGGAGCGTGCCCGCCGGACCATTATCAATGCGGTGCTCGCCGCGGTGGTCGCCCTGCTCGTCTTCCTGCCCTTGGGCCGTTTTGCGCTGGAGCGTCCCGCCATCTTCTGGTACCGCGGCGTGACACGGATATCGAGCGCCGAGCGGCCCTTGCCGGGGCAGCCTCTCGCGATTTTCCTCGGCAACGTCAAGAACGCGAGCCTGATGTTCAACTACCGTGGTGACACTACCTGGAACTCGAACGTGCCGCACGACTGCGTATTCGACTATGTGACCGGCGCCGGCTTCTTCCTGGGCGCCGTCTACGCGCTCTATCGTCTCCTGGCGCACCGCGAGCGGATCTACGGGTATCTGCTGGTCCTCCTCTTCGTGGCCTTGCTCCCCTCGACACTTTCGCTCGCCTTTCCCCTAGAGAACCCTAGTACCACCCGCTCCGGTATGGCGCTGCCCATTGCCGCCCTGATCGCGGCGCTCCCTGTCGGTGTGCTGGTGAGCACCACCCGCCGCCTGCTGCCGCCAAGCGCTGCCGCCATTGCGCTCACGTTGGCCCTCGTGCCCTTGGGGGCACACGCCGGGCAGCTTAATTTCCAGCGCTACTTTGTGGATTTCGCGCGTTCCCACAAGGTAGCGTCGCAGAACACCCTGGAAGTGGCCCGGGCGATCAACGGCTTTGCCGCCAGCTCCGGTGATAAGCAAGACGCCTGGCTGAAAGTCTGGCCGCACTGGGTAGACACCCGGCTCGTGGCGATTCAGATTGGTCAACCGCTCTGGCGCAACGGCATAGACACTATCGCCGCCGTGCGCGAGCACGATGCGGCCCCAGGACCCCGTCTGTACGTTCTGAGTATCAATGACCATCAGTCCCAGGCGGCCCTGGCGCTCTGGTATCCCCACGCCGTCATACGCGACCATCGTTCGCCGGTGAGTGGCGAGGTGCTCTTCCGGACCTATCTCATTCCACCGGTGGTCGGTGGTCAGTGACCAGTGGCTAGGCGCTGTTGACATTGCCCGGTCATTCCCGCTTGCGCGGGAATCCAGAGCGGGTGCGTTGTCTGCGGCCCCAGGTGCCTGGATTCCGGCTTCCGCCGGAATGACCGGGGCAAGTATAGTGAGTTGGAGCGGATGGTCATGAGTGATGTCCCTACCTGGCTATTGACCTCAGCGCAGGCGGGTAGCGCGGGAGCGCTACCTCCCGACCCGGCTGCGCTCGTGGCCGCGGCGCCCCCGGTGGTAGCCGCCCACCTGCGCGAGTTGCCGGTCCACCGTGCCCTGATCCGCACGGTGGAGTGCCTGCTCATGCGTACCGTGGATCTGCCCCGGCCGCTGCTCGACGTGGGCTGTGGCGACGGTCACTTCGGCGCCGTCGCGCTCGCGCCAGCGGGACCGGTCGACTCCGGTTTCGATCCGGACCTCGCCAGGGTGCGTGAAGCAGCCGGGCGCGGTGTGTATCGGCTGCCGTTAGTAGCGAGCGCGACGCAATTGCCCTATGCCGACGCGGCGTTCGCGTCGGTCGTGAGCAACTGCGTGCTAGAGCACATCGAGGTTCTCGATGGAGCGCTCGACGAGATCAGCCGGGTGCTCCGGCCGGGCGGCCGGCTGGCGATTACCGTGCCGACCCAGCGGTTTGCCACGGCGCTGTTCTGGCCGCGCGTCCTGCGGCGGCTCGGTAGCCGCGCTGCTGCCGACGCTTATGGGCGCTGGTTCAACCGCATTTCTCTGCACTACCACACGCTCACTCCCGAGGCGTGGACCGCGCGGCTGGCGCAGCACGGCCTGGTCGTGGAGCAGCTGCGGGACTATCTGGGGCCGCGCGCGATGGGTTTCTTCGATCTCAGCCACTACTACGGCGCACCCACGCTGCTGACCAAGCGCCTAACCGGACGGTGGGTATGGCGACGCAACGGCCACACGTTGCCGTGGGAACGGTGGATCGCGGCGCGGCTAGTGGACTTCTGTGGCGAGGTAGATCGCGGCGACGGCGCCTACGTGTTCTGCGTGGCGCGACGGGTTGGCTAGTGGCTAGTGGTAGTGGTCAGTGGTCAGTGGCTAGTCCTCACCCCCTGGCCCCCTCTCCACCATGTGGAGAGGGGGAGTCTGTTGGAGCCAGGCGAGGGTAGGGGGCCAAGTCGGGCGGAGTGGCGCAGTAAGGTACTCCGCTTCACGTGACCATGACCGTCTCGCGGAGCGCCTCTGGCGGCACGCCGCGTAGCTCGTCCTCCCGGCGGTCTGCGAGGATCAGCGCAATCGCCTCGGCGAGACTGTCACGAGCCTCGCCCTTGGTCACACCTTGACCGTTGGCTCCAGGAATCTCCGGACAGTACGCTATGTACCATGCGCCGTCTCTCTCGATAATGGCAGTGAATTCGTTCCGCATCTTGAAATCTCTCCTCACGGTGCGTGTGCTCTAGGGGAATCGCTCTGTGTGCGTCCTACACCGGTGCAGTTGCACTTCCACCTGCAATCGGCCCACCTCTACTCGTTCTGGGTAGCGTGAGTTCTAGCCCGGATTATTGTATCAGTCATGAACTATCTCTAGGTCGGTTCAAGGAGCGAGGCACTAATTCGGCGGTTTTCTTACCAAAGAAGGCGTTTCCTCCAGCTCTATCAGAAATTGGAGGGCAATATAGAACAACAGATCCAAGACCAGCCCACCAATCCCCGCCAACTGGGAGTCAAGGAAAACGAACACCTGAGTAATGAAGATATTCACCAAGATCGCCCGGGTAAACCAGTGGTACGAGTCCAAGTGCGAGTAACGCAAACGCCATAGCCCAATTATGATCAGAATGCCCGCACCCGTTGATGAGGTAAAGCTGGCAACTGCTACAAAGGACCAGCCATCGGCCCCACCGAAGACGTCTTGACCGAAGAAGAACGCGACGACCACAGTGACCTGGCCTACCGCCGCAGCGGCGAATATGGCTATGAAGGCTCGATCAAACCACCTATGCTGTAGGAATCTCCGATAGCTTCTCAGAAACCAGTCTCTTGCTTGGAAGTAGAACGGTATGCCTGAGTGCTCTGAAGGATCAACATCTAGAACAAATCCTTTGATACTTTGCAGCAGTAGATTTGCAGGATCGGCTGCATCTAAGTGTCTTAACACTTCCTCTTTGGTTTTGACATCCAGGTTCCCATCTACCGCTTCTTCCAGCCGGTTAAGCACATTAGCCAATGATTCATCTGGAGTCAGCGCCTGCTGGCGACGCAGCGCGCTCAACAATAGAAAGAGGATGGTAAAGACAATTGGGGATTATATCGCAAACTTGACAACGGCTGATTAGTCCGCCGCCGTCGGCTCACTGGCCTCCCGTGCCAGCCGCGCGTCCCGCTGGCGATCCGCCGCCCGGAAGATCGCGGCGGCTAACTCTTCTGGCGCTATCGGCACGGGCCAGGGCCGGGTGTCTTTGCGCGACGGCTCGGCTCGCGCTGGCTGCTGTGTCGCCATGCTGCTCGCTCCCCTCCTCCACGCTCTACCCGGATTGTGCCCATGGTGGTGGTGACCCCTGCGCCACCACCATGGGCACACGGACCGTATCGGAAGCGGCGGACCCCAAACGACTATTGCGCACCGGCGTCAACGAGAATCCGCACAATTTCCGTATGGCCACGCCACTGCGCCTCGTGGAGCATCGAATCGCCACTGGAGTCTCTGGCGTTAACGTCCGCGCAAGCGTCGACCAGCAGCCGCACAATCTCCGTATGGCCACGCCAAATCGCCTCGTGGAGCAGCGGATCACCACCAGAGTCATTGGTGTCAATCTCCGCGCCAGCGTCAACCAGCATTCGCACGATCTCCGTATGGCCACGCCAAATCGCCTCGTGGAGCAGCGGATCGCCGCCGTCGTCAACTACGTTGAGTTGCGCCCCGGCGGCAACGAGTGTCCGTACCGTGTTGGTTTGGCCTCGCCAGATCGCATTGTGGAGAGCCTCACTGCCACGAGGAAAGGGCATGGCCGCTGGTGGCTCCACGGCCGGCGCGAGCGGGGATCGCTCAAGACCGGCTGCGGGGATACCAAAGCGGCGCTCCCACTCGCTCTTTTCGAGCACGTAGTTCCCATAGTTGCTGCCGTCAATCCCAAACAACTCCACGTCCTTGATGGACTGGATATGGAGCAGCTTCGGTTGCGCCCATTCGGTCTCCCACTTGACCTGATAGATCGGAGCGCCGTCCTTCAGCAGCCCAGCGCTCAACCAAGGATCGCCAACCGGCCACGTGCGTAGCCGCGGCAAACATACCTCTATGCGGTTGCTCCAGGCGATATGCTTCCCGGCCAAGGCGCGGGTATCGCCGCCCCAATGCAGCACGCCGTGTTCATCGGCGATCCAAAGATGGGGCGTGTCTTTGAGCCCGACGACGGCCCCGTGGGCATGGGGGCCTTGCTGCGCCTGCGCCGCCGGAACCGCGAATGCGCTGCCAAGGAGGTAGCCGGCAGCGACAATGATACTGAACCATGATCGGAGATTCTTCATGACAAGCCCATCCCTCTTATTCCTTAGCCACGACTACACTTGTGAGGATCATCTGTCAAGCGGCTAGCCTACGCAACTCACGCCGCTCTGTCAAACGGCTGGCCTCAGCCTGCTATGCAAGGACCGCTGGCGCTCGGTACGTCTCCTTGAGATAGAGCACGGCGAGGTCTTCGTCTCTGCTCCAGGGCTTTCCGTTCATGGCTACTCCCGTGTGGCGATCCCTATGCCCCCGGCCACGAATAGCACGACCAGGATTACTGCCACGATCACGACGATAGTTACCACAATCCCAACACCAGATATTGTGACTCTGTCCTCGCCACGCGCTTTTCCGCCTGCCCGCTGGCTACCCCACACGGCGGCCGGGTAAAACCCGCTGCCACCACGACCGCGCAGCCCCGCGAAGGCAGCCACCGTCGGCCGCATCAAGCCGGCCGAGCGACTCAGCGGCGGCGGCCACCACGGCCGCGTCGAGCCGGGCCAGTGCGCTGCCGTCAGCGGAGGCCGCGGCCGCGCGTCGGGTAGCGATGAGCTGCACCCGGCGCAGCGTGGCCGGCCCCGGCCTGCCGTTACCACGCTCCCACCGCCGCCACGTCTGCACCGTCACGTCCAGCAGCGCGGCCATGTCGGCCTGTGAGTAGCCGGCAGCGGCTCGCTGCCGGCGTAGGCCGTCACCGGCGGCCGCCTCAAGCCGGGCAAGCCGGGCCGCCACGACGACGGCGGCCACGCCGGGCGCATCGAGCCGGTCGAGTGCATCGCTGGTTACACCGAACTGGCCCAGGGCCTCAGCGGCAGCGGCTACGCCGCCGTCGAGCCGGGCGAGCGTGCTGCGGATCAGTGGCGAGTCGTCGGCAGCCGCTGCGGCCTCGAGTCGGGCCACCAGTCGAGCTACCAGCCGCCACGCTGCTACCGCCCGCTCTACCAGAGAGTCCTCACCAGCAGCGGCGAGCGCGGCGCGGATAGCGGCCAGGTCGCCGCCGGCAGTGACGTGGTTGACAGCCAGCGTCAGAAAAACGAGGTCCGGCCGGGCCTCGCCGCGTTCCCACCGCGATACAGTCGTCGCCGCCGGCGACGAGAGGCAGAACGGCGTGCCAACATGATCCCAGATCACCGCTGCGTCTAGCGGAGTTCGATCAGTAGTCGGATGGCGACCCAGATGAGCGCACCGACGATCAGGATGGTGCCGACGGCCACCGGGGCTGCCAGCAAGAGGTTGTAGGTGGTGCTCAGGATGGCGATGCTGGCGAGGTTGATCCCCTGTTGCACGACGAACCCAATGCTGAGGAACAGGGCATAGATGATGACGAGGGCTGCCAGGGCGACGGCGGAGCAGGCTAGCTCCTTGCGCCGGCTTCGGGGCTGGTCCGCTCGGCTAACCACTGTCGGATAGCGCGGTCGTGTCTGCATGACCATCCACTTCCTGCGAGAGGCGATAGAGACCTTGTGGGCGAGCACGTTCTGGTGGACGAACTGGAGGCACCGGCCTCCGTCATCCGCGCTGTATGGTGCTCTGAGCGCCACAGGGCAAGCCGTTGACGGTTGTATAGGTTTGGGTTTGTGTGTGGGCCTACTCAGGCGCTGAACGGCCGTCCTGAGCCGTTCTAGGGCGATTTCGGCGAAGCCGGCGCCGGCGAAAGGGCTACAGGCTACATCTACCCGTGCTCCGAGAGGCGAGCGGTAGGGCAGCGTCCACGTGTACGACACCCGTCGTTAGCTACCAGCCCTGGGGCTTGGTGATTGTGCCATGGGCATCGGTGAGGGTGTGCGGGAACTGGCTGGCCTGCAACGCCCGGCGGCTCACCTGTCTCCAAAAGGTAGCCACCTGGAAGAGCGCCCGGCTACGCCGCTTCCGAGGATGCGGATTCAAGATTCCCACTGGGGCCCCAAGCTGCTCACGCACGACTCTGATCGGCTCCAACAAGTCGGAGTCGTTGGAGATCACCACCGCCGCCTCAAAGTCGTGGCTAAAACCATCAACCAGTAGCGCGGTCGCCAGGTTGACATCCGACCCCTTCTCCTCCGTTCTCACGACTTCGACTGTACGTGGGCCCGCGGCGGGCGGCTGCGCCAGCGGTAGCCTGACCACATGAGACAGAAAGTGTCCGTAGTGGATGGAAAGGTTCGGGATCGTACGGAGTGCCCGTAGGTAGGTCTGCTGGCGCTCCGGCTGCTGCGGATTGTCCAGTCTGGATTGGACGAGGGCAGTGAAGTAGCGAATACGATGGATCCGGTCCGAGGGGAGCAGTATCCGGCATAGCTGCGCGAGGTCGAGCCAGCGGTAAGGTGTACCCTTCACGCAGCCGTAGTACAGGTTGAAGCCATCAACGTAGACGTTGGTCTTCATTAAACTCGCAGAGGCCATCCCGGGGGATGGCCTCGCGCCCTGCCCCCGAAGTGACAGGGGGGATTGCCTGCATCATAGCTAGAGCGAAGCAGCATTGTCAAATGTTGACAGCGGTACTCCGGCTGACCGCGTTGGCTGCCTACAGCTCGCCCAGCTCGCCGCGTTCGTAGCGCCGGGCCACCGCCCCGCGGCCGGCCAGCTCCTTCGCGGCATAGCGGCTGACCATTGCCGGACCCTGCCAGCGCCCGGCCTGCATCACCTCCGGCAGTGCAGCCCTCCACCGGACGAGGGCCGTTGCCATCCCGACCCGCGGACTGTGGCCGCTGTAGCCGGCTGGTAGTCCGGCAGCAGCGCACGCGGCCCGCACCCGGCGCCCGATAGTGTCAGGCGTCAAGCCGAAGACGCGGGCCTCCGGTGCCACGTCCGCTGGCCGGATCGCGTCGAGCGCGTCCATTGTGGCCGGGCTGATGTAGACGACAGCCCCCTCGCCGGTCTGGTCCGTCTCCGACTTCGCGATCAGCACGCGCCCGGAGTCGTCGTCTTCGCGGCTGATGTCACCCCACGTCAAGTCGGCAACCTCCGCGCGTCGAAGCAGGCCGCGGTCGCAGGCAGTCGCCGCCGGGCCAGCAGGCAGACTCACGGGATAACGCCGCCAGCGCCGGGGCGAGTAAACCACTTTATGCAACGTGGTTGTCCGAACAACGGTGCCGACGTGGGGCAACTGAGTTGGGAGCTTTGCCCGCCTGCCGCGGGCGAGTGGTCAGAGTTGCCTATGCTGATACACGCGCGCGACGAGGCGCCCAAGCGTGTCAGGATCGGCAGTTAGGACCTCGGTGAGGCCAAACGAGTCCGCACAGTAACCGGGGTCCGGCTGTAAACCGACGGCCCGGCAGCCGGATACAAGCCGGCTGCCGATTGTTTCGGGCGTGACGGGGAACATCCGCGCGTCGGGTGCCGCGTTTCCCTGGCGGTGGCAGTGAGCGCTGCCGCCGGGCTTGCGCGGCGAGGGATTTTCAAACTGATACACTACCGAAATTTGAGGCGTTCACACCGCGCCGCGTGTGCGGTATAGGCCGGTGGCTGTCTAGCGTGGGAGGTGTCTGGATATGGGCGTCATCCTGGGGTTCGATCCCGGCGGCCAAGGCAAGCCCGGTGGCCCTGGCAACTTCGGTTGGAGCATCTGCAGAATAGCTGGTGGCAGCCTGGAACCACCCGCAGTAACCGGATTGGCCCGCGACGCCTGGGACGCACTCATCCAAGTGCAGCAAGAACTACGGCGCGATGACTGCCAAGAGCACGCTCCACTCGCCGCCGGCATTGATGCCCCGATGTTTTGGAGCAAGCGTAGGAAGCGGACAGTTGACGGCGTACGCAGGAAAGCGTTGAGGGCCGCCACGTTCCCACCAAAGAAGTTGGGCGGCACGGTTCAGGCAGTCAACGCCTTGCAGGGTGCGGTCACGGTACAGGGCACCTTGTTGGGGAGGCATCTCCGAGCAACATGGGGGAACCTGCGGATAACGGAGGCTCACCCTACGGCAATACAGCACCTGCTGTGCCACTCAGGGGAGCCTCACGTGGTGTATATGGTGCAGCGCTTGACGGAAGGACTGGTCACACATAAACGAGACGCCACGCTCGCTGCGGTTGGGGCATGGGCAATGCTCCGCCAGCCGGACGGCTGGCGTAACCTTTACGACCAAGAATGCTGTCCGGTCCAGCCATTCGACACCCCTGTAAGCTACTGGATGCCAATTCCACCGGAAATTGCTGAGGACCCCGTGGCGCCCCACTCGGAGTAATTTCTCGATTTTAGCAAGGCCCTTAAAAAGGCGCGTCAGTCGCGTCCCCTGGCTGACGTCGCCGGGTGCAGCTCGGCGAAAATCACCGCTGCGTCTAGCGGAGTTCGATCAGGACACGGAAGATCAGCCAGGCAAGGCCGGTGGCGATGATGATGGTGATTGCGATGCCGGCCTGGGATGTGTGCAGCATTGTGTCGAGAGTGGAGACGAAGATGTTGCCTGCGATGCCGATCCCGTATTCCAGGACGACTCCGCCGCCGAGGAACGCTGCGTAGCCCAAGATCAGCACGGGCGCGAGTTGATGGCTTCAGCGGTTGTAGTGGCTGATGGGGCGCGGCGGGCCGAGTGGCAGGCCCCGTTTCTGCGCGTGCTGCTCCTCACAGGCCCACTGTGACCAGAGCACCATATCGAGGACGCGCACTTTGGAGAGCGGGGTCGTCACGGAGGGCAGGTTGTTCGCATAGGTGTGGAGTGCAGCGAGGGCGTCAGCATTCTCTTGGCCCAACTTCCGAATTTTCCACTGGACGTCTTCTGCTCGCGCCGCATACTCGTCGGCGGTAGCGCACTCTAAATCTATCCCGAGGCACTCGCGTACATGCTTATCGGAGAGCGCCACGAGCCGAGGACGCAGCAGGTGCAGGGCCTTCGTTGGTGCGACAGCACCCACATTCCTTATCGCAGCCATTTGGCGGACCAGATCACGGACGGCAACAACCCCCGGGAACACCCTGGCGCGGGCATCGTCTATGAGATCCAGGCCCCAGGGGATGCTCTGCAACTCCGGCAGCGGTCGGTCACACCACTCGCGAGGGAATTCTGCTGGTGCCCATGCGTGCATCCTATTGACCGCCTGGAACTGGCGGCGGGTGAGGTGATCGCGGCGGTCACAAGCAGGTGCCCCGAGACAGTCATACCCTCGATATTCGTCGTACTCGCTGCCTGCGGCGAGCCAGCCGTCAGACCGGTAGACGACGAGCCAGTCGAGCAAGCAACGCAGGCGCCGGTACCCACTCGCGTCCCTGCTGATACCCCAGTGCCGACGGCTACTCTCGCACCAATGGCCACCCTCGCACCGACGGCCACCCTGGCACCAACCGCCACACTCCAACCGACAACTGCTCTCGCGCCAACGGCCACGCTCCAGCCAACGGCACCGCCCGTCACTGCTGCGGCGACGCCGGTCTATGACCGGGGCGCGTGGCAGCACTGGGTTGACGCGGACGGTGATTGCCAAGATACGCGGCAAGAGGTGCTGATTGCCGAGTCGCTGGTGCCGGTCACGTTCACGGACGACCGGCGCTGCCGGGTGGCAAGCGGTGAATGGCTAGGGCCGTACACCGGCCAGCGATTCACGGACCCGGGCCAGCTCGACATTGACCATCTGGTGCCACTGCGCCACGCGCACGACACCGGCGCCGGGGCCTGGTCCGCCGCGCGGAAGCGGGAGTACGCCAACTACCTGGCGCAGCCGGCGCACTTGGTGGCCGTCGAGGCAGGGGCCAACCGCAGCAAGGGTGCGAAGGGGCCAGCCGACTGGCGCCCTCCTAATCAGGCGTACTGCAGCGGCGACGATCACCCCAGAGGCGGTGCCGACGGCTGCGCCGCAGGGCAGCACCTACGCCAGTTGTGAGGCAGCCGAGGATGGCCCAGGTGGTCAGGCTCGTCCACAGGAGCAGCACCAGCACAGCGGCAGCCAGGCGTTTCCGGTTAGGCGCGATCACCCCAGGGGCGCGTACCCATACCAGCCACCAAACGCGACCAGTCCGAGCAGCAGTGTCAGGACCCGCACGACAAACTCTCCGACGATGATTCCTACCGCTACGCCGATTGCTATGTCCCAGCGCATTAGTCCCTGCTCCTGCCCCACACGGCTACCCCGTTGTCGAAAAAGGTAAAACCCGCTGCCACGACGGCCGCGCAGCCCCGCGAAGGCAGCCACCGTCGGCCGCATCAAGCCGGCCGAGCGACTCAGCGGCGGCGGCCACCACGGCCGCGTCGAGTCGGGCAATCGCCGACATGGGGCCGCCCTGTGGGGTAGCTCGCCGACGCCTAGGACGTCGCAAACACCATCGCCGGACCCAGCGCCAGCGTCCGGCTGCCGGCAGTGACGTGGTTGACAGCCAGCGTCAGAAAAACGAGGTCCGCATGCCCTGTGGGGTAGCCTCTGGACGTAACACCATGCCCGGCGCGAACGAGAGCCTACAACTTCCCGCATTCGTAGAGCCGGGCGACCGCACCGCGGCCGGCCAGCTCTTTCGCGGCATAGCGGGCGACCATCGCTGGTCCTTGCCAGCGTCCGGCCTGCATCACCTCTGGCAGCGCTGCGCCGGCGCGAACGAGGGCTTGGGCGGTGCCGATGCGCCCGGAGTGCCCGGAATATCCCTCGCCGAGGCCGGCTGCTTCGCACATCGCCTTGACGCGCCGGCCGACGGTATCGGGATGCATCGAGAACACCGAGTCTGCAGCTGCAGCGTCCACCGGTCGGATCGCGGCAAGCGCGTCCATCGTGGCGGCGCTGAGGTACAGCGTGGCGCCTTCGCCCTCCTGGTCCGTCTTCGAGCGGCGCACCGTCAGCCGTCCGCTGCCGTCCTCTTCGCGCTCGATGTCACCCCACGTCAACGCCGCTGCCTCGGAGCGCCGGAGCAGGCCGTCCCACAGCGTGCGAATGAGCGCCACGTCCACGCGACCGCGCCAGCTCGCCGCAGTTGCGCGCTCGGTGCGTCCGGTCGGGCCGGTGCGAGGTTGGTCGGCGGCGACCTCGATCCGCACCAGGTCCGCCGGTGAGAGGCCGCGGGCCTGCCGTTGGCCAGCACCCAACTGCTTTGCCAACGCCCGCATCCCCGCGGCCATGACGGGGTGTGCCGTCGGTGGGGGGTGGCCCGTAGCGCGATGCACCGCTGCGACCGCCGCGGCGGCGGTCTTGATGGTCGCCAGCGCAGCGCCGGCCTCGCCCCGTAGCCGTAGGTAGCGGAGGACGTGCTCCGGATCAGCGGGGAGCGAGGCATAGCCCTGCTCGGCGCACCAGGTGTCCCAGCGCTGCCACTGGGCGCGGTAGGTCCGCTTCGTATTCGCGCTCAGCGCCGCTTCCAGCAGCTCGCGGGTGTCCTGGTCGAGCTGGCCCCAGTCGAGGCTCGCCGGTGTGGTGGTCGCGGCGGTCGGGGTGGTAGGGGCCAGCGTGGTCGCGGCGGCAGTCTGGCGGGCAATCATAGCGGCGACTCCCTCCCTGGCTCTCCTCGGATAAGTGAGTTTATCAGACGAGGAGATGGGCACGTCGGCGGTCATTTTGGCGTGCGAGTGGGGCAGCATTGAGCGCCAGGCGCCGCCCGCCGGGCACCGCGTCGGGGCTGGGAATCTAGGTATCGTTTGGCACCTCCGTCGCGTCGAAACTCGGAATCACACTACTTAAGCAATCGGTCCTTGTGATGACTTTCAGACTAAGACCATTGCAATGGCATTAGCGCGCCGGGCGCCCTCGTTCCGGCCTGATGCCTCCGAACGTGGGGCACTCAGGACGCGCCAGCGCGCCGGCCGGTGAGGGGAAATATGGGTGACTCTGCCCGTCCGGGCGCTGTACGGTGCTCAGAGCGCGATTACATCGAGGCTACGGGCGCAATCACTGCCGGGGTGTCGTTGGCAGCGGAGTTGACGAGCGGCGCGACCTCGTAGATTGCCAGCTTGTCCGCAGGATGGGGGGTTAGGACGCTGGCCAGGGCCGGCGGGTCCTTGACGCTCCGATCCAACCAGAAGCCTGCCCGGTCCTTGGGGAGGATCACCGGCATCCGGTGGTGGACCGGCCGCAGGAGGTCGTTGGCCGCGGTCGTCACGATGGCGCAGGAGGGGACGGTGGTGCCGTCTGGGTCTCGCCACACTGACCAGATGCCCGCGAAGGCAAACGGCGCTCCTGACCGCAGGACAACGCGCATGGGCCGCCGGACAGGCCCGACCCGCTGCCATTCGTAGAAGCCGTCGGCGAGCACGAGACAGCGGCGCTGCCGCAGCGCGTCGCGGAACGTGGGTTTCTCGGCAATGGTCTCTGCCCTGGCGTTGATGAGCGGGCGGCTGCTGCCAGTGGCGCGCTTGGCCCACCGCGGAGTCAGCCCCCAGCGCATGAAACCGCCCCTTGTACCCCAATTCAGCGCGGTGTGTAGTTCTGGTCGGGCTGCTGGGTGAGGGTGGTTCAGCCGGTGCGGTGATCTTGGACTTGTCCCACTCGGTCGGGACGAGGCTGCGGGAGATGGTGTGGAGAGTATGGGGTCATCGTGGCGTGAAGATTGTGCAGCGCGTGCAGTTGGTTTGCGAGTGGCGGTACCTGTTCCTGGTGGTAGCCAGTCGGCGCGCAGGACTTCCGTCAACGAGGCGCCCACGCGCACCAGATACTCCCTCATGCCGACTCGCAGCGAGTCCCCGGAGTACCCCTCTGGCAACCCAGCGGCCCGGCACGCGGCCTCAATCGGGAACTATAACTCTTAGTGGACATTGGGCGGCCCACTCACTCAATTGGGTAGTGTCTCCGTTTCATTAGCGGCGACGCCGTTGCCGTTGCTGGCGGTCCGGACCACGTGGGGTTGGCGGTGGCGTCCGCGCCTCGACCATTTGCACCATCCACTCTAAGTCATACGGCTCCCCGGCGAGGCCGGCGGCGACCGCCGGTGTCGTGCCGGGCGTCTGATGCTTCCGGCAGAAATTATGCTAATGAAACGGATTTTGAGTACCGAGGGCCCGACTGCATTGGACCCTCTAAGCGCGAGTGAGCCGGTCCACCTCGCGGTTCCATGCGGTCTTGACTGCCGTCGGCGTCTCCTCGTCCTCTAGTCGTTCCATAAGCGCAGTGAAGAAAGCCGCTCGACCCGCAGCCCCGACGGTCACGAGTGTCTGGTTGATCCAGTCTGCGATCTGGATAAAGTTCACCTCATGGCCTTGCACAAAGTACGCTCGCGCCTGAATGCGAGCCTGTTCGGCGACGCCATCTGTAATTAGAAACAAATAGTCGGCGATTGCGTGCGGCGAGATTTTCGTCTGAAACGTCGCCACGACGCGCTCTGCATTGACCTCTCGTTCAGTCACCTCGGCCGCAAACGCGATTTCTCCATTCTCCCGCACCGTGACATCTCCACCAGCCCCGCCGGCAGCATCTGCGACGTTGATTCCTTGCACTTCAATTTCCCAACTAAGTTGGAATCTTTCGCTAATGCCAAGGAACGCGGCCTCAACCAAGTACATGGGAAATCGTCCGCCACTCGGGGTAGCGATGAGCTGATTCATCAGGGTGGCAATCTGTTCGAGGCTGATGCGACCTAGCCGGGAGATCGGAATCTGAGATTTCTCGCGCAAGTCGTAGAAGTGAAGAAGTAACTGGTCTATGAACACAAGTACCCCGTCTGTGTCGAGGCTTTGAACATGCGCAAGCAGCGAAAAGAAGGCGTCAAAGAGGTCTTTGTCTCGAACTCCAGCGCGTGTACTAGATGCATTGAATGCTACGGAACGCCTGAACATGGCTAGATATGGCCCGCGCGAACTTGGGATACGGTTGTCGTGTAGGAATGGGTTAACTACGCGCTCGTCAAGTGTGCGTCCGTTGAACGCTGCGCCGCCCAGATTCACATACGGGAGATGGATATCGATCTCCGGGTCGCACCACCAAGCCAATGCACAGCCCAACAACGCCTCTCTGTAGGATTGAGTGCTAGTTGCGAATAGTTTTCTGAATGCGCTTACCACTTCCTCGGCGCATTCCGAACGATTGCCTTGTATTGCTGCCTCGGAAACGGCTGCAAACCTCTTGTCTAGGAGCGTCCGGCTTGCCTCGTAGTCAACAGGCATGATCGCCCTCTAGAAGTTCACCCACAGCGACTCAAATCGTGCCGATTTTGCCGAGTGGCACAGCTTCTTGGGGGCATCAATGCGGCGGAATTCGCTGTAGATCTGTTCCATGAGTTCACAGCGATAGCCGGAAATAGCCACTTTCCCGTTTACGTTGTTGAGCAACTCCGCGAGACTGCGGTGCTCTTGGTCGCTCATTTCGTCCCTATAGGCGCGTTTGTCGCCTCGTGACTCGTGCGGATAAGGGGGGTCGCAGTAGAAGAGCGTTTCTTTCTCGTCGTACAGACGAATAACATCCTCGGCAGGCCTATTTTCGATCTGCACCCGAATCAATCGCTCCGCAATCTCCGGCAACGAAGCCACGCTTCCAAGCCACCGAGAGACGGCGCCCGACATTCCCGCGCGACTCGTCTGCTTGCAATTCGCCCATCGGCCTAGTGTTGCTGACTGAGCAAGCCCGGTCCGTACCTGCCGAGCTCGCACAAAGAAACGCCTCGCGCGTTCGAGATCGGTGAGACCGGCCTCGTTCCGACAGGCAATATAGAACTCCTCGCGCGAAAAGGGTGTAAACGCGATCTGACGGATAAGCTCGTCGGGCTGCGCACGTAGAATGCGGAAAAAAGTGGTCACCTCACCATCGAGGTCGTTGTAGGTTTCGACTGGAGACGGAGCGCGGTTCAAGATCACCGCTGCTGACCCCCCGAAGGGCTCGCAATAGTGATGCGCCTCGGGCAACAGCGGGAGAAGCCACGCAAGGTGGCTAAACTTCCCCCCGTACCAACCGAATGCAATCTTGTGATGCCCCTGCGGAGCCAGCCTCGCAAAAACCGGCGAGGATACGTCCTCGGTACTTACGTCGTCGAGGTAGATAGGCGAAGGCGATCGACTCATTACGCCACCTCTTCGCCCCAGCGGGCTTTGGCCGCCTTCGCCGCAATCTCCGAACGCTGTTTCGGTGTCAACGATTCCGCCCTGGCTTTCCCGCCCTTCTTGCCGCCTTTGCTCCGGTTCGGAGCCGGCGTGGGCTTCTCGACATATTCCTCGCCGATGTCGCCCACCGCTATCCTCGCAGCCATGATGCCGGCCTCAATCGGTCGCACCCGTATCCACCAAGGCTTCCGTCAAATGCGCGTCGCCCCCTTCAAACGGATACACTACTCTCAATTGTACCATTATGATGATTCGCTTGCCCACCGCTATTGCACACGCTGACACGGCATACTTTAGTATATCAGCCAGTGGCAGTGTGGACAATGTGCCGATATTCTTTCAGTTCCTCCAAAAAGAGAAATGTCAATCGCCACAAGTGTCTGTCAATATCAAAGTAGTTGTCAGGACTGTTCAGCCTGTGAACAGAATCATACCACGTGTCCACATTCTCCCTAGAAGACACTCCAAACTTCTTCTCCCATCTTTCTAACCGCTGCTGCAACTGGGAGATTATACTGTCGTACAATTCGTCGCCACAAACAGCGACTAGCAAAGCCGTGCTACCTAATGCACCCAACGGCTCGGGACTATGCCTATGCTGACCGTCTCCGTTAGATATATGGTCGCCGTGTTCGTGCTCACCATCCTCGGAAGGAAAGTCTACGTGCTTGTGGGCAGTTAGAGCCAGACTTTCCAGCTTATCTACAATCTGCTCTTCAACGGGACGGTTCTCCATGTTCCTTCTCCTGTGTCGTGGGTGCCGCTTGACCTTCTCTGTCGTTGGCTCGACAACTTGATGGCATGCACCTCGCCAGTGTGTGTCAAGTCGAATTGCGCTCAGAAAACTATCCTGAGAACATCTGTGCTCAGACGGCCAGGCTCAGAATGTGCTAGAGTGGTAAGTGGAGCGATAGCAACGAGTGCGGTAGGCTCTTGGCAGACGGCATCCCATACCCGCTGACCAAGTGACCTGGCTCCTCTCTGCGCTGCCGCTCCACTCAATGAGTCGTGAGCTAGGACTCAGTCTTCATGGAGTACCAAGAGCTGCCTAGCATCGAGAACGGATTCCTGTCCCTGAAAGGCACTGCCAAGAACGGTGTTGTCTTTCAGAGTAGGATAGAGCCTCTGGGGATTACATACAATCCTACACAAGGAGAGAGGCATGACGATTAGCGAACTGACACTAGCAGCAAAGACCGCGCCTCTAATCAGGTGGTCGCCGAGCCAGTCCAGCGGACGGACCGCGAGACACTACACGGCTTTGTCGAGGACTACGCGGCGCCGGACGCGCCGGTCTATACCGACGACTATCCGAGCTACCGGGGCCTGCCCCGGCACCATCAGGCCGTCAAGCACAGCGTCAAGGAATACGTTCGCGGCCAAGTCTCAACGAATGGTGTCGAGAGCTTCTGGTCCATGGTCAAGCGCGGCTATCACGGCACGTTTCACCACTATAGCCCCAAGCACTTGCACCGCTACGTCAACGAGTTTGCCGGGCGGCACAACGTCCGGCCGCAGGATACCGCGGACCAGATGGCGGCGTTGGCACGGGGCGGTGTGGGCAAGCGGCTGCGGTATCAGGACTTGACAGCGGGCGGCCCGGCCTACCCGTCTGAGACGGGCGAGCCGTGACTGACGTGACGCTGCTGGCACTCATTGCGCCGGGGCAGTGCGGTTGCGCGTGCTAGACTGAGGGCCGCAAGGGAACGGTGACGATGGCTACAGATACTAGGGCCATGGATGGTGTCGTATTGGGGTTCGACCCCGGTGGTCGAAACGACGACGCCCCTAGCGGCAACTTCGGTTGGAGCATCTGCCAGATAGTTGGTTCCCGTCTGAGACGATTGGAAACCGGATTGGCCCGTGACGCTGTGGATGCACTTGGCCAAGTGCATCAGGAGCTTGTCCGCCAAGGGCACCCTCGAGTCCTCGCCGCTGGCGTAGATGCCCCGATGTTTTGGGGCCAGCGTGGAAACCGGGCAGTTGACGATGTTGTCAAGCAAGCGTTGCAGGACATTCAGGTCCCGGTGCTTATGGTTATTGCGGTCAATGGCCTGCGAGGTGCGGTCACGGTCCAAGGCCCCTTGTTGGGCTGGCATCTCCGAGCAAGGTGGCCAGGCTTGCCAATAACGGAGGCGCACCCAACGGCAATGTGGAAGCTGCTCCGGCAGAGGGGGCCAGCGGATACGGTGAACATGGTGCGGCGCTTGACGGCGGGGATAGAGGATGCCAACGAACGGGATGCCACACGCGCCGCGGTAGGGGCATGGGCAATGAAGCGTCGGTTGCCCGGCTGGCGTGACCTGCTGGATGTGGAGCCCACTCCGGTTCACCCGTTCGGCGCTGTCGTCAACTACTGGATGCCAATTCCCGTAGGCTCCGAGTAGAATACCCCGCTAAGGAGTAAGCATGATGCCGGATACCACACCGCGCCGCGGGCCAGGCCGCCCGCCACGCCCCATGCCGGAGCAGATAGACGCGCCGCCGGAAGTCATTGCTCGCGTCGTGCTCAATAGCCCGCCGCCAGCCGAGTGGGACTACCAGCCGAAGCAGGAACCGGAGAACGTTGAGCCGGAGGACGCGGACGGCGCCGCTGTGTAGGACCGTATATAATCCCCAGACAATTAGTAGGCTCAAAGAAATAGTTATGATCCGAAGTGATGAACTTTCCCAATTCATCTATGAATGTTCCAAATCCAATGCCCGCCAGAATTGCAGCGAATCTTTGCGATGTTGGCCCCAGCAGACTGAAGAGTACGAACAGAGCGATGGTCATAAAGATACCGCCCCACAACATATGCGCAATGTGGAGCCCCGCTCCGCCTAGCTGCGGATACCCGGTGGCGGCCAGAAAGGCCCGAATCGCCAACACGGAAGCGATACTCGCGACGAGGAACAACTCCATCAGGTCTGGCGCGTTGCTATTGAGGATCAAATATCTACGCATCCCCATCTCCAGTCCTTAGTGAACCTGCATGCTGCCTGGTTGATGCCGTCGAACCCTGTCGGGACTCCCCCCTTGTACTCGAACTCTATCGGCAGTTGAGCGGCCCGTGTCATGCGGCAGGGACTATCAACCTCGAACAATGCATCGGTCTTCTGCGGCCCAGATGGTGTTGCCTCGGATGGAGCCTGCGTGGTCGACTCAGACGGGGTCGGCTCGACGTCCACTGCTGGACCGCTTGGTGCCGTCGGTTGGGGAGTGGCTCCGATCCCAGTTGATGGCTGGGTCGGAGTCGCGTCTCCGCACGCCACGGCCACAGCGCTTATAAGGCCTCCTAGAATCCTGGTAAACACCTCAGTGACCCTTTGGGGTCTAGGCGGTGCTTCTCATGACGTATGACGAGGACAGTATGCTGGTGGGTCGAGGTTGTCAAGGATCAGAAATCAGCAATCGGCCTACTGCACATGCCCTCCTGCGTGGGACGATGGCTGGGGTGCTCAGGGGAAGAAGGCGCGGAGAAAGCGCTGGGCGCGCTCCATCCACGGCCCGGGGCGCCGGGAGACGTAGTGTCGCGAGGGTTGGTCGTTTTGGCGGCTGCCCCAGACCAGCAGGCCCAGACCGGTGGCAAAGGTGGGCGCCAGCAGCCGCTCGCTCAACCCCTCGACCCGGTGGGGCTGCCCTTTGCGTACCGGCATCTCCAGTATGTCCGCCGCCAGCTTGCGTAGACCGCGTTGATCGGCGGCGCCTCCGGTCAGGACGACACCGCCGCCGAGGAGACCGTGACACCCGAGGTCCCGTAGCTCGCGGGCCACGAGGTCCAGGATCTCCTCCATGCGCGCTCCGATGATCTCGGCGAGAAACTCCTGGGGGACCTCTTGCAGCCAGCCGGCCTCGAAGCTCGGCACCTCCACCGGATCCAGTCCCTCCACCGCCTCCCGGAGGGCATGGCCATAGGTCAGCTTCAGACGCTCGGCCACACCGAAGGGCACGTTGAGGCCGATAGCGATGTCGTTGGTGACGTTCCGGCCACCCAGCGGCAGCACCTTGGTGTGCCAGACGGTGCCATCGAGGTAGACCGCCAGGTCCGTCGTGCCCCCACCGATGTCCACCACGGCTACGCCGAGCTGTCGTTCGGACTCGGTGGTCAGCGCTGCCCCGGAGGCCAACGGCTGCAAGACCAGCTGCTCCGTCTTGACGCCGGCTTTCTCTACACAGTGGATCAGGTTCTGCATGGAGCTAACGGCGCCAGTGACCACATGCGCCTCGACTTCGAGCCGCTGGCCGGCCATGCCTCCGGGGTCCTGAATGCCGTCTGCGCCATCAATCCAGTACCGTCGTGGCTCCACATGAATGACCCGGCGACCAGCCGGCACAGCCAACGCTTGGGCGGTGATGACGGCACGCTGCACATCTTCAGCCTGCACCAGGGAGCCATTCCCATGGAGCGCTGTCACGCCCCGACTGTTCTGCGACTGGATCTGCCCGCCCGCGATACTGACGTAAGCGGACCGCACATGGCGGCCGCACAGCTGCTCCAGCTCGGCGACGGCAGTGGTGATGCAGTCGGCTGTGGCGGCCATGTTGGCCACGGCGCCACGCCGCATCCCGCGCGAGGGGCAGAGACCGGCCCCGAGGACAACGACTGTGCCTGTCTCGGTTACCTCCCCGAGCAAGGCACAGGCTTTGGTCGTCCCGACATCAACAGCCGCGATTAACTGCTGGCGAGGCACTGGGGTCCTCCCTAGAAGAGAGCACGGATAGAGCTGCTACGACGCTGGCCACGATCCTGCCATCGCACGGGGGGTGAATGGCGGGAACTCCTCCTCGGCGGCACTTGCGCGTCGGTGGGTACTGGCTGGACGGCCGGCATTATACGATGCTCTCCGGGTGAACACAATACCCGTGCTGTGCCCGGCCGGTGCAAAGTGACCACCTCGCACAGGTCGCTGTGGCCGCGCTATGACGGCTCTCTTTCTGGCCGACCTGCACTAGAACGCGCTCGCGCCAGCCCCGGTGGCCGGCGCGGGTGTCGAATACCTGCCGCATAGGCGCCGAATTTGCCTAGAACGCACAGGCGCCGGGGATACCATAAGTGCGTACATGCCTGCCGCGCGCCGCTGTACCGGCGCTGAATCTGCCGCTCGGAGACAAGTGATGACTGAACCGACGACTGCATCCCCGATCCTCGCCTCGCTGGAGCACCACCCGCAGGGCTTCCTCAGCTGTGCCAAGAACGTAGGCATCCGCGATGACACGCTCGACTTCACGGTGGTCTTCTCTACGACACCGGCGACGGCGGCCGCCATGTTCACCCAGAGTCTGTTTGCTGGCGCTCCCATCATCGTGGGGCGCGAGCACGTTGCCGATCATCACCTCCAGGCGGTCGTCGTCAACAGCAAGAATGCCAATGTCGCTACCGGCGAGACGGGCATTGCGGCGGCGCGCGAGACCTGTCGGCTCGTCGCCGCGGAGCTAGGTAATCAACCGGAGGCGGTCTTTCCGTCCTCGACCGGCGTCATCGGCTGGCAGCTCCCCATGGACAAGATCAAGGCCGGCATCCCCGGTCTGCGGGCAGAGCTGCGGACCGGCGATCTGGAGACGACGGCCCGCGCCATCATGACCACGGACACCCGGCCGAAGTACCGTTGTGCCCGCATCGGCGACGCCGTGTTGGTCGGGATGTGCAAAGGCTCCGGGATGATCGCCCCCAACATGGCGACGATGTTGGCGTTCTTCTACACCGACGCGGCCGTGGACGCGGCCGCGCTCCAAAGCCTGCTGCGGGAGGCCGTTGCCGTGTCCTTCAACATGGTGAGCGTGGATACCGACACGAGCACCAGCGACACCGCGCTGATCCTGGCGAACGGGCAAGCGGGCGCCGTGGACCCGGCGCAATTCGGCGCCACGCTGCGGGCGATGGCCATTGAGCTGGCGCAGGAGATCGCCCGGGACGGCGAGGGCGCGAGCAAGCTCCTGGAAGTGACCGTCACGGGCGCCCGCGATGAAGCCCAAGCCCAGCGCATCGCCAAGATCATCGCCGATTCGCCGCTCGTGAAGACGGCCGTGGCCGGCGCCGATCCCAACTGGGGCCGGGTGGCCATGGCCATTGGCAAATGTCATGAGGAGACCGATATTGACCCGGAGCGCGTGACGATTGCCTTTGGCGACCTCGCGCTCTATCGGGGACGACCGCTTGGCGATGAGCTACTCCCGCAGCTCGAACGCTACCTGCAGGGCACGGATGTCGCCATCCGCGTTGATCTGGGCATCGGCAACGGCGCTGCCACCGCCTGGGGCTGCGACCTCACTGTCGGATACATACACATCAACGCCGAGTACACGACGTAGGCTGGCGCCACGATTCCCTCCCCGGCCGCTACTCCACCGGCGCCGCTCCTTCCAATCGCGCAAAGGTGTGGTCGAAGGTATAGAGCGGCCGCGCCCCGGCCCGTTTGGCCACCGCGAGAATCATCAGGTCCGAGAAGTCGGCGCCGCCCTGGCGATAGGTAAAAGCCGACCGGGCTACGTCGTCGGCCGCCTCGACGACGAGGCCCTCGGTAGCGATCAGTTCATCCAGCACGGTCGCAATCTGATCGCGGGACCGCCCATAGGCCCGCTCCAGCACCCAGACGATCTCAATGGTGACCTCGCGGCAGATGAAGCCGGGCCGTTCCGGCGACAACTCCGCCAACAATACCCGGGCCGCTTCCGCCTGTTCGGCGTCACCACATACCAAATAGCGGACGAGCACATTCGTATCAATGGCGATCACGCTTGACAGGCTCCGTCTACGATGGCTCGTTCCATATCTTCCATGGTCCGCGCCGGGCCGTTGTGCTTCAGCGCGCCAAAGAGCCGGCCGATGGGACGTACCGCCCTGATCCGTACTTCTCCATCCTGGATGATGTAGCGCACGCGGCCCCCGGCCTGAACGCCGAGGGCCTCCCGCACGACCTTGGGTAACGTTGTCTGCCCCTTCGCTGTGATGCCCGATTCCGTCATAGTGCATTCACGCTCCACATTACAATATAGCGAATACGCCTATATCGCGGAGTCTAGTAAAGAATCCGGCTAGCTTGCAAAGTCTGGGAGGCTAGTGCCTCTGCGGAAGTTTGCTGGCGCCCGTCTATCAGATGTCCGGATGTATCCAGTCCATACGAACTATGGGAGTGAGGTAGGTATGGAGGCCGGCCCCCCTAGTGCCGGCGGAGGTCGTGGCCCCCTGACTGGTGGCTAGTGGCTAGAAGCTATCTCATAGAGGCTAGTTCTGGGCTGGCTCGCAACACTCTGGCCAGATGCCGGCGCGCCGCCGCGTAGTCAAGGGGAGCCTCCGGCGGAGGTAGCGAGCGGCCCTGCTGTGCAGCGAGCCAGGAAGTGACGCCATGAATGATGATGCTCAGTGGTACACCGGTCTCGGCATCGTAGCGTACATAGAGGTCGTCACCGACCGTGTCTGCTACACCGGGGCGTCCAGTGCTACCTGGTAGGAATACTTCCATCATGTCAATGTCAGCCTGATAGTCCCACCGTGCGGCTGACAGATCGGCTGCTACTTGCTCACTGATGCTCACTGCGACTGATTCTGCGCTCATCCTTCTCGCTCCCATCGTAATACTAATCGAGGCAGGGTCCGCCTGGCGAGGTATGCTGTAGCCACATAGCCCACAACGATGTTTGCAGGCCCTTCGGGTAGCCACTTGACAACGACGATTATGAGATGGTCGACATACCGGCCATGTGCATAGCCTCCGCCCACATAATGCACGACCTCGGCCCATGGATTCCCCCGCTGGCGGGTCACTGTCGTAGAGGTTGGGTCAAAATAGACTCTGACTGGGTCTGCAATAGTCGTGCGGATGCCTGTCTCAAACGGTACGACGGCAACGTGCTCGTCTGCGATATGCCCCCAGGAGTCTTCACCGCAGTAGACCAAGTGTCCGAATGGATCCTCCTCAATCCATCGCCAGCGCTGTGAGTTAGTCATCTCTCTGGAACTTAGCTACACCCGATGCTACGTGAGTTGTCTCACCAGGCTAGGCCGTCGTGCCGACACGCTGGGAGCAAGCACCCCGATGTCTTGGCGCTCGCTCTCAACCCATGCTGGCATAGTGCTGGTTGCCAAGCTCTTGGGCCAAGCCTTTCAGCGTCAGCACCGTCAACGTGCTGCCTACCGTGTGCGCTGGGAGTTGGGCGTCGCGGATGATGTCGTCAATGTGGCATGGCGCTCCTGGCGTGCGCTGGAGGGCGGCGAGGACCTGCGCTTCCTCGGCGTTGGCCGGCAGCGGCATTGCCAGCTGACGGGCTGCCGGCGCCAGGTGGAGATTGAGCGCGTCCAGGATGTCTTGCGCCTCGCTGACCAGCCCGGCCCCTTCTTGAATGAGCTGATGACAGCCGCGGCTCGACGGTGACGTGATTGGCCCCGGCACCGCGAACACGTCGCGCCCTTCGTCCGCTGCGGCGCGGGCCGTGATGAGTGCCCCCGAGGCTTCACCGGCTTCTACTACCACTGTCGCGAGCGCCAAGCCGCTGATGATCCGGTTGCGAACCGGGAAGTGCTCTGCCGCCGGTCCGACTCCGGGCGGGTACTCGCTCAGGAGTGCCCCTTGCGCGACTATCTCGGCGGCGAGGGTGCGGTGCTCGGCCGGATAGATGGTGTCGAGGCCGTGACCGAGCACCGCCAATGTGCGCCCGCCGTGCTGGAGGGCTGCCCGGTGCGCGTGGCCGTCAATACCCCGCGCCAGGCCACTCACGATGGTCAGCCCAGCACTCGCCAGCTCGCCGGCCAGCTTCGTGGCGACGCTGCGACCGTAGGTCGTGCGGCGCCGGGTACCGACCATGGCGATGGCGCTGCGATCCTGCGGGGTGAGCTCGCCACGGACATACAGCACCGGCGGCGGAGCCGCAATGGTGCGCAGCAGCGGTGGATAGCACTCCTCGTCCAGCCAGGTCAGCACCGTTATCCCCGCTGCGGCCAGCCGTTCGACTTCTCGATCCGGGTCTATCTGCCCGCGTCCCTCGACGATAGCCGCCGCCGTCCGACGATCAATCCCGGCTTGGCCGATCTGGGTCGGGGTAGCGTTCCAGGCCGCCTGGATAGAGCCGAAGTGGTCGAGGAGCTGGCGAAAACGCTTCGGCCCTACACCGGGCAGACGGTGGAGGGCCAGCCAAAAGCGCCGCTCGTCGTCGGGTGCTGGCGGGTGGTTCATCGGCAGCAATCTGTCATCGGCGGGTCAGCAATGCACCGGCAGTGGTCGGACCGCGTGTGCGTCGGCAGCGGGGCCGGGAGCGCCGCGGTTGATGCAGAGCCGGCCCTATCCGCGTACCCATAGCCGCTGCTGGTGCATGAGTTAGCCTCATAATAGCATATGTAGCTAGCGCGGCGTCGGAGACAGAGAGATGCTGCGGTGTGTTGTAGCCCTCGTGCGTGCAGAGCGGCAGGGCCGTGGGACTAGGCTCTGTTGACATTTCCCGGTCATTCCCGCGAAAGCGGGAATCCAGAACTGGTGCGATGGCTGCTGCCCCAGGTGCCTGGATTCCGGCTTCTGCCGGAATGACGCTATGGAGTTGGTGGCCCTGCCTTCTATCTCCAATGTCAACACAACCTGGGTCAAAGAGAAAACGCGCCCCTACTTGGGACGCGCTTGATCGGTGTGGTGGCGGAAGGGGTGGGATTCGAACCCACGACAGGGTTTCCCCTGTAGCGGTTTAGCAAACCGCCGCACTAGGCCAACTATGCGACCCTTCCATAGGCTGCTGTCTGGCGATCCGGCTGAGGCTTCCGGCGGAGGGAGAGGGATTCGAACCCCCGGGTCTTTCGACCAACGGTTTTCAAGACCGCCGCTTTCGGCCGCTCAGCCATCCCTCCTCTGACCGCTAGTTCTGCGCCAACTCCTCTATTGTACCACTGGTGCGCTGCCCACGTCAGATCAAGCCGATGGGGACCGGCCCACTGGCCAGAGGCGCGGCAGCTCCAGAGTGAGCGGGGGCTGCGCGTCGGCAAAGAGTCGTGGCCGCACCGTTTTCCGCTCGTGCCAGTGCTCAACGTACTCGCCGCGCTCCAGGTCCAGCACAAACTCCCGGAACAGCTGCTCTTGCGGATCGAAGACCCAGTAGTGGGGGATGCCGGCCTCGGCGTAGACCGCCCGCTTCTCCACCAGGTCACGCCCCTCGCTCCGGGGTGAGAGCACCTCGACGACCAGCTCCGGTCGAGCGTGCCGGAGGTGAATGCGGTGGCCGCGCGCCATCAGGTCGAGCAGTGTTGGGACGGCCTCGGCTGAGAAATACATCAGATCGGGCGAGAGGTAGGTATGCAGGGGATCCATCAGCAGGTCAGCATCAAGAATGACCTGAATGGAATGCCCACCACGCCGGCCGATATAACGACTCAGTAGCTTGAATAGCTCGCCAAGCAGATGTTGGTGCAGGATGCGTGGTCGTGGGGACCCGAACAACCTCCCCCGGATAATCTCGCGCTCCAGGTCATTGTCCGCGGGGAGTGCGAGGTAATCTTGCAGTGTCAGGAGGCGTGTACGCAATTCTACGGCGGCCATCGGAAGAATGCTCCTCAGCGCAGACGACCGGACGTTACAGCGAGCGGGCGCGGCCTCGCAACTCCGCTTTCGGAAGGGATGCCGCCGCGCCTCTGAGCACCCGGGGTATACCGTCGCGCCCGGCCGGCAGAGCGGTGTAGGGAGCGCGACCGCTGTTCCAGGCGTAGGACTTCTGTATCGGGCCAGCCGGCCGCTGCGTTAACTATGGCGTGTATAGCGAATCTGTGTAAGGAGTAGGGGTGACTACACAATCTCGACGACTGCGACTGGGTCTATCGCTCGTGTTGCTCTGGCTGGTCCTAGCAGTGGCCGTGCCGCCGGCTGTTGCGGTGACGTGCGCGTATCTGGAGCCGGCGTTCGGGCGTGAGCGCTTCCCGTTGCAAACGGACCTGCTCGACCCGCTCTGCGCCGACAATTCCTCGGCATCCCTCGCGCAGCCGACGTTAGCTGACGATGCCACCTTATTCTCGGCGCCGCCGGAGGCCCCTGATCTCGGGTTCCCGTTCGACTCGGTGCTCCCCGCCCTGGCGGACAATACCCTGCCTAGAGCAATACCGACTATGGTCGTCCATGAAGTGCGACAGAGTGAGGTGTGCCCATTGAACGGCATCCGCTATCCGCCGGCGTACCGGACGGCTTGGGAGGGACGCCGCCCGCTCGGCGTGATGATCGAGAACCATCCCGATGCGCGACCGCAATACGGGCTTGCCTCTGCGGACGTAGTCTACGAGGCAGTCGCTGAGGGCGGGATCACGCGCTTTCTGGCCGTGTTCTATTGCGACCGTGGAACAGAGGCGGTCCGCGCCGGACCGGTACGCAGCGCCCGGACGTATTTTCTCGATTGGCTCTCCGAGTACGGCCGCTACCCACTCTACGCCCACGTCGGGGGCGCCTATTGTGACCAGCGCACGGGCATCGGTTGCCGCAACGGTGCCCGTGCCGATGCGCTCGGGCAGATCAGGAGCTACGGCTGGGCGGGCTACAACGACCTCGATGAGTTCCGGATTGGCGCGCCGGTGTATTGGCGCGACTTGAGCCGCAACGTCTCCCTCGAACATACGATGTTCACGGACACCCAGCGGCTCTGGGGCGTCGCGGCCCGGCGCGACCTCACCGCCGTTGACGCGGAGGGGAAAAGCTGGACGGGGCAGTTTCGGGCCTGGCAGTTCGCGGATACGGCTCAACGACCGCCGGCCGGCGCGACGCATACGGGGGTGCGCATCGTCTTCTGGCCCAGTGCATCGGGATTCGAGGTGCAGTGGCGCTACGATCCTCCTACGGGGCTGTATCGCCGGGTCATGGGCGGGCTGCCACACATGGATCCTGGGACCGGCCAGCAAATCACGGCCGCCGCGATTCTGGTTCAATTCCAGGAGGAGTCGTCGGCTGACGACGGCTACCCTGGCAACGTGCGCTTGCTGTACGGCACGCTCGGTACTGGCCAAGCGAAGATCATTCAGAATGGGCAGGTCATCGAGGGGACCTGGCGGAAGACGGCCCGCTGGTCGCGCACCGTGTTCCGTGACCGCTACGGCCAGGAGGTGCGCTTGCAGCCAGGCAAGATCTGGGTGGAAACAGTGCCGCTCCACGGCAGCGTCACGGAGTCCTGACCGGAGTTCGGGTATTACTCCTTCGTACCCGGGCGTGATTCGGCCGAGGAAGCGGGAGCCTGCGGCGTGGGGGCAAGCCTACCCGACGAAACACGATGTCGGCACATCGCTAGTGCAGGAACTCCTGCGGATTGCGCGTTTTCCCGTTGCGGTCGCGCACCTCGAAGTGCAGGTGTGGCCCGCTGGTGATGCCGGTCATGCCGATCACCCCCAGAACCTCTTTCTGCTCAATGATTTGGCCCTTCTGGACCCGTGGCGGGCTGACGCGGTCGTCCAGATGCGCGTACAAGGTCACGCGCCCGTCGCCGTGCAGCAGGGTGACGTACATCCCATACGACGCCCGGCGATTACCTTGCACGGCATAGCCCGCGTGCAGGACGAGGCCGGTCGCGGCAGCCCGGATGGGCACGCGCAGGTTGGCGGCAATATCGAGACCGGTGTGGAAGCGCTGGGCAAACGTGCGCTGCCCGTAGACAGCGGTAATCGGCCCGGAAACCGGCCAGATGAAGGGGCCGCTCGGTGGTGGTGTCACCTGGCGCCCGGCTTCTCTCGCCGCCGCGGCCGCTTCGGCCTCGCGGCGCTGCCGTTCCTCTTCTCGGCGCTGGATTTCTTCCCGCCTGGGTAGTTCGACTTCGATCTGATGCTGGATTTCCCCAGTCAGGCGCTCGGCTTCCTGATCCATTTCGGTGAGCTCTTGTTGCGCGCGCGCCTCGTCGGCCTCGATCTGTGCGATCAACTGCTGCTGCTGGTCGCGTTTGATGTCCAGGGTCCGCTTGACCTCCGTCGCCTCCGCTCGCAGCGCTGTGGCCCGGGCCTTTTCCTCGTCAAGCTCCTGCCGGACCCGTTCCGCCTGCTCCTGTTCCTGCTGCATGGCGGCGACCAGGCGGCTGTCCTCACGGGCGATGACGGTGAAGCCATTGAGCCGCTTCAAGAAGTCATGGATGTCGGCAGCCCCGAGAATCAGGACCAGCGGTGGTTTCTGCGTCAACTTGTAGATCACGCGCAGACGCGCACCATACGCAGTTGAACGTCGGAAGAGTTCCGCGCGGAGCTCTTCTTGTTGCGCTTCGAGGTCGCGGATATGCACCTCAATCTTGTCCAGCTCCGTCTTGATCGCTTCCAGACGCCGTTCGGCCACGTTCAGCTCGCCCCGGACACGCACGAGGGCCTCAAGCGCCGACTCCCCTTCTCGTCTGAGCTGCCGAAGCTCCGCTTCCTTCTGCTCACGCTGCTGCTGGGTCTGTTCCTTTTGCTGGGTCAACTGCTGTATCCGGTTCTTGGCGGCCTCAACGGCCTCTTTGGCGGCCTCAACGGCGTCATCAAGAGGGTTGGCGGCCACGGGCGCAGCGGCCGGGCCGACCAAGGTGGCGAACAGCAGGAGCACGGTGGCGGCGCGCAGAGGCCACGACAGCCGTCTGCGCGTGGCGTATGGCCGGCGCGAGTTAGGCGGCAAAGCGGCCTCCGCGCTGATCGCGCACAATGTATCCGTGCGACAGTTCTACAACCCGTCGGCGCATCCGATCAACGACCTCCCGGTCATGCGTCGCGATGAGTGTGGTCACGCCATGGTAATGATGGATGTCGGTGAGCACCTGGAGCACCTGCCACGCCATCGCCGGTGGCAGGTTGGCAGTCGGCTCATCAGCGAGCAGTAGCTGTGGCTGCCGGACAATCGCCCGCGCAATGGCGGCCCGCTGGGCCTCGCCACCCGAAAGCTCCCCGGGGAAGCGCTCGGCATGATCGGCCAGCTGCACGACTTCAAGCGCATCCCATACTAGCTCGCTGGCTCGTCCGTCTCCCGATACCTGAAGACTGACGGCGATGTTCTCGTATACGGTTCTGTCCGCGAAGAGGCGGGTGTCTTGGAACACGACCCCGATGCGTTGACGAAACCTGGAGACCTCCTGCTCGTCGAGGTCCTGCACGTCCTGTCCGTTGACGAGAATACAACCGTCGCTCGGCGTCTCGGCGCGGTTCAAGAGGCGGAGCAAGGTCGTTTTGCCAGCACCATTCGGCCCAACGAGAAAGACGAAGTCGTCGCGGGGCACTGTGAGGGTGACACCGCGCAAGGCGACCGTGTCGTCGTCGTACCACTTCCACACGTTACGTAGTACGATCATGGCCTACACTTCCAGGAATCGGCGCACCGAGATGTAGCTCCCCGCAACGCCGAGTGAAGTCCCTACCACCGTCGTCATCAGCGCCAGCTTGGTAGCGAACTGTGGATCGCGCTCTACCGGTAAGAACGACAGGAGCGCCCAGAAGTTCTCTACGACCGGATCGTAGGCCGGGACGACGATCAGCAGCGTCAGCAGTGCCGCCAACAGCCCATAGAGCACCCCCTCGAAGATGAAGGGCCAGCGGACAAACCAGTCCGTTGCCCCTACCAGCTTCATCACTTCGATCTCTTGGCGGCGAGAATACACGGCGATGCGAATAGTGTTGATGACGATAAACAGGCTGACGATGGCCAGTCCCCCGGTCATCGCCACCCCGGCGAGGCGCGTGGCCGTCGTGAGCCGCAGCAACCGTTCCACGACATCCTCTTGTAGGGTCACCTCTTCCAACACGGAGTTGGCCCGCAGCAGGGAGACGATGGCACTGAGATTCTCGGGATCGCGGGCACGAATCTCCAGCGATGCCGGCAGGGGATTGTCCGATACCATGTCCAGCAGCTCCGCCCGGTCGGCGAAGTGCTCGCGCAGCCGGGCCAGCGCCTCATCTTTCGTCACGTAGACCACTTCGAGCACGTCCGAGCGGCCCAGGAGGTTGTTCCGCAAGGCGAGCACCTCGCCGGGGGGGGCATCTTCGCGGATGTACGCGATCACGTTGACGCGGTGCTCCAACGCTTCGAGCGCTACGTTCAGGTGCGTGACCAGCACGACAAAGACGTTGAGCATCAGGAGCATCAGCGCGGTCGTCAGCACCGTGGCGCCCGTCATAAAGCGATGGCGCCAGAGGCCCAGCAGCGCCGCCATCACCGCGTAATCGAACAGCTCCCACGCCCGGCCGATCCAACTCATGCTCTGCTTCCACTCACGTGCATCGGTCCGACCGACCGGGGAGCCTGGGGGAAGCGCCGCGCTGCGGTTAGGCGTAGCCGGCGCGCTGCTCGTCACGGACGATCCGACCAGCCTCCAGGGCTACCACCCGGCGCTGCATCGTGTCTACCAGGTCGCGGTTGTGGGTGGCCATCAGCAGCGTTGTGCCCAACGCATTGATCTGTACCAAGAGCTGCACCGTTTCGGCCGCCATGTCCGGATCGAGATTGCCGGTCGGTTCGTCGGCCACCAAGACCGGGGGCTTGTGGACGATTGCCCGCGCGATGGCCACGCGCTGCTGCTCGCCGCCCGACAATTGATAGGGGAAGCGGTCCCGGTAGGAGTCCATCTTGACGAGCTCGAGCGTCTCCAGTACGCGCTGATCAATCTGCTTGCGCTTGTACCCCGCCACGCGCAGGGCAAAGGCCACGTTTTCGAAGACGGTCATCTCCGGCAACAGGCGGAAATCCTGGAAGATCACGCTCACCTTCCGGCGCAAGTAGGGGACCGCTCCGTTGCGTAGGCGGGCAATGTCCTGCCCCTCAATAAAAACGCGCCCGGAGGTTGGAAGTTCTTCCCGGATCAGTAGGCGAATGAAGGTGGATTTCCCGGCTCCCGATGGCCCGACGAGAAAGACAAAATCCCGGTCCGGGATCTCCAGACTCACATCGGTGAGCGCCGAAGCCCCGTTGGCATAGACCTTAGACACGTGATGCAGGACGATCACGGGCTTGCACCGGTGAGCTGCGCTGTCGGGTCGCCTTGGACCAAGCTACCACCAGGCGTTGCCGGTAGAGCCTAGCCCGGCAGTATACCAGCGGCGGCCGGGATTCAGCAGTCGGCGCTACCCGCAGGGTAGGTGAGGGACACCTCGCCCCTCACTGGGGGTTGGCTTGGGCACCGGCTCCTAGCGCCACGCTGCGCTCGTAGGCGGCGATGACCCCATGCGCCAGCGCCGCGCGGAGGCCGCCCTCTTCCATTGCAAGCAGGCCGGCCGCCGTCGTCCCCCCGGGGGTCGTCACCCGATTACGCAGCTCGGCTGGGTGCTCCCCGGTTTCCCGCGCCAACGCAGCCGAGCCTAACACCGTCTGGACGACCAGCTCGTGCGCGGCCGGTCGGGCCAAACCGATCTGCACCGCAGCATCTATCAAAGCCTCGATAACGAGGAAGACGTAGCCCGGCCCACTGCCATTGATAGCCGTAGCCATGTCTACATACCGGTTGCCGTCCACCTGGATTTCGCGACCGATGGCTCTGAAGATCGCCCGCACCGTGGTCAATTGCGCCGCGGAGACTGCGGGTGTAGCGGTCCAGACGGTCATGGCCTCCCCGACCGCCGCTGGCGTATTCGGCATCGCTCGCACCACCTGCTGATGATCGAGGCCGGTGGTCAGGTCCGAGAGCGCTGTCCCGGCAATAATCGAGACGACCAGGGTGGTGGGGCCGAGGGCGCCGCGCAGCGACGCAAACACCGGCTCAGTCTGCTGGGGCTTGATTGCCAGCAGCACGACGGCCGCGTCCGCTACCGCTGCGACGTTATCCGCGACTGCCTGGACCTGGTACTGTCTGGTCAGCGCGTCTCGACGCTCGGCGACCGGCTCGCCCACGGACACGGCGCTGGGCGCCACCACGCCAGCAGCGATGAGGCGGGAGAGGATCGCCTCACCCATGAAGCCACCGCCGATGAGCGCCAGTTTCCCAACCACCTCAGCTCTAGCCTCCTCGTTGGGCGCAGCATGCTGCGCCCTTACGGCACGGCGGCCGAGTACGTGCCTCGCACATCGCGTACACGACGCTACACGGATAACGGGTTGAAATTGGTGTCGCGGTCGTATGTGTCCTGCCCATCCAGACGTTTGAGGTAGTTCACGGCGGCATAGGTCAGTGGGGTCGCCGCCGCCTCATACGCCGACTTGGCGAGCCATTGGGTGACGATAGTCCGGGCGAGGTCGCCGCCGGCCATTGTCCCGGCAAATGCCAGCGTGATGAAGATTGCGCTGTCCACTCCCTGGCCGACCAGCGTGGAGGCGATCGTACGCAGCCAGAGCCAGCGGCCGGCGGTAGCGATCTTGAGCTTTGCCAGGACAAAGGAGTTCAAGAATTCGCCGAACAGGTACGCGATAAACGAAGCGACCAGCAGCCGTGGCGTGGCGCCGAGGATGCTCTCATAGGCCGGCTGCTCCTCCCAGAAGGAGGCCGCTGGGAGGACTTGGGCTATCCAGATGGCAATGACTGCCAGCACGTTGCAGGCGAAGCCGAGCCAGATTACCCGGCGCGCGGCGGCATAGCCGTAGACCTCAGTGAGGATGTCACCGAAGATGTAACTGATCGGAAAGAGGACGAAAGCCACGGAGATGGTTAGTCCGGCGATCCCAGCTATCTTCACGGCGATGATGTTGGAGACGACGAGTGTCGTCGCAAACACTGCGGCGATGACCACAAACGGGGCAGAGTACCGCTGAGATGATTGTTCCATCGCGTGAGACCTTGCTTCTCGGAGATTACCACTATTCTCGCCGGAGCTTTCGGCGATTCGTGGCTGGCGCTAGCTCTGCATTCAGGCGCTCTACCGCATCAAGATAGTAGATCGCTCGCGCGATGCGCAACCCTTCGCGCCGGGCAGCGTAGGCACCGCGAGTATCTCCGGCTGCCGCAAGACGCGCGCCGATCTCTACCAACACGTCAACCGCTCGCCGCCGGTCGCGGGCCTGAATGAACCCTTGCACTGCCTCGCGGCGCAGCGCCAGCCCCTGCTGTGCCGCCCCCAATCGGTCGGCAAGCGCGGCCGCTGCCAGAATAGTTTGCGCCGCCGGGAGGGCCTGGATGGTCTCGGCACGCGCCCATTCTAGCGCACGCTGCAGGAGCTGCTCTGCACCGGCGGCATCGTTGGCCTGAAGCGCCACGTGCCCGGCAACGAGGTCGGCCCGCGCCACCAAATCACCGTATCCATGCGCTTGGGCTAACGCTCGCCCGGCAGCGACGCGCTCTGCAGCAGCGTCTAGCTCTTCTTGATGCGCCAAGACTTCGGCCAGTTGGAGGTGTGCGGAGACGCTGCTGCGTACATCGTCACCCAGTTCACCCTGCTTCAGTGCAGCTTCCAGCGTCTTGCGTGCTTCCGCCCAGTTGCCTACTGCCTGCAACCGCTCGGCCTCGGTCCGTCGGTCGGCCATACCGGTGCGTAAGGAAGCGGCCGGCCCATCGGCGGCGGTGTCCGCCGCCGTATCCGGCCACAGGCCAAAACGACTGCGTAGGATGAGGACGATGAGATACCCCCCCAGAAAGCCGCCCAAGTGGGCCACCGAGTCCACTCTGGAAGGGCTGACGATGCCCGCCAGCGCGCCCACGAAGTTGTAGATGACGTAGAACAGCAGCACGTAGAGCGCCGCTATGCCAATCTTGGGTAGCTCCGGACGGTTTTGCAGAAAGAGTGAGCCTAGCCAGAGCAACAGGGTGAAGGGATGCAGAATCACCACGCGAATCTCGTTGAGTGGGAATAGCACCAGGTAGGCGCCGAGCACCCCGGAGATCGCCCCCGATGCCCCGATGCCCGGCACATCGGACGTGGAGCGCAGCGCCACCGAAGCAAGGCCGGCGAGTACGCCGGTGCCCAGATAGAAGAGCAGATAGGGAATGTGCCCGAATTCATCCTCGATGTTGTCACCGAAGACCCAGAGAAAGAGCATGTTGCCGCCGATGTGGAGGAAGTTGCCATGGAGGAACATGTGGGTGATGAGGGTGTGGGCGGCGAAGGGGCCATCGTGCAACAATCGCGCTGGCACCAGCCCCCAAGTGCGGACGAGGGCCTCCGAATCGACCGGCGCCAGCCCTTGCAGCACAAAGACCGCAATGCACGTCCCGATCAGCGCATAGTTGACAATCGGCCGCCGCCGCCGGCCGAAGTTCTCATCGCCAATCGGGAGCATCGTTCCTCAGCCTCCACGTGTGTCGCTCCTTCCAGTATAGGAGGTCGGACAGACGGCAGCACGCGCCTGCTACTGTAGATCAGGTGGCGATGAGCGTGATCTTCTTGGGCCAGGTGTACTAGAGATCGCGCCTATGGCACCATCGTCAGCAGATATGCAGCCGGGGAGTAGTAACTGATGCCGCGCGAGCTTGTCACCGTCGCACCCCGCACGCCTGGCTTCCGCGAGTACGCCGAGCCGCCGCTGGGGGATACGCAGATTCGCATCCGCACCGAGTTTGCCGCGCCCAAACACGGCACCGAGATGGTCAGCTACCGTGCCGGGCGCAGAGACCGTAATGCGCGTCCCGATCAGCGCTATGACATAGCGTGGGGCTGCTTTATGCCCGTGCCGCCGTCACCGGGAGCGGAGCAGACGTTTCGGCCGGCCCTCTTGGGCAATATGGCCACCGGCGTCGTGACGGAGGTGGGGGCAGCCGTGACCGAGTTCCGCGCGGGTGATCGGGTCTTCGGGTCTTCGGGCACCTGCCCATCCGCGAGACACACACGGTCGAGGCCGGCCGCGTAGACGTGCTGCCGGCCGGCCTGACACCACAGGCGGCCGTCTGCCTCGATCCACTGGTCATGGCCTTGCCGCTGCGCGAGGGCAATGTCCGGTTGGGCGACCGCGTGGCAGTGTTCGGCCTGGGGGCTATCGGTCAAATGGCCGTGCAATTGGCCCGCATTGCCGGTGCCGATCAAGTGATCGCGGTGGATCCCATCAAAGCGCGGCGCGACCTCGCGCTGGCGCTCGGCGCCGACGCTACCATTGATCCGCTTGCCGGCGACGTGGGGCAAGCCATCCGCGCATTGACCGTCCCAGCGAGCCGCCTCGCGGCGCCGGCCGCGCCGTTTTCGCATGTCGTGGGCGGCTACACCGAGCGGCCGACCCAATGGGGACAGCGCGGAGTGGATGTCGCAGTCGAGGTCAGCGGCAACCCCACCGCGTTGCACGAGGCCATCCGCGCCACGCGCTTCGGCGGCACCGTCTGCGTTATCTCGTTCTACGGACGCGACGCCAGCGGTGTCCACCTGGGCTATGAGTTCCACCTCAATCAGCTCTCGCTGGTGTCGGTGCGCGCCGAGAGCCTGCCGTCGCGCGACTATCCGGCCTGGGACCTACAACGCCTCGCCGACCTGGGGCTACGCTGGCTCCTCAGCGGTCGCGTGCAGACGGAGGGTATTGTCTCGCCGCTTGTGCCGTTCGAGGAGAGCGCCGCCGCCTACGCCGCCATTGACCAACACCCCGAGCAGTCCATCAAGCTCGGCATCACCTTCCCCTAGCCCACGCGAGGTCTCGCCGCGCCGCACGCAATGACCAGCCTCTATCCGGTATCCTCACTGGTCAGGGGCCAGCAATGCTAACGGCCTCGCTGGGTGGGCAGCCATGATAAAGTGCGTAAGGATCAAAAACTACCGCAGCCTGGGCGACGTTGATGTCGAGCTTGGCCCGCTCACAGTATTAGTTGGCCCTAATGCATCCGGCAAGAGCAATTTCGTTGATGCGCTCAAGTTCGTCAGTGACGCTCTCAACTCAAGACTCGAGGCGGCCATCTTCAATAGGAGTGGATTCTCACAATTGAGCCGGTATCGGGCTAAAGTTCTTACGCTTGAGTTTCTTATGGAGATGCGTTACAGAAGTGAAGGTTATCCTCCAGGTACGTATGCAGTTGATCTAGAAACGGATGAGGACGCTGGTGCGGGATTTCATATCCGGCGTGAGTATTGCAAGGTTAACACAAGGGATGGTATAGCAGAGTATGAAACCTATAGGGGGAAGTGGGTCACGGGGCCAAAACTGCGAGGCGAGTCTGTTCACCGATCATTCCTGACGGAACTACCTGATCCTCAGGATGAGCTTGCTTTGCACTCGTTACTTCCGTTTAAGTCCTTCTATTTTGGAGTTGAGCCCCTACAAGATATCCGAATCTACACGCTGTCTCTAGACAAGCTCCGTACCCCTCAGCCTCTCACCAAGGGCCAAGCACTCTCGGAGATCGGTGATAACCTAGCGAGTGTACTCCGAGAGGGCTTCCCGGCAGGCTCGGAGGCCCGTATCTTGCTATGTAATGCCTTCTCTCTGATTGTGGATGGAGCGATTGACTTCCGCGTGCAGGATGCAGGCAGCCGCCTAGTCATCGAAGTTGGCCACCGCCAGCCGGGTGGCAAGGTGCATTATTTCGATGCAGCAGTCGAATCCGATGGCACGCTGCGGATACTGGGGCTGCTCGCGGCCCTCTACCAGAAACGGCGGCCCTCGCTGACGATTATCGAAGAGCCGGAGCTGCACCTGCACCCCGGCGCAATGGGCGTGCTCGTGGACGTGCTGCGAGAGGCGTCGCTGCGTGGGCAGATATTGGTCACGACGCAGAGCGCCGACCTGATGAATGAGCTGGAGTCGGACGAGCTGCGGGTAGTGGAGAAGATAGACGGCGTGACGCATATCGGCCCGGTTGACGACGAGTACCGCAAGACCGTGGAGATGGAGCTATTCAAGCCCGGTGATCTGATTCGGGTTGATGGTTTTCGGCGCAAGGCCGGCTAACAGCGTGTCATGCCTGCAATTGTGCCCATCGTCGAAGGCCGAGGCGAAATAGCCGCATTCCCCCTTCTTCTCCGGCGTCTGTTAACGGAAGAATACAGTCGCTTCGATCTCACTATTGGTCGTCCCATCACTGCCGACGGCCGGCAGAATCTCCTTCGTTCAGACGGCATTGAGAGATTTCTGCGTGGGACGAGGGAAGTCAGACCCGATGCCGCCGGGATCATCGTCCTGATTGACCTCGACGAGGATGACTGCGCTGCTGATCTCGCCCGGGAGCTAGCGGCGCGGGCGCGCGGCGTGGGACTGAGCATCCCGGTCGTGATCGTAGTGGTGGTTCAAGCCTACGAAGCTTGGTTCCTGGCCAGTATCGAGACCATCCGCGGGCAGCGCGTCAAAAAGCTGGCGTTCCTCCCTGACGACGTGGAGTCACCTCCTGAACCGGAAACGATCTGCTCCCCAAAGGACTGGCTGAAAGGGCGACTGGTTGCCGGTCGCGGCTACAAGGAGACGCAGGACATGGTCCCGCTCACCGCGTCGCTCGACTTCGACCTCGTTAGGCCACGCTCTCGCTCCTTCCAGCGGCTCGGCCATGCAATCGAAGAGCTGATCGCAGCGGTTGACCAACGATCCGTTGCGGTAACACCGTAACGGAGTTGCTATTACTTTGCATTAATGCTTTCTACGCTAATATAGACGCCTAAGAGCGTCATTTGGTACGCTATAGCGCAGAAAGAGAGCGATTAGTCTAGTGCAAGGGCATAGTGCGGCGGTAGAGAGTGGTCATGGCAGGCCGCTCCCGCGGTGGCCTTGCTCTCCGTGGCCGCGGCCCTGGTCACGATTGCCCTGAAACTCGCGGCCGTCCGGCTCACGGGATCGGTAGGGCTGCTGTCCGATGCCGGCGAATCGCTCGTCAACCTCGCCACGGCGCTGACGGCGCTGTTCGCACTGTGGTATGCGGCGCATCCGCCCGACCGCGACCACACGTATGGCCATAGCAAGATCGAATACTTTGCCAGCGGTGTTGAAGGGGTGCTGATCCTGCTCGCGGGTGGTGGCATCCTCTTTGCGGCTGGCTTCCGCCTCTTCCACCCCGCCCCGCTGACGGCGCTTGGTACTGGCCTGGCGCTCTCGCTCGGTGCGGCGGCGATTAACCTCGCTGTGGCGCAAGTGCTCCGGCGCGTTGCCCGCCGGAGCCGCTCTATCGCGCTGGAGGCTGAGGCCCAGCATCTGATGACCGATGTCTGGACGACCGTGGGAGTGGTCGCCGGGCTGGGGCTGGTGCTCATGACCGGCCTCACCTGGCTGGACCCACTCTTGGCCCTGGTCGTCGGCCTCCACATCTTGCGTACTGGGGGGCGCCTGCTTTGGCGCTCCTTCCAGGGGCTGATGGATACAGCCTTGGCCCCGTCGGATATAGCGGTGATCGCCCAAGCCATTGAGGACTGCCTGGAGCCGGGGATGACCTTCCACGAGCTACGCACACGGCGCAGCGGTGCGCGCCAGTTCGGGGATGTCCACATCTTGGTCCCTGGCGAGCACAGCGTCGGCGAGGCTCATCGGCGTGCCACCAGCATCGAGCAGGCCGTCCGCGCAGCACTGCCGGCTACGGAGATGGTGGTGCATGTGGAGCCGTTGGAAGGGCATCGCGTTACCACTACTGCTATCACCGCAGCAGCCGCACAGCCCAAGAGCGAGTCCTGACAAGCTCCGGCTTCAGGCGCCCACACCACCGCCGCCGCGCCGTCGCCCCGCCGGTTGGCCGCGCCCCGGCCCCACGAGAACGGTCTATACTCTTGGCAGGTCAAGGACTGCTGCCGACCGGTCCGAGCTGAGGAGTTGTCATGGTAGAGACAGTCACAGCCGCACCAGCGCCTCCCGCCCCAGCGGATGCTGTAGCTCCCCCGCGCACACAGACACCGGAGGAGCTTTACGAGTCGCTGGACGAGGAGCCCAAGGCCGAATTAATTGATGGGGAGATCATCACTATGCCCCCAGCCACTATCCGGCACAGCCGAACGTCCGACATGATCCTGACCCTGACGAGGCTCTTCGTCGAGGCGCAGGGTCTCGGCGAAGTATTCAGCAATGCCGGAATGCGCCTCGGCGAGCAGCGGTATGTTCCTGATGTCGCTTTCGTGGCCAGCGCGCACGCTGATCGCATGCAGGAGACGCATATTGCAGGGGCGGCCGATCTGGTCGTGGAAGTGATCTCGCCGAGCACGGCGGGCCGCGACTGGGGTAGCAAGATGCGCGACTACGAGCAATACGGTGTGCAGGAGTATTGGTTGCTCAATCCGGTCGTTGAGCAGATCAACGCGTATGTTCTGGACTCTGCCGGGAAGTATCAGCCGCTGGCCCCGGACGCAGCCGGCCGCTACCACTCCCAGGTGCTGCCCGGCTTCTTTGTCGAGCGCGGCTGGTTTTGGCCCGGTACCGGCGCGGCCGCCGATACGCTGGCGGCGCTCCGTGCGCTCGCGCTGCTGTAGGTCGCGGTCAGCGGGGCAATCACGTTGATCTATCAGGATCAGTGGCTGTCCCTGTATCCTCGACGCGCTCTGTAGCGTCGGCAGGAGCCTCGGACTGCGACCGTTGGCCTAGCGCATGTGCAACCATGAATCAATCCACGCGCATTCTCGTGATTGAGGACGACCCGGCGGTAGCTACGAGCTTGCAAGATGGGCTGGTGCAGGAAGGCTACGAGGTCATCTGGCGCTCCTCTGGGACGGATGGCGTCGCCTACGCGCAAAGCAGCCGGGTGCAGATCATCATCCTCGATGTGCGGCTGCCCGATGGTTCGGGGTTCGACTTCTGCCGGCAGCTCCGCGAACTTAAGCTGCGCCAGCCGATTCTGATGCTGACCGTCCGGCGGGACGAGACGGCGAAGGTGCTCGGGCTGGAGATGGGCGCCGATGACTATGTGACGAAACCGTACAGCCTGAGCGAGTTGCTTTCGCGGGTACGGGCGCTGCTGCGCCGCGCGTATGGCGAGTTCTCTGTCGCCGGTGCCGAGGTGCTCTACGCCGGTGATCTCGTGATTGATCGTAGTCGGGCGCAGGTGTGGCGTGGTCAGCACTTGGTCAACCTGACGCCTACCGAGTTTCGGCTTTTGGTGTATCTGGCGCAACACCCTGGCCAAGCGCTCAGTCGCGCACAAATCTTGGATGCGGTCTGGGGGTACAGCGCCGAGGTCGAGAGCCAGCGCACCGTCAACGTCCACGTGCGCCGGTTGCGGGAAAAAGTCGAGCTTGATCCCAGCCGCCCGGCACTCATCCTCACCGTACCCGGCACCGGCTACCGGCTGGTTGGCTAGTCTGCCGCCATCATTCCCGCGAAAGCGGGAATCTAGGTCCCGGCGCCCGCTGGGAGAGGCCTGGAGGAGGCTAAGGAAAACGTCATGGTACCCAGTTCCATACGCTGGCGCTTGCCGCTCACCTATGCCGGTATCGCGCTGCTCACCGCGTTGGCGCTTGGCGGTGTGCTCCTGGCTATCCTGCGTGACTCTTACCGACGCCAGGAGGTGAGCTATCTCGTAGCCAATGCCCGGACGATGTACGACTACGCCCCCCTCCTGCTGGCGACAACGGCATCGGCCGAGGCGCTAGACAGTCGGCTCAAGAGCTTGTCCTTCTTGTCCCAGACCAGGGTGCGGTTGCTGAACCGCGAGAGCGAGGTGCTGGGCGACTCCGGAGCGCCGGAAGCGGTGCGGGCGTTGGCGAACATTTCCCTGGCGTTCGTGGCCGGTGGGCTGTCGGAGGTCTTTACTCAGGCGGTGGAAGATGCCGGTCAGCGGCGCACATTCCGCACGGAGGCTGCCATCGAGAAACTGGAGCTGAGAAGCGTGAGGGCAGATGTACGGATCGAGAGGCAGGTCATCGTTCTCGGCGGAGATTCCGAATCTGGCGCGGTTCTGGTGAGCGGCGGCTCCCAAGTGCTAGAGACAGGCCTATTGGACGCCAGCGCAAGTCTTGCTACCCGCCTCGGCTTCGGCTTCATGCCGGATACACCGTTGGGCGCCACTCGCTCCAACCTGGTGCTCCGTCAGCCAATCTACGACCGCCAAGGGGAGCTGCGCGGCTTTCTTGAGCTGTCGGAGGGGCCGGATATTGGCCGTGAAATCCTCACCAGTGTCGCTTGGGGCTGGGCAGTAGCCAGTGCCATAGCCGTGGTGCTGGCCGCGGCAGTTGGCTGGCGCATCAGCCGCCGCCTGACCAGGCCCCTGCTCGATCTCACACGGGTCACACAGCAGATGGCGAGCGGTGATCTTGGCACGCGAGCGGACGTAAGCCGCCAGGATGAGGTAGGGCAGCTCGCCGCCGCCTTCAATGAGATGGCCCGGCGCGTCGAAGGCACGGTACTGACCCTGCGTCGCTTTGTTGCCGATGCTGCCCATGAGCTGCACACGCCTTTGACCGCCCTCCAGACCAACCTTGAGCTGTTGGGGAAGGAAGCAACCCGGCAACGTCGGGAGACGCTGACGGCGCGCGCTCGGTCGCAGGTCAGCCGCCTGGAGACCTTGACTACCAGCCTCTTGGATCTCTCCAGCATCGAGGCGGGCGCTGCCGAAGGGGCGCACGGCTCGGTTGATGCGGTCGCCCTGATCCGCGAGGTGGCCGAGCTGTACGCCTCGCAAGCAGAGCAAGCCGGCCTCGACTTCGGGCTGGCCGTGCCGCCGCAGCCGGTGGAGCTGCTCGGCGAGGCCGGACAGCTCCGGCAAGCGGTAGGCAACTTGCTGGACAACGCTATCAAGTTCCCCCCAGCCGGCGGGACGGTGCGGGTTGCGCTGCAACAGGAAGCGGGGTGGATCACGTTCGTCGTCACGGATGACGGCAGTGGCATTCCGGAGCCTGACTTGCCCCACCTCTTCAGCCGCTTCTACCGCGGTCGCAATGCCGGGGCACAGCCTGGCAATGGTCTGGGGCTGGCTATTGTGCGCGCCATCGCCGCGGCCCACGGCGGCACCGTCGGTGCCGAGAACACCCAGCCCGGCGCCCGGTTCACGCTCCGTCTGCCGCAGGCTCCCGGCACCGCATAGGTGTGCGGACGCGGAGGTCTAGCCTAGTCTCTCCCTCGGCGCGTGCCGACCGGCAGGCCCATGCGCCGGCGGCCGCGGCGCCAGCGCGAGGGGGCGGCGGGGTTTTCGAGCCGCACGGCGCAGACCTTGTATTCGGGAATCTTCGACTTGGGATCGAAGACGGCGTTGGTGAGGAAGTTGGCCGCCGACTCTTGCAGCTTGACGAAGGGCATAAAGACTTCACCGCGATGTACGGTCTCGCTGACGAGCGCCTTGCCGTCTAGCTCGCCGCGCCGCGAGACCACGCGCACGTCGTCGCCGTCGCTCAAGCCGGCTGCCCTGGCGTCCTCGGGATTGATCGCTACCTCCAAGTGGGGTGCCCGCGCCAGCAGCCCCTCGGCCCGGCGGGTGATCGTACCGCCGTGCCAGTGGTAGAGAATGCGACCGGTGTTGAGGATGAGCGGAAACCGCCGCGACGGTAGCTCGGCTGCCGGCGGGCCTTGGATCACGGGCACGAACTTGGCTTTGCCCACCGGGAAGGAGTCCGTGTAGAGCCGCGGCGTGCCGGGGTGATCGGGTGTTGGGCAGGGCCACTGGATGCCGCCCTCGCGGTCCAACCGCTCATGTGACAAGCCGCTCATGAACGGTGTGAGCGCGGTCATCTCGTCGAAGATGGCCGCTGGACCGGTGTACTCGAACTGCCCCGGCTCCATGCCCAGCCGCCGCGCCAGTCGTTTGCCGATCTCGCAGACGATCCACCAGTCGGGCCGGCTATCGCCGACGGGGGGAATGGCCGGCCGCACCCGCTGCACCCGCCGTTCGCTGTTGGTAAAGGTGCCCTCCTTCTCGGCAAAGGAGGTGGCCGGGAGCACAACGTCGGCGAGTTCGGTGGTCTCGTGGGGAAAGATGTCCTGCACTACGAGAAACTGCAAGTTCTCGATAGCCTGCTTCGCGTGCGCCAGATATGGCTCGCTGAGTAACGGGTTCTCCCCGGTAATGTACATACAGGCAAGGTCACCCGCCGCTGCCGCCGCCATCATGTCGGTGACGACGAGACCTTCCTCGCTGGGCAGCGGTCCCGCCCAGACCCGCTCGAACGGTCCCCGCGTGTCGGCGGTGAGGTTCTGATAGCCGGGCAGCTTATTGGGAATGCAGCCCGCATCGCCGCAGCCCTGGACGTTGTTCTGGCCCCGTAGCGGCGAGACGCCGGCGGCCGGCTTCCCGATCTGGCCGGTGACGAGGGCCAGGTTGAGCAGCGCCGAGGCATTGTCGGTGCCGTTGGTGTGCTGGGTGATGCCCATGCCCCAGATCAGGCAAGAGCCGCCAAACGGCGGTTGCGAGAAGAGCGTCGCCGCGCGGCGCATGTCTGCGGCGGGAACGCCGGTGATCTGCTCGACCACCTCGGGGCTGTAGTCCGCTAAGGTCGCCTCCAGCGCCGCGAATCCCTCCGTCCGCTCGCGGATGAAGTCCTCATCGGCGAGGCCGGCGTCGAGCACCGCGCGCGCGAGGCCGTTGAACAGCGCCACGTCGGTGCCGGGGTTCGCCCGCAGCCACAGGTCGGTGTAGTTACAGAGGTCAATGCGCTTGGGATTGACGACAATCAGCTTGGCACCACGTTCGTCAATAGCTTGGCGTAGCTGCGCGGCAATCACCGGATGGTTGGAGCTGGTATCGCTGCCCACGACCATCAGACAGCCGGCGTTGCGGTAGTCCGCGTAGGAGTTGCTGGTCGCCCCACTGCCGAGCTGCGCGATCATCGCCTCTACCGAGGGGGAGTGGCAGAGCCGCGTGCAGTGGTCAATGTTATTGGTGCCCATCAGCAGGCGGACGAGCTTCTGCTGCACATAGCCGTCTTCGTTGGTGGCCTTGGCCGAGGCGAGCGAACCGAACGAGCCGCGGTGCTCGGCAAATTTCTCTGCCACCAAATCCAGCGCCTCATCCCAGGACGCCTCGGTGAGGCCGCCGTTCCTGCGGATCAGCGGCGTGGTCAGGCGATCATCGTGCTGGATGAAGGTGAGACCGAAGCGTCCCTTCACGCACAGCATCCCCTGGCTGGACTGGTTGGTGGGGTCGTCGTGTACGTTGATGAGACGGTCATGCTCGTCTACCTGCATCGTGATGCCGCACCCGACGCCGCAGTAGGCGCACACACTCTTGACCTCGCGGGCCACTCGCGGGCCAAAGCTCCCTGTACCGAGGGTGCTCGGAGGGAGCTTTGGGCCTGCGACCTTGGGGCGCGTCGGCTTGGGGTGGAGTGCTCCGGTGGGACAGACCGAGACACATTGACCGCAGGTTGTGCAGATCGAGTCGATCAGCGCCTGCTCCATGAAGGGGGCAATGTGGGTCTGCTGGGCCGTGCCGGCGATGGAGATGGCGCCGATGTGCTGAATATCCTCGCAGGCCGTGGTGCAGCGCCCGCACATGATGCAGGCTTCGTGGTCGAGTTGGAAGATGGGGTTGCTGTCGTCAAGGTCCAGCCGTGGCTTGGCTGCCAGGCTGTCCAGCGGCTCGGCAAGCCGGAAGAGATCGAGTGTATCGCCGAATTCCTGCCCCACACCCTCGGCCGGCGCCGCCAGCTCTGCCGGCTGCATCGCCCGCGTGAGCGCGAGCACACCGTTGCGGATACGGTCGAGCGCCGCGCCGCGCGTGCGGACGACCATGCCGTCTTGAGCCGGTGTGTGGCACGAGGCCGGGAAGCCGCGCCCACCCTCGACCTCGACCAAGCAGGTACGGCACGCGCCGATGGGTGGTTGGTCGGCATCTTTGCAGAGATGGGGAATCTCAATGCCGGCCGCGAGCGCCGCGTCGAGTACCGTGGCCGTCTCTGCAACCGGGACCTGCTGGCCATCAACGGTGACATTCATGCTCATCGCACGCCTCACCCTCGCTTCTGGACCGACAGCATACGTGATTGGTGGCTTCGTGTCAGCGTTCCAGGCCCCGCCGGCAAGTCACACTTTGCCTAGCCCCACTCGCAGTGTTCAGTATATGCTTCAACGTCTTCACTCTCTATCTCCAGCGGAGCCAGGGCGCTGTGGCCTGAGATTTGGCCAATCCTCAGCCGATGGGAGAAGTTACCGGAGAGTGGGTAAGAGAGCACTAAGCCCAACAGCACCCATGCCGAATGCGTCCAAGTTTACCATTGCCACCCCTTTGCCTGAAAGGACAGAGGCTGTGCTGGCATTCGTTGACCAATCAGGAACGCCACACCCAAATGATTCTGATCCGGGAGCCGTGCTCATGGCGGTTTGTATGCGAGAGAGCACCTTCACCGAACTGTCGCGAGCGTTCTACAATATCAAGCGGCATTATGGTTGGATAGAGGCCGGGCGACCAAAGGAGGTTCATGGATGTGAGTGTGCGACAAAGCGAGCATACCTAAACAAGCGTGCCGGTTGGAGGGTGTTCCGGGCCGCGCTGAGAGCTACACTGAGGCGGCGGGTTGTCCCTTTGATGGTGTTGATTCCTGGGCCTAGTAAGAAACCACAATCCCCTAGAGGAGAGCTACCCGCTCAGTATTTCTTCCTACTCCAACGTATCGAGGCGCTGGCTATTCGGTGGGGAGAGGAAAATGCAATCGTTATATTCGATGAAGAAGGGCGAAATGAAGACAAGGAAAGGGCATTTGCATTCACCAATCTTCTATATCGGTACGGACAAGGGCATTACTTTAGTAGGATCGTACCGGTCCCCCTATTGGGGAACTCGGCAGCAAACAGTGGGCTGGAGGCAGCAGACATATTCGCATATACAGTCAACATTGCTGCCCACCGCAGCCTAACGGCTGGGCTGTCGTGGAGACAGTACCTCATTGAGATGAGGAGGCTCCGGACAGATATTGAGATGAGGTCTCAGAACCTCATGGATGTTCAGGGTAGGCCGCTTGATGGCAAATATAACATGCCGGAGCACTTTTTCTACTCACGTGCTCCGGTCCCGCAGCGATAGATCGTGCGGTGGTAGGTCCAAAAAAGAAAAGGGTTGGAAAACCAACCCTTGCTGAACCACCTCACGGCGCGAAGCCATGACAGCGCCTCCCTGCTAGTATGGGGGGACTCAGTGAGAATGTCAAGCGGTCGAGGAAAACCGGCTGCCGGCCGATGGCTTAGTCTGCCCGTCGGGTTCATCGCCAGCCCAGCCTCCGCGTATGTCGCGGATGATGTCCACCACGTTAAAATCCGGATCCGGGCCTATCTCCACTCGCAGTCGGTCCGCTGCCTCCACGGCCTCACGGCGGCGCTGTAGCTCTGCCGGCGTGCGTGGGTGGTGGAGCGCGCGGCGAAACCGCTCCAAATCCTCATCGCTGCTCAGGTACAGAGGTAGCTCCATCGGCTCGGCCCGGCTGCGGATGGTTTCTCGCAGACTGGCGGCGACTGTCTCTTCGGCGCTGCCGGTACGCAGGATTTTCTGGGCCTCGGCGAGTAACGTATCGTCTACGGTGTAGCGCATCGCAGTCCTCCTTCGGACTGGCCGGCGTAGCTATCCACTGACCCCATGGCTCGCCCGCGCTTCTTGGCCGATAGCATACGCGATAGGCGGCTTCCGTGTCAGCGTTCTGAGCACCACCGGCGTATCACGCTGCACCCAGCCGGCCACTCCCGCTGGTCATCACCCTAGAATGTGTCTGTAAAACGGCTCTCCGGCCTGGTAGGATTTCGTATGACCAATCGAGGCGACCTCACGAATGCTCAGTGGGTGGTAGTGGGTCGGTTGCGAACCGCATTGTCGGTGGGCATATTGATGTCGTTACGATTACTCGGACCGCGGGCCTGAAGGTCGTTCGGTTCAAGGAGGTGGCGGGGGATGAAGGCTAGTGAGACACGAGGAGCCACCGGTCATGGGTCGCACGTCTGCAATCAGGAAGAGTCTCCAATCACACCGCAAGGCTACGCGCACGACGAAGGTGAGCTTGTCCTACGCGCAGCGCCCATCCCGTTGGCGGACCCGGAGCTTGCCCTAGACCTGGATGACGTCAGGGTGATCCAAGAGCGCGTGAACGACCCGACGAGACCACTGGATGAATTTCTCAACGAAGAGGGCCTCTAGCCGGTACCAATGCTGCCTACCGCATTCGTCGTCGGATCGTTCCGTATCATCTATACCGTGGATGATGCCCCTGACTTTCGTGTCGTCGTACATCGCATCGCGGATCGGGCCACAGCATATCGGCATCTTGGTGGCTCTGGTCTTGGATGATGCTGTCGGTGTTGCAGCGCTCCAGGCCAAGGCCGCGTCAGTTGGCTGGTCGCGGGCGTCGCCGTACCAGCCAGGCCCCCAATACCACCAGCGCAGCGCTCGACCAGAGCGTTGAGCTGAGTGGCTCGTCCAGGACGAGCCGGGCCGCGACGATGCTGAAGAGCGGTTGAGCTAGTGAGATGACGCTCACTTGGGAAGGGAAGTAGCGCTTGAGGAGCCACAGGCTGCCGATAAAGCAGAAGCCGGCGACAATCACACCCTGATAGAACACCGACGCCGCAAGTTGGGCCGTCCACTGGACCGGTACGTCTTCGAACAGCAGGCTTGCTACTACGAGTGCTCCGGTGCCGCAGACGGCTTGTGCCAGGAGCAGCTTGGCCGGATGCAGATTCTGTACCATGCGCGCGTTGTATACGAGGCGTGCCCCGAGTAAGAAACCAGAGATGGCCGAGAAGGCATCGCCGAGCAGCGCAGTAGCATGCACCCCGAGGCTGTCGGCGAAGAGCAGCACGATCCCCCCGTAGGCAATGAACACGCCGAGCAGCTTCGGCACGGTGAGCCGGTCACCGGGAATGAAGAAGTGGGCCAATACGGCTACCCAGATCGAAAAGGTGACGGTCAGGATGCCGTTGTGCCCCGCAGTGGTCAGATCGAGGCCGATGTTGAGGAAAGCGATCTGGACAGAGAACAGGGCGCCGAGCATGGCGAGGGACTTCCACTCACCCGGTCGCAGGCGCAGGTCCGTCTTGGTGGCGAGTGCCCAGCAAAGGACCACGACCCCCCCGACGACGAACCGCATCGCGCTCAAGCGCAAGGGAGGGGCATAGTCGAGACCGACCTTGGTCGCGATGGGGAGGCCACTCCACAGAATGGCGAGGAAGAGTGCAAAGAGGGCTGCCGGGACAGTGAGCGGGCGATGTTGCGTCGGAGCGGCGTTAGCCTTGACCGGGGTCCTCCGGGGTGAAAGAGCCACGACTGGCAATTGTACCGGGTTGCGCCGCTGATAGTGGTAGGTACGCCGCTCCACACGAAAACTTCCCCTGGCCCCCACCACCCTAACCCTCCCCCGTTGCGACAGGGGAAGGAACATGCTGTCCCCCGGCAGAGCGGTCGCCTTTCACCTCGTCTCCCTGCCGCAGCGGGGGGGGGCCATAGGGGCCCCTAGTGGGAGAGGGGCCGGGGGGTGAGGCCCGTGACTATAGCTCGATAGTGTAGGGAAGGCCAGCCTCTTCGGCCGCCTGGCGCAGGCTGTGCCGTGTTGGCTGGTCGAGGGGGATACCGTGGGCAGTGTACTCCTGACGCTTCTGCCACTCCAGCTCGCCTGGGAGCGTGATGCCGGATGATCCCGGCGCGAGCGCCGAGCTTTTTAAGTACTCGATCATCCGCTCCATCCGCTCGGTGAACTCGGCGAGCGGCATCAGGTGCTCGATGTCAATCGCCTGGAAAAGGTGTCCGGAGCCACCCCCGGTCTCCCCAAACTTGCTCCCGGAGAAGACACCGCACAGGATCTCGGCTGCAATAGACAGCCCTACGCCCTTATAGCCGCCGATGGGGAGCAAGGTACCCCCCTCCCGCGCAGCGATGGGATCATCCGTCGGCTCTCCGGCGGCGTTGATCGCCCATCCCCAGGGGAGGCGCTCGCCGCGCTGCCGGACCATATCAACCTTGGAACCGGCCACGACCGATGGCGCCATGTCCAGGTTGAACGCCCAGCCGCGGCGCGTCGGTGCGGCCCACGAGATCGGATTGAGACCGCAGCGCGCCTCAATGCCGCCGACGGGGGCGATAGCGGTGCCACCCGTCGTGGCGGCGAATGCGAGACACCCGGCGTCCACCGCCATTTGCGCGTAGTAGGCCACGGCGCCGCAGTGTCCGTTGCGCCGGACACTCACGCTGCCCATACCGTGCTGCTTGGCCTTCCGAATGGCAATCTCCATGGCCTGAGCGGCAGCAACGTGGCCCAGGCCGTTGTCGCCGTCGTACAGACCGACCGCGCCGGCATCCACCACCAGCCGGCGGTCCGGCTGTGTATTCATGCCCCCCGCACGGAGACCCTCGACATAGCGCGGCGCAAACCGGGTACCGTGGGTGTGTACCCCACGCAGGTCGGCGTCGGTGAGGACGTGCCCCATGAACTGGGCGTCCTCGTCGCTGACACCGGCTGCGCTGAAGAGCTTGGTTACCAACTGCTCCAGGCGGCCCGGATCCACCCTTCTGTAGTCGCTGTCATCGCTCATGTTTTGCTCTCCCCGTAGCGTGTTCTTTGGTCCCCCGCGAGGTTGCTTGCCGCCTGTGGTTCGTTACAGAGCGGGGCCAGCATAGCACGCCGGTCATCTCGGTGCTTGGCCGGTGAGCGTGGAGGCTAGGCGCTTCATGTGCCGGGGCTGGGGGGGGGTGACAAGGGTAGGTAACTAGGAGCGTCACTCATGGCGCCCGCTCCCGTCATTCCGGCGCAAGCCGGAATCCAGCGCGATGAATCGCGCCCCTATGACGCGGCCGCAACCCCCTGTGGGAACGTGCGTTCTATAGTTCGAGTGTTCTGTAGATCACAAGTTCTAGGAGTAGCGACGATGCGAAGATGGACAGCAGCGGCGGACGTTCGACGTAGGGCAGCGATGCCCCTGGTGCGCTATGGCGACGACAGCACTGCGCTGCCAGCAGCGCTGCCAGCAGCGCTGCCTATGGTGCCGGCGCCGGCACCCTATACCGCGACCAAGGCGCGAGTGGTGAGCTGGCCGCGCGTCTTGGGGCTAGCGCTCGGCGTGTGGAGCTTGTCCTACCTGGCCCGACAGGCCTTGACCTGGGGCAGCGCCGACATGCCGTTCTCGCCACTGGGTAGCTTTGCGCTAGAGGGCATCGTCCTAGCGGTCGTAGCCTTTGGCGGTGTCCTCGGCTGGAGCCTGGTGGCGTTGGCTGCCCTCCGCGACAGCGAGCAAGCAACACCGGCAGCTCCCGACCACTACGTGGTACACGTCGAATACGCGGTTCTCGACCAATACTATGGCAGCGCTCGCGCCAGCGGCCGTGTGTGGAACCCGGCGTCGCTGCCGGTGCCCGTCCGCAAAGGTCGCTCGGGATGGCTGCCTGTGCGGAGGGCCGCGTCCAGCCGCGGCGACCGGATCGCCGCCTAGTCGCTATTGGCATTTCCCGGTCATTGGCACGAAAATAACACCCATCCGTCATTCCCGCGACGTTTCCCGGTCATTCCCGCGAAAGCGGGAATCCAGAGCGGATGCGCTGGCTACGGCCCCAGGCGTCTGGATTCCGACTTTCGCCGGAATGACGGAAAGGCCGGAGTGACGAAAAAGGCTGGTAACGGCGACAGCTGCGTCCGACGAACGACGTGGTACGATGCTGTGGCTCTTTCGGAGCTAGTGCCCCACCAGGTCTGCACCACCATAGCTCCATCGGATTGTGCAGACCTGGCGGGGCACCTGCCCGGCACGTATACGCAGGATAGATAGCGCCGCCTCATGCTAGTAGCGCCGGCTCTCGCCATCGCGCTGTGTACCTTTGGCGTCGGCGTCCTCGTGGGAGTGGTACGGGCGCTCCGCCGTGGGGAAGCGACGCCGGGACGGGCGGTAGCGCTCGCCGTCGTGGCTGTCGGCAGCACGGGCACCTTTCTCCTCCTGACCACCGCGTATCCGGCGCTGCTCGTCAACGCCCTGCTGAGGGTGCTCATCCCGGCCGCCGCGTTGCCGGAGGGCCAGGTTGTGCCGCTCGACCTGCCAGCGACGGCCGGAAGTGCTGCCACGACGCTGCTGGGGGCGGTGCTGGGCCTCGCCCTGACGTGGCTGCTCTTTCGCGTTGCCCGGCAGGACCGGAGGGCGGTGTCGGCGCTGGCCCTGCCGCTCCTCACGGTCGCGGTGTTCGTGGTGCTGGGTGCGGCCGGAGCGCTCGCGGCGCAGCGCGCGGCGCCTGACTCGGCAGCGTCCAGTGGTGATCGGTCGCGGGTGACAGTGCCGCCGGGCTTCCGTGTCCAACGCCTGGTCACGGACCTGCAGCGCCCCACGGTGGCGCGCTTCGGCCCGGATGGTCGGCTGTACGTCGGTGTCCACACCGTTGTCGGGTCGGCTGGCGCTGCCGGGGACGACTTTGCCGGCGAAATCATCAGCTTCGCTGTCGCGGCGGGGCAAGCCGGAGACCGGCGCGTGTTTGCCTCCCGCCTCGGGCTGGTGACCGGCCTGGCGTTTCGCGGCGGTGAGCTGTATGTCTCGCACGCTTTTATCGCTGCCCAACGCGGTGAGGTCGTGGCGTTGCGCGACACGACCGGCGACGGCGCTGCCGATGAGTCGCGACCAATCCTGCGCGACCTGCTTGCCGGCCACTATCTGTGGCACCACAACCAGCAGCTGGCGTTCGGTCCCGACGGGCGGCTGTATCTGGGCCAGGGCGGCACCTCGGATCATGGCCCGGAGCGAGAGCCGCTGGGCGGCACCATCCTGGTAGCCGATCCCGACGGCAGTAACGTGCAGGTGTTCGCCCGCGGCTTCCGCAATCCGTTCGGGCTGGCGTTCACCGGACGCGGTGAGCTACTGGTCACCGACAACGGTCCCGATGCCTTTGCCGGGGATGCCGAGTGGACGCAACGGGGCGCGCCGGTGGATGAGCTTAATCTCGTCTCGGAGGGTGGTCACTATGGCTACCCGGAGGCGTTTGGCTTTCCGCCGCCGTCGTCGGCAACCCGCCCACCCATCGCCATCTGGCCACCGCACCGGGCGCCGGCCGGTATCACGATCTATGCCGCCGAGCAGCTCCCGGCGGACTACCGCGACAACGCCTTTGTGGTGCTCTTCCTGCCGGGCGAGCTACATCGCGTGGTGCTCCACCGCGATGCGGCCGGCGCGTTTCAATGGGCCGAGGTGCGGGAGTTCGCCGCGGGGCTACGCCTGCCCGCCGACGTGACCGTGGCCCCCGATGGCTCCCTGATCGTGACCGAGTTCGGCCGCGGTACGGTGCTCGCCATCAGTGCTGTGGGATAGCGGCGGGATAATGGAGCCTACGGCCGACGTAGGCTCCGTCGGGACACAGCATGCGGTTGCGGAGCTTCAGCGCGGCGGGTCGTCGCTTTGCTTTAGTGTGGTGTGTGTGTCCATTGGACCAGCACCGCTATCAGGGCGACGCCCACCATGATCAGTACGAACTTCGCCACACGGTCAGCGTCCTCCGTCGGCATAGGCACATCATCCTTGCCAGTGATGACACTCATCATGAACTTCGCTACGCGCACATCGCGCCGCGCTAACTCCGCGTCAATCATTTCGATGATTGCCACGTAGATAAAGGTTCCGGCGGCGAGCGCGTTAAAACTCCCCTCGATCCAGGCCGTGACGGTCTCATTCTCCCCTAAGACGATGGCAGCCATCAAGCCGATCAATACTCCCACCGGGGTCATCGAGGCAAAGAGCGCCAGCATGATTTTCTGGCGTCTCGCTGCGATCCCGGCCGTGTGAATGCTCACCATAAGCGCAAAGGCGGCCGATCCCTTGTGGGAGAGTACCCCCACCATAATGATGGCCGAGGCCAACACGTGTTCCTCAAGTCCGAGCGAAATGCCGATGATGACCGAGTGGATTGATAGGAGCGCCAGCAGCACATACGGGTAAATAGACTGAGGATGCTGTGTGTCCGGCGTCTGCTCGCCATAGCGATCACCGAAATGACGCGGTCAACCAACAATAGGACGCCAAGTCCCAGGGTCGCCAGCAGCACCCCCAAGGGGTAGTCCACAAGCTCTTCAAGCTCTTCGATCCCTATCGGGGAGCAGGTGGATGAAACCGATCCCGAGGAAAAGTCCACCGGCAAAAGCATTGCCCAGCGAAAAGAAGCGCTGGCTGCCCATGTAGCGGGCCGCAAAGAGGGGAATCACGCCGCCGATTATGGCGACGGCGAAGATCGCGGCAGCGGCGATTAATTTGAACGTCAGTAGTTCCACGGGCCTGTAATACCATAAGCAGAGCGCCGGCTCCAATAGTCGCGCCATTTGTTGCGCGGACAGTAAGCCGTCCAGGATACCCCGTAGCGAGCCGGCATCAACTCTGCGGCTTCAGGCTAGACCGTGATGTCGTGGTCGCGGAGCGCCCGTTCGAGGGAGAGGTTCTTGTCGTGCCGCTCGCTGCGCGTGCCGATGATATAGGCGCAGCGGATGTAGGCGTCGCCACCGGGGAACCGGCGGGGATACACGCCGTCCACGACGACCGCCCGCGCCGGCACCCGGCCGCGGTACACCTGGCCGTTGGCGCCTTCCCGCACGTCAACGATCCTGCTGCTCGCCGTAATCATCACGCCAGCCCCCAACACAGCCTCTGCTTCGATTATTGCGCCCTCGACAATGATGCACCGGCTGCCGATAAAGGCGTTGTCTTCGACGATGACCGGCGTGGCTCCAGGTGGCTCCAGCACGCCGCCGATGCCCACGCCGCCCGCGAGATGCACATTGCGACCGATTTGAGCACACGAGCCGACCGTCGCCCAGGTGTCCACCATCGTCCCGGCGCCAACCCAACCGCCGATGTTGACATAACCGGGCATAAGAATGACACCAGGCTCCAAGAACGAGCCGTAACGAGCCGTGCCGGGCGGGACGACCCGCACGCCGGCGGTGTCCAGGTTGCGCTTGAGCGGTACCTTGTCGTGGAATTGGAACGGTCCGACCTCGTGGATCACCATTTCCTGCAAGCCGAAATAGAGCAGGATGGCTTGCTTGGCCCAGGCGTTGACCCGCCATTCGCCCGGCCCGCTTTGCTCTGCTACCCGCAGGCTGCCGTTGTCGAGCGCCGCAATCGTCGCTTCTACGGCCGCGCCGACCGCGGCATCGTCCGCCGAGCGCTCGCCGCTGGCAGCGGCCTCGATCAGTGCTTGCATCGTTTCTCGATCCATCAATCCACTCCTTCCGTTGGGGACACCGCCACCTCGCTCATAGCACGCTATCGAGAATCTCGGCCGCCCGTTGGCAGGTCTGGAGGGGCGGTACCAGCGCCAGCCGGACGTGCCCGGCGCCTCGCGCGCCCAAGAACTCGCCCGGGAGCACGACAATCCCGCGCTCCAGCAGCCACTCGGCGAACTGCCGCGACGAACGCCCCGCCACCCACTCCGGCACGCGGACCCACAAATAGAACGTCGCCTCGCTCGCGTCTACGACCAGCCCCTTTCGTGCCAGGACCTCGATGAACAGCTGCCGCCGCTCGGCGTAGCGGTGGCGCTGGGCCGTCACGTGTGCTTCGTCTTCCCAGGCAGCGCGCGCCGCTTGCTGGATGAACTCCGGGGTCGCTACTCCCATCCGCGGGCGCACGTTGCGTAGTGCTGCGAGCACCTGCGCGTCGCCAGCGATCACGCCGCTGCGATAGGCGGTCATATTGCTGCGTTTCGAGAGCGTGTTAATCACGATAGCCCGCTCCAGCCCGGTTTGCAGCAGGCTCGGCGGTGGACTGTCGTACCACAGCTCGCTGTAGGCCTCGTCGGAAGCCACGTAGAAGTCCCAGCGCTCGGCCAGCGCCAGGACCTCGCGGTAGTAGGCCCGTGGTGCAACGGCGCCCGTGGGATTATTGGGGTAGTTCAGCCAGAGGAGACGCAGGCGACTGAGCACGTCGGGCGTCAGCGCATTGAGGTCGGGCAGCCAGTCGGCGTCGAGGGGCAGGGAGATGACCTCGGCATGGTGCAGCCGGGCGCTGTCGGCGTAGACCTGATAGGCCAGCTCCGGCACGCCGACGGCCTGCGAACCGCGACGTGGGTCATCGAGCAACGCCAGGCCCAGGTTGAACAGGGCCTCCTTGGAGCCGTTCGCCGGCAGGACGTGTACGTCGGGATCGAGCGTCACGCCGAAGCGGCGACCGAACCAGCCGGCCATTGCTTGCCGTAGCTCCGGTAGACCGGCGGAGGTGGGATAGCGAGACTCCGGCTTCAGGGCGGCAGTCAGCGCTTGGCGGATGAACGCGGGCGTGGGGTCCTGGGGATCGCCGACTCCGAAATCGAGCAGCTCGGTGCCCTGCGCTTGCAGCGCCTCCTTGCGCTGGCGGAGGGCGGTGAAGGCATAGGGCGCTAACGTCTCGATGGCACTGTTCATCATACTATCCGTCCGAGCGGCCAACGGTTCAAGCTGACCGTCTACTATGCCAGGAGCACGGCGGTCCCGTCGCTGCCGCCGCAGGAGGAGGGTGTAGTCGCAGGGCAATAGCATGACTGCCTATCGCGGGCGAGGTAGTAGGTCTCGCGCTCAAAATAAACAAGGCCCGCTACTACAAAGTAGCGGGCGCCCGCGTGAGTGCCGGATTCGTCTAGGTAGACGATATGCACTTGGGGAAGGAGCCGACTGGGTGCTTGCACCCAACGGACCAGCCAACTACGGCCCTGTCGACTGCTATAGATTGTACAGCATCAGGCGGGTCTGTCAAGCCGGGGGATACACCCTGGAACTCGCGATTGGTCAAGCGACTCATCGCCATCCAGGCTAGCTCGCCAGGTCACGCCGGAGCAGCGTGACAAAGCCCTCGGCTGTCTGCGCCAGGCGTGTCAGCAGCCCCTCAAGGGGCATGGGCGGGCGGATGTATGCTGCGGCTTGTTCCCTCACGAGCTGGAGCATCCTGGCAGGATCGAGGGTGTACAGGCGTGTGAGGAAGATGTCGGATGATTGGACGGCGATGCCTAGCCCACCTACTACCTGGTGAGGAAAGTCCCGCAAGTTCTCTGTGATGAGCACCTGTGCCCCGACTTGCACAGCGGCAGCAAGCACGTGGCGATCTTTCGGATGGTTGGGCATCGCAGCAATCAGCCGCTCATGGCCAGTGACCAGCGCGTTAGGGAAGGCGTGCTGCATTTGCTGAAGAAGACGCAGTGCCCGTATCTCGTCCGTCGCGCCGTTGCACACAAGGTTGCGACGCAGCTCATCAAGAATCTGCTCGCTCCAATAGACACGGTATAGCCCTGCTTCAGCGGCCTGGAGCAAGGTATCGCGGGGGTACACGGGGTACAGCGAGCAGGCGTCAATGACGACGGACAGGGCAGCCACGCTGGCAACTCATTCCTCTGTGGATGGGGTTATTGAGTCCGGATCAAGTCGTTGCCACTGGGCTGGAGGTGTCAAGGTCTTCTCGTACAGGCCATACTCTTCACTGAGCCTGATCAAGCGCCGCAGACCCTTGGCGCCGTCGGCATCGCGCCGCTGCTTGTAGGCCATCACGTCAGGAAAGCGGATGAGGCGAAGCGCATTGTCCTCGTGATAGGGGATATCCCCTTGCTCCAGGAGCCGAATCAGGTATTGGTGTGATAAGTTGAGGAGGTCCGCGGCCTCAGGCGTGGTCAGCTCCTGGCGTATGGGCACCAGCTTCACAGTATCTCCCCGCGCGAGGTGGTAGATCAGCGTCCGCAGGGCAGCGAGCACCGACACCGGAAGCTCGATTGTTTCCTGCTCTCCGTTGGGGCCGAGACCAACAAGCTCCAGGTGCGTAGGCCGCTTCCGGAGGAGTTGCTGCACCATCGTTAGCGCAGCCGCCTCGGCCGCCTGCGGAGTGACAAGATCGTTGAGTGAGAGGAGATATTCTTCGTCTTCGGTGGATGTTTTGATAGTAGGGGGAGCAGGTGAGGCTACCATGATTCAGCACTCCTGATTGTGTCGCCTTACTCGATAGGGTACGAGCTAATCGCAATAATCGCAACTCTCTCCAACAGCGTATAGTCGCTGTCGCCGTCGCTACTACGTTCGCGGCAGAGCCACGTCGGGTTCCGACGGTAGGGAGGCTGCTGGATGGAAGACACATTGGCGCAGGTCCGCGCTGCTTACGACCGTGACCCCGAGTGGGAGTGGCGCCGCCTCGAGTCCGGGGCGCAGTACCGGCTGGAACATCTGGTCACGATGCACGCGCTGAAGCGGCATCTGCCAGCCGCGACACAGGATCGCCCCTGCCATGTTCTGGATGCCGGCGGCGGTCCCGGACGCTACACCCTGGCGCTGGCCGCGCAGGGCTACGCGATGTCCCTGTTCGACCTCAGCCCGGCGCTGCTGGCTTTGGCCCAGCAGCGGATTGCCGAGTCCAGCCCGGAGGTCCGCGAGGGGGTGCGGGCAGTAGTTGAAGGCTCGATTACCGACCTCTCCACGTTCGGGGACGAGCAGTTCGACGCTGTGCTCTGTTTGGGCGGTGTCCTCTCTCATGTCACCGAGGCTGTACCGCGCGGGCATGCCCTGGCCGAGCTGCAGCGGGTAGCGAAGCCAGGAGCTTTACTGTTCATCGCGGTGATGAATCGGCTGGGCGCTTACCGCTCGACTGTGCAGTGGCCGAGCTGCTACACGCAATACTTCCCTCATCTGCCGGAGACGGGTATCGCCGCCGTTGGCCCTGGAGGAGCGCTGACGTACTACTTTCTACCGGAGGAATTTGTCTCATCGTTGGCTGCGGCGGGCCTCGAACCAGTGCGGTTGTATGGCTGCAACGGCCTGGGAGCGCATTTGCAGGAAGATCACCTCGACGCATTGCTGGCGGACCCGGAGCGCTGGCCAACGTGGCGCAAGCAGCTGCTGGCGACCTGCGATCATCCGAATGTCGTCGGCGTGTCCAATCACCTGCTCGCCGTAGCGCGCCGTCCTGGCCCGGCCGACGGCACGGCGTAACATCGAGCGCGGTTGACAGGCGAATACGGAGCCGTATACGGTTGCTCCATTCAACGTTTCCGAGGAACGGCAGCAAGCTATGAGTACGCACCAAGTCGCGAGTGACGGCGCACGAGAGCTGTTTGTCGGGCGCTTGGTGCCGCGTGCGACTCTCGCTGCGCTTGCGGACCGCACGCCCTTCTACATCTACGACCTCGCCACCATCCAGCGCCGTTACCGCGAGCTGACGACGGCGCTCCCGCCACAAGTGCGCGTCTACTACGCGATCAAGGCCAACCCGTCGCTGCGGCTCGTGCAGGAGCTTACCGCGCTCGGTGCGGGTATGGAGATCGCCTCGGCCGGTGAATTGGCCGTCGCCGAGCGCCTGGGTATCTCCGGTGAGCGGGTGCTGTTTACGGGGCCGGCCAAGACGGACGACGAGCTAGCCGCCTCGGTCCGGTACGGCCTACGCACGATCAATGTCGAGTCCCTGGGCGAGGCCCAACGGCTCGACTCCATTGTCGCTGCTGGGGCGCAGCAGCGGTTGCAAGCGCCCCGACGCAGACGCCAGCCGATCTTGCTGCGTGTCAACGCTCGCTTCGAGGTTCACGATGCCGACGCTGCGGTCCAGCTCGGCGGCGGCGCCCAGAAATTCGGTGTTGACGAGGAGCAGCTTGACGAGGTGCTCCCGCAGATTCTCAAGCTCCGGTACCTCGACTTGCAGGGGGTCCACGTCTTCGCTGCCACCGGAGTGCTGGAATCGCCGCTACTCGTGGAGTACACGCGCCACGTCTTCGACCTCGTGCAGCGGCTGGAGCAAGACTACCGGCGGTGCTTTCCGGTCGTGGACCTCGGCGGTGGTCTCGGTGTGGATTACCGGACGTTTCCGGGCCGGGACCTCGATCTGGCCCACTATGCGTCCAGCCTGCGGGACCTCATCGCCGCATTCGGATTTGGCGACAAAGAGATCGCGCTGGAGCTAGGGCGCTACTTGGTTGGTGAGGCCGGCACGTATGTCGTGCGTGTGCTCGACGTGAAGCACTCGCGGGGCACGGACTATGCCCTGGTGGACGGGGGGACGAATCACTTCCGACGCCCGGTAGCGGTCCGGCAGGATCATCCGGTGACGTTGCTGCTCCCCGCTGCGGCGGCTGCCGATGATCGTCGAGGCCCACCCCGTACCTACGCCATCGGCGGACCGCTCTGCACTTCGATTGACATAATTGCCCGCGCTGCGCTGCTCCCCCCCCTGCGCGAGGGCGACTTGCTCGCCTTGCACAAGGCCGGCGCCTATGGGCTAACGATGTCGTCGTTGGCCTTCCTCAGCCATGCTTGGCCGGCCGAGTACTTGCTGGAGACGGACAGCACGGTGACGCTGATCCGCGAGCCGCTCGATCCGACGACCCTGTTCGCTGGCCAGCACTATCGAGAGAACATGGCGTCTGGTTGACGGGGCCTCGGACCGCAGCGCTGACGGTCAGAGCAGGCGGTAGTACATACGGAATGGTGGTTGGTCGGGCACGAGATCGGTAGGTGCTCCTCGGCGTGCCGGAGCCTACGCGCGGGGTACTCGCCGGCGGCGGCGGTAGGCACGCGCTTCCCGAATCGCGATCTCGCGTGCCAGGACCTCTCGTATTTCCGGCGTGAGATCGTCGGGGTTGGCTTGCGCGGCTGCGACCGTAGCCCGGAACCGTTGGGCACGCATCCGTTGCAGCACAACAGGATTCAGCAGCTGCAACAGGGGCATTTGCGCTGCCGGTGCCTTGCTCGCCATCGCCGTCCTCGCTGCTGCGGCGCTACTTGAACGCACATTCTAGCGCCTGTTGCCCTGGTTGGCGAATACGTTGCTCTCCCTAGCATCCCAGCAAAGAGCTACATGAACCCTACCGGAATCGCTAACGGCCCCGGTGCGGAGGCCTTGGTCGGGAGGAGGGAAGGAACGATGTGCCCGCATTGGGCAGCCATGTACACCGCGGTCAATCAGTCGAGTGGAGACTGTCCCTGCTGCCGGCAGGTCATGGCCATTGCCAGTAGCCGTTCCACAAAGCGAGCTCCACTGCCGGTTCGCGACCGCCGAGCTATCCGGCAGCGCGGGATAGCTGAGGCGTCCGACTGGCCCTGGGGTTCGGCGTACTACGGCCCGTGCGCGAGGGCCGGTAGGCCTTGTTCCGGCCCCATGATCGGCCACCGTCATGCACCTGACTCGCTTTCTGACGGTTCTTGGCCTTCGGGCGACCCTTGTACCGGCTTGATGTGGCGCGGCCGCTGTGATTTTGGTGGGTCTTCGGAGCAGCGCGGGGTGTGTGCCGAGGCGCACGAGATCGGGTTTCGTGCGCCTCGGCGGTTGCGTCAGGATTGGTCGGGGCGGGTACGCGTGAGAGATCCCGCAACGCGTTGGCGTCGGGAGCCGTGAACGGTTCGTTGAGGCCGATCTGGCGCTGTAGTCGGCGCAGGCCCTGCACCTGATCAGGCTGGACGAGGGAGACGACCACTCCGCCCTGGCCGCCCCGAGCGGTGCGCCCGGAGCGGTGAATGTAGGTCTTGTGATCCTCAGGCGAGTCATAGTGGACAACTGACGCTACGCCGTCAACGTGGATGCCGCGGGCGGCTACATCGGTCGCGACTAAGGCTTGCACCCGACCACTGGCGAAGTCGGCGAGCGCTCGGGTGCGCTGGCTCTGCCGGCGACCGCCGTGGATTGTTGCTGCCTGGATGCCGGCCTTGCCGAGTTGCTTGGCGAGCCGGTCGGACCGGTGTCGGGTCCGACAGAAAACGATGGCCGGCCACACTGCACTTACGGCCTCTGCGGTGATCCCCGGGCGGTCGACCGTGGCTATGTTCCAGAACACGTGATGGGCCGCGGTGATATCCGGGGTCTCCGCTCCGACCTCGTGGCGGACGGGATTCCGTTGGTAGTCGCGGGTGAGCTTGGCCACATCGCCGTCGAGGGTCGCGGAGAACAACATGGTCTGGCGCTTGCGTACCGTCTGGTCGAGCAGCCGGCGAACGGCGGGCATGAAGCCCATGTCAGCCATTCGGTCGGCCTCGTCGAGCACGACCCGGTCGGTTGCCGAGAGGCTCACGGCGCCTTGGGCGATGAGATCCTCCAGCCGTCCGGGGCAGGCGATCAAGATGTCTACACCCCGCCGGAGTGCCTTGATTTGGGTAGCGTAGCCAAGACCGCCATAGACGACTCCGATGCGGACCGCGCCGGCGAAAGAGCGAAGCACGGTGTTGATCTGTTCGGCAAGCTCACGTGTTGGTGCCAGTACGAGCGCGCGTGGCCGCCTGGGCTCGGCACGGCCGACGCTGGCGACGAGCGGGATCCCAAAGGCGAGCGTTTTGCCTGACCCACTGGGGGCGCGGCCGCAGACATCGCGGCCGGCCAAGGCGTCAGCTACCGTAGCCGCCTGGATCTCGAAGGTCTTGGTGAAGCCTCGATGCTTTAGGGTGTTACAAATGGTCTCGGGGACGCCTAGTTGAGCGAAGGTCGGGGACATGGCGCTCCTTGCCCGCGCAGCGGCGGGGGACTGGGGGTTCGTGGTGCCTCGACGCGCATGACGCAGAGGGGAATCTTCAGGGATGGCCACAGGGACCGGATGAACCAGCGCGCGTCTATGAACCCACCGGCTGGAGAGCCTTGCCGGAGCAGCACTAACGGTAACGCCTTCACATCTATGTTACCCGATAGGTGTCCGCCGGCACAAGGGAGTCACCCGGCAGCGGTCGTTGAGCAGGGGAGTTACGGCTTGTGCGGTACACTGCCTGCATTGCCCTATAGTCGTCCGTTGTGTGGCCAGTGACCGCTGCATCTGCATGATCCAGTGAACGCCAAGGGTGACACGCCAGGTCGGCACAATCAGAGGTATGCACAATCGGATGGCAATAGGTGATGCCGACCGAGCGGGTCAAGTACCGTGAGCGAGCCGGACCACGACCCGGCGCGCACGGACGGCGCCAACGCGGACAGTGAAGGATTGGCGCGTCGTGTGGCGCGCAACACGGCCGCGCCGCTGGCGGCGACCGTGGTTGAGCGTGGGCTGGGCTTGCTGCTGGCAATCTACGCCACGCGGGTGCTCGGCCCCGTCGGTATCGGGGCGTACACGGTCGCCCAGAACGTCTGGCAGTTCGCCTCCATCCTCGCCGACTTTGGCTTAGGCACCCTCCTCACGCGCGAAGTTGCCCGCGACCGCCCGGCGGCGGCCCAGCGCACCGCGGCGACGGTCGGCTTGCGCCTGGTCCTCGCTGCCGCGTGTGCGCCCGCCGCGGCCCTGGTCGCCACGCTCTACGGTGACCGCGCCATCCTCATTACCGTGGCGCTGCTGGCTGCCGGGCTGTTCCCGGCGGCCATCGCCGGAGCGTTCAGCGCCGTCTTCACCGGCCACGAGCGCATGACAACCCCGGCGGCGGTCCAGCTGGTGGGTGGAGTCCTCACGGCAGCCCTCGGTTTCGCGGTGTTGGCGGTCGGCTGGGGCATCGTCGGGCTTGGCGGCGTCTCGCTCGCCGTCAGCCTCCTAACCACGGTGGTCTTCATCCGGCTCGTCCGGCGGCGCTACTTCACACCGCGTATTGCGCTAGGGCGCAGCATGCTGCGCCCCTACGGCGCGCAGCTACGCGAGGCTTGGCCGCTGATGCTCAATAACCTGCTGAACAGCATCTTCTTCCGCAGCGACATTCAGGTTCTGGGAGCGTTCCGTGGTCCGCGGGCCGTGGGGCACTATGGCAATGCGTTTCGGATTATTGACGCGATAGGCCTCCTGCCCTCGCGCTTTGTGCTCGCGCTCTTCCCGGTCCTGTCGCGGCGAGCTGCGCCTGGGGATGTCACCTTCCTGGGGGTCTATCGGCTGGCCGTCAAGCTGCTGCTGGGCATAGCGGTGCCGATTGCGCTTGGCATCACGGTGCTGGCCTACGACATCACGCGCTTGTTCTGGGGCGCGCGCTTCCTCCCCGAATCGGCCATCGCCCTGCAAATCCTCGTCTGGTACGTGCCGGGGAGCTTTTGGAACGGCCTGACACAGTATGTCCTCATCGCGCTTGGTCAGCAGCGTTGGATTACCGGCGGTTTCTTCCTCGCCACGGCCTTCAACGTGGTTGCCAACCTCCTGCTCGTACCGCGCTATGGACTGGTAGCCGCCGCCTGGACGACCGTAGCGTCCGAGGTCGTGCTGTTCGTGCCGTTTGCGGTGATCGTGCGTCGCAGCCTGGGCACGCTCCCCTTCTGGCGGGAGGCGCTCGCCCCGCTGATCGGGGGGCTGGCCAGCGCTGCCGTCGCGTTAGGCCTCGGTCAGTTCGGCATTCCTTCCCTCGCCGTGGCCGGCGCGGCGCTGTCGGTCTACGCTGTCGTGTGGCTGGCGCAGCGACCGCTTGACCGTGAGGAGTGGCAGCTAGTCGCGAGTCTCCGGCGGCGTGCGGAGCCGCGCTGAGGGGGCACGGGCCTCACCGCCAGTGGTCAGTGGAGAGGGTGAGGGACACTGCTGTAGGGGCAAACCCTTGTGGTTGCCCGCGCCAGCACCCCAGAGGCAGGGCGCCCGCAAGGGACGCCCCTACGGGTGGCGGCGTGCGGGGTGTGCCCCTCGCCCGGCAGCCTACTACCGTCGCACGGCGCCGCTGCCGATCTGCTCGGCGTACCACGCTTTGCCGTAGACCGTCTTCTTGTTTCCCCAGCGCCCCGGTGCGGGGATTATCTTCAGATTGCGGTCTTCCAGCGGCAAATACACTGGTGTGTGGCCGCGCCGGTGTGATTCGCGCAGCGCGATGGCCAGTTCTAGCGCCTTCTGCCCGTTCTCCCCGTTGGATCGCGGCTCGATGTCTTGGTCGAGCGCATCTACCATGGACTGAACGGTTGCGTCCTGGCGCGGCATGATGCGCCAGCCCTCGGCATCGTGCGTTGCCTCCCCGCGGTACAGGTGGGTTTGCGGGAGCACACCCTCGATGGGGCGCCGGGCGCCCTCCGCGAGCTTCCAGGCATGCACGTGGGCGCCGTCACTGACGAACAGGCCGCGACTGCACAGCACCTCGTAGCCCTGTCGCACGCTGGCCCGGCGATGGATAAACCCCTCGATCCCGTTCACGAAACGCACGTAGCCGGCGCCGCCCTGGTCGTCGTCGCTCCACGGGTCATCATCCACCCACCCGGTAACCCACTCAACGTCGGCATCGCCGGCAAATAGGCGCATGAGGCTATATCGCTGGATGCCGCCCCCCGACATCTCGTGGCCGCTGCCGTCGAGGACGCTGATGCTCACCACCTCGCCTAGCTCCCCCGACGCCAGCAGTGTGGTCGCCTGTTGGTAGTGGGGAAGGTTGCGATCCAAGTCACCGACGCCGAGCTTGATCCCGCGCGCCGCGCACGCCTCGACCATCCGGTCCGCTTCGGCCAGACTGGCGCTCATCGGCTTCTCGCAGGAGATGGCTTTCACCTCCGCTTGCGCGCAGCCGAGCACGACGGCGGGGTTCTGGCTGACGGGCAAGATTGGCGCGGCAATATCGAGCTGCTCGTTCGCCAGCAGCGCCTCGTAGCTGCGATAGCCGGGGACCTGGAAGCGCTCGCAGAACAGGGTGAGGTTGTCCGGGTCGGGATCGGCTGCCGCGACGACCGCCGTCGCCGGGTGCAGCGCATACGATCTGGCGTACTGCGTGCCCTTGCGGCCGCAGCCAATAATCCCTACGCGGTAGATCGCTTGCCGAGAACCCGTCATCGGTGGCCTCCCCAAGTAGTATGATACAGAGCCTAAGCGTTTTGTGATGGTCCGTCTGCGTTGTTACCGACGTGAACCGTCTGCCAAAGGCCACGGAGCACATACCAATGGCACACCGCCAGTTCGAAGACGTGACAGCCAGGATGCCAGAGTATTTGCGAGAGCTTGAAGACTGCCAAGTCATTACCAGAGACGGGAGGGGGAGGCTTCCCCCCAATCTGCCAGCCAACGAAGGTATCTACGTTTTCTATGAGGGCGACAAACCGATGTATGTAGGCCGCTCAGATCGCCTCAGGGCCAGGCTTCTCCAGCATGGGCGAGCATCCAGCCGTCATGGTAGCGCGCCTTTCGCCTTCAACATTGCTAGGAAAAAGTTCCGGGCAACACGCCCCGATAGTGACTCCATGTCCAGGAGCGTTCTGGAGCAAGATTCCGATTTCGCCCCCCTTTTTCGTGAAGCCAAGCAGCGCGTTAGGAGAATGGGAATCCGCGTCGTGGGGATTGAGGACCCCATTGAGCAGACGATTTTCGAGGTTTACGCTCATCTGAAGTTGGGTACACCGTTCAACAGCTTCGAGAACCATTGAGTTGAAGCAGAGCCGCACAGCGCCGGATGATCTGCTCTGCATGGTGAACCGCTCGCTCCGCGTCGGCCCGCGCGTAGAACTCGTAAGGCGCACCTTGGCGATATGCGTTCGGATAGCGGGCCGGAATGTAGTGCCGGTCTAGCTCGCGGGCAGCGTCAATCAAGTCCGGCGGCACCACTGCCTCCGCCGGTAATGCCTCAAGCAGCGCTGACACCGTATGGCCCCAGGCCTTCAGGCCCAGGTGCTGATAGACTGCCTGCGCCGCCTTTTTTGTTGCCTGTTGGCAAGCGAAACAGGCCCACTCGTAGGTTTCGGCCGCCAGGGAGTGCCGGGCATGTACGAGGTCGCGCTCGGCCTGCTTGAACCAGTCACGAGGGCGGGCGGCCATCCGGTTACTCCTGTGATCCTGCGCCGCAGCTCTGGCGCTGCCAAAATGCACCGTGCCCTCAGCATACACGTCATACACGTCCCGGCTTGGTACCATCTGATTGCCAAGACTGCACATCCCCACTGCGTCATTCCGGCGGAAGCCGGAATCCAGGCGGCCGGGGTAGCCGACAGCGCACCGGCCTGGGCGCCATTGGAGGCGAGACTATGCCAACGATTGCTGCCGACTCCCTCCGTACCCTCACCCAACAGTTCTTCGAGGCGGCGGGGACCCCGCCGGAGCAAGCTGCTACGGTCGCCGAGCACCTCGTTAATGCCAACCTCGCCGGTCACGACTCCCATGGGGTGCAGCACATTCCTGGCTACGTCGCGGCGTGCGTGAGGGCCAGATCGTTCCGGCGGCCCGCCCAACCATCGTGCAGGAGCGACCGACGGCGGCACTCGTCTCCGGCAACTGGGGTTTCGGGCAGGTCGCCGCCAAGTTTGCGATGGATGTCGCCATCCGCAAGGCCAAAGAGATCGGCGTGACGGTAGTCGGGATTGTCCAGTGCAACCACATCGGGCGGCTGGGCGAGTACCCCACCCGTGCTGCCGCGCAGGGCATCGCCAGCTTCATCACCTCCGGCAACCTCAACCGCACGGGAGGCAGCGTCGCGCCCTACGGTGGGCGCCAGGGCGCATTGAGCACCAGCCCGATGGCCTGGGGGTTCCCGGCCGGCCCGCGTCCGCCCTTCCTGCTCGACTTTGCCACGTCGGTGATTGCCGGGGGCAAGGTGGAGGTGGCGCTGGCCAAGGGTGAGTCGTTACCCGAAGGTGCCGCCGTCGGTCCCGACGGCCGGCCGACCACCGACCCGGTCGTGCTGCGGCAGGGCGGTAGCATGCTCACGTTCGGTGGGCACAAAGGCTATGGTCTGGCGCTCGTAGTCGGTCTGTTCGGCGGATTACTCACCCACGCTGACCGGTACGCCACCGACGAAGGCGCTACCGGCGTGTTCATCTTGGCCGTAGATGTCGGCCTCTTTGGGCCGAGCGAGGCGGTCGAGCGGACCGTGGATAAGTCCTTTGGCCGGATCAAGGCCACGCCGCCAGCCGAGGGCTTCGACGAGGTGCTGATCTCCGGCGAGACCGAGCACCGCAGCCGCGAGCAACGCCTCCGCGACGGCATCCCCATCCCCGACAAGACCTGGGCGGCGCTGTGTCAGGTGGCTGATGAGCTTGGCGTCGCTGTGGTGGCATGAGGCGCATACTTGCTCAGTGATCCGTACCGGCCGGCATCCCTATGGGGGTATCGGCTGTGTCGAGGCTGGCCCTCTGCGTGCTGTTCCGAGCTTGCTGTTGCCGGCGGCGGGTGAGGAGACTAGAATCTCGCAAGTGCGGTTCCCGGCTGCCGCGCCTCGCCCCCCTATGGCCCCCCCGCTGCGGCGCCGGGAGACGATGTGTTCTCTCCCCTGTCGCGACGGGGGAGGGTCAGGGTGGGGGCCTGGAAGGACATGCGCCGATGCCCCCGTTTCAGCTAGTCTCCGACTTCCAGGCCGCCGGCGATCAGCCGGCGGCCATCGCCCAGTTGTGTCAGGGTTTGCGCGACGGTCAGCGGTTACAGGCGCTGCTCGGCGTGACCGGCTCCGGTAAGACGTTTACGATGGCCAGCGTTGTCGCCGAGGTGCAGCGCCCGGCACTGGTGCTGGCTCCCAACAAGACGCTCGCGGCACAGCTCTTTGCCGAGTTCAAGGAGTTCTTTCCCCAGAACGCCGTGGAGTATTTCGTCAGCTACTACGACTACTACCAACCGGAAGCCTACATCCCGCGCAGCGATACCTATATCGAGAAGGATTCCTCGGTCAATGAGGAGATCGAGAAGCTCCGGCTCTCGACGACGCGCTCGCTGTTGGCGCGCCGCGACGTACTGATCGTAGCCTCGATTTCTTGCATTTATGGCATTGGCGCCCCGGAGGACTACGGCTTCTCGGTCGTGTCGCTGCAACGCGGTCAGGTGACGCGCCGCGACCGGGTGCTCCGACACCTCGCCGATGTCCAGTACGACCGCAACGATATGGACTTCAGACGGGGCACCTTCCGCGTGCGCGGCGAGGTGCTGGAAATCTTCCCGGCCTACGACGACTTCGCTGTGCGGGTCGAGTTCTTCGGCGATGAGATCGAGCGGATTGTCGAGGTAGACCCCCTCACCGGCGAGGTGTTGGCGGCGCGCGAGAACGTGGATATCTACCCGGCCGGGCACTTCGTTACCCCGGCCGAGAAACTTGAGCGTGCCGTCGTCACCATCGAGGCGGAGCTGCAGGAGCGCTTGGTCGAGCTGCGGGCACAGGAGCAGCTGTTGGAGGCCCAGCGGATCGAGCAGCGCACGCTGTTCGACTTGGAGATGCTGCGCGAGACCGGACACTGCCAAGGTATCGAGAACTACTCGCGCCACCTGAGCAACCGCGCCGCCGGCGAGCAACCGTGGACCCTGCTCGACTATCTGCCCGATGATTTCATCTTGTTCGTGGATGAGTCGCACGTCGCGCTCCCGCAAGCGCGGGGCATGTATTTCGGCGATAAGTCGCGCAAGGACACGTTGGTCGAGTACGGCTTCCGCCTCCCTTCCGCGCTCGATAACCGACCGCTCAGGTTCAGCGAGTTCGAGCAGCATATCCGCCAGGCGATCTTTGTCTCCGCTACGCCCGGCCCCTACGAGTACGAGCACTGCACCCAGATCGTCGAGCAGCTGGTCCGTCCGACCGGCTTGGTGGACCCCATCGTCGAGGTCAAGCCGACCGCCGGCCAGATTGATGACCTGCTCCACCAGATCAATGCGCGTGTGCAGCGCGGCGAGCGCACGCTGGTCACGACGCTCACGAAGCGCATGGCCGAAGACCTCGCCGACTATCTGGCGGAGGTGGGTATTAAGGTCCACTATCTCCACTCGGAGATTGACACTCTGGAGCGAGTCGAGATTCTCCGCGATCTGCGCTTAGGCGTCTACGATGTCGTGGTCGGGATCAACCTGCTGCGGGAAGGTCTGGACCTGCCCGAGGTCTCACTGGTGGCCATTCTCGATGCCGATAAAGAGGGCTATCTGCGCTCGCAAACATCGCTCATCCAGACGATTGGCCGGTCTGCTCGCCACGTCGAGGGCCGGGTCATAATGTACGCGGATCGGATCACCAGTTCGATGCGCCGGGCCATTGACGAGACGGCCCGCCGCCGGCGCGTCCAGCGCCACTATAACGAAGAGCGCGGCATCACCCCGGTCGGTATTCAGAAGGCGATCCGCGGCGTATCGGAGCGGCTAAAGCAGGTCGCGGAAGCCAGTCCTGCCTACAAGACCGATGAGGAGCTGCCGAAGAAAGAAATTGCCCGTCTCATCAAGGACCTCGAAAAGCAGATGAAGGAGGCCTCCCGGCAGCTCGACTTCGAGCAGGCGGCGCTCCTGCGCGATCAGGTCTACGAGCTGCGGGCAACGTTGGGCGACGGCAGTGACCCGATTGCCGTGACGGCCGGGCCAGCGGCTGCCGCGGCGGAACCAAACGGGGCCGCCGCTCCGGCGCCGCGCGGCCGGGCCACCTCGCGGGCTGTGCGGGTCACCGGGCCACGAGGACGCAGCCGACGCCGGCGGTGAGGCGTGGATTGCTTGCGGGAACGAAATGATGGACGTTGATACGATCCGGGCGCTGGCCGACGCCCAGGCCGGCTACGCGCGCAAAGCCTACCGTTGGCTGCACCGGCACCCGGAGTTGAGCTACCAGGAAGTCGAGACCGCCCGGTACGTCGCCAACCAGCTCCGGTCGCTCGACCTGGAGCCACGGATCGGCGTCGGCCGGCCCGGTGAGCACGGCGTTGTCGCGGTGCTCGGCGCCGACCGGCCCGGCCCGGCCGTCGCGCTGCGGGCCGATATGGACGCGCTGCCGCTGGATGAAGCGACCGACTTGCCGTGGCGGTCGCAGCGCCCCGGGGTGATGCATGCCTGCGGCCACGACGCCCACACCGCCATCTTGCTCGCCACCGCCGCCGCGCTCCGCCGGGTCGAGCGCGACCATCCCCGTCGCTCAGGCGGGCCGGTCGTGCTGCTGTTTCAGCCGGCCGAGGAGCAGGAGCCGGGTGGTGCGTTGGGGATGATCGAGGCCGGAGCGCTCGACAGCCCACCGGTGGCGGCGATCTTCGGCCTCCACCAGTCGCCACTGCTGGATACGGGCATGATCGGGCTGGCCGTGGGCGCCCGGAGCGCCGCGGCCGATGACTTTACACTGACCATCCGCGGTCGCGGGGGCCATGCCGCCTGGCCCCACCGCACCGTTGACCCGGTGATCGTCGCGGCGCACGTTGTCACCGCCCTGCAAACAGTCGTCAGCCGGCAAGCGCCGCCGACCAACGCCGCCGTCGTCACCGTGGCCACCATTCACGGCGGGACCAAGGACAACATCATTCCCGACGAGGTGGTGATGACGGGGACCGTCCGCACCCTTTCGCCGGAGCTACGCACGGCCATGCCGCAGCGTATTGAGGCGCTGGCGCAGGGCGTGGCTGGCGGCTTCGGCGCTCAGGCCACACTCGACTACGCCTGGGGCTACCCGGTGCTGGTGAACGATGCGGCGATGACTGCCTTGGCCCAGCGGGCGGCGACACGCACGCTCGGCGCGGGGCAGGTCGTCACGGCGGAGCCAGTGCTGGGCGCCGAGGACTTCGCGTATTTCCTGGAGCAGCGCCCCGGCTGCTTTGCCAGCTTGGGTGTCGGCGTGCCGAGCACACCGCTCGACGAACGGCCCATCAGTCATAGCGCCCGCTTCCGGCTCGATGAGGCCGCGCTCCCCGTTGGCGTTGCCTACTACCTCGCCATCCTCGACGAGTGGACGCGCACCTCACCCCCTGGCCCCCTCTCCAGCGCCGAGCGATAGAGAGGGGGAGGCGGGCGCCGACCAATGTAGGGGCAGGTGGTTGCCCGCGTGCTCCCGGTCGTGACCAGGGCGCCTACAAGGGACGCCCCTACGACGCTGGTGTTGCTGTTCCCTCCATGAGCGCTGCCTGGTCCGCGGGGCTGGGGTTCCGGTAGTACGTCCCGGGGCGCCAGTCGCCCACGTCCCCCAAGAGCCGCCGTTGTCGCGGCGTACACCGTGTCAGCAACTCCGGCGAAGCCTTGTCGAAGTCCCACGGCTGCATGAACAGTTGGCTGTAGCGGTAGATCAGCGTCTTGCGGACTTGGTCCGATAGGTTCGGTCCCGGTCCATGCCAGAGGGCGTGCGGAAAGATCACGGCATCACCGGCCTCCACACACAGCGGCACGCCGCCCGGTGTCTCCGTACCCGCGGGCAGCCGCTCCGCCGGCCACGGCCGCAGGTGACTGCCGGGAAAGACGATGAAGTTGCCCATGTTCGGCTCCGGGAGCGGCGTCAGAAAGTATTGAATCTTGACTTGCAGCGGCAGGCTCGTCTCCGTGAGGCGAATCTGTTCGAGGGCCTCGCCTCCGTCGGGGTGGATGTACCCCTTGTAGCTCGGATCCAGTGGTCGCATGGTCGCCTGCGCCACGCTGCAACCAATGTACGAACCCATCAGGTCCAGCACCAGGCCCAAGGTGCCCGGATGGTCTATCAGCCCGATGAAGACATCGCTCTCCGCGTAGATGTTCCGGCGGCTCATCCCCTGCTTGGGAGCGCCGTCCTGGTTGGGTGCCACGTACCGCGTATAGAGGTCATCCACCGCTTGGATACACCGGTCCACCTCGTCCGGTGCAAGTGCTCCTTTCACGACCAGGTAGCCATCGCGCCCCCACTGGCGCCGCTCTGCCTCGGTAAGCCTACGCATAGACATCTCGTATACCGCTCCTTTCCCTGTGGAGTGAGCCGAAGAGCGCCGACTGGTACGGTCCCCGGAATCCACCTCAGGAGGCGGACGACGGGAGACAGGCCGGCAGTCATGCTACTCCTCACGCCCATCCTTGGTCCCTAGGCGTCGCTCAAACCGTTTGACAGCGTACAGCACCAGCCAAGTCAACGCCGTCGCACCCGTTGCCAAGGTGTAGAGACCGCTCCCGGCCATCATCCCCACGGCCGCCGCCATCCAGATGCTTGCGGCCGTCGTGAGGCCGCGCACGCTGGCGCCGGAGCGCCAGATGGCTCCCGCACCGAGAAACCCCACTCCGGTCACGATCTGCGCGGCAACCCGCCCCGGGTCTTGGACCGTGCCGTAGCCAATGAAACCGAAGATAGATACGAGCGTAAAGCAGGCTGCGCCCAGGGACACGAGCACATGGGTACGCAGCCCCGCGGCCTGCCCAGCGATTTCCCGCTCGGAGCCGAGCACTCCGGCGAGGACCACGGCGAGAAGCAGCCGACCCAGCGCCTCCAGTTGCAGATAGTCGTAGATTGCTGCCAGGGCAGAATCCATGCCGTGCTCCTACGCTCCGGCGCACTGCACGCGGCTGTCGTTCAGCCCGCGGCGCCCTCGGCCGGCGTCGCCGCACCCGACAGCACCTCGACCTGATCCGGTGGCGAGTAGAAGTAGGCGCCCGGACGCCAGGCCGCGCCAAGGTCGCCCAACAACCGCCGCTGGCGCGGTGTGCAACGCGCCAACAGCTCCGGTGAGGGCTGCTCGTAGTCGAAGGGGCGAAAGCACTGCTGGCTGTAGCAGTAGATCAGCGTCTTGCGGGCCTTACCCGACAAGTTCCGCGCTGGGCCGTGCCAGATGGCATGGGTGAAGATCGCCGCGTCGCCAGCTTTGACGGAGAGCTGCACGGTGCCGGGCGAATCCGGCCCGTCGGGCAGCCCTTCCTCGGGGTACGGTTGCCGGTGGCTCCCCGGTACCAGCGTAAAGTTGCCGCCGTTCGGCTCCAGCACGTCGGTCAGGAAGTATTGGATCTTTAGCTGGAGCGGCCAGCTTGTATCACTGAGCCGGATATGCTGGAGGGCCTGCCCACCGTCGGTGTGGATGTAGCCCTTGAATTCGGGGTCGGGCAGGCGGATGACGGCCTCGGACATGCTCAACTGAATGTAGGGGCCGAGCAGGTCCGCCACGACCCCCAAGATGCCGGGATGGTCCATCAGCTCGACGAAAACGTCATCGTCTTCCATCACGTTGCGACGGTCAATCCCTTTCGCCGCGTCGGCCTCCGGGTTCTCCACGACATGCTGTTGATAGAGCTGATCCAGTACCCGCGTGAGACGGGCCACCTCGTGGGGTGTCAGCGCTTCCGGCAGCACGCAGTAGCCATCGCGCTCCCATTGCTGCCGTTCGTCCTCCGTGAGTCTCCGGGTGAACATCATCTACCCCCTCTTGCCGCCGTGTACGACAGCGCCGGCCGTACAGCGCGAGACACCCACATCATACCGCAGTGGTAGGAGTAGTCGTGTCCAGAGATGAAGCGTTGAATCTGCTGCGCGCCCACAAGGCGACGCTGGTCGAGCGATTCGGCGTCACGGCCCTCGCGCTCTTCGGCTCGACCGTCCGCGACGAGGCGTCGGGCGGCAGCGACATTGACATCCTGGTATGTTTTGATGGGCCGGCGACGTCAAAGCGCTACTTTGGCATGCAGTTCTACATTGAAGACCTGCTGGACCGCCCGGTGGATCTGGTGACGGATAAGGCACTGCGCCCGGAGTTACGTCCGTATGTTGAAGCGGAGGCCGTTCATGTCTGAGGATGGCCGGAGGTAAGCAATGGACATGCAATCTGAACTGAAGGGCCAATTGAAGAAGAAATATCGGGAGCTTTTCGAGAGATACGAAATAGATGAGAAGACCGGCTGCCTCAAACGCCGTCCCACCCTCAAGTTTGCGACTTACCCCTATATTGGCTCGTGTTACGGAGAAGCAGCGAGAATCTTGATCGTCGGGCTGGACATCGGCAAAGACGAGACGCCGGAGCGGCCAGGGCAGCCGGGATGGTTCCAATCTTTCGAGGAAAGACGTGCGGCGATAGAAGACAGACCAGCCCCGAAACACAACGAGCATATTGCTGGAACATACTTCACCGCACTATTCTTTTTGAGAGAATTTTTAGAATGCCAAGAATACTGGAATGGAATCAAAAACACCTCCACGTGCGAGAAGATACTGAAGTCGGGGAGGGAGTTGGCCATGAAAAATCCTCTTTCCTACATTACTCTGACAAATTACTATAAATTCGTTACAACAGGAAGAACGAAGAGAGCGGGAGATGAAGATAGGAAACATCTACTTGGTCACTTTGACCGAGAGTTCTTCGTTGAAGAAGTTGAAATCTTCAACCCCGATATTGTTGTTTTCCAAGGTGCTGAATTTAAGGATAATCTAGCTCCGAGGAGATTGGTGAAAACGGGGAGATCGGTCTACACTGGCCCCCATCCATCGAATAGGGAGAAGGGAGGACGGGTCCCGGAGTATTTTGTCAATCGAATCCGGGAAGGCAAGCTATAGCAATCATCTCGATTCTGCCCGTCCTCTCATTCTGAGAATCCTGATGCTGACAAAGCGGCTGCCGGGCTGCGCTGGAATGATGGGAGTGGGACAGCGGCGTCCCTTGTGGGCACCCTGGCTATTGCTGGGAGCCGGCCGATGCCTGGAGCACCTGCGCCAACGCCTTTGCCGTGCCGATGGGGTACAGCCGCACCTGCCGACCGACGGACTCGCCGCCAGCGATGACGGTAGCGCCCTCAGCGAGCAGCGTGGCAAGCGTAGGCCGGCGCTGCTCGCCCCGGACCACTTGCGCGGCCGTCAAGGCGATCACCCCCTGCACCTCCTCCGGAGCCAGAACGCGCGGCTGACCTTGCAGGCGGGCCAAGTAGATCACCAGGTAGTACACGCCGCCGGCTCGCGGCGTTCCCGGCGGATGCACCATCTCGTACACGGCCAGCGGACGCGGGCAGTCGCGCAACGCGAGCCGTGCAGGCGGACTACGACGCGGGAGGTGCCAGGTCTGCGCTGCCGACCGGAGGGTGATGTCGGCGCCGATCTCTTCTTCGGCTTCCCGGCGGGCACAGGCCAGCCACGACTCGCCTTGTTCGCGGTGACCGCCAATGCCAGCGTAGAACAACTCTCCCGGCGGGCAGTGGAAGCGCGTGCCGGCCAACAGAAACAGGTGCCGGCCACAATCATCCTGGAGCGCCAGGCCCACCCCGGCCTCCGCGCCGTCAGGCACGATATCGTTGATAGCCGGCATTGGCCTGCGAATGAAAGGGGCTTGGTGAAAGGTGTTGGCCGCCTCGCTGCCTGGCCCCCCTATGGCCTCCCCGCTCCGCAGGGGGACGCGGGCAACCACCATGCCCCTACAGCGGCCGCTCGCCTCCGACGGACTCCCCCTCTCTATCGCACAGCGGTGGAGAGGGGCCGGGGGGTGAGGCGCCGGAGGAGGTCAGCCGCCGGCGACGGCGGGAACGATGGACACTTCCTGTCCGGCTTCCAGGGCGGTGTCGAGGTCGTCGAGGAAGCGGATGTCTTCACCACCGACGTAGATGTTGACGAACCGGCGCAGCGCTCCCTGCTCGTCGAACAGGCGCTCCTTGAACCCCGGATGCTGGCGCTCCATATCATCGAGGACCCCGCCAACCGTCGCGCCCTCGGCCCTCACTGCGGCGGCGCCGCCCGCTAACTGCCGCAGGGGAGTAGGAATCCGCACCGTCACTGCCATACAACTGCTCCTTTGTTGCGAGGTTCCCGTTGTCGCTCGACCGGCTCACTCGACAAGCGCTGGCTCGGCGCTGACCGGCGTACTCGGCGGTGTGAGTCCGAGCGTGGCTTCGAACGACGTGATCGTCGGGTCGACGTAGACGGGCTGTCGAGCCACCGGCGCGACCGCCTCCAACGTCTTGAGGCCGTTGCCCGTGATGTAAGCCACCACACACTCGTCCGGCCGCACCACGCCGCTGGCCGCCAACTGCTTCAGACTGGAGATCGTGACGCCACCGGCCGTTTCCGTGAAGATTCCCTCCGTCTCCGCCAGCAGCTTGATCGCCGCCACGATGTCCTCGTTGCTGCTGATCGTCATGCTCCCGCCCGTATCCTTGACGATACGGATGACGTAGTAGCCGTCGGCCGGGTTGCCGATAGCCAGCGACTTGGCGATGGTGTTCGGCTCCCGCACGGGCCGCACCGCCTCGCGGCCGGCCAAGAACGCCTCCGATACTGGCGCGCAGCCCTCGGCCTGGGCCGCGGAGATGCGGACACTGCCCTCGGCGACCAGTCCGACCTTCTGTAGCTCGCCGAAGCCCTTATGGAGCTTGGTCACGAGCGAGCCGGAGGCGACCGGCGCGATCACGTGGTCGGGCAAGGCCCAGCCTAGCTGCTCGGTGACCTCGAAGGCGAGTGACTTACTCCCCTCGGAGTAGTACGGCCGCATGTTGATGTTGCAGAATGCCCACCGGTAGGCGTCCGCCAGCTCGCTACACAGCCGGTTGACATCGTCGTAGGAGCCGTTGACCGCGACAAGCTGGGCGCCATACGACCGCGCTTGTACCAGCTTGCTTTCCTCGGTGTCGCCGGGCAGGAACACGTAGGCCGCCATCCCTTCGCGGGCGGCAGCGGCAGCCACGGCGCCGGCGAGGTTGCCGGTGGAGGCGCACGCAAACGTCGTAAAGCCGAATTCGCGCGCTTTCTTGATCGCTACCGCGACCACGCGATCTTTGAAGGAATAGCTGGGGTTCACACTGTCGTTCTTCAGCCAGAGGTTACGCAGGCCCAGCGCCTTGCCGAGATTGCGCGCGCGCTGGAGTGGTGTGAAGCCCACGCGATGGCCGTCGTCATCGCTGGGGCACTCGACCGGTAAGAGTGGCCAGTAGCGCCAGAGCGAGAGCGGGCCGCGCTCGATGGCCTCGCGGGAGAGCGTTTGCCGGAGGGCCGGATAATCGTAGGCCACGTCGAGCGGGCCAAAGCAGAAATCGCAGACGTGGATTGGCTCGATGGGATACATGCGTCCGCACTCCCGACATTGCAATCCACCGAGACGCCCATTTTCCATAGCTATCGTGATCCTCGCTTCAAGAGGTAAGCAGTGCTAGCACCGGAGCTAAACGCCACTCTTGCTGCTGGGGCAGCGTGGAGCCGTGCCGGCAGCCTAGCGCCCGTTCGTCGCCGGTCAAGCGAGCGTTGACGGGCAATGCGGCTGCGCTCCACAAAAGAAAAAGCCCCCCGTCTCCAGACGAGGGGCTTCACCGTAGTAGTGGTACAGCCTCCCTTATCTTGCAGCGGAACACCACTGCCGGAGTTGGCACCTGGTCCGCTCCGAGCGGACTGGTTGCCGGGCTTCTTAGGGCCGGTTCCCTCCACCTCTCTGGATAAGAGTGGTACTGTATGCAGTTCTTAAAGCGCTAGCCGTGAGCTTGCGGAGTGACTATAGCACGGTATTCACGGACCGTCAACCAAGGGACGGGCTGGACCTAACCCCTGGCCCCTTCCCTTCAGGGAGGGGGTTGGGGTTAGGTCCGACTTACCCCCGCGCCGAGATAGCAGCCTTGGGCAAGCAAGCCGATTGGACGATAGCGGCGAAAAGCTGCGATAGTCGTAGTCTAGGTAGTAGACGCTGCGCCTGAGACTGTCATAAGAGGGATCATCGTGAGGCACAGGTTCGTTGCACTTGTCGTTGCCGGATTGCTTGTCCTACTCGCGGCGCCGACGGCGGCAGCAGCCGAGTGCGAGTTCGTCTTGGGGTTCAAGACGCTCAAGACGCTGATTAACGCCGCCGAGGGGCCGGACAAGGTTGGCGCCTGCTTGGAGAACGAACGGTTTACCCCGGAGCAGGGTGAGGCGCTGCAGCAGACCACCGGGGGGCTCCTGGTGTGGCACAAGGCCGATAACTGGACGGCCTTCACCGACGGGTATCGCACGTGGGTCAACGGGCCTGATGGTCTACAGTCCCGTCTCAATACCGAGCAGTTCGATTGGGAACGCCTCGCCCAGCTCAGAAGGAATGCCGAGGCGTTCGAGTACACCATTGGGCAACCGGGCGGAACGCTGACCTACGCGACCATTTCCGAGCCGCTTACCTTTAACTTGGCCCTTGCCAACGACTCCGGGTCGTCGTCTTACCTGAGTTACCTCTTCGACGGCCTGACCGAAATCTCGTGGCTCACCAATCAGGTCGAGCCGTCACTGGCGGAGTCTTGGGAGCGTTCGGATGACGGTCTGACCTGGACCTTCCACCTACGTAAGGACGTGCAGTGGCACGATGGGCAACCCTTCACGGCCCACGACGTGGACTTCACCTTCAACCGGATCATCTACAACGACGACATCGCCTCCAGCGACCGTTCTACGTTCAACTTCCGGTTCCGGGACGAGGAGAGCGGCCAGTGGCAAGAAGCGCAGATGACCGTCACGGCGCTCGACGACTACACGGTCCGGTTTGTGCTCCCGGTGCCCTTTGCCCCCTTCCTCCGCTCCATGGGCACCGCGATCTATCCGCAGCATGTCCTTGAGCCGCACGTGAACGACGGCACGTTTGCCGAAACATGGGACATTGACACGGACCCGGCCGAGATCATCGGCACCGGCCCTTTCACTATCGAGCGCTACGACCCCGGCGAGCGCGTAGTCCTGCAGCGCAACCCGAGCTACTGGCTGAAGGACGCCGCCGGCAACCGCCTGCCGTACCTGGATACGATCAACGCCATAATCGTCCCGGACCTGGAGACTGAGCTTGCCATGTTCCAGGCGGGCGAGACGGATTCGCATGGTGTCTTGGGTGAGGAGTTCGCCGACCTCAAACCGCTGGAGGCGGAAGGAAACTTCACGATCTACAAGCGCGGCCCCACTTTCGGTTCGACGCTCCTAGGGTTCAATATGAACCCGGGCCGGAACCCGGACAGCGGTACGCTCTATCTCGCGCCGGAGAAGCTGGAGTGGTTCCGGAACACGCAATTCCGCCAAGCCGTCGCGCACAGTATCAACAAGGACGCGATCATCAACGACGTTCTGCACGGCCTCGGCTACCCGCAGTGGGCCTCCGTCAGCCCAGCCGCGGGTGACTTCCACAACCCGAACGTCCGCCGGTACGAATATAATCTCGCCAAGGCCAACGAAATCCTCGACGGCCTCGGCTGGACGGATACCGATGGCGATGGAATACGTGAAGACAGTGCGGGCAACGAGATCGAGTTCTCGTTGGTGACCAATACGGACAACAGCGTGCGCGAAAAGGTTGGCATGCTCATCCAGCAGGGTCTCGAGGAGATCGGCATTAAGGCCGACTACAAGCTGATCGAATTCGGCGATCTCGTTGACCAGCTGGTCAGCTCCTATGACTGGGAGACCATGGTCGTCGGCTTCGGCGGCGGAACAGACCCCTACGGCGGCATCGGTTTCTGGCACAGCAGCGAGGACCTGCACGTGTGGTACCCGAACCAGCCGCAGCCGGCGACGGAATGGGAAGCGGAAATTGACGAGTTGTACGTCACGGGCAGCCAGGAGCTGGACCACGACAAGCGTGTGGCGCTCTACCACCGCGCCCAGGAGATCGCTGCCGAGAACGTGCCGGTCATCTACACAACCCACTCCGAACGGCTGACGGCAGTCCGCAACGTCTTCGGCAACACGACCCCCACCCTGTATGGGCTGTGGGATACCCGCTACCTCTACCGCACGGCACCCTAAGCCGCGCCTCACCCCCCGGCCCCCTCTCCATCGCCGAGTGATAGAGAGGGGGGGGCCACTGTAGGGGCGCAGCACGCTGCGCCTGTCCCCCTACGCCGCTGGATTCCGGCCGGCGCCGGAATGACGGGGAGGCGAGCCGGGAAGATGGGGGGCGCGGTCCGGGGGCCGGTGCTCGGCCTAGCTTATGGCGCCCGGTGGCGCGGTGCGCTTGCTGCCGTGGACGCTGGGTTCCGAGCACCACTTGTGGCGGAGCAGCTCCAGCGGCTCCAGCACGATTTCCGGTAGCCCCAGCACCTCGATGAGCACGCGGTGGTCCAGTTCCTGACGGGTGGCGTCGCGGTAGGCTTCATTGGCCGGCAGGAACGTCCGTTCGCGCATGTCGTCGAAAATGGCCGCGGCCGTCTCTAGCTGCCGCGGCGTGAGCCGGGTCACGTCCAGCGTCGGCATCGTGCGGATGGCCGAGATGGGCATACTGCCGCGCCCGGCCTGCTGCCGGCTGGAGTGCCACCAGTAGCAGAGCAGGCCCAACGTGCTGTTGCCCCACAAGGAGTAGGCCATCTCGTGTGCCCGTTCGGCAAAGCGCACGTTGGGCCAAGCCCGGCCGCCGATGGTGCGCCGCTCGGTGAAGGCCACCGCCAGCGGTTGAGAGTTGAACCGGAAATCGCGGTTATGGTGCGCGTGGCTGCTGGTATTCCGGATTTGGGCGGCGCGGCTTTCCCGCCCTACCTTGACGCGCCCCTCGCTGTCGGGAGCTACCACCAGGCTTCTTTCCCGCTTGGCGTTGTGGCCCCATAGCATAGGGTAAGTGGGGACGCCCGTTGGTGGCTTGAGCAGATTAAAGGCCGTCCGGCTGCCTCGACCTACAATGTTGTTGTCCTGTGTGCCGACCTGGCACGTCTGTTGAACAGTAGCCATCGGGATACGTAGCGCCTCCTGCTCCTGCATTGGGGGCAGCCAAAGCGCTCCCTGTGCCAGCTGGTAGGCAGTCTGTACGACGGAGAAGTCCGCAATGCCGATAGCGGACCAGGGCGCGTCTTTGCTCAGGGGTGCGTCAATCGCTTCGCCCAGTTGTTCCTCGCCGATGACCAGTGGCAGCCCGCCGAAGGGGCCGTCTTCCAGTGTTCTGAGCGCCGGATTACCGGCCAGCGCCGTGATGGCCTTGGCCAGCGCGGTGGCCTCCATCTCGCTCTGGGGCCGCCGTCGCAGGGAGACGAACAGGCCCCGTTTACCAGGAGAGTTGGATGATTCGCGGCACACGAGCATCGTCTCGGCCATACCGGTATCCGCCGAGAACGATTGGTCGGCCGGTCGGGCCGCCGCGATGGTCAGGATGATGGCGTCACGATAGTTGCGCGCGATCAGTTGCCGCACCTTCGACCAGCTCGCGCCCTGTAGCGCGGTCAGCGGCAGCACCAGCGCGATGGTGCCGTCTTTCCGCACCATGCGGTCGGCGAGGGCGACAAACCAGGAGGCAATTCCCGCGTAGCCGTGGGCGCAGGTTCCTTTACCGTACTCTCTCGCCAAATTGGACATTCTTTCCTGAGTTTCCCAATCCGTCCCAAGGCCATGAAACTGCTTCTTGTTGTATCCAGCCGGATTTCCTTCTTTATAATCGGAGCCTCCGCTGGTAAACGGCGGGTTCATTATCACCAGGTTCTGGCTGCATGGCGGCATGTCCTCGCCAAGCTCGGCGCGCACCTCCCCGGTGCCGGTGACGGTGGTGCCACTATGCAGGGGGAGAAGCGGCCTGATTATCCCGGTGTCGCCCAGTAAGTCGAGCGAGCCGATGGAGACGCCGCCGTGTTTGGCCCGCCCGGTCTTCCCGTATTCCGCAATGATGGTGCGAGAGCGGTTATAGCGTTGTTTCGGATAGGACGATGAGAGCATGGAAGCCGTCAAGTGGACGGCCGATGGCAGCACGTCGCACGCGGTTAAGGCGTGCTCCATCATCGCGGCGTGCAGTCGCTCCGGGTCACCGCTGGCCAGCCGGTGTAGCTGGTTGACCCGGCGGTAGGCGGCGTGGATCAGCGTGCCGGTACCGCAGGCGTAGTCGGCAATGCGGAAGTCCTTGACCTGCTCCGGGTCGTGCCAGCGGTCGTCGTCCGGGATGGCCAGGTGGGCCAGCAGCGTCGCCGCCTCCGGCCGGGTGTAAAAAGTCGCCAGGAACTTGCGATCCGCAATCAGCCGCTGGAACACCGTCCCGGATAGGTCATGGGACTGGTCTACGCTGAGGGACACCAGCTTCTCGGCGGTGTCTGCCATGAACTTCAGCGCGTCGGCGGCGAGACGCGGCGGGTTGATGTCGTTGAGCAGTTCACTGGCGATCTTGAAGATAGGCCAGTAGTTGACCTTGAGGATTTTGTCCCATTCGTCCACTATCGCGGATTGTGTCAGCAGGCCATCCGACTTTATCTGACTCAGGTTCCGCACGCCGTGTTGACCGGCGAGATTCTCGTGGAAGACCAGCGCGTTGATCATAATCGTGGCGGCCATCCGCAAGGTCTGCTTGCTGTAGTCCTGCTTGAGCCGGGTGGTGATCGCCTGCTTGGTGTCGTCGCTGATCTCAGCCGCCTGGTACAAGACGGCCGCGGCATCCTGCACGCCCGCCTCCAGGATGGTGACTGCTTTCTCTACCGAACTTTCCGAGATCGCTGCATACTCGACGAATGCCGCCAAGTCCCGCAGATTACCTGCAATGAAGCCACGTTGGGGAAACCGGGCGTAGCTCTCGGCGTCGGTGCCGGTGAAGAGGGCGTATTCCAGCGTGACGCCGCCGTGCAGCAGCGCGTCCACGTCATCCGCTCCGACGGCACTCCGCAACTCAAGCGGCGACTTGAGCGCGATGACGGTGTTGATTGCTCCTGATGCGCCTACTACGCTGGTGCTTAACCATTCGCCCAGTCGTGCCAGACTTTCCGCCTCCACGTTGCGCGCCGGGACGTATTCGTTTTCGATCACGACCGGCTGGCCGCCCCACTGGTAGGCAATCACGATATCGGGCTGCTTTTGGCTGCCCCGAAAGGCGCCCTTGTTTTCGCCCAGCGCGGTCCAGCGCGGGTTCATGCGGTCCAGCAGGGTAGCGATGCGGCCGTTGAGCTGGGTTTCGATAGGCATAGCTTGGTCTCCGCTGGGACGGTAGCACATAGATTCTAACGCACCCCCCTGGCGGCGGCCGCCTCTTCACTCTGGCGAAAGCCGGAGTCCAGGGCCGGGGGGTGAGGATGGCGGGTTACACGATCAGCATGGCGTCGCCGAAGCTGAAAAAGCGGTAGCGGAGGCGCAGTGCCTCTTGGTAGGCGTCGAAGAGCAGCGAGTGGTCGGCAAATGCCGCTACCAGGACGAGCAACGTCGAGCGCGGCAAGTGGAAGTTGGTAATGAGGGCATCTACGACCCGGAATTGATGCCCCGGCGTGATGTAGAGCGCCGTCCAGCCGCTCGTGGCCGGCAGGTCGGGGGGTGAGCCATGCTCCGCGTTCCCCGGAGCGCGGGCCGGCGTCGGCGCAGCGGATGTAGTTGTCCCAAGCTCCGGCGGCTCGGCGGCCAGTGCGCGGGCTTCCTGTGGGCTGGTGGCCAGTGGCGGACCACCGGCTGCTGCCAGCGCCGCTGCCTCCAACGTCCGCACCGCCGTCGTCCCGACGGCGATCACCCGCCGGCCGGCGGTGCGCGCGGTGCTGATCGCCGCTGCCGTCTCCTCGTTGAGCGTGACGTACTCTGCGTGCATCCGGTGGCTCTCTATAGTCTCGGTGCGAATGGGCCGGAACGTGTCCAGTCCGATGTGCAGCGTGACGAAGGCCAGCTGCACCTGCTTGGCCCGGAGCTGATCGAGCAGCTGCGGCGTGAAGTGCAAGCCGGCGGTCGGCGCGGCGGCCGATCCCTCGCGCTGGCCGTAGATCGTCTGATACCGTTCCGCATCGGTCAGCGGACGCTGGATATAGGGTGGTAGCGGGACCTGTCCATAGTGCGCCAGCACTGCGCTCAACGGGGCCAGCGGACGCACCTGCACGCCACCATTGGCGGTGCGTTCGCCGACCTCGATCCGCGGGTCCGGCTGCGGGTCCGGGGAGGCGGCCGGACCCCGCTTACCTTCCGGGCCACGCGGCCCGGAAGCATGGCCCGGTGGCCCGATCAGTGTGAGTGTGGTGCCGGCACGCAACCGCCGTGCCGGGCGCGCCAAGGCCTCCCACCACCCCTCGCGCATGGGCCGCAGCAGCAGGAGTTCCACACCGCCGCCGCCGGGCCGCTGTGCCCAGAGGCGGCCGGGGATGACCCGTGTGTCGTTAGCGACCAGCAGATCGCCGGCCTGGAGATAGTCCCCGATGTCGGCGAAGCGGCGGTGCTCGAAGCGACGCGCGGCGTTCCGGCGGTGGACCACCAGGAGCCGGGACGAGTCGCGGGGAGTGACCGGCTCTTGGGCAATCAACGCCGGAGGGAGGGCGTAGTCAAAGGCGGCCGTGTGCATGGGACATGCTCCAGTAGCGGGTTCGCCGTCGGTACCGTGTGGATGGGGGGCGGGATCGCGGGTTACAGCAGCCAGCCCTGCCGCGGTGGCTCGGTGGCACCATCGTTGGGGTGCGGCAGTCCGAGGTGCCGGGCCGCCAACGGCGTCGCCAGCCGGCCCTGGCGGGTAGGTTGCAAGTAGCCCAGCTGGATCAAGTACGGCTCGTAGACATCCTGGATCGTTTCGCTCTCCTCACCGACCGCCGCTGCAATCGTGTCCAGCCCCACCGGGCCACCGCCGAACTTCGTCAGGATGGTCTTGAGAATGAGGCGATCCACCTCATCGAGGCCCTGCTCATCAACTGCGAGCATCTCCAGCGCAGCGCGCGCCACGGCCACCGTAATCGAGCCATCGGCGCGGACCTGGGCATAGTCGCGCACCCGCTTGAGCAGCCGGTTGGCGACGCGCGGCGTGCGGCGCGAGCGTTGGGCAATCTCCAGCGTGCTACCTGCTGCTATCGGCACGCCCAAGATGTGGGCGGAGCGGGTAACGATTTGCGCCATCGCCTCCTCATCGTAGAAGTCCAGACGGAAGACCAACCCGAAACGATCCCGCAGCGGCGCTGTCAGCAGCGAAACGCGGGTGGTAGCGCCAATGATCGTGAACGGGGGCAGCGGCAACCGCATCGTCTTCGCTGCCGGCCCCTTCCCGATCACGACATCGAGCGTAAAGTCCTCCATAACGGGGTACAGCACTTCCTCGACGATCCGATTGAGGCGGTGAATCTCATCAATGAAGAACACGTCGCCGCGGCGCATGTTCGTAGCGATAGCTGCCAGATCGCCTTGCCGCTCAATCGCCGGTCCGGCGGTGGTCCTGATCCGCACCCCCAGCTCGTTGGCGATGATGTTCGCGAGCGTGGTTTTGCCGAGGCCCGCCGCCCCGTGCAAGAGGACGTGATCGAGCGGCTCCGCACGGTGGCGCGCCGCCTCGATGGCAATACGCAGCTGCTCCTTCACCCGTGTCTGGTTGATGAACTCGTCGTCGTCCAAACGCTGCGGGCGCAGGCTGAGATCCAGCGCCGTATCCCCAGCCTGCACGTCCGGCCCGATGATACGCTCGCTCATGTTTTGCCCGCAGTCAGCGGCTCGCAGGTGGTCGTAGCCGGTTAATCACTTTGCGGCGCCAGCTGGGCCAAAGCCAGGCGCAACTGATCCTCTAGGGTCAGCGAGTCGTCTCTCGGTAGCGCCCGCACCGCCATCTGGGCCTCTACCGCAGAGTACCCCAGCGCGGCCAAGGCTTCCAGCAGCTCCCCCTCGCCCGGTCCTACCGGCAATGGTACCGCGTCCACCTTGTTCTTCAGCTCGAGGATGAGCCGGGCGGCCGTCCGGCGCCCCACCCCGGGCACGCGCAGCAGGAGCGCCTCCTCGCCGTTGGCGATCTCCTGGGCCAGACGCTCCGGCGGCGCCGTGGATAGGATGGCCAGCGCAAGGCGTGGCCCGACGCCGCTGACCGTCAGCAAAAGCTCGAACAACGAAAGCTCGCCGGGTTCCGCAAACCCGTAGAGGGCCAGGACCTCCTCGCGCACGTAGAGGTGGGTGTGCAGACGCACGGTGCCGCCGGGCGCCGGCAGCGCCGCGAGCGTGCCGGCGGGGATGTACACACGTAGACCAACCCCGCCGACGGACACGACGGCAAAGTCCGGACCGACCTGCTCCAGCGTGCCGCGGACAAAGTCAATCACTACCGTAGCCCCCAGCGCCGGGCGGGCGCCGCGTGGAGGTGACACACGGCGACCGCGAGCGCGTCGGCCGCATCGTCCGGACGGGGGGGTGCCGGGAGCCGGAACAGAGCCTGCACCATCCGCTGTACCTGGCCCTTATCTGCGCGCCCAAAGCCCGTCACGGCCTGCTTGACTTCCAGCGGCGTGTACTCCGCGACCGGTACCGCGTTGCTGGCCGCGGCGAGCAGCACCACCCCGCGGGCCTGCCCGACGGCCAGCGCCGTCTTCACGTTGCGATTGAAAAACAGGCGCTCCACCGCGACGACCTGCGGTTGGTGCCGCTCGACGAGCGCGAGCAGGCCCTGGTACAAGGTGAGGAGGCGCTGCTCCGGTGGCTGATCGGCGGTGGTCGTCAAGCAGCCGAAATCCAGCAACTCATACTCGACATCGCCGCGGACGACACCATAGCCCATGCGGGCCGTCCCGGGGTCTATGCCGAGTACGGTGGTCTGCTCGTCGTCAGCACCGCCGCGAGGGGCAACGGCCGCCGCCGGCTCCACGTTCATCGTATTCATGCTACTGGAACGGATGTTCCTATAGCAAGGCCTCGCTGCCCAGGCCGCAACGCCTCCTCACGTCATTCCGGCGCCGGCCGGAGTCCACGTCCCCCTGCGGAGCGGGGGGACCATAGGGGGGCCGGTATCCTACTCGGCCCTCTCCCTCGCCCTCCCCCGTGCTGACGCAACCTAGGCCGCTGCGGCGACCGGAGCTTCGGCAATATCGAGGTTGGTGTGGACCCGCTGCACGTCGTCGAACTCTTCGAGTTGCTCGATCAGACGCATCACCTGCTCGGTCTGCCGCGCCTCCAGCTTGACCGTGCTCTTGGGAATGAAGGTCACCTCGGCCTCGGCCACCGCTAACCCTTCGGCCTCCAACGCTTGCTTGCCGGCCTCCAGGTCCGTTGGCGCAGTGTGGACCTCCAGCGTGCCGTTATCCTCCATGATGTCGAGGGCGCCGGCGTCAATCGCCGTCAGTGCCAGCTCATCGGCATCCTGCTCCGGGGTCAGCGCCCCAATCAGGACCCCGCGCTGGTCGAAGTTCCACGCCACACACCCGGACTCGCCGAGACTACCACCGGAGCGGGCCAGCATACTACGCACTTCGGCCACCGCCCGGTTGCGGTTATCGGTCACGACCTCGATATAGAGGGCCGCGCCTCCGGGGGCGTACCCTTCATAGGTAATCTCGTCATACTGCACGGCGTCGTCGGTCTCGCCAATACCGCGCTTGGTGGCCCGCTCGATATTATCGGCCGGCATATTGAAGCTCCGGGCACGCTGGATCGCAAAACGCAGCCGGACATTCGTAGCGGGATCACCACCGCCTCCGCGCGCGGCAATCTCGATTTCACGGCCCAGTTTGGTGAACATCTGGCCGCGCTTGGCATCGTTGCCGGCCTTCTGACGTTTGATCTGTGCCCATTTGGAATGACCAGACATACGTGATTCCTCCCCGCGGACGCTCCCGGCGCTCCACGTCCAGTGTCTCCGTATGAGTATATCACCGGCGCAGCCGCATCCCGGCGCCCGACGCCCCGTGCCCGGCAGCGGGCTGGCGCTGGCGCCCGGCCATTGTCGCGCGGGTCGTGGTGTGTTAGCATCCGGGCACCAGCCACCGGAGCAAACCGCGTGCCCGACAACTGGCTTGAACTGCTTGGTAGTAGCTTTGTCAGCCTCATGCTCTCATTGCTGCTGCTGCGCGTCTGGTTCCCTTTCGGTTCTCGTCGGTCCGGCAGCGTACTCTATGAAACCCGGCTGTCGCCGCTGCGCCGCCTCCTGGTGCTGCGGGGGCTGCTGCTGCTGCTGACCGCGTATATCGGCTTGGGGCAGATCGAGCGCTATTTCCTCGACCGGGGGTACTACCTGCCCGGTACCGAGTACGTCGCCCTCGCCGGTGCGCTCCTCATCCTCGCGCTGCCCATGCGCTATGTCCTGACCGACCGTGGGGTGGCGATCAATAACACCGCACCACGCCTCTGGCGCGAGTTCCGACGCTTCGATCCCCGTGGCAATCAGATTGTCTTGACGCCACGCAAGGGCAAACGGCCGCACACGCTGCACATTCCGGCCAACGAGCACAAAGCGGTGATTCGCATACTCAAACGCCGCTTCCGCTGACCGGCAGCAGGTGCAGCGCTCGTGTACGAAGGCCGGCCAGCTTCCGGTGGAGAGCTATGATCCAGGACACCATCTCACGTGAGGCAGCCCGGCGCTACTATGACCGTTTGGGTGCGTATCAGGATTGGGCCGGGCGCTTTGAGGGACGCGCCAAAACTCGCGCGTTGGCTTTGTTAGCCCCGACTCCCGGCTGCCGCGTGCTGAACGTAGGCGTGGGTACCGGCAAAGAACAGGCCCATATCGCGGCGGCCGTCGCGCCGGACGGTGTTGCCGTCGGCCTCGACGTTTCGCCGGTGATGCTCCACCTCACCCGTACCCGCACCGGGACGCCGGCTTGCCTGGGCGATGCGCGCCGGCTGCCCTTCGCCAGCGCCGGTTTTGACTGTCTGTTCGCCGCCTACGTGCTCGACCTGCTGCCGGCACCGGACTTGCCGGACCTACTGCACGACTTCCGGCGGGTACTCGCGCCGGGCGGTCGCCTCGTGCTCGTCACGCTCACCGAAGGGGTCACCCGGCCCAGCCGGGCGCTCGTCGCGCTCTGGAAGTTGGCCTATGCCATCAGTCCGGAGGGGTGTGGCGGTTGCCGCCCCTTGCAGCTGGCCAGCTTGGTACAGCACGCCGGGTTCCGCCTGGCCACGCGCGACATCGTGGTCCAATGGGGCGTACCGAGCGAGATCATCGTGGCCGAAAGCGGTGGCTAGGGGCACATCCGTTGCGGTTGCCCCCCGATCTCCCATCGGCTAAACTCCCCGACGGCATCTCCCATCGAAGGTTGCGGTTGCCCCCCCCCGATCTCCCATCGGCTAAACTAGCCCCGCAACAAGTTGCGGTTGCCCCCCGATCTCCCATCGGCTAAACTGAATGCGCCGGCGTTGCGGTTGCCCCCCGATCTCCCATCGGCTAAACTCGGTGCGCCTGTCGGATGTCCCTGATCCTCTCTGGTAGCAGGGGTGATCCGGCCGGCGTGCCGGCCGCAAAAAACGGCGCCGGCGTGCTCAGAACAGCATGAGTTGTTGCGGATTTTTGTTCGCCGGCCGCTGTACCGGGCCGTCGAAGCTCACGATGTTCTCGTACTGCTTGTCGGTGAAGCAGATGATCTGCACGTTGCCCGCCCGTGGCAGCGCCCCCTGCACGCGCTGGGTGTAGACCGCCGCCTGCTCCTTGCCGGCGCAGAAGCGCAGGTAAACGGAGAGTTGGCACCGCTCGAACCCCTGTTCCAGCAGGAACTTCCGAAACTTCGTGGCCGCCCGCCGCTCCGCCTTCGTGACCACCGGGAGGTCGAAGAGCACCATCATCCACATGAGCCGGTAGCCGCTGAGCACGGGCTACCTCTTACATCAACTTGCCGTCACGCCGCCAGCCTGGATTCCGGCTTTTGCCGGAATGACGCTGGCGGGCCACACCGGAGTTGGGCCATCGTCGTTTCGTGGCGTATCCGAATCGCATTGGTATTAGCCCACCGCCGGAGCGGAGTCCGTCAGCGGCTGTCCGGGGAAGACCAAGTCCGGCTGCCCGGTTTCGTACGCTTGGGCCAGTGACTGCGCGGCGCGCTCCAGGCATGTCTGGAGGGGCGTCGTCCCCTGGTCCGTGGCCATGTCTATGGTCAGCACCTGCACGAGCTTTTGCTTTGTCTCTGGGGTCAGCTCCTCGTACTCCGCGCGCACGAGCCGGACGACGGCAGCGTCCACCAGGGGCCGAAACGGCTCCATCAGGTCGTCCACGAGGCACATGGCGTTGGCGCGATTATGGTGGTGAATGCCCAGGGACGGGTGCAGGCCGGCGGCGACCACGGCGCGCGCCACCGCGGCCCGCAGCACCGTATAGCCATAGTTCAGGAAGGGGTTCGGCCCGTCCCCGAAGCGGCTGCGCCGGAAGTCGCTCCCGAAGAGCCGCGGCCAGTAGCGCCGCGCCGCCTGCGCCTCGACGTTGTCCGGGTCGCCGGAGCGGACGCGCCGCGCCAGCACTGCGAAATCGGCGGCGGGCGCCTGGAGTAGCGCAAGCAAGCGCTGCTGCTGACCGATCTTGGCGCGCACCACGGCCTGCCACAGCCGTTTGCAGAGCGGCTGCGACGCCTCCAGTTGGCGGCGCATGCGAAGGGCCTGGACGTGGTGGCCCTCCAGCGGCCAGAGCCACGCCACCGGGAGGTATTTTGGCCCACACAAGACCACGCTCACGCCACGCCGGGCCAGCTCCGCCAGCAGGCCGTGCGAGTAGGTGAGGCCGCGCGCGTTGCAGAGCAGGACCCCGATATCGTCGAGCGGCACCCGCCCGGCCTCCACGCCGTCCTGCGATACGGTCATGAAGCCGTGGGAGCGCGCCAGGTGCCGGTCCTCGCTCACCACCTCGACGACGCGGCCGATCATGGCGCCGGCGGCACCGGGTCCCGCACGCGCCCGATCTCGTCCACTCGCACAATGCGGAAACCCTGCTTGAGGAGTTGCCGGGCAGAGTACTGGTTTGCTTTCATCTCCTTCTTTCTCGCACGGGCATCAACGTTGGCTTCATTGTGGTCGTCCAAAAACACCTCGCCGCCGGTTTTAGCGTTCGTGATCTTTCGCACGCGCACGATGCGGTGCTCTGGCCCTGCCCCTAACGCACCCATGTCGTCAATATGCAGTCGCATGAGCCGTTTTGCCGTGGGGTCACGCCGGCCCGATTTGTCTACGGGGCGAAACTGCTCGATATCGAAGCCGGGCTGGTTGGCGTCGAACCTGGGCACGACGACCAGCTTCCAGCTTTCATCGCGCAGCTGCCAGACGTCGGCGAACTCGTTTCCACCCGGCAGATAGCCTTTGTACAGCCGCCCTTCGCTGTCTCGGATCGGGATGACGCGCTGCTCTTCTTTCACGCGCACCCGCCGCACGCGCTGGCGCCGGCCGTTGAGTAGCACGCCTTCCGTCTTCGCTGTTTCGACAAATTCTGCCTGTTTCCCACCTACCCGATCCCAGCGCGCCAGCAGCGCCGTCCGCAGCGCGTCGTCCCGCACGGACTCCAGGTGTTTGCGAGTCTTGGGCCACCCGCTAGCCCCAGTCCCAAGCGGCTTGCGGACCACAACTGCGGACGGACCAGCTGCTACAAACTTGATCAGTCCATACGCCGTCTCGTTGTGTAGCTGGCCGGTCGTCTGGCCGGCGGTGCCGGGCGTGCCCCGGTCCGGCTTGTAGGAGACGACCAAGCGGTCGAGGAACGGTTGCAGCTGGTGACGATCAAAACCCTTCCAGGGAAGCGCCTGCCGTGCCACCACAGTCAGTCTTTCTTGGCGGTTGTAGTTGGCCGCGGCGGCGCGGGCGAATCGCTGGAGCAGCCCCGGTGTCGTGTTCGCCACGACGAACGCGTCGATGGCGTGGTGGCGGTGGTCGTCGCGCTGCTTGCGCGGCGTTGCCCCGGCTGTGGGTTCGCGCAGTATCCCTTCCAGCCCCCAGCCGCGGCGCAGCAGCGCGGTCATGCGCCCGGGGATGGCACGCACGCGCACCCGGCCCTCGGTCTGCTCGTCGTACAGGTAGGCGAGATAGGTACGTGCAGTCCGGGACAAGTAGCGCGTCTCGTTGAGCTGGCGGTCGAGGAATTTATCCTCGTCTGCAAACTGTTCCATGGCGTCCGGTTGGAAGCGCCATTTCTTGTTGTCCGGCAGCTTGGCGGCGCGGTCCAGGATGCCGTCGTAGTCGTATCCGGACGGGTTATGGCCGAACGCCTCGTAGGGCGCTCGGTTGCCCTTGTCCCGATTGGCGCTGGTGAGGGAGACGACCTTGTTGGCCAGTGAGTCGTGCCACGTCCGGGAGAAGGGTAGGATATGGTCTATCTCGGTCTGGTTGGAAACCACCATCTCGAAGGAGAGGGACTTTCCGGTGTAAGGACAAAAGCGCGCCTGTGGCTCGCCCTGCTCCTCCCAGAGGCGGAGCTTCCTGAGCGCATCGGCCGTGACCTCCTGCGTGGCTGACTTGAGCAGCTCCTTGAAACGCTCATTGCGCTGCCGGCCTTCCCTTTGCTGCCGTAGGTAACGGGTGCGGTCATCCTTGTTCGCCTTCAAGTCGCGCGCCAGCTCGACGACGATCTCCGCCGGCTTGCCATGAACGGCGATGAGCCGGTTGACGATGCGCCGGAGCTGGTTCAGTCCGATATGCACGGTGGGATTGGGGAAGCGGCCGTAACGGGCTACCTCACCGTCTTGCTGCGGGTCTTTCGTAGGGTCCGCGCCCACCGCGTCGCGTTCGAGCACGGCACCGTAGTAGGGCAGCCGATCATGCGCCTTGTCGTTGCGGAACTTGGAGTGATGGGGATAGCCGGCGTCGATGACGGCGTCCGAGTACCCTCGCCCCTGTTCCAGGTATGGGAGCAGCTTCCTGATGGCCTTTTCGCTCAGGTCGCCGTAGCCGCTCGGCAGCGAGACGTGCGCGACGGCGTGGGCCTGCTCGTCGGTCAGCCCCCAGTCCGCCCCAGCCTTCCGGCGGACGACCTCCGGGTCCTCCGTGTCGAGCAGAAACCGCACGATCTCATTGCGCTCATCGAGCGGGAGCCGCAGCCAGCGTTTGCCGAAGAGCGCTTGCTTTTTCTTCCCTTTCTCTGTCTTCTCTATAAGACAGGCGGTGGCCTCATCGCCCTTGACCGTGCTCCGGCCCCCGCGGCCCAGGTTGAAGGTCGCGCCCGACGGCAACCCCAGGGCCTTGACCGGCTTCTTGAGGTTGAGGTCCTTGCCCTCGCGCAGCCGTTTGAGGGCGCGTTCCCGCTCGTCGCCGTTGAGTGGCTGCTCCGGACCGCTGCCGACTTGCAGCCTCAGGTTGTTAAGCTCCTGGAGCATACGGAACTCTTGAAAGACCGGCAGAGCTTTGGCTGCGCGCCGTTGCTCGTTGTGGAACTCGAACCGGCACCAGCCCGGCTCAACCGGTTCCAGCGGCCGCTGGCAGAAGATGATGTCGTGCAGCGTATCCCATTGCTCCGCGGACAGGGCTTGGTGTGGCTCCTGCGCCTTCCTGATCTCCTCGAACTCGGCCTCGTACATGTCCCGATCCGGGTAGAACTCTGCGCCAGGCCGGAAACGCGCCGGCTGGCCTTGCTCTAGCCGCCGGGCCAGGAATTCGCCTAGCGTGCGCGTCTCGCGCTCCTCGAATGCCTGGCGCAGTTTCTCGATCTTCGGGCCGATCTGCTTGGCTGCACTTTCGTCATCGCCGCCCGCTTTGCGGTTGGACTTGAAGCCGCGCCGCTGATCGAGATGGAAGAGCGCGCGTCCCAGCTCATGGGGCCGGAGCGGGTGGTCGAGGGCTCGCGCTCTGAGCGCGTAGGGATCGAGCTTCCGCGCCAGTCTTTTGCGTTCGTCTTCATCCGATGGCATGAGACCGTATTCGATGAGCCTATCCACCAGGTCTGTGCGCCGCTTCAGGTAGCGGTCGCGGCGCCGGCGAGCGCCGCGCGCCAGGCGGCGATCCACGGCGTTCGAGGTTTCCGATTGGGCATCACGCCCGTCCGGGAAGATGCGGACGCCTAGGTCCAGCACCCCGCAGGGCTGCCCGTCGTCGTCGAGTGTGACGGCGGCCCAGCCGATGGAGTTCGTGCCGAGGTCAAGACCAAGCCGGTACTTCATACTATCGTCCTATCGTCACCCTTGCTCAGAGATTTGTCCTATGATATGCTTTGGCCGCCGGAGGCTCTAGCGGTCGGAAGTTTAACCGTTGGGAGATCGGGGGGCTTTGGGATGTGTCGCTCGGCGACACTACCAACCGTTAACAAGCTCTGGCAAAAAATGAGGGCAGGCTACGGCCTGCCCTTTACGCTTCTAGCGGTACGTTTCCCGCTGACGTTGCGGTTGGCCTCCGCCCATACCCCTGATATAGGTGCCGGGGGGTGAGGAGCGCCCGCCCGCTACCGGCGATCCGATCACCCGTTATGGAACTGAGCAGCGCCGCTGTCCGGGGCTTTTGGCTGCGGGCTAGATTTGCCCGTGAGGGTGGATAGACGCCTCCGCGGCGCGCTGAGGGGAAACGGGTGATGGCAGCACGCGAGCAGGTCCGGATTGGTGCGCACCTCAATGGTGGCGTGAACAAGGCCACCGCCCATGCCGACCGGATCGGCTTACGCGCTGGACCGATTCAGCTCTTTGCCCGTAGCCCTTCCGGCTGGCGCACGCCCAACCACAAAGACATGGCGGTCAGCAAGTTTCGCGCCGCGTGTACGGAGCGCGAGCTTGGCCCCGCCTTCATCCACGGCATCTATTTGATGAACTTTGCCTCCCTCGATGAGCGTATCTACCAGAACAGTCTCAACGCGCTGACCGACGAGTTTCGCATTGCGGCGCGTCTGGGCGTGTGTGGAATCGTGATCCACCCCGGCGCTGCCAAGGGCCAATCGGTGCCGGAGGCGCTGGACCGCGCGGCAGCGGCCCTGCGTCGCTGTCTCGATGCGACCGCAGACGATGCCGGTGAGGTCGAGCTGCTACTGGAGACGTGCGCCGGTCAAGGCACCACCCTCGGTCGCACGTTCGAGGAGCTAGCCGGGCTGCTGGACCGTCTCGATAACGACCCCCGGGTCGTTATCTGTCTCGACACTTGCCACATGCACGCTGCCGGTTACAGCCTGACGCCGCGCGCCCACCAGTCGGCCGATGCGCCGGCTCCTGGAAAGTCGCGCCGCGCCGTTGTGCAGCAGACCGGCTCGCTCGAAGAGACAGTGGCAGTCTGCGATCAGACGGTGGGGCTGTCGCAGCTGCGCTTGGTGCATGCCAACGATTCCAAGGTGCCATTTGGCACGAACCGCGACCGCCACGAGAACATCGGCTGCGGCACAATCGGCGAGGCGGATTTTGCAGCAGTGCTCGCCCACCCGGCGTTGCGGGGCCTCCCGTTCGTCTTGGAGGTGCCGGGGTTCGACAAGAAGGGGCCGGACGCGCCCAACCTCCAGGCGCTACGCCGCCTCGCGGGCTAGACAGCCTCACCCCCGGCTGCCCTCGCCCACGGAGAAGCGGGAGCACGCTCGTCATTCCGGCGCCGGCCGGAACCCGGCACGGCAGTAGACTGCACGGATGGCAAGCTACACCGTGACGCGGTCCGCTGCGGCTGCGAGAGCACGCGCGATGAGCGCCTCGCCCTCAGCCAGGAGCATCACCGCCGACTCGTCATCGTCGGGCTTGGTGTCGTCCACAGCCAAAAGGCCCAGGTCTTCCGCTGCTGCGCGGCCGTGCTCGTCAATCGTATCCGCGATGGCCGGCAGGGCCTCCGCTTCGGTATCGAAGCCGGCGAGCAGGTTGCCTGATGCCCCGGACCACAACTCATAGATCATGATGTCCGATGCTCTATCCGGCTAGCGACTCCTCGCGCTGCCGTGTGTGGTGGGCGTGACCAAAAAGAAACGGCCAGTCCCAAGAACTGGCCGGCCGGCACGTATACGTACCGGGTGTTACACCACATATGATAGCACTCGGCGCGGGAGTGTTCGGTCCCGGAACGGCGGTAGTCTGCGCGGGTGGCAAGCTACACCGTGACACGGTCCGCCGAGGCCGCGAGAGCACGTGCGATGAGCGCCTGGCCCTCGGCAAGGGCGTGGATTTCGCCGTCTTCATCTTCAGCGCCGAGAGCCAAGCTCGCTGCGAAGGCCCGGTTATCCCGGGCGACCTCTGCGGCCACGACCCGCAGCGCTGCTTCCTCGGTATCGAAATCAGCCAGCAGGGTGCCGGAGGTGATACTGAGCAGAAAGTAGATCATGGTTCTACTATACCTCCTTCAGACTGGCCTCTCGGTATACCTCCACGGTTAGCCGCTGATCTATTTTAGATTGCCTATTGCTTAACGGTTTATTCGAAGGATCTTCTGCTTATACTCCTGATCCAATGCCTTTATTGCGGAAAAGAGATCACCCATGATTTTTCTTGTTTGGGTATCCTGCTTCCCTTTGCGAACTGCTTCATGTACTCTGTTTGGTAGGTCCGCGTCTATACACTTGAAGCCTTGGTCATCAAGCTGTCTGATCGTCAAATTCATACACTCGAAAGGGATTTCTGTATGCTGCCCCCTACACTTCTGGGCTGCCAGATAGACCAGATTGTTCGGCGGCACCATATACCAACATTTTCTTCTGGGAGCATAGACTACTAGCGTGATGTACTTGATCGGACGAATTTGATTTATCGTACCTGAAGCACCTGGCGAAGCGTGACATTCTTTGATTTCTACATGATACTCATGGCCATCTACTGTAACCCTTGCGTCGCCCCTACTCTCACTGTGAGGGGGCTGTGCAGAGGGCACCAGCCGTCTGAAGAACTTCTCTGCTGTCTCTCCTTGCAGCCTAATCCCTTGTCGTTCCATAGATACTCCTCCTGTAGGAAGAATCTGCTCAATCTACATACACCGACCTACTATAGGCTCAGTTTCCGGTTGCACTGGACGCGGCCTAGTATGAACGTACTCAGGCGCAAAGCCAGCCCACTCTATATCGAAAATGCCCTCCTGGTCGAATCTGCGAGCCATGACCTGGATGGTCAACGCCTCGGCGTTGCTATATCAACGAGTCTCCGGCCGGCACATCAGGATGAAGATGAAGTTGGGCGCGGCGGGACGCCGGTCGTATCCGCGCGCTGCCCTCGCCGCAGCCAGCATCAGAAAGCCGGGCCAGGTCGGCCCGGGGAATGCACTCTATCGAAAATGCCCTCCTGGTCGAATCTGCGAGCCATGACCTCCAACGCCTCGGCGTTGTTGTCAATCAGGATGAAGGAGCGGCCGAGTTGGGCTGCGGCGACGCCGGTCGTGCCGCTGCCGCTTGCGAAGAAGTCCAGCACCACGCGAAGAAAGCGGCTTCTGCGTCGGGTAGCCGGTCTTCTCCTTGCCGTTCGGGCTGACAGTCCAGCACCACGTCGCCGGGGTTCGAGGAGGCGCGGATAATCCGTTCCAGAATGCCGAGCGGCTTCTGCGTCGGGTAGCCGGTCTTCTCCTTGCCGTTCGGGCTGACAATCGTGTGCCACCACGTATCGGTGGGGAGTTTGCCGCGCGCCGCCTTCTCCGGCCCGACCAGCCCTGGCGCCATGTAGGGGATGCGGTCAATGTCGTCTACGTTGAAGGTGTAGCAGCCGGGGTCCTTGACGTAGAGCAGGATGTTGTCGTGCTTGGCCGGCCACTTCTTGCGCGTGCGGGCGCCGTAGTCGTAGGCCCAGATGATCTCGTTCAGGAAGCACTCGCGCCCGAAGATGTCATCGAGCAGCACCTTGCAGTAGTGGGCTTCGCGGTAGTCAATGTGGAAGTAGAGCGAGCCGGTCGGCGTGAGCACGCGGTAGGCCTCGACCAGGCGGGGCCGGAGGAAGGCGAGGTAGTCGTCGAACTGGTCGGCAAAAGACTGGGTGCCCAGCTTGGTCGTCCGGTAGCGCTGGCCCTGAAAGCCGGTGCGGTCGCCGGTCTCGCTACGCACGGTCTTGAGCCGAGTGCGAGCCTGCGTGGTGCCGGTGTTGAAGGGCGGATCAATGTAGATCAGGTCTACCGACTCACTCGGCATCGCTTCGAGAATCGGCAGGTTGTCGCCGCAGTAGATCGAGTTGGGCATGGAATGTCCCCGTGTATGTAGGCCAGGGCGGTCAGGGCAGTGACCCGGATGCCACGCTGTGGGTAGTGTACAGCGCACGGCGGCGGCGCGGCCGGCTGCCGAGCTTGACAGCCATGAGGGTACCGACTCCTTGACCGGCTGGGCTGACCTCGTTACAGTCTGGCAGGCACAGAGCTATAGATAGTAGAGGAGCGGTAGACAATGAGCGATTCCGGTCGTCCGGCGTATCTCTGGCTTGACGGTGAGCTGATGCCTTGGGAGCAGGCTACGGTGCATGTCAGTCTCCTGGGCTGGTCCACGATGGGCGGTGTGTTCGAGGGGATCAAGGCCTACTGGAATGCCGACCACGAGCAGCTCTACGGCTGGCAGTTCCTGGAGCACTTCGAGCGGCTGGCCGACTCCATGAAGATGCAGCGCATGTCCGTCTCGTACAGCCCGCAGGATTTGGTGGGGGCCGCCTTGGACGTGTTGCAGGCCAACAACCATCGTGATGACGTCTACGTCCGTCCGCTGGCCTACCATGCCGATGCCGACTGGTTCGGCACACTGGAAGACAGTCGTACCAGTGTGCTGATTTGGACCAAGCCGTTCGATACCGTCTTGGGCACCGGGATCGTGCTCAAAGCCGGGGTGAGCTCGTGGACGCGCGTCTCGGATAATTCGCTCTCGCCGCGGATCAAGTGCATCTCCAACTACCAGAACAGCCGCATCGCCCTGATCGAGGCCAACCGGCACGGCTACGACCAACCGATCCTGCTCAATGCCGACGGTAAAGTCACCGAGGGGCCGGCATCGTGCCTGTTCATCGTCCGCGACGGCGTGGCGATTACGCCGAGCACGACGAGCGGTATTCTGGAGAGCATTACCCGCCGCACGCTCTTGCGCCTCTGCGAGGAAGAGCTTGACATCCCGGTGGCCGAGCGCGAGGTAGACCGCACCGAGCTGTATATCGCGGACGAAGTGTTCTACTGTGGGACGGGAGCGGAGGTGACTCCCGTTGGCTCGGTAGATGGCTACCGGATTGGTGAGGGCGGTATCGGCTCCATCACGGCCCGGATCGAGCGCCTGTTTCACGACCTCGTGCGTGGCCGCCATGCGCGCTCGGCAGAGTGGTGTACCCCGGTCTACGGCACGGCGCCCGTCAGCGCGGCCGCCGGCTGACAGCCTGCTCCCGTGACCGCAGAGTCTTAGCGTTTGTAGATGTCTCCCCGTGGGCCGATGCGCGTCACGACCAGTTGATGTTGCGCGCGATCAAGGCGTAGGAGTACACGCCGGTTCCCGACGCGCAGACTCCATTCTCCGCGTCCGGAAAGTGACTTGATCCCCGCGGCGAATGGATCCTGCTCTAGTTGGGCAAGGGCATCAAGGATACGTTCCTGCTCGTCTCGCGCGAGGCGGTCGAGGTAGCGTCGAGCCGGACGCAACAGCGTGACGTGCCATTCAGGCACGTTCCTCTCCAAGCAGCGCCTGCCGCACCTCGTCTAACCGCTGGCCACGGTCGCGGCCCGTCATATAGGATTCCCAGGCGGCATCCGATTGCGCGATCTCCTCCTGGCTCAACGACTCGTCGTCGGGTGGGGCCGCGAGTAGCGCTTGCAGGACAGGATCGGCACCGGCGCTGGTCTGACGCAAATACTCTAGGAACCGCAAAGCCGCATGAAGCTCGGCTTCAGGCAGTTCATCAATAAGGTGGTGCAGTCTCTCCTGCACAGTCATCCCGATTGCTCCCATACGACACGAGGAGTGCGTCAACGATAACGACGACTCCCGCCCCTGCTCACTGCGCCGCGGGTGTGTCGGGTGGGTTGGCCATCCGTTCGCCAAGCCGGCGCTCGGTGCCGGCGAGGAGGCGCGAGATATTCTCGCGGTGCCGCAGCACAAGCAACGCTGCGCTACCTATGCCGGACGCAACGTATGCGGCCGGGACGTTCTGGCGTAATGCAGCACTCACAAGACCCACCGTGGCCACCAACGCGCCGCTGAGTGACGCGAGAGAGGCATACCGTGTCCGCCAGAGTACGACCGCACCGACGCCAAAAACGACATATGTCGTCGGCGGATGCAGCAGCGTGAGACCGCCAAGCGCAGTCAGCACGCCCTTGCCGCCGCGAAATCCGGCGAACAGGGGCCAATTGTGGCCTACGGCAGCAGAGAATGCTGCCAGCCCGTGGGTCCAATGCTGCTGGGGATAGAGCTGGCGGATGAGCAGGACCGCCAAGAGGCCCTTCAGGAAGTCAGCTGCCGCGACGCACACTGAGGCGCCCGGCCCGAGCGTGCGCAGCACATTCGTGGCGCCGGTGCTGCGACTGCCATAGTTACGCACGTCAATCCCGCCGTAGAGACGACCGACGAGTAGCCCGGTAGGGATGGCGCCGAGGAGGTAGGTGAGGGACGCTGTAACGAGGAGCCGCACCAGCCACATAATGCTTGTGATCCTGCCCTTCCCGGCAAAGCGGCGCAGCGAACTGCTGCCGCGGTTATTGTGCCAGGTTGTACGGCATCCTGGCGACCGCACCGGTGGTGTGTGGGCTGTGGCGCTGTCGGATCTCGAGCGCAGCCCCCGTGGTCGGTGTCGGCTACAATAGTCTTCATCGGTCGCTGACTGCCTATGACAATGGACACGTCTCCGGAGGTCTATCGTCTGTTCGACCGGGTGACTGCTAGTGTGCCTGGTCCCGTCTCCTTGAGCGTGGTCTATGCCGATCTGCGCTGGCCCGCCGGGAGGAGCGCTGACCGCCCTTACGTGGCGATGAACATGGTCACTACCCTCGACGGCAAAGTGGTGGTCGGGGGCACCGGGACGACAAAACTGATCGGTAGCGCCATTGACCACGCGCTCATGGAACGGATCAACCTGCAAGCCGACGCGATTCTCGGTGGCGCCAGCACTGTACGGGTGGATGGGCTGCACTATCCCCAGATTACACCCGAGACCCAGCGGGAGCGACGGGAGCGAGGCTTGCGCCCCCGGCCACTGTGGGTAGTCGTGAGCCGGCGTGGCGAAATGCCCCTGGACGCCCCCTTCTTCCGCACGGACCGTACCCAGTTGGCCGCCATCGTCTCGGGGGTTGCCAGCCGCAGCCAAGTAGCTGCCCTTGGCCAGCGAGTGCAAGTGGTCCGGCTCGGCGCGACCGGCAGCGCTGCGCTGGACGCGCACGAGGTGCTTGCCATACTCAGACGCGATTGGGGTGTGCAGCGGCTGGTCTGCCTGGGCGGCCCGCGCACCAACGCCTGGCTCATCGAGGCGGGCCTGGTAGACGAACTGTTCCTCACCATCGCGCCCAAAATCCAGGGCGGCGCCGGCGGTACGACCGCTGTCGAGGGCCATGGGTTCTCCCCCCACGCGCTAGTCCAATTGGAGCTGCTCTCGGCGTACCGCGCCGGGAGCGAGCTGTTTCTGCGCTATCGCTTTCCTACCCAAGGCTGACTACTCATTCCCTCACCCATTTTGGTACAATCTGATCAGCAGAGCGTCGTGCCGGGCATCCGTAGCTCAACTAGGCAGAGCAGGGGCCTCTTAAGCCCAAGGTTGAAGGTTCGATTCCTTCCGGATGCACCCTCACCTACCTCGGAGTGCAACCCCCTCAGGCCCACTCCCGGCGCTCGTCTGCCGCGCGGAAGCTGTAGAGGTCAGCGTTCTCCAGGTAGAACTTCAGGCGGATGCGTTGCCCGGTTACCTTGGCGATAGCCTGGCTATCCTGCTGCCACGTACACACGTGCGCGGTGCTGTCACGGTAGCGGAAGACATCGGCGTCCGCGCGGGTCAGTCCCGGGATGGGTGTCAAATCTTCATCGAGCACCTCGACCCATACGCCGCCGTTGCCCCCGCCGCCGACCAGCGCGGCATTGATCTGCAAGGCGCCGCCCGGCCACACGAACGGTTTTGTGACGAGCGTGCCGGGGAAGCGGTGCGCGCGGAGGGAGCAGAACCCATCGGCCCGCAGCTGTGCGAGACCCAGCGCCCGGCCAAAGGTCAGGTGGCGCTTGCCGTGCATGGCCGGCCCACCCCAATAGTAGAACCAGAGGGTATCCATGCCCCCGATCAGGTAGGGGCCTTGGGTAGGATGGGACGTGCCGATTGGTGGCGAGAGCGCGGTGTCCGTAGCCTGGCAATCGAAGGCGCCCGCCGCGGCGCCGCCCGGTGAGCGCGGCAAGAACGTCCGGCGGGGACGCAGCCGCTGCCACGTGATGGTGTCACGGCTCGTCATCAGCTCCATTTCGGCGTAGGGATCGGCCGTCTCCCAGTACCACTGGAAGAGGCCGACATAGGTGTCCCCGTACCGGAAGGCGTGGGCGTGATACACCTGCCCCGCCGGGTCGTCTTCGAGGTCGGGGGTGAGGATGCGCTGGGGGCTGCTCGCGGCGCGTTTGGCGTTGATCGCGACCCGATGCACCGACCGCACCAAGCCCCACTGCCGCATGTCCGCGAGACCCCGACTCAACAGCAGGTAGGGATACTCCGGGTCGGTGCCCTTGAGCGCGGTACAGCGGTCGCCCATGCCGTGGTCAACGCCGTGGGGCATGGGGCGCTCCCACTCCCAATGCACGCCGTCGGCCGAGCGCAGAATGTAGCCTTTGTAATCCGCGGTTCCGTGTACCGACGCGCTGATAATGAGCGTCCACGGTGTTGACGTGTGCTCCGGCTCGAAGAGAATGGTCGGCCCCGAGACACTACCAACCTTGCCCAGATCGAGGACGATGTTGGTCTTTTCGCCATTGTGCCCGCGGTACACGTCCAGCTCCGGCCGGGTCCAGTGGATGCCGTCCGGTGACGTAATCAGGCAGATGGCGTAGATGATCTCCGGGTAGGCGGGGGGGTAGAGCGTGACGTACCAGGCTTTCCAGAGGTGATCTTGCGGGTCAATGTAGACGCCGGCCAGATAGACTATCCCTTCGCCTTCCCAGGGTGCGCCCACGGTGTAGAGCGGGTTACCCGGGTGTTTCTGGGGCTGATGGATGATCCGCTGGAGGCGGACGGTCTGTTCGATAATCTCATCGTCCAGAAATAGCTGCGTGCGGCGTGGATTCATGTCGTTTGTCTGCCTCCCTTACGCGCCCTAGCTTGCGGAGCGGCCCGCCAGTCTCGCTCCCGAGCCATTTATCCTGCTGCGGGGTAGGCCCATGAGGGTAGCAGGAAGAGTTGCGGAGCTAGCACCGGCGGGATACTAGCTGTAGTCCAGCGCTTGCACCAAGTCCTTGAACCCATTGATCATTCTGCGGATTTCCCGCGGGTTGGAGTCAACCAGCTTCTTAAGCTCGGCCTCCCTAGACTTCGCGACTTCACGACTTCACGACTTGGCAGTATCCGCAGTCCGAAACCACACAAGTTTCGGGTTCCGGCCGGCGGTGGACTTGGTACGACCGTCGCGGTGCTCCGAAAGGCGCTCGCGGAGCTCCCTGGTCTGGCCGGCGTAGAACTGCCCACCATCTAGCTTCAGCAGATAGACGTAGAAGGTGTTGGTCTTGGCGTCTCGCGCCTCCCAATGGGGGGAGTACTCAGGCTTGTACCAGCTTCCGGAGCGGTCTCCACCTTTACTGCCCTTGGCTGAAGGCCGCCGCCCACTGTTACGGCAGTCGAGGCACACTTCATACTGCGCGTCCTTGGCGAAGCCACAGCCCGGACACTTGTCAACTTCCCCGGCTTGGAAGCCCTGAAAGTGCTCGTAGCAGAAGAAGTGGTTTTCAGGAATCCGCTTTTTGCAGTCCCAGAACCGGCAGGTGTTGGCCTTGTAGGTCCTGGTGGGTTTGCCCCCCCCGTTTGTATGTGGAGCGACCGTTGCGGGCACTCGATTCGTGAGCAGTCTGTGCGGCCGAAACTCCGATTGCCTGAAGGATCCTTTTCCAATCCGGCATGATTCACCCCATCCCCCTTTTATGGTCCCTGGCAAGTTTAGTAGCTACGTTTGGGGTGCGGCCAGCATCTCCTGCACCAGCGCCACACCCCCTTCGATGGCCTGCTCGATCAGCACGCGCCCCTTCTCGCTGGTCGCTTTGGAGCTATTGGGGCTGGCGTTGTAAGCCATTGCCTCCGGTCGGAGGTTCTCCGGAAACGCATACATCGTCACGGACGTCTCGAACTCCTGGGCGTGGCCGGGCATGCTCCCCGTCTCCAGCACTTCATTGGCGAAGTCGCGCGGGATCAGGTCCCAATAGCTGCACGAGCGCAGGTCAACGGGTGCTTGCGCCGTCTCCAGCACGCGCCGGTTGTATTCCCCGTGCGAGAAGCTGGCTAACGTGTCGCCAAGCTCCGGCTTCTCGCCGTGCGCGTTGCGAAAGTAGAGTTGCCATTGCGGCAGCGCGCTGCGGATCACGGCCACGTTGCCGCCGTGGCCGTTGAGGATGAGCACCTTCCTGACGCCGTGCCGGACGAGGCTCTCTACGGCGTCGAAGAGCACGGCCAGCCAGCTGCCGGGGCGGGCCGAGAGGGTGCCGGCAAACCCCATGTGGTGCTCGGCAATACCGATGGCCATCGGTACCGCGACGATCACGTTGGGATAGAGCCGTTCCGCTACCCGCTCCGCGACGTAGGTGCTCGACACGATGTCTTGCTCCAACGCCAGATGCTCCAGGTGCTGCTCGATACTCCCCGTAGGCAGGATCGCCACTTGGAAGTGCTCGGCCGCGAGGGCCGCGCGGAACTCCCGACGAGTCAGCTTTTCCAGGCGAATCTCTTGCTCGCGCATGTTTGCTCCTTCCGCGTGTGTGTCCGATGGCTCCTCCTGCCACCGGTACCTGGCGAGCGCAGTATAGAGTACCGGTCCTACATGGGGCTTGAATTCGGCTGCCGTGTTATGCTGCGGGCACGCCTGCGATCACACCTGCGCACCTATAGAGGCCAGCACCGCAGGCCGAATCGCGGCTAGCCGGGAGGAGCGTGCCAATGAAGATTACCGCTATCGAGATCATTCCGATCTATCCCCGTATCGCTGCCCGCAATGAGCAGTATCAGGTGCGATTTGGCGGCATCAATCGGCGCACGGTATTCCGCGTCCAAACCGACGCGGGAGTGACCGGCTACGGCGACTATCGCTGCCCGGCGCCGCCGCGGTCTACCGTCGAGCCACTCATCGGCCGTAGCCCGTTCGACTTCATCAACAATGACTTCAATCCCGGCCTCTGCGGTGCCCTCTACGACGTGATGGGGAAGTACCTGGGTGTTCCGGCGTACAAGCTGATGGGACAGAAGGTGCGCGACGCCGTTGCCGTCGCCGCGTGGACCCGGCCCGCTGCGCCGGCACAGTTCCGCGAGGAGGTCCAACGTGCCGTCGCCCAGGGCTACACCATCTTCAAGATGCACACTTCGGAAATCCACGATGTCATGGAGCAGACCCGCGTCGTGGAGGAGGTCGCCCCGCCCGGCTTCCGGCTGCATTACGACTTCAACGGCAACCGCACTCTGGCAGCCGTCCTGCCGACGATCCGCGCGTTGGAAGAGCACCACCCCATCGTGGGCTTCATCGAGGACCCGCTCGTCCGCAGGGACTTGGATAGCTGGCAGCGTCTCCGCGCGCAGACGCGCATACCGCTCATCATGCACGTGGCGCCGCTCGGCGGCCTACAGGAAGTTATCCACGGCGTCGCCGACGCCTACATGGTAGGGGAGGCCGGCCTCGGCGATGCCCTCGCCCGTGGCATGGCCTACGGTCGGGCCAATATCCAGACCATCGTACAGCTCACCGGTGGCACGCTGACCAAGGCGTTGGCCTTGCACCTGGCCGCGGTGCTCCCGACAGTCGGCCACTCCATCAACCTCGACGACCAATACGAGGACGACATCACCACCGAGCGTATTCCGGTCATCGAGGGCTCCTCACCGGTACCGGAAGCGCCGGGATTAGGCGTGGAAGTTGACGAAGCGGCCCTGGAGCGTGCCGCGGCCCGCCAACCCACGGTGCTCCGGCGCTACGTATCCGTGTTGCACCTGCCCGGCGGCCACACGCTCTACACGCCGAAGTTTCCCGCGGTAAGCCGGTTGACGGGCTACGAGGAAGGCACGATCCGGGGCCTCCGCGTCGAGCTGTGGGAAGAAGACGGCTCGCCGGAGTTCGCTCGCCTCTATGAGCGTGTCCACAGCGAGGGCGTGGTCGCCGCCGATGATTCCTGACACCCCGGCGCCGACCGCCAGGCGGCCTCTCAGGGTGCTATGCCGATGGTGAGCGACGCCCGGTAGCCGGCACCGGCCGCAGCAACCGCCGCGAGCAGATTTTGGTCTTCCGGGGCACCCCGGAGTACGCTGTCCGTCGCATTGGTCGTCGAACGCTGCCTGCGCTGATTGTACGGTGCCGCGGCGTAGGCCCGGTCCGTCACCTCCTCCGGAAAATACAGCTGCGACGCCACCGCGGTCTGGTTGGCAAAGCGCACCTTGAAGTGGATATGCACGGCGCGGCCAGGGTACCAACCGGGGTAGATGGACTCGAACTGGACAAGTCCGCTGGCATCGGTGATCTGGCTGCCCCGGAGAAACGTCTCGCCCGAGGCGTCCACATCTCCCCGCTCACCTTGACGAGTGTAGCCGGAATAGACGCCGGTTACATCCGCATGCCAGATATCTACGAGTGCATCCTGAATCGGACGACAGGTCCCGGCTTCGACCACTTGTAGGGCCACTTGCAACGGCGTGCCGGGCCGTCCCTCAGTGATGTTGCGCCGGATTTGCCTGGGATCGAAGTAGAACGGGCCTTCCGTCTGCCGGGGAGTCAGGACACACGCAGGGACCGGATTGGCCGGCGATTGACTGCCGCTAGGAACGGCGATGCTCGCCGGCGGCTGCGTTGCCCCGGCCGCGGCCGGTACGGCGGTTGGGTCTACGCTGCCGCCCGCGACTTGTGCCTCGGGGCCACGGATACCCCGACACCCGAGCAAGGCGAGAGAGCCAACCGCCCCTAGGCTCCGCAGCAGATCGTCACGCCGGTTCGTTCTTGGCTGCTCACCGCCCGGCAGACCGCGCCGCGCTGCACGGCGCGGTCGTCCAAAGATCGGGCTATCGTGCGTTGGGTTACTCATCGCGCTTGTCCTCCGACCTCAACATAGCGCGGGTCGAGTATCCGTAGGCTAACCGCCCGTTAAAGCTCCGTGAAGATATGCCGCGTCCACCGCCGAGACTAAGCCGGCCGGGGGTAGCCCGGCGTCACCGTTTCCGGTTTCTGCGCGGCGAGGTCGAGCGCTAACCGATGGCGTTTCTCCTGGGGGATAAACCCGGCTTGCTGCAACGCCTGCACCAAGGTCGGTTGCCGCTCCGAGACGGTCGTCAGGGTGGGCCGAGGATGTCCGGGTCTTGGCCCGGAGTCGGCCAACGTCACGGTGAGTAGGGTGGTGGCGGTGGTCGCCGGCAGGTCCGGAGCGCCGATCAAGCGCAGACGGTGATAGGGAGGGGCAAACCCCAGCCACGCTGCCGGAGTCCGGCTGGTGCGCGTGATCTCCGCAAAGGCCAGCAGGTCTCCGGCGGCCCCGGTGACAACGTAGCTGCGGCGTTCTTGGGCGCGGATCAGGTCTACGAGCCAGCGCATGGTTGCGGTCCGCGCGGCTTGTAGCCTTCCGGCGGCGACGGGGCCGTTGGCCGTTGTACCGGGAATCCAGGGAATTGCCGCGTTGAAGAGGCGCTGGAGCGGTGCGAAATCGGCGCGGCGATAGGCGCGTACCGTGAACTCGGTGCTCTCCTCGGCGCGGCTGCCGCGTGACTGCCCCGCTGCGGCTGGATGGACCAAGTCAATCGCCTCGTCTACCAACCGGAAGCCGGCCGCTGCGTACAGACGCCTGGCCACGGCATTGTCCGGCTCGACTTCCAGGGTCGCGACGAGGGCGCCCTGCCGCCGCAGGGCGGACAGTGCCGCTGCCAGCAAGCGGCGGCCAATCCCCTGGTGCCGCGCGGCCGGTCGGACTGCCAGGTGATCCATCAGCTGCACCGTGCCGTCGGGACGCAGGGGCCGGACCAGCACGGCTCCGGCCAGCCGGCCTTGCCGGTCCTCCCAGCCCCAGCCGCTTGGCAGTGGGAGCGTCCGCGGCACCCACCGCGCCAGCCGATAGGCGAGGCGCAAGCGTGCGAGCAGGGCTAGCTCATCGTCGAGCCGCTGCCGGCGCCACGCCGAAGCGTCGGTGTAGACTGCGCGGAGCAGCGTGGCCAGCGCCGCGATCTCGTGAGGCAGCCGGAGCGGCCGCAGATAGCCGGCCCCAACACGCCCTTTGTGGTCAGTTGGCACAGGCGGTCTCACGAAATGAGTATACGGTCACGTGTGGTATCCTGGCCGCACCACGTCATACTTGGCGCGGTGCCATAACGGCGCATTGCGCCGTCTCATCCCGGTGCAACGTGGAGGTTGGACATGAGCAACACGGCGATCCCGACACACGAGAGCTTGGCCGATGGTGGTAGCCAGCGCAGGGTAGTGATGAACCCTCGGGGGTACCCGCCCTCCATCAAGCCGTTGGAGATGGCGCCGCGGCTCGATGGCTTGGAGGGCAAGACGGTGTACCTGGTTGACTGTCGCTTTGACGATGGCGACCTCTTGCTCCAACAGATGCAGGCGTGGTTTGAGGAGCGGATGCCGCAGGTCAACACGGTGTTTGCGAGCAAGTCGGGCGTGTATACGGAGGATGATCCCGCGCTCTTCGCCGAGATCAAGAGGGAGGCCGACGGGGTGATCCTGGGAGTCGGGCACTGAAGTACGTGTGCGCCGGCGGTCGCCGTGCATTGCATTAATCTCGAAAGCCAGTATGGAGTGCCGACGGCATCTATCCAAACCGAGTCGTTCACGCGCGCCGTCAAGCAGGTCGCCTACGCAAAAGGGATGCCGCAACAGCGGTTCGTCTTTGTGCCGCAGCCGGTCATGGGCAAGTCACCCGTGGAGCTACGCGGGTATGTGGATGGCGACAGTCCGGTAACGGGGCAGCCCGTGATGGATGATGTCATCGCGGCGCTCACCCGGCCGCTCAGTCAGGAGGAGATGACGGCGGGCCGCTTCGACCGCTCGACGCCGCGGTGGGTTGCGCCGGATACCGAGGACAACCTGCATCGGCTGTTCTTGGAGAACCAATGGACCGACCGCCTGCCGATCATCCTCCCCACGCACGAGCGGGTGGCAGCGATGCTGGCCGGAACCGGCCGCCGCCCCGACGAGGTGGTTGGGCGGATGCGTCCGACTTCGACGCGCGAGGCGTGGGAATACACCGTGGAAAAGGTGGCCGTCAACGCCGTGATGGCCGGAGCCAAGCCGGAGTATTTCCCGGTGATCTTGGCCCTGGCCGCGAGCGGCGTCAGTGCGCGTGGCAGCACGACCAGCTCGATGGCGGCGATGGCCGTCGTGAACGGGCCGATCCGGCAAGAGCTAGGGATGAACTGGGGAACGGGGGCGCTGGGGCCATACAACCACGCCAACGCCACCATTGGCCGCGCCTATGGCTTGCTGTCGCAGAACTTGCAGGGCGGGTCGGAGCCGGGCCGGACGTACTTAGGCTCGCAGGGCAACAACTACGCCTATAACAGCGTTACTTTCGCGGAGAATGAAGAGCGGAGTCCGTGGGTGCCGTTCCACGTGCAGCACGGTTTCCAGCCGGCAGACAGCGTGGTAAGCGTGTTTGCCGGCTGTCGCGCGACCGCGTTCACCTTGGGGCTACGCGAGCACTACTGGCGCGAGCATGTGATCAACTTGCTGCGCGGCATGGACCCGCATGCCCCCCCGACGTTGGTCTTGGACCCGATTACGGCACGGCAGTTCGTTGACCGGGGCGGCTTCGATACCAAGGAGAAGCTGATCCGGTGGCTGCACGAGCACGCCACGCTTCCCGCGGGTGTGTACTGGGACTACCAGCTCATCCAGAACTACGTCTATCCGCAAGCCCTGAACGGTGTGGAACCCTATGCGACGCTGCTCAAGGCGGCGGATGACGAGCTGATCCCGATGTTCCGCCTGGAGGACATTCAAGTCGTAGTGGTCGGTGGCGAGACGAACGGCTACTGGCGGATTATGAGCAGCACCTACGAGCGCAGCGTCTCGATTGACGAGTGGCGGTAGCGCGGCGTCCTGAGACCGGGTGGGCACGTCTGACTCATAGGATCGTCCGTTGCAGACGGACGCCGGGTGGCAGCATGATGTTGTCTCTAGCTGGCTAGCTACCCCAGCAGGATCGAGAAGTAGACTATTGCTGTCCAGTTCAGATAGACTGGGTGCAGTATGAGCTCACACACCTGCACGCCACTCTACGATACTCAGAGTGTGAGGTATTGCACCCCGGCCCCGCTTGGCAGGGGATGGTGCAGACGATAGCCTTTGGGCCCACCGTTACCTCAAGTGGTACCGTGTGAGGAGGATTGGAGGGAGGAATGCCGGCTACACACACGAACAGCCATGACTACCGCGTGGCTGTCACAAATCCCACAGAGCGCGAGGTGCTCGACGCGCTAGCTGATGAACGTTGGGACTTTCGCTCACCAGGGGGTATTGCCAGCACGACGGGAGTGCCTGAGGAGGAAGTCCGTGCAATCCTGGACCACTCTGAGTACGTTCAAGTGTTCAATTTCCCCAATCGCACCGGGGAACCTGTCTACGCCTTACGCTACCCTGGGCGGCTCAGGAAACTACGGCAATATCGGCAAATCTTCCTCACGTATGTTGCGAGGGAAGCGGCTTAACTCCTAGGCCGACACATGACTGACTGGCTGCCGTTTGTGCTAGGAGTAGGTGGAGGTGCCGCGTTCGATTTTCTCCCACTCTACAGTTCTCGCTGGGGGGAAAGTACGCCCGCCCTGGATAAAATCCTGGTTCTTCTGGATGACAGGCATCGCCATGTGGGTGATTGGTGGCGTACTCGCTTGGTTCTATCATCAACAACTTCAACTTCCCGAAACCAATGTCCTTCTGGCAGTACACGTGGGAGCTTCTGCCCCACTCATTCTCAACAAACTCGCCGCTCGAGGCTTGTCGGAGACCGGCTAACTGCGGGTGGCCGTTGTCCTGACCACCAGCCACCGCCCGCATACTGAGAGCATTGTGGTACTATTGCATGTAACTCCCACCGAGAAAGGGGCGAGGATCATGGCAGACAAAGTACGGGTGGCCTTTATCGGGGCCGGTGGTCTGGCGAACGGCGTACACTATCCCTCCGTCGCCAGCCTGCCCGACGTAGACCTGGCAGCGACGTGCGACCTGTTTGCCGACAAAGCACAGGCCACCGCCGAGCGCTTTGGTATTCCGCGCGTCTATACCGACTACCAGCGGATGCTGGAGGAAGTTGATCCGCAGGCCGTGTACGTCATCATGCCGCCCCAAGACCTCTTTGCGCCGGCCAGCACCGTGCTGCAGCAGGGCCGGCACCTGTTCGTGGAGAAACCGTTGTGCGTGACGGCGCACCAAGCGCAGATGCTGGCCTACTTTGCGGAGGAGCACTCCTGCCTGACTGCCGTCGGCTTTCAGCGTCGGCATATTCCGGCCCTGACCGCGCTGAAACGACGGGTCGAGGAGCGGGGACCAATCCAGCAAGCGACCGTCAGCTTCCTCAAGTCCGCCGACCTGAGCCAGCACGCGGGACACTACGGCGGTGTGATTGACAACCTGACCGTAGACGGCTGCCACGCGGTAGACAACCTGCGCTTCCTGTGTGGCGGCGAGGTCGAGCACGTCGCGGCGCATGTCCGCACGCGCCGGGCGCCCGGGCCGTCGCCCAACGAGTTCACCGCTTTGGTGTCCTTCAGCTCCGGGGCCGTTGGCATTCTGAACTCCAGCTACGCGACCGGACGACGCATTTTCCGGGCCGAGTTTCACGGGCCGGGCATCACCGCCTACGTGGACGCCGACCGCGAGTCATTCATCGTGGCGGATAACGGCGAGCCGGAAGTCTACGACTCGCAGGAGTTCGGCACCGCGGGTGGCGCGCCGGGTGATAGCCCGCTGCACTGGAAGGGGCAGTGGCACGAAAATCGGCATTTCATTGACTGCATCAAGGAAGGCCGGCAGCCGTTGACCAACTTCGCCGATGCAGCCAAAACGATGGAGCTAGTCGAGCGCATTCACGCCGGCCGACCGGAGAGGTAGCCGCCGCCGGCCGACCATGTGACCTGCACGCAGCCAGAAACATCTGATGGCCGGCCCGGTCATAGGCGCTCAAGAGCCGCCGGAGAGGGCACCGAGGTCGAAGGCCGGATCGAAGGGGTTCAGGAACCGCACGCCCTCGAGGAAGCGCTCGTGTTCGGCATCCTCCGTCAGGAGATACGGTATCCGGTTGCGCTTGGCTACTGCCCAGATGAGGGCATCCCAGAAGGATAGCCCATGCTCCACGGTGCCTCGGCAGCCATCGAGGACAGCCGGCGGCGTAAGCTCCAGCACACGACAGGCCTCGACAAAACGTTCTACCTGGGCCTGAGCTTCGGCTTGCGACATTGGTGGCGTAATGCGCCGCGTGATGACATTGAAGAACTCGGTGAGACACTGCACGCTAAGTACTGCCTGGTCAGTGCTAACGAGCTGGTCGATCACATGAAGCGCCCGCTGCTGTTTATTGCGATCACTCCCGTCGTGGGCGTACACCAGCACGTTCGTATCAACGAGAATAGCGGGCGAGGCGTTCCTCATACAGCTCCTCGCGCGTCCAGCCCCTCTCCGTTTGAGGAACCGTCAACTTCATCCGTTCCTGGATCACACGTTTAGCCTCTTCCCAAGCCGGTCGCTCTGGCGGAAACCTGCCGCCGGCAGCGCCCAGGCGATCAATCGCCTGGCGGATGAGGGCGGCTTCGGAGATGCCTAGCTCCTTGGCGCGCCGCTTCAGGAGCTCTTCCTGCTCGGGTTCGATATAGACCTGTTTGCGTATCATGCGGCTCATAAGCGCTCCCCTCTATACATCGCATTATACATCGTGCGCGTGGAGTGGAGAGCGGGGGCGGTCCGGGCGCGGCTTTGGTAAGCTGCGGCGGTGTAGCCGTGGCAGCAGCCCAGGCGGCCACCTAGCTCGTCAGAGTACGGACGTGAGCATGAACCGACAGCCAGCGACACGATCCAATGGCGAGGTGCGAGGACTATGAGTGCAGCCGATGACCGCGTCGTGACGCTGAATGGCGTGACCTACCGGTGGCCGCGCTGCCCGGTGGTCGTCGTGTGCATAGACGGTGGCGACCCGGCCTACTTCGATCAGGCTGGGCGGGACGGCATCATCCCCAACGTCGAGCGATTTATGGCGCAGGGGTTCGGCGCCGTGGCCGATGGCATCGTGCCGAGCCTGACCAACCCGAACAACCTCTCCATTGTCACCGGCAGCCCCCCGGCAGTCCACGGCATCTCCGGGAACTACTTCCTGGACCCGGACACGGGCGCTGCGGTCATGATGAACGACCCCGACTTCGTGCGCTCCGAGTCGCTCTTGGCGGAGTTCTCGCAGCGCGGGGCGCGGGTGGTGGCCATTACCGCCAAAGACAAACTGCGCCGGCAGCTGGGCCGGAATATCAATCTCGCCGGTGGCAGCATCAACTTTTCGTCGGAGCGGGCCGATCAATGCACGCGCGAGGGGAACGGTATCGAGCAGGTGCTCGACTTGGTAGGCTGGCCGCTGCCCGCTGTCTACTCGGCCGAGCTTTCCCTCTTTGTGCTGGAAGCGGGCATCAAGCTGCTGGAGCGGTACCATCCCGAGCTGATGTACCTGTCGCTAACCGACTACATTCAGCACAAGTATGCCCCCGGCACGCTGGAGATCAACGACTTCTACGCGCGGCTGGACGATGCGTTCGGGCGGTTGGCGGCGCTCGGAGCCGTCGTCGGCATCACCGCCGACCACGGCATGAACGACAAGGCGCGGCCGGATGGCTCGCCGAACGTAATCTACCTCCAGGACGCGCTGGACGGCGAGTTTGGCGCCGGCCGGACCCGCGTCATCTTGCCGATTACCGACCCCTACGTGGTCCATCACGGCTCGTTGGGCGGTTTCGCTCGCGTCTACTGCTACGGTGGCGTCACGCCGGAGGCCGTCATCCGCGTGACGCGGGAGCTGCCCGGTATCGAGGCGGTCTACGACAAAGCGGCGGTCTGCGCGGCCTTCGACCTGCCGCCCGACCGCGAGGGCGACGTGGCGGTGAGCAGCGCTGCGGACACTGCTATCGGTACCTCCGAGTCCGCGCACGACCTGTCCGCCCTCCAGGGGTTTCGCCTGCGCTCGCACGGCGGTATCTCCGAGCGGCGCGTGCCGTTCATTCTGTCCGCCCCGCTGAACGAGGCATATGCCGCACGATCTGCTTCCAGCCCGTTACAAAGCTACGAAATCTTCGACTATGCGATCAACGGGGTCGCGGTCTAGAGCGGGCCTATGCTTGCCAACATAGCGCTGTGCATCAATAACCTCCCGGACATTTGGGGAGAAGGGGCACTATTCGCTTTCTCCGGCATGGACGGAGAAACAAGCGTCTCCTCAGGATTTGTGGCTACCTTCGCTAGGGAGAGATACAGCCTGCTCTTTCATGCCCCTCAGCGCCGTCTGTTGGACATCAAGCTGCGCCATGAGGTCGCCACCCGTATTGCCACCGGCGATGTGCTGGCTGTTGAGACACCCCAGGGCGACCTTGTTCTTGCCTTCAGCCACTGGCACACCCTGATCGGAGTCACCCCCAACGATACTCGCCTGCAACTCAGATTTGAAGCAGGCCCCGTCGCCTCGTGGCAGAACCCCTTCCGGCTCTCCGAGGACGAGAAGAACCGGGACGTGCTCGCCCTTGTTGAGCAAGGGGGACGGTTTGCCCTCTCCTATGGGGAATCCGTCACCCAGGCCCGGCAGCGAGCCAGGGCAGGAATGGAGTTGGAAGTCGCCGACGAGGTCTCGAAGCGGCTGACCACGTACCGGAACGTCCCGGCGCTCAAGTCTCCTGAAATGGACCGTTTGCTCAAGAAATGCATCAGCGTGATGAGGGTCAACACCCTATCCAAAGAAGGGGCGATTCAGCAGACCTGGTCCACTCCCGACCGGGTCCCGCACCGGCACATGTGGCTATGGGACTCAGTTCTCCACTCCTTTGGTATGAATCGACTGCTCCCCAGGCTATCCTGGGAATTTCTGAAATCGGTCCTGGATACCCAGACAGCCGATGGCATGATCCCCATCCAGATGACTGCCAGTCGTGGCCCTAGCTGGCCCAGCGCTATTCAACCGCCAATTCTGGCCTGGGGGGTCTGGGAGAACTACCAGGCCTTGCAAGACAAATCGTGCTTGCGGTACGCACTGCCCCGTCTCGAACGCTACCTCGCATGGGACTGCGCGAACCGGGACCGGAATAGTAACGGCCTGCTGGAATGGTCTCTCGATCAAGGCAAGAACTACCGCGGTGGCGAAGCGGGCATGGACAACTCGCCACGCTTCGACCGGGCTGTTCCATTCGATGCCGTGGATTTCTCCGTGTACGCAGCGCTCGACATGCAGTACACGGCCCGGATTGCCAAGGAGTTGGGGGAGGTTGAGAAGGGGCGTCGCTGGGAGCAGCGGTCCAGGGCAATGTCTGCGCAGGTGCATAGCAGCCTGTGGCACCAAGAGGACGGTTTCTACTACGACCGTGAGCTAGAAGGACGGTTTATCCGCGTCAAAGCGATCAGCGGCTTGTACCCTCTCTTGCTGGACGACACGCCACCGGAGCGTGTGGACAGATTAGTAGAGGCGCTGAAGGACCCAACCTTGTTCAATACAGTCTTTCCCGTGCCCACTGTGGCCGTCTCGGACCCGGCGTGGTCCACCGATATGTGGCGCGGCCCAACTTGGCTGAACGCCAATTACTTCGTCATCAGAGGCCTAGCCAAGCAGGGGAGAACTGAAGAGGCGGACTGGCTGGCGCAGAAATCAATCGAGTTCGTGCTGAAGTACTACCGGCGCTACGGCGTCCTGTTCGAGTACTATGATGCGAAGGACAAAGTACCGCCCCCGGCCTGCGACCGGAAAGGGCCTATCAAGGAGCCTTTCGACATCCGCGTGAGGGGAGGGTCGATTCGCGACTACCACTGGACGGCAGCGGTGACGGCGAGTCTGCTCTTCGGCCTGGATGAGCTACCCCGCGAAGATGTATGGCGCAGAATAGGCTGCACTCAGTCGCAGCCGCCAGCCCGGAAGGTCCAAGCTATCCATGCAGATCACCTATGATGCCCAACTTGTGTTTGAGGCCACGTTCAACTCTGCCTGATCTCGGTAACACACAGAGACACAAGGGATGCTGACACCATGAGTCGCACGGCACGCGCAGCCGTGTTCGTTGGGCCAAACCGGCCCTTCGCTATGCAGGAGTTTCCTTTGCGTGCCGTCGAGGCCGATGAGGCCCTGGTGCGCGTCGAGATGTCAACGATCTGTCGCTCGGACATCCACTCCTGGGAAGGCAAGCGGCACAACCCAACGCCCGGCATTCTCGGCCACGAGATCATCGGCACGATAGAGCAGTTGGGCCGGGCGGTCGGCCCCGATATGCGCGGGGACACGCTGCGCGAGGGCGACCGCGTGACCTGGACCGAGTTCTTCTTCTGCGGCGCGTGCTACTACTGCCGCATCCTGGACATGCCGCAGAAGTGCGTGCGGCTCCGCAAGTATGGGCACGATCCGGCCGATGATTCCCCGCACCTGCTGGGCGGCTTTGCCGAGTATTGCTACCTGCTGCCGGGGACCGGTATCGTGCGCCTCCCGGCCGAGCTGGCCGACGAGGAGGCCACGCCCCTGAACTGCGGTGTCGCCACGATGGTCTCGGTGACCGAGCAGGCTGCGCTTGGCATCGGTGACACGGTGGTCGTGCAGGGCTTGGGCCTGCTGGGCTTGTACGGCGTGGCCCTCGCGCGAGCGCGCGGCGCCCGTACCGTGATCGGCCTCGATACCATTGCTGCCCGGCTGCACATGGCGCAGAGATTTGGCGCCGACCTCACGTTCGACGTTGGCGCGATGGACCCCGCTGCGGTCGTGGCGGCGGTGCGGCAGGCCTGCCCACCCGACGGTCCGGACGTGGTGATCGAGGTGTGCGGTGTACCGGCGGTGCTGCCGGCGGGCCTGTCCATGCTCCGCAAGGGCGGGCGGTATATCGTGGCGGGCATTGTCTTTCCGCAGGCCAACGTGACGCTCGATGCCAACACGATCCTCAGCAAGTGGATCACCATTCGCGGCAATCACAACTACCACCCGCGGCATCTGGTCCAGGCGCTCGATTTCGTCGCCCGCAACCGCACGGCGCTGCCCTTCAAGGACATCGTAGACAGTCGGTTCGCCCTCGCGGACCTGGACACCGCCTTTGCACGGGCCGCGGATCGCCAAGTGCTCCGCGCAGCCATCGTGCCGTAGTGCCGGAGGGGGGTGGGCCTCACCCCCCGGCCCCCTCTCCACCTGGTGGAGAGGGGGTGTGCGGCGGTTGGCGTTGCGCCGGCGGTCACTCCCTCTGCCCGTGGGGGAGGGCCGGGGTGAGGGCAGCTCATACCCTACGTCGCAGCGCGGCGGTGAGGTGTGCGGGATCGTCCGCTGCTACATGCACCGTCGTCACCGGGGGAGTGGGTCTGAGGAGACCGTACACCGGGCGGGCTGCGCGGAGCCGGAGCGTGACGTCGGTACGGCCGCCCACGGCCAGATAGGCGCTGCCGGCGTTGCGATCCGTCACCAGACCGTCGCGCCCGCCCGGTGCGCGGAGAGGCTGTTGCTCCACATCGGCGATCTCGTGATAGGGAATGAGCACTTCGGCCAAGTTGCCATGGCGCAGCCGCACCCCGCCGGCCTCCAATTGGTGCGGGAGCACCTTGAGCGAGGCGATGAGGCCACCAAACCACAAGACTCCGTAGAGCGCGGCGACGAGCAGCACCCACCGCAGCCAGACCCAGGGCACCAGAAGCTCAACTACGAAGATTTCAACGGGAACCGTCAACAGCACCAGGATCAGCAGCGCCCCGCCCCACGAGCGCCGGTGGTAACTGAACTGCCCCGCGCCTTGGCGCCCGCGCCGGAAGAGCCAGAGGAGCAGGCACGCGATCATCCGCGGCTCCAGCGACACAATGCGAGCGACGGGACGCGGCAACAGCACGGTGAGTCCGTCCTCCAGCGCGGCCCACACGTCCAGACCGGCCGTGCGCTGCCGGCGGTAGCGCACGGCCGGCCACGAAGAGCTGCCGGCCAGCGACCACGACCAGCAGAACTTCGATGGCGACGGTCACGCCGATAGCGGTGCCCAGGTCCAGCCAGCCCGTCACACCAGGACGATCTCGACGACGATGAGCACCGGGAGCAGCCACTTCAGGACACGCTCTAGCAGCCTGGTCATCCGTTCCTTTCCCGCCTGGGGGCGCTGTTAAGCGAGGTTGGCTTGGTCCCCAGCTGGGCGTTGCACCACGCGGAGAGTGTAGCGCAGGGGGCAGGCTAGGGAGATGTGGACGCGGTCTAGTGCTAAAGTCCAGCAGAAACAGGCGCGAGGGGAGGCCTGGGAAACGTCATGAGTGCGGCGCAGATGAGCTACCGGCCGCGGGGGTTGTATATCGGCGGCGAGTGGTGTCCGGGCCGGGCCGGGAAGACCATGCGGACGATCAACCCGGCGACCGGGGAGGTGCTCGGCGAGGTGCCCTGGGCTGGCGAGGAAGATGTCGCCGCGGCCATCGCGGCGGCGCAGCGCGGCGCGGCCGAGTGGCGGCGGGCGCCGCCGGCGGAGCGCGCTCGGTGTCTCGAACGGCTTGCCGCCCGTATCACCGACCATGTGGACGAGCTGGCGCTGATTGATGCCGTTGATTCCGGGAACGCGATCAGCGGGATGCGGAGCGACATGGAGCTGGCCGCGGCGACGCTGCGCTACTTCGCCGGGTTGGTCCGCGAGATCAAGGGCGAGACGATAGTCAACGGTCCGCACCATCTGAACTACACGCTCCGGCAGCCGTATGGCGTCGTTGGCAAGATCAACGCCTTCAACCACCCGTTCCGGTTTTGCGCCGAGAAGGCCGCGGCGCCGCTGGCAGCCGGCAACAGCGTGGTCATCAAGCAGCCGGAGCAAGCGCCCCTGTCCGGTCTGCGTTTCGGGGAGCTGTGCGCGGGCCTCTTTCCGCCGGGGGTAGTCAACGTGCTGACCGGGGATGCCGTGGCCGGCTCGGCGCTCGTCCGGCATCCCGACGTGCGCCGCATTGCCTTTATCGGCTCGGTGGAGACGGGGCGTATCGTCGCCCGCGAGGCCGCCGAATCGATCAAGCACGTCTCCCTGGAGCTGGGTGGCAAGAACCCCATGATCATCTTCCCGGATGCCGACCCGGACGAGGCGGCGACGCTGGCGATCCGGGGCATGAACATGAACCGCCAAGGTCAGTCGTGTAGCTCTACGTCGCGGGTCTTTGTCCACGAGTCGTTGCACGAGCGCGTTGTCGAGCGTCTTGTGGCCGCCGCCCAAGAGCTGCCGGTTGGTCTGCCTTGGGAGGAAGGCTCCGAGGTCGGCCCGCTCATCTCGCAGGAGCAGCTCGACCGGGTGCGGGGCTACATCGCGGCGGGGCAGGCGGAGGGCGCGCAGCTGCTGACGGGCGGTGGCGCCCCGCAGGATGCGCGGCTCAACGGCGGGTTCTTCATCGAGCCGACGGTGTTCGCTGCGGTGACGCCGGCGATGCGGATTGCCCGCGAGGAGATTTTCGGGCCGGTGATTGCGGTCCTGCGCTGGCACGACTACGAGCAACTGCTGGCGGCGGCGAACTCGTTGATCTATGGCCTCACGGCGGCCATTGTGACCAACGATCTCAAGCTGGCCCTGGAAACCGCGGACCGTATCGAGGCGGGGTACGTGTGGATCAACTCCGCTGGCCGGTACCTCGGCGCGCCCTACGGCGGCTGGAAACAGAGCGGGATTGGCCGCGAGGAAAGCCTCGACGAGCTCCTCAGCTACACGCAGATCAAGAACGTCAACGTCGCCTGGTAGCGGTGGCGCCGCACGGAGATTGCCGGCGTGGGCTGCGCTGTCACGCGGCTACAAGCGGAAGAAGCTGCCGGCGATATAGCGCGTGCCCCCGAAGCCGTTGCCGTCGGCTTCCATGTAGTAATACGCGGTGAAGATGCGTCCATCGTCGAGCTGCGTCGCTACCGGATAGCTCAAATCCGAGCCGCTGGCGTCGTCACGGAGAATCGCTTCCGCCGACCACGTGGCACCGTCGTCCTCGCTGACGGTCAAACCCATCCCGAACGGCGGCTTGCGCCGGCCGAAGAGCACGACAATCCGACCGTCACGCAAGCGCATTGGCCAGGGCGCGCGGTAGTACACGCCGCGACGGCTGCTGCCGGGTGAGCGCCGGGCGGCCCAAGGGGAGTGGCCCCAGCCGACAATGGGCCGGCGCTCGCTCCAGCTATAGCCCCCGTCGTCGGAATGGCACATTTCGATGACGTTCCGGTGTGCGCCGTGCAGCATGTAGCACTGCAACCGGCCGTTCGGGAGCAGGAGGATGTCCGCGTAACCAGGGGTTCCGATGCCGGTGGGATCGCGGGTCACTTCCGCCAGGTACTCCCACGTCAAGCCCTGGTCGTCCGAGCCGTAGATGGAAACGCTACTGGTGGGCGTGCTGCCGTCCACGATGGTCACGGCCAGCAGGGTGCCGTCGGGGCACTGCACCAGCGGATGCGCGTCCCGGCGCACCACGGTTCGACCCGTTGGCGGCGCGACCCGGGTGGGCACGGTCTCCCAGGTGCGGCCGCGGTCGGCGGAGCGGAACGCGAAGCACTCCAGCAGCCGATTGCTCGCGCCGCGCTCCGAACCGTGCGCTGGGCCGGTCGCGGCGCGCGTGAAGTACACCGCGGCGTCCGGGCCGGTGAGGTCAATCTGCTCGCGCGGCACCGCCGCCTCGTCGGCCCGGTACAAGATCGCTCGCTTCTCCTCAAGGGGTAGCGTCTCGTCCCAGACGACGACCGGGTCCTCCGCGGACCAGGTTTCGCCGTGATCGAAAGAACGCTGGAAGATGATCCGGGCACGGCTGGCATAGCCCGTTGTGAAGGAGTGGCCGATGTCCTCCGGAGCTTGGTAGCGGGCCGGCGCGTGGCTATGCCCGACCAGCAACTCGCCGTGGCCGTAGTTGAAGATGCCGGTCTGGCGGGGATGACCGCAGTAGGTGTCCTGGCTATAGCACACCTTGATGTGGCGTACCTCGGTGAGGACGGGCGCCGGTCGCTTCACTGCATCGCTCCCTTTCGCCGCCGTCTCGCAAGGATGTACACCTACCCCCAACCCCTTCCCTCCAGGGAAGGGGTTGGGGGTTAGGCCCGTAGTGATTAGAACCGCCGGCCGGTGAGCTGGCCGGGAAAGCCGAGCGGCTTGGTGTTGCGGTTGGCCGGCACTGGCCAGCCTTGCCCGCCCATGACCTGAAACTCGTCGTGCTTCCCACTCAGCCAGAAAAACATCCCCGCTGCATCGTAGCAGTCCCGAAACTGCTGGCGGGTCCCGGGGCCGATGAACGTGTAATCCGCCGTGGCCACATCGAAGTCCGGCTCGATAACCCAGTCGCGTTCCGGCGGCACGGTACGCCAATAGTTGTACTTGAGCATGTTGCGAATACCGCTCGCCGTCGAGTTGGAGCGCCGATGCCAGATGGAATAGACCGTGATAATGATTGAGCCGGCCGGCACTGTCGCATAGACGGAGCTTTTGATCTTCCCGTAGTGCGCCATCTGGCGTGACAGGGAGAAGATGTGGTGCGAGCCGGGCAGCAGCTCGGTCGGCCCCATCTCGCGGGTGCAGGTCTCGGGGTAGTAGAAGACCTGGAGGTAGTGCTGTGCCGGGCCATACTGCGATCCGCCGTCCCGGTGCCACCGCTGGCCCTCGAGCGGCATGTGGACCCGGTGATTGCTCATCAAGATGGGTAGGACGAAGTTGCGTCCCAGCAGGGAGCGCACCGCCCCCGCTGCCTCCGGCTGGCAGATCACCTCCTCGACAAACCAGTCTTCATCCAGAATCTCGGTTGGCTCGATGACCGGATTGTCGTCCACATACGCGACGGTGCGCCGGTTGATCTCTGCGGGGACTACGCCTTCACAGATGTGATACCCCTTCTTGCAGACATCAAGCACCTGGGAATCGGTCAAGGTCGGTGGGCAGTCGTAGGTCTTCATCGCTCGTTACTGCCATTTCTCCAGGATGAACTCGTAGCCCAAGCCGTAGGTACGCGACTCATCCAGGGTCAGCGCCAAGTCGGGAAACTGGATTACCCGCCAGCCGTCTTGCATGGCGGCCAGCACCGTCGGATACGGCCACTCGTCCGGGTCCGCGGGGCCTTCGGAGACCTCGCCATCCTGCACCAAGAGCATCCCCACCACATCGGAGGTTACGGCCGTGGTGTTGGCTTGGAGGTACAGCAACTCCTGCCGCTGCGTCGCCTGCTCATCGAGCGCGGTGATGATGCCTTGCAGGCTGGCCTCGGCAAGCTCCCCGGCGCGTAGCTCCGCGATGCAGCGCTCCACTTGCTGCTTGATCTTCTCTACTGACATGGCCGCCCCTCTCCGCTTGACAATAGACTGCCAATAGGCACTCTGTCAATGGCGGGGTTGTTGAGGCAGTCAGATGGCGTGTCGGGGCGCGGCGGCCCTCTCCCAGGCCCTCTCCCGCGGGGAGAGGGGGAGTCCGTCTGCTGGCAAGGGTAAGTTATCGGCGGGTGGGCTTGGGCGGGGCGCGCGAGTGGCGCTGGCGGAGGAAGCCCGTGGCCGCGGTGGAGCAAGACCGCGGGTCGGGCGGAACCTGGATGGCAGGATGCACTTGATGGGTGGTGTGGTGGGATAGCAGGTGGCTGTGAGCGTGGGAGTGCGTAGCGCGGGTTGCCGGTGCGTAGCCCCCCTGTGGTCCCCCCGTTGCTACGGGGGGACGTGGATTCCCGCTTTCGCGGGAATGACGAGAGGGGAAACGGGAATGACGGTTAATGCGGGGGGATTGCGGGTAGATCAGGGTGCGGGGATTGGCAGGGACGCGGGGCAAGACTCCCTGGCGCAGCCGGCGCGGGCCGGCCGGCAAGGGTACGGTGGCGATAGAAAGGGCACTCAGGCGGTCATGACCCGGCGCCCCGGCCGTGACGGCCAGGGGTACGTCATGACCCGGTGCCGGCGAGGCGGCACTCAGTCGGCCATGCCCCGCTGCACACGGCGCGGTGGGAAATCGGCCGTGCTCCGGCACCGTTGGGTGCCGGGCACAGGACCAGTGGTAGTCCACCGCACGCGGCGCGGCGGGGGCGCGCTCATGGCCCGGTGCGCGCAAGGCGGCACTCAGACAGTGCTGACCCGGCGCCCCCGCCGTACTGGCGAGGGGTACGTCAGCACCCGGTGCCCCTGAGTCGGCACTCAGTCGGCCATGCCCCGCCGCGCGCTGTGCGGCGGGAGGTCTGCCATGACCCGGTGCCCTCGGCTGGGTGGCTTTGCCACCGTCGTTAGTTGACACGATGGTACGTGTACGTCCCTGCCGGGCGGTGCCCGGTGCTCCAGGAAGGTCTTGCATCTGCCAATCCCCGTCAGGGGGACATATCAACGGGGGGGTGGGCGAAAGACAACGGCCTAGGGGGCGGACTGCGGGCCTCACCCCCCTGACGGGCCAAAGCCGCACGGATAGTGCCAGGTGTGGTGCGGCTTTGGCCCATCACCCGTCCCCCTCTCCACCATGTAGAGAGGGGGAGTAGGGCGGAGGCTGGAAGGTGGGGCGCGTGGGCTAGGCGCCGGAGTCCATGTCCACCTGGAAAAAGGTGATCTGAGGATATGTGCTCCGCAGGGCGCGCATCAGCAGTGCCAGTTCATCGGTCAGCTCGCTGAACTCGAAATGCACTCTGGCCTGCGGGGGCGTCGCGTTGCGCGGCAAAGGGGCAGCGGCGGCAGACTTGGCACAGTCCGAACGGACTGTGCCAGTTGGGGCAGCGGGTGTGCTAGCGTGAACGGGATGATCGATATCAATCGGGGTTGCCGACGACCGTCCACTGCGACTTGGGAAATACCAATATACCGAATAGTGGTATATTGGTGTTTGACGGCGGGGGCAAAACCAGGTATTCTCTAGGAGGTGGACGTAAAGTTCAGAAACGGGAAACTAGAGCGCCTAGAGTCCGACCCGTCCTTCACGATGAGGCTGCCGGATGCAGTCGTCAGAGGCTTCCGCAGACGTCTCAGGCTCATTCGAGATGCAAGGGACGAGCGGGATTTCCGTGCATTGAAGTCACTACGTTTCGAGAGACTCGCGGGAGAGTGGCGGGGTTGCCACTCCATGAGGATCAACGATCAGTTCCGACTCATAGTGGTTGTCACAGGCAGACACCCTGACAAGTACGTGCGAATAGAAGGAGTTGAAGACTACCATTGAGCTGGCGAAAGGAAGGCATCTGATGATGACACGTACTCCCGCCGATGCGTTTTTGCCAGGCGAGTTTCTAGCTGAGGAGCTTGAGGCTAGGGGCTGGACTCAGGCCGAGTTCGCTGAGATCCTTGGTCGGCCCTATCGTCTTGTCAATGAGATTATCGCTGGGAAGCGCGGGATAACACCCGAGACGGCAAGAGGGCTAGCCGCAGCGCTGGGCACCAGTGCAGAACTTTGGCTGAACCTAGAGGCATCCTATCGGCTAGCGCAGGTGGGTGATACTGACGCTGATTCAGTCGCCAGGCGTGCGAAGCTCTATGAGCTTGCTCCAGTGAAGGGGATGATAAGACGAGGTTGGCTTGAACCCTCCAACAATGTCGCAGTCATGGAGCAACGAGTCACTCGTTTCTTCGAAATACCACGTGTCACCGATACGCCCGAATTCCTTGCCGCGGCTCGCAAGTCCACCCCCTATGATGCAACAACACTGCCTGAGCAAGTAGCTTGGCTGTACCGTGCTCGCCAGATGGCCCGGACTCTTGAAGTGGGGCACTACTCACCGGCGAGCCTGAGGCGTGCGCGCGCTCGTTTGCAAAACTGCGTCCATGTGGTGGAGGAAACTCGGCATGTCCCGAGAATCCTTGCAGAGAATGGCATTCGCTTCGTCATCGTTCAGCCGCTCACACGAACCAAAATTGACGGTGCTTGTTTTTGGCTAGACGACTTCTCACCAGTTGTTGCACTATCACTACGCTACGACCGAGTAGACAACTTCTGGTTTGTGTTACAACATGAACTGGAGCATATCGCACAGAAAGAAGACTTCTCCTTGGACATTGACTCGGAGAATGTCACCGATGCTGGTGAGAGGCCAACCTTCGAGGAGGAAGCTGACCGAAATGCGTCAGAGCATCTTATTCCCCGGGAGAAGCTTGAGGGTTTTATTGCTAGGGTACGCCCACTCTACTACCGCTATAAGATTGAGGGGTTTGCTCGCCTACAAGGTATTCATCCAGGCATTGTCGTCGGCCAGCTACAGCACCGTGAGGAGATCAAATACAGCAGTTTTCGCAAGTTGCTTGAGCCGGTAAGGTCAGTGATTACGTCGGCCGCGCTTACTGATGGTTGGGGAGCATCTCTACCAGTCTTGTCCTAGCAGAGCAACGTTGGTGAGCAAGGAGACTTGTCTATGCGTAAGAAAACAAGCGTAGAATGTCATCAGAGGCTTGTTCGGGAATATCGCGAGAGTGGTATGGCTTGGCCTGCTACTACGCGCGATATAGCGCTCTGGGCACTTCGGGAAGGGAGGATTGAACGCCCTACAGAGGATGCGCTTGTCGCAAAGACTGCCGAACAGATAGCCAAGGCTATGCGCGAGGAGTTCTTCCCTGACGGCAAGGGTCGCAGTGTGCGAGCAAAGCATGCGGCGAAAGTCGGATCCCGGGGACAGATGCGCATGCTATGGGATGACATAAGAACAGGATCACCTGAGCATCTAGCCATCGCCTTTCAGTTGCGCCGCCAACAGATTGTAGGTGACTGCAAGCAGTTGAAGGTTGATGTGGGTTGGTTCAACGAGTACCGCACCCCCCCAGAGCCGGTCCAACTGGTGTTGGATTTTACGGACGACGTGCGCGAACAAGAGATGCTAGACGAGGCCGTCTAGCTAACCGCTCTCGGATACTTAGCCACTGCCCCATTCTACATTCCCGCTGCCGCGGCCGCCGCTTCCGCCGCGCACCCACGAAGATGCGCCAAATTGCACTTTTTGCTCTCGCTCCAGGGCCATTTCAGTCGGAGACATAACCAAAGCACCGATCTTGGTGGCCACGAAGGCCGGGATGTCATCCACGGGGCGATAATGCAGTAGCTTGCCAGTTGCGGGGAGCAAGCCATACTGAGGTAGGCATTGGGCCAGCCCCAGGGTATCCTGAGGGCTGGCTATCGCCAGACAGTCCTTCATGGTCAGGTCGAAGTGCATCTCACCCTTCGGCATCGTGGCCCTCCCTGGTGTCTGGCGTACTCAGCGGGGCGGTTCGTCGGGGTCCCAGGTGAAGTCGTCGAGGGGATAGATCGGCCGCCCGATGCGTTGCCACGCGAAGCGGTGCAGGTTGGGGCTGCTCACGCCGGGCGTGTCGAGCAGGATGATGTCCTGGGCGAACGGTCCGTAGGCGGCGCGGAAGAGGTTGGGCGACTTGACCACGACGATGCGCGCCGTGGCCGGCTCCAGCCCGGCCGCGCGGTAGATTTCCGGGTCGCTGGTGGGGACGGTGCGGCTCATCACCAGCAGCCGGATGGTGCCGATGGCCAGGACGGCGCTCGGTCCGGCGTCCATGGTCATCCCGGTATAGGCGGGGCCTTTTCGCATAACACGACCGTCGGTCAGGCGCTCGATCCGCCCGGTGACCTCGACCGACGTGCTGCGCTCCGGGTCCAGGGTGCCGCCCACCACCAGGGTGAGCGTCTCCCCGGCGCCAGCCGCATGCACCGCTGCGGCCGCCGGCGGGTCCACGAGCGGCACCAGACAGAGGTCCGCGGCGCTCGCACAGCCGGCCGGCCGGCCACACCCGGTGTCGAGTAGCGCCTGCAGGACGGCTACTGAGTCCCCCGGCGATCCGGCGGAGGTGCTGTCGGCCGAGTCGACGAGGAGCACCGGCCCCCGCTCTGCCGCCAGCGCTTGCTGCACGGCTGCGTCGGGTGAAACGAGCGCCACGTCGAACGCCGTCCGCCGTTGCCAGAGCTGCCGGGCCAACTGCCGGGCGTGCGCGTGGGCATCGTCAGCCTCGGTGCCGACGACCACGATGCTGCAGCCGGCCTCCGGGAGGTCGAGCCACGGCTGCATCCCGAAGACGGAGACGGCGAGCGCGGCCCCCTCGGCTTCCAGCCAATCGGCCTCGGCCCGCAGCTCGTGCATCGGGCCGTGCGTGGTCTGCATCGTCTCGGCCGGCACGATGAGCGGGACTTTCTGTATGACGGTCCGCGGCCGCGGGCCGCCCTGCGCCGCGGTTAGTGCTGGCGCTGCCGCCCGTTCTCCGGTCCGCCGCTGATCCACGTGCGGATAGGTGCGATAGCCGACGAGCACGTCCGCCGCCGCGGCCATGCGCGCGGTGACGTTGGCGTGCAGGTCCAGCGAGGCCGCGATAGGCACCTCTGGCCCAACGATGTCACGCACGGCCGCTAAGACAGCGCCTTCGGGGTCGTCCTCGCCTTCAGCGACCATCGCGCCGTGTAGCGCCAAAAGGACCACGTCGAGCGGCCCGGTGCGCTGTGCCCGTGCCAGGCGATCCAGTAGCTCGTCGCGCAGGGCGGCGTAGGTCGCGGCCTGGACCAATCCCGCCGGGTTGGCATCCGCCGCCAGCAGCGGGACGACCTCGGCAGCCGGTAGCGCGGCGCAGGCGTGCAGGAAACCGGCCACTTCGGTATTGGTGCCGCGGAAGTAGTCCAGCATGGCCGCGCCGCGCACGAGGGTGCCGGCCGCAAAGTCGGCAAGGGTCGTCTGCACGGGCGAAAAACTGTTCGCCTCGTACATGAAGGCGCCGATGGCGATACGCATAGCAGCTCTCTCCCTGGCCGCGCCGGTGGAGTTGGCGGAAAGACCGAGACGCGGTAGAGTGCAGTGTCGGCACAGAGCACCGTAGAAGCCGGGCACTGGTCTGTCAAGGCCGGCTGCGGCGGGTGGGACCTACCCCCTGACAGGCCAAAGCCGCACGGATGGTGCCAGGTGTGGTGCGGCTTTGGCCTGTCACCCGGCCCCTTCCCTCCAGGGCAGGGGAGTCATGGCGGCGGCCGGCCGCCGCTCCCTGGCAGGGTAGGCGGTCCGCACGACGGCCTGTAGCCCCTGCCCTTTAGGGAGGGGGGTTGGGGGTAGGCATGAAGGAGAGAGGACGATGGCGACCGTAACCGAGACGGTGGTTCCTGAGCGCGCGACGAGCACGGCGGCCGACCACTTTCGAGCGGCAGCGCGGGTGCTCGTCGGTGGCGTGTCCGGGTCGGCGCGGGTCAATCCGGCGCTGGACCACCCCCTGCTGGCCGCCGGCGGCGATGGGGCTTGGTTAATTGCTACCGACGGCCGGCGGTATCTCGACTTCCATACCGGGTACGGCGCCACCATCTTGGGCCACAACCACCCGGCGGTGCGGGCGGCCATCGAACAGGCGCTGGACATGGGGGTGGTGCTCGGCCCGGAGACCGTCTATCAGCAGCGGCTGGCGGCCCGACTGGTCGAGCTGATCCCGTGCGCCGAACGGGTGCGGTTTGCCAACTCCGGGTCCGAGGCGACGATGGCTGCGATCCGCCTCGCCCGCGCCCACACCGGCCGCGCCAAGCTGTTGAAGTTCGAGGGGCACTTTCACGGCTTGCACGAGCATGTGCTCTACAGCACGCACCCGCCCGCCCGCCCGCCGGCGCCGGGCCAGCTCCTCCCGCCGACTATCGATTCGGGCGGCATCCCGGAGGCGTTTGCCGATCTCGTGGTCGTGGTGCCCTGGAACGACCTCGCGGCCGTCGAACGGGCCTTTGCCGAGCATGGTGACGACTTGGCAGCGGTCATCATGGAGCCGATCAACTACAACGCCGGCTGCCTCGTTGCGGATAGCGACTATCTGCGGGCGGTACGCGCCATCACCGCCGAGCACGGCACGGTGCTGATCTTCGACGAGGTGCTGTCCGGCTTCCGCACCGGGGTCTCGTGCGGGCAGGGGTACTATGGCGTGACGCCGGACGTGGCCTTGCTGGGCAAGGCGGTCGCCAACGGTGTGCCGCTGGCGGTGATCGCCGGGCGGCGCGCGGTCATGGAGACGTTGAGTCCGCTCGGCTCGGCGGCCCACAGCGGCACCTACTCCGGGCACCTCTTTGGCGTGCTGGCAGCCTTGGCGACCTTGGATGTGCTGACGGCCCCCGACTTCTATGACGGACCGACCGGTATCGTGGCGCTCGCCGACCGCTTTTACGGCGGGTTGTACGACATCTTTGCCCGCCACGGCATCCCCTGCCGCGTGCAGGGCTTGGGGCCGCGTTTTGGCCTCTACTTCGGCCTCGACCCGGATCGGCCGGTCCACGTCTACCAAGACATCGTTGGCCACGACGCGGCCTTGCTCAAGCGCTTTGTGCGGGCGTGCTTCGCGCAGGGGGTCTACTTCCACACCTACGACGTGGTGGTCGGACACCACGGCTTCTCGGCAGCGCACGGCGCCGCCGGCCTGGACGAGGCGCTGGCGCGCATTGACACGGCCTGCGCCGGTCTGTGAGGGACGGCGCCTCACCTAACCCCCGGCCCCTTCCCTCCAGGGAAGGGGAGTCCGCGTGGCGCCCGGCCGCTGCTTCCTGTCAGTGTAGGCGGTCAGTACGGCAACCTGTAGCCTCTTCCCTTCAGGGAGGGGGTTGGGGGTAGGTCCTCAGCCCATGCCGTGGACGCGCTCGGGGCGAATCTTGTAGATCACGCGCGTCACGCCGGGGGGGACGGTGTAGGTATCGCTGCCCGAGTAGCGCTTGGCGAGGGCTGCCCCGTGCTCGACGGCGCCCTCGCTGGTGATCTCCGTGACCGGGCCGCGGATGGACAGATAGCGGCCCGTGTTGTCCGGGTCAATCATGCAGATGGCCACGCCCGGCCGCGCCCGCATATTGAGGTCTTTTTGGCGTCCCTGGGCCGAATTGACCAGCACGTGCTCACCATCGTAGCTGGCCCACAGGGGCGTCACTTGCGGCGAGCCGTCGGGCATGAGCGTGGCGAGGAAGCCCAGGCTCGGCTTCTCGAAGAGATCGAGATACTGCTCCGGTATCGGCTGCGCCTTCCGCTCCGCTGCCATACATACCTCCTGCTCACTCTCCATTACTCGTTATCTAGGAACGCACGCGGATCAAGGGGTGTCTGCATGAGCTTCTACGAAAACGGCGAAATCCTCAGCCAGTATCTTGCGTATGCGCTGGGGCTGCTGCGCCTGCCAGCGTCCTAGAGCATCCCCAATGGTGTCCCAGAGGGCCAGACTCCGCGTGAAGTCCGCGTCTACGAAGAATTGCACGACGGTATCGCTGAAGTCTTCTTCCCAGCTATGCTTCCTGAACACCCTCACGTTCTGGATGCCTACACCCATGCGGCGTGCCTGAATCAGGGACAGGCGCAGGATCGCCTCATACACGATGGCCGCATCGCCATCGAGATACGGCCGGACCTCCGGGGTGAGTTGCGGCGCGGGCAATTCCGCAAGCTCTCTGACCGCCGTGCTCATATAGGCTACCTTACCTTATTCTTCCGTGAGCAGCTGCTCCAAGGCGTCTGACAGGTTCCAAATTGGTGCCTCACCGCCTTCCTCAAGCATCTGGACAATATACGGGACTCCCGCCGCCGCTAAACGGTTCGCAATTGCCATCATACGATTGGGGTCCGACACGACTTCGACATCACCCTCAACGGCGATTGCGACCAACATCACTATCTGGACACACCAGTTATCTTCTCTGTCAAAGTTATATCCCTTCTCTAAACCGGACCATCGCTGACCGGTGAGACCAATAGGCTCCAGCCTCTTTCGAGCGGCGATTGAGAGTCCTGCAAACCAGAGGTCCACCATGCGCGGGAACGGGCTATCGTCGACTCTGGACGTGCTAGACGGCCGGCAGTATTGCCGATAGAAATTCCGCTGTTCGATTGGATAGGACAACGTAGTTTCGGTGAAGGGATTATGGTATTGCTGCATCACAACGCGCTCCCTAGGCGGCCGGTTGCATGCCATCAACCGGATCGTCATGCCGCTCACAGAGTCGGCATCCCCTACTACGATGGTTACACTCACAGCGCAGTATTGTCCCGAAGGACACCTGCGGATCATTCTTCAGTATCGTGGGATAGTGTGCCGAGTTAGTCAGCGTGATGAATCGTCCGGCCGCCGCGTCTAGTATTTCCTCACAATCTGCAATCTCGGAGCGGGTCAAGAACAGGACCAGTTGATGGCTCTCACGGATAGCGGTCCGGAGCACGGCACGTTTGACGTAGCCGCTCATCATCCCCAGCGGTGTATCAATCACATTAGGCGCCTCTACGCCACTGACTTTCGTGAGCGCGAGGATAAAGGCCAAGGTCAGCGCCCGACGGGAAGCGCCATTGAGATCGCGGTCGGGATTGAGCGTCCGGTCCTTTGGCCCGTAGACCAGAATATCGAACTCTGGGCTAATCTCGGCTCTGCGGATGATTGTCCCCTGTTCGGGATCGGAGCCGATCATCTCTAGGAAGAAGGTGTTCATTAGATCACTCACCTTCGCCAGCTCTTCATTCGTGATGCGATCATAAGATTTCCTGAATATGCTCTCTATATCTTGGATAACGTTCAGCTCGGCAAGAATGCGAGCGCCCTTCTCTTGCTCCCGGAGCAATTTACCACGCTGCCTCGTGAGATCGCGTGTCTCCTCCCGAAGGGTTTCTAATCGTGTTTCGTTTCGCACTTGGATGTCACGGAAACGATCACGTTGACGTTCATGGTCCCGGAGGGTGTCGCGTAATCCCTGAATATCGGTATCCGGGAGCTGATCTATCTGCGTTTCAAGGGAGCGAAGCTGACTCGCTAGGGACTCTCGGTTCCGCCCCAGTTCGCCCCGCCGGGCTGCGACTCTCTTGTACTCGCTGGCCCAACTCTCTGACTCGGTGGCTTGATCTAGTTGAAGCTGGGCAGAGGCGTAGTAGAGGTCGGTAAGGCGACCCTGGAACTCGTCCGACTTTCGACTCTGTTCGATCATGTGCTTGATATGCTCTCGGCGGCGCGTGCCATGCGGGTCTTGCCCGGCAAGCGATTCTCCGCAGATACAGGTAGTAGCATTCAAGCGTTCTTCGAGAATGGGGACGGCTACCTTGGGGAGCTTGCCTTGCTCGCGCAGCTCATTGAGCTTATCGATGGAATGTTTCAAGATCGGTGCCAGCAAGTCTCGGGATAGAGCAAGCGATCTGAATAGCTTTGCATGCTCGCTTATGGCCTCGTCTATCTGGGTATCGGTCTGCTTCAACTGACTTTCAACTGTCTGTCGTTCTTTCTGTAGCTTCTTCTTATCACCCTTCACTAATGCCTCGTCAATGTTCTTCTGAATGTCGACTATACTCTCGCTGAATGCACTGAATTGTTCTTTCGCATCCGAAACTTCTGATTCAAGCTGTTCCATCTCCTCGGTAATCTGGTCAAGACGAGAGACAATTGCCTGGAGATCATTGTCTGAGCTAATCTCCTTTGCCTGTCGATTAGCGTCGACACCCGCTTGGTGAACGTGACGGAGAGAGTGTTCAATGACATCTAATCCAAGCAGAGCTCTGATAGCTTTTTCAACCCGCTCCCGCTTGTCTCTGGTGTCGGCCTCAATGAAGTTGAGGGCACGGTCTCCGTCGGTGAAGAACACTCCCCGCAGCTCTGGTGGCAACTCCCGCTTGACGCGCGCTTCGGGATAGGGAATTGGCTCACTGCCGGTATCCTGCAACCGAAACAGCTTGATCGCAAAAGGGATACGCTTCCAGGCGTTACCGCTCACGGACTCGTTCGCCAATCGCACGATGCGGTACGTATCAGCACGACCACTCCTGGCCGAGACGACCTCAAAGTCTATCTCCACCGAGATGGTGATTGATTCTCCGTCGGTACCGTCCCAATCAATCGGATGCAACCGAAACTCCCGACCCCGGCCCGGTAAAGCGTCATCTCCGTATAGTCCCCATTGGAGGCCCGTCAGGATTGTCGTCTTACCGCTCTCGTTCTCCGCTCTGATGACCGTCAGCCGCTTATCGGGGGCTATGGAAAAGTCAAGCTCAAGGTTGCGTAGGAGACGGAAGTTCTCGAAACGAGCGCGTAAGATTCTCACTGCTCACTCTCCGTCCGGCGCCTCCGGGTCATTCGCTAACGGGCGCGAACAGTACCAGGGGACCGCGTCTCCGTCCGGGGCATCTGGGTCATCTTCTGTGCGATCCGCCAACCAACGACCGGCTCTGTTGCACTTATCACTGATCTTCTCCTGAATCTTCGTTGGCTGTACCTGATGTTGCCACTCCAATTCGATGATAGTGACGAGAGTATCGGCGAGCACCTCCCGATACCCGGGACAGCGTTCTTCTATGGCCTGCACTTCCTCGCGAATGATTTCTCTCACCTTACTATCGTTGAGTGGCATGAGTCTGCTCCCTACAAGAACGCGGCGGACACCAGCGCGTCAATGATACCCAATGGGCCGTCGGGTCGACCGGCGTTGCGGGCCAGGCGTGCGAATGCCTGGACGCGCCGCAACTCCGAGCGCACGAGGCTGCGGGCATCGCGGTCAAGGTTATCAAAATCGTGGGGCAGCGCAACAAAGTCGTGGACTTCACTATGGGTTTTTCCGATCTCGTCACACTTGCGGAGTAGTCGTCCGCGCCGCTGTACCCACTGCCGCTCGACTGTTGTGCTGGCTAGAATGAACGCCTTCCGCACCTGGGGTATGTTGACGCCCTCATCGAGTACCCGCTTGGCGGTCAGCACCCGCAGCGTGCCCTCTTGGAACCCGCGGAGGAGGCGCTCCGTCTCCTGCCGGTTGGCCGTCTCTTCGTAGGTGAGCTGGTGGAAGAGCACGCCCCGCTCGTGCAACAGCCGGTTGACTGCCGTCAGCTGCTCCGGCGCCTTGTCGGACGTATAGATGAGCGTATAGCGTAGCCCGTCGGCGGTGCGCGCCTCACGGTCGAGCGCCTCTTTCAGGGCGGCGAGCTTGTTTTCGGCGGTTTCCAGCACTGCCCGGCGGTCGCGCAGGAGCTTGGTGAGATATTCGCCCGGGTCGTCCTCATCTTCTTGGTGCCACATAGCCCGCTTGATTCGGTCCGTAAGCTCGTACCAGGTATCCATTTCTTCCGGTGTCAGCTCGACCGGATGGACGTGGTACTCATACTCGACGAGGCAGGTGCCGATGGCTTCCTCCAGGGTGAACTCGTAGACGACCGGGCCGAAAAACGCGAACAGCACCTCCGTGCCGGCTTGGTCGTACTGGCGTACCGGGGTGGCCGAGAGGCCTAATCGGTAGTCGAAAAAGGCCGGCGGGTCGGCGCTAAAGCTGTCCCGGCCTAGATTGTGAACTTCATCGGCAATGAGCAGCGTCGTGCATTCGAACGCTGCGAGCGCCGCCTTGAAGTTGTTGTCGCAGAGGGTGTCGTGCGAGACGACGACGGCCTGCGCCCCGCCGCTGTGGCGTAGCTGCCGCCGGATGCGGCCAAGCTCGCGGGCGCGTCCGCGCGGCCCCGGCGCCGCCGTGAGGTTGACCGGGCTGATCCCGAACGGGCGAATCTCCGCGCACCACTGTTGGATCAACGGCACGTAGGGAGCGGCGACAACGATCAGGAGTGGCGCATGGTCGGCATAGAGTCGGTGGGCGGCAATCATCGCGGCGATGGTCTTGCCGGAGCCTGTCGCCATCTCCAGCACACCGCGATGGCCCGCGTCACACCATGCTTTGACGGCCTGGCCCTGGTGGGCGAATGGCCCGGCCTCGAATTGCAGTCCGGTGGGAATGCTGAAGCGGTCAGCAGGAGGATTGAGTGAATCGGGAACAGCAAAAGACATACTACGCATTGAGGCATCGTCGCGATTGACGGTTTTGCCAGTATAGACCATCCTTCAGGTCGGTGGGTGGCCCTCGCAGGGGTAGGTATTTACATGGATAGACAGGATAGACAGGATGGGGGAGTGAGGGGGTGGGTCCCTCACCCCAACCCTCTCCCAGTGGGGAGAGGGGGTTGGATTCCGGCGAAAGCCGGAATGACGGAGGGGAGGCGGGAATGACGAGCATGGGGGGCGCGGCGGTGTTGGGAGGAGGGGTGATGGGTGCGATGACGGACTACGACGCCATCATCATCGGTGGCGGGCACAACGGCCTCGTCGCAGCGGCGTATCTGGCCCAAGCCGGTCAGTCGGTGCTGGTGCTGGAGCGACGCGACATGGTGGGTGGGGCGTGTGTCACCGAGGAGCTGTTTCCCGGCTATCGCGTCTCCTCCTGTGCCTACATCTGCCATCTCTTGCAGGCCAAGGTGATAGACGACTTGCGCCTGCGCGAGCACGGCTTTGCGGTCTATCAGCTCGAACCGGCGCGCTTCCAGCCGTACCCCGACGGCAATGCGCTCGTGTTCTGGGATGACGTGGACCGCACCGTGGCGGAGATGGGCCGCCTCTCGGCACACGATGCCGCGGCCTACCCGCGGTGGCTCGACTTCTGGCGCCGCGCGGCCGGCCTGATCCATCCCTACTTTCTCACCGCGCCGCCGTCGCTCTCCGAGTTGCTGGCGCGGGCACGGCGGACCGGCGACGAGGACGTGCTGGAGACGCTGCTGACCCGTAGCATGGCGGACCTCGTCTACGGCTATTTCGAGTCCCCGTGGCTCCAGGGCGCCACGATCCAGGCCCACGACGTTGGCGATCCGGCCGCGGTGGGCAGCGCGTTCTGCCAAAGCTACATCCGTTGCGACGGGTACTCCCGGCCGGAGGACTGCGGGATTGTGCGCGGCGGCATGGGCGCGATCACGCAGGCTATGGCGCAGTCCGCCGCGCAGTCGGGGGCTACCGTTCGGACGGGCGTGTCCGTCCGCCGGGTGCTGGTGGAGGCGGGGACTGCGCGCGGGGTCGAGCTGTCGGATGGTGAGGTGATCGCCAGCCGGGTTGTCTTGAGCAATGCCGACCCCAAGTACACGTACCTGCGGCTCGTCGGCGCCGAGCACTTGGACAACGCTTTCCGGCGGCAGGTGGAGCGGCTCAAGACCCGCGCCAGCTACCTGAAGCTCCACGCCGCCTTGCGCGAGCTGCCGGACTTCTCCCGCTACCTCGGCCCCGACTTCGATCCGCGCGCCCTCGCCTATATCAAGATTTGCCCCTCGGCAGACTACTTCGCCCAAAGCTGGGACGATGCACTCCACGGCCGGCCGTCGCGGTCGCCGGTCATGGAGGTGCAAATCCCGACCGTCTATGATCCCACGCTCGCGCCGCCGGGCCGGCACGTCATGTCTATCTGGGTAAGCTATGCGCCGGTACAGCCACGCGACGGCACCTGGGACACGCTCCGTCAGCCCGTCGGCGAGCACCTGATTGATACGTTGGCCACCTATGCGCCCAACCTGCGCGAGGCCATCGTGGACTGGTCGCTGTTCACACCCTGGGACCTGGAGCAGCGCGTCGGCCTCACCGACGGCAACATCCGCCATCTCGACATCGTGCCGAGCCAGTTCCTTACCCAGCGCCCGCTCCCCGGCTACGCGGATTACCGGACGCCGATTGAAGGCCTCTACCTGTGTGGGGCCGGGACGCATCCCGGGGGCGAAGTGACCGGCGCTCCCGGTCACAACGCCGCGGCAGCGGTGCTCCGCGACTGCGCCGGCTGAGTGAAGAGGGTAGACGACGAGTGGACATCGAGCGATCCGGGCAGTGTGGGCCAAGAGGCAGTGTGATATAACGTGAGCGAGCGGCTTGCTGGGTGCATCTACCCTGTCGCAGTCTCTCTCCATGCGACGTACCCGGCAGTACGGGTCTCGCTTGTTCGTTGGATAGTAATTGGATACGTAGGATGGCCACTGCTCCCTTGTCCGGACACGCCGCCGTCATCGGCACCGGCGCATGGGGCCTGACCCTCGCCATGCTCCTGGCGCGTAACGGCGTGCCGACGACGCTGTGGGCGCGTACTGCGGACGAGGCAGCAGTGCTGCGGGCCACCCACCACCACCCCAAGCGCCTCACCGATGTGCGGCTCCCCGACGAGCTACAGGTGACTGACGACCTCGCCGCGGCAGTGGCGACGGCTGCGGTGGTCATCGTCGTGGTGCCTTCGCAGACGATGCGCGCCAATGCCGAGCGCCTCGCGCCGCACATCTCCCGCGAGGCGATTGTGGTCAGTGCGAGCAAGGGCATCGAGATCGAGACGAGCCGGCGCATGACGGAAGTGCTCGCCGCGGCCCTGCCGATGATCCCGGTCGAGCGGATCGGAACCCTATCCGGCCCCAACCTGGCCCGTGAAATCGCCGACGGCCTCCCGGCCACGACGGTGGCGGCTGCCCCCGAGGAAGCGGTTGCCGTGCAGGTGCAGCACCTGCTGATGAGCGCCACCTTCCGAGTCTATACCCATACCGACGTGATCGGGGTCGAGCTTGGCGGGGTGTTGAAGAACATCGTGGCGCTAGGGGCCGGTCTCGGTGACGGCCTCGGGCTGGGGGACAACGCGAAGGCGGCGTTCATGACGCGGGGACTGGCCGAGATCGCGCGCCTCGGCGTCGCGGCCGGCGCGCAGGCGCTCACCTTTGCGGGCCTGGCCGGTGTTGGCGACGTGGTAGCGACCTGTTCCAGTCGGTTGAGCCGCAATCGCCGCACCGGGGAGCAGTTAGCGCGTGGTGTCCCGCTGGCGACGATTCAAGCCCAGCTGGGCGGGATCGCGGAGGGTGTCCCGACCACACGCGCGGCGCGTACCCTCGCGCGCCGCCTCGGTGTCGAAATGCCGATTGCCGAGCTGATGTACGCGGTGCTCTTCGAGGGCAAAGACCCTCGCGCTGCGAGCATGGAGCTGATGGCGCGCGACCCTAAACACGAGCTGGAAGGGTTAGAGGCGCTCAGGTCGCGCCGCGGTAGTCCCGTCTCCCACTAGGCCCCCTCTCCATCACCGAGCGATAGCACCGGGGAGTCCACCGGGGGGTGGTGGGGAGCAGGAGGCGAGGCTGAAAGAGCCGGGCCGGTTCTGAGTTTGTCCCTCTAGGCCCGACTCGGTAAGTGCTCAAGGTGCATCTTAGCTGCACGTGCGTCCCGGTCACGATCCTCGCCAGTGTCAGGCGGTAGTCGGCTTCGAGGTTGGTCCAGAACTGGGCGTCAATCCCGAGCACCTGCTCCAGCCCGATGGCAGTCTCCGGGGTGATGGCCTTCTTCGCCTTGATGATCTCGTTTATTGCCTGTGCCGGCCGGCCGAGCCTTGCCGCGAGCTCCTTCTGGGTCATTCCGCGAGCTTCGAGCTCCTCCGCCAGTACTTCGCCCGGGGGAATCGGCATGTCCGACAACACACGCGGATTCCTAGTCGTCATAATGGTTGCTCACCTCCCTTATGATGACGCTCTCCTCCGTGTCGCCCTTCGTCACGATGAGGCGCCACCAGCCTGTCAGGTAGATAGACAACTCCCCTTCCCTCGCTCCCTTCAGATGATGCAGGCGCAGCGACCGGATGTTGTATGCCTCTTGCAAGTCTCTGACCGCATAGGACTGGTTTATACGGGTGATGTGCTTTCGCCCGACGTCCGGCCCCCACTGTCGGATTGCCCTGGCTGACTCTTCGTAGTTCCGCCGCAGCCGAGCCGTTCTGAACGATACTTCCACCCTGGCGGCGGTTAGCTTATGGTTGCTCGCTGACGATGCGTTACGTCACGAGCCGCCGGAACGGTTCTGCAACGATCTGCGTCTCCAGCCGCTCGGCCACGTGGTTGCTTTCCAGGGCCACGCGGATGATGGTGAAGGCCTCCTGCGCCGCCGCTACCGTATGCGCCACGTCCTCGTCCGTATGGGCGGCGTTCACGTAGAAGGCGTGGGGGGCGATAATGCCCCGCTTGGCCATCTCCTGGATGTAGAGCGTGAGGACTTGCTGGCGGAGCGTGGGGTCGGCGACGCGGAGGTGCAGTGTCGGGTGCCAGTCGGCCCCGGCGCATTCCCCCTCAAGCTCCACCTCGTCGAGTGCGCCATTGATCCCGGCTTTGAGCAACCGGCCGATATGATGGATGTGGGCAATCGCCTGGCGCTGCCGTAGCTCGCGGATGGTCGTCAGCGCCGCGGTGATGCCGAGCGTATCGCTCCAGTACGTGCTGGAGATGAACATGCGGCTGGCCGGCTCCATCACCCAGCGCTGGCCGACGACCGCCCCCATCGCGTAGCCGTTGGACATCGCCTTAGCCAGCACCGTCATGTCGGGGGTGATGCCGAGATACTCCTGCACACCGCCGAGTGCTGGCCGAAAGCCCGACGACACCTCGTCGAAGATCAGCACGACCCGCTCGCGCGTGGCAAGCGCGCGCACGCCCTCCAGATACCCGGCCGGTGGACGCGACGAGCGCATCGGCTCCATGATGATGGCGGCCACTTCGCCGGCGTGCTGCTGCAAGAGCTGCTCCAGTGCGGGCAGATCACCGTAGGGGAACGGGTAGCTCGTGCCGGCCAGCCCTTGCGGCACCCCGATTGGCTCGATCCCCGGAAAGAGGTGGTCGTCGAGCCGGTCGTCCGGCGCGAGGTTGGCGGCCAAATACCAGTCGTGCCAGCCGTGGTAACCGCAAAAGAGCACCTTATCCCGCCCCGTCGTGCCGCGCGCGATGCGTATGGCGATGGCGCAGGCCTCGCCGCCGCCCTTGGCATAGCGCACCATCTCGGCGCTAGGGATCGTGCGGACCAGCTCCTCGGCCAGCTCGATCTCCCGCTCGTGGTTGAGGGTATAAATGGCGCTGGCATCAATCTGCTCCTTGACGGCAGCATCCACCACGTCATCGGCATAGCCCAAGACGATGGCTCCCACGGAGCTCATCCAATCGAGGAACTCGTTGCCGTCCACGTCCCAGACGCGCGCACCCTTTGCCCGGTCCGCATAGACGGGGCTGACCCCGTAGGCAAAGCGCGTCGGCCGCCGGCTGATGAGCTGCGTGGCGCCAGGAATGAGGTGGAGCGCCTGCTGATAGAGGTCGAGCGAGCGCTGGACACCGCGAGGGGTTGTCTGGGTCGTCATGCCTGGTGCTCCCTTCCGGCCATCGTCCTGTCAACACAACCTAGCTTTCGCCGCCTTCCGGCCTGTCTTTCGAGCTGAACAGGGCGAAAAGCCCAAAGAGACCGAAGAATGCTGGCTCGCCGGCTACGAGGCCCAGGGCACCAAGCAGCCCGAGCAAGCCGAGCCAGCCTAAATAGCGTTGCTTCATCTGTGACCTCCGGGGCTAGAGCAAGCCGGTATCGTGCAAGAAGGCGCGTAGGGCCTCCATCTCGTCATCGGTGGCGTTCGGCGCCGGCGCCCGTCGCCAGCGCGGTGCCACACCGTAGATTTCCAGCAGGGCATGGGCCATCAGCCCGTCAAAGCCGTAACGCACTCGGCGAGCCTCCTGCCAGAGCGGCTGCTCGTAGCGCCTGATGGTGGCCCACGCGGCGGCAGCATCATTGCGTTGGATTGCCTGCCAGTACGTCAGGCATGGCTCGGCATGGCAGCGGATGAAGACATCCAGCCAGGCGTAGCAGCCGTGTGGCCAGAGGAGATGGTGGCGCTTCATCGCGCCGCCGCCGACCATCGTCCAGCGGTCGCCCCAGCGCATTAGCACCTCGTGCGCGTAGTCCAACCCGAAGTCCTCTTTGAAGGCCAAGACGTTCGGCTCGTCTTCGATCAGCCCGCAGGTCCGGAGCGGCACGTCGCCCACTAGCATCACGCGCATCTCGGCGGCGACGGCCCGATAATACTCTGCCAGCGTTTCGGGTGTGCCGAGCGCCCCCGGCCACGCTGCGGGCCGGACCATATACAGATCAAACCCCAGCTCGCGGACGTAGCGGCCGAACTCCAGGGCCTTGTTCAGCCCCCACATGTTGTCACAGGCGATGGTCACGGCCCGGTGGCCCACGTGCTCGATCACCGTCCGGTGTACCGCTGCCACCTCGTCGTCGGTCAGGAGCGAGATGAGGCTATCGCCCCAGGTCAGCATAATGACGTTGCCGCCGTTGGCGATGGTGCGATCAATAGCGGCCCGGATACCCTGGTGATCTAGCCCACCATCGCGCGTGAAGATCGTCGGCAAGGAGTTGACCGGCCCCTGCAGCCGATCTCGGATCTCGTCGGGTGCTTGCATCACCTTGTCACGCTCCTCCGCACCAGTCGGTTGATGGTACCATGCTGTCCCTTGCGCTTGGCAGAGGCGCAGCAGGAGCGCACCAATCTCTGCCTACTCCAGAGAGTAAGCAGTACAGGTGGGATACGGGCAAGAGCACTAGCAGGTACAAGAGGCGGGTATAGGGAGTATGGTGATTGAGTGAGGTGTGATTACAGAGCGCGGGCCACAGCGGCAAGCGAGCTAGCCCCCCGCGAATAGATCCACCGACCAACTCTGGCTCTGCTGCAGAGCGTTGGCCTTGCGTAAGCGAATCTGGCCGCATCCCCCGGCTATCTCGTGGCGCTCTCTTGTTACCTCAGCCATCATCTTCTCGACGACTCCCGACTGTCTCACCGCAGATCGGACAGTCGGCGGCCCACAAATGTAGGCGCGGGGTGTTGCCGAGTTGGTCCGCGCACAGTCGTCAGCGGAAGGTAAACGCACATTCCCGCGCACAAAGGGTGTCAGGAGCGCAAACGGAGGCGCCATCAGCATACGATCCCATACACGGTCGTCATGAGCATTGGACGAACCGTGATGTGCAACCTTGAACACCTCTGCCCGCGCTCCAGGTCGTCGGCTTTCGTGGTCGTTGACGACACACGTCCAGCCCGTATGAGGATTAGCCGTTTTCTCCAAATCCGCACCCAGCAGGATGGCTGTGCAGCCAATGCTTACCCAGAGGACAACTGCGGTGTCGTTGGGCGAGGGTGCCGGTAAGTGCCGCGGTGAGTCGCCCGGTTGTGGAAGAAGACGACCGATGGCTTGAATTGCCCGTGTGACTGAAGCGTCGGACGGCGACAGTGCCAGTGCGTAGCGACGATAAGCCGCACTGTGGAGGCCGGGTCACGGCCTATCCGCCGCCGGTATGCTAGGGCTGGCTGCACGCGACGCCGCTGGTCGAAGCACGAGTCAACCAGCATCCAGTTTCCGGAACCCAGATGCACGAGGATGCACTCACCGAATCCTGGGCCGAATAGCGAGACCACCACCTCGTCGGCACGAGGTGGTGTGGTGAGATCAGGCATACTCCGCTAACTGTTGTATGCGTGCTGCCCAGCCTTGGGCCTCGCGCAAATCGTCAGCGGTCCAGCCAGGTAAACGTTGCATCGTGATAAGGGAGGCACGCATCCGAGGACCACCGATCACGTCCCGGTAGCCGATAGCCCAATAGAAGTGAGCCCCCGGGGCCACCAGTGGGCGATCATCTGGGGATATTTCCTCAAGATAGATCTCCACCTCCTCGTCGGGCGACTGCTCAAGAACGTCTTTGATGATCGCGGTGAAGGTCTCCTCGCCTACGGACACGACATGTCCTTGCCACTTGCCCTTGATATCGAAATGCTCGCGCGGACCCTCAGGGGTAGGGAGTCTCCGGTGTCTTGGCGGCGCAGCAGTCTGTGTCTCCGTAACTGAGGTATCTGCCGTCAATGCCATGTAGCCCAACTCGGAAGGCTGAACATCGGGCGTATTTGCCGCACCTATACCTACCTCAGGGGGAGACATCGCGTTACGACGCTGCACGAACTCAACCGACCTGCTCGTATCCCCTGGACGCGGCTTCGTGTGTTCGGATGTGCCTTCATGTGGCCCTAGAATACTTATCAATGATGGGCGTGACCACACTGGCGACATTAGCACAAGCCCCCTATATGCTGGATTATCTCATCCGATCGTCGCAGCGATTCAGTCCACTGCTCTTCTGCTGTGCTCAGTATAGCGTTCGCGCTCCTGGCCAAGGTGTCTTCAACCTCAAAGTGATCGTTGATCTCAACGAACAACCCGTTCTCAACCCTATTCGACGGCTCAACGCGCACATTCACAGCACCAGCTAAACCATCGGGCCGCATCCCCTCGATCATAAGGGCACGCATTCCCGGGTTTTTCAGGATAGGCTGCCAGTGCTGCTTGGGGGCGAACTTATGCCCGATAGCGTGCCAGACTTCCTCAGAATCCAGCCGAAAGTGGACTTCTCGGTTTAGCCCCAGTTTAGCAAGAGGTGTGTGTCTGAGAATCCTGAATGTTCCGACTGCAAGGTCTCGCAGTGAATCGTAGAGTGGCACCTGTGTGGTAGAAATCATAAATCTGTTATTGAGAGCATGAAGCGCATATTGCTCTGTTCGGAATGAGCACATGTCGCCCGTAATGACACCGACTTCGGCATTCTCCAGCTCAGTCTTGCTCCGCAGTCCCTCCGCCACATACCAGGACGGATGAAAGATGGCTGGGTTGAAGGAGCCGATGAATACTATGCTCGCCCCTTCCAGGGCGATCGGCGGCGTCCCCATAGTGGGATGCAGTATAGCTCTAATCCGTGATCCTGCCCCATACCTGCTCGAATCCGCTCGGAGCGGGGCCAAGCCCGCGGGAGTGCAGGCTCGTTAGTCCCAGAGCAGATCAAGCTAGTCCGGGTGCTGGTAGCGTTGGCAATGCCGGCTTGTGGTGCCAATGCAACCGCCGGCGCGCTTGCTTGACGCGCTGCGGGCGGCTAGTGGACAATCTCCCTAGGCCCAGGGAGGGATGATGATGTCTCCGGCGCTAAAAACCACTGCCCACGTGCTGTTGTTCCTGCTCGCGTTTGTGGTGTTCTATGTGGGGCTGTTTGTTGGCTTGCAGGTCAATGCGAATGGCGGCACGCTCCTCTGGCTTGCAGCGGCGGTGATCGCCGGACTGAACATACTGTGGATGCTGCGGTCGAGAAAGAGGTAGGGTTCCCGGCCCCCCTATGGCCCCCCCGCTCCAGGGGGCGGGATTTCCTCCCCTGTCGCAACGGGGAAGGGCCAGGGGAGGGGCCGGGGGGTGAGGCACTGGAGCGGGCTGACGGAGCGGGAGACGGGACTCGAACCCGCGACAACCTGCTTGGAAGGCAGGAGCTCTACCAGACTGAGCTACCCCCGCGTGCTACACCGGTCATTATACAGCATACATCGTTCGAGACCGCGTGGTGTGCTCTCACAGCACGCGGGTCAGGCTACTCTCACCACCAGCGCCAGAGGCGCCGGAGCCGACGCCACCAGCGTCCGGGTTGTGACTGGGAGCCGAGCAACTGCCCGCCGGTGGTGGCATGGGCATCGCCAGGCTTGATCGGCAATCTACAGCGCGAGCAAAAGTCGGTGCGCCGCCGCAACTGCTTATAGCAATAGGGGCAGAGGAACTGGTGTGCGGCGGATAGCTCGCTCATTGGTGTCGGGTGCCATCAACCCCGGCCGCCGATTGGTGCAGCCATCGGCAGAACAAAGAAAGCGAGGCAGATACCACCAACCGATGGTACCTGCCTCGTGTTGATCACCTTGCCGGACGAGGCTTCCCGCGTGCCTCAACGAGGCCGGACGTTCCGGGCACCTACGCGACACCCTTTCGGAACCGTCAAAGGGGGGGCTGTCCGGGGTCGCAAGCCCCTGTACACTCTGGTACAGGGGCACTAACAGTCTACTTGCCATCTCCCGAGGACCGACAACGGATACTTACGAAGCAAAACGATCACAGTCTCGCCTCCTTCCGCTGTGGATTTGGGAGCCATCGCTCCTCTACTTCTATAATAGGGGCGGCCGGCGCCGCCTGTCAAGGGGTGTGTGACCAGGACCTGAGGCCGGCTTGCTAAGGACTAGCCAGGCGCATGCGGCAGTGAAAGGACCGGAACGATGCCTGTCACCGCAGCCACGGAGCAGCAGCGGCGCCGCTACCGTCACCTCGCTCGCCTCGTCATCCGCTTGGCCGTGGTCGGGGTGCTCTTCGTCGTCGTCACCTTCCTGCCCCGGCCGGCCGGCCTCAGTCTGTGGATGGGGCCGGCCGCGGCGGCGGCCTTGGTGCTCGTGGTGCTTATCCTGGTCGGCTCGACGCTCTACGATACGCTCTTCTTCGACCGCTATTGGCGCGTCATTGATGGCAAGTGAACGACGGGCGGTAGCCCTAGCCCGCCTATGGCCCCTCCGCGGCGGCGGGGGGACGTGGATTCCCGCGAAAGCGGGAATGACCGGGAAATGTCAATGGCGGGAGCGCGCGCTCCTAGCCGAGCGGGAGCTGCTGCTGCCGGGTTGTGCGGGCATGGCGGGCCGTCAGATGGGCCTGGCGCAGTGGCTCGGGGATCCGATAGCGGGACGTGCATTGGAGCGCCCAGGTGACGGCGGCTGCGAGATCAACGCGGTGCCCCACGGACACATACACCGGCTGCACCTCGCTCCGCGTTCGCACGGCGGCACCCACCGCATCCCCTTTGTGGATCAGGGCCGCGCGCGCGCCGCGCTCCGGCGCGAGGGGCCCGTGTTTGCCGATGAGGATGGACTTGGCGCAGCCAATGGCCGGGAGATCGAGCAGCACGCCGAGGTGGCAGGCTAATCCGAAACGGCGCGGGTGCGCCAAGCCTTGGCCATCTACCAGGAGCAGATCGGGCGCACGGGTCAGCCGGGCCATCGCGGCGAGGACGGCCGGCGCCTCCCGGAACGAGAGCAAGCCGGGGATATAGGGGAACTCGGCCGGGACAACGGACTGAGCGGCCTCGACCACGGTCAACTCCGGGTAGCTCAGGACCGAGACAACGCCCACCATCTCGCCGCTCCGCCCCGATGAGCGCGGCCCCAGGGGGTGGACATCGGCCCCGGCGACGAGGCGCACGTTCCCCAGCGCGGTGTGTCGCCCCACGCGGCTACTCAGCTTGTCCTGGATGGCGCGAGCCTCGGCCGGCGAGACGTCCCAACGGTGCAGCTGCTGGCCAGCGAGCGCTACTGCGCTGCTATCTCGTATTTTCCGTGTTGGCATAGCGAGACTCACAACGCGCTAACCGGCCAGGGTAGCAAAGCCGTAGTTCAGCAGCCGCTCGGCGTCGCTGAAATGACCGCGGCTGCCGAGTACGATGGCCAGCAGCGAGCGGCCGCCACGCTCTGCTCCCGCGACCAGCGTGTACCCGGCGTCGCCGGTCCAGCCGGGTTTCACGCCGAATGCGCCGGGATAGGTGCCGAGCAAGCGATTGAGATTGGTTGGGCCGAACCAGCCGTGTTCTCGCCCCGGCTCACGGCTGGCGGGGATCACCTTGCGTTGCGTGCCGACGATCTCGCGGAAGGTCGGGTTTTGGAGCGCGTAGGTCGCCAGAACGGCGAGGTCGTAGGCCGAGGTATGCTGCGCGGCGGCGTCCAACCCACTCGGATTGGCAAAGTGCGTGTTCTGCAATCCCAGTTTGGTTACCAAGTCGTTCATCAGGCGAATGAAGCGGGCGCGATCTCCGAACAAACCCCGCGCGATGGTCTCGGCAGCGTCATTACCCGAGTCGAGCATCAGACCATAGAGCAGCTCTTCGAGCGTGAGGCGCTCGCCAGCCTGCAAGCCCATGACGTTCGGCTCCATCGCCGCCGCCGCCGCGTCCACCTCGATAATCGTGCTCAACGAGGCATGCTCCAGGGCAACGATAGCCGTGACAATCTTGATGGTGCTCGCCATCGGGCGGGGCGTGTGGTGATTCTTCACATAGAGCACCTCGCGCCGATCCATATCCACGAGGATTGCGGTCTGTGCATCCAGCGCTGGGGCACCGGGTATGACACCAATCGGGGCCGCACCGAGCGAGCCTCCGGCTACCTGTGCCAGGCGATTCGCGCTATAGCGGATGCTGGGCGTCGGCATCGGTGGTGCAGTGGGAGCCGTCGTCGGCTGGCCCGACTCCGGCTTGGTCTCAAGGACGACTAGAGCGTCTCGGTTGCCACGCTGGGCCAGAGCAAGCTGGAAGATCACGAACAAGGCCAGCGTCAGCGGTGCCAGCAGCCACCATTCGGTGCGCCGGCGTCGGCGAGCGCCGGGCGGTGAGGGGGCTGGTTCGGCGTCGCCTCCCGTGTCTACTGCCACTTCCGACGACGCGAGCCATTGCTCCTGGTGCTCCCAGTCGGCGGTGGTATCGGGTGCAGCGTGGTCGTTGCTCCAGGCTGGCGGCTGGCGGCTGCGCCGGGTGCCAGGTCGGGCCGGCGAGCGGCGCCGATCAGTACCTCGATGCTGGTCATCAGCACTCATGTGTGTTGACCGTTGGCGTCCCGGCGCGGCGCAGGCAACTGCGCTCTGCTATCGCTATCTATCGGTCATCGCGTGGCTACACGGAGGCAGCAGGATGGTTACCGATACCGGAACGTCTAGGGATAGCCGGAGGATACGTACCCAAGATAGGAACGACAGCGCCGCAGCTACCTGCCGCTAGCGGGCACGCCGGGCCGTCGCCACAAGCCAGTGCCCCAGTCCCGCAGCTTTGCGCGGCCAGGCTAAGGATAGCCCGGCGTTGGCTGACCGTCAACGCACGGCTCCGGCCCCCCTATGGCCCCCCCGCTCCGCAGGGGACGGCACATTCCCTCCCCTGGAGCTGGCTCCGGGGGAGGGCTAGGGTGGGGGCCGGGGGGTGAGGCGCGTCTCCGGCGCGTGCGGTGTGCTACACTCCGGCTACGATGTGGGTGCAAGTTCGTTATTTTGCTGCCGTGCGCGAGATTATTGGCGACACTGCGGCGCGTTGGGAGCTACCGGAGGGCGCAACGGTCGGCGACCTTTGGGAACGCCTCGCCACTGCCAATCCCCCCCTGCGGCGGCTGACCTGCACGGCGGCCGTCAACCAGGAGTACGTTTCCCCGGAGACGGTGCTTGCGGATGGCGACGAGGTGGTCTTCATACCACCGGTGAGCGGCGGCGCTCCTCACCCCCGCACCCGCCTGAGCTGGCACCGTTCACCATTGCGCCGCGACGCAGCACCAGGAGGGTGTACTGATGGCGCTCTGCCAGATCACTCGTGAGCCGATTGACGTCGGTGCGCTCATCGCTGCGGTGCAAGCCCCCACCGATGGGGCGTTGTGTGTGTTCTCCGGTGTCGTCCGTGCCGATCCCGGCCCCGGTGGCGAGCCAGATCGGGTGCAGGTGCTCGAATACGACGCCTACCCGGAAATGGCGGAAGCCAAGCTGGCCGAGGTGGCGGCGGAGGTAGCCGCGCGGTGGCCGGAGCAAAAGATCGCTATTGCTCACCGCATCGGCCGCCTGCACGTAGGCGAGGCTTCCGTCGTTATTGCGGTGGCCTCACCGCATCGCCATGAATCGTTCGAGGCCTGCCACTATGCCATCAACCGGGTGAAAAGTACCGCGCCGATCTGGAAGAAGGAAGTCTACCAATCCGGGGAGGAGTGGGTCGAAGGCGCGCTCCCCGGCGCGACCGTGGCCCAGGCCGACTCCGTGCCGACCTCAGCGGGCGGGTAGCCTGCTGCCGCCGGTACTGCCGGAAGCAAAGCGCCGTTATTGACAATCCGCTGTGGGGCGTCCGCTGCCGGCTGACCTGGCGCCGGCCTAATCTGCCGTTTTACCCGCTCCCAGATACGCGCGCTGATCCGGCCAGGCTCCTGTTGCGCGTCCAGCACCAGCCAGCGCTCCGGGTCGGCAGCGGCCAGGTCCAAGAACCCGTCGCGGACTTTCTGGTGATACTCCAACGGACGGAGATCAAACCGAGACAGCGCGCCGCCCTCGGTTTCTAACTGCCGGCGCTTCCGCTCTAGGCCAATTGCCGGGTCGAGATCGAGCAAGATGGTCAGACCGGGGAGCAGCCCGTGCAGAAAGGGCTGCATGATCTCCTTCAGGGTAGCGAGGCGCATCCCGGAGCCGTAGCCTTGGTACGCATAGGTTGAGGCAACGTAGCGATCCGTCAGGACGACCGCCCCGACTTGCAGCGCCGGCCGCACTTTGCGGACGATGTGATCGGAACGGGATGCTGCCAGCAGCGCGGCTTCCGTGGCAGCGTCTATTTCGCCGACGGCCGGGTCGAGTAGGATATTACGCAAGTGCTCGCCGAGTGGCGTGCCACCTGGTTCATGGGTCGCAACAACCTCGTGACCGGCCTGCCGTAGGCGCTCACCAAGCCGGATCAGCTGCGTGGTCTTGCCCGATCCGTCTACGCCCTCGAACGAGATGAAGCGATCTACGTGGAACGGCTGCGGCCGCGCTCCACCTTCCGGCGCCGATTCTCCACGCGCCCCCGTCTCCAACTGCATCCTCCAGCCGTGCGTCTCACCTCTGGCTTGGCCAGCGCTTCAGTGTACCCCCTGCCGGGTAACTTGCCGGCAGTATCGGTTGAAACGTCTCAGTCGTTTCTGAGTCAGCGGCAAGTGCTGTGGCTCTCGCTGGCCCTGCCGCTGTGGCAGGGGGACATGGATTGCGGCTTGCGCCGCAATGACGGTGGGCGGGAATGACGGTGCGGGGGCAGTTACTTGAGTAATAGGGCAACCAGCACGGTGATGAGCGCAGCCATGATCGTCACCCACGCGCCGACCATCACTACTATGAGCGTGTTGTAACGGCTGTTCATCTCGGTCCGCAAACCATCGATGGACTGGTCCACCTTCTCCAACCGGCTGTGCATCTCGGCTCGCAGCCCGTCGATGGATCGGTGCATCTCGGCCCGCAGCCCATCGATAGACTGGTCCATCTTCTCCAACCGGCTGTGCATCTCGGCTCGCAGTCCGTCGATGGACCGGTGCATTGCCGCAAACCGGCTGTTCGTCTCGGTCCGCAACCCCTCCATGGACTGGTGCATGTCGTCGAGCCGGTGGCTCACCTGCTCGGTGATGCCTTCTAGCCGACTGAGCTGCGCTTGTTCGACGTCTTCGACGACCATGGCCTTCCCTCACTCGCTGCCCGTGTCACTGCTTCATAGTAGCTTGGGCGCGATGCTGGCGCCAGTCGGGGAACGTGGATTGCGGCTTTCGCCGGAATGACGAGCGCCTGGGCGCGATTCCCTGGCCTGAGCGGCCAGCGTAGGCATCGCGCCCCTACACAAACAACCTACCCTTATGAGGGGGGAAGGGTGGGGGCTGCCCGCTACGAGCGCTTGCCGCTGCGTGGCGACGAGATGCGCACCCGGCGGTTCGGCTCCTGACCGAGACTGCGCGAGATCAGCTTGGCCCGCGCCGCCAGCTCGTGCTGCAGGCGTCGGATCGGCGCGTTTTGGGGCGACAGCTCCATCGCCTCTGCTGTCGAGAGCGTCCGCTTGATCGCTTCGTAGGTTTCCTGGAGCGCCTGCCGGCGCGGCGAGCGCGGCTGCTCGGAATCATCTTGGAACGCGGCGGAGAGCGACTGCTGCATTTGCGCCACCGTGTTGCTTCTGAGGACATAGATCGGCACCCCCCGGGCCTGCGCTTGCCGCACCAAGCCCGTCTGCTTACGGAAATGGCTCTTGAGGGTCATGAGCGCATCGGCTTCCTCAAGGTCGTCCGTGAGCAGCACCGGGATATTGAGAGCGCGGCTGGCCTGTGCCAACCGATCACGATTGATGCCGAACGGATAGAGACGCACGGGCTGCCACGCCGGCGAGTCTGGTGCGTCACCAGGCGCGTCACCGTCGTCTGTGCCCCGGCCCTCAACAGTGCCTACCACTGCCTGCCAGTCGTGATCCCGCTCCAGGTCGAGCAGGTCGGGTGGCCGCTCGCGTCCGCGCGAGCCATTCGTCCGGCGGCCACGCCAGGGACGTTGCTCTGCCGGCCAAGCGTACTCATCGGCAGCCGGCGCAAGCTCCTCGTAGTCCCGGGTCATCGTGCCGTCGTCATTCCACCCGCGCACCTCCACCTGTACCGGTACGTCGCGCAGCAAAGCGTCAACCGTCGCGGCTACGTCATGGTGGACGTGTACCCGCTGTCGCTGGTGCATCTCGACGAGCGCCTCGAACGTCGGGGGGGCCTTCCGTTCGAGCACCGTCTTCTGCGTACCCCGGCGGCGCGCTTCCTCGTCGCCCAGCGTCACCGGCTGGATGCCGCCGATGAGGTCGCTCAACGTCGGGTTGACCAAGAGGTTGTCGAGGCTGTTGCCGTGGGCGGTGCCGACCAATTGCACGCCCCGCTCGGCAATGGTGCGCGCCGCTGATGCCTCCAGCTCGGTGCCAATCTCGTCAATGATGATGACCTCGGGCATGTGGTTCTCCACCGCCTCGATCATCACCGCATGTTGCTGTGCCGGGGTCGGCACCTGCATCCGCCTGGACCGGCCGATACCCGGGTGCGGGATATCCCCATCGCCGGCGATCTCGTTGGACGTATCCACGATGATGACCCGCTTGCCGAGGTCGTCCGCGAGCACACGGGCCACTTCGCGGAGCATCGTCGTCTTCCCGATACCCGGTCGCCCGAGGATGAGGAGGCTCTGGCCGGTCTCCACGATGTCCCGGATGATGTCAATGGTGCCGTACACGGCGCGACCGACGCGGCAGGTCAGGCCGACAATCGTGCCCGCGCGGTTGCGGATCGCGGAAATGCGATGCAGTGTGCGTTCGATACCGGCCCGATTGTCACCGCCGAAACGCCCCAAGCGCTCGCGTGTGTAGTCGAGATCGGATGCGCCGATTTCCTGCGTGCTCAACACGATGTCGCGATCCGGGAAACGCGCCTCGGGGCACCGGCCGAGGTCCATCACCACTTCCAACAGCTCCGGCACGTCGGGCAGCGCTTCCAGCGGCTGACGAATACGCAGCGGGAGAGCGGCCAGGAGCTCCGGCAGATCGTTGGTGACGGTCGTTGGGACGGATACCGGGCCGGCCGGCGTGTCCGGTGTGCCGTCTCGATCCGGCAGCGCGGCACGCTCTATGTCCAGCGGATTGGGCCGCTCCGGCGTCGGCGCTGGCGCAGCGCTCATGTGGCTACCTTCTCCAAGATCGGGACCAGTCCGCGCTGGAGCACCGGCACGGCGAGGCGCTTCACCACGAAGTCGGACGATTCGGCCAACCCGAACCCGCGCTCCTCAAGGGCGAATCGTAAGGCCGTCTGATGCTCGCGGACGGTGCAGGTGAGGAGCGCGTTGCCACTACCCACTTGGGCGACGATGTAGTCGAGCAGGTCGGCGATGAGATCGGTGGCGTCCGGGTCTACCATGACCTCGGCAACGGCCGATTTATGCCCATCCATAACAAGCTGCACCCAGGCCAAAGGCCGCGCTTCGCCGGGGACAACCCAGCCTCTAGCGCGGCGGCGCGGCAGGAGCCAGCGTGGCAGCATCGGCAACGGGAGGTCCCATTGCCGACTGCTCAACGCCTCAGCAGTCTGCACGACTGCCGGTGTGGACGCACGATAGAGCTGCCAGAGGGGATAGGCGTCGGCCGGGCGCTGCTCGCGTAGGCCCAAGAGCGGCGGCGGCGCGCTGCCTGCCTGCACGTTGGCCACATAGGTATGCTCCGTGAGCACCTTGGCGAATCCCAGGCGCCGGAAGCTCTCGACCACTGCCGAACCGTCCGGTAGGCGTGCGAAGAGCCGGGTCGTCCCTTCCTCCTCCTCCGCCTCACAGATGCCACTGAGCAGCCGCGACACGCGGCGCTCGGCCGCGGCGGCCACGACCGGCGGCGACCCGGCGCTTCCGGCCGGCGCCAACACCAAGTACATGATCTCCCACTGGTCCGGTTCGCGGCGCAAGGTCGTCTGGGCGAAGCCGATGACGCGCCGGCTCTCCCGCAGCGCAAACGTGCGCGTGCTCGATGGCCAAAGACCGGCGACCGGCCCGTGGGAACGGATCGCGGCCCACAAAGGAGACCAAGTACGGGGACGTCTCACCAGGGAAAAGCCATGCCGGCTCAACTCGCCGAAACGAAAGAGGTCCTGTAACCGGGCAGACGAGATGGTTAGCATTGCTATACAACAAGGCGGCCTGATGAGCCGCCGGCCCACCCCCACGGCACAGTAGCCGTGGGGTGCATCTCTGTATCTAGCATCTAGTGTCCATTCTAGCGTCCCTCGGCAGCCCCGGCAACAACAATCCGGTGGGACTGGCACGGCACGACAGCCGCCGCTGCCCGGCCGCTATCATTGCCGTCGTGAATCAGCCGCCGCCGGCCGCCCGGCCGCCCGGGAGCATCGCACCCCCGCCAACTGCCGTGTCCCCGGCTGCCCCCGGTTCCACGCGGCCGTTGAGCCGCTGGCTGCTGGGCCTCACGGCCGCCCATACCATCAACGATCTGTACGGACAGGTCTTGCCGCCGCTCTTGCCGGTCCTGCGCACGGCTTTCGGCATCACCTATTTCCAAGGCGGCATCCTGGCCTTCACCGCCGGCGGCATTTCGGCTGCCCTGCAGCCGGTTGTCGGGTATGCCGCCGACCGGCGAGGCGGGCGGCGCCTGGCCCTGGCGCTGGGGTTCCTCCTCTATGCCGTCGGGATGCTGGCCCTGAGCCTGGCCGGAAGCTACACCGGGCTGCTCCTGGCTGCGGCGGTGCTGGCGCTCGCCTCCACGACGTATCACCCGCAGGCAACGACCCTCATCGCCCACCGGTTCCCACACGCGCGCGGTTGGGCCTCGGGTATCCACGGCATTGGCAACAGCATCGGGTTTGCGCTCGCCCCGATCATCGTCGCGACGTTGGCCGAGCGGCTGGGCTGGCAGCAAGCCAGCTTGGTCCTGGCGCTCCCGGCGGCGTTCGGCGCCCTGTACGTCTGGTCGCTGGTGCGGGAACCGCCCGGCCGAGCCGAGCCGGGGCTACTCGCCGGGATCACCCGGCCGCTCATCCTGCTGACCGTGGTCCACGGGCTGATTGGCACGGCAGGAATCGGCATCTTCACCTGGCTGCCGGCCTACTTCGTCCACTTGGGGAGTGGTCTGGCCACCGCCGGGCTGCTGACGGCGATGGCCCTGACCGCGGGTATACCGGCCCAGCCGCTCGGCGGCGCGATCTCGGATCGCTTCGGGCGCCGGACGCTGCTCGTCTGGGCTTGCCTGGTACTGACGGTCGCCGTCATCCTCTTCGCGGCGGCGGGCAGCGACCTCTCCCCGTTCGTCGGCGCGGCGCAGATCGCCGTGCTGGTGGCGTGTGCCTTTGCGGTGCAGTTCGCGACGAGCCTCACGCCGCCGGTCGCGCTGGTCTATGCCGCAGAGCTGGCCCCCGGCGGGCGCAGCGGCACGGCGATTGGCCTGGCTTGGGGCGTAGGCATTGCCATCGGCTCACTGGCCGCCCCGCTCACCGGCGCCCTCATTGACGTGGCCGGATTCTCCCCCGCCTTCCTCTCACTGGCCGGCGCGGCCCTGCTCGGCAGCGCCGTCGCCCGGCGCCTCCCTCGACCGTCCACTTGATGGGCAATCCGGCTGCTGCCAACGGTTTGCCCCTGACCGGCGCGAATCTTTCCGGGAGATAGCCAGGGCGGTACCGTCAAGAGCTTGATCTACGGACGTTCACTCCCTGGTGCTGTACCATAATCCAGGGGGGATACGATCCGGGGAGGAGCCTACACGAGCGGCGCTACTGCTCATTGACGCGGTAGTCGGAGGCGCGCGATGGAACCGCCAGCTAGCGAGGGAGCACAGCAGGGCCGGGCCGTGCTGGTCGCGCTCTACAACGCGGCGGGCGGCGCGAGCTGGACGGACCGCACGAACTGGTTGAGTGATGCGCCCATCGGCGACTGGTACGGCGTCACCACCGATACCGACGGCCGCGTCATGGATCTGTCTCTCGCCGGCAACAATCTGACCGGATCGCTCCCGACAGAGCTGGGCCACCTGAGCAACCTGCAAGTGCTGGAGCTGGCCGGCAACAGCCTGGATGGAGCGCTGCCCGCCGCGTGGAACCACCTGCGGCGCCTCGATGTGCTGGACCTCTCCCGCAACAGCCTGAGTGGGGTATTGCCAGCGGAATGGGGTCAACTGGACAGCCTCGGGGTGCTGAACCTCTCCGACAACGGCCTGGTGGGGCCGCTGCCGGCGGAATGGGGCCAGTTGTCGGACCTGGAGGTGCTGCTCCTCTTCGGCAACAGCCTGAGCGGGGTACTGCCGGTGGAGTGGGGCGAGTTGGCCTCTATCAGGGTACTCAAACCTCTCCGACAACAACCTCCAGGGCGTGCTGCCGGCGCAGTGGGGCCACCAGGGTAGTCTTGCGGGGCTGGACCTCTCCGACAACAACCTGCGGGGCGCGCTGCCCGCCGAGTGGGGGCACCTGAGCAACCTCGAGCGGCTGGGCCTCTCCCGCAACAACTTGCGCGGGCCGTTGCCGGCGGAATGGGGCTGGCTGGACCACCTGATGGAGCTAGCCCTCCCCCACAATAGCCTGGCGGGGCCGCTGCCGCAGAGTCTGACGGGGCTAAAGGCCCTGGAGCAATTTTACTTCGACAATACGGAGCTTTGCGCGCCGCGTGATCGCGTCTTCCAGGACTGGCTGCGGGGCATAGACGACGTGCGCGGGGCCAGCTGCCCGCCGGACGCAACGGAGCAGGACCTGGAGCAACCGGGCCGGGCCGCGGTGGCAGCACCGGCTAACGAGGCCGCGCAGCACGCTGCGACGCCGTCCGAGCTGGCAGCCCTGCGGGCCGAGCTACAAAGCGACATCGGCAAGCTGAAGGCCGAGCTGCGGGCACTGGAACTGCGGTTGCTCCGCCGGCTCGATGCTTGATCGGGGCCACGCCGCGCCGGGCGCGTGCGGCGCTATTTGCGGGCGAGGGCGCGCTCGGCGGCGGCTACGAGGTCGTCGCCGGTCAGGCCGTACTTGACGAGGAGCGCATCGCCGGGGCCGCTTTCGGCGTAGCGATCCCCCACGTTCACGAACTCCAGCGGGGTCGGACGCGCTTGCGCGAGGGCCATCGCCACCACGCTGCCCAGCCCGCCGTGCGCCAGGTGCTCCTCGGCGACGACCAACGCCCCGGTCTCCTCGGCGGCGTTCAACAGGGCTGCGGTATCGAGCGGCTTGACCGAGGCCATATCCAGCACGCGCGCGGAGATGCCGCGGGCGGCGAGCTTGCGGTGGGCGTCCACCGCAGCCGCGACCATGAGGCCATTGGCCACGATGGTCACGTCGCTGCCGTCGCGCACGCGGATGGCCTTGCCGAGCGCAAATGGGCATTCGTCCGCCGACTCGTAGACAACGGGTACGTCCCCGCGGCCCACGCGGATGTAGACCGGGCCGGTGTGCTCGATAGCCGCGTGCAAGGCCAGGCGGGTCGCTACCTCGTCGGCCGGCACGAGCACCTGCACGCCGGGCAGCGAGCAGGCCAATGCTACGTCCTCAATCCCCATCTGCGAGGGGCCGTCTTCGCCAATGGAAATTCCGGCGTGCGTCCCGACGAGCTTGACGTTCAAGCCGGGGAAGGCCACCGCCATCCGTAGCTGATCGAAGGCATTGCACATCAGAAAACAGGCAAAGCTCGCCGCCACCGGGATTTTGCCGGCGCCCGCCAAGCCGCCGGCAACGCCGACGAGGTTCGACTCGGCGATGCCGACGTTGAAGAAGCGCTCCGGGAACTCCGCGGCAAACCATTCGGTCCGCGTCGAGTTGTTGACATCACCGTCCACCACCACGATACGCTCGTTGGAGCGCCCCAGTTCTTGCAGCGCCCGACCGAAGGCATCACGAGTCGGTGTGCCCGGCCGGAGCGAGGCGGTTGGCTCGGGGACGGCTACGGCGGCAGTCATGCTGCGTCTCCTTCGGCGGTGGTGAGGTGGTGATAGGAGGCCGGCACTCAGAGCCACTACAGGTCGCCGACCAGATTATCCTCTGCATCGAACGCCATCGGCGCCGGTTCGGAGAGCACCTCCACTTGCGGGTTGGCTGCGACCTCCGGCAATAGCGCCTCCGATACGGAGAGGTGCTCCAGTTGGAGCGTCGAGTGGACGCGCGCGAGCCGCGGGGGGGCGGGGGCACCGGCGGTTTTCAGCGCCGCAGCCACCGCCACGCGGTCGTTGGCCAGCGTGATGGGCACGCGGCCCACGTCCGGCGCGTTGGCGGTCAGGCAGTTCATATACATCGCGTCGTAGTCAATCTGCTCGACGAGCCGGCGGGTCGTAAAGTCGGCCCAGCCCACGCCCAGGGCGTTACCGTGCGACTCCGGGGTGATGTTGCGGACGAAAATGCGGCGATAGTCGGGACGCCGCTCGCCGCCCAGCCGGCGCCAGAGGCCGATGACGTTGGGGTCCATCCCACTCCCGGAGATGTTCTTGCCGAGCCAGTCCACGATCAGCACGTCGAGATCGTCAAAGGGGATGCGCGGCAGCAGCTCCTTGGCGCTGACAAGTAGCTCGCGGTCGGTCGCATGGATGCGCTCCGGCGGGGCGCCGACGATGCGGTAGGGCTGCTCATAGCTGTTTTCGACGATGGCTAACCCCATCGCCACCGGCGCAGCCTCGATAGCGACGGCGGCCACTGCCGGGATGTTCTCGGCCAAGCCGCGGGCGTGGATAGTTTCGGCGCCGCGCTGCTTGCCCAGACCGATGGCAAGCATCTTGCACAGCCCGCTCTCGATGGGCGCTCGGAACCCCGTGTGCGGCTTGACGCGGCCGGCCACCACAATGCCGTCCGCCTGGGCCGCATAGCGATCCATATAGACCGGGACGCCCGGCGGCGTGGTCCCGAGCTGCACAACGTCCATCGTGGCCCGGATCGGCGCGCCGACGGTGGCCTCGGTGATGCCGTAGCCGGCGAGGACCGACCGTTGGCCCGCCGCGGTGGCGCCGCCATGGCTACCCATCGCCGGCACGACGAATGGCTCGGCCCCCAGGCGGCGGAGGCTACTCACCAACGCGGCCAGGATCGTTGCGATGCGGGCGATGCCCCGGCTGCCGGCTGTTATCGCTACCTGCGCGCCCGGCTGCAAGCGGGTAGCAACTCCACTCTCCGCGACGGCCGCGTGTACAGCCGCCGGAACATCGTCAATGGCCGCGGCCGGGAAGCGTTGTCGGATACGGGCGAGCCGCGGCAACTCCATATAGTCTCTCCAGGCTTATAGGACTGGTCTCCCTCGCATTATACGCATATCAGCTATCAGCCATCAGCCGTCATTCCCACCCTCTCCGTCATTCCCGCGCAAGCGGGAATCCACTGCTCCCCGCTCCAACACCCGCGCTTCGAGATTTAACTACATCTTTACGCCAAGCCGAACGTGTGTTTACAAGGGGTCTGCATACTGATTGACGTAGCGGGCAACGGCCAACGTTGGCTGAATGGGAATGAACCCAGCCCGATAACTCACACCGGATGAGGAGGTACGGAGCTATGGTCAAGGTCAATCGTCGCATCGCTGCCCTGGCGGGACTCGGAGTAGCAGGACTAGGAGGGGTTGCTGTGCTGGCAGCGCCAGCGTTGGCGCACGGGGTAACCGGCGGAAACCGTAATGGTTACCTTGATCGTCTGGCTGCGGCGCTCGGCATCGAGCGCTCAAGCCTCGACACCGCCATCGAATCGGCACGCAATCAGACCTTGCAAGCCCGCGTAGACGCCGGGGAAATCACCCAGGAGCAGGCTGATAGCATCCGTGAGAACGGTGGCAAGGGCTTCCCAGGTCACCGTGGCAAGCATAGACGCGGGCGGCGCGGTTCCAAGTCTGCGCTCGCTGGCAAGATGACGGAGCTGAAGGAGGTGGTGAACGCGGCCACGGCCACGGCGCTCGGCTACGCCGATGTGGACGCGCTCAGGGAGGACGCCCGCGGCAAGTTCCTGTTCGATCTGGCTGCGGAGAAGGGTGTCAGCATCGAGCAGCTCGAACAGGCGCGGCGCACGGCGGCGCAGCCGATCCTCGATGGGCTGGTCAACGATGAGACGCTTACCCGTGAGCAGGCCGATCAGCTCCTGGAGCGCATCGCGCGGGTCGCCGAGCCGTCCGCTATGGCGCGGGCCCACGCCGCAGTAGGGATGGCGATGAAGGAAGCCCTCGCCACCCAACTCGGCTACGGCAGCGTTGATGAGCTGGCCGAGGCCGTCAAGGGCGGCACCGACCTGCGGGCGCGGGCTGCAGAGCGGAATGTGACGGCGGAGCAGTTGCAGACGGCCCAGCAGGAGGCGGCGTCAGCGGCGCTCGACGAGCTGGTGAACGCCGGTGGTTCGTCCACGACGCCGAGCGGCAGCACCACGACCGGCACGACGGCCTACCATTACCCGCGAGCAAGCCGATACCTACCTGGAGCGGCTCACCTCAGGACGCCGGGGGCGTGGATACTCCGGCCACCGAGGCGGCCGGGGCTCCAGACGCGGTGGTTCGTCCACGACGCCGAGCGGCAGCACCACGACCGGCACGACGGCCTAGGGCGGCCGCCTCCCTGCCAGCACACGCGCGCCCCAGAACGACTCCGGCTCCCCTGCCGGAGCCGTTCGCTTTAAACGGCGCCTCACCCCCCGGCCCCTATGGCCCCCCCCGCTGCGGCAGGGGGACGGCGGCGGGGGCCGCTGCGGCACCGGGGGACGGCGTGTTCCCTCCCCTGTCGCAACGGGGGAGGGCTAGGGTGGGGGTCACTGGTCCGGGTGGCCTGGGCCGGGCCAGGCGAGGCTGGGATACTGCCCGGCGGCCAGATCGTGGAGCAAGGCGGTGTACGCCGCGCGGGGCACGGGAATCTGCACCGCTTGGCGCCGGAAGTGGGCCATGTAGAGGGCACACATCAACTCGATGTCGCGCCGGGCGAACTCCGGCGGCGCGTAGGGCGCCGTGTCGTCTCTGATTGCCTGCGCGAACTCCGCCACCGGGTCACGGTGCTCGGCGACCGGGGGAATCTGCTGCCACGTTGCCTCCGGTCGCGCGGCATCGGCGAGCGTCGCGCCGGGCCGGCGGGGGGCCGGGGTCGGATTGTGCAGGTACTCGGTCAAAGGGATGGACAGCCGGGCGTAACGGTGGTCATCACCCCGCTTCACGATGCAGCCCCGATCACCAATGATCTCGTAGCCGCTCAACCCCGGCTGGCTGTACAGACCGAGGCTGAGTTCGCCGTAGGCGCCGTTGGCGAACCGCACGACCGCCGTGCAGGCGTCTTCCACCTCGATCCCCGGGTGCGCGACGTTCGCCAGCGTACAACTGACCACCTCCACTACGGGACCGCACAGGTAGTGCAGTCGGTTCAGGTCGTGGATGTACTGGTTGGTGAGCATCCCCCCGCCTTCGGTCGCCCAGTGGCCGCGCCAGGGGCCGGTGCCGTAGTAGGCGACGCTGCGGGCCTCCTGCCGCGCGTAGTGGACGCGCAGCATGTCACCGACGACCCCTTGGTCAATCAGGGCACGGGCATCGCGCTCGACCAAGTGCGCCGTGTGGAACGTCGCCACTTTGGTCCCGGTGCGCTGGGCCGTGGCGATAATGCGGTCGGCTTCCTCCACGGTGATGCACATCGGCTTCTGGATGATGACCGGCTTGCCCGCTTCCAGCGCATCGCAAGCGGCGTCGGCATGGAGGTAATGGGGCAGCGCCACGATCACAAAGTCGCAGTGCTCGGAGCGGTTGAGGTCACGATAGTCCTTGTACCAGGGGGCGTCGTACACGCCTTGCCAGCGGAGCCCAACTCGGTATCGGTGTCGCAGACGGCGCCGAGCCGTAGCTCCTCGTTTGCCTCGATGTCCAAGACGTGCCGGACGGCGATCCCGTTCAACCCGATAATCCCGGCCCGGAGTGTTGTCATCGTTCGCTTCCTTGTCTCCCGCCGCAGTGCTCGGCACCGATTATAGCCCTAGACAGCGGTGCGGTTGTGGCTGACTTGACCGGCGTGGCCTACACTGCCTACCTTAACTTGGTTGGCCTCACCCCCGGCCCCTCGCCACTTGCGGAGAGGGAGGGAGCCTACTGGAGCGAGCATGGAAGAGCACGCCGCACGATTACCCCCCGGCCCGGCGGATGACGCGCAGTGGTATAGCGACACGTTCCGCACGCTCTGTCTGGACTTCCACTATCCCGCGTGGGTCACGGGCCTTGGCGCTGCGCTCGATGAGCACACATCGTTGGCCCAAATGGAGGAGCTGGCAGCCATTGGCGTCGAAGCGGTCCATATCGTCGCCAAGGATCGCTATGGTCACGCACTCTACCCGACCAACGTGCCCGGAGGAGAGCGGCACCCACACCTGGCCGGCGATTACCTAGGCACGATGGTACGGTCGGCGCGGCGGGTGGGGCTGCGTGCGGTGGCGTACTTCAATGTCGCCGCAAGCGGGGCGCTCAACGCGCTGCACCCGGACTGGCGGATGCGCCTGCTCGACGGAGCGGGCGATAGCCCGACGGCTGGACCGATCTGCTTGCTCTCGCCCTATCGCAGCGAGGTCGTGCTGCCGCAGCTGACGGAAATCGCGCGCACCTACGCCGTTGACGGTCTCTGGCTGGACGGGCTGGGTTGGCAGCTCTCGCGGTGGTGCGGCTGCCGCTGGTGCCAAGCCGAGTTCGGCCAAGCCACCGGCCACGCCGCCATCCCCGCGCCCGCGGAGCCGCAAGCTGACAGCTACCGCCAGTGGCGGGCGGTGATGCAGGAGCAGATGGCAGCGGAGATCACCGCGCGGCTGCACGCTATCGAGCTAGGTCTTGTGATCGTTTCCGCTGGCGTAACACCCGGCAGCTACGGCCTACCACCGGCAGGAAGGCCAGCGGCCCGGTGGCGCGGCCAAGCCGATGCCGGCCGACGTGGCGGTAGGCCGCGGCGATTCGATCCGCTCGCTGTGAGCTTCGCGGGCCGCTTGCTCACGGCGCAACGGCAGCCTACCGATGTCTCCGTAGCTCGCGTACCGGATGCGGCCGGCTCCTGGTCGCTACCCCCGACGGCGGCGCTCAATATGGCCTGTGCGACTGCGCTGGCCGTTGGCGGGCGCTGCCTGCTCGCCGCACCGCACTATCCCGACGGGCAGCACGAGCCGACCGTTATCGAGGCCCTCGCCGACACCTGCGAGTTCATCATGGAGCGCGAGGCGTGGTGCCGCGGCGCCGTCGTGGTGCCGCTCGTCGCCATTCTGCACAGCACGGCCACGCTGCGGCACACCGACCACGAGCGCGGCGGCGGCGCTCTCAGGAGCGTGCGGGCCGCGCACAAGATGCTGGTGGAAAGCGGCTGGCACGCGCTGATTGTTGACGAGGCGACCCTGGAGCAGCGCATTGACGAGTTCGCCACGGTGGTCCTGCCGGAACAGGCGGCGCTTCCCGAAGCGACGGTAGCGACGCTCCGTGATTTCGTTCGGCGGGGAGGAGGGCTGGTCGCCGCCGGCCGTGTGGCCGCCATGGACGAGCACGGCCGGCCGCGGCCGGCGCCAGGACTCGACGACGTGCTGGGAGTGCGCCGCGCAGACGACGAGCGCCAGGTCTCCGGGTATCTCCGTCCGGGGAGCGCCTTCCTCGCGGGGGCCGAGCTTCGGGACATGGCCTTGCCCGTGGCGGGGCCGTGGCAAGCAGTCCAGACGGACGGCGCGCAGCCGTTGGCTCGCCACGTCGGCCTGTACCCGGCGTTCGCGGCGCCGGCGGGCGAGCCACGGAGCCGCGCGGCCCGGGCCGGTTGGTCACCGCCGGGCGGCGAATCCGGCTACGCAGGGATCACGTTTCATCACTTTGGCGCCGGCCGCGCGGTGTATATCGCCGGGCCGATCTTCAGCGCCTATAGCCGGCACACCGCACCCGATCTGCGCGGCGTGGTAGCGCGGTGCCTGGACCTGGCGACGCCGTTGACGCAGCGGGTGGTGGCACTACATGGGCCGCCCTCAGTCGAGCTATCCCTGTTCCGGCAGCGCATTGACCAAGCGGAGGGGGCGAGCGAGCGAGCGGTTCAGCCCGTGCGCGCCGACACGCTGCCGCCGGAGCGCGCCGGCTGGGCGGCGGGTGCGCTCGCCGCCGCCGGCGACGCGGCGCCGCCAGGACCGGGTATCCTCGGTGGCCCGGCCGACCGCGGCCGCTGGCGCTACGTCGCGCATCTGGTGAGCTACCACGCCGAGCGGCCGTTGCGGCCCGTCGGCTCACCGGTGACGGAGTGGGTGCCGGAGGTGCGTGACATTCAGGTCTCGCTGCGGGCGGACGAGCCGCCGCGGGTGGTGCGGCAGGAGCCGGAGGGCCTCACTCCGAGCTGGGTGTGCGAGAATGGGCGGCTGGTGATTACCGTGCCGCGCCTCCACATCCATAGCTGCATCGTGGTGGAGTGGTAGGCGAGGCTGTCAGCTATCAGCTATTGGCTTTCAGCCGTTAACTATCAGCGCCGGGACGTATGCTACGCTGTATGCGTAGTGTATGTAATACATAGGTATGGAGGACTGACATGATTACCGTCCGGCTACCCCCTGAGATCGAGCAGCGCATCGCCGATCTCTCCGCCCGTACCGGCCGCACCAAGACGTTCTACGTTGAGCAAGCCATCCTGGAGCACTTGGATGAGTTGGAAGACGAATACTTGGCCTTGTATCGCCTGGAGAACCCCGCCAAGCGCTGGACCCTAGACGAGATGGAGCAGGGCCTTGACATGGAGAGTCGAGTTTGATGATCGCGCTGCAAAAGAGCTACGCAAGCTGGATAAACAAGCCCAGCGCGATATCCTCCGCTATCTCCATGAGCGCATCGCTACCCCTGAAGACCCCCGCCGGTTCGGCAGACCGTTATCCAGAAACCTCGCCGGATTGTGGCGGTATCGGATTCGTGACTATCGCGTGATCTGCAATATCAAAGATGATTGGCTGGTTGTATTGGTGTTGCGTACCGGCCACCGCAGGGATGTCTACAGGTAGGGCACGCTCGCCGCAGTCGGGCACTTCCGGGCAGGGAGAGCAATGAGCGAGATCGAGACTATCGGCGCCGGCCGGTTTCTGCGCCTACTTTCACGCGACGGGTGGGAGTACGTGGAGCGGCCAAACGTTAGCGGCATCGTCGTGATCGTCGCAGTTACGGACGAGGGAGAGCTACTGCTCGTCGAACAGTACCGTCACGCCGTGGACCGTCGCGTCATCTCCCTGCCGGCCGGTCTCGTCGGCGATCAGCCCGGTCAGGAGGACGAAGACCTCGCCGTCGGCGCGATCCGCGAGCTTGAGGAAGAAGCCGGCTATCGCGCCGAGCGGATGGAGGTGCTCGTTGCCGGTCCACCCACGCCGGGTAACTGCAACGATATAGCGACCTTTATGCGCGCGCGGGGCCTACGTAAGGTCTCGGCGGGCGGCGGGGACGAGTACGAGGACATCGTTGTGCATGAGGTCCCGCTCGCCGAGGCACCGCGGTGGCTGGAGCAGCAGGCCGGCACTGGACGCCTGATTGACCTCAAGACCTACGCCGGCCTCTACTTTGCGCTCCACGGCGACGACTAGGCGCTCGAATACGCCGTCACCACATTCAGCCGCTCGGAAAGACGGTCTGCTGCGGTTTCCAGATCGTATTGGCTTTGCAGCCCCATCCAGAACTCCGCGCTGTTTCCGAAGAAGCGCGAGAACAGCAGAGCCGTCTCGGCGGTGATGGCCCGCTCCCCGTGAACGATGGCGTGAATGCGGCGTGCATCCACCCCTATCGCCTTGGCCAGCCGGTACTGGGTAACGTTCAGCGGAACAAGAAACTCCTCGTTGAGGATTTCTCCCGGATGAATGGGAGGTAGCCGCTCCGGGTTGTGCTCCGTCGTCTTGGTCAGGGCCCCCCTACTTTCTAGCCCGCTATGATCGGCAGGAGGATGTGCGAGGGGCGCCGGGCGTCGTGGTAGATCGTCTGCTGCGCCGTCCGCACGTCTGCCCGGCGGTCGGTGCCGAGAGGCTGTCCGGTGTTGGCGTTGCGGTCGAACTGCGGGAAGTTGCTGGAGGAAATGTCCACCCGCAGCCGGTGACCGGGCCGAAACAGGTAGCTCGTGGCGAGCAGATCAACGTCAAAGCGGTACACGCGCTCCGGGTGCAGCAGCTCGGCCCTGCCCTGCCCGGCGCTGCGGTAGCGGGCGCGGATGATGCCCACGCAGACGTTCAACATCCGGCCGTCGGGCCGGACATCGAGCAGCTTCACCGTGAAGTCGGTGTCGGGAGCCGACGACGCGGCATAAAGTACGGCCTGCACCGGCCCGGTCACTTCGAGCGGCGCCGTGAGCGGCTCGCCGGTGAAGCTGAGAACATCGTCGCGGGCCTCGCCTGTTACCGGCCGCTGATCGTAGCTGCCCCACGGTAGCCCAACGGTGTTGCCACCGCGCGTAGGGACGGGCCGGTGCGGGTCGTAGGTGTACCGCTGAGGGAGGTCCCAGGTAGGAGAGCGGCGACTGAGCGTGCCGCGGGCGTTGGCGCGGTGCGCCGCGCGGTCGGCGGGACCGTGGAGGTAGTAGGACGTATACGTGATGCCGCCGGGGGGCCACTTGCAGCACGTGCGCCAGGTGTTCGCGCCCATGGTGTAGTAGCGCACCGGCGGCTCCACGTCGAAGTCCGGGTCCGGCTGCCGCAGCCAGTGGTCGAACCAGCGCCGCTGCACGTCGAGCTGGCCCAGGTCCGCATCCGGTCCCGCGCCGATCTCACCACTCAGCTCGGCGTGCAAACTATGCCCCCAAGGGCCGATGAGCAGGCGGTGCGCCCGCGCTGTCCGTTCGTCCGCAGCGTTCGCCACAAGCGCCTGGTAGTTCGCCAACGTGCCTGCGAGAAAGATGTCGAACCAGCCTCCCACGAGGAAGGTCGGCACCTCGATATGCTCCGAACTGCCTGGCACCGGCGCCGCCGGTGGACCAGGATCGGCAAAGTTGCGCTGCCAAGCAGCAAAATAGTCGGGGACAGGCTCAAGCAGCGGCCACTCGCGCAGCGGCCACACGTCGGCCCAAGCCGGCACAGTAAGGACGCTATCGAGGATTGGATAGGCGCCCTCACGGGGGGCGTCCCGCCACGCTTGCAGGTCGGGCAGCTCGGCAAAGGCAGCCTGAAACTGCGCCAGCGCACCCGCAGCCGCCTGTACCCGGGGGTCCTCGACCGCTACCCCGAGGAACCAGCTCTGAAGGTCAAGCTGCCGCAACACGTTGTGGTGCTGTCCCCACTGGGAGAACTGATGCCAGTAGTGATCCCCGACCGTAGCGAACAGGCCGGTCAAGCCGGGCGGGTGCTGCCGCGCCGCCGCGAACTGAGTCCAGGCCATATACGATGACCCATACATGCCAACCTTGCCGTTGCACCACGGCTGTGCTCTGGCCCACGCAATCGTGTCGTATCCGTCCTCGCCCTCGCTCTCCACGTCGAAGTGTCCTTCGGAGCGGTAGCGGCCGCGAACGTCTTGGTTGACGACGGCGTAGCCCCAAGCGGCGAACTGTTGCGCCGCCTCATGCCCTCCCGTATCCGGCCCGACGCCATACGGAGTGCGGAGCAGGAGGGCTGGCCAGGGGCCGCCGGAATGGTCCGGCAAATAGACATCGGCCGCCAGCCGCGTCCCATCGCGCATCGGGACCATGACCTGCTCGACTAGCTGCACTGACACGCTAGGCCTCCCGGAACCCGCCCGCTTCTACCATCACTGCCATGAACATACCCCATCCGTCAATCCCGATGTCTCGACCGTCATGTTCATGCCCTCGCCTGGCAGCAGGTACCGCGGTAGGCCGGTGGTATACTGCCCGCGCCGGCTCACACAATCAATCTCCGTGACCGCTGATGATCGCGCCGGGCGAGGATCGGCAGCGGAGCGAGCCGCAAGGAGCGCACATATGATGCATACGGTACTGTGGATTCTGCAAGTAGTGCTGGCGGCGGTTTTCGCCATGGCCGGAGTGATCCACTTTCTCCCGCCGGAAGGGTTGCCGGAGACGATGAGCGGGATGGCTGATCTCCCGGCAGGAGTGCGTTACTTCACCGGCACGGTGGAGATTCTGGCGGTTTTGGGACTGATCCTGCCGGGATTGACCAGAATCCAGACCCGCCTGACGCCGCTGGCCGCTGCCGGACTGATACTGGTGATGGTAGGCGCCATAGTGTGGCACGGTCAACGGGAAGAATTTGCGAATATCGTCATGAACGTGATACTTGCAGCACTCGCCGGTTTGGTCGCCTATGGACGTTGGCGGTTAAGACCGTTGTAGGATCGGCGTGCCACAGTACCACCTGCTGGCTCTCGATATAGATGGCACGCTCCTGAATAGCGAGCGCGTCGTGACTCCGCGCACGCGAGCAGCCGTTCTGGCCGCCCGCGCCGCCGGGATGGTGGTCGTCATTGCCACGGGGCGCGGTCCCCACTCGGCCCGCACCGTCGTTGCCGGTCTGGGCCTCGGCGCTCCCCTCGTGTTGGTGGCCACTCAAGGCGCGACAGTCTGGGACAACGGCCAGCTCGTGCTCCACCAACCGCTGGCGGCAGCGGCGGCGCGGCGCGTGATCGAGCATAGTCTGGCGGCCGACGTCGCGGCGCTGGTCGTACCGGCACTGTACAGCGGCGAGACCATGTATGTCGCCGGTTCCACTGCGGCGACGGATCGTCTGCGCGCCTATGCCGAGCGGAATGCGGGGAACGTGCGTCCCTATGATCCGGCCGCGCTGCACGATGATCCGCTGGCGATCTACATGATGGACGACTGGCGCCGGCTCACCGCCGTCAACGAGCGGCTGACCGACGATCCGGCCGCGCAAGGCCGGTGGCGCGTGATCTTCTCCCGTACTGCGCTCGCCACGACGGCCGCTATCGAGGTCCTGCACCCCCGGGTCTCCAAAGGGCTGGCGTTGGACGTGCTCTGCCGCCGGTTCGGTATCGAGCGCGAGCACGTGCTGGCCTTCGGCGACAACGTCAACGACTTAGAGATGCTGGAGTTTGCCGGCTTGGGCGTGGCAATGGCCAACGGCAGCCCCGAGGCCCGCGCCGTTGCGGATCGGATCACGGCGAGCAACGATGAGGACGGAATTGCGGTCGTGTTGGAGGAGCTAGGGTTGGCGCCGCGCTAGCGTGCCGCCAGCAGCGCTTGCACCCGGTCTAGGATGTGGGCAGCGACCGCCTCCTTGGGCAGCTGCGGTAAGGCTTCGGGCGCGGTGTTCGGAGCGAGCAGCGTCACGCGGTTGGTGTCCGTGCCGAAGCCGCTGCCCGGCTCGGTGATGTCGTTCGCCACGATCAAGTCGGCCCCTTTGCGCTCCAGCTTCTCCGCGGCGTGGCGCAGCAGGTCTTCACTCTCGGCGGCGAACGCCACTTTCACGAGCGACCGGGGGACGCCGGCGATGATGTCGGGGTTCTCGGTGAGATGGACCGTCAGGCCGGCGCCGGTCTTCTTGAGCTTGCGGTCGGCGGCAGCAGCGGGCCGATAGTCCGCTACGGCCGCCGCCATGATGATCGCGTCGGCACCTGCCACGGCAGCCTGGACCGCAGCCTGCATCTCCTGTGTGGTCCGGACCTGTACCAGCTCGACGGCCGCCGGTGGCGGGATGCTGGCCGGACCGCTAATCAACGTGACCGCAGCGCCGCGGTCGCGGGCCACGGTCGCCACCGCGTAGCCCATCTTGCCACTGGAGCTATTGCCGATAAACCGGACCGGGTCCAGCGGCTCCTGCGTGCCGCCGGCCGAGACGACGATGCGCCGGCCGGCCAACGGCCCGTCGCGGCCCAAGACCGCGCGCATATGGCCGAGAATCTCGTCCGGTGGCGCCAGACGCCCCGGCCCGATCTGCCCCGAGGCCAGGCGCCCGGCGCCCGGCCCGACGAAATGCACCCCGCGCTCTTGCAGGGTCGCTACATTGGCCTGCGTCGCCGGGTGTGCCCACATGTGGCTCTCCATCGCCGGCGCCGCGAGCACCGGTGCGGTCGTGGCCAAGGCCACACAGCCGAGCAGATCGTCGGCCAAGCCGTGCGCGAGACGGGCCAGGGTCGTCGCGGTGGCCGGGACGACGGCCAACAACTCAGCCTGCTCACCCAAGCGGACGTGGGCGCTACTCTCGTCGGGGAGCACGTCGAACAGGTCGGTGTAGACGCGCCGCTGGGTCAGGCTGTGGAAGGTGAGTGGCGTTACGAAGCGGGCGGCAGCCGCAGTCAGCACGACATCAACCTCGGCCCCCAGCTGCACCAGCTCGCTGGTGAGCGCTGCGGCTTTGAACGCCGCGATGCTGCCGGTGACGGCGAGCACTACACGTCGGCCGCTGAACGGTTTCATCTGATCGCCAGGTCTGCACCCACCCCTACCGTACCAATATCGGCTATCGACCGTCAGCTATCAGCGGCCAGCGGTCAGCTAGGACAATCGTCATTGGTACGAAAACAACACCTGTAGCGCCAGAGGGCTACGCAAGGGACCCAGCCGCCGTAGCGTAGCATCCGTCATTCCCGCGCAAGCGGGAATCCACGTCCCCCTACGCCTTGGGTGCGTTGCGCTCCCAGATGAGCCGCAGCCCCTTGAGGGTCAGCTCGGCGTCTATTGCTTGCACGAGTGGGACTTCCGGAGTGATGAGCCGGGCCAGCCCGCCGGTGGCAATCACGGCAGTTTGCGGCCCAAGCTCGGCGACCATCCGGCGCGTGATGCCATCCACCAGCCCGACGTAGCCGTAGAAAGCGCCGGCCTGCATCGCCGCCATCGTGCTGCTGCCAATCACGGAGGCGGGATGGGTGATGGTGATGCGCTGTAGCTGGGCGGTGCGCGCGACCAGCGCATCTACCCACACGTCGAGGCCCGGCGAGATGGCGCCCCCGACGTAGGCGCCGCTCCGGTCTACCGCGTCGAAGGTTGTGGCCGTGCCGAAATCCACCACAATAGCCGGTACACCGAAGTAGGTTTGGGCCGCCAGCGCGTTGGCGATCCGATCGGTGCCCACCTCGTTGGGGTTGTCTACGTCGAGGCGCACACCCAGGTCGAGCTGCGGCCCGACCCAGACGACGGGTGCATCGGAAGCGGTCGTAAGCAGCTGCTCGAATATAGAGGTCAGCACCGGCACCACGCTGCCGATAATGACGCCGCTAAGGTCGGGCCAGCCCAGCCGGTGCCGGGCGAAGATGGCGTCGAGCGCGATAAGATACTCGTCGTCGGTGCGTTGGGGGTCGGTACTCAGCCTGGCCCTACCGGCCAGCGTTTCCCCTCGGAACAGACCGAGTTTGATATTGGTGTTCCCGATGTCAACCGCCAGCAGCATCTGCGCCCCTCAACGTGTCGTGTCCCGACCGGGCACGGCGCGCCGGTGCCTGAGACTGCAAGACGCGCACGGCTGCCGCCCGCACCTCGTCAACGGTGACGGCCTTGACGCACTGGCAGCCGGGACAGGCACTCACGGCGCCCAACGCGCGGCGCTCGCGCATCGGGCAGGCGTCGGTGTGAAACAGCGCGACGCCGGCCGCAGCGCGCGGGCCGTACACGGCCGGGTTGGTCGGGCCAAAGATCGCGATGACGGGCGTGCCCACCGCTGCGGCCAAGTGCGTGGCGCCGGCATCGTTCCCGATATAGAGGTCGCTGCGCTCGATCACGGCGGCGAGCTGGCCGAACGAGGTCTGACCGACGAGGTCCAGAGCCTCAAACTGCATAGCCATGTGTAGCTGCCGAGCCACCGGCGCATCCTCAGGGTGCCCCACGACCACGATCTGCGCGCCAATGCTGTCCACGAGCCGGTCGGCTAAGGCCGCGTAGCGCGTGGCCGGCCACCGCTTGGCCGCCAGCGTCATCCCCGGATTACTGCCGCCGCCAGGGTGAATCGCCACGACCGGCCCGCGGCCTTGAAGCTGCCACTCTTCGAATACGCGCGCTGCGAACATCCGGTGAATGGCCGTCGGGCGGTAGAGCGGCTGTCTGGCCACGCTGACCGGAGCGCCGGCCGCCTGCACCACGTCGAGGTAGAGGTCCGTCTCGTGGCGTACCTGGTTCCAGGGCACTCGCGTCGTGAGCGAAAAGCCTCTGCCCCCGCTATCTATCCCGACGCGCAGCGGGATTCCGGCCCGCCAAGCGGCCAGCGATGCAAACAGCGAACGATCCAGCACAATGGCAAGATCGTAGGAGCCGGCGCGGAGGGTCTCGCTAAAGCGGCGATACGCGCCCCAGCGGCGCCAGTGCCGGCCAGTGAAACCTTCGCAGTCTATGAGGGTGTCAACGTGGAGATTATTCTCGACGGCCGGCCGCGCCCATGCGCTCACCGCCAGGGAGATAGCGGCGTGCGGATAGGCCCCGCGGAGGGCGGCCAGCGCCGGGGTCGCCAAGAGCAAGTCACCGGACAGCACGGCTTGATGACGACAATCGAGCGCACGGCAGCCGGATCAACGGCGCTCGTGCGAACGCCGAGCCGCAGGGCACGGCCGGCCGCGCTGACGAGGGCTGCGCGCACAGGCATGATGACGACAATCGAGCGCACGGCAGCCGGATCAACGGCGCTCGTGCGAACGCCGAGCCGCAGGGCACGGCCGGCCGCGCTGACGAGGGCTGCGCGCACAGGCATCCGTAGCGAGTCCACAACGACCGTTAAGGTGGCGGAGCGTCTACCGACACTATACGTTGCCCTAGCCGGCTTGGTCAATCCGCTGCGCCGGGCTAGGGCCGGGCCCCCATGGTCTCCCGCTGCGGCAGGGGGACGGCGTGTTCCCTCCCCCGGAGTTGGCTCCGGGGGAGGGTTAGGGAGGGGGCTACGACCGGCTCGTCACTGACTAGGCCGCCGGCGGTGGCGCGATGTCGAGCCGGAACTGCACGTGGACGCGGGCCTGGACCACAATCTCACCGGCTTGCACGGGCACGGAGACTGCGTCACGTTCCGCAACAAACAGTGTCCCCCTGCTGGCCGCCAGTGGTCGGGGTAGGCCAGCGGACTGCTCGGTGATCTCGACGATGCCGCCGACGACGATGCCGGCGGCCATAGCGATGGCGTCGGCCTTCCGGCGCGCGTCGAGCGTCGCCGCGGCCAGCGCGTCGAGATAGGGCTGCGTTCTGTCCTGGAGAGCGAAGCTGATGCCGCCGAGTTGGTTGGCTCCCGCATCCAAACCGGCGCTGAGGACGGCGCCGACCTGGTCAAGAGCCAGCACGCGCACGGACACCGTATTCGTGGCCTGATAGCCGGTGATCGTCGGTGATGCATTAGGATCGTCGCGCGAGGGACGGGCATACACGGGGTTCAGGCCGATGCTCGTTGATTGGATGTGCTGATCTCCGATCCCCGTGGCCTTGATCGCGGCGACGACGGCCGTCATCAGCTCGTTATTCGCGTTGCTTGCTTCCGCGGCGGTGGTGCCGGTCGTCTGCACCCCAAGGCTGACGATGGCCATATCCGGCGTGAGGCGTTGCTCGTACATGCCGACGACGTTGAGCAGCGTAGGCATCCCCGGCGCCGCCGGGGGAACGGTGGTAGCGACAGGTGTCCCTTGCGTCGTGGGGGAGACGATGACCGTGGTAGGCGTCTCTTGCGGCGCGGGGGAGGCGGTGGGGAAGCTAGGAAAGCGCAGCAACGGGGCTGGCGTCGCCTGTGGTGTGGGGACGCCAGTGGGCGTGGCTGGAAGCGCAGTGGGTGTGGGGGCTGCCAGCGTGGGGGAGGCTTGCGCTTGCGCTCCGGCACTCGTCGGTTGCAGCGCGCCGCCTTGGCCGGCGGACAGGACGCCGGCAACGAGGGCTACGGCCACTACAATACCCCCGATAAGCAGGGCACGCAGGCTCAGGCCCAGCATGAACGGCAGACGGTAAGTCATCATCGGTCGCTCCTTAATCGCGGTGTTGGATGCGTTCCACATGGCCGCCGCGCGCGCCGCGGTGCTCGCGGCATGCATTCTACTGGATCAGACGCGCCAGCCGGCCCGGAAGTAACCGACGCCTGAGATCGCACGGCCGGCCGGCCGGTCGCTGGTGGCCGGCGCAGCCGTGACGCGCGACGGAGGCGCCGCGTAGGCGTTGACGGTAGTAGAGTTGGCAGAATCTCATTGCAATGGCGCGTTCGTGGGGAGCGGCCGTCCCATGCGGCGAGGCGCTGGTCGCTTGTTCGGGCCTCACCCCCGGCTCCACGCGCTGCCGTATATGCTATAGGAAGTAGGTGGCTGAGGGCGATGGCTGACCCGGCGAACAGGCGTGAAGTAGAAATCAAATATCGACTGGCGGACGAGGCAGACCACGAGCGGTTGCGCCAGCGCCTCGCCGCATGGGGGGCGCAGCCAGCGCCGATACAGCACGAGGAGAACGTGCTGTTCGATAGCGAGCGTGGCGAGCTTGGGCAGCGGCGGGCCGTGCTGAGGATACGGAGCGTCAATGGTGGCGTAGGCGGCACGCTGACGTATAAGGGCACACCGACACAGGCCAATGGTGTGAAGACTCGTGAAGAGATCGAGGTAGTGGTCGCCGATGCCGCCGCGGCCCAGGCACTGCTGGCCGCCATCGGCTACACGGCGGGTGGAAGTGTCGCTGGATACGACTGCTATCGGCTACTTCTGCGAGATCGAAGGACCACACGCCCAGATTCTGGCGCTTGGGCGGCGGTTGGGGCTGTCTGACGATCAGGTCGAGACGGCCGGGTATGCCGAGCTGGTCAACAGGCCCCCACCCTAGCCCTCCCCCGTGCTGATGTATAGGGGAGGGAAGTGCCGTCCTCCTGCACAGCGGGGGGGCCATAGGGGGGCCAGCGGCGCAGCACGAAAAAACCTACCCTGGACATAGGAGACCACTTGGGTATGACGGATGGCAGATACCCGGCTGCAAACGGTGTGCCGGCTCCCCCCTCGTCTGCCCCGGTGACGTTGGGCAATGCCGGCCGCGCGCTCCTGCTCAAGCACTGGCAGCGAGCGCTACGTCACGAGGCCGGCGCCCGCACCGGTGCGGACATCGAGGACGTACACCGGATGCGCGTCGCTACCCGGCGGCTGCGGTCGGCCTTCCGCTTCTTCGGTGGCTACATGGGACTACCGAACCAGGACGAGATCGTTGCCGGGCTGCGCGACCTCGCGCGCCGGCTGGGCGCGGTGCGCGAGGTCGACGCATTGATCGAACGCCTGGAGCAAGAGGCGGCTGCCGAGAGCGCTGACCGGCCGACGATTGACGCGATCATAGCTACGCTGGACCAGGATCGCGCACGGGCCAGGGACGACCTGGTAGCTTTTCTGGACGGTCGGGAGATGGCGACCCTGCGTGCCCAGGTTGCTGACGGGCTTACACAGCCCGAGAGTGGGGCCCCGGCCAAGCGCGACCGCCCGGTACGCACGGCCGGGCCGCGGCTGCTCGCCCGGCGTGCCGTGCGGGTGTTCGCCAGCGAAGCCGCGCTCTTGGCGCCAACCTCCGAGGAACTCCACGACCTCCGTATTCGGTGCAAGCGACTGCGCTATGCAGCGGAGTTCTTGTCACCCTACACCCAGGGCAAACAACTGAAGCAGCTGATCCGTAGCGCTACGAATCTGCAAGATACTCTTGGCGAGCTTCACGATGGGGATGTTATGCTCGACATGCTGCGTAGTCTCGTCGAGAGCGCCTCGCACCGGGACGGAGGAGCGCTCGAAGGGGTGGAGGCGGCGGCGGTGATCCGGCTGCTCGCCCGGCAAGCGGACCGCCGCGATGCGCTGCTGCTTCAGTTCCGCAGTTTGTGGCGTGAGTTTGCCGGTAGCCGGCGGCAGTGGCGGCGGAAGCGTCTCGCCCGGTGGTTCAGTGGGTCCCAGGACGTTCTCGTCGGTCGCTTGCCCTACGCGGTAGCTCCGGCGCCGGGGCATTGAGAGGCCACAACCGGGACACGTGAGCGATGAGTCGCAGGGAGCGATAGCGCAACATTGGAGGTACCCCGTGGTTCGCTTTCGCAGACAGGTGGATACCACTACTACCAAGCCCTTCCCCGGCAAGTTGATTGTTGTAGAGGGTGTAGACGGCTCCGGCAAGTCAACGCAGGTCTATTTGCTGAAGCGGTGGCTGGAGTTGAACAACGTCCAGGTGTGGTTTACCGAGTGGAACTCCTCCACGCTCGTCAAGCGCGCGACCAAGCGGGGGAAGAAGCGCCAGCTGTTGACGCCGACAACCTTCAGTCTCATCCACTGTACCGACTTTGCCCATCGCTATGAGCATGAGATGGTGCCGCTGCTGAAGCAGGGCTACATCGTGCTGGCGGATCGCTATATGTTCACGGCATTTGCGCGTGATGCGGTACGTGGCTGCGACCGAGCCTGGTTACGCAATCTCTATGGCTTTGCCCGCCAGCCGGACATCACCTTTTTCTTCGACGTAGCGCAGGATGTGGCGGCCAGTCGGGTGCTCACCGGGCGGGCCAAGATCAAGTACTATGAGGCCGGCATGGATTTGGGGCTGGCGTCGGGCACCCGCGAGAGTTTCCGCATCTTTCAGGGGCGGATCGCTCAGGAATATAAGCGGATGGTCGTGGAGTATGGCTTCACGCGGATTGATGCCAGCCAGCCGATTGAGCTACAGCAGGAGCAAGTGCGCCGCGTAGTGGCCAACCGGTTCGATATCGCAGATTACAAGTGGCCACGGGATATGGCGCAGCCGGTGGATCAGTACCACGCGCTAGTGATGTAGCTCTACGCCAGCAAGGGTGGAGTACACGGAAAACAAGGGGCGCTCGGCCTCGTGAGGCGACCCTACGCGAGGATCACGAGGGCCTCGGAAAGGACACGTATGCGGCGCTTTTACGGTAGTGGGCTGCCGGGGGTTGACCCGGCAGAGTTGACGGGGCCATTTGTGGTCGTCGAGGGCCAGGATGGGGCTGGTCGCTCAACACACGTGCGCCTGTTGCAGGATTGGTTGGAGGAGCAGGGGCACGCCGTTACTACCGTCGGGCTGCGCCGCTCGGCGCTGATTGCGCGCGAGTTGAGCAACGCCAAGCAGGGCAACATGCTCGGTCGCACGACGATGAGCCTGTTCTATGCGACCGACCTCGCCGATCAATTGGAGCACCAGATCATCCCCGCGCTGCGGGCCGGCAACATTGTGCTCGCCGACCGCTACATCTATACGCTGATGGCACGGGACATGGTGCGGGGGCTTGACCTGGAATGGGGTGAGGGGATTTATGGCATGGCGCCCATCCCGGATGCGGTGCTCTATCTCCGCGTCACACCGCGGCGGCTGGTGCAGCGGGCGCTCGCCAAGAGCGGTGTGCTGGACTATTGGGAATCGGGGATGGACTTGGGCCTCAGCCCCGATCTCTTCGATAGCTTCGTCAAGTATCAGACGATGCTGCAGCGGGCCTATCGAGAGTTGCGTAAGCAGTACCATTTCGAGATTGTCAACGGCAACCGTTTCGCCCGGGCCGTGATGCTCGATCTGCGGCAGCGGATGCGTGTCCTGCTGGAAAGCGAGTACCCGGAGCGGGTCGTCGTCGGGACGCCGGAGACGAACGATGTATCGCCACGGGCGGCGTCTACCGGTAACGGTGTAGCGGCCGGAGGACCTGTTGGCTAGTGCCGTGCTACCAAGCCGGTGGCTTACCGGGGCACGTCGGCACTTCAGCCAGAGCACCCGCACGCCCGCTGGTCCTACCCCGAAAGGAGCGTAACCATGAGCGAACCGCCGACTGCCGCGGACGCGCTGGGCACGGTGATTGGTATTGACTTGGGCGGCACGAAGGTGCTCACGGCGGTCGTGGCTCCTGATGGGCGGATTCTGAGCCGTGACAAAGCGTCATCGCGTGGCACGTCGGGCTACGAGGAGCTGGTGGCTCGGATCGCCGATACCGCGCGGACGGCCGCCGGCGCTGCCGGCGTGGCGCTGGATACGGTCGCCGCGGTCGGTATTGGTGTGCCGGGGACCGTAGACCAAGAGGCGGGTGTCGTGCGGATTGCGCCGAACCTCGACTGGCGCGATGTGCCGGTCGGCAACACGTTGAGCGAGCAATTGGGGCTGCCGGTGATCGTGGACAATGATGTCAACGTTGCCGCGCTCGCAGAGCATCGTCTCGGCGTGGGCAAGGGGCTTCCCTCGCTGCTTGGTGTCTTCATTGGCACCGGTATCGGCGGCGGCTTGGCTATTGATGGTGGCCTGTACCGGGGCGTGCATCAAGCGGCTGCCGAGATTGGGCACATGGTCATCAAAGCCGGGGGGCCGCGCTGTCCGTGCGGCCGGCGCGGTTGCTTGGAGGCTCTGAGCAGCCGGACATCTATCACCCGGGAGATTGCGCGGCGGGTAGCGGCGGGCAAGTCGAGCAAGCTGGTCAAGCTGGCCGGCGGCGACGTGCGGAACGCCAAAGGCGGCGCGCTCCGCAAGGCGTACACCGGCGGCGACAAGCTCACGCGCCGGGTCGTGGACAAGTCCGCGCGGTATGCCGGCATCGGTGTTGGCTCCCTCGTCAATGTCCTTGATCCCGCGATTGTCGCGCTGGGTGGTGGTGTTGCGGAGAACCTGGGCGCGAGCTATGTGCAGCGGGTGGCGCGCATCGCACGGCGCTACATCGTTGATGAAACGGCTCGCGCCGTGCCAATCGTGACCGCTACGCTGGGCGACGACGCGGGAGTGTTGGGGGCCGCGCTGCTGGCGCAGCAGCTCAGTAGGACGACGGCGGCGGCCGGAACACCCGCCGCCGGCCCGGCGGTCGTCGAGACCGCCACCTGAGCCGGGCCGGGGGGAGCAGACCCACCCCCTCCCTGAAGGGAAGGGACCGGGGGTTAGGTCCAATCCGCCTCCCGCCGAAGGACCGAGTATGGTCAACGGAGAACCGGGCATGCAGCTTGCCGGTACCGCTCGCGTTGCGGAGGGCGCCCGCTGGCCAACGGAGCGGGTAGCGCCGCAGGCGTTGCGTGTTGGCATCGCCGCGGCCGAGGAGCTGCTCCAGGAATCGGGCTGGGCGTGGGGACACGTGCAGCAAGTGACACGCCTCGCCGTGCAGCTGTTCGATCAGACGACAGCCTTGCACGAGCTACCGGATTCCGCGCGACCAGTGCTCCAAGCGGGGGCGCTCGGACACGACATCGGCTACCAACGCTCTCCGAAGCGCCACCACAAAGAGTCGTTCCGCCGGCTCCGCAAGCGGCTGCGCCCGCTGGTTGGTGACGAGCTGGCGACGATGATCGCCTGCGTGGCCCGCTATCACCGCAAGGCGCTGCCGAAGCCCCGGCACGTCGGCTTCCGCGACCTCGCGGCGCCGGCCCGGCTGACGGTCGAGCGGCTCGCTGCCCTGCTGCGTATCGCCGATGGGCTGGATCGCGCCCACTTGCAGCGGGTCCGGCAGACGCACAGCCGCATTACGCCGGGCCGGTGGCAGCTTATCGCCATCGGCGCCGGTGAGACCGAGCTGTGGGGCGCCGAGCGCAAGGCGAACCTGGCCGAGCGCGCTTTCGGCCGCTCCGTAGAGATCGGCGCCGGCTGATGGGGAGTGAGGTCCGGCCCCCCTATGGTCCCCCCGCCGCCGCAGGGGGACGGCCAGGGTGGGGGCCACGACCGGCACCGGCCTTAGCGCACGCGGCCGCGCGCCACGACCGGCCAGACGACTTCCACGCTGCCGTTGCGGGCGCCGACGAGGAAGTTGCTCATGTTGACGGTCGCGCAGACGTGATCGGGGATGACCGAAACCCGGTCGCCAAGCTGGGGCCGCTGATCCGGTGAGCAGTCCGACAGGTCAACGAAACCGTGCTCTTCGGACATGGCATAGAGGCGCGCCTCGGGAAACTCCACCACATGCCCCAGCAGATCCAGCCCCAAGGTCTCCGGCGTGATGGCCTTCGAGCCGGCATCGAGAATGGCGCGGTCGGGCGTCGGCCGGCTGACCACCGTGCCGTGGATGGTGAGCGCAACGTCATCCAAGGCCCACAGCTTGCCGCGCTCGACGGTATGGCGGTCGTGAAAGATATAGGTGCCGGGCCGGTACTCGGTCACGCCGGGCACATTCTGCGCCCAGTGCAGTTGGGGCGTGCCGCCCATGCTGATCTCCGGCGCGGGGTGTCCCGCACGCTTGAAGACCTGGAGCGCTTCACCCATGAAGGCCACCGGTGTCGCTTCATCCAGCGGCGCCGGGTAGCTCATCAATCCGCCAAAGGTGAGGTTGGGCAAGCAGTCAATATACAGCGCGAGGTCAAACGCTTGCTGTGGCGTCTGGACGCCGACGCGGCCCATGCCCGTCTCGCACTCCACCCCGACTTCCAGCGTGCGGCCGGCCTCGACGGCGACCCTGCTCACCCCCTCGGCGACCAGACCGCTATCGCAGGTCAAGCTGAGTTTGACGGTATCACCGAAGCGGTCGAGGAAGGCTCGCAGGCGCTGCAATTTTGCCGGGCCGAGCAGATTGTAGGGCAGGTAGATGTCGTCAAAGCCGGCCTCGGCAAAGATTTCGGCTTCGCCTAGCTTCTGGACGGTGATACCCTGCGCGCCGGCAGCGACCTGTTGCCAGCCAATCGCCGGGACTTTGTGCGTTTTGATGTGCGGCCGATTGCGGACCCCAATACGGTCGCAATACTCCTGGACGAATTGAATGCTCCGCTCCATGCGGTCCAAGTCAACGATCAGGGCCGGCGTTTCCACCTCGCTCACGGCCTGTCCCAGCGTGGGGAGGGCCTCCGGCGCTTGCGCGATATCCCCCCAGTCCTGCCAATCCTGGCTCATGCGCTCCCCGTTCCGATCCGCACTGGCCGGGGCTGTACCGGCCGTTGCCATCGTTGGATTTGCCATCGTCTCCTGCCTCCTCTTATCTCACCGGGGATCAGCCGGCGCCGTGTGAACCTGTTTCTGTGCGAGCAGCTCCTAGACCAGTTGCTCGACTATTGACGGCAGGAGTGCTCTGCGCCGCTATCCCGTCTGCACAGACGGCCCTCGCTGCTGCCCTGCGCCGCCAGTCGAATGGTAGCAGGTCTGCTGGCGCCGGGGGTGAGGGGTATAATCCATCGCAACGGTGTTGACGGAACACTCGTGTTGTCACCCCGCCTATGAACACCAGCACCGGCCGCGAATTTGCGCTCATCAGCACCCTGTTCGTGCTCTTCTTCCTCTTCGTTGTCCGGGCATACGCGGGCCAGTGGGCCGTAGCGCTCCAGATCGTGCCGCCAAGCGGGAGCAGCAGCGTTGAACGGGCGCCGGCCCCCAGGTCCAGTGACCGCCCGGTGCCACAGCCGGCCGAAGCGCCGGCCCCGGCACCCGCGGCACGCCCGACGCTGGCGCCGACCGATGAGCCACCACCGCGGAACGCCACCGACGAGCGCGGGGTCTTCTACGACGAGCACGGGGTCGCGGTGAGCGGCCTCATCGCCGATCCGTCGGGCGTTCACAACGTTCCCCCGGGCCGGCTGGTGCGGATTGGGGGGCCGAACGGCGAACTCTACGAGGTGCTACTCGGTGGCAAGATCAGGAGGGTCCCCGAATAGCCCCGTCCGGCAGCCCTATCTGAATCCCAGTTCCAGTAGGGGCGCCACTAAGCGTTGCAGCCGCGGCCGGTCGCTCCGTAGCACGGCGTCGTCGTGGCTATTGTCCCGGTCGCTGTACCCGAGGTTACGGATGTTGGTCGCGTTGCTTGCATACGACTGCCTGAGAAAAGCCAGGGCCTCCTCCGTCTTGGGAACCGTCGTGTAGTTGAGGGTGAGCATCCGGCGTCCCGACTCCCCACCGAACGAGGCGTGATAGGTGCTCTGATCGAACATCACCACGTCGCCGGGCTGAGACTCGGCCGCGTATGCCGGGACGCCCTCAGGACGCACGCCAAATCCCGGCCGGCCCACGTCTACGCCTTCTTCCCGGAGGCGCTCCAGGGCATCGGCACCCTGCCGGCCCTCCGCCATGGCCTGCATGGTCCGCTGCATCCGCAGCACGGTCAGGCCCTCGTGGAGCGGCAGCCGGTGGGAGCCGGGAATGAGCCGCAGACAGCCTGTGGCCCGGGCCACCGGGTCCAGGTAAAAGGCCACCTTGATGCTGCGGGGTGAGCCAGCACTCAGGGCAGTGTCCGGGTGCCAGCCCGTGTCGCCCACATAGTAGTTTCCGCCGGACCCCCACCACATAAGCTCCGGCCCCAGCAGCTGTTCCATTGGCTCATAGATGCGGTCGTCCTCGATCAGGGACCGCATTGTCGGCCGCAGCTCGGCACAGCCCAACACCCAATGGCGCTGGTCGACCCGGAACGGCCGGCCGGCGCGATCTGCGGCCATCACGTCCTCGAACTCGGCATCAATGACGGCCATCTCGGCGCGCGAGAACGCCTGCTGCAACACCAGAAAGCCAAAGGTCTGAAAGAAGGCTACTTGCGCGTCCGTCAGCATAACGCACCTCCCTCGGTGAGCCGTCGGGCGCCTTCCTTACGCTCCACCCTCCGCCTGGCTGATGAGCTGCGCGAGCTGGGCGAAGTTGGTACGCATCGCTTCCACCGGCGAGCCGCTGGCTGGCCGGAAATGCGTAGCCATTGCCAGGATCGTCTCCGCGTGATGGGCGCGGAGCTGGCGCAGGATGGTCACGTAGTCCACGTCGCCGGTCCCGAGTGGACAGTATTGGAAGTGCAGCTGCTGACCGTCAATGATGCGGAGGTCCTTGAGGTGCAGCCCGTGCAGATAGGGTCGCATATTCCGGTAGCCGGCGGTAGCTACGTCCGCTTCCCCGGAGTTGAAGTTGTCCGCCGGTCCCCACAGCGCCTTGAGCCGTGGCGAGTTGAGGCGCTCGGCCAAGCGCCGGAAATTGCTCGTCGTGTTCGTGTAGTTCCACGGCATCATGGAGACCGCTACGTCCACGGCGTAGCGCTCGGCCTGCTCCAGCACGAGCGAGAACGCCTTGACCAGCTTCTCCATGTCCACGTCGGCGATCACCCCACCGCGAGTGAGCCAGCGCATCGGCCAGGTGGGTTTGCCGGCCGTGTATTCACCCGGCCAGGCGAAGGTAAAGGTGCAGACCGCGCCCACGCCCAAGTGCGCCGCCAGCTGTATGGAGCGCGTGACGGCGGCAAGGTCCCGTCGGAAGGCCGGCTGGTCCTCCATCGTCGCAAAGTCGAGGTCGGTAAGGTGGAATTGCTTGAAGGGGCTACCGGCGCGCAGGAGGTGGAGCTTGAGGCCGTGCTTGGCGACGCGGGCCGCCAGGCGCTCCGCCTCGCGGTCGCTCATCTCGGCAATCGGGGTTTCGTCGTCCACCCGGTCGAACCACACGTACTCGGCGCCGATTTCCTTGGCGGTAGCCAGCGCTTGGTCAAAGGGCAGCTGTAGCTCGTGCAGGAACATACTCAGCTTGAAGCGGGAATCGCTCATGGGACTGCCTTCTCCCTTGCGAATTGGGCTTCGTCTGCCGCCCGCGGCGCCTAGCGTTTGGTCATTCTCCGCCGGTCGGTCGTGGACAGGTGCGGCCGCAGGTGTTGCAGGAACTGTGCGAAGGTAGCATCGCCCGAGGCAGCGGTGGTGTCAAGGACGAACTTGCGCCGTATCAGTGAATCCTCGCACTCGCGGTCGAAGCATTCCAGTACGCGCGGGATGTCCGCTTCCTGGAGGATCTCTCTGACCCGCAAAGTCTGCCGCCGCCGCTCCGTGATCGCCGCCGCGGTGGCGCGTACCAGCACGAGCACGGTGTCCGGGGCGCGCTCCAATAGCTCGGTATCCCAGGCGCGCGCCCGCGCGCTGCGGTCGGAGAAGGTCCCCGGCTGGCCGTAACTGTAGTAGAGCGGCGCGTAGACGGCGTCGGCGTAGTAGTGATTGATAAACAGTGTGTCGTCGCCGCGGAACAGGTCCGGGTGGAGATGGCGCCAGATGTTGTGCCGTTGCAGCTGCTCCAGCACCGAGGGCCGGAGCGCCATAATCTCCGCTTCATCCTCAGCCGTGTTCAGGTCGGCGGCCTCCTTACCAATGGCCGTCCGGTCACCCGCGGTATGCACGATCAAGTGGCCATCGAGCCGCGGTACGACAAAGTGGTTATGCCACCGGACCAGACGTGGGCCAAGCGCTGCAATCATCCAGTGGGAGATCGCTCTGGCGAGGGTGGTCTTGCCGGCGTATTCGCAGCCCACGATGAGCAGGCGCATCGGTTACTCCGGGGACGTTCTCTGCACTACCGGCAGCCCGGTTGCTTTCGCCTCGGCGCTGGCCCGGTAGGGTCACGAGGCCGGCCCGACATACTCCCGTATCCGCAGTCGCGCTGTCCGTAGAGTATATCTGCGCTGGTTTCTGCCGTCTGTTGAAGATACAATAGCGCCGCCAATAAACTCATTTGGAGTGCCGCCTGGATGAATAAGAAGATACTGGTCACGGGAGCCGCGGGGCAGATCGGGTCCGAGCTGGTCCCGGCTTTGCGCGGGAGGTACGGAGGCGATCGCGTCGTCGCCGCCAGACACCGGACGCCGCTCCCGGACGATGTACGCGATGGTGGACCGCATATCACACTCGATGTCACCAGTCCGGCCGACGTAGCGGCGGCGATACGGGACAACGACGTAGAAGTCATCTACCACCTGGCTTCCATCCTGTCGGCGCTCGCGGAGGCCAACCGGCAGACCGCGCACGCGGTCAATATCAACGGCCTGTACCACGTGCTGGAGGCTGCGATGGCGGGCGGCGTCCGGCAGGTCATCGTCCCCAGCTCGATCGCCGCGTTCGGCCCGGACACCCCCCCCGTAGATACGCCCAACGAGACGCTCCAGCGTCCCAACACGCTCTACGGTATCTCGAAGGTGCTGGCCGAGCTATGGGGCAACTACTATTCCGAAAAGCTGGGGCTGGATGTCCGCGGCCTCCGGCTGCCGGGCATCATCAGCTGGAAGACGGAGCCGACGGCGGGCACCACCGACTACGCCGTCGCCATCTTCTACGGCGCGCTCAGAGACGGTCGGTACACCTGCTACCTGCAACCGGACACCAGCCTGCCGATGATGTATATGCCGGACTGCATCGAGGCGATCATCGGTCTGGCCGAGGCGGACGCGGGCAAGCTGACCCACCATGCCGATTTCAACGTGGCCGGCGTCAGCTTTACGCCTTCCGAGCTTACCGCTGCCATACGGCGTCGGATGCCCCACTTCCGAATTGACTACGAGATAGACCCGCTACGCCAGGGCATCGCGGACTCCTGGCCCGACTCGCTGGACGACTCCGTCGCGCGTGCCGAGTGGGGCTGGCGTCCTGCCTACGATCTCGACGCAATCGTGGACGACATGCTCGATAATCTGTCGGTGAAGCTCGGGTAGCCTGCGCCCCCAATAACTCCGGCGCGGAGACGCACCTATCCCCAACTCCTCCCTTCAGGGAAGGGGCCGGGGGGTCAGTAGAGCCTCAGCCCCCGGCGGGCGCGTACCGCGGCGCGCGCGGCGCGCGGGTGCGCCGGATCAACCGCAGCCGGCAGTCCTCCAGGGGGAGTGAGACCCGTGCCCCGCCGCGCCGGTGCGATTCGATAAAGCCGAAGATGATCTCCGTGTTCGCCCGCGCTACCCGCACGCCCCCGCGCGTCGGCCCGCCGGTGTCCAGCGCCTGCACGAGGTCCCCGATCAGCCGCAGGGTGTTGCTGCCCGGTGTGTACGTCAACGGCGGCGCCTCTTCCAGCACGGCTCCGAAGGTGTGGAGGCGCTGCTCCAAGAACGATGCGCCGGCAGGCACCGGTCCCGGGCGCTCGCGACGCCGCACCAGAAAGTCAACGTCTTGGTTGCTCGCGGTAATGATCCCGTCCTCGCAGACGGCCTCGTAGTCTTGGCCGCGCGGTCCGCGCATGACGCTGACCGTCACCCCGTTGGCAAACCCGAACATGCCCTCCGCGTTGGGGTCCTCGCGCACCTCGTCGCCAACGATGATCTCATCGCCTCGGTCCACCCACCCCTGCGCCCAGATCGCCGGCTCGTCGCCGTTGAGGAACTGGATCAGGTCGAAGTTGTGGCTGGAGGAGTTGAACAGGGCGCTATTGTTGTAAATCAGCAGTAGCTGGAGGTCGCCCAAGTCGCCGGAGGCGATCAGCTCCCGCATCTTGGCATAGCCGGGATGCCAGCGCCGGTTGGTGCCCATGTTGAAGACGACCCCGTGGCGCTCCACGGCCGCCAGCATCGCGTCGGCCTCTTGGAGCGAGGCGCACATCGCCTTCTCGCAGTAGAGCGCCTTAACGCCGTGCTCGGCGGCGTAGATGGCGATCTCGGCGCGCTGCTCCGGCTGGGTAGCGACGCTGATGATGTCCGGTTGCTCCTTGGCGAGCATTTCGCGGTAGTCGGTGTAGAGGTGTGCCGCTCCCACACCGTAACGTTGCCCAAACTGCGCCAGTACGTCGGGTCGCATGTCCACACCGGCCACCAGCTCGGTGCGGTCACAGGCTTCATAGCCCGCGGCGTGCGAGTGGGGAGCAAAGCGGCCGGGCAAGCCGATGAACTCGTTGTCAATGAACGCGCCCATCCGGCTACAGCCCACGACAGCGGCGCGATATATCCTGCTCACTAGCTCTATCTCCTAGCCACCCTATCCCTCACCCCAGCCTCTCCCACGGGGAGAAGGGGGCCTGGATTCCCGCGCGAGCGGACATGAGGGACGGGCAGCGAGTATGATGCGTATGATGCGCGGCAGACTCTCCCTCTCCACCTGCGTGGAGAGGGAGCCGGGTGATGGGCCAAAGCCGCACGGATAGTGCCAGGTGTGGTGCGGCTTTGGCCCATCAGGGGGTGAGGCGTGCCCTCCCCCGCTGACCGCCGGCGCGACGACGCTACGCCGGTGGGTGCTGGTCCAGGAGCAGCTGGGCCACGCGATGCTGTTCCGCCAGCCAGTCTTTGACCCCGATCTCTCCCCGCATCACCGGGCCGCAGTCGCTCACCTTCGGGTACGTCTGCGCCATGGAGGGGATCGGTGGCCAGCGCCAGCTGTAGGGCGAGAGGTCAATGAAGCCCTTGAGCTGCGGGTCGCCCTTGAGGTATTCGACGAGCACCGGGTCCGTGACCACCGACTTGCTGACGGGTGTGCCCGTGGACTTGATGACCATCTCGGTCTGCTGGGGTGTCGCGGTAATCCACTTGGACACCAGCGCCGCAGCATGCTGCCGCTCCGGTGAAGTGCCCTTCGTCACGATGAGGTTGTGTCCGCCGCTGTTGGCGAAAATCTCCGTCTTGATGGGATGATGAGTCACCCCGAAATCCGGCGCGTTGTTCTTCCGCAGCGTGGGCATGCGATACGGCCCCTGCTGCTCGAAGACCACGTCGTTCAGGGCCGCCTTGTAGAAGTTGGCCTTGCCGTCGGCGGGACTGAGGCCACTCCGGACCAGGTGCAGCAAGAACTCCAGCACCTCCACGTTCTGCGGGCTATCCAGGAGCATCTTGCTACCGTCGTCGCTGATGACCCGCCCACCGTTGGTGCCCACGAACCGGTACCAGCGGGCCCAGTACCAGCTAACGCCCCAGATCTCGCCGGGAATGGAGACCTTGGTGGCCATGTCAATGAGATCGTCCCAGGTCCAGCCCATTTCCGGGAACGGGATGCCCTTCTGCTCCAGCAGCCCCTTGTTATAGATGAAGGCATCGTTGTTGGCATAGGCTGGTAGGCTCACGAGTTTCCCGGCCCACATGGAGCTACTGAGCATCTTCGGGTAGAAGTCCGCGCGTTGCGCTGCCCAGTCCGGCTCGACCTTCAAGATCGGCTCCAGGTCAATGGTGACGCCATCAACGAACAGGCCACCCACCTGGATATGGCTGTAGTGCCCCATATCGGGCGGCGTGCCAGCGGCAGCCAACAATCTGATCTGCTCGTGGCTTACGTTTTTGCTCTGATCGTCGAAGTTGACCGTGATCCCCAGGTCGGTCGTCTTGTTGAACATGTCCAGCAAGCCGTAGCGAGCAATGCTTTCGGGATGGGTGAAGTTGAGGTTGGACACGTAGGTGACGACCACGGCGTCCTTCCCGCCCGCTCCCGCAGCGCCCTGCACGCCCTGCTGCCCGGTTGCACCCTTCGCACCTTGTGGTCCCGCCGGCCCGGCCGGCCCGGCCTGGGGCTGGCCCACATAGCGCACCGTTGGCTCCCCGCAGGCTGCTGCCAACAGCCCACCGAGCAAAGCCGCGCTGCCACCCAAGTACCGTCGGCGTATCATGCGCTCCATCCGAGCTTCCTCCTTGCGACAACACTCCCTCCGGCGAGGGAGGCTCCGACTCACCGTTTACGTACCCAGCCCAGCATGTGGTGAGTGCCCGGCTACTATAATGCTTCCCTCCTCCCTTGTCCAGACGATCTCGCCAGGTTTCTCCGGCGATGTGTCGGTGGAGCGGTCGTGTTCGGGTATAATCTCGCTTCCCATCGTGTCGCGCGAGGTGGTCATGCGTCTGTACTGGGAAGTGGCCAAGCGTTCCTTTCAGCGCCAGCTGGCGTACCGTGCCGCCACGCTCGCCGGTCTCGTGACCAACTCCTTCTTCGGCTACCTGCGGGGGGCCGTGTTTATCGCGCTGTTTGCCACGCGGCCGGAGGTTGCCGGTTGGGACGTCCGCGATGCCTTGACCTATACCTGGCTGACCCAGGCGATGATTATGATCGTGCAACTGTGGGGTTGGTGGGAGGTCGCCGACAATATCAAGACCGGCGACGTGGCCTCCGACCTCGCCAAGCCGTTCGACTATTATGCCTTCTGGCTGGCCCGCGACCTCGGCCGCGCCTGCTACCACCTGCTGGCGCGGGGACTGCCCACGTTCCTGATCGGCTTCCTGTTCTATGACCTGCTGCTCCCACCAACGCCGCTCATCTGGCCCCTGCTCGCCGTCACGCTGACCCTCGCGGTGGTGATGAGCTTTGCGTTCCGGTTCATCATCAACGTCGCGGCCTTCTGGCTGCTCGACGTCCGCGGCGTCGCTGCCGTGCTCGGTTTAGGGATGCTCTTCCTCTCCGGGTTCATGATCCCGGTGGCCTTCTTCCCCGGCTGGCTACAGACGGTCGTGGGCTGGCTGCCCTTCACCGCTATCGTGATGCTGCCGATCGAGGTCTATCTCGGCAAGGTGACCGGGCTGGCCTTGTTGGTGGAGCTGGGCCGTGTTGCGGTGTGGGCCGTCATCCTGATTGCGGCGGGTCGTCTGGTGCTGGCGGTGGGCGAGCGCCGCCTGGTGGTGCAGGGAGGGTAGGGTGCCTCAGCGACGACTGCTCTCACGGCACATTGCCCCGGCCCGGTTGATGGCCTGGTCCGGCTGGCTCGATGAGGCTCGCTTCCTCGGCAGCCTCTACGTCCGGCTGACCGGTATGCAGGTGCGGGCCACCATGCAGTACAAGGTTTCCTTTCTCCTGCGGACGGCCGGGAGCTTCGGGTCCATGTTCCTGGAGTTCGCCGTCATTGTGGTGCTGTTTCAGCGCTTCCCGCACCTGGCCGGATGGTCGCTCGCCGAGGTCGCCCTGCTCTACGGTATCTCTGCAACGGCGTTCGGCCTCTCGGAGCTACTCTGTGGGGCGCTGGATACCGGCCTCTTTGCCGAGATGATCGTCCGCGGCGACTTCGACCGCATCCTCACCCGCCCCGTGAGTGCTCTGTTGCAGGTCATCGCCGGGGAGTTCTCCCTCCGGCGGCTGGGACGGATCGCGCAGGGCGTGGGCGTGCTGGTTCTCGCCGGTGGGATGCTGCCCGGGGTCTGGAGTATCGGCAAAGTCGTATTCCTGGTGGCGACCTTGCTGTCGGGTACGGCGATCTTCATCGCCATCTGGCTGCTCGGCGCGGCCTACTGCTTCTGGACTGTCCGGGCCACCGAGGCGGTGAACGTGTTCACCTATGGCGGCACGACTCTTGCCAGCAACCCCCTGGACGTATTCGACCGCTGGGCGCGGCAGTTCGCCCTGTTTATCCTGCCGTTGGCCTGGGTCAGCTACGTCCCGGCGCTCTACCTGCTCGACCGCGCCGACCGGAGTGGGCTGCCGACGTGGCTGCCGGCCCTGACGCCGGTTGCAGCGGTGATCGCGCTGGCGGTGGCCGGCCTGGTCTGGAGCGTCGGGGTACGCCATTACCAGAGCACCGGGAGCTAGTATGGCTACGCTGATTGAAGTCGAGGCGTTACGCAAAACCTTTCGCGTGGCCCACCACCACCGCGGTGCGCTGGGGGCGCTGCGCAACCTGGTCGAGCGGCGCGGCCGCGTCGTCCCCGCGGTGGACGGGATTACCTTCCGCATCGAGCGGGGCGAGATGGTGGGCTGTATCGGGCCGAACGGGGCCGGCAAATCCACCACGATCAAGATGCTCACCGGCATCCTCGTGCCGAGTAGCGGCCGGGTCGAGGTGGCTGGACTGGTCCCCCACCGGCGCCGGAAAGCGCTCGCCCGGCGGATTGGCGTGGTGTTCGGGCAGCGCACGCAGTTGTGGTGGGACCTGCCGCTCATCGAGTCGCTGGAGCTGCTGCGCTTCATCTACCGCGTGCCGGCTGCGCGGCACCGGGCCAACCTGGACTTCTGCACGGAGCTACTGGAGCTGGCACCGTTCCTGGACACACCGGTACGCCAGCTTTCGCTCGGCCAGCGGATGCGCGGCGACCTCACGGCTGCCTTGCTGCACGATCCCGAGATTCTCTACCTGGACGAGCCGACCATCGGCCTCGACGTGGTGGCGAAACACCGCATCCGCGAGTTTCTCCGGCAGCTCAACCGCGAGCGCGCCGTCACGGTGCTGCTCACAACCCACGATATGGCCGACATCAGCCAGCTTTGCGAGCGCCTGCTGATTATTGACCGCGGACGACTGCTGTACGACGGGGCATTGGAGACGATCAGGGAGCGGTACGGGCAGGAACGGATGCTCGTCGTGGATTTCGTGGGTGCTGGTGGCCCGGTCCAAGTGCCGCACGCCACCGTCGTGCGCGTGGATGGTCCCCGGCAATGGCTGCGGTTCCGACGGGAGGAGACCACCGCAGCGGACTTGATCGCCGCCCTCGCCACGCGCTACGAGCTGCGGGACCTGACGATTGAGGAGCCGGAGATCGAGGCCATCATCCGGGACCTGTATAGCGCTGGCCAAGCCATCCCGCCAGCGGCCACCGCACCGTCCACCCCCGAATCGCGCTCCTAGAGAGCTTGACCCACGCACCTCGGCAGCGCATGGGTGCTAGGGTTCTACAACCAATTGCCGGCCGTGTTCAAGCTCGACTACACGGTGACCGAGTTCAAGTAGAAGCGGGATATACGGAAAATGCGTGCTAATAACACGCCGATTTACAGCCATTTTCCTACGGCAACATCGCCTATCTTGAAAATGAAGTTACCTGGCCCTAGCTTCTCCAGTGCTTTATCCATAAGCTCATCTAGGTCAGGACCTATGAGCGTATCGCCTTGGGGAGAGACGGCAAGATACTCTCCGCGATGTTGCGCTTCCAAGGGTTTGCCGTACTGCTCGTAGAGAATATCGGATTCTTCCAGCTTCGGTGCCTTCACGGCGGCCATTTCGTTGCCTCCTCTCAAAGCCGAAGGTGTTGGTCGAACCAGGCGAGCACACGCGCCACGACGTCGCGGCGATTTGCCTCGCTGTAGTCCGTTGGGACGTGGCCTTCGCCGTGATAGCGCAGTAGAGTGACTTCTTTCTCCAGGCGGCGTAGCCCGACAAACATCTCGCCCCCTTGCTCTACGCCGACGGAATCATCCGCGGTACCGTAGATCAGGAGTAGGGGTGTCTCCACGCGGTCGAGGAAGAATATCGGCGACGCTGCGACGTAGTCGAAGGGCCTCTCCCAGGGCGGTCCGCCCAGCGCACCTTCCTCATTGTGAATGCCATACATATCCGGCGACCCATCGGGCCAGAGTCGCAGCTGCCCGAAGGAACTCGCGGCGTCGGATCGGCCGGCCGCGCTCACGGCCGCCTTGAAGCGGGTGGTCTCGGTGATGAGCCGATTTACCGCCGCGCCACCGCCGCTGTGGCCCATGACGCCGAGCCGGTCGGGATCGGCGATCCCCAGCCGCACCGCCTCGTTCACGGCCAGCAAGACGGCAGTGGTGAGGCGTGCATCCGGCACACCGAGCTGCCTGGCTGGGGTATCGGGCATCAGTACCGCGTAGCCACGACTGGCCAGAAGCTGGGGATGCAGAACACTCGAATAGGAGTCCCAATCGTGTTGTACAGCGGAGAGCGACCAGCCTGGATACACGTAGCTGATTAACGGTACGCGCTGACCATCACGATGGTGCGCCGGTAGGAGCACGGCTCCGCGCGCTTGTTCGCCAGCCGGTGGTTTGCCAGGAGATGAGCCGCGTCGTTCCCAGCGCGACCTCTTCCAGGTGGGGATTGAGATGGGTGATCCGGCGCCGCTCTCGGAACGTGGGGTCAGTCACCCAGAAGTCCGGTGGATGCGTCTCATCCTCAATCGCATAGACCACCTTCCGGCCATCGGCAGAGACGTCGCCGAAATAGCTGTCATTGACGCCCACCGGCGCGACATGCAGGACGCGATCTTCGTCCAGGATGCGTTCCGGTGTTGAACCATCCAGTGGCACGCGCCAGACCTCCGTTCGCCCGGATGCCTTGTCCCGGGCGCCCACGACGCAGCTGCCGCCATCGGGACTCCAGAACCGGCCCGTCTCGACACGGCGCATAACGCTCGCGCGGCTCCGGTGTCCTGGCAGGTCGAGCGGGCGCGGTTCCGGTGATCCCGGCCCCTCGGTCGGGATGAGCCACAGACGACCGCCGCGGTCCCGCCCCAAGAGTCTCTTGCCAGCGGGATGCCAGAGCAGGAAACGCACGTCGAGCTTGGCGTCGAGCGGTGATTGGCGCGGCTCCCCACCACTTGCCGGGGCCAGCCAGAGCTGTCCTTCGCGGACATAGGCCAGGTGCCGCGAGTCGGGCGACCAGGCCGGGTCGTGCCGGCCAGTGCCATCCCGGTCCAGCCCTGCGGCCACCAGGTGCGGCGTACCGCCCATAGTGGGCACGAGGTACAAGGGGTGAGTGAATTGATACTGTGCCAAGCTCGGCCGGCTGGACTGTCCTACAACGGCGAGCCAGTGGCCATCGGGAGAGGGGTAGACTCCCATCGGGCCGAACTCCGTGGACAGCCGCTCGGTAGTGCCAGTGCGAACGTCAACGATCCCAACGTCGCACAGACGCTGTGACGGTTCGTTCGCTCGTGCCGTCGGGTCTTGGGACGGTGGCGGCGGTGACACCAGCACATCCACGGTTGGCCCGTCCGTGGGGCCGCGGGGTGCTGCCGGTGTGCCGGTTGCCGCCGGCTGCCAGTGCTCCGGACGCAGGAGCACGTACACGCGGGAACTGTCGGGACTCCAGCGTGGCGTGTCCAACCACGGAGCAGCGGTGAAGAGTGCCTGGTCGGACAGGACTTCTGCCGAGCCTGCCGCCGGCTGCCAGCTCCATAACTGCACGGTGCCACGGTGGTCGGCGTAGAAGGCGAGGTGGGCGCCATCGGGACTCCAGCTCGGCCGCCAGCTCCGGCCCTCGTCGCCGAGCAGCGGCCACGACTCGCCGCGCTCGATATCCGTCACCCAGAGCTGGGCGCCGGCCACCTCGCCGCCTGCACCCGACGGGAACCTTCCGGATGGGGGGTCAGCGTTCTGGGCCTCCAGCCGTGCAGCGAAGGCCAAGTACCGCCCGTCCGGGCTGAGGGCAATCCGGTGCTGATTGCACGGTGTGCGTACCGCTAACAGGTCGTCGAGTGTAAGTGCTCGTCGCCGGGTCGTTGACGTGCTCGCAACTGTTTGCATACGGCCAGCATACGCCTGTTGCTTAAATGAGTCAAACTGATTGGTAGCAGCCGGCCGGCAATCCTTTGCAGAGAGCGGCACCAGGCAACCTCGGTACGTCCTGGATCGTCAGCCGGGCGGGGGTAACTACCAATCAGTCTTGCCGGTAGCGGTTCAGGCTGGGGATACGGGTGGACTCGGTGGCGACTCGTGGCGCGCAGCATACATCTCCTCGATCATGCGGTCGCCATCCAAGTCGCTCCAGATGCCTGCAAAGGCCAGGAGCTCCTCCCTCCGACGCCGACTGGTAGGCACGTCATCCGGCACTGACACAGCTTCACTATGCGGTTGGGAGCATTGGGGAGTAACGAGGAATACCTGCTGTTCATCCTTGTTCTCGTACCGCTTAACCGTTCGGGTTTCCATCATCCCCAGCCCTCTCTGCTCCGTTCTCGCAGCGGTGGCTCGTGCGCGTGGCATACATCAGATTGATGCTGCGGCCGGATATGATTCTACTGGATTCCCGCGCAAGCGGGAATGACGGCGGGGGGCACTGACTACTGAACGTCGGTGATCTTGGCGGCGATGACTTCCGCGACCTCCTGAGTGCTGCGAGCGCCGGACCAGAGATTGCGGAACTCGGTGCGGGCTACTGCCCGGACCTCGTCAATCCGCGAAATCAGAAAGGGGGTGCGGGCACGGACGAGCGCGCCGGGAACGGCGGGCCGCCGGTCATACGGGCGCTCCGGGGGCTGGAGGTAGCCTTCCTCGGCCAGCAAGGACGGTGCTTGCGGATGCCACAGCTGGTTTTCCCACTCCGCTTGCTGCACGTCGGGCGCGATCAAGAACTGGGCAAGCTCCCAGGCCTCTTCGGGCTGGCGGCTGCCCTTGAGGATGGCAGCAACGTCCGGCCGATAATGGCCCTGAACACCGAGATTGCCCCGTGGCTGGGGAGCCATACTCCAGTCGAACGACACTTCCTGCTGCGCGAGGGCCAGCTCGGCCTCGGCTGGCGCATACCACATCGCCACGTCACCACGCGCGAAGGCGGCGAAACCGTTGCCCGAAAAGATGTTGGGCGCCGGCGCGACACCGTGCTGCAAGTGCAGGTCGGCCAGCCACTGCAAGGCTGCGATGGCCAGCGGCTCGTTGATCGCCGGTGCGCCGTTTCTGTTCAGCAGCTCGTCTCCGCCATTGCCCCATAGCCAGGCGTGATACGCCTCGTCAATGCCGTGCAAGGTGGTGCCCCAGCGCGCCGGAGCGGCGCCGTTCGCCGCCGTGGTCAGCTGTTGCGCCGCGCTGAGGAAGTCTTGCCAGGTCCAGTTTGGGGGCGGCAAGGGCACGGCGGCGGCGGTAAAGCGGCTGCGATTGTAGAACACGACGTAGAGGCCGTTGTTGCCCCGCGGCACGGCGACCCACTCGCGCTGGTAGGTGCAGACATCGAACGGTGCTGTGAGGTCGGCGGGACGAAACCCGTCGCGCCGCATATAGTCCCCGAGGGGTAGGACGGCCTCTTCCGCATAAAATGTCGGTGCTGACCAGGAGGGCAGGTGTACCAGGTCGGGCAGGCTGCCACTCGCAAACAAGCTGTAGAGGCCCGCGATGTGCTCGGCAGCGGTGGGAGCCGGGATAACATTGACCGTGATGGCGGGATAGTTCCTTTGGAAGTTGAGGAGGGTCCAGTCTTCCTTCTGGACTCGTTCCGGTGTACCCCACGTCGCGTAGATCACTTCCGCCGGGTCTTCGGCGGTCATCGGTACGTCCGTGAGGTCTTCGCCCAGGTTGCAGGCGGCGATCAGCAGGGGGGCGGCCAGGGTCGCTGCGGCCCGTTGCAGCACCGCGCGTCGGCTCCGGGCAGCGGCTGCCGCGGCTGACTGTGTGTGCGCCGTACTGTTGCTGGAGCTGGCCATCACCGAGCCGCCTACCCGCCGCTTTCTCGTCCGCCTGCGTGCCTGCTGCGCCGGGGCCCACCTACTTGCCAGTATAGAACAAGCCGGCCGCCTCGTTGCCCGTCATTACCATGAAAACAACGCCCATCCGTCATTCCCGCGAAAGCGGGAATCTAGCGTGTGCTCCGGGTGGTGTGGATTCCCGCGTGCGCGGGAACGACGAGGCCGGGCCGGGGGCTGTGCCGGCTGCGCTGCGGCTGCTAGGATTGTGCCCAGCCCAGGCGTTGACGGGGAGACTGATGGCAGAGACGAGCAGTGATCGCGCGCACCAGGCGGAGCGGCCGGTCTTGCGCCCGGTGGAGCCGCGCTGGATCACGTACCAAGGCGAGCGGCGCCTCTGGCTGCGCGATCCCCTCGCCTTGAGCGGGCGCATGGTCCTGGTACCCGCTGTCGTCGCCCCACTGGTCGCGCTCCTCGACGGTGAGCGGACGCCAAGCGGGATCAAAGCAGCCTTCGAGGTGCGCTATGGCACCCGGCTACCGTCGGGGTTTGTCGAGCACTTCTTGGCTGCCTTGCAGGAGGCGGCGCTGTTGGTCGGCCCAGCCTACGAGGCTGCGCGGCACCGGGCACTCGCTGCCTACCGCTCGGCCCCGTTCCGCCAGCCGGCACTCGCCGGCAACGGCTATCCGGCCGACCCGGACGCCCTGCACCGCTTACTGGCGAGCTATGCGTCCGAGGCACGCCTGAACGGTGCGGCGCGCGCAAACGGTCGGCTGCGGGGACTGATTACACCCCACATTGACTACGCCCGCGGCGGAGCCGAATACGCGCGAGCCTGGCTGCCGGCCCGTTCGGCCGTCGCCGCGGCGGAGCTGGTCATTATCTTCGGTACCGACCACGCCGGGAGCGCCGGCACGTTAACCCTCACCCGTCAGCGGTACGCCACTCCTTGGGGGCCGTTCCCGCAGGACCATGAGGTCGTCGAGCGCTTGGTCACTGCCCTGGGTGATGAGGCGGCGTTTGCCGAGGAGCTGCATCATCGCAGCGAGCACTCCATCGAGCTGGCGTCCGTCTGGCTCCACTGGCTCCTCCGCGCTGCTGGTCGGTCCGACGACCTCCCACCGCTCGTCCCGATCCTCTGTGGCTCCTTTGCCCCCTTTACACACGGCGCGGCCGATCCGCTGGCCGACCGGGCGCGGGTGCAGGCACTCGCGGCGCTGCGTGCGGCCAGCGCCGGGCGGCGGGTGCTGGTCGTGGCGTCGGCCGACTTGGCCCACGTGGGGCCGGCATTTGGTGATGAGCGCGGCTGGGATGTGTTCGCGCGCGCCAGCCTCAAAGCGAGCGACGAGCGGCTGTTGACGGTCGCCGCGACCGGCGATCCGGCAGACTTCCTGGCCACGCTCCGGGCCGAGCAGGACGCGCATCGCGTCTGTGGTCTGCCACCGATTTACTGGGCGCTGCATGCGCTCGATGGCGCAATGGGTGAAACGCTCGGCTACGATCAATGTCCAGCCGACGAGACCGGCGCCTCCTGGGTCACAATCGCCGGCATGGCCTACACGTGAGATGAGCTTGGCCTAACTCCGGCCCCCTCCCTGGCCCTCCCCCGTGCCGACGCACAGGGGAGGGAACACGCCGTCCCTCTGCGGAGCAGCCGCCTTTCACCTCGTCCCCCTGCCGCAGCGGGGGGGCCATAGGGGGGCGTCCTCCTTGTGCCTCGGTTCCGGCAGGCCGTATAATGGAGCGTACCGAGGGCGCGTAGCTCAGTTGGTTAGAGCGCGCGGTTCACATCCGCGAGGTCCGGGGTTCGAGTCCCTGCGCGCCCACCAAGCCGGAGGAAATTGAGAAACCCCACGAATAACAGTATTATGTCAGTGCAAGAGGCTACCCCACCTGCCCCTATGATTTCCTTTCCTCAGTGAGTGTTGGGACAAGTGCATCTAGTGCATCTAGAAGCTGCAGGGCGTATGCTTCAGCGGTGGTTCTTACCCACTCGGGCCTGATCACGAAAAGCCAAATGGCAGTGATGACCGTATTGACAATCGTACCAACCATTCTCATTAGGAATATAACGTCTGGGTACTTGACTAGGTTGAAGAACCAGGATTCCCCGGTAGGGTCCATGGACCAGAGTGAAATCCCCCAGGAACAGATCGTCGCCAGGGTAGATAAGATGATACCGTATGGCTTCATCCCCCATAGATTCCGGCGGAATCCATAGTTGATCGTTTCTGCGAAAACCATTGAGAACTTCTTGGCGTCATATGTGGCATTACGGAGGACATGGACTGCCGCTTCGTAATGCTGATCAGCGACAACAGGATTATCCTTTTCTTCCTCCTCGGTAGGTAGCCTGCGCCCCGTGAGCTTTTCAAGTTTCGCCCGCCAATTCTCCAACGTGATTCTGTTGGGCGAATCGCGGAATCGTAATAGGCGCGTCGTTGGCGCCCCTCCCCAACTATCCCAGAGAGCAGGCTGTCTATTGCCGCCTCGATCTCGGGCAATCTGCGAAAGCAGTGAGGTTCCTCCACATATGACGATAATACCTAGGAGGGAGCTAACTGACAATGACTCACCTGGCATCAGCACGAACAAAAGTATGCCAAGAGGAAGCATAACCACGAAGATTGGCTGAATGCGGGCCTTTATGGTGTAATTGTCAAACTTAGGAATATACTGCTTAACCATTGAAGCCATCGTTTGCTCTATTGATTCGGGCTCAGGGTCCAGCCGCCACTGGATTTGAGAGTCAACTTCATGGTGTGCTGCTGGTCCGTTCTGAATATCTTCCTACCATTACTTGCACCTGTAGCCATACTTTCGGTAGAGTTCCAGGGCCTTGCTGTCCGGGTGACCATGCGGGTTGTCTCCTACAGACACCACTACCATTTCTGGTTTTATCGCTGCAATGTGGCTTGTGTAGTAGTGTTTCTCATCGGCAGGATCGTCAAAGAAGGTAATGGAACCGTGATGGGCGGCAAGCAATATGGAACAAGAAACATCGCTGGCCGAATAGTCTACCATTATACCATATTTCCATTTGGATGCACCACCGTCGCCAGTGAGCATTGTACTGCTCTGGACTGTAGACAAATCAACTGTTCGTTGTTCCACCTTCAGCACGATACCCTGTTCGTTGGCTTCCTTCGGCAGTCTGCTGTCTTTCGCGCTCAAATACCGAAAGCGCGTTCTACCGAAGTCGCGATAGGTTTTCTTTTCGATAATCTTGGCACCTACATCGCGACGGAGTTGCATATATGATTTGTACTCGGGTGTGTCCGTTGATGTCCCCGGATAATCGCTGTCCCAAATCTGTTTCAAAGGAAAGGCGTCATGAAGGATTCTGGCGCCCCGCATGTGGTCCGCGTCCCTGTGGGTGCATATAAAGGCATCGAGACTGCTCCCTCTGCCAATTCCGTCCGCGAGGTACTTAAGCACTCTTTCCTTGTTGTCCTCTGTGATGTTGCAGTCAACGACGAAGTTGGCTCCGTTTGCGCATTCTACCAAAGACATATGTCCTTGCCCAACATCCATAAAGTGAACTGTCGTAGTCATACGTAACTCCTATAGAGTGCGGCCGCTTAGCAGCGCTTTTGGGGGCGCAACCTTTTCAAGCTACACCGGCATGCTTGTTTGTGTCAAGCAGCCGCGATCTGTTACTGGTCCTTGTGTGCCGGTGGTGCGGCGTAGCCACTGCCGGGGGACGGAGTAGCGGCTGACGCGGGCGTGGTCATGCACGGCTCATTCCTGGTTGATTTCGCGTTCGTTTCGAGCTTTTACCCATAAAAATGGTATCGGAATCCTATTTCATTTCAACTTCATTTCAGGATCACTTCCGCTTGCATGCCCGGGGAACGCTCATTCCCTGCCTTCTCGCCGCCCTACAACCGCCCGGCCAGCCTCGGAGCCTCCGCCGAGAGACTACAATCCCACCAACATCCCGTACCGCCGCTGCCGCCTGCTAATCTGCGTGCAATGAGTGCGCGGGAGCGATACGAATGGCGAGATATAGCCGTAGTGGGCGTCGTGAGGCCGCCGGCAAAGGGGATGCAGTGCGGGGGGTATACCCTCCACGGTCGCAATGGGCGGATCAGATACGTTGGAGTGTCCAACAATCCTAGCCGGAGAGCCACTGAGCACAAACGGGACGGTAAGCGCGGCAAGCTGAAAGTAGAAACCCGACCGATGTCTCGCGCATATGCCCGTCGCTGGGAAAGACGGAAGCTCGTCGGCCACCGCAAAACGCACCGTGGCAAGAATCCGGTTCACAACAAGACGCGGAGTGGCGGCTGGAAGTCCTGATCTCAGGTATGGATTCCTGTGCGGGAGTGGCCTTGGGATGCCGTGTTTCTCCGCTGGGCCGAGGACACATGAGGGGTTGCTGCCAACGACGCGAGAGTACGGCAGTGGCGAGGAAACACCTGTCGCGTTGCCTCGTCTCGGATTATCGCGCGAACCGGCGCCGAGTCTTCCTGACTCGCCAAGCGTGCTGACAAGCGGGTGTCCGGCCTAACCAAGCCGCAGTGGCGTATAATCTCGGTAGAGCCATAGATAGAGAGGCGGAATACGACACGGATGCCTCGTTACGCACAGATCGTCGGCTGGGGGAAGGCGCTACCGAGTCGGGTGATGACGAATGACGAGCTGAGTCAGATCGTCTCCACCTCCGACGAGTGGATTCGCAGCCGCACCGGCATTCGCGCCCGGCGCATCGCTGGCCCCCGCGAGACGACCGCATCGCTGGCCGAGCAGGCGGCGCACGCGGCGATTGAGACCGCCGACATTCACCCCGCGCACATTGACCTCGTGATCGTCTGCACGTTCAGCCCGGAATTCGGCGGTATGCCGAGCGTCGCCAGCCTCGTGCAGGACGCGATTGGGGCCGAGCACGCTGGCGCCTTCGATCTCAACGCGGCCTGCGCCGGGTTCATGTATGGGCTGGCGGTCGCGCAGAGCATGATCGTTTCCGGCCAATGCGACACCGTGCTGCTGATCGGATCGGAAACGCTTTCCCGGTTGCTGGATTGGTCGGACCGCAGTACCTGCATCCTCTTCGGTGACGGCGCTGGCGCGATGGTCTTGCAGGCCACCGAGGAGCGCACCGGCATCCTGAGCAGCGTGCTTGGCTCGGATGGCTCCGGCGCCGAGCTGCTCACTATTCCGGCCGGTGGGAGCCGGTTGCCTACGTCGCCGCAGACAATCGTGGATCGCCAACACTACATCCGCATGAACGGGCGCGAGGTCTACAAATTCGCCGTCAAAGTGATGGGCAATGTGGCGCAGGAAGCCCTGGGGCGGGCGGGCCTGTCAGCCAGCGACGTAGACCTCTTCATTCCGCATCAGGCCAATCTCCGGATCATCGAGTCGGCGGCGAACGCGCTCGGCGTGCCGGCCGAGCGTGTGTTCGTCAATGTCGGCAGCTATGGCAATACGAGCGCAGCATCCATTCCTATCGCGCTGTGCGAGGCGGTTGACGACGGACTGGTAAAGACCGATGATCGCCTCGTCCTGGTCGGGTTCGGCGGCGGCTTGGCGTGGGGGGCAGCGGTCGTGCAGTGGGGTGTCCCGGCGACGGTGCGCCGCCGCGGCTGGCGCCTCGTCTGGCATGGCATGTGGTATAGCTGGGCGCGGGGCCGGTCCGTTGCCCGCCGCATCGCCCGCAAAGTTGACGCAGTCTTCTTGGACGGTAGCTGGTCGCGCAACGGGCACACCGATCAACTGACCACGCGAGCCGGTCGGGACGGCCGGCAGACGGATCACCTCCTCGATACACCAAAGGACAAGGCCGGCACGCTCGACCGCCAGCGCTAGTAGCCCCCACCCCCTGTTCAAGCCAGGGGCCGGCTCTAGCTCTCCCCCGTGCTGAGGCACAGGGAAGGGAACACGCCGTCTCCCTGCCGCAGCGTTCGCCTTTCACCTCGTCCCCCTGCCGCAGCGGGGGGACCATAGGGGAGCCTAGTCACTGGTCACTGGCGCCGGCCAGTGCTCTGGGATAGTGATGCAGTGGCCGGCCGGCTGCCGATAGCACTCGTACCAGCGCATCATCGCCAGCGTGTCATCGAGATTTGCGAGCTGGGGCGGGCGGTTGTCCAGCACGCACTCGCAGAAGTAGTGTACTTCCGGCACGTAGCCCAGCAGAAAGAGGTTCTTGTTGTAGAGCTGGCCTAGCGAGAACTCCGGCTCCCATACGACCGGGGTCTGCTCGTCCGCCCCGATGTAGCTCGCGGCACGCCCGTACCCGCCCTGACCGCGCCGGGCGCCGGGCCGATAGTACCGCAGGTTGACGCCGTTCTCTACGACGACAAGCGCGCCCTCACCGACGATCTCCAACCGCTCCAGTGGGCCTGACCACGAATGGCTGCCGGCGAGGTGCATCGCGCCCACCGCGCCGCTGGCAAAGGTCAGCGTGCTCACGCTGCCGCCGGTGCGGGGTTCCCGCTGATAGCTGACGGTCGTCACCGGTCCCATGAGCGTATGCGCAATCGAGGCCGGGTGAAAGAAGTGATCGAGAAAGCCCTGCATGGCGTGGGCGTCCGAACGGGCGGCCAGTGGTGGCAGCCCCTGGGGATACCTGAGAGCCAGCGACGTGGGTTGCCCGAACTCGGGTCTTTGGCTGATCTCGCGTGCCTTGGCGATAGCCGGGAAGAACATCTTCTTGTAACCGACCGACACAAACCGGTCGGTAGCCCGGCTGACGGTCTGCATCGCCTCCACTTCTGCGAGCGACGAGGCCGGAGGTTTCTCGATCCACACATGAGCGCCAGCGTGCATCGCCTCCATTGCCAGCTGGGGGTAGCGTGGCCGCCAGTGCTCATCGTAGCCGGCGACGACGAACACGGCGTCGAGCTGCTCGCGGGCCAGCATCGCCCGGTGATCCGTGTAGGTGTGGCGGGCACCAAATTGCCGTGCAAAGGCGGCGGCGCGCTCCGGCTGCAAGTCACAGACGGCGATGAGGTCAACCGGCGCGTACTGGAACGTGGGGAAGATGTTGCGGTAGGCGTGGCCACCGCAGCCAATAAAGCCAGCCCGCACTTTGCGGTCGTACTCAAAGTTGTACGCGATGGCGCGGTCGAGCATGGGTGGTCGTTCTCTCAACGGTCCGTTCACTCCGACGCAGCGATGCCGCCCAGCACGCAGCGTCCGTAGGGAGCCGCCGGTGGTGAGTGCGCGCTACTACTCTGCACGGGATGTAGTCGCCACGCCATACTCGAACAGATCACCCACGGGGAGGGCGAGACCGGGCAGCAGGTCGCCCCCGTCGAGGGTATCGTCAACGCTGTAGACTCGTGCCGCACCGCCCGGCCGGTAGACGGCCACCGTGCGCGTATTCGGCTCTACCACCCACACCTGCTGCGTACCGGCAGCGAGGTAGTCGGCGATCTTCACCGCTAGCTCACTGGCCTTATCGCTCGGCGAGACGACCTCGACGGCTAGATCGGGTGCGCCGCGAATGGAGCTGGAGCGGAACCCTCCTTCAGGTATATGTGCAGTTGCTATGAAGGAAATGTCAGGGATGCGTATCCTCGCTGGATCATCTTGAAGAGTGAAGCTACAGTCCAATAAGATCACACCGCGGTCAGTGCCTTCGATATGCGAGCCAAGTCGCAAGGATATTCTCCCTCCGATAAGTGCATGCTCTGGATTCGGCATCCCTCGCTCCTTTAACTCGCCGTTGACCAACTCATAGCTGGCACCGTGTTCAGCTTCGAGCGCGAGCAGGTCGTCCGGGGTGAGCGGGGCCTGTACTGCGGGCGCTGGCGGCGCGGTAAGGGTCGCAGCCATGGTGCGGTCCTCCTGGCCTTCTGAGTCGAGGCAACGTACCGGCAGGTAGCTTCACCATACCACGTTGGGGCTAGCCGTTGGGATGACGCCGAACGGCGCTGACGACACGCCGCTCACGCACCTGATACCAAGTAGCAGTGCTGCTGCCGTCTATGATCCATCTGGATTCCGGCTGTCTCCGGAATGACGGCGCATTGACCGTTTTGCAGCGTATTCAAAACGAGCTGGTATCAGGAACTGCCACGCCATACTCGAACAGCTCGCTGACGGGGAGGGCGAGGCCGGGCAGCAGGTCTCCCCCGTCGAGTGTATCGTCAGCACCGTATACTCGGGCCGCACCGCCCGGCTTGTAGACGGCTACCGTGCGCGTGTTCGGCTCCACGATCCACACCTGCTGCGTGCCGGCCGTGAGGTAGTCGGTGGTCTTCAGAACCAGTTCACCGGCCTTGTCGCTGGGCGACACCACTTCGACGGCCAGATCGGGGCCACCGAGAAAGTAGCCTCTGGGCAGACCATCCCCAGACGTGTGCTCCCTGGCTACGAATGAGACATCAGGAATGCGCACTGTAGACGGATCGTCCGATAGGACAAAGCCGCACTCGACCAGCACTACGCCCAAATTGCCGGCTCGCACATGCGCATCCAGCTCACTGACGATGCGGGCGCTGGCCGCTCCATGCTCTGCACTCGGCATTCCTTCCCCCTGCAGCTCACTCCGATCCTGCAAGGCACCGTTGACCAGTTCGTACCTGGCGCCGTGCTCGGCTTCGAGCGCGAGCAGGTCGTCCGGGGTGAGCGGGGCCTGTACTGCGGGCGCTGGCGGCGCCGTAAGGATCACAGCCATAGTGCGGTCCTCCTGAGTCGAGGCAACGTACCGACAGGTAGCTCCACCATACCATGTTGAGACCGGTGGGCGGAATTGCGCCGTGCCGAGCAGTGCGTCCCTACGCGCGCCCTGGCCGCCTCACCTACGCCTGTCGCCGGCGGCCTCCCCCTCTCTATCGCTTGGCGGTGGAGAGGGGGCCGGGGGGTGAACGGTGCAGCTTCGTTGAGCCTGCTCTTAGTTGCGCTCGGTGCCGGCGGCTGTGAGGTACCAGGTCTTGCCGACACGCACGCGACGCAGCCACTGCCGATAGCTACCGCCTGTGGTCATCGAGACTGACGCGCTGGCAGTCTCGGACTGCGGCTCCGGTGTTGGCCCGGTTTCCCCTCCGACCACTCCGGGCCGAAGCGCCTCGGTCAGGACCCGACCATCCATCGTAGCCGGCACCGGCAAGCCCAGCATGGCGAGAGCCGTTGGCGCAACGTCAATCAGCCCGGCCGGGACATCGCTCGTTGTCCCGCTACGCACGTCTGGGCCGGCCAGGATGAGGGTATTACGCAGGTCACGCGGCGAGGTCGAGCCATGACCTGCTCCGGCCGGACCGGCAGCGTAGCCGGGCACACCATACTCGTTCGTGTCGTCCCACCACACGGGTGAGAACTGAATGTCAGGACGACGACGGTGCAGGCGACCGCCCCACGCTACCGAGAGGGGCATAGTACCGGGCCGCCCGGCTGCCGGGCCATCATCGGCAGCAAAGATGGCACCGACCGCGGGGTGGTCCTGCAAGGCTTGGACGATAGCTGCTGCTCGGTCGGTGGACTCGCTCGTCAGATAGATGGCCCCGCCGCTGACGATCACATCATCGGATTCGGACGCCGCTTTGAGTCCGGCGGTGATGAGCGCCTGCACGGGGTCTGTCTCGTGCCGCGGCCGGCGCGTGGTGAAGCCGTGGTCGGATGTGACGATGACGTTGGTGTCGTCCCGCCAGCCGAGCCGGTCCAGCGACGCCAGCAGTCGGCTGAAGAGAGCATCGCAGCCCCGGAGGGCATTGCGCGATTGTGGAGCGCCCAAGCCGAAGCGATGCTGCGTATGGTCCGGGTCGGTCAGCCAGCAGACCGTCACGTCGGGTTGCAAGGTTGGCCAGACGTGCTCGGTGCAGACCCGCGCTTGCCAGTCGAGCCGGTCGGTCGCCGGGTACGAATCCGGTGGCACTTCCCAGCGCTGTGTCACGATAGCTTGGGCCTCGGCCGGTCGCACCAGCGCTCGGTTGTAGAGGTGGTCCTGGGGACGGGGATTGCTCAACCAGGCTGAACCGGGAGACCCGCTGCTCACGACAACAACGGATTTGCCGGCCTCGACGAGGCAATCACCCAGGCAGGGGACGGCGACGAGCGGCGGATCGCGCTGGGCAATGGCCGTGAGCGTCGCGGCGTCGCCGGTCACGACGGCGCCGTGCGGGTCAACCTCAGGTACGTACAGTTTATTCCCGACGATGCCGTGCTGCCCCGGATAGCAGCCGATAGCAGCCGGTCGCCAACGATGTCGCGTTGACTCGCGTCTCACTGGGGTAGGCACAGTAGCTGTTGCGGACCCAGGCGCCGCGCTCGGCTATTGCGGTGAGGGTGGGAGTCACCTCCGGGACAACTAGGTCGGGCCGCAGGCCATCCCATACGACGATGACGACACGTCGCTCACGCATCTGACTACTCCTGTGGCGCCTGCTGTGCCGCAGCGCCGAGTGCGGAGTGCCGGGGACTGAACAAGAACTCGCCCTCGGGGTCATGTGCGGCATAGCGCCGCCGTGCCACGGCTCGGTTTTGCACAGCATAACAATAGACGCAACCGTGCGGGCAGGTGTCATAGGCGCCGATGTCCCGGGACTGATCGCACAGACAATCGGGGCGGTTACCCTTCAGCCGAGCAGCGATGGGCCGGCCGGCGACGGCGGCCAGCCGCGCGGCGTCAACGCAGCGCGCCTCGGCCACGCCCGGTGCCAGCAACGTGCGCTGCGCGCAGAGCGTGAGCTGCACGCCGTTCGTGTGGATGCCGTGTGCCCGCGCCACCTGCGCCAGCTCGGCGGCCAGCGTGCGCTTCAGGTCGGCGTCCGGATCGTCCCAGACGAAGCCGGACCGGGCGGCAGCGCGGTCCAGGTTGCGCTGCGTCTTGCGGTAGAGGTGCGCGAAGGAGACGACGACCTCATCGGTGGCTCCTTCGAGTGCTCCCGCCAAGCGGGCGAACGTCCGCCGGTGGAAATCCGGCGGCGTCAGGGAGGTGAAGAGGATCGGATCGTAGCGCCACACGGCCGCGCGGGGGCCATATTGCGCTGCTAGGCGCTGCATGTGGGTGGCGGCCCGCTCCGTCGTCAATCCGAAGGTGCTCGAACGCCTCACCCTGAAGTAGGGACCCAGCATGCTGGGTCCCTACTTCAGCGTCTTCTTCCGGCCGTCCGATACACCATCCATAAGGAAGTGAAGGGGGTCCTCCCCTCCAGGAATGGATGGGAAACGATCACTGACGATCTATTGCGGCTGGTGGTAGGCACGGTCAAGCGTGCATTGGCGGCTTCATCTACGACAGGAGCAGCAGGTCGCGGACATCCAACTGAGGGCGCACGACTGCCAGGAAGCGATCCAGGATCTGGTCGGGTGCAAGTTCGGAGGCATCCAACCGCACTTTACGGCGAATCCACGACGCGGCGAACTCCGCCTCAAACTGTTGCTGCACCTCCTCGACATCGGCCGGCTGCACTACTGGATGGCGATGCGGCGCCGCCGCCATCCGCTCCCGGATCACATCGGGACGAGCCGTAAGTAACACCAGGATGGCATCGGTCGGCAATTGCCTCTCAATCAGACGAGGATAGGTCACCTTCAGGCCAGGATAATAGTAGCGGGGACCATAGATGACCTCTTCGATATGGAACCCAACCAGGATAATGTCATCGTTAATATCCAGCACATGCACATGGTACTGGACCTGAAACCGCTGGAAGCGTTCTTTGATGGCTGCGGGCAGAGCCAGCATGGCCTCTTGCTCCTCCGTGCCGTGCAGCTCATCGGGAATGGTGAAATGATCGTCCATATGGAAGCGCCGCCCCCGCTCCTGGCCCCAGGCATGCAGGGCATCTGCCAGCGTGGTCTTGCCCGCGTACTCGCACCCGACCAAGATCAGTCGCATCGTCTCATCTTCTTTCCAGGCGGCTGCCGCGGCTCCCGCCGCCCGCCGTGATAGTGCCACCAGCCTGGTCAGACGTCCACTTTGGCAACGCATCCAGCAATACCGATCTGGGTCATCGTCCGGGCGCAGCGGCAGCAAGAGGCCACCGCGTTTGGCAAGGGTGCCGGCAGCAGCTTCATGGACAGCCGGTTGGAACCGCAGTGGGGGCAGCGCAGGTCGTGACGATACACCCGTTGAGCCATGGGCCTCCACCTCTACTTGGAGTTGCAAGGCCGCAATCCTACACACCGGCGCGTGTCGAGAATATCGTATATCAAATACCGTATATCGAATACTCTTGACTCACCCCCCCCCGATTATGTACACTGGCGGCGTCCTCATCAGTCCTCACCAGCATGAAAGGAAGATGAGGGTGCAATGCGCCTGAAGGCTCGCCGGGCGCCGTCCACGTGGTGAGCCGCTCATGGCTTACCCCCCACGGGCGAGCAGAGGAGGGTCTCCTGATGGCACGCGTAGTTCGTCGCACGTATCTCGGAGGTGCTGCTGCCGTCGTCGGCGGGCTTCTGGCCGCAGCCTGTGGCGAGGTGGAAATCCGCTACGTCCAGGGGCCAGCGGGGGCAGCGGGCGCGCAGGGTGCGCGTGGCGCGGCCGGCGCGGCTGGCGCGGCTGGCGCCAAGGGTGCGGCCGGGGCGGCGGGACAGTCGCAGACCGTCGTGCAGGAGAAGGTGGTCACCGTCGAGAAGCCGGTCGTCGTCGAGAAGGTGGTCGAGAAGGTGGTCGAGAGGGCATCGTCCAGGTTGGTGGCCTGGACCGGGCCAACCATCGGGAGCGTTGGTCTCGGCGCAGACTTGTGGACCAAGCTCGATGCGCTGTTCGCGGATATGCACCCCGAGATTCAGCTCACGCGGAGCCGACCGGCGCGCCCGAAGGGGAAGAGCAACGATGATGTGCTGATCGCTGCTGCTGCTGCCGGCATCGCACCGGATGTCTACTCAGTCAATGTGACCGCCTGGCAGCAGGCGCGATTGGTCGAGCTGGGACTGCCGCTGGCCCTGGACCGCCACTACGCGCTGAAGCCCAATCTCAAGCGGATCTACCGCTGGATGAGGGAACAGGCGCGCTTCAACGGAAGGCTCTACGGCGTGCCGCACGAGATGGAGTTCATCGCCTTCTGGTACAACGCGAAGGTGTTCGAGAAGCATGGGTTGGAGATTCCCTCGACGTGGGACGACCTCATGGCGGCCGCGCAGACGCTCCTGAACGCCAAGGTCATGCCGATTGCGGAGCAAGCGCATTGGAACTACGGGCACCTCTATAGCCTGACCCTGGCCGCCATCGGCGGCAAGGAGATTGTGGATGATATCGTCGCCGGCAACAAGCGGTGGGATAGCGCTGATCCGATCAAGGCGGCTGAGGTCATATTGGACCTGCAGCGTCGTGGCTACCTGCCTCCCAACCCCACTGATGAGGGCGATCCCGACTATCCGATGGGCGCCTCCTTCGTCTCGGGCAAAGTGGGGATGTGGGCTACCGGTACCTGGAGCGTTGGGTGGATGCAGCAGCAGGCGAACGAGTCGAAAGGGGAGTTCGCCTTCGAGTTCTCCGGGATGCCCTCACCCACTGGCACCCAGCCGCTCGAATCCAACCTGGCCGGGGGCTCGGGCGGCGGCCACAGCGTCTGGTCGCAGAGTCGGTTGCCCGACGAGGCGGTAACCTTCCTTGACTTCCTATTCGCCCCCGAGCCGCAGAAGGCCTGGATCGAGACCACGTTCCAGATTCCGCCCGTGCCGTTCCGGATCGAGGACTACAACATCTCGCCAGGCCAGCGCAGGGCGCTCCAGATCATCCATGACGCGAGGGAAACGGGCTTCGGCTGGTCCTTGGACGTGATCCTGCCATCGAAGGTGCATGCGGCGTTCTGGCCCGGCGTGATGGGGGTGCTCAGGCAAGAGATCATCCCCAAAGAGATGATGGCCCGCATCCAGCAACTCTGGGAGGTACGTTAGGGCGGGAACTAGAGCGGGAGACAAAGAGCCGCTCAAGGCCCTCTAGCCGGAGGTTGCGAGCACCGGCCACCACCCTAGACGTGGTGGCCGGTGCGTTTTCTCCTTCAATCCTGGCTCACTGCTCTCACTGACACACATGCCTACCATGATCTGGCAAAACACGCATTGACTCGCCTCAACAGGTCGCCTATTCGGGTGGTGAATGGAGGTGAGCACGACCGCGCGGCCGAGGTCGGTCAGGATGAGCAGGGGCCGACGGCACTGCGCTAGCCGGGGCGTTAGCCGCCTGCGGGCCGACTGTCGAAGGGGGTGGTGACACAGCCCGCAGGCCGGAGCTGACCAGGATCAGGCCGGCCGGTAGGTCAGCAGCGTCGAGCCATTGCGCGGCAGAGCGATGGGAAGGCCCTGGGTAGCCAGTTCGTCACCGGTGTGCGCCGCGTACTGCTCCGCACTGTAAGGGTCAGTGAAGATATAGCGCTGTAAATCCCCCAGCCCGCGCAGCACCACCCGCCGGACCCCATCGTCGGCCCGCAGCCGGAAGACGACAAGCAGCCCCTCACCCGTGGCTGGATCGTGGTACTGCCAGCCATCCCAGGCATCCAGGGAGGAGGGAAGCGGGAACAGGGGGTAGAAGTCACCCCACAGCAGATGGCGGACCTGCTTGTAGATCGCGAAGTGCTTTCGCGCTCGTTCGCGGTGTCCCGGTGACCATTGAACCAGGTTGTCGCTCAGACCGAAGGTGGCGCCGAAGCGGGCCTGAAAGGCGCTATCAGGATAGTCTGCCTCGTCGTAGGGGATGGCACCCCACGGGTTACCTTCGCGGCAAGGCCGGCGGATGTTCATTTCAAGCCAGTTGGCCGGCAGAAAGCGGCTCCCACCAGAGAGGTGGTTGCGGGAAATGTCTGTGTCCTGGGTATGGTCGCTGCTGAAACAGGAGTGCGCCCGGCGCAGGCAGCCCAGATCAGCGCGCCGCCCACCCGACGAGCAGGTGTCAATAAACAGCAGTGGGTAGCGTTCCCGCAGCCAGTCCAGCAAGGCATACAAGCCCTCAATGTGCCTGATCTGGCTGATCCCCCGGCGGTCAGGCCCATCGCGTATTTCCCAGTACAGGCGCGGATCCATGTTGAAGTCCCACCGGATCCAGCGGATGTCATGGGTTTCCAGCATGTGCGTAAACATCCCTTGCATCCACTGGATCACTTCCGGGTTTCCAAAGTCAACCAACCCATGCGTGGCCATGGGCGCCCGCTGTTCGGGCGTGGCCATCGCCTTCAGGTGTTGATTGGCCTCGGTCGGCTCGATCCGCAGCACCCACTCGGGATGCTCGCGGGCCAGCGTCGAGGTGAGCGACGCTCGCTCCGGCTCGAACCAGAGACCGAAGTGCATCCCCTTGGAACGCACGTAGTCGGCGAACGCGGGGAGACCAGAGGGAAAGACAGCCGGGTCCACCTCCAGCCAGTTCCCGACCCCAGCCGAGAAGCCGCCTTCCGCCGGTGAACCTGGGGGTAACGAGGGATCGAGGTCGCGGATGCCAACGAACCAACCGGCGTCGATCTCGAAGTACTCGAGACCTAGCTCCGCTGCCACGTCTACCTGGGCGCGCATGATGTCCTCGTCGAAGAGGTTTGTGAAATAGTGAAACTGGTGGTAGTAGGTGGGGGGCAGATGCCGCTCCTCACCAAGGCGCGGCACAAAGTGCTCCAGCAGGCAGCGGCGCAGCGCGTTTGCGCCCTGGTCACGGTCCCCCTCGTAGAAGCCGAGCAGCACAGGAGCAAAGGGGATTTCCTCGCCCTCCCGCAGCGTGAGGTCAATCCCCCAACTGCCACCGCGCATCAACGCCGTCTGGCCCTCGCGAGAGAACCGCACCTGCCAGTCACCCGACCACTCCAGGCCCCCGAAGATGCCGGACTGGTTGGCCTCGTCGCTCACCAGGAACAAGGGGATGTGGCCCTGCGAGGAGCGGCCGTGGAAGCCCGAGTCGAGGCTCACCCCGCGTGGGTTATAACCGAGCACCGTGCGCTCAGAGACCGCATACGCCTGTGGCGGAAAGAAGTAGTGATTCACCCCACCGTTGAGGCCGCGCACTGTCGGCGCACCGATCACTCCCCAATCGAAGTCCAGCCTCAGGCTCTGGAGGTCGCGCACATGGGCTATCGGCCGTGTACCCACGTTCTTCAGGGCGGCGGCCACGCGGAGCGCACCGGTACCACTCAGGGGTTGGTGTGTCACAGCGAGTTCGAGTGGCAGCTGCGGGTGGCGGTAGACAGCCTTTCGGCCACCGCCATCCAGGGCTGTCACCTCTGGTGGCAGCATGCCAGACATAACATCGTCGGGTGGTGCTCCCTCGGCACTAAAGGCAATGCCTGGCCCCGGGGCCAGCGCCCGGCCGAAAGCGCCTGGCGCCGGACCGGGGAGAGCGTCACGCAGCGAAAACGCTTCCGTTGTCATTCCTCAGCTCCCTTGCTCACTAATCCGCTCAAACGCTGCCACACGCTCTGCCCTCCCATCGGCTGTCGTACCGGGAGACACTGATCGAGCAGTGTAACAGTTCTTGTTGACAGCCATCCTTCCCGGTGTCACACTGAGGCGCAGGTGGTGGGCCAAAGGCCCATAGGAGGGTAGATATGCCGAAGTTCATAGTCCTGCTCAACTACACGGATCAGGGCATCCGCAATATCAAGGATGGCCCACAGCGCGTGCGCGAGGCGATCAGCGGTGCCGAGGCCGCCGGCGCAAAGGTGGAAGCGTGGTACCTGACGATGGGTGCGTATGACGCGATCACCATTGCCGACGTGCCCGATGACGAGACGGCGGCAGCCTTGCTGCTCGCGCTCGGCTCGCATGGCAATGTGCGCTCGCAAACCCTGAGAGCGTTCTCGCTGGATGAGTTCGAACGGATCTTGGCGAAAATGCCGTAACCTTTAACCTATCCTTGGCGAGGTGCTGTATGCCGATGTTGGCGATCACCAACGCCCACATTGTGCCGATTGACGGCCCGGAGATCGCGGCGGGCACAATCCTGATAGACGGCTCGACCATCGCCGCCGTTGGCAACGGGGTCGCCATCCCCAGCGACGCCGCGGTCATAGACGCGGCCGGTCAGCTGGCCCTGCCGGGGATGCTCGACGCCCATACGCACCTCGGTGTCCACGAGGAAGGTGTCGGCTGGGAGGGGAGTGACACCAACGAGAGCACCGACCCGGTGACGCCCCATGTGCGCGCGCTCGACGGGATCAACCCGGAGGAGCTGGGGCTGCGTGACACCGCGGCGCACGGTATCACGACGGCCGTGGTGCTGCCCGGTAGCGCGAACGTCGTTGGCGGTCTGGGCGCCATTATCAAGACCTCCGGCCGGTTCGTTGACCGGATGGTTGTCAAGGCCGAGTGCGGCCTGAAGGTGGCGTTCGGAGAAAACCCCAAGCGCGTCTACGGTGACCGCAAGCAGCTGCCCTCGACGCGCATGGGCGTCGCAGCGGTGCTGCGCGAGACGCTGGTGCAGGCGCAAGGCTATCTGCGTAAGCTGGAGCAGGGCGAGCGCGACCCGGACAAGGCCCCGGACCGTGACCTCCGCCTGGAGACGGTGGGACGGGTGCTCCAACGGGAAATCCCGTTACTGGCGCACTGCCACCGCGCCGACGACATTCTGACGGTACTACGGATCGCCGCCGAGTTCGAGGTGGACGTGATCCTGGAGCATGCGACGGAAGCCCACCGCATTGTGGAGGAAATCGCCGCGCGGCAGGTGCCGTGTGTGGTTGGCCCGACCTTTGGCACGCGAGCGAAGGTCGAGCTACGGGAGAAGACGTTTGCCTCGCTCGGTATCCTGGCCGGTGCCGGTGTCCCCGTGGCGATCTGCTCCGATCATCCGGTGCTACCGAGCAAGTACCTGCGCCTCTACGCCGGCTTGGCCGTCGCCGAAGGAATGACGGAGCGGGACGCGCTACGCGCGATCACGCTGACCCCGGCGGAGATCATGGGGGTAGCCGACCGCGTAGGCAGCCTGACGCCGGGCAAAGATGCGGACATCGTGCTCTTCGACGGCCACCCCCTTGAGTTGCGCTCCCGCGCGACGACGGTCATCATTGATGGCGAGCGGGTCACGGCTTGATGAGGTGCATCACCGTAGATATACCGTAGTCACGTCACGGTATCCCGGTTACCTGGAAGCTGTCGCCGCGTCGGTTTATGCGCGTTGCAAACAGATGCCTATGGTGCTATGGTTGCGACAACGAGAGGCCCAATATGGCAGTAAGAGATACCGACAGCAGCGATAGTCTGGACGATCATCCAGTTGAGGGTGGTCAGCCGTTTGAGGTTGGCCCGCGCGTGTATGAGGCTCCTCCCGGGTGGGTGAGCCGCGCCCATACCGCGGAAGTTGAAGACGATCCACCACCGTCGAACGCTGATATTGAAGCAATGATCGAGCAACTGGACGCAGATGATATGCGCGAGGCGCTGCGTGACTTGGCGCGTGGCATCGCCGTAGAATGGGATGCCAACGGTGGAAGTGCTGCCAGGAAGGCGCTCAGTGATTGGCTGGCAACGGCAGAAGTGCTGGCTGACCCGGAGGCCTTGACTGCGCTCCTTGCAGCCAAACAGAGTATCGAGCGCGGCGAGGGCACTCCGTGGGCAGAGTTGCGGGCAAATCTCGGTCTGTAAATGCCTGCCAATCCTCCGCACCGGATAGGTGTTGTAGCGCCTGAAGCCCGCCGTTTTATTGAACGTGCTGACGGAAAAACGCGGCGGAACATTGCTCGCCATTTCGAGGCAATTGAAGCCGATCCTATCAGAGGGAAGAAGCACCTGAAAGGGATCGCTCTCTGTAATCGCCAAGCCGGTTTTGGCACGTTTCGTATTGAGTATACGATCAATCCGGATAATGCCATTGACATATTGACTATAGCACCGCGCAAAGACCGATGGCGCCGTAGCTCAGGATAATACTAATTCGCACCCAATACGCCGTGAAACGATGCGCCACTGGATTGCGGCTTGCGCCGCAATGACGGGAGGCCAGTACCCCACCTATCCTGTCCATCCTGTGTATCCATGTGGATGCCTCTCACGTGCCGGCCTCGGCGCTTGCGCCGGGGCCGGCCAAGACGAGGCAAGCGTTGATGCCGCCGAAGCCGAACGTGTTGCACAGCGCGTAGTCCGTCGCGCGGTGTAGCCCGCCCGCCGGCACTAGGGGCAACGCACACTGCGGATCGGGCTGCTCCAGGTTCGTGGTGGGTGGCAGCCAGCCCGTGCGGAGCGCCTCGACCGCGATGGCCGCCTCAATGGCGCCGCTTGCTCCGAGCGGATGCCCGTAGAGGCCCTTCGTCGCGCTGACCAGCACCTCTGGGGTCAGGTAGCGGCCAAAGCCGGTTCTGATCGCCTGCGCTTCCGCCGCATCGCCCAGCACCGTGCTGCTGCCGTGTGCGTTGATATAGCCGATCCGGTAGGCCTTGAGGCCGGCGTCGGCCAGCGCCAGGCGGATGGTGCGGGCGGCTTGGCGCCCGTCCGGGCGCGGCGCCGTCATGTGGTGCGCGTCGTTCGTCAGGGCATAGCCGACGACCTCGCCGAGCATGTCGGCGCCGCGCCGCCGCGCGTGGGCGAGGGATTCCAGCACCACGATACAGGCGCCTTCACCCATGACAAACCCGTCGCGAGCAACGTCGAACGGCCGGCTTGCCCGGCCGGGGCAGTCGTTGCGCGTAGACATCGCTTTGATGAGCGCGAAAGCGCCGAAAGTCAAGGGGGCCAGCGGTGCCTCGACCCCACCGGCGAGCATCACGTTGGCGCCGCCGGCGCGGATCAGCCGAAACGCCTCGCCAATCGCCACCGCCCCGGAAGCGCAGCTATTGGCGTTGGTGAGGTTGGGGCCGCGCCAGCCCAAGTCAATCGCTACGTTGGTGGCACTGGCGCCACCGAAGACGGCCAGGGCCAGCGTTGGCGATACGGCGCGTGCTCCCCTTGCCAGGAAGGCGGTGTGCTGCTCCTCGGCATAGGCCACGCCGCCGAGGGCGCTGCCCAGATACACCCCGGCGCGGTTGCGGGGGCGTCCTTCCGGCACGTGGAGGCGGGCATCGTCCACGGCCAGCCGCGCGGTGACGAGGGCGAGTTGCGCGTAGCGGTCCAGGCGCCGCGCCTGGCGGGATTCCAGGTGAGCAAGTGGATCGAAGTCGCCGATCTCGGCTGCCAGGCGCGAGCGGAAGGGGGCCGCGTCGAAGCGCGTCACCGGCCCTACGGCCGACTGCCCACGCTTGACCCCCGCCCAGAGACCATTGCGGCCGGTACCGATAGGAGTCACGGCGCCGATGCCGGTTACGACGACCCGCTGGCGGCCGCGCTCTGTCATTAGCCTTCAGCATACCGCCGTTGACCCTCAGCCGGCAGCGCGACCCGAGCGCGCCGGATGGGGGCCAGCCTGACGTGGACACTTCGACGCATGAGGTGAGAGGCTATGTCGAAGACGAGAGGGATGGCGCGGTGCCATGTGCTATCCTAACTCCTGTGGCGGCGTGGGCGTGAGCCGAGCAAGCCTGGGACAGTCCCCGGTGCCTCGGAGGGAGAGAGCGAGGCATGGTTGTGAAGACGAGTAAGGACCATCCTAGCGCCGCCGCTACCCCTGCGGATCAAGTGCCCAGCATTACGGCTGCTGCCTCGCAGCTAGGCACGCCGACTCCGCCGTTTCCACTTGCCGCTCCCCCGGCAGCCGTCTTCAGTGGTGCGCTCATCGGCGGCGTGATATTGGGGTACGCAGTAGGGCCAATGTGGACAATCGTTGGCACGGTGGCCGGCATCGCCGTTGGTGAGCTTTTCGCCTACCGGACAGCCGCAAAGAGCGGACATTCAGCAGCTCGCTAGGTAATGCGGAGCCTGTATGCCGCTTCCTCTGATTTTTGCCGGGCTGTTTTTTCTTGTCCTGGTGTTGGCTTTGCTGCGGAGAATCGGTTTTCCTGAGGCGCTTCGGCTCGCTCTTACGGTCGCTTCGGCTCTTGCGCTCGCCAGCTTCCCGGTACTCTGGGCTTTGGGTTCGATGGAGCAACGCGGCGGCCCACTTGAGGAGAACTTGTACCCTGGTACGGATATGACGAGCATTAAGATAGCAATGCTGATTGGAGCAGTGTTCATTCCTTTTTGGGCCTTGCGAGAACTGTGGACACACTTGGCTACCGGTAGAAGAAGGGATAAGCCCTCCCCGGAGTAGCGGCCAGGTCTGATCTAACCCCCGGCCCCTTCCCTCCAGTGAAAGGGGGGCATTGCGAGGACCTTTAGCCCCTTCCCTTCAGGGAGGGGGTTGGGGGTAGGTGTGCCGCCCCATCCGTCTCCCCCGTCCCGCGGTCGCCTTGCCACAGCTTCTGTAGCTCCGCGGAGGTCGCCAGCAGCTCGTCGAGGCTGCCGGCCGCGTCTACCTTGCCGTCCTTCAGCACGATGACGTGATCGGCCCGATGCAACGCTGCCCGCCGGTGCGAAACCACCAAGCAGGTTGCTTCGCGACGGGCAAAGACGCGCTCCCAGAGCTGCCGTTCCGTTTCGACGTCGAGGGCGCTGGAGAGATCGTCGAAGACCAGCAGCTCGGGATCGCGGACGAACATGCGCGCCGCCGCCGCGCGCTGGGCTTGGCCCCCGGAGAGCTTGACCCCGCGCGAGCCGACGAGCGTATCGAGACCGTCCTCCAACTGGGCCACATCCGGCTCCAGCACGGCCGACCGCAGGGCCGCCGGGACGTTCACCCGGTCTTCCGGCAAGCCCAGCAGGATGTTGTCCTTCAGCGTCTCGCTGAACAGGCGGGGCACTTGGGCGGTGTAGGCGCAACGCGGGGGCACAAAGAACGTGGCCGGTTCCTCGACAAGCGTGCCGTTCCATTGCACCTCGCCCGCGTCTTTCGGGACGAGACCCAGCAGGACGCGCAGCAGCGTGGTCTTACCGGCGCCGATCCGGCCGGTGATGACCGTGAACGACCCACGCGGTAGCCGGAGATCAATGCCGGCGACGCCGCGTCCCGAATCGGGGTAGCGATAGGTCAGCCCCGACGCCTCCAGACGGATCAGGCGATCCGCAGCCGTCTTGGGGGTGAACGGCACCTCCGGCAACGCGCCGCGCAGGTAGACCGGGCTATGCGCCACCAGCTTTTGGGGTGGCGCGCTCCCCAGCAAGGTCAGTAAGCGCTCGATGGAGACACCGATCTGCTTGTACTCGGCCCAGGCCGAGCCGATGTTGCGGTTGATCCACGTGAGCTGCTGGAGATAGTAGACGAAGAGCGCGAAATCGCCGATGGTGAAGGCCCCCGTCTGCATGGACTGTCCGACCAGGATCAAGATGACGGCCGTTCCCAAGTTGGCAGAGTTATCGAAAATCGAGTTCAGGACGGCGCTCAACATGCGGTCCTTGATAGTTGTGTGCAGTCGTGTGCTGTTGATTTGATCGAACCGGCCCATAACGCGCGCCTCGGCATTGGTGAGCTTGACCGCTTCGACCATGCGGAACAGCTCGCCGATGAACCCCGTCACGTTGCCGGTTGCCTCGCGGTTGGCTTCGCGGTACCGCCGAATCCGCCGCGCCGCGATGTTGACCGTGATGATGATGAACAGCAAGGGCAGAAACACGACGGTCGTGATGAGCGCGTTGACCTGGAGCATCACGAAAAGCGCCACCGGGATGTAGATGAGGTGGGCCACCTTGAAAGGGGACATCACCATGAACTCTGTGATGGCCTCGACATCACCACGGAAGCGACTGACTGCCTCACCGGGCGATGCGGGCAAGGCTTGGGAGCCGGGCTGGTCCAGGATGTGCGCCAGCAGGTTCCGACGCAGCAGTGTTTCCATCGTGAATCTGGAAAGGAAGAAGAAGATGATGTCGCCAAAGATGATGACCGCCCGCGCCAGCCCAATCGCTACCAGCAGCGCGACGAGGGTATAGGGTCCCCAGCCGAGCTGTGCCTCGCCGGTCAGGCTGTCGAAGAACTCCCGGTTCGCCAGCGCCACCGCATTCGGAACTAGCGTAAAGGCCAGCGTCCGCAGGACGACCATGCTGCCGTAGCGCCCCGGCAGGAAGCGGATCAGTCGCCAGAGGTGCTGCCAGGTCTTCACGCCAAGACCTCCTCTAGCCCGGTGCGGAGCAGTCCGTGGAAGCGGGCGTGGGGATCGTTTGTCAGGCCCCGCCGGTCGCCATGCTCCAAGATGTTTCCATCATCCAGAATCATGATCTCGTCCACGCGCTGCACGGTAGCCAGGCGGTGGGCAATGACGATCACGGTCCGGTCCGCTGCCAGCTTGTCGAGTGCCCGTTCGATCAGCCGCTCCGTCCCCCGGTCGAGGCGCGAGGAGGCTTCGTCGAGGATCACCAAGCCCGCCGGTCGGAGGAAGACGCGGGCAAAGGCGAGCAGCTGCGCTTCCCCCGCAGAGAGGCCCCGTCGTGAGTGAGCATGGTGTCCAGACCCGCGGGCAGCGCCGCGTACCACGACGCGAGACCAAGCTCGGCAATGACCTCACGGAGGCGCTCGTCGGAAATATCCGGGTCGAAAAGGGTCAAGTTGTCGCGCACCGTGCCGTGGAACAGCTGCACGTTTTGCGTGACCATCCCAATGCGCTCTCGCAGGTCGGGGAGGGTACTCTGCCGAATATCCTGCCTCCCCAGGCGGATCGTGCCGCTATGCGGATCGTAGAGGCGGCACACGAGGCGCGTGAGGCTGGTCTTGCCGCTCCCCGTGCGTCCGAGCAAGCCCAAGGTCCTCCCCGGCGACAGTCGAAACGAGATGTCGTGCAGCACCGCCTGTTCTCGGTTGTAGCCGAACGTCACATTGTCGAACTCGACCGATAGCGCCCCGGCTGGGAAGGCGACGCCTGCACCGTCGAGGATGGTGCTGCGGGTCCGGAGTAGCTCGCCGAGACGGAGGATGCTCGCGGAGGCGTGCTGCAAGTTCTCCAGCTCTTGGGTCAGCCGACTGATGGGCTGGACGAGCATCGTGGCATAGTGAAAGAGCATGTACACCGTACCGAGCGTGATCGCCTCATCCAGGAAGAGATAGGCGCCCAGCGCCAAGGCCGCCGCGCTCCCGACCGCCCAGATGGTCTCGTTTGTGTTCCAGAAGACTCCGATGGCCAGGCCGGCCCGCATCTCTTTGCTCAACCACGTGCGCGTCAGCTCGTGGAACCGGCGCAAGACGTAGGGCTGCGCGTTGGCGGCGCGGATGTCTTCCGTGCCTGCCAGCCGCTCTTCCAGAAAACCGAACATGTTGGCGCGGACCTCGCTCCGCGCCCGCCAGTAGGGGACGGCGATGTTCCGCAGCCCCAGCAAGACGGAGATGCTCACCAGCGCAAACAGCGTGAAGGCCAAGCCGGCCCGCCACTCCTCCCCAAAGAGCAGCGCCAGGATGCCAACCAGGAGCAGGAAGCTCCCCACGATCTGAACAGTAAACGTAGAGAAGAAGGTCCCCAGGTTGTTCACGTCGCCGTCAACGCGCTCAATCATTTCGCCCGGCGTGTGCTCGTGGTGGAACGACATATCCAAAGCCAAGCAATGCCGGGTCAGGTCCGACCGGAGGGCGTTGGTCGCGGTCCAGGCGACCCGCTCGCTGAAGTAGGTTGCCAGCACCGAAACGACTTGCTGGCCCAGTGCGACACCGCCAAAGAGGAGCGCTAACGTCACGAGCATGGCGAGGGCACGGCCGGTCTGAGCGGTATCAATGAAGCTGCGGAGAATCTGCGGCGTGACCAGCAGCAGGCCGAGGTTGCCGAGGATGAGGACTGCCAGAACCGCGACGTGGCCGCGCTGCGGCCAGAAGTAGCTCGCTAACAGGTCACGGTACTGCCGCAGTGATACATTCATGCGTGAGGTATCCGGTGGCGCAAGTGCATTATCAGGGGAAGGTATCCGTGCCTTACGCCCTGGCCCCCCTATGGTCCCCCCGCTGCGGCAGGGGGGACGGTGACTGCTGGCGCCGCTGCGGCGGGGGGCCGGTCGTTCCCTCCCCTGTCGCAACGGGGGAGGGCTAGGGAGGGGGCCGGGGCGGGGGTGAAGTGAAGTCTACTCCGTCGTTTGCCACTCGGTATGGAAGATGCCAGGCTTGTCGGTGCGCTGGTAGGTGTGTGCCCCGAAGTAATCGCGCTGCGCCTGGATCAGGTTGGCGGGGAGCCGTTCCTGGCGGTAGCTCTCGTAGTAGTCGAGGGACGCGCTCAAGGCCGGGCAGGCAATCCCCTGCTCGCGGGCTAGGGCAACGACCTGGCGCAGCGCCCCGATCCGCGCGGTCACCTGCGCGGTCAGCGGGGGGTGCAAGAGCAGATTGGTCAGGTCGGGTGTGTCGAGGAAGGCGGCCTTGATCTGGTCGAGCAAGGCCGCGCGGATGATGCAACCGCCCTTCCAGATGCGGGCTATCTCCGCCAGGTTCAAGCCAAAACCGTACTCTTGCGACGCCTCGCGCAAAAGCGCCATTCCCTGCGCGTAGGTGATGATCTTTGCCGCATAGAGCGCCGCGCGGACCTGCTCCGTGAAGGCATCGCCGGCCGCCGCCGTTCCCCCGTCCGGCGGGTCGCCGAGCACCTGGGCGGCCCGCATGCGCTCGTCCTTGCGAGCGGAGATGTTCCGCGACCACACGGCCGCGTCAATCGTCGGGATCGGTACGCCGAGGTCGAGCGCATCCTGCGAGGTCCAGCGCCCGGTGCCTTTCTGCCCGGACGTATCGAGGATGAGGTCAACAAGCGGCTGCTGCGTCTCCGGGTCGGTGTAGCGCAGGACCGTCGCCGTGATCTCGACGAGATACGATTGCAGCTCGGTCTCGTTCCACTGCGCGAACACGGCTCCGATCTCCGGCGCTGTTTGGCGATTGAGCCGCCGCAGCAGCTCATAGACTTCGGCGATCAGCTGCATATCGCCATACTCGATGCCGTTGTGAACCATCTTGACATAATGACCACCACCACCCTCGCCGATGTAGGTCACGCAAGCACCATCGTCGTCGGTCTGGGCCGCGATCTTGGTCAGGATCGGCGCCAGATGGTCGTAGGCCGCGCGTGGCCCGCCGGGCATCAGTGACGGCCCGTTGAGGGCGCCCTCTTCACCGCCACTTACGCCCATGCCGACGTAGTGCAGTCCGTCCGGCGCCAGCTCTGCGCCGCGACGGATGGTGTCCTGGTACAACGAGTTGCCACCATCAACCACAATATCGCCAGCGGTGAGCAGCGGACGGAGCTGTGCCAGCACGGCATCCACCGGCCGGCCGGCCTGCACCATGAGGATGATCGTCCGCGGGCGGTCGAGCGCGGCGACAAGCTCCTCCAACGTCTCGGAGCCACGGATCGCGGCACCCTGCGCTGGCCCGGCCAGGAACTCTTTGGTGCGCGCGGTCGTGCGGTTGTAGACCGTGACCGTGGCAAAACGCGCGATATTGCGGGCTAAGTTCTGGCCCATCACGGCCAAACCCAGCAGCCCAATCTGACTCTTGCTCATCGCTGAGTCCCCTCCATCTGTTGATGTACCGTTGGCGCGGCCACGACACCGCCTAGCGATGCGACGGCGCCTATCAGAGGACGGTATCAGCCGGAATGCGCGCGGGGCAAGGTGGGGGCAGCTACGCACCTCCGGCCCCCCTATGGCCCCCCCGCATCCGCAGGGGGACATGGATTCCCGCGTGCGCGGGAATGATGGGCCTCACCCCCGGTCGCCCATCAAGGGCGCAAGCCAAATAGCTCCACGTCCACGCCGGGGCAGTAGTGGGCCAGCGGTGCTGTCCGCGGTACGTCCAATCCGGCGGCGCGTAGTATCGTCTCGTCCAGCGACTCGACTGCGGCCCGGTGGAGCGCAAAGGGGCGGTGGTGTACCTGGCCGACGCGCAGACCCCGGCGACCGAAGTCCGCGTAGAGCAGGTAGCGCTCCACCAAAAAGTGCTCTAGCGTCCCTGGTCGCGCCGTACCGAGGGGTGAGCCGACACGGCAGCGTACCGTAAGCTGCGCCGGGGTCGGCCCCGGCCAGCGCCGTTCGCTGCGGAACGCCAGGGTGCGCCCCTCCCGTTGACGCCGAATCGCAGCCACGTGGTAGGGCAGTCGCCAGCCGAGGCGACCGGCGATCACGACCAGCGGGTGCGAGGTATCGAGGCTGAAAAACCAGACGCCCGGCTCGCGCCCGTCCCGCTGCACGTAGGTCCGTAGATTCAGCGCGTGCAGGCGCGTGAGCGCCGGCATGGATGGCAGCCAGCGTAGCCGCACCTCGGGCATCGAGAGCGCGATCAGGCCCACATACGCGCGATCTTGGAAGGTGTCCACGACCAACGGCGCGGGAAGACGCGCCTGGAGCGCCGCTACCGGCACGGCCCAATGGAGGAAGAGCAGTTGCCGCCAGCGCTGCCGCGCCAGGCTCGGCCCATCTGGACGGCGCGTTGGCGTCAACCGATCAATCGTTGCCAGGTCTCGCAGCGTTGCCGATACCATGCTCGCACCATACGTCGGCCAAGCGGCGCCGCGGCGGCGTGGTTTGCCGGCAACGCCCACGGGTAGCGATCACGGGGCAAAGCGGTAGACGACGGGCAGCTGCGCGACATCGGTGTTACCGGAGGTAGTGTGGTGCGCTATTTGGATGCGGCCGGTGCCGCAGTCGCCGAACTCGTCGCACGAGATGGCGCCGATGATGCCCTGGAAACCGGCGGTGCCGGTCAGCGCCGCCCGCAACTCGGCGCGGTCAATGGAGAGCGTCTCTCCGTCGACCATGGCGACCGTCTCGATGGCCCGGAGCAGGATGGTGGTCGCATCGTAGGCGTGGGCCAGGTAGGCGGTCGAGGGTGGCTCGCCATACCGTGCCTGATAGTCGGCGGTGAGCGCCGCGCTGCTCTTGCCGGTCGCCTCGTTGACGTTGCCACCAAAGTCCAGCTCGGTGCTGGGGAAGTAGATGCCCTCCGACTCGGGGATGGCGAGAAACTCGGAGACGAGCGAGGCTCCGCCGCTAATCAGCGACACGTCGTCGAGGCCGGCGACCTGGCCGATCTGCCGGACGACGTGGGCGCTCTCGCCCGGAAAGAGCGGGAAGAAGAGGCCGTCGGGGCTGCTCGCCGCGATCCGGGTGAGGACGGGGATCATGTTTGTGTCGCCTTTGTTGACGGATTCGATGACGGTTGATCCACCCAGCGCCTGGAACTCGATAGCAAAGGCGCCGGTGAGTCCGCTTGTGTACGGATCGCCGTCGTGGATAGCGGCTATCTTGCGGAGACCAAGCTCGTTGTAAGCGAACTGAGCGACGGCCCGTGCCTGGTGCAGGTCGTTGGGGACGGTCCGGTAATAGCCGGGGTGATAGTTGGCGCCAGCGTTACCGCGCAGGTCGGAGGTGAGCGAGGGCGAGGTGGTGGAGGGAGCGATCATCACCAAACCGGCCGCGCTGATGATCGGCGCTGCGGTGGCGGCAGCGCCGGAGCAGGAAGTGCCGATGACCCCCACGACCTGCGGATCGGCGACCACGGCCTGGGCAGCGGCACGGCCCCCCTCCGCGGTGCAGAGGGAGTCGAGGCCGGCGCCCATCGAGACGGCGTGCCCGTGGATAGGGCCGTAGTCCGCGATTGCGAGCGCCACGCCGCGCTGGCTCGGAATGCCCAATCCGCCGGCCGCGGACAGGGCGTTTGTCGAGCGTATCTGGATCGCGTCGCCGGGCGCGACCGTCACGGCGCCGATATCCGGTTGGCCTTCCCAGTCGAACTGCTCGGCATTGAGGCGCGCTTGCAGCCCATTCGGCCCGTTGATCCAGGTGCGGTAGCCGTCAGTGAAGGCCGTCCGGTTATCGGCCGCGCGCTGCACCAGGAGGCCGCCGGTGGTCTGCTGTAGGACATCGCCGTTCTCAGGATTGACATGCTGGTTTTCCAGGCAGGCGCCGACCTTGTCCGGCCCCTCCGCCTCGTCAATCAAGGCCGTGAGCGTGGCGAAGCCGGAGGAGGGCTTGCAGTCGGCTGCTACAGCCGTCGGCACCGCGAGCAAGAGCAGCAATCCGGCGGCGATGAGTGCAACAAGCCGATGCTTCATGCGGCCCTCCTACCTGTCCGTAGGTTCGGCCGCGCGTATCGCAGCTTTTCGCCGCTGATGCCTACGGAAATGACCGGGAAATGTCAACAGTGCCCAGCCCTAACTATTCCCAAGCAGTCACGACGCTTCGCGCCAGAGCCGCAAAGCCGTCGAAGCCAGCAGGAGCGGCAGCGTCGTGTCAATCAAGGTCCACAGCAGCCCATTGTCGTTGGCTGGATCAACAAACTGGAAGCCGAACCAGTTCCAGAGTAGCACGAGGAAGAGCGCCACCGAATAGTAGAAGACGAGGTTCGTCTCCAGAGATCCCTGGTGTGCCGATTGATCGGCTGAAGCGGTGTCCATACGGTGCTTTCTGCCGATGGCTACGATCAGGACGATCACCATGCCGACTACCATGAGTGGGTCCAAAATCTGCCACACGGCGACTGCCGCACCCTCCAGCGTAGGGTCGTAAAACTGCGTGGCTAGGTACTGCACGGCCACCGCCACCGCCACCAAAAGCATGTACACCGCTGCCAAACGCTTTAGAGCAGCCATAATGATCCTGTGCGCTTCGCGTATTGACGCCTGGGTGCCTGTCAACCTACGAAACGAGAGTATATACGAAAGTAGCCAATGTGTTACCGGTCGCATCTATTGTGCGGCCATTGGGGCCGGCCGGCAATGGCCCGCTCCCGCAGTTAGCGCGCGCCGAGGTGCTTGACTTGGCCGGAGCCGGAGATGTCCCGGCTCACCTGCGGCTGTCCGTAGTAGCTGATCCGGCCGCTGCCGTTGAGGCGGGCATTGAGCATGTCGCTCGCCCAGACAGTGGCCGCCCCCGAGCCGTTGACCCGCACCCGGGCGGTCTCAGTCTCGACCCCGCCGGCGTCATACCTGCCGGAGCCGCTCAGGGTGATGTCTTGCTCCTCGACCTTCCCGGTCAATCGGACCTTGCCCGAGCCGCTGATGTCTACCACCAGCCGCGCGGCATTGATATTGGTCGCTTCGATAGAGCCGGAGCCGGCTAGCTCCAGGCTCCGGAGCCGGCGCACCGTGAGGCGAAACGTCAATGGCTGCGTGGGGGCGTAGCCGCCGACGGTGCCCACGAAGCCGAGGCGCAAGGTGAAGTCGTCTACCTCGGTCCGCACGTGCTCCATGAGGTTGTCGTCAACCTCGACCACCACGGACGGCGCTTCTCCCTGGGTGACGAACACTCGCGCGTTGCCGGAGACGACCACTTGACCGAAGCTCCCGATGTCTCTGGTCTCGGAGCGAATGTTCCCTGACCCGCGTAGCCCACCGAGGCCCGCAACACTGCACGCAGTCAGGGCGAACGCTATGAAGCCGCCGAGCGCAACACTGCGACGTTTCATAGCTGGGAGCCTCCCTCGCCGTTGCTACCGTGCATACCGCCCATCCGCTCGAACGCCTCAGGGCGCCAGAGTAGTTCTGGTCGTCTGTAGGCGGTAGTGGGTGCTGGACGCTGTGCCGCCAGCCGGTTCGGCCAGCCGGGCCAACGAAAAAGCCGCCCAAGAATGATCGCTGAGGACCAGTCCCGGGCGGCTTTGCTACGCACTAGGCAGCACGTCCCTACCTAGCGCCGGTATTCGCCCGTACCTTCCGGCTCGCCATTGGTGTTGATTTAGGCGACAGGTACGAGGCGAATGCACATGGACAGGGCGTGCCGACTAGTGCTGCTACTATCCATAGGCATCACCTCCTTTTCACCTGCCGCTTAGTCTACCACAACGTCGCTCGCCGCAACCAGTCCCCGCGCCAACCCAAGCGGCCGGCTGACCTTATGCCGACAGCCGCGGGAACAGGGGCGAGCCGCCGGGTACCGGCCGGCCCGAGCTGTCCGGCTGCCAACGCAGGTCGCCCCACGCGCCCGGCGCGATCCCGTCGAGACCAAGCTGGGTGAGCATCCGGTCCGCCGTCGCGGGCATGAACGGGCCGAGCAGAATGGCCTGGAAGCGCAGACTCTCGGCCATGGTTGCCAAGACGGTCTCCAACGCTGCACGCTGCGCTGGGTCGCGGGCCAAGCGCCATGGCTGCGACTCGTCAATGTACTGATTGCCCCGGCGCACTAGCTGCCAGATCGCGTCGAGTGCCCGGCCGAACTCCCAGCCGTCGAGCGCCGCGGTGACGTCCCGCAGCGCCGTCTCCGCCGCCCGCTGCATGGCCGTTTCTCGCTCGCCGGCGGCGCTGGCGGTACCGGCGGGCAGCAGGCCGTCGCAGTAGCGGCCGATCATCGTCACCGTCCGATTGAGCAAGTTACCCAAGTCGTTGGCCAGCTCTGCGTGGTAGCGCTGGACGAGATTGGCCCGCGCGAAGTTGCCGTCTTGGAACCAAGACCCCTCGCGCATGAGATAGTAGCGCACCGGGTCGGTGCCGAATTCCGCTACGGCGTCTCGCGGGTCCAGCACGTTGCCAGCGGTCTTCGAGAACGGCTTGCCTTCCAGGTTCCACCAGCCATGTACCACGATCTGCCGCGGCAGCGCGATGCCCGCGCTCATCAGCATGGCTGGCCAGTACAGGCAGTGAAAGCGGGTGATGTCTTTGCCGATCACGTGTACGTCGGCGGGCCAGTAGCGCGCGTAACGTTCGTCGTCGTGCGCGAAACCGGAGGACGTGAGGTAGTTCGTGAGCGCGTCGTACCACACGTAGATGACGTGGTCGTCGTCCCCGGGAACGGTGATACCCCAGCGCTCACCGGCGAGGTTACGCACCAGCCGCGAGGTGGAGAAGTCCCGTAGCCCGTCCCGTAGCCAGCCCAACACCTCATTGCGCCGCGTCGTGGGCACGATGAAGTCCGGGTGAGCTGCAATGTGGCGCTCCAGCGGCTCCTGATAGCGGCTCAACGCGAAGAAATAGTTCTCCTCGTCCAGCCACTCCGGCGTGAGCGTCGGATGGTTGGGACAGCGCTCGTCCACCAACTCGTCGTCATCGTAGAACGTGTTGCAGTTCGGACAGTACCAGCCCGAGTAGGTGCCTTTGTAGATGTCTCCGCGCTCCAGCGAGCGACGAAACAACTCTACCGAGGCTGCGATATGCACCTCCTCGGTCGTGCGGATAAAACGATCATAGGAGATGTTCAAGGATTCCCAGGCCTGCTGGAAGACCCCGTCCATCCGGTCTACCCAAGCACGGGCCGACACGTTCGCCTCCTCGGCGGCGCGCAGCACGTGCTGGCTGTTCTCGTCGAGCCCCATCGAGAAGAGCGTGTCCATCCCCTGCATTCGCCGGAACCGCGCCATCACGTCTGCCCCAACCTTCTCTAGGGCGGTCCCGATATGCGGAGCGGCATTCGGGTAGTCAATGGCGGTGGTGATGTAAAAACGCGGCGACTGCCGGGCTGATTCCACGGCCCTTACCTCCTGGGGCGGTTGAGTATGGAGTGCCCGCCCTCAGTGCCAGTATACGTGCCAAGAGAGGCCGGCAACTAGGACAGCCGGGTTGCTGCGCCGGCCGACGGCTCGTGCTGTCGTGCTGAGGCGGGATGCCTTACACTGGTGATGACCTGACCAGCCAGCCGTAGGGAGCGCCGTCGCTACCGGGGTGAACGAGGCGAAGTACGATGACTGTGCAGAAGGAACGCAAGAAACGCCGCATCCCAGAGTTCAGGACTATCGAGGAAGAGGCCGAGTTCTAGGATACACACGACACTACCGACTATGAGGACGAGTTCAAGCCGGTCAAGGTCCGGTTTGCGGACAAGCTCTTCGACCGCGTGACCATCCCGGTTGACGCCGACACGCTGGCGCAGCTGGACGCCCTCGCTCGTGAGGAGGAGCTGAACGCAACGGCGCTGGCACGCCGATGGGTGTTGGAGCGTCTGAAGCAAGAAATTCGGGCGCGAGGCAAGGCAGCGTAGGCGTTTGCGGTCCGTGCCGACGGCACGCTATACCGCTGCTAGTTAGCGCCGGAAATCGCGCAGACTTTCCCCAACGGAATAGGCTTTCCGAGCGCATCCCCTCCTGCTGTGCCTAGTGATTATTCTAAACATTGAATTGACGTAACAACTGTGCTACAATCATGACATGATGGAGTTGGGAGAGGTTGAGTTGTTCTTGGTGGAGGCCGAGGAAAGCCTTGCCGGGGCGGAGAGCGAGTTTGTGAACGGGCGATACAACAATTGCTCCAATCGCGCATACTATGCCTGTTTCCAAGCGGCAATCGCCGCCTTGATCCGAGCAGGCATTCGACCGCGAGGGGCGCAGTGGGGCCATGACTTCGTGCAAGCAGCGTTCAATGGGCGGCTCATCAACCGGCGCAAGCTGTATCCGCCGACGTTACGCACGACCCTGAGCCGGAACTACGCGCTCCGCGAGAAGGCCGATTACGACCCCGACCAGGTGACAGAGACGCGGGCGGCTCGGGCAGTCTCACGGACGGAAGCGTTTGTGAACGCAGTCCGAGGCGAAGGAGGTGAGCCGACATGAGCAAGGAGCAGGAAGTCGAGATGGCCTCCCGGATGCAAGGTGCCTTGGATGAACTCCAGGACCTGATCCGTGAGCACTATCCGCAGGCGCGCTTCAGCGTGGCGCGGGGGCACGATGAACCGGAGAATGTGCATCTCATCACGACAGTAGACCTGGAAGATGCCGACGAGGTGCTCGATCTGGTCATAGACCGGGTTGTAGAGCTACAAGTCGAGGAGCGTATCCCGGTGCATGTGATCCCGGTTCGCCCGGTGGGACGGGTGTTGGAGACGCTGCGCGAGCGTGAGCGCTTCGGGCCGAGTTTGCAGGTGCTGCCAGCTACCCTACCGTAGAGATAGGCACAACGGCACGAGCCGGTCTGCCGTCGCGTTACTGTGCCTCGTGGCATGCTTGGCAGCGGTTGTTGGGGAGACCGTTGTGGTCGGCGGGTATCTTCGGCGCCCCTTGTTCACCTTGGGCGTGGCACGCGAGGCAGTCGCCCCGGCCCTCGACCACATGCGGGATGGCCGGTGCGCCTGTGCCACAAGCCACCAGCAGCCCGGAAAGGAGCAACACCCCGAGCAGCTGCCGCGGGCCGCGCCGCTTCTCCATCACTCCTCAGCCCTCGCCGTTGCTCCACTGACAGCAGCGTTCCTTACGGTGACATCGCTGCCAAGCAGGCGGCGGCGATGTCGCACAGCTCATCAAGCTCTGCCGTCTGCATGACCAATGGCGGCGCGAAGCCAACGAAGTCGTTGCCACAGCGCGCAATCAATCCACGCTCGCGGGCCAGCGCCTCGAACCGTTTGCCCGGCGGCGTGGTTGCTTCCGGCCACGTGTCGGCAGCGAAGTCGAAGCCCTGCAAGAGGCCGGCGCCACGTACGTCTCGGACGAACGGATAGGCTTCCGCGAACCCGTCGAGGCGTGTGCGTAGCTGGCCGCCCAATTGGGCGGCGTGCGCGATCAGATCGTGCTCCTGATACTCGGCGAGCGTAGCCAGCCCGGCCGCGCAGGCGACCGGATTGCCGGCGAAGGTGTGGCCGTGGTGGAACTCGCGCCGGGAGTCCGGATCACCGAGGAACGCCTGCCAGACACGGTCGGCAATGAGTACGCTGGCGAGGGGAGCGTAGCCACCGCTCATCCCCTTACCGCAGGCCAGCAGGTCGGGCGCCACGCCATAGTAGTCGGCGCCAAACCACGCGCCCAGCCGGCCAAACCCGGTGATGATCTCGTCGAAGATGAGTAAGACGTTGTGCTTGTCGCAGGCCGCGCGCAGGATCGAGAAATACTCCGGTGGCGGCACCACGAAGCCGGCCGAGGAGATGGACATCGGCTCCATGATGACGGCAGCCACCGTCTCCGGGTCTTCGGCCTCGATGGTGCGCTCGACCAAACGCGCGCAGGTGATCCCGCAAGCGCCGTTGTTGTAGGTCTTGTCGAAGGGGCAGCGCTGGCACGAGGGCGGATGGGTATGCAGGACACCGGCGACGAGCGGCTCGAAGACGCTGCGCCGTTCCCAGCCACCGCTCGCCGAGAGCGCCCCCATCGTGCCCCCGTGATAGCCACCGTACCGCGCGATGAGCTTGTACTTGCGGGGATGCCCCGCCTGCTTGTGGTACTGGCGGGCCAGCTTCAGCGCCGTCTCGGTCGCCTCGGAGCCACCGGAGAGGAGCTTGACGGCGACTCCACGCTCGCCACGCATCGCCGCCGGTGCGATCTCGCGCAGCCGCATCGCCAGCTCGATGGCCGGGGGCGTGGTACCGTGCAAGGGCGGCGCAAAGTGCAAAGCGCGGAGCTGGTCGGTAGCGGCCTGAATGATGCGCTCGTTGCCGTAGCCCAGACCGGTGACAAAGACGCCCGAAAGGCCGTCGAGATACCAGCGTCCCTCCCGGTCTTGCAACCGCACGCCCTCACCGCGCACGAAGACCCACGGCTCTGCGGCAAAGGCGGCCATCTGGCGAAAGTCCAGCACCAGATGGTCGAGCACCGCCCGCTCGTCTACGCTCATCCTAGCTCTAGCTTCTGCGCGAGATCGCCGGCGGCGCCCGCCAGTATCCCCAAGTCGGTGCCGAGCGTGACCATCCGAAAGCCGGCGGCGGCCCACTCGCGGGCCTGCTCCACCGTGCGGGCGGCGATGCCGGCCGCCTTGCCGGTGCGCTCGGCAGCAGTGACCACGCTGCGGATGGCGGTGACGAACTCGTCTTGCTGCCAGGCCGCGGCCTCGGCATAGCCAAAGGACGCGGCCAGGTCGTTCGGCCCGACGGAAACTACGTCCACGCCGTCCACGCTCAGAATCTCCTCCGCCCGGACGATGGCCTCGCGCGTTTCGAGCTGCACGCTCACCAGCGTCTCGTCGTTGGCGCGTTCATAGTAGGTGGCGGGGGCGGTGTTGAAGGCGGCCGCGTGGAGCATCCCGCCTTTGCTGCGGATACCGCGCGGCGGGAACTTGGCCGCCTGCACGACCGCCGCGGCTTCCTCGGGTGTGTTGACCACCGGCACCATCACGCCGCCGGCGCCCGCGTCGAGTGCGCGCTGAATGTGATCGAGGCCGAGCCAGGGCACGCGCACAATCGGCGTGGCGCCGTTAGCCCAGACGGCGGAGCACATCAACGCCATCTGCTCGTAAGTCAGGGGGTAGTGCTGGCCGTCAACGTAGAACCAGTCATAGCCCAGACGCGCGAGCGCCTCGGCAACGGGATAGGACGGCAGACCGAGGCCGAGTCCGTAGGTTGTCTCCTCGCTCCGTAGCTGGCGCAGTAGTTTGTTCTCGCGCATGAACCCTCCTTATATGCTGCTCTCCGCAGGGCCACTGTAGCACCATTCCGCCGGTTGAACACGGGACGATCCGGCAGTGGCCACTGGCCACTGGTCAGTAGCCTGGTGCGCTCCTACTCCTTCACCAAGCGCCACTGGATCAGCCCGGTCTCGTAGGTCTCGCAGCCCACCGTCTTGAAGCCGGAGCGCGTAGCGCCCGGTGCAAACAGGGGAATGCCACGGCCGAGAGCGAGGGGAAAGACCGTCAGAATCAGCTCGTCAATGAGGCCGGCGTTGAGCATGACCGTATTGACCTGGCCACCACCGACCAGCCAGATGTCTTTGCCCGGCTGGTCCTTCAGTACACGCACAGAGGCGGCAATGTCGCCGGCGATGAAACGCACGTAAGGGGTGTCCGGCGGCGGTGCGCCTCTCGTGAAGACGTAGTTGGTCTTCTCCGGGTACGGGAACGTGTCAACGGTGAGCGTCACTGGATACGTGGCGTTGCCCATCAGGGTCGTGTCTATGGATGCATAGAAGTCATGGTAGCCGTAGTCGAGGCCGCCACCGGCTTCCAGCCAGTCAAGCTCACCGTTGGGGCCGGCGATATAGCCATCGAGCGACGTAGCGATGTAGAGCTTGAGCTTCCTCACCCCGGTTGCCTTCCTCCCTCACCTACGCCCGTCTGCCGCGGACTCCCCCTCTCTATCGCTCGGCGATGGAGAGGGGGCCGGGGGGTGAGGCCCGCTCAGGCCGTGCTCAGACCGTGGATAGGGAAGACGAGGCGCCGGATGGTACGGACGCTGGCCTCGGCAAACTCGCGGATCGGCGGCTGTGTGTCGGCGGCGGGTTGCGCCACGTCCGGCGGATCACGCAGCTTCGCGCCGCCGTAGGCCTCCACGTAGCCTGTCGGTAGCTCATTGGGTAGCTCCACCCCGGCCATAATCCCGAACGCCAGCGCCCACACCCGCGCGGTCGCGTCAATATCGTAGCCGCCGCCGCCCACGGCTACCCAGCGGGGGGCGAGGTCGCGGAGGCGACCGATGACCGTCTCGTAGGCGTGCGTCGTCAGGCGGAGGTGGGCCAGCGGATCGTCGTGGTAGCCGTCGGCGCCGAGCTGGGTCACGACAATATCGGGCTGAAAGGCGGCCAGCAGCGGTGGCACGATCTCCTCGAAGGCCCAAAGCCACGTCGCATCGTCGGTATACGGTGTAAACGGAACGTTGACCGCATAGCCGCGGCCTGCCCCGGTGCCGATATGCTCCGCAAAGCCGCCTTGCGGTCCTGGGAAGAGAAAGAGGGTGGATTCGTGCAGCGAGATGGTCAGCACGTCGTCGCTCCCGACGAACGCCGCCTCCACCCCGTCGCCCTGATGCACGTCAATGTCCACATACGCCACCCGTAGCCCCTGGTCCCGGAGCCAGGCCAGCGCAATAGCGGCGTCGTTGAAGATGCCGAAGCCGCTCGCTTGGTCGGGTAGCGCGTGGTGATTGACACCACCGGCCGGATTGAACGCCGCGTCAACCTTCCCCTCGCTCACCAGCCGCGCTGCCGTGAGCGAGGCGCCGGATACGAGCAGTTGGAACTCGAACATGCCCGGAAACGGCGGGTTATCGCCAAACGCGCTGAAACCGTGGCGCTGCGCCACCATCTCCGGCACCTGCTCACCGGCACTCAAGCGCCTGACCACCTCTACGTAGTCCGTCGCATGAACGGTACGCGCCGCCTCGCCGGTCGCCGGCGTTGGCGCGACCTCGCGGACGCCGGGCGCGGCCAGCAGCCCGTAGGCCTCGATGAGCGCCCGCACTTGCGCGGGCCGATCCAGTTTGAGCGGATGCCTGGCCGGGAGCGCCGCCTGGACGAGCGCCGGGCTGTAGATCAGCGCCGTTCGACGCTGCTGGGAGGGCGGGTGGTACTCCTGGCTCATGCTTGGCCTGCTGCTGCCTCGTGCCCCCAGTCTACCAAGAGGACGTATCCAGATGCGTCGGCGCTGCCCTTGTATTACACATGAATATATGATAGCTTGAGTTAGGTATAGTGTCTTGTAAGGCCATCGCTGGAGCAAAGGATGAGTGTGCCAGGCCGGTGAGCAGTTGTCTGTGCTACCTGCGAGGGGCCAGCCGTATTGATGCATCCGCAAGAGGTCGAAGAGCAGGCCCAAACAGATACTCGTCAGTCATGGCCTGTATAGCGTCCCGATAAACCAATGGTGGTGTTAGCAAACCGATCGGGCACTGGTATTAGCGTCCGTAACGCTACGTTCTTTGGAGAACGATACCTCCGGCCATCGTGAGCCCCGGCGCGGGAAGCAAAGTCCATCATCCCCGTGCGAACAGTCTGACCCTCCTTACCGAAAAAGATTCACAGTTGCCCACCCCTGAGTTAGCTCATCATTTCCTGCACACTCTCCGTCTGACGGCGAGATCGTACTGATCGAGAGTGGACCTCTTGCGCGAAGCACGGCGCTGCTGATGGTGTTGCTCCCCGGATGAGGCAGGAGATCAGAGGCTTGTGGTCAATGGACCTCGCTGCTAGCCCTGCTGATGCCCAGGAATAGTTGGTGACATTTTTCTTCCCGGAATGGTCCAAGTATCAATCCATTGGTAGACATGGCCTCATGTCGTTTCCGAGTTGTGGCAGGCAATGGGCACCCGTCGGATTGTGCGGCTGGGGTCCATTTCAAACTGCCGGGGCGGTGGATGAATCCGGGCAGTGCAAGACCCTGTCCGGAGTTGCGGCAGTTTGCATGAGACGGTAGGATCGTCTCTGCCGGCGGAGAATATCGAGCCGTGGGCCGGCTGCGGGAAGTCGAGGACCGGAGCTGGGGCACCGGCTGAGCGACGTTGGTGCAGACTTGGGAGCACCAGCCCAGCGTGAAGATGCGGGAACTGAGGCGAGACTACGCCTCGCGCCTCCTCTGGATATGGGTTGTGCAGGCGGGCTTGTACGACAATCTTGATTTTGCTCTGACCAGGACTGGGATAGGACTCGTTTTGTCAGGCCAGGGCGGTCGCCAATGCAGCGCATTTATTCTCTCAGTGTTGCAGGATACGCTGAACTGTCCGGCCGGGCTATGGAATGCTCGAAAGATGTGATGCGGGCTATCTGCCAGCAAGGGGATAGTCTGCACCGGAATCTTGATCGACACCGCCTACGGCCAACCTTGGTGGTTGCCCTACCCTGCGCCGCAGCGGCTGCTACAGCGCCGAGGCGGGCCGCGAGGCGCGTAGGTATTCGCCCATCAGGAAGGGGAAGATCGGCCACGGATGCGCCAGGCGCGCATACGCGAACAGCGCCGGGTCGGGCCAGCGTCCCACCTGCGACTGCAACCACGTCATCAGCCGAAAGTAGGGCCGGCGGAGCCGAAAGTAGCTTGTATAAGCCCGTGCTGCGCTGGCCCCCGTCCGTTGGCCCGTCAGCACCTCGCGCAGCAACCGTCCGCAGTACATGGCGAACGTCACCGCCGAGCGGATGCCCTCGCCCGTCAGACCGAAGCACATCCCCGCCGCGTCGCCGGCGACAAAGACCGGGCCGGCCATGACCGACCGCGCGACGAACGGCAGCTGGCCGCCGTGGTAGGGCGCCTCGGGGTCCGGGGGCAGGCCCAGCCGGATGAAGAAGCTCCGCATCGCCGGTCGTAGGCCGCCGGTGCGACCGAACGCCAGCACCCCGATGCGTGCCGTCTCACCGCAGGGAAATACCCAAGCGTAGCCGCCGCGAATGATGTCGGAGCCGACCCAAAAGTGCAGACCGTCCTCGCGGTAGGGCAGTTCCGCTTCAATACCCCCGCTCAACGTGGCTCGTACCAGGAAGCCAGGCCGCACGGCGTCGGCGATGACGCTCCGCCAGCCGGTCGCATCCACGACGTAACGCGCGCGCAGCGGGCCGGCGCGAGTCAGGACTGTGACGCCATCGGGATGTCCCGGTGGCCGCTGGGAAACCGCACTATCGTCGGCTACGCCAAGCACCCTCGTCCGCTCGAATGCGGCGCCCGACTGCTCGAAGAGCGCCGCGCAGAACTGGCGGTACTCGAAGGTGCAATACGGGTAGGGTAGGGGGTAGGACAGAGTTTTCTCGCCGATGTGCAGCACGAACCGGTCGGCCGTCTGCTGGTGCGAGATCATCAGGTCGAGCTGCCGCAGTACGTCCACGGTGGTCCCGCAGGCCGACGTTTGCCCGGCGCCGATGTCCTGGTGGTCGAGCAGCAGCACCCGGCCGGCACCGCGCAACTCACGGGCTACCGCGAGGCCGGCAAAGCTGGCCCCGGCGATAAGCACGTCGGCATCGAAGCTGTTGCGATCCGAAACGCCGATCATAGCTACAGGTGGTACGGTTCCATCAACCCCATTTCGTCATTCCGGCGGAAGCCGGAATCCACGCCACCCGATGCACACGGCCACACGCTAGATTCCCGCGTGCGCGGGAATGACGGATGGACGTTATTTTCATAGCAATGACTGGGAGAGGAGCACTGCACGCTCTAGTATAGACGCCTTGCACCGGAAGGAGCAGCGAGTTGGGCCGGGGGGTGAGACACAGGCGCGGCCTTGACATCCTATACTATAGGGGGGTATGGTATAAATCGTGGGGGCGATCAATGGTGGACGAGAAGCACCGTAGCCAGTTGGGACGCCTACGCAAGATCGAGGGGCAGGTCCGCGGCGTGCAGCGGATGATCGAGGACGGCCGCTACTGCATGGATGTCCTCACCCAAATGCGCGCCATCCGCCGCGCGCTGGCGAAAGTCGAGGAGCAGGTGCTCGCGGAGCACGTCCGGTCCTGCGTCAGCGACGCCATCCGCAGCGGTGACGAGCGTGACCGCGAAGAAAAGCTGCAAGAGTTGATGGACGTGTTCGCCAGCACACGGTAGTGGGGGCACTCCTCACCCCGGCCCCTCTCCTCCACACGTATGGAGAGGGGGCCGGGAGTGAGGCGCCACGATTGCCTAGGGAGATTGCGATGGCTGCAACAGCGGAGACGGCTGTAGACGAGGCGTCGGTGCCGGCTGCGCTCGTCACCGAGACGTTCCCCATCGAGGGGATGACCTGTGCCTCCTGCGCTAACCGCGTCCAACGAGCGCTCAACAAAGTCAAGGGCGTGGCCGATGCTGCGGTCAACCTCGCCTCCGAGCAGGCGACCGTGCGCTATGCCCCCGACCAAACCGGCCGTGACGATCTGATCGCAGCCGTCGCAGCCGCCGGCTACCGAGCACGTCCGGCAGCGCCGCTGGAGCTCGACATCACCGGCATGACCTGTGCGTCCTGCGCCCGTCGTGTCGAGCGTGCCATTGGCAAGGTTGATGGTGTGCAGGTGGTGGCGGTCAATCTCGCCACCGAATCGGCGACCGTACAAGGCGGTGCGGCTCCCGAGGCTGTCGTCGGCGCTGTGCAGTCTGCCGGGTATGGCGCTGTGGAGCGTCGCGCCGAGACGCCGGTCGAGGCTGCCAGACAGACAGAGCACAAAGATGACACGCCGGGACTGCACCACTTTGACTCCCATCGGATTGTGCGGTCCCGGCGGTCAGCGGCCTACGCGCAGTCCCAGCAGCGCCTGTTCATCGCGGCTGCGGTCCTCTCCGCGCCGGTGCTGGTGCTGAGTATGCTCATGCTGCGGTTCCCCGGCAGCGCGCTGCTCGAACTGATCCTGACGACCATTGTTGTCTTCGTGTGTGGCTGGCAGTTCTTCGCTACGGCCGGGCGGTTGGCTCGCCACCTTGCCGCCAACATGGACACGCTGATTGCGCTCGGCTCGGCCGCTGCCTACGGCTACAGCGTCTACGCGCTCGTGGTTGCTATCTCTGAACAGGGACTGCTCGCAGCGCATCCCCCATTGTATTTCGAGACCGCGGCGATCATCGTGACGCTGATCTTGCTCGGTCGCTGGCTGGAAGCGCGCGCAAAGGGCCGGGCCGGGGCCGCGATCAAAGCGTTGATGGGGCTACAAGCAAAGACGGCGCAGCTCCTCCGTGCTGACGAGGTGGTTGCTGTCCCGGTCGAGTCGGTGCGCGTAGGCGACATCGTGCTCGTGCGCCCTGGCGAGAAGGTCCCCGTAGATGGGGTGGTGGTCAATGGGGAGTCGAGCGTAGACGAAGCAATGCTCACCGGCGAGAGCCTGCCCGTCACCAAGCAGGTTGGCGACGACGTGACCGGCGCGACGCTCAACCAACGCGGTGCCCTCGCAGTGCGGGCCACGCGCGTTGGCGCCGACACTGCGCTGGCGCAGATTGTCCGGCTGGTCGAGCAGGCGCAAGGGTCGAAAGCACCCATCGAACGGCTGGCCGACCGGGTAGCGGCGCTCTTCGTCCCGGGCGTGCTGGCAATTGCAGCGCTCACCTTCGTGGCGTGGCTCTTGCTGGGACCGGGCGACGGCGAGATGACCAAGCCGCTGCTTACGGCCGTAACGGTGCTGGTGATCGCGTGCCCCTGCGCCCTGGGGCTGGCTACCCCCACCGCGATTATGGTCGGTACGGGCCGCGGCGCCGAGCAGGGCATCCTGATCAAAGACGCTGCCAGCCTGGAGCGAGCGCATGCCCTCAGCGCCATCATCCTCGACAAGACCGGCACGGTCACGGAAGGCCGGCCGCAAGTGACGGACGTGGTGCCTTTCCTCGACTGTCATTCCCGCGAAAGCGGGAATCCAGCGCTGCACCGCCAGCGCCAGCACGATCTGCTGCGGCTCGCCGCGGCGGCCGAGGCGCGCTCCGAGCATCCGCTCGCGGCGGCCATCGTTGCCCACGCCCGCGCAGTCCTCCTCCGCCATTCCCGCGCAAGCGGGAATCCAGCCGGTGGCCACCCACTGCCTGAGCCGACGGCGTTTGTCAGCACGCCGGGCCAAGGCGTCGTGGCCCAAGTCGAGGGGGGCGAGGTGCTCGTCGGCAATGCGCGGCTGCTGGCAGCGCGCGGCGTCGCGACCACTCGTTTGGCGCCGGTGGCCGACGACCTGGAAGCGAACGGCCGTACCGTTGCCTTGGTCGCCATTGACGGTCAGCCGGCCGGGACCATTGGGATTGCCGATACGGTCAAGCCCACGTCGGCCGCGGCCGTCGCCGCACTCCGGCGGCTGGGGCTGGAAGTCTACCTGCTCACCGGCGATAACCGCCGCGTCGCCGCGGCTATCGGCCGCGAGGTCGGCATTGCCCCCGACCATATCCGCGCTGAAGTCCGGCCGGAAGATAAGGCAGCGGAGGTAGCCAAGCTGCGTGCTGCAGGACACGTGGTCGGTATGGTCGGCGATGGTATCAATGACGCACCGGCGCTCGCCGCGGCCGATGTCGGGTTCGCCCTGGGGACCGGCACCGACGTAGCGATGGAAACGGCCGCGATCACGCTGATGCGTGGCGACCTGCGCAGCGTGCCAGCCGCCATCCGCCTCTCGCGCCGGACCATGCGGACCATCAGGCAGAACCTCTTTTGGGCCTTCGGCTACAACACCGCGATGATTCCGCTGGCTGCACTGGGCCTGCTCGCTGCCCTCGGCGGTCCGATGCTCGCGGCCGCGGCGATGGCCTTCTCCAGCGTCTCCGTCGTCACCAACTCGCTCCGCCTGCGCCGCGCCAAGCTCGCGTGATGCAGCTCCTTACCTCTAGGCGCTGTTGACCTTCCCCGGTCACTCCCGCGCAAGCGGGAATCCAGAACGGGTGCGCTGGCTGCGGCCCCAGGCGCCTGGATTCCGGCTTCCGCCGCAATGACGAAATGGGGTTGGCGGAACCACCTTCTATCGCAAATGTCAACACAAACTAGCCACAGCGCACACCGACAACACACAGAATGAAGCAGAATCCAGTGGCATGACCGCATCTCTGTGTGTGTGGCTTGACCCGGCCCTGCGCTATGCTCTAGGCAGAGGGAGGGTGTCTCTATGACGACAGCGTATGCGGGACAGGTGCGGGCGCCGGAGTTTCCGGACGGGCTGGCCTGGATCAACACCGACCGGCCGCTGCGGCTGGCCGATCTGGCGGGCCGGCTGGTGATCCTCGATTTCTGGACCTTCTGCTGAATTAACTGCTTGCATATCCTTCCGCAGTTGCGGGAGTTGGAGCAGCGTTACGCCGAGACGCTCACCGTCGTCGGCGTTCACTCGGCCAAGTTTTCCCAAGAGCAGGCGACCGAGGCCGTCGCGCAAGCCGTGCGTCGCCACGCCATCTACCACCCCGTCGTCAACGACCACGAATTTGCCATCTGGCAGCGGTACAGCGTGCGCGCCTGGCCGACGCTGATGTTTGTTGACCCCTTGGGGAAGGTCATCGGCAAACACGAGGGCGAGTTCGCGGCCGGTCAGCTCGCGCCGATCATTGACCGAATGCTGGACGAGTTCGATGCCCATGGCTGGCTGGATCGCCGCGTACTCGACTTCGGGGCCACCGGCCCAGCCGCGCAAACCGGGCCGGCCGCGGCAACGCTCGCCTTCCCCGGCAAGGTCGCGGTAGACGAGCGGGGCAATGGGCACGTCTACGTCGCCGACTCCAATCACCATCGCCTCGTCGTCACCGGACTGCGAACGCTCGATGGCAGCGTCCACCACATCATCGGGTCGGGCGAGCCGGGGCTGCGCGACGGTCCGGCGCGAGAAGCGCAGCTGCACTGGCCCCAGGGTATGGCCGTTGATCCCGTCACCGGCACGGTCTATGTTGCCGACACCGAAAACCACGCCATCCGTCGGGTCAGTCCGGCCACCGGCGCGGTCACGACGCTCGCCGGAACGGGGAAGCAGGCCCGCTCGTTCGGTGGTGGCGGTCCGGCCCTCCAAACGGACCTCTCCTCGCCGTGGGACCTGGCGCTGCTATCCGACCCGGCGCGGACGGCCACCGCCGGCGGCGGCGCCAACAGCGAGAAGCAGGACTACCCGGATCGTGGCCTGCTGTTCATTGCGATGGCCGGGCTGCACCAAATCTGGGTACACGACCTGGCCAACGGCACCATCGCACCGTTCGCCGGGAGCGGGCGGGAAGACATCCTCGACGGCTCGCGACAGGAGTCCTGCTTCGCGCAACCGAGCGGCCTGGCGCTCGATCCGGCGGCGGACGTGCTCTACGTCGCGGACAGCGAGACGAGCGCGATCCGCGCGATCCACCTGGACGGCGGCCAGGTAGAGACGTTGGTCGGCACCGGGCTATTCGACTTCGGCGATACCGATGCCAGCGCCGAGCGGGTCCGGCTCCAGCACCCGCTCGACGTCTGCCTGTGGTCCACTGCGCCCGGCGGTCCGGCGCTCTTGGTTGCCGATACCTACAACCACAAGATCAAGCGGCTCGATCCCCGGACACGCGAGGCCAGGACGCTGCTCGGCGTACCCGGATCGGGCGCCCATACCGACGGCGTTGGCACGGCTGCACGGTTTTCGGAGCCGGGCGGGCTGGCGCTGGCCCGCGGCAAGCTCTTCGTCGCCGACACGAACAACCATGCGCTACGAGTAGTAGACCTCGCTACCCTCGACACCACCACCATCCCGCTAGACGAGACTCGTCGCGCCCACCCGGAGCATTCTTAGCCACAGGGGGCGTTTAGCCACAGAGCACACAGAGAGGAAGTGCTAGACAGAGATGGGAGACTCGCTTACGGAGAAGATCATTGGTGCGGCCATTGAGGTGCATCGCCATCTCGGTCCTGGCTTACTGGAATCCATCTATGAGGAAGCGCTGTGTGTCGAGTTCTCGCTACGAGGTATCACGTTCGAGCGCCAGAAGGAGCTAGACGTTTTCTACAAAGGCCGGGCCATCAAGGGGCAGCGGCTTGATCTGGTTGTCGAAGGTGAGGTTGTCATAGAAGTCAAAGCCGTGCGGAAGCTTGATGAAGTAGCGACCGCCCAGTTGCTCTCCTACCTGAAGGCTACGAATCTGCGACGGGGCTTACTGATCAACTTTGGAGAGCGTCGCCTTGTGGCTGGGATCAAGCGCATTTCACTCTGAATGCGCTCATCTCTGTGCTCTCTGTGTGCTCTGTGGCTACTTAATCGTAGAGGTTGGTGCTTAGGTGCTTGCGGCCGGTGTCGTGGCAGCTTGCCACCTCTTGAGTTATGCTGGTGATGGTCTGGGAGTGACCGGCGCCGTCTGCGACATCACCCGCGCGCAGGCTGGGACCGGTGATGCTCCGCCTGGAGATCCGCGATGGCAACTATAGCCACAACCACCACGACCACCGTGCGGCCCTACCGCCGGTTGGGCCCCATTGACTACGCTCGTCTCGACTACGATCCGAACGAGCCGGTCCAGAAGCCTGACGCGATGGAACAGAACCGCCAGCTGCGCGAAATCCTCAACCTCCTCGCCGCCCACGTTACCGACTTCGACCGCCGTCCCGATGTCTTTCTCGATTCCAACACGATCATCTGCTACGACCGGCGCGACCTCAATGTGCGCGTCTCTCCGGACGTGTACCTGGCCTTTGGGGTGGACGCCCAGGCGATCCGGCCGCGCAAGCTCTACTTGCCCTGGGAAGTGGGCAAGCCGCCGGACTGGGTGCTGGAGATCGCCTCGTCCAGCACCGGACGGGAGGACGTGGGCCGGAAGCGGGGGATCTACGCCCGGATCGGCGTCCCGGAATACTGGCGCTTTGATCCGACGAAGAAGGGCAAGTATCACGGGCAGCGGTTGGCCGGGGATCGGCTGGTGGCCGGAGAATACCAACCCATTGAGTTGACCACGGCGCCGGACGGCATCCTGAAGGGGTACAGTCCGCTGCTGGGGATGAGCCTGTGCTGGGATGGTGGCTGGCCGCGGTTGTACGACCCGACGACAGGCACCTACTTGGAGGGCTGGCAGGAGGTAGCGGCGGCCCGTCAAGCGGAGCGGGCTGCCCGCGAAGCTGCTGAGGCCGAACGGGATGCGGCTGAAGCGCAGGTCGCGGCCGAGCAGGCTGACCGGTTGACGGAACGGGCGGCGCGCCGCGCCGCCGAAACCCGCGCGGCTGCCGAAAGAGCCAAGCGGCACGCCGTCGAGGCCGAGCTGCAGCAACTGCGGACACAACTCCGGCGGCGGCCAACGGACAGTTAGCTGTGCCGTTGGTGGCTGTTCTGGTAGTAGTACACCCACTCCGACGGGGTGCATCATGACCGTTGTGGCTCACCGATCACTGCGCCAAGCCGCAGGACACCCTCCGTTCAGAGCAATGGCGGGCGAGACGCCGGTGCCGCTCTGTCAGCATCAGGATATACGGGATTAGATGATGGGCAGGATAGGTGGCTTGCGCTGGCGTGCAATCCTGCTCATCTCCTCATCCTGGGAATCCTGATGCTGGCAATCCCCGCACCTCAGCACGCTCTCGCTGGGATCGGGAGACATGGATTCCCGCGTGCGCGGGGATGGCGGTGTTTTCAGAGCAATGACCGGGGGAGGAAACGTGCTCTGCCTCTCTGTGTGCTCTGTAGCTAACTAATCGGGGTAGAGGTTGGTGCTGAGGTACTTCAGGCCGGTGTCGGGAATCACCGTGACGATCACCGAGCCGGGCGGCGCCTCGCGCGCCAGTTGGAAGGCGCAGGAGACGTTGGCGCCGCCGGAGAAGCCGCCGAAGATGCCCTCGCGGATGGCCAGCAGCCGCGCCGTTTCAATCGCGTCCTCGTCGGTCGCCGTGACGTAGCCGGCGACGAGGTCCTCGTCCCACAGGCTGAGATCGTGGGCATAGCCGGTGCCCTGGATTTGGTGGCTGGTGTCCGTAACCGGCTCGCCGGCCAAGTAGGGCGCCGTCGCCGGCTCACCGCCATAGCAACGCACCGCCGGATTGCGCTGCTTGAGCGCGCGCGCCACACCGACCAGCGTGCCGCCGGTGCCGGCCATCGCCGTGAAGTGGGTCACTGTGCCGCCGGTCTGCTCCCAGATTTCGGCGCCGGTGGTCAGTTCATGCGCGGCGGCGTTGTCGAGGTTCTCGAACTGGTCGGGCCAAAAGGCGCCTAACTCCTGCACAAGCTCCCTCGTGCGCTGCTCGACTAGCTCCAGGTCTTCCTTCGAGACTTGTCCGGGGCGTGACTCGCCGACTTGCGGCACCAGCTCGACCTGGGCACCGTAAGCGGCCAGCATGCGGCGGCGCTCCAGGCTGTTGCCTTCCGACATGACGGCGATCATCCGATAGCCTTTGACGGCACAGGTGATCGCTAACCCCGTCCCCATATTGCCGCTGGTTAGCTCGATCACTGTCCCGCCGGGCCGGAGGCGACCATCGCGCTCGGCGGTCTCGATCATCCGCAAGGCCGCCCGGTCCTTGATGCTGCCGCCGGGGCTATAGAACTCCAGCTTGGCCAGCACCCGGCTCGGCAAGCCGGCGCCGAGGCGATCCAAGGCGACCAGCGGCGTGTGGCCAATCGCGTCGAGTACGCTGCCGGATGTGCTTGTCTGCGGCGAAGTATCACGCATCTGATTAGTCATCCTGCCAAGTCGTGGTGGCGCCGGCCCGATCCCGCGTCAAGCGATCCCGGCGTCGTCCGGGAACAGCACAACCCGCCCAAGTGCGGCGCGTACCTCGGCGGCGCAGGCGGCATCGGGAATATCCGCGATAGCGCCTTTGAGATCGGCGCCGGCAGCGGCCCAATTCTCCCGCTCCTGCGGCACGAAAAAGAGATACCACCCACGAGTACACGCGAACACGTCTACGCGCGTGATGGCGCCAAAGCCGTCCAGCGTCGTGACGAGGCGCCCGGAGAACGTCAAGAGTGGGCCATCCATCGCCGAGATGTCCGTAATACCCTCCAGCTTACTGAGCATCTCTAGCCCCTCTTCCATTTCGGGGCCAATACCCAGATCGAGCGTTGTCGTTTCGTCAGCAGCCATATGTCTCCCTTGTCGCTTATCGCCGCGCGCGCCGCCGGCGGCGGGTGTGCTTGGTCTTGCGGCGTGGAGGCTGCCGGTCGAGCTGCGCCACCGCTGCCGCGAGGAAGCGGTCCGGCGCGTGGTCGTCGGGCAGGCGGGTCAGGATGTCGGGGCCGTTCTCGGTAATCGCCACCGTATGCTCCCAGTGCGCCGACAACCGGCGGTCGGCGGTACGCACCGTCCAGCCGTCCGGGTCTACCGAGGTCGTGTCGTCGCCCAGCAGGAGCATCGGCTCGATAGCGATAGCCATGCCCGGCTGCAAGACATCACCGCGGCCGGGCTGGCCATGGTTCGGGACGGCTGGCTCCTCGTGCATCTGGCGGCCGATGCCATGCCCACAGTACTCGCGCACCACCTTGTAGCCGTGAGCGCGGGCGTGACGCTCGACCACGGCGCCAACATCGCCAAGCGTATTGCCAGCGCGGGCAAGCGCTATCGAGAGATACAGCGCCTCGCGCGTGATCTCCACCAAGCGTAGCGCCGCCGGGTCCACATTGCCGATGGGGATCGTGATGGCCGCGTCGCCGTGCCAACCGTCAATGATCGCGCCAAAGTCAATACTGAGCAGATCACCCGCTTTCAGCACGCGTCGCCGGCTGGGGATACCGTGTACGATCTCGTCATTGATGCTGGCGCAAATGCACGCCGGGAAGCCATGATACCCCTTGAACGACGGCGTGGCGCCGGCTTCACGGGTCATGGCCTCGGCGATCTGATCGAGGTCTGCGGTGCTCACCCCGGGTTTTGCCTCGGCTGCCAGCCGCCGGTGGACCTGCGCGACCAGTGCCCCGGCCGCGCGCATCTGCTCGAACTCGGCCGCAGACTTGATCGTGACGTCGCGTTGCAGCGTCGTATTGCCCACGAGTCAGGCTGCCTTTCTCGGCCGCGCCAGACCCGCACGGATGGTGGGAGGGGCGGTGCGGGTCTGGTACGTCCCGGCGGCGATGGCCAGCTGCCGTGCCCACGCACCTTGGCCGGCGTCGGGCGCCAAGTAGGGAACGGTTTGCGGCCCTTGCGGCAAGATACAGGCGGTGGCTTCCGGCCCGCCCGCCCGCAGCAGCGCGACAAACCGCTCGGAGAGCGGCCCGCACGGTTCCAAATGGGTCCGGCGCACTGTGTCGTCGTCGAGCGACGAGTAGAGGTAGACCGCGGCGCGCAGCTGTACTTGGGCCTGTATCTGCGCCTGCCACTGATCCGGCACCGCAAAGCCGGGCGCGCAAATCTTCTGCAGCAGCTCGTCGAGACTAGCGGTGCTCTCCAGTAGCTCGCCATACTGACCGTGGCTGGGGATACCGTCCCAGCATTCCGCGGCCAAGATGATCGCCCCACCCTCACACACGACGCGGTTCGCTGCCGAGATGCCTTTGATCGCCTGGTAGACGTTGAGATCGAGCGGATACCCGCTGTTGGTGGTGACAACTACGTCGAACGGCTCCGGGACCGGCTGCATCGCGTGTTCGCCCACCCACTTGCAGCCGACTTGATGCGAGGCCAGCGCGTCGCCGGCAAACACGGCCGTGATCTCGCGCTCCTTGTTCAGCGCCACGTTGAGGCTGAAGGTCGGCCGCCCCATCAAGGACGCCGCGCGCAGGTCTTCCCACAACGGGTTCCCCTCCCGGATACCCCAGATCGCCTGCGGCTCGGCAATGAAGCGGGCACTGTGGTTGGCCATGACGGTAGCGAGGCCCGCCACCGCCGGCACCACCATCTTCGGGCCACCGCTGAACCCGGCGAACAGGTGCGGCTCGATGAAACCGGTGAGAAGGCGCACCGAGGCGTTCAGGAAGTGCTTGTTGATCCACACCGGCGTCCCGCGCGGCGTGGTGCCGACGCGGGTCAGCTCGTCCTCGTTGCGGGCGTCGTGCTGCACAATGCGATACTGCGCGACCAGCTCCGGGCCAAGCATCTCGCGTAGCTCGTCCGGCGTGTTGGCGCGGTGGGTACCCGTCCCATTGATGAGCACAATACGGTCGCGCCCCACGACCGTCTCGACTTCCGCCAACAGTACCGGCAGCACCCGGTCGCTCGGCATCGGCCGCGTGATGTCGCAGAAGACGACCGCCACCGTATCCGTTGGCGAGAGCAGGTCGCGCAGGGGGCCTGTCCCTACCGGCTCGCGGAGCGCCGCACGCAGCGCTGCTGCCTCGTCCGGTAAGCCGGGCACGTAGCGTGGCTCGACCACCGTCACCCGGTCGGCGAGGTCGTCGGGAACCGCCAAGTCCAATCCGGCGCGGCCATACGCCAGGGGAACGATCATTGGCACACCCCGGCCGCGGCGCCGGTGCGCTGCCGGTAGTCTGCGACTGCTGCACGCACGACATCCTCGGCGAGCACTGAGCAGTGCAGCTTATTGGCCGGCAGACCGCCGAGCGCTGCGGATACGTCCTCGTTCGTCAAGCGCAGCGCTTCCGCTACGGACCGCCCGACGAGTAGCTCGGTCGTGATCGAGCTAGCGGCGATGGCGGCCGGGCACCCCACGGCTCGAAAGCGCGCCGCGGCGATACGGTCATCGCGCACGCGGATTGTCAGCACGGTGCGGTCTCCGCAGACGGGGTTTTCCACGTCACCGACCCCATCAGGATCGGCGATCTCGCCGAGATTCCGCGGCGAGCCGAAGTGGTCACGGACGAGTTGAGAATACTTCATACGCCATGCCGAATTGCCAAAGCGGAGGCGCTGCCATCAGCCAAGACAGGGTAGCATACGCAGTGGCCTCACCCCCGGCCTACCAGATACCCAACTCCTCCTTGGCCTCCTCCGACATCATATCCTTGTCCCAGGGCGGATTGAAGGTGAACTCGACGCTCCCCTTCGTCACCTCCGCAATGCTGCCCTTGAGGATTTGGTCAATCTGCGCCTTGATCTGGGGGCCAACCGGGCAGAACGGTGTCGTGAGGGTCATGAGGACGTTGACCTCGGTGCCCTCGATAGCGACTTCATAGACCAAGCCCAGATCAACAATGTTGATCCCCAGCTCGGGGTCATCAACCTGCTTCAGCGCGTCGCGCACGTTCTCTTCGGTCAGCGCGATTTCCGTCGTCATCGGCGTTGCTCCTTCATTCTCCAGTTGGCGAGGCCTACTTGGGTTGTTCACCTACCCCCAACCCCCTCCCTAGAGGGAAGAGGCTTCAGGCCGCCTCCATAACTCCCACTCCCTTCAGGGAAGGGGCCGGGGGTTAGGTCAAGCGGGCGAGGGCCCTACTCCGTCGTGACGACGGCGTGGCACTGCGCGGCCGCGATCAGGACGTGTCGCGGAGTGCGATTAGCGATAGTCTCTGCTCTCTCCCTGCTGTGATGGTGGCAGCTCATTGAACTCGCCACCATTCGCCTTGGCTGCTTCGCGGCGAGTGTTCCAGGACTCCCATCTGGCATTGGCTTCAGCAAAACCCTCAGCCCGACCCTCAGCCTGACCCTCAGCTTGACCCTCAGCCCGACCCTGCTGGCGGTCCTGCTCGCTGCGCTGCTTCCTTTTTGCTTCGCGGTCGGCATACCAGTTGAACAACGGCACCACTAGCCCCCTTTTCCCTGCGAGGATCATCAGCGACAAGACTGCTGACGATAATCCGACCACGCCAATCTTTACGATCAGCATGTCTATCGCATCGCTCAACTCCTCATGTCGAAGGATGATAGAAAGGAAGTAATAGACTGTACCAAGGAGCCACAGCAACGGGAACAAGACTGAGTACCAGGCAAGATCATCCTTGCGGACGCTCCAGATAGATTCTCGTTCCGTATCCTGACCAGCCGGGTCTGCGTCCGCCATCCGTCACCTCAGCCGTCTTACGCGCAGGACGTAAGACCTCCCGCTGTTATCGAGCGTATCAACATAGTGCCCCCGCTTGCAAGGCCGGCACGCTTGACAGTGAGCGGCGCGCGAGTAGACGACTAGGGCGCAAGCCACCATCCGGCCCGTCAGCCGAGCGGACTATCCGGACTGTCACCCGGAAGCTGTAGCCCTGTCCCCCTGCGGAGCAGGAGGACCATAGGGGGGCCAGGGGGTGAGGTGGGGCACTACTCCGTCGTGACGACGGCGTGCTGCTGCGTGACCGCACCCCCGGCCAGCGCCTGCCGTAGCGCTACCCGCAACGCCTCCCATGCCAGCAGCGCACACTTGATCCGCACCGGATACTGCCGCACCCCTTCGAGCGCTTCCAGATCGCCTAAGTCCAGTTCCGTGTCCATCTCGTCGGGATGATTCGTCAGCAGCCCGTGGACGGTCCGGTACCAGCGCAGCGTTTCCGTGACCGCTTTCCCCTCTACCGCCTCGGTCATCATGGACGCAGAGGCCTGACTAATGGCGCAGCCCCGTCCCTCGAAAGCGACGGCCTCAACGTGGTCACTGTCTAACGAGATGCACACATCAAGGCTGTCGCCACAGATCGGGTTATCACCACCGGCGCAAGTGCAAGCCGTCCCCTCGATCCGGCCCTTATTGCGGGGGTATTCGTAGTGATCGAGAATGATGTCCTTATATAGCTCGTCCAATGGCACGGTGGAAGACCTCCTTGACGCTGTCCAGTCCGGCCACAAGCGCATCCACGTCTGCGGGCGTGTTGTAGAGATAGAAACTGGCGCGTGTCGAGCCGGCGACATCGAGCCAATCGTGGAGCGGCTGGGTGCAGTGGTGCCCGGCGCGGACGGCAATGGCCTGCTCGTCGAGGATAGTGCTGACATCGTGCGCGTGTACACCACGCACGTTGAAGGAGATCACCCCACCGCGCCGGTCGAGGTCCGTTGGGCCGTACAGCTCGAGTTCCGGCCGGTCGGCAAGCTGCTCCAGCGCGTAGGCCAGCAGCGCGCGCTCATGGGCGCGTACCGCGGCCATACCGACCTGCTGCAGGTACTCGATGGCGGCCCCAAAGGCCACCACGCCGGCGATGTTGGGTGTACCGGCCTCGAACTTGTGCGGGGGCACGTTCCAGGTCACGCGGTCCAGGGTCACACGACTGATCATGCTGCCGCCGCCCAGGAAGGGCGGCATGGCCTCCAGCAGCTCCTGTCGCGCCCACAGCACACCCACCCCCGTCGGGCCGAGCATCTTGTGGGCCGAGAAGGCGAGGAAGTCGCAGCCAAGCTCCTGCACGTTGATCGGCTGATGCGGCACGCTCTGCGCGGCGTCCACCAAGAGGCGCGCTCCGACGGCGTGCGCGCGCTGGGCCAGCTCCGCCACCGGGGCGATGGTCCCCAGCACGTTGGAGGCGTGCCCCACCGCCACCAGCTTCGTCCGCTCGGTCAGCAGTTCGTCGAGCGTGTCGAGATCGAGCCGGCCGTCTGGGGTCAGCTCGATCACACGCAGCATGGCCTCGCGCTCCTGGGCGAGGCGGAGCCACGGGACGAGATTGCTGTGGTGTTCCAGCCGCGTCACCACGATTTCGTCGCCCGGCTGCAGCACCTCCCGCGCCCACGTGTAGGCGACGAGGTTGATCGCCTCCGTCGTATTGCGCGTGAAGATGACTTCCTCGCTGCTCGCTGCCCCGATGAGGTCTGCGACGAGGGTGCGGGTCCGCTCGTAGGCTCCGGTCGCCTCCGCACCCAGCGTATGCACGCCGCGGTGGATATTGGCGTTGGAGTGCTCGTAAAAGTGGACGAGGGTATCGAGGACCTGCCGCGGTTTTTGCGACGTCGCGGCGTTGTCCAAGTAGACCAAGGACCGGCCATTGATCCGGCGCCGGAGGATAGGGAAGTCCTCGTGCAGCGCAGCGAGATCGAGCGCTGGCGCCGAGGGTGTCTCTACTGCCACTATCTTCGTCCTCGACTTTCTACCGCACCTAACCCCCGGCCCCTTCCCTCCAGGGAAGGGGCCGGGGCGCCCGGCAGTCTCTACGCCGGCAACCCGACTAACACCTCGCCGTCTTCGACGACCACCGGATACGTGGCGACCGGCACGACCGCCGGCATCATGGTCGCTGCGCCGGTCCGCACGTTGAACCGCGCGCCGTGACGCGGACACTCGATCTCGTCGCCTTCCAGCAGCCCTTGATCGAGCGGCCCGCCGTCATGCGTACAGACATCATCAATCGCATAAAACGTGCCGTCCAGATTGCACACCGCAATGCGATAGTCGTCAATCTCGACGACCATCACCTGCCCGGATTCCAGGTCTCCTACTGCGCCAACGACAACGTATTCCATAGCCATCGGTCGTTCTGCTCCGCCTGCTTCTTCAAGCGCCACCACACTGGCCCTATTGACCTCGCCCCCGGCCCGCTTCCGGCGGACTCCCCCTCTCCACCATGTGGAGAGGGGGCCGGGGGGTGAGGCGCGGATGCCCCGTTACCCCCCGTCGCGGTCCATGCCGCCAATCTTGCGATCTATGGCCCGGCGCAGCTGGTCTTGCAAGGCCGCGACGCCCATGCGCTCGACAATCGGCTCGAAGAACCCTTGGATAATCAGGCGCTCGGCCAGCGGTCGCGGCAGCCCGCGGGTCCGCAGGTAGTACAGGTGCTCCGGATCCACCGGCCCGGTGGCCGAGCCGTGCGTACACTTCACCTCGTTATTCTTGATTTCGAGCATTGGAATCGAGTCGGCCTTTGCCGTCTTGCTGAGTAACAGGTTGCGGTTGGCCTGATAGCCATTCGAATCGCTCGCGGTGGGCTGGATCACCACCAATCCTTCGTAGACGAGCCGCGCCCGGTCTTGCATTGCTGTCTTATAGAGCTGATCGCTGTCGGTGTGCGATGCCACATGGTCTTGCAGCGTGTGGAAGTCGAAGACCTGCGTGCCGGTACCGAACCCCAGGCCCAGCATTTCGGCCGTGGCGCCTTGGCCGGCGAGGACCACGTCGGCCGTAGCCCGGGTATAGGCGCTACCCATCCCGACCATGACCCAGTTGACATACGCATCACGACCCAGACGACAGCGCTGCGTGACGAAGGTATGCGCCTCCGTCGCCTGTTCGTGGAGTGACAGGAAGTTGAGCCGCGCATTGTCCTGCACGTACAGCTCGGTGACACCGCTGGTAAAGAGTGGCGGGGCCGCCGGCGGCAAGGTGGGAGAGCGGACTTCCTCCACACACGTCACGCTGCTGTTGCGGTCAACGACGACGACGGTATGCGGAAAGCTGCCCACACCCGGCGTGCCGGTCCACTGGAGCATCCGCAGCGGTAGCTCTATATCGGTGTTGGGTGGTACGTAGATAAACGCGCCCCCCGACCACAAGGCGCCGTGCAGGGCCTCGAACTTGCCGGCATTGGATGGCTCACCCGGTTGCCAGCCCACCGGCACGATGTTCATGAGATAGGGCCGCACCAAGTCGGGGTGCTCGCGCACGGCCGCATGGATGTCCATGAACAGCACACCCTGGCGAGCCAGCTCGTCGGCAAGGGTCTGGTGGACGGTCATGGAGTCCTGCTGGATGACCAGCCCCCCCACCGGGAAGCGCACGTCGAGCGCCTCCTGCAGGCCGGCGTCGAGATCGCCTAGCTCTGCGCCGTGAAGCGCTCCGCGGGGCGCTGCCGGCTTGACGGCGTGCAGCCGTGCCGTGATCGGCCGCAGGTCGGTGCGACGCCAGCCTTCCGTGGTCGGGGTTGGCATCGGCAGGTGTTCCCAGGCCGCGAAGCTGGCGCGGCGCAGCGCTTGCACCCAGTCCGGGTCGTCGCGTGACGCATTCAACGCGGCGACCGCAGCCGCCGCGTTGGTTGGCTCGCGCGCAACGGGTGTGCGGCGGCGACGCACGACTACACGCGCCGGTGAGGCTACACTCACACGTACTCTCCTCAGGAAATGGGGACGCTCCTCACCCCCCGGCCCCCTCTCCACAAGTGGAGAGGGGGCGTCTGCTGGAGGCGGGCGGGGGTGGGAGTGGGTAGTAGGCCCGCAGCCATCCCGGGTGCCTCAGCCGACGGCAGCGTCCATCTGGAGCTGGATGAGGCGGTTAAGCTCCACCGCGTATTCCATCGGTAGCTCCTTGCTGAACGGCTCCATGAACCCGTTCACCACCTGGGTGACCGCTTCCGCCTCCGAGAGGCCCCGGCTCTGCAAGTAGAACAGCTGCTCCTCCCCGACCTTCGAGACCGTGGCTTCGTGCCCGATGGACACGTCTTCTTCGTCAATCTCGATGGTTGGGTAGGTGTCCGAACGGCAGTCCGGCGACAGCAGCAAGGCGTCGCAGCGCATCTGCGACGCCGACTTCTCGGCGCCCTTGTAAATCTTCAGGAGGCCGCGGAACGAGGCCTGACCGGTCCCGAGCGTCACGGACTTCGAGTTGATGGTCGAAGTGGTCTCCGGCGCCGCGTGATAGATCTTGCCACCGGCGTCCTGCACTTGGCCGGAGTTGGCCATTGCCACCGAGACGATCTCGGCCTTGGCCTTTGGCCCCGTGAGATAGACGCCCGGATACTTCATCGTCACCTTGCTGCCCAAGTTGCCGTCAATCCAGGCTACGGTGGCTTCCTCTTGGGCCACCGCGCGCTTCGTGACGAGGTTGTAGACGTTGTTCGACCAGTTCTGAATGGTCGTGTAGCGGATCGTCGCGCCCGGCTTGGCCATTAGCTCGACGACGGCGCAGTGCAGGCTATCTTCGGTGTAGATCGGTGCCGTACACCCCTCGATGTAATGCACATAGCTGCCTTCCTCGGCGATGATCATGGTCCGCTCGAACTGTCCGGCGGCCTCCGAGTTGATGCGGAAATAGGCCTGCAACGGAATGGCGACGTGTACCCCCGCCGGGATGTAGACGAACGATCCCCCCGACCACACCGCCGAGTTCAAGGCGGCGATCTTGTTGTCCTTGTAGGGGATGACCGTAGCCCAATACTCCTTCACGAGGTCCGGGTGCTCGCGCAGGGCACTATCCATATCGGTGAAGATGACGCCTTGCTGAGACAGCTCTTCGCGGACACTGTGGTAGACCGCCTCCGAGTCGTACTGGGCGGTCACGCCGGCGAGGAACTTGCGCTCCGCTTCCGGGATGCCGAGCTTCTCGAACGTATTCTTGATGTCGTCGGGCACCTCTTCCCACGTGCGCCCCTGCTTTTCGGTGGGACGGATGTAGTAGTAGATGTTGTCGAAGTCCACTCCATTGAGGTCCGCGCCCCACTGCGGCATTGGACGGGCCTCGAAGTGCGCGAGCGAGTCCAAGCGAAACTGACGCATCCAATCCGGCTCACCCTTCATGGATGAGATTTCCTCCACCACCCGCCGACTGAGACCACGCTCCGACCGGAAGACAGGGGTGATGTCATCGTGCCAGCCGGCCGAGTACTCGGTTGGCAGTTGCGCCGCTGCTTCCTGCATCAAGCGCAGCTTTTCCGGATCGCGTGCTGCTACCGCTATCTCTGTTGCCATGCTCTTACTCCTTGAGTGCTACCCTGCCTAGATGGTAGTACGCCCATGTGACCGGAAGGGGTCGTGCTCATCCCCACCGACCACGCTATGCTCGCGCATCTCGGTCGCGCTCTCGATACCGTCTGCCTCGGCTGCGTCCGACGCAACCTCCTTGATGAGCGGATCGTAGCCGTGCTCCTCCAGATACAAGGCCAGCTCCGGCCCGCCGGACCGCACCAAATGTCCCCCGAGGAGCACATGCACAAAGTCAGGCTCGATGTAGTTCAACAGCCGCTGGTAGTGAGTGATGATCAGCACGCCGAGATCGGGACTCATCTGGGCGTTCACGCCGTCGGCGACGACGCGCAGCGCGTCAATGTCCAGCCCCGAATCGGTCTCGTCGAGAATGGCAAACTCCGGCTCCAGCAGCGCCATCTGCAGGATTTCCGAGCGTTTCTTCTCACCCCCGGAAAAGCCATCGTTGAGATACCGCCGCATGAAGGAGCGGTCCATCTTCAAGAGCTGGAGCTTCTCCGTGAGGAGCTTGCGGAACTGACGCGCTCGCTGCTCGCCAAATCGCGCCTTCACCGCCAGGCGGAGGAAGTTCCCCATATTGATCCCCGGAATGGAGGTCGGGTACTGAAACGCCAGGAAGATGCCGGCCTTGGCCCGCTCGTCCGGCTCCATTTCCAGCAGGTCTTCACCCTTGAACAGCACGCGGCCTTGGGTCACTTCATAGGTCGGGTGGCCCATCAAAGCGTAGGCCAGCGTGCTCTTGCCGGAGCCGTTCGGCCCCATGATGGCATGGACCTCGCCCTTATTCAGGGAAAGGTTGATCCCGTGCAAGATTTCCTGTCCATTAATAGCCGCGTGCAAACCCTCGATCACCAAGGTTGGCGACGCAGCGCCATTGCCCGCCATGTATATCGCTCCTCCTGCCCTGCCGCCGTACCAAGAATGCCGCTGACGGTCATCTTAAGTATACGCAAACGTATAAAAAAGCGACAAGGCCGCACCGGCCTCCGCCGCACATCCCCTCTCCACCAAGTTGGAGAGGGGGCCGGAGGTGAGGCCAGCGCCACTCACCCCTTAATCACGACGACCGGCCGTGTGCGGACCACGGTCCGGGCGAGGCCGGCGCCGACGGCGGTACCCACCACTTCGGAGGCATCCTTGTAGGCGTCCGGGGCCTCTTCGGCGACGCCGCGGACGGAGCCGGCGCGGACGATGATGCCCTGCTCCCGGAGGGCTGCTACCAGCGCTTGGCCGGAGGTGGCTCGTTTGGCCGCCGCGCGGGACATACGGCGACCGGCCCCGTGGCAGAGCGAGCCGAAGGTCTCGGTCATCGTCTGCGGCGTGCCCACGAGCACATACGAATAGCGGCCCATGTCGCCGGGCACCAGCACCGGCTGGCCTACGGGACGGTAGGCGTCCGGTAGCTCGGCGTGCTCGGCCGGAAAGGCGCGGGTGGCCCCTTTGCGGTGGACGAGCACCTTTTGCGATGGTCCATGCTCTCCGGGGATGCGGTGGGACTCGAACTTGGCGATGTTGTGCGCCACATCGTAGACCGGGTGCAGGCCCAGCGCCTCCGCCGCTTGCTCGAATACCGCCGCAAAGCCCTCGCGGATCAAATGCGCCAGCACCTGCCGGTTGGCCCAGGCGAAGTTGGCCGCGCCGGTCATCGCGCTGAGATACGCCCGGCCGGCCTCGGACCGGATCGGCACGCAGGCAAGCTGGCGATCCGGCAGCTCGATCCCATACGCCGCGCCGGCGACCTGCGCCGTCTGCAAGTAGTCGGTGCAAACTTGGTGCCCGAGGCCGCGCGAGCCGGTGTGAATCCAGATGACCACTTGCCCCAGCGAGAGTCCGAAAGCTGCGGCTGCCGCCCCGTCTTCCACGGCATCAACGACCCCGACCTCGACAAAGTGATTGCCGGCGCCGAGCGAGCCAAGCTGTCCGCTGCCACGATCCAATGATTGGATGCGGCCCAGTCCGCGCTCGAAGGCTCGGCGGCTCACGTCCTCCGGATTGGCGCCCGGCAGCTGCCCCCCGGCCTCGCAATACTCCAGGTCTTCCGGCCAGCCCATCCCGGCCCGGACTGCCCAGCGGGCGCCGTGTGTCAGCGCCTGCTCACGCTTGCCTTGGCCTTTGCTGAGGCCGCTGCCCTTCCCCAACCCACTCGGTAGCTGCTTGAATAGCTCGTCGGCCAGCCGATCTTGCCGGCCCCGCAGGTCGTCCTCGCTCAGGTCGGCGCGCAACAGCCGCACCCCACAGTTGATGTCGTACCCGCAGGCGCCGGGGGAGACGACGCCGGTCACTGCGTCGGTGGCAAAGACCCCGCCCACAGGCGCTCCGTAGCCCTGGTGAACGTCGGGCATCGCCAGGGCGCGGCCGAGAATCCCCGGCAGCGTCGCCATGTTGGCCAGCTGGCGCACCGAGCCGTCGCCCTGGAGCAGATCGCGCAGCGTGTCATTGGCATAGACCCGCCCCGGCACGCGCATCCCCTCCTGGGCGCCCACCGGGATATCCCAGCGCCAGTCGTCAACGGCGACCGGCCACGTGTCGGCCGGAGCGCTCACCTGGGGCGCTGGCGGTGGCGGGAATCCGGCTACCGGCTCGAACTTGGTCGGGATGTCCATGGGGGGCCGCTGATCGCGTCCACGGCGCCGCCCGCGCCCGCGGCGTCGCGCGGAACGTCGGCTCATCGTCGTGCTCCTTCCTCCTCGGTGGCGCTGGCGCTCGCCTCAGACGTCAAAGATGATATTCGTGCTCCACGTGCCGGCCTGCCAGCGCAGAGCCAGCTGATGATACGTGACCGCTTTGACGGCGCCGCGATAGGGATGCCGCTGCGGGTCTGCCGTCTCGCCATGAGCAAGCGCCGCGAGCGCCGTATCGGAGAGGGACTCAATCGTAAAGCGCGAAAAGAGCAGGTCTTCGGTCTCGATCAGCCACAGCACTTCGCTCAACCACGCTACGAGCAGGCTCTCCCGGTCCGGGGCCGTGACCCGGATCGGCCGTATCTCCCGGTCCAGGACGGTGTCGGTATCGGTGATGAACGAGCAGAGACCCATGGCCGCATGCGTGAAGAGCGTGGCGAGATCGCGGCCATAGACACGGATGCCCACGTCGGCCGGATGCTCGATGTACTCGAATGGTGGCCGTTCCGGCACTCGCGCCGTCGTCCTGTTCATGGCAGCCTGCCTGATACCGGTCGCTATCCTCGCCTAGAGACGCCACCGGCGTTGCTTGCACCCGCGACCGGTGGTTGCCGGGGGGAGGCCGCGTCGGGCGGAAGGTAGTATCCTACTGTCGGGCTATCGGGCCGGTGAATCTGCCGGAGTATCCATCTCTGGCAGGTATACGTTGTCTGAAGGGAGACCTGCACAGAGGGGCGTACTTACCATTATATTCCATGCTCCCAGTGGGTTGCCGTCAACGCATCCTGTGTACGGCGCAACGGGTGTGCGGGGAGCAGTGCGGTTGGAGGGTGGTAGTGGGCCTGGTGTGGAGGAGGAGTTGAAATGGGGCGTAAGTCGGTTGGTGTGGAGCTGATGGTTGTCGGGGCAATCTTGCTGATCGTCGCGGTTGGCGCAGATGTGCTGCCTTTTTCTGCAGCCGGCTTCGGCTGGAAACAGATCGTCGGTACCGTCGCCGGCGTGGTCCTCTTAGCTGGAGGTGTCTACGTCTATCGAGCCGCAGCGCGCAGCGCGTAGCCGCCCGCGCCATGGCCGGGGAGTGGGGCCTGGGAAGTGACCGAGTAGGGCGGCGATGTTCGGAAGGGTGGTATCCCTGCTGATCTCCGGGGCCGGGCTGGCGCTGCTCGTCGCCGCGCTGGCCGCCGATAGCTGGGGTTTTGGTGGCCGCGGCTTCGGGTGGCAGCAGTTGCTCGGCGCGATCTTGGGGGCGCTGGTCGGCGCCTGGGGCATTGTCCTCTTTTGGGCCGGTGGATCGCCCCGCGCCGGCTGGCGCCGCTGGCGACGTTTCGCCGTCGTCGTCGCGACGTGGCAGGCGCGCGTGCTGTATTCCGTGGTGTACGTGCTCCTCGTCATTCCCCTCGGAGTGCTGCTCCGCTGGCGCAGTGACCCGTTGCGCTTGCGTCGCTCGACGACCGGGCGGACCGTGTGGCTGGGACGGTCGGAGCCGCCCGATCTCCAGCGCTGGGCGCGGCGCCAGTTCTGATGCGGATTCTCGGTATCTCTTGCTTCTACCACGATGCCGCGGCGGCGCTGTTGGTTGACGGCCAGCTTGTCGCGGCAGCGGAAGAGGAGCGCTTTTCGCGGATCAAGCACGACAATCGCTGGCCGGAGCGGGCCATTGACTTCTGTTTGGCAACGGCCGGCCTGCGACCTGGCGATCTGGACTGTGTGGTCTTCTACGAGAAGCCGCTGCTCAAATTCGAGCGGGTCTTGCTGAGTGCCGTCGCTACGGCGCCGCGGTCAATGCGCTTCTTCCGCGAGGCGATGATCTCCTCGCTGCTGGATCGTCTGTGGGTGAAGGCCAAGCTGCGGGGCCGCTTTGGGCTGCCCGGCGAGCGGCTCCTGTTTTGCGAGCATCATCTGTCCCATGCGGCGAGTGCGTTCTATTGCTCGCCGTTCGCGGCGGCGGCCGTCCTGACCGTTGACGGCGTCGGCGAGTGGACGACCGCCGCCTTGGGCGTCGGTGAGGGTACGACGTTGCGGTTGACGGACGAGCTACGTTTCCCACATTCGCTCGGCTTGCTCTATAGCGCCTTCACTGCTTGGCTCGGATTCGAGGTGAACGAGGGCGAGTACAAAGTGATGGGCTTGGCTGCCTATGGCCGGCCCAGGTACGTTGACAAGGTACACAAGGTCGTGCAGGTTGACCGGGATGGCGGTCTATACTTGGATATGTCGTATTTTTCTTTCCACCAATCGCTCCGGAGCACCTACAGTCCCAAGTTTGTAGCGCTCTTCGGCCCGCCGCGCGATCCCTGGCAGGAGCGGGTCGAGCCATACTACGCCGACGTGGCGGCGAGTATTCAGCGGGTCTGTGAGGAGACGATGCTGGCGATGTCCTGGCATCTCTATGACCGCACGGGCCTGCCCAACCTCTGCCTGGCCGGGGGAGTTGCGCTCAACAGCGTGGCAAACGGTCGGATCGCCCGTGAAGGCCCCTTCGAGCGGGTGTTTATTCAGCCGGCGGCCGGCGATAGCGGCGGCGCGCTGGGCGCTGCCCTGTGGGCCCAGCATGCCGTGTTCGGACGGCCACGGACGTTCGTGATGGATCATGCGTACTGGGGGCAGTCGTACCCTCCAGGGGAAATACGGGCGGCGCTCGACGCGGCCGGCGTGGTCTACCGGGACTTGGGCCGCGCAGCGGCGGTACAGGAAGCGGTTGTCGAGCGGTTGACACAAGGCCAGGTGCTAGGCTGGTTCCAGGGGCGGTTCGAGTACGGCCCGCGTGCCCTCGGCGCGCGCTCCATCATCGCCGATCCGCGGCGCGCAGCGATCAAAGATCGCGTGAATCGCAAGATCAAGCTCCGCGAACCGTTCCGGCCCTTTGCGCCGTCCGTTTCCCTGCCCGCCGCCGGCCGGTACTTCGACCTGGCGGAGCCGAAAACCGCTTACCCGGCGCGGTTCATGTTGTACGTCGTGGACGTGCTGGCAAGTCAGCGCGAGCGGCTCCCGGCGATCACCCACGTTGACGGCACTGCTCGGCCGCAGACGGTGGATGCTGCGGTCAATCCCCGCTACGCCGGCTTGATTGAGCGGTTTGCGGCCGCGACCGGATTGCCGGTGATTCTGAATACGAGCTTCAACCTGCGTGGAGAGCCGATCGTCAACACACCCACCGACGCGCTTGCTACCTTCGAGCGCAGTGGCTTGGATGCGCTGGTGTTGGGTGACTTTCTAGTTACCCGCTAGTAGAGCGGCGAGGGAACGATGTCAGGCGGCAAGGGATCGCGGGCGCTAGGGCAAACCGGCGCGGTGCTGGGGACGGTTGGTGAGCTGTTCGGACTCCTGTGGGCACATAAGCTGTGGTGGGCCATTCCCCTGCTGCTGCTGCTGCTCCTGCTGGCAGCGCTCGTGTTCATGGCCCAGACAACGACCCTTGCCCCCTTTATGTATCCGCTCTTCTAGGCCGGTAGCAGCCGTCAGCTATCAGCTTTCAGCCGTCAGCCGGGGGCTGTCACTCCGCCACAGGCCGGAATCCGGCGGCGGGGCGGGTGGATTCCCGCGCACGCGGGAATGACGCGGGAATGACGCGGGAGGGGCGGGCGAGACGGACACCTGGAATGCGGCGGAAGCCGCACCGACGGCTGACGGCTGAACACTGACGGCTGATAGCTGAACTCGGGTTAGCCGCCGATCTGCGACATCGAGCGTGAGGCATGCTTGAAGGCCGGGCCTTCGTTGATGTGGTGCTTCAACTCTTTGCGCCAGATGGCGTGGCGCAGGAGCAGTTCCAATTCACCGTCGGAAGCGCCAATCCGCATGGGGCCGCGCAAATTAGTCTCGTCAATGGAGAACAGGCAGGTCCGTAGCTGTCCGTCGGCGGTGAGGCGAATGCGGTCACAGGAGGCGCAAAACGGCTGGCTCACGGGATTGATAAAGCCCATCTCGCCGCGGCCGTCGGCGAAGCGGTACACGCGGGCCGTGCTACTAGGAGCGACCCGCACCGGCGCGAGCGGATAGACCGGCTCGATAACGCGCTTGATTTCCTCACCACTCAGGACCTGCAGCCGGTCCCAATGGCCATCGGCGTCGAGGGGCATGAACTCGATAAAGCGGATGACGTAGGGCTTCCGCCGGGCCAGCTCGGCAAAAGCGAGAATGTCATCGGCAGTGGTGAAGCCGCGCACGGCTACCGCATTGACCTTGATGGGGTGGATGCTCGGGACTTGCTCCAGCGCTGCCAACCCCGCCAGCACCTCTTTGATGGCGTCCCGCCTCGTGATGGCCGCGAACTTCCGCGCGTCTAACGTGTCCAGACTGACGTTGATGCGCGTGAGGCCGGCTGCGGCCAGGTCCGGGGCCAGCTTGCGGAGTAAGAAGCCATTGGTGGTCAGGGCCAGGCTCTTCAGCCCGGAGATAGCCGAGAGCCGCGCGATCAACTCCGGCAGTCGGGGCCGCAACGTCGGCTCGCCGCCCGTGAGGCGGATCTCCTCAATCCCCAAGGTCACAGCCAAGCGCACCAGGCGTTCGATCTCGTCAAAGGTCAAGATTTCGTCGCGTGGCAGCCAATCCAGGCCCTCGGCCGGCATGCAGTAGGTGCAACGGAAGTTACAGCGATCAATGAGCGATACCCGCAGATTGCGAATACGGCGCCCGAACGCATCCTCAAGGGGTCCTTCGAGCGGCATCGGGCGCCGCATTTGAGCGCGCAGCTCTTGCGGTGCGCTGGGGCTAATCCACGGCTCGGACGGCGCTGTTTCTATCACCATGGGGTATCAATGAGCTGCCCAAGGTATGCTCACGCTAGTAGTGTAGCCGACAACTCCCATTAATAGGTAGGTACGCCGCCGAATTTGCCGGACAATCCGGTTGCCGCCGCCGGTATACTCGCCTCCGGCGCCGCTCCCGAGGCTATCCATTGCTGTAGCGCTCCTACCTGCGCTCAGGCGTGATTCCGTAGGCGAGAGAACCCTCGATCCGCGTTCGGCGCACAGCATATCCTCCATAAAAGGACCCTGGTATGAATGAGGCTCCACCGCAGCATGTTGAGGAAACTCAGCTCTCGTGGCAACGCAGCGCGCTACGGCAATGGGTGAGCGTGCTGTTGCTCGTGTACCTGTTGATTCTCGCCGTGGGTTTCATCGGCGCGGGCTTCAAGTCCGTTGCCGGCGAGCGGGCGCAGGAGCTTTTTGCGTTTGCCACGAACCCCTTCCTAGGCTTGCTCGTGGGCATCATGGCCACGGCCCTCATTCAGTCGTCCAGTACGGTGACCTCCATCATCGTCGGGCTGGTGGCGGGCGGCATGCCCGTAGTGATTGCCGTGCCCATGGTCATGGGGGCCAATGTCGGCACGACGATCACCAATACTCTGGTTAGTCTCGGGCACGTTGCCGAGAAACGGGAATTCAGGCGGGCCTTTGCCGCAGCAACCGTTCACGACTTCTTCAACCTCCTCAATATCGTCATCTTCCTGCCGTTGGAAATCCTGTTTCACCCGCTCGAAAGGTTGGGATTATTCATTGGCAATCTCCTGGTCGGCGGCGGCTCCTATGAACATGCCCATTTGAACTTCGTCAGCGGCGCCACGAAGCCGCTGATCAACCTGTTTGAGGAGTGGACACACGTCCTGCCGCACCCTTTTGACGGCCTGCTGACGATTATCGTCGGAGTCATCCTGATCTTCATCGCGATCACCCTCATCAGCAAGCTGCTCAAGGCGTTGATGGTCGGCCGCGCCAGGGAGATCGTTCACCTCGCGATTGGGCGCGGACCGCTTGCCGGCATTGCCGCCGGCACCGCAATTACCGTGCTCGTCCAGTCGTCTTCGACCACCACGAGCCTGATTGTGCCCTTGGCCGGCGCGGGTGTGTTCCGGTTGGCTCAGGTGTATCCGTTTACGCTGGGCGCCAACATCGGCACCACCGTCACGGCCTTGCTCGCCGCCACCGCCGTCTCAGGCGCGGAAGCGTTGCCCGCGCTCCAGATCGCGCTCGTTCACTTCTTCTACAATCTGTTCGGAGTCGTGGTGATTTACGGTATCCCGTGGCTGGCCCGCATACCGTTGTTGGGGGCCGAGAATCTCGCGGCGATAGCCAGCGAACGCAAACCGCTGGCGTTCGCCTACGTCGTCGGCGTGTTCTTTCTCATCCCAGCTACGTTCTTGGGGATCACCACGCTCTACTGACACCGCGCCGCGGCGTCTTCAGAACGAGAGCGCGGTTTGGCGCGGCGCCTGACGCAGCGCCCGGCCTCCCAGGGGGAGGAAAGGACCAGTTGCAGCCAAGACCGACAAAAGTGCTACAGGCGTTTCCAGCAATCATCATTCACCCATTCATATACTGCAGGAGATCTTGGACTACCCCTCCATGTTCTTGGGTGGTCGATAAAACAGAGATATAGATTAGCATTGCAGTGAGTAGCAATATCAGGTAGTGTATCCGACCCTTTATCCCATTGACCGCGGGTAGTGTATCAGTTTGAAATCCAGGTAGCGTCTCCGGCGCCAGTCGGAGCCTTACCGGAGGGAATACCATGACCGCAACCACCCCGGACTCACCAGACCCCGAGTCAGCTCCCCGACTGGTTCCGCTGTCCGACACCGAGCGCAAGGCCATCCTTGACCAGGAAGTCAACCGGATACTGCTCCGCAAAAACCGGCGCTTGGAGCACCGCTCTGACTTCCAGGCAATCATCGTCCGCGGCAAGCCCGTCAACCACATCTTGCATTTGCTCCTCACCATCTTCACCATCGGCATCTGGGCCTTTGTCTGGCTTGCTATGGCCGGGAGCGGCGGCGAGAAACGCGCGGCCATGCAGGTAGACCGGCATGGGCAAATCACCATTACCCAGTTGTGAGCTAAGATACGAGCGTCCGCACGGGTGCTCCCGACGGACGGGAACTATAGACGCAAGTGACCAGGCCGGGGCTTGGCGGAGCGAAGGGGATGCTGGCTGATAGTGACGTGCTGGAGCAGGCGTATCTCATCTCGCGTGGGGTGCGATCACTCGCCTTGTTGGAGTCGGTTGCTTGTGATGAAAAAGAGATGCGTGATTGCTTTGTGCGCCTGAACACGCTGACGGCATGCTATGAGGATGTAATCCCGTTTGTCTTGCCGCGTCCGGATATGAACTGCGCGATGACGGGGTTTGCTGTTGGCGTGTGGGTGATTGACTTGCTGCGCTGGGCTTACGATCAACCACTACGCCAACAGCATCAGATTGTGGGCTTACTGCTGGGGTATGCACCGGGTCGGATTGGTGAACACGATGCGCGTGAGTTTGCTGGAAATCCTAGTCAGAAATCCAGGTCCAGGTGACAGAGCGGTTGCAGCGTCGGCATGGTGTGAAGCGGTCACCGACCGTAAAGCGGTGTGTGTGGCCACAGTCGCCTTGATAGAGGCCGGCGCGGTTGCAGACTTCTCCGGTGGTAGGCATGGGGCACTCCCTTGCGGTGTTTTGGTCAGAGCGGCGACGGCTCTGAGCTAGTACTAACGCCGCCGCACTGGCGGGGATTTGTTAGGGAATTACATACGATAGTACCCACAACCATGCCGGGTACAGTCAGTCGGTCACTGCCGGCGGCGGTTCGCGGCGCGGTGCGCCACCCCGTAACACGGCTTTTGCCAGCGCCTCCGGCGTCGCCGGTATTCGGAGGTCCGCCTGATAGTCCGGCGGTGGTGCCGGCACCTGGCGCTCTGACTTGCGCGGTGTCGTCTCAGCCATCGTTCCGCACTCCCTTAGTCCAACAGCAGTGTCTCATCAACCCGTCATGCTCAGTCAATGGCGAAGACCGCTGTATAGCTGGCCAGATCGTTTTGGTCATCACCCAGCTTCAATATAAGCACCACTGCTTCGTCCCGCCACACACGCCACACCTGCCAGCCCGTCTTTTCTTCACCAGCGTAGACTCCGGGTTTTCGCACCAACTGCGCTCCTAAGTCAAGACCAATAGTGGCTTGGTATTCGCCAATCCCTCCTCGTTGCATTGCCAACTCGAAAGGGCCGTGGGTGGCACAGGGGCCGTAGACTGAAGCACAGCTTGCATACGTGAGCAGTCCATAGTCATCACCCAACTTACTACTGCCGACAAACCGTACCCGGATATGGACACCGATGTCTTCTTGATTGGCCGGTGGTGGCCGATATGCCGTGTAAGATCGCTTGTGTTGCGCGAGACGATCTGCAAAGGCCGGCCCCCGTACTGACCCTAACACCGTCACTTCCCATGTCTCAGCACCGTCCTGGAAACGGTGAACTGTGTTGCGGGGAACTACCGGCACATTTACCCATGCCGTTGCCGCTGCACCGCTCGGCGTCACCGCTGGCACCGGCGATGGGATGGCCCTGGCCAAGGCACTGCGCGATAGCGGAGCATCGTGACCATAAACGGGGTGAAGGAACGCCCGCGCCGGAGCGTGTGCTCGTGTACCAGCTCAAGAAATAGGCGCTGGGTCTCCTGCGTGAGATCGGCTCGCTCATAGAGGTCGGTCAACCGCGACCGGATCACGCCGCGCCAGAGCCAGGCCGCGGTGCTCCGGATCAACGGCTCGAACTGCCGGATCAACGCCAGCCGGGCCGCCTCGTCCCCCTCCTGGGCGGCCGCTGCCCACGCATTCAGGGTGCCTTCTGCTTGTCTCTCCCACTCCATTGGCCTCACTGTCCTACGGACGCGCCCACTCGTCCTCTGCGAATACTATACATTTGTACAGTATTCGCGTCAAGGGGACACCGGACCCGGCGCAGAGACTCGCTCGGAGCACCGACGTTCTGTGCAACGGGGATTCCGGCACAAAAGAGGGGTAGTGAGCTAGGCAGATCAAGGACTGAGGTCAAGAGTGAAGGACCCGTCGCTGCCTCGATATGTGAGCGTGCCGTAGGAAAGAATGTCTCTGCCTATGAGGATGGTGTTCTCGCATGGTGATGCGACCCCATAGACGGCTATTGCTGGGAGGCCGGCCGGCAACTGGACCTTGAAGTCGTAGCGCAACCACTCCTCCGTGCCGCCAGCCGTTTCGACCTCTCCTACGTCAACGGGGTTCAACCTCAGTTGCCGAGCAACCTCAGTGTCAATAACCGTGACGGTTGCGCCCGTGTCTATCAGGGCAGTCCGAGCCACTGGTTGCGGAACAGCCTTCCCCTACTTGCGGAGCGACGCAGCCAGTTCATCGGGAATCGAGAACTCTACCGCGATTGCTGCTCCTTCGCGGTAGAGTTCCAACGGGCCGCGCCGATTATAGGTGATCGTAGGCACGAAGCTGCCTCAGAGCGACACGCCCATCACCATGAGGCGCACGGGGTCGTCTTTTGCTCGTATCTGCTTGACCAAGAAGGGTTCGGCTCCAAACTTCGCATAGCCTGTGTCCAGTGCTTCTCGGTCGGACTCGAACACTCCAACCAGGTTCCTGCCCTTGATGAGCGCGTACTTCTTCGGGTAGGTCTTGAGCAGACTGGCACGCTGCCGGTCGAATGTCTGTAGCTCGGCAGAGAGTACTGCTAGTGTCTTGCTCTGCCGGCGCCTCCTCGTACCCCTAGTCACACGATCTGCTCGCCCATCTTTCACGGTAGGCATCGCTTGCTCCTTGCCAAACTCTACACGATGTCGGCCGCCACGGCATTGCGCTGGCTCGTGGCCCTCCTCTCGCCGGTCTTACCCCGTTGTGAAGGGCCGGACCGTCATGCCGCGCGGTCCGACCAGCAGGCGCAAGCCACCACCGACGGAGCGCACGGGCCGCCCGGCGTGCAGCAGACCGAGGCGTTGCCCTTGCACGACGGTCAGCCCTGGCGAGGCGTCTTGAGGGCTGGCGCTGCCACCTCCCAGCGGGCGCACCATGACCGCGGTATCCGCTCGCTGCGAGGCCTGCGTGTGGGTGTCATCCGGCCGGTGCGTGCCGCCGGGGAGCCGGAGCGTACCGGTTGGCGTGTGGATAGCGAGGCCCAGCGCGGCGGCCGGGTTGGTGGTCGTGTACCTACTGCCGGAGACGGGCAGTGGCGCTACTGCCGTAATAGCAAGCGTGATGTCGTCGGTAAGCCGGATGCGCTCACCGGGACGCACCGGCCGGCGTTGGAACCCCCGCGCGCCGATAGTCTGCTCGTAACGTCGGTAGCGCGCCGACCGGTAGCGGCCCCCCGAGTCGAGTACCAGACCGACTTGGTAACGCTCCAGCACCGGGAGCAGGCCGGTCAGGGTCGCGGCCCGCGGATCGGTTGCGATCACAATGTCCACTCGCCGCTGCCAGAACGGCAACGCGCGGCCGAGCAGCTGCACGGCTGCCGTGTGGGTCGCGCCGCCGTCAATGAGGACCGTGGCGCCGGTCGGGAGCCGGAGGAGCGCCAGCCGCCCGTCCGCAACGGCCGGGAGCCATAGCTCCGGTGCGGATGGCGGCCGCGTCGCGATCAGATTCCAGCCGACAACCCCGGCGACCAAGCAACCCACGAGCGCAAGCAACGCCCAGCCGCTACCCCCCGCGGCCGGGGACTGCACCGGCGCGGCACCGGGACGGCGCCGCAGCCGCCAGGCCAGTGCCGCGAGTCCGAGGTAGGCAGGCAGCGCCACCAGGGGGGATAACGGCGGCAGCGTCAGCGCGGCGCCGGGCACGCCGGCAAACAGGCGTGCCGTTTGGATGAGCACCGTCAGATGTGCCCACAGTATCCAGCCGAGCAGGTCGGTGGCGAGGCTAAGGAGCGCGTGCCCCAGCAGCGGCGCCAGACCGCCGAGCGCGAGCAGCGCGAGACCACAGACCATGATCGGCGCGAACAGCGGGGCGAGCACGACGTTGGGCACGGGAGAAATCAGGGACACGCGCCCGAACGTCACCATCAGCACGGGCAGCACGGCGATTTGCGCGGCGAGGGTTATTGCCAGCGGTTCGCCGAGCCAGCCCGGCAGCCGGCCCAGCCGGGTCAGCAGCGCCGGCGCCAGGAACAGAATGCCGGCTGTGGCCAGGGCGGAAAGCTGAAAGCCGACGTCCCACAGGACCGTCGGCCGGACGGCAACCATCGCGACGGCTGCCCAGGTCAGCGAGGTTGGAGCGAAAGCCCGGCGCTGGTGGACCAGCGGCAGCGGCGCGGCCAGGACCAACGAGCTCATGGCCGCCGCGCGCACGACCGAGGCGCCCCAGCCGACGAGCCAAGCGTAGGCCCAAATGGCGCTCAAGGCGAGCAGAGCGACGGTTACTGCCTGCCAGGTCAGGGGCAGCGCCGGTGAGCGACCCATCCGCCCGGCCAGTCCGGCGAGCGCTTGGCCACTACGCCGGATGACCAAGCTCAACAGCCCGGCGATGATGGTGAGGTTGGCGCCTGAGATCGCAACGATATGGGACGTGCCGGTGAGGTGCATCTGCTCGGTCAGGCTGCGGGGAATGTCTGCGCGTTGACCCAACAGGATGCCGGCGGCGAGGGCCGCGTGTGGCTCCGGCAGGTGGGTGTCAATGACGCGGCGCAGGCGCAGCCGCAGTCGGCTCATGCTCGCTTGCCAGCCGCGTGGCGTCCCCAGACGCTGGGTGTATACGCGCGGAAACGACATCACCGCCTGCACACCGTTGCGTTGCAAGTAGGCGGCGTATCCTGCCAGCAGTGCCGCCGCCGGACGTTGCGGGGTGCCCAACAGCGTGACGTTGTGACCGGCTTGCAGTGCCGGGTACGGGCGTGCCCAGACTACCAACCGGCCATCAACGGGCTGCCACCCGCGCGCCGTTTCCACCGCCGTCGCCGTGATGGTGGCTTGCTGGCTGCGCTGCCGCTGGACGGGAGACACGGTGACGATTCCGCGCACCGCCCGCGCGTCCTCGACGTGAAAGGCGAGGTTGGCAGGGTCGGGCGGTGGTGTGTGGTGTAGCCAGCGCACAGCGCCACACCCGCTCGCCAGTAGACACAGCCCGCCGACGGCCCACCACCACCGCTGTCGCCCCAACCATGCCGCCAGGACGAGGCCCACGGCACCGCTCAGGATGAGCGCACCGGCAACGACATCGCCCTGGGCCGCGCCCCCCACGCCCGCCAAGAAGGACAGCGCCACCAACGACGGAACGGACACCCGCCAGTGCTGCTCCAGCGCCTCCCGCCAAGTGGAGAGACGGTTTGCGAGCCAGGCCAGGCCCTCTGTCAGCCGTGTGCCGAGGGAAGCCGGGATGCTGATGAATGACATACATATGTAGTATATCGAATCTTGGCCGTATGCTGCTATACTCTGGCACGCAACCGGCCCAGGAACGTCATTCCGGCGCAGACCGACCTAGGAATGTCATTCCTGCGCAAGCCGGAATCCACGCCGACCAGGGTGCCATGAATGGCCCTGGATTCCCGCGCAAGCGGGAATGACGGGGCCGGAGGGTGTCGGGCGAGCGTAGGGGCGCAGCACGCTGCGCCCGTCCCCCCGCGGAGCGGGACCATAGGGGGGCCGGTAGCGCATAGCCCATTCCGAGGAGCAGGGGCAGTGATTAGCCAAGCAGATGTAGAGCACGTCGCGGAGCTGGCACGTCTGGGCCTCAGTGCTGAGGAGAAGGAACGTCTGGCAGCGGAGCTATCGCGCATCTTAGAGCACTTTCGCAGCCTCCAGCAGCTCGATACCGCCCACATCCCCCCGACGGCCCAGGTCATCGGCGGCACGAACGTCATGCGTGCCGATGCAGCGCGGCCATCGCTCCCAGCGCAGGAGGTGCTCCGCAACGCGCCGCGCCGCGATGGTGACTACTTCAAGGTCCAGGCCGTGCTGGAGGAGTAACCTGGTGGTCAGCAAACGGTCGCCGCGCGGACTCCCCTTCCCTTCAGGGAAGGGGCCAGGGGTTAGGTCCCACCCACCTCCTACCGAAAAACCCACGCTTGTCGGAGGCCAGCCGTGACCGCGCTTTGGGACCTCACCGCCCATGCGGCGCGCGAGCGCCTGCTCCGGCGTGACATCTCGGCTACCGAGCTAACCCAAGCGGTCCTCGACCGCATCGAAAGTGTCGAGCCGCAGGTCCGCGCCTACCTCACGGTCACGCCGGAGCAAGCGCTGGAGCAGGCGCGCGCGGCCGATGCCGCCCTCGCCGCCGGTGATCCGGCGACGACACCGGCGCTGACCGGCATCCCGGTAGCCGTCAAGGACGTGCTCTGTACCCGTGACACCCTCACCACCTGCGCCTCACGCATCCTCGCCGATTTCGTGCCGCCCTACGACGCGACGGCGGTGGCCCGCTTGCAGGCTGCCGGCGCGGTCATCGTGGGGAAGACCAATATGGACGAGTTCGCGATGGGCTCGTCAACCGAGAACTCCGGGTTCTTCCCCACCCACAATCCGTGGGACCTCGACCGCGTGCCCGGCGGGTCGAGCGGCGGGTCGGCGGCGGCCGTTGCCGCCGGTGAATGCCTCGTCTCCCTGGGCACGGACACCGGCGGCTCGATCCGCCAGCCGGCTGCGCTGTGCGGTGTGGTTGGCCTCAAACCCACCTACGGCCGCGTGTCTCGCTATGGCTTGGTCGCCTTTGCCTCCTCGCTCGATCAGATTGGGCCATTCGGCCGCGATGTCGAGGACTGTGCCTTGCTCTTGCAGGCCATTGCCGGTCACGACCCGCGAGACGCCACGGCGAGCACGGCAGCAGTGCCCGACTTCCGCACTGCGCTGACCGGCGACGTGCGCGGCGTGCGGGTCGGTGTTCCCCAGGAGTATTTCATTGCCGGGATGGAACCGGACGTGGTCCGCCTCGTGCAGCAGGCCATTGCCGACCTCGCCGCGCTCGGCGCCGAGGTCGTTGACGTGACCCTGCCCCACACCGAATATGCGCTGGCGACCTATTACATCATCGCGCCGGCCGAGTGCAGCGCGAATCTCGCCCGCTACAACGGCGTGAAATATGGCTTGGCCGCGACCGACGAGGCCGACATGTGGCGCGCCATGGACCTGGCCCGCGAGCGTGGCTTTGGCGCCGAAGTGAAGCGCCGCATCATGCTCGGCACCTACGCGCTCTCGGCCGGCTACTACGACGCCTACTACCGCAAAGCGCAGCAAGCGCGGACCCTCATCAAGCAGGACTTCGATACGGCATTCGAGCAGTGCGACGTGGTTGTCGGGCCGACGACACCGACGACGGCGTTCCGGCTCGGCGAGAAGACCGCTGATCCGCTCGCCATGTACCTCTCGGACATCTTCACCATCCCCACGAATATCGCCGGGCTGCCCGGCCTCAGCGTACCCGGCGGCTTCGACGCGGCCGGGCTACCCGTGGGCGTGCAGCTCATTGGCCGCCCCTTCGACGAAGCGACCCTCCTGCGCGTGGCCCACGCCTACGAGCAGAGCCAGCCCCACTCCCACGCCCGCCCCGCCCTCTGAGCGCGCCGGCCTCAAGTAGCGCCGATGGACCTGCCTATCCTCTGCCCTCCTTCGCCAGCTGCTCCTGGCCCAAGTCACACCCAGAAAACTAGCCACATTAACGCCGGATAGCGGGCGGAGAAGCAAAGTGGAAATGGGGAAACGGGAGTGAACTAGGTGGATCGACACTCGAACGATAATATGATCTGATTGAAAGGTCACATTGCAGGTATCCCCAGTTGATTAATCTCGACTTTTCTTCATCAGTGAAGGAATTAAGACGAGTCCTGGTAGAACTAACCTGAGAGACCCACTCCTTCCTGACAGCAAACGGGCTCGCGATAGGGTATCTTCGCATATCTGTTGTGACAGACCATAATGCACCGTACTTATCTCCATTTTGAAATTGCTCAATGATTGATCTTCTCCTTAGTGCTCTAGTCTGCTCTACAGCAATATCTATGGGCCGCAATACACGCTGAAACAACCACCTCGGTATAGAAAAACTCCTGGTGGGTTCAAGAGGGCCGCTAGCGTCTGAAATCAATAGTGTTTTAGAGTCCCGAATGGAGTGAACACCAAGGTTGTCGTAGACCCCTCCATCGGTAAGCGAGACCTTTTTCTCCAGTCAACTCGATCAAAAAGGTCAGCATATTGAGAACGTCGAAAATCATCTGGATTCAGTTTCAGTATCAACGGAGGAAAGAAGGGAGGCATCGCTGACGAGGCGGCGAGAACTTTTGAAAGCCGGACATCGGGATGATCCACGGTACCCAACTGGTATGTTCGCATGCATGACTTCGAAAAGGTCCAGTTGCGGCCTGTTTCTATATGAGCTGCGTTGAAAACGAACTCTGGACAGTCTGGCATATCTTGAAGTGTAGAGTCTCCAACAAGATGCCTTCGGTAGTAGCGTTCTAGGATATGGGTTCCGACTAGCAGGCCGCTTAGAGTCGTCGTCACATCTACATTCACACTGCAGAAGTTCCATATGGGTCTGACAACATCCTCATGAAAATTGGCCGCAATTCCGTTGTGAAAGGCGAGTCTTGACCAACGCGCAGCGATTAGACCAGACAGGATTGACCCACCAGAAACGGCTGAGAGTCTCACAATCGTTGGCAGCAAAGATAGTTCATTGAGCCTCCACAACGCCCCGAGATGGAAGAGAGTCGCGCGGAACCCTCCTCCAGAGAGGGCTAGCCCTGTGTCTTGCGCGTTCTTCGATATCATGACCCGTGTATCATGGAACCACAAAAGAGAGCATCAACTGATCGAAAAAATATTGCTCAAGAGCCACAATCCCTGTCGCGATGATAATTACATTTATAGCAATAGAAGGGGAATTATATACCTCAGTAAACAGGGCGGCTGGACAGAGCCGCAGAAAGGGCTAGCACGATGACGACGACAACTGAAACCCCTGCAAACACTATGTTGTGGGAATACCTCAGGAATCTCCCTCGCCAGGGCGTGTCGCTGAAGCTGGCAGGAGATGCAACTCAGAATGAGTCGCAATCGCCGGCAGAATCTCCTCCTCAGCGGCACGAACGATGGCAACAAAATGTTCCTGCAATCGCTTCCTCGCCTCCTGTTGGTCAGTAATCTGCATCCCGTGTCGCTCAAGTGAATGAGCAATCGCGCGTTCTGCCTCTATTAACTGATTCGCCAAGGCTGCCATCACACCGGCTAGGCTACGGTGTGCCATATAGCACGGTACGGCCATACTATCAGCCACGTTCATGCCGCAGCCGTTCATGGAGATAGGAGGTAGTAACCAATGACCACAGCAGCGCCTACGCAGAGTCCGGCAGTGGCCGAGCCTACCGATAACTCACTAGCGCCGCACGTGCGCCTTGTTGCCCTAACACCGAGTTTAGCCCACAAGGTCCGCGAGCATTTCGCCCAAGACCCATTCCCGGCCACCGGCAAGGTACCCGACAAACCGGCGCGTGACCATATCGCACGCGAGTCGCGCTTTGCCTCATCGCTCAGGCTGGTGTCGTCCCTCGTATCGTTAATCAACCCCTGGGCTTCAGCCAGCATAGCGAGATGGACCAGCCGACGGGCATCATACTTCCCGTCTGACCGAATGGCATGGACCATCATTTCCGGGGTTGGGCTGTAGTGCCACTGGTCGCTGTCTAACAAGTCAAGTACATCAGCAAGTGTCATAGCTTTGCTCCTTTCACCCAACCCCTATGCCGCCACAATCCCTTAGCTTTGTCAACCTCGCCTTGACACCGCCGCCTGTGTTTACTATACTTCCTATATCAAGGTAGCGAGTACGGCAGACGCCGCTAGGGAGCACCAGGAATGAGCCAGAAAGCACCGGGTAAAGCGGAGCGGGCAGGTATCACGCTGATCCAGTTATTCGACATGTTCCCGGACGATGCTACCGCCGAGACGTGGTTTGTCAAGCTACGCTGGCCGGACGGTATCCGCTGCCCGCACTGTGACGGCGAGCGCATTGGCACGCCGAGCAAGCACCCCACGATGCCGTATCACTGCCGCGCCTGCCGCAAGTTTTTCTCGGTAAAGACGGGCAGCGTGATGCACGGCTCCAAACTCGGCTACCGCAAGTGGGCGCTGGCCACCTACATCCTCACGACCGGCATCAAGGGCACGTCCTCCATGAAGCTGCACCGCGACCTCGGTATCACCCAAAAGACAGCCTGGTACCTGGCGCACCGTATCCGCGAGACGTGGGCCAAGTACCCGGCGCCGTTCGCTGGCCCGATCGAGGTGGACGAAACGTATGTGGGTGGCAAGGAACGCAACCGGCACCAGTCCGCCAAGCACGGCACCGGCCCGGCGGCCGGCAAGACGGTCGTCGTCGGCGCCAAGGACCGCGCCACGAAGCAGGTCGTGGCCGAGCCGGTTAGCCAGACGGACAAGGCCACGCTGCACGGCTTTGTGGCCGATACCGCCCAACCGGACGCGGTGATCTACACGGACGAACATCCGGCTTATCGCGGCCTGCCCAATCACTATGCCGTCAAGCACAGCGTCAAGGAGTACGTGCGGGGCCAGGTCTCGACCCAGGGAATTGACTCGTTTTGGAGCATGGTCAAGCGCGGCTACGTCGGCACGTTTCACCACTACTCGCCGAAGCACCTGCACCGCTACATCAACGAGTTTGCCGGCCGGCACAATGTCCGGCCGCAGGATACCGCGGACCAGCTGGCAGCGATGGCGGGTGGCTTCGTGGGCAAGCGGCTGCGCTATCAGGACTTGATCGCGGGCGGCCCGGCCTATTCCCGGCCGGAGGCCCGCTAATGGAGGCTCCCAACTTTGCGGACAAGACCGTCTGGACCGGAGACAACCTCGACATTCTGCGCAGCCTCAACCCCTCACCCCAACAGCCGGACCACCGCCACCTCCACCGCCGCGCCCTCCGCCGACTCCCGCAGCCACTTGCGTAGCTCCCGCCGCACTATCCTGACGCCGACGTCGTTGCCGCGATCAGCCCGCAGCCGCCCCAGCTCCCGCGCCGCCCCCGCTGCCGCGATCTCCCCGTGCAGCGCCTCCCTCCCGTCGTACTCCGGAATGGGCAGCTTCCACAGTTGCTTGTGCAAGTGCCGTGCCCCGAACTGGCCTTTCGCCATCAGGGGTTGCACCGCTGCGTACAGCGTGTCGCTGTTGATGAGAGCGAGCAGGTAGTAGGCCTCTTCGACATTCTGGCAGGTAATCCAATAGAGAGTAGAGTCCACCAAGGCGTGATCGTCTGGAAGCAACGCCGCTGTCGGCTGACCAGCTTCAGTTTGCACTACTCGAACGGGACGGCCGTCGGAATTGCGTTGCCAATCCAATTGTGACGACAGCTTGTGGAGATAATCTATCTGTCCCAATAGTGTCAGTCTATTAGCTCGTGCTCTGTGTTCCTCCCATACGCCACTGATGGTCTGCCAGCGCTCCCGCATCCGCCGCTCCAGTCCTCCGAGGTAGACACCACCGATGCCGCCATCCTCGGTCGGAAGGCTCGTGGCGTCGCGGCGCAGCGGCAGCACCGCCTTCAAGGGGTCGAGCGTGGCATAGGGCACGACCGTCTCGCCCAGGTATACTTCGTGGACGTGCCGTTTCTCGATAGTCTGGCCGGTGATGGCGGTCAGGTCCAGGTCCCGCCACGGCCGCTTGTCTTGTGAGCCACGACGCGGGTTCACGGTGATCGTCTGACTGGCCTGGACGATGGCCGGGTTTTCGGTTTCGTGGACGAAGAACAGACAGCGCGGCACGACGATAGCGCCTTGCCGGGCAAAGCCGGCGTAGGGTGATTCGCCACTCTCCGAGGTATCGGTGATGGCGACGTTGACCCGGCGCACCTCGGCCGTCCCCGTCTTCCCCAGCCAGCGTTCCACTTGCCCGGTAAGCGGCCCCACCTCTCCCACGCGGCTCTCGCCGCCCGTGCGCCTGGCAAAGACCACCGCCGCCGCGATGGGGAAGAAGGTGTTCGGTTCGAGTTTCTCCAGGTCCCAGGCCGCCTTGTAGCCGAAGTCCACCGTCAGCGCGCTCCCACTTCCGGCCGCGTGCCACGCCCCGCTGCGCCACTTGGCGTACTGGCCCGTCTGCAGGGCGCTGTGCGGCAGCACCATGCCGATCACGCCCCCGCCCCTCAGGTACAGGTCGGCGCTGCGCGTGAAGAACAGCCCGGCCACGTCCTGATGCGTCGCGTACCGGCCGCCGGTCCAGATGTCGTAGTCGTGCTTGCTCCGCTGCTCCAACGCGGTCCGCAGCGTGCTGGCGGTCTTGTTGTAGTTCAGCCACGGTGGATTGCCGATCACCACGTCCACTTTCTGCCGAGACAACGCCACCGGCCGCACCAGGTTGCGGCTGTAGTACGCCCAGATGTGGTCGCTCCCCTCCGCGTGCAGCCGCTGCATCTCGGCGATGGTCCCGTGCAGCGTGTCCCGTTCCGCCGCGTCGCCGATGCCGTGGTCGGTCAGCGACAAGGTCGGGTCGTCCCCGCGCTCGATGGCGCCGGCGATGTCGCTCATCAGCGCGTCGAACGCGTTGGCCTGCTCGACCAGGCGGCGCGGAAAGCGCAGCACCGTGTTCCGCTCGTCCCCGACCTCGATACTGACCTCGCGCTCGGCGAACAGATCGCCCGTGTGGAAGCGCAGTTGCAAGGCGTCGCCGAGGTAGACCGGCACGGCGATTGGCTCGCTATACCCGGCGTCGCTGGCGGCTTGAATCGCCGGCCGCGCCGCCAGCACCCAGGCGGCCCGCGCCAGATGCACCGCCACCGGATGCACGTCCACCCCGGTCACCGCGTCCAGCAGCCGCTCCAACGTCGCTCCCGGCTCGCGGCCGTCCCGCTCGGCGGCGGCCAGGAAGTGTGCCACCGCCTCGACCACGAACGTCCCGGAGCCGCACGCCGGGTCCAGCACCCGCTGCTCCAACGGCTGCTCGACCAGCTCCCGCACCATCACCCGCGCCAGCCAGGCCGGCGTGTAGTATTCGCCGAGCTGCCGGCGCTCGTCCGGCGGAATCACCGTCTCATAGAGCAGCGCCCCGATGTCCGGCGGCGCCTTGGCCCAGGCGAAGCGGGCAATCCGCCGCGCCAACGTCTTGATCGGTGGCAGCCCGCCCGCGACCTCCGTCGGCCACGCGAAGAAGTCCGACTCCACGATCCCGTGCAGGCCGGTCGCGTTCTGCAGCTGCCGCCCTTTCAGCAGCCCCACCGCGTCGTGCTCGGCCTCCTCGGCGACCTTGATGCCGAACGTCGCCTGCACCGCCAGCCCGATCACGGCCGTCAGGTAGGTATGGCGCACGAACAGGTCGTCCAGCCCCCGCCGCGTGCCCGCCACTTCCCCCAGCGCGGCCCGCAGCAGGTTGTCCCATAGCCGCCGCTTCACCTGCACCGTCCAGCTCGCCGCGTGCCGATCGTACAGCGCCCGCAGCCGGGCAATGTCCTTTTCGTAGTGCGGACTGTCCGGGCTAAAGTGCTGCTCGACGCTCTCGCGGTCGCGCAGGGTCACGTCCTGCCGGGCGAAGAGCGCCCGGTCGCGCAGCCAATTGTGGAGCGCCGGCCAGTGATCCTTGTTTTCCAGGGTGAAGCCATACGGCGGCGCTGTGGGGACGGGGTCCTGCTCCGCTCCAGGCCAACGGAGCAGCCAATACTTGCCGTCGGTCAGGATGCCCATGCGCGAGCTATGGCCGGCCTGCTCGGATTGAGCCAGGTAGTCGTCGAGCTGCGCAACGTGGTCCGGGTTGGGGTTGAAGCCGCCGGCGGTGCCAATGCGGCGCTTGACCTCGATGAAGGTATCGAGCGCCGTCAGGTCCACGGCGCTATGCGACCCCCGCGCGGGCGCCTGCTCCTCGACGATCTCGCTGTCCCGCGCCAGCTCGGTGAGCGTGAGGAAGTTCCGCACGGCGCTGGTAATGTTCGCCTCCGGCTCGGCCCGGTCGTGCCGGCGCAAGATTTCGGCCGTCGCCTCGGCATAGCGCGGATCGTTCACGTCCAGGTGTTTCGGCACAGCGCCTACTCCTTCCCCGGCCCGACCCGCAGACCGCCGCTCGCCGGGGGCAGGCCATCGTGACGAGCATCGCGTCGGAGACCTGGTAGCGCAGCGGCCAGCCGACTTGCTACCCCGTCAACTGTAACAGTGGGGTTTCCGTTCCGCGCGTTTGACGTGGACCATATCGTGCCACAGTCACGCGGCGGGACGGACCACCCGGACAACCTGCAACTGCTATGCTCACACTGCAACCGCGTCAAGGGCAACCGGCCGCAGGAATATCTGCTCGCCCGGCTGCGCGAGTTGGGCCTACGCTAGAGCCGCTGCAAGGGAGGCACACTGATGCCGGATACCAAGCCGCAATCGAATGAGGAAGCGCCGCGCCGGAGTGTGGGCCGGCCGCCCAGGCCCATGCCGGAGCTAATCCCCGACACGCCGGAGAACGTCGCGCGGGCGCTGCTCAATACGCCGCCGAAGAACAAAGCCGACTGGGAGTTCATCCGCGAGCGCCGGTAGCCCGCTCGCGCCTGGTCTGTTTACTCTGGTATATAAGCCCCAATAGAAGAGCACGTCAGTCTATTGTCACACTAAGGGTAGGCGCACCACTGGATGCTCTACTGATAATCACATCAATGGGGCCGTCGTTCCGTGTGGTCACACACTTCCGAACCTGATTAGAGCCTTTTCGCCTCTTTACTGTCCATCCTTTCGAGACATCTGAGTAGCGAGCAGTAGCACTTGTGTCCGAGAAACGCCCATCTGAGATAATTGTGATGACAGGTTCGATGTAATCAAACAAATCGCGGTAGAATCCCGACTCGCGGCCATGATGCGGAGCAACCAGCACATGAGTACCGGAAATTGCGTCCCTGAAATCAGACCGATTTAGGAGTTCGCTCCAAGATGTTGGTTCGTTGTCACCAGGTGATAGGATTTTGAAACCCTCGTAGGTTATAACTGTGACGACACTATGGTTATTGAGATTCGAGGTGGGTGAATCGGTGGGTGTGAAAGTCTTGATTGAAGCACCACCATTGTTTTCCGGCAACATAGGGTCGTCTTGTGGGAAAATAGGATGTGTGTACCTGTTAGTGACCTCGATATATTTCCAGATGATCTGCTTAGTCTCCTCGCTAGCATTCCTGTTCCCAGCCCATAGGTCAGCCTCTGTCAGATGTTTAGGTCGAGTCAAGCAACGTGGGTCGAGTGCGTCGAAGTTAAGTATGTCTTCGATGTGGTCAATATGAGGATGGGAAATAATCACGGAATCGAGTTGAGATACTCCCCAATGACTCTTGAGATACAATAATGGATTGAAAGAGCTTCCATCGTAGGTTCTGGCACCCAGGTCGACGACGATGTGTTTGTCGTTAGGTGTTCGGATATAGGCAGCGCTGCCGTGCTGGACGTTCCACGTGATGAATCTCAGTGACATTGGTGTCGTGACCTCCGAGTGAGTATGCCCCCACCAGGCGCTTTGCATTGTAGCATGTTTGCTCATCGCCGCGGTGCTAACGCAGCAACCCGCCCGCTCCGCAAGTGCTCAACTTAAGGACGGAACTCTCAGTGTGAGTGAGAGGGGACTCAACGAGGGAACAATGGAGGCTGACTGCCAGAGGTCGTGATCCTTGGGGCACAGGAGCGAGCGGTGTTGGCGGGAGGGGCAGTCGGCGGGAATACGATAGCTGGGGGCTGGGTGTCCGCAGCTGACCGTGCCCGGCGGCAGCCCGGCTAGCACCCGCTCCACCACATTACAGACCCCGGCGAGAACGCTGTGCATCAGCTGGCAGCGGTGGCGTATCATAGGGGCTGACGTGCGTTCGCCTGTCTCGGATTGAGGAAGCAGCGATGAGCAGCTCTACCGGCGCCGCGCCGCTCCAGCTACAGTTGCACTGGGCTTCGAGCCTGGACGCGCTGCTCGCCGACCTGCCCGACGGGTGGCTCAAGACGCAAGCCCAGGAGTTGCGTGCCGATGCCGACTGGCCCCCGGAGGCCCTGCCCGCCACCGTCCGGTGCAGCGGTCGCGAGTTTGGCGCCCAGTGGGGAGAGTACGAGTTGGAAGCCATCGGTCCGCACTGGGCCGGGCGCAGTGCCGCGCACCTCCCCGAGCGTCTGACGTGGCCCGGCTGCCGCTTCGTGCGCCCGCTTGGGAGCGAGCAGGTCGTGGCCGTGCTACAAGCGTGGCGACAGCGCAGCGCCTGCCCTGCGGCGGGAGTTGCCGTGGAGCTGCGCTGGCGGCCGCTCAGCGGCACGCGCGTGAGCACCGAGGGGCTAGGCACCTGCGAGGGGCTGGACGATGCTGACCGAGCACTACGGGCGGCCCGCGGCTGTGTCGAGCTACTCACGCAACTGCCACTCGCACCGCCGCTGGGGAGCCATGCCGGCTACGACCTCACCACCTGGCGCGAGCTGGTCGAGGGGATTATCCGCCTGCAACGGTTGGGCCTCCCCTGGCACATCATCGCGCGGCGCTACCCTCACGACGAGGCGACATTGCGCGCCTGGGTCGAAGAGTACCGCCAACTGCGGACCTGAGGGGGTAGATGGCCAGGGCGCACGCCGCCGTCATTGCAGCGGAAGCCGGCTTCCGGCTCCGGCCCACGTTTGCCAGCGTGTTGCGCCAACGCGCGGACTTTCCGGAGAATAGGACAGCGCAGCAACATATGCTCCGGCGCGTCACCAAGCGTGTTAACCTTAGTCTGCATCGGAACGTGTAGCCACAGAGCACACGGAAGCTCACTGAGCGGAGGCAGCGGATAGCCACTCAAACGCTGTGCTTTTTGTGGCTACCTCGGCTGGTGCAGACCTGGCGGGTCATCCGCACCCCGGTTCGAGGTAGCAAGACAAGATGATGGCAACAACAGCAGTACCGGCGAGCGCCGCGACACCCACCGATTACGAGGTGGTGATCGGATTGGAAGTCCACGCGCAGCTGCTCACCGCGAGCAAGATGTTCTGTACGTGCAACGCTCAATACGCGGCTGCGCCGCCCAACACCCTGGTCTGCCCGGTGTGCCTCGGTTTGCCGGGCACGCTGCCGGTCATCAACGAGCAGGCCGTCGAGTTCACCGTGCGGACGGCCCTCGCGCTGAGTTGCGAGATACCGAAGTTCACCAAGTTCGACCGCAAGAACTACAACTATCCCGATCTGATGAAGGGCTACCAGATTTCGCAATACGATCTGCCCCTCTCGCAGCACGGCTGGCTGGACATCGAGACAGCAGCCGACACCAAGCGCATCGGCATCACCCGCGTCCATCTCGAAGAGGACGTGGCCAAGCTGTATCACCGCCGCGACGACCTCGGCGAAACCTACTCGCTGATGGATGTCAACCGGTCGGGCGTGCCGTTGATGGAGATTGTCGGCGAGCCGGACCTGCGCTCGCCCGCGGACGCCGGCCTCTTCCTCCAGACCTTGCGCTTGCTGTTGCGGCATCTCGGCGTCTCGACGGCCAACATGGAAGATGGCGCGTTCCGCTGCGACGCGAATATCAGCCTCCGTCCGCGCGGGGCTGAGGAGCTAGGCGCCAAGGTCGAAGTAAAGAACATGAACTCGTTTCGCGCGGTGCAGCGGGCGTTGGCCTACGAGGCCGAGCGCCAAGCCGCCGCCCTCGCTGCCGGCGAGCGGATCGTCCAGGAGACCCGCGGCTGGGTGGAGGAGCGCGGTGTGACCGTGAGCCAGCGGAGCAAAGAGCAGGCGCACGACTACCGCTACTTCCCGGAGCCGGACCTCCCGCCGCTCGTGTTGAGCCGCGAGTGGGTGGAGAGCGTGTTGAGCCGCGGTTGCGTGGGTGGACAGGTCCGGGCGCAGCTCCCGGAGCTACCGGCGGCGCGGCAGCGGCGGTTCGTCGCGCAGTACGCGCTCTCCGCAACTGACGCCGGCCTGCTGCTGGCCAGCAAGTCGCTCGCCGACTACTACGAGCAGGCCGTCGGGGTCGCCGGCCCAGACCATGCTCGACCGGTCGCGAACTGGCTGCTGCGCGACGTTGTGCGGCTCGCGGGCAGCGCCGCTGCCGTACCCGACGGCAAGCTCACGCCCGCCCATCTCGCCGAGGCGGTCAAGCTGGTGGCGGCGGGCACGATTTCCGTCCGCAGCGTGCCCGAGGTGCTCGCGGCGTCGTTCCAGTCGGGGGAGCCACCGGCGCAAATCGTCGAGCAGCACGGTCTGGCACAGGTGAGTGACACCGCTGCGTTGGCGGCGATTGTCGCGGCGGCCCTCGATGACAACCCCAAGAGTGTTGCCGACTACCTCGGCGGGAAGCAGGCGGCCTCGAAATTCCTGGTTGGCCAGGTGATGCGTGCCACGCGCGGCAAGGCCAATCCCCGCGCTGCCAACGAGTTGGTCGTCAAGGCCCTGGAAGCGCGCCGGGAAAGCTGATGCGGAAGGGTATCAAAGGCGAGCGCCTCGACGCAGGTGCGCTGCGCGGTGGTCGAGGATGGCCTAGCTCGGCACTGGGCGAGAGTTATGCTACGATGTTACACAGTGCGGTGGGGGTGACCCGGTGTAGGGGGCTAGGAGGCCGTGCTCTACGACTTGCGCCTGCAAATATCCCAGCGATTGGCCGCGCTCGATGCGTGGATCAATGACCTCATCCGCTGGTCGCGGCCCGGTTTGCACGTCAAGCGCTGGGTGCTGCTGCTGCTCATCGCCCTCACCGCCACGGCGCTCGGCATTGCCTTCTTTCTCGTTGACGTGTATCGCACGCAGCCGTTCCCGGAGTTCGTGTACTACCTCACGCTGCAATTCGTTGACCGGACGTGGCGGGGTGCCTTGTTCCTCGCCTCCGGTCTCGGCCTGAGTGGCTTTGCCGTCTTTCAGCTCAATCGCTCGCTCGTCAGCGCAGTGCAAGCGCCCTACCCGGCCCCGGCCCAGCTTGCAGGCATTCTTCCCAGTGATGAGCGTCTCGTTGACCTGGTCTACAACTACCGTCTCCCGCAGCGCCTCCCGACGGTTGTCGCATTTGCGGGGCACCGTGGGTTCGTGGCCCTCCAGGCCCGCAGTTTTGCCTTTGCCCATCGGCTGATCGCCATATCCAGCGTCACGGAACAGTCGGGGCTGGTCATCCCTGGCCAGCTACCGACACAGACCGGCGGGACGATGCTCGTGCCCGTTCGAGATGCCGTCGAGCTGTGTGCCGAGCTACCATACGGCACCATCCTGGAGAGTGCGGACGCTATACGCGCGCGACGGAGTGGCGTGCCGATCAAGCGCGTGTTCCTCATGCCTCCGGACCAAGACAAACAGGCGGTGCTGGCCGCTCCCGGCCCCTTCGTGCGTCGGCTGTCTATGCCGGTCAACCCCGAGGTCTTGGCCGCGATCCGTGAGGCTGACATCCTGCTCTTCGGGCCGGGCAGCTTCTACCTCACGGTCATCCCGAACCTGCTCTTGCAGCCGATTGTCGAGGCGTTGCAGGTCAGTCGGGCGAAGAAGATTCTCATTGCCAACCTGATGACCGAACCGGGGCAAACCGATGGCTTCACGGTCACCGACTACGTCCGCGCCATCCACTTGTACGGCGGCTTTACGCTCGACTATGTGCTCGTCAACACGGCGACGGCCGACCGGAGTGTGCAGGAGCAATATGCAGCGGTGTTGGCCGAGCCGGTGCTGCACGAGGCCGCAGTACGGCCCAATGGGCCTGTCCTGTCGGCCGGCAGTCAACTACGCCGGCTGGCCATGACCGAAGGCGCCGTCGTCGTCGGCGCCGACTTGGTGACGAAGATGGCCGAGCAGGTGGCCGTGGCTCCCGGTTTGAGCAGACCGGTGGCCGGGGCCGAGCGCTTGGTCGTGCTGCGCCATGATCCCAACAAACTTGCCGGGGCGCTTGTGCGCCTGTTGGGGGTGTAGGTGCCCGCCCGGCTGCCAGTGCTGTGAGCGATTATCAGCCGCCTACCGACGCCGACGAGCCGCCGGCAGACCGCCTCGACATCATCATTGGGGTGGCGGTTATCGTCGTCGTTGTCGTGGGTATACTGTGGGCTGCTGGCGTCATTCGGCTGCCGGGAGCCTGAATCCGGCCGTATTCCTTGCTTTTCTGGTAGGGCTAGGCTACCATAGAGCGCAAGACGGCCTGGGGCTACGGCAGAATCTGGTGGTAGAGCGTTCGCTACTAGCGCACCCCGTAGGTCCATTTATCCTGCTGGCGCAGGAACCGGATGGCCCGGCAGAGCGGTGAACACTCCGCCTCGGTAGTGCAGTCAACACCGGATCGCCGGCAGCAATAAGGTGGGGCCGACGCCCCTCATCGCCAAGTCGCTGCTGCCTCGGCAAGATGTAGGAGGACACCGAGCGTGAATACCGGCACAATCGTGCGGCTCATTCGAGACCGCGGCTTTGGTTTTATCCGGATGGAAAATGGCGAAGAGATCTTCTTCCATGCTACGGGTATGAGCACCTTCCCCTTTGACAGCCTGGAAGAAGGGCTTGCCGTCAGCTTTGAGATTGCTGACGACGACCGGGGGCGTGGGCAGCGGGCAGTGAACGTGGAGATGGTCGGGTAAGCACAGCGCGATCATCGCTTTATCAGTGACTGCTCGTCTTATACCCCAATGTAAGCGGCGCAGTCCCCACAGTGCTGGCGAGTAACCGGGACCGGTTCCCGGCGCAGAGTTAGCGGGTCTCCGGTGGTGCGTCGGAGCCGGCTAACGTCTTGCGCGTGTGCTCAAGCCTCACCGGCAGACCGGCGTGGCTTGGTGTCTCCCTGGGCATCATCGCTTGTTCGGTCAGTGCTGTGAATCCGATCACAGGTGCAATGCGCCGGTCGTGTCCGGGCGCGGTACACGTATGCGCCGTTGTCTGGGCTATGCGGACCCGCCGTCTCGGAGAACGGGTAGCAGCGCCCGAGGCTGGCGCCAACCGGGCAGGATTTAACCAGCTCTTTACGCTAGGGTGACAGTGCCTTTGCGCGAGCCGGGCATAGTTACTCGATAACTTCAGCGTCACTGGGCATTGTTCATGCCGCCTAGGTCCGGCGCATTGTCTGTGGGCGCATATTGGGGAGTGGGGATTGCCGGCCACAGGCCGGTGTCAATACACCATGCGTGCGTTGTAGAGGCAGCGGCGCTCGCGCGCTAAGGCGTGCTGGTGCGAGCCGACGGTCTCGAAGAGGTGTACGAGCGCCGGATTGCGACCGACCATACCCAAGGTCCTGACAATATCCAGTCCGTCGTCGGAGATGACGTGCAGCGGCCGGTTGGGGCCGGCGCCGGGAGCGCCACTGCTCCAGTGGATCTCCGCCAAGCGATCATCAAACCGCTTCAGACTGCGTAGGAGCCACGCATAGCCGTCGCGGTCGTAGTCCACCGCGCGCCAGGCCAAACCGGTATTGAACGCAAAGCGTAGGTTCGGTGTAGCGTCGAGCAGCTCCAGAAAGACTTGTGGGCGTCCTAAGACCGACCCTTGCCAGTCGTTGATAATCGCCAGTGGTAGTCCTGGATAGAGTGTATCGAGCGCAGCCAGCGCTTGGCGCAAGCTCGCGAGGTGCGTCTCTCCCGCATGCCGCGCTGCCCCAGCATGGATGATATACAGGCCCATGGGGTGCTGGGCCTCGAAGAATTCGATAACGTGGATCAGCCGGCGGAGGGCGAGACTGCGCGGATAGGGGCTGGGATCGCTCATCCCTAGCTCGCCCTCCCGGGGGTCGAAGGGAAAGATATTCACGTGGAAGCGAGGCTTCGCCCGTTGCAGCAGGTCCAGAAACTCGCCACCAAAGACCGTGCCCAACGTGTAGTCGAAGATCATCGTGCTGACGGAAAGCTCGATGACATCGAACTCCAGCCGCTCGGCCACGAGCAGCGCCTCCCGCAGCTGATGGACCATCGCGGCCCGCGACGTGGGCATGACCCGCGGATTAAAGCCGAACCGCACCGTGTACACCTCCGACAAGAGAGGATAGCCCGCGTTTCTCCGGGCGTCAACGGTACCGATAGCCCCACGCGGGAGAGGCTGAAACGTCGCTCCTTCGTCGCGCTGGGCGCGGCGGGCGGGGCACTCGGCATAGCGCAATGGCTGGCGGGAACGACCGGAACGGCGCCGGCGTTCGCGGCGCCGCTGTTGCCTGCACCGGCGCCGCTCGGACGTTCCGGTGTGCCGCGTGTCGGCCTGCAAGTGGGGCATTGGCAGGCGGCCGAGGTGCCCAACGAATTGCGGCGTCTGCGCGGACAGACGGGAGCCTATGCCGCGGGAGTGAGCGAGGTGGAGGTCAATCTCTTGGTCGCCGAGCAGGTGCGAGCGCAGCTTGCTCCCCTCGGTATCATCGTTGATCTGCTACCGGCGACGATCTCCCCCGGCTATCTCGCCGACGCTTTTGTCAGTCTCCACGCCGACGGGGCCGCAAGTAGTCGGGTGGCCGGTTTCAAGGCCGCCCGTGCCGAGTGGCGGGACCGTGCCTGGCTCTTACGCTGGCGGCGCGAGAATCCCAATACCTCCTTCAGCCGTGATCTCTGGCGTGATCTCTGGCGGCGTGCTCCGGTCATTGAACGCAATCCGCTGGACGAGGCCCTGCTACAGCACACGCGCGGAAGTTACGGCGCGATCACGGGACTGTCCCAAAGTCCCCATGTAAGCCGCAACATGACCGGCTACTATGCCTTCAATAGCCAGCGCTATCACCACGCGATCAGTCAAGATACTCCGGCGGTGATCCTGGAAATGGGCTATCTCACCAACCCATTCGAGCGTCGCTTCCTCACCCAGCGGCCGGAGGTGCCGGCCCGCGGTGTGGCGCTGGCGCTGCTGTGGTTCCTCGCGCTCGACCAGCATTTCGCTATCGCCAACCAAGCGCTTGACCAGGGTTTCGCTAACGTCCCCTAAACGCTCGACTACCTCGCCTCGTAACACGTTCTCTCGCGTGGTTCCCGCCGGCGTGGACTCTAGCTTGTTGTCTGCGGCCGACACTGCTACATTCTCTGGGGCCAAAAGCAGAGCCGGGCTTCAGTAGAGGAGTGAATATGTCGGTCACGGCGGTTGTCGGTGCCCAATGGGGAGATGAGGGCAAGGGGCGCATTGTTGATCTCCTCGCCCAGCAGGCCGAGCTGGTGATCCGCTTTCAGGGCGGTAACAATGCCGGCCATACCATTGTCAACGAGCACGGTGTCTTCAAACTCCACCTCGTCCCGGCCGGCATCTTCCAACCTGGCGTGACGTGCCTCATCGGCAGCGGTACCGTCGTTGACCCGACGGCGCTCTTGGACGAGATGGCCGAGCTGACCGACCGCGGCATCTCGTTGGAGGGCCTGCGGATTTCCGAGCGTGCCCAGTTGGTGCTGCCCTATCACGTAGACCTGGACAAGCTCGACGAGGCCGCGCGCGGGGACCGCGCTATCGGCACGACGCATCGTGGTGTTGGCCCGGCCTACACCGACAAGGTCAGCCGCATCGGGTTGCAGGTTGGCGACCTGCTCGATCCACCCTACTTCCGGGCGCGCTTGGAGCAGGCGATTGCCGCGCGCGCGCCGCTGTTCGAGCACGTCTACCATGCGCCGGTGCCCGATGCCGAGCAGATCGCCGCCCAATACAGTGTGCTCGCACGGCAGCTCGCCGACCGCATCGTGGACCCGGTGCCGCTCGTCCACGCGGCGCTAGAGCGCGAGGCGCGCATTGTCCTGGAGGGGCAGCTGGGCGTGATGCGTGACCTCGACTGGGGCATCTATCCGTGGGTCACGTCATCAAACCCGCTGGCAAGTGGTGGGGCTACCGGGGCTGGTATTCCTCCCTGGGCTGTCACCGACGTGGTCGGTGTGGTCAAAGCGTTTAGCACCTGTGTCGGCGCCGGCCCCTTCCCTAGCGAGCTGGAGGGAGAGCTGGCAGATGAGCTGCGTGGCGGCGGCCCGGAGGAGGGCTGGGAGTTCGGGGCCACGACCGGCCGCCCGCGCCGCTGCGGCTGGTTGGACCTCGTGGCTGTGCGGTACGGTGCCCGGCTGAACGGCTATACCCGTCTTGCAGTGACCAAGCTCGACGTGCTGGACACGTTTCCGATGCTACGCATCTGCACGGGCTACCACGATCCGACGACCGGCCGTACCTATGACACACTCCCGCCAACCCGTGTTGTAGAGCGGGTAGAGCCGGTGTACGAGAGCTTGCCGGGCTGGCAGGAGCCAACGATGCACGTCCGCCACTTCGAGCGGCTCCCGGCGGCAGCCCGCGCCTACCTCGCCCGTATCGCCGAGTACGTGGGTGTGCCCGTTGACATCGTTGCCGTTGGCCCGGTGCGCGATCAGGTCATTGTCGCCACGGCCCAGCGGTCTGCAGCGTAGCGGCCCTCCCCCCGGCAGCGGCTTCCCTTCCCGGGAGTTGTCCTGGCCTGGAGAGGAACCAATGCGGCGGCCAATCGGCTATACTAAGCGCAAAGAGTAGGGCATCTTGTTGGGACCCTGGCCATGACGGCCAGAACGCAGGAAAGGGCCTGACGAGAGCGGCGCTGACCCGCTCTCGCAATATCCCGACGGTTGTCCTACGTTCATACCGGGAGACAACGCGGTCCACACACTCAGCACTCCGTGAGGGAGTTAGGAGGGTGTTGGGCTGCTTTTCTGTCGTCTCGCGCCTCGGTAGTCGGCCGGGGATGGAGTGCTGAGAACACGGATGGATTCGCAAGAGAAACGCCACCTCGCAGGAGTACCGTCCCGCAGACAACCGGTGTTCACCGCCACTGCCGGTCTACCACCCCGTCGTGGGCTGTATGACCCACAGATGGAGCATGACTCGTGCGGTGTCGGCTTCATTGCCGACCTCGGCGGCCGGCCTTCGCATCGTGTGTTGGCCCTGGCGCTGGAGAGCGTGATCAATCTCACGCATCGCGGCGCCGTGGACGCCGACGCCAAGACCGGTGACGGCGCTGGCGTGCTGACGCAAGTGCCGCGCCGGCTCTTCGCGCGTGAGGCGGCACGGCTCGGACACGGCGCCGTGGAGCCGGAAGACATTGGCGTGGCGATGGTGTTCTTGCCACACGACGGGCCGGAGGTGGCGGCGCGCTGCCGGAGCATCATCGAGCGGGTCGTTGCCCACCACGGCCTCCACCGGATCGGTTGGCGCACGGTGCCGGTGCAGAGCGAGGTGCTGGGGGAGAAGGCTGCGACAACCCAGCCGGACATTCGGCAGCTCTTACTCGGTCGGCCCCTCGGCGCCTCGGACCTCGAGTTTGAGCGCACGCTATATCTCGCCCGGAAAGAGATCGAGCGCCGCGTCGCCAACGAGGGTATCGGCAGCTTCTACGTCCCCTCGATGTCGCATCGCACGATTGTCTACAAAGGGCTGTTCGTGGCGCCACAGCTCCGGGACTTCTACCTCGACTTCCACGACCCCACCTTCGAGACGGCGCTGGCGCTGTTCCACCAGCGGTATAGCACCAACACCTTCCCGACCTGGCCCTTGGCGCAACCGTTCCGGCAGCTGGGGCACAATGGCGAGATCAACACGCTGCAAGGGAACCGCAATTGGATGGCTGCCCGCGAAGCGGAGCTGGCCTCGCCGGTCTGGCGAGAGCAGGTAGAGTGGCTCAAGCCGATCTGCGTCCCTGGCGGCAGCGACTCGGCTAGTCTCGACAACGCCCTCGAAGCCATCGAGCTTTCGGGGCGCGACATCTTACACGCGATGCTGCTGCTGGTGCCGGAAGCCTGGGAAAACATGCCCGACCTGGCCCCCACGCGCCGGGCCTTCTACGAATACCACGCCGCGCTGACGGAGCCGTGGGACGGGCCGGCGGCCTTGGCGTTCACCGACGGCACCACGGTGGCGGCCACGCTCGACCGCAATGGCCTCCGCCCCGCTCGCTATCAGGTGTTGCGCGATGGCTTGGTCGTGATGGCCTCCGAGGTCGGCGTCATTGCCGTGGACGACGCCGCAGTGGTGGAAAAGGGCCGCCTCGGTCCCGGCGAGATGATCGCGGTGGATACCGCGCGGCGGGAGCTGCTCCGCAACGATCAGATCAAGGATCGCGTTGCCCGCCGCCGTCCCTACGGCGAATGGGTAGCGCGGAACATGATGCAGTTGGAGGCCACCGCGGAGCAGAACGGGCACGAACCGGGCGATCAGGCCCTCGTCCCCGAGGCTGCGCTGCCGCAGTTGTGGCGCGCCTTCGGCTACACCGCGGAGGACTTGCAGTTTTGCATCGAGGCGATGGGCGCCGATGGCAAAGACGCAGTCTGGTCCATGGGCGATGATACCCCGCTGGCCGTGCTCTCCCAGTGGTCTCGTCCGCTCTACAACTATTTCCGCCAGCGCTTTGCCCAAGTTACCAACCCCCCGATTGACGCCATGCGCGAGGCGTTGGTCATGTCGCTCGATACCTACGTCGGGCGGCGACGCAACCTGTTCGACGAGACCGAGGACCATGCCCGGCTCGTCCATCTCCGCAGCCCGATCCTCCTCGATCACGAGGCGGCGCGCTTGCGTACCGGCTATCTGCCGTCGCGGGTGCTCTCCACTGTGTTCCCGGTAGGAGCAGGGGCCACCGGCTTGCCGGCGGCCCTCGACCGACTGCGCGCCGCGGCGGTGGCGGCGGTTGAGGACGGGGTGCAGCTCCTCATCCTGAGTGACAAGGCGGTAGACGCGACCCACGTGCCGATCCCCGGGCTGCTGGCTTTGGGCGCGGTACACCACCACCTCATCCGAGAAGAGCTGCGGATGCGGTGCGACCTCGTGGTGGAAACGGGCGATGCGTGGGACATTCACCACTTTGCCTGCCTCCTCGGCTACGGCGCGGCGGCCATCTATCCCTATCTGGCGCTCGCGTCGGTGCGCCGGCTGGTCCGCGACCGTCGCTTCGCGGCGGCCGTCCCCACCGAGCTGATGGGGCACTTCCGCAAGGCGGTAGACCAAGGTCTCCTCAAGATCATGTCCAAGATGGGCATTTCGACGCTCAGTAGCTATCGTGGTGCTCAGATCTTCGAGGCGGTCGGCATCGCCCAAGACCTGACCGATGCGTGCTTTACCGGCACACCATCGCCGATAGGCGGAATCGGGCTGGCAGAGATTGCGACCGCTGCGCTGCGTCGCCACGCCGAGGCCTGGCCGCCACCGGCCGCGGCGCCCCCCAAGCCGCCAAACGAGCGGGCGCGGTGGCGTCTACCCAACCGCGGCTTTGTCCGGTTCCGCCGCGAGGGCGAGTACCACGGCTACAACCGCCTCGTCGTCCAGCTGTTGCAGCAGGCGGCCCGGACGGGCGACCCCGACGACTACCGCCGCTATACCAGCCTCGTCTACGACCGCCCGCCGGCGGCGTTGCGCGATCTGTTGGAGTTCCGCTCCGACCGACCGGCGATCCCGGTGGATGAGGTCGAGCCGGCCAGCGCAATCGTCAAGCGGTTCAATACCACGGCGATGTCGCTCGGCTCGCTCTCCCCCGAAGCGCACAGCACGCTGGCGATTGCCATGAATCGGCTCGGTACCCGCTCCAACACCGGCGAGGGCGGCGAGGACCCGGACTGGTGGCAGCCGCTCCCCAATGGCGACTGGGCGAACAGCAAAATCAAGCAAGTCGCGTCGGCGCGCTTCGGCGTGACGCCGCAGTACCTCTCGCTCGCCGAAGAGCTAGAGATCAAGATGGCGCAAGGCTCGAAGCCGGGCGAGGGGGGGCAGATTCCGGCCCATAAGGTGACCAGGCTCATTGCCCGCCTGCGGCATGCCATCCCTGGCATCCCCCTCTTCTCGCCACCGCCACACCACGACATCTATTCCATCGAGGACTTGGCGCAGCTCATCTACGACTTGAAGGTGGCCAACCCGCGGGCACGGGTTGGCGTCAAGCTCGTCGCCGAGACAGGCGTCGGCACGATTGCGGCGGGCGTCGCGAAAGCCTATGCCGATTACGTGCTCATCAGCGGCCACGACGGCGGTACGGGCGCGTCACCACTCAGCTCGATCAAGCACGCCGGCGTGCCGTGGGAGATTGGCCTGTCCGAAACCCAGCAGGTGCTCGTGATGAACGACTTGCGGGGACGTATCCGCGTGCGGACCGACGGGGGGCTGAAAACCGGGCGCGACCTGGTCGTCGCGGCCCTGCTCGGTGCCGAAGAATATGGCTTCGGTACCGCTGCGGTGGTGGCGATTGGCTGCGATATGGCACGGCAATGCCATCTGAACACTTGCCCCACTGGGGTCGCTACCCAACGTGAAGACTTGCGTGCCAAGTTCCAGGGTACGCCGGACATGGTCATCAACTACTTCATGCTGATGGCCGCGGAAGTGCGCGAAATCCTGGCCTCGCTCGGCTACCGCTCGGTGGCGGAGATCGTCGGCCGGACCGATCTCCTGCGCCAGCGCCACCTGGCGGATCACGTGCAAGCGCCCATGCTGGACCTCAGCGAAGTCCTGCAACAGCTTGACCCCGAGGGCACCCGGCCGCGGCGCTGTCTCCAGGAGCGTAACGACCGCGGCGACACGCCCTTGGATGACCGGCTCCTGCGCGATGCGGCGGCGGCTATCGCGGGCGGGCCGCCGTTCGAGCGCCGCTACGCAATCCGCAACCACCATCGCACCGTGGGCGCGCGCCTCAGCGGCGCCATCGCGGCCCGCTACGGCGACACCGGCCTCCCGCCGGGGACGGTGCGGCTCCACTTCGCCGGCACCGCCGGACAGAGCTTCGGCGCGTTTCTCGCTCCGGGCGTCAACCTCACCCTCGCCGGTGAAGCCAACGATTACGTCGGCAAGGGGATGGGCGGTGGCGAGGTGGCGATCCGACCGCCGGAGCAGGCCAGCTTCGCGGCCGGTGAGAACACCATCGTCGGCAACACGGTGCTCTATGGCGCCACTAGCGGCGCGCTGTTCGTCGCGGGCCGGGCCGGGGAGCGCTTTGCCGTGCGGAACAGCGGCGCGATGGCCGTGGTCGAGGGCGTCGGCGACCACTGCTGCGAGTACATGACCGGGGGTATGGTGGTGGTGCTCGGCAAGACCGGGCGCAACTTCGCCGCCGGCATGTCGCACGGCGTCGCCTACGTGCTCGACGAGACGGGCCGCTTCCCCTCCCAGGTCAACCGCGAGATGGTAGACATCGAGCGGGTCGAGTCGGAGGACGATGAAGCAGCGCTCCGCACGCTGATCGCGCGCCACTACCAGCGGACGGAGAGTCGCCGGGCCGAAGAAGTGCTGGCCCGCTGGCCGGAGATGGTGCAGCGCTTCTGGCGCGTCGTGCCGCGACCGGCGCAAGTCGAGACGGAGACGGCCGCCTCGCGGGTTACATCGGTATCCGGCAGCGATGCCGTCGAGCTGCAACGTCCTGCGCCGGCCCGCCGCGCCTGACCGGGCGCGCTCGGCGGGTGCGCTGTGAGCAGTGCCTTGAAACAGGAGGGGCCTATGACGATAGATACCGGTGCCGGCATCGCCACGCGCCCGTTTGGCCGCCACCGCGAGCCGGTCAGCATGATCGGCTTGGGCGGCGGGCATCTGGTGCGCTCGTCGGTGAGCGAGGCCGACGCCGTTCGCCTCATCCAAACGGCGATTGATGCGGGAATTACGTTTCTCGATACCGCCTGGGACTATGGAGACGGCGCCAGCGAAATCCGCTTTGGGAAAGCCCTCGCGGGTCGGCGGGACCGCGTCTTTCTGATGACCAAGGTCTGTGCGCGCGACCGTCGGACGGCGCTGGCGCAGCTGGAGGAGAGCCTGCGGCGCCTCCGGACCGATCACGTAGACCTCTGGCAGTTCCACGAATGCAACTACGATAACGATCCCGAGTGGATCGCTGCGCCGGGCGGTGCCCTGGAAGCAGGGATCGTCGCCAAGGAGACGGGCAAGACGCGCTACCTGGGCTTCACGGGCCACAAAAGTCCGCACATCCTCCGGGGGATGCTCGACATTGACTTCCCCTGGGACTCCTGCCAGCTACCGATCAATGTCTTCGATGGCCTGTATCGCAGTTTCCAGCGGGAGGTGCTGCCGGAGCTGAACCGGCGCGGCATCGCCGGCTTGGGCATGAAGTCACTGGGCGGTGACGGTCAGTTCGTCACCGCCGCCGGCCTCTCACCGGAGCAGTGTCGCCGCTATGCGCTCTCCCTGCCCATCACCACCCTGATCTGTGGCATGCAGACCCTCGACGACCTCGCGCAAGACCTCGCCATCGCGCGGAGCTTTGTGCCGATGAGCGCGGCCGAGCAGGCCGCCCTGCGCGAGCAGGTGCGCCGCGAGGCGACCGATGGCCGGCACGAGTGGTTCAAGAGCACGACCTTCTTCGACTCCCAATATCACCGGGATCAGCACGGCTTCCCGGCGCACGCTGCCATCCCGCGTTAGCACCCTGGCCCCCCATCCCGTCATTCCCGCGCAAGCGGGAATCCACCACCCGCCCCCCCTATGGCCCCCCCGCTGCGGCAGGGGGACAGGCGCCCTGCCGCCTCACCCACGCCTGCCGCTGGCGGACTCCCCCTCTCTATCGCTTGGCGATGGAGAGGGGGCCGGGGGGTGAGGCACAGATTCCATCCCCTGGAGCTTGGCTCCGGGGGAGGGCGAGGGAGGGGGCTACAACTCCTCCGGCGGTTAGGTGCCGGCTTCTTGGGAAGCGGCCGAGCGGAACGTGAGGCGCCGGAAGAGGCGGCCGAGCTGGCCGTTTTCCCAGACCACGAGGATGGTACTGGCGGTGAACACCGAGGAATAGGTGCCGGTCGCGGTGCCGATCAGCAGCACGAGCACGAACTCGCGGATGGTCACGCCGCCGAGCAGCAGGAGCGCTGCGAGCGTGAAGATCACGGTCAGCGAGGTGTTGAGCGACCGATCAAGGGTCTGATTGACGCTGAAGTTCACCACGCGCTCGAACGACTCGCCGGGGAACCGGCCGAAGTTCTCGCGGATGCGGTCGAACACCACAATCGTGTCGTGGACCGAGTAGCCTACCACCGTCAGAATGGCGGTGACGAACAGGGCGTCCAGCTCGAAGTCCAGCACCCGGCCCAGGATGGCCCACACCCCCAGGACGACCAACACGTCGTGGGCCAGCGCAATGATCGCACACGTGCCATACCGATAGGATTGTTCGACTTGCCGAAAGGCCCACCAGAGATAGAGCAGGATCATCACGCACGCGGTAGCGACGGCGATCACGGCCTTGCTCGTCAGCTCGCCGCCGACCACCGGGCCTACCAGCTCGAAACGCAGCTCGGTGACCTCGCCGAACCGCGCTCCCAGCGCCGCCTTGACCGCTTCCTTCTCCGGCGAGGTCATGTCGCGGGCGCGGACAATAAAAGTGGCATCGCCGGTAGTCTGTACGCGGGCTTCGGGAAATCCGGCTACTGCATAGACGGCCTTGATCTCGGCTGGCTGCGCCTGCTCACTCAAGCGCACCTCCAGCATGGAGCCACCGGTGAAGTCAATGCCGAGGCGGAGGCCGAACACGGCGAGTACAATCAGCCCCGCGCCAATAATCACTGCCGAGAGCAGGAAGAACCAGTTCCGCCGGCCCATGAAGTCAAACATCGCTCGTGCTCAATATACTAGGCTCTGTTGACATTGCCCGGTCATTCCCGCGTTCGCGGGAATGACCGGGCCGGTACTACGCGCTGTGCTCCATGCTACACACTGTTTCTTACGGCTGCGCCTCTGCCGGTACCGGAGGGCGCTCACCAGGCGGCGCTGGCGGCTCTCTGATCCCGAAGGCCCAGGCCGGCCAGCTCCCGCGCACACGGACCAAGAGGCGCAAGAACGTCCGGGTTGCCGTGATCGCGGTGAACATGCTGACCAGCACTCCGATGGCCAGCGTGAGGGCAAAGCCCTTGATAATGCCGGTACCGAACCAGAAGAGAATGACGCAGGTGATGAGGGTGGCCAGGTTGGAGTCGCGGATGGAGGTCCATGCCCGCGAGAAGCCGGCCTCTAGCGCCGAGCGCAGCGAGTGTCCGGCCCGTAGCTCCTCCTTGAGCCGCTCGAAGATCAGGATATTGGCATCAACGGCCATCCCGATAGAAAGCACAAAGCCGGCAATACCGGCCAAGGTCAACACGACGGGAATGAGCTTGAACAGCGCAAACACCACCACTGCATACATGGCGAGCGACGTCACGGCCAGCAGGCCCGGCAAGCGATAGTAAATCAGCATGAACGCTGTGACGAGCGCTAACCCTACCGCGCCGGCGACGATGCTCTTCTCTACCGAGTCCTGGCCCAAGATCGCGCCCACGCTGCGCTGCTGCACAATCTTCATCGGTATCGGCAACGCGCCGTACTTGAGCTGGATCACGATGCGGCGGGCCTCTTCCAAAGAAAACTGGCCGGTGATGCGGCCACTGTCGGAAATCTGACTGTTGATGACTGGCGCAGAGAGCACCACCTTATCCATCGTAATGGCCAGAAACCGGCCCACGTTGTCCTTGGTGTGCTCGGAGAAAATGCTTGCCCCTTCGGAGTCCCACTGGAAGTTGATCTGGGGCCGCCGGAACTCGTCGAAACCGACCGCCGACGACCGGAGGTTCCTCCCCGTCAGGATCGTGGGGTATTGCCCCTCGGCGAGCTGGGTGCCCTCGGGCGGCGGTGTGTCGCCGACATCAATGAACTCGAGCAGACCCGTCTCGCCAAACAATTGGATGGCCGCCGCTTCGTCTTCGAGGCCTGGCAGCTCCACCACGATGCGCCGCTCGCCCTGCAGCTGAATGACCGGCTCGGACACACCGAGGGCATTGACGCGCTGATCAATGATGGCTTTTGCCGCTTCCATCGCCTCCGGCGTCACCGTCTGACCCTCGGGAGGATCGGCTTCCAGCAGCACTTGAATGCCGCCTTGCAGGTCGAGGCCCTGCACGATGCGCACGTCACGGCTGATGACCGTGGAGCCAAGCTGGAGGTTGATCCCCGGATTGCCCGGCCACGCCACCCATGCCGCAAAGGCGGCAATGACAATCACGAGGCCCAGAGTCAGCGTCAGGTTCCGGTTCCGCATGGTGGGAATTCACTCGGCACAGTGAGGCGCAGCTTCCCTCCCCTTGCTCCGGGGGAAGGCGCTCACGGGGGTAGGTAGTAAGTATAGCAACCACCGGCTACCCGCTGTTTCTGGACGCGATTCCTGTGGTGGGCACGCCGGCAATGGCGGCCGCACTGGCCAGGGCACCCGTCTTAGTAGAGGTGCCGCCACCACGGCTCGGGCGTTTGCTCCGCCCAGCCGTGGAGATCGAACTCCTCGTGCCAGCCGAGGTGCCGCACGTTGAAGGCCCAGCGCAGGCGATAGAGCAGAGAATAGAACTTCGGGTGACGCGGCCCATTCGTAGCGGAATCCAGGGCGAGGTGCATGGTCCAAGCCACCGTGAGCACTACCATCAGCGTCTCCCAGGATGGCCAGGGTGCGCGGCGTGCCGGCGGGGCCGCCCTTGCCGGCGCTATCGCCCCGACGCGCGGCCAGCGCGCGACGGCGCCGGAGGCGAGCAGGCCCAGCAGCACAAGTGGATATTCCCATCCGTGGAGCGGCACCACCAAGTGCTCGGCTTGGCGGCTGCGTCGGACGAGGGCATAGTCAATGAGATGGTCAATATCAATCCCTACTCCGCCGATCAGCGCGACGAACGCTGCGAGTGGCCCCCAGCGACGGCCGGCCCACCAGGCTACCGGCAAGGTGCTCAGGACGTGGTAGACGGGACGCGCCATGGTACGAGATGCTAACAGACGGCACCGCGCCCCCCCTTATGCACAATGCACAAGTGCGGGCACGGCGCATTAGGCGGCTCGCACATACCTCGATCCGGCCGCCGACTGTAGGATTCCACTGTAGGGTATAATCGCCCGGTGCTGCCCATCGTCGAGGGATGGTGGGGCGTCGCCGGCTGACTCACAGAGTACGGAAGGAGTAACACATGGCTGATGCCCAAGGAAACGGTAATGTCGCGCCCTCTGCTGATCCCAAGGACCTGATCGCTTGGGCCCAAGCGAAGGGGCTGGTCATGGTAGATCTGAAGTTCATTGATCTGCCGGGCCTCTGGCAGCACTTTTCGATGCCCATCGGCGAAGTGACGGAAGACCTGTTCCGGGATGGCGCCGGGTTCGACGGCTCCTCGATCCGCGGCTTCCAGCAGATTCACGAGAGCGACATGCTGCTCATACCGGACCCCTCCACCGCGATTGTGGACCCGGTCTACAAGGCGCCGACGTTGAGCCTGGTCTGCAACATCGAAGACCCGCTGACCCGCGAGTCGTATTCCCGCGATCCCCGCTACGTGGCCCGGAAGGCGGAGCAGTATCTCCTGACCACCGGACTTGCCGATACGAGCTACTGGGGCCCGGAAGCGGAGTTCTTTATCTTCAAGTCCCTGCGCTTTGGCCAGACTGCCAACAGCGGGTTCTACTACATCGATTCGGAAGAGGGTATCTGGAATAGCGGCGCAGACGGGATGCACAGCTCCCCGGGTGGGGACAGCACCCCCAACCTCGCGTTCCGCCCCCGCTACAAGGGCGGCTACTTCCCGGTGCCACCGATGGATAAGCTCCAGGACCTCCGCACGGATATGGTGCTGAAGCTCATCGAGTCCGGCATTGACGTCGAAGTGCAGCACCACGAGGTCGCCACCGCCGGCCAGGCCGAGATTGACATGCGCTACGGTGAGTTGGTGCGGATGGCCGACCAGGTGATGCTCTACAAGTACGTCATCAAGAACGTCGCCTATCAGAACGGGTACACCGTGACCTTCATGCCGAAGCCGCTGTTCGAGGACAACGGCTCCGGGATGCACGTCCACCAGTCGCTCTGGATGGATGGGGTCAATCAGTTCTTCGATAAGAACGGCTACGCGCTCACCAGCGAGATGTGCCGCCACTACATCGGTGGGCTGCTGAAGCACGCGCCGGCTATCTTGGCGTTCGCTGCTCCGACGACGAACTCCTACCGCCGGCTGGTGCCCGGCTACGAAGCGCCGGTCAACCTCGTCTACTCTGCGCGCAACCGCTCGGCATGTGCCCGCATCCCGGTCATTTCCGAAAGCCCAGCGGCCAAGCGCGTGGAGTTCCGCTGCCCCGATCCGTCGTGCAACCCCTACCTTGCCTTTGCCGCCATGCTCATGGCCGGGCTGGACGGGGTCATCAACAAGATTGATCCCGGCGAGCCGATGGATGTTGACATCTACGAGTTGGAGCCGGAAGAGGCGGCGAAGGTCAGGTCCACACCGGGCAGCCTGGAGGAGGCGTTGAGTGCGCTCGAAGCAGACCAGGATTTCTTGCTGCGCGGTGGTGTCTTCACCCAGGATGTGATTGACACCTGGATCGCCTACAAGCGCGAGGCGGAGGTGGACGCGGTGAACCTGCGTCCCCACCCCTACGAGTTCCACCTGTATTCCGATATCTAAGCAGGGATGGCGCTCTCTGGCCCGCCTGCTGCGGACCGGCTCAGGCGGGCCGGAACGGTAAGATCGAGCGCTTACACTGCACCCTCGACCACTGCACCCTCGACGAGGAGTGCTGCACCTTATGGTGGTAGAGTTGGGCGGAATATATGGCTGGCGCACCAGTCATTGAAGTGCTAACCGCAGGAGCAACAGATGGTTCCGCCGCCCAACGACTTGGGCCAGTGTGTGGCCGGTTTGGTGAACGCGGTCGCCAGAGGGCTGGCGCAGCAGTTGGCGCCCTTCTCGATTATCCCGGTGGAGTACACCATCCTCAGCGTGTGCTTCGCTGGCCAAGCGGACACTGTCACCGGGCTGGCGCGGGTGATCCCGGTTGACGCCGGCCGTATTAGCCGGCTCGTGAATAGGCTGAGTGAACGGGGCCTGATCCACCGGCGCCGCTTGCAGAGCGACCGGCGCACGGTGCGGTTGCGGCTGACGGAGGAAGGGCGGGCGCTCGTGCCCAAGTTGGCGCGCCGGGTGCAGGCGCATAACGCCATGCTCCTGGCCGGCATTAGTGCAGCGGAAATGAACGCTTTTTTCAGACCACCCAGAAGATTCTGGAAAATTTCGCGGGCGCCGAACAAGGGAAGCAACGCCCCGGGCGCACGAATGAACCGCCGGGGCCGTAGCCCCAGCCTCACTTTCCCCCCGGAGAGCGGTGCTCTGGAAACACCCTCTCCGCCGCGCGCCAGCGACCATAGCCGGCGGCCCCTCCGGATGTGACACCTGACGGGGGTAGATACACCGGCCCCCACCCTAACCCTCCCCCGTGCTGACGCACAGGGGAGGGAACATACCGTCCCCCTGCGGAGCGGGGGGGGGGGGGGGCCATAGGGGGGCATGACGCGAGGGGGCCGGTGGCACCGCCTGCTATCGCAAATGTCAACACAACCTAGTAAGGCAGGCCCAGCGAGGTGGTCAGGAACTCGACCACCGGGGCAGCGGCGCGGTACGCCAGCGCGAGTTGGGCTGTGAAGTCAGGGGCGCACGCAGCCTCCTCGGTGAAAGAAGTCACGGTCACGAAATCCTTGCGCTTCAAGTCCTCGATGAGCGGGTGGTTGGGTTCGAAGCCCTTGGGGGCACGCTTGAGCGAGTCCCCCGATAGCTGGCACCGCCGCCGAAACTCGTCGTCGGACGTCATCCGCTGCCAGTAGGCCGGGTTGGCCACAATGGCGTCCCGAATCTTCGTCAAGGACTTCGTATCGGGGTGCCAGATGCCAGCCCCGGCATAGACATCTTCCGGCTCCAGGTGTAGGTAGAAGCCGGGGGCGTGTACGTCCTTGCCGCGCTCGTGACGGAAGTGTGCCGCGGCCTGCGTCTTGTAGGGGCTTTTGTCCTTCGAGAACCGTACATCGCGGTAAATCCGAAAGAGCGATCCACCGACGGGCCGGGGATCGGCGACAAAGTGGGCACTTAACTCGTGCAGCGGCAGCGCAAAGTCGGCGATGAACCGCAGCAACGGATCGCGCACGTCTGCCTCATAGCGCTCTTTGTTGGCCCGGAACCACTCCCGATTATTGTTTTCGCGCAGCTCGCGCAGGAAGGTGAACAATGCGGGGGTAAAGTGCGGCTGTCCTGTCATGGCGGTACTCCCGTTGAGATTCGGTCCCGACGCGCGTGGTGACGTTCGTTGGCGGGGAACAACTGCTAACACCATCGTCTGCGGTCGCCCCCCGCACAGCTACCCGGACCGTTCCAACCTTGACAACGGGATCGCGCCAGTCCGGTTGCTCACGCGCCGGGCTATGCGCCGGCGGCCGCGGGGGCACCGGGACCTGCCCCTGTCCCTCCAGGGAAGAGGAGTAATGTAGGAAGACGACCTCGGTAGTCGTTAGAGCTACCAGCCGGCCCATTTCGACGGAGAGCGTATCGCGCGTGTGCGCTCCGGGACGCTACGCATAGACTGGCGCCTCTCGGAGCCGCTGGAGTTGGCGGTACCGACGCTGCACGTGGATACCCTAGACGGCTACAAGCCCTCATTCGAGGAGATCGTAGCGTTCATCAGGCGGGGTGAGGACTGCGGCTAGGTCAGCGCCGCGCGCTTGCCGAGCCGGACCGTCAACGACTGGCGCTCACCCGTGGGGAGGACAACCACGATCTCGACCTCATCACCCACCTCGTGCCGCAGCATCAGCCGGCGGAGGGCGCTGAGGTCGTCAACGGGCTGGCCTTCCATGGAGATAATCACACTGTCCCGCTTGCAGCCCGGCAGCCTGGGCCGGCGAGCTTGGCAGTACGGATTGGACGTATACACCGTAGTTGATTTGGTGCCCGGTCCGGGCTGCCAAGCCCCGGTTCATATTGGCAGGCACGAAACCGAACTGTGGTCGCGGCAGACCGTCTGGCGAGAGAAGCTGCGCTGCGATCTGCTGCACTCGCGCCACCGGTATCGAAAAGCTGGTCAGCGACCGTCCCCGGCGCACCCGGATCGCCGCATTCAGACCGATCAGCTCGCCGCGCCGGTTGATGAGCGGCCCGCCGCTGTCGCCGGGGGAGAGGAAAAGATCGGCCTCGATCATGCCGGTGTGGGGATAGTTGTTCGGGATTTGGATGCTACCCGCCGTCGAGGACACCCGGCCAACCTTCGTGCTGGGTATGCCTGGCAATAACGGGGCATAGCCAAGCGCCAGAATCCAGTCGCCTGGCTGTACCGACCGTGAATCCCCGAGGGGAACGGTCGGGAGATTGTCACCTTCGATCTTCACCACGGCGACATCGGTCCAATCATCGCCAGCGAGCACACGGGCCGGGAAGGTACGACCGTCCGGCAGCTCGGCTCGCAGCTGGAACCGGGACCGAGCCAGTGGGTACACCACGTGAAAATTGGTGTAGATCAGCCCGGAAGAGTCGTACAACACCCCCGAGCCAGCGCCCGTCCGGCCGTCAGTCAGCTTCACCACTGCGCCGCGGGCACGGTCGGCAACCGAGCGCAAGTCCGCCAAGAGCGTATCTTCGACGCGCACCATCGCGCTGGCGGGCAGCACTGCGAGCGTCCGGCTCGCCGGCAGTGCCACCGTCGCCGCCGCCGGAATGAGGCCGGCCTCGGCGGCGAGGGTGCCGACGTCGAGCACCGTCACCTGTCCAGGGCGCATGCTGCCGGTCTCGGCAAGCGACTCCTGGAGCACGGCTCGTTGCGTGCGGAGCACGCGGACCGAGCCGAAGTCGGCAATGGGGGCGGTTGGGAGGCCGTAGCGCTCCAGATAATCCGGCGTGGCGAGGTACGCCCTCCGCAAGGCTGGAAAACCGTCGAGGTAGGCCAGCCGCGCGGCGACGACCTCCTCGAAGATCAGCTCGGTCTCATCGTGGAGCACCTGCCGGCGGGGAACCTGCGCGTGCTGCTCCAGCCAGGGATCGAGGCCGGCGTCGGAAAAGGCATCGAGCAGATTGACCAGTGCGGCGCGGTTGGCCTGCGGACGCCATTGCAGCACGGCCTGCTGCGTCGCTTGGGCGGTAAAGCCGTCCCACTCGAACCGGCGCGAAATCAGATAGCCGAGCGCCTCGACGCCACCGAGCCGCCCGAACTCGCTGGCGAAGTTGACGCCGTGTTCGTCCGTGATGCGGAAGCCCGCGTCGCCATCGGGATCACCGCCGGCCTGCGTGAAGTAGTGACCATTGACGACCTGGTAGTCCTCTAATGCTTCAACGCGGGACTGGGCCGCAGCAACCGCAGCGTTGAGGCAGACAAGCAGAAGCGCCGCGAACGCTGCGGCCAGCCATACCGCTGGCCGGCGAGACGCGGGGAGATGACCGCTCCAGCGCTGTGCCGTGAAGCTCACCGTGACTACCTGCTCCTTAACATCATAACGAATCGTGGAGTGAGAAAGAGAACGGATCAACCGGCTGGCAGAGGCCGGCGGGCTGACCGTTGCCGCCGGGCGGCGGATCGTAACTTACGGAGAGGGAGTGGCCGCGACCGGCGTTCGATAGGGAGGTACTGATGGGACGTGAACCTAGGAACTGGGGTAAGTATTGGCACTCGTACTTAGCTCATGTAGCGCAAGGGCTGGTAGTTGGCTCTGCGCTCCCAACGACTGTAGCGCTGGTGCTCGTGTTCGTGGGCTATCTCGTCTATCAGGTCGTTGAGTATGGAAGGTTCAGAGACATAGGCCGTGGGGTCAAGTGCGGCGATTGGCCGAGCAGAGACATAGCCGATTTCATGCTCGGTCTGTGGGTTGGATTGCTTCTACAGGTCGCGCAAAGGCGCTGTCACCTTAGCGTAAAGAGTTGGTTAAATCTGGCTCGGCCGCGGTCACATGCTCCACACCGCCTCTGGGCATGGCGAGCATTGGTGTGCAGCTATGGCACGATAATCTCCAGCCGACAGTGATCGCTGGGGCCCCATTGCGCTACCCCGTTGAGGGCGCGGACACATAACGAATCGGCCATACTCTGGGAGGCAAACACAAAGTCCAGCTGGCGCGTCGCCGTGGCCGGAGTCTGATAGGAGGAGTGAAAGGTGGGGACGTTCCGGCTGTCGGGTGGCAGTTCGTCCGGCCACGGGTCCGCCTGTCGCCCCTGCGGCGCTTGCGGACCTACGAAAGGCAGCCCCAGTGCAGCCATCCTCGTGAACACCGTGTCGTACCGGGCGGCCCAGTAGGCGCTGCCGCCCTCCCCGTGGCCGTGGAGGATGTTGAGGTCCCCGGCGGCGAGAATGCGGTGGTTATGCTGACTGCCGATGAGGGCCGATAGGTCGGACACCACGCGGTGGGCCGAGGCGTCCGAGATAATCCAACCACTGCCGGTGGCGGCGTGCGGTGCCTCCCAGGGCGCATACATGGAGACAACCACCAGAGGCTTGCTGCCGGGCGCTGTCACGGTCGCGGCGGCCAGTGTGCCCGGGCGACTGACCGCCAACTCCCCAGACCCCGCCGCTGCGATAGCGTTCGCCTCGACCCACTCCACCTCGACACGCTCCGAAAGTTTGACCACCGCGGTTCGCCAGCGCCGTGGCCGGTAAACGTCTGCCCCGTCCGTCCGCCAGGGCGCCAAGTCGGTTTCGATTCGCCCCGCTACCTCCGGCGGCGGTTCCCCGGCCTCCTGCAATAAGGCAATATCCGCATCCATGTCGAGCAGGCACGACCAGGGTTCATTGCGGTGGGCGATGTTCCACGAAACTATCTTCACCCTCAGAACACCTATCCACTACTCGCCACTCTGAGCTTACTCTGGCGTTGTTAGCGCACAACTTCCAGTATGGACCCATCGGCAAGACGATAGATGTAGAAGTCTGTATCAACGGTGAATATGCGACGTAGGGACCGGCTTTCCGCCACCGCCACCAGCGATGCGTCCGCCAAATCCATCGGTGTGTCCCGGTATTGCTCCATCAATGCTGCCATCCGGTCGGCTTCCGCTGGCGTGAGGGTATGCAGGGAAAGCCGGCCTCTCGCCCGTAAGCCCCAAAGGGCCGCCTGATAGCGATAACCACCCACCGCGCCAAGGAGATACATTGCCTCGGTGAGACATACCCACGTGGTCAGCAACGGCTCCGGTGGTAGACGGTGCAAGGCGGCGACGCATGCGGCATGGTGCTGGTCATCGGCGTCGAGCAAGGCGACGAGCGGGCCGGTATCCGTCAGGGTCATCGCTTGCTCCGGCGATGTTGCCGCAGCAAGCCGGCAGCATATTTTCTGCTGCTCTCCTTCGACATGTGCGCGCCGCCGGGCACGTGTTCGCTGCTGTGGATGACACCGATATGCCCCTGGAGGAAGTCCGCCAAAGTTCCCGGTGTCTCCGCCGGCGTGTCGTGAGCCGCTGTTGACCCGAAACGCTCCCGTAGGCTGGCGAGGGCGAGCTGTTCGGGAGTGGTGCCCAGCTTACGGGCCTGCTCGGCCAGCCGGCGCTCGATATCAGGGGTAAGCACGATTATCATGGGTGTGTCCTTAGCGGTCAGCGGTCAGTGGCCGGTGAATTGAATTGTAGCAGCAGGAGTTGGCCCCACCGTCGTTCCCGCGAAAGCGGGAATCTAGCGTGTGCCCCCGGCACCCGTCATTCCCCTTGCGCGGCCAAGCACCGTCATTGCGGCGCAAGCCGCAATCCAGGCCACAGCACAGCCGCGGCGCTCACCCGCCAGCGGAAGCCAACAGCCAGCCCACCGCCTGCACGACGAGCCGGCGGTAGGCAGGGTGGGTCAACGCTCGCCGGTCGTGGCCGAGAACGTTGGTGTGTATCCGCCCGGCGCCGAGCCGCTTGGTGTAGAGCAGCGGCCAGTCGCCCCCGGCGGCGATAACACCGTGGCGCGTCTGACGGTTGAGGGTGTGGTCGGAGTACGACGCCAGCACGTGCAGCGCGGCCGGCACGAGCGGCGTCAGGCGGTACGGCTCGTCCTCGATAGTAAAGGACTCCACGCCAGCGGTAATCGGGTGCTTGCTGTCCGCAATCCGTACCGTCAACCGCTGCTGCCGCAGATGCGGCTCCTCGTACCTCGCGCCGATGGCCGCCGCACCGCCGTGTACTTGCTGGACGGTAAACGCAGCGCCGTGCAGGCCGAGATACGGCGTGCCGGCCCGCACCGCGTCCCACAGCGCCGCGAACGGCACCGCCGCCGGCTGCCGGTCGGCGCGATACATGGCGATGAGGTCATAGTCCGTCCGGGTCAGCCGGGTGAGCGGCTCCAGCGCATCAATAATGTGGAGATTCAGACCGGCCGGCCCGGCCAGCAGCCCCGCCAGTAGCTCGTAGTGCTCCGGCGTATCGTGGATCGGGTCTCCGCCCATGACCAAGAGCGCATTGGGACGACTCATGCCACCCGCTCCTCTCGCACATTTCCCGGTCATTGCTCTGAAAATAACGACCATCCGTCATTCCGGCTTCCGCCGGAATGACGGTAGATGGCCACAACCGGAGTTGTACCATCTCATTTCGTGGCGTGTTCAGAACGAATTGATATCAGACGAGCCGGTCCATCTCGGCGGTTGGCTTGGCTCGCGGCGCTTGCTGATACGTCGGCAGCCGGAATGCGGGCAAGTCGGGCTGCTTCCCCTCGTCAAGAATCTCCCGAATCGTGACGATCTGGATATGCGGGTAGTCACGGTTCCATAGCTCGGAGTGGTAGCGGCCCGCCTTGACTGCTTCCTCGCGTATCCCGGCCGTCGGCTCCTCCAGCGTCAGGAACACGCCGATGGCCGCCTGCTCCCGCTCTACGGTGCCTCGCAGATCGCGCACCATGCCGGGGTTCACGTGACCGCTCTTGACACTGACCAAGACCGTTTGCAGGCGACCATCGGCTTCCGTGAAGGTGATCTTGCCGTCAATCCCGCGGTCGGCGCCCATCTTCTTGACACCGCCGACCGGCGTTGCCCCGATCAAATCTATCGCCCACCATTGGAAGTCTGCGCGCCCTTTCGGCGTCGTCACCATCTGCCGCGCGCCGGCTACCTCCGTCGGACGGTTGATGATCTCGAAGTCAACGTCGTCCTCGAACGTATCCCGCAGACGGGTCCGGATGACGGGGATGGCCAGGTAGGCAATATCAGTCCCAATCCACTGCCGCCCGAGTTTCTGCGCCGCGACCAGCGCCGTGCCACAGCCACAGAAGGGATCGAGCACGGTATCCCCGGCATTGCTGCTGGCCTGGATGATGCGCTCCAGCAGGGCCTCGGGTTTCTGTGTGGGGTAGCCGAGGCGTTCGGCGGATTGCGCCGAGAGTGGGTTGATGTCGGTCACTACGTCAATAATCGGCACACCAGCGGTATCGTCGTAATACCGTTTGAAGCCAGGAACCCTTCCTCTCGCCGGCCAGTAGATCAGCCCGGCCTCATCAAGCGCGTCCAGCTTCCGTTGGACGGTCCAGCCGGCAGCCTCTTTCCCGAACAGCGCCGCGAGTGCTTTGTTCGGAGTGGCCCAATGTCTTCCGACGGCCGTCGGATTGACCCCGCGCCACGGTTGCCCGGATTCGCCGCTCCGTGTGCCGGCGCCGGTCAGATCGCCGACGCGGAAGCGTCCTTTCTCGTCCGAGTAGCGGTAGAACCGTTGGATATACTCCTCCGAGTAATCCAAGTGTACGGTATTCCAAACGAAGCGGTTCGTTTTCGTGTAAAACAGGATAGTATCGTGGACCGGCCCCCACCGCTTGGAGCCGGAATGGGCGCTGGTCCGCTTCCAGATGATCTCGTTACGAAAGTTCTCCGGCCCCAGGATCGCATCCATCAATATCTTGAGGTAGTGGCTGGCACTCGGATCGCAGTGCAGATACATGCTGCCGGTGGGCTTGAGGACGCGGTGTAGCTCGATCAGGCGCACGCTCATCTCGACCAGATACGCGGTCATCTGGTTCTTGCCCAGACCGGATACCAGTGAGTCCAGCAAGGTGCTGACGTTGTCTGCGACCCGCCCGCCGTACTGAGCGGTGTTCGTGAGGTAGCCGTAGGCGCTCTCGGCGGACGGTCCCCAATGCCACGTGTCCTCGAACGCAACGATCTGCGCGTCACTCAGTTGCCCCGACTCATCCTTGAAGATGATGTTGTAGTTGCGGTTGGAGTTGAAGGGTGGATCGAGGTAGATCAGGTCAACGGACTCGTTCGGGACGTACTCGCGCAGAATAGCAAGGTTGTCGCCGTAGTAGAGCTTGTTGTCAGCCATCGTCCCACCCGATGAAAATAGCCCGCCACCGTCATTCCCGCGCAAGGAGACCTTTGCATAACTCGTCATTGCGGCGGAAGCCGCAATCCAGGCCACGCGGGGCACACGGCCGCACGCGAGATTCCCGGGTGCGCGAGAATGACGTAAGGGGGGAGCCGCCTTCTATTCCAAGCATCACCACCGCCTGCTAGGCAGCGGCGAGGCGGTCGCGGAGCGCGGCGAGCGCCTGGCGCGTGGGCGGGTAGGCTTTGCGGGGTGCCGCGCCCGCCGGCTCGACGACCAGGGTCACGAACGTCGGACCGGGCGCCGCCAGCACCTCGTCCAGGCTCGCCTCCAACGCCGCCAGCGTATCGAAGCGGTAGGCCGACCGGTAGCCGGCGGCGCGGGCCATCCCTGCCAGGTCCGCCAGTCCGGCGCCCGGCACGGGTTGGCCGCCCGTGACCTCGTAGACGCCGTTCTCCAGGAGCACGTGCAGCAGGTTGGCCGGCGCCTGTTGGGCAATGGTCACCAGGCTCCCCAGGTTCATCACCAACGACCCGTCGCCGTCGAGCACCCACACCCGCCGGTCCGGCCGGCCGAGCGCCAGCCCCAGCCCCAGCGACGAAGCCTTGCCCATGCACCCGCCAAAGGACACGTCAAGCTCCGGGTGCTCCGAGAGGTAGGTCCACACGCGCGAACAGGTCATGGTGGTGACGACGATCTCGTCCTGCCGCCGGCGCTCCAGCACGGCCAGCGCGTCCAGATACGGTATCCGCGTACTGTCAGCCATCGGTCTCCGTCCTCTATCTAGTCGGTCACGCCTCATCCCCGCCCGTCATTCCCGCGTGCCTGACAATTCACGTCCCCCCGCCTTGCGGGGGGGCCATAGGGGGGCCAGGATCAGTCCCGCCGCCCTACTCCCCCTGTCTCCACCGAGTTGGTGGAGAGGGGGCCGGGGGGTGAGGCAAGACCTCCCCTCAACCGTACTCCCGACCGATCAGCACCGCGACCGGCTTGCTGCCCTCCTGCGCCTCACGAGAGGCCTGCTCGATGCGGTGCAAGTCGCGGTCGTCTTCGACCAGGTAGTACGGAATGCCCCAGGCTTGCAGCACCGGCTCGGTGTAAATACCGGCCGAATCGGTCATCGGCTCGCCGGCGTGCCAGCCCCGGTAGCCGATCATCAGGAAGAAGGGAAAGCCCGTGTCGAGCATCGCGCCCCGCACCGAGTCGCCGGATTCGAGGAAGCCGGTGTTCTGGATCACGACCGCCGGACGCTGCCCCGCCACCATCAGGCCGAGCGCGACGACCATCGCCTCGCCCTCGCGGCAGACCGGCACCAGGGTCAGGTCCGGGTCTGCCGTGAGTGCAGCGTGGAGGAAGCCGGCCTCGCTGTCCGGCAGCCAGACCAGATGCGAGAGGCCGCACCGCTTCAAGGTGGACACCACCCCCGCGGCCGTCAGCTCCTGCAACAAAATTCCGCCGCTGCCGCCACCTCCACGCTCATTGCCTCACGCTCCTCACGTTGTCGCGCCCCTCTTGCCGGCCCAAGACCCGGCCGGCGCCGCCCCCCACGATACCACAGGTCGTCGGCATCAGGGCCGCCCGCCTAGCTGGCCGTGGTTGCCTGCGCGGCGGCCGCGGCTGCGGCACGGGCGCGGCGGACGATGGCCGGCTCGTCACCGTGCAGCGTCTCCATAGAGCGGATATGCAGCGAGCGATCCGCCAGCGGCAGCGCCACCCGCGTCCCGCCGCGGCGGTGGGACGCGCGCAGGGCCATGCGCGATCTCCAGCGCATGCCGCCCGTCTTCACCGCTACAGTTCGGCTCCTTGCCGGTCTCGATGCACACGATCAGGTCACGCACGCACCGCACGTTGGCGTTCTCGGTCGAGGTTGGCAGCGGAAAGATGTGCTGGGCCGGCTCCATCTCGCGTCCGTCCAAGCCGGACGGGACCAGCTTCCAGAACTCTACCTGTTCGCCATTGTTGAGCGAGCGCAGCCGGCCCTTGGTGCCGATCACCTCGATATCCCAATCGGCCGCGCCACACGGCATCGTCCGCACAAAGCCCTGCACGCCGTTCGCGTACTGCAGATAGCCGTTGCCCTGCGGATCGTCGTCGCTGGCGGCGGCCTCGTCGCTCGTGATGTGGCCGAACACCCACTCCGCGCGCGCCCCGGCCAGGTAGTTGACCGTGGCCAGCAGGTGGCTGCCGTTGTGCGACAGCCCGCACTGACCGAGACCGATCACTTGCAGCAAGTCGCCCAGCTCGCCGACCTCGATCAGCTCCCGCATGCGGTTGAAGCTGGCTTTCCAGGAGCGCGCACAGCCAATTGCCAGCACGATCCCGGCCGCCCGGCAGGCCGCGATCATGCGGTCGGCCTCCTCCAGTGAGAGGGCCATCGGCTTCTCGGCCCAGATCGCCTTCAGTCCCCGCGAAGCGCCAATCTCCACCGCATCGAGCAGGATACGCGCCCGCGGCTTGGCCGTCGTGCAGATGCTCAGGATGTCCGGTCGCTCCCGCTCCAGCATCTCACGGTAGTCGCCGTAGAGCGATTCGATGCCCCACTTCCGGCGATAGGCCGCGCGCTGCCCGTCGTGTGGGTCGGCCCCCGCCACCACCGGCACACCGGCGGCGAGATAGCTGGGCGTATGGGCGTGCGGCCCGCGCCATACGCTCCACGGCCCCTGCTCGTCGTCAAACGTGCTGGCAATCCGGCCCAATCCGATCACGGCGGCGCGATATGCGCTTCCCATCACTTCTCCTCCCCGGCAGCGGAGCACCCTCGGCCCAGACCGCGCGGCGCTCCCACCATGCAGCGGTACGAGCATCATACCGCCGCCCCGGCCGCCGAGCCATCCCCTAGAATGTATCGTGCCCGTCTACCGCCGCGGCGCACACGAGAGGATCACCCGATGAGCGCAGACGAGTCGGCCGGCCAGCAGCAGGATGATGCTCCGCAGGGCATCACCGAGATCGCCGTCCAGGGCTTCAAGTCGCTCTACACGGAGCAGCGTATCAAGGTGCGCCCCCTGACGATCCTCGCCGGCGCAAACAACTCCGGCAAGTCGAGCATCATGCAGCCGCTCCTCATGCTGAAGCAGACCCTCGACGCCACCTACGACCCCGGCCCCCTCAAGCTCGACGGCCCTAACGTCCACTTCACCTCCGCCGAGCAATTCCTGTCGCTGCCCCGGAGCGCCGAGGAAGCATGCATATACTTCGACAACCCACGGTTCACTGTCAGACTGGCAGTACGAGACGATGAAATGCAGGATGAGGAAACGATAGCGAGCACCTTTGAGTATCAGCGAGGAAGAGGCATTGAGATATTCGAGACCCATACTTCAGTCTGGCCAGACCTTGTACTCAGCCCGGATATGAACATTTCTGGTGACGACATTAGCGATAATGTGCGTAGGAGCGCTCCTGATAAGTTAAATGAATATCTCACAGGGATGGAAATCGCCAACATAAACACCTATAGGCGACGCTGTTTTCTTGGGTTTACTGTTTCTCCCGGAAACATGATTTCTTGGGATCGCATGCTATTCTCGCCATTCGAGGAACGGGTTGCAACGCTGGTTCATGTGCCTTCATTCCGAGACAATCCTCGTGCCTACACTTCGGTGGGTTCTGGCTTTCATTATCGTCTTGCGTACGAGGGTACATTCGAGCACTATGTCGCCAGCATCATCGAATTCTGGCAGAAGACGGAGGACCGCCGCCTCGAAGAACTGGGTCAAGCGCTCGAATCGCTCGGTCTCACCTGGAAAGTCCACGCCAGGCGGCTCAACGACGTAGAGATTGAGCTACGAGCTGCCCGCCTGCCAAAGAGCCAGGAAGGTAGTGCAGAAGACCTAGTCAATATCGCCGACATGGGCGTTGGCGTGTCGCAGGTGCTTCCGGCGCTCGTGGCGCTGCTCACGGCGGAGCGGGCTCATTTAGTCTATCTGGAGCACCCCGAGCGCGACCTCCATCCCCGCGCCCAAGTCGCGTTGGCAAAGCTGCTGGCTGACGCGGCGAAGCGCGGCGTCCGCGTCGTCGTCGAGACGCATAGCTCGCTGCTGCTGCTCGGCGTGCAGACACTCGTCGCCGAAGGCACGCTCCCCCCCGACCAAGTAGCCCTCCACTGGTTCAAGCGCGGCAACGACGGCGCGACCAAGGTGACCTCTGCCGACCTCGATGCGGCCGGCGCGTTCGGCGACTGGCCCGAAGACTTTGCCGACGTTGATCTCAAGTCCGATAGCCGTTACCTCGACGCCGCTGAGTCGGTGCTGTGGAAGCAGGCTCGTGCCAGCTAGGGGCGGCCGCCTTATCGTGGTGGACGCTTCGATTGCACGGGCTGCCGGGCCGGATGCAAGGCATCCCAGAGCAACGCGTTGCCGCGAATTCCTGCAAGCCATTCTGAATATCTGCCACCAGGTTGTTATGACCCGCGAGATCAGGGCGGAGTGGCGGAGAAACCAATCCAGGTTAACCCGCAGGTGGATGAAACGCATGTTTGCCCGGAGAAAAGTACACTATGTCGAGATCATCGAGGACAATGCCCTGAGGGAAAGAGTGCTCCGCACGGCCAATAATGCCGATGAGCGGCAGGCATTATTTGACGACCTGCTCTTGATCGAGGCAGCGCTTGCCACCGACCGTACCGTAGCCTCGCTTGACGAGCGTGTGCGGGCATTGTTTCGCCGGGCTACGGATCGAGTTGGCGAGCTACGGGCAATTGTCTGGGTGAATCCTGAGCGGGAAGAGGAGACGCCACTTCTCTGGCTGAGAAACGGCGCCCCGGCCGAACCGGATCGCCTGTTAGGGTATGCGCTGTCGGCCTAACGCTGTTGCGCCGTCAGGCCGCACTGATACCGCTGCGAGCCGGGTCGAACGGGGCCAGCGAAAGCTCCGGCTCCTCGCCGCGGAGCGACTGCGCCAAAAGCGAGCCGGCGGCCGCCGACAGCGTGATCCCGATGGGGCCGTGTCCAGCCACGATGCTGACGTTGCTCAGGCCCGGCAGCGGCCCGACCAGCGGCGGGCCATCGTCCAAGCGCAGCGGCCGGAAGCCGTACCAGACGTGCTTGACCGTGCTCTCGGTCAGCGTAGGCACGAGATGGTGCGCCAGCTTGGCCAGAAAGCCGAGACCGCTAGGTGTCAGCCGGCCGTCCCAGCCAACAAGCTCGCGCGTAGCGCCGACCACCGCGGTACCGTTGGGCTTGGGGACGATATAGCCGTCATCGTGGGAGAGGACCTGACGGACGTGCGGCAGCGGTAGCCGGGTCTGGACGGCCATGATTTGGCCACGCTGCGGCCCGATGGGCACGTCAAGTCCCAGCCACGCGCCGACCATGCCCGTCCACGCGCCGGTAGCAAGTACGACGTGTCCCGCTTCGATCTGCCCCTCCACCGTCGTGATCGCCGCAACGCGATCCCCGCTGCGCCGTAGCCCGGTCACCGGGATACCCTGGCGAATCACTGCCCCGTGCGCGGCGGCCCCGGCGGCCAACCCGCGCACGTAGTGCGGGGCGTACAGGCTGTAGGTGCCCGGAACGTAGACGCCACCGCATACGTGCGGGGAAACGCCCGGTTCGATGGCGCGAACCTCTTGCGCGTCCAGCCACTCTGCGTCGTATCCCACAGCGGTGTACCGCTCGATGATGCTTTCCAGCTCGGGGCGCTCCCGGTCGTCGAACGCCAGCCGCAGGCTGCCCGGCCGGGTGAGGCCGATGTCAATGCCCGTCCGCTGCGGCAGGTCCGCAGCCAGCTCCGGGAGCAGTTGGTGTGTCAGCAGCGACTGTTGCAGCAGCGCGTCCGGCGCCGTGACGAGCAGGTTCACGATGGCTGCGGAGGCGCCGGAGGCGGACGGTACGCTGCCGACCCGACTTTGCTCCAGCAGCAGCACGCGCTCGCCGGCTCGTGCCAAGTAATACGCCAGCGCACACCCCATGACGCCACCACCGATGATGGCGACATCCGGTCGGCCTGTTGTGGTCATCGCTACCCCTCTCTAGTCCTGCCTACGGTACGGACCGGTGGCGGACTAATAATGACGTTGCCACCACGATTTGTCACGCGAGGTTGTCTCGGCAAAGTACCGGTTTGCAGGAAGCCTCCGAGTGATGAGTGGTGAGTGGCTGGTTGCCGCGCTGACTCCCCTTCCCTGGCAGGGAAGGGGCCGGGGGTTAGGTCTAATCCGCCCCTACACAAAAACCTACCCCAGTCAGGGGCTAGGAAGGGGGCCGGCCGAGACGGTGCGGTAGAGTTGCCCACCCATGCCACTGTCAGCACCGCTTCACGCCGGCCGCCGCCTGCGCCTCGCGGGGCCGCTCGGGCCGTGGGTGGGCAACGCCGCGGCGCCGTTGGCCGTGCCCCAGTTCCGGCGGTTGTGGCTCTCCTCCTGTGCCTCCAACCTCTTCCGGTGGATGGAGCTGACCATCACGAGCTGGATCGCCTTGCAGCTGACCGGTTCACCGTGGCTGGTCGCCCTCGCCGGAGTCTGCCGCGCCGCTCCCTTGCCGCTGGTCGGGCCGTTCAGCGGGATGCTCGCTGATCGGTACAGCCGGGTCCTCCTGGTTCGCCTCGGGCTGTGGGGGCAGCTGATCCCGCTGGCGCTGCTCACGGGCGCGTTCCTGGCCGGCTACGGCGCGTACTGGCAGCTCTTGGTCGTGTCGGTGTGCCTTGGCGTGAGCTGGTCGCTGGAGTGGCCCTCGCGCCGCTCGCTGCTCGGCGATCTCGCTCGCCCGGAGCTCCTGCTCCGGGCAGCCGTCCTGGACAGCGCCACGATGTCCGGTACGCGGGTGCTCGGCCCACTGCTTGCTGGGCTACTGCTGGCAGTGTGGGGGAATGGCGCGTATGGGGCATTGGTGTTGCTGCCCATTCTGGCATTAGTAGCCGTAAGCCGGCTTGTGCCGCTGCAAGCTGTGCAGCCGGCTCGGGCCACCTCGGCGTGGCGACAGTTACGCGAGGGTTTCGCCTATGTCCGGCAGGAGCAGATCATCTGGGCCGTGATCCTCATCACCGTGGCGATGAACTTCTTTACCTTTCCGGCCCAGCAGCTCTTCTCCGTGATGGCCGAGCACGTTTTGCATGTTGGCCCGGTGCAGCTGGGGTGGATGGCCGCGGCTAACGGGCTAGGCGCTGCGCTGGGCTTGTTCTTCCTGCCCCAGATTTCCCGAGCCGGTGGCTGGGGTTGGGTATTTGTCGGCGGCTCACTCGTGACAGCGGTAGCGCTGAGTCTCTTTGCGGGTTCCACCGTCCTCTGGCTGTCGCTGGTGCTCCTGCTGCTGTCCGGTTTCGGGCATGCGGGCTTTTCCGTGATGCAGGCAACGCTCGTCCTGAGCCAGGCGACGCCGGCCATGCGCGGTCGCGCGATGGGCCTGGTGACGCTGGCGATTGGCAGCTCCCCGTTGGGCAACCTCGAACAGGGTTTGGTCGCCGAGCAGTGGGGAGCGCCGGCGGCTATCGGCGGCAGCGCGCTGCTCTGTGCAGTGACTGTCATGCTGGTCGCGTGGTGGTCTCCCGGGTTATTGCGAATACAGCCAGCCGCGCAGCCGGCGCCGGCCAGGTGACAACGGGGTAGCTCGCCGGCTACGATGAGGCCGTCACTATGGTCGCGCCGGGTACCGGGCTGAGGGTATGAGGAGGGCGCCAATGATCCTCGTTGATAGCCATTGCCACGCCGGACGGAACTGGTTTGAGCCGGTGGAGCTATTGCTGTACCAGATGAGCCTCAACAACGTGGATAAGGCAGCGCTCATCGGGCATGGCGGCTCGTTCGACAATACCTACCTGTTAGAGTGCATGCAGCGATTTCCCGGTCGGTTTGCGGTCGTCGTCCTCATAGACACCGACGCGCCCGACGCGCCGGTGACCCTGGAGCAGTGGGCAGCGGCCGGGGCTGGCGGCGTGCGGCTCGGCCCGACGGCACGTTCCCCCGGCGCTGATCCACTGGCGATTTGGCGTAAGGCGGCGGAGCTGGGCCTCGTCGTCAGCTCGCTCGGACAGCCGGACGGCTTTGCCAGCCGGGAGTTCACGCAGGCCGTCGCCGAGTTCCCGCAGTTGCCGATCATCGTTGAGCACCTCGCAGGCGTGGGCATCGGCGCAGAGCCACCTTACGCTACCTACAAGGCGGCCCTCTCCGTGGCCAGCTACCCGAATACCTACATCAAGGTCGGTGGCTTGGGGGAAATCAGCGCCCGACCACCCGTGCTCAAGCCGGAGTTTGGATTCGACCACGTACCGCCGTTGCTGGAGCTGGCCTATGACGCTTTTGGGCCGCGGCGCATGATGTGGGGCAGCGACTATCCACCCGTCAGCGAGCGGGAAGGCTATCGGAACGCCCTACACGGCGTCATGGACCACCCGGCGCTACGCGACCAAGCCGACCGCGAGTGGATCATGGGGAAGACGGCACTCAACGTCTTCCCCTTCACCTAGCCCGCCGGCCCCCCTGCGCCGGGCGCGGTCGCTTCCCTCCCCTGGAGCGTACTCCGGGGGAGGGCTAGAGAGGAGGCCAGGGGAGTGAGGCGCCGGATGGTAGCGATACTCAAGGAGGAGAACGATGGAGCGCGTGGGATTTCTGCTGAAGGTGCGACCGGAGCGGCTGGAGGAGTATAGGGCTAGGCATCGGGAAGTGTGGCCGGAGATGCTCCAAGCGTTGCGCGAGACCGGCTGGCACAACTACTCGATCTTCCTGAGCGAGGACGGCCTCTTGTTCGGCTATGTGGAAACGCCGGACTTCGAGCAGGCGCTCGCCGGCATGGCCGAGCGCGAGGTCAATACCCGCTGGCAGGAGGAGATGGCTCCGTTCTTTGAGAACCTCGGCGGCGGCCACGCCGATGAAGGGCTAATCCGGCTCGAAGAGGCCTTCCACCTGGACTAGCAGCCGCACCGGCCGGCCCGCCGCTCGGAGCGCCCGGCGTAGCCGAGGTTGGGTGGTTGACACTCGCCGGGAGTTAGGGTACATTTCACTATTGTCTATCCATAGACGAGACTGGCCCGGCCCGGCTGCTGCATGCACCGGTTGGTTGAGTAGGGAACCATAGGCCAGCAATAGCGAAAGGGAGGGGTGCAGGCACAGAGGATCAAGGTCTTGCGTACTCAGCAGCAGTTCGAGCGATTTGGTTGGACCAAGAAGACCAGAAGACCAGAAGACCAGAAGACAAGAGACCAAGAGACCAAGAGACCAAGAAAGGGTGAACGACATGGCTGGTGTGATTCGTCGGAAGTATCTCGGAGGCGCCGTCGCCACGCTGGGCGGCCTGTTGGCCGCCGCGTGCGGTGAGCCAACCGTGCGCTATGTGGGCCAGCCGCAGGCCGGGCCGGCCGGGCCGGCGGGGCCGCAGGGGGCCAAGGGGACCACTGGTGCCCAGGGCGTCCAGGGCGCGGCGGGTGCAGCAGGCAAGGCAGCCGTAGTTCTCCATTACTGGTCCAATCTGGGGGCCACGCATCCGGAGAGCATTGCCCGGGCCAAGAACTTCACGGAGTTCAACGAGACCCTCGGCAAGGAGCTGGGTATCCTGGTGGACATTAGCAATGCCGAGGCGGGCGCCGGTGGCGGCTCCGGCGGCAGCAACCAAGAGAAGATCATGACGTTGGTCGCCGGTGGCACTCCGCCGGATATGTACTACACCGGCTATACCGGCGTTGCCCAGTACTACGCCTCCGGCGCGACCATTGACCTCGATGCCGCGCTGAAGGCCGAGAAGGGCTGGGCCGAGCAGCGGGCCGACATCTTCGAGGCGATCCTGGTCAGCAGCATGTGGGCGGGCAAGCTGGTCGGTATGCCCGGCTACACGAACAACAACGGGACGATCTGGAACAAGGGCCGACTCCAGCAGGCCGGCGTCGAAGAGCCGCAGTGGGACTGGACCTGGGACGACTTTGTAGAGAAGGCTTCGAAGTTCACCAGCGACGAGAACATCCTCCCCTACTCGCTGCACTGGCACTATGTCTGGTGGACCAGCTACCTCGGCACCACCGGAATACTGCCGATTGACCAGAGCGCCTGGAAGATGCAGGTGGATACCCAGCAGTCGCTGGACGTGATGGAGTTCTGGCTGGATCTGCTCAAGAACAATATCATCCGCGTCCGCGAAGACGGCAAGAACGGGCTGGGTGAGCAGTATCGCCAAGCCCGGAACGATGTGATCTTCGAGATTCAAGGGCCGTACCGCATCCCCACGATGCGCAAGAACAACGCGCCGCCCTTTGGGGTGATCCACAACCCGGTACATCCCACGGGGAAGAATGTCTTTGCCAACAACGGCGGACACAACCTGATTGTGTTCAAGGACATCACCCCGGAGGAGCGGAGTGCGGCCGCGCGGGTGGCCATGTGGATGAATGCGCCGCAGGCGCAAATCCAGATGATCATCAATGCTACCTCCATCCCCGTGAGCGGGGCGACGCTGGACTCCGCCGAGCTAAACAACTACCTCAAGACCGACCCCGAGCTGGCCGGGTTCGTGGCTCTGGCGCCTTACGGGTACCGCTGGCCGAGCCTGCCGTCCCTGGGCAAGATCACCGGGCCGGTCCACCAGGCACTGCCCAAGATCATGCTGGAGGAGGTCAGCCCGAAGGCCGGTCTGGAGGATGCCCAGCGCCTGTCCCAGATCGCGCTCGACGAAGACGTGAAGATGATGCAGGGTTAACCTACGCCGCATCATCCGGCCCTTGGGAGCGCGGGCGAGACGCCCGCGCTCCTTGTCATTTCCCGCGTGTGCAGGAAACACCATGGCCTTGTCAAGGCCACCGCAGGACATGGAGGTGGGGTGACGCCGGGCGTCTCGCCCGCCCCGGCCCGTCATTCCCGCGAAAGCGGGAATCTAGCGGCTGGGCTTATGCCTCGGGTGGTGTGGTTTCCTGCGTGCGCGGGAATGACGGCGCTCGTTCCTATCTCGTCACTGCGGCGGAAGCCGCAGTCCAGCCCCCGGCCACTAGATTGCGGCTGGGGCGACCGCTAAAACATGGAGGGACGGCCTTGGGCGCCGTCCACCGGAATGTGCGTGCCGTTAATCCAGCCGGCCCGTGGGGACAGGAGGAAGACGATCACGTCGGCGATCTCTTCTGCCGTGCCTAGCCGGCCCCACGGGAACTCCTGACGCTCGAACGCGGCAAAGCCCGCCGGGTCATCCGTTTGCCGGCTGGCCCAGCCACCGCCGGGGAAGAGCGTCGAGCCGGGGCTGAGGGTGTTCACGCGGATACGCTGCGGCGCCAGCTCCCAAGCCAAGGCGCCGGCCAGGAATATCTCCCCGGCTTTGGCCGCCCCATACTGCGCCCGCGGCGCCGGCTTCCACCCGGAGATAGACGCCACGTTGACCACGCTCCCCCCGCCACGGGCGGTCATGTGGGGCACCGCGGCGCGGATGGCCCGGACGGCGTGAAACAGGTTCAGGTCAAACGTGTGCTGCCAGTCGTCTAGGGTGGCTTCTAGCAGGGTGCCGCCGGATGAGCCACCCACGTTCGCTACCAGCGCATCAACACCGCCGAGGGCCGCGGCGCTTTCGTCTACGAACCGCTCTACTTCCCCGGCCACGGTGACGTCGGCAACAACGCCGTGTGCCGGCACACGCAGCGCGCGTAGCTCGGCGACCGTGCGCTCCAGCGTTTTAGCCGTCCGGCCACAGATGCCGACCGCGCACCCTTCGGCGGCCAGCCGCAGCGCGGTTGCGCGTCCGATCCCACGACTGCCGCCGGTCACCAGGCCGACCTTGCCCTGCAATCCCAAGTCCATCGTCAGGTCTATCCTCTGTCTAGCTCCTGCGGTGCAGCGGGCTACGGCGCGTAGATCAGGTTGATGGGCGTGTATTCCAGCGCGATGGTGTCGCTGACGCGCCGCTCCGCGACATCAATCACCGAGACCGTATCGGAGCCTTGATTCGCCACGTAGGCGCGCGAGCCGTCGGCGCTGAAGGCCAGTGCCCGCGGCGCCTGGCCCACCGGGATAGCATCCGCTATCTGGGCGGTTTCCAGGTCTACGAGCTGGATCATGCCAAGCGTCCGGTTGGCGACGTAGAGGTGCTTGCCATCCGGGTGTACGCGGATAGCCGCAACGCCCGCTCCTACCTCGATGACTCGCGTTGCCTCGCCCGTTTCGGCACTGATGGCGATAATGCGCTCCTGCGTGGGATTCACGAAAAATAGCTCGCGCTGATCGATGGCGAACATGAACGTGGACCTGATGAAGCGCGAGACGGTCTGCTGCGTAGGATCAACGGATTGTGGCGGCGTGCTGTCCGGGATACTGACCTCCAACACCGTCTGGCCATCCTGGGGCTGGAAGAACAACACTCGGCCCGTGCGCCGGTGGAGTAAATACAGCATCTCGCCGTCCGCTCGCGCCATCAGCGTACTCACGGTGAGCGGAACGTTGATCCGGCGCAGCACCTCTCCGAACGAGTCGGCGGCGGTTGACACTTCGACCATCCGGCCGGAGAACTGGGAAGCCGCATCCTCGTCCGCTTGCACGCCGCCGACCCAGAGACGATCTCCCGAGGGCTGCGCGGCCAGTCCGGTGATGATAAAGCCCTCTTCCAGGGTAATCTCGTCTGCTACGGCCAGCTCGGCCAGATCGAGCGCGGTGACTTGGTTACCGCCCCGTGGCCCTACCCAGAGTAGCCCAGGACCGTGTGCTTGCGCTAGTAAAGGGAACTGCTGCCATCCCAGCGGCTCACTGGTGCGTAACGCGAGATTGCTCGCCGGATCAATGGTTGTGAAGCGCGCGTCGGGGTGCGCCACGATCAACTGCGGCGCCGGCTCCGGTACCGCCGTTGGCGCCGCAGCCGCGGTGTCGTCCGCTGCGGACGTAGGTGTGCTCGCGCTGGGCGCGGTCTGCGCTCCACTGCTCACCGGCGGTGCGGCGCTGGTCACCTCCGAGCCGCCGGCGCTGGGGGGCGGCGCTGGTGCCGCCGCCTCGCTGCCGGCGGCAGGAGCGGCAGTAGCCACCGCTGGGGCGGCGCTGGCCCCCCGCTGCGCGCGCTGCACGGTCACCGTATGTCGCGGCGTGTCCTGTGCTGTGACCACGAGATCGGGCAACCGGGCCACCTCATAGCCCGGTATGCGTACCGCCACCGAGTAATCACCTACCGTTACCAGCGCCTCGGCGCGTCCGTCCTGGTCGGTAGGCTGCGTAGCCACGACCTGATCGAGCCGGTCGCGGAACTCCACCAAGGCAGCGGCAAACGGCTGGCCGTCTTCGCTCTGCACCAGCACACGCAGCGTATTTTGCGGTCGCTCGCCCAGCGTTGGCGTGGGCTGCACCTCCGGTTCCGCATCTTGCCCGCCGAGGGTGATGGCCCAGTAGCCAACCAGTACCACGAACAGGCCAGCGGCCACCATGAGCCCAATGATGGCCACCTCGGCGACCCGGCCGCGGCGCTTGCGCGGCGGTGGAGACCGGCGCGACCGCGAGGAGCGGGACTGGTAGGCCCGGTATGCGTCGGCTGGTCGTTGTCCTAACATGAGTCCTTAGCCATCAGAGCCGCGGACGGGAGCGCGAGGCCCGCAGCGGCGATAGCCCCCGCAGCGCCGCCCGCCATCCCGACGGTCGCCATCCCCACAAGCGCCGTGCCAGCGTGCCCATCGCGGCGGGCAGGTCGGTCGGCGTCAGCCGGAAGCGCCGCACGGCCACGTCTGCGATAAACAGTACCAGGGCCGCGGCGAAAAGATAGTGCCATAGCGGTTGTGGCTGCCATTCATGCACGGTATCGCGCGAGAAACTTGCCGCCGGACTGTCCAGTCGTAGCCCCCCCGTCTCGGCTGCCAGCCGCTCCAGGAGCACGCGGTTGGCCTGCGCGGCAGCATACTCGCGAGCATACGGTATGGCAAAGCCGGTGAGCGTCTGCGCCACCACCGTACCGTCAGCCTGCGCCTGCGTCACCTGCACCGCGTAGGGGCCACGCTCTGCGGCCGCGAACGTGACGGCATAGCTCCCCGGCGCCACCTGTGGCATGGCCAGCTCCCGCCCCTCGCCATCCGGCCCGACCACTTCGAGGCGCGTTGCCGTGAGGTTCCGAAAGCTCCCATCGTCATCGCGCGCTTCGACGCGGACGGTCGCCAAGTCGCCGTCGGTCTCGATAGCGACGTGGAGATCGGACGGCGCCGGTGGGGCCATTGCCCAACGCACCGCCTGCGGCCACAGGCGCGCAAAGGCCGGGTCGTTCCGCCACGCCGCCGCCCAGGCCTCGCCGGAGTCAGCCATCCAGGCCACCGAGCGCCCTAGCCCGAGCTGCCATTGCGCCAGGATGGTATCGCCGAGGTCGGACTGCATCAGGATTTCGGCGCTGGGCTTGGCGTTGACCCGCATATACCCGGATAGCTCCGGCCAATCCAGGGGATCCATCCCTTTGACGGCGGGGGCGGAGGCGACCATGCGCGGTGTGAAGGTGCGCTCTTGTTCCTGCGACCGCGCCGCGAGGCGGGCCTCTTTTGTCATGATTTGCGGGATATTGTCGGGCGTCGAGGTGAAGTAGTAGCGACCACGCCCGGACTGCGCGATACTCTCCAGCAAGGCAGTACCGGCATCGCTGCTCACTGCCACTGTGGACACCGTGATGCCATCTTGACGCATGCGCGAGAGGAGCGCGCTGAAGCGGCCCTCGCCCGTCTCACCATCGGAAAGCAAGACGATGTGCTTCACCCGCGCTTGGGTCCGCGCAATCGCCAGCCGCGCGTCCCGCAAGGCCTGGTAGATATTGGTCCCGCCGTCAGCGCTAATCAGGCTAATACGGTCCACGGCATCCTGAATATCGTGCGGGGCACGCAGTTGCCGCAGGGGCACGGCCCAATACGGCGTGAAGTCGAAGGCCATGACGCCCACGTACTCCCCGAGCTGCACCGTCCGCACCGCCTGGATGGCGCCTTCCTTGGCGAGATCAATGCGCGACAGCTGGCCATCGCTGGCATCCGCCATCGTCATGCTTCCCGACCGATCCAGCACGAGTAAGAGGGCCAGCGTAGCGACTTCATCCTCATCAGGAGTGGAAATCGAGACGGGCAGCGCCGCCTCTAGGGGACTGTTGGCGAAATCCTCACGCTGGTAGCTGTTCTTGCCACCGATGTTGACCAAACCCCGGCCGGAGTCTTCGACGTAGCTTTGCAGCGTCTCCATCTGGCTCGTGCTCATCGCCTCGGCAGCGACGTTGACGAGTACGACCCCATCATACGGTGCAAGCTGCGCGGTGCCGCTCGGTAGCTCAGTCGGCCCGATGAGCCGCGTCTCGATCTGGGCGGCGGTCAGCGCTTGCTGTACCGCTGCGCCCGCGCCCGGCTGTCCCTCGACCAGCAGCACTTGTGCCACCGGGGCGACTACGGTGAATCCTGCCACCTCGTTATTCTGTTCCCGCCGGTCCTCGCCAACCTCCAGCGTGGCGCGTAATCCATAGAAGCCGGCCGGCAGGCCCTCACGGGTAACGACGTACTCGCGTGGCCCCGGCTCAAGGGTCACGGTGTCATCCGCGATCAATTGGTCGTTGGCCCAGAGGCGCAGCCGCCCCGTTACCTCTTGCGCGGTCGAAGTACCGATACGCACTTCCAGCGGCTCACCCTCTCGCGCTGCCGGGGGTGCCGTCAGCGACGTAAGGGCCGGATCGAGTAAGGGGGGTGGTAGCGACCAGACGGCGATCTCGATATTGCGTAGCTCCGGGCGGAGCAAAGCAGCTTCGGCCGATCCTTGCGTCTCGTTCCCATCGGTCAAGAGCACAATGCGCCGCAGGGCCCCGCTCCCCGCTGGCGGCAGCAGTGCCCCAGCCAAACGGAGCGCCGCTTCCAAGTCGGTCCCTTCGCCGCCGCTGGGCGCTCGCCACCGGCTGTGATCGCCGTGCTTGCCCAGCGGCAGCTCGACCCGCGCCGCCTGATCGAAGGTGACGATGGCGGCCAGATCGTCCGGCCCCGCGGTGGCGAGCGCGCCTTCCACCCAGCTCCGCGTCGCCGCTTGGATGTCGCCGGGGATGCTGGCCGACTGGTCTACCACGAACACCGTCGCCACGCTCTGGGGCGGTGCGGGGAGCTTGAGTCCGGCTACGGCGAGGATCAGCAGCAGGACAACCAGCAGCCGGGGCACCAGCGGCACCCAGCGCTCCACTCGCCCAATGGCGCGTCCACCGCGGCGCGCCGGCCGGCGGCGGAGCAGCCAGACGAACAGGGGCACCACCGCTACCAGTCCTAGCCACTGGGGGTGCGTGAAGAGGTCAAGCACGGTGATACCACCACCATTCCACGGCGAGCAGCCCCAGCACCGCTAACGCGAGCCAACGCCACCATTCGCGTTCCACTCGTTCGACTGCCCCTGGCGCCACCACCGTTGTTGACGCGGCCGCGAGGGCGACTACGTCGCTCCGGGGGCGTAGATCGGATTCCGCAGTGGGTATCTGCCCGACCAGGTAGCGCTCCTGGGCAATGAGTTCGCCATCGGCGAATTGCGACACGAGGTAGCCGCCCGGTGCGAAGGTATCCACAAAGCGGAAGCGCTCGTGACCGGCAAACTCGTAGACCCTCTCGCGCGGCGTGACAATGCGCACCCTGGTGGCGCGTGGCAGGGGATCTATCAGGAGCGCCTCGCCGCCGCTGATGCCGGTGGTGCGTGTGCCGGTGACGCCGCTCAACCAGTCCAGCACATTGGCCATCAACACGGGAAAAACGGAACGATTGACTAGGTTGGTACTGATGGGGTTCAGCTCGAACGCGAAGACCACCGCCCGTTGCCCCTCACTGCCAGGATAGCCGGCGAGGATCAGCGGCCCCTCACGAGCGCCGACGACCGTCTCCGCCCACGCCGGCACGCTCAGGCGCCGCGCCAAGTAGACCTGAACACCACTCAGCTCGACAAACCGGAGCAGCGGGCTTGGTTGGGTGTAGACGATACGGGGCGCTTGGAGGTTGTCGCCGAGGGCGCTACCGGACCCCAAAGCGCCGACGACCGGCACAAGCTCCTGGCCGGTAGGAGGGTCAATGAGCAGCCAGTGTCCCGGCGGTGGCTCCGGGGGCATCCAACCGTCGAAGACGTACAAATCGAATACTGCCGTCGGGTCGTACGCTTCGACTGCCACGCTGGTCACCTCTACTTGGAGCAGCGAGCGCAGCACGCGCTCCAGAAACTCGCTCTGGGAGCCGACGAGCAAGAGCCGCCGCACGGGGCGCGCCGCCGCTACGAGCGCCACGCCTACGTCGTCGAGTGCCAGGAGATCGGGCCGATCCAGGCGTACCTCAATGCGCTCGGTGCCGTCCGGGAAGCCGGTCATCACCGTCTCCCAGGCAGTGCCAGGAGCGAGCTGCAGCGTTTGCCCTTCCAGCAGCTCATCGTCACCGTGTACGAGCAGCTCCTGGGTGACCGGGGCATCACCATAGTTGCGTACCCGAATGAAGGCCTCCACGGTACCGGAGGCGTCCCGGCGGGCATGTACGGTCTCGACCGCCTGATTGTCGCTGCGCGCTGCTCCGCTAGGGACAATGTGCAGCCCTAGCCCCGGTGGCGGCTGAACTGCGCCCACCGCAAAAGCGGCGTCGGTGAACAGGTAGATGTCGCCGCGTCGTGCCCGGCCGATCAGGCCCTCCGCGACTGCCAGACCTTCCGCCAGGTTGGTCGTGGTCGGCGCCGGGCGGAGCCGGCGCACGGCGTCCCACGCCGCGGCCCGGTCGCGGCTCGCTGACAGCAGCACCTCGGCCCGATTGGTGAGCTGAACCACCGACACCTGATGACTGCCCGGCAGCGATGCCAGGAGGTCTACGGCCTGGCTTTGCGCTTCGTCGAGCCGGGTCGGCGTCCCGTCGCGGGCGAGCATACTGGCGGAGGCATCCACCAGGAGCACCGCATGGCCCGTCGTCGGCAGCAGGGCCGCGACCGCCGGCCGCGCCAGCGCCAGGGCGGCCAGGATGGCGGCCAACAGCTGCAAGATCAGCAGCAGGTGGCGTCGCAACCACTGCCAGAGGCTGCGGATGCGCTCTTCCTCCCCCGACCGTTCCCAGAGCCAGAGGCTGGAGAACTCCACGCGGAACTGCCGCGGCTTGAAGAGGTACAGCGCGCCGATGGCGCCCGCCACCCCTAGCCACGCCAGTCCCCACGGCCAGAGCACACTCACGTCGTTCCCGTCCTCATCCCGGCCCGGCCCTCACCCCCGCCGCCCCGTCATTGCGGCGGAAGCCGCAATCCAGCCCTTCCCTTGAGGGAGAGGGTAGGGCCGCCCCCCCGTCATTCCCGCGAAAGCGGGAATCCATCCTGCTCATCCTTGCATTCTGAAAATCCTGATGCAGACAAAAACCTACCCTTGTCAGGGTGAGGCACCACCGCCTCAGACCAACACCCGATGCAAGCGCAGCTGTCGAAAGAGCACGTCGTCGAGCGGTGTTGCCGAGCTTATCGGCACGTACCTCACCTGGCGCCGCCGGCAGAACGACTCGATCTCATTGAGCCACGCCGCCAGGTGTATCTTGTAGTTCTCCAGCGTGACCGGGTCAACGGTGACGGTGGTGGTGCGGCCGGTCTCACGATCAACCAGCTCCACCTCACCTTCGACTTCGGGGTCGGTCTCTTGCGGGTCGAGGACGTGCAGGACAACCGCCTCGAAGCCGCGGTCGAGGAGTGCAGTCAGCCCTTCCTGGCTGCCGGCGCTCATCAAGTCCGACAGGACAATCGCCAGCCCGCTGCGGCGGTGCAACGCAGCGAAGGCGTGGAGCGCCTGCCGGATATCGGTCTCTCCGGCCGGGCCGAGCCGTTCCACGTAGTCGAAGAGGCGCCTGGCCTGTGCGCGGCCACTCGTCAGCGGAAACGGGCTGTGGAGTCGATCACTGAAAGCGTAGACGCCCACGCGGTCGAGTGCGTTCAGCCCCACGTAGCCCAAAGCCGCCACCACCCGGCGGGCGAACGCCAGCTTGTTGGCCTGGCCCCAGTCCATCGAACGGCTGCAATCGAGCAGCAGATAGATCGCGAGGCTTTCCTCGTCTTCGCGCAGCTTCACGTAGAGCCGGTCGGAACGGCCGTAGATATTCCAGTCAATCTGCCGCAGGTCGTCGCCGGGCGTGTATTCTCGATAGTCGGCGAACTCGACCGAGGTGCCCCGCTTCCGGCTGCGCCGCCCCCCGTGGCTGCCGGAGGCGTGCATGCGGTGCGACATCAGGTGCAGCCTATCGAGCTTGCGGAGCAGCGCCTCGTCGAGATAGGGACGACGAGCGCGTGACGTGCCAGCGTCCCGCTCCCCGGCCGCTGCCACTGCAACCCTGCTCATACCGCTAACTCGTCGGGGATCACTGCCATGACCAGTTGATCAATAATGTCGTCGCCCGTCACGCCCTCCGCTTCTGCCTCGAAGTTCAGAATAATGCGGTGGCGGAGCGACTGATGCGCCACCGCCCGCACGTCTTCAAACGAGACGTTATAGCCTCCTTCGATGAGCGCGTTGACCTTCCCGGCCAGCACCAGCGCCTGTGCGCCGCGTGGGCTGGCCCCGTAGCGCACGTATTCCTGCGTAATCCGTGGCGCATTGGGCTGCTGGGGATCGGTAGCCTGCACGAGCCGGGCGACGTACTGCAGGACGTGTTGGGCAATCGGCACCTCGCGGACAAGCTCCTGGAGCTGGAGCACCTGGTCGCCGGTGGCGACGCGACGTACCTCATGCTCCTGTTCCGAGGTCGTGCGCGCCAGAATGGTCACCAGCTCGTCCTCGGTTGGCATCGTCACCCGCAGCTTGAAGAGGAAGCGGTCGAGCTGGGCCTCAGGCAAGGGATACGTGCCCTCCATCTCGATAGGGTTCTGGGTGGCCAATACCATAAACGGCGCCGAGAGCCGATGCCTCTGCGTCGCAATCGTCACCTGCTGCTCCTGCATGGCTTCGAGCAAGGCCGACTGCGTTTTCGGTGTGGCACGATTGATCTCATCGGCCAAGACCACGTTGGCGAAGAGCGGCCCCGGCTCGAAGCGAAACCGCCGCGCGCCACTGTCGTCTTCCGCGATGATGTTCGTGCCGGTGATGTCGGCCGGCATCAGGTCGGGGGTGAACTGGATGCGTTGATAGCGCAGCGCCAGCGTCCCGGCCAGCGTGCGGACCAGGCGCGTCTTGCCCACCCCCGGCACTCCTTCGAGCAGCACGTGGCCGCCGGCGAAGAGGGCAATCAGCACCCCGCGCAGCACCTCGTGCTGTCCCACGATGACCGCGGCCACTTCGCTGGCAATGGACGCGGCGATCTGCTGGAAGCGTCCGACCGCTGCATCGGATCGCGTATCGGTACGGGAAGCAATCATGGCCCAGTAGCTCCGGTGGGTATGCTGTCCTAACGGTTCACGGCCGGCCGGACGGGGTCAGGTGTCGTGCGGCTCTGCCCCGGCGCCGGCGGTTGATCCACCGCCGGTTGGTCTGCCGCCGGACTGAAGTAGCGTCGTAGCGCGTCCTCAAGCGTACCCGAGACGGTGCTGGCGATATTCGGGTCCCAGGCGCGGGTCACGGCCTGTTCCAGGCCCCGGAACGGCAAGGGGGCCTCCTGTCCCCGCCGGCCTTGGGTACTATCCGGTCGGGGCGGCCGCCAGATGGTGCGCCCCTCGCCCACCTGGGCCGCCACCTGCACGCGCACACCGGCCACGTCGAGACGATGCGGCCGCGCCTGGTCACGCCGGCCGGTCGTCTGCCCCGGGGTACTGCCCTGCGCTGCGTCCTTCCCCTCCGCATCGCCCGGCCCGCCGGCCGGGTTGGTGGTGAATTGGCGTTCGCCGGCGTTCGCTGCACCGGCCTCCTGGGCGCTGGACATCCCTTCTGTCGGATCGCCGACCTCCGGCAGCGCACGGCGCTCGCCCGGTTGGTTGCCCGGCGGCTGCACACTTTCGCCGGGCAACCCTACCGCCTGGTCGTTGCGTAACTGCTCCGCCCGCTGCGCGAGCTGCTGCTGTTCTTGGGACAGTTGCCCGGTTTGCGCGGTCTGTTGGGCCATTTCCCGCAACGCGCTGCTGGCGGCCAGGTCTTGGTACTGACTGAGTGCCTCGGCAGCGCGGCGAGTCGTATCGGCCAAGGTAGGATCTTGCGAGGCCATCTGCTCGGCTGCCGCGGCGAGTTGTTCGGAGAGACTGTCCCGGTCGCTATCGTTGAGGTCGCGCACTGTGTTGGCCAACCCGACCATCTCCACGGCTGCGGCCTCGTAGTCTTCGCGCAGCAGCATGGTGCCGGCGGTGCGCCCGGCCGGCGAGCGGCGCAAGGCCTGACCAAGCGTTTGCAGTGCTCGGCGGCGCTCGTTGACGCGCTCGGACATCGTATCGGCGGCCTCTTGCGCTGCCTCCTGCGCTTGCGCCAGCGTCTCCTCGCTCACTGTTTCCTCGGGGGCGCTCAGTGCGCCGGCTTCATTCCCGGCAGCGAGGCCTTGCTCGATCTCCCCGGCCTCCTGCGGTGGCGTTGTCAAGCCGCCCAGACTATCGCCAGGGATCAGGTCGCTATTCTGGTCAGCCGGTTGCTCGTCGGTATTCAGCGGGTCGGCAAGCGACAAAACGTCGTCCCCGAGCGTGGGGGACAACACGGAGGGCCACACGATGAGCAGCGCTGCCATCAACGCGAGGACGCCGGTGGCGATCACGTGGCGTTGCTCGACGTGCCAAGGAAACGCTTGGGCCGGCCGGAGACCGACCATGGCGTGCTGGGCGTCGGCGAGCTGCAACGTCGCGACCGGGCCGGCGGCCCCCACCTCCAGCAGCTCGACTGCCGTGGCGAGGCGCTCCCGCAGCCGCAGGCGCAGATCGCACGCCCGCGCCGCCTCCAAGACGGTGATCGGTCGGAGCACGAGGCGCAGCCATAGCACGGCAAAGAGCGTCGCCGCCAGGAGCATGAGCACGGCCATGGCCGGTAGCGGCCCGGCGACCAGCCGCGCCAGCAACGCCGGCCCCAATGTCAGCCCGGTGGCCCAGGCCAGCGCCCGGGGGAAGCTGGCGGCGCTCCGGATGAGCCGCATGCGGGAGGCAAACGGGACGAGGGCCGTTTCGAGCGCCGATGACTCCCCGGCGGGGCGAAAGCGGCGCGCACCGGGACCGGACGGCGCCGGCGGGGCGCCGAGGTATCGCCAGCCGGCGCGCACGGCCGCGCGTAGCTCGCGTTGCCGGCCCCGCACCGCCAGCGCGAGCCGGCTGAGTGCTCCGTTACTCGTGAATGGCTGCCTTTTCATAGATTGCCGCTATTCCTCGGAGAACGAGTGACGGAGCACTCACCGCAGCCGGATCGGACCGCTCCTTCCGTCTATGCCGGCCGGCGCAAGGACGTACCGCCGGGCCGCCGGAGCGAGCTACGACCACGAGCGCAAAAGGCGGTGAGCATCTTGAATGCCCCCGCTGATTCTTGGTAGAAGATTAGCACGCCCGCGCTCTACACCGAAACGGGCAGCGACCATACCGAGCGCCGCTGCTGCCCAACGAGGCGTCTACTCCAGGTCATCGCAGAGGTAGTGCGGTCCCACGCCGCCGCCAGGAGACCTCATTACGCCCATGCGGAGTACATTAGCCGGAGTAGGCGAGCGCCTACCTTGTCGGACCCCAATGCTCTTCATTCTACGATACGTTGGCGAAGGTAGATGTTAAAATCAGGTTTACCGCAGGTTAACCGCCGCCGCTGCTCGCGGTCACTTCAGCGGTTGCGAAGGAGTGCTTGAGTGATGGCGAGCACGTCGAGTCCGCCACCACTATCGCGCACGAACTGGCGGCACGTCGTACCCCTGCTCATCGTAGCGCTCACCGCCGGTTTCGCCGCGCAGACGGTGCTGCGGTTCTGGGCATGGTGGCGTGGCAGCACCGCCTATCGAGGCGCGGAGAAAAGCCGGTCAAGGGGCTGCCGGGCGCCGCGCTGACCCCCCCCCCCCCCCCCCCCCCCCCCCCCCCCCCCCCCGTCATGCCGGCGCCGGCCGGAATCCGGCGGTGGGGGTGGATTCCCGCGAAAGCGGGAATGACGGACGGAGGGCCGGGCGCAAGGGGCCGGGGGGTAGGTTCAACCGTCCTCCGCCACGACGCCGATTGGCGCTGCTATCATTGCCCTGCACTGTGCCGCCCCAGGCTGCTTGTCGGGTAGTCTGCCGCCTCGGCGTAGGGAGGAGGAGTTATGCCGCTACGATGGGGCATTGCCGGCTGTAGCGACATTACGAGCAAGCGTGTTGCCCCGGCTATACGAGACCATCCGCTCGCCGCGCTCACCGCGTTCTACAGCACCGACGCGGAGCGCGGCCGGCGCTTTGCGGAGGAGTTCGGAGCTAAACGCGCCCATACCGATCTCGACGCCTTCGTCTCCGACCCGGAGATTGATGCCGTCTACGTAGCCAGCCCGGTAGATCGGCACCTGCCCGAAACGCTCGCGGCGGCCGGTGCCGGCAAGCACGTGCTCTGCGAGAAGCCGATGGCCCTCGACGCCGCTGAAGGCGCCCGGATGGTCGCCGCGTGCCGGGCGGCCGGCGTGCAGTTCGCCGTGGCCTACTATCGCCGGTATCTCCCGCAGATACGGCGCATCAAGCAGTGGATAGCTGAAGCTGCCATTGGGCAGGTAATCCTGGCCCGCGTGACTATGACCTCTTGGATAGACCTCCCGCCCACGGACACGAAGTATTGGCGGACGATCAAAGCGCGGTCGGGGGGCGGCCCGCTGATGGACCTCGGTAGCCACTACCTCGACTTGCTCTGCTACTTCCTCGGTCGTCCCATCGCCGTCAGCGCCATGACCGACACGCTGGCGCGCACCTGGGACGTCGAAGACTCGGCCTCCCTGCTCGTGCGCTTCTCCGAGCCGACGGGCGCCGGTGACTCGTGCCACGCGGTCCTCACCGGTAACTGGAACGTGCATACCGACCGGCGGCACGACGACATCGAGATCGAGATTCACGGCACCGCCGGGAGCATCGTCGCCGGGCCGCTTGCTGCCGGGCGCCTGCTGCTCAAGACGGCTCGGCGCGAAGAGCAGTTGGTACTCACCCCGCCCGACAACGTCCACATGCCCTTGGTTGACGACGTGACGCGCCGGCTCCTCGCCGGCCAACCGCCGACGTACCCCGGCGAGATAGGGCTGCTGGCGACGCAGGTCATCTCCGGGGCCTACGAATCGTCTCGGGCCGGCCGGACGGTTGTCCTCGCTGCGGGTGGATAAGGGAAGGCAGGTGTGTACGTGATAACCGGGCGCAGTCCCAAGGGGGAACGGTGATGAAGGTCCTCTTCTTCTGGGGTGGCCCCGGCAATATGGATCGTCAATTCGGGAACCCCTACGCCCGGCTGCTCGCCGCGGCGCTGGAGCAGCACGGCGTCACGCTGGCAGTAGCCGGGTCACTGAACCTCTGGCGCCATGTGTTTCGGAGCGACATCCAGGCGCTGCACTTCAACTGGATCGCGCCGCACTATGCGGCCGAGCGCTTGCCCGCGGCGCTGCTGCAATTCGTCAGCTTCGTCGCTGCGCTACTCGTCGCCCGTCTGCGTGGCTATCGGATCGTGTGGACGATGCACAACTTGTATCCCCACGAGATGGCCTTCCCCTGGATTGACCATGCCATCCGCTTGCTCATGTGCCGGCTGGCGCACGCGGTCATCGCCCACTGCCAACAGGCGGCAAACCTGCTGGAGCAATACTTCCGGCGCACACACGGGGTCCACATCATTCCCCACGGGGAGTTCATCACGCCGTACCGCAACACGATCAGCCCGGAGCAAGCGCGCGAGGCCCTGGGGTTGGCCCCGGACGATTTCGTCTACCTCTTCGTCGGCAATATCCGCGCCTACAAAGGGGTTGCGCCGCTCATTGACACGTTTACAACCCTCGAAGCGGCGGATGCTCGCCTGCTGATTGCCGGGCGGATCCACAAGACCTACCACGAGGGACTCCCGGCCAGCGCCACGGAAGACAGTCGGGTAGTGCTCCGGGTAAAGTCGTACGAGGATGCCATCCCCGCCGATGATATGCAGGTCTACCTCAACGCCAGCGACGTGGTGGTCCTGCCGTTCCTCGACACGCTCACCTCCGGCTCCGCTATCCTGGCGCTGGGCTTCGGCCGGCCGGTGATTGCGCCAGCGGTGGGCTGCCTGCCGGAGCTACTGCGCGGGTACGGCTGCGGCATCGTCTACGCACCGCACGGTCAGCACGGCTTGCGGCACGCGCTCCGGCTGGCTCGCACGCTCGATCTGGGCCGCGCCGGACAGCGGGCGCGGCAGCGAGCCGAGAGCTTGGGCTGGGACAGCATCGCCCGCCTGACCCTCGCCGCCTACGGTATCCCCCAGTGAACGAACGGCACCTTCCCGCCGCACCCCGCCCGCCTCCGGCGGCCACCCTCCCTCCACACGTGGAGAGGGGCCCGGGGGGTGAGGTGAGAAGAGGCCAGCCGCCGAGCATGCAGTCTGAGGAGCTACGAGGATGGAGTATGTGAATCTAGGAACGGCCGGGGTCAAGGTATCGCGCCTCTGTTTGGGCTGTGCCTACTTTGGCGCCCTGCTCGATGCCGACGAGGCGCAGCGGCTGGCCCGCACGGCCCTCGACGTGGGCATCAACTTCTTCGACGCCGCCAACGCCTACAGTCTCGGTCGCTGCGAGGAGTTGCTCGGTCGGTCGGTTGCCGGGCACCGCGATCAGGTGGTGCTGGCGACCAAAGTCGGGCGGCAGATGGACTACGGCCCCAACGACTGGGGCCACAGCCGCTATCACATCATGTCCCAGGTCGAGGCGAGCTTGCGCCGGCTGGGCACCGACTACATTGACCTTTATCAGCTCCATCTCCACGATCCGACTACGCCGCTGGAGGAGACGCTGCGTGCCCTCGACGATCTGCGGCGTCAGGGCAAAGTGCGCTACTTCGGCACCTCCAACTATCCGGCCTGGCGGTTGTGCCAGGGCCTCTGGACGAGCGACCGCCTGGGGTTTGCCTCCTTCGTCTCCGAGGCGCCGGCCTACAGCCTGTTCAACCGCGAGGTCGAGGGCGACGTGCTCCCGTTCTGTCGAGCCTATGGCTTGGGGGTGGTGTGCTACAGCCCGCTCGGTGGCGGCTGGCTCAGCGGCAAGTACCGCCGCGGCCAGCCAATGCCCCCCGACTCGCGGTTTGCCCGGCGCGGCACCCTCGTAGACCCGGCCGAGCACGAGCGGGCCTTCGATGTCTTGGAAGGGCTGGAGGCGCTCGCTCACGCCAAGCAGCTTTCCTTGAGCCAGCTGGCCCTCGGATGGCTGCTGGCCCAGCCCGGTGTCACCGCCGCCAACTTCGGGCCACGCACATCCGGCCAGCTACGGGAGGACGTGGGCGCGTTATCGGTAACGCTGACCGACGAGGATCTGGCCGCCATTGACAAGATCGTACCCCCGGGCAGTCAGGTACTCTCGCGCGTCCCGGCTCCGGGCGGTATTGTCATTGCTGACCCGATCCCGCCCAGCGGCATGACGAGCACGCCGCGGTAGCGCGGGCGTGAGATGAGCGTGGGATGGGCGTCGGATGGAGGTAAGCATGGTTGAGACAACCGGGAAACTCGCGCCGCCGTGTGTGTTGGTCATCTTCGGCGCCGCCGGGGACCTCACAAAACGCCTCCTCCTACCGACGGTCGTCAATCTCGTCAAGCATGGCTTGGTAGGCCGGCGCCTCGCCATCGTCGGCGTGACGCGCCAGCCGTGGGGACACGACGACTTTCGAGCGCAGATGGCCGATGCGGTGCGGGCTTTCAACGTCGGCACCTTTGATCCGGCAGTCCTGGAATCCCTGCTCCCGCGCCTCTATCATATGCGTGGCGATTTCAACGATCCCGCTACGTACACCGACCTCCGCACGCTGCTGGCAGAGGTTGACGCCGAGTGGGAGACCGAGAGCAGCTACATCTACTACTTGGCCGTACCGCCAGGCTTGTTCGAGGTCATTGTGGACCACCTTGGTCAGGCGGAGTTGGCCCAGGCCGCGCCGCCGGCGACCGGGTGGCGCCGGATCATCGTAGAAAAGCCGTTCGGTCACGATTTGGACTCCGCCCAGGCGCTGGTCGCCCGGATGAGCCAGGTCTTTGACGAAGAGCAGATTTACCGGATTGACCACTACCTCGGCAAGGAGACCGTCCAGAACATCCTGGTCTTCCGCCTCGGCAACGGCATTTTCGAGCCGGTTTGGAATCGGCGCTACATAGATAACGTGCAGATCACGGTCGCCGAAAGTCTCGGGGTCGAGGGCCGGGGCGGCTATTACGAAACGGCCGGGGCGCTACGCGACATGCTTCAGAATCACCTCTTCCAGCTACTCACGCTCATTGCTATGGAGCCACCGGCCTCGTTTGATCCTTCCTCTGTGCAAAACGAGAAGGTCAAGGTCCTGAAAGCCATCCGGCCCATGACCCCGGAGCAAGTGCTCCACCAGACTGTGCGGGGGCAGTACGGGGCGGGTGCCATCAACGGCGCAGTGATGCCCGGCTATCAGCAAGAACCTGGGGTGTCCCCGACCTCGTGGACCGAGACCTATGCCGCACTGGAGCTTTCGATTGACAACTGGCGCTGGGCCGGTGTGCCCTTCTACCTCCGTTCGGGGAAGCGCCTGACCAAGCGCGATACGCAGATTGTCATTACCTTCCGCCGCGCGCCGCTGCGCCTCTTCGCCGATACGGCCGTCCACGATCTGGAGTCGAACGTCCTGGTCATCCACGTCCAACCCGACGAAAAGATCACGCTGCGTATTCAGGCCAAGCGGCCGGGCACGACCGTGACGGTGGCCCCGGTGCAGATGGAGTTTCGGTATGAGCGTTTGGGTGAGGCTTCGCCCAGCACCGGCTATGAGACCTTGCTCTATGACTGCATGAATGGGGACTCCACGCTCTACAATCGCGCCGATATGGTGGAGGCCTCGTGGTCGGTGGTGGCGCCGATCCTCGACGTGTGGAAGGCGCTGCCCCCACGCGACTTTCCCAACTACGACGCCGGATCGTGGGGGCCGGCCGCCGCCGATGCGCTGCTGCAGCGCAGCAACCGCGCCTGGCATCCCGCCGGGTAGCGGCCAGGAGAACAACCGATGCTCACGCGCATCGAGCTTGACGGGTTCAAGTCCTTCGAGAAATTCGGCATGGACGTTGGCCCCTTGACCGTAATCCTGGGACCAAACGCCTCTGGGAAGTCCAACCTCTTCGATGCTATTCGCTTACTCTCCCGTCTGGCCGAAACGGACCTCCGAACGGCCGTAACCGACTTGCGCGGGGAGCCGCACGAGTTGTTTCGGAGACATACCGACGGCGCTCTCGGAGAGACTATGTCTTTTGCCGTCGAGGTTTTGCTGGCGCCCGAGGTGCGCGACCAGTGGGGCGCTACGGTACGGCTCAATCATACTCGGGTCCGTTACGAGGTCCGTATCGAGCGGCGGAGAGACGCCCGGAATATTGAGCGACTGGTCACGACATGGGAGGAGGCAGCACCGATCCTCGCCTCTGCCGACCGCTGGCGACCCGGCGGCAAGAGGCCATCACCAGAGTTCAAGCGAACTTTCATGCGGTACATCCGCAGAACCCCCTGGTTGTCCACGGTTGAATCACAAGGCGGCACACGCTTCGAGATTCGTCAGGACCGTCGGGCCGGCCGCCAGCGACCTGCGGATGCAGCCGAGGCAACGGTCCTCTCCAGCATCACCAGCGCCGAGTTTCCCCATCTCTATGCCTTGCGCGAGGAGCTGCGCTCCTGGCGATTCCTCCAGCTTGACCCTACGGCACTGCGGCAGCCCAGTCCGGCTATTGGCCCGGAGGAGCTGGCTGCGGACGGGGAAAACCTGGCCCGGGTGCTGGCACGAATCGAGGCCGAGACGAGGGCCGAGCACAGGCCATCAGGTGTACTCGCTGACATCACTGCCGATCTCACTGCCCTCATCCCTGGTGTGGTGGACTTGCGGGTGGTAGAAGACCAGCGGAGTCAGGAATATCGGGTTGATCTTTCGATGCGCGACCGGCAACCGTTTAGTTCGCGGGTCGTATCGGACGGTACCCTGCGCGTATTGGCGCTGCTGACCTTGATGCACGATCCCCGGCAGCGCGGGCTGGTCTGCTTCGAGGAGCTGGAGAATGGTGTGCATCCCTTCCGCCTGAAGTCTCTGATCGCTCGGCTGCGTGACCTCGTAACCGACCCGGCGAGTGCTGAGGTGGATCGAGATGACCCACTTGCTCAACTACTCGTGAATAGCCATTCTCCGGTTCTGCTTGCTGCGCTAAGGGATTACGAGATGAACTTTTCCGACGTAAGAAGCAGTGTTGATCCACGCACTAAGTCGGTTAGCCGTAAAACATCAATACTGCCGATAAAGAAACCTATGAGTCAGTGGGAGAAGGAATTATTGCTAGACACAACAGGCCAGATATATGTGACTGCTGCTGAGGTGAAAAAGTATCTTGCTACGGTTGATCGAGAGGGTTAGACTACGTGCGTTACCTTGGATTAGCCCTGTTCGCTGAAGGCTCAATGGACTACCGACTACTCGGCCGCATTTTGTACCGCACGGTGGAGAATCTGTGTATATTTCATGCCAATGACGTAATAGGGATTGGGGACGTTCGAGAGCTCGACGCTCCCAAGGCGTATAAAGACTGTAGCCGGGCAACCCAGATTCTCGAAGCTGCACGTGACTCCATTGGTGCCTTCCACATCCTCTTCATCCATGCTGACGCGAACGGCGATGCCGACAGAGCGCGGCAGGAGCGCGTAGCGCCGGCATTTCAACTGATCCGGCAAAAGGAGGAGTTGACCAACACGCGCGGCGTTGCCGTCGTACCGGTCCGAGAGACTGAGGCCTGGGCGCTTGCGGACGGAGATGCCTTGCGAGGTGCCTCCGGAACAACACTCGACGACGAGGGCCTAGGGATCCCCGCCCGGCCGCAGGAAGTCGAGCGCCTCACTGAGCCAAAGCAGGTGCTCGATCATGCTCTTCGAGAGGCCGTCGGTGGTAGCAGGAGACGCCGCCATCAAGTGACAACGTACCTGAACGCTATCGGCGAGCGCGTCGGTCTCGCGCGGCTCAGGACGGTGCCGGCCTACCGGCGGTTCGAGGGTGATCTGCGTGCTGCTCTAAGACAACTGGGCTACATCCGCTAGCCGCCGATGCACGCGCTTGTAAGACAGCCGGCGGTGCCGTTATCCTGGGCAGCTATCGTGAGCATGGATTGTGAAGGCGGGCCGTGCGTGCTACAGTCCCGTCGGAACCGGCTTTCGCCGGAAAATCAGCTCAATACGGTACGAGTATCACGATGCAAGACGTACAAGCGCAGCCTGACGCGCGACAAGTCGCTGTTCAGCGTGTTGGTATCAAGGACCTCCAACTGCCCATCCGTGTGCTACAGCAGGACGGGCACGCCCAGCCGGTCACCGCCACGATTGCCCTGAGTGTGGACCTCTCGCCGCACGACAAGGGCACCCATATGAGCCGCTTTGTCGAGCTGCTGGAGGAATGGCGAGAGCACGCTTGGTCGGCGCAGGCTATCGAGCGCTTGCTGGCCGACGTGCGCCGACGACTGGAGACCTACAGCGCCAACGTAGACGTGTACTTCCAGTTTTTCTTGGACAAAGAGTCACCCGTTACCAGGCAGCGCAGCGCCATGCCCTATGCCTGCCGTTTCACGGGCAGTCTGACGGCGGCGGGGGTTGATCTCGTCACCGGCGTTGAGGTGCCCATCACCACGCTCTGCCCGTGCAGCAAAGAAATCTCCGCGGTCGGTGCCCATAGCCAGCGGTCTTGGTTACGGGTCAAGGTGCGGCCGGTGCCGGGCGCGTCGCTCTGGCTGGAGGACCTCATCACCGACTTGGAGACGTATGGGAGCTGTGAGGTGTACCCGCTGCTCAAGCGGCCGGACGAAAAGTACGTGACCGAGCGTGCGTACCACAACCCCAAGTTCGTCGAAGACGTGCTACGCGACGCCGTAGTCGCATTGCGGCAAGCGCCGGACATCGCCTGGTTCGAGGCGGAATGCGAAGCTGCCGAGTCGATTCACCTCCACAACGCCTTCGCCTACCAGCAAGAGACACTCCGCAGCAGCACCGCGGCAACCGCCTTCCATCGCAACGGCGTAGCGACCCCCGCGGCTGCCGAAACCGTAGCCGCGCCCTGACTGGCTACCGAGACACTACGCTACCGACCTCCTAACAGGGATAGGTACGGGTCAAGCCCCCCTATGGTCCCCCGCTGTGCCGGGGGACGGCGGCGTGTTCCCTCCCCTGTCGCAACGGGGGAGGGTCAGGGCGGGGGCCGGTCAGCCGACTTCGGGGTGGGCGCTCCAGGAGGTGAACGATTGGCCGGTCGCCGGGAGGACGACGGCAACTACCTGACCGGGTGCCAGGTCAACCGGAGTCGTCGGTCCCAGCTCGGTCCCGTTCGAGAGATGAACCTCGACCCGGACCCGGCTTAACTTGGCGCTGGTGGTGTTCTCCACCCGGCCCGTGAAGGCGTTGGCGGTCGAGTCATACGATAGGATCAGCCGAGCGCCGGCCCGCACCTCGTCGAAGGTCTCGTTCAGCGTGAGCTGGGTGCCGGACTCTTCACCGCCTTCACCGGCACCGTGCTCGCCCGACTCGCCCTCGCCGCCCAGGCAACCGGCGAGGGCGAGTACCAAGGAGACCCCGATCACCGCGAGGATTGTTGAGTGCCGTCTCACAGGGTTCATCCTACATCGATAGGTGTATCATAATGCTCGGACGCCGCTGAGTCCGGCAACGCAGGCAGCTAATCTTGCATCGAGCGTATCCGGGAAACCCAGGGTGAGAGGAGCGGTTGCATGGTGAAGCGCTACGGCTGGGGCATCATTGGCTGTGGAGTTATTGCCCCCAGCCACATCAAGGGCGTGCAAGAAAACGCGGCTCGTGCCGAGGTCGTCGGTCTCTATGACCTGATCCTGGACCGGGTGCAGGAGCGCCAGGCCGAGCTGGACATCCCGTTTGCCACGGATGATATTGACGCCTTTCTCGCGCGGGACGACATTGACATTGTGAGCATCTGCACGCCCAGCGGTGCTCACAGCGACGGGGTTATTGCGGCGGCGCAGGCCGGCAAACATATCCTCTGCGAGAAGCCGCTCGGAATCACCCACGCGCAGCTCGATGCTGCTATCGCTGCGGCGCAGCAGGCCGGAGTCAAGCTCGGCTGTGTGTTCCAGCGCCGTACCGAGCCGGTCAACCGGCAGCTCCGGCAGCTGCTCCAGGAAGGAAAGTTCGGCAAGATCGTGTTTGCCGACCTCGTCGGCAAGGACTATCGCGCCCCGGAGTATTACCGGAGCGCCGGCTGGCGGGGAACGATCCGCTTCGACCGGGGCTGTCTGATGAACCAAGGCGTCCACTACCTGGACCTGCTGCTCTGGCTGATGGGAGAGCCGGTCGTCGAGGTCGCCGGATTCTGGGATACGCTCCGGCACGACATCGAGGCCGAAGACACCCTCGCGGCCTCCCTGCGCTTTGCCAGCGGCGCGCTCGCCACCGTGTCCTATACGACATCGCTCTCGCGCCGCGGCGTGCCCTCGCACATCGGTATTCACGGGACGCACGGCAACATTCTCCTCGATGACCGCCGCGGAGAGGCGCTGGTCGAGATCGGCGGCGAGCCGGTGCCGCTGGCCGGCGGGAGTACCGATGGAGCGCCGCAGCTAGTTGGCCACGCGGCGCACGTCGCCGACCTCATCCAGGCCATTGACGAGGACCGCGAGCCAGGGATCACGGGCGAATCGGGACGCACGGCTGTAGACGTGGCGCTCGCCATCTATGAGGCCTCGGACACCCGCTCCGTCGTGCGGCTTCCGGCGCACTCGACCTAACCCTCGCCGGCCTCTGGCTGGGCCAGCGGGTAGCCTTCTGGAATGGTCGAGAGCTGCCACCCGCTGACCTGTTGAACCTGCTCCCACCGGTAGCCGCGACTCGTGAAGGTGGCGATGTCGGGTACCCAGCGCCGCTGGCGACCGTCATAGACATAGATCTGGCCGAACGGGTCGCGCACGAGATCGCCGGCCGCCAGCCTGAGCGGCTCGAATGGCGGCGGCTGCACCTCCCACAGGGTCAATGTGTCCCCGGCGGCGACCTGTCTCAGGAGGGGAGAGGGGTGCGGCGGCTCGCCTTGGCCCGGCCGGTACAGGACAAACCGCACACCAAGCCCCTCGAGCAATTCGCTTTGGCGTTGCAGTGTCGCCGGCTCGACGAAGAATTGCCGACGCAGCAGCTTCGCATGGCCCCGCAGCTCGGTCAGCCAGCCGCCGGCGACGCGCTTGTTTGTCGCCGTCAGGACGAGGTGATCGAGCTGCTCGTTGTTGCTGAACGCGAGATCGCCGAGTGAGCCACGCCGGTGGAGCTCTGCAATGACGGCGGCGTCCGTCCCGGTAAGCTCCAGGTCATCGGCGTTCACCTCGTAGTGTACGGCCGCGGCGTAAAATCCAATGCTCGGTACACTGGCTAGGAGCGCCAGGCTCACTACGACCAGGTGGCTGCGCCGCGACAACAGGCCGGCCAAGCCTACCGCCAGGAGATCGGCGGTGAGCAAGGCCAGCGGCAGCACGGCGAGCGTCGCCATGTCGAGGGGCTGCACGTCGGAGTAACCCAGCGGCACCGCCAGCAGGAAAACGCCGCAGAGTGCCCAGCAGTAGAGCAGCGCCGCGGTGTGTGGATGCAGCCGCGTGTCGGCGCCGGCGACACGCGCGATAGCCCACATCAGACCGCCGGCAGCCGCCGTGCCCAAGGCCATGAGCACAAAACCTGGCGGCACCAAGAAATCCTGGGGATGCCCCCAGAGGTGCGCCCACGCCGGCTCCGTCTGCGGCAGGTCCAGGTACCAGCGGTACACCGGCCAGGCCAGGCCGAGCACCAGGGGAATACCGGCGATGAGCCGGAGCCGCTGTCTTCCCGTCGGCGCGCCGGAGCTAGCCGCCACCAGCACTGCCAGGATGGTGGCCGGTGCTGCGATGTGGAAGGTGGCCGGGGTGAGCGGCTGGGCGGCGGCGAGCGCGACGCCGGCGCCCACCCAGCCGATGACGGCAGTGCGCCACGAGCCGGCGCGCAGAGCACACGCCGAGCAGGCGAGCAGTGCTGCCTGTGTGGCCACAATGGCGAGCCGCTCGGGCGCAATCCACGTGTCCACGATGGGACTACCGAAGGCGGTACCCTGCTTCAGCGCGGCGAGTGGCGGACTCCAGAACTGCGTATAGAACCACGGTCGGCCAACGAGGCCCAGCGCGTCGCCAGCAAAATGAAGCCAGCGCCAGCCGCCACCGAGCACAATCAGGACGGCAGCGAGCGCGCGCGTGCGTCCGTCCGGCAGGGTCGCACGCAACAGGGCTATCAGCCCCAGCATGAATACGGACGCTAATAGGATGGTAAACGTGGCCCAACGGAGGTCCGGCGCAGCGCGTTCGAGACCACGCCCGACCTGCGCCAAGCCCCACCACCAGGGGTGAAAGAGCGTAGGATTTTGGGGCAGGGGAGAGGCGCGATTGCTGGCGAGGGGCGAGCGCGAGAGATCGTAGCTCCACGCCAGCCGGATTGCGCCGGCTTCACCGGCGAGGCTCGGAAGACGGGTGAGCGGTGAGTCGTCCGGTGCGGCGAGGCGGTCTGCGACGACCGGGAACAGCGCCGCCGCGAGCAGCACCAGCCAGAGAGTGAGATACAGCGGCCAGTGGTCACTGATGAGCGGTGCTAGGCGGTCGAAACGAGCGGTGTCACCTTGTGGCATCGCCGCGGACCTCGTAGATGCCGATACTCCCGTGCTCGAAGGCGAGCGGCCACTCAGCAGCCATCATCCGGCGCAAGATGGGCCGCTCCGCTGTCACGACGACATGCGTAATACCCAGTTGAGCGGCGATGGCACGGCGCTCCTCCTGGTGCGTGTCTGGGCTGAAAAAGCGCCTGACTACAGCGTCCTTCTCGCGCACGCGAACAGTCATCGCATTGTGGCCGCGGACCGGGCGCGCACCCGTATACGGCGCGATAGAGATGTTGAAGGCCGGGCTATCCGCCAGCACTACCGGCTGCTTGGTCTGTGCCACCAAAGCTCCCGTCGGATTGGGTGCAGCCCCGGTGCTCTCCAGCCACGACAGCGCCCCTTGCTCGTCGCGGGTCAGGTAGAACGTTGGCGCGTGCAACCGGATATCGCCAATCAGCTGCTCCAAGTAGAGCGGCAGGGAGGGGCTTGACAGCAGTAGGAGCAATGCCGGCGCGAGCAGACCGAGCCACCGACGAGCGCGCGCAGCGGCCCAAGCGTCAACGAGCAGCCAGGCGGCGAGGATGGCACACACCAAATGGAGGCCCACCCGGAAATGCGACGGCATGGGCACCACCGGGAACACCTCCAGCAGCAGCACGATCACGACCCACCCGACGAGCGTTGCGCGGGCTATGCGCGGCCCGCTGCCATCCTGGGCGTTCTGCAAACCTGGCGCCAGCAAGGGGATCAGCAGCGTCAAGGGCAGCAGCGGGCCGTAATACACGAGCAGGAACAAGACCTCTGTGGGGCCACCACTCATCTGAGTGCTGACGTTTTGGAGGATTGGGCTGGCCCGGGACGTGATTGCAAAGAAGGCCAGCACCGGCAGGGGCAGCAGCACGAGCCAGCAGAGGCCTTCCAAGACGCGCGGCGCGCCGGCCAACCCAACAAGACGTGCTCTAGCTACACCACCCCCGGCCGGGGCAACCGGCACTCTAGCGCCCAACGCCAGCAATCCGGTCAAGAGACCCAATGTCACCCAAAGCGGCAGGAACTCGAACGGGTGAAAGCTACTCAAGTAGGCTAACGCTGCACCGGCAGCGATATAGGAGCGCCGGGAGCCGGTTTGGTAGCCTCGCAAAAAGAAGTGCAGTACCGCGCAGACCAAGGCGCTCGCCAGGGCCAAGTGCGGGACCGTCATGGCTTGCTGCAGCGTGCTCCCTTCATGGATCTTGCGCCAGTACGGCAGTCCATCCAGGAGCGAGCCGGGCGGAGCCACCCAGACGAGCCAGCGCCACCCGCTGGCAAACAGCGCCAGCAGCAGCGCCACAATGCGCGCGCGCCGCGATAGACCGGCTGTCGCCCCCAGCGCCAGCACTGCCATCGCTATCGCTGCCAGGGCGCCGACGCGGAGCACGTGCAGGTACCAGACGTGCGTTGGCAACCCCGTCCACTGCGCGAGCCAGCCGAGTGGTCCGAGCAACCCATTGAACAGGACCGGGGCGTGGATTTCAGGAGTGACCGGATTGGCAATGAGCAGCGCTGTGCCGAACTGGCGCATTTGGGCCAGGTAATAGAACACGTCGCCGTGCCAGGCTACAACGCCGGTGAATTGGTGGTGGGCGTCCGCATACAGCGCACCGTAGACGTAGGGAACACTCGTCAGGACCGTGGCCAGCGCAACGGCGCCGATGGCCCAGACCTTGGGGGAAGTCAGCGCTCCGTGCGTCATACGGCTTCTAGCTCGGTAGCGAGGCAAACATCCGGCTCCGGCAGACACCTGCGCGATGCTCCATCGTGTCCAAGGCCCGTCGTCAAGAGCGTCGCAGTCTTCTAGGTTCTGTTGACTTTTCCTGGTCATTCCCGCTTTCCCGGGAATCCAGAGCGGGTACGCTGTCTGCTGCCCCAAGCGCCTGGATTCCGGCTTCCGCCGGAATGACGAGCGGTATCGGTATGAGCGGTGGGTGTATCCCTAGTCTACAGCGCGTCTGCTGCCTATGATGCGGGATAGGCGAGGGCGCCGGGAGGCAGTATAGACGGCAAGGATAGGTGAACGGGAGGGACATGTCGGAAATGGCGCAACTGCGCCGCTTCCGCGGGAGGTGCGGCCGGCTGTGTCTCTACCTTGAGACGCACGCGGCAGGAGAGTAGCCCTACACTTCCTCGGGTTGCCGGCCGAGCAGTCGGGCGATCAGCTCCACAACCCTATCGTGCAGGACAAAGAAGTAGATGCCGCCGATGAGTGCCCACCCCGCAATCTTCCAGACCGGCCCGACCATATACAGCGGTCCCCAGAAACTGAGTAGCGCGATCCAGACAAGGATGGCAATGACGCGCACAATCGTCCCAAAGGCACCCCATACTTGCTGCTCTCGTTCTTCTTCCGCAACCTGCTGCACGCCCTCGTCAGCCGGCACGTCGCTGAAGGTCGTGCCGCCGCAGCGCGAGCACAGCGCCGCGGCGCGTGGATTGACTTGCCCGCAGTTCCGACAGTATTTCGCAGCCGGGCCGCCCGCCCCTTCACTAGCCATGTCACCCTCGCTTTGCAGGCAGACTACTACACTTCCCGGCTTAGTGCAAGCGGCCGAGGCGGCCCCGGCGTGGCACACTCTGTATATGTCGCTACAATCTACTAGGTGGTAGATAGTGACAACGACTGACGGCCCGGCAACGTCCATCCTTTGGCAGATGACACGCCGTAGTGCCGACTGGTACGGTGTGTTAAGCGGGGGTGGATTCCCGCTTTCCCGGGAATGACGGGGGAATAAAGGAGAGGATCATGGTTGCCGTTGCGTCGCCGGCCGTTGACACTGCTGCGAGGGTCGCTGCTGGCACCGTTGCAGAGCTTCAGGCTGCCGGTGCGCTCACCGTCGCCGGCACTTCAATCGGCGCTCGACACGGCATTGCCGTGTTCTGGCATGAAGGGCAAGCCTACGCGGTGGATAACCGCTGCCCCCATATGGGGTTTCCCCTCGCCCGCGGCACCTGTAAAGATGGCGTCCTCACCTGTCACTGGCACTATGCCCGGTTCGATCTCCAGAGCGGCGGGACGTTTGATCTCTTCGCCGATAACGTGCGTACCTATCCGGTAGAAATCGAGGCCGGCCACGTGTGGGTCTACCCCAACGGCGCCGACGCGGACGAGGAGCGCGAGCGCTGGTTTGGGCGGCTCGACGAGGGCCTAGAGCAGAATATCTCCCTAGTACAGGCGAAGGCCGTGCTGGGGCTGCATGACTTGGCTACACCGCCAGCCGCAATCGTGGGACGCGCGGCCCGCCACGGCCTCCGCTTCGGCTCGAGTCGCAATGCCGATGGCTGGGGCGACGGCCTGACGATCCTCACCGCCATGGCCCACGTCCTCGAGGACCTGGCGCCGGAGGATCGGTGCTTGGCCCTCTATCACGGCGTCCGCCGCGTTGGAGCCGATGCGAACGGCCAGCGCACCACCTTCGACTTGGAGCCGCTGTCGGTGCGCCAGGTATCCATTGAGCGCTTGCAGGCGTGGTTCCGCGAGTTTATCGAGGTGCGGAGTACGGATGCGGCCGAGCGCACGCTCCGTACAGCCATCACCGAGGGCGCGACGCCGCAGCAGGTGGCGACGATGCTGTGCGCTGCCGGCACCGATCACTACTACCGCGACTTCAGCCACGTGCTCGACACGATTGCGAAGGCTTTCGAGCTGCTCGACCTCGTTGGCTGGGAGCAGGCTACGGAGGTCCTGCCCAACATCGTCCCGCAGATCGCCACCTCCTCGCGCGAGGAGGAGCGCAACTCCTGGCAGCATCCGGTTAATCTGCTCGATCTCGTCGAGCCGGCGAGCGCACAGCTCCCGGCGGCACTTGCTCTTGACGCGACCCCGACCGGGCAATGGGACATTGCCCTGGTAGACACCCTGCTCGATGATGACCCGGCAGCGGCCATTGACGCGCTCATGGCCGCTTTCCGCGGGGGCATGGCGCTGGCCGACGCGGCTCAAGCCGTCGCCTACGCCTCGGCGCTGCGGCTGACTCGCTTCCCGACCAGCAATGAGTTCGGTGATTGGGACACGGTGCTGCACCACTTCACCTACTGCCAATCGGTTGCCCAGATGGCCCAGCGGGCGCCCTCGCTAGAGCTGGCGCGCGGCGTGCTGCATGGCGCGATGGTGGTCTACCTGGGCAGATTCCTCAATATCCCGCCGGCCCACCTGCCAAGCGAGCGTGTCCTGGCAGCCGAGCCGACCGATCCGGACGAGCTGACCACGAAGCTGCTCGCGCTCTGTGACCAGCAATCCCAGGTGGACGCGGCGGGAGCCGTCGTCTACCGCTATCTCACGCTCGGTCACGAGCCACAGCCGTTACTGGCAGCCCTCGGCCGGTCGGTGCTGCGGGAGGATGCCAATTTCCACGACTTCCAAATGCTGGAGGAGGGCTTGCGGCTCTATCACGACTTGGTCGCGGTCGGGCGCCGCGAGGAAAGCTGGCAGGTGCTCGTGGCGATTGCGCGCTGGCAGGCAGCCCACAGCCCGACGCGCCGCGCGACCACGCAGACCTACGATATTGCGCTCCGGCTGCACCGCGGCGAAGACATCTACGCTCCCAGCCGCTACTAGGGGCCGGTACTACACCTACCCCCAACCCCCTCCCTGAAGGAAAGGGGCGATTGGTTACCATGCAGACTCCCCTTCCCTGGAGGGAAGGGGCCGGGTGACGGGCCAAAGCCGCACCACACCTGGCGCTATCCGTGCGGCTTTGGCCTGTCAGGGGGTTAGGTGCGATCCGGAGGGGGCCGGTAGCCCCCAGTAGCCCCCAGCTACATCCCCGTCGCGTGGTAGCCGGCGTCTACGTGGATCACTTCGCCGGTCACGCTGCGAGCGAGGTCGCTACAGAGGTAGAGGACCGTGTTGCCCACGTCGGCCCCCTCGATGTGCCGCCGCAGCGGCGCCCGCTCCGGGAACGCTCGGTACATGTCCATGAAGCCGGGGATCCCACGGGCGGAGATCGTGCGGTGTGGCCCAGGGGAGACCGCGTTGACGCGGACGCTGTCCGGCCCTAGCTCGGCAGCCAGATAACGCACTGTGGCCTCCAGCGCCGCCTTGGCGACCCCCATCACCTTATATCCCAGCACGGCTTTCTCCGCGCCGTAGTAGGTGAGGGTCACGATACTGCCGCCGCCGCGCTGCGCGAACAGCGGCTCAGCCGCACGGGCCAGGGCGATGAGCGAGTAGGTGCTGATGTCCAGCGCAATACGAAACGCTTCCCGCTCCGTCTCGACAAAGCGACCCAAGAGCGCTTGGGGTGGCGCAAAGGCTACCGCGTGGACCAAGAAGTCCAGCCCGCCGTGCTCCGCGCCGATCTGCTCGCAGGCTGCGGTAATCCCGGCATCGTCGGTGACATCGAGCTGTACCGTGGTAGCGCGCAGTAGGTCGGCAGCCAATTCCGGTGCGCGGCGGGCATGACGGGCCTCGTGGCTCAAGACCAGTGCGGCACCGGCACCGGCCAAGGCCTGAGCAATAGCCCAGGCAAACCCGTGCCTATCCGACAGCCCGACAATCAGCCCGGTGCGACCTTCGAGTAACATCATTCCCTCCCGTGATTGGCACGAAAATAACACCCATCCGTCATTGCGGCGGAAGCCGCAATCCACGTCCCCCTGCGGAGCGGGAGGGCCATGCTGCGGCAACCTTGCGCCGCGGGGACTATTCCGCTTGCAGCCGCCGCAGCCGCCGCAACTCCGCTTCAGTGCCAGTAGCGCGGGCTTCAGCGGCAGTGGCGCGGGCTTCAGCCAACTGGCGGGCGTCGCGCTCGGCAGCGGCGCGATCTTCCGCAGTCAAGCGGGCCGCCCGCTCGGCAGCGTGCCGGGCTTGCAGCTCCGTTGGGGTGGGCAGATACGCGCCGGCCACCGGATCGTATAACCGCAGGTGGCCCTCGTCCCAACACAGGTCCAGCCCCAACACCGGGCTGTGGCCCCACTTCAGCCCCCCCGGCCCCTCCGTGATCCGGAGCGGCTCGTACACCCCGCCCACCAGCCGCTCCCCGGCCAGCGCCACATCGTGGTACCGGCCCCCAGTGTGGTCGAACCGCCAGTATTCCCTCACACCATAGCCGGCGTACCTGGCCCGCTTGACCGTATAATCGCGCCGCCCCGTGCTGCGCGAGGCCACTTCCAGCACAAAGTCCGGCGGCTGGCCCACTTCGCTCAGCACATAGCCGTTGCGCGCCACGATGGCGGCGGGGTTGACCCCGAACGCCACCACGCAGTCCGGTGCCAGCCGCTCCGCGTCATTGCCGGCCTCGTGGCGGAGGTAGCCCGCGCCACAGATCAGCACGTCGGCACGCGGGGCAAAGTAGGCTTGCAGGACACTGTCGAACGCCACGATCCGGAGGTGTTGCTGCATATCGGGTATCCGGGGCGGATCGGGCAGCGGCTCCAGGTGAGCATACGTGCCGGGCGAGGGGGGGCGGAGGGCGGTTCTGGTTGCCATCGGAGATCTCGTGCCGGACAGCCGGTTCGCGCGGTATCGAGGTCAGACGACCCGGCAGCAGTAGTATAGCCGACCGGGCGCCGGCGCCGCGGGGTCTCGTGAGTGGCTCGGTCTCGTCATTGCGGCGCAGGCCGCAATCCGGACGCCCGTTATTTCCGCGTGGCTGCCTCAGCGTTGCGGTGGCCGGCGCCGGCCACCGCGACGCTGAGGGCTTTGCTCCTTGGTACTGTCGTCAGGATGAATGAAGCGATACAGCTCCACCAGCGCGTAGGGGCGTCTGCCCCGCACCTCACGCAGCACCGTGTCCGCCGGCAGCAACTTGCCCCTCTTTGTCCGATACTCGTCCTTCACTGCCAACATCCACATCTGGTGCTCAGGAATAGCGACGATCTCCCCCGCCTTGGGACGAATCACCAGACCGTGTGCTTCATCGAGATGTTGCTCGTAGCGTGGTGGATCAACGTGTGGGTGCAGGCGCTGCGGTGGCGCCGCCGGTGCTGACGACTCAGCGGCTGTGCCACCCCCAGCCGGCGGACGCTCGGTATTGGCCATGCTGTGTACTCCCTCGAAAGTGCTCCCCTAGTCAGAACGGGCACTGCTCCTAGGGCGAGACACACCGCTCTCGGTCAGCTTGTCACAAGTTAAGCAGCGCTCATTGTACCGAGTATGGCTGCCGGGCGCACCCGTCGTTCCGGCACAAGCCGAAAATCCCCGCACAGACCGTCATTGCGGCGAAAGCCGCAATCCAGTGGTGGGAGGCAGATTCCCGCGAACGCGGGAATCCAATGACGGGTGGCAGACTCCCCCTCTCTATCGCAGAGCGATAGAGAGGGGGCCGGGGGGTGAGGCGCGGTCCAACCCGGTTACCTGCCCCGGTGGGGCGGGGGCCGCGGCGGGCCAAGTGGCGCGGTCAGCCGCGCGCGCATCAGCTCGACATACGCTGGCTCGCGCTCGATCATCAGCCACCGCCGGTTCAGGCGGGCGGCGACGGCGGCGGTGGTGCCGGTGCCGGCGAACGGGTCCAGGATCAGCTGTCCTGGCTGCGTGCTCGCCGCAATAACGCGCTCCAGCACGCCCTCCGGCTTCTGCGTTGGATGCGCTTTCCGGCCGTTGGTATCGCGCAGCCGTTCCTTGCCGGTGCAGATGGGGAGCACCCAATCGCTCCGCATCTGCTTACCCCCATTGACGGCCTTCATGTCCTGATAATTGAAGGTGTAGCCTTTCGCCGTCTCCGATTTCTTGGCCCAGATCAGCGTTTCGTGGGCATTCGTGAAGCGGGAGCCGCGGAAATTGGGCATCGGGTTGGTCTTGATCCAGCAGACCTCGTTGAGGATCCAAAACCCGAGGTCTTGCAAGAGGCGCCCGACGCGATAGATATTGTGGTAGGTGCCCATCACCCAGATCGCGCCCGTTGGCTTCAGCACGCGATGGCACGCCCGGAGCCACTGATAGGTAAATTGGTCGTAGTCTTGAAAGGTGTTGAACTGATCCCACTCCGCATCCACCGACTCGACCAGCGTTTGGTTCGGCCGGATCAGCGCCTTCTTGAGCTGGAGATTGTACGGCGGATCGGCGAAGATCGTGTCTACCGATTCAGAGCGACACATCGGCAGCACGTCGCGGCAATCGCCGAGCGCGACGATATTCCACGCTGCCGCTGCCGCTGCCGCTGCCGCTGCCGCCGGTGGTGTTCCGCCCACTGGCCGGCGGGGGCGGTCGGCCGCGCCGCGCCGGTGGTGGCTCGGCGGCGGCCCACTCCAACTGACAGGTGGCGAACTCTTCGGCCGTGAGCACCGCCCACGGGAACGGCTGATCCGCCGATGCGGCACGATCCGCCGGGTCTTTGCCACTCTCGTCCTGGCGCGTCATAAAACCCCAGCGGATTGTTGGCATGCCCCGTCTGCGCGATCCGGTGGAGCTTTGATGATGCAGACCGGGTAGTTAGTGCGGACCAAGCGTGTTATCGCGCGGCCGACCACGGGTGCGGCCGCGAACTTGCTGATAGTGGAGCCGATTGTAACCTGCGCTGGGCGCCTGTATCGGCGCATCAAGGTTCCGGTGACCGCACAAAGGCCAGGAAATCCAGCACCACGACACCGAGCCAGAGCACCGCTGCCACGAGAAACAGGACAGCAACCCAGCGCAGCCGGCGTTGCCACCGCGAGCGGCGCTGCATCCGTCGCGCACGCCAGCCCAGGATTTCACCGAGCACCGCGGCTCCGGCAGCGGCCCACAGGAGCCACAGGAGCGGCAAGAAAGGGTCCATCGCTCTCAGCCTACCGCGCCAGCCCGGTCAGTGCTACCGTCGGCGCAAGGGCCGCGCCGCTGTCCATCGTCCCTAGGTGCGCCCTCAACCCCGGCGCAACGATGGCGTTTATCCAAGAAGCGGACCGCACGCTGCTGGAGCAGCGTTTCACGATGAACTAACGGGTCCGGTGACCCTTCAGTGTTCACCACACCGCGGTTCGGGCTGTATATCCCCGGCCGCGAAGAGTGCGTCACTTCCCGATGCCGAGGCATTGCTCACCGAGGTCGCCGACCTGTCGCCGCGGCTGACGCTGACCAAGCACGATCTCTACGCCGAAGCGGAGGTGGCCGCCGCGACCGGCGTGGACAAAGTGCCGGCCCTCGTGCTGCGGGGCGCCGATGGCGAGCCGGACGGCCGGGTGCGGTTCTTCGGGCTGCCGTCCGGCTACGAGTTTGCGACCTGGTGGACTCGCGTCGCCGTCTCGCAAGCGGGAATGACCGGGGTGAGGGCGGGAATTGACGGACTGGCACGGGGCATGGCCGGTATCTACGCATCGAAGGCAGGCGTTGCGTACTCCTATGTAACGATATCGGGGCCAGAGGGGTACGTGGTCGCTTATGCGATGGATAACCTGAGACTGGGCCGCACCGTAATAGCCGATTCTGTGAACCCAGTACCAAGGGAGGCCGTAGTGGCACAACCGACCGTGATGACCGTGCGGGGGCCGGTACTCGCCGACGAGCTAGGGATCACACTGGCACACGAGCATCTCTTCTTTCGTCTGGATTGCTACTACTCCCAGGCCGCGGACGACCCGGACGGATCGTTCGCAGTACGGTACGCTTAGGCCCACCGAAGGCGGAGGCCATTGCAGTAGCCATGCCGCGGTTGACCAATTAGCCAAGTTGGGCAGGTTGTCGGCATAGAACTTATGTGCTATAATCGCACCGGCTCCAACTCCTGCAAGGGCAAGAGGAAGCATCGGACATGCCCTCACACCGGACCGCTTGTGGTGGCTGCGCTCGCACCCCTTCAATAGTCGGGTCAACCTGGCGCAAGAGGACCTGGCGACCGCCGTCTGGGAGGTGGAGCAGTTCAAGGCCGCCGGCGGTACCACCATCATTGACGTGACGACCGTCGGCATCAGCCGCGAACCAGCGACCGGGTTGGTAGCGGTCTCCGAGAGCGAAGTACGCGCCTCGGCTGACCGGTGCGGCGGATCCATATCGTCGCCGGGACCCCTGCGGCTACTACTTGGCCACGTAATCCTACGCCGACCTGGACTGGGCCCGGCTGCGGATCAATCCACCGAGGCGTTAGCCGACGAGATGCGCCGCGCGCTGCTGGAAGGCATCATCGGGACGCTGGCACGTCACATGGTCTTGCGCCGGCCTACATGGACGCATGGCTTCCCATCATATTGAGCACGTTTGAGAAAGCGATGGTCGATGCGAGCTTGGCGTGAGCAACCCGCCGGCGCCGGTGGAGCTCCAGCGGGTGCTGGCCGCCGCCGCGCAGGTGCAGCGCGAGCTAGGCTGTGCCATCAATATCCATCCCGCGTGGTTTCGAGCGGGCGCCCGAGGGCAATATGGCATAGTTATGCCTGAAGGAAAGGCGGGCCTAAGGCTGGAGGCCGCCGCCACCAAGTATCGAGCCGAGCCGGACGATGATTAGCCACCTCGACGTGCGAGTTTCTCGACGACCTGCCCGCGTACAAGGAGCTTGCAGCACGCGGCTATTGGCTTTCGCTCGATACCTTCGGCCGCGAGATGTACTACCCGCACGCCGACATGCAGTTCCCGTCCGATGCCCAGCGTATTCAGGTCGTGCTCGGTCTCCTGGAGTCCGGTTTTGGCGACCGCCTGCTCTTGGCCCAGGACATTTGCTTCAGATCGGACCTCGTGCAATACGGGGGCCACGGCTATATCGTCGCCGGGACCGGCTACTACTTGGCCACGTCCTACGCTGCGCAATCCACCTCCGACGAGATCGCCGCACGCTGCGCTCGCGTTTCCTCAAGGCGGGCGTGCCGGCGGCGACGTTCGACAGCATCCTCACCGACAACCCGCGTCGTTTTCTGAGCGGCGAATAGAGGCACCGGGGAGCTTGGACACATCACCCCCCCCGGCCCCCTCTCCATTCAGATTGTGGAGAGGGGGCGTCCGCCATCTGTCATTCCCGCCATCTCGTCCGTCATTCCCGTGAAAGCGGGAATCCAGGCCCCTTGCGAGCGGGCCGGGGGTTAGGTGAAATCGGCCCCCCTCTGGCCCCCCGCTCCGCCTGGGGACAGGGCTACAGCAGGCCGTAGCCCTCTACTCTGTGCTCTCTGTGTTCTCTGTGGCTAATCAGGGCGCCCGCAGGTCCGCCAGGACACGATGCACCTCGGCCTCGGGCACGTCTTGCCGGATGACCGGGTGGCCAATCGCCTCCAGCAGTATCCAGCGCATGGTGGACTTGCTGACCTTCTTATCGGACTGAGCGGCCTGCCAGACCGCCTCCGGCGTGACCTCCCGGTACCGCACGGGTAGCTGCGAGCGTTGCAGGGCCGCCTCGATGCGGTCGGCCTCGGCCGGCGGTAGCCCGCCCACCTTGGCACTCAACCAAGCCGCCCCGACGAGGCCGATGGCCACCGCCTCGCCGTGTACGTACCGCGTGTAGCCGGTCGCAGCCTCCAGCGCGTGGCCGATTGTGTGCCCCAGGTTCAGCAGCATGCGGGGTCCGCGCTCCTTGGGGTCTTCGCGCACGAGCTTCTGTTTCCAGGTGGCGCAGCGCGCGACGACCTCACGACGCAGATCGGGCGGCACGTCCGGCGCATCGTAGCCCTCCAACCGCTCGAACAGCGGGGGGTCGAAGAGCAGCGTCGTCTTCAACACTTCGGCCCACCCCGCGCGCAGGTCGCGGGCCGGCAGGGTGTCGAGCGTCCGGGTGTCAATCAGGGTGATCCGCGCCTCGTGGAACGCGCCGACGAGATTCTTGCCGGCCGGCAGGTCTACGGCCGTTTTCCCGCCGATGGCGCTATCCACTTGCGCGAGGACGGTCGTGGGCACCTGCACCAAGGCGACGCCGCGCAGGTAGGTGGCAGCGACAAAGCCGGCGAGGTCGCCGATCACGCCGCCACCGAGCGCCACGATGGTATCGCGCCGTTCCGCCCGTTCCGCCGCCAGCCAGGTATAGAGCGCCTCGGCCTCCCGCAGCGTTTTCTGGGCTTCTCCACCGGCGATGGTCATGGTGCGGACGGCAAAGCCCCGCTCGGTCAAGCCCGCCGCCAGCGTTGGTCCGCAATGCGACCACACCTGCCGATCCGAGATGACGTAGACCTTGCCGTCGAGACTGGCGCTGCGGAGGTGATCGCCCAGGGTGTCCAGAATCCCATCGCCGACGACGATCTGCGCTTCTTCAGTCTTCATCAAGCTTCTTCCACCACGCCAGGATAGTGCCTCGGATGCTGCCGGTGAGATGCGGGGCTGCGCTCATTGCAGCATCGTCTCCGCGAGGGCGAACACGCACGAGCTGCGCGCCGTGCCCAGCAGCGGTGCCCAGTGCGGCGAGAGGTAGGGCGATCCGGCCGCCGGCTGCCCGTCGAACGTGATCGAGGCCGCGTCGGTGAAGAACAGTATCGAGTGCAGGTCCAGGTCCGCGTTCTGAGATGGCCCCGCTCTGGTCATCACCAGCGGCGGCTGCGTGACCATCCAGCGCGCGACGATCTCGTGTCCCTCCACCGCAATGGTCCAGCCGGGATCATGCCGGATGTCGCCGCCCCGCCTGAAGGTCGCATCGAGGACGGGAATGTCGTGGCCGTCAAAGGGCGGAATGCGTCCGCGGGGCCAGTGCTCCTGGATAAACGGCACCAACGCCCGATTATCGGTGCAAATGGCCGTGAAACGCTGCGGCGTATCCACGTGGACCAACGTCACGATCCCGGCGCCGGCCGCGCTGTAGTGCGTGTGGTACAGGCTGACCATGCCGCTATGCGCTGCCTCGCCGGGTCGCCGCAGGAAGTTGATCCAGTGCTCCCCGGTCCAGAAGAGCGTTTTTCGATTGATGACCGCCGGTTGCATCCCTGCACTCCTTCGTCTTCCTGATTCATCCCCGCAGTGGCAGTGGCAGTGGCAGTGGCAGTGGCAAGCAGCCTACACTCTACCGCACGAGCCGGTTTCGCCAACGCCCCGCTTCCTGTTGGCCGGGAGCCGCTACTTGTAGAAATGAAAATAGGGTCAAAGCTCAGCCCAATCCAACTCCTGCAACTCGCGTTTCAGCCAATCATGCGCCAATTCGGTTGCTGAACGAGAGCCATAGATATGCAGAAGTGAACTTCCGCTAATAGGAGAGATTGCTATCCCATCCCCGGGCCGAAGCTGTTTCAGTGTCTTCTCTTCGTCTCTCCAATAGGAGTGAGAGTTAGCTTCGAACTCCTGCCCAGGCCCTAGTTCAAATGCCACTGTTGACTCTGCGTCAACTGGTAGAGAACGAGTACGCCAATAGAGGATAGGCTCAGAACGAGGATTATCTGTATCCTGCGGAGGCGGCATTGCCAGTCGGCCTTCCAATCTGACGGGGAGAAGCCGACTCAATTGAAGTCTAGGGCCAAAGGATTTGAACCACTGATCTACCATCTTCTTATAGATACGCAAGGCTCCCGCATAAACCTCTTTGGTGCGCTCAAGTAGCCGTTGTTCACTGTAGAATCTCCATACCGAACCGGAGGACTTCAACTGATCCGAGGAGGGCCAGGGGTCGGCGATGAGATCTTCACCACTTTCTACTAATCCAGATAAATAGCGTTTGATGATTCTGACGTCCCTATCCGAAAACTCATTCAACCAGAATGGGATTGTCTTCGGTCTGATCCCATCGTCCTCAATGTAGTTGATAAAACGAAGGACATCACGGATACAAATCGGGTTTGGGTTAAATCCTCCCTGTTCCTTCACAGCAAGAGCGAATGCCCAAGTAAGCTCACGGACCGCGTCGGCTGAACCTGGCGCGAGATGCTTGGACCTAATCGTCTCTGAGAGAGAGTCAACCAATCCACGCTTCGTCATCACCCAAGGCCAAGTCTTGGTGTGAAGCACCTGTTCCGAGGAGAGTCTGGGCCAGTCGGGGCTGAGATTTCCCCAGTTGATATGTCCGGGCAGGTCCAGCACGGCAGGCAGTTCCTTTGAGCCTGAGTACCAGGATGTCGTGATGTGAGGAGCATTGAGTCGGACACCGAGAGTCGCTGTGTTGCCGTCGCGGTCGACGGGGCCGATGACAGTGTATAGATTGCCCAGGCCCCGGCCCCAAGCCTCCATCGCGTTCCGAATCTCTACTCCGACCTCCACCGCCGTTCCGAGCGAGGGTTCATCCCTCCCATCACCATGCCAACGTTCCTCGAGTTCCTTCAACAGAAGACTGGCCAGTCCTGGGTCTGAGGAGGCAATCCTGAGCATCAGCCGATGTCCGAGGTCCTCGTTCTCAGAGTCGATCGCGATCGCCAGCGGGATGATCCATCGATCCGACGCCGGTAGGATATCCTCAACCGAGACGGTCTGTTCGATAAGCGCTCTGGCAGCGTACCACTCCCTGAAAATCGGGATGGTGAAATCCACCGTGCCGGCACGTTCATTGACAAGACGAGAATCAGTTAGCCACCTCTGTTGGAGTTTCCTATGAGTCACGTTCGATAGACTTGCACGTGCCCCGGTGCTGATCGCCTTGACTGCCAATTCCTGTAACAGTTCGTCAACTACCTCGGCGTTGTCCCCAGCCTCTTGCCAGGTACGTTCAGCCAGAAGGTTTACTAACTCACTTGATCGATGCACGCCAATGGCCGGACTCCCGCGTAACTCGGACCCGAGCATTACCGCGAAGAGAGGACGCTTTGCCGCTTCCCAAATAGAGTCTGACCACGCGTATCTATCTCGCATGTATAATTGTTGCCCTGATATTCTGCTTATCAAACTGAAGATTTGCTCATCATCCATGGTAGACATCTCAAACCGTTGGCCAGCGCTCTTCAGACCAGGCAACGGTCTGCTCGTCACTATCGCTGTTGCATTAGAGTTGGCATCGGTGTATGCAGCAACTTGTTCTAGCAGCGAATTAGCGGCCGTTAAACCAATCTCGTCAAGCCCATCTATAAGGATTGACGTTCCCTGAACAGAAGGCCGGGAGTAACCTTGACTCATCCGGTCAACGTATTCGATCAATGTCTCACGCAGGTCCCTCGCACTAACGAATAGTGGGAACGGTTGAGAAGAATCGTCCAACGCCCGCATGACCAGCCGCTGAAATAGGCGCTCAAGGGCAAGAGTCTTGCCGGTGCCTTGGTCGCCAACCACCATATGTAGACCTTGATTAGGCCACTCCAGCTTATCTCCGATAGAGTGATCCTCAGATAACTCAGCAGCAATGCCGTCAGGTACACCCAACGCAATCCACATCCGCTTACATCTGGAAACAGAAAGGCGACACAGTTCCCTCAATTCATGGACACGTGCTGGTGATGCCGGGTCTCGAATACCCCTTACGAATTCGTCAGACAATGCGGCATTGATGTGTTCGGGAAGTTCCTCGATGTTATGTACCTCCTTCCATTTCGCGTAGCCACTCACCCTATCTATCAGATTCCGGGTGCTTGCATCTCTGGCCTCCGATGGCAGCTTGAATGCTAGAAGTCTGCGTCCGGCACTGATACAGGTGTTGATTTCGTTAACCACCGGCTGAGTCGACTCTCGGCCGATCAGCCAAATCACGAAATCCGCCTCTTCGACCTTCCGTAGGTATTCTTCGTTCGGAGGCTCGGAACTCGCAGGAGTAGACTCGAAGACCCACGAGCGAGTGATTGGAAACGCACAAACCGCTTGTTCGGTCACTTGTCGAGCGTGAGTTAGTTTATCCCTCATAACACTACTGATGAAGACTAGTAAGTCCGATTCACTCCTTGGCAAGTCACTTCCCATTGTGATGATCCTATGTTCAGCCGCTTTAGGCACAATTCAGGGCTGTTGCATTAGGTGTGAAGCAGGGAGGTGACATCTCGCTGCTAAATGATTAGTCTAGCACCCCGCGGCCGCCGCCTGCCGCCATGCACCGATAGCTCAAGGCACCGCTTGGCTCTGAGCCGCGCGTGCGTTATCCTTCAAGCGAGGAGAGCATCATGCAAAGTCTGGATCGGGCCGCGCAGCCGACACCGCACACGACCCCCTGGCAGGTACCAGGACAATGGTACCGTGGCGCGCTCCACTGCCACACTACCGAGTCCGATGGCCAGCCCACACCTCAGCAGACCGTGGATTGGCACGCCGCCCACGGCTACGGGTTCCTCGCCATCACCGACCACAACCGGGTCACCGATCCCGCCCACCTCGACCCCAAAGGGCTGTGTCTAGTCCCTTCGACAGAGCTGACCGCTGCCGGCGGGGAGCTAGGTGCAGCGTATCACCTCCTGGGCATCAACGTGCCACCGGGGACGACGTTGCCGTCCGAGCATACCTTGGCCACCGAGTCGGTGTCCTTCCTGCGCTCGGTTGGCGCCACGGTGTTCGTGGCCCACCCCTATTGGTCGGGACTCACGGCGGCCGACTTACTGGCCGTGTGGAGCGACGACCCCCAAGACGGCGCATTCGGCATGGAGGTCTACAACGGAGCGGCCCATCTCGAAACTCAGAAGGGTGACTCGCTGGCGGCGTGGGACGAGACGCTGGCGCGTGGCGCCCAGTGGTGGGGCATTGCCACCGACGATACCCACTGGGGCACGCTCGACCGCGGTCTCGGCTGGGTGGTAGTGCGCGCACCGACGGCCACGCCGGCGGCCATCGCTACGGCGCTGGCCCAGGGCCACTTCTACGCCTCCAGCGGCCCGGAGTTGCGACAGGTCCGGGTACTCGGCGAGGATGATGGCGCGCTCCGCATCCATGTCGAGACATCGCCCTGCGCGGCGATCTACCTGCTGGCCTATGGCGAGCATGACAGCGCGTACAACGCGGGCGCCATCGCCCGCGGCGAGCTTGGCGCCACGATCACCGAGGCCACCCTCTCGGTATCGCTGCCACCGGGGCCGACCGGCGGCAACGGGCGGGCCTGGTACGTGCGGGTACAGGCAACCGACTGGCAGCGTCGCTCGGCTTGGAGCAATCCCATCTTCTCCTCATGAGTTCTGCTCAAGCTGAGGCAACCGGGCCGGCAGAGGCAGCGGCGCCGAGCGACGGTCCGGCCAGCGCCACCGCGGCGAGCGGTCCGCGCTGGCTCCAAGCACTCGGGCTACACCGGCGGGAGCTGCGGGCCTGGGCGTTGTACGACTGGGCCAACTCGGCCTTTGCCACCGTGATCGGGGCCGCCGTGTTCCCCATCTTCTACGCCAACGTGGCCGCCGCCGACCTGCCGGCGAACGAGGCGACGGCGCGGTATGCCTTCACGGCGTCCGTCGCCCTGGCGCTGGTGGCGCTGCTGATGCCGGTGCTGGGCGCGGTTGCCGACTACCTCGGCGCGAAGAAGCGGCTGCTGGGCACCTTCCTGGCGTTGGGCGCCCTGGCCACGGCCACGATGTTCTTCATCGGCCGCGGCGAGTGGTTGTTCGCCTCGGTGGTGTTCGTGCTCGGCAACATCGGCTTCGCCGGCGCAAATGTCTTCTATAACTCTCTGCTGCCCCACATTGCCCGCGAGGGCGAGGTGGATCGCGTCTCCTCGGCCGGCTACGCTTTGGGCTACCTCGGCGGGGGGCTGCTGCTAACGATCAACCTGACGTGGATCCTGTTTCCCGACGCATTTGGCTTGGCCGACGCGGAGATGGCTACCCGCCTCAGCTTTGTCAGCGTGGCCGTCTGGTGGTTGGGGTTTTCGCTCCCGCTCTTCCGCCGCGTGCCCGAACCGCCGCGGCGGCTGGAAGCCGGTGAAGTCCCTGGCCTGAATCCGGTGCGGGTGGGTGTGACGCGACTGGTCGAGACCTTCCGCGAAATCCCCGGCTACCGGCACGCCTTCCTGTTCTTGCTGGCGTTCCTGGCCTACAACGATGGGATCGGCACGATCAACGTGATGGCAGCCGCCTATGGCACCGAGATCGGTCTGGCGCGATCCCATCTCATTGGCGCTATTCTGGTGGTGCAGTTTGTCGGGATGCCCTGCACCTTTCTCTTTGGCCTCCTGGCCGGGCGGATAGGCGCCAAGCGGGCCATCTATCTCGCCCTGGCGGTGTACGTCGTGGTCAGCGTGCTGGCTTACTTCATGACGACGGCCCTGCACTTCTACGCGCTGGCTATCCTCGTCGGCGCCGTGATCGGCGGCAGTCAGGCCCTCAGCCGCTCGCTCTATGCCAGCCTGATCCCGCGACACAAGTCCGCGGAGTTCTTTGCCTTCCTTGCCGTGGGTAGCAAGTTCGCCGGTATCCTGGGGCCGGCGATCTTTGGATGGGTCTCGTTGGCCGCCGGCTCCAGCCGCCTCAGCATCCTCGCCGTAATGGCCTTCTTCGTCGTCGGGATGGCGCTCCTGACGCGCGTGGACGTGCCCGGCAGCCGGCGCTACGCGCAGCAAGCCGACCGTGCGTTTCACTCGGCCTGAAGCCAGTGTAAGCACCCATATGGAGAGGGGAGACGATCATGCCAGCGGATGCAGCGGCGCCGAGCGACGGTCCGGCCAGCGCCACCGCGGCGAGCGGTCCGCGCTGGCTCCAAGCACTAGGGCTACACCGGCGGGAGCTGCGGGCCTGGGCGCTGTACGATTGGGCCAACTCGGCCTTTGCCACCACGATTTTGGCCGCCGCGTTCCCCATCTTCTATGCCAACGTGGCCGCCGCCGACCTGCCGGGGAACGTGGCGACGGCACGGTTTGCCTTCACGACGGCCATAGCCCTGGCGCTGGTGGCGCTGCTAACTCCGGTGCTGGGCGCGGTTGCCGACTATCTGGGCATTAAGAAGCGGCTGCTGGGCACGTTCCTGGCGTTGGGCGTCCTGGCCACGGCCACGATGTTCTTCATCGGCCGAGGCGAGTGGTTGTTTGCCTCGGTGGTGTTCGTGTTCGGCAACGTCGGCTTCTCCGGCTCGATCATCTTCTACAACTCCCTGCTCCCCCACATTGCCCGCCAGAGCGAGATGGATCGCGTCTCCACGGCCGGCTACGCCTTGGGGTATCTCGGTGGGGGGCTACTGCTGGCGATCAACCTGGCGTGGATTCTGGCCCCCGGTACGTTTGGCTTGGCCGACGCGGAGATGGCGACCCGCCTCAGCTTTGTCAGCGTGGCCGTCTGGTGGCTCGGGTTTTCGCTCCCGCTCTTCCGCCGCGTGCCCGAACCGCCGCGGCGGCTGGAGCTGGATGAAGTCGCCGGCCTGAATCCGGTGCGGGTGGCCGTGACGCGGCTGGCTGAGACCTTCCGCGAAATTCGCGGCTACCGGCACGCCTTCCTGTTCTTGCTGGCGTTCCTGGCCTACAACGACGGGATCGGCACGATCATCAAGATGGCAGCAGTCTATGGCACCGAGATCGGTCTGGGGCGAACGCACCTCATTGGCGCTATTCTGCTGTGCAGTTTGTCGGGATACCGTGCGCCTTTCTCTTTGGCCTCCTAGCCGGGCGGATAGGCGCCAAGCGGGCCATCTATCTCGCCCTGGCGGTGTACGTCGTGGTCAGCGTGTTGGCTTACTTCATGACCACGGCCCTGCACTTCTACGCGCTGGCTATCCTCGTTGGCACGGTACAAGGCGGCAGTCAGGCTCTCAGCCGCTCCCTCTATGCCAGCCTGATCCCGCGGCACAAGTCCTCGGAGTTCTTCGCCTTCTTTGCCGTGGGCGACAAGTTCGCCGGCATCCTGGGGCCAGCGATCTTTGGATGGGTCTCGTTGGCCGCCGGCTCCAGCCGCCTCAGCATCATCGCCGTGATCGGCTTCTTCGTTGTCGGGATGGCGCTCCTGACACGCGTGGACATATCCGGTGGCCAACGCGCCGCGCGGCAAGCCGAGCAGGCGTTTCGCCCGCCCCCGGACGGCGCGACAACCTGAGCCGCCACGCAGCAGGCAGCGCCTCCCTCCCCAGCCAATCGCCCTACGGATCGCAGTCGGCGCTGCCGTGACGGGCAAGGTTAATGTGCGGGAGGCGGCCGCATGAACCGAATCGTGGTTGAGCCGGCGTATACTTAGCACTGACCATGCCGATGCCCGACGAGCCGAAGATCTACCACATCGTCCATGTCAACCGACTACCGTCTGTTATCACGGATGGCCACCTCTGGTGCGATGCTACGATGGCGCAGCACGGTGGTGCAGGGACCACCATCGGGATGAGCACTATCAAACAGCGGCGGCTAGAAGCACTGAATCTCGCCAGTCATCCCCAGCTTCATGTCGGTGACTGTGTACCATTCTACTTCTGCCCGCGATCCGTCATGCTCTACGTGATCCACATGGCGAACCATCCCGAGTTGGACTATCGCGGTGGCCAGGAGCCGATCGTCCACCTGGAGGCTGACCTGCGGCAGACGCTTGCCTGGGCGAATGCTCACAACCGGCGCTGGGCCTTCACGTCATCCAATGCTGGCTCCCGCTACTTCGAGGACTATTCGGACCTCGCACACTTGGGCAAGATCGCCTGGGACGCGGTGCAGGCTCGTGACTGGAGAAGTTGCAAGGACGGCAAGCAGGCAGAGTTTCTGATCGAGCGCTCATTCCCGTGGGCGTTGGTGTCGCGAATCGGTGTCTAGTCGCCAAGGATCGGTGCTAAGGTGCAAGACGCGCTGCGAGTGTCCCGTCATCGGCCATCGGTAGCGGTTAGGCGGGGCTGGTACTACTGACGAGGGAGGGAGGCACGCCGACATGATCGAATACAAGACCGGCGATCTTTTTTCCGAAGATGCTGAAGCTCTCGTCAATAGCGTCAACTGCGTGGGCGTCATGGGGCGCGGCATTGCGCTGCAGTTCAAGAACACCTTCCCTGAGAACTTCAAGGTCTACGCAGAGGCGTGCAAACGCAATGAGGTCCAGCCAGGACGGATGTTCGTATTCGAGACCGGTCAACTGACCAACCCGCGCTATATCATCAATTTCCCGACCAAGCGCCACTGGCGCGGCAAGAGCCGCATGGAGGACATCGAGACCGGTCTTGATGCGCTTGTCCAAGAGATAATGGGCCGGAACATCCGCTCAATCGCGCTCCCTCCGCTCGGCAGCGGCCTGGGCGGGCTGGAGTGGTCCGAAGTGCGCCCGCGCATCGCAGCAGTCTTGCAGGAGTTGGACGACCTGAGGGTTGTTATGTTCGAGCCGGGCGGCGCACCGGCCGACGGACGGGCCAACCGTTCGAGCGATGTGCCCAAAATGACGGCCGGGCGGGCGGCGCTGGTTGGCCTAATGCGCTGCTATCTCGGAGCCTTGCTTGATCCGTTCATGACACTGCTGGAAGTCCATAAGCTCATGTACTTCATGCAAGTGTCGGGTGAGCCGCTGAGTCTGAGATTCCAGAAAGGGCCTTACGGCCCATATGCTGAGAATCTGAGACACGTACTGCGGGAAGTCGAAGGTCATCTTATATCAGGCTACGCTGATGGGGGCGAGGCACCCGACAAACAACTCGAACTGGTCCCAGGCGCCGTTGAGGAGGCATTCACCTTCCTTGAAGACCATCCGGAAACCCGGTCACGCTTCGACAAGGTGTCTGAGCTTGTCGAAGGGTTTGAGTCGTCCTTCGGTCTGGAACTGCTGGCAACGGTACATTGGGTCTGCGCTCGGAATCCGTCCTCCACAGAGGAAGAAGTTATTGCCTACACGTATGCGTGGGGCAAGCACAAGCGGCAGTTCTCGGAGCGCCAGATACGGTTGGCACTCCAAGTTCTCGGAGAGCAGGGCTGGCTTGAGGATCAGAAGCGCGTCCACCGCAGAGATTCTCGCCGCACGCCATGAAGGTCATCGCTTTTGAGCACTATCGCTGCCGGGCTAACGCTGCTCTGACGAGAATACCGCGTATCGGCCTCCTTGCCGCCGCCCATGGCTGGATTGCTGCTATCCTTATTTGCGAATCAGCGCTCTATCGAAAATAACGATCCCCGTTGTTTTCACTTCCGCTAATAAGGGGGGGCATGCTACCTGCCTCCGAACGGAAACGGCGTCCCCACGCTCGCCTGGTCAACTGCCCGGGTACTTACCGGGCCTACGTCCCGGAACCACTGCCGCCACGCATCGCGTGGGACGGAGCGCTTGCCGCCGCGCTCTCATCTGCGGACCGGGCAGTCGGCCGGCTGGCAGGTGAAGGGCGGCGCTTGCCCAATCCGCACCTCCTCATCCGGCCGTTCGTGCGCCGGGAAGCCGTGCTCTCCAGCCGCATTGAGGGAACCCAAGCGACGCTCGGCGAGCTACTCGCCGCCGAGGCCGGAGGGGTGGTCGCGCGAAGCTCCGCCGACCTGCGCGAGGTTGGCAACTATGTCGTTGCCCTTGAATACGGCCTAGAACGCCTGCGTACGTTGCCGCTGTCGCTGCGCCTCGTGCGCGAGTTGCACGAACGGCTGATGCAGGGCGTGCCGGGCGAGGTGGCGACGCCCGGCGAATTCCGGCGCAGCCAGAACTGGATCGGCCCGCCCGGCTGTACCCTGAACACTGCTACCTACGTGCCGCCACCGCCCTCTGAGTTGATGCGCTGCCTGGATGCATGGGAGCGCTTCCTCCACGACGATGCCCTCCCGCCTCTGGTGCATGCCGCGCTCGTCCATTCGCAGTTCGAGGCAATCCACCCCTTTCTGGATGGCAACGGCCGTGTCGGCCGCCTCCTCATCACGTTCCTGCTTATCGAGCGGAGCATCATCCCATCGCCGCTCCTGTACCTGAGTGCCTACTTCGAGGCCACGCGCGAGGAGTATTATGCGCGGCTGCTCGCAGTGACTCAGAACGGGGAATGGGAGGAGTGGTTGGCCTACTTCTTGCGGGGTATTGCACTCCAAGCCGAAGATGCCGTCAACCGGATTCGGCGCATTGATGATCTATTCACACTCTGGAGAAAGAGGCTTGGGGGCAGCCGGTCCAGGCAGCCGGAAAGGGTGCTTGAGCTGTTTGCCGAGAACCCCTTCTGGAGCGTAGGTGGACTCGCCGCACGGCTGGACGTGGCCTATACCACAGCGCGGCGCGCCATCGAACGGCTTGAGGCGGCCGGCATTGTCACGCTTGCCTCGTCGGCCAGTCGAGGCCGTGTGTATTGCGCGCGCGACATGCTCAAGGTGCTGGAGGAGCCGGCTGCTCTTGCTATCCTGAGTGAGGGAACGGAAGCGCCATGATTCCCGACGGATCCACCGCAACGATGGCATGGTGCTCTGTTGTCTCCGCACCGCGCTCGTGATACTGCTATGGTCTCATTCCAGCATTGTCGCTGGTGAAGGAGGTAAATGTGCCCAACTTGGCACTAAGCGGTCTCTCCGACCACTTGCGCCGAGAGCTTGTGTCGGCCGCGAACCGCAATCACCGCAGCCTGAATGGGGAGATCATCGCGCGGCTGACGGCGTCGGTTCGTGGCGAGCCGGTGGACGTTGAGCCGCTGCTGGAACGAATCCGGCTGCGACACGAAACCCTCGGACCGGTTGACCTCAGCGAGGACGCCATCCGAGCGATGCGGGACGCCGGACGACCGTGATCGTCGTCGACACGAACGTCATGGTGCGCCTCGTCGTGGGTGGCACCGTCGCACCTTACCCAGAGCATACCCCTCCACCACTCCTGCTCCAAGCGGTTGAGCCGACACGGCAAATGCGAGTACCGAGATAGTCCGTGCTATCCTGGTGCTCTAGTACTCGTGAGGCGCCGACGGCATAGGGAGGCAGCTATGGAGCAAGCCATCGCGGCGGCCATCGAGCATCTGGATACCTACGGCTACTGCATTCTCGAAGATCGCCTCCCGGCCGCCCAAGCTGAGGCTATGGCTGCGCGTTTCCTCGTGCTGCACACCGACCCCCAGCAGCGCGAGGCGGCCTTTCGCGGGCACCCCATCCACTACAGCGTCGAGTACCGCTACGAGACCCTGTATGGCCTGCACAACATTGATGATCGGGTGTGGGAGTGTACGGCCCACCCGGACGTGCTGGCGGTGGTCAAGCACTTTCTCGGCCCCGACCCGCGGGCGCCCGGCGGCGGCTCGAAGCCGTCGTGGCCGGGCTGCCCGGCCGGCAACCTGCACGCCGATGACGCCCGGTTTTTCCACAAGCTGCCCGACTTCCCCTGGCTCATCAATTCCATGTGGATGCTCTCCGATTTCACTGCCGAAAACGGCGCCACCCGCGTCGTGCCGATGGGCCACAAGACCGGGCTGAAGCGTCCTCCGCCGGACTTGACCAACGACAGTCCGTTGACCGTCCCGCTCACCGGGCGGCAGGGTTCGGTCGCCTTATGGCATGGCGGTATGTTCCATATGAACGGCGCGAACGTCAGCGACGAGATTCGCATGGGCCTGAACATCGCCTACTACCCGCCATGGTTCAACCGCTTCGTCACGGAGGGCGAGGAGCCACTGTGGCCCGAGACCGCCGCGCGGATGCCGCCGGAGCTACAGCAGCTGATGCGGCGCTACCTGAAGTAACCGCCCGGCTAGCCTTCGCGCGCGTCGCCGTCGGCCGGGCGCAGGCCCGCGTGCCAGGGGGCGATTCCGATCCACCAGAATTTGACTTTCGGATTTTTCCCGACCAATTCAGCCGCGCGAAGCGTGGATTGGAGTGAACGCATGGCCAGCAAGGCGTCCAAGAAGTCAAAGAAGGCCGGCGCCAAGCGGGCCGGCGCCAAGCCGGTCCTCCTCTCCGGCGGCAACCCTCAGATCGCGAAGGCCGACGGCGACGCCCCCGTGCAGGCCTACATCGCGGCCATGCCAGGCTGGAAACGCGACATCGGGCGCCGCCTCGACGACCTCATCGTATGCACCGTGCCCAACGTGTGCAAGGCCGTGAGGTGGAACTCGCCCTGGTATGGCATCGAGGGCCAGGGCTGGTTCCTGAGTTACCATGTCTTCACCCGTTACGTAAAGGTGACTTTCCTAAACGGCGCGTCGCTGCAACCCGTCCCACCCGGCTCCGGCAAGGACCCGGACTCGCGCCGGGCTGGACCGAGCTGGTGGGAGAGTGCCCAGGGGCACTGTCGAACCGGCGTCGATTGCTTCAAGTCGGTCGGCCAACCTGTCCACAAGATCCTGTGCGTGCATGCGGACGACTGTTCCTCGCATGTGGGAACACGGCATTCCGTCGGCGACTAGAATCTTCAATGCCGTCCCGTGGCATCGTGCAACCGGTTGCGTCGTAGAAGAGAAGGGTGCTTTGAAATTTCGTACATCCCAGATCAGCCTCTGGAGGCCAAGTTCGGCATACGAACTAGGCCACAGCTCAACGCGGACAAAATCGGGGAACCTTGTATTGAGTTCGTTCTGGAGTCTGTTGCAATACGATATGCCGATCACCGCGCAAACATGTACAATACGACGACGGCCAATCATGAGTCTTCACGCCACCATATCGCCTATTGGACGTGCGAGGCGTTCTCAGCAAGACTTCATAGTCCGATGTGATAGTATCTCCTTACGCGAGAGGTCTGGCTTCTGTTTTCAAAGCTTAGCCATCTGCCCACAACGACATACGACCAGTACTTTCTCCTCAACGACTGGCAGATCGGACGCTATCTCCAAGGTCGAGTGACGATGAAGATTCCAATTGATCAGGTAACGCAATTAAGATCAACTGGCCTCTTGCCGCAGGTCATTATCGTGGACGCTCGTAGCTAGACACATTTCGCGATAATTTGCCCAGGGTATTCTCCACGCTAATGCAACGTCCGTAAATGTCAGGTGAGATTGTACCTCCTCAATATGTTTGATACTGTGGGAGCTTCGGCACCAATGGATGTTTGATCGCCCATTTCTTACACGCGACCCATTCACTTGCGATGTCCCAACACTCGATGCGGACGTTGAAACAGCTGCAGAGTCCAGAAGTCGATAGAGATATAGCGCTAAAGCGCTATACAGACACGTGCAAACTGATTCGCTCGTACCATCACCGTACGCAGCACTAGAAATGCCTTTCGGACATGCCGCTCGGCTTCGCGACTCAGGTAACATCATTCTTGATTAGCATACTCAAGCGAAATACTTGCGGATCAGGTCCGGCAAGGGATCCAGCACTCAATCACTGAACTAGATGGCTCGGACGCGAAATCAGTGACTGATTGTCATACGATCCTGAGACGGAACTAGGCAATTGAGTACGAAGAAATGCAGGGGAAAATGCGGACTTTATAGATATATGGCCTACGGAGAGGACGGAACCACTCCTGATCGTCCACGAAAGCGCGAAGTCAAAATCGACTCGAACGGTCATTGATGCAGAGTGTGGCTAGACCACAACATGAGATTGTCAGCTTCTCTGGGCACCATCCGTACTTCGGACTTGCCGTGGTCATCCATGCTCTAGGTGAAGACGCTGAGAAGCAAGGCGCTATCCGGAATTGGACTAGGACTTGGAACGCTCGCTTTGCGACATGATGTCTCGACAACCGCTACGATTGAAGAAGCCAAGCTGCGGATCGCTGAGTCTGCGGTAAGCAGTCCCTATGCGCAGAACCGACAGGTGTTGAAGCCCCAGCGTCCTTTCGTTTACGCACTTCGAGGCACCGGAATTTGCGCCATGACGTGCCTGCGAATGATAGATTGGCATAGGTGCTCACAATAAGCCGAGGACGCTAACACTCAGCGCAGTGACCTATGAACTTCATACCCCCCAACTGGCCAAGTCGATTCGTTAGGGACACATCGGTAGAATTGGCCCGGAGAAACACACGCTGGACGGGATTAGCACACCGCGAGGCGGAGGTGGCCATAGCAGGGCAGCGGTGGCTGTCGCCTCCTAAGCGCTCGCATCGCTGACTGCAGCGATCTTGCCCCGAGACCGCAGTTGAGATGCTTTGAGCAGGTTCATGACGTCCTCGGCTTGACCAGTGGCGCTAGGCTGACCAGCTTCGGCCATCCACGGCTATGGCGGCGTGCCTCGGCTGCGGACAGTAGTCCCGGTGGCCAGCGCCCTCGCTGCCGCCTCGCGGAGTAGCTCAACCCATCGCACCATGCGGCGCCCAGCCAACCCGACCGGATAGGAGGGCCAAGCAGGATGGCCGAGCGCCCCAAGAACGTCCTCCTGCTGTGGACCGATCAGCAGCGGGCCGACACCGTTGGCCCGGACAAGGACCCCCGGCTCCGCATGCCGCATCTGGAGCGCCTCGCCGCCACCGGAACGCGCTCTTCCGGCAGGCCTACTGCGCCCAGCCGGTGTGCAGTCCCGCCCGCGCTTCGGTGCTCACCGGGGTCTATCCCCACGCGCATGGCGTGATTGACAACAAGATTGATCTCAGCCCGACGTACCGACGATTGCGGAGCTGTTGCAGCCGGCCGGCTACACCTGCGGCTACATCGGGAAGTGGCACCTCGGCCACGAGACGCGAGCACAGCGCGGCTTTGACCACTGGGTCAACACCGAAGACAGTTACGTCCGCAGCCACGCGGCGGAGGGCTACAGCGCGTACTACCATCACCTGGTCTCCCGCGGCTATACGCCCTCCGACCCCCACCACGATAGCGTCATCTTCAATCGCCACACGGCGGCGCGCCTGCCGGAGGCAGGATGGGAAGCCGGCCTACCAGGCGGCAGAGGCCATCCGCTTCCTGGAAACGCACCGCGACCGGCCATTCTTGCTATCGGTGAGCTTCGCGGAACCCCACTCCCCCTTCACCGGACCGTTCGACGACCTCTATGCGGCCGAGGACATGACCTTGCCGGAGTCGTGGTATCTCAGTATGGATGAGACGGTGCCGCTGCACGTGCGCCGGCTGCGCGAGGCCTACGCCAGCGGGTACATGGGTACATGGCCCAGGGCCAGCTCGGGGTACGGTCCAACGACGAGCTGGGCTGGAAAGAGTTGAAGACTCGCTACTGGGGCTTGTGTACGCTCGTGGACAAGTACGTGGGGCGTATCCTGACCAGCATCGCCGAGCTTGGCCTCGCCGAGGATACCATCGTCGTCTACACCTCGGATCACGGTCATATGCTGGGTGAGCATCGGCTGCTCAACAAGAGCGTGCTGTACGAGCCGTCGGCGCAAATCCCGCTGATTATCCGCGCACCCGGCTTGGCCCCGCGGTGCGTGGCGACGCCGGTCAGTCACGTGGACCTCGTGCCCACGCTGCTGGACCTGCTCGACCGGCCGTTGCCGGAGCACCTACACGGGACCAACCTGGCGCCGTTGCTCCGGGACGGCGACGCCGACCCGGACACCGCCGCCGTGGCCATCGAATGGAGCGGCCTGGCAGCCACCGAGCTGGTCAATGCCGCCCGCTTCCTGGGCCTCCCCACGGACGACAGGCCACGCCCACATCGCGGAAGGAGAACGGATCGGTATGAAGCTACTCACCTATCTGGAAGAGGGCCGGTTTCGCACGGGCATCCTGACGGTGCGGCCGGATAGCACCGAGCCGGTCGTCCTGGGCATCCAGGACGCGGTGGCGCTGCTGGAAGCGCAAGCCGCGCGCGTCTACTGGCGCACGCCCTGGGCTGGCCCCTGGGGTGTGCTGACGGCTCCGGCGGATATGCTCGACATCGTGGCGCACGGGCGCCAGGCGGTCATTGCGCTGGAAGACCTGGAGCGGACGATCTGGCACTACGGCCGTACCGTGGACGGTGGCTGGGTAGACGCCCTGCTCCGCGACCCGGAGCAGATTCAGTGGCAGCCGCCGCTCCCGGAGCCACCGCTCTACATCTTTCTGAGCGGCAATACCCAGGTCATGGCCCACCAGCGGTCGCCCAATCCCCCCTGGCAGGTGCCGGCGGCGCGGCTCCGGCCGATCACGGCCATCATCGGGCACCGCGAGCCGCTCTTTGCCCACGATGACGATACGGCCGCGTCCGATATGGAGCTTGGTGTCGTTATCGGCCCAGTGGCCCAAGGTGTCGGCGCCGACACGGCCATGGACTACGTCTTCGGCTACACCGTCTGCAACGATACAAGCTCCCCGGTGTTCGGGCAGAAAACCGTGCCGTTCGGACCGCTGACCGGCGTGCGTATGGGCGGCGTCGCCACCGGCAACAAGGGGGCGGACGGCTGTGGGCCGATTGGCCCGGTGATTACCACCGCCGATGAAGTCGGTAGCCCCCACGACCTTACGGCCACGGCTTGGTTCAATGACCGTGTGCGCGTGCGTGCCCACACCGGCGCCTACCTCTACAACGTCCGCGACACCGTGGCGCACTTCGCGCAGCTGATGACGTTGCCCGCCGGGGCGATCATCGGCCTGGGCGCTTGTGGCTACGATGGTCATGCCGTGCAGGGCGCCTGGCGCCACCCGGAGCGAAACGTCTTGGCCGTCGAGTTCGAGCGGGTCGGCCGGCTCGAACATCCCATCTCCTACCTGGACGATCCGGCCCGGCGAGGAGTTGGCCCGCAAGGGCAGCAGAGCCGCTATCTTGCCCGCCGTGAGCAGTTTGGTCTCGGCGGGGCAGACCGACCGGAGTTGACGGCGAGCGACATTCCGGCCACCACGCGCAGCTTCTGGGCGCTCTCCGAGAACGTCGGCAGCACACCCCTGCACAAGCTGCCGGCGCCGTATCTCTATCCGGCCAGCAGTCTCGCCGGCACCACTGCGGCGCTGACCCTGCCTCGACACGCCCGTCGTCTGGAGGTGAGCTGCGAGCTGGCGGGAGTGATTGGGCCGCAGCCCGTCTTTCGGCCAACGCCAGCGGACGTCCCCGACCTCTTGCTGGGCGTTGGCGTGATCGTCTCGGTCATAGATATGTCGCTCGTCGATTCGTTCCCCGGCGTCCCCACTCCGGGCACCGCGCGGTTTGCAGCCTATCAGTGCCGCTACCCGGACGGGTGCAATCGGATCGGAGCGATCATCCCTATCGCTGGCGGCAGCGCGCGGCTGGCCGACGCCAGGATGACCCTCCGGGTTGGGGAGACGCATGCAGCGCCGGGGCGGGTCGGCGACTATGGAGTCTCGGTCGAGGCAGCGGTTGCCTGGATCACGTCCGGTATCACCCTTTTGCCCGGCGACGTGGTGTCCCTGGGGCCGAGTGCCGCGACCCTGACCATTCCTGCCGACGAGCCACTCGCCGCCGGCACGACGCTGGCCGCGGCGATTGAGGGGATCGGCGAGATCGAGATTGCGCTCGTAGACCAACGCGATCCGAGCACCGACCCGTGGCCATGGCCCCTCGTTCCTCGCGGCTGACCCTGTGCGGAATCGGGGGGCTGCCACCCGTCATTCCCGCGCAAGCGGGAATCCAGGCCCCCTCTCCCGCGTTGGGAGAGGGCCGGGGTGAGGGACGGACCTACCCCCAACCCCCTCCCTTCAGGGAAGGGGCCGGGGGTTAGGTCCAACCGGCCTCCCATCGGAAAACCTACCCTTGTCAGGGGGAGAGGTGGAGACTCATGCGAAAGGCAACGTTCATTGTCGGGCGAGGGTTCGAGATCGGCACAGCGCCGGTGCCGCAACCGGGGCCGGGCGAGGTCCGGGTGCAGGTCCGGGCCTGCGGCGTCTGTCAGACCGAGGTGCATGCCATTGACGGCCTGCTGGCCCGGACGGACATTCCCAGCATGATGGGACATGAGTTCAGCGGCGAGGTCGTCGCGGTGGGCGCTGACGTGACCGGACTTGAAATCGGGACGCCGGTCGCCTGTCTGTCACGCGGGGGCTATGGCGAGCAAGTCGTGGTCCCGGTAGACCGGCTCTTCCCACTGCCCGCCGGCGTGCCCGTGCAGCACGGCGCGTTTGTCGAGCCGTTGGCGTGCATTGTCGCTGCCGTCGAGAGCGCCGAGCTGCCGATGGGCGCTACCGCCCTCCTCACCGGCGCCGGGCCGATGGGACTGTTGACGCTACAGCTCGCCCACCGCAGCCGGGCGGCGCGGGTCATCGTCTCCGAGCCGCACCCCGACCGGCGGGCGTTGGCGCTACGGCTGGGCGCGGAGCAGGTCGTTGATCCGCGTGACGGGCAGGTCGAGGCAGTGGTGGCAACGTCTACCGGGGGCGCCGGCGTCGAAGTTGCCTTCGATAGCTCCGGCCAGCCGGCTGCGCTGGCCGATTGCTTGCAGTCGGTCGCCAACGGCGGCCGGGTAGTGATGATCGGTGTGCATCCCACTGAGGCGCGTCTCCCATTGCACCTCGACGACTTTCATTCCCGCAATCTGAGCCTCGTTGGCGTCTATGGCGGCCGGGACCGCTTCCGTGCAGCAGCGCAGTGGCTCGGCCATTTGGAGATAGAGCCGCTCATCGGGCGGCGGTTCGAGCTGGCGGACATCAACACGGCCTTCGACGTTGCCCGGAGCGGCCAGAGCCTCAAGGTGCTGGTCGGTCCGAATTAGCCGAGATAGGCTACACTAGGAGACCAGTGGAGGAGCGGCGATGATTCTCGGTAAGCATAACTGGACGAATCCTTCAGTTCTTGCCTTGACTCAGGGGCAGGATGACCCCGTTGCAGTTATCATCGAGAAAGCGAGAGCTGTTATCCTAGATGCCGTCGAAAAAGGGTGGTCAGGCCCGCCATTTGATCCAATTGTCCTAGCGGATAAATTGAGGATCCCAATAATGCCACGAGACGACGTGCTTGATTCTAGGCTAGTTCCTTCCGGGGCGGGCGCCCGCATTGAGTTTAATCCGAATCGACCGCCTGGCCGAATCCGCTTTTCCCTGGCGCATGAGATTGCCCATACGTTGTTTCCTGACTACCGTTCTGAGATACGCCAACGGGGAAGGTCCCGGGGGGATGCCTGGCAAGCAGAACTCCTGTGTAATATCGCTGCGGCGGAGATTCTCATGCCAATTGGGACTGCGGTCGAGTTGGAAAACGAGTCTGTGGACATTGACAACCTGATGAGACTTAGGAAGGAGTTCGACGTTTCTACAGAAGCATTGTTACTTCGGATGGCGAGGCGGACGACGGAACCGTGTGCCATGTTCGCAGCCGCCAGGATAGCCACTGAGAAAGAGCCGGCAAACTTCCGGATCGACTATACCGCTCCTTCTCGTTCATGGAGCGTAAACATACCGCCGAGTCTGCAAGTGAGCGGATCACTTGCACTTTCCGAATGCACCGCAGTAGGTTATACCACCAAGAGACTTGAGAGATGGGCAAGTCATCTGCCTGAGTTGGGGGTTGAGTGCGTGGGAATTCCGTCATATCCGGGGGATCAATACCCTCGTATACTTGGGGTCTTGCGAAGGAGACATCCTGCCGCGCCTGACGGGGCAGGGTTGACCTTTGTCTATGGGGATGCGACTAAACCTCGAGGACCGGGACGTCGAGTTATTGCTCATATCGTTAACGACAAGACACCAAATTGGGGAGCAGGATTCTCAAGGCACGTAAGGACCAAGTGGGACTTCGTGCAACACGATTTCAGGCGGTGGGCTGCTGAAAGTGATCTCAACCTCAGTCTTGGGAATACGCACATTACCGAGGTCTCAAAGAACCTAAGCATTGTTCATATGGTGGCACAACGCGGCTACGGCCCTTCAGTTAAGCCTCGTATCCGCTATGCGGCTCTTCGGGAGTGTCTAGAGCATCTCGCCGAACTAGCTGCAAAACGGAATGCAACGGTGCATATGCCCCGAATAGGTTCAGGCCAAGCGCGCGGCCACTGGGGCATCATTCGGGAACTAATCGAGGAGTCACTTGTTTGGAGGGGGGTTGAAGTGACTATCTACGATCTTCCCGGAGCGGAACCATTGAAGGAGGTCCAAGGCCTGCTGGGCTTGGGAGGAACCTATTGGTAGGAAATGGGCATGATGCGAAGGCTTATCCTGATATCCGGTCCTGTGTCGTCGGGAAAGTCAACTCTTTCAGAGGCTCTAGCCGGCCGATTCGGGTTTGCTGTCTATCGGACACGCAAGTGGCTAGGCAGGCGCCTGCGAGGGGAGTCCCAGGACAGAGCGAACCTGCAACAAGAGGGGGACAGGCTAGACACGCAGACCCGGGGGCGCTGGGTTCTGGAAGAATTATCTAAGCAACTACCAATCGAGGCTAACGAAGCAGTAGTTCTCGATTCCGTCAGAACAAGGGGTCAGATAGAAGCGCTGCGGGATGCTTTCGGGCCAATCGTGACACACATACATGTGACGGCACCACTAGAGGTGCTACGGAAAAGGTACGACCAGCGCCGGAAGCGCCAGCGAAGTGATCTTCCCACATACGAGGATGTCCGTCAGAATCAGACCGAACAGCACGTGGATCGCTTGCGGGATGTGGCCGACATAGTCATAGAAACCAACCGCTGTACTAGCAAGGACGTTCTAGTCAGAGCAGCGAGCCATCTGCGGCTCTACGGCAACAACTCAGTCGGCTATGTCGACGTGCTGGTGGGAGGACAATACGGAAGCGAAGGCAAAGGGCAGATCGCAGGCTATATCTCGAACGAGTACGACCTCTTAGTCCGAGTAGGAGGGCCGAACGCCGGACACAAGGTATACGAGCACCCTGAGCCGTATACCCACCACCTGCTCCCATCTGGCACTAGGAAGAGTGATGCAAAACTGCTGATCGGGCCTGGAGCTGTCTTGGATCTGCAAGTCCTCCTTCGTGAGATCGCTGAGTGCCGGGTAGACGTCGAACGTCTGCGAATTGACCGGCAGGCCATCATCATCCGTGACCAAGACAAGCCGGATGAAGGAGCCCTTGTGCAAGGGATTGGTTCAACTGGGCAAGGAGTCGGGGCTGCCACCGCTCGTCGCATTATGCGGCGGGAGACAGATACATTGTTGGCTCAGGGAGTATCGGACCTCAAACCCTATGTATGCGACGCTCTCGAGGTCTTGGATGCGACCCTTTCCCGAGATGGTCGAATTCTTCTGGAAGGGACCCAAGGCACAGGGCTTAGCTTGTATCATGGGCCTTACCCTTATGTAACCTCGCGAGACACGACCGTTTCGGGTTGCATAGCGGAAGCTGGGATTTCTCCAACCCGAGTGAGAAGGATCCTCATGGTCTGTCGAACCTATCCCATCAGAGTACAGAATCCCAAAGGGGGAACGTCTGGGCCTATGTCGCAGGAGTTGGCGTGGGCGGAGATAGCTCGACGTTCTGAACAGGATGTCCGGAGGTTAATGCGGACGGAGCGAACATCTACCACCAACCGGATGCGCCGGATCGGTGAATTTGACTGGGTGCTGTTGCGCCGAGCCGCCCTCCTGAACGGCCCTACCGACATCGCACTGACCTTCGCGGACTACTTGTCCTCCGCCAATGGGAAAGCTAGAAGATTTGAGCAACTACATCCGGACACTATATCGTTCATCCATGAAGTTGAGCGTGTGGCTAGAGCACGTGTCTCATTGATTGCGACGGGGTTTAACCCTCGAAGCATCATCGACCGTAGGGGGTGGTGAGTGCTATGAAACCGGAAGAGGTCGCACGCCGACATCCGCTCGTGTACCACATGGCTGAGGCAGGTAGTTGGCCTAGCATCAAAGAGCACGGCCTTCTCAGCACGTCTGCGCTACTAGACCTATACGAAGTTGATGCCACCGGTCGCCGCAGGATCGAGTCCGAGTGGCGTCAGAACAGTATATCCATTGCACACCCTGTTCACGGAACTGCCGTCATTCGCGATCAGAGGCCAATGCCTCCTTCGGAGTTAGCCAAGAACCTCGTTAACATGACTCCAGAGGAATGGTATGAGTTTCTGAACGGGAAAACATTCTTTTGGGCAGACTGGAAACGGCTCAGAAGCTTGTTGCATGCATACGCATACCGCAACAGGGCTCATACCGTACTCACTGTAGATACTGACGCTTTGCTCGCTCGACACGGGAAGCGAACAAGCCTTTGTGCCATTAACTCAGGATTTGTCTACTATGGAGGAAGGAGATGGAGAGCCACATTCAAGCCAATCGCAGATTTCCCAAGTGGAAACGGAGTGTGGGAACTAGCGGTGGAATATAGGGTTCCGGATTTGGCCGACCTAGTGGTTCGCGTAGAGGATTGGCGAAGGGATTCGAGACTCAGGCTTGTCTGGGATCGAGAGCGAGACTCAGATGGAAGACAACAAATGAGTCGGAGGTAGATTATTTTCACATGAAGAACCAGTATTTCGGAGACATGTACGACTACATCAAATACTGTCTCCTTCGCCAATTGAGCTTCTACGGTAAGATCAGCACGGCTGTATGTTGGATGTTGACGCCAAACGACGAAAAGCGGGATGGTCATCGCGTAGATTACCTACGGGAGCCAGGCAGATGGAGGTGCTTTGATCCCGCCGTGTTTGATTGCCTTCGTTCAGCTGTTTTGGAATCAAGGCAGCGCAGCATAAGAGTCCTAGAGAAAAGCGGCCTTCTTCCTAGTGCGACTTTCTATTCTCATGTGTTGCCTGACGTTTCTGACGAACGCCGCAGATACTTCGATGAATTCCTCAAACTCTCACAGGGGAGGCAATTGGTCTTCTTTGATCCTGACAATGGGCTTGAAATAAAGTCGGTCAAGTACGGCCGAAAGGGTGCCTCACGATACCTTTTCCTACGTGAGGTATCTCAGTCATTCTCGGCAGGGCACTCTCTACTTGTCTATCAACACATGCCGCCCAAACCACGAGACCCACTCATTAGGGACCTGGCACGCGGCTTGATACGTGAGACTGGCTCACAGTTGGTATATGTGTTTCGTACCCCGCGTGTGGCATTTCTCCTCGTACCACAAACCAATGAAGTGAGGCAATTTGCAGAGAGTGCTTCCATAGTTCAAACGAAATTGGGAGGGCTGCTGACCACGCAACGATATCCACCATAGAGCGGAACCATGAAGGGTTGAATTCTGCCGCCAGCTACGGCGTAGAAAGCGACTCCACTACACTACCTGCTGAACAACGAGGCCTGTACCGGAACAAGCGTGAGGGGCCGGCATTTCACCTCGCCCCCGGCCCTCACTTAACGCAAACCGCTGACTTCTGTCGAAGATGAGTAGACGGAAACACGGCTACCGCAGCGCTAGGAGGGCACCACGGGCGGCCGACAGGAACCGGTCCAGGTCGGCATCGCTATGGGCCAGCGAGAGGTAGAGCTTCTCGCCAGGATTGACCAGGATGCCCCGGCGCAGCAGCTCGTCACCGAACCGCATCCGCCGCCTCTGGTCGGTGGCGAGGGTGTCGCGGTAGCTTCGCAGTGGCCCGCTGCCGAAGAACACTTGCGACACCGGGCCGTCGCCGATGGCCTGCACCGGCAGACCTACTTCTTGCCCGAGGGCATTCAGCTCGGCACGGAGGGTGTTCCCGATCCGGTGCAGCCGGTCGTAGACTCCGTCGGCAGCGAGGGCGTCGAGCGCGGCGAGGCCCGCCGCCGCCCCGATGGGATTGCCGTTGAACGTGCCGCCGACCCAAGCATAGGCCGCCTGCCCGCGCCGGCTGGCCCGGGTCAGGTCGAGCACGTCGCGGCGCCCGCAGATGGCGGCGACCGGAAAGCCACCGGCAAAAGCCTTCCCCAGCGTGCAGAGATCGGGAATCACGTCGTAGCGCTCTTGCGCGCCGCCCCAGGCCAGCCGGAAGCCCGTCACGATCTCATCGAAGATCAGGAGCGCGCCGCACGACTCCGCCAGCGCCCGCAGGCCGGCCAGGAAACCGGGCTGCGGGCGCAGCGCACGCTGGAGCGGCTCGACGATGATCGCCGCTAGATCCGCGCCGTACCGCTCCACGAGCCGCTGCGCGCCGCCGAGGTCGTTGAACTCGCCGATCAGCACGCTCTCGCTCGCCCCGGTCGGGATACCGTCCGAGTCGGGCACGCCGCGCGGATACGGACTCAACGCTGGCGGCGCGGTGCTCTGAACCGCGTAGTCGTGACCACCGTGCAAAGCGCCCTCGAACTTCAGGATCAGGCGCCGGCCGGTGGCCGCGCGTGCCAGCCGCAGGGCATAGAAGGTTGCTTCCGTGCCGCTCGAAGTGAACTTGATCGCCTCGGCGCACGGCACCGCCGCTACGACCCGCTCCGCGAACACCACGGCCCGCTCGTTATTCAGGTGGAACTGGCTGCCGCGCGCCAACTGCGCCTGTACGGCGGCGACGATCCCAGGGTGGCAGTGGCCGAGCAGCATGGGGCCTGACCCCATGTGGTAGTCCACAAACTCGCGCCCGTCCACGTCCCAGACGTGCGCCCCCTGCCCGCGCGACAAGGTGACCGGCACATCGTCGGGCAGCGTCCAGATCGAGAGCGTGCCACCACCGAACACCCTGGCGGCGCGTTCCTGAAAGGCGCGACTGCGCGCGGTAGTCATCGTGCCGGTCACTATTGCGTTCCCCTCCCGTCACTCCGGCGAAAGCCGGAGTCCAGCGGAGCGGGAGAGTGGTAGAGGGCCATCCAGACCTTCTTCTCGCAGAAAATCCTCAAATGGTTGTCTCGGATCGTGCTTGCGCTCCTGATAAATCCGCACGTCCTCCCGGTCTTCCAGCGCCTCTAGCTCCTCTGCGGTCAGCTTCCGCCCCGCATCAGCTAACGACGCATCCGCCGTATTGGGAGCAGCCTCAGCCCGCCTCTTACGCGCTACGGTCTCCGCCACCACTCCCCTCCTTCACCGCATCCGCCTACTACATACTACACCTACCCCCCGGCCCCTCCCCTCCAGGACCGTCATTCCCGCGCCCGCGGGAATCCATGCCCCCACTCCCGCAGGGAGAGGGCCGGGGTGAGGGCAGTCCGCGACGAAGGCCTCTAGCCCCTTCCCTGAAGGGAGGGGGTTTGGGGGTAGGTCAGGCCCGCCCTACAGGTCCAGCAGCCGCCGCGCGTTCTCGCCCAAGATCAGCCGCTTGGCCGCGTCCGAGATGTCCGCCGTAATAATCTTGCCGATCTGCGGCCGCGGGTCCATCAGGGGCGTATCCGAGCCGAATACCACCCGCTCGGCGCCCGCCCCGGCGACCAGTTCCTCGGTCACGCCCGGCGTGCGGAACGTCGAGGCCGTCTCCAGATAGTAGTTGGGTAGCTCACGGGCCGCCGCGATAGCCAGCTTCCGGGCCGGCGGCGTGTTCCCGCTATGCGCCGCCACGAACCGGGCGTTCGGAAAGCGCCGCGCCGCCTCCGCCAGATGTGCCGGCGAGCACCGTTCGTCCGTGTGGTGCAGCACCGCCAGCCCCCGCGCGTCCGCGAAGGCGTAGATCGGGTCCCACTGCCGGTCACTGATCCGGTACGGCGTGTACGGCGCGTACAGCTTCAGCGCCCGGAAGCCGAGCCGGTCAACGACTCGCGTCAGCTCGTCGAGCATCGTGTCCGTGGCCAAGGGAGAGACGTAGGCAAAACCGATGAACCGATCCGGTCGCGCCGCGATCATCGCCGCCGTGCGGTCGTTGCCCGTGCGCCCGTCCAGGTGGAAGATGCCGAATATACACGAGCGGTCCACGCCCACCGCGTCCATCGCCGCGACCATCCGGTCTACGTCGTCCACCATCCCGGCCCCGTCCCACATCCCCGCGTGTCCGTGAAAGTCAATCACCTCGGTCCCGCCGATCACGGTGCCCCCTCCCGTACCAAGAGACGCTCCGCGTTCCCCGCGCAGACCTGGGCCAGCTCCGTCTCCGTCAGCGTCGTGTGGTGCAAGTAGTAGAGGATCGGCCCCATCTCGTAGCGCGGGTACCACGAGCCATACAGCAGCCGCTCGGCGCCAAACTCGGCACACAGCGCCTCCACGTCCCCCAGCGTCTCGTACCGACTCAGCTCCAGGTGCAGCAGCGGCAGCAAGTGCAGCAGCGGCCGGACGAGCAGCACGTGTTGGTAATGCACCCCCGCCAGCACCACCCGCAGCTCCGGGTAGCCGCGCAACGTGGTGGCCAGTTGATGCACGTCCACCTCCGGCAGCGGCACGCACAGCGCGATCCCCTGCTCCTGCAACCAGGAGAGCGCGTCACCATACACCCAGTCGGCAAAGGGCACGCCCTGCCTACTCAGATCGTGCAGCCGCACACTGCGGAGCAGCCCGCGCCCGTGCAAGTCGCGCAGCTGCGCCAGCGATTCGTCCGTCGGCGACACCACGCACTGCGGGATCAGCCGCGCTTCATGCCCCGCAATCGCCTCGAACAGCAGCGCATTGCCCTCGATGGCGCTCTTCGTCTGCGCGTAGACGTAATGCACCACCGCCCGCCGGACACCATGCCGGTCCAGCGTCGCCAGCAGTGCCGGCGCATCCGCCGCCGGCGAGAGCTGATCGTGCCCGTGCCCCAGCGCCACGTTCGCATCCACCACCGCCACCCGCGGCCGAAAGTGTAATCCCTCACTCATCGCCCTACCTTACCACCCATCCCCCATTCACTCCTAACCGGGGCAGGCACGAGCCAAGCCGTAGGGGCGCAACATGTTGCGCCCGTCCCCCTGCGCAGCGAGGGGACCAGAGGGGGGCCACCCATCCTGCTAATCCCCTAATCCCGCAAATCCTGATGCTGACAATCCCCTCACCCATCCTGTGCATCCTGTCCATCCATGTAAATACCCCCCTCACCCCAACAGCCGCCCCACCGCCCCCTCCACCGCCGCCCCCTCCGCCGACTCCCGCAGCCACCGCCGCAGCTCCCGCCGCACAATCCTGCTGCCTACATCGTTGCCACGATCAGCCCGCAGCCGCGCCAGCTCCCGCGCCGCCCCCGCAGCCGCCGCCGCACCCGCCGCCGCGATCTCCCCGTGCAGCGCCTCCCTGCCGTCGTACTCCGGAATGGGCAGCTTCCACAGCTGCTTGTGCAAGTCGCGCGCTCCGAACTGGCCTTTGTTCATCAGCGGAATCACCGCTTCATACAGCGTGTCGCTGTTGATGACAGCGAGCAGGTAGTAGGCCTCCTGTATGTCTTCGCAAGTAACCCAATAAAGTCTTTCGTCAACGAGAGCGTTATTGTCGCGCAGCAAAGCCGCTGTCGGTTCACCGCCAGCGGTGTAGACTATCCGGACCGGTCTCTTATCAGGGTTTCGTTGCCATGCCAGTTGTGACGACAGTTCGCGGTGATAGTCCAGCCGCTCCAAGAGGTTCAGCTTATTGGCGCGTGCTTTGTGTTGCTCCCACAGGCCGCTGACGGTCTGCCAACGCTCCCGCATCCGCTGCTGCAATCCGCCGAGGCGGACGCCACCGACTCCGCTGTCGTCGGCCGGCAGGCCGGCGTCGCCGCGGCGCAGCGGCAAGACCGCTTGGAGCGGGGCAAGGGTGGCGTAGGGGGCCACAGTCTCGCCCAGATGCACGTCGTAGACGTGCTGCGTCTCGATGGTCTGGCCGGTGAGGACGGTCAGGTCCAGGTCCCGCCACGGCCTTTTGTCTTGTGCTCCCCGGCGCGGTTGTACGGTGATGGTCTGGCTGGCCTGGATAATGGCCGGGTTTTCGATCTCCTCCACAAAGATCAACCGGCGTGGACGCAGTGAAGCCCCTTGCCGGGCGTAGCCGTTATAGGGTGATTCGCCGCGCTCCGACGTATCGGTGATGGCGACGCTGACCCGGCGCACGTCGGCGGTCCCCGTCTTCCCCAGCCAGCGTTCCACCCGGCCGCCAAGTGGCCCCGCTAGGTTGTCCGGCCCTAACCGTTGGGCAAACACCACCGCGGACGCAATCGGGAAGAAGGTGTTCGGCTCCAGCGGTTCCAGGTCCCAAGCCGCCTTGTAGCCGAAGTCCACCCGCAGGGGGTTAATGCCGACGCTGCTCCGGCGGCGGCTCCGGCGGCGGCCCCCACGGGCCATGTGCCAGGCGCCGGTGCGCCACTTGGCGTACTGGCCCGTCTGCAAGGCGCTGTGCGGCAGCACCATACCGATCACGCCCCCGCCCTGCAGGTACAAGTCGGCGCTGCGCGTGAAGAACAGCCCGGCCACGTCCTGATTGCTGGCGTAGCGGCCGCCGGTCCAGATGTCGTAGACGTTTTTGCTCTGCTGCTCCAGCGCCGTCCGCAGCGTGCTGGCGGTTTTGTTGTAGTTCAGCCACGGCGGGTTGCCGATCACCACGTCCACCTTGCGGTTGGACAGGGCCACCGGCCGCACCAGATTGCGGCTGTAGTACGCCCAGATGTGGTCGCTGCCCTCGGCGTGCAGCCGCTGCATCTCGGTGATGGTCCCGTGCAGCGTGTGCCGTTCCGCCGCGTCGCTGATGTTGTGGTCGGTCAATGCCAAGGTCGGATCGCCCCCACTCTCGATGGCCCCGGCCACGTCGCTCATCAGCGCGTCGAACGCATTGGCCTGCTCGACCAGCCGGCGCGGAAAGCGCAGCACCGTGTTTCGCTCGTCGTCAACGTAGACCGGTACGTCCCGCTGCGCGAACAGGTCGCCGTAGTAGCGCAACTGCAAGGTGTCGCCCAGGTAGACCGGCACCGCGATTGGCTCGCCATACCCGGCGTCGGTGGCGGCTTGAATCGCCGGCCGCGCCGCCAGCACCCAGGCGGCCCGCGCCAGATGCACCGCCACCGGATGCACGTCCACCCCGGTCACCGCGTCCAGCAGCCGCTCCAACGTGTCACCGGCAGCGAGGCCGTCCCGCTCGGCGGCTGCCAGGAAGTGCGCCACCGCCTCCACAACGAACGTGCCGGAGCCGCACGCCGGGTCCAGCACCCGCTGCTCCAACGGCTGCTCGACCAGCTCCCGCACCATCACCCGCGCCAGCCAGGCCGGCGTGTAGTATTCCCCCAGTTGCCGGCGCTCGTCCGCCGGGATCACCGTCTCGTAGAGCAGCGCCCCGATGTCGGGCGGTGCCTTGGCCCACGCAAAGCGGGCAATCCGCCGCGCCAACGTCTTGATCGGCGGCAGCCCGCCCGCGACCTCCGTCGGCCAGGCAAAGAAGTCCGACTCGACGATCCCGTGCAGGCCCGTCGCGTTCTGTAGCTGCCGCCCTTTCAGCAGCCCTACCGCGTCGTGCTCGGCCTCCCGTGCTACATCAACGCCGAACGTCGCCTGCACCGCCAGCCCGATCACCGCGGTCAGATAGGTATGGCGCACGAACAGGTCGTCCAATCCCCGCCGCGTCCCCGCCACTTCCCCCAATGCGGCCCGCAGCAGGTTGTCCCACAGCCGCCGCTTCACCCGCACCGTCTCGCTCGCCGCGTGCCGGTCGTACAGCGCCCGCAGCCGGCTGATGTCCTTCTCGTAATGCGGATTGCCAGGACCGAAGTGCTTCTCGACGCTCTCCCGGTCGCGCAGCGGAATGTTCCGACTGGAGACCAGCGCCCGGTCCCGCAGCCAGTCGCGCAGGCGCCACCCGCCGCCATCCTTGGCGTCCAGCGTGAAGCCATACGGCGCCGCCGTCTTGACGGTCCCGGCGCCGGGCCAGCGCAGCAGCCAATACCTGCCGTCCGTCAGGATGCCCATGCGCGACCGCTGGCCGTCCCGCTCCGACTGATCGAGGTAGTCATCAAGCTGCTCGACGTACCGCGCGTCGGGACTGAAGCCGGCCCGCGCGCCAATCCGCCGCTTGACCTCGATGAACGTATCCAGCGCCGTCAAGTCCACCGCGCGCCGCGACGCCTGCGCCGGCGGGTTCTCCTCGACGATCTGGTCCGCTCGCGCCAACCCCGCGCCGATCAGGAAGTCCCGCACCGCGCTGGTGATGTTCGCCTCCGGCTCGGCATGCTCATGCCGCCGCAAAATCTCCCCCGCCAGCTCATCCAACGCCGGCTCACCCACGCCCCGCTCCCCCATCACCACCACTCCCCTCCGACCGATCCCGCGGCCCCCGGCCTCGTCATCCCCGCGCCAGCCGGGATCCAGGCGTGCCGCCGCCCACCCTGTAGAGGCGTCCCTCGTCAGCGCCCTAGCCATTCTCCCGCCCCCTCGTCATTGCGGCGCAAGCCGCAGTCCATCCCCCACTCTGTGCTCTCTGTGTGCTCTGTGGCTAATGACCCTTCCGCGCAGCCCGCCCCCCAGGCCGTTGTCTTTCCCCCACCCCCAGCCAATATACCCCCCCTGATTGGGAGTGGCAGATGCAAGACCATCCTGGAGCACCGGGCACCGCCCGGCAGGGACGTACACGTATTATCGTGTCAACCAACGACGGTGGCAAAGCCACCCAGCCGAGGGCACCGGGTCATGGCAGACCTCTCGCCGCCCAGCGCGCGGCGAGGCATGGCCGACTGAGTGCCGACTCAGGGGCACCGGGTGCTGACGTACCCCTCGCCATTACGGCGGGGGCGCCGGGTCAGCACTGTCTGAGTGCCGCCTTGCGCGCACCGGGTCATGAGCGACCCCCCGCCGCGCAGCGGGCGGTGGACTACCACTGGTCCGGCGCCCGGCACCCACAGGTGCCGGGTCAGGGCCGATTTCCCACCGCGCAACGTGCAGCGAGGCATGGCCGCCTGAGTGCCGCCCCGCCGGCAACGGGTCATGACGTACCCCTGGCCGTCACGGCCGGGGCGCCGGGTCATGACTGTCTGAGTGCCACCCCTATCGCCACCGCCGCCTTGCCGGCCCACGTGAGCCGGCTGCTCCAGGTAACCTTGCCCCGCGTCCCTGCCACTCCCAACACCCTCATCTACCCGCCATCCCAACAGAACACCGCGAACAACCGCGCCGCGTCGTCCCACACTCCCACCTACCCGCAATCCCGCTCCACCGCCTCGTCATTCCGGCGCCAGGAGACCGGTGTGAAATCGTCATTCCCGCGAAAGCGGGAATCCAAAAACCGGCCCTCCCAGGCTGGTAACGATGGAGTCACTGCGCAAGCGGGAAGGTGGATTCACACACTCGTTCCAGAAGACTTCCGCGGGCGTCCGGTCGCCCAGACAGCACCACCGCCCGCTCCACCACCCACCAAGTGCATCCTGCTATCCAGGTACCGCCCCGCCCGCGGCCCTGCTCCACCGCGGGCACCGGCTTCCCCCTCCAGCACCCCTCCCGCGCCCCGCCGCCTCGTCATTGCGGCGGAAGCCGCAATCCAGCTCCCCATCCCGTCATTCCCGCGAAAGCGGGAATCCACTCCCTCTCTACATGGTGGAGAGGGGGCCGGGGGGTGAGGCTCACCGCCTTGACTCCCCTTCCCTGCCAGGGAAGGGGCCGGGGGTTAGGTCCATCTGCTCTAACGCTGCCACCACCGCCGCCACGTGCGACCGGTCCATCGGCAGCGAGAGCGCACACATGCTCAGGCCCGACGACAGCATGATGCCCTGCGCCAAGAGCTGCAAGAACACGCGATACGCCTGCTCACCGTCCGCGGTGGCCAGGGAGCGGTAATCGCGCAACGGCTCCGCCGTAAAGTGGAAGCCGAAGAGCGATCCGTCGCCCACGGCCTGCGCCGCCACCCCCCGCCGCGCGAACAGGGCGTTGGCTTCCGCACGTAGCTCATCGCCCAGCGCCGTCAGGTGGCGATAGGCCGCCGGCGTCAGCGTCCGCAGCGTGGCCAGCCCCGCGGCCAGCGAGACCGGGTGGCCGTGGAACGTGCCGCTGTGCATGTAGCCAGTGCTGCCCCGCGCGTCGTCCAGCAGGTCCATCAAGTCGGCCCGCCCCCCGAACGCGCCCACCGGAAAGCCGCCCCCGATGATCTTGCCGAACGTGGTCAGATCGGGGCTGATGCCGCACTGCGCTTGCAGTCCGCCCGGCCCCACGCGGAACGACACCACCTCATCCATCACCAGCAGCAGGTCGAGGTCGGCCGTAATCCGCCGCATGTACCGGATGAACTCCCGATCACCGGTCAGGATGCCCGCGCGCGGATCGAGCCACACCGCCGCCAGCTCGTCGCGGTGCTGTTCCAACAGCCGCGCCACCGCCTGCGGCCGGTTGTAGGGCAGAATCACCGTATCCTCAGCCGCGCCTCGCACAAACCCCCGCCCCTGCGGCACCGCCTGCGGCGCGGCTTGGGTGCCGGCCCGGTCGAGCGGCGGGCTGACGCTGATTTCCAGCGCGTCTACCCGGCCGTGAAACGCCCCCTCGAACTTGGCGATCTTGGGGCGTCCCGTCCACCCGCGCACGAGCCGCAGGACGTTCTGGGCCGCCTCGCCCCCGGACCCGGTGAACCGCACCCGCTCCAGCGACAGCACCCGCTGCGTCAGCTCCCGCGCCAGCTCGTACTCCACCGTCGTCGGCCCACCCAACGCGACCCCCTGCGCCAGCTGCTCCCGCACCGCCTCCATCACGGCCGGATGCCGGTGTCCGAGCACGCCCGCCGTGTGGTGGTTGGCGCAGTCGAGCAGCCGCTGGCCGTCCAGCGTCGTCACGTAGCACCCCTCGCCGGAGACCAGGAAGAGCGGATACGGCTTGTTGAAGTACGCGCCTTTAGCCACCCCGCCGGGCATGACGGTACGGCCCAGCTCATACTGCCGCCGCGACCGCGGGTTACGGGCGGCATAGTCGGCTTCCAGCGCCGCGACCGACGCCGGGAGCGGCGGCTCGGAGGTGATAGGTTCGGTCAGCGTGGCGGGCGTAGTTGTCATTGCAAGGCTCCTCCCAACGTGATCGCCCAGCGCCGTGCTCGCCTGGCAGGCGGCGGATCGCCGCCGTTCAACCGGTGGCACCGGCGCCCTGCGCCAGCAGTGTCACGATCCACTGATTGAGACTCGTCCCCTCGCGCTCCGCCTGGTGAACCAGACGCTCGTGCAGGCTTTTGGGCATCCGCACGTGCAGCCGACCGCTGTACGTCGGCTCGGTGTCCGGCTCAGGGATAGGATTGCCGTCCAGCAGCATCGTCTCTAGCCACAGGGACATGGCCTCCGGCAGCTGTGCGAGGGCCTCGGCCTCCGTCTCGGCAGCCGTCATGCAACCGGGTAGCTCGACGACCTGTACCAGGAACCCTTCGTCACGATCACCGGAGATGACCTTGTGATACGGCTTGTGCATGTAGGCCTCTACCTGGGCGGCAATCTCCGGAGGCACGGGTGGACTCTCTGCTACGAGTGGGGCGTCTTGCGTCATCTTACCCATCGTGCTCCTCCTTGCACGCCGCGAGCACCTGACGCACATACACCGGCAATACGTGACCGCGCCGGTAGGGGACTGTGATGGACTGCGACTGGCGCGTGAACACGCGGTGACTCCCCTTCCCGCGGCGGGCTACCCAACCGTAGGCCTCGAGCAACCGCTCCAGCTCACGGTACCGCACCGCGTTGGGTCGCTGGACGATCCGCGCTCTGAGCCGTAGCCTGTCACCATCTATGTGGTAGTATATCTACTACCATTCGTAGCGGGTGTGTCCTGAGTCTGGCCAAGGCCCGCCCTTGACGGACAATGATGCAATGGCGCGAAAGCGGATCGCCAATCCAGATATGAGTTGAGCGCGACCTCGCTACATCAAAGCTGCTCGATGTACGCTAACTCAGCCCGTAGCTCCTCGACGGTGCTCTGGTGCTCCAGGTGCTTCACCGCCGCGAGCCGCTTGACCCGTGCGTGGAAGGGGCGCGGCAGCGTTCCCTGCCCCACGTGCAGGTGCGAGTCGTTACGACCACGATGCCCGCCGAGATAGTTATCCGACCAGTGGACGTGCGTAATCAGGTCCCCACCGACATCGAGGAACTCATGCACGCGCCGCATCTGCTCTGCAAGGTCGCTCGTGGCCACCGCGCACGTCGTCGCGTGACTCGTATCCAGGCAGAGTCGCACGTTGTCGCGGTCAATCGCCGCCCACAGCTGCCGCCACTCCTGCGGGTCGCGGCCCAACTGGTAGAGACACTGGCTGCGGTCGGCCCGCTCCGCCGGAATGTGCGCCGGCACGGAGGTCCAGTAGAACACGACGTTCTCCAGCACGAGGTCGAAGTCCCGCGTCCGGGCGTGGTCCGCGATCCGCTGTAGCCCCGCCACCGCGCGGTCCCAGTCGCCGACCTCCGCTCCTTCGGCGGACACAATGCCCATCGAGTGGATGACGCCACGTGTCGCGCCGGCATCGCACGCGGCGTCAATAGCGTGCTGCACGGTCCCGATGCTCACCTCGCGGCGGGCCGCGTCGAAGGCCCCGACGTTGAGGCGTCCGGTAGTCGTCACCCGCGGGCAAATGCACGCTGAACAGGTAGGGAGCATGGCCTGCCGGCAGGGCCACCTCCCCGGCAGCGTTCATGGCCGCTTCCACACCGAAGCCCAGTTCGGCCACTATGTCGGCTGGGATGGCGACCGTTGTCAGGTAGTCGGGTTGGCTCGAAGCTCCGGACATTCTTGCGCTCCTTTGCGGGGGATTCCAAGCGTAGCGCCACACCGGCCGCTCAACCCCGCCTCGGTCGAGTGGCGCCGGCCATCGGCCGTGCCTACCAGGGTAGCTGCCAGCGTGTAGCGGCGACATGCGGCGACCGATGCGTGATACCGCCGATGGTCATGTAGTAGACCGTGAAGATGCTGTCGTCCGGCAGCTGCACCGACAGCGGATAACCCAAATCCATCGTCTCACCGTCAGCGCGCAGGATCGCCCGGTGGTCGAGGTCCCAGCTACGGCCGCCATCGGCGCTGATGACCGCTTGCACGCCGAGCGGGCCTCGCCGGTGGCCGTAGGAGCACAGTATCCGGCCATCGCGCAGCTTCAGCAGGTGCGGCGGATAGCCCCAAATGTCGGTGTAGGTCGCCTGTGACCAGGTGCGCCCGCCATCGTCCGACCAGCACTCGAGCAGACGCTGCGGCGCCTTGCGGATCAGGCAGAGCACGCGGCCCGGTTCCGTTTCCACCAGCGCCGATTCGTCGCCGTACCCCGCGCTCGCCCCGCTGCCCACCAGGCGGAGTTGCCAGCTTGCCTCATTGTCTGTCGAGCGGTATACCAGCACTCGCGCGCGGTCGGCCTCGATGTCCCCCCCATCGTAGAGTGGAGCCAGAATGGTCCCATCCGCCAGGACGGTCGAGCGGGGAAAGCCGTTCAGTCGGTGCGCGCCCGGCACCTCCCACTCCTGGCGCTCCCACGTCCGGCCGCCATCGTGGGACCGCTGCACGAACACGCGGTTGCCACCGAGCAGGACCATCGAGTCGTCGCGCAACGGGTGTACCGCGACCAGTCGCCCCGCCGCTTTCGCCTCTGGGACGTGGTCCGCCGGCGCTTCCTCGAACCCGACCCCGCCCGCGGCGACCAATGTGCCGGACGGCATCCGGGCCGCGAAGCGGTCATAGCGTTCGCGTGGGGAGGTGCCCGGCCAGTTGAAGGGGACGCTCAGGTCGTCCGGCGCGGCGGGGGTAAAGGTAGCGCCGCCGTCGGCCGAGGTCACGACGGTCCAGTCGCCGAACCCGTAGTGGTCCCTGCTGTTGGCGTCATTGGACAGATAGGCCACGGCCAAGCGGCCATCGGCGAGTAGCTCCAGCACGGGAAAGGCAGCATACGTGCCGGCCTGCTTGCGGATGACGCTGTGCTCTAGGTGGGGCGGTTGCATTCCCACGATCTCCTCCTTGCCTATACCCGATGTGGGCTAGAGCGGGGGCCACGACACCTACCCCCAACCCCCCTGCCCTGGAGGGAAGGGGCCGGGGGTTAGGTGCAATACCGGCTCCCCTCTAGCCCCGGATTCCAAACCTAGTCACTGTCGCCGGTTTGTGAGCGCTCCCAGTCCCGGAGCGCCGCGAGGTTGGCCGGCTCGAAGACCTTCTGCACTGCGCGCACGTGCTGGTCCACCAGTTCGCGCAGATCGCCACGCCAGGCCGGCGCCGTCATGCCGAGCAGGTCGAGCTCCTCGGTGGCGCAGCGTTGCTCGGCGACCGGGCAGTCCCCGGCGCAGTACGCCACCGCGTCCGCGCCCCGACCACTGCGATGGGCGGCCCAAGGATACTGCCGTCCGAAGAAGTACGCGCGATCCTGGAGCCGCGGCCGTAGGTGGATCGGCTGACGCACGTAGCCCAGGTTGGCGGGCACGCCTTCCGCCTCTAACGCCGCCACGATGGTCGCGCGATCCACCCCGCCCAATTCGTCTGGGACTAAGGTAGGGCTGTGGCGATGGTAGACGTGCTCGCCGCCGGGCGTCTCCGCCACTGGACGAAGCCCCGGCACGCCAGCGAGTCCCTGCGACAGCCGCTCGTGATTGGCTCGCCGCTCGGCGTTCCAAGCATCCATGTGCCGAAGCTGCTCCCGGATGATGACTGCCGCCAGCGGGTGAATGCGGTAGGTGTACGTCAGGCTGTCAATGTACGGCGTGAGCGCCGGGTCCTGAATATCGCGCTCCTGGCGTGCCGGGTGGGAGCCGATCGCGCACGCCCGCTCGTAGATTCCCGCATCGTTGGTCAGCACCATCCCGCCGTCGCCGCCGATGATCTGCTTACCGTCGCCGAAGCTGAAGCAGCCCACGTCGGCGAGCGTGCCCACGTACTGCCCCCGATAGCGACCACCCGTCGCTTGGGCGCAATCCTCGATCACGGGCAGCCCGTGCCGCCGCGCGACGGCGAGGAGACCGTCCATATCGGCCGGCTGACCGAAGATGTGAACGACTAGAATAGCCTTCGTATAGGGCGTGATCTGCGCCTCGACCGCCTGCGGATCGAGCGTATAGGTCTCCCGCTCGATGTCCGCGAATACCGGGATCGCACCCTGATTCAGGATGGGCGAGACCGTCTGCCCCCACGTGTACGGCGAGACGATCACCTCGTCGCCGGCCTCGACCCCGACCGCGTACAGCGCCATGTGCAGCGAGGCCGCGCCGGAGGCGGACGCGATAGCGTATCGGACACCGAAATGCCCAGCGAACTGCTCTTCCAACGCCGCGACGGGGCCACCACCCGGCATGGAGTTGAGGTACTGCACGTCACTGCGCGAGCAGTGCAGCGCCGCCACCACGGCGTCAATCTCGCCATCGCCGACCGCTGGCCATAGCGGGATCGGGCTAGTCACCTCCGGCGTGCCACCGAGCAGCGCCAACTCACCGCTCATCGTCACCATCGCCGCACTCCCTTCCGCCTCACCCCCGGCCTGTCATTCCCGCGAAAGCGGGAATCCACCTCCCCTCACCTAACCCCCGGCCCCTTCCCTGTCAGGGAGGGGGTTGGGGGTAGGTCCGCTCCTCTAGCGGAACCAGTCGTACACCATGCCGAGCGAGCGGTCCGCCAGGGGCAGCGCCACCTTCATGTTGCCAGCCCGATGCGATTCGCGCAGACCGATCTCGATCTCCATCGCGTCGCGGACCCGCCGTCCGCTCACCCGTGGCTCGCCACCCTGCTCCCGGCAGCGGATCACGTCTTCAACGCCGTACAGTATTGACCACTCTCCCAACACCTGTGGTTCTGGAAACGGCATCTCCACGCGCCCTGTGCCCCCCGGGCCATCCACGTCCAGCCATAGCCGAAAGTGCTTCCAGTCGAAGATCAGCTCCCCGCGCTCGCCGGTGATGTGGACCTGCGGCGCGCCCGGTCGCAAGAACCCCGGCACGCCGTTGGCGAACCGGATGAGGCCGGCCCCCTCGAACTCACCGTTCCGCCGCACGGCCTCCTCGTCGTCGGTCACGCCAATGACCCATTCCGCGGGACTATCCACCAGGTACACCCAAGCATTGTGCTGCGCCATCGCACGGGAGGTCTCCATGCTCAGGATCGTACCAAGCGTGCCGTCGGTGAGCAGCTTCTTCGCCTGCACAAAGGCCGGGTGGTTAACGCTAATCGCGCCGCACGCCAGCGGTACACCCGCTTGCTCGCACACCTCGACCATCCGGTCGGCTTCGGCCAAGGTCAGCGTCATCGGCTTCTCGGTCATGACGGCTTTGGCGCCACATTCGACCGCCAGCGCCGTAGCATCCGGGCGAATGGCAGCATGCGAAGCGATGGCTACCAGGTCCAGCCGCTCCTTGGTCAGTAGCTCCCGATAGTCGGTATAGAGCGCACTCACCCCGTAGTGCTGGCCGAAGGCCGCCAAGCGCTCCTCGCTCGGATCGCAGCCGGCAACCAGCTCCGTCCGCGGATGCAGGCGCAGCGCCGCGGCATAGCTCGTGGGTAGACCCTCTTTCCCGGGATGCTCCGTCGGCGGCAGGTCGGGGTGGTCGCGCAGGGGGGGCAGATCGGTCGGAGTGCCGTCCTCATCATGCACCGAGGGTGGATACGGCAGCGAAGCGTCGTAGAGCCACCCCATCCGGCCCAGCCCGATCACCCCGGCACGATACGTCGTCATGGCGCTTCCTCCTCGTCATGCTCCATACAGCCAGCTCGTCGGCACTACCCGTAGCCGGCGCTCCTGCCGCTGCACGACGCCATCGGCAGTAGGGGAGTAGTGGCCCGCGTTGTAGAGCAGGTAGGTCGTGTCCCCGGCGAACGCGACGTCGGGATAGTGGTAGAGGGTGTAGCCGTCCGCCATATCGCCCAAGCTGTCGGCTGCCCGGACCATACGCAGCACGGGGTCCGGCCGGACCTGGGCCACGTCGACCAGCCCTGGGCTGAGGGCGAGCGTGCGGTGGTGCTCCCAGGTGAGGCCATCGTCCTTGGAAATGGCCGTGGAGAGCCGTCCCCGCCGATAGCCCCGCCGAATCTCCTCGCCGGATACTTGGTTCCAGATCAGCAGCAAGTCGTCGGTGCCGGGCACACGGGCGAGGCGGCACGGCGAATAGGAGCTTGGCAGGTCCGTCGGCTCGACGGTGCTCCAGTTTGCGCCACCGTCTCGGCTGGAGGACTGGACGATACGGCCCACCGTCGAGCGGCCGAACAGCAGCAGGCGCCCGTCGCGCAGCTCTGCCGCGACCGGCTCGTCTACCGGCGTGACGCCATCGTAGCCATCGTTGAACCAGCCCATCAGCTCGTCCCGGCTGCGCTGCCAGGTTTGACCCTCGTCGTCGGAGTAGTACACGAACGTAATGTCCATCTCCGGCCTGTGGGCGTGGCCCTCGACCGGGAAGCGCTGTCCAGCCAGCCGGCCCCAAGCGTGGCTCCGGGCGCCGCGGTCGGCGTGACTCCCGGCGAGAATCCAGCGCACGGGCAACACCAGCCGCCCGCCGCGCAGCTGGATCATCGCGTTGTGGTAGCTGGGCGCGTAGACGCCGGGGAGGTTGATACGGACTTCCGGCGACCAGGTTTGCCCCTCGTCGCGGGACAGGCGGATAAACAGGCCGAAGTCGTCATGGGGGCCGGCCGTCGTTTCTAGCCGGCCATAGGTGATGGCCAGCGCCCCCGATTGCAGCCGCAGGAGGCCCGTCGAGCCGGGGCCGCCGTGCAGCGCCGCCCCCTGTTCGTCCACGGCTGGCGCAAAGTCGCTCCAGGTCCGGCCGCCGTCTGCCGAGCGGCAGAGCTGCAAGTGGGCGCCCGTGAGCAGCAGCTCTCCTGTCGTCAGCTCGACGAGGCTGCTGTGGCCCCCGCCGACGGTGATCTCGAACGGCCCTTGGCCAGCGCCTGTGCCGGACCCCGATCCGGTAGTCGTAGTCATCGTTCTCCTCACTTTAGCTCTCGGCGAATGCCTCAGCGAGCGCAAAGGCGTCGTCGTGCGGCTCGTAGCCGAGCAGGCGCCGCGTGGAGTCCAGGTCCATCGCCGGATAGCGATTGTCCGAGAGGCCATGCACCACGGCGAAGTCGAGGTCGTCCGGCGCCGCCAAGCAGCAATCGAACAGCCGGCTGAGGTCCGCCGCCGTCACCACCCACGAGAGCGTCCGGTCTGCGTCCGGGCTGTCGGGATTGAGCCGCTCCCGCAGTCGCTCCGGGGGAGTGAAGCCGCCAATTCGCACGGCAATGCAGGAGAGACCGTGCTGGAACGCGAACGAGGCGGCCAACGCTTCTCCCCAGGCTTTGGTGGCGCCGTAGACGTTGCCCGGTCGCGCGACCATGTGGGTATGCGCTTGTACGCCGCTCGGGTAGCCGATCACCGCGTTCACGCTACTGGCGAAGATCACGCGGCGAGCGCCGCACTCGGCGGCAGCGGCGTAGATGTTGTAGGCAGCCTTGATGTTGCGGTCCAGCAGCGTCGCGTAGAAGTCGGCCGCCGGGTCCGGGTCGGCCGCCAGATGCAGGACGGTGTGTACTCCGGTCACGGCGCGCCGAGCCGCGTTCATGTCCGCCAAGTCGCTCGTCTGCACCTCGGCCGCGCCCGGATCGTCAATCGCCCGCAGGTCCTGGAGGCGCAGCCGCCACGGCGCCCTGTGCCTGGCCAAATGCCCCCGATAGTACGTGCCAATCCGCCCGGCGGCTCCGGTAATGAGCAGCAGCGGTTGCTCCGCCGCCCCCGGCCCGCCCGGCTCGTGCGTCGCGCTCATCCCTTCCGGCCCTCCTCTGACACGGCGCCCTCTCCGGCGGCCGTCATTACCTGGCCTGGCCCCCACCCTAACCCTCCCCCGTTGCGACAGGGGAGGGAACATACCGTCCCCCCGCCGCAGCGGGGGGACCATAGGGGGGCCGGTCCCACGCCGCCGCGCCGGCCCGGCACTGCACAGGATGGCGTACCTTACAGCCAGTGCGCCAGCGGCCACATCACCGCCGACCGCGTGAAGGTCGTGTCCAGCAGCCGCTCCGTCTCCTCGATGGGGTCGTACCCGTAGCGCCGCACGTACTCGGTTTCGAGCTGGTGCTCCAGCGCCGTCGGCTCCTGCAGGGGCAGCTCCACCCAGGTGTTGCCACGGTCGGCGCTTTCGCGTATCGCCAGGCAAAGCTCCCAGTCCCGCAGCGTATTCTCCACCCCGTAGGCCGGGGCGCCGCCGCCGGTGATCGCCGCGTGGAAGCTGGTCAGGATGGCGGCTTTGGCTACGTCGTCCGGGCTGCCGATCCGGTACCCCTGGAAGGGATTCTCCCATACAACCGGCGGCTCGGTATCCACCCGGACCTGCCGGAGCACCCGCTCACCCCCGCGCTCGTCATACACCTCCTCGATCTCGTAGGGCCGCTCTTCCGACCCCTGCCACAGCACGCAGCGGGTCTGTTCCAGCACACCCTTGGTTCCTTCGATCTGCCACCCCTGGGGATAGGTGCGGAGCGGAAAGGCGCGGGGTGCCTTCTCGAAGAGGCACGTCACGCCGTTGGCAAACTCGATGACCGCGCTGTCCCACCGCACCGTCGTTTCCCGTTCGCCGCCGTAGGCCGTGTACGGTGCGGCTGGAACGGTACCGCTGTGGCCCAGCACGCGCGTCGCCTCGGCGCCGATCAGTTGGCGCACGCCGCTGAAGCCGTGATACTGCCCCGTCTGATACCACAGCCGCGCGTGCGTCACGTGGCCCAACTGTCCCGATGCCAGCAGGCGTTGCTTGAGCCGTTCCTGTGGCCACAGCCAGACTTGCTCGGCTACCTCCCACAGGACGCCGTTGTCGCGGCACGCCTGCGCGATGGCCGCGGCGTACCGGCGCGTGTGCGCCACCGGGATTTCCGTCAGGACGTGGATACCTTGTCGCGCCGCCGTCAGGGCGATCACGATGTGCGAGTCTTTCGGCGCCAGACTGAGCACCACGTCGGGCTGCTCGGCCGCGAACAGCTCCCGCACGTCGCTGTAGTGGGCCTCGGCGCCATAGGTGGCGGCCGCCTGTCGGCTGACCTCCGCATTGCGGTCGCATACCGCCGCGAGGATGTAGTGGTCCGGGAGACGGGCGATGGTGGCAAGATATTGCCGTGCCCGCGAGCCGGGCTGCGCGCCAGCGCCGATCACGGCAATGCGTAGTGGACGCATCTTGACCTCTCCCTCTCTACGGAGTCTCACGACGCCTCTTCTTTGTCAGTATCAGGATTCGCAGGATTAGAGGATTGACCGGATTGATTGGGTGCTCATCCTGCTCATCCTTCCATTCTGATAATCCTGATGCTGACAAAGAAGGGTACCGGCCCCCCTATGGCCCCCCCTCCCCCTGCGGAGCGGTGCGCTGACGTACACTAGGGGCCTGGGCGCGGAAAGAAGACGGAGAAGACTGCTTCCGCCTGGCCATCGTAGTAGTGATCTTTGAGCACGACCTCCTTCTCCATCCCGACCTTGCGATAGAGCGCGTGCGCGGCATGGTTGTCGTCGTGCGTCATCAGGAAGAGCTTGCGTAGTCGCTCGCCGCGCTGGGCGTAGAAGCGCTGGGCGTCCTCGACCAGGCCGTGGAATAGCTCGCTGCCGGCGCCGTTCATACGGTATTCGGGGAGCACGGCTATCCGATCCAGCTCGGCCAGCCCATGATGGGGAACACCGTGCAGGTACCAGGAGCTAATGCCGACAATCGCGCCCGCTGCCTCGGCCACCAGGTACCGGTGGCCCATCTCGGTTTCGCGCTGGTAGGCTGCTCGCGCTTCAGCCATATCGGCCATGTTGTAGGCGGCGAGCAAGACGCGCGCTGCCTGCTCCGTGTCGGCCGCGGTGCCCAAGCGAATGGCGGTCTTCATGCCAGCCCCCTGTTCTCCTTGACGTTGGACATAATAGATAACGGACGTAGGTCAGCCGGGGGTGCTGGGCGGCCTGTGCCGTCCCCCTATGGGCCCCCCGCGGAGCGGGGAGACGTGGATTGCGGCGGGAGCCGCAATGACGGATGGGGCCACAATGGACGGATGGCAACGCAGCCTAGCGGAGTGGCGGGGCGTAGAGCAGTCCGCCGTTGGTCCACAGCTCGTTGGCGTGGCGTGGCAGCGTGAAAGACATTCCTTCCGGACCCAGATAACGGTCGTAGATCTCGCCGTAGTTCCCCACCGCCTTGAGCACGTCCACGGCAAAGGTCGGGCTGAGACCCAAGTCCGACTGGCCGAACTCCCCTTCCGTGCCCAGCATCCGCCGAATCTGGATGTTGTCGCTGCTCTTCATCTGCTCCACGTTGGCCTGGGTCACGCCAAACTCCTCGGCGTTAATCAGGACGTACAGCACCGTCTTGACCAAATCCAGCCACTGGTCATCGCCGTGCGGCACGATCGGTGTCAGCGGCTCCTTGGAGATCGTCTCGGGCAGGATGATGTGGTCGTCCGGGTCTTTAAGCCCGCTCCGGGTGGCCGCCAGCGCCGACTTGTCGTTCGTGACAACATCGCACCGCCCCTGCGTATAGGCGCTGTCCACTGCCGCCGTGTCTTCGAAGACGACGGTCTCCAGCTCCATATTGTGCTGCCGGAAGAAGTCTGCCAAGTTCAGCTCGGTGGTGGTCCCACTGGTCACGCAGACGGTCGTGCCCCCCAACTTCAGAGCACTCTCGATGCCCTTCTCCTTCGGGATCATGAAGCCCTGGCCGTCGTAGAACATGATCGTGGTGAAGTTGCCCCACTGCGTATCGCGCGTGGTGGTCCATGTCGTGGTCATGGACAACAGATCCAGATCGCCGGCCTGTAAGGCGGAGCCGCGCTCGGACCACGCGACCGAGATAATCTCCACCGCCTCGCCATTGCCGAAGATGGCCGCGGCGACCGCACGACACAGGTCCACATCGAACCCGAGGTTACGTCCCTCGGAGTCGAGGTAGCCCAAGCCGGGGACATCGTTGGGGGCGGCGCAGGCGAGCTTCCCGCGGGCTTTCACCGTCTCTAGCCGGCTATCTTTCTCCGGTGCAGCGGCCGGCTGCTGCCCTTGGGCGGCAATCTGCACCTGGAGCGAGGCGATCTGGGCGTCCTTGCTGGCCAACTGCTCTTCCATCGCGGCCATGTCTGCACTACTGTCACCACCAAGCTCGCACGCGGCGAGGACGAAAGCGAAAGCAGCAACGAGTATCAAGCGGACCGTAGGCTTGAACACGTTCATTGCAGTTCCATCGTATTCCTTTTCGTTGTCATGGCCGGTTCCATCCTCACCTCTGGCCCCACTTCACTTGCAGAGCGGGGATGTCGACCAGAGGCGGACTGCACGGCTAGACCATGCCGGCCGCTACCTGTCCAGCATACCGCCTCAACCGAACTGCGGACGCACCACGGCGCCGGTAGCGACTGACTCATACGCAGCCAGGAGCGTCGCGACGTGGGCACGGCCCGCTTCCACGTCTGCCCAGGCTGGCTCATCGCCATCCAGCACCCGCACAAAATGGCTGACCAGCGCATCGCTGCTGTCATCGCGGGTGAGGATGGTGGGGCCTTGCTGCCCGGATACGCCACTGCATAGCTCCGCCGTCTGGCGCCGAAGATCGAGCAGCAGCGTCCCCTGGGTACCAATAATCGTGAGGTGGTTGGCCCCATTCATCGGGTGGCTCGCCCGCCCAATGCGCCCGGTCGTGATGGTCGCGATGGCGCCCCCGGCGAGCGTCAGCTCGATGGTGGCGAAGTCCTCGACACCGCGCTCCGCGTGCGCCTCGAAGAAATGTGATCCCGCGCGCGCAAAGACGCCCTCTATCGGTAGCCCCGACAGATAGCGTACATGCACAACGGCGTAATACCCGATCTCGTACAACTCGCGCTTGGCGATGACGCTGTGGCCCGACTCGGTCGGATCGCTGATGCCGTCCGGCGTCCGGTACGTCCAGCGGCCGAGCGGTGCCGGCGGCGCCGGCGGGTTGTCGGTGCGGTCCGGCTGGCCTTTGGCGAAGTGTACGTCGGCGTGAATAGCGAGGATGTCGCCGATTCTGCCCTGTGCGATCCACCGCTGCGCCTGCTGGATATGGTCGTAGCCGAGGTGGCTGACAATCGAGGCCCGCTGCCCGGTGCGGCGCAATGTCTCCACAATCGCCGTGCAGTCGGCGACGGTGGGCGCCAGCGGCTTATCCAGCCAGAGGTGCTTGCCGGACGCCGCGGCGCGACGCACCAGCTCGCCGCGGCGCTCGATTTGGGGGCATACGCTGGCGACCTCCACGCCCGGCCAGCTCAGAGCCGCGTCCACATCCTCGATATAGGGCACACTCAGCTCGTCGGCCAGCTCCCGGTTGCGCTGGACAACGAGCGGCTCTTGGCCCGGATCGTCGGCCAGCACCAGCACCCGGAGCCGCGGATGCTGCGCCAGGGAAGGCGCATAGCCACTCTGATGCATGGCGTTGCTCAACAGCGCGACGCCGTAGACGTGATCGTTACTCATCGTCTGCTCCCACACCGCTCACCACCACCGGATGGCCACTCCGTACCGCTTGCTCGATGTGATTCATCAGCTCCACTACCTCGCGGGCCTGCGGCCCTGTGACCGGCGGTGCGGCGGCGGTCAGGATGGCTTGGACGCATTGGTCGGCCCAGTGGCCGAGCGCCGGTCCGGCGTCCTCCTCCCGATAGGCGCCGGCGTCGCCCTCTCCCGCCGGGAGCATCAGCAGCGCCGTAGATGCCATCGTGTCATAGAAGGCGCCGCGGTTGCCCAGCACCATCAGCTCAGTCACCGGCGGAGTGCCCGGCGCCGCTCCGAGCGCGAGCAGCGCGGTCGCGCCGCCGGCGTAGGACAAGCTGACGCTCAGATGGCGTTTGCCGGCGCTGCGGCCATACACGGTAGTCACGGTATCGGCGGCGAGGCTGTTGGCCAGCGCGAGTAGCTCGGCCAACGGCCAGCGGGCCAGCGGGTCGTCGCCGAGCTGCACGGAGCGGAGGCAGACGAGCCGCCCCAAGGCGCCGCTGGCCAGCGCGTCGGCGGCCAGTCGAGCGCCGCTGGTGTAGCGGGCAGCGCCACCACAGACCAGCGTCACGTTGGCCGCCGCCGCCTGCGCCGCGACCGAGTCCAGCACATCGGCCTCCGCAGTCAGAGGGCCGGCGCACCACACGTGCAGGCCACGCGCAATACTCTGCTCTGCCAATGCGACCGAGCTTACCTCCTCGTCAATGAAGCACACGGCATCCGCCTCGGCGGTCGGCTCGCCAGCGAGCCAGTCAGCTACCGCCGACGGGTCGCCGTCAGCGGCGGGAAACTCTGCGGTCACTCGAAAGCTCGCGAATTCACCGCTCCGCCGCACTACCTGCCGCACGCTGGTGGCCGTACCAACAACGGCAAGCCGCAGCGGCCCTTGCTCATCCATACCCTTACTCCCAGGACAAGGATAGACGACCGGGTACTCCCGCGTCAGTGGTACGTGGCGAGGTGCGAAGAAGAGAGCCGGTAATCAACCTGCTGACCACCAGCTCCTAGCGTTCCACGAACGGATTTCGTATGGTCAGCCGTTGTATCTGCTGACTGTGCTGCATGTCTTCACTGTAGAGACGGTTACAGCCCGCTTCGAGTGCCGCTGCAACGATGAGCGAATCATAGAAACCGAGTCCATATCGAGCCTGCATGTCAAGACCACGCCGGTACAATGCAGGTGTCGGATGCATCTGCCATAGCGGGATGAGCACATTATCAAGGAGTTGCCTCGCACTTTCAGGTGTGGCTCCAAGTTTTCGGATGACCACGTTCATCGTTTCCTGGACGACTTGATAGCTAATACATCCGGTACCACTTTCCAGGCTCTGGCGCACCAAGTTCTCGGCACATTGGCGCTTGTCAGCATCCGTTTCATCGAATAAGTAAACGAAGATGTTCGTATCTATAAAGTTTTCAACGCTCATTCATTTCATCCCGTGTGAACTTACGTCCGCCGGTAGATAGACTGCCACGCAACACGCCGATGGTCGTGGTTGCGGCCTCCGCCTGTTGTTGACTCCCGACGTAGTTCGCAAGCCACAGCCGAAACTGAGCGTTCAAGGTCGTTTGCTCTGCCGCGGCGCGCTGGCATGCTGCCTCTATCAAGCGCTCGTCGGCGCTCAGAGTGACATTCTTCATACTGGCCTCACGTCAGACGGTCGCCTCGGATACAGCGTACCATGAGCCTTGGCCGCCGGCTACCGTACTGATCCGCCTCGCGTGGGGCTGCGGACCTCCCCCGTCCCCCCGCCGCAGCGGTGGAAACACAGGGGGGCCGGACGAGGTACCGGACTCCTATAATATAGGAGGATTGTGATGACCAAAGAGACCTATACCTCTCATTCCTACCGCTACGAGATCACGGTCTAGGCGATGGCAGCCATCGAGGCCGATGTCGTCGTGGCCGGCGGCGGGATGGGCGGGCTGACCGCTGCGTGCAGCGCGCAGGCGGCCAGCGCCCGCACCGTGCTGCTCGAAAAAGCGCCGCGCATTGGCGGCTCCGCGGCTGCCTCCGGCGGCACAATCTGGTGCGCGACCGACCTGGCAGGCTGGCTCTCGGTCCAACCGGGCGGCGATCCGATGCTGGGTCAGGCGCTCATCGAGAGCTTTTTCGAGGGCATACCCTGGCTCCAGCGACAAGGTGTTGACCTGGAGGAGCAATCCCTGGACACTCCCGGCCGCTTCCGCCGCGTCATCTACGCCTGCCAACCCGACGCTGCAACCGCCATGCAGGCGCTCGCAGATCGCTTCACCGCCGCCGGCGGCACGATCATCGTCGGGACCGGGCTGCGCGACCTGCTGCTCGACGACCAAGGCGCGATCAGCGGTGCCCAGGCGCTGGGACGAGCGGGTTTTGCTGCGGTGACGGCTCGCGCTGTGATCTTGGCGACCGGCGGCTTTCAAGGCAGCCCGGAGCTGCGCGCCCGCTACCTGGGACGCTGGGCCGATCAAATGGTGCTGCGGGCCAACGCCTTCAGCACCGGGGATGGCTTCCAGGCAGCGTTACGCGCCGGTGCCGCCACTGCCGGGCCATTCAGCCGCTTCTATGGGCATATGGTGCCCGCGCTCCCGGCTGAAGTGGGTTTACATAACTTCGCTCAAGTAAAGCCGGACTTCAGCGAGCATGCCGTCTTCGTCAATCTGCGTGGTGAGCGTTTCGACGACGAGTTCCTAGGTGATGAGGTGACGGTTCACGCGGCCGCGCAGCAGGATCAGGCGCTGGTGTTCCTGCTCTACGACGAGGCGATCCGCGCCACCTATGCCGGGCCGCGAGACGATGGCCGCGACGCGCGGGCGGACCGCCTCCAACACATCCGCGACGCCGGCGGTGAGATTCTGGAGGCGCCTTCCTTGGCCGTGCTGGCCCGCGAGATGGCAGCCCGCTGGGGCGTGGCCCGCGACCGGCTGCTGGCCACCCTGGAGGGCTATAACGCCGCCGCCCGCGCCGGTGACGGCGCCGCCCTACCCATCGCGAAATCGGGCGGCCTGCTGCCCATCGAGACGCCGCCGTTCTACGCGCTGCGCTGCCTGCCGGGCATCACGTTCACGTATGGCGGTGCCCGCGTGAACGAGCGAGCGCAGGTGCTCGATACCACCGGGCAGCCCATCCCGGGCCTCTATGCGGCGGGCGCCGACGCGGGCGGCATCTATACGCGCGGCTACACCGGGGGCTTGGCGCTCGGCCTGGCGTTCGGGCGCATCGCCGGCCGCGCAGCCGCAGCCGTCAGTCTTGCGTAGCCGCGCGACCGCCGAGCTGCTGCTGGCGACGAGCGATGGCGAGGCACCAGGCGATGATCGCCAGCTCGGCGCCGATGACCGCGATGATCGCGGCGTAGGTGATCGGCTCCAGCCAGGGGGTCAGCCCGGTTTCCTGACCGGGTTCGGGGCTGACGACGACCGCCAGCGATTCTGGCACCGTCCCTTCCGGCACCTCGTCGGCCGTGAAGACCCAGAATGCGGTCTTCAGCGCCAGGCGTCCTTCGGGCCCTTCCAAGTAGATGTTGATCCACCGGCGCCCCGGCTGCGTGTAGGTCAGGCTCGTGGCGTACTCGCCGGCACGGCCAGTCGGCCGGAGCAGGCCGATGACGGTATCACCGGCGCGGTGGCTCTCGTAGGGCAGTGGCAGGTTTGGCAAGCCCTCCAGGTTGAATAGCACGGTGCGTATCCGCAGCGGCTCACCGACCCGGGGCACCAGCGGGTCCAGCCAGAGACGCCCCGCCACGGGACGGTCCTTCTCGCTGAGTTGCCGCTGTGGCGCGAAGCCGGCGATGAGCGTAAAAGCCAGCGCGAGGATAGTGACGACCGCGAGGGTACGCATTGCTTGTTCAGCCCTCATGCCCCTCATGCACGGGCCGCAGGGTGCTCCCGACCAGCCACCCCAAGGTGGCGCCCGCCGCCGAAAGGGTCAGCAGCCACGGCGCAGCGACAGAGAGCATCGCCGGCTCCCATTGCACCCAGCCGTAGGCCTGGAGGTACGGCACCTGGACCGCCGTCAAGGCCCCGGCAAAGCCGGCGCCGGCCAGAGCGGCGCGTACCCACAGTGGGCGCACCGGCAGCCCCACCAGCACGAGGTCAATGATCGGCGCCGCTGCGAGGACGAGCGGAATCTGCGGCCGAATGCCGTCGAGGAGCACCAGCTCGACGTGGATGGCGAGCCGCATCGCCGTGTAGGCCAGCGCGGCAAGGGTAGCGGCGCCAATACGCCCGCTGGCTCGCGCCGCAGTGACCAGGATGAATGCGCTCAAGGCTGATAAGAGGACTGGATGATAGACCAGCTGATAGCGCGGCAAGTCAAAGTCGTACTCGGCCAACACTGCCAGGGCGGTCGCCAGCATCAGCCCGCCAGCCGCCACGGCCCCTAGCTCGCTGCTGGGCATCCGCCAGAGCTGGGCCGTGGCGTGCCAAAGGCGCCGGAGACGGGTCGGTAACTGGTGGTTTGTCTCCAACGCGAGGCCGATGAGCGCGCCAAAGGGGGCGATGACCATGCCGGCAACGAGCATGATGTGGGGCGGACTCCAGACGGTCACGTCCAGGCCATACAGCCGGTGCCAGGTGTCGTCAATCGGGGCCGAGGCCAAGCTCATACCGGCCCCGACCAGCGTGACCAAGATGCCCGGCGGGAGGCGCAGGCCCAACGGCAGCGTGACCAGCGGCCCAGGCAGGGCCGGCCCACGACCCCGCGCAGCCGCCACTGCTTGGGTGACTGCCGCGGCGCATGCCGCCAGGATGGCGATAATGCCGGCGTAGAGCACCAGATGTGGCGGACTCCAGAACGTGTCACGGCCGACGATGATGTGCCAGGATACGTCCCAGTAGCCACCCAAGAGGAATACTGCGCTCCCCACAACGATGGTGCCGTAGCGCACAGGTGCTATCTGCGGGCGCTGCTTGCGCTTGCCGCGCTCCGGCCGGCGCGCCGCAGCGGGCGCGGGTGGGGTCTCTACGGCCATCGTCGTGCTCTCGTGCTCGGAGGGGGCAAGGATAAGAGGAGGGTGGAACCAGCACTGAGCCGGTGCGGTTTCCTCATGAGCGTGGTAGCAGGTGCCGGGGCATACCCCGCCGCGCAAGGGGCGGAAGATGAGGGGCCTCTGCCAGAGGCCCCTCTGATCCATTAGATATGGGCGTGGCGGGAAGCGCGCCTAGCCGTCTTTCTTCTCTGTGCCCTCGGCCGCTTGGTCGGCACTGCCGGCGTCGGCACTCGGCTCCGCGGCCTCACTGGTGGCCTCCTCGGTGGAGGCGCTTGCTGCTGCCGGCTCACTTTTCAGCGCTGCTCGGGCTGCCGCGACCTCGGCCTCGGTCGGGACCGGGCCTTCCTCCGCCTCATCCATCAGCATGACCGGGATGCCGTCGCGGATGGGATAGCGCTTGCCGCAACTGGTGCAGACGATTTTGTCGTCCATCTTCACGACCGGCTGCTTGTCGTCGGGACAAGCTAGGATTTCGAGCAGGCTCGCATCCACGTCGGTGGAGCCGGCGCTCGTTTCCGCAGGTGACTCCTCCGGGGCTGGGGTCCAGTCGTCAGACTCCGGTTGATCGAGGCCGAGGAAGCGCCGGACACCCCACGCCGCGGCGCCGACCGCCGCCAAGAACATCAGTATGCGCCCTATCCACGTACCGAATATGAAGCGAAACATAGGCATCTGCCTCCCTTTGGCTTGTGCTCGAAGCGCTCACAATGGCAGCGGCGCGCCGCACCGGTGGCGGTGCCTCGTGCTCTGCCGCGCCGCGCTTAGGTACCACATTATAGTATAGCGTGCAGCCTGGCCTGGTGTCAGCACCGACTTTCGGTGTCCCGGCCCGTATACTCCAAGCCACCTAGCCCAAGAATCAGACGCCATGACGGGCATGGATACCGTGCCTACGTGAGGAGGCGGTGATGAAGCTCGTACTCGCAACAGCGGCGAATGGCCGGTTCTTCCATTTGCTGGATGACCTGAAGGATGAGGGGGTAACGGTTGTCGAGGCGTTCGATGATGAGACGCTTCGTGCGGAGATCGCCGATGCGGAGGCCATCTATGGATGGCCGGCGGCGGCGGTGCTGGCGCACGCGCGTCGGCTCCGCTGGATACAGACGTCGAGCGCCGGTGTGGATCAGCTATGGTCCAGCCCGGAGCTGCGTGAGCGCGAGGTCATCATCACGAACTCCCGTGGCGCGCACGCGCCCAACATCGCGGAGCACGCCTTTGCGCTGCTGCTGGCGTTTAGTCGAGGGGTGCTCTTTGCCCGGGAGGCCCAAGCCGCGCGCCGCTGGGCGGCAGCGGCCGTCCGGGAGGTGTCCTGGGAGTTGGCCGGCGGCACGCTGGGCATTATTGGCTACGGCCGGATTGGGCGGGCGGTTGGCGCGCGGGCGCGCGGTTTCGAGATGGAGGTCATCGCTGTGGATCGCGAGGTGGTCACTGCGGACGCTGCGGTCGCGCAAGTCTGGCCGCTGGATCGGCTCGACGATCTCCTGGCGGCAGCGGACGTGGTCGTGGTGACAGCGCCGTACACGCCGCCGGCGCGCGGAATGCTCTCGGCCGCGCAATTCGCCACCATGAAGCCGGACGCGGGCCTCATCGTCGTCTCCCGTGGCGGGCTGGTAGACCATGACGCGCTCGTGGCGGCCTTGCAGGACGACCGACAAGGGCCGGCCTACGCGGGGCTGGATGCGACCCCGACCGAGCCGCTGCCCGCAGACAGCCCGCTGTGGAGCTTGTCCAACTGCCTGATTACGCCCCATTCCTCCGGGCATTCCCTCCAGAAGGAGCGCCGAGCGGTGGAGATTCTGCGGGAGAATGCCCGCCGGTTCGCACAAGGCCAGCCGCTCATCAACGTTGTGGACAAGACGAAGGGCTATTGAGTGGTCAGCCATCAGTCCTTGATCGGCTACTGCCACTGTTGCAAGCTGACCGCTGATAGCTACGGCAGACGGCGCCGCATGGCGATAAAGGCCGGAATGCCCAAGGGGCCACGATACGGGGGGTGGATGGTCACTTCGCGGGAGAATCCGACGCCCTCGTAGAGACGCAGCGCCCGGGCATTGGAAGCAGCGACGTGGAGTGAGAGCAGCCGATACCCGCGCTCTTGCGCCTGCTGTGCTGCGGCAGCGAGGAGTTGGCGGCCGATACCCTGGCCCTGATAATCGGGGTCCACGGCCAGATTGGCCACATACAGCTCATCGCTGCGCGGCGGACGACGAACATATATGAAGGCAACAGGGAACATAGCGTAACAGGCATGCAGCAGCCCCCCGATGCCGAGAGTACGCAGCCAGATTGCCAGCGTCCGCAGTCCGTGCCCGGCCGACTCGCGCTCGCCGGGTACCTCTATGGCCATAATCCCGACCACCGGCCGAGTCTCCGGGGAGGAGGGCCGGGGCGCGCGAGCAACGCTCCAGCTAGAGATTCGCGCCGCGATGAGCGGTGCCCAGAGCCGCGCCACGGTGGGGGTATCGCAACCGAGGGCCAGCCGATATTCGACAAAGGCTCGCGCGAATACCTCTGCGACAGCCGGGACATCTGCGGACTTGGCCGCCTCGATGGTCGGCGTCGGATGCTGGTCAGTCTCGGACACCGGCACCCTCATGTGCTGGTAAGTGGGTGGTCGCCGTACCTACCGGTAGCTACGGACTCCCCCGTGCCCGTCATTCCGGCGAAAGCCGGAATCCAGAGGAGTCTTGGCCCCCTCCCCCGCCGCACCCGTCGCCGGAGTGACGATATGGGAAGGGCCGGAAGGACGGGCGTAGCAGGCTACGCCCCTACGCCCTCATTTCGCCTATTCTTCCGCCGCTGGCGTAGCCGCGGCCTTCACCTTGCCGGTAGGAGTGGCTTTCGTAGTCTTTGCTCGCGTTGCCGTCTTGGCCTTGGCGGTGCTCGCCCTACCGCGCGTACTGGAACGCCGGCGAGCAGAGCGCCGGCGGGTGGTGGTGGTCTTGGCCTTCTCCTCCTCCGCCGGGGGTGCTTCGGCGGTGCCATCGGCCGGGGTGGCGGCCGCGGCGTCGCCCTCAGCGGTCGTCCCGTTGCTGCTCGGTGGAGCGCCGTCGGCTGCGGGCTGCGCTACAACGGCCACCGGCTCGGCAGGAGCTGCCACGTTCTCCTCGACCGGTGCAGACGCAGCGTCCCCGGCCGCCGTTTCCGGGGCCGGCTCCACCGCCGGGGCGGGGCCTTTCAGTCTCGAGAGCGATTCACCCGGAAGCACCTTCAGTGCTGGCCGGCTTGCCTCTGCCGCTCCGGCCGTTTCAGGTGCGCTGGGCGCATCGGCGACGGCCGCCACCGGGGCCGCCGGAGCAGCGACACTAGGTGGTTCAGGCTCATCCGGAGTTGTCGCGTCGGCATCGTCCGGCGGCGGTGCGACCACCGCGAGGTCCGGTTCGCTGCTGGCCGCCTCCGGAGGGGCCGGCGACGCGGCCGCGGCGCTGGCTGCCGGGGCGGCAGTGCTCAGACCGCGCCGCCGGCGGCCGCGGCGCCGGCGCAGCGTGGCTCGCGACGGGCCGGTATCGGTGCCGGTGGTGCTACTTTCGGCCGTGGGCGTCGCGAGCATCGAGCGTGCCGGCGTCAGACGGGGCGCCCGCGCAAAGCGGCCTGGTGGCACCTCCATGGGCCGCACCGGTGGGGTCGCGATTGCCGCACCTTCCTGCTCCAGCAACGTGCGGTACGTTACATAGTCGTCGGACTGATCGCGTAGGGCGCCGGCCGTCCGATCTGAGCCAACGACGTACACGCACAGGCCACGGCGCTGGGCGAAGCGCAGGATCGGGATGAGGTCTTTATCACTGGAAACGATGACGAGGGTGGTGATTTCAGGAATCAGGTGCAAGAAGTCCACACAGTCAACCGCCATTTCCGTATCGGCGAGGCTCTTGCCACCATTGGAGCGCGTCGAGGCGCTGGCTAACGGGAGCACCGGGGCATAGACCACCTCGACGCCAGCGCTATAGACGGCCAATCGCTCGGCGGCATCGCGCCATTCACCATACGCGCGGCAGACGGCAATCCGCCCCAGTTGGCGTACCCAGCGCAAGACCGGACCGAGGTCCGGCGGCCGGTCCGGCATCTCTTCTCGTAGGCCGATAGCAAAGTTGTCCCAGTCAATGAAGACGGCGACCGATCCATAGGAGACTGCGTGTGCGGGCAGGTTGGGCGTGGACTCGGGGCGACGATACTGAGCGTTCATACGATTCGGGCGCTTGTGCGCCATCCTTCCCGGCCGGATCGCCGTAGAAACAGCCCGGGGAGGGAACTGACCAAAGCAGCGAGGCGACAGGCCACTAGCACTGTGAGGATCGGCGATCGGGCCATATTGCTGTTATTCCTACTGTTGATTATAACGAATGGCTGCGCCGATGCGAACGGGGAGCACCGGCCCCTCCCATCGTCACTCCGGCTTTCGCCGGAGTCCAGGGTGCCGCGAAAGCCGGATTCCCGCTTGGGCGGGAATGACGGCTGGGTGTTATTTTCATGCCAATGACGGGCGGCGCGGCGGCATCCCCCGCCTCCCCGGGAGCCGGCCGTGCATCACGATCAGTCCTGGCCAGCGGAGAGCGCCGCCGCCATGGTCGCAGATTTTGCGGCACCTCGAATCGGGAGTGACCTCGGAGCTACCCCATGACTGGTGTGCTATCTGCGAGCGCCACCGCCGCTGTCCGGCGCGACCTCGGCCGGCTCGTCGGGCCACGACGGATAATCACCGAGCCGGCGGCGCTGTTCGGCTACTCCTACGACAGCACGACGGTCTTGCGGGGCACCCCGCCCCTGGCCGTCGTGCAGCCGGCGGATACGCGCCAAGTGGCGGCCGTCTTGCGCTACGCCAACGCCCACGACCTACCCATCATTCCGCGCGGCAGCGGCACCGGCCTGTCGGGCGGATGTGTGCCCCTCAGCCACGAGTTGGTGCTCGACCTCAGCCGCATCAACCGGCTGCGTGCCGTCGAGACGACTCGCCGCCGCGCCATTGCCGAGCCGGGGGTGCTCACCGGCGATCTCCTCGCTGCGGTAACACCGGCCGGGCTGTTCTATCCGCCCGACCCGTCGAGCTTCAAGGTCTCGTCGCTCGGTGGCAACGTGGCGGAGAACGCGGGTGGCCCCCGGGGGCTGAAATATGGCGTCACCCAGGACTACGTGCAGGCGTTGGAAGTCGTGCTGCTCGACGGCGAGGTGCTCTCGCTGCGCCGCGCGGAGGACTGGGACGTGCTGGCCCTGTTTGTCGGCTCGGAAGGCACGCTCGGCGCGATCACGCTGGTTGAAGTCCGGCTGATTCCCACGCCCCCGGCGCGGCGGGTACTGCTGGCCGTGTTCCCACGGCTCGAAGCCGCCACGCGCACCGTCTCCATCATCCTGCGGGAGGGGATTACACCGGCGCTGATCGAGCTGATGGACGACATCGCCATTCGCTGTGTGGAGGCCTACCGCGGCCTTGGTCTGCCGCTCGACGTGGAGGCCATCCTGCTCATCGAAACCGATGGCGACGAGCGCGAGGCCAACCGCGATGCAGCACGGGTCCGCGACCTATGCACGGCCGCCGGCGCCCGCGAGGTACGCCTGGCCGCCACGGCAGACGAGGCGGAAGCGCTCTGGACGGCGCGGCGCTCTATCACGGGCGCCTTGGGCCGGGTGCGGCCGGACAAGATCGGCGAGGACATCTGCGTGCCGCGCCCGGCGATCCCGACGATGGCGCGGCGGGTCAAGGAGATCGGGCAGGAATACGGCGTGCCGGTGGTATTGTTCGGTCACGCTGGCGACGGCAATTTGCACCCCAACGTGCTATTCAGCAGCCTCGATGCCGACGAGCGGCGGCGGGGGGAGGCGGCTGCGGACGCCATTATCGCGGCCGCGACCGAGCTAGGCGGTGTGATCTCCGGGGAGCATGGTGTGGGGATTATGAAGCGGAAGTTCATGCCCCTGAACGTGGACCCGGCCACGATGGCACTGATGCGCGCGTTCAAGCGGGCCGTAGACCCGAAAGGGCTGCTCAATCCCGGCAAACTGTTGGCGTAGAGCGGCTGTCTCAATGACTCCCCTTCTCCCATTGTTCCGGGGCCCCTATGGTCCCCTGACAGGGGCAGGTTTTTTAGCCACAGAGGGCACAGAGCGTGCGCTGCATCGCGCTCAGGTGCTCGTCATTGCTATAAAAATAGGTTGTCTGGCGTCCTGGAATGACGGTGCTGGCTCCCGTCTCGTCACTGCGGCTTCCGCCGCAATGATAGGGCCGAGGCGCCGGTGACGCTGCCCTAACGACTCAGCCCTCGTGCTCCGCCTCGACATCCTCGCGGTGCTCCAGGTACTCGCCGACCACCTTGAGAATGGCGCCCACGGCCAGCAGCAGCTCGGCCGTCCGGGAGATGGCCCGTGCCCAATCGAAGGACTGGTGCCCAGTGTCGGCCGTGTCGCCGGAGCCAACGCTGCCCCGCAAGCTCATCACCGCCGCCATGATGGGGCCGGCGGCGATAAACGCCTTGGCAATCCCGCCCGCCCATTGCTGCGCCAGCATACGATGCTCGAACGGGGTGAGCTCCCGCTTGTCCCAGCGCTGCATCAACCGCCGGCCGCCGGCCGAGCCGAGCGCGGCAGCGACGACCCGTTCCAAGATGCGGCCCCCCAGAAAGCTCCCCACGGTCCAGACTACGGCACTGTTCATACCTACCTCCAGCGGCCGCGATGGCCAGCACTGCGCTCGGTCCAATGCTACGTGACGGCCACCACCACTGTCAGCGGTTGACAGAAACACACGCGAGCCTGTAGATAGGGGGCGTATTGGCCGGTGGTTACATGTGTGCAGGTACGGGAGGGGGCCATAATGCCACCGCGCGATACCCCGATCCGCGTCCTGGTCGTGGATGACTACGCGGTCGTGCGACAGTGTCTGCCACCATACTTGAGCGCGTTGGTAGACGACATTACCGTGGTGGGCGTCGCTGGTTCCGGTACCAGGGCGCTGGAGGCCGTCTGCAAGCACCGGCCCGACATCGTCTTGCTGGGCCTGACGCTGCCCGACGCTAGCGGCGTGGAAGTCGCTCAGACGATACAAGAGACGCAGCCGGAGGTGAGGGTGATCGCCTACACCGCGCACGAGGACCCGCCCACCGTGCAGCAACTGCGCCAGCTGGGCGTGTCCGGCTACCTCGCCAAGCGACAGTCAATCGAGCAGATCATCGCGACCATTCGGGCGGTGGCAGCCGGACAGACCGTCTGGCCACCGGACGCGGCGACGAGCGTTCCGCGCGACATCCCGCTCACGGACCGGCAACGGGGAGTGCTCGCCCTGCTCGGTAGCGGACAGCACAACGACGAAATCGCCGCGACCCTCAGCATCGAGCAGAGAACGGTGGAGTACCACGTCCACAACCTGTTCCTGAAGCTGGGCGTCCACTCGCGCGTCGAGTTGGTGACCAAAGCGCGGGAGCACGGGCTGCTCTAAGCCAGCCCCCGGCATTGCTCTGAAAAGAACCCCCATCCGCCATTCCCGCGCAGGGAGACCTTTGCGTAACCGTCATTCCCGCGCACGCGGGAACGCGGAGTCAGTCCCCAGCGCATGAAACCGCCGCGTCTGGGCATGGCACCCACGACGGTGAGGACGCGCTGGGTAGGGGCGATGTTGTAGCTGGGGGTATAGTCGGTGTCGCCGAACACGAAGTCGAACAGACCCTCGAGGTCCCCGATCGCCGCGATCAGGCTGTAGCGTCCACACAGCTCAGCCCTGAATGTCCCCGGCGGCGGTGCTGCCGCCACCCCCCGCGCCGTGACCGGCGTCAGTGCCAGTCATGCGCGGGCGGCATGGTGACGCCGGACCGGACCGCGCGCAGGCGCGTTGCGATCACGTTCGTCGTCCCGTCCCACTTGGACACCCGTCCCGTGACCGCCACCACCTGGCTGCCGAGCTCCCGGCGGCATCTGGCGAACAGGTCGGGCCAGATGATGATCTGCACGTCGCCCGTCTCGTCCTCGATGGTCACGAACACCGTGCCGTCCTGCCCGCGGGGATGCTGCCGGGCCACCGGCCACCCGGCCACCGTCACCCAGGTGCCATCGCCCCGCCGCTCCACCTCCACGGTGCGGAGCACATTGGGGCCCAGGCCGGGGCGCACGAACTCCATGAGGTGACCTCTAGGGTAAAGGCCCAGTACCCGGTACTCGCCGGCCATCTGCTGGCGCTCCGTGAAGTCTGGCAGCCGGGGTACGCGGCCGGCCGTGGAGACCGGCAACGCGACCTGGCCATTCCGGGCCGGGCGCAGGGGGAGCTCCGCCTCCCACAGCGCCGCCCGGCGCTGCGGTGTCAGGCCATCGAACGCTCCGGCCAGCACCAGCGACCGCACGGCCGGTGGTGGCAGCCCGGTCCGCCGCACCAGGTCTCCCGCGGTGCGGTAGGGGCCGTGCCGGTCCCGCTCCTGCACGATGTCCCGCGCCGCCGCCGGGCCAACGCCTCGGATGAGTTGCAGCCCCAGCCGCACGGCACCGCGCTCCGGGGTACACACCACCTGACTGCGGTTCACACCGGGATGCAGGAACGGCACGCCGCAGCGCCGGGCATCCTGCTTGATGGTCTCCAGCGGATAGAACCCCATCGGTTGGTTGTTCAGCAACGCGACGAAGAACTCCAGCGGGTAGTGACACTTGAGCCACGCGGCCTGGTACGCGGTGATGGCGAAGGCGTGCGAGTGTGATTCGGGGAACATGTAATGGCCGTTGATCTTGCCGAATATCTTCCGGGCCAGCGTTTCCGAGAGGCCGTTCCGCTGCGCGCCGGCCAGGAACCGCTGCCAGTGTCGGGCGAGCAGGTGCGCGTTGTTGGGCTTGGCGAAGGCGCGGCGCAACTGGTCGGCCTCGGCCGCCGTCATGCCGGCCACGTCCATGATGAGCTGGACGACCTGCTCCTGCCAGACGATGATCCCATAGCCCCGCGCCAGGGCGCGCTTTTCCAGCGGGTGATCGTACTCCCACGGTGCCCCGTGCCGGTAACGCGCAACGAACTGGGACACGGCGCTGCCCTGGACCCCCACGCCGGGGCGAATGAGGGCCACCTGGTAGGCGAGATCGAGCAGATTGCGGGCCCGCAGGCGCTGCCCCATCTTGAGCTGCGCGGGTGACTGGAGCAGGAAGACCCCCTTGGACCGGCCCGCGTTAATCATGGCGTAGACTTGGGGGTCCTCCGGATCAATCCGGCTGAGGTCCGGTCGCCGGCCCTCCCGCGCCTCGATCAGGCGCAACGCCTCCTCAATCTGGTCGAGCACCGGCAGCGAGAGGAGATCGATCTTGGCGAAGCCGGCATCGGCCACGCTGTCCTTGTTCCAGTCCATGATGAACCGGCCATCCATTGCACTGGCTCGGATCGGGACCAACTCTGGGATGGGCGTGCTGCTGAGCACCATGCCGCCGACGTGCTGACCGAGCAGCTTGGGCGCGCCCATCAACTGGGGGGCGAGGTCGAGCAGGTCCCGCCAGCCGGCGGCAGCCACTTTGTCCTGAAAGTCCGGGAGCGCCGCCAACTCGGCCCGCAGGTCCGCGGCGTCGTGGGAGTGCAACTGCTTCGCGAGCCGGGACAGCTGCTCCGCTGGCAGCCCCAGGGCTTTGCCGAGGTCCTGGATGATGCCCTTGACCTGGTAGGTGCTGATGGCCCCGGTCAGGACGGCGTATTCCGGCCCGAAGTGCCGGTGGACCCGCGCGATCAACTCGTCGCGGAGGTCCCGGGGGAAGTCGAGGTCAATGTCCGGCAGCACGGTCATGTCCGCGGAGATGAACCGCTCCAGGGTGAGGCCCCACTGGAGGGGATCGACGTGGCTGATGCCGATGAGGTAGCCCACCAGCAGCGCCACCGAGGAGCCGCGCCCGCGGCCGGGCGGCCGTTCCTCCAGCGGCGTGTCCGCGCCGACCAGGCCGCGCTCCACCATGATCCGCTGCGCGATGAGCACGATCTCCCGGTAGAGCAGCAGGAAACCCGCGAGGTGGAGCTGCTCAATGAGGGCGAGTTCTTCTCGCAGGCGCGCCGCCACGCGCTGCGGCACGGCGCCGCCGTAGCGCCGCGCGGCCGCCTGGTCGCAGAGCTGCCGCAGGTAGCGCTCCGCCGTATAGCCCGCCGGCACGGCGGGCGCCGGCAGCGTGTAGCCCAGATCGGTGCTGAGGTCGAAGGCGCAGCGCTCCGCCACCCGCAGCGTGTTGGCCACGGCCGCCGGGCACCCGGCGAAGAGCTGCGCCAGCTGGGCCGGGGACTTGAGGTGGAAGTGCTGGTTGGGCCGGAGCTGCGGCAGCGCCTGATCAATGGTGGTGTTGTGCTTGGCGGCGACCAGCGCATCCTGCAGGCGGGAACGCTCCGGACAGTGGTAGAGGACGTCGTTGGTGGCCACCACCGGTACACCGACCGCCCGGGCGATGCCGACCAGCTTGCGATTGCGGTCACGGTCCCCATGCAGGAAATTCTGCTGCAACTCGACGTACACCGCGCCGGACCCGTACCAGTCCACGTATTGCCGCAGCAGCGCATGGGCTGCTGCGTAGCGATCGGCCAGCGCCAAGCGCGCGAGCCGTCCGTCGCGCCCGCCCGTCAGCAGGATGACGCCCGCCGCGTGGGCGGGCAGGTGGGCGGGGTCGAGCTGCGGCGCCTGGCGGTCGGCGGCGTTGGCCAGGGTGAAGAGCCGGGCGAGGTTGGCGTACCCGGCCCGGGTGCCGGCCAGCAGCGTGAGCCGTGAGCCATCGTTCAGGGTCATCTCGCCGCCGGTGATGGGCCGGAGGCCCAGGTTGTTGGCGAGCTGCGCGAACTCCAACGCGCCACAGAGGTTGGTGTCGGTCAGGGCCAGCGCGGGGTACCCGTACTCCTGGGCCTGGGCCAGCAGCTCGTGCGGGTGCGAGGCCCCCACTCCGAAGGAGTAGAAGCTCTTGGCGTGCAGCTCGACGTAGCCGGGTGCCATCAGGCCACCTGCCGATACCAGCGGTCGTCCCGCCGGTCGTGGAACAGCGTGACCATCCGGTCGTCGCCAGCGTCAATCCGGTAGTAGTCGCGGGTGATGGGCACTGGGAGCCACCAGAGGTCGAAGGCCCACCGGTCGGCGATGCGGACGATCCGCTGCCAGCGCCGCGCGACGCGCACGGACACCGGCTCGCCGGCCGTTCCCTCCTGCACCGCCACGGGCGTCGGTGCGTGCAGGGGCCGCATGGCGTCCCGGCCCGCCGGGTCCAGGGGCACCAGCATGGCGCGCAACTCGGGCGCGGGATGCCAGGGTGCGACTGTCACGATCCGGTACAGGGCGTGGCCACCGCCCATCAGGGCCTGCAACCGCCGATCCGCCGCAACGAGCCACCGTTGCCCGTCATCTCGCACATCCGGCAATAGCCCCGGTTGCGTGGCCGCTACGCCGGTGATGCGGGACAGCGTGAGCGTCACCTCCTCGACGGGGATCCGCGGATGGTCCACTGCCAGCCGGCTGCGGATGGCGAAGGAGGCCCGCTCCCATGCGCCAATGGGCTGCTTGAATTGGATGCTCAACTCCCAGGGCGACCCGCCATCCGCCGCGCACCGGAGGTCTGCCGCGCCAGCGCACCGGCCCTGCAACTCCGGCCGGGCGTAGGCCCGCCGGAGCAGGGTGTCCACCACCACGCCGAGCGTCTCGCTGGCGGCGGAGTGGAAGGGCAGCGTGGTGTGCTCGACGATCACCTCCTCCACCGCTAGGGGGACGACGGGACGGTCGTCGGTTCCGTTGCAAAGCGCCCACGCTTGCCGTCCATCCGGTCCCAACCGCTCCGCGAGCAGCTGCTCGCCCAGGGCGGCGACCGCCCCCAGCGTGTGCAGGCCGAAGCGGTGCAGCTCGTGCTGCACGGGGGTAGGGACGGGGAGCAGCTCAATGGGATGGGGGGCGAGGAAGGCCCGCACGTCGTTGGGGACCGTGGTTGCGCCGCGCGGCCGGCTGGTCCGGGCGGCGACGAACGCCGGAAACTTGGCGGTCGCCATACCGACCCGGGGGCTCAGGTCGGCGGGCACGGCCTGCAGCAACGCGGCAACCACGCCGGCCTCACCGCAAAACAGCCCTTCGAGACCGTCGCAGCGCACGTAAGCCGTGCCCAGCTCGGCTCCCTCCACCCGGTCGCTGAGCTCCTGTAAGGCCGTGAGCACCCGGCCGAAGACCCGGCGGTACTGCGGCTCGTCGGCGTCCAGGACGATGGCGTCCGCGTGGTGCGACAGCGCCTGCTCCAGCGTCATCCCCGGCCTCACCGCCGCCGCCCCGGGGAAACGGTCGACCACCACGAGCTTGGCCTGTGCCGGGGGGCCGGCGACGATCAGGACCGGACGGTCCTGCCACTGGGGCTGCCGGCGCAGTTCCACCTTTGCCCGCAGGTGCGTGATAAGCACGCAGGCGACCCGCATCGCGCCTCCTCCAGGCCGTGGTGAGGGACCAGGACAACCGATAATACAGAACACTTGTTCTGTATGTCAACCCCTTGTACCCCAATGCAGCGCGGTGTGTAGTTCTGGTCGGGCTGCTGGGTGAGGGTGGTTCAGCCGGTGCGGTGATCTTGGGCTTGTCCCACTCGGTCGGGACGAGGCTGCGGGAGATGGTGCGGAGAGTATGGGGGTCACCGTGGCGTGAAGATTGTGCAGCGCGTGCAGTTGGTTTGCGAGTGGCGGTACCTGTTCCTGGTGATAGCCAGTCGGCGCGAGAGGTTACTGTGGGTCTGGATCGGACCGATGCAGTCCGAGGCGCTGGCGGCGGCCGTCAACGGTCTGAAGCACAGGACGGCGGTGGGCACAGTTTGTCACCGCCAGCCGGCCTACAGTTCCGAGCTCAATCCGGTGGAGCGTGTATTCGTGGAGGTGCGCCGGTGGGTTGAGGGCTGGGTATGCGGGTGTATCGAGGGTAAGGTGGCGGCCGTAAACAGCTACCTTGGTGCGCTGGAAGCTGATCCAGGTCGGGTGCGCTCGCTAGCCGGTTGGGACTGGACGGAGGACACCATCCAGCGTCTTCCGTCCCACTATACAGCATCATCAATGTGCAATGGCATAAGTCGGGGGTCTGGGAATCCTCCGCCGCTTAGGGGCTCGTGTTATATAATGTGACTAGCTAGATGGTTGCGAAATAGGATTCTGCAATGCAAAACACTGCTTCACACCTCAATGACGTTCACGCAAAGCTGGCTCCGTCGGACAATACGCTGTCTGCTGCTAGAAGCCGAAGGGACGAGGTCCTCACTGAGGCCAGAGACTATCGTGGGACCCTTCGACCCTACATATCAGGTTCAATCGCCCACAGGACCGCGAATCAGGATACGGATGCTGACTGCGGTGTCGTACTCGACCGGCGTTCATATCCGAAATTGGGCCCAGACGGCGAAGGGGAGGGGCCAAATCAGGTTGTCGAGGTTGTCAGAGAATTGCTGCGTGACCGCCTGGAAGAAGATCACCCGGAAATCAGATTCAGGGTCACGAAGCGGGCTATCACGGTGACCTACAACGAGCCGCTCGTTGATGGCTCAGACCCGTCTGTGGATCTGATCGTTGCGCTGACTCGTAAGGAGCAGGGTCTCTGGATACCCAACAACGAGGTCCACGGTTGGGATGCTTCCGATCCCGAATATCACACGAAAGTCTTGACGGCCGATCCTGCGGGACTCAGGCGCGTTAGGGCGAAGGTCATTAGACTCGCCAAGGGATGGAACACGCAGTATACAAGGCCCGGACTCTGTAGCTTCAACATCGAGGCGTTGGCTTTGACCTGCATTGACGAAGAACATGGCGTACCCGACGGCTTGGCTGAGTTCTTCCGATTTGCCGCGAGCGATCTCAAAAAGCGCCTGACGCCGGACCCCGCCGGCGTCTCCAAACCCATCAAGCTGCTGGAGGACCGCAATACCGTCGTTGGCCGCTTGCAGCGGGCAGCCAAGTTGATGAGAGATGCATTGGAGAACGATGACGACGAGACCAAGGTTCAGGCGGCGATGGCGCTTCTCTACTCTAAGTATGTCGACCCACCGGCCGAGAGCGCTTCCAAAGAAGCAGTTGCATCTGCACTCCGCAGCGGGACACCCGCACTTGGTGTCTCGACGGGCGCACTGAATTTAGGTAACAGCGGCGCCTCGAGGCTTAAGACGACCCGGGCTTACGGTGGTGAGCGCACGTAGGAAGTTTAGGGGACCACCTAACTGCTCCAAGGGGCCCTGGTACGCCGATTATGTTGCCCGACTGAACTTCGAACGGGGTGTCAAGTGCCAGTTTCCGGATCTGCTAGCTGCCAATGTACGGAGAGGGTACGAGTACAAAGTGACGGTGCAGGTCCCGCATTACGAGGCAAGAAGGGTCCACATTCGGTTCAGTCGTATGTTCCACGTGCCCCGTGTTTTCGCCGATGGCCCACAGGAGTCACCGCACCGCTACCGTGACGGTAGCCTGTGTATGTGGTACCCCAATGACCCTATTGAGCGCAGGTGGGTGTTTGACGATGGTCTACTGATGCTCATTGGCTTGGCCATGCCTCACTTGTTCAGGGAAGCCTGGTGGCGAGAGACAGGGCAATGGGCAGGTGAAGAGGTCGCACATGGATCGGAAGCAAAGGAAAGATAGAACGGGTGGCTGAGGCACAGCAGCTTAATCTTCCTGGGCCTGTTATCGTAGCGGTCGTAGGAGGCGCTATATCACTCATTCTACTCGCTATCACCAATTGGCAGACAGGCGAACGTGAGCGGCTGGCTCGCGGCAGAGAGGTCTTTTCCAAAGCATACGCGGCGGTTCAGGAGTACAAGGAATTCCCATATGTGATAAGGCGGCGAGGAAAAGAGGCTCCAGAAGAGGAGCGAGTACGTATCTCATCTGAGCTACGGCGAGTTCAGACCGATCTGGCATTCTCCTCCGCTTGGCTGAGGACTGAGTCTCCCCATGTCCACCGAAGCTTCACGGAGCTTGTTCGCCAATTGCGCTGCGTCGCGGGCACAGCAATGCACGAGGCTTGGTTGGAGCCCGCAATTGAAGACGATTCAAAGATGAACATGCCTGACCTAGGCCTGTCTGCTCTAACCGTCCGCGAATCCGCCTATCTGGAGGAGGTCGTTGACCACCTTTCTCGTTGGCCTCGTTGGCTTCGCCGATTATGAAGGACACTGTCAGGGGCATGAAGGAGAATTCGGCACCGGGTTACTGCAATGGTCAAGTCGTGTGCCGCTGGGTCGTGCCTGACAGCCACTTGGTCTACGCGGTGCCCTGGGCCATCTTCAACACGCAATAGACCTTCCCAGTGGGGCTGATCTTGGCGATCCCGTTGGACGACCAGTACCCACCGCGCCGCGAACTTCCGAGATGGGGGCCGCAAGCGCGCCGCGTGGCTGGCGAGTGAGGACGGCAAGCAGCCCGCGGCCGATTGATACTCCGACCCCAGCGGCCACTCTGGCGCCAACCGCTGCTCCCCAACCTACGTCGCCGCCCGTCAGCGCCGCCGCGGCCACGCCGGTGTATGACCGCAGCACATGGGGCCACTGGATTGACGCGGACGGCGACTGTCAGGATACGCGGCAAGAGGTCCTGATTGCCGAGTCGCTGGTGCCAGTCACGTTCACGGACGACCGGCAGTGCCGGGTGGCCACCGGGGAAGGGCGCGGGCCCTACACCGGGCGGCGGTTTACGGACCCCCGCCAACTCGACATTGACCATCTCGTCCCGCTCCGACACGCGCATGATACAGGCGCCGGTGCCTGGTCCGCGGCGCGCAAGCGTGAGTACGCCAGCTACCTCGCGCAGCCGGCGCATCTAGTGGCCGTCGAGTCACGGGCCAACCGCAGCAAGGGCGCGAAGGGGCCGGCCGATTGGTGCCCGCCTAATCAGGCTTACTGGTGCAAATACGCCACGGACTGGCGTGGCATCAAGCAGCAGTGGAGCCTGCGGATTGACCAACGCGAGGCGGTAACCCTCGCTGAGATGCTGGCAACGTGTAGTGGTCTGCTCCCGTGGATTGGCCGCCGAGTAACCAGGACTGTGCCCGCGAGCTTCAGACGCGCCAAGGACCACGTCGGCCGCCCCCGGACCCACGCTGTGCCGAGTGCAACGAGCCGGCGATGGTCGCAATCGGGACGGCGCTATCGCGCCCGCACTGTATCGCGCACTACAGGGCCCACTTTGGGTTCCAGCCGCACGGCTAGTCCCACTTCCAGCGTGACCAATGTTGGCCATCCTTCTCAGGGACACTTGACCACCACCCCCTGGCCGCGTCGTGGCCAAGAATGGCCAGCTCCCAGGGAAGGACGTGGCCACCGCCTTGGAACCAGCCCTAGCACCCAAGTGCTTGCAGGAATGGCGCCCCGCGCCCCGTCGGTGTCCCCGGTTTCACTCTGGTAGCGCAGGCCTACGATCCACCAGGCGGCCAGGCGGACCCAAGTGCCGATTCCTGTACACGTCCATGACAGCGGTGCCACCGCCGCGATTTGCGGGGCCTATGGGAGGGCTGCTGCGCCAATCCGAGGCGGCGGCGCTGACGTGGGCGGATATTTCACCCGCCGATAGCCCGGACGCGGAGCCAGGCTCCGGCGCCGTGAGCCGGCTTCCCGCGCGGCCTCGTCTAGGGGAGACCGACAGTCGGCGCAGCGCAGGCCGAGCACGGGTGAGGGAGGCCAGCCCATGGACCGCCGCCGTGGGTGGACGCCCGCGATGATCGAGCAGCTGCTCGGCGCGCCGGATGCCTGGCCCCGGCTCTGCTATCCGGAGTTTGGTGTCTACCCCAGCACAGCACTAATCAGACCGGCCAATTGCCAGTAGCCAGCAACCAGCGCGCCTAGTAGCACGACTAGCAGGCCGATGAGCAGGCCCGCGAGCCATCGCGTCTGAGTGCTGATCTGCTTTTCCAGGCCCGCACGGGTAGCCTCGATAGCGGTGTGGGCCACCTGGACGTCCGCCCTGGTGGCGAGGTGCGGCACCTGGCTCTCGATCCCCGCCAGCCGGCCTTCGACCCGCTCGCGCCAGTCCCCGGCCGTGTCCGGAGGCACGGTGGGAGACGCTGCGGGAGCGGGCGCCGATGCGGTCATCACGATTACCTCGGAGGCGAGGATCCACCGGCCGCCGCCGTCGCCGCCAGCCCGCGCTCAATGTACCTGCGGACCAACTCAACCGCCGTCACGCCCTGACGATCGGCGCCGGCAGTCGGCACACTGACCGCGCCGCACGAAATGCCGGAGCCGCCCGCAGGCCTGGCAGCGGATAGCCAGGCTCCGGTCTACCGCCACGCGCTGATCGTCAGCCAGCCGGACCGTCCGCACGGCGCTGTCCCTACGTCCCCCTGGCTGCCTGTTTACGCTACTCACTGCTGGCCGCCCGATGTTGGTCTACCGCGCGCCAGACCCAGCGGAACAGCCGCCACCGGCGCGGGCGCCCTGCCGTCCGCTGCTGCCCCGCGATGGCTGGTTCACCGGCAGTGCTGGCCGGCGGCGCGGCCGGCGGGGCCGGCAGCTGCTTGAGCTGTGTTTTGAGCTGTCCGTTCTCGGCCTGGAGGAAGCCCACCTGCCCAGCAAGTTGGCGGTTCTCCACTTGGATCGTCTGTAGCAGCTCTACCAAAGAGCTCAGGGACCCTTGGTCAGGGCTGGCACTGCCTGGCATTCCCTGCCCTACCTCAGCGGTCACCTCCCCTGCCAACCCCTGCCGTCCCGGGGTATCCTCATCACTCACAATCTCTACCGCGAGTATCGGGCTCGCACCACCTTGGGCACCGCGAGCGGCCTCTGGTTCCGACGCCAGCAGCGCCAGGATATCTTCCCGCTTCACCTGGTATTCCTGGCCATACTTACCCCTGACAAGGGTCGAGGGCAGGCGGCCCTGCTTGATATACCTCCGGATGGTGTTCTTGTGCCGGCCAGTGAGGGCCGCGGCGGCGGCGATAGAGAGCCTTGGGGACGGCTGGTTAGGGGCAGTGACTGTGGTAGGAGTCATGCCTGATGAACGCCGGAGCGCGTGGAATGGTTGCGTCGCAAGCCCGTGAGCAGCACCGGCAGCGGATTGTGGCCAACTGTCCCAACTCCCCGACGACGTGAACGCTAGTAACGATTTTATGTTTCACAAACGCCCCAAACCGGCGGTCCGGCGCCCGCTCGCTATTCCACCTGGTCAATGATCTTCCGCAGCTTGTTGTAACGCTGCCAGTGCGGCTGGCCGTCCTGCCCGGCTGCCCCGTCTACCGAAAAAGGGGGGTATCCCCCCTCTCTACCCAGGGGCTGCCTCTCGCCGCGGCCATTTTCGGCTGGCTGTAGCCCGCCATGCCGCCGGCAGATCAACCGTGTCAAGCGGCGCGGCGGGGGTGCTAGAGTTCTGCGTCGGCCGCGAGGTCGGCGGAACGGCCGCTGGTGAGCACAGTACGCCGTCAGTAGGGGGGGAACGTGCAGACGTTTACTGCTCCGGTCGCGCTGACCTCGTGGCACTTTCAAACTGAGCCACTACCCGCTTTCATTGTCTACCGGACACGTTCGACGATGGGGCATTGAGTCTTGGGATAGGCTCTTAGCCGGCAAGTGAGTAACCGACGAATGCCAGCATACGAGCACATCCTGGACAACCGCGGTCGCGCGGTAGCCGATTACTTGCGGGAACAACTGCCCCAGGCTGCGGCGTTCCGGCTGGTCTCGGCCTACTTCACCATCTATGGCTATGCGCTACTGGCGGACGAGTTGAGCCGTATCGGGAGCGTGCGCTTTCTTTTCGGCGACCCCGCCTCGGTGGGTGAGCTGGACCCGGGCAAGCAAGAGCCAAAATCCTTTGAGTTGACCGAACAGGGCCTAGCGCCAAATCATACGCTCCATCAGAAGCATCTAGCCCGGCGCTGCGCCGCATGGGTGCGTAGCGCCGCCGTGGCCGTCCGTTCCGTAAGCAGGTCCAATTTTGTCCACGGCAAGATGTACCTCACCGAATCACCCCGCGGCGCCGCTGGCATAGTTGGTAGCTCCAACTTCACGAAAAAGGGGCTGGGCGGCAGTGACGGCCCGAACTTGGAGATCAACCTGGCCACTGCCGACGGCGCAATCTTGGCCGAGCTGCGCGACTGGTTTGACGAGCTGTGGCATAACAAGCAGTTGACCCGCGATGTCAAACGAGAAGTGCTGGACGCGCTGAACCGCATTGGCAAAGACCATGCTCCGGAGCTGATCTATTACAAGACGCTCTACGAGCTGTTCCGCGAAGAGATCGAAGCCCGGCGCGACGGCGACCAGCAGCTACAGGACAACCACCTCTACGACACTGCCATCTGGAACGCACTCTACGAATTCCAGAAGGACGGCGCTAAGAGTGTCATCGCCCGCCTCCAGCAGCATAACGGCTGCATTCTCGCCGACAGCGTAGGCCTGGGCAAAACCTACACTGCGCTGGCGGTCATCAAGTATTACGAGATGCGTAACCAGCGCGTCCTGGTGCTGTGCCCCAGCAAGCTGCGCGAAAACTGGGCGCTCTATCAAAGCCACACCTCGCAAGTCGGCAATCCCTTCACCGCCGACCGTTTTGGCTATGCGCTTCTGGCACACACCGACCTGTCCCGCGACCGGGGCATGTCCGGCAGCACAAACTTGGAAACCTTCAACTGGAGCAGCTTCGACCTGGTGGTGATTGACGAATCGCACAACTTCCGCAACATGGACGGCAGCCGCTACCAGCGACTCCTAGGTGAGGTGATCGGCCAGGGCGCCAAGACCAAAGTGCTCTTGCTTTCGGCGACGCCGGTCAACATCTCGCTGACCGACCTACGCAACCAGATTTACCTCATCACCGAGGGGCGCGAGGACAGCTTCCGGGAGAGCCTCGGCGTCGGCAACATCCGTAATCTGCTGGGTACGGCGCAGCGGGAGTTCAAGCAGTGGGAAGCCGACTGGTCCGCAAGTGGCCAGCGCGACAAGACCGCGCTGTTGGAGCAATTGGGCGCCGATTTCTTCCGGCTGCTGGCCGGTATCTCCATCTCCCGCTCCCGGCGACAGATCAAGCAGTTTTACAACGAGGAGATGGCGCGCATCGGCGAGTTTCCCGACCACGAGAGGCCGCGCAACGTGTACCCGCCCACCGACCTCGCCGGCACGCTTTCCTATGAGGAGCTGGCGGACCAGATCGACAGTTTCACGCTCGCCGTCTACCGCCCCTCCGACTATCTCGTTGACCCTACCCGCTTGCAAGAGCTGAAAGTGGAACGGGCGCAGCGGAACTTCAACCAGCAAGATCGGGAGCGCTTTCTGATCGGGATGCTGCGGACGAACTTCCTGAAACGGCTGGAAAGCTCCCCCCACTCCCTCACGTTGACCCTGACACGCACCGTCGGCAAGATTGATGACCTGCTGGCCAGGATTGATCGCTACGAGCAGGGCGCTCAAGCCGAGCAGGGCCTGGGGGACGTGCTGCCCGATGATGACGAGGACGATGAAGAGTTCCTCGTCGGCCGGGGCCGCCGGCCCTATCGTTTGCGGGAGCTGGACCTGCCAGGCTGGAAAGCGGACCTGTTGCGGGACAAGGCCACCCTCACGGCGGCATTGGCGAAAGTCCGGGCCATCACCCCGGCGCGCGACGGCAAGCTGCGCGAGATCGAGCAGGCCATCCGGCGCAAGGCAGCGCACCCGACCACCAACCAGGACGGCGAGCCGAACCGCAAGCTGCTGGTGTTCACTACCTTCAAGGACACGGCGGAATACCTGTACGACAACCTGAGCGGCCTGGCCGCCGAGCTGGGCCTGCGTATGGCGCTGGTATCCGGCAACGCCACCCGCACTACCTGCGGCGCCAATACCTTCCACGCCATCCTGTCCAACTTCGCCCCGGTGGCGCGAGGCCGCGCCGCTACCGCCGCCGGCGACATTGACCTGCTGATTGCCACCGACTGCATCTCCGAGGGGCAGAACCTCCAGGATTGCGACACGGTGCTAAACTACGACATTCATTGGAACCCGGTGCGGCTTATCCAGCGCCTCGGCCGCATTGACCGCATCGGCAGCCGCAACCGGTCCGTGCGGATGGTGAGCTACTGGCCCACGCAGGACATGGACGCCTACCTGAAGCTGCAAAACCGCGTCCGGGCGCGGATGGCCCTAGCCGACGTGACGGCCAGCGGCGACGACGACCCCTTTACCGAGGAGCAGGCGCGGGGGGAGCTGAAATTCCGGGATGAGCAGCTGCTCCTGCTACGCGAGGAAATCCGGGACCTGGACGACCTCGCCGACAACGTGGTGATGGGCGACTTCACACTGGACCACTTTTTCACCCAGCTATTGCGCTATCTCGAAAGGAACCGGGAAGAGTTGGAGGCCACACCGCTGGGCGCCTACGCCGTGACGGACGGTGCCGGGGCCGCGGCTGCCGACACCCTCCGGCCCGGCGTGATCTTCTTTCTGCGCCAGCGCAACGCCGCCACGGACCGCCGCCAGCAGCCGGCCAGCCCGGTTCACCCTTATTACACCGTCTACATCCAGGACAGCGGCCTCATTCGCTACGGCTGCGCTAACGCCCGGCAAGTCCTGAACGCCTTTGAGTCGGCTGCGGTCGGCAAAACGGAGCCAATCACCAGCCTGTGCGACCGGTTCGACCGAGAAACCGAGCACGGCCAAAGCATGGCCCGCTATGACAAACTGCTGACGGACACCATCGCCCACGTCCGTCAGGCCCACACCTCGGCGCAAATCGAGGGTCTGGGCATCCACGGTAGGCGCGACTTTGTGCTGCCTCAGGCCTCCGAGACGCCGCAAGGCGCCAACGACTTCGAGCTGGTGACGTGGTTAGTGGTCAGTAGCCAGTAGCTAGAGGGCTATAGCATGGACAATGGCAACATCCGCACAAAGATTGGCGCTGCGCTGGCCGCCATGCCGGGCAACGATTTCGCGCCGGCGGCGCAACGTCTGCTCGACACCCTGGGCTACCGCAGCCAGCGGACCTTATCCGACCAGTCGGGCGCGGTGGACAGCTTCATCAACACGTTCCCGACCATCCGGCGGGACAGCACGACCGCCACGCAATCGGAGCGCGCCTTCCGTAAGCAGGCTGCGTCCGTGCGGATCATCTTCCAGATCGCCAATGCCGAAATCGCCGCCGCCGCGTCGGCACAACGGGCGTTGTGCGAGGACAACGCTTTCGACAGCGGCAACGCGCAGAGCTTCATCTTCATGGCCGTGGAGCTGAAGCAGGATCGTTACCCGCGCGGGCAGTACGCCCGGTTCACGCGCGAGATCAACAAGCGGCTCGCGCCGCCGACGGTGGTGCTGTTTCGCACGGCCAGCGGGCGGCTGACCCTGGCCTTCGTGCATCGGCGCCCGCACCGCTACGATCCCGACCGCGACGTGCTGGGCAACGTCTCGCTGATCCGCGAGATTGACCCCGGCCAGCCCCATCGTGCCCATCTGGACATCCTGGCGGAGTTGTCGCTACCGGAACGGCTGGGCTGGATCAATAGCCATGGCAAGTCGCAAAACTTCGACGGCCTGTTGGCCGCCTGGCTGGACGCGCTGGATACTGAGGAGCTGAACAAGCGGTTCTACAAGGAGCTGTTCGCCTGGTACCAGCGGGCGGTAGCGGCGGCGCAATTCCCCACGACCGGCGCCAAGGTCCTGAAGCCCGAGGAGCACGTCATCCGGCTCATCACCCGCCTGCTGTTCGTCTGGTTCGTCAAGGAAAAGGGCCTGATTGCCGACGACCTGTTCAACGAAAACCGAGTCGGCGGCTTGCTGCGAGACTACGACCCGGCCGGCGGCGATTCCTACTATCGCGCCGTGCTGCAAAATCTCTTCTTTGCCACCCTGAACACCGAGCTGGACAAGCGCGGTTTCAGCGCCCGCACCAACACCACCCACCGCGACTTTTCTCGCTACCGCTACAAGGCCGAGATGGAAGACCCGGACGGATTGCTGCGGCTGTTCGGGCAAACGCCGTTCATCAACGGTGGCCTGTTCGACTGCCTCGACAGTGAGACGGCCACCGGCGACGGCGGCTACCGTATTGACTGCTTTACCGACAACCCCTGGCACCGCCGCGACTACTCCATCCCTAACCGCCTGTTCTTTGACAATGACGCCCGCAACCCCGGCCTGATTGCCCTCTTCAACCGCTACAAGTTCACCGTGGAGGAGAACACGCCGGCCGAGCAAGAGGTGGCGCTGGACCCGGAGCTACTGGGCAAAGTGTTCGAGAACCTGCTGGCCGCCTACAACCCCGAAACCCGCGAGACCGCCCGCCGGCAGACCGGCTCCTACTACACGCCCCGCGCCGTCGTGGACTACATGGTGGACGAGGCCTTGGTGGCGTCGCTGGCAGCGGCGTGTTTGCCCCATGCTGCTGACGACGACTTCTGGCAGGAGCGCCTGCACTACCTGCTGTACTATGACGAGGCCTTTGACGACGCCGAGGAGTTCTTCACCGAGACGGAGCAGAAGCGCATTATCCGGGCGATTGCCAACATCAAAGTCATTGACCCGGCGGTCGGCTCTGGCGCCTTCCCCATGGGCATCCTGCACAAGCTGACCCTGGCCCTGCGCCGCCTCGACGCCGACAACCACCGCTGGGAGGATCTCCAAAAGGAGCTGGCCGGCCAGCGGGCCACCGCCGCCTTCGACACCGCCAACCAGCAGGTGCGCGATGAGGAGCTACGCGAGATCAGCGACACGTTTCAGAAATACCGCGAATCGGACTTCGGGCGCAAGCTCTATCTCATCCAGAACAGCATCTTTGGCGTGGATATCCAGCCGATCGCCTGCCAGATCGCCAAGCTGCGCTTTTTCATCTCGTTGGCCATCGAGCAGGAGCCAGACGACACCGCCACCAACTACGGCATCAAGCCGCTGCCCAACCTGGAAACCCGCTTCGTCGCCGCCAACACCCTACTGGCCCTGGGAGGCTTGAACCGGGAGTTGATTTCGGCGCGAACGGGGGAATTACAGCGGCGGTTGAACGAGAATCGCGAACGTCACTTTCACGCTACCACGCGCCGGCAGAAGTTGGACTGCCGGGAAAAGGACCAAGAGCTACGGGATGACTTGGCCGCACAGTTGAAGCAGGACGGACTCCCCGCGGCCGCGGCCAACAAAGTCGCCCGCTGGGACCCCTACGACCAGAACGACAAGGCCGACTGGTTCGATGCCGAGTATATGTTCGGTCTCACCGCCGGCTTTGACGTGGTGATCGGCAACCCGCCGTATGTAGAATCGCGGAATAGCCTACTGTCAGGTGAGATGAAAGATGCCTATGGTAATCAGGTCACAGCAGATTGGGGAGAGGGACTACCGCGTGGGAGTGATCTGCTTATCTATTTTTACGCCCGCTCAGCGAAGCTCGTAAGCGACTCAGGATATGGGTGTTTCATCACTCAAAATGCCTGGCTTGATACTAATTACGGTCACAAATTCCAAAAGTTCTCAATTGGAAAATTCTCCTTCCATAGAATCGTCGACACCTCGGCCAAGTTCTTCTCCGATATCAGTAGTCAGAATATCAATGCTGTTATCACGATTTTCACTAAGAGAAAACTGCGGGAGATAGAGTACGGAATTGCTGATGAAGATATGAAACTTACATCGAGAAGGAGCATAGTCGCTAGGCAGAAGATGAAATGGGGTCACGCCTTCCAAATGCCATTGTTTCTTGCAGATATATTGTCAAGATTATCTGCCACTGAAGGGACAGGAGGAGTAATTTCCTTCGGTCAAGGATTAAACTTCCCATTGAGAGAACTAGATCAGCATGGTTCTAAAGTGCCAGTAATCGTCCGAGACGCCCAGTTCTTAGCTGCCAATGCTGACGGAAGAATACGAAATGTCAGTGCTGGACGGAAGAGCAGGATACCGGCACTTATCATGCCGCGAGGCGTGGGGGAACGACACTACTGCACATTTAACGTCTGTAAGGCGTTTTCTTACAGCAGGGTGGAAGTATACATACCCGATGAACTTTGGTGGTCAGGAGCTCATTACTGCCTATGGGCTTACCTGAATTCGTCATTCGTTTGGCTTTACCGGGAGATCACAGGAAGGAAAAATCTCGGTGGTGGCATGCTGAAAGCCGAAGCAACAGATATGAAGACTTTGCCCGTGGATTTTGAGTTCGACTTCGCTGAAGATGCGAAGAGAGTGCTAGAAACCATAAGGGGCAGAGAGCCAAAACCCGTATCGGAGGAGGTCCAAACGAAAGAGCATTTGCTCATAGATGATATGGTTGCTCGTTATTTCGGTTTTCTTACTATGCAGGAGAGTATAAGAGATGCTCTGATCGAGCACGTGAATTTCCGCTCGGCCAGAGCAAGACCACAAGAATGACCTCCCCCATCCCCAAAATCACCGCCGCGGAGCAGCGCCCGTTCGTGCGGCTGGTGGAGCGCATCCTGCGGGCCAAGGCGGCCGATCCGGGGGCGGACACCGGGGTGTGGGAAGCGGAGGTAGACCGGCTGGTGTACGAGTTGTACGGCCTCACCGATGAGGAGATCGCGGCGGTGGCGGGCTAGTGGTCAGTCGATGGCAGCTGGCAGCGATATAATGGGAAGGCAGGCGAGACCTCTGAGAAGGGACCGGATATGATGGCGAGCGTAAAGGCGAGATACGCGAACGGCGTGCTCACGCCGTTGGAGCCGCTCGACTTGGAAGACGGTGCCGAGGTCACGGTGTCCATCGCGGACGACCGGGTGGCGACGGTAGAGAACACTGCGGTGGCAAAGCGCGGGTTGGCCGCCATCGCGGAAAGGGTTGCGGAGATCCACAAATCCATGTCCCCAGGCGCGTGGGACGATCTTCCCACTGACCTCGCCAAAAATAAGAAGCACTACCTCTATGGCCATCCGAAAGAAGAGGGCTAATGGGCGTGGTCTTCGCCGATGCGGGCTACTGGATAGCGTTGTGGAACCCCAGAGACGCGCTTCACCGGCAGGCGATGGCTTTTGCTGATGCCTTGGAGTCGTCTGACATCGTGACAACGCAACTGGTGTTGGTTGAAGCGCTAAACTCCATGGCCGGCCAGCGTGAGTTTCGGCGGGCCTTCGCAGCGCAGATGGTCCAGGAGCTTGAGACCAACCCCGACGTAGAAATCGTGCCGCAGACGGACGCGCAGTTCAGGGCTGCGGTGGAGCGGTACGCTGCTCGCCGTGACCAGCGTTGGAGCCTCACGGACTGCGCGAGCTTTCTCGTCATGGAGGAGCGGAACATCACCGAGGCGCTGGCCTACGACCGGGACTTCGAGCAGGCCGGCTTCATCGCGCTGCTGCGAGGCGGCCAGGGATGACGCCAACCCCTCTGCTCCCCAAGCGGTGCGGTTCGTTGAATATCCTCTCCACGCCACGACGGACCCGACGGTATGCGCTGTACGGGCTGACGGCGGGGGAGATCGCGGGGATTTACATACCTGAGTAACCACAGGGGGCTATGATGACCAGGAGACTACCGCTCAGTACCCTCGTCGGCCGCCGTTGCGCCGGCGCGTGTGGCCGTGTCGTGTCTCGGCGCGGCCTTGGCACTCGATGCTGCCCCGTTGCGTCGAGATTCGCACTGAGCGCGCCGTATAGCGCCCGGACCGGCCGAGTCGAGCGCTAACCCCTCCGGCCGGGCCGCGAGGTCGGCGGGGCGGCCGCTGGTGAGCACAGTACGCCGTCAGGAGGGGGGACGTGCAGACGTTTACTGCTCCGGTCGCGCTGACCTCGTGGCACTTTCAAACTGAGCCACTACCGGCCATTCGGCCCGCCGCGCCCCGTCAGCCACCACAACCGCTGACACCCCTGCCACTCGGCCCGCCATCCAGCAACTGTCCGCCTCTCTCCAGCTCCCCGCAGGTCGCACACTCGCGGAGGCCCCTTCTGTGGTGGCCAGCGCCAGTGCCCGCAGGTCTCTCCGGATTGCGGCGACGTCGGCACTGAGCCGGCGCAGCGGGACCAGCAGCTCGGCAAGCAACTCGCGCTGCGCGGACGGCCGGGCGGCGATTTCCTCAACCTCGCGACGGACCCGTTCCTCGTCTGGGATGGTGGTCATGGCCTCAGCGCCTCTCCCGCGGCGCTCGATACTATCACCCCGCCAGGTGTAGAAATACCAGCGTTTCCCTGCTGGCAGCCGTTATTTCGCGTCTGATAATATCAATTATCGGGATGACAACCAGAGAGGAGCCGCCGCTATGACTGCCCGCCAACCCGCCGCTCTAACCGTCGCCGAGCCACCGGCACCGGTGGACCTGGGCACGCTCGATCCCCGCCTCCGCGAGCTGCTGGCGCAGGCCCGCTCCCCATCCACCCGTCGCGCCTACAGGACCCAATGGCAATGCTTCGACCAGTGGTGCGCCGAGCAGCGGTGCCGCGCGCTCCCCGCCGACCCGCCGGACGTGGCGCTCTATCTCCGCCACCGCGCCGCCACCGGCGCCATGCTCGCGACCGTGCGGGCCAGTGCCAGCGCCGTCGCGGCAGTGCATCGTGCGACCGGCCACGCCGCACCCACCGCGCACCCGCTGGTCCGTGACACGCTCAAGGCCCTGGCCCGGCTGCTGGGCGCCCAGCAGCGGCAGGCCCGCGGCCTCTCCCCGGCCGACCTGGTGCGGATCGAGGTCACGGCCGCCCAGCCCCGCACCGGCCCGACCGGTCGCACCGAAAGCGCAGCGGCGGCGAGCTGGCGCGGTCACGTGGACGTGGCCCTGGTCCGCACGCTGTGGGACGCGCTGCTCCGGCGCTCCGAAGCAGCCGTCCTCACGTGGGGGGACATCGAGCGCGAAGAGGACGGCAGCGGCCGACTCACGGTGCGCCGCGCGAAGACGGACCAGGAGGGTGCCGGCGCGGTGCTCTACCTCAGCGCCGCGACGATGGAGGCGCTCGACGCGATCCGGCCCGGTGACGCCGCGCCGGAGACGCCCGTCTTCGGCCTGGCACCAGACACCATCGGGCGGCGGGTGAAGGCAGCGTGCCAGGCAGCCGGGCTCCCGGACGGTTACAGTGGTCACAGTGCGCGCGTCGGCACGGCCCAGGCCCTCGTGCGCGCCGGCGCATCGTTGCCGGAGGTCATGCAGGCGGGACGCTGGCAGGGTCCGGCGATGGTGAGCCGCTACGCCGCGAAGGAGTTGGCCGGCCGGGGTGCGGTAGCGCGGCTCTACGAGTGCGACGAGACATAGTCGCGTAGCCCGCGCCCTGGTCGTGGCGCCAGAAACAGCGCTCAGAGCGCCATACAGCACCTCACGGCACCGCCGGCACCTATACCCTACCGCGCTCCCGCTGCCTTGCGCCCACCCCGCAGTAGCTCCCGCGCCCGTTGCACCTGCGCCGGCACCACCCGGCCAGAAGCCACAATCATTTCGAGCGCCGACCGCGCCCGTCCCGCGGCGATGATCGTTTCCGCCTTGCTCACCCGCGTCTGACACGACTTTGCCGTATACCCGGTCGCCGCCTGCAAGTGCGCCACCTTGGCGGCCCGTGACAAGCGCCGATCCGTGAACAGTTCGAAATGCTCGACAAAGCAGCCCTTTCCCATTGACTTCAAGTCTCGCGCCAACCTTACGTAGTCCATCGCGCCTCCCTTCTCGCGGGCGAGACTACCGACACCGGGGCGCCGAGCGCCAGGGCAGCCGCTAGACCGCTCCGGTCGCGTGTCAAGGGCACCAGATTTCTGAGGGCGCAGGAACCCGGTCTGAGCGTGATGAGAGCGAGAACGTGGTGTCAGCGCCATCCCAGGGGGGTAGGTCGTACACTCGCTGGCTCGGATCGGGGCCGAGGATGGCGTAGATGGTCAGGCTCGTCCACAGGAGCAGCACCAGCACAGCGGCAGCCAGGCGCTTCCGGCTGTGGGCGATTACCCGAAGGTCATGTAGCCCCACCAGCCCGCTAGTCCGAGCAGCACGGTGCGTAGTGGCTCAGTGTGGGGGGACAAATGGTTCCCCACGCCCACGCGGGGATAGACCCTGCCCCCAATGCCACCGCAGAGACCGGCGCTTGTCAAGGCTTCCAGCCGTGCGACCGCCACATGTCTAGTCTGTCAAACGGCCCCAACTCCACCATAGTACCGAACGGACACCCAAACCCATAGGCATAGTAGAGCGGGTCAGATTGCGGCGAGAGCGAGAACGTGGTCCACTCGACCGGCTGAGGATGCCCGCCTAGGTACACGTTGCCATAGCGTTTCTCGTACTCCACTGCCGATGTATGCTCAGACCACTGCGACAGCCCAGCGATGGCCCCGGACCCCAAGACACCGACCCACAGCACCACCAAGCCGGTCTCGGCTTGACACCCCGCCGCGCCGCTGATATGGCCCCCCTCAGCCCACTGGCAATAAGCGCACGCACTCTTCCTACTCGCAGCCATTGGCTGCCCGTCCGGGCGCTGTACGGCGCTCTGAGCGCGATTTCAGCGCCGGCGCGCGTGCCGAACTGCAGGACCACGCGCGGCCGGGGAACGGGAGGGCGCGGGCACTCCTGCGGGGTGCTGCTGGCCGGTAGTGAGCGTTGGTGCGCTGCTATGCTTCCCGCCATGCGGTTTCGAGTCGGGGCCTCGCTGCTGCTGGTGGCGGTGCTGGGGAGTGCGCTGTACTGGTGGCTGTATCCACCCTATCGGTGGCGCCCGGCGGCCGTAACGGTGACGGTCGCGTCACCGCCGCCGTCATTCGCGACCAGCTCGCCAGCCGTCACCTTGCCGGCGCCCACCCCGCCACCGGCCACGTCACCACCACCGACGCCACCGGCGCCACCGGCGCCCACCCCGCCACCGGCCACGTCACCACCACCGACGCCACCGGCGCCACCGGCGCCCACCCCGCCACCGGCCACGTCACCACCACCGACGCCACCGACGCCACCGGCGCCCACCCCGCCACCGGCGCCCGCCGCGACCCCGCCGGTGGTAGCCCCCAAGGCGGCCTATGTGCAGGGCCTCGACCACTTGCGGGCAGAACGCTACCGCCACGCCATGGACGCCTTCACCCTCGCCATCCGGCTCGACCCCAGCCTGGCGGCCGCGTACCTCGCCCGTGGGGTGACGTGGGTGCCGTACAACAACCACGAAAGCAACGCGATTGCCGACTTCACCGCCGTTATCCGGCTCGCCCCGGCCAGTGCCGCGGCGGTCCATGCCTACGTCCTGCGCGCGGGCCTCTACGCCGTCCAGGGCCGCGCTGCCGAGGCCATCGCCGACTACACCGCCGCCATCCGGCTCGCCCCCGGTGATGGGGGTGCCTATTACGGCCGGGGGCTGGTCTACCAGGACCAGGGCGACCTCGACCGCGCCCTGCCCGACTTCGACCAGGCCGTCGCGGTGGCGCCCCAGGATGCCAACACGCACTACTACCGGGGCCAGGCCTATTATGACCAAGGCGCGGCCGACCAGGTCATCGCGGCCTTTACCGGCGCTATCCGCCACTATCCCCACGGCAGCGATCCCCGCGGGGGCACAGCCCGGCGCCGCGTCCTCCCCGACTTGCCGCCGGCCGCGCGGTTCGACTTGGGCCAGGCCTACTACTTCCGGGGCTGGGGCTACTGGGGCAACGGCGCCTATACGCTCGCCATTGCGGACGCGAACGACGCCCTCCGGCTCGGTGGCTGGGGCACGAGCCGCGCCTACCTGCTCCGGGGTGCGGCCGCCAGCGGGCAAGGCCAGCATGACCAGGCCATTGCCGACTTCACCGCATATCTGGCCGTCGCGCCCAATGATACGGATGCCTACTACTGGCGGGGGCGGGCGCACTTTGCGCGGGGTGACTTCGACCAGGCTATCGCCGATTTCACCGCCGCCATCCGGCTCGCGCCCGACGACGCGGATGCCTATTTCTTGCGGGGCCGGGCTTACTTCGAGCTGGGGCAGTACGACCAGGCCATCGCCGACTTCGACAACGCCATCCGGCTCTATCTCGACTACACTTTCGCCTACTACTACCGGGGCCTGGCTTACCTCGAGCTGGGCCAGTATGACCGCGCTCGGCTCGACCTGCTACAGGCCCGGCAGCGTGGCTACAACCAGGCCGACATCGCGGCGGCCCTGGACCGCCTGCCCGCCACGCCGCCCGCCTCGACATAGACCACCTCGTAGCCGGTGACGGCGGCGGCCGCCCTGGCCGTCTACCGCCCGTGTGCTGGCCGTACACGTCAACACGGTCAGCAGAGGGAGCGGTGCCTGCGACACCCCCCCTATCCGAGAAGGGGTAGCTAACTTTGCTGTACGGTGACAGTGCGGATCTCTTCGCTTTCGAGATACCGGCAGAATAGTAGCCCACTAGGCAGCGGAGCTGTCCGTCGAAATCGGCCGTCTGGCTGCCGGTACTGGCCGTGTGCTGCCCGTCCTGCTGCCCGGTGAACACAATAAAGGGCGGTAGAGAGGGACACAGACACAAGTATCAGGACTCGAGCTACTACAGTACGAGTACGCGCGTGATCAGCACGCGCCCGGAGTCGTCGTCTTCGCGGCTGATGTCACCCCACGTCAAGTCGGCAACCTCCGCGCGTCGAAGCAGGCCGCGGTCGCAGGCAGTCGCCGCCGGGCCAGCAGGCAGACTCACGGGATAACGCCGCCAGCGCCGGGGCGAGTAAACCACTTTATGCAACGTGGTTGTCCGAACAACGGTGCCGACGTGGGGCAACTGAGTTGGGAGCTTTGCCCGCCTGCCGCGGGCGAGTGGTCAGAGTTGCCTATGCTGATACACGCGCGCGACGAGGCGGTAACTATCCCCGTGAGTGACCGGCTCTCCGACTGCACTACAGAGTGTAGGTGTCGGGAGGTGTCATGTTGTGGAAGATGGAGTACTGCGAGATTATGTTCGGTGCTGCTCTCGTTACTAGCTTTACAGTGTACACGCCTCTTAGGTGCTGGTTGACGAAGTGTCTGATGTCTGCCTCTACAGAGAAGGAAGTCTCAGTCCTACTCCACTCAGCATGAGCTGGATAGAGTGGTACTGCAATCTCCTCAAAGTTGCACGACTGGCTTGCCTCTTCGCGTAAAGCCCGTAACTCATCAAATGTGGAAGGTGGTGGCTGAGTTACCATTATGTCGCTAGGCTCTGTGCAGAGCTGTACAGGTAAGTCTATAGTCTCTCTCATCTGAGCAGCGATTGGCTCTGTCACAACTATTGCGTTGCGACTGTCACCTGAGTAGGAACGCACTCTCCCTAACTGCCCCAAAGTGAGCATCGTCGGAGGTAGCTCCTCATACGTGACAATGACAAGAGGCTCTATTCTACTCTGAAAGACAGCGCCGTTCTTGACAGTGCCTTTCAAGGACAGGAATCCGTTCTCGATACGAGGCAGCTCTTGGTACTCTACGAAGTCGGTCTCGAAGTGTTGTACCAATATGAAGGCATAGCTAGTCCACGCAACTCCAATGTTGACCTTCTTCCACCACTCATCTAGGATCGTAACTCTGTGGCTCTGGCTATCCATTAGGTCTCGCATCAGTCTCTCAACAGAAACAAGCGGACCACTGAAGTTGGCTTGATTGCCTTCCAAGACGCACCCGTGACGTGCTGCAACGTTCTCGGCGTTCCTCTGATAGCCTCCGGCAAGACTGTAACGCATGTACGGCTTCAGCCCATCTAAGCTCCAATGTGAACTGTAGCAAAGCTCGGCCATCACTTCAGCATGTCTCTGGGCTGCTACATTGGTACCTAAGGAGACACCTGGCCCTGCCTTCTGAAGGAAGCGCTGTGTATTGATGAGATTGACAGCATACTGTTTGAGCAGATCGCTCCCTACATGCACGCCTTCATGGGCGGTTGCCTGCTTAGTTGTGAGTATTACAGTAGCGGCAGCCAAAGCACTGAGAAAGCCACGTTTGTTCATAGAGAACCCCCTAGCGAGCATGTTGCGACGCTGGGCGCGACGGTGCTGCTTCTGGCACGAAGCGGAGTAACATAACACGGCGAGGATGCCGTGTCAAGACAAAGAAGTAGCAGCCGGTCGGGTTAGTGACCGGCTGCTACCAGAGCAGTAGAGCGGCGCGTTGTTGATTTGTTAGAATCAACAACGCGGCCTAGCGGCCGCTGGAGCGGGCGGGGATTCGCCGCCGCACAGGGAGCGGGTAGTACAAGCTACCTGCTCCCTTGTTTTTGCGCCGCCGAGCGCTGGCGTGGCACCCTCGGATTGTCAGCGTCCTTGCTGGCTGGCTCCTCGGAGGAGCAGCGGGAGCCACAAACTCCCGCTGCTCCTAACTGCGCTGCGGCTCTACAGGCTTCTCGTCTGTGAGGGGCACGCGAAAGATGGCGTCTGCAAGTTGTTCCATCGTAGCCGGTATCGGCTCAATCCACCTGTCGCCGGATTCGCTGTGGTCAATGTCACTTGCACGGTCAATATCACGCCTGTCCTTCTTCTCTGGCATTATCCCTCCATGCAAAGTCCTATGCTGCGAGTATACAGACGGCGGGACTGGCAGTCAAGGGATTGCTATGCCGTGAGTTCCTTGTAAGTCAGGCTCTTGCCAATCATGCCGGATGCAAGCCGAGCCAACTGATCTAGCGTCTCAAGCTCTCTCATGTTGAAACGTGCCGTCGCTTCCTTGACGTAGCGGTGCATGTGCTTGTGGCTGTACCAATGGTGCGTTCCGTGATACGCTCTCTTGAGCAAGGCCCAAATGCTTTCTATGCCGTTCGTGTGTAGCTCACCTACCACGTACTGCTTGCTCTTGTGCTTGATAGCTCTGTGCTCGGAGACGGGATAGCCAACGTACACCTTAGCCTCGTCTGTGAAAAGTCGTGCCGACTTGCTCACGACGGTATCCAGCCAATCGTAAATCCTAATCAGGTCTACTCTTGGCATCACAACGGCTGACACGCGCCCCGTCTCACGCTCCCTAGCGCCGACTACCGGCATCCTGGGAATCTTGCCCTTGCGGTCAAGGTGCCGACTCTTGTCTGAGCCACCCACGTATGTCTCGTCTGCCTCAACTGTTCCCGTCATAAGCTCGCCAGTGCCAGTGCCAGTGCCAGTCCAAGCCTCTCGGATACGGTGTGCCAGGTGCCAAGCTGACTTCTGGGAGATGCCTAGCTTCTCACCTAGTGCAACGCTGCTGATGCCCTTCTTAGCCGTCTGTAGCAGGAAGAGAGCCAATGCCCACGTCTGATAGCCGAGCTTACTGTCGGCCATCAAGGTGCCAGTGCGGACAGAGAAGTACCGCCGACAGCCTCGGCAGCGGTGCGGCATGGACCTGTGAGCCGCTTGCTCTTGCACGTTGCCGGAACCGCAACGCGGGCAAGTGATCCCGTGCGGCCAACGACGGCCAATAAACCATGCCTCGGCAGCAGCGTCGTCGGGGAACTGGCGGAAGAGGCCCAGAAGTGACATCTCAATCTTCATACTTACAGTATAGCACGTGTAAGGCTTCTTGTCAAGGGCAACCTCAGATCGGTTGTGAGGCCAGCCTCAGTTGTCTGCTGCTCAATGGACACTGAGAGTTATAGTTCCCGCCCGGCGTGACGGCGGCGGCCGGCGCGTATCGCGTCGAGAAGATGAGCTATGCCGGGCGGCGCCCGCACCTGGACAAGTCCCGCATCATCTACAACGCCGGCATCACGCTGGCCGGAATACCGGCAGTGGCGCACGAGTACCAACTCGGCTCCCGCTCGGCGCTGGACTGGCTGCTTGACCGCTATCAGGTGCGCACGCACAAGACCAGCGGCATCACCAACGATCCGAACGACTGGTGCGCGGAGCACAACAGCCCGCGCTACATCCTCGACTTGGTGAAGCGCGTGACGACCGTCAGCGTCCGCACGGTGGAGATCGTGCGGTCTTTGCCGGCGGTATGACGCTTGGCCGCGTGACCAGTTCCGTTGTCCCACTTGCCCACCGATGATGTCCCTAAATTCCCAAATGAAACTGGGCCACTACACGAATTCGTAGATCGCTATGGCGCCGTTACGCTCGCTGCGCTGGCCTATGCACGGCCGTTACCCTTGCACCCGAAGTGGTACGACCTAGTACGCGCTTACGAACGGGGCTTGCTGCCGGTGTGGAAGGGGGAGCAGTCGGTAGCCGCGGCAACGGCCGCGATTGCCAGCGAGCAGAACGCGATCCTGGCGGAGTGACGGCTGAAACAGCAAGGGACGCCGTAGGCACGCGATGTTGACCGCTCTCCGACAGTGGCTCCAGGCGGCGTCCCGCTACGCCGGGGCCGTGCGGCAGTTGGTCGGGCTGGCGTGGCACGCGCAGCCGGCCAGCTTCAGTGGCCTGCTGGTGCTCAATGTCACACAAGGGCTGGTTCCGGTTGCCACCGCCTGGGTGACGAAGCTCCTGTTCGACCTGCTCGCCCAGGCCCTCCAGGGCAATACGCCGAGCAACGTGGTCGCCAGTGTGCTGCCCCTGCTGGTCGCCCAAGCCCTCCTCGCCGCCCTGAGCGCCACGATGACGGCCGGTAGCACCTTCCTCACCGCGGAGTTGAGCCGGCGCGTGACCCTCCGGGCACAGCTCGCGGTCTATCGGCAGGTCAACGGCTTCATTGGGCTGCGCTACTTCGAGGACCCGCGCTTCTACGACCGCATACAGCTGGCGACGCAAGGCGCCATGATGGGGCCGCAGCAAACGGTCCATATCTTCAGTAGTGTGTTGCAAAGCACGGTCACGTTGAGCGGCTTTCTGGTGGTGCTGCTGGCCTTCAGCCCGCTACTCGCCGCCTTGTGTGCCGTCGCGGCGGCCGTCCAACTGGTCGCGGAGTTGAAGCTCGGGCGGTACCGCCTGCTCCTAGCGGAGTGGAACAGCCCCCAAGAGCGGCAGGCCTCGTATTACGGCTCGATCCTCTCCGGCTTACCCTTTGTCAAGGAGCTGCGGCTGTTCGGCCTCGCCGACTACTTCCTCGACCGGTTTCGGCGCGGCTATCAGGCTATCCATCGGGCACAGCGTCAACAGCAGGCCCGCGAGTTGCGCTGGCAGGCGGGCTTGGGGTTGCTCAGTAGCCTCGTCGCCAGCGCGGCCTTTGTCGTGGTCGTGCTCCAAGCGTTCGCCGGGCGCATCAGCCTGGGTGATGTCACGCTCTACACCAGCGCCGTCGGCAGTGTGCAAGGCGGCCTGACCGGCCTCGTCTTCGCCTTCGCCAGCCTTAACGAGAGCCTGCTGTTCTTCCGGCGGTTCACCGACCTGGCCGCGCTGCCGGAGCCAATGCCGGTCGCGTCCCCAGGCCGGCCCATCGGTCCGTTGACCGCGGGCATCGAGCTACGCGACGTCTCGTTCCGGTATTCGGCGCAGCATCCGTGGGTCTTGCGCCACGTCAACCTGACCATCCCGGCAAACCGGTGCATGGCCCTCGTCGGCAGCAATGGCGCCGGCAAGACCACCCTCGTCAAGCTGCTGACGCGCCTCTACGATCCGACGGAGGGACACATTCTCTGGGACGGAACCGACCTGCGCGATGTCGCGCCGGCGGCGCTGCGGGCACGCATTGGCGCTATTTTCCAGGACTACGCGCAGTACGGCTTGACCGCGCGGGAGAATGTCGGCATCGGTGACGTGCGCCGGCTCGATGATCTGGACCGGGTGCGCCAGGCCGCGATGAGCGCCGGCATCCATGAGGCGCTGGCCGCGCTGCCGCAGGGGTACGAGACGCTGTTGAGCCGCTGGCTGCTGGGCGAGGGCGTCGGGGCGGACCTGTCCGGGGGTGAGTGGCAGAAGATCGCCCTGGCGCGCGTGTTCATGCGCCACCACGCCGATTTCCTCGTGCTCGATGAGCCGACGGCCGCCCTAGACGCGGCGGCGGAGTACGAGACCTACCGCAGTTTTGCCGAGCTGATGACCGGCCGGACGACGCTGCTGATCTCGCACCGGTTCAGCACCGTGCGGATGGCCGACGTCATCGCGGTGCTGGAAGGTGGCCGGATCATCGAGTACGGCGCTCACAGCGAGCTATATGCGCGTGGTGGCACCTACGCCAAGCTCTATGCCATGCAAGCCGACCGCTATACATAGGGACGCGATGAATCGCACCCAGGCACTCGTCACTCCCGCGAATGGAGACCCTCGCAATACCGTCATTCCGGCGGAAGCCGGAATCCAGGGCCATTCCCACCCCCGCTCGCCGCGCGGACGCCCCTTCCTTGGCAGGGAAGGGGCCGGGGGTTAGGTCCAGCCTGCCTCGCCCCCGCGCTGGCCGCCGGAGATCGCGCGACACGACTCTGCCGGCCGCCGCAGGTATACTTTGCCCACGTGCTCCTCATTCCCGGGGGCCGGCCTACGGCTGAGGGAGCCTCCGGCTGACCCCCCTCTCTACTTGTGGAGAGGGGGGTGGGGGGGGTGAGGACGTTGAGGAGGGGTGACTATGCGCTTACGTCTCTGGCCGGTACTGCTTGTGCTCGTGGCAGCCGTTGTGCTTGGCGCCTGTGGGGATGGTGAAGGTGCTGCCAGCGAGTCCGTTAACCCCGATGCGTTGGATGGGCCGGTGCTGTCCGATAGCGAGCAGTTCACCATCACCGCGTCTGGTCTGCGCTACCGCGATTTGCGCGTCGGCGACGGCGCTGCACCGAAAGCGGGCGACGAGGTGGAAGTCCACTACACGGGCTGGCTGACCGACGGCACGCAGTTCGATAGCTCCCGGGCCGAGGGCCGCAACCCGTTCCCGTTCCCGCTGGGCCAGGGCATGGTGATCGCCGGCTGGGATGAAGGGGTAGCCACCATGCGGGTCGGTGGCCATCGCAAGCTGGTGATCCCGGCAGAGCTAGGCTACGGAGACCACGGCTGGGTCGAAGCGGATGGTACGGTCTCCATCCCTCCGGGGGCCACACTGGTATTTCAAGTCGAGCTTCTGAGCATCCAGAGTCAGTAATCCGTGATGAGACCGGCGGCCACATGCTACCCTTGGGGGCGCGGAGACGGCCGTGCTTGGTGAGGTCATTGCCGGCGAAGTGTTCGTTGCAGTGCTTGAGCCGGCCCCTGGTACCTTTGTCATAAGTCCGCGGGGGTCAGGCTAAGGAGAGCATTATGGCCACAGAGATGCGCCGTATCATTGTCGCGGTTCTCGCTGCATTGTTTGCTATCGGTACGGCCTTACCGGTGGCCGCTGCGCCCGGCCCCGAAAAGGACTCGCCGTGGCCGCAGTTCCAGCACGATCCGCAGCGCACCGGTCGCACCACGGTGAATGGGCCGGTATCGCTGCGCCAGAAATGGGTCCTTGACATTCGGGAACCGATTATTGGCGGGCTGGCGATTGATGAGGACGGGACGATCTACGCCCCGGCCTATCACTTCCTCACGGCTATTCGCCCCAACGGCACGCAGCGGTGGCAGATTGATACCCGCGAGCTTAAACTGGAAAATAGGAAGACTGTTAAGGGTTCCGGTGGTGACATCACGGCGCCGGCGATTGACAAGCTCGACCATATCATCGTCGGCGTTGCGGACGGCCGTATTCTCGGCATCAATTCCGATGGTACCCTGGACTGGACCTTCTCTGTGTCGTCTTCATCGTACGCAGACGGCAGCAGCCCGGTCCGTGGCGCTGCGCTCTTGGACGACGGGTATTGCTGCATTGCGCTTGGCGCTGATGATGGGGTGGTCTACCAAGTTGACGATGATGGCAGCGCGCGGGGTGTGCGTCGGGCCAATGGCGCTGTGACGGGCGCGCCGGCACGCAGCGCGGCGAACGGCACGATCTTCTGGGCCTCGCACCGTAATGAGATCTTCAACGGCGAAGCTGCTACGGGGGACCGCTGGATGTTTGGGCTTGATGGTGCGGCATTCGCCGGCCCCGCCATCGGTCCTGACAGCACTGCCTACATCGGCACTGCCAAGGGGACCTTGTACGCCATTGACGCCGACGGCGCGCTCCGGTGGAAGACGGTCCTGAGCGCTAACAAGGCGTTGCGTGCTGCGCCCTCGCTCGGGGCCAACGGCACGGTGTATGTCAGCTCGGAAACCGGCATCCTCTACGCGGTTAATGGTAGTACAGGCGCTGTCAAGTGGGAGTTCGACCCTGAGGGCAGCAAGGGCATTCTGGCGCCAGCCCTCATAGATGGCCGTGACAACGTGTACGTTGCTTCGCGGGACGGCAAGGTCTACGTGCTTTCTCCGTCCGGCGCGTTGTTCAGTACGTTCGAGACCAAGGGCGAAATCGTGGCTGCCATGGCGCTCGGCGCCGACGGGACGCTGTATGTTGGCTCGCAAGACCGCCGGCTCTACGCGCTGGAAGAGGGCGATCCGACGGCCGCCCCGACCACGCCTGGTACGCCGGCCGGTGCCGTCACCGTTCAGCGCGACTTCACCTCCGGACGGGTCTACCTGGTAGCAGCCGGCAATCGCCATTGGGTGCCAGACCCAACGACGGCGGCCCTCTTGGATATAGGCCCCGGGACTTGGACGGATGTCCGACCGGAGCAGCTCACCCCGATTCCGGAAGGCCAGGCGATCTCGCCTTTGCGCGAGGGCAGCCTGATCCGCGAGCCGAACGGGGCGATCTACGTCATTCGCAACGGAAGACGGGAGTGGATTACCTCGCCGGCAGCGTTCGCCGCCGGTGGCTATCAGTGGAATGCCGTGATTAACGTGCCGGCGTTCGTGGCCGTCCGCATTCCGGCGGTGTTGCCGGAAGGCACGTTGGTGCGGGAAACCGCCGGGTCGAAAATCTATGTGATCGAAGACGGCAAGCGACGCTGGATTTCGACGCTGGAGCTTTTCGTGACGCGCGGCTTCCAGTGGGATCAGGTCACCGAGGCCAGTGGGAGCTTCCTACGCAGCATTCCTGAGGGCTTACCCTTCGGAGTTGCCGAAGGCAGCATTGTCAAGGGCAGTACCGGTAACAAGGTCTATGTTATCGAAAGTGGCCTGCGGCGGTGGATACCGACGCTCACGACGTTCTTTGTCCGTGGCTATCGGTGGGAGAACCTGGTGGTGGTGAGCGATGAGGCGCTCAATTCGATCCGCGAGGGAGCACCCCTGCCGCCGTAAGCCGCGGCGGATGGGTCATGAGCGTCCAACCTGATCTCGCCGCTACCGGCGATGAGCTTGGTGGACCGGCGCCCATGAACACCGCCCCCGTGCCGCGCCGGGTGTGGGATGCGCTGCGGCTGCCGCCGTGGCCTGCTGGGCCGGCGGCCTTGGTTGTGTTGGCGGGGCTACCCGGCACCGGAAAATCACACCTCGCTGCCGCTGTTGCTGCCCACGTGCAGTGGTCATCGTCCGCACGGATACGGTGCGTAAGGCGCTCGTTCCGCAGCAGGTTGCCTAGATGAGCAGCTTCCGTACTCGTCTTGCCGAGACTATCGTGCGCCGCGACACCATCCTGTGCATCGGTCTGGATTACGATCCGCAACTGGCTCCGGTGAGTGTGCGTGCCGGTGCGAGCAATGAAGCCGCTGCGGCCGTGGCCTTCAATCGGGCCATTATTGACGCCACCGCGGATCTCGTCTGTGCTTATAAGCCCAATCTGGCCTTCTACGAGGCGCTGGGACCACCCGGTATGGCCGCCCTGAGCGAGACGGTCCGGCATGTTCCGGACGGCGTGCTGGTGATTGGCGATGCCAAGCGGGGTGACATCGGCAACACGATGCGGCGCTACGCGCAAGCGCTCTTCGACGTGTATGCGTTCGACGCAGCGACCGTCAGTCCCTTCCTGGGCCGCGACGCGCTGGAGCCGTTCTTGGCACGACCGGAACGTGGCGTCTTTGTCCTCTGCCGCACCTCGAACCCGGGGGCTACCGAGATTCAGGACCTGTCGGTTAACGGGGCGCCCTTGTACGAAGTGGTCGCTCGCCGCGTAGAATCCTGGGACAGCCACCGGAATACCGGGCTGGTGGTTGGTGCGACGCAGCCGCGGGAGCTAGCCCGCATCCGGGACCTTTGCCCTGAAACACCGATCCTGGTACCTGGTGTCGGAGCACAGGGAGGGGATGCAGCAGCGGCGGCTGCCGCGGCCACCAAGGGTGGCGCCTCGGCGCTGATCAATGTGGCGCGGCAGGTGTTGTATGCGTCTCCCGCGTCGGATTTCGCCACCGCCGCGCGCGGCGCCGCGCTGCGGCTGCGCGATCTCTGTAATCGGGCCAGGACGCGCTAACGCTTGGGGTACCCTCGCAAGGGCCGAGGGGCAGAGCACTCGTTGGTATGGTACTCGAGCTTGCGCTCGACGACGTGGTGCAGCTACGCAAGGCGCATCCTTGCGGGGGAGATACATGGCGCATCGTTCGCCTCGGCGCCGACATTGGGCTGCGCTGCCAGACCTGCGAGCGTCGCGTCCTCCTGCCGCGCTCACGGCTGGAGCGCCGCATCAAACGCTTCGTCTCCCGTGGCCCGCAGCCCGCAGGAGCTGATCGCCAGTGAGCACGTCAACCCCTGCGGCTAAACCAACGTTGGCCGCCGCGCTGGACGGCAAGCCTCCTCAGCCACCGCCACCGGACCGGCAGGAGGGACGCGGCTACAGGCCGGTGCTGCGCCAACGACCGTTCCTCTTGCTCTGGGTGGCGCAAATCTGCTCCCAGACCGCCCAAAACGCGCTCAACTACGGCTTGATCGTCGAAGTCGAGCGCCTGACCAACTCCAGTACGAGTGTCAGTCTGGTCGTCGCCAGCTTCACGATCCCCGCCCTACTCCTCGGCCCACCGGCCGGAGCGCTCGTTGATCGTCTCAGCAAACGCTGGGTGCTGATCCTCACCAATCTGAGCCGTGCCTTGCTGGTGCTGGCCTTTCTCGCCACCGACCGTTCGGTCTTGGCGATCTATGGTCTGACCATGCTCAACTCGGCCTTCAGCCAGTTCTTCGCCCCGGCGGAAATCGCGACCATCCCCCTCGTCATGCCCCGGCGCCACCTCCTAGCCGCCAACTCGCTCTTCAACATGTCGTTTACGTTGACCCAAGTGCTGGGATTCGTGCTCTTGGGGCCAACGATGCTCAAGCTGGCCGGGCCGCTCGGCCTTTTTGCCGTCATCACGGCAGCCTATGCCCTCGCCGGCCTCGCCATCGCGCTCATGCCACGCCTGGAGCAGCACCTCCCACCGGCGCACGTAGCGCTGCTCGACGCCTTGCGGGGCGATACCCTCTGGCGCGACTTGGCGATAGGGTTCGAGTTCTTGCGTACTAACCGTGCCGTGCGGACGATGCTGGTCCTCTTGAGCGTGACCATTGCGATTGTGTACCTGCTGGCCACCCTGGGGCCGGGCTATGTCTCACGGGTGCTCGGCTTTGGCCCCGAGGACGCCGGCTACGTGCTCGGTCCGGCAGGGTTGGGCATTCTCCTCGCCAGTGCTGCCATCGGCCACTGGGGGCAGAAGTGGAACCGCACGCGGCTCGTGTTCGTGGGTTTGATGGCCATGGCCGTCACGCTGCCGGCGCTCACCCTCGTCCGGCCGCTCTTCGAAGAGATGGCGCCGGCGCTGGCCAGCGGCGGCCCGGCCGCGCTGCCGCCTTGGGAGGTCGCGGCCTATGCCGGGCTGGTGGGCCTGGTGGCGCTGCTCATCGGCTGTGCGTTTGCTCTGGTGACGGTACCCGCGCAGACGGTCTTGGTAGAGGCCACGGCCCCACATCTGCGGGGGAGGATCTTTGCCATCCTGTTCGTGTTGAATAGTGTCTGGTCGGTTATTCCCATTCTCTTCGCCGCTGCTCTGGCCGACATCATTGGCATTAGCCCGGTCATCCTGATCGTGGCTGCGTTTGTGCTGTTGGTTGCGTTCCTCAGTCTGCTGTCGCTGCTCCGACCGGCACGTCCGGCGGTCAGGTAGCCGCGCTACTGAGTCCGTCTCTTGATTGCTGCTGCTTCTAGGTTGTGTTGACATTTCGTCATTCCGGCCCCCCTATGGCCCCCCGCTGCGGCAGGGGAACGAGGTGAAAGGCGACCGCTCCGCCGGGGGACGGCGTGTTCCCTCCCCTATGCGTCAGCACGGGGGAGGGCGAGGGTGGGGGCCAGGCCGGGGACCTGGATTCCCGCTTTCGCGGGAATGACCGGGAAATGTCACCAGCGCCTAGCAACGAGGTGCCGTTGGTCACGATCATACGGTACAATTACAGTGGTTGTGCGCGATAGCGCCGACAGCGAATTGACAGTGAGGTCCGCGCGCCCTTAAACTGGTTAATCAAACCTGTCACCAGGCACTTACGGCCGAAAGGCTTGCTGGGGGAGAGTCTCGGCGAGCCGGTATTGTGTTGAGGAGCATCGGTGGATCGCGTTGCAGCTACCATAGGTAAAGAGGACATCATGGCGCGGAGATGCATGACGCTGGCGTTGATCCTAGGGGGGCTTGTTCTCCTCACTGCCTGCGAGGCGCCAACGTTATTCACGCCGCTGCCGCCAACGCCCACGCCACTCAAGCGGACGCGCGTCCAGGAAACTCGCCCAACGACCGAGGTCACACGGGGTACGCTGGTCGAGGCGATTACGAACTTGGGGCGGATCACGGCGGCCCGGGAATCGCAGCTCTTCTTCAAGAATGACGGGCGCTTACGCAGCGTGAATGCGAAATCCGGGCAGACGGTCAGGCAGGGCGACGTGCTTGCCGAGCTGGAAACCGGTGACCTCCAGCTACGCATTGCCAAAGCCCGCATCAATTTCGAGCAGGCGGAGGTGCGGTTGCAGGCGGGGCTGGCGCAGGAGCCGCAGCTCGACACGAGAGTAGAAGAGGAGACCGTGCTCCAGGCCGAGCTAGGGGTCAAGCAGGCCGAGTTAGCCCTGGAGCAGTTGCGGGTAGGGCCGTCGCCTAGTGCGATCAAGACCGCCGAAGCGGCCGTCGTCTCGGCGCAAGCAGCGCTCGACCGGGCGCATGCGGATATCCAGGGCCAGCGGGCCGACCTGGCGGCGAAAGATGCCGATCTCGCGGCGGCGCTCGATCCACCGTCGGAGCTGGCGGTGACCAATGCCCAAGCAGCGCTGGAAAGCGCCCAGCTGCGGCTGGCGAAACTGCAACAGGATCCGAGCGAGGAAGATGTCCGGGCAGCGCAGATCGCTATAGATCGTGCCCACACGCAGTTGGCCCAGCTGCGCGATGCGCCGCGAGTGTCGCCTCAGGACCTGGAGAACGCTCGCTTGGACGTTGAGAAGGCGAAAATCAACTATGAGAACGCCTTGCGGGACGCCACGGGCACGGCACAGTCTGAGGCGGCCATTCGGTCGGCCCACATTGCTCGTGAGCGTGCCCAGAACACCTACATCAAGCTCCAGACGCTGGCGCCATCGCCTTGGGCAGTACGTCAGGCGGAACAAGCTATCGAGGCTGCCGAGCTTGGGCTGCAGAAACTCTGGACCATTGATCAGTTCGACATCCAACAGGCCGAGCTGAATATTCGCAGAGCACAAGCGCAGTTCGATAACTTGCTGGTGCCGCCTACGGAGCAGGACCTGGCCCCACTCCGCAATCAGATCCGTACCCTGCAGCTCTCCATTGAGAGCGCCGTGGCGGCTATCCCCAGCGCCGAGGCGAATCTCACGGCGGCGCAAGCCAGGCTGGATGGGCTTTTTGTCGGGCCATCGGAGTTGGCGATCAAGGACCAAGAGCGCCGCATCGAGCTGGCAAAGATCAACCTGCAACGGGCGCAGGACCGGCTCGCCGACCGGCAGACCGGCCACGAGCGAACGCGGCAGAGTCACGAGTTCGACGTGCAGGCGCTGCAGAAGAGCCTTGAACAGGCCCGGCTCGACCTTGAACAGCTCGAAGGTCGAGACTTCGAAGCCAAGCTCATCGTGCCCTTCGATGGACTGATCACTCGTGTAGACATCTTCCCCGGAGACACGATTGCCGCCTATCGCCCGGTCATCTTTATCTCTGACCCGGCCAAGCTCATCATCAGCTCTGACATCGGCGAAGGCGATCTGCACCGTCTCGCGGTAGGCCAGCAGGTGGAGATACGCATGCAGGACCAGTTCCCGGATCAAGTCATCATCGGCCGGATCGTGCTCATTCCGGGGCAGGTCAGGACCCAGACGGGCCTTATTCCCGACCGCTCCACGAAGATTGATGTCCCTTGGCCGGGGACGGGCGTCGAGATAGGTATGCTGGCCCGCGTCAAGATCATCTTGCAGCAGAAAGATGACGTGTTGCTGGTCCCGCAAGCCGCCGTGCGGACGGTTGGGAAGCGTCAGTTCGTCGAATACAATGACGAGATCAATGGCCAACCGGTCAAACGCTCGCGCAACGTCGTGCCGGGGCTGTCAAGCGGAGGACAGACCGAGATCATCGAGGGTGTAGAAGCGGGTATGGTCATCTTGGCCGGGTCCTAGCCGGCCGTCTCGCCCCGGCCGCTGACGCTGGTCGGGGCGCCGCTGGAGAGAGTGACAATGATACTCTTCCTGCCGCTGCTGAGGGCGTATTCCACGCTGTGGATGATCCTCAAGCGGATTCTCAACAACTTCAACCTGATGCTGGCGATCATTGCCGGCCAGGTGATTACCGTCACGCTGATTACCAGTATCCCCCTGTACTCCGAGGGGATGAGCGCTGCGCTCCTGCACCGGCAGCTCGAGGAGCCGGAGGAACGAGCGCAGCCCAAGTCGAGCATCATGCTCCGCTGGTTTGCGCCGGACCCGCCGGTCGTAATAACGCAGCAAGCGGTGCAGGGTGGTGGGGCGGCGGGCGGCGGGGGTGGGGCAACGCCGCTGCCTACCCCGCCGGTCGTGCCGGATGAGCCGGAGGGCGTCAGCCCCGAGCTGTACCGCGAGACCGATGACTTTCTGAGGCGTACCTCCGAGAGTATGCTTGGAATCCCCCGGCAGATGTACGTCAGCTATGCCCAGACCGACACCATGCCCATTCTGCTGCGCCTCGACGAAGAGAGCCTCCAGGGCCGGGACTTTGCGGGGTACGGCTACATCACCTTCATGGAGGATGTCCACGAGCACGCCACCATCATTGACGGTCGGTTCCCGGAGGTGCCCAAGACGCCGGAAGGCGCGATTGAAGGGATGATGACCACGAAGGGGATGGACGAGCTCGGCATTGACGTCGGGGAAACCATCGTCTACGTCTTCGAGCGCAACCGGCAACGCATCCCGATCAACGTCAAGATCGTCGGACGCTGGTGGCCGAAGGACGCCGACGAAAACTATTGGTTCTACCAGCTCGACTACTTCAACAGCGTGGTCCTCCTCCCCAAGGAATCCTATGTCCAGCACATCATGGGAGAGTATGTTGACGCTACGGAGGAGTTGACCTGGTTCCAGCTCTTCGACGCCGAGGCAATCCACTCCGACAATGTTGGCACCATCCTGAGCGGGCTGGTGAACATGCGTACCCGGATGGCCAACCTGCTGGGCGATGTACGCATGGAGTTTTCGCCCGAGGAGATCCTGCTGGACTTTCAGCGGAGTCTCTTCTTCCTGAAAATCTTGCTCTTCGTGCTCGCGACCCCGATTGTCGGCATCGTCCTGTACTACATCGTGATTTCAGCGAGCATGATCGTGGACCGCCAGCGCAATGAGATCGCCATTATCAAGAGCCGCGGCGGCAGCAACCTGCAAGTCCTGGGGATTTACCTGTCGGAGGGTGGCCTCTTGGGCTTCCTCGCCGTCGTCGTGGGGCCACTCTTGGGGGTGGTGCTCGCCCAATTCATCGGCCGCACCTACACCTTCTTGGTGTTTGCGGACCGCGAGCTACTGCCGATCAACTTGACAACGCAGACCTATCAGTTTGCGGCCCTGGCCGTGGCGCTCTCTATCTTGGCGATGCTGCTCCCGGCGATTGCTGCGGCGCGCTTCAGCATCGTCACCTATAAGCAAGACGTCGCCCGGACATCGCGCCGGGCCTTCTTGCAGCGGTTCTTCTTCGACTTCATTGTGGCCGGCGCTGCGGGCTACGGGTATTACCTGCTGCGGGAGCGGCGCTCGATTGTGACGCTTGGTGAAGAGGGCGGCGTGTTCTCCGACCCACTGCTCTTGGTCGTGCCGGCGCTCTTCGTCTTCGCGGCGGCGCTGCTGTTCCTCCGCCTCCTGCCGCTGTTCATCGAGATTCTGGCCCGGGTCGGCGGCCGCGTGTGGGGCGTTTCGGTCTTGCTCGGCCTGCGCCAAATCGGTCGGATGCCCGGGCAGTATACGCGGCTGGTACTCCTCCTCATCCTGACGCTTTCACTCGGCACCTACAGCGCCTCGGTCGCCCAGACCCTGGACCGCAACTTCAATGACCGCGTGTACTACACCAATGGCTCGGACCTGTTCCTTTCCGAATCGGGACGTTTCGATGAGATTAGTGAAGAGTGGAATTTCATTCCGGTCGAGGAGCATAAAGACGTCGCCGGAGTGAAAGATGCGACGCGGGTCTATGAGGAGAAGGGGCGCGTGCAAATCACGGGGCAATCGCGCGGGCACCGGGATGTCGTTGTGCTCGGCATTGACACCTCCGACTTTGCCCGCGTTTCCTGGTGGCGAGATGACTTTGCACCGGAGAACTTTGTCGCGTTACTCAATCGGTTGGGCGCGGACGACCGCGGTGTCATTGTGGACAGCAAGCTGTACTGGGATTTCCAGCTCAAGGTCGGCGACCCCCTCCGCTTGCAGGTCAAGGGCAAGCAAATGGAGCTTACTCTGGTCGGTGTGACCTATTATTGGCCGCGCCTGTGGCCGGACACGGACAGCTTCGTAATCCTCAATCTCGACTACCTGTTCGATAAGACGGGGCGGCTGCCCTACGACGTGTGGGCGCGGACAGAGCCGGGTATCCATCCGCAGATCATTGTCAACGACCTGTCGGATGCGGGGTTCCTGGTCCATCGTTTCTTTGATGCTCGCGAGCTTACCGTGCGGTTGCGCGATGATCCCGGGCGCACGGGCATATTTGGCATTCTGACTGCCGGGTTCCTGATTTCAGCGCTCCTCACTATCGTCGGGTTCATGCTCTATTCCTATTTGTCCTTCCAGCGTCGTTTCCAGCAGATCGGTATTCTGCGGGCGATTGGGCTTTCCATCGGACAGTTGATCAACCTGTTTATATTCGAACAGGGTTTCTTGATCGCCATTGGTGTGCTGACCGGTACAGCGCTCGGCGTCGTTACCGGCAAGATCTTCATTCCCTTCTTACAGCTCAAGGTTGACAGACACGGGGGCATCCCAGAGTTCATCACCATGACGGCTTGGGATGACATTGCCAAGATCTATCTGCTCTTCGGCGCCGTACTGGCGGTGGCGGTACCGGCCTCTATCTGGATGCTGACGCGGCTCAAGATTCACGAGGCTATCAAGTTCGGAGAAGAAACCGGATGAAGATGCCGACCATCTTTGGCCCTCGACGACCACAGCGGGCCACGCTGCCCACGGAGCGGCCCGCTGGCCGCCGCGCCGGCGACCGGGAGTCGATTCTCAGCGAGGAAGACCGGCGGGCGCTGGTCGTGCCACGCGACACGATGATCGCCTGTGACAACCTCGTGAAGATCTATAAGGTCGCCGACCTCGAAGTCGTGGCTTTGCAGGGGTTGGATCTGATTGTCAAGCGCAGCGAGATGATGGCCATTATCGGGAATAGTGGCAGTGGCAAGAGCACCTTGCTGAATATCCTGGGCGGCCTCGACCGCCCGTCTGCCGGGCGTGTGAGCGTCAACGACCTGGACTTGCTGAAGATGAACGATCATGGCCTCATGCGCTACAAGCGCGAGACGGTGGGGTTTGTCTGGCAGCAAAGCTCGCGCAACCTGATCCCCTATCTGTCGGCGCTGGAGAATGTCCGTCTGCCGATGACTATCGCTGGGAAGTCGTTCCGCGAGCAGCGAGACTGGGCGCAGGAGATACTCGATGCCGTCGGCCTGGGCCGGCGGACGCGCCATCGCCTCTCGCAGCTTTCCGGCGGTGAGCAGCAGCGGGTAGCCATCGCCATCGCGCTGGCCAACAAACCGCCGTTGCTCTTGGCCGACGAGCCGACCGGCGAAGTGGATACCGCCACGGCGAAGAGCATCTATCAGATTTTCCGCCGCTTGCGCGATCAATACGGCACGACCGTCGTGGTTGTCAGCCACGATCCGGCGATTGCCTTCCGCGTGGACCGGGTAGTGGCCATCCGCGATGGCCGGACGAGCACCGAGACCGTCCGGCGAGCGGGCAGCACGGACGCCGAGCAGACGCACGACGAGTTCGTGGTCATGGACGCCGCTGGTCGCATTCAGATACCGCGTGAGTTCCTGGAGCAGCTGGGGATGAGCGACCGCGTCCGGGTGGAAATGGAGGACGGGCGGATTGTGGTGCGGCCCGTCGAGCGGCGCGCCCCCAGCTTGAGCGGCGCGCCAGCGGCAGTATCCTAGGGGTCAATGATGAATGCCGTCGGCCTTGCAGAGACATTTGGCGCTAAACCGGATGGAGCGGCGCCGGAGCCGCCGATTGTTGCTTGTGAGGACGTGAGCCGGGTGTATCGCCTGGGCGGTGAGGAAGTCGTGGCCGTCCGCGATGTCACGCTCGACGTTTTACCCAGCCAGCTCGTCGCCTTGCGGGGGCGCTCCGGGTCGGGGAAGACGACGCTCCTCAATCTGCTCAGTGGCCTCGACCGGCCAACCGGTGGCACGACCACGATCAAGGGGCAGGACACGAACAAGCTCTCCGATGGTGCCCTGACCAAGCTGCGGCGCCACGAGATCGGGTTTGTGTTTCAGACGTTTGCCTTGCTGCCGGTGCTGTCGGCGTATGAGAACGTGGAGCTGCCGCTGCGGATTGCCGGCGTCAAGTCCAGTGTGCGGCACGAGCGGACAGTCGAGGTGCTGGAGCTGGTCGGCCTGTCGAAGCGCATGGGGCACCGTCCCTTCGAGCTATCGGGCGGCGAGCAGGGGCGCGTAGCGATTGCCCGCGCCCTCGTCAACCGCCCCTCGCTGATCGTCGCCGATGAGCCGACCGGCGAGCTTGATAGCGTGACGGGCCTCCAGATCATGCTGCTGTTCCGGCGCATCGTGAATGACGAGGGCGTGACCATTATGATGGCGACCCACGACCCGACCATCAGCGAGATCGCCGACCAGACCTACATCATGACCGACGGTGCGATCACGGAGGATATCCCCGAGGAGCTTCAGGGTATCGGCATCATCGGAGCGCAGGAGCGCAACCTACCCGGGACGCTATTCTCCGCCGGCCAAGCGCGACGTGACGCGCCCTCCCCATAGCCCTCTCTCCCCGGACCCGTCATTCCCGCGCACGCGGGAATCCACGTCCCCCTGTCGCAACGGGGGGGCCACAGGGGGGCCACCGCAGTCTAGCCAGCGAGGATGGCGTTCTGCGCCTTGGCTATCGCGGCCGTCGCCACCGCGACCGATTGCTTGCCCTCCCACACCGGCGCCAGTCCCTCTTCGTAAGCGAGCAGCAGTTGCGCCCGCGCCGGATGCAGCGGCAGATCGCGCGCGTGCTCCAACGCCGGCACGATTGAATCGCCACCAAAATAGGGCGCCACTTCCAGCGCGACCGAGCGCCGCGCCGGTGGCGGCACGCTCGGCAGGGTCACCCGGCCTCTGCGGACCGTCCCGTGTTGGAAGGCACACTGGGCTTCTTCCCCCGCCCACCAGCTGAGGAAGCTCCAGGCCTCGTCCGGCACGCTGGTCGCGGCGCCCAGATGAAACGCCGACTGCAAGAAGAGCCAGTTGGCCGGCCTGACCGGGCCATGTGGGGCGGCCGCCAGGCCGTACTTCAGCCCGTACTCGGCCTGCGGGACGAGCAGTTGCCCCGTGAGGCTACGGGGGCCGTGCAGCATTGCCAGCCGGCCAATCTTGAACAGCTCATCCCCACTCACCTCGTCGGCGGGTGGCCACACGGCATGGGTATCGCGCTGCTCAAAGAGCCACTCCAGCGCCTCCCGGGCCGGCGGCTCGTCCACCAAGCTCTTGGTCACGTCTGCGTCCACAATGTCGCCACCATTCGCCCAGATCCAAGGAATCGTCGCCGGGTAGCTATACCCATACCCTGCCCGATTGGCAAAGTTCATTGTGAGCGGAGGGCCGTATTCACGGCTGAGGGCAAACCCGTACACGGGTTTGCCCGCCCGGTGGCCGGTCAACGCGCGGGCATGGTCGAGGAGGTGCTGCCAGGTCCAATCGCTCGCTGGCGCAGACACGCCGGCCGCGGCCAAGAGGTCCGGGTTATAGAACACCAGCTGCGTCTCCGCATGGGTATGCAGCGCGTACAGATCGCCACGCCAGGTGCTGTGCTCCAGAGCGCCTGGCCAGAAGTCGGTGAGGTCGTAGCGGTCGCGCCGGATGAACTGGTTCAGGCCGAGAAACGCCCCCTGTGTGACCAACGGGACGGCATCCCAGGCCCACCAGGGCACCTGCACGATATCCTGATCCTGGAAGACGTCTACGGCTTGGCCGGAAGTAACAGCCTCCCGGAACGCCTGGTACATTCCAGGGATGTCTGACCAGGATTGCCATTCGATGGTGAGGTGCGGGTGCGCCTCGGTGAACGGCGCCGTGTACTGGCGGAACTGGTTCACATTCCAGGCGGCGCCATAGCCTTCTCCAAGTATGTAACGCACCCGGACGGGGATCTGTCGCTGGGTCTGGCGGGGGAGGTCTGGGCCTGGCCGCTTGGGGACTACCGGCCCGTCCTGGGGGGCCTGGGGAGCACCCGCGGGAACTAGGTCACACGCCGCGGCCAGCAAGCCAACACCGAGCGCAGCACCAATGCCAAGATATTCCCGCCGGGTCATCACTGCCATTGCCGGCCTCCTTCCAGCCAACAGAAGCCAGGCTGACCTCGCCCTACCCCCCTACTACACGCAGCGTGAGGCCAGTCATGCACCCTCACCTGAGATCAGCATTGCGATTAAACGGTGCAACTACACTGTACGCTCGTCCGTGCAGGGCGTCAACAACTGGCGCGGTGGACCGCCCCTCACTCCCCGGCCCCCGTCACTCCCGCGCCAGCCGCAATCCAGGCGTTGGGGATCGCAACGACGGCGCCTGTTCCCGCCTCGTCATTGCGGCGCAAGCCGCAATCCACTCATCCTGCCCATCCTTCCATCCTGTAAATCCTGATGCTGACAATCCCCCGCCCCCGCACTCCCCACTCCCCCCGTTGTCTTGCCCCCCATGCCGCCAATATGCCCCCATTGACGGAGGTTAGCGGATGCAAGACAAGTCTGGAGCACACCCAGTAGCCCCGGATGGGAGCCGTCTCGGCATCATGCCGGCCACCAGCGGTGGCGTCGCCACCCAGCCGAGGGCGCCGGGTCAGGAGCGACCCCCCGGCGCGCCATCCGGCGTGCCGCGGCCTGACCGTCCGCGCGCCACCCCACAGGCGCCGGATCAGGACGTACCCTGGGCCATGCCGGCTCAGGCGCCGGGTTCTGATCGTTCGAGCGCCTTATTCGCCACCGCGGCGGCCCCCGACAGCCCCCACGTCTTGCACCCGGCGCCGGGTCCTGATAGCTCCCATCGCGGACCCGCCACCGGGCCACCCCCAACCTCCGTCACCCACCCCACCACGCTGGCCCACGACTTGTACGGCCGGACGTATACCGCCGAGGAGGTGCAACAGCTCACCCAAGCCGACGATGCGCCGTTGCTCGCTGCCGAGGTCCGCCTGCTCCAGGTTCTTATTCAGCGCGTCGTGGCCCCGGGGTACCCTTCCGCGCGGCGCCAGCACCACCGCCGGCGCGGTGCCGCCGTCCGGCGCCGGCAGCGCGCCAAGCGGCTCGACACGCTCGCCACCGTCGGCCGTGCCCTGGACGTGCTGCGGCGCCTGCTCAAGGACCGGCAGGCGCTTGCCCCGGAATCAGAGAGCGCCCTGTTCCAGTTACTCGATGAAGCGGCCAAGTATATGGACGACCCGCCGCCTCCCGCCGACGCACTTGACGAGAAAGGAGCACCACCCAGCGATATGCCGACGTTCAAGCCCCCTGAAGACCTCTGCCGATCTGTCATAACTCCCCGTCCCCCTGCGTAGCGGGGGGACCATAGGGGGGGCGGACCTCGTCATTGCGGCGCAAGCCGCAATCCAGGGCCATTTAGTAGCCGTCCACCACCCAGACCCCCCTTCCCTTTAGGGAAGGGGCCGGGGGGTGAGGCGCCGGGGGGTAGGTCCACCTCACCGCGTGAAAACCGTCCCGCGGACGTAGTCGGCCTCGTCGGAGATCAGCCACGCCAGGATTTTCCCTATCCCCGCCGGGTCGCCGAGCCGGGCCGTCGCGACCGCTTCCTCGGGCGAGCGCCCCTGGCTGCGCGCGCCGTCGGCCACGTTTTGCAGCTTCAGCGGCGTCGCAATGCCGCCGGGGCAGATGGCGTGGACCCTGATGTTGTGGGGCGCCAGCCGCGGCTGGAGCACCAGCGTCAGGCCATGCACCGCGGCCTTGCTCGTGCCGTAGGCCACCGAGGAGCTACCACCCCGCACGCCGGCGCCGGAGGACAGGCAGAGGATGACCCCGCCGCCGCCGGCCCTGATGTGCGGCACCGCATGTTTCACCGACAGGAACATGCCCTGGACGTTCGCGCCCATCACGTGCCCGAAGGTATCGAGGTCCAGCTCGTCCACCTCCTGATACGCGCCCCACAGGATTCCCGCGCAGGCGATGAGCGCATCCAGCCGACCGTAGTGCTCGACGGCCGCAGCCATCAAGCGCACGCACTCCTGCTCCTGACTAACGTCCGTCTGGACGAACAGACAGCGGCCGCCAGCGGCCGTAATGGCCGCCGCCGTTTCCTCGCCCTCGGCCGCCAGCATGTCGCCGATCACCACGCTGGCGCCTTGCTGCGCGGCGACGCGCGCCGTGGCGCCACCGATCCCCCGCGCGCCGCCGGTGACGACCACCACTTTGCCGCCGAGACGGCCCTCGCCCGTGCCTCCCCCGGATTGCTCCATGACCACTGGCCTCCCTACTAGCCTGGCGATATGCTGCGCTTCAACCGTGCGAACCGCGAACGGGCCACCGCGCTCACGGCCTATTCGTCCCACTCCAAACCGGCCTCCGCCAGCGCCGCGTCGAGCGCCCGCTTGGCCTGCGGCACGTCCTTGTCCGCCAAATGCTCGATGAGCATGTAGCCGTCGGGACAGCACTCCTGGAAGCGGCGCAGGTAGGTCACTTGGTCCATCAGCCCCTCGCCGATGATGCACTCGTGAAACCGTACCGTCACCGTGTTCTCGTACCGAATGTCCTTGGCGTGGCCGCACAACACATAGGGGCCGCAGAGGTCAAACATGCGATTCACGAGCGTCGAGGTGTTCCACATGTCTTCTACACAGCCCACGAAGTTCACGGGGTCCGTGTTGAAGCGCAGCGCCGGCGATCCAACCGCCTCGATCACGTCACGCATCGCTTCCGAGGTCGGCAGCGGGGACACGGCGGCCCCCTCCAGCGCCAGGAGCACCCCTTCATCCTCGGCCGCCTTGCTGATCTCGCGCAAGGAGTCCACCAGCCGCTCGATGGTCGCAACCCGCGTGTTCTCCGGGTGGGGCGTCCACGAGCCGGCGGGATTCAGGCTGCCGGGCCGCACGTAGAGGTTCACGGAATTGAGCAGCTTGGCCCCGCGGCAGGCGGCCTGCATCTCCCGGATACCTTGCCGCCGCTGCCCCTCATCGGCCGACACCAGGTCGCGGTTGCGAGTCGCCGTCTGGGCGATCCGCACGCCCCCGTCCTCGAGCACCGTGCGGACGTGGCGTAGCTCGTCGTCGTTGCGGGCCAGTGGCTCGGCCTGGTCCCAGCGAGCGGCGCTGAATCCGTGCATACGCAGTCGCGCCGCCGTGGCCGGCGTGACCTCCGCGGCGGTGCGGGGCATCAGCCCCACCACTCCTATCTTCATCTTCTCTCCAACTCTTGCCTGAATCGTAGGAGCGCCCGTCTCGAACGGACGATGCCCCTACATGGCGCCTTTCTGACCGCATAGTATACGCCTCGCTACGAGCGAGGCAGCATACCACACCCCGGCTCCCGTCATTCCCGCGTGCGGCCACCACCCCTGTAGGGGCGTCCCTTGTGGGCGCCCTGGCCTCTTCCCCGCCCCATACCCCCTCTTCCCCCTGGGAGAGGGCCGGGGAGAGGGAAACACCCCCTCCCCCATCCTGTCCATCCTGTCCATCCATGTAAATACCTACCCCTGTCAGGGACCATAGGGGGGCCAAAATCCGCCCGGCAGGAGACCCTACTCCAGCTCGACGAGGCGGAGATGGTCCGGCCGGAACGCATCGTGCCGCTCGCCCGGCATCAGCAGCACCTGGTCCGGTCGCAGTCCCGCGACAAAGTCCCGATCATGGGACACGACGACCAGCGTAGGGCGGTACTCGTCGAGCGCTTCCAGCAGCCACTCGCGCGTGCGGATGTCGAGGTTGCTATTCGGCTCATCGAGGAGCAGCAAGTTGTGCTGTTCGAGCATCAGTTTGGCGATCCCCAGCCGCGCTCGCTCCCCGGCTGATAGCGTTGCCACCGGACGGAAGGCGTGGTCCTCGCCGAGCAGCAGCCCCGCGAGCGTCGAACGGATTTCCCTCTCCCCACCGGATACGAGCGGCTGGAGATACTCGTAGGACGTAAGGTCGGCCGTGTCCCGCTCCAAGCCGTGCGCGAAGTGCCCCGGCTTGACCTGATGACCCAACGTGACCGCCCCGGCGTCGGCCGACAAGCGCCCGGCGAGAATGTTCAGTAGCGTAGACTTGCCCGCGCCATTGACCCCGATCACGGCCAGCCGCTGGCCACGCTCTACCACGAAGCTGGTCCCGCTCAGGACGGTGTTGCGGCCGTACCGCTTGCGGATGCCAACGGCCCGCAGCGTCACCCGTCCGCTGCGTGGCGCCGGCGGGAAGTGCAGGCCCAGCGAGCGGGCCTCGGTCGGGACATCTACAACCTCCTCCTGCATCCTCGCAATGCGCCGGTCGAAGACCTTGGCGCGCCGTGCCATCACCTCGGTCTTCTTTCTCCACTTGTCCGCCAAGGTTTGCAGGTGGTCAATCTGCTTGAGCTGGCGGGTACGGGTCTTGGTCAGCGTCGCCTTGCGCTCCTCGCTCCAGGCCAAGTAGTTGCTGTACGTGCCCTTGAACTCCTCGATCTGGCGCGTCTGCACGTCGAGGTCGAACACGCGCGAGATGGACTGATCCAGCAGGCGCAGATCGTGCGACACCAGCAGCACGGCCGCCTCGGTCCGGGCCAAGAACTCCATCAGCCAGCGCGTCCCATCCACGTCCAGATGGTTGGTTGGCTCGTCGAGCATGAGCAGGCTGGCGCCGCTCGCCAGTATCCGCGCCATTTCGAGGCGGGTGCGCTCGCCGGAGGACAACCGGCCGATCTGACGGTCCAGCTCGATATGGCCCAGACCCAAGCCCCGCAGGACAATCGCCGCCTCGGCCTCGACTTGGTAGCCGTCGGCTACGCGGTAGGCTTCCTCCAGACGGCTGTACTCCTCCACCGCCGCCTCAAGCGCCGGCCCGGTCGTCGTGGCGAGCCGCTGCTCGGCTGCGGCCAACTGCTGCGCGAGCGCCGCCGTCGGGCTGGCCGACACCACCACGTCACGCACCGACGCGGTTGCCGGGAAGGCCGGCGAAACGTCCGGCTCCTGCGGCAGATACCCGGCCCGGTTCGGACGCCCAACGCTGCCGCCGTCGGACGTGATTTCTCCGGCAGCGATCCGTAGCAGCGTCGTCTTTCCGGCGCCGTTTGCGCCCACCAGGCCGGCCTTTTCACCGCGGCCGACGAACAGCGAGACACCGGCGAGCACGGGCTGCGGTCCCCAGAAGTACCGAATGTCCTTGAGTGTGAGCACCTGGTTCCTCCCATTTCCAGCTTGTATTCAGGGCAACAAAAAACCGCGGGTCGGATACTGAGGCTAGTTCCGAGCCGCGGTTGGCGCACTTCTACATATGCAATGCTATTTGCCCGGAACTACCTCCGCTGCGCCTACACAGATATGCACCAGAAACCGGAACATCACGTAGCGATTATACGGTCTGGCGTGGTCTAACCGCCAGGGAGCACGATTAGCCACAGAGCACACAGGGGTAGGGGCGCAGCATGCTGTGCCCCTACCCCTGCGGAACGTGCGATCCCTGGACTGCGGCGGAAGCCGCAGTGACGAGACGGGAGCCAGCACCGTCATTGCGGCGCAAGCCGCAATCCAGCCCAACCGGGGGGCCACGAATGGCTCTGGCTTCCGGCGGAAGCCAGAATGACGAGTGCCTGGGCGCGATTCATCGCGCCCCTACACAGAAAACTACCCCTGTCAGGGCCTACTTCCAGGGAGGTAGATTCCCGCGCAAGCGGGAATGACGGACATGGCGGGAATGACGGGCAGAGGGCCGGCGTGTGCGGCGCGTCTTCCCGGCCGCACACGCCGCTACGCGTCAATGCTATGCTCCCTGGCACAACGAGCGCGGCCCGGCCGCCGCGCTCCCATAGCCCAACTGGAGGAAGTGAGCATGAAGATGTACCGCGTGGCGATCCTAGGCTGTCGTGGGCGCGGCACCGCCGCGGCGCGAGGCTACCATTCCCATGCCCGGACCGAGGTCGTAGGCCTCTGCGATCTGATTCCCGAGCGTTTCAATGCGCTCGGCGACGAGCTTGGAGTGCCGACCTCCGCCCGTTACACCGACCTCGACAAGATGATCGAGGAAACACAGCCCGACATCGTGGCCATCCCCACGGCCACGGAGCTGCACTATCCGTTGTCCATGCGGGTCCTGGAGCACGGCGTCCATATTGATGTCGAGAAGCCGATGACCCTCGACCTCATCCAGGCCGATGCGCTGATTGCCAAGGCCCAGGAGAAGGGCGCCCGCGTGGCGGTCCACCATCAGGGCGGCGTTGGAGTCAATATCAAGGCCGCGCTGAAGGCCTATCGGGAAGGCCGGATCGGCGAGCTGCGATACATCCATAGCGCCGGCAAGGGTTACTACGGTGGGTTCGAGCTGATCCACCAAGACACCCACATCTTGAACAACGACATCCTCTTTGCCGGCCGCTGCAAGGCGGTCAGCGCCGTTGCGGTCTCCGGCGGCCGCAGCGTGACACCCGCGGACGCGCACCGCGTCTGGGGCGCGGGCACCATCATCGGTGAGCACATCACGGCGGCAATGGAGTGGGAGAACGGCGTCACCGGCACGCACTTTTGTCACCGCTTTGCCCAGAACGATACGACGGCGCATGTCACCGAGCTATATGGCACGGAAGGCCGGATCATCGTCAACCACTCTACCCGGCAGGGGGCACCGTGCTTGCTGCAGCAACCGCAGTATTACCCCGACGGCACCAACGACCAATGGCAGCCCTTGGACCCCATCTACCCGGCGGGCTACGACGAGAGTATGAGCGCGTCCGTAGACGACTACGGATACGCCGACGAGTACGTGCAGGCGCTGGATGAAGGCCGCGACCATGCATGCAATGGCGCCAACGGCCACCACGTCGTGGAAATCATCATGGCCATCTACGAGTCGGCGGGCTACGGCCGGCGCGTCGAGATTCCGCAGCAGAATCGCGAGCACCCGCTGGTCCGCCTGCGGCGCGAGCACGGACTGCCGGACACGACGCAGGCGCCCATCCAGTATCAGGAGCTACTCGAGGCCGAGGACCGGCGTCGTGACGCCGCCCCGGCCGCGGCCGGATAACCGCCGCATCCCCTCTCCCCCTGGGAGAGGGCTAGGACGTGTCTGCAAACCGGCTTTGGTAGTGCATAAGAGGCAGGGGGTAGGTCAGTAGGGCGTCATTCATGGCCCCCCGGTCATTCCCGCTTTCGCGGGAATCCACGTCCCCCTGCCGCAGCGGGGGGACCATAGGGGGGCCTGTACCCTCCCCCGACTGGTACTTTGCAGACATGCCCTAGGGTGAGGGCGGCCGGCTGGTACGGAGCAGTAGGCACAAGGAGACAGCAACGATGAAAACCTATCGCGTGGCACTCTTGGGCTGTCGTGGGCGCGGTACCGCGGCCGGCCGGGCCTATCACGCCCATCCGCGCACCGACCTCGTCGGCCTCTGCGATCTGGTTCCCGAGCGCTTCAATGCCCTGGGTGACGAGTTTGGGGTACCGCCCTCCGCTCGCTACACCGACCTGGACAAGATGATCGAGGAAGTGCAGCCGGACATCGTAGCCATCCCTACCGCCACCGAGCTGCACTACGCGCTGTCCATGCGCGTCCTGGAGCACGGGGTCAACATCGAGGTCGAAAAGCCGATGTGTATTGACCTCGAACAGGCCGATGCCGTGATCGCCAAGGCCAAAGCCAAGGGCGTGCGGGTGGCCGTCCACCAACAGAGCCGGGCCGGACCGAACATGCAGGCCACGTTCCGGGCCTTCACCGAGGGGCGGATTGGCCAGTTGCGCTACATCACCGGGAGCGGCAAAGGGTACTACGGCGGCTACGGTCTGATGAACATCGGTACCCACATGCTGAACAATATGCTCCAGTTCGGAGAGCGCTGTCGCAGCGTCAGCGCGGTGGCCTTGACGGACGGGCGGCTCATCACGCCCGAGGACGTTCATACCTCGCCGGGAGGCATGGGCACCATTACGGGGGAGAGCATCACGGCGACGCTCCAGTTCGGCGACAACGTGACCGGCACGCTCTTGCAGCACCGTTTCCCCGTGGTACAGCTCGAAGCCTACTCGCTGGAGCTATACGGCACCGAAGGTCGCCTGCTCTTCAACGCCTCTGGTCGAGAGACGGGCGGCGCGTGGTGGCTGCCGACGCCGCATCACCTCCCCGATGGCACGAACAACCGCTGGGAGCTGCTGGAGCCGATCTACCCGGAGCAGTACGACCCGGCGAGTAGCGCCTCGCCCGACGACTTCGGCTTTGCCGACGAGTACGTGCGGGCGCTCGATGAAGACCGCGATCATGCGTGCAGTGGCGAGGAAGGCCGGCATATCGTGGAGATCATGATGGGCATTTTCGAGTCGGCGGCCTACGGCCGGCGGGTCGAGCTACCGCAGCCCGGCCGCGACCATCCGCTACTCCGCTGGCGACGTGAGCTTGGGCTGGACGATCCGCCGCCGGCGGTGTCACGCTCCTATAGTGAGTGGCTCGTCGCGGAGGACCGGCGGCTGGGCCGGGGGTGAGTGATCTGACAAGGGCAGGTACGGGCCGCGTCGTAGATGGCTACAGCATACTGCGCCCGTCCCCCTGCGGAGCGAGGGGGCCATCGGGGGGCCGGTGTTGCACCTCCCCCCCCCTCCCTGAAGGGAAGGGGCTGAAACCCGCCAATCCTGCTACCTTGTCCGTCATTCCCGCGAAAGCGGGAATCCAGGTACCCCTTCCCTCCAGGGAAGGGCCGGGGGTTAGGTCCGAATAAGTCCAAGGGAGCGTTGACGGTGAAAGCCTATCGCGTGGCCATCTTGGGCTGCCGCAATCGCGGCACGGCGGAGGCGCGGGCCTACCATGCCCACCCCCGCACGGAGATCGTGGCCCTCTGCGATCTGGTCCAGGAGCGGCTCGACACCCTCGGCGCTGAGGTCGGTGTGCCAGCGTCTGCACGCTACCGCGATCTCGATGCGATGATGCGGGCGGCGCAGCCGGATATTGTCGCTATTCCGGTCGGCATCGAGTTTCACTATCCGCTGGCGATGCGTGTGTTGGAGTACGGCGCCAATATCGAGGTGGAGAAACCCCTCTGCCAGGACCTCGCGCAAGCGGATGAGATTATCGCCAAGGCGCAGGCAAAGGGTGTGCGGGTCGCCGTGCATCAGCAGGGCCGGGTGAGTCCGTACATGCAGGCCATCGCTCAGGCTCACGCCGCCGGGCGTATCGGCCAAGTGCGGTATATCTACGGCAGCGGCAAGGGCTACTATGGCGGCTACGGCTTGCTCGACATCGGCACCCACATGCTGAACAACATGCTGCGCTTTGGCGGGCACGCCCGCAGCGTGTCGGGCATTGCTTCGACGGACGGGCGCCGGATCGGGCCGGAGGACGTGCTGGAAGCCCCGCGCGGCGCCGGTGCGGTGGCCGGCGAGCACGTGACCGCCACGCTGGAATTCGACCACAACGTCACGGGGACGCTCTTGCAGCACCGCTTCGCCGGCGTCGGCGCGGCCTCGGCCGCCTACACCCTGGAGGTGTACGGTACGGAGGGGCGGTTGGTGATGAATGCCAGCAAAAGGGTCGGCGGCGCGTGGTGGCTGCCCCAACCGCACCATCTGCCCGGTAGCGAGTACGGTAATTGGCAACCCCTCGACCCGCTCTATCCCGACTACTACGATCCGCGCAGCCCGGCAGACGCAGCGGACTACTGGTTTGTCGAGGAGTATGTCCGCGCGCTCGACGAGGGCCGGGACCACGAGTGCAGTGGGATCGAGGGCCGGCACATCATGGAGGTTATGCTGGGGGTGTTTGAGTCGGCCGCTTACGGACGGCGCGTAGACCTGCCGCAGCCGCAGCGCGACCATCCCCTGGTACGCTGGCGACGCGAGCAGGGCGCGGGACCGCCCACGCCGATGCCCCGCGAGTTGCACGAGTGGTATGCCGCCGAAGATCAGCGCCTAGGCAGAGCGTGACCGTATCACGGCCGAGCCAAAGGAGCGAAGCCCCATGACCTACGCGCAGATGCAACCCTGGCTCGAACGGGAGCTGCAAGACATCCGGGCCAGCGGCCTCTACAAAGACGAGCAGGTCATCAGCACGCCGCAGGGGCCGGAAGTCCAGACGCCGGCCGGTCCTATGATTAACTTCTGCGCCAACAACTATCTGGGGCTGGCCAACCATCCCGAGGTCTTACAGGCGGTAGCGGTAGGGATGCGGCAGTATGGCTTCGGGATGGCGTCGGTGCGCTTCATCTGTGGCACCCACGACATCCACAAGACCTTGGAGCGACGGCTTTCTGCGTTCTTCGGCACCGCAGATACGATTCTCTACAACTCCTGCTTTGACGCGAACGCCGGCTTGTTCGGCACCTTGCTAGGCCCAGAGGATGCGATTATCAGCGATAGCCTCAACCACGCCAGTATTGTGGATGGCGTGCGCCTGTGCCGGGCGCAGCGGCAAATCTACCAGCATAACGACATGGCCGATTTGGCCGCCAAGCTCGCCGCGGTAGCCGGGGCGCGGTTCCGCCTGATCGCCACCGACGGCGTGTTCAGCATGGAGGGCGACCGCGCTCCGCTGGGCGACATCTGCGAGCTGGCCGACCGCCACGACGCGCTCGTCATGGTGGACGATTCCCATGCCACCGGCTTTCTTGGCCCCGGTGGGCGCGGCACCCCCGCCGAGCAGGGAGTAGCCGACCGGGTAGACATCTTGACGAGCACCTTGGGGAAGGCGCTCGGTGGCGCTTCCGGCGGCTTCACGACCGGCCGCCAGGCGATTATTGACCTGCTACGGCAGCGCTCCCGCAACTACCTATTCTCCAATACGATTGCGCCGCCGGTCGTCGTTGGGTCGCTGAAAGCGCTCGACATGGTCCAGCAGCATCCCGAGCTACGCGAGCAGCTGTGGGAGAACACCCACTATTTCCGCGGGCGCATGACGGGCCTCGGCTTCGACATCGTGCCCGGTGAGCATCCGATTGTGCCGATTATGCTCAGAGACGAGCTGAAAACCGTCGAGCTGGCCAAGGCGGTCAATGAGCGGGGCATCTTTGTGGTCGGATTCAGCTATCCGGTGGTGCCGCGGGGCGCGGCGCGCATCCGGGTCCAGCTCTCGGCCGCCCATACCCGGGAGCAGTTGGACCGGGCCGTGTCCGTGTTTGCCGAGGTCGGCCGGGCGGTAGGAGTGATCTGAGGTGATGCCGGATACAACGGAGCTCGCCGGCAAGGTCGCCATTGTGACCGGCGCTGGACAAGGCATGGGCTATGCAGTGGCCCGGAGACTGGCCGCCGGGGGCGCGAGCCTCGTGGTCAACGACGTGAATGCCGCGGCCGCCGAGCAGGCGGCCGCCGCGCTCAGGTCCGCTGGCCACGCAGCGTCGGCGGTGCCGGGCGATGTAGCGTCGAGCCAAGACGTGCGCGGCATCGTCGAGGCTACCCTGGCTCACTACGGCAGCATCCACGTGCTCATCAACAATGCGGGTGTCCTCCGCCCTACCGCAGTCATTGACATCGAAGAGGCCGAGTGGGACCTCGTCGTCAACGTCAACCTGAAGGGCACATACCTCTGTTCGCGGGCGGTGCTCCCGGCGATGCGGGAGGCAGGCTGGGGACGCATCGTGAACTTCTCCTCGACGGCTGGCAAGAACGTCAGCACCGTCGGCGGCGCGCACTACACGGCGGCCAAGGCCGGCGTATTGGGTTTTACCCGCCACTTGGCCAAAGAAGCCGCGCCGTACGGAATCACGGTGAACGCCGTCTGTCCCGGCTTGATTGATACCGAGATGGTCCGCGCGACGATCAGCGACGAGCAGACGAGCGCCTATGCCGCGAGCTTCCCCATCGCCCGCTTGGGTCGTCCGGAGGAGGTCGCCGAGCTGGTAGCGTTCCTCGCCTCGGACCGGGCCGCCTACATCACGGGTGCGTCGCTCGATATCAACGGCGGCGACCTCATGATCTAGGCCACTGCCTCACCCCGGCGCACTCCCTGGTCAGAGAGCGTCACGTCGCGTCTTGCTATACTCGGTAGCAGACCGGCCACGCGGAGAGGTGCGAGAGTGGCCTATCCGGCGCGCCTGGAGAGCGCGTGTACCGCAAGGTACCGTGGGTTCGAATCCCACCCTCTCCGCCCACGTTCTGCGGTTGGCAGCGGCCGCTGCGCGGACTCCCCGGCCCCTTCCGTCCGGGGCCGGGGGATAGGCCCAATACCGGTCCCCCTATGGTCCCCCGCTTCGCAGGGGGACAGGGCTACGGCGTGCTGCGCCCCTACGCGCGACGTGGCCATCTCCCCTCGCCTGGCTCCAACAGACTCCCCCTCTCCACGAGTGGAGAGGGGGCCGGGGGGTGAGGTGTACCCCCGCCCCGTTGACAGACATCCGTCCCCACGATACGATGTTCAGTGGTCGTGCTAGACGGGGTGCTAGCGGTACCCTGAACCCGCAATCCGCTACAGCGGGGTTGAATCCCCCCTCCCGGTCTGGTGCCACCCGAGACGGCGTTGATCGTTTGGTGTTGAGGGCTGGGTCCTGCGCGGCAGGGCACTCCGAACCCCGTCAGGTCCGGAAGGAAGCAGCGGTAAGGAGACCGTCCTGGGTGCCGTAGGGCAGCCTGGCCTAAGCTGGCCGGTCTATGTACGTCGGGTGGCAGGATCAAAAGGGGGTGCGCGACCACTTCTCCACAGCAGTCATGGGCCAAGACCGGTCAGTCGCGGCGCCGCTAGGCTGGTGCCAGCGGCCGCCGCGTACACCGGCCGGTGGTGGCTCGTGACGAGACTGGCCGCCTCCATCACCGGCCCGGCGGTGTTGCTGTGCGTGTCGTCCACAGTCGGAGAGAGGACGGAGTAGCATCAGGTGGCCTCCCTCTATAACACGTGGCGCCCCCAGACCTTCGCCGATGTCGTGGGGCAGGAGCATATCGTCCGCACGCTACGCAATGCGTTGGCGCGGCCCGACCACCTGGCGCATGCCTACCTGTTCACCGGGCCGCGCGGGACCGGGAAGACGACCACGGCGCGCCTGCTGGCGAAGGCGGTCAACTGTCAGCAAGGCATGCAGCCGGAGCCGTGCGATCAATGTGAGCACTGCTCGGCGATCAAGCGCGGCGCGCAGCTCGATCTGCTGATCGAGATTGACGCCGCCTCCAATACCGGTGTGGACGATATCCGTGAACTGCGGGAGAGAGTCGGCCGCCGACCGGCCGAGGGGCGCTACAAGGTCTACATCATTGATGAAGTGCATATGCTCTCGAACAGCGCGTTCAATGCGCTGCTGAAAACACTGGAGGAGCCACCGCCGCACGTCATCTTTGTGCTTGCCACGACCGACCCCCAGAAGGTGCCGCCCACGGTGCTGTCGCGCTGCCAGCGGTTCGATTTCAAGCCCGTTGCCGCGACCGCCTTGGTGCGGCACTTGCGGACGGTCGGCGAGCGGGAAAAAATCGCCGTTGACGATACGGCGCTGGAGTTCATCGCCCGCTTGGCCACGGGCAGTGTACGCGACGCCCTAAGCCTCCTCGATCAAGCCGCATCGTTCGCCGGGCAGACGATCAACGTGGGACACCTGCAGGACATGCTGGGTCTCTCGGATCAAGCATTAGTCCTGGCCATGGCCGATGCGCTCCTCGATGGTGACTTGGCGGCGGCGCTGACGACGCTCCAGACGGTCAGCGACCGGGGAGCGGACTTGCGCGAGTTCGGCCGCCAGCTTGTCGGTTTCTTGCGTGCCCTGCTGCTGGCCCGCAGCGGTGTCAGCACACCCGCCGGGCAATCGTTGAGCGAGGAAGAGCAGGAGGCGGTGCGGGCGCGCAGCCGCCGGGCCGACCTCCCGGCACTGGTCCGTTGGCTCCGGCTCTTTACCGAAGCGGATCAAGGATTGCGTAGCACCACGGTCCAGCCGCAGCTGCCGCTCGAGCTTGCGGCGGTGCAGTCGCTGGTTGCCGTGAGCGACGCGGCGCCAACAGCGGCCCCGGCGGCCGCCGCCGCGGGTGTCTCGGCTCCCCCCGTCTCGTCCGCAGCGCAGCCGGCCTCCACCGGGGCCACGGACGCAGCCGCGTCGGCGCACCCGGTCGCTGAATCCGAGCCAACCCGGGCGGAGACAGCTGCCCCACCCGCCGATGCTACACCGCGCGAGCCGGCACCGCAGCAGAGCGACCGGACGACTCCGGCGCCGCCGGTTGCCCCGTCTCCCGCTCCGGCCGCAGCACAGCCCGCAGATGGTTCTGTGCCGGCCGCCGCCGGGCCGCTGTCGGTGGCTACCATCGAGTCGCGCTGGCCGGCGGTGTTTGAGTTGCTGGGCCGGAAACGCAAGGTCACGGCGTTGCTCCGCGATGCACGGATCGCCGCGGTGCAAGCCGACGAAGTCACCCTGGAGTTTGACCATCGCTTTCACGCCGAGCAAATCGAGAAGCCGGAGAATCGCTTGGTCACGGAGCAAGCGCTGCAACGGGTGTTTGGCCAGCCCCTACGCACGCGCGTCGTGGTCAAAGGTGCCGCGGAGCGGAGTGTGGTCGCAGCCAGCCCGGAACGAGCGGACCCGGTAGTCCGCCATGCGCTTGCGGTTTTCCCCGGGGCGACTATCATTGATGAGGCAGCCGACGGGGCCTAGCCGACAGCAACCACCGGATAAGGAGAACGGGAATGAACATGAAAATGCTGCGGAAGATGCAGAACAAGATGGTGAGGATCCAGGAGGAGCTTGGTCAAGAGACTGTCGAGGGCACTGCCGGGGGCGGTGCGGTCGTCGTGACAATGACTGGGCAGCAGCAAGTCCAGGCGGTCAAGGTTGATCCGGCAGTCGTAGACCCGGACGATGTCTCGCTGCTGGAGGACTTGATCCTCGCTGCTTTCAGCGAGGCGCTTACGAAGTCACAGGACCTGGCCGGCAAGCGGCTCGGCGCGCTGACCGGCGGCTTGGGCCTCGGCAACCTGGGATTCTAGGCACAGTAACGGCCCGGAGGGGCGGCACGGCAACCTCATGACAGCGCAAACACTCGCGGAGCCTATTGCCCGGCTGATTGCCGAGTTCGGCAAGCTCCCTACCATCGGTCCGAAGACGGCCCAACGGCTGACGTACTTCCTGCTGCGTCAGCCCGCGGAGGAAGCGCGCTCGTTGGCGGCGGCCATTCTGGACCTCAAGGAAAAAATCGTCAGTTGCAACACCTGCTTCAATCTCGGCACGCACGATCCTTGCCACATCTGCACCGATCCTACCCGTGACCGCCAGCGGATCTGTGTTGTCGAGGAGCCGCTGGATGTCCTGGCGCTGGAGCGCACCGGGGTCTACCGGGGGCAGTACCACGTCCTGCACGGCTCGTTCTCACCGATGGATGGGGTGCTGGAGGATGATTTGCGTATCCGCGAGCTGGTACAGCGCGTGGCACGCGAGCAGCCCGAGGAGATCATTGTCGCGACGAATGCCACGGTGGAAGGGGAGGCCACCGCTAATCTGGTGCGGAGCCGGCTCCAGCCCAGCGGCGTGCAGGTCACCCGCCTGGCCCAAGGGCTGCCGATTGGCTCTGATCTGGAGTATGCCGACGACTACACGCTGAGTCGGGCGTTGGAGGGACGCCGGGATTACTAGGCGCTGTTGACATTTCCCGGTCATTCCCGCGAAAGCGGAATCCAGAGCCTTAGGGGCGTCCCTTGTGGGTGCCCAGATAGAGGATGTGGCGGGAAGGGAGAGCGTGGTTGAGCAGCCTACTCCTCGTCCTCTGATGTCGGCCCACGTTGCTGGCGCAGCCACTGCTCAAGCTCCTGCACCATGTCCTCACCGCTCGGCAAGGCCTCCCGGCTCCCATCAGCCTCGGCCCGATCCGTATCGCCGTCGGTCTTCCGCTCAAGCTCGCGGATGTAGGCGCGAATCTTGGGATGCTCCTCAAGGGCCTCGTCCACCTGGCGCCGGTACGCTCTGGCCTGATGCTCGACGGTCGTCAAATCCAAATCCAAGTCAACGAGCGCGCCGAGATGCTCCAGCAAGGCCAGGGCCACCGCCGGGTTACGGTGGCCCTGCAAGTAGTGCGGTTGGCTGGCCCACAGACTCGCGACCGGGAGGCCGGTGCTGTGGCAGCTTGAGTTCAGCACGCCGACGATGCCGGTCGGCCCTTCATAGCGCGAGCCGCCCAGCCCTCGCGCGGCGAGCCGACGGGACAGCTCGGGATCAGGCGAGCTGCCACTGACCGGCGTGGGGCGTGTGTGCGGCGTAGCTTCGAGCAGTGACCCCAAGGTGATGATCTTGTCTACGCCTAGGTCTTGAGCAAGATCAATGATAGCATTACAGAAGGTCTGCCAGCGGAGCTGTGGCTCGGTCCCGATCAGCAGGATGAGATCGGCACTCTCGTCCGGCGTTGCGCTGGCGTACAGGCGGTTCGCCGGCCAGCGAATCTCGCGTGTCATCCCGGCCCGCAGGCGCACTTTGGGGCGGGTCTCCGTAAACACGAAGAACTCCTCCGCCTCGATGTGCGCGAAGAGGCGGGCGCGCCGCTGACGCTGGATGATCCTCGTGGCGTAGGTTGCCCCCTCTGCCGCATCGTTCCACCCGGAGAAGGCGGTGATGAGGATAGGCTGCCGTAGTTCCGGCCGCTGATCCATACGCATGATATTCACGGTGGTTCCTCTATCCTGTGAGCACTCCAACTGCCATCCAGTACCTCTAAGGGTATACTGTAATGTACCGGCGGATGGCAGTCACTACACGGAATGACTCGTGCTCTGTTACTCCTAGGCCGGAAGTGAGGTGCATATGACGGCGCAGCCCCCAACGCCCCCACCACGCGGACCGCTTTCGGGCGATACTCCATCCGGGCGCATCCGGTCGTGGGTGGCGTTGATCGTCTGCAGCTTGATTACCGTCGTTGCCGTCGGCATGTGGTTCCTCACTGATCAACTGTTCCTGCTCGGGTGGGGGTTGGGCAGTCTGTTCCTGGGTGTGTTGGCGCTGCGGCGGCTCTAGCCTGGATTGTTGGCCGGCCGCCCCCCTTTCCTCCTCACCCGTGAACCTACCCTTGTCAGAGGGGCAGTCAGCAGACTTTCGGAAGACTCCAGCTCGTCTACCAAAGGAGGGCGATTTGTCGTTCGAGTGGCTTCTTGCTATACTTCTAACTTGCGTTTTGTGCCGCCTGCGCCTGTGCAGCGGTGTGAGATCAAGCGTGTTGCATACCCAATGAGCCGTATTGCGGAAGAGTGGGACTGCTGTCCTACGCGGTCATTGGGGGAGAGGTAAGGAAGACGCCGCGATGGTTGAAAGCAGACCCTCCGGACGCTCCAGCCGGGGACGGCGGCGAGAGCGTCGGAATGTGCCCCGTGGGATCGCGTATATTCAGAGCACGTTCAACAACACCATCGTTACCATCACCGACCCCGAAGGTACGACCATCGCTTGGGCCTCCGGTGGTTCCTTGGGCTTCCCCGGATCACGGAAGAGCACGCCGTTTGCCGCTGGCTTGACAGCAGAGCAGGCCGCGCGCCGGGCGATGGAAAACGGGATGCGACAAATAGACGTGCGGATCAAAGGCCCCGGGGCGGGGCGAGAATCGGCCATCCGTTCACTTCAGGCGGCCGGCTTGGCCGTCACAAGCATTGTAGACATCACCCCTATGCCGCACAATGGGCCGCGGCCGCGGAAGCGCCGGAGGGTCTAGCTCCCGCTAGGGCGGCGCGAGGAGTGAGGCGAAGGACACACATGGCACGGTATACAGGGCCGGTATGTAAGCTCTGCCGACGCGAAGGCATGAAGCTCTTTCTCAAAGGCGACCGCTGTCTGACCCCGAAATGTGCGGTCAGTCGCCGTAATAGTCCACCAGGACCGCGACCGCAGCGGCGGCCGCAGCGCCCGAGTGAATACGGGACACAGTTGCGCGAGAAGCAGAAGGCCAGGCGGACCTACGGTGTCTTGGAGCGGCAGTTCCGCCGGCATTTTGCCGAGGCCATCCGGCGAGCCGGCAATACGGGCGAAAATCTCCTCCAAGTGTTGGAGTCGCGCCTGGACAATGTGGTCTATCGCATGGGCCTGGCAGCGTCGCGTCCGGCGGCCCGGCAGATCGTCAACCACGGCCATATCATGGTCAATGGTCGGCGCTGTGATATCCCCTCGCGCCTGCTACGTCCCAACGATGTGGTGGCAGTACGGCCGAAGTCGCGCTCGATGAGCCTCTTCGAGGATGTCGTCGCCGGCGCCCCGCCACGGCAGCCGCCGGAGTGGCTCACATTCGACGCGGCTACTCTGGAGGCACGCATCGAAACGCTGCCGGTACGTGGTGAGATTGATGTCCAGGTCTCCGAGCAGCTCATCGTGGAGTTCTACTCACGGTAGCGCGTGCTGCTGGCGCTACACGTGGCCTTTGAGCGCGTGTATATGTATTTTCTGGATTTCTATGTCAGTCCATGTCAGCCGGTTGCTGAGGAGGCACGGACAACGTGATCACTGAGGCAGCTCCCCAAGCGAACATTCAGCGCACTGACGAGGGTGAAGACCCATCCTATGGGTCCTTTCGCGCCGAGCCGTTGCCTCGCGGCTACGGGCACACGCTCGGCAACGCGCTGCGGCGCGTCCTCCTGTCGTCTCTCCCTGGCGCAGCGGTGACCGCTGTACGGATTGAAGGGGTGCAGCACGAATTCTCCACTATCCCCAATGTCAAGGAGGATGTGGTGCAAGTGGTGCTGAACCTGAAGCGGATCCGACTGCGGACGGCAGCCGAGGATTCCGTCAAGGCCTATCTCGACGTGCCCGGGCCGGGGGTCGTCAAAGCAAGCGACATTCGTTGGCCGGAGCAGGTAGAAGTCGTCAATCCCGACCAAGTAGTCGCCACGCTCGACAACGACCAGGCCCACCTGAATATGGAGTTGACGATTGATCGTGGCACCGGGTACCTCCCGGCCGACACGCGCGAGGACGTGCCGATTGGCGAGATCCCCGTTGACGCGATCTACTCACCGGTCCGCCGGGTGCAATACAGCGTCGGCGGCGCCCGCGTGGGCCAGGATACGAGCCTGGACCAGCTCGATCTCCAGCTTTGGACGGATGGGACGCTGACGCCGGAGGAAGCGCTGGCACGGAGCGCTCGCCTGCTGGCAGAGGAGTTTGCCCACTTCGAGCGGAGCGTGCTGCCCGTCGAGGGGCCTGAGCCGGAGAAGCCCAAGGCCCCGGCCCCCGCCCCGGCCCCCGTAGCGGTGGTGGTGCCGCCGGAGCTTGCCGAATTATCGGTGGATGACCTCGGGTTGACCAACCGGACACTCAATTGCCTGAAGCGCAACAGCATCTCCCAGGTGGGGCAGATTGCCAACATGACCGAAGCGGAGCTACTCAAGTTACGCAATTTCGGCGAGCGGTCGCTGCAGGAGCTGCGCGAAAGCCTCACCGCGCGTGGGGTGATGTGGGGTAGCGTCGAGCAACCGGCACCGGAGGCCACTGACTCGGACGAAGCGGCCGCTGTGGCCGCCGCCGAGCAACCGGCACCGGAGGCCACTGACTCGGACGAAGCGGCCGCTGTGGCCGCCGCCGAGCCGGAGGTCGCCACGCCGTAGCACGACGGCGATTCGCGTTGGCGCTCGGTGTAGGTGGGTGCCTGAGACACGTTGGACGATACGCTGGCCAGTGAGTGCCGGAGGACACGAGTAGAACTATGCGTCACGGACGGAAAGGGAAGCAGCTGAATCGACCGGCTCACCAGCGCAAGGCGCTGCTCCGCAGCTTGATGGGCGCGCTGCTGCGCCACGAGCGGATCAAGACGACCGATGCGCGGGCCAAAGAGCTGCGGCGGCATATCGAGAAGCTGATCACTACGGCCCGGCGGGGAGTGCAAAGCGAGGACCAGGCGCGTCTGCTCCACGCCCGGCGCCGCTGTATGGCGCGGCTGCCCGATCGGGAGGCGGTGGACAAGCTCTTTGCCAAGCTCACGCCGGAGGAAGACGACGAGCCGGGGTGGCTTGCGGACCGGCCGGGGGGCTATACGCGCATTACCCCGCTCCATCGGCGCCTAGGCGATAACGCCCACATTGTGCAGATCGAGTTCGTAGAGTAGGCTGGGGTCAGCTTGGTCCTGGGAGCGTCGAGCACCAAGCCCCAGGACGGAAGCGATGGTACGGCTGCGGTGTGTCGTCGAGTACGACGGAACCGATTTTGCCGGGTTCCAGCTTCAGTCCGGTCAGCCGCAGGTGCGTACGGTCCAGGGTGTGCTGGAAGCGGCGGTACTCGCTGCGACCACGGCTCCCAGCCGCGTGATCGGGGCCGGCCGTACTGATGCCGGAGTCCATGCGGTCGGGCAGGTTATACACTTTGACAGTGATCGTGCTTGGGAACCGGCCGTCTGGCAAGCAGCGTTGAACGCTCGTTTGCCGCCGGACGTGGTGCTCCGGTCGGTAAAGGTGGCAGCGCCGACGTTCCATGCGCGCTATGCGGCGCGCAGTAGAGCGTATCGGTATGCGGTTTACAATCTACCGGTGCGGTCGCCGCTGGTAGCCCACTGGGCCTGGCAGGTGGCCACACCGCTCGACGTGGAAAGGATGAACGCAGCAGCAAGCTGGTGTCGCGGAGAGCATGACTTTCAGGCCTTTGCAGCGCAGCAGGACTATCGTTCGACCATGCGGCGCATTTTGCGGCTCTCGTGCCGCCGGTTTGCTGATATTATCGTCGTGGAAGTCACCGCGAATGCGTTCTTGCGGCACATGGTACGCCGGCTGGTCGGCTCGCTGGTGCGGGTCGGGCGAGGGCAGTTGCGGCCGGAAGCGTTGCGCGAGATCATTGCTGCCAAACAGCGCGGGCTGGCCGGTCCGACGGCACCGGCGGCCGGTCTGTGCTTGATGAAGGTGAACTACTGATGAGCTTTCGGAGTTTTACCCCCCGACCGGGGGACGTGGCAGAGCGCTGGTGGGTCGTGGATGCCGAGGATCAAATCTTGGGCCGGCTGGCCACGCGCATCGCCGTCAAGCTGCGCGGCAAGGACAAGCCGGTGTATAGCCCCCACGCCGATACCGGCGACTACGTGATCGTGGTGAATGCCGAGAAGATTCAGGTCACCGGCAGAAAGCTGACGGACAAGCTGTACTATCGCCATTCCGGGTACCCTGGCGCTCTGAAGGTCACCCCCTTCAAGGATATGCTTGCCAAGCATCCCGAGCGAGTGATCGAGTTTGCCGTCCGGGGCATGTTGCCCAAGAATGCGCTGGGCCGGAAGCTCTTTCGCAAGCTGCGCGTCTATGCCGGTCCGGACCATCCCCACACGGCGCAGCAGCCCGAACCGTTGTCTTGAAAGTAGGTAGTCACGAGTGAACCGGTCTGAACGGGCTTGGCTCACGACCGTTTAACGTAGCGCACTGATAGGAGCATCATGGTGGAGCAATCGGACGACCAGCGGCAGTATTTCTACGGACTCGGGCGTCGCAAGTCGGCCGTCGCGCGCGTGCGGCTGTACGCAGCCCAAGAGGAGCAGGGCAGCGTGGTTATCAATGGCCGCCCCGCCCGCGAGTACCTCGGCCGCGACTCCTTGATGCAGCATGTCCTGAAGCCACTCCAGCAGGTGGAGTTGGAAGGCCGCTTCGATGTCGTAGCCAAGGTCCTCGGTGGCGGCATGAGCGGCCAGGCCGGCGCCGTGCGGCACGGCATCGCCCGCGCGCTGCTCGTCGTGGACCCCGAGCACCGGCGCCCGCTCCGTCAGGCCGGGCTGCTGACCCGTGATTCGCGGGTGAAAGAGCGCAAGAAGTACGGTCTCAAGCGTGCCCGCAAAGCGCCCCAGTACACCAAGCGCTAACCCCACCTATCCACAACCGCACCTACCCCCGGCCGCCGTAGGGGCGACCTTTGTGGTTGCCCTTTCCGGCTCCCCGGCCGGTGCCAGGGTGCTCACAAGGGATGCCCCTACGCCCGCCGCCTGTCCCCCCTTTCCCTGCCAGGGAAGGGGCCGGGGGTTAGGTCCGTCCAAACATCTCCCCACCATAGCCCTCCAGTAGAGGTAGAATGGTCTAGTCTCGCCGCCTATCTCCCCCTCTCCACGTGTGGAGAGGGGGCCGGGGGGTGAGGCGCACACGACGAGACAGGAGGAACGGCGCGATGAATGAGCAGTTGCTGGCGATGCCCCAATGGACGACCGGTGCCCGGTTGCTCCGGCTGGGCGAAGCGATAGACTTCCGATTCTTTCTGCCGGCCGGTGTGGAGGCGTCGGACCTGACGATCTTTCCGCAGTACCTCGAACGCGCCAATCCGGGCGCTGCCTTTGTCGCCGGTGGTGATCTGAGCTGGCTCGACGCGCTGGAGTCGGAGCAGCATGCCCTGTCCTTTGCCAATGGGCAGGCGGCGCTGACCTATCGGCCGCCGGCGCCCGGCAGCTACCTCGCCCGCTGGCGGGCCGGCGACGAGTTGTTCTACCGCTACTTCTCGGTCATCGAGGACGACTGGATCGTCCTCCGCTTCAGCGCCTATCGCGGGTTCGAGGTCACGCCGACACTGCACGCGACCGGTATTCCGCTCGACTACCGCCTGCCCATCGAGCATTTCGACGAGACTGACCCGCTCTTTCAGCGGCTACGCGCTCATCACCGCCACTTCGGCGACCTGGTAGCGCCCGTCGTGCCGGACACGCCGCCGACCGGCAGCGAGGCCCGCATGAGTACCGCCGACCGGGTGCGGTTCTATGGTCAGATGCTCAAGCGGGTGCGGTCGCTGCTTCCCGACGAGAACGACGGGCGGTCCGTACGCATTGAGATGTACCACACGCACGACCCCGGCTATATCGAGGTGCTCGCTCGCCTCGGCGTGAACAATCACTTTGGGCTACGCGAGGCGAACGCCGACTATTGGCTGGGGATGCCCGAGTTTCCCTATTTCGGCTCGCCGCTCGACTGCCGCAAGACGAATCAGGGCGCCGGTGGCGATGTCGTGGTGCATCAGTGGGACTTTTGCGGCGGTTTCCACTTCCTCGGACCGGCAGAGTCGCACTATCAGGTGTCGGAGGGCGATTTTGCGACGACGCTGCGCTGCCTGGATCAGTGCATGAAAGAAGCGCAGAACCTGACGGCGCTCAGTGGTCATCCGGCCGTGTTCATGCCGCTCTACATGGGCATGCCCGCCAACGAGTTCGACGCCGCCAAGCACCGGCAGAAGATGGAGTTGTATAGTCCCGAGTTCCGCGCCGAGGACTCTCCGGAGCGCGTGTTCGCGTACATGGAGCGCTACCAGCGGCAAATGGCCTTCGAGTACCCCAAACAGTATCGGATGGTCTACGCCCGCTCGCTCGACATCGCCGACTACTATCGCCGGCATTATGCGGTGACTCCCCGCACCGTCTTTGTCAGCAAGACGGATCACCTGGACTACGACAAGGGATGGTTATGCACGTGGGGAGACGACCGCATGCTCGTGCCGCGGGAGCGTCTGCCCTGGTACACGCGCATGTCCAGCGTCTTCGCGGATCGCCGGCGGCGACTGCCGCACAAAGACCCCCTCTCCCAGGAATACATCCTCGTCGAAGACCAGCAGCGGCAGCTCCGCTTCGAGCGCGAGTGCCCCCATCCCATTTGGTACTTCGACTACACTGTGCAGGAGCGCGGGCCGCTCGGCAGCACGATCAGCTACACCGAGACGCCGGACGTGAACATTGTGCGGTCGCGGTGGCTGCGACAGGACGGCCAGGTGTCCATCACGCTCGCTATGCGAACGGAGGCCTCCTTCCAGGACTATGCGATTGCGCTGTGGGGAGTACCGGCAGCCTACAACCCGGACCGCTCGCGGATCGAGACCAACGCGAAAGACTTCATTCTCGCCAGGAACACGGATGGGGAGTTTCACTTGGTGCTGTTCTTCGATCTGCACCCGGATGCCGAGCTACGAGTCACGGTGCGCGATGCGTGAGGCGGGCTAGAGGGCCGCGAAGGGAGAGGGAGTGATGGCGCTTGACTGGGCGGCCATTGATCGCTGGCTCATGGGCGAAGCCTGGGTCGGCTCGCAGATCGAACAACATCTCGCCATGCTGTGCCAGCAGATCGGTCCGCGCTGGTCCTCGTCCGCGGGCGAGCGGCAGGCGGTCGCCTATATCCGCGAACGCATGGTCGCAGCCGCGCTCACCGATGCGCGGCTGGAGGACTTCCCGCTGGACACGTGGGAGCACGGACGGGCCACGGCTTCCGTCGTGGCGGAAGGTCGGGTGGAAGACGGCCGGCCGATAGACCTCTTGCCCCTCCTCTTCTGCCCCCCGGTAGACCTGCGTGGCTCCCTCCTGGATGTCGGTTTCGGGATGCCGCACGAGGTGGCGGCGGTGAGGGAGCAGCTCCCCGCCACCGTAGCCATTGTCAATCTAGCGGCAGAGCCGTTCAGCACCCCCAAGCCGCTCGCGGACCGCCTGCGGAGCTTGCAGGCCGGCGGTGCGGTGGCGGCAGTGGTTGTCGAGCGCAAGAGCGGGCGGCGGATGGAGTATCACTCCGCGACCGAATGGCGCGCCTCCGGCGAGCTAGAGCACCCACTGCCCACCGTCGTCACTTCGCGGGAGGATGGCGCCTGCCTGCGCGCGCTGGCCGCCGCCGGCCACAGTTTGGCGATCAAGGTGCCGAGCCGTGCCTATCGCGCGACCGGCACCAATACTGTCGCGGACCTGCCGGGCGCGCAGTGGCCGGACGAATGGCTTGTGATCGGCGCCCATCACGACACCGTGCCCGACTCGCCGGGGGGCAACGATAATGCCTCCGGCACGGCCGTCGTCTTGGAGCTGGCGCGCGTCCTCAGCTTGCTCCGGCAAGAGCAGGGTGTCGGGCCAGGGTGCAGCATCCGCTTCGTCACCTTCGGCGCCGAGGAGCAGGTGTTTCAAGGCTCATACGCCTACGTCGCGCGTCACCATAGCACCGAGCCGTTGCCTCGGCTCGCGCTGAACTTGGATGAGCTGGCCGCTGGCCCGATGAAGGGCCTGGTCCTGCAATTCCCACACCTGCGCCCGCTGATCCAACGCACGCTCACTGCGCTGGGCGAAGGCTTGCAGTGCCACGTGCTGGCGCACCTGGATGCCAGTAGCGACTGGTTTCCATTTGCCCGCCGCGGCATCCCGTCGGCGCTGCCGTGGCGGTGGCGGTTTGTCGGCCGGCATCCCGACGCCGACTTCCACCATGAGCCAGGGGATACCGCCGACAAGGTACGACCGCGCGAGTTGCGCGAATATGTGGGCCTGCTCGCCCGCCTGCTGCTCCGACTGTCCCAGCTCCCCCCGACTGTGTGGCCGGCAAACTCACTCCGGGTGGACGACATCGAAGCGCGCCTCAAGGATGAGCTAGGCACGGTCCCGCGGACGATGTGACCTGCCGCCGTCGGCACGGCGGCTATCCCGCGCCCGATATGCAGACATGCCGCCGGGAATACTGTCTCAGTCCTGTTGTGTTTGCCGCCAACTCCGCAGCCTATCGGATGCCTGATCGTCTTCAGGGTTGAGCGGCGTAAATCCGGCCCTCCGAGCAGCCCGATACAATTCCCTGTCGCTGATCACAAACACTGTATTTGCCGACAACGCCTGTGCCGTCCGTAACGCCGTAGCGAGGTGGATGCAGTCACCGGCCCGGAGGGTATACCGTCGCGTTACGCCAATCGCCTCTGATAGAACAGCACTGGTGAGGGGAAGCACAGTGATCACCCGCGCCAGATCCTCGTTAAACAATCGTAGTAGGGTTCCGTGTGCTCTTTGTGTAAGTAGTCGTGCTCCTAAGGCCCTTGCTGCGACGGCCTCGACCTCCAGGACAGTGAGATGAGAAGTGATGAACGCATCGTCCGGAGTCTGGTCAGAAAAGAGTGCGGCCATGACCTCCATTCCGCGTTCGGTGCGGTACCGCTTCACCAGCGCTGAGGTGTCCAGGTAGTAGAGTGCCATACATCAGGCCGCTTCCTGCCGCAGTTCGTACAGGACTTCGGTTAGGGTCTTCTCACCCATGGCCGCATCAATCACTTTCCGCCCTTCCTCTAGGGGCAGCGCGTACTGCTGGTACTCGGCCTTGACGGACGAGATGTAGGATCGAATCTCAGGTTCTGCCATCGCCTGTAGTCTTCTAGCTATTGATGGATCGTTGCTTACGCTGGGTGCCTGCTTCGTCTGAACCACAACTATCCTCCTGGCTACTGGCAGGGATCGGTAGCGGCTGTCTCATCCATTATCCACCCGGCTGCCGAACAGCCGCCAACACGTGTGCATGGACATGGTATCGGGCCGGGGACAGTGTATGGCGGCACGATCCGCGCCCTACGGTGTGGCCGGTGCCTCTGCGCGGGGAAGGAACGGATTCTCCGCCGGCTCTTTGCCGCCGTAGAACCAGCGCAGCGGCAGCACCTTCAGCTTCTGAATGAACCCGTGCGTTCCTTCCTGTGGATTGCTCACGAGTATTTCTGCGCGGGTTGGGTGCTCGCGATATTCCCGGTAGCGGTGAGCAATGATGACCCGATCCTTCAGCACCAGGACGGCCGGATAGGTCATCGTGACCAGTGCCTCGGCCGGCGTAATATGCTCCCCCTCGCGCTCCGGCGCCGGCAATCCCGGCGCAAGGTAGTGCTCTGCCGGGCGGACCGGTCGGATTGGCCCCGGTTCCACGCGCGTCTCCTCGTGCAAGGAGGTCACGTTCTGGAAGAACTCCCAGACGCTGCCGCCGTTGCGGCTGACGGCCGACGAGATGCGCGAGCGGATGTAACCCTGCTTGATTTCCGCCTCGCCCTGCTGGTTCCAGACGGCCAGCAAGTGGCCGTTCGGAAAGGAGCGGATTTTGGCCGGAGCGGTGGAGGTGGCCAGCGAGGTCGGCGCCGGCCGCGTCCAGGTCTCACCGTTGTCGAACGACCACGCTTGAAAGACGCGGCCCAGTCCGGTACGCAAGAACAGCAGCAGCTTCCCCGGCTCGACCTCCGCGACGGACGGCTCGTTGGTGTAGCTGAAGATGGCGTTCCCGTCCAGCAGCACGATCAGCTCACCGTCCTTGTTGCGTTGCCACGTGCGCCCATCGTCGTCCGAGTAGCACACATATGAGCAGGACACCGTGCGGTCGAAGAAGTGGGCGTTCGTCTCGACCCACTGGCCGTGGAGCAGCTTGCCCGGCCGGGGCGTCGCCCCCTCGCCCGCGGCGGTTTGCTGACCCATCGAGCAATACACCGGCAGGATCAGGCGACCCGACGACGTGCGGATCATCGTGTCGTGATAGGCCGAGCTATTCAGACCATCCGGCGTCGCCGGCACCGGCGGCGCCCACGTCTGTCCGCCGTCATCCGAACGCCAGAACAGCAGCCGCGAACTACTCCCGAACTCGGCGGGAGTATGGCGGACCGCTGAAAGCCCGATGCCGTTGCCCGCCAAGCGCACCAGCGACATGCCGCCGTCCCCTACGCGGTCGCCGTTCGTGTCGTGGCACTGGAACGGCTCCGACCACGTGAGGCCGCCATCATCGGACGTGGTGAAGATGGTGCCGGTGAGCTGCAAGATGCGCCCGTCGGCGCGCTCGACGAAGGTCGCGGCAAAGCCGTGCGTAGTTTCCAGCTGGGCGAGGGCCTCTTCCGAGCGGGTCATCGGTACGTTGCTCATCGCGCTCCTCCTGACTCCGAGCGACGGTCAACCGCGGTCTTGCGGGCGTGGGCGATCACTGTGGATTGCTGCGTAGCCAAGTCTCCGGGCCTATCTTACAGTCTCGTTGGTCGTCGGGCGCGATGCACACTGTATACTCGCTGGCGATACCTGCTACAGTTATGCTCTGGTGCTGATGGCCTATCCACCCTGGCACGCACTCGCTATTTTGCCGGTGGTTGCGCTGGCCTGGCCGCGAGCCGGGTGGCGCGGCGCGGTGGCGGCTTGCGCGGGCGGGGTGCTGGTTGATCTCGATCACGTGGTGGACTGGCTGGCGAACGGGGGCCGGCTCGACTATAGGACGCGGGTTATCCTGCCCCTGCACGGGTGGGAGTTGCCCCTGGCGCTCTATTGGTGGCGCCGCCAGGGTGGCCCGCCGTGGGTAGCGCCCCTGATCGCTGCCTGGGTCGGCCATGTCTGTCTCGACTGGCTCGTGAACAATCCGAATAGCCTCTGGGGCTACTTCCTGTCGCGGCGGCTCGTCGTAGGCTTTGATCGCCAGCGGTCCGGTTGGCCACCGCCACGCCCCGGACCCAAAGCGCGTGTACAACGCTCCTATCGGTCGCGGGTCCAGACCCCTGTGGCGGCGCTGGTGAGCGCAGCGCTGCTCGTGCTGTTGTTGGGCCGGTGGCCGACGACCGACCGTCATTCCCGCGAAAGCGGGAATCCAGGCTCCCTCTCGGTGGGAGAGGGCTAGGCGCCGCGCGGACTCCCCTTCCCTGGAGGGAAGGGGCCGGGTGACCGGCCAAAGCCGCACCACACCTGGCACCATCCGTGCGGCTTTGGCTGGTCAGGGGTTAGGTCCACCCCGACAATGAAGCTCGACAAGTGACGATTCTGATTACCGGTGGTGCCGGCTTTGTCGGCAGTAACGCCGTCGCGCACTTCCTCGCCCAGGGCCGGCGCGTCATCGTGCTCGACAACCTGGGGCGGCGCGGCACGGGCAAAAACCTCGCCTGGCTCCAGGGACTTGGTGGCGATCTTGTCGTCTCGCGGACGGATATTCGGGATGCGGTGGCGGTGACGGCTGCGTTTCAGTTGCATCCGGACATCGAGGCCGTCCTGCACCTCGCGGCACAGACCGCAGTGACGACCTCGGTGGAAGCGCCGCGAGAAGACTTCGAGAGCAACGCGCTTGGGACCTTCAACGTCCTGGAGGCGGCCCGCCGCCTCCCTCGCCTCCGGGCTTTGCTCTATGCCTCGACGAATAAAGTCTATGGTGGCCTGACGGACGTGGCTGTCGTCGAGCGGAATGGCCGCTATACCTATCGGGACTGCCCCGACGGCATCGCGGAGGATCGCCCCTTGGACTTTCACTCACCCTACGGCTGCTCCAAAGGGGCCGGCGATCAGTACGTTGTGGACTACGCGCGCATGTATGGCCTCCCGACCGTCGTCTTTCGGCAATGCACCATTTATGGCCCTCGACAGCTTGGCGTGGAAGATCAAGGCTTTGTGGCCTGGTTCTGCATCGCCGCCATGCTGGGCAAGCCCCTGACCATCTACGGAGACGGCAAGCAGGTGCGCGACCTCCTGCACGTCTCCGACCTGCTGGCCCTCTACGAGCGGGCCATCGAGCGCATCGAGCGGATCAAGGGGCAGGTCTACAACGTCGGCGGAGGGCCGGCCAACACGCTCTCGCTGCTGGAGTTGGTCGCACGGATCGAAGAGCGCTTGCAGCGCCGCCTGGAGCTGCGGTTTGCCGCGTGGCGCCCGGGGGACCAGCGCGTCTTCATTGCCAATATCGCCAAGGCGGCCCGCGATCTCGGCTGGCAGCCCCAATTGGGCGTTGAGGAGGGCGTAGAGGCCCTGCTCACCTGGGTCCTGGACAACCGCGACCTCTTCGCCTAGTCTCGCGCCTGCTCCCAACCGGCCTCACCTACCGGCCCCTCTCCACCATCTGCCCAGTTGCACACTGCTGCCCGTCATTCCCGCCTACGCGGGAATCCAGGCCCCCTCCCCCACGGGGATAGGGCGGGGTGAGGGCCAGACGCTGCCGTGACTCCCCTTCCCTACCAGGGAAGGGGCCGGGGGTTAGGTCCGGATGCACACCGCTGTGCTGGCCTTGCTGACCTAGACCTTGGGGTGCTCAGTGCGGTACCAGGGAAAGCCGTCTACCTCTTCGACCCAATAGTCACCGAAGAGGTGTGGATAGCGCTCCACGCACAGCGCCCCCACTTTGGCGAACAGTAATCTGATTTCTTCCTCTGCCCCAGGCGCCGTCCGCATCTCGATGACGTGGCGCACGGCCCGGATATTGGCGCTCCAGCCGATGTTCGTGGCAAGGCCAATCGGCGCGAGCCGGCGCATGGCCGACGTGATCTTCTTCTTCTCGGAGAAGGGCAGGGTATCCACCTTCAGCAGGTCGGCGAGCCGCATTTGCAAGGCACCGAGCTGGTCGAACGTCCGGCAGAATAGCTCCATCGCCTCTGGTGTTTCGCGTATGACGAGCGGCACGTAGCCGTCGAGGTCGTCGGTCAGGCGCACGAACCGCAGGCTCTCTTGCGATACCGCCGTCCCCGCTCGGTGACGCACCAGCTCGTGCGTGACGACCCTACTTACGTCACAGAACATGAAGTTCAGCCAGGCGTGCTCCAAGGTGCTCCCGTGCTTGACCTTGATGAGGTTGGCCAGGTGGGCTTTGTTGCTCCCGCGTACCCTGGTGACGTTGGGATTGAGCGCGGTACCGAAGCTGCGGTAGCAGGAACGAGCCATCACCTCACTCAATAGCTCGACATCACTAGGAGCGTCACTCTGCCAATCGGGCGCGCCGATATGCGCCAGATACTCGTGCATGCCGGCCTCATGCACTTTCGTCTCGCCGATCAGAAAGACCTTGGGTTCGCTCACAGCATCGGACTCCTTCAATGCCTCTTTGTCCTCAACGAGTGAGGGTGACGCCTGGCCGCCGCACCTAACCCCCGGCCCCCTCCTGATAAGGGTAGGTACGAGCCAAGTCGTAGGGGCGCAGCATGCTGCGCCCGTCCCCCTGCGGAGCGGGGGGCCATAGGGGGGCCGGAACCTAGCAGCCGAGATGGATTCCCGCGCACGCGGGGTTGACGGTCGAGAGGGAAGAGGTGTGCGAGCGCTAGTCGTACACGCCGCCGGCCCCCTCGGTGCCCACAATCGGCTGGCGCCCGGAGACGTAGGGTGGCTCTAGCAAACGGCGCTGGCGCTCGGTGAGCAGGCCGTACACTGAATCGTTCCGATGCCGGTCGTACTGTCCCCAGGCGAGGTGCTTGGGCGCGTACTTGTAGAGCAGCGAGCGCCGCTGATGCGCGGCCGTCCACGGATATGTGCCATGGGTGAGCGCTTCGGTGAAGATCGCAACGTCGCCGGCGCGCATCGGCACCTGCACCACACAGCCGGGGTCGCGCTCGAAGGTGCGGATTTCCGGCGGGCAGGGGTAGTTGGCTTTGTGACTGCCCGGAATGCAGGCAAAGCCGCCTTGTCCCGGTGGTGTGTCGGTGAGCGCCCAGGTGACGACGGAAAGCCCGTTATGCATCCGGTCACGGAAGACGTAATACTCCTCCGCCTCGTAAGGTGTGCCCCCGCCGTGTAACCGCAGACCGGCGGTGTTGGTCGCCATGTGGATGCCGTAGTAGTGGTCGAGGCGGAAACCGTCACCCAGCAACATCTCCAGGTACGGCAAAATGCGCGGATGGTCGAGCAGCGTGCGGAACGGCTCGCCCCAGAGCAGGAAGCCGCCGAACCGCTGGCTCTCGATGCTCTCCGCCGGTGGTGGAAGCTGCTGGGCATCCGTCAGCCGGTTGAGTTCGGCCACCTCCGTAGCGCTGAGTACGCTTTCAATGACCAGGTAGCCGCGCAGATCAAAAAAGTACAGTTCTTCGTCGTTCATATCTCACTCTCAGCCCGCGCTCCGTTGTTCGCGCTCGGAACGATAGCGCATCTCACGGATCTCTGCGAGTGCCGGTAATGCCGTAAGGATGCCTACCGACGGCGTTGTGCGGAGGATGCTAACATCTTGCCGAGGGGTGGTCTATGGCGCGTACCAGTCGAGCGGCGCGGCGCGCAGAGCAGAGCGGCCAGGTGCAGCGTCAAGAGCAACCCGGCCGACTGCTGCGGCGCCGGGCCGTCCCGCTGGCGGTAGCCGGGATCGGTGGATCGGCGATCCTCGCCGTCGTGCTGTGGCAGTCGTCGGCACCGCCAAGCACCTCGCTCGATGGAGACGCTCGTGCGGCGGCGGCAGTGCTGGCCGGCGTGGCACCGGATCAGATCAGCCCTTCGACCCGCGGCATCCACGTCGTCTATCACTCCCTGGGGCCGGTGCCGTCGGCCACCGCGCCCCGCACAGACGGCAAGGTCACGCTGCTGATGCTGGCGGCTACCTGGTGTACGACGTGCCGCATGATGTCGAGCTTCATCGCGCCCACCGTCGCCAAGCACAGCACGCGGCTGGGCCTGATCGAGAAGGACATTGACCGCGAGCAGGCCCTGGTGCGGCAGTTTCGGGTGTTCGGTACGCCGACGTTCGTCGTGCTCGATCCCATGGGGAACGAGCTAGGCCGGCTGCCACCCGACAACGATCCGCAGCGGTGGGAGCAGCGACTACTGCACGTTGCCGGGCTATAGCTTCACCTCACCCCCGCACCTCAACCCTCGGCCCCCGTCATTGCGGCGCAAGCCGCAATCCAGACCGACCGGGCGGCCACGGATAGCCCTGGCTTCCGGCTTCCGCCGGAATGACGAGCAGCAGGGCACCATCAATCGTGCCCCTACTTGCGCGACTCGGCCTGGAGCCGGCGGGCGGTTGCGGCATCGCCGATGTGCAGGGTGTTGTAGGCCTGCTCGCTGGAGGTGAAGGCGCCGATGCCCTCGTGCCCGTGCCAGTCGCCCTGCGTGAGCATGGGGTTTGTGGTCCCCGTCTGCCGTTCGCGCTTGGCGATGTGGGCGGCCAGGCGTGCCCGCAGCGCCGCAACCGTCTCGGGGTTGCGGTCGGCGACGTTGTGCTCTTCCAGCGGATCTTCGATCAGGTTGTAGAGCTCCACGGGCGGCATGGCGTGGAAGTCCGGTTCCAGTGCCTCGATCAGCTTCCATTGCGGCGTGCGCCAGCCGTGCTTACGCATCCAGGTGCATTCGGTGATGTACAGCTCGGACTCGAAGCTCGGCTGCCGACCCTGCACCAAGTCCAAGAGCGACTGACCATCGAACTCCAGTCCCGTCTCGATCTCGGCGAGCTGGAGCAGCGTGGGCATGAGGTCTTTGTGCTGGTTGAAGCCAGCCACCCGCGCGCCGCGGGGCAAGCGCCGCGGATAGCGAATGATGAGCGGAACCACGAGCGTCGGATCGTAGAGACCGTGGTGGTCGTACCAGCACTCGTGCTCGTAGAGCGTTTCGCCGTGGTCCGCATTGATGACGACGATGGTGTCGTCGAGGATGCCCAGCGTTTCGAGCTGCGTGAAGAGCGCGGCAATGCAGGCGTCCATGTAGGCAACGGCGCCGTCGTACTGCGCGTCCATGTAGTGCCGATCCGTGACCCCTTCCGGCATCCACGACCGGAAGTAGTCGGCGAACGGCTTGAACGCGAAGACCGGTTCCATGGATGTGTTCCGGGGATCGCACTCGTCGCCGCGGTAGAAGAGGCGATTGAAGGGCGAGGGCGGGAGGTAGGGCGAGTGCGGGTCCATGTGGCGCAGGAGGATAAACCATGGCTCCGGCTCTTGCGTAAGCCGCTCGATTTCCGGTTGCGTAACGTCGTTGAGCCGCTGGGCCTTGGGTGCGGCACCGCGCGAGCGGTCTCCGCCCCAAGCGGGATAGTTGAGGTAGCGGTCGAAGCCGCGCGACGCGGGATTGCCGCTGAAGCCGACGCAGAGCGTGTTGTAGCCGTGCTCGCGCAGCACTTCGGGGAGCGTCGTGACCTTCTCCGTCAGCCCCCCGCGGTGCCGGAGCGCCACGATCTCAGTGCCGAAGCAGTCGCGGCCGGTGAGCATCGAGGCGTAGGCCGGGGTGGTGGGGATATGGGCGGAATAGGTCTGCTCGAAGAGGGTGGCGTCCTGGGCAAAGCGATCAATGTGCGGCGTGGTGAGGCGATGATAGCCGTAGCAGCTCATATGGTCGCGGCGCAGGGAATCGATGGCAATCAGCAAGATGTTGGGCCGACCGCGCCGGGCATTGCTGGCAGTCATTGGCGTCTACGCTCCTTTCGTACCGTTCCTTCCGTGCCGTGTGCGTCGTGGAGACTGCACCCCTTATCCCGCCCCGTCATTCCCGCGAAAGCGGGAATCCACCCCCGCCGCTGGACTCCGGCTTTCGCCGGAATGACGCCCCCTGTCGCCGCCCTCACCCCCGCCGGAAATGGGCCGAGCGCGCGGCCCACGCTTGGGTCAGGCCGTGACGAGCGAGCATGGCCGCCGGCTCCTCCAACGGGTCGTCGAGGCGATCCATCCAGGCTTGCAGCTCCGCTTCGAGCGCTGCTTGCAGCGAGTCTACCGTCGGATCGCCGGCCAGATTGTGCATTTGGTAGGGATCGGCCACGTTGTCGTAGAGCACCCAGGGGCCGTTGAGGTCGCGGGCATAGGTATAGCGCGCCGTCCGCACGCCGCGCCAGGCCTCGACGCCGCTGTGTACAGCCTGGTCGCAGCTCAGGGCCTCTTGTAGATAGACCGAGGACGGTCGCGTGTCGTCGCGGCCCCGAATCCGGTCCGAAAGGTCGGCACCCTGCATCGACTCCGGGACGGGTATACCCAGCAGGCCGAGAATGGTCGGGGCGGCGTCAACCAGCCCGATGAGCAGGTCGTCGGTCGTGCCTGGGGGCAGACGGTTGCCGAAACGCAGGAGCAAGGGGATATTGATGGACTCTTCCCACGGCACTTGTTTGTTCCGGCGGCCGTGAGAGCCGAGCATGTCGCCGTGGTCGCTGGTGAAGACGACGAGCGTATTGTCCAGCACGCCGCTATCCCGCAGGAACGACAGCACGCGCTCGATCTGGGTATCAAGGGCGGTGATATGCGCGTAGTACCCGGCGAGGTCGCGCCGTACCTCCGGGGCGTCCGGGCAGTTGGGACGCAGGCGCAGAGCCTCCGGCCGGTAGCGGTCCGTTAGACCGGGTGGCGCCGGCCAATAGGGATCGTGCGGCGGGCCGTAGGACAGGAACAGGCAGAACGGCTGCTCATCGTGGCTCCGCACGTGGTCGCCCAGCCAGGACAGGGCCAGGTCGGTCTGCACCTCTGGTTCATAGCGGCCGGTGGGTGCGATGACCGCGGCGGAGTCGTTCAGGTGGTAGCGCGGCTCGAAATAGCGGTGGGCGCAGCTCCAGGCGGCCCAATAGTCGTCGAAGCCGAGCCGTTCCGGTCCCGGCGGGATGAAGCGGTCGCGGGGCCAGCCGCCGATGTGCCACTTGCCGATATAGCCGCAGCGGTAGGCGGCGGCCCGCAGCGACCGCGCGATGGCCGGCGTGTGCGGCCCGGCAGCGAGCGGCAGATCGTTGCTGAGGGCACGGTGCCGGTGCGGCCACTGGCCGGTCAACAGGCTGCCCCGGCTCGGCGTGCAGACCGGGGTATTGGCGTAGGTATGGGTACACCGCACCCCCTCGGCCGCCAGGCGGTCGAGCGCGGGCGTCTGCACGTCGGGGTTGCCGGCGCAGCCGAGCGCCTCGCCGCGGTGCTGGTCGCCGAAGATAACGAGCAGGTTGCTCCGCGCGGGCATCAGTCGCTCCGCTCCGCGCTGGCAGCGGCCGGCGCCGCGTCGAACTCGCGGATCACGTTCAGGAAGGCAGCGCCGTATCGCTCTAGCTTGCGCTGGCCGACGCCGCTAATCTCCAGGAGTTGCGCGGCATTGCGGGGTCGGGCGTGCGCCATGTCCATGAGCGTGGCGTCGTGAAAGATCACGTAGGCCGGCACGTCCTGCTCTTTGGCGAGTGCCAAGCGACAGTTGCGGAGAGCCTCCCACAGCGCACTATCGCCAGCGGAGACTTGACGCTCACGACGCTCACGGCGGGGCTGCTGCGCGATCTTCTCCGGGAGATCGCGGCGGAGGGCAATGGACTCCTTGCCGCGGAGCAGCGGCCGACACTTCGCCGTGAGCTGGAGGGCGCCGTAGCCAGCAACGTCAACCTGGAGGTAGCCCTGCGCTACTAGCTGGCGAAAGACGGAGCGCCACTGCGTATCGTCCAGCTCCGTGCCAATGCCGAAGGTGGATACCCGATTGTGGCCGTGCTGCTGCACCTTCTCCGTTTCCTTGCCGCGGAGGACATCAATCAGGTGAACGACGCCAAAGCGCTGCCCGGTGCGGTAGACGCAGGACAGCGCCTTTTGGGCGGCGACGCTGCCGTCCCAGGTTTCCACCGGAGCGAGACAGTTGTCGCAGTTGCCACAGCGTTCGGGGCTGCGCTCGCCAAAATAGTAGAGCAGCGCATGGCGGCGACAGGTAGTGATCTCACACAGCCCCAGCAAGGCATCCAATTTGTAGTGCTCCGCTCGTTTGTGCTCCTCGCTGCCTTGGGAGCTGGCCAAGAACTGCCGCAGCTTGACCACATCTTGCAGTCCGTAGGTCATCCAAGCGGTGGCCGGCTGGCCGTCGCGGCCCGCGCGACCGGTCTCCTGATAGTAGGCTTCGATGCTCTTGGGCAGGTCGAGATGCGCGACAAACCGCACGTCCGGCTTGTCAATGCCCAGACCGAAGGCAATCGTCGCCACCATGATAACGCCATCCTCGCGCAAGAAGCGTTGTTGATGCCGGTGGCGCACCTCCGCCGGTAGGCCGGCGTGGTAGGGCAAAGCGTTGAAACCTTGCTCTTGGAGCCAAGCGGCCACGCTCTCGACGCTTTTGCGGGTCAGGCAGTAGACAATGCCGGCATCGCCGATGTGCTCGCGGCGCAGAAACTGGAGCAGTTGTTGCCGCGCGTTCCGTTTTTGCGTGATGCGGTACTGGATATTCGGGCGGTCGAAGCCGCTGATGAAGTGGCGGGCGCTCCCCAGCGCGAGGCGCTCGACGATCTCGGCGCGGGTGCGGGCGGCGGCGGTCGCGGTGAGGGCGATGCGGGGTACCTGGGGAAAGTGCTCTTGGAGCAGGTCGAGCTGGAGATAGTCGGCCCGGAAATCGTGCCCCCACTGCGAGACACAGTGGGCCTCGTCTATGGCGAACAGCGCAATGGTCACTTGCGCCAGCAGCGCGAGGGTACGTTCTTGCGTCAGGCGCTCCGGGGCGACGTAGAGCAGGTCCAGCGCCCCGGCCCGCAGCGCCTGCTCGACCCGGCGGGCAGCATCTCTATCCAGGGTGGAGTTCAGGTAGCACGCCCAGTTGGAGGGCAGCCACCTGGTCATCAGGGCGATCAGTGGCGAAATGACGATCCCCACGCCGGGACGCACCAAGGCCGGGAGCTGGTAGCACAGGGATTTGCCGCCGCCGGTCGGCATCAGCACCAGGGCGTCGCGCCCGGCGATCAACTCGTCAATGATCTCCCGTTGCGAGCCGCGAAAGTCGTCGTAGCCGAACGTCTGCCGGAGTATCTGCAAGGGTTGTAGGATCACAGTGGCAGACCGCTTGCCGGTGTGAATAGTGTAGTAGGCACCGGGCAGTGGAGTGCGACGGTCCTTATGGTATCATGTGCTGCACACCAGCGCCCTCTGTTTCGACAGTTGGGAGGTCAACCAAATGGCCAAGCAGCGTTCATGTAAGGAAATTGAAGCGGCCGCCGAGCGCCTCGTCGAGCCTCAATCTGGAGAACAATCCGATGCTCTGGAGCAATTCGCTCTGACTATCCTTGGGCACCACGGGCATCCCTATGAATCGACTGCGACATCCGAGCTCTTCTCAAGAGAGCTACCTATGGAGATTCAACGCTTCGCAGCCGTATGGCTCGTGAGGATCCTAACCAAGTCACCCATGGCGCTAGACTTCGGAAGCACGGAAGGGTTGGCTGGGTCCCTGTTCGACCGGGTATTTCAACATGACGTCTACAAGGAAATCGATATTGAACCTCGCACCCAGACCTACCAAAAACTGCAAGCCTTGACGGACCATCTCCAATCGATCTTAGCCGAGGCGGGCGAATTGATCCGAGGTGACCTGGATCTGTACCAACTCAATTCGCTTCAAGAGGATCGGATGCGGCTATTCAGTAAGGAAGCAGTTCAACCTTTCTTGTTGGTATTGTTGTCGAGATCACTCACGCACAGAAATCATATCAGTAGCCTATTCAATACTGTCAGAGATTATGCTGACAACAAGAACACGGATCCGATTCATCTACACGACAGCGCGTGCGATGCCTGTGATGAATTCGAAAGTGAAGCGCACGCATATGGGACGATGGATGCCAATGACCTTGGCGGCCTGGCTCGCCAAATGAAGGCAGCAGTAACAAATCACTTTACTTCCTTAGAAGCAGGTCGCAGTCCAGAACTTACTTTTTCGCCGATATCAAAGAAGTACCCACTAGAAAGGCTCGACACAAGCATTGTTTTCAAAATTCGCATTGTGAATGACGGCACCGGTCCTGCCAGAGACTTGAAGCTAGAGGAAGTTCTCTCGGAGGATTGTCTCCAAGTGAATACCGAGTCGGTTGAACTCGGGGATATCCAGGCTGGTGCATCCTTTGTACTTGATATCAACGCGACGGTTAAAGCGCCTTCTAATCAGACCATGTTGCTCGCTCAACTATCATGGAGGAGACTAGGTGGCAGGGATGAGAAAATGCTTGAATGTACGGTGGAAGCTCAACGAGCCGATGTTGATTGGGACAGTGTAGGAGGGACGGAATACTATTCTCTTGAAGCAGTTACAACCGGGAGTGATTTGATCGGACGCAGGCAAGAACTGAGGCGGTTACTTAGCCTAGCCAATTCTGAAACTGTCGGATCGGGTATCATTTGTGGACAGAAACGTGTTGGTAAAACATCGTTGGCTAACGCCGTCTCGGAGAGGCTTGAGTCTAGCTTAGATAGTAATTGGGTCGTGATTAGCGTAGGTATTGGAGATTATGTCCGTGATGACGCAGCTAGTACCTTAAAGACCTTGGGAGATGTACTGGCTCTCGCCATGAAGCAGCGCGTTCCGGGTTTAGCGAATCTTCCGTCCCCGGATTTTACAAATGGGATAGCTCCCCTTTCAGGCTTCGTTGATGAAGCCTTGAAGAATGGTAACCTGCGATTGCTCTTTATACTTGACGAATTCGATGAGATTTCGCTTGAGTTTATTGATAGAACTGTTCAGCCTTGTATCTACCACTGCGTCAGATGAGTAGTAAATCAGGTTGTGGGTTTCTTCTTGTAGGTAGCGAAAATATGCAGCAGATTTTGAATAACCATGGTGATCGTCTCAACAAGTTTGCGAAAGTAGAACTAGATTACTTTGCGAAGTCTAGTGACTGGGGCGACTTTTCTGAACTCATTCGTAGGCCAGTTCAGCATTGGCTGGAGATCAGTGAAACTTCACTCGATAAACTTTTTGCTTCTAGTGCGGGCAATCCATATTTCGCAAAATTGTTGGCAGGTCAACTTGCATCAGACATGCTTGATAATAGATATAGCTATGCTGGTGAGGTGGATATGGGAACAGCGATTGATAATGCATTGAGTTCGCGAGTTGATGTACAATCATTCACCCATTTTGGCTCGATGGCTGGATTGGTGACCCGGACAATATCAGACGGGTCCAAATCATTCGCCGCTTGGTGTTGATCGCGGTTGGACGGGTCTTGGGTAGACAATCATCTGCTGATGCAGAAGCAATATGGGCAGAATTTAAGACCCTATCTGGTCTTCCGGTCAGCGAGTCGGAATTCTGGAATATTCTCCAGGATTTTTTGCGCCGAAAGGTTTTCGTTGAGGATAGGCAGAGAAATATCACGCCAAAGATCCCGTTATTGCGATCTTGGCTTACTGATAAAGGGGTTAGCGACTTGCTGGGTACATTTCGAGATCTTGAACATGTGAAGTCCAGGCTGCAGTATGATGAACAGATGCGCGTGACAGATGCCGAGATTATGGAGTTGTGTGAACGGTTTAGCCAATTTCGTTTCCGTGACCAATCTATTGAAATGCCGGCGATTAGAAAATGGCTCGGTCAATTCGGTGAACCACAAGAGCAACGCCTTATGTTTAGGTTGTTGTGTGCTGTGAAATTTTATGACGGGCATACTGTACGAGTAAAAATGCGTGAAGCCTTTGGAATTGTCACGCGCGATATGCGGACCGTGACTAAGGAGGGTGAGAGAGTCCGTCGCGACATTCTGGTGAGTTCACTGGATGACTCGGCGGCTAAGTCTGGATTTACCTATTGCAGGCTATTCGCAAGCGAGAACCGTATATCGGCTGGATCTGTACAGCCCCTTGATACGTTGAGCCGAAGGCGCGGCAATATCCGGATTCAGCGACTTGTACTCATAGATGATTTCTCAGGCACCGGTAACACCCTGGTAGACGGATTGAAAAAGAAGTTGGAACTTCTGCGGCGCGTGAACGCGAAAGGTACGCGGATTATATTGATCACCATGGTCGGTTTTGCTGAAGCGCGAGATCGCGTCGTGGAGTTTATCGACCAGAGTGACTTGGATGCACATGTTTATTTCTGCGACGAATTGGGGCCGGAGCAGCGGGCTTTCTCGGAGAGTTCAGCTATTTTTTCGGATCCGGCCGAACGAGAAAACGCCAGGCAGGTAACCGAAGCCAATGGTGTGAGGCTAGAGAAAAGACACCCGCTTGGTTACGAAGATAGCCAGGCAACAGTGGTCTTCTATCAAAGTTGCCCTAACAACACGCTGCCAATTCTTTGGTCGCGGAACAATGGTTGGTTCCCGCTGTTCCCGCGTTTCCCATCCTAGTTCGAGCGCTCCAGGAGCTTTTGCTGCCACTCCTGGGTGGTTTGGAGTTGGTGCTGCCGGGCCTCTATGTCGCTGAGTCACGCTTCCATCCGCGCGAGGCGCTCGTGGACCTCCGGCGGCGTCTCCTTGCTGGCGAGCAGCCGCTTCGTGCGCTCGGTCATGACGACCCGCACGATAAAGCCGATGCCGCCGAGAAAGGTCGCGACGACTAAAGCAGCACCGATTGCCTCCATGTTTGCTTGCTCCTCACTCTTGCCGTTACCCGGACACCTGGGGACTAGGCCGACTTGGCCCCGCGGCCCGGTCCGTTACTCCGCCTCGAGGCCGGCCTCCTCCAGTAGCTCGCGCAAAGCGTACATGTACCAGATCGTCGCGGCCTTGAGCTTCTGATAGCCGTAGGTGCCCTGCCTGCCGAGGTGCGTTTCGATGCTGTAGAGACCGCGATACCCCGACTCCTGCAAGGAGCGAATCACCCGCGGCCACGGCAGCGCACCCGTCCCGAGCAGGGTCTTCAGCCCCCGATTGCGTCCCTCGGGGTGGTCCGGCGCAAACGTCCGGTCCTTGACGTGGACGTTGACGACGTAGCCCCGCACCTGCTCCCAGGCATTGGGAAAGATCGGCTCGTAGGGCCAGCCGTTGTCCACGTCCCAGGCGATCCTGACCGCCGGGCTGTCGAGCGCGTCAATGATCCGCCGCACCTCGCTGGCGCTGCCGCCGTAGGTCGAACGCTCCGGCTCCAGCGCGAGGGTCACGCCTTCCCGCTCGGCCAGCTCGGCGGCGGGCCGGAATTGGCGCACGATCTGAGGCAGCGTCGGCTCCAGGTTGGGTCGCACGGCAGCTTGGGTCTCCCGGTCGGGCTGCCAGAAGGGGAAGGTACGGATGATCGTCGTGCCAAAGTAGTGCGCTTGCTCGATGAGCGTCGGCAGGAAGGCGCGATGCTCGTCGTACTCCGGTCCCTCGATAGGGCACTTGCCGAAGTTCGATTGAATAGCGCCCAACTTTACGCCGTGATCGTCGAGGATGGATTGCATCTCCGGCCAGCGCGACCGCGGCACGGCGTGCGAGAAGCCGCCCCACACGCCGCGAATGTCTACGTAGCCGAGGCCGGCGGCGGCGGCGGTCCGCACGGCATCGGCGAAGTCCATCGTGATTTCATCGGTGAGCACACTGGCCGGTACGGTCATCGTCGTCTGCTCCTTACGGTGGTCTCTGATTGGACCTAACCCCCGGCCCCTTCCCTCCAGGGAAGGGGAGTCATGGCGGCGACAGGCTGCCACTTCCTTCCAGGTTGGTCAGCCTAACAGCCGATAGCCCCTTCCCTTCAGGGAGGGGGTTGGGGGTAGGTCACGCCCCTCTCAGTTCGGCGGCCCGCCGGCCGAGTCGGAAGCATACCACTGCTGCTGCGCGCTCCCTTCGTCTACGCTCCACCGGTCTCGGCGGTGCGGATCAGCAGCCGGTCCCGTTGGCTCTGACGCACGCGCCGCTCCAAGTCCACCGGGTCCCAGTATGCCAACAGCGCGCGCCGTAGCTCCTCGCGAATGCCTTGATACGCCGGGTCGCTCCCCAGGTCGTGGAACTCCCCCGGATCGCTTGCCAAGTCGTACAGCTCCACTGGATCGTCCAGGCTGTAGTTCAGTTTGTATTGTCCCCGCCGCAGCATCGCCATCGGTCGTGCTACTCCGTGCGCCAGATACTCCGAGAAGGCCTCGTCTTTCCACTCCGCTGCCTCGTCTCCGGCCAGGGCGAGCAGGCTGTCCCCATCAATGCCCTCCGAGGCGGCACCCGCTGCCTCGACAATGGTCGCGACCAGGTCCACCAGCGAGACCGCCCCGTTGACCCGCCGGCCGGCCGGGAGGCGCCCCGGCCAGGCCAGTTGGAGCGGCACGCGCACCGACTGCTCGTAGAAGTTGGACTTGCGCCACATCCCATGCTCGCCGGCCATCTCACCGTGATCGCTGAAGTACGCGATCAGGGTATTCTCGCGCTGCCCGGTGGCCTCCAGCGCGGCGAGCAGCCGGCCGATCTTCTCGTCGAGATAGGTAATCAGGCCGTAGTAGCCCACGCGGCCCCGGCGGACCAGCTCCTCCGGGAAGTCCGCCATGCCGAACATGCGGCGTAAGCGCCGGTAGACCGGGTGCTGGTTGTCGAGGTGGCCCGGCGGGATCGTTGGCAAATCCACCGCCGCTGCGGGGTAGAGGTCCCAGAAGCGTTGGGGGACGACGAATGGGAAGTGGGGCGCCATGAAGGAGACGTTGAGCGCCCACGGCTGCCGGTGCCGGGCCGGATCGCGCAGGTAGTCGAGCGCGGCGGCTTCGACCTGGTCGTCCACCTCGATCTCCTCGGTAGTGCCCGGTCCGGCTCGCTCCAGCGCCCCCCACGGCTGCGGCGCCGCCTGTGTGCCTTCGGCCCAGTCGAAGATGGGATGGTGGCGCTCGGCGTGCAGATCGCGGGCCAGCTGCGCCCGGAAGCCGTGTAGCTGGTCCGGGCCGTAGAAGTGCTGTTTGCCGGATAGGACGACATCGTACCCGACGGCTCGGAGCCGGTGTGCCCAGGTGATAGCGTCGGAGGGGAGGGGCGTGGAGTTGTCCCAGGCGCCAACGTGGTGGACGTACCGCCCGGTCATGAAGGACATGCGGGAGGGTGTGCAGAGCGGCGAGTTGCAGTAGGTGTTTTGGAAGACGACGCCTTCGGCGGCGAGGCGATCCAGGTTGGGGGTCTGAACCAGAGGATGACCGTAAGGTCCGCTGAACATGGGCGCGTGCTCATCGGACATGATGAGCAGCAGGTTGGGCCGGTCATTGGCAGCCATGGGCGCGTATACCTCCCAGCGAGCAGGCTGGCTCAGTATACCTACGCCGGGCGCCGGCTCTGGGCACTGCCGATGGCCGCAGCCGCGCGAGGTGTAGCGGGCAGTCAGGTCTACGGCGCCGGCTCGGTGTTGATGAAGACCATATTGCCGCTGTCTATCTTCAAGTTCAGGAACAGCTTGCCCTCGTGCAGGACATAGGTCACTACCTCACCGAGCCAGGTCAAGAAGTTGTTGGAGAGCGACTCCGGCGGGCACTCGGCTAGGGTGACTGGCCCTAGCGTCAGGATAAGACTGCTACCGGCAGCCGTGTAGGTTCCACTAGCAAGGTTGCAGTCGGCTTTCGCCCGGAACGTGCCATCGGGCAGCAGCCGCAGCGTGTACTTTTGCGGATCGGTGACGATGATGTCCCAAGACTGGCCGCGCGTGTCTCCGAAGCGCTCCCAGCGCCACAGCACGTCCACAATCGGTGTGGCCATCTTCAGGGTGTCCCCTGCCAGTCGGAACGCGCGGCTCATTTTCTGAGTTGGGCAGCAAAGCGGGTCGTCCGGCCCGTGTGCGATCATCCCCACGACGATCAGGCCGGCCTCAATCGCCAGGGACTCGATCCTGACGCGATCACCGAGGAAGGCTGAGGCGGCGTGCCGCGGCTGGCCCCCCTCGTTGACGACGGCAGCCAAATGCCGGAAGGTGCCACTGCCGCCGGGATTGGCGATCAGGACGACGGCAGCGTCGTCAACACCGTTGCCGTTCAGGTCGTCAAACGCGACGTGCTCGCTCAGAGTGAGGTGTATGCCGCTGGCCGACCCCGGCTCGAAAGGCTCGAAGAACGTGCCGTCGGTCAGCTTGGCCTTCCCGCCGGTTGGAAACTCGGATTGGTATTCCGCGTTCTTGAGCAGCTCTAGCGTCAGGGGCGCCGGCTCCAGCGCGTCGCCGGTCAGCCGGAGCACGCGAGTCACTTTCTGAGTCGGGCAGCACAACCCGTCGTTCGGACCGTGCGCGATCATCTGCACGACGATCTCGCCGTCCTGGATCGCCAGCGACTCGACCTTGACGCGATCACCGAGGAACGCTGACGCGACGTGCTGTAGCTGACCCTGCTCGCTGACGACGGCAGCCAGATGCCGGAAGGTACCACTGCCGCCGGGGTCGGCAATCAGGACGACGGCAGCATCGGCAGCACCATCGCCGTTCAGATCGCCAAAAGCGACGTGCTCGCTCAGAATGAGGTTCAGCTTGGAGGCCGATCCCGGCACGATTGCCTCCTGGTACGTGCCGTCGGTCAGCTTGGCTTTCCCGCTGGCCGGGAACTCGGACTGGTATTCGGCGTTCCTGAGGGCCTCTATTGTCAGGCCGGCCGGCACCAGGGTATCGCCCTCCAGCCGGAAGGCGTGGGTCTGTTCCTGAGTCGGACAACATTGCCCATCGCCCGGCCCGTGACCGATCAGTTGCACGACGATCTGCCCGGCCTCAATCGCCAGCGACTCGATCCTGACCCGATCACCGAGGAGGGCGGACGCGACGTGCCGCGGCTGGCCCCGCTCGTTGAGGACGGCTGCCAGGTACCGGAAGGTGCCACTGCCGCCACCACTGGCTTCCAGGATGACGACGGCATCGTCAATGCCGTCTCCGTTCAGGTCGGCGAGCGCAAGGTGCTCTCTCAGAGTGAGGTGTACGCCGCTAGCCGATCCCGGCTCGTAAGCCTCAAAGTACCTGCCGTCGGTCAGCTTGGCCTTTCCGCTGGCCGGGAACTCGGATTGGTACTCGGCGTTCTCGAGTAGCTCTAGCGTCAGGGGTGCCGGCTCCAGCGTGTCGCCTTCTAGTCGGAAAGCGTGAGTCTGTTCCTGAGACGGGCAGCAGAGCGGGTCGTCCGGCCCGTGACCGATCAGCTGCACGACGATCTGGCCATCCTGGATCGCCAGCGACTCGATCCTGACCCGATCACCGAGGAAGGCGGACGCGACGTGCTGCGGCTGGCCCCGCTCGTTGACAACAGCAGCCAGGTGCCGGAAGGTGCCACTGCCGCTAGGATTGGCGATCAGGACGACGGCAGCATCGGCAGCACCGTCGCCGTTCAGGTCGCCAAGAGCGATATGTTCGCTCAGACTGAGGTGCAGCCCGGAGGTCCCCGGTTCGTAGGCCTCAAAATACGTGCCGTCGGTCAGCTTGGCTTTCCCGCTGGCCGGCCACTCGGACAGGTACTCGGCGTTCTTGAGGGCCTCTATTGTCAGGGCGGCCGGCGCTTCCCAGTCGAGCTGCTCCGTGTTCAGCCGCATTTGCAAGCCATAGGGGCCGTTGATCCACGTGCGATAGCCGTCGGTGAAGGCGGTCCAGTTGTCCGCCTTGCGCCACACCAGGAGACCGCCGGTGGTCTGCTGGAGGGAATCACCGTTCTCAGGGTTGAAGTGCTCATTTTCCAGGCACTGCCCGACTTTTTCCGGCCCTTCCGCCTCGTCAATCAGGGCTTTGAGCGTGGCGAAACCGAGGACAAATTCACAGTCCGCAGCCCACGCTGATAGCGGCCCCAGGAAGAATACGGCACAAAGCAGCAGCAATCCTGAGCACAATCCGATTGATCCGGCCCTCGTTGGCTTGCTCACCTCCAGCCCTCCTCCGGGTAGTCGGCTGCACCGGGCTGGCGCCACTATACACCACTACACCGCAAGGATAGCCAGGGCTAGGGCGCTTCTGCAAAGTACCGGCCCCCTCTGGCCCCCCCGCTCCGCAGGGGGACATGGATTCCGGGGGCGCCATGAATGCTATCGTTTAACCGCCAGGGTCGCAGAAAGTCGGTTGCCCTGGGCAACGCTACGAGTCGGAATGTGATGGAGGGGAATGATGAGTACGGAGCAGGACACCGCGACAACGGGTGCCGTTGCTGACTTGCCCGAATGGAATGCGGGCCGTATTTACGTGGGGGACACGCGGGTGCCGGAGTTGCTCTGTCGGTATCCCAACGACCCGGTGGCCGTGCTGGAGGAGATCGGCGACCGCGCGGTGCTCATTCGCTACGCCGGTGGCCGGGTGCGCGTGCGGGTCCGCAACCCCGAGGAGGGGGTGGTTGGCACCAGCTATCTCTTGCTGCTCGATGGCTTCGAGCGCGGCATGTACCAGATATAGTCCTCGTGCCTCACTCTCCCTCTCCACACGTGGAGAGGGAGAGTGAGGGCGTCCGCTGTAGGGGCAACCCTTGTGGTTGCCCGCACCAGTCCCCCGGAGCCAGGGCGCCCACAAGGGACGCCCCTACAACTCTGGATTCCGGCTTCCGCCGGAATGACGAAAGGGCTGCCATCAGCCTTATGCGCCCCTCACCGTTGGCCTTGTAGCCATTGCACCAAGGCCAACGTGAGGTTCGCTTCGATCACCGCGGCGATGAGCAGCAGGACGACCACCAGCGCGAGTATTTGCAGCGCTTCACGGGCAGTTGTACGCCAGACGGTGCCGCGAGCGCCCGCTGCGGACGGGAGCCACGGCGCAAGGCCGAGCTTGAGGCCCCACGCAGCAACGACCAACACGGCCGGCAGCTCGATAACCCCGTGCGGCAAGAGCGCCACAGCAAAAAACACCGGGTCGCGCGGCAGATCAGGAAGGTCCGGGAGCGGTGTGCCGGTGCTGAGACCGATGAGCAGGCCGATAAGGGAGCCGTTGGCGAGTAAGGCGCTGAGCGGCACGAGGCCAAAGCCGGAGCCGAGTAGTAGGGTCAGCACCGAGGCGCGAGCGTTGTTTGCGAAGATCAGCCCGGAGCGGACGAGCGGATTATCGGTTGCTAGGACCTGCGCGGCGAGCGTTTCGAGTTGACTGAAGACCGGCTCCGCGATTTGGAGCGCCCTCTCCGGCGCGGCACGGGCACCGACGAACCCCGCGAGGCAGCCGAGGAGGAAGATTGCCGCGGCTGCCGCGATCCACGTTCGGTTCAACGCCAGGAGCCGGCGATAGTCCGGCCACCACCACGGCCGAGCAACCGGACTGCCCACGTTGTTCATGTGGAGGTGTGCCAAGAAGCGCGTAGGTTGAACGTTCCAGGTGTGGAACCCGGCCACGGAGTGGGCCGGTGGCTAGGGAAGCAGGCACGGGGGCCAGAGGCAGAACCGTGTCTGAAGCCTTCCCGACAATGTGGCGGCGGCCACCCTACCTGGCCACGGCGGCCGGCTCGCGCACGGCGTTGTCGTCCTCGGCAGCCACGGTGGTGGGATGAACCCAGACGCGCTCGGCGGCCTTGTTTCCGAGCACCACGTCGCCATCCGCGCTGGCGACGGTAATGGTGTCGTTGAAGGTGGCCACGTCGAGAATGTCGAGCGTCTCGCCCGGCTTGATCTGATGACGTTCGAGGAAGGTCAGTAAGTCGAGGTCCCACTCGGCCGCTTCCTCAATGCGGATCACGGTCGCAGCTTGACCGGTGGTGCATTCACTGAGCCGCACCTGGGGCGAGAGGTCGAGCAGGCTGGCGCTCCGGCTGCCGGGAATCGGATTACCGTGGGGGCAGGTGGCCGGATCGCCGAGGACCGCAGCGAGCCGTGCCTCCAGCAGGGGGGATACGGCGTGTTCCAGGCGCTCGGCCTCTTCATGCGCCTGACGCCAATCCAACCCCAGCACGTCGGTGAGGAAGCGTTCCATCAAGCGATGCCGGCGCATGAGACGCTCGGCGAACGCATGCCCTTGCTCGGTCAACCTGATTTTCTTGCGCTGGGTCAGACGGATCAGGCCCTGCTCTTGCAAGCGGCGGAGGGTCCCCAGCACCGTCGGTGGCGTGACCCCGACAATCTCGGCCACCCGCGCGGCAATGGCGGGGCGGCCCTCCGAGATCAGCAGGTAGATAGCCTCCAAATACTGTGCAGCCTTGTCCGTGATGTCCGCCTCCACCTCCTCTGCAAGCTCAAACGTTGGTATTTGCTGCTCCAAATACGGTGCAGCCTTGTCCATGATGGCGTCTGTGGAGCCTGGTGTCGTTGCTGTCGCCATGGTTTCCTACTTTGGCCCCGTGTGGTGGGACCGGCCCATACCGGCAAGGGAGTGGTGGCGGTCGTCCCGCCGCTACTCCGGAGCTACGCGCGTGTGCGCGGTCGCCGCCGAGTGAAAGGTCGGCTGCTGAACAAGCGAACTACTTAGTAAAGGCGCGCGTCGCAGGCAGGTGGGCCTGAGCACCGGACGCGCGGTTCGCCTACCTTTATCCTAACACCATTGCTGGCCGCCGGACAAACGGCGCCATGGACCTAACCCCCGGCCCCTTCCCTCCAGGGAAGGGGAGTCCGCGCGGCGACCGGCCGCGACTGCCCTCACCCCGGCCCTCTCCCAGGTGGAGAGGGAGCGGCCGCCGGCGTGATGCCAACCGCCGCACCCGGCCCCCTCTCTGTCGCTCGGCGATGGAGAGGGGGCCGGGTGATGGGCCAAAGCCGCACGGATAGTGCCAGGTGTGGTGCGGCTTTGGCCCATCAGGGGGTGAGGCTCGCGCCTACGGCCGCTGTCCGGCGCGCAGCTCGTCCAGCCCTTGCGCTATGCGGTCCAGGCCGATTTCCAGTTGCTCGGTGGCCGTGGCGATGGAGAGGCGCAGGTAGCCCTCGCCGGCAGCGCCAAAGGCGGTGCCGGCGAGGATGGCCACACCGGAGCACGCCAGGAGGTAATCGGCGATCTCTTTGCTCGTGAGACCCGGTATCTCGACGCGCGGGAAGACGTAGAAGGCGCCGTGTGGTGAGAGACAGTGTACGCCGGGCAGCTCGTTCAGCCGCCCGACGACCAGATCGCGCCGACTCTGGAAGGCCGCGACCATTTCGTCCACCGAGTCCTGCGGTCCCTGGAGCGCAGCGATACCGGCGTGCTGAATGAAGGTCGTCGTACACGACGAGCAGTTATTCTGGAGCTGGGCCATGCCTTCGGCCAGCTCTGCGGGCATCACGCCGTAGCCCAAGCGCCAGCCGGTCATCGAGTACGCCTTGGAGAACCCGTCCACCAACACCGTCCGCTCGGCCATACCCGGTTCGGACAGCACACTCGGCGCGTCGTCCTCGAACAGCAGCCGCGAGTAGATCTCGTCGCTAATGACCCAGAGGTCGTGCTCGCGGGCGAGGCGCGCAATGCCCGCCACGTCCCCGGCGGTGAGGACGCTGCCGGTCGGGTTCTGCGGTGAATTGAGGACAATCATCTTCGTCCGCGAGGTGATGCGCCGCTCCAGCTCCGCTATCTCAAACCGGAACTCGTTGGCTTCGCTGAGGGGCACAGAAATGGGCCGGCCCCCCACGAATGCGACCACGGACTCATAGATCGGAAATCCGGGGTCGGGCAGCAGCACCTCATCCCCCTCGTCAACGAGCGCGAGCACTGCGTAGAAGATCGGGGGCTTGGCCCCGGGGGTGATGACGACTTGCTCCGGTCCGACCGGCACCCCACGTGTCTCGGACACATAGGCCGCCACCGCTTCGCGGCAGGGCATGATGCCAGCGGACGGGCCGTATTTGGTTTCGTCGGCCGCGAGGGCGTCGTTCGCGGCGTCCTTAATGTGCTGTGGCGTAGGAAAATCCGGCTCCCCGATCTCCATGTGGATAATATGCTGTCCTTCCCGCTCCAGTTGGCGGGCGCGAGCGAGTACCTCAAAGGCCGATTCCGTGCCGAGATCGGCCATGCGGGTAGCAAATCTCACCGCAGTTGCTGTCACCATCAAGCTCTCCTGTTACGTGGTTACCCCGCCATCCTGTTCGGACGCCCGTTGGACCGGCGCTGTGCCGACGGCGGCGGCAGGTAGGGGATACCTACGACCGGCGCTGGCCAGGCGAGGAGGGGATATGTCGAGTATAAATCTCTCGCGCTGTCTGTCAAAGCGCGGTTGATCGAGGCATAAGGACGGCTGCGCGTGGCCGGCGGGCTGCCCCGGCGCTAATTCGTGAAGTTCTGTGTGAACATCTTGCCGTAGATGCCGCCCGAGACCACGCCAATGCCAATCTTGCCGTATTCGGTGGCCAGGATATTGTGTCGGTGGCCGGGGCTATTCATCAGGCCGACGTGCGCCACATCAACCGTTGGCGCGTACGCCAGGTTTTCGCCGGCTACCCGATAGGGGATATTGTGGCTGCGGATACGATCTGCCGGACTGCCTGTGACGGGTGAGCGATGCGAGAAGTAGTTGAACTGGAACATCTCGGCGCTGTGGGTGCGCGCGACCGCGCGCAGATCGGGGTCCATCACCAGCGGCGGCAGTGACTCGCGGGCGCGGGCGGCGTTGACCAGCGCGAGCAAGCGGGTTTCCGCTTCCGGGTCTACCTGTAGCTCTGGTAGCGGGAACGGACCGAGCTGTAGGGGTTCCCCGTATTCGACGATGCCCCGGCTCTGGAACGCCAGCGTGCTGCGGATGGCTTGGCCGAAGAGCGTCTCTAGCTGTGGGAGCGCCGCCGCCGTTGCACGGGTGAGGTAGCTGGCGAGGGCCGACTCCTCGACCGACTGCTGCACCGTGCTGGGAAGAGGGAGGAAGCGGAGCGACGTCAGGAGCAGTGCGGAGATAATGAATCCCAGCACAAAGCCGGGGATCGCGCCGAGCAGGTGGTCGGCCGCGATCAGCGGGGTAAGGAACGGGCGCAGCGGGCGCAGCATACCGGCGATGGTGGATAGCGCGAACGCGAGCAGGATTTGAGCCACGAGCACAATCGCGAGGAATCCCGCGCCGTTCGCAATCAGCGGCGACAACTCCCACTGTTCGAGGATGAGGTCAGCGACCAACCCGTAGAACTTGATGGCCAGTACCACACTCACGACGAGCGAGGCGAGGCCGGTGATCGAGGCGACGAAGCCGCGACGAATGCCGTTGATGGTGAGTAGCGCTGTGAGCAGCAATAAAGCAGCATCAACCGTATTGAATTGGTCCCATGACACATTGAACTGGTCCCACGACTCCGGCAAGGCGCCAGCTAGCTCCTCCCATAATGACATGGTTGATTCTACCCTCTGACTGCCGCCGCTGGTGGCCGGGCGGGCGGCGCAGCTTGCCGTCTGCCGGTGGCAGCGTTAGCATCGCTCGGACGCCGGCGCTAGTCCTGGCAGGATACTATCGGGCGGCCGCGCGGCGGCCGCGGCGAGTTTCCTTGATGTGACACCGAAATGAGCAGCAGCGTGTCAATGCAGTTGGCGGCAAGATTGCGCCTCACCCCCCGGCAGCCCTCACCCCGGCCCTCTCCCACGGGGAGAGGGAGAAATCGCCTCGCCGACCGTCATTCCCGCGAAAGCGGGAATCCGCCCTCCCCGCTGCTGGCTTCCGGCGCAAGCCGGCCGCTGTTGCGGGCAAGGCTGGTCCTCCTGCTGCTGGGGTTGCTCCTGCTCTTGGCCCGGCCGGGCAGCGCCGTGGCGGGAGGCCCAGCCCCGGCGCAGCCGCTGCCCGCTGGCCGGCATTTCTGGCAAGCAACCGGCGTGGTGGGCCAGGGGTTTGACGTGCGGGACCTGCACGACACGCCGGCCGGCCCAGCGCTCTTCTGGACGCTGTTCCAAGAGCACGGTGGGGCTGCGGTGCTGGGCTATCCGGTCAGCCGCGCCTTCCTCGGCCGCGACGGCTGTGTCTATCAGGTATTCCAGCGGGTCGTCTTGCAGGCGTGTCCGGGGCAGGGTACGCGCTTTGCCAATACGTTCGAGCTGCTGACGGTCGCCGGGCTGGACCCCTGGCTCCTGGCGGTTCACGACATACCGGTGCCGCGTGCCGGCGAGGCCTTGACCTTCGACGATGCGGTCGCCGAGCGGATCGCGTGGCTGCGCGACCCGGCGATCCGGGCGGCCTATTTCCGGGCGCCGGCCGGCCACACCGGGCTGTGGTCGGTGCTCGACGCGATCAACTTCTACGGCTTGCCGACGTCACATCCGCGCTATCGCGGCCCGTTTATCGTACAGCGGTTTCAGCGCCAGACCTTGCAACGCTGGCTGGTGGACCATCCGACGGGGCTGTTCGCAGCGGAGACGGTCGTGCCGGTGCTCAGCGGCGTCTTGCTCCGCGAGACCGGGCTGATCGGTGGCCACGTCGTGCAGCCCCACGCCCCCGGACAGTTGGCCGACGAGTCCCTGCCGGTGGCTGCCGGCTTTCCGCCGGTGCCGGGAGAGCCGCTGCCCCATCCGCCGATTGCCGTCCCCACGCCCGAACCGGCAGCCCAGCCCACGCTCCCCGCCGTCGAGTAGTTGACAGTAGGCAGCCGGTGGCGCATAGTGCTCGACTGGCGACGACTGCATACCGACGACTGACAGGAGAGGAGCGTGCATGAGCGCCATTGTAGGCAGCGGTGACTCCGAAGCACAGGAGAGGAGCGTGCATGAGCGCCATTGTAGGCAGCGGTGACTTCATCTACGAAGCAGAGGGTAACTGGGGGCGTGGGCCGCACCGGCCGGAGTTCGGCTTGGTGTCCGGTGTCGCCTGCGACTCGCAGGATCGCGTCTATGTGTTCCAACGCTTTCCCGCGTCGGTGATGATGGTGTTCGAGCCGAATGGCCGGCTGATTACCACCTGGGGCGAGGGGGCGTTCGAGCAGGCGCACGGGGTCTGGATGAGTGAGGACGACATCCTCTACGTCACGGACACGAACGGGCACACGGTAACGCAGTGGACCTGCGATGGCACCCTGCTGGCGACGTGGGGCACGCGCGGTAAGCCGGGCGTGGAGACACCCTTCAACCGGCCGACGCGGGCGTTTCGTGCCCCGTCGGGCGAGGTGTTCGTGGCGGACGGCTACGAGAACCATCGCGTGCATCGCTTCAGCGCGGATGGCGAGCTGGAGCTTTCGTGGGGATCGGAGGGCACCGGGCCGGGCGAGTTCACCCGGCCGGTGCATAACGTCTGCGTGGACGAGCGCGGGCGGGTGCTGATCCTGGATCGCGGCAACGACCGAGTTCAGATTTTCACCCGCGACGGGGAGTATCTGGACGAGTGGCGCGACATTGCGATGCCGCAGGAGATGTTGATTGACCGGGACAACACCGTCTATATCATCGGCGGGCGTCTAGGTACCCAGCACGTGACCATGATGACGCTGGACGGCGAGCTAATCACACGCTGGGGCGAATACGGCAGTGCGCCCGGCCAGTTTGTCGGCTCGCCGCACGGCATGTGGATCGATTCTCGCGGTGACCTCTATATCATCGAAGTGGAGGCCGACAACCGCATGCAGAAGTTCAACCGCCGGTGAGCGGTTTCAGGCGCCGTGCGACGGTGTGGGGTTGTCGAGGCGCAGTGCGACGATGACGGGCTGTGCGGCACGCGCGGCTTGCGCGATGCTCTCGTCGGGTCGGGCGCAGTCCAGACCGAAGGCCCGACGGGCCGCCCGCGCCGGCAGGGTCCGCCCTTGCAGGTAGCGGGCTAAGGCGTGGCGGCGCTGCCGCTCGCCGCGGAGGATGCGGGCGCGAGCGTGGTAGCAGCGCAGTCCGATTCGCACCTTGACCTCGGGCTGCGCCCGCACGTTGGCGAGCCAGTCTGCCCCACCAGGAGCGGCGCGGAAGAGGTAGACCACCGCTCCCGGTGGATTGGGTAGTCCTGGCGCGTTAGCGGACACGTAGCCGAGCGGTGTCGTGTACGGGCGGCCGCTGCGGCGTCCGCGGGTGGTGAGCAGGAGCAGCCAGCCCGCCACGATCCGGCCTAGCCCGCGGCGGTAGAGTGCTACCACGAGGCGGCTGCTCCGCCGCCGCAGCGGCCGCGCCAACCTGAGCAACCGCGCTGTGCTGTCAGTCATGGCTTGTACACGGTTATCCTTGCTCTGAGCGGTGGTATTCACATGGATATACAGGATGCACAGGATGGTTGCGGTTGATTCCCGTCCCCGGCCTGGCCCCCACCCTAACCCTCCCCCGTTGCGACAGGGGAGGGAACACGCCGTCCCCCGGCCGCAGCGGGGGGACCATAGGGGGGCCAGGCCGGCCAGTGTGCCGACTACGCAAGAAAGGCGCTGGCTGCCTGGATGAAGAGCGACGTGGTATTGGTGGCGACGGAGCGCACGCCTTGGGCCAAGCGCTCTTGCATCAGCTGGGCGTCCGGTGCCACCGTGCCGACGGGCAGTCCGACGGCGCCCGCTCGCGCGACGACAGCTTCGAGCGCGGCGACGACCCGCGGATGAGTCGGCTGGCCGGGGACGCCGAACGACTGCGAGAGGTCGGTTGGCCCGACGAATACGAGGTCAATGTGTGGCACGGCGAGGATCGCGTCGAGATTGTCGAGGGCCTCCTGCGTCTCGACCTGCACAATCACCATCGTCTCCTCGTTCGCGCGAGCCACATAGTCGGGCACGTTGATGCCGACACCCCAGCGGGAGGCGCGAGTGACGCTCGCCAAGCCGCGCTTGCCCAGGGGCGTGTACTTGACCGCTTCGACCACCGCCTGGGCCTGAGCAGCGGTATTGACCATCGGAATCTGCACGCCTTGCGCTCCGACATCGAGGTAGCGCAGGATGACCTGGCGCTCGTTTTGGGCGACGCGCACCAGCGGCGTCATACCGCTGACATCCGCAGCGCGGATCATCTGTTCGACGTACTGCGGTCCGAATGGCGCGTGCTCGGCATCAATGAGGCAGAAGTCGAAGCCGAGGAGACCGCATAGCTCGACGGCCTGGATCGAATCCAGGTTGATAAACACGCCGCGAATCGACTCTCCGGCCTGGAGCTTGGCTTTTGCGCGGTTGGTCCACATGCGCTCACACTTTCTTGGCTGTCTATGCCGCGGTGCTCTCCTGGGAAGCCGCAGCGAGTGCCTGACCATACCAGGAGCAGGGCCGCGTCAGCACGACGGCCCGGGGAGTGAGGCGGCCAGCCCCCACCCTAACCCTCCCCCGTTGCGACAGGGGAGGGAACACGCCGTCCCCCGGCCGCAGCGGGGGGACCATAGGGGGGCCGGTACCGCCGCGTCAGAAGTAGGTTGCTGTCCCAGCGGAAATAGGGTCACTCCCCTATGGCCCTCTGGTACGCTTTTGCGTTAGCCTCGCAGAGTGACCGGCACGGACTATGCTAACGCTCGTGCGCGCGGCGTAGCTGTGTGATATGTCGGCCACACGACCGGAGGGAGCGAGTGAGCCTGCCCATACTCTTGCCGCTGGGGACGACCGCGCTCGGCTTGCTCTTTGCCGCGATGTTGTACGCGCAATGGCGCGAACGTCGCAAGCCCTATCAGCTCGTCTGGGGGCTGGGCCTGCTCTGGTACGGCCTGGCGGCTGGGACGGAATTCCTCGGCAATGCCTTCGGCTGGGGTGAGGTGCTCTACCGCGCCTGGTACTTGACCGGCGCCATCATGACGGCAGCCTGGCTCGGTCAGGGCGAATGCTATCTGCTGAAGACGCGCGGCTTTGGCCTGCTGGTAGCCACGGGATTGGGATTGGGTTCACTGCCGGGCCTCCTGCAAGGCACGCGGCTGCTGGCGGAAGGCAATCCGCTGGCGACGGCTGCCCTCACCATCGGCGCCGTTGGCAGCGGCGCCGCGCTGATCGTGGCGGTGGTGTCCTGGCTGCGCCCGGATCGGCTCGGCCACGTGACGTTCGGCCTGCTGGCCCTGGGAACGCTCTACTGTGTCGCCAAGGTGCTCAGTGTGCCGGTGGATACGACGGTGGTGCTGCACCCGGAGACGGGCGTTGTGCATGGGGTGGGGTTTCCCGAGGACGCGCGGCTCCTGACCCCGCTCTTCAACATCACCGGCGCGATGGCGCTCGTTTTCGGGGCCGCCTATAGCGCTTGGGTGTGGTGGCGTCAGGGGCTATATGCACACCGGGTCGTGTCCAATGCCCTGATTGCGTTCGGCGCCTTCGTGCCCAGTCTGACGCATGGGCTACACCGTTTCGGCTTTACCGATGGGTACTACCTCGGCGAGTTCGTGGGCCTGGCGCTGATCTTTATCGGCTTCCTCGTCAGTATCGAGGTCTTCGCGCGTCGGCCGTGGCCGCTTAACCGCCAGGTGCGCGCCCGGCGAGCCGTCACCGGATAGCGGCCTCGTGTAGGCTGCGGTGCGAGCCAAGGACTACTGCAAGTAAGCTGTTCACATGACCATTGCCAGCTCAGACGCGCCGCGTACCGTAGGGAGTGGCCGGCCGTGGGATACCACCATCATCACGGTGGCCGCCGTGATCCTGCTCGTTGCCGGCGGGCTGGCCGGGCTGCTGTGGGCGCCGGAAGACGCAATCCAGAAAGCGCCGCAGCGCATCTTCTACATTCACTTACCGACGGCTTGGGTCGCGTTCTTGGCCTTCTTCGTGGTCTTCGTCGCCAGCATCGGCTACCTCGTGCGCGGCTCGGTGCGTTGGGACAATGTAGCCCGCGCGTCGGCCGAGGTCGGCCTGCTGTTCACGACCCTGGCGCTGATTACGGGGGCGATCTGGGGAAAACCGGTGTGGGGTGTCTGGTGGCAGTGGGACCCCAAGCAGACCAGCACGCTGGTGCTCTGGATGATCTACGCAGCCTATGTGATGCTGCGCTCCTTTGCTCGCCACGGTGCGCTCAGTCCGCGCACCGCTCGCGCCGCAGCGGTGCTCGGCATTGTGGGCTTCTTCGACGTGCCGCTGATCTATTTCTCGGTCGAGTGGTGGCGCAATCTGCACCCCGGCCCCGTGTTCTTCACCCCGGAGGGGCCGCAGATGCCGCCGGAAATGCTTATCAGCATACTCATCACCTTGAGCGGAATGACGCTGCTGTACGTGGCGCTGCTCCTGGTGCGCGTGCGGCTCGAAGCGACGGCCGAGCATATCGAGCAGGCGCGGATTGCCCTGGAGCAGGGGGAGTTGACCTAACCCCCGGCCCCTTCCCTGCCAGGGAAGGGGAGTCCGCGTCCCTCTAATCCGTCATTCTCGCGTGCGCGGGAATCCACGACCCCGCCGGCTTGGACTGCGGCCTGCGCCGCAATGACGAGGGGTGTGAGACGGCTATGCGCCCGCGTGTTCAAGCTCTCGCCGGTTGGCCGGTCGCACGGTGTTGGCTTCGACCGGAGGGGCCGGCGAGTTGCGTTGGAGCGCAGCCCTCGCGGCTGCTAACGTTGCCTGCCGCACGAACTCTGCGAGGGTGCGTTCGCTGCGGCGCGCGGCGCTGCGGACTACTGCGGCGCTCTCAGGATCAAAACACACGGATAATGTGACGCCGAGACGGACCGGGCCAGGCGCCGCTATGCTTTCCCAATCAGCGAGGGAGTCTGCGTCTGCCAGCGGCATCAGGTCCGGATCGGGCTGATCGTACTGTTTCCGCAGCCCCACGACTGCTCACCTCCTCAACTGCTCCCACAACTGATCCACCCTTTCGGTCATGTCCATCGCTGGGACTACCCTGTCAGCCCATTGAGACAATGACGGATATGCAGGCGCTCCCCTCAGTCTCTTCAAGGTAGCCCACTGCGGTCTTTCTTACTCTCCCACCAAACAGGTTCTTCGCACTGTATTCTACTAAAATAGCAGTACGTGGTTGACCTTCCACTTCCTGAGTACGTGTGTCGTGAAACTGTAGGCTATCAGGATCGTTTAGCCTCGTTTTTATCGCATTCTTGAATATACTCTCGCCCATGGAACCCCAGCAGTCGCTGATGGATGAATCACCGCAAGTCCCAATAAGAGCCAGTGCCACCAATATAATCACCCCGATGACGGCACATCCCAGCAATTTATCCTTATTGGTAGGCTCGGATTCCTTCTTATATTCAGAGCCAACCTTTGGCTGGCTGTCAGCTTCCTTTTGGTTCTTCTCGGCACCCCCCGTCTGATTCATCACTGGGCTTCCCAGCACCCTCAGTTTTGGATGAAGGCGGAGATAATGGTGCATCCTCTCCTACTGCCTTCATCTGCTGTATCTTGGCACTCATATATTCAGCTAGAGTATCGGATGATTTCTGCGATTTAGCACTATGCTCTGGCAGAGGGTCAGATGTTTCTTGTTCAGCAGCAGACAGAGATTGGCCACATTGCCGGCAGAATCTGGCGCTCTCATCGCTTTCGACACCGCAGTTTGGACAATACATGGCCCGCATTTCCGGAGAGACTGTCTCGGTGTCTCGACTGAATGCGGTGGCAGTCCGGCTTAGGTTATCGCTATCCGCCTTCACTCGTTGCGATAGGTGAGGTTTTTCTAAGTTACGGTCTTGTGCCTTTTTATCCGTTGATGCAAGCAGTTTGACTCCTCCCAGGGACATAGCAACCCCAAGGGATAAAAATATAATTGCTAAGACAACGTAAAAACTATCTCCCCTTACATCGGGGTCAGTGAGGAAAGTAATAAGCTCACGCCTCCTAACAATACCAATACCACTCCTGCAAGTACAATAGCAAGATATATGATCTTGATAACGATCTTTATCACTCTATTTCTCATTCGGCCAATCCCTAGATGCCAGCAGTAGCCCTGATGTGGTGGTCACTCGCTAGGTCTACCTCTACATGTGTGCTGAGGGAGTGTAGTGAATGACCCGATTTCTGTCAAGAGATCTGGTCTAGGTCTACCCCCAATCGTCTCCGCCGACCTGGATTGCGGCCTGCGCCGCAATGACGGGGATTATGGGGCGCGGGCGGTGAAGGAGGTGAGGACGGCGTCCCAGGCTAGCTCGGAGCCGGTGAGGCCGAGGGCCATGGCATCCAGTGCCGGGTTCTCCACCTCGTTGGTGGTGACCGCGAACAGGGTATCGCCATCGTTGACGGTGTGGAAGGGCTGGATGGCCTGGGTCATCGTGCTGTGGACCTGGCGGCCGAACTGTTGGAGTGCGCCGGGATCGAGTTGCTGGTTGGTCACGAGCAGCGTGATGGTCGTGTTGCCTGGGGGTGTGGGCGGGGCCGCGGGCGCGTGCAGGCGGCGCTCGACGGCGGCCAGGGGATGGTGGCGCTCGCCGGTGCGGGGGTTCAGGTTGCCGCGAACGACCTGCCCGGCCCGATTGACGATGGCACCGACGGCATTGACGACGGTGAACACGGCGCGCTTGGTCGGTCCGAGCTGCCGGAACGCGCCGCCCTGGCCGGCTGGCTCGCGGTAGGCAAAACGCACCCCCTTGCCCACAGTGGCGGACGCCCCGGCGCCACAAGCACCCAGGGGAAACTGCCCACTCCGGGCCGCCCGGAGCGCGGCGCGTCCCAGCGCCTTGTCGGGGTAGACGGAGTTCTTGCGGGTGAAGTCGTAGATGATCGCGGAGCCGACGCTGGCGATGGTGGTGAACGAGACGGCGTACTCGCGCTGGGCGAGTAGCTCGGCGGCCACACCGCTCGCCGTTTCCAGGCCGTAGAGCGAGCCGCCGGCAAAGCAGATCGCATCGTAGCGGCCCCAGGGATGGGGCAGGAGGCCGCCGGGGGCGCCGCCGCGGATGTCCACGGCGCCCGTCACGCCGTCGGGGAAGAAGAAGACCGTGCAGCCAGTGGGTCCCGCGGGGTATTCGGCCACGCCAATGTGGAGCGCCGGGAAGTCGAAATCCAGCACCGGCGCGTCCGTGACGATCTCGGGGGTGAGCGCGGCCGTGTCGTTCGAGAGCCGCTGCTTGCGCTCGGTCATCGTGCGGCCTTTCTGGGGATGGCTGGCCGGTCGACCGGCGGTCAGAGTCACGCGCCGGTAGTATCCACCACACGATGGATGAAGCCGGTCAGCTGCTCGAAATAGGCCGGGCCGCCAACAAGATAGGTGTCGTTGTGGCGCGCGCCGGGAATCGTCCACAGTTCCTTGGGGCCGGGCAGCGCGGCGAAGATTTGCCGGCCTTGCGTGGGTGGGATCACGTCATCAAGCTCGGCCACCAGCACCAGCGTCGGGAGCTGCAAGCGCGGCGCGCGGGCCAAGGTGTCGAAGCGGGCGCGGAAGAGCTTCTCGATTGGTAGCAGCGGTACGATGGTGCGGGCCATCGCCGCCACCGACCCGAGCGGCGCTTCCAGGATCAGCCCGGCGGCCGGTCGGCGCAGCGCCAGCTCCGCGGCGACGGGAGCACCCAGCGAGCGGCCGTAGAGGACGATTCGCTGCGGTGTCACTCCTGCTGCACTGCGGAGATAGTCGTAGGCCGCCGCCGCATCGTCATAGAAACCTGGTTCGGAGGGCTGGCCCTCGCTACGGCCATATCCTCGATAGTCGAAGATGAAGACGTTGAGGCCTTGCTCGACCAGCAAGCTGAGGTTGTCGGCACGATGGCCGATGTTGCCGGCGTTGCCGTGGCACCAGAGCAGCCACGGGTCGGCCGGGGCGGCGCGGGCAATCCAGCCGTGGAGCCGGAGGCCGCCGTCCGTGGGGAAGGTGTGATCCTCGACGGGCAAGCCGCCGAGCAGCGCGTGCGCGGCCCGCTCGTCGAAGGGCAGTGGATGGTAAATGAAGCGATCTTCCCAACCCATACGCAAGCCAGCCACTATGATAACGGCAGCGACCACCATGACGGCAGCGATGAGGGCACCGTCCCCCCATCGCCTCCTGTCATTCCGGCGCCGTACCGTCATTGGAACGAAAGTGATACTCCTCCGTCATTGCGGCGGAAGCCGCAATCCAGGCCCCCCCCTGCCGCAGCGGGGGGGGGCCATAGGGGAGCTAGGGTGATGGTAGCAGGACGAATCCGCGTTGGCTTGCGGTACAATCGGGCTGACCGTCGGTAGCCGGTGGACATATGGAGGGACAGTTGTGAAGCGGTTGATGTTCGAGCACCTCTACTCGTGGTCCGTCTTCGATGAGGAGAAGCAGTTCGACTTCAATGGGCATCTCTGGGTGCGACCGGAAGGCAACGTGCTCATTGATCCCGTGCCGATGCGGGCCGCTGACCGGGCGCAGCTCGATGCGCTGGGCGGCGCCGCGCTGATCGTCTTGACCAATCGAGACCACGACCGCGCGGCCGTGGACTTCCAGGAGCAGACCGGGGCGCAGCTCGTCGCCCACAAGGCCGACGCGCCGCTGTTCGACTTTCCGATTGACCGCGCGGTCGTAGACGGCGAGGAGGTCGTGCCGGATTTGCGCGTGCTGCACCTGGAGCATGGCAAGAGTCCCGGTGAGGTGGCCCTGATCTGGCGCGGCGGACAGGTGGCGTTTATCGGTGACTTTGTGTGGGGCGCGCCGGCCGGGGCACTGAGCCTGGGCGCGCCGCCCAAGGTGGTGGACCACGCGCGAGCCTTGTTGCAGCTACGCAAGCTGCTCGCCATCCCGAACCTCGATGCCCTCCTGCTCGGCGATGGACACTCGTTCTACACCGGCGCCCGCGAGGCGCTCCTGACGCTGCTAGAGTCGCGGTCGGACCTCTACATCAATCGCATCAACCTCGACGAAATACCGTGGGAGACGCGGACGGGGCCGGGACCGTACAGCCTGGAGAGCAAAGACATTGACGCACTGATCGGGGCTAGGAAGCTGGGCTATCAGGTGGTGCGGCTGGCACCCGGTCACGCGACGTATCCGCGGCACTATCACCACGTCGCCGAGGAGCTGTTCTACGTCATGGACGGGACGTGTACGCTCCTGACTGACCGGGGCGACGTCGCGGTACGGACCGGGGACTTCATCGCGGCTCCGCCCGGGCCGCGCAGCGCCCACAAGTTCGTCAACGCCGGCACGGCTCCCTGCACCATCCTGATGCTGGGAACGGTATCGGGCGCAGATGATGTCGAGTACCCGGACTCGGGCAAGGTCAACGTCCGCGCCGTGGGCCGCTTATTCCGGTTGAAGGATGCGGTAGGCTACTTCGAGGGGGAGGTCTGATGCGAGTAGATGCGGCAGGACCGGGAGCGCCGCTCATGGCGCGTGGTGACGCATGACCTCGCCCGATCTGCTGGCGCTGGCGTCGCGGCTGATCTGGCTACTCTCTTGGCTGTTCGCCGTGGTCTGCGGCCTGGTGGTTTGCGGCTCGGCCGGACTGACCGGCTACAGCTTGTACCAACGCGATACGGAGCTGGCCCGCATGGCGGCGCTGCTGCTCGGCGCGGCGGCCCTCGGCCTGCTGCTCGCCATCGCCGGAGTCCGGGTGGCGAGCGGCTCGTAGAAGGGAGCCTTCAGCCCACAGCCTACAGCCCGTTGTCGGCTACTGCCACTGGCAGACTTGGGGGGATGACTGCGGTGTATAAGGCCCGCATCGCGTATCCCGTGCCCTAGGGTCAATCGCCGCGCAGTCCGACCACCGGTGAGTGGAGCTACGTACCGCAGTGACCATGCGACCGGTTGCCCCTTTTTCAACTTCCCGGTATGCTGTGAGTACGGCCGGTGGTCAGCCGACTTGGCGGTAGCCACATGGCGACGGATCAAAGAGTCAATGGCTGGTACCTAGCGGTTTTCGCCCCACTGATGATCGTGGGCACGGTAGCGGCTGCGTTCGGTGCCTGGGCAGAGGGCGGTGGGGGGCTGCCGACGGTGCTGGCGTTTTTCCGGCTAGAAGCGCCAGTGGCCGTGGGGTCAACAGGGCTGTCTTTTTTTGCGGTACAGGTGGGAGGAGTGGTCGTGTTTTGGCTTGAGACAGCGCTGAAGAAGCGTGATGCAGAGCGAGAAGCTCTCAGAGCCGAGGGCCGCGCGGAAGTCTACGCTGCCGTAGCTGAATGGGATGCGCGCCGTAGGGCCGCTGAAGCACAAGGCAAAGAGTTCAACGAGCCGCCCCCCTACAGCAACTCTGCCGGTTCCTAGCGCATCAGTTCCCTGGCCCCTCTCCACTATAACGATAGTAGAGAGGGGAGTCCGCCGTTCGTCATCCCCACCGTCTCGCTCGGTCATTCCCGCGCACGTGGGAATCTAGACTCCCTCTCCCCGCGGGGGAGGGCCGGGGTGAGGGCTGGCCCCCCTCGTGCCCCCCGTTACGCAGGGGGACTGGGATATAGCGTGCTGCGCCCCTACGGCGGCCGGTCGCTGTGCTGACTCCCCTTCCCTGACAGGGAAGGGGCCGGGGGTTAGGTTCAGCCTGGCATAACACAGCATGTATAATAGTGGGTGCTCCGCCGGCATGTTGTAACCGGGAGGCGGCTATGGCCGGTAACACGCTGTACTACGGCCACAACCTCGATGTCCTCCGTGAGCACGTCCCCGATGAGTCGGTAGACCTCATCTACCTCGATCCGCCCTTCAAGAGCAACCAGAGCTATAACGTGCTGTTCGCCGAACGGGACGGATCGCGCTCGGCGGCGCAGATCAAAGCCTTCGAGGACACCTGGCGCTGGGATCAGGCGGCCGCCGCCGCCTATCAGGAGGTTGTGGAAGCCGGCGGCAAGGTCTCCGAGGGCCTGCAAGCCTTCCGCCTCTTCCTGGGCGACAACGACATGCTCGCCTACTTGTCCATGATGGCTCCCCGCCTCGTCGAGCTGCATCGCGTCTTGAAACCGACGGGCAGCCTCCACCTCCACTGTGACCCGACCGCCAGCCACTGTCTCAAGCTGCTGCTGGACGGGATTTTCGGTTCCGATAACTTCCGCAACGAGATTGCTTGGCGCAGAACAGGATCACACGGCGGCGCCAAACGTTGGGGGCCGATCCACGATACGATCTTGTTCTACTCAAAATCCGAGCGGTACCAGTGGCACCGCATCTATCAGGACTACGACGTTGCGTATCTCGAAAAGTATTATCGGTTCAAGGATAAGCGGGGCAGCTATCAACTTGTTTCACTGACCGGAGCCGGAGTTCGGTCCGGTGACTCCGGTAAGCCTTGGCGCGGGATAGACCCGACTGCTTCAGGCCGGCATTGGGCAGTTCCGAGGGCCGCTTTGCAAAAGGCATATCCGAGCCGCGATCTGAGCGATCTTGCTACACAGGAGAAGCTAGACCTGCTCGACCAAGCGGGCCTCGTTTATTGGCCGGAGAAGGGGGGTACGCCGCGCCAGAAACGATATGCGGACGAGAATCCTGGCGTGCCGATCCAGGATTTTGTCAATGACATCAACCCGCTCAGTGCCCAGGCCAAGGAGTCTCTCGGCTACCCTACGCAGAAACCGGAAGCGCTGTTGGCGCGCATCATCCAGGCGAGCAGCCAGGAAGGCGACGTAGTACTCGATCCGTTCTGCGGCTGCGGTACCGCGATTGCAGTGGCGGAGAAGCTCGGCAGGCAGTGGGTCGGCATTGACATCACGCATCTCGCCATCAACCTCATTCGGCATCGGCTACAGGATGCCTTCGGGTCGGACGTGGCCCAAACCTACGAGGTCATCGGGGAGCCGGAGGCGCTGCCGGACGCGGCAACCCTGGCGCAAGAGGACCCGTATCAGTTCCAGTGGTGGGCGCTGGGGCGGGTCGGGGCGCGGCCGGTAGAGCAGAAGAAGGGGGCGGACCGCGGCATTGACGGCCGGCTCTACTTCCACGACGAGGGGCCGCGGGGCCGTACCAAGCAGATCATCTTGTCGGTGAAGGCGGGCAAGACCGGCGTGGCGCACGTCCGCGACCTGCGGGGCGTGGTGGACCGCAAGCAGGCGGCTATCGGCGTGCTCATCTCGCTGCAAGCGCCAACGCGGGCGATGCGGCAGGAGGTGGCCAGCGCCGGGTTCTATCATTCGCCGGGCTGGGACCGGGATTATCCGCGCTTGCAGCTGCTCACCGTGGCCGACCTGTTTGCGGGCCAGGGGATTGCCTATCCGCACCTGAGCAACGTGACGTATCAGCGGGCGCCGCGGGCCTCACCCCGGCCCTCTCCCAGCGGGAATGACGGGGGCCGGGGGTAGGGGGCGCGTGATTGTGATAGGGCCTAGAATGTTGCGCCGATGAGTGACGTTCGGGGCGAGGATGGGGCGCTCGATGCTCGTGATGACTACGGCTGGCTGGTGCAGCAGCGGCGGCGGTTGGAGCGGGAGCGGGCCGAGCTGCGGACGTCGCTGCGCCGGCTGGGGGAATCCGCGCCGGGCGCGGGGGGCGGCGCGCCGCTGACGCGGCTGGCGCAGCGGCTCTACGCCCGGCTGTCGGCGGCGTCGCTGGCGTTGACGCGCATGGATCACGGTCGCTACGGTCGCTGCGAGCGCTGCAAGCAGGCCGTCGAGCGTGACGTGCTGGCAGAACGGCCGACGGCGCGCTATTGTAGGGCCTGTGGTCAGCGGGGACGGGAGGGGAACGACGATGAGTAGCTTTCGCCAGCGCCTACTCGATGAGATGGTGGACGTGCCGACCGTGGATTGCCACTCGCATACGATGCTGCGCCGCGAATACGAGGCGAAAGCGGCCGAGGACCGCAATCTGTTCACGATGACGACCTATTTCCGGCGGGACGAGGCGAGCATCGTCGAGATGGGGCACGAGCGCTCGCTGGAGGGCGCGCGGTCGGACGAGGAGCGCTGGCAGCGGCTGAAGCGCATCGTGGCGCGGACGCGCAACGTGTCGTTCTACCGGCACAATATCGCCACCTACCGGGGCATCTTCGACTTCGCGGACGACGACCTCACCGACGACAACTGGGCGGCCTTGAACGAGCGCATCAAGGAATGGGCGGCGCGGCCGGGCTGGTACGACCACGTTACTCGCACAAAGTGCAACTTGGTCACGCAAATCCGCAACGTCCCGTGGTACGAGGATTGGGAGCCGGAGTATTTCACGGCGACCTTGCGGATGGAGCCGGCGATTCGCGAGGGCAGTCTCTTGGCGGCGGAGCAGCGGGAGCCGTTCGAGGCGCACATGAACCGCGAGTTCTCGACGGTGGCGGCGCTGAAGCAGGGGTTGGGCGATTACGTGGACGGCTATGTGCGGCGGGGGGCGATTGGGATCAAGCTGGCCCACGCCTACAACCGCACGCTGGCGACCGGGGACGTGCCGGAGCCGGTGGTGGAGGCGATCTGGCAGCGGGCGCTGCAGGGTGAGGAGCCGTCGGCCGCGGACGTGCGGGCGTTTCAGGATCACATCATCTGGTGGCTGGCCGGTCTCTGCACCGACGAGAACCTGATCTTCCAAATCCACACCGGGATGCAGGGCAACTGGGGCCATATCCCGGACAGCGACCCGCTCCATCTGCTGCCGATGATCCGGGCGCATCGCAACACCCGCTTCGACCTGTTCCACGCCGGGTATCCCTACGGGCGGGAGCTAGGGGTGCTCGGCAAGCACTACCCCAACGTGTGGCTGAATATGTGCTGGGTGTACATCATCACGATGGCGGGCGCGCGGCAGATTCTGAGCGAGTGGATTGATCTGGTGCCGCACTATCGGCTGCTCGGCTTCGGCTCTGATCTCACCTGGCCGGAGACCATCTATGGCCATCTCGTCATGGCCCGGTCGTGCATCGCCGACGTACTGGTGGAGAAGGTCGAGCGCGACTTCCTGAGCAAGTCTGCGGCGCTCGACCTGGCACGCGGACTGCTGCACGACAGCCCCATGGCCTTCTATGGCCTGGACACGGCAGCGGCGCAGGTGCCGGCTGCTGCGGGCTGACCGACGTGGCCCAGTGCTCCACCGTGCGGATCAGAGGCGGCGGGCGAGGCGGGTGGCGTAGAGCGTCAGGTCGCGCCAGCGGTCGGGGCGGTACGAGTCGCCGAGCAGCAGCGGGGGGCCGCCGGCCGGGATCGTGTCGGGGATGGTAGCGGGGGCGGGCGGGCTGTGCTCGTTCCAGCCCGGCGCCGCGACGACGCTGTGGAACGGGCCGAGGTCTTCTTGCTCGCCGCGCTGGATGACCGTCAGGAGGCCGGTCGAGCGGCCGAGGCGCACCGGCCCGGCCTCAGGCTGCCACACAAACGGCTCGGCCTCGGTCTCGACGGCGATACGATAGCCCTCCAGTCGCCGGCGGACGTGTGCGGCCAGCGTCGGGTGCAGGTCCCAGAGCGGGTCGGTATTCGGGGTGACGATGGTGGGGCGCTTGCCCCAGCCGGCCAGGAAGAGCGCCACGTCCGCTGTGACCGAACTGTCGCCGCAGATGGCCACGCGGCGCTGGAGCGGGATCAAGGCGCGCAAATCGCTTTTCAGGACATCGCTGGCCAGCCAGAAGGTCTCGCCGCCGGTCCAGTCCGGTCGTTGCTCGGGCTGCGGTCGCGCATCGAGGATCACGTCGGCGTCATCGGCGGGCTGGCCATCAAGCACGGGCACACCCAGCGCCTTGAGGGCGGTGGCGTAGGCGAGGATGGCCCGGCCCATCTCGGCCAGGCCGGGGACGACCGAGCGCAGCCCAAGCAGGCCACCCAGCGGCCACCCGGCCGCGTAGATGGTCACCTCGTGACCACGCAGGGCCGCCACCCGTGCCGCTTCCAGTCCGGGCAGCCCGGTGCCCCAGACGGCGATGCGCCGCGGCTGCGGCGCCAGCGCAATGGTCAGTTCCGCTTCACGCCCGGACTCGACGTTGATCGGACACCCAATGCCCGGTTCAGACGCGGGGAGCTGGCACGCCATGCACCCCACGCAAGGCCATACCTCCTCCGAGCGGGCCGCGGCGACCTTCCGGGGCCATGCGGGATCGGCCACCAGCGCGCGACCCAGCGCGATCAAGTCAGCGGGACCGGCGGTTAGCAGCTGCTCGGCGGTCTCCGGGCTGAGGATACGACCGGCCACGATGATGGGCACCGCTGGCCCTACGGCAGCGCGGATGCTGACAGCGAGGCCGGCCAGTGTTGCCTCGCCAACGCCCGCGCAGAGCGGTATGTCCTCCCGTGCCTCCGGTGTCCCGGCGGATACATGGATGGCCGCGGCGCCGGCAGCGACGGCAGCACGGGCGATCTCCTGCCCCCGCTCCACATCGTAGCCGCGTTCGATCAGCTCGGCGGCGCTAATACGGACGACAATCGGGAAGTCGTCGCCGGCGGCGCTCCGCATGGCCGTCAGCGTGTCGCGGAGTAGGCGCAGCCGGCCAGCCGGGCCGCGACCAAAGCGATCCTGGCGCTTATTGGTGACGCGCGAGAGGAACTGATGAATCAGATTGCCGTGCCCGGCCTGAAGCTCCACCCCGTCGAAACCGGCAGCGCGGGCGCGCCCGGCGGCGGCGCCGAAGGACGCGATCAGGCGCTCGACCTCGGCGCCGGTGAGGGCGCGGACGGGGCGGCCGTCGGCCAGGGTGGTTGGAGAGGCGCTGACTAACGGCTCGCGGTCGCTGTTGGATGATACGTCGCGGGGGAGGCGGCTGCCGTAGTGGTTGAGTTGGAGCAGGGCCTTGGCGCCATCGGCCTGGATCGCCGCGGCGAGCCGGCGGAGGGCGGGGAGGGCGTCGTCGGTGTCGGCGCGGAGGCGGCGCGGATAGAGGCCGCCAAGGGCTGATACCAGGGCCGGCTCGGTCACGATCAGCGCGGCGCCGCCGGCGCTGCGGGCGCGATACCAGGCCAGCAGGCGGTCGGTGACTTCCCCGCGGGGACCGACAAAGCCGGTCGTGATGGCAGGAAAGACGATCCGATTGCGGAGGGGCACGCCGGGCGGGTCGCCGGCGGCGCCGCCGGGCAGCAGTCGGTAGGGGCGAAAGAGCTGGATGGGAACTCCTATTGCGCTTCACCGCCGCAGTTCACGGTGGGAGATGTAGCGACCTATGGCAATCCGGTGGTCGTATCGTACCACGCTAGGGCGGTGTGGGCCGGGTGTCGATGTGCTGTGGTGGGTGACGGCGCGGGACTCAAAAGTTGACTAGGAGTCGCCTCTCTCCGTATGATATGCAACTACACGCTCGCCTGGCTGGGGCGCTTTCTGCATCTGAGCAAGAACTATCTGTTACTCCGCCGGTTATGCCCGTTTTTCATAAGTGACGTGCAGGCTCTAAGACAAGGGATAACGCTCAATGGGTTCTCTCCGACTAGGGCGCCTGCCCAAGACACTACGCTGGCGCGAACTGATCAACCTCTTGGATGAGATGCCAACCGATACCTCAGCAGTTGCGCGGAAGACTGCTGAAGCTGCCGAGACGCAACTACGCCTCCTGGGCAAGGACAAGGCACTCACGTATTGCTTTTGGCTCCTCACTAGAATTACATGGGCTGCTCGTTCCCCTGACTTTGCCGATAGTTTAGGTGACACAGGTATCGAACTTACACCTGATAGCTCGATACTGGCATTTGTGGCTCGTGTTAGTGATCGGGTCTCTAGGGAGGTGCAGGGCCACCCGGAGTCCGGGCCTTTTGGAGAATTAGCATCGCTTGCATTGCGTAGTGCTCTTTCCAATACCATTGGTCAACATGGTCGAAGCCTTTTCGGAAGCTCGGTCGAAGATTTGCAGGACGCCCTACGGTCCTATTCTAGGCAGGCACAGTTCGGCACCCTCTCAAGACATTTCTTCGGCGACTTTTTTTCACGGACACTCCGTTATTTCGTAGATAAAGAGCTTTCGAACCATGTCGGTGAAGGGCACGGGTTATCCAATATCGGAGAGAGTCAAGCATTTGGCGAATCGCTAAACACGTATGCCTTCCAATCAGCCCGAATTATGGAGGATTTTGCCGGAGGTTGGTATTCGAAGCATAACTGGGAACAGCAAGGACGTATAAACCAAGATGAGGCAGGTAGGTTTGTAGCAGTTGCTCTACGGAAGCTCCGCATGGAGCTCAAGCGTGAGGAGCAACGGTGATGATGACCAGTGCCCTCATCCAGTGCGATGGCGCGGATGTTCCATCGGAATTTGGATCTGTCTCCTGGAATAAGTGTGAGGCTATCAGCCATAGAGGGGGCAGTCCCAACCTAAGCCTCCGCCTCCAGAACCTCTCCCATGCACTCATCTCGACGATTGACTCGTTCGCAGCTGACCTGATACGAATTTCCGCATATGTGTATGCAGCAGATCAGTCGGTAAGGAGAGGTGGGCCAACAGACATTTATGTGAAACATTGGAAGAGGCATTTTGGCATGGTAGTGCCAGTTAGTGATCCTGACTTCTGGAATGAAGCCAATGTTCGCCGGCAACTAGAAGAGACGCTTAGTTTTCTATCAGAGGACCAATGGCAGTTCGCGTTCACACAAGCTGAACCTGATATCCAGCAGTTGGCTCTTGACCCTTCTGGTGCCGCCGAACTTCTTGGGAGTCCTGATTCGGTGGTCCTGTTCTCAGGTGGTGCGGACAGTCTGTGTGCAATTATTGAGGCCGTGACGGAGAACGGGCTGCATCCAGTTCTTGTCAGCCATCGTACCGCACCACCAATAGTCACTCGGCAGAAGCGCCTTGCAGAGGAGCTTCGAATGCGCTTGGGGAACTGGGAGTTCCCCCAAATAGGTGTCTGGATCAATCGTCCAGGCAAGGATGCCGCGGACACGAACCAGCGAACCAGATCGTTTCTGTTTGCGAGCCTAGGTGCCGCAATTGCTTCGACGTTGAACCTGGAGCAGGTACTCCTCGCTGACAACGGAGTGATTAGCCTGAACCTGCCAATCAATGCTGGTATTGTTGGAGCTCACGCGAGCAGAACTACGCACCCGAAATTCCTGCGCCTGCTTAACGACTTCCTGAAGCTGTTACCTCTTTCCGATGTGACCGTGACTAACCCGCTATGGTCGCGGACGCGCGCGGAAACACTGACAATCCTGAAGGACAATGGAGCTCCCGATCTTCTGCAAGAGACCAACTCTTGCAGTCACGCACGAGGCGGACCACTGGCTACGCCGCACTGTGGTGTCTGTTTGCAATGCGTTGACCGACGGTTCGCCTCGGAGGCGGCTGGGTTGCAGGAGCACGATCTACCCGAAAGGTATGGTTGCGATATCTTCACTGATGAATTGTCCGAGGGGAGAGATCGGACAGTCGCCGAATCCTACATTCGGTTTGCACTAGATATCAGAAGGAAGACTGACGATGACCTTTTTTCGGCCTTTCCTCAGCTTTATGATTGTATTGATGGGCATGGAGATCAAGTATATCGGAAAGCAGAAAAGCTCGTTAAACTACTTGAGAGGCATGCGGATCAGACCCTCAAGGTCATGAGTGGACAGCTCCGGGAGCATATCGGAGATCTGATGGATGGATCTCTGCCTGGCACGTGTTTGGTTAGACTAGTGGCCTCTGGTCGCCATCACGAAGATCCGCGGTTGCCGGTCATCCAGTCACTGACGGATGCTCTGCGCCGCGGCCTGCCACCGATTTTTCAGGATAGGCAGCCGTGTAACGAGAGGGATGTCCAAAATGCAGTTGAGGGGATTGTTCGCTCTTCGGAAGGGAATTTACACCGCGAGGTCCCTGTTCTACCATTTGCAGGAATCAGCACAAAGCCGGATTTTGCTCGCCTGCCTGAAGAGGGAAAGGGCTGGCTCTTCATTGAGATGAAGTATCCATCCAAGAGAGAGTATAGAAATCGCATTATTACAGAGATAACAAGCCGTCAGTTTGTCTATACAAGACAGGGAGCATTCGTGCTATTTGTTGTATATGATCCTGGACGTCACATTGTTAATGACAATGAGTTTACGGACATTTGCAGTGACACGGACGGTGTATGGATCGAGGTAGTGCGCTAGAGAGCTGCCTGGTCGAAGCCCAGCTCTAGCTGCCGGCTGTCGGTCGCCGGTCGTGCTACACCGGCGGACTCCATTTCGGCCAGGACAGAGCTAGGAATGGGCAACCTCTCCAGTGCTCGCGGCTCCACTTTAATCGCACCGCCGCCGTAAGATTTCCCTACCAGTGCGAGATTGGCGACGGTATCTCGATGACGGAGGACCTGCCAGAGCGCATCGACCGATGGTTGATCTGTCCGGTGTGGATAGACGCAGAGTAAGCAAGTCAGGGGGACGACACCCGCAAGGTTGCGGATGAAGCGCGTATTACGCCGCCCGAGGTAGGAGAATAAGAAGGGGGGAGGAGTACGGAACTCCATCTTGTACCAGGGATTGCGTGTCGCAATCAGGGTCTTCTTACTAAGTCCTCGCTCTTGGCCGGTTTGCAGATAGGCACGCACCGGCGGCGGAACATCCTGGAGTGGTCGCCCGTCCGGGCAGAAAAGCAACGTGGGCCGGCCTTGGTTGTCCAGTTGGCGCAGGAGTGCAGCGGTCACGGTATCGCCGGGCACGTCTCTGGTCCGGCCGATGGCCGGGACCAGAAACTCCTCCGGTAGATGGAGCGCCGATGCCTGTTCGCGGGTCAAGAAGAAGAAGTAGTTGGCGCCGGTAGCGATACCCCGCTGGACAGCGGCGAAGTCTGCGAGCAGTGGCCCCTGGTGTGGCACCAAGACTGGCGCTCTCGTCAGGCCGGTCGCTACTCCCTCCTGGAGGTCGCGGCGGAAGACCACGAGGTCGTTGCCCGGCTCCGTCTTGAAACCGGAGTGTATCCATTCCTGTAGATCGCCGGTTCCGGGTGTCACACACTTGGCCCAATGAAAGGAATCCGATGGTGGGAGGTTTCTGAGCAGGATGATGACGGGGTTGGTGTCAATGCCGGGGAACGGTGAGGCCGCGGGTGTGAATGTAACGACAGCGTCAAGGCGGTATTTCCTGGCGATCCAGCGCCATAGGAGCGGGGCAAAGACTCCCTCGCACGTATCGGCGGGCACGATGAACGCGAGGCGGCCATTGGGGCTGAGTAGCTGGAGCGCGCGGAGTAGGAAATAGACGTGGAGTCCGGCGCGCCGTCTAGCGGCTGGCCGATGAGTTGAGCGCCCAAAGCTCTGAGTTTTGCCTTCACTGCGCTGGACAGCCGGTGGTGTCGGATGTATGGAGGATTCGCCACAATTGCCTTGAGTCCTCCCCGGGGAGGCTGGAGCACAAAGTCGGACAACTCCACGTTGCGAAGATCATCGGCCGTAAGTCCGTTGATTTGTGCCTGTTGTAGCGCGGCGGGGTCGAGTTCCGAGCCGGACAACCTGATCCGTCTGTTGGTCTTGTCGACAAGGGCCTTGGCGCTGCGGAGGAAAGCACCGGCGCCGACCGCCGGGTCAAAGATGGTGTCGACCTCACCGGTCAGGACGTAGGCGACCATCGCATCGGCGATCCAATCGGGAGTCCAAAACTGCCCCTTCTCACGCAGGGATTCTCGTGCGGGGCCGGTGCGAGGCACGTGCTGATGCACAGCGTTCATCGGCTTACGTTGGGTATGAACTCTCCAGGAGATCGAGAGCTTCTGCGCTCAACGCCATTTTCCCACCATCGAAGCGAACGTATGGCAGACGGGTGATTAGGACCATTGAAGGGAATCTCGTAAGCCAAGTGGCAGTGCTGCCGCCATCTATGACTGCTCTGGATTCCGGTTTCTGCCGGAATGATGCGGCGGCTGCAGCCTCCATCACTCCGGTGTCGGCGTCCGCATATAGTCTGCGGGCCTGAGGATGGCAATGCCGGCTCGTTCTGCCACCTCCGCGGTGAAGTGGCGCGTGTTGCCCGTCACGAGACAGTCGGCATCGCTCTGAATTGCGGCAGCCAAGATGGGGGCGGCAGCTGCATTGATGAAGGGTCGGACACGCGCCACTGCGTGCGGTGCAGGGTCAGCGCACATTTGGGGCCAAGCATCAAACAGAAAGACATATAGTAGGGAAATATGCCCACCTCCATGTATATAATCGTCTGAAAGGAGTCCCGATTCAACCAGCAACGTAGGTATTAGTGGAATATGTCTCGGTTGCTTGGCGCTGACGGCCCGGACAAGCTCGTCGAACACCATCCAAGAGATAACGGCCATCAGTCTTCCCGCGATATGCAGATTCAGGATGGTTGCTGGCGGTCCGGTACGACTGTGCAGACCGGAGAAGAGGACGTTTGTGTCGAGAAAGGGACGAGGTTTAGTCACGGTCATAATACTCGCGCGACAACTGCTCGCGTATGCGACGGCCTTCAGCCTGTAGCTCCTCCTCGGTTACTCCGGAAGCAGCAAAGGCCCGTCGGATTTCCTCCAGTGCTTCGAGAGCGACTGCTTTCTTTGGTCTCACAAACAGAGCGCCAGCTGTCACCGAAATCTCCAGCCGATCACCGACTTGCACGCCGAGTGTATCGCACACTTCCGCTGGCAGTGTTAGTTGCCGGCGAGGCCGTAGCGTGACATCAACGGAGTCTTGCTTGGTGCCAACCATAGTATCCTCCGACGTCGGACGTCCGACATGCAACATCAGAGGAACTATAGCTGATGTGACAGGTTCCGGGAGGTTTCCGCTAACCTCCGGGCAGTGCTGGCCCGGCGATGGCGGTGATGGCGTCTCCAGCGGGGAGGTAGCGGCGAACGGCGTCGAGGATGGCGTCGCGGGTGACGGCTTGCACCAGCGCCGGGCGCCGCTCGACATAATCGAGGCCGAGGTCGAAGAACTCGATCTGTTGCAGCAGGCTGGTGATACCGCCGTTGGTTTCCAGCTGGAGGGCCATGCTGCCGATCAGGTAGCGTTGTACCCCTACCAACTCCTCCTCCGTGACCCCCGCGGCCCGCAGCTTGGCCAGCTCCGACCGAATGCTCGCCAACGCCCGGTCTACGTTGGCCGGATTGACCCCGGCGCGCACGGTCCAGGCCGTGCGCGTGGTCGCGGCGTCGAGGGTGGCGTGGACGCCGTAGGCCAGCCCTTGCTCGTCCCTCACCGTGGCGCCCAGCCGCCCGGACAGCCCTAGCTGACCGAAAATGATGGTGGCCTGGCGTAGCGTCTCCCACTCGGGATGGCTGCGGCGGAGGGCCAAGGCGCCGAAGATGAGATCGCTCTGGGTCTTGCCGGGGACCTCACGCTCGGACGTTATGGGCGCGGGATCGGGAGCGTCCGGGACCGCCGGGGCCGGAGCGACCTGCGGGCACCAGTCTTCCAGGCGGGCGGCCAGCAGGTCGCGTAGCTCTGCCGACCGGACATCCCCGGAGACGATGATGCAGGTGCGCCGGGGGCCGTAGCGCGTGCCGTGGCAGGCGGCGAGGTCGTCGCGGGTGAGGGCGCGGACGCTTTCCTCTTCGCCGTTCGGCGCAAGGCGGTAGGGATGGCCCACCGGATAGGCCGCCTCGCGGAAGAGCCGGCCGACGACGGCGCGGGTATTGTGCTGCGCTTGCCGGATGCGGGTGAGAATCTGGTGCTGGAGCTTGGTTACTTCTTCCTGCGGAAAGGTGGGCCGGCAGAGCACTTCGCTGATGAGGTCGAGCGCGAGCGGCAGGTCCTCGCTCAGGCAGCGGGCGCTGATCGTGGCTAGGTCGCGCCCGGCGTGGGTGTGGAGGGACATGCCGGCAGAATCGATGACCTCGTTGAGTTGCTCGAAGGGGTAACGCTCGGTGCCGCGCAGCAGGGCGGAGCCGGTGAAGGACGCCAGCCCCGCTTGGTCCGGCGTGTCTTCGGTGCTGCCGGCGGACACCAGGCAGCGCAGGTTGACGAGCGGGTGGGTGGGGTTTTCGTGGACCAGCACCGGGATGCCGTTGGGCAGGAGCCAGCGGTCGATGGCGAGGCGCGGCGGGAGGGCCTCGGCTGTGGCACTCATGAGCGGCCTCGTTGCCGGCGCTGCCGGGTGGGGAGGAACCACCCGACGGTGCGATTGTCGGGATGGAGGTACGTGCGAGCCACGCGGGCTACGTCGGTAGGCGTCACGGCTTCCAGGTCCTCCAGATAGATGCTATACGCCTGCCACGTATGCTCCACTTCAAACTGGCCCAGCAGTCGGGCCTGGCGACTGACCCCTTCGGCGCTCATCAGGAACCACGAGCGCACCTGACGCCGTACTTTGGCTAGCTCGGCGTCCGAAATCTCACCATCTCCCAGGCGCTCGACCTCCCGCAGTGCAAGCTCCTCTACCTCGGTCGCCGACGCGCCACGCTGCAGAGTGGCGGAGACGCTGAAGAGGCCGGGGTCTTTGCGGGCGTCGGCGTTGGCGTGAGCACGGGTGGCCAAGCCGCGATTCACGATGGCTTTGTAGAGCCGGGCGCTGCGCCCGGCCCCGAGAACGCTGGCGGCTACCTGGAGGGGAATGGCGTCGGGATGGGCGAGGGCGGGAATGTGGTAGAGCGCCAGCATGGACGGCACCGGTCCCGGCCGGTGTACCGTGACGCGGCGCTCGCCTTCCTGGGGCGGCTCTTCCGAGCGCACCGGCGGTGGCGAGGGGCCGGCCGGAATGGGGCCAAAGGCGTCCTCGACCCGCTTCAACAGGTCGGCCGTATCGAAGTCGCCGACGGCGACCGCGATGCCATTGTTGGGCGTGTAATAGGTCCGGTAGTAGGCGTACAGGTCCTCGCGGGTGATCTGGCGCAGATCGCTCTTCCAGCCCACGACTGGCTGACCGTAGGGATGGACCTTGAACGCCGCGGCCGCGGTCTCTTCGTGCAGGTGGAAGAACGGTGAGTTCTCGGCGCCCTCCCGCTCGGAGATAATTACCGTGCGCTCGGACGCCACCTCGTCCGAATCGAAGAGGGCGTTGGCCAGGCGGTCGGATTCGATGCGGATGGCGAGGTCGAGGTGCTCACTGGGGAGAGTCTCGAAGTAGGCGGTGAAGTCTACCCAGGTAAAGCCGTTCCAGCTGCCACCGTGAGTCTCGACGAGGTTGCCGATGGCGCCTTTCTTGAGCGTGGGCGTTCCCTTGAAGAGCATGTGCTCCGCCCAGTGCGAGATACCGGTGATACCGGGGCGCTCGTTGCGTCCGCCTACCCGATACCAGACATAAAAGCTGACGATGGGCGCGTGATGGACCTCCCTAGTGAGCACCTTCAACCCGTTGGTCAGTCTCGTCTCGACAATATCAGCGGTATTCGCCATGCTACGCACTGGGTCTTTCCTTCGGAGTGGAGATCCGCACTGAGGGAAGGGAGTACGGGCCGGCTTGCGCCGCTGCCGGCACCAGCGCTCTTGCGATGATAGCAGTAGGGCGCCGCCTGGACTCCGGCCCTGCCTCCGTCATTCCGGCGGAAGCCGGAATCCAGCGCCGTAGGGGCGTCCCTTGTGGGCGCCCTGGCTCCGGGGGCCGGCGCGGGCATGGCACGGTGCGGAGCGCGACCCGGCCTGTGCTACACTATCCCATCGAGAGCAGGAAGGCCGCTATACGGCTGGGGCTGGCCTCTAAAGCGGGGCTAAAGAACAGCTTCTCCCCACGGTGATGTGAAGAGGAACGTATGGGAGTCCAGGTACGCTTGCCGAGTATGTTACGGAAGCACGTGGCGGGACAAAGTGTGATCCGAGCACAGGGCGGGACGGTGGGTAGTCTGCTCACCGAACTAGACCAGCGCTACCCGGCCCTCCACACCGATCTCATCGGGCCGACTGGGGAATTGCACCAATTCATCAATATCTACGTCAACGATGAAGATATTCGTTATCTTGACGGGCTGGGAACACCAATCGGCGCCGGTGATGTCGTCTCGATCCTCCCGGCAGTGGCCGGAGGGAGCGCCGGCAGTTGATGACGCTTGTATGTCGGGCAAAGCGTCAGGTCAGGTGGCAGCCCGATCCCTACGGCAGTATGAACGGTAGACTGCTCACTTTGTACCGGGAGTCGGTAAGGTCGTGGTAGCCGGCAGCATTCTGGAACTCATTGGCAATACTCCCCTGGTCGAAATCCCGCACTTCTCCCCACGGCCGGGCGTGCGGCTCTACGCCAAGCTCGAAGGGCAAAATCCCACCGGCAGCGTCAAGGATCGTGTCGCGTATGCGATGATCCGGCGCGCCGAGCGCGAGGGGTTGCTGCGTCCGGGTCAGACGATTCTGGAGCCGACCAGCGGCAATACTGGCATCGGCTTGGCGCTCGTGGGGCGCTTGCGTGGCTATCCCGTTACCGTCGTGATGCCGGAGAACGTCTCCGAGGAGCGCGTACAGCTCTTGCATGCCTATGGTGCCCGGGTGGTCTTTTCGCCTGGGGACCGCGGCACCAATGGGGCGATTGAGGTCGCCGAGGAGTTGGCGGGCGATTCCCAGTATTATCTCCCCTTCCAGTACGGCAACCCGGCCAACATTCAGGCGCACTACGAGGGCACGGGAGCAGAGATCGCCCGCGATCTCCCTGGCGTGACCGCCTTTGTGGCCGGCCTCGGTACCGGCGGCACGCTCATGGGGGTCGGTCGTCGGCTGCACGAAGTCAACCCGGAGGTCAAGATCGTCGCCGCGGAGCCGCAGCAGGGTGAGGCCGTGTCAGGCTTGCGTAGTCTCGCCGACGGTTTCGTACCGCCCATTCTCGACCTCGAGTTGCTCGATTCGCGCATGTTGGTGGATAGCGAGACGGCCTTTGCTACGACGCGCGAGCTGCTGGAGCATGAGGGGATTTTTGCCGGGGTGTCGAGTGGCGCCATCGTCCATGTGGCGCGCCGCTGGGCCAGCCGCTTGGACGAGGGGAGCGTGGTGGCGCTGCTGCCGGATGGCGGCTGGAAGTACCTCAGCACCGGGCTATGGACCAGCGCGTATGCCGAGATCGAGTCCCAAATCCGAGGGAAGCTCTGGTGGTAGCGCGCGACGGCGGCGGGCCAAAGCTGCACCCGAGTGTGCTCGGCCGGTGCAGCTTGTGGCCCACCGGTACGCCGCTGGCGCGCTGGCGCGGGTTCTTGATTGACCTTGACGGCGTGATCTATCGCGGGCAGGAGCCGCTGCCCGGCGCTGCCGACCTCCTCGCCTGCCTGGAGCGCACCGGCCGTCCCTATCGCCTGGTGACGAACAACTCCCGGCTCCTGGCCACGCAGTACGTCGAGCGGCTCGCCGGCATGGGCATGCAGGTGCCGAGCGAGGCCGTCGTCACGGCCGGCCAAGCGACGGCAGTGTATCTGCGGCGAGTGGCGCGGCCCGGTGCGCGGGTGCTCGTGATCGGCGGAGAGGGGATTGTCCGGCCGCTGCTCGCTGCCGGCTTTCACCTCGACGACGAGCGCCCGGAGTGGGTCGTTGTCGGACTGGACGTTCACGTCACCTATGGGCGGCTCCAACGGGCCATGCAGGCGCTCGACCGCGGCGCCGGCTTCATCGGCACCAACCCCGACCGACGGTATCCGCTGGAGACAGGCTTTGCGCCAGGCTGCGGCGCACTCCTGGCCTTTCTGGAGGCGGCGACGGGCCGCGTGCCCCACGTCGTCGGCAAGCCCAACGAGACGATGCTGGAGGTCGCGCTGGCGGGGTTAGGCGTGGCGCCGGCCGCGGCTGCGATCATTGGCGATGGTCTTTCGACCGACATTGCCGCGGGACGGGCCGCCGGTCTGTGTACGGTCCTGGTCCTGACGGGGGTGACGACCGCCGAGGAGGCAGCCGCTGCCCGGGGGACGGTGAACGAGCCGGACTACGTCTTCGACGATCTACCGGCACTGATAGCGGCGCTCACGGAGACCTCGCACGCCTTGGCCGGTGCCCCAAGCGGGGACTGAACTCCGGGCGGACGTTGCTGCTACTCGCGGCCGCCCCCTATACTGCAACAGGAGACACTGGGGCATCCGGAGGGATACATGCCGAGGCGTATGACCGTGGTTTTCGACGACGAGGCGCTCTACACGGCCTTGGAGGTGGAGGCGGCTCGTCGGGGGTGCTACGCCAAGGATATTGTGGCCTCCGCGGTCCGGGAGTGGCTAGAGGCCCAGGAGGACGAGGCGCTTCAGCCGGCAGTGGAGCAGGTGTGGCGAGAATGGCGGCGTGGCGGTGGCGTTGAAGCGGGAGCATTCTTCCGTGACCTGAAAGCTGACCAGTGGCTAGGCCCCACTGTGGTTCCCCCGCTCCGCAGGGGGACGTGGATTCCCGCTTTCGCGGGAATGACGGCTGGGGCGGGAATGACGGCTGGGTGTTATTTTCGTGCCAATGTCGGGGAGCGAGCGGCACCGTGAAACAGGTCCTCGCAGTCGCGACGCAGGCGCATCGCCAGCTCGTGGATATCACCGGGCAGGTGCGGGCGGTGGTCCGGGAGTCCGGGGTGCGGGAAGGCCGCTGTGTGTTGTTCGTGCCACACACAACCGCCGGTCTGACCATCAACGAGAACGACGATCCCGACGTGCCGCGCGACATACTGACCGGCCTCACCGACCTGCTCGGCGATGAGCGCCGCTTTCGCCACGACGAGGGAAACGCCGGCGGACACCTGCTCTCCTCGCTGCTGGGCGTCTCCCTCACCATCCTCATTGCAGCTGGCGAGCCGGCCTTGGGTCGCTGGCAGGCGGTCTATCTCGGCGAATTCGACGGCCCCCGACAACGCGAGGTATGGGTTAGAATAGTAAGCGAGGACTGACCGCACCGGGACACCGGGACACCGGGACTGGGAATTGGGTAGATGCGCTTTCCTCTGATGATGCTGTTGCAGCTCGCGGGTGGCGTGACCGGCGTTATCCAGCGCATCGTGCTCGCCTGGCGCCTCTTCCGCGATGGTCGCGTACCACTTCTGCCCAAGGCGATCCCGGCGTTCGGCGTGGCGTATGCCGTGTCGCCGCTGGACATCATCCCGGATTGGCTGCTCGGGCCGGGCCATATAGACGACGTGGTGGTCGCCTTCCTGGGCGTGTGGTTCTTCGTCGCGGCCTGCCCCCGCCGGCTCGTCGAAGAGCATCGGCGCGCGATGTCCGGGTTCCCGCCCGGCGGCGGCGATCATGGCTCGGCCGCGGGTGCCAAACCGGAGGGCGAGGTAGTAGACGTAGAAGCCCGCGTTGTCGAGCGGTAAGGCCGGCCGCTTGGCCCGGTCTCTGCGTCGGTGACCTCACGCCGGGCGGAGGGAGGCCGGTTGGACCTACCCCCCGGGCCCCTCCCTCCAGGGCAGGGGAGTCATGGTGGCGACCTGCCGCCGCTTCTCCCCATGGAGGGCGGTCAGCGCAGCGCCCGGCAGCCCCTTCCCTTCAGGGAGGGGGTTGGGGGGTAGGTGTACTCAGGTACGATGCTCCCCCTCGTACCGGCCAAGGGCAGCGGTCCAAGACTGGCGTTTGCCTCGCTTTGGGGTCGAATCGGGTCTCTACGAGCGCACTACTCTGCTTGCCCTGCTATACTCATTGCAACACTATTTGTTGTGCCGCGTTTGTGAAAAGTTTCACAAGCTGACTGGGAGGTAGGCATATGGTGACTGCAACACGGCGTCGTATCATCCCTTTGCGACGCGCCAAGCGTGTGATCCCCGCGTCAACGTGCAACTATGAATACAGCTATGATGACCTCTTCACGGAGCGATTAAGGGCTTCGGAGAATGATGCTCATACGCTGCAAACACCCTTACCGCCGGAGTATGTAGCCATGTCCCCGGCGGAGTTGGACGAACGCATCACCACTGCGCGGGAGCAGCTCGGGGCACAGCTTGTCGTGCTGGGCCATCACTATCAGCGCGATGAGGTCGTGAAGTATGCCGACTTTCGAGGTGACTCGTTCAAGCTGTCGCAGCAGGCTGTGTCCCGTAAAGATGCACACTATATTGTCTTCTGCGGCGTCCACTTCATGGCCGAGAGCGCGGATATTCTGAGCGAACCGGAGCAGGTAGTCATTCTGCCGAACATGGCCGCCGGCTGCTCGATGGCCGACATGGCTGCCACGGACGATGTGCTGGCGTGCTGGGCCAGCCTGGATCAGGTGACCGAGGACAAGATCATCCCCATCACCTACATGAACTCGGCGGCCGCGCTCAAGGCATTCTGTGGCAAGAACGACGGGGCGGTATGCACGTCGTCCAACGCCACGGCGGTGCTGACGTGGGCGCTAGAGCGCGGGCGCAAAGTGCTCTTCTTCCCCGATCAGCACCTGGGGCGCAACACGGCGCGCAAGCTCGGCTACGGCCTGGACGATATGGTGGTCTGGAACCCGCATCTGCCGTTGGGCGGCAATACCCCGGACGAGATCGAGCGGGCCACCTTCATCTTATGGTGCGGGCATTGCTCGGTCCACGGCCGCTTCTCCGTGGAGCAGATCGAGCAGGCGCGGCAGCGCTACCCCGATGTCAACGTCATCGTGCATCCGGAGTGCAAGATGGAGGTCGTGCAGGCATCCGATCTGAATGGCTCGACCGAGGTCATCTCGAACACCATCACGGCGGCGCCGGCCGGCACGACGTGGGCCGTTGGCACCGAGATCAACTTGGTCAATCGCCTGGCGCAAGCGCAGCCGGACAAGACCATCTTCTGCCTCGATCCGGTCATCTGCCCGTGCTCGACGATGTACCGTATCCACCCGGCCTACATCGCCTGGGTGCTGGATAATCTCGTCGCGGGCCGCGTAGTCAACCAAGTGAAAGTTGACCCGGAAGTCGCCAAGTGGGCGCTGCTCTCCCTCGACCGCATGCTGGCGATCACGTAGCGACGGCGGCCGGTAGCCCGCTGCCCATCATACCGGCGGCCGCACTCCAGGGCGGTAGGGAGTGAGCGGGGATGGATAATCAGCGCTGGCGGGCGGGTATCATTGGGGCGGTCCGAGGTGGCTTGGGGCTGTTCGCGCTTTTTGCGCTGCTGCTCACGCTCTTTGCGGGCGCCGTCGTATTCTCGAATACTAGCGAGCCAGCCAAGCTCTGCCAACGCCAACACGCTAGGCTAGAGACGAGTGAGGATGACGATGGTGACCGTTGAACGCCGGGAGTTGATCGAGCGTTATTTTGCGCCGAAGATACGGATTCCCGCGGACCATCTCGATGAGTTGGGCCGAAAGGTACTTGGCGCGTTCGAGGGGCCACGCAACGAGTGGCGGACGGCCTGGGGCATCGCCGAGGAGATCGGCGTGAGTGAGGGTGACGTGCTGGTCTACATTGATCGGCACCCGGACTGGTTCCTCCGCGACGTTGTCATGGATGGTGTGATCTACAGCAACACCGTCAAGCTCTCCCCTTCCCTGCGCGCATCGTAAGGACATGCGGGCAGCAGCGGCTACCGGGGATGGCCCACTGGGAAATTACGCGCCTTGAAAGTTGACCTGGAAGTCGCCAAGTGGGCCCTCCGCTCCCTTGACCGCATGCTCGCGATAACGTAGACTGCTAGACCCACTAGCTACCCAAGGAGCGCACGTGGCCTAACGCGCATCGTCGGTTGCCGGATGAGACCCTGCCCCCGGTCCGCCGGAGGTGGGTGAGCCGTCCGGGTTAGCAACGCCACTTCGCCGGTCTCCCCCGGAGAGCGCGTGCCTTGCGCCGGCAACGGTCCAGGGCCAGCGGGTCTCCGCGCCGTGTGCTCCGCCTCCCAACCGGTCCAGGCCCCCAGCCCCAGCGGGCTGCTGACAGCGGGCCGAAATAGTCTCCCCACTCTCTGGTGATGTGCGGCCCTTGGTCCGGGCCGGGTGTGTGCTGCTACTCGGTACACACTCCGGCTGCTTGGGACCGGAGGCCAACGGGAAGGAGGGGTATCCGTGAACCTCCAACACTACCGCGCAATGTGGGCCCAGGCCACGACCCACTTGCGCGAGTCGAGCGCCGGAACGGTCTTTGTCGTCGGCCTGGTGTGGAAGCATGCTCCGGTTGCCGGGAGCCTGCTCGCCGTGTTCACCCTCTTGGCGGGCGCCACCACGCCCCTGGTGGTTTGGTCCGTTACCGGGCTGATTGATGCGCTGTCGCAGGCAGCGGCAGCCCAAGCCGAGTTATGGCCGCCTATCGTACCCTGGCTCCTGGCGTTGCTCGGCGCTTTCGCTGTACGCAGCGTAGACAACGCCAGCGCTTCTTACCTCGACGAAAAGGTGGGTGTGCCGGTCACGGCCGCGGTGCAGCGCGCGGTACACGAAAAGGCGGTCGCGCTGCCCTTGCGCGCCTTTGAACAGGAGACCTACTACACCAAGCTGGAGACGGCCCAGCAGGTTGACGGGGACAGCCTGAGCGATCTCCTCGACAATCTTTCCTGGCTCCTCGGCTCGGTGGTCGGCGTCGCCGGGCTGATGGTTCTCTACCTTCGTGCCCACTGGCTGCTCGCCGTCGTGCTTGTCGCCACTGTGGCCTTGCGCGCTATCGTCGAGTCCGCCATGAGCCGCGTCTCGGTCGAGGCCAGCTATCGCAACTCCCCTCGGCGCCGAGAAATGAGCTACTGGGCCGGTCTCCTCTCCAGTCGCGCTGCCGCCCCGGAGCTACGACTGTTCCGGCTGGCCGGTCAGCTGCTCGGGCGCTGGCGCCGGGCGCTCGAACGCGCCGTTGGCGAGGACGTAGCTGCCCGCCGCAAGATGGCGCTCGCTAGTCTCGCCAGCGTGGCGATGCAGGAGGTCATCGGGCTGGTCATGGTGATTGTCATCCTGCTGCTCGCGCTGCGCCAGAGCATCAGTCTAGGTGACCTGGTAGCGTTGCTCTATGGACTGAGCCGGTTTCGTGACCTCACCCGCAACGTCGGCTCCGGGCTACAGAATCTTTTCGTCTACCGGGCGGAGCTGGCGCACTTGCGCGCGTTCCTTGCCCTGGAGGGTGAGCGGCAGCTCCGCTACTCGCCACGCCGACCACTGCCGCGACCGCTGCACCAGGGAGTGCAGCTCCACGACGTGAGCTTCACCTACCCCGGGGCCGCCCGGCCGGCCCTCGCCGGCGTGACGCTGACGCTGCGACCGCAAGAGCGCGTGGCACTGGTGGGCGAGAATGGGGCCGGCAAGACGACCCTCGTGCGGCTGCTCCTGGGGCTGTATCGCCCTACCCAGGGAGCGATCACGGTGGACGGGATTGATCTACGGAAGCTCGATCCCGACGAGTGGCGGCGGGAGGCGACTGCGGTCTTTCAAGACTTCGTGCGCTTCCCGACCACCGTGCGCGAGAACATCGCCTATGGCGACGTTGCCGTGCTGGCGGATGGCACCGGCGCGCCGGAGGCGGTCCACCGACGAATCGCTGCTGCCGCGGCGCGGAGTGGCGCTGACCAATTCATCGCAACGCTGCCGGACGGGTATGAGGCGTTGCTGGGCAAAGAGTGGGCGGGTGGTGTCGAGCTATCGTCCGGCCAGTGGCAGCGGTTGGCTATTGCGCGGGCCTACTTGCGTGACGCCCAGATCATCGTGCTCGACGAACCGACTGCGGCGCTCGACCCGCGCGCCGAGGTCGCCGTCTACCGGCAGTTCAGCCGAGCCGCGGCCGGCCGCTGTGCGGTGCTGATCTCTCACCGCCTGGGTGTTGCGCGGCTCGCCGACCGCATCGTCGTGCTTGCCGAGGGGCACCTGGTTGAGGAGGGAGATCATGCGGCCCTGCTCCGGCGAGACGGCGTTTATGCCCATATGTACCGCCTCCAGGCGAGCTGGTACGCGCAGCCAACGGACGAGGAGCGGGACGGATGAGCAGGATGCGCCGGATAACGAGCCGCGTTGAGCGCTTGGTGCGTCGCCTGCGCTACCTGCCGCGCGTGGTCCGCTTGCTGTGGGCCGCCGATGCCGGCCGGGCTACGGCTGTCTTCCTGCTGAGTGCCGGTGTCGGTCTCTTTGTCGTAGCCGAGGTGCATGTGCTGCGGCGGCTGATCGAGACGGCGCAGCAAGTGGTGCAGGGAGACGGGCCGCTGATGGCCGGCCTCTGGTGGGGACTAGCTCTGGCTGCGCTGGCGCTACTCCAGGCCGTAGTCGGACAGGGCAAGGACATCCTCCACCTCCGCTTCCGGGAGCGTCTGCGGGCACACATCGAGGGGCGCTGTTACGAGCAGGCACAGGCGATGCCCCTGGAATGGTTCGAGCACGCCGAGCACTACGACCAGCTACACCGTGTACGCCGGGGGATGACCAACCGGCTGGAAACCATGATGGGCTTCTCCTGGGACAGCCTGTCGCTCGTCGTCGCGCTGGTGTCGCTGCTCTTCTACCTGGCTCAGTTTCACTGGGCGCTGCCACTGTTGCTCGCCATCGGCAGTACGCCGGGCGTGTTGCTCCGTAGTCGTTTCCTCCATCAGAAATATCGCGTGCAGCGGGAGCTGGCACCGCACGAGCGGCGCTTTGCCGTCTACGCCGGCCTGCTCACCGGGCGGGAGGCCGCCGCCGAGGTACGGCTGTTCGGCTTGGGCGGCTGGCTGCTCGATCAGGTGGCCGTGCTGCGGCAGCGGCTCGACCGGGACCGGCTCCGGTTGGCCGGGCGCGAGCTCCGGCAGTCGGTCGTCCACGACGGGCTGAACGGCATCGTGCATATCGTGGCGCTGGTGTTCAGCGTCGGGCTGCTGGTCGTTGGACGGGTGAGCATCGGTACGGCCGCTGCGCTCTTCGCGGCAGTTGAGCGCTTCCAGCGCGACTATTCGGATTTGGTGCGACTTATGTTGGGGGTCTATGACGACATGCGCTACTTGCAGGACTTCTTCGAGTTCATGGATGGCCCACGTCTGAACCTTGACGAGGGGCGCCGGCTGCCTGGGCAGCTCAGGGGGGGTATCAGGCTCGAAAACGTCTCGTTCACCTATCCGGGCAGCGACCAGCCGGCGCTGACCAACCTAAACTTGACGATCCTACCCGGCGAGCGGATAGCGCTGGTGGGCGAGAACGGCGCCGGCAAGACCACGCTCATCAAGCTGCTGCTGGGCCTGTACCGCCCGGCGGCGGGGCGTATCCTGGTTGACGGCGTTGATCTCAACGAGCTGGCCCTGGCCGATTGGTACCGCCGTTTCGGGACGGTGTTCCAGGACTTCGTGCGCTACCAGACTACCGTGCGGGAGAACATCGTCTTCGGCTGGCTGGAGGGCCGCGACGACACACGGGCGCTGGCGGCGACCGTCGCACGGAGCGGTGCCGACGAGGTGGTCGCCGCGTTGCCGGACGGTCTCGATACGCCGCTGGGCAAGGAGTTCCAGGCCGGCGTAGACTTGTCGGTCGGGCAGTGGCAGAAGCTGGCGATTGCACGGGCGTACTTCCGGCCGGCGGACATCCTGATTCTGGATGAGCCGGCGTCGGCGCTCGATGCACGGGCGGAGGCAGCCGTCTATGAGCACTTCGCGCGAATGGCCGAAGCGAGCACGGTGCTGCTCATCTCCCATCGGCTCGGCTCCTGCCGGATAGCCGACCGCATCCTCGTGCTGCGTGAGGGTGCGCTGGTCGAGCAAGGGACGCACGCCGAGCTGCTCGCTGCCGGTGGCGAGTACGCCGCGCTCTATCGGCTCCAGGCCGCCTGGTATCGCCCCGAGGCGCACCCCGGCGGACGTTGACCCTACGCGATGTCGAGCCTAGCCGGGCCGGGCGACCTGGTAGCGCTGCTCTATGGACAGGGCAACCGCTAGCACCTGGTATGATGCACCACCTTGCTAAGGGAGGCTGTTGCCATGACTGCCAGGATCGCTCACGGCGAGCACAAGCCGGGGCCGCAGCTACGGAAGTAGCGGATGGATAACCAGCGCTGGTGGGCAGCCATCATTCGGGCGATTACGAGTGGCTTGGGTCTTTATGGCCTCTTCGCCCTACTCTTGACCGGCTTTGCCGTGGCCATCCTGCCGCCGAAACTCAGCGAGGCAGCCCAGCTTACCGTCCTCGCCTGGACCGGTGTAGGTGGGCTGCTGCTCATCATCGGCTCGTTCATCATCTTATGGCGCAATCCGCGCCACCTAGCCGATCAAGTAGCTCTGCAACAAAGCCAGATTGACGCGATCAAGGAGACGTTAGAAAGCCCCCTGCTTGCCGACAAGGTGCTAGACATAGTACGCTCGGAGATAGGACGAGAGGACCAAGATGATGAGCACACCCTTTGATGATCCGGTTGGGCGCCAGATCATGCGGGCCTTTCCGGGCGAGCACCCAGGACTGCGGGCCATCAGCGGCATAGCCCACGATTCCGGTCTCACGGTACAGCAGGTAACGAGATATATCCACGCCCACCCGCAGCTCTTCGAGCGGTCGCCACTCAGTCTTGGCGGGACGTATGGCTTCAGGCCCGTGCTTCCACATCCGGCACCTTCCAAGCTAAGGCTGAGACCCTTCGCCTAGCTTGCCCCTAGTGCAGCCCAAGTTCACGCCGGTGTGAACTCGGTGTGGTGTTAGCACGGCGCCGCAATGGCCTAGCACGCCCTACAGCCCACTCACCAGCTAGCCTCGGGCACTCCACGAATACCTACACCACACTGCCAGGTAACCCGGCTACTCACGCTGCCCCGCCACCCCATTCCATGTGCCGGTCATAGGATCAGGAGGACAGCAGCGGCTACCGGGGATGGACCACCGGGAAATACTCGCCGGCCAGAATGTCGCCATCCGACACCGTAATGCGCGTATCCATCACGTGGCTACCCGCGGCCACGTAGCGCGTGTGTCCGGGCATATAGTGGACGGCGATGGCGCGGCGGGGAATGGTGGAGGGATTGGGTGCGCTGGCGTGCCAGGTAGCGCAGTGGTGGAAGCTCACCGCGCCCGTGGGCACCTCGACCGGCACGACCGCTACGTTAGCCTGTGGCGGTAGCTGGGCCGGATCATGCTGCGGCGAAAAGTCCTCGTTGGTGCCTAAGCCGGTATGCTTGTCGGCCCAACCGTGCGAGCCGGGGACGAAGCGCAGGCAGCCGTTGACCATCGTCGCGTCGTCGAGCGCTACCCAGGCGGTGACGAGATCGGCGGGGGCGAGCACCGGCCAAGCGGGAAAATCCTGGTGCCATCTCGTGGAGGTGCCGACGTTCGGTGGCTTGTACTGGATTTGGTCGTGCCACACCCGCAACGTATCCGTCGGCGCCAGCTGCAACGCCATCTCCACAATATCGGAGCGGGCGACGTGGTCGCGGTAGGCCGGGTGCGCCTGCCAGATGTTGACGATCTGCACCACGACCTTATCGCTATCCAGGCCGCCACCGGCCATATTGCGGAGTAGATGGGGACGGTCGGGGCTAGTGCCCGCGATGACCTGATCGAGCGCGTCACGGAGCGTCTGCACCTCAGCCGCCGACAGCAGTGGCGTGCCGGTAGTGACGTATCCGTTGGCGCGATAAAAGGCGACTTGCTCCTCGGTCAGCATGATCCTCTCCTGTTGCGGGGCAGCATGGGCTAACGACTGCCTCCGTAAGTCTACAGACCGCCGGCGGCGACGTGTAGGGGCCAGGAGATGGGGCGCCTGACCCAACACAAGCCGTTGGCGGCGGTCGTGCCGCTCGATCCTCGATTATGTTGGCGGCACAGTGCTATGATACGGCCATGACTGACCAGGAGGGAGCGTCTCGTAGCCGGCGTACCCCTTCCCGCCGGCTGACCCCCTACGACGTGCAGGCGCGGAAAGGCGCCGCCGATCCGCTCGTGCTCGTCACGGCCTATGACTTTCCGACGGCCCGGTTGGCGGAGGCGGCCGGCGTGGATGCCATCTTGGTTGGCGATACGCTGGGTCATGTGGTGCTCGGCCACACCACCACCATTCCGGTGACGCTGGACAGCATGGTGCATCATCTGCAAGCGGTCCGCCGCGGGGCGCGGCGCACGCTGGTTATCGGCGACATGCCCTTTCTCACCTTCCGCACCGGCGTCGTAGACGCCCTGCGCCATGCCGGGCGCTTGATGCAAGAGGGCAATGCCCATGCGGTGAAGCTCGAAGGGGGCCGCCCGGTCGCTGCAACCATCCGCGCGTTGGTCGAGGCCGGTATTCCCGTCATGGGACATATCGGTCTCACCCCCCAATCGTACTATCAGCTTGGCGGCAATCGCCTCCAAGGGCGCACGCCCACTGCCGCGAGAGCGCTCCTCGACGATGCGCTGGCGTTGGAAGCTGCCGGGTGCTTCAGCATCGTGCTGGAGGGACTGCCGACGGAGGTGGCGGCGGCGATTACCGAGCGGGTCCGCGTACCGACCATTGGCATCGCCGCCGGGCCGGACTGTGACGGACAGGTGCAGGTGCTCCACGACCTGCTGGGCTTCACGGCCGGCCGGCGCACCAAGAGCCACACCCGCCGGTACGCTCACCTCGATGCGCTCATCGAGCAGGCGCTCGGAGCGTATGCGGCGGACGTGCGGGGCCGGAAGTTTCCCGGTGCAGCCGAGAGCTTTCCGGCCGACGAGCGGACGCTCGCTGCGCTGACCGATTGGGAGGCGCCCCGCGAGCGCTCCGACGAGGCCTCTCCTCCTGGGAGAGGGCCGGGGTGAGGGGAGCCGTTCCATGCTCCGTCATTCCGGCCTGCGCCGGAATCCAGGGCGCCCATAAGAGACGCCCCTACAAGGTTGGCGGTGCCAGGCGGCTGCTGTAGGGGCAACCCTTGTGGTTGCCCTCGTCCCCCTGCGGAGCGGGGGGACGAGGGCAGCATGCCGTAGCCCACTACGACTCGGCCCGTACCTACCGCTATCAGAGAAGGGACTGACGCATGCGTATCGTGTCGGCGATCCCCGGTTTGCGTGGAGCGCGGGCCGCGGAGCGGCGGCCCATCGAGTTGGTGCCGACGTTGGGGGCGCTCCATCTGGGCCATCACTCCTTGTTGGAGCGCGCGCGGGCGGCGGGCGGTGCGCTCTGGATGACCTTATTCGTCAATCCGCTGCAATTCGGAGCGAGCGAGGACCTGGCCACGTATCCGCGGCCGCTGGAGCGCGATCTGGAGTTGGCGGCCCAAGCCGGCGTGGATGTGGTGTTCACTCCGACGGTAGACGATCTGTATCCGCCGGCGTTTGCGAGCTACGTGGAGCCAACGGGCGCAGCGACGCGCTGGGAAGGGGAGAGCCGCCCCGGCCACTTCCGCGGCGTCGCCACGGTGGTTGCGATTCTGTTCCGTCTCTGCCAGCCCCGACGGGCCTATTTCGGGGAGAAGGACTACCAGCAGTTACAGGTCATCCGCCGGTTGGTGCGGGATCTGTATCTCGATGTCGAGGTGGTGCCTTGTCCGACGATCCGCGAGCCGGATGGCCTCGCCTACAGCTCGCGCAACGCCTATCTCGCTGCGCCGGCCCGCCGGAGCGCCGCCGTGCTCTATCGTGCCCTCCAGGTGGCGCGCAACGCCTACCGGACCGGGGAGCGGCGCGGCGACCGCCTCGTTGCACGCATGACCGAGACGATTGCCGCGGAGCCGGGCGCCGCGCTGGACTATGCCGCAGTGGTGGACCCGGAAAGCCTTGAGCCGCTGCATGAGGTAGAGAACACGGCGCGGCTCCTGATTGCGGCACACGTGGCCGGCGTGCATCTCATTGACAACATGGCGACTTAGCTATCAGCTAATAGCCGTCAGCCGGGGGGCGTCATTCCGGCGCAAGCCGGAATCCACCCGCGGTACATCTGCTGGTACTGTGCGCTCGTCGTCATTCCCGCGCAAGCGGGAATCCAGGCGTGCGCTGGAGGCCGCTGGAGGGACAACCCGGTAGGGGCGTCCCTTGTGGGCGCCCTTGTGCAGGGGGACGGGCGCAGCATGCTGCGCCCCTACCTCCGCCCGCACCTAACCCTCCCCCCGGTGCAGCGGTCAGCCGGCAGCGGCGCACTGCGCCTCGCCGGCCGAAAGCCAATAGCTGACGGCTGATAGCTAACGGCTAATGGCTGACGGCCGCGCTGCTGCGCTGGTATCCTCGCTAAGTAGGGAGGGGCCGGCAAGCTCCACTCGTTACGGAGGAGATGGTCTCCCTCGCCTCCACGTGTTCTGAGCATAGCTGCGACTGCGTATGACCTCACGTTACTTGCTCGCTCGCTACCGTCGTCGCCGCGCCACCAACGGCTCGAAGAGGCCGCTGCTCATCGCCGTCGCGAGCGGCATGATCGTTTTTTTCGGTCTCATGAGCGTGGTGGTCTTCTTGGCCTTCGCGGGCTTGGCGGCAACAGGAGTCGGCGCAGCCTTTGCCTACGTCCGTGAGGCGGTCTTCACCGACTTGCCCGATGCCTCCGAGCTTGGGGCGCGTCCGCTGGCGCAAGTCACGCAGATCTACGACCGTACCGGCACGGTGCTGCTCCACGAGTTCTTCGAGGAGCGGCGGGTCAACGTGCCGCTGCATGCCGTCTCACCGTATGTCATCCAGGCGGTGGTGGCCTTCGAAGATGCCAGCTTCTACTCGCACCACGGCTTCGATCCACGGGGTATCCTCCGGGCCATTTTCCGCGATATCACGGGCACGACCGCCTCCCTGCAGGGTGGCTCCACGATCACGCAGCAGCTTGTACGCGACACCTTCCTCACGCGGGAGCAGACGCTCCCCCGCAAACTGCGCGAGCTTACCCTCGCCATCCAGGTCGAAACGCAGTTCTCGAAGAACGAAATCCTGGAGATGTTTCTCAACCGGATGTACTTTGGCAATCAGGCCTATGGCATCGAGGCGGCGGCGTTGAGCTACTTCGGTAAGCACGCTCAGGACCTGGACTTGGCGGAAGCTGCGATGATCGTCGGCCTCCTGCCGGCGCCCTCCGAGTACTCCCCGGTGGTCAACCCCAGCTTGGCCCGGCGTCAGCAGGCCAGCGTCTTGGACAACATGGTGCGGTACGGGATGATTTCGCGAGCCGAGGCCGAGGCGGCCAAAGAGCAAGGCCGGCAAATGACCTATCGGGCGCCACGAGTCTCCATCAAGCATCCGCACTTCGTGTTCTACGTGCGCGAGGTCTTGAAGCGCACGTTTGCCCCGGAAGACTTACGTCGGGGGCTGAAGGTCATTACGTCCCTCGACTTGGAACTCCAAGCTGCGGCCGAGGCCGCGGTGCGCCAGCGCGTGGATGAGCTTCAGGACCGCGCTGTCAATAACGGCGCGCTCGTCGCCCTGCGGCCCGATACGGGTGAAATCCTGGCGATGGTCGGCAGCTACGACTTCTACGACGTTGAGATTGACGGCCAAGTCAACGTCACCCTGGCCGCGCGACAGCCTGGGTCCGCGTTCAAGCCCTTTACCTACGCGACAGCCTTGGCCTCCGGGAAGTGGACGCCTGCTTCATTGATCCACGACCGGGCTATCGAGTACGAGCTGCCGGGCGCTGCACCCGAGGAACGGCGCTTCAAGCCCCGCAATTACGACGACAAGTGGCACGGCTACCTCACGCTGCGCGAGGCGTTGGCCAATTCTCACAATATCCCGGCCGTGCTCCTGCTCGACCGCGTAGGCGCCGGCCGGGTGATCGAGACAGCGCGGTCAATGGGCATCACCACCTACCTGCCACCGGTCCTCAGCCTTACTCTGGGCAGTGGAGGGGTGCGCTTGCTGGAGATGGCGCGAGCCTACGCTGTGTTTGCGAATAACGGGCTGTACTACGACACTAGCCCGATTCTCCGCATTACCGATCAGGATGACCGCCCGGTCTGGGAGCATCGGCCGCGCGGCAAGCCGGTGTTGATACCGGAGGTGGCGTTCATGATTACCGACATCCTAGCCGACGAGCAAACCCGACAGGCGATATTTGGCACGCGGCTCGACGTGGGTGTGCCGGCAGCCGTCAAGACCGGGACGACGAACGACTTCCGCGACTCCTGGGCGGTTGGCTATACGCCTGACCTGGTTGTCGGGGCTTGGGTCGGCAATACCGACAATTCGGAGATGCGGCGGGTGCCCGGCTCGCAAGGCGGCGGCGTGATCTGGCGCAATGTTATGCAGGTGGCCACCAGGGGCCAGCAGCCGCAGCGCTTCATCCCACCGCCCGGTCTGGTGCAGTCGGCGGTCTGCGGCTATCCCGAGTATTTCTTGCGCTCGGCGCTGCCGCAAGTAGAGGATTGTACGAAACCGTCGCCGGTAGAGCCGGCGCCGACCGTTGTACCGGTGTGGACCCCGCGCCCGGCGGCCGGGCGACCGGTCGTTGGCCCGGAGCCACTGCCGACTCCCCTCCCGGCCACGCCGCCAACCCCGGCCGGGCCACCGGTGGTGCGACCGGGCGGCTAGGCAGCGCGTCCCTGTTCCGCTGTGCTGCGCCCGCCGCTCATAGTCTTGACAATATCAGGCTCAAGTTTTATACTAGCTACTGTCATAGGTTACGCTTGCTGGGTCCCGTGCGATGTCACCCTCAAGCTGACGGCTCAACCGCCCCCGGCACCATCCAGCGCCTACAGAGGTGATAGCACGCTAGCTCCAACAAGCGGTAAGGATGCCAAGTATGCCGCAGACTGAGACCCGGTCGCCGGGCAGTGAGACGATGCCGTTGGGCGAGTTGCCCCGTCGTCTGCCTGTTCTGCCGCTCATTGATGCCGTGGTGTTCCCGCGCATGGTGGTCCCGCTGATGGTCGGTAAGCCGCGATCCTTGGCGGCCGTGGAGCACGCCTATCAGTCCAACCGCCTGGTGTTGCTGGTTGCTCAACGCGATGCTGACCTCGAAGAGGTCAACCCCAAGGACCTCTATCGTTTCGGGTCCGTAGCGCTCATTCGACAGCTCGTGCGCATACCCGATGGCACCTTGCGGGTCATCGTCCAAGGGCAGGCCCGCGCCAAGATCACCGCCCTGCGTTTGGTCGAGGATTGCCTGGTTGCCAGGTACCGGCCGCTGGCCGAGCCGCAAGAGGCCAGCCTGGAGATCGAGGCCTTGATGCGCTCGGTGTTGGGCCAGCTGGAGCAATACGTGGAGGAGGGCCGCTCGGTGCCGAGCGAGATGTTCCATGACGCCCGCAGTCTCGACGACCCGGGAGGGCTCGCCGACCTGGTGGGCTTTGCGCCGGAACTCACTCTGGAGCAACGCCAGCAGCTGCTGGAGACGCTCGATGTGTCAGAGCGCTTGCGCCTTGTGAGCGCCTTCCTCAGTAAACAGCTGGAAATCCTGAAATTGAGAAACAAGATTCAATCGGAAATCCAGGAGGGCATGGAGAAAACGCAGAAGGAGTACTTTCTGCGCGAGCAGCTCCGTGTGATACAGAAGGAGCTAGGCGAGGACCCGCAGCAGGCGGAATTGAACGAGCTGAAGGAGCAGATCGAGAGCGCCGGGATGGCCGACGAGGTCAAGGAGCGGGCGCTCAAGGAGTTGGATCGTCTCCAGGCTGTCCCGCCCGCCTCACCGGAAACCGGCATTATTCGCACCTATATTGACTGGCTCGTGAACCTGCCCTGGGCCAAGGAAACAACCGATCAGCTGGAGATCGCGGCGGCGGCTCGTGCCTTGGAGGAAGATCACTATGGGCTGGAGAAGGTTAAGGATCGCATCCTGGAGTTCTTGGCCGTCCGGCGCCTGAGTACAACGCTGCGTAGTCCGATCCTCTGCTTTGTCGGCCCGCCCGGCGTGGGGAAGACGAGCCTCGGCCGCTCGATTGCACGGGCGATGGGGCGCGAATTCGTGCGCCTCTCGCTGGGTGGAGTCCGCGATGAGGCCGAAATCCGCGGGCACCGGCGGACCTACGTCGGCGCGATGCCAGGCCGGATTATTCGGGGCATGTGCGATGCCGGGACGAAGAACCCCATCTTCATGCTCGATGAGATTGACAAGCTCGGGATGGACTTCCGTGGCGATCCGTCGTCGGCGTTGCTGGAGGTGCTCGATCCGGAGCAGAACGCGCACTTCTCGGATCACTACCTGGAAGTACCGTTCGATCTCTCGCGCGTGATCTTCGTCACGACGGCAAATCTACTCGATCCGATCCCGCCGGCCTTGCATGACCGGATGGAAGTCATTCAGATCCCCGGCTATACGGAAGAAGAGAAGCTGCACATTGCGCGCCGCTTTCTGCTGCCACGACAATTCGCCCAGCACGGCCTGACCGATGAGCAGCTGACCCTGCCGGATGACACGGTACGCCAGCTTATACGTGGGTATACGAAGGAAGCCGGCGTGCGGAACCTGGAGCGCGAGATCGCGCACGTGTGTCGCAAGGTGGCCAAGCGGATTGTGGAAGGCTCCGTCGAGTCCATGACGGTTGCGCCTGACGACCTTGCTCGCCATCTGGACCCGCCGCGCTTCGAGGCCCTTGTCGAGGAGCGTCGGGACGAGGTGGGCGTCGCCTACGGCCTCACGGTGAGCGAGGTTGGTGGCGATGTGGTCGCCGTGGAGGCGACATGGATGGAGGGGAAGCCCCGGCTCACCTTGACGGGACAGCTCGGCAAGGTGATGCAAGAATCGGCGCGAGCGGCGCTGACGGTGGCGCGCGCGCAGGCCCGGGGCCTGGGGCTTGACGCCAGCTACTTCGAGCAGCACGCCCTGCACGTGCATGTGCCGGCCGGCAGTGTGCCCAAGGATGGGCCGTCGGCGGGCATCACGATGGTCACGGCCATTGTGGCGGCCATGACGGGCCGGGCGGTGCGCTCCGATGTTGCCATGACGGGGGAGATCACCTTGCGCGGACGAGTGCTGCCCATTGGTGGCGTCAAGCACAAGGTCTTGGCGGCCCATCGGGCCGGTGTACGCGCAGTGATCTTGCCGGCGGAGAATAAGCAGGACCTCAGTGAGATTCCGGAGGAGATTCGCAAAGACGTTGCGCTGATCTGGGTAGACCACATCAACGCGGTACTCAAACGGGTGTTGCGGCCCGTGCGACCGGCCATGCCCGTGCCGGCGGCACCCTGGCTGACTCCGGCTGAGGCGTCGCCAGCCGTCCCGTTGGTGGCGACGTAGCGCAGCCACACTACAACGCACTACCGGCAGAACTCAACGAACGAGGAGGCGTCGAAACAATGGCTGAACGGGTAGTAGGGATTGATTTGGGGACGACGAACTCCGTCATCGCCATCATGGAAGGCGGTGATCCCCTGGTCATCACCAACGCAGAAGGATCGCGGCTGACGCCGTCGGTGGTCGCGTTCACCAAGTCGGGTGAGCGCCTGACCGGGCAGTTGGCCCACCGGCAGGCGGTACTCAACTCGGATAACACCGTCTACTCGATCAAGCGCTTTGTGGGTCGCCATTACGGTGAGGTGTCTCATGAGCGGGGGGTGGTGCCCTACGAGGTAGTGAAGGGCCCCAAGGGCGAAGCGCGGGTGCAGCTGCCGGCGACCAACCGCGAGTACAATCCGGAGGAAATCTCCGCGATGGTGCTGCAGAAGCTCAAGGCGGACGCTGAGAAGTATCTCGGGGAAGAGGTCACCAAGGCGGTGCTCACGGTCCCGGCGTACTTCAACGACAGCCAGCGGCAAGCGACCAAGAATGCCGGTCAGATCGCCGGACTGGAAGTGCTGCGGATCATCAACGAGCCGACGGCGGCCTCGCTGGCCTACGGTCTGGACAAGAAGAAGACCGAGACGATCCTGGTCTGGGACCTCGGCGGTGGCACCTTTGACGTGTCCACCCTGGAGGTGGGGGACGGCGTCTTCGAGGTCAAGAGCACCTCGGGCGATACCCACCTGGGCGGCGACGACTACGACCAGAAGATCGTGGAGTACGTGGCCGGGGAGTTCCAGCGCGCGGAGGGCATTGATCTCCGCAAGGATCGCCAGGCGCTCCAGCGGCTCATCGAGGCTTCCGAAAAGGCCAAAGTCGAGCTGTCCAGTGTCGTGCAAACGGAGGTCAACCTGCCCTTCATCACGGCCGACCAGCACGGCCCGAAGCATCTCGCCGTATCGCTGACGCGGGCGCAGTTCGAGGAGAGCACAGCGGCGTTGACCGACCGCTGCATCGGGCCGTTCCGGCAGGCGCTTGCCGACGCCAAGCTGAAGGCGAGCGACATTGACGAAGTTGTGCTGGTCGGTGGCTCCACCCGGATGCCAGTGATCCAGAATCTCGTCAAGAAGCTGACCGGGAAGGACCCGCACCAAGGCGTGAATCCCGATGAGGTGGTCGCCGTCGGAGCAGCCATCCAGGCCGCGGTGCTCACGGGCGACGTGAAGGACGTGGTCCTGCTGGACGTGACCCCGCTGTCCCTCGGCGTCGAGACGCTGGGTGGCGTGATGACCCGCCTGATCGAGCGCAACACCACCATCCCGACGCGCAAGACGGAGGTGTTCTCGACGGCCGAGGATGGTCAGACCGCCGTGGATGTCCACGTCTTGCAAGGTGAGCGGCCGATGGCCCGCGACAATATGACCCTCGGTCGGTTCCGGCTGGAAGGTATTCCGCCAGCGCCGCGCGGCGTGCCGCAGGTCGAAGTCGCGTTCGACATTGATGCCAACGGCATCCTGAACGTGTCGGCCAAGGACCTGGGGACCGGCAAAGAGCAGCGGGTAACTATCACGGCCTCGACCCACCTCGACCAGTCCCAGGTGGAGCGGATGGTCCGCGAGGCCGAGCAGCACGCTGAAGATGACGAGCAGCACCGCGAAGAGATCGAAGCGCACAACCGAGCCGATAGTCTCGTGTATTCCACCGAGAAGGGGTTGAGCGAGTACGGCGACAAGATCGGCGAGGAAGAGAAGAGCCAGATCGAGACGGCGTTGAACGAGCTGAAGACGGCGTTGAAGGACGAGGCGGACATCACCCGTATCCACGAGTTGACGCAGGCGCTCGAACAGGCCTCGTACAAGATGGCCGAGGCAATGTACAAGGGCGTTGGCGAGCAAGCCGAGGCCGGCGAAGCGCCGCCCGCTGGGGAGGCACCGGGCGGTGCTCCGGGTGGTGAGACTGCCCCACCCGCGGATGACGTGGTGGATGCAGAGTTTCGCTCCAGCGACGAAGACGGAAAAAAGTAAGCGGAGGGAGTGATGGCGCAACGATCACCGGCAGCGGAAGCAGCCGCTGGCGCACCGGAGTCAACTCCTGCCGCCGACCAAGAGGAGGCTGGCGCTGGCCAGACGACACCGGCGCCAGCCCCCAGCGCCGATCCAACGGCAGCTGGGGAGGAAGCCGATGCGGCAGCGGCGTTGGCCGCCGCGCAGGCCGCAGCCGCGGCGAACGAGGACAAGCTCTTGCGGGCGTGTGCCGACCTGGAGAACCACCGGCGGCGCATGGGCCGCGAGCGCGCCGAGGTAGCGCGTGAAGCGAAAAAGGAGGTGCTGCTCAGAGTGCTCGATGTCCTGGACAACCTGGAACGGGCGCTCGGCTATGAGCAATCCGGGGATCGGGTTGATGCCCAGGCGCTGGTGATGGGCTTACGCATGACGGTCACGCAGTTCGAGGACGTGTTGTCCGGCCTGGGCGTGCAGGCCGTCGCCGCACGCGGAGAGCAGTTTGATCCGCGCTGGCATGAAGCCGTGGCGACGGTCGTGGACCCAGCGCAAGTGGAGGGCACCATCGTCGAGGAGATACAGCGCGGCTACCACCTCGCCGACGCGCTCTTGCGACCGGCGCGGGTGAAGGTCGTGGCCCGTCCGTCCGAGGCAGGCTAGGGCAGAGTGGATATTGCGTAGGGGCGGACCTACCCCCAACCCCCTCCCTGCAGGGAGGGGGCTCCCGGTCGGCACAAGGACTCCCCGTCCCTAGAGGGAAGGGGCCGGGGGTTAGGTCCAACCTACGGCGGTCGTGAGGAGGGTGGAGCGGTGGCGTCAAGAGCATCCTTCAAAGACTACTACAAGACTCTGGGCGTGAAGCGCACTGCCAACGAGCAGGAGTTGAAGCAGGCCTATCGTCGCTTGGCGCGCAAGTACCACCCGGACGTAAACCCCGGAGACAAGGCCGCCGAGGAGCAGTTCAAGGAAGTTCAGGAAGCCTACGACGTACTCCGGGACAAGGACAAGCGGCGCAAATACGACCAGTTTGGCGCGGCGTGGCGCCAGGGCGGCGCAACGTGGCAGCAGGCATGGGACCAGGCTCGGCGCAATGCGCGGGGTGCCGGGCCACAGCCCGGTGGAGCGCCGGGCTGGGACACCGCCGATAGCGACTTCGACTTCGGCGACTTGCTCGGCAACCTCTTCGGCGAGCGTTTTCGCGGCGGCGGTCGTTGGGCCAGCCGGCCCCGCGCAGGTGAAGACATCGAGCAGGGGGTCGAAATCTCGCTGGAGGAAGCGTTTCACGGCGGGAGTCGGCTGTTCCAGATACAGGTGCCGAACGACTCCGAGGGGCGTTCGACCGAGCGCATCGAGGTGCGTATTCCACCGGGCGTGCTCGATGGCCAGCGGCTCCGCGTGGCGGGCAAAGGCCACCCGGGGGGCGGTGGGGGGCCACGCGGCGACCTGCACCTCAAGGTGCGGGTGCAGCCCCATCCCCGGTTCGAGCGCGATGGCGACGACCTCACTACCGACGTGCCGGTGCCGGTGTGGCAGGCGGCGCTCGGTGGAGATGTAGAAGTCCTGACGCTCACCGGCCGGGGGAGCTTTCGTATTCAGCCGGAGACCCAGAACGGTCAGCGTATCCGCCTCGCCGGCCAGGGGATGCCCCGCTTTCGTAAGCAGGGGTGCGGCGATCTGTATATCCGGCTCATGGTCAAGATGCCCAGTCGTCTCACGGCACGCGAGAAGGAGCTTTTCGCCGAGCTGCGGCGGCTGCCGTCTGAGGCAGCTCCAGGGGAGGAGTGACGATGGCTTTAGGAGACGAGGGCTACTACGCTATTGGGATCACAGCGCAGATTCTCAAAGTGCATCCCCAGACCCTGCGCCATTACGAGCGGATTGGCCTCCTGTGCCCCCAGCGCTCGGAAGGTGGCGAAAAGGGCCGGGGCATTCGCCTCTACTCAGACAAGGACATCGCCCGCGCGGCGCAAATCCGCCGGCTCACCGAGGAGCTAGGGGTCAATCTCGCGGGCGTGGAAGTCATCCTGAATATGATGGAGCGCACGGAGCGGCTGCGGGCCGAGATGGAGCAGGAGCAGGCGGAGCGGATCCATGAATACGAGCGGGAGATTCAACGCCTCAAGGACCTGCTCGCGCGGGTGACAATGAGCGCGCCGAGCCAACCGCGTGACCCCGTTGTCAGCCCCCAACCCCGGCGCCGGTAGGCGGGGTGGGCCTGGACCTAACCCCCGGCCCCTTCCCTCCAGGGAAGGGGAGTCTGCGCGGCAGCCGGCCTGCGGCCACTCCCTCTCCCCGTGGGAGAGGGCCGGGGTGAGGGCAGCCGGGGGTGAGGAACGATCCATACCGGGATTCAAAGGAGAATCCAGCCATGAACACCAACCGCTTCACCGACCGCGCTCAGGAAGCGCTGTTTGGCGCCCAACAGGCGGCCGAGCAGCGTCAGCACGGACAGGTTGACGTTGAGCATCTCCTCGCCACGCTGCTGGAGCAGCAAGACAGTATTCCCCGCACTATCCTCAGCCGCTTGGACGCCGACCCCGCACGGGTGCAGCGCGATCTGGAGGAGGCCCTGTCCCGCGCGGCCAAGATTTATGGCGCGGCAACCCAGGTCACGATGGCGCCGCGGCTGCGGCAGGTGATCCTGCGCGCGCCCGAGGAGATGGAGCGCCTCAAGGACGAGTACGTCAGCACCGAGCACCTCCTTCTGGCCATTGTGTCCGATCCTCAGAAGGGAGCGGCCACCCAGCTCCTCCAACAGCACGGAGTCACGGCGGAGTGCATCTACCAAGTGCTGGCGGCGGTGCGCGGCAACCAGCGAGTGACCGACCAGCACCCGGAAGCCAAGTATGAGGCCTTGGAGCGTTACGGCCGTGACCTCACGCAGGCGGCGCAAGCGGGGAAGCTCGATCCGGTCATCGGCCGTGACGACGAAATCCGCCGCGTCATCCAGGTGCTGTCGCGGCGCACGAAGAACAATCCCGTGCTGATCGGCGATCCGGGCGTCGGCAAGACGGCCATAGTCGAGGGGCTGGCACAGCGGATCGTGCGTGGCGACGTGCCGGAATCGTTGCGCCGCCGGCGCGTCGAGGGGCTGGACTTGGGGGCGCTGATCGCCGGGACCAAGTATCGCGGCGAGTTCGAGGAACGGCTGAAAGCCGTGCTCAAGGAGGTCCAGGCGGCTGAAGGCGAGATCGTCCTCTTCATTGACGAGTTGCACACGGTCGTCGGCGCGGGGGCCGCCGAGGGTGCCATGGACGCCGCCAACATGCTCAAGCCGCTGCTGGCTCGCGGCGAGTTGCACGCCATCGGCGCGACGACCCTCGACGAATACCGCAAACACATCGAGAAGGACGCTGCGCTGGAGCGCCGGTTTCAGCCGGTCTTCGTGGATGAGCCGACCGTGGAGGACACCATCTCCATCCTGCGCGGCTTGCGCGAGCGGTACGAGGCGCATCATCGCATCAGCATCCGCGACGGCGCTCTGATCGCGGCGGCGACGCTGGCGCAGCGGTACATTCCCGACCGCTTCTTGCCGGACAAGGCTATTGATCTGGTGGATGAAGCGGCGTCACGACTGCGGATGGAAGCCGAGAGCATGCCCACGGAGCTTGATGAGCTGCAACGGCGGATCATGCAGTGGGAGATCGAGCGAGAGGCGCTGAAGAAGGAGGTCACGGGCGACGAGAGCGAGGCCAGCCCGGAGGCCGAGCGGCTGGCGCAGCTGGAGCGTGAGCTGGCCTCGGCGAAGGAGCGCGCACGGAGCCTCGACTTGCGCTGGCGGCAGGAAAAGCAAGGGCTGGAGGAGATTTCGGCGATCAGAGAGCGCATTGACGCGCTGAACGTCGAGATCGAGCAGGCGCAGCGGGCGCTGGACTATGACCGCGCGGCTCGGTTGCAGTATGGCGAGCTACCGGCGCTAAAGCAGCAGCTGGCGGAAACGCAGGCGGCGCTGGAGACTGCACAAGCGGGTGGCCGCCTGCTCAAGGAGTTTCTGGAGGCCGAGGGTATCGCCGAGGTGGTCGCCAAGTGGACGGGTATCCCGGTCAATCGCCTGATGGAGGGGGAGAGCCGGAAGCTCCTCCGCATGGAAGAAGTGTTGCACAGGCGCGTGGTCGGTCAGGACGCGGCGGTGAACGCCGTATCCGATGCCGTGCGCCGCTCGCGGGCCGGCCTCAAGGACCCGCAGCGCCCCATTGGCTCGTTCATCTTCCTCGGCCCGACCGGCGTCGGCAAGACGCTCCTGGCGCGGGCCATCGCCGGCTTTCTCTTCAATGACGAGGCGGCCATGACCCGGCTCGATATGTCCGAGTATATGGAGCGCCACGCGGTCTCGCGCTTGATTGGCGCTCCTCCGGGCTACGTCGGCTACGATGAGGGCGGCCAGCTCACCGAAGCCGTGCGCCGGCGTCCGTATCAGGTGGTGCTCTTCGATGAGATCGAGAAGGCGCACCCGGATACGTTCAATATCCTGCTGCAAGTCATGGAGGACGGCCGGCTGACCGATAACCAGGGTCATGTGGTGGACTTCAGGAACACCCTCATTATTATGACCTCGAACTTGGCCAGTCTGGAAATCCAGCAGTGGCAAGCAGCCGGTGTGCCGGAACCGGAAATCCGCGAGCGCGTGCTGGCGTTGCTGGGGCAACAGGTCCGCCCAGAGTTCCTGAACCGCATTGACGAGGTGGTCGTGTTCCATCCGCTGACCAAGACGCATCTCGACGAGATCGTCGTGTTGGAGCTTGATGCCGTGCGCGAACGGCTACGCGACCTCGCGATTGACCTGGAGGTCGGGCCGGAGGCGACCGCGCTCCTCGGCAGCCACGGCTTTGACCCGGCCTTTGGCGCCCGGCCGCTGCGCCGGATCATTCAGCGCGAGGTGGAGAACGCGCTGGCACGCATGATGCTGGCCGGCGACATCCGTAGTGGCGACTCAGTGATCGTCGGTACACGTGACGGCCAGTTCAGCTTCGACCGCGCCGCAGCAATCACCGAAACGCCCATGCCGGCCAGCGAGTAGGCGGCTATCGGGGCGGCTATCTCGCGCGTCCCGGTCCGTCATTCCCGCGCACGCGGGAATCCACGCCACCCGGGGCATACGACCACACGCTAGATTCCCGCTTTCGCGGGAATGACCGGGCGAGACGGAGGGGAAGGGGGCCATGCATGCCGGAAGTTGTCAAGTCTGCCCTGCTGAACGCCCCGGCGAGCGACATCTTCGCGTTCCTGGTACAGGCAGAGCGCAATATCGAGTGGGTGCCGCGCCTGGCCTATAGCGAGCGACTGACGTCCGGCCCTACCGCCGTGGGTACCCGCTTTCGCTTTGGCTTGGAGTTCATGGGGATGGTGGTGGATGGCGTGGATGAGGTGGTCGAATTCGTGCCGGACCGGCTCATTCGATCCCGCTCCGTCGAAGGTGTGGCCCATACCACCTCCTGGCAGCTGGAGCCGGTGGGCGACGACGGCGCAGCGACCTTGGTGACGTACCGGATGGACTTCGCGCTACCGCCCGGTTTCGGCCGGCTTGCACCAGCGTCGCGTCTCTTCAACCTCGATGCCCTGTTTGCAGAGCAGGCCGAGGCCTGCCTACGGAACCTGCGCGGAATCCTTGAGGAGGGCGCCGACGACGACTAGGGTGGGTTGGCCCCCTCCCTAGCCCTCCCCCGGAGCAAGCTCCAGGGGAGGGAACTTGCCCCCTACCGACTGGTACTTTGCAAACACAACCTGGCCCTACACCATCTTGGCGATGCCGGTGGCGAAGGGGGTGAGGGGGGCTGGCCGCAGGAGCGCGTGCATCCGGCGGACATCGCCGACCACATCGCCGGGCGGTGCTCCGGGTGCCGGCTCGTAGATCGGCGTTTGTCCGAGCACGCTCCCGATGGTCTCGGCCATATCGCGGATGGACAACACCTCAGCGCCACCGACGTTGAGTACCTGCGTGCCTTGCAGAGCCAGCGCCCGCTCGATCATGGGGAGCAGGTCGGCAACGTAGAGCGGGTTGGAGTGTGGGCGTGCGCCGCGGCTCAGGGTGACGGGCCGGCCATCGCGGACGCGGCCGATGAGTCCCGGTATCAGCCGCCCGGTCTGGCCGGGGCCGTAGGGCGCAAACAGCCGGAGAATGACCGTGTGGAAGTACGCGCGGTACGAGCGCACCAGCCATTCCGCCGCCAGCTTGGTTGCCCCATAGTAGTCGTCGGGCTGTGGCGCGTCGTCCTCCCGCCACGGTCGCACCGCTGACGCGCCGGGGCTGACCGGCGGTACCAGCGGTGGCGCTGCTCCGGCATCGCCACCACTGCCGTACACGCTACCGGACGATGCCAGGAGAAACACCGAGGCCCCGGCGGCGCGGGCGTAGTCGAGGAGACGCTGCGTGCTGGCTACGTTGACAGCGAGGAGCGCTGCCGCCTGCTCCGGGAAGGACACGTTAGCCTGGGCGAGGTGCAGTATCGCGTCAACGTGGCCGGGTAGCCGCTGTTCATCCGTGTCCGCCGCCGGCTGCTCGCCTGACGTGCCAAAGCCGCACGATGGTGCCAGGTGTGGTGCGGCTTTGGCGCCGTCATCCCAAGCGGCATGTGGCGCCAGCGGCCGGGCGGCGGCGAGGTCCCACGAGACGTAGTGGACACCGGCGGCCGGTGCTGGCGGCGGGCGTCCGGGGCGGACGAGTGCGTAGACGCGCCGCCCCGGGCTGCGCTGAGCCAGCCACGGCACCAGATGGGAGCCAATGAAGCCGGCCGCGCCGGTAACAAGAATGTCGGTCATGAGTCATCGGCCATTAGCCGGCTGCGACCACGCGGCGCAGGCCCTCATCGAACGGGATCGCAGCGCGCCAGTCGAGCAGGCGCGCCGCTTTCACGCTGCTGCCAACGCGGCGCTGCATCTGCCCGACGGGTGCCGGCTGATAGTCGGGCGACAAGGTTGAGTTAGTCAGGCGCAGCAGCGTCTCGACGACCTGCTTGATCGAGCGTTCCTCGCCGCTGCCCACGTTGAACGCTTCGTCGGCTACGTCGCTCTCCATGGCCCGTAGGTTGGCGGCGGCCACATCATCCACATAGACAAAATCGAAGGATTGGGTGCCCTGGCCGAAGATCACGGGGGCCTGGCCAGCGCGAATCCGCCGTAGGACGGCGGGGACCACGCCAATCGTCTGGTGAGGGCCGTACACGTTCATATAGCGCAGGATCACATAGTCCAGGTCATACATGGTGTGAAAGGATCGGCAGAGATATTCGCCGGTGATCTTGCTCGCTCCATAGATCGTGCGTGCCCCCAGCGGATGCGACTCGTCCATGGTCTCGTCCGTGTCGCCATAGACGGATGAAGCCGACGAGAACACGACTTTGCTGACGCCAGCGCGTTGGGCGGCCTCCAGGACGGTGAACGTTCCCTCCATGTTGATCTGCACGCACAGCCGCGGATCATCCGCGCAGCTATTCAGATCGAGCACCGCCAGGTGGAATACCCCCCCGGCCCCCTGGGCTGCCGCGTACACCTCCGCCGCGTTGGTGATGTCGCCGGCTTGCAGCCTCACCCGCGCTGCGGCCGCGGGAGGTAGCCCAGCGCACACTTCCGAGCGGATCACCCGGTCGAACACCGTGACCTCGGCGCCGCGCGTCGCGAGCAGCCGGACGATGCGGCTGCCGATAAAGCCGCAGCCGCCGGTCACTAGGAAGCGTTGATTTTCGATCCGCATGGTGGCACGTCTCCAGAGCGCGCTGCCTGGGCAGCGCCGACAGTCTACCATCCACGCTCCCATGCAGGGGTGCAGCATGCTGCACCCCTACGGCCATCGCGCCGTCTCCGGCCGGTGTGGGTCACGTAGTAGCTCAGGCAATAAAGCGACCGTCCCAAAGCCGCAGCCAGCCAAGGTAGCTGCCCATGCCCAGAATAGCTAGCCCGACGCCGACGGCTCCCGCCGCGAAAAGGCCGTCGGCCAGGGTCAGCGGCACCACCCGGTAGTACGTGCGGGTGGTCGCGGCGGCGAAAGCACGGGAGTCCATGGCGATGGCCACCTGGGCGGCGCGACGCACGGCGCTACTCAACAAGGGCACGATGTAGCCGGCCCGGCGCCATAGCCGCTGCCAGATGAAGCCGTGCTCTAACACGCCGCGGATCCGACGGGCCAGCGCAATCTGGCGGTATTCCTGCCGGAAAAAGGGGAGAAAGCGGTAGGCGGCCAGGAGGGGATACCCCAGGCGATACGGGAGGTGGGCATGGCGAATCAGGCTAACGATGAGGTCGGTGGGGTCGGTGGTCAGGATAAACGTGACCGACAGGACCCCGATAGCTAGGCCCCGCACCGCGAGGGCCGTCCCAAAGACCAGTCCCGGGGTACTCACGCGCAGCGGGCCGAGGCGCCCCAGCACCCCGGCCTCGTCGGGATACGCCGAGAAGAACGCATTGCTCCACACGAACCCCAGCCCGATCAGCAGGAGCGGCAGCAAGCCTCCTACATACGTCCGCGGGTGCAAGCGGCCCAACCATAGCCCGGCTGCGAGCGTGATCCCGAGGAACAGAAGCGGGGTCCAAGGGTCCAGCACCACGGTCAAGAGCAGCGAGAGGACCAGGACTACGGCGAACTTCACTGTCGGGTTTCGTCGCCGGAGATATGGTCGCTGTCCCCGGCCGGCCGGCGGTGCTGTCGCAGCGGAAAAGGCGCTCATGGCTCTCCTTCCGTCATTGCTATGAAAATAACACCCATCTGTCATTCCCGCGAAAGCGGGAATCTAGCGTGTGGCCGTGTGCCCCGGGGGCGTGGATTCCCGCTTTCGCGGGAATGACGGGCCGGGGCGCGATGAATCGCGCCCCTACGGAGGACCGGGCGCCACCTGCGCCAGCGCCGCGGTCAGCGCCCGCAGACTGCTCACAGCCGGCACCGCCGCCCGGCGTTCCCTGGCTTGTTGCACCACTTGGGCGATAGGTGGGAGGCGCAGAGCGCAACGCGCCAGCAGGTCGGGTTGTGCAAACAATGCCGGTGGCGGCCCGTCGAACACGACATGCCCAGCGGCGAGCGCAACGGCTCGCGTCGCGTGCTCGGCCACGAGGGTCATGTCGTGCGTGATGACCACGACCGTTGTGCCGCTGCGGTGGAGGTCCGTGAGTAGCGCCAGTAGCTCATCCGTGTAGCGGCGATCCTGCCCGAATGTCGGCTCGTCCAGCAACACGACATCCGGCTCCGTGACCAAGGCGGTGGCAACCGAGAGGCGGCGCTTCTGGCCGTGACTGAGGCTCAAGGGATGCGCTGCCGCCAGGTCCGCCAGCCCGATCCGCTCCAGGGCTGCCACCGCTTGCTTGGCTGCTACCTCGGGGAGTACGCCGCGCGCCCGCAAGCCAAACAGCAGCTCGGAGCGGACGGTGCCGGTGACAAATTGGTGCTCAGGATACTGGAAGACGTAGGCCAGTCGGCGGCGCACGGCGCGCTCCGGGACGGCACGGAGGTCGCGTCCATCGAGCAGCACCCGGCCGGTTGTCGGCTGGAGTGCCCCGGCCAGGAGCAGGGCCAGCGTCGTCTTGCCGGCAGCGTTGGCTCCGGCTAGGGCCAGGAACTCTCCGGAGCGCACGGTCAGGTCAACCGCTGCCAACGCTGGCGGGCTGTCCGGTGCGTAGCGGTAGCTCACCGCTTCGGCTGCCAGGATTGCCGCGCCCGCTGACGAGGGTAGGTTTTCGTGATGTGCGTCCCTCTCCCAGGGGAGGAGGGAGCCTGGATTCCCGCTTTCGCGAGAATGACGGGCGGCAGACTCCCCCTCTCCACCTGTGGAGAGGGGGAGTTCGTTGGAGGCGGCGAGGCGCGGCGCGGCGGGCCAGGCCGCAACCAGCAGATCGGCAGCCTCCTCAATAGTGAGCGGCGCCTTGGCGCCGGGAAACAGGGTGCCGAGCCGCGCGACCTGCGGCACCCACACCCCCAGGCGGTCGAGTGTGTCGGCATGTTGCTGGAATACTTCGCGGGGGGAGCCGGTCAACGCGCCGGCCCCGTGCTCGTCCAAGACGATGACGCGCTCGATCAAGGCGAGGATATCGTCCAGGCGGTGCTCGACGAGCAGCAGCGAACGGTTGCTATCCCGGCACAGGTCGGCGAGCGTACCGAATAGCTCGCTGGTGCCTTGCGGATCGAGGTTTGCCGTCGGCTCGTCGAGCACCAACGCGCTGGAACCCATCGCCAGGATGGCCGCGAGTGCTACCCGTTGCTTTGTGCCGCCGGAAAGCTGATCGAGGCGCGGTGGTGTGCGGGCCGGGTCCAGTCCGAGCAGCGTGCGCGCTGCCGGGACCCGCCGCAGCATTTCGGACCGCGGCGTGCCGAGGTTTTCGAGGCCGAACGCAACCTCGTCGTCCACCTCGAGCAGCGCCAGCTGCGCTTCCGGGTCCTGGAACAGCAAGCCGACCTGTCGCGTGAGCTGGCCGAGTGAGGCTTGGCGGGTATCCTGGCCATCCACCAGGATGCGGCCCGCTTCCCAATGCGCCTCGACGCTGTGCGGGATCAGCCCGTTCAGGCAGAGCGCGAGGGTGCTCTTGCCGGCCCCGCTAGGGCCTAGCAGGAGCAGTCGCTCGCCGGGCGCCCACTCCAGGGAGACATCGCGCAGGGCGGGCGCCCGGCGGCCAATGTGGCGCACGGTGAGCCGCTCGACGTGGACCGCCGGCGCGGCGACGGGCCAACCGGCGCTGTCCACTGCGGCCTCGCTACACTTCCTCAATCCGCTCGCGGCCGATGGGGAAGAAGCTCAATGCCCCGGTGCGGGCCAGCAGGTCCCCGATCACCTTCGCCCCCGCCCCCGCCAGCCCGCCGCTGATAATCCGCATGACGAGTAAGCCCACTAGGAGCGCCGGCTCCAAGCCGAAGTACCCCAGGCGGAACCAGTTCCACGGGATCGCGATGACGGCTGTAACGGCGCCGGCCACGAGCAATGTGGTCCAGCCCCAGGATCGGTACCGCGTGACCGCGAACACTAGCTCACAGCCTACCGCCTGCATGATGCCAGTCACGACGAGGATTGGCCCGGCTGCCGCACCCAGCAGGACCTCTGCCAGGGCTGCCAGGCTTTCCGCCAGAAACGCTGCGCCGGGACGCCGGACGATGTAGCCGCCCAGCAAACCGGCCACGAACCACACACCGAAGAACAGCTCGCGGCCAAACTGTGCGCCCAGGGCTTGTGCCCAAATCCAGACCTGAATCCATTGCCAATAGATGGCGCCAAAGACAACCGCCAGGATTGCCAGCAGCACAAAGTCCTGCGTGCGCCAGGCGGACCGCGCCTGCGCCACTGCCCGGCGCCATTCGAGCGCACCGCCCAGCGCAGCAACGGCAAACATGATGATCGAGGCGTAGACACCCGGTCCAAAGCCGGATAGCGTTCCGGCCTGTAACGTTTCCAGGGTCTTCTCCCCGGTGAGTGCCTTCTCTGCTAGAAAGACGGCGCTGATGAGCAGACCGCTGACCGCGGCCAGGATCGCCCAGCTATTGAAGATGGCGCCGCCCTCGCTGTCATTGAGCATTGAGACCAGCGCAAAGGCGATCACCATGATGGCGAGGACCGGAATGGCGTACAGCGTGATATCGAAGCCTTTGGTCACGCCCCCCGCTGCCTGAGCGAACTCGAACCCGCTATAGGCCCGATCCTGATACCTGATCCAGGGGAAGAAGAAGGCGACGAGCGCGACGATTCCCGCCGCGATAGCGACCCAGCGTCCGGAGAACGCCTGGCGCTGTGGTGTATCTGCTGCTGTCGTGGCCATCGGACTTACCTCCTCGTGTACGTCCCTGCTTGCCGCGGACTCTCCTGTGACAACGGCTAGGCTGTCGGAGCGCTCGGACTATTGGCGGAGATCGTTGCCGTCATCACGACGTGCGCTGCGTCCCGGCGGGTGTTGCGGAAGGCGGTCCGCAGCGCATCGAAGACGGCGCCGCCGTCGCCAGTTAGATGGGTGACAAAGTGCCGGCCGCGTGAGCGAACCGGCGTCTCCTTGGTCACTCCAATCTCCCGATAGACGACCTCCATGTAGTGCTCGATACCCAGGGGATAGAGCGCAAACTGACAGGCAACTCGCTCCGGGAGGTCGTAGGCCGCAGCGACCCAACCGTCTTCGCCCTGGTCCTGAGCCAGCTCGGCCAGGGTAATGTGCCGCGGCACGCACACGTCGCCTTCAGGCTCGCCGGGGCAGCCGGCCGAAAACGAGGCGACCATGACGACGTGCTTGCCCGTCCGAGCCGCCCGCCCGAAGGCCACCCGCAAGGCCTCGAACAACTGTGGCTCTTCACCCATCAGGCACGTCGAAACGTCGTCAACCTCTACCTCTAGGCCGAGGCGGTCGAGGTCTTGCACCGCGTCGAGAATGACCGGGACAAATGCATCGGTCATGGGGTAGAGCGAGAAGCGAACGCCTATCATGCGTTACCAGTCTCCTTGTTGCGAGCGCTCCTGTGCTGCCCTAGGGATCGAGCACGGACCAAGAAAAAACGCGCCGGGAACCTTCCCGGGCGCGCCACGGCTTGCTCGTAGGATAAGAGACAGCCTAGATCACTTTCCTACGCTGGCATGACCCAGATCAGGTTCGGAGGGTTGGCCTCCAACAGGCCTCTCAGCGCCACAGCGCACCCCTAGCTCAAGAGCAGTTGTTAATGGGCGGCCGCACAACCTGTGGCCCAGTATAGCACGTTTTCGTGATGTGTCCCTCCCTCACCCCGGTCCGCTCCCAGGGGGCCTGGATTCCCGCTTGCGCGGGAATGACGGCTGGTGGTAGCTTCTCAGGCCGCCGGGCACAGTGCTATACTCGGACATGAGGCCGTAGCTAAGGAGTTGCAGCTTGATCGAACGTAAGGCTCCAGTGACGGAGGAAGTGGTGCTGGCCGCCCTGTCGCAGGTCATTGACCCCGATCTCCACCGTGATATTGTCACGTTGGGCATGGTGAAAGACCTGGAGGTAAAGGATAATCGAGTCAGCTTTACGTATGAGCTGACGACTCCGGCGTGTCCGATCAAGGACCAGATGGAGGCAATGGCCCGTGAGGCCGTGGAGGCCATTCCCGGCGTCGAGGTCATCGAGATCAAGATGAGCGCCCGGGTGCGCTCCACGGAGGCCGCCGGGCCACTTTTGCCCACCGTGCGGAACGTTGTGGCCATCGGCAGCGGCAAGGGCGGCGTCGGGAAGTCTACGGTCGCGGCCAATCTTGCTATTGCCTTGGCGCAAAGTGGCGCCGCGGTGGGGCTGCTGGATGCCGACATCTATGGTCCGACCATCCCGGGGCTGATGGGAACGCGGGCGCTGCCCAAGGTCGTTCAGCAAGACGGAAAGAAGCTCTTCGAGCCGCTCGTCGCCCACGATGTCAAGCTGATGTCCATTGGCTTTCTCTTGGAGCCTGACGCGCCGGTCATCTGGCGCGGGCCGATGGTGCATAGCGCCCTCCGGCAGCTGCTGGGCGATACCCACTGGGGCGACTTGGATTACCTGATTGTTGACCTCCCGCCGGGCACGGGTGACGCGCAGCTGACGCTGGTGCAGTCCCTACAATTGTCCGGGGCCGTGATCGTGACCCAGCCGCAGGATGTGGCGCTAGATATTGCGATCAAGGCCTTGAAGATGTTCCAGCATCTGAAGGTGCGCATTCTGGGCATCCTAGAGAACATGAGCTACTTCATCTGCGACCACTGCAACACCAGGCACGATATTTTCAGCCACGGCGGGGCGCAACGTGCAGCGCAGAAGCTGGAGGTGCCGTTCTTGGGCGAAATCCCGCTGGCTCCTGACATTCGGGAGAGCAGCGACGAGGGGCGACCGGTGACGGCGCTGCGCCCGGACTCGCCGCAGGCCGCGTCATTCCGCAACGTTGCACACTCTTTGGCCGCTCAGGTGAGTATTGCGGCGGCGCGCCGGCGACGCACCATTTCGCTCCGTGCCGTCTGAGCGCAGTGGGCGAGCAGCAACGCCGGCGCCAGTTTCTGCGCTACGCTCTGGCGCTGCCCGTTCTTTTGTGGGCGGCTGCCTGCGACCAGGAACGTGTTCCTAGCTCGCCAACTCGCCCACCCACCCGACAAGCGCCCCCGTTGCCACCGCCCACGCGCACAGCTGGCGCCTCCCCTACCGAGGCGCGGCCGCGGGCGACGATCACCGCCGCGCCGCGCCGCGACCTGCCGACGCCCTCGGCCGCGCCGCCGCGGACTGCGGCGACAGCCACTCCCCCGGCGCCGCTCCCGCCGCCCGCAGCGACCACGGCCGCGCCGGAGGTCCGTTTCGATGCCGTGGCCGTGCGGGTGGAGCTGGCGCAGACGGCCGCGGAGCGAACGCGCGGCCTCGGCGGCCATGCGCCGCTAGGGGAAGGCGAAGGCATGTTGTTCATCTTTCCAGCACCGGGCCGACACTCCTTCTGGATGAAGGGCATGACCTTTGCGCTGGACATCATCTGGATTCGGGGTGAGCAGGTCGTACACTTGGCCGCCGCCGTGCCCCCGCCGCGGCCCGGCACACCCGATTCCGCGCTTCCCATTTATACGCCGCCAGCGGCAGCCGACTATGTACTGGAGGTACCGGCCGGATTCGCGGCGCGGTGGGGCATCCAAACCGGTAGTCGGGTCGTGCTGCACGGGGTCCGATGATAAGGGTGGTTTGGACCGGGCCTCACCCCCCGGCCCTCTCTCCACCATGTGGAGAGGGGAAGTGCGGTGGTGGCTGGCTGGTGGCTGCTCCCTCTCCCCGTGGGAGGGGGCCGGGGTGAGGGCCGCGCATCACGAAAACCTACTCTATAATGGGGCGGGACGACCTGTACGGTGCCCGGCTGAGGCGGAAGACGATCAGGTGCAGCGTGCCGCAGGGAAGGGAGTGCGAAGTATGTCATTTCGTGCCGATGGAGAAGGCTACCTCCGCGAGGCGACGCAGGAGCGGCTCGACCTGTTTCTGGACAATGCGCGCGAGATCAATCTCGATGCAGCGGTGGCGATCCATACCTTTGCCCCCGGTCACACCCCGAACGAGGCTCTGGCAGAGTTGATCGCACCGTATCTGGGTGCCGATAGCACGCCGCGGCTCATCGGCTGCGTCACGGTCAATCCGCTGCTGGATCATGCCGTGGAACTGGATGAGATGCACCGGGCCGCCGCCGAGTGGGACTTCCGAGCCGTTAAGCTGATGGCTGCCGGCCACCGGTATTACATTGATGCCCGGATTGTTGACCCGTTTATGGAGGCCGCTCGTGAGCTAAACCTGGTTGCCACGATCCACTCGGGCGGCGACTATGCCCACGCTGCGCGGATCGTGCGCTTGGCCGAGCGCCATCCCGATGTGCCCATTGTCATGGATCACATGGGCTTTCCCGATGGAGTGGATGAGGCCATCGAAGGAGCGGCTCACCGATCCAATATCTACCTGATGACCACGATCCTGCGCTTCTTCAGTGACGATCCCGACGGGGCGGCGCCACCGCAAGTGCGGGAAGCGGTCGAGCGGGCCGGCGCAGAGAAGGTGGTGTTCGGCTCCAACCAGGCTGAGTACCGCCCGGCGCAAGTGGCGGCGGCGATCAAGCGCCTGGACTTGGGCGCCGAGACCGAGGCGCTGATCTTCGGGGAGAACCTGAAGCGCATCTACGGCTTGTAGGCAGTAGCATCACTCTGCCGGTCAAGGATTGTGAGCATGGCAGGTAGTCCGGGTGGCGGCAACAGCTTGGTCAATGGCCTGATCAATCTCCTCCTCACTGTGCTCTAGCGCTTCTTCGCGCACGGGAGCGAAGAGGTCGTAGAGGTCCTTGAACCAGGGCTTGTCCGCAGCGGTCTGTGCCAGCCGCGCGGGGGTGATATGCAGTGAGCCCTGTTCCAGGGTCACTTCCAGAAGGGTGTCCTGCGTGATGCCCAGCGCCTTGCGGAACGCGACCGGGATCGTGATTTGCCCACTTCGCAAGGGACGCACGAGCTTGGTTGTCGGAGCCTGCTTTGTCATCGCACCACCGAAAGCTCTAGGAACAAGTGGGGATTACAACTTGCCTAGACTTGTACAGTACGGAATTGTATCGGCTACGTCAAGAAACGGCCGGCTGTAACGCGGTGCTCCCGGAGGGGGCGATTGCCCTTGGCTTGGTAGGACGGCCGCGCTATGATGATGGCGAGATAGCTTTGAAGCTCGGCAACCCGCTGGAGATCGCACCGGGACTGCATCAGTTGCGCGCGTTTGCGGCGCGCGTGACCGTCCTTTCGGCCGGGGAGGGCGCTTTGGTGATAGACGCGGGTGGCAGAGGGAGCGCCGGCCCGATAGTCTCAGGGCTGAAGGCGCTGCGGATCCAGCCGGAGCACGTCTCGGTTATTGCGATCACGCACCACCACCCGGACCATGCCGGCGGCCTCGCCCGCCTTGCCGAACGGACCAACGCGAGGGTCGCGGCCCACCGGCTCGATGCCGGGATCATTGGCGGCTCGGAGCATTGGCCGGCCCCGCGTAAGAATGGGGTGGTTGCCGGTGTGACACGATCCGTGATGAGGGCGCTGTGCGGTAAGCCTGTTGCGGTTGATATCCCGCTGGAGGATGGTGACGTGCTGCCATTCGCGGACGAGGTCAGGATCGTTCATACGCCCGGCCACACGCTCGGAAGTATCTGTTTCTTCATTCCTAGCAAGGGCGCCGTCGTCGTAGGCGATGCCCTCCAGTTTCGGATGAGCAGGCTCGGCCCGCCGGCCGAAGGCTTCACCGCGGATGTGAGACGGGCACACCAATCGCTGGCCAGGCTGCTCGAGCTCGACTTCGACACGATCTGCTTCAGCCACTATCCGCCGCTGACGAAGAACGCACACCGCGAGCTGGCGCTGCTGGTGGAGCGGCTGTCTATGAGGAGGTTGGAATGGCAGGTGTAAAGGGCAGTCAAGTAGAAGCGACCCTGGTGGACTTCATGCGGGCGCGTGCGGAGGAGTTCGGCGATAAGCCGGCACTGCTGTTCCGGCCGGGTTTCCGCTACCAGCGCTGGAGCTACGCCGACCTTTGGGAGGATGCGGGGCGGATTGCGACGCTGCTTCAGCAACGCGGTCTCGGCAAGGGCGACAGAGTGCTCATCTGGGGGCCGAACTGCCCGCAATGGGTCCTCGCCCTCTTCGGATGCCTGCGGGCGGGCGTGGTCGTCGTTCCGCTGGACGTCCGCAGCCCGCGCGACTTTGTGGAGCGGGTCGCCTCTAAGGTTGACGCCAAGCTCTCCTTCATCTCGCGGGTGACGCCAAGCTATCACGGCGAGCTTGGCATGCCGGAGATTGACTTCGAGGAGATTGATGGCCTGATCGAGGGCCTCCCGGCGCCGGCGCCGGCGGATATTGCCCCCGAAGACCTGGCGGAGGTGATGTTCACTTCCGGGACGACGGGGGACCCCAAGGGCGTGATGCTGACCCACCGTAACCTGACGGCGAATCTCGCTTCCGCGACGCAGGTTGCAGCGGGCACGCAGTCCGACCGGCTGATGTCCATCTTGCCGCTGAGCCACATGCTGGAGCAGATGGGCGGGCTGCTGGGGCCCTTGGCCGCCGGGGCAAACGTCGCCTATCCGACGGCGCGACAGGCCACCGTGCTCTTCAGGACGATGAAGGAGCGGCGGGTGACGATGTTGATCCTGGTGCCGCAACTGCTCGACCTGTTTATGAAAGGCATCGAGCGCGAGGTGCGGCGGCAGGGCAAGGAGGCGCTCTGGGCGAAGCTGATGAAGGTGGCAGCGCGGGTGCCGTTCCCCGTCCGGCGCGTGCTTTTCCGGCAAGTGCATAGGAAGTTCGGCGGGAAGCTGTCGTTTGTCTTCGTTGGCGGCGCGCCCTTGGACCCGGACCTCGGGGCGAAGTGGAATCTGCTCGGCGTCCAGGTGGTCCAGGGTTATGGGGCGACCGAAACGTCGCCCATTATCACGTGCCATCCGCGGTCCCAGCCGCGCTATGACTCTCCCGGCCCGCCGATACCGGGCGTCGAGGTCAGGATCGCCGCCGACGGCGAGGTGCTGGTCCGCGGTGAGAACGTGAGCCAGGGCTACTGGGAGGCGCCGGAGGCCACCGCCGCGGCCTTCGGGGACGGCTGGTACAAGACGGGGGACCAGGGCGAGATTGATGCCGAGGGCATCCTGCACCTCAAGGGGCGCAAGAAGGACATGATCGTGCTGGGCAGCGGCCTGAACGTCTATCCCGAGGACATCGAGGCGACGCTGGTCAAGCACGACGCGGTGCAGGATGCCGCGGTCGTCGGGCTGCCACGGTCGGCCGGTCCCGAGATTCACGCCGCGCTGCTGATGACCGACGCCGCTGCGGCCGCAGACGCTGTGGACTGGGCGAATGGACAAATGGCCGATCATCAGCGCATCCGCGGGTTTACGGTCTGGCCGGAGGAGGACTTCCCGCGCACGCATACGCTGAAGGTCAAGAAGCGCATCCTCGCCGACATGCTGCTGGGCGCGGACGGTGAGGCGCCGATGCCCGCGGCCCCGCAAGCCGGCGGGGAAGACGAGCCGACGCTGGAACGGCTGATCGCCGAGGTCGCCGAGGTGCCGGTCGCGGAGGTGGCTGCCGGCAAGAGCCTCGCCGGCGATCTCGACATGGATTCGCTGAAGCGCGTGGAACTGCTGTCGGCGATTGAGGAGGAGCTTGGCGTCTACCTGGACGAGGATGCGCTCGATCCGGGGACTACGGTGGGGGCGCTCGCCGCAATGGTCGCTCAGGGTTCCCGCAATCCTGAGGAGAAGGGCTTCACGAGCTGGGGACGGAGCTGGTGGTGCCGACCGCTGCGGGGGGTGATCCAGCGGGTGTTCGTCTTCCCGCTGCTGCGCTGGCTCTACCGCCTCAAGGTCGTCGGCGCGCCGAATATCGCCGGGTTACAAGGGCCGGTCCTGTTTGCAGCCAACCACTGCCTGCGGACGGACAACGGCCTGCTCCTCAAGGCGCTGCCGCCACGTCATCGCAAGCGGCTGGCCATCGCGGCGTGGGAAGAGCTGTGGCAGAACCCGCTCTACCGGCTCACGCACCCGCTGCTCGGCAACGGGTTTCCGTTCTCGAAGCAAGGCTCGGTGCGCGCGAGCCTGGAGAACCTAGGACGCATCCTGGATGATCGCTGGTCGGTGCTCATCTACCCGGAGGGCGAGTTGACCGTAGGTGGCCCGATGCAGCAGTTCCGCGGTGGCACCGGTCTGGTCGCGGTCGAGTCCGGCATTCCGGTGGTGCCGCTCAAGCTGCACATCCACGCTATCGGCTCGCCGACATCGTTCCCGATGCTGCGCCGGGGCGACGTGGAGGTGCGGTTCGGTGCGCCGCTGACATTCCCGCGCGGCACGTCCTACGACCGGGCGACGGAGATGATCGAGCAGGCGGTGAAGACGCTGTAGGCGGCTGGCGAAACGTGGGGCAGTTTTCCGGTACCACGGACTAGTCGGGCAGTGCATCAAGCGCCGCCTCGACCTTTGCTCGGTCGTAGTCTAACGCCAGTGCCTTATTGAGATCGCGTCTGGCGCGACTATGCTCGCCTTTTTCCGCGTAGACAAGTCCCCGGACGTAGTGGGCCTCGCTACTGTCCGAGGTGATCCGAATCGCCTCGTCGAGGTCGTGCAGGGCTTGGTCAAATTCGCCTCTGTCTAAGTAGGCAAGCGCCCGGAGGTTGTAAGCCCCGCTGTTTTTCGGATCAAGCCGGATCGCTTCTGCGAAGGCTTGAATGGCGCCGTCTTGATCGCCTTCGTGCAAATGGGCCAATCCCCCGGCAAGTTCCCGGTTGATGTGGATCTTGGCATCGTTGGGGTTGAGCCGGATTGCTCTATCGAAGTCCTGTAGGGCTCGGTCATGCTCGCGTTTGTCCAGGTAGGCCTTTGCACGGTTGTTGTAGGCGTCGGCGCTGTTGGGATCAAGGCGTATTGCTTCCGTGAGGTCACGAATGCCACGGTCGTATTCACCTTTGTCCCTGTAGACAACTCCCCGATTGTGGTAGGCGTCTACATGATCTGGATCAATCCTAATGGCTCTGGTATAGGCTTGGATAGCGCGATCAAACTCGCCTCTGCGCACGTGGGCATTTCCCCGGAGGTAGTAGGTGTCTGCATCGTTCGGGTCCAGCCGGATCGCTTGGTCATAATCCAGCCTCGCCTGTTTGGCGTTGTGGAGGGCTTTCTTCCTATAGACATCTCCCCGGCTGTAGTAGGCGTCAGCGTCGTTTGGATTAAGGCGAATTGCTTCCGTGTAGTCATGGGTCGCCTGGTCATGGTCACCTTTGTGTGCGTAGGAATTTCCCCGGTGTCTGTAGGCTTTGGAGTCTTTGGGATCGAGGCGGATAGCTTCCGTGTGGTCACAGATGGCCTGATCGTACTCGCCCTTGTTTCCGTATGCATTTCCGCGCCTTCTGTAGATTCTGGCATTGTTGGGGTCATGCCTAATCGCTTCCGTGAAGGCTTGAATGGCGCTGTCTAAATCGCCCTCGCGAAAGTGTTCCTTGCCACGTTTGTAGTAGGTTGTGCCAAGGCTAGATCCGGTAGCAAGCGCCTGTACGCGGGTAGAGAGCTTTTCAGCCCAAGAAGGGGCATCCTTGCGACTCATGGTTGTCCTGCCTTTCAGGAGAACCTGCGGTGAGCGTGCTAGGAGGTTAGCGCTTGCTGGGCGAGGCGTTGGGTGTTGGCGTAGTTGGCCCGCATGGCGTCGGCGCGGGTGCCGTCGGCCGGGATGAAGTGGGTGGCGACGGCGAGCACGATGTCGGTGTGGTCTTGGGCAAAGGTGCGGAACAGGGCGGCGTAGTCGGGATCGCCGGTGCCGATGGGCCGGTACTCGAACTCAAGTCCGGGGCCGTCTACCACGTGTACGTCCTTGAGGTGGAGGCTGGTGAGGTAGGGCTTGAGGGTGTGGTAGCCGGTCGTGACCGTGTCGTGCTCGCCGGCGTTGTAGTTGTCCGCCGGCCCCCACTTGCAGCGCAGGCGTGGTGAGCCGACGCGCTCCATGATCCGCCGAAAGTTGCGGCTGGTGTTCGTATAGTTCCACGGCATCATGCCGATAGCGACGTTGATGTCCTCACGCTCGGCGAGGTCGGCGACGAGGCCGAACGCCTTGGCGAGCTTGTCGAGCGCTGTCGCCGAAATCTCGCCGCCGCCGGTGGCATAACGCTGGCGCCAGGTGGGACTGACCCGCGCGCCATTCTGATACTCGCCGGGCCAGGCAAAGCCCTGCACCAGCATGTGCGGCGATCCTACGGTCTTGGCGAACGGGATTGAGCGGCGGAGCAGTTCCATGTCGTGGACGAACTCCGGGTGGGTGGGTATATCCGCCAGCGCGATTTCGTCAAGATGGATCAGCTTGAGCGGATTGGGCGAGGTTCCGCAGGCGTGTACCTGTAGCCCGGCGGCGTCCAGGACCCGCCGGCAGTGGGCCGCGTACTCCGCGGTCAGCTCATCCGCCGATACAAAGAACTCGGCGTAGCCGGCTCCCAACTCCTGAGCCAGCTCGGCGGCTTGGTCCAGGGGCAAGCCGCACTCGTCGAGGAACATGCCCATCTTGAACGTGTAGGTGCTTGTCATGCTCTGTCTCCTGCGTAGTTTCTGGCCTCACCCCCTGGCCCCTCTCCACCATGTGGAGAGGGGCCAGGGGGTGGGCGGGGGTGAGGCACGTTTGCCAAAACACCCCCACTGACGATTGTTCAGCGCGCTATGCTCTGCGTCTTGCCGGTGCGGGCGGCCGCGTCGAGGGCGTTGCAGATGGCGACCGTGCGTGCGCCGTCGTGGACGTTGCAGAGGGTATCGCCGTCGGTCTCGATGGCCTCCATGAGGTTGAGCAGCATCGAGGCTTTGTTCCGCTCGGCCTCGGGTAGCTCTTGCGTCTCCAGGTAGTCAATGTCGCAGCCGCCGAAGTCCACGCGGCTGGTGTGCTTGGAGAACACGGCGCTGCGCTCGCCGTCCCACATCTGGTGGAACCACTTGGAGACGAACGGGTTGTGGCCCTGATCGGTGCTGATGACCGTGGATAGCCCCCCGCTCTGCCACTGGATCGTGCCTACCAGCGCATCGGGATACCCGGCGTTGCCCTTGTTGCGGCTGTCGAATACCCGCCCCTCGGCGTATATCCGGTCGGCGGCGCCGCCCATCAGATAGGAGAGCAGGTCAATGGTGTGGACCGCCGTGCTGATGAGCAGGCCGCCACCATCGTCCTTGTCCCACAGCCAGCTACTGCTCGTCCCAGGCTCCATCAGCGCATAGTTGTCCATTGCCAGCTGCCCGTGACTGAGCCGCGGGTGCGGGATGAACTCCCGTGCCTTCTGCACGGTGGGCGCGATGCGGAACTTACAGTTGACGACGAGCTTCACGCCGGCCTGCTCGACGGCCTCGGCCAGGTCCACGGCCTGTGCATAGGTGACGCACATCGGCTTTTCCACCAGCAGGTGCTTGCCGGCTTGCGCCGCGGCAATGGCCAGCGGGTGGTGGGCGTCATGGTGGGTAGCGATGATGACTAGATCAATGCTGTCGTCGCGCATGATCCGCCCGTTGTCGGTGGTAACGTAGCCCCCGCCGATGGTGTCGCGCAACCGCACGGCACTGGCCTCGATCTCGTCGCAGAAGCCCACCAGCTCCAGCCCCAAGTCCTTGGCCCGCATGGCGTGACCACTGCCCATGCCGCCACACCCGATCACTGCCGCTTTCATGCCTGCCATCGTCTCCTCCTGTGTGCTGATAGGGACCGTCTCCGCACCTACTATGCCAGCCGGAAGAAGCTGCCGGCGACGTAGCGCGTGCCGCCAAAGCCGTTGCCGTCGTCCTGCATGAAGTAATACGCGGTGAAGATGCGCCCGTCGTCCAGCTCCGTGGCGACCGGATAGCTCAAGTCCGCGCCGCTGCCGTCGTCGCGGATGACGGCTTCCGCCGACCAGGTGGCGCCGTCGTCCGCGCTCACGATCAAGCCCATCCCGAACGGTGGTTTGCGCCGGCCGAAGATGACGACAATCCGTCCGTCGCGGAGGCGCATTGGCCACGGTGCGCGGTAATGCACGCCACGCCGGGCGGCGCCGGGGGCGCGGCGGGCCACCCAAGGCGATTGTCCCCAAGCCACGATGGGCGTTGGCTCAGTCCAGCTGTAGCCCCCGTCGTCGGAGTAGCACATTTCGATGGCGTTGCGAATACCAATGACGTTGAGCATATAGCACTGCAACCGGCCGTTGGGCAGCAGCAGCAGGCTCACGTAGACGCGCCCCTTGCCTCCCGTGCGATCATCGGGCACTTCGGCGACGTATTCCCAAGTGAGGCCGCTATCATCCGAGCCAAAGACCGCCACGGTTCTCGGCTCGCCGGTCAAGTAACCGATGGACCCGTCCTCGAACGTGCTATAGAGTGACAGCACGCCCATCAGGGTGCCGTCAGGAAATTGCACCAAGGGGTGAGCGTCTCGCCACAGGCCGCCGCCACGCGGATGGCTGACGCGAGAGGGCACCGTCTCCCAGGTGCGACCGCGGTCGGCCGACCGGAACACGAAACACTCCTGGGCGGGATTTCCGTCGGGGTCCTCCGGTCCCGTCCAGGGCCGGGCAAAGTACACGGCGGCGTCCGGGCTAGAGAGATCAATCTGCTCGCGGACCACGCCCGGCTCATCGGCGCGGGCGACAATAGCTCGCTTCTCGGCCAGCGGGAGGGACTCGTCCCAGACCACCACATCGTGCTCACGCGGCCAGGTCTCGCCATGATCGAGCGAACGCTGGAGCAGGACCTGGGCGCGGCCCAGGTAGCCGGTGGTGAACGAGTGGCTGATGTCGTCGGGCGTCCGATAGCTGCTCGGGGCATGGCTGTGCAACACTGCCAACTCGCCACTGCCGTAGTTGAAGATGCCGCTCAGGCGCGGATGGCCGCAATACCGCTGCTTGCTGTAGCACAACTTGGTATGGCGGACCTCTGTCAGGGCCGGGGCAGTGCGCTTCACTGTAGCTCCTTGGATGAATAGCCATCAGTCATCAGCATTCAACTGCTCTGCCTCCGGCTGATCGCTGATGGCCGACTGCTCCCGCTGGGCGTGGGTCCGTTAGTGCGCCACATCCTGCGGCTTGCCGGTACGGGCCGCCTCGTCGAGCGCATTGCAGATGGACACGCTCTTCACACCGTCGTGGACGTTGCAGATCGTGTCCCCATCGGTACGGATTGCCTCCAGCAGGTTGGCGTGGATGGGGTACGCTCCCCGCACCTTGGCCATCTCTTCCGCCGACAGCTCGTTGAGATCAATGGTATCAACGTCGGCGCCACCGAAGTCTACGCGCGCCGTATGGCTGGAGAGCACCGCGCTGCGCTCGCCGTCCCATACCTCGTGGAACCACTTGGAGACGGCGGGATTGAGACCCTGGTCGGTGCTAATCAGCGTGGATAGTCCGCCGCTCTGCCACACGATGGTGCCCACGAGCACATCCGGGTATCCTGCGGTGCCTTTCAGCTCCGGCTCGAACAGGCGGCTTTCGGCGTAGACCCGATCGCCGGCGCTGTCCATCAGGTAGCAGAGCAGATCAACGGTATGGACGGCCGTGCTGACCAGCAGACCACCGCCGTCGTCCTTGTCCCACAGCCACTCGGCGCCCACCTCTCCCGAATTGTAGTTGGGCATGGCCAGCTGGCCGTGGCTGAGGCGGGGATGGGGGATCAGCTCGCGGATTTTCTGCGTCGTCGGCTGGATGCGGAACCAGTGATCCACCACCGCTTTGACGCCGGCCTGCTCGACCGCTTCGGCGACCTCCACCGCCTGGTGGCGCATGATGCACATGGGCTTCTCCAGCAGCATATGCTTGCCGGCCTGTGCCCCGGCCAGCGCCAGCGGATGGTGGGCGTCGTGGTGGGTGGCGATATAGAGTAGGTCAATGCTGTCGTCGCGCATGATCCGGTCGGCGTCGGTGGTGGCATAGCGACCACCAAACTCCTCCCGCGCGCGCTCGGCGGCCGCCTCGATCACGTCGCAGAACGCGACCACCTCGACTCCGAGCTGTTGCCCGGCATTGGCATGGCTGCGTCCCATACCCCCACAGCCGATCAGTGCTGCTTTCAGGTTAGCCATCGTCTTCTCCTATCTGTTATCTGTGCTGCGGACCTAACTCCCGGCCCCTTCCCTCCAGGGAAGGGGAGTCATGGCGAGTACCAGAGCGCTAGTTTTGGACGGTCTGCGGCTTGCCGGTCCGGATCGCCGCCTCCAGAGCATTGCAGATGGAGACCGCCCGCACGCCGTCGCGGACGTTGCAGATCGTGTCGCCGTCGGTGCGGATGGCTTCGAGCAGGTTGACGTGCATCGTGTAGGCCCCGATGGCCGTGCGCTGCTCCGCCTCGGGTAGCGCTCTGACATCAACGTGGTCAATATCGCAGCCACTGAAGTCGGCGCGGCGCATATGGGCGGAGAGCACGACGCTGCGCTCGCCATCCCATACCTCGTGGAACCACTTGGAGACGAACGGATTCACCCCCTGGTCGGTGCTAATCAGCGTGGATAGCGCTCCGCTCTGCCACAGGATCGTGCCTACCAGTCCGTCGGGATAGCCCGCGGTGCCCTTGTTCCGGCTATCGAACTGCCGTCCCTCGGCATAGACCCGGTCGCCGGCGCTGTCCATCAGATAGGAGAGCAGGTCAACGGTGTGGACCGCGGTGCTGATGAGCAAGCCGCCACCATCGTCTTTGTCCCAAATCCAGTCGCTGCCCCCCGGCGGTCTGTGGGCATAGTTGTCCGTGGCGAGCTGGCCGTGGCTGAGGCGGGGATGGGGGATTAGCTCACGCGTCTTCTGGGCTGCCGGGCTGTTCCGAAACCAGTGGTCAATCACCACTTTGACGCCGGCCTGCTCGACGGCTTCGGCGACCTCCACCGCCTGCCGGCGCTCGACGCACATCGGCTTCTCCAGCACCATGTGCTTGCCGGCCTGTGCTCCGGCCAGCGCCAGCGGATGGTGGGCGTCGTGGTGGGTGGCGATGTAGAGCAGATCAATGCTGTCGTCGCGCATGATCCGGCCGGCGTCGGTAGTGGCGTAGCGACCACCAAACTCCTCTCTCGCGCGCTCGGCGGCTACCGGGATGACGTCGCAGAAGCCGACCAACTCGATGTCCAAGCGCTGGCCGATGGCAGCGTGGCCGCGCCCTGCGCCCCCGCAGCCGATCAGCGCCGCCTTCAGGTTAGCCATCGTGCCCTCCTATTGCAGCTTTCAGCCATCAGCTTTCAGCCGTCAGTGCGCCTGTCGCACGGGCCGTTGGAGGCGCGGCACCACCGGCTAACCTCGAACCACTAGCCGGACGCTTCCGGGAGCGATTATAGTAGTCTCGCCGGTGCCAGTCCAGCCTTATAGCGACTCGGTGCGTGGTCGGAAGAGGGGCTAAGGTGATTATCAGCACGGATAGCTGCCTGATTGTCTCGCAGAACTCTAACCACCCGGCCTGGGAATCCACGCTGTTTCCGGCGTGGGCAGGGTTCAATGCCTTCTACTGGGTGCCGGACCAGAAGACCGGGCAGGGGGTAGAGCCACACTACCACGACGGCGACGAGTTTTGGCTGTTCCTCTCCGGACGAGGGGAAGGGTGGCTGGACGGCGAGCGCTTTCCGATTGAGGCCAACACGTTGGTCTATACGCCGATGGGGGTGGTGCATCGGTTCCAGATGTTCACCGACTTTGCCACGGCAACGGTAGCCACGCGACTGGAGGGGCGGCGGCGCGGCGGCCATATCCTGGTGGAGGAGGACGGGCCGCCGGAGCGCACGGTGCCCGGCTTTGTTGTACCGGGCCGGAGCAACACCGGTCCGGTGCCCGAACGCGGTCCGCGCTGCCCGTTGAGCGAACTGCGGCTGCTCACCTTCGCTGCCGGGACGGGCCTCGCTGCGGCGCGGCTGCCGGTCAACGAGCACTGGCAGGCCATCGAGGGTAGGCCGTGCTTGACGATAGACGGCCTGGAGGTCGAGCTGGCGCCGGGCGATAGCGCCCTGCGCCGCGCCGGAGCCGTGCGCCGGCTATACTGTGCGGAGGACAGCCAAGCCGTGCTCGCCCGGGAGTGAGGCCACAGCATAAGATCGGAGGGGAAACACGATGCAACGCGCTAACCCAGTGCTGACGGATGTGCGCCACACCAAGCTGTGCTACAGCAAAGAGCGCTACTGCGGGCATCCCCGGCAAAGTGGCATCTTCAACTACGGGAACGGTGAGCTGGCGGTCTTGCACGCGCACGCGCCCTCCCGCTACGAGGTGCTGACCGACATTAGCCACTCCTTCTGGAATGGCTACGCCAGCCGCGCCAAGATTCTGCTCCAGCGCTCGTTCGATCACGGCGAGACCTGGCCGCGGGAGCACGACATCGTGGTCTGGGACGAGTCGCTGCCGCTGGAGGAGAAACGCGCGACCTTGCAGCGGGCCGATGAGCCGGGAGTGGCCCGTGAGCAGATTGACCTCACCAGCCCGGATGCCGCCGTGTACTTTCCGCGCCCGGCCACCGGGCCGCCCGGTCCGGGCGGTCAGCCTACCCTGGAATGCTTCGCGTTCCGCTCCGGGGACCGCGGCCGCACGTGGGAGACCGTGCCTACGCGGGTGACGAGTCCGCACGGCGGGGGGCTGCACCGCGACGCTCACCCGTTGGTGCAGTTCCCCGACGGCACGTTGATGGGCGTGATGACGATGGCGATGACCGCCGACCGCGACAGTGGCGGGATGCCCGGTGGCGTGGGCGTCTTCGGCTCCGATGACAATGGTCTCACTTGGGAGTACGTGGCGGAGGTGGCGCGCGACCCTACCGGCGTGGGACGTCCCACCTATGCCGGCCTGCTGCTGCTTCCGGGCGGACGCTTGCAGTGCTACATGCTCAACATCGGCGGGGTTCGTAATGCGATCCAGCTGGCCTACTCCGATGACGGTGGGGCAAGCTGGAGCGATCCTAAGCCGATTGTGGCGTGGGGGCAATCGCCGTGGGCGGCGCGGCGTCCCCCGCAGGTGGCCCGCAGCGGTGTCCACTACCGCTCGCCGTGGCCGATGCGGCTGCGGGACGGGCGGATCGTGGTGATCTTCGCGCGGCGCAAGCCACCTACCGGGATCGGGCTGATTGTCAGCGAGGACGAGGGCGCCACCTGGTCGGCGGAGGCGATTGTGCGGGCGGACGGTAGCGGCGGTGACTTGGGGTATCCGGTCGCGACGCAACTCGACGACGGGCGTATCTTCACGGCCTACTACTTCATGGAGGACGACGGGAACGGCTTTGGGGGCACCCGCCACATCGCCGGGAGCTTCTTCCGGCTGGAGGGCTAGGGCGGCGGGCCTCAGCCCTCACCCCGGCCCTCTCCCACGGGGAGAGGGAGTGCGCGGCAGTTGGCAACATACCGGCGATTGTCCCCTCTCCTGTGCAATGCTGGCCCCCCTACGGTCCCCCCGCTTCGCAGGGGGACGGGCGGCGCCGGTCCTCGCCGCACTGCTCCTCTCTACTGACCACTAGCCACTTGTGGGTGAGGGGAGAAAAAGAAGGTTGCACAGGAACTCGATGGCTCCTGTGCAACCTTTGTATTCGAGCCGCCGGGCGGCCCGACGATCCAACTGAGCCGCCGTGGGCGGCTACTCCGGCCTCAACTAGGCGTTATCCGCGGTCCACTTGGCCAGCCTGGCGTTCTCGACCCGCACCATCTCCTCAAGACCGTCCTTCAGGTTGAGACCCGGGTTCTTGCCGGCCTCCCCGAGCAGCTCACCAATCCCGCCAAACATGGAGGGGAGCGTGGGATGGAACGGCCGGAAGGCATAGTTCAAGCCATCCACGAAGGTCTCGAACTGCGGTACGCGCTCGCGCACCGCCTGATACTCGGGATGCGTGAGCACCGACTTCCGTGGCGGCAGGAACATCGTGACCGCCGCGTAGTGCGCCGCCGCATCCGTGCTGGTCAGCCAGCGCATCACCTGCCAAGCAGCTTCCTGCTGCTGGGTGTTCGTCTTGAACAGGTAGGTGTTCTGGCCGAACGTTGCCACGAACGGTCGCTTCTTCGTGGGCGACGGTGACACGTACATGTTGTCCAAGCCGCCGATGTCTTGCGCCCAGGAGACCAAGCGCGAGGCGCTCGTCTCGTAGAACATGGCAATCTGCCCCTTGCGGAAGCTCGGTCGCTCTTTGCCGGTGTCCTCGTAGTAGCTCCCGTGCGGCACCGCGACCTGATGCTTGTGATGCACGTCCGAGACGAACTCCAACGCTTCGAGCGCCTCCGGAGAATCGAGCACGAGCTTGGTGCGATCCTCGTTGAAGAGCTGGCCCCCGGCCTGGAAGACCAGGTTCCACCACACCACCACGTTCAGCATGTGGCCCATCGCCCACTTGCCCGACTCTTTGCCCGGCCCCAGGCTCCTCTGAATCGTCCCCGCATAGTCCACGAAGTCGTCCCAGGTGTAGCCGAGCTGGAGCTTGTCCAGGCCGGCTTCCCGCACCATCGCCAGGTTGGTGTAGGGCAGGTCGGCGTTGGTTTCCTGCGGCAGGCTCCACAGCTTGCCCTGCCACATGCTCGACTCCAGCAGATGGGGGAAGAAGTCGTCCATCGAATCGGCGTACTCTTTGTCGTGCTTGATGTAGGTCTCCATCAGCTCGGGGAGCATGTCGCGGACGCCGTAGACGCCACCGCTCCAATAGGCGGTATGCACCAGATCGGGCGGGGTGCCCGCGGCGTAGTTGGAGATGATCTTCTCGTCGGTGTTGTTGCCTTGGCCGGCCACCGGCTGGAGCACGAAGGTGATGTTCTCGTTCTCGGCATTCCACCGGTTGGTCAGATCGGTCCAGCCGGTGCCGCGGTCGCTCATGTTGCCACCGCGCCAGAACCCGGTCCACATGGTGACCTTCCTGGTGGGTGCAGCCACGATCGTCTTCTCGACGATCTGCGTGACCGGCTTGTCCACGACGATGGTCTTGCCCGCAGCGCCGGATGTACCCTCGACGCCCTGGGAGCCGGTCGCACCGCGCGTACCCTGGGAGCCTGTTGCCCCTGCTGGCCCTGCTGGCCCCTGGACGTAGCGGACTTCCACTTCGCCACAGGCGACGGCCAACAGGCCACCAAGCAAGGCGCTGGCGCCACCGATATACCTTCTGCGCGTGATCTCTGCCACGATGTTTTCCTCCTGAACTCCTGTATCTGCTCGACAATACCTCCGCAAGAGGTTTGAGCAGACTAGAACAAGTATGCAGTCTTGCGAGCGTGCCTTGTGCCCAATCACCTCCTGCAACTGGCGTAGTCACCTGCTTCAATGTACGGGCCGTACCCGGCCTAGGGACCGCACCAACTACGCAGGCGCGGGAGCAGGTGTGTATCCTGAGTGAACGATACGTTATTTGCCTGCACACGTCAAGCCAGCACCGGAGGAGCGCGGCCCCATCGGACCATCGGAGGAGAGCATGATGTATCTCAATGCAGACATTACTCGCTACCTGCGCCGGCAGGTCGTGGTGCAGGACGACGCCCTGCGGACAATCGGTGCGAAGGCGCGGGAGCTGGGTGTCCCGGCGATTGCGCCGGAAGCCGGACAGGTGCTTCAGCTCCTGTGTCGCCTGATCGGCGCGCGGCGAGTGCTGGAGATCGGCACCTGCACCGGCTACTCGGCCATCTGGATCGCCCGTGGTTTGCCCGCAGACGGTCACCTGGAGACCCTAGAGCTCGATCCGCAGCGCGCAGCGATGGCCCGCGCCCACTTCCGGCAGGCCGGGGTGGCCGAGCGGGTCACGGTGACGGTCGGCGACGCCCGCGAGACGCTAGCGGCCCGTGCCGACGAAAGTGTGGATGCGGTCTTCATTGACGCCGACAAGCCGCCGTATCCCGCCTACCTTGAGGAGGCGCTGCGCCTCGTGCGGCCGGGTGGATTGATCCTGGCGGACAACGTGCTGACGCTCGGTCCCCGGGTCGCGGTGTACGATGAGGCGGTGTCGTCCGAGTCGGTGCGGGCGCTGCGGCGCTACAACCGGCTCGTCGCCACCGATCCCCGGCTCCTGGGCACGATCCTCCCGGTTGGCGAGGGTCTGAGCGTGGCCTGGAAGGTGACTGCCTAGATTGTGATGCTGACATAAGGGGGAGGGCCGGGGCAGGCCCCACCCCCTGACCCCCTCCCCATCGCCGAGCGATAGAGAGGGGGGGCGCGGCGGAGGCTGGCGGGGGCATCGTCATTGGGCCGTCTCGTCCGCCATTCCCGCGAACGCGGGAATCCAGGCCCCCTTTCCCTGTGGGAGAGGGGTGAGGCAGCGGCCTGGCCCCCCTATGGCCCCCCCGCTTCGCAGGGGGACAGCGCTACAGCGTGCTGCGCCCCTACGGCGTGGCACGGACCTCCACTGTATCTGAGGTTGTAGCGGTAGAGGCAGAGATCGGTGTTGAGAGAAAGGTTGCGCCCGCCGCGGCTTGTCGCGCTCACCCGGCGCTGGTCGCCGGCCATGACCACGCTCACCACAACCTCGGTGCTGCACATTGTCAACGATGCCTACATTGCGATTGTCTATCCCCTGCTCCCGCTCATCGCCGCCGATTTGCAGTTGAGTTATGGGCAGATTGGCCTGCTCAAGGCCGCTTTTTCCGGTGCTGCCAGCCTGTTCCAGCTACCAATGGGGCTCCTGGCAGAACACCTGACCGTAGGAGCGGAGCTGGGCCTGCTCGTCGGCGGCAACGCCTGGATGGCCGGCGGACTGGTAGCGATGGCCCTAGCGCCAACGTATCCGGTCCTGCTCGGCGCAGCCGTGGTCGGGGGCATCGGTGGTGGCCCGCAGCACCCACTGGCGACCGGGCTAGTCTCGCGGGCCTACGAACGGAGCGGACGCGGCTCGGCCGTCGGCACGCTCAACTTCGCCGGGGACCTCGGTAAGCTCGCCGGACCGGCCCTGGCCGGCATTATCGGCGTGACCTACGGCTGGCGGGCGGTGCTCGGTGCTCTGGCGGCGGTCGGGCTGGTCTGCTCGCTGGCGACGCTCGCCGGCCGTACCCAGGTGACGCGATCCGTCGCCTGGGTACCCGCTCGCCGGGCCGCGCAGCCGCGGGCCGGGCGGCCACACGAGGGCTGGGGGATCGCGGCGCCGCGGTCGTTTGCACTGCTCACGGCCGTCGGCATGGTAGACGGCGTAGGACGGGGCGCCGGGTTGGCGTTGCTGCCCTTCATACTCACGGCACACGGACTGGACGGCGCCGCGATCAGTGGCCTCTATGCTTTGATCTTCGCTGGCGGGGCGGCGGGCAAATTCTTCTGTGGGTGGTTAGGTGATCGCATTGGCTCCGTGCGACTGATCTGGGCGACGGAAGCTCTGACCGCCGCGGCGATGATCCTCTTCATCCTCCTGTCGGGGCCGGCCCTGGCGCCGCTGGCGCTGGTCTTCGGCTTTGCGCTGAACGGCACCTCGTCCGTGCTCTACGCGGCGACGGCCGGGCTGATCGAGCCGGAACGCCGCTCGCGCGGCTATGGTCTCTTCTACACCGGTGTCCTGGCCGCAGCGGCGTTGGCACCCGCGATCTTTGGCGTGGCTGCCGACCTGCTGGGCTTGACGACGGCGTTCGCCCTCCTGGCTGCGGTCGTGCTGACCGTCGTGCCCCTGTCTGCTCCCCTGCGCCGGGTGCTGGCGTAGAGCGCCGCAGCGGGCCAGCACGGTCCCACCTGCGTTATTGAACACGGGTGGTCCGGTGGGCCAGCGCCCGGCGCTCGCGCGCTATGCCGGGGACTGTGAAGCGCGGAATCTGTCAACCGGGGTCTACGTGGATAGAGGATTTGACCGATGGAGCTAGGAAAAACACTCTACGTCACCGACAGAGAGCAATGGCGTGCTTGGCTGGCCGAGTATCACGACCAGGAGGAGGAAATATGGCTGATCTACTACAAGAAAGGGTCCGGGGAACCGAGAATACCCTATAACGACGCCGTTGAAGAAGCGCTGTGCTACGGCTGGATAGATAGTATCGTCAAGGGCATAGATGAAAATAAATATGCCCAGAGATTTACTCCCAGAAAGCCCAAAAGCAACCTGTCGGCGATGAACCGGGAACGGGTGCGTCGTCTCCTGGAGCAGGATAAGATGACCGCTGTCGGGCTTGCCGCCATCAAGCACGTCTTCGACGCGGAAGAGCAGCCAACACCGTTGGTGGTTGCCCCGGACATCGTGCAGGCGCTGCAGCAAGACCGGGAGAAGTGGCAGAACTTTCAGGGATTTCCCGACTCCTACAAGAGAATCCGCATCGCCTTTATCGAGGGTGCGAGGGCACGCCCGGAGATTTTCGAGCAGCGATTGCGGTATTTCCTGAAGATGACGGCGCAGAACAAACGGTATGGCATGGTGCAGTAGCTCCTCACCCTCCGGCTGTCCTCCCTGGCCCCCACCCTCGCCCTTCCCCGTTGCGACAGGGGAGGGAACACGCCGTCTCCCGGCGTCAGCACACCGCGCGGAGACGGCCGCTGCCCACGTCGTAGACGTACCCGCTCACCGGAATGTCCTGCGGAATGAACGGCGACGAGCGGATCGTCTCCACGTCCTGCCGCACGCTCTCGTCCAGATCGGTAAAAGGCAGAAACTCGACGGTTGAAGCGTCAGCCCCGAGGTCGCGGCCCAGCTGCTCGCGGAGCTGCTCATTGGTGAACGTCTCCATCCCGCAGTTGGTATGGTGGATCACCACAAACTCGCGCGTGCCGAGCAGCTTGTGGGAGATGGTCAGCGAGCGGATGGCGTCCTCGCTGGCACGCCCGCCAGCGTTGCGGATGACGTGCGCGTCCCCTTCTTCCAGCCCCAGGAACTGCGCCGGGTCCAGCCGAGCGTCCATGCACGTGAGCACGGCCACCTGCCGGCCCGGTGGCATGGGCAAGTCCCCTTTGGTGAAGCCCGCCGCATAGCCCTCGTTGGCAGCGAGCAGTTCGTCAAGAACGGCCATCTTCGCTTCCTCTCTCTGGGATCGCCGGTGTCGGCAAACAACACTAAATCGCGCGATAAACTCAAGAATAGCAAGCGCCCCCGCTCGTGTCAAGAGAAGCGCTGCCCGATCCGGAGCCGGAAGCCGCAACGCCATCGGGTAGAATGCGGGCAGTGCCGCGCGCGACGCGCTGCGCCGTGGGAGTGAGGAAGGAGACCGGCCCATGACAACACCTAACCAACCGGCACCGGGTATTCTGGCCAGCAGAGGGTCCGGGCAGCTGGCCGAGTTCGCCTGGGGCGCCATCGAATGGCTGTTCAATGGCGAGCTGGCGCCGGGTGCGGAGCAAACGCTGGGCTACGTCGAGATCGCGCCGGGACAAAAGAACCCGCTCCATGCCCACCCCAACTGTGAAGAGCTGCTCTACCTGATCGAAGGGGAGCTGGACCACAGCCTGGAGGGCGCGGTCTATCGGATGCAGCCGGGGCAAGCGATCCGGGTGCCAGCCGGCGCACAGCACGACGCTCGCAACACGAGCGCGACGACGGCCCGTATGGTCATCATCTATTCGGACCCGGCGCGGCAGATGGTGACCTACGAGGGCACGCCGGGCCAGGAGTAGCGCCACAGCCGTTACGGAGTCGTGCCGGGGCTACCACTGCCCCCACCCTAGCCCTCCCCCGTTGCGACAGGGGAGGGAATGGTCCGTCCCCCTGCGGAGCGGGGGGCCATAGGGGGACCATAATATGGAGGAGGGTCGGATGACAGCGATGGGCCGGGCAGCAGTAGCCATCAGCGCGGACCAGCCGATAGAGCTGCGCGAGTACCCCGTACCCGCACCGTCAGCCGACGGAATCTTGGTCCGCACGACCGTCGCCGGACTGTGCGGCTCCGACCTGCACATCTGGCGCGGTGAAGTCCCGCCGCTCCAGCCCTATCCGAGCATCCCCGGCCATGAAGGCACCGGGCGCGTGGTGGCGCTCGGCACGCAGCGGCAGCACGATACGCTCGGCCGTCCGCTCGCCGTCGGCGACCGCGTAGCGTACTCCTACTTTGTCCCGTGTGGCGAATGCTGGCTCTGCCTGAGCGGCACCACCGGCTGCCCCGACCGCTATCAGTTCAAGGCGCACGTGCGCGCTGACGATCCGCCACATTTCCTCGGCACCTATGCCGAGTACATGCTGCTCCATCCCGGGCAGTGGGTGTTCAAGGTGCCCGACGGCATCCCCGATGACCTCCTGGCGCCGGTGAACTGTGCGCTCTCGCAGGTGATCTACGGCTTGCACCGTATCGGTATCTGGCTCGGCGATACGGTGGTGGTGCAGGGCGCCGGCGGCTTGGGCCTCTATGCTGCGGCCGTCGCGCGCGATATGGGCGCTGGACAGGTAGTTTCCATTGACGCCATTCCGCAGCGCCTGGACCTCGCCCGCGACTTCGGCGCCGACCTCACGCTTAACGTCGCGGAGACGACCAAAGAGGAGCGCGTCGAGGCGGTGTGGGAGCTTACCGGCGGGGTGGGCGCCGACGTGTGCGTGGAAGTCGTCGGGGTGCCGGCGGTGGTACAAGAGGGGCTGGAGCTGCTGCGACCCGGCGGGCGCTACCTGATGATGGGCAACATCGTGCCGGACGTGAGCACCGAGATCATCCCCCACGACGCCGTGCGCCGGCCTAAGCAACTGCTCGGCGTGCTCTCCTACGACCGCTGGGTGCTCCCACGGGCGCTCGCCTGGCTGTCCGGCGCCCAACACCGCTATCCGCTCGACCGGCTGGTCTCCCACCGCTACCCCCTGGAGCAGATCAACGCCGCCTTCACCGACGCGGAGTGGGCCGCGCAACGCGGCGAGGTGGCGCGCATCCTGATTGCGCCGTAGGCGGTGGGCTGGCTAGCCAGCATCGTCTGAAGTAGAACTGTGATACAACCACATGAGCAGGTTGTCGCAGAGAGTAAGGGCTTCCACCGCTTCCTTGTGGGGCTGCTGCGCGTTTCGCTAACCGGTGAAGCACTTCGCATTGAGGGGCCCTCCGACTGGCCCTCTGAACGGATACCCGTCGGCTCCATCGACGCGATCACTGTTCGCCGCTCCTGGTTCTGGAGCCAGTTGACGATCCGCACAGCTGACGGGATTCAGCGCTCGGTCGGAGGACTTGATAAGCAAGAAGCCACACGAATCCGCGATGCAGTGCTTAGGGAGCAGGCTGAGGCCAGGAAGCAAGCTGAGGCCAAGAAACGGGCTGAGGCCGAGGCACTACGTAGGAAGCGGGCCAAGACCGAGGCGGCGCGTAAGAAGCGGGCTGAGGCATTGGGGCTGGTTCTGAAACAGCTGGATGGGAAACGGTGCCAGCTCCTTTCTGGCGACCACTATGTTCGACATTCCGACGGCGGCGAGTTTCACGACAATCTCGCGTCGGCAGTGCAGAAGTCTCGCAGGAGTAGGATCACACGACAATATCTTGATCAAGGAGCACAAGAGGCGCTCAAGCGGCTTGCATCGCTCGAATCCATTGAGGGATTCCAGGCGGCACGTGAGCAAGCGAACAGGCGCTTCGTATCGGAAAGCATCTCCGTTGTACAATCCGCCGCGCGCCGGGTGCTCCAGGGACCTCTCACGGACGAACAAGCCGAGGCCATTGCCACAGATGAGGATGTGACACTGGTGCTCGCGGGTGCAGGAACGGGCAAGACTGCGGTCATCGTTGGCAAGGTTGCCCATCTCGTTCGCAATCAGGGCGTCTCACCATGCGAGATTCTCGTGGTGGCGTTCAACCGTAAGGCAGCGGAGGAGATACGGGAGCGGCTACCGGGCGACCTCTCATCGGCAGTGGATGTCTCTACCTTCCATGCCTTCGGGCACCGCGTCATCGCCAATTCCGGGGTTGCGCCTATCATATCGAAGCTCGCATTTGATGATACTGCATTCAAGATAGCCGTTCAAGATGGCCTCAATGAGCTATTAGATGATCCACGGCAATCGGATTCTGTAACCAACTTCATAGCCTACCATCGCGCATCCTATTACTCAGCATTCGACTTTGATACCCCTGCCAAGTATTATGAGTACATACGGAGCGTTGATTTGAGGACTCTTAGCGGCGATCTCGTCAAGAGCTTCGAAGAGTTGTTAATCGCGAACTACCTGACAGAGCACGGCATCAATTTCCGGTACGAGGACCCGTACAAAGAGTTGACCGCGACTCAGCGGCACCGTCAGTACCAGCCGGACTTCTTCCTCCCCGACCACGACATCTACATTGAGCACTTCGCACTAGACGAAAGGGGGCGCTCTCCGCTGAATTGGAAGGGCTACGCCAAAGGTGTCGAGTGGAAGAGAGGCATCCATAGACAAAATGGTACAAAGCTGATTGAGACATACAGCTGGCAACACCGGCAAGGCAGTCTGCTCCCAACGCTACGCAAGCGGCTCGAAGAAGCCGGAGTCAGCTTCAATCGCGTCTCACGCCAAACGCTGATCGAACAGTTGGGCCAAAGCAGATTTCATGGCTGGCCGGGCTGCTGACGACGTTCCTGAACCAGGTCAAGACCAGCGGCTTGTCGTTCGACGAGTTACGTGCCCGTGCCCGTGAGTGCGGTGACCGTCGGCGTAACGAGGGCTTCCTAAAGGTCTGTGAACAGGTACAGATGCGCTACGAACAGTGGCTTGCGGACGGGGATGCACTGGATTTCCACGACCTCATCAACCACGCCACCCGCTACATCGGCGAAGGCAGATGGAAACCGCAGTACCGATATGTGCTGGTAGACGAGTTCCAGGACATATCTGCAGGACGTATGGCGCTGATCCAGGCCCTCAAGTGCCAGAATGTGGCGTACTTTCTCGTAGGTGACGACTGGCAGTCAATCTACCGCTTCGCGGGGAGCGACGTTGGCCTCCTGCGTAGCTGCGGCGACCATCTTGGCCATGTACAGACACGAAATTTGAGCCTGACCTTCCGCTACAAAGACGGCATCCTCGGCCCATCGACCGCATTCGTACAGCGAAATCCGGGGCAAACGCAGAGGCCGCTGCGATCTGCGAGCGACGCCGAAGACGAGGGCATCACTGTCGTTGTCGCCTACAGTCCCGTCAGAGGCGTGAAGCGCGCGCTTCAGGATATCGGTACAAGGGCCAGAGGTGGCAGTCCTTCAGTTCTCGTGCTTGGGCGCTATAGGAAGAGCGGGGACGGTATCCCAGAGAACTGGTGGAGCAAGTCACCGTCAGTGGAGTTCAGTACCGTTCACCAAGCGAAGGGCCGCGAAGAGGACTATGTGGTCGTGCTGGACCTCAAGGATGACCGCTGGGGGTTCCCTTCTCGTACCGAGGACGATCCGCTGCTGGACCTCGTGCTGCCTCCGATTTCTGGAGTCGCGTACCCGTTCGCAGAGGAGCGGCGGCTCTTCTATGTGGCAATGACGCGCGCGCGGCGCGGCGCCTACCTCATCACAGACTCTGGCCAACCATCAAAGTTTGTCGTTGAGTTGCTCCGTGAGTCCGACAATCTGCGGCAGCTCGGCGAACTCGCTCTGGAGTGTCCACGTTGCACCGATGGTCGCTTGATCCTCTCACAGAGCCGCAAGAACTTGCGTTGCACCAATCACCCGAACTGTAAGTATCTCGCGCCTCGTTGTCCGAACTGCAATTCGGGCTACGCGGTGGTCGTGAGACAGTCTTCCACATGTACTAACCTGGCGTGCGACCGTCCCCCACCTGTCTGCCCATCGTGCGGCATGGGCGTACTCCTTGTGCGGAATGGCAGGTTCAGTTCCTTCTGGGGATGTACCGGGTACTCGTCCGAGCCACCGTGCCGTTACCAAAGGAACATCGAAAGTGAAACCGTCGCCGTGCGTGCATGACCGTCTAATCGCGTCCTTGATTCGGCAACCTTGTATCTGCATGGCCTATGGGCGCGACATAATTGGTCAGCGAGGCGGTCGTTCGGGTTTGTGGGGCTGGGGTTAGGGGCGCAGGCCCCAGAGGTGGTCTAGGGTGTCGCGGGGCTGCCAGCCGAGCAGCCGCTTGGCTTTCTCGTTCGGGAACTTGCCGTGGGGCAGGTCGGTGGTCATGTTGAAGACCTCGAACGGGCGCGGCAGCGACGGCGCTTCCAGCCCGCGCCGCACGGCCAGGGCCGCGTCGTTCCAGGAGATCGTCAGCCCACCGACGCCACCGGACCGCGGCCGGTGGCGTGTGGGGTTCATAAAGCCCCCGAAGTATAGCGCCGGTACCTCCAGGCCGTAAGCCTCGGCAAACGTGCGTATTACCTCGTGCCCCAGGTACTTCGTGTGGGCGTAGAGCCAGTGGCCAGGTCGCGGGGGCACGTCGGCGCTGATGTCGAAGTCCCAGTTGTAGCCGACGTTGTGGCCGGAGCCGGTCAGGTGCGGGCCGGTATGCACGATGCGCCGGATGCCCTGCGCTACCGCCGCCCGCATCACGTTGTATGCGCCGAGGCAGTTCACGCGAAAGGCTTCGACGGGGTGCGGGCGATTGACCGTGCAGTTGACAATGGCGTCCATGCCAGCACACGCCGCCAGCACTTGGTCGTAGTCGGTGATGTCCACGACCTGCGCTTCGTGCGGTGGGTCGAGCAGGGTTGGCAGCGGCGCGCCCGGCGATTGTGGCTTGTTCGCTGCGATGATGTCGGCCAATGGGAGCAGGTCCGTGAGCCGTACCGTGTGTGTCTCCGCCAGTAGCGGCGCTGCTGCCGCCGCCAGCGGCCCGCCGGCCCCGAATATCACCACCTTGCGGATCGGCCGCGACGGCACCGCCGGCAGTGGTGGGGCCGCTGGTGGGTGCTGCCAGTCCGTTGTCCACCAGGCGCGGAAGTCGTGCTGCGGCGCGTAGCCCAACCGGGCATCCGCCGCCGCTTCCAGCGGGACTCGCCTGCGGGGCCCGGCCGCCGGAATGTGGTACACCCACCAGCCGGTGGCCGGCTCTTCCTCACTCGGCGTAAAGGCCACCGCGTGCTCGACGGCCTGCACGGCATCGTCCACGTGCAGCCAGCGCCCATCGAACGGCTGACCCTCGGTGTCCGCTTCTGCCACCACTTCTCCCAGGCGCAAGCAGATCACTCGCAGGGGCAGGGCGCGGACCAGTTCCCGCGCACTGCACTCGGCCAGGCAGGGTGCGAGGTGCGCCGGGGTGGGGGCCGGCTGTGGTACCCACTGCTCGGTGATGCGCCAGGCGCCGGGGTAGGCCGCCAAGAGGTCGAGAGTGCTCCCAAGCACGACCGTCTGCACGCCGGCCTGGGGGGCGGCCAGCAGGAGGTGGTAGGTGCTGCGGGTGGCCACGTCGAGCCGGTCGAGGTCGCTCGTGGTGGCGGGGCCGGCGGGCGCGATAGGCGTGAGGTGGACGAGGGCATCGCTGTCGGCGATGGCTTGCTGGGCGAAGGCGGAGGCGCGCAGGTCGCCGACAAGGTGGTCCTGGGACGGGGCACCAGCGGGGAGGGGAACGGCATCCACGGTGCGAACCTGGTGAGTGCCTTGCCAGTGGGCGGCGAGCGCTTGTCCCAGTTGCCCGGCGCCGCCGGTGATCGTTATACGCATCGTACCTCTCTCCATACTGGCTGCTTTTTCAGCGCCTTGGTGATCACCGTATGGGCGTAGGTCAGCCTTCTTGAGGAATGCCTGATTATATACTGCTACAGAGCGTGGCTGGAGACTCTCATGTACGGACGCAAGGATGTGCTGTTGGGACACACTGGCTTGAGCCGGTTGCTTCCCGCTGTATTCATCGTAGCTCTGCTGGTCATTGCGCTCGTTTCGCCTCCCACCATCCAGGCGTCCTCCGTGCCGTCTGCTTCGGCGTGTGAGTTTCGCTTTGGCTTCAAGACGCTCCACGGTCTCATCCCCGACATCATCGGGGCCTGCGTTGAGCAGGAGCATCACAATCCGGAAACCGGTGACACGGTGCAGCACACCACAAGGGGACTGCTGGTGTGGCAGAAGGACACGAATATCGCTGCTTTCACCGATGGTCACCATACCTGGTCGCTGGGGCCATTTGGACTGCAACGCCGCTTGAACACAGAGTGGTTCGCTTGGGAGCCGGTGAACGACGACATCCTTCCTCCGGCTGTACCGGGGCAACCGCTGATCAGGCCGCGGCAGGTAGATCTGGCATGGCCTGAGGCGCCGGTGCGTTCAGAGCGCGGTTGGCTACAACTACTCTACGCCGTAGCGAGCGACGGCCAGCCTGAAAGCCTCATCGTCCATAACGGTATCGTCTACGCGGCCGAAGCATCGGCGCCCGCGCCGCTGGTCTCATGGCGGCTGCGCGATGGTGCGAATGCTCGGTCATATACCTTCCCTAGGGCTGGCGCAAGCAACAGTGCGCCGCTCGCTGGCGCTGATGGCCAGCGGCTGCTCTCTGCCCATGCTGCCGATCAGACTACGACAATTACAGTAAGTGAGTTACCGGCGTTGCACCACGTCTGTAGCGTGGACATCCCTGGCTCGGCGAATGTAGAGGGCTTTTCCGGCTGGGATCTGCGCTCTTCACAGGTCGCATGGTACCGCACCGAAAGCGGCCTGTTCCGCATTGATAGTGACGACTGTTCGCTGGTGGGACCATTTCCCCTAGCTGCCCCCGACTTTGTGATCCCGAGCCAGGCGCCGGACGGCACATGGTGGACATCATTCCGCAGTGCAGAATCCGAGGATGTGCTCACAGCACGGCTTGATCCTGCTGCAGATGAATCCGTTGTTTGTACAGCCCCTGTGGGGCATGGACGACATGGGTATGGTACCCCCGTCGCTGTGCCGTCCAGTGCAGATGACCCGGACCGATACTCCGTGATCGTTGCCGGCAACGATGGCATCGTCTCACGCATTGCATCGGACTGTGGCGTAGTCTGGTCACGGCCGGTCCTACGCACACGACCCGGCGCAGCCCGCTATGGCCTTGTACATCAAGGTCCGGCCGTGAGTGAGGCTCAGGGCCTCGTCTACATCGGCGACAATGGCACTTGGTCTTTGCCGCCTGGGCCCGACGCCGGCGCCGTGATTGCGCTTGACATTGCTGATGGCCGTGAGGTGTGGCGTTGGCAACAGTCGGGACGGCACCAGTCATTTGCTCCCTTCCTGGTGGGCGGCTACCTGTTTGTCCGCTCGTACGATCCCGCCGGCGCGCTCCCTGCGCTCCCCCCTCGGCTCACGATCCTGGACGCGGCGACCGGCCACGCCCTCGATACTATCACGCTCGCGCCACCGTCCGAACCGGGGGCCTGGAGTGGGCCAATCTCGGCCAAGCTGCTCTGCACCTCTGGGGCCTGTATCGTCGCTTCGGCACGCGGCACGTCGCGGCCTGGTTGGTGGTTCGTGGTGGCCTTTAACGACCTCGCTGCGAGCGAGGCGAGCAGTGTGCCCTACAACGGGAATGTGTGGAATCAGAACGCCATACAGCCACGACTCCATGAGGCCGGTTACTATGCCAACGGCGCCGTTATCTGGAATTCAAGCGGCGGCTTCAGATACGAACGTATCCCGTTGGGCAGCCGCATAGCCGACCGAGAGCACATAATGGCGCGACCGGACAATGGGGAAGTTGCTGTAACTCTACTGGTCTGGAACGAGCCGGCCGATGGCGCGAGACTTGGTGCCGAAGACCAGCCTGCTCTGGTGGCGAGACTCCGGCTCGTGCCGGGCGGCTCGGCGACCGAAGTCGAACTGCGTTTCAACGGTCTTCCCGCCGGTCGCAGCGCTATCCTGGTTGCTGGTGACGCTCCGAGTCATTCACAGCACGTGTCTCTCCGCGTGGACGGTATGGGCAGCGCCCGGACAACGGTCCCGTTATCGGAATCACGCGTCGTCTCGCTCAAGCTCCTTCCCGCGATGCATTAAAGACACGGGCCGGCGCGGCTACTCTCGCTCGATCATGGTGACAGCGGCGCGCATGTAGCCCAACGCATAGGCCATGCCCGCGTGCCAGGGGGCATCGCAGGAGACGCGCGGCGTGTGGTCGGGGACGAGCACGCCATCGTAGTTGTGCCGGTGGTAGAGCCGGAGCGCGCGGATCATGTCCACGTCGCCCTCGTCAATGAACACCTCGCGGTAGTTGGGCACCTTTCCGCGCACGTTGCGGAAGTGGACGTAGGCGATCTTCTGTTGGCCGGCGTAGCGATCAATCGCCTCGTACACGTCCATCTCGCCATCCATCTCCGAGATCGTGCCTTGGCAGAACTCCAGGGCGTTGCAGTGGCTAGGTGCGATGTCGAGGAGGCGCTGGTACAGCTCGGGCTTGTAGACCAGGCGGGCCGTCTGACGGAGCGTGGGTAGTGGTGGGTCGTCGGGATGGGCCGCCAGCCGCACGCCGGCCTCTTCCGCCACGGGGACCAGCGCCGTCAGGAAATACTCCAGCCGGCTCCACAGCTGGTCGGCGGTGACGGTGCCGATGTCGCCCGATGGGGCGGCGGGGTCGTAGACGGTGTTCCAGACCGTGCCGTGGGGAATGGGGTCTTGGGGCGGGGCCTCGGCTGCGATATATCCCGTCGACTCGGCGCCGCCGCGCGCAAAGCCCCCTTGCGTGCGTCCCCAGACGCCCGCGAGGCTGAAGTTGTAGCCCATGACGGGGATGCCGGCGCGGCCCATGTTGCGGATGATGGTCTTCAGCCCCTCGATCTGCCTATCGCGGCGGGGACCGTCAAGCAGCACATCGGACCAGTGGCCTGGCTCGAAGTTCTCGATGGCGCATAGTTCCAAGCCCTCGGCGTTGATCGCGGCACGGAGGTCGCGTAGCTCTTCATAGCTCCAGAGGGCCGGTTGACCGTCGGGGCCGGTCGGCCGCTGGGCTACCGGCGACCAGTTGGACAAGTGCGCGACGATGTGGGTAACGCCCAACTGCCGGGCAAAGCGGAAGTTGTCGGTGGTGAGAATCTGGGGATTCAGCCCCAGGCCGATCTTCATGGCCATGACGGTGCCTCCTCAATGCTCGGCGTGGCGCGTGTCCGCTGCCGAGACGCGCACCAGTCTAGCATTCCTGGGTGGTCAGTGGTCAGGGCCTCACCCTCGGCCTCCTCTCCATCGCCAGGTGATAGAGAGGGGGAGTGCGGCGTCGAGTGTGGGGTGGAGTGTGGGGTGATACCATCTCTCACCTGAGGGGCTGGAGTGAGTGCCAGGAGCAGGTCTATGCGAATCACCCATGATGCAGAGGCCGACGCGCTCTATCTCTGGCTCCGTGAAGTGGAGTGGAGAGGGCAGACGGTAGAGATCGAGGAGACGGGGGTCGTCGCCGATCTCAATGCTCAGGGTCGGATTATCGGGCTGGAGGTTCTTGATGCCCGCGAACGGATTGGTGATGCGGTGCTGGCCGATAGCGTGCCTATCGAGCAGCTCGCGCCGAAGGCGGCGGTGGCGCAACGTCACTAGCGTCCTCCATCTTGGTACCATTGGTGCTGATCGCGTGGGAGGAGCACGATGTACATTGGCGAGCAGCTGGGAGACCTCTCGGAGCGGAAGCTGACGTGGGCGGCGCAGTTGGGTGTGGAGCACGTCGCGGTGGCGACGCCGACCATCAGGGGCATCGAGCAGGAGGACGGCACGTGGGACGTGGCGGCGCTCAAGCGGACGAAAGCCTACCTGGCCTCGTTCGGTATCGCGTTCGACGTGCTCGCGCTGAACATGCAGTCCGCTTACGTGACCCAGCAACGCTTTCCGGGCATCATGCGCGGGTTACCGAGCCGCGATGCCGAAATCGAGGTCATCAAGCAGAATATTCGGGCTGCGGGCGAGGCCGGCATTCCGGCCCTGAAATACAATCTCAGTCTCCTCGGCGTCCCGCGCACCCGCCGGACGCCCGGCCGTGGTGGCGTCACCTACAGCCATTTCGACATCGCCGAATGGACCGATCACTCCCTCACCGAAGCCGGCGCCATGCCGGCCGAGCGGATGTGGGAGTGTATGACCTACTTCCTGGAGCGGGTCATCCCCGTGGCCGAGGAGTATGGCGTGCGGATGGCCTGTCACCCGCACGACCCGGCCGTGCCGCACGACACGGGGTTGCGCGGCGTGCATCGTGTCTTGGGGAGTATTGACGGCCTCAAGCGCTTCCTGAAGATCGCGCCGAGCACGTACCACGGGCTGAACTTCTGCCAGGGCACCGTGGCCGAGATGTGCCGGGACCCGGCGACCGAGGTCCTGGAAGCGATTCGCCATTTCGGCTCTGAGCAGAAGATCTTCATGGTGCATTTCCGCAACATTCGGGGCGGTTTCCTGAACTTCGAGGAAGTCTACCCGGACAATGGCGACGTGGACATGTACCAGGCCTTGCAGGTGTACAAGGCAGTAGGCTACGAGGGGATGCTCTGCCCCGATCACGTGCCGCAGTCAACGGTAGACCCCGACGGCGAGCGCCAGCATTCGTTCTGCCTGGGGTATACCCGTGCGCTGATCCAAGCGGTCAACGCCAACGATTAGCGGCGGTCGGTGGGGCACGGGCGAGCGCGACGCGGCAGGACCGCAATGCGGCCGGCTCCTTAGCGGTCGCCGTCGTCCTCTGCCGGGGGAAGCCACTGGGCGACCTCGCGCTCGCTGATGCCGACCGCGCCTAACTCATCGTGCGTAGCCACCGCCGTCGGGCCGGAGAAGGAGTTCAGCGCGCGCAGCACTTTGGCTTGGCTCGTGCTCGCGGCCACGATGTGGTAGTAGCCCCCTTCTCGGGTTAGGCCGAAATACCAGGTCTCACCCGGCATGGTTGTCTCCTTATCAGCTATCAGCTATCAGCTATCAGCCGTCAGCCATCAGCGGCTTCCCGTCATTCCGGCGGAAGCCGGACAGGTGCCTGGAGCCGCAGACGGCGCACCTGCTCTCGATTCCCGCGCAAGCGGGAATGACCCGGAAGTGGCACGGGAATGACGGGGAAGTGGCAGCAGCGCCTAGCCACAAGCCACTGACCACCGGCTACCAACTCCGGCTGTCGGCCAACGCCGCCCGGAAGGCGGCCTGGACGGCTGCTCTATCCGAGCCGTGGGCCACGAAGCGGAAACCTTGCCCGACGCGCGTATTCGCTTCCTCGTGGCTCTGGCAGACATAACCGGCTGCTGTGCCGGTCTCCTGCGCGGCTGCGGCGACCTGCAAGACCAGCTCTTCATGGCGTGCTGCATCGTGGCCGTTCGCTTTCACGTCAATCATCAGATCGGCGGGGCCAATCAGGGCGACATCTACGCCTGGCACGCTCATGATCTCGGTGATGTTGCCGATAGCCTCCTCGGTCTCCACCATCACCACGAGCATGATCTCGTCGTTGGCCTGCCGTTGGTACTCAGCCGGGGTACCGTCAGCGTAGAGGCCGAGACGCATCCCGCCCACCGAGCGCATACCGAGCGGGGGGTAGTAGGCGGCTTGGGCGACGTAGCGCGCCTGCTCGGCATTCTGCACCATCGGCACGATCACGCCCATTGCGCCCATATCTAGCACTCGGTTGATGGTGCCCAACTCGTGGCCCTTCACGCGCACAATGGGGGCCGTCTCGAAGGCGAGAAAGCGGGCCAGCGCATTGTTCAGAGCGCTCTCCGTCCACTGACCGTGCTGCCAGTCGAGCCATACCCACTCGAAGCCGACACTGGCCGCCTGCTCGGCGATGTCGGGTGAGCCGAAGCTGACGCCCGGCCCGGCCGATACTCCTCCTGCGCGTAGCTTGGCAAGCCCTGGATTCTTACGCATCGTGTTTGCCGCTCCCTTCGCTGTTGTCGCAACAAGCTGCTCGCTGTTGGCAGGCATTACACCTGAATATGGGGTCGCGGCGCAACGTCTTGAGTGGCGAGTGCAGAGTGGAGAGTGACCAGACCACTGCATCGCTCGGAGCAGGCCGCCGGGTATTCACATGGATACACAGGATGGACAGAGGGGTACGAGGTGACGCCTGTCTCCCTGCGGAGTGGGCACTCACAGGGGAGTGGGCCGGGGGGAGGGCCGCCGCCCGTCATTGCGGCGCAAGCCGTAATCTATGGCCCCCGGCGAAACGGGAGGGCTATCGGGGCGCCGCCCCCCTTTTTGTCAGCATCAGGATTTGCAAGGTGAGCGGATGGCCCGGATTGCGGACCACCTATCCTGCCCATCCTTCCATCCTGGTAATCCCGCTCCTGACAAATGGGAACGGGCGGCGCGCGGCGCAGTGCGGTCCCTCCGCCGTCGAGGGTGACTCGGCTTAGGTGGCCTGTTGATCCCGACTGACGACCACCTCCCGGGCAGCTAGTACTGCTCCATCTCCATGTGATCGAAGAAGTACTTCCACTGCCAGTACATCCAGTACGGGATGGCAAGTCCGAACGTGACAATACTCAACACGAGCAGCCCTAGGGACTTGAGAAAATAGTCCCCAAAGCTACCAGTGAACTTCAGACGATACCTCACGGCCTGTGGTGTGGCTGCGACTACTGTGGTGCTCGGCTGGGGTACTGGGTTAGGCTGCTGTGACATGTGTGCTCCTTTCTGCGAAATCGCTCCTGGATGGAGCCGAACCTTCCGCAATCCCTATCTTGTGGATCATCGCTTAGTCCACGTACCGCACCGCTTCGAGGTGAAACCAACATCACTCGGCAGAATGGTAACGACCGCTTGTCCCCGAGGATTATCGTTGGCCAGGATATCGTTGAAGGTGCCACTAAACCCAGAGCTTCTTTGCCAGTAGCAGCTATCGGTCCCAGTCGTGAGATACGTGCCCGGCGCAATGTCTATGCCGACACGCCACTCTCCATCCCCGAACGGTGTACTCGGTTGCGCTGGTGTGGTAGCAGGTACAGCCGAGGCCAAAACGCCGCGTTGCAGACCGGCCGCCGAGATGCCATAGCGGGCCTCCCATGCCGGGCGGTCGATCACGAAGTTGCCGTAGTTGCTGCCGTTGATCCCGAATAGCTCCACGTCGCCGATGGACTGGATGTGGAGCAGCTGCGGCAACTCCCAGTCGGTCTCCCACTTGACCAGATAGATGGGATCGCCGTCTTTCAGCAGGCCGGCGGATAGCCAGGGATCGCCAACCGGCAGCGTGCGGAGTTGGTCGGAGGCTCACCTCGACGCGGTTGCTCCAAGCGATATGCTTGCCGGCCAAGGCGCGCGTGTCGCCGCCCCAATGCAGGACGCCCCGTTCGTCGGCGAACCAGAGATGCGGCGTGCCTTGGAGCGCGACGACGGTGCCATGCGAGAAGGCGCCCTGCGCCTGGACCGGAGCGATACTGCCGATGAGGAAGACGGCGGCGACCAGGACGAGGAAACGTAGCCCGGCGGTATGCATGAGGAACCCCCTTGCAGCAGAGAATCGGGCTACTTACCACAAGTCGCCGCATCCTCGACAGAGGCCGCAAGGGGGCATGACCCCGACTACTGCCGACCTCTGCCGAGTGAGGGTGCGTACTTGTGGTGAGTACGCTCTGGGTATCCAGGTCGGGGGGCTGCTTGTCAAGGGGGGAATGCGCGCCGCGCCCTCGTCACTCCGGTCCCCTGTGGTCCCCCCGCACAGCGGGGGGACGGTGTTCCCGGCCCGGTGCGTCAGCAGGGGGAAGGGTTAGGGAGGGGGCCGGGGGGTGAGGTGCTGCGATTTATTCGCGCGTAGCGTGCTTGCCCAGCTCGCCAACAGTGCCCATTTGCCACGGTGTTCCCAGGATCGGGAGCAGCACGCGGTCCACACCCCAGTAGCCAGCGGTCTTCCAGGCGAGCATCAGGCCAATGGCGACGACCATCAGTAGCGGGTTGCTGCTGGCTGTTCCCGCCATGATGAAGTTCCAGTTCATGAACTCACCGAGGAATGCCATGATACCCGTGAGTGCGCCGACAATCAGGGCAATGCCTACCAGCACCTCACCCCAGGCGACCAGCGGGGCAAATCAGGTATAGTGCTCGCCATTGAGCAGCCCTTCGAGGAAGCTGCGGTACCAGCCGAAGGTCACGGGGGCCCGCCCCTCTTCCGGGACGGTAATCGCCCGGGCCCAGTAGCCTTTGAGGGCCACACCGGTCTCGATCCAGGCCGGATTGTCTATCTTGTGCCGGCCCGCGTCGAGCCACTGCCAGCCAAGCCAGATGCGGAGTAGTGCCCACACCCACGCGAATCTCAGGTTCGTGAACACAAACCTAGCCAGCGACGGATCGCGTACTTCGCCAGGGTGATACCGTAAGGCTTCCAGTAGACGTGCCATGCCCCGCGCTCCTTTTCTGGTGCTTTCCCGGGCACCTAGCGTCTCTTACGCCCAACACTACCCAGCCTTCTCCCACCTCCTTTGTTTTGTACCTAGGCGGCCCTCATACTTTCACCTAAGTGAGCCTCACAAGAAATATACCAACTGTAGCATGGGCGTGCCGTGCCGGTTGCCGGGCTGCCGGCCGGCGCCGGTTGTTGCGATCATGGCCGGCCCCAGCTAGGGCAAATCAGGCTTGGCGCGGCGGAGGTGCGCGTATTCGGCGGTAAGCTCGGCGCCGAGCAGCAGGATGAGCGCCGCGAGATAGGACCACATCAGGAAGACAATGGTGGTCCCGAGCGAGCCGTAGATCAGCGAATAGCGCGCGAAGCTGGTCAAGTACCAGCTGAAGGCGTATTTGCTGGCCTCGAACATGATGGCGGCCAGCAGGGCGCCGAGCCGGACGTCCGACCAGGTTACGTTCGCCTTGGGCACAAACCGGTACAGCAGGGCAAAGGCGCCGAGCGACAGGGCGAACGAGGTCAGGGCGGCGACTGCGCCGGCCACCGGGCCGGTGCCCGGCACCGCCAGGGTGGCCGGCAGCAACGGTCTGATCACCGAGAAGAGCGACACGGCCGCCCAAGAGGCCAGGACAAGCAGGACTACGCTGCCGAGCATCGCCGCCTCCAACAGCCGCCGACGGACAAAGGTGCGGGGACGCTCGACGCCCCAAGCGCGGTTCAGCGCCCGCCTGACCGCCGCGAAAATCAGGCTGGCCGTCCCGACGAGCGTGACCAGCGAGACCACGCCAGCGGTGCGCCAGGCGCCAACGGCCTCAGTGACGGTGTGGGTAAGGAGGTCCATGGACCCGGGAAAGGCGCTGCCGACTATGGTAATGAGTTGTGCTTGCAGGGTGGCGCTCTCCAGGAGGAGACTGAAGATGGCGGTCAGGCCGAGTAATAGCGGAAACAGCGATAAAATGGTGTAGAAGGCCAGCCCAGCGGCCAGGAGGGGGCAGTCGTGTGCCCGAAACCGCCGGATGGTGCCCCGTGCCAGCGCCAGTAGCCAGTAGCTGGTGGCTAGTAGCCGGTGGTCGGTGGTCGGCTGCCGGTCAGTGGTCATTGGCCACCGTCATTCCGGCGTAGGCCGGAATCCAGGTCTCCCGGCGGAGCGGCGGAGCCGGAGGGAGCCTGGTCACGGGCCACGGGCCACCGAACACTGAGAAAGAGGAGCTTGTGACGGCAGAGATCGTCCTCGTCTTCATCATTTTGATCGCGGTGCTGATACTGTTCGCCACCGAGCGGCTGCCCGCGGACATCGTTGCCCTGCTCGTACTGGTCATTCTGGTCACGGTGCCGGTCATCAAGCGTAGCCCCGACGGCGGTTTCGTTCTCGCGCGCTACGGTCTCCTCAGCGTTGAGCAGGCACTCGCCGGGTTCGCCAATCCGGCGGTTCTGACCGTGGTGGCCATGTTCATCCTCAGCCACGGGCTGGTACGCGCCGGCGTGGCGCACCGCATCGCCGCCGGCCTGCAGCGCGTGGCCGGCCACAGTGCCGCCTGGCTCACGCTGCTGGTCATCGTTACCGTCGGCCTGCTATCAGCGGTGATGAACAATGTCGGCGCCATGGCCATCCTGCTGCCGGCGGTGCTCGCTATCGGCGCCCAAAGCCGCATTGCACCCAGCCGACTGCTGATCCCCCTGGCCTTCGGATCGATGCTCGGCGGCAATCTGACCCTTATCGGTACGCCGCCAAACCTGCTGGTCAGTCAGGCCCTCGCCGACAGCGGTCACGTCCCACTACAGGTGTTCGACTACCTCCCCACCGGAATCGCCGTCTTGGCCACCGGCGTGCTCTACTTTGCCGTCGCCGGACGCTGGCTCTTGCCCGTCCGGCCCAGCCCCACCGATCCGAGCGCCGTGCGGGAGCTGCGCCGCTACCTCGCCGAGTTGAGTGTGCCCGAAGACTCCCCGCTCAACGGCAAAACCCTCGCCGAGAGCGGCATCTCCGAACGCTACGGCCTCCAGGTCGTCCGCATCCATTCCGGTACGTTGATTAACCGCTTCCCAACACGGCACGACGTGCTGCAAGTCGGCGATACCGTCGTCGTCAACGGCCAGCAGGCCGACGTGCTGAAGCTCGTCCAAACCGGTCAGCTGGATCTGCTCGAAATGGCAAATTCCGATGCCCCGCTTACCAGCGGCGAGGTCGCCATGCTGGAAGCCGTCGTCGTGCCCGGCGCCAGCTTCCTGCACCAAACCGTCGTGCAGGCCAACTTCCGCACGCGGTTCGGCGTCTCCGTGCTCGGCATCTGGCGACGCGGACAAGCCATCCACACGCGCTTGACCGACGTGCCGTTAGCGCAGGGCGACGTCCTGCTGCTGCGCGGCTCCGCAGAGCGACTCGCTGCGCTCGCCGCCACGCAGGGATTGCTGCCGCTGGACACCGTCGAGCCGACCGATACCGGCCGGCGACGCACGCTCACGGCCGCCGGCATTATGGCGGGCGTAGTGCTATTGGCCGCGTTGGGCGTGCTCCACATCGCCGTCGCCGGCCTGCTTGGCGTCGTCGTCATGGTGGCGACCGGCTGCGTCCAGCCGGCCCGCCTCTATCATTCGGTCGAATGGCACTCCGTCGTCCTCATCGCCGGTACGCTTCCCCTGGGCACGGCCCTGGAGGTAACCGGCACCGCCACGTTCATCGCCGATCAGCTGGTGGCCTGGACCGGCGCCTGGGGGCCGCTCGTGGTGCTCGCGGCGCTCTACTGTGTAGCGACCTTGCTCACGCAGGTCATGTCCAATGCCGCCGCGACGGTGCTGCTCGCCCCGGTTGCCATCACCGTCGCCGAGACGCTGGGCGTCAGCCCGTATCCGTTCGTAGTCGCCCTCGCCATTGCCACCTCGACCGCCTTTATGACCCCCATAGGCCATCAGACCAGCATCATCGTCTACGCCCCCGGCGGCTACCGGTTCGGCGACTACACGCGGGCCGGGACGCCGCTCGCGCTGCTGCTGCTGACCGTCTCGCTTGTGGTCGTTCCGCTGGTCTGGCCGTTCTGAGGGGTGCGGGCTAAGGACGCGCCAGGCTAGGTATAAGGCCGGATGCCGGTTGCAGTCTGGTGCGACCTAGTTGTAATGTCCTTCCGGAGGCCGCCATGAACTTGTCTCGACCGCTTACTGCCCTGGGTGACCTCGTTGCCCGGATCATCGGTAGTTTCACAGAGTATCTGCCAAGCCTGCTCGCGGGAATCCTCCTCTTCCTCGCTGGCTGGGTCCTAGCCCGTCTCTTGCAGGCGTGGAGTACCCGCTTCATCGTCGGCGGACTCGCGTGGCTCACCCGGAATGACCGGGTCCGGCGCACCATGGCCCGCCTCGGCCTGCCGTAGGCGGCCCCTACCTTCATCGGGACAATCGTGTTTTGGGTTGTGCTCCTGGTGTTTCTCACGGCGGCGGTGGAGGTGTTTGGCCTAAACGTGTTGAGTCTGCTCCTGAGCAACTTCGCCACGTACCTGCCCAGTGTCCTCTCGGCGGTGCTCGTGCTCTTCGCCGGCCTACTCGCTGGCAACCTCGTCCGCGGTCTCCTCAGTGAGGTCGCTAGCTCCGTGGGCCTGTCCTATGCTTCCCTGCTGGGCCGCGCGGCGCAGGTTGCGGTGATCCTGATCGCCGCAGTGACCAGTGCCAGCCAGTTAGGCATTGATACCGGACCACTCACCCTCATGGTCACCGTGACCGGCGGCGCCCTGCTCGCCGGTGCAGCACTGGCCTTTGCGCTGGGGGCCGGTCCGGTGGCCAGCAACATCATCGCTGCCCACTATGTCCAGCAAGCCTACCGCGTCGGCGATACCGTGCGGATTGGGGCGACGACCGGTCGCATCGTCGAGATCACCCAAACGGCCGTTATTATCGAGTCCACCGCCGGACGGGTGCTGATTCCCGCCCGCAAGTTCAGCGAAGAGCCATCGGTCTTGCTGACCAAGGGGGAGTAACGTGGAGTTGGTGGCCCGCCAGGAGCGCCGGCTGTCGGAAGCGTACTGTACACGGCATCCCGGCGAGGCGGCGCGTCTCCTGGAGCGGATGTCGCCGGAGGAAGCTACCGAGGCGCTGGCTGCGCTCGATGCGGCGACGGCAGCGGCGGTGCTGGGGCGCTGCGCCCCGGGCAGTGCGGTGGCGAGTCTGGCCACCATGCCCGTCGATCACGCTGGTGCGACCGTTGCGCAACTCGATGTTGCTGTGGCGGCGCAGCTGCTGCGGCAGCTACCCGACCGGACGCGAGCAGCGGTCATCGCAGCGGCCCCGCCCCAACCGGCGCAAGCGCTGCTGCACGTCCTGCGCTATCCCGAGGGTACCGCTGGCGCTATGATGGACCCGCTCGTTCCGGCCGTTCCCAGCGACCTAAGCGTGGGCGAGACCTTGACTCGCCTCCAGGGCATCCCACGTGCCCATCTCCATCACTATGTCTATGTCATCAACCGCGAGCACCGGCTTGTCGGTGTGCTCGATCTCCGCGACCTCCTGCGTGCTGCTCCTGAGGAGCAGGTGGCGGTGCTGATGCAGACCGACGTGCTCCGCTTATCGGTGTGGGCCGACCGTGCCGCGATCCTGGCCCATCCAGGTTGGCGGCACGTCCACGCGCTGCCGGTGGTGGCCGATGGGGATATGTATGTCGGCGTGCTGCGGCATGGCACGCTCCAGCTCCTCGCCGCTGCTCTTGGAGATGATGATGACGGGGGTAGTGCGCTGGCGCTTGGTCTCACGCTTGCCGAGCTGTACTGGGTCGGCATGAGCCGGCTCTTCGCAAACCGCGGCGGCAAGCCCGCGCCAGTGGTGGAGAAGGGTGTGCAACAGCGTGATGGATAGTCAGGTACCGAGCCATCGGGCGCTCGCGCAGGAGTACCTGCGCTCCCATCCGGAAGAAGCCACCGCGCTCCTCGAAGCCCAGCCGCTGGATGAGGTCCTAGGCGTGCTCCGCACCGTTGCTGCGCCGGTAGCCGCTGCCGTCGTGGAGCGGCTGATTCCCGATGTCGCCGCCCGCGTGCTCGTTGAGGCGGACCAAGAGACGGTAGCCCAGCTACTCCCGGTGATGGACCCCACGCGGGCCGCTGCCCTTTTGGCCCGCCTCGACACGGAGACCTGCAACGAGCGCTTGGCGGGACTGGATCGTCGTCTGGCCAGCGATCTGCAGACGCAGATGAGCTATCCGACCGACTCGGCGGGCCAGCTCATGGACCCGCGTATTCCGGCATTCCGTCCGGAGACAACGGTCGGCGACGCCATTGCCCGGCTGCATGCGCTGCCACGAGAACGAGTGCTGAATGTCTACCTCGTAGATCCCGAGGGCCGCTTTGCGGGCACGGTCGCGTTGGAGCAGCTGCTCCTTGCTGCTCCGGACGAGCAGCTGGGTGGATTGGCGCCGGCAGCACGGGTCAGCGTGCTGGCCATGGCGCCGCGCGAGGAAGTCGTCGCCGCGCTGACCCACCATCGCCTGACGAGCCTGCCGGTCGTAGATTTCGAGGGCAAGCTGCTAGGTGTGATCCGGCATGCGGCGCTGGTCGAGGTCACGGAAGAGGAAGCCAGCGCCGATATGCAGATGCTGGTGGGGGCCGGCAAGGACGAACGGGCGCTGTCGCCGCTGATTTTTGCGGTCCGCAAACGCCTGCCGTGGCTGCAAATCAACCTCGTGACGGCCTTCTTGGCAGCCGCGGTCGTGGGCCTCTTCGAAGGGACGATTGCCCAGTTTACGGCGCTGGCGGTGCTCCTGCCGGTCGTCGCCGGTCAATCCGGCAATACTGGCGCTCAGGCGCTGGCGGTGACGCTGCGAGGGCTGGCCCTGCGCGAAATCCACCTCCGGCACTGGCCGCGGATCGCCCTCAAGGAAGTGGGCACCGGCGCCCTGAACGGCTGCGCCGTCGCCCTGGTCACAATGCTTGGGGTGTTTGTCTGGAGCCAGTCGTGGGGTTTGTGTCTGGTGATCGGCGTGGCGATGGTGATCTCGATGACGATTGCTGCCCTCGCCGGTGCCAGCGTTCCGATGGTGCTCGCGGCACTGCGCCAGGACCCCGCCCAGTCCTCCTCGATCTTCCTCACGACCATCACCGATATTATGGGCTTCTTCAGCTTCTTGGGCCTGGCTACGCTGCTGTCCGGCCTCTTGTAGGGCTTGGAGCCGAGGCAGACTGCCCACGCCGGTCAGACCGTCCCCTGGATTCCGGCCGGCGCCGGATGACGACGGAGGGCTACAACCGGAGCTGGACCGTCATCGTTTCGTTGCGTGCTCAAGAGGAATCGACATAACTTGGTGGTAAGGGGAGCCGACGGTCGGACTCGAACCGACAACCTGCGGTTTACAAAACCGCTGCTCTGCCTTTGAGCTACGTCGGCCGGCTGGCGTGTTACCGGGGAGAATGCACGGCGCTCTTCCTTAATTCTAGCGCTTGCTACCTGCTGATGCTAGGCCCCCCCCCCGCTCCGCAGGGGGACGAGGTTGCTGGAGCCGCTGCGGCCGGGGGACAAGCAGTTCCCTCCCCCGCCGCCGCTGGCGGATGCTTGCTATACTGCGGCTCGCCCTTGGCGCGGGTCATCCCAGCATGCATCACCTCCGCCGCGCCAGCACACGGACGGAGGTGATGTGGTGTCCCTGGCAGCGGCGCTTTTGCCCTCCTCTGACGCTCCACTGATATCCCCTCTCGCGTCGGGGTGCCTCCAACTGCCGGCTCCCCTGATCCGCCCGCGGGCGGGGCGGCGCAAAACGAGGCGCCGGCGGCGATCAGCACCCCTGTCTCGCCAGCTACGCGGCTCCTTGCAGACGATTCCACGCGAGCCGGGTGTCTATCTCTTCCATGACCCGGACGACCGCACCTTGTACATCGGTAAGTCGGTGAGTCTGCGCCAACGGGTCGCGTCCTACTTTCACGCCAGCGCAGCGGGGAAAGTCCGGCTGATGGTCGAGCATGCCGCGGCGGTCGAATGGCTGACCGTCGGCTCGGAGCTGGAGGCCCTCATCCTGGAGTCGTATCTCATCAAGCAGCACCAGCCACCATATAACGTGATGGGACGCGAGTACCCGCGCTACGCCTTTCTGCGCCTGCATCCTGGCGAGGGGTTCCCCTATCTGGAGGTCACCACGGCCATCACTCCCGACGGCGCCGCCTACTATGGGCCGTTCTGGACGATGCGCTCGGCCGAGCAGGCGCTGGACTTTGTGAGCCGCCTCTTTGGCCTGCGCCGGTGTGAGGGCGACTTGCCGCCGGAGGCGGAGGCGCGCCGCTGCCTGTGGGGACAGATGCACCGCTGTCAGGCGCCGTGCTTGGACGAGGAGGTGCGCGCCCGCTATGGAGAGTCCATGGAGCGAGCGGCGCGTCTGCTGCAGGGCGAGGTGACACCGCTGATCGGTGAGCTGACGCGCGCGCGGGACGAGGCGGCGGAGCGACTGAGCTTCGAGCGCGCCGCCCACTTGCAACGGACTATCGAATCGCTGCAAACGCTGCGGCGGCGGCGCCACCACCTCTCGACGGCAGCGCGGTCGGTCAACTTCCTCGTGCTCTTGCCAGCCGACGACCAGGCCGAGATGCAGCTCCTGGCCTTCAGCTGTGGGCAATTACGGGGGCAGCACACCTTCCGGCGCAACATGGACAGCCCGACGACCGCAGCCTTGGGCGCCTTTCTCCGCACGACCTTCCCGACCTCACAACGGCTCGCCCTCGACCTGGCGCAGCTCGACGAGATGCACGTCGTCGCGGAGTGGCTGACCCGCGGCCAAACCGAGCCGTCGCATATTCCCCTGCCTGAAGGCCCCTACGGCGAGGAGACCCTTGCCTATGCACTGGAGGCGATCAGGGCCACCGTGGAGGCCCTACCAGGAGCCGGTCCCTCCGAGGTGCGCGCGCACCGGGCCTGGCCCGAACGCGAGGCTGCGACGACGGCTGCCTAACGTGCAACGTGCTATCCTTTGTGCTGCATAGTAGATGTATGCGCTGAGACGCCTCGCACGAGGTCGTCACTGCCCAAGCTACCGCCTACGACAAGGAGAATTGCTATGTCCTCAGCCATGGCCGTCACGGACGCAACCTTCGAGAGCGATGTGCTCCAAGCCGCCGAGCCGGTGCTCGTTGACTTCTGGGCGCCCTGGTGCGGTCCCTGCCGGATGATCGCCCCAACCCTCGACGAGCTAGCGGAGGAGTACGACGGTCGGGTCAAGTTCGTGAAGCTCAACACGGATGAGAACGCTACCACCGCCGGCCAGTACGGGATTATGGCGATCCCGGCCCTGTTGTTCTTCAACGGCGGCAAAGAGGTCAACCGGCTGCTCGGCGTCCGGCGCAAGAGCGAGCTCAAGCGCGAGCTGGACAGCGTTCTGGACGGTGCTGCGTAGCAGCAATACTCAGGAGCAACGCGCGGCGGACGGAGGGGCAACCGGCCGGTTGGCCCCTCCACTGCGTTAACGGACTCCCGCGGCGCTCATAACCCCCCGGCCCTGACAGGGGTAGGTTTTCGTGTGGAGAGACGCACCTACCCCCAACCCCCTCCCTGAAGGGAAGGGGCTGAAGTCCGTCGTGCTGGCCGCCTTCCCTAGCAGGAAACGGCGGCCGGTCGCCGCGTGGACTCCCCTGCCCTAGAGGGAAGGGGCCGGGGGTTAGGTCCACAACCCACCTCCCGCCGAAAAACCTACCCTTGTGCGGGTTCCTCAGGAGGTCCCGACCGCGTCTCGTTTCAGCAGGCGCCGGCGGTAGGCGTTGGCCGTGGCCCCGATCTCCGCAAACGTGTCTCCCAAAAGCTCAATCTGGGCGATCACGATTCCGTACTCACTGAGCTGCCGGATGGGGGTTCCGGACTTGATGAAGAGATCGGTGAAGAAGGGGATATGCACGTCGTAATCGAAGAGGTCGCTGGAGTTCCCCTCTTGGGTGGTGATCACGTTGAACTGTCCACCCACGCCCTCCGCTGTGCAGCGCACGGCGGGTCGCTGGCCCAGACACAGCTCAACGCCCGCCTGGTAGACATCGTAGCCAAGCACCCGGCGGTACAGGTTATAAAAGGTCGTTGCTGCGCGGGCATTGATCTCGATGAGCTTGATTTCATCATCACCGTACCAGTACTCGACGTTGAAGAAGCTGTTGTCCAGTCCGATCTGCGCGATGTCCCGCTGCGCCTGTGCCCGGATGCGCGCTAACGTGTGCTCAGGGATACGAGAAGGGAGCGAAAAGTTATCAATCAGCGGCGAATTCGGAAACCTATTGGTATCTGTGGCTGCCGTGAAATGCACCTCGCCTTGCCGGACAAAGCCCTCCAGCGTCATCTGCTTGGCGGATACACAGTCCTCGACGAGGAAGACGTGCTCCAACGCCAGTGGGAAGGCTTCCAGGTCAAGGTGCCGCCGATAGAAGGGGAAGAGCGGCGCATTCATCGCCGGCAGCTCGCGCTCGACGATGTGCATGGCCTGTGCCAGGTCAGCGTCGCTGCGGATCGTGAACCCGAGCACCCCGGCGGCCGAGCAAGGCGCCTTGATGTAGAAGGGGTAGGGCGGCCAGTCGGTCAGCGCGTCGCCCAGTCGGCACACGCGCGGCTGCGGCACCGATCCCGTGAACAGGCGCGTATAGAGCTTATAGTAGGCAGTAAAGGTAGCCGCAAGGCTGGGTCCCGGCAGGCCGTACTCGGCGCAGAGCACAGCGGCGAGGAGTGAGGAGAGATCAAAACTGTAGTACAGTCCAGCAATATCGTGTGCCTCGATGTAGCGACGCGCCTCGTCCAAGTAGGCCAGGAGATTGACGTTGAACCGATTGAAACGGGCGCTGTAATCCAGATCGAGGAAGTGGAACTGATAGCCGTCCACCGCGGCGAGGGCATGATGGTCGCGCGGCTGGGCACCGATGACCAGCACGTTTGGCCGTGTATGCCCATTGCTCATCGCCGTTGTATGGGCAAGGTGCTGAGGCTCCAGCGGGTGCGCGGTCCCGCCGATTGCCCTGCCCCACTCCACGAGCGTAATACCACTGGCCGCTCGCCCTCGTAAGGATAGCATCTCACCCCCCATCCGTCTCCGGCGGCCTCCCCCGCTGGTGCTGGAGAGGGGGGCCGGGGGGTGCGGCGCTAACCGCTACGACTCGGCCTCCTCGTCATCCTCTTCTTCCGGCTCCTCATCGCCCTGGACTCGCTTGCTGATCTGCTCGATGATCTTGTCTGCTTTGGCCCCCGTGACATTGCCGATGGTGATGGGCTTGTAATTCTGGAATCTCCTGTCTTGTACCACCTGGCTCTCGCTCGGAAATCCGGCCTGTGGGCCGAGGTAGGCAACCAGCTGATCTACGGCGAGCAGGGCTTGCCAGACCTTCTCTTTATCGCTGGCATCATCGGGCAGGTCAGAGCCAAGAGTAGCAATGAAGGCATCACCAGTGATCTGCCCAATGCTGGTCTGAACGTTCCTGAAGCTGCGGAGTGCCACATCGCCTATGCCCTGATAGTTTTCCGTGTGGATGCTCTCCTCCAGGTCTGCTTTGAGGGCACGGGCCACCGGCACGAAACGCATCGCAGCGCGCAACGTATCACCACCTAACCCTGTCACAGTCGCCTCCTTATTGCTGTCTGTTGGCGCCAGATTTGCTGTCCCTAACTCGGCCAGCGCCCCTCGACCCGGCACGCTGAGGGGATGCTGGGTGTCACTGCTCTCAGCAGCCACTGTGTCCTCCCTTCTTGGCTTTAGCGGTCAGCGGATCTGTGGGCCTCGTCTTGCTCGCGTGGCGCTGCTGCGGCGCAGCCACCCCCAAAGCTGCTAACGTCTCCGGTTTGAGCAGTCGGCGCAGCTTACGCCGGGCGTGATGAATGCGCGACTTGACCGTGCCAATGCTTGTGCTCATCGCTTCCGCTATCTCCGCATAGGTCCACCCCTCCTCGACGTACAGGATCATCGCCTGGCGCTGTAGCTCGGGAAGGCGGTCAATTGCCCGCCGGACCTCGGCCAGGAGCCAGACCCACTCTGCCACCCGGTCAGGCTGTTCCGCTGCAGCCGTAGCTGCATGCAGCACCGCGTCGGCTGTGGCCAATTCATCTGTCAGCGGCACGCGCCCGAAGCGTCTCTGGCGCCGCAGCTCGTCGTAGCAGCGATTGCGGGCGATGCGGAACAGAAAGGGACGTAGCTTGCTGACAGACCGCAGGTCCTTGAGATGGATATAGAGCGCGATAAACGCATCCTGCACAACGTCGTCCGCGTCATAGTCTTGCCCGACTAGCCGCTGCACAAAACGCCGCACCGGCCCTTCGAGGCGCTGCTGCAGCCGGCCGAACGCGGCGCGCTTGCCCTTTCTGGCCAGCCGCAGCAGCTCCTGTTCGGAGGGATCGGGCACCTACCACCTCCCTTCACCCTACTGACGTGGCAAGACCGAGGATTGTTCAATTGCGGGGCACTTCGCGCCCCACTCCAGCCGTTTCCGGCCGGCTGCGACGGCGTCTCGCGTCGTAGCTCACGCCAACCACCAGCGCCGGGTACAATCTACCCGTGTTCATTGCTGCGGCCAGTGTGCGGGAGTGGGAGCGGCGCTATGGCGCTCCCATCGTGCGGGAGCGGGAGCAGACGATCTCGCGCGGCGAGATGGACATGGTGCTGGGCAGCCGCAAGCACGGCCGCAGCCATGACATCACCATGTTTATCTTTGCCGGCGACCGGCTCACTTTGATCGCCAAGCACTCGTTTCCGCCCGGCGGCTTCCGGGCACCCAGCGGCGGGCTGGAGCCGGGCGAGGCGTTGGAGCGCGGCGCCCGCCGCGAGGCCAAAGAGGAAACCGGTCTTGATGTTGTGCTAGAGCGCTACGTGCTGCGTATCGAGGCGGTCTTTACCGAGGGCCACCGCACGCAGCCGTGGGTCAGCCACGTGTTCACGGCGCGACGGGTTGGGGGGCAGCTCGATCCCATTGATCGCCACGAGATCGCCAGGGCCACCTATGCCACGTTGGCAGAGCTACAGGGCCGTATCCGCGACGTGTTGCTCGCCACCCGGCGTCCGCTCCTCCGCTACCGCGTCTACCTCACCGACGAGACCGTCGCGGCCGTACAAGGACTGGCCGCGACGGCCGGCGCACACCAGGAGGCGCTCAGGCGTGGACCGGGACGGCCCAGAGGTTGAGGGCGCCGGCCTCGTCGAAGGGGAGCTTGGCGCCGTCGCTGATGATGTCGAGGCGGGGATGTGCCTGGGCTGCGTCGAGGAGCGAGGCGGAGATGTGGAGGTCGCTCAACTCCAGCGTGTTGCGGATGACGACCACCCGTGCATTCTGCGGATCGCCGCGTCCACAACAGAGGATGCCGGCGGCAATCGTGTCGAGATCGGTGGGCAGGAACGCCGGCAGCTTGATGCGCTGTACGCCCCCGATGCCCGACGTGAAGCCATTGATATAGGTGGCGCGTAAGTCCAGCTTCTCGACCGCGCGGCGCGACAGCAGGTCGGCAAGTCCGATCCCGGCGCCGTTGCCGTGCGCCTCGTCGGTCAGGTCGAGGACGGTGACGATGCGGATGCGCGGACGCTCGAACTCGGCCACGTTGTCAATCATCATCCGCCCGATGATGTTCGTGTCCATGCCCGTACCGCTGATGTTCTTCCCCATCTCCTGGACGACGAGCACGTCCAGCTCGTCGAAGGGCAGGGAGGCCATGAGGGAGCGGGCCTCCGTCAGCAGGCGGGTCTCGTGCGGACCGCCAATCCCGGCCGCCTCGACAAACTCCAGCTTGGCGGTGTGGTCATAGGCATTCTCCAGAATTGCCAGGCCGCCGAGCACGTTGGCGTGGCGCACCATCAGTTGTGACGCCAATGGTAGCGAGCGGCTCAGGCCCACGGTGCCGTAGGAATGGATCATCTGCGCGCCGCGATGCTTGCCCAAGCCGATGGTCATGATCTTAGCCAGGCCGCTCTCGATGTCGGCGCGGAAATCGGTGTGCGGCTTCACCCGTCCGACGATGAGCAGCGCGTCGGCCTCCAGCGCGGTCGTGCTCATGTACACCGGGGGGCCGTCCGGGAGCTGCCCGATCTGCCGCACGTCCATCGCCGAGACAATGGGCATGGCGGTGGTCCGCTCGGTGATCCCATACGAGGCCAGCACCTCCTCCTGTCCCTCGGCCGTCGCGCCACCGTGGCTGCCCATGGCCGGAATGATGAACGGGTGCCCGCCCCGCTGCCGAATCTCGTTCCCCACGGCGCGCAGAATGACCGGAATGTTGGCGAGGCCGCGGCTGCCGGCCGTGACACCCACCCGCATCCCGGCCTGAATCCGTCCGTCCAACGCGGTGAGTTGGCGGGCCACCGCCGCCGCGATGTCGCCGACGTCAGGCGCGTCGAAGTGCTGCCGTACCCGGTACATCGTGGGCAGCGGCGCTTCGACGTGCAGCTCCGTCACATGATCGAGCAAGGAAGGTGTCGTCATCGCTGTTCCTCCCGGCTGCCGGCCCGCAGCCGCACCCTCATGTCGGCCTATTCCAGACGGTCGCCTGCGACTATAACAGAGTGGGCGGGGAAGGGGCGCGAGGGCGTGCTGCCTCGCGCTGGATTCCCGCGAAAGCGGGAATGACCGGGGCCGGGGGGTAAAAGTGGTCCTCCCCTTAGGGTATTATCCAGGCTATACCGCCGGCGTTGAGCGCGCGCGATGAATATTACCTGGCTACCTACTTTGCGCCACGTTGCCGTCGGCAGTACTCTCGTCGGGCTAGTGCTCCTGGCCTGCTGGTGGTGGGCCAATCCCGCATTCAATCTCTGGGAGCCGCATGACGGGCCGGTCCATCTCTTGCGGAGCTACGTCTTTGCGGACTTACTCCGGCGCGGGGACTGGTTTCCGCGCTGGGCGCCGGACCTCTACCTGGGCTATGGGTACGGTACCCCGTCTTCAACTATGTCCCGCCGCTCCCCTACTACCTGGCAGCCGTGGGGCATTTCCTCGGACTGGATCGCTATGGCGGACTGCAAGCCGTCGGCATAGTAGCCGTCTTTGCCGGCGCTACCGGGGCCTTCAGCCTCGCCCGCGCGCTCTGGCCGTCCAGTGCGACCGGTTTCCTGGCGGCAGCGGCTTACACCCTCGCTCCCTACCCTTTTCTCTACAACCTGTATATTCGCGGCAACCTCCCTGAAGCCCTGGCGCTTGGTCTCCTGCCGTGGCTACTTTGGGCAGCCTGGCGCTTGTGGCACCGGCCGGCGTACCTCCGCGCGGTGCTGCTTGCCCTCCTCACCACGCTCCTCCTGCTCACGCACAACATCACGGCGTTTCTCGGTGTGGGCCTCCTGCTGGCTTGGCTGCTCTGCCTGCTCCTCAGCGACACGCGCGGCGCCAGCGAGATGCCGGTGGCCCTCGGTACCTCGCTCGGCGCCCTCCTCACGGGTATTGCGCTCAGTGCGTACTTCTGGCTCCCAGCCTTGGGGGAACGCGGCTTCGTGCATATCGAGTATCTGCATCAGGGCACTCTCGACCCCCGCGAGTGGTTATTTGATCCGCTCGGCATAGTCTCCCGTGACCAGTGGCCGGACTACACCGGAACCCGCTTCGGCCCGATTGACTTGCGCTGGACGCCGGCCTTCTCCGGTTGGCTCAATGGGCCACACAAGCCCCTACTGCCCCAGCTCGTGCTCTGGGCCGGAGTGGTCGGTGGCCTGGTAGCAGCTCTACGGCGCAGCGACCGCCGCAATCTCTATCTCCTAGCCTGCTGCGGCCTCGTGACCATCGGCGGCTGGTTCCTGCTGACCACCTGGTCCGCAACGCTATGGCCGCACCTCCCGCTGCTGCGGGACATCCAGTTCTCCTGGCGCCTCTACGGGCCGCTGGCCCTCATGCTCGCGCTGGGCGCGGCCGGGGGCATCCGGCTGCTGTGGTCGGACCGGGCGGCGCGAGCGAGCCGCGCGCACCTGCTGATCGTGGTGGCCTTGAGCAGCCTCTTCATCGGGACAGCCTTCCGCGGAGTGGTCACGCAGCCGTGGCCGGCGCTCGGCGAGTCCGGCCGGCGCTTGGGGGCGGCCGAGCTGCGGGCGACGGAAGTGGGCAAATATGAGGATGGAACTGCTGACCTGGGGGAGTACCTGCCGCGGGCGGTGGAGTATGCCCGCTGGAGCTCGAGACTGATGATTCGTGGCCGGCGGCTGTATGAGGCATTGGTCCCGGAGCGCTCGTGGCTCGGGGGGCTGGTGCGCCCCCTCACGGGCCGGCTTCAGATCACCAGCCTCTTTGCGCGCCCCACCGCGACGACGGTGGGGGTGCAGGCGGAAACGCCGGCAGTCCTGGCTTTCCATACGATTGATTTTCCCGGTTGGCAGGTGTACCTGGATGGTACCCCCATCGCCCACCGCACCGTGCCCCATAGCGTCAAGCAGGACGCCAAGCTGGGCTTCATCGTGGTAGACGTGCCACCGGGCCACCATCGTCTGCACCTGGAGTTGCGTCCCACCCCCCTGCGGGCATTGGGCACGGGCCTCTCACTCCTGATCGCCGCCGGTGTGGTGCTCGGCAGTCTCTTGGTCGTGGGGCGGCGCTGGCGCCCACTCCTGGCCCGGACGCCCCCAAACTGGAGCCAGGCACAGACCTGGTGGCTGGCACTTCAGTCTCTCCTGCTCCTCGGAGCGGCTGGGTTGGTTCTGGTCATCGGCGCACGGACGCTGCGTTACGTAGCTGGCCCGGACCAGCCGGCGTCGGCCGCCCACAACCGCGTGGTCTTGGACTTTGCCCTGGCAGCGGAGCGGGGTCAGGCGGCGCTCGCCTCGCCCGCGGGATCGAGCCTGGGATCGTACATTGACCTCCGCTGGCTGCGGATTGTGGACGCGGAACGTGCGCGGCAGGTGCTGGTTCCCGAGGACTGGCGCTGGTGGCCAATCATCCACCGGGAGCGGCGCTGGTTGTATATGCACCCGCCAGCTACGCTCACGGTCGAGGTGACGGTGCCCCCAGGAGCGATCTTCCAAACGGGGCTGGCGATGGATCCGGCAGTGTGGCACCAGCCGGAGGCCCATGGTGTGCGCTTTCTCCTGGAAGTTGCGACCCCGACCGGCTGGAGTGCGCTCTTCCAGCGGCACGTCGCGCCGCGGCAACGGGCGGCCGACCGCCGGTGGCTCGACGAGGTGGTTGATCTCGGAGCGTTGGCTGGCCAGACGGTAACACTGCGGCTCCGCACCGAACCGGTGACGACGCTCGCCTATGCCTGGGGCGGCTGGGCCGAGCCGATGATCCTCGTGCGGGACACGGTACGCTACGACTGAGGGCCACACCTCACCCCCGCCTGCCTCCGGCGGACTCCCTGGCTCCGGGGGTGAGGCAGGAAAGGGGCGCCCTCCCTAAGCGCCGCTGGGGTCCTGCCCTTGGGGTATTATCCAGGCTATATCGCCGGGGCTGGGGAGGCGCGATGAAGATTACCCGCTTGCAGACGTACACCTTTTGGCGCGGTACCCGCAACGCGCTGCTGCTGAAGATCGAGACCGATGCGGGTATTCATGGCTGGGGCGAGGGCAGCATGGAGTGGATGGAGGACGTGGTTGCTGCCGCCATCCACAACTATCGGGAACTGCTGCTCGGCCGCAACCCGCTGGACAACCTCCGCCTGGTTGACGACCTCGCCCGGCGCTTCCCCTGGAAGGGCGGCCCGATTCTCGGTAGCGCCCTCTCCGCCATTGACATTGCCCTCTGGGATATTGTCGGCAAGGCGCGTGGGGCGCCGGTGTATGAGCTGCTCGGTGGCGCGCGACGCCGGAAGATGCGGGCTTATGCCAGCTACACCTTCCTCGACGTGGATGAGGCCGTCCGCCAGGCACGACACTGGACCGCGCAAGGGCTGACGGCGCTGAAGGCCAATCCCGCCGAGCAGCGGCGCTGGCCGTGGGACCGGCGGGCGATTGACGAGACGGTGGCGGTGCTCGCGGCGCTGCGGGCCGCCGCCGGGCCGCACGTGGACTTGCTGCTGGACGCCCACGGCAGCCCCACACCGCTCCTGGCCGTGGCGCTGGCCGCGGCGATTGCCCCTTACCGGCCGCTGTTCCTCGAAGAGCCAACCCAATGGGGCGACATTGGGGCGCTCGTAGAAGTAGCCCAGCAGAGTCCGGTGCCTATCGCTACCGGCGAGAAGCTGATGGCGCTGACCGAGTTCCGCAATCTCTGCGACGCCCGCGCGGCCGCTATTCTCCAGCCCGATGTGTGTCACGCCTACGGGATCACGGGCCTGCGCCGGATCGCCGAATTGGCGGAGCTGTATCAGTTGTGGATTGCGCCACACAATGCCAACGGCCCGGTGGGGACCGCCGCGGCGCTGCACGTGGACGCCGCCATCCACAACTTCTTGATCCAGGAAGGTGGTGGCAACTACCGCGAGTTTTTCTCGATCTTGCGGGAGCCATATCCCTATGAGGTGGTGGAGGGGTATTTCCGGCTATCCGGTCAGCCGGGCCTGGGGGTAGAGGTAGACGCCGCGGCGCTGGCCGCGCTGCCGCCACAACGGATGCCCATCCGCCAATACCGACACGAGGACGGTAGCTGGTCCGGGTGGTAGTAGCCCCCAGGGGTAGTTTTTTTAGCCACGGAGAGCACAAGGAGGGTGCGCTGCCTGGTGCTCCGGGCGGCGCGGCAGACTCCCCCTCTCTATCGCTTGGCTATGGAGAGGGGGCCGGGGGGTGAGGCGCAGTTGCCCCGGCCCGCCGAGCACGCTCGTCATCGCTTCCCGTCGAAGGCGATCACCAGGGTATCGCCCTCGAACCGGGCGCCGGTGATGTCTTGCTGCGCGAGGGCGTAGGGCAGGACGATGTTGCGCCGCACGCTGCCGATACGCACGACCAATTCCTCGCCGGTACGCAGCAGGCCGACCTGTTCTTTGGTAGCCAGCGGCAAGGGCAGCCGGAGCGTGTAGGTATTGCCATCGCGCCGGACGACGTGGGAGCGGCCCTCGAAGTGCTTGGCCGCGGGGTCTTTGTCGGCAAAGAGGACTTGCCCCATCTGCCGCAGGCGCTCCAAGCCCACCACCTCTTCCTGGAACCACGGGATCGTGAGCAGGGGGATCGGCGCGAAGCCGTCGGCGATGTCTGCCAAGTGGCGTTGCTGGGTCTCCAGCCACGTGCTGAAGTAGCCCTCCTGTGCCCCCTGAGGGAGCACGCGATTGCAGACGATCAGGTCGGTCTGATACTCGTACAGATTGAGCTGCGTGAGCGTGCGTTGCGCCTCCTTGATGACCATCTTCTCCGGGTTGAGCACCAACCGCATGCTGGCATCAGGACCGACCAGCAGATCGTGGAGCTTCTCCAGTCGGCGGAACAGGTCTTCTACCGCGTCGAACACCGGCTCATCCGGTATCGGGATACCGGTCATCGGGCGCAGGATCGGGCGCACCACCTTGGCTATCTGGCGCTCCAAGGGCAAGATTTTTTCCAGCCACCAGCGCCCCACCTCCGGGAACGTCAGCAGACGCAGCGTTTCGGCGGTCGGAGCGCAGTCAACGATAATAATGTCGTAGTGGCCACTACTGTGGTGCTCGTTGATCCACAGCAGGCTGGCCAGCTCCTCCATGCCCGGGAGGACGGCAATCTCTTCCGAAACCACATCATTGAGACCGCGCCAGGTGAACAGCGAGTGGAGCCACTCCTGAATGGTGCCCCAATAGAGCTGCATGTTGTGAAAGATGTCCGTCTCTTGTCCCCAGAGACAGGGCACAATCTCGACCGGCTCGGCGCCAAGCGGCAGATCGAACGAATCTGCCAGGCTGTGCGCCGGGTCGGTACTGAGCACAATGGTCCGCAGACCCTGGGCGGCGCACTGCACGGCGGTCGCGGCGGCCACGCTCGTCTTGCCGACGCCGCCCTTGCCGGTGTAGAGGATGATTCGCATGGCAGCTCCCTAGTCTCTGTAGTATATCGCCTGTTCCGCTGACCGGCCCCCACCCTGACCATCTACCGTTGCGACAGGGGAGGGAAACACCGTCCCCCTGCAGAGCAGGAGGCCATGACCGGCCGCTTCCCTGAAGGTGCCGGCTACAGCGCCTCCAGGAGACCTCCTGGCATACTCCTTGGCAACGTGCCGCGCTGCGGCGCAATCATCGCACCAGGTACAGTGCTCGATGCAATATCGCAGGACCGCACTCTGGCCCCGGTCGGGTCCGTGGGACCGGTGTCTACGCCGATGAGCGCGTCAACCCATGGCGCCGCCCGGCGCTGGTACAAAGGCGAGTTGCACTTCCACTGCGAACGGAGCACGATGCCGGAGATGCTGGCGACCTACCGGCATCGGCGCTACGATTTCTGCGTCAGCACCGAGCACGATGCCGTCCACCAGCGGGCGCCGTACTGCGGGCCGGATGGTCTTTGCCACGCTGCCCCGGCCCGGGCGGGAGCGGACCGGCCGCTGCTGCTCATCGGTGGCTCGGAGATGAGCCTGACCATCCCCGGCGCCCCGGCGAACGGGCCAGCCGAGACCACCGGGAAGCCCGTCCACGTGGGCGCCTTTCCCCTGCGAACGCCCGTCGGGAAAAGCGCCCCAACGTGGGCTACCTTCGCGCAGCTACGCCGGCTCGCCTGTCCCCCGATCATCGTGGTCAACCATCCGCTGGCCGGGGCGCCGGAGCGGCACTGGTCGGAGGCCGACGTGATTGCGGCCATCGGGCATGGCGCGACGCACCTGGAGCTGAACCCCCGCAACCACGGTATCTCGGACAGTCTCGGTCTCTGGGATGCCGTCTTGAGCCGGGGGCAGCGGGTCTACGGCGTCCTGACCAACGACGCGCATGAAGTGGCGAACATCGGGCGCTATGGCGCGACGCTGGTGCAGGCCGCGGCGCTCACGGCCGCAGCCGTCGTGGCGGGGCTGCGTCGGGGCGCGTGCTACGCTCTCGAATCGGGCTGCCGCGCGCGGCTGAGTCACGTGCGGCGCGACGGCCGGGAGATTACGGCCGCCGTCACTGAGGCGCAGGAGCTGCACTTCATCGGCGCCGAGGGCCGTACCTTGCATTCCGTGTATGCAGTAGCCGGGCACTTCCGGGCGCCCGCGGCGGAGCGCTACGTGCGGATCGAGGCCGTAGACGACGACGGGCGGCGGCTGTTCACCCAGCCGGTCTGGCTTGATGAACAGTAGCGAGGAGAGGCAGTAGTCCTCCTGTTATGGATCAGCATGGACACCTCTGAACCGGACATCACGCTCGGCCAACGCACGCGCTGGCTGTGCGCCGTTGTCGGGCTGCTGGCGGTGGCTGGAGGCGTGGCTATCCTGGCCGTCGGCCGCGGGGGGGCGGCCGTCACAGCGGGCATGGGGTTGCTGTTCGCGGGTGCGGGCACCGTCTGGCTCGCCATCGCCGCTCCCCCGCCGGCCGGAGGTGAGCCGGGGTGAGGCGGGAGGGTATGGCCCCCACCCTAACCCTCCCCCGTTGCGACAGGGGAGGGAACTACCATCCCCCTGCACAGCGGCTGCCCCTGTGCCGTCTTCCTGCCGCAGCGGGGGGGGGGGCCATAGGGGGGCCGATCACGGCAGATTGCGCCATGGTGTTATAGTTCAACGCCCTCAAGCAGATGAGGGACAACATGAATCACAATTTGCGATGGCAGCGGCCGATGATGCTCCCATGCGTCGCTATCGTGCTGGGGCTGCTCGCGCTCGTGCTCTTTGTATCGCCGGTGGACGCAGCCGAGTTTCGCGCCGATGAAGACACGGTTCGGATCGGCGCCAACGAAACCATAGACGGGGACCTGTTCGTCGCCGGGCAGACGATCATCATTGAAGGCACCGTCAACGGAGATGTGTTCGCCGCCGGGACAACCGTCACCATTCGCGGGACGATCAACGGCAGCGTGAATGCCGTCGGTACGACCATTCGGATCGAAGGACCGATTGAACGCGGGGTCCGCGCCGCCGGACAGGAGATCATCATTGCCGCCCCCGTGGGCCGCGATGTGTTCGCCTTGGGCCAGACTGTCGAGGTCACAGGCGCCGGTAGTGTCGGTGGGGACTTCTTAGTCGCCGCCGGGGAGGTCACACTCAACGGCGATGTCGAGCGGCGTGTGCTGGGTGTCGCCGATACGCTGCGCCTGGCAGCTGCCGTCGGTGAGGGCGTAGATGTCGAGGTCAGCAACCTGGTGGTCGAGCCGAGTGCGCGGATCAATGGCGATCTGCGGTACCGCAGCGCCAATGAAGCGCAGCTTGCTGCCGGCGTCGTGACGGGGCAGGTGTTGCGCGAGGCACCGCGGGCCGACTTCTCGGCCGATGCCGGCGAGGCCGCCCGCGATACGGTCCACGGGAGCGTGGCGCGGATCGTTGTGCTGGCGCTGCTCGGCCTCTTGCTCCTCGCCACGGCCCGAGTTTGGATGGACCGCACCGTAACCCAACTGCGGCAGCGGTTGGGAGCCAGCCTGCTGATGGGTGTGATTGTCGGCATTGCCACGGTGCCGGCGATTGTCGTCGTGGGGGGCATCGTGCTGCTGATCTTCGCACTGATCTTCGGCGCCGGCGGCGTCTTCGCCGTGATACCGTTGCCGCTCGCCGCGCTGGGCCTCTTTGCGCTGGCGCTCTATATCAGCCCGGTGTTCGTGGCCTTACTCGTCGGGGGCATGATTATGGGGCGCCTCAGCTCAGGTGACCGGCCGGCCGGCTTCTTGGCGCTGGTGGTCGGACTGATCGTGCTCGCCTTGCTGGAGGCCATCCCCTTTGTCGGCTGGCTGGTAGGCGTCTTGGCCACTGTGCTCGGCCTCGGCGCCGCACTGCTGGCCGGCCGCAGCGCCGCCGAGCAGCGGGCGCTCTAGCTCTGCCTTGGGATCGTCAGGCGGCATAGAGCAGGCGTCCCTCGCGCTCGACGGTTGCCGGCAGCGAAGCGACCACCCCACGCTGCCGCTCGAAGCGTTCTCGGCTCACCACCAGCACGTCCACTGGCGCCCCCAGCCCCCATAGCACGCCGAGGGCTTGCTGGTGGAGGCGGTAGGGCGATCCGATGACTTCCGGCACCACGACGAGGAGGTCAAAGTCGCTGTCTTGGTCGGCATCGCCCCGGGCGCGCGAGCCGAACAGGTAAATCCGTTCCGGCCGGAGCGCGGCCACCAAACGCTGGACAACCACGCCCAGTTGTTCGCTACGCTCCGAGGTATCGCCGTGCTCGTTCACTGCGGCAGACTGTACCACAGGAAACGCGCCACCCCCGGCGCGTCTCTGCGGGATGCCCGGCAGCGTAACGCCGAGTGTGTGACAGTCGTGTAGCGCCGCGTATGCCAACAGCCGAGTTTCATTGCCCAACCAGGGACTTCGGGGTACCATGTTAGGCTAGCAACACGTCACTTTAGGCACAGGACGGTCTGAACCCACGGGGGGAGCCATGAGGGCAGTCGTGATGGCCGGCGGCGAAGGATCGCGGCTGCGTCCCCTGACCCTCGGCCGTCCGAAACCGTTGGTGCCGATCCTCAACGTGCCAGTGCTACAGCACATTTTCGGGCTGTTGCGGCGGCACGGCATTACCGAGATCGTGGTCACAGTTCAGTACCTCGGGAACTTGATCCAGGACTATTTCGGCGAGGGGCAGGACTTCGGCGTCTCGATTACCTACTCTATCGAAGAAACGCCCCTCGGCACCGCCGGCAGCGTGCGAAATGCAGCCGACCTGCTGACCGAGCCTTTCCTGGTCATCAGCGGCGATGCACTGACCGATTTTGACCTCCGGGCGCCGATAGCTTTCCACCGGCAGCAGCAGGCGATGGCTACCCTGGTCCTCCATCGGGTGCCCAACCCGTTGGAGTATGGGGTCGTTATTCTCGGTGAAGATAGTCGAGTGACCCAGTTCATGGAGAAGCCGAGCTGGGGCGAGGTTTTTAGCGATACGGTCAACACGGGGATGTATGTCCTCGATCCGGCGATCTTCCGCTATGTCCCCAAGGGCAAGATGGTGGATTGGAGCCAGGATGTCTTTCCGCAGCTCCTGCGGAACGGCGATCCGATGGTTGGCTTTGTGGCCGAGGGGTACTGGCGGGACATCGGCGACCTTGGGGAATACATGCGGAGCAATGCCGATATGCTCCGTGGACAGGCCGGTCTCGACGTGTCCGGTGTCGTTCGGGAGCGCAATCTGTGGATCACCCCGGACAGCAAACCGAGCATTGCCCCTAGCGCCCGGCTCTATGGCCCGGTGTGCCTCGGCAAGCATGTCGAAATCCGCGAGGATGTGGTGATCCACGGGCCAACCGTCATCGGCGACTATACGATTGTCGAGCCACGAACGCACATTGATCGCTCGGTGATCTGGGCCAACTGCTATCTCGGCGCCGGCACGAATCTCCACGGCGCGCTGATCGGCCGCCAGTGCCTGCTCAAGAACGGCGCTGCGGTGTTCGAGGGCGCCGTCGTCGGAGACGGGTGTACGCTGGGCGAGGGCGCGATCATCCGGCCGAAGGTCAAGCTGTGGCCGGACAAGGTGGTGGACGACGGCGCCACCGTGAGCCAGAGCATCATCTGGGGTCAGCAGGGGCGCCGTACCATCTTCGGCAGCTCCGGTGTTACCGGGCTGTCCAACGTCGAGCTTGTCCCGGAGTTCGCGGCGCGCCTCGGCGCCGCCTACGGTTCTACGTTGCCCATCGGCGCCCGCGTCACCGTCAACCGCGATCTCTCCCGCCCCGCCCGCATGTTGAAGCGGGCGCTCATTTCCGGGTTGCCGTCGGCAGCGGTGGACGTGCTCGATATTGGCAGCCAGCCCATCCCGGTCGCCCGCTACGAGACGCAGCACTCCGCGGTCGCCGGCGGCATTCACGTGCGCACCTCACCCCACGACCGCCGGATGGTGGACATCAAGATTCTCGATAGCGCCGGGTTGAACAGCGCGAAGAGTGCCGAGCGCAAGATCGAGACCGTCTTCTTCCGCGAGGACTTCCGGCGCGTGCCACCCGAAGAAATCGGCAGTATCACCGTCATCGGCGATCCAGTGGCGCTGCGTTACCGCGAGGCGTTCCGCCGCCACGTCGAGCAAGAAGTCCTCAGACAAAGTGATGGTCGCCTGGTCTTGGACTATGGTCTGGGCACGGCATCAGCCATCTTGCAGCCATTGCTGGCAACCCTGGGCGTGGATTCCATCCCGATCAATGCAGCCACTGGCCAGCCCTTCACCATGCGCAGTCCGACTGACGTTGAGCGCGACCACCGCCAGCTCGCCCAGATCACCGCAACCGTCGGCCCCACCTTTGGGGGCCTGTTTGACCATGACGGTAAGTCCATTACCCTGGTAGACGAGCAGGGGCAGAAGCTGGCCGGCATGACCGCGCTGGCCGCCTTTGCCGTGCTGGTGTGGCGCACTATGCCCGGCGCAACGGTCGGCGTACCCGTCACGGCGCCGCTCATCTTCGAGCGCCTGGCCCAAGAGCTGGGGGGGCGTGTGCGCCGCACCCGTGCTACACCGGACGCGCTCATGGCCACCGGAGCGGTGACCGATCCACCAGACTTCCTCGGTGATGGTCAAGGCGGCTATATCTTTCCCGAGTTCCATCCGGGCTTCGACGCGATGATGGCCAGCGTACGCTTGCTGCAACACCTCACGCAGGAGAGCGTCAGCTTGTCTGAGGTCATCGCCTCGCTGCCGCCGTTTCACATGGGTCACGCCGAGGTCGAAAGTCCGTGGGAAGTGAAGGGGAAGGTGATGCGTGGCCTCCATCAGCGCGCACGCGAGCACAATCGCAATCGCGATGTCGCGCAGATTGACGGTGTACGGTTTGATCTGGACGATCAATGGAGCCTGGTGCTCCCGGACCCGGACCGGCCCCTCTTCCGAATCTATACCGAGGCGCCGTCGTCACAGCAGGCGAGCATACTGGCCGACGAATATGCGGAGTTGGTGCGCCAGTTAGCGTAGTGGTTGGTACAGAGCGCTTCACTTCAAGCCTATGATTTCGAGTCGTATCGAGCGCGCGTGGCACCATATCCGACGGTGGTCGGTATGGTTTTTGCAGGGCCGGTATCTGCTGCTGGCGCGTCTGCTCGGGATGTACCCCGAGCCGGGCGCAGCCGGGCGACATGGCACGGTGTTCATCGAGATTGATGGTCTGGGCCACGACCATCTCCGCTCCGCACTGCGCCAGGGCTATCTACCGTTCCTGCGTGATTTGCTCGACCGCGACCTCTATCAGCGCTATCGCTGGCGCTGCGGGCTGGTGGCCGATACGCCGGCCGTGCAGAGCGGCCTGCTCTACGGGACGACGGACGGCATCGTCGGGTTCTATTGGTTTGACCGCGCGAGCCAGAAGCGTGTTGTCGGGGCCAATCCGGTGCATATGCGCCGCGAGGAGCGGCGGCTGGCGGCGACGCATCGCGGGTTGCTGGCGGGGGGCAGTAGCTATGCCAGCATCATCTCCGGCGGGGCGCGCTGGAACGTGCTGACCATCGCGGGCACCAGCGCCCACTGGTATCGCCCCGGCCAAGCGCTGCTCCGTTCGCTCATTATCCTACTGCTCAACCCGGGCAAGGTGCTCCGCTTTCTCCTCGATGCCGTGTGGGAGATCGTGCAAGAGATCGAGGATAGCGTGTGGAGCGTGCTGAAGCGTCATCGCCGCCTCGGTCTCGATGCGTTCCCCTTCATCCGCGTGCTACTCAACATCCTCCCGCGCGAGATCGTCGCCACCGGCACCCGGCTGGACATGCTGCGCGGTGTGCCGGTGATCTATAGCTGCTTCATTGGCTACGACATTATCGGCCATCGGAGCGGCCCCATGTCGCGCACGGCCCTGCGTGCCCTGCGCGGAATTGATAGCGCTATCGGCAAGGTCTTCGAGACCCGGCAGCGGTGTGAGCGGGAGTACGACATCGTGGTGCTGAGTGACCATGGGATGACACCCGCACAGCCCTTCACGCAGGCATTTGGCGCAAGCCTGGAGGACTGGGTGACCCGGTGGTGGGCTACCAAGTCGCACTACCCCTCCCCACAGCAAGCCCAGTGGATTGCCCGACGAGTCCCCCGGCAGGATACCGGCTGGCTCAACACCTGGGGCCGCATTGGCGCGATGATCCTCGAGTTGGGCAGTGCTGGGGCGATCAAGTTCGGCGAACGCTTCTTCGTAGACTCTGGAGAGCTACAGGCCCACCCGCACGTGCTGGTGGTTTCTTGTGGCTCCCTGGCACAGATCTGGGTGCGCGGGTTCGAGCGGCGGCTGTACCGCACCGAGATCGAGCAGCTGGCCCCCGGCTTCTTGGCAGTGCTGGTGGCGCAGCAAGGGATTGCGCTCGTGATTACCCGCGAGGAAGCTGCGCTGGCGGTGGTCGGTCGTGAAGGGTCGTTGCGGCTCCGACTGCCGCCGAGCGACGAGGCTGGCCCGCGTAGCAGCTGGCAGCTGCCGCTCGACGACCTGATTCTGTCCCAGGAGGGCGCCAATCCCCTGTTGCGCTACGAAGAACCGACCATCGTGTTGCGCCAGCTCATCAGTTTCGCCCGCATGGAGGCCTGCGGGGATATCATCTGCCTGGCGGACATCTGGCGTCCGGCCGGTCGCAGGAACTCCAAGGTACACACCTATACGTTCGAGCAGCAGGCCGGCTGTCATGCCGCTGTCGGTGGTGATCAGTCCTACCCCTTCATGCTGTTGCCCAACCACCTCACGTTCGACCCGGAGACTGTCGGCGAAGCAGTCCATATGCATCGCATCCTGGCCGGGATTATTGATCCGACCCAGCGGCGCAAGCCGGTCGCGCCCATACTCACGACCCTGGCCCCCGCGCGTGCGGGCCGCAACGGCGCCGCCGGAGCACAGCGCGAACGTACTGCCAGTGGAGAGCCACCATGACCCAATCACAGCGCCAGCGTCCGCAGGGTGCCGACTTGATTGCCGAGATGACCGCGACCGCGCTAGGCCCCGGGATGGTCGCGCTGTGGAACCTTGGTCAGGCCAGCATTGCGCTCAAGGGCCACCGGATGGTGTACGTTGATCCGTTTTTGTCGGGGCACTTGGAAACGCTGATGGAGCGTGAGGGCCGACCGATGCCCCGCCTGTGGCAACCGCCGCTGCGGCCCGCGGACGTGACCAACGCCGACCTCGTGCTCATCACCCACGATCATGCCGATCATCTGGACCCCGGCACGATCCCCGCGCTCGCAGCGGCCTCGCCGGCGGCGCAGTTTGCCGCTCCGGCCGCCGGGCGGGCGGCGCTTGCCCAGCTGGGTATCGCGGCCGAGCGCACCATTGTCGCGGAAAGTGACCGGCTGCTGCCCGCGGATCGTGTGCGGGTCACGCCCGTTCCGGCAGCGCACTACGACCTCGACCCCAGCCGGTATCTGGGGTATGTCATCGAGATGAACCAGGTGCGTATCTACCACCCTGGCGACACGGTGCTGTACGAGGGCCTGCTGGCGCGCCTCCAACAGTTGGCGGTGAACATTGCGCTTCTCCCGATCAACGGCCGGGACTGGTTTCGCGAGCAACAGGGCATCATCGGCAACTTCTCGTACCGTGAGGCAGCGGATCTCGGCGTAGCGATGGGCGCGGACCTGATCATCCCCATTCACTACGGCATGTTCGCCGCGAACACCGTGCGCGTCGCGCACTTCGTGGACTATCTCACCGACCACTACCCCGAGCAGCGCTTCCACATCCTGGCCCGCAACGAGCGGTTCGTCTATGTGTCGTAGCGCCGAACAGGGCCACCCGGCCCATGCGTGACCGCTCGGCCGCTCCCACGTCGCTGGCTGGCTTGTACCTCGGAGTGTTTATCGGCCCGCTCATGGGCGGGGTCACCAATGTATTGCTGCCAGTGCTGCGGGACGACTTCACTGCAACCCTCGGGCAGGTGACGGCGGTGGTCACGGCCTACATGGTGCCGTTCGTGCTCTTGCAGCTCGTCTCCGGCACCATTGCCGACCGCTTCTCCCGCGGCGGCACCGTGACGGGCGGCTGCGCGGCGTTTGCCGCCGCCGCGGCGCTCGCGGCCGCAGCGCCAAGCATCGAGATATTTCTGGCCGCGCGCGTGATCCAAGGCGCCGCCAACGCTTTCGTCACCCCGATCATCATGGCCACGCTGGGCGACGTGGTGCCGGCACCGCGTCTGGGACGGGCGTTGGGGGTGTTCACGACGGTCAACACCGCCGGTCTCCTGCTCGCGCCGCTGCTCGGCGGCGCCTTTGCCGCTACGAGTTGGCGGCTGGTGTACGTGCTGCTCACGGCCGTCTGTACGGCGTTGGCGGCGTACTATGCCTGGTGGTATCGCCGCCTCCGGGTAGCGGCGTCGCCTGCCCAGCAAGCGAGAAGCACCGGACTGGCGGTGCTCATGCGCGGTCTGGCAAACCGCCGCCTGGTGCTGCTCTGTGTAGCGGGCTGGCTCGGTTACGTGGGGATCAACGGTATCCCGTTTATCGTGGCCCTGCACCTGGAAGCACCCTTGCAGCTGGGTGCGGCACAGAGCGGCGCCGTCCTCGCCGGCTTCGGTCTGGCGGGGATGCTGGCGGCGCCGTGGGGTGGTCGGGCGGCCGACCGTTGGGGGCGGCGCACGGTCGTCGCGACAGGCACGCTGGTTACCGCGCTCTGCACCGCGCTCCTTGTTGCCGCGACGGGGCCGTGGTCCTTCGCGGCCGGCTATCTCGCTGCGGGCGGGGCGGCGGCATTCATGTGGTCCGGCCTCCATACGATGGCGGTCGAAGCCTTGCCGGCGCAGCGCGGCGGCGCCAGCTCTGTGTACAACACGTTTCGATTCGCGGGAGCAGCCTGTGCGCCGGTGCTCTATACGCCACTGTACGCCGCCGCCGGGGCAGGGCCGGTCTTTTGGGCCGCGGCCGGAGCATCGCTGCTGATCTTGCTACCCATTGGTTGGCATCGCCCCGCGACTGCCGAACGGCCGGCCGGGACGTAGCGCAGCCATGGGTATCCGCGCCTCACCCCCGCTCTGGATTCCCGCTTTCGTGGGAATGGTCGGGAAATGTCAACGGCGCACTAGCTGGAGAGGCCCGCTCGTGCTAGAATGACGACACGGTGCCGGGTATCCCTGGCCCTCCGGGGGCCGGCACCACGGGGAGTGGCGCAGCCTGGTAGCGCGCTTGACTGGGGGTCAAGAGGTCGCCGGTTCGAATCCGGCCTTCCCGACCACCGCTGAGAGCAGTAGTCTTGCCGTTTCGTACCCCCCAAGTGTCGGTACTGGGCCGCTGTCCCCGGCGCCCACTCCGGCCTCGCGGCCGCACCAGTGGCGCGTCCGGTATAGTGGCCGCAGGACTGAAACAATTTTCGCAGTTGTGCAGAGGAAGCCATGACGCCGGAGCTAGTGGGCATCCTGGGTGTCGGCGTAGCAGTCGTGGCCGTCTTGGTCGCATCCGCCCAACGCGCCGATAAGCGGTTCGAGCGGCTGGAAGGGCTGTTGGGCCGGCTGGATGGATGGCTAGACCGGCTAGAATCCCGCCTGTCGAACCTGGAGCAGCGCCACGCGCGGCTGGAAGGGCTGTTGGACGGCCTCCGTGAAGCGTTGTTCGAGCGCGCTGTTCGCTAGGACTGGTGCGTTGCAGTCGGTCATCCTGGCTGGGCTGCCGGACGCCGAATGGGACTACATCCCCGATGGTGGCTGGATGGAGGTGTTCTTAGCTGGCAGCCGGGGCCGCGGCGGGGTGGTTGAACCGCTTGGCGACGATCTGGAAATCAGCGTCCATCCCGAGACGAACGTACCCCTGAGCATCATCATCCCCGGCTTTCGTGCCTGGTTGGGCCGGCAGGAGGACACGGCGCCGGCGCTCCCCGATGCGCCTATCAACTATGCTGTGGCACGGAAGCACCTAGAGCGCGTGTTGCGGCCCACCCCCGAGCTAGCCGCAGCCGTTGATTCCGCTATAGTGACCGGGTGAGGACTGAAACTCGTCCTAGTTCCCATAGGCAGAACAGCGGCTCCGGTATCAGTTCGACAGTTGCGAAGATGGAGGAAAGATAGATGGGAAAGCTCAGATCCGAAGACATAGAGACGACGGGAGCAAGCGATGCGCTGCCCGCACCACTTGTAGCGCAGGCTTTAGAGAAGACACAGATCACCAGGTACCACACCAGGGGCGGACACGGCTTTGCAGCAGAGGACGCTAATAATTTCGCTGATACCATCAGAGGCAAGAGCGCTGAGGTAGTTGGGGTATCCTGTGAATTGAATGGTGCGGATCGTGTAGTCGATGGGTTGCGTGTTCAATCAAAGTACTTTCAGAGCGCGCCTGAAACTGTCGCGGCGGCGTTCGATTCAAGCTCTGGTTATTACCGCTATACTAGGCAAGTCCTTGAAGTTCCGAAGGACCAGTACGTAGACTGCGTAGAGTTAATGCGTGATCGGATCGCGCAGGGCAAGGTCCCGGAATTCTCGAATCCCGCAGATGCCGAGAAGTTAGTCCAGCGGGGAACGGTGACCTACAAGCAGGCAAGGAATATCGCACGGGCGGGAAATGTCGATTCCCTGATTTTTGACGCCGGGACGCAAGCCGTAACTTCCACTTTTGTAGCTACGGTTTCGTTCGTGGTCACCTTCGCGCAGAGCCGCTGGCGCGGCGAGAGCACGCAAGATGCGACGAGGGAGTCCCTCAAGCGTGCAATTGTGGATGGCAGCACAGCGTTAATCACAGGGATAGCGAGCGCACAGCTACTACGCACTAAGGCCGCTGCCGCCGGAGTCGTTTCGGTTCGTAGCGGAGTAAAGGCCATATCGGGCACAGCCGTTGGTCGTGCGGCAGTCCATCGCATTGCCGCGGGATCACTTGGGAAAGCGGTCTACGGCGCCGCGGCAGTCAACCATGTGTCCAAGCTCCTTCGCACCAACGCTATTACAGGGACAGTAGCAACAGCGGTTACGATCACCCCTGACTTCTACAGGGCAGCTTTCGACCGTTCGATTTCATGGCGACAGTTCACGAAGAATGCCTCAGTGAATGTCACTGGCGTTGCAACTGGTACTGCAGGATGGATGATAGGCGCGGGCGTAGGGGCTACAATCGGAACGGCAGTTCCTGTCATCGGCACGGCTGCCGGTGGAGTGGTTGGAGGCATCGTGGGCGCATTGGGCGGCGGCCTTGGAGGCTCTGCCGCAGCCAAGATCGTTGCTGACACAGTAGCTGACGACGACTCCAAGCACTTGCTTACCGTTCTGCAAGACGAGATTCAAACGCTGGCATTTGAGTACATGCTCATGGATGATGAGGTTGAACACATAGCGTCGGAGGTCAAAAGGACGGCGAATCCGAAGTGGCTACGCTACATGTTTAAGGAGTCGAATAAGGCCACCGGTGAAGATGGTCTTCGCAAGTTGGTCCGCATAGAGTTCGAACCGCAGTTCGAAGCAATTATCCGGAAGCGACCGAAGATCGCACTTCCCTCAGTTGGTCAAGTTGAGGGAGAAGTATTGAAACTCGTCGAGACGTTAGCCACCAACGCTGACCAATCCGCTATCGCTCATGGCACCTTATCCGAGGCAGAGGTAAGCGACAGACCGAGGTGAGGAGAGTCGGGGTATGGAGAAGCTACGGGCGCGGATCAAGGCCTTTGAGCGGGAGCTACATATCCTGGGGATGATCCTGGTGATCGGGGCCGTCCTCGGCGCTCGGCGGCTGGCTGGCCGGGAGCGGCGAGGCGGGCACACCGGCGCCGGCGCCGACGGTGACCGCCGTGCAGGCGGCAGCGGTAGGGACGCCGAGCGCCGAGGACTGTGCGTGCTCCGCCGAGGAGGGCAAGTGAGCGGAGCGTACCTGGTGATGACGCGCGCAGAAGCAACCTGCGGGGCAGGGTCTACCGCCCGTCATTCCCGCGCACGGAGACCTTTGCGTAATCTCCAAGAACGGCGCGCAGTGGTGGCAGTGACTCCACCCCGCCAACCTGGGAGGGCCGGTTGTTGGATTCCCGCTTGCGCGGGAGTGACGAGTGGCAGACTCCCCCTCGCTATCGCTCGGCGATGGAGAGCGGGCCGGGGGATGAGGTCTAGCCGTCCAACCCCAGCAGACGCACGGCGTTTCGGTAGGTGATGTCCGCGTAGTGGTCCTCGGACTCGCAGTATTCCTGGAGCAGTGGGAGCGTGCGGGAAGAAAAGCACTCGCGGCTCTTCCCCTCGCCCATGCCCCCGTGCCCGTCGCGGCAGGGGCAGTCCGTCGCCCAGAGCAGCTTGGTGCGGTGCCGGCGCACGAAATCCTTGCCGAACTCCGGGTCCCGGGAAATAGCGCCTAGCCCGGACCCCGCCGACAGGTCGCCGTAGATGTTGGGGTATTCCTCCAGCCAGCGGTCGGTCAGCCCGCCGCGGACCACCGGGTCTTTGGGGTAGGGCGTGTAGTCCGGCGCCAGGTAGTCGCGCGGTACGTCGGCGCTGACGTTGGCCCACCAGGCTTGGGCGTGGCCGACGAATGTCGTCTCCGGACAGGTCTTCAGCACCGTCTCGAAGGCCTCGAAGTTGTAGCTGTAGTTGCGGTACTCGAAGTGGATGAGCACCGGCCAGCCTAGCTCACCACACAGACGGTAAATCTCCAGCGAGAGGGGATGGTCACAGGCCAGCCGGACCTTGTGCTCGCCAAAGCCGTAGAACTTGCCCGTGGCATGGTAGCGGCGAAGCTGGTCGAGCGCGTCGGGAGCCAAGGGATTGACGTGACAGAACGGGATTAGCTCGTCGCCGTACTCCTCTACCGCCTCCACTGCCAACTCCGTCCTCATGCCCGTATAGGTGCCCATCGCCGTGCAATCGCCAGGCTCGATGGGCAGCACCACCGACTTGCCGCCGCCGTAGGCGTTGTGATGGGCGATGACGTGCGCGGCTGACCGATGGCCCTGGCCGATATGTGTATGGAAGTCAAGGATCATATGTCCTCCTCAGCGCAGATGGAATTTGCGCGGTGCTGGGCTGCATAATACCAGGCAGTACACGGCCTGGCCTCGCGTGTAGCGCTGCCGCGGCCCGGGGGCAATGTCGGCCCCCCTATGGCCCCCCCCCCGCTCCGCAGGGGGACGTGGATTCCCGTGTACGCGGGAATGACGGTCCCCCTATGGTCCTCCCGCTCCGGCAGGGGGACGAGATGTTCCCTCCCCTGTCGCAACGGGGGATGGTTAGGGTGGGGGCCTGGATTGCGGCTTGCGCCGCAATGACGGATGGGTGTTGTTTTTGTGCCAGTGACGGGGAGAATACGGAGGGAATGGCATGGTTGTAGATGATCCGGGTCTCATCGGACATTGGCCGCTGGCCGGCGATACGCAAGACGCTTCCGGGCATGGGCACGATGGCGTCAATCGTGGCGCTGATCTCACGGCGGCGGGACCGGACGGCCGCGCGTCGGGTGCGGCCCGGTTCGACGGCCGCACCGCTGCCATCGAGGTGGCTGCGAGCGACGCGCTGCGCTTGGGTACCGACGATTTTTCGATCTCGGTGTGGGTGCATACCGCGCAGGTGCTCGACGACGTGCTCGGCGATATTGTCAGCAAGTACGATCCCGACCGCCGCCGGGGGGTCAACTTCAGTATCCAGAACTACGCCGGCGTGACCTCGCACCAAGCCAACTGGCGCAACGTCCACTTCGGCATTGACAACGCCCGGACGGAGCCGGCGTGGACCGACTGCGGGCGCCCCGGCAACAACTTGCGGGTCTACGCGCTGTGCGTATATGACGGTGACCTCTATGCCGGCACGTTCGAGACCGGGGCCGACGAGGCGGGCCACCTCTACCGCTACGCCGGCGGCACGCAATGGGTGGATTGTGGCAGCCCGGATCGGTGCAATACCGTCGCCGCGCTGGCGATCTACGAGGGACAGCTCTATGCCGGCGTCTCGCGGTACCGTGCCGGCGGCTCGGCCCTGCCGGAGTCGCTCAACCAACATCCCGGCGGCCGCATCTACCGCTACGAGGACGAGGGGCGCTGGACGGACTGCGGACACCTGCCGGGTGCCGACTCGATAGCGGGCCTGACCGTCTACAAAGGGCAACTCTATGCCATCCCGCTCTACAGCCAGGGGGTGTTCCGCTACGCCGGTGGGCAACGCTGGGTAGATTGCGGCACGCCCGGCCGCCGGCTGATGTCGCTGGCCGTCTACAACGGCCACCTGTACGCGACGGGGAATGAAGGTGGTGGTCTCTTCCGCTACGACGGGGGAACGGAATGGACGAGCTGCGGCTATCAGGCCGATACGACCCAGGTGTATTCCGTCGCTATCCACGGCGGTCGGCTCTACGTCGGCGCGTGGCCCTCCGGCACCGTGTTTCGCTGGGACGGGCAGACGGAGTGGGCGAACACCGGGCGCTTGGGTGAAGAGCTGGAAGTGATGGGCATGGCCGTCTATAACGGCAAGCTCTATGCGGGTACGTTGCCGCTGGCCAATGTCTATCGGTACGATAGCGACGGCGCGTGGGTGTCTACGGGCCAACTGGATACGACCCCGGCGGTGAAGTATCGCCGCGTGTGGTCTATGGCGGTCTATCAGGGGTGACTGTTCGGCGGCACCCTGCCCTCCGGTCACGTGTACTCGCTGGAGGCGGGCCGGAACGTCACCCATGACCGGGAATTGGCGCCGGGCTGGCGGCATCTGGCGGCGGTCCGCGAGCGGAGCCGGCTGAAGCTCTACGTAGACGGCGAGGTGGTGGCCACCTCGGCGCCGTTCCAGGCCGCCGACTACGATCTCAGCAACGAGCGGCCATTGCGGATCGGGATGGGGGCGCACGACCACTTCTGCGGCCGGATGGCCGACCTGCGGCTCTACGGCCGGGCGCTGACGGAGCGGGAAGTGGCGCGGCTGTCGCACCTTGGATCGGCGGAATAGGCGGCGGCGGGGGTGAGTGGGGAGAGGCCCGATGGCCGAGCAAACCGGTGACCGTAGTGACCAGCCTGTGGGCAGCGCCAAGGCGCCCGACTGGGACTTTTTGCTGCGGTGGGTGGTGGCGAGCGTTGCGGGCTGGATCGTGGGCTGGATCGTGGCCTGGGTCGGGGCTGTGGCCGTGGGCTGGATGGTGGCCTGGGCCGGGGTCGGGATTGGGGTCGGAGTCGGGGTGGCCCAATGGCTGGTGCTGCGAGAGCAGGTTGCACGGGCGGGCTGGTGGGTGGTGGCGAGCGTCGTGGGCGGGGTCGTGGGCGGCGTCGTAAGCGTGGGTCTGATCTTGGGCGCGTTTGTGGGCGCGGGCCAGATCATGGGCGATGTCGTGGCCGTGATCCTGGGCTGGGTCTTGGTTGGGGTCGGAATAGGAGTGGCCCAGTGGCTGGTGCTGCGGGGGCACGTACCTCGGGCGGGCTGGTGGGTGGTGGCGAGCGTCGTGGGCTGGATCGTAGGTAGGATCGCGGCCTGGTTCGGGGTCGGGATCGTGGCCGTGGACGTGATCGTGGGCCAGTTCGTGGGCCAGGTCGCGTATGGGGTCGTATATGGGGCCATTACCGGAATTGTGCTCGTGCAGTTGTTGCGCCAGCGTGCGGCCGACGCCGACGATGCCATGACCGCCTCGACATGATGGGAAGCAGGGGACATGATTATTGACTTTCACCAGCACATCGCCGTGACGCAGAGCAGCAAGCCGGAGACTCATCGTTTGGCCGAGCACGTCATCGCCCACCTGCGCCATCACGGCGGCGGCAAGGCGATCATTCTACCCAACGACCGCGGCGAGAGCGTCGCGCCGTCCTTCGAGGGGCAGGGCTACTCGGAGTTCGACACGGAGCTGGCGCTGGATGCCTGGCGGCGGTGGCCGGACGAGATCGTACCCTTCTGTCACGTCAATCCCCTCCGCTACGACGCACTCGACGCCATCCGGCGCTACCACCGGGCTGGCGCACGCGGCTTTGGCGAGCACAAGGTGCGGCTGGCATTCGACCACCCGGCGTGTCTGCCCATCTATCGGCTCTGCGGCGAGCTAGGGCTGCCGGTGCTGATCCACTTCCAGTACGGGGTGTACAGCTACAACTTCGAGGCGGCCGAAGCCGTCTTCCGCGCCTGTCCGCAGACGACGTTCATCGGGCACGCGCAGGCGTGGTGGGCCAACGTCAGCGCCTCGGTGCGGCGCGACTATGACGCGCCGGACTTTGTCGGCTATCCGCCGGGGCCGGTCGTGCGCGGTGGGCTGACCGACCGCTGGCTGGAGGAATACCCGAACGTCTACGGCGACCTGTCGGCGGGTTCGGGGTGGAATGCGCTCACCCGCGACCCGGAGTTCGGCCCGGACTTCGTGCGGCGGCACCGGTCTAAGCTGTTGTGGGCCACCGACTGCTACTGCCGCGACGGGCAGGGAGCCATGGCCGGGGGCCACTCCCAGGAGTGCTTTGCCGCGCGCACGCTGCCGTGGCTCCGGGAGCACTGCAAGTCTGAGGACCACTACGCCGACATCACCTACCGCAACGCCGCCCGCCTGCTGGGGCTGGAGCGCTAGGCCTCACCCCCCGGCCCCCTCTCCATCGCCGAGCGATAGAGAGGGGGAGTCTGCCACCCGTCATGCCATGAAAATAGATTGTCCTGCGGCCTGGAAGGACGGTGTTGGCTTCCGTCTCGTCACTGCGGCTTCCGCCGCAATGACCTCCCTGGCTGACGGCTGAAAGCTGATAGCTCGTAGCTTTCGGCTGCACGCTAGGCCGGCACCACGGCCAGCGCGCTGATCTCGACCAGCCAATCGGGCACTGCGAAGTCGCTGATCTCGACCATCGTCGCGGTCGGATACGGCTGCTGCAGGACTTCGGCGCGCACCTTAGTCACCACTGGGCGGTGGTTGATGTCGCGGAGGTAGAGGGTCATCTCCGCGATGTGCTCTAGGCCGCCGCCGGCCGCCGCCAAGAGCGCCCGGATATTGGCGAACACCTGCCGCACCTGGGCCTCCGGGTCGTCCATGCCCACTACCTGTCCCGCGGCGTCGGTCGGTCCCTGGCCGGAAACAAACACGAGCTGCCCCACTCCTGGCAGGGGCAGCGCGAGGGCCTGGGAGTATTGGGCGCCCGGTGTCGGTGTAGCTACCTGGTCGGTGAGCACCGGCCGCAGGAGTGAACGGTGCGCTGTGGACATGGAAGTCGTCTCCTCTACTTTACCTAACCCCCGGCCCCTTCCCTGAAGGGAAGGGGGGCTGGATTGCGGCGTGCGCCGCAATGACGGGGACCGGGGATAGGTGCGTCGCTCTTCACGAAAATCTGCCTTTGTTAGCACTATCCCTGCGCGTGGACAATCTCCTGGGCCAGCGCGAGCGCGGTATCAATCAACACCGCCTCCGCTTCGGGTGCGAAGGCCGCCGGGCGGCGGTAGCCGGAGTAGGCGGTGGACGGCTCGTAGCCGCCCTCGAAGATCGTGCTGGCTGTGCAGAGGTACCCCACGTTGCCATTCGTGTAGCCGAGCGTCAGAACCTGCTCGCCTTGCTCCGGTCGCGCGAGGCCCAAGTCCGCAAAGCCGCGCTCGATGGACAGCCCGATCTCCAGCTGCGTCTCGCCCGGTGTCGTCACCAGCCAGTGCGGACCCAGCCGCATGACCTGCACCTCGGCCGTGTCGGCCGTCGGGAGACTGCCGTCACGTTCTATGTGGGCCAGCATCGCGGTAGCCCAGCCACTCCGCCGCTGGTCCGCCGCTGCCGCCCGCAACTCGGCTTCACTGGGGAGGGCGCCGTAGGGCAGCGAAACCTCGCGCCGCGCGACGGCAATCGCCGTGACCGGCTCGCTGACGACGCGCTCCGCCGTCTGCACCACTTCCGAGCCGAGGAGGCGACCGATTACCAGTAGCTCATGATCCGTGGCGCCGCGGAAGCTCTCGTCGGACCGCAAGAGATGCGGCCGGATGTTGCCGAAGCAGCCCGGCAGGAACAGGGCGCGCGTTCCGGCGCCGCCGTTGGCCTGATAGACGCCTTCGACGACGCGCCGCGCGGACCCGGGGTAGTCGGCGCTGTAGCGGAAGTTTTCGCCGCCCATGGTGGTAGCGTGGCAGACGTAGGAGAAGAGCACGGCGAGCGGGTCGCTCTGCGGCAACGGCCGCCCGCCGAGCGTGCCAACCGGCGCCGGCGCCGAGGCGGGATCAACGCGCAGCACGCGCACCCGCTTATCCACCATGCCCTGCCGGTTGGGCCGCATCGCCGTATTGCCGTCCGGCGTGCGGAGGCGGCGGTTGACGTTGATGTCTACCATGCCATCGCCTACACCGAGCGTGACCGGCTGCATGGCGCGGCTGGCCGCGCCCACGACTGCACCAAGCGTCTGCTCCAGCGAGCGTTGATACTCCTGGTCCGCCGGAAGGTAACTCAGCTGTTGGACGGCGGGTCCCGAGTGCGTATGCGAGCAGGCAACCATGATATGGCCCGCCGGTACGCCGCTGGCCGCCGCGGCGCTGGCCCGGATGCGCTGGACCGAGGCGCACTCCGGTCCGTCGTGGGCGTACTCCAGCCCGATGAGGTCGGCCGTGACGATGGCGGCCTGCGTGTTCCCGTCGTCGAAGACGATGGCGCGGGCCTCCAAGGGGTCGAGGGTACCCGTTGATGGGCCGCGATCATAGCCTTGCAACTGCATCGGCTGCTCCGGGGTGATGGTCGCAGCGGCGGTGCCGGCGGATAGTCCGGCGCTTGTCGTGGCCATCTGTGCGTCTCCTCTCCTCGCCGCGCTAACGTTGCGCCAAGGCGCCGGCCTGGGCCGCGACCTTGCGGAACGCCTGCGCGTACTGCTCGATCAGGTCATCCGCCGGGCGGGTGAGCGCCGGCAGGGTGATCGTGTTATAGGGCACCTCCGGGTCTTCGGTCACGGGCAGCGTGCCCGGCCCGTACTGCGGGCGCTCGTCCGGCGCATGGGTACGCACGACGTCCCAGAGCAGATCGCCGGTGCCGGCCGCGTTGCCGGCAAAGACCGGATGCTGGTGCAAGGGGCGCAGCGTCCCGGCCGACCCTACCCTGACGCCTTCCGCTTGCAGTGCCTCAACCAGCGTGGCGCGATCAATGCCGCCCAGCTCTTCGGGGTCAAAGCGCACCCAGCCGCGGTGGAACGGCGATTCCACGTAGTCGGGCACCTCGGGAGGCGAGAAGCCGCCGATCTCGGCAATCGCCTGCCCCAGCCGCTCGGCGTTTCGCCGGCGCACCTGGAAGCGTTCGTCCCAATGGCGCATCTGCACAACCCCGATGGCCGCGCTGATCGTGGCGATGCGGTACTTCTCGCCAAAGCAGAAGCTGGCCACGGCGCGGTACTTCTCGTCCGGCAGCTCATCGAGCCGCTCGTAATGGCCGAGCACGGCGGCCCGTTGGTAATACTCCGGGTTGCTGGTGAGGAACATCCCGCCCTCGCCGGCGGAGGTGAGCTTGCCTACCTGGAAGCTGATGCCGGCGGCGTCTCCCAGCGTGCCGCACATCCGGCCGCGGTGCAGCGTGCCCTGCGAGACGCAGTTATCCTCGACGACCTTGAGGTCGTGCCGGCGGGCCACGGCGAGCAGCGCGTCCATGTCCACGGGCATGCCGTCCCAATGCACGACGATGACGGCTTTGGTCCGTGGCGTGATCCGGCGCTCCACATCGTCGGGGTCCAGGGTCAGGGTATTGGGGTTCACGTCGGCAAACACCGGCACGGCGCCGCAGCCGATGATCGGCACGCAGCTATACGGATGGGTGGCCGACTGCACGATCACCTCATCGCCAGGCCCCACGCCGACGGCAAACAGGGCCGCGTGCAGCGCTGAGGTGCCGTTGGGATGCGCCAGCGCATACGGGACGCCCCAGCGCTCGGCGATGGCACGCTCCAACTCGTAGATCGGGCCACCCGGCTCCGAGCCGCCAGAAGTCTGGCGGGTACGGATCAGCGCAGTGACCGCCTCGATCTCTTCATCGCCGTAGATCGGCCATTCCGTGTAGTAGTCTTGGTCAATGGTGACTGCGGGATCGCCACCGAGGAGGGCCAACTGGTCAGTCATGCTTCTTGTCACCTCATCCGTTACGTGCCACTCGTTGACCGCCAGGTTGCATAGTTCTATAGGTAGCGGTGGTGCGGGCCTAGCGTGTCAGCGGCCCACCAGGGCATCGGCTTGGGCCGCTACCTTGCGGAAGGCTAGAGCATACTGGCCGATCAAATCATCCGCAGGGCGGGTAAACGACGGCAACTGGAGCGTATTATGAGGTACCTCCAGGTCCTCTGTCACCGGCAAGGTGCCTGGCCCGTACCGGGGCCGTTCCTGGACGGCTGCACCCAGCGCCTCCCAGAGCAGGTCGTCGGCGCCCGCCGCGTTGCCGGCAAAGACCGGGTGCAAGTGTAGCGCCCGCACCTGGTCGGTATGCGGAATGCGGCTGGCCCGTGTCGCCGGATTGCTGACCTGCGCGCCCTCGGCCTGGAGCGCCGCAAGCAGGGTCTCGCGGTCAATGCCGCCAAGCTCATCGGGAGCAAAGCGCACCCAGCCCTGATGATACGGCGATTCCACGTAGTCGGGGACGGGGCGGAAGGAGAAGCCGCCCACTTCCTCGATGGCCTGCCCTAGCTGCTCGGCGTTCCGCTTGCGTCGCGCCATGTGCTCGTCCCAGTGGCGCATTTGCACGGCTCCGATGGCTGCCGTGATCGTGGCGATCCGGTACTTCTCGCCGAACGCAAAGCCGGAGACCGTGCGGTATTGGGCGTCGGGTAGGTCCTGCAGCCGCTCGTAGTGGCCACGACTGGCGGCCCGCTGGTACACCTGCGCGTCGTCGGTAAAGAAGACGCCGCCCTCGCCGGCGGAGGTGAGCTTGCCGTGCTGGAGGCTAATCGCGCTGGCGTCGACGAGCGTGCCGCACATCCGGCCGCGATGCAGGGTGCCCTGCGACACGCAGTTGTCCTCGACTATCCGGAGGCCATGGCGCCGGGCAACGTCGAGCAGCGCATCCATATCGGCGGGCATGCCGCTCCAATGCACGACCAGGATGGCCCGCGTCCGCGGCGTGATCCGGCGCTCGACATCCACTGGGTCGAGCAGGCGGGTGTGAGGGTCAACGTCGGCGAAGACGGGCACGGCGCCGCAGCCGACGATGGGGATGCAGCTAAACGGGTGCGTTGCCGACTGCACGATGACTTCATCGCCAGGGGTGACGCCGACGCCGAACAGCGCGGCGTGCAGGGCCGCCGTCCCGCTGTGGTGGGTCAGCGCGTACCGCACCCCCCAGCGCTGGGCGATGGCTTGCTCTAGCTGGGCAATCGGCCCATCCGGGTCGTAGTGGGCGCTGGAGAGGCCGGAGCTGCGGATCAGCGCGCTGACCGCTTCGACCTCTTCCTCGGTATAGATCGGCCACTGCGAATAGTACGTGTGCTCCAGGGTAATGGCCGGGCTACCGCCCAGGATTGCCAACCGCTCGCTCATGGCTTGCCTCAACTTCCGAGATCGCCTGTCTAGGCTTCCCTACAGCAGCGCGCTGGCATTGGCGGCCACCTTACGGAACGCCGCGACGTACTGGTCGAGTAGCTCCGGGGTAGGCTGCGTCAGCCGCGGGAGCGACACACGATTGACGGGCGAGTCTTCCGTAATCGGCAGCGTGCCGGGGCCATATTGCACGTGTGCCGCGGACTCGGCATTGTCCGGGTGCTCGAAGGCCCAATGCTTGCGCTCGACGAACAGCGGCTGCGTGTGGAGGCCACCTCGATGGCGCAGCCGCGTGGTCGTGCCCAAATGTGCGCCCTCGGCTTGCAACGCTGCGGTAAAGCGATCAGCGGGCAGGCCGCCAAGCTCGTCCGGGTCATAGATCATGAAGGGCGACCGGTAATAGACGCGCTCGACGTGATCGGGCATCGGCGGCACCGAGAAGCCGGGAATCTCGCTGACCTGGTCGTAGAGATACTGGATGCCGGCGTTGCGCCGGGCGTTGCGCTCGTCGAGCTTGGCCAAGGCCACCCGGCCGATGGCCGCGTGGAGCGGGCTAATGCGGTACTTGAAACCGAAGCCCGTATGCTGGAACCGCTGGTCCTCCTCACGGTCGAGACCTCCGATCCGCTCGTAATGGCCCAGCAACACCGCGCGGTCGAAATACTCCTGTTCGTTGGTGGTGAACAAGCCGCCCTCGCCGGAGGGCATGACTTTGCTCGTCTGCATGGAAAACCCGGCCACGTCGCCCCAGGCCCCGACCTTGCGACCGCGATAGCTGGCCCCATGGGCGTGGGAGGCATCCTCGATCAGCTTGAGGCCGTACCGCTGGGCCAAGCTGGCAAAGCCGTCCATGTCACAGGGCATCCCGCCGCGGTGACAGACCACGATCGCTTTCGTGCGCGGTGTGATCCGGCGCTCCGCGTCTTCAGGATCGAGGTTCAGGAAAACCGGATCAACGTCCGCGAAGACGGGGATGGCGCCCACGGTGAGGATCGGCACCGCGGTGGCCCAGTAGCTTGTGGCCGGCGAGATCACCTCGTCACCAGGCCCGATGCCCAGCGCGAAGGCGCAGGCATGGAGCGCCGCCGTGCCGTTATTGTGGGCTAGGACGTGTTTCACGCCGATATACGCGGCGAACGCCGCTTCCAGCTCGTCGCGGATGGGATGGTTCGACCATTCGCCGCTGCCGGCTACGTTGGCAACGGCATCAAGCTCTTCCTGTTCGACCAGCGGCCATTTCATGGCCTCGCTCTGATCGAGCGTGATGGCGGGATCGCCGCCGAGCAGCGCCAGGGTCGTTGTTGCTGCCATCTTTCCCCCAGTCCGTTTCCGACAAGATGGCACATCGATCTCCGGAGCAGAGCCAGGGCAATCGCATATTAAGTGTTGAGTACCGTGAGCAGGTAATCCTCATCCCCCCCGGCCCGCTTGCGCTTGGCCGCGCCGCCGCCCTTCGTTGTGGATTCGCGCTGGAGCAGGTTGCGCGCCATCCGACGCAGGGTCGAGAAGTTCTCGGCGGCGTTGCCGGTGCTCACTCGGCAATCGTCCTCGGCGAACGCGACGGCCAGCGTCCAATGGACTGCGTTCTCGATTCCCCAGTGTGCTCTGACCGCTGAGAGCATTCGGTCGGCGCGGTTCGGCCGGCTCGATATGTAGTAGCGGACTTGCCCGGATATTTTGCCGTCAACGAGTCGTACTGACTCGACCATCGCCACGCTCGTGAGTGCTGACCATTCCTGACAGTCGTTCATGTAACCGACGTGATCGGGGGCTGAGACAGACCAGCAGCGCCGCGTCTCGATGCGGCCATGACCTTTGTTGACCGTCTCGCAGTAGTCGTGCTCGAGACTGGCGAATTCGGTCTTTCGTGCCTCGGCGACCATCGCTGTTACGTCATCGTGGAGGCGCGGTTGATTTTGCTTGAGCGCCAGCACGTAGTCGGCTCCCTGGTCGGTGATCGTCGCGGCGATCTCCTTCGGACCGCCCATCGCGTCGATGGTCACCGTACACCCAGACCCAGCAAGCATCCCAGCCGGGCTGGTATCGCGGTGATCTCGTTGGAGCGATCATCCACTTTGGTCTGCCCGAGCACCAGGCGATTGGTCGCCGCCCACGCGCTCACCAGGTGGATCGCGGACTGGCCTAGCAACCGGCCATGCGAACGACGGAGCGTCTTGCCGTCGAGCGCCACCACCGGGCCTTTGGTTACCACGCTGACCGCGCGTACCCCGTCCACGAAACATTCCTGAAACTGCCTGGCGTCCAATCGCGCGCACACTCTGCCGAAGGTGTCATGCGATGGGATGCCGTTGGGCAGTTCGAGCAACCGACCGAGCCAGTCCGGCTTCGACTTGCCGAACACCGCCACCTCCACCCATGCGGCTGCGCCGCATATGCCCGCGCAGATAGCTCTGACCACGCCATCGATCAGGTTGTGGCGCTTGGCGCGATGGTCTCGTGGGTCCTTGCGCTTGGAGAACCGCTCGATCAGGGTGGCTGCAGGGGTAGAAGCCATGTGGACACTCCCTATCTGGAGTGACCACAATTCTATCCCGTATCTTAGAATTCGTTTATATGCGATTGCCCTGGCTGGGCTACCAGCGCGTCAACCAGCAGTTTGGAAAACCAGACTCCGGCCGGCCCCACGACGCTGGAGACGACGTAGATCAGAACCAGCGCAATCACCCGCCATGGTGCAGCCTCTGCGATAAGCCGAACGCTGCGTGGCACACCGCCATACACCGAAAGCGCCCGCAGTGCTCGGCTAATGGCATTCCTCATGATTCCCCTCTGTCTACGATAACGGATAGCGCATCCCCGTATCTCGTTCCACTGTAGAGTGCCTTCTGCTGTGCCGCCAGTTGCCCGTGGGGGCGGCGATAGGTAGGCTCACAACGGCTCTGCGCTATACCGGGATTGAAGGAGCGACCACGATGACGGACAGGTTGCGGGTTGGCATCATCGGCAGCGGTGGCATCGCCGCTGGGGTACACGCGCCGGGGTACAAGGCGCTCCCCGACGACTGCGAGCTGGTGGCCTGCTGCGATGTGATGCCCGAACGGGCCGAAGCCTTTGCCGAGCGCTTTGAACTGGCGCATTGGTGTACCGACTACCGCGAAATGCTCGCCCTCCCCGAGCTTGACGCCGTCTCGGTATGCACGCCCCCGTTCATGCACCGCGATGCAACAGTGGCGGCGCTCGATGCTGGCAAGCACGTGCTGTGCGAGAAGCCGATGGCGATGAACGTAGCGGAAGCCCAGGACATGGTGGCGGCTGCCGAACGCGCTGGCAAGGTCCTCACCATTGGTCATCAGCAGCGATTTTCGCCGGCGGCGCAGGCAGTCAAGCGGGCCGTGGATGCCGGTGAGCTAGGGGACATCTACTACGCCAAGACCGCCGCGCTACGCAGCCGTGGTGCGCCCACGTGGGGCGTGTTCCATATCAAGAAGCTCAACGGTGGTGGGCCACTGATTGATATTGGCGTCCATGCCCTCGACGTTACGATGTGGTTGATGGGCAGCCCCCGCCCAGTCGCCGTCTTCGGCGCGACCTACATGGCGCTGGCACATCGGCCGGGGTTGCAGAACCGGATGGGCACGATCAACATCGAGGAATACGACGTGGAAGACCTCGCAGCAGCCCTTGTCCGTTTCGACAACGGCGCTACGCTCATGCTGGAGACGAGTTGGCTGCTGCAAATGACCGAGCGCGGCGCCAGTTACACCCAGCTCTTTGGCACCGAGGGGAGCGCACGCCTCGAACCGTTCCAGATCGTGCGCGACGTGGACGGGGCGCCCGAGGATGTCACCCCGGAGTTATCCCCGCCAGCACCCGCGCCGGCCCCGCCACCGCAGAAGCCCAAGCCGTCGGCGCCTACAAGTGAGGACGCCTCTGCCGGTGCGGCGGCCGCGCCCACCGAGGAAGCGGTCACGTGGCGCCGGCAACCGTCCGTTGAGCGCTTTGTGCAGGCGGCGTTGGGCCGGGTTGAGCCGCTGGTGAAACCGGAGGAGACGCTGAACGTGCAGCGGGTGATGGATGCGCTCTATCAGTCGGCGGCAACCGGCCGGCTCGTCGAGATCACCGACTGAGCGGCAGAAAACCGCTCCCGCGCCGCCCACTCAACCGGCTGCTCCCGATCCTTGTGCCAGCAGTGTCACGAGCCACTGGTTGAGGCTAACCCCCTCGCGCTCGGCCTGTTTGGCCAACCGCTCATGGAGGCTCTTCGGCATCCGCAGCGCGTATTTGCCGCTATACGTCGTTTCGTCGAGCGGTTCGGGAACCGATTGTCCGGTCAGCAGCATGGCCTCAAGCCAGGCGGTCATTGCCTCGGTGAGGTGAGCGAGGGCCTCCGCCTCGGTGTCACCGTCGCTCATGCAGCCGGGTAGCTCCACGACCTCTGCGACATAGTAGCCGTCCGGGTCGCGATAGACGTGTTTGTGGTACGGCTGATCTAGGTGTGCCTGGACCTGAGCCTGCAACTCCGGGGGAAGCGGTGCCCGTAGATCAATGTCTCGCATAGTCACTCCTCCTCATTGGCAGCGCCCTAGGGCGTGTGCGTCAGCACGTCGTACACTCCCAGCTCCGCCTTGACCGGGCTATCGGGGTTGGTCCGCGCGTGGGCTTGTTGGAAGGCATCGCTGGCCCGCCAGGCGCCGTAGCTCTCGCGCGTATTCCACCTGGTCACAACCAGGTATTCGCCGCCGCTCTCGTTGCGTAGCAGTTCGAAACCGAGGCAGCCGGGCACCTCGTCCATGCGGTGCGTGTTGCCAAAGGCGCGCTCCAGACGGCTCGCGTAGTCGGCCGGTACGTGCAGACGGTTGATGACGACGATCATTCCTTCGCTCCCTCGTGTGCGTGTGGCGCATCCGTAGATCAAACGCGCATGATAACAGCGCGACGATAGCCAGGGGGCAAAGTAATACCCTGGACCGTATAGCGCGCCGCATCACTCCTATCGGCGAACAGGCACAATCAGGCTATGTCCGCGATCCAGCCAGGCCGCGACCGCAGGCGGCGCCGGCTCGGCTTACTTGGCGGGACCTTCGATCCGGTACACAACGGCCACCTTGCCCTCGCCGCCCAAGTGGCTACGGCGAGCAACCTGGACGCAGTCTGGTTTGTCCCGGCGCAACGCTCGCCCCTGAAAACTCACCGGCCTACCAGTAATCGCCATCGGCTGGCAATGCTCGATCTGGCCCTGCAAGGCCATCCCCGGTTTGCCGTCTCCCGTGTGGATTTGGACCGGCCGGCCCCCTCGTACACGACCGATATGGTTGCAGCGGTGCGCGCCCAGGTTGGCGCCGGACCGGCCCTCTTCCTCATTGCTGGCGCCGATATGCTGCTCGACCTCCCGGACTGGCGCGACCCCGCCCGGCTCTTGTCGCTCTGTCGGGTGCTCGTTGCGTGGCGGCCGGGCTACCCGCAGGCAGTGCCGGCCGGCTTGGTTGCGGCCCTCCCGGCCGCGCAGTCGCGGATTACCGTCTTGCCTATTACGATGCAGCATGTCTCCTCGACGCTGGTCCGCGACCGGATCGCGGCCGGTCGTTCTATCCACGCGCTGGTGCCGCCGGCCGTTGCGGCGTACATCCGCGAGCATCGCTTGTACGCCGCTCCTTGAGTGGTTGGCCGCGAGCCGCGCGCACCACCGACGGCACAGGAGGTTGCTATACTCATAGGTAGATGACAAGCGAGCATTCCTTGATCGAGCCAAGTGCAGCGGCGGTCGGCTACCATGACCGCCGTGCGAGCGTGGCTGCTGAAGTACCCACGCCGCTCACGCTGGCCCAAGACATCGTTGACTGTGCCGCCGACCGCAATGCCGCCGATCTCATGCTGCTCGACATCCAGCGCACCTCGGTCGTGGCCGACTATTTCGTCATCTGTAGCGGCAATAGCGACCGCCACCTCAAGGCGCTGGTCCGCGCTATCGTGGACGGCATCCGGGAGAAATGGCAAGAGAAGCCGCTCCGTACCGAGGGCCTGGCGGGCGGTGGCTCCGGGTGGCTCTTGCTGGACTACGGCAGCGTCGTCGTACACGTGTTCTCACCGGAAGCACGTGACTACTATCGGTTGGAGCGGCTCTGGACCGAGGGGACGACGCTCCTCCACATGCCGTAGTGGTTGCCGGATGAAGGAGACTCTCGTTGAGCGAGCGCGCTGAGGACCGTGTGTTCCTCACTGGCATCCTGTTGGGCACGGCCTGCGGCCTCCTGCTCGGCTCGGCACTCGGCTTGCAGCTCCGACCGGAGCGGCGCCGGGCCGCGCGGCGGCTCCTGCGCCATCTACTCCGCCGCGACGACGATGGCGTGCGGTTCGATCTCCTCGTGTAGGCTGGCGGCCTCGATACTACTCCCACCCTAACCCTCCCCCGTTGCGACCGGGGAGCGAACGCGCCGTCCCCCGGCCGCAGCGGGGGGACCATAGGGGGGCCGGTACTTTTAGGCAGCCCTATGCGTTGCGGCGCTGATCCAGGTAGGCCACGAAGCGATCCCGCTCCGTCTTGAGCCGCTCGAAGTACGCCAGCAGCTCCTCGTCGTCCCCCTCGCGGATGAGCGTTGCCAGCGCGTCCAGCCGCTCCCTGAAGTGGTCGAGCTGTTGCAGGATGGCGGCGCGGTTGGAGAGGCAGATGTCACGGTGCATCAGTGGGTCGCCGCTCGCCAGGCGCGTGGTATCGCGCAAGCCGGTGCTCGCCAGCGGTTGGATGCGCGGCCAGTCCGGTTGCATGAACGAGGCCTCGGCCAACGCCTTCGCAGCGAGAAACGGGACATGGCTCGTCGCCGCGACGGCCCCGTCGTGCGTTGCGGCGTCGAGGGGGAGGGGCAACGCACCGGTCGCGGTCGCCAGCGCGGTGACGGCCGCCACGGCTGCCGGCGGGGTTGCGCCCGGGGCGACGATACACCAGGTGCGGCCGCGAAAGAGGGTGGCCTCGGCGTGCTCTATCCCGGCCGTTTCCTTGCCAGCCATCGGATGCCCCCCGACAAAATGAACAGCCGCCGGCAGTAGCTCGGCGGCCCAGGCCAATATCCGGGCCTTCGTGCCGGCTACGTCCGTCACGATAGCGCCGGCGGCGAGCTGCGGGGCAAGCTGCCGGAAGACCGCTTGCGTAGCCAGCACGGGCACGGCGAGGACAATGATCTCGGCGTCCGCCGTCTCCCGGAGGTCGGTCGCAGCTACGTCTACGGCGTCGAGGGCCAGTGCCCGGCGTCGCACGGCCGGGTTGCGGGCAAAGCCGATGACGTGGTAGCCGCCCGCCCGTAGAGCGAGGCCGAGCGAGCCACCGATCAGCCCGAGGCCGACAATGGCTACCGCTCTACCGGGCTGCCGGCGCCTCTGGCTCACAGCCACCCTCCACCGCCAGTACACGCGGCGGCCAGTGGCGCCGCCCGGCGTGGGCCTGGCTGGTGGTTAACGGCTGGCTGAGGATGACTCATGGGCCGGACCATAGACGGCGCCGGGTAAACGTAACGCACCTACTCGCCGGATGTCCGCCGGCGGTGGCCGGATCGGCAGCTACTCGGTGACAGGAGGATCGGGGACCGTCGTCGGCTCGTTCGCCTGCATCCAGGCAATCGTCCCACCTTCGAGGTTATACAGCTGCTCCAGTCCCATGGCCGCGGCCATCTCACACGCGATGGCGCTGCGCTGTCCCACCGCGCACACGAAGACGATGTTGTCTTGCTCGATGTAGTTCTGCGGCGCCATCATGAACTGCTGGAGCGGCGCCAGCTTTGCCACCGGGATGTGTCCTTTGTTCCACTCGTCTGGCTCACGCACGTCAATCACCGCGGCGCCGTCGGCGATCAAGGCCTTGGCCCGTGCCACGTCAATCCGGGCAAACGGCTCGTCCGGATTGCGGATTTCTGCTCCTACCATTGTCTCCCTCGTCTGTGCGTTGCTTCCGACCTACCCCCCGGCCCCTTCTGACCACTGACGTTAGCCCCTTCCCTTCAGAGAGGGGGGTGGGGGTAGGTATGCCTCTACCCCCAACCGGCCACCGGCGGGTACTCTCAGTATACGCAGTAGTAGGAGCACTGCCCAAACAGCCCTAGTGTTCTGTCACCTCACCAACGCTGCGTATCCGGAACCTCCCTCGCGATCTCCTGTGGCCGGAGCGCCAGCAGGTGGTGGCAGTCATCAACCCAGGGGGAAGTTACGGGGAGAATTGGGGTAAGTACACGGTTGAGTGGGTGGTGGCCGGCCGGGCGGCGCACCGGCTTGATAACCTCAAGCGTACTGTTTAGCTCGCGGTCGAAAGAGGATTGAAATGGTGAGAGGAGACGGCCCCGCCGCCTACTTCCCTGACGAAGAGTACCAGCGACGGTGGCAATGCGTGCGCGAGTCGATGTCCCGCCGGGGGCTCGACGCCTGTCTGATCTCAAGCCCAGAAAACGTTTATTATCTGGCGGGCCTCGACTATCAGGGCTATTTCGCCTTCCAGGGGCTGCTCCTCCCGCTGGAAGGGAGGCCGTTTCTCGTCACTAGGGCCATGGAGTGGGCTACCGTCCGCGACCTGGTGCCGAACGTGGAGCACGTTGGCTATCCGGACGGCGTGGAGGCGCCGCCGGAATCTCTGGGCTGCAAGGGTCCGTCGCGAGATACGGATCCTGACCGAAGCTTCTTCACCCAACCGGTCGCAGCCGTCCGCACGGCCATCCACGACGCGGGAGTAGGCTCCGGCCGCATTGGCCGGGAGAAAGTCAGCAACTTCCTGCAATTCGGAATCGCTGAGGGAATCATCGCTCGCACCACGGAGGCCAAGTGGAGCGACGCTTCCGGCCTCGTCGAAGCCTGCCGTGTGGTGCAGTCTCCGCGCGAGCTTGAATGCACCCGCGCGGCCGCGGCAATCTCGGACGCGATGATGCGCTCGGTGCTTGACACAGCGGGGCCTGGCGTCCCGATGGCCGACATCGTAGCGGCAGTGTACACCACGATGATTCAGCGTGGCGGCATCCCTCCAGGCTTCACTCCCCTGGTCCGGTCCACGCAGACACTGGAACACGAACACGGTACGTGGGACCTTGGGCGCGGCTATGCGGAAGGCCGGCTCAAGTCTCGTGATCTCCTCTTCCTTGAGCTGTCGGGCTGTGTTCGCAGGTACCACGCACCCATCGGACGCCTGGTTTACATCGGCGACGTCCCCAAGCGAACGGCGCGTGTACACGCGGCCAGCCGGGACGCGATAGATGCTGTCGTTGCGGCCATGGGGCCGGGAGTCAAGGCGCGCGAGGTCTATCAAGTGTGGCAGGAGTCGCTAAACCGCGCTGGATTCGCTGAGTATCGGCGGCACCACTGCGGCTATTCGGTGGGAATCGGTTTTCCACCGAGTTGGTCCGGCAGTGGAGTCCCCATGGGATTACGTCCTGGCTCCGCGCTGGCGCTGCGCCCAGGAATGGTGTTCCACCTATTGTCCTGGCTACTGGGGACCAGTCACGGCAGTGCATTCGTGTCCGACGCCGCGGTCGTCACTCAAGACGGTTGCGAGCGTCTCACGTCGGTGAGCCGCGACCTCACCGTTCGATAAGCGCTGCTCCCCTGGCCGGGTGACAGTGCATGAGGCAAACCTGCCTTTGATCGGTGCCATCGGCTATCCTCGACAGGAGAGCGTGCAGAGGAAGGAGCGGCCACGCTATGATGACAGAGCTTGGAACGGCCAGCGGCGCGGCCGGAGCCGGGATTGCGCTGCACGGTGACTGGCGGCAGGCGCTCGCGCAAGCTATCGAGCGGGCACGTGCCCAACTGGACGGCGATACTGCGTCGCTTGGTGAGACGCCGGAGCAATCACCCGTTGACCTGGCCCTGCTGTTTGCCAGCGCCCACTACGCGGACGATTTCCCCGACATAGTGACCGCGGCGCGGTCGGCGGCGTCCGCCCGTCTGCTGGTGGGCTGTAGCGGCGCCGGGGTCATTGGGCCGCGGCGCGAGATCGAGCAGCAGCCAGCGCTATCCGTCCTTCTGCTGCGGCTGCCGGGCGTGTGCCTCACGCCGCGGTACATCACACAGGCGACGCTCGACGCTGCCGGTGCTCACGATGGCCAGGAGGCACGGCTCGCCGCAGCGCTGCACGGGGCGCTCGACCCAGGGGCGGACGCAGCACGCGCCTGGCTCCTGTTCGCCGATCCGTTCCGGCTGGATGTCGAGACCCTTGTCGTGGGGATGGCGCAGACCTTTCCTGGCGCGACGGTTGTGGGTGGGCTGGCCTCCGGCGAACCGTGGCAGCGGAAGTCCCACCTGTTCATTGACGATGGCGACCAGCCGGCGCCCGTCCGTGACGAGGGTGCCCTGCTCATTGGCCTGGGCGGTGACTGGACGGTGCGGACGCTAGTGGCGCAAGGCTGCATTCCCATCGGTGAGCCGTGGACGATCACCGAGAGCGAGGGGCCGGTGATCCATACCATCGCCGGCCGGCCGGCGCTCGACGTGCTGATTGACACGCTGCAAGCGCTACCGGAGGAGGTCCAACGTCGTGCCCAGCGCGGCGGTCCGTTCGTCGGTCTCGCGGTGGACGAGCATCGCACAACGCTCGGCCCCGGTGATTTTCTCGTGCGTAACCTGCTGGGGTTCGACCGTGAGCGGGGGGTGATTGCCGTCGGCGCTCAACCGCAGGTTGGCCAAACACTCCGTGACGGGGCGGCTGCCGACGAAGAGTTGCACTCGATGTTATCCACGTTATCCACGGTGGAAGCTGAGGGAGCCGCTGCCCGACCGCTGGCGGCCCTACTGTGCTCCTGCACGGGCCGGGGCGCCGGCCTGTTTGGTACGCCCGACCACGATGCCGACGCGGTCGCACGCGCCCTCGGCCCCTTGCCGCTGGCCGGCTTCTTTTGCAATGGCGAAATCGGCCCGGTAGGCAAGCGCAGCTATGTCCACGGCTACACCGCCAGCCTCGCGCTCCTCGTGTACGATCCGCCGGAATGAGCGAGCAGCCTCTGATCTGTCGTATCATGGGCCGGGAGGGATTGAGATGGCATCGGCTACCTTTCCGCAGGTAGACAGTCAGCAGGATTCGACTGCGACGTGGAGCGCCGAGGAGATTGTGCGCTTGGGCCGCACCATCTACGAGCGTGATCTCAGGGCCTACCTGGAGTCAAGAGAGCTTGGCCGCTACATCGCCATCAGTGCTCACCGGTGAGTACGCGCTGGCTGATAGCGCGCAGGAGGCTGAAGATGCGGCGTTCGAGCGCTGGCCTAGCGAGGTCTTCTATACGGTACGAGTTGGCTACGCTGCTACCGACTACCTTCTCTAGCTTGCTCACTACACGCAGCTTCCGACGGAGGAAGGCTCACGATGGTCACTCTACTTGATAGCGAGGCCCAGGCTGCCCCGACACGCTCCCGACCAAACCCGAGCGAGGTCGGTCGTCGAGGCCGTGCCATCTACGCTCGGGATCTCCAGGACAAGCTCGAAGCGGAGCACCGCGACCGTTACGTCGCCATAAATGTAGATAACGGTCAGTATGCGTTAGGTGACAGCGTGAGAGGCACTTTGGCCGAGGCACACGAACGCTGGCCTAGTGGTGTGTTCTTTCTGATATGGATTGGGCACCCTGCCACTGCTCGCATTGGGTAAGCCCTGGTGCCCCTACATACGGCTCTCCTAGCCGGCGTTGCTCCTCGTGTACCATCCTCCAGGACCGCACCCCGCTAGCCGGTCGTAGGCGCTGTTTAGGATAGGAAACGCGGATATGGCCCAGCCGAGCCAGGAGTCGCCGCTGCCTGCCACGGCAACGCGGACCACTGCCGCCGAGCATAGCGACCATGACCACTTGGCTGAGACCGGGCATGATGACCACGACCACGACCACGACCACGGCCACGTGGCTGCGGCCGAGCATGGCCACAACCACGCGCACGGCCACATGGCTGAGGTTGAGCACGATGACCATGACCATGACCACGCGGCTGCACACGAGCACGACCTAGCCGGTGAGCACGGTGCCGGGATTGCGCGTTGGCTGCCCTCCGGCCAGAGACGCGAGCTACTGCTGCTCGGTGTCTCCGGTGTCTGCCTAGGGGTGGGGTTGGCTGCGGAGCTGCTCGGCGGGCCGGAGCCGTTGCGGATTGGCTTATTTCTCGTAGCGATCATGGCCGGGGCGGTCGAGATCGTTCCCCGCGGACTGCGCGGCGTGTGGCTGGAGCGCTCCCTGGACATCAACTTCCTAGTGACGGTGGCGGTGGCCGGGGCGATGGGGCTGGGGCAGTGGGCCGAAGGTGCGACGGTGGTCTTTCTGTTCAGTCTGGGCGAAACGCTGGAGAGCTTGACGCTCGCCCGCACGCGACGCTCGATCCAAGCGCTCATGGCGATGGCGCCGGACACCGCCCAGGTGAAACGCCCTGACGGGAGCGAGGCAACACAACCGGTCGAGCAGGTGGTGGTTGGCGCCACGGTCGTCGTGCGCCCCGGTGACCGCATTCCGCTCGATGGCGAGGTGGTCGCTGGCCATTCGGCGGTAGACCAGGCGCCCATCACCGGCGAGTCGGTACCGGTCGAGAAGGCGCCGGGCGCGACCGTCTATGCCGGGACGATCAACCGGCAAGGGTACCTAGAGGTTCGGACGACCAAGCCCCTCGCCGAGAACACCCTCGCCAAGATCATCCACTTGGTCGAAGCGGCGCAGAGTAAGAAGGCGCCGAGTCAGCGGCTTGTCGAGCGCTTTGCGCGGATCTATACGCCCGTTGTCGTCATTGGCGCCGTGCTCCTCACCCTGATCCCCCCGCTGATCTTCGGCGAGCCGCTCGTACCGTGGTTCCATCGCTCGCTCGTGCTGCTGCTGGTCGCCTGCCCTTGCGCGCTCGTTATCTCCACGCCGGTCACAGTCGTCGCCGCGATTGGCAATGCCTCTCGGCGCGGTGTGCTCGTCAAAGGGGGCGCTTACCTCGAACGCGCCGGCACCGTGCGCGTCGTGGCCTTCGACAAGACGGGAACGCTGACCCGCGGCGTCCCGGAGGTCGTCACGGTGACACCCTGCGCTGACCTGTCGGCTGCCGATGTCGTGCGCCTCGCAGCCGCGGCGGAGGCGCGCTCGGAGCACCCCCTGGCGCAGGCCGTCGTCCGCGCCGGTCGGCGGCTGTCGGCGGAGACCCCCATCGGATCGACCGCCACGGCTTTCACCCTTTCAATCGCACATATCAGTCTGCGGTTTGCAGCGGATGAGACGTTGAGCGTCAGCGACTTCGAGGCTATACCGGGGCGTGGAATACGCGCCGTCGTGGGGCGCTGGCTGCTCTGGGTGGGTAGTCTCGATTGGCTACGCGCCAACGGCTTCGATCCGGCCGAGGTAACCGAACGGCTGGCGGCCATCACCGCCGCCGGTCAGACGCCGATCCTCGTTGGTCAGCAGGACGACCGTGCTAGTGCGCCAACGGAGCACGCCGGCGCTGCGGTGGAGCGCCGATGGTTGCTGGGGATCATCGCTGTGGCGGACGAGGTCCGGCCCCTGGCTGCCGAGACTGTTGCCACTCTGCGCGAGCAGGGTGTGCGCCGGGTGGCGCTGTTGAGCGGCGATAACACCGTGACCGCGCAGGCCGTAGCGCGGCAGGTGGGCATTGCTCCCGAAGACGTGCGCGCCGAGCTGTTGCCGGCGGAAAAGCTGGCGGCAATCCAGGACTACGCCCGCAGTGAGGGCCACGTGGCGATGGTCGGCGACGGAGTGAATGACGCCCCGGCGCTGGCAGCGGCGACCGTTGGCATCGCCCTGGGCACCGGGAGCAGCGACACGGCCTTGGAAGCAGCCGACGTGGCGCTGGTAGCCGACGATCTCAGTCGCTTGCCCTGGGTGCTGCACCTTTCCCGCCGCGCGGCCCGGACGATCCGCTTCAACGTCGGGTTTGCCCTGCTCACAAAGCTGCTGGCCCTCGGCTTGGGAGCGCTGGGCATCGCCAACCTGTGGAGCGCTATCGCGGCCGACACCGGCGCCTCTATCGTAGTCATCCTCAACGGTATGCGCCTCATCGGCAATCAGCGTTTCTCCGCTGGGAGCGCAGCATCCGGCGCTGCGCTCCGGCGCCGCTTTGGGTTGTCCGCCCGCACCGATCACCACGGCCATAGCCACTAGCGATAATCTATAGGTGCTAACCTGCCTCGTGCCCGGGCCTCTGCGGTGGCCATTGCCAGCGCCAAGCTGCTAGGGTGGCCGGGGGGTGAGGAGCATGACCGGTGGCTGATTATTCCGTCGAACGTAGCGACTTCGATGGCTACGAGGCCTATATCCTCCGCGAAGGAGCCAGCGGCGCCGCAGCACGGATCGTGCCGGCGCTGGGGGCCAACTGCATTGCCTTCCGCGCTCCGCCCGTAGGCGCCGCTGGCCCCCTGGTAGACCTGCTGCCACCCCTTGCGGGGGCTGCGGACCTCGGACCGACCGGCTATATGGTCGGCGCCCCGATTCTCTTCCCGTTCCCCAGCCGGATGCGCCAGGGGCGCTTCACTTTCGAGGGGCAGACCAATCAATTCGATGTGGACCCGGACAACGGCCACCACATTCACGGGCTGGTAGCCACGCAACCTTGGGCGGTGGAGCATGCCGAGAGCAGCGGCGCCGGAGCGGCCCTCCGCACGAGCCTCGATCTTGGTGCCAACGCGGACATCCGCCGGCAATACGACTACGCCTGTCGGCTCACCGTGACCTTCACGTTGCACGAGGCCGCCCTGACGCTGCACAGTGAGGTATGCAACACCGGGGACCGCACCCTGCCGATGGGTCTCGGCTACCATCCCTGGTTTCCGGCCGCGTTTGTCGCCGGCGGATCGCGCGATCAAGCGGAGGTGCAGGTGCCGGGACGGCGACTGTGGCAGCTAACGGACGAGCTACTCCCGACCGGGCACGTCCGGCCGGCGCCGGGCCGCTTGGACCTCCGACAGCCGCGGGCGCTGGCCGGGAACGCCTACGACCATATCTTCACCGACCTCGTTGTCAACGCACCGGGCACGCTCGTAGACTGGAGCGAAGCGACACTCCGTAACCCCTGGGCGGGACTGGAGATAGCGGTGCAGGCCGACGCCAGCTTTCTGCAGTGGGTCCTCTATGCGCCGCTCGACCGGCCGATTGTCTGTCTGGAGCCGTATACCTGCACCGGGGACGCTGCCAACCTTGCTGCCCGCGACATCGAGAGTGGCCTGATTACCGTGCCGCCCGGTCTTTCCTGGCGGAGCACGATCCGTATGCTAGTCCGGCAGACCTGAGACAGGCGCTCGTCGGGTTTTCAGTGATGCGCCGTGATTGCCGCATGAGGTGGAGGTATGCCGGTAGCCGCACTCCTGGAGCATCCGATGACAGCGGTAGAGACAGCAAGCGCCCATCGCCTGTTACTGTCCATCGTGCAGCTCGACGATGCTGCGGCCCTGCTCAAGGCGATCACGACGCGCCGACTACGCGCGACCCGCATTGATTCCGTGGGCAGCTTTCTGCTCGAAGGCAACGCGACCATCTTGTCTATCGTCGCGCCGGATCGGGTGCCGGATGTCCTGACGGCCATCCGCGAGACGTGCCAGCCGCGGACCCGCTACTTGCTGCCCGTGGACGAGCTTTCCTTCCTCGGCGGTCGCAGCCGCGACGTGGAGTCGGTACAGGTTGGCGGGGCCACCGTCTTCGAGCTGCCCGTGCTGCGGTTCGAGGGGTTGGCCGATCCGGAACCGGCCGACCGGCCGACGCTTCCCAACACGGCAACAGTGGATGCCACGCACATGCTCGTTGCCGCGATTGTGCATACTGCCAGCGCCGGCACGTGCTTACAAGCCTTGCTCCACGCCGGCTACCGCGTCACGCGCATCAAGACCGTCGGCGGCTTCCTCCGGCGGGGCAACGCCACGCTGCTGACTGGCGTGACGCCCGATCAGGTAGATCACGCCATCGGCCTGCTCCGGCAAGCCTGTCGCCAGAGCACCGCCGACGCAACGCCGGGCATCGTCTTTGTGCTGCCGGTCGCACCGTTCCTGCAAGTGTAGCTATCAGCCGTTAGCCGTTAGCCGTTAGCCGTTAGCCGTTAGCGTAGCGCACCTGTGCCGAGTAGCCACTACCGCTGCCGCAAGGACGGTCCCTCTCGATGAACATACGTGTACGGTTCATTGCCCTGGTCTTCACCGGCGTCCTCATCAGCACGCTTGCTCCGGCGCTGATGGTGCAGGCGCAAGGCGTGTTCGCTCATGGCGCCGTTGTCGCCCTCCAGGGCACGCCGCATCTGTGGATCGCTGACCCGCAGGGCGTCCTCCATTGGGCCGGCGATACGCGGGCCTTGGCCGGCCGGCACGTCCGTTGGGACAGCCGCATCGAGGTCACCCTGGCACAGCTCCAGGGGCTTAACCGCGGTGATCCTTGGCTCTCCGCCGGCTTGCTCAAGGACGGCGACCCCATCTATCTGGTCAAGTGGGAGACCGAATGGTCGGAGCCGCGGCTGTTCCACATTCAATCCATTGGCGACGTGGAGCTGTTCGGGATCAATGGCAGCAACTACGGGCGCTTCGTGTTAGACCTCGCAACGTGGGAGCAACGCTTTGGCATTTCCACCGCCGGCCTCCAGCGTTCCACGCTACCCGCCGCCACCGCGCCACCCACGCCCACGGCTACCCCGGTACCCACGGTCGTCAATGAGCCTGGCACACCCCTAGTGATCCGGTTCTCGGGTTCTTCCTGGGGTCGGGCAAGCAGCGGGCGTTCGGAGGCCTCTGAAACGACGATCACCGAGAGCGGCCTGCGTCATCGTGTGTTCAAGCTAGGTTGGCAATCGTGGAAGCACTTAAGCCGGACAACCAGTCACTTTGTGTTCCGAGCGGCTGGAGTGCAGACTGAGGGTGATGGAGGCGGGATTCTGCTCATCATTGGCGACGAAAAGGAAACTGGATACCTTGAGTTTAAGATTGACCTTACACGACGGTTGGCTTATTTGCAGCGACGTGACCGGGCCGTGGACGAGTGGCAAACGCTCACCAGCCGCTTTGACATCCCGAACCTCCCGCAGCGCGGCCACCCCTTCATCCTGGAAGTGCGCGTATGGGGCCAGCGGATCAAGGCCAGCCTGAATGGGACCGTCATCCTCGAAGTCATCGATCCGCTCTATATGCCAGGCTTCATTGGCCTCGGGGCGGCGGCCCATCGTTCATCAGGCCCGGTCACCGTGGAGTGGCAGTCTGCCGAGGTGCAGTACCTGAGTGCGGCGGGAGAGCAGTTGGTCCCGGCGGATGTCGGCGCTCGCTGGGCAGTGCGTAATGGCGCCGACGGGCGTATCCTCCGCGCCCTGGAGCTGCTCTGGGTCCACAACGTCGAGGACTGGCGCGCCAAGTTTGGCCGTCCCCTCGCCGACCGCGGTACCGACATCGTGTGGGGCCGCCTACCGGAGAACGTCGGCGGGCGGTACGAGTCGCGCCCCAACCGCATCACCATCAACGAGTCCTATCGGTCCGAGCCGCTGTCCGTGCTGGCGGCGGTACTGGCCCATGAGGTGCTCCATGCCGTGAGCGGCCGGGTATCCCCAGATGCAGCGGACTGCCTGGAAGAAGAGATGGCCGCCTTTTCCTGGCAAGCCGGCGTGTGGGGCCCCTTCCGGTCGTCGCTAGGCTGGCACGGCAACGATGATACCCTCACCGCTGGCGAGCGTTCGCAGGAGGCAATCTATCAAGCCTGGAGCGACCGTGAGCTACGCGACACCGTGCTCACCTCCGAGGGCTACCAGCAGCAATGCTTGGGCCGCGTGCTCCCCGCCTACTAACCGGCTCTGACCAGTGGCGAGTGGTCAGTGGCCCGTGTCCCGTCACTCCCGCGCCAGTGGGAATCCACGTCCCCCGGTGCAGTGGGGGAACCATAGTGGGGCCGGAATCCGGCGGCAGGCATAGATTCCCACCTGCGCGGAAATGCTGGATGGCAGACTCCCCCTCTCTATCGCTCGGCGATGGGGAGGGGCCGGGGGGTGAGTCCCGCGTCCTCGTCCGCTCCGTCGGCTGCTCCCTCGACGTGGCGGTGGATCAGCTCCTGGGCCTCCTGGCGCAAGCGCCGAATCTCGACCGTCTTTGCCTGCACCTGCTCGAATAGCGAACGATTGGCTGCGATCCCGGACTTGATGAGCCAGGCGGCCGCCTCGCTCCGTGTCTTGAGCACGCCGGCCTCGACAAGCGCGTCAATGGCAGCCACGTCACTATTGTCCACCCGGATACTCAGCACGTTATCGCGCGGCCCACTGAAGAACTTACGCAACGACTGTTCGACACGGGTGCGGAGGCTCGCCGGCTCTGCGGAAGCCTCTCGCTCCAACCGTTGCCGCACCGCGCGATGTACCTGTTCGGCCGGCACGTCCAGGTTGCTCAGTATGCTCGCTGCGCGGCCTGCTCCTTCACGAATGAGGCCCAGCAGGAGATGCTCGGTGCCGACGTAGCCATGGCCCAGCCGGCGCGCTTCCTCCATGGCCAACTCGATGGCCTTCTTAGCTCGTGGGGTCAGCTTCACCTCCCCGGCCGCCGGATGCTTGCCCCGACGAATGACAAGTTCCACCGCGCTACGCACCTTGCCGAGATCAACGCCGAGATCGGCGAGCACTGCACTCCCCGTTCCTTTGCCCTCTCGCACCAGTCCCAGCAACAGATGCTCCGTTCCGATGTGGTTATGGTTGAGGCGCCGCGCCTCCTCCTCCGCCAGGACAAGCACCTTCTTGGCCCGCGCCGTGAGCTTGTCAAAGCGGTCCTTCGGCACAGTCGGGACGGAAACCTGCTCCCACCAAGGACTGCCGCTAACGCCACTATCGCCCTCTTGCTCCTCCCGGTACTGCTCACCCTCGGCATCTTCCGGGAGCGCTTCGACGGCCTCGCGCAGCGTATCGAGCTTGGCCCCCAGAGCCTCAAGCACTCCGGCTGCAACACCTTGACCTTCGCGCACGAGACCCAGGAGCAAGTGCGGGGTATCCACGGAATCCTGGCCGAGGCGCTGTGCCTCTTCGACAGCTAACGCGAGCACCTTGTTTGCACGCGGCGTTGGGTGCATAGTGCCCGTAGCGAGCTGGTCGCCGCGACCGATGATGGACTCGACGGCGCTCCGCACTTTGGCGAGCTCCACCCCCAGGCCGGTGAGCAGCCGCGAGGTTACGTCATCCTCTACGCGCATCAACCTGAGCAGTAGGTGCTCGGTACCGATGTAGTTGTGCTGATGGCGCCGAGCCTCCTCCTCCGCGCCTTGCAGCGCGTGCTTGGTCGCCGCAGTGAACGACACCTTGCGGTGGTGGAACAGCCTTTCCATCGTCTCCTCCCGTCTGATCTGTTCTTCGTAATTGAGTTACATGTATCTCAGCCTAGTGTATCACTCATACCGTAGCTTGTCTACCCTGAATGGTTGTCCCCCTCCCGGCCCCGCCTTTCCTCTGCATGGCGGTTCGAGGCGCGCTGTGGAAGGCTGCGCGGTACTGGCACCGATTCCTTATACTAGCGAGGTAATGCTGGGATTGACCTTCAAGTCGGGGCAGCACACCGCCATGCCAATCTCCCTGGCCGTCGCCGGCCGGCCAGACGAGCGCGTGACGGTCGTGGCGCGTGTCGCGGCCATCGGTGTGCGGACGGCGGGGGGAAGGCTTGCCGGCGGTGTGGCCTGGGCCGCTCCGGTGAGCGTACAGGTGGCCCACGCAGCTGGCCCGGACGAGGTACTTCCTATCTCGAAGCTCGTCAGGTGGAAATGGCCGGGGCCGTTGCTAGCGGTGGCGCGTGTCGGGGCGGCTCTCACAGGTGCTGGTGATGACGTGGGTGCGAAGACAGAAAGAGAGCAAGCGATGAGCGATATGGGCAATGACGGCACCGGGATGTCAGCGCCGCAAGATGGAGGTCAGCAGGCCGGTTTAGCGGCCCATGATCGGCTGCTTGGGCGCATCGAGGGTATGTTTGACCGGCTGTTAGCGACGGCCCGAGCCGATGCGTGCGTTGGACCGGCCCAGGCTCAGGGTGACCGGATGGTCATTCCGCTTGCCGAGGTGTTCGCGGCTGGCGGCTTCGGCGGTGGTGTTGGCTCCGGTCAAGCTAGTGCCGAGGCCGAAGCTGGGGGAGCAGGGAGCGGTGGCGGTGGTGGCGGAGGCGGCACCTCGCGCTCGCGGCCGGTCGCTGTCATCGAGATTGGGCCGGATGGCGTCCAAGTCCGCTCTGTGGTGGATCGGACAGCGATTGCGCTGGCTGCCGTCACCGCCTGGGGCGCTATGTTGCTGGCGATGGGCCGGATGCGTAAAGCGCGGCGGCGGGGGTGAGGCGCTGATGGCTGACGGCTGACGGCTGATAGCTGATTGCTACGGGCCAGTACACTGTGTCACGCTAACCCCAGATGGCCGCAGTTACCGCACTGCCCCGCCGCACACGCATTGTCGCCACCATTGGTCCCGCCAGCGAGGATGAGGCCACGCTGCAGGCGATGATCGGTGCCGGCATGGACGTGGCGCGGTTGAACTTCTCGCACGGCTCTTACGCCACCCATGCCGCGGTGGTTGAGCGCCTGCGGCGGATCGCCGGTGAGCTGGCCCGCCCACTGGCGATCCTCCAGGATTTGCAAGGCCCCAAGATGCGGCTGGGGGCGGTGCCCGGCCCCGGTCGTCCCGTCGCCCCCAGTGACACGCTGCTACTCACCGTTGATCCGGCCGCCACCTCCCCGGCCCCATCATTCCCGCGCCAGCGGGAATCCAGCGGTGACGACGCGCTGCCGGTGCAATATGCGCCGCTGGCTCGTGAGGTCCGGCCGGGCGACACGATTCTGATTGACGATGGGCGGATCGAGGTGCAGGTTCAGGCTACCGACGATCCCCTCATCACGTGCAAGGTCGTCCGCGGTGGCATCCTCCGCAGCTTCAAGGGCCTCAACGTGCCCGGTGCTACCCTGTCCGCCCCGACGCTGACCGAGAAGGATCGCGCGGACGCGGCGTGGGGGGTAACACATGGCGTTGACGCGATTGCCCTCAGTTTCGTCCGCAGCCCCGCCGACATCGCCGCGCTCCGTGCGCTGATCGGTACGCAACCGACCTCCGGCGGACGGCCTTTGCTCCTGGCCAAGCTCGAAAAGCATGAAGCGGTCGCTGCCTTTGCGGACATCTTGGCGACGGCCGACGGCATTATGGTGGCCCGCGGTGACCTCGGTGTCGAGCTGCCGGCGCCGCAGGTGCCGCTCCTGCAGAAGCGCTTCATCGCCGCGGCCAACGCTGCCGGCAAGCCGGTCATCACTGCCACCCAGATGCTCGAATCCATGACCGAGCAACCGCAGCCCACGCGGGCCGAGGTCAGCGACGTGGCCAACGCCGTCTTTGACGGCACCGATGCGATCATGCTCAGTGGGGAAACGGCCGTGGGGCGTTACCCGGTGGAAGCTGTCCGCATGATGGACGCGATTGCCCGTACCGCCGAGCAGCCCCGCAGCGGCCGAGAACGGCGCCGCTGGTCCACGCCGGGTGTGACCGATGCGATTGCACAGGTCAGCGTGCAGCTTGCCGAGGAACTGGCGGCCAGCGCGATCATTTGCGCGACCACCTCAGGGCATACGGCCCGCATGGTGGCCCGCTACCGCCCGGCGACGCGGATCGTTGCTGCCACGCACGACGCGACCGTGTGGCGACAGCTCGCGTTGACTTGGGGCGTGACCCAGCTTCTGGGCGCGAAGATCGATTCGACCGATGAGCTAATCGAGGCGCGGCTCGCGTTAGCGCAGCGGGCCGGCGTGGTGGCCACCGGGGACTTGGTGGTCATTGTCGCCGGTGTGCCGGTCAGTCAACCGGGCACGACCAACATGGTCAAGGTCCACCGCGTCGGTGATCCGGTGCGCCTCGGGTGAGGGTGCCGGCCCCCCTATGGCCCCCCCGCTGCGGCGAAGCTACTCACGATCTCTTCGGACGGTAATCCATAGGGTCGTGACAGGCGTCGTAGCTCGGCCACGTGTACGGCGATGATGGGTACGAGAACCTTGCCCCCCAAGCCCGTCGTGCGAGGTGGAATAGATTCTGGCCGTCAATCAAGACGATGGTACACATAAAAAACACCCGCCCGGGGATCATAGCCGAAGCTACATCCAGCGGGCGGGGACGAAGTTACCCGTACAGTAACACCGAGCCGGCTTCCCGTCAAGTTCCCGTCCTCGTTCGGGGTATCTGGATTCCCCTATGGCCCCCCTCCCCGCTGCGGCAGGGGGACGGCGGCGGGGGCCGCTGCAACGCCGGGGACGATAGTTCCCTTCCCTGTGCCTCGGCACGGGGGAGGGTTAGGGTGGGGGCCGTTCCCTTCTCACCCGCCCAGCTCGTCCGGACGGTCAACGATGACAAAGCGGATTTCGCCCTCGGCCAGCAGCTCGCCGTCACTGGTGGCCTTACAGCGCCCGATGCCGAAGCGGCCGCGCATCCGCACCAACTCCGCTTCGAGGCGTACCGACATGCCCGGCAGTGCGGGACTGCGGAAGCGCCAGTTGTCCAGGCCGGCGAGGAAGGCGAGCTTGCCCTGGTGCGCGCCTTGCCCCAGCGCGGCGACGCCGCCGACCTCGGCCAGCGCCTCCACCAGCAGCGCTCCCGGCATGATCGGATAGCCGGGAAAGTGTCCCTGGAAACGGTCGGTATAGTCCGCTACGTCGTCAATCACCCCCACTGCCCGCTGCCCATACTCGACCTCCTCGATGCGATCAAGGAAGAGGAAGGGCTTGCGGTGGGGCAGGATGGCTTGGATAGCGTCCTGGTCTAACGTACTCACTGCTTCTCAATCCTTCTCTGCCGAGGTGATCCGGCTACGGGATAAGCTCGGCGACGCGGCAGACAAAGCCGGGGAGCACCTCAGCGCCGGTCAGTTCGTCGGTGGCCGCGAGCGTGGCCCCGTCGTGTACGGAGCGGTAGACGGTAATCGTCCGCCGGGCCGGGTCAGTCTCCCACACCAGGCGCGTCCCCGCGGCGAAGTAGTCCTGCACCTTCTCGCGGCGCGCGCCCGGCCGCTCGGACGGAGAGAGCACCTCGACGGCGAGGTTCGGGGCCAGCCTGGTGTAGCCGGGCGGGAGATCGTCTGGAGGCAGCCGCTCTGCGGAGATAAACGAGACATCCGGCGCCCGTACCGTGTCGGGGTCCCATTCCAGGTGGTAGCCACTCTTAGCGAGCACTGTGCCCAATTGCCGCTCATCAACGAACCGACCCAACCGGCTCACTACGCGCGCGACGGTCCGGCCATGGCGTGATCCTGGCGGCGGCATCCGAATCAGTTTCCCTCGCACCAGCTCGTAGCGGTAATCGTCGTCCGGCAACGCCAGCAGTTCTGCCGCCGTCAGCAGCGGGGCAGGGGCCGTGGGTGCCGCCGGTTGTGTCGTCACCATCGTCGGTCTCTCGTCCCAAGCCTACCCCATGCCCGGAGGGCAGCGGGTTGTACCTAACCCCCGGCCCCTTCCCTCCAGGGAGGGGTGGGGGTAGGTGCGCCCTCCTACATCACCGACTCTTCGTATTCGGCCTCTTCGTCAGGGGCGAAGGAGCTAGCCCAGTCTTCATAGCGCCGCCACAGCATGCCGAGCGGAAAGAGCAATGCCACCAGCCCCGCTACCAGGCCAAAGCCGGCTACCGCCGACGGCATGAGCGCGAAGAGGGGGCCGAGGGCGAGGAGGCCCAAGGCGACAAGTCCTGCCTCCCACAGCATGCCCCACCGCTGCTCGCGCAGGGAGGGCATGATACCCAGTGCCATCCCCAGCACGAGCAGCTCGATCAAGATGACGTACAACCCCACCGGCAGGTACCGCGCGAATCCTTCTAGTGTCTCCATGTGCGTCAGCCTCTACCGTTCCCTTGCTCCGCCTTACCCTGCACTGAAGTATACGCATCGTCGGCGTATTGTGGCGCTCCCTGAGCGGCACACGCCGCCGCCATGACTCCCCTTCCCTGCCAGGGAAGGGGCCGGGGGTTAGGCCCACCCCGCCCTACTCCGGCCGCAGGACCAGGCCGCGATTGCCGTCTACCGTCACCAGTTGGCCTTCTTCCAGCACGGCCGTTGCTTCCTTCGTTTGGAGCACCCCTGGAATACCGTATTCGCGCGCCGCCCCCATCGCGTGCTGGAAGAGCGCGCCCTCATCCAGCACGATGGCCGCCACCGTCGGAAAGACCGGCGTCCAGAGTGGCCCGGCATTATTGCTCACCAAAATCTCGCCCGGCGCCACGTCCGGCACGGTGACTGTCCGTGGGATCAAACGCACGCGGCCCGTGGCGACTCCCGCCGAGCCGGCCTGCCCGCACACCAGCAGCCGCGCCTCTTCTTCGCTCGTCAACGTTGGTGGCTCGTCCTCTTCCTTCCGCTCAGGCCGCCTTTCTCGCTCGTCGTCTGCCGGTGGCGGCGCGCCGATGGTCGGCGGCGGGCGCAGCGTCTGTTGCCGACGATGCGCTTCCCGGCGCGCCGCTGCCAGCACTTGCCAGTCGCTCCGCGCGGAGGGAGGCCGCGGCAGCGCACGCAGGGCCGTTCCGATCTCGGTGAGGTGCAGCATCCAGATGTCCTGGGGAGCGGCGAGTGCTCCGGCAGCGGTCAGGCGCTCGCCACAGGCCGAGACGGCGAGATGGACCAGCGCATACGAGACCGAGTCGATGTCGTAGTTGTGGTCCTCGAAGTTGCGGGCCGCGCGCTGCGCCGCCGCGTACCAGAACGTGAAGCGCTCCCGTTGCGCTGGGTCCTCGCCGATAGCGTCCATCGTCTTGGCGAGGAGCGCCGCCCGCTCGTCGGCAGTGCGCCGCTGCGGCGCCGTGATGCGGTCCAGGTCCTGCGAGACGTAGAGCCGGAGAATGGCGATCACCAGCGGCGGGTCCTCGCGCCAGCAGACGAGGTCCGGGGAACGGTTTGTGCCGAAGCCCATGCCGGAGCGCAGGCCCCAGCGGGCCAGGAAAGCATCGAGCTGCTCCTGGAAGCGGTCGCCGCCCGGTAGTGCCGGGAGCCGGGCGAGGAAGGTGACCGGCTGCTCGGTCTCGATGGCCTGCTGCAAAGCGGGGCCGGCTTTAAGCGTGCGGGCCAACGCGATCAGCCCAGCTACCGTCTCCGTGAACTTGTTCGGGATGCCCTCCAGCAGTTTCTTGGGGGTTTCCTCCCCCTCGTCGCCCGTCAGCTCCTTGTAGACGGCCTCGAATCGCTCACGCGGCCCGCCGCGCCCCCAGAGCCAGTGCAGGGTCCAGTGCCGTTCCAGCATCGCTGCCGTCTTGGTGAGGTGGTCGGCGAGCCGCTTGGGAGCGAGCGCGGCGAGGTCTACGGCGTCAAGCTCGGCGTTACGGGCGAGCACTTCCGGTTCCACGACAGCTTGGTAGTAGGTGTCTCCCCGTTCCGTGCAAGCGTCTACCGCCGCCTGAAACTCCTTTTCGCGGCGGGTGCGCTCCTCCTGGCTCTGCGCGTTTGTCACTGTGCGCGAGTAGCGATAGCCCTGCACCCAGATCGTTTCGTCGTAGGTTTCCTGGCCTTTGATCCGGGCTGAGTGCAGCCGCGAGCGCTGGAACCGCGACGAGAGGTCTTGCTCCAGGGGACGCCAGGCTTCGGGCGGTCCTTGCCGTTGGGCGAGCTTCCAGTGATAGCCGGCAGCGTCCAGGGTTGGCCAGACGACCTCGAAAGGTAGCGGCCCGTCGCTATCTGCGGTGGCACGCTGCGGCCCCGTTACCGAGGCGCTGGCGATACCGGTCGCCGGGCGGGACTGGAGCAGCCAAACCTCACCATTCGCCAGCGCCCATTCGACATCCACCGGCTGTTCCCACAGCGCCTCGGCCCGCAGCGCGAGCTTGGCAATGGTGATGATCGTCGGGTCGTCCAGCGTGGGCTGGCGACGCTGTGCGGCCGGCACGGCCACACGCGGGGCGGTGGGCGTAGCGCCGGCGCGCGTGGCTTTGTCGCCAATGGCCCGGCTCACGATCCTGGGCCCGGCCCGGTCCACGACGAACGTATCCGGCTCCACCAGCCCGTCTACCACCGAGGCGCCCAGCCCCCAGGCGGCATTGAGCACAACGCGATCACGCTGGCCGCTGACCGGGTCCACCGTAAAGGCCACGCCGGCCACCTCCGCCGGTATCAGACGTTGCACGATGACGGCCATCGCGGCGCGCTCCTCGGTGAAGCCATGCTCGCGGCGGTAGGCCACTGCGGCCGGATCGTAGAGCGACGCCCAGCAACGACGCACCCACCGCAGCACCTCCTCCACGCCGCGGATACCGGTGCCCGTCGCGTACAGGCCCGCAAAGGCTGCGTCCGGCAAGTCTTCGAGGGTGGCAGAGGAGCGGACGGCGACCGCCGGTTGGTCCGCGCCGCTCGGCCCGACCAAGCGTTCGTAGGCCATAGCAACTGCGCTGACCAACGCCGGCGGCAGGGGCCAAGCGGCGGCGGTATCCCGCCGGTCGGCCGTGACGGCGCCGGCCGCGCGGCGATACGCCGCGGTGGTGACGACGAACCCCGGTGGCACGCGCAGGCCGTCACTCATGAGCCGCTGCAAGCCCGCGGCTTTGCTCCCGATGAGATCAACGGTCTCCTGCTGGTCGAGCCGGACGATGAGCGGGCGCTCGGACATAGAGAAACCACCTCAGGCGTTGCCGACTCCGGGCCGGGATACGGTCGGGAGAGCGGTTACTTGCGCTACCGCCGGGCAGGATACCCCTACTCCCGGCGCTTGACGAACAGACTCACGAAGCAGCGATTAAAAGAAACAGTCCTAAGAAACCTTTCGGCCTCTTAGGACGTGTCCCCGACCGACGACCCCAATCGAAGCCGGTAGCTACCCGGACTTCGGACAGGACACCGGGTTACCCTCTCACCGGCACACTTGCCCTGCTTCATGCACCGGATCGGTCTGCCGGCATTACCACTCTGCTCACGCAACTCCCGACAAGTGGACACCCACCCACCGGGAGCCACTACCGAGGTAGCGGAAGTGGCTCGCTAGCTCTACCGCCCTACTCGCGTAGCTCATAGCCGGAAGTCACCTCCCGGCCATGACTTCAGCCCCTAGCCCTTGACCGCCGGTTCCCCGGCTACTCAGGGTTCGGCACCGGAAGCGGTGTACTAACTATGATGACACAGCGGCCGCAGCCGGCACAAGCGGCGTCCGGGAGCGAATAGCCACGTATCACCGCGATTGCGCTATCTTCCCTCACGAATGGAAGTGTAGGAGCGTAGAATCTTGGTAGTTTTCTCTACCCCCGGCCCATGAACACGATCACGCGCCCTTCGCTCCGGTGGTATCCCGGCGCTGGAAGAGCGCGAAGGTGGCGCCGCCGATAATGACGAGGTATGCCGTCAGGACCAGAAAGGCGCGGAGGATACTCGCTTGCTCGTCGGTGTCACCGAGCTGCAACTCTGGACTCAGCCAGATTGAGACGTTGGGGCCGAGCAGATAGTCGGCGATGTCTTGGAACCAGTCGAACAGACGGACCAGGATGGGGACAGCGATCAGTTCGACCATGCGGTAGGCGAGCGTGACTGCAATGGCTGTGGCCGCGGACGAGGTGAGCACGGCGAAGAACAGCGCCAGCATCATATATGGGAGGAAGACGTAGAGCACTTTACCGAGCATCCTACCGAACGTCAGCGCGGCGTCTAACCAGTCTTCCCCGGCGTCGGCGAGCGCACCTCCTTCACCCGGCGTGGGTGCGGGCAGCGTCAGCGCGGCGATCAGGCTGCTGATGGAGACCGTGGCCGCCACGACTACCAGCCCGGCAGCGCCCATCAGCACGAGCGCGAGAATCTTTCCCGCGAAGAATTGCCAGCGGCCAGTGCCCTTGGCCAGCGCCATCCGTAGCGTGCCCCACCCGTATTCGACCCCCATCGCCGATGCAGCCAAGATGATGATGAAGATTATCCAGAGCATGTAGGACAGCCCGAGGCTGAAGCCAATGCTATTTGGGAGCGAAAGTCCCTGTCGGATGCCCTCGCGGTTCTCCTCGTAGCCGGTACAGGAGCCACTGCGGAAAGTCTCGATCTGCTCCAGCGCCTGCTTGCGACCCTGTTCGTCGAGCTGCTCGACTTCCGATGGGATGCCTCCACCTCGAATATCGGCGCAGGTGAAGCGGATGTCAACCTTATCTTCGTCGTTGCCGATGGAGGTGTGGAAACTGGGGCTGAAGGCTTCGGTACGATACCCGACGTAGGCGCCCCAGAAGACGACCTGATTGAAGAGAATCATGATGGCCAGTAAGACCCACGGCATCCAGCGCCGTTGGAGCTTGTACCATTCCCATCCGGTGAGCCGTAGGATATGAGCAATCATGCTGAAGCTCCTTCGTCCTCGCCCGTCACGTCGAGGAAGTATTCCTCCAGGGAGGCCTGAACGGGAGTCATCTCCGTGACGTAGACCGCGGCCCGGCTCAGGGCAGCGGTCAGCTCGCCTGAGCGCGCGGTCGGCGCCGCCACCATGAGCGCCCCCGCCTCCGTCGTGACGGCCTCGACCCAATCCAATGCCGCGAGGATGGTGACGGCTGCGTCGTCGTCGGTCGTTCGCACGCGCACCTGCTCCCGCGACTGCCGCACCAGGTCGGCCACCTTGCCCTGGGCGATCAGCCTGCCTTTCGAGAGAATGGCAACGCTATCGCACACCTCCTCGACCTCGTGCAGCAGGTGACTCGACAGCAGCACCGTCCGCTCGTCCGTGCCGAGACTGCGGATCAGCTCGCGCACCTCGGCCATACCCGCCGGGTCCATCCCGTTGGTCGGCTCATCCAGAAACAGCAGCTCCGGGTCGCCGAGCAGCGCGTAAGCCAGCCCCAGCCGCTGCTTCATGCCGAGCGAATAGGTGTGGAAGCGGTCGTTGCCACGATCTGCCAGGCCGACTTGCTCCAGCAGATCGTCCAGCTCCGCGGAAGTGCCCCCTCCCAAGATGCCCTGGAAGTAGGCGAGATTCTGGCGGCCGGAGAGGTACGGATAGAAGGAGGGCGTCTCGATGATGGCTCCGACCCGATGCAGCGCGCTTTCGTGGTGGGTCGGTGCGCCGAACAGGCTGAAGCTGCCCGCCGTGGGCCGCACCAGACCGAGCAGCATGCTCATGGTCGTGGTCTTGCCCGATCCGTTCGGTCCGAGCAGCCCGAAGACGTGGCCGCGTGGCACCTCCATCGAGAGACCGTCTACGGCGACGATCTTGCCGTACCGCTTCGTGAGCGACGTGGTTTCTATGACCAGGTTCTCGGCCATCGTACTCCTCTCTATCGCCGCGAGCGTGGTCGCGGCGTGTGCGAAACGCTTGCAGTGCGCTGGCTCTGCGCCGCCTTTGCAGCACTCACGTTTCTATGACCGGGCCATCGGCCGTCGTGTTTCAATGCGCCCTCGGCGTGAGGGCCGCCGTGCCCCCCGTCCCGCCCAGCCCGGGGTGCTGGCGCGGACGCCGCGCCGCGGCTATTATGGAGAGTGACCCCGGCACAGTGAGGACACGCAATGGTCATCGAAGACATCGAGCAACGACGGATCAGTCGGCTGGAAGGCGCTTACGAGCAAGTAGACCGCCGGCTGGACGATCTGCACCAAGCCATCAATGGCCTGCGCGCGGAGATGGACAGCCGGTTTAGGGAGATGGACAGCCGGTTTGCGGAGATAAACAGCCGGATCAACATGCTCACGATGGCGATGATCGTCTCGTGGGTGGCGCTCGTCGCACTGGTGATCGGGCTGTACTTCAAGTGACCGGCAGCACCACCGGGGGACCATAGGCGCACAGGGGTAGGTATTTACATGGATGGACAGGAGAGACAGGATGGGTGAGGCCTGCTCCCCAACGTGCTATCCTTTGCTCCGATAGCGCCTCGACCGAGGACAACGTGGCCACACCGCAATTGATCCAGCCGCAACGCCGCCGACCGGAGGCCTCCCGCCTCCCCAAGCGCATCCGACTCCCGGCGGACGACCCGCCCCGCCCGGACTGGATGAAAGTCCGCATGCACATGGGGACGGAGTTCCAGGATGTCTCTCAGTTGATGCGCGGTCTCTCGCTGCACACGATCTGCGAAGAGGCCCACTGTCCGAATATCTACGAATGCTGGGAGCAACGCACGGCGACGTTCCTGATCTTGGGGCGCGTGTGTACCCGGGCCTGCCGCTTTTGCGCCGTCGAGACGGGTGTGCCGGACGACGCGGATACCGACGAGCCGGAGCGCTTGGCCGAGGCCGTCGCTACCCTCCGGCTGCGGCACGCCGTCGTGACCTCGGTGGCCCGCGATGACCTGCCGGACGGTGGCGCACACATCTTCGCGCGGACCATCCGAGCCATCCGCCAGCAAGCGCCGGACTGTGCCATTGAAGTATTGGTTCCGGATTTTCAAGGGTCCGCAGCGGCCCTCCGCACAGTGGCTGCCGCGCGGCCGGACGTGTTCAACCACAATGTCGAGACGGTCCAGCGGTTGCAGCGCCGGGTGCGCGCCAAGGCGTTCTATGCGCGGTCACTCTGGGTGCTGCAACGCGCCAAGGAGCTTGATAGCGACGTGACCACCAAGTCGGGCCTGATGCTCGGCGTGGGTGAGCGCCCCGCTGAGGTCGTGCAGACGATGCGCGACCTGCGCGACGTGGGCTGCGACGTGCTGACTATCGGCCAGTACCTGCGGCCGATGGCGACCAAGCTGCCGGTCGAGCGTTACGTCGCGCCGGAGGAGTTCGCGCAGTACCGCGAGGAAGGGCTGGCGCTGGGCTTCAAGCACGTGGAAGCCGGCCCGCTCGTGCGTAGCTCCTACCATGCGCGCCGCCACGTCGAGCAGGTCCGCACCGTGCCCACGACGGCGCATGAGTAAAGCACCAGCCGTGGCCACCATGCACGACCCCTCCAGGCCGCCGGTAGCCGAGGCCGCTCATCCCGCTGCCCCCTCGCTCTCACCGCAGCCGGGCCGGGGGGCCGTCCCCTCCCCTGGAGCTGGCTCCGGGGGAGGGCCAGGGAGGGGGCCATCCCTCCTTCCCTCCCCCGCCGTATCCTGCCCGGCCTGGCTGATTCGCCTGGGCGTCACGCCCTACCGCGCGGCCTGGGCGTATCAGGAGCAGTTGGCGGCGGCGCTGCGCAAGGGCCACGGCTGCGAGGCGCTGCTGCTCCTGGAGCACCCCCACACCTATACGCTCGGCCGCGCCCGCGGCGCCGACCACCTGCTCCGCACGCCGGGGCAGTACGCGGCCTTGGGCGCCGACGTGATCCAAATTGACCGCGGGGGGGACGTGACGTATCACGGGCCGGGCCAGCTGGTTGGCTATCCGGTCGTTGATCTGAGCCGACGCCAGCGGGACCTCCACCTCTACGTCCGTACCTTGGAAGCCATCGTGACGGACGCGCTGGCCGCTTGGGGGCTGCGCGGCGAGGTCATTGCCGGGCTGACCGGCGTCTGGGTAGACGGCGAGAAGGTAGCGGCGATTGGCATTAAGGCGGCCCGCTGGGTGACGACGCACGGCTTCGCGCTCAATGTTGATCCTGACCTCACGTATTTCCGGCATATTGTTCCCTGTGGGATCAGTAGCCGCGGCGTGACCACGGTCGCGCGGCTGCTGGGACGTCGTGTGCCCGTGGACGAGGCCGCCGAATACGTGACCGCGGCGGTCGCGCGACAGCTTGCTCTGGCGCTCGAACCGATCCCGGCGGACATGGTCCCAAGCGAGCTGCGAGAGATGCTTTTGCTGGAGCACACGGACTCCCCTTCCCTGGAGGGAAGGGGCCGGGGGTTAGGTCCAACACGCCCTACAACTACGACCAAGCCAGGAGGAAGACGTGACTACAACGAGCGTTGACGGCCAATATCACCGTGTCGTGCTCCCCAACGGCCTGCGTATCCTGGTCGCCCCCATGCCCCATACCCGCTCGGTAACCGTCGGCTTGTTTTTCGGCACGGGCAGCCGCTACGAGTCCTACGAGCAAGCCGGCATCGCGCACTTCTTCGAGCATATGCTCTTCAAAGGCTCGGCGCGCTACCCCTCGGCCCAAGTCATCGCCGAAACCATCGAAGGCGTCGGCGGCATCCTCAATGCCGGGACCGACAAGGAGCTGACCGTCTATTGGGCCAAGGTGGCGAGCGCGCATCTGCCCAAGTCGTTCGATCTCCTGTCGGACATGGTGCGTGCGCCGCTCTTTGATGAGGACGAGGTGGTCAAGGAGCAGCGCGTGGTCCTCGAAGAGCTGAATGCGATTGTAGACAGTCCCGGCGACTGGGCGGCGGTGCAGTTCGAGGCACTGCTCTGGCCGGACGATCCGTTGGGGTGGGAAACGGTCGGACGCCGCGACACGATCATGGCGTTTACTCGCGCCGATCTCCAGGCCTATCTCGCGCGGGCCTGTGGTCGGCGCAATCTGGTCGTCTCCGTAGCCGGTGACGTGGACGTGGACTGGGTGATGGCCCGGAGCGCAGCGGAGCTGAACCAAAACGGTAGCCCTCCCCCGCAGTGGTCACGGGCGGCCCTGGCGAATGGGCAGCCCCTCGTTGCGCTCGATGAGCGGCCGACCGAGCAGTGCTATCTCTTGCTGGGCGGGCACGCCTTGAACCACGCGGACCCCGACCGTTTCACCCTGGCGTTGGCGAACGCAATCCTCGGCGAGGGCATGAGCTCGCGGCTCTTTCTGGAGGTGCGCGAGCGGCAGGGGCTGGCCTACGATGTCCACTCCGGCATCAGCCAGTTCCACGATACCGGCGCGGCCGTCGTGAGCGCGGGCGTTGACCCGGCGCGGGCGGCGGCGGCCATTAAGGCGATCTTGCGCGAGGTGGATCGGCTGCGGCAGGAAGCCGTGCCCGCGGGTGAGCTACGCAAGATCAAGGAGTTTGTGAAAGGGCGGCTGTGGCTCGGCCTGGAAGACAGTCGTAGTGTGGCCGGCTGGTACGCTGCACAAGAATTGCTGCGCGGCGAGATTCTGACGGCCGATGAGGTCGTCGAGCGCGTGGAGGCCGTCACCGCCGCCGACATCCTGCGGGTAGCACAGCGCGTCTACGGGCCTGGCTGGCTCAACCTCTCGGTCGTCGGCCCCTTCAGCGATCCCGACCATTTCCGTGACCTGCTACGCTTCAGCTAGGGAGCGGCAGATGGCATAGCTTGTCAACCTCAGGTACCTCAGAGTCGAAGCTGGCGATCCAGTGAAGACCCGAGAAGTAATCAGACTGCTACAGCAGGACGGCTGGTATCTTGTCCGGACACGTGGGAGTCACCGTCAGTACAAGCACCCTGGTAAACCTGGCTTAGTGACTGTTTCTGGCAAGCTATCGGATGAGGTTCCAGCCGGCACGCTCAAAAGCATCTTGAAGCAGGCCCAACTAGGCAGACAGAACTAGGAGGAAACCATGAAGGAATACCTCGTGATCTATGAACCGGCCGAGGACAACTGGGCGGCATATGCCCCGGACGTGCCCGGTTGTATTGTTACCGGCAAGACCCGGGCTGAGGTCGAGCGCACCTTCCGGGAAGCCATCGCCTTTCACTTCGAGGGCCTACGCCAGGAAGGTTTGCCGATTCCGGAGCCGTCCACGGAGGCCGGCCGCGTCGCCGTCGCCTGACGAGCAATACACGCGATATGACGTCAGTACGGCTGCACCCTCATGCGGTTACACGACTGGCCGAACGTGGAGCAACCGAGGCGGAAGTTATCGCCACCATCGAGGCCGGCGAACGGTTTGCAGCGAAGTTTGGGAGAGTTGGGTTCCGTCGCAACTTTCCTTTCGATGGTGAATGGCGCAGGCGCCACTAGGCTACTAAGCAGGTTGAGGCTTACGCAGTAGAGGCACGCGGTTGGCTGGTTATCACAGTGATTGTGCGGTACTTTTAAGTCTCGGGAGAGAGCACCATGAAGCTGACCTATGATCCCCGCTACAATATCGCCTACCTCCGGCTACACGCGAAAACTGCGGAGGTAGAAACCATTCACGTCAACGATGCTATCCATGTGGACGTGGCACCGGATGGGACGGTGTATGGGATTGAGCTGCTGAATGCTAATGAGCAGCTGTGGGCCGATGATGAAGGGGGTCTGGTCGTGGTCAACGAGGCGTTAGGAGAGCGCCGGACACTCGCCCTCGGACAGCGGCCCTGAAGGCTTACCTCAGCGGTGGGCCGCGTAGCTGTCGTATGACGCGCAATGCACGCGACATGAGAGCACAGAGAACCATGAAGAAGCTGCCGCTGCTCACACCGGACCGGACGGAGGGCTTGATCCACGATGTCGTCCTGCGGCCGCTGCGTGTGAATGCCGACCCCCGTGGCATCTTGGTGGAGACCCTCCGTACCGATTGGCCGGATGTCTACGATCCGGTCAACCGGCCATTCGCACAGTGCTACTACTCGCGGACAGAGCCAGGCGTGGCGCGTGATGAGGAGCAATGGCACGTCCACCAGCATCAGGAGGATCGGTTTCTGTGTATCGCCGGGCAGCTTGTAGTGGCCATCTATGACTCGCGGAGCGGATCGCCCACGGCCGGTCGCCTCAACCTCTTTCATATCGGGCCGGATGCGCCCGGCGACGGTCAGTTCATCGTGCTCATTCCGCGCCGGACGCTGCACGGCTTCCTGGTCACCGGGCCTGCGCCGGGCACGCTGTTGAACTACCCTACGCGCCTCTACAACCCGGATGACGAAGGGCGTATCCCGTTTACTACCGTCGGCGCTGCGCTACCGGACGGCACCGCCTTTACCTGGTGGCTGGTCCGCGATGCGCTGGGGTAGCGGGCGCCCGGCACGCAGCTTGAGAGTCGGAGTGGAAGGCCAATGAGCGCCAAAGCCAAAGGAATGCGCCGCGGCAACCCGCTGCTGGACATTGTGCTGAACGTCGCCATCCCGGCCATCATCCTGATGCAGCTCAGTGACGAGGACCGGTTAGGGCCGCTGTATGGGCTGCTCCTGGCCCTGGCATTTCCGGTCGGCTATGGCCTGTACGAATTCGTCGTGAAGCGTGGGTTGAACTTCTACTCGGCGCTGGGATTCGTCAGCGTGCTGCTCACCGGCGGCATCGGCCTGCTCAAGCTGCCGGTCGAGTGGCTGGCGATCAAGGAGGCGGCCATTCCGTTCATCGTCGGCGTCGTCGTGCTCGTCTCACTCAAGACCCGGTATCCGCTCATCAAGACGTTCGTCCATCAGCTCATCGCTGTCGACCGGGTCTACGCGGCGCTGCGACAGAGGGGCCGCGTCGCGGCCTACGAGCGCCGGTTGGTCATCGTGACGTACCTGGTAGCGTTCAGCCTGCTCATCTCGACCGTGCTGAACTACGTCCTGGCGCGGATCATCGTCGTCAGCGAGCCGGGCAGCACCGCCTTCAACGAGGAGCTAGGGCGCATGACCGCCCTGAGCTACCCGGTCATCGCCCTCCCCTCGATGATTATTCTCTTCGGCACGCTCTTCTACCTCGCCAACGGCATCATCAAGGAGACGGGCCTGGGCATCCAGGACATCTTCGAGAACCCGCGGGAGGACGGCTGAGGCTCACGGCCCCCTATGGCCCCCCCGCTGTGGCAGGGGGACGGGGATTGCGGCTTGCGCCGCAATGACGGGGAGGCAGCCTCCATTGTCATTGGCACGAAAATAACATCCATCCGTCATTCCGGCGCAGGCCGCAATCCAGGGGCCGGGAGGGTGGATTCCCGCTTTCGCGCGAACGACGGGGAGAGGGCACGATCAGCCAAGGCCTGACCTTCGGCAAGCAACGTAGTGTGGCGAGGGGTCTCGCGCACCAAGGAGAAGGTAACTACGGCGGAAAGGCCGTATTGCTCGATAGTTTCACGTACTACCGCGAGCGCCTCTTCTTCGGTGGCGTAGTCGTTGATGATATTCCCCGACCGAGTTTCCCAGAGTGCAAAGATCGTAGTCATACGGGACTTCACCTTCCTTCTAGTCTATCCTATCCAGTAGGATAACGGCGACCACACAGCGCAACAGCACTGCCGGCGGCCCCCAAAGTGTATGGTGACCTGGTGTGCGAGTGGTCCGCTCGTAGCGGATCAGGCCGCCAACCGGTACCTCAAGGACAGCGATAGCATTCCCTAGATGGGGCAGTTGGCGTCGTCGTCGTCTGGCCTGAGCTTCTGTGGCCTGGACGGAGATGCCCCGGCTCAGACGGCGAGTTTCCGGGTCATCAGCGCCTACTCGGACACCGAGAGCAGCATAAGAGGTGGATTGTTCCGCACCAAGCGGTAGAACCGCCGTGTTGCTGGCGCGGCGGCGGTGACGTTGACCATTAGTAATGCCTAGTACCGTGTCCAGTTAATCATGTCGGGTAGATCTGTCGGAGTCTGGTGTGCGCATCCGGCGTGGAGAAACGCCAGTCTATGCCGGTGGTGGTGGCGTTGCGCTCTCGCGTTCGAGGGCCGCGAGCGGTCGGTTGAGCGTCGGTGCATCGCCGATCCGGCGGCGCAGACACTGGCGGCTGAAGCTGCTAAACTCGATTTCGGCCCTGTTCAGCCAGCTTCCGTGCTTCGGGGGATAGGGGAGTTCGAGCCGTTTGGCGACGCGACGCGCTTCGGCCGGGGCAAAGGCTTCGTAGCGCGATCCGAGCTTGTGGCTCTTGCGGGTGTCCCGCACCACCCGCACCACCCCGGCGTGCGGGGACGCCTCATCAACCAGCCCCCTCAGCTGGTGCGCGAAGTCCCCCGCCGTGCGCCGCTCGGTCACGGCGACGGGCCGCCATCCGCCTTGCGGTTCACAGAACAGGAACAGGTTTCGCGTGCCGTTTCGTTTGTATTCGTAAGCATAGCGTTCCACGCGCCCCGGCCTGGCCCCCAGGGGTGGCCTCGTCTCCTCAATCAACGGCTTGGAGGGCTCGTCGAAACACACCACGGGACGGTCCGGATCGTGGTCTTCGTGGTCCAGGCCCAACACGTTCTCCATTCTGGCGACGAATCTGGCGACGCACTCCGCGCTCCCCTGCGGGATGCCCCACGCCTGCTGCTTCCAGGGCTTGCGTTCGTTTTTCAGTATCTGGCGCACCGTCTCACGGGAGCTGCTCGCGGCAAACGCCAGCGCCACCACCTGGTCTGCAAGCAGCTGGCGGGGCCAACTCGTGTGTCCGGCGGGCGGATCGCTGCAGGCGATGGCCACCAGATGCGCTTCCGGCCGGCCGGCCAACTTGCGCCGCGGGCCCGGCCGCGGTCGCTCATCGAGGGCGCTGGTCAGTCCCGCGGTCACGAACCGGGTCCGCCCGCTGGCCACCGTACGAGGGCTGATCGCAAGCGCAGCGGCTAGCGCTCGGTTCACCAAACCGGCGGCGGCTTTCAACAGCGCCAGGGCCCGCTTGACCGTGCGGGCGGACGACTTGCCACGGGGGGGGGGCCTCTCAGCCAGACGAGCACGTTCGGGGGCGGTCAGCTTGACTTTGTATTTGCGAGCAGGCCTGTCCGGAGAGCTCCGCGCTGCAAGATCATGCCGGCGGCTAATCGCTTGCTCATACAATGACACAACCACCTGGATACAGTACTAGGTTGGGTTGACATTTGAGCTAGAAGGTGGTGCCATCCCCCCTTTCGTCATTCCGGCTTCCGCCGGAATCCAGGCGCCTGGGGCAGTAGACAGCGCACCCGCTCTGGATTCCCGCGCAAGCGGGAATGACCGGGCAATGTCAACAGCGCCTAGGTTGTTGGCCTCATCTCATCCTGGCCCTCGACGTAGAGGCGCTGGAGCACGGGACTCTCGAACTCCGTGGCGAGGGCATCCATGAAGATCACGTCATGTCGCTGGTGGCCGAGGCGCAGCGCCTGGCGGCGACGGCCGATGACCTTGAAGCCGGCCTTTTCGTAGGCGCGAACGCCGCGGTGATTGAAGTCGTAGACGGCGAGCTTGACGTTGTGGAGACCGAGCACATTGAAGGCATAATCCAGCACCAAGCGGGTCGTTTCCGTGCCGTAACCCTGATCCCAACAGTCCTTTTCGCCGATCAAAATGCCGAATTCAGCAACTCCGTGCCGGTGATCTAGCTCCTCAAGTCCCGCATTGCCAATGGGTCGCCAGCCATCGCGGCCGTAGATTTGGAAGAGCGCTGTGTTCGTCGCACCGATCTGCCGCTCGTACCACTGCTGCTCATCCTCTAGCAGCAGTGGCCGGAAACCCGCCGCGAGGGTGCGAACGACCGCCGGATCGTTCATCCAGCGTTGGTAGAGTGGCAGCAGATCGCGGCGCAGCGGGCCGAGCGCTACCCGCTCTCCCTCAATCGTGATTATCGGCTGCTCCGGTGCCGCTGCGGGGTGTGCGCTCGTTTCGTCGTTGGGCATCCTGCCGGCTCCTAATCCGTTATATCCTCAGAGTAGTACCCAGCATGCCGGTTGACGCCGAGAACGCGCCACTCGCCGGAGCCAACGAGTGGGAGTCATCATGCCGATCCGTCAATTGTCGCCAGAGGTCGTGCGCTATATCGCCGCCGGCGAAGTCGTCGAGCGTCCGGCATCGGTCGTCAAGGAGCTGGTCGAAAATGCCTTCGATGCCGGCGCGACCGGCGTGCGCGTGGCCATCCAGCGCGGCGGGCTAGGCGCCATCCGCGTGACCGACGATGGCGGGGGCATTCCGGCCGACGAGCTTGAGCTGGCCGTCACACGCCACGCCACGAGTAAGCTGGCGACGGCGGACGACCTCGCCCGTGTTGCCACGCTCGGCTTCCGTGGGGAGGCGTTGGCGAGCATTGGCGCGGTCAGCCACCTGGAGATCGTGAGCCGACCGCCCGACGCCGCGACGGGCGCCCGCCTCCGCATGGTGGGTGGCGAAATCACCGACCAAGGAGCGACCGGCGGGCCGGCCGGCACCACTGTCACCGTGCGTAACCTGTTCTATAACGTCCCGGCGCGGGCCGCCTTCCAGAAATCGGCGACGACCGAAGCACGCCACATCATTACCGCGCTCGGCGCCCTCGCGCTCGTCCGCCCCGACATCGCCCTGTCGCTCACGAACAACGGGCGCGAGGCCCTCCAGGTGCCCGGCACCGGCGACTTACTCGACGCGATTTCTGCCGTGTACGGCCCGGAGGTCGCTGGCCGGTTGGCCCCGCTGCCGGCGCTGCAAGACCGTGGCCGGTCCATCTCCGGCTTCACTGCCCTGCCCGACGAGCACCGCGCTAACCGGCAGTACCTCGCGTTTCTCGTCAATGGCCGCTGGGTGCGTAGCCCTTTCCTGGCCCATGCTGTCGCTGAGGCGTACCGGGCGATGCTGCCTGGCGGCCGGCATCCGGTAGCGGTGATTCGGCTCGACGTGCCGCCCGACGACGTGGATGTCAACGTCCACCCGACGAAGGCCGAGGTGCGCCTACGCAACGAGCGCCTGGTCTATGGGTTAGTGCAGCACGCCATCCGTGAGGCGCTGACTGCCCAGGACCGCGCTACGCTACCGCAGTGGGCGGGCTGGTCCCCGGACCCGGCGCCAAGTCGCGCGTCGTCTCCACCAACGTCCGGAGCGGTCTCAGGAGTGCGGCCTGTGCCCACGAGCCGGCATGGAGATGCGGCCGCACCCTTCGGTGCTGCGCTCGCCGCGGCGGCCGGGGCGGTGCGAACCGAAGCAACGGCCGAGGAACCACCGCCCCTGCTGCCGGCCGAAGCGGTACAACGAGGCCACTTGCAGGTACTAGGCCAGATCGCCAAGACCTACATCGTCGCGGCTAGTGGGACCGGCCTCTACCTCATTGACCAGCACAGCGCCCACGAGCGCGTGCTCTACGAGCAACTGTTGCGCGAGGCGGCCGATCCCGCAGCCGCGTCCGGGGACCGCAACCGGCAATTGCTGCTCGAACCGGAAGTAGTCGCCTTGTCTCCGACCCAGCACGCTTGGCTGGAGGAGCATGGGGAAGTATTGGCCGAGCTGGGTTTCAGCCTTGAGCCGTTTGGGGACCAATCGTGGCTCATGCGTGCGGTGCCGGCGACACTGACGCAGCGTTCGCATACCGGTACTATCGCCGAGGTGATAGACGGTGCGCTCGGACGCGAGTATGGTGATGGGCCGGTGGCCGACCGCACACGCTGGTCGGTGGCCTGTCACGGTGCCGTGAAGGCCGGTGACGCGCTCACCACCGCGGAAATGGCTGAGATCATCCGGCAGCTTGAAGCCTGTGACCTGGGCCGCACCTGTCCGCACGGCCGGCCAACCATGATCCACCTCAGCCAAGACCAGCTCGCCCGCGAATTCGGCCGTCATTAGGGGGCCGGCCTCAGCCGTCAGCCGAGGAGTCGTCATTCCGGCACAAGCCGGAATCCAGCGGTGGGTGGGTGTGGATTCCCGCTTTCGCGGGAATGACCCATGCAGGTTGCACCTGCACAACAAGCTATGAAATGGCTATTTTCATGCCAATGACAGGGAAAGGGGGCCGGGGGGTGAGGGGCACTACCGGCCCCCCTATGGCCCCCCCGCTCCGCAGGTGGACGGGTGTCGGGTCCAGCATCGTCACCCGCTGCGCCCCTACGCCTATCCCGCCCCGTATCGTGAGAGCAGCTCGACGACTTCCGTGTGACCGGCTGCGGCCGCGACCTCAAGCGGGGTGCCACCCAGGTCAAAGGGTTGGCTGACGAGCGCCGGGTTGTCCTCCACGTACCGTTTGACGTGCTCCAGACTGCCCAGGACACACGCCGCGTAAAAGCTCGGCGTGGCTCCGTGATCGAGGAGCAGACGAGCAACCGCGCGTTGTTCTCCTTCCCAGATGTGGGTAGCGGAAGTATCGAGTGGCGTTTGCCCGGCGCGACTGCGGACGTTCGGATCGGCGCCGGCCTGGAGCAGCCGTTCGACAACGACCGGATATCCCGTCCACGCCGCCAGGTAGAGCGGCGTGCAGCCGATGGGGTCGCGGGCATTGGCCAGGCTGGGGTCGCTGGCCAGCAATGCGGCGACCCGTTGCGCTCGACCGAGCGCTGAGGCGCTGAAAATGTCATCCGGCGCACCATACGCCAGCACCAAGTCGGCGACGGCGAGCGCCGGCTTTCGCTTATAGGGGCCGGTGTGGGCGGCCGCATAGAGTGGCGTCCAATAGCCGTCGGTAGCAGTGGGGTCGGCGCCGGCAGCGAGCAAGGCGCTCGCCACGTCCGTCAGCCCCCGCTCGGCGGCCGCGATGAGCGGCACCTGTCCATCATCGGTGCGGGCGTTTGCCAAGGCCGGGTCGGCCGCGAGTAGGGTAGCCACCCGGTCTCCGTCGCTGGCGCTGATCGCGTCGAACAGCCTCTGTACGGAGGCCCCATTACCGCTGCGAGATGCCTGGCCGACGTGTCCATTGTCTATGTCCATCGCATCCTCCTCATCGGGCCAGGCGGTAACTTGACCCTCTACCCCAGCCGCCCCGGACGGGAGGCCGCCACTTAGATGCTAGAACGCATGACCTATCATGTAGTTGCGCGTGCTGCGGTGAGACGTCAAGGGCAGAGAGGCACTACCCGTCTTGTCCCAGGAAGAGGTCGCCCACGTGTATCCCCAGGTCGGGCAGCACCGCGCCCCCGGTGAGCACGTCGTCGGCACCGAGGATGCGCGCTGGTCCGTCGGGGGAGTAGACCGCTACGCTGCGCGTGCCGGGGTTGACCACCCACACCAGGCGGGTGCCGGCACGCAGGTAATCCTGGACCTTCGCATCGAGCTGGGTAGCGGTATCGCCTGGGGAGACCACTTCCGCGGCGATGTCGGGATGCCCGGGGTAGAAGCCGGCACTCAAGGGCGTGGTGCGTAGCTGCTCCGCCGAGATGAACGACACGTCGGGCGCCCGCACCGTGTCCGGGTCCGCTGTCAGGCGGAAACCCAGCTCTACAACCAAGGCGCCGTAGCTCCCCCGGTCTACGTGCAGTCCCATCAGCATCGCCAGCTTGCGCTGCGTGTCGCCGTGATACCCACCGACGGGCGCCATCGTTACGATCTCCCCCTTGACCAGCTCGGGTTTGTGCAGGGTTTCGGGAAATGTGAGGAATTCCTCGGCCGTCAGCAGCGTTGTCGTTGCCACAGGTATCCTCTCCGTCGGCGCTGCTCCCTTGCAATCTTACTACGCGCTCCGTCTATACCTGTCACTACCCGTCCTGCCCCAGGAAGAGGTCGCCCACGTGCATCCGCAGGTTGGGAAGCACCGCGCCTCCGGTGAGCACGTCGTCAGCATTGAGTATCTGCGCTGGTCCGTCGGGGGAGTAGACCGCTACGCTGCGCGTGCCGGGGTTGACCACCCACGCCAGGCGGGTGCCGGCACGCAGGTAATCTTGGACTTTCGCATCGAGCTGGGTAGCGGTATCGCCTGGGGAGACCACTTCCGCGGCGATGTCGGGATACCCGGGGTAGAAGCCAGCGCTCAAGGGCGTGCCACGTGCGTAGCTGCTCCGCCGAGATGAACGACACGTCGGGCGCCCGCACCGTGTCCGGGTCAGTCGTCAGGATGAACCCTAACTCCACACCGACATGACCTTGTCCTCGCCGTTGAGCATGAAGGCGCATATACATCCCTAGCGCAAGTTGGGTATTACTGTGATACCCACCGACCGGTGCCATCGCTACGATCGCCCCGTTGACCAGTTCGGGCTTGTGCAGAGTTTCGGGCAATGCAAGCAATGCCTCGGCCGTCAGCAGCGTTGTCGTTGCCACAGGTATCCCCTCCGTCGGCTACGTTCCCTCGCTATCTTACTACGCGCTGCACCGGGGTAGGGGGCAAGCGCGTCGTCCGTCATTCCCGCTTGCGCGGGAATCCACCTTCCGCCACTGGATTCCGGCCTACGCCGGCATGGCGGACGACGCGGGGGCGTCCGCCGGAGATGGTCGGGGGTGAGCCGCCTGGGAATCGAACCCAGAACCTACGGCTTAAAAGGCCGGTGCTCTGCCAATTGAGCTAGCGGCTCGGCTGTCCTGCGGTGGTGCTGTCCCAGCGCCGTTCGGGGCCACGCGCCTATCTGAATCATAGCACTTGGCACGAAAACGATTGTCCTGCGGTCCGGATTGCGGCGCAAGCCGCAATGACGGTCCTGCCCCCCGCCTCATCACTGCGGCGGAAGCCGTAGTCCAGATGTCGCCTGTTCCACAGACCACTAGCCACTGGCCAGCGGGACCGTTGTTTCACCGTCCCTCTCCCATATATGGGTCACTGGATAGCACCCGTCGGCGCAGTGACGACGGATTGGGAACGGGAGACAGGTACATGTCGCCAGCGAGGGAACCGACAAAGGAGCACGCCACCGGGCAACAAGCCCTGGCGGCCGCGAGCAGGTGGTGGTGGCCATTTGGCGGTCGGGCCAAACCCCACGCGCCGCAGCCGGATGGCCCCGCCGAGCGGCACACGGGCAGCCAAGACGCGGCGACGCCCGTGCAGGAAGCAAGCGCACATACGGTCGAAGATCGCGGCTACCGCACGCTGCTCACCCCGCAGACCGAGCGGGACCTCCCACCCGCTGATCGCCGCGCGCTCCTCTTGGAGGTTTACGAAGCGTATCTCACCAACCCGCTCGCTCACGCCGTCATCGAGCTAGGCACGAATTTTGTGCTCGGCGGTGGCGTGCGGGTTGTCGCCGAGGATCAACGGGTCCAGCGGATCATTGATGACTTCTGGCAGGACGCAGACAACCGCATGGACGAGCGGATCTATGCGCTGCTCACGGAGCTGGCCCTCTATGGCGAGCAATTCGTGCGGTTCTTCGTTGATCCCTTGACCGGTCGGACGGTGGTGCGGCAGCTTGATCCACTCTACGTTACCGAGATCGAAACCGACCCGGAAGATGTCGAACGACCCCTGCGCTATCGGTACGCTCCGCCGCCCTTCAACGGGCGCGCCGCGCCGGGGCCGCTGCCGGCGGATGACACGTGGATTGCGGCGCACGAAATCGAAGCTGCTGCGGTGAATAAGGTCAGCAACGCGACGCGGGGCCGCTCGGACCTGTCCACCTTACTGCCGTGGCTGCGCCGCTACAAGGACTGGCTCACGGATCGAGTACGGATCAATCGCTACAAAGGGGCCTTTCTCTACGACGTGACGCTCGCGGGGGCATCACGCGCAGACCTAGAGCGGAAACGAACCGAGATGGGCCGCCCGCCGGAGCCGGGCACCGTGCTGTTTCACAACGAGTCCGAGCAGTGGCAGGCGGTCAATCCACGGATCGGCGCCGACGACGTATCCAGCGACGGGCGAGCGCTCAAGCTGATGATCGCGGCCGGCGCCGGCGTGCCGGAGCACTTTCTGGGAGAAGGGGGGCATGTCAATCGCGCGACGGCGGCGGAAATGGGCTTGCCAGCGCTCAAACGCTTCCAGCGACGACAGGAGTACCTGCGGCAGCTCTTGGTACGCATCGTGCGCCGTGCCATTCAGGCGCGGGTACGGGCCGGGGCCTTGGGGCCACGCATCAATCAGGCCTTCCGCGTGGAGTTCGACGAGTTGAGCGATACGGAGCGGAGCGTCGAGCTTGGCCGCGCTGCCGCGACCTTCACGACCGCATTGGGCACCGCGGTTGATCGGGGCTGGCTGGAATCCGAGCAAGCCCGGCGGCTATTGCTGCGGTTTTTGGGCGAGGCCGCGCCGGAACGGACGGAGAGGAGGGTGTCGGCGTGAGTAAAGGTGAGCCGGCCCGCGCTACGGACCGAGGGCTGGTAGCCATCCACGAGGCGACGGGGAGCATCGCCGGCGCGGTGGATGCCGAGAGCCGGAACGTCCGCGTGGTACTCATCCGGGCCGGCGAGGCCAAGTCGGGGCGGATCTTCACGCCGCGAGCGCTCGCAGACATTGCGGCGGCTGCCGATGGGCTGCGCTGTTTTGCCGATCACCCGACGGCGCTCGAAGACCGCCTGCGCCCGGCCCGCTCGGTGCGGGACATCGTGGGGGTCTTCCGCGCCCCCCGCTTGGTTGGCGCTGGCGGCGAGCCGACGCAGGTCGAGGCTACTCTGCATGTGCTGGAGTATGCCGACTGGCTCTGGCAGCTAGTGAAGGAGGTCGTGCAGCTAGAAGAGAGAGACGTGATCGGCCTGTCCATTGATGCGCTCTGCACACTGGTCACCGAGAGCCGCGCCGGACGAACGGTCCAGATCGTGGAATCGGTACCGGTATTGAAGAGCTGCGACGTTGTCACGCGAGCCAGCGCCGGTGGCGAGTTCTTGGCCATCGAGGAGTCTGCGGCGGCGGGGAGCAGGGGGCGGCAGCGGCCGGACGCCCGCACGGCCGGCCGTCTCCTGCTCCCCGCCCCGGAGACAGCGCACCGAAACGCTGCGAACAGCAGAGGAGGAAATGAAGTGAACGCGCAAACTGCGGTTGCCGATCCTGGAACACCGACTGAACGGCACGTGGGCCATAGCGCGGTACGCGAAGCGGCGGAGCAACTGGCCTGTGCCCGGATTCTCTATGATCGCTTGGCCGCCGCCCGCTTGCCGGAGCCGGTCAAGCAGAAGCTCCGCCGTTTCTTCGAGCTGCCCCTGGAACCGGAGAGCGAGGGGAACGGGCGACCGTATTGGCAGACGAGGGAGGCGTTTGCAAGCGATCTGGACAGTGCTATCGTCCAGGAGATCGAGGCCCTGGACGCGCTACGCCAATACGATTCAGCCCCGGCCGGCGGGCCGCTCCGCGGCTTGGTCAGCGGGCACGGGGCCGCCCGCACGGAAATAATGGGCCACGATGGCGTCTCACGGGGCATGGTGGCGCTCCAGACCGCGTGGGATCGCCTGTTCGGCGTCCGCGAATCTGAGCAGGCCCGCGCGCGGCTAGAGCAGCTGGGCCTCGCGGCTACCAGCGCGGTGCCCCGCTGGACCTCGTTGCGCGAGGCGTATGTGCAGACGACCGGGGACAGTCTCGTTTCCGGGGTGTATCAGCCACAGTTGGCGCTCGTCAGGGAGGCGAACGAGGTCACCACCAGCACACTCAGCCAGGTGGTGCTGAATTCGATGACCAAGCGGCTGGTCCAAGACTATGCCGGCCAGCCGCAGGCGTGGCGGCGCTTCTGCACGCTCTCCTCCGTGCGCGACTTCAAGGCGCAGGATCGGGTGAAGACCCACGACTTCGCCAGTCTCGCTACCGTCAGCGAGGGCGCCACGTATCAAAATCTGTCGTGGGATGACCGCAAGGAGAGCTATACACCCGCCAAGCGCGGCAACCTCGTCGTGGTCACGCGGGAGACCATCCTCAACGACGACTTGGAAGCCGTGCGGAAGATTCCCACGCGCCTCGCCGTCTCGGCCGGAATCACCATGAATGAGTACGTCTACACCACGTTGATTACCACCAACCCGACGATGGCGGACGGTAAGAAGGTGTTCGATGGTGGCAGCCAGACCAGCCATGCCAATCGCGGCACGAGCGCACTCTCCGGCGCCAGCGTGCAGGCGGGCATTTTGGCGATGCTGAAGCAGACGAACGAGGCCAACAAGCGCATCGGGCAGCATCCGCGCTTCCTCTTGGTGCCGCCGGACCTGCTCTTCACGGCGAAGATCGTCGTGGGATCGCCATTGACGCCGGGTGGGAGCAACAACGACGTCAATCCCTTGCACAACCAGCTGGAGGTGATCGCGGTGCCCCAGTTTACCGATACGAACGACTGGTACCTGCTCACCGATCCGGCGGTGCTCCCGACCATCGAGCTGGGCTTCGTAGGCGGGCAGGAGACGCCGGAGCTGCTGCTACAGGATGCGCCGACCGATGGGCAGGTCTTCACGAACGATCAGATCAGCTTCAAGGTCCGCTGGGAGTTCGGCGGTGGCTGGCTGGACTACCGCGGTGCCTACATCGGCGAGGTTTCCTAAGCACACTCGGCCCTCTGCTCAGTCGAGGCCGGAGCGTGATCTTCACGCTCCGGCCTCATGCCGCCTGTGACCGACTCTACGCTACTATTAACATATCGAGGGACGACTGCTCGGAGGTGGAAGCGTGCGCTTTGAGCGTATTACCGTGGATCCACAGGTCGCTACGGGCAAGCCGTGCATTCGCGGCTTGCGGTTTCCGGTGTCCCGCGTGCTGGGACTCCGGGCCGCCGGGGAGACGAAAGAGACCGTGCTCCAGGAATACCTGTACCTGGAGCCGGAAGACATTGATGAGTCCCTGCGGTACGCTGCCTTCCTGGCGGAAGAGGAGACGGTAGAGTTCGCCCGGTGAGATTTCTTGTGGACATGCCGCTCTCGCCAGCGCTGGCTATCTGGCTTGTAGAGCAGTATGAGCGGACGGAAGAGTCCCCGGTGTACCATTAGGAGCAGAGGGTTGTAGCCATGCGGCGTGTATTCCTACTCGGTGGGCTGGGGCTAGTCGGTACGGTGCTGGTGCTGGTGATTGGTGCCTTTGTCGTCTTCGCCATTATCGCGCGGCCACGCGGCCTACCGGAACCGGGCATCGAGACCAGTAGCGCAGTGTTCGATTCGGAGCGTGCGCCGGCCCGACTCGGTGGTCCTGCCGTCCGGCCAAGCCCTCCGATCACGCGGCGTGAAGTGCCCCCACAGAGCGATCCGGTCGCGGCCTTCGCAGCGAAAGTAGCGCCGGCGGCCGGTGTGTACGCGCAGGCGCTGGCCGTGCTGGACAACCTGGGGGTCGCGGCCGGGGAGGAGCCGAGTCTGCTGCGCGATCAGGAATGGCGGGAACAAGCTACCTTCGTACTGAAGTTGATGGAGCTGGCAGCGGAGGACATGGCCGCGGTGCAGCCGGTGCCACCCGAATTGACGCGCACCGCCGAGCTACTCCAGCAAGTCAATGCCGAGACGAAGCCGATGGTAGCGGACTATGCGCGCGCCATTGATACCGAGGATCAAGAGCGCATTGCCAAGGCAGCCGAGCGTTTGGACAAGATCAACGAGTACCTGCTCGAAGCCGCGGAGGAGCTACGGCAAGCGGCAGGGCAGTGAGGCGGCTGCCGGCTAGGCCGTCTTGTTGAGCGTACGCAGGCAGCGGGTGCAGATGTGGACGCGCCGCCGCTCACCGCGCAGAAAGATGGTGGTGCGCTGGATGTTGGGCCGGAACACACGCCGGGTTTTGGGCGCGCGATAGGTCCACTTCCCCTTGGCTTTGTGGCGGATATTGCGGCCGACCATTGGCCCTTTGCCGCAGAAGCTACATCGTTTCACAGTTCGTTGACCTCACCAGCGCTCGTGGGCAAACACCCTCATCAGGATATACCAGGCACTGTGGTATGATTGAGCCTCGGCGATAGTTGGCAATACCGGGCAAGCTGTCTGGTAACGCAACCCCTTGTCTTTGGCAGCGCCGGGCGGCTAGGCTACGATCTAATTAGATGGAGAGTATCACTGATGGTAACACAGGAGCCGGCGCTCGCGCAACAGACCACCTGGGATGGCCAGCGCTGGCGGGCAGCGCTCCTCGGCGGTGCCGCCCGGCTGGAGCAGCACTGCGAGGCGGTCAACGACCTCAACGTGTTCCCGGTGCCGGATGGCGATACCGGCACCAATATGCTGCTCACCATGCGGGCCGCGCTGGCGGGGATTGACCCTGCTGCACAAGAGGCCGCAGCCGTTGCGAAGCAGGCCGCGCGTGGTGCGCTGATGGGCGCGCGCGGCAACTCGGGCGTCATCCTCTCGCAGATCATCGCCGGTATGGCGCGAGCGCTGGAGGGACACCAGGAGAGCGATGCACAGACGATGGCGCGGGCGCTGACGGAAGCGGCCGAGGCGGCCTATGGCGCCGTCGCCCAGCCCGTCGAGGGAACAATGCTCACGGTCGCGCGGGCTGCCGGCCGCGCAGCCGAGCAGGCGGCGGGAGAGTCCCAAGATGTCACCTTCACGCTCCGGCGCGCCACAACGGCGGCGGCCGAGGCCGTGCGGAAGACGCGCTACCAATTGCAGGTGCTCCGGGAGGCCGGAGTTGTGGATGCCGGGGGCGAAGGCTACCGGCTCATTCTGGAGGGGATGCTGCAGGCGGAGACCGATGGGGTACCTAACGCGGACGCCAGCGCGCTCCTCGGTGACGGGGCCGCCCCGGTAGCGCCGGCCATCGGCGCTATGACCGACAGCACGACGACGGATGGTGATGCCGAGGGCTGGGGGTACTGCACCCAGTTCCTGATTACCGGCCGGGACCTCGACATGGCCCATATCCGCCGGACGATTGAGTCGTTAGCCGACTGGTCCGTGGTTGTCGGTGACAGCGATATCATACGAGTGCATGGCCACACCGATGATCCGGGCCAAATGCTCAGTGCGGTGGTCGCAAACGGACGGCTCGCGGACATCCATATCGAGGATATGGACTTGCAGGTGCTGGAGCGAGAGGCGCAACAGGCGCAAGGGCCAGCGGAGCCGGAGCTGTCGGATGATCCTGCGCCGCCGGTGCCGCTGGCAACGGTCGCCGTCGCTGCGGGTGAGGGGCTGGAGGCAGTGCTCCGCTCGCTCGGTGCGGGCGAGATCGTCACGGGTGGTCAGACCATGAACCCGAGTACGGAAGAGTTGCTCGCCGCCTGCGTGGCGGCCAACGCTTCCGAGGTCATCATCCTCCCGAATAACAAGAATGTGATCCTGGGTGCGGAGCAGGTCATCCAGCTCGTTCCCGACGACGTGGACGTGACCATTGTGCCCACAAAGACGGTCGTCCAAGGCATCGCCGCACAGTTGGCTTTCAATGGTGAGGACTCACCGGCGATGAACGCTGCCGCCATGACCGAGGCCGCGCAGGCCGTATGCACGGTTGAGTTGACTCACGCCGTCCGTGACTCGACGAGCGGCGACCTGGCGGTACGGGAGGGCGAGGCGATTGTCCTCGTTGACGACGTGCTCGTGGCTCACGGCGCAGATCAGATCGGGGCGCTGCGCGGGGCACTCGACACCTTGGATACCGACGACTACGAGATAGTTAGCGTGTACCCCGGCGCAGCTGCGGAGCCGGCCACCACTGACGCGCTAGTTGCACGGCTGGAGGAATGGCTGCCGCTGGCCGAGATCGAGGTCACACCCGGCGGACAACCGCACTATCACTACTTCATCGGTCTGGAATGAGGCCAGCGGGGCATCTTGGCCCCCACCCTGGCCCTCCCCCGTGCTGATGCACCGGGGAGGGAACGTGTACCTCACACCCGTCATTCCCGCGAAAGCGTCAACCTTGGTCGTCGCTGCTGCTGACGTTTTCGGTTCTGGACTGGCGTTGCTGGCGTTTCCACAGCATATAGCCAACGGCGATAATGATGGCCGTCACGATGGTCGCTTGCGCCAGGGCACGCCAGATCAGCTCCAGGAGCAGGCCACCAGGGTCGGAGCGCGACCTTGCGAGTAGCTCGCTCACGCCGGCTGGGACTTGGGCGCTCTCGGGCGCAGCGGAGGCAAGCCAGGATGAGCCAGCCCACACGACTAGCGCCGCGCTGGCCAGGAACAACCCGAGCGCAACGAGGCCGATGTTGAGGTTGCCCAACAACTGTCCCACGGCGAGTGCCCAACGTTTCCGCCGCCCGACATGCGCGCCAACGCCACCACAGAGCGGACAGATACCTTCGTCATCGAGGCGCCCGATCCGACAGCGAGAACAGTAGGTAGCGGTGCTCATTGTTGCCCACTCCCCTCAAATCGCGACCCACTCCCTTACATGATACCTTCTCGCGCTCACCATTTCCGCTATACTGAGGAGGCTCCGAAATTCTCACTAGCGGCTGCCGGGGTGCTCACTTGTCCAAGTGCCCGATCCAGCGAGTGCATGCAGGAGATGAATCGTGGCGTACACGCACGTCAACAGCAAGGGGCAGACCTACTATCTCCATTACAAGGACGTTGTGCTCCAGAACGGGCGCGAGCAGCGCATTTACTATTTTGCCAAGCAGCCCAGGCCAGGGGCAACCCTCGACAGTGTGCCGGCCGGTTACATCGTCATGGAGAATAAGCGCACCGGGCTGCCGTTCTGCAAGAAAGCAAGGTAGCGGCGGCACTGCTCAGGATAGCACCCCCCCCCCCCGTTTAGCGCGGGCAAGAGGACACTCCACCTACGGTGCCTTCCCACCACACCGCCGCCAGCCCGGCTCGCCTCCCTGTCATTCCGGCGTAGGCCAGAATCCGGCGGCGGGGTAGTGGATTCCCGCACAAGCGGGAATGACGGGAGGTGAGCCTTACAAGGGCAGGTTCTTCAGTTGAGACGTAAGCTCCACCTCACCCCCGCCCCCTGCCCTAGAGGGAAGGGGAGTCTTCAAATGGATGGGCGCCACTTGGCAGTCCGTCTGTGTCTCGGTCATGGCTTTTGCACGGTATGGCCGCCAGAACGGTCATTGACAGTCTCATTCCGGCCACCTATACTCGTGGAGAGGACAACTTCATAGCCATAACGGCAGCGAACAAGAGGAGTAGGCTACGCCTGCACCGCCTCGCGCGCCTGGCGCGCGGACAGATAGGGAGAGAGGGCCACCGACTGCAAGCCCTCTCCGGTAGCGGTAGCCGAAGGTCGCTTGGGAGTTGAGAGGCCGAGAGCGCGGACCACAATATCGCCGGCGGTAGCCGGTGCGGAGCGCCAATAAGCCTCTTCGGGTAAGCCCGTTAGCGCTGTAACGAGAGTCCGACTGAGGGGTGGAACGCACCTACCCCCAACCCCCTCCCTGGAGGGAAGGGGCCGGGGGTCAGGTCCCACGGCAGTCGGGCTGAACCCGGGTGGTACCACGACACGCCATGTTCGTCCCGCGGGCAAGTGCCCCGCGGCGAATATGGCGCGTTTGCTTTAAGGAGCCGCGAGGGAATCTTGGCCCCCACCCTACCCCTCCCCGTTGCGCCAGGGGAGGGAACATGCCGTCCCCCTGCCGCAGCGGGGGGACCATAGGGGGGCCGGTAGTCCCAATATCTAATTAATCAGTCGGTAAGGAGGCGCGGATGACCACGACGCAACAGGCAGCACGACCGCCAGCGGCCCAGGACGGCCACGACGCGGCGATGAGCCGCGCCTACGATCATCGCCCCATCGAAGACCGCGTCTATCAACAGTGGCTCGATAACGGCCACTTTACGCCGCCCGCAGATTGGACGCGCCGCCCGTGGACGCTGATGATGCCGCCGCCCAACATCACCGGCGTGCTCCATCATGGCCATTCCATGATGATCGCCTTCGAAGACGTGATGGCCCGCTGGCGGCGCATGGTAGGCGACAACACGCTCTACTTGCCCGGAACGGATCACGCCGGCATCGCTACGCAGAACGTGGTGGAGCGGGAGCTGGAAAAGGAAAGGTTATCTCGCCAAAACCTGGGGCGCGAGGCATTTGTCGAGCGCGTGTGGGGGTGGCGCGAGCACCACGGCAACACCATCGAGTTACAGCTCCGCAAGCTCGGCACCTCTTGCGATTGGTCGCGGCTGCGGTTCACGCTCGACGACCAGCTCTCCCGTGCCGTGCGCGAGGCCTTCGTGCGCCTCTACCACAAGGGGCTAATCTACCGCGGTCCGTACCTGGTGAACTGGTGTCCGCGTTGCGGCACCGTGATTTCCAACCTCGAAGTGGTGCATGAGGAGACGGAAGGCAAGCTCTGGACGGTGCGCTACGACCTCGCAGGCGGTGGTCACATCGAGGTGGCCACGACCCGACCCGAGACGATCCTCGGCGATACGGCAGTCGCGGTACACCCGGATGACGAACGCTATCGCACTCTCGTCGGTCGCCAGGCCATCCTGCCGGCGCTAGGCCGTCGCATCCCCATTATTGCCGACGCGGCGGTGGAGGCCGCCTTCGGCACCGGCGCGGTGAAGGTAACTCCTGGTCACGACCCGAACGACTACGAAATGGGGCAGCGCCACGACCTGCCGGCCATCAGCATTATGAACGACGATGCCACGCTCAACGACGAGGCTGGGCCCTACGCCGGCCTGGACCGGTACGTGGCCCGCGCAGCGCTGCTCCGCGATCTGGAAGCCGAGCAGCGGGTACGCAACGTGGCCACGCACACGCACGCAGTTGGCACCTGTGATCGGTGCAGTACGGTGGTCGAGCCGCGTATCTCCGAGCAATGGTTCGTGAAGCAGACCGTACTCGCCCAACCGGCTATTCAGGCGGTCAAAGATGGGCGTATCAAGTTCGTGCCGCAGCACTTCGAGCGGATCTATCTGCACTGGATGGAAAATGTCCACGACTGGGAGATTTCACGTCAGCTGTGGTGGGGACACCGCATCCCGGTCTGGTACTGCCGGCAGTGCCCGGAGCCTATCGTGCCGCAGCCGGGCGAGGGCGACCCGGGGCAGTGCCCGACGTGCGGTGGTGCCCTGGAACAGGACCCGGACGTACTCGATACCTGGTTCAGCTCGGCGCTGTGGCCGTTCTCGACGCTGGGCTGGCCCGACCGGACGGAAGACCTGGCCTATTTCTATCCAACCGACGTGCTAGAGACGGGCTACGACATCATCTTCTTGTGGGTGGCGCGGATGATTATGACCGGGATCGAGTTCATGGGCGAGCCACCTTTCCATCACGTGTACTTCCACGGCACTATGCGCCACCAGGATGGCTCGCGGATGAGCAAGTCTAACCCCCAACCCGGCGACGATCCGCTCGACGTGATTGAGGAGTATGGCGCCGATGCCCTGCGCTACTGGATTGTGACCGGCAGCACACCGGGGCAGGACGTGCGCCTCTCGCTGCCGAAGATCGCCAACGCGCGGAATTTCGCCAACAAGCTGTGGAATGCCGCCCGCTTCGTTGTGCTCGCCCGTGACCGCAGCGGAGCAGGCAGCGCGAGCGCCGACGGCGACTGGACCAACCTGGGGTTAGCGGAGCGGTGGATTCTCTCGCGTTGTCACGCGACCGTAGCGGAAGTAACCCGGCAGATGGAGGCGTACCAGTTCGGTGAGGCCGGCCGCACGCTGGAGGAGTTCCTGTGGGGCGAGTTCTGCGATTGGTACATCGAGCTGTCGAAGCTCTCGCTCTACGCCGGCGGCCAAGGACCGTGGCAAGACGTAGCGCGCAATGGGACAACGAGCATCGCGTCCCGTGAAACGGCACTGGCGGTGCTGCGTTACGTGCTCGATACCAGCCTCCGGCTGCTCCATCCGATCATGCCCTTTGTCACGGAGGAGGTGTGGTCGCATTTGCACGGCGACCAGCGACCGGCCCCGGCTCTCATGGTGGCGCCGTGGCCGCAGCCCGGTAAGCGTGATCCCGGGGCCGAGGCCGGGGTGGCCGCTATGATCGAGGTCGTACGCACGATTCGCAACGTGCGCGCAGAGGCGCAGCTCGAAGCTGGGCGTTGGGTGCCGGCGACTATCGCCGGCCACGGGCACACGGCATCGCTGCATGCGCTGGCGCCACAGATCGAGGTGCTGGCCCGCGTGCGACCGCTGCGGATCGTGGAGACGCTCGCAGAGAAGCCGGTACACGCGCTGTCGGCGCGCGCCGGCGGCGTCGAAATCTGGCTCTTGCCCGACGAGGCGGCGGACGCTGCGGAGAACCGCGAGCGTTTGGAAGCAGAGCAAGCGGAGGCGCAGCAGCAGGTAGCGCGCTTGGCAGCACTGCTCGCCAGGACCGGTTTCGTGGAGAAGGCGCCGGCGGCCGTCGTAGAGCGCGAGCGTACACGTTTGCAGGAGCAGCGCGACCGCCTCGCCAAGGTAGAGGCACGCTTGGCGCAGCTTGCGCGGCAGTAGCGCTCCGTTGGGTACGTAGCCGGGCTACTGATTAGGGCTGGCGGCGTTCGTCGAGCAGCGCCCGGAGCCGGGCCAACTCCGCCTCGGCCGCCTGCCGTGCGCTCGCCTCGGCCGTCACCTGAGCTTCGGCCGCCTGCCGCGCACCCGCCTCGGCTGCCTCACGAGCCTCCGCTACCGCGGCCCGGGCCTCCGCCGCGCGCCGCGCCGCCGTCTCTTCCTGCGGGGTGGGCAGCCACCGCTGGCTCTCCGGGGCGAACAGGCGCAGCCGCTCGCCCCGCGGGTGCAGCGTCAGCCCCAGCACGCCACTCCGCAGCGCGCCATCTTCCGCGGGCCGAAGCGGCCGGTAGCGGCCCTGGCGCAACCGATAGCCCTGCAACGGCGGCCGCAGATACTCGTCGAGCGGATCGAACAGGAAATACTCGGCCACACCCAGCCGCTCGTAGAGGTCGTGCTTGCTGCGGAGGTCTTCGCCACGGGTGCTGGGTGAAGTCACCTCGAAGACGACATCCGGGGGTAGACCTTCTTCCCACAGCTTGTAGATGCGCCGGCGGTGGCGGGGAATACCCTTGACCACAAAGACATCGGGCGCAACCGCCCGCCGGGGATTGCCTTCCTCGTAGTAGAGGAACAGGTTGCCACTGATATAGACGTGCGGATCATCGCGGAAATACTCCCGCAGCATGGCAATTAGCTCGATCATCAGGTCGCGGTGGACATCGGTCTCAGCCATGGGTTGTCCGTCGGACTCGGGATAGAAGACTTCCACTACGGCTGGCGCTGGTGTCGGCGTCACCATCATTGCTCTCCTGCATCGTCGCACCTGTCGTGCCGTACCGCTTCACTGTAGCACGGGCCGCGGGCGGCTCGTCTGGCGGCCGGTCTCCCGTCCGTACACTCGACAGCGCCGGGTATGACATACTGCCCGCAGGGAGGCGGACTCGCGGTGGTTACATCCCAGGTACGCACGCGCCGGCCGCATGGAGGAGCGGCCGGCGCCGGGTGGGCAACGCCAATCTCCGGCGGCGCCGCCACCCCGGACGATGAGTTGGATCAGCTGCTCGCGCGTATCGGCTTGGCGTCTCCGACGGGTGACGTAACGCCGGTCGCCGGCCCGGTAGCGATCAGCCCCGCGCAAGCAGCGGCCCGCCTCCTCGACCGGCGACAGCTTGTGCTGCTGGACCACAGCTCTGGCGCTACTACCACCGGCCGTTGCTCGTATGTCAGCGCCGACCCGTTCCTCGTCTTACGCAGTCGTGGCCGACGCAGCGAGCTGACCGGACCGGGTGGCACCGTGACGGTTGCCACCGATTCCCCCATCCTGCTCGAACGACTGCTGCGGCGCTACGCAGTCCCGCGACAGCCGGGGCTACCGGCACTGCTCGGCGGCGCCATCGGCTACTTCGGATACGATCTCGGCCGGCGGTTCGAACGCTGGCCGGCCAGCGCTAGAGATGAGGGAGCGCCCGACCTCCACGTGGGTTTCTACGATTGGGTGCTCGCCGCCGATTACCGCACCGGGCAACAGTGGCTCATCAGCACCGGGTTGCCGCGTGGGAGCGCAGCGGCGGCCCGCGAGCGGTGGCGCGAACTGCAAGCCTACCTGGTCCGGACCGGGCCACCACCGCCCGCCAACGGCGCCCTAGCCAGCGTCCGGCTCCGCTCCAACGTCGGACGCACCGCCTACCTCGCGCAGGTGCATCGCGCCAAAGAGTACATTGCGGCTGGCGACATCTATCAGGTCAATCTCTCGCATCGGCTGGAGGGTGACTGGGCCGGGCCCACCTGGCCGCTGTATGAGCGCCTGCGAGCGGCCTCGCCGGTGCCGTATGGCGCCTACCTCGCACTCGACGACTGTACGGTACTCAGCGCCTCACCGGAGCGATTCCTGCGCTGCGAGGGGCGCAAGGTCGAGACGCGGCCGATCAAGGGCACCCGGCCGCGCGGTGTGACCGCGAGCCAAGATCGCGCCTTGGCCCAGCAGCTCGCCAGGAGCGGGAAAGATCGCGCCGAGAACCTGATGATCGTGGACCTCCTACGTAATGACCTCGGCAAAGTCTGCCAAGTGGGTACGATCCAGGTGCCGGAGCTGTTCGGGCTGGAAGGATACGCGAGTGTCTGGCACCTCGTGAGTACCGTGCGCGGAACGGTACGCCCGGAGCTTACGTCGGTGGACCTGCTCCGGGCCTGCTTTCCGGGTGGATCGGTCACGGGTTGTCCGAAGATCAGGGCCATGGCGATCATCGAGGAGCTGGAGCCGGTGCGGCGCGGCGTCTATTGCGGCGCTATCGGCTATCTCAGCTTCACGGGCGACATGGATACCAGCATCGCGATTCGCACGCTCGTCGTCCGCGAGGGCCGCATGTACTTGCAAGTAGGCGGCGCGGTCGTTGCCGACTCCGACCCGGAAGCGGAGTATCGGGAGACGTTGGCTAAGGGTGAGGCCGTCGTCCAGGCCATCGGCGCCGAGCTGGTCGAGTGGTAGGACCAGGCCGGCAGCGCCCAGTGCAGCGCCTAACGGGAAGGCTCCGGTGGGCGGATGCTGGGACGTACCAGCCCAAAGGTCGCATCGGAACGGCAGTAGCTGTTCGTCCCGAGGGCGCCGATGGCGCGCACTTGCATCTCGTCCAAGCGGCCCCCACTGTAGATCCCGTCACGGATGTGGAAGAGCACCGCCTCGCCCATAATGATGCTCACGAAGGAGTCCGAAATCTCGATGACCTGAGTCAGCCGGCATTCCATACTGACGGGTGACTCGGCGATCCAAGGTGCTCTGACCTTCACACTCGGCATCGCGGTCAAGCTGGTCAGCTCGATCTCACTCACATCCGCTGCAAAATCGCCGGAGGCCGTATTCATCGCATCGGCCAAGTCTTCACTGACGATGTTGATCACGAAATCACGAGTCGCTCTGATATTCCGCAGCGTATCCTTCTCCACACCACCAGGGGAGATGACGGAGAAGGCCAACAGGACCGGTTGCGCGTTGAGCGCGGTGAAGAAGCTGAAGGGCGCGGCATTGGTCCGGCCTTGGGGGCTGATTGTGGACACAAAGGCGATGGGGCGCGGCACGATTGATGTGATCAGTAATTGGTACGCTTCACGGGGCGATAAAGCCGCCGGATCGAGTTCCATAGTGCCCCCTCCCGGCCCAGAGCAACGACTCTGGGCCCAGACTACGTCCCTTCGTCCATGTGCGTCCCGGTATCCGTATATCTAGTGCGCTGCACGGTATCACAGCTTCTGCCAGCGGTACTTGAGCAGCGCCCACAAGGCCGGCAGACCGTCTCGCCAAGGAGATAGCTTCTTCGCGCCCCGCGGCTTGTAGCTGATAGGGACCTCGTGAATATGGTAGCCGCGGCGCAGCACCTTAGCCGTAATCTCCGGCTCCATATCGAAGCGATTACACTCCAGATCGAGGGTGCGGAAGAGATCACCGGGCAAGAGCTTATAGCAGGTCTCCATATCGTGGAGCCGGGTGCCGAAGAGCAGGTTTGTGACCCAAGTGAGGAACCAGTTGCCCCAACGCAAGAGCGGCTTCTGCCCGGCAAACGACCGCACGCCATACGTCAATTGCGCCTGTCCGGCGAGGATCGGCGCGAGTAGCCGGGGATAGTCTGCGGGATCGTACTCCAGGTCGGCGTCTTGGATGATGACATAGTCGCCGGTGGAGACGGCCAATGCCGTGCGGATGGCGGCGCCTTTGCCTTGATTGCGTTGATGATGGACAACCTGCAAGTCCGGCAACGGCTCGCTTTCCAGACGGGTGAGGATTTTCCCCGTGCCATCGGTCGAGGAGTCGTTAACGGCGATGATCTCTCGCTCGATGAGCGCCGACCCCGTGCCAGTGGCGCCTCCAGCGCCGCTGCCGGCTGGCGTGAGGGCCACGGGATCGGCTACCGCGAGGTCAACGGCCGCAACACGACGCAGCAGAGTCTCGATAGAGGCGCTCTCGTTGTAGACCGGGATCAGGATGGATAACTTCACCACGGCTCCCTGTGCGTGCTAGTCCAGGGCTAATGATAGCGGCTACCAATACACTCAACTACACAAGTCGGCCAGCTGGGCTAGCTCTTCCGGCTGGCCCGCCGCGATGATGAGGTCCCCGCTACGCAGCTGCTGCGTGCCGCGCGGGTGCAGGATTAAGTCCTTTCCCGCCGGCTTGACGGCCAAGATGGTGGGACCGCGACTGTGCGGGTACTCGGCATCAATATGGGCGATGGGGCGATTGCAGAGCGTGCCCGTCGCGGCCAGCTCTATCTCTTCGATGACGAAGGGCAGCGCCTCGCCATCTCGGTACAGCAACGTATCGAGATATTCGACGACGGTTGGACGGGTCAGCATTTGCGCCATACGCTGGCCAGCGCGGACCGTGGGCGAAAGCACCCGATTGGCACCGACGCGCAGCAGCTTGGCCTCGTTGGCCGGGTCTTCCACCCGCGTCACGATATTGAGCTGCGGGGCCAAGCTCCGGGCCGAGACTACCACCAGGAGATTAACCGCGTCGCTATCGGCCGCCGCGACCAAGCCTTGTGCTCGCTCGATGCCAGCGCGCCGTAGGACCTCCTCATCCGTGACATCCGCTACCTGATGCGGGATGCCCCAGGCTTCCAGCTCGTCGAGATGCCGGTCGGTGATTTCGATAGTGCAGAAGGAGTGCTGCTCGTGCCGTAGCCGCAAGACAATCTGCCAGCCAACTCGACCGAGACCACACACAATGTAGTGATCGCGCAGCCGGTTCAAGTTTCGGTTCAATGTGCTCTCCTGCCACAAGCGCCCCAGCTCACCACTGGAGAAATCCGCCGCAAGATAGGAGCCTCCTGCCGCTACGATCATCACCCCAACGGCAATGACAACCAGTGTCCAGGCGCGACCGGCTTCGGTGAGGGGGTGTACTTCCTCAAAGCCAATCGTAAAGACCGTGATGATCGTCATATAGAGCGAGTCGAACCAGGACCAGCGCTCGATGAGCAGGTATCCTAGCGTGCTCACCATGACCCATCCCACCAGGATGAGTAGCCCCCAGCCCAGGCGGCGCCACAACCAGGCCGCTACCGGCAGCGGAATCATACCTGGCGCCTCATGCTCCCAGACTGTGCCGCCTCATCGTCCTCACCCCCCGGCCCCCTCTGCTAACCACTGTGCCGGCCGGTTGGCACCCTGACCGTCTGTCCCGTCCGACCGGATTCGAGGGCCGCGTTCACAGTCGCCACGATAGCCCGGCCGGCGCGCGCGCTCAACATCGTATCGCTGCCGGTATCAATCGCGCGTGCAAAGTCGTCCAGCAGCCGGCGCTCATAGTACACGCCGATGCGCCGATGGCGATAATCGCTCGGCTCGAGGCCGCGAGTATACACGGCGATCTCCGGCCTCGGCTCGGAGACGACGAGGGCACCGGTCGAACCCATGATGTGCAGCTTCAGCTCGCCGAGGTTGGCGTGGCTGGCCCGACCGATCCGGCCGATGCACAGCGATCCGACGATCCCCCGCTCTAGCTCCAGGGTCACGGTCGCCAGGTCCTCCAGGCCCCGGTCGGCGTACTTGCGGAAGAAGTGCGCCGTTGTCCGCGCAAACACGCGCTGCACCTCGACGCCCAGGAGATAGCGGATGTAAGCGAGCGGATAGATACCCTCGACCGTCAGCTCGCCGTGGCCGCGCCAGTCGGCCGGTACCTCCTCCGGCGCGTCGGAGTCGATCAGCACACCGGCATCCTTGGCGAAGTAGAAGTCAACGTGGATAGCCGTCGGTTCGCCGATAGCGCCGGCCGCGAGCAGGCGGCGGGTGTGCTCGATGGCCGGAAACGTGTTGCGGTTCCACAACGCATACCGCACGTCGGCTTGCTCAACCGCCGCGACGATCCGGTCACACTCCTCGACGCTCGACGCCATCGGCTTGTCTTGAATGATGTGGAGGCCGGCGGCGGCAGCCTGCACACTGAGATCGGCAGCCCGCTCGATCTCCGGGGAGACACAGGCCACCCGTGGGCGGAACCGCCGGACGGCCGCCGCGACGTCGCGGCAGTAGGGGACGCCGAGGCTCCGGGCCATGCCCTCGTTGCGCCGGTGCTGCTGATCGGGGAGGTCGTCATCGTCAGCCACCGCGACCACCTCGAACCGCGGGTGTACCGCCAGCGTCTGCGCGATGACCCCATGTCCACAACCGCTGAAGACCACCACCCGCAACCGGTCCGATACGCTCATAGCTGTCACCCTGCCAATTGATCCAGCCTAGACACAGCCGATACCCTGCGTAAATAGTAGCTTGGTCACTCTAACACTGCGGTTGTAAAACAGGTAGCTCCATGTCCGTACCTTCACTCTAAGCCAGCGCCACCATTCGACCGGCAACAATTGTAAGCTCAGGAGAACGGCCGATATGCTGGCGATAGCCTGTAGCCAAGGCACCCATCTGGGTTCGTACTGGAACGTTACTCGAGTCTCACCCGGCTGGAGAAGAACTCCTCGAAACACCCCATTGATCCGAAGCAGCGGGCGTGGAGTGCCATGCACGTAGGCCTTCCAATCTGAGTGGTGGCTATCTAGCAACACTGCAATCGCCGGTGATCGCACAGCCTCAATGACACTTACCCGGACCTCCTCGGCTCCACGCCGCATCACCTGCGCTGGAATGGATCACCACCGGGACTTGCTACTTCGACGGCACCCGTAATGTAATCGGTGTGGCTGCGAAACGTTGCATCCCTTACGGCAGCCAGCCGTGCTATCGCGGCAGTTGTGTCACCGGGTACACTCTCCCATCGCCGGGATAGATAGGCCAAAGGGAAAGCGTTCGGATTGTCATAGGCGAGCAGGTTCCCGCGGCGCGCCAAGATAGTCCAGCCTAGGGTGTGCGCTTCGGCCACGCGGCTGTCTGAAGACAGAATTCGCGAGATACCCGCTGCATTGACCAAGTTCGGATGCGGCGCTGGATCATCGCCCAGGTGCTGGTACCACAGCCCCCCAAGCCCCGTGGGGTGATCATAGCGCGTCGCTCCGGTGAGCATGCGCCAATAGGTGAAGAACTCCTTGGTTACAAAGCTCTCGTAGGTGTCAAGCCACCGCCCTGGCACTTCCAAGAACGCATTGGGTTTAGCCTGACCGTAGTCCAAAGCGAAGGACGTCCAGCGACCGCTCCGGTCGTTCTGGGCACGGACTAACGCAAGCATGTCCCGATATTGGGGTGGAGGGGCGTCCGGAACTGGCCGCCAACCCATAGTGCGTCCCTCCCACAGAGTTAAGAAGCTCAGGACAAAGGCCAATCCCACAAGCGGGAAGGACGGACCGCGGGATTTGCGGTCGCGACGGGTGCCGGCACGATGCAGCACTACGGCGATGATCAGGACTTCGATAGAGGCTTGCCAGAACTCGAAACTTGGTGCCTGACCAAGCTCCCTCGACCGTAGCAGCCAGTACACCAGGCTCATAGTCCCCGCCGCCGCGAAGGCAACTACAGTGCCCCTCCTTCTCTGTGGATCAGCCAACCAGTCAGCCCCGAGTGCAGCGAGCATGGCCACAGGGAGGACAGTGACGAACGACACCCGCTGAACGTTGGAAAGTACACTCCAGCCCGGCACGAGGTGCCAAAGGACCTCCAAGAGCGGTGTCTTGAAGCCCGCCAGGAGGGCAAGCGCCAAAAGCAGAGGCAGGAAAGCTAATCGCTTATGGCGGACACTCACAGCAATCCCTACTAAGACGAGGACCGGCATCAAAGGCCCCATATAGACGCTGTCGTTGATACCCCCAGCACCGGGATCAATGTGCGTCAGCAGTGAGTCGCGATTCATTCCTGCCACGGCCTCGTAGATCGTCTCTTGCCGCGTTTCCATAGCGTTATCCTGCTCGAAGACGAATGGCACCAAGGCAGGCGCCATGATAACTATCCCTAGCGCTAGAGCTGCTATTGAGAGCAGAAGGCGCCGTTGCCGTTCCCTAACTGGTACGTCAATAGTCACGAGTCGGTAGATGGCGAGGACAAATACTATTTGAATTACCATATGCGTATTCTGCAGGTGAGTGCCCGTACCGGATGCACCAAGACTCAGAGCCAAGAGAGGCACCCCGAGGCGACTACGACCGCTCCAGATCAACTCCGTCCCTAGTATGGAAAGCGGGTAGGTGGCGAAATGTATCGGGGCGTGGAAGAGCGGTGCCCAACGGACAGGGAGGTGGCCGAGAGTAAAGAGAATACCCGCGAGGGCGGCAGCCCAGGGGCTGATTCGGTAGTGCCGGGCAAGCGCCATAGCTGCCAACGCTGCGATGACTGAGTGTCCCCAGACAAGCCAATCTGCTGCTTCCTCGGCACGAGAAGCGAGTCTCAGCGCTAGCCCCAGGATTTCATCAATCTCCCTCAATCGCGGAGCATAGAAGGTTCCGTAAAATGGATTAAGGAGTTGAGACTGACCGAATCCGCGCCGGTCAGTCCAGCGGGGCATGTCCCCAAACCGGTGGACGTACTCGAACTGCTCTAGCAGAACTGGCCGAAACGTCGACGCGACATCTTCATCCGTGAGCATGGCCTGTACGCTGAGTGGAGTGCCTAGGGCCTCGCTGTAGAAGACCGTGATGGCTGCGATCACGGCGAGTAGCGGGGTCAGGCGAGGTAACGTGTTCCTCAGTGGTCTTAAGTCTAGGGACATCGCGGCGGCACCCTCTGCCTCAAATACTGCAACGGTGGGCAAGTTGAACGCGTCTTGCTTCCTTCAGGGGGATCTCGGCATGCCAACGACAGCACGCCCAAGGACCACCGAGCACAGCGCTACAGGAGGGCCGCTCTCCACCGGGGGCAGCTGTGGTGTCATCTTCCTTCAGGGCGGATGGTGGGGTAGCGACAGTTTACAAATCAGCCTCGGTATCGGCGCTCGCTCACATGGGCAGGTACTGCTCGCGGTCTTCCTCCACTTCGGCCGAGAGCTGGCAGATGCCGTCAATCATCTGCATCGTGCGGTGGGCGTCCGCGAGCGAGGCGGCCGGGAACGGCGGCTGCCGGTCGCTGCGCGCGCCCTCCAAGAACGCCGTCGCTTGCCGCCAAAAGCCGGCCTTGTATTGCCGGTCCTGCTCGTCCAATACAAACTGCTCGTCCGGCTGATCGCGCACGCTTACCGTGACGGTGTTGAACCCGTGGCCCGACACGGCCCGCGCGCCCACGGTCCGCAGCTCGTAGCGATGGTTGGCCGGCGCAAACCAGTCCACTAGGGCGCGTCCCTGTGCGCCGCTCGTGAAGCGCAGCACCGCGGAGAAGCTATCGGGATAATCGTAATGATAGGACGAGCGGATCGCCTGAATATCCGCCACCTCGCCGCCGAAAAAGCGCAGCATGTCCAGGGCGTGGATGCCATTCGCGTAGGCCCAGCGCCGCCGCACAAGCTGCGTGAACTTCGTCAGCCGGTCGGGCTGATAGAGCCGCCACTGGTCCTCGTGCGCCTCCACCGTGATCGTCGCGAGCGGTCCCAGCTCGGCCATCCGCTCACGCACCGCCAGATTGTTGCTGTAGAAGCGCCGGTTCACGCCCACCATCGCCACGGTGCCGTGCTTCTCGGCTAGCTCGGCGAGGCGGCCGGTATCGGCCGAGCAGATGCCGGGGGGCTTTTCCACAAAGGTAGGTAGTCCCGCGGCGATGAACTTGCTGGCCACGCGCGCGACGTGCAGCACGCTGACCAGGACATACACGGCGTCGAGATCGTCGCGCCGGAGCAGCGCGTCAGGGGACTCCTCCCGTTCGCCAATCCCGAAACGCTCGGCCGACTCGGCCAGCATCTCGGGGTTAACGTCGCAGAGGACTGCCACCTCACAGGCGGGATGGTTGGTCAGGACGGGGAGATGCTGCTGGGCGATGTTGCCGGCGCCGATCACCGCGACACGTAGACGACTCATTGTGGCCCTCCATCGAATGCTGCCCTATCCTACCGGCGCCCGCCACCTCGCGGCCAGGATGCGAGGCACCGTTGGTCGCAGTGTGCCCGTCTCCGGCTGACGCCGCCCCGACCTGCGGTCCGCAGGCCCACTAGCCGGGCTGCTGCGACGATGCCAGGGAATCTTGCAAGAAGGCGACGGCCGCCGCTTCCAGGTCTTCGCCGGGGTGCCTGGGCGGGCCGAGGTGCTCCGGCCCAATGGTCCCCCGGTAGCCGGCGGCAGCGAGCCGGCGCAGAATGTCCGGGAAATCGAGGTCTCCGGTGCCAAGGAATACCTCCTCGGCCGCGGGCCAGCGACCCCGCAGGTCACGCATCTGCGAGTAGTACATCTTCCCTCGGAACGTGTCTACGAGCGCCGGAACGTCACCGCCCATAATGTGCATCCCCGTGCAGAAGCACACGCCGTTGTGTGTGCTCGGTACCGCCGCGAGCAGGCGGACAATGTGCTCGTGTGAGTTCAGCAGATACGGCCCCCGCCAAGGGTCTGGATGATAGGCACGGTAATCGGACATGGTCACGCCCGCGCGCCGCGCCGCGCCGCGCAACGTGTCGGGCAGGCAGCGCCAGATCGCGTGGTTGGCCAGACGCACGTCGCAGGCCTCGGCTTGGCGTATCAGCTCCTGGAAGATGGCGAGCAAGCCGTCCCAGTAGCGTTCATCGTCCGCCGGGTCGGGCGACTGCGCTACATCCACGTAGTGGAGCAGCGTGCCGATACCGACATCGCCGAGGACGACCAGCGTGTGCAGCTTGGCCGCGACCTCAGCCCGGTGCGCCGCCGGCCGGAGCACAAGGTCAGGATCGTTGCCAAACCAGGCGATTGCGACGGGTACTTGCACACCAGCGTCCGCCAGCCGGCGCAGGAACTGCTGGAGGTTGGCACGATCGGGAACTCCGGTGTCTGCGAAGCCGGGCACAGCGCCCAAGCTCAGGCATACGTGGCGTACTCCCAAGCGCCGGCACCGGGCAATCAGCGCGTCAGCATCGTCTGCCGGGGCGTGTAGAGCAACGTCCATAGTCATCTGCTCCTTTGTGCATCCGATGGCGCCTCGCCCCCGTCATTGCGGCGGAAGCCGCAATCCAGTGGCCGGGGGGCTGGACTGCGGCTTCCGCCGCAGTGACGAGACGGGAACCAGCATCGTCATTCCAGGCCGCCGGACAACCTATTTTCATAGCAATGACGACCGCCTGAGTGCCATGAATGGTGGCCCTCTCCACAGAGCCACTGCGCTGCTGCCGCGGTGATGGCGGCGTGACAGCGCGCGCGGCTCGGCCCATCGCGTGTGGGGTGGACACGGTTGTTCAGAATCACGATCACGACCTCTTGCTCGGGGTCTACCGTGAGGGCCGGCCCCGTGAAGCCGAGCAGGCTATAGGCGCAGGATGAGGCGAACGAGCCGATGTAGTTGCGGTCGTCCAGCCCCCAGCCAAGCGCAAAACGCTGCACCCGGAAGCCCGTAGCACCGGCGGCTTCAGGGTAGTTGTCCTCGCTGCTCTCGTGGATCAGATCGCGCCGAATGAGGGGCCGCCCGCCGACCGTGCCCTCGTGCAGCCACAGGCGACCTAGCTCTAGCAGGTCGGCAGCGGTCGAGAATAGCCCGGCATGACCGGACACTCCACCCAGGGCGAACGTGCTTTCGTCGTGCGGCACGCCCCACACTACCCCGCCCCGCCGGGGATCGTCTTCGGTCGGCGCAATGCGCTGCCGCCACGCCGCGGGTGGGTTAAAGATGGTTGTGTTCATACCGAGTGGCCCGCAGACGGTTGTCTGCAAGCAGTCTGCGAGTCGCTGCCCGGACACTGCTTCGAGCGCTTTGCCCAAGAGATAGTAGCCTTGGCTGGAGTAGTAGAACCGGGTGCCCGGTTCCGTCACCGGCCCGGTAGCGAGGATCGCGGCCTCGATCTCCGGTCGCGGCAGGGCCTTGAGGCTACTCAAGGACAGCCGCAGTCCCGCAGTGTGGGCCAACACCTGCCGAATGGTGACGTTGCCGAAGATAGCGCGGTCGAGCAGATCACCGAGCCGGTCATCGAGATGCAGGCGGCCGGCGCTGGCGAGTACCAGCGTGGCCGTGAGGGTGATGATCTTGGTGACTGACGCAATATCGTAGAGCGTCCGGGGACCGACTACCGGACTATCCTGGGCATAGGTGAGGTGACCAGCAGTGACGACATTCGCGCACCCGGCTCGGCCGGCCGCGGCCACGACCGCGCTAGGGAATATCCGGTGCTGTCTGGCCTCCACCAGCAGCGGCCGCAGGCGTGCAACGAGGCCATCCGTGACCGACCGTTGTACGCGGGCTGTGGCTATGATGCGCCCCGGTACTGTCTGGCTGGCGCTGGTGACTCCCCTTGGCTTGCGGGATAGAAGTTGCGGACGGCATCCGACCAGCGCACCTCGGACATGGGCATCAAGCCGCCATCCTCAAACTGCACCAGTGGCTGCTCGCCGCGGCCGTTGGCGGACCCATCGGGCCAGATGACGTAGGCACGGCTTTTGCTCAGGAAGTCCACGAGCCGCGCGCGGTGCGGCTCCGACGGCAGCCACGCCTCCCAGGCGCTGGGCACCGCCGGCGCGGCGGCCGGATCGGCCGCCGCGGTCGCGCCAGGCATCGGCCAGGGCCGCCCGCCACGCGCGCGCTCGTAACTCTCGACGAGGGCCAGCGCCACATCCATATGGGCACGCAGAATCTGCTCCAGGTGGCCGGCGACCGACCGGATTTGCTCGGCGTAGTCCACAATGGCGGTCGTCTCCGCGTCGCCCAAAGGCTGGCCGTCCTCTAGGAGCGGTTCGAGCGCGGCGGCGGCCCGGTCAGCTTCAGCGCGGCGCGGGGGATCAATGGACTCCAGGGCACGGTGCAGCCGCGCCACATCGTCGCGCAGCTGCCGGTAACCCCGCAGCCGCAGCTCCATCCGGTCCAGCATATAGAGCTGGTCCGTCACCAGCTCGCGCAGGATGGCCGGGGCGGCGGCGAGTAGCTCCGGCTCCTCGTAGAGCAGACGCTTCAGCTCATCCGTCGTGCCACAGACATCGGAGAACCGCGTTGTCCGCGTCGGCGTGTCTTGCTCAGTCTGCATCGGTCGCTCCTCTTTTCACCCGGATACTCTATGCCAGATGCTACACGAGCGGCCACAGATCGCCAGCGAATTGCGGGAACGGACCATCGAGCCGGGCCGGGGGCATAGCGCTCGCCTCGCAATCGGGGGCGGCTCCGACTCACTCTATAGTGAGAGGCCGCCTGCCCCAATGTCGTCCCGGATGAAGGAGGCCTTATGCAGCCGCCGCGGCCGTGCCGGACCGACGACGCCGACACGTCACGCGACGAGTACCTGCGTACAGCCGCCGGCTGCGAGACTACACGCCTCCGGAGCCTACCACGCTCCGACCGGAACGCCGCCGCCCTCTGCTCGGAGGGCCGGTTTGCTGTGGACTTGGCTGCGGGCGGTCCGATCATCAAGTTCATCAGAGTGGAGCCGGCGTCGTACATTGACGGGCTGAACGAAGAACTCCGCGACCGGATCATCGCCATACCGAACCGCAGCAACGACCTCGCGCGGTGGCGAGACATGCTCGAAGTCCATCGGCAGAACAAAGTCACGGTGAGCTACCCGTATTACATGTCGGGGACGATCATCACCAACCGGATGTTTCAGGTCTTTGTGGATGAGACACGGTATACAACCACGGTCGAGCGGTATAAGACGGGCTGGGTCGTTGACCCATGGGCACAATGGCGGCAAGGAGTCTCGAATAGCTACCGGCTCCAGCCCTGGCCCATGAGTGCGCCAGAGCATCCCGTTGTGCAGGTGAGCTGGTTCGACGCGATGAGCTTCGCCGCGTGGGTGAGCCGCAAGGCGGGTATCGTCTGCCGGGTGCCGACCAAGGAGGAGTGGATTCTGGCTGCCCGCCCGGCGGCGCTGGCGGATCAGGTGTGTGCCTTTCCCTGGGGCAACGACTTCCGCAATCTCGAAAAGCGGATGAACTTCGGCACCGCGGAGTTAACCGACCATACGTGGATTCACGAGCAATACGCCGACGGCTACGCGCTGACCTCGCCGGTGCAGGCGTTCCCGCCCAACGAGCGCGGTCTCTACGATATGGTGGGCAATGTCTGGGTCTGGAACTACACGAACGCAGCGGCCTACCAGCAGCGCCCGGTCGCCGAGCGGACAGCCACCGTACCACGGCTCGATGCACTCGGCGTGGACTGCAACGCTCGCATCACGATGCAGGGCGGCTGCTTCCTCGCCCGCGTCACCCACACGACCCTGTGGTCCAAGATGAGCCATCCGGCACTCGACGGCGCCGTGGACATCGGCTTTCGGCTCGTCGCCGTGCCGGAGGCCTCCGAGTGGTGAGTGGCACCCTTATGGCCCCACCGCTCCGCAGGGGGACGAGGGCAACCACTAGGGTTGCCCCCTACGGCAGCCGCTCGCCTCTGCCGCACGCGCCGGGTGTTGCCAACCCGGTGGGGGTGTCCCTTGTGGGCGCCCTGTATTCCGGCCGGTGCCGGAATGACGGGGAGGGCCGAGGGGGGAGGTGAGCGAGCGCAGCGGGTTGTTAGGCCGCTGCCGCGACCTGCTTGGCCGCCGCGAGCACGTCGTCGTAGTCCGGCTCGGCGACCACCTCCGGCAGATAATTCGCGTAGCGGATCACGTTGTCCGCGTCCAGAATAAGGACGGTGCGGCTGAGGAGGCGCAGGTCCTCCATAGTCACGCCGTAGTCAATGCCAAACTGGGGGTTGCGATACGCAGAGAGGAGCGTATGGTTGCTCACCCCCTCGGCCTCAGCCCAGCGCTTGAGCGCAAAGGGCAGGTCAATGCTGACCGTGATGACATCAATGTCGTCCAGCTTGGCCGCTTCCTCGTCAAAGCGGACCGTCTCGGCGTGGCAGACCCCGGTGTCTATGGAGGGGACAAGGCTCAGAATACGCACCTTCGACCCGGTATCACCCAGGCTGACCTCACCCATGTCGGTGTTAACCAAGAGAAAGTCCGGCGCTTGGTCGCCGACCTTCAACTCGCGTCCCAAGAGCGTGATGGGTGTACCGCCCCGCGTCACTGCACCAACCCGTTCTTCTACGGCCATCAGTATTCCTCCTATAGTCAGTGGTCAGTCTTCGCACGTCACGTAAGGTATAGCACAACTGCGCCGGCACGGTGGCATGCGAGCGCTTGCGTAGCAGTGCCGGCCCCCGGCCGCCGCTGGCCTAGCGGAGGACAGCTAATAGCTCCCACGCTTCGTCCGCCAAGCCCAGCAGGAAACGCCGCCACTCGCCTGCACGATCCATGAGCTCCTCAATGGGCCGGCCATACCGCTGCTCCATCAGGGCATGGCGGTGCTCACGGAGCGCGGCGCTCATCGTTCCTCCGGCAAAGGCCAGGAGATAGCGTAGCGCCGACGCCGCTGTGTAGCCGAATCGCGCCACCCGTGGCTCACCCCGCCAGCCGGCCTCGCGCAGTCCGGCGAGATAGCCGGCGAAGGCCAGCTCGTCCAGTTCCCGAGCCGCGGCCATCTCCACCATGCCACGCCAGAGGCCCGACGACACGAGTCCGACGATCTCCGCCCCAAGCGGCGCAATGCCCACACACTCCCAGTCAATTGCCACTGTCTGCTCCTGCCCGTCTGCCCCTCGCTGGGCGAACAGATTGGACGGGTTCGCATCCAGATGGCACAAGGTCTGCGGTAGCTGATCGAGGGCGTCAAGCAGCGTGTTCATGTCTCGCCAGAGACGCAAGACGCCATCGGCAACGGCCGGTGGAAACGCGCGATGCACCAGCGGGTGCTCCCGAATACCGGGAAGTTTGGCTGCGGAGGTGGCACGTCGCGTGACCCACGCCCGTAAGAACCCGCGACTGAGCCACGGATCGGCAGGCAGGGGGCGACCAGCTAGGTAGGCGCCGTTAAACTGGCCGAGGTGTCGGGCGGCCAGCCGGTAGCGGGTCAACGGCCAGGGCTGCCCCACGTGATCCGTAAGCTCCTCCAGCCACATCCAATGGTGTCCGGCCTGCTCCTCAACGGCAAGACAGCGCGGGGCCGCCGTCCCCCCAGGCAGGTCGGCGAGCAGCCCCGACTGGTAGGCCCGAGCCTCGCGCGTGCCGCTGTCAAGTTCGTCACGCCGAGACACGATCTTGAGAATGATGGACCAGGGTATCCTTTCCCTGGCGACAGGACCGGCCTCCGGGCCAGTCGTCCGATCAACGGGTAAAGTGGTGGTCACTCTCGCTTGCGGTCCACCAATCTCTTGGTCACGGGCATTACCCGCCCAGCGAGACATGAGGTTGTCGCTATAGCTTCCGATAGGGTGATATTCCCAGTCGGTGACCTCGACAGTATCGCTGCCCAGCGCTTGCCGCACCAGCGGCGTGAGCCTCGCTCGGTCAATCGCGCGCAGCCGTGCCTCGATTTCTATGGTGCCTCTCCCACTGCTTCCGATGGCTCCTGGTGGCAGTCTCCGGGCGAGGGCGGGCACTCTGAGCTAAGGACGCTTCCTCAGCACGAGCACCCAATCGTCGTTGATCCGCTCCTTGCGCGGCACCTTGATGAAGTGGCGGATCACTTCCGAGCAGAAATACGTCTCCAGCTCCAAGCCGACCGCTTCCGCGATCTCGGCGAGAAACTGGTGCGTCGGTACGAGGCGCTTGCGGATGATGTTGTTGCCGACGACGACCACGTAGCGTCCGCCCGGCCGCAGCACGCGCCGTACCTGCTCGAGGTTGCGGCGCATATCCTCGAAATACTTGTAGATGATGAACGAGCGCCGCCGGTCCACCTCGTAAATGTCGGCGAGCAGCGCGTCGAGGTCCACAATGCCGGTCTGCCGTAGGTCCGCGTACTCCTTGGCGCGGACCACCTCGGTGCCGATGTGATGGCGCTTGAGGTTTGCCATCGGGCCAGCGGGCCACAACTCCAGCCAGCTCATTTCCAGCTGGTGCGTGCGCGGATAGTCCACCGCGTTGATGTACGGTGGTGAGGTGACCGCTAGCTCGACGGACTCGTCCTGAAGCGATAGTGCCCGCGCATCCTCGTTCACGATCTCGACCGGAACATCGCGCGGACAGACCGTCTCGAACTCGGCCATGCGGGCAATGCTCTGCTCGGCGGCCTTGCGGAACAGCTCCAGTGCCATGCCGGGGATAATGCGCTTGTTCAGCTTGGCGCGCACGACGGTCCGGGTGCAGTTGTTGTCGGCGTTGGAAACAGCGCGGACAATAGACGACATTGCCACGAGGAAGAAGTCCCGATAGCGCTGCCGGTCGACCTTGCGTATACGGAACTGCGGCCAGAACGGGATGGCATAGATGGCGCTGCGGACCAGCCCCAGCTCCTCCGAGATGTCCGGTCGAAACCACAGCGTATCGCGCCGCGGAAAGTCGGGGAGGACAATCTGGAAGGTATGCTTGCGCTCCCAGATGGCGGCGACGAGCCAATCCCAGATTTTGGCCAAGGTCTGCGCCGACAGCGGCGTGGTCTTGACGCCGGCCAAGAGGCGTGCAAAGGGGTCTACATCTGCGCCAATCGAGGGGTACCGGTTCAGCAACGCCTCGATATTGACGGTCCCGGAGCCGCACATCGGGTCAATGACCGGGCCTTCGCGGGCGTAACGGCGGACGGCCCACCGCGGTAGCTCCGGGAAGAACTTGGCCGGGTACTTGTGGAGACCGTGGGTAAGATACGATTGGTGCCGGCTGATGATGAGCAGGCGCGATCCGGTCTCGATCTCCTTATCCGGCGCCAGGTCTCCCTCGATGATGCGGCGCGTGCCATTGGTCTTGAGATGAAATGGCACACGTAAAGGCGGCGCCGCTTGCGGCGCTGCAGCAGCACGTTGAGATTGTCGCGGCAATGTCCACACGCTATTCATGGCAGGAATGTACAAGTTGCGCCGCCCGGCCGCAACTTTCCGGGATATTGGCCAGCAGAGGCCTTGCCGTGCGTCGCCGCAACGGGCATGCTAGCGAGGTCAGCCGTTAGCTTCCTGCCCGGGGTCATTGAGATGCTTGCGCCGACTACACCCATTGAGGGCGTCCCGCTCGCCGTCGTAGATGTGGAGACAACGGGGCTGAAGCCGCAGGCTGGCGACCGTGTGTGCGAGATCGCCGTCCTGCGCGTTGATCCGGGGGTAAAGCCGCGCCTCTGGGTGTCGCTCGTCAACCCCGGACGGCCCATCAGTCCGGGCGCTCGCGCCGTGAACGGTATCGCGGACCACCAGGTTGCCGACGCCCCACCTTTTGGCACGCTCATCGCTGAGATTAACGCTGCCCTCGACGGGGCGGTGCCGGTGGCCCACAACGCACGCTTCGACTTGGGCTTTTTACGGGCGGAGTACCGCCGTGCCGGGACGTGGTTCCCGACGATGCCGGCCCTCGATACGCTGGCCTTGGCGCGCGGCTGCTTCCGGTTTCCGCGCAACGGCCTGGACGCGGTCGCCCATTCACTGGGGGTACCGACGCGGGGGCTGCACCGGGCGGCGGGCGACGTGTGGGCCACCTATCGGGTGTTGCAACGCATGATCGAGGAGCTACGCGCGCACGGCTGCCACACGCTCGGAGACTTCCTGGCCGCGCACCGCTCCCGGCCGCTGGACCGCGCTATTGAGGCCAGCGACCTACCGGAACCGCTCGCGACCGCCGTGCGCGACGGGCGCCCCATCGCTATTCGCTACGCCAAGCCGGGCCAGACAAACGAGCGGGTTATCAGTCCGCTCTTCGTAGACGGTCCGTACCTCGTCGCCCACTGCCACCTGCGCGACGACGAGCGCACCTTTCGCCTCGACCGTATCCTGGCTACCTGGTGGCCGGACCAGAGCTAACCCCTCCCCGCACCTCGCCGCCATGGCTCCCCGGCTCTGGAGGGAAGGGGCCGGGGGTTGGGTGCAATACCGCCCCCCTATGGCCCCCCGCTCCGCAGGGGGACGTGGGCAACTACAAGGGTTGCCCCTACAACAGCCGCCCGCCGCCGCACACCCCCTCTCCACATGTGGAGAGGGGGCCGGGGGGTGAGGCGCGGTCCAACCCCGGTCACCTGTTTGGTTAAGCGTAATAATGCTATCGTTGCGCCACCGTGCAGCTCTCGTTACTACGCTGTACTACGCTGTGACTTAGCGTGTGGAGACTGGAGCAGAGAGACGCCGCCGCGATGATCCGGAACGCTACCTAGCTACATAGAGGAGGAACCATGACCAGCCAAACTGCGCTCATCGGTCAGCCGGTAGATGAGCTAGACACACCAGCCCTGTTGGTTGACCTGGATACTATGGAGGCCAATATCCGCCACATGGCGAGCTTTATAGGCCGGCATGGCGTGAACTGGCGTCCGCATACCAAGGGCGTCAAGGTACCCGCTATCGCCAAGCAGGAGCTGGCGGCTGGGGCGTTCGGCGTGACCTGCGCCAAGCTGGGCGATGCGGAGGCGATGGCCGCCGCCGGCGTTGACAATATCCTCATCGCTAATCAGGTGGTGGGGACGCGCAAGATCGAGCGCTTGGTCGCGCTCGTGCAAAGAGGCACAACGGTCCTGGTGGCAGTAGAAAGTCTGGGCAATGCGCTGGCGCTCGATGCCGCAGCCACGGCTCAGGGGGTGAGCGTCAACGTCCTCGTCGAGGTGAATGTCGGCATGGATCGCTGCGGGCTCCCGCCCCACGAGCCGGCAGTGGCCTTTGCACGCCGGATTCACGAGCTATCGGGCCTCACGTTGCGGGGGGTGATGGCTTGGGAGGGCCATACCGGGCGTATCGAGGACCCGGAGGAGAAAAAACGCGGGATCGAGGCCGCAGTTGGCTTACTCGTTGCAACGGCCGAGCAATGTCGAGCGGCGGGACTGCCGTGTGACATCGTGAGCTGTGGTGGCACGCTCACCTACCACCACACGGCGACCCTCCCCGGCGTCACCGAGGTGCAGGCTGGCGGTGGCATCTTCTGCGACATGCAGTACCGCAGCCGCGGCGTGGATCACCCCATCGCGCTCAGTCTCCTGGCGACGGTAGTCAGCCGTCCTACCCGGCAACGCATTATCATGGATAGCGGCTTCAAAGCCTTTGGTCAGCCGGTGATTAACCCCCATCCCCGCGATATCGAAGACGTCACGAGTCTCAGCTTGTCGGCGGAGCACGGCAAGATCGAGTTGGATGTACCGAACGACTCCGTGCAGGTGGGGGACAAAATTGTGATCTACGCCGGCTATGGGGACATGACCGTCTTCCTCCACGACGAGATGTATGGCATCCGCGACGGCCGGGTCGAAACGGTCTGGCCGGTGTTCCCGCGCAGCAACTTCCGCTAGTAGCATCGCGCGTCCTGGATTGCGGCTTGCGCCGCAATGACGGTCCTGGCCCCCTCGTCACTGCGGCGGAGGCCGCAGTCCAGGCACCTAGACAGCGTTCGTGACACCAACGCGGGGGCACCAGTCGGCCACCGGGCACCCGCTGCAGCGCGGTCGGCGAGCGTTGCAGACGGCGCGCCCGTGGGCAATGAGCAGGTCGGTCCAGGCGATCCGCGCCGCCTCCGGGACGACGGCGAGGAGGTCACGCTCCACACGGAGCGGGTCACGATGGGTGGTCAGACCAAGGCGGCGACTGAGCCGCATGCAATGCGTATCCACGACAATGCCCGGCGCTAAACCGAAACCGTGTCCCAGCACAACGAGGGCCGTCTTGCGGCCCACACCAGGGAGCGCGGTCAGCGCCGGCAAGTCCGCCGGCACCTTACCATCGTGCTCCGCCACCAATTGCCGGCACGTACCCTGGATATAGCGAGCTTTGACGCGGAAGAGGCCGAGGGTACGCAGGTAGTACACGATCTCCTCCGGTGGAGCCTCCGCGAGGGCTTGGGGCGAGGGAAACCGTGCGAACAGGGCCGGCGTGACGCGGTTCACTTGCTCGTCAGTTTGCTGGGCAGACAAGATCGTGGCGATCAAGAGCTGCCAGTGGGCGCAATGGTTGAGCGTGACGGTGGCGTCAGGATAGGTTTGGCGCAGCCGCGCGATGAGCCTGACGACGCGCTGGGCCGGTACAAGGCTATCAGCGGCGGCAGTGGTGTCAGTCACGTGTGCTTATAGTGGCAGAAGCGACTGCAGAAGCCTACCGGGGCCGGTTCCGGCCTATGTCGATGTTCAATATATTGCACACTCTATAAATCATACTATATGCTGTAATCAGATATGCCTGATGAACACCAGGAGGCGGTGGCACCGGAGGGTACGCCACCGACAACACGGTGGCGTATGGTCGCCGCTGTTGCGCTCGCGGTAATGCTTGCCGTCCTGCTGGTAGCGCTAGGCTGTCAGCGTCGCCAGCAGCCGGTCTATGAGGTACTGTCTGCGCCGGCGCCTCCTGAGGAGGCAAAGGTCTACGTCACCGGCGAAGTCGCACAACCGGGGGTCTACCCGATTGTTCCGGGTGATCGCGTGATAGACGTGGTCGCACGGGCGGGCGGCTTAACCCCGGAGGCCGATACCTTGCGGATCAACCTCGCCGTCCGTTTGCAAGATGAGATGCACGTGCATGTCTCAACCCGCCCCAGCACGCCGGGGGGCCAGCAAGCGACGACGCAAGCGTTGCCGCCGACCGCCGCGCCACGTCGCCCGGCCGCCGCGGGAGGGCTACCAAGCGCAGCCCCGGCCGGGGCCGCGCGACGTGTCAAGATCAATACGGCGACAATCGCCGAACTGGAAGCCCTGCCGGGCATCGGCGCCATCTCCGCTCGCAAGATCGTCGAGCACCGCACGCTCCACGGCCCCTACCGGACACTCGATGAAGTGCGTCAGGCCGGAGTGGGCGCGGCGCTGCTCCGGCGAGCCGCCGCGCACCTCACCTTCAACTAGGTGGTGTGGGCTTTCCCGGTCATTCCGGCGCACGCCGGAATCCAGAGGCCTTACCCCCCGGCCCCCACCGCTGGACTTCGGCTTTTGCCGGAGTGACGAAGGGGCGACCGCCCGTTGTATCCGCATGCGAGCGATGGATATGGCTCGTTGAACCGGCTTGGCGCCAACGGCACTTCCTGAGGGAGCCGGGGGGTGCGGCGCGAGGGCGCGGGACCATCACCTTGATAGTGCCGCAGCACGAGGCAGTAGGGGCACATTATGGCGACGCTAACGACATTGCGTGCTGATCTTCGTCTGGATCTCAATGATCCGACCGGCGCCCATGAGCGCTTTGCCAACGCCGACCTCGACCGCGCTATCACGCGAGCGCTCACCGAGTTCTCGCGGGCGTTGCCTTACGTAACGTACAGGATGCCACGTTGCGTACCGTCGCGGATAGCCGCTGCGTTGACCTCTCCGGTCTGACCGGCCTATGGGACGTGGAGGCAGTGGAGTGGCCGACGGGAGCGTATCCGCGCCGGTGGCGGCGCTTCGAGCTGGCGCCGGATAAGCAGAGCGTGACCTTGCTGGTCACCACGCCGCCGTCGGCCGCAGAGGATGTCTTGGTGCAGTGGGCCAAGGGCCACACGCTCGACGGCCTCAATGGGGCCACGAGCACAACCGTGCCGGAGGAGTTCGACGAGCTACTGTTGATCGGCGCCTATGGATTCGCGGTGTGGGCCTATTCGACACCGGCAGCCGATAACTTCCGCTATCAGGACGGCGCGCAGTTTGCCCAAGTTGACGACAGCATGATTGCTCCCGAATGGCGCACGCGCGGCGAGCAAGCGCTGGCGACATTCCGGTCGCGGCTCGCCGACTTGCAGCGCAGCCGTGTGGTGCAGGCTGCGTCCACCGTGGTGTGGAGTGAGCCACGGCCAGCGCCACGGTGGCCCCGCACCGCTGCGGGCAGAGAGCCGTAGATCGTAACGCAGCGTCCGCGTCGGGATAGTCGAGGCCGGTGCGGACCGCATGATGACGGGGGCAGCGAGCGATGCCTTTGGACAGTCGCAAAGCCGCACATATCGAGGCCAATCGGGCCACGATCAGGGAGGGGCGCACCGAGACGGTGGTCTTCGTGAGCGGCACGGGGACGGTGACCTATCAGGCCATCACGGACTGCCTCTGGCAGGACTTTGGCCTGGTATCGGCGGGAGTGAGCAATCGCGATGGTGCGGTCACCCGGAAACCGTGGGACGCCCTCCTGGAGCTGCCCGGCAGCACCAGCTTCCCAGCACGCCTGATCTTGATTGCGCGCACGGCCACGGCCACGGTAGCGGCGGTGCAGCAGGCAGAGCGGTACCGCGTGCTTGACCGCATTCGCATCGGATTAGGAGTAGGGACGACGGGACCGGGCAATCGTTGGCAGGTCAAGCTCCGCCGACTGAAGTGATGATGACAGCGGCGAGTGCGTTCCCGGATTGGTGGTAAGGAGAGAGCGATGCCAGGAGCATTGCCGCTGGGTGGCGGCGAGAGTGGCGCCGAGCAAGGAGAGCTAGGCGTGGGCTTTGGCGCCACCGGTCGGGATTTGGCTGCGGAATTGGACCGGCTGCGGGCCTACACGCTCAACCTGGGGGAGATTCTGGAAGACCTGCGGGCAAAGTACAACGCCCATACGCACGTGGAGAATGCGGCGGCTAGGTATACCCGGAGTGCGGCCACGCAAACGCCGCCAGCCGGCGCACAAAGCCGGGTGGCGGCAACCCCGGAGTAGCGGGCGTTGGGTGCCTGGTGGCCAGCGTTGACAGGCACAGCTGCCCACCGGTCGAGGGAGCACACACCGCATGGCAACGATAGGCGTAGATTGCAACATTCGGCTGACCAGCTTCAACGTCAATCTGGGCGAGGCGTTCGGCTTTTTCGTTAAGCCGGATAGCTTTCGGACCTGGCTGCCCAAGGTGTGGTACACCGGCACAAACATCAAGACGCCCATCCCAACGTCGCCGCTGGCCGCCGGCAAGCGAGTCTTCGAGTTCGTCGTCCTCTGCCGCGGTGGCCTGGTGGACGTGAATGGCGTGCCCGTCTCGTACTCGGCTACCGAGTACCACGACATGATCAGAGCCTATGCGGCCCGTGTCAACGAACCCATGACGCTCGATGACCCGGAGGGCGATGCCTACACCGTGGCAATCGAGGAGATGGAGGATCGCTGGAGTCCGCTGGGCGGTCGGTTCCTGCTGGAGTGGGAAACCCGCATCGTCGCCGTGGAGAAGTAGGCCGTACCTACCCCCAACCCCCTCCCTGAAGGGAAGGGGCTAAAGGTCGCCCCGATGACTCCTCTTCCCCGGAGGGAAGGGGCTGGGGGTTAGGTCCAGCCCGCCTCACCCGGCCCCCGCCGCCCGTGCGCCTCGCTGCCTACATACGGTATCCTATGGGGTGCTGCACGTTTCACTGCTCCAGCTGACTGGAGGGCCTTCCGTTGCAGCACGGAGGGCATACGGGGGAAGTCCGGTGCAAGACCGGCGCTGTCCCGCAACTGTGAGGCGCGAGTGCCGACAGCCTGCCGGAGGACTGTCGAGCGCTGCGCCAAGCCAGATTACCCGCCTCCGGGTTGTGCCAGACCTTCGAGAGAAAGGAGACGGCATCCCCATGATAATGCTCCATCGAGAGGCGCTACCTCTCTCCGTACCCCCGCCGCAGTGCTTCTGTCCGCAGGACAGATTCTCCACCCGCCAACGCTAGGTAGCACCACCGACTCTTGGCGCCGGTACCGCTACTCGTAGCTGGCCGGTCACGTCCTAGCTTGGCCTCGCTCCTCACCCCCGTCCGCCGGAGGCGGGCGGGGGTGCAGCCACCTCCACCGACCACAGATCACAAAACAGGCAAGGAGAGCACAGCGAATGAGCAAGCGCTACCGTCGCATTGTCGCTATCGTTTCGACGCTGTGGGCACTGGCGCTGACACTGCTGGCAACGCCGGCGCTGGCGCAGTCGGGGCCGGATCGGGCAGTTACCGCTGGCCGCTTCTATACCCAGGCCAGCGGCGTCTCCGATCCACAGCTGGGCTTCGCCATCACCAACAGCGATGACGCGCCGTTCTGGGACGAATACCGGCGCTGGGGTGGCCCCACCACGCTCGGCTACCCCATCACCAACCGCTTCCGGCAAGACGGCTTCTGGGTGCAGGCCACCGAGAAGTTCTTGCTGCAGTGGAACCCCCAGACCGAGCGCGTGGACTTTGTCAACGTCATGGACCGGCTCTCGGACGAGGGCTACGACACTTTCTTGTTCCTGGCCCGGCAAATCCCCCTGCCCGACGCCTGGCCGGAAGAGGCCGGCCTGACCAAGTGGGAAGTCATCCGGAATCGCCTCAGCGTCTTGGGGGACAATCCGGATCTCAGTGCGGCGTATTGGTCGGGCCAGCCCAGCCCCTTGGTAGCGTTCGGCCTCCCGACGAGTCGCGTAGTAGACCAGGGTGAGGTCGTGGCCTTGCGTACCCAGCGGGCCGTCCTGCAACAGTGGAAAACTACGACACCCTGGGCAAGGGCGGGCGAGGTGACCATCAACTGGGGCAGCCAGCTGGCGCGAGAAGCCGGCTTTATCCCCGGCTATGCCGCGCAGCCGGTGGACGACCGGGCCGCCCTCCTACCCGCCGAGGCCCCGGTCACGGTAGCCGCGGGCACGTTCCCGCGGACCGTCGTGGATGCGACGGGCCAAGCGCATTACATCAAGGAGCGGCCGCAGCGGATCGTCTCACTGATGCTGGGCGCCGATGAGATTCTGCTCTCGCTGGTGGCCCCCGACCGTGTTGCGGCGGTCACGTACTTGGCCGCTAACTCGATCTGGACCAACGTCGCCGACCAGGCGCAGGGGCTGACGACGGTCGGCCCAGACCCCGAGCAAATCGCCGCGCTCCAGCCCGACCTCGTGTTTGCTGCTACCTATACGAATGCGGACAGCGTCAAGCTGCTCAAGGACCTCGGGTATAGAGTGATTACCATGCAGCTCTTCGATTCGGTGGACCGGATCAAGGACAACATCCGGTTTGTCGCCCAGGTTGTGGGCGAGGAGACGCACGGCGAGGCGCTCGTCGCGCAGATGGAAGCCCGCATCCAGGGGGTCGAGGCGGCCGTAGCGCAAGCCGCGAGCAAGCCGCGGGTCCTGTTCTACGACTCGTTCGGTGCCACTGCGGGCATCGGCTCCACCGGGTCCGACATCATCGAGCGGGCCGGTGGTATCAACGTGGCGGAAGAGGCCGGGATTGGGCCGTTCGGCAGTATCTCATTGGAGAAGGTCGTCGCGCTTAATCCCGATGTCATCATCATGGACGAGTACAGCCCCGACAACCAGCCGCGGTGGCAGGAGGAGTTCGTGGGCCACCCGGCGCTCACCACGGTCAATGCGGTGAAAAACAAACAGACCTACGTCATCCCGGCCAAGCATATGACGGCCGTTTCACAGTTCATCGCCGAGGCCGTCTATGACATGGCGCAGGTGTTGCACCCCAGCTTGGTGCCGTAGCTATCCAACAGGAGGGCTGCACCGTCTGCAATAAGGGTAGGTCTGGGTAGGGGCGTAGGTCTGGGGCGCAACATGTTGCGCCCCTGCGTTGGCGGGAACGTCTGGTCAGGGATTTATGGCGACGCAAGTGCTGGCAGTGGCCAGAACGGTATGGCGGTTGCCTACCGATGTCCGCATTCCCCTCCCGGTCCGGCTGGCTCTCGTAGTGGGGGGGCTACTCGCTTTGTTGACGCTGACCTTGGTCGTGACCACGGCGCTGGGGGCGGTGGATGTGCCGCTCGATGTCTCGGCCTCCGTCTTGCTGCGCCACGTCGGCATCGAGACCGGTGTGCCAACGACGGAGGCCCAAACCCAGATCATTGGCCAGATCCGGCTGCCCCGTGTGATGGTCGCGGCGCTGGTAGGCGCGGCGCTGGCCGCCGCCGGGACGGCGATGCAGGGCCTCTTCCGCAACCCGCTGGCCGACCCCGGCATCATCGGGGTCTCCACCGGCGGGGCGCTCGGCGCAGTGCTGGCCATCTACCTCGGCCTCCACCAGCTACACTATCTGGCGCTACCCGGCCTGGCGTTCGTCGGGGCGCTGGCCGTCGCGCTCCTCGTCTATGGCATCTCGGTGACGCGCGGCGTTGCGCCGCTGGCCACGATGATCCTGGCCGGGGCAGCGATCAGCGCCTTCGTCTCGGCCATCATCTCGGCCATCCTCACGCTGCTGGCCGACGCCAACGCCCTGCGCGAGATCATCTTCTGGCTTACCGGCAGCTTGACTGCCCGCAGCTGGACCCACGTGCAGCTGATAGCACCGCCCGTGCTGGTGGGGATCGTCCTGCTGTTTGTCTTCGCCCGCGACCTCAATATCATGCTCCTGGGTGAAGACTCGGCACGCAGCTTGGGAGTCAATGTCACCCGCACGCGCCTGATCCTGCTCGGCCTCTCGTCGCTCATAACCGCCGTTGGCGTGGCCGTGAGTGGCATCATCGGCTTCGTCGGCCTGATCGTGCCCCACGTCCTGCGCCTGCTCGTGGGGCCGGATCACCGGCTCCTGTTCCCGGCCAGTGTCCTGGGCGGCGCCATCTTCCTGATCTGGGCCGACTTCGCGTCGCGGATGCTGTTCCGGCCCCAGGAGCTGCGCGTGAGCCTGGTGACGGCCGTGCTGGGTGCGCCCTTCTTCCTGTTTCTGCTGTATCGCAACAAGCGCCGGAGTACGACGCTATGACCACCCTTCCGCCGCTCCGCTCGCGTCCGGCCAGCCCTGCCGAATTGGCCAATGGGGCGGCTGCGTCAACCGGCCCCGGGGGCGCGGAGATTGCCGCACACCAAGTCGCTTACGAGATCGAGGGCCAAGCGCTGGTGGAGGCGGTGGACTTCAGGGCCAGGCCGGGGGAGTTCGTCGGGCTGATCGGGCCGAATGGCGCCGGCAAGACGACCCTGCTACGCACCCTCAGTAAGCTGGTGTCTCCGAGCGCCGGCAAAGTCTACCTCGATCAGCAGGACCTGGCCCACCAGTCGGCGCGACGGATCGCCCAGCAAGTTGCGCTGGTGCCCCAGACGACGGTGCTGGACTTCGGGTTCACCTGCCTGGAAGTCGTGCTTATGGGGCGCAATCCCCACCTGCGCCGGTTCCAGGTCGAGACGCAGCAGGACCGGGCGCTGGCCCAGGCAGCGATGCAGCGCACCGCGGTCGAGCCGTTCGCCACGCGGCTCATCACCGAGCTATCCGGCGGCGAACGGCAGCGGGTGGTGGTGGCGCGTGCCCTGGCGCAGGAGCCGCGGTTGCTGCTGCTGGATGAGCCGACCGCCAACCTGGACGTGCATCATCAGCTCCAACTACTGGGGCTGGTCCGCGACCTCGTGGATCAGGGCCTCACGGCAGTAGGAGCCATCCACGACCTGACGCTGGCGGCGCGCTACTGTGACCGGCTGGTGCTGCTGCACGAGGGGCGGGTACTCGCGGCCGGCACGGTCGCTGCGGTGCTGACACCGGCGAACCTGGCGCGGGCCTTCGGCGTGCGCGCGGTCGTCGAGCGCGATCCGTGGCTGGGGACGCTGCGAGTCACGGTGCTGGCGGCGCTGGGGGAGAGGGCAGGCTGACCGGGGTATGCACATGGATGCACAGGATGGACAGGATAGGTGTCGGACTCTCCCTCTCTATCGCTCGGCGATGGAGAGGGGGCCGGGGGGTGAGGCGCTTACGCCGAACCGTCCTCCCCGGCGCGGACAAGCTCCTGCTCGAACCGATCCCAGTCCAGGCCCCGCTGGACAATCACGCACAGGAGATCGCTGGCCTCGATCACCGTCGGCGCTGCCGGGCAGTTATCGGGAGCACCGTTCTTGATGATGGACAGTGGGTTGAACTGCACCTGCAAACGCTCCGCCGCCAGCGCGCTCTGGACTTGCAGAGCACCCCACGTCCAGCCAATGATCCGCTGTGGCCGCACGGTATCGAGGTCGGCGCCCTCGGTATTGTGCAAGAGTCGCTGGATCGCGGGAGCGCTATACGGGTCCTGACACTCCTGGACGACGGCCAAGACGTCCATCGATTCCAGGACGGACGTGGAGCGGGCGTCTCCGAACATCCACTCGTTCTCCGGATCAACGAGCACGTAGATCACGCGCGAGTCCGTCGCCACGAACCGTTCTACCAGGTCCACCACCGTCTTCGTCGTGGCGTCCGAATCGGGCACCGAGGGATCAATCGGGAACACAATCACCACGCGGTTGTTTTTCAGACCGGCTTGCTCATAGGTTGCTCTATCGAGGATAGAGCCGCGCACAAAATGGATGGACGGCAACGTGGCGACGCTATCCGGCAGCTCTTCCAGTCGACCGTCCACCACGCAGATACCAACGTCCTCCTCGACGTGGCGTAGCTCCCGCACCAGTGCCATGAACCGCGCCCGCCCCGGAAAATTGAACACGACGTAGCCGTCCCGATAAGGGTTTTTCATCAGGCCTATTCTCCTCCGCTGACGCTGGTTGGTGCGGTAATCGAAGACGGCCGTGATCGTCGCCCCGACGAGGGCAATGCCAACCGTACCGAGCACCATCGTCGCAACCCGTCCCCATGTCGACTCCGCCGGACGGCTGCCATAGCCCACCGTGGTATTGGCCTGCCACGCCTGCCAGACGGCTTCCTCCCAGGACACGTCTTCGAGGTACTTGAAGGTAACCACAAACGAGAGCGAGACCAGCAGCGCCAGCGCAAAGCCGTACAGCAGCCAGGCCAGCGGCCGGTGCTCGTTCGCCAGGCGCCGGAGGCGCAGGGCGCGCAGGAAGATTATCATGGCGCGCGGCGCTCGCCGCGCCAGCTCTCGTAGCGGTAATAGTCCAGCACGCGCGGCGCCATGAGCGTGCTGATGTCGGTGTGCTCGCTTTCCAGCCGCCCCTTGCCGAAGACGAGCGCCTGCCGCACGACCTCCGGGGTTAAGTAGCGGGTCGGCACTGGCAAGGAGTGTAGCCCCGCGAGCTTCCCTCTGATCTCCATTTCAGGAGTATCATACCAGGCCAGAATCCACCCCCAATCGCCAAAGCTGGGCACGTTGTCATGGTAGGGCAACGTCTGGAAGCCCGCCGCTTGGAGCGTGCGGTTGATGGCCAAGAAGGACTCCTGCGCGTGGTACGGTGAGGTGGCTTGCAACGCGACCATGCCGCCCGGCGCCAGCACCCGGCGCACCTTCCGGTAGAACTCCCGGCTATAGAGCTTGGCCAGCTCGATAGCGCTAGGGTCCGGGAGGTCAATGACGACCGCGTTCCAGACGCCGCTGACCTCGCCCAGGAAGCGGTCGGCGTCAATCGTGAAGACCTCGACGCGCCCGACCGGCTCTGAGGACGCTGCACTGCGAGCGTATCCTTGCCGCGGCGTCTGGTGCAACGTGGCCCGTTCGCCGCTGGCAGCGACGCCGGGCGAGGACTGGGCAAACACCCGCGCATCGGCAAAGGCGCGCTCGTTGAGCATGGTGAGCACCGGATGGGTCGCCGCCACCCGGATGACCGCCGGGTCTATGTCCACCAGCGTCACCGTCTCGACCTGCGGATACTTCAGCAGCTCGCGGAGCGCCAGCCCGTCACCGCCGCCGAGCACGAGCACGCGGCGGCGATCCGGGACCAGCGACATGAGCGGGTGGACCAGGTGCTCGTGGTAGATCGCCTCATCCACGCTGGAGAATTGCAGATTGCCGTTGATGAAGAACCGATAGTCATTCGCCGCCCGACTGTGCGTGAGGACCAATTGCTGATACCGGGTTAGCTCGGAAAAGACGACCGGATCGCGGTAGAAGCGCTGTTCGAGGAGCTGGCTCCAGCCCCGATTGTGCGTGTAGCCGTAGCTGAGGGCGGCAATGGTCACGAGCACGGCCACGGTGGTCAGCCATCGCGCGGTGATGAGGCCGCGGGACAGAAAGTAGGTAAACGTCACGGCGGCGATGGCGAAGTTCACGCCGGCGACGAGGAAGCTGATCTCGGTGATCGGAAAGGTGCGGAGCAGCACATAGGTCCAGATCAACGCGCCGACAAAACTGCCCACGTAGTCGAAGGCGTAGGTCGTGGCCAGGTTGGCGCCGAGGCTCTTGACGTACTGCTGATTGATCCGCAGCACCAGCGGAATCTCAAACCCGATCAGCAAGCCAATCGCGATGACGAAGAAGTATTGGATCAAACGGAAATGGGAGGGCAGATACCCGAACGACGCATAGATGGCGAGCGGGGCGAACCCGGCGAGCAGCGCCAGGCCGCTCTCCACGAGGATGAACTTGTCGAGCAGCTGACGGTCGCTCAGGTAGCGCTGGAGATAGCCGGCCAACCCCATCATCAAGAGCATCAGCGCGATAATCACGCTGAACTGTTCGATGGAGTTGCCGAGAATGTAGGTGCTGACCGTGCTGAGGACGTACTCGCTGACGAGACCGGCGGCGCCGGTGAAGAACATGCAGGAGGCGAGTAGGATGGTCGGGAGGTGGGCCGCCCAGCCACGGTTCAGCGCTGCCGGAGCGGTCCCGCGCGTGTCCTGCTCCGGGGCCTGTGCCATGCCTGCGATTGCCTCACTGCCGACCGATGCGTCGTCCACCCCCTTTCGTCATTCCGGCGGCAGGGGTGGATTCCCGCTTTCGCGGGAATGACGGGCAAGTATCAGGGAATGATGGAGAAGTGTCAACGGAACCTAGATCACCGTGCTGATGATGATGGCAACGGCAATGATCATCCCTTCGGTGAGGGCCAGCGCGGCGACGTTCCGGTCGCGCTCGATCTCGATTTGGAGCGTTGTGCGGGGCAGGAACAGCCAGTCAATCACCTTGCGGCTCGCCAACAGCAGAATGATGCCGGTGAGCGCGCTGATGGCGAACGAGACGAGATCGGCCGTCCAGCTCACAAAGGGGCCGGCAATGCTGGCGCTGAGGATCACCCCCTGCGCCGTCAGAATCCCCCCCACGGCCAGACCGGCAGCCGCGTTGCCTTTCTCTATCTCCTCGGTGACGTGGAACGGCGTGATCCACTGATACAGCTCATAGAGGATCAGCAGCACGGCTTGCCCCAGGACGAAGAAGACGATGGGATTCAAGAGGTCTCCGCCCTCGCCGGTGAAGGAGCCGTAGAGGATCAGGCCGGTGGCGAGATAGGCCCCCGCCTCGACGAGGCCCACGGCGACGTTGCCTTGCGCCACCGCGGCGTCATGGCCCACCTTTCGCACCATCAGCACGTCACTGATGAACCGGGCGAGATTGAGGAGCACTACGACCAGCACCCCATCAATGGCAAACTCGATCAAGTCGTTGACGAACCCCAGGGATGGGCCGGTGAGCGCCCCGCTCATCCCAATAGCGACCGCCACGTACAGCCCGGCCCGGCGTAGCCCCACGGCCAGGTTGCGCTGGTCCGCAAGCTCATGGTCGTCGTCAAAGGGCGTGCGCCAGTCGCGCCAGAGCTTGAGCAGGTACATAAAGACCAGCGCCACGATCACGAAGACCACGCTCTGCCACAAAGGGGCGATGCTCTCGATCAGCTCATCTACGGTCATGGCTCTCCTCCCTGTCGCTCCCACTCGTCCGTCCGGCTCGTGTCCCGTTCCCGGCGCTTGGCCGTGGCGGGATAGCGCGGTTACTTCCCGCCACCGCGCACCCCACCACCACGCGAGGACGATCCGGCGCTGCGGACCGAAAAGTTGCTGACCCGCGCCGGTGGGCGGACCGTCTGCGAAACCTGATTGCTCCAGGCGGAACGGGTGCTGCTATTGATGGCGGCGCCGCCGGGGCGGGTCACGCCGCGCGCGGTACTGGTCCGGCTGCCGGTACTGACCGCCGCCGCGCCCGGTCGCGTGACGCCTTTCGCGGAGATGGCTTTCGGCGTTGACTTTGTGCCGGAAGCGCCGGATGGCCCGTAGCGTGTGTACTGACGCCCGGTGCTCGACGATGACGGGAGGTCCGCTCCTGAGGTCACCGGGCCGCCGCCGCGGGGCGCGTTAAGTACCGGCGGCCGGGAGTAGCCAAAGGCGTAGGGCCGATCCATGAGCCAGAGCCAGAAGAAGGGGTTGTCCGTGATGCCGCCACCGCCGCCACGATACCCACCGGGCGGCACGGTGTCTCTGGAAACCCCGGCCGGTATTGGCGGCGGCGTCACTCCTTCCGGCAGCAGCACTACACTGACCGTCTCGATCTCATTCTTGGAGACACTGACCTCGCGCCCCTGGTTATCGAGCGGCTTGCCCGCTGCGAACGTCGGATCTTCATAGACAAACAGCAGGCCATAGCTGCCGGTGGGCACGTCGGCAAAGCGGTAGGCCCCCGCAGCGTCGGTCTCGGCCACGCAGTTGTCCGGGCGGGTGCCGCACTCAATGCGATTGCCGGCGATGAGCACCGCCGCGCCTGCCAACGCAACCGGCTGTTGGCCCACGCTGGGCATCCCCAGCACCTGACCATCGATGTCGCCGGTGGGATTAGCCGTATCTCGGCAGCCGAACAGCAGCACGAGCAGCACGAGCACACCGCCGACGACCATCCAGACTCCCCAGGGCAGTCCCAAGAGGCCGGTGGACCGGCTCTGCCCGTCGTCATAGTCACCGTAGCCACCGGAGCCGCCGGAGTCCTGGTCTGCTGATCTTGACCATGAGCTGTACGATTGGGGGGCGGAGCCGCCGTAGTCCTGGTCTACTGATCTCATAGGCTCTCTCCGACTGCTGCGCGGTAGGTGTCGGCGCGGGTCAGCACGATTGCTCCCTCGTTCGGATACGAGTGCGCCGTTTCTACTATAACCACTGATTGCGGGGCAGCGAGACGCGCCGAGACGATTGTCTGCGGTGGGTCCAGGTGCGGCACTGTCGGAAACTGATAGACCAGCCCCAGCCCGTCCCCGGCCTTGACCTGCCGTTCCAGCCGGCGGAGCGCGGCTACACCGGCCGACCAGTCGGTGAGGGTGGCCGAGAAGGTATAGCGCGTCTGAGCATCCGGTGTTAGCTCGACCGGCTTGGTGAGCGTGGCCACTGGGGCAGTATACAGCCGCCGCGGCCCGGCATCGAGCGGCACGCAGGCGAAGACCTCGTGCCACACGCACGCGCCCACGGCGTAACGGATGACATGACTGCTGCCGATAATCGCTGCGGCGACCCGGATATGCGCGCCAAAACGCCGCTCGGCACGGGCCAGAATCCGTAGCTCGGCGCCCTCAAGCTCGCCCTCAACCAGGGTCAAGCGCAGCCGGCGCGCCGAGTCGTCCTGGTACACCGGCTCCGACTGCCGGTCCGCAGCGAGCACCGCACCGCCGCGGCGCCCTGCGGACCGCTCCGCACTCATCACCTGGGATGGGGCTGACATGTGACCTCACGTGGCAATCGGCGTACTACGAACTCTCTGACGGTACGTGAGCAGGAGCGCGCTTCTAAGGTGTCAGTAGCTCGGCACAGGGAAGGAGTGAACGGGCCGATGGGTCTTGGCCTGAGCATAGGTCTATCAGTTTCGTTAGGTTGTGGGTGTAGGGGAATGTCACGGTAGCGTGGGTCAGGAAGCCTTGAGGTACTTCTCTGCGGCTTGCTGGGCGTGGAAGCAGGCCGCATCCAGGGCTCCGGTTTGGAACGATGCCTCCGTCGCCTTCTCATCGCTCTCTGCCTTTCGCAGCCAGCCGCGCACCAGGTCAGCCCGCTCTTTCATAGAGCACCCGTCCTTCTCGCACCGCGGTGGTCACGAAGGCTTCGGGAACCACGCTCCATTCCTGTACCTCTGCCGGAGTGTAGACCAGCACCTCCACCTCCACCGGCAGATCGGCCAGTGCCGTGTAGAAGCGGGACGCGCGCCGATAGCGCGGCTGGCGCGAGGGGAGGATGACCAGTAGATCGTAGTCACTTTCAGGGCGCGCCATGCCCCGTGCTCGACTGCCAAACAGGATGATCTGCTCCGGCCGGGCAACCGTCCGGATGCGCGTCACCATCTCAGCCAGCAGTTGTTCGGTCGTCGTCATGGCGCCGCCTCCGGCGGCCTTCCGCCATACCCCTATTCACTTGTGGAGCGGGGGCCGGGGGTGAGGCACAGGGGAGGGCTTCAGGCAAAGTTGTACCAGCGAAACCGCGTTTGGCGCAATCGGCAACCGGGGCGCCGGCCGCGCCTACAACGCCCTCAGTCATTGCGGCTTGCGCCGCAATCCAGCGCGCCCCTCAGGAATACCCTACAAAATTGGCCGGCAGGGATGTAGATACATAGACTTGTACCACTTGTCACGGGACGCCGCTGCCGCGCCAGCACTGTTCGCACCACCGGGAACAACGCGGAGAACGAGATGACGAACGAGCAGATCGAACAGGCCGTGCGTGAGATTGTCGGGAGGGATGCCAGTCCGCGCAAAGTACAAGCGCTGGTGCGGGCAGTGGAACGGTTCGGGCCGGAGTGGTTGAAGACCTACCGGCAGCGCCAGCAGAGGCAGCCGACCGCCGTCCGGCAGCGCACGAGCCGGCAGCGCAGTACCCTGGACTAGGCTGCCGTGGAGGCCTGGGTGCAGCGCCAGCCGCAAACATCCGAGAACTGGGCAGTTGGCGGCTATTACACCGCCTGCCCTGTGCCCACGCATAAGACAGACGACCTCATCAGTGTCTGGGCGGGAAAGGACGGAGGTCTTGGCCTGAAGTGCTGGGGGAACTGCACGTACAGCGACATCAACAAGGCTCTCGCCAACGTCATCAAGACCAGCGTCCCGCCTGTCACCGAACCGCAGGCCACCGCCAAAGCTCGGAGTAAGGAACTTGAGGAAGCGTTAGCTATTGCTGAGACCCGTGTTCGGACCCTCCAGGCAGAGAAGTCCGATTTGGCGGATCAGCTAGCTGCCACCGAGGAAGGAGCAGAACACGAGAATCAGAAGCGCATTGCCTCTGAGACCCGTGTTCGGGAACTCGAAAGAGAGAAGTCATATCTAGAGAAAACCCTGACTTCCACCGAGGAAGAACGTAAGCGAGAAAGCGCGGCTCGCATTGCTGCTCAGAATGAGGTTCGGAGAATCCAGGCTGAGAAAACTAGGGCAGAAAGTGATCTAGCTGATGCCGAGGCCCCAAAAGCCGAACTGGAGAATCGTCTGTCTACCGTCGAAGAAGAACTTGAGCGAGAACGTACTGATCGCATTGCTGCTGAGGACCGTCTGTCTGCCGCCGAAGAAGAACGGGAGCGGGAACACACTGCTCGCGCTAATTTGGAGAAACAGCTGGCTGCTGCCGAGGACCAAGCAAGACAAGAGGCGCAGAAGTACGCTGCTTTGGAGAAGCGGTTCCAAGAAACTGCGAAAAATAATCGGGAGCGAGTCGGTCTTGCGCCAAACACGCCGCAGAGCGGAGGTGCCCCGCTGGACCGCGGCCGGCGCTTGTTCTATAAGGCAGCAAACTCAAGCCCAGAGCAGCGTCTGATTGCCGCCGAGGGCCAGGCAAGATTAGAAGCGCAGAAGCGCGCTGATGTGGAGAAACAACTGGCTGCCGCGTCCAACGTAAGACAAGGCGTTCGGGAACCGAACACGCTGCAGATGAATGGCCCACTGTCCAACGCCTGGCGCTTGTTCTCCAAGAAGGAGCCTACTTATGCCTTCATAGATGCAATGAGTGTCTTGGAGTTTAACCTGCGCTTTAACCTAGAAAAAGAAATGATGTTAGATGATGATGGTCTTCGATATATGCTGATGAGTGCAAATGATAGGAAATTGATAAGCCGAGAAGAGTGGGGGCGACTGAACACAATGCGCCAGCGGAGGAACGACGTCCTGCACCGTCGACACCAGTTGGAGATTCCGGAAGCGCGTGACGCCCTAGATTACCTGAAGCCGGCCATAGACGACCTAGCGGTCTAGCTGCTCCCAATGGGGAGAGGGACTGGATTGCGGCTTCCGCCGCAATGACGGGGGGAGGCCCGGCTACCGTTGTCGCAGGGGGGTGTCCTTGAATTGGCGCACGGTCTCGGTAATCGCCACCTCGACCGGCAGGCGCTCCATCGAGCTGGCGCCGATGAAGCCGACGGCGTCCGAGCGCTCCTGCACGTAGCGGGCATCGTCGGGGGTGGCAATCGGGCCGCCGTGCGAGACCAAGATCACCTCTTTGTTGACGGCCCAGGCGGCCTCGCCTATCGCCTGCACTCTGGCCGGGGCGTCCTCCAGCTTCATCGCCACACCGCCCTCGCGCGCCAAGCCGATGGTGCCGCCCACCGTCAGGCCCATGTGCGCGATGATGCAGTCGGCGCCGGCGCGCGCCATCTGCGCGCTCTCCTCCGGGGTGAACACGTAGACGATGGTGAAGAAGCCGATGTCGTGGGCGGTGCGGATCATCTCCACTTCCCGATAAAAGCCGAGATTGGTCGCCTCCAGCTCGGCGCGGAAGCGCCCGTCAATCAGGCCGACCGTCGGGAAGTTGTTGATGCCGGAGAAGCCCAAAGCGTCGAGCTGCCGGAGGAAGTGCGGCATTTGCCGCAGCGGATCGGTGCCGTTGACGCCGGCGATGACCGGGACCTCCTTGACGACGGGCAAGACTTCCCGCTCGCCCATCTCATAGACGATCTGGTTGGCATCCCCAAAGGACAGCAGCCCGGAGAGGGAGCCGTGACCGGCCATGCGGTAGCGCCCTGAGTTGTAGATGATGATGAGGTCGGCGCCGCCGGCCTCGGCAAACTTGGCCGAAATGCCGGTCCCCGCGCCGGCCCCCACGATAGGCTTGCCCTGCGCCGTCTGGGCGCGGAGCCGTTCGAGCACTTGCTCGCGCGTGTAACGCATCGTGTCCCCCTTGTCCCCCTCGGTGCAGCGTCGTGTGGGCGCAACATGTTGCGGCTTGCCCTACGCATACCTACCCCCGGCCAAGCATCGCCAGCAGCGCATCCGTCGTCGCTTGGGCGAAGGCCGGGTCATTGATATTGACATCTAGCTCGTGGACGGAGATGTCGTGGCGAATGTGCCGTTTGATGGCGTCGAACAGTGCCCGATCCGCTTCCGGCCACCAGAAAGGCTGCGGCCCCTCGTCCGTCACGCTATCCACGATAGAGATACCTTGCAGGGGCAGGAAGACCTCCACCGGCCCTTGGGCGGCGTTGGCCTTCTCGGCCACGATCTGGCCAAGCTCGGCGTTCTCCTCGATGGTCGTCCGCATCAGCGTCACTTCCGGGTTCCACACGTAGAACTTGCGCGCCGGATCATCTTTGTACTGGGCTGAGACGGTAGCTTCATTACCGAAGTTGACCATGTCCAGGCAGCCCGGCGCAATCACCTGGGGAATGCCCCGTTCGCCGGCGGCATCCAGGCGCGTCGGGCCGGCGGCGAACACCCCACCACACAATTGATCTGCCCACTCGGTCGTCGTCACATCGTAGACACCCGCAATAAAGCCGTCGCGGATGAGTCCTTCCATCGTCTGACCGCCGCTGCCCGTAGCGTGGAACACCAAGACCTCGTAGCCCTGCTGCTCGAAGACGGCGCGCGCGGCGTCCACTAGCTCGGTGGTGTTGCCGAACATGCTCGCCGCCAGCAGCGGCTTCTCGTCGCCGGCCGCCCGGTGCGCGTGCTGCGCGGCCGCTTCGACGGCGCCACAGACGGCGCCGGCGGCGTTGGTCAATACGGCGCGCGAGAGGCGGTTGAGGCCGGCGATGTCCACCACCGAATACAGCATAGCCACGTCTTTGGTGCCCACATAGGGCGCCACGTTGCCCGAGGCCACGGTCGAGGCCAACACCTTCGGTACCCCTACCGGCAGCGCGCGCATCGCTGCCGACCCGACGGCGGTGCCCGCCGAGCCGCCCAGCCCGACGACGCCATCGAGCCGGCCCTCCGCCCGGAGCTGGGCGGCGATGACGGCGGCGCCGCGCGCCATCGCGGCAATCGCCTCCCCACGATCAGCCCGCTCGCGCAAGGCCGCCAGGGAGGTACCACCCGCCTCCGCGACGGCGGCCGCGCCGACGTCGGGCGCAAACCCCGGCTCGCCAACAACACCGGTATTGACGACGACCGCCCGGTGGCCACGCGCGACGATGATGTCGCGCACGAGCCGGGCCTCGTCTGCCTTGGTATCGAGCGCCGCGAACAGCGCAATACTGTGTCCGGCGGCAGCGGGGGCGCTGGTTGCGTTCATGGCTCTCCGTTCGTCCTTTCGTGGCCGTCCCTCGCCAGGAGGCACCGGTCCAGCATACTGCGCCGGGCCGCATTGCACAAGCGCGAGCGCACACGGGCAGGGCCGGCCCCACCCGATCCTGTCATTCCCGCGAAAGCGGGAATCCAGCGCCGTAGGTGCGTCCCTTGTAGGCGCCCTGACCACGGCCGGCGGCCTCCCTCCACATGGCCACTAGCTACACCCTACGAGTTGCCCAACGTCCACGATATAGAGCTGGCGGTGGCCTTCGTGGACCGAGTCGAAGCAGATCTGCGTACCGTCACGGTTCCAGCGCGGGTGGAGGTCACAACGGAATTCGCCGGTAATCTCCGGCGGCGAATAGAACCGCCCAATATCCACCCGCCGGTCCTCCAGCAGGTCGTACAGGATCAGGGTGCGGTACGGCTCGGCTACCGGATAGGTGTCGGTGAGCAGCCAGCGGCCGTCGGGCGAGTAGCTACAGTGGCCATCCTCGGTCAGGATACCCTCGCCCAGCACCGTGACTTGGTGGGCGACGCGGTCCCGAAACACGAAATAGCGGTCACCAATGCCCCGGTGGGACCCCCACGCCAGGATGTGATCCGGGTCGCGCCAATCGAAGTGCGATACCGCGCCGTGCCAGGCAACAATCGCCACCTCACTGCCATCGGGCCGGGCCGTCATCATGCGGTGCTGCCGGGGAGCATCAGGGCTGGTCTGCCAACGGTGCAGGAACACGAACCGCTGGTCATCGGGCGCGAACTGGAGGTGGTTAAAGCGGTGGACGGCGCCATCGAAGTTCGCGCCGCGCTCCAGGCCGGCCACCTGCGCGAGCGAGAGCACCAGGCGATGCTCGCCCGTTTCGACATCGAGCCAATAGATGCCGTCGTCCTCCGGCTCCGGCACATCACGCCAGGGATCGGGGACGCCAGGGTAGCCGTAGCCGGGTCGCTGATGCTGCAAGCGAGCGAAGTTCAGCGTCACCGCCTGCCGGCCATCACGGCTGAGGGCGTAGATCGGGCGCGGTAGCGTGCGCACGACCGCCCCGGTCAGCGCGTCCCGCACAACGGCGACAAAACGAGCATCGCCGCCTGGCGGATCCTCCCAGCCGTGCGCACTCGGTCGCTCCGGCTCCTCACCAGGCGCCAGGCGATCATTGTGGATGACGTAAGGAGTCTCCGGCTGCGGGTGCCGGGCGGCGACGTGCCCGGTGGCGTGCGGCACGGGGAGCCAATGGAGCATTGTACTCTGCTGCCAGCACCAAGCGCGCGTCCGGCCGAGGGGCCGGAACCGGCCGTCTCCAGCGAGATCAACGACGCCCACGGTGGCGCTGTCGGCCGCGGTCGGTGGCCGGTCAATGAAGTCCACTTCCAAGCAGAGCATGGAGCGGCCGCTGCCATCCCAGCAGGTCTTGTCGTAGTACCCAAAGAAATGGTGCTTGGGGCCGCGCGTCGCGGCCCGGACCGGGAAATCGCACTCGAATGGCGCCAGCGTCGGCGGTACAGAGATCATTAGTCGTATACACTCCTCGTCAAATTCACGGGCGGCAGGCGTCGTGCCACCTCGCCGTTTGCCACCGGACGGCCCGTTATTGTGTATTGTGGCGTCGAAAGCAATGCCGGGGCAAGCCGGTTAGCCCTCAGCACCGCTGCTGTGCGGCGGTAGGCCGGTCGCTACCTGCTACCATCAGGCGGCACCGAACGTCGCGGCCGGAGGCGGTAGCCAGTACCCCCATCCCGTTCGTGCGAATAGTTTTCCGGAGAATTGTAGTGTGGAAGTTGGAGCGGATGGCCTAAGAGCACTCTACGACCTGATCGTCATAGGCACCGGGCCGGCCGGATTAACGCTGGCACACAAATACGAACAGATTACAGGCAACAAAATGTTGATGATAGAAAGTGGACGCCGTTCAAGGGACAACAGTCATGCACAAGCACTTTCCACGGTAGTCGCCACTGGTGATTTTCCTTCAGCCTACTACCCTCTCCACAATCAGAGGATTTTTGGTGGCACATCTACCGTTTGGAATGGGTGGTGCGCCGTATTGGAAAAACGCTCGTTTTTGAACAACGAATGGCCATTCTCCTATGATGATCTTTATGCATATTACCCGGAGGCGGCTGACGTCCTGAACGTTCCGGAGATGGTCCACACACGCCCGGAAATATCTTTTCCCGACAATGCTAATATCATCTATAAACCCTATTACTTCAGTCCACCGGTACGCTTCAACGAATCGTTTGAGGGTTGGGTAGACAGTAACACTAACGTTGATGTGTTGTTCAATCATTCAGTGACAAAAATAAATATAAAAGGTGCTGATGCAAGCGTTTTTGTGCGGGAGTCTTCCGAAAGCCACACCACTCCCATCGAGGTATTTGGAAATAGAATCGCACTCGCTGCCGGCGGCATTCAGAATGCTCGCTTGCTGAAACTATCTCTTCCTGGGGAAAGTAAATATGTCGGTTCATATTTTTGTGAGCATCCACATGTGTACGGTTCTGCATCAATTATCCTGGACAGGGAGATTTTTGAAAAAGTGATGGATAAGGAGACATCGAGGATTGCTCACACCATTGCATTATCTTCTGAGCAGATAGTTTAATTCTCCAGGAAACACTCCCTAAAATCAGTGTCTTTCGATGTAAAAGATGATAATGTAGGCGAGAATAGAGAATATCCACCCGTAAAAAAATCTGCTGGGAAGGAGTAGAATGGTTATTACTGGGAAGACAGATATTCGTGCAGAAATGTCTTCACTTGAGAGTAATAGAGTTACTCTTTCCAATGCTCGCAAGGATTTTCTCGGCCAACCGATTGCCCAAGTCAACTTGAAGTTCAACCCCCAGGAGATACATGCTGCCGGAGAACTTCTAAACGCCGAGCTAGTGCGTTCCGGACTTGGTCGCATGAGCATCCTGCCAAAGGAACTTCATATTACTGGTGGTGGTCATATGATGGGCACGACGCGAATGGGGTACAATCCGGATACCTCCGTTACCGATGCACAGGGCCGGGTCCATGGAGTGGAAAATCTGTATGTTGCGGGGTCTTCGCTGTTCCCAGCCGTGGGAGCGGCCAACCCGACACTCACGATTGTAGCCCTCTCACTCCGACTAGCCAACCACCTGGCGGGTAGTAAGTAAATGAACCAGCGTCTCTTTCTGAAGGTGTGCAGTGGCATCTGTGCAGCGCTTATTACCGGTAGCGCGTGGTTTACTGTACTTCAGAAACTAAAAGGCATATCCTATTCGGAACTGCCGGAAAATATCAAAGCCCTATACCATCAAGATTTTGCCAGGGCGCTACCTGCGCTGTCGTTAGAAGACCTGTTTGCCGAATTAAGCCGCCGAGGTGTCTACAAACGGGAGAGTTTCCACATCAGTGAGATTCGCGTTAACGCCGTTAGTGACTCGCTCGTGGAATTCGACAACTTTCTGTACACGGAATCCGAACTTCTGTTGTATGCAATGGTGGCTCGTCTACATGAAGCGGGAAGCGTATTTCATGAGTAGCTTGCTCGCCACACTGCGCCGGGGCCTGATCCAACTCCTGTCCCTGTGTGTGGCCACGCGCCGGGGACGCGTGATCCATCTGCTCTCCCTCCTCTGGCTGGCGCTGCTGGCCTGGCTCACCAGCGTCGCCTGGTTCTTGACCGACGACGCCTTCATCAGCTTTCGCTACGTCCGCAATCTGCTCGAAGGCCATGGCCTGGTCTTCAACCCCGGCGAGTACGTCGAGGGCTACACCAACTTCCTCTGGATCCTCGAACTAGCCGCCCTCTGGGGCCTCTGGGGCCTGCGCCCGGAGCAGGCGGCCCCGTGGCTCTCGGTGGCCTACACCGGCGGCACCCTGGCCGCGCTGTGGTGGTGGCTTGCTCGTTCCCCCTCACGCCATGACCGCGGCCTCCTCGCCTGGCTGGCCCTCGGACTGCTGGGCAGCAGTGCCACCTTTGCGGTGTGGGCCGCGGGCGGCGGGCTGGAGACGCGGCAGTTCACCTGCTTTATCGTCGTAGCCGTCGTCTGCCTAGCGGTACATGGCAGCAATCGTTGGGGGCTGCTGGCAGCGTCGTTGAGCCTGGCGGCGGCCGCCTTGACGCGGCCCGAGGGCCTGCTACTGGCCGCCTGCTGCTTTGGCTGGTTCGCCGCCCAACGCATCGCTAGCGCGCCACGGACAGCGGAGTTGGCGGCTCCAGGGATGGACGGCAGCATAGCTCGCGTGCTGGCGGCGGTAGTCAGGCGGCTAGACTGGCGTGAGCTGACGTACTTAGTCGCGCCCTTTGCCATCCTGGTCACGGCGCACTTCCTGTTTCGCTACGGCTACTATGGCGAGTGGCTGCCCAACACCTACTACGCCAAGCACGTGCGGCCGTGGTACGAGTCCGGCTTTCGCTATCTGTGGGCCGCGGCGCTGGAGACCGGGCTGTATCTGCTGCTACCGCTGACGTGGGTGGCGCTGCGGGAGCGCTGGCGCCGGGACCGCGATGGGACGTATGCGCTGGTGCTGCTCTGTATCGGCGCCCATTTGTACTACCTGCTGCGGATTGGAGGCGACCACTTCGAATATCGGCCGCTGGACTTCTACTGGCCGTTGCTGGCGCTGCCGGCCGCCGAGGGGATCGCGCACCTGGGGACCAGGATTGCGGCCAGCCTCCGGCGGGTGCGCTGGCTGCCCTGGCGGGTGGGACCGCGGGCCTGGGCGGTGGCGCTGTTCGTGCCGGTGCTGTTTTATGCCAGTGGGCTTCAGGGCGTCCTACTGTTCATGTTCGGACCCGCAGGTTGGCACAGGCACATCGAACTCAACGAGGAGAACGCTGGGTGGCTGTTGGCGGCGCCGGGGATGCCGGCGCTCATGGCCATCTCCAACGACCTGCGCCGGCAGTCTGCCCAGCAGCTTGTCCGTTTACCAGCCGCGCTACACAGCGATGTAGCCATTGTTAATAGACAGATGTGGATGCCCTACGAGAAGATGGAGCATGGGGTCATCCCAGGAGACGCCGTGATGACCCTCTACGCCATTGGCATCATGTCCTATTACGTTCCGGACCTGACAATCATCGACTTCTTTGGGTTGACCGATGCAACCGTGGCGCGCAACCCGGTCACGCATCTCAACCACGTGCGCCGAATAGCGCACGACCGGCATCCACCACCCGGCTACCTCCAGCAGCGCGGCGTCAACTTTCATCTTCAGCCGGCAGCATCCAGTGAAGCTCAAGCACTCGCCCTACCGAGCAATGCTAGGAGTGAGCTTCCGGCACACGTCCCCGCGGACTACGCGCTACAAGTCGGCCCGGAGCTGTGGATGCCTTTCAACGTCGGCGATCATCAGTGGGCCAACGCGCGCTTTGCCGGCCGCGACCTGCGGGCCAGAAACCGCTTCTCGCTGACCGACGAAGTGGGCAATCGCTTGCGCGTCGGGAGCCGCCACTATGTCGGGGAGCAATTCCTCGGGCGCTTCGAGGGCGGCCTGGATAGCTGGCAGGTCGTTGGAGAGGCCATCACCAACCATGGGTCTCACCAGTTCTACCAGGATCAGCTACCGATTTTCGGGCACGTTGGTCCTGGCTTTCTGACCAGCTATCACCCTGAGGAGGGAGCCGAGCCAACCGGCAAGGCGCTTTCACCGACGTTCACGGCCTCGGATGGCCACTATCTTGCCTTGCTGATTGGCGGTGGATCGGGGGAGCACAATGTCGGGGTCCGTCTACTGGCCGACGGCAAGGAAATCGTGGTCTGGCATGGGCCAGGTAAGCGGCTCTTCGATTTCTCCTCCCCTCATTTCGAGCACTTCACCCTGGTCGTCCACCCGCTGGCTGCGGTCGCTGGCCAGCCGTTGCAGTTGGAGCTCTACGACAATGATCCCGCGGGGCACATCATGCTCGACCACATGCTGCTGGTGCAGGAAGTCGGAACCGGCACCGTGGTCGCTGACGCGAGACCAGAGGCCGGCTAGGACACTGCCGGGCAGTCACGGTCGGGGCCGCCGAGCCGGCCACCACCTGTTAGCATCAGACGGTGTAGAGAGTTGCGGCCAGCGGTGCGAAACGGTTGTCGGTAGAGGCAGGGTATTGGGTGATGGGTGTGGAGAGTGGTGGCATCTACCGTGATGCACAGGGACAGTCGTTCTGCGACGTTGGCTTGCGGCATCGAGACGGGCGGCTCTTGGCCGTCATCAAGGTGCGTACCGCCGGCCATACCCACACCGGCATCGCCAGCTGTGTAATTGCTGGCGATGAGACCGAATTCGTGCTTGAGGACGCCTCATGGGACTGCCGCGAGTGGCAATGGTGGCAGGATCACGGCTATGGGGACGAGAAGCGTCCGCGGTTTGTACCGGCAACGTCTGGCTCTGAAGAGCTACCGGATGGCGTGCATATCAGCAGCGCCTATACGTGCGACGGGATCGAGACGATCCAGGAGTGGTGGTTTCGCACGCAAGAGCGCGACGACGTGCTCACCTATGATTGCCGCCAGACAGTTACCAACCGCTTGCCTACCGTGCTGACCGACTATGGCCAGTTTTTCGCCTGCTACACAGAGCCGAATAGAGGCAAGAGTCAGTTCTATTGGGCACGGGACGGGCAGCTCAAGACGTTTCGGAGCCTTGGCGGCCGTCATGTGGATGCGTACATCGTCGCGCCGGGGTCGGCGTTCGAGCAGTCCGGCGTTATTCCCCATGCGCCACGCGGTCGCGGCCGGGTGGCCGATACCTGGCACCATCCGGCGCTCGTCGGGCATCCCACCGCGCAGGGGTGGCGCCACATCGTATTCACCGAGCCGGCAACTACGGCCGCGCTCGCCTCCGGCGGGGACGGTATCGCGATGGACTACACCGGCTATCCGGGCAAACGGGCCTTTGCACCCGGCGAGACGTTTGCGCTACACGTGCGGCACCACCTGGCAAAGCTGCCGGATTCGATTGACCCCGATCTGCTGGAGGCCTTATGGCAAGACTTTGCCGCCGATCTCCCGTAAGTGCGGGGGAGCTACCTACCCCCAACCCCCTCCCTGAAGGGAAGGGGCCGGGGGTTAGGTCCAACCTGCCTTCCGGATTAAGCAGTGAGCCGCTCGAGGAGCGTATGTATGTCTGCGGATACGAGCCTGGCCGATCCCGACCTGCACCTGTTTTTCGCCGATGACGAGATCGACTCGCTGGTCGGCGTCACGCGCCTCATCAACCAGCTGCGCCGTGACGCGCCGCAGCCGATCCTGCCAGCCGATCAGCCCTGGGAGTGGTACCACATCCAGGCCAGCAAGGTGCTCCACGATCCCGAGGACGACCGCTACAAGTGCTGGTATCTGGCCGCGATCAACGGCCGGCCGTGGCCCGCGAGCCGTGCCAACTGCCTAGCGATCTCGCGCGATGGCGTCGAGTGGGAGAAGCCGGACCACGGCTTCGTGCGCCTGCCCGACGGCACCCCGACCAACGTCATCCAAGTGCCGCACGAGACCGGTGCGCGGCTGCTCATGCCCTACCTCGATGTCCCCGGCGCCGAGGAGCGCTTTGTAGCCACGCTCTACCAGACTACCGGACGCACCGCCCAGACCTACGATCCGCCCGAGCTGGAGCAGCGCGGCCGGACCAGCGGGATTCATCGCGCAATCTCGCCCGACGGTATCCACTGGACGGTGAGCGACCGGCCCGTTGTGTGGGCTGGCGACCGTAACGCCACGGCCTACGATCCGGTTGACCGGCGTTGGCTGCTCACTACCCGCCGTCCCAGCGCCCAGGGCGTCATGCGCCAGCGTGACCTCGCGCTCTGGACGAGCACCGACTTCCGCACCTGGACGGCGGAAGCCTGGCTCCTCCGGACCGACGAGCACGACCGCCCCAACACCGAGTTCTACGGCATGCTGCCCGTCCGCTACGGCGCGGGGTTCATCGGCTTCCTCGAGGTCTACCACCGGGCCGTCGAGCGCCTGGACACGCAACTCTGCTGGAGCCGGGACGGCGTGCATTGGCAGCGGGTGGGACACCGCGATCCGGTGCTGGCGCGCGGCGGGGAAGGCGCTTGGGACTCCCACTGGGTCTACGTCACCAACAATGACCCGGAGCCGGTAGGCGACCGGCTGCGCTTCTGGTACGGCGGCGCCGGCACCCACCATGGGTCGAAAGGCAAGCACCGGCGAGCGATGGGCGTGGCCTCGATCCGCCGCGATGGGTTTGTCTCGATTGAAGGGCGCATGGACCCCGGCTATCTGCTCACCGCCGCGCTGGATGCGACGGTGCCGCGGCGGCTGACGATCAATGTGGACGCCGAAACCGGGGACACCCGGGTAGCGGTGCTCACCCCGGGGGGCGGAGTGATCGAGGGGTTTGGCGCCGAGGATTGCCGGCTGTCCGCGGACGACGGCGTGACCGTGGCCGTGAGCTGGCGGGGGGGAGACGTCGTGCCGGCGCAGGTCGGCGGCGAGGTACACTTACAGTTCCACCTCCGCAACTCCAGCCTCTATTCGTATCGCTGGTCGGCAGCCAGCTAGGAAGGACAAGCAGATCCGATGACTCACATTGGCGTGTTCCGCCGCGATGACTTTGATCCTGGAGCCTACGTCGTAGCACTTTTCCATGCCCAAGCGGCACTGGCGGGTACCCCACACCGGCTCTCGCTCCACACCTTTCCGGCCGGCGGCTTGGCGGCGGTCGCCGAGGCGGCTGCGGACGTTGACGCGCTGCTTACCTTTGGCCCGGAGGTCGCCGACCAAGACTACTTGCGCGGCGCTGCACGTCCCTCGGTCGTGTGCGAGCGGATCGTCGAGGGTTGCAGCTACATTGCCCCCGACAACCACGATATCGGACGCACCGCCGCCCAGCACCTGCTCTCGCTGGGGCATACCGAGCTAGCCGTCGGGCTGCCGGGATCGCGGGGTGCCCTCAGCGCCTACCATGCGTTCCGGGCACGGGGTTTCCTGGAGACCGTCTTGGCGGCCGGGCAGCAGGTAGCCGGAGACAACATGCTCTTCGCAGCTAAGTCCGTCGCCGGGGGGCGTGACATCGCGCAGATGCTCCTAGAGCGAGAGCGCCTCGTACCGGCGCTCTACCTTCAGAACCTGTCGCAGCTGATGGGTGTACTGCCGGTATTCCGGGCGGCCGGGGTGCAGATTCCCGGTGACATTTCCCTGGTAGGCACCTCGTTCGTCCAGCTGAATGCGCCCGAGGCCGCCGCCTACATGGACCCGCCGATTACCACCGTGACCTTTGCCAAGGAAGAGATGGGCCGCCGCGGCGTGGAGTACCTCTTGGCCGCCGTAGATGGGACGGCCCCAGCGCCCCTCACCGATCTGCTGCCGGGTATCCTGGTCGAGCGCGCTTCGACGGCGCGGGCGGGATAAGGGGGCCGGCGGCGGGCGGGGGTGAGGTCGGACGATCCGATGGCGCCCGGCCCTGGCGAGACGGTACACTGGCAGGAAGCGGTCTTCGCTGGAGGCTGGGGCTACGGCTCCGCGCTGCTGCGCCGGCATCCGTGCAAGACGACGCTGTATACGTGAGCGAGTATTCCCCTAGTGCTGCTCAACTTCCGTGATCCGGTCGAGACGCTCATCATCGTGGTGGCCTTTGTCGTGGCCATCTCGGTTCACGAGGCGTCCCACGCCGCCACTGCCAACTGGCTCGGCGACCCCACCGCCCGCCTCATGGGACGGATGACGCTCAATCCGCTGCGGCACCTCGATGTGCTCGGCACGATCTTCCTCGTCGTGGTGGGCTTTGGCTGGGGGAAGCCGGTCCCGGTGGATGAGCGCCGCCTGCGTCACGGCCGGCAAGGGGTAGCGCTGGTTTCGGCGGCCGGTCCGCTGGCCAATCTGGCGACCGCGCTCCTCGTCGTGGCTGTGCTGGTGATCGCTGCATCGCGTGGCGCAGACCTTCGCGGCACCTGGCTCGACGCGGCGCGGCTAATCATCCTCATCAGCGTCATTCTGACGGCCTTCAACTTCCTGCCTATCCCGCCGCTCGATGGTTTCGGAGCGTTGCTGGGCGTGCTGCCCGGCGAATTTGCGGAGCAGCTCGAGCGGCTGCGGCAGTATGGCCCGGGCATTCTCATGGCGATATTCGCGTTGAACTGGCTACTGCCGATTAATCTCTTCTGGACAGTGATGTCTCCGCTCGTGGATGTTATCCAGCGGCTCTTGGCGTTGTGGGAACAGGGTTTGCGTGCAGTTTTGCTATCGTAGTCGTCAGTGGTGGCGCAGTCTCGGCGCGGAGCTACCCGCCGCCGACCGCGCTTTTGTCCAGGCGCACTTGAGCCAGCCGCAGCGCACCCTCTTCGCGGCGCTGCTGCCCCGAGACCAAGTCCACGCCGTCGCAGTGTACCGAGCGATCCTACGCGACCATCCTGACGCCGCAGACGATCCCGACGTAGCGGTCGCGGCGCTCCTGCACGATGCCGGGAAGGCGGGCACGCGGCTCTGGCATCGCGTCGCCTACGTGCTCCTGCAAGACTTCGCGCCGGGGCTGCTCCGCCGGCTCGCACCGGTGAGTCCACACGATGTCCGCTACCCTTTCTATGCGTTGCGCGAGCACGCTCGGCTGGGGGCCGCACTGGCCCGCGCCGCCGGGTGCAATGAGCGGGTGGTGACCGCAATCTCCCAGCACCACAGTCCGGCAGCAGCGCAGCGCAGCGAGGATGTCCTGGTGCGGGCATTGCAAGCTGCCGACGCGCAGGAGTAGGACCAGAGGACGGCACGATTGGCAATGGCTTCCGAAGCGCCCAGGAACCAAGCGCCGGTGTCTAAGACGCCCACGACCGCTGCGTCGCTCCTGCCGGGCTTCCCGTTCGTGCGCTTGCCACCGTTCGATGTCCACCTCCCGACCTTTGACGGGCCGCTGGAGCTGCTGCTCGGGTTGCTGCGCGAAGGGGACCTCGCGATCACGGAGCTGGCCCTCGTCCAAGTGACCGATCAATATCTGGCGCACGTGCAGGCGCTGCGCGAGCTGGACGTGGAGGCCGTCGCCGGCTTCCTCGCGGTGACCGCCCACTTACTCGTCCTCAAGTCACGGGCGATTGTGCCGCGCGAGCAGCCGGCTCAAAACGAGGGGGACGAGGCGGAATCGGAGGACGAGCTTGTCGCGCGGCTGCGCCTCTATGCCGCCGCCCAGCGGGCCGCCGGAGTGCTGGCGGCTCGGCAGGACAGCGACAAGCAAGCCTTCTCGCGCAGCGCGCCACCGGCGCTGCCGCTGCCCCCCCACCTTCTCGACCCCAGGCCAAACCGGCGCAGCTCGCCCTAGCCTTGCAAGCGGTGCTGGCGGCCCGCGCTCCCGGCCTCCCCACAGCAGAAGTCCAGCTGCCGCGTCTCCCCTCCTTGCGCCGCCGCATCGAGGATATTTACCAGCGGCTCCGCACGAGCGACCGCGTGGTCTTCGGCGATCTGACCCCCCCATCCGCCGACTCGGCAGAGCTGGTCGTGACCTTCCTCGCCGTGCTCAACCTCTGGCACACTGGCGAGATAGCAGTGCAGCAAGAGACTCTCTTCGGCGACATCTGGATAGCGCGGCCGCAGCGTTAGCGCGCCGTTCGCCGGAGCGGCACCCCGACAGATGGCTGGAAAAGACGTGTCTACAGACCATGACGAGGATCGAGCGCCGGCGCTCGGCTTGTCCGCCCTGGTCGAGTGCCTGCTGTTCGTAGCCGGGCGCCCGCTGGCGGTCAACGAGCTGGGGCGCGCCCTTTCGACACCGGCCGCAGCGATCCGCGCCGCCATCGAGGAGCTGGCGGCGCGCGGCAATGGGTACGGCCTGATGGTCCAGCGCTTCGGTGATCGGGTCCAGCTCGTCACGCATCCGGCAGCGAGCAGCCTGGTCCAGCGCTTCTTGGGGCTGGAAGCGCGGTCGCCGTTGACAAAGGCCGAGCTAGAAACGCTGGCGGTCATCGCCTACCGTCAGCCCGTCACCCGCGCCGAGCTGGAAGCGATCCGGGGCGTGAGCTGCGACCGGCCCTTGGCGCAGCTGCTTTCCCGGTCCCTGATCGGGGTTACCGGGCGGCGGGAGACACCCGGCCGGCCGTACATCTATGCGACGACGCTGGAGTTCCTCGAGACCTTTGGTCTGCGCTCGCTGGAAGAATTGCCCTCCATTGATGCGGACCCCTGACGTGGGAGTGGTCCGTGGTCAGTGGCCCCTACCCTCGCCCTCCCCCGTCGCAACGGGGGAGGGCACTACCATTCCCCTGCCACAGCGGTGCCAGAACCGTCGTCCCCCTGCCGCCGCGGGGGGGGCCATAGGGGGGCCGTCCCTATTAGGGAGGCAGTTGGGACTTGGCGCGTCATCCCGTAGACTCAAGCAGACAACAAGCACAACAAGGAGCAGCACCAGTGAGCACAGCGCAGCCTTCTCCCGGAGCAACCCGCACCGAACGCGACACGATGGGGCCGTTGGAGGTGCCGGCCGATGCCTACTATGGCGCCTCGACCCAGCGCGCCGTCCTGAACTTCCCGATCAGCGACCTGCGCTTTCCACGGCGCTTCATTCGCGCCATCGGCCTCATCAAACGGGTGGCTGCGGAGGTCAACTGCGATCTCGGCGTGCTGGACCAAACCCTCAGCGCGGCTATCGCCGCGGCAGCGCAAGAGGTGGCCGACGGGAAGTTCGACCGCGATTTCGTGGTGGATATCTACCAGACCGGTTCCGGCACCTCGACCAACATGAACGCGAACGAGGTGATCGCCAACCGGGCGGTCGAGCTGATGGGTGGAGAGATTGGCTCGCGCACGGTACACCCCAACGATCACGTCAACAAGGGCCAGTCCTCGAACGACGTGATCCCCACGGCCATCCACCTCGCCGCGCTGCTCGGTATCCAAGAGGGCCTGGTGCCGGCCCTCGCCGAGCTACGGGCCGCCCTGATGGAGAAGTCGGAGGCGTATTGGGGCATTATCAAGACCGGCCGCACACATCTGCAAGACGCCACGCCCATCCGGCTCGGTCAGGAGTTCTTGGGATACGCCGGACAGGTGGAGCGCGCCGAGCGGCGCTTGCAGCACGCCCAAGCCGAGCTGGCCGAGGTCGCCTTGGGCGGCACGGCCGTCGGCACCGGGATCGGCATGCACCCCGAGTTTGTGTCGCGCGTCTGTGACCGCATCGCCGCGCTGACCGGCATCACCCTCCACGAAACGGACAACCACTTCCAAGCGCAGAGCACCATGGACGCTTCCGTGGAGGCGAGCGGGGTGCTGAATACGATTGCGGTGAGCCTGCTCAAGATCGCCAACGATATTCGCTGGCTCGGCTCCGGGCCGCGCGCGGGCCTCTATGAGCTATTGCTGCCCGAGGTCCAGCCGGGCAGCTCGATCATGCCAGGCAAGGTCAACCCCGTCATTCCCGAAGCCCTCATCCAGGTCTGTGGGCAGGTGATGGGCAACCACGTAGCGGTCACCGTCGGAGGGCAGTGGGGCTTCTTCGAGCTGAACACGATGATGCCGCTGATCGCGCACAATCTGCTGCAATCCATTGACCTCCTGGCCGCCGCCACCGCCAACTTCAGCCGGCAGTGCATCCGCGACCTGACCGCCACCGACCGCGGACCGGCGCTCGTCGAGCAAGGGCTGGCCATCTGCACCGGCCTCCAGCCTTACATCGGCTACGACGCGGCCGCGGCCATTGCAAAGGAGGCCTACGCGAGCGGCCGGACCATCCGCGAAGTGGCCCGCGAGCAGACGGAGCTGTCCGAAGACGAGCTAGACCGCGCGCTGGACCCGGCAGCGATGACCAAGCCCGGACTGGGCGGCTCACCGGCGAGTGGATAAGGACTGCCGATAGTCGGATGTCAGGGAGAAACGGCGACGGTACGCCGACCGTTGCTCGCGGGACTAGAGGAGAGGTCCGGTGTGCGTAGCTCCGCTTGGAGAGACTGCCGCAAGTCCTCTTCAGTGCCAACGCCGTCATAGATGAAGGCCATTCCTTGGGTAAGAGCGCCGATCAAGCGGACGGCCAGCGAGTCGCGCGGCAGTTGAGGCAGTCGGTGGACCTGTGCCGCCTCGATGCGGAGCAGCTCGTGCAACGAGATATCTCCGTCGAGATACCGCCGCGCGGCGTCGGCGAGGACCTGAGAAGTGTCCATGTCTCACTCCTGAGGAGGTGTGCCTAGGCTCTGCTGGCATCTTTCTGTCGTTGCCATGAAAATAACACCTATCCGTCATTCCCGCCTCTTCCGTCATTGCGGCGAAAGCCGCAATCTAGGCCGGCTGGGGGAACGGCGTACTCCCTCCTCCGTCGCAACGGGGGAGGGTTAGGGTGGGGGCCAGCCCCCCTAATGGTCCCCCCGCTGCGACGGGGAGACATGGATTCTCGCGTGCGCGGGAATGACGGGCCGGGGCAGGCGAGCCGGCCGGCGCCGCGTTTCAGAAAGGAAGAGCCATGAAATCAGCGCTGATCGTACAAGGCGGCTGGCAAGGCCATGAGCCGGCGCAAGTAGCCATGATCCTGGCCGACGCCCTCCGCGACGAGCAGTTTGAGGTGACCATCGCCAGTACGCTGGAGGCGTTCGCCGACGGGGAGCGCCTCGCCAGCTTGGACCTCATCATCCCCGTCTGGACGATGGGCACCATCGAGCAGCACCAGCTCCAGCCGCTGCTGTGGGCCGTGCGGGAGGATGGGGTCGGTATCGGTGGTGTGCATGGCGGGATGGGCGATGCCTTCCGCACCGCGACCGAGTATCAGTTCATGGTCGGGGGGCAATGGGTCGCGCATCCGGGCGGCGCGGGTGTGACGTACACGGTGCAGATCGGCCCAACCCCCAGCCCGATTACCGCGGGCCTCACCGATTTCGAGGTCACAAGCGAGCAGTACCTGATGCACGTTGATCCGGGGAATACCGTGCTGGCAACGACGCTCTTCGGTGACACCGTGATGCCGGTGACGTGGACAAAACGGTACGGCAAGGGACGGGTCTTCTACTGCTCGCTCGGCCACCAGGCGGCGACCGTCCGCATGGCACCCGTGCTGACGATGGTGACGCGCGGCCTGGTGTGGGCCGCTGAGGGCAAACGGCTTGCGTAGCGGGTAAGCTAGTCGGCCCCCCTATGGTCCCCCCGCTGCGGCGGGGGGACGGTGGCGGTGGTGGCGCTGCGGCGGGGGGGCCATAGTTCCCTCCCCATGTCGCAACGGGGGAGGGTTAGGGTGGGGGCCACTGACCAAGGAGAGACCGATGGCTGACGTGACTCTGCCGGCGTTCGTCGCCAAGTGGTCCGCGTCGGCGCGGACCGAGCGTGCTGCGGCGCAGGAGCACTTCATTGACCTGTGCCGCTTGGTGGGGCATCCGACGCCGAATGAGGCGGACCCCACCGGCGAGCGGTACGCCTTCGAGAAGGGGGCTACCAAGACCTCCGGCGGTCAGGGCTGGGCCGACGTGTGGAAGCGGGGCTGCTTTGCCTGGGAATACAAGGGCAAGCACGCCAATTTGCGGGCGGCCTACCAACAGCTGCTCCAGTACCGCGAGGACCTCGACAACCCGCCGCTGCTCGTCGTCTGCGATCTCGACCGCTTCGAGGTGCATACCAACTTCACGGGGACGGCCAAGCAGGTGTATGCCTTCGACTTGGCCGATCTGAACGCGCCCACACCGACTCGCACGAGTGCCTTGCCGCCCCTGGACGTGCTGCGGGCGGTGTTCACCCAGCCGGGACGGTTGCGGCCCCAGCAGACGGCCGAGTACGTCACCGAGCAAGCGGCGGCTGAGTTCGCCACGCTCGCCGAGAGCTTGCGGCAGCGCGGCGTGGACCCGGAGCGCGCCGCCCACTTCCTCGTGCGCCTGCTGTTCTGCCTGTTTGCGGAGGACATTGACCTGCTGCCGCCGCGCCTGTTCACGCGACTCGTGGAGCAGACCCGGCGGCGGCCCGCCGCCTTCAAGACGGTGCTCCGGGGCCTGTTCGCCACGATGACGGCCGGCGGCTTTTTTGGGGCCGATGAGATTGCCCACTTCAACGGCGGGCTGTTTGCCGACGATGAAGCGCTGGACCTGACGACGGCCGATCTGGCCGTATTGGAGCGGGCTGCCCGCCTCGATTGGGCCAGTGTCGAGCCGGCCATTTTCGGCACACTCTTCGAGCGCAGCCTGGACCCGGACAAGCGGTCGCAGCTGGGGGCGCACTACACCAGCCGCGAGGACATCCTGCTGATCGTCGAGCCGGTGCTGATCGCGCCGCTGCGCCAACGCTGGGCGGCGGTGCGGGCGCAGGCCGAGGCGCTGATTGCCAGGCGCGACGCGGCCACCGGAGGCGCGCGCACCCTCCACCGGCGGGCGCTGGAGCGGTTGCTGCGGGACTTTGCCGGCGAGATCGCCAGCATCCGCGTGCTCGACCCGGCGTGCGGCAGCGGCAACTTCCTCTACGTGGCGCTGAAGCGGCTGCTCGACCTGGAGAAGGAAGTCAGCATCTTCGCGGCGACGAATGGCCTGTCCGGGCTGCTGCCCCAGGTCCATCCCGGCCAGCTCTACGGCATCGAGATCAACACCTACGCCCACGAGCTGGCCTCGGTCGTCGTCTGGATCGGGTACATCCAGTGGCTGCACGAAAACGGGTTCGGTATTCCCGACAAGCCGATTCTCAAGCCGTTGCACAACATCCGGCGCACGGACGCCGTGCTCGCTGCCGATGGAGAGGGGCAGCCGGTCGAACCGGACTGGCCGGCGGCGGACATCATCATCGGCAATCCGCCCTTCCTGGGCGGCAAACGCCTGCGCGCGGAGCTGGGCGACGACTACGTGGACCGGCTGTTCGTGCTGTATGACGGGCGCGTGCCGCGTGAAGCGGACCTGGTGACGTACTGGTTCGAGCGGGCGCGGGCGCTGATCGCCGACGGGCAGGTGCGGCGGGCCGGGCTGCTGGCGACGCAGGCGATCCGCGGCGGGGCCAACCGGCGGGTGCTGGAGGGGATCAAGGGGACGGGCGACATCTTCATGGCGTGGAGCGACCGGAAGTGGGTGCTGGACGGGGCGGCGGTGCAGGTCTCGATGGTCGGATTCGATGCCGGCGCCGAGGAAGCGTACAGGCTCGACGGCGAGCCGGTGAAGACGATCAATGCCAACCTGACGAGCGGTATAGACCTGACACAGGCCCGCCGGCTCAAGGTAAACCTTGGTTACTCTTTCATCGGTGTGTCAATGCACGGCCCCTTTGATCTGCCGAACGATGAAGCGCGGCGGATGCTTGCTCTGCCAGCAAACGTGAACGGCCGACCAAACTCGGACGTGGTGGTACAGATCAGGAATGCAGAGTCTGTTGCAAAGCGTACCGTCACGAGGCATGTTGCGTTTTTCCCTCCCAATATGTCGGAGAGCACGGCTGCACAATATGAAGCCCCGTTCGAGTTTGTCAGGCGTGTGGTCAAGCCGGTCAGGGAGCAGAACCATCGTAGAACATACCGGGAGAAGTGGTGGATTCACGGAGAACCCAGACCAGCAATGCTACTTGCCCTGCAAGGGTTAGCGCGCTTCATCGTTACTGTGCGAGTCGGAAAGCATAGGCTATTTTGCTGGCTATCTGACAAAGAAATCCCGTCTGATGCACTCGTCGTCTTTGCGCGGGACGACGACTACTTCTTCGGGGTGCTGCACTCCACGGCCCACGAGCTATGGGCGCGGGCGACGGGTACGCAGCTGCGGGAGGCGGAGAGCGGGTTTCGCTATACGCTGACGACGACATTCGAGACGTTCCCGTTGCCGTGGCCGCCGGGGCGGGAGCCGGCGGACGATCCGCGGGTCGGGGCCATTGCGGAGGCGGCGCGGGAGCTGGTGGCGCTGCGGGACCGCTGGCTGAATCCGGCGGGCGCGTCGGCGCGGGAGCTGAAGCGGCGCACGCTGACGAACCTCTACAACGCGCGGCCGACGTGGCTGGACCTGGCGCACCGGCGGCTGGACGCGGCGGTGCTGGCGCCTGCTGACCAGTCGCCGGTGGTTGGTGGGTAGTGGGCAGTGACTCGTGGGCCTCACGCCCTGACCGGGGGCCGGGGCGGCCCTCACCCCGGCCCTCTCCCACGGGGAGAGGGGGTGATTCCCGCGTGCGCGGGAATGACGGGACAGGCGCTGGATTGCGGCCTGCGCCGCAATGACGAGGCGGTGGGGCGCGGGAGGGGTGGAGGAGGAGGAAGCCCGTGCCCGCGGTGGAGCAAGACCGTGGACGGGGCGGTACTTGGATGGCAGGATGCACTTGGTGGGTGGTGGAGCCGCGTTGTGAGTCGGTGGGAGCTTGGGAGGGCCGGCTGATAAGGGTAGGTTTTTCGATAGGGAGTGGGTTGGACCTAACCCCTGACAGGCCAAAGCCGCACGGATAGTGCCAGGTGTGGTGCAGCTTTGACCTGTCACCCGGCCCCTTCCCTGCCAGGGAAGGGGAGTCCGCGCGGCGACCGGCAACGGGCCGGTTTGTGAATTGCGGCTTCCGCCGCAATGACGAGGCGGGGGAGCCGGAGTGCGGATAGGTCAGGGTGTTGGGGGTGGCAGGGACGCGGGGCAAGGTGGCCTGGCGCAGCCGGCTGATGCCGGCCGGCACGGGCGTGGTGGCGATTGGCGCGGCACGCAGACGGTGATGACCCGGCGCCCCGGCCGTGGTGGCCAGGGGTACGTCAGCACCCGGTGCGCGCAAAGCGGCACTCAGACAGTGCTGACCCGGCGCCCCCGCCGTACTGGCGAGGGGTACGTCAGCACCCGGTGCCCCTGAGTCGGCACTCAGTCGGCCATGCCTCGCCGCAGACAGCGCGGCGAGGGGTCGCTCATGACCCGGTGCCCTCGGCTGGGTGGCTTTGCCACCGCTGTTGACTAGCATGATGGTGCGAGTGGGACCCTGCCGGGCGGTGCCCGGTGCTCCAGGATGGTCTTGCATCTGCCACATCCCAACGGTGGGACATATAGGCGGGGGTGGGGGAAAGACAACGGGGGGTCAGAATCAGGATTTACGGGATGTGAGGATGGGCAGGATGGATGGGCGTTCCTTGTGAGCACCCTGGGTAAGTGCGGATGGTGCCACTTCATCAAGGTTTCAGCGTTCATATAGAGAAAGGGCTGCGAGGCGAGCAAATGAGGGCTATGGCAGCACGTTTAGCGAGTCGTACCCGGCTCGACCGGGCGTGGGGCTGGCTGCGGGCTAAAGTGCGGCGCTCCTGGTCTGCAATCCGGCAGAAGCTGACCGGGACGCCTACCCGGGCCATCGGCACAATGGTAGCAGTCGCCCTCATCATTGCTATTCCCCTATTGATCTTCATTCCCCAGTGCCAGACTGCCGCTATAGCGGACGACGTTATGCGCCTAGAGCGGGAGGACAACGCCCGCCGCACGCTCGCGCAGATCGGCGGCGGTGTGATAGGGCTTGTCGTCATCTGGATCACCTGGCGGCGCCTACAGGTCGCCCAAGAAGGGCAAGTGACCGAGCGCTTTAGCCGGGCTGTAGACCACCTAGGCAACGACAGCTTGGATGTGCGACTAGGGGCGATTTACGCCCTGGAACGCATCGCACGGGACTCGCGCCGGGATCATTGGCCGATTATGGAAATCCTCACGGCCTATGTGCGCGAGCACGCCCCGTGGGATCCACCGCCCGAAGATCAACAGCCGACAGCCGACGAGCAGCCCCTGGCGACCGATATTCAGGCTGCGCTCACCGTCCTCGGGCGGCGGCAGGATAACTACGATCCACCGGGGGAGGGGCCAGACCTGCATAATACGGACCTGCGCGGAGCCAATCTCTACAAAGCCAAACTGCGGCGGGCGAACTTCAGGAAGGCCGACTTGCAGAGGGCGTACCTTTCGCTGGCCAATTTGCAGGGAGTGTATCTCATTGGAGTTGACTTGCAACGAGCACGCCTCGCCGGGGCCGATTTGCGGTGGTCACGCCTCGCTGAGGCCAACTTACAGGGGACACGTCTCATGTCGGCCGATCTGCGGGGGGCCAACCTGCGGGGGGCGGACCTCACTGGCGCCGACTTGCGGGGGGCCGACCTCAACGAAGTATTCTTCCTTACTCCTGGGCAACTCGCGAGGGCCAAGGGGGACAAACATACCAAGCTGCCGTCAGACGTAGAGCACCCGGACCACTGGACTGATTAGCGCGAGGCGGCGGAGGGGATTTGGGTGAGTTGGCACGAGGGCTGGGGCTGTGGGATAGTGCTGCTATGTCGGTGCGTAAAGAGGGCGACGGGCACGAAGTGGTTGTTGACCTGGACGACTGGGCGGACCTGGCTGATCGGAAGATCAAGGAGGCGCAGGCGGCCGGCCATTTCGACAATCTGCCCGGTTTGGGCCGGCCGTTGCAGCTCTACGAAAATCCGCTTGAAGGCGAGTGGGCACTGGCGCACCGGATCATGCGGAACGCCGACATCAGTCCGCCGTGGATCGGGCTACAGCAGCAGGTCCAGCGCCGCAGCGACGCCCTCCGCGCCGGACTGGCGCAGATCGGACGGCAGCTACACGACCGGCGTCAACGGCTGCTGACGCTGCCCTACTCGGAACGTGCGCTGGCCGCCAAGCGACTCCGCGGGGACAGCGCCACGGCGCGCACACGGTACCTGCGCGCGGCGGCGGCGCTGGACCGCCTGCTGACCGCCTACAATGCGGCACTCCCCCGGCACCTCTTCTGGCTACAAAAGCCGCGCCTCACACCAAAGCGTGCCGCCGCGACCTTCGACAAGGCCTGCCCGCCACTCGCCGGTTTGTAGTAACACCGCCGTGGCTGGGGCGCCACGCTCCGTACAGCCCCTCCGACCACCGGAGTCGGACGGTGCCTCTACGGCACAAGAAGAGACACCGGTGGGCCGGGTCACTATGCGGGCGAGGGCGCGGAGAGGACGAGCGAATCATCGAAGGTGATCTCACCTGCCAGGGTCCGATGCACCGGACAGCGGACGGCGATCTCCCGCAATCGGGCAACCTGATCCTCGTCGAGCGGCCCGGACACGGTTACTCTGGTGCGGATGCGGTTTCGCAGTCGGCACAGTCTTCGGCGTGGATGCGGTCGTGGTCAAGCTCGACAACTACGTCCTCCAGAGGCCACTGCTTGTGGGCTGCGTATAAGCGCAGCGTGATCGCAGTGCAGGACCCCAACGCGCTCAAGAGCAGCTCATACGGTGTTGGTCCTTGGTCGCGCCCACCAACCTCCAACGGTTCATCGGCCGTCAGGGTATGACTACCCGTGTTGATGCGCTGGGTGTAGCCGCCGGCTGCGGTCCCACCGACGATGACGTTACCGGCCATTGGAAGCACTCCTTTGCTCGCGGCTTGTATCGGCATGCGGAAGTATGCCAGCGCGGGTTCAGGGGCCGTACACGGCAGTGCCGGAGGTCAGTCGGGACGCTGGTGGATAACGAGCAGTAGGCCGGCGGCAACCGAAATACTGGCGATCGGGCCGGTCATGACATTGCTGACGCCGCGTGCCCGGCCAAAGGCCAAGTCTTCACCGGCGAGCGCATACTGTAGGCCGCGCGTGGTGATCCCGCGTGCCCGGCCGGCCAGCGGCAGGAGCGCCACGATATCGCCGACGGTGCCTTGCATGTCAACGGACTGGCCGGCACGCACCACCAGCGCTGTCGCCGTCGCTTCGACCAAGCGCAGGCGCACGCCAGCGGGCCAAGCGGCGGCGAGCAGCAAGACGTTGGCCACACTATGATCGAGACGGGCACCACCCGTCGCGCCAACCAGATCAATGGCTGTCGCGCCTTGGGCCAGGGCCAGCGCGATGGCCAGCTCGGTATCAGTGGCATCCTTGGCGGCCGGATGGCGTTGTACCTGGCAACCGGCGGACGCGAGGCGAGCTACGCTCTCCTGGGGCAACGAATCGAGATCGCCCACCAGATAGTGTGGCGCGATACCCAGGCCCAGCAGCCGGCGCGCGCCCCCGTCGGCAGCGATGACGATATCCGCAGCCCGCACCGCCGCCAGCGCAGCCCCGGCCAGCGGGCCCGGCCCATTGGGGACCACTACGGCATGGACGGAGGCGGTAGGGCTGTTCATTAGCACGCCGGGCGGCCAGCTTCCTGCGCTATAGGCAATGCTACCCCGTTAGCGTGGCGGCTGGCCATGCCTTGGTGTATGAGGCAGAGCGCTCCCGGTGGTATCATCGCTGATGGGGCCGGGGGTGAGGCGCGGCTCACGAGAGGCGGCGCAAGACGGTCACTCGCGTCAGGATCACCAGCGCAACGAGCGCACAGATGGCCCCACTCACGCCGATAGTCAAGGGCGCACCGGCGTAGCTGGCAAAGGCGCCGACCAGCAGCATCCCTACCGGCGCCAGCCCCTGGTCCAGCAAACGAATGCTCACCACGCGCCCCCGTAGCTCATTGGGCGTTGCCGTGATGACCAGTGTTTGGGTCATGGTGGACTGGATGGCCGCGGCCGTCCCCACCCCGATCAGCAGGAGAGCCGACAGCGGTACCCACCGGGCAAAGCCGAAGGCCGTCAGGAGCAGGCCGTAGCCGACGATGGAGCCGACGAGCACGGCGCCCTTGGCGCGGAAGTCTCCGACGACGATCAGACCGATCACGGCGATGATCGAGCCGATGGCGGTGGCGGCGGTCAGCGTACCCAGGAGCGCCGGGCCACCCGCGAGTACGTCCCGCGCGAAGACCGGGAGCAGCTCCCGATACGGTTGGGCCAAAGCCACCGGCACCAGGCCCAAGAGCAACAGCGCCCGAATGGCCGGAGTGCGCCACACGTAGGCAAAGCCTTCACGCAGGCTACTGCCCGCTGACTGTTGCGGTTGAGCCTTGCTATCGGTCTTCCCTATCGGCAACCAGACGGTCAGCAGCGCAGCGAGGGCGTGGGAGAAGGCCTGCGCGACGTAAGTCACCAGCGGCCCGCGCCAAGCCAGCAGCGCCCCGGCGAGCGCTGGGCCGATAAACCGGGCCGTGGTCATGGCCGCGGAGCTGAGTGTCACCGCGTTGAGGAGGCTGGCCTGCGGCACCAGGTTGGAGAGCAAGGCTTGTCGCGCTGGCAAGCGGATGGAGCTGGCCGTACCCAGGACCGCTACCGCGACGAAGAGGTGCCACACCTCCAACGTACCGCGCGCCACCAAGACGGCCATGACGCCGTGCGTGAGCGTGTTGGCGCTCTCCGCCGCCAGGAGCACGCGCCGCCGATCAGCGCGGTCCGCCAGCAGCCCGCCGACGAGGCTGAACAAGAGCCGGGGTACCCCGCGCACAGCCCCTAACACACCCAGCAGGAGGATCGAACCGGTCAGCTCGTACAGGAGCCAGCTGTGGGTGACGGAGGACATCCAGTAGCCGGCCGATGACGACATCCGGCTGGCCCAGAACAACCGATAGCCGGCGTACCGAAAGGCCTCCAGCGCCCGCCCGGCGCCAGGGTGCAGCCACCAGCGCACGCGGACCGGCGGAGCGGCGGCAACTGCGGCTGGCGGCGGCGGCGCTACCGATGGCTCCGGCGCTGCTTGGTCCCGTCGGGGGATCACGCCGAGGATGCTGCCCGAACCCGGCGGTCCACGTCAAGCAGCCGCAACGGTCCCAGGGCACCGTGAGCCTGGCACAGCCGCGCCTCTTTCCCTCGGCCCTAGGCAGTAGCAAGCATGGCACGCGCGGCTCGCTGGAGCGGTTCCGGCACGACGGTACGTGCCATCTCTGCGACGATGCCATCTACGGTCCGGCGCCCGTTGGCGTCCTTGAGTACCGCCTTGATCCTGGCGGCGCTCTGGGTGCGCCCATGTTTCTCCAGCCAAGCTGTGAACACGGGAATGATGACCGTCAGCGGTTCTCCCGTCTCGAAGTCGCAGCGCAGGTAGAAGGCATCATCAACAAGCACGTAGTCGCCCTCGCGACCGGCGCTGTCGGGCAGCACGATGTTCAACTCGTCACTCTCGCTGTCGTAGTGCCGCTCGGCTGCAGCGAGGCGCAGCATGTAGCCCGCACGCAACTGCGGCTGCTCTACCGGTGCGTTCATGGCATCTCACGCTCCCAGCGCAATTCTAGCTTGCCACGCAAACTCCTGGGTAAGTACATGGTGCGCACGTAACCCACCATCGCATCAGCCGGCCCTTCAGGCAGCCACTTGACCACCACCACGACGAGGTTGCGCGTGTGCCGTCCCCGACCACGCTCCGCCGCGACATAGTGGACTACCTCAGCTTGAGGATTACCGATCTCCCGGGTGAGGGCTGTTGCCTCGGGATCGTCATAGAGCCACTGAGGATCACGAATGGTCTCGCGGATGACGTCTTCGTGTGTCGCCAGTTCAGGCGGCTGTGGGGCCGTACTTGAACTGCATGGCGTGTAGCTTCTGGTAATGGCCGCCGGCCGCCAGCAGCTCGGCGTGGGTGCCGCGCTCGATGATCTCGCCGGCACGCAGCACGATGATCTGATTCGCCGCTTGGATGGTCGAGAGGCGGTGGGCAATGACGAACGAGGTCCGCCCGCGCAATAGCACATCGAGCGCTTCCTGGATCAACTGCTCGGTGGCCGTATCAACGCTCGCCGTCGCCTCGTCGAGGATCAGGATGCGGGGATCGGCCAGCAAGGCCCGCGCGAAGGACACCAGCTGGCGCTGGCCGTGCGAGAGGGTGGCGCCGCGCTCGTGGACGACCGTATCGTAGCCGAAGTCGAGGCTCTCGATGAAGTCATGCACGTTCACGGCGCGGGCCGCGGCTTCGATCTCCTCCTGCGTGGCGTCGAGCCGGCCGTAGCGGATGTTGTCGCGGATGGAGCCGCTGAAGAGGAATGGCTCCTGTAACACCAGGCCCACTTGACGGCGCAGCGATGACCGCGTGACCTGCCGGATATTGTGGCCGTCAATCGTGATCGAGCCGGAGCGGATGTCGTAGAAGCGCTGCAGGATATTGATCATCGAGCTTTTGCCGGCGCCGGTGTGGCCAACGAGGGCGATCATCTCACCGGGCTGCGCTGACAGAGTGATGCCGTGCAGCACCGGCCGATCCGGTTCGTACTCGAATGCCACGTTGTCGAACTTGACGTGACCTTTGATCTCCGGCAGCTCGGGGGCATCGGGGGCATCGGTTACGTCGGCCGGCGTATCCAGAATCTCATAGATCCGCTCGCCGCCGGCGAGGGCCGCCTGGAGGGCGTTGTAGTTGGCACTCAGCTCGTTGAGGGGCTGGAAGAACCGCACGATGTAGGCAATGAACGCCGAGAACGCACCAATGGACAACTCGCCGGCGAGGACCCGCGAGCCACCGAACCAGATGATGATGACCAGCGCAATGGCACTCAACAAGCCCATAATCGGCTGATAGCCGGCCGCGAAGGCGACCGCTTTCAGCTGCGTGCGGAGATAGTCCCGGTTCAGGCCCGCGAAATGGGCGGCGTTGCGTTCTTCGCGGACAAACGCCTGGACAACGCGCACGGCGTTGATGTTCTCGGCAAGGTTGGCGGTGACAATACCGTTCTTACGCCGCACGGCGCGGTAGTGCAAGCGGGAGCGAGAGCGGTAAAAGTGTGTGGTCACGGCAATCACCGGCATGACCGTGAAGGTCAGCAGCGCCAACTGCACATCCATCATGAACATAATGACCATGATGCCCCCGAGGATGAAAAGATCGCTGACAGTGGTCACGAGGCCGCCCGTGAGGAACTCATTGATGGCCTGCGCGTCACCGGTCAGCCGTGACATGATTTCGCCGGCCGACGTGCGGTCGTAGTACGACAGCGTCAGACGCTGGAGATGGAGGAAGAGCTGTCGCCGCAAGGACATCAGCACGCGCTGGCCCACCCAACTCATGATGAAGGTGTGGCCAAAGGTGCCAACCCAGGCAATGCCGGTTGCCGCGATATAGCCCAGGGTAAACAGCGTCAGTAAGCCCAGATTCCCCTGTGGAATCGCCACGTCGAGCACCTGCTTGATGATGAGTGGCTCGACGAGATTCGCCGCAGCCACGATGATCATGAGCACCACCGACGCGCTCATGCGCCACAGGTACGGACGGACATAGCGCCCCGTCCGACGCAGGATACGCGGGCGGTAGCTGACATCACTGATGTCAACGCCACCCCGACCCATCTGGTGGCGCTGACCGATGCCCATAGACGTCATAGGCTCATATCACCCTTCCGGAAGAGGCGAGCGTGGCGGCCGGCTCGCGCTCGGCGCCGGTCGTAGCTCCTGCCCGGCCCCCGACCTGCGCCAGGGAAATGTCCCGATACACGCCCGGCTGCGCCACCAGCTCGTCGTGGCTGCCACGCTGGATGATCCGGCCGTCATCGAGCACGATGATCTGATCGGCGTGCTGCACCGTGCTCACCCGCTGGGCAATCACAAACGTCGTGCGTCCTTCCATGACGGTACGGAGCGCTTGCTGGATGAGGTATTCGGTCTGCATATCAACACTGGCGGTGGCATCGTCGAGGATCAGGAGCGGTGGGTTGAGCAGGAGGGCGCGGGCGATGGACATCCGCTGGCGCTGACCGCCGGAGAGAGTCGCACCGCGCTCACCGACAATGGTGTTGTATCCATCGGGCAGGTCCGCAATGAACTCGTGGGCCTGGGCCGCCTGCGCCGCCGCCTCGATCTCGGTCTGCGACGCATCCGGCCGGCCAAAGGCGATGTTCTCACCGATGGAAACGGCATACAGGAGCGATTCCTGCATCACGATTCCGACCTGGAGTCGCAAGGCCGGGAGCGCTAGATCGCGCACGTCGTGACCGTCAACGCGGACCGCGCCGTCCGTGACGTCATAAAAGCGGGGAATAAGCGACACCAGAGTGGATTTGCCCGCGCCCGTTGCGCCGATGATGGCCACCGTCTGACCGGGGGCAGCATCGAGAGAGATGTCCTCTAGGATTGGACGGTTGGGAAGGTATCCAAAGGAGACCCGGTCAAACGTGACCTGGCCGCTCAGGGGGCCGGGAGACGTTGCGTCGGGGCGTTCTTGCACCGGCGACGGCTGGTCGAGCACCTCGAACAGGCGCTCGCCGCTGGCGATCACACGGGAGAAGCGGTCAACGGTCATACCGATCATGCGCGTGGGCATGGCGAGCTGGAGCAAATAGGCATGAATGGCGATCAGCATACCGATGGTGAGGTTGCCCCGGATCGTCTCCTGCCCGCCGTACCACAGGACGACGGCGACACCCAACGCCGAGATGAAAAGCATCAGCGGTCGCACGGCCGCCGACAGCCGGAGCGCGGCCAGCTCGCGGGCCAGATAGCGCTCATTCTGTAGGTCGAACTTCTCGATCTCGTGCGCCTCGCGGGCAAAGGCCTTGACCACACGGACGCCCATCAGGCTTTCCTGCAGCGCATTGGTCAGCGCTGCGAACTGTCGCTGGAGTTGGCGATAGAGCGGCCGGACCCGCCGCGCGTAGAGGGTGGCGGCGGCAAACATGAAGGGCAGCGTGGCAAAGGCGAGTACGGCCAGCTGGGGATGCTTGCTGAACATAGCCGAGGCGACGGCGACGTAGAGAAAGAGGGTGTTGGCGATCCGAATGAAGTCCTGCCCCGTAAACATACGCACGAGGTTGATGTCACTGGTCATCCGGGAGATCAGGTCGCCGGTCTTGGAACGGTCATGGTAGGCGAAGGAGAGGCGTTGGAGGTGGTCGAAGAGCATGTTACGCAGGTCGAAGGCCACATGCTCGGAGACGTACTGATTGAGGAACTGTGCGCCGAACTGAAACCCGCCGCGGGCAACGTGAATGGCGATCATGACCAGGGCAGCGAACAGCAAGTAGTCGCGGTCTCCCCCGATGAGACCACGATCCACGATCTGTTCGAGCAGCCACGGCACCGCGAGGTTGGTCGCCGTCGCGCCCAAGAGGCAGAGATAGGCGAGGCCCGTCCAGAGGAAGTACCGGCGTGCAACCATCAGCACACGCCAGAGGATTTTCATGCTACCGGCTCCACGGCACAAGACAGCGCCGTCGTTGACATTGTGGCAGTGGCATTAGTAGGTCTCAGCACCAAGGCTCCGCAGTCGGGTTGCAGACTTTCGAGGGGGGAGGGGGGGGCGGCTGAAGACAGTGCTGGCTGTACCTCTGGCAGCATCAAGGGCGGCAAGGAGGGCGAGGCGGCACTACAATCACCTTGCTTAAAGTATGGCAGAAAGGCGCCACCGCTGCATGCCGGGGCCTCACCCCCCGGCCCCCTCTCCACTTGTGGAGAGGGGGAGTCTGGACCTCGCCCACAAGAGACGCCCCTACGAGGAGGGCAAGCTGACGGCCGTAAGCTCGCAGCTCGGATGCCGGTGCTATACTGCCTCGCGTGTCCACAGAGGAGCCACCGGCGCTCATTGTAGACCTGGATACGTCCACAGTGCGGGCGTTCGTCCTGGAGCAAGTCGAGGGCGAGCGACGCATGGTGGCGCGTGTCAGCGTGCCGGTGCCCCACCCGGCCGTGCCCTCGGCCGTGGCGGCAGCCGTGGCCACCGCCATCGAGCAAGTCTTGCAGCTCGGCACGGACCCCGAGGCGCCCTCCGCAGCGACCCACCTCCTCACGAATCGACCGGCGGCGCCGCGCACGCTGGTGGTGGCTCCGCGAGCCGATCAGGTCGCCGCGTATACGTTGGCGGCGCTCAGTGAGACCGGTGTCCATCTGCTCGAACCACTCTATATGAGTGATCGCCACGCTCCATCGCTGACCAGTGTGGCCGAATACCTGCACACCGTCCCGGCCGACATCGTGATCTTGCTGTGCTCCGGTCGTCACCAGGAATGGCTCCCGATTCAAGCCGTGGCCGAGCTGTTGGCTCACGGTACGCCGGGACCGTCGCGGCCGGTTCCGGTCGTCGTAGGTGACATTCCGGCGGCGCTCGATGCCGTGACCCAAGCGCTGGGGCCGATCCTGCCGCCTGGCGCTGCCCCGGCGACGAATGGCGATCAACTGATCGGGAGCGTGAGCAGCTTGCAGCGCCATCGGGCCGAGGCGGCGCTCCATCGGGACGGCATCCGCCGGCTGCCGCCTGAGCCGGAGACAACCTCCCCCCTGTCGTCATCCATCCAGGCGACCGCACGTGGCAGCCGGTTGCTGGCTCGTCGCTATGAGCTGGACGCCTACGTTATGGACATCAGCGTCAGCCACGGCGCCATCTATGCGTCCTCACTTGATGAATCAACGCAGCATGTGTGCGTGGACTTGGGCGGACGGCTTGGACCAACGACCATCCTGCGGGAGGTCGGGGCAGAAGCGGTGCTCCGCTGGCTTCCGACCGACGTACCCGTCGAACGGCTCGACGAGCTGGCAACGCTGCGCCGGACCTATCCGAACTGCCCGGCGACGACGCGGGAAGAGCTGCTGATCGAACATGCCTTTCTGCGGGAGCAGATCCATCTACTGGCACTCGACGCACAAGGGTACGCTGGCGATGGGCCAGGAGCAGCCGACCGTCCGATGGACCTGCTCATCGCCGGGGGCAGTGTGCTGGCCCAGACTCCCCGCATGATGCAGGCATTGCTCATCCTGCTGGATGCGCTCCAGCCGGAGGGCCTTACCCACCTCGCCGTTGACCGCGCCGGAGGCTTGCCGCTCCTCGGGGTGTTAGGCTCACCGTTGGAGGAACCGGTCGCGTCCCTGCTGGAGCGCGATGCCGTCCTGAACGCCGGTTTGGTCGTGGCGCCGGTAGGCCGTGGCCGCGCCGGCCAGACGGCGATCACGGTCGAGGTCGCCTATGCCGACCGCGCCCCGGTCACGACTGAGGTGCCATACGGTTCGCTCGCCGTGGTCCCGCTGCTACCGGGAGAGCACGCCGCGCTCACGCTCCGGCCGGAGCAGGGCCTCGACATAGGAGTTGGTGCGGGCAATGCGGCGACGCCGCGTTTCGAGATTGAGGGCGGCGCAGTGGGCATCATCGTGGACGCCCGCGGCCGCCCCTTAGAGCTGCCCGCGCGCGCGGACCACCGGCAAGCGTGGATACTCGATTGGTTCCAGTCCACCGGAGCCTACCCTCCACTGGAGTTTATCGCCGCTCGTGAGATGGAGCCAGCTACCGTGTAGGGGCGCAACATGTTGCGCCCCTACGATTCAGGCAGCGGTTGATGGGCTAGGGCTATGAATGGACAGCCGCCGGGCGCCGCCTGGGAAGTCGGACCGCTGACTCGCCGCGTGGCCTTGCCACCGGAGGCCGAAATCGCGGTTGCCGTCGGACAACAGGTAGAACCGGCAACCCCCCTCGCCCACGTCCCGGTCGCAGCGGCTCCGGTGGCGCTCTCCCTCAGCGCAGAGCTGGGTATCGGCCCGGCTCACGTGGCCGAGCACCTGACCGTCGAGGCCGGGCAGACCGTCGCGGTGGGGGCCGTCTTGGCCGAGCGAGTCAGTCTCTTCGGGATGCAGCGGCAGACGGTGACGGCGCCGCAAGCCGGCCACGTGGCCTTCGTTTCGCGGGACACCGGCACCGTCATCATCCACCCACACGCGGACGCTGGCGCCAGGCCGCTGCCGGCGCTGGTGTATGGGACAGTCACCGCCCTGGAGGAGGCACCGGTGCCGGCGGTAGTGCTCGCTGCGCCTGGCCTGGCCATCGCCAGCGCGTGGAGCAACGGTGCGTCTGCCTGGGGACCGCTCGTCCTCTGGGAAGAACCGGACCCTCCCATTGTGGCCGAAGACTGGGCCGACTGGGAAGAGGCGGTGGTTTTCTGGCGCGGCGCGGCGACCGCCGACCTCCTGGCAGCCGCAGCCGAGCATCGCGCTGCGGGCATAGTCGCGTCGGGCAGTACGGCTCTCCGGCCAAGCGCCGACCCGCACAGCGCCACCCTAGAGGCGGCGGCGGCTCCCACCGTGCCGACGCTGCTCCTCTACGGACACCTCGCGCCCATGCTCCCCGCCGCGCTCCTGGAGGCCCTGCGGCCCTTCGCGGGTACGACCGTAGGAATCGCCGGGGCCGACCGGAGCGGCTCGCCGGAGCTGCTGTTGACCGGCCCGGCCGCCGAGGCTACTGCCGAGCACATCGGCCCGCCGGCGCTGGAGCCTCGGAGCGATGCCGTAATTCTCGGCGGCCCGCAGGCCGGTACGGTTGTGCGGGTCATCGAGACGACCGCGGCGCACCTCTTTCCGAGCGAGTGGCGCGGGCCGGCGGCCCAAGTGGCAGACGCGGACGACGCGACCCATTGGGCGCCGCTGGTCAGCCTGGCCCCGCTGCCGACGGTGTAGCGCGGCCTAGGGCGCGGTTGCGCGAGGGTCCCGGCGGGTACGCACGACCGAGCGCGTTACGCACTCCACATCGTTGCGCGTATTTGCTGTAACCGCTCCTGCCAGCCACGAAGCACCCCTGGTGGCGGGTCCCAATTGAAGCGCTTGAACAACTCACCTGCGGCCGCTAGGGCCAACTCGTTGGGCCTAGCGATCAACTCGGCCCTGGGCACGTTCACCGAGTAAGGGTACTCCGTAATCTTCGCCTGATAGGGTGTATCGCGCCATATACCGTCAGGCTCCTCGAGCCGCAGGTCACGGTCCTTGAGGCCGCTTAGGGTAATGCTGACATGCATGAAGTCGTCGCTGGCGGCGGTAAACGCCAGCCGTGCCGCAAACTCGAAGATCTCGGTGAATCGAAAAATGGTATCGCAAATCTCCAGGAAAGTTTTTGGGTGTGATTGGTTGTACCAGTCGCTGCTTATGCCGGCGATGTGGATGAACTGGCCGCTCCGATAGAAGCGCCATAGCTCTAGGTAATGATATTCCATCCACTGGAATTCCTGGCTTATCCAGTCGATGTCTCTATGAGGTTGCGTACGATAGTCCAGATGTGGGAAATTCCAGCCTCGCAACTGCACCGAGCACCGCTGTAGGATGGGGTAGAGGTCAGAAAGGTCGGGAATTCGCTGCTCGTCAAACGTATGTGGCCGGATGACGACCTGCCAATGACCACGTGAGCGTATCTTGTCCAGTAGCTCGCTCATCTCAAGCCCTCCAACTGCTCCTCAAAACGCTCTTGATCTGTAGGTGGTACCGGGCCTGGAGTGAGCAGACCGGTAGCGTGTGCCCGCTCGATGAATTTGCGGACTCCCTTGTCAACGGCAAGCTCCAGCAACTCACGCATCTCCGTTTGTGACGGTATCTCGCTCGTCTCAGGCATGCGGCGCGTCCTGACGTAGCATGCACCCTTCCGCAGCACATCTGGGTAGTCCCGCTTGCACAGAACCGGGATCTCCTCGAACTCTGCAACGTGCAGGATCACGAAGCTGCGACCGTCGTATGTCAGCACCTGCAACTCAAAGCTCACATAGGGGTCTGCATACACGGCCAATGATGAAGCGACGGCATCATAATCCCAGGTGGCTAGTTGGTCTTCAGGCAGCCCCACCGCATTGCCGTCGTCATCTACACCAATAATCACCAAGCCGCCATCGCGCCGATTCGCCATACCGAGGACGGCGCGTGCTACCTGCACCAGAAACTGCTTGTCATCGCAGCAACCCGGCCCCTTGAACTCTACTCCGTATCGTTCATAGCCAGGTGCCAGCAGTTCACTGAATTGCTGCTCTGTCAGTCCTCCGGCATCACTGTTCACCATCTCGCCAGCCTAAAACCTCCCATCCTAGTTATTTTACACTGACGCGACGCGCCAGATGTTTCTGCTACCATGCGCATCACTGCCGGGGAGGAGGGCGTGTGACGGAGGGGCCAACGCTTACTGCTGCCATTATCGGGGCCGGCAATCGCGGCGCCACGCATCTGGCTACGGTCAGCGCGCTACACCAGCATTTCCGCTTGGTTGGCGTGTGCGATGCCCGCGAGGAACGCCGGCAGTGGGCTACCGAGACCTACGGCGTACCGGCTTTCGAGCATCCGGTTGCCCTGCTCGACGCGGTAAGCCCAGAGGTCGTGGGCGTGGTGGTGCCACCCGACGCTCACCACTTGGTCACGGCCGTCGCCGCAGCGCGCGGCGCGCATATCATCACGGAAACGCCCATCGCTACCACGCTGGCGATGGCCGATCACATGCTGGCAGCCGCCCAACGGCACAACGTCTTGCTCGAAGTCTCCGAGAACGTCTGGCGCTGGCCCCACGAACGGCTCAAACGGCTCGTGGTCGAGCAAGGACTGCTCGGCCAAGTGACCCAAGTCCACCTCTGGTACACCTCCGGCAGCTATCACGGCATGGCCGCCATGCGCCGCTTCATCGCCAGCCGGCCGGCCGGCGTTTGGGGTGTGAGTGCGCCCGTCGCGGTCCAGCCGTTCGTCGAGGTGGACGGGCACACGCGCACGCAGCGCACCTGGGAGCTTGGCGTCATCGAGTTCGCCGGTGGTGAGCGCGGCGTGTACCAGTGGCCGATTGGTACCACCCACGGCAACGAGTGGGAAGTCGTCGGCACGCAGGGGGTGATTGCCGGCAATGAGGTGGTGTTGTGGAAAGATAGCCGATCGCGGCGTGGTCGCCGGCTGCCGATTGAGACGGTGCTTGGTACCACTGCGGACGGCAGCGAAACGATTACCCACGCCCAACTGGCGACCGAGCCACCGCTGACCTGGCACAACCCCTACCGGCAGTATGCGCTGCCCAGCGCGGACGACATCGCCCGCGCGGATACCTGGCTGGGCCTGCACCGCTCGATAGTCGAGGGCCGGCCGGCGGTCTACGGGGCCTCCGCGCGTACCGACCTGGAACTGCTCATTGCGATCCGCGAATCGTCCCGGCAAGGGGGCCGCCGGCTGGACCTGCCGCTGCGCGAGCCGACGGAGCTGGAACGGCAGCTGCACGCGGAATTCGCGCAGCAGTATGGGGCAGAGCCGTTCGAGGACGCCGAGGCGCTGCTGACGCGCCTGTTCCCGGCGCCCAGCCTCACCCGTTCGCCCTACAGCTTGGGCGTCGGGGCGACACGGGCGGAATGAGGGCCATAGATGGTACAGGCCCCCTATGGCCGCCCCGCTACGCAGGGGGACGTGGATTCCCGCGCACGCGGGAATGACGGACGGCGGACTCCCCATTCCCCAGCGTCGAGCACATAGAGAGGGGAGTCTGTTGGAGCCACAGAGGGTGAGGCGCGGTGTCACAGGACGAGGTGGTCGGTGGTGTGTAGCGAGGCCTCGAGGGTGCGGGCGCCGGTGCGGTGGGCGGGCCAGTCGGGTTTGTGCTGCCGGCGCCAGGCGACATAGCCGGTGGTTATTTCGGGATCGGTGAGCTGCAAGCGGACGGCCAATGGGAAGCGGGTGCAGTACGGTCGGTGGTGGTGTGCGCGTTCGACGGCCGCGCGGGCGCCGGCCCGGATTTGGGGGTGCGTGTCCGCGGCGGGGAAGAGGTCTGCCGTCCCGTCGGGGAGTGGCTGCTTGACGGGAACGGTCACGAGGTCTTGGCCGAGCCAGGCGTGCGCTTCCCGGCACAGGCCGGTACAGCCGGTGGCCATGATGATCGGTACGCCGTGATCGTGGCCGGCCGCGATGGCGTAGGCGGCCAGCTCGCCGCCTTCCCGGCCATTGAACCAGTAGCGACGGCGACGGGCGCTCGACCAGGTGTGGGCGAGCACGGCGTCCGTGGCGCCTTCCATCGCGTGGAAGCCGACCAGCATCACCCCGGCGAAATGGCTATTCAGACCGTTGAGCAGCGGTCCGCCGGAGAGGATGAGTTGCGCTCGCGGGTCGAGCAGCTCCGGGAGGATGTTCCGGTCGCGAAAGCCGTCGTCCTTGACGACCACTGCGGCGGCGCCGGCGTCGAAGCAGCCGCGGACGGCAGCGTTGACATCGCCGGCCAGCAGCTCGCGGAAGGGCCGCAGGCGCGGGCTGGTGGAGGGGAGATTTCTGGCCCAATACTCGGCGACGCCGGTGGGGCCTTCGCTGTCGGCGACGACGTAGATTTTGGGGCTGTCATTTCTCATGGCAATCTACGGACCGGCCTCACCCCCCGGCCCCCTCCTGACTGGGGTAGGGACGACTCTCCACGCGGGATCCCCCCTGGCCCACCAAACTGGACAGATCGGGAACCTTCGTGATTAGGTTTCTTCTGGAAGTGTAGGTAAGCCGGATTCCTGGCTGCCTCCCGCTGCACCCTGAATTCGCCGGCGGCCACGTCCCGAACCGTGGACAGCAGCATCTCATTGCCCAAATGCTTCTTCAGGTATCCGGTAGCCCCGGCGTTCACCGCCTCCAAGATGGCGTTGTGCTTGTTGGAAGCGATGACCATCACCCGCGGCAGCGATGCCGCTATCTCCCAGCAGGCTGCAATCCCGTCCTTCGCCGGCATCAGGTGTCCAAAATAACCACGTCCGGCCTCAATTCCCTCACCTGAGCCACGGCCTCCTCGCCATCCCCAGTCCGACCACCTCGGAGCCCCCCGACTGCTCAAGCACCTCCAACCTTTTGCTGAACAACTTGTTGGAAATTGTCACGGTCGATGTAAATCAGTTTCCCTGAGTCTGCCAAATCGACACTTCCACTCTGGGACTGGTTCCGCGTTCGATCTCTTTGACGAACGCACCGAATGTATAACCCGCGTCCATTTGTGGAGCGATTAGACGGGCGACGAATCTGGGTAAATATCCCAACTCACCGGATTCGTGGATTACGACGATGGCGTTCGTGTCGTAGAGGTTCTGGTGGTCCCTTGTCAATGTGACGGAGTCACCCGGTCCCACCGCCGGCAAACGAGACGAACGGCCGTGATATTCCAATCCGACGACATTGCCCACAAAAACCGAAGTATCGTTTCTGAGCTGTTCGGCAATGCGGTCGCCGTTTGGCACCAGTGCCGCGGCACGACTAACGAGCAACTTGGCTTCGTCCGGGGTTGCGTCCATCGCCAAGATAAAGTCCTCGGATGTCAGAGAAGAGAACCATTCGATAAAATCCGCGTACGCACCGTGAACATTTACCTCGGCGAACGCTTCGGCGATCTTGACCGAAAGGTCTCTGGTTGGACAGCCGACTGTCATGGCCCAGGCAGCCTGGACCGTGGAGACGCCGTGGCGCACCATGGGCGCCAACCATTGCGCTGTCGTTGAGATGTCGTCACCTATCTGCAATGCGCTATCCGCGATCCTGATAAAACTCGCTATGCCCCAGGGCAATCTGTACCCGAAGTAGTCGGAAACAACCTCCCTTTGGAAACGGTTCACATCCGCTCCACCGGGCAGGTATGTCGCGATGATCTCCGGCATTGGGATCTGTCCCAGCCAGTCCTGTATGACGTCTTCCAGGTTCTCGATGGTGTCATCCTTAGGGGACAAACTGTTCAATCCACCTATCGTCTGATGGACCATTAGTACGATGTCCTGAGCTTGCGTCAAATCTTCTGTGAGCAGGGACTGCACAGCGTCGGCGTCTTGGAGAATGCGTTGCTCGATCACCCTGCACGACGCGACGTCCAATCCGGTTAGTGCGAACGCTTCCCGGCGGAGTTGGTCCGGGACTTCCGCCCTGATTTCCCGGATCGTTTCGACCCCAGCTTCGACCAACTTTTCCGTTGTCTGCGTCGTGCTGCGCGCCTGGATAGATACGAAGGAATCTCCGATCAGTGAACGGAATTGCGCTTCAGCCTCCGTTCCTACGGTCTCTTCGACGAGTGTGACTAGCAAATCAGAATCGAGATTGGCCCTAAACTCCTCGTGGGTTAGACGGTCTTCAATCAGAGATTGAAGGAGCTCGTACAGTTGCCCCCGGACGGGTGGGATTTGCTGGCTCAGGTACCGCCGCGCTCTGCTTGCTTCCCTGTTGTTCATCGTTACGACTATAACGTGCCCTTGCGTTTCAGCCCCGGCGCGGCCTGCTCTCCCAGCAGTGTTCCAAAAATCCACGAGCGATACTCGTTGGTCATCACCTTCATCTGCGCCTGCGTCGTATTGGTGCAGTGTATGAATTACGACAGTTTTCGCGGGCAGGTTCACCCCCTGAGCGAGCGTACCGGTGGCGGTCAAAACAGGAAACAGCCCCGCTCGGAAGTCACTCTCGATCGCACGCCGCACCGCCTCAGGGAGACCGCCGTGATGGACGCCGACCCCTTCGTCTAAAGCCTTGACGACGTTTGCATCGGGCCCGAGCCAAGATTCCGCAACCACTCGGGAATTGAGTGGATGGGGCAGGTCCGAGACATCTCGAAAGGGTTTAGGTATGTCAACGCCTTGCGTCTGTCTTCGCAACTGTAAAGCCCGCTGGATTGCCGTTGCACACGATTCGGCCCAACGGGGTTGAGTAGTGAATACGATGACGGGACCTTCGGACGCGAATCTGACTGCCAATTCGGCAGTCACTTCACCCCTCGAATTGGAGGGAAACTGCACGTCTTTGGGGCGCCGCGTCTTCAGGGTGTAGTCAATGTAGGTTCTAGGTTCTACAACCCGAGGCACGAAAGGTACCTGAAAGCCCCCGGTGTCCGCACGGTCGAATGGGTAGACGATCTGATTTGTAGTCGCGGTGAATATCCCGTCAAACCGTTGTGCAGGGCGCCATTCGGACGTTGCCACCGAGCCTCGGTCTCCGCACAGCCACTCTGCGAAATCTGCGGCGTTGCCATCTGATATGACGGCTGACAAAAACAGGAACCTCGCATCGCCAGGAAGACGCTGACGCAACCTGGTGAGCAGGATTTCGTATCCGATCCCCCGGTCATTCGAGTCGATGATGTGCCCTTCGTCCAATACGACCAGCCCAACATTTTCGAAGTGCCGAGGGCGGGTCCGGAGCAGGAGCGTCAACTTCTCAGGCGTGATGATCAAGAGGTCCGACGAATCCACAAGACTGCCTTCTAGGTCGTCGATATCGTAGTAGTTTCCGAGGACAGACGACACCCGAAACCCCAAGTCCGCGAAAATTCCGGACATTGCTGTCTCCACCTCATCGGCAAGCGCGTTGAAGGGAGCTACGTACACCGCCTGGGGTTTGGGAACCCTTGAAAGAGTGTCCAATATAGCGAGCTCGGCAATGCGGGTCTTGCCAGCGCTGGTGGGCATACGGACCGCTAAACCCCGGTTGCTGTCCGATAGCAAACCTGCACGCAGCGCCTTGATTTGGGACTCCCATAATTCGGCTCCGCTTCTGGCTTCAAGCGCACTCGCTCCTCTGCCACGACCGGATAGCATGGCATAGCGCCGCCACAAAGCGTCGTGAGCAATTTGGCTGGAGAGTTCTGTCCAAACGCTGGTTCTCGACAGTCTGCGTCCAATTGCTGTGAGAACGTCGATTTTGAGAAGGGACGCTTGGTCTCCAATCGCCAAAGAAATCTCGCGTAAGTCCTCAGAGGTTTTCAGGAACGGGTCAAATGCAGCTCCGGTCAACACGTGAAATGAAAGTTGCTCCAAAGCGTCCGCCGTCAACTGTGCAACCAACAGGGCAAAAGCCGCTTCGGACGGGGCATCGTGGTAACGAAGTTGCTCTATGAAATCATCCTCGTCCATCTGGTACCGGGATCGGGCTTCTTTCGCCCCATGCAACAGGCCGACGAACCTCCGCTGCAGCACCTGATGTATCCCCCAGTCGAGGAGCCGCGCCTCTGCACCGAAAGTAAATTCTCGCGGGGGTGTGTCGGGTTCGATGCCTCTCGCAATGCACGTGGAATTCGCGGCGTACCCGGCCAACTGGAAAAGTCCCGCAGCCAGTAGAACGCTGGTCTCGCGGTTTGGCCCTTCTTCCAGCTCGGCCAGATACTCGAATACTTCGGCTGCGAGCCGCAGACTCTGGGCAGTCTCCTCGCCAAGGGCTTCATTCGCTTCCAAACGCAGCGCCCGCTGAACTATGCCGGTTGTGCGGCGCACCACATCGGGTACCGAGTATCTGTATTCGATGCCTGTGACGGAATCGGGAGAAATCGAGGTCAACAGACGCTTGGACCGGAGTTGCGCCCAGTTATACCGATAAGACCGGTCCGATTGGATGCCGACCAAATCTTCCCGCGCTCGTGCGAGCAATGCTTCCGGTGTCATTTTGTCACCGAGAGTTCTTCCATTTTCTCGAATGAATCATTCACCAACGACCGCAAATCGGTCTTGGCAACCAGATAACAGACGAAGGTGCCGTCGGGTAACGGATTCTGCTCAAACGCCGTCTCGACTGCGTCCATGACTGCACCGTGCCATGCGTCCTCATCAAACACCAATCCGAGGCGAAAAAGGCTTGGTATTCGGCCCTCTTGAAACATGGCATTCTCGAGGCGGTCGCGTTCCTCGTAGCGTTGACTTTCGTCCAGCCGTTCGTGAGTGAAGTACAGAATTTCGGGGATAGCCTTCTGCGAGGTCTTGACCAGGTCCGCGTAGCCGTCGGCCCCTACCTCGGAGTTGGGTCGCGTCGTACCGGATTTGACCTCAGAGTAGACGAAGTGTGTGATTGCATCATCCTTGATGACAAGAGCGAATACGTCCGTCAGGTGGGGCGACCAATCACGATTGAACGTGTATCGGAGTTTTTCGATCGAACGGATGAAACCCTCCTCTTCCTCGAGCAGTCGTCCGAAAATCACTTCTCCGAAGTTAGCCACCCGGATGTTGAGCCTGTTCGAAATTTTATGTCCGCGGATAAACTCTGAAACCTTTTCGCGACCGTGGCGGGACATGATCCCGGCCAAGTGGTCGGTATCGGCCAGCCCTTCAAGCAGGAACCCACCGCATTTTTCTTCGATACCCGGGCCCTCCTCAATAACAGCCGTCCTTTTGGGGAACGGTTCTTCCTCGCATTTGGTGATCCGGTGCCAGGCTGGCTCGGTCGTCGTCATTGTGTCCCCAAAACCATCATCAGCTTTCGTTTGATTGCGAAAAAGACTTCGTTGCAGCGGTTCGGCGGACCTCGTTCCCGGCACCGCATTTGTGCTGCAATAGCCTGCAACCTATGCCTACGCCAACGATTGCCGAACCTTGGTTCACGTGGCCGATGATAGCACAACCGATTTGGACCACGATGTTTTCCCGCTCAAGCAGGGAAGGTTCCGATTGAATTATCGACCGTCGGCCCCTCGCCGCTGTCTAGCTGTCGCCCGGGTCTCTTCGGAGGATCAGGGCACAGGATCGTGCATAAATTCGACTGAATGGGGACGGCATATGACTGAGACCTTAAGGTCGTATTTGCACTATCCTGCCCGTCTTTGAACGATGCGGTAGTGAAAATGGTCGATGACGAGGATATTACCGCAATAAAACCCAGCACGTACAGCGAGTTCAGGATGTGGCTGAGGACCACTACTCATACTCCAACGCCTGAGCCAACCCCCACCCACCACGCTGGGCTGGATAACGGACAAGCTCAAAGTGGGCTAGGTGCGGCGTAGGGTGATGGCGGCAAGTGCTAGGAGCCCGATTGCGAACCCGCCCAGTACGGCTAGCTCCTGGCCGATACCCCCCAGGGTCTCGCCTTGAAGCATGATGGCCTTCAGGCCATCCACTACATAGGTAAGCGGTAGGACCTTGCCAACGGCCTGGAAGTAGCTGGGGAGCTGTTCGGACGGTAGGACGGCGCCCGATAGGAATATCTGGGGCAGTAGTATGACCGGGATGAACTGCACCACCTGGAACTCGTTCCGGGCAAAGGTAGAGATGAAGATGCCTAGGTTCACCGCGACGATGGTGACGACGACCAGGAGCACGAAGATCTGCCATAAGGAGCCTTCGTATTCGATCCGGAGGGCGAAGATCGTGTAGATGAGGACGATGAAGGACTGTATCCCCGCGAACAGCAGGAATCCGAGCAGGTAGCCGGCCAAGATGTCCGCCCGGCCAACGGGGGTAGTCAGCAGCCGCTCCAGAGTGCCCTGGGTTCTTTCCCGCAGAAAGCTCACGCTGGTTAGAATAAAGACGAAGAAGAGGACGAATACGCCGATCAAGCCCGGAGCGATGCGATTGAGGATAGGCTGCTGGTCCGCGAAGGAGAATCCGACCAGTGACATCACGATGATCGGCGCGACTATGATCAGTGCGAGGGAACGGTGGTCGCGCGCGATCTGGCTAACGATCCTCGATGCTATGGCGATGGTCCGGTCTACGGTCACGATGGCCTGCCCTGCCTGACGAAGTGGAGGAACGCGTTCTCCAGGGTGGCGTCGCTCCTCCCCGTGGCCTCCCGCAGCTCATCGGGAGTCCCCAGGGCGACGACGCGCCCTTCCTGAATGAAGGCGAGCCGGTGGCAGTGGGCGGCGTCGTCCATTGTATGGCTGGAGATGATGAGGGTGGTGCCGGAGGAGGCCATGTTGCGGAAGTGCTCCCAGAACGAGGCCCGGAGCTCCGGGTCAAGGCCCACAGTGGGTTCATCCAAGACCAGGAGGTCGGGCTTATGCACGAGGGCTATGGCGAGGCTAACGCGCTGGCGCATACCGCCGCTCAGGCGGGTGAGGGGGTCCTTTTGGCGCTCGGTCAGCGCGACCCACTCGATAGCCTGGTCGACCGCTTCGCGCCGCTCGGCAGACCGGGAGAGGCCGTACATCCGGGCGAAGAAGTCTACGTTCTGGCGGGCGGACAGCTCCTGATACAGGGCACTGAGCTGCGGCATGTATCCGATGCGCCCGGTGATGCGAGACGATGGCGATTCGCCGAACACGCGAACCGAGCCTGAGGACGGCTTCTGGAGGCCGATGAGTAGCCGCATCAGGGTCGTCTTGCCGGCGCCGTTGGCGCCGAGGATGCCGAAGATCTCCGACTTGTTCACCGCGAGGGTGAGTCCATTGAGGACGTTGAGCGGGCCGTAGCTGAACTCGACCTCGTCCGCTTCGAAGACTGGTGGCATTGCTGGCGACCTCTATGGCACCCAGTATAGCAAGGCCGACGAGCGCCTCAATGCGGATAGTCTGGCCGAAGAAGGCGTCCGGCGTTGCGACCGGGCTGACTCAGCCGTGATTTCCCATATTGGGAATTTTTCAGGCTCCCTCCCTAGTCCGCCCCCGCAGCAAGCTCCAGGGGAGGGGAGAGACCGCCCCTCGCTCCTGACGTTCGCACAACCGCTCCATGCTACCATTCAGCGGTAGCCCGAGGGCTGGAGGGGTTGTAGGGGTGGACGGCCGTTCGGCCGGGCAAGGAGCGAGCGATGGCTGAGAGCACGACCAGCGGGGCGCGGCCCCGGGTCTTCTGTAGTTGGAGCTATCCGGAGAGTGGGCTAGGCCTGCTGCGCGCGCGCTGCGACGTGGAGGTGTGGGAGGGCGAGCTACCGGCGCCGCCGGAAGTGACCCATCAGAGGATCGCGGACGGTGTGGAGGGCGTCTTTGCCATGCCCCCCACCGACCGCTTCGACGAGCCGATTTTGGCAGCGGCGCCGCGGCTGCGGGCGGTCACGGGCTTTGGCGTCGGCTTCGATTACATAGACGTGGACGCTGCCACGAAGTACGGAGTGGCCGTCACCAACACGCCCGGCGTGCTGGTAGACACGACGGCAGAGCTGGCCTTCGGGCTGATGTTGGCGGCAGCGCGGCGGCTGGCCGAGGCGGATCGCTACGTCCGGTCCGGCCAATGGGGCAAGTATGAGCCGGGGCTGCTCTGGGGACGCGACCTGTTCGGGGCCACCTTGGGCATTGTCGGCATGGGGGCCATCGGCCAAGCCGTCACGCGCCGCGCCGTCGCCTTTGGCATGGACGTGATCTACACCAGTCGCACGCGCAAGCTCGACGTGGAGGGGCGCTGGGGCGCACGCTACGCGAGCCTGGCAGAGGTGCTGGCCGAATCCGACTTCGTCAGCATTCACTGTGCGTTGACGGCGGAGACTCAGGGCCTCATCGGTGCTGCCGAGTTCGGCGCGATGCGGCAAGGCGCGATCCTGGTCAATACCGCGCGCGGCCCCATTGTGGACCAGCCGGCTCTCGCGGCCGCCTTGCGCGACGGCCCGTTGGCGGCCGCCGGCTTGGACGTATTCGAGGAAGAACCGCTGCGGCCCGACGATCCGCTGCTCGCGCTAGACAACGTGGCGCTTGCGCCGCATATCGGGAGCGCCACGCACGGCACGCGCGCGCGGATGGCCGAGCTGGCGGCGCAAGGGCTACTCGACGCGCTGGAGGGCCGACGACCGGCGCATATCGTCAACCCGGAGGTGCTGGGGTAGAGCGGTGGGCCTATCCCCAACCCCCTCCCTAAAGGGAAGGGGCTAGAGGGATCGGTCTCTACTGGACAACCGGCCTAGTCGCCGGGACTACGCCCCTGTTCCGTCTGGGCGCAACGCAGGGCTATGGCGTCATCCAGCAACGGCGAGTTCGATTGCGCCAGTGTCTGGATATCGGTCAGGAGGATAGGGTCAGAATGTCTGACCTTGTTCTCGGCCCGCCGTTTCATCTTCGTCGCTAGGTAGGCCAACAACAACACCAAGAGTATGAAGACTGCTGCCACTATGACGCCATTCGTGGGCCGCATTAGCGCGTTAAGCGCGTTATCAGAGAGCACAACGTCCACAACGTCCCTAGCTGTGGGCGCAACAGCAACAGCAAATATCCAGGCTATGGTGAGTAGCCCGCTATAGGAGCGCCAAAACTTCATTCTCGGTACCTCCTAACAGGAATTACTGTGGGGGTTAGCAGCTCCCTATCCCCGATGTCAAGCGGAACGCGGGATTGGAGGGGCGAAGCACGTTGCGTCGGTCAGGCTCTGGGGCCCCTCTGGCCTCCACGCTACGCAGGGGGACGAGGGCGCCCACAAGGGTTGCCCCTACGGCGGCTACCTGGCACCGCCAGCCTTGTAGGGGTGTCCCTTGTGGGCGCCCTGGATTGCGGCTTGCGCCGCAATGACGGGTGCCTGGGCGCGATGAATCGTGCCCCTACGTGGGGGGAGTGGGTGGGCGGCCGTTGCCTGACGCGAGCAGCCGGGGGAGGCTCACGCCGAGTAGGTAGGTGACGTCGGCAATGCCCAGTCCCCACAGCAACAGTGGCATTTCCCATGCCGCCGATAGCGCATCGTAGACGACGAGGGCCAGCCAGACGGCGAGGATGCCGAGAGCAGCGGCGGTGCGTGCCCACGGCGCCGGCCCTGGGGGCGGCGCCGATTCCTGGCTCATGGCACACGCCGTAGGCGGCGGTGCTCGACCCAGGCGGCGAGCAGGCCCAGCGCGATGGATAGGGGTACGATCAACCATTCAGGGGTCATGGGGAGTGCTCCTTTCTCGTTTTTCCTGGTCCGGCCGGGGGGTTATGACGATTCTGCACGGGTCTTCAAGGGCTTGAACGTCGGGATATCGCTGGGGAGTGCGCCTTGATCGCCATGTTCGTCGGGCGGCTGCTCGGCGGGCGGCGGGTCGTCTTCGATGTACGCGGCCGCTTCATCCAGCAGCTGATACAGCGCAGACGCGGTATCGGTGGCCAACGCCTTCCGCGTTTTGAGGGTGCGCTGCAAGACGTCCACGGCGCGGCCGACCACAGTGAGCTTTTCGATCAGCATGGCGCGATGGCGCTGCCGGACGGACGCGCCGGCTCGCCGCCGGGCCTCCGGCAGCGCGGGGTCTTCACCGTAGTTCGCGAGCCGCTGAATGAGGACCTGGAGCAGGCGGACCTCTGCATCGAGCAACGGCGCGGTGGCCGCTTGCACCAGACGCTGCACCTCGTCCGCGGTGAATGTCCGGCCGTACAAGCCGTGGGTCGGCACGGTCGGGTGGGTGACAGGAGGGCCGTCGTGGTCCGGCGCCGGCGGGTCGGCGACGGAGGTTTGGGGGTGACCCGGCGGCGGCGGGGGCGTGACATGGGAACTGTCGTGGGCCGGCGCGGTGGCGCGGCTGGCGCGAGGGCGGTCGTGACCCGGCGCCCTTGAGCTTTCGGCGCGGGATCGGTTCTGACCCGGCGCCCTGGGGCTCTCGGCGCGGGATCGGTTGTGATCCGGCGCCCTGGGGCTCTCGGCGCGGGGTCGGTTACGACCCGGCACCCTCGGCGGCGTGGCTGCGCCACCGCGGTCGGCCAACATGATGCGACGACTGCTCCCATCCGGGGCTACCTGCGCTCCAGACTCGTCATGCATACGTTACCCTCCTGTCAGTGCGTCATATTGGTCGGGTGCGAGGACAGACAACGGGCACTCGGCCGGTTGCTAGGATTTGTCAGCGGTCGTGACCCGGCGCCCGTGAGCTTTCGGCGCGGGGCCGGTCATGACCGGGCACCCTCCCGTCAATGCGTCCATATTGGACGGATGCGGGGACAGACAACGGGCATTCGGCCGGTTGCTACGGTTTTTCGGTGGAGAGGGGGAGAATGACCAGGCGTGAGCATGGGGGTGACACGGGAGAGACCGATCTGCTGGGCGGGCGCCGGGTAGCCAAGTCCGACGCGAGGATCGAGGCGTTGGGGGCGCTCGATGAGGCCACCAGTGCGCTCGGCGTGGCGCGCCAGGGCGTGCAGCGCCCGCAGGCCGGGGAGGTCCTGCGGCAAGCGCAACGCGACCTGTATCAGCTCATGGCCGAGCTGGCCATGCCGCCGGAGCATCCCAAGCGCGTGCGCGTGACCGCCGACCGGGTGCAGTGGGTCGAGCGGGCCTTGGATGGGCTGGAGGCCGCCGTGACCATTCCGGCCAAGTTCGTGCTGCCGGGCGCGTGCGCGGCGTCGGCCGGCGTGGACTTTGCCCGCGCGGTGGTGCGCCGGGCGGAATGGCGGGTGGTGGAGGTCGCCCACGCCGAGGCCGCGCCCAACCCGCACCTGCTGGCCTACATCAACCGGCTCTCGCTGCTGCTCTACATGGTGGCGCGGGCGGAAGACGTGGCGGCCGGCGTGGACTTCGATATTGCGGGGTAGTTGGACCTACCCCCCGGCCCCTCCCTAAAGGGAGGGGGGGCGCGATGGGGTGGAGCGCCGGCGGGTGCGACGGGCCGGGGGATGGGGGAATTGTAGTATTATACACATGTGCTAGAGACGAGCCGGCGGCGTATCCAGCAGCGGTTAGCCCGTGAGGGCTGGTACCTGGACCGGCACGGCGCCAGCCATGAAATCTATCGTCATCCACAGCAACGCAAAGCCCGGATTGTCCTTCCCCGTCACCGGACCGTTTCGCGGGGAGTAGCCCGCCAGATTGCCAGAGTTGCTGGCTGGGAAGAGCGCTAGGGAGGTCCTATGGTCCAATATCCAGCTTTACTTGATGGTGAAGCCGGCGCGTATGGCGTGGTCTTTCCTGACCTGCCAGGGTGTGTGGCGATGGGCACGACGGTAGATGAAGCATTGCACCATGCCGCCGTGGCATTGCATGACTATGTCGCCTCGTTAGCAGAAGATGGTATCCCGGTTGCGCCCCCGCGGGCGCTCGCCGAGGTTGCCATTGCGCCCGGCGAGAGCCTGGTGTTGGTGCCGTTGGTCCGGCGCCCGGCCATAGCTTGGTTAGCCCGGCAGCTCGCACAGTTGGCGTGAACCGCCGGCCCCGTGAGCAACGCGCCCAGATCATTCACTTGCTGGTAGAAGCACAGAATCCACCGGCCGACCCGCGGGGTCCGTACAAGCCCCGGATTCCACACTGCGTAATAGATTTCAGGATAACCTATCCCACCACCGCTTTCCATAGACACACTACCACGGATCACTTCTGACTCTAGGAAAACAGCTACTCTAACTATTGATCCAGTAGTCCTTCTCTTCTCATCGAGTATTAGTATCAGGCTTATAAAGTCGGCAATAACACCTGGGATGCGGGGTACATCTAGGTCTTCAATGCCAGCAAGTGATGACTGGCGCACGACGGAGCTTGCCAAGTTCTTGTAGCTCTGTATGGTTCCCGATCGGGAAGCCAGTAGGTAGTAGGTCTTCGAGATAACTCCCTGCATGATCCACGCTGCACTTTCCAAAAGAAATTCGAGTAGCAGCATCGGGGACCGAGAGTCGTCTGCATCTACGTCAAAGTAATGGAGAGGGTAGCTAAAGGGAACCATGTGCCACCTTGCAGCAGTCAAGTCCACACTCTTGGCAGCAACAACCAATTTCCCGCTGGATGGCCGTTGGTGGGCATACAGAGTGGGACGGGGAGGTGATGGCGCCCACAAGGGACGCCACTACGACGCTGGATTCCGGCTTCCGCCGGAATGACGAGCGGCACTTCAGGGAGTTGTCGGCGGGGCGTCGGTGGGCGCAGCGCGCCGCAGCGCCTGCGCGAGGGTATCGGCTGCCGCAGCGGTGGAGAGCGCGGGCGGCAGTTGAATGCCCCGCCGGGCCAGCGCCGAGAACAGGGCGGCGAGGGCCGGCGGCTCCAGGTCGAGGTGGGCCAGTAGCTCGGTCTGCGTCAGGACCTCTGCCGGCGTCCCGGCAGCGACGATCTGCCCACCGCGCCGCAGCAGATAGACCCGGTCGGCGAGATCGGGCACAAGCTGCACAAAGTGCGTCGCCAGCAGCAACGTAGCTCCCCAATCCGCACAAGCTGCATTGAGGAGTGCCACCAGCGACCGCCGGGCGCTCGGATCGAGGCTGGCAAACGGCTCGTCGAGCACAATGAGGCGCGGCCGGAGCACAAGCGCTCCGGCGAGCGCCACCCGGCGACGCTCACCGGCGGACAGATAGTGCGGCACTTTGTCTCGGAGGTGGGCAATGCCAAAGCGCGCGAGCGCCCGCTCGGTGATGCGCTCGACCTCGGCGTCGGGCAGCCCCAGGTTGCGCGGCGTAAAGGCCACGTCGTCCCGGACCGTCGGCGCCAGCAGCTGCTCATCGGCGTTTTGCAGTAGACCGCCGATGGCGGCGCGCTCGTCTGCGGTTGCCCGGTCGGGCCGCCGGCCCAAGACGGAGAGGTGGCCGTCGGTCGGCCTCAGCAGCCCGAGCACGTGTAGCAGCACCGTACTCTTGCCGCTGCCGTTTGGTCCCAAGAGGGCGACGCGCTCTCCTGGCCCTACATGGAGCGGCTGCGGCCCCAGCGCAATGCGCGAGCCGTCGGGGTAGACATGCGCCAGCCCCTCGCAGCGCACGGCCGGCGGAGCCGGCGCACCGGCGGCGTCAGCCGCAGCTTTCATCGGAACGTTTTAGCCACAGAGCACACAGAGAGCACAGGGAACGGGACACGCTACTGCCTCCTCTCAGTGAACTCTGACTCTGTGCGCTCTGTGGCTACCTCGGATGATGTTGGCAAAACGGTCAGTGGCCTCCTTAGCTGCCAGCGGCGCTGCTCGCCGGGGTCCTTGCGAGTAGCCGCCGGACCAGGACCGTCAGCAGGATTGCTGCAACGAGCGCGGCGAGCCACGGCAGCCAGCGCAGCGCAAACGCCGGGTGCAGCCGCTCGGCGACGGTGAGACCGACCAGGGCCGCGGCGAGCAGCATAGCCCAGGCGTCGGTCCACGCCGGCCGGATGGATACCGGCGCACCGAGCCGGCCCTGATAGCCGCGCAGGTGCAGCACCTCATAGGTACGCTGGCTTAGGTCGAAGGCCTGTACCAGCAAGAGGGCCATGCCGCCGCCCAGCGCACGGCTATTGTGCCGGAGACTGCGGCGGCTCAAACCGGCACGCAGCCGGAGTGCCAGCCAAAGGTGCCCGGCACGGTCAAACAACAGGAAGAGCGCTCGATAGCTGAGTAAGAGGCCATCACTGAGTATGCGTGGCAGGAACCTGAGCAGCGGCCCGAAGAGCCGAGGATAGGGCGTCGTTGCCGCCACACCGACCCACGCCAGCGTCGTAACCATCCCCTTGCCGAGCACCACGCCCAAGGCGATGGCGCTGCCGCGCGGATCGCTCGTGTCCCACATGCCCACGGCGTACAGCCCAAAGAATAGCAAGGGAGCAACGGCAGCGATCACCAGGACGCGCAGCGGTAACGGGGTGCTGGCCAACGCAGCCGCAAGCAGAGCTACGGCGGTTGCCAGCGTGAGCGGATGCTGGCTCCAGATGGCTACCGTCACGGCGCTGCCGATGAGCGCCCATTTGGCAGCGACCGTCGTGCCGTGCAGCCAGCTGGTGTAGCCGTGCGCCCACCAGTCCAGCGTGGCCAGACTCATGTCATCGCCACTAGGGCCGCTGATGGGGCCGCTGGCCGGTCGGTTTGCATCACCGTGTCCGGCCGGCGGCAGCGGGTTGTGCAAACTTGGTGCGTCATCATGCTCCCGTGGCGTGCCAGAGCCGCACAATCCTTTGGACATCGGTGGTGCGGCTCCGGCGTTGTCATACCCGCTCCGAGGCGAGGGTGGTAGAGGCCGGCGCCGCGGTTGCCGGGACGAGCTGGACCAGGTCGGGGCGAACACGCGCCAGGAAGGAAACAATCGCCGCGGTCAACGCCCCTTCAAGCACCCAGCCAATCGAGGCGAGGAGCAGGGCAGCCACCGCGAAGCGGGTAAACGGTGCTTGGCGTTCCCCTGGTATATCACCTTCCTCGTGCTCGGCACCCGGCAGGTGCATGTTGACGATGCCCGCGGCGAATGGATTGCCGCGGATGCTGCCGGTGGTGCCGTCCAACGCGGCCGCGTGGCTGAACCGGCTCGGATGCAGTCCCGCTGTGGCGATGATGGCGAGGAAGAGGGCCGTACCGAGCATGAGTGAGCCAACCGCCGCGGCCGCCGCGGCCGTTGCGGCCCGGCGTCCGAGCACGTGCAGCGCGAGGCGATACAGTGCCCAGCCCGCCGCCAGCTCCAGCGCGGTGATGACCGTGTTCAAGCCGATGTTGGTAACGGCTCCGTCACCGATCATCGCCCGCAGCAGGTTGAACAGCAGGGCCGCCGGCACGCCGTACCATGGGCCGATGACAATGCCGGCCAGCGCCGACAGATGTGGCTCGTAGCCGAGCGGCACCAGCTCAAAGGACATGATGACCACCATCAGCGCCGTCATCACCGCCAGACGTGGCACCAGGCGGCGATGATCCTGGCCGCGCACGCGCCACAAGGCCACTGCGACCAGCAGGCCGGCTCCTGCCCAGCCCGCCGCAGAGAGCCACAACGGGAGCACACCGTCCGGCACCATCACATGACTCATTGCACCTATCCTGGTGATCGGCGGCAGCCGGCAGCGCCACGGTCGCCGCGAGGATTGCGCCGAGCTACCACTAGCCCCTTAGAAGTTCGCGCAACAAGGGCGGCTACACGGCGCCGGCGGCGCCTGGAGTGCCGCCGTCAGCCGCTCGCCGGCCTCCAGTACGTCCCACACGGCCGGGTGCGTGGCTGCATAGTAGACACGCCGCCCCTGACGCTGCGGTCTGAGCAGCCAGGCGTCACGTAACGTCGCAAGCTGCGTCGAAACGGTCGGCTGCGGCTGGTTGGTCGCTTGCGTCAGAGCGCCAACGTGACGCTCTCCGGCACGGAGCGCCGCGAGCAGCGACAAGCGGCGCTCGTCGCCCAGAGCCGCGTAGATACGTGCCGCGAAGGCCGAACGAGCCTCTTGGTCGGAAACACGCTCCGGCATGAATACCACCTCCAGTCACCGAGCGAGCCAGTGCAGCGGAGAGATTGAGATATTGGAGTATACCGATAGTTTGGTCAGTGCAGCCACCGGCGGACAGCGCCAGCCTCGCCCGCCGGCCTCCGCCGGCCCGGTGAGCGGTCGCCGGGCGGGGCATCACGCCTTCCGAAAGGTCAGACAGTAGTGGTGGACGGTGTTGCTGACCCAGGCATTGCCGTACCCATACGGCGCCAGCTTCACGTCGTCTTGGCACCAGAAGCGCTCGGGACACACCTGTAAAAGGTCCGCCAGGGCGGCGGCGAGGTCCCAAGCCAGCGGATAGATCGTGCCTTGCTTCTTGACATTCTTGACGATGACGGTGAGGTAGCCACCGGGACGCAGCCGCCCTGCCACTTGCCGATAGACCCGCACGAGGGCGTCAACAAACTGCCCATACTCGGCGACGTTGCCCACATCGCGCGGATCGTCGCCGTAGCTGACGTGCAGGCCACGCTGACGGCGTACCCGCTGCGTCAGCGCCCCGCGCATGTTGAGCATGTCCCAGTACGGCGGGCTGGTGATGCAGTAGTCCACCTGCGCCGGCAGGCCCTCGACTGCGGCGAGCCGCAGCGCATCGCCGACGACAACCGACTGGGTGGCGAGTGCAGAGTGGTGCGTGGAGAGTTTGCCGTCCCGCTCGCCACTGGCCGCGAGACGCCGCCGGGCGATGACCGCGTACTCCGGGTTAAGCTCGACCCCAACCCCGCGTCTTCCGGTCTGGAGACAGGCCAGCAGCGTGCTGCCGGTCCCGGCCATCGGGTCGAGCACCAACTCGCCCGGCTGCGTACACCGCTCGACGAACTCCGCGACGAGCGTTTCGGGATACTTGGCGGGGTGCAAGAGCACGCCCGGCTCCCGCGGCGGCGGCCGGGGCACAAACCACGAGCGTAAGCGCGGCCCCGGCCGGCCCTGGCCAGTGGGCTGTGGCCAGTGGTGGCCCGTGGCCAGTGGCCAGTGGGCTGTGGTCTGTGGCCTGTGGCCACGGGCTGCTTCGCGGCGGAAGTTCAAGGCGTAGTAGACGTGTCCATCGGTCTCGAAGTACGGCGTATGCCGCTGGCCGGCCAGCGGTTCGGCGGTCGAAATGCAGCCAATCTTCTCGTCCTTCAGGGAGAGCAGGCCGGCGAGATACCGCGCAAACTGCCAGGCGACGGGGACGAGCAAGCCATCCTGTTGCGTATTGCCAATGAGGACGGTCGCATAGCAGCGCTCGCGCAGCACGTCCGACCGGCCCAAGGCCGACCAGAACGGCGCAGTCCGTTGCAGGAACGTCCGCAGCGCCGGCAGCGTCGGGAGCCGGCCCCGGAGGTCAACGAGCACATAGTCGGCAGGCGGCGGCGGTGTGGGCCGGTCAGCGTCCCACACGACCGCTTGGCGGCCGACCCTTGCGGCCGCTGCGGCTACAGTGTGGTCAGCGGCGCCGGCCAACGTCAGGACCACGGACGGGGTGTCGTCGGGCCGCAGCCGCTTGGTGAAGAAGCTGATGAACTCCTTATAGACCGCAGGATGGTCGTGAAACCAGCTCTTCTGAAAGGGGAGCCAGCGCCTGCCGTCGAGGTCGTTCAAGCGATTGACGACGCGCCGCGGCTTTGCCAGGGTGCTCTGACCGGTCATCTTGCGTGCTGCGGCTCAGTATAGCGGCAGCTCGACACCGCTTGAGCCACAGAGAACACAGCGTTCACTGCGAGGAGATAGGGGATAGCCACTCACTCTCTATGCTCTCTGTGGCTGAAAAGGAGCTACCCCGGAGGCTTGGCGAGGCAGACGAGGCCATGCTAAGGTCACGCTACCAGTTGAGAGTGACCCGGCTCGGCTGCACAGTCCGTTGGGGGTTTAGGTGACCCGAGCCGGACAAGGAAGCAACGTCGTGAGCGCAATCGCTACGGAAGTTGTCTCCGGCCTCGCCATCTCTCAGGATACCCGTATCGTCCTGATGGTCATTGACGGTCTGGGGGGACTGCCGCACCCTGAGACGGGCAAAAGCGAACTGGAGACTGCCCGGACTCCGCACCTGGACAAGCTGGCGGCCGGCTCCATACTCGGCTTGACCGACCCGGTTGGCGCGGGCATTACCCCCGGCAGTGGGCCGGGCCACCTCGCGCTGTTCGGCTACGATCCGGTGAAGCACCAGGTCGGACGCGGCGCACTGTCGGCGCTGGGCCTCAACTTCCCCTTGCAGCCGGGCGATGTCGCTGCCCGCGGCAACTTCGCCGCGGTTGACGCTCAGGGGTGCATCACCGACCGGCGAGCCGGCCGCATACCGACGGAATTGAGCGCCCGGCTGTGTGAGCGGCTGCGGGCCATTGCTGTACCCGGAGCGGAGTTCTTCGTGCAGCCGGAAACCGGCTACCGTTTTCTGCTGGTGATTCGCGGCGAGGGGCTGTCCGCCGCACTGACCGACAGCGATCCGCAGATCACCGGTCGTCCGCCCCGGCCGGTGCAGCCGCGATGTGAGGAGGCTGCCCATACGGCAGAGCTGGTCAACCGGTTCATCGCGCAAGCGCATCGGATTCTCAAAGACCAACGGCCGGCCAACGCTATTCTGGTCCGTGGCTTTGCCGAGCGCCCCTCGCTCCCGTCCCTCTCAGAGCTGTACGGCTTGCGCCCGGCTGCAATCGCCGCCTACCCGGTCTATCACGGGTTGGCTCGCGTCGCCGGCATGACGGTGCTGCCCACGGGCACCGACTTCGCAGCCGAGGTCGAGACGCTGCGAAAGCACCGCGCCGAGTACGATTTCTTCTTTATTCACTACAAGTGGACCGATAGCGCGGGCGAGGATGGCGATTTTGACCGCAAGGTTGCGCTCCTCGAAGCGTTCGATACGCATATTCCGGCGCTCCTCGACATCGCTGCGGACGTATTCGTGATCGCTGGCGATCATTCCACACCGGCAGTCATGGCCGCGCACTCCTGGCATCCGGTGCCGTTCTTGCTCCACGCCAACACGGCGTTTCCCGACCGCGTGACCACGTTCTCGGAGCGTGCCTGTATGCAAGGTGGCCTCGGACGCTTCCCGGCAACCGAGGCGATGCGCCTGATGCTGGCCCACGCCGGCAAGCTCGCAAAGTTCGGGTCCTGAGCTACAGCCGCTCAATGTAAGCTAAGGTGGTGCAGACTAAGCGTGTCACCATGAGCAGCGCACGCAAATCCAATGCTGGCAGCAGCCTGGACGCGCGGCGCCGGCTGCCCAGCGTTGACCGGCTCCTCAACGCGCCATCGGTCGCTGCGCTCGCCGGGCACGTGTCCCGTGACGTGCTGGTGGACGTGGTCCGCGCGGTGCTTGCGGCGGCCCGTCAGGAGGCGGCGGCCGACGCGCCAGCTTCACCCGAACACCTCGCCAGCCACGTCGTCGCGCAAGTTGAGCGTATCTTGGCGCCATCGCTGCGGCGGGTGGTCAATGCGACCGGCATCGTCCTCCACACCAACCTCGGCCGCGCGCCGCTGAGTGCGGCGACACAGCGCGCGATGGCGGCGGCGGCCACCGGCTATTCCAACCTGGAATACGATCTCAGCGCCGGCGAGCGCGGCAGCCGGCACGTGCATGTCGAGACGCTACTGACGCGGCTGACCGGCGCCGGGGCGGCGCTGGTCGTCAACAACAATGCGGCCGCAATGCTGCTGGTGCTCGCGGCGCTCGCGGCGGGACGGGAAGTGATCGTCTCTCGCGGCCAAGCAGTCGAGATCGGTGGCGGATTCCGCATTCCCGACGTATTGCGCCAGAGCGGTGCCCGTCTGGTGGACGTGGGCACGACGAACCGCACCCGGCTCGCCGACTATGCCGATGCGATCACCGATGATACGGCCCTGCTGCTGCGCGTCCACACCAGCAACTTTCGCATCGTCGGCTTTACGGAGAGCGTACCCCTCGCAGCCCTCGTCCAGCTGGGGCATGAGCGCGAGGTGGCGGTGGCCGACGATCTCGGGAGTGGCTGTCTGCTCGACACGGCCCGCTTTGGCCTGGGCAGGGAGCTTCAGGAGCCGCGGCCGCAGGACAGCGTAGCCGCTGGCGCCGACGTGATCTGCTTCTCCGGAGACAAGCTGCTCGGTGGGCCGCAAGCCGGGCTGATCGTCGGGCGCCGGGAGCCGCTGGCGGCGCTGCGTCGTCATCCGCTGGTGCGCGCGCTGCGCCCGGACAAAGTGACCCTCGCCGGTTTGGTCGCTACCCTCCAGCACTACCAACGCGGCGAGGCCGAAAGGGCGATACCGGTGTGGCAGATGATCGGCGCCAGCAAGGAGGAGTTAGCGCAGTGCGCGCAGCGGTGGGCGGAGGCCATCGGTCGGCAGTCGCGCACCTTGGAGGTGAGCGTGCGCGATGCAGAGTCGGCCATCGGCGGCGGCTCACTGCCGGGCGTCACGTTGCCGACGGCCGTTGTTGCCCTACGCTCGCGGCAGGGTACTGCGGAGGGCATCGCGGCGGCGCTGCGGCAGGCGACGCCCCCCGTCGTGGGACGCATCGAGCAGAACGCGCTCTTGCTCGATCCCCGCACCGTGCTCCCGGACGACGAGCCGGCCCTCCTCGCCGCAATCACGGCGCTGTAGCCTTGCCCTGACCGCTCGCCAACGGCTACCTGTACGCTTTATCTCTAGCCCCTATGTAGATAATGTCAATCAGAGATAGCCTCCGGTCAATGCTGAAGATTATTCGATTGCGTCCGACACGACGACGCCAGTTACACCTATCCCTACCCCCTTCAGATGCCTACTATTGATATAAGGATTCTTGAGTATATCGCTCATGCACTGTTGTATACGCTCAGACTCACGATCTCGTCTGTTCAGGAACTTTACTGCCCTATCGGATATATCTCTGATTCTGAACGCAGGTGCTGCCGTCATTTATAGCCTAACTGCTCCTTCACCGAGTCCCAGGGGACACCCTCACCACGCTCTATGCTTCTTCTTGCTTCTCTAATCTCCTCCAAGCCTTCAGGATCAGCATACTCCTCTGCTGTTGCCATCCAGTCCATAAGCACTTGCACTGCCGCACTTGTGTAGCTCGCACTCCCGGATACCCAGGATTCAGAGATAGCTAGAGCCAAGTCTCGTGCGAGTGCTCTGTCCTCGCCTTGACCCTCCAGCAAGTCCAACATCGTGTTCACATTCTCGGTTGTAGGGAAATAGTCGTCGTCCTCCAAGTGTTCTTCACTGGCGCTGGGCTTGTCCGGCTTGGTCTTCGTCTGTTGGGTCACGATTTCGTTCGCCATGCCAATCTTCCCTGCCTCGCCGGTCAGCCGACTACCCCACAGTTGGGGTAGTCGTCACGGGCTGGCACCACACTAGCTGGATAGGCCGACCCTACACTGATCCGGCCATAGACGGCTGATACAGTGACAGACAGCGGAGGGGCGATGCTGCTGGTAGCATCGCCGCCTGACAAGCGGTAAGCCTGGCTCGCGGGTTCGATTCGCATTCCATCCACCGTCTGTCATCACACGCTACCTAATGTCTAAGGTCGCTGCAAGCAGGTTACTCAAAGTGATAAGTCCCGGAGCACCGGGGGATGGGGATGGCCCGTAGACCTAGGGGTACACGGCAACGGTATCCGCGCCGTCGCGTGCTGCTGACGGCGCTGCTCGCGGCGAGCGTTGTCGGCGTCGGCCTGCTGTTATGGGTCGCTCGGCGTGCCGGCACCGATTCTGTGCCGGCGCACGCGGAGAATCATCCGATCTTTGCACCGCGCCCCAGCGACCGGGATGGTAGGTGGCTGGAAGCAACCCTCTCCCAGGCCCGGACCGCGCTGGCAGCGACGACCGTGGGGAGCAAGGCCCTGTTTGCCGGTGGCTGCGCTATAGGCGCTGTCTCTATCGCGGAGAGTCGGACTTGTGGTGCTGGCGGGGCCGTCGTGGACATCGTGGACATCTACGACTCCCGCACCGACACGTGGAGCACCGCGAGATTGTCGGTGCCGCGCCGCGATATGGCCGCCACCAGCGCTGGGACAAAGGCCTTCTTTGCCGGTGGGTGGACCGGTACCGGCGAGGTCAGCGCGGTAGTAGACATCTACGACGCAGCAACGGGCGTCTGGAGCACGGACGTTCTGGTGCAGCCACGCCGCAACCTGGCGGCGACGAGCGTGGGGACGAAAGCGCTCTTTGCCGGCGGGTTTGGCGTGAACGTGCGTAGCCCGGAAGTGGATATCTATGACACGGCGACCGGCCGATGGAGTAGCGCGAGACTCTCGCTCGCCCGGAGCCAGCTCGCAGCGACCACCGTAGGCGACAAAGCCATCTTCGCCAGCGGGATGCGTAGCGGCCGAGAAAGTGCGGTAGTAGACATCTACGACGATGCCACCGGCACCTGGAGTACGGCCGTGCTCCCGCAAGCGCGCAGCAAGCTCGGAGCTACGTCGGTTGGGACGCTGGCCTTTTTCGCCGGGGGGTCGAGTGCTGTGCTCAGTCACCTCAGCGACACCCCCATCGCTGCCGCTCCCGCACTCGTAGACATCTACGACGACGCGACCGGCACCTGGAGCACAGCCACCCTGAACCAGATCGGGGCAATTTCCGCCACCGCCATCGCCGGGAGCAAGGCGCTCTTTGTTGGTGGTAGCTCCCGCTCCAGCGACGGGCGCTACTATGGGCCTGGCCGGTGGGTGGATGTCTACGACGCGACCACCGGGACTTGGCACGCGCAGACCTTGCCACAGGAGCGACAGGCGCTTGTGGCCACAGCGGTCGGCAACAGAGCACTCTTCGCTGGCGGGTACACGCCGCCATCCACCCCCGCAACAGCGCCTTACAGCGCCGTCGTCCACCTGTACGTGCTTGCAGAATAGGCTCCGGCAGGATTGCTGCTAACGGTAGCCGTCCGTTATACTTTGCGAGGCCCATTGCGGAAGCAGCGCTGGCGCGCAGGCGCAGTAGGGGCGCGCCATGCTGCGCCCCTACGCGGGTTGCTAAGGGGGCCACTCGGTGCCTCTGGCCCACTATCTCGCGCGGCCAGGGCCTAATCTCGATTGCGATAGCCCGGCACGGCAAACGTTCTGCGTACAGCTACACGGAGGAGCACGGTTTACATGGCTAACGTCTCTATGAAGACTCTGTTGGAGGCCGGAGTGCATTTCGGCCACCATACGCGGCGTTGGAACCCCAAGATGCGGCGGTTCATCTTTACCGAACGGAACGGTATTCATATTCTCGATCTTCAGCAGACGGTCCACCGTTTGCAGTCCGCGTGCGAGTTCCTGCGTGATCTCGTCATCGCGGGCGAAGACGTGCTGTTCGTAGGCACGAAGAAACAGGCACAGGAGACCATCGAAGAGGAGGCGAAACGTGCCGGCCAGCCCTATATCAACCAGCGTTGGCTTGGTGGACAGCTTACGAACTGGCAGACGATCCAGTTGCGTATTCAGCACTTGCAGAACTTGAAATACCAAAAGGAGCGCGGTGAATTCGAGCTACTACCCAAGAAGGAAGCGATCAAGCTGCAAGAGCAGCTTGATCGCCTCCAGCGGATCTTCGGTGGTATCGAGACGATGCGGAGCTTGCCGGGTGCCGTCTACATTGTGGATACCACGCACGAGCATATTGCCGTTGCCGAGGCACGGCGCTTGGGCATTCCTATCGTGGCGCTGGTCGACTCCAACTGTGACCCGACGGAAATAGACTGGCCCATTCCGGCAAATGACGATGCGATCCGCGCCATTCGACTGATTAGCAGTCATGTTGCCGATGCCTGCGCCGAAGGGTTCCAGGTCCGTGGCGCTGTGAGCGAGGATGAGGCTGCGGCCGAGCTGGGCGAGGAAGAGGACAGCGACGTAGGGCTGTCTGTGCTTGAGGAAGAGTACGTGCCGGCAGCGGATCAAGAGGCCGGCGCCGAACTTTAGGCGGCCGCTGCGGTAGCCCTTGACACGACTACCGGCAGCGCCGGCACACGTCACTCGTGCCGCTGCCAGCGTGAGCGGTGCCCAGTCGGCTATGCTACGCGAATCGTATGGAGCGCCTCAACCCGGAACCCGGCACGAGGTCCCGTCGGTGATAGCCAGAGGAGGAGCGAGGCCCGGCGGGTGATCGAGGGCCGCGCCGGCCGCGATTCTTGGGGCAGCTTCCGGAGCGCGCCCAACGCTCAGTCGCGCTCTATTCAGTATGGTATGCACCAACGCGAGGATATGACCACGACCCCGGCCGCCGCGGTAGAGTCAGCAGTGAGAGGCAAGCAACGATGGCAGTAACAGTCGAGATGGTACGCCAGCTCCGGGAGGAAACCGGCGCCGGCGTGATGGCATGCAAGCGGGCACTCACTGAAACCGATGGGGACATAGCGAGCGCCAAGCAACTGCTGGAAGCAGAGGGCTTGGCTGCCGCGAGCAAGCTCTCCGCACGTACCATCAGCGAGGGACGGATTGCCGCCTACGTGCATCCCGGTGATCGTATCGGCGTGCTCGTGGAGCTGAATTGCGAGACCGATTTTGTGGCCCGCACGAGCGAGTTTGCCGACCTGGCGCACGAAGTAGCGCTGCAGGTGGCGGCCATGCAGCCGCTCTACGTCAGCGAGGACGACCTTCCGGAGGACTCCGCCGACCGGGACGACCTGACCCCGGACCGGCGGGCTGCCCTGTTCTTGGCCGAGCAGCCCTACATCCGTGATCCCAGCAAAACCATCGGCCAATTGGTGACGGAGGTAAGCGCGCGCACGGGGGAGAATGTCCAAGTGCGCCGCTTTGTGCGCTACGAGCTGTCGCAGGTGGCCGACCAGTCGGAGCAAGCGGAGTGAGATACCGGCGCATCCTGCTGAAACTGGGTGGCGAAGCGTTGGCAGACGCCGGCGAGTTCGGCATTCATCCGCCCACCGCCGAGCGGCTGGCGCGCATGATCGCCGCCACGGTCCGGGAGACGGGGGTAGAGATGGCCATCGTGCTCGGCGGTGGGAACATCTGGCGCGGCGCAACCGGCAGCGCGCAGGGAATGGATCGGCCCACCGCCGACTATATCGGCATGTTAGGTACGGTACTCAACGCACTCGCGTTGCAGGAAGCGCTGGAGCGGGTGGAGCGCATGGTCGTCCGGGTGCAGACGGCCATCGAGATGCGCGCGGTCGCCGAACCGTATATCCGGCGGCGGGCAACCAACCACCTGGAGGATGGCAAGCTGGTGATCTTCGCCGCCGGTAGTGGCAACCCCTTCTTCACCACCGACACCGCCGGGGCACTACGGGCAATGGAAATTGGCGCCCAAGCGCTGTTCAAGGGCACGAATGTGGACGGTGTCTACGACCGCGATCCTTCCAAGCACCCGGACGCGCGGCGCTTCGAGCGCCTGAGCTATATCGAGGCCGTGAATAGGCGTGTCGGTGTCATGGACAGCACCGCCATCACCCTCTGCATGGAGCACAACCTGCCCATCCTGGTCTTCAAGCTGGACGAGCCGGGGAGCTTGCGGCGGGCAATCCTGGGGGAGCAGATCGGCACGTTGATTGCCAGTCCGGACTGGAACGCCGGCGCTGCGGCGCAGTCGTCGCGCGACGTTGATACGCCAGGCGTGCATCATCCGCTAGAGTCCAATGCGGTGCAGACCACGCGGTCAGTGGGGGTGGGGTAATGGAGCAAGAGTTAGCCACGGAAGTGTTGAGCGACGCGGACCAGAAGATGCGCACGGCCGTAGCGGTGCTTCAGTCGGACCTCCAGACCATGCGGACCTCGCGGGCCTCGCCCGCGCTCGTCGAGCGCCTGCCGGTAGACTACTATGGCTCGCCGGTACCGCTGCAACAGTTGGCCGGTATCAGCGTGCCGGAGCCGCGCCTCATTGCGATCCAACCCTGGGATCGCACGACCCACGAGGCTATCGAGACGGCCATCCAGCAATCGGACTTGGGCCTCACCCCCTCAAACGATGGGAATATCATCAGGATCGTGTTGCCGCCGCTCACGGAAGAGCGACGCCGCGACTTAGTGCGGGCGGTGCAGCGGCGCATCGAGGACGGGCGGGTTGCTGTCCGCAACGTCCGGCGGCAGGCGCTGGCCGACCTACGGGAGCTACAACGCGAACGGCTGATGACCGAGGACGACCTGCGCTGGTCCGAAAACCAGCTGCAAGAGCTGACGGATCGCTCGGTAGCGCAGGCCGACCAGTTGGGCGAAGACAAGGTGAAGGAGCTTTTGGAGGAGTGATCGGGTCTCGGTTCGTTAAAGGGTGACGAGCGGCGGGGGGTAGCAGCGACCTTATGACAGCTTCCGTGGACAACACGCCAGGTCTGCACAATCAACCAAGCCCGCGCAATCAAATGAGGATCGGTGGCGCAAACCTGGCAACTTCAGGAATGACGGCCAGCATCGGGACACGAGCGTCGGCAGCCGGCAACGCCTGGCCGGCAGAGTTTCCGCGCCTGCCCTGCGTGCCCACGCACGTCGCCATCAAGATGGACGGCAACGGCCGCTGGGCACGGGCGCGCAGCCTGCCCCGGATCGCAGGCCATCGGCGCGGGACCAAGAATTTACGCCCCATCCTGGAAGCCTCCGTGCAGTTCGGCATCCGGTTTGTCACCGTCTATGCCTTCTCGACCGAGAACTGGAACCGACCACAGGCCGAAGTGGACGCTATTCTCACGATCCTCGGCGAGGCAATCAAGCGGGAGACACCGGAGCTGCACGCCAACGGTGTACGGATTCGGCACCTCGGCTCCCTGGAGAGGGTGCCCACGCACCTCACCCACCGTATCCAGGAGGCGCTCGCGCTTACCCGCCACAACCAACGCTTGACCTTGAACGTCGCGTTCAACTACGGTGGGCGGGCGGAAATCGTGCGGGCCATACAAGGGATCATTCGCGCCGGTCTACCGGCAGAATCTATCACGGAAGACACGATCAGCCAGTATCTCTACACGGCGGGACAGCCCGATCCCGATCTGATTATTCTGCCCGGCGGCGAGATGCGCTCTTCCAACTTCCTCACGTGGCAATCAATCTATAGCGAGGTCTACGTGACCCCGGTTCTCTGGCCAGCCTTTGACGTACACGAGTATTATCAAGCGCTGGCGGCCTATAGCCAGCGCGTTCGGCGCTTCGGGCGCGTCTTGCCGGAGGCCACCGGCAACCACCAACGGACGGGCGCTCCCGGCGCAGCCAAACCCAATGGGGCTGCCGATCTCGGGGCTGGCTAGATACCGTGAATGACTGGGCGCCCGCAGCGGCCGGCCTGAGGACACCCACGATGGGTGCGGTGCCCTGACCATGAGCAAGCAGCAGGCACAGCCCCCGGACACAGGCCGTCGGCTCTCGGCGCGCTGGGTCCTCGCCCTGCGGCGACGCCTCGCTTCGGCGCTCGTCATTGCCCCCGCCGTGCTCGTCGCGGCCTACTTCGGCGGCCCGCTTTATCTCCTGGCGGTGGTACTCATCACCTATCTGGCGCTGCGTGAAGTCTATGCGCTGGCCCAGCACGCGGGATGGCAGCCACGACCCGCTCTCGGCTACCTCCTGGCTCTGCTGCTCTTGGCCGTGCTCGGCGGCGACCGCCTGACCGGATTCGAGCTTTTCGGCGAGTGGCGTGAGCCGGCGAGTCGGCTGATCGTCACCGCCTGCATTGTGGTGCCGCTCAGTTTTGAGGTGCTCCGACGCTCTCCTGACCGCCAGGGTGCCACCAGCTGGGTTGCCACGTTGAGCGGCTGTCTTTACGGCGCCTGGCTGATGGGGCACTTTATCGCCCTACGACTGGTCGGCCCCGCCGAGGCCGGGCGCGGGTGGGTTTTCTATGTCCTGGCGGCAACCTGGGCCTACGATTCGGCGGCCTACTTCACCGGGTCGTTGCTGGGACGGCACCGCTTCCTGCCCCAGATCAGCCCCAACAAGACCTGGGAGGGTGTCGCCGGTGGCACCATCGCCGTCTCGCTCGTTACTGTTGCTAGTGGCTTGCCGTTGACGTTCTGGGGCTGGCAGGCCTTGCCGCTCTGGCACTGGCACGCGGTCCCTCTCGCCCTCGGCGTCGTCGCCGCGGCCCAGTTCGGCGACCTGGCCGAATCCCTCATCAAGCGCCAGGCTGGCACCAAGGACGCGGGCGACCTGATCCCCGGACACGGCGGGATGCTTGACCGGATAGACAGTCTGCTTTTCTCCGTGCTCGTCGTGTATTACTATGTGACGTTAGTGGTCACCCCGGCCGGGTGACACCTGACCGCTTGGTCTGCACCACCTAAATCCCAATCCAGCGTCCCCTATAGGGGACTACAGGGGAACACACAGCAGAGCTACTATGAAACGTGTCGCCATTCTCGGCTCAACCGGTTCGGTTGGCCATCAGACCCTGAACGTCATTCGCGCCCAACCCGACTCCTTCACGGTCGTGGGGCTGGCAGCGGGGCGTAACCTGGCGCTCCTGCTCGATCAGGCGCGGGAATTCCGGCCGGAAGCTCTCGCCATCACCCAGGCTCCGCCGCCCGCCCGGACGGCTCGCCAGGACGGCATCACCTTAGAAGACCTCCAATCATGCAGTCCCGGTGGGACACACGTGCATTCGGGCGCGGACGGCCTGAGAGACCTCACCCTGTCCACCAAGCCGGACATTGTGCTTGCGGCGACGACCGGCTTGGTCGGTTTGTCGGCCATCCTGGCCGCTCTGGAGGCGGGCATTGACGTGGCGCTGGCCAACAAGGAGTCCCTCATCGCGGCCAGCGACCTGCTCTTTGCGGCGGCGGCCCGGAGTGGTGCGACGATCCTGCCCGTTGATAGCGAGCACAGCGCCATCTTCCAATGTCTCGTCGGTGAGGATCGCTCGCGCCTGGCCCGCGTCATCCTGACGGCCTCCGGCGGGCCGTTCCGCACGCTGCCGGCCGCAGAGATGGCCAGGATCACACCGGAGCAGGCGCTGGCCCATCCGACGTGGCAAATGGGGCCAAAGATCACTATCGATTCGGCGACGCTGATGAATAAGGGGATGGAAGTCCTCGAAGCTGGCGTGCTGTTCGGCCGCACGCTCGACCACGTGGACGTCGTGGTTCATCCCCAGAGTATCGTCCACTCGCTCGTCGAATTCAGCGATGGGTCGGTCAAGGCCCAGCTCGGCTATCCCGATATGGAGCTACCGATCCAGTACGCCCTGGGGTATCCGCAGCGGCTCGCCAGCGGTTTCCGGCCGCTCGATCTGGCCACGCTGGGGCAGCTTACCTTCGAGGCGCCCGATCTAGCGCGATTCCCGTGCTTGTCATTGGCCCGCGAGGCGGGGCTACTGGGCGGCACTGCCCCCGCGGTGCTCTGCGCTGCCGATGAGGTGGCCGTGCGGTGGTTCCTCCAAGGCCGGCTGCCATTCACCGCTATCGCCACGGTGATCGAAGCGGTGCTGTACGAGCACCCACCGCAGGCAGTCGAGAGCGTCGAGCAGCTGCTCGCGGTCGAACGCTGGGCACTCCGGCAGGCTGAAGACAGCGCTCAACGGACGGCCCAACGCACCGGCCACGTGCCGGTCGGCACCCAGACGCGGTAACATCCTAGGCATGGTCCTCACGATCCTCTCGTTTCTAGTCGTCCTCAGCGTGCTCGTGCTCGCACACGAAATCGGCCACTTCGTCGCGGCCCGGCGCGCCGGTATCCGCGTGCAAGAATTCGGCCTCGGCATTCCGCCGCGGCTCTTCGGTGTCCGGCGCCACGATACGCTGTTCTCGATCAATCTCTTGCCCTTGGGCGGGTTTGTGAAGATGAAGGGCGAGAATGCCGCACCGCAGCCACCGGACGACACCTGGAGCGAGTTCGAGTGGCAACAGTTCGCCACGCTGTGGATGCGGGCGAAGCGGCTTCCGGAGCCGGAGTCCAGACGGAGGCAGATAGCGCTCATTACTGCCTACAACCCCCCGGTCGGGGAAGATAACAGCGACAGCTTCGCCAGCAAGAGCCGCTCCCAGCGAGCGCTCGTCCTCGTAGCGGGGGTGGGGATGAATCTGCTGATTGCCCCGCTACTCTTCGCGGTCGCCTTCATGATCGGCGCCCCCTGCAACTCTTGCCGAGAAGTCCAAGTCCACGACGTGCGGGCGGACTCTCCGGCAGAACGAGCGGGCCTGCAACCCGGCGATATATTGCTTCGTATGGATGGCGAAGCGGTCGAGCAGCTGGAAACGGTGCGGGCTGCCGTCCAGCGGTCGCTGGGTAAGCCGCTCTCCATCACGCTCATGCGCGACGGCACCGAGCTGACCACCTCTGCCGTCCCGCGGGTCAATCCGCCGGTACAGCAGGGGGCGCTCGGCATTGCGCTCGGTCCACCGATTGTCAGGTATCCCCCTTGGGAGGCGCTGCCTATGGGGGTCCAGCGGACCGGCGAGCTGCTGGGCCTGCTTATCCACGGCCTCTTCATGATCGTGACCGGGCAGCTTCCGGCCGACTTTACCGGGCCGGTGGGCATCGCGCGGTTCACTGGCCAGGCAGCACAAGCTGGTCTGGCGCAGCTGCTCCATTTCACCGGCTTTCTCTCGCTCAACCTCGCCATCCTGAATCTGCTGCCGGTGCCCGGTCTGGACGGGGCACGGCTCGCGTTCGTGGGGCTGGAGGCACTGCGCGGTGGGCGGCGGCTCAACCCGGCCACCGAAGGCGTCATCCACCTAGTTGGCCTGCTGCTCCTCATCATGCTAATGGTGTACGTCTCGTACCAGGACATCCTCCGGATAGTGGGCTAGTCCTCCTGGCCGCAGCCTACAACTGGTCTTGCTCGATAGCCCGGTACCATGCAAACACGCAGCAATGTCCCCGATCCTTCCGAGACCGCCGGCAGCCCGGTACCTTGGCGGCGCACGGCGATCCTCTACTGCGTCGCAGGCATCTGGACGGACGACTGGTGGGAGAATCCGGCCGCCTGGCAAAGCTGGGCGTGTGCCTTTCATGACTGGGGCGAGGCGGAGTGGCAACAATTCGCCGCGCTCTGGGCATGGGCGCGGCGGCTGGCACCGCGCGATGCCGACCGCGTCCGGGCGGCGCTGATGGCAGCGTACCGCGTGTATTTCTACAACTGGCGACGCACCCCCGGCGGCTCGACGCACGGTGACGTGCGCCAGGCCGCCTGGCATGTCCGTTCGGACTTGCAGACACTCCGCAACGTAGTGCTCGTCGGACATAGCAAGGGCGGTGCGGTCATCAAGCATCTCCTCGGAGCCGACTGGCCGTGGGGCGCCGGCACGAGACCGTTAGGAGTGATATTTTTGGACGCGCCGCTCGATCTGCTGCGTGAGCTGGTGGGGGCGGCCCTCCGGTGGGGCTTACGGCCAACCCCGCGCTGGCGGCCCCCCGCCGACGTACCATGCCTCACCATCAACAACTGGCTCGACCTCTCAGGTGGACGGCTCCGCGGCGTGGAAAACATCCAGGTGTGGTTATGGAACGACTATTTGCAGCCGTATCCTCCTCACGGCATGAAGAGCCGCCAGGCCCCGGAAGCGATCAGGTGCCTGCGCGCGCTGATACACGCGCAGCACAGTCGCTCCGCGCCTCACCCCCCGGCCCCCGGCCCATCGCCGAGCGATAGCGAGGGAGCCTGCAATGGATGACCGGGCGCCGACGCTTGTTGGCGCAGAGGCGGCAGCAACACCGGTAGGAAACCCTCAGCAAGTTCATCGTCCCACTGCACGACGCTGGGGACAACTCTTGTTCGCCGAGGTACTCAGCGCCAGCGTTACTATGGCGACGCTGGTAACGGGCCAGCCGCCGAACTTAGTTGCCGACCGCTCCTGGGCTGGAGTCTTCGTACTCGCCGGCCTCGGCAGTGCGAGCCTCACAGCCCTCTACATCGTCTGCCTGCACGTCCTCGGCAAGCGCTCGCGCGCTACTACGCTCCGGCGCGCGGCTCTGACACTCTCACCGGTGCTCCTTGGTGGCCTCGTCACTGCCGTTGCCGCTCTCGATCCTGACGTTGCCGGGGCGTTACGAGTCATGCCGCGGCTCCGCCTGCTCATTGGCGTTGCTCTCGGCAGCATAGCCGCCGGCACTATCTGGGCTACGTTGCTGTGGGCTGCCGACGAGGGGCGAGGCTGGCTGCGAGCACTCCGGCTGTGGAAGGCTCCCGCTGCCTATACAGGCCTCGCTGGATTTCTGGTCTTCGTAGCCTCCGGTGGCGGACATCTCTATAGCGCCGACGAGTGGGCAGCCTATGCCGTTGCACACTCGCTGGCGACACGCGCGAGCATCCTCGTGCGGGACAACGACCCCTATCCGTTGCACCACATAGGCATTCTAGCGGGCCAGAGCCGCACGGATGGTGGGAGGGGTGGTGCGGCTCTGGCCCGCTATCGTGACGTCACTCCGCCTGCGGAACAGCCGGCGGCCGGCTACAGCAAGTGGCCGCTCCTGCCCTCACTCGCTGCGGCGCCGATCTACGCGCTCGCGCGAACCGTCGGCTCAGAACCTGATCGCGCCTCCGAACTATTCGCCAACGAGAAGCGAGGCCGGCCACTCGTGCCGCTGCTTGTTGGCCCCGCCTGGGGAGCCGCCACCCTGGCCGGTGTCGTCTGGTTGCTGCGTGGAGCCGGCTACGGCCTCGGTACGGCGCTCATCGTGGCGGGGCTATTAGCCTTCGCTACGCCCTGGTGGCCATACTCGAAGACGCTGCTCAACGTTGTGCCCGCAGGTTTTTTGCTCGTAGTGGGGCTTGGCGCCGCCGCACGCAGTCAGCCTGGCCGCTGGCGATGGCCGGTAGTAGCCGGAGTGGCTGCTGGGCTGGCAAGCGCCACGCGCTACGAACTGCTGCTACTGGTCGTGCCCCTCGGCGCTCTTATCGCCGCGAAGTCCTGGTCCAAGACCCGTAACGCCCCACTGCGGGGCGAGATCGTGCCTTTGGTCGCATATGCCGGCGCGTGGGCTGCCGTCGTAGCCGTAGGTGTCCTGCTTCCTAATATGGTGACAAGCGGACATCCACTGGACTTCGGCTATGGGAGCCAGCAGACGCTCGCCGGCTGGAGCGACAAGCCTCATATTGGCATCTACGGTATTCTGTTGAGTCCGGGCTTTGGTCTCTTCGTCCATGCGCCGGTGCTCGCATTGGCAGCGCTGGCTTTGGTCTGGCTCTGGGAAGATGCACCACCTCTGGCGACGGTGATTGCCGCCATTGCAGCCGGCTTCATCCTGTTTTACGGCAGCTTTGGAGACTGGCGGGCCGGTGCGACCTGGGGGCCACGCTACCTGGTCACCATGACGCCGCTGCTCTGCCTGCCTTTGGCGGCTTTCATCCGACGCAACGCCCGGAGCTACGTGGCCATGGGCGCTCTGGCCGGATTGGGGCTATGGGGCGCCGCAGTGAATGGTCTGGCCGTACTGTTTGCCTTTACCCGTGGCTGGCAGAACCTCTGGGCGCTGGATGCTTCACTGTGGAGCAGCACGTGGACGCCGCAGTTCTCGCTGATCGGCGCACAGTTGCGGCTGCTCCGCCTCTGGTACGAGCAGCAACAGGGCAGCTTCGACCTCTACTTGGCCGCCCACGCCGGCTGGCTCGTAGTCGCTCTGCTCGCGGCCGCGGCGGTGGTGCTGGTGGTAGGCTTGGCGCGTGCCGGTGACGCGCCCGCTTGCACCACCGCCGATGGGTAAATAGGATTGTGCCAGCCGGCATCGTCAGCCATTGGGTAGCCTTGATCTCGCCTGGACACTCTGTGGAGCGCCATGACCCCACTACGTCGCCAATACCTGCGGCTCAAACGCCAGCACCCGGACACCATCCTGTTCTTCCGGCTGGGTGACTTCTACGAGACCTTCGACGACGACGCAGAACGGGCGGCGCGTCTGCTGCAAATCACCCTGACCTCGCGCGAAATGGGCCGCGGCAATCGCGTCCCGATGGCCGGAGTGCCCGCGCACGCCGCCGAGGCGTATATCGCGCGTCTGATTGCCGCCGGCGAGCGGGTGGCCGTCTGCGAACAGGTCGCGCCGGAGTCGCGGGCGCCAACGCGGAGTGGCCAGGTGGCGACGCCAGACGCGCACGATGGTGGGAGGGGTGGTGCGCGTCTGGTGCGCCAGGAAACGCGCCGCGGCGCCAGGCGCGCCAGCGCAGCCATGATGGAGCGCAAAGTCGTCCGCGTGGTCACGCCGGGCACCGTCGCCGAACCGGACATGCTCACGGCGGCCCGGAATAACTACCTGTGCGCCGTCGCCGCCCATGGACGCCAAGCGGGTCTGGCGTATGCAGACGTGTCTACCGGAGAGTTTGCGGCGACGCAGTTCGGCGGCGAGCAATGGGCCACCGAGTTGCGTCAGGAGCTGGATCGGCTCCAGCCGGCCGAAGTGCTGGTCCCGAAAGGCGACGGCGACAGCGACGGGCTACCCGACTGGTGGCCTCGGCTCGATTCTGGCGGCGGACCGCTGACCGGCCTGGTGACTCCTTACGAGGGCTGGCGCTTCGATCCGACGACGGCCGAGGAGGAGCTGCTGGCCCGTTACGAGGTGGCCTCCCTCGAAGGCTTTGGCCTCGACCGCCAGCCAGCGGCCATCGCGGCTGCCGGGGCGCTCGTCGCCTACTTGGAACAGACGCACGCGCGGCTGCTGGCCTCGCTCGCTGAGGTGCGCTCGTACAATCCGGGCCGGTACGTCACGCTCGACACGTTCACGCGACGCAATCTGGAAATCTTGGAGCCGGCGCAGCGTACCGGCGGCCGGATGACGACCCTGCTGGCCCCAGCCGATACGCCCCGCAAAGGCGGCACCAGTGGGCGTCGTCAGGAGGCCGTAGCAACCCTCGTCTCCGTCGTTGATAGGACCCGGACCCCTCTCGGCGCGCGCCTGCTGCGACGCTGGTTGAACCTACCGCTCCGCGATCTCGCGGCGCTGGGCCGACGCCACGACATCGTGGCCGCGCTGGTCCACGGCGGCCCGCTGCGGGCTGACCTGGGCACAGACTTGCGGCGCGTCGGCGACCTGGAACGCCTCACCAACCGGGTCGTCCAGGGATCGGCACCACCGAATGCGCTGGTCGCCATTCGCGAGAGTCTCCTGGCGAGCGAGCGCCTGCGGCAGACTCCCCCTCTCCCCCTGGGAGAGGGCCGGGGTGAGGGCGGCCAGGGGATGAGGCGCGAGGATGGCGACGTAGCGGCGGACTCCCCCGCTCCACAAGGGGAGAGGGGCCCGGGGGGTGAGGCGCAACCGGACGGCCCTCTAGCGCAACTGCTGACGACGATTGATCCGTGCCCGGAAGTCGCCGCGTTGATCGAGCGTGCGCTCGTGGCGGCCGATGACGAGTCGGGAGGTCCCGACACGGTTGGACCGGCCGGCGAAGGGCGCTTGATCCGGCCGGGGTTTAGCGCAGAGCTGGACGAGTTAGTCACCGGCACCGCCGCGGCACGCCGATGGATAGCGTCGCTCGAAGGTGCGGAGCGGCGGCGTACCGGCATCAAGTCGCTCCGGGTTGGCTACAACAAGGTCTTCGGCTACTACATTCAGGTCAGCAATGCCTACCGGGGGCAGGTGCCGACAGAGTATGTCCGTCGCCAGACGCTCACGGAGGGCGAACGCTATATCACACCCGAGCTCAAAGAATATGAAACGCGCGTCCTCACGGCCCAAGAACGCATTGCCGAGCTGGAACGCGATCTTTACGCTCGCGTGCTCAAAGAGATCGCGAGCTACCACCGGCGGTTACAACGCAGCGCGGAGGCACTGGCGCAGCTCGACGTGCTCCTCGGCTTCGCCGAACTCGCCGTACAGCACCGCTATGTACGACCCACACTCGACGAGAGTGGCGAGCTGGAGATTGTCGCCGGCCGGCATCCGGTGGTGGAAGCAGCGTTGGAGCGGGCGTTGGCTGAGGATCGTCCCGGCCTCGCTGCCACGTCCGGCTTCGTCGCCAACGATTGCCGGCTCGATACCGCCGACTGCCAGATTGTACTCCTGACCGGCCCGAACATGGCCGGCAAGTCCACGTATCTGCGGATGGTGGCGCTGATTGCCCTGCTGGCACAGGTCGGCAGTTTTGTGCCCGCAGACCGCGCTCGGATCGGCCTCGTTGACCGTATCTTCACGCGCGTCGGCGCGCAGGACGACCTCGCCACCGGGCGCAGCACGTTTATGGTCGAGATGCTCGAAACGGCGACCATCCTCCGGCACGCCACACCGCAGAGCCTCGTCCTCCTCGACGAGATCGGCCGGGGAACGAGCACCTACGACGGGCTGGCTATTGCCCAGGCCGTGGTCGAGTACCTGCACAACCACCCCGACACACGCGCCAGGACGCTCTTCGCTACACACTACCACGAGCTGACGGAACTGGAGCGCGCGCTACCGCGGGTCTATACGGCACGGATGGATGTCCGCGAGGAAGGCGATCAGGTCATCTTCCTGCATCGCGTGGTGCCGGGCAGCGCCGACCGCAGCTACGGAATCCATGTAGCCCGCCTGGCCGGCGTGCCGCGGGCCGTCATCCGGCGGGCCGAGGAAGTGCTGCACACGCTGGAAGACGGCGCTCGCGCCGAGCTACCCACCGAGCCGGCGCCGCGCGCCCGGCAGCCGGCAGCCAGCCCGGAGCCTGGCGCGATGCAGCTATCGCTGTTCGCACCACCCCACGCCGTCGTAGAGCAGCTGAAGCAGCTCGATGTCTTGGCGATGACGCCGCTGGAAGCCTTGACCAAGCTCCACGAGCTACAGCAGAGCGTCCAGGACGAGTAGGGCACACCAGAGACGGCAGGGTTGGGGGCGCAACATGTTGCGCCCCTACAGTGGGGACAGGGCTATCCTAGTGAGGGGTGGGGAATGCCGATGAACCGCTTGAGCAGACGCCAGCTCCTGCGACGCGGCGCCGGTGCGCTGCTGGCGGGCACAGCGGGTGCGGCAGCCCTGTCGTGTGTGCCGGATCAGCCGGCCACCCCGGCCGCCCCGCAAGAACCGGTGCAGCTCCAGGTCCTTGTGCCGCGCCTGCAGGACGCGCCGGTGGACCCACTTCCCGACTGGATGGAAGCCGCCGTCAAGGACCTGAACGCCACCGAGCCAGCGGCCTACCGGCTCACGATGCAGGCGCTGGACACGCGCTCGGCGGAGTGGTCGCAGACCATCAACGAGCTGAGGAGCGCCGGAGCGCCGGCCCCGGACCTGCTTGCCGTCCACCTCGGCGACGTGCCGGCATTGCAGTCGGACCAGGCGCTCCTCTCCCTGGAAAGCTATCGCAAGGGCGAGCGGTCACTGGACCTGGACGACTACTACCGGCCGGTATTGGCCGCCCACTCGTGGCAAGACCGGCTCTATGCGTTGCCCTTCATCGCCTCGCCCCTGGTCATGTACTACGCACCGGGCCTGTTCGCTGCCGCCAATCTATCGCCGCCCAGCGCGGACTGGAGCTGGGATGATCTCTTGGCCGCGGCTACGGAGCTGACGCGCGATCTCGACGGCGACGGCCGCACCGACCAGTGGGGCTACCTCCAGCTACCGGGGTTCCCGCTGTCGGTGCAATACGTCTGGCAGAACGGCGGCGCCGTGCTCGGTCCCGATGGTGCGGTGCGGCTGGATGCGCCGGCGGCGCTGGAGGCCGTTGCGTTCATGGCCAGCCTGATTCACGAAGCGCGGGTCAGTCCTAGCCTGCGTGAGTTGAGCTTGGATCAGATGGGCCAGTTGCTGCAGCAGAACCGCGCGGGCCTGTTTCAGTTCCATCTGTCTACCGGCATCTTCTGGCGCTCCCCACCGTTCAACTTCGACTTAGCGGAACCACCGCGCCAACGGCAGCGGGCCACCACGCTGACGACCTCCGGCCTGTCCATCGGCGCCGAGGCGGCGCATCCTGATGAAGCCTGGGCCGCGCTCCGGGCGCTGGTGGCCTCCCTGGAACGCCGCGGCCTGATCCCGCCACGTAAGTCGCTCGCCGGCAGCTTACGGCAGATCGAACCGCGGCTTACGGATGACGACATAGCGGTGATGCAGTCTGCGCTGGCCTACGCGCGGGCACCAGCCTGGGAGCGCTACCACGAGGTGCTGGGCGTGCTGCTTGCCGAACTGGATACGCCAATCATGCTGGGTGCGAAATCCCCGGAAACGGCCGTCCACGATGCAAGCGAGGCCTTGCGCCGGCTGCTCGCGACGTAGCTTTCCCGCCTCCACCGCATACCCCCTCTCCATATGGATGGAGAGGGGGCCGGGGGTGAGGCGCGAGGGGTGAGGGCCGGGAGTAGGTCACACCACGGCCGGCTCTTTTGCTGCGGCCGGCTCTTGGGCAATGGCGGTGCGGCAGGCTCGGATGAACACGTCCGATGTTGTCGTGAACGTGCCGCCGAACTCTAGCTCCCGAATGGCCTGCGCGGTGCCACGCTGCATGTCCACCGTGTCGTGTCCTTCGACCGCTGTCGTGCAGTCGCGGAGCAGCGTCAGGTGGTAGCCGCGGCTGGCGAACTCTTTCATGCCGTAGGGCTTATTCGGGACGCACATATTCGTCGCAAACCCGCAATAGAAGAGATACATGATCCGGCGATCTCGACAGAGCCGATGCAATTGATGGCCGGTGGCGATCACGAAGTCGTCAGGCTCCGGAGCCACCGCTGAGTCAATCATGCGCTCGGCTCTGCGCTGGTGTGTGGCCTCAATAGCCGGACTGTCCGGCCGTGCCAGTGCAGCATAGTGCCCCTCGCGCCGCCGAAACTCGCGTAGCGGCCAGTCCGGTTCCTCCTGCGCTGGCGCGCTGAACTCCGTCTCGCCAGCGTAGCGCACCCACTGGGGAAAGCGCCGGGCCACATCGTCACCCGGAGCGTGTACGATAGTGACTCCTGCCCGCCGCGCCGCTGCCAGCGCCGGGGCGATCTTCCTGCGGCATAGCTCCGAGGTGCGCGCAAGGTGGCTCCGCAGAAAGTGGAAGTCCCAGGCGTCCACCACGACGACCGCGGCCTGCGCGGTGGGAATGGAGAAAGCCTGCTCGTGGTGGGCATAGTTGTGCTCGTCGCCCGGCACGTCGGTCGGTGTCAGCAGCCAGTAGTAGCGTAAGGATAGGTCGAGAGTGGTCATTGCATGCTCCTTAATAGGCTTACGGCGTCCACGTCCGGCGAGGCTCACCATACCACGCCGCAAGTGGTCGGATACCGGAACAACGATCAGCCGCGTCGGAGCGCTGGCCCGCGCTGTTGCCGTACCGGAGCCGCACGGTCCGATGCCTCCGGCACATCGGTAGCGGGAGCCGACGCGCGGCGCGTAGACTGGATGCGACAGCAGTCGCGGGAGGATGTGTGACTACGGACGACCAGGTTGATCGGCCGCGCGGCGTCTACCTGACCGCGATGGTGATTACCCAGGATGCGTTTCGCGACGAGCGCGGCCGCACCCACCTCATCGGCATTTTCGACCGTCTCTCGACGCAGAGCTTCCCACTCGCCGCCGAGTTCATGGTCTGGTGCAATATCAAGGGGCACGGCACGGCGACAATCCTGTTGCGCCTGATTGACGGCGAGAATGCCGAGCTGGTCACGACCGACCCACTGGTTGTCGAGGTGACACCCTTCAAGGGACACGAGTGGTTCTTGACGGTGCGGACGACATTTCCAAGCCCCGGCCTCTACAAGCTCGTGGCGCTCGTGGATGACGAGCCGCTGCTTGAGGTGCCCTTGATGGTCTGGCAGACTGGCGAACAGGCATCCTCGACTGAATTACCACCGGAAGCGACACCCGATGAGTAAGCGGCAGCAGTGGCAGCGCTCCGTGTTGCTGATGGCACGCCCTAAACGAGGGCAACCATGACAGGTCCCGCAGCCATCCGCGAGCTGCAAGTATTCTGCGATCTACCGGCAGAGGCGGCCATCCGCGAAGCGGCAACGTTTTTCGCGGAGCGAGGCCTGGTGATTACACGGCAGGACGCGCATTCGCTCGGCCTCCTCGGCCCAACAGCCGCAGCAGCACCCCCGGCACAAAGCCAGCCTCGACAGGCCAGCCGGCCCGCCGCGCCACCCAGTGCGCGGCAGCAGCCCCCCTGGCGACCGGCGAGCTGGGCGCCGCTGATGCAGCGGGACAATCGGGGCACAGCGCGCGATGCCGGTGCGGTGGCGGCGGTCACCGCCCAGGTGGACCCCGGGAAGTGCCGTGTCTGGCTGACAGTGGAAGGACAAGGCGCAGTCGCGGCGGCGGCGGCGGCGCTGGTCGCGCACTGGTGCCCGCGCAGCGCAGCCGCGGCGGCCGCGGTCACGGCCAAAGAGCGAGACGTGTTCACCGCGCGCGGCTGGGCCGAGCGTGAGGCTGCCGTGCGCGCCAACTGGCGCAGGAGCGGAGTGCCACCTGCCGAGGTCGAGCAACGCCTGGAAAAGCTCCGGCACCGCTGGGCGCACATCGCCAACAAAACGGAGCCGGAAGATGAGTAAGCGCCCGGCACCTTACGCCGATCCGCTATGGTCTACCGATGACGGCGGTGGCTCGTCGAAGCCACCGCCGTTCTGCCCTGCCGCCACTCGGCGAGCGTTCCAGGCCTCCCACTTCTTGACGTTACTACGAGCTTCCTCCAACTCCCTGCGCTCCCGCTCTCTCTCCCTGCGTTCCTGTTCTCTCTGTATGTGGCGCTTGCGACGCCGCTCAAGCACCCAGTCAGTTATAGCCATCACTCCTCTTATCACCACATCCGACACCACAAGGGACAGGCCAGCCGACACAAGAATCAGCGGTGCGACAAGCTGCCAGAACTCAACAGGGTTTTTGACGCCGTGCCATACGAGAACGTAGACAGTACCTGCAACGAGCGAGAGCGAGAACAGCAGGGTGTAGAGACGCCGCACTCGCTCGTCTACGCTCCAGATGGATTCCCGCGCCAGCCCCCGGAGACAGGGCGCCCACAAGGGACGCCCCTACTGCTCTGGATTCCGGCTTTCGCCGGAATGACGGGAGGCAAGTCAGGCGTGAGGCGGGGGCGAGACAGGGTCTCGCCAGCGGGTGATCTCCACAGTCGCGGCAGCGAGGATACTGCCCTTGATCGGCGCCTCCGGCTTGCGTAGTCGCACCCGCACTGCCGCCACCGGCGTCCGGTCGAGCACGGCTGCCGCGATGCGCGCCGCGACGGCCTCTAGCAGGTGGCAGCTCGGCCCCTCTACGATGTCGCGTGTCAGGCGATACAGCTGGGCATAGTTGACGGTATCCCGGAGATCGTCGGTCTCACCGGCCCGGCGTAGATCGTAGGCCACCGAGAGGTCCACGATGAAACGCTGGCCAAGCTGCTGCTCGGCCGGATCAACGCCGTGATAGCCATAGAAGGCCATCCCCTCCAGGTGAATCCAGTCGGTGGGTGCGCTCTGGGTTGGCGAGATAGTCATGTGTCTATGCAGACGATACCACCGGACGAGCCGGGCGCGTGGCGGCGGCTACGGCCAACGGTCGAGCGAGCGTGGCATACTTTAACTGTTTAGTGGGCGTAGCCATGCTGTGCCCTATGTATGGAGGAACCGCGCTGTGAACACACTCGATTACGACCTGCTCGTCGTCGGCGCCGGCCCGGCCGGTCTCTGCGCCGGCATGTACGGCGGACGAGCGAAGCTGAAGACCGGCATCTTGGAAAAGGGAGTCCCGGGGGGCGAAATCCTCAACACCGATATCGTCGAGGATTACCCCGGCTTCTTGAGCATCACCGGGCCGGACTTGGCGGCCAAGTTCGAGGAGCATGCCCGCAAGTTCGGGGCCGAGATTGTTCCCGACCTCGCGCTCGAAATCTACTCGGAGGGCGATCAGCACATCGTTGTCGGTGAGGAAGGCACCTATCGCGCGCCGGCAGTGATCGTGACGGCTGGCGGTAATCCCCGGAAGCTGGGCGTGCCGGGCGAGGAGCGCTTGAGCGCCCGCGGTGTCTCGTACTGCGCCGTGTGCGATGGCCCGTTCTTCGAGGGCCAGGACATCGCCGTCGTCGGTGGTGGTGACGCCGCCGTCGAGGAAGGCACCTATCTGACGAAGTACGCCCGCAAGCTCTACGTGATCCACCGGCGTGATGAGCTGCGCGCGCAGAAGATCATTCAGGAGCGCCTCTTTGCCCAGCCTAACGCCGAGGTGATCTGGGATACGGTCGTGGATGAGATCGGTGGCGACCAGCGGGTCGAATATACCACTTTGCGCCACGTGAAGGATGGGCGCACGCGACGCCTCGACGTGGGCGCGGTGTTCGTCTTCATCGGCTTCACGCCGAACAGCAACATCTTCCGCGACCACATCGAGCACAATGAGGCCGGCTACCTCATCACGAACAGCCTCATGGAGACCTCCATTCCCGGCATCTATGCTGCCGGAGACATCCGCGAGCAGCTTGCCAAGCAGGTCACGACGGCCGTCGGGGACGCGACCACGGCCGCACTGGCTGCCGAGAAGTACATCGAGGCGCTGCGCCACGAGGCAGCCCACGCTGCGCCGGCAGCCGCCGGCTAATGGCAGGGCGAAAAAGACGCGGCACTAAAGACCGCGGCAAACATGATTGTTTGGAGCACACCGCTTAGCGGTCGCCTTGCAGAACATGCTAGTCTTTCACCGTTCACGTTGGTGAAGGTATGAGTAGAGAGCCTCCGTTACCAACGTGGGTCCCAGTTGACATACTCGAGTCAGTAAGGCCGCACGTCGCTGCCTTACGTACCGACTTATCGAGCGCTCGGGATCCCATACGAAACACGGCGAGCAAATTAAAGTCTGCGACCTGCACCACAGACTTCTGCACGGTTTTCCGAGTTTGGTTTGTGGATGCTCTGCACAACTTGGAGTCTGCAACTATACTACTAATGACTGGCAGGACGAGCAGTGCAATGAATCTGCTTAGAGTTCCTTTAGAATGTTGCATTGTATACGAATATGCCCAGATCAAACCGGACTATGTTGATAGGATTAAAGTAGAGGTATACGGCATCCCAAACAAGCAGTCTGCGAAAGGTTTGGGTATCAAGAATCGAACTACAGGTCAAATGTTGAACTGTCTATTGAAGGAAAACAGAGTGGACGGCAGAAGTCACCACCCAAGATTGAAGAACATGTGGGAAAAGTTAAGCGACCGTAGTCACCCGACGTTGAACAAAGCAACCGAATTGGTATCCCCTAATCCAGGAAATGTGCTCTATGAGATAAGACATGTTCATGATATATTAGACAAATGCATATCGGATATGCTGGAGAACTGTCGCCCGCCTGGCTGCCTGTGGGCAATGAACAATGCCACCCAATAGTCACCCTTTCTTCGTTTGTCCAGTAAGCAATCAACCAATGTCATCTCGGGGTTGGCCGCCCGCCCTGCCTTATCAATGATCTGTAAAGGTGAGCTCTGGCGCGATTGGCCAGAAACATGTCGGCCTATCTCGAAGAAGACCCCTGGGACGAGCCGGACGAGGGCGACGACGCTGAAGAGCGGCCTACCTGGCGACGACCGCTCTTGCAGTGGCTGCTCACGGTCGTCGGGATTGTGTCGTTGGGCCTGGGCCTCGCCCTCGCAATGCCCGGCTTGCCCCTGCCCGGCCCACGACCCATCCTCGCCATCGTGCTGCTCATATCGGTAGGAGTGTGGCTGCTGCGTCTCGCGTGGCAGCGCTAGGTGCTGAGGGGGAGTCTTGGCCCTGACAGGGGTGGGTTTTCGGCGGGAGGCAGGTTGGACCTAACCCCCGGCCCCTTCCCTCCAGGGAAGGGGAGTCGTGGCGGCGGCCGGCCGCCGCTGCCCTCCGGGGAAAGCAGTCAGCCCGACGGCCTTTAGCCCCTTCCCTTCAGGGAGGGGGGTGGGGGTTAGGTCCGTTCAGCCGTCGGGCCGGAACAGCAAGAGCAGGATCAGCGCGGTCACGCCCACGGTGATGGCGCTATCGGCCAGGTTGAAGACGCTGAACCCTGGAACCGCGATGAAGTCAACGACGTAACCCAGCCGCACGCGATCGAGCAAATTGCCGAGGGCGCCGCCCATCTGTAGCGCCAACGCGCTGCGGAGCAGGAACGCGCGACCGCGGAGCGCCCGATAGTAGAACACCACAGCGGTCATGATGGCGAGTGCTATCGGGATAAACAGGTCTCCGAGGTCGCGGAACAGGCCAAAGGCCATCCCGGTGTTCTGCACGTAGCGGAGGAACACCAGCCCCGGCACGACGACGATCTCCCGTCCGGGGTCGGCGCCGGCCGGACCAATCGTGACGGTGACGACGTATTTGGTCAACTGGTCCAGCAGGCACAGGATCACGGCGGCGGCGACCAGAAACCCATAGCGTCTGGCCGCCGAGTCCCACGACTGGGCCGCTATTGACGCGCCACCCTCGCTCACCCCCGGCCGCTGGGCAGAGGGCACCATATCACTCATCATGCTACCGAGCCGGCGGCGCCGCTCTCGACTGGGTAGCCTTCCTCGTCGAGCAGCGTCTCGATGCGCGTTAGGGCCATCAGGCGCTCGTCATACTCCACGGTGACCCGCTTCCCGGCAACGTCCACCTGCACCGCGGCGATGCCCGGCTGCGGCGCCAGCGCCTGTGTGATCGCGTGCGCGCAATGGTCGCACGAGACATCCGGCACGTTGAGTTCGGTCGTGGTCATTGGTCTTCATCCTTTCCGTTGGCGTGCTGCTGCCGCATCAGTACACGTCCCTCGATAGCTCGACCCAGCGACGCTCCCAAGACGAGGCCAGCACGGCCTCGGCAGCCTCCTGTGCCCGTAGGCCGTCGGCAAAGGTAGGAAAGTCGGTACGCTCTCCTTTTAGTGTACGCACGATACGCGCGAGATGGAAAGCGGGATAGTCGTCATAGGACACGTCGAGCGCGGGCGGCGGCGGCAGTAGCGCGAAGCTGCCGCCAGGCTTGGCAACATAGACCTCGGACGTGGTCTGGCGCTCGTCAATCGCCACGACACTACCGGTGCTACCGTATATGGCCACGTGCCGATAGGTCTGACGACCGTGGGCCACTTGGCTCAACTGCATCAGCCCGGTCACGCCGTTCTGCAAGCGCACGAGGCAGGAGGCCGTGTCGTCGGCGGTAACTCGTGCGCGGCCTCCTTGTAGCCCGGCGCGTTCGCCAACAACGATCTGCGCCTGGGCACACACGGCGGCAATGTCACCAAACCACCACCGCAAGAGGTCCAGCATGTGCGTGCCGACATCCAGCACCGTGCCGCCGCCGCGCTCCGCCTGCATCCGCCACACGAGCGGCTGTGCCGGGTCAGCCTTGACGCCCTGGAGAAACAGGACGCTGAAATGATAGATCGAGCCGAGCTGTTCGGCAGCGAGGAGCTGCGCCACCTGCCGATAGGTTGTGCTCGACCGGTACGAGAAGTTGACCGCCGTCGGCACGCCGCGTTGCGTGGCCGCCGCGTGCATCTCGCGGGCTTGGGCCACCGTCGGCGCCAGCGGCTTCTCGCAGGCCACCGCCAGGCCGCGCTCTAGCGCAGCCATGACCAGCGGGTGATGAGCGTCGTTGGGCGTGGCAACGAACACCGCGTCGAGCGGCATCTGCGCCAATAGCTCGACATAATCGTCGTACACGGCACCCACACCGTATTGCGCGGCGATACGCTGCGTTTTGGCGCGGGTCGGCCCGAAGAGCGCCACCAGCTCGGCGTCCGCGCACGCCGCCAACCCCGGCAGGATGACGCGCTGCGTGAACGAGCCAACCCCGGCGACGGCAATGCGTAGGGGACGGTTGGTACCGGCCATCAGTCGCTCAACGGTGGCCCGATGGCGGCCGCCGCGGCCAGCGCCGCATCGCGCTGTGCCCGTAGCTCCGTCCGCGCTGCCGCCGGGGTTTCGTCGAGCGGCATGAGCCACGTCTCGTCTTCGGTGCGGCGCTTGAACTCGACTGCATCCGCCTTCAGATTGCGGGGGCTGACCGTCAGACGCAGGGGCATACCGAGCAGGTCGGCATCATTGAACTTGACCCCCGGGCTTTCGGCGCGATCATCGTAGAGCACGGATAGGCCGGCAGCCTGCAAGTCCGCGTAGAGCCGTTCGGCCACGGTGGCCACCGGCTCACGATTCAGGTTCAGGCCGACCACATGCACGTCGTAGGGAGCAATTGGCGCCGGCCAGATGATCCCCTTGCTGTCATGGCTCTGCTCAATCGCCGAGGCGATCATCCGCGAGTGGCCAATGCCATAGCAGCCCATCCATATGGGCTGCTCCACACCGTCCGTGCCTAGGTAACGCGCGCCCATCTTTTCACTGTAGACCAGTCCGAGCTTGAACACGTGGCCCACTTCGATGCCGCGGGCCAAAGTCAGCGTGCCGTCGCAGTACACGCAGCGGTCGCCGGCACGCGCGGAACCGATGTCCACCACGCTATTGGCCGTGTAGTCGCGGCCGTAGCGAACGTTGCGGAGGTGCGTGTCCGGGCGGTTGGCGCCCGCTACCAGATTACCGGCCTCGGGGACCGAGGTATCTACTACCACGCGCACGTCCCGCAAGCCGACGGGTGACGCTGACCCGGCCACCAGTCCCGCCTGCAGCACTTCCTCGTCGGTCGCCAGCCACAGGTCTACGCACTTGAGCGCGTTGGTGAGCTTGATTTCGTTGACCGGTATGTCGCCACGGATCGCCACGAACACCAGCTCCGGCTCCGTCACGCCGGTACCGTCCTCGCGGGCGCGGGTACAGCTATAGAACACGGCCTTCAACGTGCGGCTTTGGGGAATACGGAGGAAGGTAGCCAAGTCCTCAATCGTCTTGACGCCCGGGGTCGCGATCTCCTCAAGCGGCTTTGGCAACTCGTCAACCACCTCACGGACAAATTCCGCACGCTCCAAGTTGGCGGCGTAGCCGCAGCTGGCGCAACGAACGATCTGGTCTTCCCCGCTATCCGCGAGCATGACAAACTCGACACTCTCTTTGCCCCCGATGGCACCACTGTCGGCCTCCACCGGGATCGTGGAAAGGCCAGAGCGGGCGAAGATGCGCTGATAGGCCCGGTACATGGCTTGGTAGGAGCGGTCCAGCGCCGCCTCGTCGGTGTCGAACGAATAGAGGTCCTTCATGGAGAACTCGCGACCGCGGATCAGGCCGGCGCGGGAGCGTGGCTCGTCGCGGAACTTCGTCTGAATCTGATAGAGCCGCAACGGTAAGTCCCGGTAGCTACGCACCGTGCGCCGCACAAGATCGGTAATCACCTCTTCATGCGTTGGCCCGAGGCACAGCAGCCGCTCGCGGCGATCCTTAAGGCGAAACAGGACATCCCCCATGACCGTATCGCGACCGGATTCGCGCCACAGCTCGATAGGCTGCACCACCGGCATCAGCAACTCCTGCCCGCCGGCAGCATTCATCTCTTCGCGGATGATCTGCCCAATCTTCTGCTCCACCCGGAGTGCCAGCGGAAGCAAGCTGTACACGCCGGCGGCGAGCTGCTGAATGAGGCCGGCGCGGAGCATGAGCTGGTGGCTGATGGTATCGGCATCAGCCGGGACTTCCCGCTGGGTGCGGCCGAAAAGGCGAGAGAGACGCACTGCTTCCCCCTTGGAGGATCGTTAGGATTGGGCCGAGGCTCCCGAACGCCGAGCGGAGCCGTATTGGCCCTGGTCCACGATCATCATAGCTCAAGCGCGCCCTCATTCACCACTGCCACACCTGATGCACGGACACGCGGCAGCGCCGGCCGGCGCAGTCTGCGGAGCGGTACACTGTGGTCAGCGCAATGCTGCGAGGGAGGTGGCGACACCAGAGCCGCACAATCAGATGAAAATAGGTGGTGCGGCTCTGGCACGCCAAACATGACTGTTCCGCTCCTACTCGATACGGACATCGGCGACGACGTAGACGATGCCTTCGCCTTGCTGCTCGCCGCTCGCCAGCCGGCGGTAGAGCTGCTGGGCGTGACGACCGTGTACGGTCCGGTCCAGGAGCGCGCCCTCATTGCTCGCAAACTGCTCGACACCGCGGGCCAGAGCGACGTGCCGGTCGCAGTCGGGGAGGGGATCACGCTCGCCGGCCGGGACCCCGGTCGCCTGCTCACCTCCGGCCAAGGTTACGTAGACCTCAACGAATGGGAGCACCTAGAGGCCGCGCTGCACCCGCAGCCCGGCGTGGACTTCCTGATCGAGACGGTGCTCTCAGCCCCGGAGCTGCCGGTGCTCGTGGCCATCGGCCCGCTGACCAACGTCGCTGCCGCGTTGCGCCGCGAACCGCGCCTGGCCCGGCGCCTGCGGGCGCTGATCCTCATGGGGGGACGCCTCGGTGAGCACGCGGCGCTGGGTGAGTACAACTTCAACAGCGATGCGGCGGCGACACAGGTCGTCATCGAGAGCGGCTGCCCACTATGGATCGGTACGTATGAAGTCACGCGGCAGGCCCGCCTCGGTGAGACGGAGCGCGCTACGCTGCACGCCACCGGCGACCCGGCGTGTATGGCGGTGGCGGCCATGCTCGGCTTGTATCTGCAGGAGCTTCGGCGCCAGGCTACCTCAATGTACGACCCGGCCACGCTGACTCTCGGCTATACCGACGAGTTCATCACCCTACAGCGCGGGCGCTTCGCCCTCACACGCGCCGGCGACGATCACACCCAACTCCACTTCGATCCACAGGCCACGCCGAACGGCGCAGCCTCCATGGCTATCCGGCCCGCGGCCTTGGTTGCCCATCTCCTAGCGGTCATCACGCCAGGCTAACGACGGGGCCAGGCGGCACACGGCAAATGGGCCGAGGCGCGCGAACGCATGGCGACGGTATGGAGAGACGCCAGGGACGCACAAGCGAGTGCGCTCCGGATTCCCGCTTTCGCGGGAATGACCGGGCAATGTCAACAGCGCCTAGCCGCTGGGCGGTGTGGGAATGATGACCACGCTTTCGTACACAGACGAGAAGACAGCCGCGAGCTGCGGCCCGATCATCCAGATAATCGCGATGACGACCAGCGCGACAACGGCAATAACGAGCGCGTATTCGAGGATGGATTGTCCAAGCTCACTGCGGCCTAGCGCAAGCAACGGCCGGGGAACACTGGCAGCGGGTGCCCGCCCCGCAGGAGAAGGGCGCGCAGACCTCTCGTGTTCACGGTTGGACCCGGCTCCGTGCAAGCCTCCCGTACCTTCACTGGGCATTGTCTTTTCTGCCGCTCCCTTCCCAGTTGTTTCTTTGGCAAGCCTGTCCGCAGTAGCCCTGACTAGGATACTTGGCGGCGCGTTACTTTGCCAATGGACGGACATTGGAGGGACGGACGCCAGCGGTGAGCAGGTTGCCGCCCTGTGTACTTGTGTAATGGCTGAACGCGCACCTCAAGGAGGGCGCCACGATCAGCGGTCAGCCTGGGTGAGCATCTCAATCGACACGATATCCAACATGCGTAGGAACTCCCACTCACTGAGTGGCTTCCGGAATATAGCGGTGATCAAGCCTTCGACGGTGTGGTCAATCCGCGACGGATACGTCGAGGCCACGATCATCTTGGTTTTCTTCGTATCCCAATGGGTGCCGATCTCGCGGAGCACCTCTACACCGTCAGTATCCGGCAGCACCACGTCCATGATGACCATGTTGGGCTTCTCTTCCTTGACCAGATCAAAAGCCCCTTCGCCACGTCTCATCGCGATTGGCTGATACCCGCGCATCCGCAACTCGTAGCCCAGATCATCTTGCATATCCGGGTCTCCGTCAATGACCACGATCTTGTTACTCAGCCCATCCTCGTTCATCGCCACGTCTCCTTATGTCTAACGCCAAGGATTTATAAGAGTAGTACGGCGGCCGCCGGGCACAAGCGCCACCCGCGGCAACAAGCCGTTGCCCAACGGCCTCCCTATTATACCGCCTGACTCTGACCTCATCCCCGGCCCTTTCCCATGTGGAGAGGAGGCCGGGGGCCGATGCCCTGGTCGCGGCCTTATCGGCGCAGGGCTACCGGTCCGCTTGCCGACGGCGCAACTCCGCCTCAAGCTGCCGTATTCGCGCCTCGGCGACCGCGCGCGCGGCCCGCTCGATAGCGGCTTGGGCTTCGGCAGCCTCACGCGCCGCCTCCACCTCCTGCCAGCTTTCCAGATAGGTGCGAGTAGCCGGGTCGTAGAACCGCGGCCAGTTATCATCCCAGCACAGACTCAACGCCAGCACCGCACTGTAGCCCTTCAGGATGCCGTCCGGCGCCGTGGTCAGCTCGATGGGCTGATATTCCCCGTCCACCAACCGGTCCCCGGCCAGCTTCTGCCCGTGATACTCACCCTCCTTCGGATCAAAACGCCAGTATTCCGGGACGCCAATGCGGGCGTAGATGTCCCGCTTCCGGCCCACGTCCTCCCGTCCGGTGCTGGACGAGGCGATCTCCAGCACCCAATCCGGCGGTTTACCCACCTCCCAGGGCAGATAGAGCTTGCGTGGCCGGATCGCCCGGGCATCTACCCCGAAGGCCAAGTATACGTCCGGGGAGACGCGGACATTGAGGTCGCGCGGGTCGTAGCAGAGGATCGTGTTAGAGTCGAGAAAGACGTCGGGCCGGCGGTTGAAGTCGGTAACGTGGGCGCGGAGGAGGCCGAGGATTTCCTGCAGCTGGAGGTTTTGTTCCATCGCGTCAGGTTTCAGGACCGGTTCGTCGGGGTCGAAGTCGAGGCGGGCGTAGTCAATGGTGCCCTGCTGCTGGTAGGGCAGCATCGCGGGAGCAGGCGCGGGGGCCGTAGTCGTCATGGTAGGTCTCGGGGCCGGGCGTGGGTGCAGGGCGATTATAGCGCACGCGCCGCGCGCCGCCGGGAGGCGCGGCCGGCCGCACCCCCGGCTGCCCTCATCCTCAATCCCCGGCCAACAACTCCCCGCCGCTATCGAACAAGAGAGCTTGCCGGGGTGAGCACTGAAACCCCACCGTCTCCCGTGGCTTCCGAGCGACGCCCAACGGTTCGCGGACCGTCAGCTCCACAGCGCCCAGGCTCACGGTCACAAGTTGCCGCCGCTCCTCGTGTCGTGGCTCCACCACCTCGACGGTCCCCGTAGCCAGACGGCCCGGGTCGTCGGGCGGGAGCAAGACAAGGTCATCGGCCTGTAGACCGACGGTGACGGACTGGCCCACCCGGTCCGCGAGCGCTCGCCCGTACCCTGGCAATCCGAACAGCGTAGCGCCGACCTGCACACCGCTGCTGCCGGCAACACCGTCGAGGAGGTTCATCGGCGGCATGCCGAAGAACCCGGCCACGAAGCGGTTGACCGGCGCCGCGATGATCTGCCCGGCTGTACCGACCTGCTCCACGCGGCCGGCGCGCATGATAGCGATGCGGTCGCCGAGCGCCATCGCCTCGATCTGGTCGTGCGTGACGTAAACGGCGGTGACCCCAAAGCGGCGCAGCAGCCGCTTGATCTCGACGCGGGTGCGCCCGCGCAGCTGCGCGTCCAGATTTGCGAGTGGCTCGTCGAAGAGGAACACTCTCGGATCGCGGATAATACACCGCCCCACCGCCACACGTTGCTGCTCGCCACCGGAGAGATGGCCGGGCATCCGTCCCAGCAGGTGCCGGAACTCTACGCCGAGGACCTGCGCCACGCGCTGCACCCGCGCGTCAACTTCGGCTTCGCGCCCGCGCAGCTTGAAGAAGAAGCCAACGTTGTCATAGGACCGCATGTGTGGGTAGAGGGCATAGTTCTGGAAGACCAGGCCCACGCGCCGCTGCGCCGGCTCCAGGTGGTCAACAAGCTCACCGTCGAACAGCACACCGCCGGAAGTTGGCACCTCCAGTCCGGCAATGACCCGCAGCAACGTCGTCTTGCCGCATCCCGACGGCCCCAGCACCGCGAGCGTCTCGCCGTCCGCCAGCGTGAGATGCACGTCGTCCAACGCGACCGTGGACGCGGCCGCAGCCGGCGGCACAGCTGCCGGCTGCCGCCGTCGCCAGGGCCACGGAAACCGGGAGCGTGTTGGGGGAGCGAGCGAATCGCTGGCGAACTGCTTGGTGACGCCTACGAGCTGGATGGCTGCCATACATAGCTGCTCAAGAGAAGACGCGCCCGGCCTCGCGGTAGCGATCAATCGCATCGGTGACGGCGCGGTTGTCAATCTGGGCCAGCAAGACGGCGAGAAACAGCGGCACGACGATGACGAAGAGCAGGCCGGCCACGAGCAGGACGATGCACCGCACGATCAGCAGGCCGAGGGTAAGTCCGAGGTTGTCCATGGCGAGGAAGAAGGCGTTGCGCCAGACGCGCCGTACCGGCTGATCGAATTCTACGAGCAGCGGGAACAGGTAGGGCTGGAGCGCGAACCAGACAACCAGCAGATAGAAGAACACAATTGACAGTAAGCCCACCCCCGGTATGCCGATGGTCAGATAGAACCAGGCATTGAGGAGCAGCAACGTGCCGGCGGCCACATTGGTAGCGGCGAGGCGCGCTCCCGGCCAGAAATAGCGCCGAAAGGCGGCGCGGAAATGGGTCGGCTCCAGCAGCTCGCCGCGTACAAACTCATGCGTCATGCTATAGATGGCCGCGGTGGCCGGCCCGGCGAGGATCATGAGCGCGAGCAGGAGCGGGAAGGCGAGCACGGCCGGCGTGAGCAGCGCCGCTGTGGACTCCGTGGCCTCCAAGAGTGTGGTATCCGCTGTGGTGGCCGTCTGCACGGGCGAAAGCAGGATGAGCAGCACGAGGAGCGCTGGCAAGGAGGGAACAAACCACCGCAAGTTGGCGAGGATCGTGCGAAAAGGGTCGTAATACACTTCGGCAATCGAGGTGCGAAAATAGCGAAACGCCAGTCCCATGCTGATTGATCCGGTTCCTGCTTAGAGGTGCTCCGCCACAGCCGGGGAGGGGACGGCGGCGGTTGCCGCAGCGGCAAGGTCGGCCGACTCGATCCGCACGCCCGGGACGGGGCGCGGCTGCAGAATGCGACGCACCTCGGCGGCCCGCAGCGCGTCTGCCAGCTCTTCCGGTCGGGGGTGCAGCGCGATGATCGTTCCACCTTGACCCGCCCCGGCCAGCTTCGCGCCCAACGCCCCGGCGTCCAACGCAGCGGCAATCAGCCGCTCATTCTCCGGTCCCGAGCCGCCGAGATCGCGCTGTATCTCGTGGTTGTCGTTCATCAGCCGCCCCAGCCATTCCCAGTCGCGCGTGAGGAAGGCGCGTTTTCCTTCGCGCGCCAGCTTGGCGATCTGTAGGTAGCCCTCGACAACGGCCCGGTCTCCTTCCAGCCAGCGGTCTCGAATGGGCTTGTGTACCGCGTGGGAGGAGTGCTGAATCCCGGTGTTCGCCAAGATGAACGGGAGCGCCTCACCGTTCCAAGCCAGTGGCTCTACCGTGGCGTATGGCTCGGTGCCGACGGGACGGTAAAACTCCTTGTCGCGGAAGTCCAGGTAGTTGAGGCGACCGAACGTGGCCATATACTGATCCTGGTAGCCACAGACCACGCCCAGGTAGTTCAGCTCGATAGAGCGGGCCACTTCTGCGAAATAGTGTGGCTCGTAGTGGATGTCCTGGTAGGCGGCCAACGTCCAGAGCGCCGCCGCGACCATTGCCGTCGAGGACGAGAGGCCCGAGGCGAACGGCACATCGCTCCAACACCGCACGCTCGCCCGTAGCCCGTACCAGCGCTGATGGGCAATCACTGCTCTTAGAATGTCGCAATGGTCGCCGACCGGCTGCAAGTCGGCCCGGTAGCGGACGACAACCCGTTCCCGATCCGACTCCAACGACAACTCATCCGCCGGCTCCACGCTGACATACGCGCGCTCGCCGAGTGAGCAGGAAATGACGCTCCCGCCATACATATCGGTGGGATTGCCGACGATCCCACAGCGTCCCGGTGCCGAGCCTACGAGCACTGCTTGCCCCACTGCCCCATCCTTCTCCCCGGTATTGCACCTAGCATCCGGCTGCCCTCACCCCGGCCCTCTCCCAGGGGGAGAGGGAGTCACCGTCAGCCGGCCTCCGCCGTGCTTGCTATCACCTAGAGCTGCTCGCTCAGGCCTACGAGATATTGGCGAATCATGTAGCCGTACCGCTCGTCGGCGAGCGCAAAGTCAATGAAGGCCTTGAAGTAGGTCTCGAAATTGCCAATGTCGTAGCGCTTCTCGCCGGCTTGCAGCGGCAAGCACCGGACGCCGCCCCCCTGTCTGAGCAGGATAGCAATTGAGTCGGTGAGCCACAGCTCACCGCCCCGGCCCGGCAGCGTGCGGTTAATCGCGTCGAAGATCGAACGGTCGAAGATGTAGCGCGGCGTGATGGCGAGCGTACTGGGCGCCGTGGCCACTTCCGGTTTCTCGATGAGGTCGTCAATCTCGAAGGCAGTGGTGGGCTGCGGTGGTGTGCCGGCAGTTGGTTGCACGATGCCGTAGCGCTGGACCTCCTCGCGCCGCACCGTCTCCACGGCCAGCGTCGCGCACGCGCCGTTATCGAGATGGTCTTGCAGCATCCGCTGGATCAGGCTTGGTCGCTGCTGACTCGTGATGATAGTGTCCCCATACGCGACGAGAAACGGCTCATCTCCGACAAAGTCGGCCGCCAGCCGTATCGCGTCGGCCGGCCCACTCTGCACGCTCTGGCGCGTATAGAAGAGCGCGACATCCTCCTCGAAGAAGTTCAGCTCCTCGGCCAGATCGTAGGCGCCGGTGCGTACCAAGCGGCGCTCCAGCTCCGTCTCGCGATCAAAGTGGTCCTCGATGGAGGACTTCTGCCGCCCGGTGATGAGGAGAATCTGGGTAATGCCGGCCTCGACCATCTCTTCGACAACGTATTGGACGGCCGGCTTGCGGCCAACCGGCAGCATCTCCTTGGGCTGCGACTTGGTCGCCGGGAGCAGCCGCGTCCCTAGCCCCGCCACCGGGATGACCGCCTTGCGGATTGGCGCAGCGCGTTCTCCGGCCATGTGTCTCCGCCTCTCTGCGTAGCGATCACGGCGCTCGACGCTACCGCTCCATCTCCCGGTCCGGTTAGCCACAATAGCACAGCCTCCGGCCAGGGGCAACGCCAGCGGCGTGCAGCCTTTGCTACACTCGCTACCAACCTGTAGGTCAGTGCGGATAGAGCAGGGATGGCCGAAAGTAGCCGGCACAGTGAGCAGCCGCGTTTGTCCGCCGCTCCCAGACGGGAACGCTTGCAGCGTTATCTGGCGCGTGCCGGCATCGCCTCGCGCCGCCGGGCGGAAGCGTTGATCCGCGCCGGTCGTGTGCAGATCAATGACCAACCGGCAACCGAGCTAGGGACCACCGTTGACCAAGACCGAGATCGCGTTTTGGTGGATGGACGCCCGGTTGAGGCGCAATCGGCGGTGGTGTATCTGGCCCTCCACAAGCCCGTTGGGGTCATCACCACGCACAGCGATCCCCAAGGACGACCGACGGTCATGGAGCTGCTTCCGGCCTTTCCGGGGCTGCTCTTTGTCGGTCGTCTCGATGCCGAGAGTGAGGGTTTGCTGCTCGCCACTACCGACGGGCGCTGGGGCCAGCGCATCCAGCATCCCCGGTACGGCTGCGAGAAGGAATATCGCGTCCTTGTCACCGGCCGGCTCACACCGGAGACTCTGCGCCGCCTCCGTGGGCCACTCGACTTGGGCGCCGGCGACCGGTCGAGCGGGGCGCAAGTCACCGTGGTCGAGCGCTCGGACGAGGGCCAGACCTTGACGACGCCCAGCGCCCATCACTTACGGATCGTCCTCCGCGAGGGGCGTAAGCGCCAGATCAGGAGGATGTGTCAGGCCGTCGGTCTGACGGTGCGGCGCCTCGTTCGCGTGCGGGTAGGCAGCGTGGAGCTAGGCGCTCTCGCGCCCGGCGACTGGCGACATCTTACGCCCGACGAGGTGGAGACGGCGGCGGCCCCGTCCCTCGTCACTCCGGCGTAGGCCGGAGTCTCGGCCCCCCTATGGCCCCCCCGCTGCGGCGGGGGGACGGCGCGTTCCCTCCCCGGTCGCAACGGGGGAGGGTTAGGGAGGGGGCCTGGATTGCGGCTTCCGCCGCAATGACGGATGGGTGTTATTTTCGTGCCAGTGGTGGGAGCGGCCGCTGCTACGCTGTCCGAGGCTGAATTCATGGCTGGCTTGGTTATCGCGCTCGACGGCCCGGCAGCGTCCGGCAAGAGTACGGTCGGCCCGCTGGTGGCGCAGCGGTTGGGCTACACGTACTTCGACACGGGCTTGCTGTATCGAGCCGTCACGCTCCTCGCCATTCGGCAGCAGGTTAGCCCCAACGACGAGCCGCGCCTGGCTGCGCTCGCGGCAGACATGGCCTTCGAGGTCCGGACGACGCCAGCTTGTGCCGCCGCCGCTGACGCAACAGGACTGTGCAAGCCGGCGCGTGACCGGCGGCCCGGCGGGGCAGCGGGTGAAACGACGACGGTGCTGCTCGACGGTGAGGATGTCACGGCGTCCCTGCGGTCCCCGGCGGTGAACCGGCACGTCTCCGCCGTCTCCGCGCTGCCCCAGGTGCGTGCTGCGCTCTTGGAGCCGCAGCGACGACTCGCCGCGCCGGGTGGGGTCGTCATGGCCGGACGCGACATCGGCACCGTAGTCCTGCCGGACGCGCACCTGAAGCTCTTTCTCACGGCCAGCGCGGAGGCACGGGCGCAACGACGCTATCGGGAGCAGCGGGCCAGGGGCGAGCACGTCACCTACGCGGCGGCGCTGGCGGCGCTGCAACGGCGCGACGGGCTGGACAGTAGCCGGCGCAATGCACCGCTGAAGGCGGCGGCTGATGCTATGATGCTGGATACGACGTGCCTCTCGGTGCCGGCGGTCGTCGAGAGGGTGCTCGCTGCCGTGCGCCGCGCCGCAGACCAGAGCACCGCTACCGGCAGCGAGGGCGCCGGGGCCGGCTAAGACCGGCCGGTGTATTCCGGCCATTCCCTACAATGACGAGCATGACTGCATTGAGCACAGGTCGCGCTAGGTCGTACCCACGCTTCCTGTGCGTCGTGTACTACGCGATAATCCCCGTCGTGCGGCTGATAACCCGGCTGCTCCTTGCGGTGCGAGTCACCGGCGGCGCCGACCTGCCGCGCGCCGGGCCGGCGCTTATCGCCGCCAACCACCTCAGCTATTTGGACATTCCCTTCCTGCTCATCTTCCTGCCCCGCCCCCCCATCTTCGTCGCCAAGCAGGAGGTAACGGCCATCCCGCTCGCCGGATGGCTGCTGCGCCAACTGGGTACGGTCTCGCTCCGGCGCGGGGAGTCGGATCGCCGGGCCATCCGCCATAGCCTCGCAGTGCTGGAGAATGACGACGCACTCTTGATTTTCCCGGAGGGCACCCGCAGCCGCGGCGGCGGGCTGTTGGCCGGCCTCCCGGGAGTGGGGCTACTCGCGCGTCGCTCCGGGGTCCCGCTGGTGACTGCGGCGATCACCCGCACGGAGAAGCTCACCCTGCGGTCGTTCTTCCGCCTGGGCCTGACGCTGACCATCGGCTCACCGGTGACGCTGGATGAGCTATTGCCCAACGGCCGGAGGGCAACCGCCGCCGAGATTACGGAGGCGCTGATGCAGCGGCTCGCGGCGCTTATGCCGCCGGAGTATCGCGGCCACTATGCAGCCGTAGAGCGCGCCAAGGTTGGCGCTGGCGTGTTGGCGGGACAGGTGAAGGATTAATCATGCCTATCGTTCCCAACCCGCTCGGCTGGCCGGTCCTCATCATCGTGATCGTCGTCATCATTGTCGGCACCGCCTACGTCATGTGGGATGAAAGCAAGCACCCCTCCGAGGACAATGGCGAGCGCAGCGACCTTGATTGATCGGGATTGCACCTAACCCCCGGCCCCTTCCCTCAAGGGAAGGGGAGGCATGGCGGCGCCCGGCCGGCGCCTGCCCCTCTCCCGATGACAGAGGGCCGGGGTGAGGGCAGTCGGCACGACGGCCTTTAGCCCCTTCCCTGCCGGGAGGGGGGCGGGGGTAGGTATCGTGGCCCCCTAGCTCGCCAAGGCCGCAAGCACCGGGACGAGGGCCTTCAACTGTGCCTCGCGGCTTGCCAGCGTTGCCGACACCTGGCGAAGCTGCGGCGGGTTGAAACGTCCCGGGTGGCCATAGTCGGTCTGTTCGAGCGCGGCCCGACTCCCGTCCACCTCGACCTCCACCCAGCGTCGCACCATGGGGTCCGGCGTCCCGTGTGAGTGATGGTGTGCCGGCAGCACTTCCTGCTCGAATGTTACGCTCATATGCACGTTTTCTCCTGATACGCCGTCAGTCGCTGACATGAGTACCCTCCTCCGCTCGATCTCGGCGCCACGATGGTGCGCCGCTGTTAGGATATTAGTGGACCCGTGAGAGGACGCGATGCGGCAGCAGCTTGAGCGTGTACGTGGCACGAACGACTGGTCACCCCAAGACGCCCGGCAGCTACGCGACCTCGTGGCGGCGCTCGGCGCTTGCTTTGCCAGCTACGGCTATGAGCACATCGAAGTCCCGGTCCTGGAGCATACCGACCTCTTCCGCCTCAAGTCGGGCGAAGACATCCTGACGAAGCTCTATGCCTTCCCGTATCGGGGCCGCGACCTGTGTCTGCGCCCGGAGCTGACGGCCTCCGTCGGTCGCTACTTTGTGGATCGTTGCCAAGCCGCGGCGCTGCCCCAACGCTTTGCTTATGCCGGACCGGTGTTCCGCTACGAACGGCCTCGCTTGGGGCGCTACCGCCAGTTCACCCAGGCCGGCGTCGAGCTGATCGGGCCGGAGGGGCCGGCGGCCGACGCGGAGCTGGCCGCGCTGGCCTGGCAGGCGCTGGCCCGCCTCGGTCTGGACGACCACCGCCTTGAAATCGGTCACTTCGGTGTGATGGCCGCCCTGCTCCGAATGCTGGGGCTGGACGACCGCGCCCGCAGCTTCGTCATCGCCAGCATGCAAGACTTGCGGAAGTCCGAGCGTGGACGCGCGCAGGTGGACGCCCGGCTCGACGAGCTTTTCGGCCCCGGCGCGAAGGATCAGTCGCCGGGTGCTCCAGGTCCCACGAACACGGCGGCCCACCGGCAGCCGGACGACGAGCTGGCCACATTGCGCCGACTTGTGGCCGGGCTTGACGAGCAGCAGGCCCGCGAGCTGATCCTGGGGCTACTGCAAGCCAGCCACGCCAGCGTCGGACGGACACGGTCGGCCGCAGACGTGGCTGCCGGCCTACTCCGTAAGCTGCGCTGGCAGGACCAGGCGCCCCGTATTCGCCGCGCGCTCGATCTGGCAGAACGGCTACGCGCCGTGCGCGGCAGTCCCCCCGAGGCCTTCGACCGTATCCGTCAAGTGCTCACCGACTACCAACTCGACCAGGAGCCGCTGCGCCGGCTGGAAGCGGTCAGTACACAGCTTGGCTACTACGGTGTGCCGACCGCAGCCGTTACCGTCAATCTCGGTTTGGGGCGTGGCCTCCCGTATTACACCGGGATGGTCTTCGAAATCTACGCTGATCGCCTCGGTCCGGCCCAACAGCTGTGTGGAGGTGGCCGCTATGATGGCCTGCTGCGGCTCCTCGGGGCGAATGCCGATGTGCCCGCGGCCGGCTTCGCCTTTGGCGTCGAGCGGGTCAAGCTGGCCTTGGCTGGTCACTCCCGGTCAGCGGCACGCACTACTACTCAGGTCCAGATCATCCCGCTCGGCGCTGAAGATTGCACCTACGCCGTGACCGCGGCGGAGCAGCTGCGTCAGGCGGGCCTGCGCGTCGAGCTTGAGCTGATGGGGCGCGGGGTCAAGAGTACCCTCCGCCAGGCCGCCCGGCGGGGCATTCCTTTCTGCGGCATTGTCGGACCGGAGGAGCGTCTCAGCGGGACTCTCACGGTCCGCAATATGGCCGCCCACCAAGAGCAGCGCGTGGCGCTCGCCGATGCTGCGCGGTACTGTCAAGCGGACAGGGGCCGGCCCAGGCCGACCGGCAAGCGGACGGCGAGCCATCGGCGGGGGCGCTATGACCGAGCAGCATCGCAGCAACGGCACCGTGCGCTTGGCGCTGCCGAGCAAAGGGACGCTGGAGGAGCCGGTCCTGGGCTTGCTCGCCGACTGCGGGCTGACCGTCCGGCGCGTCAGCGCCCGGCACTACAGCGCGACCATCGCCGAGCTACCTGGGGTCGCAGTGCAGTTTCAGCGTGTTCCCGACATTGTGGGTATGGTCGAGGCCGGCGGGGCGGACCTGGGCATTACCGGCTACGACCTCGTTGCAGAGGCGCGTGACGAGAGCGTTGACCTGCGCGTGCTGCATCCCGAGTTGCGTATTGCCGAGTGTGACGTTGCCCTCGCGGTACCGGACGACTGGCTCGACATCGTGACCGTCCGGGACCTCGCCGACCTCGCCGCTACCATGCATGCCGAGGGCCGGGTGTTGCGGGTAGCTACGAAGTTTTCCAATCTGACGCGCGACTTCCTGTACGACAAGGGCATTACGCATTTCACGCTGGTCCCCGGGCACGGCGCGCTAGAGGCGGCGCCAACGACGGGCGCAGCAGATGTCATCACCGATTTGGTGACCACCGGGACAACGCTACGCGAGAACCGGCTCAAGCAGCTCGGCGGCGGCACGATCCTGCACTCCCAGGGCTGTGTCATCGGCAACATCCGGCGGCTGCGCGAGGACCTGGCCGTCCGCGCCGCTGCGCGCACGTTGCTGGAGCTGATCGAGGCGCACATGCGGGCTGCGGGCTACTTCTCGGTCACGGCAAACGTCAGCGCGGAGTCGGCCGAGGCCATTGGCCGTCACCTCCTGCGGCGGCCGGAGCTGGCCGGGTTGCAGGGACCAACGGTGAGCAAGGTCGTTTCCAAGACGCCTGGGCAGCACGGCTGGTACGCCGTCCATGTGGTCGTGCGCCAGGAGGCGCTCTTATCGCTTGTGGACTATCTCCGCCGGGCCGGTGGCACGGACGTCATGGTAAGTCGGCTCGACTACGTGTTTGGCGACCGCAGCCAGTATTACCAGGCCCTTACCGAGCAATTGAAGCGGAGTTAGCATACCTGGCGGGCCACTGCCACGCCCCCCGGGCCCCTCTCCACCATGTAGAGAGGGGGAGTCTGCCGCCCGTCATTCCCGCTTTCGCGGGAATGACGGGCGCCCACAAGGGATGCCCCTACAGGGTTGGCAGCGCCGGACGTGCGTAGGGGCGCCGGTCTTGGACCTAACCCCCGGCCCCTTCCCTTCAGGGAGGGGGTTGGGGGTAGGTGTGCTCCCCCGGCTCAGGTGTCAGTGAGCCTGGCTTGCAGGAAGGTCGCGACCTCAGCCTGCGGGAGGGTGGTCTGGTCGCCGGAGCGCATGTCCCGGAGCGTGGCCTGCCCAGCAGCTACCTCGTCCGGCCCGAGGAACACGGCCCAAGGGATGCCCCGCTGGTTTGCTTGGCGTAGCTGTGCGCCGAGCCGCCGCGTCTCCAGGGGTAGCTCGGTATTGATTCCGGCTCGCCGGAGCGCGGCGGCGAGGGCGAGGCTGTCTTTGAGATGATCGCTGTCAAAGACGGTAACGAGGACGCTGGTTATCGTGCGGGCCGCGCCTGCATCGGCACCGCCTAGCTCTTCGAGCACGTCAATGAGCCGCTCGATTCCGAGCGTCGTGCCGGTCGCCGGCAGCCCCCGGCTCGTGAACATGCCCAATAGCTCATCGTAGCGTCCACCGCCGGTCACGCTGCCGATGGGACGGCCGTTGACGAGCTGGCCTACCTCCGTCTCGAAGATCGGCCCGGTGTAGTAATCCAGACCACGAGCCAGCGACAGATCCACTTGATAGCAGTGTGCTGGCACCTCTAATGCTTCGAGATAGCCGACGATCTCCGTAAGCTCGGTGATCCCGGTCGCCGCGAGGGGAATCTCGCCCAGTGTGCCCCGCAGGTCAGTCAGCACCTCATGGGCGGGGCCACGTAGCGCGACGAGATCGAGGAGGCGCGTAGCGGTCTCCTCGGAGAGGAAGAGTTCGCGCTGCTCGTGTCCGCGGCTCGGTGTCGCGGGATCATCCCCGTCCTCCGGCGCCGTCGCACCGGCCGCAAAGCGGGAACCCGCCCCGACTTCCCGTGTGAGCAGCTCTTGCATAACCCCATCGCGCCCCATCCTATCGAGCTTGTCTATCGCCCGAAAGATGTCCGGCGCATCCGCCTCCGGCACGCCGGCATACTGCGCCAGCCCGGTGAGCAGCTTGCGGTTGTTCAGGCGGACCGTAAATTCGCGCAGCCCCAGCGCCGGCAGTACCGTCGTGACGAGGCTGATGATCTCGGCATCGGCCAACATGCTGGTGCTGCCTACAATGTCGCAATCGCACTGCCAGAACTCTCGGTAGCGGCCTTTGCGCGGCTTGTCCGCTCGCCAGACCGGTTGCATCTGGTAGCGCTTGAAGGGCTTCGGCAGCGCGGGATACATCGCCACCACTCGGCAGAGCGGTACGGTGAGATCGTAGCGCAAGCCGACACGCCGCCGGCCCCGGTCACGGAAACGGTAGACGAGCTGGTCGCCTTCGGGGCCGTACTTGCCTTCGAGCGTCTCGGCCAACTCAATGGCCGGAGTCTCTAGTGGCTCGAAGCCAAACCGCTCGAAGGCGGCCCGAATGACCCCGGTGACGTGCTGCCGCAAAAGCATCGTCTGGGGCAGAAAGTCGCGCGTGCCGCGGAGAATACGGGGCTTGATCTTTGCGCTCATGGCACCTCCATCTTGCAGTGACCCTCAGCCGGTGGGGTTTCCGATTGCGCGAGGTGGCACGTGGGCCGTATCGCGGCGCTCTCGCTGCCTCAGGCGGAGGCAGCGAGGACAGCGAGGAGTCTACGAGAGCCGAGCCGGAGGGAGGGGAACGCTACGGGTGGAGTCTGCGTGTGGGGGAGATGACGGGAGTCGAACCCGTGCCGCTGGTTCCACAGACCAGAGTCCTAACCGCTGGACCACACCTCCCACGCCGCTGCATCTCGCAGCCATCGCGGGCGCCTCCCGATTCTACCAGGGAAGCGGCAACGGCGACAACCGGCGAGTGGCCCAGGCCACCACGCTCCCCAGCTGTCATTCCAGGCCGCGGGACAACCTATTTTCATCGCAATGACGGGGGCCGGGGCAGAGCACCTGCCCCCGGCCGGCTGGTACTTTGCTGACACGCCCTCGCCCGGCACGGCGAGGGCCGCTACCCGGCCGGCGCTGCTGACGCTTCGGGGCTGGGCTGACCGAATAGCACCGGCGCGGCCTCGGCGGCCTCCTCCGTCGCATCGGAATCGTCGGCGCCGTCCGCCTCACCGCTCTCCGCTGGGCCCGCTTCGAGCAGCTCCTTTTGACGTTGGCGCTCCAGGAGCGTCTGCATGCTGGTCCCGGCCGGGATCAGCTTGCCGATGATGACGTTCTCCTTCAGGCCCAGGAGGTGGTCGGTGCGACCTCCGACCGCAGCCTCAGTAAGCACGCGCGTGGTCTCCTGGAAGGAGGCAGCCGCTAGGAGACTGTCAGTAGCCAGCGACGCCTTCGTGATGCCGAGCAGTACCGGCTGTGCGGTGCTCGGTTCTCCACTCTCTGCGACGGTCTTCGCGTTCACCTCTTCGTACTTGAAGCGGTCCACCAACGCACCGGGCAGGAGACCCGAGTCGCCCGCCTCGTCAATGCGGACCTTGCGGAGCATCTGCCGAACGATGACTTCGATGTGCTTGTCGTTGATGACCACCGCCTGGCCGGTGTAGACCTTCTGCACTTCTGCGGCCAGGTACTCCTGCACCGCGCGCTCGCCCTTGATCGCGAGCAGGTCTTGCGGATTGACGGGACCCTCCGTCAACTGATCGCCGGCCTTCACCAACTGGCCGTCCTCAATGTTGACACGGGCGGTTGCCGGTACCGGATATTCGGCGTCCGTCTCTTCATTCCAGCGCACGACGACCCGCTGATCTTCGCGCACGACGTGACCCTGAGTGCGCGCCGTCAGCTGCTCCGTCTCGACCGGAACGAGGGTGCCCGAATCGTCTGCAACGGCAAGCTGCTCCGATCCGGCGGCGGCGTCCGGCTGGGCCGGGACGGCTCGCTGCGCAACAACGTCCCCCGGATCAACTTCAGTACCATCCTGGACAACGATCTCGTAGCCCTCGGGAATTTCCAGCGTATCCGTGAGGACCTGGGTGTTGGTCACGCGAATCTTGGTCGGCTCGCCGGCGATAATCTCCGCCTTGCCGTCAATCGCGCTGATGAGCGCCATCCCTTTGGGTACCCGCGCCTCGAACAACTCCTCGACGCGCGGCAACCCGCTGGTGATGTCCTCGCCGGCAATGCCACCGGTGTGGAAGGTACGCATGGTCAGCTGGGTGCCAGGCTCGCCGATGGACTGCGCGGCAATGATGCCGACCGCCGTGCCGAGGGTCACTTCCTGGCCGTCCGCCAGATTGCGCCCGTAGCACTTGATGCACAAGCCGTACCGCGCTTCACAGGTCAGCGGCGACCGCACGGTGGCGCTGGTTACCCCAGCCGCCGTGATGTGCTTCACGGCCGGCTCGTCAATCAGCGTGTTCGCTGCAACCAGCACCTCGCCGGTCTCGGGATGGGCAATCGGCTCCGCAGTGAACCGGCCGAGGACCCGCTTGCCGAGGTCTTCCTGCATGGCCTGATCGGGCGAGGGCTCAATGGTGACGCCCTGGGTTGTGCCGCAGTCGTCCTCACGGACGATGACATCTTGCGCCACGTCCACGAGCCGCCGGGTGAGGTAGCCGGAGTCGGCCGTGCGGAGGGCCGTATCTGCTAGGCCCTTGCGGGCGCCGTGCGTGGAGATGAAGTATTCCAGCACGGACAGACCCTCGCGCAGATTGGACCGGACGGGGATCGGGATGATCTTGCCGGTCGGCGCGGCCATGAGGCCGCGCATCCCCGCAAGCTGGCGAATCTGGTTGAAGTGGCCCTTGGAAGCGCCGGAATCGGCCATCATGTACAGCGAGCCGAACGGATCAAGCTCCTTCTGCACCGCGTCCGTCACGCTGGCCGTCGCCTTGGTCCACTCCTCGACAGTCTTCTCATACTGCTCGCGCTCGGTAATCAGCCCTTCGTTGTAATCGGCATCAATCTCCTCGATGCGGCCTTCGGTTTCCTCCAGGATGCCGTGCTTCGCCGCCGGAATCTTGATGTCGTCAATGGCCACGGTGATGCCGGAAACCGTGGCGTAGTGGAACCCAACGTCTTTCACCCGATCTACGATCTCCGCGGTGTGCTCCCGACCAACGCGCAAGAACGTGTCGGTCACCAGCTCCTTCAACTCGCTCTTGTCCATGACACGGTTCCAGTAGGGGAACGCTGCCGGGAGGGCGCGGTTGAAGAGCACGCGGCCGACGGTCGTCGCGAAGATTCCGCCCACCGCCACCTGCTCGACGGCCGTCCCGCTCCCCTCCGGCCCCTCACTGAGGACCGTGGCTTCATCACTACCGAAATCACTCGTGTTGACCTGCACCTTGATCCCCGCCTGGAGACCAATCACCCCCAGGTCGTGGGCGAGTGCGACTTCATCGAAGTCCGTGAACACGCGACCGTTGGCTCCCACCCTGGTGTCTTCGAGCGTCAAGTAGTAGCAGCCCAGCACCATGTCCTTCGTCGGCGCGACGAGCGGCGAGCCGTCGGCCGGGGACAGCAGATTGTGGGTGGAGAGCATCAGCTCGTATGCCTCGCGCTGGGCTTCGCGGGAGAGCGGCACATGGACCGACATCGTGTCGCCATCGAAGTCGGCATTGTACGCCGTGCAAACGAGCGGATGGATCTGGATGGCGCTGCCCTCAACCAAGATTACCTCGAAGGCTTGGATGCCCAGCCTATGGAGTGTGGGCGCCCGGTTCAAGAGCACCGGATGGTCCTTCGTGACGTCTTCGAGCACGTCCCAGACGACGGGCCGCGCCCGCTCTACGATACGCTTGGCGCTCTTGATATTGGGCGCATGACCATGTTTCACCAACTCCCGCATCACGAAGGGCTTGAACAGCTCAAGCGCCATCCGCTTCGGCAACCCGCACTGGTTGATCTTCAGCGTCGGACCAACCACGATCACCGACCGGCCGGAGTAGTCAACGCGCTTGCCCAAGAGGTTCTGCCGGAAACGGCCCTGCTTGCCCTTGAGCATGTCCGAGAGGCTCTTCAGCTTGTGGTTGGCCGAGCCGGAAACGGCCCGGCCGCGCCGGCCATTGTCAATCAGCGCGTCCACCGCTTCCTGCAGCATCCGCTTCTCGTTGCGGATGATGATCTCCGGCGCGCCGAGGTCAAGCAGCCGCTTGAGGCGGTTGTTGCGGTTGATGACCCGGCGGTAGAGGTCGTTCAGATCGCTGGTCGCAAAACGGCCACCATCGAGCTGCACCATAGGACGGAGGTCCGGGGGCAGGACGGGCAAGACGGAGAGGATCATCCACGTCGGCTCGGCGCCGGACTTGCGAAAGGCTTCCACTACGCCCAACCGCTTGATCGCCCGCTTGCGACGCTGCATCGAAGAGGCGTGAACGTCTTCCCGGAGCTGCTCTGCCAGCTTGTCCAAGTCCAGACGCCGGATGATCTCCAGCAGCGCCTCGGCGCCCATGTCCGCCTCGAAGATCGGCCCGCAGGCCTCCTGCACCTCGCGATGCTGGGCGTCGGTGATGATCGCCATCGGCTGGAGCTTCTCGATCTCCTGCCGGCGGGCCTGGATCGAGCCGTCAATCGCCTCGATCTCCTCGTTCATCTTGCGGGCCAGCTCGTCAATCTCGTCGTTGGCTACGGTACGCAGTCGCTCGGCATCTTCGTCCAGCTCGTTGTGTAGCTGGCGCTCTTCGAGGTCCGCCTGCCGCTCCACGTCTTCCACGTACTGCTGCGCCGTCTCCCGCGCTGCGCTCACGTGGTCGGCGGTCACTTCATCACCGGCGCTCACGATCACGACGCCGGACGGCGCGAACACCACGCTCTCGTCGGCAGTCTGGCCGCTCAGGTCGGCGAGCACGGCTTCTAGGGCCGGCAGGGCCGCTGCCGCAGCCTCACGGGCGCTACCGCGACGCTCCTGCAGCGCCGCCAGCTTGTCCCGCAGCTCGGTCTCCAAGCGGATCAGCTCCTGGTCCACCCGCTCCTCGATCACCTGCTGCTCTTCGGTTGTGGCGCGCTCCAAGGCCGCCGCCTGCTCGACGATCTCATCGTCCAGGTCAACCAACCGCTGCCGTCGCGCATCCTCGTCCACGCTCGTCACAATGTAGGACGCGAAATAGAGCACCTTCTCCAGATTGCGTGGCGACAGGTCAAGGAGCAGACCCAACTGGCTGGGAATTCCCTTGAAGTACCAGATGTGCGAGACGGGGGAAGCCAGCTCGATGTGGCCCATCCGTTCGCGGCGCACGTTCGCCCGCGCGACCTCGACACCACACTTATCGCAGGTGATGCCGCGGAACCGCACGCGCTTGTACTTGCCACAGGCGCATTCCCAGTCCTTCTGCGGGCCAAAGATGCGCTCGCAGAACAACCCATCTTTCTCCGGTTTCAGCGTCCGGTAGTTGATGGTCTCCGGCTTGACCACCTCCCCGTAAGACCAGCGCCTGATCTGGTCCGGCGAGGCGATCATGAGGCGAATGGCATTGAAGTCGTTAACTTCCAACATGGCTCGTTTCCTTGCCTCCTATTCCCGATCCTCTAGGCCTTGGAGATTGATGCCTAGGTCGGGCAACATGTCTACGCCGGATTCGTCAACGAACTGTATCTGCTCGTTCTTCTCGTTGAGGATGTCCACGTTCAGGCCCAGGCTCTGTAGCTCCTTCACGAGCACCTTGAAGGATTCCGGTACGCCCGGCTCTAGGTTCAGATCACCCTTCACAATGGCCTCGTAGGTCTTGACCCGACCGACCACATCGTCCGACTTGACCGTCAGCAACTCCTGGAGGGTGTAGGAAGCGCCATAGGCTTCCAAGGCCCACACCTCCATCTCGCCGAACCGCTGTCCACCCATCTGCGCCTTGCCACCGAGCGGTTGCTGGGTGATGAGCGAGTATGGCCCCGTGGAGCGAGCGTGAATCTTGTCTTCGACCAAGTGGTCGAGCTTCATCATGTAGAGGTAGCCGACGCACACATCTTGGTGAAACTGCTCGCCGCTGCGCCCGTCGTACAGCCTCACCTTGCCGCTCGCCGGTAGGCCGGCCCGTTCAAGCTCGGCCTTGATCCGCTCCTCGCTCGCGCTATCGAACACCGGCGAGGCCACCTTTATCCCCAAGGACTGCGCGGCCCAGCCCAGGTGGGTCTCGAGTACCTGTCCGATGTTCATGCGGGATGGGCCACCGAGGGGGCTGAGAATGATGTCCACCGGCCGGCCATCCTCAAGATAGGGCATGTCTTCGACCGGCATCAGTTGGGCAATCACCCCCTTGTTCCCGTGCCGACCGGCCATCTTGTCGCCCTGAGACAGCTTGCGCTTGATCGCGACGCTCACGCGCACCATCGTGTTGACACCAGGTGATAGCTCATCGCCCTCGTCGCGCGAGAACTTCTTGACATCAACGACCTTGCCCTGCTCTCCGGTGGGGACGCGCAAGGACGTGTCCTTCACTTCCCGCGCCTTCTCACCGAAGATCGCCCGGAGCAGCCGCTCCTCCGCGGTCAGCTCAGTCTCGCCCTTGGGGGTGATCTTGCCGACCAGAATGTCGCCCTGACCGACTTCGGCGCCGATATACACGATGCCGTCCTCGTCGAGGTTCTTCAAGGCATCGTCACCGACGTTCGGAATATCGCGCGTAACCTCCTCCGGCCCGAGCTTGGTGTCGCGGGCCTCGACCTCGTGCTTTTCGAGGTGAATGGACGTGAACTTGTCCTCTTGCACTATGCGCTCGCTGATGAGAATGGCGTCCTCGTAGTTCCCGCCCTCCCAGAACATGAACGCGCACAAGAGATTTTGACCGAGCGCCAGCTCACCTTGATCCGTGGCCGAGCTATCGGCAAGCACCTGGTCCTGCACCACGCGATCACCGCGCTCAACCGTGGGCCGCTGATTGATCGTCGTACCCTGGTTGGAGCGCATGAACTTCTGCAACGGGTAGGCCCGCTCTTCGCCGGAAGCCTCCAACACGATGATGTCATTGGAGGTGACGCGCACGACCTCACCGTCATGCTGAGAGATAACGACCTGACCGGAGTCCCGCGCTACTTGGGCTTCGACGCCGGTGGCGACGAGGGGCGCCTCCGGCTGCACCAGCGGCACCGCCTGCCGTTGCATGTTCGCGCCCATCAGCGCGCGATTGGCGTCGTCGTGCTCCAGGAAAGGAATCAGCGACGTCCCGATGGACACAATCTGCTTAGGCGACACGTCCATCAGGTCTACTCGCTGCCGCGTGACCGCCTGGAACTCACCGCGATAGCGTACCGTTACGCGCGCGCTGGTGAACTGGCCATGCTCACCGAGCACGGCGTTCGCCTGGGCGATCATGTAGGTTTCTTCCTCGTCCGCCGGCAGATAGACAATCTCTTCAGTGACGTAAGGGCTGACCGCCAGCTCGAAACTCTCACCTTCCGTCGCGGCGGTCACGAGCGCTGCGGCCTGATCCTGCGTCAGCGTGTCGCCACTAGACAGCGCTGCCAGCCCATCATCGCCCGCAGCCGGCGGCGGCAGTTGCGGGCGCGAATCCACCCCCACCCCCAGTACGCGCCCCACCAGCGTCGCCGGGTCGGTCTCCGGTGTGACCTGCACCGTGCGCGCTACGCGCCGATAGGGGGTCTCGATGAACCCATACGAGTTGATCCGTCCAAAGGTAGCGAGGTTGCCGATCAGGCCGATATTGGGGCCTTCCGGCGTCTCGATGGGGCAGATGCGGCCATAGTGCGAATGATGCACGTCGCGCACTTCAAAGCCGGCCCGCTCGCGCGAGAGGCCGCCCGGCCCCAGCGCCGACAGACGCCGCTTGTGGGTGATCTCCGCCAGCGGATTGGCCTGATCCATGAACTGCGACAACTGGCTACCGCCGAAGAATTCCTTCATCGCCGCCGCTACCGGCCGGATATTCACCAGGCCGGCCGGCGTGGCCGTGGCCGCATCCTGGATGGTCATGCGCTCCTTGATTACCCGCTCCATGCGCGACAGGCCGACGCGGAACTGGTTCTGGATCAGCTCTCCGACGGGCCGGATGCGGCGGTTACCGAGATGGTCAATGTCGTCCGGCGTAGACTGCGGATCGTTGTTGAGCACGATCAACTCTTCGACGATCTTGACGAGGTCCTCCGGCGTCATCGTCCGCTCCCGCAACTGGCTGGAGAGACGCAGACGGCGATTCAGCTTGTAGCGCCCTACCTCGCCGAGGTCATAGCGGCGCGGGTCGAAGAGCAACGATTCCACGAGCTTGCGCGCGTTCTCCGCCGTGGCCGGGTCGCCGGGGCGGAGCCGGCGGTAAAGCTCCATCAGCCCTTCTTCGTGCGAACGCGCCGGGTCGCGCCGGGTGCTCTCTCCAATGGTCGAGGCCACAAACGGATGATCCGGATCGGTATCTACGTGGACAAACAACCGGAAGAGCGCTTCATCCGTCCCAAGCTCGGGATGCGACGCTCGCAACAGCGCTGTGACGGGGATTTTGCGGCGCCGATCAATCTTGACGGTGATGAGGTTGCGGTTCGACGTCTCGAATTCGAGCCACGCCCCCCGAATAGGGATCAGCTTGGCACCGTAGAGCCGGCGGCCCGTCTTGGGGTCTTCCGTGGCAGTGAAGTAGACGCCCGGCGAACGAACCAGTTGACTGACGACCACCCGCTCGGCGCCATTGATAATGAACGTCCCACGATCCGTCATGGTCGGGAAGTCACCCATAAAGATGCCGCCGGTGCCTTCATCCCTGTTCCGCACTGATTCCTTAATCTCGCCCGTTTGCAGATTGTGAAGCCGGGCATCAATATAGAGTGGCGCAGCGTAGGTCATGTCGCGGTCGCGGCACTGCTCCTGGGTGTATTTCGGCTCCTCGAACGGGTTCTCCGGAACCGTCAGCTCCAGAGACAGGTTCTTCTTGGTAAAGTCCTCAATAGGAGAAATCTCGGCGAAGACCGCACGCATCCCCTCCTTTTGGAACCAGTCGAACGACCGTAGCTGCACTTCGATCAGGTTAGGCATGGGCAGCACTTCCGGCGTCTGTCCGTACCAGCGGCGACGGACGCCGTTCGGCGAGGTGACGCGCCACTCGGCAGCGGCGCCGTTCCCCGATACGGCGGTCTCGGCGGCGGGAAGGGTCCGGGTCATAGCTTGCTCCTCACAACTGGAAAATCACGCTCGCCGTCCGTACAGCCGGGTGGCCCTGCCGACGGGCGGCGAAGTAGGTGCTCGACCGGGTGGAGCGAGGGTAAAATGACAAAAGCCAAGCGGCCTAAAGCCACTCGGCCCTGCCAGTGAGCGCAAAAAACCGAGGTTATCACTGGACGTATTGAGAAGTATAGTGCCGCGTCAGCGCTTCTGTCAAGCCGCGCGCTGCCGGCTTCCCGTGCTACAGTGCAGGAGGGCAGCGCAACAGGTGCGACGATGCAGGAGAGCAACGATGGTGACACCGACGCAATCGCCTGCCGTAGCGGAGGTCTTCTATCCCGAGTCGGACGGCCAACCCGTGGCTGAAACCGATGTCCACCGCGACCTGATGTTCGAGCTGATTACCACCCTGCGCGAGCACTTCCGCGGCGACCCCAAGGTCTATATCAGTGGCAATCTGTTCCTCTACTACCAGGAAGGCAATCCCCGGCAGTCGGTTGCCCCCGATGTCTTTGTAGTCAAGGGCATTCTCGGCCACCAACGGCGCATCTACAAGCTGTGGGAAGAGGGCCTGCCCCCGGATGTCGTCTTCGAGCTGACCTCGCGCAGCACCCGGAGTGAAGACCTGCGAACCAAGCACGCGCTCTACGCGCGGCTGGGTGTGGCCGAGTATTTCCTCTTCGATCCGCTCGACGAGTATCTGCGGCCGCAGTTCCAGGGGCACCGGTTGGCGCACGGCCACTACCGTCCGTTGTCGCCCGCAGCCGACGGCTCCTTGTGGAGCGCCGTGCTGGGGCTGGCACTGCACCCGCGCGGCGCGCGCCTGCGGCTGTTCGATCCGGAGAGCCAGCGGTGGCTACCGACGCCGCAGGAAGAGACGGAGGCGCGGCGCGCTGCGGAGGACCGAGCAGCAGTGGAGGCGGGTGCGCGGCAGGTGGCAGAGGCGCGGATGGCGGACGCCGAAGCGGAGCTGGCCCAGCTACGGGCACGGCTCGACAAACTCAGCCCGTCCTGACAAGGGGAGGTTGCACGTGCTGGGCGTCCCTCTCCCAGAGGGAGGGGCCACGTGCGATGTCCGGCCCGCGAGCGGCTGCGTCAGCCGGCCCGATCGCCAGGCTCCTCGCCGCCGCTCTCCGCTGCGAGCTGGCTGACGCGCAGGGTCGCCTCCGAGAGGAGCGTGCGGCAGCGGTGGGCGAGCGCGGCCCCGCGTTCGTACAGCCCCAACGCCTCTTCCAGGTTCAAGTCGGGGTGTCCTTCAAGCTGGTCCACGATGGCCTCTAGCTCCTGTAGCGCCGCGCCAAAGTGCGGACTATCCTGCCGTGCTTCGCTGTTGCTCTCCATCATCCGGTCTCGTCCGTTCTCATGCGTTCTCGCCGGTTGGCCCTTGCTGTCCGTTCGCCGCGTCAGCATCCAGTTGCACGTCAGTCACGCCGGCGACAACCGTGCCGTCGGCCAGCGCGATATGCAGCAGGTCGCCCACGTGGACCTCGGTCGCTCGCGCTCGCACGCGCCCGCTGACGGCATCGCGGACAATGGCGTAGCCCCGGCCCAGCACGGCGAGGGGGTTGAGCGCAGCCAGCCGGCCCTCGGCGGCCAACAGCGCAGCACCGGCACGATCCAAGCGGGCCGCCATGACCTGGCTCAAGCGCTCCCCAGCGCTTCCCAGCCGGGCCGCAGCCGCTTGGACCTGCCCTTGTCCGGCACGTTGCAGACGGCTGCTCAGGTCGGCGACCTGTCGAGCCAGAGCTGCGCCGTCCGGCACGACCATCTCGCCAGCGGCCGACGGTGTTGGCGCGCGCACGTCGGCGACGCCATCGGTGATCGTGAAATCCACCTCATGGCCAACGGCGCTGACGACCGGCAGGCGGGAGGCCGCAATCGCACGGGCCACCCGCTCGTCGTTGAAGGCCCACAGGTCTTCGACCGAGCCACCGCCCCGCGCGACGATGACGAAATCCAGATCGGGCTGGGCATTGAGCGCAGCGAGCGCGCGCACCACCGCTGCCGGCGCCGCCGCTCCCTGTACGAGGCTAGGGGCCACCACCAACTCCACCAGCGGATAGCGGCGACCGATAACTTGACATAAATCATGCAGGGCCGCACCCTGCGCCGAAGTCACAACACCAATGCGCGTGGGCCACTCCGGGAGCGGCCGCTTGCGCTCGGCAGCAAACAGCCCTTCGGCCTCCAGTCGCGCTTTGAGGCGCTGGAACTGCATGAAGAGGTCGCCGAGGCCAGCGGGCCGGTGATCGGATACAATGAGCTGGTACTGCCCACCGGCTTCGTAGACGGTGAGGCTGCCTCTGACTACGTAGAGACGCCCTTGCTCCGGTGCGTCCAGGCGCAGTCCTTGCCGCCGGAACAGGACACAGGCTAGACGGCTGGAGCCGTCTTGTAGGGTGAAGTACGTGTGACCCGCGGCGGACGTGTGACTACTCGATACCTCGCCTTGCACCCACAGATCGGCAAAGACCGGGTTGGCTTCGAGCGTTTCGCGTACCTGGGCCGTAAGCTCACTGACCGGCCAGACCGGAGCGGTCAGCGGCTCGGCCAACAGGTCCAGCAGCGGTTCTCGATTCATAGCGTTGGAGCAGCGGCCGGCGCGGGGAGTCTGCGTGCCGGGAGCTTCACTCCGCACATGATAGCGGTCGGTGACGGTGGGAGGAAGCCCCGCCTCACCCCCCGGCCCCTTCTCCATCGCCGAGCGATAGAGAGGGGGAGTGCGGCAGAGGCCGGCCGCCGGCCAGGCGACCCGGCTGAGTGGGTTCGACGCTGCGACAGTAGCCGGGTATGCTACTCGCGCCCGGTACCATGCAGAAAGGAGGGTGCGCTATGAGTGATCCGGCAATCAAGCTGACGGCGCTCGCTGCCGGCGCGGGGTGAGCGTCCAAGATGGGTCCGGAGGACCTGGCGCACGTGTTGCAGCCACTCAAACGCCCGTCCCACCCCGATCTGCTTATCGGTCTCGATACCGCCGACGACGGCGCCGTCTACCGCCTGGGCGCCGACACGGCGTTGATTCAGACGGTGGACTTCTTTCCGCCTATTGTTGACGATCCCTACACGTTCGGGGCGATTGCGGCCGCCAACGCCTTGAGCGATGTCTACGCGATGGGCGGCGAGCCGTTTCTGGCGCTCGCCATTGCCGGCTTTCCCCGCGAGCTGCCGCACGAGATCATCCGGCAGATATTCCGCGGCGGCGCCGACAAAGCCGGCGAGGCCGGCGTCGTCGTCGCCGGCGGCCATACGGTCGTGGACGAAGAGCCGAAGTACGGCCTCGTCGTCACGGGGCGCGCACACCCCGCCCACCTGCTGCGGAAAGATGGCGCCCGGCCCGGCGATGTGCTCTATCTCACCAAACCGGTGGGTACCGGCGTCATTACCACCGCGCACAAGCACGACGCCGCGCAAGCGGCGCATCTCGACGCGGCGGCTTGGATGCTTCAACGGCGCGGCCGCCCGCCTCTTACGAACGCTCTCGGTGGCGGCAGCGACCGACATCACCGGCTTCGGCTTACTCGGCCACGCGCACGAGATGGCCGCCGCCCGGCGTCCGTTTCGAGGTGGTGGCCGCGCAGGTGCCCCTGATGGCAGGCGCCTATGACTACGCCGCGGCGGACTTTCTGCCCGGTGGGCAGGAGCGCAACCGTGACTATCTGACCGCACCGGCGGACGGCGGTGCCCGCGTGACGACGCGGACGTGGACCCACTGCGAGCGGAGCTGCTGTTCGATCCGCAGACCTCCGGCGGCCTGCTGCTGCGCCAGCCGCGGCGACCGAGCGAGTAGAGGCCGCCTTCGCCGCCGCGGACCAGCCCTTGTGGCGCATCGGCCACGTGCAGGGCGCAAACGTCCACGTCAGCTAACGGACGCCACCTTCAGCGGGCAGTGGGGTAGCCCCCCGGCACCCGTCATTGCGGCGCAGGCCGCAATCCAGTGGCCCGAGGCAATCTCAATACCGGTTAGTCCTGCCGCAAGCTGGCCAGTGCCGCTGGGAACTCTTCTTCGCTGAATACTAGCCGGAATACGCCTTGCACCGGCCCTTCCCGCACGGTCATGGTTCCACAGTTGAAAGCATTCTCAAGGGTGTCCAGCACGCGGCGTTTGTAATCGGTATCCGGGTTATCGCGCAGGTGCGCGCCTTTGGTCTCGAATACCGGCAGTTGCGGTTTGCCGTAGGCTTCACCGGCCATGGCAATGAAGTCCGGCCAGATGCGCTCCTGTTTCCAGCCCCGCAAGTAGTAGTCGCCCCGCTGCCGCACCGCCACCCGATGCCACCATTGCAGATCGAGATAGCGGTTGCGCCCAGGGCAGAATCGAATTGTTGCGCGTATACCGGCTCGAATAGACTGAGCTGGATGTGCTGGCCATCATTCCTGGCCAGCAGTCCACCATCGTCTGCTACCGGAATTTCATAGGAAGATTCCTGAATCCGGAAATTGCGCTGGCCCGTCTCCAGGTCAAAGCGGATATTGCCCTGCCGCAGCTTGTCGCGGAAAATTTGCTCCGCTCGCGATTCCACTTCATCCTTGACGTACTCGCGCAGCGGCCAGGTAGGGACGTTGGTCATAGATTTGGACCTCGGTTTCGCCGGCCGACCGCAGCCGTTCTACCAGTTGCGAGCAATGCGGGCTGCCTGCCACGCATTGGGGGTTACATCAGACAGGCAGCGGGCAAACCAGGACACTTTGACGGTCTTGTCAATATACAATTCCTGGGATTCGTGGTAAATTGGCACGGTGTCGCCAACATCTACCGATGCGCCGCAACGCGATTTGGGGGTCAGGCTCCGTGATGGACGCCCAATCAATGTGCGGCAGGATATGACCTGGTAGTCCAGCTCAATCCAAGCGTCGCCATCCTTGTGGAGTACCAGCGGCAGAAAGATGTCCTTACCCCGAAATCGCTCGCGCCGCTGCATGGTGATGCTAAATCCCCCGCCTTGAGCACCTCATCGCCCAGGCCACCTTCCTGCTCCAGCCCGGCTTTGACATGGCCTACGGCAACACCTACATCGGTGTCCCAGCAGTAGACATAACATTGGTCAAGCAGCTCACGGCCCGTCCGGCGGGCGTGGGGCTGGCGCATCACACGGCCTACCAGTTGGGTAATGGCGCGTTGGGCGCGGGTATTGTCCAGCATCACCAGGAGATAGGCGAAAGGACAATCCCAGCCTTCCATCAGGGCCGACTTGGTGATGATCCAGCGCACCGGCGACAGTTCCGATAGCAGGTCCTCACGGCCTAATTCGTCATTGTCTTGACACGGATGGCTGGCCGGCACGTTCAGGTAACGGTTGAGGTACTCGCGCACGTCCTCGGCGTGGACCCGCTCGCCAGCGCTGGTCGCGGCCGGTGCGCTCCACGCGCACTACCGCGATGGGGCGAATATAGCGTCCCTCGCTCATCTGGAGCGACTGTGCCTCGGCATCAAGGCGCTCAAGCTCGTCGCAGGAGTGTGTACTTCCATTCGGTGGTGAACGACTCCACTCACCGGCAGCTTAATCATCTCCTCGGTTTTCAGCTCTACGCCGGAGATGTCCACGCAGGTTGCTGATGCCACGGTTGGGCGTAGCTCAATCACCAGACGGGGGTCGAGGCGGTTGACGGAGCGCACGAAGTCCTCGGGATGCTTCTTGGCGCCATAGGCTTTGTGGGCCTCGTCCAACACCACCACCGGGCGCAGCATCTTGAACACGTTGAAGAGGCTGTGCTTGACGGTCCATCGTCCGAGGTGCGCTCCAAATCGGGATACTGTCCCAGCAGGCGGCCATCACCCAGCGCGTCATCGCTGTCCGGGAACAGGGTCGGATAGCGCCCCGAATCCCGGAACATTCGCAGGAACTCCCGGCCCTTTTGCCGATTGGCTGCCGGCAGCATCAGCAGCATCACGCACAGCGGCCACGTCCGCCTTCGTGAACAGGTCGTCCTTCTCCAGCAGCTTGACGCGCCCGCCGCTGGCCCGCTCCAGCATGTGCCGATAGGGATGCTCCCGGCTTTTGAGCGCGGCCTTGGTCTGTTCATAGATCGCGCGCGTCGGCGTAATCCACAGGGTCAGGCCGGTTTGCCGGTTGAGCCGTTCCAGCGCCGCGGCGGCCAGCAAGGTTTTGCCGCCGCCGGTCGGCACCTTGAAGCAGATGTGCGGGATGGGCCGCCCGGCGTCGTCGGTACGTGAAACGTACTCGCCAGCGCTGGCCGCCACGCCGCCGGATGGGCCAACTGCTGCCAAGCCGTTCTAGGGAAATCGCGCTAAGGGGATGAATGCTGCAACGCAGGCTTCGAGCGCCTGTGCCGTGCCAGCGCCTCCCGCCAGCGCACAAAGGCGTCGCCTGGCCTGGCATGTTGCCCGGCGCGGCCTATCGTAGGGCAGCCAGAATGTGATGCCCATGCTGTTAGCTCTCGCTGTGTACTTGCCTGCTCGCCCGCCCTCCTGACGCCTGACGGCGCTGATACACTTGGCCCGCTCTCGTTCAGTATCGCCTCGTTGCTACGTAGCCAATCAATGCTGGGTTCGTACAGCAGGTAGTAGTCGGTGTTGTCATCGCTGTAAAACAGGCCGTCCCCATTCCGGGGCGCAAGAGCTCGCTGGTGGAGACGCCCGACGCCGTGTGCAACAGGTAGGCGGCCAGGGATGAGTAGGACGGCAGCGCCGTAGCATCCCTTCCGCATCAATCGGCGCCTGCAGTAGGTGAACGAGCCACCCAGGCCCTCGCGTAGCGCAGCGTCGCGGGCAGTCGGCACGCCGCCCGGCGTAATGGCGGTGATGGTATCGGCGTAGACGAGGATGAACGGGCCACCGTCCTCTTTGTTCAGGGCAAGCACGGCTGCGCCGTGACGCCGGCGAAAGAGTCAAGCAATGGAATTCCATCCGTAGATTAGGAGAATGCGCGAGCTCGCCGGCTTGACCGTGTTGAACACATCCTGGTAGCTGACTTCGGCCTGCCGAGACAATTTCCTGTTTAGCACGACCTCGGTACAACACCTTCCCTCAACTTCAGCGTTTCAATCTACGGCCCCCAGTAGATGCGACCGATCACCAATTCGGCGAACTTCTGGGGAGATATTCGGAAATAGTTTCCAATCGATGGTTTGAACCTTGTTCCAGATGGACTTATTACTTCATATGTCACTGTAGTAGATCGATGACCACAAACCGCGAGGATCGTTCCTCTGGATTCCTGTATCTACTGATTGCGCTCAGTGCGTTCAAGCATGTTTGGGAAGCACTGCACAATGTCACGCGCATAGACAAGTATGTAGTCGTGATCTTCTGAGAAGTGCTTTGCCGTATTCTTAGGGGAGAAGACCTTTTGCACAGATTACAGTCGCTAGGAAATTCACCTCGCCGCTCATCCATCAGCATTCGCAGGTGATCTGCTCGTTGTCGTCAATGGATACGAAAATCGCCGTCGTCGGCCAGCAGTTCGCGCAGGAGGTGCAGACGGGGCCACATCATGCAGAGCCACTTGTCGTGGCGCTCCAATCCTCGCGGTCAACTTCTTGCTTCAACCATGCCTTCACTAAAGGGCTATTAACGTTATCGTTATATTTCCAGCCTTCGTTGCCGGTGTTGTAGGGCGGGTCAATGTAGATGCACTTGACGCGGCCGGCATAGCGGGGGAGTAGGGCTTTCAGGGCGTGGAGATTGTCGCCGTGGATAATGAGGTTGTCGTCGGCGCCGGTGGCGCGCAGCGACCGGGCAGCGTCGGGGGCCAGCGGCCGATACGGGACGGTGAGGTGGTGGGCGTAGATATGCTGCTTGCCCTTGAAATCCAGAGTAGGCATATCGGCGTCTCCAACCTTGACTGCCGCCGCTGATAATACCAGACTCCGGCCCGCGGCGGGCGTGACTGGGTTCGGCGGCGGCTATCCCCTCTCTATCGCGCGGCAATGGAGCGGGGGTGAGACCCGGCCTAACCCGAGTCCGGCCGGAAATGCACCGCCGGCTCGGCGTCTCCAACCGGCAGCGTATCCAGTCGCGCGAGGCCGGCGCGGAGCACGGCCAGCGGCGCGGCCAGGACCGGCAAGCGTGCTGCAGCGAGCGTGACGCCCTGCTCCCTGGCCATCGCTTGCAGCAGCTTCAGCGCCGCTGCCTCTTCCTCGCCCGGTGTTGCCATCGCCGGCGCTCCTTGTGCTCCTGCCCGATTGACATTTCCTGGTCATTTCCGCTGGAGCGGGTGTGCCGCCGGCTACCGCAGACGCCTGGATTGCGGCTTACGCCGCAATGACGCGGCGGGGTTGTGTGACACCAACGGCAGCTAGATTCCGAGCTGCCGGTTGATCTCGGCCTGGTAGCGTTCGGCCTGCCGCTCTTCGACCTCGGTCAGGCTCAACAGACGGCCCTCCACCGACGACTCGATCACGGCATAGGCCGCGGCCAGATCGAGCAAGCCTTCCTCGCCGCTGACCTCGGTGCTGCCGCCGCGGCGGATCGCCTGGTAGAAGTCGTACTGCTCTAGCGCAATCGGATCGCTCAGACCGTGCGGCATGTGGCGCTCGCGCTCGGCGGCCGGGGCATCATGGCGGTAGACCTCGACGGCATCGCCGCGAGTTCCGTCGTCCAGGTGCAGCCGTCCGTCGTGGTACGAGCCTTTGGAACCCCAAATGCTCCACCCGCCGGGGACGTGGAACTGGTCCCCGTGACCGGCCCATGAGACGACGAACTGCCCGACCGTCCCGCTCCCGAAGTGCAGCGTGGCGAAAGCCGTGTCCTCGACAGTAGCACGCACACGCTGAACGATGTCTCCGGACGAGTCTCGGTGGACGCGCTCGCGCTCGAACGTGCGGACCAGGCCGGACACGCCGTCTATGTCACCGAGCCAGTAGCGAATCACATTGAATCGGTGTACCCCCAGGTCAATGATCGGACCGCCGCCGGCGCGTAGCTTGTCATGGCGCCAGGCTGTCTCGGCGACGATCCGGTTCGGCGACCAATCACCGGCGCCGATACCACCGCCCAAGGTCAGCTGAATCTGACCCAAGTAGCCCTCGTCCACGAGCCAGGCCACCGCGCGGGTACGCTCGCTATAGTGCGCGTTCTCCGCCGTCGCCAGGACGAGGCCGCGAGTGTTGGCCAGGTTCACCATCCGGTTCGCCGCCTTGATGGTGATTGCCAGCGGCTTCTCCACCAAGACGTGCTTGTTCGCTTGCATCGCCTCCAGCGCGATAGTGTGGTGCGTATCGAGGGCGGTGAGGCAGAGCACCGCGTCCACGTCGTCTGCCGCCAGCAGGTCGCGGTAGTCGGTATAGATCGCCGGCAGCGGGTCGGGCTGGAAGTCCGACACGTACAGGTGCGGCGCTGCCAGCGGGTCCCCGGCCATGTCAGTTACCGGCGGTCGGGGCGGCGGACCTACGCCGCGCTGCCGGAACATCTCCGCATCCTCGCGCCGGCGGGCACTGAGCGCCGTGACCACGATGTGTGCGGCATCGCTCTCCACCAGTGCCTTCAGGCCGTGCAGATGCGCCGGCAGGATGCGCCCACAGCCGATGATCCCCAGGCGCAGGGGGCTTGTGGAGGAGAGGTTAGCACCGCGCCAAGGACTGAGCGTGCGGACCGGTGACTGCGGTTCAGGCTCGTCAGAGTAACCAGGATCAACCATTGCTTCCCTCGCGTCATAGTGTGTAGGCGTTTAATATAACAGGTGCCGCCGGATAACAGGTGCCGCCGGAGATTTCGCCATCCAGCCTCACTCGTCGGCCGCTCCGGTCGGGGACTCGGCGGTCCGGCGTTCAAGAGCAGCGTCCAGCTGGCACCGATGATAGGCCGGCCGGATCAGCGGCAGCTCGCCAATGGGGAAGGCCCGAACCTCGGCCGCATCGTCGCCGGCTCGTAACGTTCCACCGGTGACCCGACCGAGATAGGCCGGGACCAGGAGCAGGGCGCGCGGATCGTCGCGGACGAGCGTGGCAGTGACCAGCGACTCGACGGCAATATCCAGTCCGGTCTCCTCGCGCATCTCACGCACGGCGGCTGCCGCCGGTTCCTCACCATAGGTGACAAAGCCACCGGGCAGCGCCCAGGACCCCTTATACGGCTCGATACCTCGCCGCACCAGAACGACCTTGCCCTCCCAAAGCACCACGACATTCACGCCCAACTCAGGGTGAGGATAGAACGTCCACCCGCAGGAACCGCAGCGCAACGGCGGCGCGGCCACGCCGGTCAATCGAGCGCCGCAACGTGGGCAGTAGCGAAATTGCCTCAGGGGATCGGGCGGCAACATGCTCATCCGTGCTGATGGCCACCTAGTCGCTAAAAGAAGCCGGGCATCTCAATCTGCCGGCGTCTTGGGAGCGAAGGACGACGCCACAAAATCCTCATAGAGAATCATGGACCATGGATCAAAACTCTTGTGAAATTCGGACAACGCCTCTGCGGTATACCGAACACCATTGAACTTCGATCTCTTCAGTGAGTACTCCTCCGGCGCTTGTGCCCCAACTTCCTCAACAACCACCGCCTCGTAGACAAAGGCCACATGCCTAGATGATGAGGGATCAATTACCAGACCCACCGGCTCTATTCCCGATTCTGATATACCTTGGATACCAAGCTCCTCATCAAGCTCTCGCCTGAGTGTCGTCAGAAGCAGCGACGAGATTGATTCGGCTACCGCAGAGTTCTCATCTCCGAGCGGACGATCAACATGCCCCCCGGAGATAAGGCTAATTCGCTCACGCAGGTCAGCCCGGGTCTCGCGCACCCGCCGCAGCACGAGATACTCGGAGGAAAGACTGCGGATTAGGGCGCAGGAAATCGGCTGCATGACATCTTCCGACCGCTCTGCCTCCTCACGAGGCATCCACGAGCCGTGCTTCTGGATACACTCGACAATCCGCTGCATGCGAGGCTCCGGGACAAAACGGTCTGAGGTACTGATGCACTGCCTAGGGAAGACAAGAATCTCCTGACCTGCTTTATCCATGATCCATCCCGTCAAAGAGGTCAAGAATCATACTCGCTACTTGAAAAGCCGTCGAGAATGGAGTAGTTCCCTGCTCCCGTCCCGTATCAATCACCTCGAACTGAGGGAAGCACGACGAGTATCTCTCTCGGACAGAACCGTATGCCTTATTCAAATCCGCAAGGAAACCCGGATTCATGGCTCTACCCGTATCTTCAACGAGCTTGTCTTTGTTCTCGCGGTCCATCGAGGTGGCCGGATCAGCCTGGAAAAGGAAAACGGTATCAATGGCCGATCTCCAATCCTCGATAAGCAGAAAATTATGTATCTTTCCAGCCACATCTTCTGCAATATCACCCTTAGTGGATAGTAGCTCGAACCAAACGAGCGCGTCGAAAAGGCCGCGGTCAAGGATCGAGATGTCATAACGATCTGCCGAATACAGACCGTCAAAAATATGATTGAGGGCATAGGATGCCGACCATGTATTGAACGCGACAAGGTTCTCCTTCAGATAGTACGGCGTTCGCTTGGAGGCACCTTCAGTGGGAGCCAGAATCCGAAAATCCAGGCGGCGAAAGAAGTGTCCAACGATGTCAATGCAGGTGCTCTTGCCACTCTTCGGTGACCCGGAAAACTCTACGAACACCGGGCGGTCACGGGGTTGATCCCTGAGTCTCTAGAAGCACCGCCTCCGCTCGCTCGCGCAACTCTTGCCGTTCATCCATGGGAACTGGACATCTCCCTGTTTCTCTGTAGGACGGCCTACGGCGGCATGAAGTTGCAGACTGGCCCGGAGTCAGCAGTCACTATAACAGGGTCGGGTATTGCATCGCCTCGCCGACGGCCAAGACGCGCGTCTCCGCCGCCAGCCCGGCGGCTTGGGCCGCGTCAACGAAGAGCTGCGGGTCAATGGTGTTGTGCGGCATGACGGCGAAGTGCATGGGGATGACCACGCGCGCCGCCAGCCGGCGCGTCAGCTCCACCGCTTCCTCGTAGGTCATGTTGCCGCCCTGCCCATTGATGCATACACACAGCACGTCAATGTCTTGGGTTGCCGGCGAAAACAGCCGCTCGTTGAAGAGCGTATCGCCGGTGACGTAGATGCGAACGGTGCGGCGGCCGCGTCCCACTGTGAACACAAACCCCACCGGGTCGCCGGTATGCTCGGCAAAGACGACGGCCGTCCGTACATCCGAACGCGCGCGGTCGCCCAAGGTTAGCTCGTCACCAACCGCGATGGTATGCACTCGTCGCGCATCCACACCTAGCTCGCCCAGGATACGGGCGCCCTCGGCCGCCGTATAGAAGTTGGCGCTCGTATGGGCGGCGACGGCCGTCAGCGTCTCCGGATCGTGGTGGTCGTAGTGGCTATGACTACTGAGCACAGCCGCCACGCGCAGCGCAGACGGTGCAACGGGCGGCGGGTTGAGCCGGTCAATGCGGCCGCGCGAGGCGCTGTAGTCCGTCAGGTAGGGATCAACTGCCCAGGTTACGTCGCCTGGACTGCGAAAGATGAACCCGCCTTGCCCTAGCCAACGCAGCGCCACGGCACCGTCCGGCGGCCGCGCCAAGAGTCCGGTCACTCTATCCCTCCGTCCATCAGCAATGCCGCTGCAACGACACTGCCCGTGCGGGTACCGCAGCATACACGAAAGCTGCCAGCTTCAGCGGGGTGGTCTTGGTCCTGCCTCACCCCCCGGCCCCCTCTCCACTCATGCGGAGAGGGGGAGTCTACCGGAGGCGGGCGGGGGGTATGGTACCCTACCATCGTTCTCACTAGGCCGGCCGGGCAGTCTTCCGTATCGCCTTCGTATCGCCTTGCGGGCGGTCACAGCACGCAAACGTCGAGGAGCAGATGGAGCCTGAAGCAGCACAAGGAAGCGCAAGCGGCGTTATGGATCGGTTTCGGCTTGACGGCCGCGTGGCCCTAGTCACCGGCGCCAGTACCGGTATCGGTGCCGGGCTGGCCCAAGCCTTCGCTGAAGCCGGGGCCGACGTTGCCCTCGCCGCGCGCACCACTGCCGATCTCGAACGGGTGGCCGAGACGATTCGCGGCCTCGGGCGTCAAGCGCTCGTGGTCCCGACGGATATCCGTGACCTGGAAGCCATCGAGCGGATGGTTGCCCGCACGGTCGAAACGCATGGCCGCCTCGACATCCTGCTCAACGCCGCCGGCGTGCAACGCCGGAAGCCGATTCTGGAGGCCACGGCCGACGACTGGCACTACGTGATGGACGTGAATGCGCGGGGCGCCTTCTTCACGTGTCAGGCGGTCGCTCGCGTCATGGTGCCGCAGGAGCAGGGCAAGATCATCCACATTGCCTCCATGACGAGCCACCGCGGCTTCTCGGACATCGCGCTATACGGCTTTTCCAAGGCCGGGATCGTCCAGACGACGAAGACGATGGCCGTGGAGTGGGCACGCTACAACATCCAGGTCAACGCGATAGCGCCCGGCTGGATCACCACCCCAATGACCATCACGATGAACCAGGCCCGCAAGGATTGGGTGAACGCCCACAAGCCACAGGGTCACTTCGGGCTGCCGTCCGATCTCGCCGGGGCAGCGGTGTACCTCGGCAGCCCGGCCTCCAACTACGTCACGGGCCAGACGTTCAACGTGGACGGTGGCTTCACGGCCGGCCATCCCTGGCCGAGCCTCGACGACGAATAGCCGCCCGCCGGCTGCCAACGGGCGGCGTCGAGCCGAGATCGTCGTTCGGCGGTCGGGAGCAATCACGTGGCGGACGGAGCGCCCCAGGCCGCCGCTTGGGCCGGCGACAGCGCTTGCTTAAGCTCGATGCCGTGCCCGTCCAGGTCCTCGATATAGATCGAGCAGGTGCGTCGTGCGGCGCTGCCCCGCCACACTAGCTCGCTCCGCAGCGCGACCCCACGGTCGCGGAGCGCGTCGAGCAGGGCAGCCGGCTCCGACGGCCGGATCATAATGCAGACGTGGTTGAGGCCCCGGCTGCGCCGCTGCGGCGGCGGCGAGTAGTCGGGCGTCCGCATGAGAAATACGTTGTGTGGCCCGGCATCGAGCACCACGAATGTCGCTTGGCCGGCGGCATTGCGGTCTACCCAGTCAATGGTCAGTCCCAAGACCTCGGTATAGAACCGGAGGGCAGCATCCGCGTCGCGCACGTGCAGGTTGACGTGATCGAGGCCCGTCGGCGCGGTGAGCGGCGCGGTGTGCTCGGCTGGCGGCGGCGGCGACTCGACTACCTTGGTCATTGCGATGACCTCCTCTCCATGCTACCGCCCGAAATGGGCACGACTGACGTTAGTTCTCAGTCTAGCAGGAGTTGGGTGCCTCCCATCGTCAGGGCAATCGCATTGGCGCTGGGCCATTCGTGGTGTGCGAAGGGGCGCTCGTGCCGTATAATCGCTAATCGTCGAGCCGGATTTCCCAGCGACGCTTCGGAGCAAGACTTGGTGAGCAGCGCACTCGTCGAACACTCGCCCCCCGGGAGCGCCGGCGGCACCGCGGAATGGAGCGTCTATACGCTGGCGCCCCGGAGCGCCTTCAACTTTGGCCCACGGGCATACGGAGCGCAACGTCGGCTCGGCCTCTTTCCCTCCGATAGCCTCTTTTCGGCGTTGTGTACCCAGCTACGCGAATTGCGTGGTCGGTCCGCGCTGGAGCGGCTACTCGACGAGTTCATCGCTGGCGATCCGCCATTCTTGGTGAGCGGGCTGTTTCCGCGGCTGGGGCCGGTTCAGCTCTTGCCCCGTCCGGCAACGCCACCGGCAGCCTACGGCGCGGCGGCGGCCGGCCGGCTCGACTATCGCACCTTCACCCAACTGGAATGGCTCTCCTGGTCGGTGTTCGAGCGTTGGGTCGGTGGCACGATGGGAGCGGACGGTGCGCCGGCGGCGGCCCAAGGCGGCACGATCCGGCTGGCCGCCGACGAATACCGCCAGGCAGCCGACGCGCAGGCGCTTATCCGCCAGGGGCCGGCGGGTGGTGCCATTGCGTGGCAGCACGGGCAGCGGGTGCGGACCGTCACGGGCCGCGACGGACGCGGCGTGCGTGCGTACACGCGATCCACCACCAGCTTTGCGCCCGGCACGCGGCTGTCGCTGTTTATCGCCTGGCGGCGCGACGACTGGCGCGAGGTACTCGAACAGACGTTGGCGGCGCTCGGCGATGGCGGCCTCGGCGCCGACCGTGGCGTCGGACATGGGTACTTCGCACTCGAACGCGCAGAGACCCGGCCAGCGCCGCAGTTGCCGGATGCAGACGGCCTCGTGACCTTCGCCCTGCTCTGCCCGACGCGCCCGGAGCTGGCGGCCGGCCTGCTCACCCAGCGCGCCACCGCCTGGACACTCGTGGAGCGGGGCGGTCGCGCCGGATCACCCGAAGCTGCCGGCCAGCGCCGCCGGCGCGTGACGATGCTGGCGGCCGGCTCGGTCGTCGCGTCACCGGCAGACTCCGGTGAAGGCTGGATCGGGCAACTGGTGGACGTGACACCGGACCCGGCACCCGGACACCGCGTATGGCGCTACGGCTTTGCCTTCGGGTGGCCTCTCCGGCTACCGACCGCCGCCGTCCCACCTGATGTAGGGACGCCGCATGCCGCGCCCGTAGACGACGCGCCGGCTTGCGCCACTCTCGATGAAGAAACGGAATGAAAGCGGTCAGGACATGAGCGCAACGGACCGGGCCAAGAAGGAGCGCTTTCAGGCGACCATCAGCGTCTTGACGCCTCTGCACGCGGATCAAGGGGAATTGCTCCACCGCAACGTGGACTACCTCATCCACCAGGGCCACTTGCTGATCTTCCGTTTGCGCGGTCTGGAGCAAGAGTTTGGCGCAGAGGCCCTGGCCGATCAGCCGGCGTTCCGGTTGGCGGCGCTCGGCTCCGGCGAGAAGCTGGCCGGACTGGCCGCGTACCGCCTCGCCTTGCCTCCCCGGACGCAAATGCCCGCGCAGGTTCGCGCGTACCTCCGTGATGCCTTCGAGCAGCCCTACATTCCCAGTAGCGCCCTGCGGTCGGCGCTCGCCGTTGCGGTGCGCTGGCAGCAGAGCCAGGCGCGGCAGGATGCTCGTGCTCAAGAGAGCGAACCGGCAGCAGCGGACGGAAAGACCGACGAGGGCGCTCCACAGGCGCAGTCGTCCTCCGGCGGCGGGCGGCAACGTGGCCGGCGCAGGTCACCCGCCGACCCGCTCCGGGCGCTCGCCGTGACCGACTGCTACCCCGCCGCTGACGACTTGGCGGACGGGCTACTGCGTCTGCTCGAAACGGGCACGCGGGGCCAGGGTGACACGCCTGAGTCGCGCACTCCGACGGGTGCCGACGAGGCGCCGGCCCAGCGACCAGGCGCAGCGCCGGAGCGGCCGCAGCCCGTCTGGCTGGAATGTCTGCCGCCGCAAGCGGCGCTGGCCGGCACCATGACCTTCGACCGGCGGCAGCGGGCCGGCAGCCAAAGACGCGCACCGCCGGCCAACCCTGGGAGCGTTGCCGAGATCATCGCCGCGTGTCAGGCGTGGAGCGAGCAGGTGATGAACGCCGAGCACGAATGGTGGCGCCAGCAGCCGGCCGCGCAGTCGGTCGTGGCCGTGTACGACGCGCTCCAGGCCCATCGTGCCCACGCCGCCCGTGACGAGCTGAGTACGCTGCTGTGGCTGGGCTGGGGCACACGCTGGCACGCAGACTCGGCCGGAGCGCCTCAAGGGGGAGCCGGGCCGCGATCAGCCGGCGAACGCGCCGGAAGACAGGTCATTCTGTCCGGCGGGAGTCGGCCGGCCGGCCCGCTGGGGTGGGTTCGGCTCACGCTGCGTCCTTGACTGGCCCCCCTGTAGGTCCCCCCGTTGCGACGGGGGGACGGCGGCATGGGCCGCTGTGCCGGTGGGCGGTGTGTCCCCCCCCCCCATCGCAGCGGGGGAGAGCTAGGGTGGGGGCCAAGCTACAGGTGTGGGGCGGCAAGCGATTCAGCGGGTCGTTGCTGTGGTGGGCCGCCGGTCTCGCTGCGCTCACGCTCCTTACACGGGTGCCCTTGCGCTCGACCCAGCTCTTTGCCTGGGATTCCGCCAACTTTGCCCTCGCCCTCCAGCACTACAACGTCGCGTGGCACCAGCCCCAGCCGCCCGGCTACATCCTGTACGTCGCCGCGGCCCGGCTCGTACACGTTGTCGTCGTTGATGCCAACGCTGCCTACGTCTGGCTGTCGGTACTGGCGAGCGTCGGGGCCGTCTGGTCCACGGTGCTGGTGGGCGGGCGCCTGTTTGGCGCACCCACCGGCGTCCTCGGTGGGCTGATCCTGACGACAAGCTCACTCTTCTGGGGACACGGCGAGGTGGCCTACCCCTACGCTTTCCTGGCGCTCTTTTCGTCGTTGCTCGTGCTACTGGCGCTCCAGAACCGCAGCGGTGACACGTCCGGTGACCGCGATACCACGCTCGTCGGCGCGGCTCTGCTGGCCGTCGCTGGCGGCTTTCGCCCGGAGCTGGTGCCCTTCCTACTGCCGCTCTGGCTCTGGGGAGCTTGGCGGCGACCGAGGTGGCGCCGGCTCGCCGGCTTGGGGCTGTTGGCGGTGCTGATCGTCGCTTGGTACGTGCCGATGGTCTGGCTCAGTGGCGGCTGGCAGACCTATCAAGCAGCATCCGGCGGCTACTTTCTCTACTTCCTGCGCGCCACCTCCGGCTTCGGGAAGCTCCTCCTGGCCGTGCTGGAGAACACCCGCACGCTCGTCGGCTACACGTACAACGGACTGGGACTCGCGCTGCTGCCCCTGCTCTATATCGCCGGGCGCTTCTTTGCGCCGCCACGGCTCGTGAGCGATGGGCGAGCGCAGGTGTTGGGCCTGTGGCTGGCGCCGCCGCTCGCCTTCTACCTCCTCATCCACATCGGCAATCCGGGCTATCTGCTGTCGTTCCTGCCCGCACTCTGCTTGCTCACGGCGCACGGCATGCTCGTCCTCGCTCAGGACACCGCACGGGCGGTGCGACTTGCTCGGCCGGGCGGCGGGAGAGCGCCGGCCGGAGGCGAGTTGGGCCTAACCCCCGGCCCCTTCCCTGGAGGGAAGGGGAGTCCGCGCGACGCCCAGCAACTCCTTCCCACCAGGAGACCAGCCCCGCAGTGGACACTCTACGCGGCGACGATCCTGATTGCGCTCATCGCCTTGAGCAATGCGGCGCTGTTTCTCGTAGCCGACGGCGAGGGGCGGCTGCGGGAAATCCGCGCGATTGACCGCATCCTCGGTAAGCAGGTCGCGGCAATCGAGACGCAGTTTCCGGCCGAGAGCACGCTGATCCTCGCCTATGACCGCTCGCGCCAACTGCGCTACTACCTACCGGATCATCGTATCGAGCTACTCTTTGCCGAGCCGGTCGTCGGCCGGGGCTATGACGCCAGCCGCTATTGGGAGCGCCGACGCACGCTGACGGTACCGCCGGGCATCACGCACGTCGTGTTACCCGATCTGGGCGAGAACACGAGCGAGAATCCGGGTGCGGTGCGCCGTCTGGACCTGGGCGACGGCGTGGGTTTGCTGGTGGCCGAGGTGGCGAGTGGGGACATGGTGCGCTACGGCTACCGCTACGTCGCAGTAGAGCCGGCGGCCCAGGGTTAGCTGCGGCCGCTTGTGACCGGAAGCGCGGGCCTACAGCGCCGCCGGCAGCAGCCGCATGTCGGGGACGTAGGCCCGTGGGGGCAGGGAGGCCACGAACAGGCAGGCGGCCGCCACGTCTTCGGATTGCAGCGCGCAGGCGACGACCTCCGGCGGCGTCGGGACCGGCCGCTTGTCCAGGAGCGGCGTGTCGGTCAGCCCGGGGAACAGCACGGTGCAGCGGATGCCGTTGGCCTTTTCCTCGGCCATGGTGCCGTGCGTGAGGCCGACCATGCCGTGCTTCGTGGCCTGATACGCCACGCCGGAGACATCGGGCGCCTGCACCGCACCGGACGAGACATGGATGATGACCCCGTCGCGCTGCGCCCGCATGGCCGGGAGCACGGCGCGGGTGACGTTGAACGCGCCGGTCAGGTTGATGTCCACCATGCCGTCCCAGGCGGCCGGATCGAGCTGCGTGAGCGCCCGCCGCTTGATATTGGTGCCGGCCGGGTTGCAGAGGATGTGCAGCGCGCCGAACCGGTCGAGCGTCGCGGCGACCAAGGCGTCAACGGCCGCGCGGTCGGTCAGGTCGGTCGGACAGCTGAGGACGCGGCCGCCGGCAGCGCCGATTTCGTCAGCCAGCGTTTGCAGTAGATCGCCACGCCGCGCCGCCAGCACGACCGCCGCCCCTTCCTGGGCGAATAGACGCGCCGTCGCCCGGCCCATCCCGCTGCTCGCCCCCGTCACCAGCGCCACCCGCCCATCCAACATACCCATCGAGACCTCTCCTCATGATACCACGGCTATTACTACAGCAGATGCTCTATCCTCGCAGTGGGCGCGGCGCGTGGGGCACGCGCGAAAGTCGTACTCGTACCGCGCGGGTACTGAATCCCCCGACCATCGAATAGGTCGGCTACAGTCAGGATTTGCAGCTTCGGATAATCCTGATCCCAACCGGGTGAATGATAGAAGCCGGCATCCGCAGCCTCCGTTATCATCGGCTGCGTCGGGTCCCGCAAGGTGATAAGCACGCCAATCGCCGCCTCCTCGCGCTCCACCACTCCCCGCAAGTCCCGCATATCGGTAACACTGACCCGGCCGGACTTTACAGAGAGGATGACTTGCTTCGTTGGACCACCCTCTCCTTCGTCGTGGAAATAAAGGCGGCCGTCAATCCCCTGGTCGGCACCGCGCTTACGCTCTGTCGGGACCGGCCTCGCTCCTACTCGTCCCAAGGCCCACCACTGAAACTGGAAGCGATCATCCTGCGCTAAGGCTTCCGCTCCCGCCAAGTCCCCGGGTTCCCCGATGACCGCATACTGCTGGGCCATGTCGGTTCCAAAGGCATCCTGTAACCGATGGCGAATGAGGTTGATGGCGAGATGGGTGATGTCAATGCCGATCCACTGCCTACCGAGTTTTTGCGCCGCCGCAATCGCGGTACCGCAGCCGCAGAACGGGTCGAGCACAACGTCTCCCTCATTGCTGCTCGCCTGGATGATGCGCTCCAACAGGGCTTCGGGTTTCTGCGTAGGGTAGCCGAGCCGTTCACGGGATACATTGATGATAGGTTTTATATTATCCCACACATCCCGTATGTACACATCGGCAAAATGCCGACCTTGTTCGTCAACTTGCGTGGTGAAAAATTCACTCTCGTAAAAGATGCGTTCTTTCGGTGGTTGATGCCGGTAGTGCTTTGACACTACATAGAACAAGAGTGTGTCATGCTTGCGTGGCCAATAGCGTTTACTCACACCGCCGGTCCGATAGGACCAAATAATCTCGTTGCGGAAGCTGGTGGGGCCAAAGATGGCATCCAGCAGCAGCTTGAGATAGTGGCTGGCGGTCGGATCGCAGTGTAGATAGAGGCTCCCCGTTGGTTTCAGGACCCGGTGCAACTCCAGCAGACGCGGAGCCATCATACTTAAGTAAGCAAGCACGTCTGATGGGCCAAGGAAGGTGCGGAATGCTTGCATAGCCAGAGAGACCCGGCCCCCGGCTTCTACGACCTCCCGATAGGCGGCGGCAGCAATTTGATCCCACTGCCAAGTGTCCCGGAATGCTTTGATCTGGGCTACCGAGCGGGAATCGTCCTGCTCGCGGAACAGCACGTCATAGTCCTGGTTGCTCTTGAAGGGCGGATCAAGGTAGATGAGGTCTACCGACTCATCGCGGATATGCTCGCGGAGCACTTCGAGGTTGTCGCCGTAATACAGCGTGTTTCTTGGCATGGCTGCCGCCAGGTTACAGAGGGATCATCCTCCGGCAGACTCCCCCTCTCTATCGCTTGGCGATGGAGAGGGGGCCGGGGGTGAGGCCAAAGGGGCAGTTGTCAGCACTCGGAGTAGCCGCAGGAGTAGCACTTCTGGCAGCCCTCTTCGTGGACCAGCGCAGCGACGCCGCACTGCGGGCAGAGGTCGCCGGGACGGGCAAACGCGCCGGTCTCGGTCTGGCCGTTGGTGGCGGTCGGCTGCTCGCTCGTTGCTCCGTTCGTCGCCACAACGGCATCGCCGTCGGCCGGCTGGTGCTCCGCCAAGTATTCGGACAGGACCTGCGCGATACCGTCGGGGAGCGAGCGGACCCGCTGCGGGCCAAAGCCCATCGAGCGGCCGCCGCCGATGCCCGAAAGCTGATCCACCACCTGCCGGAGGCGCTCGACGGGGTTGAGCGGCGATGGCAAGCGCAGGATGAGCGAGATCAGCCGGCCCATCGCCTCGGCGTCGGCCGCCGTATCGGAGCCGGCCTTGCCGACCTGGGTGAACACCTCGAAGGGCCGTTCGTCGCCATTGTGATTGACCGTCACGAACGCCGTACCCAACGGCGTCGGCTTCCGATAGGTGACGCCGTGCATCGCCTGGGGCCGCGGCTTGACCTGCGAGGGTGTCTCGAGGCCGTTCAGGCCAAGCTGCTGCACCGCCTCGGTCTGCTGCTCCGCTTCCTGCTTGTCCGGCTCTTCGATGTGGGAGAGCACGCCCTCGCGGCAGCCGTCGCGGAAGTACGTGATGCCCTTGCAGCCCAAGTCGTAGGCCATCGTATAGAGCGTCTTCACGTCGTCAATGGTGTGCGAGTTTGGCGCGTTGACCGTCTTGCTGATGCTGGAATCGGTGTATTGCTGCACCAACGCCTGCACACGCACGTGGTCTTCCGGCGACAGGTCATTCGCGCTTACGAACCACGGCGGGGGTTCCGCGTCGGGATGCGTCTCCTTCCACGCCTGGAGCAGCGGATGGTAGATGACGTGCTCGCCGATCCGATCCCGGCGCACGAACGCGAAGTCGTAGACCGGCTCGATCCCGGAGCTGACACCGGAGAGCAGGCTGGTGCTACCGGTCGGCGCCTGAGTCAGCAGCACGGCGTTGCGCGTGCCGGTCTCGGCAATCTGCTCCTGTAGCGTCGCCGGCAGCCGCTCGATGAAGACACCCTGCGCGTACTTATCCTTGTCCCAGGAGGGGAACGGCCCCTTCTCGACGGCCAGTGCCGCCGAGCACTCGTAGGCAGCGTCGCGGATAGTGCGGTAGACCCGCTCGATCACCGGCAGCGATTCCTCGTGCCCGTACCACAGCTCCATCTTGATGAGCGCGTCGGCCAGCCCCATCGTGCCCAGGCCCGTGCGCCGGGTGCCCAGCTGGGCCTTGCGGTTCTCCGGGATGAAGTACTCGTTGGCGTCCACCACATCATCGAGGAAGCGGATAGCGACCTTGGCGTGCTCCGTGAGGGCGTCGTAGTCCATCTCGCCGTCACGCACGAAGGCCGCGACGTTGAGCGCTCCGAGATTGCACACCCCCCACGCCGGCAAGCCCTGTTCGCCGCACGGATTGACACAGATAATGTCTTCGTAGTACCAGGTGTTCGAGACCTTGTTGTAGCGGTCAATGAACACCATGCCCGGCTCGCCCGAGGCCCAGGCCGCCTCGCAGATAAGCTCCCATAGCTCGCGGGCCGGTAGCTCCTTCTTGACTTCGCCCTGCCACTTCAGTTGCCAGGACCGGTCCTGCTTGACCGCTGCCATGAACGCATCCGAGACGCAGACCGACAGGTTGGCCCCATTGATGCGCTGGAGGTCCTTCTTGACGGTGATGAACTCCTCGATATCGGGGTGGTCATCGTTGAGCATGAGCATGAGCGCCCCGCGCCGCGAGCCGCCCTGCTGGATGACATCCTTGGTCGCCACCGAATACAGCTCGGCCCACGAGATCGGCCCCGATGAAGTGCCGTTGACCGTCTTGATATAGGAGCCTCGTGGCCGCAGCGAGGAAAGGTTGACGCCGACGCCGCCACCGCGAGCCATGATGTCTACCATCACCTTGAGGTTGTCGAGAATGCCGCCCCGACTATCCTCCGGCGAAGGGATGACATAGCAGTTGTAGAAAGTGACGGCAGTGCCGGTCCCGGCGCCGGCCAGGATGCGTCCTCCCGGCACGAACTTGAAGTCGCTCAGGGCCTCGTAGAACCGCTCGCTCCAGTACGCCTGCTTCTCCGGGGTCGGCTCTACCGCGGCAATGCCCCCGGCGATGCGCCGCCACATCTGCTCCGGCGCGGTCTCGATTGGCCTGCCGTCACGGTCCTTCAGGGCGTAGCGGTCAAGGAAAACCTTCTCGCGCACCCCCTCAAGCTGTGTTATCTCACTCTGAACCGCTGTAGCCTCAACCATGCGCCCCCTCTGCTCTCTAATAGGAAGAAAGTGGATCGCCGCTCGTTTCGGTTACTGGGCAGTGCCGACGGCGCCACTTGAGATCTCAAGCTCGATCGGCCATCGGGCATCACGAGGGTACCGGTCTGTTTGGTGTGTGTTGCCTAGCTAGGCACTGCCAGTTACCGATTTGTACTTGGCGGGATCTTCAAGCTCGTATGTGCGCCCAGGCTTGCTCGTGGGTGGGATAGGCTTGCCCTTCACACTCGTAACCTCTGCCCCGGTGTCTCCGCCGCGTGGACCACGCGCCCGGAATTGGCCCAATGCGGGTCTCCGTTGGCTAGGACGAAGTCCTTTCACTCCACCCTTCCTCCTACCGCTCCTCCCGTGGCGCTACTATATATTGTGCGGCAGGAATTCTGCAACCACCACATAGTGTAGGGAGGGGCTTGATTGAACGGATGGAGAGTGGCTGAGTTGCGGATTGTCAAGAAACCCGTGGGATTCCAGCTTAGTCGTCACCGACCACACGGTATCCACATGTGTGGCAGCCCGTCAACGCCAGCGTATCACAGCGGCAGTACGGACATTCCACTAGCTCCTCCGAGTCTCTATCCTGAAGGCGCAAAAGCCTCACCGGCAAGGCCGCCACCACCTCCTTACCCAGGAAGGCGATACTCCGCTCAGGCAGGACGGCTGCAAGGGACCAGTCACCAATTCCGAGGAGTTGTCCCCCGGCCACATGTGGCACTCGCATGTTCAGCACCTCCACTTCAGCGTCTAGCCACCCAAAACATCTTCGCGAGCTTGACATCCCAAGAAGACATTTGTTCTACACAACCAAGGTTAAGATCAACCCGACCTGATTTCTCCAACGGCGCGGCCGTCCAGTGGGTTGCACTAGAAGCGGCCACATTGAAATACCTCGCCCTTAGCGGGGCCGCGTTGAGTTGCCATCACCATCGGTAGAGTGCAATCCCCCCTCGGCCAGCCGTCGCTTCCACCGCGGCACACTATATGTAGTATTCCGGGAGTCGCTGTCAAGTACCGCCGGCGGCCTGCTCGGCTGTTCCCCGGCCCTAGCTGCCGGCCGCAAGAAATCGCGCCCGGTTCAGCGCGCCATCAGGCTGAAGCAACCCTCGGGGTCGGCAGCGGCACGGAAGCGGTCGAAGAGGCGTTGTCGCGCCACCGGCGGATCGGCGCCGGCCCGCGACCACACCTCGGCCGGAGCCAACTCCGTCCGCCAAGAGCCGCCCAGCGCCGCCGCGGCAACGCGCAGCGCGGTGATGCAGCGCACGGCTGCCGGCACGAACACCTGCGTGTCGTGCTCGTCGCGCGGCTGCAAGACGACGTGTAATATCCCGTCGCCGGCGTGGCCGCTAATCCGGCGTTCGACGAGATCGCTCGCCGGTAGCAGCTGCGGCAGCATGGTGAGCGCCGCGGCCAAGCCGCCGCGCGGGATCGTCCACGTGCCCCGTACCACGCTGGCCCCACCTGGTCGCCACGCCTCGGTCCGCGCTCGCCAGACCAGCGTGGCAGCGTCGTCGTCGAGGACACGGCTGATACCGCCATGCCGCCGGGCGATCTCGCTCGCCGCACGCTCCAGCCCGGCTACGCGCTCCTCGTGGCCCTCAGCGCGCACCAACAGCGCCCACGCTGGCGCCTCACTCTCCGGCTCCGGCTCTACAGGCGTAGGGAGGGGGAGCGCCGGGGCAGATCGGGCCAGCATGGCAGCATCGAGCAGCTCGACCGCGGCAGCGCCGAGGGGATGGTCTGCGAGCGCCGCCGCCGCCGCGGCGACGGCGGAAGGTCCAGCAAACGTCAGCAGCAGGGAGCGGGTCACCGCCGGGCGAGCCACCAGGCGCAGGGTCACGGCGGTGAGCAGGCCCAGCGTTCCCCACGAACCGACCAGCAGACGGGTGAGGTCATAGCCGGCGACATTCTTGACCGTCCGGCCGCCGGCATGCACGATCTCACCCTGAGCGGTGACGGCCTCGGCGCCAAGCACCCACCGGGCGGGCGGGCCGATAGCTCGCCGTGAAGGGCCTGCGGCCGCCGTGGCCACCGTCCCACCGACCGTAGCCGTGCTTCCTTCCAAGCGCTCCACCGGCCAGCAGAGGCCTTCTGCGGCCAACAGCGCATCAAGATCAGCCAGCAACATGCCCGCCCCTACCGATGCCGTGAGGTCGTCGGCGTGGACGGCCTGTGGCTGGTTGAGGCGACGGAGATCAATGACGCAGGACGGCTGGGCCGCCTCTTGCGGCGGTCCCCAGTCCTGCCGCGAGCCGCTGCCCCACGCGACGACGGGCACACGCTGACTGGCGGCGTGCTTGACCAGGCGCTGCACTTCCTCGACACTCGCCGGCCTGGCTACCAGGAGCAGCGGGACTCGGTGGCCATACTCGCTCGCTGCGGCCGCCCCCGGCAGCACGTGTGCGTCGCCGCAAATGGCGGCGGCCGCTGTAAGCACGGCTCAGTCCCCGGCCAGCGCCGCCTGGATGGCTGTGCCGAGGCGCCGAATCCCGGCGGTGAGCTGGTCCGGCGGCAGGAAGCTGAAGGTAAGGCGCAGGTAGCGTGACCCGTCGCCGTGAGTGAAGTTCGCCGTGCCGGGGATGAACGAGACTCCGGCCCGCTCGGCGCGCGGTAGCAGCTCGCCCGCATCGAGACCCGCGGGCAAGCGCAACCACACGAAGAACCCACCCTCCGGCCGCGCCCAGGTGGTCGGTGGTGGCGCGTATTCATCCAGCGCCGCGAGCATGGCATCGCGCCGCTCTCGATAGATGCTCCGCAGCCGCTCGATGTGGGCCGCCAAGCGGCCATCGGCGGCGAACTCGGCGGCCAACCGCGATAGAAAGGGGCTGGTGCCCACGTCAACCTTGAGGGGCAAGAGCCGGGGCACCAACACTTCGGGCACAACGAGATAGCCCAGACGCAAGCCGGCCGCGAGAATCTTGGAGTATGTCCGCACCTGAATAACCAGACCCTCCGGCTCCAGCTCGTAGAGGAACGGCGCTCGCTCTCCGTCAAAGCGCAATTCGCTATACGCATCGTCCTCCAGGACCAGCACTCCATACCGGCGGGCCAGCTCGATCAGTTCGCGGCGACGCGCCAGGGGCATCGAGACGCCGGCCGGGTTGTGGAACGTCGGGATCGTGTAGATCAGCTTCGGTTGCTTGCCGGCCGCGGCGAGCGTGGCGAGCACCTCCGCGAGCTTGTCGGTCCGCATCCCGTGGTCGTCGAGCGGCACTTCGTGCAGCTCCGCCTCGGCGTTACGGAACGTCTGGAGGGCGCCAATAAATGTCGGCGCCTCGACGATGACGGCATCGCCGGGGTCAATGACCAGCTCGGTGACGAGCTGGATACCCTGCGACCCACCACTGGTCACGATGATGTTGTCAACTGAGACAGCAAGGCCGTCGTCCTGCAAACGCTCGACAACATGGTCACGAAAGCGCTCATCGCCCGCGATTGGCCCATATTGCAGGGCCGTATCGCCCCCGTCGTCGAGGACCCGTCCGGTCGCCGCCACCAAGTCGGCAATCGGAAACGAGCCGGGGTCCGGGAAGCCGTAGGTCAGCGGAATAACGTCTTGGGGCGAGGCTGCCCCGGCGCGAAAGAGCGCCGCGACCGGCGTTGCTGCCCGGCGGGCGAAGAGCGCCGAGTACCGCGCGGCAGGGTCAGTCATAGTCCGTATTCTAGTCGCTCGTCAGTATGGTGATGCCGGTCGCCTCAATGACTCCCCTGCCCTGGAGGGAAGGGGCCAGGGGTTAGGTCCAACCCGCCTACCTTCCCAAAAGCGACAACCGGGTAGCAATTCAGCCACCCGGTCGAGACTATGCGGATCGAGGCTCGCGCCGGTTCGTCACGTGTGCTGCGCTCCCCGTGGAGCGTCGTCGCTAGGCGCTGTCCAAGTTCTCCTGCACCTTGGCCCAGTTCACGTTGTCGAAGAAGGCTTGGATGTAGGCGGCCCGGTCGGAGCCGTAGTCCATGAAGTAGGCGTGCTCATAGGTATCCAGCGCCATCAGTGGCACCGTGCCCCACACGCCGCCCTGGTTGTGTACGTCGCACAGGAAGTTGTGGAGCTTGCCGTCGGAGGGGTCGTAGGCGGTGACGGCCCAGCCCCGCGCCGCCATGCCACACGCCGTCAGGTCTTCGACGAAGGCCTCGAACGAGCCGAAGTCCGCATTGATCTTGTCGGCGAGTGATCCCGATGGCGCGCCGCCCGGCCCACCGAGAATGTCGAAATACAGCTCGTGCAGGATGGCGCCATCGGCGCTGAACGTCTCTTCCAGCTTGAGCGCGCGGTAGGCGCTGTAGGCCTGGTTGGCCGCCGAACGATCTACACCCGGTAGCAGCGATTCGATCTCGTTGCGCTTATTGACGTATCCGGCGTAGAGCTTGTCGTGGTGGGTCTCAATGGTCTTCTCCGAGATGCCGCGCAGCGCATCCTTCGCCCAGAGCAGGTCCTTTACCTCGAATGCCATCGTCGTCGCTCCTTCCAAAGAGAGTATACGGAGAGTCAAGCTGAAGCTGTCCAGACTCTAGCGCTCGCTCTACCGACACGTCAAGGAGACGCGGAGCCGCGCTGCTCCCACAGCGAGTGGTAGAAGTCGAGGATATCCGGCTGATCGAGCGCCGTCGCCAGCTCCCGAACGATGGGGGCGAGATAGCTGCGGTCCAACCGGTTGCCCTGCCGACGCACAATGCCCAGTACGTCCTCGCGGTCACGCGGGCGCGAGGAGATGATTTTATGCACGATCAGGTCCTCAGCCGTACAGATCTGCACGCTATACCCTGCTACCTCCACAGGCACTGCTCGCTCGATAGCCGTCACCTCGTAGGGCAGGCCCGCGAACACGATGTCTACCGCAATGCCCTCCGACGTTCGCGCCGGCAGCACCCGCCGCTCCTGCACGAACCGCACCGGGTCGGCTACCAGCGATGTCAGCGACCGGAGCAGCCGTTCGATGAGGGTTTGCTCCGGCACTGAACACTGGATCGTCATGTCGAGGTCGGCAGTAAAGCGCGGCTGTCCCCAAACGGTGACGGCAAATCCGCCGATCACCATGTAGGGAATCCGCAACCCGTCGAGCAGCCGCGCTACTCCGGCGAGCGCCGTTTCGAGACCTTGAGATTCCGCCATGCCTTGCGTGAAACCTGAACCCACTCGATCAGATCGCGCCGGTGCTCCTCTGACGCGGCTGACAAGTCACCGAAACGCGCCGCGAACTCATGCGCGGCTTCATACCACGCGATGCGGTCCTCAACGCGGGCCAAGAGGTCGGCCTTCTCTGACGCTTCGGCCTCCCAAGCGTTGAACGCCTCCCACTGGCGCCGCCGCTCGGCGAGCGCCTGCGCCAGCTGCTCCCGCGATAGGTTCGCCATGCGTCTGCTCACCCGGCCCGGCCCCCGGCCCTCCGCCCGTCATTCCCGCGAAAGCGGGAATCCACCCCGCGCCCTACCCTTGTCAGGCCGCAAAGCCTACCGCAATGAACCGCAAGAGCGAGAACGCCAGCTGCGGCTCGACCGTGATGCCGAACGTTCGGACGGCCTCCGGCGACGCGGACAACAGCATCTCCCGGAGACGTTGCACCGCGTCCGGCGGCGTTTGCGAGCGGCGTACCCAATCGGCAAAGTCGAGGCGGATACTGTCGAGTGCCCTGATCTCGACGCGCAGACCGGCAGCCGCCATGAAATCCTGCCACTGCGCCAACGTGTGCTCGCGGACATGCGATGGATCACGCAGGAGCTCCAGCCGGTTGATGAACTCGTCTAGCTCCGGCCGATCCGGGGCGTAGTTATCCACGAGCACCAGCCGGCCGCCCGGCCGCAGCGCACGAGCCATTTCTGCGATGGCCTGGCCGGGTGCGCGGAAGTGGTGGGCCGCGACGCGGCAGGTCACAATGTCGCAGGCGCCGGCCAGCACCGGCACCGCGTCCACCGTCCCCTCGATCAGCCGCATATTGGCAACGCCGTTTGTGGCACCCAGGCGCCGCGCCTCGGCCAGCATTTCCGGCGTGATGTCGAGGGCGAGCACGAGACGGACGTGTGGCGCCAGCGCCAGGGCCGTGTGGCCGGCGCCCGTCCCTATGTCCAGCACCGTTGCGCCAGGCGACGGCTCGGCTGCATCCACCAACAGGTGGAGGTCCATGCCGCCAGCATGCACCTTGCTCGTGGCATAGTCTGCCGACGTGCGACCGAATTGCCTTCTCGCTGCCCCCTGCATCGTTGCGCTGCGCCTCCCGCTTCCTGCTGATCTCGCGGCCAGCAGCCGCGGCATAGTAGTAGTATAGGCGCCGACCGGGAGTGAATAGGCCGGAAGGCAAGGGTGACGAGCAGTGAGTGAAGCAACCGCAATCAAGAGCGTGCATGCCCGCGAAATCTTGGATTCCAGAGGCAACCCTACCGTCGAGGCCGAGGTGTCGCTGGCAGACGGCTCGCAGGGCCGCGCGGCCGCGCCCTCCGGGGCCTCGACCGGCCAGCACGAGGCCGTCGAGCTGCGGGACGGTGATCCTAAGCGCTACGGCGGCCGGGGTGTGCAGCAGGCCGTGGCGCACGTCCGCACGGAGCTGGCCGCGCGCATCCGCGGCCTGGATGCGTTAGCGCAGACCACCATTGACGAGGCCCTGATCACTCTTGACGGCACGGCGAACAAAGCGCGGCTCGGCGCGAATGCGATCTTGGCGGTGTCTTTGGCTACGGCGAAAGCCGCTGCCGCATCCTGCCGGCTGCCTCTCTATCAGTATTTGGGCGGTCTTTGGCACCGCACCCCCCGGCCTACTGACGTACCGGAGCCGCTAGATTCCCGCTTTCGCGGGAATGACGGGGGAGGGGTGACTACTCGCCACTCGCCTGCCCGCACCCTGCCCGTACCGATGTGCAACATCCTCAACGGCGGGCAGCACGCCGCGGACAGCACCGACTTCCAAGAGTTCATGGTCATGCCGGTTGGCGCACCCAGCTTCAGCGAGGGGCTACGCTGGGCGGCCGAGGTCTATCACGCCCTGCGGGCCGTCCTGCATGATCGCGGCGACAACACCAACGTGGGCGATGAGGGGGGCTTTGCGCCCAGCCTGCCCACGAACGAGACGGCCATCGAGGTCATTCTGACGGCTATCCACCGCGCCGGATTCGCGGCCGGCCGCGACATTGTGCTGGCGCTGGACCCGGCGGCGACCGAGCTATACCAGGACGGACGGTATCACCTTGCCCGCGAGGATCGCGTGCTTTCGAGCGCCGAGATGGTGGAGTTCTGGGCCGACTGGGCCACCCGGTACCCCATCAAGTCCATCGAGGACGGACTGGCTGAGGACGATTGGGATGGGTGGGCGCTGCTCCAACAGCGGCTCGGCGACCGCGTGCAGCTCGTCGGAGATGACTTGCTCGTGACCAACCCCGAGCGGCTGGGCCGCGCCATCGAACGCCGGGCCGCCAACTCCATTCTGATTAAGCTCAACCAGATTGGCACCCTCACGGAGACGCTGCAAACGATCAGTCTCGCCCAGCGGTCCGCCTGGACGACGGTGATCTCGCACCGCAGCGGCGAGACGGAAGACGTGACCATCGCCGACCTCGCCGTCGCCACCAACGCCGGCCAGATCAAGACCGGCGCTCCGGCCCGCACCGACCGCGTGGCCAAGCTCAACCGGTTGTTGCGGATCGAGGAGGCACTGGGCAGCCGCGCTACCTATCCCGGCTGGGGCATCTTCGGCAGTCTGGGCAGTGGCTAGTGGCCAGTGGCCAGTAGCCAGCGACCAGTGGTGCGGAACGAGCAGTCGGAAGCCGCGCCCGCCGGCCGCTCGCTCCGGCAGAACCCGCTTGGCGCTAACCCGTTCTCAGTAACCGGGAATGACCGGGCAATATCAACGCAGCCCACAGGAACGACGCCGGAGGCACAGGCAACGGCCTCGGAGGTGCGGATGGTAAAGGCGCCACGCCAGGTACACACCACAGTAGACTCCAACGGATTGGGCAGTCCTGGCGGTCAGCTGGCCGCGCTGTTAGCGCAGACCACGAAGGCAGCCGGAGTCACGGCGGCTGTGGTCGTGGGCAGAGACGGATTGTTGCTGCACAGTGAGCACAAGGCCGGCATCGCCGCCCTCGATGCGGAAGCCATCGGGGCGCTTGCTTGTAGCGTCATCCCGCCGGCCGAAGACATGGTTGCGGAGGAGGGGCCAAGCCGCCTCCTGGAGGTCATTCTGGAGCACGAGGATGGACTGATCCTCATCAAGCCGCTCCGAGACCTCGCCGTCCTCAGCCTTGCTGCCAACGCCGACGCGAACCTCGGCCTGCTGCGTCTCACCATCCGACTATTGGGAGCGCAGGTAGCGGAAGCCTTGACGGCCAGCTGATCCGGGTACCCGCTCCTACCGGCAAGGAATATGACTGTCCTGAAAGACCCAACGGGGTCACCCTCAGCCGCCGGACCGCCCCCGCCACGCGAGGATCGGCCCGCCACGTATGCGGCGGCCGGCGTAGATATCGCCGCGTGGGAGGAGGCATTTGGCCGCATCAAGGGCGCCATCCGCTCCACGTTCGGCCCGCAGGTCGTGGGCGACATTGGCGGCTTCGGTGGCCTCTACGCTGCCCCGCGCGGCGACCGGCCGGTGCTGGTGAGCAGCGTTGATAGCGTCGGCACCAAGGTCCGCGTGGCTATCGGCCTCCGGCGTCACGATACCGTCGGCTACGACATTGTGAACCACTGCGTCAACGATATCCTCTGCGGGGGCGCGCGACCGCTCTTCTTCCTCGATTACATCGGCACGAGTCGTCTCAATCCCCCGACAATCGAAGCTATCGTCAACGGCTTGGCTGCGGCCTGTCGCGCCAACCGCTGCGCCTTGATCGGCGGCGAAACTGCGGAGCTACCGGGGATGTATGCCGAGGGTGACTACGACCTCGTAGGGTGTATCGTCGGCGTCGTCGAACATGATCACATCGTTGACGGCGCGGATATTGCCCCGGGCGATGTTCTTGTGGCCCTGCCGTCGTCCGGCCTGCATACCAACGGCTACTCCCTGGCCCGGCGTCTGCTGCCGCCGGAAAGGTGGAACGAGACGGAGCCGTCGTTGGGCCGGCCCATCGGCGACGCGCTCCTCGAACCGCATCGCAGCTATCTCGCCGACATCGAGCGGCTCGATCAGACCATTGCTATCAAGGGCATGGCTCATATCACCGGCGGCGGCCTGCGCGACAATATCGTGCGTGTGCTGCCTCCGCACACCGGGGCGGACCTGCGCTTCGGCTCGTGGCGCGTACCGCCCATCTTCCCGCTCATCCAACAGGCCGGCGACGTGTCGCTGGCGGAGATGTGCCACGTCTTCAACATGGGCGTCGGCTATGTGGTCGTGTGCGCCGCGGACGACGTAGCCGCGGCGCAGGCGGCGGTGCCGGCTGCCGTGCCCATTGGCGAGGTGCGTGCCAGCGAGGGGGCGGCGGCGGTGCGCGTTGTAGACGAGGGCGGCGGTATCATTTGCACGAGTGAGAGCAATTGACATGCGAGAGCCGCACAATCCGTTGAGCATTGGTGGTGCGGCTCTCGCAGCGTCACCGGCTGAACGTGATGCCCTGACCGCCTCCGGGGCGCAAACCGCGCCGCTCATAGTGGGCGTGTTGGTGAGCGGACGCGGCTCGAACTTGCAGGCCATCCTCGATGCGATTGAGCGCGGCACGCTCGCGGCCCGGGTGGCCGTCGTCGTCAGCAATCGGCCGGGTGTCTTGGCGCTCACCCCCGCCGAGCAGCGCAACATCCCGACGGCGGTCCACGAGCGGCGGGATTTCCCTTCGCGCCGCGCCCGCGACCAAGCGATTCTGCACACGCTGCAAGCACACGACGTAGAACTGGTGGTGAACGCTGGCTACAGCGCGATTCTCAGCAAGCCCGTAGTGGCGGCCTATCGAGATCGCATCATCAATATCCACCCTTCGCTGCTCCCCGCCTTTGCGGGCGGGATGGCCCCCAAGCCCCAGGCCAACGCGCTGGCCGCCGGGGTCAAGATCGCCGGCTGCACCGTCCACATCGTCACTGAAGACGTGGACGCCGGGCCGATCATTGCCCAGGCGGCCGTCCCGGTACTGGACGACGACACGACCGACACCCTCGCCGCCCGCATCCTCGCCGAGGAGCACCGGCTACTGCCGGCCGTCATCGGCTGGTTTGCGGCCGGGCGCTTGCAGGTGGAAGCTGGCCGCGTGTACGGCGCCCCACCCGCCCCTCATAAGGGAAGGTTTCTTGTGTAGGGGCGCGATTCATCGCGCCCAGGCCCCCGTCAGTCCACCTGCACTGGCCGCTCAGGCCAGGGGCGCAAGCATGCCCCGTACCCCGGCACAGGGCCGGAATCCAGGGCCCTTGGTGGCCCCCGGTCAGCCTGGATGGCGGCGCTAGCCGCCATCGCTCCCCTTCCCTGCCGGGAAGGGGCCGGGTGACAGGTCAAAGCCGCACCACACCTGGCACTATCCGTGCGGCTTTGGCCTGTCAGGGGTTAGGTCCATCCCTCCCCTCCCCCCATCCTGTCCATCCATGTAAATATCCCCCGTTGTCTTCCCCCCACCCCCCGCCGATATGCCCCCACTGACGGGGATTGGCAGTTGCAAGCCCCTCCTGGAGCACCGGGCACCGCCCGGCAGGGACGCACTCGCACCATCATGCTAGTCACCAGCGGTGGCAAAGCCACCCAGCCGAGGGCACCGGGTCATGGCAGACCTCCCGCCGCCCAGCGCGCGGCGGGGCATGGCCGCCTGAGTGCCGACTCAGGGGCACCGGGTGCTGACGTACCCCTGGCCGTCGCGGCCGGGGCGCCGGGTCAGCACTGTCTGAGTGCCGCCTTGCGCGCACCGGGTCATGAACGACCCCTCGCCGCGCCGCGGGCGGTGGACTACCACTGGTCCTGCGCCCGGCCCCTATGGGTGCCGGGGCAGGGCCGATTTCCCACCGCGCAACGTGCAGCGGGGCATGGCCGCCTGAGTGCCGCCTCGCCGGTACCGGGTGCTGACGTACCCCTGGCCGTCGCGGCCGGGGCGCCGGGTCAGCACCGTCTGAGTGCCACCTCTATCGCCACCGCCGCCTTGCCGGCCGGCGTGCGCCGGCTGCGCCAGGGGGTCTTGCCCCGCGTCCCTGCCAATCCCCGCACCCTGACCTACCCGCACTCCCACCACACCACCGAGAAAAACCGCGCCACGCACTCCCAAGCTCACACCGACCTGCTATCCCACCACACCACCCATCCAGTGCATCCTGCCATCCAAGTACCGCCCCGCCCGCGGCCCTGCTCCACCGCGGACACGGGCTTCCCTCGCCCACACCACCCCCGCGCCCCGCCGCCGCGTCATTCCCGCGCCAGCCGCAATCCAGTCCCCGTCCCCCTGCGAAGCGGGGGACCATAAGCTGACAAGGGTAGGTTTTTTGTGTAGGGGCGCGATTCATCGCGCCCACGCGCTCGTCATTCCCGCGCCGCCCGGAATCCATCCTGCTCATCCTTGCATCCCGAAAATCCTGATTCAGACTATCATCGGGCCGGGGTGAGGGCCGCCCCGGCTAACGGCTGAAAGCTGATCGCTAACGGCTACCCCCGTGTGCAACCCATGACACACACCATGTCATAGGCGCGCTCCACCTACCTGTGGACACGGCGTAGGTCGTGGTACTATAATGTTGCCATCATGGCCCGCGAGCAGTTGCACTGCGTTATCTGTGGGACACCGCTCAAGACCCGCTATCGGCGCCGCGACCGCCCGCTGCGCTACTGCGCCGCGCACCGCACCGCGGCGGCGGCCAAGCGCGGCGGCCCGGCGGCGGCGCGCGCGCGGCAACAGCGTGTCCAGCAGCTAGAGCAGCGTGTCCACGAGTTAGAACGACAACAAGGAGAAACCAGCATGGCCAAGCGCAGCAGCAACGGCAAAGTACGGGTAGCGCTAGTTGGAGTCGGCAACTGTGCCTCGTCGCTCATCCAAGGTGTGCAGTACTACCACGACGCCCCCGACGACAGCTTCGTACCGGGGCTGATGCACGTCAACCTCGGCGGCTACCACATCCGAGACATTGAGTTTTCCGCGGCTTTCGATATTGATAGCCGGAAGGTCGGCCTGGACCTGAGCGAGGCGATCAATACGGAACCGAATAACACGATCAAGCTGGCCGACGTACCTCCGCTGGGCGTCAAGGTCCACCGCGGCATGACCCACGACGGGCTAGGCCAATACGGCGCCCAGAAGATTACGAAAGCCGCCGGACCGACCGACGACGTGGTGAGCATCCTCAAGGACAGCGGTACGGACGTGGTGGTGAGCTACCTACCCGTCGGTAGTGAACAGGCAACGAAGTGGTACGTCGAGCAGGTGCTCAATGCCGGCTGTGGCTTCGTGAACTGCGTGCCACAATTCATCGCGCGCGAAGCGTATTGGCAGGAGCGCTTCCGTCAACGCAGCCTGCCGGTCATCGGCGACGACATCAAGAGTCAGGTTGGCGCGACCATCGTCCATCGCGCCCTCGCCCGCCTGTTCCGCGAGCGGGGAGTGCGGCTGGAACGCACCTCGCAACTGAACGTCGGCGGGAACATGGACTTCTACAACATGCTGGAGCGCTCGCGGCTGGACTCCAAGAAGATCTCCAAGACGAATTCCGTGACCTCACAGCTTGACTACGACATCGGCGCAGACAACGTGTATATCGGGCCAAGCGACTACGTGCCGTGGCTCACCGACCGCAAATGGGCCTACGTGCGCCTGGAGGGACGCGCGTTCGGCGACGTGCCGCTCAACATAGAGCTGAAGCTGGAGGTCTGGGATTCGCCCAACTCGGCCGGCGTGGTCATTGATGCGGTGCGCTGCTGCAAGCTGGCGCTCGACCGCGGCCTCGTCGGGGCGCTCGAAGGCCCCTCGGCCTACTTCATGAAGTCCCCACCTGTCCAGCACAGCGATGACGAAGCCCGGCGCATGGTGGAGGAGTTCGCTAACCAAGAGGTGGCGCCAGCTGCCGCCGGGAGCTAGGCGCGGGGCAGTGCGCCATATGCCTCACCGCTCGCGGCAGCCGCGGATTCCGCCCGCCGCAGTCGTGCAGCTGTCTGTGTGAGTGGCGGTGCCCAGCGCTTGCTACCAGCTAGGGGGGAGATCATGTTTGGCCCCGCGATTCCCGTACTGCACGTGTCTTCATCCGTAGCGGCCGAGAAGTTCTACTGTGAGCAGCTTGGATTCGAGCGCCGCTTCGCCTACCGCATTGACGATGCAAAGGCTGACCCCTGCTACATGGGTTTGCAGCGAGATGACGCTTGGCTGCACGTTTCGTCGTTCCCGGGTGACGCCGTGGTTGGTGGCGTCGTGTTCCTGCTTGTTGAGGGCATTGACCAACTGCATGCCGATCTCGTTGCGAAGAGCACCGTAATCGCTCTTGAGCCGACCGATCAGACGTGGGGCAATCGCGAGATGTACGTGCAGGATCAAGACGGCAACAGCATCCGGTTCGTTCAGACGAACGAGTGACGAGGGCAGCGCAACGCGACGTGCTCCGGCCCTCCTATGGCCCCCCCGCTGCGGCCGGGGGACGGCTGCTGCTGGTGTCGCTGCGGCGGGGGGATGGCGCGTCCCTCCCCTGTCGCAACGGGGGAGGGTGGGGGCCAGCAGAGGGTTGCCGGCAGCTTGATGACCTCCGTACAATGGCGAGGTTAGGCCTCGGCCGCCGTAGGTGGCCGTCTCGCAGGACACGCATCGCGGTTGCTGGCGTGCCCTTTTTCCGGTGTGAGCATGGCTCCGACGCATTACGACGCACTCAACGTCAAACGCAACGCCTCGAAGGACGCCGTGCGGGCCGCGTTCCGCCTCCGTTCCCATATCTTCCACCCGGACAAGTACGAGAACTACGAGGAACCGCTCCGCTCCCAGCTCGTGGCGGAAGCGGACCAGGAGTTCAAGCGCCTGCGGCGCGCGTATGAAGTGCTCTCCAATGCCGAGACCCGCCGAGAGTACGACCGTTCGCTGCGCTCTCGGAGCCGCCGCAGTACCGGCACAACCAAGCGGAGCACGAGCCGCCAGCGGACCGCGCCGCAGGCAGCGCAGCCACCGCCGGGCGGCAGTGGAGATGCGACGAGCAACGGCTCAACCGCCGGCCGCCACCGCGCTGATCCGCTGTTAGTCGTTGCCCCAAGCTCGCTCGACTTCGGGCTGATGCCTGCGGGCAACCGGCGCCAACTGGCGCTCCGGATTAGCAACGCCGGTGGGCGAACGCTGTTTGGAAAGATCACGAGCAATCGCGCTTGGCTCACCGTCAACCGGCATTCGTTCATTAGCAGCTCCACGTTGGTGCTCGTCTCCGTAGATACGACACACCTCCAGGCCGGCAACGACTATTGGGGGAACCTCGTTGTTGCGACGCTCAATGGCGGCGACCGCGTGGTGCGGGTCGCCGTGGGGGTTGCCGAGCCGGTGCAGCCGGTCATTGCCGGCATCCCCGAGACCGTTGATTTCGGCACCGCCGCGCCGGGACAGGTCAAGTCACGGACAATTCGGCCGCGCAACGCCGGGGCGGGCCGGCTCACCGGCAGCGTCGCCGTTTCGGGGCGCTGGCTCTCGGCCAGTCACCGCCGCTTCGATGGCGATGAAGCGTCGTTCGAGCTGATCGCCAACGCTGCGGGGCTGCGCGTCGGCGAGCGTTACGCCGGTGAGGTCCACATCTACTCGAACGGTGGCACCGCGGCTATCGCCGCCACCATGACGGTACAGGCGCCAGCCGAGGCCCGGGCGCCGGCGTCCGGATAGGCAGCCGGGGAGGGGGCCAATGGGGACTTATCACCTTTGGTAGCCAACCCCGACTAGGCCCTAGACTACCCTACCCTATAACAGAGGCAGCGGGTAGCTGACTCTACCCGCTGCCTAACAGAAAGAAAGGAGCGCAGGGATGGAGCTCACTTTGGAGCAGCGCATCGGGAAGTTGGAGCTTTGGACTCGCAAGCATGATCTGCTTCGATCTGCATGGAACGCAGTATCCGCAGAACAGCGTGAAGTGCTTCGCAAGTCGCTGCAAGAGCTTGAACTTCAGGAGTTACGTAACCAACAAGCAGCGGAGGAGTGATGATGTTCTTCAGCCTCTCTGCTTCCTTGTCAAGGGTTTCTAGCTCTTCTCTTCGGCTGACGTATTCGGAATCCATAATGGGATGCTCTCGCTTGACGCTCGCCGCAGGACGGTCGCAGAGGTCTAACGTCCGACACGTATCCCTGTGGGCCTACCCCGGTCAGTTCTATCCGGGAGGTGCCGGGTGTGCGTGCTGAATGGCGACTCTGACGACGCCCAAACCGCAAGTTCCAGCCCGGAAGCCTTGCGGTTTGGGCGCGTCATCACTCCATCGAGGGCCAGTCGAGCATCAGGACATGCACCGGCTCACCCTCTTCGATGCGCGTCGTCTGCCGCGGCACGACGACGAGACCGTTGGCGCGGTGCATGGAGGTGAGAATGCCCGACCCCTGCTCGCCCGTCAGGTGCGCTACCCATTCATTGCCCTCGCGGGTCACGATGGCACGCATATAGTTTTCGCGGCCGCTGCGGTTGGAGATACGGTGTGCCGCCCGGGCCCGAATGGCCGTCTTCGCCAAGCGCGTGTGGCCGGCCAGCTTGAGGAGGGCCGGACGCACCAGAATCTCAAACCCGACCATCGTCGAGACCGGGTTGCCCGGTAGCCCAATGAACGGTACGTCGAGCAGCGTCCCGAAGGCGACCGGCTTGCCGGGGCGCATGTCAATGGACCAGAACGAGACATCGCCTTCATGCGCCAGGATGTTCTTGACCACGTCGTAGTCACCCATTGAGACACCGCCGGTAGTCACGATCATGTCCGCCCGCTGGCCGCGCCACAGTAGCTCGCGCAGGGACTCAACCGTGTCGGCGGCGATACCGAGCATCAGTGGCTCGCCGCCGTACCAACGCACCAGAGCCGCCAGCGAGTAACTATTGGCATTGCGAATGAGGCCGGGTGCGAGCGGCCGGTCAATCTCGACCACCTCGTCGCCGGTGGAGAGAATCGCCACCCGTGGTCGCTGCACCACTCCGACGCTGCTCCTCCCCAGCGAACCCAACACCCCTACCTCGGCCGGGCGGATCACCGTGCCCCGCGCGAGGATCGTGTCTCCTTGCCGCTGGTCCTCGCCCGCGTGCCGCACATTGTCGTCGTACTTGACCGCTTTGAAGACGCGCACCGCGCGCTGCGCGGCAACGGCAGTAGCAGCCTCCGCTGCGCCGTGCCAGCCGCCAAACGCCACGCCATCGGTCAGCTCGTAGGGCACAATGCTGTCGGCGCCGGGCGGCAGCGGCGCGCCGGTCAAGATGCGGTAGCACGTGTTTGGCGCCACCGGCTGCTCGGTGGTAGCGCCGGCCGGTAGCTCTCCCAGCACAGCCAGCATCACCGGACGATCATCGCGTGCAGCCTCGACATCGGCAGCCCGTACCGCGTAGCCGTCCATCGCCGAGTTGTCGAAGGGCGGGACATCGTTGGGGGCTACCACGTCCTCGGCGAGCACCCGGCCCAAGGCGTCAAGGATCGGCACCTGTTCCGACGGGAGGGGCGAGAAATTGGCCAGAATACGCTCACGCGCCTCGGTAACGGTGAGCATGAGGTCAGTTGTGGGGCCGGACGGTGCTGCCGGCGGCGGCGCATCGCCAGTTGTGCTTACCATTGCTCTTCCTCAGCTGGGGGGGAGGCTAAAACGCCTATGTGCTTTGTTCACCTACCGGTAAGGGAGGGTGAGGTGCGACATTTATCGTTGCCAAGAGTATATCTCGTTCGCGCAGCGGTTCCCGCACCACTGCCATCCCATCTGCGCCTCCGGCGACACCACACACAGCCTCGCTGTGTGAGCCGCTACCGGGAATCATGTCTATCATTGCTCTATCGAACCAAGCCGAGAAAGGGAACTGACTGATGGAGAAGCCTGCGCCAGCAGACCACCCACTACACGACGTGCTCCGTCGGCGCTGGAGCCCGCGAGCCTTCGATCCGCGCCCGGTCGAGCCGGAGAAGCTACTCAGCCTCCTGGAAGCTGCGCGTTGGGCGCCATCGTCGAGCAATGAGCAACCGTGGCACTTCATCATCGCCACGCGAGATGACCGCGAGACCTTCGCCAGCATCACCGGCTGCCTACGCCGCGGCAACCAGCGCTGGGCACCGCGGGCACCGGTACTGCTGCTGGCAGTCGCACGGCTGTTTTTCGAGGATGATAACGATCCTAACCGACACGCCTGGCACGACCTGGGTCTGGCGGTCGGTAATCTGCTCGCGCAGGCAACCGCGATGGGCCTGATGGTGCATCAGATGGCCGGCTTCTACCGTGATCGGGCCCGCGAGGTGTTTGCTATTCCAGAAGGATACGAGCCAGTGACCGTGATCGCAGTGGGCTATCCTGGCGACCCTAGCACGCTACCCGCAGACTTGCAGCAGCGCGAACGCCAGCCGCGCGAGCGCAAACCGCTCACCGCATTCGTCTATGCCGGGCGCTGGGGACAAGGCACTCCCCTGGTCCAGTGAGCGCCTTTCGCGCGGTTTCCGGCCTCCCTATGGTCCCCCCGCTGCGGCAGGGGGACGGTGCGTTCCCTCCCCTGTCGCAACGGGGGGGGGCTAGGGGGGGCCGAGGGGTGAGGTGCTCGGCAGCGGCGCCCGTACGGAGCTTGCGTAGGATGTCCCAGTAAGCGCCCCGTGCGCCTTGCCTGATCTCCTGGACTAGCTCGCTATTGTCATTGTAGTTGTAGTTGGCGCCCGTTTCCCCTTTACGCCCGCCTACGAAGAAGCGCGCATCGCCACCCACCAACTCCCGCAAGTAGTCCACCGCGGCCGCTGCCGTCTCCCCGGCAAGGCGGCGTCCTTCAGCCTCGCTCGCGGTGCGCTGTTCGTCCGAACCGACTGCATGGTCGCCGAGCGCAGCCGACAGATAGAACACCGGCTCAACGAGGTCATCGTTGCCAGTCAGCACACCATGCAGATGCGGGTTCGCCGGGTCCAGCCGGCCTTGTCCGGCAGCCAGGGTGGAGTGGCTGATGGCGGTACCGGGATAGAGGCGCACTCCCATTGCCGCGCCAACACAATCCGGCTCCAGGCGCTTCATCAGCTCGATGCTCTCCCGTAACGTCTCGCGCGTCTCTCCGGGGCCACCGAGCAGGAGATCGTACATGAAGGTGAGGCCGGCGCGGCGACAGGCCGCGGCCGTCGAGACGAGCGTTTCTACGCCGAAGATGCGCCCCAGCGAGCGCAGCATCGTCGGATTGCCCGCGTCACCGCCGAAGTTGATCCCCACGCAACCAGCCCGGCGCAGCAGGACCGCCAGCTCGTAGTCGAAAGGGATCGGCGACGCATAGGTGTACCAGCGCACGCGCTCGTGCAGACCGTGCTCGATGAGCGCCGTGCATACTGCGCGCGCGTGGCGCCGCGGCAAGTTGAACTCGGCGTCGCAGAGGTGGAACGTATCAACGCCGTTGGACAGTAAGGCCTCGATCTCGGCCAGCAACGCCTCCACCGGCCGGAGGCGATAGCGCCGGCCCTTGGCAATCGGGTCCACGCAGTAGGTACAGCGCATCGCGCAGCCCCGCTTGGTCTCGATACCGGCCTGTCCACCTTCACGGAAGTAGCGTGCATGGTCTATCCAGCGCCGCTCCATCACCAGCAGATCGTCGAGCGGCGCAAAGGCCGGGGCGTTGCGCTGCAACCGCATGGTGCGGTCGGTACCGTTGGTGGCCAGTTCCGGCCAGGGCAACGCGCGGCCGCGCTCGTCAACGGCGTAGATCAGTCCGGGCACCTCATCCGGTGGCTGTCCCTGCTCTAGGGCGTTGGCCAAGGCGACCGCCGTCGTTTCACCGTCACCGGCGACGCCCAGCTGTACTCCCAAGCGCTGCATCACGCCCTCGGGCATGACCGAGAAACCCACGCCACCAAGCACGAGTGGCGCTGAGGTGTGCCGGCGTAGTGCGCCGATGACCTCGCGGTAGAGGGGGAGAAATGACTCCTGGCTCGCAAAGTAGCAGTCGTCGGTGTTGCGGATGGTCACACCGACGAGATCGGGGCCGGGTGGCGTGCCAGGACGACCGGCCGCAAACCGTTCTTCAATCGCGCTGACCACATCGGGCACAAAGCACAGGTCCAGCAGCTCGACGTAGTGACCGGCAGCGTCGAGCGCCTGCGCGACATAATCGAGGCCGATAGGCGCCACGGCCGGCTTCATGCGGTTGGCGTTGACCAGCAAGACGTTCAGTCCCATCATAGCCCTCCCAGCAGCGCCGCGCCTCTCAGCGTAGCTGCACCCATATCCCCGCAGTATGATGGTACAGTGTGCCTGGTCGCATGCCCATGACTACTGGGAGACCAAGCCAGCGACGGAGGCGGTGCCTTACCAGGAGGAAAACGGTGAGCAATAGCGAGCTACTGGATCGTATCACCATTGATCCACGCATCTGTCATGGTAAGCCCTGTATTCGCGGCACGCGCATCTTTGTTTCTATTATTCTGGATAATCTTGCCACTGGGATTGCTGAGGCGGAGTTGCTTGCTGCTTATCCCCCACTTACTCCCCAGGACATACAGGCTGCACTGGTTTACGCTGCGGAGTTAGCTCGTGAGCGCTGGGTACCCATCACTGTCGAGGGGACATAAGTGCGGTGCAAGCTGGATGAAAACCTAGCGCCGGGATTGGTCCGACTTTTCAGGAAGGCGGGCCATGAGGCAGTTTCAGTTCGGGAACAGGAGCTACAGGGTGCATTGGACAGTACAGTCTGGAGAGTGTGCCGGATTGAGCAGCGCTGTTTGGTGACCCTGGACCTGGACTTTGCCAACCCCTTGTCTTATCCGCCAGCCGGTACTCCAGGGATTATCGTACTTCGGCCACCGAAAGCCCTATTGCCGCTCGTCCGTAGACTTACCTGGCAGGTCTTGGACTACATCGAGGAGGAGACTGTCGAGGGTCGATTCTGGATTGCGGAGGTAGGCCGCATTCGTATCTATGATCCCGCCGAGGAGACACCTTCTTGAGGCATAGTCAGGAGTAGCCATGACGAACGCATCATCTGACCGCCCCCGCGAGGTGTTCCTGTTCAGTTACCTGTGGGACATTGTGGACGAGGGACCGGATCGGTTTGCTCAACGTCTGGTGGAAGAGCTTGGCGTCACCGGCGTCGCGCTCGCCGTCGCGTACCACGACGGCCGGTTCCTGCTGCCGCACCACTCGCGGCGGCGGATGTACGTGCTGGAGCCGCACGTCACCTACTTCCCCAACGACTTGTCGCTCTACGATGACACACCGCTCAAGCCAACCCCATGGGCCGAGCTAGGCGACGGGCCCGACAACGCTTTCGCGCAGACCAAAGCCGCCCTGGATCGCGCCGGGCTGGAGCTTCAGAGCTGGACCGTCTACTGCTATAACGAGCGTTTGGGGGCCGCTCATCCCGAGTACGCCGTCGAGAACGCCTGGGGCAGCCGGTATACGTTCGGGCTGTGTCCGGCGCAGGAAGCGGTGCGAGCCTACGCGCGGGCGTTGACCGAGGATGTTTGCCGCGCGACGGGCGCCCGCTCGCTCTGGCTGGAGTCGCTGGACTACCGGGACTTCGACTACTGCGGGGCCGAGGCGATCACGAAGATCACGGCCGAACTCGATCCGCTGCAACGACAGCTCGCCTCGCTCTGCTTCTGTCCGGCCTGTCTCCAGGTCGCAGCGCACACCGGCGTGGACGGCGAGGGCGTTCGTGCTACCGTGCATGAGACGTTTGACCGATTCTTGCGCTCGCCGGAGCCGTCCGATGCGCCGGTCGCCGCGCGCCTCGCCGACTGGCCCGATGTGGCGGCGTACATCGCCGCCCGTGACGCGCAAGTTGAGGCGCTCCATCAGGAAGTGACCGCCATCGCCGCCCGGCACGGCGCGCGCTGTTTCCCGGACATCGCGGGCATGCTGTCGCAGAATCCGCCCTCGGCGGCAGCCGTGCGCTCCGAAGCGGCAGCACTACGCGCGGCGCACCCCGACTTATTGCCCTGCGCGATGCTGCGGCCGGAGTCGACGGGCGGGCGGACCCCGGGTTACTGGTCGGACGTGACCCGCTACTATGTCGAGGCCGACGTGCCGTTGTTCTTCATCTACAACTACGGCTTGGTCGAAGACCCCATCCTCGACGCAATCGGCGCCGTCCTCACCGGCCGGCCTTGACTGATCCGGCCGGCCTGTGATCGGTCAGGGCGCGGCTCTGCCTGAGTAACGCGCCCTAAAGCGCTGCCGGCACCTCTTCCCAGCGGCCCGACTTGGCGGCCCGGCGGGCCGTCTCGACGAGTGCCTGGACCCGCCAGCCGTCGCGTATGGTTGGGTGGCAGTCGCGGCCGGAGCGGATCGCCGCGACAAACTCGCTGAACACGCGCCGGCCCATTGCGGCCAGCAGCCCGGCGTGCTCGTCTACGCCGGGACCAAGGTCCGGTTCGATGGCCTCGGTCGGATGGCCGTAGCGCCAGACCTCGGCATGCTCCAGCCCATCGGTGACGACGGCAGCTTTCGTCCCATTGATCTGGATCATCGAGCGGCCCAACGGCTTGTCCGAGTCGACGTGGCCCACGCGGCTGGTCGCAATCGTCCCGTGGACGCCGGAAGCAAAGCGCAGTGCCAGCACTACGTCGTCGTCCAGTGTGAGCGGCATCGTTCCCCCGGTGGCCGGGTCGGGCACCTCCTTAATCACGGTCCGCAGACTGGCGGCGATATGGGTGATCGGCCCGCCGATGAGCACCGAGAAGTTGAGCATGTGCGAGCCGAGATCGCTCAAGACGCCGGCCGAGCTACGCGCGGCGTCGTAGCGCCACTGCGCCGTCAGCGCCGCTCCGAGCAGTCGGGGGTTGTAGCGTTGGGTGTGGATGCTAATTAGCTCGCCAAACTCGCCGCCCCGTACTCGCCGCACCAATTCCTGCGCGATGGGCGCGTAGGGCAGCAGGAAGCCGGTCATCGTCCGCACGTTCGCCCGCTCGCATGCTGCGACCATCTCGCTGGCCTGCGCGAGGTTCATAGCTACCGGCTTCTCACAGAAGAGGTGCTTGCCCGCGGCCGCGGCGGCGAGCACCTGTTCGTAATGGGCGTCGTCGGGCGTGCAGATCACCACGGCGTCGATGTCCGCGGCGAGCATCTCCTGCGGGCCCTGCGTGACTAGCTCGACCCCAAATCGCTCGGCAAACTCGTGCGCTGGCGCCGCGCGCGGCCCGCACACGGCCGTCACCTCGGCGCCGGGCACGTCGGCCAGGGCCTGGGCGTGTGCGCCGGCGATAAAGCCGTAGCCAAAGAAGCCAAACCGGATCGGCTGCTCACCCGAATTGCTCACCATCACTCCACCTCGTCGTCTTGGTACCGTTATGATACCGTGATGGCCGGCCGGCGGTAGCCGGTGTGCGACGGGAGGGGAGCGATGATTTGGACACGGCCTTTCGGCCATGATCGCCAGCCGGTGCCCGAGCTAGGCATGGGCTGCTACCGCATCACCACCGATATGGGCGTAGACCGCCCAACGGCCCTGGCAACGCTGCAACGGGCATATGAGCTAGGGGTTCGCTTCTTTGACACGGCGCCGCTGTACGGCGCCGGCGAGGCCGACGCGCTGTTGGGCGAAGCCTTTGCCCACGTCCCCGACGACGAGATCATTATCGGAGCCAAGCTCAGTGGGCCGGCGGACAACCTCTGGGACTACACCTATGACAACTGCATGCGTGGCTTCGAGCAGACCTTGCGTCACCTGAAGCGGGACTCGGTGCAGGTCCTGCAAATCCATGGCAACCCCGGCTGGCGAGACTTGGCAGCGGACCAGCGCCGGGAGTGGCACGACGTGTTCGGAAAGGGCATGGCCTACGAGTCGCTGCTCAACATCCGCGAACAGGGTGGGTGCAAGTACATTGGCGTGACGAGCCACTGGTCGCCGCATCTGCAGCACTGCCTAGAGCACGCCGAGTTCGACAGCGTGGAGATCGCCAGCCATTACAACCTGCTGATGAATGCAGCTCGGCGAACGGTCCTGCCGGTGGCCGAGCGGACCAACACCGCGGTGGTCGTAGCCACGCCCTTGTTTGCCGGCCGCCTGGTTTCGTTGGCGGCTCTGGCCGCCCAAGGCGTGCGCCGTAGCGGGGACGCCGCGCCGGCAGCGGCCGTCCTGCGGGAAGTGCTGGCCGAGACGGGCTACACGCTGCCGCAGCTGGCGCTGCTGTACCTCTTGGACGATCCGCGGGTCACGTGCGTCATTCCAGGGTCGGCGAACGTCGCCGAGCTGGAGGCCAACCTGAAAGTGGCAACGTTGCCGCGGCTGCCCAAGGACATGATCGAGCGGCTCCGCACCGTCGGCTTGCCGTACCCGTTCCTCAAGGACAAGGCGATGACGCTGGTGCCCGTGTAGCGCTGGCAGAGTCCCTCTCCTGTGGCCCCCTTATGGCCCCCCGCTGTGCAGGGGGACGTGGATTCCCGCTTGCGCGGGAATGACAGGCGGCGAGGCGGGCGGGGGCCAAGGATTGTCAGCATCAGGATTTACGGGATGGGAGGATGGGCAGGATGGGGCGGCAAGGCGGCTAGAGCGTGAGTAACTGAGTATGGGTCAATTGAGCAAAATCCGCCGGCCGCAAGGCCAGGCGTGGCAGGTATTCAGAGAATCCGAGCCTCATCTCACTATCACCAACAAGGTGTCACACCGGCCCATTGGTGGCAGCTACGTTCACATCGCCGTGACCGCAATCTTGCACAACAGCTCAAAGGTCAAGATGGAATTCCGCAAAGCGTTCTTCCTTTTGCAGCAAATATCCCCCCTATCGGACGAAGAAATCGAAACCTTGTATGCTCAGGTGTTCAGAGACAGGGAGTACGACAATCTTCAATGGCCGACCCTTGATGAAGCTCCGCGCACTTGGGAGAAAGATGTGTTAATCGTAGAGCCGGGTGAACTACATCAAGAAACTTGCGAATTCGTGGTATTAGCGGATATTGAGTCGGTTATGATATACACATACTTCTACAATTCGAGGTTCTCACAATCGTCTTCAACTCCTGAAGGCTGGAGCGCAACCACAGTCTACGATATAATGACTCGTGACTGACACAACGATCCAAGGAGGCCATATGCCGGCCAACGATGCTCGCAATAAGGGTGGAAGGTCAACGATGGCGCCGAAGGTGAGGCCGCCGAAAGCCTGGGACTCGAGTAAACCGCCGGGGGGGAAGCTGCCGCCTTCGCGGAAGCCTAAGCAATCCGATTGAACTGAGGTTATATTGCCGGGCCACACGCAGATTATCACCGTCGAGCCGGCCCCCCTATGGCCCCCCCCGCTGGGCAGGGGGGCGTGGATTTCCCGCGAAAGCGGGAATGACGGATGGGTGTTATTTTCGTGCCAATGACGGGCGGCGCGGCGGGGGGCGGGGGGCCGGCGCCGCCTAGCCACTGACCACTAGCCACTGGCCCCGGGCCGGGTGAGGACCTGGCCGGGCAGCGTGCCGAGGTGGCTGCCACCGCTCACGACAAGCTCGCCATTCACCAGCACATGGTTGATGCCGTCCGGGTATTGGTGTGGCTCTTCGAAGGTGGCGCGGTCGCGGACCGTCGCCGGATCGAAGACGACGAGATCGGCATCCAGTCCTGGCCGGACGATCCCCTTGGCGGCGAGGCCGAGGCGTTGAGCCGGGGCGCTGGTCATCTTACGGATAGCCTCCTCCCAGGTGAGCAGGCCAAGCTCGCGCACGTATCGGCCCAAGACGCGGGGATGCGTCCCATAGGAGCGGGGATGCGGCTTGCCCTCGGACAGTGGCCCGTAGGGCGCCGCGACGCTGCCGTCGGAGCCGACCATGCCCAAGGGGTGCGCGATCACACGGCGCACATCCTCCTCATCGAGCTGGAAGTAGACCATATGCGCCGCACCGCCCAACGTGTCCAGCACGTGGGCGACCGTTTCCTCTCCGGCGAGGCCCAGCGTGTCGCCAATCTGCTCGATGGTCTGCCCCTCCCAGTGCTTGTGCGCCGCCGTTGGCACCCACGAGACGATGACCGTGTGCCACCCCTCCATCCCCGCGGCGCGTTCGCGGATGCCAGCGACGACGCGCTCGCGCTCAACCGGGCTGCGGAGGCGCGCGAGGAGCGCCGTTGCGCCGCCCTCGTGCGCCCAGTCGGGCAAGAGCGAGCCAAGACCAGAGCTGCTGGCGATATAGGGATAGGCGTCATAGGCTACGTCCACGCCGCCGGCGCGAGCGGCCTGCATCATCTCCAGCGTTTGGGCCGTCTTGCCCCAGTTGGGCGGGCGGGCTGCCTTGTGATGGGCGATCTGGACCGGCAGCTCCGCGCGGCGACCGATCTCGATTGCCTCGTCCACGGCGTCGAGCAGGGTGTTGCCCTCCCCCCGGATATGGCTGAAGTACAGCCCGCCGCGCCGCGCCGCGACCTGGGCCAAGGCGACAATCTCGTCCGTGTCCGCATACGAGCTAGGCGGGTAGATCAGCCCGGTGGAGAGGCCAAAGACTCCGTCGTCCAGCGCCTCCTCTAGGAGGCGGCACATCGCCGCCAGCTCGTCGGCGGTAGGCGGGCGGCGCTCCATCTCCATTACTTCACCGCGCAGGGTGGCGTGGCCGGCCAAGGGCGCCACGTTGATGGCTACACCTTGGCGGCGCATTCGGTCGCAGTACTCACCGAAGGTCCGCCAGTCGCGCCGCAGGCCTTGCCCGGCAGCCCGTTCGCCAATCCTGCGGTTAAGGAAGGCTCCGTTAAGCGGCCCCACTGGAGCCGGGGCGCTGCCGCAGTTGCCGATGACGACGGTGGTAACGCCCTGGCGCACCTGACTCTCCGCCGGTGGGTTGACCAAGAGCGGCAGGTCGGAGTGGGTGTGCGGGTCAATGAACCCCGGGGTGACGAAGCAGCCGGTGGCGTCGAGCACGGTGGCGGCCTCGGCTCCCTCCAACCGACCATCCACCTGATCGGTCAGCGGCATACGTTCGACGGCAGCGATCTTGCCGTCTTGGATGGCGACATCGGCCCGGAACCAGGGGGCGCCCGTCCCGTCAATCACCTTCCCACCCTGAATCAGCACGTCTACCATGATCTACTCCCGTCCTCTGCGACCGCGGCCGGTGGATCGTGCTGCCGACCGCCGGGTCGGCACAACCCGATGCCTGCTAAGGTGGTGCAGACGTGGTGGGTCACCCGCTCGCTTGCGGGTACGCTACGCTTACCGGCACAGCGGCCGCGCCCGGTATGTACCTCGCGCGGCATTGGGAGCCATTGTACGGGCAACGAACATGACCAACAGGCCAGCTAACCGAGAACGGACGCTGCTCCGGCCGGGCGCCTCGACGCTCTTCGCCGCGCACGGCCAGCCGCTCACTCCGGCGCTGCTCGACCTCATGCATCAGTTGGGCTTGGTGGCTATCGAGATCGCGGACTACCATCCCAACTTTGACTACACCGATGGCGAGCTGCTCGACCGGATGCGGGGCTGGCTAGAGAGTCGCGGCTTGGCCCTCAACTCCATCCATGCCCACTTCGAGCAGCGCCAGCCCGGTAGCGATTTGGCCGACCCGGATGAGGCCCGGCGGCGGGCATCGGTGGCCCTGTACCGCACCGGGTTGGCGGCATTGGCGCGCCTCGGCGGCGACATCCTCGTGACCCACCACATCGCCATCCCCTCGCCGGATCGGCAGCCGGAAGCGTATGCGCAGCGCCGCGGCGCCTTTGTCGCCAGCCTGCGCGAGCTGGCAGCTACCGCGACGGACCTGGGCGTGCGGCTGGCCATCGAGAATGGCGGCGCCGGGTGGCGCGCCGACGTGCGGCACTTGATGGCGCTCATCAAGGACAGCGAGGCCTTCCCGGCGGTAGGTGTCTGCTTGGACACCGGCCACCGCCACCTCAACGGTGATAACCCCACTGCGATCCGAACCCTCGGCTCGCGGCTGATTACCCTGCACATCCACGACAATCATGGCCAGCGGGACGAGCACATCATGCCGTTGGCCGGCACGATCAACTGGGCCGCGGTGGTCGCGGCGCTGCGGGCGATTGACTACCCCGGCGTCTTCATGTATGAGATTGGCTCGATGGCCAATCCGCAGAACATCCCCGCGAATTACCGCACACTGATGGCCGGGGTATAGCAGCGGCGGTGACACGCTCGTTGGTACCGCCCGAAACGGTAGCCGACCGGGCGGACATGGCCGGGCAGAGGGGCAGGAGACGACCGTTATGGGAGCACCATTCCGACTAGGACTCATCGGCGCTGGCCGGCAGGGACGCCACCTGTCCGCAGCGGCCTGCGCCCTCGGCGACTGCGAGCTGGTGGCCTGCGCGGACCCGGATACCGCCGTCGCCAGCCAGACTCAACGCGACTTCGGCTACCAGCGCACCTATCGAGATCATGCGACGCTCCTCGCGGAGGCGGCGGTAGACGGCGTGCTCGTCGCCACACCGCACAACCTTCTAGCGCCGGTGTCGCACGCGGTGATCGCGGCCGGGCGGCACGTCTTTATCGAAAAGCCGGTCGGCGTCAACGCCGGCGAGGTGCGGGGGGTCGTTGCTGCTGCTGAGGCTGCGGGCGTGACCTTGATGGCCGGATACTGCCTGCGCTACACGCCGGTGCGGCTGCTGATGAAGGAGCTGATTGACGACGGCGCTATCGGCGACATCGTGTTCATCAGCGCCGGGAAGGGTGGCGCGCCGCTGAGCGGCTGGCTGGCCGACCCGCAGGCCGGCGGCGGGCAACTGCTCTTCCTGGGCAGTCACGTGAGCGATCAACTGTTGTGGATCGTCGGGCAGCCGGCGACGCAGGTGTACAGCACGATGCGCTACCAGCCGGAGACGGACGTTGATGCCACGTCGGCCTTCATGCTCGCCTTTGCCAACGGTGTGACGGCCCAGGTGACGTGCTCGCACGAAGTGCATCAGCCGTATGACTTCGTGGAGGTATACGGCACTCGCGGTAACGTGCGGGCCGATTGGCCGCTGAACACGCTGACCGTTCAGTCGGACGTGGTCGCCGCCTACCGGGAGCCGACGACTATCCAACACACTGGCGACCCGTTCGACGCCATGTACGTTGCCGAGGTGGAGGAGTTCGTCGCTGCTGCTCAGGCCGGACGACCGGCCGCGATCCCCGGCGAGGCGGCGGTCGCCGTGTCGGTGATCCTCGATGCCGTCAAAGAGTCGCATCGGCGCGGCGAGCCGGTGGCCTTGCCGTAAGCGCCACTCCTCGTCACTCCGGCGAAAGCCGGAGTCCAGCGGCCGATCTTGGGTAGACTAGGCCCGAGGAAGCCCATGACCGCAGAGTGGCCGCTTCCGCTCATTGGCTATGGCCGCACGGCAGACATCTATCGCTGGTCCGACACCGAGGTCTTGAAGCTCTACCATGCGGACCGGCCGGCCGACGCGGTGGATCAAGAATGGCGTAGCGCCCAACAGGTCCAGGCCCTGGGACTGCCAACGCCTACCGTCGTCGGGCGGCGCCGGGTAGACGGGCGACGCGGCATCATCTACCGGCACGTGGCAGGGCCAACGATGCTGCAGCGGTTCGGCACGACGCCGTGGCGGCTGCTCGGTTTGACCCGTCTGTTCGCCGAGCTGCACGGCACTATTCATCAGCACGTGGCCCCGGACCTCCCTTCCCAGCGCGAGCACTACGCTGCGCTGATCCGGCAAGCAACGGCCGTCTCGATGAGGACGAGGGAGGCGGCCCTGTCGGCGCTGGAAGCGCTGCCCGACGGCACACAGCTGTGCCACGGCGATTTCCACCCGGACCGGATTATCCTGACTCCCCAGGGACCGGTGATTATTGACTGGCTGACGGGGTGCCGCGGCAATGCCCTGGCCGATGTTGCCCTGACTGCACTGATCCTGCAGGTCGGTAGCCCACCGACCGGGCGAATCAGCGGCCGGCTCGTGAGTCTCGCCCGCAGCATTGCCCGGTCGCGCTACCTGCACCGATATGCCACTATTACGGGGGCTGATCGGGAACAGCTTGCGGCCTGGCAGTTGCCCATCGCCGTAGCCCGCCTCAGCATGGACTTCCCAGACGAGGAGGCACGCCTGCTTCCCCTGATCGGAAAGATGGAACGGCAGCACGCGGTCAACACGAGGAGCAAGAGCAGATGAGCAATGTGCCGATGACCCGACCGGAGGAACTGTTAGCCCTCCACGAGACGAGGTATTTCCACTCCTCGACCTTCACTGAGCTTGAAGACGGTCGCATTCTCCATGCAGCGGGTACGACCTTCACCACGTCGGACGATGGCGGCGTCAGCTGGTCGGAGCCGTTCGAGCGTCACGATGCCGACGGCGCGCCCGTTGGCGGCGGCGGGACCTCGCTCGTGCGGCTGGCAGGCCGCGGCGTCGGCCTGGTGGCGCTGAAACAGGACGCGGAGGAGGCCCGGCGCGGCATTCATCACCTGGTCTTCTGGCGCTCACCGGACGGCGGTGAGACCTGGGAGCGCCCGGTGCAGGTGACCCCGCCTGGCCTCCCGGCGCACGCCTACCAGGACGTGCTGCTCCGCACGTCGTCGGGACGGATCGTGCTACCCGTCTACGGCATGCTCGGTCAGCGGGCCGGGCCTAGCGACGTGCGGCCGCCCTTCTCCGGCAAGCTGATCGGCGGGCAGTGGGTCTCCACCGCAGCGCACTTCTTCGATCCGCGGTTCTCGTTCGTCTACGTCTGCTACTCCGACGACGACGGGCGCACGTGGGAGCGCAACCGTGACGGCGAGCTGGTCATCCTTCACGACTGGAACGCGACCTATAGCTACGTCAATGAGCCGAGCGTGGCCGAGGTCAGCCCCGGCCGCCTGCTCATGGTGATGCGTACCGGGCTGGGGCGGCTGTTTCAGTCCTGGTCGGATGACAATGGCGAGACCTGGACGCGCCCCGCGCCGACCTCGCTCGCTGCGACCACCACGCCGGCGCAGATTCGTGCCATCCCCGCGACCGGGCACCTGCTCCTCGTCTGGAACCAGGAGACGGAGGAGGAGGTCAAGCGCGGCTACAACCGGACGCGCATCTCGGCGGCGATCAGTCGCAACGGGGGCAGCGTCTGGGAATTCTTCCAGAATATCGAGTCCATCCACGAGACCACGCGCGTCGAGCCAGGTCCCATCCACCCGGTACGGCCGGCCGAATACTATTTCCTGCCGGATATGGCCGCCCCGGAACGGGAAGTCGAATACATCACGCAAGACGCCACCTACGGCCGCTGGTCCTACCCATCGGTGTTCGTCGGCCGGGACCGGGTGCTCATCGCGCACAGCTACACCACCATGGACGAGCACCCGACCCGCGCGGAGCTGATTGATAGCAAGTCCAAGCCGGGCGGCTTCAGCCAGAAGCTCAAAGTGCTCCCGCTTACCTGGTTCTACGGTGGCAAGGAGCCGGCCGAGAACCCCTTCTTGCCGCGGGCAGAGGCGCCAGCGACGCCGTAGCCGGACGGAGTAGGTGAACCGTGGTGAAAATGAGTGGAGGTGAAGCCCTGGTGAAGTCCCTCGTCAGGGAAGGCGTTGAAGTCGTATTTGGGATTCCAGGCATCCAGATTTACGGGATTATCGCCGCGCTACGGGACGAGCCGGGCATCCGCATGATCACGACCCGCCACGAACAGGCCACGACCTACATGGCCGACGGCTATGCTCGCGCGTCAGGAAAACCGGGGGTAGCCTTGGTGGTTCCGGGCACGGGGCTTTACAACGCCGCCGCCGGCCTCGCCACGGCATACGCCCGCTCCTCGCCCGTGCTCCTCATTGCCGGCCAGGTTCCGCGCGACCGGATCGGCAAGAACCTCGGGGCCGTTCATGAGGTTTTGGACCAGCCGGACGTGGTGCGTCCCGTGACCAAGTGGCAGCGGCGGGCGCTCAGGCCGCGGGAGATACCGGAAGCCGTGTTCGAAGCGTTCAGACAGATGCGTACCGGCCGTCCCCGTCCCGTTTTGATCGAGGTCCCGCCCGAGGTTGGGGTGGAGCGGGAGGAAGTCGTGCTGCGGAACCCGGCCCCGGTCTCGCGGATTGTGCCCAGCCCGGAGCAACATGCGGGAGGTCGCCCGTGTCATCGCCCAATCTCGCCTGCCCCTGATCTACGCCGGCGGCGGAGTGGCGCGATCAGACGCAGAACAAGCTCTCGTCAAACTGGCCGAAGCAACAAACATCCCGGTGATCACGTCCAACGGCGGCAAGGGCACCATGCCAGACAGCCATCCGCTGTCTTATGGCTCCTGTTTCAGCCCTCGGGGCGAGAGACAGGAGATGAACCAGCTTTACGAGGTGATGGAGGCCGCCGACGTCGTGATCGGAATCGGCACCCGTTTTTCGCTGGGCAATCCGGCCGGCGAGGCATCCACGTTAGTGAACATCAACATAGACGACACCGAACTCACACGAGTCCAGTCCAACACCATCCCCTTGCATGGCGATGCCAGAGCGACTATCGAGGCCTTGCTGCCCTTCCTCACCGAGGCCGGGGCGGGAGAGCGCCCGTCGCCCGTCGAAGCGGTCAGCGCGGCTCGGTGCCTGATCGCCTACTACGACATCAGGCTCAAGGAGCCGCAGTACCCGATTCTGGAGACAATCCAGAACAGTATCCCGGAGGACGCTTTCATCGTCTGGGATATCACGCAGTTCGGCTACTACGCCCGCACCCACTACCAAGTGAAGCACCCCAAGACGTACATAGACTCCGGGTACTCATACAACCTCGGCTTTTCCTTCCCGACCGCGCTGGGCGCGAAGGTGGCTCAACCGGACCGCCCCGTAGTGTGTATCGTCGGAGACGGCGGGTTCATGTTCAACTCGTCCGAGCTTTCGACGGCAGTCAAGTACGGGATCAATGTCACGACCATCATCTTCAGAAACGACTCCTACGGCAACGTTGCCCGCGACCTGGAGGAGTCGTTTACCGGAGCTTACGAGACCGACCTGCACAACCCGGACTTCGTCAAGTTCGCCGAGTCATTCGGCGCAGTCGGCATGCGGGCCAGCGACCCCACGGAGTTGGGAACGCTGATTCCGCTCGCGCTGGAACGCCAGGCGCCGGTGGTCATTGACGTACCGTTCGGAGACATGCCAATACCACGCGCCCCGCAGATGGCGCCTTTCTATGCTCTGCCCTGGACAATGCCCCAGGAAGGGCTGATCGAGTCCTGAGCCGCTGCGTTCCGGCGCCTGCCCGCCTCACCCCCCGGCCCTCACCCTCTCACAGGGGAAGGCGTGGAGTCGGCGAGAGGTCTGCGGCGATCGCCTCCAACTGCTCCAAGGCCGTGCGGAGGTCCTCCACGATCTCCTCGGCGATGAGATCGGGCGGCGGCAGGTTAGCGGAGTCGGCCATGCTCTCGTCGCGCAGCCAGAAGATGTCGAGATTCACTTTGTCCCGCTGCAGCAAATCGTCGTAGCTGAAGCGGTGAAAGTGCTCGGTCTCCTGGCGCTCGTGACGGTTAGCAGGGTTGTAGCACGCTACAAAGTCGTCCAAGTGGGAGCGGTCCAGCGGGTTGGCCTTGAGGGTGAAGTGCCGGTTGGTGCGGAGGTCGTAAATCCAGAGGGCCTGGGTCCAGGGGGTCTCGCGGGCGGGTTTGCGGTCGAAAAAGAGCACGTTGGCTTTGACGCCCTGGGAATAGAACATGCCCGTGGGCAGTCGCAGTAGGGTATGTACGTCGCACACGTGAAGCAGCCGACGCCGCACTGTCTCCCCCGCGCCGCCCTCGAATAGAACGTTGTCCGGCACCACGACGGCCGCCCGACCGTGAATCTTCAGCAAGGTATGCACGTGCTGCAGGAAGTTCAGCTGCTTGTTGCTGGTCGTGGCCCAGAAGTCGGGCCGTTCCACCTCCAGGCTTTCTCGCTCCGACTTCCCTGCGGCGTTGATGAAGGTAAGGCTGGACTTCCGTCCGAAAGGCGGATTGGTCAGGACCATCTTGACATCGGCGCTGAGGGCCGACCAGTTCTCGCTGTTGATGAGGTCCTTGATGAGCCGGGTCAGCATGGCCGGTTCCTGGATTTCGTTCCTGGCCCTGCTGAAGATGACGCCAAGGGTGCCGGGCTGTTGGGCCAGGGCTTCTAGTGTGCGGCGGTAGTGGGTCTCCAGATCAGCGCCATCCAGTGCGAGCAGGCTGGACCAGTCGTAGCCTGGCGGAATGGGGGGCGGCCGGTAGTCGGGGAGCAAGGTGTAGGGCGGCTGGCTGCGCTCGTGCATCATCTTGAGGAAGATGAGGTAGGTCAGCTGCTCCAGGTAGTCGCCATAGGAGAGGCCGGCGTCGCGGAGGACGTCGCAGTAGTTCCAGAGCTTCTGGCCGATGGTCGAGGCAGTAGTCATGGTGTCCCTTCCGCGAGGTGCAACTGCCTCGCCGGTGTTCGTCTCGCTCTCCGACGGCGCGGCTTGCGTTGCGCTTTGGCGGCGGTCTCGGCGGCGGCGCGCTGCGCCTGGATGCGTGCCAACAGCACCGCGGCCGGCTCGTCGTTGGGGTCCTGGGGTACGAGCTGCCCGGAGAACGCCTGTTTGAGGATGCTCTGGCGTAGGCGCTCGGCCCGCTGTAGGCTGGCCGCTACCGTGGCCTCGGCTTGCCGGATGACCGACAGGCACCGCTCGACCTCGGCGACGATGCGGCGCTGCTCGGCCAATGGCGGGAGGGGGATTGGGAGGTTACTCACCTTGCTAACACTCAGTGTATACAGGCCGCTGGTTGAACTAGCTACATTTAGAACACCAGAAGACCCTCTCGGAGAATTCCAGTATGACTCAACAAACTGTGGAGTAGTTCCGCCCAAAACACGCGCCCTGATAATGTGGTTCTGGTGGACGCAGACCGGTACTTCGCCCTTCCAAATAGCCATACGTCCTATCTGCGATGGACTGCCGTTGCCTTCTACGATTAGCAAGTCGTCGCGAAGCAGCCTGAGCTTTTCGAGTTCGCCAGGGAACAGTTCGATTTGATGAACTTCCTCTAGGTCGAGTTGCCCACGTAATACATTCGCCACCCTGAGGTATGGAAATGGGTTATGCGCTGGTCTACGTTTTGGCTGCTTTTGGATTCCACCCTGTATCTCAGCGGCCTGCCCGATGGTTGCCCATGCCCACCCCTCCGGTAGCTGCGGCAAGGCGGACGTGTCGGGTGGGGCCGGCTCCTTGTACCGGCCGCGGCGCTTCGGCTGGGCCGCCCAGCGGGCGCGGCGCTCGACCAGGATGCGCGCCAGAAGACGGTCGGCCGGCTCGTAGTCGCGGCCCTCGGCGCGGGCCAGCGCCGCCGCGGTGGGGACCAGCTTGCCTTCGCAGGCAGTCTTGAGGACGCTGGCCCGGTAACGTTGCAGGTTGGCCTGGACCCGCTGCAGGGCGGTCACGGCGGCGGCGAGGCGGGTGAGGTGCTGCTCGATTGCGGCGACGATGCGGTGCTGCTCGGGGAGGGGCGGGAGGGGAAACGGGGCCTCATTTACGAACGCAGCGGGAACACGCAACTGGCCCGCTGTTCCTGTCATGTGCCTCTGAGCTTCTTTGCGAAACTCCTGCTGGAGCAGGAAATTCGCCAAGTAGTGCCGGGAAAGTCCACCCACTGGACGCAGGACGTGAAACTCCGTTGATCCGCAGCCAGCGCCGCTGGTAAGCCCTTTGGCAATAGCGATCTTTCCGTTTTCCATGCAGGGCGTAATCTTGGCGAACAGGACGTCGCCTTCAGAGAAACGCTTGTAGCCCTTTTTAACTTCGCCATAGACTCTTACTTGGCTCAAATCTATCTGTCCCGTTACAGCTTCGACAGCTGCCATCGGCACGAAAGAGATTGACGTGTCGTCTTCAACAGAATCGGTAAAGGAACGGGGATTTACTAGGCACGCTTCGCCGATGGTGGCAGTGACCCAGCCGGCGGGGATGTTCCGGTCATTCATGGTGTGGTTACGCTGCCAGTTCTAGGTTCAGTTCTTCCAGGAGCTGGGGTAGCTCGTCGCCAAACAGAGTATACGCCCGGTGCAGGCCACCCCGCTGGATGAAGGGGTCCAACTGGAAGTCGGTCATCTCCATGCCGACGCTGCCCGCGATGTGGTCGCGGATGGATTCCAACCACTGCACCTGCTCCGCCGTGAAGGCCCGCCCGGCGATCTCCTGCATGTCCAGCCAGCCGCGGAAGCGTTCCTTGACCTGGTCGGTGAAGGGTGTCAGCTCATCCATCTGGCCAATGGCATAGCGCACCAGGGACACGATGTCCGCCAGCTGCCGCTGGCCGGAGCCGCGGACCCGGGACTGGTCCAGCCGCTGATAGGCCTGCCAGAGCCGGTCGGTAGTCCAGGAACGCGGCGGCGCTTGCAGGGTGTCGGCCAGCGCCTTGATGTCGGCGTAGCGCAAGCGGTGCCGGTAGGGTCGCTCGTACAGCACCTGGAGGGCCGTAAGCTCGTCCCGGTGCTCCGCAATGTAGTCCTGGAAAGACTGCACTATGCTGGCGGCCTGCTCTAAAGAGAAGCCGGCTTCGAGCAACTGGTCGTCGCTGACCGTATCTATGGTCTGCTCGTAGGAGCGGTGGATCTCCACCAGGCGCTGGCGCAGTTGGGGATTCTCGGCAAATGGCCGGGCGGCATCCTCGCACAACTGCCGTTCCGCCTCGGTGATCGCCGCCGGCGGTGGGTCGTCCTGTCCGGTCGTCTGCTGGGCGGCCGCCAGGGCCGCGTCGGGGTCGGTGGCAGTGACCAAGCCATCAATCAGGTCCGGGAGCGAGGTCCCCGGGGCGACGGCTTCGATGGACTCCCGCTCCCGAGGGGTCAGCTTCCGTTCCAGGCGAGCGAGGCGGCTGGCGAGGGAGGAGAGCACGTCCGGCTCGCGGCTGCCCATGCTCACCAAGTCGAGCAGCTTGTCGAAGGGGACGGTCCGCTGTCGCTCCAGGGTGAAGGAATCGGATAGCTGGTGCTCGGTCACTCCCACCGCGTCAACAATGACGAAACGGTCTTTGTTGGGGGCGTCGGGGGTGACGGCATGGAATTCGGTAGCGGAGATAGTCCGCACGCCGCGGCCCTTCATCTGCTCGAAAAAGCTCCGGCTCCGCACGAGGCGCATGAAGAAGACGATTTCGACCGGCTTGATGTCGGTGCCTGTGGCGATCATGTCCACCGTGACGACGATGCGCGGGTTGTAGCTATTGCGAAACGCGGTGAGTAGGTCTTCCGGCCTTGCCCCCGTGGTCTTGTAGGTGATTTTCTGACAGAAGTCGTTGCCCTTGGCGAACTCCTGCCGCACGACACGCACTATGTCGTCGGCGTGGCTGTCATCTTTGGCGAAGATGATGGTCTTGGGCACGTCCTGGCGGCCTGGAAATATCTCCCTGAACAGACGGTCTCGAAAGGTGCGGATGACCGTCCGAATCTGGTCCTCGGCCACGACTTCCCGATCCAATTGGTTGGGCGCGTAGGTGAAGTCCTCGTCGAGCTGCTCCCAGCGGACTTTGCGGGTGGAGCGGTCCCGCCGGTCTACGTAGTACCCGGCCTTTACCGAGGAGCCTTGCTGCGTAATCGCGGTGCGGATACGGTAGGTATCGGAGTCGACATTGACACCGTCGGCCACCGCCTGCTGGTGGTTGTATTCCATCACCAAGTTCTGTTGGAAGAAGCCGAACGTCTGCTTGGAGGGGGTCGCGGTCAGGCCGATGAGGAAGGCGTCGAAGTACTCCAGCACTTGGCGCCACAGGTTGTAGATGGAGCGGTGACACTCGTCCGTGATGATGAAGTCGAAGGTCTCGATGGGAATATCCGGGTTGTATTCCACCGGCGCCGGCTCGCGCTGCATGGCGTCCGGGTCAAAGCCGGAAAACTCCTCCAGCTCCGGGTCTAGCTCTTCACCTTTGAGCAGCGAATACACCCGCTGAATGGTGGCGATACAGACGCGGCTCACCGGGTCAATGCGCCCGGACTGCAAGAGCTGGACGTTGTAAAGCTCGGTGAACTTGCGGCCATCGTCAGGGATGGTGAAGCCCTGAAACTCGCGTAGGGTCTGGCGTCCCAGGTTGGCACGGTCCACCAAGAAGAGCACCCGACGCGCGTCGGCGTATTTGATGAGGCGGTATACCTGGTTACAGGCCATGAAGGTCTTGCCGCTGCCGGTCGCCATCTGCACCAGCGCCCGCGACCGGCCGGCAGCCAAGGACTCTTCCAGGTTCGTAATGGCCCGCACCTGCACGTTCCACAGTCCGTCGGTCTTGAGGGGCGGCAGGTCCTTCAATCTTTCGCGGAGGGTACGGGGCGCGGTGTAGTCGCCGCGCAGCTCGGCCGCCGCGTGCTGGCCAAAATCGGGGGAATCGGAGGCGCCTTCCAGTTCACCGATCGACTCGGCCAGCGTCTTGGGAGTGTGGAAGGAGAAGATCGCACGGCTGCGAGCTTCCGGGTCCAGCAGGTTGGTGAACCGGGTCTCCACGCCGGTGCTCTCGTACAGGAACGGGAGTGGCCGCCGGTAGGCCGGCAGAGTGTCCGGCAAGCCGGTGCTGTACTTATCGGACTGGACTTCGACGCCGGCAAGGGTGTGTCCCTCGGGCTTGGCCTCAATAACGCCCACTGCCTTTCGGTTCATGTAGAGCAGGTAATCGGCGCTGCCATGGTCGGACTTCAGTTGGAACTCGCGCACCGCCACGCCGCTGCCGGCATATGGGTTGAGGGCGTCAGCGTCCTGGACCACCCATCCCGCCTGCGCCAGCAGCCGGTCTATGTTTATCCGCGCTTGTTGTTCAGGATTCATCTGTTCGGATTACGGTATCCACGTAGGAACGCAGCATGCTGCGCCCGTCCCCGCCTCTACGTCCGTGGATTAGGATAGCCCAGCCCCACCGGCACGAACTGCGCGGAGGGCTGTGGCAATCCCTTCCGTGTCCAGCACCATCTCGGAGATGCCGACCTCTTGGGCGTACACTTCCGGCGGCACCTGGGCGGCGATTTCCGGCTCGGTGATGTGATACACCGGCAAGCCCAGGGCTGTGCCCGCCAGCGCACCGGCCCACGCCGGGTCGCCCTCAGTTACCGTCAGGCCGTAGACCTGACTGCTTTCCGCGTTCGGGGTACCGAGGAGTACCACCACCTCGTCGTGGCCTAGGTCGTCAACTACCCGCTTGATGTTCTGTTGACCATCCAGGTCAAGCGCTCCGGCGGACGTTCAGACGAAACAGTAGGTATCTTCCAGCACGACGTCCGCCCCGGCACCGCGGGCGCACGCAGCGATGGCCGGGCCGGGCACACCGTCGCGCTCGCCGAGCGCCACCACCTTCTTCCCCGTCAACGCAATCTTGCTTGCTGTCATGTCACCTTCCTCCTGCGTCGTATTGTGCTGCGGACTATGTTCTGCGCTCAAGTATGAAGGAGAGGCCGTCGGCCATCTGGGTCATGCGGCCGAGAAACAGGCTGCCCTTGGCCAGGAACATCACGCGCTGTAGCGTGCCCTCGGTCAAGCCGGCGATGGCGTGACCGAGGTACGGTACGGCCGAGGCGATGTGCCCTTGGGTCGGCGCAAAGCCCGGCAGCCCGTGTGCCGTCACAAAGTCGGGAATCGCCTCCCGTTTCAGCTCGCCGTTAACCGTCGCCAAGGCGCCGATCAGCCGGTAGTTGAGCAGGGGCACGTCTCCACTGCCCGCCGGCTCGGTAATCTCCGGGTCGTGTAGCTCGGTCGCGTAGCGGTCAATCGCGTCGAAGCGCCAGCCGAGCCGCTGCAACGGTTCGGCGACCAATGCTTGAAAGATGGCCTGCTGGGACGCGCCGGCGCCCACCGGATGCTTGCCGACGCTATCGAGACGCAAGACCGGACTGTGTCCATCGTCGGCGCCGACAAGGATAGCGACTCCAGCGAGCACGTCCTCCAGCACCGGCTGGTCGTGCTTCAGATGCCCCAAGAACTTCATGCCCAGCTTCGCCAGCGAGCAACCGCCGACGACCGCCACCTCGCCGAACAGGCCGGACGCGACCAGCCCGGCCGCGATGACAAGCGCATGCACCGGACCGCAGCAGAACGCCTTCACGTCGGCGCCGGTGGCCTGCACGCAGCCGGCTAGCTCGCCGACGGCCTTGGCCAAGTTGCCGCCGCCGCGCTGATAGCGGTCGCCCACCGCCTCCTCGCCGCAGTTGATTAGGTATTCCACCTGCTCGGCCTGTACCGGGCCGGCGTGTAGCAGAGCGCGCAGCGCCAGCACGGCCGTCGCCTTGCAGGTGAGATTCTCCAGCAACACGTCCGCCGCCAGCGAGGTGTCCTGCTCGTGGTCGCTGCGGATGCAGCCCACCAAGCGTCCGTCACCCAATACCAGCGGCAGCGCCGCCGCGGATTGCTCGATACGCGCCAATGGTTGTCCCGTGCCCAGCCGGGCGAGATCGTCCGGCGTGATGAGCGGGTGACGAGCGAGGGCGGCCCGGGCTTCCTCGACGAACTCCTCGGAGAGCGTCACGAGGTCGAAGTTATCGGCGATCTTGAGGAAGCCGTAAAACGGTGTTTCCGCCAGTAGCTCGCCGAGCGGTGCGCGGAAGGAGCCGTCGGGAGCAACGGGCGGCGCGTCGGCTTGCGAGCGCCACCACGGCCGCTCCAGTGCCCACAGGTCCTCCGGCGGACGGGCGCCGAGAAACACCTGATGCGGTGGATAGGCAACGGCGTCGTCGAAGGAGCGGAGCTGCGCCCCAAACTGCTCTCGCAGCGCCGCGTCTCGCGGCAGCTCGCGCACGGGCTTAGAGCCGTACTGCACCAGACCGGGCACGTGCGCCAACATATAGCGCACGCCCTTGACGACTACTCGGTTCGGAGTCAACTGTGACATCGCTGTCAGTCGGCAGCTAGGGAGGGCTGGGCCGGGGATAGGTCTTCCCGGCACCACAGTACCGCTCGCTGCTCACGCCTCCAGGCCACTGTAGCGGTTGAAGCCATAATGGTCGTCGTAGCGGCGGGGCGGCTCCAAGGGGCCGGCGGTGGGGACCTGCTGATCGCGCAGGCGGCCGATGATACGCCGGTCCGAGCCGATGACGCGCTCTACGGGCGGCAGGGTCGCGAGGTCGGTGAGGTCGTTGTAGATGAAGCCGGTGCTGACGATGGCATCGGCCTCCGGGAGCGGCTCCAGCAAGGTCGGCACGCCACCAGCGGAGGAGTCTTCGCCGGTCATGAACACCGTCTTGATCCCTAGTCGCTCACACGCCTGCACGGTGCGAATCACTTCGATGAACTCGTTGCCGCCAGCGTCCCAAGTCACTAAGGCGCCCTGCGCGTCCAGCATACGGGCCATCTTTGCTGCCTGGTTGGCCATCAGCTGCTTCTCGTGTTGGGTTGTCCACTCGGTACGGAAGGCGATCACGCCGAGGAAGTTGAGGTCTACCCCGTGGCGCCGGTACAGCTCGTGGAGCGCGGGATTGTTCATGACGGTCCAGGAGGTCGCAAATGCCGTCCGATAGGGGCCGGTGATTGCCCCGTCGAGCACTTCGTTCGGATGCAGCAACCAAGGGGGCGTCAGGTGCGTCAGGCCGTAGGTAGCGGTACACCAGGTCGTGGGCGAGCCGGACATCGCCTGTGGTGAGTGCAAGCACCAGATATAGACCACCCGGGGCAGCGCCGGGTCCACCGGCGGCAACTCGAACACCTCGCGCTCCGGTGGCTCCAGGTCCTTGGTCGTGGCTGCCAGCCGATCTGCGACGGCCAGCACCGCCGCGTGTACCGCTTCGTTCTTGGCGTCATTGCCGAGCGCCGGGTCCGGCTCGACGACAACACAGAGGTTCAGCAGCGAGGCGAGCGGGAGGCGCTCGGCCCAAGGGCCGGACATATCCATGAAGACTTCGACGAAATCGCCGCCAGCCTCGTGCCAGTTCACTTCCGACACTTCGGCGACGCCCATACCGGAGAGCCGGTGCGTGCGTCCCTCGCCTACGGTCTCGATAGGCCGGCCGCAGACCCCGGGATAGGCAACGCCAGCGCCGGCCACCTTGACGCGCGGCTCGACGACATCGCGCAGCGGCCAGATTCGCACCGATTCGCCCGGCCGCGCCAACTCCAGGTCCGCAGTGACGATGCGTGGATCGGCGCGCACCGCGGCGAGCAGCTCATCGCGGTTCACTTCCAGCAGGCCATCGGTCCAGCGCGTTTGGGCGCCGAACACGATGTCGCGTACCGGGAAGGTGCCTAGCTCAAGACGCATGGCTCACCTCCGCCTCCGCCGCGACTTCATCCAGGTCGTCCGGGTCGAACAGCGTCGGACCGCTCACGTCCGTCTGCAACGCGCGGAGCGCCGTCTGCACAATGCGTAGCCCGTAGGCGAAGTCCTTCTCCGGGCCGAGGTTGGGATCACCACAGACATGCTCGATCCGGGCACCGCGGATGACCCTATTGGCGCCGGTCGTGAGCGGGAGACCGTGAATGGCGGAGATCATCGCCACCGGGATGCCGTGCCGTTCGATTTCCTTTGCCATCGTTGCACCGCAACGATTACAGGTCCCTCAGGTCGCAACCAAGAAGCACCCGTCGGCACCGTCCTCGCGCAGCTCGCTGCCCAACTGGTCCCCGAACGCCTTGGACTTGTCAACGGGTGTAGCCACCCCGGGCATGGTGAAAATGTCGGGAAAGACCCCGCCGATTACCCCCTCCGCCTCAAGGTGGCGGAGATGGCGCAGGGGGCAGATGTAGTTCGGGTTCTCGCTCGCGGTCCCGTTGAAGTAGCCACCGTGGAAGGCTTCCCAATCCTGTGGCGTCAACGTGGACCGGCCCACGACGGAGTAGCGGTAGTAGCGGTGCGGATTGCCATTGAGCTGCCGTTCGGGGTTGCCCTTGGGGATCAACCCGCCGGTACTCACCAGAGCGATCTGCGCGCTCCGCAGGTCGGCGATGGGCGCCGCCGGGACCACGCGCTCGGGCACTTGGATCGGCACTTCGGTCTGGAAGGGCTGACCGTTCAGCTTGGCCACGAGCATGTCGAGCGCGCGCCGGTAGCCTGGCGCCGGCCGCTTGCCGAACACCCGCAGTCCGCGCGGCAAGTAGCCCTCCGCCTCGGCCGGTCCCAGGGCCTCGCCGCGACCGAGCTTCAGCGCGAGGCGAGCCGTGGCCGCGAGCGCTGCTTGCATGTCCAGCGGCCTATCGCTGGTGGGCACGGCTACCATGTGCAGGCGCTCGCCGGCCAACCCGGGGTTTTCCGGGTACATGCCGGTCACAGCGGGCACGCCCAGATCATGCGCTATCCGGCACACCAGGCTGCACGCGAGGCCGTAGCGCCCGGCGTTGAAGGCCGGCCCGGCGACCAGCACGTCCGGCCGCCACTCGGTCAGCGCCGCCCGGAGGGCCGCTTGCGCGGCCTCGCGCTGCTCGTTGACGTAGCTATCGCCGCCGATAAGCGTGGCCACGATGTCGCCTTGGCCGGCGAGGCGAGCCTGGAGGGCGCGGCCGGGGCCAGCCGCGCCCGGTCGCACCTCGACCGGATGTCCGGCGTGCTCCTCACCGCCGATCCCGGCAAAGAACTGGTTCAGGTAATGGACGACGCGCACCTTGGTGTCAGTCATGTACGCACTCCCTTGCCTAGGGTTCACAATCGGGCGCCGGCGGGTGTGTCACCACAGCCGGCCGGCTGCCGTTGGATATTCTACTGGAATCGGCCCCCGGTACACAGCGAGGGTGCTACGGCCGCTGTAGAATCCGTGTATCAACGCAACACTACAGGGCGAGCAATGACTGATGGTACCGGGAGCCGCGCCGCGCTCACGATACCCGCGGCCGCCGGCCCTAGAGCCGGATCGTAGGCAGTCTCCTGAGACTCTGATTGCGCGGGTCCACTTCGATGCCCACCGATTCCAGGGCCGTTACACCGAGCAGTGGCTCGCTCTCCGCCGGTCCCATGACAATCGTGCCGCCGACGATTTCCCCCATGAACTCAATGTCGCCGGTGGTGATGTCCATTCTTATTTCCTGGCCGTCGGCCAGGCCGTAGATCCGCTGTCCTTTGGGCGCAAGACCAATGGATTCCAGGTGCGGTCGCGGCACGAGGCAATCAACCGCGCCGGTATCGACGAGGAAGAGACCTTCCCACGTCCTGTCCGGCTCGGCCGGGTTCCGAATCGTAACGGTTACGTATGTTACTCCCATATTCATCCCCATTCATCCCCCGGCTGGATTAGGCGGCCAATGCCAGGTTCAACTCTTCCAGGTTTTAGGGTAGCTCGTCGCCGAACGGAGCGGTGCGGCGGTGCTAGACTTCCACCAATTGGACCGACGAGCGCGGTTCCGGGATTGGGATACCTTCCTCAGCCAGCACTTCGAGATGCGAAACGATGGCCTCGCGGATCAGCGCAGCGACTTCCTCCAGCGTTTCGGCCACAGCTACGCACCCCGGTAGATCGGGGACATAGGCGCCGTAGCTGGTCGGCCCCTCTTCGATGACCACGGTGTACTTCATGATTCCGCTCCACGGGAGACGAATGATGTAGTCGTTGCCGGGTGGCCCTCACGCTGCCAATGCCAGGTTCAACTCTTCCCGGATTTGGGGTAGCTGGTTGCCAAACAGCGTATACGCCCGGTGCAGGCCGCCATGCCGGGTGAAAGTGATGATTGGCGCAAGTCGTTCGGCCCCTACCTCAGCATCAACCCCGACTAGTCCGCTCTTGAATGCCGGCGCATCCGTCCATCGGATATTCTACTGAAATCGGCCCCGGTGTACCTCTGAAGTGCTGCGTCCGCTGTAGAATCGGTGTATCAAGACGACGCTACGGGGCAAGCAATGACTAATAGCGCTAGCAGCCGAGCCGCGTACACACCCCACGCAGCGCCGCTGGCGCAGGACTATACGGTGGTGCGGCACATTGCCGATCCCGATGTCTTCACGGCGACGCCGGCGCTGCTCCGGCTGCCCAGCGGACGGTTGCTGTGCAGCTTCTCCCTGGTGACCCGGATCGGTCGGGCGCCGAGCCACCCGGAGCGGGCGCTGGGGACGGTGTTCTGCACGAGCGATGATGGGGGTGAGACGTGGAACGAGACCGGGGCGGTGGACCTCGACGACGGGCTGGTCTTCGTTCACCGCGACCGGCTACACCTGCTGTGCAACCGGCCCGGCCGCGGGGACATCGTAGTGACGGCCAGCGATGATGAGGGAGCGAGCTGGAGTGAGCCGGTAACACTGTTTACGGGGCGCTTCTGGAACACCTTTACGCCCCACGCCGTCCGCGACGACACTTTGTATTGGGCGTTGGGGGCGCCCAATGCCGGCGGCAACTTCAATCGCGCCGGGTCGCGGATCGTCGTCGTGGCCGGTGACCTGGCTGCCGATGACTTGCTGGACCGGTCTCGCTGGCGGATTTCGCCGTACCTCACGTACCCCGGTACGCCGGCCGGCCTCAGCGCCGAGCTACGCGACCAAGTGGCGCAAGGAGCGGTGTATGCGGCTGATGGCGACGATCTGACCGCGTCGTTTCCAGGCCAGCCACCGGACCACGGCGATCACTGGCTGGAGCCGAACGTCGTCAACGTCAACGGCCGCATCCGCGTCTTCGTGCGGCTCCGCATTGATCGGCAGACGACCGCGCATCTCTGCGCGGTCTGTGACGTGGCCGACGACGGCGAGGAGATCGAGCTGCGGTTTACTCAGTTTCATCCGCTGCCCGGCAACTGCTACTTCCACATCATTCGGGACGAGCCGGTGGCAGCCCAAAGCCGCACCACACCTGGCACCATCCGTGCGGCTTTGGGCTGCCAGGACGGCTACTTCTGGGCAGCGACCAGTCTGCCGACGCGGACGCAGGACCTGGAGTGGGGGCGGGAGATGGCGGCCCGGGGACTCCTCAAGGGTCGCTCCGGCAATGAGCGCCGGTTTCTGATGCTCATGTACAGCCTGGACGCGCTGAACTGGTTTCCGGCGGGCTGTATTGCCATGTGGCTCAGTCCGGGACAGGGCTTTCAATACAACGCGCTCTTGATTGACGGCGATGACCTGTTGGTCTCGTCGCGCACCGCGAAGAACGCGCCCAATCAGCACGATAACGACCTAGTGACCATCCACCGCGTCCGCGATTTCCGCTCACTCGCGCTGAATCTCCATCCGGTAATCCAGTGAGGAGAGGAATACAAAACCATGTACATCCCCAAGGCATTCCAAATAGCGGACAGTCGGGTGCTGGCGGAGTTCATCGCCAGCAACAGTTTTGCGACGCTCATCAGCTCGGTGCAGGGTAGCTTTTTCGCGACCCACCTGCCACTGATCCTCGATCAGTCCCAATCATCACAGGGAGCGCTCCTGGGGCACGTCGCCCGCGCCAATCGGCACTGGCACGCATTCGACGGTCAACAGGAAGCGTTAGCGATTTTTCACGGGCCTCATGCCTACATTTCCCCGAGTTGGTATACCTCATCATCACCCGCCGTACCTACATGGAACTATGCCGTAGTGCATGTATATGGCGTTCCTCGCGTCGTTGATGACGAGCAATGGCTCTCCGACTTTGTTGATCGGTTGGTGACCATCTACGAGGCTGACAAGCCGCAGCCATGGCCGGGGATACTGCCCACAGACCTCAGAGCCAGCCTCTTGAAAGCCATCGTGGGCTTTACGATGGACATCACGCGGGTTGAGGGCAAGTTCAAGCTAGGCCAGAACCGGTCGCTCGACGATCAGCGTGCGATGGTGCATCATCTTGAGGCGCAAGCGGACCCCGTGGCCCAGGTATTAGGGAAACTCACGAAGAAGCGGCTTAACCAGCCTGTTTAGACTGGCTACTGATAGATATTGGTCGCAGGCGCACCGTAGGCCCTCGTTTGTCGCTAGGGGTCGTATGCTACACTGGAGGAGGAAACGAATACGGTAGGCGTTGACGAGGACACATCCTGGTCCGGCGGCGCGGCAGAGAGGGGAGGCCACCGGCTGCAAGCCTCCCCGGTGCTCTAGGCCGGGATACCACCTCCGAGCCGGTCGGTTGAAGGCGTGCGGTCCGCTCCTAGAGCGGGGCCGGATCGGCGCTGCGTAAGCCGACCCCGGTGGCTCCGGATAGCAGCCGTCGAGTGCGCCACGTTAGCCCGGCTGGGCGGCGCGGCGAATTTGGGTGGAACCGCGAGAGGCCGTGCCTCCCGTCCCGAAAGGGCGGGGGGCGTTTTGTTTGGCCGCTGGCCCGCGCGCCGGCTCTTGCCGGGAGAGGCAGCCGGCCCAACCGGATCAGGGACACGGCAGAGGCGAGTAATACGACAGGTCAGTGCGATGATTGTTCCAGTCACAGAGCAACGAGAGCTGGAGAGGTATCCCCCGGCCGTTCACCGCGGCCGGGGCGCGACCGTGTGCTAGGCGCCGGTGACGTTTCCCGGTCGTATCCGCGAAGGCGGGAGGACCACGGGGGGCCGGTGTTGAGCCCCCGGGCTGCCCTCACCCCAGCCCTCTCCCCAGCCCCCGGGCTGCCCTCACCCCAGCCCTCTCCCCGTGGGAGAGGGAGTCTGGATTCCCGCTTTCGCGGGAATGACGGGTGGTAAGACCACCCCACATCTTGAAATCAGAGATAGGAGTACGCGATGAGTAAGAACGAGGCTGCGGCGAGCGCTGCGGCTGTGGCGCCGGGCGATGGGCCGATTCCGCTGGATACGCTGCGGCATTCCGCTGCACACGTCATGGCCGAGGCGGTCCAGCAAATCTGGCCCGATGCGAAGTTCGGCATCGGGCCGCCGATTGCCGACGGCTTCTACTACGACTTCGACCTGCCCCGGCCGCTGACGCCGGATGATTTGGCCCAAATCGAGCGGCGGATGCGGCGGATCATCAAGGCTAACGTGCCCTTTTCGTCCCAGGAGATCGAGGGCGAGGCGGCCAAACAGCTGTTCCGGGAGAGCAGGCAGCCCTACAAGCTGGAGCTGATCGAGGCGTTGCTGGCCGGCGAGGCGAGCGGCGAGATGGCTGATTCGCCGGATGCCGCCGGGGTCGGCGCGGGCGGCGTGCGGCTCTACGAACAGGGCAAGTTTCTCGACCTTTGCGGTGGCCCGCACGTCGCGCGGACGGGACAGATCGGGCCGATCAAGCTGCTGCGCGTCGCCGGCGCCTACTGGCGTGGAGCGGAAGACCGGCCGCAACTCCAACGCATCTACGGGACGGCTTGGCACACGCAGCAAGAGCTTGACGATTACCTGTGGAAGCTCGAAGAAGCGCGCCGGCGCGATCATCGGCGCCTCGGCACCGACTTGGGACTGTTCTTCTTCAATGAGCAGGTCGGCGGCGGCCTGCCGATTTGGGAGCCGAATGGCGCGATCCTGCGGAGCGTGTCCGAGGACTTCTGGAAGGAAGAGCATCGCAAATGGGGCTATGAGTACGTCTACTCGCCGCACATCGGCACTGCGGATTTGTGGTCAAGCTCTGGCCACCTGGAGTTTTTCCGGGACGCCATGTATGCGCCGATTGACATAGATCAGCAGCAGTTCCTGCTCAAGCCGATGAACTGCCCCTTCCACGTGCTGGTCTACCGGCGGCGGCTGCGTTCTTATCGCGAGCTGCCGGTCCGGTACTGCGAGCTGGGCACGGTCTATCGGTACGAGCGCGCCGGCGTGCTGCATGGACTCTTGCGCGTGCGTGGCTTTACGCAGGACGACTCGCACATCTTCTGCCGGCCCGACCAACTCGAAGACGAGATCAATGGCGTGCTTGATCTCGGCCTGCACCTGCTGCGGTCGTTCGGCTTCCACGAGTACGAGATTGATCTTTCCGTGCGCGATCCGAACAACCTGGATCAGTACATGGGCAGCGATGAGGAGTGGGAGCAGGCCGAAGGCGCGTTGCGGCGTGCCCTCGAAAGACACGATCTCGACTTCCACGTTGCCGAGGGTGAGGCGGTCTTCTATGCGCCGAAGATTGATATTCGACTGCTCGACTCGCTCGGCCGCTCGTGGCAGTGTACGACGATCCAGGTGGACTTCAACCTCCCGGAGCGCTTCGACCTGGGCTACATCGGCGAGGACGGCGCCGAGCACCGGCCCTTCATGGTCCATCGTGCCTTGCTCGGCTCGCTGGAGCGGTTCTTGGGCACGCTGATCGAGCACTACGGGGGCGCTTTCCCGCTGTGGTTAGCGCCGGCTCAGGCCATCGTGCTGCCCATCGCCGACCGCCACAATGCCTATGCGGCGGAAGTAGCGTCAGCGCTGGAGCAGGCCGGTCTCCGCGCGAGGGTAGATAGCCGCTCGCAGCGTATCGGTGCGAAAATACGTGAAGCGCAACTCCAGAAGATTCCGTACATGCTCGTCGTCGGTGACCGGGAGGCGGCGGCGCAGCGTGTAGCGGTGCGCCTGCGGAGCGGGAAGGATCGCGGGACGGTAGCGCTGTCGGACGTCATTGCCGGCATGAAGCGTGAAGTCGAGGCGAAAGCGAGCGAGTCGTTGTTATAGTAGACTGGTTTGCTCTGACTCTCGTGGCTCTTCCTGGGGTGGCGGGAGGCGGGTGGGACCTAACCCCCGGCCCCTTCCCTCCAGGGAAGGGGAGTCATTGCGGCGACCTGTAGCCCCTGCCCTGCAGGGAGGGGTTGGGAGTAGGTGTGCTCATCCCCCTCGAAAACCTACCCTTGCCAGGGGCTAGGGAGGGAGCGCAGAGAACATCAAACCCGAGGAGGCAGCTTGTGGAAAAGATACCGGTAGGTGTTCTGGCTGCCACGGGCATCGTCGGTCAGCGGTTCATCCAGCTGCTCGCCGAACATCCGTGGTTCGAGGTCTCGGCGGTCGCCGCCTCGGAGCGCAGCGCCGGTAAGCGCTATGGCGACGCCGTGCATTGGCTGCTGCCGACGGCTATCCCCGACCGGGTGGCCGACATGACCGTGGTCGAGAGCCGGCCGCCGCTCGACTGCGCGCTCGTGTTTTCCGCGCTGCCCTCGGATGTGGCGCGGGAAGTCGAGCCGGCGTTTGCCGAGGCCGGCTACGTCGTCAGCAGCAACGCGGGCGCTTACCGACGGGAGCCGGACGTGCCGCTGTTGATCCCGGAGGTCAACCCCGATCATCTCGGCTTGTTGCCGTCGCAGCAGAAGAGCCGCGGCTGGGATCATGGTTGCCTGGTGACGAACCCCAACTGCTCGACCATTACGCTCGTAATGGCACTCAAGCCGCTGTATGACGCCTTTGGGCTAGAGCAAGTCATCGTCACCACGATGCAGGCGGTTTCCGGCGCCGGATATCCGGGTGTGCCGTCGCTCGACGTGATTGACAACGTGCTCCCGCACACTGACGGCGAGGAGCCGAAAATGGAGTGGGAGCCACTGAAGCTCCTCGGCACGCTGAACGGGGCGGAGATCACCCTGGCGGACTTGCCGATCAGCGCCCATTGCCATCGGGTGGCAGTGTGGGACGGGCATACGGAGGCCGTCTCGGTTAAGCTCGGTCGGCCGGCTACGGCCGACGAGCTACGGCAGGTCCTCCACGAGTTCCGGGGCTTGCCCCAAGAGCTGCGGCTACCGAGTGCGCCTGAGCACCCCATAGAGGTGCCAGCGGCGGGGAATCGCCCTCAGCCGCGCCTCGACCGCAACGCTGCCGGTGGTATGGCGACGGTGGTGGGCCGGATCCGGCCCTGCCCCATCCTCGACTGGAAGCTGCTCGTGGTTGGCCACAATACCATCCGCGGCGCTGCGGGGGCCGCCATCCTCAACGCCGAGCTGATGAAGGCGCAGGGCTACCTGTAACGACGCCGGACGCGCACGGATGGTGGGAGGGGTGGTGCGCGCTGGCGCGTCAGTCGTAGACGGCTGTCCGTTCGCGCCTCAATCTCTGGCCTGATGCCGAAGAAAAGTGCTATAGTTACGTTCGCTCCTTTGCCGGCTTGCGTGTGCTTCCGGCCGGACGATGATTTCCCCCTGAGGATGGCACTTATGCCCAAGATGAAAACCCACAAGGCCTCGGTCAAGCGGTTTCGGATTACTCGCAACGGCAAGGTGATGCGCTCGAAAGGGTCGGTCAGCCACCATCGCATGAAGAAGCGCGGGCGGACCAAGCGCATGATTGACGAGACATCCGCTGCAGCGCCGAGTGATGCCAAGCGGATCAAGAGAATACTGGCCGGTAGTTAGCACCAGGCTGATTGAGGCATAGCAGGATACGGACATGGTACGGATCAAGCGCGGCGTTACCAATCATCGCCGGCATAAGAAGGTGCTCAAGCGGACGAAGGGCCAGTACGGGGCGCGGAGCCGCCGCTACAAGGTGGCACACGAGGCCATGATGCACAGCCTCGACTACGCCTATCGTGGTCGCCGGCAGCGCAAGCGCGACCTGCGCCGGTTGTGGATCCTGCGCATCAACGCCGCGTCCAGACAGCACGGCCTGACCTATAGCACCTTCATGCACGGCCTCCGCAAAGCCGGTATCACCGTGGACCGCAAGATGCTTGCCGACCTCGCCGTGCGCGATGCCGAGGCGTTCGGACAGATTGCGACGCAGGCGGCAGCGGCCTAACCCGGCTTGATTACCAGTCTCGCTAATCCACGGATACGCCTCGCTCTCAGCCTCCACACGCGCCGGGGGCGTCAGCGTGCCGGCGCCTTCTTGGTGGAAGGTACGCGGCTTATCACCGAGGCCCTCCGCGCCACCACGCCGCAGCTCGTGCTCCACCGCCCCGACTTCACCCACCGGCAGCGCCGCCACCGCCACCTCCTCGATACCATCCGCCGCGCCGGCGCGGCGGTCCGCGAGGTGTCGCCGGCGGTGCTGAGTGCCGTCAGTGATACGGTCACGCCGCCGGGCATCGTCGCTGTCGTTCCGCAGGTTCGTCTCGATCCTGACGAGAGCGCCGTGCCGCTTGTGCTGCTGCTTGACGGCATCAGCGATCCCGGCAACGCCGGGGCGATCCTGCGCGTGGCGGCGGCCAGTGGCGTGACCGAAGTGCTGGCCGCGCGTGGCTGCGTTGATCTGTGGAGTCCCAAGGTCGTGCGGGCCGCAGCCGGGGCGCATTTCCAGGTACCCATCCGGCAGGGTGTGGAGTGGCCGGCGCTCAGTGACATGCTCGCTCCGGTGCCGGCGCGCTGGCTTGCTCATCCCCGCAGCGGCGTCGCCTATTGGGCGCCGGATTGGCAGAAGCCGTCGGCGCTCGTCGTCTCTAGCGAGGCGCAGGGTGCCAGCGCCGAGGCCGTGCAGCTCACGGGCGGGCAAGCGGTGACCGTGCCGATGGCGAGCGGCCGGCCGTTGGACTCGTTGAACGTCGGGGTCGCAGCCGGTATTATCTTGTTCGAGGCGTTACGCCAGCGCACGGTGAGCGGTGGGTAGAGTCCCGCCGGCCGACGTGCGAGCGGAAGTGAATAGCCAACGGCGAAGACGAAGCGAGTAGGGCGGCTCCCCTGTCAGCAGAGAGCCGGGATCAGCGGCTGCAAGCCCCGGCGGCACGGGTCGCTCCGAAGTTCCCTTCTGAGCCGGCGGAGGGAAGGCCGGCGTGCCGGATGCCACCGAGGAACCTGGGTGGGTCGGCACGGTGGTTGAGTAATGCCGACCCGGAGGCCCACCGATAGCGGGGCAATGGCTTGGGGGTAGGTGTGCCCTGGAGCCAGTGAGAGTGGGCTTGTTGCCGCCATAGTCATTGAGATTGGCGCGGCCAGCGAGCCAACGCGGGTGGTACCGCGGAGATGACAGGCCACGGCCGTCGCTTCGTCCCGGACGAGGCGACGGCTTTCTTGTTGTGTGGCGGCCTCACCCCCCGGGCCCCTCTCCACATGGTGGAAAGGGGGCTGCCGGAGGTAGACGGGGGTGAGGTCTGAAGGAGTGGACGATGCAGGATACGTGGGAAGCGCTGCGACAGGCGGCCGAGCGCGAGCTGGCCGACGCCGGGGACGCGCAGGAGCTGGAAGCCTGGCGTATCGAGTATCTCGGGCGGCGCGGGCGCCTCGCCCAAGCCATGCGTGGGCTGGGGCAGCTCCCGCCGGAGGCGCGTCCGGCCGCCGGGGCAGCGGGAAACGCGGTCAAAGCAGCCTTGACCAGCGCTTATGACGCCCGGAAGCAGGCCCTAGCTAATGGAGAGCAGACGCCGGTAGAGGACGGGACAGCGTTCGACGTCACGCTGCCCGGCATTCGGCCGCGCATGGGCCAGGCGCATGTGATCAACCTGGTCAAGGCCCGGGTCATAGCGGCCTTCGGTCAGCTTGGCTTCCGCGCCACGGACGGGCCGGAGGTGGAGTGGGATCGCAACAACTTCACCTTGCTCAACTTGCCCGAAGAGCACCCGGCTCGCGATATGTGGGACACCTTCTACATCGGGAACGTGGGTAAACCGGGCGAAGTGCTGCTCCGCACGCACACCTCGCCGATGCAGATCCGCATAATGGAACAGACCGAGCCGCCGGTGCGGGTCATCGTCCCCGGCAAGGTCTATCGCTATGAAGCAACGGACGCCACACACGGCTGGATGCTGTATCAGGTAGAAGGCTTCGCAGTGGATCGCCGGGTCACCATGGCCGATCTGAAAGGCACCCTGACGCAGGCTATCCAGCTCATCTTCGGCCAGGAACGGCGTACCCGGTTCCGCTGCGACTACTTCCCCTTCGTGGAGCCGGGCGTGGATATGGCGATGGAGTGCCACGTCTGCGATGGGAGTGGGTGTGGCGTGTGCAGCAGTACGGGCTGGATCGAGATTCTGGGCGCCGGGATGATCCATCCGCAGGTGCTACGCAATGTCGGCTACGACCCGGATGAGTACAGCGGCTTTGCCTTTGGCATGGGTCTCGACCGTATCGCCATGCTGCTCTATGGCATTGACGATCTACGCCTGTTCTACGAAAACGACCTGCGGTTCCTACGCCAGTTCCGCTAGGCCGCGCCTCGTCAATAAGGTGATTTCGCCAACCCTATTACGTCATTCCGGCGGAAGCCGGAATCCAGGCGCCTGGGGCCGCAGGCAACGCTCCTGCCCTGGATTCCCGCTGCGGCGGGAATGACCGGGAAACGTCAACGGAGCCTACCAGGAGGAAACAGCATGTTAGTGTCGCTGAAGTGGTTACGAGCATATGTCGCGACTGACCTGCCGGCGAGCGATCTGGCGCACCGGCTCACGATGGCCGGCTTGGAAGTGACGGCGCAGCACGCCGTCGGAGGTGCTTGGGAGGACATCTACACGAGCGAGGTGCGGCGACTGGAGCAGCATCCCAATGCGGACCGCTTGCTCCTCGCTACCGTGGACTACGGCGAGGGGCGCTCGCTCCAAATCGTGACGGGAGCGCCCAACCTGCATGAGGGCGCCAAGGTGCCGCTCGCGCTCGTGGGGGCGCAGCTTTGGGACAACTACGCCGATCCACCGAAGCAATTTCGGCTCAAGGCATCGCGCATCCGCGGCGTCCGGTCGGAAGGGATGGTCTGCTCGGCACGCGAGCTGGGGATTGGCGATGACGCCAGCGGCATCCTGATCCTCCCTCCCGACACTCCAGTGGGCCTATCCCTGGAGGAGGTTCTCGGCGACGTAGTGCTGGAGCTGGACATCAAGGGGCCGCGCGCCGACTGTCTCTCGATGCTCGGCGTCGCACGGGAGCTGGCCGCCATCACGGGCGCCGACTTGCAGGTGCCCTCGACGGAGATCGCCCGGCGCGAGGACACCGCGCAGCCACCGGCCACCGTGCAGATCGCCGCCCCGGACCTGTGTAGTCGCTACGTGGCCATTGTGGTGCGCGGCGTCGCGGTCGGCGAGTCCCCCGGTTGGATGCAAGAGCGCCTGAACGCTGCGGGGCTGCGGCCCATCAACAACATCGTAGACATCACCAACTATGTCATGCTCGAATGGGGACAGCCGCTCCATGCCTTCGATCTGGAGACCCTGTGCGGGCAGGCAATTATCGTGCGGCGCGCCGAGGCCGGCGAGCAGCTGATTACGCTCGATGGCGCCGGTCGCATCCTCACGCCGGAGATGCTCGTCATCGCCGATGCCGCGCGTCCGGTTGCGCTCGCCGGCGTCATGGGTGGAGCTACGACCGAAGTGAGCACGGGTACGACGGCGGTGCTGATCGAGAGTGCGAACTTCGACCCGGTGAGCATCCGCCGCACCCGCCGCGCGCTCACGCTGCCAACCGAGGCCTCGCGGCGCTTCGAGAAGGGGCTGCCGCCGGAGCTACCGTTGCCAGCGGCGCTCCGAGCTGCCGCGCTGATGGTCGAGCTTGTCGGTGGCACGGTGGTCGGCAAGCCTGTTGACGCCTTCCCCCGGCCGCGCCAACGCCTGGCTATTGAGCTACGCCCCAACGACTTGGAGCGACTGCTCGGCATGACCTATCCGCCGGAGCAGGTGACGCAAACGCTGCACGTGCTCGATTTCGAGGTGGCGGCCTTGGCTGATGGGGGGGATGGCTGGTCGGTGACGCCGCCCATGCACCGGACCGACGTGGCTATTCCTGAGGACTTGGTGGAGGAAGTGGCCCGGATCATCGGGTACGATGCGATTCCCAGCACGCTCCTCGCCGGCGGTACCCCTCGCCCGGAGCTAGACGCACCGCTGCACTGGGAGGCGGCGGCGCGTCAAGTGCTTACCGCGGCCGGCTACGACGAGACCATCGCCTACACCTTGACCAACGGGGAACGCCTCGCACGCCTCCCGGCGCTGGACACACCGCCAGGGCGGGACGACCAAAGCTCCCGGCGGACTCGGCGGTCCCGACGGTCGGAAGCCGCCGGTAGTGATCTCGCCAGGTGGGTGCAGGAGCGGGTCTTTCCGGCCGTTGGCGAACCGGTCACGCTCGCCAATCCGTTGAGCAACGACCGCGACATACTCCGAACGTCGGCTATTCCCGATCTCGTCGAGACTGCCCGTCGGAACCTGCGGCAGGCCGATGAAGACGTGTGCCTCTTCGAGCTTGGGCGGGTGTATCTACCCACCGCCGCCGGCCTGCCGGAGGAGCGGCGCGTGTTGACGGCAGTCGTGGCACAGCACCCGAATAGCAGCTGGTCGTCCAGAGATGGTTGGGGCAACCAGGCCGGGGCCGGCTTCTTCCACCTGAAAGGCGCGACCGAAGAAGTCCTGGAGCGCTTGGGCGCCCCGCGCCCCGGCTTCATTCCGCTGACTCACCCGGCGTTTGCGGTTGGGCCAGCGGCGGCGATCATCAGCGACCATCACCCGGAATCGATGGGCAAGCGTCCCGTCCGCGAGAGCCAAGTGCTGGGCGTGCTGGGCGTGCTGCACCGCGATACGGCGCGCGCTTTCGATCTCGGCGGGCAGTGCGTGGTCTTGGCACTGGACTTCGACCGGATCATTCCGCTGGCCGGCGACCATCGGCAGTTCGACGGTGTGACGCGCTATCCGGCGGTCGTGCAAGACCTGGCGGTGGTCATTGACGAGGCGGTGCCGGCGGAGCATGTCGAGGCCGTCATGCGCCGCGCCAGCCGCCAACTGCTGACGCGCGTGCGGCTCTTCGATGTCTATCAGGGCGATCAGGTCCCGGCCGGCAAGCGCAGCCTCGCGTTCGCCTTGACCTTCCAGGCGCCGGATCGCACGTTGACCGATGCCGAGGTCGAGCCAACGCGCCAACGCATCATCGGCACACTGAAACGGCAGCTTGGCGCCAGCCTGCGCGGCGGGTGAAGCTATCCGCCGTCAGTTATCAGTTTTCGGCTCGTGTAGCGCGGGTATCCTATCTTGGTCGGTAGTTCTGCTTTCGTCATTCCGGCTTTCGCCGGAATCCAGACGCCTGGGGCAGCAGCCAGAGCACCGGGTTTCGCAGGAGGGAGTACGGCGATGGCGTGGGAGCGGCAGGAGGCGATGGACTGGCTTTACGGCCCCAATCGTCGCAACAACAGGCTATCCGGACTGGACTCCGACGCGGCTTCGAGCCTGTTCCTCAATCTGGAGCGAGAAGGCTGCGTCGTGGAGGTCCTCAACGAGGATGTCGTGGACGGAGAGGCAACGGCAGTGGTGCTCACGGTGCCGGCCGCGGCTTGTATGAGTGCGGTGTGGAAGTCCGTGCGGGAGAGTGGTGCTGTGCAAGTGATGGCGATGCGCCCCGATACGTTTCGGGTACGTTGGCGGCGGTAACCTGGACCGGAGAGCACACCTACCCCCAACCCCCTCCCTGCAGGGAAGGGGCTACAGGCCGTCATGCGGACCGCCTGCCCTGGAAGGACGCGGCGGTCGTTCGACGCCATGACTCCCCTGCCCTAGAGGGAAGGGGCCGGGGGTTAGGTGCATTCTCCAGCCCTCTCCCCAGCCCTCTCCCCGTGGGAGAGGGAGTTTGGATTCCCGCTTGCGCGGGAATGACCGGCGAGACGGCGGGAATGACGGGCGGCAAACACCCCCTCTCCACGATGTGGAGAGGGGGCCGGGGGTGAGGTGCGGGGGCCACCGGGAAGGCGGCTAGTCAATGTACGTTTCGAGCTTGCGTATCAGCGGATTGCAGCGCAGCTTGGCGAGCGCTTCCGCCTCGATCTGACGCACCCGCTCGCGGCTCATGCCCAGCTCTTCGCCGATCTCGGCCAAAGTCGCTGCCGGGCCAAGCTCACGGTCGGCGGTTTTGCTACCCAGTCCGAAGCGCAGCTTCAGGACCACCCGCTCGCGTGGCGTGAGCGACTGCAGGGCACGCTCCAACTCATCCACCAGCAGTGAACGCATCGCCGCCGAGTCCGGTGGTGGGCTGGCGTCATCGGCGATGAGATCACCCAAGCCTAGCTCGCCGTCATCGGCGATGCCGAGCGGACGCTCCAGCGAGAGCGTGGCTCGCGACGCCCGCAGCGCTTCCCGCACCTGCAACTCCGGTAGGTTCAGCCGCGAGGCAATCTCCGGAGCGGTCGCTGGCCGCCCTAGCTGCTGCTCTAGCTCCCGCTGTGCCTTGCCGATGGCACTCAACCGCTCGACCACGTGTACCGGCAAGCGAATCACCCGGCCCTGATCTGCCAGGGCACGGCTTACCGCCTGACGGATCCACCAGTAGGCGTAGGTCGAGAAGCGGTACCCGGTGTGGGGGTTGTATTTTGTCACGGCCCGCTCGAGGCCCAGGTTCCCTTCCTGAATCAGATCGAGGAGTGGCAACCCCCGGCCCGTGTACTTCCGGGCCACGGTGACGACGAGGCGGAGGTTGGACTCCACCATGCGCCGCCGCGCCGCCGCGCCGGCCAAGACGACCTGCTCGATCTCGCGCTGTAACTGCCGCTCGAAGGTGCTTTCCTCAAGCTGGCGCTGCGCCTCAAGACCCGCGTCGCGGGCGAGCGCCAAGTCTACCTCCTCCTGGGGGGTGAGCAGCGGGTACCGGCGGATGTCCCGCAGGTACAACGCCTCGGTGGTCTCCGGCAGGTCTTCTGAGGCCGGAGTGCTGGCCGTGCCCTCTCCCCAAGCCCACCGCTTTCTCGGTGTGCCCAGCGCCGCACTAGCCGGGTCCTGCAGCAACTCCTCCTCGGAGGTGCTGGGCCGCGCGAGCCGCGCGAGGGTTTCTTCAGTTAGCCCCGAACCGATAAGTCGATCCGCCGTTAAGTCGGCCGGGGCATTTCCTTCTCGAATGTCAAGCTCCTCAAGTGTAGTCGTCATTCGACTGTCTCGTCCTTTCCACCCTGGCGGAACTTTGCATCAGACGCCTCCGTAGTTGTCCCTTGCCCGTACCGGCTTGTACCCGCCAAGGCACAGATTCTCCCTACAAGCCAGCGTTCATTGGAACGGCTTAAGCCACTTGTGGTGGCGAGCGGCACAGATCACTCCGTCACTACCACGTGGGGCCACACGGCAATCGCTACGTCGCTTGTCGGTATCGGAGAGCCACTACCCACTTGTACCTCGTGCCTGCCGCTCGGCTCAATCAGCCTAGCAGAGGATAATAGCTCAGTTGCCACAGCCGCAAGGTTTAATCGGATCAGCGGCGCTACGGATAGATACAAACTTCGCGACACAGATTATGGGTACCAGAACGGCCTATCTTTGGCTAGTATATGCCGCTTTGCACGATAAGTCAATAGGTCAAACCGTCGAATTCGGCCATTATCACAGGTCAGATGGCTCAACCGGCATCATCTGCGGTGGAAGTGGCCCGCACCGGAGCGGTTGTCAACTGGTCGGGGAGCGAGTAACCACGCGCGAAGAGCAGCAAGCCGAGCGCCACGGCCACCCCGGCGACAGGCCCGATGAGCCGGATGCCGAGCGGATTGGCGGCCGTGTTACCGAACGCTCCCAATATGACGCCAAAGATGAGCGAGGCGAGGGCGAGGGCGAGCTTATTGATCGTTGCCAGCACGCCGAAATACATCCCTTCGCGGCGTTGACCCGTCAGTTGCGCGTCATAGTCAATCACGTCGGCCAGCAGCGCATTCGGGAATACGAACAGGCCGGCGATGGGCACGCCAGCCAGGGCGATGTACGCCAGCCCTTGTACCACGGTCGGAATGCCGGGGACATAGCCAGCGAAGAACTGCAACGGAAAGTACAGCGCAAGGACGCCCATGCCCAACAAATAGGCCTGGCGCTTCGTCCATCGCCGCCCTAGCGCGACCGTCCCCGGCAGGCTGGCCAACATGACGAGCAAGAAGAGGCCAATATACAGACTGACCTGCTCTGTGCCTTGGCCCATGATGGCGACAACAAAGTACGGCAGCATCTGCGTCAGCATGTTGAGGCCGAGGTTGAACAACACGAGGCTGGCGGCAAAGATGAGGAACGGCCGATTCGTCAACGTGGCGTGCAAAGCAACCCGCAAGTTTAGGTTCGAGCGGTCATCCCGAGGGCGGTGACCCGCTGCCCCCAGCACCGCCAGGTAGTAACTCAGCACTGTCGCTGCACCGAGGATGATCGCCATGCCGGCAAAGCCCAGCCGGTCTACGAGCTGGGGGCTGGCCACCAGCGCCAGGGCCGCCCCGATCACCCCGAACAGCGATTTCCACGCGGAGAGACTGACGCGGTCGCCCGACGTAACGGCTACCTCCGGTAGCCAAGCCTCGTAGGGCGCGTTGACAACAGTGCTGGCGAAAAACAGCACTTGCAGGACAATGAACAGCAGCACCGCGTTCAGGTAGGTGGCCTCCGCATCGGGCGGGAGCCAAAGCAACACGAAAGCAATTGACATAACTGGAGTGGCGGCCAGAATGAAGGGGGCGCGGCGTCCCCAGCGGGAGCGGGAGGTATCGCTCCAGTGCCCAATCAGGGGGTCGTCGAAGATTTCCACCAGCCGCCCAGCGCCCAAAATCAAGCCCGCGAACGCCACGGGCGCGAGCGTTCCCAGCCAGGGCAGGGTGAGCGCCGGGAGCCGCGTTGGCAGCCCGGCCTCGGGTGAGGGTGCGTAGAAGAAGACCAGCCACAGCGCGAGGGTCTGAAAGTTGACGCTCGCACCCAAGCTGCCGTTGGCGTAAAGCAGCCGTCGCCACTGAGTCAGGCCACGGTCCGGAGGCGCCGGAGTTCCGGCCGCTGCGGCGGCGGCCGCCGGCGACGAACGTTCGCTCCCCATAGCCCGGCCAGCATACGTTCCCCTCGGACGGAAATACAAGCGCGGCGGCGCGGGCGGGCCTCACCCCCCGGCCCCCTCTCCACCTGGTGGAGAGGAGGAGTCTGCTGCCCGTCATTCACGTCGTCTCGTCACTGCGGCGGAAGCCGCAGTCCAACCCCCGGCCGCCGGATGGCGGCTTCCGCCGCCCTGACAGCCGATATGCCCCCTGACAAGGGTAGGTGTTTCGGCGTGCGGCCGTGGGGGGTGCGCGCGATTGGCGCTGGGGTGGGAAGCCAGCGCCGGCGACGGAGCAGTGCTGCGGGCAGGTTGGAACCAGGATGGCAGGATGCCCAGGAGCAGGGGCGGAGCGGGATGGCGGGTGGGTGGGAGCGTGGGAAGACGCAGCGCGGTTTTTCGCGGCGGTGTGGCGGGATGGCGGGTAGATGGGGGTGTGGGGAGTGGCAGCGACGCGGGGCAAGCACACCTGGAGCAGCCGGCTCACGCAAGCCGGCAAAGGAGCGGTGGCGATAGGCACGGAAGTGCCGGCGCTCGCCAGTGCGCGGCCTGGCGCCGCCCTATGCGCGGCGCGGGATCGGTTGTGATCCGGCACCATATGCGCGGCGCACAGTCGGTCATGACCCGGCGCCCTCGCCGACACGGTGAGGGGTATGTCATGATCCGGCGCCCTAGGGGCGGCGCGCGGTCGGTCATGCCCCGGCGCCATGTGGTGCGCGGCCGCGCCACCGCGGGCGGCCGGCACGACGGTGCGAGGGTTCCCTTCCGGGGTGCTGCCCGGTGCTCCAGGATGGTCTTGCATCTGCCACTCCCCATCAGTGGGGTCATATTGGCTGGGGGCGGGGGGATGACAACGGCCCCGGGGGCGGTTTCCTCGTCGCTTGAAAAAAACCTACCCGATGAGCGGTATACCCAACGGCCTCGTTGCAATGGATTATCGGAGGCTATACAATAGCGTCAGGTTATAGGATAACTAGACGGTATGAGACGGGACGATCAAATCAGCCGGATCATTGATCTCAAGCGGCAGATCAGTCGCGCTCTCCACGGCGCGACGCCCGAGCCGCTGAGTCGGCTCGACCTGACCGTGGCGCAAATGCGTATCCTCTATCTCTTGGGGCGCGAAGGAGAGGCGGCGGTGGGACAAATTGCCGAGCGTCTCGGTGTCGCCCAGCCGAGTACGACCCGGACGCTCGACCGGCTTGTGCGTCAGGAGCTGGTCGAATGCTTCAGACACCCGTCCGACCGGCGCGTCTCGCTCCACCGACTGGCGCCGGCTGGGCAGGGCCTCCTCGATCAGCTTCAGCAAGGGCGGCGGGCGCGGCTTGAGGCCGCACTACGCCTCCTCGACCCGGCCATCCTCGATCAGGTAGAAGAGGCGTTCCGGCTCTTGCGCGACGCGCTCGACGAGGGCGCGGCCGGCACAAGCACGGTGGCCGCCGCTCCCCACGAGGGCCGGGAGCACCACGCGCTGCAATCCACGCAGACTGACGATGCCGGAGTTGCATCACGGATTCCCATAGGATTGGGTAGCTCCGGCGCGTCACCGGCGCTTGTGACTGCGCCGGGAGCACCCACGGAGGGGCAGACGTGAAGACACTCATTCGGCTCTTGCGCTTTGTAAGGCCGTATTGGATCGCGACCGTCGTCGTCATCGTGCTGATCCTCGCAATGACCGGCTTACGCATGGCCCCGGCGTGGCTGACTGGGCTCGTGATTGACAACGGCATTGGTCAGGGCGATATGGGCCTCGTGTTGCGGTACGTCCTGCTACTCGTCGCGGCCTCCATCCTCACCAACGGCATTACCGCGGTCCAGACCTATTTGGAGCAGTTTGTCGGACAGCGAGTGATCTACGATCTGCGGAATGCCCTGTATACGCACGTGCAGTCGCAGAGTATGAGCTTCTTCGACTCCAACCAGAGCGGCCAGCTCATGTCGCGCGTGACGAACGATGTCAACCAGGTCCAGTTCTTCCTCACGCAAGGGCTGTCGCGGCTGACGACGACCGGGGTGATGGTCGCGTTTCACCTCCTCGCGCTTGCCGCTATTGACCTTCCGCTCACCATTGTGGCCCTGGTCGTCACGCCCGTGGTCGTCTACTACCAGCGGCGCATGCACGGGTTGATGCCGATGTACCGCGCCATGATGGAGCGGATGGCCGACCTGAACGTCGTGATCCAGGAGAACGTCTCCGGCATCAAGCTGGTCAAGGCCTACACCAGAGAGGCATACGAGGCGGAGCGCTTCAACGCGATCAACCAGGAGATCAGGGATCGTCGCATCACTATCTCGCGGATGATGGCGTTTGTCATGCCGGGCCAGGAGTTTGCAGGACAACTCAGTACGATCATCGTCCTGGTCGTCGGCGCGAGCCGCGTGATGTCCGGCAACATGACTATCGGTGAGTTGGTCATGTTCAACAGCCTGCTGCTCATGTTGTGGATGCCGATGCGGTTCATCGGATTCATCAACCAGATGGCGCAGCAGGCTATCGCCTCCGGCGAGCGCGTGTTCGAAATCCTGGATACGCAGCTGGAAGTCACCGAGAAGTCGGACGCGATCGAGCTGACGCGGTTTGCCGGTCGCGTCGAGTTCCGCGATGTCTCCTTCGCCTACGGCAAGAACCCGCCGCTGCTGCGCGACATCGGCTTCATCATTGAACCCGGCCGAACATTGGCGCTGGTCGGCGCGAGCGGCGCCGGCAAGTCAACGCTGATTAACCTGATCCCGCGCTTCTATGACGTTACCGCGGGTGCCGTGCTGACCGATGGTCACGACGTGCGCGACGTGCAACTCAAGAGCCTGCGCTCGCAGGTGGGGATGGTGATGCAGGAGACGTTCCTGTTCAACGCGACGATCCATGAGAACATTTGCTATGGCCGCGAGGACGCCAGCTCCGAGGAAGTGGAGCGAGCCGCCCGCGCTGCCAACGCGCACGAGTTCATTACGGAGCAGCCCGACGGCTACAACACGCTGGTCGGCGAGCACGGCGTCCGCTTGTCGGGTGGCCAGCGCCAGCGTCTCGCTATCGCCCGTGCCCTCCTCGTGGACCCCCGCATCCTCATCCTCGACGAGGCCACCTCCAGCGTGGATACCCAAACGGACTTCATGATCCAACGTGCCCTCGACGACCTGATGGAGGGCCGCACGACCATTGTCATCGCGCACCGACTCTCGACGGTGCAGCGCGCCGACATGATCGTGGTGTTGGATGACGGTCGTATTATGAGTCGCGGGACCCATCGCGAGCTACTCGAGAACAGCCACCATTACCGCCGTATCCATGACTTGCAGTTCCGCCTCCAGTACGAGGGGGCTGCGACCACGAACGGTGACCAGCAAGCGCTGGCCGGTGCGCGGTCGAACGGTGGAGAGGCCACCAACGGGCGCCGCGCGGCCCAGGACACGAACGAGGAGGTGCCACGATGATGATGCGTGGCGTTGGCGGCGGTATGGGCGTAGGCTCCATATCGGGCCGCCGCCGCACATCCATGATGGAGAAGCCGGAGTTTCAGACCAGTCCCTGGCAGGTGGTCAAACGGCTCGCTCCGATTGTGGCCGGTTATCGTCGCCAGGTCATCATCGCCTTGGTCTCGGTTCTCGCGGCGTCGAGCCTGCAAATGCTCGTACCGTTGAGCTTCATGTACACGATTGACGAGGTGATTCCCAGTGGCGATCTGACCTTGCTGTGGGTCATCGGCGGTGGGCTGCTTGTCCTGGAGATACTCCGCTACTTCCTCGGGCACATGCAGCGTGTTGCGCTCGCGATAGCCGCCCAGCAGCTCGTCTTCGAGATGGCGAAGCAGCTCTTCGAGCACGTGCAGCGCCTGTCGCTGCGCTTCTACGAGCGGCAAGGGACGGGCGAGATAATCTCGCGGGCAACCAACGACGTTGGTGTCCTGCAACAGTCCATCAGCGGAGGCACCGTCGCTTCAGCCATCCGCCTGTTCACCATGCTCGCCTACGCCGTGCTGATGTTGCTGCTCCACTGGCAGCTGGCGCTCATCGTGTATGCCACAGTGCCGCTGCTCCTGCTGGCCGGACTGGTATCGGCCAACATGCTCCGCTCGCGCTACCGGCTGGTGCAAGAGAAGATCGCCGATGTCAACTCGGCCTTGGCCGAGGACATCTCCGGTGTTCGTGTCAGTAAGGCGTTCGCGCGCGAGGACGCCCAACGGCGGCGCTTCCAAAGCGAGAACCGCGAGAACTTGCAGGCCAACATGAGCACGGCGCAGGTCCAGGCCGTCGCCACGCCGGCCATTCAACTGATCGCCATGCTCGGCATGGGCATTGTCCTGCTGGCCGGCTCCTGGTTTGTCATCGGGGGCACGATGACGCTTGGTACGCTGGCTACTTTCGTGACGTATCTCATTGCCTTCTACCAGCCCATCGAGCAGCTCAGTATGGTCAACCGGAGCATCCAGCAGGCGCTCGCGGCCAGTGAGCGCATCTTCCAGTTCCTGGATGAGCCGACCGAGGTGCTGGAGAAGGCTGATGCCCACGACCTGCACGCGGTGCAAGGCGCGGTCACGTTCGAGCACGTGAGCTTCGCCTACAACCCTGGCGTGCCGGTGCTCAAGGACATCAATATCGCAGCGCGGCCCGGTGAGACCGTCGCGCTCGTGGGGCAGACCGGGTCGGGCAAGACGACGATTGCCAACTTGATCCCTCGTTTCTTCGACCCGCAAGAGGGCCGTGTCGCGCTCGACGGACAGGATGTCTGCGACCTCACGCTCAACAGCGTGCGCCGGTCGTTGGCCATGGTCATCCAGGAGACCTTCCTCTTCGGTACGACCGTCCGCGAGAACATCCGCTACGGCAAGCTCGATGCCACCCAAGCGGAAATCGAGGCCGCAGCCGAGCAGGCGCACGCCCACGAGTTCATCGCGAAGCTGCCGCAAGGCTACGACTCGCCCGTGGGTGAGGGAGGCGTGATGCTCTCGCGTGGGCAGCGGCAGCGCATTGCCTTAGCTCGCGCCATCATCAAGGACCCGGCCATTCTCATCCTCGATGAGGCCACCTCAGACGTTGACACCGAGACTGAGGTGCTCATTCAAGACGCCTTGTCCCGCGTTATGCAAGGGCGCACAACCTTTGTGATTGCCCACCGCCTCTCGACCATTCGCAACGCGGACCAGATCATTGTGCTGGACAAGGGCGAGATCGTGGAGCGCGGTCGGCACGAAGAGCTGCTCGCCCACGATGGCGCTTATCGAGCGCTTTACGATATCCAGTTCGCCCATCAAGAAGAGACGGCAGGAGTAGCGTCACCATCTCTCGCACCGGCCGCCGGCGGCTAGCCGCTCGCCACATAGGCGTGATTCCCCTGCTACCTGGTAAGATGTCCTGGTGAGGCTGGCTTAGGGGCCGGTGGTGGTATCTGACCCGTTGAGCGGCGAGGCTGGGCAAGAGGGACTATGAGCGAGGAATTGGCGGAAGACTGGGCCGATCCGAACGAAGCTGCCGACGAGTCGGATGAGGTGCGTGTCGGCCGCATCGTGCAGCACCTCCTCAGCTTGGCCGGCGACGAGGAAGCGCGGCGGTTGCTCGGGCTGGACAGCACACTGGAAGACAATCTCGATATGGTGTTCGTCGCTGATCCGCTGGCCTGGATCGCCAATGACATTGCCCAAGCCATCCGTCTTGAGGATGACGAGACCGACACAGTGAGCCTGTCCTCCGTGGTCGCCGCCCTGCGCCTGTACCAACTCCTCCACGGCGCACCCGACCAAGCCGAACTGGGAGAAGCCGTACTCGACTACCTCGACGAGTCTGAGGACGAGCTGTAGCTGCTGCTGACCCTTGACGTTACCGGTTCAGGCAGCAAGCCTGCCGTGCGGCGGCCCCTCCCCTCGTCACTCCGGCGAAAGCCGGAGTCCAGGGTGCCGCGGGAATGACGCCCCCCTATGGCCCCCCCGCTCCGCACGGGGATGTGGATTGCGGCTTCCGCCGCAATGACGGCAGGGTGTTATTTTCGTGCCAATGCCGTAAGGGTGTTGCATGACTGTTGACAGCGCCGCCGCTGCTCGGGCCCCAGCCGGCCCAGCGGAACCGCAAGAGCATCCCTTGGCAGCACGGGTACCGTTCGTCCCCCGTCGCATCGGCGTGTACCTGTTCAAGGACCAGGGCGGGCAGGTCATCTATGTCGGCAAGGCTGCCGTGCTGCGTAGCCGGCTGGCCTCGTATTTCGGGCGCCAAACCGGGCCGGACCCGCGCCAGCGTCAGTTGGTTGCTCGCACGACCGACTTCGAGTTCGTCGTCACCGATTCGGAAAAAGAGGCACTCCTGCTCGAAGCGAACCTCATCAAGGAGCATCGGCCGCGATACAACATCGCGCTGCGCGACGACAAGAGCTACCTGTATCTCAAGATCACGCTCGGCGAGCCGTACCCCCGGATCTATACCGTGCGCCAGGTGCGGGACGATGGAGCGCGCTACTTCGGGCCGTACACCGACGCCAAAGGGCTACGCGCCACGATGGCGCATCTCCAGCGGGTCTTCCAGTTCCGCACCTGTGATATTGACATGGAGAAGGGGCTGGATCGGCCCTGTCTGCTCTATCACATCAAGCGCTGCCTCGCCCCCTGTATTGGCGCCACCACTCCCGAGGAGTACGGCCAGGCGCTCGATGAGCTGGTGCTCTTTCTGGACGGCAAGCAAGACGACGTGATGCGCCAGCTCCGGGCGGCTATGGCCGAGGCGGCGCAAGCGCTGGCCTTCGAGCGGGCCGCAGCCATCCGCGACCGCCTCAGCGCCGCCGAGCGCGTGCTGGAGCGGCAGCGGATCACGGCGCCGGGCCGCGGCGATCTCGACGCTATCGCCTTCGCGCTGGATGCGCCGGATGCCTGTGTCCAGGTGTTCCAGGTGCGCGGCGATAAGGTCGTCAGTCGGGAGAACTTCATTCTCCAGCGTGTCGAAGACACCGCCGAAGCCGCACTACTCACGCACTTCCTACAGCAGTACTACCTCCGAGCCACGACCGTACCGCCGGTGATCTTGCTGCCACTCTGGTGTGCTGACCCGGATGCCGTCGCAGCGTGGCTCAGTGATCGCCGCGGGAAGCGAGTCCGGCTGGAGGTGCCCCAGCGCGGCAGTAAGCGCCAGCTGGTCGCGCTCGTTGCCGAGAATGCGGCGGCGGCGCTTGAAGAGCTGAAGGTCAAGTGGCTGGCGGATGAGCGACGGACGTGGGGAGCGGTACGCGAGCTGGCGGCGGCGCTCGACCTGCCGGAGCCGCCGCGGCGCATCGAGTGCTACGACATCTCCAACATCCAAGGGGCCGCGGCCGTTGGCTCGATGGTTGTCTTCGAGCAAGGCCGGCCGCGTCCCGATTCCTACCGCCGCTTCCGAATCAAGACGGTCCGCCAACCGGACGACTTCGCGATGATGGCCGAGGTGATCGGGCGTCGGTTCCGCCGCGCGGCGACCTCCCCGGGCTCCGCCGGGAACGAGCAGTCAAAGGGGGCCGCCGTGACGCTGGAGGCGCCGCGCCCGCCAGCGTCGCCGACACCGCACGACAATGAGCCGCCCGAGTTTGCTATCGGCACGCCTGAAGACGGCCCGGCGGCCGAGACCGGCCGGGCGGCCGCGGCCGCCGAGGGCTGGGAGCTACCGGAGCTGGTCATCGTGGACGGTGGCAAGGGCCAGTTGAGCGCGGCCCTCGCCGCGATGCGCGCGGCCGGCGCACCGGCTCTGCCGATCATCGGGCTGGCGAAGGAGCAGGAGGAAATCTTTCGGCCCGAGCAGTCCGACTCGCTACTGCTGCCGCGTACCTCGCAGGCGCTCTACCTGATCCAGCGAATCCGCGATGAAGCCCATCGCTTTGCCATCACGTATCATCGCAGCGTGCGCCGGCGGCGGACCATCGTCTCGGCGCTCGACCGCGTACCCGGCATTGGCCCCAAGCGGAAGCGTGCCCTGCTGCGGCAGTTCGGTTCCGTGCCACACATTCGGGAAGCCAGCGACGCCGACCTCCTGGCGGTCAGCGGCATGACGAAACGGGCCGTCATGGCCCTACGCGAACACCTGTAGTCCGTGCCGGGCGGCGGCTCTCCTCGTCTCCCCAAAGCCGCCGGCCGCCCATAGTGACGGGCAGTCCGGCCCAGCAGTATGCTGAAGAGACGGCGGTGGAGCTATTCAGGGTGCTCTGCCACTGGAGGTTGGCGTGTCGCAAAGTCGGAGCGCAACTGCGCGGGGAGGGAGTCACGGCACACTAGCGGTCCGGCTGGCTTGTGCCGTGTGCTTGCTGACGCTTTCGGCGGTTCTCCGGACCAACGTCTCGGTCGCCGTTGCGGCCCTGCCCGACGGATCGGTCTGCTCCATCTTGACGCCCATCGGATCGTGCCGACTGGCCGCGTCACCACGCGCCGGCGACGTGGCGGCCTCACCACCGGCAGCCGCCCTCAGCACGCAACGCTGGATCGCGTTCGACCGGCTCTCCGGCATGACCCAGCTGATGTTTGGCACGTGGATTGTGGCCGAGATGCAGAGTGCCTGGGGTCGCGGCATCCCCGGCACCGACAGCGATTTTTATTCCACGGCCCCCGGTATCTATCGGGTCTACACCCGGGCCTCGGGTCTACACCAAGCGCGGCCCGCTCATCTACAACGCTTGGTTCGATACCTATAGGAAGCCTGGGTAGCATTTGATCCGGCTCGCTTCAACGGCTTCCACTCCCTGCTCAAGGATGATCGGGGCCGTATCACGGATGCCCGCACCGGGCCGATCTCGGCCGGCTGCATCCGCAATATGCACGCCTGGGAGGTCTATGACTTCGCCGAGATTGGCATGCCGGTGGTGGTCTACGAAGGTAATCTGCCGGCTGCTGCCGCTGCCCTCGGCCACACAACTCCCGGCCCGGCGCCAGGACACGATGAGCTATTTGGCGGCGCCTCCTGGACCTTCTGCGCCCACGACCCCTCGGAGCAGGTGTGCTTTTGAACGTCTCGTCTGCGCCGCCCGAGGAGGGTCAAGATGGTGTGGACTTGGTGGTCATCAGCGCCAACTCCGGCGCCAGGGGCAGCTCTTGCTGCGTGCCATCGAGCGGCTGCTCACGGCAGGCCCGCACAAAGTCGCGGAAGAGGGGGTGCGGATGGTTGGGGCGGGAAGCAAACTCCGGGTGAAACTGGGTGGCGACGAACCACGGATGATCGCGTAGCTCGATAATCTCGACCAGCTCACCGTCCGGCGATAGACCGCTGCCGATCAGCCCGCGCGCTGCGAGCCGCTCACGGTAGCGGTTCTTCACCTCGAAGCGGTGACGGTGGCGCTCGCGCACCAGTGCTTGCCCGTAGGCAGCGGCAGCGCGGGTGCCCGGCATGAGGGCGCAGGGGTAGCTGCCCAGCCGCATGGTCCCGCCCTTGGCCCCATCGGCCTCCTGCCCCGGCAGGTAGTCTATGACAGGATCGGGCGTGTCGGCGTCGAACTCGGTACTATTCGCCTCTGCCAGGCCGAGCACATTGCGGGCGAACTCGATGACCGCGCACTGGAGGCCCAAACACAGACCTAAGTACGGGATGCGGTTGGTGCGGGCGAACTGGGCGGCCAGGCACTTGCCGCGCACGCCGCGCGGTCCAAAGCCGCCAGGCACCACAATGCCCTGAATGTCGCCCAACAGCCGCGCTGGCCGCGTGCTTTCGAGGTCTTCCGAGTCAACCCACTTGAGGTCGAGGTCGAGCCGATGGGCAGCGCAGGCATGGCGCAGCGCCTCCGTCACGCTAAGGTAGGCATCGTGCAATTGCACGTACTTGCCCACCAAGGCGATACGCACCGGCCGATGCGCTTGCTTCAGGCGCGCGACGATCCTGCCCCAATCGGAGAGCATCGGCTCGGACGACGGTAAGCCAAGCTCGTCAACCAGGATGCGTCCGAGACCGGCACGCTCCAAGATGAGCGGTACTTCGTAGATCTCGCTCACCGTGGGTAAGGGGATGATGGCGGCGGCCGGCACCCCGCTATAGAGCGCGATCTTCTCGCGGATGTCGTCCGGCAGCTCGTGGTCCGACCGGCAGACGATGATGTCGGGGGTAATGCCGATCCGGCGTAGCTCGTGTACGGAGTGCTGCGTCGGCTTGGTCTTCAGCTCATTCGTCGCGGAGAGGTGCGGAACGAGGGTCAGGTGGATATAGAGCACGTGCTGGCGGCCGAGATCATTCCGCATCTGGCGAATTGCTTCCAGGAAGGGCAAGCCTTCCATGTCGCCCACCGTGCCACCCACCTCAACGATGACCACGTCCGCGCCGGTCTGCTCACCCACCGACCGAATGCGGGCCTTCAGCTCGTCGGTGATGTGGGGAATGACCTGGATGGTGCCGCCGAGGTAATCGCCGCGGCGCTCGCGCTCGATAACGGCCCAATAAATCTGCCCCGTGGTCACGTTGTTCGGTTTGCCGAGCGCCTCATTCGTAAAGCGCTCGTAGTGGCCGAGGTCGAGGTCCGTCTCCGCACCGTCTTGAGTGACGAACACTTCACCATGCTGATAGGGACTCATTGTGCCCGGATCAACATTGATGTACGGGTCCAGCTTCTGGATCGAAACGGACACGCCCCGCGACTTCAGCAGCCGCCCGATGGAGGCGACCGTGATGCCCTTGCCCAAGGAGGACACCACCCCGCCCGTCACGAAGATGTACTTGGTTGCCATCCCGTCTCCTCTCGCCGCCCGCGAGCGGCCGCTACCGCCGGAGCAGCGGCTCTATTGTGAGAACGAGCGTTCTACCGTCGGGCCTCGCTCCTACCTAGCTCATGGCGCTGCGCGTGGCGCCGCCACTGTCAGCGCCGCGATAGCCGGACCAGCGGGCAACGGCGTGTTGCCGAGCGTGAGCGCCGGCTGTGGCTGCACGGCGGCAATCCCCAACTCCCGGCAAAGACGCGCGAGGAGCGCTTCATGCTCCGCCACGGGGGCGCAGAACACGGGCACCACCAGGCGCGGCTCTAGCTCGCTCACCAGCTCGGCAGCCTCCGTCGTACACAGCGCGTCAGCGCCACTACCGGATCGGGGTCCGGCACCGGCGACCGGCACCACCAGCACGTCTACGGCCGCGGCCGGCCGGAGTACCCGTTCCGGCGGCCGCGTAGACAGGCTGCCCAGATGACAGATGGCGAGGCCGTCCGCTTCGATGAGGTACATGGTATTGCGAACGGGCCGGTCGGCCTGCGGCAGCGCATGTCCGGTGATAAGCACCCCGCGCAGCTCGAACTCGCCTGGACCACGCACTATCCGACAGTGGGATGCCAGCGGGCGCACGTGTACGGCCGGCCAGCGGCCGCCGCTCACGGTGGCGATGTCCGCCCGGAGCGGGGACGCTCCCGCTAGGCCCAGATAGGGGTCACAGACCACGGTAGCCTGGGTACTACACAAGTACACGCAGGAGTCTCCGAGCCAGCGAAGCTCCATGCACGCTCCAGGGCCGGCACTACGGCGGCCTTACCTTGAGATAAGAGAATCGGGCACGGGCGGAGGGAATCGAACCCCCGTTTTCGGTTTTGGAGACCGATGCGTTACCACTACACCACGCCCGCTCGGCAGCAACCAGCAGATTCTACCGCGCCCGCGCCCGCGGCGCAATCCGCCGCCCGGTTAAAAAGATGGCGCCGCATCACCATCATCACCATCCGCGACCGCGAGCCAGCCGTGGTCGAAAGTGAAGGTCCGGGCTTTGCCGGCCGGGTCCTGGATTCTGACAATGTTGGGGCTGTCAGTACCGGCATTTTCCACCACGTAGAGCCAGTATGAATCGCCGCACTCCTGCGCCATCCTGAACTGCGCGCTGCTTACCGTGACCGGACGATCATCCCAAGTCCCGGTCATCGCCTTGACTTCACACCAGCGTATCACGTTGCCATCTTGGTCATCCTTGTACAGGTCGTAACCCCGGTTGTGTGTGTGGGTGCGCTCCCATTCGGGTTCGCACTTCAAGATGAACGCAATGGCGCTTTCCTCAATCTCTAATCTCCGGGCTGCACGCTCCGCCCCCTCCGGGGACGGCTCTTTCTCGTCTGGATGCGTACCGACATGGGAGATAAACGGCGGACCACCCCCGTCGCCCGACCCGCGTTTGGGTTGTCTCCTACTAGAAGTGTCGTCACGTTCATGGGATATTTGCCTGCGCCGAGTAGGGCCGCTGCCGCCTAGTGGCGTAGGTGCTCTGTGCCCAGTCGAGCCGCCGGGCCGACTATCGCCGCCGCTCGGTCCTGTGGGTGTGTCGCCTTCATCGTCCCAGGGAATAGGACCGCTTTCCGGCGGTTCCACCCTCCCGTCCTGGTGAATCTCATCAGCGACACGGCCGGACGTTGGCTCATCCTGCGGAGGTAGCGGCGTCTCCTGATGTCCGTCGGATGGAGGCGCCCCTTCAGATACTTCTGCGACGGCTCCAGTGCTTGCTAGATCGCCCAGTTCTTCAGGAATGTTTTTGTGTAACTTTTTCAACAGCGAGACAGCATCTTTGTAGGTAGCAGCTTGCAGAACCATCGTGATTGTGGAAGCAGTGGAGCTAATCTTCTCTCCGGGAGCGATTGCTTTGGTCAGTTCCACTGCAATATCCAGCCAGGGATAGTCGCTCCCCTGCGAAGTGAAATAAATGGCCTGCTTGTCACGATCCAGATGCGCCGGTACCGGCTCAAGTGGAGTCGAGTAGTCACAAAAAAAGTTAGTATGCCATTTCATCTTAAGTTCGTCAGCCTGAAGAAAGCGGATGTCCTCGAACGGTATACCTCCATTACTGGTTACTCCTTCGCACACAGCCTTGATGAGCTTAGTACGCTCTGTGACTCGCTCCCTCATTTCCTCGCATTCCCGCGGATTTACAGGTTCGTCTGCAACCCCCAGTACCACAGCCGATATTGGCCTGACCCCGGCAGCTTCCATCGCCAGGTCAACATGGTTTCGGCGCTTAATCAAGTTACTACTGAACAATTCGAATAAATCAGGGAAATTATCCAAGGGCACAGCGCTATCTTCGAAGAACATCTCTGACGGCGCTCGCAACCGATCTTGGTTATTTGGCACACACTTCATGTTGCACAGTTCACTCTTTATCATTCCAGTTCTTATGATTCCGGCATTGATTTCTTCGCTTTGGCGTGCTTTCGAAAGCTCTTCTGATAGCATAACCCAGCATTGAAGTACGGCATCTCCATCTTTGTCCTCTGAATGCAACGTGTCGTTTCCCATCTCTGCTGAGATATCCTTCAAGACTCGGATCGCATCCCTGTAATCTGGTGCCTCCCTGATGCCAAGTGCTGCGTTCAGATTCTGATACTGCTGGAAGTGCGGCAACTGGATACGGAATCTGCCGAAGAGATGTCGTCCCCAGAAAACCTGGTCAGGACACCGGTACTCGCCGCCTCTAATGTGGATACATGCGGTGCGCCGCAATCCCTCCAAGTCGCCGGGTTGTGCATTGCTGTTCAACCATCCGTAAATATCTCCCGGAGGTGCTTGATTACGCTCGGAACACCAGAGTAGATGCTCAACTACATGGGATGGCTGTGGACTGTGATTCACTCCCAGGCACTCAAGGAATTTGCGGATTTCTCGCTGAACCCTGATGGGTAGGTCAAGGAACTGTGCCTGGGATTCGAAAAGGCTCTTATTGTCTGCGGTGTAGAGCTCGTCGGGTCTATACCATCTACTCGATTCACCCTCGGCCGGCAACCAGGCTTTGTTCTTCAGGGAGCTATAGCGTTCCTTCTCACTAGGACAAAGTTTTGCCCAATCCTTCCCTACAGTCTCTAGGATGTTAACCATTTCTATTCTGGTCTTTTGAGCCGGAGTTCGGATGGCCAGCTTATCGATGGCTCCCAGTATATCATTGATATGCGGCCGGCTTTTGACTTTTAATTGCTGGTAAAGAGAAGACCTACCGTCTGATTTTCCCGGGAGAAACGCATAACTGACGTGATCACCCAAAATCGCCTTTAATTCTTTGTTGGGAAAGTAGACCTCCGTCGGTCGTCTGAACTCGCCATCGGTGCATTCAACGATACGCCTTGTAGTAAGCTGGCCCTTCAAGTTGTAGTTACCAAGCCTTGTCCATGCCTTCCCCACAGCCTCCGCCATTCTCACTATTTCTTTTCCAGCTCCTTGGCTCGGCAATTGGGCGATCTGTTCGTCGATAACCCGTAGTATATCCTCGGCACGAGGCCTATCTTTGACATCTAACCAGCGGTAAAGCTCGGTCCTACTCTCCGAATTCCGCAGCGCGTAGTCGACATGATTTCCTAAAACTGTTTTTACATCTCATTTGGGAGATAAACCATCCCCGGCTGTCTGAATACGCCGCCAGCGCACTCAACGATCCGTGTTGCAGCGAGTCGAGACTTCACCTCTTGATCATCTCTAATACTGCCACGATCTGCCAGAATATCCAGGAGCTTGCGCTTGTCCTCTCGACTGACAGCACTATCGGCAGCGAATGCCTTTGGGATGTGGTTCCGGGCATAATCCAAGAAGGTAAGCTCGCTGGCGCCAAGAGACTCGCAGGAAGCTTCTAAGGCTCCTAGATCGTCTAGGAGGTCGGCCACACCTATCGGATCATTAAAGCCGCCGCCCGACAGCCGCAAGGCTTCCAAGGGATGCAGATGCTTTGCCGATGGGAATATCGGCAGCTTTGCAAGTCGTTGACGTAGGCTCTGGTCTAGCTGTGACTTGTCGTTGTCGAACCAATGGAGCAGGGCTGCTGGATCAAAACACCCCTCGTGCCACTGTGCCTGAAAGTCCTCAGCTTCCAGACACTCTAACTCATCAACTGGGTGCCGGGCGTAAACTGCGGGCAAATCTTCCAACAAGGATATGTCCATCACCCTTTCAGCTAGGAATGGGGCGTCGTCGTGGCCCATCAGCGGAGCAAAAAGTTCCGGGTAGTTCAGCCCGGTAAACGAGATTCCCCGACTTGAGATCGTCCATCCTCGGATGGGAATATCGGCAGTCGTGTAAGCCGTTCACGTAGGTCTTCACCTAGTCTCGTCTTGCGGTTGCGGCTGTCGAACCAACGGAGTAGGTCTACGGGATCAAAGTTCTACGTGCCACTGTGCCTCCGGGCGAACTCGCTAATGGCGCTACACGGTCCAAACTGCGGGCAGAGCCTTTGCAGCAAAGGTACTTTCATTCCTCTTTCAACCAAGAACGAGGCGGCATCGCGGCTCATCAGGGCGCGAAGAGCTTGCGGGTACGCTCATCGCCCGGTAAACGAGGCCGCATGGCCAGAGGCGCTCGTCCAGTCCTGGCGCTAACGCACACTGTTTCAGCCGTCAGTTGCTCGCTGTTTGGCTTCTCCAGTGTTGCCTAGGTGAATTCCTTTCCACTTCCAGGGTGTCGGCTGGGAGAGGATTGTCGCTCGGTGCAGCCAACCATTCCCATCTTCTGGAGCGCTCCCGTAGATATGCTCGATCCGCAGCACCCTACGCCAACCTTCTGAGGAAACTGCGGTATTTCAGTTCGCGATGGACCATCTTGATGCCCAGAGCACCGAACGCGGAGACAGCCTCTTTTTCCTCATCCCCGTTGGAATACGGACCTGGTGCGGCTTGACCCATTTCCCGATTCCGTGTACACGATGCCAGATCCCGTAGAGAAGAAGCCAATGCCGGCTGGTTGCTAAGAAACTCATAGAGCTTGAGAATCCAGTCGTCTGACTGCGGCTCCAAGAATGTACCGACTGAGCTTTCGTATGATTATCTGTGGTGCTACCTCCTTTACACCCAATTCCTGCATGAGATAATCGCGAATGTCCGACGCACGACTTGGCGTAACGTCACTGCTCAACCAAGCCAGCTCGTGCTCCTCCCCGTAGACCTACCGAAAGCTGGGCCGGGGAAAAGAGCTTGCGAAGCGCCTCCGTGCTCCCTAACAGGGCGCGTGCAGCCGGTACATAGCCTCCGTCAAAGCGCGGCAGTAAGGAGTCTGTGAGCAGAGCATCCTTCGGTTCCTTGAACAGGGGCGTGAACATACCTCCCCTGTCTACGAGTGGCAAGCAACGTAGTACCGCTGTGTCCAGCCAGGTCTTATCTCGAAGCCAACGGAGGGCTTCTCGCAGCAGTGAGGCAGTTTCACGCTATCGAGACGCCTATTCCAGAGGTCGTGCTGTGGCACATCGCCATCGATTCGGTATGGTCCGGTAAGGCCCCTGCATACGGAAGCCGAGGTGTGTCTCACGTTCGGTGGGGAAAAAGACCACCAGCGGTGAATCACCGACTCGTTGAATCCTCCGGCGCTTCGGATCGTCCCGGTCTAGGAAGAAGGCGATTTCTACGTGGCCGGCAGGGCGTCCGTCATCAATGGCCACCAGACGCGAAAATATCAGCCACTGTTCATAGACCTGGCCCTTGTCGCGCACTTGGCCGCTGACTGTCACACGGCAGACGTTTTCATCGATAGGCTTCGATTTTCGGAGATAGTCCCCCTGCCCTCCCTCGACGCTCCAGTGATACGGTCTCGATCTGGCGCAGGAATAGGAGACTTGATGCTCCAAGTCTTTCAAGCCCGGCAGCTATATCGTCATGCCCGGACTTACCATTGGATTTGAATGGGAGTAGCCTCGACGGTCTCGTCCCGGTTCCGATCAATGGATGACATCGCTACCGGCCAGACGAAGCTCTCGATGGCGAAATCTTCCGGGCCGGAATGGACCTCCGGTCGATCCGTGAAGGCGTAGCTGCGATTTGAAACCGATGCCGAAACGACCGATTTCGGTAAGGTGCTCTGTCTTTGAAGAATCGGCTATGCCGCAAATACCTCGAACATCGGCCTCGTTAAATGGTTCACCGAAGTGACTGGCGCGAAGCTCTCTTCCTGTCAAGTGGAACGAGACTGCCCGCTTGCCATCCCACCCGACACCTCTCCTCGCAATCGCGTCCTCCGCATTCTGTAGCAGCTCGAAGATGAAGTGCGTGGCGGTCGGCGTAGGTGTCCGTAAAGAGCAGCTTCCCGATACGAGCAATCTCCGTGCCGTAGAGTCGCTCGTTTTCACGGCGTATTTCCGTGTAATCCAAGGCCATCGGTTGCGTGCCTCCGTTTACCCAGGGGCCTTCCCATTCTTTGAATCATCTAGGCAGTTGTAATTGTGAAGGTAAACTAGAAAATTCGGCAAGGGGCCGGCGCCTGGTATAAGTAAGGGGGTATGGGAGGCAGAGAGTGAGACTTGCTGGGCGCGGCACTATGGCGCAAGCCGCTACGCCGACGCCGGCTGCGTCTGCGGAATCGGGTAGCGACAGGAACGCCAAGGCCGCTGAGACGGTACGCAAGGGCGCGACGGCGGTCGGGACGGCGGCGCGGCGCTATGGGCTGGCCGTGCGCAATGCCGCTCGGCAGCGACGCAAGGCGCGGCTCGATTACGTGGTGGTGCCGATTGAGGGGCCGCTGGCGGAGCGCGACGCGCGGCCGCGGCCGTTTCCGCTCAATCGGCTGCCGTTCTTGGCGCGGCGGCCGGTGAGCTTGGCCGAGCTACGCCGCCGGGTCGAGGCGCTCGCCGCCGATCCGCGCGTGCGGGGCGTCGTGTTCCACTTGCGCCAGCCGCCGCCCGGACTGGCCGGCGCCGAGGCGCTGCGGGCCATCTTTGCGCGCGCCAAGCGGCGGGGCCTGGAGACCATCGCCTACCTCACCGAGGTCAGTCTGGCCAGCTATTTCGCTGCCGCCGCCTGTGACCGCGTGGTGGCGGTGCCGGCGGGCGAGTTCAACGCCTTGGGTCTCCATCTCTCCGCCACCTTTCTGCGCGACACGTTGGCTCGCGCGGGCCTCCGCTTTGAGGTGGTCGCCGTCTCGCCGTACAAGGCCGCCGGTGACTCGTTGACACGCCGCGATATGTCGCCGGAGCATCGCCGGAACCTGGACTGGCTGCTCGACGATCTCTACGCGCACGTGGTCGGTAAGCTCAGTGCGGATCGGGGCATGACGCCGGAGCGGGTGCGCGGGTTGCTGAACAGTGCGCCGTTCGACTTGCAGCATGCCGTCGAGGTGGGCCTCATCAATGCGACCCTTTTTGAGGATGAGCTAGGCGATTATCTGGGCAGCGGCGACGAGCCGGCCGCGGTCGTCACTTGGGAGCACGCCGCCGCCCGGCTCGTCGTGCCCTTTCGGCCGCGCCCGGAGCGTGTGATCGCCGTTCTCACCGTCGCGGGGATGATTGTCGAAGGCCCCGGCCGCCGCCCACCCCCGCTGCCGATACCGGCACCGGCGCTCGCCGGCAGCCGCTCGGTCGTGCAGGCGCTGCGGCAGGCGGCAGCCGATAAGCGGGTCGCTGCTATCGTGCTGGCGATAGATTCGCCGGGCGGGTCCGAGCGTGCCTGTGCCGCGATTGCCCACGAGGTGCAGCGCGTGCGGGCGCTGAAACCGGTCGTTGCGTATCTCGGAGCAACCGCCGCTTCGGGCGGTTACTACGTGGCCGCGCCGTGCAACACCATTATCACGCAGGCGACGACGATCACCGGCTCTATCGGGGTGCTGGTGGTGCGGGCCGTGCTCGGCGGCGTGTATGACTGGCTCGGCGCGGCGACCGTCGAGTTGAGCCGCGGTCAGAGTGCGGGTCTCTACCAAACGGTTCAGCCCTGGAATGCGCGTCAGCGCCAGCAAGTCGGGCGCATGTTAGGGACAGCGTATGGTCGCTTCAAGGAGGTCGTCGGTGCGGGCCGGCGAATCAACGGCACGCAGTTCGATGACGTAGCGCAAGGCCGGGTGTGGACGGGCCGGCAGGCCGTCGCACAGGGCTTGGCGGATTGCCTGGGCGATCTCACGACCGCCGTCGAGTACGCGCGTACCTTGGCCCGCCTGCCGGACGACCTCGACCCCGAAGTGGTAGATGTCCGCGCCCGCGCCCCGGAACTGCTGCCGGAGACGGCCGATGACAAGAGCGCGCTGCACGACATCGCACTCCAGCGAATCGTGCCGAGCGAGCAATCGGAGACGGCGGCGTGGCTGGCGGCGCTTGTTGCGCCCGTCAGCGGCCCCGGCCAGGCGCTCACGGTCGCGCCCTGGCTAATCCGCATTCGCTGTTGAGCCGCGCGGGTCAGCGCAACGGCGCCGTCCGGGCAAGCTGGTATAACCAGCACCACCGGCCGGCCGTTGATGGTGTGTCTGCCACGTTCATTGGCCAGCGGCCACACGGCTCCGGTGAGGGTGCCTCCCTGCGACGTATGAAACGTATAGCCCGGACGACTCGGTTGCTGCCTGATGCGCTGGCCGTGCTCTCCTTGGGCAGCTTCATCGCGTTCCTCTTTCGACACACGCTCTTTGGCCCCGGAGTCCTCGCCGGGTTCGATCTCGTCAACTACTTCTATCCGCTGAAGACCTACGCTGCGCGGCGCCTCGCCGCCGGGGACATCCCGCTTTGGAATCCCGACCTCTTCTTTGGCAGCCCCTTCTTGGCCAACATTCAGAACGGCGTGCTCTATCCGCCCAATGCGCTCTTCTCCTGGTTGAGCTTTCCAGATGCCCTGCTCGCCAACATCCTCGGTCACTTCTGGTGGGGGGCGCTCGGCATGTACGTGCTTGTGCGGCTCGGCTGGGGCTGCTCGCGGTGTGCCGCCCTGCTGGCCGGCGGCGTCTTTGCTGGCAGCGGGTTTCTCGGCGCGCACGTCGGCCATCTCAATCAGGTGCAGGCGGCGGTGTGGCTACCCTGGCTGCTGCTGGCGCTGGAGCGCGCCGTCGGCGGCTCGGTGGTGTGGATCGTCCTCGGTGGCTGGCTGCTCGCGCTCCAGCTCCTAGCCGGCCACACGCAAGAGGTGTACTACTCGCTGCTCACTGTGGGAATTTGGGCCGTCGCGCTGGTCGTGCTGCGGCGGCCCAACGAGTGGCGCGTGGCGCGTGGCGCGTGGCGAGCGAGTGGTCCCGCAGACCGGCGCTTCCAGCATCGTCAGTGGCGCACGCTGGCGCATCAACTGCCCAGGATCGGCACGGGGCTTGCGCCGCTCATCGTGCTGGCGGTGGTGGTCACCAACGCCGCCGGTCTGGCCGCGGCCCAACTGATCCCCACCATTGAGCTGAGTGGACTCTCCCACCGTGCAGGTGGGCTGACGCTCGATGAGGCTACCGCGCTTTCCGTAGATCGGACGCACATCCTCGAATCGCTGCTACCCACCTTCTGGGAGCTACCTAGCCAGGAAGTAATCGGCTACGTGGGCGTAGCGGCCCTGGTCGTCGCGCTGGCTGGGCTGACCCATCCCCTGCGCCTGGGCCGGGCCGTCGTGCTGGCCGGCATTGTGGCGCTCGCCGTCACGCTCGCGCTGGGCCGCTACACCTCCCTGTATCTGCTCCTCCACGACTGGCTACCCGCCTTTGACGCCTTCCGCGCCCCCGGCCGCTGGCTCTTCATCGCGACCGTCGCTCTGGCCGGTCTTGCTGGGCTGGGCGCCGACGCTGCACTGCGCCAGGGGCCAGGGGCCAGGGGCCAGTGGTCGGGGAGCGAGGACCGGGCCACGGGCCACGGGCCACGGACCGCCGGCCTCCACCGGGCGTCCCTGTTTACGCTGGTACTCCTGGCAGTGGTTGGCGGGCTGGCGCTCTATGCCTGGCGATCACTGGTCGTCGTTGCTATTCCCTGGCTGCCGCATGGCCGCGTGGTCGTGCTTTGGGGCCTAGTTGCACTGCTCGCAGTGGGCCTCGTGCTGCACGCCGCCTCCTCCGGGCCGCGCTGGTGGCACCGTCTGCTGCTGCTTGGCCTGGTGGCCGGGGAACTGCTGTTCGCGGGGCGGCCGATGGAGTATCAGCACAGCCGGCCGGCTGAAGCCTATGCTTGGAACCCGGCGGTAGCGCAGCGGCTTGTGTCGCTGGTGACTGACCGGAGCAGCTCTGGCGGGTCGGCAGCCGCTAGCGCAGCCATGGACCCGTCGTTCCCGCTCTCGCGGGAATCCAGCCTCGCGCCGCGGCTCTTGTCCGTCGCCGACGAGGATCGCGTGCTAGAACTGCACCGGCTGGAGCTGACTAGGGTTGGCGTCACTGCGGAAGCAGCGGTATACACCCGGTACCATGAGCAGCTACGACCCAACTTGCATCTGGTCTTTGGCTTGAGCAGCGCCGACGGCTACGACGGCGGCTTGCTCCCACTCCGCTCCTATACTCCCTTGCAGCGGGCGCTGGCCAGCGCAGATGGTCCCGTGACGACGCACCACACGCTCGCTGCCCTGGCGCGGCGCGGCTGCACCATCTTAACTCCATCCGGATCGTGCAGCCCCGACGCGGCTCCGGCGCGGATTGGCGACGCCCTCGCTGTACTGGGGCAGTACGGCATTGGTTACGTCATTATGGAGCGGGGTGTCCAACCGCCCGGCGGCTGGGGGCGCATATCGGGCACCGGCGAGTCGGTGGCGCTGTACCGACACCCGGCGCCGGCGCCGCGCATCGGCGTGAAAGCAGATGGCGAGGCGGAACGGTCGGCGCGAGTCATCCGTTTTACCCCTGAGACCGTAGAGGTTGACGTATCGGAGCACGGTGCTGCTACCCTTATTCTCCGCCAGACACCCTACCCCGGCTGGCGCGTGGCTATTGACGACCGCCCGGCAGCCCTGGGCGTAGGTGATGACCGGCTTTCACTGGCTGTCACGCTGCCCGCCACTGCGTCACGAGTGCGAATCTGGTATGACCCCTGGACGTGGAAAGCCGGCATCGTCGTCAGTAGCGTGACGATACTCCTCAACGTCGGGTTGTCGTGGACATGGGTGATGATTCGTCGCCGTCGCCGGACACCGCGCAAGGCACACACCTGACCGGCTCGTCTGCACCACGTAAGGGCGCAGCCCGCTGCACCCCTACGGCTTCATCGGACCGGGCAGACCGAGCGTGTCAGTGGCGCCTCGCCGTCGTCCTGATCTTGCTCTACCTGCTGACCGCAGCGGGCCGCCTCACGTCACTCGATGGCATTGCCATGTACCGGACGGCCCATCAGCTCGTGGTCGCCGGCCAAGTGGCGGTGCCGCCATCGCCCGAGGCGCCGGCCGGACGCGATGGGCGCCACTATGCCAAATACGGGCTGGGCCAGAGCCTCGTGGAGCTACCGCTGGTGCTGCTCGGTCACACGCTGGCAACGCTGACCAACCAGCCCGATGACCGCCTGACCCAGTTCTGGGCCAGCCTGACAAACACGTTTGTCTCTGTGGGGATCGTGCTCGTCTGGTGGCGCTTTGCCCGCGACTTGGGCTATGCCCGGCCGGTTGCGACGGCCGGGGCGGTGACGTTGGCGAGCGCCTCGCTCTTGTGGCCCTATGCACGCACCGACTTCAGCGAGCCGCTGCTGGCCCTCGCGCTGCTCGCGGCGGCATGGTGCTTGCATCGCTGGTACTGCGCTCCGCGGCGCGCGTGGGCCTGGGCGCTGGCGGCGGGCGCCTGTGGAGGTTTTGCGTTCGTGACCAAGCCCACGGCGGCCATCCTGTGCCCGGCGTTTGCGCTCTATGTAGCTCTGCTCCTCCGGTCCGGTGGCCGTTCATGGGCCAGCGGTCTCCCCTGGTCACTGGCCCCGAGCCTGGGGCCGCTCATCGTAGCCGGCGGCTTTGTCCTGGCTTCAACTACTACCGCTTCGGCTCCGTGTTGGATCTCGGCTACGGTGACGAGCCGGTCGTCGGTTTTACCACGCCGCTGCTGACTGGGGCTGCGCTGCTCTTGGCCAGCTCCGGGAAGGGGCTGCTGTGGTTCTGTCCGGCGGTGGTGGCAGGACTGTGGGGCTGGCGCGCGTTTGCGCGCGCGCATCCACCGCAAGCGATCCTCGCAGCATTGCTCTTCGTGTCTCAGCTGGCCTTTTTCGGCCGCTGGTGGGCCTGGCATGGCGACTGGTCCTGGGGGCCGCGCTATCTGGTGGCGGTGGTCCCGTTCCTCATGTGGGGCTGGCTGCCGCTCTGGGACCAAGTGCTCCGCCTTTTTCAAGCCACAGAGTACACACAGAGCACAGAGTTCGAAGAGGAGAGAGCGTATCCACCAGGGGCACCTGCACACTCGGTAAGCTCTGTGGTCGCTGTAGCCAATCGAAAGCTACGCTCCTACTTGGCGGTGCTTTTCGTAGTAGTGGGAGTGGCGACCGGCATCGGCGTGAATGCCCTCGGCGTCCTCGTAGACTTTGGCAACTACTACAGCGTCGTCGGTCATCAGCTTGGGCAAGGTGCGGACGTTGCCGATGCCCGCACCGAGCCGGTGTTCTCGCCGCTGGCCGGGCACTGGTGGTTGCTCCGCGCCGCGCTGTACGACGCGCTCAGTGATGATGACCGCGATCCTTTGGCCAACCCCTTCCTGCACGCTTATCCCTGGGCCGACGCCTTCCCCGACCGTGTACCCCCCCATCCCGAGTATGCCGTCAAGCTGGACCTCTGGTTCGCGGGACCGGATGACCGTTCGGAGTGGGTCGAGTTCGTGAGTGCGTTGGTGGCCTGGTGGCTGCTGGTCGCGCTGATCCCGGCCGGCCGGGCGCTGTGGTCAGCCGCCCGGCCCCCTCCCTAGCCCTCCCCCGTGCTGACGCACAGGGGAGGGGAACACGCCGTCCCTCCCGGCCGCAGCGGCGCCGTAAACACCCGTCCCCCCGCCGCAGCGGGGAGACCACAGGGGGGCCAGGGGAGGCAGATGATCTGATGGGTGCCCAGTCCACCGCCCGTGTTTGGTCATGGGCCTCCTCCTCGGTGCGCTCCGTGGCGCGAAAAAGGGTGATCCTCGTTGCCCTGGTCATCGCTGTCCTCTTTATTGCGACCCGTCTGTATGACCTCACCCTCTTCCCGTTAGCGGGCAGCGAGGCCACGCCGATTACCTGGGCGCTCCAGGCGCAACGGGCGCTCGACCGGAGCGATTGGTTCGCGGCGGTGCGGGCGGCAGCCCAGCCCCTGCACAGCTGGCTCCTGGCCCCCGCGATCAGCTTTGCATCAAATTGCGCGGACCAAGCGTGTCACCCGGATCGCGTGCTGGCAGCCAGGCTGCTCTCCGTGGGAAGTGGTGCAGCCACGCTGGCCCTCGTCTTTGTGCTGACGACGCGGCTCTTCGGCCGGGCGGCTGCATGCGCCGCGGCGCTGGTGTACGTCTGCGCGCCCCTGACGCTCCTGCACGACCGGCTTGCACAGCCCTCGGCCCTGCTAACCGCCGTGTCGCTCCTGGCGCTGTGGAGCATCTTGGCTTGGTGCGGGCAGCCTGACGCGCGGCGGACGGTGGTGCTCGGCATCGCTCTGGGAATGGCGTTGCTCACCTCGTTGCAGGCGCTGGCGCTGCTCTTTGTAGTTCCTGGCGTTGTAGCTCTCTGGCGACCAGCGTCGCTGCGGCGCTGGTGGGCGTTGGCCAACGCCTTCTTGTTGGCGGGCCTGCTGTTTTCCGTCGTCTTCACCGATCCGTCTGCTGGCGCAGTCGCCGCCCCCCTCCCGGCGCCGCCGGCGGCAGCGGAAGTCGCTACCGACTCGACCACCAACGCCTGGTCTCTAGCCGTGGCTGCGCGGACCTACCTGACCTGGCCGTTCATCGTGCTGCTGGGCGGGGTGCTCGTTGTCGCCGGGGCTGCGGGCCTGGGGCGCGTTTTAGCCACAGAGTTCACTGAGATGAGGTGGTGGTGGGCCGCGTACACCAAGCAGTCAGGTGAGGGGGGCCGCGTCGCCCGGAGCAATGCCGTCTCCACGTGGCGCGGGCTAGGAATATGCCTGCTCTGGTCCGCCGGCGCCGCCGTTGGCGTGCTCAGTAGCGAGCCGGCCCCGACTGCTGCCGATCTCGTGTTCGTCTTGGTCCCGGCCTTCCCACTTGTAGGCTGGGGCCTTGCCCGGCTCACCGCCGCGTCCCAACGCCTCCCGGAGCGAGTCCCCGCCTTGGCCGGCCGAGTGACGGCCGGGATCGTCCTGGGCGTGTGTGTCGCGCCAGCGGTCGTCTGGGACTGGTCGCTGCTCACCGATCCGACGAGCGTGGCCTGGCATGTTGATCCTCAGTCCGGCTCCGACCTCGCCCGGTATGTCGAGGGGCGGCAGTCCGGTTATGGCCTCCGTGAGATCGTGGAGCGGTTGCGGGCGTCGGCCGAGCGTCGGCCGGTCGTTGTCTTCACTGAGGATACTGCCGGTATGCCGCGCGATGGTGTGCGTGTCCTGCTGGGCGACGTGCCAAGTCTGGAGCTGGCCACGCTGCCGCCGGGGGTGTCTGTCACCGGGCACCTCGCGCAGCGTGTGGGGCGTGCGTATCAGGCCGCCAGCACCGGCGCTAGGCTGTTCTATCTGCTCGACGACGACCACAGCGGCGCCGGCGACCGGGAGTTCCGCCGGGCCAACCCCGGCGCTCGTGCGGTACAGCGTGTCGTGAAGCCGGGAAACGCGAGTCACCGGCTTGTCCTCTATGAGCTACCTTGGCAACCGCCGGGCGATGATCGCTGGCTCGATCCGGCGCCGCGCTTTGGCGAGCGCATCGCCCTGGCCGGCTACGCGCTGCCGGCGACGACCTACCGGGCCGGAGAGGCGGTGCGGTTCACGCTATTCTGGGAGGCGCTGGCAACGCCAGCGCACAGCTACACCGTCTTCACACACATCGTAGCCGATGATCCGGCGCAGAAGATTGGCCAACGGGATCAGCTTCCCGTCGCCGGCAAACACCCGACCTCGACATGGCGGCGCGGTGACCTCTTCACCGACTCCTATGCGGTGCCGATAGACCCCGGCGCCCGGCCGGGCAGCTATCGCGTAATCGTGGGTCTGTATCGGTTCGAGACGCTGGAGCGTCTGCCCATAACGGTAGGTGGCGATGGAGTGCCGGCGGGCAGCGGCGATTTCTACGAGCTTGCGGAGATTGTGGTAACTGCTCCGTAGAAGTGTCCGCCTCTCACTCCGGTAGGTACACCTCTCCACACGAAGACCTACCCGGTCTGCCCGATGAGGCGTTGGATGCGCTTGGCATTGTAGCCGACGCTCACCTCGTCGCCGACGGTGATGATCGGGCGCCGCCACAAGCCCGGCTCCTCGGCCAGCAGTTGGATCAAGGTTTCGTCGTCGGGGAGCCGCTCGCGGAAGTTCAGCTCGCGTGCCTTGCGGCTGCGGAGCGAGACAACCTCGCGCGGCGACCGCGTACCGAGGATCGCCCGCACCTCCGCTTCAGTCAGCGGCTCGCGGAATAGCTCGCGGCTCGTGTACGGGACACCGGCTTGCGAAAGCACCGCTTTCGCCTTCGTGCAGCTCGTTCAGCCCCGCTTGTGATAGAAGGTAATCTCGCTACTCATTGTCACCTCCATACTGCGCTTTCCGGTCGTGCTGTACGGGCGCGGCAGGCTGCGCCCCTACCTCACAGTCACGGACTTGGCAAGGTTGCGTGGCCTATCCGGGTCCAGTCCGCGCTCGACCGCCAAGTAATAGGCCAGCAGCTGCGCCGGGACGACATTCACGATCGGTGAGGCATAGCCTACGTCGGGAACATGCACGTACTCGTCGAACATGTCCTCGCGCTCTGGACCAATGCCAATGATCGTAGCACCCCGGCTACGCAGCTCGATGGCGTTGGAGAGCACCGACGCGCGGCTGCGGTCATTCGCAGCAAACACAATACAGGGGGTGCCGTCCTCAATCAGCGCGATGACCCCGTGTTTGAGTTCGCCACCGGCAAAGCCCTCCGCATGGATATACGATGTTTCCTTGATCTTCAGCGCGGCTTCGAGTGCAGTTGGATAGTTCACGTCACGCCCGATCACAAAGAGGTGCTCATGAGCGGCTAGCTCTCCGGCCAGTCTGCGGATCTGCTCGTCCATCCCATTGGAGAACAAGGCTGAAAGGGCCGCGCTGGTCCGCTGCAAGGTGGCTCGGCCCTGCGCCTGGTTGCCGGCCACCGTATACGCCAGGAGCAGGAAGACGCCCAGCTTGGCGGTGTATGCCTTGGTGCTCACGACGGCCTTTTCCGGCCCGGCATAGAGGTCCAGCGAGTAATCGGCAAGCCGCGTGAGCGAGGATCCCGGCACGTTGACCAAGGCCATCACCTGGCTGTCGTGGCGCTTGGCCGCGCGCACGGCCTCAATCGTGTCCATCGTCTCGCCGGACTGCGAGGCGGCGACCAGCAGCGATTCCGGGACCAGAAAGTCCTCCAGAAAGTAGAACTCGGAGCCGACGGCGAAGTTCACGTGCTTGCGGGCCAGGTGCGAGAAGAGATACGTCGCTTCGAGCGCGGCGTAGGAGGCGGTGCCGCAAGCAGTGAAATAGGTGCCAAAGGCGCGCTCGATCATCTCGGCTGCGACGCCGATGGGGGCCGCAGGGTAGGCGGCAATCCGCGCCAGGACTTCCGCCTGTTCGTGAATCTCCTTCAGCATGAAGTGCGTATAGGCACCCTTGTCCGCGGCGGCTGGCGGCACGGCAAGTGGCGAGTGTGCCCAGTGCGTACTGGCCTGCCCCGACCGCTCAAGCTGCTCATTCCGCCGGGCGCTCAGGTCGTGCAGCTTGAGCGTGTCACCTTGCGCGTCGAGGCGGACCGGCGGCTGATCGAGCGTGAGCAGGGCGCCCTCGCCGTCATCGAGGAGGAGCACGCGATCCGTGTAGGCACTCAAGGCCGGCAGGTCGGACGACACGAGCGCCGCGGTGCTCTGCAGCCCGACTGCGAGCGGCGAGCCGAGCCGGAACAGCACCAGGCTCGCCGCTTCCGTTGACCCGACGACGATGGCGTTCAGACCGTGCAGCTGCCGGAAGGCCCGAAACACAGCAGCGGCGAAGTCCCTCGGCGAGTAGCCCCGGACCGAGTCCAGGACCGGCTCTTTGACCGGCCCGTTCCGCACCACTTCAGCGCCCAGCGGATTGGGCGGCTTGATCCGGCCATTGCCGCGCGCCAGCTCCTCCTCGACGAGATGCGCGACTACTTCGGTGTCCGTGTCGGAGGTGAAGCGATGCCCTTGGGCCAAGAGCCGGCGCTTGAGCGGCTGGTAGTTTTCGACGATCCCGTTGTGGACGACGACGATGGACCCGGTGCAATCGAGGTGCGGGTGTGCGTTGGCCACGGTCACGCCGCCGTGGGTGGCCCAGCGCGTGTGACCGACCCCGAGGCTGCCGGGAATCCGACTGCTCCCGACCTTGGCGGCGAGCTGACCGACCGGCCCTACCTCCTTGAACAGCCGGAGGTAGTTGCGGCTTTCGCCGCAGTGACGATCTTGGTCCAGGACCGCAAACCCCGCCGAGTCATAGCCGCGGTACTCCAGGCGTTCCAGCCCTTCGACAAAGAACGCCGCGAGGTTGTCTTGCCGCTCGCCAACGTAGCCGAGAATTCCACACATTGCCTGTCGTTCCGATCCACCGGAGCCGAGCGAGTGCGCCGCGCGGGAGCGGCACCACCGTAACCGGCAGAGGACCGCGTGGACCTAACGGTCAGAAGTGGCGTGCGGCCTCAGAGGTCGTGGATTGCGCCCGGCACAATCCACTCGGCCGGGGCGATGTTCACACCACCCACCCGCACTTCCCAATGCAGATGCGGGCCGTTGGCGAAGCCGGTCGCGCCCACCAGCCCGATGACTTGGCCGCGCTCTACCGGCTCGCCCACGCGAGCCTGGAGCTGCGCGAGGTGGAGGTAGCCGGAATAGACCCCCAGGCCGTGGTCAAGATAGATCGCGTTTCCGCGGATAGTCAGCGCCTCCGCCAACGCTACCCGCCCCGTCGCGCCGGCCCGCACCGGGGTTCCGGTGGCTGCGCCGTAGTCCACGCCGCTATGGGCGGTCCTCGCTGGGCCGCCGTTGATTGAGCGCCGGGCACCGAAAGGTGAGGTGACGGGGGCGCTCAGAGGGCGCTGAAAGGCACCTGACCAGAGCCGTTGCGGTGTCAACCGGGTTGTGACATCCGCTAAGAGCGCGGTCTCGTGCGCTATCGTCTGTGGCGTCAGTAGAGCAAGCTGGGCCTGGCCCATCCAGAGTCGCTCCACCGGGTAGTCGCCCGAATACACCTCGACGTGCTCGACCAGCTCCGGGCCAGCGTGTTGCACCCCGTTCTGATCTTCGGCCGCCAAATGGAGCGGTAGGGAACCGACTACCGCCAGCCGCTCCACGCCACCAATGCTGACCCACCAGTTGCCGCGCTGTGTTAGCAGGAGCGGGTTGTTGCCGATGGTGCCCGTGACCCGGCGAGCCAGCGGCGCCCACAGGCGCACGACGACCGTCTGGCCCTGCGCGATTGATGATCGAGAGAGCGCGACGTGGCCGATAATGGCTGGTATCGGGGGTGTCGGCGCAGCGGTCGCCGACGCCGGAAAGAGGCCGGCTTGGCGCGCCAGGTCACCGGCAAGCGCGCCAACCACCGTACCTCTTACCGGCAGACCTGGGATCGCCTCGGTCCAATACTGGAGTACCCCGCGTTGGAAGCGTTGGGCGATAAAGGGGCCATGTGGCTCCGGTAGCGAGGTCGGCAGTCCGAAGACGGCTACTCCGCGGGCCATACTGGCGACATCACCCCCGGCCTGCGCGAAATAGCGCTTGATCGGCGCGTTGGTTAGCCACCTTAACCGGGTGGCTTGTATCTGCGCGAAGTCTTGCAGCGAGCCGTCGTCGTCTGCCTGCCGCGGCACTCCGAGCGAGAGCAGCCAGTCGTCGTGACCAGCATTGTGCAGCCAGTCCATGACATTGGCCAGCCAGGTCTCGCCACTGCCGGTGCCGGACCCCGATCCGGTATTAGGTCGCCATTGCAGCACCCCGCGCTGAAAGGCTTGGTACCGGAGGCCATCTTGAGCCTGGAACGGCCGAGAAATCGGGTAGCCGAGGACGGGTACGCCACCGAGATGACGCATGCCGGCCCAGAACTGAGGGCCGCCAGCCTCATCCACCACCGCAAACCCCGTCTGGCCAAAGTAGCGCCCGCCGGGAGTGCGGTACTCCACCGGGGCATCCGCTGCCGGCAGATAGGGCACCGGGGATCGTTCGGCGTAGGCGGCCGCCGGGGCCGCCGCCAGCGTACACGCGCCGAGCGCCGTCATGCCGGCGCCGGCGGCCAGCGCAGCACGCAGCGCGGCGCGGCGAACAATTCCGCTATCCATCATCGGACTCTACTGACCGCTCAATCTACACTACCGTACTCTCAGTGGATCGTGTAGATCAAGCGCATCACCGCTCTACGTACATGCCGCCGCGGGCACCGCCTGTGCTTCTCTAACGGTTGAGCGCGGCTACCGTTCTATGAGCCGGCCCTCATGGGTCTAGGCGAAGGGATTGCGTGCCTGCTCGTTGGCTATCGTCGTGGCCGGGCCGTGAGCCGGGAACACCGGCGTCTCCGGTGGCAGCCGCAGCAGCCGCTCCCGGACGGATCGGAGGATATCCTGATAGGCCGCCGGAGAGCGCGTGCCCCCGGCGGAGCCGGCAAACATGGTATCGCCGACGAAAGCCGTGCCGTCTACCAGGTAGGTGACGCTGCCCGGCGTGTGGCCGGGCGTGAGGATGGCCTGCGCCGCCAATGATCCCCACGAGAGCTGCCGGTCGGCCTCGATGCGGTACACGGCGTCGGACGGGACGTGCGCTGCTGCGCTCGCGTCTGCTGCGCCAATGTAGACCGGCGCCCCGGTAACACGCTGGACCTCGGTCAGGCCGCCGGTATGATCGCCGTGTCCGTGCGTGATGAGGATTGCCGCCACGCGCCAGCCCGTCGCGCGTATCTCGGCGAGCAGAGGGCCTGGCTCGGTGCCCGTGTCTATGACGAGGCACGAGCCATCCGCTGCCGTCACGAGGAAGCAATGCACGGGATACGGCAGCGTTATGCACACGATACGGAGCGTTGCGGTGCTGAGTGGTACGGTGGGTGCATCCCACGCCTCGGTAGCGATGTCCCACAGCCGGTCGGCGGGAAGCGAGAAGAGCCGCGCGAATTGCTCCACTTCGTCGCGGGTCGGTATCCGTTCGTAACGCTCCATGGCGGTCAGCCCGTCCTCAGTCAGGCCCACGGCCGCGGCTACGTCTGACAGGCTGAGGCCATGTCCCCGGCGGGCCTTCCCGATCACATCTCCAAACTCATCTTCTAGCGGCATGATGCGCTCCTTCTTTACGGAGTGGGGCGGACCTAACCCCCGGCCCCTTCCCTGGAGGGAAGGGGCGCCTGGATTCCCGCTTTCGCGGGAATGACGGCCCCCGGCTGACGGCTGACGGCTGAAAGCTGATAGTGGTTGCCCTATAATCCCCTTCAGGGTATGAGACGTGCCCCCCAGCGGCAAGGGCGCACCCTCGCCGTATCCGCTCCGTCCCTAGCTACCATGACTCTACCGTCAGTCGCTGCGTATACCATCGGCACCGCCGGGCACGTTGATCACGGCAAGTCAACGCTGATCAACGCGCTCACGGGCATTGACCCCGACCGGCTGCGCGAGGAAAAAGAGCGCGGCATGACGATTGATCTCGGCTTTGCCTGGCTACAGTTGCCGAGCGGCCGCGAAGTCAGCATCGTTGATGTACCTGGGCACGAGCGCTTTGTCCATAACATGCTCGCTGGCGTCGGGGGGATTGACGCCGCCCTAGTCGTCATCGCTGCCGACGAGGGGGTGATGCCGCAGACCCGCGAGCACGTGGCCATCCTCGACCTGCTCGGCATCAGCCGGGCCGTCGTAGCCCTGACCAAATGCGACCTCGTGGACGACGAGTGGCGCGAGCTGGTCCGCGAGGATATTGCCGAGGCCTTAGCCGGTACGGTCGTCGGCGCTGCGCCGGTGGTGGAAGTCTCGGCGACACAGGGCCAGGGGCTGGCCGTTCTGGTGGCACAGCTGGAGCAGTTGCTCGCTGATACACCGCCGAAGCGCGACTTGGGGCACGCGCGCCTGCCCGTGGACCGGGTCTTTACGCTGGGCGGCTTTGGCACCGTCGTGACCGGTACGCTGCTGGATGGCGCCATTGACCTCGGGCAGGAGCTGGAGATTCAGCCCGGCGGCCTGCGGACACGCGCACGCGGCCTGCAATCCCATCAGTCCAAGGTTGCCGTTGCCGATCCGGGCCGGCGCGTGGCGATCAATCTCGCCGGGTTGGCGGTTGACGACCTGGAGCGCGGCGCCGTCGTAGCGTCTCCCGGCTGGCTCCGCCCGACCCAGCGTTTCGACGCTCGCTTGCAGCTGGTGGCCGATGCGCCGCGCCCCCTCAAGGGCGGCACCGCCGTCGCGCTGCACATTGGCACCGCCGAGGTCGTCGGCAAGGTCCGCCTGCTCGATGTCCCGGTGCTGGAGCCGGGCGCCCAGGGCTGGGTACAGATAACCCTCCAGGCGCCGGTGGCGGCGCTGAAAGGCGATCTGTTCATCATCCGTCAGCTTTCTCCCGCCGTCACCTGGGGAGGGGGCGAGATTGTAGACGTGCGGCCCACGCAGCGGCATCGGCGCGGGCGCCCAGAGGTGCTGACGGCGTTGGAAATCTTGGCTATCGGCGAGCCGGACGAGATTGTCTTGCAGACGCTGGCGCTCAGAGAGCCGCTCACGCCACCCGCCCTTGCCCGTGCGAGCGGCCTGGCAACGAGTGTCGCGCAGGAGGCGCAGGTCCGTCTCCTGCAAGCGGGGCAGGTCACGTCTCTGGGGCCGCTGCTGATGACGACGGACGGCTGGGAGCTAGTGCGCGAGCAGCTGTTACGCACCGTGCAGGGCTATCATCGGCAGTATCCGTTGCGGCGCGGGATGCCCCGCGAGGAGCTGCGTAGCCGCCGGCGGCTGCGGCCCCGCCAGTTTGCGGCCAGCTTGGACCGCCTGCTGGCGGCTGGCGAGCTGGTGGAAGAGGGTGCGCTGGTATGGGCCGCTCACCATATGGTGCAATTGTCCCCGGCCGATGAAGCGACGGCCACCGAGCTACTCCGGCGCTTGGCAGTAACACCGCGCTCGCCACCAAGCCTGACCGAGCTGCGCGGTACGTTGACGGGCCTTTCCGATGAGCTCCTCGACGCCTTGGTAGCGCAGAAGCGCGTTGTTCGCGTGAGCCAAGACGTTTGTTTTACGCCGGCAGCCTTTGACGACATGACCGCAATGGTGATTGCCCACCTGCGAGAGCACAACAGCATCACGGTCGCTGCGGCACGCGACCTCTTCGGCACGAGCCGCCGCTACGTCCTCGCCTTGCTGGAGCAGCTGGACCACCGGCGGATCACGCGCCGGGTCGGCGATGAACGTGTCCTGCTGCAGCGCACAGAGGAGTAGCGGCGCCGGACCGCGCAGCAGCCAATGGCTAGTCCCACTCGCCGGCAGCAACGTCGCCGTCGCCCGCCGGCACAATCCGGTGGCAATCAAGGTGCTGCCGCTGGACCGGGCGGTCGTACCGAACGGCAGCGAGGCAGCGCCGCTGTGCCCGGTGCGGGCCTGCGCCGCCCCCGCCGCATTGCGGACAGCTTCGGGCCACGGGTCCAGCTGGTCGCGGCGCTCGTCGCCTGGGGGGCCATCGGCATCCTGATGTACGCCGTGCAGCCGACCTCGACGCTCGTCATCGTCGCTTTTTTCGGATTGCTCTTTCTGGCGCTCGCGCTTACCTGTGCCCCGATCATCTATGGCCTCTCGTTGCGCTTTGCCACCTCACCGCGGTCACGCGAGGACACGCTACGCCGCTCCCTCCGCCAGGGCGTCCTCACCGCCGGCTTTGTTGTGGCCAACGCCGTCCTGCTGCTGCTCCATGCCCTGAGCTTCCTGACGGCGCTGTTGACCTTCGGTGCTTTTGCGACGTTCGAGCTGGTGCTGTTCATGCGAAACCGATCTTGAAGCTGAACCGCGGAGCACACTGAGTATGAGACCCCTGATGACCAATACGCTCTGTGCTCTCTGTGGCAAAGTGCCGATGAGCGGAGGCAAGCGGCCGGCCTGAGCGCCAGCTTGCACACTCCGATGGGACTATGGTGGTGCAGTCTGACCTCTCAGCCGATTTCGACCGCCTCGCGGTCTACTACGACCTCGAGCACCACGACATCACCGACGACCTGCCGGTGCTGGCGGAGTTCGCGCGGGCGTCGCCGGGTGGCCCAATCCTGGAGCTGGCCTGCGGCACCGGTCGCGTGCTGCCAGCGCTTGCGGCGGCCGGGCAGCCCGTCGTGGGCCTAGACTACTCGAAGGCGATGCTGCAGCGGGCGCAGCGCCGTCTGGCAGAGGAGTCATCGTCGAGCGTGGTATGGCTGCTGCGCGGCGATATGCGCGCTTTCCGGCTACGCACACGGTTCGGTCTCATCGTGGTGGCGTTCAACTCCTTCATGCATCTGACGACGCAGCGCGCTCAGGAGCAGGCGCTACGGGTCATCGCGCGGCATTTACGTCCCGACGGTCGAGTGATCGTGGACCTATTCAATCCGGCGTCTACGCTCGACGACAGCAGCGAGGGCGCGCTCCTCCTCCATTGCCTGCACTATATTCCGGAGCGGTCGGCCTATGTGCTGCACTTTCACGCAGTGCGGACCGACCGCGCGGCGCAGCTCGTGACCGTGGACAGCTACTACGATGAGACCGCCGCCGATGGTACGATCAAGCGACACGTTGCGCCGTACCAACTGCGCTATCTACACCACGCAGAGATCGAGCTGCTTTGGCGGCGTGCCGGCCTGCACATCGAGGCGATCTACGGCGATTACGACCTGGGACCGGCGGAAGACGACAGCCCGCGGCTGTTGGTCGTCGCGCGCAGGGCCTAGCCCACTGGGGAGGTCAGCAATGCCAGCGGAGCCGGTGACGGGACTGATCCTCGCCGGGGGGAAGAGCCGCCGCCTGGGGCGGGACAAGACGACGCTGCCGTGGCCGCCACCCGCTGCGGGGCAGCCGGCGGCGCCAGGCACCCCCACGCTCCTCGCCGTCACCGCCGGCCGGTTGGCGGCGGTATGTGCCGAGGTCGTGCTCGTTGGCTACCGCGCCGAGCACCAGCCCTTGCCCTACCGCACCGTGCCGGATGTCTACCCGGACTCCGGGAGCTTAGGCGGCATCTACTCCGGGCTGACTGCTGCGGGCAGCTGGGCCTTCGCCATCGCCGCGGACATGCCCTTCCTGAACCTGGCACTCGTCCGCCATATGCTCTCCCTACCGCGAGAGTGGGACGCGCTGGTGCCGGTCATCGCGGGACGACCGGAGCCGCTCCACGCCCTCTATGGACCGGCGTGTCTCCCGGCCATGCGCGAGCGGATTGAAGCACGCCGGCTCAAGATCGCCGGGTTCTTTGACGCCGTGCGCGTGTGCTATCTCGACGAGGCTACCGTGCGCGGCTTCGACCCCGAGCTGCGTTCTTTCTTCAATATCAACACACCGGCGGACCTAGAGCGTGCGCGGGCCATGCAGCGGAACAGATAGGGGGTACGCGCCTCACGCTGGCTCACGACTTGGCCGGCAGGAGCGTCCCCGCCTCCCAGTCACGCAGCGCCGCGCGGTGCCCCTGAAAGGCGATGTGTTTCGGTAGCGCACCGCGCCGGAAGAAGGCCGCCGCCACGGCATCGTCGCCGGGTTGCAGCTCCCCGCCGGCAATCGTTGCCCGATAGACCAAGAGGATGCCGACATTACGCGGATCGTCGTCGCCAAAGTAGGCGCCGACTAGGCCGGTGAGTGTCACGGTGAGGCCAAGCTCTTCCAGCGCTTCGCGGACGGCGGTCACTTCAGGTCGTTCGCCGTACTCGACGAAGCCGGCCGGGAGCATCCAATAGCCTTGATATGGCTCGTCTTTCCGCTGCACGAGCAGGACGCTGTTCCCGGCCGTGAGCAGCACCGCGGCGCCGACGGCGTTCTTGGCGTAATACACCCAGCCGCAGACCGCACAGACTGGTCGGACGACGCCACCACGCTCCTGCTCGCCCAAAGGGGCGGCGCAGCGCGCGCAATACAGGGGCCGGCCAGGGTCGGGGTACTGCGGCATCCAGAACCTCCTACGCCTCCACAGCGCTTGCGATAGAATACCGGAGACTAGCTGTCGGTTGGTTGAGGTCTACGATAAGACTGACGGGCTGGGCAAGGAGAACGCCGTGGCTATAAAGACCGAGCTTGCTTGGGTAGCTGACGTCAAGGCGAAAGCTGCCCAGCCATACACAGAGGCAGAGCTGGCGAGGCTCCGGGCATGGGCAGAGACGGTTGATCGGATCAACGCTGCGAAGCGGTGGCCTCCTGGTACGTTGCAGGGCCTACTGGATAAAGCGCGCGTAGAAGATAACGAACGGTATGAACAGCGGAACGAGGATCGGCTACCGGGGCATGTCTGGCTAGGTCCTGCTGAGGAGTGCAGCGACGCAGAATCCAGGGCGCATGCCGGCTAGAGGCTCCGGGCGGGGGCCTGGATTCCCGCGAAAGCGGGAATGACCGGGAAGTGTCAGCAGAGCCTAGAAACCGGCCGCTTTGTCCACGACGTTGCGTAGCGGTGTCCCGGCGACGAAGCGCCGCAGGTTGTCGGCGAGCACGCCAATGCGGCGATCCTCGTCATTGTCGTCAACGCCCGCGACATGCGGTGTCAGCAGCACGTTGTCGAAGCCCCAGAGTGGGTGGTCTGCGGGCAGCGGCTCCTGCTCGTATACGTCGAGGGCGGCGCCGGCGAGGTGCCCGGAGCGCAGCGCCGCCACGAGTGCATCGAGCTGCACCACCTTGCCGCGCCCGATGTTGATGAAGTAGGCGCCGGCCCGCATTTGGGCAAAGCGCTCGGCGTCGAAAAGACCGCGTGTCGCCGGGGTTTCCGGCACGCAGACGGCCACGATGTCGGCCTGCCCCAGAAGGTCCGCCAGCCGGTCGGGTTTCCAGAGGGCCGCGACCTCCGGCGGGCACTCCTCGCGCCGCGCGTCTACGGCGATAATACGCAGCCCGAATCCGGCGGCGCGTTTGGCCACGCCGTAGCCAATGCCGCCCAGCCCCACGATGCCGAGGGTGCGGGCGGCGAGCTGGAACACGCTGGTGCCCTCGCGGTGGCGCCAGGTGCGTTGCTGCTGCGCTACCCAATAGCGGGGCATGTCCCGCGCAAAACAGAGGATGAAGCAGAGCACGTGGTCCGGAATCGTGTCGTAGAAGATGCCCCGCATGTTGGTCACGACGACCGGATGGGCGATCAACGCTGGAAAGAAGTAGCTCTCCAGGCCGGCCAGCGGAGTCTGAATCCAGCGCAGCTGGCGCGCTGCTTGCAGCATCTCCGGGGTGATGTGACCATAGAACGCATCGGCAGCGGCGATCTCGCGCACGGCAACATCGGCGTCGCTCGTCACCGCGATGTCCGTCTCCGGTGCGACCTGCTTCAGCTTCTCCGGCCATGATGCCGGTATATCGCCGTATAACAGCAGCTTCATGTCAGTCCCCTCTCTCCGTGGCTCCGGGAGCAGCCGTTGTGCCCTCGACGAGGCCGCTGTCCTGCAGCAACGCGAGCGCACGTGTGAGCAGCGCTTGGTGGCGGGGCCGGTTCAGCCAGGTACTTGCGCCCGATGGGTGCGGCAGCGGCAACCACCGTCTCCCGTCTCGCTCAAAGCTCCGGCCAACCGCTTCTGCCAGCCGCACCTTGCCCAGGAAGGTCTCGATGGCTAACTGGCCGACGAGAATGACCAAGCTCGGGTTGATGAGCCGCACCTGCCGCTCGAGAAAGGGCCGACACAACGCCCGCTCGGCGGCCGACGGGAGACGATCTCCATGGCTCCCGGCGCTGGGGCCAGGGTAGCACTTGGTCACGGCGGTCATGTAGACCTGCTGCCGGAAAGAGCGCTCGTCTATCCCAATGCGCTCCAGCCACGCAAACAGCCGCCGCCCGGCTGGCCCCATGAACGGCTGGCCGCCGGCGGCTTCCCGGCGTCCCGGCGCTTGGCCGATGAGCATGACCCGGCCCGGCCGGTCGCCACGCGGAGCATTGCTACTGAGGATCGGCCGACCCTGAATCGGGTAGCCGGCTTCCACGCAGCGCCGGCAAGACGCGATCTCGCCGTGTAGCGCGTCGAGTGCGTCGCCGTGTGCGGCTAGTTGGGCCATACTCCGACATTCATCCGCAGTTGCGCCTCGCGCTATGCGGGACGGCTGTGTGTGCCGGCTAGGACGGGTCTCGCGGCGCTGTCCTGCCGGGGTTAAGCCTACCGGCGCAGACGGCGATAGAGGTCCAGGATCAGCGAAGAGCCGGTAAGCATGGTGCCCGGGATCACACCGGATAAGTGCCAGGCGAGATGGACGGGAAAGGGCAACAGCGGGTCCTGACCGATCAGGAGGAATCCGAAGTATGGCACCCAGGCCAGCCCGCCCCAGACAATCAGTGCCACACCTAACCGATAGCGTGTCATGATCCTGGCATGTCTGTGCTCATATGCTGGGTATGGCCGGCAGCAGGCACAAGTCTTGGCCTGGCAACGAAGCGCCGCAGAACGGCTTGGGCCAGCCGCACGTAGGTATTCTACCCGATGGCCGCGCCCTCCACAGTGAGTGTTCCCCGCATGCCGGCCTCCGCGTGACCGGGGAGAGTGCATACGAAATCGTAGGTGCCCGGGGTCGAGGCTTGAACGACGAGAAAGAGGCGCTGTCCTCGCTCCGCATGCATGTAGACCTGGCCTGTTACCCACTCCCCCGGACGCTGCCGGATTTGGACTTCTAGGTGCTCAACACTGATGTCATGCGCCAGTATGCCATCGTTCTGCAAGACGATCCGTACCGGCTGGTCGCGAGGAATGGTGACATGCTCCGGCTCGTACCGGAGGTCGAGGGCACGTATCGTCACCGTCAATATCTCCGGCTCAGTGTCCGCGCAGCCGGCAAGCAGCGCGAGGAACAGGAGCATCACCGGCGCCAGCAGTTGCGCCCACGTAGGCCGTGAGCTGTCTAACCGCCGATGGAAGGAGAGGGATGGCATGAGTACGCCTGACATCAGCCGACCCGCTGCACAGATCACCCGTGGGTGGAGCCTCCGCTGCAACCGACCGGCTCGTCTGCACAAGCCGCCGGGGCGAGAGCGGTGCTGGCGAGCCGTGTCAGCATGGCGCCCCGTCGCTCACAGACTGTCACGTGAAGCTCTAGCCAAGACGCTTCAGGAGGACGGCATGGGCCGCAACGTCCTGCTGCAGCAACGGCCGCCGGTGAGACGCTAGGGCTGCACCACCTTGACCCTCATTGGATTGTGCAGCCCTGGCACTCAGCCGCTCGATGTGCTCTCGGAGGCGGGTTTCGATGGCGAAGAGGAGTGCTTGGTCCGGATCGGAGCACCGGGCGGGGAGACCCTCCAGCGTTGGCTTGAGCTGCGTTGGTCCAGCGTCGAGCTTATCAGCCACAAAGATGAGCTTCGTGAGCGCGCTTGCGTCCGGCTGCGGCACCGAGTGGTACTTGATCGCATCCAGTACGCTGCGGTCCGTTTCTCCGAAGCGTTGCCAGGATAACACAGCGCCGGCGGGGCCGTGCCAGCCGAGGGTGGCCGCCTCCTCCCAACGGGATGGCAGTATCAGGTTGCGTTGCTCTGCGCGACTCAGCTCACGCGCGCAGTCATGGAGCCAGGCGGCTCGCAGCACCGGCTCACGGTCGAGATCCCACAGCTCCGCCAGGCGGCCCGCGATAGCTACCACCCGCTCGACGTGCGCGAACCGCGAGCGACTGAGCCGGGCCGCCAACGCCACCCGCAAATCCGCGGTCTCGCTGGGGTCGAGCGCATCCTTCATGTTGAGTAGGAGTCTACCTGCCGCGGCGCGTGGGCGGTAGCGAGAGCAGATTGGCCGGCCTGGTGTCGGCGCGGGTCATGTGTGCCGGACGGAGACGGCGGCGTAGTCGAAGCGGCGGGTATCGCCCGACGGCTGGCGCACGATCAGCGCGCCGTCCGGCTCTAGCCGGATGGCGAGTCCGGCGGCGATCCGGTGGCCCGAACGAGCGTCGTGGACCGTGACGGTGCGCCCTACTGTGGCACAACGGGCGGCCCAGGCGCTCAGTACGGCCGGCTGCGCGCGGGTTTCTGCTATCCAGCCGTCAAGCTCGTGCAGTAGCCCGATGAGCAGGGTGCTGCGGTCGGCTCGCCGGCCGGTAGCCAACTGCATGCTTGTCGCCGTTGCCCGCAGCTCCGGCCGGTCTCGAAAGTCGTCGTTCACGTTCAGGCCGATGCCGACGATGGCGTACTGCACCGCCGTTCCCTGTAAGGATGCCTCGCAGAGCACACCGCCCAGTTTCCGCTCGCCGACCACGATGTCGTTCGGCCACTTGACTTGCGCCGGCACGTCGCCGGCACGGCAGGCCTCTACCGCCGCAATGGCGGCTGCCATGCCGAGTCTGGCGAGCTCGGGTGGCGCCAGGGTTGGGCGGAGGATCACCGAGCAGGCGATGCTCGCCTGCCCGCGCATATGCCAGGTGCGGCCGAAGCGGCCTCGCCCGCCAACCTGGGCGTCAGTCGTGACGACGGTCCCGGACGTATAGCCCTGTTGCGCCAGGCGATGCGCCTCACTGTTCGTTGATGCCGTCTGGGGCTTGTATACGACGCGACGGCCGATGAACTGGCCGGAACAGGCGGCCTCGATCACCCCGGCATCAAGGGGCGGCGGCGGCTCGGTATGCATCGGGCCACACTGCGCCGTCACCGCCGCTGCACCTTGCTGCGGCGCCTAGCTCGTGACGATGAGGACGACCAGCGAGAGCAGGATGAACAGCGCGCCGAGGACAATAGTGAAGTTGAAGAGCACTTTGTCAAAGCCGCGCCGCGTGGAGAAGACCGAGGCATCGCTGGAGCCGAAGGCGCTACCAAGAGAGGCACTCTTTACTTGTAGCAGTACGACCACCACCATCGTCACAGAGAGTACGATCATTGCGATGTGTAAGATACTCGCCATTGCACCTTCCTCGAGGAGCCGCTAGTACCGATGAAGCGCTACTTCCGCTTGGTTGCTTGCCGCGTGTACGCCTACCGCTCCAGCAGAAGTATAGCACTACGGCAGTGACGCCTCGGCAGCAGCGATGATCGCTGCGAATTCGTCGGCCTGGAGACTCGCGCCGCCCACCAATGCCCCGTCAATCTCCGGCTCGGCCAGCAGCGTCCCGGCGTTTGCCGCCGCCACGCTGCCTCCGTACTGAATGCGGACCCGCTCCGCAGCCGCAGCGCCCCAGGTGTTGGCAACGGTGGCGCGGATGGTGCGGAGCATCGTATTGGCGTCCTCGGCCGTCGCAGCATGGCCCGTGCCAATCGCCCAGATGGGTTCGTAGGCGATCACGAGCGAGCCAACCGCGTCGGCGGACAGGTCTTGCAGGCTCGCGGTAATCTGAGCCGTGACGAATGCCGCACCGGTGCCGGCTTCGTAGTGCTCCAGGCTTTCTCCCACGCAGACGATAGGCGTCAGTCCGTGGGCCAGTGCATGTGCAGCCTTCGCCTGCACAAAAGCGTTATCCTCCCCAAAGTACCCGCGACGCTCCGAGTGCCCGACGATGACGTATTGGCACAGAGCCGCCAGCATTGCCGCCGACACCTCGCCGGTATAGGCGCCAGCGTCGGCCGGATAGCAATTCTGCGCGCCTACCCCGATAGCAGTACCCTCCACCGCTGCGGCCACCGCAGCGAGCGAGAGAAATGGTGGACACAGCACGACTTCGGTCCGGTAATCCGGGCGGCCCTCCACCGCTGCCCGGACCTGCGTAGCGAGGTCCGCCGCCTCGGTCACCGTGGTGTTCATTTTCCAGTTGCCGGCGATGATCGGCCGGCGTACAGCGCTGACCATAGCGAATGCTCCTCCTGCCTCACTCCCGTCATTCCGGCGTCGGCCGGAATCCTGCGGTGGGGAGGGGGGATTCCCGCTTTCGCGGGAATGACACAATGCCGCCCCCCGGCTCCCGCTCCACACGCAGAGATGGGGTGTCTCGGTGTCTCAGTGATGGAAAAGCCGCACTCCCGTAAGCGCCATCACCATACCGTATTCGTCGCAAGCCTCGATCACTGGCTCGTCGCGGAGCGAGCCGCCCGGCTGGGCTACATACTGCACGCCACTCGCGCTCGCGCGGTCAATGTTGTCCCGGAACGGAATGAAGCCGTCCGAGCCGAGCGCCACACCGGTGAGGTTCTGGAGCCAGGCTCGCTTCTCTTTCCCGCTGAGACGCTGAGGTACTTGGCGAAAGGCTTCGCGCCAGACTCGCTCCTCGGCCGGAGTCAGCGCATCGAGGAGATACTGGTCTATGGCATTGTCGCGGTCCGGGCGTCTCAAGCCGCGGCGAAAGCGGAGGTCCAGGACGGCAGGGTGTTGGCGCAGATACCAGGTATCCGCTTTGGTCGCGGCCAGCCGCGTGCAGTGGATACGCGACTGCTGACCGGCGCCCATGCCGATCACTTGTCCGTCAACGGCCAGGCAGACGGAGTTGGACTGGGCGTACTTCAGCGCAATCAGCGCCACGAGCAGATCGCGCGTCGCTGCTGCCGGGAGGTCGCGCCGCTGCGTTACGATGTTCGCCAGGTCTTGGGTGCTCGCCAGGTGTGTGTTGCGCTGCTGCTCTAGCGTGATGCCGAACACGTGGCGGCTCTCCGTGTCGGCCGGCGTGTAGCTCGGGTCCACCTCGACCACGTGGTACTTGCCGCCCTTCTTCCGGCGGAGGATGGTGAGGGCCGCTGGCGCGTAGCCCGGCGCAATGACCCCGTCGGACACCTCGCGCCCGATCAGTCGTGCGGTTTGCTCATCCACCGGGTCGCTCAGAGCGATCCAATCGCCATACGACGACACGCGGTCAGCGCCGCGCGCACGGGCATAGGCCGTCGCCAGCGGCGAAAGCTCCAGGTCCGCGACGAAATAGGCGCGTGCGAGCGCCGCGCTGAAGGGTACGGCCACGGCCACCCCGGCCGGACTGACGTGCTTGAACGAGGCGGCGGCCGGTAGGTCCAGCGCAGCACGCAGCTCCTGCACGAGCTGCCAGGAATTGAAGGCGTCGAGCAGATTGATGTAGCCGGGACTGCCGGCCAGCACGCTGATCGGCAACCGGTGCCGCGCCGGTGCCGCGGCGCGGGCCGGTGTCTGATGGGGATTGCAGCCGTACCGGAGGGTCAGCTCATGGGGATTCATATTGGTGTCGGTGCCTATCTTGACTCAGTACGCCTTTCGTGGCGCCGGGGACCTAACCCCCGGCCCCTTCCCTCCAGGGAAGGGGAGTCATGGCGGCGGCGGCCGCACTGTCCCTCTCCATCACTCGGCAATGGTGTGGGGGCCGGGCGATGAGGCGCCCCCGCCGCGCCGCGCGGCCAGCACTGCCGTCACTTCGGCCGGGGTCATGCCCTGCTCGGCCAACAACACCAGGGTATGGAACCATAGGTCGGCAACTTCGTGGGCCACCTGCGCCCGGTCGCGGTTCTTGGCGGCAATGATGACCTCGGCAGCCTCTTCACCGACCTTCTTCGCGATCCGGTCGAGACCTTGATCGAGCAGCGTCGCTACATAGGAGCCGGTGGGTTTCGTCCGCTGCCGCTCCAGAATGACCTCGAAGACGCTACCGAGCAGCTCTGTAGGGGATGCCTCCATGGGGACCTGCTCCTCCGCCGACAGCGGCGGCAGCTCGGCGCCGGCCAGGTCGCGGAAGAAGCACCCGGGCCGCCCCGTATGGCAGGCCGGGCCTACCGGTTCCACCTCATAGAGTAACGAGTTGTCCTCGCAGTCGCGTCGGATGCGCTGCAGCCGCAGATAGTGCCCGGAGGTGGCGCCCTTGTGCCACAGCTCCTGGCGACTGCGGCTCCAGAACCAGGCGTCCCCGGTGTCGAGCGAACGCTGCACCGCCTCTCGGTTGGCGGACCCCAGTATCAGGATGTCGCGCGTGCGGGCATCCTGCGCGACGACCGGCACGAGGCCCTGAGCGTCGAAGTGCAGGCCCCAGCCCGGCTCGTCGAGCAGTGCTGCTGCCTGGTGGCTCTGTCCGCTCATTGGCGTACCGGTACTCCTTTCGATGCGAGGTGGTCCTTGACTTGCTCGATGGTGAACGTGCCGTAGTGAAACACTGAGGCGGCCAAGACCGCGTGCGCGTGGCCCTCGTGGAGCGCCTGAGAGAAGTGCTCCAGCTTGCCGGCGCCACCCGACGCGACCACCGGCACCTCTACCGCGTCGCTAATCGTGCGGAGCAACGGCAGATCGTAGCCGTCGAGCGTGCCATCACCGTCAATGCTGTTCACTACGATCTCACCGGCGCCGAGCGCCACGCCGCGCTGTGCCCACTCCAGCGCGTCAACATCGGTAGGCACGCGAGCGCCGCGCAGATAGCATTGCCAGCGCGGTTGCTGGGCGTCCGGCCGGTCACTCGGCGTGTCGTCAGTCCGCTTGACATCCATGGAGAGCACAATGCACTGACTACCAAACCGGTCGGCGCCCTCGGCGATGAGCTGCGGGTTGGTCAGTGCCGACGAGTTGATCGAGACTTTGTCGGCGCCCGCGCGGAGCATCCGGTGCATGTCGTCAACCGTCCGCAGGCCGCCGCCGACGGTGAGCGGGATGAACACCTGCTCGGCGGTGCGGCGCACGGCATCCAGCATGATGTCCCGCTCTTCGGAGGAAGCGGTGATATCGTAGAACACCAGCTCGTCGGCACCCTGCTCGTTGTAGTAGGCCGACAGCTCGGCGGGATCGCCGACATCGCGCCGGTTGATGAATTGTACGCACTTTGTGACGCGCCCGTGATGTACGTCAAGGCACGGAATGATCCGTTTCGTAAGCATTGTTCAGTGTCCTATCGTCAGTGTCCTGTGGTCAGTGCTGGTCGCCAGTCCGGCTGGCCGCCGCCGCCTGCGCGTCCTGGAGCGTCATATGGCCCTCATACAGCGCCGTCCCGACAATAGCACCCTCGCAGCCGGCGGCGGCCAGCGCCCGCACGTGGTCCGTTGTCGTCACCCCACCCGCCGCAATCACCGCGGCCCCGGTAGCTGTCACCAACGCGCGGGTGGCCTCGGTGTTGGGTGCAGTCAGTGTGCCGTCGTGGGTGATGTCGGTGTACACAAAGCGCCGCACGCCACGATCCACTAGCTCGGCGGCCAGCTCCAGCACCGAATAGCGGCTCTGCACCTGCCAAGCGTGGGTCGCTATCACGTCATCCTTGGCATCAAGCGATACGACAATCCTCTCAGCGCCAAAGCGCTGCACCAGCGCCGCGGCGAGGTCCGGCGACTGCGCGGCCGCCGTGCCTACCACCACACGGCTGACCCCGGCCCGCAACGCAGCCGCCACGTCCGCTACGGTCCGCAGCCCACCGCCGAGCTGCACCGGCACGCCGGACTTGGCGGCCTCACCGACGATGGCGGTCACGGCCGCTTGGTTGACCGGGTGCCCAGCAGCCGCGGCGTCGAGATCAACGATATGGAGGTACTGCGTACCCGCCGCGAGCCAGCGCGCCGCCGCCGCCGCCGGATCGCCGTACTGCCTGGCCTGGTCGAAGTCGCCTTGCCGTAGCTGCACGGCCTGGCCGCCCTTCAGGTCAATTGCCGGTAAGACGAGCATCGGTTGCCTCAGTATTTTGAGCCACAGAGTTCACAGAGTAGGGGTGCCCCTTGTGGGTCCCTGGTCACGGTCCGCATCCTCTGTGCTCTCCGTGGCTGAAGTGGGGACGATGGCCGCCGCCGGGAGACCGTCCCGGACAATGCGGCTGAAATTGCGGTACAGCCGGAGGCCGTCTTGGGCACTCTTCTCCGGGTGGAACTGCGTGGCCATGACGTTGTCTCGGATCAGCACACTCGCAAACGGATGGCCGTAGTCGGTCTCGCCGGCCACGATGGCCCGGTCCTCAGGATCGGCGTAGTAGGAGTGGACAAAGTAGAAGTGGGAGTTGTCCGGGATGCCGGCAAAGAGCGGGTGGTCGTGGACAAAGCGAACCTGATTCCAGCCCATGTGCGGCACCTTCAGGCCCATGCCGAAGCGTCGCACTGTGCCGGGGACAACGTCCAGGCAGGCCTGCCCGTTGTCCTCATCGCTGCTCGTCAAGAGCACTTGCAGCCCCATGCAAACACCGAGAAACGGCGTGCCCCGGTCAATGACCTCCCGGATCACTCGATGGAGGTCGCGCCTTGTCAGGCTCCGCATGATGTCTCCGGCAGCGCCTACACCGGGGACAATGACGCCATCGGCCGCGAGGATCGTCGGAATATCCGCAGTCACCACCGGCTGCACCCCGACGTGCTCGATAGCCTTGGCCACACTGCGGAGATTCCCGGCGCCGTAGTCAACGACCACTAGCTCCATGCACCTGTCCCTCTGGTGAATAATCCAGGCTGGAAATGCCCAGTCTCGCGGCGAGGCGCGCACCGGTCAGGCCACGAATATAGAGTATCTTGCTCCGGCCTTTACTGCCACGTACTAGCTCGATCCTACTCTTCGCGACAGCGAGGCGCTGCGCCAGATACTTTACGAGCGCAGCGTTGGCGGCGCCATCAGCAGGTGGGGCCGTCACCGCTACGATAAGCTCCCCAGCACGCACTCCCCGCACCTCCGTACGTTTGGCGCGCGGTTGCACGCGGACGGCGAGCCGGACGGCGCCGCGCTGCTCAACCAACGGTTGCTTGGTGGTGGCGTAGGCCATGACACCGAGCCGGCTAGCCGCCAGCCCCGGTCAAGGTAGCAGTCACAATACTGCGTACTACCTGCAGCAGGATGATCGCCACAAATGGCGAGAGGTCGAGCATGCCAATCGAAGGAATGACCCGCCGTAAGGGCACGATGAGCGGGTCCGTCACATCACGGAGAATACGCACTACCGGATGATCTCCCTGCGGCACAAACCAGGAGAGGATGGCGCGCAGGACAATCGCTATGACGAGTGCTTGAGTCAAAAGATTTACGAAGTTGGCCAAGAGTTCCATGCGGGTCTGCTCCTCTTTACACACTCGTTTACATTCGGCCGATGGGCGGTACGCGCGGTCAGCCGGGCCGGTCGGACTGCGGTTTCCCAGCAAAGCACGCTCTGCGCCTGGCCTCTCTGTTTTGACCAGCCTGGTACAACCTGCGGTTTCACGAGCGCGACTACGGCACTTACACGGGCCAAGTCTGCCAGTTTTGGTGAGTGACCGGGGTAGAGCGGCCGCTCGTCAGGCCGGCCGCTCGCCGAACAACGCCCGGCCGACGCGCACGAGCGTTGCGTCCTCTTCAATAGCGATGGGGTAGTCCTCCGTCATGCCCATCGAGAGATGACGCCAAGGATGCCCGTCAGCAGCCGCGGCAAGCTCACGGTGGAGGGCTGCCAGCCGGCGAAACCACGGGCGGACTGCCTCACGGTCGGTCACTTGCGGCGCAATGGTCATCAGACCTTCGAGCGCCACCCCCGACTCTCCCGCCAACGCCGCGACGGCTGCTCGGACTTCCTCGGGCGCAAAGCCGGACTGCGAAGTTTTCCCGGTCAGGTTGACCTGGAGGAGCATCCGTATGGCTTGGCCGGCGGCGGCCCGCGCCGCGAGGCGCTTGCCTAGCCGCACCGAATCGACGCTGTGGATCATGTCGAACAGGCCCGCGCAGGTTTTCGCTTTGTTCGACTGCAAATGGCCGATGAAGTGCCACTCGATGTCTGCCGGCAACTCGCCAATCTTGGGTTGCGCTTCTTGGACCCGATTCTCCCCGAAGACGCGCAGCCCGGCGCTATACGCCTGCGCGATGATGTCGGTGGGCACGGTCTTCGTCACTGCGACCAGCTCGACGTCGGCCGGTGAGCGATTCGCACGCTTGCACGCTTCCGCAATTGTGCCTTTGACGTGAGCAATACGGTCGAGTAAGGCAGACATCTGCTCTTTCCGGGAGTGCATCGTAAGGCGGTCTCGGATTCTAGCACATCCTTTGGGCCATCACCCGGCCCCCTCCCCCTGACAGGGGTAGGTATTTACATGGATGTACAGGAGAGACAGGATGGCTGAGGGAGGTCGAGAGGCCGCCAACGCGCGGTAGTTGACGCGCGTGCAGCCATAGCCTACGCTATGCGTACTGTTGCCGCGGCCGGAAGACTACCGGGCAGTTTGGAGGATGCTGATGGGTATGGTACGGATCGTCACCGATAGCTTGGCTATGCTGCCGCCGGAGGTGGTCGAGCAGCACGGCATTACGGTTGTGCCCGCGCATGTCTCCTTTGGCGAGGACCGCTACACGGAAAACGTGAACCTCACGAATGAGGAGTTCTATGCCCGCCTGCGTACCGATGACACCCATCCCACGACCTCACAGCCGTCGCCGGGCGACTTCCAGCAGGTGTACGAGGCACTGGCAGACGAAGCGGACACCGACAGTATCGTATGCATTACCGTATCGGCAAAGCTCAGTGGCACGTACAACTCGGCACGAGCCGCCGCCCAGACCATGACCGGCCAGCGCATAGAGGTCGTAGACACCGAGCTCGCGGCGCTGGCTGAGGGCGCCTTGGTGATTGAAGCCGCACGGTTGGCAGCAGCCGGCGCCGATGCCGACGCGGTGCTGGCGCGCGTGCGCGAGCTACAGCCCCACTGCGGCGTGGCGCTGACGCTCGATACGCTGGATTATCTGCATAAGGGCGGACGCATTGGCCGGGCGCAACATCTGATCGGGAGCCTGCTCCGCTTCCGGCCGGTGCTTCACTTGGATAATGGTGAGTTGGCGCCGCTGGCTCGGCCCCGCACACGGAGGAAAGCGGTGGCCCACCTGCTGGAGTATGCCGCCGAGCGTGCCGGGGGCAATGAGCTGACGATGGCCGGTATCCTCCACGCCGACGCCCCAGGCGATGCTGCGGAGCTGCGCCGGCAAGTTGAAGCCCGGTTTCGGGTCGGCGAGCTTTACGAGGGCGAAATCGGACCGGCCATCGGCTCGCACGTGGGGCCTGGTACCGTCGGCCTGTGCTTCCGTACCCAGTGATCCTCACCCCCCGCCCCCCTCTCCACCATGTGGAGAGGGGGAGTCTGCAGACCTTTATCCCGCCGCGCCCGGTCCGTCATTCCTGCGAACGCGGGAATCTGCTCTCGCTGGGAGTGAGTCCGAGCCTGTGGGGTACCGGTCCCCTCACCCTTGATCTCTCTCCCAGCGGGAGAGGGAAGCCGACTCGGCCGCCCCTGTCTCAGAGCCGCTGCTGTTCAACTGTCAGCGCAGCGAGGTCCACAAGCGCCCAGCTTGGCGCACCGAGCCGGCCCATCACCTCGCCGGGATTGACGACGAGCGTCGGCCGTGGCCCGACGCGGGCCGTTTCATACACGTGCGTGTGTCCACAGAACACAATGTCGTAGTTGCCGCTGGCAGCCAGATCATGTCCCAAGTCGGTGTAGTGGACGATGGCGACTTGGCGGCCGCCCAGATCGAGACGACCGATTTCCCCGTGGAGGTACACATGAGGGTGCTGGCCGGCGATAGTGAGGAGCATCATGCGGTCACCGTCGTTGTTGCCGAAGACGGCGTGGATCGGGCCGGCATAGCCCTCGGCCAGGGCCGCGAGCGTAAACGGCGCGCAGAAGTCGCCGCAGAACACCAGGGCCTCTGCACCGCTGTCCCGGACGGCGGCCAGCGCCTGGGCGAGCTGATCCAGGTGATCGTGCGTATCGGACAGGACGGCAACGTTCATCGCGGCGTGCTCCCTTCAGTATCTAGCGCGCTGTTGACATTTCGCGGGAATGACCGGGAAATGTCAACGGAACCTAGGTGAAAGATAGCGGTGATTTAACTCTAGGTTAGCCCATACGAGATAAGATAGTATGCGGATGGCGCAACGGGTACCATGGAGGCGCGTTGTGACTAGCAGAGACGGCTGCTTGGGCGGTAGCCTGGCAAGTATTGCAGGTATTGATGGAAGACAAAGATGAACGAACAGAGCGCGTCCCCCTCGTCTGCGCCTTCGCACGGCACGATCTTGGTTGCCGACGACGAGCGCCATATCGTGCAGCTCATTAAGCTCTATCTTGGTAACGAAGGTTTCGGGGTGGAGACGGCCAGCAATGGCCAAGAGGCATTGGCCAAGATTAATCGTCTCCGTCTGGACTTGCTGATTCTCGACCTCATGATGCCGCACGTGGACGGCTGGGAGGTCTGTCGGCGGGTGCGTAGGGACAGCGAAACCCCGATCATCATGCTGACGGCCCGCGCGGACGACGTAGACAAGATTGTCGGTCTGGAGCTTGGCGCCGATGACTATGTGACCAAGCCGTTCAATCCCCGCGAGCTGGTCGCGCGGGTAAAGGCGGTGCTGCGCCGGACGAGCCAAACGGGGCCGACAACGGCCGTCGCGGAGGTCGGCGACCTCCGCATTGACCCGGCCCGGCGCGAAGTGACCGTCGCCGGCGCGGAGATCAAGCTCCGCATGAAGGAGTTTGACTTGCTGCTGGCATTGGCCCGGCAGGTTGGCGTGGTCCTGACCCGCGAGATGCTGCTCAGTGGCGTCTGGGGCTACGATTACTTTGGCGAGAGCCGCACGGTAGACGTACACGTAACCTGGCTACGCAGCAAGATCGCCGGCAGCACCGCCCGTATCGAGACCGTGCGGGGCGTGGGCTATAAGCTCGTCGGCCCGGCGTTAGAGCGCAGTCGCGTGTCGGCCGGGGTGACCGCTCCACCCGGAGCGAGCAAGTAGGCGACGTGATGAGAAGCTGGCTGGTGACGTGCCAGGCCTGCACCACCGATTTATATTTGATTGTGCAGACCTGGCGTCGTCAGGGGTTCAGGCTGCTGACGCTGCGCTCCAAGCTCCAGGCCGCCTTTGCCATCGTCATCATCGTGGCGCTGGGCACGGCGGCGGCCGGGACCTTCGGCTTGGTCCAACGGTATCAGCGGCAGCAAGCCATTAACCGGTTGACGGATGTAGCGATTATTGCCGCCGTTCAGATGAGCATGCAGACTTGGCGGCAGGCGTCGGCTGCCGATATTGCCGGCCACATGTCCTTTCTCGCGGAGCGCTACGGGGTGCGTATTCTGCTGCTCGATGACACCAACCTGATTCTGGCGGATGTCAGCCCCGAGGGTGACGAGAGCTTGCGGGGGGTGCAGTTAGCCTTAGCGGATCAACAGGTGGCGCCGGCGCGGCAGGTGGCGCCGGACAGACGATCCGGCCGGCGGTCGCCTCAGATGCCGATCATTGCGTGGACGGCGGAGGTGCAGCCACTCGACCAGCCGCACCTGTTCATTGTTGCCCAGGTTCCTCCAGTGGCTGCACGTGGACGAGGGGCTGGAGATGCGGACCAACCGGCGCCGGCCGGCGCCGCTACCCGGCGGGTCGCGGTGGTGGTGCCCGAAGCCAGCTTGGCGACGGCCTGGCGGGCCTTGGCGCCCAGTCTGGCTTCTGCTGCCCTGATTGCCCTCGCCGTCTCCGCTGCGGCCGCGCTCTGGCTCTCGCGCTCGATTGCTCGCCCTTTGCGCCAGATCACCGAGGCCAGCCGAGCGATGGCGCAGGGCGATTACGAGCAGTCCATCCCGGTACGCGGTCACGATGAGGTAGCGCAACTGGCGCGGGCGTTCAACCGGATGGCACGGGAGGTAGACCGCTCCAATCGCGCGCTGCGGGCCTTCCTCGCCAATGCCTCGCACGAGCTGCGTACCCCCCTGACCTCGCTGCAGGGCTGGGCGCAGGCGTTGGTCGAGGGCGAGGTACGTGACCCGGCCGCGAGCGCGGAAGCGGGGCGCATCATCCACGATGAGGCCGAGCGGATGCGCCGGCTGGTCGAGGCGCTGCTGTACCTCTCCAAGATCGAAGGTGGTCAGCTCCCGGTGAAACGGGAGCCGGTGGATCTCACGGAATTGCTGCGCGTGACGGCGACCCGCATTGCCCCGCTCACCGATCAGGTCGGACAGAAACTGGTGCTGGACTTTGACGCCGACGCCGCGCACAACTGGCACGGCGACGCGCGCCTCTTGGAGCGGCTCTTGGCAAACCTGGCCGAGAACGCTGCCAAATATGCGCCGGAGGGGGCCACAATCACCATCAGCGCCGGCGCCGGCCGGCCGCCACCGCCGCAGCACCCCCCCTCGCCGGCCGTAAACGGCGCATTCGTCGTGGCGACCGATGACATGCCGAGTCTGCATGATCCGATGGGTACTCAGAGCCGGCCCCTGGCTCGATCAGGGGTGGTACAGACTCAGCGGTCGGATGAGCCGGAGCGCCAGCGCGGCGCGGCTGCCGGTCGTCGGACGACGGAGAATGGCCGCGCGGCCGCGCGGCCAACGGTCTGGGTGACGGTCCACAACACCGACAGCGTGATTCCGGCAGCAGATTTGCCCCATATCTTCGAGCGCTTCTATCGCGTCGAGAAGTCGCGTGCTCAAGGGGTGGACGGCACGGGCCTGGGGTTGGCTATCGCTCAGGAGATCGTCGCTGCCCACGAGGGCGAGATCACGGCCACGAGCAGCGCCGAGGGGGGCACCGGTTTCACGGTGATCCTCCCAGCAGCCGATGGCACGCCGGGTCCGCGTGATCCGACGGATGCTCCGGCGGCGGCGCCCCAGCGCTCCCCCGGCGAGCGTAGCGCCCGGCACCTACCCCCAACCCCCTCCCTAAAGGGAAGGGGCTAGAGGTCGCCACGCGGACTCCCCTTCCCTCCAGGGAAGGAGCCGGGGGGGTGAGGCGTGGCCAAAGATTAGTCCAGGCTACCGCAGCCGCCACCAGGCGATGCCGGCGGCCAGGGCGGTGAAGAGCAGCAGCAAAGGATTGCCGAGCGCAAAGGCCAGGGCGGTGCCAGGCGCGAAGGCTCCTTGCAACAGCATCCAGCCCAGCGCGAAGATAAGCGGACCGAGGATAGTGCCGCCAAGGAAGCTCAGAGCCATGACCGCCAGGGTGCGGTTGCGCGTGTGGCGATTGACCAGCGGCGCCCAGCGGGTTGCGCCCGCGAAACCGGCGATAGCCGCGAGCAGGAAAACAAACCACCCGCTGAGGAGGAGCGTGCCGGCGCTGGCGGCCGCGGCGATGGCGACCGTTTGCCACACGGCTGTCCAGGTTGCTTGCCCGGTGGCGTGGCGACTGACGCCCGCGCATTGGTGACAGCGCTGCCCGGCGGGCGTGTGGATCAGACAGTCGGTGCAGTAGGGCTGGCCGCAGCGGCCACACGTCAGTAGGGTCTCGCGGTCGCCATGGCGCGAGCAGACTTGGCTCGTTTGGGTGACTGGCGAGCTCACGATGCTGCTGCCAATGGTGTCGCCGGCGGGGCCATCGCGCGCAGAGTCTCGATCAACGCCGGCAGCTCGCGGAGCACGTAATCAATCTGCGCTTCGGTGTTGTCCAGCCCCACCGTCAGGCGCAGCGACCCGCGTGCCCACTCGGCCGGCAGATCAAGTGCCTCCAGCACGTGCGACAGCTCCAGCGACCCGGAGGTGCAGGCGGAGCCGCTCGAAGCGTAGATGCTCTTAACATCGAGGCCCAGCAGGATACTCTCGCCTTCGACGTTGTGAAAGCAAAAGCTGGCGCTGTTGGGCAGGCGGTTGGTGGGGTGCCCGGTGAGCCTAGCGTCCGGGATGTCCGCCAAGAGGCCGGTAACGAGCCGGTCCCGGAGGTGCTGATCGTGTGCGCGCCGGGCAGCGAGCTGCGCGTGGGCGAGGTCGAGTGCCTTCGCTAGGCCCACGATACCCGCCGTGTTCTCGGTGCCGGCGCGTTGGTTGCGCTCCTGGCTGCCTCCTTGTTGCTGCGGCTGCCATTCGGCACCTTCGCGCACGTAGAGCACCCCCGTGCCCTTGGGGCCGTAGAACTTGTGCCCCGCCAGCGAGAGCAGGTCCACGCCCAGCGAGCGCACGTCGAGCGAGAGGGCGCCGCCCGCTTGCACGGCGTCCGTGTGGACGTGTACGCCGCGCTCGTGGGCAACACGGGCAATATCGCGGATGGGCTGGATCGTGCCGACTTCGTTGTTGGCGTACATGATCGAGACGAGGATCGTCTCCGGCCGGATGGCCGCTGCGACGGCGCTGGGGTCTACTTGCCCGTACTGATCCACGGGCAGCACCGTGGTCTCGAAGCCGAACTGCTCCAGAAACTCGCACGTGTGCAGAATGGCATGGTGCTCGATGGCGCAGGTAATCAGGTGGTTGCCCCGGTCGAAGTTGGCAAACGCTGTCCCCTGCAAGGCCGCGTTGTCCGCTTCGGTGCCTCCGCTGGTGAAGATCACCTCCCGCGGCCGGCAATTCAGGACCTGCGCCACGGTATCGCGGGCCGTATCGAGGGCATGGCGGGCGTCGCGTCCCCAACCGTAGATGCTCGATGGGTTCCCCGGCGCCGCGCGCCAATAGGGCAGCATGGCGGCCAGCACGTCCGGGTGGACCGGCGTCGTCGCGGCGTGGTCCAAGTAGACGGGTAGTTGCTCCATCGTCATCCCTCGGAGGGCAGCATCCGGCACGAGGTCGCCGTATGTACCCTGCATAAATAGTCTAGCAGCGCCGAGGGGCTAACAGTAGTCGGCCTGGGGATGAGAGGGCCGGGGTGAGGCTAGACAGGGCCGCGTTTAATTGATACAATCGTGCTAGACTCCGGCGGAGCGAGGGAAGGGCCGGGGCCGGGCCACTGGCCGGCGCGTTGTGGTGTTCTTTAGACTTGGCGAGACGACTATTGACGCGCTGACGTAGCAACGCGATGGGTCAGGACGACGGCACGACCATCTACCTCCTGCGGCACGGCGAGAGCTATGCCAATGTGCGCTCCGTCCTGTCCAACGGCCACGCCTACGATTCCGGGCTGACGCAGCGTGGCCGTCGCCAGTCCGTCGCAGCCGCCGGTTGGCTCCAGGGGAAGCCGCTGGCCGCGCTGTACACCAGTCCCCTGCGACGCGCCGCCGAGACCGCAGCCATCCTGAGCACGGCGCTCGGCTGCGTTGCCACGGTCTGCGCTGACGTGCGGGAGATTGATGTCGGCGCGTTCGATGGGCGGGGCGACCGCGATATGTGGCGAGACCACGACGCCATTTTGTCGCGCTGGTATAGCGGCGAGGTGGACGTGCCGTTCCCCGGCGGCGAATCGCTCCGGCAGGCCGAGGAGCGGATTATCGGCGCCCTGGCGGCGATGCAAGAGCGGCATCCGCAGGGTGCGGTTGGTGTGGTGACGCACAGTATGATCGCGCGCTTTGCCGTGGCCCGGCTGGCGCCGCTCGCCGCTGCCGCGTTGAGCGCTCCAGCGTACCGCTTGGGGCATGGTGAGATCGGTGTGCTGCGCTGCGAGCGCGGTCGCTGGGCTTGCCTGGCGTGGAGGGTAAACCCGCGCCGGACGTTGCAGCGGCCGGCTGTGCCTACGCCAGGCACAGCGGGCAGTACACGATAGCGGTCGCTGATGCCGCTGATGGAGGGTGTCCATGGGCATGCCCATCATCCCGGATCTCAATGCCTTTGGTGCGGTGCCGGGAGAGCGCGTCTTCCGCGACAGCCTCATCGCCCGAGAGGCGAGTACGCCGCGCACGGCCCTCGCCGGAGGGCTGGCGGCCTTGATCCTGCTCGGCGTGCCGCTGGCCGTGCTGGCCGGCAACGCGCTGCTCGGTGCCTGCGGTGACCTGCTGCGGGCAAACGTAGCAGCGCCGCTGACTGCGCTGTGGGACGTCGCGGTCGGCTATATCCTCGCTGTCGGGCCGTGGCTGCTGCCCACTGTGGTGCTCGGGGCGCTGCTCGGCTGGCTGCGTCGCTACGCTGCCCGCCACGATTATATCTTGGTTCTGCGGCTGGGGCCAACTCGGCAGATGCAGTTTGGGTTGCAGTCTGCGCTCCCCGTCCTGCTCGTGCCGGCGGCCCTTTGGGTGGTTGCCCAGCGGCTGGAGGCCACCCAGCAGCTCAACGTCACCACGATCCTGCTGGCTGCGTTTCCGCTATGGCTCCTCTCCGGCGTCGCCGTGGATGTGGCGTGGGAAGGCGCGGCGGCGTGGCTGCTCCGGCGACTGTCCCCGCTCCCGCCGGCGCTGGTGATGACGGTGGCGGTACGCACGGTGCTGCGGATGGAGCGCGCTCTGGAGACGGCGCAGATTAGGGACGTGGCCGCCAAGCCCGATACGGGTACCGTCCATATCCGGGGGCAGTTCGAGGATGCCGAGCAGCAACGGCGGGTGCAGCAGCTCTGTCAGAAGGTGGCCGGCGTGAAGCGTGTGCAGGTCACGTCCGTGGACGCGAACGAGTGAGGGGGCCCGATACCTACCCCCAACCCCCTCCCTTTAAGGAAGGGGCTAGAGGTCCTCGCCGCGTCTATCCGTCGGACCTCACCCCGGCCCTCTCTACTTGGTGGAGAGGGAGCTTGGATTCCCGCTTTCGCGGGAATGACGGAGATCCGGTGCCGAGGGGATGAGGTGCCGCTCAGGCGGAGGCTTCGCCTTCGAGGTCGGTGCGGCTGATGAGGAGCGGTGGCGTCTGGTTCAGCACGCAGTCGGCATTCACAATGCACTTGGCGATGTCCGTCCGTGAGGGAATCTCGTACATCACTTCGAGTAGCACTTCCTCGATCACGGTCCGGAGGGCGCGGGCGCCGGTCTGATAGCCGAGTGACCGCTTGGCTACCGCTTGCAGCGCCTCCGCGGTCAACTCCAAGTCCACCTCATCAAGAGCAAGAATGCGCTCGAACTGCCGCACGAGCGCATCTTTGGGTTCCGTCAGAATACGGACGAGATCGTGGCTGGAGAGTGGCTCGACGCTGACCGCGACCGGCAGGCGCCCCACAAACTCGGGGATCAGTCCGTATTTCAGCAGGTCGGCGGCGGTCAGCTCGCGCAAGAGCAGCGGGTCGTTCTCGTCTCTGCTGCCGGAGACGGTCTGGAAGCCGACCGAGCGGCGGCTGCCGATGCGATTGCCAATGATGCGGTCTAGCCCCTCGAAGGCACCACCGCAGATAAAGAGCACGTTCGTCGTGTCAATCTGAATGAAGTCCTGATGGGGATGCTTCCGGCCGCCCTGCGGTGGGACATTGGCGACTGTGCCTTCCATGATCTTGAGCAGGGCCTGCTGCACCCCTTCACCGGAGACATCGCGCGTAATCGAGGGGTTATCGGCTTTGCGGGCGATCTTATCCACCTCGTCAATGAAGACGATGCCGCGTTCGGCACGCGCGACGTCGTAATCGGCAGTCTGAATCAGGCGCAGCAGGATGTTTTCGACATCCTCACCCACGTAGCCGGCCTCGGTGAGGGCGGTGGCGTCGGCGATGCAGAAGGGCACGTCGAGGATGCGGGCGAGCGTCCGGGCGAGGTGGGACTTGCCACAGCCGGTTGGCCCGACGAGCAGGATATTGCTCTTGGCCAGCTCAACGTCGTCGAAGTCCGTCGCGGCCCCGATGCGCTTGTAATGGTTGTAGACCGCGACCGAGAGCACCTTCTTGGCGTGCTCCTGGCCGATGACGTACTGAGAAAGCTGCTCGAAAATGCGCTTGGGAATGGGGGTGTGTAGACTGGAGAGGTCGGTTTGGCTGGTGGGATGCTCCCCTTCTTCCTCCATAATCTGGCGACATATGTCAATGCAATTGTCGCAGATGTAGACTCCATTGGGACTCTTGAAGAGACGACGGGCCTGCTCTTGACTGCTGCTGCAGAATGAGCAGCGGACTTGCCCCCGACTACCGCGTTGGCTCGCCATAGCACCTCTCAGGATCGAGTTCTATAGCTCCGACAAGGGTCTCCCGGCAGGCTTGCCCGGCCTCCGGCGGCCGCTGGCGTATCTCGCGCGGCTAGGAGCCGGTTGACGCCGGCTCCAGCGCGGGCAGGCCAACCACCTCGTCAATGATCCCATACTCCAGCGCCTGCTGCGCCGTCATGAAGAAGTCTCGGTCCGCGTCCTTGGCAATCTTGTCCGCCGGTTGTCCCGTGTGGAAGGCCATGATGTCATTCAGCCGACTCCGCAGCCGTAGGATTTCCCGCGCTTCGATCTCGATGTCCGAGGCTTGGCCGCCCCGTCCCGGACTGGTCGGCTGGTGGATGATCACCGTCGAGTTGGGCAGGGCAAAGCGCACCCCCTTGCTGCCGGCCATCAGGAGCACCGCCCCAAAGCTGGCCGCTGCCCCAAAGCAGGTGGTCCGCAGCCGCAGGCTGGACTCCTGCTGGATGTACTGCATAGTGTCATAGATGGCCAGCCCGGCGTAGATGGACCCGCCGGGAGAGTTGATGAAGAGCTGAATCTCTTTGTCGGGGTCTTCGGTCTTGAGCAGGAGGAGCTGGGCCACGACCGAGTTGGCGACTACATCGTCAATGGGGGTCCCGATGAAGATGATGCGCTCGCGGAGCAAGCGGGACCAGATATCCATGCCGCGCTCGCCGCGGGGGGTCGTTTCGATGACATAGGGGACGATCAACTCGGGTGGCTGCATGGGTAGCTCCGTTTCTGCTCCCCCGCCGGTAGGGCTGCGGAGGGCTATTTTCGGCTTGAACGTCGTCGCTAGTGACACGGCGGCAGTGCGTCCCGCCAGTCTCACGCAGGGCTAGGAGCTCCTAACTCTTTAGGCACTTTCCTCGTTGTCGTTGCTCGCGGACGGGGCAGCTTCCGGCTCCGGTGTCGCATCGTCCGCCGGATCATCGTCGGCCGTTGCTGCCTCGCTCGCCGTCCCTGGGATATCGCCGCGGGCGTTCCGCACGAGCCAATCGAGCGCGTGCTGACGTTGCAGGCTGGCGCGTACCTGGCTCTGGCCATCAGTGCTGCTCAAGAAGCTACGCAGCTGCCGCCCGGTGCGCTCATCGGTAGCAGGAGCCTGCTCGACCTCCGCCTCAATCGCGGCGGCGATCTGTTGCGGCGTGGGATTGATCTGCTCCTGCTGGGCCACCGCTTCCAGCACCAAGCGACCGTGGAGCTGCTGGGTTGCTGCCGCGGCGACTTCCGCCTGCCACTGCTCCATGGTGCGGTTCGTAAGCTCAAGATAGCGCTCGACGGTCACGCCTTGCTCTTGGAATGCATTCGTGCGCTCGGTAGATAAGCGCCGTGTTTCCGCCTCCAGCAGACGGGCAGGAATCTCGAATGTTGTGCCCTCTACGGCCGCCGAAAGGACGGAACTCTCGTACTCCAGGAGTGCCCGGCGCTCGGTTTCGCGCCCCACCGCTTCCTGGACGGTCACGCGCAACGTCTCCAGCGAATCGTGCTCGGAGACCGAGCGGGCAAACTCGTCGTCGAGGGAGGGGAGCTGCCTGGCCCATACTTCCTTGACCCGTACCCGATACCGCGTCGTCCGCTCCGCGCTCGTGCCATCGGGCTGTTCCTCGGGTGCCGTAAGCGCGAAGTCGCGCTCGCCGCCAACGGACATTCCGGCGACCTGATCGTCAAAGCCCTCCGGATAGCTGTTGCCACCGAGGATAATGCGGAGACCGGTGTCATCGGTCTCCCGACCGTCGGGCCACTCCACGCGAATATCGGCAACAACCTGGTCGCCGAGCTGCGCGGTGCTGTCCAGCGCCGGCTCCCACTGCGCCTGGCCCTCTTGTAGCTGGGCGAGCACTCGTTCGACCTGATCGGCATCAGGCTCCGGGGGCTGGAAGGGCACCCGGACATCGCGGTACGGCCCTAACTCCACGTCCGGGCGGATCGGCACGGTGGCGCGGAAGATGAACGGTTTGCCGCGATCCATCTCCACAATATCGAAGTCCGGCTCGGCAATCGGCTCGATAGCCGCCTCGGTCACGGCAGCCTCATAGGCCGCCGGCAGGAGGGCCCGGAGGGCCTCGCGCTCAATCGTGGCGGCGCCCACGTGGCGCTGCACGATAGCGCGTGGCGCCTTGCCGGGACGAAAACCGGGGATGTTGACTGACCGGCTCAACCGCCGCCAGGCAGTGTCAAGCTCGCGGCTGAGACGTTCTGCCGGTAACTCGATGAGGAGGGCACGCACACCCTCTTCAGGTCGCTCGGTTGTGACTTTCACACGCTCTGCCTCGGAGAGGGGAATATCCGCTCCATTCTAGCATAGACCACGGGTCATGCTGGTGGTCGCGGCCGGTAGCGTGGTACGGTAGTCATCGTCGGAGTGTGGTGTATTGCTTGCTGGGGGCAGCAAAAAAGCGAGAACTGCGCTGAAGCTCTCGCTCTGGGGAGACGGAGCGGAAGACGGGATTCGAACCCGTGACCCTCTCCTTGGCAAGGAGATGCTCTACCACTGAGCCACTTCCGCCAGTTACCTAAACTATACGGGCACGAACGGCGGCTGTCAAGGAGTGCGCCGCAGCTTGGACCTACCCTGGTCGGACTAGGCCCCCACCCTGGCCCTCCCCCGTGCTGACGCACAGGGGAGGGAAGCACCGTCCCCCGGCCGCAGCGGGGGGGGGCATAGGGGGCCGGTAATTGCACCTCACCTCCCGGCAGCTTCCGTCTGCTGCCACAGGGCGCGTAGCCCCGCCTCTAGCCCCACCTGCGCTCGGAAGCCCAAGGCTTGGGCCGCGCGTTGCACCGCTGCCACGCTTTGACGCACGTCACCCGGTCGCGGCGGGTGGAACTCAATCGGCACTGTCCGGCCGGAGACCCGGAGCATCGTCTGCGCCAGGTCCAGGATGCCGGTTGGCGCCCCGGACGCGATGTTGTAGGCACCGTTGGCCCCCGGCGCCAGGGCGGCTAACCCGACGGCACGGGCGATGTCGTGTACATGGATGAAGTCCTTGGTTTGCTTGCCGTCTCCCTCGATGCGGAGCGGCTGGCGCCGGATCAAGCGTTCGGTGAAGAGGGTGATGACGCCGGAATAGGAGCTATCCGGCCGCTGGCCCGGCCCATAGACGTTGAAGAAGCGGAGGGCGCAGGTATCCAGACCGAAGAGGTCGCCGTACAGTAGGACGTACCGCTCGCCGGTGAGCTTGGACAGTCCATACGGCGACAAAGGATGCGTCGCAGCGTCCTCGCGGATCGGTACACGATCCGGCAGACCGTAGACGGCAGCGGAGGAAGCGTAGACGACACGACGCACGCCGGCGCGGCGACACGACTCGAGCAGGGCCACCGTCCCGGCGATGTTGGCCTGGGCGTCGGCCAGGGGATCGGCCACCGAGCGCGGCACCCCGGCAGAGGCGGCGAGATGCACGACGACCTGGGTACCGGCCAGGAGGTCGTCCAGCGGCTCACGCACGTCGCGCCGGTGAAAGGCCACCGGCAGGGTGCCTAGTCGTGCCCGGTCGCCGGTGGAGAGATCATCAATGACGGCGAGATCGAGTGCCGGGTCTTGGGCCAAGAGCGCCGCGGCGACGTGCGAGCCAATGAATCCGGCGCCACCGGTGAGTACGATTCTCACCCTGTTTTTACTCCGTCTCGGACCTAACCCCCGGCCCCTTCCCTCCAGGGAAGGGGAGTTTTTGGGCCGGCCTCCAGCCTTTTCTCTTCAGGGAGGGGGGCCACTGGGCCGGCCTCTAGCCCCTTCCCTTCAGGGAGGGGGTTGGGGGTAGGTGGTGCTGCCGCGCCTGTTGATACCAGGCAATCGTCCAGCGTAAGCCGGCTTCCAGCGGAGTCGTCGCCTCCCAGCCGAACAGCTTGCGGGCGCGGCTGGTATCCAGGCAGCGGCGTGGCTGGCCGTCGGGCTTGGAGGTATCCCACGCGATGCGGCCCTGGAAGCCGACCAGCTTGGCGATCAGCTCGGTCAGCTCCCGAATAGAAATCTCGTGCCCGGTGCCAAGATTGACCGGCTCCGGCCCGTTGTAGCGCTCCATGGCCAGCACGATGCCGCGGGCGGCGTCGGCCACGTAGAGATATTCGCGAGTCGGCCGGCCGGTCCCCCAAGTGATGACCTGTTCTTGTCCCTGTTCCTTCGCTTCGGTGTATTTACGAATCAGGGCGGCGTGGGCGTGTGACGTTTCGGGTTCGAAGTCATCATGCGGGCCGTACAGATTGGTCGGCATGAGATAGATGGTGTTGAAGCCGTACTGCTCGTGGTAGGCTTGCGCTTGCACCAGGAGCATCTTCTTCGCCAGGCCATAGGGAGCATTGGTCTCTTCGGGGTAGCCCTTCCACAAATCTTCCTCCCGGAAGGGTACCGGTGTGTACTTGGGATACGAGCAGATGGTACCGATGGCCACGAACTTCTCGACCGCCGCCAGCCGCGCGTGCTCCAGCACGAGACTGCCCATCATAAGGTTGTCGTAGAAGAAAGTCGCGGGATTGGCCCGATTGGCCCCGATGCCGCCGGCCAGCGCGGCTAGATGAATGACGATCTGCGGCCGGAGGTCGGCATAGGCCCGCTGTACGCCGTCCGGGGTGCGTAGATCGTAGTCGCGGCTGCGCGGCACGGAGACGTGCCGGTAGCCACGGTGCGCCAACTCTCCCACGATATGACGACCGAGAAACCCGCTCCCGCCCGTCACCATGATGCGCGTCTGCGGGTCCAGTCCTGCGCTCATGGCGCTACTCGTATCGGCCTCGTGCTCTGGAGCCGTGAGCGCCGGTTGCTGCCTTGCTTCATCCACGGTCCTCTTACCGGCACGCGACCCAATGTCGTTCAAGGATACCATCTGCTCCAACTCATTCACCCTGCCTGGATACCTGGGGATGCTCCGGGCCGACTGGGAGCCATTTGGCCGTCCCCCTGTGCAGCGGGGGGCCATAGGGGAGCCGGTTCCCACTACTCTCTGCAACGAGTTGGAGCAGATGTGGTGAACAGTGCCGCCGCCTGTAGGCCAGGCCGCTGCGCTCACCCACGGAGGCGAGCTACGCCGGCGGCCACAGCTGCGGCCAGTGGATCGCGAGGCCGCTGGCGATGATCCAGAGCACCGCCGAGATCAGCAGCGGCCGATCTTTCAGAAAGAGCAGTGATGGGTCTTCGACCTGCGCGCCCCGGTGCATCAGGTGCAGGTAGCGGAATACCGCGTAGATGACAAAGGGAACCGTGTAGATCAGGAAGCTGGAATGGAAGCGTGCCTGCGCGTACTCCGAGACCGTGAAGAGGCTGTAGGACATGATGACCAAGCCGGCGAGGACCGCGAGCACCTGATTGACCATCTGGAGGTCGTAGTCGCGGAGCACGGGGCGCGAGGTGCCGTTGATATGCGCTTGCACCCGTAGCTCTTGACGCCGCTTACCCAATGCCAGCAAGAGGGCCAGGAACAGGGCTACGAGCAGCAGCCAGTTCGAGGGCGGAGTCAGGCTGACGACCGCTCCGGCGATCACCCGCAGGACAAAGCCGATGCCAATGGTCATCACGTCCAGGAGCGCTATCCGCTTCAGCGCCAGCGAGTAGAGCAGAATCGTACACCAGTAGATCGCGACGACGGCTGCCAGCCACGAGTTCACGCTGTACGCGACAGCCAGCCCTACGAGCGCGAGTATGCCCGAAAAGACCAGAGCCATCGCCTTGGGCACGGTGCCGGCCGCTACCGGCCGCAGCCGCTTGCGCGGGTGGCGAGCGTCACTCTCGGCATCGCAGACATCGTTGAGCGCGTACACGGAGCTGGAGGTCAAGCACAGGGAGACAAAGCCGAGGCCGGCGGCCGCCAGAATAGCCGGATCGAACAGGCCGAACGAGAACACGACCGGAGGGAAGATGGCCAGGTTCTTGACCCACTGATGCGGGCGCAGCAACGCCACGTACCGGCCAAGAAACAGACTGGTACGCTCCGCTGCTCTGGCTTGTGCCTGCTGGGTTTCCATATCAATCAGGGGCGTTGCACAGCCATGGGCGCCGCAAGCGTTGCCTCTACTCGCAACGGTCCTGCCCATCAGCATGGTACGCTGTGGGCGCCTGGCTTGTCAGGTGAAACTGCGCTGGTAGCATGGGCACAATGCAGCCGAGTAGCTTGCCTGAATCTCAGGAGGGATGAGCGCACATGAAAGTTGTATTTGGGACGGACCATCTCGGTGAGCCATTCGTTGACGAGCTACGTTCACTCCACCCGGAGGTCACCTTCGTCACCGCCTATACGCCGGAGGAGACCGAGCGCGAGATTGTGGATGCCGATGCCTTTATGGGGGCGCCGTCTCGAGAGGCATTTCTGGCGGCCCGGCGGCTCAAGTGGGTCCACGCGCCGGGGATGGGCCTTGACCCGGTAGCAATGGTCCCGGAGATGGTGGAATCCGACGTGGTCTTCACCAACTCGCCCGGTCCCCACACGAACGTCATGGCGGACCACGTGCTGGCGGTGATGCTTGCGCTCGCCCATCGCCTCGGCGAGATGCGCGACGATCAGCAGGCCAAGCGCTGGGATCGGGACAAGTACGGCCACAGCTTTGTCGAGTTGAACGGTGGCGTGCTCGGATTGCTGGGGCTGGGGGGCCTCGGCCGCGCCATCACGCAACGGGCGCTGGGTTTTGGGATGCAGGTGTATGCCGTGGACCCCACGCCAACGGACGTTCCCGCCGGTGTGCGGGCGGTCTGGGGGCTGGACCAGCTCGACAAGCTCTGTAGCCTGTCCGACTGGCTGGTCATTACTGCGCCGCTGACCTACGAAAGCCGCGGACTGATTGACGAGCGTCGAATCAGCCTGATGAAGCGCGGCGCCTTTCTGGTCGTAATCTCGCGCGGCGGGATCGTGGACGAGGACGCGCTCGCGGCCGCGCTGCAATCCGGCCACTTGGCCGGGGCCGGCATAGACGCCACGGCGGTAGAGCCGCTGCCGGCCGACAGCCCGCTGTGGGAGTTCGACAACCTGATCCTGTCGCCCCACTCTTCGGGCGTCAGCCCCTGGCTCTATGAGGGCCGCCGCCAGGCGCTCAAAGCCAACTTGCAGCGGTTCCTGGATGGCCGTCCGCTGGCCTACGTCTGCGACCTGCGCCGCGGGTATTGATGGTGTTCAGTCGCAGATCACACCTACCCCCAACCCCCTCCCTGAAGGGAAGGGGCTACGGGGATGAGGTGCAGTCCCGGCCCCCCTATGGTCCCCCCGCGGTGCAGGGGGACGGGCGCAGCGTGCTGCGCCCGTATGGCTCCCGCTTGCCTCCGCCGCACTCCTCCTCTCCACAGACCACTGAACCGTCGCTTACGCATAGTGGACGCGCACCTCGGTGACGCGGGGCGTGCTGCCGCTGTTCACGGCGCCGAGTGCCAGTCGGTATTGCACCCACCGTCCGGCGTGCGCCGCGGCCGCTGCGTCGGCGATCTGCTGGTCGTTCGTAAACCAGCCGGCTCCGTGGTCCGGGCCAATCCAGTCAGCCTGCTCCAGCGCGTCTGCGGTAGGCGCCGCGCGGAGCTGCGCTCCTACCCACGTCTTCGGCCCCAACTCGGCCTCCCAGCCGATCCGGGTCACGGTTGCGTCGGCGGGTAGCTCGAACGGCGCCGACGTGTAGTATTCGCGCTCGCTGCCGTCGAGGATGTTGCCGGGTTGCACCTGGAGCATCCCATGGGGACCGGCGGTCGGGAGCCGCGTGGGGTGCCGGTCGTCTATGCCGTCCGGCCCGTTCCAAAGCACGAACGAGTCGCCGACGTGATCGCCGAAGCTCTTGTGATTGGCTACCGCGATGTCAATGTAGCCGTCCTCATTGAAGTCGGCGGCAATGCATCCCGACGAGGAGTGGGTCCGCAGGCGGGCGCGGTTCTTCGCCGAGAACGTGCCGGCGGGGCCACCCCAGTAGATGTAGGAATCGATATCCCGGTCGTTCACGGCCTGATAGCTACACATGAAAATATCGGGGTAGCCGTCATTGTTGAAATCGGCGACGGCAATCCCCGACGCGGCATTCGCGGGCAGTTGGGCCTGGCGGTCCGGGCGCAGGCCGGCGGGGCTGTTCCAGAAGATGTGGGTAAACGCATCGTGAGGGGCGCCGACGGTGGGTTTGCCGCCGCCGATAATCAGATCGGGGTAGCCGTTGCCGGTCAGGTCCCGCGCGATGGGGAAGCCGGAGAAGTTCGAGACGGGTAGGACCTGGCGCCGGTCCGGGTCGAAGCCGTCCGGTCCTCCCCACAGGATAACCGCGCGGTTCGTGCCTCCGCGCCCGACCACCATGTCGAGCCAGCCGTTCCGGTTGAGGTCGGCCAGGAAGACGCGCCGCGGCGGAATGTAGTCGTCCGGCCCGTCGAGCACGTAGAGCTGTTCGGGATGCTCCAGGTCGAGGCCGTTCGCCGTGCCGTAGTAAATCTCGATGGTGGCGTCGTGGAACCGGGAGAGCACCAGATCGAGGTACCCGTTACGATTGAGGTCGGCGGTCGCCACGCCCCAGCCGTAGCGCGTGGGGATGACCACGTCCGGCTGGTGCGTGTACCCGTCGGGACCACCCCGAAAGATGAAGGAGCCGGGATCGAGGTGGATTGCGTTCTCGGCGCTGTTGGCAATGATGACATCGGGCCAACCGTTATCGTCGAGATCGCAGATGAGGCCCGACGTGGCCCCCCGCCCCCACAGCTTTGTGACCCGGTCCGGGGAGAAGCCGTCGGGACCGCCGTAGTAGAGGTCCGAGTCCACGTCGTTGGTGGCGGTCCGGGCGACCTGGTTGATGAAGATCACCTGCGGGTTTGCCGCATCCGCTGTCTTGGCGATGAACACGCGCCGCGCCCCGTGCGTAGCCAGCCGCACCGGCTCGGGATCAATCCCATCAGCACCACCGCGATAGACCAGCGAGTCCGTGGAATAGCTCTCCGCGCTCTGCTTCTGGCAGATGGCAACATCGGCGCACCCGTTGCCGTCCAAGTCACCGACGGCCACGTCGCAGGCGTGATCCGTCGGCAGCGCGGTCCGCCGCGCCTCGGCAAACCCGTCCGGCCCGCCCCAATAGACCCACGAGCACTCACCGTCCGCGTTGCGGTCGCGGCCGACGAACACGAGGTCGGTGTAGCCGTTGCCGTTGATGTCGCCGCTCGCCACGGCCAGCGCGCCGCGGCAGCCGAAGCTCAACGGGGCGCCGCAGGTGCGATCCGCACCGACCGGCACCAGCAACGTCCGGTTGGCAAAGGGCATGAACAGGTGCGGCGTCCCGCCGAGGTCAATAATCTGGGCCAAGGGGCCAACGGCGCTCACCCGTTCTTCCTCGGACACGTTTGCCAAGTCCGCCTCGATGGAGGTGTCGGACTCGCCGCCTACCAGGACCTCGCTAAAGCGCTCCGGATTGATCCCGTCGGCACCGCCCCAGTAGATGCGCGGCGGGGCGTCCGGGGTAAGCACGTAGAGATCGGCGTAGCCATCGCCGTCGAGGTCCGCGGCGCCCAGTTGGCCGGAGCCGGCCGGGGAGGGGATCGCGGCTGGGAGGTCCAGGTCGGTGAACAGCTTGGCCTCGAAGGCCAGCTCCGACTGGTAATAGAGCCGCACCTTGCCGTCGGCGACGAAGGCCAAGTCCGGCCGGCCGTCGCCGTTGAAGTCGCCGCAGGTGGCCGAGGTGCAGCGGTGCGCGGGGAGCAGTAAGCGGTATCGCTCGCTGAGACCCTCGGCTGCGCCGTAGTAGATGAACGCGTTGAGGTGGCCCGGCTCGCCGCTTTTCTCGTTGCCGATGACCAGATCGGCGTAGCCATCGCCATCGAGATCGGCCACGACGCCGGTGCCGGCGCCTTCCGCCAATAGCTCGGTCCGCTGCCGGCTGTTCAAGACATCCGCGTAGACATACGCCGGCGGCGATTCGAGATGCGCTTGGGCATTGCAAAAGAGCAAGTCCACGTAGCCGTCTTTGTTGCAATCGAACAGGTGGATGCGCTGGAGCACGCCAGCGCGAGACACGTAGATATTCTGGCCGGCATTCCCGAACGTGCCTTGCCGGAAGGCCTCGAACCCGCGAGTGTGCCAGACGCCGGCCGTGTTGCTCATCGTGCCTCTCTCTTTCGGGCCTCACCCCGCCCTATTCCTTCCCTACAGAGGGGAGGTGACTGCTGCTCCCAGGATGGTCGTAACGATAGTGGCCCTGTCTCGCACTGTCAATCCGCTATGGTGTAGGCTGACGTTGCCCGCGGGCGGGGTGTGCTTGGTCAGGTAAGGACGGTGAGCACACCGAGGGGTGGTAAGTGAAGGAGCAGCATTCATGCCCCAGTATATTGAGGTGGGTCTTACCAAGCGGTCGGCTGTCGCCGTGGCGCGGTTGCTGACGGAAGAGGCGCCGGAAACGGTCCGGGCGGTCTGGGAGTCCCTCCCGCTGGAAGGGCCGGCGTTCCATGCCAAGTATGCCAACAACGAGGTGTACACGCTGTTGACGCCCTTCGTTTCGCCGGAACCGGCGCTGGAGAACGCGACGATCTTTCCCCTGCCCGGTGACCTCATCTATTTCCAAATCCCCCCGGCGATGCCGCTGCCGCCGACGCTGCGGGAGCAATGCCGGCGCTACGGGCGGCTCATTGACCTCGCCGTCTTCTACGGCCGGAACAACTACCTGCTCTCTCCGATTGGTCATCTCCCCGGGACGGTGTTTGCCACCATCGAGGCAGGGCTGGCCGAGTTTGCCGACGCCTGCAACGACGTGTGGAGCGCCGGATCGGTTGGCGAACGGCTGACCTTCCGCCGCCGGGAGTGATGGGAGGGCGCAGGGGGCGGCGATGACGCGACGTATACGGCTGGGGATCATCTTCCCCTGCCAGGACATGCGGGAGGACTATCTCCCGCTGCTGGCGGCTGTGGGTAGCTCGGTTGAGGCGCACTTTGCCGTGGTCGAGAGCGTGGATGACCACGATCCGGCTGCATTGGCGCAGTACGGCGGGCGCATCGAAGACCTGCGACCAGGCATAGAGCGGCTGCGACCGCGGTGCCCTGACGTGGTGGTCTATGCCTGCACCAGCGGCAGCTTTGGTTGTGCGGCGGGACCGGAGCAGCAAGCGGCGGAGATGGCCGCGGAGGCCGGTATGCCGGCGATCAACACGACGCAGGCGTTCGGCGCGGCCGTGCGGGCGCTCGGCGTGCAGCGAGTCGCCGTTGCCGGCACCTACCCGGCCGCCACCGTCGCGCTCTTCGCCGCGTATCTCCGGCGGCACGGCGTCGCCGTCGTGGCCGAGAGCGCCCTGAATCTGCCAACCGGGAACGCAGTCACCGAGCTACCGGCCGCCGCTGTGTATCGCTTCATCGCTGCCGGCGACGATCCGACGGCCGAGGCGGTGCTGGTGCCGGATACGGCGCTGACCACGACGCAGCACATTGCGGGGCTGGAAGTCGAGCTAGACAAGCCGGTGTTGACCGCTAATCAGGTGACGGTGTGGTACGCCTTGCAACTAGCGGGCGTGGCGGCCTACGCTCCTGGTTTTGGGCGCTTGCTGGTGCCGTCCCCAGCGGCACCGCATCCGCCTATGCTGGCCCGATAGGTTGTGGCTACGAAGGTGTCTGAGCAGCGCGTTGCCACTCGCCGCGCAGCGTGCCTTCCCAGTAAGACCGGAGCTGCCAGTAGTGCGCGGCCGCGCGGTCACAGATGAGGATGGGACGGAAGCGGAGGCCGTCTGTTGGAGGTGGCACGTTGACGAATATGGCCTCGACCGAGCACCGCTCGCCGGGCTGGATGAGTATAGGCGACGTGCCGCGTCGAGCAGGAAATGGCTCGTCTGCTCCTTCGATCTCCACCGCCACCCACCCTGCCACCGGGATCAACAGGGCCGGCTCCGGGATCAGGACTCCTTCAAGGCGGCGCGCGTCTGCAGAGACTTGCGCGAACGTCCAAGGCACCCCTGCTTCATCCTGCCAGCAAACCGCCGCGCGTATGGCAGTGGATGTCTCCGAGCCCTCTACTGCCTGCAACTCATGAGGTGTGATGGAGCGCAGATTGCGGCGCACCATTACGCTACCCTCCAGCAGGACTTCCCCTTGCGCCGCAGCGACGTTGCCTCCCCAGTACCGGCATGCCCGCTTTATCAGCGAATCCACCGTTTCGCCGTCGTTGAGGTAGCTGATGAGGTTCATATTGGCAATGCAGGCCCGTCGGCACTCTACGACCTCGACCTCGTATAGGCCCGCGATGCCAGCGGTCGTCGGCCGGTCCGTCTGAGGCGAGTCGGGCGGTGGCAGGGTGTGTTTCCGATAGTGCCAAGCCCGTGCCCTCCTCATTCGACCAGAGGAAGAGGGAATCCAGGCGGCTAGGCCGGTCAGGGAAATCGCGTAGCCGCACCATCTCCCAGACGACCTCTAGCAGGGCCATCGGACCGAGCGGCTCAAGGACGGACCGCCCGTCAGCTTCACTGCGCGCCACGGTCCAGTTCGTTACCTGCTCCCGCCAGTGGCCGGAAGTCAGCCGAGCGCCTAGTTCGAGGTCGGGCGCGGCTGTGAGGAAGAGCCGCGTGCCGACGCCGATGGTCCCGGTAGCGGTTTCTTCAGCCATAGGCGATTAGCCATCAGTTGCGGCGAAGTGCCAGGGGTTGGGGTGGGACTCGGTGTAGTGGATGGCGTCGTAGTAGATGCCGGCCGGCTCCTTCTCGGCGGCCGTGATGGCGCGACCGCGCACGCGGGCGTCGTTCAGGTAGCTGCCCAGCAGCCGGTGGGCGACAAGCTGCACCGAGCCACCGGTGTGCGGGAAGAGGTGCCCGAAATCGCACCGGGGCAGGCCCTCCGGGGCTATGGGGATGCCGTACTCAAACGTATCGAACACCACGCGGCGGTTGGATGCCGTAAACCCGTTGTCGGGGTCAATGTCCCAGAGGTAGAGTGGGTTGCGGGCGTAGTTGTAGGGCGAGATCGTCTCGTCGCCGGTGAACAGCCGTAGCTGCCCGTCGCCCATCGTATAGGTGGTGAGCGGCTGTTTAATCAGGGGTGACGGCGGACGGAAGACCTGTGGTGGCTTGTCGCCGAACGGGTCGGGCGTCCGCATCCAGACGGCCGGTGCGCCGGGTGTCGTCGGGTCTACGGATGGCCGGGCGGCGATGACCCATTCGTCGCCGTAGCGCGCGACGCTGGCCTCGCCGACGCCGATGTCGCCGCCGAGCAGCGGGCCGATCTCCACCCACTCGTACAGCCCGCGCTCCGGGTTATAGCGGTACTTGATCGCGGCGATCACCCCGTCCATATGATGAAAGTCGAGCCATTCGGTGCAGTCGTCATTGAAGGGGATGGCGTGGGTAAAGGTGTTGTTCATGTTGGTGACGGGGGCGCTGCAGAAGGCTTGTCCGGTCTCGTAGCCGACCTGCCGTAGCTGCTGCGCCGGGACGACGATCTCCAGGTCGTCCGCGGCGTCGTTGAGGCGGAGCTGCGTCCAGCCCACGCGGAGGGTACGCTCCGCCAGGCCCGGGGTGTCGTGGTTCGAGACCAAAATGCCGGTCTCGGGATCAAGATAGCGGGCTAGGTAGTGCCATTTGATGACGAAGAGGTTGGCGTGCGGCGCCGGTTTGCCGCCGATGAGGGCGCCGCGCGGCACGCCAAAGGCGGCCGGGTGGCCATTCTGGAGCACGTAGTGGACGCCGTCTCCGAACGGCTCCCAGTCGTTGCGGGTCGAGGCGACCATCCGCTCGGCCAGGACCGGCCCATCGAGCGCCCCGGCCCGCAGCTGATAGACGATACTGAGGTCGTCGTCGCCGCCGCGGTAGCTGCGCGTGGCGTAGACCACCAGAAAGCGATCCTCGCTCACCTGAATGGCGTTCGGATGCGCCGGCCACACGTCGTCGGCGCGAGTTTCGCCTGGAAACGGGCACTCGGCGATCAGTCTCCCGAGACGTTCGATCCGCTCGATCATGGCTGCTCCCTCCCTTCCGGGTCCGTTGGGCCTTGCACCTCACCCCCCGGCCCCCTCTCCGTCGCCGAGCGATAGAGCTGCGCCCAGGGGGGGGGCTATTAGGGGGCCGATACCCCGTGTAACCCCACTTGGCCCCCTCTCTCAACCCTCGCCCCGGCCCTCACCCCTGGGAGAGGATAGATTCCCGCTTGCGCGGGAATGACGGGGGAGGAGAGCCGGGGCACTAGGTCAACACTTCCAATGCTGACGAGTCCGAGGCGGTCAGGGCAGCCTCCGCCCGCCGGAGCGTCTGCATCCGCAGGTTGTGCTGAGGTTCTTGGTGCCTCATGGGCAGGTCCTCGCCAGCGAGTGGTCGTTGCTTCAGGAAACGACGCGCGTGAGGAAGCTCGATACCCACGAGTTCACCGGTTTCGAGATCAATACGCAGCAGCACATCCGAAAGCTCTATGGTCCCGGCCGGCCGTGGCTCCCCTATCGTCAGATAGTAGGTATCCAGCGCCGGGTCGTACTCACCCCGGATGTCATCCTTGTGCTCCGAAAACGTTCGTTGCCAGCGCTGCACCAAGGCGCGCCATTCCTGTTCCTGCGTCATGGCCATAGCCGCACCTCCCCGGACTTCACTTTCGGAACCACGTAGCCCGTGATGACCTGTCCAGGCTCATCCCATCGGGTGGGGTGAGCCTCCACCACGACCTTGATGAGGCGAAAGTCAATCCCACGCCAGGGCCGGCCGAAACTCTGCTGCGTCATATAGTAGCACTCCCGCGTAGCCAGCGTGACATCACGATAGATTCCATCGGGACGTTCGACGGCCTCGCGTACTACCTGCTCCTGCCCCCGAAGCTCCGGGTGCCGGTTGAGAATGTGTTGATCCCATTGGCGTCTTGTCAGTTCAACGGGACGACCTCGAATATCCCGACAGCGGAACACCACGTCGTTCCTCATGATCCCAGGAGCATGCTGCGCCCATCCCCCTGCGGAGCGGGGGACCATAGGGGGGCCGGACACCTCACTTGGCTCTCTCCCTAACCCTCCCCCAGACTGAGCTACCAGGGGAGGGAAGACGTACCGCACCCCCGTTCCACGGACCACTAGCCACTGGTAGGGAGGGGGCCGGGGGGTGAGGACGATCTCACGATGCGGCGAGGCCCAGCTGCGCGAGCCGCGCCGGCTCGCCGAGATAAAAACCCTGTTGCAGGAGGTGCCGCTGGAGCTTCTTGACCTCGATGTCGCGGGGCGCGACGCCATCTTGCACGGCCATGGCGGCAGCGACGCCGGCTGCCTCGCCGAGCTGCATCAGCGCCGGGCGCGCCCGGGTGGCCCCCGGGTCGTGGCCGCGTCGGATGTAGGCCGAGGCCCGGCCGGTGGCGAGCAAGCCATCCATGCCTTTGGGCAGCAGCGACCGATAGGGTGTATCGAAGCCGGACGCTTCGCCACCGTACTGCGGCTGCGCGGCGTGCGTGTTGCGATAGAGCACGTCGTCGAACTTCGCGCCGTTGAAGGCATCCTCCGGCGTGATCGTGTACTCGCCGTCAATGTGTGGGCCGCCCCGCGAGCCGAAGTAGGGGGCGACAATCAGGAGATAGGCGCGCTCGAATCCAGGCACGTAGTGGCGGAAGAATTGCACGGTCTCGAAGACGTGCATGCGGATCGCGGTTTCCAGCCGGGCGTGCTGCTTCATGTCGTCGCGGCGAATGGCACCGCCCATATTGATCCGGCTGCCGACCAGCCCGTTGTCATACGGTCCCTTCCACAGGTTCGGTGTGTTGATGTGGACGTGCGGCTCGACGGTCTTCAGGTAGTAGAACTCGCCGCTCTCCCACGCTTGCCGCAGCAGCGGGATCATCGGGTCCTCGAACACCTGTCTCGCAAACGGGAACTGCTGCCGCTCGGCCAGCCACGCCTCGTCCTCCGCGCTCAGGGTGACGTCGCTGGCGAGGAATTGATCGAACCGCTCGAAGTCCACGTCGGCCATCACGAAGTAGATGGCGGTGTCGTTCCAGGGGACGAACTCGGGACGCAGGAACTGCTTGCTGATGACCGGCGGCCACGATGGATCGGGGGGCATGTCGGTAATCACCGGGACCCCGGCGCGGCGGCACACGTCCGCGTCGGCAGAAGCGTCAATCACGACCTGGGCTTTGACGGCGACCCGGCCCGACTTGCCTTCCACAAAGAGGCCGGTGACGCGATCCCCCTCGATGATGGGGTCGCCTGCCCACACCGGCACGAGAATCTCGACTCCGGCGTCGAGGGCCATCTGGGCCGCGAGGTGCGAGATGATATTGGTCACGTCGGCATATTTATGACCGGTTTCTACGCGGAGCGCCTCCATCCGGTCGTTTAGCTCCTTGGGGATGCCGGCCAGACCGCCGGGCAGGGTGACGGGGGCCTCGCCAGCGACACTGCCCCCGACGATCATCGCCGGACCGAGGTTGCCGCCCAGGCTGGCAAAACGGTCCAGGAGCAGGGTTTTTGCCCCCTGGCGCCCCGCTGCGATGGCCGAGAACATGCCGGAGAGGCCGCCGCCCACTACAGCCACGTCCATGTCGTAGGCGATGGGCACCTGCTTCTGCGGCTCTGCTACGTATCCTAGTGGCTCTTCCCTGGCCATCGTGTCGTCTCCTCCGGTGGGACTCACTTGGCTCCCCGGCTGCCCTCACCCCGGCCCTCTCCCACGGGGAGAGGGAGTGGATTCCCGCGTGCGCGGGAATGACGGGGGCCTGGATTGCGGCTTCCGCCGCAATGACGGGGCCGGAGGTGAGTCCCGCCGCGCCTATGGTCTCATACAGTGTACGTTACCGGCCAGTTGGCGCAGGGCTGGCCGCGCACGACGTGGAGCAGCCCCTTGGTCGGCTCGACGACAACCGCGGCGGTGGTTTCCATCCCCGGCTTGCCGTCTACCCAATGCCGGCAGGTGCCCTGGGGATAGTAGGTGTGATCCGCAAGGGCGCTGAAGGCCCGCTGCGGCGTCAGCCGGCCGGACTCCGCGTGGAGCAGGCGCCAGAAGCCGTGCATCCGGTAGCGGGAGTTCTCCTCTTCACTCGCGCCCTCCTTGCCGACGTAGGCGGCGAACGGCCGGGTTTTCGCGCCCTCGGCGTGGTTGCCGTGCGTGGCAATGCCCGCGCGGGCCGGTACTGCGCTGACGCCCCCGACGTTGAACTCGACAGACAGGCTCTCGCCTTGCGGATCGCTAATTAGGCAGTTCCCGGAGCTGGCGACCCCAAAGCGCCGCGCCAGGTCGAGGCCGTCGTGTACCGATGACCCGGCCAGCATGAGCAGGCCCCAGGTGGCCATCGGCAGCCCCTGCTCGGCGCCGGCCTGGGAATAGAGCGAGTTGCGAAAGATGCTCATGCCGGTGGACCACATGCCGTAGCCGAGGACCTCGCCCGGATAGGCGATGACCAGGATGGTCGGCGCGTCCGCAATCCGCATCCGCAGCACGACGTAGCGATAGGCGCTCTGGGTCTGCGTGTCTTTGGTCTGCCCGGAGAACGGCTCCCCGTCGAGCGTGACGCTGCCGGATACGCCAAAGGAGGTACAGCCCTCCGGCGCAGACGCCGGGGCGGCGGCGGGCGCGGGCGTGGTGGCCGGTCCGATCCCGTCACTCAGCCCTTGAAAGAGGTCGAACAGGTGCGGCGCCCGCCGCTCGTACAGCGCCTGCACCGCCGGAGCCAGCTCCGTCCACCACGTTCGGCGCTCGCGGTAGTTGGCATAGAAGGGATAGCGCTCGCGGACAAGCTCGCCATACTCGCGCCCGCAGTCGTAGGCCGTCCCTTCCACGGCAAGCAGCGGTACCGTCCCCGGCGGCACCTGGCGCGGGATGGGACCACGCGGCGCAGCGGGGCTGGGTAGGTCGAATGTCGGTGGACTGCTACTGCTCTGGGCCATCATCTTGCTACTCCTTCGTTGGTACGTGCCGGCCGGGGGTGAGGCCCGGCTAGCTGCCCTCCAGGAACTCCCAGAGGGCCGCGAACTGTGCTGCGGTGACTGGTGCATGGCGCATGATGGAGTTGGTGTCGCGTCCGTTGGCTGTGTCGCCCATGTAGGTGGGGGTATAGGCCAAGCCGCGCCATAGCTCCTCGCGGCTGATGCCCATGGCGGTCGGGCGGCGCCGCACGCGGCAGGCGTCCAGGCGCGCAATTAGCTCCTCCGGGTGCTCCCCGCACTGCCAGGCGATAATGATGGCGCCCAACGCGACGACTTCGCCGTGAATCCACCCTTTGTCGTTGGCCAGCTCCAGCGCAAACACAAAGTCGTGGTCGCCACCGGGCGCGGCAGCGGGGGGCAGCCGGTGTATCTCGCGTCCCAGTAAGGCGTCCATGATGAAACGGATGCTCGCCGGCGTGAGGGCGCCGGCCGCGTCGAGCGTTGCCGGGAAGCCGTGCGCCAGCTCGTCGTGGAAGGCCAGGACGGTGGCAATGGCCGCGTCGTCGGTAGGTGGCCCGACTCCTAGGCGGGCATTGCGCCGCCATTCGGCGATGCCGGCATAGCCACAGAGCACGTCTCCGAGGCCGGCCGTATTCAGGTAGGGCGCCGCTGCCAGCACGAGGTCGTCGTCAACAAGCACGCGCTCGGGGTCTACCCAGGGCCACCGATCACCGGGGCCGATGAGCATCCGCCCGGACCACTTGGCCACCGTGCTGTGGATAATCGCGCCCGTCGAGACGACTGTTGGCACCAAAATCAGCGGTAGGTCCTTGGTGAGCGCGACGTACTTGGACGCATCGAGGGCGCGACCGCCACCCAGGCCGATCACCAGCTCGGCATCGGCCGGCAGGCTGTCGCTCAATGCTTGCAGATGATCCCAGTCCAGCCAGGCAGCGTAGCCAACGCCCGCCGGCGACCGGCCGAGATGCAGTTGCGCCGCCCGATAGGCCCGGGGTGTAGACACGACGACATACCGCGGCCAGCGCGCACTCGCTTGGCGCAGCAGGTCGGTCCCGTAGCGGATGTCGTAGTCTGCGGCCGGTTTGGAGTGCTGAGGGGCGCCGCTCCAACCACGACCCGATGTACTCACGTCAGTGTCTCCTCGCTTTTGGCTCCGACTATTCAGGCTGCACTATAGCGCCCATCAGCCCGCTCGACGCTAGTAGTCGAGCGTCACGCCACCTTCTACCGGCAGGATGGTACCCGTGATGAACGCTGCGGCGTCGCTGGCGAGGAAGAGCACGGCGCGCGCGATGTCGGTTGGGGTGCCGATCCGCTCCAGTGGGTGTAGTGCCGCGAACTCCTGCCGGCGCTGCTCGGGGTTGGACTGCATCGCGAGGTACTCTTGCAGCAGGGGCGTGTCCACCACGCCGGGGCAGATACAGTTTGCACGGATGCCGTAGGGCGCGACATCCAGAGCCAGCGAGCGCGTCATCGAGATGATCGCGCCCTTCGAGGCCGTGTAGGCCACCGAGTCCTTCTGCCCGATGAGGCCGACCATCGAGCCGATACTGATGATGGCGCCGCGGGTTTCCTTCAGCGCCGGAAACGCTGCTTTCGAGCAGAGGAACACGCTCTTCAGGTTCAACTCGAGGATGGAATCCCAGTCCGCCTCGGTACAGTCCAAGAGGCCCTTGCTGTTGTGCCAGCCGGCGTTGTTCACCAGCACGTCGAGTCGCCCCCAACGCTCGACGGCCGTTGCGACCATCGCCTCGACGGCGGCGCGGCGCCGCACGTCGGTATGGACGAACAGCGCCGAGCCGCCATTGCCGTTGATCGCCGCGGCAACCGACTCCCCGTTCTCGCTATCAATGTCGGCCACCACGACGTGCGCTCCGGCCGCCGCCAGCACTTCGGCGCACCCGCGGCCGATGCCTTTGGCTGCGCCGGTCACGACGGCCACGCGCCCACTCAGGTCCATTAAGTTCATCTACTTCACCTCACGTCTCAGCGATTGGCTGTCAGCTATCAGCTACCAGGTCGTCTCCCCTGGCGCAACAGGGGCGGGGCCGTTACGAGCGTGGCTGGCGGAAGTCCGGTACGGGGATCGGCGCGCCGCCCTGGCGCACCGACTCCATCGAGAGCGGGAAGATGCTGCTCCAGGTCACGCCGTCCACGACATCGATCGGTGGCGGCGTGTCGTTGCGGATGGACTCGATGAATTCCGAGAGCACAAAGTAGTCGCCGCCACCGTGGCCGGTGCGGGCGGCGCGCGCCTCGTGCTCCTGCCACAGGGGATGGTCGAACTCGGCGGCGAACTCGTCAAGTGGCCGGTAGGACTCCGCATCCGACCGCTCGCGCAGCCACAGCACGTCGTCGTCGCCAGTGAACCGCCGCGACAGATAGGAGCCGCCGGTGCCTTGCAGGACGTAATGCACCATGTTGTGTGGACGGGGGCTGGTCGTGTCCACGATGATCGTGATGAGCGCGCCGCTGGCGCACTTGATAAGCGTCACGGCCCGGCAGCCGGCGGCAAAAGCCTCGGGACGGGCATCGGGATGGTCGGCGCCAAAGCGTTCGCGCACGTACTCCGGCATCACGGGGCCGTGCGACATGTAGGTGGTGGTCGTGACCAGGCGGTCGTGGCGGTTGATGCCGAGCCACTGCGCCACCGGCCCGAGGGAATGGGTGGGGTACCAACTGCCATTGTATTGCTGGAGGATGCGGCCGCGCCAGGTTGGCTCGCCAGCGCGATCCCGGCCGTAGTCGCCGATAGGGAAGTACATCAGGTGGGTGCAGTCGTGGATGTAGCCGCCTTCGGCGCAGATGATCTCGCCGAAGAGGCCCTGCTCGACCATGTTCAGCACCAGCATGTTCTCGCGCCGATAGCAGGAGTTCTCGGCGAGCATATACTTCAGCCCGCTCTGCTGCACCGCCGCGATGAGCGCCCAGCATTCGTCGAGGGTCGTCGCGGCGATGACCTCCGAGAGGACGTGCTTGCCCGCCGCGAGTGCCTGGAGTGCCTGCGGCGCGTGCAACTGGAGCGGCGTGGAGAGCACCACCGCGTCAACGTTGGCCCGGGCGAGGAACTGCTCGTAGGACTGGTAGTAGGCCAGTTCGGGGTGCTCCCGGCGCCACTGTGCGAGTACGCCAACGTCAATATCGCAGACGCTCGTGAGCCGCACCCGGCCGTCCAGACCGCCCAGCGCCGTCCGCGCAAAGCTCGACCCCCGCCGCGCCCCCACAATGCCCAGCGTTACCGGTTCCTTCACCATGGTGTCTCCGCTGCGGTAGCCTACCAGACTGCACGCATCGGGGGGTGTTCGTGCCTCACCCCCCGGGGCCCTCTCCACCGCCGAGCGATAGAGAGGGGGAGTCTGGCGTCGCTCGGCTCCTCACAAGGCCGTCCGCAGCTTGACCGGATAGCAGCACAATAGATACACTCCCTGCACCTACATTAGCCGCGCCGGATGCCCGGCGTGCATCGTCAGCAGGATAGGGGCACCCATGCCCCCTTGTGGTCACGTCGGGTAAGCCGGCTGATGTAGGGTTAGTCACTATCCTGATCGCAAGGGGGTATCTTCATGCGGAATGCAACGTTCCGGTTTCTGGTCCTAGTTGTCACTGTCTTCCTCCTCGGCAGTGTCGCTCCGGTCCAGGCGCAGGGTGCCTTCTCACACGGCACCGTCGTCGCGCTCCAGGGCACACCGCATCTCTGGTTCGCCGACGAACACGGTGTCCTACATTGGGGCGGCGATACCCGCGCCTTGGCCGGCAAGCATATCGCCTGGAGCAACCGCGTCGAGGTAAGCCTAGACCAGCTCCGCACACTGCCGGTCGGTGATCCTTGGCTGTCGGCTGGGCTGCTGAAAGACGGCGATCCCATCTATCTGGTCAAGTGGGAGACCGACTGGCCCCTGCCGCAACTGCTGCACATCCAGTCCATCAAGGATGTGGAGTTGTTCGGGATCAACGGCAGCAACTACGGGAACTTCGTGATTGAGCGGGGCACTTGGGAACAACGTTATGGTATCTCTGCGGCTGGCCTCCAACGTGGCACGCTGGCAGCGGCCACAGCGTCGGCCCTGGCTACTGTCCCCACTCCACAGCCTACGCAAGTTCCCCCTGGTCTTGTGCCGACAGCCACGCCTAGTTTCTCTTCAGTCGCGTCAGAGACTTCCGGGACTTGGACATCGTTCGATGGAAAGAGATTGCAAGTCGAAGTTTTGTCGTATGACCCCGATGGTTGGCGGGAGATGGTCATCGAGAACGGATTTAACGATCCGCCGCACAATGGACATAGGTATCTCATCGTGACTGTTCGTATCCGTAACCTCGAAACATCTAAGGGTGTTTTCCTTTCGGGTATAGAACTTCAAGGCGATGGTAGGAAGTTCACAACATTTGGGGAAGATAGCAGTTGTGGCGTCATACCTAACGATCTGGGCCATGCCATTTACGGAAAATTCGATGATGTAAAAATACCGGGCGGCCAAGACGTTTCTGGCAACGTCTGTTTTCAGGTACCGGAGCACCTGAGAAATCTGTCGCTCGTTCCAGACTCTCTGTGGTCTGGTGATGCTATTCGAGTAGTAGGATCAGAGTCCTTACCTACTACAGATCGTAGTGGCATCGAAAGACAATGTGGTTGTACCAGAACTCGTGTAGATGGTGGCTGTGATCGGCGTTACAGGTCGGCAGTGCGTTGCCATTGGGTTGTTACTGGGTAGCTTGTTCAGCTTTCGCACTTCAGGAGAGAATCAACGACGCTTCTCTCCTGCGTTGTGTGGACTGAGGCAAGCAAGAGGTGGGAGAGATGAAGCTCAACCGCTTGGAAAGCAAGTTCTTCGACGATATTCTCAAGACAGAGTTGGATGTGCCTGTACATGCAACTCTGAAATACAGGGAGATCACGCTTGACATTATCGTTGTTCCCGAAATAAACGACCAAGGTCATTTCTTATTGAAGTATTTCAACGCATCACCATACGAACCTGAGCCGGATGACAGTGGCGTAGCTACATTGAGCAACAGACACCTCTTTGGCTTGCATCCATTATTGGATCAGGCATGGAGAGACCGTGATTCCGTTACAATGCAACTGCTGTACAATGCAGAACAACCACAATTGAATGCTAGAGTATATCAAGCAGGGACGGACAATAGAGGCGAACTGGTTTTGGATGAGAACCAAGTTATGGTGAAAGAATCTCTGTTGAAACGGGCGGAGTTTTGTGTTGTGAATCTGCCGATCATGCAAATATCTTCTCCTTCGGAACGAGAAGTCTTCTTTGAGAGTGGCGACTGGAGAATCGTGCTCACAGTGGATGAAGAGCCGACCAGAGATTTGGTTAGCTGGACTGGATTGATCAAAAAAAGTGATAGTAGCCAGTATTGCATTAGCGAATTGGATGATGTGCTGCGGGGATTGAACTACTTCTTTGCGTTTGTCGCAGGTGTATATCGTTCCCCTACTGTAGTGGTTGGATACAGCACGGACGATCAACCAGTGTGGGGGAAGATAGGACGATTTGATGTGAAGGGTCTCGGAGGTAATTGGTTCCGTAGCTCTAGTACTATACACACGAGCGAATTCTTAGAGGCATTGTTCTCTCATTTCTGGTGTCAGTGGGTGGAGAGGAAGGATGAAATTATCTCTATAGTTGAACGTTACGTCCACAGCAATATAGTGGGTAGAATTGGTGCTTGGGATACTGCGCTGGTGATAAGTTACACAGGCCTGGAAATGCTCGCACGTTTAGTTCTAGGGAAGGATGCAAACAGGAATGATAAAGGATATAAGACTTCTTCTCAGAAGATCAACAGAGCACTAGAACGGATAAACGAATCTGATTGTATTGTCCGCAACATTGTACTGGATGAGTCGCAAACTCATCGGATGGCGGCCCTCGCCGAGAATTTATCCGTCAAGAAAAATGGTCCGTGGTTGCTCAGTGAGGTAAGGCATTATATTGTTCATCCGCTTGAAAGAATAGGAGAAGAGCGTTACAAGGAACTGGATTCGGATTCTAGTCTCTACGTATACTTACATGACTTGAGTCAATTCTATCTTGAGTATGTGTTCTTGGCATTTTTAGGGCTACCTGATGTAGAGGAACCTAGAATCTTGTTAGAAAGATCAGACCAAATCTGAAATCAGAACATTAGCGGCACTCTGGCGGGACTTGGCCTCGCTCGCGGTCACGGCAGCAGCCGTGTCCATGGTGGTGACGGAGACGGGGAGGTATCTGATGGTCTTGGCAGCAGCATTCGAGGAATGGCGCGAGAAGCGACGGCAGGAGCAGATCGCGAGGGCAGGAGCGGAAGCGAAAGCAGAGGTGGGAAGCGTGGAACGAACGGCGGGTGCAGGCCGAGCGGCGCGGCGAGCCGTTCGAGGAACTACCCCCCTCGGCACGCCGCCGCGCCGCCGCGGCAGCCAAGCAGCAATGATGGTCCCGCCCGGCGGCCCTGGCTGTGCTGGCCCCCCTATGGCCCCCCCCGCTGTGCAGGGGGAGGGCCAGGGTGGGGGCAACCCTCATCCCCCGGCCCCCGCGCCTTACCGGAGGTAGTGGGTGGGCTTGCGGGAGCGTTCGTAGGTGGCGTTGGGGTCGGCGTGGACTTCTGCGGGTACTTCTCCTTCCCACCAAGTCGGTACCGACGGGAACGGGAATAGGTCCCACCACTCGAGGACCAGTGTGCGCCGGGTGTCGGTCGCGTTGGGCCAGGCGGCGTGCAGCACGCGACCGTCGGCGATGACGAGATCGCCGGCCTTGACGGGTATGTCTATCTCGCCGGGCTGCTCCGTGAAGGCCAGGTGGGTTTCGTCGGCACGCTGCATTTCCGGGCTGTGGGCATCGGGTAGCTGATCGTGCAGCTCAGTGCGCTTGCGGTGGGTGCCGGGGATGATGCGGAGGCAGCCATTCTGACGGGTCGTGTCTACCAGGTAGTAGGACAGGAACACGCGGCTCGGCCAGGGCAGCGCGGACTTGGGGTGGTTCCAATAGGTGGCGTCCTGGTGCCAGTAGAGGGGCGGGCCGTGCGGTGGCTTGCTCAAGAGGATGATCGAGCCGGCGGAGGTCATGCTTTCCAGCCCCAGCCGGTCGCAGGCTCCCACGGCTGCCGGTAGATTCAGTAGCTCGTCCACAATCGGGGCATGGTAGCGGCTGGCGTCTTGGTCTTTGGCCCAGGCCGCCTCCGCCATGATATGGAAGTCGCTGCCCTGATAGCGGTAGCGATGGTCCACGTCATGGGTATCCAGGAATTCGTCGGAGAACCGGCGCATCCGGTCGAGCAGGTCGCCGCGCAGGACGCCCGGGATCACGCAGAAGCCGTCGTCGAGTAGCTGGCGACGCTTGTCCAGGACCTCTTCAGCAGTCAGGTCTACGGCGTGCTGTTGGCGAGTCATGGTTGCGTGTGCCTTCCTCTCCTCCACTGGCCATCAGCGCCTCGGCTTCGGCCAAGCTGGGGATGCCGGCCCGCCCGCCGAGCCGACGGCACTTCAGCGCTGCGGTGGCGCTCGCTAACAGGAGCGAGTCGCGCACCGAGCATCCCCGCGCCCGCGCGAACAGAAACGCCCCGTGGTAGACATCGCCGGCGCCCGTGGTGTCCACCATTGGCTCGACGGCGAACGCCGGCACGCGATAGGCGCCCGCCGGCTCGACACAGACGGCCCCCCGTTCGCCTTCGGTGATGACCACCACCGGCGGACCGTGGTCGCGGAGCGCCTGCGCCACCGCGACGAGTGACTCGCCGGGCGGGATAGCGTGTGCGCGCGCAAACCCGCGTCCGAAGAAGCGCGACACGATCAGGTAATCCACCAGCGGCAGGAGCGCGAGGTCGTCGGGATGGTAGTGGGTGCCATCGTAGCAGACCTCTTGCCCGCTGGCGCGTGCCCACGTTGCCGCTTGCAGTGCGGCCGGTCCGGGGTCGCTCAGGTGGAGCATCCGGCCTCGCCGCAGGTACTGGCGGTCAAGGTGGCTGGGAGGCACTGTGCCACAGCCACCGAACTGGGCGAGGAACGAGCGGGCAGCGTTGCGCCGGTCCACGAGCACGAACGTCCGGTTCGAGGTGGCGCCCGGGTGCAGCCACAGCTGCGTCACGTCCACGCCGGCGGCCGCGAAGCCTTGCCTGATCTGCGCGCCGGTCGCGTCATCGCCAATGGCGCCGATGAACGCGGCGCGGCCACCCAGCCGCGTGACGGCCACCATGGCGGTCGCGGCCATGCCGCCGCCCTCCAGCGCGCGGTCGTGGACGGTCACTTGCTCCTCGGCGCGGGGGATGCGTTCGAGCAGCAGGAGCTCGTCAAGGCAGCAGAAGCCCAGGCCGACGACATCGAAATCGCCGGCAGCGGAGGGTGTGTCGCTCGCTGCGCTCATCCGGGTTCCTCGTGGGTGCCAGCCTCGTCACTGCGGCGGAAGCCGCAATGACGGCCGTGATGTTAGCGCGGGACGGTGAGGTGGCGGGCGGCAGCAGCCACGGTCGCGCCGCCGTGGATCAGCTCGACGAGCGCCCCGGCCATGCGGTCGGGCCGCGGGTGCTGGATGATGTTGCGTCCGAAGGCGATCCCCCGCGCCCCGGCGGCCAGGGCATTGGCGACGTGCTGGAGAGCGTCGCGGGGATTGGCCTGCGCCGGGCCGCCCAGGATGATGACCGGCACAAAGCACTGGCCGGTGACCTGCTCGGCGTAGGCGTCCACCGGCCCGACGTAGTGCGCCTTCACGAAGTCGGCTCCGGCCTCGGCGGCCAGCCGGGTGGCGCGGGCGATGTTCTCGACCGTGTGGGCGCTGGTCTCCTCGAACGACACCGGGATGGGTTCGGCGAGCAGGGGCATGCTCCACTCGGTGCAGCGGGCGACCAACTGGCGCAGGTCGGCGAGGTGGGTCTCGCCGGCGCTGCCCGGAAAGACCTTCAACTCCACGGCGTCGGCACCGAGCCGGAGCGCCAGCTCCACGCCGTAGTCGGCGACCGGCCCTTCGCTATCGAGGGCGACGATGAGGCCCTTCCCGCCTAGCTCGGCGGCGGCGACCCGCGCCATGCCCGGCGTGGTCATGATCGCGTCTACGCCGCCGGCCACGACGCGACGCACCGCCTCCGCGGGGTGCTCCAGCCCGGTGGCCACGCCGGTCTCGCGGGCGTGATCCATCGCGACGACCACCGCGCGGCCGTCGGGAGCAAAGATGTGGTGCAGGCGTCGTTTGGCGTAGGTCATGGTGGCGCGAGGCTACCAGCGCGCCTGAGCGCCGTCAACCGGGTGGGCCTACTCCCTGGCGCCTGCCGGGTAGGGAAGGGGAATGGTGGGGGGCGGGGATACGAGTGCGGCTGCCTACGCTATTTGTTTGTTCGGCAGGATCGGCTGTTGGTCGGTCGTGGGCGGGTGGGCGCGGTTGGCCTCACCCCCCGCTGTGCTGGGGGACGGGGCTGGATTGCGGCTTGCGCCGCAATGACGAGGCGGAGGGGCACGGGAGGGGTGCTGGTGGAGGAAGCCCGTACACGCGGTGGAGCAAGGCCGCGGGTGGGGCGGTACTTGGACGGCAGGATGCACTTGATGGGTGGTGTGGTGGGAATGCCTGGATTCCCGCTTTCGCGGGAATGACGAGGGGGTGGTGTGGGATAGTAGGCGGGTGGGGATTTGGGAGTACGCAACGCAGGTTGCCGGTGCGTAGCCCCCCTGTGGTCCCCCCGTTGCTACGGGGGGACGTGGATTCCCGCGAAAGCGGGAATGACGAGGGAGGAATCGGGAATGACGGTTGAGACTGTCGGAGTGTGGGTAGATCAGGGTGCGGGGATTGGCAGGGACGCGGGGCAAGAACCCCTGGCACAGCCGATGCACGCCGGCCGGCAAGGGTACGGTGGCGATAGGCGCGGCACTCGGACGGTGATGACTTGGCGGCATGGCCGTAGCGGCCAGCGGTGCGTCATCATCCGGTGCCTGCAAGGCGACACTCAGACGGTCATGCCCTGCCGCTCGCTGGGCGGCGGCGGGGTGTTGTTCATGACCCGGTGCCCTCGGCGCGGCACTCAGACAGTGATGACCCGGCGCCCTGGCCGTGGTGGCCAGGGGTACGTCAGCACCCGGTGCCCCTGAGTCGGCACTCAGTCGGCCATGCCTCGCCGCGCGCTGGGCGGCGAGAGGTCTGCCATGACCCGGTGCCCTCGGCTGGGTGGCTACGCCACCGTCGTTCGTTGACACGATGATACGTGTGCGTCCCTGCCGGGCGGTGCCCGGTGCTCCAGGAAGGTCTTGCATCTGCCAATCCCCAACGCCGGGTCATATTGGCGGGAGGTGGGGGGAGGCAACGGGGGGGGGCCCTTCTTGTCAGAATCGGGGTTTGCAGGATGAGGGGATGAGCAGGATTGCCGGCTGGACCGGTTATTTGTTGCGAGGCCTCACCCCCCGGGCCCCTCTCCACCGCCGAGCGATAGAGGGGGGGGTCTACTATCGCCCGGCGCCTCCCCCGGCCGGCCGCAGCTTGACCGTATAGCAGGAAAATAGATACACTCCTTGCACCTATATCAGCCGCGTCGGCTACCCGGCGTGCAGCATCAACAGGATAGGGGCGCCCATGCCTCCTTGTGGTCACGTCGGGTAAGTCGGCTGATGTAGGGTTAGTCGCTATCCTGATCGCAAGGGGGTATCTTCATGCGGAACGCAAGGTTCTGGTTCATTGCCTTGGTCGTCGCTGTCTTCCTCCTCGGCGGTGCTGCTCCGGTCCAGGCACAGGGCGCCTTCTCTCACGGTACTGTCGTCGCTCTCCAGGGCACGCCGCACCTCTGGTTCGCAGACCAGCAAGGCATCCTGCATTGGGGCGGCGACACTCGCGCCCTGTCCGGCAAGCATATCGCCTGGAACAACCACGTCGAGGTAAGCTTAGACCGGCTCCGCACGCTGCCGGTTGGCGATCCTTGGCTGTCCGCCGGCCTGCTGAAAGACGGCGATCCCATCTATCTGGTCAAATGGGAGTCCGACTGGCCGCAGCCGCGACTCCTCCATATCCAGTCCATTGCTGACGTGGAGCTATTCGGCATCAATGGCAGCAACTACGGGAACTTCGTAATTGACCGACCAACATGGGAAGCGCGCTATGGCATCTCTGCAGCCGGCCTCCAACGTGGCACGCTGGCGACCACCACCGTTCCCGGAGTATCGCGCAATAATCCCATCCCGATCGGCACAGCAGTGGACTTCGAGGGGAGCTATCGACTTCGTGTTGTTTCTGTTGTTCGCAATGCCGGTCGGGTGGTTGCTGAAGAGAACATGTTCAACGATCCTCCTGACGCAGGGAATCAGTTCTTCATGGTGCGTCTTGCGGTTACTCGGCTCAAGCCAGGAATTGGGGGGTTTCTGTTCGATGGTGGTGAGTTCGAGACGTTGGGCAGTCGTGACTTCGTGTACCTCGACTTCAAACACAGTTGCGGCGTGATTCCAGATGAGCTTGACGTCTATCAGGACGTTGGTTCGGGTTTTACGCTCGAAGGTAATATGTGTTGGCAGATTCATTCTGCCGACGTCGATTCACTCGTGTTGAAGTATTATCCGGAAGGAAGGCATTTCGGCAGTCCGGCTGACGTGCGTTACTTTGCACTTCGATAGCCGGCGCCGGCCATGCGCTCCTTGTGCCGAGTAGCACAATTCCCTACCCGTAAAGGGGATTTCCCGTGAGGAATAAGCTCGCTGTCATCATCACTGTCGGGGTGATCGCGTTCCTTGCCTTGCCGTCGTCAGCCGCAGCCGCAGTCGAATGCGAGTTCATCCTCGGTTTCGCCGCGCTCAAGGCCCTGATTGATGAGGCAGAAGGGCCGGAGAAGGTCGGAGAGTGCCTAGAAAACCAGCGCTTCAACCCGGAGAATGGTGATGCGTTGCAGCAGACCACCGGCGGCCTCCTAGTGTGGCGCAAGGCCGACAACTGGACGGCCTTCACCGACGGCTACCGCACCTGGATCAACGGGCCACACGGCTTGCAGTCACGTCTCAACACGGAGCAGTTTCGTTGGGAGGTGCGGATAAAACTAAGTGGGCATGGTCAGGATGTGACAGAGCCTGTGGATTTGCCGGACGGTGTTTGGTGGGCAGGTATCGTCCACACAGGAGACTCTAACTTCATTGTGAAAATCCATCGATCTGGCGAGAGAGTGGAGTTACTTGTCAACGAGATTGGAGACTATTCTGGGATTAGACCTGTTTGGGGCAGGGAGCCGGCAGTGTTCAGTGTTGAAGCTGACGGTTTATGGAGTATTATTCTCCGACCTCTTCTCTGTTGCGTCTCCGAGGATTTTTCTGGGGAGGGTGACAACGTTAGCTTTCTTTTCCGCCCGCAGTCATCTGGGGCCTGGGAAGTAAGACATAATGGAGACTCCAACTTCATTGTGACACTTCACTGTAGGGGTGGGCGTGACCTTATCCAGAACGAGATTGGCGACGTTCGGGGTAGCACCTACATCTCGTTCCCAGAAGGCCCGTGTTTCTGGGAGGTTGAGGCTGACGGTGAGTGGTCAATGAGGCCGCGTAGATAGGTGACAGGTCATCGGAGTCGGGCGGGGCGCGGTGAGAAGTGCATTGCCTCCTATCGACGGGCAGCTATTGCTTCCTGCCTCTAGATTCAGGTGATAATGTACCGGTATGACAGCACGTATCTCGCTCACGGCCGTCTACGAGCCTGTCGAGCAGGGCTGGGTCCAGGCTCGCCTCGCCGAGCTGCCGGCGGTCATCACGGCCGCTCCGACGCTGGCCGGGGCTAGGGAGCTCCTCGCCGACGCTCTGCGCGAGTACCTCCTCTCCCTCGCCGAGGCACCCTCGACGGCAGCGGGGCAGAACGGCGCCGCGTACTGCGAGCCGCTGGAGATCGTCATTAGCGAGGCCGCGGCAGTTGGCGAGCCGCCTGTCACTCCGGTGAAAGCGACAGTCTAGCAATAGCGAGGGGCCTGGATTCCCGCGTTCGCGGGAATGACGGGGACGGGCGGACCTACCCCCTGGCCCCCTCTCTAAAGGGAAGGGGGATGGTGGGGGCAGGGTGGTGGTGCGGGCTAGGGGAGCGGCCAGGAGGGGATGGCGTCGTCTATCTCGGCCATCAGGCGGATGGTCACTTGCAGCGCGGTGACGATGCGCCGGTAGTGCTTGATGTCGTCGTATGTAAGGGTGCGACCGCGCCGATCCTTGAACCGCGGAGTAGACAGAGAGCACAGAGTTGGGTGGAAAGCTCTGCCATCCGTCAATTCTTCCGTGTGCGACGGTATCCAGTTGATGCAAAGAGAACTGTTCTAGTCAGGATCTCCGTCGGTGAATCCTCTCTGGCGGTAATGTTGCGCCGGACGATACTCCAAGACCTCAAGAATCTCGGAGTCTGCTGTCAACTGGCCACTTTCGGTCATTCGTGGAATGCGCCTGAGACGAACACGCAACACATCTCCCGCCCCAAAACGCACAACACGATTTTCGACGCGCTTACGGAACTTGCTGTCAAGCATCCGTGCTGAAAAGGATGCGCCAAGCTCAGAGACATTCCAGACGTAGTCTCCTCTCAAAACGGGCCTGTTGAGCTGTAAAAGTGCCTCGCGTGTGGTTTCGTTCATACCTTCTACCATATTAGCGTCAGGAAGCATTTTATCTGATTCATAGAATGCAAGATCGCCCTTCTCTATCTCGGCGATCACTTTCCCCTCACGCCGGGCTTGGAGTCTTTCTATACCTTCCTGCTTTAGAAGTGTGGTGAGTCCCTCAAAAGATTGCCGTACAGGGAAACTATTGTAGGTGTTTTGAATATTGTTCACAATGTTGATATTCTGGTTATCACCGCTGAATACCTGTGGGTTAACGCCATCCATTTTGATATCTCCCGGCTTTGCCTTTCCCCCCTTGAGACGCTTTATGAGCTGCCAAATACCTCTCACGATGGTGCTCTCAGAGATACCCAGAAGTACCAGAATTTGTTCGGCGTTGTTGACTCCTGCCTCGTCTAGTATTCCACTGGCTGAGTCTACAGTAGTCGTTAAATCCACACTGAATTCAATTCCAAATGAGCCGCGTTGGAATCCAGCATGGACGTTTGCTTGAACACGGTATCTGTCTCCATTGACTAGCCTGTTTGTCTCATGGATCAGATTATTCATTGCCAGCAGAGAGGGTGCTAGCTCACGAGCATCCATGTAACCGGATGCGAGTGCTGGACCCTCGTAGCGGAGTTCAAATCCAGCAGTGCTCATGCGTCGCAGACCTCCCGTATCGCATTTGGGGAAAAGGGCACCGATTTCGAACCGGGTGTAGGTGAGAGCGCTAAGTACCCACACTCTATAAACGTTGAATACTTGCGGAGGTTGCAGCATCGGAGCGGAGTTCACCTTGGATGCTGCCTTCCCCGATACGCCGCGGTGCAGGGAGATGTATTTTCTCGCTTGTGTCGAAGTGACGGACCAATCGCCGCCTGACTCTATTCTCCAGGTGGATTTGGGCGACAATATAACCATATGACGGAACATATCTCGCTCACGGCTGTCTATAGACCTATCGAGTAGGGCTGGCTCCAGGTTCGCCTCCGCGAGTTGCCTAGATTCCCGCGAAAGCGGGAATGACAAGGGGAGGGCAGTGAGCCGTAGCCCTTGGTCTATGCACCCTGTATTGTCTGTCGCCCAAAAGCCGGCTGGGTTAGTTGCCTGGGGGGAGGGGGAGGTTGACGCGGGCGTTGCCGCGCTCCTGGGACTTGAGGAAGCCAACGATGATCTCGACCACTTTGCGCGCTTCCTGGCCGGAGCCGATTAGCTCGCCGCCTTGTTCGATGACGCGGGTCAGCTCGTCTATCAGGGCGACTACGTCCGTGCGCCGGTGGGAGGGCAGCGCCGGCTGGTGGACCGCGCCGTCCTTGTGCAGCTCGACGTGGTCGCCGACCAGGTCAATCTCGCCCGTCTCGCCGATCACCTGGATGTACATGCCGGGCGTCTGGCCCTTGCTGGCGTTGATGAAGGCCCGCACGCCGTTGCGGAAGTGGATGTAGCCGCTGCCGCTGGGGTCGAGGGCCGGGTCTTTGCCGCCGTCGCCGCGGTAGGCGAAGTAGTCCTCGAAACCCGGGTCTAGCTCGGCGAACACCCATGCGGCGTCGGATTCGGCGAAGAAGAGCACGCCGTCGAGTAGGTGCGTGCCGTTGCGGAAGAGCATGGCGCGGGTGCCGCCCATGTGGGCCACGATCCGCTGCACCTGGCCAATCGCGCCCTCGCGAATAAGCTGGCGGGCGCCGTGGTAGGGAAGCCACCAGCGTCGGGTGTGGTCCACGGAGATGAGCGTGCCGTTGGCCTCGCAGGCCGCGATCATGCGGGTGGCGTCGTCCAGGGTCGTCGCCAGCGGCTTCTCGCACGCGATACCCCGCACACCATGGTTGGCGCCATAGACGACAATATCGGCGTGGGCGTTGTCGCCGGTGGTCACGCTGAGGAGGTCCAGGTTTTCCTTGTCTAGCATCTCGCGGTAGTCGGTGTAGGTCCGCGCCGCGGGGAACACGTCGCCCCATTGCTCCCGGAAGGCGTCGAAAAGCTCACTTCTCAGATCGCAGACGGCGACTACCTCGGTGTGGGGGAGGACGGCATAGGACCCCACGTGGGAGTGGGGCATCGGCGTGTTCAACACCGCCGCGGGATCGTGGTCGGCGCGGCGCATGCCCATGCCGGTCAGTCCGACCACCCCGGCGCGGTAAGTTTTCTGTGTCATGTGCTCTCCTCCTTTGCTCTGCACCTTATACCAACACCCCGTCATTTCGGCTTGCGCCGGAATCCAGAGCGGTCGTGTGTGGTGGCAGCACTGCTGCTTAGTATTACACTATTCGCTCACGCGGGCGCACGTAGACGTACACCTCTAGCTCCTCGATGACTACCGCGCCATCCCCGGCCGCCGGCCCGGCGAGCAGACCCACGGTCAGCCGGTTCTCACCATAGCGTAACGGGACCTGATCCGTGCCCATGTCCAGGTCAATGGTGTAGAGCGCGTGGGCCGGCAGGGGGCGGCCCTGGGCGGTATCCTGACCCTCGGCAAAAAACCGGTGGGTGATGGCGTGCGGTGCGACCGGGGTATCGTTGAGCGCGATCTCCAACCCCTCGTCCTCCGCCAAGCCCACGGCTTTGAATTGCAGCACCGCACGCAGCCGGGTGTCGCCGGGGTCTTCGGCCAAGCGGAAGCGTTGGCTGCCCGTCCTCCGGGCAAGCGCGGGGCCGGCGCTTGATCGCGGCGACGGCCGCGTGAGCCTGATGCGCTCATCCCAGGCGGACTTGCCGCTGGGTGGCTCGCGGTTCCAGAGCTGGAAAAACCGGTAGTGGCGATCATGGCGGGCGACGGCGACCGGATCGCGCAGCCGGTCGAGGTGGGCGAGAGCCGCAGGCCAGTAGCGGCCTGAGCCGGGGTACTTGGGCGCGTTCCGCTGCGCCCAGTGGTAGTGATAGTTGTACGCCTCCAGACCAGCGGCGCCGGCGGCGTAGAAGGTTTGCGCGGCGGCGCGATACGCGGCCTGGTCGTTGAGGCGCATATCGTTACCGTCACAGATCAGCGGGTGGATGGCCGGGTAGACCCGACAGGCCGTGCCCTCGGCCAGCCGCACGAACGCCTCGACCGGCGTGTTCAGGTCAGTGAAGAAGAAGTCGGAAGGGATGACCGCATCCACCCAGCCCTGACGAATCCACGTCGCCAGGTCAAAGCCGAGATAGTCACTCTCCTCAAGGGTCTGGGGCACGCGCACGGCCAGGGCCAGCCGTGCGCCACCGCGCCGGCTGGCGGCGGTATCGAGCAGTGCCCGCGTCTTTTCCATGAAGTCGGTCAGGAGCGGCGCGTTCGCGGCGCCCTGACCGGGGTGAAACAGGTGGCAGTGGCGCATGTAGTCGAGCACGATGCCGTCTACGGCAACACCGGCGATTAGCTCGGCAATATAGTCGAGGAGCGTCTGCCGCACCGGCTCCGGCGCAAAGTCAATCGCCGGGCCAACCTGTAGCTCATTGAGGTGCCACTGCGGATGCGCTCTGATGAAGGCGCCGACGTGGCCGGGGTGCCGGTCGTTCATGCGGATACAGCCCCAGAACGCCAGGCCGTGCCGGTGACAGGCTGCCGCCAGCAGGATCCGCAGGTCCATCCCCGCTGCGCGCGCCGCCGCATAGCCGCCGTCCCGGTCGTCCAGCCGCCAGTGCTCCTCGAGCACGCGTGAAGGCCCGAAGAGCGACTCGAAGCGGTGACTGACCACCACGGCCAGGGTGTCCACACCGACGACCGCCAGCTCGGCAATCGAGGAGCGGATGATGGCGCGGATCGCCGCCGGGTCCACCGGGTCCAGCGCCGCGGCCCGGCCAAAGAAGTCACCCAACGCATTGCCGGCGTCGGAGTTGTAGATGATCCTGGGTGCTTGCTGCATTGCTGCTTCTCCTGGGAGCCGCGCCGGGCTGGGGGCAGCATCCCGGTGGTGCTCTGCCGGGTATCCTAGCACGCATATCCCGCATAATGGAGTAGCGCCGCGCTGGCCGGTCGTGGCTGCGGCGCTTGAGCGTACCCGACCGACTTTGCGTGAGAGGATACGGCGATGGCAGAGCAACCGGCAGTTGGCTTTATCGGCCTGGGCCTGATGGGCGGCCCGATGGCCAAGAATATCCTGACCAGCGGCTTCCCGCTGACCGTCTATAACCGCACCCGCGCCCGCACCGCTGCGCTGGCCGAGGCCGGGGCGCAGGTGGCCGATACGCCGGGCGCGCTGGCCGCGCAGGTGGACTTCGTGTGCTCCTGTGTCACCGGCCCGCAGGACGTGGCCGAGGTGTACCTGGGCGATGATGGCGTGGTGGCCAAGGCCCGGCCGGGCGCGGTGCTCGTGGAGATGAGCACGATTGACCCCGAGACGCATCGGCACATTGCGGAGGCCGCTGCCGCGCGTGGAGTAGACTACCTCGACGCGCCGGTCAGCGGTGGCGTGGCGGGCGCCGAGGCCGGGACGCTGGCGATCATGACCGGCGGCGAACCGGCAGTATTCGAGCGGGCCAAGCCGGTGCTGGACGCGATGGGCGAGAACATTGTCCTGATGGGGCCGGTGGGGAGCGGGGCGGTCGCCAAGCTCATCAACAACATGATGGCCGCCATTACCAACGCCGGTATTGCCGAGGGCATGGTCATCGGCGCGAAGTCGGGCCTCGATGCGGCCCAGCTGCAGCAGGTGCTGATGGCCTCGGCAGCCAGCAGCTTCATGCTCCGCATGCTGCCCGACTTCACGCTGCGCCGGAACTTCGAGCCGGGCTTCACCATTGATAATCAGACCAAGGATGTCAACCTGGCTACCGACTTGGCGCGTGACCTGGGCGTACCGACCATGCTGGGCGCTGTCGCTGCCCAGCTACTGCGGACGGCGCAGGCCGAGGGGCTTGGTGACCGCCATATTGCCGCGGTCATCCAGCCCCTGGAGCGGTTGACGGGCGTCGAGGTGCGCGGGGAGTAGATGTGGAAAGGCCACACTCCTCAGTCGGCCCGTCATTGCCCTGAAAATAGGTCGTACTATGTCCTGGAATGACGGTGCTCGCTCCCGTCTCGTCACTGCGGCGGAAGCCGCAGTCTAACCCCCGTCCACTGGATTGCGGCTTCCGCCGCAATGACGGCCGCTGGATTCCGGCCTGGTCTCCCTATGGCCCCCCCGCTTCGCAGGGGACGGGCGCAGCGTGCTGCGCCCCTACGGCTGCCGGTACCTACCCCTGGTTCCCTCGCTCCGAATGGGGCTACTGACCACTACCGACGGGTCCCCAGCCTGAGGCTGCGGTCTGCCAGCGGTAGGTCAACGCGCACGCCGCCCTGCCGGTGCGATTCGCGCATGGCGATAGCTATCTCCAGCGCCTCGCGCCCGAACTCGCCGGGACAGATCGTCTCTTCACCGGCCTCGATGGATAGGGCGACGCCTTCGATGGCATCTACCATGGAGCTGCGTGGGTGCCAGGCATATGGGAACTGGCGCTGGCTGTAGTCGGGGGAGCCGGCGGTGTCCTGGGTCCAAAGCTCGAACCAGGCGTGTTGGTTGCGCGAGACGATCCGCCCCCGGTCGCAGATGAACTCCAGCAGCCATTCCCGTTCCGACGCCTGTGTGTTGAGGATGGCGCACACGCCGTTCTCGTAGAGAATGTAGCCGGACCCGGAGAGGTCATCCTGAGCGGTGGCGGCGGCCTCGTCGTCCATATGTCCGAAGACCCAGCGGGCCGGCGCGCCGGCGAACAGCCGAAAGAGGGCCAGCGTGTGGCTCTGGATGTTCGAGAGGGAATGCGGCGAGTGGCACACGAGCGAGCGCAAGCGACCCAGCTCGCCACGCGCGATCAGGTCGCGCGCCGCCGTGTACGGGCCGTACCAGTTGAGATGGCAGGCGACCGTGAAGATGGTGTTGTGTTGGCGACAGGCGGCGATCATCGCGTCCGCCTCGGCCAAGGTGCGGCACAGCGGCTTGGTGGCAAAGATTGCCCGCACGCCGGCCTCCGCCAGCGCGATGACGACTTCGGCGCGCTCGTTCGGCCGCGTGGTGACGCTGACGATGTCCGGCTGCTCTTGGGCCACCATCTCGCGGAGGTCGGTGTAGAGCGCCGTTACACCCCAGCGATGGCCGAAATCGGCCAGCTGGGCGGGGTCTATGTCGGCCCCGGCGACTAGCTCTACGCCGTGCGCCGCCATCATCGCCGGAGCGTGCGCCCACGGCCACGGATAGTAGGGCTTGCCGACCATCTCGTCGTCAATCGTGCTGCCCATCCGACCGCAGCCGACCACTGCGCCGCGATAGGTGCCTTGGGGGCGTGACGCGGCGATAGCCTGATATGCCGGGACGGTTTGGTCGTGCTCCCGTGTCATCGTCGTGCTCCTTTTCTCAGCTACTCCGTTGGGCTGCCGGCCGCTGTCAGGCCACAGTGATCCCCTGCTCGCGGGCGACGTGACGGATGTTGTGGAAGGCTACTACCTTATCGTCGAGTTTGGACAGGTGCTCCACGTGCAGAACGACGTCGTGGTCGAGCGCAGCGGCGCGGCGCAGCAAGGTGGCGTAGTCGAGATTGCCCTTGCCGGGCACGGCCTCGTTCAAGCGGCAGACGGTGAGGAGACCTTGATCGTTGCGTTCGAGGCCGGAGAGAGCGGTGTCCTTGGCGTGTACCGATACGATGTCCGCTCCGAGCGTATCGAAGGCATGATTGAGGAATGGGGCCGTGTCGTAGTAGTGCTCCAAAGTCACTAGGTTCACCGGGTCGAGCAGCACCCGGAGCCGCGGTGAGCCGACCTCGCGCAGCAAACGCGCGATCTGCTCCACGGAGTAGAGGGGGCCGAGCTGGTGGGGATGGGCGGCGATGTCAATGCCCGCGGCTTCGGCGTCGGAAGCCATTTCGCCGATGGATGCCACCACGCGATCCCAAACGGCCGCGGAGCGCGGGTCTTCGCCGGAGGTGCCGTCGAGGGAGAACAGCACCGTGAGGCTGAAGCCGACGCACGTTGCTCCCAGGATGCTGGCGTGGGCGATGTTCCGACGGTAGGCGTCGAGCGATGAGCGGTTTTCGGCCGGGTCGCGTGCGGCCAGTCCCTGATGGAAGCGGCTCAACTCGCCGATGTACAACCCGTGGTCGTCAAGAAACTGCCGCAGCCGCCGGACATCCTGATCGGTCCAGTCGAGCTGTGCTGAGGTGCAGATGGTCGTCATGTCCAGGTAACGGCAGGTTTGGGCCAACTGCTCCAGCGAGGTGCGCTCCAAACTCAGAGGCAGCGTTGTACTCAAGCGGATCATGGTGTCTCATCCCCCTTCGCGCCCGGCTGCTCGCGGAGGGCCACACACGGCTGGCTGGCCGTTCCGGGGACCCTCCGGCCCGGGCTTGGCGACCATGATACAGTGTGGTGGGCAAGTAGGTGAGGAAGGTCGGGGTAGGTCAGAAGAGGGGTAGGTGACGATGAGTAGCCCACGCATTGATGATCGCGACTGGTCCAAGCTCACGCTCGGTGAACGCATCCGACAGCTCGAGGTGGAGGGCTATCTGGTGCTCCCGGACCTCCTCTCCGCGGAGCACATTGCCCGGTTGAAGGCGCAAACCACCCCGCTGGACACGATCCATACCGACTACTCGGAGCGGCAGCGCGTGCGGGCGAATATGAGCTTTCTCGGCGGGGCCATCACGGAGCTGATTGCCCATCCGCCTGCCGTCTCGTTTCTGCGGACCCTCTTTGGTGACGATCTTGTCGTGATGAGCTACACCTACGCGCGCTCAGAGCCGGGCCACCCGGGCATCTCCCTGCACACTGACGGGCAGCCCTACGGGTCGCAGATTTTCGGGTACGAGGGCAGCGTGCCGGTGATGGTCCGCGTGTTGTACTACTTGGATGATCTGACGCCGGAGGTGTCTCCCTTCCGGGTAATGCCGCATTCACATCTCAGTCTGCATGCCGACGGCAACCCCTACACGCGGTACGAATCGCACCCGGAGGAAGTGATGGTCCCGGTGAAGGCCGGCTCGGCGGCGCTCATCAACCACAAGGTCTTCCACGGGAACTTCCCGAATACCGGAGATCGTCCCCGGGAATTGTTGGCGATTGCCTATCGGCCGACGTGGGCCGGGCCGGTCGAGGCAGTCGAGCCGTGGAACCCGGAAGACGTGGCGACGCTACCGGAAGCGGTACAGTCGCTCTTCGGCGACAAGAGCCAGCGCAAGGCGGACTTCCATGGTGGCAACAAGCCCGCCGACATGCGGAACGAGGCGCCGGGGATCAACGTGAGTCGTTGGGAGCAGGCGTGAGGCGGAGGGGAGCATGCCTCACCCCCCGGCCCCCTCTCCACCATGTGGAGAGGGGGAGTCTGGCGGAGGCCGGCGGGCCGCGGTGAGGGCTGGGTGCGCGTTGCACCGAGAGGAGTGAGTAGGCTGCTATGGAGATCGTCGCTCTGGAGCCACCGCTGCCGGCGGACGTGATCGAGGAGCTAGCCGAGTTCTGGGAGGCGATCTTCGAGGCGTCCTACGACGACCTGCGGCCGGTGCTCGCCGGCGGTGAGGTGGCCGACAACCGCAACCTGGTCTACTTGATCCGCGAGGGCGGAGAGCTGGCCGGCACCTCCCAGCTGACCGTCTCCCAAGCCGCGCCGGCGTTGGGCGGTTTGGGTGAGGTCGCCACCGCGCCGGCTTATCGTGGCCGGGGGATTGCCACGCGGCTGTGTGCGCGGGCGCGGGACGATTTCCGTACACAAGGCGGGCGGGCACTCTACTTGGGCACGGTCAATCCGGCGGCGGCGCGGGTCTATTATCGGCTCGGCTGGCGAAACCTGGCCGGCACCACGGTGATGTCCTGCACGACCGGCGACGACTCCCCAGAGGCCTTCCTCGTTGACTACTTCCGCGCGCAGGATGACCGCCCGCAGATTGTCGCCGGCACGGCCGCCGCGCGGATACCGATGGTCCCGCTGATTGTCATGCCACACGATTGGCAAGTGTTGGACGCCAACGTGGGGCTGTATTCGACGCGCTACGCGGTGCAGCACTCCTGCATGTACCTGTATCCGCGGTTCCAGGCCTTGACGCAGGAGGGACGCGGCGCCTGGTTCGGGGCGCAGTCCGGTGGCGGTGGCCTCCTGGGTCTGGCCACGGCACGTCTGGATGGGGACGGAGGATGCCAGGTTGACGGCTTCGTCTACCGCACCGCCCCGGACGTTTGGTCGGAGCTACTGCGGGCGGCTATGCGCTGGGGCGCTGCTCAGGGTGCGACCGTCTGTTGGGCGGCGGTATCGGTCGAGGATGAGCAGAAGCAGGCGTGGTGTGCGGCGCTGGGGTTCCAGGCAGCGGGGCCGGCCGCGACCTTCGACCTAGACGGCCGGTCGGTGGAGTCCGTGCGTCTGGAGCGCGAGACCGCCCCGCTCTGACACCCCCGCTAGGCTGGGGGCAGAGCGGGCGATAGGCCCTATGTATCAAAGACGGCGCTGACCGCGCAGGTAAAGCCGGGCAGCACATCCAGGCCGTCGAGCGTGTCCTGCTCCGTGAGCGTCACGACCGGGCGCCCTGGCCGGTACACGTCTACGCTGCGCGTCTGCGGCAGCACGACCCAGACCAGGCGCACGTCGTACCGCAGCCACATGCGCGCCTTGGCGGCGACCTCGCGCCGGGTGTCGTTCGGCGACACAACCTCTACCACCAGGTCGGGGACCACCTCGGCATAGCCGGGAATGCGCGCGTCAAGCGGCAGTTTCGCTGCCGAGAAGTAGGCGATGTCCGGCCCACGCACGGTATCCGGGTCGCGCTCCAGCCAGACGCCGGTGTCGGAGCCGGTCAGCCGCCCTAGCTTCCGGGGCTTGATGAAATTCCTCAACTCGGCGCCGAGATTGATGACGATCTCGCCGTGCTCCACTCCCATAATCATGGTTTCGTGCAGTACCCCCCGGATCAACTCACCGCGCACGCCCTCGCCGGCCAGCCGCAGCAGATCGGTCGCCGTCAGTAGCTCGGTTGTCAGCGGCTTGGTCATCGTGGTTGCCATATGCGGCTCCTTCGCGCCCGGTTAGCCTGCCATACTGCCCATCCCGTCATTCCGGCTGGCCTGAGCGCCTGGCCTGTTACGGAGTGTCTACCTTGGCCGTGATAATCAGGTGCTCGATCCAGTCATCACTGGTGTTGAGCAGCTGGTGCTTGATCTGCGCCGGGGTGTGTACGACATCGCCCTCGCGCACCGGATAGAGCTGGCCGTCAATCTTCATCTGCCCGTGCCCGCGCGTGAAGTAGTACACCTGCTCGGCGTCTTCGTGGTGGTGGTAATCGCCGTTTCTGCGGCCTTGCATCAGGTGTAGCGTGAAGCCGGTCAACCCGGCCATGCGGGCTTCCTCCGGTGGGAGGCCGGGGGCATCTTGGTGACGGAAGATGCTCCAGATGATGGCGCTCTCGTGCCCGACGGTCGGTGGGCAGTCCCGCCAGTTGCGGATCGTTGACTGGCCGCCGCCGGTGCCGCCGGGGGCACTCAAAATGAGGTGCTCTACCCAGTCGTCGCTGTCGTTGAGCAGCTGGTGCTTGCTCCCGGGAGGAACATGCACCGTATCGCCCTCGCGCACCGGATAGAGCGTGTCATCCAGCCGCATCTTTCCACGCCCGCGCGTGAAGTAGTACAGCTGCTCCACGTCGTCGTGCGCGTGGTAGTCACCCTCCCGGCCAGCCTGCATCATTTGGAGGGCTACCCCGCCGATGGTGCGTAGGGGGGCGTATTCCTGGGGGAATCCGGGGGTGCCCCGTTCCTTCAAGATCACCCACCCCAGCACGCTTTCGTGCGCCACGACCGGGGTGGCCGCGCGCCAGTTACGAATCGTCACCATCTTTCTATCCTTTCCTTGGACCTAACCGCTGATAGGCCAAAGCCGCACGTATAGTGCCAGGTGTGGTGCGGCTTTGGCCTACCACCCGGCCCCTTCCCTCCAGGGGAGGGGAGCCATCGGGCCGCCCGGTGGCCTCCTCCCTCTACAGAAGGGGTGCCATTGCGACGACCTTTATCCCCTTCCCTTTAGGGAGGGGGGTAGGTGTGCTCGTCCTCGGCCGCGCGTCGTTGGCGTTACCACAGCCGCTGCGCCGCCAGCCGCTCTTCGTCGAGTTCCATGCCGAGGCCCGGGCCATCCGGCACGATGATGTGCCCGGCTTGGTAGCGCACCGGTTCCTTCACGATCCGCTCTTGGTATACCAACGGCCCGGCCGGGTAGCACGGAAAGCTCAAGTTGGGCATGGCCGCGACAAGATGTGCCCGCGCCGCCGTCCCGATAGACAGCTCGACGGTACTGCCGAGCAACGTCTCGATCCCGAAGGCCTCCGCTAACCCGAACCCCTTCCGACAGGGTGCCAGGCCATCATAGCCAATCCCCAGATTGAATACGTCCACGGCCTCGTGCCGGGCGAAACGGGCGGCCACGGCGAGGCTGGTGATGTGCTCGCCAATTGGCACCTCGACGGCTCGGCGTACCGCGACGAAGTCCTCGGTTGGGGCGTCGTGGCGTCCGCGCACCGGCGATTCGACGAGGTTCGGTTGGAACGGGGCTAGGCGTTGGATGGCCGCGATGGCTGCCTCCACCTCGAACAGACCGCTCGCATCCAAGGCGTTGATCTCGACGGTGTTGCCCCAGCGCTGCCGCAGGGCCGTGAGAAAGCGCTCGTCCAGCTCCAGGTCGGCGCCGAAGTAATAGCGGATGGCAGTGTGCCCCTGATCGAGGCAGCGCCGGACACGCTCCAAGTTGGCTTCCACATCGGCAGCGTTGCGGCAGCGCGCCAGCGGATAGCAGAAGGGAATGCGGTCGCGGTACTTGCCGCCGAACAGCTGGTGGAGCGGTACATCGAGGGCCTTGGCCAGCGCATCGTGCAATGCAATGTCCACGCCACAGACGACTTGGTGCTCCCAATCCTGCCGGCTGAAGGCGACCTGAATGGCCGTCAGGTCGAATGGAGAGCGGCCGAGCAGCAGCGGCTCCAGCTTTGCTTGCAGTTGTGCCACCGTCGCCGGCGATAGCTCCCAGGGCACGTCCGACATCTCGCCCAAGCCGATGATGCCGGTATCGGTGTGCAGTTGGATGATGACGTGGTGCGAAATCGCCGGCTCGGGGTCCGCGGGACCGGTGCGGCCCATCTCGCGCGTGGAGTAGATGGGTACTAGCTCCAGATCGGTGATCTTCATGCTGCTCTGTTCTCCTGCCGGCCGACGCTGTTGCCGACATGTGGGGGCTGCTCGTGGCCCTCAGGTGCCGCGCCGCTCTAACTCCGGGTCCAAAGCGTGCAGTATCTGCTGAAGTTCTGCCATGTTCACGTCGCGTGGCTGGACACCGTGCTTGACCGCGAGGGCCGCTGCGACTCCGGCCGCCTGCCCCATGAGCTGCACGGTATGCCGCTGGCGGATTTGCGGCCCGCGCCGCACCGCACTCTTCCCGGCGGCCAGCAGACCGTCTACGCCTTTTGGCAGCAGCATCCGGTAGGGGAGGTCGCAGCCGCCCGGATAATACTGCTTGTCGTCGTAGTAGATGCACACCACGTCGGAGAAGCGAGCGCTACGGACGACATCATCGTGCGTCACGACGTAGACGCTCTTGATGCTCTTGCCACCGCGCGCGCAGGTCAGTGGCGCCACCACGTGGAGCTGGGCACGCTCGAACCCGGGGACGTGCCGACGGAGGAAGGCCGCGAATTCGTGGATGTAGGTGCGCTCGTGCTGGGCAATCCGCGACATGGCCAAGCCGTCACCAGGATTGTAGTTGCCGTTGACGCGCGTGCGGGCATAGACAAGCGGTGGCTCGCCTTTCGATAGCATGAGGGTGGCTTCGAGTGTGGCGAAGTCGTCAACGGTGTCCACGATCTTGAAACCGTCGCGGTCCCAGGCTGCACGTGCCCAAGGCATGAATCCATCCGACGCCGGGCAGACTTGCGCCTGCATCCAGTCGAGATCGTCCTGGGACAGGTCGCCGCGGTCGGCGAGTGCTTGCTGATAGGTGTCCCAGTCCGCGTTGGCGATGGCGAAGAACGTACCGGCAGACGGATTGCTGGGCATCTCGGTCACCGGGGCGCCGGCGCGAGCGGCCACGTCGGCCGTGCCGGTGCAGTCAATGATGACCTTCGATCTGATGGCCAGCGTGCCGGACTTGTTCTCGACAAAAATACCAGCGACCCGGCGGCCCTCCACGATGACGCCCGACACCATGCTGGATAGCAGCACCTCGGCGCCGGCCTCGGCCAGCATCTTGACTGCCGTGTAGGAGACGCTGTGGTGGTCGCGGAAGTAGTCGCTCCCGACGTTGCGCTCCTCGCCGTCAACGACGCGCCGGTTGAATTCGCCGGGGATACCCCCTAGACCGTTGGGGAACGCCTCAGGATTGTGCAGGGCCATGTGCAGCGTTCCGCCGACGAACATCGCCGGCCCCATGTTCCCGCCTAACGAGGAGTGAGTCTCCACGACCAGGGTGCGTGCTCCGTAGCGCGCCGCCGCAATCGCGGCGATGATACCCCCGACGCCACCGCCCGCGACGAGCACGTCCACGTCGGCGATCACGGGCACCTGCTGGCTGGGGCGCTCGACCGCGCCCGTCACGTTCCACAGGCCGGCGCCGGTACCTCGGAGCGGCGGAGCGCCGCTGGTGACCTCATCTGCTGCCGGCACGTCCTTGCTCATGCTGCACGCTCCATAGGGAGGCTAGGCTTCCAACGGGTCACGGTGCTCGGCAGCATTGTAGCTGTTTCGAGCATCGCCCGGTCATTTCCGATTCTGCGGGAATCCAAGGCACCCACGAGGGGCACCCCTACAAGGTTGGCGTTGCTAAAGCAGTGCCGGGTGGCTGCCGTAGGGGCAGCCCTTGTGGTTGCTCTCGTCCCCCTGTGGTACGGGCGCTTGCGGTCCGCCAGACGCTACGTGACGCTCACCAGGGCCGGCGGCGCCGCGGCGGTAAGCTCAGTAGAGTGGTCCGCCGCTCGCCGGCTGCGCTCGGTCGCGGTGATGATCCCGCCCCCCAAGAGGAGATCATCGTCGTAGAGCACGACCGACTGTCCGGGGGTAATGGCGCGCTGCGGCTCGTCGAAAACGACACGCATGGTCCCGGCCGGCTCTGTCGGGTACGCTGTTGCCGGCGCCACGGTCATCCGGTAACGCACGCGCGCCAGGACGCGCCTCGGACTATCCAGGGCGGAGAGCGCGATCCAGTTGACCTCCTCCGCCAGCAGCTCGCGCGTGTAGATGTCCGCCTCGTCACCCACGACGACCACGTTGCGCTCAGGCTGGATATCAACGACGTACATGGGCCGCGAATGCGCGAACCCTAGCCCGCGACGCTGGCCGAGCGTGAAGAAGGCAACGCCGGGATGCTGGCCCAGCACCTCGCCCTCGGTCGAGAGCATGATGCCCGGCTCAAGAGTCTCCGGCGCCACCTGCTGGAGGTACTGGCGATAGCCGCCGGCCGGGACAAAGCAAATCTCCTGGCTCTCGGGCTTGTCGGCAACGGCGAGGCCAAAGGAACGCGCCAACGCGCGTACTTCCTGCTTCTCTACGTCCGCGAGCGGGAAGAGTGTGCGTGCCAGCTCGTCCTGCTGCACCGGCCACAAGACGTAGGACTGGTCCTTCTGACGGTCCCGAGCGCGGCGCAGCACGTAGCGCCCCGTCCGCGCGTCCTGCTCGCGACGGACATAGTGGCCGGTGGCGATGTAGTCGGCGCCGAGAATGGCGGCGCGCGCGAGGACCGGCCGGAACTTGACGTGCTGGTTGCACCGCACGCAGGGGTTCGGGGTCCGGCCGCGCTGGTACTCCCGGACAAAATCGGCGATAACCGTCTCGCGGAATAGCTCGCGGAAGTTGAGCACGTAGTAGGGGATGCCGAGGCGGTCGGCTACCCGCCGGGCGTCCTCGACCGCCGAGGTGCCACAGCAGGCCTTGCGCTGGCGTTGCGCCTGCGGCGTCTCGGCCGGCCAAACATCGAGCGTGACGCCGATCACGTCATGTCCCTGGGCGTGCAGCAGCGCGGCTGTCACCGAGCTGTCTACGCCACCGCTCATCGCCACAACAATGCGTGCCATCTTGGTTCGCTTTCCGACCTCACCGCCCCCTTCCCCAGCCCTTCCCCCGCTCCGCAGGGGCAGGGAGTATGGTCTCCTTCCCTGTGGCTTGCCACAGGGAAGGGTTAGGGAGGGGGCCACGAACGGCTACCCTGTGAGGACCATCATAAGAATCGTAGCGGGTGCTGAGGAACTGCGTCAATGTTGTGATTCCGAGACGTGCCCAACAGGATATACGGTACGCTATAGGGCACAGCCATGCGTTGCCCCGTCTGCCAGAGTAGCTCGCTCCGCGTGATCGACTCGCGCGACACTGCGGATGCCGTGCGCCGCCGTCGTCATTGTGACGATTGCAGCCATCGGTTCACGACGTATGAGCGGCTGGAGGCTATGCGCTGCCCACGCTGCCAGTCGCAGGATACCCGCGTCATGCAGGTGAGCGAGCTTGCGCAAAGCGTGCGCCGGCAGCGGGAGTGTACGGAGTGTGGCAACCGCTTTCTCACCTCCGAGCGGGTGGACCCGCGGGGATTCGTGGTGGTCAAGCGGGATGGCCGACGCGAGGAGTTCAATCACGGCAAGCTGCTGGAGAAAATCCGCATTGCCTGCACCAAGCGGCCGGTCCCGCCGGCGGCCATCAGCAAGCTGACCGCGGAGGTCGAGCAGCGGATTCTCGCGCTCGACCAAGCGGAGGTCTCCAGCACGATCATCGGCGACTGGGTAATCGAGCGGCTCCGTGACCTCGACCCTATCGCCTATATCCGCTTTGCGTCGGTGTACCATGACATCCGCACCGTCGAGGCGATGAAGCGCGAACTCGATGCGCTGACGACCGAAGGGTAGAGGGGTGATTCAGCAGCTATCAACCTCATTTGCTGTCCCCTGCTATGCAGGGGCAGCGGGTGATCCACTGAGCACGTAGTCAGGGCACTGGTCAATCCGCCCGCTAGGTTGCTCAAGAAACAATCACGTTCTTACCGGTCAATAAGGCTCTTGGTGGTTCAACATCGGGAAAATCCAAATAAGCCAAGAACATATACTCGAAGTAAAACTGGCTGAGATCGTGTAGGAATAAGTAATATTCTTCACTCTCAGCAAGTTTCTTGAAGCGCACATCCCCTAACCTATCACCAAAATGCACCACATAGTTCCTCGCCTTGCTGAGTAACCAAGGGCCGTTTTCTCTCACACCTAAATCCTTAGAAAGCGAACACAATTCTGGAGTTTCGGCGCTATTTAGAGACACCATCCCTATGTCGTGATTGCACCGCCTTCTTACTTCTCTTATCGCCTTGTTGATCTTCTTAGATGCTTCACGGGGTACACATTTCCCCTCAGCACTAAGGATAGCAATGGCAAGTGCTTCTAGTCCAGAAAAACTTATTATGAGAGCCGTATCAAAAGAGCCTATTTTCTCAACCGCGCGGCCGTGCTCGTATCTCTGGGCCAAAGAGCGTATGTTCTCGGAGTGACACTGCCACTTGGAGTAGAATTTGGTGAACAGCGCCCCGAAGAAGGAAGTTGAGTGACCGCCTGATGGATTACTGAACCAATTACTATCAGGGTATTTGGAGTCGAAAGAACCTAACTTGCCCCATATAGGTTTTGCGCGTTCTGTATCGCCATACCCCAACACCACAGTAGGAGCACGGCTGGTACCCGTCACGAAACACAGAAAATATGTCCATGCTTGGAGCAACTTGAGCAGTCGTCCAGAGGTGAACTGTGTGCGATCCAACCTCTCCACGACTCCCATATAGCCAGTTGTGTCTCTAGGGCCACAGTCTCCCCTCAATGTGATCTTCCAGCCGTGAGAATTCAAGACGATGGGTTGCTCCTTCAGCGGCATGAGAGGTATAGCCATGCTTGGAAGATTACCAACATAAAACTCCGCCCTAGAAATAAGAGACTTCGCTACTTCAACTATCCCTTCATTCAATGTTAACACACCTCTATTGGTAGACGAAAAACGCACAGTAGCAGACAGCAGAGGTTGTGCAGGCGTAGGGAAGGGAAAAGATGGCTGGGTCTTTAACTGAACCTTGACGGAGTTACCCATTCTGAGCGAGGGATGTGTTATCTCGTCAAAAGCCAAACTACGAGTGCCATCACTGTGTTTCTCCGGCTGGTTTGCAGGAGCGTTGTAGTATTCCAAAATAAACTGGCCGTTGTCGTGTATCTTCGGTATAGCGATAACATCAACGCTAGTGCCTAAACTGCTTATAGTTGCGTGTGTTGGCTCGTCTAACTTCACGTTCAGCACATCGTCGAAGAACCTACGCTCAAGGGAGTTTAACTCCATTTCTTTCCTCCCGTTCGCCAAGCCGGCGGACAAGACCAAGGACGACCGCCAAGTCAGTGACCACCGTGCTGCGTCTAGCCGAGGAACTTGAGAATGGCGATAGTGAGGCCGTTCAGGGCCACTATCAATGCTCCGAGGCGCAAGAGCAAGCGTGTCTCCGCCTGCGCTAGGTCAGCCTTCGTGGCGAGGTGCTCAGAGGCGGGCGGCGCGGCGGGTGTCGTGGTCATGGGACTGGCTCCTCTGCGCCGCTAGTCTAGCACGCGAGGCTACACCAGGTAGCGACGTGCTACCATAATTTCAAACTGAGACACTACCGACAGCTAATGACGACTGCGCCAGACGTAGCAGAAGGCCTTCCCTTCGAGTCGCACTACAGTGAGGTTGATGGCGTCCGCCTGCACTATGTAGATGAAGGGGTAAGCCCACCGGTGCTCATGGTTCACGCTAGCTCACATGGAACTACCCAACCTGGAAAAGCGCTAGCACACCGGTTCTCCAATGACAACAGCATCCTGGCCCAACGCCCGCCTGGGTTACCGCGCGGCTACGCTGTGACGTGGCGCGCGAACCACGCAAGAGTCTTCGCCCAGGCGTCGTGGGCGGCTTCGGGGTTGTAGCGCGGCCCAGTGTCGTTGTGAAAGGCGTGACCAGCGTTCGTGTAGATCATCTTCTCGAAGACCTTGTTGTGCTGCTGCATGGCCCCCTCAATCGCTTCGATGCCGCGATTGATGCGTTGGTCTTGCTCACCGTAGATGGCAAGGACGGCCGCTTTGATCTGCGACACATCCTCTAGCGGCGGATTGGGTCCGTAGAAAGGCGCCGCCGCACGGATTTCGGGCATCTGCGTCGCACAGCGCCAGGTGACGCCACCGCCGAAGCAGAAGCCCACCATGCCGACCTGTTCCTTGTGTACGAATGGCAGCGTTTGGGCGTGGCGCAGAGCGGCCTGGAAGTCTGCCACGAACCGCGTTGGCGGTGTGTTGGCGAGCACACCAGGCACAGAGTCGACCTTGTCGCTACCGCCCTCGCGCGCGAGAAGATCAACGGCGAGACCGACATAGCCGGCCTTGGCCAGGCGCCGCGTCACATCTCTAATGTGGTCATTGAGGCCCCGGTTCTCGTGGCACACGAGGATGATCGGGAATTGGCCCTCGCTTTGTGGTCGGGCCAGGTAGGTCAGGAGCGTGAAGCCATCACCCGGTATCTCCAGTGCATCAGCAACGATGCTAGGATCGTCTTCCGACACGGTCACGCCTGCCTGGGCTGGCTGCGGAGGCTGCGGAGGCTGCGCTTGGTTTGACGGCTGTGTTGAAGCGATTGCGCTGGGCTGGGTCGCCGGCTCCGGGGCTGTCGGAGCCGGTGGCGAGGAGCTGGACGAACTGTCACACGCGGCGAGAATGCCGGCGGCCAGCGCTGGGCTGCCGGTGATTGCAGCGAGGCGCCGCAGCGCCTCCCGGCGGCCGATGAGTCCCTCCTGATAGTCCTCGACGAACTCTTCGACTAGGTACTGCTTGAAGATATCGTCGTGCAACTCCGGCGCGTCGTGCCTGCTTCGACGGACTAGCAGCACTGTTGCCCTCCCTCTGCTCAGTCTTCGTACGGTGATGAGGCGTGGAACAGGATTGTGAGGAGCCTATCCGGAGTGGGTTAACGGCGGAGTGCGACGACGTTAAACACGGGTTAACGCTGCCGGCAATGCTAGGGAGAGTGGACACTCTTGCCCCGTTACCTCGCCATGGGATCAGGGCAGTTGCTCGCCAGTCGGCTCCTTGCGCCCATCGCCGGACCAGGGTGGTGGCCAGCGGCCGGATTGGCGTAGCTCGGCGAGGCGGCCGCTGGCCGCGAGTTCGGCTTCGACTGCTGCGGGTGTGCGTTGGCGGCCGGGCCAGCGCTCGTCTTCGGCCAGGCGCAGCAACAGGCGTGCCGTGACCACCGCCGCCGATTGGACGGTCGCCGGGCGCACCTTGTCTACCGTGTCGGCAATAGTGTGGCCCCAACCCCGGCCCACAAGACCGCTTGCACTATCCGGTGACGCCTCGTTTTCCACCAGCCCGGCCGGAATACCGTGCATCACGAAGGGGAAGTGGTCGGACGACGTGGAGAGGCGTTCATGCACGGTCAGGGGATACCGCATGGCCTGGGCGTGCGCTGAGAAGTGGGAGACCAGATCGGGACAACCGACCAGGTGGAGAGCCTCGGCGCCGGGGTCGCTGCGCCCGATGTCGTCCACGTTGAGCATGAAGCACAGCCGCGATAGCTCGGCGGCGTGGCGTCTGACATAGCCCCAGGACCCCAGCAGACCGATCTCCTCGGCTGCAAAGAAGCAGAACCGCAGTCGCCGCCGGGGGGCACGTCCAGCTGCCCGGTACGCCGCGGCAATGGCCCGCGCGGCTTCCAGGATGACGGCGACACCGGTGCCATTGTCGAGCGCGCCGGGCGCAATATCGTGGCTATCGTAGTGAGCGCCGGCGAGCACAAGCTCGTCGCCGTGCGGACTGGCGGGGTCGGCTGGCAGGTCAGCCAGGACGTTGGCGCTCTCTACCTCCGGGAAGGCGGCGGCCACGTTCAGCCGTACTCTGACCGGACCGCGTGCCAGCAGCCGCAGGAGTGTTGCCCCGTCTTCGTAAGCGAGGCCCAAGCCGGGTATGGGCGCCGGCTTCCTCGTCGCCAGACTGCCCGTGACCGCCAAGCCACCGGGGTTCCGGTTGTAGTACAGAAAGGCGGCGGCGCCGGCCGTTACCGCGCGTCCGTACTTCAGGCGCCGGTGCGATGGCGGTTGCCCGGAGGGGCCGCTTGACTCGGCGGCACACAGCACGACCTTGCCTTGCAGGCACCCGTCGTCGGCGCCGGCGGCCCGATAGTCGTCGGCCTCGCCAGCGCCAACGGAGCAAAGCTCGGCCTCGATTGCGCCGGGCGGGCAGTGTGGCAAGGCCAACGCTGCGAGCGGGTAGGCGGCCGGTTGTACCACCTCCAGGCGGCTCTCGCCACGCCGCCAGCCGAGATAGCGGAATGGCTCGCTATGGACCTCCGCCAGGCCGGCTTCGGCTAGCCACTGCGCCAGGAGTGTGGCCGCGCGTTGCTCTCCCGGGGTGCCGGCGAACCGTGGCCCGCAGGAGTCGCACAGCTCGACCAACCGTTCGTAGGCCGTGCGAGAGCTATGGATGTCCCCAATGACCGCTTTCTCTAGGGCCTCAAGTGGCGGTACAGTCACGGCTGCTCCTCTTCTCGGACTCCGGTGCGCCGCACTTCGTGGGAAGCTGCGGCGCGCCCATCGGAGGTGCCGGCAATAGGCAGGACGAAGCCGGCCCACCCCGCAATCGTGCCAATCTTACAGGGTCGGTGGGCTGGGGTACCGCCGAATGGCGGACGGGCAGTGCCGCTGGGGCTGTTTGATACAATCGGGTCAGGAGGCGTGAATGACAGTCAATATCTATCTCCATTTCAATGGCAACTGCCGCGAGGCGTTCGAGTTCTACCGCTCGATTTTCGGCGGAGAGTTCGCGCTCGTGCAGAGGTTCGGCGACGGGCCGCCGGAAATGGGCGTCCCGGAGGACGAGCGTGACAACATCATGCACGTGTCATACCCCATCGGTTCGAGCGTGCTCATGGGTAGTGACGTGCCCTCGCAGTTCGGGCCGCCGCTGGAGATGGGCAGCAACTTTTCGATCTCCTACCAAACGCGGAGCCGGCAGGAGACCGACGACCTGTTCGCCAAGGTCTCCGCGGGCGGCACGGTCACGATGCCGCTGGCGGATATGTTTTGGGGAGCGTACTTCGGCTCCTGTACCGACAAGTTCGGCATCAACTGGATGTTCAACTGCGAGCAGCAGCAACAGCAGCAACAACAACAGCAGCAGTAGATTTCCGGTATCGCTCATAATCCATGTCCGAGCGTAGCGAGCCGGATACCTGATGTGCTAATCATGCTGGCCCGTCGCTGGTCCTATCGCGCTCTTGCCGGCTGGTTGATCCTGGTCGCGGTGCTGTTCGCGCTGTGGTGGACGGCACCCTCCCTGACTCCGCCGTCAACCGGCGTTGATGATCTGGCCGGTGAGGAGCTTCTGGAGGCGCGAATCGTCCGCGTCAGCGCCGACCCGACCGCTGCTCCCGACCGTGCTCCCCGCAGAATCATTGAACTGGAAGTCGTGAGTGGGTCGCTGCGTGGCGAGCTAATCACCACCGAGCTGCTCCCGGAGCGCCTCACGCCGGCGGTCGTGCAGTACCGTCCGGGGGACCGCGTGATCGTCTCGTACCTCCCGACGGCGGCAGAGCGTGGTCAGGCACCGTTTGTAATCGTAGACTTCGCCCGCCGTGTGCCGCTGCTGGCGCTCGGAGCCGTCTTCATCCTCGCGCTCGCGCTCGTGGCCGGCTGGCAGGGCTTCCGCTCGCTGGCCGGGATGGCCTGTGCCCTGGGAGTCCTGCGCTGGTTCGTCGTGCCGCACATCCTCGCCGGACATGAGCCGCTGCTGATCGCTCTCGTCGGCTGTGCGCTCATCGTCGCCGTAGCCCTGCCACTCACGCAGCCCGATTTTGCTCAGGTGGTAGCTGCGGGGCTGGGGTTGCTGGGGGGGATTGTGGTGGCTGGTGGGTTATCGGTGCTCTTCGTCTCGGCGGCCCGCATCGGCGGCCTGGGCACCTCGGAAGAGCTGCTGCTGGTGCAGGCCGCGACCGGGGGGCTGGTCAGCGTGCGGGGCCTGCTCCTCGCGGGCATGTTGATCGGCGCGATTGGGGCGCTCATTGATGCTGCCGCCGGGCAGGCGTCGAGCGTCTTCGAGCTGCATGCTGCTGACCGCACGGCGCCGCTTTGGGAGTTGTATCGCCGCGGGATGAACGTCGGCCGGGTCCACATCGGCGCGATGGTGAATACGCTCGTGATCGCCTACGCCGGCGCCTCGCTGCCGGTCATCGTCCTCCTGACCATCTATCAAGGACAGATAGGCGACGTTTGGAACCGCGAGGACATTGCCGTGGAGATCGTCCGCTCGCTCGTGGGGAGCCTGGGTATCTTGGTGGCCGTCCCGCTCACGACCTGGGCCGCGGCGGCCATCTGCCGGTTGAAGGCAAGAGCGCCTGACTCGGCGGCTCCCTCCTGACGGGGGTAGGTATTTACATGGATAGACAGGATAGACAGGATAGGGGAGGAGGAGGTGTTTCCCTCACCCCGGCCCTCTCCCAGGGGGAGAGGGGGTATGCGGCGGGGAAGCGGCCAGGGCGCCCACAAGGGACGCCCCTACGGCGTGGGTGGCGGTACGCCGGGATTGCCGCTTTCGCGGGAATGACGGAGTGAGGGCAGCGAGGGTGAGGTGGGGAACGTGCCGGTCGCCTGGCCTGGTGAAGGGGTAGACTCTGGTGGCCCTGGTGTTGCCGACGGAATGGGTTGAGAGGAGACAGTGAACGAGAAGTCGCTGGCGGTGCTGGAGTTTCCGAAGGTCCGCGAGCAGCTTGTGAGTCGCGCCGCCTTCGCGGTCAGCAAAGAGTTGGCCGGGGCGCTGCGCCCCAGCGCCGATCACCATATCGTGGCCGCGGCGCTGCGCGAAACCTCTGAAGCCGGCGCGCTGTTGGAAGCGCAACCGGCCTTCGGCGTAGGGGGGGCGCGCGATGTCCGCGTCGCGGTGGACAAGGCGGCCTACGGCGCCCGGCTGGAGCCAGCGGAGCTGCTCGACGTGCTGATGACGATGCACAGCGCGCAGCGGGTGCAATCTACGCTGGGCCAACGGCAGGCACTCGCGCCGCTCCTCGCCAAGCGGGCCGCTCTCATTGAGCCGTGCGTAGTGGTGCAGGAGGCCATCCGGCGTAGCATCGCCGAAAACGGTGAGGTGTTGGATGCGGCGTCCCCAGCACTGGGTCGCATTCGGGCCACCGTGCGCACGGCGCACAATCGGCTGCAAGCGGCGGGCAATAGCTTGATCGCCGGGCCGCTACGCTTGCTGCTGCAAGAACCGCTGGTCACGATGCGCGCCGGGCGCTACGTCGTGCCGGTGAAGCGGGAGCACCGGACGACGTTCCGCGGAATTATCCACGACCAGTCGGCCAGCGGCGCGACGGTCTTCATGGAGCCGCTCGATCTGGTTGATCTGAATAATCAATGGCGCCAAGCGCAGATCGAGGAGCAGCAGGAGGTCGAGCGTATCCTGCTCTATCTCTCCGGGTTGGTTGCCGAGCGCCAGGACGAGATTGTCCAGGCGGTGATGATCTTGGCGTCCATAGACCTGGCGCTCGCCAAGGCGCGTTATGCCACTGCGCTGTCGGCCACCTGCCCGCAGCTGACCACCGACTACCGGCTCGATCTCGTCGAGGCGCGGCATCCCCTACTGACCGGGCCGGTGGTCCCGATGTCCGCCCAGCTGGGGGCCGCTGCCGCTGACGGCTGTTGGGCGCTCGTCATCACTGGTCCCAATACGGGCGGGAAGACGGTCGCGCTCAAGACGATGGGGCTACTCAGTCTGATGGCGCAGGCCGGCCTGCACATCCCGGCCGAGGCCGGCTCGGTTGTGGCGGTGTGGGATGACATTTTCGCCGACATCGGCGACGAGCAGAGTATCGAGCAGAGCCTGAGCACCTTCTCGTCGCACATGACCAACATCGTGCAGATCATACGAACGGCAACCCCGCGCTGTCTGGTGCTGCTCGACGAGATCGGTGTCGGCACCGACCCCCAAGAAGGATCGGCCCTCGCCCGCGCGGTGCTCTCGGACTTGGTGGCGCGTCGCATTTGCACGGTGGTCACGACCCACTATTCGGACTTGAAGGCCTACGCTGCGGCGCAGCCGCAGGTTTGCAACGCCAACGTCGAGTTTGACGCCGCTGCCCTACAGCCAACGTACCGCTTCCACATGGGTCTGCCGGGGCGCAGCTATGGCCTGACCATTGCCGCGCAGCTAGGTCTACCGGAGGGGGTGCTCGACGAGGCGCGTGCCTTGCTCGACCCGGAGACGATGCAGGTTGATGATCTGCTGGCGAGCATCCAGAGCGAGCGCGAGGCTGCGCTGGCAGCGCGAGCGGCTGCCAGCGCAGAGCAGCAGGCTGCCGTCGAGCTGCGCGCTGATCTGACGGAACGTCTGGATCGGATCGAGGATGAGCGCGAGCGTGCTCTCTCTACCGCTCAGGCCGAGGCTGAAGGCGTGCTGGCCGCGGCGCGACGCGCGCTGCGCCGCTCCGAGCGCGCCGCGCCAGCGGCGACCCCGGCGGCCCGCGAGCAGGTGACGGCAGTGGAACGGGACCTCGCGGCCGTTGCGGCGCGGGCGGTGGCGCTGCCGGTGCGCCAGGTAGCGCCGGCCGAACCGGCTGCGCTCACGGTCGGCGGCCGGGTGCGGGTGCGGCGCCTAAATACCGTTGGGCGGGTATTGGCGCCGCCGACCGACCGCGGCGAGGTCGAGGTGCAGCTGGGTACGCTACGCACCCGCCTGCCGGTCGCTGACCTCATGCCTACCGGTGGCAGCGAGTCTCAGCGCGAGGCGGCGCCGCCGGCAGCAGCGCGGGTCCGGCTACCGGCGGCGCCGGCGGTGACGATGGAATACGATGTGCGCGGCCGGCGTGTGCCGGCGGCCCTGGCCGAGGTCGAGCGCTACCTCGATGACGCCTACCGCGGCGACATGTCCCTGGTGCGGATCATCCACGGCAAAGGAACGGGAGCATTGCGTGAAGCCATCCGCGACTGGCTCGGCGACCACCCGCTCGTCAGCGACTTCGCTCCGGCCGCTCCGGCCAACGGCGGCGACGGCGCCACCGTCGTCCACCTCGGGTGAGCGCCCTCCCTGCCGCCGCTCCATGGTCGTCCCTCTAAGGGGCATGTCTGCTCCAGTCTGTAGACGGGACGGCCGTGGCCTCACGTGCTGGCGTGGACGGGTCGCCCGTAGAGAGGTTGCACGGGCCGCGCGTTTGTCGGCGGGAATAAGGCTGCGAACTGAGCAATTTGGTCGGCCGAAACCTCGACTGGCGTTTGCAGCATGTACCATGCGACGCCCTCGGTGCAAGGCGGCGTGGTCAGGGAGCCTGGATAGCGGTAGTAGGATTGATCCTTGGGGAGGAAATCGGCGATGTTGACCGTGACTCCTGGGATTGAGCGAACGTCTTCCTCATCCGAAAGGTTGCTCCAGATCGGTTGCAGGAAAGCATTGGGCGCACCCTCCTGCATGAAAACCCCCACTACGGCCAGCCGTCCCTGCGCGTTGCGGTGGACAAGATGCGCCTCCATCCCCAAGGGCTGTCCCCCGACAGTGTGCTCGCTCTGGGAGTGAAAGTGAAATTGGAGCAACTCATACTGCCGGCCATCCACGGTCAGTGTGCTTCCCGGGGCATAGTTGATCTGAATCGTGTGGCCATTGTTGACAATCTCCAAGGGAGTCGGTGCGTAGTGGAATTGCAGAGGTGGCAGGGTGCCACGCACTGCACCGGCGAGGTCAACGGGCGACTGCTGCTGGCCCTCCTTGCACGCAGCGTACTCGGCCTTGAGATCGGCCCAATAGGCCGGTCCAGTGGGGCCGGCGTAGCTCCACCGGCCCATATGGCTGGCGTCCTCGGCCTGGGTCTCCGGCCCTTCCGATCCCATAACCCATGTGCGTACCTCGTCCGAGAAGGCGACGGCTGCAATCCCCAGGACGATGAGCACGGAGACGACGACGATCAGCGTTCTCGCTCTTCCTCGCAAGGTCATCTACCTCCCCCCGCGAGCTACTACCGACGCACGCGCCGATAGTAGCTCGGATGGAACCTCCGGCCGGGGTATCCGCTCCTCACGCCCCGGCCTACCAGCCGTTATTGGCCAGCCGGCGTAGTGCGCGGTATACTCGGAGTGTCTGGCCGAGGTGGCGGAATAGGCAGACGCGCTAGGTTGAGGGCCTAGTGGGGTATTTTAATCCCCGTAAGGGTTCAAGTCCCTTCCTCGGCACCCTTCGTTAGCAAGTCCTCCCCCAGCCTACCCCCAGGCGTGCATGGTGGTGACAGCCGGCCGCTCGTCCCTACGCTGTGTCCTGCTACCATCAGGTGACGTGGCTCCTCGCAGGCAGGGGCACGGCGCGTACAATGGGCCGGACCTTGTGTTTGTGCGGCTGGGCCGGGAGCGGGATACGGCCAGTCAGGCCCAGCGACACGTAAGACCGGACAACACGCTCAAGGAGCACCGACCATGGTAGTAGCGACGAGGGCCACGACAGTAGACGAGCGGCGCGGGCAGCAGCTCGCCGGCTCGGCGGCCTGGTACGAGCGGGCCAAGCAAGTCCTCCCTAGCGGAGTCACGCACGAGACCCGCTTCTTCCAGCCGTTCCCCATCTATATTGCTCGCGCCCAAGGCTCGCGCAAGTGGGACGTGGATGGGAATGAGTACGTGGACTACATCGGGGGGCACGGTGCCCTCATCCTGGGACACAGGCATCCCGTTGTGACGGCGGCGGCGACCGAGCAGCTCCAGCGGGGCACGCACTACGGAGCGAGCCACGAGCTAGAGGTGCGGTGGGCGGAGCTGGTGACGGAGATCGTCCCGTCGGCGGAGCAGGTGCGCTTTCACAGCTCCGGCACTGAGGCGACCATGATGGCGATGCGGCTGGCCCGCGCGTTCACCGGCAAGGACATTATCGTCAAGATGCACGGTCATTTCCACGGATGGCACGACTACGCCGCGTTACAGATGGCGCCGCCCTACGATGAGCCGGTCTCGTGCGGCATTCCCCAAGCCGTGCAGGAGTCCGTCGTCGGCGTGCCGGCCGGGGACATTGCGGCGCTCCGTGCCGTACTCGATGCGCGAGATGACGTGGCCGGCGTGATCCTGCTGTGCAACGGTCTGGACACCGAGTATTTGCAGCAGGTCCGCGATCTCACGCGCGAGCGGGGCGTCAGTCCTGATCTTTGATGAAGTGGTGACGGGCTTTCGATGGGCGCCCGGCGGCTGCCAGGAATACCATGGTGTGGTGCCCGATCTCACCACACTCGCGAAAATCCTGGCCGGTGGGCTGCCCGGCGGCGCAGTCTGTGGTCGGCAGGACATCATGGAGCTGTTCGAGCACCGGCCCGACGATCCACAGTGGACCCGCTACGGTCGCATTTCCCACCAGGGCACGTTCAACGCCAATCCGCTGGCGGCCGCGGCCGGCATTGCGTGTCTGGAAATCGTCCGCGACCCGGCCATCCAGCGGCGGGCCGCCGCCACGGCCGGGCAGATTCGGGACGGCATCAACGACGTGCTCCAACGGCGCAGCATTGGCGGGGGAGCCAGCGCGGATTACGGCCACGTGATCGGCTCTGCCGATGCCTCGATGGTCAGCATTTCGGTCTCGACGGCGGACGCGGCGCGGATTGCGGCCGCGATGCAGCTCGGCGGCGTGGATACCGGCGGTCGCACGGGGATGATCGTCTCCGCTGTCCACGATGAGCGGGACGTGGACCAGACGGTGACGGTGTTCGAGCAGGCTTTGGAGCTACTCCAGGACGAGGGCGTGCTGTAGCGCCGGGTGTGGTCTCGCCGCAGCGCCCCTGGAGCTGGGCGTGGTGGTGAACCGGGGCGGCATTGGAGAGAGGCAGTGAGCCGGGAAACGGCCGCGACGACCACCGTCGAGTTGACGCAGCGCCAAATCCGCGCTGCGGCTGCGGTACTCCGTGGGTATTTGCAGCGACAGCGCGAGCGCCGCGGTGCGGCGGCTGTGGCTACCACCAACTTCCGGCTTGTTGCGGCGGCGCTTGCCGCACTAGAGAATGCCGAGGACGCCAGCGCCTCATGACGGCTACGCCGGCCCCGGTCCGGCAGCGCAGCTACGCCGAGCTGGAATCGCGGCTTGCGGCGGCGACGCCATCACCGCTCCAGCGGCGTAGGATTGGCCAGCAGGCCGGCACCTATGCCATTTGGGAGGTACGGATTCCGGCTCGCCAGCGGATTCCCCGCTCCCGACGGCGTGTGCGCGTCTTCATCAACGGTGGAACGCACGGTGACGAGCCGGCCGGGGTCGAGGCGCTGCTGCAATTTCTGGAGCAGCGGCGCTATGAGGCCTGGCCTGAGATCGGCTTTACGCTCATCCCCTGCCTCAACCCGTGGGGCTATGTGCGGGATACCCGCGAGGGGCCGGCCGGCCACGACCTGAACCGCGCCTTCCGCCGGGCGTCGCCGGCTACGCCGGAGGTGAGCGCGATCAAGCGGGTACTGAGTCGGCGGCGGCTCACCTGCTCGATGGATTGCCACGAGGATTGCGACGCCGAGGGGTTCTACGCCTACGAGCTTCCGGAGGTCTCGTCGCTGGGGCCGGCCGTAGTCGAGGCCGTCAGCGCCGTCGGACCGATCAGTCCTGACTGCCTGGTGGAGGACATCATTCCGGTGCGTGACGGTCTCGCGCGAACGGACCAGCTCCGCCCGCCGGCTGCCGGGGAGATGGCGCCGGCGATGCCGCCCGAAGCCTGGCGGGACTTTCGCACCTTTATTCAGGCTTGGCCGACCTGGCCGCTCCCGATCTATTTATGGCACCGTCACGGTGCAAGAGCGTTCACCTTCGAGACGCCAACGGCACTGTCCCTGGACCAACGGGTGGGGATGCAGCTCGCGGCCATTGAAACCGTGTTGCGGGCACTCACGCCTGAAACGTAGCCGGTAGGTGCCGGCAGAGCGGCAACGTGAGAAGTGGGGAAGAGAGTATGGCCCGGAGGCCGACTTAACTGCGGAAGCTATCGAGCGCCTGTTGGTAGCCGGCAGTGAGCGCTCTGATGTCGTTGTTGAAGAGAATGAAGCGTGAGCCGACGGCTTGCCACTGCTGTACCTGCTCGGCGCTAAACCAGTGGCCGCCGGCGGCGACGCCGCGGGCCTCCGCGGTCTCGATGATGTAGCGCACGGTCCGCTCGAACTCGGGATGCGTTGGCTCATCCGGTAGGCCCATTGACACCGACAGATCGTTGGGGCCGATAAAGATCACGTCAATGCCGGGGATGTCCAAGATCGCCTCCAGGTTCTCGACTGCCGGCGGACTTTCGATACCGATCATCATCACTACGTCCCGGTTGCGTTGCTCCAGGTGAAGGCGGGTCGCTTCGCTGGGAAACTCACCCGTGTCGCGCGCCCGCTCGTGCAGGGCACCTTTGAGCGGTCGCAGCCGTGCGGCCGCGACCACGCGCTGGACCTCCTCCGGAGTCTCGCAGTAGGGCACGAGCACGCCCTGTGCGCCGCCATCGAGTGCCATGATCGTCAAGTGGGGATCGGGTTCCGGTACCCGGACAATCGGCACAATGCCCACGCCGGCGAGGGCCGCGGCAAAGTCGGCGGCTTCCGACCGGCTGCTGGGCGACTGCTCGGTATCAATGATGACGTAGTCGAGGTCGAGGTCCGCATAGACTTGTGCCCAGCGCGGGTTGCGGCAGAGGAACGTCATCGTACCGAAGACTCGCCGGCCCTCGTGCAAGGCTTGACGGAGATCAGCACCGGTCATACTGGTTTGTTCCTCGCTGCGGATGTCCTGAAAACGCGGGGGTAAGAGCGTCCGCCATAGGCGGACCGACGCTGAACGCTCGCGGCGCCGCAGCGTCACTCAGCTTGGGAGTACCGCACCGTTGGCCGATTGATCGTCAACCGAGGCCTCCAGAAATGGTCCGAAATGACGCAGGCGGTCGTATCGAGCGGCCAGCAGTGTGCCTGTCGCTAGTTGACATAAATCATCAAGCTCGGCACAGAGGGCACCTTTCAGGGTGGCCGCTGCCGCCTCCGGGTCGCGATGCGCGCCGCCAATCGGCTCTTTGAGTACGCGGTCGGCTACCCCCAGACGTTGCAGGTCGCGCGCCGTGAGCTTGAGCGCCGCCGCTGCTTCCGGCGCGTACTTGGCATCTTTCCAGACGATGCTGGCACAGGCTTCGGGTGACGCCACGGAGTAGATAGCGTGTTGGAACATCAGGAGGCGGTCGCCGACGCCGATGGCCAGAGCACCACCGCTGCCGCCCTCGCCAATCACCGCCACGACAATCGGTACCGGGAGCGTGGCCAGGGTCGTGAGATTGTCTCCCAGTGCCCAGGCTTGGCCGCGCTCCTCGGCCGGCAGTGAGGCCTGCGCCGCCGGTGTATCGAGCAAGCACACCAAGGGCACACCAAACTTCTCGGCTTGCAACATGAGCCGCCGGGCCTTGCGGTAGCCCTCGGGATGGGGCATCCCGTAGTTGCGGGTCATATTCTCGCGCGTATCGTGGCCCTTGCGATGGCCGAGGACCATCACCACCCGGTCATCGAGCCGCGCGAGTCCGCCCAGTATTGCCGGGTCATCGGCGTACAAGCGGTCGCCCGCGAACTCGACGAACTCGCTGCATATGGCGCTCACGAGGTCGTCCGTATGGGGACGCTCGGGATGCCGAGCCACTTGGACCGTCTGCCAGGCGGTCAGCCCGGCATAGAGCGCCTCCAAGCGTTCCAGCCACGCGAGCCTGGCTTCCTCGACGTTTTCCTGCGCTTCCGGCGATGGCTGTTTCGCGGCCTGCTTTTCGAGCGTGGCCAACTGCTTCGCCAGCGGAGCGAGCGACTCCTCGAAATCAAGCGCCTTGACCGGGGTGATTGCCACGTACTCCTGCCTCCGGGTCCTAGTAGGTTGCTACGAGCTGACGAGTGCCATCGCGGGGCTGGTAGCCGAGGTGGCTGCTGCGGCCGCCCGCGCATCCAAGTAGAGGCGCAGCACGCGGCCCACCTTCGCTTTCAGCGCTCCGCGCGGCACTACCATGTCTACCATGCCGTGTGTACGCTGAAACTCAGCCGTATCGGCATCGGCTGGCAGCTTCTCGTGCATGATCTGCTCGATCAGCCGGGGACCGGCAAAGCCGATCACGGCGCCTGGCTCGGCAATGATGCAATCGGCCTGTGACGCGAAGCTGGCGGTGACGCCGGCAAGCGTCGGGTCGGTGAGGATAGACACGTAGGGGAGACGAGCCTGCGCCAGCTGCGCCAGCGCGGCCGTAGTCTTCGCCATCTGGAGCAGTGCAAAGATGCCCTCATCCTGACGGGCGCCGCCGGACGCAGCAACGACCACGAGCGGTTGGCCGAGGCGACGGGCCAACTCGGCCGCGCGGGCAATCTTTTCCCCAACGACGGTGCCCATGGTGGCGGCAAAGAAGTAGGGGTCCATCACGGCCAGCACGACGGCGATGCCTTCAACATTGGCGGTACCATAGACGGCGGCCTCACGCAAGAGCGGCGCTGCACCGGGCTTGGTGGCCTTGCCGTCCGTCTCCGGCGGTAACTCGGTGCTGTGTTGGCGGTAGAGAGTGATCTTGAGCGTCGAGGAGACTACCTGTTCGCCAACCTCCTGCAGCAGGCCGGCAGTGCGTTGGCGGTGGGCTGCGATCTCCTCGTTGAGCTTGGCCGCGTAGGACTCGCGTCCGGGGCGCACGAAGCCGATAGGATCGGCGGCGCTGAGGTTCGCGTCAAGCTCACGCCACGTGCCGGGGTCGGTGAACTGGGCGAGGCGCTCGGGGGCGGTCAGGCGGCCGTGATGACCACACTTCGGGCAGACTTGCAGATTGCCGTGGAGTTCCCGCGCGTACAGGATTTCGCGGCACTGGGGGCATCGTTCCCACAGGTCTTCCGGGACCTCGCGGGCCGGGACCGCTCGTTCGGTAGCAGCGCGCAGGGAACTACCTGCATCGGCAGGAGGTGTTTCCGTCGGCCCGGATGGCCGGCGCAGCGCGTGGCGGCGGAACCAATTTTTCATGGGACTATCCAACTGCCGCGTACCGACGAGCGACGACAGCGCCGCAGGAACCCTTGTGCTCCATTACTCGTGATCTGCTGTCTTTCCGCAGCTTGGCGCAACTGCTCAGAGGCCGAGAGGCAACTCTAAGGCGCATTGGGAGGGCAAAAGACGGTTACGGGGGCGGATTATACCACAGTGACTACGCTGCATCATAGGATGTGGTAGCTAGTTCCGGTCGGCTGGTAAGAAGGTGCGCTCGATTACCTCGTCCTGCGTGCCAAGCGGTCCAAGGTCTTGGCCGTTGACCACGAGCGACAGCGCGCGCGCGTTGCCAGAGCGGATGTGTACGGACTGTTTACCGGACCACAGCGCTCGCTCCCCGACAGCCAGGAGACCTTCTTGGGCCAACTGCCCGTCAATCGTGACCCGGACCCACACTCCCTCCGTCGCCTCCGCCCGCACGACTACGCCAGAGTCGGAGGCCACTGCCGTACCACCGACTGCCTCGCCCGGCAGGCGTGGGCTGTCAAGCCCCACGCCGGTCGGGCCGCTGCCGAGTGTGGTCGGCGTCGCGCCCGGCCGCACGCCGGGCAGCGTCGCAAATGATGGGCGGAGCTGAAACCAGGAGGGGTTAATCAGCAGCACTATGACCAGCACGCCGAGGACGAGCGCTGCGCCGGTTCCTGCCAGTCTGAGCCAGGAGAATCGGTGGTGGCGTCTTCCTGTGCGGACGATGCGGTGTGGCGCTCGCGGTCTGTGCTGCCGTTCGTACAGCGCCACCAGCGCATCGGGATCGAGCTGCTCTTGAGCGGTGAGGTTTCCCGCCCGAGGATCACGGGTGGACTCACGGGTCGCTAGGTAGCGCGCGTAGCTATGCACGAATGCCCGCGCGTGTAGGGGCGAAGGGAGCAGCGCATAGTCGTCATCCTCTATGGCCTCGAGGTAGGCGGTCTGGATGCGGGTAGCCGCTGAGACTTGCGTCAGGGTCAGTCGCTGCGCTAGGCGGGCGAGGCGCAGGACGTTGCCTAGGGCGACTGCCTCGCCAGGGTAGGCGCTTGCAGGGGCGGCAGTCTGGCCGTCAATCCGGACCTGGACCGGTGCGCGTGGCCGTTCAAGCTCGTGTGCTCCGCGGCGACTGGGCGCTTGTACGGCGCTGGCCCCGGCAGCCCCATTCCGGCCTGAGTGGGCAGCAGCACCCACTTTATCCATCGCCCAGCGTCGCTTCGACCAAGCGGTAATCAACAAGGGCCTCTAGCCCGATACCAGTGTTCTCGGCGATGGATTCAGCGTTGACTTCCTCGGCAAAGAAGGCCGCCAGAATTGCCATCATATTCTCGCGCACCATCCGGTATGTCGCTTGCTGGAGCCGCGTCTGATCCTCGCCTAGCTGCGAGTCCTCCTCCATTAGTGAGGCCGCGGTAGCTTGGAGGCGCCGGGTCAGATACTCCTGTAGACCCTGCGATAGCCCGGCGCTCAGAGTTTCTGCGACGTCGGCTTCCTGGGATACGAGTACCCACTGCGCGGGGTCAACGATCCGGTATTGCACCACCACCTCCACAAGCTCGAAGCGTGGCGGAGCGATGGGGCGCACGATAGCTTGCAGGAAGAGCGGCTGTGGCTCCAGCGAAACAGCTTGCCGGGTGCCGAAGGGTCGCGGCCAGGAGGACTCGAAGGGCCACGGGAGGTGGAGGCCCGGTTGCTGCATCACCTGTGCCTGCCGCGTAGATTGGACGGGCAGAAAGCCCAGACCAAGGCTGCGGCCGAGCTGTTCGAGCCGGTCGAGCGGCGAGTCGGTCACAATGGCCTGCTGTGGAACGACAAAGTACGACCCCGCCAGCAGATACACCGCGGCCAACACCACGCCGCCGATCGTGAGCGCTATCGGCAGAGCCTCCCAGTGGTCGGCCGGCTGCGACTTCAGCGCATACGGAGCTACCGCTTGCAGGAGCAGTCGCCGGGTCCGGCTGACGGCCCGGGTGCTCCGCCGCTCATCGAGTGCGCCGCCGCGGCGCTCCAACTCGCCGAGGCGCCGTTCCAGGGCCTCACTCAGGCGGGCAATCTCCTGATAGGGGGCCGCGAGCGCGGTTAGGCCGTGGTGGTGTGCCAGTTGTACGACGGCCTGACTCTCGTCCGCCAGTGCCGCCGCCGCGGGCAGCGGCTCGTCCGGGAGGCGGTCGAGCTGCCGCCGGAGCCGCGCCAACTGCTCCCGACTGTCATTCACGAAGGCGTCGAGTGCGGGAAGGGGCTGTACCACGAGCGCCTCGCCCTTGCTCCGTTGTGTACGGAGCAAACGCGCGAGGTGCCCATAGCGGCGCGCTGCGGCGCGGTGAGGTCGGGCACGGTACCAGCCCCAGATGGCGGGCAACAGCCCGACCACTAGGGCCAGCACCGGACCGCCCGGTACCAAGCCGAGCGTGCCGATAGCGGTGCCGACGAGCGCGGCGATGCCGGGCAGCACGAAGCTCCCGGCGATGGCGACGATACCACCGACGACTATCGCCACGTTGATCCAGAGCAGGGTCAGCGCCACCCCTACGAGGAGCCAGAACCAGCCACGCGCGGCCACGCGCCGGCGTTGCCCCATCAGGTAGCGCGTGAGCCGCTGCTCCGCCGGCCGTAGCGCCGTCTCCAAGTCGTCTTGCGCTGTCGCTTGGCTCTGCTCCGAGGTTGAACGGGGGGGAGCATAGGCCACTCGCCGCAGTGGCACGCCTTGGCGGGCGGCTTCCAGCGCCTCCGTCGCTGCACGCCAGTCTACGACCGCCAACTCACCGTCCCGCAGGGGGTGGGGTACGACGTAGAACTCCAATGTTGCTGGCATTGTCGGTACGTTCCGCGCTCTTGACTGACCACTGACTGCCGGTCACTGGCTCACGATGGCTCGGCTATCAGGCCCAGGGCATGAACGAGCGCCCCCTCGATAGCGGCGAGCAGCGCGCCAACGCGCGCGGCTACGGGCCGTCCGCCGAAGACCTGCACGGCCAGCCCGTCAGCGCCGTAGCTGTGCAATGCTGCTTCCGTTCGCACCGGCACGCCGAGCCGCCGCACGCTGGCCACGGGTATGTACCGCCCCTCGGCCACTTCGAACATGGTCTTGGCGCCACCGGCCCGGCGTGCCCGGCCCGCATACGGCTCACCAAGGACAGGGTACCCCATCCGCCGCACGTATTGCTGGACGGCCGCACCCATTGCGCTGCGCGGATGCTCTGCTAACCACCGTTCGCCGAACAAAAGCCGGCGACGCCAATTGCGGCGCGGCAGCGAGGGCGCGAGGCTGGAGAGGCGGTCATGGTGGTCGTTCGGCAAGGCAAAGGATTCGACCAAACGCAGCCCGGCCCCAGCCAGAGCGTCTGCGGCGGGTACGGCCGTCCAGTCTTCTAGCGTGAGGACGAGGGTCGGCCGAAACGCTGCAACGGCATGCTCCCACGCGCGGGTCGCGGGTGTCGGCAGCCACCATGCTGGCCAGCTTGCGAAGTGGTCGGCGTCATCGTCCGGCCCGGTGTCGGGCGCTGCCGTGACCGATACTGCGGCCGCCGGATATGCCGGAACACGAGCGAGCCAGGGGCGCGGGTGCGGGGACCGCGCCGGTTGGTCGAGGACAGCCGGGTGCGGGAACATAAGATTCAGCAGCGCCCGCTCTAGGACCGCCTCGCGGAACTGGCTCACGCGGGTCGCGGTCAGGCCCTCGGCCAGCAAGTGCAGCGTGGCGGCCCCGGCGCTGGCTGCTTCTGCCGAGGGCTGCTCCCCGGCGGCAACGACCTCTACCCAGATGCGTGCGCGTGCGTCGGGATTGCCGGCAGTGATAATGGTTGGACCATCGTCAGCGGAGACCGCCAAGGATAAGCGCCCCGGCTGGAGGGCAGCGAATGCGCGTACCGCGCGCTCCCAGGCTCCGCTGCCGGCTGCGCTGGCCGCCACTGCTGCGGTGATGGGACCATCAAAGAGATCTATCGTCGTCCTCCGGTCCTACCGCTGGCGTCGTTGCGGTCGCTTCAAGCTGCGGCGGCAGCGAGTCCGGCTCGGCTGCCGGCACTGCTGCTGAGGGCAGCTCGACCTCGAACCAATACCGTGCCTCCTCGGGTAGGGTGACTGTGTTGGCTTGCGCCGCGGCTAAACGCGCGGCGTAGAACGGGCGCAGGTCGGCGAGGTCGGCGCGGGCGCAGTGACGCCAGAGGGCGAGGAGCGCCGCAGTGTCGTCGTCAGCTTCCGCGCAGCGGGCCACCAGGTCCGTGAGGCCCAGGTGAGGCACTTGCCGTAGCTCCGGCGCACCCGCGAGGTCGGCCGCTCGCTCGCTCCGCCCGACAAACGACCCCAATGCCTCCTGCAAAGCGCCGGTCCACCGCTGCTGGGCGCGACCGTACCAGGCACGCATGAGCGGCACGCCGATAGCCAGCCACAGGCCACCGGTGGTCGCAAGAGGATCGCCGCCGCTCCCGAGGACGAGAGTCCATCCCCAGATGGCTAAGGCCACCGTCAGCACGCGATGGCGCGTCCGAGCTGCACTATCCGCTGGAGTCCGCTGCAGGGCAGCTTGGGCGGTCGGACGTGCGTCGTGGCCGGGGTTGGTAGGCGCCGCTGCTGCACTGGCGGCAGCCTGGCGCAAGACACGAGCTACCGCCAGCCGCAGGGCGCCCTCGTCATCGAGCGGTGCAGCGACGTAGAGATCGAGGCGGAAGGGCGCCGCCGTCGCTGTCCACCACCATGCTAATCCGGCCAACTCCCGTCGTGTCGGCGGCGGCAGGCCAATGGCCCACCGGCCACGACCGGGCAGCGGTGCAGCGTAGGCTCGGATGCTCGCCATGTTGCCGGTGCCGACAGCTTGTTTCTGTCACTCCCGCTCTGAGCGGTTGAGTCTCGATGTCCCGATGCATCAAAACGGGTAGTGGCCTGGTCACTGGTTATCGGTTGGTGGTAGCGAGACCGCAATCACGGGCGCTGGCGGAGCGCCGCCCAGAAAGCGGGCACGCCAGCGATGCCACAGTCCGGGCAAGCCTGGCGCTAAGGCTGCGCCTTGCTCCAGCCATAAACGGTAGTGGCCGTACAGTCGCGCCGGACCGGACCACCGGGCCTCAAGACTATGGCTTTCCAACTGGTCAAGCACGTCTAGGGCCGAGCCGCGCAACCGGCCAGCGACGGTCCACAGCGCCGCCATCCGATCTACGGTGGCCCGGTTCCGTCCTGGAACGACCTCGACATCGTGCAGGCGGCGCAACCGCCGCAGCAACCGGCGTGCCCGCCAGCCACGCACGAGCGGCCCCACGCCACCTGGTAGCGCCAGCGTCGCGACCAGCAAGGTGAGCCAGACGATGGACAAACCGCTGGGGAGCGCCACCAGGACGAGGAGCACCAGGCTGAGGAGGCCGCCGATCATCCACCAGAGGCGGGGCCAGAATACGGCTGCATAGCCGCCTTCCGAGCGGATGATGCTTCCCAATGCCTCGAGGAAGCGTGACTGGAGGGCAGCTTGGTCCGCAGCGGTGGCCTCGGCCGGGCCGTAGAGCGCAAGCGTCACCCGGCCACCGCGCACACGCAGGCGGGCCGGGTCGGCGTCCACGAAGCCCATCACGCCGTCGGGAAAGGGGAGGATATATGCGTCAATAGCCATGCGGTGGGGACCTTTGACTGCCCAAGCTGCACCACAGGCGCTAGAAACTGGCCCCGGCCAGTATAGCACAGCCTAGCGTCTCCCCAAGGCGGACATTGGCCGGCGGCGTTTCCTGCTGTGGGACTCCGCGGCCAACAGCGGTATCCTTGCCGACCAGGATTATGGATCATGTGGCGTTGGACTGAGGTTGACCCCTTCGGGCACACGGTCTACTGCTCTGAGGAAACCTGGCAGCGGAAGACCGCCCAGCGGTCTGATCTAGCTGCCCATGAAGCAGCAGTCCGGGCCACGGTTCGTGACCCCGATGCGATCTATGACGATTCCCAGTCTACGGCCAGCACGCGAGAGGGAGGCAATCCCGCCGCGCTGGTTGTCCGGCACATCGGCTTTGGGCGCATGCACGGCCGATACGCTGGTAAGGTCCTCAACGTGGTCATAAAGTGGTTGCCAGACGCTGCTACTGGGCGGGTGACTGGTTTCGTCTCGACCGCCTTTCCTTCCCTTAGAGTGGCTCGCCGGCTAGAATTATGGTGGGAGCGGGAGGTATGAGCGTACAGCAGACCGTCGAAGCTAACGTTGAGCGAATTATCGCTACCTTGCCGTATGCCGACTGGCAATACGACCCGGAAGCCGATGACATGGACATCATTCTGCCGAATGTTGTCAATCGTGCTGCAGAGTGGCTGGACATCGAAGACGACTTCTTTGTGCGGATTGATCCGGAGCGCAAGGAGCCGTTGAGCATCGTCATTATCGCGTTCACCGTCTGGCTGGCCGAGAAGCAGGGGCGCGACCTCCCAGCCCCGCACGCGCCCATTGATTACGCCGCGGCGCGGCAGGCTATCGCGCAAACGCTACGAGTGAGCGAGGACCTCGCCGCCGCCGTCCGCTAGGTCGCCATCCCCGCTCCCTACTCCACTGGCTAGGATTATGTGGCGTTGGACTGAGGTTGATCCCTTCGGGCACACGATCTACTGCTCTGAGGAAACCTGGCAGCGGAAGACCGCCCAGCGGTCTGATCTAGCTGCCCATGAAGCGGCGGTTCGCGCCGCGATCCGCAATCCTCAGGGGGTCTACTTCGACTCAAGGTCTACAGTCAGCACCCGCGAGCGCGGCAATCCTGCTGCGATGATGATGCATTACATTGGCGTGGGCCTGAGCCATGGGAGGTTTTCCGGACATCGCATAAGTGTCGTCGTCAAGTGGCTCCCAGAGGCAGCCACCGGTCGCTTCATCGGCTACGTCCAAACCGCCTACGCTACCAGCCGCGTTCTCCCTCGGCTACAATTGCACTGGGAACAATCACCATGAGCACGTTACCTCTGATGCACACCGTCGTAGACGCTATCGTGGCTGACCTTGAGACCGCCGACTGGCAGTATGACCCGGAAGCCGATGATATGGACATTATCCTCCCTGGTGTCACGAACCGTGCGGCTGAGTGGGTGCAGGCCGACGATGACGGGTGTTTCGTGCGGATTGATCCGGAGCGCAAGGAGCCGTTGAGCATCGTCATTATCGCGTTCACCGTCTGGCTGGCCGAGAAGCAGGGGCGCGATCTCCCAGCCCCGCACGCGCCCATTGATTACGCCGTGGCGCGGCAGGCTATCGCGCAAACGCTACGAGCGAGCGAGGACCTCGCCGCCGCCGTCGGCTAGGTCGCCGTCCCCGCTCGTCGTTGGCACGAAAAATACCCCCATCCGTCATTGCGGCGGAAGCCGCAATCCACGTCCCCCGGCCGCTGGACTCCGGCTTTCGCCGGAGTGACGAGGGGAGGAGGGGCCTCTTGATAGACTCCTTTATTGAGGGCAAAGATATGACGGAGCAGTGGGATGTCGTGGTGGTTGGTGGTGGACACGCCGGCTGCGAGGCCGCGCTGGCGGCGGCCCGCATGGGGCGCCGGACGCTGCTTCTGACGGGCGACCTCGATGCCGTCGCGAGACTGTCCTGCAATCCCTCTATGGGCGGCCCGGCCAAAGGCCACCTCGTCCGCGAGATCGCGGCCTTGGGTGGAGCGATGGCCCACGTCACCGACCGGACGGCGATCCAAGTCCGGCTGTTGAACTCCGGCAAAGGCCCGGCCGTCCAGGCGCTTCGCGCGCAGCTCGATAAGGACCTCTATCCGGCCACGATGCGCGAGGTGCTGGCGGCGCAGGCGGGTCTGGAGCTGCGGGCGGCGATGGTGACCGGCCTGCTGCTCGACGCGGACCCGGAGGCGCCGGCCGGTGGGCGTGTGGAGGGGGTCGTCACCGCCAACGGCGAGCGCGTGAGTGCCCGTAGTGTCGTCGTCACGACGGGTACGTTTCTCAACGGGCGCATGATCGCCGGCGAGCGCATCACCCCCGGCGGACGGGTCGGTGAAGCCCCGGCCGAGGGCCTTTCCGCGCAGTTTGCGGCGGCCGGCTTGCGGCTGGGCCGGCTCAAGACCGGTACGCCGCCGCGCGTCGAGGCGCGCAGCATTGACTTTGGCTGCACGCAGGTACAACCTGGCAGTCGCGTGCCGCTCTGGTTTTCCTTCGAGCCGCCAGCGCCGGCTACGTGGCGGGTGCAGCCGCCGGCACCGTGGTTCCCGGAGGTCGTGACGGATGGCTGGCGGGTCCAGATGCCCTGTTATCTGGTCCGGACCAACGGCGCGACTCACGCGGCTATCCGGGCCAATCTGCACCGGGCGCCGATGTTCAATGGGCTGATCGAGGGGGCCGGCCCGCGCTACTGTCCTTCCATCGAGGATAAGATCGTCCGCTTTGCCCAGAAGGACGCGCACCCGCTGTTTCTGGAGCCGGAGGGTTTCACTACTCCATCGGTGTACGTGCAGGGAGCCAATACGAGCCTGCCGGAGGACGTACAGGACGCCATGCTGCGTACTATCCCGGCGCTCGCTGCGGTCAAGGTGCTGCGTTTCGGCTATGCGGTGGAATACGACTTCGTGCCGCCGGATCAGACGACAAGCTGGCTGGAGTGCAAGCGACTACCGGGCCTCTTTCTCGCCGGTCAGATCAACGGCACATCCGGCTATGAGGAAGCGGCCGGGCAAGGACTGATCGCCGGTATCAACGCGGCGCTGGCGGCCGGCCGGCCTACCGGCTCCGGCACGGCACCTACCAACGGCGCCGCTGCGAATGGGGCAGGTGCGGCGGTGGAAACGACCACCAGCACGGCGGCCACGCTCGACCGCCTGGCTGCCAGCAACCGGCTCGTATTGCCGCGCGATCTCGCCTACATCGGCGTCATGCTTGATGACCTGACGACCACGGAGCACCGCGAGCCGTACCGCCTGCACACGGCGCGGGCCGAGTATCGCCTGTTGCTGCGGCAGGACACCGCGCACTTTCGGCTCACCCCTATCGGCTATCGGCTGGGGCTGATCGGTCGTGAGGTACACACCCGCACGGAGCGGCAGCGCGATCAAGTCGCCACGGTGCTCAAGCAGGTGCGGGGCAAGGGACTTGGCGCTTCGCCGGAGCTGAACGCGCGGCTCCGAGCGGCCGGGTTGCCGCCGGTCACCAAGAGCACGATGGCGCTGGCGTATCTGCGGCGGCCGGAAGTCGGCGCAGTGGCCCTCGCCGCTTTGGGCTGGGACGATCTACCACCCGAAATCGCCGATCACGTACACACTGAGATCAAGTACGAGGGGTTCATCGCTCGCCAGGCGCAGGCGGTGGCCCGGTCGCGCCAGCTGGAGCACCACCGCATCCCCGACCGCGTGGACTATCAGGTGCTCAGGGGGCTACGCACGGAAGCGCAGGAGCAGCTCAGTCGCTTTCGCCCGGCCACAATCGGCCAGGCAGCGCGCATCGCCGGCGTAACGCCCGCCGACATCTCGGTGCTGCTCGTGCATCTGCACGCCTCGTAGTAGGTGGCCGGTATTGGACCTAACCCCCGGCCCCTTCCCTGCCTTCCATGCGCCCATCTCTGTACTCTGTGGCTCATTGAGGGGCACACTGACTATTGACCACTGCACTTTGGTAGGCTTCCTGCCGGGAGGATCGTTGGCCATGGATATATTGACTGCCATCAAGACCCGCCGCAGCGTAGGACGCCCTAGCCAGAAGCCGGTGGCTCGTGAGGTGATCGAAACGCTACTGGACGCGGCGGCGCAAGCGCCCAGTCACCACAACACGTACCCCTGGCGGTTCCACGTACTGACCGGAGACGCACGGGTCGCTTTGGGCGAGCGGCTGGCGGCGGCGCTGCGCCGGAGCCTCACGGAGAACGGTCAGGACCCGGAGAGCAGGCACGGCCAGGCGCTGCTCAAAGCGGAGGCCGCCAAGACTCTGCGGGCGCCGGTCCTCATCGCTGTGGCGTCGCACCCCTCGGATGCGCCCGATGTCGTTGAGCGCGAGGAGCACTTCGCCTGCGCTGCTGCCGTGCAGAATATGCTGCTGGCAGCGCAGGGCCTGGGGGTGGGCGTGATGTGGAGGACGGGCGAGGGGAGCGAGGCGCCGGAGGTCAAGGAGTGGCTGGGATTAGCGGGACGAGATCAGATCGTCGCGCTGGTCTACGTTGGCTGGCCCGAACCGGATGCCCAGGTCTACCCGCTGAAGCGTCGTCCGTGGTCCGAGCTGACCGAGTGGCGCGGCTTCGATTAGTGATCGGGGGCCGGGGGGTGAGGCTCGTGCTCATCTGTGGCGTTATTCGGGAGTGCGTGCGGTGGGGAGCGTCTGGTCGGCGAAGCGGCTGCCAGGCTTGCGGTAGTAAGGTACCTCGGCCGGGCTGGATAGCTCCTCGAACGTGAAGGAGCAAATCCGCATCCGCGGATAGAGTGCCACCGGCATCCGGCCGATATTGCCTAGCTCCAAGACCGGATGACCGCGCCAGCCGGCGTCGAAGACATTCGACGTGCCGTGGACGATAATCCCCAGCCGCGCCAGACTACTCCGCCCCTCCAGCCGTCCGACCAGATCATCGGCCAGCTCCAGGCGCTCCCTCGTGACGGCGAGTACCAACTCGCTGGGGTGCATGATGAACTGCTGGTCGTCCGCGACTGCGAGGTCGCGGAACATGCCCGACGGCAGCTCTTGGGCGCGGGTATCTATGTACGGCACCCGGGCCGGCTCGAAGAGCGAGAATCGGTTGCCCAGCGTGAGGTCGAGCGAGCACGAGCCGAGCTGGAGGGCAATGTCCGGCGCCGGATCAACCTTGATACGCCCGTCGGCCAGCGCCTGCTTGATGTCGCGGTCGGAGAGTAACATGCTGCACCTCGCACTCCATAACGGTTCGCGTGGCCGGAGGACGCGCCCAACCCCGGCCCCGGTGCGGCGGCCAGCCAGGGACGGGCAGCACGAAAAACCTACCCTTGTCAGGGGGGCATAGAGGGCCTGGATTCCCGCGAAAGCGGGAATGACGAATAGGTGTTATTCCCGTGCCAATGGCGGGGGCCGGTGCCGGTGCTGGCGTCTTCCGTCAGGGGGTGATCGTGCAGACAGCACGGCTGGCGGCGTCGCAGTACCATAGCTGGCCGTCGAACCAGGTCAGACCGTGGGGGTCCGGGCCTTCGCTGATCGCCAACTCGTCGAGGACCTCGCCGGCAAGGCTGTAGCGGATGAGGGTGCGGGTGGGGCGTTCGGCGCACCAGAGGCCGGCACCGTCCCAGGCGAGGCCGTGGGTCACGGTCCCTGGCGCCGGAAATTGACGCCACACGCGGCCGCTGGCCGGTTCGAGTTGAAAGGTTGTGTTCACAGGGTCCGGCACCGTCACCCAGAGCAGGCCGGCGATCCACTCCAGGCCGTGCGGGCCTTGCCCGGTCTCGACCCCTGGCGAGGGCAGCCGGCGAATCTCGTTGCCGGTGGCCGGGTCTACTTGGAGCAGGACTTGGGGGGTAAAGGTCGAGGCGAGCCAGAGATGGTAGCCGTCCCAGGTGATGCCGCTCGCATGCGCCGCGCCGGTGGGTGCCTTGTGCAGCAGCGCACCATCCGACCACGCGAGCTTATAGATGTGCTGGTCTTCCTGATCCATGACCCACAATCCGTCGGCCACCGCCTGCAAGCCGTTGGGCTGTGGTCCAGGCGTCAGGAACCGGGTCTCCGCGCGTACTCGTTTCACCATACGTTTTGCCTCCTGGGGTACCACTGGCGCCGGCGGCCTTCCTCACCCCGGCCCTCTCCACCATGTGGAGAGGGAGCTTGGATTCCCGCTTTCGCGGGAATGACCGGGCTGGGGCGGCGGGGATGACGGGCGGTAGACTCCCCCTCTCCATCGCTCGGCGATGGAGAGGGGGCCGGGGGGTGAGGACCGCCCCAAGCTGCTACATGATACTATGGAGCACGTGAGGCGCGGGGAACATGATCCAGCATGTGCGTGAGGTGATCCCGCAGACGCTAGAGCGGTTGGGGATTGCCGAGCGAGTGTGGTGCGCTCGCGCTGCGCTCCAATGGCCGACGGTTGCCGAGGGGGTCCGGCGCGGCGCGGCCGCCGCCTCCATGGCGCGTGCCGGCAGCCCCGGTACCCTGCTGATCTCCGTCCGCAGCTCCGCTTGGCAGACCGAGCTGGTGGCCCGTGAAGCCGAGATCAAGACCGCGCTCAACGAGCGTGTGGACGGGTATATCGTCGAACGCTTGCAGTTTCGGGTAGCGGGCCACAGCCTGCGGCGCTGATCGGCCCGCGCCACCGATAGCGAGTCACTGCCGATGAGTAGTCGTCGCCGGCGGCGGGGTGCCGCGCGTGGTCGAGGGGCGTCAGGACGCCGTGCGGAGGCAGCGGCCGGCGCTCGTGATGGTGCGCGAGGCGGGACTGCGGGCAATGAGGCGTCGCGTATGCGCCCGGACCGCCGCGCGGGACGGACGCAGCGGGACGAGGCGCGGCGCCGGTCGCGGCAGCAGCGGCGGCTGCGACGCGCCGCCCTGTGGGGCCTTGCTATCGTCGGTGTGGCCGCCATCATCATTGCCAGCGGGGTATGGCTGTGGCGCGAGACTGCCGACGCAATCGAGAGCCAGCCGGGCACCGCCGTCCCGGACTTGGGCAACCTGCACATTCCGGAGGGGACACGATCTCCCGTCCCGTACAATTCCGTTCCGCCCACCTCCGGCCCGCATTATCCTTTCCTCTCCCGCTGGGGCGTGCATACGGAGCCGATCACCAACGAGCTTCAGGTCCACAACCTGGAGGATGGCGGCGTGGTCATCCAATATCGGTGCGACGAGCCGTGCCCCGAGCTGGTCGAGCAGCTGACGGCCGCCGGTCAGCCCTACCTCAGCTCTCCCCATCCCTACGTCATCCTGGCGCCGTATCCCGACATGGAGACTCGTATCGCGCTGACGGCGTGGGGCCGCATTGACCGGTTCGAGCAGTTCGACGAGGAGCGCATCCGGCGCTTCATCGAGGCCTATCGCTGCACGGACTGGCACGAGGAGGAGTTTCGGGGCCGGCGCCGCGTCCCGAACTGTTAAAAAATGTTAAGTTCTGGTAAGTTCTCGGCGCGGCTAGCGCGTCCTGGTAGACTCTTGGCGCTGAAGGTGCCATACTTGACTATAGCGCCGGGCGGTGGGAGACTGGTGCCGAGCTATCGTTGACTGTCGGCAGTTCTGCCCGGAGGGAAAGGTAGGCTGGGCTTATGTTGGAGAAAATCTCTGGCTTCATCGCGCGGCGCTGGCGGGGGCTGCTCGTCTGGCTGTTCATCACCGGAGCGTTTCTGTTCTGGTTCTTGCCGAACATCCAAGCACTGTTCCCGTATGTCATTCTGATCTTCACGGTCCTCTTCCAGCTCGCCTTCGCCATTCTGTTCATGGTCGTGCAGTTTGGCGCGCTCTTCTACTTCCTCTCGCGGGGTCGCACCTACTGGATCTTGCCAGGTGAGACCGGCATTTCCTTCAAGGACTATCGCGGCCAGAAGGATATCCTGGAGGTCTCCCAGCGGATCGTCACGCTGCTGCGGGGCGTGAAAGAGTTCAAGCGCATGGGTGGCGAGGTCTCCAAGGGTCTCATGCTCGTTGGCCCGCCCGGGACCGGCAAGAGCTACTTGGCGCAGGCGATTGCCACCGAAGCCGGGGTCCCCTTTGGGTACGCCTCCGGCACCAGCTTCCAGCAAATGTTCATGGGCATGGGCAACCTGACCGTGTGGCGGCTCTACGCGAAGGCGCGGAAGCTGGCCCGCCAACACGGTGCTTGCATCCTGATGATTGACGAGATTGACGCAGTCGGCATGCGTCGCGGTGGTGGTGGTGGTGGCATGGGCATGATGGGCGGCATGTTCGGTGGCGGCGGCATGGGGCTGCTCAACGAAATCTTGATGCAGATGGACCCACCCCGCGTGGATGGTGGCTGGAAAGAGCGCCTCCTACGGCGGTTGGGTCTGCGCCGTGGCGCCACGGTCCTGCCCACGGTCTTCACGATGGCGGCCACCAATATGCCCGAGGTGCTCGATCCCGCACTGCTTCGACCGGGCCGGTTCGATCGCAAGATCACCATAGACCCGCCCGACCTGGATGGTCGCAAAGACATCATCGAGTACTACCTGGAGAAGGTGCGCCACGAGGAGATTCCGGTGGATCGGATGGCCTCGGACACCGTTGGCTACACACCGGTCTCGATCAAGTACGTCATCAACGAGGCGGTCGTCGTCGCCCACTTCAAGGGGCGCGATGCGATTACCTATGAGGACATCTCGGAGGCGCGCGAAATCCACGAGTGGGGTCTGCGCCAGCCCATTCACAGCATGAAGCTGCTCGACAAGCGTCGGATCGCCTACCACGAGGCGGGACACGCCTTTGCTCAGGCTACCCTGCTGCCGCGTGAGCGCCTTTCCAAGGTGACGATTGTGCGGCACGGCCGCGCCCTCGGCTTGTCGGCTTCGAAACCGCAGGATGAGTACTACACCTATACCAAAGAGGAGTTGCTGGGGCAGATCAAGTCAGCGCTGGCCAGTCGAGCGGCTGAGGAGCTGTTCCTACACACGGCGATGACCGGCGCGGGCCAAGACTTGCAGCAGGCTACGCAGATGGCTATCGCCTACTACAGTGTGCTCGGCATGGGCGATTCCCTCTATTCCATCATGGGCGAAGGTCCCTCGTTCGCCGGTCCTGCGGCACAGCGCGACCGGATCGAGCAGCTGCTGGATGAGCAGTATGCTCAGGTGAAGATGCTCTTGTGGACCAACGCGGATGTCATCCACGAGATGGCGCGTCGGCTGGTCAGCGAAAGTGAGCTTACGGGCGACGATGTCGAGGGAATCATCAAAGAGAAGCAGGCCGAGCGGATGAAGCTGCTCACCGATGGCGTCAGCGCGAACGGCGCCAGCGCCGCCGGCGACAGTGCCGAGGAGAGAGAGAGGCTTGAGCTTGCCGAGCAGAAGCGGCGGGCTGCCTACCACGAGGCCGGTCATGCCATCGCGCGAGCGAAGCTCCAGCCCATGCGTGCCAAGCACAAGGTCAGTATCGTGCCGACCGCCGATGGCAGCGCCGGTGGTTTCGGTGACACGCCCTCCATTACGGATAGCCATGCGGGCGCGCTCACACGCGATGAGATCTTCACTGAAATCTCCGTGGTGCTCGGTGGCCGGGCGGCGGAGGTCCTCTTCCTCGACGAGGCCCTCAGTGGCTCCTCGTCGGACCTGGCCTATGCGACGCGGCTGGCCGGCTCGACGATTACGCAGTTCGGCATGAATGGCAGCCTGTACGTCTACGAATCGGCGCGTTCCGTCCGCGATCCCGTGGTGAAGCAGGAGGTCGAAAAGGTCTTGAACGAGCGGTTCGAGAAGGTGCAGGGCCTGCTGGCGGAGCACAAGGTGGAGATCGAGCAGATCGTGAACCTGCTTCGACAGCGGGAAACCATCAATGCCGAGGATGTCGAGGCCATTCTGGATGGTCGCGATCCGCCTCTGAATGATGCCCGCGGTCACAATATCGAGGAAGCGGATCGCCGCGAGGTCATGCCCGTGGCAGTCGGCGCCGGGGCCGAGAGTGGCTCGTCCGGCGGCGATGCCAACGGCACTGGAGCCGGAGTTAGCGGCGGACCCGGCACCTAAGCCGTAGTTGCAAGCCATGTCCCCCGGCGTAGCGGGGGAATCACCATAGGGGGGCCGGTATTGTTGTACCTAACCCCCCACCCTAGCCCTCCCCCGTGCTGATGCACAGGGGAGGGAATTTGTTTTTGCCGCTTGATCGCCTTGGGCCATCCGAGGGGATCAAGTGTGTATGTGGCAGTGACCTTCAGGGTTAAGCCTGGACGATATTTGCGTTCGGGTGTACCTTTGCGGCGAGATTGCGGCATTCTTTACCGCGACCGGCTCTAAGCCAGGTTTCAGGGGATTGTGGGGGAGTCTCATGTTTGGCTTTCTGCGGATTAAATGGGCGCTTCCGGCCCTCGTCATTGCGATAGCAGCGGTTACGTTAGCCTGCGAGGAGGAGCCTGTTGAGGTCACGAAGGAGGTCGTGCGAGAAGCAACGGTCATCGTAGAAGTAACCCCAGGCCCAGCGCCGCAAGCCGGGCCGGTGACCGCGGCCGGTCCGCCTATCTACCAGATGGGCCTTTTCGCCGAGCCGATTTCCAGGAACTATTGGAACCTCGTCGGTGGGCCGGCCGGCTCGGTCTGGACGGGATACGTGCTCGCCGGCTATGCCTCGTCGCTGTACGGCTACTCGGATCAGCGGTTTGATTGGGTGCCCGTCGTTGCGGCCGACTTCCCAACGGCCCTGAAGAAAGAGACGATTGACGGTACCGAATTTTGGACCGCCGAAGTTCCGCTGAAGCAGGGCATCCAATGGAGCGATGGGGAGGAGCTGACAGCGGAAGACATCGTGTTCACCGTGAACACGGTGCTCGACCTGGAGCTTGGAGCCGGCTGGGCCGAAGCCGTCGACTCCGCCTTTGTCGAGCGGGTGGAGGCGCTGGACAGCCACCGGCTGAAGGTGATCTTCAAGGCAACCGATGACGAGGGCAATCCGCAGACGCCCGGTCTGAGCGTCTGGCAGTTCGGGCTGGCGTTCATGCCCATTATGCCGGAGCACTACTGGGCCTCCGTCGTCGAAGAAGCCAAGAAAGCCGGCGATACCGCCCAACGGATCGAGGCGCTGTTTGCCCATGTGCCCGAGGGCGAACCCACGGCCAACGGCTTTACGTTCCGCAAGTGGGAGCCGGGCGCCTTCTTCGAAAACGTGGCCGTCCCCAACTTCTTCCAGCAGGGCGCCATCGTCACCCAGTATGCGAGTGGGGCCTTGACGCAGGCCAACGAGCGGCTCGGCTACACGACCACTTACTTTGGCGAGGCCGGCGGCGAGAAGGTGCTGGAGTACGAGGTCGGGCCACACGTGGACAGCGAGATATTCAGCATCTACGGCAACCAGGATGCCGCGGTACTCGCCCTGACCAACGGCGACATAGACTACCTGTTCAATCCCCTGGGCCTGGAAAAGGGCTTTCAGGACCGCATCAGGAGCGCAGACGATCTCCGGATCGTCGCCAACGCCGACAACGGTGTCTTTTATCTCGGCTTCAACGTCCGCAAGGCACCCATGAGCAGCAAGGAGTTCAGGCAGGTGGTCGCGACCGTCATAGACAAAGAGTTTGTGGCCCAGACCATTCTGCAAGGCGCGGCGATTCCGATGTACGCCCTGGTGCCGGAGGGCAACGCGGCCTGGCACAACCCCGACGTCAGCAAGTTCGGCCAGGGCTTGACCAGAGGCGAAAGGATCAAGCAGGCCGTGGCGCTGCTGAAGAGCGCGGGATTCACCTACGAACAGGAGCCGGAGGTCGGTGAAGACGGCAACTTCGTATCTAAGCCCGGCAAGGGCCTCAAGCTACCCGATGGCTCGGACGTGCCGGCCCTCGAGTTGATCGCGCCCAGCGCGGGCTACGATCCGCTGAGAGCAACCTTTGCCATCTGGGTCGAGCGCTGGTTGAACGACATCGGCATCCCGGTGCGGGCGAATCTGGCCGGCTTCAACGTCATCGTGGCCAAGCTGTTCAGCGATACCGTCGCCGAAGACCTCGATATGTGGATCCTGGGCTGGGGCTTGGACATCTTCCCGGATCACCTGGAAAGCTTCTTCCACAGCCGCAACGCCCCCGAAAACCAGGAGGGTGGAAACAACTGGGGCGGCTATGCGAACCCGGAATACGATGACTTGGCCTTCGGGCTGCTGTCCGAGACAACTATCGAGGGGGCGCGAGACAAGGCATTGCGATTGCAGGAGTTCCTCGCGGACGACCTGCCCTACGTACCCCTGTTCACCATTCCCAAGCTCGACGCCTACAGGCCCTCTCGCCTACAGGCCCTCTAGAGTCGAGTTTCCCTACACCTCCGTCCTCGGTGGACTGGAGGGGCAGGGCGGTATGCAGCAGATAGCGCTCATCAAGTAACATTGCCTGGCCTGGCTCCCGCTTGCGCGGGCATGACAGAGGGGGCCGGAATGACGCGCGGGGCGGGAATGGCGGATGGGTGGTATTTTCGTGCCGGTGACGCAGGAGCGTTGCCTGACGAAAGGAGGTTGGTGGCACTGCTTGCGATCTCCTAGCCACTGACCACTGAGATGACCGCCTACCTCTTGAAGAGAACGCTTCAGATACTATACTGACCCTCTTTATATTCCTGTCTATCGTCTTCTTCCTCGTGAACGCCCAACCGGGCGATGTGAGCAACCTCTACGCTCTGAACCCCGACTTTCCGCCCGAGACCCGCGCAAAACTCCGGGAACTCTTTGGAGTGGATCAACCCCTCTGGAAGCAGTACCTGGTCCACATCAAGAACACGCTGACCGGCAACTTCGGCGTCTCGTTCAGTCTGTATCCCCGGACCGTGGCCGATGTCATTGCAGAGCGCCTCCCGCGAACCCTCGTGCTGTTTATGACCGCGACTGTGCTCTCCTTTTATCTGGGGTTCGCGCTCGGCAAGATCATCGCCTGGCGCCGGGGAGGGTGGACCGAGTACGCCTCGACGCTCGGCGGCGTCACGCTCTACACGGTGTTCACGCCCTGGTTCGGTCTGATGATGATCTGGCTCTTTGCATTCAAGGCCGGCTGGTTCCCGATAGGCAAATTCCTCGACCCGGTGGTGTGGCAGGAGGCCCCGACCGACGCGAATACGATCTTCAATCGCATGCTCATCACGGTGATTGTGGTGTCCGTCATCGTGTTTGCCGTCTTCATGTTCACGACCAAGCGCCGTGTGGGCGGAGCGCGGTTTATTCAGCTCGGAAGCATCGCCGTGTCCGTCGCAGTACTGGTGGGGGTGTGGCTGGCCGCGGGCACCGGCTATCTCGCCTGGGACATCATCAAACATATGGTCCTGCCGGTAGCGACGTTGGCCCTGATTAGCTTCGCCGGAACGATGCTGCTGACACGAAACAGCATGTTGGAGACCATGCGCGAGGACTATGTGCTGGCGGCCCGCGCCAAGGGCCTGCCGGAGAAGGAAGTGCGCGACAGACACGTGGCCCGCAACGCGCTGCTGCCGGTCGTGACCAGCTTTGTCTTCAGCCTGGCGTTCGCCGTTGACGGCGGCATCATCATCGAGTCCATCTTTTCGTGGCCCGGCATGGGTCATACGCTGGTGGTGGCGGCCACGACGGAAGACCTGCCTCTGGCGGTCGGGGCCTTCGTGTTCGTCGGCATTTTCGTGCTGCTGGCCCATCTGTTGGCCGACGTGCTCTACGTGTACCTGGACCCGAGGATCAGATACTGATGGCCGCAGCATGTGCTTCACAACCGGCCACTCCTGCTCTCTGGAGGATGCGTCTCACCCTGGCGGCGCAGAGCCTGAGACAGAACTGGGGCATGTTTCTCGGTACGCGCATCGGGGTGGCCGGGTTGGCCATCATCGTCTTCTATCTGCTGCTCGCTGCGGCCCATCCCATCCTGATGAACACCGTCTGGGAGGAGCGGATTTGCGATCCGGTCGTGGGCTATGCCTTTGACGAGGCGCGCCAGCCTGCACCCCCCAGCCTGCGCCACCCCCTCGGCACCGATCCCCTGGGAAGAGACATCCTCAGCCAGCTCATGTTCAGCGCCCGCTCCGAGTTCATGCTGGGGCTGCTCGCGGCCGTCGTCACGGTCACTATCGGCACGATGATCGGGGCGGTCACGGCCTACTTCGGCGGTATCGTGGACACCATCCTGATGCGGCTGGCCGACATCATGATTATGCTGCCGGGGATCAGTGTCCTCATCGTGTTGAGTGCCATGATCGAGGTGGAGCACTTCGAGCTGGCCCTGCTCATCGGTATACTCTCGGGATTCGGCGGCACGGGTGTAGTCCTGAAGTCCCAGGCGCTGGGGGTGGTCGTCAAACCGTACATCGAGGCCGCCCGGGCCGCGGGCGGCGGCCATGTGCATATCATCTTCGTCCATATCGTCCCGAACCTGTTGCCGCTCTCATTCCTGTACATGATGTTCACCGTGACCAACGCCATTTTCTCGGAAGCGGTGTTGAGCTTCCTGGGCCTGTTGGATATACGGATGAGCTGGGGACTGATGATCCACACCACCGAATCGGCCGGCTACCTCCTACAGGTCGGCGAGTTCTGGTGGCTTATCTTCCCGGCCAGTCTCTCCATCACGCTGCTGTGCTCGTCGTTCTATCTCGTCGGACGGTCGCTCGACGAGGTCATCAACCCGCGGCTGAGGCGCTCATGAGCGAACGTCCCCTGCTGGCCGTCGAAGACCTCACCATGCATTACTCCACGCGGGCCGGCACCGTGCGGGCCGTTGATGGCGTTTCCTTTTCCGTCGCCAGAGGGCAGGCGCTTGGACTGGTGGGCGAGTCGGGCTGCGGCAAGTCATCCATCGCATTAGCGCTGCTGAAGCTCCTGCCGGAGAACGCCCAGATCATCGGCGGCAAGGTTCTGCTGGACGGTACCGATCTTGTCCCGCTCTCCGAAGAGCAACTGAGAGCGTACCGCTGGGACCGTATTTCCATGGTCTTCCAGGCCGCGATGAACTCGCTTAATCCGGTGTATAGAGTCGGCGAGCAGATCATCGAGGCCCTGGAGCTACACGTCGCATCCGCCCGCGCGGAGTCTATCGAGCGCGTTCGTCAGCTATACGATCTCGTGAGCCTCGACCCCAGCTTCATCCGGCGCTATCCGCACGAATACAGCGGCGGCATGCGGCAGCGGGCGATCATCGCCATGGCTCTGGCGTGCGAACCCGATCTCATCATCGCGGACGAGCCGACCACCGCCCTGGACGTGATCGTGCAAGACCGTATTCTGCGCGAGATGAGGAGCATCCAGGACGCGCTCGCTATGAGCATGATCTACATTTCGCACGATATGGCCGTCATTGCCGAGGTCAGCGATGTCGTCGGCATCATGTACGCCGGCAAGATCGTGGAGCTGGGCGAGACTGCGGAGGTCTTCAAGAATCCCATCCACCCGTATACGCGGGCGCTGATGTCGGCTTTTCCAAGCGTGACGGGCGAGCGGCATGAGCTGACGATGCTGGCGGGCGAGCCGCCGAACCTGCTGGACCCGCCCCCGGGCTGCCGCTTCCACCCGCGCTGTCCGTATGCGACGGACGAGTGCCGGTCGGAAGCGCCGCCGACCGTGCGCCGCGGGGAGCATTGGGCGACCTGCTGGAACCCGCCGGGAGCGTAGGGCGATGATCGAGACTGCTCGACCCGCGCCGCCCACCGAACGTCGCCCCCTGCTCAGGGTCGAAGGGCTGCATAAGCACTTCCCGGTATCCGCAAGTTGGTTTCGGCGGAACCGGAGTTTCGTTCATGCCGTGGACGGAGTCTCTTTCGAGCTGTCGAAAGGCGAGAGCTTTGGGCTGGTCGGCGAGTCCGGGTGCGGCAAGACCACCACCGGGAAGCTACTGATCCGCCTGGCCGATCCAACCGACGGTCGCATCATCTTTGATGATGGTGAAGACAAGCCTACGGACATCGCGACGCTGAAGGGGCAGTCGCTGAAGGCCTTCAGAAGGAAGGCCCAGATGATTTTCCAGGACCCCTACGAGTCCATGAACCCCCGGCGGACGATTTTCGATACCGTCGTCGAGCCGCTGCAAGTGCAGAAGCTGGGCGAGCCGCTCCGGCGGCTCGCCCGGGTAGCGCGGATGCTGGAGCTTGTCGGGTTGACGCCGCCGCGCACGTTCCTCTTCAGGTATCCGCACGAGTTGTCCGGCGGTCAGCGGCAGCGGGTGGCGATTGCCAGGGCGCTGGTTGTCGAGCCGACCTTCGTCGTCGCCGACGAGCCGACTTCGATGCTGGATGTCTCGATCAGGACCGGCGTGATGTCCCTCATGGAGGAGCTGGCAGATCGCCTGGGGATCAGCTACCTGTACATCACGCACGACCTGGCGGTGGCGCGGTACATGTGCAGCCGGATTGCGGTGATGTATCTGGGGAAGATCGTCGAGGTCGGTGAGACCGAGCAGCTACTACAGCATCCGCAGCATCCCTATACTCAGGCGCTGCTCTCGGCAGTGCCGGTTCCCGATCCCACAGTCACGCGCCCCCCGGTCAGGATCGAGGGCGGCGTGTCGCTGCCGGTGGATCCGCCGGCCCGGTGTCGCTTCTACGACCGCTGTCCGATTGCCGATGATTTCTGTCGCGCTCACGATCAGCCGCCACTCGAAGACAAAGGCACCGGCCAGTTAGTAGCCTGCTACAAGGCGTAGCGCACCTTGGAAAATCAGAGGATGGGGTATAGTAGGCAGCGAAGCCGGAAGTGGATAAATGTCGAAAGACCTGGTCCTTGACCGCTGAATTGTTGCCATGGACTTCGATGCCTACGACCTTGATAACGACATCTACGACGAGATGTTCCGGCCGGAGAGTGTGCCCCGGGAACATTGTCGGCCGCTCCACGAGACCCTGTGCCGGCTCTCCGCCGCGGAGCTGGGCACTATCCAGGAGCGGGTGACGCGCTCCTTCTCGAACGAAGGCATCACCTTCACCGTATACGGCGACGACGAGGCCGACGAGCGGATCATCCCGATTGATTGCGTGCCCCGCGTGCTCGCGGGCGCCGAGTGGCGACAGCTCGATGCTGGCCTGACCCAGCGCCTCAGGGCCTTGAACCTCTTCTTGGAGGATGTCTACGGCGACGCCCGCATCATCGCCGACGGCGTGATTCCGGTGGACGTGGTGCGCGGCTGTCCCCAGTACCGCATCGAGATGCGCGGCTTCTCTGTCCCCCACGGTACCTGGGTCGGCATTTGCGGCACCGACCTGGTGCGTACCAACGACGGCTTCCGGGTGCTGGAGGACAACTTGCGGGTCCCTTCCGGCGTATCCTATATGCTCGCCAACCGGAAAGCGGTCAAGGCGAGCCTGCGCCGCCTGTATCGCAGCTCCCGCGTGCGGGAGGTGGAGCACTACGGGCGCATGTTGCTGGCGACCCTGCGTGAACTGGCGCCGAGGGGGCGGTCCGACCCCTGTATCGCACTGCTGACGCCCGGGGTCTTCAACTCTGCCTTCTACGAGCACATGTTTCTGGCCGGCGAGCTGGGCGCAGAGCTGGTGGAGGGCCGCGATCTACTGGTCAACGACGGCTTTGTCTACATGCGCACTACCACCGGTCTGCGGCGCGTGGACGTGGTCTACCGGCGCGTGGACGACGACTTTCTCGATCCGCTGGTGTTCCGTCCGGACTCGCTGCTCGGTGTGCCGGGGCTGCTGCACGCCTACAAACTCGGCAATGTGGCCCTCGTGAACGCGCCCGGCACGGGCGTTGCGGATGACAAGAGCGTCTACGCCTACGTGCCCGACATGATCCGCTACTATTTGGGCGACGAGCCGATCTTAGCCAACGTCGAAACCCATCTCTGCCGCCGGCCCGAGGGCCTTGAGTACACGCTCGACAACCTGGAAATCTGGTGGTCAAGCGCGTGGGCGAATCGGGGGGCTATGGTATGCTGATCGGTCCCCACGCAACGCCCCGGGAGCGTGAGGAGTACGCCAAGCAGTTGCGTGCCGACCCGGCCGACTTCATCTCACAGCCGGTGCTGGCGCTCTCCCGCGCACCCTGCCTGATTGAGGGTCGCTTCGAGCCGCGGCACGTGGACCTGCGCCCGTTCGTGCTGCACGGCCGCACAACCCGCCTCGTGCCCGGAGCCTTCTGCCGCGTCGCCCTGCGCCGGGGCAGCCTGGTGGTGAACTCCAGCCAGGGTGGGGGCGGCAAAGACCTTTGGGTACTGGCAGACTGAGTTGAATCCTTTCTAGGCAAGGAGCAGAGGTATGACGCGGATCATGGCTTTCCTGCGGAGTCGGCACCCCGTTGCGCTGGCGGCAAAGGTACTTCTGGTGCTCGGCGGCCTTTTGTGCGTGCCGACCGTCGCGCACGCGGCGGTTGACGGGGAGACTCAATTCGTCTTCAACACCTTCTTGTTCATCGTCTTCGGCGCGCTGGTGATGTGGATGTGCGCGGGATTCACCATGCTCGAGTCCGGCTCGGTGCGCACTAAGAACGCCTCCATGATCTGCCTGAAGAACATCGGTCTCTACTCGATTGCCGGGCTGGCCTACTACTTCATTGGCTACAACCTCATGTACGTTGGTGTTGGAGACTTTGGCGGCTTGATCGGCTCATTCAAGCTCCTCTACGGACCGTCGGCCGCTGATATCGCCTTGGTGGCGGGCCAGGCGAGCGCGGTCGCCGCCGTGATCGAGAACGGCTACTCCACCATGTCGGACTGGTTTTTCCAGATGGTCTTTGTGGCGACCGCCGCCTCCATCGTGTCCGGCACCCTGGCCGAACGGGTCAAGCTGTGGTCGTTCTTCATCTTCACGCTGGTGCTGACCGCGATCATCTACCCCATCGTTGGCGCGTGGACGTGGGGTGGCGGGTGGCTGAATGAGCTGGGGTTCCAGGACTTCGCCGGCTCAACCATCGTACACAGCACCGGCGGCTGGGCGGCGCTGGCGGGTGCGCTGGTCGTCGGGCCGCGGCTCGGTAAGTTCCGCCGCGACGGCACGGTCAGGCCCACGCCGCCCTCCAACATTCTGATCGTGACCCTGGGCGTGTTCATCCTGTGGTTCGGCTGGTTCGGCTTTAACGGCGGGTCGCAGCTGGCGCTGGGGAGCGCGGCCGACGTGGTGGCGATGAGCCATGTGCTGGTCAACACCAATCTGGCGGCGGCGGCCGGCGTCATGGCCGCCCTCGCCTGCTCCCGGCCGCTCCTCGGGCGCGTGGATCTGTTCGCCGGCCTGAACGGCGCCATCGCCGGGCTGGTCTCGATTACCGCTGGCCCGGACATCGTCGAGCACTATTGGGCGGTCATCATCGGCGCCATCGGCGGTGTTCTCTGCACCGCCGGGCTCAAGCTCCTGGAGAAGATCAAGATTGACGACGTCGTGGGGGCCGTGCCCGCCCACCTGTTCGCCGGCATCTGGGGGACTATGGCGGTCTGTATCGCCGCCGGCGGCAACTTTGGCGTGCAGCTCCTCGGTGTGGTGGCGGTCGGAGCCTTCGTGTTCGCGGTCTCGTGGGTGCTGTGGCGCGTGTTGAGTATGACGTTGAGCGTCCGGGTGTCGCCGCAGGTCGAGCGCCTGGGGCAGGATGTCGCGGAGCTAGGGATCGAAGCCTACCCCGAATTCGTGCTCATGCCGGAAGAAGACGACGAAGAAGACTGAAGCTCGATGCTTTCGCGCAATGCACAGGGCCTCTACTGGCTAGGCCGTTACCTGGAGCGGGCCGGGCAGCGCTGCCGCCTGCTGCGCTTGCAGACGGCAGCGCTGGTGGACCGGCCGCTCCGGGAGATTCATTTCGGCTGGAGCCGCCTCTTCAGCAGCGTGAACCGACAGCCGCCCGTGGGCAGTCTGGAATTACTCGGCAGCGATGACTACGCCTTGGCCGATTCCTATGCCTTGGCCGATTCCTACACGCTGGCTGACGACCTCACGTTCGAGCGCGCGAACCCGGCTTCGGTCTGGAGCTGTTTGGCCCTCGGTCGTGAGAATGCCCGCCAGATGCGCCACTGCATCAGCGCCGAAATGTGGACCTCGCTGAACCTGTCGTACCTGCGGATTCAGAAGCTAGGCATCCAAGACATCTGGGCAGCCTCTCCAGAGAGCTTCTATGCGGAAACGGCGGCGGAGATTGACACTTTCGCCGGCGTGGCCGCGGCCACCATGTACCGTGACGACGGCTGGCGCTTCATGCAGCTTGGGCGTTTCATCGAGCGTGCCCAGTTCTCGGCCGCACTGCTCCTGGCCCAGCTCGCCGCCGCCTCGCTGACGGAGGAGCACTCCGACGCGGACTGGACCAGCCTGCTGCGCGTGTACCATGCTTTCGAGGTCTACAGCCGCCGCTACAGCGTGGAGGTACAGCCGGGCCAGGTGCTGGACCTGCTTGCCACGGACCCGTTGCTGCCCGACTCGCTGTGCCGCTCGCTCGACATGGCGGAGGCGGAGCTTACCGTCATCGGTCCCGGCCCGAACGCGCATTCCAGCGATGCAGCGCAGCGCTTGGCCGGTCGTCTGGGCGCCTTGATCCAATACGACTGGCCGGATCGAGAAGACCGCGAGGAACTCCTGGGGCAGGTGGGCGAGTACTGCCGGGAACTCCACCGGCTCGTGACCGACACCTATTTCGACTACCCCATCGAGGACTTTCCGGTACGCTGATACCATGGATGGCTCGGCGCGCTACGAGATCGAGCACGTCTCCCGCTACCTCTACACTGCGCCGGTACGGCACAGCGTGATGTCGCTCTGCCTACAGCCGCGCGACGACTTGGGTCAGCGACTCCGGCACTTCGCAGTCTCGACGGACCCCCCGGCGCCCCTGAACGGCGAGACGGACTGTTTCGGCAACACGAAACACGTCCTCAACATCCATCGGGAGCACGAAGCGCTGGAGATCACCACCCGCTCCACGGTCGAAACGGCGCCCGCCGCCGCTCTCCCGGCTTCCCTGGGCGCCGGCGCCTGGGAAGAGCTGCGCTCGTGGAGGGAATCGTTCGCTCACTGGGACTTCATGCACGCGAGCGCGTTGGCTCGGCCGTCGGCTGCCCTCACGGCCTTCATGGGCCGGCTGGGTATCGAGCCGGCCGGCGATCCGTTGGCGGCCCTGCTGCGGCTATCGGATACGCTCTACGACAGCTTTCAGTACGTCCCGGGGGTCACGTCGGCCGTCTCGCCAATCGAGCACATCCTCGAAACCGGCCGGGGGGTCTGCCAGGACTATGCCCACGTTATGATCGCCATTGCGCGTTCGTGGGGCGTGCCGGCGCGCTATGTCTCCGGCTACATGTACGTCACTCACCAAGCGCCGGAAACGGCCACCCACGCCTGGGTCGAGTGCCGGTTGCCGGGCCTCGGCTGGATCGGCTTCGATCCCACCAACCGGCGCCTGGCCGACGAGCGGTACGTGCGTATCGCGGTGGGGCGCGACTACCAGGACGTGGCGCCGACCCGCGGCGTTCTGCTGGGCGGCGGGGACAGCCGACTGGAGGTTGACGTGCGGATGCAGCCGACCTCGGACGCGACCGGCTAGGCTCTCTCAATCCAGACGAGATTGAGTACAGTGCGGTAGCAGCGTGTAACGGAGGGTATGACATGGCCATCGCAAATTTCGATAGCACCAAGCAGCCCCTACAGGAAATCCTCAGTAGTGTGGGCAAGGGGGAGACGCAACTGCCCGACTTCCAGCGAGGGTGGGTATGGGACGACGAGCACATCAAGAGCCTGATTGCCAGTCTGTCGCTGTCGTTCCCAATCGGCACGGTGATGACGCTGGATACCGGTAGCGCCGATATTACCTTCAAGCCGCGTCCCATCGAAGGGACTGATGACCAACTCCAACAGGTAGAGCCTGAAACTCTGATCTTGGATGGCCAGCAGCGCCTGACTTCGCTGTTCCAGTCCCTGAGATCAGGAAGGGCTGTCGAAACAAGGGACGCCAAGGGGAAAAAGACCAAGCGGTGGTACTACCTGGATATGAAGAAGTGCCTAGCAGACGTGAGGGATCGCGAAGAGGCTGTTGTGTCAGTTCCGGAAGACCGCCTTGTGACGAGGGATTTCGGCAGAGAAATCGAACTCGACCTGTCGTCTCCTGAGAAGGAATATGAGAACGAAATGTTCCCGGTGCAGCTAATCTTCGACTCTGCCGAATGGCGGCAGGGACATAGTGAACACTGGGATTTCGACCGCGACAAGATGAAGTTGTTTAACGCCTTCGAGCGTGAGGTTATAAAGCGGTTCGAGCAATACAACGTACCGATGATTCGCCTGAGCAAGGAAACTCCAAAGGAGGCGGTCTGTCTCGTCTTCGAGAAGGTGAACACTGGCGGTGTCACACTCACGGTCTTCGAGTTACTCACCGCTACCCTCGCCGCGGACAACTTCCAACTCCGCGAGGACTGGGATTCTAGGGAGAAACGCCTGAAGACCGGGTATTCAGTCTTGAGAGGCCTCCAGAAAGATGCCTTTCTGCAGGCGCTGACCCTTCTCGCCACCAAGGCAAACCCCGACCGACCGATCGGTTGCAGGAGGAACGATATCCTGCGATTGCGCGTGGAAGACTACAAAGATTGGGCCGATAAGGTCGAGGAAGGGTTTATCGAGGCTGCCAAGTTCATGCATAGCCAAAAGGTTTTCAAGGCTAGAGACCTGCCGTATCAGACCCAGTTGGTTCCGTTGGCTGCTATATTTGCGGACCTGGAGGATGCCGGCGACACGGAAGGCACTCGCCAGAAATTGGCCCGCTGGTACTGGTGCGGAGTGTTCGGTGAGATTTATAGCGGGCCTACCGAGACGCTGTTCGCCAGGGACCTTCCCGAAGTGGCCAACTGGGTCAGAGACGAGTCTGCTGGTGAGCCGACGACGATTCGGGATGCGAACTTCCAGGCAAGCCGACTACTTACGCTCCGAACGCGCAACAGCGCGGCGTATAAGGGTGTCTACGCGTTGCTCATGCGGGATGGGAGCCGTGATTTCCGCACCGGCGATCCTATCGAGGCCCAGATTTTCTTTGACGACAACATTGACATCCACCACGTGTTCCCCCAGTCTTGGTGCAGGAAGGAGAGGATCGAGAGCACGGTCTTCGATAGCATCGTCAACAAGACAGCGATTGCCGCCCGCACGAATCGAAGGATCGGCGGGCGCGCGCCTTCGATTTATCTGCGCGGGCTACAGCGGGACGCGGACATAGACGCGGAGCAGTTGGATACGATACTGGCCTCCCATCGCATCCCGGCAGCGGAACTGCGAGCAGATGACTTTTGGAGATTCTTCGCCGCTCGAGGCGAGGAGTTCTGTAAGGCAATCGAGGCGGCGATGGGCAAGAAGGTCGTCCGTGAAGATGGCGTGTTCTCGCTTGATGCGCCCGTCGAGGACTACGATGATGGCCCCGCTGACTGGGAGGAAGAAGCCCTGTTAGTAGCACCGAGGAGCGTGTGACGGGGCGGACGGAGGGTATTGACCTTACCCCGTACAGGGCGTTCATCCAGACGTGCGAGCTTAATACTCCCATTGACTTGCCGCTCGATAGCGGTGATTCACCGCAGGCTATCAGGCGTCGCTTGACCTATGCCTCGCGGGAACTCGGTCTGCACCTTCGTCATATCCATAATGCAGACCGGGCGGTAGTCCGATTCGAGTTGACTAAGACGGCCCCAGCGGAAGATGGCGGGACGCCCTACTGCCTGTGCGGGTGTGGTGCAGCGAACCGGCCCGGCTCCAAGTTCCTTATGGGCCACGACGCCAGGCTGAGGTCCGTGCTGATGCGGATGGAGCGGGGGGACCCGAACGCGGAGTTACAACCACAGACCATTGAGATGTTCCAGCAGAACCCGCAGCTTACGGTTGCGGACTTCACGGCGGACGATGTGCTTCGACTGGCCAGTATGAGGTCCTAAGCGTGAGCATGATGGCTCACCGCTGGTGTCGCGGCCACGAATGATCGGGTGCCCTATGCCTCACAGCGGGCGCTTTGCGGGTACCCCGGCGCGGCGTGGGTAGCCGTCCGGGGTGGGCTGCTGCTTCTCCACGACGAGCAGCACGCGGCCCGAGAGGGCCTGCTGTACCTCTGCCAAGTAGCGGGCCGGTCGCGGCGTGTCACCGGCAGGTGGTGATAGCGTCACTGGCACCAGGCGCGGCGGCCCGCCGCCGAGTAGCGCACAGGCTCGCCGGCAGGCAGCCAGCTCACCTGGCCCCTGCCGAGCCGTTTTCTGGGCGATGAGGCGGCCGCCGACCCGCAGGAAGGGCAGAGTGTATTCCACCAGCACGGGTGCTGGCGCTACTGCCCGCGCCAGCGCCACATCGTACTGCTCACGCTGGGCTTGCTGCCGGGCCAGGTCTTCAGCGCGGGCCGTGAGGACTGTAGCGGCCGCCAGGTTGAGGCGGCGTACCAGGTCGGCCAGGAACGCGGTCTTCTTCCCTACCGAATCGACCAGCGCGAGGCCGATTTGGGGACGGATCAGCTTGAGCGGCAGCCCGGGGAACCCGGCCCCGGCCCCAATATCAATCACTCGCACCGGGCGATCCGTCACCGTTGGCCACGCGAGCAGGCACGTGAGCGAGTCTACGAAGTGCCGCATCTCTACCTCCGCCGGGTCGGTGATTGCCGTGAGATTGGTGTGCCGGTTGGCGGTCAGGAGCGCCTCGCGGTAGTTATCGAAGGCGGCCAATTGGTCGGGTGAGAGGCCGATTCCCAGCGCACCGGCTCCGGCGTGGAGCCAGGGCAGCCGTGGCTTCACCGGCGGTCGCGCTTGGGCGGTCCTCGCGCCGCCGGTGGAGGTCACGGCGCGCGCCTCGCCGGGCAGTTTAGCGGTGGCAGGTGCATGGTACGATTGTACGACGTATGGATCGGCTTTGGAGTCCCTGGCGCATGGCCTACGTGACGGGCAGCAAGCGCTCGTCGGGCTGCGTCTTCTGTATCCCCCCGCAGCCGGACCAGGCCGAGGAAGAGCGACGCCATATCGTCTACCGCGGCGCGCACGCTTTCATCATCCTGAACGTGTATCCGTACAATCCTGGCCATCTCTTGATTGCTCCCTATCGGCATACGGCGGACCTGGAGAGTCTCACGGCGGAGGAGAGTGGCGAGATGATGGCGCTCGCGCAACGTGCGCTCCGCGCGCTCCGGACCGACACCGGGCCGCACGGCTACAACATGGGGATGAACCTCGGCAGTGTCGGCGGCGCCGGCATTGTGGATCACCTGCATTTGCATCTCGTCCCACGCTGGGAGGGCGATACCAACTTCATGCCCGTTATCGGCGGGACAAAAGTGCTCCCGGAGCTGTTGACCACAACGGCCGCCCGGCTGCGCCAACGCTTGGCTGAGGTCGAGGGCGCCGGGGATTGAATTGGACCTAACCCCCTTCCCTCCAGGGAAGGGGAGTCCGCATGGCGACCGTTGGCCCCTCCCCTGAAGGGAGGGGGTTTGGGGGTAGGTGTCGTGCCCCCGGCCGACTGGTACTTTGCAGACACGCCCTAGGCCCGGTCGGGCGCGGCGGCGGCCACGGAGTTGAAGTGGGAGAGCGGGCCAAACCAGTCCAGCGGCCAATAGGAGAGCCACGCCTTGCCGATCACATACTCCTGTGGCAGCCACCCCCAGGAACGCGAGTCGCTGCTGTTGTTGCGATTGTCGCCGAGGACGAAGTATTCGCCGGGCGGCACGGTGCGGCGCGAGTAGCTATACAGCGGCGGGGAGCGCACATACGGCTCCTGAAGCACCTGCTCGTTGATGAAGACCTGGCCGTCGCGTACTTCGATGACCTCACCGGGCAGGGCGATAATCCGCTTGATGAAGTCCCGGCTGGGGTCGTGGGGGAAGCGGAAGACCACAATGTCACCGCGCTGCGGCTCTGCGAAGCGGTAGGACAGCTTGTTGACGATGAGGTACTGGTTGTCGTGGAGGGTTGGCGCCATGCTCAAGCCCTCCACCCGGAAGTTCTGTACGCCCAAGCGCACGCCATAATAGATGATGAGCGTGAGCAGGATCGTCTCCAGGATGTCGCGGATGACGGCTTTCATCGCTGCTGTAGGAGCCGAGGAGTGCTGCGGGCGATGCGCCTACCTGGGGGTAGCGCGCGCTGGCCCGTGCAGACAGTATACCAGGGGTAGCCCGGTGCCTGGGACTGGCACCGGGCAGAGCCAGCGCGCTACCATGATGAGCGGCACGGGCCGGGCGCTAAGGGGAAACGGGTACTCGTCCCGGTGGAGCGGCTGTTCATGGCGAGAGGTGGGCACGGCAGGACGGACCGGTTGCCCTCACGTGGGAGGCGGCCCCGGGCTGCGCTCTGACCCGTGAGTGACCATACCGTCGTCGTGCCGGACGGCACCGCCACGCAGCGCCTCGACCGCTATCTCGCCGCGGTGTTGCCGGACCTCAGTCGCACGCGCATCCAAGGGCTGATCGCGGATGGCCACGTGCAGATTCGGGGGCGCACCGCGCGCGCGGCGCTGCGCGTGGTCGGCGGCCAGCGGATTGACGTTCACATTCCCGCGCCGCGCCCCTCGCGCCTCACGCCGGAGCACCGTTCATTGGCCGTGCTGTTCGAGGACGACGATCTCCTGGTCGTGAACAAGCCCGCCGGCGTGGTGGTGCATCCGGCGCCGGGGCACGAGACGGGCACGTTGGTCCACGCGCTGCTCGCCTACGCGCCCCAGCTGGCCGGCATTGGCGGCGAAGAGCGGCCCGGCATCGTCCACCGGCTGGACAAGGACACGTCGGGCGTGCTGGTCGTGGCAAAAAACGAGCGTGCGCTCCGGGCCGTCGCCGGCCAGCTCCGGGACCGCACGGCGCACAAGGACTATCTCGCCGTCGTCGTCGGCTACCCGCAGCCGCCCGCCGGGACCATCCGCTTACCGGTTGGCCGCAATCCCCGGTATCGCCAGCGGATGGCCGTCGTCGCTCAGGGCCGCGCGGCCACGACCGGGTATCGCACCCTCGAAACGCTGTCCGGCCACACCTATCTGCGCGTGCAGCCGGAGACCGGCCGGACGCACCAAATCCGCGTCCACCTTGCGCACATCGGTCATCCGGTGGCCGGGGATGCGAACTATGGCCGGGGTGACTCGTGTCCGGGTCTGGAGCGACAGTTTCTGCATGCCAGCCGGCTGGTCATCCGCTTACCGTCCACCGGCCAACCGACGACGTTTGCGGCGCCGCTGCCGGACGATCTGGCCGCAGCTCTGGCCCGCCTGCGCGGTGGTGCCCCAGGGAGTCGCGCGGAGGTGACGATCTGATGCGTGTGCTCATCACCGGGGCGCGGGGGCAGCTTGCCCATGACCTCCGGCACGTGTTTGCCGCGCACGAGCTGCTGCTCTTGGGCCGCGAGCAACTCGATATTTGTGATAACGACCGGGTTCAGGAGGTGATCGGCGCGGCTCGTCCCGATGTCGTTATCAACACCGCAGCGTTCGTGCGCGTGGACGACGCGGAGGGCGAGATCGCGCAGAGCTTCGCCGTGAACGCCGGGGGAGCCGGGCAGGTGGCGCGGGCGTGTGCCGACACCGGCGCAATGCTGGTGCAGATTAGCACGGACTACGTGTACGGGGGGCATGGCGGGCCAGAGCAGCGGGAGCCGTTGACTGAAGCGGACCTACCGGCGCCGCTCAACGTCTACGGTGCCTCGAAACTGGGTGGTGAATACGTGGTCCGGGTGCTGTGCCCACGGCACTACGTCATCCGTAGCTGCGGGCTGTACGGAGTGGCCGGTGTCACGAGCAGGAACGGCAATTTTGTCCAGACGATGCTGCGCTTGGCACGGGCTGGCCGGGCCATCTCGGTCGTCAATGACCAGCACTGCACCCCCACGGCCACCGCCGACCTGGCCCAGGCGGTGTGCCACTTACTGACGGCGCAGGCTCCGTTCGGCCTCTATCACGTCACGAACGCCGGACAGACGACCTGGTACGAGCTCGCGCAGCGCATCTTTGCGCTGGCCGGCCTGTCGCCGGAGCTTGCGCCGATCTCGACGGCAGCGTTCGGGGCACGGGCACAGCGCCCGCCGTACTCGGTGCTGTCGTCGGAGCGGTACACCCAGGCGACGGGGAGCGCACTGCCGCCCTGGGAAGACGCGCTGGAACGCTACCTCCGGGCGACGGAGGCGGCGGGTTGACTGTGACCTAACCCCCGGCCCCTGCCCTGACAAAAAGGTGCGGGCATCTCGCATGTGGCCCTGTGCGTGATCTGGGCTAGAGGGTGGCGACGGTCTCGGTGGCGGTGGTGTAGCGGGCGAGTACATCGCGCTGTACGGTGATGCCGAGGCCGGGGGCGGCGGGTACCGGCACGTACCCGTTGTGCTGGCTGATGAGCGGACGCACGAGGTCCTGGCGGGTAGGGTGCTCCGTTTGGTCGTATTCCAGGAGCGGTTCGTAGGCGAAGGCCGGCCTGCGCCCTGGCGGATTGAGCGGTTGGGCGCTGAGGAGGTGCAGGGTGGCCGCTAGCGCGATGCCGGTATGGAAGCAATGGGGCACGAGCGCCATGTCCTTGCCGCGCACGAGCGCACCCAAGCGCCACATGCCGGTGATCCCGCCGGCCGAAACCACGTCGGGCTGGACCACGTCCCACGCCGCGGCGTCGCAGCCGGCGGTGAAGTCGCTCGCTGCGCCGAGCTGCTCGCCGCCAGCGACGGTGATCGGCGCGGAGAGGCTCTGGAGCGCCGTGCGGACCTGATGATAGCCGTCCCAGTCTGTTGGTCCGGTGGGTTCTTCCATCCAGCCGATGTCGTAGTCGGCGATTGCCTCGCCCAGGGCAATGGATTGCTGCGGGGTGTAGGCGGCATTGCTGTCCACGTAGAGGGCTATGTCTGGGCCGATGGCGTGCCGGATCGCGGCGGTATGGCGGATGTCGGCATCCAGGCCGAACCCCGTTTTCAGTTTCATGGCGGCAAAGCCGTCTGCCGCGTAGCCCTCCGCTTCGCGCACGAGCTCGCGGGCGTGCTCGGCAGCGGTCCAGCGTTCGCGGCGGAAGAGGCCGGTGGCGTAGGCCCGAATCTGCGGGCGCACGTGGCCGCTCTCAGTACCGAGCAGACTGGCAACCGATTGACCCAGCGCCTGGCCACGCAGGTCCCACAAGGCGGTATCTACGGCGCTCAGGGGGCCGATGGGCAACGCCTTGCTCAGAGCGGCCCATCGGGCGCGGGGATCGGTCCGGTGCAGGTCAACGCCCAGCACGTGCGGCGCCGCGCTGGCGAGGGCAGCCAAACTTGTGTCGGAGTCGCTGCCGTTGCCCCAGCCCGAGTGGCCGTCGTCCGTGACCAGCTCCACCAGCAGGTCGTCGCGCTGGCGCAGTGGTCCTCGGCCTGTTCGCAAGGGATCGGTCAACTGCACTTGCACGCGGTAGGCGCGCACCGCGTTCACAATCATGGCTCTGCCTTCCTGGGTGCCTCATCCCTAGCTGTCCTCACCACCGGCCGCCCTCACCCCAGCCCTCTCCCTGTGGGAGAGGGAGTCTGGATTCTCGCCTGCGCGGGAATGACGTTGGCGCGGGAATCGCGGACGTAGGGCCGGCGGTGAGGTGCCTCCGCTACTCTTCTTGGCCGAACCGTTGAATTTCGGCCAGCTCCGTCGCCGAAAGCTCCTGCGGCGCCTCGCCTTGGGCGACCTTCGCCGACTGGACGTGCTTCTGGATTTCTTCAACGATCTCCGGGTTTGCCAACGTCGTGATGTCACCAACATCGGTGAAGTTGGAGATACTGGCGATCACGCGGCGCATGATCTTGCCGGAGCGCGTCTTCGGCATGTCCGGGACGAGCCACACGTGCTTGGGCGTGGCGATTGGCCCGATCTCTGTCCTGATGGCTTGTCGCACTTTGCCGGCGGCCTTCTCGTCGGCCTCGAAACCGGGCTTCAGCGCGGCGTAGATTTCGACGGCGCGACCCCTGATCTCGTCCACGACCGGCACCGCCGCTGCCTCGGCAACCTCGTCTACCGTCAGCGCCGCAGACTCTAGCTCCTTGGTGCCCAGACGGTGACCGGCCACGTTGATCACATCGTCTACCCGGCCGAGAATACGGAAGTAGCCATCTGCGGCCTGCATGGCGCCGTCCCCGGCGAAGTAGGGCCAGTCCCGCCAATCGGTACTGTCCTTGTCCTTGCAGTACTTCTCGTAGTAGACCTCGACAAAGCGCTCGGGCTGTCCCCAGATTGTCTGGAAGATGCCCGGCCAGGGATTTCTGATGACGATGTTGCCGGCCTTGCCGCTGCCGGCGGGGACCTCGTCGCCGTTTTCGTCGTAGACCGCCGGATAGATACCCAGGACCCCTGGCCCGCAGCTGCCCGGCTTCATCGGCTGTAGTGCCGGGAGGGTGCTGCCGAGGAAGCCGCCGGTCTCGGTTTGCCACCACGTATCAACGATGATGGCCTCGCCCTTGCCGACGACCTCGTGGTACCAGCGCCATACTTCCGGCTCGATTGGCTCGCCGACCGTCGTCATGTGCTTGAAGTGGTAGTTGTACTTCTGCGGCTCGTCGGGGCCGGCCTTGCGTAACATGCGGATCGTCGTCGGCGCGGTGTGGAAGATGTTGACCCCCAGCCGCTCGGCAATCCGCCAAGCCCGCCCGGGATCGGGATAGGTCGGCACGCCTTCGAAAAGCACACTCGATGCACCCAGGGACAGCGGACCGTACACGATGTAGGAGTGACCGGTGATCCAGCCGATGTCGGCCAGGCACCAGTAGGTGTCTTCCGGGTGAATGTCCTGGTAATACTTCGCCGTGCCGGTGACATACGCCAGATAGCCACCGGTGCTGTGCTGGCACCCCTTCGGTCGGCCGGTGGTGCCACTCGTATACATGAGGAAGAGCGGTGCTTCCGCAGGCAGCGAGACCGGCTCTACCTTGGCGCCGCGGTAGTCTTTGAGTACCTCGTCAACGAAGTAATCGCGTCCCTCCACCATGGGCGTTGGCGAGGAGTATTTGCCGGGGTAGCGCCGCCACACCAGGACCTTGTCCACCTTGACGCCCTCGGCCTCCGCCACGGCCACGGCTTCGTCGGCTTTGACTTTGTGGTCGAGCAGGTCGCCGTTGCGGTAGTAGGAGTCCATCGTAATCAGGATACTGCTACCCGAGTCGACAATCCGGTCCCCGCAAGCGTTCCCGCTGAACCCGCCAAAGACCTCGGAGTGGATCACGCCGAGCCGGGCGCACGCCAGCATGGCGATCGGCAACTCCGGCGTCATCGGCAGGTGGAAGGTGATCCTGTCGCCGGTCTTGACGCCGCAGAAGTCTTGCAGCAGCGCGGCGAACTCGTTGACTCTTTCGTACAGCTCCTGGTACGTGAGCGTGACCGTCTCTTCATCTTCGGGTTCCGGCACCCAGATGAAGGCGGCCTTGTTCCGGTTCTGCTCAAGGTGCCGGTCTACGCAGTTATAGGAGGCATTCAGCCGCCCACCGACAAACCACTTCCAGAAGGGCGCATTGCTGGTGTCGAGGGTGGTGTGCCAATACTTGTCCCAGGTGAGTAGGTCGGCATACGCCTTGAAGCATTCGGGAAAAAGCTCCTCCCGAAACTGCTCATGGAGCCGCGGGTCAGCGCCATTGGCCTGGCCAATGAAGCTCGCCGGTGGATGGTAATACGCTTCTTCCCGCCAGTGTACGGCGATTTGCGCTTCGGTCAGCCCTTGCTCGTCTGCCATCGTGTTCCTCCTCGGCAATCGGTGTTCCGCTCCGGCCTGGCGAGGCGCTGGCGCCTACGCTGTGATCTGCGGCAGCCAGCAAGCGGCCGGACATAGATGCGGGTATCGCCTTGTGACAGTCGCATTCTAAGAAGACCGCAGCGGCCTTGTCAAAAGACAGCGCCTAGTCGCGGAGGTATTCGCGGAAGAGGAGGGCAAAGTAGGCCAAGATGCGCTCCGGGTCGGGGCTGCCGTCTATCTCGGACGAGCAGTAGCCCTCGTAGCCGTCGTCGCGGAGCATCCGCAGGACAGGGCCGTAGGGGAACCCGGTGGTGAAGTCGTGCATATGCACGTGGTTGATGTGATCGCGCACGTAGCTGTAGGTCTCGCGTACCGAGCCGCCAATCTCGTCGCGGCGGTCGCAGTTGTACACGATGCCGACGTTGGGCAGGTCGGCACGCTGCACGGCGCCCAGCGCGTAGCGCCAGAAGTTGAATTGGCCGTGCATCTCCAGGTTGACCTCCACGCCGTAGGGAGCCGCAAACTCGCCTAACTCGCGGAGCGCATCGCCCACGTAGGCCACGCAATCCTGGCTTTCTACGCCGTCGGGAATGTCGTTCCCGAACACGCGGAGGCGGCCGCAGTCAATGTCGCTGGCCAGCTCGACATAACGCTTGGTGCGGTCTATCTGTTGCTGGCGGGCGGCCGGGTCGGGCGACTCGAACCGCGAACTGGTCCCGATGCCCGAGGCCACGAGGTAGCTGTCTTCCAACGTGCGCCGGACCCGCTGGCGGCCCGCCGCGTCCAGCTCTAGCTCGACTCCGTGCCGGTGGTTACTTTCCGCACGGAACTCGATGGCCGCGTAGCCCCAGCGGTGCGCGACCTCAATGATCTTGTCCAACTCCCACTCGCGGGCGCAGTTGTAGGTGAGCATACTGAGCTTCATAGCCGATCCCCGCAGTCCTAGATGGCAGCGTGCCACCCAGCATTGTTATTTTGACGCTCCCCGCCGGCTGCGCGGTCCAACCGCGACACCCCGACTGGCAGCATCTGCGGCGCTAATGGTACCGTGCGAGGGCGAAGCGTGTCGAGCGCAACTCGCCGGAGGCGGGTGAGGGTGAGACACACACCTACCCCAACCCTCTCCCTGCAGGGAAGGGGCTAAAGGTTGCCTCGATGACTCCCCTGCCCTGAAGGGAAGGGGCCGGGAGTTAGGTGTGAAGGCGGCCATCGCCACAGTGGCCGGGCCGCCCCGGAGAGGAGCGAGTGCGGTGAAAATCACGGGTATCAAGACCCATATCGTGTCCTCGCGGCACCGCAGCGCCAAGCGCAACTGGCTGTTGCTGCGCTTGACCACCGACGAGGGGCTGGAAGGGTACGGCGAGGCCTCGATGTTGGGCCATGACCGGCTCGTGGAGCGGCTGCTGGAGGAGTGGGTCGAGACGTACCTGTTGGGGGCTAACCCGCTCCACCACGAGCGCCACTGGCGCACCCTGTTTCGGGACTCGCCGGGCCATGGTGGTCGCTTGTTCAGTACCGCCCTCTCCGGGATAGACCTGGCCCTGTGGGACCTCAAAGGGAAGGCCCTCGGCGTACCGCTCTACGAACTGCTCGGTGGCCCCCTGCGCCAACGCCTGCGGGTGTATGCCAACGGCTGGTACACAAACCCCGGCACGCCGGAGCAGCAGGCCGCAGATGCGCGGGAGGTCGTCGAGCGTGGGTACACGGCCCTGAAGTTCGATCCGTTCGGCCTCACGAACTACGATACGATCTCGCCGGAAGAAGCCCAGCTTGCCGAGGACCGCGTTGCCGCGGTGCGGGAAGCCGTCGGACCGCACGTAGAAATCCTGGTCGAGGTCCATGCGAAGTTCACGGTCGCTACGGCCGTGCAGCTGGGGCGGCGGCTCGAACCGTACCGGCCTTTTTGGTTCGAGGAGCCGGTGCATCCGGAGAACGTGTCGGAGATGGCCCAGGTGCGGCAGCGGCTCGATATTCCCATTGCCACCGGCGAACGGCTGTATGGGAAGTTTCCGTTCTTCGAGCTGCTCAAAGCTGAGGCAGTGGACATCTTACAGCCGGACATCTGCAATGCCGGTGGTATCACCGAGTTGAAGAAGATCGCGGCGATGGCTGAAGCGCAGCACGTGCTGATGGCACCGCACAACACGAACAGCGCGGTCGGCACAGTGGCCTCTTTTCATCTTGATGCCTCGCTGCCGAATTTCCTGATTCAGGAGTATCATGCCGAGTTCTACGAGCCGCACTACTTCGAACTGTTCGACGGGCTGCCGCGGCAGGTGCAGGGGTACGTTGACCTGCCCGCCGGGCCGGGGCTGGGCCTGACGTTCAATGAAGAGGTGGCCGCGGCGCATCCCTATCAGCCGTTGGATTAGGGTAGGGGGCGGGCTGACCAGTGGAGGGCAACGGAGTTTCACCCTATGGACGATGAACTAGACATGCGTCATTTCCAAACGCTGCGGCAACGCATCAACAATCGGCTGACAAAACTTGGCCTATGTGCAGAACAAACGAGGTATCGGTGGTTGTACGGTGCTCTGGGTACTGTCCCGTCCAACGTGGTGTTCATCTGCGAAAATCCGAGTCAGAGCGGCGTTAAGAAGGCAGAGCGGGCCGCTCGGTGCAGTGGTCGGCAGCCTGACATTGAAGATCAATGGCGTGGTGGCTCACCGATCAAGACATTTCGTCCCGTGCTGTGTGAGATCGGCCTGAAGCTGACCCCACCGGGTGAACGTGGTGGCTGGCAATGCTATATCACGAACGTGATCAAAGAAATGGCGCAGACCAAGACCTTCAGAGAACTCGGTCGGCCCGGAAAGTACGCGAAAGCCGTCGACCCCGGCTTTGCGGCGGCCGGCACCGTGGGCAGATATCTTGGAATGGGAACTCCAGCAAGTGCAGCCTACCTGGGTGTTCTGTTTGGGCGGCAACTCACACTATTTGGTTAAGCGGCTCCGCCGGTGCGGCCGGCTGCCGTCAATCCAGGGCCAACACGTTCACAAGATATGGCACTACTCAGCGCAGGGAAGGTCCGATGAGGTGATAAAGCAGCAGATCATCGAAGACATTCGGGGGTCGGGCTTTGCCGTTGGGCGCGAGTGAGGCACGACGTTCAGAAGGGACAGAGGGCTGATGTTTGCGAGCCTTGCGGGGCAGCTTGAGGGGCGGGCGGCGACGGACCGGCCGGTGCGTGTCGGTCTGGTTGGCGCGGGCCGGTTCGGTACCTCGGTTGCCGCCCAGCTGGGTCGGATGCGCGGGCTGCGGCTGGCGGCCGTGGCCGACGTGCGGCGGTCGAACGCGCAGGCCGCTCTGGAGGCTGCCGGGTGGGTTGCAGCGGACGTGCAGACGACGGACAGTGCCGCCGTGGTGCGCGAGCAGGTCCATGCCGGACGGGCCGTGATCGTGGAGGCGGCGGACCTGCTCGCCGCGGCGCCGCTCGATGTCGTTGTGGAGGCGACGGGACGGCCGGAAGTGAGCGCACGGGTCATTCCGCCCCTGTTACAGGCCGGCATCCACGTGGTCAACGTCACCGTGGAATCCGATGTGCTGCTCGGCGCGCTGTTCCGGCGCCAAGCGGACACCGCCGGCGTGGTCTACAGCTTGGCCGACGGGGACCAGCCCATCTGTACCAAGCGTCTGTATGACTGGGCGGTGGGGCTGGGCTACCGCGTGATTGCGGCCGGCCGTGGTACCCGGCGCTATCCGACGGATCGCTCGCTCACGCCGGCCGAGGCCTTTGCCCGCTGGGGAGTGGACGAGGAGCACGTGCAGCGACGGCGGCTCAATGCCCAGATGTACAACTCCTTCGTGGACGGCTCGAAGGCCCAGATCGAGTCAACGGCCATCGCCAATATGACGGGGCTGGTACCCGACGTGCGGGGCCTGCACGAGCCGTCGGTGGCGGTGCCCGATCTGCCCAATACGCTCCGGCGGCGTGAAGACGGAGGTATCTTGGGCGCCGAGGGGGTCGTGGAACTGGCGAATGCCGTCGCGGCAGATGGGAAGTCGCTGCTGCCGGACAACATCGCCAGCGGCGTCTGGGCCGTGGTCACGACCGAGCAGCCGCTCTTGCGGGAGGACATGGCGTTCTACCACTTACCGGTCAGCGCCGACGGCCGGGCGGCCGTCTTGTCGCGGACGTATCACCTCTGTGGCATCGAGACGCCGTGGTCCATCGTCGAGGCCGCGCTGGGCGGCTATCCGAGTGGCGCGCCCAGGCGGGTGCCGGTTGCGGACGTGATTGCGGTGGCCAAACGCGATCTGCGGGCCGGCGAGACGTTGGACGGCAGTGGCGGCGCGACGGTCTACGGCCTCATCGAGCGGGCCGAGGTGGCGCGCGCCGAGCAACTGCTACCCCTGGGCCTGGCCGACGGAGTGACCGTGCGCGAGGCGGTGCCGCAGGGTACGCCCATCACGTATGGCATGGTGGTGCCGGATCGGGACTCCGTCGCATATCGGCTGCGTCGGGAGCAGGACGCTCTTTGGTAAAGCGGGGTTTGGGGCACCGCTCCCCGGCCCTCACCTACCCCCAACCCCCTCCCTGAAGGGAAGGGGCTAATGCCAGCGGCCAGTGAATTGTGCCTAGTGGCCTGGTCTAGCGCCATCCACCACTAACAACTGGACACTGACTAGGCCCCCCTATGGTCCCCCCGCTGCGCAGGGGGACGGGCGGTGCGCTGTGCCCCTGCGGCTTGACCGGTACCTACGCCGGCCTGCTGCTGCGGGAATCCAGTCCCTCTCCCCGCGGCAGCGGAGATGATGCATGCCTGGATTGCGGCTTTCGCCGCAATGACGAGGTGGGGACCGGGGATGCCCCTAGAATGCGAAGTCCCCGGTAGCAGACTGGGTCTGCCACCGGGGACGAGTCCTGGGCACGTGTGGCCCTGGTGCGGGTCGTGACTACGAAGCCGGAGTGAAGGCTGCGCGCGCCTTCTCGATGGCTGCGTTGCCTATATCGGTCATCTGCCTGACGGCCGTCAGCGCCGGGACCTTGCCTTCCAGGCCTTCACGGAACGGCGGGTTGACGGCGATCCACCACTCGTACCAGAACAGGTGCGGCTTCATGCCTTCGCGCCAGTTGAAGCTGTCGATGACGACTTGCCGGGTCTGCGGCGGGGGCATGTACCGATTGCTGTCGAGGATGCTCTTCCAGGCCGGAGTAGCGCCGCCAAGGTCGGCGATCGTGCCCTGCACGACCGGCCCGGCGTGGAAGGCGACTACCTGGATGGACTCCAGCAGGTTGTCGTCGCGCTCGTGGAACTTGGTGACGTAGTAGGGCTGCTCGTTGAGCTGGGTGGCACGGAGGCCGGTGCGCTTGAAGAGGGGCATGTGGAAGACATCCCACTCGAACTTGCCTGCGACCCTATCCGGATGCCAGTTCCAGTTGCCGGCGGGGGAGCCGGCCATGTTCATGGCGTAGTTGCCGTTGAAGAAGCTGAGGCTCTTCTCGCTGTGTACCGAGCGCGGAGCAGCGACCTGATGCTTGTTGATCATGTCTATGTTCATCTCCAGCGCTTCGGAGGCCTCGGGGCTGTCGAGGATGCACTTGCCGTTGGTCTCGTCCCAGAACTCGCCACCGTTGGCGAAGACCATGGGCATCCAGAGGGAGTGCGCGCCGGTGTTACGGGCGCCCCACTGGTCCTTGTCGGGATGGGTCAACTGCTTGGCGGCGTCAAGGAAGTCGTCCCACGTCCATTCGTTCGTGGGGTAGTCCACGCCGTTCTCGTCGAAGCGGGTCTTGTTGTAGACCCAGTCGAAGGCGTTGAACTGCATCGGCAGGCCGCCGATCTTGTTCTTGTACTTGAGGTGCTCCTCGAGGAAGAGCATCTTGTCGAGGTCAATATTGAGCTGCCGGAAGAACGGCTGGATGTCAATGTTGAACAGACCAACCTCGGTCCAGTTGGGAATCTGCCAACTCACCGTCAGCAGCACCGAGCCAAGCTCGCCGGTGGCGATCAGCGCGCGCTGCTTCTCGGCGCCGTTGCCCTGGCCGATATCCAGCCGGACGTCGAGCAGGATGCGACCCGCAAACTGGTCGTTGAAGGCCTCTGCGGCCATCGCAGTCACTTTGCCGCGAGTACCCCTGGCCCAGTCGGTATCCATCAGCACCTTGACGATGGGCTTCGCCTTTGCCGGTACCTCGACCTCGACCCGCTTCTCGACGATCCTCTCGACGATCACCGGCCGCTGGACGATCCTCTCGACGATCACCGGCTTCTCGACCGTGATGATCCTCTCGACTTCCTTCTCGACGATCACGGGCTTCTCGACCGTGATCGTGCGGACCGTCTCTTGGATCACGGGCTTCTCGACCGTGACCACCTTCTCGACGATCACGGGTTTCTCGACCACTCGGTCGACGTACCGTACCTGCGCCTCGCCGCAGGCGGCTGCGACCACTCCGCCGAGAACGACTCCGGCACCGCCAAGATACCGTCTTCGTGTTGCTTGTGACACGTTTCCTACCTCCCTAGATTTGCGAATCCGCGCTGACCACTCGCGCCCCGGTGCCAATACAGTTATGGGACAAGGACTGCGGGTGAGGCACATGGAACACGCCTAAGTGCAACTGTGATGGCGCTTGTGCTCCCGTTTTGCTCCGCGCTCACCTCCCCGTCGGTGGTTTCGAGCCAGCGTGCCGGGCCACTCTTAGCGCGGCACGACAACGGGCCAATCACTCCGGCCGTGCTCACGATACTGTAAGTGAGAGGCCGGTGTCAAATCGAGCGCCAGCGCCAGGGGAGTGGAATACCGTCCCCCTGCGGAGCGGGGGGGCCAGAGCGCGGCCACGCGCGATGCTCTCGTTGGTACCATGTGCCCGCAACGCTACTGCGTGGAGAGGGAGGAGGGACGCTTGAAGATCACGAGAGTCGAACCGCTGCTGCTGGACCGCTATCTGCTGGTGCTGGTCCATACCGACGCGGGCATCACCGGCTTGGGCGAGTCTGGCGCATGGGGCTCATACGTGCGGGCCGGCCCAGATCGGGCCCGTGCCCGCAGCGTAGCACGCGGGCGATGACTGATGACTAATGATCCCCTTGCTGCTGGATATAGCTCTGCCACGTCTCGATAACACTCGGCCAGATGTTCTTGACGGCGAGGGTCTCTTGCCATAGGACGCCCTGGCGCATTAGCGCTGGCGTCTGGTAGGTGGTCGCCGTGGCGAGCACTGCCGCAGCACGAGCGACCGCTTCCTGCGCCCGCTGGAGGTGCACCGATACTCCTTTAAGGTCTAGCTCCTGCGCTGCTGCCACGAGTTCATCAGCAGCAAGCAGCTCCGCGTGAATCTGGGCCAGTTGATAGGCTGCGGTGGTGGCTGCCCGCAGCAGCCGCACCCGCCGCGATAGATGGGGAGAATTGGCCAGCTTGCTCCGCATCTCCTCGATGAGCTTGATCGCTTGGGGATACTTGGTCATCGCCGCATTGATGGACTGGCGGTGCTCGCGGCGCTTCTGTGATGTCAACGGCGGCTTATCGATATTCGCGCCGCCACCGATGTTGGCCCAGTAGCTGAGGTCTGGGTTCGCTGCGTTGATGAGGTCCGCGACCATCCGTGCGTCGGCAGCCAGGTCCTGCCAGTAGTGTAGGAAGTAGTCCTCGATAAGATCATCCACCTCCTGGTCCGGGTCCCAGGTCAGCTCGGCCGCCATGTAGCTGTTCAGATTCTTGACCCACCAGCCCTTCTCCCCCACGTGGTAGTCCATCCCATCCACTCCAATGCGCTGGTAGAAACGCATATCGGTCTGCACGTGTGGCAGCGGCAGAAGGCGATAGTCCAGGTGCTCGAACCGCATGAACTTGGAGTGGATCAGGAGGCCAGCGCCCACCTCGTCACAGAGCTTGGCCCACTGTTCCAAGAGTTCCCTGGGGCTGAGAGGATGAAACTGGCACTCGTAGGTGCGTTCGTCGGTCACGGAGTAGGCGTAGTCGCGTCCCCAAGCTGAAAAACTAATGTCTGTGCCCTCCGCGGGCAGAACATGCTCAGGTGGGGCGAGGTGGCTGCCATAGACCAAATGCAAGACACGCATTTGCGGACGCACCTGGCGTACGCGCTCGGCAATGGCGTTGTCCAGGTCCATCTGCCGGTCGCCGACCGATTGCTTGCTGCACTGCGGGCATTCGCACCAGTTGTCCAGCCCATCCTCGGGACAGGGCTGGATCAGGTCTATCTCGGGGTTCTCGTCGAGAAACCGCACCATATTGTCCAGAAACGCCGCCCGCGCGTCGGGATTGGTGGTGCAGAACTGATAGCACCCATCGGGTGCTGGCCCACCAGACATATCGGTGGCGATCTTGCGGAACCCGCCCACGCGCCGGCCCTCGCGCAGCGCATACCACTCTGGGTGCTTCTCGGCGTACAGGTCCACGGGCAGCAGTAAGGGGTGGAACCCGTGGAGGCCGGGGCACAGCAGCAGGCCCCGTCGCTTCAGCTCGGGGAACACCTGCGCTTTCAGTGCGGCCCATACCTCGCCAGTCATGTTGGTAGTCGAGCGTTGCGCCAGCTTCTGCCACCCATAGCCGTCCTGGGCAGAGAGCATGTCAATCAACAGCAGGTTGAGGCGGCGCTTGGCCATCCAATCCACTTCGCGCACCACCTGGGAGACCTCTTCCATCTCCAGGAACATCCCGGTGGAACGGCCGCGGTAGGCCATCGCCGCTTGCTCGAATCGCTCCAGCGGGCGGTCGAGGACTGTGGCCAGTTCCGCCGCTGGCTTGCTGGGAATTACTTCGTCCTCTGAATGGGGACCGCAGAAGCGGCACCCGGCGAGGTCTTCCAGCGCATCGTAGACGCCATACAGCGCCGACCGGCCATTGGTACCGGCAATGCTCAACTCGCCGTCACTTACTCGCCACAAGAACGCATCCACCCCCGGCAATGGCGCTAGCGCCGGCTTGATCGGGCGCAGGCGCCCGGTCAGCGAGAGCGGGCGTGGCGGGCTGCCTTGTTCCTGCTCGCTGACCAGTCGAATCTGGAGCTTGGGGGTCTGCCTAGCAGTCCCGGTGGCAATGTCAACTCCGAACGCCGCCTGCATGTAGCGAGCTAGCTCGGAGGCAGCAAACCGCACTGGCGCCGGGGCGTTGAGAGCGCACTGCACGACATAGCGTTGGGTCATGGCGCGTACCGTCCTCAGTTTTCAGTAGTCAGCGGGCAGGAGTCAACAATATTTCTCACTAAGAACCCATCACTGAAAACCGATAACTGACCGCTGATAACGACAAACTCAAAAATCGATTGTCAGCTTTCGGTATTGCCCTTCGCAGGGCGTATGTCCCCAGGTGAAATACAGCTCGCCGTCACGGCACTTGGCGAACATCGAGAGCGCCGAGACCGCGCCGTCGTCCACCGGCTCAGGTTGCCCATGCCGGCAGATCGAGCCGCTCTCTGAGGCATGGTGCTTGAGGATCCGCCACATGCGGTCCAGCGTCAGGTCGTCTTCGGCTTCCGCCTTGGCAAACAGCTGACCTAGCTCCCGATGGCGATCCTTGGTGTTCTGGTTGTGATCCGCCAGATCGCTCATCTCCGGGGTGATGAAATCGTTCGCCTGGTAGATGTAGTTGGCGTCGGCCTCGCGCCGGCCGGTGCGGTCCTGCCACTTCTCCATGCAGCGCATAGTGCCACTGGCATCTACCAGGATCATCGCCTTCGCCCGCCCCACGAAGACCAGTCGCTCCAGTACCCCAGTCGCCTCTTCCACGTTCCGGGCCGTGTTCAGCACGTGTCGGTCGCTGAGGAGATAGGGGAGGCCGGTCTTGCGGGGGACCGACCGCTTTTCCGACTGCCCCAGCTGACCAATACGGGCCAGCCCCTCCTCGTTGAGGCCGAAGAGAACGAAGGGATGGGTGCTGCTGCCGACGCTAACCCACCGCGGTCCCTCATCGGGGACAACCTGCTGCACGAGAACCTCGTCTTCCTGGAGCTGTTCCATCAGGCCGGGCGTGAGCGAACTATCGCCAGTTTGGAACATGACTGGGCCGGCGTCGGTGGTGATGGCCGCAGCCTCGGTGCATCCTCCGCGGTTTTCCAATTCGGCCCAGCCGGGATAGAGCTGCGTGCGCAGCACCTGGCCCGGTGTCAGAGCGAGAGCATCGGCCACCCCGTTCACCTCATCGAGCAGCAGGGGGCACTCGCCGGCCATGTAGGCGATGGTCGCCTGCACCCGCTCTGGATTGTCTGGCTTCGCCGCCTGGGTGGCTGCAAACGAGGAGAGAAAGTGTTCTCGCAGCGCCTCACCGAGTTGCCGGCCGCGCTCTCTGGCAGAACCCTTGATGGTGATGACACGAGTAGGCATGATGCTCCCGCCTATCGGGCATACGTCGGTGACGAGACCCGATCACAACTGCATGCCCCGACCGATCCTCGTTGCGCCACCGTGTCGCGCCTCCCTGCAGGCTGGTTAGTCAATCCGAAAGTGCGTACCCGCGACGTGCCGTGGGCCGCCAAAGGGCAACTCCGGCTCAGTGCAGAAGTAGTACGCTGTAAAGATACGGCCGTTGTCCAACTCGGTCGCCACCGGGTACCCTCCATCGCCCTCAGCGCCATCCGCCCGCAGCACCACCTCGGGTAGCCAGGTCTGGCCACCGTCCTCGCTCAGGATGCAACTGATCCCAGGCGGTGCCTTGCGTCGTCCCAGGATCACGAGGATCCGCCCGTCCCGCAAGAGCACCGGATATGGCGCTCGATACATCGGCGCTCCTGGGGCCTGCGGCATGTAGGCCGGCACCGGCACCGCGTTCGACGTGATCGTGCGGGGACGGTCGAATTGTAAGGGCTTCCGGTGGGCCGGCCACGGGCTTTGGTCCGGGCGGATCATCACGCGGGGCTGGCTCCAACTCATGCCCCCGTCGTCGGACACGCACAGGCACGGCCAATTGCCGATATTGCCGTTGCTCCCGCTGTTCAGGCGGTGCATGATGGCGAGCAGTCGGCCGTTCGGGAGCCGCAGGAGGGATGGGTAGGTGTAGCCACTAATCCCCAGGGGATCCGCGGCAATCGTCTGCATGTAGTCCCAGGTCAGGCCGTGGTTATCCGTGACGTGCATGCAGACTTCTCCATCCGGCAATTGACCACCACCTACTGTCACCGCCTTGGCGAACACGCCGTTCTCGAACTGGACCATCGGGAAGTTCGCCACGATGTTGCCGTCTCGATGGGAGGGGGGCGCGATCACCGTCGGGCGGTTTTCCCAGGTGCGTCCGCCATCTACGGAGCGTAGCCCGAAGTGCACCAGGCTCGGCGCCTTGGCCGTCTTGCCGGTGCTTTGCTCTTCCTGTTCGAGGTCGTAGCCGGCCGCGACCTGCCCGAAGTGGAAGATCGCGCCGGGCTGGGTCATATCCAACTCCTGCCGGTCGCTGGGGTCGCCGAACAGCCACTCCCGATGCTCCTCGATGCTGGCACCGCGATTCCAGATCACGGTTTCTTGGTCCTGAGGCCAGGTCTCGCCGGAGTCGAACGAGCGTTGCAGGAGAATCCTGGCGGTGTGCATGTAGTCGTGGAAGGTATCCTCACGCCCGCGATAGGGCCGGTGGGCGTTCACATGCGCCACCGCGATCTCGCCATTACCGAGGTTCCAGATGCCGCCGCGGTTGGGATGACCAGCGTAGTGGTCGCGGTGATACCAGAGGACCGAATGCGCCACGTCCTTGACTTGAAAGCGCTGCGGTGCCATCATTCACCCTCCTTGTCCTGGCGTGTGCGTGCAGACACACAAGAGGGTAGGAGCGGTTGATCAGCGGATCAAGCCGGACTCCCACCCTCTTCGGCCGCGATAGCTGGACTACCGCTGCAACTGGAGCAGCACCTTGCGCTCGAAGTCGAGCTGCAACTCCGCGGCCGCCGCCTGCAGGGTCTCCTGGGCCGGTTCGCCTGCGTCAATTGCCACCAGCGCGGCCGCCAACCGCTTCCTGATCGCTTCGGTCATGGGGGTCATGGGCATCGTGACGATGCCATGCTCCATATCGTCGAAGGAGCCAAGCTGGACCGGATCAGTGAACACATTCTGCTCTCGCCCGAGATTCGCAGCGGACTTGCGGGAGGGCATCCACCTATTGATTTGGTTGTGGGCAACCAGGTTCTCCGGCTTCATGAGCCACGACAGCAGCTCATAGGCCCCGTCCATCTTCGCCTCATCCCGATTGCGCACGATCCCGTTCACAATGCCGGTCACCAGCGTGGCCCGGCGCTTGTGCGTGAGACTCGGCCCCCACCCCATATCTTCGTCCTTGATCGGGCTATCCCCCTTCGTGATCGCGTCGCGATACCCCGGGAGGCGCCCGATCCCTTCGATCTCAATCGCCACCTTGCCGGCACTCCAGTTGCGGTTATCCGATCCGCGCGGTCCTGGCTTCATCGACAGCCCTCGCTTCTCCAGGTCACGTCCCCATTCCGCGGCCTCGACCACCGGCGGATCGGCGATGGTGATCCTCCGGTAGTCCTTGCTCACCAAATACTCGCCGCCCGCCTGCCCTACGAGCGCTGGCAACGCCGATCCAGTGTCTCTGATGTCTAGGAACATGGGGGCGCTGTTTTCGTCCGTGATATGTGGCTTGAGTGCGACCAACAATTCCTCCATGTCCTGCCAGGTCCAGCCGGCCTGGGGAGCTGCTGCGCCGGCCGCTCGGAAATAGCTCTGGTTGAGGAAGGTCACGACTGGCAAAGCGTCCCATAGAAAGTAGTACAGCTCTCCCTTCCACATGAACCCTTCATTCAACCCTGGCCAGAAGTCATCCTGGACGGCCTTAGCCATCTCTTTGTCCGTTTTCAACCACCGCGTCAGCGGCATGTAGACCTCGGTACCCATGAAGCTAGCACCGCCGGTACTTCCGAGGAGGGCCGCATGGGGGGCGGACCCGGCCAGGTAGTCCGGCAGCAGTGTCCGAGAGTTCCCCTCTTTCCCAACGAGGGTGTTGACCTGGACTCTTTCCTGTGCTTGGTTGAACTGATCGACGAGATCAATGACCGCCTTCCCGACGCTGATCTCTGCCGGCCACGGCGTCCAATACTCAATCGTCACCGGATCCGTGATCTTGGCCGGCACCTCCACCCTCTTCTCCACGATCTTCTCGACGATCACCGGCTTCTCGACGATCTTCTCGACGATGACTTGCTTCTCGACCTCAACGATCTTCTCGACGATCACCGGCTTTTCGACGGTGATGACCTTCTCGACGATCACCGGCACCTCGACGGTGACCACCTTTTCTTGGATCACCGGCACCTCGACGGTGACCACCTTTTCTTGGATCACCGGCTTCTCGACCACTCTCTCGACGTAACGCACCTCAGGCTCGCCGCAAGCAGCCGCGAGCACTCCGCCCAAGACGGCACCAGCACCACCGAGATAGCGTCTTCGCGTTGCTTGTGACACGTTTCCTACCTCCCTAGAGTTGTGAATCTGCGCTGACCACTCGTGGCCCGGCTCCAGAACCAGGTTGTGGAACAAGGGCTGCGGGTGAGGCGCATGGACACGGCCAAGTGCGGGTGTAACGGCGTCTATGCCCCCGTTTGCTCCGCGATCACCTCCCCGTCGGTGGTTTTGAGCCAGCGTATCGGGCCACTTTGGCGCAGCACAACGACGAGCCTATAACACCGGCCGCGCCTATAATACTGTAAGTTGGAGGCCGGTGTCAAATCGAGGGTGAGTGATGCCGGGGGGTGCGGGCCTCACCCGCTGACGGGCCAGAGCCGCACGGATAGTGCCAGGTGTGGTGCGGCTTTGGCCCATCACCCGGCCCCCTCTCCACCATGTGGAGAGGGGGTGTGCGGCGGAGGCGGGTGCAACTACGCGCTGTGTTCCCGCTGGTACCATGTCCCCGCGACGCTACTGCGTGGAGAAGTAGGAGGGACGCTTGAAGATCACGAAAGTCGAACCGCTGCTGCTGGACCGCTATCTGCTGGTGCTGGTCCATACCGACGCGGGCATTACGGGCTTGGGCGAGTCCGGTGCGTGGGGCTATCTCGAAGCGTCGGCGGCCGCCGTGCAGAAGTACGGCCGCTACTTGATCGGCAAGGACCCGCTGCTGATCGAGCACCACTGGCAATACATGTACCGCTTCAGCCACTTCCGCGGCGCGGCGATCATGGGGGCGTTGAGCGCCATTGACATTGCGCTCTGGGACATCGCGGGCAAGCACTTCGAGGTGCCCGTCTACCAGCTTTTGGGTGGGAAGGTCCGTGACCGCGCGCGGGTCTATTATCACGTGTTCGGGTCCACGCGCGAGGAGCTTGTGGCCGGGGTCGGGGACGCCAAGCGGCAGGGCTTCACGGCCGTCGGGCATCTCACGCCGTTTCTCGATGCGGCGCGCGGTGAGCGGTATTTCAAGACGCACGTGGACAAAATCACCGATGCCATTGACGCCGTGCGGCAGTATCGCGCCGTGGTGGGGAACGACGTTGACCTGTGTATCGAGATTCATCGGCGCCTGACGCCGACGGAGGCGGTGCAGCTCGGGCTGGGGATCGAGCAGTTTCACCCGTACTTCTTCGAGGACCCGGTGACGCCGGATAACTTCGACGAAATGGCGTATGTGGCGCAGAAGATCAACATCCCTATCGCTACCGGCGAGCGCTTCACGTCGCTGTGGGAGTTCCAGATGGCACTCCAACGAAATGCGGTGCAGTACGTGCGGCCGGACGTGTGCTTGGTCGGCGGCATTTCCGGGGCGAAGAAGATTGCCGCGTTGGCGGAGGCGCAGCACGTGAAGGTCGTGCCGCACAATCCGCTCAGTCCCGTGAGCACGGCGGCGTGTCTGCAAATCGCGGCCTGCATCCCCAACTTCGGGCTGCAAGAGTATCCGACCGGCGAGGACCGGCCGCCGAAGAGCGACTTAGTGACCGGCATTGCGGAGCATGACGGCCACGGCTACCTGGTGCTGTCGGACCGACCGGGGATCGGCGTCGAGCTGAAACCCGATGCGGTCGAGCGGTGCCCGTTCGTGCCGCGCGAGGTCGATACTCGTCTCGACGTGGACGGGTCGGTCATTGACCAGTAGCGTAGAGTGTCTTGGCCCCCACCCTAGCCCTCCCCCGTTGCGACAGGGGAGGGAACACGCCGTCCCCCTGCGGAGCGGGGGGGCCATAGGGGGGCCAGGGATGCCGCATTAGCTGCTGGTGGCGGCTGCTACGCTGGCGCGGATGTGCGCTAGGTCGCGGGCCGTTTGCTCCAGGCGCACCGGCACCGTCATGTCGTTGTATTCGCTGTGGAGCGATACGAGGCCGTCCCAGCCGATGGCGCCGAGAATCTCGAAGACCTCCGTCCACTGCGTCAGGCCCTCCTCTAGCGGGACGAGGGTGGCGCGCCAGGAATGTTGGCCGGTCTCCGGGTCCTGGGTGTGGAACCAGCCGAAGCTCTTGACGGCCAGGATGCCGATGTAGTCGCGCAGGAGGTCCATGCTGATCCGCCAGCCGTGGATGCCGCCCTCGACGGTGAGGTGGCCCATATCGAGGGACACGCCGACGTAGCGCGGGTCCCGGCCGTCGAGAATCTGCGCCAGGAGCGCGCCCTGACCGCTGAGGTAGCTGCCGGAATGGGCGTGGATGCAAATGCGCACACCGTACTCGCGCCCGAGGTCCTCCAGCTCTTTGCACTCGGCGCGGGCGGTGGCGAGCTGCGGGCGGGCCGACCCGAGGCCGAGGTAGCGCCAACTGCTGGTGCGTAAGAGCGTGGCGCCGAGCGCGCCGGCGGTGCGGCATACCGCTGCGGCGTGCGGTGTGCGCCGGTTGTGTATCTCGACCACTAGCGCCGGCACGGCCAGGCCGAGCGCCTGTAGCTCCTCGACCGCTGCGGGCAAGGCAGACTCGACCTCTTCCGGGAGGATGTGACCACCGGCGCGGGTGGTCAGCTCGACGCCATCGAAGCCTAGCTCCTTGATGGCACGGCCGGCGTCCGGCACGCTCAACTCTTGGAGATGCTTGGTGAACATAACGTACTGCATAGGCGCCTCCGAATCGCGCTGCTGTGGCTGGCTATTTTAGCGTGTACTCACTCTCGCGCCGGGACCGCGGCCGGCGCGAGTGAGCTACTGCAAGGATAGCGGCTCGGCCGGCCGTCATTGCGACTTCCGCCGGAATGACGGCACCTGGGGCGGCAGACAGTGCATCCGCTCTGGATTCCCGCTTTCGCGGGAATGACAGGAAAAGTGCTGAATGACTGAGAAAGTCAAGAAAGTCAATGGAGTCTAGTGACTCTCTGGCAGGGTGCGCGAGGCCGCAAGCGGGAATCGGTCAGGATTCTGCGGAAGTGGAGCGGCGGCTTGGGAGTAAAGTGCTGAGATCGGCCTGATGCGGGTTTTTTCGTGCCCGGACGCGGCTTGCGCCGGCCGTGGTTGCGGCGTAAGATAGCTGTATCGTCTCTGTGTGTGTCTCCGTCTCCGGGCGGGGGCGCGCGGGGGGGCGGTGGAGCTAGCGAGCCACCCCGCTACTTCGGTAGTGGCTCCCGGTGGGTAGGTGCCTACTCAGCGGGAGGTGCGCGAGCAGGGTGGCGAGGCCGGCAGACCGATCCGGCAGCACTAAGCAGCGTGAGTGCGCTGGGGATGAGGGTGCTCGGTGTGCTGTCCGTGCCCGCCTGGCTAGCGGGTGCGAGTGAGCATCGTCGGTCGGGGGACAGGCCCTGAGAAGCCGAGAGGTTTCTTAGGGCTGTCTCATTTTAATGGCCCTGTAATGACCCTCGGTTGACCCTCGGTAATGCACGGTCGCTTCGGCCGTCTGCACGGCAGCCTCCCCTAGGCCGCGCCGGGCGAGATCACCCCGTTCGGAAGCGTGCCGGTCGCGCACGCCCCGACCGCGCCATCCCAGCGATAACCGCGTCGCTCTGCGGTTCGTTCTATGCGGCACCCAAAGCAGCAGCCGACCGGCAGCTGCACGGCGTCACGGCAGACGGGCGCGTGAGCCGCACAACGTTGGGCAGTCTACAAAGGAGGTACAGCTGAACTCCAAGCGATCTACCCTCAGGCGCGTGAAGCTCATCCTCCCGGCATTGACGGAAGCGACCAGCACGTACTGGCGACCGATCAAGTACTCGCTCTTTCCGCCGTTGGGTCTCGCCACTCTTGCCGCCTATCTTGATCCCGACATCGAGATCGAGCTGCAAGACGAGCACGTCCAGAAGCTCGACCTTAGCGATCAACCGGACCTCGTCATCATCCAGGTCTACATCACCAATGCCTACCGCGCCTACCAGATCGCGGATCACTATCGCGCCCGGGGAGCCTATGTCCTGCTCGGTGGTCTCCACGTCACATCGCTACCGGATGAGGCAGCACCGCACGCCGATACGATCTTTATTGGCCCCGGCGAGGACACCTTTCCCCAGTTCCTGCAAGACCTCGCGGCGGGCAGGCCGTTACGCCGGTACGTGTCGAAGACGCGCACGCTCCTAGGTATACCACCGGTCCGCAGAGACCTGATTCAGCGACGGCTGTACCTCGTTCCGAACTCCATTGTCGTTTCGCGAGGCTGTCCGCACCACTGTACTTTCTGCTACAAGGACGGTTTCTACGCGGGAGGGCGCTCGTTCTACACGCAGCAGGTTGGCGCGGCGCTGGCCGAGATTGATCGCCTCTCTGGTCGCCATCTCTATTTCCTCGACGACCATCTCCTCGGGCATCCTCGTTTCGCCAGAGCGCTGTTCCAAGGCATGAGGGGTATGGGCCGCGTCTTTCAAGGGGCGGCAACAGTAGACTCGATTCTCCGCGACGACCTCATCGAAGAGGCGGCGGCCGCGGGCCTCCGGAGTCTATTCGTCGGATTTGAGACGCTCTCGACCAGCGCCCTTGCCGGTGCCGGCAAGCGACAGAATCTCGGCCGCAGCTATCGGGAGGTCGTCAGAAGGCTCGATGACCTCGGGATCATGATTAACGGGAGCTTTGTCTTCGGTCTGGACAGCGACGATCCCGACGTCTTCGCTCGGACCGTGGACTGGGGCGTGCAGAATGGGATTACAACGGCCACCTTCCACGTCCTGACGCCATACCCGGGTACCGCGCTGTTCGCGGAGATGGAATCACAAGACCGGATCGTGACGAGAAACTGGGACTTGTACGACACGCGGCATGTCGTCTACCGCCCTAGTCGGTTGTCGCCGGAGGACTTGAAGCGTGGCTATGACTGGTCCTACGAGGCGTTCTATCGGTGGAGCTCCATCTTCCAGGCGGCCTCGGCGCACCGTTCGTCAAAGCACAAACTGAAGCACTTTTTCTACAGTGCCGGGTGGAAAAAGTTCGAGCGGGCATGGGATTTCGCGATTCGGATCAAGCAGCTGTCTCAGATACGGCCCGTGCTTGAAGCGGTGCTGTCACCCGTTGGGCGGCAGGAAGCAGATCGGGCCTCGGAAGCGCTGCCGGCAAGCCGCTGAAGCTGCCGGCTGCTGTCTGCGCCGGAGTGGTGCGCTGGTGCCGCTGGACTCCCCCTCTCCACAAGTGGAGAGGGGCCGGGGGGTGAAGCGCGGCTCAGTTCAGGGCGCCGAGTGCTTGTCGTCGATGAGCCGTGGTGTATCGCCAGCGGCGGGCTTGGGCAGCATTCCCATCTTCTGCTTGAGGGCGAGGAGGGCGGCGTCATCCGACGGAGACTCCAGGGCCTTGATCTCCGTCTCTAGGTCGCTCCCTTCCAGCTCCTCCTGGAGCTGGGTGTTGGCCTCTGCCGTCGCTTCGATCTGATCCACTTTCGCAGTCATGCGGTCGAACGTGTCGAAGGCGCTGCTGTCGGAGAGGCCCCCCATCGTCTGTGCAATCTTCTTCTGCGCCTCTGCCCGCTTGGCGCGAGCGATCAGGAGGTTCTTCTTGCGCTGGGCCTCATCTATCTTGCTCTGGAGGCGGCGGAGCGATTCCTTGAGCTGGTCTACGGCGGCCTTCTGCGCCTCCCACTGTTCCTGGTAGCCAGCGACCGCTTGGTCGTGGTCGGCTTGGCGCTGCAGGGCTTGGGCGGCGAGATCGTCCCGGCCGGCCCGCACCGTCATCATGGCCTTCTGTTCCCACTCCGCAGCCTGCCGCTGCTCGGCAGTGAGCTGCTGGTGCAAGCGGCGCTCGTCCGCCATCGCCGCTGCGACCTGCTCCTTGGCCGTGGTGTACTGGCCGCGCATATCCTCCGTAAGCTGATTCAGCATCTTCTCCGGGTCTTCCGCCTGGGAGATCATGTCGTTGACGTTGGCCCGAAACACGGTGGAGATGCGCTTGAAGATTGACATATTCGTGCTCCTTACCTGTCCGAAGAACCTGCTAGTTGGCGGCCGTCCGGAACGCCGACAGTTTGGGATAGTGTTGGGCGATGGCGAGGGTAAGGGAGTCGATTGACGCCTGAAACTCATTGAAGTCCATGTTCACAGCTTCTCGCGTGTCCATGACCACGATATTGTTCCCTTCGAGGCCATACGCCCCATGCACTATGTCCGTGGTATTGTACTCCAGCAGCAGGCGGAACAACTCCGCATTATCTCCTGCGGGGACTTCCATGAGCTTCACCCGGAAGATCACCAGCGGGTCGGCGTAGTAGATGACGATGTTGTCTATATAGTCGTACTCGTCGTGGATGACCCAAATCCCGTCGCCTAGCTCCTCATAGGGCAGATCCATGCGGATGAGGTAGCCCTCGACATCTTCTACGGTGGCCATACGCTACGGCCTTTCTCTCTGCGAATCTCCCCGCGCGGACGTTGCCAACGCCCGTAAGGGGTTAACACTACGGTATCCCGCCCTGCTGTTCCTGTCAAGGTGGCGCCGTAGTGCGCCACCAACGATGATAGCGCCAACGAGCGCCGCACTGGCCGATGACGGGCCGGGGCACCGGCGCTGAGGCCGGTGAAACACGGGACGCCCCCTCGTGGTCATACTATTGTGAACACAGACCGTCTATTGTGAACGCACCGTGAAGGAGGCACACGATGGAGCCAAGTGGAGGCTCGTGGCGTGGGCGCCGTTTGTACCGGAGCCGGCAAGAGCGGTACCTGGGGGGCGTGGCCGGGGGGCTGGGGGCATACGTGGGGATTGATCCCACCCTGATCCGGCTGCTGTACATCGTGGTCTGCGTGCTCACCGGTGGTGTGGCGCTGCTGGCCTATCCGATCCTGTGGATCGTGGTGCCGCCGGAGCCTAGCTGACCGGGGCGCTCGGCTAGGAACTGCCCCGACGCGCCGCCGACATTTCACCAATCCACCAGCCTCAGCCAGCGTGAGCGCGGCCGGCCACAGAGCAGCCGGCGATGACGGTATCACGTGCCCTGGGTGCCGTTGATCGCCCAAGCGGACACGGAATCTAACGCCGTCCGGGCCTCCCGATCCAGCTCCCACATCGCCGCCCCGACCGTTTCTGTGACGTGCTCCGGCCGATCCGGGCCGATCAGCGCCGCGCTGATCTCGGGATGGGACAAAATCCAGGCGATAGCCACCTGTGCCGGGGTCTTGCCGCGCTCCTGCCCGAGGCGCGCCAGGGTTGCTACTACGCGGTCGGCTGCCGGCGTCAGCGCGGCGGTGAAGCCGGAGCGTCCTTGCCCCCAGGGGGTGTCCAGCGGCGGTGGGGTATCGCGTCGGAGGCGCCCGGAGAGCAGGCCGACGGCCAGCGGGCTAAAGGTCATCACTCCCAGCCCCTGCTGGCGGCAGAAGGGGAGTAGCTCGCGTTCGAGCGACCGACGCAGCAAGTTGTAGGGGTTCTGCACGCCGATGAATGGCGTCAGGCCAGCGCGGTCGCTGGTCCAGAGGGCGGCACAGACCTGCCAGGCGGCATAGTTGGAGCAGCCGAGATAGCGTACCTTGCCTTGATGTACCAGGTCGTCGAGGGCGCGAAGCGTCTCCTCGCCGGGTGTCGCGGGATCGGGTTGATGCACCAGATAGATGTCAATATGGTCGGTCTGCAAGCGGCGCAAGCTGCGCTCGACCTCCCGGAGGATGTGTACCCGGGACAAGCCGTGGTCGTTCGGGCCGGCTCCCATGCTGCTTCCTACCTTGGTGGTGAGGACGAATTGATCCCGTCGCCCCTTGAGCATCGCGCCAACCAGCCGCTCGGAGTGCCCTTCCTGGTAGATGTTGGCTACGTCAATGAAGTTCACCCCGAGGTCAATGGCCTGCGCGATGGTGGCCTTGCAGACATCATCGCCGGGCCGACCGCGGAAGGCGCTGCCGAGACAGATGGGGGAGACCTTGACGCCGGTGCTGCCGAAGCGACGATAGTCCATGACTGCCGTTGTCCGCCTGCGCCTCAATTCCCCCGCTGCGGTCCATCCAGCGGTGCTTGCCTACCACGTGCGCGTATGTTCGAGGATGGACTGAAAGCCCGCCCGCAGTAGCCCGGAGTCCGAGCCACAGCTGACGAACCGAAAGCCTTGCGCGACCCGCTCATCCGCGACCTCAAGGCTGGGACAGACGTAGCCGGCGGCGACGCCGGTCTGCTGAGAAGCAGTGAGGACTTGCTGCACCAGACGCTCATGGTGGGCCGCATCCTTGCCCTGCGCCTGGACATCGAGCATGAGATCGCCGGGACCGATCAGCACCACGTCCACGCCGGGCACGGCCATGATCTCGGCGACGTTGTTAATCGCCGACTCGGTTTCGACCATCACCACGAGGAGCATCTCGTCGTTCGCCCGCTCCGTGTAATCGTCGCCCAATAGGGAGAGGCGCGTGCCTCCGGTGGAGCGTCGTCCGAGCGGTGGATAGTAGGTCACGTGGGCAATCGCCCGCGCCTCTGCGGCGGTTTCGACCATCGGCACGATGACGCCCATCGCCCCCATGTCCAGCACGTGATTGATCGCGCCCGGCTCGTGGCTTTTCACGCGCACGATGGGAGCCGTGTCCACCGGCAGAAAGCGGGCAATGGCATTGTTGAGCGTATGCTCCGAGAATTGCCCGTGCTGCCACTCCAGCCACACATAGTCGAAGCCGGCGTGGGCAGCCAGCTCGGCGAGGTCGGGGGAGTCCAGGCCGACGCTGATACCGCTCGTCATTCCGCCAGCGCGTAGCTTGGCGAGTGCAGGGTTGCATCGCATGGTAAGGCACGCTCCTTTCGCTGATAGCTGATGGCTGGTGACTGATACGTACCGGACTTAGAAGCCGGCTTCCTTGTTGCAGACGTTCAGCAGGTCCTCGCCGGCGATAAACCGGCGCAGGTTTTCGAGGAGGAGCTGCCATCCCCGGTCGCGGGTCTGCACGGAAGCGCCCGAGGTGTGCGGCGTCAGGATCACGTTGGGCAGCTCCCAGAGCGGACTGTCCGCGGGCAGCGGCTCGGTGGCCGTCACGTCGAGGCCGGCGCCGGCCAACCGCCCCTCTTGCAGGGCTGCAATGAGCGCCTCTTCCTCGACGATGCGACCCCGCGAGACGACGATCAGGTGGGCGGAGGGCTTCATCAACGCCAGGCGCCGGGCGTCAATCAACCCGATAGTCTCTCGCGTGCGGGGTACGCTGACGGCGAGGTAGTCGCTGAGTTGCATTAGGTCGTCGAGGTGATCCAGCCCCCAGACCTGCTCGACACCGGGCGCTTGGGCGGCCGGGTTGAGGTCCACCGCCACGACCTTCATGCGGAAGCCGGCCCCGCGCCGGGCGATCTCCCCGCCGATATTGCCCAGGCCCACGATGCCCAGCGTGGCGTCACTCAGCTCTAGCATATTCGGCGCGTGGTTGCGCCCCGACCACACTTTGGCTTGCTGGTCCGCCGTGAACTCGCGCAGTTGCCGCGTGAAGGCGAGGATCATGGCGAAGCAGTGGTCGGCAATCGCGTTGCCGTAAGAGCCGCGACCGTTGGTGAGGACAATATCGCTGCGGATTAGCTCCGGGACTTGGGATATCCAGTCAATGCCGGCGCTGCCGGCGTGGATCCAGCGGAGCTTGCGACCCGCGACAATGTGCTCGCTGCTCGGCCACCCGACCATGGCGTCCGCATCCGCAATCTCGCGTAGCTCATCCTCCTCCGTGGCAGCGCCGGCAAAAGTGACGCCCGGATGGCGTTGCCGCAGCTCATCCAACTGCTCTCGATTACGACCACCGGTGAATAGCACCTTGACCATGTGTTACCTCACGTTCCACGCTGGGGCCGCCCCCTCTCTATTGAGGGCCACCTCGGTTGAGCAGTGCAACGGCGCGAGCATTATAATACACGCCCTTGGTCAATGGGATGGTGAGGGCAGCGGCCTCACCCCCCGGCCCCCTCTCCAACATTTGGAGAGGGGGAGTCTGGATTGCGGCGCAAGCCGCAATGACGGCCTTTTGTAGAGGTCTGCGGGGAGGGAATATGAGCCTCCGCCAAGTGCATGCCACCTTTGCCGATCCACCACGCGAGTTCGGCTTGATCCCGCTCTGGTTTTGGAACGACGACCTGCAGGAAGCGGTGCTGCTAGAGCAGCTCCATGCTTTCTACGAGGCCGGGTTCGGGGGCGTTGCGCCGCATCCGCGGCTTGGGCTTTCGCCCCGCGTGGGCTACCTCACGGACGAGTACTTTCGCCTGCTGCGGCTGGTCGTCGCGGAGGCGGCGCGCTTGGGGATGAAGATCATCCTCTACGATGAAGGCTCCTATCCGTCCGGCTCCGCCAATGGCGCCGTCGTGGCGGAGAACCCGCAGTATGCGAGTCAGGCCATCTCCTTGTGGGAGAAAGAGGTCGCCGGGCCTTTCTCCGGCTACTGGCGCCCGAACACGGGCCGCGCCCTGCTGGACCGCCATGTCTGCACCGTGCTGGGCCGGGTGCGCGACGACGGGCGCATTGACCCGGACTCTGTGCGTGTGCTGGATGCCTTGCCCCACAACATCGTGCGTATCGAGGTGCCGGCGGGGCGCTGGAAGGCGATGAGCGTGTGGCAGACGCATAGTGGTGGGGTCATCCGTGGCGTCCTGGCCGAGGAGGAGACCGGTCATGCGACGGCACCGCCGGCGGCGGATCTCCTCAACCCGGAGGCGGTGGCGTGCTTCCTGAGCCTGACCCACGACCAATTCTACAAGCACCTGCGGGAGTTCTTTGGCACGACGATCATCGCGCTGTTCACCGACGAGCCGAGTATTCTGGGCAAAGGTCCGCACCGCACCGAGGCTCCGCAGCCGTACACGACCGGCCTCGTGGACTGGCTGGCGGCGCGGTGGCAGGGACGGTGGGGTGACGATCCGCGCGCGTGGCTGCCGGCGCTCTGGTGCGACTATGGCCCCAAGACCGCCGCGTTCCGCCATGCTTATGCCGCTGCCGTGCAGGAACGCCTGGAGGAAGTCTTCTACAGGGCACAGTCCGAGTGGTGCGCGGCGCACGGCATTGCGCTGACGGGCCATCCCAAGTGGAGCAACGAGCTGTCCGTGCTGCGCTTCTTCCAGTACCCCGGCCAGGACATGGTCCACCGCTACATAGAGCCGGCGAGCACGTCCGCCATCGAGGGCGCTCATAGTGTTGCCGCCAAAGCGGCGACCAGTGGCGCCCGACTGCAAGGGGCGCGCCGCATCCTGACGGAAGTGTGCGGGGGCTATGGCTGGCGCCTCACGCTGGACGAAACCAAGTGGCTGTTCGACTGGCACCTGGTGCGGGGAAACAACCTGCTGTGTACCCATGCGGTCTACTATTCCATCCGCGACCGCCGCGCCTGGGAGAGCGAGCCGGACCTGGGGGTACACAACGTCTGGTGGCCGCACTTTCATCACCTAGCCGGCTATGCGCGGCGGTTGAGCTGGCTGCTCTCGGATGGGCAGCACGTCTGCGACGTGGCGATCCTGGGGGATGGCAACGACCTGCCCTGGCGCGCCGCGAAACAGCTCTACCAGCGCCAGATTGACTTTCTCTACCTCGACGATGCGGCGGTGGCTGCGGCGACCGTCGAGGCCGGCCGTTTAGAGGTCGGCGAGCAGCGGTATCGCGTGGTCATCCTGGAGGGTGATCCGGTACTGAGCGACGAGAGCCGCGCAAACCTGGCGCGTTTCCGGGAGGGCGGGGGGAGGCTCATCGTCTACCGGGATGGCGAGGACCTACCGGCCAGGCTGGATGCGCTAATCCCGCGCGACCTGCGCTTGACGCCGCACCACCCGGACCTGCGGTTTCTCCACTACCGGAAGGGGGGACTGGACTACTACCTGCTCGTCAACGAGGGCGAGGGCGAGATTGCCGGGCAGCTACGCCTGGCGGTATCGGGAGAGACCGCTGCTTGGGACCCGCTGACCGGGGCACAGCGCCCCGTGCAGGCCGCGGCCGCCGGCGATGGTCTCCGCGTTTCGCTCGACTTGGGGCGGCGGGAGAGTATTGTGCTCGCCGTAGATACGCAGGCGCCTTTCGTGCCATCGCCGGCGCTTCCTAGGCTTACGGAGAAGCGGATTCCCTTGGACCTGCGCTGGGAGGTACGCGATCTCGACGGGGCGGCGGTCGCGGTGCCGGCGCCCGGTGACTGGGCACGGCAGCCGGGCTACGAGCTGTTCTCCGGGACGCTCCGGTACCGGACAGAATTGACGCTGCCGGTGTCGGCAACGGAGGCCTGGCTCGATCTGGGGCAGGTGGGGGACAGCGTGGCCGTCTGCCTCGACGGGCAGCAGGTCGGCGTGCGGATGTGGGCGCCTTACCGCGTCTGCTTGGGCAGTGGCCTGGCGCCGAGGACGTACAGCCTGGAAGTGCTCGTCACCAACAGCATGGCGAACGAGTATGAGGGCAGCCAGCGGCCCTCCGGCCTGCTGGGACCGATTACACTGATTGTGCAGATGTAGCTGTTGGGTTTCAGCCGTCAGTTGTCAGCCGTTAGCTTTCGGCACGCTGATTGCAGCGGTGCGTAGTTGGGAGGAGCACTATGGCCGAGCGGATATACACCAGAGGTGAGCGGGGAGGGCTTGAGCCGCTGGAGGAGGAGACTTTCTTGACTGAGGACGAACTACAAACGCTGATTGCGGAGTATCCCGAGTTGCTAGACGGCGAGCAGATACGGCCGGGTGATCCCCGCCGCTGGATTTTGATCACGCGCGAACAGGGTATCGCGGAAACCCCCGATGCCGCGGAGCGGTGGTCAGTTGACCTTCTGCTGGTTGACCAAGATGCAGTGCCGACGTTGGCCGAGGTAAAGCGCGGCTCCAGTCGCGAAATCCGGCGTACCATCGTTGGGCAGCTGCTGGAGTATGCGGCGCACGCCGCGGGGACCTGGACTGCGGACAAGCTACGCCAAACGTTCGAGGAGTCAACTGACGATCCCGACGAAGTGCTTGCCGAACTGCTCCAGGTGGATGAAGAAACGGATGCTGACGATTTTCTGAAGAAGGTGGATGGTTTCTGGGATGACGTGGCTACAAACCTCACCGCACGTCGGCTGCGTCTCTTGTTCATCGCAGATGAGATACCGGATGAGCTCGAACAAGTGGTGAAGTTCCTCAACGAGCAGATGCCCCACATCGAGGTGCTGGCGGTGGAGATCAAGCAGTTCCGGGGCCAGTCGAGCCAGACACTTGTGCCGCGGGTTATCGGGAGGACCGCGGCCGAGCCACGAAGGTCGTTTAGCTCACGCTCGCACGAGAGAGTGGATTTGGAGCCGTACATGGAGTTTCTGAGGTCTAGTCAGCCTGGCGAGACTCTTAAGTGGACGCTGGGCGAGGGCGAGACGGTGCGTAGGGTGAGACGACGTCTGACGTTGTCCGCTAAGGATTTGGGAGTGGACATTCGCCATCATCAGCAAACGGATACGCCAAATGTGGTCGTGCTCACTGTTCTATCTTCCCCGGAGCCGGAAGGCACTGTGGGAGGTAGTCGCTAGGACTCGGCTTCGGTGAAGCGGAAGCCGTAGAGGGCGGCGGCGCGGAGGTGGAACTGCAAGCGCACCGGACGCTCGCGCCAGCGGTCGTCGCCGCGGCGGTCGCCCCACCGCACACGGTGCCGCAGCGAATCGCCGGTCAGCGGCGTGCAGTCGGCGGCACCAAAGCCGGGGAGCGCCTGCCCCTGTTCGTCCTGCACGGCGACCGTGACGGCGCCGCCAGCGGCTACCGTCGCATTCACTTCGAGGCTGCCGCCGCCCAGCCGGAGCAGCCGGGTCGTGAGGGTGCCGCCGTCCGTGCCGGCGTCGCGGGAGATAAAGCCGTCTCGGCGCCCCTTGGCCAAGCCTAGCGCCGGGAAGTGGCGGCGTCCGGCCCGCACATCCTCCCGATACTGCCGGCGCAGCGTGTCGTCAAAGCAGTTCTTGGCGGCGTGGCCCTCGTTGAAGCCCATGTAGTACACCCACCACTCATCGCCGACGGTCAGGGGCAGCGAATGGTAGAAGATCATGTGGCTGTCGAAGCTGTCGGGGTCGCCGCGGCCGAGCACCGGCTGGCGGTGGCCGATCCGTTGCCAGTGGACCAGATCGCGGCTGGCGATAAGCTGCACGTCCACGATGGCGTACTCATTGCCGCGCCCAATGCGGGTGAGGTCGCAGGCCACGTCATAGGTCCACGCGAACCCCAGGAAGAGATCGCTCGTGGGATAGAGCAGCATCCCGTAGAACTCGCAGTGGTGGTCGTCGGGATGATCTTGGAGCAGCAGTGGCTTGGCCGCGGCTAACCGCGCCTCCGACATATCGTCGTCGCGCTGGTCGGGAGCCAAGGCGAGCATCGGATCGCTCCATTGCGTGAAGGGGTTGCCGCCCTCGTCGTCCTCGGACGTAGTGATGCCGATGCAGCGCCGTCGCCAGCCGCCCAGCTCCACCATCATGCGCGGTACCAGCGCGTACTTGGCCGTCGGAGCGCCCGGCGGGCCGTCGTGGGTCGGCGACGCGCGGAGCTTGGCGGCGCTGTTCGTATCGTCGAGCCGCCGGCCGCGGAGCACGGGGTTGCCCTCATATGATTGCCAGCGCAGGCCATCCGGGGAGAAGTACACGTTGAGCTGTGCGATGCGGCGGTCATTGAAGCCGCCCCACCCAGCGGCCTTGTAGCGCCGGTCGGGTGGCTCGACGCTGGCCATCTCGGGGCAGTCCAGCATGCCGTGCCCGCCGTCGGCTTGGTCGGTGAAGATGTTGTTCCGGGTGGAGCCGGCGTACTCGAACAGGCCCAGGTTAGGGCGCTCCCAGTTGAGGCCGTCGGGCGAGGTGGCAAGGCAGCGGTAGGTCGGGTCCCGACGGGAAAAGTCGGTTGGGTAGGCGCCCATGCTGCTGTACCAGAGCTTGAAGACCTGCTCGATGGGATCGAAGTGGGCATGTACCGGTCCCCATAGCCCGCCGACCTCGGGCCGCTCCCAGGGCGCCGCGGCTTGCAGGACCGGCTGCGGGTGCTTGGTCATGGGATGGAGCCGTGCCTCCACCCCGTCGCTGGCGGCGATCAGGTAGTCGTCCAAGAAGAGCTGGGAGCGAGTGCCGACGGGGAGAGGTCGCTGATTCACGGCCTGCCTCCTAACTGTGGGTGTGGTTGCCGGGCGCTTGGCGCGAAGTATGCCATCGCCTGCGTGCCGCGCCGCCCGGCAGAGCCGACGGCTGCAAGACCCGGTGCAAGACCTTTGACCGGAGGCGGCTGGTTGCATGCGCGGCGGAGGCAGCGTAGCATGAACGGGTGGACCTAACCCCCGGCCCTTTCCCTCCAGGGAAGGGGCGTTAGCGGGACCGCCTGTAGCTCCTTCCCTGTTTGGAGTGGGTTTGCGGGCTGGTGAAGGCTGAGGAGGCGGTAGGATGAGGCTGACCGAGGCGCAGATCGCGGACTTTCACGACAACGGCTATATCCACTTTGCGGCTGGCGTCCTCGGCGACGATGATCTCGGTCCGGTCATCGCCGAGTATGAGGCGCTCATTGACCGGCGGGCGCGGCGGCTCGTTGCCGACGGAGAGCTTACCAAGCTGTACGAGCGCGAGCCGTTTCAGCGGCGGATGACCTTGATCGCGGCGGAGGCGCCGGAAATCGGGGATAAGCTGGACATTCGTTTCGTGCGGGGCCGGGCGATGTTCGACTTTTTGCACTGCCCGCGCTTGCTCGATCTGGCGGAGTCGCTGATCGGCCCGGAGCTCCAGTGTAGCCCCATCCAGCACATTCGCTCGGTGCCGCCGGAGCGGTCGGCGATGTACAACTCGCGGGCACATCATTGGCACCAGGATGCCGGGACGGTCTTGCCCGAGGCGGATAATCAGATCATCGCTACGATGTGGATACCGTTGTTCGACGTGTCGGAGGATGGCGGCTGTCTGGAGCTCCTGCCGGGCAGCCACAAGCACGGGCTACGCCGCCATCTCGTCAACGGCGAGATTCGGGTAGACCCCCGGGAAGTGCCGGAACTGATGCCGAAGCTGCTGCCCACGCAGGCGGGTGGTCTCATCCTCTTCCATCCGTTGATGATGCACCGCAGCCAGCCGAACGTATCGGATCGGGTGCGCTGGAGCATGGACTTGCGCTACCAGGACGCCGCCAAGCCGACGGGCCGGCCGTTCTTGCCGGGCTTTGTCGTGCGTAGCGCGGCGTGGCCGGAGACGGTGCTGACCGACTACGAGCGTTGGAACGCGCTGTGGGACGCGGCCATGGCCCCCCTGTCGGACATCCCCTACGACGAGTATCTGAAGATGGTGTATCGCTGGCCGGCGGGCGAGCACGCCGCGTAGCTGCGCCGCACCCCCCGGCTTTACTCTTCCGGCTTGATCTGTACGCCACTGAGCCGCTGGAGCGGTACGGCCACCACGGCGAAGTCCTGCTCGCCCAGTCCGTGGTTGCGGACTTCCTCGTAGGCTTGGAGCGCCAGATTGCCGAGATTGAGCCGGACGTTCAGCTCCCGACCAATGCCGAGCGCCAGCATGATGTCCTTGTAGAGGAGGTTGGCCGAGAAGGCTGGCTCGTACTGGTTCTTGAAGACGAAATCGGGGAAGCAGCGCCGGAGCTGCAAGCTGTCGCCGGAGGCACTACTCACCACGTCGAGCAGTAATTCCGGGTCAATCCCCGCCTTGGCGCCGAGGACAAAGCCCTCGACGGCGCCCGACAGATTGACGCCTACGAGCATCTGATTGATGAGCTTCACGGTTGACCCGGCGCCGATTGGCCCGGCGTGGACGATCTTCTCGCCCACGGCTTCCATCACCGGCAGGGCGCGCTCGTAGTCCGCTTTGTCGCCGCCACACATCACTGTCAGGCTGCCCGCCTCGGCCCCCGGTGGCCCACCGCTGACCGGCGCGTCAATGTAGCCGACGCCTTGCTCGGCCAGCGCCGCGGCCACCTTGCGGTTTGTGGCGGGGTCAATGGTGCTGAAATCCACGACCAGGCTCCCGCGCCGGGCGCCGGCCAACACGCCGTCCGGGCCGAGAATGACGGTCTCGACATCGGCCGGTACGGGGACACACAGGCAGATGATGTCGGTGGTGGTGGCTGCTTCAGCCGATGAGGCGGCTGCGGTCGCGCCCTCCGCCGCCAGCGCCGCTACTTTGCCCCGGCTGCGGTTGTGTACGGTCAGCGGGAAGCCGGCCTGCATGATATTGCGCGACATGGGCAGGCCCATCTTCCCCAGTCCGATGAATGAGACGTTTGGCATTGGCGCGTGCTCCTTCCCTGGGGCGGCGCATGCGCCGCCCCTACGCGATTCGGCATTGGCGGGATAGTAGCACCCGTACCTGGAGCAGTCCACATGGGAAGCGGGCCAGCGCCAGGCCGCACGTTGCAGTGGGTTAGAATGCTCCGCAATGCAATCGGCAGACGGCAGTCAACCCGTAGACGCGCCGCCGGGTCGGCCCACGTCTCGATCAGGAACGATGCGGCTCTACCCGGCCGGCGACCCGGTGGCCTTGATCGAGGCAGCCGAAATCGTGCGCTGGGGGGGGCTAGTGGTCTATCCCACCGATACGCTCTACGGCTTGGGCACGAACGCGCTCCATCCCCCGGCGGTGACCCGGCTGTTGCGGGTGAAGGGGCGCTCGGCCGGTCGTGGCTTGCCGGTGCTGCTCGCCGACCCGGAGGCCGCCGCCGCGTTGGTCGCGCAGTGGCCACCGGTCGCGGCGGACCTCGCCGCTCGCTTCTGGCCGGGCGCACTGACGCTTGTGTTGCCCCGCTCGGCGCAGGTGCCGGACCTTGTCGCGGCCGGCGTCACGGTCGCGCTGCGGATACCGGATCATCCCGTCACGCGCGCGCTCATCCGTGAGGCCGGCTGTCCGCTGATTGGCACGAGCGCAAACCGCTCCGGTGCTGCCCCGGCGACGACGGCGCAAGCCGCTGTCGCCGCCCTCGGCTCAGAGGTGGACGTCGTGCTCGATGGCGGGCCTTCGCCGGTGGGGCAACCGTCAACGGTGCTGGCGCTCTCGTCGCCGCCAACGGCGCGGATTCTCCGTGCTGGGGCGGTGGTGGTGGCGGCATTGGAGCCGGTGCTGGCAGCGGCGGGCTGGACCCTCTCCTAACTATCGTCGGCGAGTCTGCGTGCCGGAGCCGCCACTAGGGCACGATCAGCCGCTGACCTATTTGGAGGGTCACGTTGCTGTCCCGCAGGTTGTTCGCCGCGACGATGGCTTGCACGCTACTCTCGTAGCGCCGGGCGAGCGCAAAGAGGGTATCGCCGGCCTCGACGGTGTGCTCGCGCACACTACCGGGGGCGAGTGTTGCCGTGGCCTGCGGCGCCGGTGTTGGCGTGACAGTGCTGCTGGCTACCGGCGTATTTGCGGCCGCCGCCGTAGTTGGGCCAGGAGTTTGTGCCGGCTGAGAGGTTGAGCTGTCGGCGGGTTGTCCGCCTGCCGGAACGGGCGCTGGACTTTCCGCGGCCGGAGCCGGACTAATCAGCAGCGTACTCAGACCATCAGGGATCGGCAAGCCTAAGCTGGCGCCGAGGCCCAGGACAGTGGTCAGGGTGTTCTGGGAAACCGTCAGCATGGTCTGCACACCCACGCCGGCGATCCGATACATCACTACCAGGGAAAACACCGTAATAATCACCGCAGCGCCGAGGCCGAGGCGCGCCTTCCATAGCTCGGCCGCCCGGCGTTGCGCCGACGGACTGGGGTATCGTGTGGAGGTAGCTGGCCGCTGTCTCATTGGTCTCTGCCGATGTGCGGGGCGCGCAGTACACTACGCTGACGTTATCGTACCAAGAACTTTATCCTAGCAGGCTTGGGAACGCTGATCGCGCGTGGCGGTGGCCGGCCGCGTATACCAAGCGATCAGCGCAGGGGGGCAATACCGTGGACTATCGCGGCCGGCGCGCGCTCGTGATGGGGCTGGGTGTCCACGGTGGCGGCTTGGGCGTGGCCCGGTTCCTGGCCGAGCGCGGCGCCCAAGTCACCATGACCGACCTGCGCCCTGCCGAGCAGCTCGCCGCTTCGCTGGATGCCTTGGCGGACCTCCCAATCACCTACGTGCTGGGTCAGCATCGGGAGGACGACTTTCGATCTGCCGATCTCGTTGTCCGCAATCCGGCCGTGCCGCGTCATTCGCCCTATCTACAGGTGGCGGCAGCGGCCGGCGTGCCGGTAGTCATGGAGATGACGCTCTTCTTCGAGGAGTGTCCGAGCCGGAATATCATCGGCATAACGGGTACCAAGGGCAAGACCACGACCACGCTGCTGCTTGCCGCAGTGCTCCGGGAGCACGGCTGGCCGCACGTTGTCGCCGGCAATCTCCGCCGTTCGGCGCTGGAGACGCTGCCGCGCATCGAGCCGAGAACCTGGGTTGTCTTGGAGCTGTCGAGCTGGCAGCTGGAGGGGCTGATCCCGTTGCAGCGCAGCCCGCACGTAGCCGTCATCACCAACATCATGCCCGATCACCTGGACCGCTACGCGAGCTATGCGGAGTATGCGCGGAGCAAGGGCCTTATCTTGCGCTGGCAACGGCCCGCGGACTACGCCGTGCTCAACAGCGCCAGCCCGCCGGTGCGCGCGCTGGTGGCCCGCCTACGCGGCACGGACGGTGGGAGGGGCGGTGCCGCTCCGGCCGGCCAGAGCGGCGAGACTGCGGGGCGCGTGGTGTGGTTCGATCCGGCGTCAGAGGCGCCCGGGTGGGAAACAGCGCATCTCTATGGCGCCCACAACCGAGCGAACGTCGCGGCGGCGGCGGCGGCGGCTCGTGTACTGGGGATACCCGCTACGGTGATTGGCCGGGCAGTGGCCGCCTTCCCCGGCGTGCCCCACCGCCTGGAGACGGTCCGCGAATTTGAGGGCGTTCGCTACATCAACGATACGACGGCCACCATGCCGGAAGCCTTGCTCGCTGCCCTCGGCGCCATGAACCGGCCGACCGTACTGATCGCCGGTGGCAGCGACAAGGGGTTGGACTTCAGCGGTGTGCGCGCGGCCATGCAGGGCCAACGATCCATGGTCACGGCCGTTGTGCTGCTGGCGGGCACCGCGACACCCAAGATCGCAGCTGCGTGTGGTGCGAAGGTGGTTGGGGCGCCTGGCGACCTCGCGGCGGCGCTGGCTACGGCGCGTGAGGCTGCGGAGCCTGGTAGCGTCGTGCTGCTCTCGCCCGGTTGCGCCTCGTTCGGCATGTTCGCCAACGAGTTCGACCGCGGCGACCGTTTCCGGGAGTTGGTGCAGGCGCTCACATAGGGGCCGGTCTCTGCATGCCGGCCGCCGCCGAGCGCCCCTACTTGCGGAAGGGCGCACTGCCCTCGGCGCTGTCCAAAGCGGCGCGGATGGCTTGCTCTTGGGCCGCGAGCAGCAACTTGATCCCCTGATGTGCGAGGTCGAGCAGGCGATCCAGCGCGCGGCGCGAGAACGTCGTGCCCTCGGCCGTGCCTTGCACCTCGACAAACTGGCCCTCGCCGGTCATAACCACGTTGAGGTCTGCGCTCGCGCGGGAGTCCTCCGGGTAGGAGAGATCGAGTAGCGGCGCGCCGTGTACTATCCCCACGCTGACGGCTGCTACGGCCGTCTTCAGCGGGGTGCTGGGCAGCATCCCGGTACTGACTAGCTGGCGTAGCGCGAGGGAGAGGGCGACGTAAGCGCCGGTGATGGCTGCGGTGCGGGTGCCACCGTCGGCCTGGAGCACATCACAGTCCAGGATGACGGTTCGGGGACCGAGCGCCGGGAGGTCTACCGCCGCTCGCAGCGCGCGGCCGATCAGGCGTTGAATCTCCTGCGTCCGACCGCCGAGGCGGCCCCGTACCGATTCTCGGCTACTGCGGGTATGCGTCGCGCGGGGCAGCATCGCATATTCGGCCGTGACCCAGCCGCGGTCGGTGTTGAGCAGATGGGGCGGCTGTCGGTCTTGCACCGAAGCGGCACAGAGGACGCGGGTGTTGCCGCACGCGATGAGCGCCGATCCTTCCGGGTACTCCTGGTAGCCGGTGGTGATACGCACCGGTCGCAGCTCGTCGAAGGCGCGACCGTCGGCGCGGGTGGCTGGACGCTCTCTTGCCATGCTGGTGGGCAGTGTAGCAGCCGGAAGCGGGTTGACGCTGCGGAGATTTAGCCACAGAGCACACAGAGAGCACCGAGTAGGGGCGCAGCACGCTGCGTTCAGGCGGTTGTCATCCGGCTTGCACCGGAAGCTGGTGGCAGGAGGTAGATTCCCGCGTTCGCGGGAATGACGGAGGCGAGGCGTCCCCCCGCCTCTTCCTTGCCGGGAGGGTCGTAGTTGTGGATAATCCAGGCCAGCGCTGCCGGTGCATCCTGGCGAGCAGCATGGTTCCGGCCGCTGGATGAACCGGCGAGCAGCGAATACGCAGGCAGGTTGAAAGACAATGCCACGTGTCAACCGGGCGATTGAGCTACTGGAGCAGGGTCAGCCGATCTACTACACCGGCGCTGGCGAGCTGAGCTACGAAAACGGCGTCGAGATGGCGCAGACGTGGGCCGACTACCTGATGGTGGAGATGGAGCACTTTGGGTTTAACATGCCGGGGTTGTCGGCGTTCATGCGCGGGCTGATCGCCGGCGGCCCGACCCGCAGCGGACACCGCACACCGACGGTGATCGCCACGCTGCCGACCGACGGCACGAGTGCGGAGGTCATGCGGGCCAATGCCTGGATGGTGAAGCACCTCCTGGCGGCTGGCGTCCACGGCATCCTGCTCTGCCACGCCGAGACACCGGGCGCTGTCAAGACGTTCGTCGAGTCCGCGCGCTACCCCTTCCAGAGCATTGGCGTGGGTGAGGGGCTGGATGATGGCCGCCGGGGGAGTGGTGGCCAGGGGGAAGCGGCTGAGGTCTGGGGACTGTCCGTGAACGAGTATCTCGACAAGGCCGACCCGTGGCCCCTCAATCCGCAAGGTGAGCTGCTCCTGGGTCTCAAGATCGAGGACAAGCGCTGTCTTGCCAACGCGGAGGCGAATACGCAGGTCCCTGGGATCGGCTTCGCCGAGTGGGGGCCGGGCGACATGGGGATGTCACTCGGCTACGCGGACAACCACGATCCACCATATCCCGAGTACATGCGCGCCGCACGCGCGCGCGTCTTCGCCGCTTGCAAGGCGGTCGGGATTGCATTTCTCAATGGCGTCAACCCCGAGAACGTGGGTGCGATGCTCGACGAAGGGGTGATGATCGGCAGTGGCGGCGCCGAGGCCGCGGAGATCGGGCGCCGACACACGGGCCGCACGAGGCCCTGGTAGTGCTCAGGGTTGTGGGGCGCCTTGGTACGCTGCCGTCAGGCGTGACCAGAAGTAGGTGAACGACGCCGAATGCTGTCCGGCCGCCTCCGGGTCGAACTGCGGCGCCATCATGCTGGCGAAGCCGATCTTGTTGGGAGCGGCGTTTCGCCCATACTGCTGCTGCCACAACGCCTTGAGTTTCCTCCCTGGGTTCAGACTCCCAGTTTCACTAGGCGCTGTGTAACCGGCCTTGGGCAATAGCACATTGATGGCAGAGGCGTCGGCGAGAAACCACGCCTCAAGCCCGCGGATAGCAACACAAACGAACAGATAGCGCTCACTTGCTGGCTTGCGTGCTTCTTCCCGGCTTGCCTCGTCAAACCATTGGAGGACGGCTGCAATACACGGGTCCTTGTCGCGGTCCACCAGGATGAAGCCGGCGGCATAGTGGAGGCTCCGAAAGGCATCTAGTAGGCGAGGTGTCTGGCGGATGAGCTTATCCTTGGTCTTCATGTTACGGATGTCAAAGCGGACACCGGGAAAGTGCTTGTGCAGCACCTTATCCCAGAACGCCCGGTCGGAGGGTCCCTCAACACCTACGCCGATTCTCACGGGATTGCTCCCACTACACCCTGCTCCCACAGCTCTCCGAGGCTGAAGTGCTTGCGGAATTGCTCGATGTCGGCAACATTTGAGGCCTTCCTGAGCTTCGTGAATCCATCCTCTTTGTCGCAGAGAAGGACCTCGCTAGGCTCTAGGTGATCGAGCAGATCGGGCTCGTGGGTCGTGACAATAAGCTGACTCCGCTCGGAGGCAGACCTCAGCATGTCCACGATATTTTCTGCCAAGTGCGGGTGGACCCCGTTTTCCGGCTCCTCGATGGTAATGAGCGATGAATTTCGGGCACTCCAGGTGGTGAGGACGAGCAGAGCAAGTAAACGAATCGTACCATCCGAGGCTGAAATGGGGTTAATTGCTGCGCTAAGTTCATCTTCTACGATCTGAAACGCTAATGTGTCTTCGATGGGTAGCTTTGTTGTCGTTAGTTTCTTAAATCCTGGCACGATACCTCTCAAGCCCTGCACAATCGAAGCTCGTTCTTCAGCAGTCATTCTATGAAGTATGGTAGCCAGATTCTCGCCTGCTGGACCGAGGACGGCATCGGATTGTTCTCTATATGGCTGACGAGCAACCCTGGGAATGATATTGTGGAAGCTCCAGCCTCTGATCTCTTCACAAAGCATGATGGCCGGAAAGAAAAAGAACCCGGCTCCTACGAGGGCGAGGCGCGTCGATTCCTGTTCAGGAACGGAAATGGTGAGAGGCCACTTTTCTCTGCCGGTAGGAAGCAGCAGATCCAGCAGATCGGAGATGTTGATCTTCTTGTTGTCCCGTTTCAGTGTCACCGTACTCGTCTGGCCCGATCGCACAATTTCCGCGCTCAACGACTCTGCCGCAACGCTTGGCGTAGCTTCATTGTTGCCCAGATTAAGCTCCAATTCATACTCCCAGGACAGCGCAACACCCTCGTCCTCCCGACCTTCTGAGAATCTGACCTCCTTCTCAAGTTTGATCGCAAGTCGCACCGGTTGCGGATCATGGCATTGACGCGGGTGCTTGTTCCTGACCTCGGTGCTCCCCCCCAGCTCACGTACGGCATAGGAAACGTCGTGATTTACGGCGTTCTGCAGAAACCTCAAGGCGTGGAGCAGGTTCGTCTTTCCCGAGGCGTTAGCGCCAACGACGAAGTTGAGCGGCCCCAGCTCTATCTTCTCCGCCGGTGAGCCAAAGCTCTTGAAGCCTTCGATTTGCAATTCGGTAATCATTGTCCTAACTCTAACAGAGGCACCGGACAGTTCCAGGGGCGGCCTCGGCACTGTCGGCGCCCGCCTGCTGCACGGCGTCCAGGAACTCGGGCGAGCCGGTGGTTGCTGCGGGGAGCCAGCTGATGCGCTCATCGCGCCGAAACCAGGTGAGCTGGCGGCGGGCGTAGCGCCGGGTGGCCTGCTGCTGGCTGGCTATCGCGTCGTCGAGGGTCAGCTGTCCTTGCAGATACTGGCCGATTTCTCGGTACCCGATGCTCTGCATCGCCGGCAGATCGTAGCTATAGCCCTGCTCCACGAGGCTCCGCACCTCTTCAACGAGGCCGGCCGCGATTTGCTCCGGCACTCGCGCATTGATGCGGGCGTACAGTTCTGCGCGGGGCCGTGCCAGGCCGAGCCAGACGGTGTGGAATGGTGGTGGCTGACGCCGTTGCCAAGCGGAAAACGGGCGCCCGCTGACGCGCGTCACCTCCAGCGCGCGGATGACGCGGCGTGGATTGGCCGTATCGAGCCGTTCGGCCCCGACCGGGTCCAGGCGGCGCAGCTCCGCGACCAGGCCAGCGAGATCGCCCGCCGCCACCCGTGCCTCCCACGCCGCCCGTAGCTCCGGCTGCGGCGGCACCGGCGGGAGCACCAAGCCATCGCAGACGGCGCGAAAATAAAGTCCGGTACCGCCGACGAGCAGCGGCAGCTTGCCGTTCGCGTGCAGTCGAGCGATGATTGCGCGCGCTTGCCGTTGGTACAGCGCAACGGAGTACTCTTCGTCCGGCGCGACGACATCGAGCAGATGATGGCGGACGCTGGCGCGTTCGGCGGCGGTAGGCTTCGCCGTACCAATATTCATCCCGCGGTAGACCTGGCGCGAGTCCACCGAGATGATCTCGGTATCCAGGGCGGCGGCGACCGTCAGCGAGAGCGCGGTCTTGCCTACTGCCGTCGGGCCAACCAGAGCCAAGACGGTGGGCTGCTTGGGCGCGGCTGTGGACATCGAGGCCTCTTCTGACTGCCAGGTCTGCACGATCCGATGGGGAGAGGTAGTGCAGACCTGGCGTGTCACCACCACGCTCTCGATAGCGGCACGCTGCTAGTCCGTTAAGCTCTTGGAGCGGGCGGGCGGCGGCCGCTGTGCAGAGCGGCGCTGCCCGGTGGCTATCCTAGCCGTTACAAGACAAGGAGGAGCAGCATGGCAAGGTACGTTCGAGTCGCCACGGTTTCTAGTCGGCAAGCCGGTGTGGCGGACTCGCCAGAGGGGCAGATCGCCGCTAACCGGGAACGACAGCGAACCTTGGTCGAACGGGCGTGCCTGGACAAACCGGATATTGTCTGCATGACCGAGGTCATCACCTGGTATGGCTTGGGACAATCGCGCTTACCCATTGCCGCTGAACCGCTCGACGGGCCGACGATCCAAACGTTCTCGGAGGTAGCCCGCCGGTATCACTGCTATGTGATCGTACCGATCTTCACCGCGGAAGACGGACAGATCTACAATTCTCAGGTCCTCCTCGACCGCAACGGGAACGTCTCCGCCGTCTACCGCAAGGTTCACCCCACGATCAGCGAGATGGAGATGGGCGTCACGCCCGGCGTCGAAACCGTTGTGGCCGACACAGACTTTGGTCGGGTCGGCTTCGCGATCTGCTACGACCTTAACTTCCGCGATGTCGCCGAGGGCAACCAGGCGCAAGATGCCGAGATTGTCTTCTTCTCCTCAATGTATGCCGGTGGTCTGCAACTGAGCATTTGGGCGCATGATTTCAGCTTCTTCATCGCCTCGGCCACGCCCGGCAGCGAGAGTCGCATTGTGGACCCGCTAGGCCGGAGTCTGATCGAGTCCGATGCCGTCTACCAACCGATCAACGTGCGAACGATCAATCTCGATTATCAGGTGCTCCACTTGGATTACAACCACGCCAAGCTCGGCGCGATCAAGGAGCTGTACGGCGCCGGAGTGGACTTTGACGTGACACGTCCCGAGGCCGTCTTCTGCATGTATTCGCACCTAGAGGATACGACCTGCGAGGACATCATCCGCAAATTCGACTTGGAGACGCGCGCCGCCTACTTCCGCCGTGCCAATCGCGCCCGCACCGCCATGCTGAACGGGCAAAAGTGAGCGCGGGTGCCGCGCCTCACCCCCGGCCCCTCTCCACACAAGTGGAAAGGGGGGCACCTGCTGGAGGCGGACGCCAGGGGACGTGTGGCCCCGCTACCTCACTAAGTGCTCAAAGTTCATGAGCTAGCGGCGTGCGGCAAGCCAGGCTTGCGAGGCTTGCTCGAGGTCCGCTACGAGCGCGGCTGCGCCATCTACCAGCGAGGAGCGGGCGTAGTCAATCCGTCGGGCCACGGGCGGCGGGAGGTCGGCGGGTAGCTCGTCTTCGTCCAGCACCTCAACCTCGCCGGTCGGTCGCACCAGCACGTCTACCACGAGATCGCGCCACGCAATTGTCGTCGTGGTAATAGCCGTGCGATCCGCGACGTTGGCGTAATAGGCCAGCGTGCGCTCGTCGGGGTCGAGCCAGTGGTAGACGTTATACGGCCGATCCTGCCAGAAGTAGCCGAGCGTGAAGGACCCTTCGGGCATGTCAATGCCGAAAATCGTCATCGCTCGCGGCATCCGGTACAGAATGATGGCCGCGGCTACCCCCACGGTGGTCTCGACCGCGACAAGCTCGCAGTCGAAGGCATGGTCCGGCTTATCGAGCAGGCTGCTCTTGACCTCGCGGATAGTAGCCGAGCCGGGTGCCGGGATGGGCGGCTGGTAGTCGGCGGGCAGGAGGATTCCGGGCATCTGACTTGCTCCAAACGGGGGCTGGCATCGTAGCTAGGCTTGGTTGTCATCAGGCAGGAGAGGCATCTGCTCGGGAGGCTCCGTTTCCGGTGCTTCTGCCGGCGGCGGGGTCGGATGAGTGATCCTGATGGGTGGTGGATCAGTCCGCAGCGGCAGCTTGCCAAAGTCGGCGTCATCCCAGTGCTGGAGTTCATCGGCTTGGACGGCAAGCGCTGTAGCTAGATGGACGGCATCGGCGGGCTTCAGGTTGTACCGTTCGCCGAGTTCTGCCGCACTCTCCCCGATGGCTCGACCAAGCGGCTGCACGTGAAGGTAGGAACGCCTGAAGAACGCGCTCACCCGAGAGTGCTGCTCCGGCGTGAGCTTGGGCTGCCTTCGGTCACACCTCACCTCGGCGCGCGTAAAGGCTGACGTTACTAGCTCAATCCTGCCGGCTTCAGCAGCCCGGAGAATGGCTTGCGCTATTTCCGCGCGGTCGGCCTCATCCGACGACTCACCCTTAAGCAGCGCAATGAAGACGGAGGTGTCCCAGTAGACCCGCCGCCGACTAGAAGACATCTCTAAGCGCTCGCATGTGCTCGCCTGTGCTCCTATCTCCCGTCAGATCTGGAATCAATCCAGCGATCTCCTCGACAGTAGGGAGTTGATCGTCAGCAGGTAACACTTCGATGCGATGCATCTTGACACCGATGACGGTGCCGTTCTCGTTCGCTTGAATGAGGCCATGCACTGCGACACGCTGATCAAAGGCGTTAACGGCTTCCCTTATCCTGCGTCGCGGCATGGTGCATCGTATTTTCTGTTGGCTCAGTAAGTCATAGATGTTGAAGATGCCACCGCCTCGAGTCGACACCATTTGCAACAACCCTTCGACTGCCCCAAGGTCCTCGTGGCGCACGCTGGTATACCGGGCCAGGTTCAGTTCAGCCTGCTTCGTGAAGTAGACTGTGTTCGGTTGTCCACCTAACCGGGCGGCAATCGAGACACACGGTACACCGTTTCGGGACACCTTCAGCAATGCTTGAGCTTTCTCCAGCGCAGAAAGGGGAAAGTGGTCTGGAGGTTTGAGCATCTTCATCTCAGTGTTGATTGTCTGCAAGCCCGCCATGCCGGTGGCCACCAGTAACCCACCGACGTCTCTGGCATTTGGCTGAGGTTCGTGCCGGAGAGTAATCTGTGGCTCGCTGCTCTTCAGTTCCTCGACGAGCCATTGCGACGTGGCCTGCGGGCGCCCCGTGATGTCGCGGTCAATATCGCCAAACATGCCCGTGACATTCTCAATGGCCTTGACCAGTTGCTGCGCCGTCACCGTTTCGCTATGGAGCCGTATCGTGACCGTTGGTCGGCTCATGGCTCGCGCATCCTTGTCCTGATGGTGCTCTACCGTTGCACGCGGAACAGAACACCCATTCTGGATAGATTGTACCATCGCGGTCATGGCTCTGCGTACACTGGCGCTACCGCGTTCGTCTGCGTAGTGGCTAGAGGCCGAGGACGGCGCGGAGGTTTTGGCCGAAAATCTTGCGCTTGGCGGCCGCCGGCAGATCGGCATGAGCCACTTGGCCAAGCTGCCAGGCCTGACCTAGCACCGGATAGTCGGAGCCAAACACGACGTGCTCGGCCCCGGCCACACGCACAAAGTCCTCAATCGTCCCGCGCACGTTCCCCGACCCGGCCATCTCCACCAAGACGTTCGGGTGATCGCGGACCACCGTCGCCAGGTCGGGCGTCCGCAGGTGGGACCAAATTGCGTGCGCCCAGACGAACGTGGCGTTCGGGTACGTCTTGGCCAGCTTGGCGACCGTCGCCGGGGAATCATACGTGTGGCTCAGGATCGGGAGGCGGTGGTCGTCGGCGTACTCGTAGACCGGCTCGTAGTTCGCTCCAAGCACGCGATAGTTGTGGCTGCTGGGATGAATCTTGATGCCGCGAAAGCCCTGATCCTCCACCCGGCGCCGCAGCTCCGGTACCACTAGCTCCGGGTAGCGGGGGTTGGGTACCACGCACCCTAGCACCCGCGTCGGATGACGCCGGATGGCCGCGGCCACCAGGTCATTGCCCCCGATGAAGTCCGGGCCGATGGCAGCGTAGGCGCTGAAGCAGGCGTAGTCTACGCCCGTCGTGTCCATCGTGCGGACCATGTCATCCACGTCGCCGCCATGCCAGTAGAAGTTGCGACCGACGCCGGGGTGGCAGTGGATATCTATGACCAGGTCCTCCAGCGGATCGCCATGCACGGCCCGGTCGGCGAAGGAGTCGTGCTGGTGGGCTTGGTGATGATGATGATGGTGGGGCGTAGCGGTCATCGTGTTGCTCCTACCAGGCGGCCGTTGCCAGCAGGCGGTCGAGATTGTGTGCGCCGATCTGTGTACGTACCGCCGGTTCCAGGTGCGCGTACTGTAGCTCGGCATGTGGTCCGCCGACCGATTGCCAGGGTAGGCGGGTTCCGAAAATCAGCCGGTCGGCGCCGACCGCTCCCGCGAGGAACTCGATCCCGCGGTACGTGCGGAAGCCACCGGTCTCTAGCCAGAGGTTGGGTAGCTGACGCAGCAGTGGCGTAATGAGGCGCGGGATGGACTTGTCCACGTCGCAGACGACGACTTGCAGCCGGGGATACTGCGAGCAGACGCGGTAGAGGTCGCGCGCAGTGGGAGTGTCGAGGCGAGCAATGTGCCAGAACAGCGGCACCTGCCCGGCGACGGCCGCAAAGAAGTCGCCCAGCATCCAGTCGTCCACCGGGTACTTGTGGTCGTCCGGGAACAGGCGCAGTGCTCGCACGCCAGCGCTCCGCGCCTCGGCGAGCAGCGTGGCCGGATCGGGAAACTCGCCGGTGTGGTGCGGCAGGGCGATCCACGACGGCTGAAGCGCGGCATGGCCCTCGATGGCCGCGAGGAGCTTGGCGTTGCCGGTGGCCGGGTGCTCTTCCAAGGCGAGCGTATGAAACGGGAGCGCACGGGTAATACCGTAGCGGGCCTGATGCGCCAGCAGCTCATCGGCCGCGAGGAACGCCCCCGCCGGTCCCGGCTGGGACACCATGCCCAAGGCGCAGTTGGCATCGAAGAGGGCGGCTGCGGGTTGTGTTTGGCTCATCACACGCTCAATGATACCGTTTGGCAGCCGGCGCCGCAGGGGTAAGGTATTCACATGGATACACAGGATGGACAGGATGGGGAGGGGGATGGCCCCCCTATGGTCCCCCCGCTTCGCAGGGGGACGTCGTTTCTGGCGCCGCTGCGGCGGGGGAGGTGCGGCGTGTTCCCTCCCCTGTCGCAACGGGGGAGGGTGAGGGACTGACCCATACCCACTTTGCGCGCAGGCAGGGGGCGGATGGCCGAGCGGACCGGTGCCAGCGAGCCGCCGCGGGGCGTGGGCTGGCGATTGTGGCTCTGGTGGGTGCTGGCCAGCGTGGTGGGTTGGGGTGTAGGTTGGGTTGTAGGGCCGGCTATCGTCCTTTTCGGCGGTGTCATCGGGGAGATGGACGAGGCCCTGATCGTGCTCCTGGTCGCGGTACTCTGGGGTGTAGGCGGGCTTGTGGGCGGAGCCATTACTGGCGCGGTGTTGGTGTGGCTGTTGCGCCAGCGGGTGGTAGACGCTGACGGCGTGGGCGGCGCGTGGTAGGCTGCCCGTGAAGACGCGGTTGGAGTATAGAGACAGTGCCTAAGCTTCCGCCGGGCGATACCAGGCTGGCCACGCATCCGCCGCCGGGGCAGGACCTCCGCCTGAGCTACTGCTCCGAGATTGACGACACCGACCAGCCGTATGCCCTCTACGTGCCGGCCGGCTATGACGGTAGCCAGCCCTGGCCGCTGGTCATCAATCTGCACGGGACTTCGGCGGGCTTGTCGCCGGAGTATGTCGGCCAGACCTCGGAGCACTACACCGCCGACGAAAACGCGGCTCCGCTCTGGGCTGCCGAGCGCCACGGGGCGCTGCTCGTCACGCCCTTCGGCCGCGGGATCACCGAGTTTCGGGGCATCGGCGAGAACGACGTGTTTTGCGCGGTAGCCGACGTGCAGCGGCGCTATCGCGTAGACCCGGAGCGTATCTCGGTGACGGGCCTCTCGATGGGCGGCACCGGGTCCTCCGAGCTGGCCTTGCACTATCCCGACTACTTCGCGGCCGCGGCCCCGATGGGCGCGGCGTATAGCTTCCCCTGGCTGGCGGCCAACGGTGAGCACCTGCCGTTCTGGTGCATCGGCGGCGAGCACGACCGCAACTTCCAGTTGGGCGGGCGACTTGTCGCCGACCGCATGGAGCGCCTCAACTTCCCGACGCGCCTCGATATCCGCGCCGGCCGCGGGCACGCCGACTTCGTGCCGGAGTATTACGATGGCGTCATTGCCTGGCTGGTGCGGCAGCGGGTCCGGCGACACCCGTCAGGATATAGCTTCAGCGCGGCGCTGCCCTTGCACGGTCAGGCGTACTGGACCGCCATTGACGCCATTGAGCGACCGGGGACTATCGGCACCGTGCATGCCCAGATTATTGGTCCCAATAGGCTCCGTCTCGCTACCGACAACCTGACCGGCGTGGCCGTGCTCCCCGATCCGGCGCTCGTTGACTTGGCGCGGCCGTTGGCGCTGGAGATAGAAGGGCAAGCGGTCTTCGAGGGCGTCGTCGCCGCCGACCAAGAGCTGTGGCTGACCAAGCGGGCGGGGCGGTGGCAGGTGGTGATGGCGCCGCGCCGGCAGCGGTCGCTCACGGCCTACCGCACCCATCCCGTTGCCGAGGCGCCGGCGGCGCTCGCGATGGACGGGATAGAGGCGCCGCTGGCGAGCTGGATCGCCGACGCGATGCGGCTGGCGACCGGGGCCGATCTCGCCTTGTACAATCGCCGCTCGTATCGGGGGCTGCCCTTACCGGCGGGTACGGTGGACGAGGTAGACCTGATCCAGTGCAGCCGTCCGTTCGAGCAGTACCTGGTGGTAGCGGAGCTGCGGGGGAGCGACCTCCTGAACGTACTGGAAGCCAATATCCGCGACCCTGGCGAGGGACTTCAGTTTCTCGTACAGCTGTCCGGCGCCAGCTACACGTTCGATTGGGCCTGGCCGGTGGGGCAGCGGATCGTGCTGTACACACTCGACCCGGAGCGCCGGTATCGCGTCGTGCTGGAGGGACACGTCCCGGAGCGAGGGCAGGGCCGCTCGATGTTCCTGTCCGGTCACCGCGAGACGCTGCCCTATCGGATTACGGACGTACCCTTCCGGGCCGCGCTCTATGCCCACGCCGTGCGGTCCGGGCGGATCGAGGCGGCGGTTGAGGGGCGCGTGCGGGCTGTTCGAGGGTAGGGAGCTCGGGCCTCACCCCCGGCCCCCTCTCCACCATGCGGAGAGGGGAGGTTCGGCGGGAACTTTCTCGTTGTCTGGGGCGTCTAGGTCCCGTTGTCGCTCGCTGCAGGGCGGCTGCGCCGTGAGGTATGGCGCAAGACGTAGTGGCCGGGATAGGGAGAGTACCATGAGACGGTTTCTAGCAACGGGTCGGCGGCGTGTTGTGGTCGCGGTCTTGCTCCTCGGCGTGGTCGTTGTCGCGTTGGCGGTGGCCCGTAGGCCCGGTGCGTTCGAGGAGGCCAGCCTCATGCAGGTCCGGACGGAGGCAGCTGACTCAGCGGGGCCTCGCGGCCCGGCCGGGCCGGCCGGTGCAGCGGGAGCAGCCGGCGCCAGAGTCGCGGCTGACCGGACCGTTGTGGTCGAGCGGCCGGTCGTCGTCGAGAAGGTCGTCGAGGTCGTGGTCGAGAAAGTCGTCGCGCAGCCGGCCGCAGCCAAGCTAGCGGCTGCTGCCCCGGCGAGTGCTGCGGCATCCCAGCGGGCCGTGCTTCAGGAGATTGCCACGAGCGACCGTCAGATCATCCGGAACGGCACGCTCGTGCTGATGGTGGCGGACCTGGAGGATGCGGTCGCGTCCATCCGCGACCTGGTAGCCGATATTCCCGGTGCCTTCTTTGCCAACTCCGAGATCAAGCCGGTGCGTGACCGCCGGCCTTCCGTCGTCACCCTGCGTATTCCGGCCGCTGCGTTCGATGAGGCGGTGGCGGACCTGAAGGCGCTCGCGGTCGAGGTGCTCGAGGAGCAGACCCGCGCCGAGGACGTGACCGAAGCGTATACCGACCTCAACATCCGGCTGCGGAACCTGGAGGCGGCCGAGGAGCAGTTCCTAGTGCTCTTCAAGCGGGCGGAGAAGGTGCAGGACATCCTCGAAATCCAGGATCGTCTCCAGCGCATCCGCGGCGAGATCGAGCGCCTGCGCGGACAACTCAACGTGCTCGAAGACCGCGTGGCCCTGGCCACCATGCGGGTACAACTGCATCCCCCGCCGGACTTGTCATTGGAGCTGGTCCCGCAGGGCGTGCCCTTCGTATACGGCGAGAGCGCGTTCCGCCTGACCTATCGCAACGATGGCAGCGTGCGGGCGAAAGATGTCGTGGTGACGCTCACTCTGCCCGAGCAGGTAGCTTTCGTCGAGGCGCGCGGTAGTGGCATCTACGATCCGGCGACGCGGGTCGTGACCTGGGAGATCAGCGAGCTGCACCCCAGTGACCAGGGCGCGTTCTCCACCCTGCTGCGGTTCGAATCGGCTACCCGCGTTCTGACGCTGGATGCGGCTATCCGGGCCGGTACCCCCGACGCCGACGAGTCCAATAATGCTGCCACGGCCAAGCTGACGTTCGAGCCGGACCTGACGCTGACGGTCCTCCATGCACCGTCGGCGGTGGCGCAGGGCGACACGGCAAACCTGGCGCTGCTGTACGCGAACGCCGGTAACGGTGATGCAGAGCGGGTGTCCATCCGGCTGTCGCTGCCGACTGGGGTCACTTTTGTCAGTGCCATCGGCGGGAGATACGATGCGGACAAGCGCATCATCGTCTGGGACTTGGACCGCGTCCGGCCGCACGAGGAGAATCACATCGAGGCGAGCGTGCGGGTTGATGTCGAGTCGGGGCGGCTGCCGTTGGCCGCCGTGATTGCCGCCGCTGAGACCGAGCGCGTGACCTACAACAACCGGGCCGACATGTCGCTGGCGGCGCTGCGCGAGGATGTCTCCGGCCGCACGGTGTGGAGTCCTGGACAGACGTTCCGTGACAGCTTCGAAACCCTGGGCGACGTGGCCCGCGGTACGGTGGACCTGCTGATTTGGGTGAGCACGTTTGCCGTGCCGCTGGCGGTGATCGTCGGCGTGGTGCTGGCGCCCGTGATGCTCATCCGGCGGCGGCGGCGCGCGGCGCGGTGATGGGCTGAGGCGGACTGGGTCATGCCTCACCCCCCGGCCCCCTCTCCACCATGTGGAGAGGGGGTGTGCGGCCGCGACGGCCCGCCGTAGGGGCAACCCTTGTGGTTGCCCACGTCCCCCTGCGGAGCGGGGGGGCCGGCACCCTTTTTGTCAGCATCAGGATTCGCAGGATTAGAGGATTGACCGGATTGATTAGGCTACCATCCTGCCCATCCTTCCATCCTGATGCTGAGAAAGAAGCGGCGTGGTAATGAGTGGATTCCCGCTTTCGCGGGAATGACCATGCGGGTTGCACCCGCACCACAAGCTATGAAATAGCTATTTTCTGCCAATGACGGACATAGGGCCGCATGGTGCGGCGGTGCTCGCTGCGCTGCCCCTTGGTGCATACTTCATCCTGGCCGGCCTCCCGCGAGCGTCGGGCCGCGGCCGCCGGTCGGAGCGACTATGAAGCGTTTGGGGCATCCGGAGACGCCATTCCCGGTTGGGGTGGAGTATTATCGCGTCCCTACTCCGAAACAGGAGTGCTGGGACGGTGACTTTGCCCGGTTGAGCGCGGCCGGGTTTCGGATCGTGCGTAGCGCCTCGTATTGGAACGCGATGGAGCCGCGACCGGGGCAGTATGAGCTGGCGGACTTCGATCGGTTCTTCGACCTCGCCGCGCAGCACGGCCTTTCGGTGTGGATGGACATCATGCTCGCCACACACGGGGCCTGCCCGGAGTGGCTGACGCGCGAGTTCCCCGATATGCGCGTCGTGAACTATCGCGGTCAGCGGGCGGAGTCGTTTGCCAGCGGCGCCTATCCCCAGGGCGGCGCTATGCACTGCTACGACCACCCGGCGTGGCGGGAATACGGCGGTAGCCTCATCCGCCACGTCGTGCAGCGCTACAAGGACCGGCCGAATCTGCTGATCTGGGGGCTATGGGACGGAATCAACATCATCTCGGCGTGGAGCAGGATCACCGATGGCTACCCCTGCTACTGCGACTACACACTCGCTCGGTATAAGGCGTGGCTACGCGAGCGCTACACGCTGGACCAGCTCAACGAGCGGCTGCTGCGGCGCTACCGGCGGTGGGAAGACGTGCAGCCGCCCCGGTCGAACAACAATGTCGTGGAGATGCTGCTCTACCGTGAGTTCCATTACCAGAACTTGGTGGATCACCTGCAATGGATGGTAGGCGAGGTCGAAGCCCTGGACCCCCGGCACGAGGTCCGCGCCCACGGCGCCTGGTATCCGCGCCCATGGGACGAGCGTTGCGCGCAGAACGTGGATAGCTGGGGCATGTCCATGCCCTCGAACAACGTGCTCACCTCCGCGGACCCCTACAAGCTCGCGGATCGGGCCTTCAGCTTCGACTGGTCGCGCAGCGCAGGGAAGAATGGGCGCTGGTGGCACGAGGAGATCTATGCCGGCATGTCGCCTGGTGGCGTCACCTGGCATAAGCAGTCCGATCCCCGCGAGCTGACGATGCAGCTCTGGATGACGCTCGCTGCCGGTGGGGCCGGGGCGATGTTCTGGCAGTATCGTCCCGAATACCTCAGCTTCGAGGGGCCGGGCTACAACTTGGTCGCGCCGGATGGCGAGCCGACGCCGCGCTTCCGTGCCGTCGCCGAGACGATCCGGCAGATCGAAGGTCTGAAGGCCCACCTGCCGCTCGCGTGTCCCCGCGCCGACGTGGGCATTGTCTACCACCCCAAGTCTCAGGAGCTGTTCACGTACAACGATCAAGGCGACCGCTTCCTGGCCGACCTGCGTGGGGTGTACCGCACGCTCTGGACGCACGGTATCCCCGCAGACATCATCACGCCGGGGATGGACTGGTCCGGCTATCGCCTGCTGTTCCTGCCCAACGTGGCGCTGATGGACGCGCGGACCCGCGAGCGGATCGAGGGCACCTTGCGCGAGAGTCCGCAGACGCGCCTCGTGGCTGAGGGCAGCTTTGGCTTGTACTCGGCCGATGGCCAGTCGAGCTACCGGCCACCAGAAGGCTTTGCAGCCGCGTTCGGTGTGCGGGTGGCGGACTTCTCGCGCGTGACCGAGCACGACATCGCCCAGGGACGCAACGTGGTCGAGACACCCTACGGCCCGGCCACGATCACTACGGAGTGCGGCTATGCTATGCTCGAACCACGTGGCGAGACTGCGGCGCTTGCCTCGATTGGTGCTGACACGGTGGCGGTGCGGACCGCCGACGGCCGCTTTACGTGGCTCGGTTTCACGCTCTCGGCCGGATTTGGCGACGTTGGCGATCCCGGCCTGGTCCTGAAGCTCACCGCCGAGGCCGGCGTGCAGCCGCCCGTCGCCAGCGAGGGGGATCGCGTGATTCCCGTCGTGCGGCGCTCTCAGGAGGGGGGTTGGCTGGTGTTCCTCTTCAACCTCGCAGCCCAGCCGGCCCAAGCCACGCTGCGTCCGCGCTGGCAGACCGCCGACGCCTGCGATCTCCTGAATCAGGCTGCGCTGGCGGTCTCCGACGGCGCTTTCGCGGTGAGCCTTGCGCCGTGGGCCACCGCCGTCATCCACTGCACGGAAACTTGAGCGGGAGCTACATGTGTTCAGGCAACAGCTCCCACCACTCGAACAGTAACTTGTAAGGAGATAACACCGATGGCACAGGGACTACCGACGGCAATCCTCGGGCGGACCGGACGGGAAGTGACGCGGTTGGGCTTCGGGGCGATGGAGATCAGGGGCGCGCCACGGGGCCGCGCGGTCACTGACGAGCAGGCCGAGACGATCCTCAACGCGGTGCTCGATGCGGGCATCACCTTCATTGATACGGCGCGGTCGTATGGTCTGAGTGAGGCGTACATTGGCCGCTACATTTCCAGCCGCCGCTCCGAATACTTCCTCGCCACCAAAGGCGGGCGGTATCAGGCCGGGGAGACGGACTGGACCCAGGAGCACTTGCTCCGCGGTGTGGACGAGAGCTTGCAGCGCCTCCAGGTTGACTACGTGGATACGCTTCAGCTCCACAGCCCGACCGTGGCGGAGGTCGAACGGGGCAATCTGGTCGCCGGTCTGCAGAAGCTGCGCGAGCAAGGGAAGGTGCGCTGGCTTGGCAACTCCACCAGGCTACCCGATCTGCCGACGTTCCTTGAGTCGGGCGTGTTCGATGTCTTCCAGATTCCCTATTCGGCTTTGGAGCGCACGCACGAGGATTTGATCACCAAAGCTGCGGAGGCCGGCATTGGCACGGTGATCCGCGGCGGTGTGGCCAAGGGGGAGCCGGGCGCCGGGCGGGGCAGCGCCGAGGTGTGGCGCACGTTCGAGGTGGCGAGCTTGGACGAGTTCCGTGAGGCCGGGGAGAGCCGCACGTCCTTCATGCTGCGCTTCACGCTGACGCATCCCCACGTCCATACGATCATCGTCGGTACGCAGCGGCCGGAGCACCTGCGCGAGAACGTGCAGGCCGCGCTGCGCGGTCCCCTGTCGCCGGCGGTCTACGCGGAGGTGAAGCGACGTTTGGACGCCGTCGGGATCAAGCCGGCGCCGGTCTCGTGACGGTCTGTTCCTTTTCGTCATTCCGGCGGAAGCCGGAATCCAGGTGTCGTGGGCGGCAGACGGCGCGCCTGCTCTGGATTCCCGCTTTCGCGGGAATGACCGGGTAGTGGACAGGCGAACTGACAGGGAGGAGAGGCAAGCATGAGCGATAGTCGTCCCACCGAGCCGTTGCGGAGCATCCATATCGGGGTTGGCACGCGCGGGAAGAGCCACGTGCGGGCCGCCATGGAGAGTGGTTACTGGCGCCCCGTCGCGTTGGTTGACGTGGTGCCGGACTATCTGGCGGCGGCGCGGGAGATGACAGGCTTGCCGGAGTCCGTCTGCTTCACGAGCGTAGAAGCGGCCGTGGCGGTGGTCGAGTCGGAGGCTGTGGTTATCGCGTCGCCGGTGACGTTCCACGCCCAGCAGATTTTGGCCGCGTTGGCAGCCGACCGCCACGTATTGACGGAGAAGTGCTTCACCGTAAGCTATGCGGACGCGGTGCGCTGCGTGGCGGCGGCTGACGAGCGCGATCTTAGGCTGATGGTAGTGCAGAACGCCCGTCTCCAAGCGCCGATGCGGACGCTGCGCCGGCTGGTGGCCGAGGAGCGCTATGGGCCGCTGGGCCTCTACTTGATGAATTTCTACAAGGCGCGGGGCCGGGCCTACAATATGAGTCCGCACATGCACCTGTGGCAGCAGGGCGTGCATGAGTTGGACACCATCCTGTCGGTCGTGCAGCGGCCCTTGCGCCGGGTGTGGGGCCTCAGCAACAACCCGGCGTGGTCGGACTGGCCGACCCCGTGTACCTTCCAGGCCATCGCCGAGTACGATGGCGGCGTCTCCGGCACCTATCTGGGCACGTCGAATGCTCGCGCCCCCGGGTTCGAGTTCCGGCTAGAGTGTGCGGAGGCGGCGCTGATTGCCGAGCGGACGGCCGGGGAAATTCACGTGTGCTTCGGGCCGCACAACCAACACGAGGAGACGGTGCCGCTCGACCAGCCCGATGTCCACGGCATAGAGGATCACCTCGCTGCTCAGGCTGCTCTTACTGGCGAGACGGCGACGCGAGAGCATGCCAGTTTGGCCGACGTGATGATCTACCGTGACTTCTATGAGTACGTCGCGGAGGGGAAAGAGCCGGAGACCTCCGGCCGGCGCAATCTGGAAACAATCGGATTTGTCGAGGCGGTGCAGCGGTCAACGGAGCTAGGGCGGGCAGTTGACATAAGCGAGTTGGGCAACGCTGCCGGCTAGGCCGCTGCGCTGCTGCGCGTGAGGCCGGAAGGGGGCCAGCCGGGAAGGAGCGGGACATGGCAACGACACTGACGAGGCTGTTGACGGCCGACGACCTGCTGCGGCTGGATAGCGAGGGCGTCCGCGGCGAGCTGATCGGGGGGATACTCCACGAGACCATGCCAACGGGACAGGAGCACGGCGAGATCGTCATGAATCTGGGTGCCGAGTTGAGGAATTTCGTCAAGCCGCGGAAGCTGGGACGGCTGACCGGCTCGGATGCCGGCGTCTGGCTGGAGCGGGACCCGGATACCGTGCGCGAGCCGGACATCGCCTACACCTCGGCGGCGCGGTTGCCGCCGGGCGTGAGGGTCAGGGGCTATGCCGAGGTGGTTCCCGACCTCGTGGTGGAGATCGTCTCCCCCAACGATGGCCGGCGCGAGGTCAGCGACAAGGCGCGGATGTGGCTGCGGTACGGCGTGCGCTTGGTGTGGGTCGTGCAGCCGGACACGTCCACGGTGGACGTGTATCGGCCGGATCGGGTGGTGTTGACGCTCGATGAGCACGACAGGCTCGACGGCCTGGATGCCTTGCCCGGTTTCGCCTGCGCGGTGCGCGATATCTTCGACACGTAGCGCATTGTTCGTGGCCCGTGCTGACGCACAGAGGCAGGCCAGGGAGGGGGCGAGCGCGTCCCGCTCCACTTGTGGAGCGGGGCCGGGAGCGTTACCCTCTCTGTGAAGGAGTGTTACTCACTATGCGTACCAACCAAGCCCTCGCCAAGCTCCGCGCCGGTGGAATCCTCTCCGGGCCGCTGATGGTCTACGACTCGCCCGACCTGGTCGGGCAGGTGGCGCACCTGGGCTTCGACTGGGTGTGGCTCGACTGGCAGCACGGCCAGTTCACGGAGACGACGCTCAACGCTGCGCTCGGTCAACTGCTCGGCGCCGAGCGCGTGCCGCTGGTCCGGGTCCGGGGTCACGAGCCGGGCGTGATCAACCGGGTGCTCGATATGGGCGCGCTCGGCGTGGTCGTGCCGATGGTTCAGAGCGCCGAGGAAGCGCGCGCTGTCGTCCAGGCGGCGTACTACCCGCCACAGGGTCAGCGCTCCGGTGGTGGCGTGCGGCTTGCCTTGCTCGGTGATGGCGATTCAGCCGACTATTTCGCGCACGCCAACGACGAGATCATGGTCATCGTGATGGTCGAGACCGAGGCAGCGATTGCGGGGGTGAGCGAGATTATGCAGGTGCCGGGTGTGGACGTGGTGTTCATCGGGCCAGGCGACCTCATGCTGGATGTACGCGCCAACGGCCACGATGCTGCCCACCACGAGCAACTCGTCCGGCAGGTCGCCGCGGCGAGCGAGCAGACCGGCACCGTGGCCGGCTACGCCTGCGGCAGCCGCGATGAAGCAGAGCTACGCATCGCGCAGGGCTTTCGGTTTCTCTCCTACGGCTCGGATAATCAGGTGGTGCAAGCCGGCTTCCGGCAACTCCGAGACGAGTCAACGGATTGGTAGCGCCTAGCCGCCGGGCAGAGAAGAGGAGAGGGCTGTTGCGATGACGCCATCGCCTGCTGTGGCGACCGATGGCGGGGACGGTCGGCAGCTACGTCGCCGCATGGCCATCGCCTATGCAGCCGTGGCGACGGTGGCGGTGGCGGGTCTGGGCGTGGGTGTCGTGGCCGTGCGCCGGCTGCCCGGTGGACAGTGGGAGCGCACGATTGTCCACGCCACGCTGAATGATCCGGTGACTGAGGGACGGCTGCAACGGCACCTTGACGATGGTTGGGAGGTGGAGCGCCGCGTTATCCGTCAGACCGCGCGCGCGACCCAACTGACCTACTATCTCCGCCGGCGGCCGCCGGATGCTGCCAGACCGTGAGGGTGAGCGCCGCGCGCCATTGCGCCGGCCCGGTCAGTGACACGCTGGCACACCTCTTGGCCGCTCAATCCGCCGCCGCAGCGCCGTCGCCGCATTCTGTTACCGAGTGAGCATGACCTCAGCGGTGCCGCCGCCTGTGCGGACATGGTACACTCGCGCCGATAGCTGGGGGCTAATCATGGTGTCGGACCCCGGTACATACACGTCCTATGGCCTGATCGCCGCCGGAAGGCTTGGGGAGCGGCACTAGGCCGGAAGTGCCGGACACAGCGTATGTCCCGACGAGGAGGCGTGCTGCCGATGTGGGGGCAGACAGCACCGGCGCAAGGCGCGAGGCAGGATCGCCGCGCCGGACTACTGTGGCTTATTGTTGCCGTCTGGCTGCTCGGGACGACAGCACAGACCGCCGGAGCAGCGGACGTCACCCCCGTCGCTGCCGGCCGCGTCGCATCGAGCAGCGGATTGAACATGCGCGCAGCCCCGCAGATCGGCGCGGCTGTGCTGCGCGTGCTGCCATTCCTCACTGAGGTATACATTCTCGGCCCGGCAGTGGAGCGCGACGGGTATCAGTGGGTACCGATCCAGCTGAAGCCCGAACACGGTGGCCAGGAAGGCTGGGTCGTTCGTCGTTGGCTGGTCGCACTCCCGCTGAATCTGAATGTGCCCAGCGACCAGAGTGGCAGCCCAGGCGGGACGGGGCAGCTCCCCGATCCGCAGCGGCTACGGGTGGTCAAGGGGTCGGGTGACGCGCAGTACGCAGCCTTGCACGGTGTCCGCTACCACATTGCCGACCTCGCCACATTGGGGGCGCTCAATCTTAGCGGCTACGAGCAGGTGTCCGATGCCGTGCTCGCGTCCCTGCGCGAGGGACCAACGCTCCGCTTCCATCCCGGTGCGCTACTCAGAGACGATGCTGGTCGCGTCTGGCAGGTCGGCAACGACTGGCAGCGCCACTGGATGCCCAACCTTGCAACGTTCAATGCCCTGGGCCTTGTATGGGAGCGTGTCCAGCAGACGCCGGACTGGGCCGTGGGGCGTTTGCCGCTGGGTGACCCGGTGGTGCCCCCGCCGGATATGGTCGCGCAAGCCATCGCCTGGTCTCAGGCGCAGGTTGGGCACACGCGCTGGAGCCACCGCTGCGAGCAGTTTGTGGAGGGCGCTTACGGCACGAGCAGGCGTACCTTACGGCGTGGCATGCCCGCCAGGCGCTTGTCGTTGATACAAGCCCCGACGGCCTGATCCAGGCACCGATAGGTGCCCTCCTTTTCTTCCGGCCAGATGCCTCGAATTACTACGCTGGTCATGTCGGGCTGCATCTGGGCAATGGCCATATGATCAACGCAACCTACACGGGGGTCAGGGAACTGAACGTGGGCCAGGACCCGTATTGGCTTAGGTTGTATGCGGGATGGGGATACCCGTCCTTCCCGGCCTGGGTGCCGGAATATGCCCCCGACATGGTGATGACGGCGTAGCGGCGCTGGCTGGGAGGGCCGGGCCAGCGTCCCCGTGACGCTGGCAGAGGTAGGGGGCGTATCTCCTATGTAGTAGCAGCGGCCGCCGGCGCGGCTGCTGGCTCCAGAGCGCTCGCACCGGACTTCGCCAAGCGCAGTATCGCCTCGATTTGGCGGGATTCCATCCTAGGTGGACGATCCATCTTCACGTCCGGTCCCAAGGACTTGAGGGCGTTTTGCATGATCTCGAAGCCGACCTGGGGGTGCGACAGATAGCGTGCGTCCCGGCCGAAGAAGCGCACTACCATCCGCACAGGATGACCGGCGCGCAAGAACTTGAGGGCGCGTCGCACCTTCATCTGGAGATCGTGCTCCTCGATGCGCGGTGACAACTGGACTTCCTTCATCTCCTGCGCCGCCTTGGATGTCTGTCCTGCTTTCCGCGCTTGCCGGCTCTTCTTCTCCTGCTCGTACTTGAAGCGACCGTAATCGAGGATGCGGCAGACTGGCGGCTGGGCCTTTGCTGCCACTTCGACCAAGTCTAGTTCGCGCTCACGGGCCATGCGCAGCGCCTCAGTGAAGCGTACGACGCCGATGTTCTCGTCATCGTCGTCAATCAGGCGTACTTCCTGAACGCCGCGAATCAAGCCATTGATGCGGAATGGCTCCGGGTTCCGGGGCACGGGTCGAACGCCGCGCCGTGGGGGGCGAGGTGAGAAACCGCCGGCTGGCCGTGCGCCAAACGGTCGGGGACCGCCGGGGCCGCGTGGTGGCCCCCCGGGCCCTCTTGGTGGCCCGCCTGGTCCGCGTGGTGGCCCACCCGGTCCACGCGGCGGTCCACCCGGCCCGCGCGGTGGCCCCCCGGGGCCGCGTGATGGTCCGCCTGGGCCGCCAGACCGGCGTGGTGGCCCGCCTGGTCCGCGTGGTGGCCCACCGGGGCCGCGCGATGGGCCGCCCGGCCCTCTTGACGGTCCGCCCGGGCCGCGCGGTGGTCCACCGGGGCCGCGTTGGCCGGGGGGGCGCCCGGTGGAGGTGTCCCTAGACGTGGGTCCTCTGCCCGCCGGACGCGGTGCAGCAGACCGGTTGGGGGGCTGGCCTCTCGCGGGTGAACGGTCGTTAGTCGTCGTAGTGTCTCCTTCTCCAGTGTGCAGCGAGCCTCATTGCTTCACTCTACAGCCTGGATTAGGGCCGCGCAAGTAGTCCGCGCCGATGATCGGGGGCGCCGGCGGCTAGTGGTCAGTGGCTAGTGGTTGGTAGAACGGGGAAGGGTTAGGGAGGGGGCCAAGTGAGATGTCCGGGGCCCCTATGGCCCCCCCGCTCCGCAGGGGGACGGGCGCAGCGTGCTGCGCCCCTACGACGGCGGTGCTGCCAAGAAGAGAGGGTTGGACCATGCCCGCTGCCCGATCTCGCTGATGACCTCAATGCGGGCGTATTGCTCCTCGCCTTGGAGGGTGAACTCGGCACCGGTCAGCAGGCTCCCGGCAGTTACGCCCTCCGGTAGGCCTCCGGGTCTCAGCCGGCGTGCATTCGCCGCGCGCTCCAGCGTTCCGGCGCTGACACGGGCGCCGTTACTGGCATCTGCGATCAGGCCGACCGTGCGGACCGGACTACAATGCACGCTCACGGTGCCACCGCCGCCGTTTGCGTCCGCTGGCTGCCACTGCACGTCGTGCAGCTGCGGTCCGTTGGAGGCGTAGAAGTGACCGGCTCGCAGGGCGGCGGTGATGGCCGGCGCGGTAAGCTCCGGTGCCCGTACCACGACCCAGCCGCGCATGCTGTCGAAGCCGGGGCGATGGCTGTCGTCCACGGCGACTCCGAGCAGCCGGTGGCCGCGGCGGAGCAGGTCATCCCAGATCACGCTGGCGTGTCCCTTGCCGATTGCCGCCTCGGTCGTCGTGTTGTAGACCTCAAGGCCGAGCAGTCCGTGCAGCGGCGCAATCTCCTCATGCGTCAGGCCAGACCAATACGGATGGGCCAGGATGGGTAGCCCGTCGGCCTCAAGGATGGCGTCTACCAGCGCCTGGCCGGTCCAGTCCGGCCGACGTTCGATGCCATTTGTGAGGTTGATGCCGGTGATGTGGAAGCCGCTACCGTAGGTCATGGACTCCTTGGCCGTGTTCACCTCGATGCCCGGCATGACCAGAAAGTCCGGGCCGGATAGGTCGCTGAGGTCGGTGCGGTGGTGGTGGTCGGTGATGGCGATGAAGTCGAAGCCGCCCATCTCGTAGTGGCGGACCAGCTGCTCCGGCGCCATTTGCCCGTCGGAGTTGGTCGTGTGGCAGTGCAGACATCCCCGATACCAGTTGCCCGGTACGTCGAAGGGGCTGGATAGCCGCTCCATTGGCTCACTCCTTGTGTACTGGTCTTATCCGACATGCAGCCCAAGTATACGCGAGGGTGCCAGCCCGTCATTCCGGCGCAGGCCGGAGTCCAGTTGTGCAATACCGCCCCCCCCTATGGTCCCCCCGCAGCGGCAGGGGAAGGGAGGGGGCCAAGACTCCTTTGGATTCCGGCCGGCGCTAGAGTGATCGCCCTGGAGCTCCCGACAGAGCTACGGTACCAGGTATGCGAGCCTGGTATAATGATCTTTTGGCCTCTTGCCGGTGACAATCCACCACGGCGGGCTGATTTCGAGACGCGATGATCGAAGTTACAAATCTGAGCAAATACTACGGTCCACACCTCGCGCTCGACGACGTGACGTTCCGTGTGGAGCCGGGGCAAATCCTGGGACTGCTCGGCCCGAACGGTGCCGGTAAGTCCACGTGTATGCGGATTCTGACCGGCTACTTTCCGCCCTCTAGCGGCACTGCCCGCGTTGCCGGCTTTGATGCCGTGGAGCAGTCGCGCGAAGTGCGGCGGCGGATCGGCTATATGCCCGAAAATGTCCCGCTCTACCGCGATCATACGCCGTACCGTTACCTGGAGTTTGTGGCGGCGATGAAGGGTGTGGAGGACGTTCGCGCCGAAATTGAGCGTGTGACCGCGGTGGCGCGTATCGAGGAGGTCATTGACCGCCCCATCGGCCGGCTGTCGAAGGGCTATCGGCAACGGGTTGGACTTGCTCAGGCGCTGTTGGGCGATCCGCCCATCCTGATCCTCGATGAGCCGACCGCCGGTCTCGATCCGCGGCAGATCATCGAGGTCCGCGAGCTGATCCGCGGGCTTGGTGGCGATCACACGGTTATTCTGAGTACGCATATCTTGCCGGAAGTGAGCATGACGTGCGGGGCGGTTGTGATTATCAATCAAGGTCGCGTGGTGGCCGTGGATACTCCGGAGAACCTGAACCGGCAGCTGACCGGCGCAGACCGCATTACGTTGACCGTGCGCGGACCGGCGGACGACGTTGCGGACCGCCTCGCAACCCTCCCGCACGTCCTCGCGGTGCATTCGCAGCCGCAGCCGGATGGGACCGTCGAGTTGAGCGTCGAGGTGGATGTAAATACGGACGTGCGCGAGAAGCTGGCCACGACCGTTGTGCGGGCCGGCTGGGGATTGCTCGAATTGCAGGCGGCAGCCCTGAGCCTGGAGGAGATTTTCCTGCAACTCACGACCGAAGAGGCCGCCGTCGAGGCTGATGGTGCCCCGGCCCTGGCTGAGGCCGGTGGTGGGGAGAGTACCGAAAACGATGCGCGGTAAGGGCTACAGCATGCTGTAGCCCTGTCCCCCTGTGGAGCGGGGAGACCATAGGGGGGCCGGGCGGGGCGTTGGCCCCCTCCCTGGCCCTCCCCCGTGCTGATGCACAGGGGAGGGTGGATTCCCGCTTTCGCGGGAATGACGAACTGGCGCGAGGATGACGTAGAAGAAGAAGAGACAGGAAACTATGCGGGGTCTGTGGGCGATTACGCGCAAGGAGCTTTATTCCTATCTGGTCTCGCCGGTGGCGTATGCCGTAGCGGCGGCCTTCCTGCTCATCAACGGCCTGGTGTTCTACTTCTTTATCGTCGGGCCGTTAGCCGAAGCGAGCCTCCAAGCGGTGCTGCCGAGCACGGCCTTCATCCTGCTCTTGCTGACGCCCATCCTGACGATGCGCCTGATTGCCGAGGAGCGGTCGGCCGGCACCATCGAGCTACTGATGACCTTCCCGGTCACTGACCTACAGGTCGTCTTGGGCAAGTTCCTGGCCACCCTCATCACCTACGCGCTGATGCTGGTCCCGACGCTGACCTACGTCGTCATCATCGCGCTGTACGGGGAGCCAGAGGTTGGCATCCTCATCTCGGCCTATCTAGGTCTGCTGCTGCTCGGCGGAGCCTATATCTCGGCGGGGATGCTGGCCAGCTCGTTTGCCAATAATCAAGTCGTGGCCGGCGCGCTGTGCTTCGGCGCCTTGCTCTTCCTCTGGCTGCTCGGAGCTTTGGGTACGCTGGCCACCGGCCCTCTGGGGCGAGTGCTGCAGTTCCTCAGCACGCTCTCTCCGGTGGACCACTTCGATACCTTTGGCCGTGGACTGCTCGATACGAGCGAGGTGATCTACTTTGTGACTTTCATCCTAGGCGCCCTCTTCCTGACCGTTCGCGCGGTCGAGTCGACGCGGTGGCGCTAGACCGGCGAAGCTGCGCATCATGGACGAACGAACGAGCACTTTCTACCGCCTGAGCGGCCTCCTGGGAATCCTGGGCGCGGTCGCGCTTGTCGGCGCCGTCGTGGCCATGACCGCGGCCGGCACCATCACGCGCCTCACGATGGCGCTCTATCTCCTGGCGGCCGTGCTCCTGGCCAGCTATGTAGCGCCGCGCATCGAGGAGATCGGTGAGCTACTGAGCAGCCGGACGGCGCGGCAAGGCTCGACGGTCGTCGCCTTTAGCGTGGCGGTCGTTGGCATCCTGGTGCTGATCAATGTCGTGGGTGATCGCTATTCGCAGCAGCTGGACATCACGGCAGCGCGCCAGTTCACCCTCTCCGATCAGACGGTGAAGGTCATCGAACAGGTCGATCAGCCGGTCCGGATCACCGCTTTCTTTACCGACGATGACTTCACGCAGGGTGCTGTAGACCTGTTGGGTCGCTACGCCCGGCAGTCGCCGCACATCACCTTGGAGGTCATTGACCCGTTTCGCCAGCGGGCCGCCGCCGAGCAAGCCGGTATCCGCAGCATTCCCACCACCATCTTTGCGCTGGGGGAGCGGAGCGAGCAAACGGCAGGGCTGAGTGAGCAGGATTTCACCAGCGCCTTGCTGAAGCTGACCCGCCCAGAGCAAAAGAAGGTCTATTTCCTCACGGGGCATAACGAGCGCGATCCCGAGGGGTTCGATCAGAACGGCTATGCCAGCGTGGCGGAGGCGCTGCGCCGCGAGAACTACGCAGTCGAAAAGCTCTCCTTGGTGAGCGAGCGCGAGGTAGCGGCGGACGCGGCGGTCGTGGTCCTGGCTGCGCCGCGCACTCCGCTCCTCGACTTCGAGACCGCGGCCTTGCGGGACTATCTTGACGGCGGCGGCGCGCTGCTGATCGTGGCCGATCCGCAGGGCGAAGCCGATCTCGATGCGGTGCTGGAGGGGTGGGGCGTGGCGCTCCACAACGATCTGGTCGTGGACCCCGGCCGGTTTGTGCCGCCCGACCTGGGCCTCATCATCCCGGCACCCGAGTTCGGGCACCGCATCTCCTCCAGCCTACCGGCGACCACCGTGCTGTCCTTGGCGCGGTCGCTGGAAGTGGGCGAGAACCTGCCGGGCGATCTGGAGGTACGGCCGCTGCTCAAGACCAGCGACCGGGCCTGGGGCGAGACGAACCTCACGGAGCCGGCCGTGGAGTTCAACGAGGGCGAGGATCACCAGGGGCCGCTCATCGTTGCCGTCGCGGTCAATAAGCGGGACCCGGCCCCCAGCTTTGCCGGCGGCCAACCGCCCCCCACTCCGACACCCGTGCTGGAGGGCGTTGAGCCGGAGCCGAAGGGCCGCCTGGTTGTGCTGGGCGATTCGGATTTCGCTGCTAACGGTCTCCTACGCCAGGTGCCCAGCAATCTCGACCTGCTCATCAATAGCGTGAACTGGCTGGCTGAGGAGGAAGACCTGATTTCGATTCGGGCGACGCCGGCCAGCATAGCGCCGGTCGTCCTCAGCAACCAGCAGAGCGTCCTGGTCTTCTACACAACGGTAGTCTTTGTGCCGGTAGGGGTGCTGCTGCTCGGCGTGGTCATCTGGTGGCAGCGCCGCTAACGCTGGGTACCATCTTCATCCCCCGGCCGCACGTAGTTTCTGAGCGATGATTACCAACCGCATGACCCTCGCTGCCGTCGCTGTCTTCGTCGCGTTAGCGGCTATCGTGTTCCTGCTGGAGCGGACGGGAGAACCGGAGAGCGACGTGCGCTTTGCGCCCATCGTTGCGTTCCGGCCGGCCGACGTGACGCGCGTCGTGATCGAGCGGGATGGTGAGACGATCACAGCAAACCAGTCGGCTGCGGGTAAGTGGGATGTCCAGGAAATACTCGTGCCGCCAACGCCTACAAGTGACCCGAATACACCTCGGGTGCTCACCGTAACGCCAGGCAGCCGGGCGGCAATTCTGCTCGATGCCGTCACGCGCTGGCGGGTAGATCGCGTGCTCGGCCCGCCGGGCGCGCAAACGGCCGAGTTCGGGCTGGATCAGCCGATCATCAAGCTCACGTTGCACACGCGCCGGGATGGCGAGCACACGCTGCTGGTGGGGGCCAAGACTGCCGACGAGTCGAACTACTATGTGCTCCGACAGCAAAAAGGTGATGTGGTCCTGGTCCCGCGCTTCGACGTTGAGGACGTGGTCGAAACGGCCGACCGGCTCGTGGCCGAGAAGCGAGGGACCCCGACGGCCGGGTAAGCGCCACGCCGGCTAACGCTTGTGGCGCGCCGGCGTGGCGCCTACAATCCCCTGCGACCGGCGTCTTCAGTGGCGCTCGGTCGCTCCACTCGGAACACGACAATAGGAGGAGGAGGATGCCTGTCTCGCTGACCGCCGCCCAGCTCGACGCGATACGCGCCATTGATAGCCCGACGATTGCGAATGCCATCGAGCCGTTCAATGTTCGGCCGCATGCGTCCGGGTACGTGGGCCACGACATACGCTGTCTCGTCCCCGGGCTAGGCACGATGCTCGGCTATGCGGTGACGTGTACGGCGGATAGTCGGACGGAATGGCGCCGGCGCGAGGACAGTAGCTTCCTCGATCTGTGTCGGGCGGTGCAGGCGTCTCCGCAGCCGGCGGTCGTGGTCATTCAGGACGTCGGTCAGGACCCGGCCCGCTCGTGCCACGTCGGCGAGGTCATGGCGACGACCTTCAAGCGGCTCGGCGCGGTGGGTGTGGTGACGGACGGGGGGCTGCGTGACATCGTCGAGGTGCGAGAACTCGGCGACTTTCACTATTACGGAGCCGGTCTAGTGGTGGCACACGGCCGGCCAATGATTCTCGACGTGGGCGTTGAAGTGACCATCAGCGGCATGCCCGTCACACCGGGCGACCTCCTCCACGGCGATGAGAACGGGATTGTCCACATTCCCGATGAAATCGCCGACAAGGTTGTGGCGGAGGCCGGGAAGATCCGCGACTACGAAGCCGAGCGCCTGCGGGTAGTCAACAGCCCGGGTTTCACACTCGAAGATTACCGCTAGGGTGGCCGGTATTGCACCTAACCCCCGGCCCCTTCCCTCCAGGGAAGGGGAGTCCGCGCGGCGGCCGGCACCGTGCGCCCATCCGGCGTGACGGCCAAGGCTTGCCATAGGCTGTATTATTAAGGGTGGTGGGGGTGTGGAGGACGTGGATATTTCAACAGATTCGGTGCTAGTCGCGCATGATGTAGAGGCCGATGCGGCCTCTGTGCGGTTCCGGGACATCAACCAGCACCATACGGGCTTCCCCGATGGTGTGCTGGGCGGTCGGTATATCCACTACGATGTCAAAGGCTGCATTCGCGCCTTCGAGTTTGTTGCCGTGAGCAGAGGTGTGAACCTTCAGGACTTCCCGGAACCGGAGGCCTCCGTAGCAGTTGCGGCCCTGCTGCTTGAAGGTCTAATCATTCAATACGACCAATACGACTTGCCGCGCCGGCAAAGACGCACGCGCCGCCGGTAGAGACGGCAGCCTCGCGGGCGAGCGAGGGGGCGTGTCGCAGGCGGCTCGCGCTGCTATACTGTGGTGGTAGCTTGGGAGAACCAATACACATGGTCACCAATCGCAAGAAGCAGAAGCATAAACTGCGCTGGCGCTGCAAGAAGGCGAATCACGGCAAGCGGCCGACGCATGGCCGCAAGTAGCCGCCGCCTTCAGCCGGCTTCCTGGCCGGTCAGCAGCCAGGAGCGCAAAAGCTCTGCCACGCTCCAAGCCTGCGCGTAACACCCGCCGGGCGTATGTGGCGGGTCCCCGTCAAAAATCTCACTGACCGAGCCTACACCGGCAGTGCCGAGGTGCGCGGCCAACGGTTCGAGGATGCGGCGTGCTTGTGCCCGGTCGCCGTATACCGCCAGATGCGTGTCTATGAACGGTCCGATGAGCCAGGGCCATACGGCCCCCTGGTGATAGGCGCCGTCGCGCTGCCAGATGTCGCCGGCATAACGGCCGCGATAACGGTCATCGCCTGGGTCGAGACTGCGTAGGCCCACCGGCGTGAGCAGGTGTTGCGCGACGGCCTCGACGACCCTGCGCCGTTGGCTTTCCGTGAGGGGCGTCTCCGGGAGCGCGCTCGCGATGACTTGGTTCGGACGCAAGCTGCCGTCATCACCCTCCGGCCCGTCCACGACATCGTAAAGAAACCCTCCCGCCGCGTACCAGAATCGCGCAGCAAAGCTGGCCTGCCCCCGGGAGAGCCAGCGGCGGTATTCCGTGGCGTCGTCCGCGGCACCGAGAGCGGTGGCCCACTCCGCCATGCGGGTCAGCGCGTGGAGCCAGAGCGCATTGATCTCGACGGGTTTGCCAATCCGCGGCGTGACCACCCAGTCGCCCACCTTGGCGTCCATCCAGGTGAGCTGCACACCCGGCTCGCCGGCGTAGAGCAACGCATCGTCTGGATCAACGTGAATGTGGTGGCGCGTGCCGCGCAGATGATGGGCGACGATCCGGCGCAGCACCGGATAGAGGTCGGAGAGCAACTGCCGTGGCTCCGGCGCACCGGACCCGGCAGCGCCAGCGGCACTGTGGGCCAGCACGCGGGCCACGGCGTGGAAATACCAGAGCGTGGCGTCGGCGGTGTTGTATTCGGGAACGTCGCCGGCATCGGGGAAGCGATTGGGCAAGAGACCGTCCTGTACGTGATCGGCAAAGACGCGCAGGATGGCTTCGGCCTCCTGGGCACGCCCGGTGGCCAGAGTGAGGCCCGGCAGCGCGATCATCGTGTCCCGGCCCCAGTCGGCGAACCACGGGTATCCGGCCAGGACGGTGCCGGCGGTGCTCGCCGCGGCCGGGGACCCGCGAGCGACCAGGCATTGGTCGGCAGCGAGGCAGAGGGTTGCCGCCACGGGATCGGCGACGGCGTTGATCCCGGCCCGATGGGGGAGGAGACGAGCACGCGTCCGCGCCCGCGATAGGGCGTGACTGTCACCGGCCGCGGCGCTGGCCGCCGCTGCGCTCTCGGTGGTGAGGACCACCGTCACCGTTTCGCCCGGCGCCAGCGCAACGGCGTAATCACCGGGCACGTACAGGTCTTCGAGGTGGTCGAGGCCCCGGTCGCGTTCCACCCGGTAGAGAAAACGCCAGGACCACTCTTCGCGCCGGGTAAAGTGCGCGGGGCGGTCCAGCCACAGCCGGTAAGGTGGTGCCTCCGGCCAGGCCCGCAGCGCCACGCCTGTTTCCTGTGGCTCGACGACGTAGCGCCAGTCGGGATGGCCCTGGGTGAGCGCGTGGTAATCGCGGAAGGTACAGAGGGGGGCTACACGGAGCACGATGGGGGCGCTCTCCGGCGCCAGCGCATACCGAACGTAGGTAATGTCGCGGCCGTGCTCCATCCAGACCTGCCGGGTCAGGCGGCCGCCCGCAAAGCCGTAGGTCCAGGTAGGGATGCCGTCATCGAGCGCGAATGCCTCGATATGCCGGTAACCCTGCGGCGCTACCGTTCCATCGTGATACTCGTGGACGTGCAGAGGAATGGGTGATGTGCCAGGTGCGCCGCCCGCTGCCGGTTCGACTGTCGCATCGAGGGCCGCCACCAGGAGCGTGCGGCCGAGCGGCGGGCGCAAGGCCGCGACGAGCAGCCCGTGATAGCGGCGGGTATTGGCGCCGGCGACCGTGCCGCTGGCATAGCTGCCGCGGCCGTTCGTCACGAGCCACTCGTGGGCGATGGCCTGCGGCCAGTCGCGGCAGGTCTCGTCTGCCAAGCGTAGATGGATACTGCCGTCGTCGTCAACCCAGATGCTTGATGTCACGTGGCGGCCACGCTCCTTCCCGGCTGCCTTCATCATAGAGGATGGAGGGCAGAGGCCCCCCTAGTGGTCCCCCCGCTTCGCAGGGGGACGTGGATTCCCGCTTGCGCGGGAATGACGGTGGCGGGGGATGGCCACTGACCGCTGACCACTGGCTACTACAAGTTAACGTTGACGTTAAGTTTTGACTTTGTTACGATGGCGAGGACATAAAAAATACCTGGAGAATACGCATGATCGGCGGTGGGTCGGCCGGTGGCTTGTTCTGGAGTGTCGGGAGAGGCGGTCGCTATGAAGGGCCGCCGGTGCATTTCGACCGGGAAAACCTGCGCCGCATCCTCGGCTATCTGCGTCCTTACCGCTGGCACTGCGTCGGCATTCTGATCTGCATTGCCGCCACGAGTGGGATCGGAGTGGTCCCACCGCTGCTTATCCGCCGGCTCATTGACGAGGCGCTGCCCGAGGGGGACGCCACGCTGCTCAACCTCCTCGTCGTCGGGATGGTGGCCGTGCCGCTCGTGGCCGGGCTGATCGGGGTAGGTCAGAACTACCTGAATATCCTGGTTGGTCAAGCCATCATGTTCGACCTGCGCCAGCAGCTGTTCGCGCATCTGCAGCGCATGAGCCTGCGGTTTTACACGGTGACACCGACGGGACAGATCATGTCCCGCGTGAACAACGACGTGGCCGGCGTGCAGGGGGCGATGACCGGCACCCTGACGAGCATTACGACGAATGTCATCGGCGTAGCTGTGACGGTGGTGGTGATGTTCAGCCTGGAGTGGCGCCTGGCGCTGGTGGCGACGGTGCTGGTGCCCATCTTCATCTATCCAGCGCGGCGCGTGGGCATGTTTCGGCGCGATGTCTCGCGCCGGACGCAGGAGCAGCAAGCGGGCGTGACCGCCTTCCTCCAGGAGCGCCTGAATATCAGCGGCTACGTGCTCACCCGCATCTTTGGCCGCCAGGGCGACGAGCGCGAGCGGTTCCAGACGCTCAACCTGGACTTGATGAGCCTGCAAATCCGGTCGGCGATGGTGGGGCGCTGGTTCTTCATGTTTGTTGGCGTTGTCGGCGCCGTCGGGCCGGCGCTCATCTTCTGGTACGGCGGGCACCTCGTGCTCGGTGAAGAGCTAGAGCTGGGGACCATCGTGGCCATGGTCACGTTGCTCAATAACCTCTATCGGCCGGCCGGTCAGCTCGCCAACATCTACGTAGAGCTACAGGGGGCGCTGGCCGTCTTCGAGCGCATCTTCGAGTACATCGATATGACGCCGGAAGTGCGCGACAAGCCGGGCGCCGTCGTGCTGGAGCCGGCGCAGGGGCAGGTGCGCTTCGAGCGCGTGAGCTTTACGTATCCTCCGCCACCACCCGGCGGGCTGATTGATCCGGGCCTGCCGCCCTCGCCGCGGATGGATCGCATCGGTCGCGGTGGGGGGGGGATGCGCGGCGCTTGGGGTGACGGCGGCGGAGGCTATGGGGAGTCGTGGCCGGGTGCCGGCGGCGCGGCCTCCGGTCGGCGCCGGCGCGATGGTGACGCTGGCAGCACCGCGCTGGCGGCCAAGGCTGACGCGGCCGCAACCGCCTCGCCGCGCCGGCGCGAGGCCGTGATTGATGTCACCTTTGCCATCGAGCCGGGCCAGCTCGTCGCGCTCGTCGGCCCGAGCGGAGCCGGGAAAACGACGATCACCTACTTGGTGCCGCGCTTCTACGACCCAGACGAAGGCAGCGTCTTCTTGGACGGTCACGACCTGCAGGACGTGACTCAAGAATCCCTGGCGCAGCAGTTCGGCATCGTGATGCAGGAAACCTTCCTCTTCCACGCCTCGGTGCGGGGAACCTGCTGTATGCTCGACCTGAGGCCACCGAGCAGGAGATGGTTGCTGCGGCACAAGCCGCAGCGATCCACGATTTCGTTGCCAGTCTGCCGGAGGGGTATGACACCGTTGTCGGTGAGCGCGGCTTCCGCCTCTCCGGCGGCGAGCGTCAGCGCGTTTCCATTGCCCGCGCGATCTTGAAGGACCCGCGTATTCTCATCCTGGATGAGGCCACCAGTTCGCTGGACTCCACATCTGAGGCGCTGATTCAGTCGGCGCTCGAACCGCTGATGAAGGGCCGCACGAGCATCGTCATCGCCCACCGCCTCTCGACGATCCTGGCCGCCGACAAGATTCTGGTGCTCGACAAGGGGCACCTGGTCGAGCAAGGCAGTCATGAGGACTTGCTCGCTCAAGGCGGCCTATATGCCGAGCTGTACCGCATCCAGTTCCGGGGCCGGCGCCGCGAGCGGCTGGGAGGTAGCGATGACCACACAATCTTGGCGTGATCGGGTGGCGCTCGGCGAGGTGTGGCTGGCGCTGGTCGCGGCCAGCGCTGCGTGCCTCTTCCTCATCTGGTGGCCCGATGCCTATACCGAGGCCGTCACCGAGGCCGTCACCGAGGCCGGGTCCGACGGTCCGCGACGCGCGTTCACGCAGAGTGCCTCATTGATCGAGGTGAACGGCCCGCGGGTCATCGCTGTGCTGCTGGTGCCGGTAGCGTTGGCGCTGATGGGGCTAGGCATTGTCTTCATGCGTGGCCAATGGCGCTGGGCACGCTGGCTCCTATGGGGCGTGACGCTGCTCGCTTGGGCATTCTCGCTGCTGGGATCGTTCACGGTTGGGCTGTTCTACCTGCCGACAGCGGCCTTCCTGCTCCTGGCCGCCCTCGTCATGCCGCCCGCCCGCCCCCCGGTGAAGGAGCCGCCGTCGGCGCCGGCAGCGACATGGAGCCAGGATCGGCGCTTGGAGCGAGCGGGCGAGCGCGAATAGCGGTGGGGGGGGCGGTCGCGCCTCACCCCCGGCCCCTCTCCACCATGTGGAGAGGGGAGTCTGCCGTCCGTCATTCCCGCGGAAGCGGGAATCCAGGCGCCTTCTCTCCCTGGGTGAGGGCCGGGGCACCGGGGAGGGCACCCACTAGGGTTGCCCCTACGGCAATCGTTCGCTGCCTAGCTCGTGTCCCGGACGTGCTACGCCAGGTGGTGCAGCATCAGGTAGATGATCCACCCGGTACCGACGACGTAGAGCCACATGGGCAGGGTGATCCGGGCGAGGCGGCGATGCAGCCGGAAGTTGCGGCGGAAGGCGAGCGTGATGGTCGCCAAGGCCAGCGGCCCCACAACGACCGCCAGCACCATATGTGAGCCTAAGATGCCGAGATACGCCGCGCGGACGGCGCCCTCACCGGCGAACAGCTTGGTCTCCAGGAGCAACGCGCGGGTCACGTACACGACGAGAAAGAGTGCCGCGAACACCGTGGCGGTGAGCATGCAGCGCTGGTGATACGTGACCTGCTTGCGGCGGATGAAATAGAAGCCCGTCAGCAGGAAGACACCACTCACGCCGATTAAGGTGGTGTTGAGGAGGGGCAGCCAGGTTTCCCAGAAGTCGGTAGTCATCGGTAGTTGTGAACTGGGAGTGAGCGGTCAGTGGTGAGCAGAATCCCACTCTGGGCCGCTGATGAATGATACCACCCTGTCAAACGGGTACCGCCGCGTAGGGGCGCAACATGTTGCGCCCCTACTCCTTCGTCGCCTTGAGCGAGAACGTGAGCGGCAGTAGCTCCTGTCCTGGCAACCGCCACCAGCCATCGTCGCCTTGCTCCATCCCCGGCAGGCATTTCCAGCCTGCAAACGGAAACTCATGGAGGTACTCCAGGCGCAGCCCTTCCGTAATCAGGCCATTCACGATGTCACCCAGGGTATGCTGCCACTCATAGTGGACGTTGTGGACCGTCTCGGCTTGCGGTTCGGCATAGGAGCCTGATTCTTCCCAGCGCGTTGGCTCGTGGTCAAAGTACGGGTAGGCAAGCTGCGGTGGTGGCCCTGCCCCGGTGTCGTCAAAGACGTTGGCGAAGGGGTGTTTCTCGCGGATATAGAAGGTGCCGCCGGGCCGCAGGAAGTGGGCGATAACCGCGGCCCAGCGCCGAATGTCGGGGAGCCAGCCGAGCACGCCGGCTGACGTAAACACAATGTCGAACTGCTCGGTCAATACCTTTGGCAAGTCGTAGAGATTGGCGCAGACGAAGTGAGCGGGGATCGCTAACTCGGTGCTCAGGGACTGTGCCAGGGAGATGGCCTGGTCCGAGAAGTCCGCGCCGGTGACGTTGGCACCTAATCTCGCCCACGACAGCGTGTCCATGCCGAAGTGGCATTGGAGATGCAGCAGGGACTGGCCCGCGACCGCGCCCAACTCTGCAAGCTCAATGGATTTGAGCGAGGACCGACCGGCCTTGAAGCCGGCAAGATCGTAGAACGCCGAGTCGCGATGCAGCGGCACGCGCTCATCCCAGAGCGCGCGATTCGTCCGGAGGTACGTGTCCATGCTCCTGCCCATGTCGCAGTCGGCGATGTCTCTCGGTAGAGTATAGAGGCCGGGCAGGCCGGCCAGTGTGGAGCGGCGACGCTATGGGGCGTCGTGGCGCTGCGGATAAACGCTGTGTAGCCCACGTGAACGGTTCGCGCAGACGCCCCGTAGCCTGTAAAATCCCTTTTGGCTCCTTGCAGCCGGACAGTACGCAGAGGGAGCTAGAGAACAGGCATGATCGGTCCATTCGGCGGTACGGCCGATCTCACCGCGGTGTTCTTCGTTGTCGTGGCGGTAGTGGGTGCCCTCGTGGCGCTGCTCTCCTACGAGTTCTGGGGTCGCGGCGCCTGGTGGTTTGGGCTAGGTCTCCTGGGCTTGGCCGTGGTGCTGCTGCTCTTCCGAGCGCTGGCCGGGGGCATGATCGGCCCCTTTGGGGGTGACTCCGACGCGCTGATGACCAGCGTCATTGCCGTAGCACTCATTGGCCTGGTGTTCGTGCTCCTGACCCACGAGATCAACGCGGCGTTGGGACACGTCACCTTCTGGGCCGGGGTAGGCCTCATCGCGGCGGCGCTCATCTTCATTGCCCTCGGCCAGTCCGTCGCAGCGATGCTGGCGCTGGTTGGCGGCAGCGTAATCATCGCGCTCCTGTTGCAGGTAGCGCCGCGCGTGCTGCTGCACTACGCGCAGTTTCGGCATTGGGGCCACGGCGCCTGGTGGGGCGGGCTGGCGCTGCTGGGGGCGGCGTTGGTCTTGCTCGGTCTGGGACGCACGGCGCCCGCTACCGCGCTGATCCTCGCGGGGGTGGTCGTCCTGTGGGTGCTGGCCCTGGTCATGCCCCAGATCACGCGCCGCTATACGCAGTGGGAAGAGCAGTGGACGGCCGCGGATGAGGCGCTGTCTCCTCAGGAGCGGCGCTTCGAGCGGTCGCGGTACACCACGCTGGCGGTGGGGACGCTGGCGCTCGTCGGCACCGTAGCCCTGATCGGTGGCGTGCCGGCCGAACAGGAAGGGGCGGCGGTGGCGCAGACCGGGCCGCTGTTCGAGTTTACGGTGGACGCCGACCTGGCGGCCGAAGGTCAGGTGCTCTTCCAGGAGTATGGCTGTACGGCCTGCCACAACGTCACTGGCCGCACTGCCGGCGTGGGGCCGAGTTTGGTGGGCAAGTTCGCTAAGACCGAGCGTCTCGAACGAGGCGGCGATGTGCTCGTGGACGAGGACTATGTCCGGGAATCGATCATAGACCCGAATGCCAAGATTGTCCGCGGCTACCAGTCGGTGGTGATGATGGGGGGTATCCAAGCCAATCACGAGGCGATCAGCCAGCCCGAGACCCTGGACGCGCTGGTGGAGTTCATCAAGAGCCTCGCCGATTCCTGAGCCAGGAGCACGCGGCCAGACCCCCACCCTAGCCCGCCCCGTGCTGAAGCACAGGGGCGGGAAACACCGTCCCCCTGCGGAGCGGGGGGACCATAGGGGGGCCGGAGGCGGTGCCGCCGCCGTGTGCCATCCTATGACTATGCGAGAGTAGGGACATTCAGTGGTTGTTGACGACGTAAGCAATCTGTGGCTGGCCGAGGCGCTGCACCGGCAAGGTGGCGTGCAGTTTGGCGACTTCACCTTGGGCCGCAGCACCCGGCACTCGCCCGTCTATATTGATGTGAAGGTGCTCCTGCGGGTCCCGCAGGTGCTCCGTCGCGCGGCCGAGCTGCTTGTGCAGGAGACTCAGGCCGAGCTAGGGCGGCGGCGCGGGCGCTTCGTGCCCTTCGATCTGGTGGCCGGCGTGCCCTTTGGGGGGCTCCATCTGGCGACGGCGTTCGCCATTCAGAACAACACGCCCATGATCTACGCCATCCCGCGCCACGGTGATAGCCGTCAGCGCGTGCTGGAGGGGCACTACCGTCCGGGTCAGCAGGTGCTCATCATTGACGACCTGATGACGACCGGCGGGAGCTTCCTCGAGACTCAGCGGGTTCTCACGGAGGCCGGACTGCGGGTGCGGGACGCGATTGTCTTGGTAGATCGCGACCAGGGGGGTGCCGACCGCTTGCGGCGGCATGGGCTGCAGCCGGTTTCGATCCTGCGCCTGCCGGTCATGCTCACCTATTACATGTCGCAGGGCTACATCTCCGAGGACCAGTACCAGCGCAGTATGGAGTACGTGCGTACGCACCGGGCGGCCTAGTGGTGCGGACGACGCCCGCGGCAGCGCAAGCTGCAAGGTGGTGGAGGTGGAGTGAGGCCCGGGCCGGTGAGGAATGTCCTCGCCAAACCGGGGCGGTCTGAGCTATGTCTGGCCGACGCCTACAGATAACGTTGCAGCCTAGCGTATTGCGCTGGGTGCGAGAGCGCGCCGGCATCAGCCCGGAGGAGTTGGCGCGCAAGATACAGGTGAAGTCTGAGCGCGTTTTCGAGTGGGAAAAATCCGGCCGGATTAGCATTGCCCAGACAGATAATCTCGCCAAAAGCACCCACACACCGCTGGGCTTTCTGTATCTGACAAAGCCGCCCACGGACCAATTGCCGATACCGGACTTCCGCACCCGGAGACAGAGCGGGTCGCTGCCGAGTCCCAACCTGCTGGAGACGGTCGAGAGTATGCAGCGTCGTCAATCCTGGATGCGCGGGGATCTTATCGCCGGGGGCGCCGAACCGCTGGACTTCGTTGGCGCTTGGAGAACGGATAGCTCTCCTCTGGAAGCGGCCCGTGCTATGCGCAATGCATTCCAACTCGCCGACGGCTGGGCTGCACAGGAGGCTACTTGGACCGACGCGCTGAGGCGTCTGCGGGACGAAGCGGAATACGCCGGTGTGCTGGTCGTGCTCAATGGTGTTGTAGGAAACAATACGCACCGCAAGCTCGATCCAGGGGAGTTTCAAGGCTTTGCTCTGGTTGACGAATATGCCCCACTCGTCTTTGTCAATGGCGCCGACTTCAAGGCCGCCCAGATGTTCACGCTCGCGCATGAGCTGGCGCATCTGCTTGTTGGCGAGACCGGACTCTCTCGTTTCCAAGACTTCCAGCCGGCACACCATGCCACAGAGCAGTTTTGCAACCGGACGGCTGCGGAGTTTCTAGTGCCGGAGAGAGAATTACGGGTCTTCTGGCCAACCATTGAGCAAGAGAGTGATCCTTACCAGGCTATTGCGCGACAATTTAAGGTCAGCTCTCTGGTGGCCGCGCGCCGCACCCTCGATCTTGATCTGATTGACGAGGATGACTTCTCTAGTTTCTATCGGGAGTATCAAGATCAGGAATGGCATGAGAAGCAAAGTAGCGAACCGGGTGGCGGAGATTTCTGGAAGGTTCAGAAGTGGCGCCTCGGTCCTCGCTTTGGTGGCGCAGTAGTGCGTGCGGTGATGGAAGACCGCCTGCTCTACCGGGAAGCGTACAGTCTCACCGGCCTGCGGGGAGATACCTTTGAGAAAATACCGCAAAAAATGGAGGTGCTGCTGTAGTGGATCAGGAATACCCGTTGTTCGTGCTGGACACGAATGTCTTCATACAGGCGCACCGTCGCTATTATGCACAGGATGTGTGTCCGGGATTCTGGGAATGCTTGGCTCACTATTCCCTGGAGAAACGAGTAGTGAGCATTGATCGGGTCCGCGACGAGATACTCGGACCCAATCCGCTAGTTGAGTGGGTAAGCGAGGCACCAAGTGGATTGTTCGTACCATCAGCGGAGCCGCTAGTTAGAGCCGCGTTCACAGAGATGGTGAATTGGGTGCAAGCGAATGAGCAGTTTCGATCCGAGGCGAAGGCGGAGTTTGCAAGAGTAGCGGATGGATGGCTCGCGGCCTATGCTAGAGTCCACAACGCGGTCGTAGTTACGCACGAGGTATTTGGCGCAGAGGTGCGTAGAAAGGTGCCCCTGCCAAATGTGTGTAGGGAGTTTGGCATTGCGTACAGAGATACCTTTGAGATGCTGCGCGAGCTTGAGGCTCGTTTTGACTGGAGATGCCCCTAGTAGTCACCCACACCAGCGACCGCGCATCGGAAGCCGCAAGGTGGTAGAGGTTGGAGTGATGGCCGAGCCGGGGTGCTCACAAGGGATTCCCTACGGGGCTGGCCGGTGGATGGCGGTTATGCCTATAGTCAAGCAGGGGCCGCGCCAGGCTTGGTGAGGAGGCCAGGCTAGACTCGCACACCGCTGTGTACAGCGGAGCAACAACAACGTAAGGAGCACGACATGTCTGATGGCTTGAACTTGGATCGCCGCCACTTTCTCGTTGCCGGAGCAGCGGCAGTAGGCGTAGTCGCTTGCGGGCCGACCGAGGAAGCGACTGCGCCACCACCGGAGCAGCAGCCGGAGCAAGCTGCCGAGAAGCCGGCGGAGGCGCCGACGCAGCGGGGGGGGGGCATTCTCCGGGTGGGCACGCCGGGCACGCCGTCGGGGCTGGACCCGGCGATTATGCTCAATGGTGAAGCCTACATCCTCAATATGAATACGCACGACAATCTGGTCTACCTGAATCCCCAGCTCGAATACGAGCCACAGCTTGCCGAGTCCTGGTCGTCGAATGAAGACATAACCGTTTGGACCTTCAAGTTGCGCCAGGGTGTGAAGTTCCACCACGGCAAAGAGTTCAACGCCGACGACGTGGTCTTCACGTTCAAGCGGCTCCTTGATCCCGAGACCAAATCGGCGGTCCGCAGTGTGTTAGATACCATCCAGGACATCGAGGCGGTGGACCCGCGCACGGTGCGGTTCACCTTGAAGGGGCCGCATGCTACGTTTCCGGCCCTGATGACGCCCCGACAGACGTCCATCGTGGCGAGCGACCGCACTCCGGAGCAGCTCAAGTCGGAGCCATCGGGTACGGGGCCGTTCAAGATGCAGGAGTTCAAGCCCGATGAGCGGACGGTCATCGTCCGCAACCCCGACTACTGGCAGCAGGATCGTCCCCGCGTGGACGAGGTGCATTTCCTCGTGATGCAGGAGCAGGGAGCGCAGGCGGCGGCTCTCGTCAGTGGCTCGATCCACATGATGTTCACCGTGAGCATGGATGTCGTGCCACAGCTCCAGTCGAACCCGAATACGAGCGTGGAAGTGAAGGAAAGCGGGGCGTTCACCGACCTCGTGACCAACACGCAGTTGGAGCCTTTCCAAGACAACCGGGTGCGTACCGCCTTCAAGCTGATCGCGGATCGGACGGCGTTGCGGCAGGCGGTGTTCTCCGGCTTTGGATCGCTCGGTAACGACGATCCGGTTGCCCCTATCGTGCCCGAGAACAACGACTCCTTGGCCCCGCGTGAGCAGGACCTGGCTCAGGCAAAGCAGCTGTTGGCGGCGGCGGACTTCGACTTCAGCCAAGAGATCGTGCTGCACAATAACGCCAAGCGACCCGACCATCAGGCGCTGGCGCTGGCCTACCAAGAGCAGGCCAAGCAGGCCGGGATCAACTTGAAGATCGAGCGGCACGAGGACAATGCGTACTGGTCGAACGTGTGGCTGAAGGTACCGTTCTGCATCGTCAACTGGCAGTGGCGCCCCAACATTGATGAGCTTTGCTCGATCATGCTGCACTCCGAGGCCAAGTGGAACGAGTCGTTCTACAAAAGCGCGGAAGTGGACGAACTGATCGTCAAAGGTCGGGGCGAGAAGGACCCGGCGCAGCGCAAGGCGATTTACGGGCGCATCCAGGAGATCGTCTCGAACGAATACGGCCTGATTGTCCCCTTCCACTGGCCGAACATCAACGCGCTCCACAAGAGCGTCAAGGGCCACGTCATCCATCCCGTCACGTGGCTCGATCTGCGGGGCGTCTCGCTAGAGCAGTAGCCGGCTGGACGGGGGTGAGGTGCTGCACGGGAGGGCGGCGATGACCACGCGAACACCGCGTCGTCGCCGGCCCCGCTATCCCATGCCCACATTTGTAGCGGAGGCCCTCGCGCAGAATAAGCTACTGGAAGCGTACCGGAGTCGCCCGCCCTACCAGCGCAACGACTATATTGGCTGGATTATGAGCGCCAAACGCGAGGCCACGCGGGAAAAGCGTTTGCGGCAAATGCTCGATGAGTTGGAGCGTGGCGATACCTATATGAAGATGGCTTGGAAGCCGCGGTCTCGTTAGCCGCGCCGCTCGGTAGACCCTCCGACGGCCAGGTCTACTACCTTGACTGCCCCCATCGGATTGTGCAGGCCTGGCCTGTCGGCAGCGCTTTTAGTCGTTGACCGTGGCGACTTTCGGCTCGACGGCCGGGCGGTCCGGGAGGGCGGCCAGCGCGCGGCGCGACTGCTCGTGCCACAGGTGCAGCACCACGAGTGCCCACAGCTTGTAGCCGTGGTCGGCCCGGCCGGTGAGATGCTCGTCGGCCATCGCCCGCACCGCCGCGGCATCGAACCACGGTAGCGGTTGTGCCAGGACCGTATCGTGGAGTGTCGCGCCGAGCATGTCGCGGAACCACACTGCGACCGGGGCGCTGAAGCCTTGCTTGCGCCGGGCGATGATGTGCTTGGGGAGCATCCCCTGCGTGGCACGGCGCAGGAGATATTTTCTCGTCAAGCCGCGGAGCTTGAGCGAAGGGGGCACGCTTAGGAGGAACTCGACGAGGCGCCGGTCGAGAAAGGGCGCCCGTGCCTCCAGCGAGTTGCCCATACTCGTGCGGTCCACCTTCACCAAGATGTCATTCGGCAGGTACGTACTCAGATCGAGATAGAGAAAGCGGTCGTTGCCGGCGAATTCGTCTCGCTTGGGGGCCGCGGCGAGGTAGTCGGCGAACGGCGCGTGGTCGCCGAGCAACCGGCGGGTCTCCGGGGCCATGATCCGCCGCCGCTCGTCGTCGGTGAAGAGCACCCGCCACCAGTAGTGCGCGGCGTCCGGCTCTAGCTCTGCTCCTTCGACGAACCGCCGCGCCATATAGTCGAAGCCGACCTTGTGATAGGACGGCGGCAGCCGCCGCACCACCGGCGCGATGACACCGCGACGGAGCGGGCCAGGAACCAGGCGGTACCAGGGCCGCATGCGGTTGGCGAGGTAGGTCACGTAGCCGGCTAACACTTCGTCGCCGCCATCACCGGACAGCGCCACCGTGACGTGCTCGCGGGTGAAGCGGCTCAGGTAGTACTGCGGCAGCACGGAAGTATCGGCCATCGGTTCGTCGAGGTGCCACAGGATCGTCGGCAGGTCCTCGACCACGTTGCTCAACGGCATCGTCAGCTCGCGGTGCGCCGTGCCGAGATGGTTGGCAACCGTGGCGGCATAGGTCTGCTCGCCGTAGGTGCGCTCCTCGAAACCGAGGCAGAACGTATGAACCTGCTCCGGGGAGAGCCGTTGCATGGCGGCGACCACCGTGCTGGAATCGATGCCGCCGCTGAGGAAGGCTCCCAGCGGCACGTCGGAGAGCAGGCGCTTGTGGACGGCTTGCTCGATGAGCGCCTGGAACTGCTCGACGTACTCTGCTTCCGAGACCGAGTCGGGTCCTGGCCCAGGCGCGGCCGGATCGTGGCCTGGTGACGGCTCCCAGTAGCGCCGCTGGCGGAGGTTGCCATCCTCGAAGATGAGCACCTCGCCGGGCCGGACTTGGCGCACGTCGCGCAGGATCGTGCGCGGGGCTAACGTATAGCCGAGGGCGAGGTAGGTATTGACGGACTCCAGATCGAGCGCGTCCGACAGCCGCGGATGCAGACGCAGCGCCTTCAATTCGGAGCCGAAGACCACCTCTGCGCCAAGCTGGGCGTAGTAGAGCGGCTTCTTGCCGAGTGGGTCGCGGGCGAGGAACAAGCGCCGGCGCCGGCTATCCCACAGGGCAAAGGCAAACATGCCGTCGAGCCGTTCGACGCACTTCTCACCCTCCTCCTCGTAGAGGTGGACAATGCTCTCGGTATCGGTGCGGGTAGCGAAGCGGTGACCTTTGGCCTCCAACTCCGCTTGCAGCTCGCGGCAGTTGTAAATCTCGCCGTTGAAGACGATCTGGATGGAGCCGTCCTCGTTGCCGAGCGGCTGGTGCCCGCCCGCGACGTCGAGGATGCTCAGACGGGTCATCCCTAGGCCGGCGCGCGCCGCGGGGTCTTGCCAGGTACCCCAATCGTCGGGGCCGCGATGCACGAGGGCGGCCGCCATACGCTCCAGCAGGGCCGTGATTTCCACTGCCGAACGCTCGGCACCGGCAACACCGAAGATGCCACACATCGCTTGTTTTTTACCTCAGGGAGTTAGTATGTCGGCTAGCTCCTCAATGCTGCGAGGGTCTGTAGGCGGGGTAGGGTTTGAGGTTAGAGGTCATCCAGAACTTGCACCCTGCACTGGGACCCGAACTAACAGCCGGTCCCGTACCTCCTGATAGATCGGAAGACTGACGAGTGGGATACCGATATCCTCCACAAGTTCCAGTGTCACGGCCACGCCATAACGTATCGTTTCGGTTATATCCCCGGCATCGGCACGGCAGTTTACTTTGATGACAATGTTCTCTCCATCCTGAAAGGGCACGGCGTCGCTCCCTTCAAGAACTTCGTGCTGCACAGTTCCTCTTTGCACCGCGTTGTGGTCCGCATAAAGGCGGTCTGGCGCGATTACGTTATCCGTCTTTGGATTAAACCAAAGGTGAGCGATGCGGTACTTCTGGTTCCTGCTGTTCACTGGTGTCAGCCAAGCTAGAGTGATAGTCAAACGCCGCATTTGGGCCACTGCGGAAAGGCATGGGGGTAGTGGCAGACGGAATTCGTGTGCCTCATCATTGTCAAGTTCACCAAATCCTAGAACCGTGACGCGCTGATCCGTACAGGCCCTGACCTTGGCAATGTTCGCCGACCCGTATCCCAAGAACTGACCGGTATATTCCTTGAACTTTCGGCTATTTTGAGGATTCTTTAGAATCGCCTCGTACAGTGCTCCTGCATTCCCCCAATCTGCACCATGCACGAGAAGTGCTTTTATGAGAACCGCGTTATATTCCGGGGGCGGATTTCCATCCGACTCTGCACGAAGCTGCTCGATAACGGCGTACAGGAAACTCGCCCCACGCGATGCCAGGGCGGCAGCATTGCTTGTGCCCCTCATATGCCACGTTCGATCTAGTTGCCCCGGAACACCAGGGGCAGCGACACTTTGCCCAGGAGGAAGGTTGAAGAACGTGGTTTCCAAGATAGCGTTGGTATGGGTGGTTCCTAGTTTTTCGGAGAGAAGCTGCCGACCTCCCGGAAGGAGTATATCGGGCTTGATAGCCCGGCGGTATCCCGGCCCATGAGCGCTGATCACGCTTGGCAGTCCTGTCCGAGGGAAGGGGTCTATGTGACGGAGGTTTGGAGATGGTAGTGAGGAGTCCGCATGGCTGGCCCCAATCGTGAGGCCGTTCAGCGTCTCGGCAGGCGACAACAGACGGCGATTACGGGCATCCGTGTCAATAGCCCGAATTACAGAGGCCTCAAGCTGTGTCGGAGTCATGTTGGGGAGTTCCGTTCGTGTGACGTCCAACTGAATTACATGATCGTGATTTCCGGCACTAACTATGAACAGGATGTTGTACTTCTGTGCGAGCCAGTCGATTAGCCGTGCCTGGGAGCTTACCTCTCGAAGGAAGGGGCGGGAGCGGTCACACACGGACAGGTTAATGACGCGCACACTCGGTGCAGTCGGAGGAACGCTGCCCTCACCTTCATACATCCGCAGCACTGCTCGATGTAACAAGTCAACCGACAAGATTCCCTCAGGAATCAATTCGACGAACCGACCGTCGAAACCTCTGCGAGGTTGCATGATTGGCCGGACGTATAAGGGCCTTCCGGTAGGCCTGCCAGTTTCGTTCAGGTCCCCGTGACAGATGAGCGATGCCATGCCGGTGCCATGAACACGCTCTTGCGCTTGGTACGCACTTTCATATCCATCCGGGTCGTCAATGATCAGCCGCCCGTCGAGTAGCCGGTGTCCCGTCAGGGGCAAGCCATCGAGCAGGGCGACGAGAGGGTCGCCTTGTGGAAGCTCCGGCTGCCTTTCCTCTTCCAGAGTATCCGTCTCCGTCATGTCCTCCGACACGCGCATCGCACACTGCCCGACCGGGCGGAGGTACATGATATCCTCGCACTGGAGCAGCTTGACGTTCTGGCGTACTTCCGGGCGCTCAACAATCTCTTGCACATGGACAATAGGCATCCTTGCCAAGATGGCGTGATAGGCAATTTCACTGATAGCATATTGCTGGACGACATGGCCGCCCAAGGATTCGATAATGCCGCGAAGCTGGAATTCGGCCTGTTGTCGCCGCTCATCACTTTCCCGGTACCAGAGTTCGACTTCGAAAGGGGCCACGTCCTGGCCATGCTGTAGGCGGAATTCCCAATCATCTAGGATACGGGTCTCTCCAATTCGATCCCCTGCATCCCAAGGTCTTATGATATGAAGATACTCAAAGACATGTTTCAACGGTGAAAGACCATTGGGGAATCTTGAGTCTCGGTCTTTTCCCCATCGTTTAAAAAGACTCAATATCTCTTCTTGAGCGCGTTGGTTTGTCATAACGAGGAAGAGTTGGCCCTTTAGCCGTTTCTGCGGATTACTTTCGTCTTCGAAGCCAAAGTCGGGCTCGATGTTGTCAAGCTCGAACTCTCCTAGCCATTCCAAGCCATCAATTCTTTTCACGGCATTGACGAAATCGTCTATCGAGCCGATAGTCTCAATCACCAGGACCTGTTCCGGTTGGATGCCCAGGGGGTTGTCTTGCAGAGCAAGTCGCTTCTGCTCCAGAGCATCTTGAAGCCGTTCGAACTGGGGAGTCAGGCGCTCGGCTTGCCGTCGTGCAGTGGGCCGACGGATTCCACCGAAACCACCGGGACGCCTAGCACATTCGGCAGATACTAGCTGCGGAAAGACGAGCAGTGGATACTCAGCCATGATTACATATTTTCTTCAGTAACTTCAGGATGCTTGAGAGTGAACCGTTTCTTCCAGTGGCGTAGGCGCTGCTCAACAATGCTCTTGACGTCCACGTTCGGTTGGTCTAACACGATCCTCCGCAGCACGTCGGTTCCAAAGTCCTCGACTTCCGCGAAGCTCACTCCCCGCAGTCTCTGCGCCAGACTGCGAGGGGAAAGACCCAATGTATGCTCCGTCTGCTTCTCGAACCGCTTGAACCATTCCTCGATCTGTCCCTGTTTCGGCATTGGCAGTTCAATGCGGATCTGGAAGCGGCGCCACACCGCGCGGTCGAGCAATTCAGGATGGTTACTTGCCGTCACGACGACCACATAGCTGGGCAGGGCATCAACTTGTAGCAGCAGCGAACTCACGACACGCTTGATTTCTCCTGTCTCGTGGAGGTCGCCCCGTTCCTTTGCCACCGAGTCGAACTCGTCGAAGAACAGCACGCAGTGTCGCGATCTAGCGTGCTCGAAAACCTGATTGATGCGTTGTGCTGTCTCTCCCAGATAGCTGCCAATAACCGCTTCGTAGCGTACCGCTATGAGCGGCACGCTCAGGGCATCGGCAATTGCCTCTGCAAGCGAGGTCTTGCCGTTTCCAGGTGGTCCGGCCAGCAGCACTCGATGGCGCGGCTCGAGGTTATACGACCGAAGTAGGTCGGCCCGGTGCTGTTCTTCTACCAACTCGCGAATGACTGCTTCAGCCTCAGCAGGCAAGATCATATCTTCGAGACGACGTATCGGGGCCACCTCGGTCATGAGCGGACCTGTAAGTGGGCGTGTGGTCGATGGGACATGTGAACGAGCGCGTCCGTTATCGCTTGTCTGAAGCTGTGCAAGGAGTCGATCAGCCAAGATTGTGTGTTTCTTTGCACGCTCATCGGCAGCGAGCGCTTCAACGGTTTTCTGGAACTGGGCCTGGTTACCCCGTGTGCCAGCCTGTACCAAGCTCAGAATTAAATCTGCTCGTGCCATGGTGGCACCAACCCTCTCGCCCAACAGACCGTCGGCCTTCCACTCCAGAGCTAGTGTAGCAGCGCGTAGTCCCTCCGTTGGCCGTAGCGGCAGTAGGCGCGGCGCGTAGTTCTCTCGTCAGAGCAGCGCGATTCCGGCGGCGACGGCGGCCCGGCCGAGGGCGGTATCCAGCGTAGCGAGCGCCGCTTGGTGTCTTTGCGCCAACTCCAGATAGAGGGCGTCATAGAAGGTCAGACCGTGTGCTCTAGCCAAAGCGAACGCGGCCTCCAGATCGGGGGCTGTGTCCGTGCTTACGAGCAACTCCCGCAAGTTGAGCAGGCGCTCATTCACCTCGTCCACAGTAATACGGCCCCGCCGCTCTGCCATAAGCAGGGCGTTACGCACCTCCAACTGCCAGTGTTGTGGAACAAGTGCTCCACTGGCTTCGAGACGTGTCAGAGCGGCATCCGCTCGCGGGGCCGTTTCGTCATCGAAGAGCCAGGCCGCGGCTACCGATGCATCGAGCACGAAGGCACTCAAAACCGATGGCCTTCATGGCGCGCGGCGAGAATCTCCGCGGTGGACATGTCGATGCGCCGCCACCGGCGACGGCGTGCGAGGAAACGCGCCATGGCTGCTTTCCGCCGGGTACGCTCTTGATCCTCGGTCGGAGACCGGTGGGCCGCCGCCTCGCGCGGGGCGCGCTCCTGGTCCTCGGCCGGAGCCAACTGGGCAACCGCCTTGCCGTGGCGCGTGATCACAATGGTCTCGCCGCGCTCGACTGTCCGCAGCAACTCGGACAAGCGGGCCGGGGCCTCCGTCTCTTGCACTTGGCGCATCATTCCCTACCTCCAATCGGCTATTTCAGCCGGCCTCATTCGAACCTGGGCTGATTAGCCCGCGCTACGAGCCGGCGCCCCCAACGATGCGGCAGTGACCTGGCAAGAACGTGAATCTCCGGCCCATCCGCATCACTTGACCTCCTCCCGTACACCAATCCGGCCCGTCACCGCAGCGGCAATGAGCGCGGCGCGTAGCTCCCGCAGGTGCTCAATAGCCTCGCGGTCCTTCATCACCCAGCCGCCGCACCTCCCAATGCGCCGGCACATCGCCGGGCCGGTCGACGCCGGAGGGCTTGTAGGTGGGGTAGGGTTTGAGGTTGGCGGTCATCGTGCGCTTCCGGGTCGAGCAGCATCCACGACGGAGCGGAGGGCTTGATCGAAGGTCATAATCTCACTTACCCCGCGCCTGCGACAACTCGCGAGATGGCAGAGGTCCCGGGCGACTAGGAAGGGATACTGTTCATGGAGTTGCCGAGCCAGTGTGACATCCCTGACTTCCAGCGGCCAGACTTCCACACGTGACCTGACAGCGAGTGACATCGCCGCATCAAGTGTCTCCAGCCTTCCGACTGGGAGATATGCGTGGATCAACTCCTGCAGAACTTCGGCCGACGTACATAGAGGCGTGCGGTTACGGTTGGCCTCGACGAAGAACTCCCGGGCACGGCCTTGAAGTGGGTGCGGCCGTCCTACCGCGTACATGATGACATTGGTGTCAACGAAGGTCACTTGTTGGATGCGCCGCCTCCCCGTGATTCGTTGATTACGGCGAGGTGTTCGTTCCATTCCGGTTCTATCTCGGGACCTTCCAAAGCGTCGCAGGTCCGGAAGAACCTTTCGAGTTCCGCCGGTGATTCGAAGGGGGCTACCGGCTGCCGTTCTTCGAGCCGCTCGTGGGCAGCGGCCCTCAACCATGCGCTCAACGTCACGCCCTCGCTCTGCGCCTGCTGCAAGAAACGGTCGCGCTCTTCGTCGGACATCACCAACTGAACCCTGGCCATTGCACTCATCTGCCCGCTCTACCAGGACACGCAATGAATCTTACCCTGTATGGCCCCGTGATCTCCTGATCCAGAGCTAGTGTAGCAGCCCGTACCCCTTCCAATGGGCGCGACGGCTGTAGCCGATGGCTTCTGACCGCTGGCCACTATAATCGGTGTGCGATGCGTGTAGCGCTGGTCCATGACTACCTCTATGTCTACGGCGGCGCCGAGCGGGCGCTGGCGGAGATGCACGCCATCTGGCCGCAGGCGCCGGTGTTCACCCTTTTCTACGTGCAGGACCGGCTGCCGGCCGCCTTTGGCGACATGGATATCCGTCCAACCTGGGTGGACCGCCTGCCCGGCCGGCGCCGCTGGCAGCGGCTCTACGCCCTCTGGCAACCGCTGGTATTCGGCGCCTTGCGCTTGCGCGGCTATGATCTCGTGCTCTCGTCGGCCAGCTTCGGCGCCAAGGCCGTCACGGCGCCACCGGGCGCGCGGCATGTGTGCTATTGCTACACGCCACCGCGGTTTCTGTGGGGCTATGAGTCGGGTATTGCTCGCGACCACCTGCCGCTCGCGCTGCGGCTGGGCGAGTGGCCCTTACGCGCGGCGCTCCGTCGCTGGGACCGGGCGGCTGCCGGCCGCGTAGATTCCTTTGTTGCGATTTCACGGAACGTTGCCCGGCGGATCGCGCGTGTGTACCGGCGCCCGGCAGCGGTGATCTATCCCCCGGTGCAGACCGACCGCTTTCGCCAGCGAGCGCCGGCGCCGGGGCGCTACTGGCTCGTGGTGTCGCGCTTTGAGGCCTACAAGCGGGTGGATCTGGCGATTGCCGCCGCCAACGCGCTGCAGGAGGATTTGGTGATCGTCGGCGCTGGTGGAGAAGAGCCGCGTCTCCGCCGCCTCGCCGGTCCGACCGTGCGGTTTCTGGGGTATCAGTCCGAGGTGGCTGTCGCCGAGCTGCTGGCCGGCTGCCGTGCCCTGCTCTTTCCAGGGGAGGAGGACTTTGGCCTGACCCCGCTGGAGGCCAACGCTGCGGGCAAGCCCGTGATTGCCTATGGCGCGGGCGGCGCTTTGGAGACGGTCGTGCCCGGCGTTACCGGCTCGTTCTTCACGGCGCCTACGGCGCCGGCGCTGGCCGAGGTAATGACCGCGTTTGATCCGGCGCAGTTCGATCCGGCGGTGTGCCGTCGGCAAGCGGATCGCTTCGATCCGGCGGTGTTCCGTGAGCGTTTGCAGGTACACGTGGCGCAGGTCATGGCCGCACCGCCCGGCTCCCTCGCCTGACAGCGGCCGATGACCGGCCGCGTGCGCCTATCCTGGCAGGAGAGCCGGCCAGAATAGTCCCACCTTGAGGACAGCCAGCATAGAAGAGGCTCGTAGATACTCCTTTCCTGGAGAGAGGCATGAGACTCTGGGCCGGAAGCGGTGGCATCCAGGCGCTGCGGGCAGTGCCGGTTGCGTTAGGGGTGAGATGGAGCGATCCCATCGTTGCCACCCCAGCGGTCAATGGCGAGTTGCGTCCACAGCAGCAGGGACCACCACACTGCATAGCAGAGCGCGAGGGCAACGAGTCTACCGTCGGCGAGTGGTTGCAACGATTCTATGAGCGCAAGGGGCTGACCGGCGCATTGCATGCTGACGAGCGTCAGCACGGCTGCTAGCAATGGGCGCCGATAGCGAGCCGTCATCCGGCTTCGCGGTGCGGGGAGTCTCAGACGGATTGTGCGTCGTAACACGCGGCTACATGGCTGCGACAGCGTATCTGGAGTCTTTCCGCAGCGCCCCTCCTGCGGAGCGGCTGAGTATCGCCCAAGTGTACAGGAGCGCGCCCGGTCCAGCGAGCGGCTATACTGCGGCCCGCTGTGAAGCTCCTGCACGCTCGTTCAGCGACCCGCTCCGGCCGCCGCCGCACGGACCGCTACGACTGCCTCTTCGGTGCCTCAGTAGCTCTCGCTGCTGTCGTCCGCATGCTATTGCTCGAGTTTCCGGGCTTTGCCGCAGACATTGCGGACTCCAAGCACTGGGGGTTGTTCGCCGCCGAACATGGTCTCCTCCAGGTGTATGAACTGTCAGATGTGAACTACCCGCCGCTTGCGATGCTACTGCGGTGGTGCGAAGCACAGCTTGCCCGCCTCATTAACCCTTCCTTTGGACTTCAGGAGGCAGGGCTCGCCGCCGCTCTGGACTCCGTCGCGTACACGGCGCTCGTGAAGGCGGCAGCTTGCATTGCCGATCTACTCATCGGAGTACTGGTGTACCGCTGGGCTAGGCAGACCGCCGGCCCACGCTGGGGAGTGGCCGCAGCCGCGGCTATCCTGCTGCACCCGGCCATGATCTATGTGTCCGCCTGGTGGGGCCAAATCGACTCGCTGTTCAGCCTAGGCCAGATCGCTGCCTTTATGGCCGCTTGCTGCGGACAGGTTCGGCGCAGTGCGGTGTTCTACGCGCTGGGCGGGCTGGTAAAAGTACAGGCGTTCATCCTATTGCCAGTGTTTGCCGTGTTTCAATGGCAACGCGCTGGCCTGCGCCGCATGCTCCATAGCAGTGAAGTGCTAGCTTCCGTGCTCGTGCTGGCTGTCCTGCCGTTCCTCCTAGCGGGCCAAGGGGCACATCTCTTCCGCAGCAGTGGGCAAGCCGGCGGGCTGCAGCAGCTTGGTTCCTTCGGTAGTAGCGCCGGCCCTACAAATAACGCCTACAATATCTGGTGGCTGGTCCTGGATCCGGAGGAGCGCCGGCAATCCGACCTACATCCGGTATGGGGCAACGTGCCACGACGGGCTGTCGGCTTGGCAGCGTTTGCCGCTGCCTATACGCTCGTGCTCGTCTGGCTGTGGCGGCGCGGTCCGCGGCACTGGGCAGCCGCAGCCGCCGCTATCTATGCGAGCTTCTTCATGCTGCCTACTCAAATCCACGAGCGTCACTTGCTGCCCTTCTTTCCCCTCATGGTGATAGCGGTGATGTATCATCGCCGCTTGCTCGTGTGGTTTGTGGGATGGAGTCTCATGTTCACGGCCAACCTGCTGCACGTCGGTGGCTTGGTGGGCCTACCCTGCGGGGAGTGCGTCAGCAGTGTGCTGCAGATTCTGACCCCGGACCGGATCGCCGGGATCAATCTGGTGCTCTGGGCCACGTTGCTGATCATGCTGTGGTGGCTTCCATCGTCAAGACCGGGGCAGCGAAGCGCGCCGCGACCGCAGGACGAGCCAGCCGCGGCCAGCCCCTAGGCCGGTGTTCTCCTGACACGCTAGGGATGTCCCATCGGGTCAGGAGAGGGAGAGCCTGTCGGCCGTCTTGATGGGCCCGATTAGGGAGTGAGCAATGAGCAAGCGGCGCGTACCACTGGGCTTTTGGGCCATTGTGCTGGCCTTTCCCGTCAGCAACGCCGTATTGGCGCTGAACCCAACAGTTGGGTTCAGCGCGAGTCTAGGTGAGATGCTCGCAGTTGTCATATGTTTTCATGCAACCTTCTGTGGAATCACCCTCTTGCTGCATTGGGGAGGCTGCCGGCAGAACGCGGTGCTGTCGCGGCGCCAACCAGGCCTGACGAAAAATCAATCAGCCGGAAGACATCCCGCCCGCTGACACTCGTGATCTCCTCGACTACCCGTGTGCCGGGAGGCAGTCGTTCTCCAGGCGGATGCACGTAGAGCACCTCGGGGTCTCTCGGTTCGTGCTCCCAGTTTACTTCCCGAACCACGAACGGCGCGAAGACCCGGTGCCTGGCGTCTTGATTACTGCCTCCCTGGGCGAGATACCGGTGGGGATCATAGGCGGTGGCAAACAGGGCATGGGCATAGCCGGCGCCAGGGAGGGGAAGATCAGCGGGGATAACCACCTGTCGGTAGGGTCCTGCATCCACGGCGGCTTGCGCCGCGGCGAACGTCTCCAGCCAACCGCTCTGAAACGAGCTATCGTACTCGACTGGGTAGTGGTGGTGATACGTGTAGAGATAAAAGGTCACGCTGAACGCGAGGAGCAAGAGCCAGTTCCAGCCGTAGCCATGCCGCCGGAGCCACCGCCATAGCGGCAAGAGACCAACCACCGCGACGAGATACCATGCGGGGAGCATTACGAGGGTGCGGAGCGCATGGGGGGCGTCAGTCGCGAAGGTGGCCGGCAGCGGGCCGATCAGCAGCCAGCCGCCAATCGCCTGCATCGCCGGTCGGCGCCACCGCCGGCCCACGAGCACCAGTCCCACGAGCAGCAAGGGCAGGTCCCAGAGGTAGAGCTGCGCGTGGTCGCCCCCACGATGGCGCCCATTGGCATCGCCGCGAGTGAACAGGAAAGTGGGGTTGAAATGGGAAAGATATGCATCGGCCGCCTGCCGTAACGCCAGAATCCGAGGATGGTGGAGCAGTCCCGGCCCCTCCCGCTGTGTCCGCCACTCGGAGAGTCCATGCACCTGCGGGCTATTGAAGACCGACACCTGCCCATACCGCACGCGGGCGTCACCTTCGACGACTTGTGAAGCAAAGGGGATGAGGCCTACCGTGAGGATGATCCCGGCGGCAATAAGCCAGCGGCGTGACGCCCGTGTTATCCGGCCCCAATACGCGCGAAGCAACACGATGAGGAGGAGTGGTAAGAAGACCGCCCCGGCAGCATAGGTATAGATTCCAGTCAGAAAGGCCAGGCTTGCCGCGCAATAGAGGTATCCGCCTTGCCCCGGTGGTTTGTGAAACGCAGTCAGCAACGCCGCCGCCATCACCAGCACAGCGAGCAGGAGAACGCTCACCTCCCAAGCGCCGCGGCTGAATTGTAGGTGCCACGGCGACACGGCGAGGAACGCTGCAGCACACAATCCCAGCCGCCAGTTCCGCAGCAGTTGCGCCGTGACGGCGTACATCAACGCGACGGAGATGGTGCCGGCCAGCGTCGCTGGTAAGCGCACCCCGACTGGGGTCAGCCCAAAGAGTGCGACTGACGGGATGGTGGCGTAGATGTAGAGTGGCCGCTTGTAGTCGCCGTAGGAACGAAAGGTGAGGGGCCACAAAACCCCATATTCGTCGCGGCCGGTGTGGAGTAGGGAGTAGGCGTTGTAGCCATGTGCCACCTCGTCTTGCCAGAGAGCCGGTGGCACGCGATCAAGTGCCCAGAGCCGCAGCAGCAGGGCGGCAAGGACGATCAGCAGCAGCAACAAGAAGCGGTGAGGGACGAAGAAGGGTTGATGTGTTGGGGCACGAATGAGCGATGCCATTGGCGCTTAGGTATTCGGCACGCCTCCTAAGGCCAGTCCGCGTATCATCGGGTGGCTCGATCAGGGCGTGCCTCGCGGCCGATGCCGCTCTGTTTTCAGCCATCATACAGCAAGCTTTCCTGGCGGACAATATACTTCGACCCGTAGCCAGCAGTGCAGCCCCGCCCCATGCCTCCGGGTGCTGATGGCTGATCGCTGCTGCTTGCTTGAGCAACCTTCGACGCTGGGATGGACGAGGTGAGTAGGATGGCCCCGGTCGTGGTGGTGGTGGGCGGTGTGAACACCGATATGGTCGTGCAGACGCCGCACCTGCCGCGCCCCGGTGAGACGGTCGGTGGAGGGTCGTTCCTCACCACCCCTGGTGGCAAAGGAGCCAATCAAGCGGTCGCTGCCGCCCGGCTCGGTGCGACGGTGCGGTTCATCGGGAAAGTGGGCGCCGATCCGTTCGGCGAGGCTGCGCGCGATAACCTCCGGCGGTATGGCATTGACCCGGCCGGTCTGGGGCGTGATCCCCGCGAGCCATCGGGCGTCGCCCTGATCTTTGTAGATTCGGCAGGAGAGAACGCGATTGCCGTTGCGCCGGGCGCCAACATGGCGCTGATGGCGGACGATGTGGTGTCGCATGAGGCGCTGTTTGCTGGCGCCGCTGTCGTTGTCGGTCAGTGCGAGGTGCCCGCCAAGGCCACGCTGGCCGCCTTCCGTCTGGCGCGTGACCGCGGCATCCCGACCATCTTGAACGCCGCGCCGGGAGTGCCGTTGTCGGCAGCGTGGAGCGCGGTTGTGGATACGCTCGTCGTCAATGAGGGTGAGGCGGCGCTGATCGGCCAGGCCGCCGGGCTGACCGCCGAGTCGCCCGTTGCTTGGGCCGAGGGGTTGCAGCGTCTGGGCTATGCGCGGGTCATCCTCACGTTGGGTTCCCAGGGCGCCTACGTCGTGACGGCTGACGGAGCGAGGCACGTGCCGGCGTGGAGCGTGGACACGATTGATACGACGGGCGCCGGTGACGGCTTTGTCGGCGGGTTAGCGGTGGCCTTGGCGGAGGGGCAGGCGCTTGCAGCAGCGGTCCGGTTTGCGTGTGCAGTGGGGGCGCTGGCGACCACCGCTATGGGCGCACAGGTCGCCCTCCCGGATCGGGCAGCGGTTGCTGCGCTGCTAGTGGCGAGTGGTGAGTGGTAGGTCAGGTATCTACATGGATACACAGGATGGACAGGATAGAGGAGTCTCCACCGCGCCGGTCGTCGGGTTCCACCACAGTGTATGAGCGCGTCCTTCGCGCTTGAGAGAGCAGCCATGGCGACGAAGGTGGCGCAGTAAGGTACTCTGCTTCGCGCGACTACGACCGTCTCGCGGAGCGCCTCCGGCGGCATGCTGCGTAGCCCGTCCTCCCGGCGGTCTGCGAGGATCAGCGCAATCGCCTCCGCAAGACTGTCCTGCGCCTCGGCCTTGGTCATGCCTTGACCGTTGGCGCCGGGAATCTCAGGACAGTACGCTATGTACTATGCACCGTCTCGCTCGATGATGGCGATGAATTCGTTCCGCATCTTGCCGTCTCCCTAATCCCCTTCCTGATGAAGGTTACCACCTTAATCGGGTCGTCTTGGCCCCTCCCTCACCCCGGCCCTTTCCCAGGGGGTGAGGACTAGCCACTCGCCACTCGCCACTGCTAAGGTGAGCCAGGCGTGGCAAGATGACCGATATTCCGGGGGAACGTCTGCGGCAGCTTGTGGAGGGCATGCGGGGCCAGCGGTTGCTGGTGCTCGGTGACATTGTGGCCGATGAGCAGTTGGTCGGGCGGCCGGCGACCGTGGCCCGCGAGGCGCCAGTGCTGGTGTTGGAGGAGGTCGAGCGGACGATCCTGCCCGGTGGGGCGACCAACGTGGCGGCCAATGCCGCGGCGCTCGGGGCGGCCGTCGGCGTCTGCGGGGTGCTCGGAGACGACGCGATCGGTGTGCTGCTCAGGGAGCGTCTGTGCGCGGCGGGTATTGACGTGTCCGGCTTGGTGGTGGATGCGGCGCGTCCGACGACAACGAAGACCCGCATCTGGGCCGGCGGCGTTCAGCAGCAGGTCCAGCAGCTCTTGCTGCGCGTTGACCGCGTGATCCGCCAGCCGGTGGACGGAGCGGTGTTGGCGACGCTGTTGAGTCGGCTACGCGAGGGGCTGCGGGCGGTGTCGGCCGCGCCGCTTGGGCCGCATCACCTTGCAGGGGATACGATTGTGCGGCCCAAGCGGGGCGCCGTGGTAATGTCGGATTATGAGAATGGCGTGATGCACCGGGCGGCGCTTGCCGAGGGTATCGCGCTCGCGCGCGAAGCCGGCGCTATCGTGGTGGCGGACGCGCACGGTGACCTGTTGCGGTTCAAGGGCGTGACAGCGCTGACGCCCAATCAGCCGGAAGCGGAGGCAACGCTCGGCCGCAGCATCACGTCGCCGGCCGAGCTTGATCGCGCTGGCGCCGATCTACTCGCGGGCAGCGAGGCGGAAGCGGTACTCATGACGCGCGGTCGGGAAGGCATGTCGCTGTATACGCACGATGACGCGCCGCTGCATCTCCCGGCGATGCCGGTGGCCGGAGGCGGTGACACGCTGGGTCTGCACGATCCTATGGAGTCCAATGAGGTGCAGACCCAGCGGTCAGGTGTCGCTGACCCTACCGGCGCCGGCGACACCGTAGCGGCCGTGTTTACCTTGTCCCTCGCGGCCGGAGGGAGCTACCGCGAGGCCGCTGTCCTAGCGAACCTCGCTGCCGGGGCCGTTGTCGCCAAGGTGGGCACGGCAACGGTGTCTGCCGCCGAGCTGCTCGCTATTGTTGATCGCTGGGCCGGTGCCACCTAAGCTCTCAGGGGATTGGGCACACCTGGTGGGTACGTGACCCCGGCCGCGTACCGCTGGCCTGGATTCCCGCGTGCGCGGGAATGACGGAGAGGGAAGGTGGAATGACGGGGCAGGTACTGACGCTGGACGAGGCGTGTACGTGGCGGGCAGGGTCGGCGCGGCAGGGTCGGCGGGTGGTGCTTACCAATGGCTGCTTCGACCTCCTGCACGTCGGCCACGTGTATTCGTTTGTCGTCGGCCGATCCCTTGGCGACTGTCTGCTGGTGGGGGTGAACTCGGATCGTTCGGTGGCGCAACTCAAAGGGCCGGGCCGACCATTGGTGCCGGAGCAGGAGCGGGCGGCCTTGCTCGCTGCGCTCAGGATGGTAGATGCGGTCACGATTTTCGACGAGCCGACGGCGGTGCGGCTGGTTGAGGCGTTGCGCCCGGATGTCTACGTCAAGGGCGCCGACTACGCTGGCTCCGGCCCGGGTGGTGTAGATGAAGGCCGGTTACCGGAAGCTGCCGCGGTACGCCAGGGCGGCGGTGTGGTGCGCTTGATACCGAGCGTGCCGGGCGCCTCGACCTCGGCGCTCATCGCCCAGTTGGCAGCCTTGGCGCGGCGAGGGTTGAGCCGCTGACGATGCCAGGTCGGCACAATCCGCTGGAAATCTGTGGTGCGGCTCTGGCTGGTCACCGGGCGCGTCAACCGAGCATGATGTGGATAGTGTCCAGTGGCTAGTAGTCAGGTGCCCCGGCAGTTGGCTGCGGCGGCGAGCCTGGTCATGGTGGGCAACCTGGCCAGTCGGATCCTCGGCCTGGTCCGCGATCAGACCATCGCTGCCCTGTTCGGCGTCACGGCCCAAGCCTCCATCTTCGGGGTGGTCAGCCGGGTCCCGACGATGGTCTACGACCTGCTGATCGGTGGCGCGATGACGGCCGCGCTGGTCCCGGTCTTCAGCGAATACGCCCGCGAGGACACGCCCAGTCCCTCTCCCCCCGAGAGAGGGATAGAGGGTGGGGAGAAACGGCCGGATGAGCGCCGCGGCCAGCTGGCAAGTGCGCTGGGGGTGACGGTTGGCGCGGCGCTCCTGGTGCTGATCCCGGCGGTGGCGCTGCTTATCGTCGCTGCACCGCAGCTCATTGCCTTCATGGGTGAAGGCTTCGCGCCGGAGACGCAGGATTTGGGTATGCGCCTCGTCCGACTGGCGCTGCCGTCCGTCGCCATTCTCGGGATCGCCAGCGTACTGATGGCGGCGCACTATGCGCGCGGGCGCTTCGTGCGCCCCTCCTTTGCCACCGCCCTCTACAACGTCGGCATCATTGCCGGCGCACTGCTGCTCACGCCGTTCTTTGGCCTCGGTGGCCTGGTACTCGGCTTGCTGGCTGGCGCGGCGCTCCAGTGCGCTGCCCAGCTCCCGGCGCTGCGCGGCGTTCGATGGAGTGCCCTGGTCAACTTCCGGCATCCGGCGCTGCGGCGTATCCTGCGGCTCTACGCGCCGGTCGCCGGGGGGTTAGTTGTCTCGGTAGGTATAACATCCCTTGATACGCGGCTTGCTTCCCAGACGGGCGCCGGCAGCATTGCGGCCATGCGTTATGCGACGACGCTGGTGCAGTTCCCACTGGGCCTCGTGGCGACCGCCTTGTCATTTGCCACGTTGCCCGTCTTGTCCAAGCAGGCGGCGGCGCTGGTCGCGTGGCGGCGGGCTGGCAAGCCGGGCGGTGACGACGCTCGTTTGCACGATCCTCAGCAGTCGGAGGGGATGCAAGCGAGGGCGTCGGAGCAGGCGCCGGACCTCGCTGAGTATCGGGCGACCTTAGCCCTCACGCTGCGGCTGGCACTGCTGTGCATCGCGCCCTTGACGGTGGCGATCCTCGTCCTGCACCAACCAGTGGTGCGGCTCGTGTTCGAGCGCGGTGCGTTCACCGCCGCCAGCACGGATCTCACGGTGCTGGCGCTGCTGTTCTATGCCCCGCAGCTGCCGTTCGTGGCCATAGATCAGGTCTTGATTGCGGCCTTCTACGCGCTGCAGAACACCCGGACGCCCGTCCTGGTCGGCGTCGTCACGGCCGGACTCTATGTTGCGGTGGCCCTGTCGCTGGTGGATGACTGGGGCATGCCGGCGCTTGTGTTCGCCAACACGGTCCAGAACTCGGCGCACGGCGTCATCCTGGCAGTGCTGCTCTGGCGTGTGGTGGGTGGTGTGTCTCCGGCGTCGCGCCACCGTAGCCCCCATGAGCCTGGGCGGCTCTGGCACGCGCTGCGCGATTCGGGGTTGAGCCGGGCGGGGGTACGCATCGGTGTGGCCGCAGCGGCGATGGCCGGCACGCTGCTCGCGCTCGACCGCGCCGTATTGACACCGACCGCGTGGCTCCCGGCCCCCCTGTGGGGGCTGATGCTGCTCGGTGCCGGAGGAGTGGGGTTGGGCGTGTATGCCGGCGCGTTGTGGCTCCTGGGAGCCGAGGACATGCGCCACGTGGCAGCAATTGGGCAGCGTGCGTGGCGGCGTCTCAGCGCGGGTGATCCGGGTGATTCGTAGGGCGCAGCGGGCCGCCTCCCGCGGGCAAACGATCTTTCAGCGCCTTGGGGGTGAGGATCGGCACGGAAAACATCGGTGCTAAAGCGAGTAGGTCGCCATCGCCTGTCACCAAGGCATCGGCTTGGCCCGCTAGTGCTAACTCGAGGAAAGGGCGGTCGAAGGGGTCGCGGCACTCTGGGACGTCTGGCGGCTCCGACACGGTGATCGTCTCGCACCAGGGCAGGTAATCGGCTAGTAGGTCCTCCCGCTCGCCGTCGGTCAGGCGGAACTTCGGGTAGGAGAGCACCCGGGTCAACTCCGCTGTCGTAGCATGGCTCGCCAGCGGCAAAATGACCTTCGACTGCCATAGTTCGCGCAGCCAGGACAACGATCCCGCCGGGAATAGCAACGCCGATACCAGTACGTTGGTATCGAGCACCAGGCGCAGTGGGGGCATTTAGCTTTGGCGTGCCCAGGCCACGGCTTCCGCCACGTCGGCCTCGGACAAGCCCAGATCAGCCAGTTTGCTCCGCACGGCAGCGGCTCGCGTGAGGCGCACGGGTGTCAGCACGATGCGGCCGTTTTCGTTGGTGACATCGAAATACTCCGTGCCTTGGAACGCGGAAGCCACTGTCTGGGGGAGGGTGAGCTGGTTTTTGGAGGTCAATTTGGCGAGCATCGGACGGTGCTCCTTTTAGTACGCATATAAGGATACCACACGACCTTTAGGTGACGAATGCAAGATGATCTTGGTATTTTTCAGAGGCGCGGTGCTTATGAGTGAGTGCCCTGTCGAGCGTGGAGAACATGCCCGTAGACCACGAGCGTATCGGGCCGGAAAAGGACGCAGCGGCAGCGGTGCAGCTCTGGCAGTTTGTAAGGCGGCAAGGCATGGATCAGCGTCGTTTCTTGCAACTGTTCTCTGTCGGAGGTGCGGCCGCTGTGCTGGCGGCATGCATTGGTCCGGGAGGGCGGCGCGCAACGCCGGCGGCTTCCGAAGCGGGAGGAACGGCACCTTGGTTCAAGGACACGACGCCGTTCATCGTCCACGACGATGGCAAGAGTCTGGAAGCTCGCCTGGAAAATATGGAAGGGCTAATCACTCCCAGCCGCTTTTTCTTTGTACGCAATAACTCCGTCAGTCTCGATGTGGATGTGGCCGGCTGGCGGCTCTCGGTCGCAGGCGACGCCATTACGAATCCACTGGAGTTGTCCTACGACGATATACGGAAGCTGCCAGGTCATACTCTCGTCTCCTACCTGGAATGCGCCGGCAATCAGCGCGCCATGTTCGATCTGGTTAAAGGACAAGCGGCAGCCGGCACCCAATGGAAAACGGGGGGTGTGAGTAACGGTGAGTGGGGTGGCGTTGCCCTGGGGGAGGTGCTGATGAACGCTCTTCAATGGTGACTTCGCCGTCAGCCCATGCTTGCAGCCTTACGCTACTGTCCCAGAGCAGGTCCATTCCGAGCAGCGGGACACTATCCGATTGCAGCACCAGCGCATCACACAAGCGCCCGTGCCAGGATACCGTAGCAAGGTAGGTATTGAATTCGAATGGCTCCCCATTGGCCAACTCGAAGATGCGATGACCTGCCGAGGGCAGACCCAGCAGACGGATGGAATCCGGGGGCAGTGTCAGGTAGCCGGTGAATCCGGTATCCAAAACGAACTCCAAGGACTGGAGGCCATCATCGCTACCCATAATGGCTATGGGAATCACAGCCTGTTGGTGCCGGTTTACTTTTCCCCTAATCATGGCTTGAACGTCATGCTTCCGCCGCCGGTGCTGTAGGCAGCGCGATAACCGACGCGGAGTCCATAGATGACGGCTTCCGACCGCCGTTTCTGCAACCGACGCGTAGCCGTTGCGTCGTTTGCATCCAGCTCGTAGTCGCCGGTCTCAATATCAATGACTACGAACTTTCCGTGTTCCTGTGGCTCCACCAAGCGGCGTATCTTTTCGCGGTAGATGGCCTCGCCGCGGGCGCTGATCTCTCCGGGGCGATACGTCCGGCTTGTCATAGTGTCCTCCTTTGGGGTGTTGTGGAGGGTGCCGGGTGTAATGGCGCTGTGCCATGTCGGCCAGCGGCGCTAACGAGCGTTCGCGACACGCACCGTCACGATGTCGAGGTCGTGATACTTCTGGTGGCGCACGGACGATGCGTAGTGCTGTAACAGACGGAACGAGATTTCGCGGGCGTCCGGGGTCTCCGGTCGTTCGCTCAGATGCGCCAGCCGGTCTTCCAGGTTCTCCTCGTCGGAAGTTGCCACAAACTCCAGCTCCGCCGCCCCGCCGTCGCGGCGTGCGACGATGAGCAAGCGCCGGGCGCTATCGGCCGCGTCGTCATCGTCTTGGTTGACCAGGCTCGTGAGCGTCTCTTCGCCCACCAAGCGCAGCCGCCGCGTCGCCGTGTCGTCCCAGCCCATTCCGACGGCAAACGCGCGGAGAAACTCGCCTATCTTGGGCAGGGCGGAGATGTCCAGCTCGGTTCTGAGGCGCCGGCGCCGCGGCCCGGTCAACTCCATGAACAAGGTCAGCACGATGGCCGCGAGGCCGCCAGCGGTCATGCCGTTGCCGAGCAGGCTGCCCCACGTCCGGCCGAGGAGGTCCGCGAAGATCGCCTGATTTTGGAAGCCCACTCCGATCCAGAACGCCAGCCCTACTATCGTGGCCCTGCGGTAGTCAATACCGTCCTGGAGCACAATTTTCATGCCCTGCACGAAAAGCAGTCCGATCAGCAGGATTGCGTAGGCTGCGATCACCGGATTCGGAATGGCGAGTAGTAACGCCGTCGCCTTGGGCAGGAAGGCCAACACGATGAAGACGACCCCGATCCACACTCCGACGCTGCGAGCGGCGATCCCGGTAAGCTCCACGAGGGGGATGCTCGATGAGTACGTCGTGTTGGGCACCGTTCCGGCGATGCCGGAGAGGAGGTTGCCCACGCCGTCGGCGTTCACCGCCCCCTGCACCGCGCGAAAATCGGCTGCCCGCGACTCGCGCCACGAGACCCGTTGAATGGCGACGGAGTCGCCGATGGTCTCGATGGCGCCAACCAAGGTCACGAATATGAACGCCGGCAAGAGCACCCAAAACTCGGGGCCAAAACTCAGGTCGAATCCCGCCCAGCCGCCCGTGGGAATGCCTACCCAGGGTGCCTCGATGATCTGTTCGATGTCGAACAGCCCGAACGGCGCGGCGACCGCGCAGCCCACGCCAATGCCGATGACCGGTGCCCACAGTCGCCAGGCGCCCGACGCGCGGAGCACGAGCGCCGCGCCCACGAGCAGGGTGGCCGCGGCGCTGGCCGGGGCCGCAGCCGCCGGCGTGTCCGCGGGCACAGCCGACAACAGGTTGAAGACGATAGGCATGACGGTGACGGCGATCAGCGCGATGACCGTGCCGGATACGACCGGCGTGATGATACGCCGCAGGAGCGAGAGCCGGGCGGCCAACGCGAACTGAAACAGGGACGAAATGACAATGAGGGTGGCGAGCAGGGCCGGCCCGCCCACGACAAGTAGGTCTCGCCCTGGTTTGCTGCCCGGATCACAATGACCGGCGTCAACACGATCCCGGCAAGCGTGATCATGGCGGCCTGGATGCCGAAGGAGAGGAGGGGCGCCGGCCGCTCATCAGGCTCGTAGCGGATGTCATCTTGACGGCGTGCAGTTTCCGCTTCCATGGCTCAAACCTCCCTCGGTTGTGGGTGGCGATGTGGTGCTCCATGAGCGCCGTTCCCGGGCACGGGCTGATATTCCACCAGCGCCGACCGGCCGATGATGTCCACGATACGCACCAGCATTTCCCTCCCGTTGGCGTCAGTGAGGCGCAAGTCTTCTCCGAGGATGAAATGGACCGGCTGCTGGCATCCTTCGTTGATGGCGATGTTGGAAGCGTAAAGATAGGTTCTATCGTGCGTATCCAGTTTCGGATTCAGCCGCCCGGTCAAGCCGGGAATGTTGCCGGATGCCTCGGAAAAAATGACCGAGCCGCCTTCGGGCTGGGCATGCAGCTCAAGCTCCAGGGGTCTTTGTACGGGCACCCAATCGCGCTCACGGTGGGCGGCGAGACCTTCAGCGGCGGCGAACACCGTCATTGGTAGCTGCGCGGAATGCAGACCGATGACGGCCTGCCCCAGCTTGTCCGTCTGTGCGCGTTTCCAGGTCTTGTTCGGGAACAGCGTCAATAGGTCCACGCCGGCTACTGGTTGACCGGCGCAGCGCACGGTGATGGTGACGCGGGCCGGACTCGGCTCTAAGGACGCGGCCGGTAACGTGACGCAAAGCTCCGCATCACCGACAAGCTCGAAATTCGGGAGCCGGCCGCTGAGTGCTCGGGTTTCGCGCCGAATGATGGGGACGCCATCTCCGCGCCGCTCCATCATGAATAGTCTTCCGCCCGCGCCGCTCACCCCTCCAGTCGGCATGCGTCCGAGTACCGAGGCCAGAACCTCGTTGCGTGTCGATTGGCGATGGCCCATGCTGTCGATTGTTAGATTGTTGGGTAGCGCGCCGGGAGACTGTATCTCCGCTCTGTCCTCGAACAACGACAGGCGGATCCGGCTGCCATGAATCGAATAGTCTCGGTGGACCACGGCGTTCACGAGCGCCTCGAACAAGGCCGCTTCGCTGTACTGAGGTAGTTCCTGCCGAGCCGGCGCCTTGTACGCCGCGACGCGCATATTTCGCACGGCAAAGGCGACTGCCTCGGCGACTTGGCGGTTAAGCGGCCCGGCGATAGTCTGCGCGTCAAGCTGCCCGGAGGCCCGATCAGCGCCTCGGTAGCAGGTTGCGGTAATGCAAGCGTTCGGAAGCCACTGCTCGGGAGCTTTGCTGCACAAGAGCACACCCGCAACGGTGGCCCGCGTTGTGCCATTTTCGTCGGCAGCCAAAAGCCCCATCTTCTCCAGCGCTAGTTGGGGATCGGCCGCGCCTTCAATACTGAGCAGCGGCTTCCACAGGTCCTGATCCAAGGTCCCGAACCCGGTCTCGGCCACGGTCTGTTTGTCGAACCAAAGAAAGCGCGCCGGTCCACGCCGCTGTGCCAGACGCAATCTCTCGTCACTGCTCATTCGCCGTTTGGCGCTACCGATGCGGTGAAAGCTCCCGCCGGGACTGTCGTGCAGTCCATAGCCTTCCGGTACTTCGACCAGTAGGAACGGCTTGCCTGCGGGGAGCTCCTTGCGAAAGATAGTGACTCTGATTGGAGGCCGTATTGAGTCCGAGCATATTTCGGATAGCAGGCGCTCCAGCTCGTCCATCTGCTCGCGGGACATGCCCGGGACATCGCCATCGTCGGTGACGCCGCACAGCAACACGCCCCCGTTCGTATTGGCGAAGGCGGAGATTTCGTCTGCCCAGTCGTCGCGTCGGGGGCTTTTCGGTCGCTTGCCAGCGAACTCGATCGCTTTGAACTCCCAACTGCTGTCCTCGCCCAGTCGCAGCTGGCGCTTGATTGCTTCATCACTATAGGTCATTGGCCAATTCCTCTCCCGGTCACCTCACTCATACGGTTCCGTTGCTCGTGACGTGACGTGTCGGCAGAGCGGGACTCGCTCGCTCCAGGCAGGTGTAACAGAGCAGTACCCTCCGGGTGTCATCGCCCCTGCCGCTTCAAGCCGTATGCATGATTGTGTGCAGTCTGCTAGGCGGGGTGGGTTTGCGGCGTTGATCCGGTAGACCTCAGCCGTAGCTGATCTGTGGCTCGCGCCCGTGTTTCCTGAGCAGGTCGCCGATCCCGTCCCGCGTGTGCATGAAGATGCTGAGGCTCTCGGTGACTTCATCGAGCCAGCGCTTGCCGGCGGCGTGAATCTTCGCGGTGGCGCGGTCGTATGCTTCCTGCACTTGGGGATGGTTAGGCTGGCCGGGCAGTCCCAGCGACTGGGCCATGTCCTGGAGGCCGCCGGAGAAATAGTGAATCCCCGCGACGCCGAGAATATCGTCCAGGTTCTCTACCGCGGTGATGCTCTCGATCTGGGGGATGATGAGTGTAGCGGCATTGATCTCCGCGTAGAGCTGCGGGCGGCTTTGCTGCGCTTGGAACATGCTCACGCGGAAACTGGCGGCGCTGCGCAGACCTTGGGGCGCGTAGAAACTGTATTTGACCCAGGCCTCGGCTTCCTCGCGAGTTTGCAGGTTCGGGATCACGAGGCCTTGGACGCCCCGGTCGAGGTAGCTGAGGATGGTGCTTTCCTGGCCGTCGGCGATGCGGGACGTAACAGTGAGGTTGAAACCGCTGGCGATCCGGCACATATCTTCGATGACGTCGGGCGGACAGGGTGAGTGCTGGCCGTCGAAGCTGACAAAATCGAGGCCCATGCGTCCGGCAAGCTCCACAAGCTCGCCGGACGGCTGACTCATGCCCAGTCCGAGGGCCTTCTCGCCTTGGCCGGCGCGCTCGATGATCCGGTTGTTGAGCATCTTGGCTCCTTTCTGACCGTAGCGTGGGGTAAGTGCGTCGCCATTATTGTAGGAGATGCGGGAGCAACGGCAACTGGTTTGTGCCTCTGCTCCGTCAAAAACGCTGGGCGCGGTGTGCCCATTGAGGTTGCCGGATGTGCGGTGGACTCCCCCTCTTGAGCTTCGCTCGTACCTCTGCTCTCAGCAGTAGGGACCAGTGGGATTGTAGGCTGCCGTCCAGCGGCACAAGCCGGCGCCGGTGGCGCTGGAGAGGGGGCCGGGGGAGTGAGGCGCACCGGCCCCCGGCTAGCCCTCTACCGCCTGGATACGCGAAATCTCCTGCTGCAACTGTACGAGCTTGTAGTAGATGCCGCGCTGCGCCAACAACTCGTCGTGGGTACCGATCTCCGCGACCTTGCCGTCCTCGAAGACGATCAGGCGGTCGGCATTACGTAACGTGGAGAGGCGGTGAGCAATGGCAAAGGTCGTGCGGCCCTTGATGAGACGGGTCAGCGCTTCCTGAATTTGGTGCTCCGTCTCCGTGTCTACGCTGGAGGTTGCTTCATCGAGAATAAGAATGCGCGGATCGCGCATGATGGCGCGCGCAATCGCGATGCGCTGTTTCTCGCCACCGGAGAGCTTGCCACCTCGTTCGCCGACGCGGGTGTCGTAGCCATCGGGCCGGGTCACGATGAACTCGTGGGCGTTGGCCGCGCGTGCTGCCGCAATGATCTCGTTCAGACCGGCCTCGGGCTTCGCGTACCGGATATTGTCAGCGATGGTGCCGTTGAACAGGAACTGATCCTGTAGGACAATCCCAATCTGGTTACGCAACGTTTCCAGGTCGAGTTTCAGGACATCGTGACCGTCAATGAGGAGCGTGCCGTGGTCAGGGTCGTAGAAGCGGCAGATCAGGTTGGTGAAGGTCGTCTTCCCGACGCCCGACTTGCCGACTAAGCCGATCATCTCTCCCGGCTCTATAGAGACCGAGATGTCTTTCAAGACCGGTTTGCTGGGGTCGTAGCCGAAGGTCACGTCGCGGAACTCGACGGCTCCCTCGATAGGCGCCAGCACCAGCGCGCCGGGGGCGTGATACGGCTCGGTTTCCTGGTCAATGATCTCGAACACACGCTCGGCGCCGGCGGCGGCCTGCGAGAACCAGTTGTAGATTTGGGTCGCCCACTGGAGGGGGCCGTAGACTAGCCATAGGTAGCCGAGAAACCAGGTGAGTTCACCGAGGGTAAGGTCGCCGCCGACCACCGCGACGCCGCCGGCAAACCACAGCAAGTACACACCGGCGCCGGTGAGGAAATTCAGCCCGGCAAACGAGGTAGACCAGGCGCGCGCGGCGGTGATGGTGCGGCCGGTCAGATCGTTATTGTGCTGCTCGAAGCGGCCGATTTCGGCCTCCTCTTGGGCAAAGGCCTTGACTACCCGGATGCCGGCCAGCGACTCGGTGAGGTGCGCGTTGAGTATGCCTCGGCTCAGGAAGAGGCGGCGATACATGCCGCGAAAGCGCCGCCAGATGGCGCCGCCACCGAGGGCTACCAACGGCGCGGGCAGCAGGATGAATACCGTGAGCTGCCAGTTCAGGAACAACAGCACAACGACGATTCCGGTCAGCATGAGGGTGTTGGTGACGAGATAGGGCACCCCCTCGATCATGAAGAAGTTCAGGCTCATGGTGTCGTTCATGACCACCGACATTAAGGCGCCCTGCTCGCGCTTGCCATGAAACGAGAGCGACAGGCGCTCCAGCCGGCGATAGACTTGGCTGCGTACAGCCGCCGTAATGCGCGAACCCAGCGTGCCGGATACCCAGCCGGTGGCGGCTTGCAGACCACTGCTGGCCAGGCCAGCGGCGACCATCGCGAGCACCAACAGCGCCAGGAAGCCGATATCGCCCTGCCGCGAGCCTGTCTCCGCGGCAGGAGCAGGCGGCAGGAGTACGCTGTCAATGATGATCTTAGTGATGAGTGGTGGGAGGAGGTTCAGGGCCGTCTTGGCTACGAACAGCACCGCGAGGGCGGTTGCCAGCGGCCAATGGGGACGCATATAGCTGGCGAGCCGCGCCACCATCGCGCCCTTATTGACGCAGCGCGGGCAGAGGCCGTTCTTTTCTGGCAAGAGACGACCACAGGTATCGCAGCGCACCTTGGGTAGCTCGTCGGTAATCGAGAGCGGCTTCCCCTCGGCTAACTGCTGAATGCCGCGGGCCACCTCGGCGAACTTGGGGGCCAGGGAGTTGGAATACTCCATGATCGGCAAGGCCAGGCCGTCGTGCTCCACCTCCAACAGACCGCCGCCGACATGCTGAGATGTTGTGGCAGAGGAGATATCGCTCATGGGCACGGCCAGAAAGCCGTTGCGCCCCGCATCCTGATCTGGCAGCACGACGACGCGCTGATCCGTCACCACCAGCCAGCGCTCGCCATAGGTGCCGTCCGCCCGGATATCCGAGGTTGCCGATAGCAGCACCGCTTCGTCCGGCACTTTGAGGGCCGACCACTGCTTCGTGATAGGCTCAGGCAAGGGGTCAGGAAACGGCATTGTCCGTGTTCCTCCTTCTGGGAGCCGCTCTCCTGGAATGCGAGTTCAGGACCTGGCTTCCGGGTACCGGTATCCGTCGGAAGGCAAGCGGCGGGAGCCAGCGTAGGGAGTCGGCGTGCTAGGATCAATGCACGATTGACTGTACGCGAGCGTTGAGGTAGAAGTAGCTGTCTACGCGAGAGCAGGCGCTGCTACTCCCGTTGTATCCCGCCGGGTACCCACTTGGCCGGGGTGGATACCGCTCATCACTGTGAGTATACGCAGGGTGATTAAATGAGTCAACGTTATGGCGATGGACCGCCAAGGGCGTACTAGACGTGCAGACACAACGTCGCGACAGGTCAAAGCCGGAGACGCCTACCACTCCGCCGCCGGATCTCCGTGATCCGGGGGTGCGCCGGGCCGGCGTGGCGCATCTGCGGCGCGTGGATCGGGCGCTGGGCGCCGTGCTCGATGGCGTCGGGCCGCTCGCCACGATCTCACACTGGGGACATGGGTTTAGCGCCTTGGTGGCGGCCATTGCTGGCCAGCAGATTTCCGTTCAGGCGGCCGACGCTATCCTCGCGCGGGTCGCGGCCCGTCTCAGGGTGCCCGCGGCTACCGACGAGGCGGCCCACTACGGCTTCGAGCCGCGCCACTTCCTCGCCAGCTCGCCGGCAGAGCTGCGTGCAGCGGGCCTCTCTCGTGCCAAAGCCAGCTACATCCTCGACCTTGCGACGAGAGTAGCCGACGGTCGGCTCGATCTGGAACGACTCACGAGTCTCGGCGACAGCGAGGCCGTCGCGGCGCTGATGACCGTCAAGGGCATCGGTCGCTGGACGGCGGAGCTGTATTTGCTGTTTTCGCTCGGCCGGCCGGATATCCTTCCGGCCGGTGACCTCGGGATTCGCAAGGCGGTGCAGCGCCTCGACCGCCTGCCGGCCATGCCGGACGAGGGCGCGGTGCGGCGGCGCGGCGCGTGTTGGCAGCCGTACCGCTCCCTGGCGGCGCTCTATCTCTGGCGCGGGCGTCGTGTGCTGCCCGCCGCGGACGAGCCGGACTCCGGTGCCGGTGTGACGTGATGAGTGAGTCCGTTGTAGCACCCTTTCCGGCCACCGGCGCGTGCTAGGAAGGGCTGTAATGACGTTGACCGACCGGCTTTACCGCTGTTCTGGGCTGCAAAGGGGTGCAAGCCGGGAGTTGTGGCGCTTGTAGCGCCTGATATAATCGGCTGGGCAGGGATGTGCCGTGATTGTTCCGGTCACCGTAGCGTTCTGCTGGCGAGTGTGGGGGCGGAGGCAGTTGGTTGGCAATCCGCATTGAGGAAGCAGTCGAGCACGAGTTGGCCGAGGACGCCACCAAGGCGCAAGTGCATGAAGGTGCGCTGCGGCTGGACGACCTGCTCTTTGAGCTGAGGGGCTATCTTCCTGACGGCGACTCCGCGGTCGTGCGCCGGGCCTTCGACTTCGCCGAGGCCGCGCACGAAGGCCAATTTCGTCGGTCGGGTGAGCCGTTTATCCAGCACCCGCTCGCCGTTGCCCTGGAGCTGGCGCGGCTGCGCCTAGACTGCGCGACCGTCACGGCCGGTCTCCTGCATGATGTCCCCGAAGACACGGCGATCACGCTCGGTGAGATCGAGGCCCGGTTCGGCAAGGAGATTACGCTCCTCGTTGATGGTGTGACCAAGCTCACGAGGATCGCCTGGGAAACGCTGGAGGAAGAGCAGGCCGAAAACCTACGCAAGATGTTCCTGGCCATGGCGCAGGACATCCGGGTGGTGCTGGTCAAGCTGTGCGACCGCCTCCACAACATCCGCACGCTGGAGCCATTCTCCGGTGAGCGGCGGCAACGCATCGCTCAAGAAACCCTGGAAATCTACGCACCGTTGGCCCACCGACTCGGTATCTGGGAGTTGAAGTGGCGGCTGGAGGACGGCGCATTTTACTACCTGGATTATGAGCGGTACCAGGAGCTGAAGCACTTGCTGGCGACGCGGCGCGAGACGCGCGAGCGCTACGTCAACCACACTCTTGCTGTCCTGGGCGAAGAACTGGCCACGTTGAACATGGAGGCCAAGGTTAGCGGTCGGCCGAAGAACCTGTACTCCATCCATCGCAAGATGCTACGGAAGAACGTTCCCTTCGAGGAGGTGTACGACCTGCTCGCGGTACGGGTGCTGGTGGATTCAGAGGCAGATTGCTACGCAGCCCTCGGCGTCGTGCATCGGTTGTGGACCCCAATCCCGGGCGAATTCGATGACTACATCGCGCGCGCCAAGCCGAATATGTATCGGTCGCTCCACACGGCCGTAATCGGCCCAGCGGGCCAGCCGCTAGAGGTGCAGATCCGCACTCAGGAGATGCACCAAGTCGCCGAGTACGGCATCGCTGCCCATTGGCGCTACAAAGAGGGGCGGCAGCAGAGCAGTGAAGAGCTCGAGGTGAAGCTCGCGTGGTTCCGGCAGTTGATGGCGTGGCAGGGGGAGGTGGCTGCCGAGGACTTCGTGGAAGCCCTCAAAACGGATATCTTCCAAGACCAGGTCTTTGTCTTCACCCCACGGGGCGACATTAAAGAAATGCCGGCCGGCGCCATCCCGCTCGATTTCGCTTACCGCATCCATACCGATCTGGGACACCGTTACGCGGGCGCGAGGGTCAATTCGCGTCTGGTGGCCTTGGAATACCAGCTGCAGAATGGCGACATCGTCGAGATCCTGACCGGGCGACCCGACCGCGGCCCCAGTCGTGACTGGCTCAATGTCGTAGGCACCACCCACGCGCGCTCGAAGATCAGACAGTGGTTCAAGCGGCAGCAGCGTGAGGAAAACGCGGCCCGGGGCCGGGGGCTGGTGGCGAAGGAGTTGCAGCGGCTTGGTCTGCCGGAACTTAGCAGCATCGAGCCGGAGGCCTTGGCGGCCGCTGCCTCGGAGCTGCGCGTTGCCAGTGTAGAGACGCTGTTCGCGGTCGTGGGCTATGGCGGTCTCAGCCCCCACCAGGTGGTCAGCAAGTTCGGCCTGCAAGTGCCTGAGGTTGAGACTCCCCACGTCGTGGGTACGCCGAGCACCCCACCCACCGCTGGCGTGACCGTCTCCGGGGTGGATGACCTCCTCACGCGCATCGCGCGCTGCTGTAACCCGGTGCCCGGTGATTCGATTGTAGGGTTTATCACACGCGGACGGGGCCTGACCGTGCATCGCCGCAGTTGTCCTAACGTGCGATCAACGGCGGAGCGCGAACGGCTGATTGATGTCGAGTGGGGCGCAACCCATCAGCAGGTCTATCCGATTACCCTGCGCGTGGAGGCTGGGGATCGTCCGGGGCTGGCCCGGGACGTGACCACGATTGTGGCCGAGGACAAGATCAACATCGTGGACTTGCGCGTGACGACCGAGCACGGGGCCGCCACCTTCTTTGTCACGGTTGAGGTCACGGACGTGAATCAGCTGGTTCGTCTGATCCAACGGATCGAGCGGATCAAAGACGTAGGACACGTAGCCCGCGACACCTCAGTCACCGCGGCAGTCCGCAATGGCGAGGTTGTCGGCACGCAGTAGGCCCGCGTGTGTCAGCCTTGCGGTGCCCCAGCGCTATCCCTCGGCAAGCCGCTGCTTTCCACCTGCAGACGGCAGCGCGGGTGATCACATGCTTCAGCAGGGGCAGACCCAGGCTTTGTGCATAATTAGAGCGCGGTGTACTTCCCGCTAAGATGGGGAGGTGCGGCGATGACGCGCCACGACTGGCTGCTGCCGAGGGAAACACGCTGTCGCCCTTGCAACTCCAGAAGTCGCTCTTTCTGGTTGGGCAGGGCCTCACCGGTCTGGTGGGTGCTGACTTCTATAACTTCCAGCCTCGTGCCTATGGTCCGTTCGCCGCGGCGGTCTATCACGATGCCGAGTATCAGCAGTTCCAGGGCCTCGTTGCTATTCATCCTCATCCACGGACGAAACGGGAATTTTCCCTGACCCCGGCGGGGAGCAACTGGGCGCAAATGCTCATTGCTGATCTGCACCCCGACGCAGTGCGCTACTACTGCGAGGTTGTGCAGTGGGTACAGAGTCAGACTTTTCAAGAGCTGACACAAGCAGTCTACGAGCAGTTCCCGGCCTTTGCGAGGAGGAGTGTCATGCCCGGCGCCCGCTTTACCGCCCTGGCTGCTGAAGAACCGGACCCGGTCAAAAAAGAAAATCTATGCTAACCAACCATTCATGGCAGCCATCGAGAAGGCGCTGCAAGAGGAGGCAGCCGGGACGGACTACATCCTGAACCTCGATGACCTTGGGGGTCAACAGGATGTGTCTCCTAGGGCAGGATGTATCTCCTAGAGATTAGCAGAACCGCCGATGAATAATTCCGCAGCCGCCTACCGCTAGAGGGAGTAGCGCAGTTTCACGCATGTTGGTGGCTGTTGCAGAAGAATCCTCACCCAGATGGGCAGGCGAAGCTCCGCTTGGAGCGCCTTCCCGTCGTGCTCTATGTCCACATCTGCCACGGTTTCTACTCAGCCTACGGCATCCGGCGCCAGAATGGAGATGACGTGGTCACTGTCTAGGCCTGTGGCTGGGAGGATGACCGAGCGCGGAGCTTCTATGATGAACGGCCGGGCCGGGGTGATCCTCGCCGTGGGTCTCATGGTGGCTAGTTCGTAGGGTAGGGGCACACGTTGACAGTGTGGCTAGGCCCGGCTATACTTGCCGATAGTGCGGAGAGTGCTCCGCCTGGGGCCGTTTACAATCCCCATATGAAGCGATGACGGGGAGTAGTAGAGGCTACTTGCCCTCCCTCAGAGAGCCAGCGGTTGGTGCGAGTTGGCGGGAGTGTAAGTGACGAGTGATGTCGTGCCTCGAACTCGCCTCCGAGTTGCTGCTACGAAATTGCTCTGGTGCGTAGTACGGAGCATAGTAGTAGCAGACGAGCCGTAAGGCATCCGTTACAAGAGTTACGAGATGGTGTGGCAAGCCGGGCGGCTGCCCACAATCTGAGGTGGTACCGCGGGAGCGTTGACTCGTAGCCCTCGTCCTCGGGACGAGGGTTTTCTGATTCCTAAGACAGTTCTTGGGGCGCCTCAGGCTTAGTGCCGGTGTGCCGGCCGGCCGTGTACGCTCGCCGCACCAACAGTAGGGTGGTATCGCGGGAATCGCCGGCAAGCTCTCGCCCCTCGGGCGGGAGCCTTTTCGCGCCGCAATTGTCCTGCATTGTGCAACGGTGTTGTGGAATCGGGGCAAAGAGGCTATGGTGATTACGGTTGCGGAAGATGGATCAGTGACTCGTCGCCGTAGGCTCATCACCATCCTCGCGGCCGGTGTTGGGGCAGCGGTTGTAGGCTCCTGCCTCAGCGGTGCGGGGCAAACGTCTGCACCGGAAATGACGGCAGCCCCGGACCCGAACATCGTGCCGATTGTGCGCGTCATTGACGGTGATACTATCGTCGTTCGTTACCGTGAGGTGGAAGAAAAGGTGCGGTATCGGGACGTGGATACGCCCGAAAGAGGCCAGCCGGGCTATGACGAGGCCACCCAGTTCAATCAGGAGCTACTGGTGGAAGGAATGGCTCGTCTGGAGATCAACTACTCGGAGGGCAATGGCCGAGACAACTTCGGACGGCTGCTGGCCTATGTCTACGTCGAAAAGGACGGTCAGGAGGTCCAGGTCAACAAGGCCATCAACGAGGCCGGCCATGTCAAGCCTGGGTCCGAACTTGTTCCTGAGCAGTACCGGGTTGCGGTTAGGGCAACCCAGGAGCCAGCGCAGCGGCCGACTGCGGGGCCGTCGCCGACGCTTCCGCCAGCAGGTTTCAAGGACTGTGACGAGGCTGAGGCCGCCGGGGTCGAGCGGGAGCTGGGCACGAAAGGTACGGGTCGTGGTTTCCCCGCAGCCCTCGTCCCGTCGGCTCGTGACGGAGACGGCGACGGAGTTGTCTGCGAGCGATAGTTAGCGGATCGGCTGTGCCGGATCACATCGTGTGTACAGGAGGGAAGGAACGATGAAACTGAACGGATCCCAAATCCTCTGCGAGGCGCTGATGCGGGAGGGGGTTTCGGTCGTATTCGGGCAGCCCGGTGGGGCCATTATGCCCTTCTACAACTTCCTCCGTGACTATGATCTGCGCCACATCCTCTGCCGGCATGAGCAGGGTGCGGCCCATATGGCCGATGGGTATGCGCGGGCGACCGGCGAGGTCGGCGTGGCGATGGCGACCTCCGGACCAGGCGCGACAAATATGGTAACGGGCATTGTGACGGCCTTGATGGACTCGGTGCCCATCGTCTGTCTCACGGGACAGGTGCCGACCAACATGATAGGCGGCGACGCTTTCCAGGAGACCGACACGACCGGGATTACGATGCCGGTCACGAAGCACAACTATCAGCTGATGGAAGTGCGCGACATCGCACGGGTCGTCAAAGAGGCCTTTCATGTCGCTCGCACCGGGCGGCCGGGGCCGGTGCTCATAGATTTCCCGAAAGACATCCAGACTGCCGAGGCGGAGTACGAGGAGCCTGACGGCATTGATCTCCCGGGCTTCAAGCCGACGCTCCGCGGCAACGTGCGGCAGGTCCGGAAGGCCGCCAAGCTCATCGGTCAAGCGAAAAAGCCGCTCATCTTGGCCGGTCACGGCATCATCCTCAGCGAAGCCTACGATGAGCTGCGGGAGTTTGCCGAGAAGACGGAGATTCCCGTCATTACCACGCTGCTCGGTATTTCGGGTTTTCCCGATACCCATCGGCTGCACTTTGGCTTCCCGGGGATGCATGGCACCTACTACGCGAACATGGCCATCAGCGACTGCGACCTGATGGTCGCCGTGGGCATGCGGATGGACGACCGCGTGACGGGACGGCTGAACGCTTTCGCCCCGTACGCCAAGGTCATCCACATTGACATTGACCCGGCCGAGCTGGGCAAGAACGTCCATGCGACCGTGCCGATTGTGGGTGATGCCAAGCAGGTGCTCGGCCAGCTGCTCGAAGAGGTCGAGCCGAACGAGCACCCGGACTGGTTGCAGAAGCTCAACGAGTGGCGGATTGCCCACCCGTCGCTGGCCCTGCCCGAGTTCACGGAGAAGATGAGTACGCCATGGATCCTGCGGCAGCTCTACCACGCGACCGAGGGGGCAGCCATCCTGGTCACGGACGTGGGGCAGTCGCAGATGTGGGCGGCGCAGCACTACTTCTTCGACCGCCGCAATACCCACATCACCTCCGGTGGTCTGGGGCCGATGGGCTATGCCTTGCCGGCGTCCATTGGTGTGCAGGCCGGGCGGCCCGACGAGGAAGTGTGGTGCGTCACCGGCGATGGCGGCTTCCAGATGACGCTGCAGGAGTTGGCGGTCATCGCCGAGGAGCAGCTCCCGATCCGCATTGCGCTGGTGAACAACGGCTATCTCGGTATGGTGCGCCAGTGGCAGGAGTTGTTCTGGGAGAAGCGCTACATGGCGGTGGAGATGCAGAATCCGGATTTCGTGAAGCTGTCCGAGGCCTACGGTATTCCGGCCAAGCGGGTCGAGACGACCGATCAGGTGATGCCTACCTATGAGTGGGCGCGACGGATTGACGGTCCGGTCCTCATTGATTTCCGGGTCGAGCGAGAAGAGAACGTGTGGCCAATGGTGCCGCCTGGCGCCTCGCTCCAGGAAACACTAGAGGACCCGGCCCAGGCCAGCGACGACTCTATCACGGCGGATTCGATGCGTGAGATGGTGGCCAGCGGTTCTGGTGATGGCGGGGTCTAGCCCGCGACGGAGGCAAAGGGAGATGCAGCACACACTTGTGGCCCTCGTGGAGAACCAGCCCGGAGTCTTGCAGCGCGTTGCGAACCTGTTTTCGCGGCGCGGCTTCAACATCGAGAGCCTCACCGTCGGCCACACCGACACGCCCAAAACGTCTCGGATGACGATTGTGGTCAACGCTGCCGATACCAAGGTTGACCAGGTGACGAAGCAGCTCTACAAGCTGATCAATGTCCTCAAGGTATCGGATGTCACAACTGACCGCACCGTGGACCGCGAGCTGGCCTTGATTAAGGTGAGTGCCAGTGCTTCCACACGCGCCGAGATCGCCCAGATCGTTGACATCTTCCGCGCACGGATCGTGGATTTGGGGCGCGATTCGCTCACGGTCGAGGTGACGGGCGAGTCGGAGAAGCTCGACTCTATCGTCGGGTTGCTGCGACCGTTTGGCCTGAAGGAGATGGTGCGGACCGGCCGGATTAGTATGACCCGTGGCTCCGGTGCCGTCCGCGTCAATGGTAGCGCGTAGAGGTATGATTTCGACCTAACCCCCGGCCCCTTCCCTGGAGGTGGAGGGAAGGGGCCGGGGGTTAGGTGTAAGGAGAGTAGGTATGGCACGGATTTACTACGACGGCGATGCTGATCTGGGTCGCCTGGCCGGGAAGCGCGTAGCGGTGCTGGGCTACGGCAGTCAGGGCCACGCCCACAGCCTCAACCTGAAGGACAGCGGCGTAGAGGTGATCGTCGGGTTGTACGCGGGGAGTCGGTCGCGCGAAACGGCGCAGGAAGCGGGCCTCGCCGTTGCCGATGTCGCTGACGCCGTGCGGGACGCTGATTTCGTGATGTTCGTGGTCCCGGATCATATCCAAGGCGACCTCTATCGCGAGGAGGTCGCGCCCCACGTGCGCGAGGGGCAGACGCTCATGTGGGCACACGGTTTCAACATCCACTACAACCAGATCGTCCCGCCGCCCTTTGTGGACGTGAGCATGGTGGCGCCCAAGGGGCCGGGCCACCGCGTGCGGGAGGTCTACGTTGAAGGTGGCGGCGTGCCGGCGCTGTTGGCCGTGGGGCAAGATGCGAGCGGCCAGGCGCATGACAACGGTCTCGCCTACGCCAAGGGCATCGGGGCCACTCGCGCCGGGGTACTGGAGACGACCTTCCAAGAAGAGACCGAGACGGACCTCTTCGGTGAGCAGGTGCTGCTCTGTGGCGGGGTCTCGGCGCTCATCAAGGCAGCCTACGAGACGATGGTCGAGGCCGGCTATCAGCCGGAGTCGGCCTATTTCGAGACGCTGCACGAGCTGAAGCTGATCGTGGACCTGTTCTACCAGGGTGGCTTGAGCTATATGCGCTATTCGGTGAGCGATACGGCGGAATACGGCGATTACATCTCCGGCCCGCGGGTCATTGATGAGCACGTGCGCGAGAAGATGCGCGGAGTCTTGGAGGACATCCAGACCGGCAAGTTTGCCAGCCAGTGGATTCTGGAGAACCAAGCCGGGCGGTCGTCATTCCTGGCGACGCGCCAGCGCGAGGCGTCCCATCCGATCGAGCAGGTGGGCAAAGAGCTACGGGCCATGATGCACGGCCTAGAGGCGAAATAGCCGGCCGGTCAGTGATCCGTGGGCCGTGGCCGGAGCGGGTAGGCTCCCCGGCCCAACCCCACGGCCCACTGGCCACTAGCCACTGAAAGGAGTGGTGATGATGCGACAAATACGAATTTTCGATACGACGCTGCGCGACGGCGAACAGGCTGCCGGCGGCTCGCTCACCCTCCCGGAGAAGATGGAATTGGGCCGCCAGCTGCAGCGGCTCGGCGTGGACATCATCGAGGCCGGCTTCCCGGCGACCTCACCGGGCGACTTTCAGGCGGTGGAGATGATGGCCCGTGAGCTGAAGGACTGCCAGGTAGCGGCGCTCTCCGGGTTCAAGGAAGACCAGATCGAGACGACCTACCGGGCACTGAAGGATGCGGTGGCGCCCCGATTGCACATCGTGATCTCCACCTCGGACAACCATCTGGAGAACCAGTTGCACATGTCGCGCGAGCAGGTCATCGAGATTGCCCGCGACTCCACGGCCTACTGTAAGCGCTTCTTGTCCGACGTGGAGTTCTCGGCGATGGACGCGACTCGCAGCGATCCTGACTTCCTCTGCGAGGTATTCAGCGCCGCTGTCGCCGCCGGCGCGACGGTGATCAATGTGCCCGATACGCTTGGGTACCACCAGCCGCCGCAGTTCGCCGACCTGGTGCGCTATGTGATGGAGCACGTGCCGGGGGTGGAGAACGTGGTGGTCTCCGTCCACTGTCACAACGACCTGGGGATGGCGACGGCGCTCTCGCTGGCAGCGGTGAACGAGGGTGCGGAGCAGATCGAGTGTACGATCAACGGCGTCGGCGAGCGGGCCGGCAATGCCTCGCTTGAGGAGATCGTCATGGCGCTGCGTACGCGCCAGGACTACTACCAGGCGACGACGAACATCAACACCGAGCAGATCTGGCGGGCGAGCCGCATGGTCAGCCAGTATATGGGCTTCGTCGTGCAGCCCAATAAGGCCATTGTGGGGGCCAATGCGTTTGCCCACTCCAGCGGATTGCACCAGGACGGGATGCTCAAGGAGCGCACGACCTACGAAATCATGACGCCGGAGAGCATCGGTCGCAACGATAGTCGGCTGGTCCTGGGTAAGACCTCCGGCCGGCACGCAGTACGGTCGAGGCTCGTGGAGCTAGGCTTTGAGCTTGACAGTGACGACTTTGCCCTGGTCTTCGCTGCGTTCAAGGAGCTGGCGGATAAGAAGAAGGATGTCTCCGACGGTGACCTGGAGGCCATCGTCAGCCAGCACATGGTCCGTACACCGGAGATGTATAAGCTGGATCGCGTCCAGGTCGTCACGGGGAACGACAGCGTGCCGACCGCTACGGTGCAGCTCCGCCGTGCCAGCGACGCCGAATTGGGGACCGCAAACGGCGGTGCTGGCGTCGGCGTCGGCACGGATGACGAGATGCTCGAAGACGCCGCCATTGGCGATGGTCCGGTGGATGCCGTGGTGCGCGCGATCTCCCGGATCACCGGCGTGGAAGCGCGACTTACGGAGTACACGTTGCAGGCGATCACACCGGGGGTAGAAGCGCAGGGCGAGGTGAGCTTGCGCATCGCGGCCGAGGGGCACACCTTTATCGGCCGCGGTACGAGCACCGATATTGTGGTGGCCAGCGCAGCGGCCTACCTCAACGCCGTGAATAAGGTCTTAGCCCGCCACAATGGGGACCACAACGGGACCGTTGACACGCTTGGTCTACATAATCCGATGAAAGCGGAGGTGGAGCCGGCCGCCGAGCGGTCAGTGGCCGTATGACGCCATGAGTACCAAACCACGCACGCTCTTTGCCAAGCTCTGGGACAGTCACGTTGTCCACGAGGCGCCGGGCGAGCCGGCGATCCTCTACATAGACCTCCATCTGATCCATGAGGTGACGTCGGCCCAAGCCTTCGAGGGGCTGCGGTTGACCGGTCGGCGCGTGCGTCGCCCGGACCTCACGCTGGCCACGTTGGACCATAACGTCCCGACGACTGACCGCCACCTGCCGATTGCCGATCCCATCTCGGCCCAGCAGGTCGAGACGCTGCGTGAGAACTGCCGTGAGTTTGACATCCCGCTCTACGATCTTCAGGACCGCCAGCAGGGGATTGTCCACATCATTGGCCCGGAGCTTGGCCTTACGCAGCCGGGCATGACCGTCGTCTGCGGCGATAGTCATACCTCTACGCACGGCGCGTTCGGCAACCTGGCATTCGGGATTGGCACCTCCGAGTTGGAGCACGTCTTAGCGACGCAGTGCCTCCAACAGACCCGGCCGCAGACCCTCGAAGTATGCACTGAGGGTGAGTTGCCGTTGGGAGTCACCGCGAAAGACGTGATCCTCGCCACCATCGGCGAGATCGGCACCGACGGCGCGACCGGCTACGCCATCGAATACACCGGCTCGACGATCCGCTCGCTCTCGATGGAGGCGCGGATGACGATCTGCAACATGTCCATCGAAGCCGGAGGGCGGGCCGGCATGGTTGCCCCGGACGACACCACCTTTGCCTATCTGGAGGGGCGTCCCCATGCGCCGCAAGGCCGGGACTTCCACGAGGCCGTGGCGCGCTGGCGTACCCTGCCCACTGATCCGGCGGCGTCCTACGACAAGACGGTGCAGCTCGATGCGGGCGCCCTAGCGCCGCACGTTACCTGGGGGACCAACCCCGGCATGGTCGTGCCGGTGACGGGCTGTGTGCCTGACCCGGGGGCGTTCGCGGCCGACGCCGACCGGCGGGCCGTCGAGCGCGCGCTGGAGTACATGGCGCTGACTCCGGGCACGGCTATCCAAGACATCGCCATTGACCGGGTGTTCATCGGCTCCTGTACCAATGCACGCCTCGAAGACTTGCGGGCTGCCGCGCGCATGGTCCGCGGGCGGCGGGTGCATGACGGGGTGCGGGCGATGGTGGTGCCCGGTTCCGGCGTCGTCAAGTGGCAGGCGGAGGCGGAAGGGCTTGACGCGATCTTCGAGGCGGCCGGCTTCGAATGGCGCGATGCGGGCTGCTCGATGTGCTTGGGCATGAACCCTGACATTCTCGCGCCGGGAGAGCGCTGCGCCTCGACCTCGAACCGCAACTTCGAGGGGCGTCAGGGCAAGGGCGGCCGTACTCATCTCGTCAGCCCGGAGATGGCCGCAGCGGCAGCCACAACCGGACATTTCGTTGATATTCGAGCGTGGGAGTAGCTGGCCGCTCTGGGCGGCGCGATAGAAAAGGATGCGTAAGCGGCCATGCAGCCATTCGAGCGTGAAACCGGCGTCGTCGTCCCCCTGGATCGGCCCAACGTAGATACGGACCAGATCATTCCGAAGCAGTTTCTCAAGCGCATCGAGCGGACCGGTTTTGGGCAGTTCTTGTTCAATGATTGGCGCTTCCGCCCGGATGGCTCGCTCGACCCGGACTTCGAGCTGAATAGACCGGGGTACGAGGACGCGACGATCCTCCTCGCCGGCCGCAACTTTGGCAGCGGCTCTTCACGAGAGCACGCGCCCTGGGCCTTGGACGACTACGGGTTTCGCGCCATCATCGCGCCCTCGTATGCCGACATCTTCTATAGCAACTGCTTCAAGAACGGCATCCTGCCCGTCACCCTGCCGGAAGAGGTTGTCAATGACCTGATGGCGCGGGCGACCGAGCGGCCCGGCTACCGGCTGACGGTTGATCTGGAGCGGTGTGTCATCGCCGATGCGGAAGAGGGCGACATCGCCTCGTTCGAGGTGGACCCGTTTCGGCGTCACTGCCTGCTCGAGGGCCTCGACGACATCGGCCTGACTCTCCAGCACGAAGCCGCGGTCACCGCCTACGAGCAGCGCCGCTTCGCCAGCCTGCCGGTCACGACGCCATTGCTGCCCACGGCAGAGTAGGGGCCTCATTGTGTACCCGGTGTCAAAGGACTAATCCCCGTTGGTAGTGCATATGTCTAGGTATAGAGTTGTCATCTATTGGAGCGATGAAGACGAGGCGTTCATCGCTGAGGTTCCGGCACTGCCGGGCTGTGCTGCCGATGGGCAGACACGCCAAGAAGCACTCGCCAACCTTGAGGTCGTCATGCGGGAGTGGCTCCAGGCAGCCGAGGAGTTAGGGCGTATGCCGCCGCTCCCAGAGCTGGAGGGCCGGGTTCCTGATGGCTGGAAGGATGCTATCTATGGTGGAGAGGCATGATGGCCCTATGACCAATGAAGTAGTGCTGTACGATACGACGCTGCGCGACGGCGTGCAGCGTGAGGGGCTGACGCTATCGCTGGAAGACAAGCTCAAGATCGCCCAGCGCCTCGATCAGCTCGGTATCCACTACATCGAAGGCGGGTATCCCGGCTCCAACCCTCGGGACCAAGAGTTCTTTGCGCGCGTGCGCGCGATGACCTGGCAGCACGCGACTATCACGGCCTTCGGGAGCACGCGCTACAAGACCAACCGGGCCGAGGACGACCCCAACTTGCAGGCGCTCCTGGATACGGAGGCGGCCGTCTGCACGCTGGTCTGCAAGAACTCGGAGCGCCACGTGCGCCAGGTGTTGGGCACGACGCTCGACGAGAACCTGGCGATGATCGCGGACTCGATCCGGTTCCTGCGTGCCCACGGCCGGCGGGTCTTCTACGACGCGGAGCACTTCTTCGATGGCTGGCGGGAGAACGCGGCGTATGCGCGGGCCTGCCTACGCACAGCAGCAGCGGCGGGCGCAGAATGCCTCGTGCTGTGTGACACGAATGGCGGCATGCTCACCGATGACATCGCTGCGATAGTGCGCCAAGCCATCGAAGGAGTGTGCCCCGCTGGAACGGCACAGTCCGAGGCGGGCAAAGGTGGTGCCGACCCAGCGGGCCAGCCCGACTACACCGGCACGTTCGGTATTCACGCCCATAACGATGCCGAGCTTGCGGTGGCCAACTCCTTGGCTGCCGTGCAGGCGGGGGCCACCCATATCCAGGGCACCATCAATGGCTACGGGGAGCGCTGTGGTAATGCCAACCTATGCTCGATTATCCCCAACCTGGTGCTCAAGATGGATGTGCCCGTCGTCACGAAAGAGCAGTTGGCCTGGCTCACCGAGAGCGCCCGGTTCGTGGCGGAGCTGGCCAATATCGCCTTGGACCCGTACTTGCCCTACGTCGGCCATAGCGCGTTCGCCCATAAGGCTGGCTACCACGCCGACGGGATGATGAAGTCCAGCACAAGCTACCAGCACAGCGATCCGGCGCTGGTCGGCAACGATATGCGTATTCTGATCTCGGAGTTGAGCGGCCGGAAGGCCATCACGACCAAACTGGACCAGCTGGGAGTTGAGCTGGCCGACGGTGTGGAAGCGAGCGATATTGTCGAGCGCGTCAAGCAACTAGAGCACCAGGGGTATCAGTTTGAGGGCGCCGAGGCGTCATTTGACCTGCTCGTGCGGCGGCGGCAGGCTGAGTATCGGCCGCCGTTCGAGCTGGAGGACTTTCTCATCGTGGTCGAAACGCACCGGCGGCGTGAAGAAGTGATTGCCGAGGCCACCGTCAAAATCCGTGTCGGTGATGAGGTGCAGCACACGGCCGGGCGCGGCAACGGCCCGGTGAACGCACTCGACGACGCGATGCGTAAGGCGCTGCTGTCGTTTTATCCCCAACTGGCCGCTATCCGCCTCACCGACTACAAGGTGCGCGTCGTTGATGCCGGCTCCGGCACGGCGGCGACGGTACGGGTATTGATCGAGAGCACGAACGGTCCCCAGACGTGGAGCACGGTGGGCAGCCACACCAATATCATCCAGGCCAGCTGGCAGGCCCTCGCCGACAGCCTGGAATACGGGCTACTCCTGAGCACTCGTTCCGCAATACCGGCTGCGGTCTAAGCAGGCGCGGGCCTATTAGGCCGGACGCCGTGAGTCACTGATAGATCGCGGGCTGCTGGTCCGATACCGACCCCAGCAACGCCACGTCCAGGTTGGAGAGGGTCCAGATACCCTTGAACTCGCTCACGGCCGCCTGGCTGCTGACAGGTGCGGTGTACTCGCGGTTGTAGTCTGGCGGCGGTTCTAGCTAGATCAGGTCCGCACCGCCGCTAGTGAGACCTTCCAGGAGGTCGAGGTTTTCGTCTTATCCGCAAGAGACAACAGCTATTTGAGTGATCGCGGTGATGGCTGTGAAGACTGAAGCAACCACGGCCGCGTATGCTGCTGGGTTGCTGCGTATTTCTGCCCAGAACCGGCGGAAATGGTTTAACTTGTACCAGCAACGCAAAACAACCTTTACTGCTCCCGGCCTTTCATCGCCAATCGTGAGTAAGATATAGTACTATTGGCACGTACATCATAATGTATAGGAAAATGCTCAATTCGAGAAGACGCGCTGATAATGATTCTAGTTGAGTTAGCATATTTTGTTTTCGGCCTAGTCTCACGGTTGACTGGAACACTGCACGCTACAGAAACGTCCTGTCTACGACCGTTATAGGCAGATAAGTAGATCACTTCATACGCCCTCTTGGGTCGTAATACATATGCTGTATCATCGTCTGTACTTTCCGTCATCTTATCTGGAAACAGAACTACGAACTCTTCCACACCTGCCCATATGCCTAGATCGTCTTTCGCTATTGAATTCCTATCGGGTCTACTCAATTCAAATGTGCGTTCATCCCATTGATCCTGCGTCATGCCCATACGAATCTCCCAGTGCTGTTTACAGCATTTTCGGCGGGGTCACCAGTTGAGGTGGAACCGGCAACGGACGCCGCTCGTGGTGGCCGGGTGAGCCGACAAGTATCCCGCTTATTGACATGCACAATCTTAGGTCAAGCATTTTATGTCTCGTAGCGTTGCCTCGGCTGTGCTCTAGAAATGTCACGGATGCTTCTGCCAGTGCCCTGGCCCCTTCTATGCTGGTGGCTATTCCTCGTGTGTCGCGGAGGCGGCTTTGCTTTGGGCGCGGTGGGCGAGCCAGCGGTGGAGCGCGAGGAAGAGGCCGTGGATGGCGGCGATGATGAGGCTGCCGACCGGTACGAACGTGGGGATACCCACGCCGGCCAACAGGAGCGCGCTCGTCGTGGCAACGACAGGCAGCCAAATCCCGATGGCAATGCCGTGGAGCCGCGCTACGCTGCGGTGCAGGCGGGCAACGGCCTGGGCGCCAGCGGGAGTGATAGCTCGCGACGGAGTAGCGCGCGTCGTGCTCGCCGGGCGACGGTCTGCGTGCTGATCGTTCGGTCCGGTCATTGTTGCTGCCCGCCTGCTGATGCTCTCAGATGCAGGGTAGCGCATCGGTGGAGAGCTTGCAGCGCAGCGTAGGTCGTCTGGCGCCGTGGGGCGAGCGGCCAGACTCCTCGGCCCGGCCGCTATTGCAACTCGCGGCCGGCCACTTCGTCTGGACTGACGTAGGGTGCTGGACCGCTGCCCGTCGCTGGGCCGGGCGCTTTCACCGCGTTCGCCGGCGGTTCCTCCTGCGCCTCGCACCGGTGCTCGCTGTCGCGTTTCGGTGGCCGCTCTGCTTGTGCGCCAGACTAAGACCATATTGGGTAGTAACGGAGGGATGTTCCCGTTGATGAACATACGGACATGGCTCATTGTCTTTGTCGTCGCCGGCGTGCTCATCGGCCGGGCTGCTGTGGCCCCGGCGGTGCAGGCGCAAGGCGCGTTCGCTCACGGCACGGTGGTCGCACTGCGGGGCACTCCGCACTTGTGGATTGCAGACCCGCAAGGAGTGCTCCATTGGGCCGGCGATACACGGGCCTTGGCCGACAAGTACGTGCGTTGGGACAGGGAGAGCCGCGTCCAGGTCACCCTGGACCAGCTCTGGAGGCTCTCCCGCGGCGATCCCTGGCTTTCTGCCGGGTTGCTCAAGGACGGCGACCCGATCTATCTGGTCAAGTGGGAGACCGGCTGGTCGGAGCCGCGGCTGCTCCACATTCAATCCATCGGCGATGTCGAGCTGTTCGGGATCAACGGCAGCAACTACAGGAGCATCGTGCTGGATCGGCCGACGTGGGAGCTGCGCTTTGGCCGCTCTACGGCCAGGCTCCAGCGTTCCGAGCTGGCCGTGGTCGCCACGACCCCCGCGCCCCTCGATCTACCGCCGCTCGTTGCCCTGAGCGGCCGGCCGCTGGCCGCTATGAAGATCGTCCTCGATCCGGGGCACGGTGGACGCGATCTTGGCGCGTTGCACAACTACCAGCGCGAGGCTGTCGTCAACCTGGCAGTTGCCGAGGTGCTGCGGCCACGCCTGGAGCAGCTGGGAGCGAGCGTCCTCTTGACGCGCGACGATGACGGCAGCGTATTGCCACCGCACGTACACGAAAGAGACGAGCTACAGGCCCGCGCTGACATTGCCAATCGCGCCGGGGCCGATCTCTTCGTGAGCATTCATGCCAATGCCAGCGCCGCCCCGCAACTGTCGGGATTCCTGACGATCTTCGGGCCTGAGGAGGGGTATAAGTTCAGCGCCAATCGCAGCCCGCGCCTGGTAGCGGAGAGCCGGCTGCTCGCTCGCGCCACGCAGCGGGAGTTGGTCGCGGCCACCGGGCAGACCAATCTTGGCGTCTACTCGGCCCCGTTCTGGGTCATCGGTGCTGCTCAGATGCCGGCGGTGCTCGTTGAAGCGGGGTTTCTGACCAATGCGGGCGATGCGCGTCGTCTCGCACAGGCCGCCTTCCGTGAGCGTGTCGCGGAAGGTATCGCTCGCGGGATTGTCGCCCATGTGCAGGGTGCGGACGATGCGCTCTTTGTGAGCGATCTTACTATTCCCGATGGGACCCCTCTCCGGCCGGGCCAGTCGTTTACGAAGGCCTGGCTGCTACGCAATTTTGGCAAGCGGGATTGGTCCCAGGAGTATCGCCTGACCCATCGCAGCGGCGGGGAGTGGGGCGCGGTGTCGAGTGTCCGGTTACCACATCCGGTCGCGGCGGGGCACGAGGTCGCATTCAGCGTAGCAATGACCGCTCCGCCGGAGTTAGCCACCAACCGCTCCGTGTGGCAGTTGCAAGGCCCGGATGGCGCGTGGTTTGGTGACCCGGTATGGGCGGAGATCGCGCTCGGTGATGGCTCACGCCTGACGGACCGCGCCGCGCGCATAGACCACCCAGCCTTCAGTTACTTCGAGGAAACGGGACATAACGTAGGCTTTGCGTTTCGCCGGTTCTTCGAGGCGCACGGCGGCGTAGACATCTTTGGCTATCCGCGCACCGAGGAGCTCACGGAGGACGGGCGCTCGGTCCAGTATTTCCAGCGTGCGCGCTTCGAGTACCATGCTGAGTACGCCGGTACCGAGCGCGAGGTGCAGCTGACGCCACTCGGCACGCTACTCACACAGTCCCGGCGGCCGTTCCCAGCCGGCGAGCCGTTCGAGTCCGGGCCGGACCGGCGCTTCTTCCCCGAAACCGGGCACGGTGTCCACTTCGCCTTCCTGAAGTTCTTCGAGGCGCAGGGCGGCGTTGAGCTGTTCGGGTATCCGATCTCCGGTGAGCGCCAGGAAGCGGATCACTACCGGTCCGGCCGTATCCGCACCGTCCAATACTTCCAACGTGCTCGCCTGGAGTATTACCCGGAGCACGCCGGTACCCCGCAGGCGGTACAGCTGGGACCGCTGGGAGACGAGCTGCTGTGGCAGCACGGCTGGCTGCTGGAATAACGCGCCAGCGGCGATGGCTATACTACGATTGTGAACTACGAGTTGTGGTCGTTGTCGTCCCGCAACGTCGTCGCGGACTTTGAGACAGAAGCAGCGGCGTTACAGGCCGTCGCCGTGATCGTGCGGCAGCAGGGCCGTGACGCTGCCTTGGACTTGCTGCTGGGCGTCGAAGACGATGTCGGTCGGTCACGGCCTATTGTGCAAGGCTAAGACCTGGTGGGCCGTGCTCTCGCTGCCTCGCTTTCCCCCTAAGTGCCTCGTCCAGCCGTGTAAGCTATCCCCCGGGATTTCTCACCGGTGTAAGGGCCAGGAATACACCTCTGGCGCTTGCACTGGCCTCCGCGATAGTGGCCCCTGGGAACGGTGCGAGTACACGAGGGCAGTGTACGATTCAGGAGATGACGCGCGACGATGCTGAACGCTGGCTGGCCGAGGCCGAGGCTGATGTGGCCACTGCCGCCGTGCTGCTGGCCGGTGGCCGGTATAACCCCTGCGCGTTCTACAGTCAGCAGGCCGCCGAGAAGGCGCTCAAGGCACTGATCTATCTCATCAATGCGGACCCGTGGGGGCACTCGGTCCTGGCGCTCGTGGATGACGTAGAGCGCCGCGGCTGGGAAGTTGACCCGGAGCTTCGCGCAGCGGCGCGCCGTCTGGATCACCATTACATTGCGGCGCGTTACCCTGATGCCTTCCCAGCCGGTACACCAACCGATTTCTACGACGAGGACATGGCTGCCACTGCCCATACGGATGCCCGTGCCATCGTCGCGTATGCTCGGCGGCAGATCAAGGAGGCGTCGCCAGCACCATGACCGCGGAGCAGGGCATAGCGGCGTTGGTGCGCCGGCCGTCGGAGCAGTCCGTCAGCGGGCGGCGGGTGGCGGCGGCCTACGCGGCGCGGGTGGCAGCGGCGCTGCGCCCGCCACCGGCGGCGGTGATCCTCTATGGCTCGGTGGCGCGGGGTACGGCGCGTCGGCACAGCGATATTGACATAATTGTGGTCGCCGACGGACTGCCTGATGACTGGTTCGACCGCCTGGACATCCTGGGAGACGCTCGCAGAGCTGGCGTCACTGCGCCAGAGTTGCACGATCAAATGGACGTAGGTGGTGCAGCTCTGGCGAGTGAAGCGCGCATTCAGGTCATTGGCTACACACCGGATGAGTTCGCGGCGATGCTGGCCAGGGCGCACCTGACCGCACTCGAAGCGGTGGATCATGGCATTGTGCTGGTTGGTGGGGCCTGGTTTGCACAGCAGCGTGAGCGCCTCGCGGCGTTGAAGCGGGAGGGATGGCGGCGCACGCCGCGCGGCTGGTATCGGGATACTGATAGTAATGGGGCGGCCTCGTGATTGTGGATAGCCACGCCCACGTCTTCTCGCCCGAGGTCATTGCGAGGCCGGAGACCTACCGGACGCGCGATGGCTGGTTTGCGTTGCTCAACCCCGGTCCCCGGCCGCGTTTGGCTACCGCCGAAGACCTCACGGCAGAGATGGCGCGCAGCGGGGTGGATGCTTCGGTGGCGGTGGGCTTCGGCTGGCGGGACCAGGCCCTCTGTGTCGAGCAGAACGACGCCCTCATTGCGGCCGGACGCAGCTCCGGGGGCAAGATCGTACCCTTCTGTACGGTGCAGCCCCGGGCCGGCGCGGCGGCCGCCCGCGAGGTCGAGCGTTGCGCGGCGGCGGGGTGCCGGGGGGTAGGCGAGCTATACCCGGACGGCCAAGCGTTTGCTGTTGACGACCTCGCCGACATCGGCCCGCTGCTCGAAGTCTGCCGAGCGCTCCGGCTGCCAATCTTGATCCACGCCAGCGAGCCGGTCGGGCACTCGTACCGGGGCAAGGGGGAGACAACCCCGGCCCGGCTCTACGGTCTCTTGCGCCTTGCAGCGGGTGACGACGCCGGGGCGTCAGGCGTGCCGCTGATCCTGGCGCATTGCGGTGGCGGCTTGGCGTTCTACGAGCTGATGCCGGAAGTCGCGGTACTGACAGAGCACGTCTATTACGACACGGCGGCAGCGGCGTACCTCTACCAGCCCGCGGTGGTCGCTCGACTCCACGACCTCGCGCCCGGGCGGGTGCTCTTTGGCAGCGATTATCGGCTCCTGAGCCAACGACGCATGCTGCACTACGTGTACGATGCCGGCCTCCCGCCAAGGGCGGCGGCGGCTGTCCTAGGAGGCAATGCAGCGCGGTTATTGGGACTGTCTCCGGCCTGACCCCCACCCGGCGGCGAGAGTGGATTCCCGCTTTCGCGGGAATGACGGACGAGACGGCGGGAATGACGGGCGGCAGACTCCCCCGCGCCACTGACCACTGGCGGCGAGGGGGCCGGGGAGTGAGGCGCTAGAAGAGGCGCTATAATCCGCTTGTGACTGCGATTGCTCGGCCGAGACGCCGGTTACTGCTCGCCTCGAACAATGTCCACAAGCTCTCGGAATATCGCGCGTTGTTCGCCGGCTTGCCGTTCGCGCTGCACGTCCCCAAGGACCTCGGGCTGACGCTCGACGTGGCCGAGACGGGAAGGACCTTTACCGAGAACGCCGTGCTCAAGGCGCAGGCGTTTGCCAGGGCAGCAGGCGTGGCGGCGTTGGCTGACGATTCCGGGCTGGAGGTGGATGCGCTGGGAGGCTTGCCGGGCACGCGGTCGCGGCGGTATGCCGGTGAGGATGCCACCGACGCCGAGCGGATGGCCTTGCTGCTGGAGCGGCTACGCGGGGTTGCGGCCGCCGAGCGCACGGCGCGATTTCGCTGTGTGATCGCGGTTGCCGCCGCCGATGGCTCGTTGCTGGGGAGCGTTGAGGGTACGGTTGAAGGGTTGATAGCTACCGAGCCGCGGGGCACGCACGGATTCGGCTACGATCCGGTGTTCTGGCTGCCGGAGCATGGCTGCACGATGGCAGAGTTGTCCCCGGAGGAGAAAAACGCCATCAGCCACCGCGCGCGTGCCGCGGCGGCCGCCCGGGACCTCCTCGCCGCGTGGCGGGACTGAGGGTGGCGGGAGACAACGCTCGTGACAGGCCCACTTGATGCGCCGGCCGAGACCCTACTCGATACGAGCGAGGCGGTCGTGGCCGTCGGCGTGGCGCCTGGGCACGCCGATATGCTTGCTGCGCTGGCGGCGCCTGGCGCAGTGGCGGCGGTGCGCCTCAGCACCGACGCTACCGAGCCAACGTGGTGGCGGCCGCCGCCGGCACCACGCCGGGGGCGTCGGCGGGGTAGCGAACCGGACGGGTCAGAGGCGCTCGCCTTCTTCATCGGCCAGGATCGCATGGTCTGGCTGGTGCCGGATGCGGAGGCAGCCGAGAGCGCCGCCATGCTCCCGCTGCCGACCATGCCGCTCGATCTGTGGTCGGTGGCAACGCTGCTCTTCCCGACCATTGGCCGCGGCGAGCGGCGGCGACTCAGTGCGGCGCTCGACATCGTGCTGCCCGATGCACCGCCTACCGAGGCCCGCGCTGCGGCCGAGGAGGCCGGCACGGTCTATCAGGCGCTCGTCCGTCATGCCGATACGCTGGACGTGCGGCTGCTGGAAGAGGCCGTGCGGCTCCTGGGGCGCACGGATACTGCCGAGGCGGATTTCTTTCAGGCGGCGCTGCGCCGTGGGCTGCAACGCGCCTTCACCGCCGACGGTGACACGCTCGACCGGCACGGTGCGCCGGAAGGCGAGGGGGCGCAGAGTGAGCAGGCGGACCCGGCCGACTTCCTGGGCGAGATGATGGCGCCGCCGGAGCCGCTGCGGCCCGCCAGTCGGATCGAGGAGGTTGACGCGGACGCGGTGGCAGCGGTGCTCGGTGCCCAGGGTGGCCTGGCGTCGGCGCTGGCCGAATATGAAGATCGGCCCGGGCAGCGGGAGATGGCGCAGGCGGTTGCCGGCACGCTGAATCGACGCGACCACCTGCTCGTGGAGGCCGGGACGGGCACCGGCAAGTCGCTGGCGTACCTCGTGCCGGCGGTGCTCTATGCCGTAACCAACGGTCGGCGGGTAGTGGTGTCCACGAATACGATCAATCTCCAGATGCAGCTGCACGAGAAGGACGTGCCGCTGCTCCAGCAGACTCTTCCCCAGCGATTCCGGGCGGCCGTGGCCAAGGGGCGCAGCAACTATCTGTGTCTGCGGCGGTGGCGCAGCTTCCTCCGCGATGCCACGCACGCCAAAGACGAGCTGTTCTTTGCGACGCGCATCCTGTTCTGGCTGCGGGAGACGCAAACCGGGGACCGGCAGGAGCTGGCGCTGTCGGATGAGGAGCTAGGCGCTTGGGCGCAGGTCTCCGCCGATGTGGACAGCTGCACCCCGCAACTCTGTCGCTACCACCGCCAGGGCGTGTGCTTCCTGGCGCGGGCCAGGCGGCAAGCCGAGGCGGCCCATGTCGTCATCGTCAACCATGCGCTACTGCTGGCCGACATCGCGCTGGAGAACCAGGTGCTCCCGGCGTATGACGACCTCGTCATTGACGAAGCTCATCACCTGGAGGAGGAAGCCACCGAGCAACTCGGCCTGCGCCTGGAGCAACACGCGCTGCTCGGTCTTTTGCAGCGGCTCAGTCTGAAGATCGGTCAAGGGCGGTATGGGGGGCTGTTCGGCGACATCCACTCCCTCCTGCTGGTGAGCGGCGGACCGGCGCTGCGCGAGCGCGCCGCCGACCTCACGCAGCCAGCGCACGATGCCGTCGAGGCGGTCGTGCCGCTGGTACGCAACCTGTTCGATGCGGTCCAGAGCTTTGCCCGCGAGGTAGGAGACGCCGCGCGTGGCAGCGGTGACGCGCCGGGTCGGTACACCCAGCGGTCGGGCGACCGCCAGCTGCGGCTGACCGCGGGCAACCGCCGGACGGAAGCCTGGGAGCGCGTGGAGGAGGCTTGGGTCGCGCTGGCCGAGGGGCTGGTGGTGCTGGGACGGGCGATTACGCGGCTTCACGGCACCCTCGCCGACTTCCGCGGCGCGAGCGAGGAACTCGACGAAAAGCTCGGAGATATTCAGGGCGCCGAGCGCGAGGTAGGCGACACCCACGCCCGCCTCGATGCGATCATCGCCGCGCCGCAGGATGACATGATTTATTGGCTGGAGGCGGACTGGCGCGGCGTGACGCTGCGGTCGGCGCCGCTGGACGTGGGTGAGCTGCTGCGGCAGACGCTCTTTGCCACCTGCGACTGCGTGGTTATGACCTCGGCGACGTTGCAGGTCGGCGGCAGCTTTCGCTACGTGCTGGAACGGCTCGGCTTAGAGCGCGATACGTCGTGCCTGGCGGTCGCTTCACCGTTCGACTACCGGCGTCAGGCACTATTGTGCGTGCCCGGCGACCTGCCGCCGCCATTCGCGCCGGCCTATGCCGACGCGCTGCACGCGGCGCTCCAGGACATCTGCCGGTCATCCGGGGGCCAGACGCTGATTCTCTTCACCTCGCACGCCGCGCTGCGTGGCGCGTACATGGCCTTACGCTCCTCCTTGCGCGACCTGACGATCTTGGCGCAGGGGGTAGACGGCCCACGCGCCCAGCTGCTCGAACGCTTCCGCACGACTCCGGGCACCGTCTTGCTCGGCACAAGCTCGTTTTGGGAGGGGGTGGACTTGCTCGGCGAGGCCTTGACGTGCCTGGTGATCGTCAAGCTCCCGTTCACCGTCCCGACCGACCCGATCTTCGCCGCCCGCTCCGAGGAGCTATACGGCGATAGCGCCTTTATGGGCTACGCCGTGCCCCAGGCGGTGCTGCGGCTCAAGCAAGGGTTTGGGCGGCTCATCCGCAGCACGACCGACCGCGGTGTGGTGGTGATCCTCGACAGCCGGGTGCTGACCAAGCGCTACGGCCGTCTGTTCCTCCAATCGCTGCCGCCGGCCGACATGCGGAAGTGCCGCCGCAGCGAACTCGGCCGCATGGTCGCCAAGTGGCTCCACCGACCGGCCAGGCTTAATCAGTCGAGCGGTGGGTAGAGGAGGAGACCTTGGCGGTCGGTGCGGGCGCGGTAGAGCGAGCCGCCGGCGGTGACGTAGAGTGTTCGGAGGTCGCTATCGCCAAACGTGCAGTTGGTGGGGCGATCTTCCGGGACGGGGTGCGTCTCGATCACCCGGCCGGAGGGGGCAAAGACGTAGATCATCGGTCCTGGGCCGCTTTGCTCGAAGCCGGCGGTGGCGACGATGTTGCCGTCGGTGTCGAGGCACATGCCGTCAATGCCGCGGTGCGGGCCGAAGTCGTGCAGGATGCGGAACGCGCCCAGCGTGTCGTCGTCCAGGATGGGGTAGGCGCGGAGCTGGCGGAGTGCGTCGCCGCCGTAGGCGCTCTGCGCGACGTAGAGCGTGCGCTGGTCGGGGGCGATCAATAGGCCGTTGGGCTTGGTCGTCGTGTAGGTCATGCGGCGGATGGACCAGGTGCCGTCGTCCTGCGGATCGAGGCGGAAGACGGACTCGTGGTCCAGCTCCATCGGGTCGTAGTCGTCGTGGTAGCGGGGATCGGTGAACCAGATGCGCCCCTGCGCGTCAATGGCGAGGTCGTTGGGGCTGTTGAGCCGGCTGCCTCTCGCGCTGTCACCGATCACGGTGCGGCCGCCGTCCGGCTCGTAGCGGGCGATGCAGCGGCCGGCGCCGGTCTGCGGGTCTACGCTGCCCTCGCAGGCGTAGAGCCGACCGTCTTTGTCCAGCATCAGCCCGTTGGCCTGGTTCGTTCCCGTGCGGAACACCGGGCAGGCGCCGGTTGCCGGCCCATAGCGCATGATGCGGCTGTTCGGGATGTCGGTGAACAGTATGCCCTCGCCATCCCAAGCCGGCCCTTCGGTGAAGCCATACGGCCCGGCGACGTGCTCGAACTCCCAGCTCATAACTGCACCCTTTCCGTCTCGTCCGATGAAGTCTCGTGCGCGGCTACCATGATACTGGAGATTTACCGCAGGGGGCGACGCGCGGAGGGGGAGTCTCCAGGTGAAGGGGACGGACCGCGCGGATGGGGAGGATAGATAGAAAAGACCGGCCTATACTCCGCTGAGTACGGGCCGGTCTTGGGCTACAAGTGTTGGTAGCGGGGGTTGGATTCGAACCAACGACCTCCGGGTTATGAGCCCGACGAGCTGCCACTGCTCTACCCCGCACCGGAAGCGAACAAGCAGGCCTGTAAGCCGCATTCTGTTTTAGGCGATCATCCATCTTGGGAGCCAAGTTGCCCTGCTCCTCTTTGCGCCCTACCTGGGACTTGGCGAGCAACCTGCGAACGTCCCTATTTGGGCTTGCTCCAGACAGAGTTTAGCCTTTTCACCCCCGGCCGGCACCGTGGCGCCGCCGGGTCGTGGTCTCTGTGCCACTCGTCCTCGCCTCACGGCGGAGGGGCGTTACCCCCTGCCCTGCTCTGTGGAGTGCGGACTTTCCTCACACGTAGTGCGATCACCCAACCTGCTTGTTCTTGAGTTATTCGAGTGCAAGCGAGAGGACGGTTGTTAGCAGTTGAAGAGTGGAAGGAAGCACCGGGCTTGCGCCTGGCGATTCGGCCAGGCCACAGGACAATGAAACAGAAACTGATCGTAAACGAACAGCCTCCGATCGACCTGGGGGGTGAACCCGAGCGGAGTGGAAGCTGATGCTCCACTCCCTCGTGTTAGCACTCCCTTAGAAAGGAGGTGATCCAGCCACACCTTCCGGTACGGCTACCTTGTTACGACTTCACCCCAATCACAGACCCGACCCTCGCACCGGGGGTCCGGGAGGGACCCCGGGGGTGCTTCAGGTATGGCCCGCTTTCGTGGTGTGACGGGCGGTGTGTACAAGGCCCGGGAACGGTATTCACCGCCGTATGCTGACCGGCGGTTACTAGCAACTCCACGTTCAGGCAGGCGAGTTGCAGCCTGCCATCCCCACTGAGACGCCGTTTACAGGATTCGCGCCCCCTCACGGGGTGGCTACCTATTGGCGACGCCATTGTAGCGTGTGTGTAGCCCTGGGCGTATGAGCCATGCGGACTTGACGTCATCCCCACCTTCCTCCGGAGTTCGTCCGGCAGTCGGGGCAGAAAACACAACTGCCCCCGAGGGTTGCGCTCGTTGCGGGACTTAACCCAACACCTCACGGCACGAGCTGACGACAGCCATGCAGCATCTGGCGAGGCTCCCTGGTGGGTCGCGCCCCTTTCGGGACGCTACTACCTCGTAGTCCAGCCCAGGTAAGGTTCTGCGCGTTGCGTCGAATTGAACCACACGCTCCGCTGCTTGTGCGGGCCCCCGTCAATTCCTTTGAGTTTTAGTCTTGCGACCGTAGTCCCCAGGCGGGCCACTTACTGCGTCCGCGCCGGCACCGCAGGGGTCAATACCCGCGACACCCAGTGGCCATCGGTCAGGGGGTGGACTACCGGAGTATCTAAGTCCGTTTGCGCCCCACCCTTTCGCCCCTCAGGGTCAGGACTGGCCCAGCGCGTCGCCTACGCTACCGGTGTTCCGACGGGGCTCTACGTATGCCACCACTCCCCCCGCCGTTCCACGCGCCTCTACCAGCCTCCAGAACCACCGTCGGCGCCGACCTCCCCGCGTTGAGCACGGGGCTTCCACGACGCCCGTTTGGTTCCCCCTACGAGCCCTTTACGCCCAGTAAATCCGGATAACGCTCGTCTCCTCGGTATTACCGCGGCTGCTGGCACCGAGTTAGCCGAGACTTCCTGCGGAGGTACCGTCTGGTTTCGTCCCCCCGTACAGCGGTTTACACCCCGTAAGGCGTCATCCCGCACGCGGCGTTGCTGCGTCAGGCTTTCGCCCAGTGCGCAAGATTCCTTCATGCTACACCCCGTAGGGCGCGGGACCATCTCTCAGTCCCCGTGTGGCCGGTCAGCCTCTCAGCCCGGCTACCCGTCTTGGCCTTGGGAGGCCGTCACCCCCCCAACTAGCTGATAGGACGCAGGCCCCGCACCGGGCGCAGCGGAGAACTGCCCTCCGCTGCTTTCCGCGGCTCCCATCAGGAGCCGCGCGTAGGCGGGATTAGCCCCCCTTTCGGGAGGATAGCCCCCACCCGGCGATAGATTGCCCACGTGTTCCGCACCCGGACGCCACGGCGGAGCCGTAGCCCCACCGTCCGACTCGCATTGATCATGCACGCCGCCAGCGTTCATCCTGAGCCAGGATCAAACTCTCCCTATTAGCCACACTTCCTACCACTGTAGAAAGTCGTCTCGTCAAAGTGAGTTGCCTAGCCTCTTTCACTACCAGGTCACAAGTTTCGGTTGCTGCTCGACCGACTACCCCAGAGGGGCCGCCAGCCAGCAGCTACTTCCTTCCACTCTTCAACTGTTAACGAACCACCGCCACTACGGCAGCAGCCTGTGAACGGTGCTGCCGACTGCGGGTATCTCTAATGATACAAGCGCGTGCGCCTGCTTGTCAACTGTACGCGCAACCGGTCAAGTTGCGGCACGCGGGGTCTGATGTCCGACCTAACCCCCGGCCCCTTCCCTCCAGGGCAGGGGAGTCATCGCGGCGCCCGGCAGCCTCTACGCTGTCCTGGCGCTGTCCCGCTATCCGGCTAGGTAGCTTGCGGTGGCGCAGGTGTTCCCGGTGTGGCAGGCCTCCACCGCGGCGAACAGCATCGCCATGCTGTGCTGATTATCTTCGGCCGCGGTCTCGGGCGCTCGCTCTTTGGCAATGGCAGCGAGGAACTCGGCAAACGCGACGGCTTGGCCAGCGTGCGAGCTTGTCACGTCCAGCACGTGCTCCCGGCGCAGCTCCGGGACATCTCGTCGGCGCTCGATGGTCAGTCGCGGATACTGCATGACGAGCGATCCGTACTCACACTCGGCCCGAATATCGCCATACCAGAAGGTGTTTGTTCCGGCCGAGATGCAATTGCCTTCGTAGACTACCGGCACACCGTCCTGCATGGTGAACACGAGGCTCGCGGCCACGTCGCCAGCGAACCCACTCCAGGCCCAATTCCAGCTCCGGCCCGATACGGTGAGGGCGTTGCGTCCTAACAGCGCACGCAGGAGATCGAAGTGGTGAATGCTCATCTCGACCAGGAGTGGGTCGTCCATGCGGTGCCGGAACCCGCTCGCGCCCCATTGGAACAGCGCTTCGCGATAGTGCAGCGTGACGTGGTTGAGGCGTCCGAGCGCGTTGGCGGCGATCAACTCGCGGAACCGCCGCACCCACGCATGGTAGCGGCCTTTCTGCGAGATCATCAGGTGGCCTGGACTCCCCCGGTTGGCCGCGAGGATCCGGCGCATCGCCGCCGGGGAATCGGCGATAGGCTTCTCGGAGAGCACGTGCAGGCCGGCTTCCAGGGCAGGAACGATCACGCTCTCGTGGTGTGCCGGTGGCACAATACACAGCACCGCGTCGGCCTCGACGGTGTTGAGCGCCGCGGCCAGCGAGTGAAAGCAACGGTCGGCCGGCACGCCCGCCTGTGTCGCCGCCGCCGCCAGCGCTGCACCGTCCACGTCAACGAGGCCAACATAAGTGGCCCAATCCGGAGCCGCCAGTACCGTCTTCAACCAGGTGGTTCCGTAGCCGCCCACCCCGACTTGCAGAATGCGTAGCATCGTTATCTCCTCTGTCGGCGCTCCAGCATAGGCTACCGGAGCCGGCGCCGGCAAGCGAGCCACCCGGCCCATGCGCCGCCGATTGCGGGCGGCGCATGGTGCTATACTGCCTCCGGGCAGCCCGAGGCGTGGTCTTCCGTGGCCTTGGACTGCGCCTCTTGCTTTATGAGCACATCTTTGGTCATCGTGGGGCTTGGCCCCGGCGCTCCGCGGGCACTGACGACCGGCGCGGCGGAGCTACTGCGTGCGGCCCCGCTGGTCGTGCTCCGCACCGCGCGTCATCCGGTGCTGAAGCACCTCACGCTAACCGGAGACGTGCGCTCCTTCGACGCCCTCTGGGACCAAGCTGAAGGCGCTGACGGTCTCTGCGAACGGATCGCGACCGAGGTGCTCGATCTGGCGGTTGAGGTGCCGGGGCTGGTCTATGCCGTGCCTGGTCATCCCTTGGTCGGCGAAGCCACGGTCGCTTGCATTCTGCGGCACGCACCGGAGCGCGAGATTCGCCTAGTGATCGAGCCGGCGGTAAGCTCCATTGACGCAGCGTGTGCCGCGGTGCAGTACGACCCGCTGGGCGGGCTGCAAGTCCACGATGCACTGGCCCTGCCACCGCCTGACCGGATCAACGCCACGGTGCCACTCCTGTTGGCGCCTATCCACGATCAGCGCATGGCCGCTGCCGCGCAGGCGGTGCTCGCGGCTCGCTACCCACCGAGCCATCGCGTGCAGCTGGTGCCGCTGGCGGATGGCTCGGCGCAAGCACAACCGCGCTCGGTGCCTCTCGGCGACCTTGGCAGCGCCGCCATCGCTTGGGATGGCGACCATCTGATCGCGCTCTGGGTTCCGGCCCTGGCGCCGGAGCAGGACCTGCGCTCGGCGGTGACGCTGCGGGAGATCATGGCGCGGCTGCGCGCTCCTGATGGCTGTCCCTGGGACCGGGCGCAGACGCGGCAAACCCTCAAGCAACACCTCCTCGAAGAGACCTATGAGGTGCTGGAGGCCATAGACGAAGATGATATGGCCGAGCTTTGCGAAGAGTTGGGCGATCTGCTGCTCCAGGTGTACTTCCACGCGCAAATCGCCGCGGAAGACGAGGCCTTTACCTTCGCAGACGTGGTAGGCGCCTTGGGCGAAAAGCTGGTGCGCCGCCATCCCCATGTGTTTGGGGGCCAGGCAGCAGACGATGCCCAGCAGGCGCTCGCAAACTGGGAGCGGATTAAGCAAGCCGAGCGCCGGGCGAAGGGCAAGGAGCGGTCATCGCTGCTCGACCGGGTGCCTAGCTCATTGCCAGCACTCGCTGCCGCGCAAGCGTTGGGCGAGCGGGCCGCAGCCGTCGGTTTCGACTGGAAAGCCTTGCCCGGGGTGCTCGACAAGGTGCGCGAGGAGCTTGACGAGCTACAACGGGCGGCCACGCCGACAGAGCGGGCCGAAGAGCTAGGAGATGTGCTTTTTGTCCTGGCTCGCGTCGGGAGTTGGCTGGAGGTGGATGTCGAGGATGCGTTGCGCGGTGCCAATCGCAAGTTTCGCGCACGGTTTGGCGCGATGGAGGCGGCCGCTCGGTGCGACGGAGTGGATTTGGCGTCCCTCTCGGATGCTGAGTGGGACTGCCTGTGGAACGCGGCCAAGCGGAGCACCTAAGCTGGGCGTGGGGGAAGCGGCCGCCGCGCCAGCCGTCACTGCGGCGCAGGCCGGAGTCCAGGGTGCCGCGCGTGGATTCCCGCCTGCGCGGGAATGACGGAGGGGTGTTGTTATACTCACCTGTGAGCGACGCGATGACCGGCCAGGTCTGCATCGTTGAGGCGCTATAGGATTGTGCAGACCCGGCAGTCGGAGATCACTATCGAAAGGGAGCACCAATGGCTGTGCAAGTGGATGACTTTCGCTCCATTGCGGAACGGGTTGTCGAGAACGTCGAGCGGGTCATTGTCGGTAAGCACTACGAGGTGCAGCTGGCGCTTGTCGCCTTGATTTGCCGCGGCCATCTGTTGATCGAAGATGTGCCTGGCGTAGGCAAGACCACGCTGGCGAAGTCGCTGGCACGCTCGCTCGGCTGCACGTTCAAGCGCATGCAGTTCACGCCGGACCTCCTACCGAGCGATGTGACCGGCGTCTCCATCTACAACCAGAAGAGCGCTGAGTTCGAGTTCCGGCCCGGCCCGGTCGTGGCGCAGATCGTCCTCGCCGATGAAGTGAACCGGGCGACACCCAAAACGCAGTCGGCGCTGCTCGAAGCGATGGAAGAGAACCAAATCACTGTGGATGGGGTGACCCGTGCTCTGCCGGTGCCGTTCCTGGTCATGGCCACGCAGAATCCTATCGAGTACGAGGGCACGTTTCCCCTGCCGGAAGCCCAGCTGGACCGGTTTATGATGCGGTTGAGCTTGGGCTACCCTGCGGCGGCCGATGAGCTGGTCGTGCTTACCGCCCAGCAACAGGCCCATCCGCTAGACACCCTGGAGCAGGTGGTGTCGCTCGAAGACTTGCTCCAGCTTCAGCAGGAAGTGCGGGGCGTGTACGTGGACCGCCTGGTTTCCGAGTACATCGTTGGTGTCGTGACGGCGACGCGCGAGCATCAGGAGGTCTATCTCGGCGCCAGTCCCCGCGGATCGCTGGCGCTCTACCGGGGAGCGCAGGCGCGGGCGATGCTGTATGGCCGCGACTATGTCATCCCGGATGATGTGAAGGAGCTGGGCGAACCGACCCTGGCGCACCGCCTGATCATCAGCCCGGCGGCACGCATCCGCAACGTTGATCCACGCCAGATCATCGAGGAGATTGTCGAGGCTGTGCCGGTGCCCGGCGCCGGTGCCGCTGCGCGCAGCTAGGGCGCGTCTGCAAGCCGGGTTGGACCTAACCCCCAGCCCCTTCCCTCCAGGGCAGGGGAGTCATGGCGGCGACCGGCCGCCGTAGGGGCGCAGCATGCTACGCCCGCCTCTGGCGCTCCGAGGTGGTACCAGCCGTTACCCTTGACGGTATCCTTGCCCACATGCACGATGCTGCCCCAGAGGAGCCACGGCAGCAGTGCCCTCATTGCGGCCCGCTCACCTTCCCAGCTGGCCCGGCCCACAAAGCCGCCAATCGGCGTCGTGCGTCGGAGGCGGCGGCTCGGGCTCCACTGATCCACCCAGGCGGTTTCGTCCGCTTGCAGCGTGATCGCGTCGGCGTGCGCGAGTAGCGTCTTGGGGTCGTCGCCGGGCAATCCTGGCGGGTCGCCGGCGGCGAATGCTTGGCCGAGGGCACGCAGGCGCTGCACGAGGCGGGCCACCAACACGCGCGGCTGAGGCGAGCGCACCAACTGCCCCCGCGCGATGAGCCGCGTCGGAGTGTGGAAGGTCAGCCGGACAACACCGCGCTCATCGAGCGGCCAGTTCTGAGCCGTGGTAGCGACGTGTGCTGCCGTGATGGCCAGCGCCGGCTCTGGCCGGTCAGGCGGCCGGTAAAACTGTTGGCTAGAGGCCCAGAGCACCTGGCGCTGGGCGGTGAATGGATTCTCGGCCAGCACGCGCAGTAACCGCACACGGCTTCGCCGTCCGTTGAGCGCCGGCCGCCGGGCGCCGATGCCGCTGGTTGCCACTGCCGGACTGCCTCGGCGCCAGAGCACCTGGCGCTGGGCGGTGAAATCGTGCGATTCTCGGCCACAGAGAGCACAGCGTGGATTGGTCAGTGTGCCGTGGCCGAAATCCCGGCTTGGGTGTAGGCCGGAGGGCGGCCCGTGCTCTGGGGGCCGGCTCCAGGGTGGCGACCAGCAGCCCGACCGGGCAGGATGCAGCGAGCGGACAGGCGGTGCAGGTCGGGGCGGCCTTGTATTCGCAATGCGGCGCCACAGCGACTCGAACAAGGCGCCGCGCAACGCAGCGCCGCGTGGCGGGAGCGTGAGCGGCGCAACACCTCTAGCGTAAACCGCAGCCGATGCGCTGTGAACCGGTTAGTAGTGAGTGGCGAGTGTCGGGTGCAAGGGACGTGGGATCGAGCCGGGTGCTTCGTTATAGCAGTGCGCCACTGCCGGACGGCCCCGATGAGATAGGGCACCAGAGTCGCGCGCACCGGCGATTCGCAGAGCGTCAGGCCGATACTCAAAGGTGAGCGGCGTACCTCAGCCAGAAGTACCGTGATGGTCCGCACCAGACACAGGCGCTCGAAGCGCTTGGGAATGGCGATAGTATCGTTATATCCACTGGCTGCGTCGGGCAAGAGCCTCGTGCGGGCGCTCCCTGCAATCGTGTAGGGGCGCGGTAGCTGCCCGCCCGATTCAGCCACAGAGATGGCCACAGAGAGCACAGAGCGTGGATTGGTCTCGGACCGTGTGCTCTGTGGCCGAAGGGAGTCCCGGCTTGATTCGGCGTCTGATTGCTGCTCGCAATCATCTTCTTGGTGGCGAAGCCGGAAACCGGATGCTCCAGTTCGTTGCGGCTACTGCCACGATAGCGAACCCCGGAGAGCACATGAAGCGACTGACAGGCGCGGAGTTCTCCGTCTAGACCACGAAGCTGACGGTGCCCCGCGTTACGATCGGATTGTGGCGCATATCGCTTGCCCTGAAGGCGAGGAACACCAACTCGCCAAAGAACTGCAACGCCGAGTGCTAACCGGGGGACGCGACGGTGGGTTCATCACCTTTGTGGCGAAAAGGTGTCGAAACCGGAACTTTTCGAGGCGTGGTGCCATATCGAGCAGGTTTCACCCCTGCCGCCGGCGGATTGAGGGACAACTTCAGACCGGGAAGCCTCCGGGGCGTTGCGACATCCGCGCTCGATTGGAATCGCCTTCCCCATCTCTGTGTCGGCTTTAACGTAGGTGTGCCTCCAACACGTAAGGCGTACCGGCAGCGTCTGGGGCGAGTTGGACGCAACGGGCCGGGAGCGTTTGTGGTGATTGGCACCCCCGATGCATTCCGATGGTACGGCACATCTTTTCGGGAATACCACGATATGTCCGTGGAGCCGTCCTACCTCTACCTTGACAACCGTTTCATGCAGTTTGCTCATGGGCGATGCCTTGCTGATGAACGCGAGACACTCGCGGCTCCCGCAAGACGGCTACCCCGTGTGGGGTGGCCAAGTGGACGTTTACGCGGCTGCCCGCCCAGGCGGAAATCGTCCCCTTGAATTCGCGGAACTGGGTGGCGATATACCACCTATCCACTTCGCGTGGGGGAGTCTAATTTCCGCAAGCTCGAGATGATCCCGACTTTCGGTGAAGTGAGTCAATCCCAAGGCGGAGTGCTATCCAGGTGCTACGTACCTCCACAATGCGAGGGCTTACGAGGTTAAGGCTTGGAACACATCATCTTTCGAACGTCCGTTCATTCGGGTAAAATCTACGACCGCTCAACTCGCCCTCGGATAACGACTTGGATCAACACCGGAGTTACCGCGACGGAACTCATTGAGGGCGTTAAACGGTGATAACGGTTTTCTTGCCGAATGCCAGATGCTGGGGTTAGTGGATACATTGACAGAAGAACTGGTGAATTTCTCGTACCGTGATCTTCAGCAGGCAATCCTAACATGAAACCGGTGTACCAGTGGAGTAGTTTTCCGCTGGTGGTGGAGTGAAGCTGGTCTCCGGATTACGTGAAATATTCGTGCATGAGTATAGCGTTTTGCCACAAGATGTGGGTTCCGTCGCTACCAACATTTCGGTTCGAGATGGCGAAAAAACATGGCAAGGTGGATGCGTCGCAGTGTTCGACCAGACCTACGGCAGTCTGCGCCTTACCGAAAAGCTGTATCTTGAGTTTAGCCACATCCTTGAACGACTGGCGGTCGCGTCGGCGGAGCCAGCACAAGAATTGGATAACGTCACTCGTCTCTCGGGTTCGCGAGGAATTTTCCGGCTTCTCATCCAGCAGCCCCGCGATGGTATTTCGTGACGATCCTCCTAGTGGTTACGAGCAGGTCTTCACGGGAGGCTGCGTGTGCTTCCGTGATCGTGGCCAAATTGCCAGGGATGTAGAGGTCGTACCTTCTATAGTGGATGGGCGGCTTATGTATCAGGTGAAGGTGGAAAGCCCATCACGGCATACCCCCATGCTCCACTGGGTTCCCGCATCAAAGTGCGATCCGTCTGGTGATGCTGACGCCTGCGTGGTGGAATCGCGCAACGGAAACCTACGAAGACCCTCGGACGACACCGAATCATAGGATCGTATCCAGGACGTGCGGGGCAGGAGATAAGTCTTCCGAGGCACCACCTCAGTCGCGGTGCCGGTACCGGCAGCGTCAGGCCGCTACGTATCCCCTCGCTCGTTCTCTGGTACCTCCCGTTCTGGCACACTTGCTCATGCAGCGGCCGCCGGTGGCCGCGTGACGGGCTGGGATTGTGTTTACGCCGCCTGCGAATCGAACCGTCGTTGCCGTCTTCCTGCTCGTGGTCGTTGGCGCGTACATCTGGCGTGGCCAGTGGCGCCGGCTGGTCGCGTGGCTCGGTATCGTGATCGTGGTGTACGGTGCCTTGCTGCTGCTGCGGGCGCTCGTCGATCCACCGGCGCTGAATCTGGTCGCGGTGGTGATCTTTATGCTGCCGCTCTTCGACGGGGTGTGGCTGCTGCTCGCCGGCCGGCCACTCTTCTTCCCGCGCCTCTTGCGTCCTAGGAAGTCCACCGGTGGCGGGGATGCAGCCGGCGGCCGCACACGCAAGTAGCTCTCTGACTGCCGGGAGGCTGGCCCTGGCCCTCACCCCGGCCCTCTCCCGCGGGGAGAGGGAGCTTGGATTCCGGCTTCCGCCGGAATGACGAGCACCCAGGCGCGATCAATCGCGCCCCTACTCTGTGCTCTCTGTGTGCTCTGTGGCTAAAAAGCCTTTTCCGAGTGGGGGCCGCGCCTAGCCGCCTGGTAGGAGCCAGCGCAGAGACGGCGGCACGAGGAGTCGCCAGCGCCACTGGACATGGTCGTCGGTGAAGAGTGAGGCCACCATCGTATCCACCGGGGCGTGGTCGTCGGTCAGAAGTAGGACCGGGCCTTGCTGCAGCCAGCGCTGCCGGTCGGCTTCCGCCATGACGAACGTGGTCCGTTCGCTGAGGAGTGCATGGGCTTGATGCGAGTGGAACTGCGTGAAGTCTATGGGCTGGCGCGACGCGGCCACGACATAGGTTGCACGGGCACCGCCGAACTCCCGTAGCTCGCGCTCAAGCTCCGACTCGGTCTCGTCGGCGCTCTGTGCAGTATGGTCAAGCTCCTCGATGTAGTAGGGAAACGGGATGTCAGCGTCCTGTCCCATAATATAGACATGAGGATAGATGGACTCCAATGTGTACACAAAGGCGCGCAGAAATCTACTCGGCCGGAGCTTATCTATGATATTGGCGATATAGATGCCCTCATCGCTCAGTAGCTCCTGGAGCTGCTGGCTGAACTCCAGTGTCGTGAGGTGGTAGGGGACAGAGTAATCGTTGAAGGCATCGCCGACAATGAGGTCGTATGCTCCGTGCCGCATGTGGCGGATGGCCATTCGCCCGTCCTCGTTGTAGGTGACGATGCCGGTGGCGGGGCTGAGGCCCAGCTCCTCGCGCACAATCGCCGTCACACCGGGATCAATCTCGATGACCTCGACCGAAGCCTGGGGATACCTGGCTTCCAAGTGGATAGGCACCGTGTAGCCGCCGCCGCCAATGAACAGCGCGCGAAAGGCGGGGTTGCGCTGCGCTACATACTGGGCCGTCTCTGCAAAGATGCGGGTGTAGGGATAGGTGAGCGTATCGGGATGGCCGGGGACGTTATAGCTGTGAATGAGGTGGTCGAGCTTGAGCACCTTGGCCGGATTTTGGGCCGCCCGCAGCTGTGAGACCTGGATACAGTAATAGCTGCTCTCGACGAGGCAAGGACCCTGGCGGAGCTGTGGCTGGAGCGTGTACCCGGCCAGAGCGAGGGTGGGGATGAGAGCGATGGCCGCCGCAACGCGCCGCTGTAGCAGGCTCCCCAGGGTGAGCGCCAGCGCCAGCAGCACGAATCCCACGAGCAATACCACGTGTCGGGTACCGAACGCGGGGATCAGCACAAAGCCGGTGAGGTAGACGCCGAGGATGCTCCCGGCGGTGGACACCGCGTAGAGCCGGCCCACGAGGCCGCCGGCCTGGTCCAGGTCCGTCAACGCCTGTTTGATGGCCAGCGGTGTCACCATGCCGAGGATGCAGCTCGGTAAGAAGAACAGCGCGGCGTTCACTGCGAGGATGTGGGGTACCAAGGGCAGGTAGTCGAGTAGCGGCGGCACGACCGGCAGCAGGGCCAGAACGGCGAAGCTCAACAGACTGGCGGCGAGCAGGGTGAGGCCGAGCGTGCTGGCCGGGGGAAAGCGGTCGGCGAGCCGGCCGCCGAGATAGTTGCCAACGGAGATACCGGCGAGCACAATGCCGATGATGCTCGTCCACGTGTAGATCGAGACGCCGATCTGCGGCGCCAGCAGGCGGCCGGCGACGATCTCGAGGACGAGGGTACAGGCGCTGGCGAGAAAGACGATGACGTAGAGCCGGGCGGACCCTAGATCAAGTCTAGGGCCGGCGCTGAGGGCGGGGCTGCTCATGGCGCCGTCCGAGTTCGCCGCAGTGTGGGCAATGGCACGCCAGGTCCGCACCACCGATTCCATTCGAGTGTGTTGATTGTGCGCTTCCGGCCAATCACTGTGGCTCCGTCGGAGGTGCGGAGGGATAGCTCATACGGCGAGACGGGGCACAGGGGACGCGGGCGAGGCAGCGAGAGCACGGTCCACCAGGTCTTGGCCTTGAGCGATACGCTGCGACCGACCGGCAGTGTCTTCGCTGCCCAGCAGCAGGTCCAAGGCGGCGTCGTGGCCCTGCTGCCGCACAATCGCGGCGACGGCCCGTAGCGCCGCTGCTTCCGTCTCGAAGTCCCCGACGATGTTGCGGGACGATAGCGACCACAGCTCGTAGTTCACGGGCTTAGTATACCCCGCTCATACCGGGATCACCGCTACGACGCAGCGAAGCAGGTAGGCCGGATCGCCCCACAGCGTATGGTGGCCACGACTGCGCCGCAGTGTACGCTCGCTCTGCACGGGAGCCTGGTCAGGAATGTCGAGCCGAGCGACGAACTGCCCCAGGAACGGGTAATCTTGTGCCTTGTTCCGGGCTTGTTGTTCTGTAGCGTACACCGAAATGCCATCCCAGAGATGGCGATGAGTCTCACTGCGCGGCGGCCGCCCCTGGGCCTCGTCCGAAAGAAAATCCACCAGCATCGGCGGATTTGTCTGCACAATCCGATAGAACGTAGCCACGGTATCGTGTGTCCATGTGCCCCTAACCACTGGCCACTGGCCACTTTCGGATGCCCCTCCCGTAGAGCAGGTTGCCGAGGAGGGCACCCAAGAGCAGCAGGACCGCCGCGACCATCACCACGATGAAGCGCGTGCCGAACTGCGCGATGAGGACAAACCCAGTGAGGTAGACGCCCACCAGGCTGCCGGCGGTGGAGACGGCATAGACGCGACCCACGAGGCCGCCGGCCTGGCCCAGGTCCGTCAGGGCTTGCTTGACCACGAGCGGCGTTACCATGCCCAAGATACAGCTGGGCAGGAAGAAAATCACCGCAGTGAGCAAGAGAATGCGCGGGACGAGCGGCAGCCAGAGAGTGAACTGCGGCAACACACTGACCAGCCCGAGGATGACAAAGCTCGTCACGCTCGCGGCAACCAAAGTCAGCCCTAGCACCGACGGCCCAGGATAGCGGTCGGCCAGACGGCCACCGAGGAAGTTGCCGATGCTGATGCCAGCGAGGATCACGCCGATGACGCTCGTCCAGGTGTAGAGCGAAACGCCGATGTAGGGCGCCAAGAGCCGGCCGGCCACCAACTCGATCACCAGCGTACAGCCGCTCGCGATAAAGGCGATGGCATACAGGCGGGCCATTTTCAGAGCTGCATACATGTCCGGCTTACTCCTCGGAAATCCTTAGCGCCGCGCTGCACGGACGGCGTTCCGTGCAGCGTGCAAGAGTCTACCCCGTGCAGCCATGCGGCGGTGAGGTATCGGTGGAGGACAAGCCATGAGTTTAACCGTCCACTCACGACTCAGTAAAGCCGGAAGTGTTAGCTCGATGTTAAATCGCTCGGTCGGTGCCGGTGGCGCGCGGAGCGGTGTGCTGCACGAGCAGTGCCGCCAAGTCGGCGGCCGTGCGCGGGACGGCCGCCGCCGGAGGGAGCAGCCCGGCATCGCGCAGCCGCCGATACACGCTGACCACGATGGGCTGGAGCAGCCGCGCCTGGCGGAGCAGCGTATCATCGGCGAGCACTGCATCGGGGCAGCCCTCGGCGAGGAGCCGGCCCTGACGCAGCAATATCACGTGATCGGCCCAGGCCAGTGCCAGCTCTACGTCGTGGGTGGAGATGACAATGGTGCGGCCGCCGCGGTGGAGCGCATCGAGCAGGTCGAGGACCCGCCCGGTCATCTCGGGGTCGAGGCCGGCCGTCGGCTCGTCGGCGATGATGACCTCCGGCTCCATCACCAGCACACCGGCAATGGCGACCCGCTTCTTCTGACCGTAGCTGAGGAGGTGCGTGGGGCGGTCGGCCAGGGCCGTCAAGTCGGTGTCGCTGATGACCTGCTCCACCTTGTCGCGTACCCGCTCCTCGGACCAGCCCAGGTTCAGCGGCCCAAAGGAGATGTCCTGACGGACGTTGGCAGCGAAGAGCTGTGAATCCGGGTCTTGGAACACCAACCCCACGCGGCGGCGCAGCTCGCGGAGCGCTTGGCGGCCGTAGCCGAGTGGCTCTCCACTCAGGGAGATGGTGCCGGCGGTGGGGCGCAGAATACCGTTGAAGTGCAGGAACAGGGTCGTTTTCCCGCAGCCGTTGGCGCCCAGGATGGCTACGCGGCGGCCCTGTGGCAGCGCGAGAGAGAGGTCGCGCAGCGCCACGGTGCCGTCCGGGTACGTGAACGTGACACCCTGAGCCGCCAGTACGGGCGGCGCGGCGATGGTCACGGCCGCCGGCGGCTGTGCGGTCGGCTCGGCGCCGTTGCGTCGTTCCGCCAGCGGCTCCTGTGGGTGCAGCGGGCCGCCGGGGAGCGCTGGCCCCGGTGGGCCGGCCCCGCCGCTTTGCTTCCAACTCATGACGTTCTCCTGACCGGCTACCTACCGCAGCCACCAGGTTGCGATGGCCGCCAAGAGCAGCACGCTCTCGGCGCCAGCGATGACGAGCAGGTTGCGCGATGACCATGTTGGCTGCGCCGTGAGCACGCGCAGCTCCCCGGTATAGCCGCGGGCGGTCAGCGCGGTGAACAGCGCCGCCGCTCGCGCCTGGGAGCGCAGGTAGAGGTTAGCGGCGAGCAGTCCCGCCGAGCGCAACGAGCGCCGCCAGCTGCTGTAGCCGAGGCGGGCGTTCTGGGCGACGTACATCGCCTGAGCGGTCTCGATGAAGACGAAGATGAACCGATACATGAGCACCATCAGCTCGATGAACAGCTGGGGTACGCGCCACTTCCGCAGCTGGTCGGTGATGTCCACCATCGGCGTCGTGAGCGCGAGCGACAGCATGCTCGCTACGCACGCGAACGACACCGACGCGACCTGCGCGGCGCGCTCCAGGCCGCTCCCCGTCGCCCCAAGGTGCCACGGGCCAACGGGGAGCGCTACCAGCGTCCCGGCGTCGGCCGGATCCACGGCCATGACTGCCAGCGTGAGCACACCGAGCACGATGAAGCTGGCCGGCAGGCGGATGAAGTACCAGAATGCCCGCAGCGGAATGCCGGCAACACCGACGACGGCGAACGTGACGAAGCCAAGCGCCAGCAGGGCGACCACCGGCGAGCCGGCGACGAGGCAGATCAGGATGGTGAGGCCGGCAAAGAGCATCTTCTCGGCCGGGTGCGTGGCCCGCAGCCGATTGTGATAGGCGTACAGGTCAATGGGGAAGGGATGCACGTTTGCTCCTCACGGTCCAGTGGCGAGTGGCTAGTGGCCGCTGTCTGACTACTAGCTACTGGCCACTAACCACTCGCCCTGGCTCTGGCGCGCCGGCCCAGCGGATAGCCGAGAAAAAAGGCCAGCAGTCCTAGGCCGATGCCTTGCGAGGCGGAGATGGTTGCCTGAAGCTCACCGAACTCCGTCTCCACAAAGAACAGCGCGATAGCCATGCCTACGCCTACGCCGGACAGGACCCCGGCAATCGCCAGATCGGTACCACTGCTCACGCCACTCCGGGCACGAGAGCGGCCCAAGAGCCACCCGACAAAGCCGGCCACGAGGAGCGTGCCGAGGAGTGCTTGCAGGCCGAAGAAGTAGCGTTCCAGGTCTCCGGGAGAGTAGATCGGCTCGAACCACGCCTGGAAATTGGCGCCGGCCAACTCCTCCACGGCCGCGACACCCTGCATGTCGGCGCCGCCCCACTCGGTTCCTTCCGCTATCCAGCCGCGGTAGGCCAGCGGCACGAGGACAAGGAGAATGACGACAACGGCCAGCAGCCAATTGCGCGTTTGCGGTGACATGCGATGCTCCCTTTCCCTCGTCACTCCGGCGCAGGCCGGAGTCCATCTGACCGCCAGCTGACCGCCAGGTCTGCACAATCCGCTAGAAGCTCTGGCGGTGCAGACTTGGCGCGTCGTCATCAACCGGCGGCTGCGGTGGCTCCGGGCGCGGGCGTCGGAGCTTCAGCGGGGAGGATGCCCTGCTCGACGAGCACGTCACGGCTGTGCTGTACGAGCAGGTTGAAGACGATGACGGTGAGGATTCCCTCGGCGATGGCCAGCGGCACTTGCGTGATGGAGAAAATACCGAGGAACTTGACGAATGACTCGACAAAGCCGCCCGTCGCGGCGGGCCACGCCAGCGCGAGCTGCCCGGCGGTGACGATGTAGGTGGCCCAGTCGGCGAGGGCTGCGGCGAGGAAGACGGCCCAGGTCAGCCCCAGCCCGCGAAAGGCGCGGAAGACGCCGTAGGCGACGAATGGCCCGACCAAGGCCATCGAGAAGACGTTGGCGCCGAGCGTCGTCAGGCCACCGTGCGCCAGGATAATCGCCTGGAACAGCAAGACGATGGTACCGAGCACCACCATCGTCGTCGGGCCGAAGAGGATGGCGCCGAGCGCGACGCCGGTCGGGTGCGAGCAGCTCCCGGTAACGGACGGCAGCTTCAGCCCCGACAGGACGAAGGCGTAGGCACCCGACATGCCGAGCGTGATCTTACTCTGTGGCGAACGGTTGACTTGCCGGGCAACGGAGCGCAGCCCCCAGAGGAAGAACGGGATTACAGCGACGAACCACACCGCTGCCCACGCCGGCGGCAGGAAGCCCTCGGAGATGTGCATGGCATGCGCCGACCGCACCATGCCGAAGGCCAGCAGCAGCGCCGCCGCAAGGATCAAGGCCAAGCGGGGCAACATCCGGTGGCGAGCGAGAGCATTTGACATAAGTTACCTTCCTCCCGGAGCGACTCGACGACTTTCTGCTATAGAGAACGGTTTGCAATTAGGATCGCAGCACTAATATACACCCAATTGCCTGTCGGTGCAAGCCATGCAGTAGGCCGGCGGGGGTAGAGGGCCAGGGCCAGCGTAGGGGCGTAGCATGCTACGCCCGTCCCCCTGCGGAGCGGGAGGACCATCGGGGGGCCAGTTCCCCTTTCGGGGGTTAGGGAGAGGCCGAGACGGGGTGCCGGCGGTAGGCTAGAGCGAGGCGGCGGCGCGGCAGCGGGCGCAGCGGCCGCTGATGTCAATATCCATGCCCTCGACTTGGAACCCCGTCTGTTGGAGCAACTCGGCCCGTAGCTGGGCGGTAAGCTCGCTGGTGAACTCCTCGACGGCGCCGCACAGGCGACAGACCACGTGGTAGTGCTCGTCGGTCCCCTTGATCTCGTAGTGATGGTGTTCTTCGGAGAGGTGCAGTTCCTCGATCAGCCCGTGGTCCTTGAGCACGAGCAAGGTGCGGTAGACGGTAGAGAGGCTGATTCGCGGGTCTCGCTGGCGCGCTAGCCGGTAAAGCTCGTCGGCGTCGAGATGCCCTTCGGCCGCCTCCATCACGTCGAGGAGCAGGCCGCGCTGCTGGGTCATGCGCCGGCCCCCGCTACGCATGACGGCACGCGCGCCCTTCTGAAAATCGCTCATCCGGCGAGTGCTGGATGAGGCTTCCTGCGCTGCCGTTACCATAGCCTCTCTCCTGATTGTAGGAAGGCGGCGCAAGAAGTGTCAATATCGGGAGGCTGGCGCTTCACCGTACTCCCGGCGGATTATGCAGTCCTGGCAGTCAGGGGCCCGTAAGCCAGACAGCTTTCGGCGCACCCCGGCGGCATCGCCGCACCGACCGGAGCGGTGTAAAATGCGAGGCACAGTGCGCTAGGCGCTACGAGAACGCGCATCGGCGGCGGACAGTATGGCAAGACGGTCAACAGATGCAGTAGCAGCCAACGAGCGGGAAACGGTCTTGCTCCTCGATGGCTTCTATCTCCTCTTCCGCGCGTTCCACGCCGTGCCGGATACGTTCGCGACCTCGGCTGGCGAGCCAACCAACGCCGTCTACGGCTTTACCTCCGTCCTGCTCAAGACGATTGCCGACCTGCGGCCCGAGTACGTGATCGTCGCCTTCGATAGCCCCGGACCGACCTTCCGCCACGAGGAGTATCCCGCATACAAGGCCAATCGTCCGCCGATGGACGAAACGCTCCGCGTGCAGATACCCCGGGTACGGCAGCTTATCGAGGCCTTTGGTTTCCCGATCTGCGCGGCCGAGCGTGCCGAGGCCGATGACGTGATCGGCTCGCTGGCCGACAAGGCCACGGCGGCGGGCCTCGCGGCCGCTATCGTGTCGGGTGACATGGACCTCTTGCAGCTTGTGGATGAGCAGGTCTCCGTGGTCTGGCCGGGCCGCCGCATCTCCGACTACACCATCTATGACCGTGCAAAGGTGCAGGAGCGCTACGAGCTGCTGCCGGAGCAAGTGCCCGACTTCAAGGCGCTCGCCGGCGATAGCTCGGACAATATCAAAGGGCTGCGCGGCGTGGGCAAGAAGACTGCGGTGCGGTGGTTGAAGGAGTGGGGCACAGTTGACAAGATCGTGGCGCACGCGAGCGATCTCCCGAAGCGGTTTCAGTCCGCCGTCGCCGCGAGCGCGGAGCAGATCAGGCGGGACCGGGGCTTGGCGACAATTCGGCGGGACATACCGTGCGAGCTGGACCTGGAGCGCGCGCGCGTGCGTACCTACACGCGGGATCGGGTCGTGCCGCTCTTCCGCGAGCTGGAGTTTCGCTCCCTGCTGCGGCAGCTGCCGGAGGATGAGTCGGCATCAAGCTCTCAACCGGCGCTGCTGACCGCCGGCGCCGAGGCCCCGGCGCCCGCTGAGATCGCTGTCGAGGTTGTCACGGCGCCGAGCGAGGTTGCCGCGGCGGCGCGGCGGCTGGCGGCGACGGGAACTCTCGTCATCCACCCGATCATGACCCACCGGCCGGGCGCCGACCCTGATCTTGGGGGCCTGGCGCTGGCCGGCGCTACGCCGGGAGTCGCGCCCGTCTTCATTCCTTTGGCCGAGGCGGATGCCGCTGCGACAGCGGCGCTGGTGGAGGCGCTACGCGCGGTGAGCGAGGACGCCGAAATACCCAAGGTCGGCCACGATGCGAAACGCGCTATGGCGCTGCTCGCGCGGTACGGCGTGGAGCTGCGCGGCCTCGCCGACGACACGATGCTCGCGGCGTATCTGGTCAACCCGGCGAGCCGCTCGCTGTCGGTGCAGGACCTCGTGCTGGCGCAAACGGGGGAAGAGCTGACCGATCCGGCGAGCCTGATTCCGCGGCGCAAGACGTGGTCGGCCGTGGAGCCGGCGGCACTGGCCCAAGCCGCCGCTGCCGAGGCGGTGCGGCTGCCGGGTATCGCGCGGCTGTTGCGCGAGCAGCTCGATGAGCGTGCGCTGCTCGACCTCTACCGTGACGTAGAGCTGCCGCTGCTGCCGGTGCTGGTGGACATCGAGGCCGCCGGGGTGGACCTGGATACCGACTACCTCGCCGCGATGAGCAGCGAAATGGGAGCGCAGATCGCTGCTGTCGAACAGGGCATCTATGACGACGTGGGCCACGAGTTCAAGGTGAACTCGCCGCAGCAGCTTGGTCAGGTGTTGGTGGACGAGCTGCATCTGCCGCTCACCAAGCGCACGAAGACGGGCTTCTCGACCGGTGCCGGCGTGTTACAGGAGCTGGTCGGCGCTCATCCGGTCATCGAGAAGGTGCTGGACTATCGGCAGGTCACCAAGCTCAAGTCCACCTATGTTGACGCGCTGCCGGCCCTCGTCAGCCGCCGGACGGGGCGGCTCCATACCTCGTTCAATCAGGCCGTCGCCGCCACCGGCCGGCTCTCGTCGGCCGACCCAAACCTGCAAAACATCCCGATCCGTACCGAGGAAGGACGCCGTATCCGCCGCGCCTTCGTGATCGGGCGGGAGGGCTGGCTGCTGCTCGCCGCCGACTATGCCCAGATCGAGCTACGCATCGCCGCGCACCTCTCCCACGATCCCCTGTTGATGCAGACGTTCCGGGACGGCGTGGACGTGCATGCGGCGACGGCGGCGACCCTGTTCGATACGACGGCGGACGCCGTGACCGAGGACCAGCGCCGGCTGGCCAAGACGATCAATTTCGCCATTCTGTATGGCATCAGCGGGTGGGGCCTCGCCCAGCGTACCGACATGAGCTTGGAGGAAGCCGATCCCTTTATCAAACGCTACCGCAGCCGCTATCCTGGCATTGACGAATACATCAAGCGGACCGAGGAGCACGGGCAGGAGTATGGCTGGGTGGAGACGCCACTGCGGCGCCGGCGCTATCTGCCGGAGCTGAAGTCGCGCAGTGCGCCGGTCCGTGCTGCCGGGAAGCGCATGGCAATCAATCATCCCATTCAGGGTGGACAGGCCGATCTGATCAAGGTGGCGATGATTAACATTCATCGTGACCTCAAGGCGGCCGGCTTGCAAAGCCGGATGATCCTGCAAGTCCACGACGAGCTGGTGTTCGAGGTGCCGGAGGAGGAGATGTCGCGCGTGGCCCTCCTCGTCAAAGAGCGCATGGAGACGGCGATGGCGCTCGACGTGCCGATTGTCGTGGAGATGAAGGCCGGTCCCAACTGGGGCGAGCTTCACCCTCTGTCCGTGCCGGATTTAGCCACAGAGAGCACAGAGAGTGGATGGTAGCGCGCACTGTTCTCTGGGTGAACGCCGTGATCTCTGTGGCTTGAGGGCTTATGCCTGAGCTTCCTGAAGTAGAAACGATCCGCCGCGACCTGGAGCCGGAGCTTGTCGGGCGCCGGATCGTCGGGCTGGAGCTGCGCTGGCCGCGCACCTTGGATCGTCCTGCGACCCGCGCCGCGGCCGAGGCGCTGCTGGTGGGCCAGCGCATCACCGGCCTACGGCGGCGGGGCAAGTACCTGCTATTCGACTTGCAGAGCGGCGCCATCCTGGTCATTCACCTGCGGATGTCGGGGCGTCTGGGTGTGGTGGCGGCGGATAGCCCGGAGCCGGTGCATCTGCGCGCTTGCCTGCTGCTGGATGACGGGACCGCGCTGCGTTTCGTGGACATGCGGAAGTTCGGCCGGCTCTACGTGCTGACCGGCGCCGGTCAGCTGGCCGAGGTGCTGGCCAACGTCGGGCCGGAGCCGCTGGGCGACCGTCTGACGCTGGCGGCCTTCCGCGAGCGCCTGGCTCACCGGCGCACGCGCCTCAAGGCGCTGCTGCTGGACCAACGTTTCCTCGCCGGCCTCGGCAACATCTACGTGGACGAGGCCCTCTTTCGCGCCGGCCTGCATCCGCTCCGTAGCGCCGCCGAGCTGAATGAGCGAGAGACTGCGCGACTGTACGAGGCCTGCCGCGGGGCGCTGACGGTGGCGATCAACAACCGGGGCACGACGTTCCGCTCCTACCGCGACGGTTGGGGGGTGCGGGGCGGCCACAAGGAGCTGCTCCTGGTCTATGATCGGAAAGACGAGTCGTGCTACGTGTGTGGTAGCGAGATCGAGAAGCTGCGGGTCGCCGGCCGGGGCACGCACCTGTGCCCGGTCTGTCAGCCACTCGACCCGTTGGCGCCGGCGACTGCCGCGACGCGCACGCGGCGAGTTGCCGAGCTGGATGCGCCGTACCTCACGGAGTCGTCGGCCGCCGAGGACCTATCCCCAACCCCCTCCCTGAAGGGAAGGGGCTAGAGGTCGCCGTGCGGATTGCTTTCCCTGGAAAGGAGCAGCGGCCGGTCGCTGTGCGGACTCCCCTTCCCTGGCAGGGAGGGGGCCGGGGGTTAGGTCCAAACCGCTGTCCGGGAGGCAGGCTGATAGCTGAGGGCTAGAGCAGCGAGAGCTGTTCGGGGGGCGGCGTGGGGTCTATGTCCGCCTCCGGCTCGGCCGGCTGCTCTGTCGCACTCTGCCGGGCAGCGCGGACGACCTCGGGGATTTTGGCGAAATCGGCCTCGATCTCGCGCCGTAAGGAGCCGCGGTGGAGGGCGGCTGCGGGGTGATACATCGGCATGACGGTGCGGCCGCCGACCCGCCGTGGCTGGCCGTGAATACGGCTGATGCGCTGGCCGGGGAGGAACTTATTGAGCGAGTACCGCCCCAGCGTCACGATCACCAAGGGGTCTATGGCGGTGATCTGGCGGTCGAGGTAGGTATTGCAGGCGCCGATCTCGTCGGCTTCCGGGTCGCGGTTGTCGGGCGGGCGACATTTGACGACATTGGCGATGAAGACTTGCTGCCGGCTCACGCCGATGGACCGGAGCAGGCTTTCGAGAAACTGACCGGCGGCGCCGACGAACGGCCGGCCTTGCTGATCTTCGTGGAAGCCGGGGGCTTCGCCGATGAACAGCAAGGGGCTGTTGGGGTTGCCCTCACCGGGTACGGTGTGCGTGCGTCCCTGGTGCAGCGGGCATTGCACGCACGCGGCGACTTCTGCGCTGATTGCTTCAAGCTGTTGGAGCTTCTCTTCCGTGGTCATGCGCCTACCTCGGCTCGCCCTCGCTCGGAGGGTTCACCAGTAGAACGCAGACGGGATGGTGGGCGCCTCACATCGGGCCCTCTCGGAAGGCTCTTTTGCCACAGAGCACACAGAGAGCACAGAGTAGGGGCACGCGGGAATGACGGGGGGCGGACCTATCCTCTGGCTACCTCCCTGGCAGGGAAGGGGAATGGCGGCCGCGGGCGGGGCGCGGGAGTGGTGGCGTAGGGGGAAGCCCGTGTCCGCGGTGGAGCAAGACCGCGGGCGGGGCGGAACTTGGGTGGCAGGATGCACTTGATGGGTGGTGGAGCGGGAGTGCGAGTAGGTCAGAGTGTTGGGAGTGGCAGGGACGCGGGGCAAGATTACCGGGAGCAGCCGGCGCACGCGGGCCGGCAAGGGCGCGGTGGCGATAGGCGCGGCACTCAGACGGTCATGCCCCGCCGCACGCTGCGCGGTGGGAAATCGGCCATGACCCGGTGCTCGCAAGGCGGCACTCAGACAGTGCTGACCCGGCGCCCCGGCCGTGGTGGCCAGGGGTACGTCAGCACCCGGTGCCCCTGAGTCGGCACTCAGTCGGCCATGCCTCGCCGCACGCTGCGCGGTGAGGGGTCGCTCATGACCCGGTGCCCTCGGCTGGGTGGCTTTGCCACCGCGGTTAGTTGACACGATGGTACGTGTGCTTCCCTGCCGGGCGGTGCCCGGTGCTCCAGGATGGTCTTGCATCTGCCACATCCCAACGGTGGGGGCATATCGGCCGGGGGTGGGGGAAAGACAACGGGGGGTATTTACATGGATGGACAGGATGGACAGGATGGGGGGGCGGCCTCACCCCCCGGCCCCCGGCCCCCTCTCCACCATGTAGAGAGGGGGAGTGTGGCGGCGGCCGGGCCGTGTCATCGCTGTGGGGCAGTCCGGCGGCAGGATTCGGCACCGTCGTTGCGGCGCAAGCGGCAATGCAGTGGGGACCCTGGACTGCGGCTTCCGCCGCAGTGACGAGGCGGGAATGACGGGAGACGGATCGCTTCAGCCAGACCGAGCACTACTGGATGTATCCATTTTGGCCCTCGAAAACACGACCTAGGTGGTCCAAGTCCTTGATGTTCCCCTCCTTAATAAGTCCGTGGGCAAAAGGGTTCTTGAACTCACCATCCGACGCTAGGAACCAACCCCGTCTGGCCTGTCCGCCGGATACCAATCGTGTTATTCCTTGCTTCCTCATGAACTTGATGAGGGGAGGAACATGCTGGCGCTGAAGCATTGCTGGATTAACTCCATGTGCTCGCAACTCCATCGAAAACCTGTGTAGGAATTCCCTCATGTCCATTTCCGTGCCGGTGTCGTCGAGGAGCGTCTTGAGGGAGGCTTGCGCCTCGGTGAGGTTTTGGATCACCTCTTCCAATTGGTCAATGTTGGTACGCAGAAGGTCTTGGTCCATGGATATCACCGTCCTCTCTGGTGTGGCTCTACACGGCGCAACGGCAAAGCATCGGGAATCTTAGCCTATCAGATTCTCGCCTCGGCCGGCTTTGTTTCTTCAGCTAGACCGAGTGCCTCAATCTAGCGGACGGGGCCTGGACTGCGGCTTCCGCCGCAGTGACGAGGCGGCGGGGGAGAGGCGAGGGCGCCCACAAGGGACGCCCCTACGGGTGGCGGCACGGTGGGATGCCCGCGTGGGCGGGAATGACCGGGTAACGTCAGCAGGGCCTAGTCCTCGTCGAGGGCGTAGTCGTCGAGGAGGGTCTTGAGGGAGGCTTGTGCCTCGGCCGGTAGCTCGATGAGCGGGAGGCGGAGACCGCCGACGTTGAAGCCGGACAGGTTGAGAGCGGACTTGATCGCGGATGGGGAAGCGACCGGCGAGACGGGCGGGAAGAGCGCCTTGGCGAGGGGTAGCAGGTGGTGGTGCAGGCGGGCGCCCTCGGCGGTATCACCGCTGGCCGTCGCCTCGATCATCTGCTTGATGAGGCGGCCGGTGACGTGGCTGGCGACCGACACGACGCCGTAGCCGCCCAGGCATATGATGCTGAAGGTATCTTGGTCGTTCCCGCTCCACACGCGGAAGTCCCCGGGTGTGCCGCTGATGATGTTGGCGATCTGCTCGTAGTCTCCGGACGCTTCTTTCACGCCGACGATGTTGGGCACCTCGGAGAGCCGCACCACCGTATCCGCTTCCATGTTGCGGACGGTGCGCGTGGGGACGTTGTAGAGAATGCACGGCTGGTCGGTCGACTCGGCAATGGCCCGGAAGTGCCGGTACAGCCCTTCCTGCGGCGGGTTGTTGTAGTAGGGCACGACGAGCAGGTAGCCGTCCACGTAGGCGGCCGCTTCCTCGGTCAGCTCGATGCTCTCGCGGGTGTTGTAGTTGGTCGTCCCACCGATGACCTTGGCTTGACCGGCGACGGCATCCCGGACGGTGCGGAAGAGCCTGATCTTCTCCTCCGTGCTGAGGGTCGGTGATTCGCCGGTGGTGCCGGAGACGACAATGGAGTCGGTGCCGTTCTTGACCAGCCGCTTTGCCAGCCGCCCGGCCTGCTGATAATCGAGCGCCTCGTGCTCATCGAAAGGAGTCACCATCGCGGTGATGAGCCGTCCAAAATCGTCTGCTGAACCGGTCATGGTCTCTACCTCCTGCATCTGCGCCTCGTGTGGACTCCGGCGCAAGCCGGAGTGACGAAAGGAACCTAACCCCCGGCCCCTTCCCTGGAGGGAAGGGGAGTCGGGCTGAAGGCGGTCGGGGGCTGTGCTGTGCTGCTACTACGCTACTCCAGACCGAGTACCTTGTCCAATCCTACCGTGACGCCGGTGCTGGTGAGCACGTAGCGGAGGGAGGCCAGGGCGCCGGGCAGGAACGATTCGCGGCTCGTGGAGTCGTGCCGCAACGTTAGCGTCTGGCCGAGGCCGCCAAAGATCACCTCTTGGTGGGCCACGAACCCCGGTAGCCGGACGCTGTGAATGCCGACGCCACCTTGCTGGCCGGCCCGCACGTCTGCGAGCGTGAACTTGGCCGTCTCGGCGCGCTGGAAGTCTTGGCCCCGTGAGGCAACCATCTCGCGGGCGATGTGCAGCGACGTACCCGAGGGGGCATCGGCCTTTTTGTCGTGATGCAACTCGATGATCTCGGCCCAGTCGAAGTGCTGGGCAGCAACGCGGGCGAGGTGGAGGAGCACCGCTGCGCCGAGGGCGAAATTGGGCACAATGGCGGCGCCCAACCCCCGTTCGGCGCAGAGCCGCTCGATTGTCTCGATGGCTGCGGGCGACAGTCCGGTCGTGGCGATGACCGGGGGTACGCCGTGGGTCAGCGCGATGCGCGCGTTCTCCGCGGCCGCTTCGGCTGTCGTCGCGTCGAGCAGCACGTGCGCCTGCATCTCGGTGAGCAGCGTGGCGAGATCGGCCGAGAGGGGCACGCTGCGTCCCGACGGCAGCGTGATGGTGGGGGAGTCAATGCTGCGCCGGGTCACGCCGACGACCGCAAACCCGGCGTCCTGCTCGATGCCGGCGGCCAGCTCGCGGCCCAAGTGACCGTAGCCAGCCAACACGACACGAATCGGGTCTGCTGCCATGATTGTCTATCCCTTCATCCCCTTACTTCGGCATTAGATTCCCGCTTTCGCGGGAATGACGCGCTTGCGCGGGAATGACCGGGCAACGTCACCAATGACCGGGCAACGTCAACACAACCTAGCCACTGACCACTATCTTGCTAACGTCGTCGTCGCACGCCGGTGGGCCGCGTGGGCTGATCGCTGCCATAGCGGCGGCTCCCGTAGGCCGTCGCCGGGGTCGCACCGCCACGCGGCCGCGGTCTGCCCGGCCCCCCCGGCCCGCCTTGCCGTGCGCGCTGGGACTTCCGCTGCAGCACGTCCTGCGGGGTGCCTCCTTCGACGACGGCCCGGCGGGAGAGGTTCACGCGGCCCTGCGAGTCGATCTCGCTGACCATGACCATCACTTCGTCGCCGATTTCTACCACTTCCTCGGCCCGGCTGACCGGATGCTCGGCAAGCTCCTCCAGCGGGATCAGGCCGTCGGTGCCGACCGGCAGCGCGGCGAACGCGCCGAAGTTCATCAGGCGGGCGATCTTGCCCAGGTAAATCCGGCCGACCTCGACCTCCTCCGTCATTTCGCGGATCAGCGCTTCGGCCTTCTCGGCGCCCTCGGCAGCGGGCGAGAGAATGCTGATGAGGCCGTTGTTGTCTATGTTGATGTCGGCGCCGGTCTGCGCTTCCAGACCACGGATCGTCTTGCCACCAGGGCCGATGACCGCCCCGATCTTCTCCGGGTTGATGGTGACCGTAATCATCCGTGGTGCATAGGAACTAAGCTCCGACCGCGGCTCCGGCAGGGCGTCCTGCATCTTCTCCAGGATGAACAGGCGCCCCTCGCGCGCTTGTGCCAGCGCCTCGCGCATGATCTCGGTCGTAATGCCCGTGACCTTGATGTCCATCTGGAGGGCGGTGATCCCGGCGGTGGTCCCGGCAACCTTGAAGTCCATGTCACCGAGGAAATCCTCCATGCCCTGAATGTCGGTCAGCACCTTGTATTGGCCGTCCTCGCCGAGCACGAGGCCCATCGCTACGCCGGCTACCGGCTGCTTGAGCGGCACCCCGGCGTCCAGTAGGGACAGTGAGCTGCCGCAGACGGAGGCCATCGAGGTGGAGCCGTTGGAGGAGAGGATTTCCGAGACGACGCGAATGGTATAGCCAAACTCCTCCTCGGAGGGCAGCATGGGGATGATCGCTCGCTCGGCCAGACGACCGTGGCCGATGTCGCGACGGCTGGGGCCGCGCAGGAAGCGGGCTTCGCCCGTCGAGAACGGTGGGAAGAAGTAGTGGTGCATGTAGCGCTTGATCACATCTTCCCAGGCCAGCCCGTCCAGGCGTTGGGCGTCGCCAGGTGAGCCTAGGGTGACCACGGACAGCGCTTGCGTCTGCCCACGGGTGAAGACCGCGGAGCCGTGCGTCCGTGGCAGCGTGCCCACCTCGATGGAGATCGGTCGAATCGTCTGCGAATCACGCCCATCCGGGCGGATGTCTTGTTCGATGATCTGGGCACGGACCGCTGCCTTAATGCTCTGCTCGACACAGCTCACGATCTGCTCGGCGGGGTATTGCGGTTCGAGCTTGCCGACGACCTCTTGGGACAGCTGTTCCAGCCCAGCTTCGCGCGAGGTCTCATCCGCTTGGTTCAGGACGGCTTCCAGACGATCCTGAAGCTCCGTGGTGACTGCCTCCTGGACATCCGGGTCAATCGTGGGCGGCTCGAACTGCTGCTTGGTCTTCCCCACCTTCTCGGCAAGCTGCTCCTGGATGGCCACAATATCCTTGATGACCTGCTGCGCTGCTTCGAGCGCTTCCAGGATGACCGCCTCGGAGACTTCGTTTGCCCCGGCCTCGACCATCATAATGGCGTCGGCCGTGCCGGCTACGACGAGGTCCAGCTTGCTCTGCTCGTCCACTGCGGTCATGAGGGGATTGGCGACGACCTCGCCGTCTATGTAGCCCATCCGTACCGCGGCAACCGGGCCGGCAAAGGGAATATCGGAGATCATGAGCGCGGTCGAGGCGCCGATGATGCCCAGAGTGTCGGGCGGGTTTTCGAGGTCGGCCGAGAGCACATAGACGATGATCTGCACGTCGTTGCGGAAGCCCTTGGGGAACAGCGGACGGAGCGGCCGGTCGGTGAGGCGGCACATGAGGATGACATCGTCACTCGGCCGCCCCTCGCGGCGCGGATACCCGCCCGGAATTTTGCCGGAAGCGTAATGCCGCTGCTCGTAGTCGACCGTCAGCGGGAAAAAGTCTGTCCCCTCGCGCGGCTCTTTCGAGGCGGTGGCCGTCGCTAAGATGAGGGTGTCACCGTAACGCACGGTAACGGCGCCCCCGGCTTGTTCCGCGAGCTTTCCGGTTTCAATCGTCAGGGTGCGACCGGCGACCTCACACGATACCTGCGTTGCCTGCAAAGCCATAGTTGTAGTGCTCCTCCCTAGGTAGATGGGGTGTGGTGGCGACGCTCCTTTGCACAATCCGAGGAGCGCGCCAGGGAGGGACAGGTCGCGGGCGCAGATTATTAGTTAACACTCGACTACCAGAAGCCTGCCAGGCGCTTCTGCCTGGAATGGTTCTCATAATCATGTACTAACTAACAACCCTAGAGCGACCGTCCCAACGAACGAGCCGTAGAGCAGATGTAGAAGGGCCGATGATTACCGGTGTCGCACGGCGGCCCCTCTTCTCCATGTGGGCAATACGCCGGCAGCCGACGCCGGCATCAACAATACAAGGAGTGGACAGTTCCACTGCCAATGCCGGCGAGAGGGGACTGGGATGCACAACCGGTCCGAACCCAGGCCACAAACTGGGGCTGCCTGCCGACGCCACGCTACCGCCGCAACCCGGTCTGCGCGATGACGCTATCATAGCGCTCGGGGTGCTTGCGCTGAAGATACTTCAAGAGGCGGCGGCGGCGGCCAACGAGCTTCAACAGGCCGTACCTCGAGGCGTTGTCCTTCTTGTGGACATTGAGATGCCCGGTTAACTGACGGATGCGCTCCGTCAGCACGGCGACCTGCACTTCCGACGAGCCGGTATCCTTCTGGTGCAGTTGATAGGGCTTGATGAGCTCCTGCTTCTCCTCAACCGTCAGCGTCACGCTGTCTGCGCCTCCTTACTACTCTTCGCCATCTTGCCGAGGCGACCCACGCAATCAACAGATCACACTTCTCTTCAACGGCAAGTATACCAGGCGCACCGCGCACCGTGCGGGGAGCGCGCTGGTAGTCTCCGTTCCAGGGGAGCGCAGCGTGGCGGCAACGCGAGAGCTGGCGGGGTGCCAGCCACGATTTGATTGACATAAGCGATTTCATTGCGTTCCGCAAGGGGACGAGCGCAGCGTGCTGCGCCCCTACGGGTTGGTCTGTGCTTACCCTGTTATGGCAGAAGGCCGGGAGGCACGGCCTAGCCTGGGAGGTGGACACCTTCCAGGGCCAGCAGCCAGCGTTTCAAGGGGACTCCCCACCGATACCCCGTGAGACGTCCGTTTGCGCCGACGACCCGATGGCAGGGGATGAGCGGGGCGAGCGGATTGGCCCCAATCGCCCGGCCGGCCGCGCGGGCCGCCTGTGGCTTGCCCACTCGCCGGGCCAGCCAGCCGTAGGTGCGCGTCTCGCCATACGGAATGCGTCGGACCTCCGCCAGCGCCTGCTGTGCGAAGGGTGACAACCCAGTGAGGTCTACCGGGCCGCGATAGTGTACTGGCTCGCCAGCGAGATAGGCCGCCAGCGCGGCGGCGACCGGCTCGGTCGCGGCCTCAATAGTCATCGGCCGGGGGCCGGTGCTGAGGGCATCCAGCCATTGGCTCGCCGTCGCGGCAGTGGCGACCAGGGGACTGACGAGGGCGAGACCCCGCGGTGACCACGCCAGACCCACCCAGCCCACACCGACACAGGCGACGCCGCGGCGCGTGGCAGCAATCACAGACAGAGAGCCGACCGCGCCGGGTGTTGGCGGGCCGCAGAACGGTGGTGCCTTTGTCATGTGCTCGCCTACGGCTGGCCACCGCCAGGGTCTCGGCAAAACCGCTGCCGGCTTGTGGCTGTGCAGCGGAGGAATAGGGCGGGCGACCTGATCGTGTCGTTTGCTGGGATGAAAGTAGGATGTATGGAATAGAAGGTCGCCCACCCTATCCACAACAAGCCTCGATTATCCACATCGGGCTGTCAGGTCTATGATACTCGCGGCCGCGCTCACTTGTCATTCGCGGCGCCTGGGAAAAGTGATTGAGCGATGACTGCGGAGCGGGGTGCCCCACATTCGCAACCAGCGCGCCAATCAGAGCCTAAAGCCGGCCGGTCGGGGGGGGTGGCACCTAGCGCCGCGCAATCTAGCCCGGAAGGTCCCAGCGTAGCCCAGCTTGGAGCGAGGCTGGCGAGGCTCCGCATTGGGCGCGGACTGACGCAAACGGCACTGGCGGCGCGGGCCGGTATTCCGCGTCCATACGTCAATGCCCTCGAAGCCGGGCGCCACGAACCGACGGTGCGGACGCTCACGGCGTTGGCGGGAGCGCTCGGCGTAGAGCTGGCAGCGCTGGTGTGGCACGTGGCCGGTCGGGCCTACGCCGATCCGCAGGCGACGCTCGGCGAACGGGTGGCGCAGCGGCGGCTGGCGCTGGGGTATCACCGGCAGGCCGACTTTGCGAGTGGAGCCGGCGTACCGCGGGCCACGCTGAACCAGGTAGAGCGGAGGGGGGGGATTCCCAATCCAAAGCTGAGTCTGCTGGTGCGCCTGGCGGCGGCGTTGCATTGCTGTCCGAGCGAGTTGGTGCGTGGTCTCGATACGCACAGCGCAGACGGCGAGCGGGGAGGGGCAGCGGGGCTGCGATAACATATCAGTCATAATGTGAGGTGGAGGCACTACGCTATGTCACAAGAACGACGCCCGAATCCTGGGCACATCATCCAGGACCCCGAGATCATGGTCGGTAAGCCGGTGGTCAAGGGGACCAGGATTCCGGTTGAAATGGTCCTTGGCCAACTGGCGTACAACCTTGATCTGGCGGAGCTTTTTGCCGTATTCCCGGATCTGACCGTAGATGATGTCCGAGATTGCTTGGCCTACGCGCAGGTCGCCGTTGCACGGAAGAGGCGTGCTCGCCGTGTAGAGGCTCTGGCAGCATCTGCATAAGGTTTCTCTTCGACCAGAGCACTGACCGGCGCTTGGGTCCCATGCTTCAGCAACGCGACCATGATGTCCTGATTGTCAGTGTGGACTACCCGCGATCACTACCGGATTATCAGGTGCTCGCTATCGCGCGGCAAGTGGGGCGAATCCTCGTGACCGATGATCGTGGCTTTGGCGAGTTGATCTTCCGGTACCGCCGGGCACATGCCGGGGTCATCTTCCTACGGTTCCCACCGATGGAACTCAATGCGAAACTTGCGCGTCTCCTCCATGTCATCAACAACTACGCCGACCAACTCCGTCAGTTCGTTGTGGTAACTGAGCGGCGGGTGCGGGTCCGGTCGTTGCACGATGGCCCCGGCGGGTGAGCCGGTTCGCGGCGGGACGGCGAGCGGGGAGGGGCTGAGGCACCGGGGACCAGTCAGTGAGCAGTAGCAGTTTGGGAAAGCTAATGCTGATTATAGTTCGCAAAGAGTAATCCGCTGTGCCTGGGTACATCTCTCTGGGGCGCTGCCAGGTCCGCCCAGGCTGCGGTTGTGGCCAGCGGCCTCACGCGGGAAGCGTTGTTACGGGCGCGTCAGTCGCCGCCGGTAGGCGTCTCGTGTGCGGTTGCACCGCCGCTGCGCTGTGGGCCGTTCCAGGTGAGAGACCAGGGCCGATTCGCGCTGTCGGTGACGCCGCCTGGCTTGCCATACCACACCTTAGACCGTGCCAGCTGCCGACACTTGGCTAGGCCAGCGGGTGCATCAGGGGAATTTCGATGTCTCGTGACCTTGCACGCAACGGCCAGATTTCCGGTGATCCGGCTCCGACGACGGACGATGCTGTCACCGTCGCTGCCGCCAGTGCCGCCTTCCTCCAAACGCAGGTGGTGCGCTCGCCGCGTACCCTCACCACGTACCGCACCGGGTTGCGCCGCTGGGCCGAGTTCCTGCACCGCGAGTTCGGCGAGGAAGATATTTATGTCAATCAACTACCGGCAACCATCCTGGAGCAGTTCTACGCCTGGCTGATCCGGCACCACGGCCGGGAGCGGCGGGCAACCGTGCTCACCTACCTGGCCGGCGCACGCGCCTTGATGCGCTTCCTCGACCGCCGGCGGCTGCTGGCGCCGGGGCTGTCCTATGAGCAGATGCGCCAACAGTTGAGCGACGTGGTTGGTCGCTCGACATACCGCACACCGCGCATTGACCGGGGCATTCCGCTCATTCTGGAATACATGGACGGCTTACCGTTACCCGAGGCAACGCCGCAGACACGGCGGAAGCGCCTGGAAGTGCTCCGGGATCGGGCGCTGTTGCATACTCTCTTCTCTACCGGCCTGCGTCGCGCTGAGGTGGCCGGTCTCAACCGGGCCGACGTCGAGGACGGCTGGGCGCGGCGGGCGCTCGTCACCGGCAAAGGTGACAAGGAGCGCATCGTCTTTTTTGGTGAAGAGGCGCTGGCCGCGATCCGCGCCTACCTGGACGAGCGAGCGGATCGCTACTTGCCGTTGTTCTTGCGCCACGACAAGGGACGGGGGCAGCCCCGGCGCAACGGCGAGAACCTGCGCCTCTCGCCCCTCTCGGTCTGGCGGGTCGCCAAAGCGGCCGGCGCGGCGGTGAACGTGGCGGTCAGCACCCACCATTTTCGGCACCATAAGGCCAGCACGCTGCTCAACCGCGGCGCCAGGCTGGAGCAGGTCCAAGACCTCCTCGGCCACGCCTCGCCGGAGACGACCAAGCGCATCTACGCGCACTATGAAGTCGAGGCCCTCCAGGAGGCGTTCGACGAATACAGCGTGTCACCGGCGGAGCAGGCGGCGGCGCTGCGGGCCGGTAAGCGGTGATGGTCTGCATCAGGATTTTCAGGATGCACGGATGAGCGGGATGGGGGCGGGCCTCACCCCCCGGCCCCCTCCCCATCGCGGAGCGATAGAGAGGGGATGTAGATTCCCGCTTGCGCGGGAATGACGAGCGCCTGGGCGCGATTCATCGCGCCCCTACCCTGGTGACAAGCACGGCGAGCACTGCCCTGGGACCAATACCTGCCCCTGTGAGCGGTTCGCAGGGGGACGGGCGCAACGTGCTGTAGCCATCTACGGCTTCACCGTACCTACGGGCAGAGGAGGCGAGGGTATGAAGTTTGAGCGGACCTACTCCCACGCGCCGTGGGAGGCCAAGATCGGTTATTGTCGGGCACTACGCGCGGGCGACCTGATCTTTGTGACGGGCACGGCGCCGGTCGCCGAGGATGGCGGCGTATTCGCGCCGGGCGACCCCTACGCGCAGGCGCGTCACTGCCTGGAGCTGATCGAGCGGGCGCTGCGTACCCTGAACTGCGACCGGACAGCGATAGTGCGGACCCGCATGTTCGTGACCGACATCGAGCGGTGGGCGGAGTTCGGTCGTGCCCATCGAGAGTTCTTCGGCCTGTCTCACCCGACGACGACCATGGTCGAGGTCTCGCGCCTCATTGACCCGGAGATGCTGATCGAGATCGAGGCCGATGCCGTTGCGCCTCCTGCGTAGCTAGAGTTGGAGTGTCCCGTTGCTCCAGATTATGTAAAGCACAACGAGCCGCCATTGGCTGATGCTATAGTGACGGGGCAGATGCGGTGCCCGGTATTCGAGGATCACCCGGAGAGAGCGAATAGCTTGTGATGAAGGTCAGAGCCGAGTCCCCGGTGGCCGTGCGGGACGGCCCGCCCCAGCGCTGGTCGGACGACGACGCAGCGGCAGTCAGTCGGCAGCTCGACGACTTGCTCCCGGACCCGGCCCTGTTTCGGGTCGAAGGCCCGGCGCGATTGCCCGGTCAGCGCGCACCGTGGCGGCTCTCGCCGGAGCCGTTCTGGCTCTCGCCGGAACTGGTGGAGACGCTGACCCGGCTCGGCGCGGACCTGCTCGCCTTCTACCAGGCGTGCAATCGTCTCTACCAGGCCAGCGTGCGCGGTCGAGTGCCTGCCTGGGTCACGGCGTACCTGGACACTGGCCGACCGGACCTGGTGGTGCTGCACGGCCGGATGAATCGGTTTCGCCGGCATACCCCGTTGGTCATCCGCCCGGACCTGTTCCTGACGGACCAGGGCTTGAAGGCCACGGAGCTGGACTCCGTGCCCGGTGGGATGGGCTTCACGGCCAGCTTGGCGCAAGCCTATGCTGGGCTGGGGTACGAGCCGGTTGGTGGCGCGCACGGTATGGTCGAGCGGTTCGCGGCCATGGCGCAGTACGCGGCGACGACGGCCCGCGACGCTCCGGCGATGCCTGGCCAAACCCGCACGGATAGGGCCAGGTGTGGTGCGGGTTTGGCTAGGCAGGACGGCATCCTCGCTATCGTCGTCTCCGAAGAGTCCGAGGACTATTGGCCGGAGATGCGCTGGCTGGCCGCGGCGGTGGACGATCTGGGCGTGCCGGCCGTTGCCGTCCGCCCCGAGGAGGTGGTCTTCACCGAGGAGCACTTGCAGGCGCCGTATGCGGGCGGCCTGCGGCCCGTCTCGGTCGTGTACCGTTTCTTCGAGCTGTTCGATCTACCGAATATCCCCAAATATGAGCTGATTCTCTATGCTGCCAAGAAGGGGCGCGTCGCGATCACGCCCCCATTGAAGTCGTACCTCGAAGAGAAGCTGCTGTTTGCGCTGTTCCATCACCCGGTCCTCGCGCACTTCTGGCGCGAACAACTGGGCGCCGAGGTGCGGCAACGTCTTGAGCAAGTCATTCCGGAGACTTGGGTCCTGGACCCCGCGCCGCTGCCGCCGGCGGCCACGATCCCCGGCCTGCGTATTGCGGATCGGCCGGTGCAGTCCTGGGACCAGCTGCGGGGCCTCACCCAGAAGTGGCGGCAGCTCGTGCTCAAGCCCTCGGGCTTTGACCCACTCGCTTGGGGCAGCCGTGGTGTGTCCATCGGCCACGACATGGCGGCAGAGGACTGGGAGGCGGCTGTGGACACGGCGCTCGCCAGCTTCCCCCGCACGCGCTATGTCTTGCAGCACTTCTATCGGATGGAGCGCTCGCCCGTGCCCTACTTCGACTTCGCCCGCAATCAGCTACGGCTGCTGCGCGGCCGCGCGCGTCTCAACCCCTACTATCTGGTCGTCGAAGATGAAGCACACCTCGCGGGGGTGCTGGTGACGGTCTGTCCACCGGATAAGAAAGTCATTCATGGCATGGTTGATGCCGTGATGGCCCCCGGTGCATTGCACCGCGCAGAGTAGGCGTAACCGAGCGCTAGACCTCTAGCGTCGGCAGCGGCGGAAGCAACGTCTATAATAGGAGTATTAGGAGGCCGTATCGGGTATGGACGAGTGGAAACAGCTACTCCGGGACGGAGTCAACAACTCGCAGCAGCTCTACGAGCGCTTCGGTATTGACAAGGACCTTGGCGATAGGATTGCCGAGAATTTTGAGATCAGGGTCAATGCGTACTATCTCAGCCTCATCGAGGAGCCGGGCGATGCGATCTGGAAACAGGTCATTCCCGACGAGCGTGAGCTGCTCGATGATCTGTCGAGTCCGGAGGACCCGCTGAATGAAGAGGGTGATAGCCCGGTACCGAACATTACCCACCGCTATCCTGATCGGGTCCTGTTCCTGGTCAATCACCAGTGTCCGATTTACTGCCGTTTTTGCACGCGCAAGCGCAAGGTGAGTCACCCTGGCTGGTGGAACAAAGAGACCCTGCGCCTCGGCATTGACTACATTCGCCGGACCCCGCAAATCCGGGACATTATCGTTTCCGGCGGCGATCCGATGATGCTGCCCGACCATATGATTGACTGGATTCTCAAGGAGCTGCGCTCGATCCCGCACGTCGAGGTCATCCGCATTGGCAGTCGGGTACCGTGTGCGCTGCCGCAGCGCGTGACGCCGGAGATGTGCGAGATTATCCGGCAATATCACCCTGTTTATGTCAACACGCACTTCAATCATCCCCGCGAAGTCACGCCGGAGGCCGCCTTAGCCTGTGCCCGCCTCGCCGATGCGGGGGTCCCGATTGGCTGTCAGACCGTGCTCATGGACGGCGTGAACGACGACCCGGCGGTGATGAAAGAGCTGGTGCAAAAGCTCCTCAGAATCCGCGTCCGACCGTACTACATCTACCAAGCCGACCTCACGCGGGGTACGAACTACTTCCGCACGCGCGTAGAAAAGGGGCTGGAGATCATCAAGGCGCTGCGCGGCTGGACGTCGGGCCTCGCGGTGCCGCACTTCGTGATTGATGCCCCGGGCGGCGGCGGGAAGATTCCGCTCCTGCCCGAGTACGTCGTGGAGCTGAACGACGACGAGGTTGTGCTGCGTAACTACGAGGGCAAGATTTTCCGCTATCCCCAGATTCCGGCGGAGCGGCCGGTCGGCGAGGAGTCCGGAAATGGACTGGCCGCCCCGGTGGCCGCACTGCTACCATAGCTCTCCCTCGCCCAGCGATTTGTGGGTGAGAGCGGCCGCTGTGAGCGGCCATCTCCTTGAACATTCCTCCGCCGCGAGCGGCGGCTGGCTCGTAGACCGGGGTGCGGGTGCCGGTGGTGGCATCCCCTTGTGTCTCGCTACACGCTCGCCAGCTCCCTGTCCCAGGCGCGGCCTTCCTAAGTAGGTACTGCTGGTCGTTTGTAAACGGCCAGGCGTGGTTGCAGTGAATTGCGGCCACCGGATGGGCCTAGCCCTTGGCGATCAACAGCAGCAGGATGGCTGCTGCCGCCCGTGGGTAAAGACGAGACGCCGATGACGTGGCCGACGTCATTGCCCTGGCGCCGTGGACTGTAGAGGTGAAGATAGTGAGTAGCTCGTTGCGTTCGACGTCGCTGGCCATCACACCGAGCAACTCCGGCGTCGCTGCCCCGTTGAATTCAGCAGGAAGAGAGGAGGCCAGCATGGCAGCGGCAGTGGCTAACGCCGCCCTGATTGCTCGTGCGCAGGCTGGGGATGAGGCTGCCTTTGAGGTCATCTTCAACCAGTATCACGCGGCGATCTACAACTATGTCTTTCGGATGATGGGCAACCCGGAGGATGCCTCCGACCTGACCCAGGACACCTTCCTGAAAGCGTGGCGGGCGCTGTCTCGGACTTCCGACGACCTGCGCGTGGGCGCCTGGCTCTACCGGATTGCAACGAATGTCTGCCTGGACGAGCTGCGGCATCGCAAGCTCATCAAGTGGCAGTCATGGGACAACTTTGTGTCCGTCTTTCATCCGGTAGCCAAGGATAGCCCCGAGCGCGACGTAGTGAATCGTGAAAACCGGGAGGAGGTCCAGTACATTCTGGATCGCCTGAACCCCAAGTACCGGCTGTGCATCCTCTTACGTGAGTATCAGGGCTTGTCCTACGATGAGATTGCCGAGGTACTCAACACGACACGCGCCGCCGTCAAGTCGCTGCTGTTCCGCGCCCGGGAGGAGTTCCGGCAAGTCTTCAAGACGGTAGAACGGCAGCCTGGGCAGGTGAAGGAGTGATGGCACGCCAGGTCTGCACCACTATAGTCCCAGCGGATTGTGCAGTTCTGGCGCGTCACCTGGCGGTCAGAGTTGTAGGGAGAACGGCCGCGAACGGGTGCGGGTGACCACTGGGGCTGTACCACCTAAACTCCAGCAGATTGTGCAGACCGGGTAGTCGGGAGCGCAACGTGAGCCGCCACGACGCGCGCGAGCGCGATTCCTGGCGCCGGCAGATTTCGGCTTACATAGATAACGAGCTGAAGCCGGAGCTGCGCCAGCGGATCGAGCGTGAGCTGCGCATCTGCCGTGAGTGTCGGGACTACTACCAGCAGGAAAAGGCGCTCCTGGATCAGCGCCGAGGTTTGGTCTCGGCTCCGCCTCCGCAGCGCCTGCGCCGTGATCTCTTCGCGAAAGTCGAGCGAGAAAGGCGTACCTGGTCCCCCGCCAGTTGGCAGTTGCCCAGTCTCGGTGCGGTCGTCACCGTGGCCACCCTCATTGCCTTGGCCTTCCTGGTGCCTTCGATCTTCCAGTTGATTCGGTCGGCGCGGCCCGTTCAACAGGCCCTACCGCCCCGGCTATCGGTCGTTTCCCCACTGCCCACGATGCCCGTGCAGCTTTCGGCACCGTCGCCGGCCACTCGTTCCGCAGCGGCCGGTACGCCGCTCCAGCCGCTCCCGACGGCGCAAGTGCGGACTCTGGCGGTGGGAGGACCGGGGTTGGCCACTGGCACCCCGGCCCCCGGCTCTACAGGCTCGTCCGCTGCCCCTACGCCGGCGGCGACGGCCTCGCCATTGCTGGCGGCCGTGCCATCCGTGACGCCAGCCTATGCCGTGCGGGAGGTGCAGGTGAGCGGCCGGGTAACGGAAGTTCGGCGCGGGCAGCGGCTGGCAACGGTCCGCGAAGGCGCCGTCGCCGTGACCGTCGCCTTCTCTGCGGACACCGCCATCAGGTCCGATCCTGATGGCCAAGCCTTGACCTATGAGCAGATCGGGATTGCCGACCGCGTGCAGGTGATTGGTGTTCCTGGCAATGCCCCGAACACCGTGACGGCGCTGCGCGTGAGCGTGCTCAATCCACTGTTTCATGCCCAACCGACGCCCGTTCGGTCGTCGCTCGTGCATCCCCGCGGCCGCACGGCCAAGGTGCTCTATCTCCAGGACGGCGTTGATGGCGCTCGGCCCGGTGGTGATGAGCAGGTGAGCACCCGCCGGTGGCTCGACCAACTCGCGGCAAATGGGTTCAATATCGTACCGATTGACCCGGCCCGGGTGACGACGCTGGCGCTGGACGACGTGGGCTTGGTGGTTATCGGCTTCCCGGCAACGCTCAGTCCGGCGACGCTGGGGAGCATCCAAAGCAGCGCCGTGCCCGTACTCAACGCCAATCCGCTCTATGTCCCCGCGCTCCGGTTGGGGGAGCATGCCGATCCGGCCACCCCCCGCCGCAGCATCCCCGGTATCGCGGTACACGTGGCGCCCGGTGTAGCGCTGGTGCAGGATTTGGCCGGGGTACAGGCAGTGGCGATTACGCCACTGGAGCGGGCACCGATCATCGCTCAGGGAACGGTGCTCGCGGCGCTAGACGAACGGAGGGCTACCGAGAGCGCCGTCTGGTCCAGCAACGGCAGCCGTATGTACTTCGGCATTTGGCCCGACCCAGCCGGCGGCGCACCTACCGCCCTCTACTGGACCTTTCTGAACCGCGCCGTTAACCAGCTCCTCGGCGTGTAGTCGCGATGCTATAGCTCTCCCCACGATGACTGAGCCTGAGCGCTGGCGCTGGATCGTCCTCGACCCATACGGGAATCCCGTCCGTTGCGCGGAGACACGTTGGCAGCATGTGTTGGACCGCCGGCGCCGCATGGCAGGATACGAGTGGTGGTGCAGTCCACCATTCGAGAGCCGGATGCCATCTATCTTGATCCCAGAGGTAGTCGCTTTACCTATAATCCCGATGCTTGGGTCGTTGTCCATGTCGCGGTAGACCTGACCGACGGAGCCTATGCTGGCAACCTCATCAACGTGGTGATCCGTTGGGAGCCACGTGTGGCCAGTTCGCCCATAGGCTACGTTATCACTGCTTATCCCTCCCGGCGGGTGTCCGGTCGGCTAGAATTGCGTGAGGAGTTCTGCCCATGGCTGCCGAGCCAGCCCTCGTTGATGCGCTGACACGTATCCTGGCCAGCTTGCCAGCGGCCCGGTGGGACTACATTCCGGATGGCGGCTGGATGGAAGTCTTTCTGCCCGGCAGCGAGGGTCGTGATGGCGTTGCGGAGCCGTTTGGTGATGATCTGGAAATCTGCTTTGACGTGGAGACAGGTGAGCCACTCAGCATCATTATCCCCGGCTGCCCCGGGTGGCTGGCCGAGCAGCAAGAGCAGCCGTCTCCGGCATCGCGTATCCCCATTGACTACGACACCGCTCGCAAGTATCTGGCGCGGCGTCTGCGGAAATGTCCTGAACTGACCGCGCCGGTGTAACTGGCTATCAGCGGTCAGCCGAGGGCAAGTTTCCTCCCCCTGTGCGTCAGCACGGGGAACGGCCCCCCTATGACCCCCCCGCTGCGGCAGGGGGACGGCGGCACTGCCCCGGCCCGCCCCCGTCATTCCCGCGCAAGCGGAAAGCCACCCTCTCCGCCCCTGGATTGCGGCTTCCGCCGCAACGACGGATGGGTATTGTTTTGGGAATTATATCGCAGACTAACAATCACGGTAATGCGCATATGCGGCCTTGTTGGCGGGCTTTGTTGCTCGCTCGGTACACTGGCAGTGTCTACCGCTGATACCGTGAGCGAAGATGAGCGGGGAGCGACGCCGCGCCGACTTGACTAATTCCAGCAAATATCAGATAATCACTGTCATACGAGGCAACGTGGCCTGGATTGGGGAGGAAGCGATGCCTGAGAGCGCCGCGCCGCAGCCGAGCAGTCGCCGCTCCGTTGGTAGGCCGCCACGGCCTATGCCGGAGCGTATCCCTGACACACCGGAGAACGTAGCTCGCACCATTTTCTCAGGGCCGCCGAAGCCGAAGAGTGAATGGCGCTACCTACGCCGCCCTCCTGCCTCCGGCTAATCCATCCTCGCTCGCAACGTAGCCAGACGAGACCATAGATTCAGGCCGCCTATGTGGCGGCAGCGTTTGGAGGAGGAGTGGCGCAGCGGGAAGACCGGGAGTCCATCTGGAGTGTCCATCATGAGGACCTTGCACTCTACTCACACATGTTCTTAGTGTTCTGGACTCTAGGAGTAATCGCTGAGTGGAGTCTTGCTCCCACCCCCACTCTAGTTCCAACGATTGCAACATCTGGACTAGCAGCAGCGATCCTTGCGCTTGTCGTGCTGGGAATGCGAGACCTTGCATTGCTGATTTGCTTCTGGATTGAGCACTACCACGAAAGGAACCTATGATGCCTCTCTTCAACTCACACCGAACTGCTAAGGAAAAACTCGATGCTCGACGCGCGGAACTACGCAAGGAAGGCGCAGAACGCCTGCAACGCAAGCAGGCGGCTTGGAAAGCGGAAAAGGCCAATGGTGGCACCGATGCGCCTGAGCCGACGGCCGACAGCATAGACTACCGCTAGGCTCGCTCGCCAGCAATGAGGTCCCGGTACCGCAGCCGCTTGCCCTGCATCCCGCGCGCTATCGCCGCCATCTGGTCAACGGTATCGGAGGGCCGGTCATTGTGCCGGCCAGCAAACTCGTTGACGTAGCGGTGTAGGTGCTTGGGTGACATATGGTGGTAGGTACCCATGTGGCCGCGCTTGACCATGGACCAGAAGCTCTCTACTCCGTTCGTGTGGATCATGCCGTTGACATACTCGCCAACGCTATGCTTGACGGCCTGGTGATTAGGCAGCCCACGATACCCGGCGTGCTCGTCTGTGTAGACCACAGCGCCGTCAGCCGTATGCTCGCCGACAAACCCCTGTAGTGTCTCGCGCTTGGTATTGGCTACCGGCTTGGCTACGACGCGCTTAGTAGTGCGGTCCTTAGCGCCCACGACGGCCACCTTACCGACGGTGCCGCGGCCGGCCCGCAGTTTTTTGTCAGCGTGCTTGTTGCGTTCCTTGCCGCCTACGTATGTTTCGTCTACTTCAACCGGGCCAGCGAACGGGCCGGCCTTGTCAGTCCAGTTTTCGCGGATACGGTGTGCGAGGTGCCACGCGGACTTTTGGGTGATACCGAGGTCACGGTGTAGCTTCATGCTCGACACACCCTTGATGCCGGTCGTAACCAGGTAGATGGCCAAAGCCCAAACCCGATAGCCGAGCTTGGAGCCGTGCATCAGGGAGTTTGTCTTGACCGAGAAGAACTTGTAGCACTCGCGGCAGCGGTACGGCATCTGCGGGTGCTTGCTGCGCTCGCTAATCCGCTCACTCTCGCAATACGGGCAGCGGATACCGGCCGGCCAGCGTTGTTCGACAAACCACGCCTCGGCAGCGGTGTCGTTCGGGAACATATCCATGACCTGGATCAAGGTCATTCCCTGGCGCTCTGCCCGTCCTGGTGCTTTCTGTGTCATAGCGGCCGCTCCCTCGCACTTCCTATAAAGGAAGTATACTAACAATCAGGGGCGGTGTCAAGGCGGCGCTGGTGCGGATTGTTAGTCTGCGATATAATTCCCATTGTTTTCGTGCCAGTGACGGGAGGTCGCTAGCGAGCCGCCGCCTCTACCGGTGGGGGCTGCCAGAGGCCGTAAGGCTTGATTTCTACGCCCTCGACCTTCGGGCGCAGTCCCGCGACCATGAGGCCCGGTCGCCCGTGGGCTTGGCCACTGAGCTGCCGATTGCGGGGATTGCGATACCCCAAGCGCACGACCCGGCGCCACTGCTTGGTCCGGTTGAGGCTCGACCCGTGAATGGTGTGGATGCTGAACAGGACGACATCGCCGGTGTTGGCGGGGCACGAAACCGCATCTTCAATGCGGTACTGGTCCGTCGGTAGATGTGGCGAGCCGTTGCGGAGGTGCTCCAGCGCTCCGAGCTGGTGACTGCCGCGCAGAAACTTCAGGCAGCCGTTCTCCTCCGTGGCCGCGTCCACATGCACGATGGCGTCAATAAACCGGCCGTCCTGGTGGGGATAGAACGGGTAGTCCTGGTGCATCGGGAACGGTGTGCCATACTCCGGCCCCTTCGCGTGGAGCGTGACGTGGTGTAGCTCGACTTCGGGGCCGATCAAGTCGGCCACTGCGCCTACGAGCTGCGGGTTGAAGATCGCCCGCCCCCAGGCCGGCGAGTAATGCTGAAGCTCGTGGGTGGCAGAGAGTAGGGACTTCTCCTCTTCTTCCTCGGAGAGGTACTGCTTGTCTTTGCGCCACGGCCCAGTCCACCCTTTGGTGGGCACGATGAACGTCTCCATGATGTAGCTCAACTCGCGGTCCAGCGCCGCGACCTCGTCCGGCGAGAACACCTGCTCTAGGCGCAAGTAACTGTGCTCATTGAAGAAGGCAACCTGTTCCGGTGTCAGCATTGGCTTGGCCCTCCTCGCCATCAAACCGCGGCGCGTGCCTCGCCAGCCTACAGTACCAGATGCCAACCTTCCTGTCTGCCGGTGGCCCCCCTATGGTCCCCCCGCTGCGGCAGGGGGACAGCGGCGTGGGCCGCTGCGGCGCCGGGGGAGGGGGAGGGTGGGGGCCAATTTCATCTCGGCGGCTACCGGAGCCAGAGCTTGGCTTGCAGCCACTCATCGCCCAGCAGGCCGAGCACAATTTGTTGGGGACGCTGGGGGTAGTATTCGAGCCGGCCGCGTTGGAAGTATTGCACGGCGGTCCCGTTCTCTTGCAGCTCGTTCGAGATCGGGTAGCCGAGAACGGTCAGCCCATCGCGCTCGTCGTAGAAGCGCTTGAAGCCGAACTGCACGGCATAGCCGGTCTCCGGGTAGTAGCGGTAGCTGTCGCTATGCGGGCGCGGCTCTGCCTGGGGGAACACGGAGCCGCGCTCCTTGGTGAGGATGTCACCGATCAGCGTGAGCTGCACTTCGTGGGGTGTGCCGAGATTCTCCGGATGCAGCTCAAAGCGTGCCCGCTGGAAGTATTGGACGGTGAACCCGTCTTCGACGAAAGACTCGGTGCGCGGATAGCCGAAGATTTCAACACCGCCGTGCTCCTCGAAGAACTTGCGGAAGTTGCCCGTGACGTGGTGCCCGGTCTCCGAGAAATAGCGTCCACCAAGCGCCGGGTTCTCCGGTATGGAGGCGGTGCGGGAGAGATCATACTGCGGCGTTGGCAGTGCCGGGGCGGGCTGAATTGGTTGGATGCTCCCGCTATGCACGGCCGGCGCATCGGTCCATTGCAGCCGGAAGTTGGCGCTCCAGAGCGGACTAGCGCCGTCCGGTCCGTAGTTGGCGATGGAGTTGAGAAAGGTGCTCGCGCGAACCGTGAGCTCGGCCTCGCTCCCCAGCAGACTGACGTGCGTGAGGCGCCCCGACTGTGTGCGGCGCGAGAGATCGAGGGCCTGGAGGCTGCCGACCCGCGTATCCGGATCGGCGTTGAGCGTGGCCTCTAGCTGGGCGATGGAAACCGGCCCCACGTCCCAGGTCCAGTACGGCGAAGCGGCGTCGTAGGCTTGACCAAGCTCATCAACGTCGCGGATCGCTCGCAGGTACGACAAGGCGCCGGTGCCGGACCAGATGTCTTCGTTATTCTCGGTCCAGCCCGAACAGGTAGAGGAGTAATAGCCGGCAACGACCTGCCCGTGCAGCGTGATGGCCAGCCCCGGGGTCTGGTCAATCAGGCTGTTGACGTGCGGCTTCTCATAGGCTGTGCCACCGTATACTTGCGAGGTTTGGGTGGCATCGAAGTCAAATGCTCGTCTCCCGGTGGTGCGGGAAATCGTGTAGGCATAGGAGCGCGAGGTGATGAGCTGGGCACGGAGGGCTTCGATGGGCCAGTGGGGGGGCATTTCAGCCGCGACGACGCCCCGCAAATAGTCCTCGATCCCGACCGTGTTAATTGTCCGCACGACCGCTCCGCTCGGTATCAGACTGACGCTCCCCCGATAGGTGGTCGGGGCCGGCTCCGGGTAGGCCAGTTGAAACCGCGCGTTGGGGTCACCCGGATGGAGGGTGATGGGCAGCCCCAATCCCGGCCCCGCCAGCGTGTGTCCCTCCGGGGCATGGACCGACACCTGGGGCGGTTGGCCGGCCCCACTCATGCGGACCTGGAGATACCCGTTGGGCGGGAACGTACTGCTCACGCCTTCGATGCGCCAGGCCCCGTGGCGCGCGTAGACGCGATTGACTTGTCCGGCGTCCTGGGGCAGCGCGTAGTGGACGAGTGCCCGGACGGTCGTTTCGCGCGGGACGGCCGGTGCGACGGTCGTGCCCAAATAGTAGGCAGCCAGTATCTCCTCCGCACGCTGGCCGGCGATAGCGCGGCCCCGCGCTCCCCATTGACAAAGGCCGACGCCGTGCCCGAACCCGCGGCCGACGAACAAGAGATTCCGGGTCTGGCCGGTGATGGTGAGCACATCTTCCGTCGCTGCCAAGGCCGGCGCGGGCCGCGATCCGGCTACAGCCCCGGTGGACGCGAGCAGTGCCAGCGCCAGGATGCACCGCCCGATAATCCACCATGCGCCCCGGGCTTGCCGTCTCATCGCTCCCTGAACTCCCCGCATGTGCGCCACTGACCGCTGGTTCTGCACTACCCGGTGCTCCGCAGGAATAGGGTAGTGCGGAACCAGCGTGTCAACGCTGGATGGTCCGTCGCTACTCTGCTTCGATAGAGGAGGGCGGCGGCCGCCGCCCCAGCCTCCTCTCAGTGCTAAACGGATGGAAGACGGACCTGTTCCCTCACAAGGGTAGGTTTTTTAACTGGGACGTGGGGACGACCGCCCCTCCCCTTGTCAGACTACCCCGCCGCGGTAGGGTAGGGCACGGCATGCTGTGCCCTACCGGCTTGCGTTGGAGTGACGAAGGGGCGGCCGCCCGTCGTTGCCCCCACAGGTCAGGGCGCTCTTTCCAATGCGCTTGCTGCCCGGTGTGCTGCACGATCTCGGTTGGCGGTACGGCAGTCGAGTGGTACAATCCCTCGATAAGATGCCCAGGGAATCGTGTAGGATGGTGCGGCTATGGTTTTGAGCCGCAGAGGCACTGTGCGCGTGCCGGGAGTCGGAGAAAATGATGGCTGCAGAGGCAACAACCGATCTGTCCTGCCCAGGCGTTGACGCATCGTTGGTCGGGGCGAGGAAGCCGGCACTGCGAGAATACGAAGATTTTGCCAACCTCACCTTTCAGCTCCCAGCTCTCAACCGTTTGCTCGATCTCGTTGGGATCTCCCCAGAGCAGGACGTGGTTGATCTAGGCTGTGGGACCGGCATGGTCACGCGAGCGCTCCTCGACCGGCGAGGGGACGGAGCGAGCGGCCGGTTGTATGCGGTGGATCCGGAGCCGGCGATGCTGGAGAAGGCCTCGAAATCGCTTGAGCAGGGTGCGGCTGCCGCGGTTTCCTGGGTCGTCGGGCGAGCCGAAGAGCTTGATCGGCTCGTGCCACCGGTTGATCGCGTGCTGTTCTGTAATGCTATCCACCTCGTCGAAGAAAAGGCGAACGGGCTACAGGCAATCTTCGAGTCACTCAAACCACACGGCCGGCTGGCGTTCAACTCGGCATACACCAAGGACCATCGTCCGCCCGAATCAGCGCCTTTCTACATCGCGTGGATGCGGCAAGCGCTGCGGGCGCTGCGGCAGGATCACCCGGGTGTACAACGCGATTCCTCGGCGCCTCGTCCTCTCACCGGTACTGACCTGATGTCTCGTGGAGAGTACCTTGATCTCGCGCGCCAGACGGGCTTTCGTGTGGTGGCTGACGAAGTGGCCCAAGTGGACATGCCGCTGGAAAGCTGGGTAGACATTAGTGCCTACAGTCGCTTTGTCCGCTCGGTGCTCCCTGGCGTTCCCCTGGAATGGGCGGCTGAGGCGCTGCAAGAGGGTGCCCGGAGCGCCTTCCGCCGGCTGGGTCTGACGACTGTGCCGCGGAACTGGTTCCAGGTAGTCCTCGAGCGGCCCTGACGGGCGCTCACTGCGCCGCGGGTGGTGTGCCTTCCACCGTAGGGTCGGCCAGGGCCGGTGAATCTACCGGTTGCGTCGGAGCCACAGCCGGCAGCTTCAGAAACTCGGCCATCACCACGTACAATTGCTGGCGATCCGCGGGCACGGCTACTTGCAGACCGTAATGGTTGATGATGTTCGCCGAGGTCTGCAGCCACTCGGACCAGCAAGCGGCGCAGATGCGTTCTTGGATGGTCTGACCACGTGTACCCCCCAACGGTGGGCGCGGTAGCTGCTCACCGGTCTGCTCACAGCGCGTGCATGTCACCTGCGCCATTATCTGCTCCCTTCAGCCTCTGGGTCGCTGGATGGTCCTACCCCAGCCCAAGTCTAGCAGGATGAAGACGCGGGATGAAGGCAGGCGCTCACCGCTCGCTCATGTGCCAGCGGCCGGGGGGAGGCCGAGCGCCCAGTCCACCGCCCGGTCGAAGAGCCGGATCGCCTCACCCGTGCTTAGGTGGAACGTGTCGTGATGCCAGAACAAGAAGACGGTCCGAGCCTTCGCCGGCTGCCCATGTGCTAACTCCGCTCCCGCCTCCGCCGCCACGAGCGCATAGTCCCCACCGAACATATGCGTTGCTAACACTTGCACCCCTGGCCCGCTATGCGGATAGGCGACACTGAGCGTATCGGGCCGGCGCACCACGCGGAGCGGCTGGTCAGCGGGTAGGCCCGCGGTGATCGGATGATCCGGGTCTACAATCCGAATGTCGGTTTGCTCCGGGCGCGTGCCACCCCAAGGCGACAGCGGACGCGCGATGACTCCAGCAGCAGCGGCTCCCAGAAGATCAGCGGCGTCGTCGTCTGGGCATAGCGCGCCACCGTGTCGAGCGCGCGGATACTGGAGCTGATTAAGAGCAGCTCGTGGCTTGCGGCAACCAGCGCCGGATCATGCGGACTGTCGTCGTGAGTCCCGATCACGTTGACCGTCACGCCCCGCGTCGCCAGGTGCGCCACGACGGCCGCGTCGCCCTTCGCCAACTCCGCGGGGTGATGCACCAGGAGGGCAATCCGGGTACCCGGTGGCAGCGGTGGCAGCGGCGCCGGGGCATCCGACACCGCGAGCTGCGGGAGCTGCTGCCGGAGCGTCTCCGGGTCGCTGAGGTGGCGCAGCCGCTGCTCACTGGCGTCCAGCGAATCCGAGACCCGCTGCATCGCCGCTTCCCACTGCGCCACCACCACTGCCGGCTCCTGCTCGGGCCGCCAGCGGGCCGCTTCCGCCGCGATGGCCGGGCGCAGCGCGGCTGTGAGCGCGGCGAGCCGGCCCGCACGGCCGCGGTAGCCAGCGCCCCGGCGAGATGCCGCTCGACCTGCGCGGTGAAGTAGGCTTGATACTGCGGATTAGCCAAGAGGCTGGCCAAGATCATGACGGGGGCCACGCGCCCCACTGTTAATCACTCCCTGATTGAATAGAGGGAATGTCCTTCAAGCCAAAGGTTACCTCGGCATCCCACACGAACAGCCGCCACCGGGGATCAGGACCATAACGCATCCGTGCTGCATACCAGTTGCCGCTCGGCGTCTCCGGACCACAGCCAGAGGATGATGAAGGAAGTGAAGTTCTCGATATCGAGCTGCTGGACCGCCTGCGCATACTGCGCCGCTGCACTCAAGTCCGTGCCGGTAATCCAGTCCACAAACGCATCCCACGCTCCATGCTCCTCAGTGCGAACCAAGTCCCAGTAATCATGGCCAAAGTGCGTGGCCAGGAAGGCGTCGTCAATGCGCTCGGTCAGGTTATACAGCCCCCAGTAGGCCCCGTTCAGGTACAGCGCTACCCAGCGCCCCCGCGCCGCCACCTGCCCCATCGCCCCGTGCAGCTCCCGGACCACCTGGTCCCGTACATGCACCGCATCCCCGCCCTGACACCACGGTACTTCACTGCACAGCCAACTGTCGTTGACCCGCCCGCAACACCAGCCGGTCATACGTCTGCCCCGGCGCCGCCCCAAACAGCGGATACGCTAACTCCCGTGGTCCATACTCCCCCCGGAAGTACAGCCGGAACGACCGCTTGGCCGTTAACGTCCGGCCCCAGCCCCGTGGATGCGCAGTCCCGCTCCCACACTGAAGCCCAACTCCCCCTCCGGCGATAGCCACTCCATTGTCACCGGCCGCTCCCAGGCCCGGCCGCGCTCCCCGCGTTGGTGTAGATCCCGGTCGCCTCGTCCCACAGATGGGCCGGCTCCGTCACCAGCGACACACCGGCAGACCAGTACCCTCCCCCACTAGGTACGTCGCCGTGGTCACGGCACTCACCGGCACGCCGTCGCGCAGCGCCACCGCCCGCAGCACCGTCGTCTCCGGCACCGCCACGGGCGCCGTGTATGCCTGCCCCTCCACCGTCGGATCGGCCCCATCCAGCGTGTAGTACACCGTAGCGCTTCCCGGCACCGGCGCCGCCAGCTGCACCTCACCGGGCCGGCAAAGCGCCCACTACCCGGCGTGACTATCACCGGCGGCGCGCCCGGCGGCGCCCGTGGACTGCTGGTATTCGCCGCGCCGGGGGTGGGGCGGGGAAGGCCACCCACTGGTCGGACACCGTCCCCAGCCGCCCCAGCGAGACATCCGGCTCCTGGGGGCCAAACGTCACCTCGTCCACCAGCTGCCCGTCCGGACCGAACAAGCCCACATAGTCCCCGGCGCGGTTCAGCCGGAAGTTCGTGTGCCAGCCTTTCGGAGTCACCCGGTCTTCCCCGAAGCCCACACCACCAGAAAGGCCCCGGGCGCCAGGGTGTGCAGCTGGCAAGGCCCACTTGGCCGGCTCGGCAGGGTCGTCGGTGAGGGTGTAGCCGGCGAGGGAGACGGGCGTCGCCGTGGGGTTGTGCAGCTCCAGCCAGTCGGCATAGCGGCCCCGGTCGTCGGCCACCGTGCGCGCATTCGCCGCCTGGACCTCGGTGATGCGGACACCCGGCGGGGCAGCCTGCGCCACCGGCGCGCCGCTAGTCAGCCCGACCAGGAGCAGCCCCAGCAGCAAGGCACACCCTAGGCGGATCAGCCGACGCATATGCATACCAGCTTAACCATAGACTAACCGCGGCCACGTATGGTGGGGTACTGCCCAGAGCCTATCGGCATGAAGTTAACGACCTGCTGATGGGTAGTTAGCAATGATACCTGACCGGGCACTGCGCATCGGACAGGGCCTTGCCAAAGCCCTTGTAGAATCTGGCGCAGGGGCGGCCATCTGTCGTTCTGCCGCCCGGCCGCTATTGCCGGCGGCGCGCATAGGCGTAGACGATGGCCTGCTGCGCGCTGGTCTCGACCGAGCCTGGCCGCCGGGCGCGGACATAGGCGATGGCCTCGGCCGGCGCATACCCCTCGTGGACCAGGTAGCAGGCGATGAGCGTGCCGGTGCGGCCTAGACCGGCGGCACAATGTACGGCGACGCCTTCCCCGGCAGCCAGCTTGCCCTCGATGAACGCAACGGCCGCCGCGATCTGGTCCAGCGATGGCGCTGCGAAGTCCGGGACGGGGTAGTGCCGAGCCGCTAGGCCGAGAGCGTCGAGCTTTTCTTGGTCAACGGGCCGCTCGTGCAGCGTCACCAGGGCACGCACGCCGGCGGCGTGGAGGGCACGTAAATGGTCGTCGGCGTGCGGGTAACTGCTGGCAGCCAGCTTGCCCTCAATAATCCAATCGTAGCGGCGCGGCCGCATCCAGCCCGGCTCATACGTTGCCATCGTACTCTCCTGCCTCCCTTACACTACGATGCTGCCAGCTATGCATGCCGCCCGTCACTCCGGCTTTCGCCGGAGTCCGGCGGCTGGAAGATGGCCCCCCTATGGTCCCCCCGCTCCGCAGGGGGACGGTTCCCGCCTCTGTTGCAACGGGGGAGGGTCAGGTGGGGGCCGGAACGACGGGCGGAGAGCCGGGCGCGGCGCGGCCGCCGTCGTGACGTTTGGCATCATCGGGGCCAGGGCTGGCCAGCGTTCTCCGCACTAGCGCCGCGCGTCCTCCTTACGTGGGAACGGGCGCGAGTACACAGTCTCATTATGCAGTTGACTAGCCAGAGCCGCACGATCCTATGGAAATCTTGTGGTGCGGCTCCGGCTAGTCACTGGCCGGTTGTCGTATGTCGCGGTGGGGGCTAGAGGGTGTCATGCTTGACGGTATGCTCGGTGACTTGTCGGTCTTCCACCTCGTCGCGCTCCCGCTTATCGGGGCCGTGGGCGGCGTTATCGCCGGGATGGTAGGCAGCGGTGGCGGTGTGCTGGTCGTACCGATGCTCGTCTACCTCGCCGGTGTGGGCTGGGAGGCGGCGACGGGTATCTCGGCAGCCCAGTACTTCTTCGGCGCCATGTCGGGCGTCGTGCCACACTGGCGCCGCCGCAACGTTCACCTCCGCGTAGGTGTAGCAATGATGGTGACGGGCGTGGTGTTTGCCCAGCTTGGTGCCCTGTTGTCTGCGCTCATGCCGGAGTGGACACTCTCGCTGCTCTATCTGCTCTTGGCAGTGGTTGCGGCCACGTCGCTGCTCTTTCCAACGCGCGAGGAGCGCGCCGGCACGGTCGCTATCGAGATGCCCAGCCCGAACTGGCTGCTGATCGGCGGCATGGGTGCGCTCGTCGGGTTAGTGGACGGCATCCTGGGAGTTGGCGGCGGATTCATGCTTGTCCCGCTCATGGTGTTTGTGCTGCACATGGCGACCCGCCTGTCCATCGGCACGTCGCTCTTCGTCATTGCCGGCACGATGGCCTCGGCGCTGACCGGCAAGCTGATCCAGGAACAAGTGCCGCTGCTCTCGTCGGTCCTCGTGACGCTCGGCGCCGTGGCCGGCGCGCAGCTTGGGGCGCGACTCAGCGGCCGGCTGCGGCCATCCGTGCTGCGCCGGATGCTCAGTGTGATGATCTACCTAGTCTGTCTGCGCATTCTGTTCGATGTCTTCACGTAGGCGCCCTTGCTCGCCTTGACCACCAGGTCTGCACACTCCGACGGAAATAGGTGGTGCAGACTTGGCGTGTCACTTCCGAGCTAGCAGAGCAGCAGGCCGGGGAGAGCGGACAAGTCGGGAATGGTGGCGTCAGGGCGGCCTAGCCCGGAGGTTGGCGGTGCTTCCTGTCGGTGCTGATGGGTGAGGATGGCCCGCAGCCCCTGCCGGCGCGGCCCGGCGATGTCTTGGAGCACGCGATCACCAACGAAGACGGTGCGCTCGGCCGACACACCCAGGCCGTCGAGAGCAACTTGGTAGATAGCCGGGTGCGGCTTACGCACGCCGACGGCCGACGAGCACACGATCACGTCCAGGTAGGGCAAGAGGCCGTCGCGGTCCAGCATGGCATGTACCACGGCGGCGTCATAGACCACGTTGGACACCAAGCCCAAGCGCAGACCCCGGTCGCGCAGCGTGGCCAGCACCTCCACCGCTCCCGGCGCTGCCCGCATGGCGGCGATCAGGAAGACGTGGTGACGGAGCACCAGCGCCCGCTCCTGCACCGGGTCGGTGGGCCACGGCCGCCCGGCCATCCGGTAAGCGGTGCGGAAAAGCTCGCGGGCGGTGGTCTCGCGCCACGCCCGGGCGGGAGGCTCCCAGCCGGGCTGTGCCAGCGCTGCCAGGCCAGGCTCCGGACCGCCAAGCAAGCGCGTGTTGGCTGCCGCGAGTACCTCTTGGCCCAGGATCAGCTCAGGCGGCAGGGCCGCTATCCCGCTCTCTGCGGAGACCGGTCCCAGCGTTTCGCCCCAATCGAAGAGTACCGCTTCGACCCTCATCAACCTACCCCCTACCCGCTGGTGCGCGCTTGGCGGGCCAGGCGTGCAGCAGCTCCGGTAGCTCGCGTAGGTCGTGAATGATGGCATCGGGCCGGGCCAGTCCCGTCGTTGGTGTGGCATCCTGACGAAATTGCCGCGTCAGGATGGCTTGCATGCCCAGCCGACGCGGACCGGCGACATCTTCCAGTACGCGATCACCGATGAAGACGGTCTCGGCCGGCTCGACGCCGAGGGCGTCAAGGGCCGCCTGATAGATAGCGGGGTGCGGTTTGCGACGGCCCAACTCTGACGAGAATACCGTTGCATCGAAGTGTGGTAGCAGGCGATCCCGGTCGAGTTGAGCACGCAGCACACGCGGTAGGTAGACGACATTGGAGACGAGGCCCAAGCGCAGCCCACTCCGACGAAGACTGTCCAGAACTTCCGTGGCGCCCTCGGCAACGCCCATGGCAGCGAGCGAAAAGAGGTGATTACGAAGTAGAAAGGCATGCTCTGCCGCGGGATCGGTCGGCCACGCGCGGCCCATAAACTGGTAGGACTGGCGCAATAGCTCTCGTAAGGTCATCTCGCGCCAGGCATCCGGCGGCGGCTCCCACGCAGGATCATCCAGGGCCTCTAGTCCCGGCTGTTTTCCGCCCCATAGCAGTCGCTCGGCGGTCTGGACGACCTCCATTGGTACAAATAGCGACTCGCCCAGCGCTGCGGCTCCGGCAGCCAGCGAGTAAGGGCCAAGCGTTTCACCCCAGTCGAAGAGCACGGCCTTGATCGACATGGCGCCGCGGTCTCGCACGGTGTCATGCTACCACGACAGCGAGGTGCGAATCATATATTATGTCAAGGGAGATGTATAGGAATCTGGTCTGCTTGGTCTGCGCCACCCTAGCCGGCGAACGGGATTGTGCAGCTCCGGTGTCGTCACCGTTCCTCTCTGCTACACTCCCGCCGTCCGCATGTCGCCGGTATTGAGAGGCATATGGCTATTGATCCGTCGCGGGGTCTTACCGTGGGGGTGCTCGGCACCGGGCGCATGGCCCGACTGCACGTTATCGGCCTGCACGACCTCCGGCAGGCCGGACTGGAGATCGGGGGCACGCGCTACCCGGTGACTATCGCGCTGTATGGGCGCGATCCGGCCAAGGTGGACGCGCTGGCCGCCGAGTTCGGGATTGAGCTTACGAGTACCGACTTGTCCGGCTTTGTCCGCGACCCGGCGCTCGACGTGGTGGACAACTGCTTGGTCAACTCGCTGCACTACGAGCCACTGCTGGCTGCTATTCACGCCGGCAAGCACGTGTTCAGCGATAAGCCCTTGACGATCAAGGTATCCGAGGCCGAGCACCTGCTGGCCGAGGCCGAACGAGCCGGCGTCGCGCACGGGATCGTGCAGAACATGCGCTTTCAGGGTGGCCCGGTGGCCGCGAGGGAGCTACTGGCGGCCGGAGAGCTAGGCCGTATCTTCCACGCTCGCGTCACGTGGGGGTACATGGTGCCCAAGCGCGTGACCAATCGGCCGACGTGGTTCTTCAAGCAGGAGCTGGCCGGCGGTGGCATTGTCCACGATATGATGGGGCACTTCTTCGACCTCTTGCGTCACCTCTTGGAGCCGTCCTGCGGCGCGATTGCGAGCGTCTACTGCGCTACCGACCGGGGATTCGACGAGCGCGAGGAGCCGGACGGCACGCCGTTTCCCGTCGCAGTCGAAGACACGTGCAGCGTCGTGCTGCGCTTCCGCTCCGGTGCGATTGGCGACGTGTTTGCCAGCTGGATACGGCGGAAGCATGAAGAGGTGCCGTTCGTGGAGATTGATGGCGAGGCCGGATCGGTCGCGTTCAGCTTCAACGACCTGCGCTTCCAAAGCCAGGAGCGGACACCCAGCTTTACCTACGATCCTACCCGTGTGCAGGCGGCGTTCGGCGAGGGATGGGAGCAGATCGAGGTACAGCGTAGCGACCCGTTTGCATTGCAGCTGGCGCGTTTCCTGCGCGGTGTAGTGACCGGGGAGCCCGTCAAGCCCGACTGGCACGACGCGGTACTCAATCAGCGCTTGATCGAGGCGGCCTACCGCTCGGCTACCGAGCGGCGGGAGATCGCGGTCTAGGCGGCACGTTTCCCGGCCACCTCTCGGAAAGCTTTCTTGAGGAGCGTGCCAAGAGGAGAGATCAGGGTCTCGATGTAGACAGATAGCCGCAGACTTGACAGACTGATACTGGATACGGCGGCTTGGGCTGATGTTGCCGCTGCGGCGGCTGTAGTGCTGGTAGTCTGCCAGGTTGGAGGGAGAGGTACTATGCCAGACAATGGAGACGTACAGCATCTTGACCTCGGCAGCCGCCAGGCCCCTTTGCGTGCCAGAGAAGACAATCAGGCGGCGCCACACGCTACACATGTTGTGCCGGCAGAAACTGATGAATGCCAACCACAGCACTCATTGGAATCCTACGGCTTTAGCCCAATGCCGAAACGAGGTGTGAAAGTTACAAATGCATTAGTCAATAAGCTGCGCGATGAGCTAGGAATTTGATGGGTGCGGTCATTACTTGATGTCAATGTTCTGGTTGCATTGCTTGACAAGGACCATAATGCTCATGAGATAGTGGCGAATTGGTTTACTACGCATGTTAGGAAGGGATGGTTGTCTTGTCCACTGACGCAAATGGCTGTATACGAATTCTCTCTGCACCGAAGTATCCAAAACCACTTCATATTACTGATGCAGTGGAGAAGCTGCGTGAAGCGACTTCTAGCAAGTATCACTCGTTTATCGGTGATAGCATCAGCATTATGAATGATGATCTAATAGATAGCGCATACTTATTAGGGCACAATCAGATTACAGATGCTTATCTTCTAGCACTTGCTGTAAGTCATGGTTCTCGCTTAGTAACACTTGATAATCGAATCCCACTTCAGATTGTCAAAAATGCAAGCGAGCGCTCTTTGATCGTTCTTCCATTCAGGGAAGGGGGCGGGGGTTAGGTCCAATCCGCCCCGACACAAAAAACCTACTCCTGTGAGGGTGGGATACCGGCCCCCCTATGGCCCCCCCGCTTCGCAGGGGGACAGGCGCGGTGAATCGCGCCCCTACAGCCGCAGGCCACTAGCTGCTGGTGGTGAGGTCGAGGGCCACGACCGCGGTGGTGGGGCTGCCAACCCACAGGCCGTAGAGGCCGTCAGACTCGCGGACGACGAGGTCCACTGCGCCGTGCGCGGCGGCCTTGTCTTGCAGCCGGTCCAGCACACCGGGCTGGCCCAAGGCTTGCTGGTGCGGCGGGCGCACGATCCATGCGCCGATGCCGTAGCGCCGATCAGTGTAGGCGCGGACCAGCGCGGTCACATCGCCGGTCTCCGGTAGCACGAAGGGCACCGCTACGGCATCGCGTCCCCGTTGCCGCAGCGCTCGATTGAGCCGCGCCAGCTCCTCGTCCGCTGGGAGTGTCGGCGCCACGATGCCGATTGCCAGTGTCTCCGGCCCGATTGCCGACGCTTGGTAGACCGCGTGCATTGTGTCAACGCGCAACTGTCCTGGCGCGACCTGCTCGCCCGACGTGCCGAGTGTGGCGTAGGTCAGGAAGCACTGCTCGTAGCGTAGGGCCATGACGCGGCTCGGCAGGCCGGCGAGGCCCATGCCGATGGCGATAGTGGGGAGGTTTGCCTGCCCTAGCGTCTCGAACACGTACCGATTGTCCGTCGGGTGCCGGGCCATGCCCACCACCTTGACCACATCGGCGCCCTGCGCCTGGAGCCTGGCCGCGATGCGCGACAGCGTCGGCGGTGTCGCAGTGAAGTCATGGAAGGAGACGATAATCTGTGTCGTCCCGCGCTGCGCCGGGAGCAGCGACATGGAGTCGTGCTCGATGTCCACGTAGTCGGCTCCCAAGTCAATGGCCGCGCGCAGCGGGCGCAGTCGGTCGGCTTCCGAGCCGGTGAAGCGCCCGCCCTCCCGCGCCGGGCGGTTGGTCACGATGACCGGGCAGGGTCGTGCGGCGAGCAGACGCGCGAGATCGTATTCTGCCATGAAGTCGAGACGCAACTCGGCAATGTCGGCCACGGCGGCGACTTCCGCGAGGGCGGCGAGCGCTTCATCCGTGGTACGCACGCCGAGAGACACGCCTATGCCGTCGCCAGGGCTGCACCGCCGATGTCCAGTGGAATGTGCAGCCCTGGCGCGGCACATGCGTTGCTTGCTCATCGTGCCCGGTGTGCCCGGTGGCTCAACTGTAGCGGTCGAACAGCCGCTCCAACAGCTCGTGGCGCTTGGGTTGGCTCGGTGCGTCGGCATTCATGTGGTCTTCGAAGGTGGTTGCCTCGCGCTGGTGGAGTACGCCGAGATAGAGCGGGTCTTCGCTGATGGCGAGCTGCATGGCGGCCGGCAAGCTGGACGGATCGTGGTCCTTAGGCAAGTTACCAACCTGTTCCTTGTAGAACTTGAACGTGTTGACCTTGTTGAACACCACGCAGGGGCTATAGACATCGATGAAGGCGAAGCCTTTGTGATTCATCCCCGCGACGATCAAGTCGGCGAGCTTCTGCGGCTCGGCGGAGAAGCCACGAGCGACAAAGGTCGCGCCGGAGGCCAGCGCGAGCAGCATCGGGTTCAGCGCCTGCTCCGGATTGCCATGTGGGGTCGAAAGCGTGACGAATCCGGTGCCGCTGGTGGGCGAGGTCTGCCCCTTGGTGAGGCCATACGTCGCATTGTCCATCACGACGTAGCACAGATCAACGTTGCGCCGCATCGCATGGACAAAATGCCCGGCGCCGATGGCAAAGGCGTCGCCGTCGCCGCCGAACACGAGTGTCTTCAGGTCGGGTCGAGCCAGCCGTATCCCGGTGGCAATGGGCATGGTGCGACCGTGGATGCCGTGAAAGCCGTAGGCGTTGATGAAATACGGGATGCGGCTGGAGCAGCCGATCCCCGAGACGCACACGACCTGGTGCGGCGGAATGCCCTGGGTGCGGAGTGCTCGGTACACGGAGTTGAGCACGCCGAAATCGCCGCAGCCGGGACACCACGTAGGCTTCTCGTCGCTCTTGTAGATATCCGGGCTGCGTTGCGGCCGACGGCGCGTGATTGTCCGACTAGACACGCTGTACCTCCTGTTCGGGCGCAGCATGCGGCGCCCCTACGGTGGGCGGCACAGCCGGTTCGGCCGCGCCGTTGTGCGCCGCTGCGATGATGTCTTTGATCCGGTCTACAAGGAAATCCACCCGCATGGGCTGTCCACGATAGACGTTGACGCGATGGATGTGGCGGGGAAACTGGGTGAGCAGTAGGTTGGCGAACTGACCGCTGTAGTTCACCTCCGGCACGATGATGATCCGTTTTTCGGCCATGAAGTCTGCCAGCTGGGGGTGCGGTAGCGGGTGGACCATGCGCGGCACCAGCAAGTCAGCCTGGACGCCGGCGCGGGCCAGCCGATCCAGCGCCTCGATGGCCGTGCCGGTAGTCGAACCCCAAGTCACGATGCCCACGTCTGCCGCCGGGTCGCCGTAGCGCACCGGCCCCGGGGCGTCGGCGACGGAACGCTCCATCTTGCGGAAGCGCTTCTGCGTCATCAGCATGTGGGTTTGCTGATCCCAGCGGCCGCGGCCTTTCTCATTGTGCTCCAAGCCCATCGCCACGTACTGCCCGCCCGGCGTACCCGGTAGCGACATGGGCGACACGCCGGAGTCCGTGAGCTTATAGGGGAGATAGCCGCTGTCGTCTAGCTCCTCCGGCAGCGGAATCTGGTCGGTCGCTTGGCCGTTGGCGCCGTTGGCCGACCAGGTTTCTCGCTCGACAAGCTCCACTTGCGACAGATCGGGGCGCTCGATGACCTCCGTGCGTACCGCCACGACGGTATCGGTCATCAGGATGACGGGCATTTGGTACTTCTCGCTCAGATTGAACGCCTCGATGGCCAGCCAGAAGCAATCCTCGACCGAGGTGGCCGCCAACACCACGCGCGGCACTTCACCGTGTCCACCGAGCGCGGTGAGGTTGAGGTCGGCTTGCTCGTGGCGGGTGGGCATGCCGGTCGAAGGCCCGACGCGCTGCGCGTCCACAATGACGGCGGGTAGCTCGGCCATCGTCGCCAGACCGAGCGCCTCGACCATCAGCGAGAGTCCGGGGCCGCTCGTCGTGGTCATCGCTCGCGCCCCGGCGTAGGAAGCGCCCAGCAGCATATTGATCGCGGCAATCTCGTCCTCGGCTTGGACGACGTGTCCGCCCTGCTGGGGCAGCCACGCTGCCAGGTACTCCATCACATCGGAGGCGGGGGTGATCGGGTAGCCGGCAAAGAACTGCACGCCACCGGCAATCGCGCCGAGGCCCGTGGCTTGGTTCCCGGAGACGTGGATCGTGTTCTGTGTCTCGGTGGCCGGCGCGAGCACAAAGGGCGCCGCCCCGTTGACTTGCTCGTTCACGTAAGCGATGCCGGCGTCGAGCGCCTTATAGTTCGTCTCGACGACCGCCTCGCCTTTACGCAGCCACAGCTTGCGGATGACCTGCTTGAGATGATCCGTCTCCAGCCCGAACAGCGTCGCCAGACCGCCGACGGCGACCACGTTCTTGACAATGGGCATCCGCAGCTCTTTGGCTGCGATGTTCCCCATGGGGAAGGCGAGGGTTTGGAGGTCACGCGCTTGGTCCGGGTCGAGGGTCACGCGGTCGGGGTCGTAGATCAGCATGCCGTCGTCGTGCAACTCGGCGATGTAGGCATCGTAGGCCTCTTGATTGAAGGCCAGCAGGACATCGGGGGCGTCGCCGCGGGTATAGATCGCGTGCGTGCTGAGACGTATCTGGAAGAACGAAACGCCACCCTTGATCTCCGCCGGTGGCGAGAAATCGGTAATGATGCGATACCCGGCTCTGGCAGCAGCCTGGATGATGAGTTCGCCCGGGCTTTTGATCCCTTCGCCGGCCTCGCCAGCGAAGCGAATGACGAGATCGTCTCGTCGGACAGCCCCGGCGTCGTCGGTCTGTGCCCCGCTCATGTTCTTTGGCTCCTCCTCGATGACAAGGCGCGATGAGGGTCGTCAAGTCGGCGATGCAGCCCGCGCTGGTTTGTGTTCAGTCTTGGGCCTCACCATTTGCTGGACTAGCTGCGGCGACAGTCGAGCCGACGGATTGGATAGTCTGCTGCCCGGTGTCCCACTGCCGAGCGGTCTGGGCCTGTACGCGCGGGTGTGAGCGGGTGGGCTTGTTGCCCCTCGCTTGTCGCGGCGTATGGCCCAACCGGGCAGAGATACGTTCGGCAGTGTCCTTGGTCAGCCGCGCCGCCGCTTCCAGGTGCCCCGGTTGCAGGCGGAAGGTTGGTCCAGAAACCGTGATGCTGGCGACGATCTCCTGGCGATAGTCGTACACCGGCGCACCCACAGCGGTCAGGCCCGGTTCGTATTCCTCGGAGACGATGACATAGCCGTGATCGAGCATCTCCTGTAGCTCGCGCCGCAACTCCTCTGGGGAGACCACTGTCTGCTCGGTGTAGGATTGGAGTGGTCGCTGCAACCAGTGTTCGAGCTGCTCTGCCGGGAACGATGCCAGCAGCGGTTTGCCACCGGCGGAGGCATGGAGGGGCAAGCGGCGCCCGATCCAGCCGAGGTCCTTGACGGGATGCGGCCCAGGCACCTGGTCTATATTGACGGCTTCGTCCCCATCGAGCACCGAAAGGGTGGCCGTCTCCTCGGACTGTGCGGCGAGGCTGACGAGATAGGGCCGCGCGGCAGCGCTGAGATCGAGCTGCGTGACCGCCAAGCCGGCTAAGGAGGCGAACTGGAGACCCAGCCGGTAGCGCCGCGTTTCGGAGACCTGCTCTACGAAACCGCCACGTTCGAGCGTACCGAGCAGCCGCGATACCGTGCTCTTGTGGAGACCGAGCCGCTTGCTCGCCTCGGTAACGCCAAGCTCCGGGCCACTGAGGCCGAATTCCTTGAGCAGGAGCATCGCCCGTTCAACGGACTGGATACTGCCGGAGGAGCTACGTCGAGGACGAAGCTCGGTCTCGGCGGTTCCGTCGGACGCTGTCTCCGGTCGCACTGTCTGGCCCCCTCGCATCGTTGCGCAAGAAGCAACACCGTTTCGTATCGCAGCTACCAGAGCAGAGTCTACTGCGGCGGCTCGTTGAGTGTCAAGGTATCCGCAGCGGGTGCGCCGTCTGCTGCCCCAGATTCCCGCGAAAGCGGGAATGACCGGGAGATGTCAACTCCGGCTCAACGGGATTGCGCGGTGTGATCGCTGGCTGCCGTAGGCGCTGTTGGGGGCGTTGAATTGACTGGCGGCAGCGCCGGCGCATCTGTGGCTGCCGCCTCGCTGTGCTCCCAGTCACCGGCCTCATCCTCGTCGTCGTCTTCGCTGTGTGACCCCGCGGCCAGCCACGAGGACACGGCAGCGCCAGCGATCACCAAGATTCCGACGAGGGCGAGCAGTCCATAGTCAACGATGAGGTCTGCTGTGCCGGTGAGGCCGCCGTGTGCGCTCGCAGACACGGGGCCAAGGGCGGCGATGACTGCCCCGACCATACCGGCGAGTCTCGACAGGCGACGATGTGCCTGGCGTTGTCCCATCTCAGGATTCTACGAGCCGGTTGCACTGCCTGTCGAGGTCGCAGGGGGACGGGGGGTGAGGCGCGACCCAACCCGCCTACTGCTCAAGCGGTATCATAGCGTGCGGGCTTGCCTCACCTGGCGAGCCGGCAGCAGCTTGCAAGGGACACCACGCACGCTCGGCGCCGTAGTGCTGTAGCCCATGTCGGTGCCAGTGAGGAGGACACATGGCCGGGTATCGGATTGTCGCCGCCGCTGACCTGGAGCACCTCGCGCAGGCGATCTTTGCCAGCGCCAGCACTCCTGACGCTATCGCGCACCATGTTGCGCGGCATTTGGTACGCGCCAATCTCTCGGGCCATGACTCGCATGGCGTGCTGCGTATTCCTCAATATGTGCAGTTCATTGATGAGGGGATGATCCGTCCGGCGGCGCAACCGCAGGTCCTGCGTGAGCACGGGGCGACGGCTTTGCTCAGTGCCGAGCGGGGCTTTGGGCAGTACTCCACGTCGGTGGCCCTCGACCTCGCGATCCGTAAGGCCGAGGAGTTTGGGGTTGGTCTTGTGACGGTCCGGCAAGGCAACCATATCGGTCGTGTCGGCGAGTATACGGAGGCGGCGGCGCGGCGCGGCTTTGCGGCTCAGGTCTTCGGCGGAACGGCCGGCGCCAAGGTGCGCCCGGCGGCGCCGTTCGGTGCGGCGGGGACGGCCTTTGGCACCAACCCGTTCTCGGTTGGCGTGCCGACGAGTGGGGCTGATCCGGTGCTCATTGACTTCGCTACGACGGTCCTGGCGGAAGGGAAGCTGCGGATCTACCGGGTGAAGCAGGAGGAGCTACCACCCGATGTCATCGTTGACAGCGAGGGCAACCCCAGCGTTGATGTCGAGGACTTCTACAGCCGCGGGGGCATGCTCAAGCCCATAGCGGCGCACAAAGGCTCCGGCCTCTCGCTGGCGACGGCGTTGCTCGGTGGGCTGGCGGCCATCGGCGAGGAGAATCCCTCGTCCAATGGTACTGCGCCCCAGCCGCCCCCGGAAGGCGGGCGTGATCGCACCGGAGGCATCTTCCTGCTGGTCATCAATCCTGGCGCTTTTGGCGATGCGGACACCTACCGCGAAACTGTGTCGCGGACCGTCCGCGCGATTAAGGCGACACCGCCGGCGCCCGGCGTCGAGGAGGTGCTGGTCCCCGGCGAACCCGAGTTCCGGGCGCGGGAGGCACGTCAGCGGGAAGGGATTGCGCTGCCGGAGGGGACATGGGACGAGCTAGGCGCCGTCGCCCGCCGCTTTGACCTTGCGCTGCCAGCGGCCCGCTCGGGCTGATGATGGCCGGAGCCGGGACTATGAGACCGGGGAAGGTGGCTGGAGGCCGGACGCTAGGCTGCGGACCTCCGGTGGGGAGAGCGGTCCGGCTTCGGTGATGACGGCTGTGAGGTAGTGGAGCGGGGTGCGGTCGAAATAGTAGTTGGTCACGGCGACGCCCGGCAGCGGCGCGGGGAGCACTTCCGCGGTCGGCTGTGCCCGGTCCGGTACGGCGAAGCCGCGGCGCTGGGTGGCCGTGCGGCGCGTGCGTGCGAGCCGGGGCAGCAGTTTTTCGCTGGGGCAGATGGCGTACACCGGTACGCGACAGGCACGGGCAGCGAGGGCCAGCGCCGCTGTGCCGGCCTTGTTCAGCAGGCCGCCGGGCGCCACCGTATCGCCGCCTACGAGCACGACGTCCGCCGCGCCAACGAGCCGGGCCGCCAGCGCATCCACGGCGAATGTGGTAGGGAGACAGGCCGCTGCGAGGCGTTGAGCGAGCGCCCGGCCTTCGCAGAGCGGTCGCGCCTCCAGACAGGTCACGTGTGCGAGCCGACCGGCAGCGTAGGTGCGCCGCAGCGCCGCTTCGACGGCGCTGCTGGCAGAGTGAGTGAGCACACGGGCCTGGCTGGGCAGGAGCGCTGCGGCGTGGATAGCGGCCTGTTCCTGATGGGACTGCATCGCGGCCATGAACGCCGTGGCTGCCGCACGCACTGCCCCGGCGACCATTGCGGCGTCGGCAGCCTCGGCCTGGCTGCCGGCAGCGGTCAGCACGGCCCAACCGAGACGCCGGAGGGGCGCCATGACCGGCTGGGCAGCAGCAAGCTCTCCCGCCGCTACGCTCACGAGCGCGAGTGGCCTGGCCCTGTCCACGCCGCCACCTGAGTCGTCGAGCCAGGCGGCCAGTTCGCCAAGGGCCGCGACGGCCTGCGCGGTGAGTGCCGCGGCGCCGGAGGTGTGATCGTCGCGGATGGCGGCGACCTGCGCCCGCCACGCTGGCGGGAGCTGGCTACTTGCCGGGTCGTCGGTGCGGCCGGTATGGCGGCGCATAGTCTGCCTTGCGAGCGAGCGCTGGCGGTGGACCTGGCGGGTCGGTGGGACGGTATGATGATGATATGACCCAGAGAAAGCGGCCGGCGAATACTGCCCGCGCGCAGTTTGCAGCGTTGGTGCAGCAACCGGAGGAGCAGTGGACCTTGGATCGGGCCGCGCTGCTCATCGCTCAGGAAGCATACCCGGATTTATCGGTTGAGCAGTACCTGCAACGGCTCGACACGCTGGCCGAGGCGGCCCGGACATGCTTGCCAAGTGCAGCCAGCGGCGCTTGGCGGTCGCGCGACGACGTGCTGCTGGCCGTGCGGGAAGTGCTGGCCGAGCGCGAGGGCTTTCGTGGTGACCCGGAGGACTACCACGATCCGCGGAACAGCTTCCTCAATGAGGTGCTCGACCGGCGGATCGGTCTGCCCATCACGCTCTCGCTGGTGTACATGGAGGTCAGCCGCCGGCTCGGCGTGCCGGCACAGGGGATCGGACTGCCAGGGCATTTCATCGTCGGCTGGCCGCCGGATAGTCCGGGCGGAGAGAGCCGTTACCTGGACCCGTTCCACGGCGGCCGAGAGTTGACCATTGACGATTGCGGCGAGCTGTTTCGGCAGCTGTTCGGCACAGATATACCGTTTAGCGAGGACCTGCTCCAGCCGGTAGGCAAGCGTGCCCTGATCGCGCGGATACTGCGTAATCTCAAGCTACACTATGTCGGAGGCCGGCAGTTCGACCTGGCGCTGGATGCCGTAGAACGCATCTTGCTGGTGGAGCCGGTGGCAGCGGAAGTGCGGGATCGTGGCGTTATCCTGGCGCACATCGGGCAGTTGAGCACTGCCTGGGCCGATCTCCAGACGTATGTACAAGCGGCTCCCGATCACCCCGACGTGGAGCAGGTGCGCGAGCTGGCCGACCGCATCTGGCGCGGTATGGGCCGCATGAACTGAGCGCTGCTCCTGCTCCCGGTCATTCCCGCGCAAGAGGGGATGACGGGCTGACTGGGGTATAGATACGCCTCTCCGCACGAAACTCTACCCTGGCCCCCTCCCTAGCCCTCCCCCGTTGCGACAGGGGAGGGAACGCGCCGCCCCCCACCGCAGCAGCGCCAGCAGCAGCCGTCCCCCTGCCGCAGCGGGGGGACCATAGGGGGACAGGGCCCACACAACCTAGGCGATAAAAAGCGGTCCGAACACGAGGGCCACGATGGACATGAGCTTCAGCAAAATGTTGAGAGCCGGCCCGGAAGTGTCCTTGAACGGGTCACCAACGGTGTCGCCTACGACGGCGGCGGCGTGCTCGTCGGACCCCTTGCCGCCGAGATGACCGGCTTCGATGTACTTCTTGGCGTTGTCCCAGGCGCCGCCGGCGTTCGCCATCATAATGGCAAAGAGGAATCCGGTCGCAATAGAGCCGATCAAGAGACCGCCTAGCGCTTCAGGACCGAGAATCGCACCGACGGCTATCGGTATGACGATAGCGATAAGGCCTGGCAAGACCATTTCCTTCATCGCCCCCCGCGTACTGATGTCAACGGCGCGCGCATAATCGGCAGTCGCCGTGCCTTCCAAGAGGCCCTCGATTTCCCGGAACTGCCTCCGCACCTCCTGGACCATGGCATACGCCGCCCGTCCCACTGCCTGCATGGTGAGGGCGCTGAAGACAAAGGGCATGATGGCCCCCATGATGAGGCCGATCATCACGTTCAGGTCCAGGATGTTGAAGACCTCGACGCCAACAACTCCGGCGTATGCGGCCATCAGCGCGAGGGCGGTAAGTACGGCGGAGCCGATGGCAAATCCTTTCCCGGTCGCTGCCGTGGTGTTACCGAGCGAGTCGAGCGCATCCGTGCGCTCTCGAACCTCCGGAGCCAAACCGGCCTGCTCGGCGATGCCACCGGCATTGTCCGCTACCGGCCCATACGCATCGGTAGCGAGGGTTATCCCCAGTGTGGAGAGCATTCCCACCGCGGCTAGGGCAACCCCGTAAAGGTGTGCAAGCTGGTAGGCGCCCCACATAGCGGCGATGACCACCAGACCGGGAATAACCGTGCTAATCATTCCCAGTCCAAGCCCACCAATGATGATCGTTGCCGGACCGGTGGCGGCCTGCTCGGCGAGCTTCTTGGTATGACTGTATTCGTAAGAAGTGTAGTACTCGGACGCGGTGCCAATGATCTGTCCCGCTACGAGGCCAACGGCTACGACCCAAAAGAGGTTGAAGTGTAGGTCGAGAGCGAGCACGGCCCCGGCAGTGCCGGCTAGGACGAGGGCGCCAGCGGAAAATATGCCCGTCCGCAGAGACCAAAGCAGGCGTCCCATATCGGCGCCCTCGCCGGTCCGGACGAGGAATGTGCCAATAATGGAAGCAGCGATACCGAGCGATGCGACGAGCAGTGGGAAAAGGGTCAATTCCTGCTGGTCGGTTGCCAGTGCCCCGGCTCCTACCGCAGCCAAGGCGACCGTAGCAATAATGGAGCCGACATAGGACTCAAAAAGGTCTGCGCCCATACCGGCGACATCACCTACGTTGTCGCCAACATTGTCGGCCACGGTGGCCGGATTACGGGGATCGTCTTCCGGTATGCCCTGCTCTATCTTTCCTACGAGGTCTGCGCCCACGTCAGCGGCTTTCGTATAGATTCCGCCGCCGACTCTGGCAAAGAGCGCGATTGAAGAGGCTCCAAAACCGAACCCGGCGACTATGCTGGCGTCCGTAAAGGCGACAAACATCAGGGTAACGCCAAGCAGCGCGATCCCGACCACGGAAACACCCATGACGGCACCACTGTTGAAGGCCACTCGCAAAGCGGGATTCAGCCCTTGCATGGCTTGAACGGTGGTCCGCGTGTTCGCCCGGACGGCGATACTCATTCCTATGAATCCGGCCAACCCGGAGCCAACCGCACCGACCAGATAGGCTATCGCCGTCCCAGGAACGGACGACCCGGAGCTACTGCCGACTTTGCCGAGAATATCGAAGTCAATGAAGACTGCAAGTATGACGGTCATAATCACTACGAAGATGGACAAAAGGCGATACTCTCTCGAAAGAAAGGCCGTGGCGCCTTCCTGAATGGCCTGGCCAATGAAGCGGATCTGCTCATCTCCAGCGTCCTTCTTCAGGACGGTGGAGGCCAAGAACGCCGCGAAAGCGAGTGCCACCAACGAAGCAACGATAGCTACTATCTGTATTGTCTCCACACTATCCTCCGGTTACTCTCTTCAGGATGATTCCGGCCTGGATTACCGCGTTAACGAGGCCATCAGCAATGAGTAGTTCCAGGCGTGTGCTGAGAAGAGCCTCGCCAGCCGCCGAGCACGGCGCGTCATGCTAACACTTCGCGTAGCGCGCCAACAAGCGCGACATGATCGCTCTCACTGCCAACCGAGATGCGGAGGTAGCGCTCCAAGCGTCGCTGGCGGAAATAGCGCACCAGCACCCGCCGCTCGCGGAGGGCCTCGTATACCTTGACGGCGGGCCGGGGTTGCGGCTCCACGAGCAGGAAGTTGGTTGCCGACGGCCAGACGCGCCAGCCGAAGGTGGTGCGCAGGGTCGCAGCCAGCTCATCGCGCCGTCGTGCCAGGCGGCGATTGGCTGCCATCGCCAGCTCGTACTGGGCTAACGCGGCAATACCGGCCGCCTGACTGAGGCGGTTGACGTTGTAGGAATCTTTCACTTTGTAGAGGCCGCCGATTAGCTCTGCCGCCCCAAACGCATAGCCGATACGCAAACCGGCCAGACCGAAGCCCTTCGACATGGTCCGGGTAATCAGGAGGTTGGGATAGCGGCTGAGGAGCGGGAGCATGGAGGCAGCGCCGAAGTCCACATAGGCCTCATCGGTGACGACTACGCCGCTCAGACCCTTGCAGAGGGCTGCCATCTCGTTATGCGAGACGGGTTTGCCGGTCGGTGCATTGGGATGGGCGACAAACGTGACGCGACCACCGGCGCGCACCAACTCCTCCACCGGCAGCGCGAACTGGGCATCCGAGTCGATCTCCAGGAGCTGGGCGCCATGAATCTCGGCCAGCGTGCGGTACACGCTGTAGGTCGGATAGGGCGTGACCACGCGCTCGCCCGGATCAACGCACGCACGCAGCGTCAGGGCGAGCAGCTCGTCGGAGCCGTTGCCCACGATGATCTGCTCCGACGGTACACCGTAGCGCGCCGCGAGTCGGTCTCGCAGCCCGGAGCACGTCGGATCAGGATAGAGCCGCACCTGCTCGTCGAGCGCCGACCGAACGGCGCTGGTGATGCCGGGAAGCACGTCGGGATGCTCGTTTGTGTTCAGTTTGACCCACCCGGCTTCGCGCGGCTGGTCGCCAGGCACATACGGCGCCAGCGCAGCGACATCAGCGCGGAGGAGTGAGGCAGTCATCGTATGCTCCGGTGCTCGGCGGCCGAGGTGAGCGAGCCAGTCAGACGGGGATTCTAGTGCCTTGTGCAAGATTTCACAAGCGCGAGTGCTCCTTGGACACGCCGGCCAGCGCCGGGACGCCCCCTAGCGGCGAGAGAGGCCAGCGAGGGAGTGTCCAGCGACCGCTGACGATGGGGGGAGCAGCGCAACGTTGTGACTCGGTATCATCAGAGCAGAGCAAGGTGATGAAAGTGATCGAGCAAACCAGCGTCGCAACGCTACCGGCGCCGCCGCCACGGCTGCTGACAGCGGAGGAGTTCTTTGCGCTGCCGGAGGAGTTTCGGGACCGGCACGAGCTCGTGCGCGGTCGGCTGGATGCGTTGGACACTGTGCGACCTGGAATTCGCCACGGTTGGGTGATGGCCCGCATTGCACATGTGCTCATGCAGTATGTCGAGCCACGCGGTCTCGGCTTGGTAGTCGGCGGTGACGCGGGCTTCATTCCGGAGCGAGCGCCGGATACGGTACGGGGGCCGGACGTGGCCTTTATACGGGCGGATCGTGTGCCACCTGACGACGAGCTAGACGGGTTTGCCGACCTGTCTCCTGACATCGCCGTAGAGGTGCTCTCGCCCGGAGACCAGCCGGGCCGGGTGCAGGCCAAAGTTGCGGACTATCTGCGTACCGGCGTGCGACTGGTGTGGGTGGTAGCCCCCCGCGCACGGACAGTAGTCGTCCATGTCCCCGGCCAACCCCCGCGTAGGCACATGGCGGCGGACCGGCTCGACGGTGGTGACGTGCTCCCCGGCTTCACCTGCTCTGTGCGCGAGCTGCTGGCATAGCCGACGGTCGGCTCAACCGCGGTTCAGCTGCGTAGCCCTCGCGGTAGCAGCACGCACAGTGACGCTGTGACCATGCCCGGGTCCGGCCGCCACAGTGTCACCGGCCGGCGGTTTATGCGCCGCTCTCCAGCATCTGCCTGAGCCGGAGGATTTCGAGCCTCAGCTCCGACACTTCCCGATCAACGGTGCCCAGTTGCCGCTGCACCTCCGGTGGTAGCTCCAGTATTGCCCGCTGCAAGCGGTTGGCCCGCTCCCGGAGTGACTCGATGGCTACAGCTATGGCCTCACGATCTAGGCCTGGTGTCGCCGCCGGTGTTGCCGGTGGCGCTGCGGGCGCCGTTTGGGTCGGCTGGGACGTGGCAGCGGGCGCCTGGGATGTGGCAGCCGGCGTCTGGGAGGTCGTGGTATCGCCGAGGTCAATTGGTCCGCCGAAGAGCTGGGCTAACGCCTCGGGTACGGTCTGCTCCATGACAATCGAGTTGCCGGTGGCCATGATGACGCGCTTCATTTCGGGAATGCTGCCCTGGTCGGCCTGGAGGTAGATCGGCTCCACATAGAGATTGGACTGTCCGACCGGAATCACCAGCATATTCCCGCGGATCACGCGGGAGCCGGACTGGTTCCAGAGGGTGAACTGCTGACTGATCCGGTCGTCTTGGTCTATGCGTGCCTCGATCTGCAGCGGACCGAAAATGAGCTTGTCCTTCGGGTATTTGTACGCCACCAGCTCGCCATAGTGGGCGCCGTCGGAGCGGGCGGCGAGCCAATTGCTCATGTTGTTCTTGTTATTGGGTGTGTACGGCAGGAGGAGGACGAACTCCTCGCGTTGCTCACCCGGCAGGCGCATGATGACGTAGTACGGCTGCACCGGCAACTGGCGGTCAATGAAGACCTCGAACGGGATGGCGAGCAAGTCTTCGCGGTTGTAGAACACCTGCACGTCCTTGACATGGTAGAGCCGGTACAGCTGGCTTTGGATGTTGAAGATCAGCTGCGGATAGCGGATGTGGTCGCGCAGGCCTTTCGGCATGGCGCTGAGCGGCTGGAATAGCCCCGGAAAGGCCTGCGCGTAGGCGCGGACCAGCGGGTCACTGTCGTCGGCCACGTAGTACTGGACGGAGCCGTCATACGCACTCGTGACGATCTTGACGCTATTGCGGATGTAGTTAAGCCCGCCGAATGAGGGCTGAGAGTAGGGGTAGAATCCGCTGGCGGTGTAGGCGTCTTGCATCCAGTACAGCGCTCCGCCATGCACCACGATGTAGGGGTCCGGGTCGGGGAGGAGGAAGGGCGCGATACGAAAGATCCGTTCGTGGATGTTCCGCCGGAAGAGCAGGGTTGTGTCCGGCTGCACGTGCCGGCTAATCAGTAGATTGACGTCGCCCAGGTACCACGCAAAGAGCAAGCGGCGCCAGAACGAGCCGATTTCCACGCCGCTCTCACCGGCGTAGGTCGTCTCGACGTTGGACTCGCCGCGGGGGTAGTCGAACTCCTGGGTGTCGGTCTTTGTCAGCACCCAGTCGCCGGCCGATTCACCATAGTAAATCTCCGGTCGAGTGATCGTGAGCTTGCCCTTCGGCGGCACGTCCTGGACATACAGCTCCGGCAGCCCCTCCGGTGTGACCTCGTTCACCGGGCTGATGACGACCCCGTAGCCGTGGGTGAACTTGAGGCGGCGATTGACGAACGTCTGCGCAGCCGCATCCAGATTCTCGGGTGCCAGCTCCCGCGCCGAAATGATGACCTGGCGGTAACTGCCATCGAGCTGGTAGCGGTCAAAATCGCTATCGAGGAAGTTGTAGTACAGGCGGATGCTCTGGATCTGATTGTAGGTCGCCAGCGAGGGGGCATAGTCCCACAGGCGCACGTTGCGTAACGTCACGGCATTGGCCTCGATCTCGTCGCGCGTCACCGCATCCTGGGCCGGGTAGTCGGTCTCCCTAACCTCGTCGAGGCCATAGGCCTGCCGGGTGAAGTTCATATTGCGCTCGATATACGGTCGCTCGGTTTCCAGCTCGGCGGGCAGCACGACAAAGCGGTGGACGACGGCCGGCAGCATGGTCTGACCGACGAGCCAGACCAGCGCCCAGAGGCCGAGGGCCACCGGCCCCACCCAGAGCAGCCGGACAAAGGCACCGGCGAGCAGACCAATGGCCCCGAGCGCCGCCACGGCGATGCCGACCCAGAGCGCGGGACCGAGCACGTTCAGGTCGGCGAAGGTAGCGCCCGCCGTAGCGCCGCGGCCGGCGTACACGAGCTGATCGAGGCGGAGCGCCTGGTGCCAGGCCAGCAGTACCATGGGTAGGGCGGCCAGGATGGAGAGGTGGGCGTGAATGGGACGCCCCACCTTCAGCACCATGCCCCCGCCCTCGTCCCGCTGCCCGCGTGCCTGCGGCATGATGAGCCAGGCGAAATAGACGAGCGCAGCGGCAGCCAAGATAATGAGCGTGGCGACCAGCAGCCACGACTTCATGACCAGCAGCACGGGGAGCACGAAGAGGTAATGCGAGACATCTCGGCTGTGGATCGGATCGGCAATCCCCAAGTCAGTCCGGTGTGGTAGCCGCAAGGCCAGGTCCCAATGGCCGCTGAACGATGACCCAAACATGAGGGCAATCAATGCGCCGAGAGCAATGATCGCCACGAGCACGACGACCGGTGGTACGCGCCGACCCTCAATCGCGACCTCACCGGCGCGTCCCCAAGCGGCCCAGCGCCGCTGGGCAAGTCGGTACGCTAGGATGGTGGAGGCGGCGAAGGCTGCGAAGAACAGCCCCGCTCCACCGAAGAACAACAGTATCCTCGTTGTGAGGATGGTGAGGAAGACATCCGGGAGACCCAGACTGCCAAACCAGAGCAGCTCAACTGCGATATTCGCGCCATTAACCAGGAGCATGAGTGCGATAATGGCGGTGGGAACGCCGATCAGCGCACGCTTGGCCCAGCGAACGGTGTGTCCACTAGGCCGGCGCTCACGGGCGTTCTCTTCCTGTCCATCTTCTGCCGGGGCAAAGTCTTGATCCAGATTGCTAGGGGTGATGCTCACCGGTTACTCCTTGCTGGCGGCCCACTATCCGAGCCGGCCCTCTGCTTACCCCATATGCCTCGCTGTTACGCAGCAGTCCCGGCCTTCTATTCTACCAGCTACTAGAGACAACCGGCCTCGCCGATGGCAAAGCGCAGTGACAGCGTGCCTTGGGGGGGCGTTGGAGAGGTGCCCGGCCTGGCGCCGGCAAGGAGCAGCAGAGGCGTATCGCGTATCTTTGCGGTATGTGAGGCATACCGGTCCCTCCTACGTTATGGTAAGTCAGAATGTCTGTTCCTAGTCTGCTCACGATCCTGGTGGGAATCATCCTCTTTGGCGGCGGGCTGGTCCTGCTCGCCCGCGTTGTGCGGCCTTGGCGCGGCGGTGACCAAGTACTGGTTGTGTTCTTGGCCGTGGTCGTGAGTGTGCTCGGTTTGGCTATTGGCTGGCTGGGCATCACATTAAACACTGAAAGCACTGCTCCGCAGCCAAGTGTGCCTCAGCCCACCGCCACCGCGCCCGCGCTGCCGACCAGCACCGCACCGCCGGCGACTGCCCGTCCTACGATGCTGCCACCGCGTGTGTCGCCGGTCCCCACCATCGTCCTCACTACGCCGCGTCCGACTCCGCCGCCGCCAACGGTGGCAGCACCGGCACCCACCGCTAGCACCAGCTCGTTTGGTGTGCTCCTCGCCCAGGCCCGGGCCCACGAGGAGCGGGCCGGCACTGCCACCAACCGCGCCGATCAGCTCTCGTACCTCAGACAGGCGGAGGTGATAGCGCGGGCGCTGCTGGCCAGCAATCCGTGTGAATACACGCTCCAAGCACTCTTCATCCGCATCTGTCGCACACTGAGTCTGCTCGACCCCGCTGCCGCCGCGTGCGCGAATGCGCCGATCTGTGCCTCCGGCTAACCCGCAGTCCGCTTGCCGCATCTGACCCCCCCGGACCGTCCGAAACCTCACGCCGCCCTCGTCGGTCGTATCTGGCGGGAAGCAGTGCGATGGGAGGCCGCAATGATCTTCAAGCTAGCCGGTGAAACCCGGATCGAGGGCGCGTGGGACCTCGACGACGAGACCGTCTTCTTGGGAGCGGGGGGGGTCCTGGCTCGACCTCTCGCGAGCGCGGATAAGCGCTCGCTATCCGCGCCTTACGGTCTTCTGCGGTGTGGGCGAGGTCCATATCAAGCTGCCACCCACTGTCCCGGTGCTGGTGAACGGTATGACCGCGCTGGGTGATCGGGAGGTGCTAGGGCGTCGCGATGAGGGCATCCTCGTCGGCTCGGTTGTGCAAGACATGGCAGACGCAGCCCCGGATGACCCCTCGGTGCTCACCGTTACGGCCACCTGTTTGGTGGGCGATGTCGAGATCGAGCGGCTCAGGTATGCGCCCCGGCCGGACTCAGTGACCTGAGCACGTTGCTCCTCACCCTTTTGGTCCACAGAGCGCACAGAGTAGGGGCTACAGCGTGCGCTCGTCATTCCGGCGGAGACCGGAATCCAGGGCCATTCACAGCCCCGTGGTCGGTCTGGATTGCGGCTTGCGCCGCAATGACGGGTACTGGGGGCGGCTATTGCTCCTGTCCGCGGCTGGTGCTACACTCGCGGCGCTATGACTACGACATTTGCGCCCGGTGGCATTCCGCTCAGTCTCTTCCGACTCCGTACCGAGGTGGTGTATGGGGATGGCTGCGCCGCCAACATTGGTGAGCACGTCGCAGACCGTGGCCTACAACGACCGCTCGTCGTCTCTGACCCGGGGATCGTCGCGGCCGGGCTGCTGGAGCCGGTACGAGCTTCGTTGGCGGCCGCCGGTCTGGCGTATGGAACGTATGCCGCAGTCGAGGCTGACCCTCGTGTCGCCATCGTCGCGGCCGGCCTCCGGCAGTTTCAGGATGAGGGCTGCGACAGCGTAATCGGCGTCGGCGGTGGTAGCTCGATGGACACGGCCAAGGCGGTTGCCATTTGGTCTCGCAATCCGGGCCGGCTGCGGGACTACGAAGGGCTGGACCAATTCGAGCAGCGCCCGGCGCCGCTGTTCTGTGCTCCCACCACGGTTGGCACGGCCAGCGAAGTCACCCAATTCCTGGTGGTTACCGATCCCGAGGCGCAGTTCAAGTTCACCATCGCGGGACGGATGGTGCCGCCGCTGGCGGCCTTTCTGGACCCCCAGCTTGTGCTCGGCCTGCCGGCGCCGATCACGGCTGCGACGGGGATGGACGCGCTGACGCACGCTATCGAGAGCTACCTCTCCCTGCTCGCCACACCCATCACGGAGGCGCTCGCGCTCCATGCCATCCGCCTCGTCGGCGCGAATCTCCGGCCGGCGGTCGCCAACAGCCGGAACTATAGCGCAATGGCGAATATGCTCGTGGCGTCGTGCCTGGCCGGGATGGCGTTCAACGCCACGCGGCTCGGTAACGTCCACGCGATGTCGCATCCGGTAGGCGCCTTCTTTCACGTCCCGCACGGCGTTGCCAACGCGATCATCCTGCCGCACGTCATGGAGTTCAACGCGCTGGCGGCGCCGCGAAAGCTGATCGAGGTGGGACAGGCGTTGGGAGAGCCGGTGGTGGGACTTGGTGAAATGGCGGCCGCCCGCCGTGCCGTGAGCGGCGTTCAACAGCTGGAGGCCGACATTGGTATTCCTCCGCGCCTGCGCGATGTCGGTGTGCAGCAGGAGGCCATCGCGGCTATGGCCGTGGATGCCATGAAGAGCGGCAACATCCCCATCAACCCGCGACGCACCGCACAATCCGATATCGAAGGGTTGTTCGAGCGAGCGCTGTAGAGCGCGGCCTGGCCGGTTACTTCAAGAACAGGGCGATGAGAGCGGCGATGATCGTCACTCACGAGGCGACCATGACCATAATGAGCATGTTGAAGCGGCTGTCCATCCGGCCGTTCATCTCCTCAAACCGGCTGTTCATTTCGGTCCGCAAACTCTCGATGGATCGGTTCATCTCGTCGAGCCGGCAGTCTACCTGCTCGCAGATGCCTTCGAGTCGACTGATCCGCTGTTGTTCGACGTTTTCGATGACCATGGCCTCGCTCGCTGCCGGTGCTCCTGCTTCATAGTAGCTTAGGGGCGCCGAGCGGTACACCGAGGGCGGTCGTCATTGGTGCTGCGCCCGTGCGGGAAGCTGCCTGAACGAGCTATTTTCAGAGCAATGACGGATGGGGGTTGTTTTCGTGCCAATGACAGGGCCGGGCCGGGGCAGTGCCGCCGTTCTCCTTGCCGCAGCGGGGGAGGCTACAGGGGGGGTGACTTGCCCCCCCTACTTACGCAACAGCCCGGGGATTGTCCGGGCGAACTGCTCCGCGCGTTCCAGGTGCGTGTCGAAGGGATCGGGTAGCTCCAGCACGTGGTCGCGCACGGCGATGGCCCCCCAATCCACCAGGTACGGGATGATATGCCACGAGCCGGTGTCCCGGATATCCTGCCAGTCGTCCACATAGCTGTAGATGAAGAACGGTTCGTCGCCCCACAGCGCGCGCTCCCCGAGCCGGCGGGAGATCAAGTCCCAGCGGATTGCGGTGTCCGCTTGGGCGTCGGCGAGCGCCCGAATGACCCGGCTCCGACCTACAGCGCGCGTGTTGGGCGGCGGCTCTGTGACCGCCCGTTCGATCCGCTGCTCGTCTACCAGCGTGCTCACCCGGTTGCGCTTGCGGAGTGACTCGTAGAGGCTGGTCTGTGGCTCCACGTGATGGTAGGCGAGATCAACCTTGATGAGCTGGGGGTCTTCCCACCCCTGCGGGGATTGCTCCGCAAACGCATTGAGCTGGTGCCACTTGGTCACCCAATCGAGGTGTCCGTCGAGCCGAAGAGGATCAAGCTCCAGGCCGTTAATCACCTGTGCCCAATTGCGGAGCACCCAATCGGTATCCGGGTCACGGCCGAAGAAGTTGCGGGTGGCCTCGTGGAGATAGAGGCGCTGCACGTCTACGGCCGGCATCGTGCCCCGATCTACGAAGCGCGCTGTCCACCCCCCGCGCGTGTTGCGCGAAATGTCCTTGAGCGCATGCACCGGATTCTCCAGCTCTAACCCGGGGTCCCAGCCCAGCTCAAGCAATTGCGCGACGAGCGCGGTAGTACCGATCTTCAGCGCCGTCGTGTACTCCGACCGGTTCGCGTCGCCGATGATAATGTGCAGCCGCCGGTACAGGCCGCCGGCCAACGGCTCGTCCCGCAGATTGAGAATCGGTCGCCCGCCAAACCGCACGCGATGGCTCACGTCAACGGAGACAAAGGCGGCACGCTGGGAGAGCTGGTAGGCGGTGTCGGTTGCCTCACCGCCGCGGCCGCGGCGGCGGACGGGCATGACCATGCCGGCGCCGGCGAAAATCTGCCGGGTGACGAGGAAGGGCAACAAGCCCTCGACCATGTCCCGGCTGCGGGGGCTGACCCGCAGGCAGTAGTTCTCGTGATAGCCGAACGTGTGGCCGAAGTGATCCGTATTGTTCTTGATGAAAAACACGGAGCCTTGCTGGCCGAGGAGGGCCACTGCGCCGCTGAGAATACGGTCGCCGGCCACCTCGGCGGCGATCAGGTCATCGAGGGTCCGGCATTCCGGCGAGGCGTATTCGAGGTGCCCCGAGTCCAGGTACAGGCGACCGCCGTTGTAGAGAAAGCCCCCGTTACCCGGGATTTCGCCCCATTCTCGCGGCGCCGGCTCGATCACGCCATACAGGCGATTGCCGAAGACACCGTCCTTGGTGCGGATGGCCGCTTCGGCCGGGGTCCACCGCCCGGCGCACGCATACTCGATCTCTGTGCCGAAAAGCGCGTTTTCCATCTACTCCGCCTTGCGCTGGCTCTCTGGCCACCGCCCAGCGATCACACTACTTATGTCAATCTATCCGGTGCCGTAGGACCGCGCAGCGCGTGTTATTCACCGCCCGGCTGCGGTGTCGGATCGGGAATCTCGCGCACGATCCGCTTGATCTCCTCGTCCAGGTCCGTATCGCCGTCCTCGCTGCCACCATCACCATCGGGATTGTCAATACGGGTCGGCGTTTCCGTGGGAGTCTCCACGGGTTTGACGGGCGCGTCAACCTCCGCCGACGGTAGTGGCAGGACGCGGTCGAGAGTCACTGTGGTCTCCACACGTATCATTGGTTCCCTCCCGACTTCAGTGTAGCTATCAGGGCGTCGAGACTAGCTGCTCGGCGTGTAAGCTCCTCGATGCGGGTAGTTTTTGACCCCCACACTTCGTCCAGGTGCAGTACCACCTCGCGTCCATTGATGCCGAACGTCACGGAGTCCCATTCGAGCTGGCGAATCTGGCCGCCGAACTTTCGGAGACAGAGGGCGCGAATGGCGGCACGTGTGCCCGCGGGCGGCTCGGTATGTGCGCGCGCTATGGCCGGCTCATCAACGTACCGGCGCAGCGCTCCCCGCTTGCTCAGGGTAGCAAAGAGACTGCTCTCCGGGTTGACCAGATGGTACGCGAGGTCGAGGCGGCGCAAGGCCGGACTGCTCCAATCTTGGCCTTGCGCCTGGCGAATACCCTCGAACAGCACCCATTTCGCTACCCAATCGAGCCGGTCGCGTAACTGCTGCGGAGTGGATACGAGCAAGTCCAGCACTGTGGCCCACTCGCGGAGGACCCAGTCCGTTTCCGGGTCACGGCCGGCGAACTCGCGGCGCGCCGCCTCGTGAAACTCGCGCTGGACGGCGACAGCCGTGGTCGGTGGACCAGCGCGAGTAGATAGCGGCGCGCTCAGGGTGAGGTCGTGGGAAATGGCTTGCAGCGCCATCACCGGCTCGGCCAGCTCTACCGACGGTACCCAGCCAAGCTCTCCTAAGTCCAGCGCCAGGGCGGTGGCGCCTACTTTGAGCGCGGTGGCGTACTCGCAGCGGTTGGCATCGCCGATGATGACGTGGAGCCGGCGATATTTCTTGCGATCCGCGTGCGGCTCGTCGCGGGTATTCAGGATGGGACGCTGCGCCGTTGTATTGATGCCGACGACTTGCTCGAAGAAATCGGCCCGCTGGCTCAACTGAAAGCCCGCGGCCGGCGTCGCGGCGTTGCCGTTGGTCGTCTGACCATAGCGCCCTTCAAGGCCGACTTTACCGGCGCCGGCGTACACCTGCCGGGTCACCAGGAAGGGCACCATCACCCGCGCCAGTGCGGTGAAGGGCCAGGCACGGGCGACGAGGTAGTTCTCATGCGTGCCGAAGGACCGGCCATGGTAGTCGGTGTTGTTCTTGACCAGCCGCACGCGCGCGCCGCCGCCGCGCTCACGGCTCAGTACCTCGTTGCGCGCCCGTTCGGCCAGGTAGAGCACCCGCTCGCCGGCGCGATCCTGAGCAACGAGATCGGCGAGCGTGGCGCAGGCGTCCGTGCAGTATTCGGGGTGGTTATGGTCATTGTAGAACCGCGCCCCGTTGGTCAGGACCGTATTCGCCAGCAGCTCATCGCGACTGAGCCGCTGGCTCCGCTCGGTCGTGCTGTGCAGATCATGGGGATCGTGGGCGAGCTGCGCGACCCGCATCCCGCGTAGGTCCAGACGAGGGTCCTCGCGACGGTAGTCCCAACTGCGCAGGGCACCGTCAAGGGGCGCGCTGCGGACGATTGCCGAGGCTTCGTAGGCAAAATCCACCGGCCCGGCAAAGCCCTCGCAGTTGATCCCATATTCGGTTTCGATGCCGACAGGACGGTTCATCTGGGCGTGGTGTACCTTTCCTGGTCGTTGTCGTGCCGGAGCGTCCCTCCGGCCAGCGCAACCAACCCACTGAGGGCTTCTGCATCCATTCTAGCACCGGCCGGCGCTATCCCGGTCACGTCTTACCCGTGCCGTTGCGCTCGTCGAACGCGCCGCGCGTGCTAGTCCACACACATCCGACCCTACCGCCCGCTTGACAAATGCTCATTGAGAATCTATGATCTTGATAAGATCATCAAGATTTCTCACAGATGGTCAGAAGATATTGAAGGAGCCGCCTATGAGTGAGATCCTCGGGCAGTGTCCTGTCTGCACCGGCGAGCTTGTCGTGGTTCGCCAGGAATGTGCCCACTGCGGTACCGCGCTCGAAGGGCGGTTCACGCTGCCGCGCCTCCTGCGCCTCGCACCGGAGCAGCTGCGCTTTGTCGAGCTATTTGTGCGGTGTCGGGGCGTCATCCGCGACATGGAGCAGGAGCTAGGCGTGTCCTATCCGACGGTGCGCTCACGACTCGACGACGTGATCAACAGTCTGGGGCTGGCTGCGGTGGACGAGAGTATGGCGGCCGATCAGGCGGCCGAACGGCCGGTCTCGCCGGCAGTGCGGCGCGCGGTGCTCGATGACCTGGCGGCTGGCGCGACGAGCGTAGACGAGGCGGTGCAAAAGCTCCGCGGGCAGTGATGGCTGCGCTGGGGCCGCGTGCCGTGGGATGAGTAACCATTGTGACCTATGGGAGACAAGGAGGAAAGCAGCATGTTTGAGCAGGAAGTACCCGCAGAGGGCAAGCTGGAGTTGAACGTCCTTGCGTGCCGCGGCGACATCGAGGTGCTGGGCCACGATGCCCCGACGCTGCGCGTGGAGGCCCAGGACCCGCAGACCGAATACCACGTCCGCGAGGAAGGCCACCGCTTTATCGTGGAAGCGTCGGGACCGCTCCGCATTGACGTGCCGCGGGCCGTGCGCCTAGCGGTGGTCGCCGGCCCTCGCAAAGTCAGCGTACACAACATGGAAGGCGAGTTCACCATTAGGTCGGCCAGCGACGACCAGGTTGTGGAAGCGGCCACCGTTTTTGCGCGCGAGTTCTCGGATGTCGGCCGGCGACTAGGCGCCGACTTCGGACGGCTGGGCCGCGACCTCGGCGAGCAGTTCGGACGCACGTTTGGGGCTTGGGGGCGGGGTGACTTCGGTGAACGCTCCGGTAGTCGCCCGCGACGTCGCGGCGCCGGCGTAGATGTAGAGGCCTTCATCCGCCGGGCGGAGGAAGGCGCCGAGCGCTTTGCCCGCGCTGCCGAGGAGCGAGCCGAGCGCTTTGCACAACGGGCCGAGGGTCGGATGCGGCAGGCGACACAACGGGCCAAGAAGCGCAGGCGTCGCGCTCCAGAAGAGGCGAGAGCTGACGCCGGGCACGGGCACGCGAATGCTGCGGAGGAAGAGGCCAGTTCGACTGCGACCGTTGCTGAGGAACGTCGGGCCGTCTTGAATATGCTTCAGGAAGGCAAGATCAGCGCCGAGCAGGCCGAGGAGCTCCTCCAGGCGCTCAACCGCTAGCGTTACGCTGTGCGTGCGGGGGGCCGCGCCTCATCCCCGGCCCCTCTCCATCGCCGAGCGATAGAGAGGGGGTGTGCTGCGGTTGGCATCACGCCGGCGGCCGCTCATTTGGGCGCGGCCGTAGACTCGACGGAATCCTTATCGTTGGGCCTAGACCGGCTGCGGTGATGCGGGGACGGCCCCTCGGCCCAGCCGGCTTGTCCCACGAGGGGCACGAAGCGCACAGCGCCCAGCGCCGCTGCCTCGACTGGACCGGCAGCATCCTTCCGCATGACGAGTAGCCGCTGGCCGCGGCGCGTGCCGACTGGCGCTACGAGCCGACCACCCTCGCGTAGCTGGGCCAGCAACGCGGGCGGTACAGCGGGTGCGGCCGCGGTGACGATGATCCGATCATAGGGCGCCGCCTGGGGCCATCCCAGCGTGCCATCACCTGTATGCACTGTGACGTTGTGGTACCCAAGATGGTGGAGCAGCACCCGCGCCTGGTCGGCTAGGCGCGGCAGTCGCTCGATGGTCACTACCTCGGCGCCCATGTCGGCCAGGAGCGCAGCCTGATAGCCGCTGCCGGTGCCGACCTCAAGCACGTGCTGCCCGGGAGTGGCTTTGAGTGCCTCCGTCATCGTCGCAACGACAATTGGCTGCGAGATACTTTGCCCTTCCGCCAGCGGCAGTGCTTCGTCTGCGTAGGCCAGATGGCGCAGCTCCTGTGCGATAAACAGCTCCCGCGGCACGCGGATGAGCGCCCTCAGCACGGCCTCGTCGCGGATACCCTGGCGCCGCAGATGCGCTACCAGGTGCTGCGCCGGCGATTCGCCACCCATACCCGGTACCCCCCGCCCGCTGTCGCTGCGTTGCCGTGACTGTGGCGTTAGCATACCGATTCGGCCGTCAAAGGCCAGGCGCGTGAGAACGTATGCTAGGCTCCTGGCTGTTACCAGGTCATAGGTCCCTACGGTGTCCCGCCATGTCCGTTCGTAAGATGCGGTGGCCGACTAGCCCCCCGGCAGCGCCAGGCCGGCGGCTGACGCGCCGCCGCTCCTACTCCATGGCCGGTCGGCTGATCCTGGCCGGACTGCTCCCGGCCTGTGCCATCGCTGCGCCGGCCCCTACGCCCCAGGCCCCGGCGGGAGGCGAGACGCCGCGGCTGGAATGGTGGACTAGCGTCTCGACGCCAGCCCAGCGGGGCGCGGCGGCCGCGTGGAACGAAATCCACGGCCCCCCGCTACTGGAAGTGAGCGAGCGAGCGGCCGCGCCGTCTGCGGACATCCTTGCTGCGGCCATAGCGGCAGCACAGCCACCGGCACTGCTCACGCTGGCGGCTGAAGACCTCACCCCGCTCGCGCTGGCCAACGTTGTGCAGCCGCTCGATAGTCTCGTCCGTGCGCGCCGCTACGATCTCGAAGCCTTTATGCCGCCGGCCTTGCAGCCTTGCTATGGATTGGATGATCGCCTCTACGCGCTGCCGGAGGGGCTTGCTATCATGCTGCTCTTCTTCAACCGCCAGTTCTTGCACGAAGCAGGCATAGACTACCGACAAGCCGGGCTGGACTTTACGCAGCCACGCAGCACATGGGAGCGTTTCCGCGCGCTGGCCGGCAGCCTGGCACGCTCGTCGGGCCTCCCGGCCGGCCGGAACGGCACCACCCGCTTGCCGGCGTCTGATGGTGCCGTTCTGCCCGGTCACCGCCGCTGGGGCTTCGATCCCAGTGATCGTTTCTCGAAGCCCCAGGTCTGGTGCTGGCAGAACGGCGGACGCATCGTGAGCGCGGATGGGCGCGCGGCCAGCCTGACTCATCCGGCGAACCTTGACGCCCTCGAATGGCTTACCTCCTGGATGCGGGACCAAGGGGGGCCGGCGGCGCTGGTGGAGCAGCAGCGGACCTGGGGCTTTAACGACGCGCATCCCCTGCTCACCGGCCAGCTCTTCGCCGCCCATGCCAGCAATCGTTTTCTGGACCAACTTTCGCGCTTTGCGCCTGACCTGCCGGTGAACTTCGCGCCCCTGCCGGTGCGCCGCGACGGCGAGACACCAATCACCCAGGCTAAAGTGCGTACACTCGCGCTGGTGCCGGGTCAGCATGTCGAGGCCGCTTGGGAGGTGGCCCAATTCCTGGTGGCGCACCCGACGGCCGGCCCGCGTGATCGGGCAGCGGCGGCCGAGGCCGCGCGTCACGGCTGGCAGTGGGTACCGGCGTACAGCGGCCAGCTGCCGCTCGATCGCTACCGCCTTGCCGAGCGGCCTTCTGGCCACACGACGCTCGACGAGTTCAACCGGCACGCCCTGGAGCAGGCCCGGTATGCTCGCTCGCCGGAGCGGAATCCGGTGCCACGGGTCGTCGCGGATAGCTTGCAGACTGCCTTTCGGCGGGCAGGGACCGGCGAGGTGACGGAGCTGCGCGCGCTGCGAGACGCTCAGGGCCGCGTGCAACGGGAGCTTGACATCGCCTGGGCGGCACTTGATGAACGGGCGTCTCGCTCGCCCCGGCCCGTCATTCCCGCGAAAGCGGGAATCTAGCGTGGATGAATCTCCAGATAACTTCCAGACAGTGCGGCCGCTTATCGGGTCTCCGGTGCTAGGATTTGGTTAGAACAGGCTAGACTATGCTACGGTAATCCGCGCCTCGCTGCCGGGGGCTGCTCGTGATCTCCAGGATTGCTCAACCCCGTGTAGCGAGTTGGAAGGCGCCTCGTGCGTAGAGGTCTGTCCGGTGGATTGCATCCACACTACGAACGACGCGCAGATGTACTATATTGATCTAGTGGAGTGGTCCCACTGCTTCGACATCAACGCTGAGTTCTTTCAGAGCTAGGTGACCGAGACAGGAGTCTCGGCTCATACGAGGAGGTTCGCTATGACCTACGTGATCACGCAGCCGTGCATTGGCACCAAGGACGCCTCGTGCGTGGACGTGTGCCCGGTTGATTGTATTCACACGACGGACGATGACGAGATATATTACATTGATCCTGATGAGTGCATAGACTGTGGCGCCTGCGAGCCGGTCTGCCCGGTGAGCGCAATCTACCCTGAGGATGCTGTGCCCGAAGAGTGGGTGCATTTCATTGACATCAACGCCGACTTCTTCATGCAGTAGCTCATCCGGCGTTGCTGCAACGACCTGGGCGGTCAGCCTTACCCCGTTGGCGAGGCGAGACCGCGCCAGCAGCAGCTTCCGGCCTGCTGATCTGGCCTAGCGGCTTGTGGTCCAGGCCAGATGTTGTGTCGCCACTTAGCGCCGCGTCCCTCGCTGCGGTGGGGGCAGGGTGCGGTCCCGCGGCCGGTGTGCTCGCCCCGGCGGTGAACGGGCATCATGGACGCAGTTCGCAAATCCCCGGCCAGGAGCCAGCCCCGCCGTCCTGACGACGACCAGCGAGCTGCTACACCGCCCGCTGCGTCCAACGCTGAACTCCTGAGCGCCGAAATTCGCCACCTGCGCCGGGTCGAGGCGCAGCTTCGCGCCTCCCAGCGTGTTGTGCGCGCACAGCTGCGGGCACTCCTGGAGATCGGTCAAGCGAGCACCGCCAACCTCACGCTGGCCGAGCTGCTACGCAAGATCATGGCCAGCGCGACCAACCTGCTGGGCGCCTCGGCGGCGGCGGTATGGCGCCTCGATGAGCAGGGCACGCTCCAGCGTCTCTCCTCCGAGGGCCTCTCGCGCGAATATGTGCAGGCGGTGGCCAATCTCGAAGTCGGTGAAGGCGTCACCGGCTTGGTGGCCCTTTCCGCCCATCCGCTCGCGGTCGCCGACGTTGCCAGCGACTCGCGCGTCCGGTCTCGCCCGCTCTGGGAGCAGGAAGGCATCCGCTCCTTCTTGGCGGCGCCGCTGCTCCGCCGGGGCCAGCCGGTGGGAGTTTTGAGCATCTATCGTCGCGATGTCCACGAGTTCACGCCGGCCGAAGTAGCGCTGCTCGTCAGTTTCTCGGCCCACGCTGCCACAGCCATTGAGAATGCCCTGCTGTACGCGCGTACCGGGCGGGCAGAGGCCGCGGCGAGTCGTCACCGCGAGCTGCTGCAGAACGTCATCTTCCACGCCGAGGATGGCATTCTCGCGCTGGATAGCGAATGGCGGATACTGCTGTTCAGCCCCGGTTGCGAGCGCCTCACGGGCTGGCAGGAGGCCGAGGCCGTTGGCCGCGTGTGTTTCGAGGTCCTGCGAGCCAAGCTCTCGACCGGCAGTCCTCTCGATGCCGACACCATCGCTCGTGCTCTCGACACCTCCGGTGAACAGGCGGAGATGCGGGCAGATGAGCAGCCGGCGGCGCTGCCCCCGCTGCTGGTCCCCAGCGAGCTGGGAAGCAGCGGGGGCACGCCGGAAGGGCCGGCGGACTCCGGTACGGAAGTGCCCTATCTGGAGATGCGTCTGCGGGCGCGCCACGGGGACGAACGGTGGGTGGGGGCCAGTCTCGCTGAGGTGGTGAGCCGGCGGCGGGGCACGCCGCGGATTGTCCTGGTGCTCCGCGACATTACCGTGGCGAAAGAGATGGACGAGCTGAAGTCGTCCCTGATCTCCACCGTGTCCCACGAGCTGCGGACACCGCTCACGTCGCTCCGGGCGTTGAGCGAGCTGCTGCTGGAGCACGTGCTCGCACCGGACCAATCGCGGGAGCTGGCTGGGCACATCAACGCGGAAGCGGTGCGTTTGAGCCGTTTGGTGGACAATATCCTCGACGTGACTCGGATTGAGGCCGGAGGCCTGACGTCCGAGCCGCAGCGGCTCGACCTGGAAGCGCTGCTGCGGGAGGCTATCGCAGTGGTGCAAGGCCAAGTGCTGGAGGGTGGTCCCCACTTCGTGCTGGAGCCGTCGCCACAGCTCCTCACGGTCTGGGCTGATCGTGACCACCTCGGCCGCGTGCTGGACAATCTGCTCGGCAACGCGCTGCGCTACGTCCCGGCTGGCGCTGGCGTCCGCGTGCAGGCGTTCCGTGTGGAGACCGCTGACGTGCCGGAGCCGGAGTGGGACATGGATTCCCGCGTGCGCGGGAATGACGGGACTGGGGTGGGGGGTGGTGCGGCTCCGGTGTCGGCATGCGGCCCGTTCGTCGAGATCAGCGTGGTTGACGAAGGCCCCGGTATCGCGGCAGAGCACTTGCCTCACATCTTCGACAAGTTCTATCAGGTAGAGGGTCAGCATCGGCTCCGGCGGACCGGTACCGGCCTCGGCCTCTACATTGCCCGCAATCTGGTTGAGTTGATGGGTGGTACGCTCCGCGTCGAGAGCGAGCTGGGCCGGGGCGCTACATTCCGGTTTACCGTGCCCGTCGCACCGGACTGCGTTCAGCGCCAGGATGCACCCGCGCCGGTGGCCGGCTCGGCGGCGGCGCCGGCGGCGGCGAATGGACCGGAGGCATGACCACGTCAGCGCGACGGAATAGCGGCCGGCGTGGTGCGAATGCGGTGCCGCGTATTCTCATCGTCGAGGACGAGCCGGCGGTACGTTTCAGCCTTCGGGTGGCCAGTGAACGTGAGGGCTGGCAGACGGTCGAGGCGACGACCGGCGAGCAAGCCTTGGCGGCCGTCCGCCGGCAGCGGCCCGACCTCGTGTTGCTGGACATCATGCTCCCGGATATGAGCGGCCTCGACGTTTGCCGGCAGATCAGGCTTGAAGATCGCCTGGTGCCGATCATTATGGTCAGTGCCCGCGGCGATGATGTGGATAAGATTGTCGGTCTGGAGCTAGGCGCCGACGACTACGTGACCAAGCCGTTCAGCGTGCGTGAGCTGGTGGCTCGCGTTCGCGCGGGTCTGCGCCGGGCGGCAGCCGAGTCCGAGCGCAGAACGGCACCTAGCGCCGCGAGCGGTACCGCAGCAGACGCCGACGCGGACGAGCCGGCGGACCGCCTGGTGTTCGGCGCCCTGGAGGTGCTTCCGGCCGAGCGCCGCGTGCTGGTCGGCGGGCAGGAAGTCGCGCTGACGCGCACCGAGTTCGATCTGCTCCTGGCGCTGGCTGAATCGACGGGCCGCGTGCTGACGCGCAACGAGTTGGTGGCAACCGTTTGGGGTTACGATTCGGAGGGCGGCACCCGCCTCCTCGACAGCCATATCCTGCACCTGCGGGGTAAGATCGAGCCTGATCCGCGCCGGCCGCGCTTTGTCCTCACCGTGCGCGACGTAGGCTACCGCCTCAATCGCCGGCCGTCATAGATCATCGCTTCCCGTCATTGCGGCGAAGGCCGGAATCCAGCGGAGCGGGGATCACGTTGTCAGCATCAGGATTTGCAGGATTAGATTATTGACAGGATGGAGGGCCACCTAACCCCCGGCCCCTTCCCTGGAGGGAAGGGGAGTCCGCGCGGCGACCTGTAGCCCCTTCCCTTTCAGGGAGGGGGTTGGGGGTAGGTCCGCCCTTCGCCCCGGACCGGCGGCGCTCTCGTTGGGTAGCATTAGGGACAAGGTGAGGTTGGAACATGGGTGATCGGCCGGCCGAGGGGGCAGCACTGTACACGATTGGTCATAGCCGTCTGGCCCCGGAACGGTTCATCGAACTGTTGCAGCAGCACGACATTACCCTGGTGGTGGACGTGCGATCCGCTCCGTACAGCCGTATTGCGCCCTGGTTCAACAAGCAGCCGCTCCAGCAGTATCTTCGGCGGCATGGGATCGAGTACCGTTTCGCCGGCAAGGAGTTGGGCGGGCGCCCGGCTACGGGGGAGGCGTATGATGCGGCCGGGCGTGTGGACTACGAGCTGATGACCGAGCTACCTGCGTACCGCCAAGCCATAGCACGTCTCAAGCAGCTGATTCGGCAGGAGCGCGCTTGCATTATGTGTAGCGAGGGAGACTATCACCAGTGCCACCGGCACAACCTCATTGGCCGAACACTGCAAAACGATGGCCTGACGCTGCACCACATTCTTGCCGACGGATCGCTGGAGGCGAGCGGCCCGGAAGCCTGGCACGTGCAGCCGAGCCTCATCCGACCTCGCCCCTCGCCTCACTGCATTGCTCAAGAACCCTCGCTGGTGGTGCCGTGAGACATACGGGTGAGTAGTCTGCTGAGAAAATGTCGGGAGCTGTGACGAGGGCAGAGGCGGTACGGCCACTAGCGATCTATGGTGGCCGCGTGGTGACTATGCACCCGGCGCAGCCGGCGGCCGACGCGCTGTTGCTGGTCGGCGGCCGGGTCCACACCGTTGGCTCGGCGGCCGATGTACGCGCGGCTGTGCGGGCGCTTGGGCAGCGCCAGGTGGAAGAGCTGCACGTACCGGATGCCTGTGTGCTGCCGGGGCTGACCGATGCTCACTTACACCTCGGCGCTTACGGCTTGCAGTTGGATCAGATGGACCTGGCGGGTGTGGGGTCACTTGCCGAGGTGGTTGCGCTGGTGGCGGCGCGGACCGGCGACTTGCCGAGCGATGCCTGGCTGCTCGGCGGCGGCTGGGACCATACGCTCTGGCCGGAACCCCGCTTGCCGGACCGGCACGCGCTCGATGCCGTTTCCCCCCATCGGCCCGTCGCTCTCGCACGCAAGGATCGGCACATCACTTGGGTCAACTCGGCGGCCCTGATCCGCGCGGGGATTGGTCGGTGTACGCCGCAGCCGGCCGGCGGGGTGATTGACCGGGAAGCAGATGGGGAGCCGAGCGGCATTTTGCGCGAGTCCGCCCAGCGCCTTGTCGAGACGGCGGTTGGCGATCCGCCGCCGGAGGTGCTGCGGGGCGCGTTGCGGCGAGCACAGACCGCGCTGCTCAAGCTGGGACTGACGTGCGTTCATGCGCCCGACACGCCGGCGACCTTTGCCGCGCTGCAAAACCTTGCTGCTGCGGGGGAGCTACTGCTGCGGGTCATCTACATGCCGCCGGCCGCCACGCTCGATCAGCTCATCGCTCGCCGGATGGCGGCCGGTTGGGGCGACGACCACCTCCGTGTCGGGCACCTGAAGTGCTTTCTCGATGGGTCGCTTGGCTCCCACACGGCCGCGATGCTGGCGCCGTTCGAGGACGAGCCGGGCAATACGGGCGTCGTGATTACCCCGCCGGAGGCGCTGGCCACCCTGCTCCGGCGCGCCGCCGACAGCGGATTCGGTGTGGCCATGCACGCTATCGGCGACCGAGCCAATCGGCAAGCCCTGGACACGATAGCCGGCGCGCACCTGTCGGCAGACGATCCTTTGCGCCGCCCGCGCATCGAGCACGTCCAGGTGCTACACCCAGACGACATCCCACGCCTGGCCGCGCTTGGCGTCGTCGCGTCAATGCAGCCGATCCACACCACTCAGGACATGGCCAACGCCGACCGCTTCTGGGGCACGCGGAGCCGTGGCGCCTATGCGTTCGGCAGCTTGCTGCGGGCCGGAACGGTCCTGGCCTTCGGGTCCGATGCGCCGGTGGAAACGCCGGACCCGTTGGCCGGTCTTTTTGCGGCGGTCACACGACAGCGACCCGACGGAACGCCGGCTGGCGGCTGGTACCCGGAGGAGTGCATCTCGCTCGCGGCGGCGGTGCGGGCCTATACGGTCGGCGCAGCCTACGCGGCCGGGTTGGAGCACGCGCATGGGGCGCTCCGGCCGCGCGCGGTGGCCGACGTGACGATCATCGAGCCGGACATCTTCGGCGTGCCGTCGCGGGTGCTGCTAGAGGCACGGGTAAGCCACACGATCATCGCCGGCGAGGTCGTCTATGCAGCGGGCTAGGGTGAGGGGAGTCTCTCCTCACCCCCCGGCCCCCTCTCCACAAGTGGAGAGGGGGCGTGCGGCGGTTGGCATCACGCCGGTAGCCGCTCCCTCCCTGAAAGGGAACGGGCTGCCGGGTGCCTCGCGGACTCCCCTGCCCTGGAGGGAAGGGGCCGGGGGTTAGGTGCGGCGGGAGGGATGCCAGTGGCCCCGGAACCTCATTGCAGGAGGAGAGAGGTCCACCTATGGCGCAACTGCTCCCACTGGACGATGGCCCGCGCCTTTATGACGACCTAGCCTGGCTGTGGCCTATCGTCAGCCCGCCGGAGGACTACCGCGAGGAATGTGTGGAATATCGCCGGCTTATCGCGCAGCGCAGCCGGCGCCCGGTCCGGTCGCTGCTCCACCTGGGCTGTGGTGGCGGGCACCATGACTACCACCTGCGGCGGCACTTTGCGGTCACGGGCGTGGACCGCAGCCCCGCGATGCTGGCCTTGGCCCGCCGGCTCAACCCTCACGTTACCTATCGCGTCGGCGACCTGCGCGAGGTGCGCCTAGACGAGGCGTTTGACACGGTTGTGCTCTTTGATGCCGGGGCCTATATGCTCTCGCTGGATGACTTGCGGGCAGCGTTCGAGACGGCCTTTGCCCAGCTGCGGCCCGGCGGGGTCTTCCTTACCGTCGTCGAGGCGACCCCGGAGCGGTTCCGGCAAAATCGGACCTGGACCTCCGTACATACCTCCGCCGATACGGAGGTCGTCCTGGTTGAGAACGCCTATGACCCGGATTGCTCCGACACGACGTATGAAGTGACCTTTCTGTATCTCATCCGGCGGAGCGGGCATCTCACAATCGAAACGGACCGCCATACGTGCGGTCTTTTCGCGCTACGCACCTGGCTCGATCTGCTGACCGAGGTCGGCTTTGCTGGAGTGCAGCGGCATGAAGCGCAGCCGTCGGGTACAGTGGGCGAGGCCGACGATACCGGTATTGTGCTCACGGCACTGCGCCCCTAACGTGCCGGAGTGGCCGGCCGGAGCCGCACGGATGGTGCCGTAGTGTGTTACGGCTCTGGCGTCGTCACAACGAACGCTGTAGCCCAGCGGGTGGAGAGCTGACGACATGACGTGGGACGTGGTGATCGCCGGCGGTGAAGTCGTTGACGGCACCGGCCGGCCGCGATTTCGCGCCGACGTGGCCATCAGGGCCGGGCGCATTGGCGCCGTGGCGCCGGGGCTGCACCATGCGCCAGCGCGCCGCCGGATTGACGCCGCCGGACTGCTGGTGTGTCCCGGCTTTGTGGACATGCACACGCACTCTGACATCCAGCTTCTCGCGTCGCCGGCGCACGAAGCCAAGGTCATGCAGGGCGTGACGCTGGAGGTGCTGGGGCAAGACGGGCTGGGCGTGGCGCCGCTCACCGACGAGCGCGTCGAGATGGTGCGGGGCCAGGTGCGGGCGCTCACCGGCGATCCGCCGACCGTGGCCTGGCGCTGGCGGAGCCTCAGTGACTATCTCGACGAGCTCGACGGGCGGGTGGCGCCGAACGTCGCTACGTTGATCGGCCAAGGCACCATCCGCATGAACGTCATGGGGTTTGCTGATCGCCCGCCCACCGACCGCGAGCTGGCAGCGATGCAGAATATGATCCAGCAGGGGATGGAGGAGGGCGCCGTCGGTCTCTCGACCGGGCTGACCTATCCCCCAGGAATGTTTGCCAGCGACGACGAGATTGTGGCGCTCTGCGCCGCCATCGAGCCGCACGGCGGGTTCTATTGCACGCATCACCGCAGTTACGGCGCCGGTGCGCTGGCGGCGTATCACGACAGCATCGAGATCGGCCGCCGGGCCGGGGTCCCGGTGCATCTTGCTCATGCCCAGCTGGCCTTTCCCCTGAACAAGGGCCGCAGCGGCGCCCTCCTCAGCATGATTGACCGAGCGCGGGCCGGGGGAGTCGCGGTGAGTATGGATAGCTACCCCTATATCGCGGCGAGCACCTACCTGTGGGCCGTCTTGCCGTCGTGGGCCTACCGTGGCGGTGATGAAGCGTTGCTGGCGCGGCTGCGCGACCCGGCGACGCGAGAGCGACTGCGGCACGAGGTCGAGGCGGTCGGGACGGATGGGGCGCAGGGGGTACCAGTAGATTGGGCCATCATCCAGCTTGGGGCCATGACGGCGCCGGCCAACCGGCAGTTCACCGGCATGCGCGTCAGCGAGGTGGCGGCCGGCTTGGGCCGACCGCCGTTCGATTGGGTGTGCGACCTCCTGATTCAGGAGCGTCTGAGCAGCACCATGGTGTGGCACCAGGGGAACGAGGACAATGTGCAGGCGATCATGCAGCACCCGGCGCATACCGCCGGCAGCGATGGGGTGATGGTCGGCGAGCAGCCGCATCCTCGTGCCTGGGGCACCTTCGCACGGTATCTCGGACGCTACACGCGCGAGCTGGAGCTATTTACCTGGGAGCAGATCGTCCGCAAAATGACGGCAGTGCCGGCCCGGATACTCGGCTTCCGAGATCGTGGCTCACTCCGGCCGGGCCTGGCCGCCGACGTGGTGTGCTTTGATCCGCAGCGTGTCCGCGACACCGCCACCTACGAGCAGCCGCGTTCGTACCCGGAGGGCATTCCTTACGTACTCGTGAATGGGGTACACGTCAAGGACCGAGACCGCCATACGGGCAATCTGCCGGGCCGGGCGCTGCGGCATGGCCACGACGAGTAGCTGGTCAGTTTAGCGGCGGGGTGGACCTAACCCCCGGCCCCTTCCCCGGAGGGAAGGGGAGTCCGCGAGGCGGTAGGCGGGCAGCCGTCCCCCTGCGCAGCGGAGGGGGGCCATAGGGGGGCCGGCTCGCCCCCGCTCCTCTCGGATCAGCGGCCCGGACAGGGTATTAGCTTGCGGGCGTGGGTGTGGCCGGCACGGGAGATGCTGTTGGTGTAGGAGTGGCCGTAGGAGTGGCCGGCGCTGCCGGCCCGGACGATGTTGCCGGGGAGGGGCTCGCTGGCGAGTTCGATCCTGGAGGTGGGTTCGGGCCACGCAGGTACTGGAGCAAGGCGGTGTCTGAGGGCAGGATCAGCAGTGTGTTGTCGTCAAGCACCGCCCGGTAGGCTTCCAGGGAACGTAGATAGTTGTAGAACTCCGGGTCGCGTCCAAAGGATTCGGCATAGATCGCTGCGGCCCGCGCATCACCCTGGCCCTGCAAGTCCTGTGCTCTCTCGTAGGCCTGGGCAAGAATGATCTGCTGCTGGCGATCGGTATCACCGCGGATCTTCCGCGCCTCTTCTTCGCCCTCGGAACGGTAGCGCTTGGCGATACGCTGGCGCTCGGCGACCATGCGATTGAAGACACTGGCGTGGACTTCCTCCGGCAGGTCAGCGCGCTTGATCCGCACGTCCACGATCTCGATGCCGAAGGGGCTCAGGCGCTCCCGGGTAGCCATGGTCACGCTTGCCATGATCGACTCGCGCCGCTCGTCAATAATCTCCTCCAGCTCATGCTTGGCAAGCTCTGTCCGCAGCTGGGAAAAGATGATGTCATCAAGCCGGGATAGCGCCGCCCCTTCGGTCCGGATGCGTTCGAGGAACGCCAGCGGCTCGACGATCCGCCAACGTGATACGTGGTTCACGATCACGCGCTTCTTATCGAGGGTCAGGTATTCCGTCGGCATAGGGTCAGAGCGCAGGATACGCTTCTCGAAGCGACTGACGGCTTGGATAAACGGAATCTTGATGTGCAGACCCGGCGCAGTCACCGTGCGGACGGGCCGCCGGAACTGCGTGATCACCACCTGATCGGTCTCGTCAACGAAATAGAAGATCTGTGGCATAGCCAGCGCAGTCAGAATGACCACTACTACCACGGCGATTCCCAGTGCTTTCATCGTGTGATCCTCATCTCTTACTTGCCCGTTTGCGCGGGGGCCTCAGCCGCCAATTGCCGCTGCGGCCGCCCTTCCTTGGGTGGAGGTAGCGCCGTCCCGGAGCGGCAGGAACGGCAAGATATTGTCACCGATAGGTCCATCGGTGATGACCTTTTCGACGTTGGGCAGGACTTGGTTCATCGTTTCTAGGTAGAGCCGCGCTCGCGTCACTTGGGGTGCCTTCTCGTACTCCTCCAACACCTGAATGAACTTGGAGACGTCGCCCTGGGCACGGATGATCCGCTCTTGCTTATAGCCTTCGGCCTCGAACACCAACCGCTCGGCCTCACCGCGAGCCTTCGGGATGAGATCTTCCGCGTAGCCGCGAGCCTCGTTGATCAGGCGCTCGCGGTCCTCCAGGGCACGCACTACGTCGTGGAAAGCGTCCCGGACCTGTTCCGGCGCATCTACAACCTGGAGCTTGACGTTCTGGAGAAGCAAGCCGGCCTGGTAATCGTTGAGCTGGAGCTGCATAAAGGCCAGCGTCTTCTCTTCGGCCTCGGCACGCCCGATGGTCAGCAGGTCGTCAATCGTCGTGCTCCCGGCGATGCTCCGCAAGGCAACCTCTGCGGCGTCCTTCAGGACATTCTCCGGCTCCCGGACGTGGAAGAGGTAGTGGGCAGCGTCACGCACCCGGTACTGCACGATCATCTGCGCTTCGACGATGTTCTGGTCCCCGGTTAGCATCAATGCTTCCTCGATCACGCGCTGGGCACGATCACCGCCACCGGAGCGGAAGCCAAGCTCCAGCCGCCGCACGAGCGCCATGTTCACCACGTCTACGCGCTGGATAGGCCAGGGGAGGTGATAGCGCAGGCCGGGGTCGGTCTGGTTGGTGAGCTTGCCGAATTGGCGCACGACCCCTTGTTCGCCGGGACCAACCTGGTAGAGACCGGTGGCGAGCCAGCCGCCGATGATGATGACGACGAGGACGATCCATAGTCCTGTGCCGCGTCGCAAGAGGCCCTGCCAGCGACCACTGCGGAGTACGTCCCGCACGTAGTCCTCGAAATCTCCGCTGTCCGCACCGCCAGAGCGGCGGCGCGGTGGCTCCGATGGCCCACCATACACGCGACGTTCGCGCTCATCGCCACCAGTGTCTTCTTCAGGGGGGGGGTCGTTTGCTCGCCGTGCCATCGTTTACCTCCGGAAGCTCCCCATAGATGCCTCCCCGTCTGCTCCAGACCTATTGACGAGGATCGTTGTGTCGAACGGAGCGTTTCAGCGTATACCGGCCCCAGGCCTCCCTGGGGCGGTGACCACGTTCTCTATCTCACCATAGCATGCCAGCGGCTACACTCGCAGCCACCGTCAGCCCTCACGGGCTTCTTGCAGTTCGATCTGATTGCCAAAAGGGTCAAAGAAAAAGACTTGCTCTGCGCCGACGGCGGCCGTCTGAATGGTGTAGGGAATGCCGCGCCGATCCAAGGCGTTCTTGGCTGCCGACAGGCTGGTGACAGCCAGCGCCAGGTGGGCCACTTTGCGGCGCATGGGTTCTTGCGCGTCAGCGTCGTCCGCCAGCGCCGCGTTTGGTCGCCCGATAAGATGGATCTGTTTCAGGTGTGCGGGCGGGGGGCCAACCACGCGGGGGTCTTCCTTTCCGGCGGAACGTGGGCGTAGGCCAGTAGAGACATTGTACCAGTATCCTGGTGTACCCGGGATGTCCGGGCGACCCGTATCGAGGGGCAACCCGAGCAGCTCACCGTAGAATTCCCTGGCCCTCGCCAGCGCGTCGGCATCGCCTTTCCCGATGGGTATGGCATGGTGCATCAGGCCGACGACCTCGATCATGCTCTCGTCTCCCTCGTCGCGCAGACAGTGAGCGACTGCGCCCTTGTACCGGACATAGTAACACGACTTGCTGCTGATCCACTATGCCGGTCCATGATGGCTACTCCGCTACGGCGGTCAGCTCCATGTCCAGCTTGAACCAGTCCTCCACCGCCAAAATCCGAATTGTGATCTGTGGAATCCCAAAGTCCGCGTACAGCAGCTCGCTCGTCCCTACCTTGCCCGTCAGTGTGTTCCCCTCCACCTTCGCCGTCCCTTGCCACGACATCGGCTTGGTGATCTCCCGCACCGTCAGCGCTCCTTCCAGCACCACCGTCACCTCGGTGCCCTCCTGGTAAGACTGCGGCACGCCGGCGATCCGCTGAAGCACAAACGTGGCCAGCGGATACCGGCTGGACTCCAGGAACCGCCCCTGGATAGCGTTGTCGCGGCGCGAGCTATCGGTCTTGAGGGTACGCAGGTCCACGGTGATGACGGAGGGTGGCTCGGGAGCCGGCTGCCAGGTGGCGCGGTCGAGGTGGAGGTCCCCGGTGATGGCGGAGGTAGTGCCGGTGACGAAGACGGGCGAGGGCTGGTTGAAGAACTTCTCACGGGTGGTGTAGCTGGCCAGTGAGCTATCCCCCACGACTTGGAAGTGCGCGCTGCCGGAAGCCGCGGCCGGAGCGGCGGTAGCGGCCGGCGGCGCTGCCGTCGGTGGTGCTGAGGTCGGAGGTGTCGTGGGGGTGTTCGCCACTGCCGCTTGCTGTGGCGCCGCGGGCGCAGCCTGACCGGCCTCATCCTCTTCCGCCCCGCAGCTCACGGCTACGAGCGCTACGAGCGCACCCAACGAACGCCGGCGATCCAGGAGCAGTCTGCGTAGTCGGCCGCTGCTCACAGGAGCGGCTGTTTCGTGGGCGGCCGCTGCACGGTCGTCGTAGCGACTGCCTGCTGTTGGCAACGGAAACCTCCTCCTTGAACTCGCTGTTCTTGAGCAGCGAGGGCCAAGCCCACCGTACTACTCAAGACTCATTGTGTGCTCGTGTCCTGGCGCACCCTCTCGGAGTACGCGGCGGCGCGGCTACATCCGGCCGGCGTGGCTGCGTTCACGGTCGCCGCGGGTTTCTCCCAATGAGCAGCCCGCGCCAAGCGCCGCGAAGACAAGCACCAGCCAGCGACGCCGGGTTGTGGCTGGCGCTCTCATGGTGTTCTCCAATGGCCTGCTCTGGGCCAGTTCGCTGGCGGCTGACCGTGAGACGGGCGCATCGTTGGCTGCTATCCGAAGCATCGCTGCCTCCACGAAGGTACGATGAACGCTGCTCTACAGCATACAATGCTGCGCTCATCCAAGCCTGGCAAACACTGGCCGGCGCCTCGCGCTTGCTCCTGCACGCGCAAGCCGCGGCTACTGCGGCGTCCGCGTCGTTCCAGCGCTCCCGGCCGTAGGAGACATTGCCTCGATGCTCACTTCCTGGACTGCATGACTCCACATGTATCGGAATGTATCGGACGCCGCAGGATTGCCCAATATCAAGGTATAGCAAGTGAGTATTAACCGCAGGATAAATCCCGGTAAGGCCGTCCGCAACTCCTGTCTATCATGCCCGGCCTCACGGGGAGCGGCCCTGCGGCGCTTGGCATAATACCCACCGCACCTGGTAGAAGCTGAGGTTGCCGTGAGCGATTCCTACTACGTCGCCCTCCGTGGTCTGTCGAGCGGGCTGGTGATCCTAGCCGTGCTCATGGCGCTTGGCATCGTCCCGACCCACCTGCTCCTTCGCGGGGCGCTGCGCCGAGCGTTCTGGCTGGTGGCGCCGCTGGTTGGGTGGGCAGTCCTGGTGGTCACTGCCTACATACTGCTCCCCGCCCTCAACCTCAGGCTGACCCTGCTGGTCATCACGGGCGCCGGACTGCTGACGACCGCTGCCTGGGGACTGTGGCGAGTGGCGCGGTGGTGGGCGAGACGGCGCGAGGGCCAGCCGACTGATAGCGCAGCCGCGACGGTCATTGCCATACCGCGACCTGACCTCGCGACGGTGGCGGTGGCGGCGCTCGCTTTGGGCTTGTTCATGCTGGCGCTGGCACCGCATATCCACCAAGGCTCGCCGCTCTTGCTCGTTCCCAACGGTGACGAGGAGTACTTCGTCGACCGTCAACTGGGAATGCTGTCTTCCCCCGTTGGCTGGCGTGTTACAGCACACTCGCTGCACGAGACTATGGGGTGGGCCTACCACCTCCTGATGGGGTTGCTTACTGTCGTCGCAGATGCACACCCTTATCACTCCGTCTTGCTCGCCGGCTATGTGTCACTGGCTCTCTCAGTGCCCGCGGTCTACCTGTTCGCAGTCCAGGTGGGTGGCCTGCGGCCGCGGTGGGCGTTGGTTGCAGCAGCCCTCGCCGCCGCGCATGGTTTGCCCCTGTGGATAGCATCCTACGGCTTTGGGCCAAATGCTGCCGCGACCGCCGCGGTGCCGTTCGCCCTCGCCCTCTTCCACTATGCGCTCCGCTCGCACGATAGACGCGCGGTTCTGCTGGGTGGCCTGGGCGTCACGCTCGCGACGGTGTCCTTTTATCGCGTCACGGCCCTCTTGGTGGCCCAAGTGGGAATCCTGGTGGCAGCAGCGGTACTGCTCTCGGCCACGAGCCAGGACCGCTGGCGCCTCGTCGGGCGGCTCGCTGGCTGCGGTGCCCTCATGCTCGTCTTGGGCTGGCTGACGCACTACCCGGCGCTGGTGTTTGCCTGGAAACGCCTGGGGCCGCTGCTCTGGGGAGACGATCTGACGCAGGGCACGGGCTGGGGGCTGACCGTCGTACCTCCGTGGCAGCTTGCCTTGGGAACGGAACTGTGGGGCTTTATCAAGCTGCCAACCACGCCATCCCTACCGACGCTGCTCAGTGGCCTCGCCACGGCCTTGGTGGTGCTGGCCGCCGCCTACGGTCTCTGGCGCACGGGGCGGCGCGACCTCTATATCGTTGCCGTGGTAGCCGCTTACGGCACCTATTGGTTCTACGCTCGCTTCATCAAAGCGTTCCCCTATGCCGAGTTCAAGGTCTTCTCGGTCGGCTACTTTCTCGCGCCCGTACTGGTCATCGCGGGCCTCGTGGGCCTGGTCAACGTCCTGGGAAGAACCCCGGGGGCGGTTGACCGCCAAGTCGGCACCATCCGCCGGTGGCTAAGGTCGTGCCGACCCGGCACGTCGGTTCTCGTTAGCGTCGGCGTAGTCGCGATCTACGGCGTGACCCTGGGCTGGAGTACCTTGGCGAGCGTGCGCTTCTCCTGGGACGGGTGGGGGTGGACCGTGCGCCCAGCGCTCCTACGGGAGATCGAGACCGTCGTCCAAGCGATACCGGAGGGCGAGCCTGTGTTGGTCTCCGAGGGCTTTCAGTGGCCAGTGCCGGCGAGTGAGGTCGTCGTGCGCGAGCATACTGTCGGCCTGCACACGCCCTGGCACCAGCGGAACTTCCTGCGGGCCAGGGTACTCGGCATGTTAGTCCTCATGCTCCGCGAGGCGGGCCGAGACGTGTACGGCCTGATCAATGGCTCCGATGGCCAGCGCGCCAGCTGGCGCGAGGATGGTCGCTATCGTTGGCTTGTGCTCGGCGCTGAGGAGGAGCCGCGCCTCTGGGGTGCCGACTCCGCCGATCTTGTGATGCGCGGTATGCACTGGTACGTGTATCGCCGCCCGGAGCGTCCACGTGTGAGTGCGTCCGAGCTGGCTCTGGTTGCTGCTCACCCTGGTCGTGAGGGGGAGCAGATTGTTCTTGCCGCGAGCTGTGGCTCGCTTTCCACCGCGCCTCCTCCGGCTGGCGGCCGATTCGGTCCGGGCAGTGAGCACAGTTGTGTCGGCCGGCTTCGCTTGGGGCTGCTGGCCGGCGGTGAGGGAGTGGTGCGGCTCGACGGCCGGCCGGCCGGTGCGGAGGCAGAGACAGACCGCGAGCGGCACCAGCCATCGAGGTTGATTTATGTCAGCTTAGGCTTGTCCTGGTACACGACCGAGACGCTCCGGTTCCCGCAGACGGTTACCATTTCCGCCCAACCTGGCCTCCCGTTGCGGCTCGCCGCTGCCGAGCTGCTTGCTGCGGACTCAGCCGCGCGGCCTCCGGAGGCTCCCCTGGATGACCGGCTCGAAACCGGGACCGCGCCGGTCCTGCACGGGGTAGCGGTACCGAATGGCAGCCAGTTGCGTCTGGACTTCTGGTACGTCAATCCGCGTGGGGTCGAGCCGCGCGGCCCCCGGCCGATCCGTGCCAGCCTGGGCAGCTCGCCGCGACCGTCCAGCGGTGGCGTGCGGTGGCCGGGAGAGATGGACGTGCGGGCGCCGTTTCAACGCTGGTCGTGGTACTTGGATGCAACCGGACAGTCGGTGCGGCAGGAGGTCAATGAGCGGCCATGGATAGTGCCATACGAGCCAACGTGGCCGTCCTCCAACAAGAAGCAGAATGCATGGCTCTTTTTCAGGCTGGGGCGTGGTCATGATGAATGGCTACGCCGGCCGCTGTTCCTTACTACAACGCAGGACGGAGTCATCCGCCGCGTACATCCGCGGGCGGTATTGCAGACGGTCGTGTTCCCAGAGAACATGCTGCCGGAGCCGGTCGTCCCCGCCCGGTCACTCTTGCCGGACGGTGCGCTGGTCAAAGGGACTACTGAGCACGTGTTCTTGGTCAGGGCAGGCGTGCGTCACTGGATTCCTGATCTCGATACCTTCAAGCGGTGGGGATTCGAGTGGGGGCAAGTCCGGCAAATTTCCCCGGAGCTACTCACCCGACTGCCGGTAGGTCTGCCCTTGCGCTAGTGGTCAGTGGTTGGCGGCCTGGCCATTGACCGCTCACCACTGTGAGGGACAGGGCGTATCCTGACGTCGTTCGAGGCGGTAGAGCACGCCGGCTGGCTCAATACGAAAGCAGCGCGCTATCGCTGCGCGTTCGTAGTAGGGAAACGGGCTATCGTCGGCGAGATAGAGTGGGCGCCCGCGCTCCTGGCCCAGCAAGTAACGCAATTGCACGCCCTCGCCGGCATTGAGTTGCGCTATCGTCACATCGGTCCGCAAGCCCTCGATCACCTGGAGGTAGCGGAGCGTGTGAAACGGTAGCCAGTCGGCGACGACGACCGCACGTCGCGGCAAGCCGGTGAGCGCCGCGCGGCCGAATGCTTGTGCCCCGCGATAGCCTGTTTTCCAGGGCAGGAGGTAGAAGCTCACCGGGTCGCGGCCCGGCAGTTGTCGGGCCGGGGCCAGTCTGAGGCTGGCCCCGCCGGCGAAGCGGGCTGCCAGCGGGTAGACGACTACCGGAGCAGCGATCACCGCTGCTACACCGAGCGCCACGGCAATACGCCACGGCTTTTGTCGCCAGGCGGCGGGCCAGGACGCCGCCACGGCCGCGAGTACGGCTGCGCCGAGACCGATCAAGAGCGCCACGGGCAGATACGACGCAAGATAAAAGAGAAATTGGTCGCGCACGTACATGCCAGGATGGTGGCGTGTGAGCATCAGGAGCGCGTTGCCTAGGTAGAGGACGAGCAGACCGATGAGCACTGCTCGATCCCGGCGCCACAACCACCCGGCGCCGATGAGCGCCAGTGGTAGAGAAAGCGGGAACTGATAGACCAAGTAGGCGGGCAGGAGGAGCGCGTCCCGCAGCAACGGGAGCTGGGCGCGGTAGCTAGCTATTGCGCCCAGCAAGTCCATCACCGGCAGACCTCGCAACGCTGCCCCTAACAGGGCGACCAGCGCAAGCGCAGCCGTCAACAGCGCCGCCACTGCCAGTTGGCGTTGGGCAGAGCGGGGTGGCGACGCCGCGAGCCACACGAACCCCGGCACGGAGGCCACTACCAGCGCATGATTGAAGAGCGCCAGCGCGAGCAGGCCGGCCGCTGCCGCTGGCAACCACGGCTGATGAGGAGGGGCTCGCCACCGCACGACGAGCCACAGCGCCGCGGCGATCAGTGCGGTCTGAAGCGTGTAGACATTCGGCCGCACGGCCAACAGCCAGAAGGTATGGGACAAGGCGAGGGCGGCCGCGGCGGCCATTCCGGCCACTGACTGCCAGGTCAGTCCAAACTGTTGGGGGCTGACGTGGTGCAGCGTAAGCGTGTCAGCTTGTGTATTCGATTGCCGTCGCCGGCTCGACGCCCGGCGGGCAATTTCGGTAGCTGCCAGGTAGACGAACAGGATCGTCAGTGCGGCACAGAGCGCCGAGACGAAGTTCACGCGCCCGGCAAGATCGCTGGGCACAGTGGACACACGCACAAACCAGGAGGCAAGCGCCAGCCACAGGAGATGACTGGCCGGAGAAGATTGCCCAATGGTGCGCGGCTCGCCGGTAACGACGATGCGTTGTAGCTCCGCGTCGTCTCCCCAGAGGACCGTCGGCGCCAGCGTCGCACTGTAGAGCGCGAGTGCCAGGAGCGTCACGCCCAGCGGCCAGTGACCGCCGGATTTGCACCACCTTAGTACCCAGCGGACTGAGTGAATCATCGGCGCCAGAAGGCCAGCCAGCGGAAACGCCGCTGCTGCTGGAGGACAGCGCGCAGCCGATCCCACGGCTGCCGCAGTAGCGCGGCCTCGTCGCCACCGACCGCTTCCTGGCTGTACCGCGCCCGGACAAAGGCCTCGGTCAGCGACGCGATGGAGTCGCGCTGCTGCGGCAGGTGGCGTGTGAGCTGCGTGCTGGCCTCGTACGCGGTGTCGCTTTCCCGCCGCCCCCACCCCAGCTTGGCCGCCCAGGCGAGCATTGAGAGATAGAAGTAGATGAGTAGCTGGCGGGGTGCGAGGCGGCCGAGTGCTCGCCGGCCAAGCTCGCGGAAGTCGAGGTCCGCCGCCCCATCCTGCTGCTGCCCGCTGCCCTTGGCCCGCGCACGTGGTCGTCTGCGTTTGCGTGCGCCCCGCGAGCCGGCGGCGCGCCACACCCAGGCAACGAGTATGGCGAAGGCATCGCGCAGGGAGCCGACAGCCTCGCTCCAGGCGCTCGCCAGCAATGCGCGGATGTCGCGCCGCTTGCGCCACGCATTCCAGAGCGCATAGACCGCGATGACCGCGGCAATGGCACCGGGGATGCCAAAGGTGAGCAGGCGCCAGATGATGTTCAGCCAGGTCCGCTCTTGTTCCAGCGGCGCTGCTTCGACAGCCGCACCCTGCTCCTGTTCGATGCGCTCTTGCGAGGCTAGCTCCGGCTCCAGAATGGGTATCTGGGCATCGGGCAGGAACCACGACAGCGGTGCAAGCAGCAGCGCCAAGAGATTGCTAAAGAGCCACGCCAGCCCGTTGAGGATCAGCTTCAGCAAGGCAAACACGGGCCAGAGCAGCTGGCCGAGCAGTGGCAGCGACTCCACTGCACCCTGGGCCAGGTTTGTCGGTAGGAGCAGCGCCAGAGCCAGGCCGCACAGCACCAGCAAGGCACCAGCGACGAGCCAGCGCGGGATCATCCCCGCCTGCACCGCCGCGCCGCTCCGAATCCAGTCGGCGCGGAGCCGGTCCAACCCGGTCTGGGCTGCGAGGACCAGTCCGAGCAGAAAGTAAAGCAGCAGTAGCAGCATGGGGTCCGTCTGTAGCGGTCGGTCCGGCAGGAGGAGGTTTGGCCCTAACTCGGCAATGCCCAGGATGAGCATGAGGATGGCCCCGCCACCGAGGAAGCGACCCATGAGTCCTTGCCAGGCGCCGGCGTGGTCAACGTAGCGGTAGGGGCTATCGAGCCAGTCGTTGTATTCGTTCGTGCCCGGAGTGGGTGGCAGCTCGCCCGGTTGCAGCGAAAGCAGCTCCAGATTGCGGGCCACGGCCAAGGCGTACATCCAGACGCCCAAGAGCACGATTGCCGATCCGATGAGGCTGAAATCGAAGAAGCTCGTCGGGCTTGCTCGCCACTGGGACATATCGGCCGCCAGCCGTTCGCCGCCCAGGCCGACATAGGGAAGAAAGCGCAGCAAGAGAATGATGGGCACGAGCAGCAGCAGCCAGTCCCGCGGCCCGAGATTGCCGGTTGGGCGGTAGGGCTGGGAGGCGCTCCGGCCCCCCAGCAAGATGCCGGCGACGAAGGTCACGAATGAGGCTAGGCTGGTGGCAAAGGCTTGCGCTTCGCTGGCCCCGGCTCGGAGCAGTAATTGCGCGAGTGCCGTGGCCACGCACGCATACATGCCGAACACGAGGCCGCGCTGGAGGCCGCGGTTACCAAGCCATTGCGACCCGAGCACGGATCCTACGGACATCTTCCTCCCCTCGAATCTCTTGGCAGGCAATTCCTTGCGCGCGCATCATGCCCAGGAAGTCGTCCGCCGGGCCAAACCGCACGAGTAAGAGGACGACGTGGAAGTTGGCCCGGCGCAGCGCAACGAGGGTTTCTTGCAGGCCGGGTGATCTCCCCCACGCGATGGCGACAACGGTGCAGCCCCAGGGCAGGTTCGCGGTGTAACGGCGCAACACCTGGGAAAATGGCTCGATGCCACGAGCCTCGGCACGAGCCAGCACCTCCAGTATCCGCATCAGGTGCGCGCGGCTCTTCCCTAGCGGTACGACGACCGGCGGCAGCTCTTCGTCGATGAGCGGATGGAAGTCGGTGATAGCTCTGCGAGCCTCGCCATCTACGGCAGCCTCTTCGTCGTCTTCGTCGTCCTCAGCCGAAAACGTGAAGTCGAACGGCGTCGGCTGCGGCGCCGGGAGCGGCACGGAGCGGTCCCGGCCGTTGAGTACCAGCCCGACCGACTGGCGCCGATTCACGAGGTGGTGCGCCAGCGAGGCGGCCAGGCTGATCGCCAACTCGGCGGCTGGGTCCAGATAGTGCTCCTCGTACTCCGCGGGGTTGAGGTTGAGGAACAGCATCGTGTCGAGGGTGATGGCCGGCTCATACTTCTTGACCTGCAAGCGGCCCAGCGTCGCCGTCGCACGCCAGTTGATCCGGCGCCACGAATCCCCGCGCAAGTAGTCGCGCACGCCAGCAACGCGCGAGGGGTCCTCGTAGATGATTTCGTTGGTGCGGAACTGGCCAAACGGCGCGCGCGAAGGGAGGGCCAGGTCGGCGAGGGGGATGATCTTCGGATAGACGGTCAGGTAGTGCGGTGACTGGGTGGACAGCATGCGCTCGAAAAACCCGAAAACATCGCCAAAATGCAGCTGTGCCGGCCCGACCGGGAAATAGCCGCGAGCCTTGGCAACCAGCTCGTAGGTGACGGTGCGGGAGAGACGCGGCCCTAACGTCACAACGGCCCGGAACGCATCAGTGGTGGTCAACGGCTGCGGGAGACGGTCCTCGACCTTGAGCCAGGGCAGCGGCAGCCGGCTGCGGTTGGCGAGCTGGAGCTTGACCGTGACCGTCTCGCCTTGAAACGCATGGCCGGCGAACTCGCGGCGAAGGGCGATGCGCCGACTGGTATGTCGCACCCACAACCAGGCGAGCAGCACGACAAAGCCGAGAAAGTAGGCGATGAAATAGTAGAAGGAAATACGGAACATGGAGGCGAGGACGACGAGGCCAATCAGAAAGAGAAATAGTCCTGGCACCGGTTTGCCTCAACTCTTGCTCGGTTGGCCGCCTCGTTCTGCACCACTGACCCGCCGGGTCACCTTAGCTCCCATCGGATTGTGCAGAACGAGCGGTCAGTTCGACCGTCTCACGTTCCAGAATGTTGCCGACAATGCTGTCCGTCGTGCGGCCGCGCAGAGCACTCTCGGGCTTGACGATCAGGCGGTGGGCCAGGGAGCAGACCGCCAGCCGCTTCACGTCGTCCGGGATCACGTAGTCGCGGTCTTGCAGCGCTGCATACGCCTGCACGGCCTTGAACAGTCCGACCGTTCCCCGTGTGCTGGCGCCGAGGATAAGCTCCTGGTGCTCCCGTGTGGCCTGCACCAGACCGATGATGTAGTCGCGCACCGTGTCATCCACGTGAATGTCCCAGACCGTCCGCTGCAACCGGAGCAGGCGGCGACCGTCTACGACCTGCTCCAGCGAGTCGATGGGATGCTCGTGTTCCAGATTGTGCAAGATCGTGCGCTCGTCTGCCGCGGAGGCATAGCCGAGCGACAGCCGCATGAAGAAGCGGTCGAGCTGGGCCTCCGGGAGCGGGAAGGTCCCCTCGTACTCGATGGGATTCTGCGTCGCCATGACGAGGAAGGGGCGCGGCAGCATCCGCGAAACACCGTCCACCGAGATTTGGTGCTCGCCCATCGCCTCCAACAGGGCCGATTGGGTGCGCGGGGTTGCGCGGTTGATCTCGTCGGTGAGCAGGATGTGCGAGAACGCCGGGCCAGGGCGGAACTCGAATTCGAGCGTCTGCTGATTGAAGATCGAGACGCCGACGACATCGTTGGGCAGGAGGTCGGGCGTAAACTGAATGCGGTGAAAGTCCAGGCCGAGCGAGGCCGCGACGGCCCGCGCGAGCATGGTCTTGCCGGTACCGGGCATGTCCTCGAAGAGCAGATGGCCTTCGCACAGGAGCGCGACCATCACCAGCTCGATCACGTCGCGCTTGCCGACGATGACCTGCTCGATGTTGTCGGTGACGGTCTCGCTGAAGTCGCGAATCTCGCGTACATCCACCATGCCTAGCGCCTCGTGCGGCGTGATCCGGCCGGCTGACCAATGGTAGCAGGCGCGTCATGCCAGGATAGGCGAGCAGTGCGCCTCGTGTCGCTGCGGCGATAGCCGCTCGCCGTACCCATTGACTCGTTTAACTCTACCAAACCGATCCTCCCTTCAGCCGGTGCGCTATGCTCCCTCAGCATGGCGACACCCTTCTATCGCTGGACCGAAACCGACCCCTTCGGACACTCCATCCATTGCGGCGCGGCCGAGTGGCAGCATGTTCTTACCGAGCATTATGAGGTAGGCCCTTTCAAGGTGGCTGTGCGCGCTGCGCTCCGCCAGCCGCAGTTGATCTACGACGATCTGACCGCAACTGCAAGGCTCGTCAATCCTAGAGGCAGGGTCCTCGACTACATCGTCGGCGCACCACAGGACACTCGCTTTGCCGGTCTCCTGCTGAAGGTCTCCGTGAAGTGGTTGCCTGACGGACCAGACGGCGCTATCGTAGGGTATGTGCAGACAGCGTTTTTCGTACCTCGGCTGAAGGGTCGGGTACAATTGCGATGGAGGCAGCCGCCATGAGCATTAGTTTAGTTGCCAACGATGTGGTGGCAGAGGTTATTGCGGCCCTGCCGGCGGCCGAGTGGCACTACAACGCTGACATTGGCGAGATGAACGTCGTACTACCCGGGGGCGAGGGACGTTCAGCGCATATCCCCTGGCTGCACGTAGATGAGGAATGGGACTTCTATGTGCGGATGGATGCAGCCACCGGGCGGCCCTTGAGTCTCGTCATCTATCCGTTTGACGTATGGCTGGCCGAGCAGGAGGGGCAGCCCTTGTCGCCGCCGGAGGCCCCGATTGACTACGCTGCGGCGCGGCGCCATGTCGAGCGTGCGCTCCGCACGAGCACCACCCTTGCGACGGACTGGTCGAATGCCGTAGCCGACGGCCTGCCGGTACCCCGGCAGCTTGGTTGATCTTGACACCGTTGACAGTTCCCCGTCATTCTCGCTGACGGAGACCGTTGCAGAAGTCGTCATTCCCGCGAAGGCGGGAATCCAACTCCCCTCTTCCCGTGGGAGAGGGCCGGGATGAGGGCTACTCCCCAGGGTGGCGGGAGGGAGATCACTGCCCCTCTCGCATTCCATCTGGGGGGTATGCAAAGGTCTCCTGATGCAGGAATCCAGAGTGGATATGCTCTTGGCGCCTTGCTGATGGAGAATCGCGGCAGTTATAGTTTGGCTACTATGACTGAGGTGAATCCTGCCGCGGTCCGGCGCACGGACCGCGATCTGCGTATCCCTGGGCCGACTCCGCTGCCGGCTGCGGTACGCCGTGCCCTGGCCTCGCCGATGATTAACCACCGGGGGCCGGAGTTCGCGGCGCTGCTGGCGGAACTCACGGCCGGAGTCCAACGTATCTTGCGGACCGAGCATGATGTGCTGCTCTTCCCGGGATCGGGCACCGGCGGCCTGGAGGCGTCGCTCGTCAACACGCTCTCGCCCAGTGATCGCGTCCTCGCCATCACTATCGGCGCGTTCGGCGACCGCTATGCGGACATTGCCGAGAGCTTCGGCCTCGCGGTCGAGCGCTACGCCGTCGAGTGGGGGCAGGCAGCCGACCCGGACGAGGTCCGTCGCCGGCTGCGGGCGGCACCCGCGACGCGAGCGGTCTTGGTCACGCACAATGAGACGAGCACCGGCGTGACGAACGACCTCCCGGCCATCGCGGCCACTGTGCAGAGCTACAGCGACGCGCTGCTGCTCGTAGATGGGGTCAGCTCGCTGGCGGCCTTGCCGTTTGCGATGGACGAGCTGGGCGTTGATGTCGTCGTAACCGGCTCGCAAAAAGCCTGGATGGTGCCGCCGAGCCTGCTGCTGGTGGGCGTCGGCCCGCGGGCCTGGGCGGCGGCGCGCACCGCGCGGCTGCCGCGTTACTACTGGGATTTCCAGGCGCAGCGTGAGGCGCAGGCGCGGGGCGTGACGCCGTACACGCCGCCGCTGTCGCAGATGTTCGCGCTGCAGGCCGCGCTCGGCCTCATCGAGGACGAGGGACTAGCGGCGGTCTATGAGCGTCACCGGCAAGTCGGCGGCTATACGCGCCGCGGCCTCGCCCGTTTGGGATTTGCGCTGGCGGCGGACCCGGCACATGCCTCGAATACCGTCACCGCGGCGCGTCCCCCGCAAGGCGTGGCCGCCCCGGACCTGCTGCGGCGGGTCCGCGAGCGCCACGGGATTGTCCTCGCCCGTGGTCAGGGCAAATGGGCCGACGAGGTGCTCCGCGTGGGGCACTTGGGCCGTGTCAACCGGGCAGCGATCCGGCGCGTCCTGCAGGCGCTGGCGCATGAGTTGGGCGATGGCTGATACGACACCGCTCTACCGTTCCGGCGGCGCCCAGCCGTGCCCTACCGTCCTCGTGGCCGACGGACTGGCGGGCGAGGGGCTGGCGCTCCTGCACGAGCAGGCCGAGGTGGTCGTTGCCAGTGGCCTGACCGAGCAACAGCTTATTGCCAGAATACCCCGCTTCGATGCCCTGATCGTGCGGAGCCAGGCGCCCGTCACGGCCAACGTGCTCGCCGCCGGCCAGCGGCTCCGCATCGTCGGACGCGCCGGAACGGGCGTGGACAACATTGACCTCGCGGAGGCCACGCGCCGCGGTGTCATTGTGGTCAATGCCGCGGCTGCCAACACGCACGCGGCGGTGGAGCATACGCTGGCCCTGATCCTGTCGCTGGCCAGGCACGTGCCGGCGGCGCACGCTGCCATGCGGCAGAAGATATGGCAGCGTAGCGAGTTTCTCGGCGTCGAGCTACGCGGCAAAGTGCTCGGCATCATCGGTCTGGGGCGCATCGGCAGTCTGGTCGCGCGGCGAGCGCAGGCGTTCGAGATGACCGTGATCGCGCACGATCCATTTGTCTCCGAGTATCGCGCCCGGCAGGTCGGTGTGCAGCTGTCCAGCCTGGAGGACCTGCTGCGGTGCGCCGATTTTGTCTCGGTGCATGCCCCGTTGACCAGCAGCACTGCCGGGCTCCTGGATGCCGACAAGCTGGCTCTGCTCCAGCCAACGGCACGCCTCATCAACTGTGCGCGCGGCGGGATCGTGGACGAGCACGCCTTGGCGGCGGCCCTCGCAGCCGGACGGTTGGCCGGGGCCGCGGTGGACGTTTTTACGGCGGAGCCACCGTGCCGCAGCCCGCTGCTGATTGCGCCCAACGTGGTGCTCACACCGCATCTGGGCGCCTCGACCCAAGAAGCGCAGCGGGGTGTGGCGCTGGACATTGCCGAGCAGACGCTCGCGGCGCTCCGTGGGGAGTATGTCGCTGGCGCGGTGAACGCGCCCTTTATCCTCCCGGACGCGCTGGCCTTGCTCCAGCCATACCTGGACCTGGCGGAACGGCTCGGCTCCTTCTTGCGGCAGGTGACCGGCGCCGTGCCGGGTGGCCGTATTGACGAGGTGGAAGTCGCCTTGTCCGGCTTACTTGCCGAGCATGACAGCGCTCCCCTCACGGCGGCGGCGCTCAAGGGCTTGATTGACCCCATCACCGACGAGCGGGTCAACATCGTGAACGCGCGGCACGTGGCCCGCAGCCGTGGCTTGCGTGTGCGCGAGCGGAAGGAAAGTGCGGCCGCGTCCAACTATGCCAACTTGATCGAACTGCGGGTGCATTCCGGTTCGGCGACCCGTCTCGTCGCCGGCACGATCCTGAGTGACGTACCCCGGATTGTGCGTATTGATGATTTCGACATTGATATCCATCCGTTCGGTCAACTGTTGGTCACGACCCATCAGGATCGCCCCGGCGTGATCGGCCGCGTCGGGACCCTGCTCGGCGCCGGGGATATCAACATCTCGCGGATGCAGGTCGGCCGGCATGTGCCGCGCGGCGAATCGATAATGGTCATCAACGTGGATGAGCTGGTTCCGCCCGAGCTGCTCGCAGAGCTGGCGGCCCTCTCTCCGATGCAATCCATCATCCCGGTGAGCCTCTGACCCGTCAGGGCCGCCCGATCCGATAGGAGTACGAGGTGTTGGAGCATTCAATCCCCTCAGTAGAGGCGCAACATGGTGCGCCCCTACTTGAGCCGCCTGATCCGGCCCTGGTGCGGGCAATGGTGCAGCGGGCCTTGGCGGAGGACGTGGGGCCGGGCGACATCACGGCAACTGCGGTGGTGCCGCGGACCGCCCGCGCCATAGCGCACCTGGTCGCGCGGACGGCTGGCGTGCTGGCGGGAGCCGAGGTGGCCGCGCTTGCCTTCGCGCTCGTGGAGCCGCAGGTAGCGGTCGAGTATCACCGGCAAGACGGCGCGCGGCTGGCGCCCGGTCAGCGCGTCTTGACCGTGCGGGGGCCGGCGCGCGGCATCCTGACCGCGGAGCGGGTGGCGCTCAACTTCGTCCAGCGTCTGTCGGGCACTGCGACGCTGACGGCCCGGTACGTCGCTGCCGTCCAGGGCACCCGCGCGACCATCGTGGAGACCCGCAAGACGACGCCGGGCCTACGCCTGCTGGAGAAGTACGCCGTGCGCGCCGGCGGGGGGCGTAATCATCGCCAGGCGCTCTACGATGGCATCCTCATCAAGGACAATCACTTGCTGGTGGCCGGCTCGGTCCGCACCGCCATCGCGCGGGCGCGGGCGCAAGCGCCGCACACGCTGCGAGTGCAGGTCGAGGTAGATACGCTGGCGCAAGTCGAGGAAGCGCTCGCTGCGGGCGCCGACGCCATCACGTTCGACAACATGTCACCGGAGGAGACCGAAACGGCGGTCGGGCTGGTGGCCGGCCGCGCGATCACGGAGGCATCGGGGCAAGTGACGTTGGAGACGGTGCGTGCCCACGCTGAGGCCGGCGTGGACATCATCTCGGTCGGCGCGTTGACCCACTCTGCGCCGGCCCTCGATTTAGGGTTAGACTTTGCGGAGCTAGGAGCCTAGCCGCAGGTGAGAGGCTGCCTGAATGCCAAATCTGCACAATGAGACCACTATGAGTGATAGCGTGCGGTTTGAGCGACAGTATCGCACCGCCGCCTCGGAGGGCTATCATCTGCTCGACGGGGAGAAGCGGATCGGGCATGTTGACCTGCACTACACGCAGCGCGACGTGTACGCCTCGCTCATCCTGGAAGAGGACATGACCGAGGGGGCGCTGCTCGACCTTATCGAGCGGATTGACGATGCGCTCGTGCTCTCGGCCGAGGTGGCCCGCGATGACTTCCTGGTGACGGTGTACCGGGGCCAGGAGACCGGCTTCTATAGCGACGACTTCCTCGCCGAGCGTGCCGAGCGTGGGTCGCGCCGGGCTTCCCCGGATAGCCAGCGCCCGAACTAGCCGCGACGTACCTGCGCCGGCCTCTGCGCCGGCCACTGCTCTCCAACTGGCCGGACCCGCCGGGGGCTACTCGCGTGCTAGGATACGAGAGCTACACCGAGGAGGACGACAGTGACTGAGCAGCCGACCGGCGGGTGTTGGCGCTGCTGCGTCAAGAGGTAGAGATGTTACGTACCGAGATTGCTGACCTGCGCGACAGCTTGGCTGCCAGGCCGGTGGTGCGTCACATGATGCTCTCGGGCCTCGGCTCTGGGCAGTATCGCCTCGCACGACCGATCTGGGTCTTGACCGAAGAGTACGATGACGGTGTAACGGCACGTTTCGTGGAGGTCGAGGCAACAGGGCATGGCGACACTGAGCCGGAAGCGCTTGCAGCGCTGCAGCTCGACATCATTGCGCTCCACGAGGAGCTTCGACGGACGCCGGCCAATGAGCTAGGTAAGCTCCCGCGATCCTGGCAGTGCATCCTCGCTGATCTCGTAATCCAAGTGGCGGGCCACAGCGGCACTGATGGTGCCAGGTGTGGTGCCGCCGCGGGCTGCCAAGATGCCGCGGCTTGACTTCAGGCCGCGGGAAGTTGCCCAGGCCCTCGACCTGAAGGTGTGCGACGAGACGAGGCGCCGCGGCGAAGTGAGCTGCTGGGTAGTGATGGCATGGGAGGAGGCTTCTCCGCATCACTCGCCCCCAGGTTCATCGGGGTGGCTCCGTTCCTAGGGGTACCCTCGCCAGTATCCGGCGAGCCACACGGCTGACTGCGGAAGAGTTCGAGCGGCTTATCAAGTGTCCAATGTCACGCCGCGAGTACCGCGACTTGACTCGTCGCAAGCGTGACGAGGGACTTCTATAAACAATCCACAGACGCCGGTGGGCTGTGCATCGTGATAGCGGCTATTCATAGGTGTCGTCCGGCTCGTTGGGGGCGACCGTGGCGAGGATGAGCAAGGGTTCGGTCGCGCTGACCGTTATCTCGTGGGGGACACCGGGTTGAGCAAGTAAACAGTTGCCCGGCTGCACCTCGACCGGTGGGGCATCACCGATCTTGAACGTGCCGCTCCCCTCCAACACCAGGAACGATTCGCTGGCGCGAGGGTGCCAGTGGGGAGTGAGCTGCTCTCCCGGCGTCCAGTACAGGAGCACTTGGCGAAAGGCCGGCGTGGCGACGAGCGGTTCCCGCCACGGTGGCGGCCCGCGCCTGGCCTTGATCGCCTCGATCATCGTGCTGATCTCGTTGTTGGCGTCTTGGGGGGCCAAGTAGGGCATGGTCAACTCCTTACTCCCCGGCCTGATGCGTGCCGGCGTTGTGAGCGGGCGAAACGGCCGGGAGCTGCACGTGGGTAAAACCGTGCGCTGCTATGGTAAAAGGCACCGTAGCGGGTACACTTCAGCTAGGCTACCACACGCGCGTACGCGCGGAACTGACGGTGCCGCGCCCAGCAGTGCCGGGATGGCCGTCGGCATTTTTATTCGAGCCACGGAGGGTGAAGCCGGATGGTAGAGGTTGAATGGTGGGTCTGGGTCGCCTTCATTGCCGTAATCCTGTCGTTGCTGTGCTTCGATCTCCTGGTCCTCAACCGCAGGGCACACGTGGTTTCGAGCCGTGAGGCCGGTCTGTGGACGGCGGGCTGGGTCACACTCGGCCTCTCCTTTGCGGTACTCCTATGGGTGTGGCAAGGCTCGGAGCCGAGTCTGGCGTACATCACCGGCTACCTCGTCGAATACAGCCTCTCCGTAGACAACGTGTTCGTCTTTGCGCTGATCTTCACGTACTTCGCCGTCGCACCGGAGTACCAGCACCGCGTCTTGTTCTGGGGCATTGTGGGCGCGATGGTCTTCCGGGGCATCTTCATTTTCGCCGGCGTCGCGCTCCTCCAGAACTTTACTTGGATGTTCTATATTCTGGGCGCGTTCCTCGTCTACACCGGGATCAAGTTGGCCCGCAATAGCGACATCGAAGTCGATCCGGGCGAAAATCCGGTACTGCGGCTCATGCGCCGTTTGGTGCCGCTCACCGAGGAGTATCACGGCCAGCGCTTCTTCGTGCGTCACGCCGGCAAGCTGATGGCCACCCCGATGCTGGCGGTGCTCGTGGTCGTCGAGACGACGGACGTTGTGTTTGCCGTCGACTCCGTGCCCGCTATCCTGGGAATCACCCTTGACCCATTTATCGTCTTTACCTCGAATGTGTTCGCCATTCTGGGTCTACGGGCGCTGTACTTCCTGCTGGCCGGCATGATCCGCTCACTCGCCTATCTCAGCACCGGTCTGGGTGTTATCCTGGCGCTCGTCGGCGTGAAGATGCTCAGTAAGGACGCCCTGCATTTATGGTTCGATTACGAATTGCCAACGGCCATCTCGCTGGGTGTCATCGCGCTCGTGCTCGTCGCGTCCGTGGCGGCCTCGCTGCTCTTGCCACCGCGGGAGCAGCCGGAAGCCGAGCAGCCGCCACCACCACAGCCTTCGGCCACCGGTGCCGACGGAGCATCGAGTTAATCAGGCCGCCTCCAACGTCGTTGCTCCGACTTACCACGCTAGCTATGGGGGGGGGTCATATGGGCTTCAGTCCTTGGATTCTTACTGTCTTCCTAGTCTATTTCGTGGCACTGATCGGCATAGCGGTAGTCCGCGCCCGCGGGATGCAGGAGATGTCGGACTATGTCCTCGGCGGCCGGCGGGTGGGCACCATCACGTCCGCACTGAGCGCCGGCTCCTCCACGTCGAGCGGCTGGACGATGCTGGTACTCCCGGCCCTGGCCTTCCAGGACGGCCTTATCCACATCTGGCTCGTGCTCTTCATCGTGGTTTGCCTCTGGCTCAACTGGACAATCCTAGCCAAGCGGTTGCGCCGCTACACCATCGCAGCCGAAGACTCCCTCACCTTGCCGGAGTTCTTCGAGCGACGCTTTCGGGATAGGACGGGAGTGCTGCGGACCCTCTCCGGCTTTATCACTATCTTCTTCGTCATCTTCTATATCAGCTCCGGCATGATTGCCGGCTCCAAGCTGCTAAATACGGTGTTCGGGCTGGACGCGACGTGGGGTGTCCTGATAACGCTCATCGCCGTCGCCTCCTATACCTTCATCGGTGGTTTCTTGGCGGTCTCCAGGACTGACGTATTTCAGGCCATCCTGATGGTGGGCAGCTTTATTGTCTTGGTGCTCACGTTGATCTTCATAACGGACAACCCTTTCCAGGGCGCCGGAGCAACACCCGCCGGCTTCTGGAACCCGCTGACCGATGCCGACGGCGAGCCGATTGGCATTTTCTTCCTGCTCTCCGTCGCCGGCTGGGGTCTGGGTGCTTTCGGTTCTCAGCGGATATTGCAGCGCTTCATGGCGCTGGAGAGCGAATCGAAGATACCGGCCAGCCGCGACATTGGCACGTCGTGGAGCTTTTTCACGTACACCTTCGGAATGCTGCTCGGCCTGGTTGCATTAGTTGCCCTTTCGGAAGCGGGTGTGCTGGCGGAGGTCATGGAGGACCCGGAGCGGGTCTATCTCGTGGTCTCGGAAGTGTTCTTCCATCCCGTAGTGACCGGTCTCCTGCTAACGGCGGTGATTGCAGCCGTCATGAGCACCGCGGATTCGCAGCTACTCCTAGCATCCGCGGTCGCCACCGACGACCTGCCGTTCATCAGGAGGCTCGCCTATGCGAAGCGGTACGTCTATGTGCTGGGCGCCTTTGTCCGGGTCTGGCTGGGCCGCCTGCTGCTCGTGATTATCGGTATCATCGCCGCCCTCCTTTCGATACTCAACCCCGATTCGGTAGAGAACTTGGTCGCCTACGCTTGGGGCGGCATGGGCGCAGCGTTTGGCCCCGTCACCATTCTGGCGCTGTATTGGCGTCGGTTCAATTTCTGGGGCGCGCTGGCGTCCATCATCACCGGCACGGTCGTCTCCTCCGTCTGGGGATACCTCTCCGGCGGCCCCGGCGGGCTATGGGATATTCAGCCCGCCACGCCCGGCTTCCTCATAGCAATGCCGGTGGCTGTCGCCGTCACACTCCTCACATCCAAGCCTTCCGAGGAGGTCGTGGCACTGTTCGACCGGTCAATGGCAGGGGCCGACCCAGCCTGAATCGGAAAACGGGTTGGACCTAACCCCCGGCCCCTTCCCTGTTAGGGAGGGGGTTGGGGGTAGGTGTCTTGATCCTCCCTTGCCCCTGGGAGAGGGATTGAGGGTGAGGGAAAAGAGCACCAAGCCCCCGGAAACCGGCACCGCAGCTAGGCTTCCAGTAGCTCGCGGGCGGTCGTGGCGATCTTCTCGGCGCTAATCAGCGCCACCTGCTCCAGTGCTTCGGAGCAGGGGATCGGAACGTCTTCCGAGGTCACGCGCATGATCGGCGCGTCCAGGTAGTCGAACCCTTGCTCCATGATCCTCGCCATCACTTCTGCTGCGAAGCCGCAGTTGCGATAGCCGTCGTTGGCGACGATCACGCGGTGGGTCTTGGCTACCGACTCGATGATCGTGTCCATATCGAGTGGCACCAAGGTCCGCAGGTCAATGACCTCTGCCTCGACGCCCTCGGCGGCCAGCGTCTCTGCGGCCTCGATGGCCATGTGAGCCGACAGGCCGCTGGCGACAATCGTCAGATCGGCGCCGGTCCGGCGGATGGCGGCTTGGCCAAAGGGAACGAGATACTCCTCCTCCGGCACCGGACCGGTCGCGGCGTAGAGCAGGCGCTTCTCGAAGCAGACGACCGGGTTGCCGTCGCGGATGGCGCTCTTGAGCAGGCCCTTGGCGTCGTAGGGCGTGCTGGGCATGATGACCTTGAGGCCCGGAATATGCGCGACCCACGCTTCGAGGCTCTGCGAATGCTGCGCCGCCAGGCCGATGCCGGTCATCACGACGCCGCGCAACACCATCGGCACCGACGCCTGACCGCCGGTCATGTAGCGTAGCTTGGCGGCGTGGTTGGCGAGCTGGTCCATCGTCAACGACAGGAAATCCATCACCTGTATTTCGACGACCGGGTGCGCGCCGGCGATGGCCGCACCTACCCCGACGCCGGTGTAGCCCGGCTCGGAAATCGGCATCTCGCGGATACGCTCCTCGCCGAACCGCTCCAGCAGGCCGCCGGTCACTCCGAACAGGCCGCCGATGTTGCCGATGTCCTCGCCCATGATGAAGACAGTCGGGTCGCGCTCCATCTCCTCGTGCAGGGCCTCGTTGAGCGCTTCGACCATATTGATCTGTCGGACGCCAGCATCCGGCGCCGGGTGGCCCGGCTCGCTATAGCTCTCCGTCTCAGCGGGAAGGAAGACGTCGGTTAAGGCCTCCTCCGGCGCCGGATATGGGCTGGCTACGGCGAAGTCGGCCGCTTCTTGCGCCAGGGCCGCTTCGTGTACACGCAGCGTCTCCGCCTCGGCTGCGGTAAGCACACCGGCGCCCAGCAGCTTCTCACCGAGGATCGCGATGGGGTCGCGGCTCTTCCAGAACGCCACTTCGTCGGCTGCGCGCGGGTCTTTCGTCGCAAAGGCGGAGTGCGTATGGAAGCGGTACGTCTTCGCCTCGATCAGGGTAGGGCCTTCACCGGCGCGTGCCCGCGTGACTGCCTCCTGAGCCGCCGCATGCATGGCAAGGCCATCTTGACCGTCCACGATTGCGCTGGGCAGTCCGAAGCCCTGGGCGCGGGTAGCCACGTCCGGCACGGAGAGCGTGGCCTGGATCGAAGTGGATAAGGCCCATTGGTTGTTCTCGCAGATAAAGACGACGGGTAGCTTGGACACGGCGGCGATGTTGAGTGCCTCCAGCACCACCCCTTGACTGGCAGCACCGTCGCCGAAAAAGCTGATCCCGACGCGATCCTCGCCCTTCAGGCGCGCCGCCAGCGCCGCGCCGGTGGTGATCGGCGCGTTCGCCCCCACCACAGCATCGGCTCCCAGCATCCCCAGGGCCAGGCACGCCACGTGCATCGAGCCGCCCTTGCCCTTGCAGTACCCGTCGCCGCGACCGAGTAGCTCCGCCATCATCAGCTTCGGATCGAGGCCCATCGCCAGACAATGCCCGTGACCGCGATGCGTGCTCGCCAGGAAGTCATCAGGCCCCATCGCCGCCCGCGTGCCGGCCGCGACCGCTTCCATGCCGATGTAGAGATGGGCGGTCCCGCGGATATGGCCCTTGTTGAACAGGTCCAGCACCGTCTCTTCGAAATAGCGGATGCGCCACATGAGCGCATACATCTCGCGGAGCTGGTCCGTGTTCAGGTCGGTTTCCAAGCGGGTCTGTGGTGCGGTTGCGATAGCCATACTCATGCCCTTTTCTTGCCGTGAGAGCTGACGCTTTGGTACCGGCTCGCCCCGCCCGCCTCACCCCCCGGCCAGTTACTTGGCCATGTGTCCGCCGTCAACGACGACGGTGGCGCCGGTGACCATGCTGGCGGCGTCGGAGGCCAGGAATACCACCGGGCCGACGATCTCCGGCGGCTCACCGAGCCGGCCGAGCGGAATGTTCGACAGGTAGTACGCCCGGACCTCGGGATTCTGCATGTTGCGCTGGATGAGCGGCGTGTTGAAGTGCGTGGGTGAGATGCAGTTGACCAGGATGTTGTGCGGCGCCCATTCGAGCGCGAGGCACTTCGACATTGCCACCAGACCACCTTTGGCGGCCGAGTAGTTGGCGTTGCCGCTCGTCACGCCGACGTGCGCGCCGATGGAGGCGATGTTGATGATGCGCCCGCCTTGTCCCTGCGCGATCATGGCCCGCCCGACCACCTGCGCGCAGAGGAAGGCGCCGGTCAGGTCTATCGCCACTACCTCGTCCCACTCCGCGTCGGTCAGCTCCACGGCCGGAGCGCGGCGCGCGATACCCGCCGCATTGACGAGGATATCCACGCGACCGAAGGTTTCCAGCGTCCGGTCCACGAGCGCCTGCACTTGGTCACGGACGCGCACATCGCAGGCGATGGGCAAGGCTTGTCGTCCGATGCTGCGGATGGCCGCGGCCACCTCCTCCAGCCCTCGCTCATTGACATCGGCGAGCGCAACGTCGGCGCCGAACACGGCCAGCCCCCCGGCAATGGCCTCGCCTAACCCCGAGGCCGCGCCCGTCACGATGGCGCACCGACCGGAGAGGTCGAAGAGCTTGCGCGTGATCTGCTCGTCAATCGTCCTACTCACAACGACTCTCCCGCTCGGCGCTCCGGATTCCCGCGAAAGCGGGAATGACGGATAGACGGTATTTTCACGGCAATGGGTGTCAATAGAGCTACTAGCGAGCGGGAACCAGTATAGCACTGAGACTGACTAGGCCCCCCTATGGTCCCCCCGCTCCGCAGGGGGGCGGGCGCAACATGTTGCGCCCCTACGGCTTAACCTGTACCTACCTCAGTCAGGGGGTCCGGAGGGGTACCCTAGTCGAGGCCCAAGCAGGCCAGCGAGTCCCGTTCTACGACTGCCTGAAGCTCGTCCGTGGGCACGCGGGGGAGCGCGGTGCCTTCGAGGATGTCGTTGACGTGGGGAATGGCGTCAATCGTCTCCTGCGGCGTCGCCACCGGGAAGTCCGAGCCGAACAGCAGCTTCGGCAGTACCGCCCATTCGGTCGCCAGCCGCATGCAGTTGTAGTAGGACCAGGGCCGGTAGTGCTGCGCCGAGATGTCGGCATAGACGTGGGGGTGCTTGCGGATCACCGTGATGCAATCGGTCTGCCAGGGATGCGCCATATGCGCCATCACTATCCGTAGCTCCGGAAAACGCATGGCGACGCGATCAATGTGCCGCGGGTGGGCGTAGTCGAGGTCGGCGAAGCGCACCGGCGACGTGCCCTGGTGGAACAAGATCGGCAGCCGCAGCTCCTGGGCGCGGGCGTAGAGCCGGAACGCCTCGTCGCTGAGAGGATCGAAGTTCTGGTAGTTCGGGCCGAGCTTGATGCCGCGCAGCCCGAGGTCGCCCGTCGCGCGATCCAGCTCGTCGTCCATCGCCGGGTCGCGCGGATGCACCGACAGAAAGCCGATCAGCTTGTCGGGATAGGCGCGCACCAGCGCGGCGGTGTTGTCGTTCACCTCGCGGGCCGGCGCCTCGAACGGCGAGCCGGTCAGCCGGGCGCTCAGAGGGTCCGGATCACCGGGCGGCGGCAGCGCAATGTTGAAGACGACAGCCCGATCCACGGCAGCCATCGCGGCCAGGTAGTCATCCCAGGTCACCCCGGCCGGGTCCGGGCGGTCCGGCCGCATGGGCGCTCGGTCGGAGCTAGGTGCGGCCGATTGAGGGGGCGAGGCCGGCGCCGCTCGCCGGCGCGGCGCGTGGGTGTGTACGTCAACGATCATCGCTCGGTCCTTCCGGCTCCACGCCCGGATCACAATAGCTCCGGGTAGCTTGCTGGCGTAGCCAGTGGTCGGCGAGGGTGAGCGCGGCCATGGCCTCGACCATCGGCACGGCGCGGGGCAGGACGCAGGGGTCGTGCCGCCCGCGCCCGCGGAGCGTGGTGGGCCGCCCCTCCACGTCCACCGTTTCCTGCTCCTTGAGGATGGTGGCCGTCGGCTTGAAGGCCACGCGGAAGATAATCGGCTCGCCATTCGAGATACCACCCTGAATGCCCCCGGAGTAGTTCGTCCGGGTCCGGATGGTGCCCGCGTCGCTATAGAACGGGTCGTTGTGCGTCGAGCCGGTCATCAGGACGCCGGCGAACCCGGAGCCGATCTCGAAGCCTTTTGCTGCCGGCAGCGACAGCATCGCCTTGGCGAGATCGGCTTCGAGCTTGTCGAAGACCGGCTCCCCCAAGCCCACCGGCACGTTGCGGGCGACGCACTCGACCACTCCGCCCAGAGAGTCGCCATCCTTGCGGGCCGCTTCGATCCGCGCGATCATGCGCTCGGCGCAGGCGGCGTCCGGGCAGCGGGCGATGTTGGTCTCAACGTCGTCGAGCGTGACCGTGTTGGAGTCCACGTCGGCAACGAGGTCGTGAACTTGCTTGACGTAGGCAACGATGTCTATGCCGCCGGTGTCGCGCAGAATCCGCTTCGCAATCGCGCCGGCTGCGACCCGGCCGACGGTCTCGCGTGCAGAGGCCCGGCCGCCACCCATCCAGTCGCGGATACCGTATTTGGCTTGATAGGTGTAGTCAGCGTGGGAGGGACGATACTTGACGCGGACTTCCGCGTAGTCTCTCGGCCGGGCGTCCTTATTCTTGACCATCAGTGAGATGGGAGTACCGAGCGTGTACCCCTCGAACACGCCGGAGAGGATTTCGACCCGGTCTTCTTCTTTCCGCTGGGTGGTGATGCGGCTCTGTCCCGGGCGGCGACGATCCAGCTCGCGCTGAATGGCGGCGGCGTCGAGCGCTACCTGGGGCGGGCAGCCGTCCACGACGACGCCCACCCCGCCGCCATGGGACTCTCCCCAGGTCGTGACCCGGAACAGCGCGCCAAATGTACTAGCCACCTCTGCCGGCCTCCGTGACGAGCATCCCTCGTAGGGTGTAGCTCGCGGTGCATGTGCGTATGGATAGCGACCCGTCGAGTGATGGTCACCATCGCTGCACCATAACACACGCCAGCGATCCCGCTGCCAGGACCTCACAGGGGTAGGTAACGAGGGAGGGGAGTCATTCCTGGTGCCTCACCCGTCATTGCTACGAAAACAGCTCATCCACGATGGGGGAGGGCCGCAATGACGATAGTATGCGCCGCCATGACGGACCGGAGGCTGGCGCCGGAGCCGCGCCTAGGCTACTATGAAGCAGTAGCGCGGGCAGCGAGCGAACGAGGACACTATGGTCGTCGAAGACATCGAACATGAGCGGATTAGCCGGCTGGAAGGCACCTACGAGCAGGTAGACCGCCGCCTCGACAATATTAACGGCCGGCTCAATGAGACGAACCGGTCCATCGAGGGGTCGCGGGCCGAGATGCACCAGTCTATCAACGGCCTGCGGGCCGAGATGAACAGCCGGTTCACCGAGATGAACACCCGCTACAATACGCTCATTATAGTGATGGTCGCCTCGTGGGTGACCATCTTCGCCGCCCTCATCGCACTGTACTTCAAGTAACCGGCCGCCCCTCGCTACCCGTCATGCCGGCCTCCCCCTGTCATTGCTATAAAAAAGGCTGGTTTAGGCAGTTTCCCGACCGGGCTCGTGGCACCAATGACGACCGCCCTCCGCGCACCGCCCGGCGTGGCCCCATTTTCATCTCCTGCGGTGGCCTTGGCCAGGCCACGGTGTTTCCCGTCAAAGCGGGAATCCAGAGCGGGGGCGCTGGCTGTGGCCCAAGACGCCTGGATTCCGGCTTCCGCCGGAATGACGAGCGAGGGTTGCATGACGCAAGGGGGTTGGTGGCACTGCCTTCTATCTCAAATGTCAACACAACCTAGCCCAGGGTCTATACTTGACGGGTGGACGGCAGCGCCTCTGTCTGCCGCGAGGAGTAACGGGCCATGTTACGTACTATGTTTGCGCTGGGGCTGGTCTTTGTCGCCTTCCTTATTCTGTACGGCGCGATTATTGTCATCTTTCTGATGAGTCCGGGGGTCCTGGAGGAGATGCTGGGTGGGAGAGGCGCTGTCGTGGCCGCGTTCGTGGCCTTTGGGATCGCGGTCTTGGTCGCCCGGCGCGTGATGCGGTGGTCCGACCGGCTCCTTTCCGGGGAGGACGATGCGCAGGCGCTCCTCGACCGGATGAGGCCGCCCCCCGCCGAAGAGGATTACGTGGCTACGCAAGCCCAAGTCGCGCGGAATAAGCGCTGGGCGTATCTGCGCCGCACGCGGCAGTTCGATAAGCTCGCCGCCCTCGAAGCCGAAGAGTCGGAGCGCGCCAAGCAGACGCCCGCTGCAGACGCGGAGAGTGAGGCCGATGAGCCGTCACCCGATAGGCGGCAATGACCCGGCGTCCGCATGTTCCCACGCCGCCTCCGTGAGCGCCCACAGCCCTCCCCCGACAAGTGACTGACCGCCGAGGGCCACCGGCACCGGAGCAGCGCGTGCTGCGGCCGTGAAGGAACGCACCTCCGCGTGACGTATCCGCTCGACGCAGCCCAAGTCGGAGTAGAAGCGGTCGGCCGTAGATACGTCCCAGCCGAGATGATGAAAGATGGGGCGCGTATCCAGGAGCACCGCGTCGGACCCCAGGGCCGCGAGCGCCGCGAAGAATCTCCCGTCACCGACGTGCTCCAGGAACATGCCGAGCAGGGAGCGCACTTCCCCCCGGCGGTCGCGTCCCGCGGCCTGCATCCCGCGCTCCTCGGCATAAATACGTAGCCGACAGGCGAGGTCCTGCCGCAGGCCGCCAAAGACGCTGTTGCTCACGCGGCCGATCAAACAGACCTCGGCGCCGGGGCGCACCAGATGAGGCATCAGCGCCGCGAGGTGACGGTCCGGCCAGCCTTCTTGCCCCCAAGGGACCGCTTGCAGGGCGGCTCGCGTGTGCGGGTGTGTCCCGTGGTGCAGGTTCAGAATGGCAACGTCCGCCGGGGTGTCAATATCGAAGAGTGAGCCGACGGACGATGGTACGTCGTCGCGGGTCAAGCCGGCCTGCCGCTGCAACAACACGGCCAGCGGGTTGTCGCGTCGGGCCGGGAGATCAATGTGCCGTATTGCGGATGCCGGCGTCCAGCCGAGGAAGTCGGCGGACCAGAAGTTGTTGGCGCTCACCACGCCGGCACCGGCCCCCGATCCGGTGGCCCGCCTCGTGAGCAGCGTGTCGCACAGGCGCGTCAACGTCTGCCGCGAGAGCAGGGGCGCGGCGCCGGCGCCGAAGTACAGAGCATGTTGGATGGCGAAGCGCTCGACGACGCCGGCTAACCGCCGGCCGAAATGAAACGGCTCGGCCGCATCGTCGAGATCAACATGCACGGCCCGGCTGTCCAGACGGTCGGCGATAGCGGTGTCCGCCGGGAGCACCGCCACGATCCGCCCGATGCGGTCGCAGGCTTGCGCGAGGCACACCAAGTCGAGTGCCGCGGCCTGCCGGATGCGCCCGATGGCCTGCTCCACCGGAGATGGGCCTGGCCGGCCGACAAAAATAATGAGGTCTACTTGGGCGGCGGGAGCGGTCACTGGCTATTGGTCACCGGTCAGCGAGGTCAGCAGCGCGATGGCCTGGCGGATGTCGGCCGCCTGCTGTGGCCCGCTGATTTCGCGCTCGATGGTGATGGCTCCCCGGTAGTCCAGTGCCTTGAGCTTGGCGATCAGCACCGGGAAGTTGACCCGGCCCTTGCCGAGCGGTTGCTCGCGGCCCAGTGCCCGGCCGGTCGTGGGATAGTCGCCGTCCTTGGCGTGGACACCCTTGATGAGCGTGCCGAAGAGGTCTACCGCATCGAGCGGATTCGCCTTGCCGTACAGGAGCAGATTGGCCGGGTCGAGGTTGATGCCGAGGTTGTCGGTGCCGATGTCGTCGAAAACTCGGAGCAGCGTCGTTGGTGTCTCCTGACCGGTCTCGAACCACAGCTCGACACCATGCTCGGCGCAGGTATGCGCGAGCCGCGTGAGCGCGTCTACGGTGCCCGCATACCGCGGGTCGTTCGGGTCCTCGGGGATGAAGCCCATATGCCCGGTGAGCGATGGGGCGCCGATCCACTCCGCAAAGGCCGCGGCCTGCTGGAGCGCAGCCAGCCGCTCCTCCCGCGTCTCCGGCGGGACCAGCCCCAGCGTCAGCGGCCCGTCGTAGAAGTTCCACACCCTGCGGCCGGGCGCGTGTGCCCAGTGCGTGGTGACTGCGACCTGGTACTTCTCGGCGGCTGCACGCACCTGGTCCGCCGTTGCTGGCGTATACAGCGCCGGATCATCGGTGGTGAGCTGACAGGTAGGCAAGCCGAACTCGGCCACGCGCCGGATGGCTTCATCGGCGCTGTCTTGCAGGCGGGTGATGATGCCCAGCTCGAAGCGCCCGGACTGATCGCTCGCGGTGCTCACGGCGGTACCTCCAGTGCAGTGCTACTAACCTCATTCGTCATTCCGGCGGAAGCCGGAATCCAGGCGGCTGGGGTAGCAGCCAACGTCCTCGCCCTGGATTCCTGCTTTCGCGGGAATGACCGGGAAATGTCAACAGCGACTAGGAATTGTAACCGACGCGCAGCGTTGTCGAGCCGGAGCCGGGCTACGCCAGCTCGGCCAGTATTTCGCGCACGTAGGTAAGGCTGCGGGCATCGCTGGTGAGCTGGTCGCCGTCCCGGGCACCTTCGACGGCCAAGTATCCATCGAAGCCGGCGTCGTGCATGGCCGCGATTGCAAAGCGGTAGTCAATGTCCCCGTCGGGAAGTGGCACCCGCAGAAAGATGCTGTGCCGCAGTTCGGGGATGTGGACGCGGACCAGGTTCTTGCAGTGCATATACATGGCCCGCGGGGCGAGCGCGACGATGGCCGCCTCGGTGGTCTCCTCCGGGGTGTCATAGACCCAGTAGATATTGCCCAGATCGGGGTTGGCCCCGACGTTGGGACGGTCAATCAGGTCCAGCAGGTGGAGCGCCGCCCAGCTACAATCGGCTATCGAGTGCTGGTGGACTTCAATGGAGATGCAGATACCCACGTCCGCAGCGAGGTCGGCGACCTCGCGTAGGCCGTCGGCAGACTGCTCGAAATCGCCGGCGCTGGCGAGGCGGCTCGACCCTTGCGAGACCGGATCACCGACGAAACTCCCCGGCCCCCCCGGATCGCGCGGGGGCGTCGTGACCGTGGCGTTCAGCACGTCGGCCCCCATCTCGGCGGCAAACTGCACGGCGCTCTCCAGCCGCTCCCGGTTCGCCGCCGCCACGTGGGGATCGTGCATCCCGCCACCGCCACGCACGGCCGCGCAGGGCAGGTCAAGGTCGCGCAGCACACGCCGTAGATTGTCGAGCTGCGCCGCCGTGAAGCTCTCGGCGAGCGCCGCCGGCAGCTCGATGCCGTCGAAGCCGATGGCTTTGACCTTTTCCAGGTACTCCTGTATCAGGTCTGTCTCGCTCGCCGGCGGGAACTCCGTGCCCTGGTAGGGGTAGAAGACACTGCGACGGTAGGCATAGCAGACCTTCATAACTCTAGGGCCTCCCTCGTTTATCTAGCGCGAGATCAAGGAGTGCCGTTGGTCCCGGTCAGCGGGGCCGCACACTCGCCCTGACCGCTCGGTCTGCGGCTAAGGATACAGCCCTCGCAGGCGTGTGGCCTCCGCAACCCGCGAGATCGCGAGCATCTGCGCTCCCTGGCGGAGGTCAACGTCGTGCTCCTGGGCCATCCGATGCACTTGCTCGAAGCTGCGGACCATAATCCGGTGGAGCTGCCGGTTGATCTCCGCTTCGTCCCAGAAAAAGTTCTGCAGGTCCTGGACCCACTCGAAATATGACACCGTAACGCCACCGGCATTGCACAGGATGTCCGGTATCACGAACACCTGACGGTCGTGAAGGATGGCGTCGGCATCCGGTGTAGTTGGCCCATTCGCCGCCTCGGCGACGATCTTGGCCTTGATCCGCTCGGCAATCTCGGCCGTGATCTGGTTTTCCAGCGCCGCTGGGACGAGGATGTCGCACTCGAACGTCAGCAGCTCGGCATTCGTGATCTCGGTTGCGGCGCCAAAGCCGACGACGGACCCGGTTTCTTGCCAATGGCGCAAGACCTGGTGTAGATCGAGACCGCTCGTATTGGCGATGCCGCCCTCGGAGTCGCTCACCGCCACAACGCGGCAGCCGAGATCATGGAGAAACCGCGCAGCAGTGGCGCCGACGTTGCCGAACCCCTGCACGGCCACCGTACTACCGGCGAGGTCAAGACCGAGGCGTTCGGCGGCCTGTTGAATGGTGAAGACACACCCACGGCCGGTAGCTTCATTCCGACCTTCCGAGCCGCCGATACTCACGGGCTTCCCTGTCACTACCGCGGTGACGGTATAGCCCTTGTGCATACTGTAGGTGTCCATGATCCAGGCCATGATCTGCGGGTTTGTATTCACATCGGGCGCCGGTATGTCGCTATCCGGCCCGATCAATGGCTCGATTTCTGTGGTGTAGCGCCGGGTCAGATTCTCAAGCTCGGTTGGCGAAAGCTCCTTGGGGTTTACGGCAACGCCGCCCTTGGCGCCACCGAAGGGAATGTTCACCACGGCGCACTTCCACGTCATCCACATGGCAAGCGCGCGTACCTCATCGAGATCGGCTTGGGGGTGGTACCGGATGCCGCCCTTGCCAGGACCGCGTGCCAAGTTGTGCTGGACGCGGTAGCCGGTGAAGGAACGTACCGAGCCATCGTCCAGCTGCACCGGGAAATGCACTGTGAACTCACGTTTACAGTTGCGTAGCACTGCGCGCTCGTCGGGACCCAGGCGCAAGCGGTCGGCGGCGAGATCGAATTGCCGCCGGGCGATATCCCAGGCATTCAGCCCCTCTCCGGAAGGAGCGGCGCGTACTGGTGGTGATACGCTTGGGCTACCCAATCCGCTAGGAGCAGCAGTGGTGCGGCCTAGGTAGTCAGGAGAAGCAATTGCGGTGCGCCGGTTGTTCGTCATTGACAGTACCTCCTCGTTGAAGCACCCTTTGGTGCCACGCTGGCGCGGGCCTGAGGGTCAGGTGAGCGTGGCTCCCTACTGTGAGTGTATCGCCCATGCCTACCGAATGCCAATGGTTGGTTCTGGTGTGTCGCCGTGGTGGGAGGGTGCTCCGGGCTGCGGCGCGGAGGTCATGCTACCCACTCGGTTCGGTCACTCGTCTGAGCATTGCCGCTACAATGACAGGCCGGGGCGGCACTAACATATCCTGTCGGCACCACAGAAACTCCCTCGGCTGGCGCAGACGGAGTACGTTAGCAATCCAATGGAGCGAAGGAGGGCCGCCCTCGCGGTCAAGCGTGCAGCATGAAAGGGATAGTCCTCGCCGGTGGGACCGGGTCGCGCCTGGCCCCACTGACCAACATCACCAATAAGCACCTGCTGCCGATCTATGATCGGCCCATGATCTACTTTGCGCTGGAGGCGCTCGTGCGCGCCGGTCTGGATGAGATCATGGTCGTGACCGGTGGCAATCACGCTGGCGAATTCCTGCGCCTGCTAGGCAGTGGTGGCCCCGTGGGTCTGCGTAGCCTACAGTACGCCTATCAGGAGCGACCGGGCGGGATTGCCCAGGCGCTGGGATTGGCCGAGCACTTTGCGGCCGGCGACAAGGTTGTCGTGATGCTCGGCGACAACATCGTGGAAGATGACCTTGCCCCCATCGTCCGGCGCTTCGAGCGCCAGCAGCGGGGAGCACGGCTGCTGCTGAAGGAGATAGCGGACCCGGCGCATCTGCGGCATCTCGGTGTTGCCGTCTTCGACGGCGATCAGCCTGAGCGGCTGGTAGACATTGAGGAAAAGCCCGCACATCCTCGCTCTTCCTATGCCGTCACCGGTGTCTACTTCTATCCTGCCGAAGTGTTCGACATTGTGCCCACACTCAAGCCCTCGGGGCGCGGCGAGCTGGAGGTTACCGATGTCAATAAGGCCTACCTCGAACGGGGTCAGGTCGAGCACGATGTCCTGTCCGGCTTCTGGGGGGATGCCGGCGAGTCGATAGAGGCGTACTACGCCTGCACGCAGTATGCCCGCGCTCGTGTCCTCTCGATGAGGTAGTGGGGTCCCGGGCCGCCTGCTCTGGATCTTGTCCCACTCTCGCCGATTACGTCGGCACACGGCTCTAGTCAGTTCCTCGCTGCTACGGCTCGCCTTCCGGCGCGTCGTCTATAGTTAGGGGCTACAACCGCCCTGGCGAGGGGCGCAGTGCAATCCACACGGCTTGGGGAGGATTCGCAATGGCCGGCAAAAGTCCAGCGGAACGGTTCATCCTGGTCGGTCTCGATGGCGTAGGCATGGAGAGCATGCTGCACATGATCGAGGCCGGCTACATGCCCAACGTTGGCCGGCTGATCGAGCGGGGTGCATATCGAGAGATGTGGGGGGTCTTGCCCACGTTGACGCCGCCGGGCTGGACCACCCTGGCAACCGGGGCCTGGCCCGGTACGCATCAGGTCATGGACTTCAATATCCGAGCGTTAGGCCAGCCGCTCGATCAGACCGAGTGGGGCATCAACACCCGACTGTGTAAGGCAGAGTACCTGTGGAACACCGTTGAGCGCGGGGGGCGCGTGCCGGTCCTGGTGAAGTATGAGATGTCCTGGCCGCCGACGATCAGTCGCGGCGTCCAGGTCGAGGGCACGGGACCCGGCATTAGTAATCACGCGCAGATCGCGGGCTATCACCTGTTCGCGGTTGGTCGGGAGGCTGTGCAAACGACCGCCTCCACGGACAGTGCAGCCGTTGATCCGAGCGCCTTGCGGGAAACGCAACGCTTCGAGCCGATCACGCTGCACGGGGTCTCCGGGAACGGGTGGAGCAATCTGCCGGAGAGTGCGCGTGAGCCACTGGCAGCGGAGCTGGTCATCCGCCCGTTGCACCGCAGCCATGCCTCCATGCGCCGCTCGGGCACGGTGGTCCCGAAGAGCTACTATGCGTTGATCTACGCCACGACCGAGGCCGGCTATGACCGGGTGCGGATTACCCGCAGCCGCAATGGGGCTGACCGCCTATTCGAGCAGGACCTCCGGGCCGGCGACTGGACGGCATACGCCCGCGATAGCTTTCGCATTGGTGGCAGCGACATCGCCGGCCACGTGCGGATGAAGTGTGTCGAGCTGACGCCGGACGCCGAGCGGTTTGAGCTGTTTGTGCCGCAAATCTGGCCGCTGGACGGTTTCACCTATCCGAACGCCGTAGCGGCAGAGCTGCTGGAGCACGTGGGACCGTTTCTCCAGAACCCCGGTCGTGATGCCCTCGGTGTGATTGACGACGATACCTACTTCGAGCTGGTCGAGCACCATCTCGGGAAACTCGCCGATACGGCTATTCACCTCTGCTCGACGCGACCCGATTGGGGGGGCCTCTTTACCCAGACGCACGTACCCGACTATGCCAACCACTTCTTCATGGCCGACGCCGATGCTGTCAGTGGCCAGCCGGCGGAGCGGGTCGAGCAGTGCTTTCAGGGGATGGCCCGCTCCTACGCTGCCTGTGACCGCTGGATCGGGCGGCTCTGCGACGCGCTGCTCGACGACCGCACCGTCATCTGCATTGTCGCGGATCACGGTGGCACACCAACCAGCTATCCCATGGTCGAGGTGGCCGACGTGCTGGAGCAGGCCAGCTTCCTGGTCTATACGGACGATGGTCATGGCGGACGGGTCGTTGACTGGACGCGCACCAGGGCGGCGCCGGTCGGCAATGTGAACATTTATGTCAATCTGAAGGGCCGAGAGCCGACCGGTATCGTGGAGCCGGCGGACTATGAGCAAGTACGTCGCGACATCATTCATGCGCTCAATGGCTATCGCGAGCCAGGGTCCGGCTACTGCCCGTTCGTCTTCGCGTTGCGGCGCGAGGATGCCGAGGTGGCCAACCTGTGGGGCGAGCTTGTGGGCGATGTCGTGTACGCGACGCTACCGGAGTTCACCGGCGCTCACGGCCCCCAGCTGCCGAGCGCGCGCCTCGGTTGGGGGTCGCAGCATACGTGCTTCGTGATGGCCGGCGCCGGGATCAAAGAAGGCGTCCACTTACAGCAGCAAGTGCGCCAAGTGGATGTAGCACCGACCTTGGCCTACGTGACCGGATTGCCACGGCCCCGTGACGCCGAGGGCGGGGTGGTCGCGGAGGCACTGACCGATCCCGACTGGTACCTCTCTCTGACCTAGCACGTCGTTACCGCGCCGGAGCCGGCGGTTCTACCAACCCCACTGCGTCAGGCCGGCCTCATTCCGTCATTCCGGCGACCCTAGATTCACAAACGGAGTGCAACGCCAGAGAAGGTGTTGCCATGGGACACCACTACACGAAACTGGACCTTGAAGAACGGTGTGAACTGGCCCGATTATACGCCGCGGGGCACTCGATCCGGCAGATCGCTGCAAGTCTGGACCGCGCGCCATCAACGGTGGCTCGGGAGCTGAAGCGCAATACGTCACGACAGCAGGGCTACCGGCCCACGTATGCCGATCAGCAGGCCCGGGCCCGCCGCTGGCGGGGCGCCCGTGCCAGGTTTGTGATCCGCCTCTGCGCCCACGGCCGGCCGTGACTCTTGTCGGCGCGGAAGCTCTGTTCGCTATGCATCCGCACCGCATACTCCAAGGCCCGCTGTGGGCCGGGCGGCAAGTCCGAGCGCAGCAGCCAGGCTGCGACCAGCCCGTCGCGTCGCACGGCGGTGACCGTGGCTGCCCGCCCGCCCCCTTTCTTGAAGACCGCGCCGACCAGCGCCACCAGGCCGGGCGCTGCGCCCGCAGCACGGGCTGCCACCCGTGGCGCCGGACGGCAGCCCAGAGCTGCGGGCTGACGCCCCCCGATCCAGCACCACCAGCCCCCGGCGGCCCGGGGGCAGCCCTGCCGCGGTCTCGGCCAGCAACTACGCAAACAGGTCGTGCCAGGAGATCGAGGCCGGCAGACCGGCGGCCGGATACACCTGCCAACTGAGGGGCACCGCATGTGCTTTTAGGAAATGTTCGGAGTTCAGCCACACGTGGAGAGGGGGCCAGGGGGTGAGGTCGAGGAGGATCACCACCGGAATTCGCCCGGCCGAGGGCCGGCGGCGGTGAGCGCCGCGCGGTAGCGGGCGAACTGTGGGGCATCCGGTCGTTCGAGCAAGCCGAACATGAAGTTCTTGTAGGCCTCCACACCCGGCTGGTCGAGCGGATTGACACCGAGCAGCCAGCCCTCGACCACGGTAGTCAGCTCCAGGAGATAGATCAGCTGGCCCACCGTGAACGGGCGCACTGCGGGCAGCGTAATGTCGAGCGTTGGGCGGCCGGCGCGGCGATAGGCAAACGCGGTCGCCTCGATGGCCGCCTGCTGACCAGCGTGCAACGTCCGACCAGCCAGGTAGTTCAGGCTGTCCGCATCACCGGGCACCTCCGGGAGCACTACTTGTTCCTGGCTCGGCTCGGCTACGACCACATTGGTAATGAGCTTGTCGTGGGCGCCCTCCTGGTGCTGCTGCCCACGCGAGTGTAGCTCCCGCGAATTCACGACCGTGAGCGGCGTCGGGCCGCGGCCATCCTTCCCCAGGCTCTCGGCCAAGAGCTGGTCGTACCACAGCCCCACGGCCTCCAGACGGGGACTCCACGCGGCGAATACCGAGATCGTGCGCCCCTTCTGCCGGTACATGAGCGTATGGAGGATGGCAAGGAGGTAGGCTGGATTGAGGTAGGGATCGCTCGCCGCGCACAGACCGGCCATATAGCGCGCTCCGGCCAAAAGCTCGGCGATGTCAATGCCCACAATGGCCGCTGGGAGCAGACCCACAGCAGTCAGTACCGAGTAGCGCCCCCCAACGTTGTCAGGTATCTCGAAGGACGCATAGCCGGCAGCCGTCGCCAAGTCGCGCAGCCGCCCACGGGCGGCATCCGTCGTTGCGACGATAGCCTGCCGTGCGTCAGCGCCCCAGACCCGCTCTGCCCGCCGCCGCAGGAGCCGAAACGCGAGCGCCGTTTCCAGCGTTTCTCCTGATTTGGAGATGACGTTGAGCGTAAAGCGACCGAGCGGATCGGCGCCTGGCCGGGCCGGCAGGCGGTCGAGCAGGCCCTGCAGCGCATCGGTGTCCATCCCGTTACCGGCGAAGTAGAGGCGTGGACGACCCTGGCGCTCCGTGCGCGGCAGCTCGTTATGGTAGGGATGCGCCAGCGCCTCGAAGAGCGCGCGTGCGCCCAAATACGAGCCGCCGATCCCCAGGACCACGTGCGCGTCGCCGGCGGCCGCCAGACGATTCGCCGTCTCGACGAGGCGCGGCACGTCGGCCGTCATGGCTGTGGGGAGGTCCATGAAGCCGAGGATTCCGGCCTGGTGCTCGGCGCGCACCCGCGCGTCAATGGTCGCCATCCGTGTGGCTGCGTCGGCAAGCTCGCGCCGGCTCACGCCTGCGGGCGTGCCAATAGTGTCCTCCATGACATAGCTGTAATCAAGGCGTAGGCGATGTTGCTCGCACCAGCCCGGGTCCTCGTATCGGGCAGTCATCATTGCACCTCCTGCCAACCTACGCGGCAGCTATCGCCGGCCATAGCGTTCGATGAGGTCAGCTAGTCCTGCCCGACCGAGGCCACTCTGCCTCGGACCAAGAATGTCAGCCAGTGTGCCTGGTCGGAGGGGGCGTCGCTTGTCGGGAATCACCGTATGGCGGACTGTGCCATCAGGGAACCGCTTTGCGAAGAGCCGACCGTGGCGCGATTGCCGCACTTGCTCCCAGCCGGCCAAGCGGAAGAGGCGGATGAGTTGTCTGCCAGTGATCGCCGGTAGGGCGCTGGTCATTGCGCCTTACGCCGCCGCTAACGTCCGCCGCGGGGCATCAAGAGGTACTGGCCACAGCTGGACCAAGACACTGCCGTCTTCCTTGACCGGCACCTGCGTGTTCAGCATCGCCGGCAGAATGTCGCTATACACGGTCACGCCACGGTCTGCCAGCACCCGTTCCTGCTCGCCAGTGTCTGCCAAGCCGGCCAGATGCAAGGCGACTAACTCGATGAGTTCTTGGCTCACCCGCTCCAGAGACCGACCATCCGTCGCCGTGCCTAGCTCGCGGCACCGTCCTAACCAATACCCATCGTCTTTGCGGAACTCCAAGGTGAGGATGACGAACGGTCCGTCTTGCGGCGTAGCCATCGCAGCAGTTGCTCCTCGTTCACTGTCCAAGGGTACTGTGTTGGGCGCCCAGGCATTGTAGCAACACGACTACCCTCGCGTACCATCGCGTATCTGGCAGCCAGGAGGGCTAGGAACACAGCCGGGGTATACTGCCAGACTGTCGCCGGACAGATGTGGCAGGTGACGGCGCCAGCTTGCACAATCCGCTGTCTCCATACGCTGTGGTGCAAGCTGGCGCGTCAGGAGAACGGGGATGTTCGAGCTGGATGGCAAAGTTGCGCTCGTGACCGGCGCTAGTCGGGGCATCGGTAAGGCGCTGGCGTTGGGCTTCGCCGCGGCGGGCGCGGACGTAGTGCTGGCCAGCCGCACGGCTCACGCACTCGCAGATGTTGCTGCAAGCGTCGAGGCGCAAGGCCGGCGGGCGCTCGCTGTGCCGACGGATGTCGCCGACTTGGTAGCCGTCCAAGGGCTGGTAGACCGGGCCGTGCAGGAGCTTGGTCGGCTCGACATTGTGGCGAACGTCGCCGGCATGAATATCCGCGAGCCAACGGTGGATGTGCCGCCCGCGCACTTCGAGCAGATCGTCAACGTCAACCTGCGCGGCACACTGGTCGCCTGCCAGGCGGCCGGTCGCGCGATGATCGCGGCCGGACGGGGCGGCTCGATCATCAACATCGCCTCACTGACCACCCGTCAAGGTATGCCGCAGCGGGCCGTGTACGGTGCGACGAAGGGCGCTGTCGGTCAGTTGACGATGGCGCTCGCGGTGGAGTGGGGGCAGCATGCTATTCGGGTCAACGCTATCGCACCCGGCTGGATCGAGACGCCGCTCACGGCACCGCTGTTCGAGGACCCGGCGTTTACGGAGTGGGTCATCAGCCGGACACCTCTAGGGCGACCGGGAAGACCGGAGGACCTCGTCGGCATGGCCGTCTTCCTGGCCTCGGAGGCGAGCGCGTTCATCACCGGCCAAGTGCTCTATGTGGATGGCGGCTGGACCGCAGCGTAGTGGTGGGCGGGGTGAGGCCCCCTACGGTCCCCCCGCTGCGGCGGGGGGACGGCGCGTTCTCTCCCCTGTCGCAACGGGGGAGGGTGAGGGAGGGGGCCAGGCCGGGGACCTGGATTGCGGCGGAAGCCGCAATGACGGATGGGTGTTATTTTCGTGCCAATGACGGGGGTGAGGAGCGGCTTCCCTTCCCCGTGGCTTGCGCTACGGCCGGCCTGGCCCCACCGGGCGGATCATCGCGATCTCGTCGCAGTTGGCGAACTTCGGGCACTTGTAGCACTCGTACCACACCTTGATGTGCAACGAGTCACGCTCGGCACGCTCGAAGCCGAGACGTTCGAAGAATTCGGGGACGAGTGTGAGCGTGTAGACCTGACGCAATCCCAGCTCGGTGGCCTCGGCCAGACAGGCGCGGACCAGCTTGGTGCCGACGCCGCGCCCGGCTGCGGCCGGCGCCACCGCCAGACCTCTGACCTCGGCCAAGTCTTCCCACGTGACGTGCAGTCCGCTGGCCCCCACGACCCTTGCAACGCCGGCGGCCTCCTCGTAGACGGCCACATGGTATTCGCGGATCGTCTCGTACAGCTCCGCCTGAGCGCGGAAGAGCATCCGGTTCTGCGCCGCGTAGAAATCAATCAGGGCCTTGATCTCCGGCACGTCGCCGAGCCGAGCACGCCGCACGATGAGCGCGGCCGCCTCCGGCAACATATCCACCACGGCGCCGTTGTGCTCCGGCGCCAGGCCGGGCGGCGCGTTGGGTGTAGGAGGCTGTGCCGGCCGCCGCACAGTCTGAATGGGGATGAAGTGTGGTACGGCCACAGTTGTCCACCTTCACTGCTTAGATCGGACACTTCAGCGCTGCACAAGACGGGGAGGGATGCGGGTGATACCGGATGAGAGGACCATAACATAGGGTCGGAGGTGGCGTCATTATGCCTGGTGTGCTGTCACTCGTGCGCTAGGAGGCGGCGCCTGGGGCTAAGACCAGGCGCATCCGCGCGATAGACAGGTGCGATACACTGTGCAGGGGTCACCGCTGGCGGTTTCTGCCGGAGCCGCCGCGGCTGCTGGACCTGCGTTGCCCGGAATCCACAGCGCTCTCTGCTCTTGGTGTAGGTAGGGCCTGCTTGGGATGACACAGAGCACCGACGCGAAAGGGCTGCCCAGTCGGGACCGGCTCGCGGCCGAGGTCGAGGACTTGCACAGCCGGCAAGAACGGCTGGAGCGGGCGCTAGACATCACCCGCCTGCTCGCTGCCGAAGTGCAGTTGGACGTGCTGCTGCCGCTGATTGCGACGAAAACCACCGAGGCTTTGGCTGCCGACCGGGCCACGATCTATCTCGTAGACCCCGAACGCCAAGAGCTATGGACACGCGCCGTATCCAAGCTGGAGATTCAGGAAATCCGCTTGCCGCTCGGCACCGGCTTGGCGGGTCACGTCGCGAACACCGGTGTCACCCTGCTGATCCCGGATTGCTACCAGGATGCCCGGTTCGACAAGACGTGGGACCAGAAAACCGGCTACCGCACTCGGTCCATGCTGCTCATGCCCATGGATAACAGCCAGGGTGACCGGTTGGGGGTGTTCCAGGTCATCAACAAAAATAGTGGTGCGGCGTTCGATTACCAAGACTTGACCTATCTCAAGGCCATTGCGGCCTCGGCGGCGATTGCCCTGGAGAATGCCCAGTTGTACGAGGCACAGCGCGACTCCTTCGTGAGCTTAGTCACCGCACTCGCCAGTACCGTGGACGCGCGCGACCGGGAAACGAGCGGACATTCACAGCGCGTTGCCGCTTCGTCAGAAATCCTAGCGAGGAAGCTGGGCTTGGAAGGCGATGATGTCGAACGCATCCGCTTGGCTGGGCTGCTGCACGACTACGGCAAAATTGGCGTCCCCGATGCCGTGCTCACCAAGGCCGGTCGGCCCACGGAAGAGGAGTGGGAGCTACTGAAGACGCATCCGCGCTTCACGCGCGACATCCTGACCAACATCAAGTTTCTGCGCGGTTTTGAGGACATTCCGATGATTGCCGGGCAGCACCATGAGCGACTGGATGGGAAGGGCTACCCCGACGGCCTCCACGATGCGGACCTGACGCTGGGTGGCCGCATTTTGGCCGTGGCCGACGTGTACGACGCCTTACGCATGAAGCGCTACTACAAGCCGTCCTTCTCTATCGAGCGAGCGCTCGCTATCATCAAGGAGGAGGCAGGGCAGGGCCTCGACTTCGATGTCGTCCAGGCGCTGGAGGTGAGCATTCCGGAGATTGAGGCCGCAGTGGGACACCTCCGCCCAGGCACTGAGGAAGAAACCGAGCAGCGCCAGGATGACGGCTCGGTTTGCACCACCTTAGGCTCCGCAGGAAGCGGATTGTGCAAACCAAGCACGTCAGAAATCCAGGCGCAGGAAGAGCGGGAGCCGGCCGCTGCGGCCAACGGCCCGGTGGCCGAACCGGTCGCCGCCGGCAAAGCTGGCACGCTTGGTGACGCTGGGGCTGCACGATCCGATGAAAGCTAAGGTGGTGCAGATCAAGCGGTCAGTGGACTCAGGCTAACAATGGTGACGCGCGTGCTGCTCCTGACGGCAGCCCGTACCGGGGCCGGGCATGTCGTAGTGGGCGAGGCCCTCGCCGAGGCTGCCAAAGCCAGGCCGGGCCAGTTGGCCATGGACGTCCTCGACGTGCTCGCTCCCGCCAGGCCGCGGTGGAGCGACCACCTCGCTCATCTCTACGAGCCGACCATCGTCCATGCCCCGTGGCTGTGGACGGCCATCTATGCAGCTACCGACAGCCCGCTGTGCCCAATGATCTATCGCGCTTTGGCCGGTCAATCCTTGGTCCGCCGGGTGCTGGCCGCCGCGGCAGCGCAGCCGCCGGACGTGGTGGTTTCGGTCCATCCTCTCATGGGCCGCGCGGCGGTTGCCGCCCGTCGGCGTTCGGCGTTCCTCACCGACAAGCCCATCGTTACCGTAGTGACGGACCTCGTTGACGTGCATCGAGTCTGGGTAGCCGACGGTGTAGATCACTATGTCGCTGGCACGGAGGCCGCCGCGGCCACGCTCATGGGCTATGGTGCTCCGCCGCAGCGGCTCGCCCGCCTCGGTATCCCCCTCCGCCCTCAGTACGGCCGCCGGAATATGCCGATGGCGAGTCAGACGGAGATGCGCCGGCGGCTGGACCTCGACCCAGAGCTACCGCTCGTCCTGTTTATGGGCGGCGGCGCCGGGGCCGGCAGCTTGGTCAAGCGGGTGCGGGCGGTGGCCGCGCTGGCGCGACAAGGGCACGAGTTTCAGATCGCGGTCGTCACCGGCCGCAATGTGCGCTCTCGGAACGCGCTGGAAGGGATCGCCTGGCCGCTCCCGCTGCGTGTCTACGGGTACGTGCCGTCTACTGCCGACCTGATGACTGCCGCGGACATCATCGCCACGAAACCCGGCTCGGTCACGGTCAGCGAGGCCCTCGCCGTGGGGCGCCCCTTGGTCTTGAGCCGCCCGGCCGGGGGGCAGGAGGCCGGCAATATCCCCTACGTGGTGCAAGGGCAGGCCGGTTTCTATGCTCCCAGCCCGCAGGAGGCGGCTGATGCTGTAGACCTCTTGCTCCAACAGCCGGACCTGTGCTGGGAAACGGGACAACGCGCAGCACGTCTGGGTGCGCCAGAGGCCACGCGGCGCACCCTGGACTTGATCCAAAGCCTCGCCGTGCGGCCGTCGGCGACGCGCTGACGTGCTCGTGCTGCACAATCCGATACAATCGAACCTCTACAATCCAATGCGGCGCGGAACGAGCAGCCAGAGGAGACTTCGGCAAGATGATCAGAAGCAACCGGCCGCTGTTAGCGTGTACGATGGGCGACCCGGCCGGCATTGGGCCGGAGGTGATTGTCAAGGCATTCTTGTCCGAGCCGCTCCATGAGTGGTGTCGTCCACTGGTAGTCGGCGATGCCCACTGCCTTGAGCAGGTTGTCCACAGTTTGGACGCCGCCGCTGCTCTGGTGGTGCGGTCGGTGGGTAAGCCCAGCGATGGCGCCTACGGTCCCGGTGTCCTCGATGTGCTCGATCTGGCCAATGTCTCCTCGAACGTCCGAGTGGGCGAACTGTCCGCCGAGGCGGGTGGGGCGGCTATGGCCTACGTCCTGCGGGCGCTGGACCTGGCGCGCGCTGGCGAGGTGGCGGGAATTGTAACGGCGCCGATCAACAAAGAGGCCACCCAGCTCGCCGGCTACAAGGACATGGGCCACATGGAGCTGTTCGGCCGCGTGCTCAATGCGCCGGAGCAGGCCACGATGCTCGTCAGCGGCAAGCTACGCACCGTCCATCTCTCCACGCACTACTCCCTGCGGGAGGCCCTCGACCGCATCACGCACGAGCGCGTATTGAGCCGCATTCGACTGACCGATCACCACTTCCGCGTCTGGGGCCTGGCACAGCCGCGCATCGCCGTCTCGGCCATCAATCCCCACGGTGGTGAGGGAGGGCACCTGGGACGTGAAGAAATCGAGGAGATCGGCCCGGCGGTCGCAGCGGCTCGCGCTGCCGGGATTGAGGCGACGGGACCACTCCCGGCCGATTCGGTATTCGTGCGGGCCATGCGGGGTGAGTTCGACGCGGTGGTGGCGATGTTCCACGACCAGGGCCATATCCCGGTGAAGGTCCACGGCTTCGAGGAGAGCGTCAGCGTAGCGTTGGGCCTACCGATTGTCCGCACGTCTGTGGATCACGGCACCGCCTTCGACATCGCCGGCAAGGGGATCGCCGACCCAACGAGCACCATCGAAGCCATCCGCACAGCCGCCCAGATTTGCGCCGGCACGTGGCTCACCGAAACCTAAGCGCACACTGACCACGCTCACCGCTCTTGCCCGCCCATCACCCGCAGCACTTGCAGGAACATCACCACTGTGCCAACGATGACGAGGCCCAAGACCAGGAACATGATCCCAATGAGCGGGTTGCCGGTGCCGCGCACCAGCCAAGCCACCCCTCCACCTAGGAGCACCACCACTGCCAGCAGCGCGAGTAGCCGCGTGCCGCGTGCCTGCCATCGCAGCATCGTCCGGAGCCGGCGCCGGCGGCGGCTGGGCGGGCGCGGCGCGGCGCGTGAAGCATCCTTCATGGCAGAATCTAGGGTAGCGGCAACATCTTGCCGGTAAGTAGGTATGTGGCTATGGCGAAGGCGACCGCGATACTCCAGGTTCATGATCTGCACTGCGACGGCTGCGCGAGGACGGTAACACGCACGCTGTATCAACAGCCTGGCGTCCTCGCGGTGCAACCCGACGTCGCCGAGCGGACAGTCCTGATTGAGTACGAGCCGGGCGACATCACCACGGCAACGCTGCGCCAGACAGTCGAGGCTGTGGGCTTCACCGTCGCCCCGGTGCCCTGAATCCGGCCGCACCGCCCGCCGCTGGCGTCGGCGCCCTCTCCCGCTGAGAGAGAGGGCCGGGGTGAGGGCACCCACAAGGGGCGCCCCTACGGCGCTGGAATGGCGGGAGCGGGCGCACTTCATCGCGCCCCTACGGCGCGGCCCGTATCTGTTCCGGTCTCCTATGGTCCCCCTGCGGAGCGGGGGGACAGGCGCAGCATGCTGCGCCCCTACACATGCCCTGGCCTCCTACCTCCGCCTGGCGCGCCCTCCAGCGCTGCCGCCAGCAGCAGCAGCGCGCCGGCTTTGCCTTGAGCGCCGATTTCGTCGCGCGGTCCGGTGCAGGAAGGGCAGCCGTCCTCGCAGCCGCAATCCTGCGCCAGCTGCCGGGCCGCCGCGAAGACCGGCTGGTGGGTCTGGAAGAGCTGGCGTGCAAAGCCCACGCCGCCCGGGTAGTTGTCGGCGAGGAAGATCGTCGCCCGGCCGGTGAACGGGTTCTTGACCTGGGGCACGGCGATCAAGTCGCGCGGATCGCACATCAGGAACAGCGGCGCGACGTTCACCAGCAGATTGCAGAGGCCGAGCAGTCCCCCTTGCAGCCGCTGGCTGCCGAGTTGTACGGCGAGATGCTCGGGTACGGCCGTCCAGTAGGCGGTAGTGTGCATCTCCTGGGTAGGTAGATCAATCTTGCCCCAGCCGACGTTCTCGCCGGTCAGCATCCTGATCTTCTTGTAGATGGTGGAGGTAAACGCCAAGCGCACCTCACCATAGCCCTGCTCCAGCGGCGCCCCGCGGTCGCGTCCCTCGTCCTGGAGCACGTCCACGTTGAAGCTCAGGCTGGCATCGGTGTAGTAGTCCACGTGTACGCGCTTGGCCTCGGCGCGCTTCTGATCCCAGTCGAACTTGGCGATGTGATATTGTTGCCCTTCGTGCAGATAAATGGCGTCCTCATGCACGAGCATCGGCGCGTTGAAGGGATCGCATTCGCCGAGCACCTGCGGCTGCGGAGCGGTGACATCCACGATGACGACGTTCTCGCGCTGGGCCGAGCGCAGGCTGACCGCTTCGGCCGGATAGTCCTCGCCGGTCCAGTACCAGCTCGCGCCTTCATGCTGAAGCACGCCCGCGTTTTCCAACTCCACGAGCGCCTGCTCGGCCCCCTCGGCGCCGAACTGCTCGTCATCCTCGAACGGCAACTCAAAGGCGGCGCAGGCGAGGTGGCTCCTGCGGAGGTAGAGGTTGTCGGCATTGATCAGCCCGTGCTCCGGCGAGCGCGCGAAGAAGTAGTCGGGGTGCGTGACGACGAACTGCGCCAGCGGCGACGACGTAGCGACGAAGATGGCGACGCTGGTCGTCGCGCGTCGCCCCGCGCGGCCGGACTGCTGCCACGTGCTTGCAATCGTGCCCGGATACCCGCACAGGATGGCCGCGTCGAGGTGGCCGATGTCAATGCCTAGCTCCAGGGCATTCGTCGCCACGACGCCGCGCACCTGCCCGGAGCGCAAGCCGCGCTCGATTGCGCGACGTTGCAAGGGCCGATAGCCACCGCGGTAGCCCCGTACCTGGTCGTTGGGGAGTTTGGAGCGGCGCCGGATCGCCGTCAGCAAGACCTCGGTGCGGACGCGCGAGCGGGCGAAGACGATGGTCTGGACCTCGTTACGCAGCAGTTGACTGGCCAGGTTCGCCGTCTCGGTGACGGCGCTTTTGCGAATGCCCAGCTGGCGGTTGACGGGGGGAGGATTGTAGAAGATGAAATGGCGGCCACCACGCGGGGCGCCATCGTTATCAACGGTCTCGAACGGGCGGCCGGTCAGCGCCTCGGCCAGCTCCGCCGGATTGGCGATGGTCGCCGAGCAGCAGATGATCCGGGGCGTGGACTCGTAGAAGGCGCACACCCGCAGCAGCCGGCGGAGGACGTTGGCGACGTGACTGCCAAAGATGCCGCGATAGTGGTGCAGCTCGTCAATGACAATGTAGCGCAGGTTCTCGAAGAGGCGGTGCCATTTCGTGTGGTGCGGCAGGATACCGGTATGGAGCATGTCCGGGTTGCTGATGACGATGTGCCCGGCCAGCCGCACCGCTCGCCGGGCGCTGGAGGGCGTATCGCCGTCGTAGGTGTACGTCTTGATGCCCAGCCCTAGCGTCTCGATGAGACCGTGCAGCTCGCTGTATTGGTCTTGACTCAGCGCCTTGGTCGGGAAGAGATAGAGGGACCGGCTGGCGTCATCGTCGAGGATGGACTGGAGCACCGGCACGTTGTAGCAGAGCGTCTTCCCGGAAGCCGTAGCCGTCACCACGACGACATCGCGGCCGTCCAGGATCGCCTCGATAGCAGACGCCTGATGGGTATAGGGGCGGCTGATGCCGCGGCGTGCCAGCGCCGTCGCGAGCCGTGGATCGAGGCTCGCCGGCCACTCAGCATACGCCGCCTCACGCGGCGGCTCCAGGCGCCAGGCCGTCAGGTTAGCGCGAAAGGAGGGCGTCGCCCGTAATTGGTCGAGTAGCTGATCGAGGTTCATCGGCTGCTCTTGGCCCGCCTCACCCCCTGGCTTCCTCTTCAGCCGGAGGCGAGCGGTCGCGATTCTGGAACAGACGTTCTGCTCTGCCCGCATTGTAGCAGAGGCGCGTTCTGCCTGGCTAGACCGGCCGTGTTGCTCCGTCTTCCGGTAAGCGAGGATTGGGAAGCGGGGGCAGAGCGGCTCGCTACGGACTCGACGGTAGGCGCATCCGGGCCACGAGCACCGGCGGAATCTCCGGGTAGTTTTCCCAGCTACCGGGCCGCTCCGGTCGCGGCGGCAGCTCGAAGACCGGCTCTACGAGGCCGTCGAGGGCAAAGCCGGCACGAAAGCAGGTGTCGAACAAGAGACTGATGGGCCGCTCGAAGTAGTATTGGGCCGCCGGCTGGCCGCGCATGGCCACGCCTTTCGCCACGGTCGGTCGGATGTAGGCCGAGACCTTGATCGCATACTCCGTGCTGATCTCTCCGTCCCGCTCCTCGATCTCCACTACCTTCTTCATGCGCGGGGCGACGGAGTTGAAGCAGGGATGGGACACCGAGAACACGAACCGCCCGCCAGCTTTCAGGAGCCGGCTCAACCCCGCCAGCAGTGGCTCGATAGCGGCCATGTCCATCAGCGCCATCGTACACACCGCAGCGTCGAAGCGTCGCTCTCCCAGGGCGAGCAACTGCTCGCGGCTCGTCGCGTCGAGCACGCGATACTCAATGCGGTCGGCGTGCTCGGTAGTGCGTGCTTGCGCGTGCGCGATCATCTGCGGGGCAACGTCGGAGGCGACGACCCGTGCGCCGAGACGAGCCATATGACGCGCGAACTGCCCATTACCACAGGCGATGTCCAGCACAAGCTCGTCCCGTTGCAGCGCCAGCAGGCGCTCCTGAGCCGGAGCGATCAGGAGCCGGTGCCACTCGTTGCCCTCGCCCATCCTTTCATCCCAGAATGAGGCATTGCGATCCCAGATGTCCCGGGCCGCTTGGTTGAGGTCGGCGAACTCTCCCATGACAACTCTCTAGGTAGTGCTGCCAGCGAGTCGCCGGCAGGAGCAGGAATATACCGTCCCCCTGCACAGCGAGGGGACCATAGAGGGGCGGTATTGCACCTAACCCCCGGCCCCTTCCCTGGAGGGAAGGGGGAGTCCGCGCGGCGACCGTTGGCCCCTTCCCTTCAGGGAGGGGGGTGGGGGTAGGTGTCGTGGCCCCTACTTGCGCCGCGGGAGGGCCGCGGCGCGGATGTGGTTGGCCCGACGATAGTAGAGGGTCCGCACCTCCAGCTCGAACTCGCGGATGACATCCTCGCAGGTCACGTCGGGCAGGTGCGAGTACATGCAGAAGATCGCCTCCGGCCGCGTCACATCCAGCTCGATCCCCGCGCCGTACTTCTGCTTGATCGCCTCGAACTGATCGCAGTTTTCCGAGAGGTGCATGACTGCGTAGTCCAGGTTCAACCGCTTGGACAGGATCGGGCTATACGTCGCATCCGACTCGGTCAGGACGCGCCCGAGCGGGTCTACGATCCGCGCCCGGTCGCCAGGGGTAGCCGAGGCCACGAAGACCCCGAAGTCGTGCGCCCAGATTCGCAGTTGCAGCCCCCCGGGGTACATCGAGGAGAAAAACACCAGCTCTGCGCCGCCCGCCGCGTTCCCTTCCGCCACGTCCCGGAAGTTGAGATCGAAGCAGATAGCGAAGCCTACTCGGCCCTTGTCGGTTTCCGCGACCACTGGCTCGGTCCCCGGCGTGACGCCCATCTCGATCTCGCCAATCGTCGGGTGTATCTTGTGATAGACGGCGGCGATCTCCCCGTGACGGTCGAGCAGGACCTGGGCGTTGAAGATGCGGCCGTCCTCCTGGGTGTAGATGGGCACAATGATGTAGCAAGCGTGCCGCTGCGCCACCTCCGCAAAGGTTCGGATCGTGGGACCATCGAGCGGCTCGGCGATGAGCGGCAGATGCTCCTGGCCCAGCCCGTACCAGGTGATGACCTCGGTCATACAGACGAAATCGGGCCGGTCGAGACAGGCGCGCTCGACCAGGCGTAGCTGGCCCGCGCGATTGGCCGCGATCTTCTCCTCCGGCGTCTCGCCGGTGGTCCCGCCACGCCAAGAAACCGTTGCCACCTGCGTATACCGTGCCATGTGCTCCCTCCTCGCTCCGCCACCAACCTCACGCTCAACTATACGCTGGGCGTCCATACCCTCGGAGGCAACTCCCGAATGCCCGTATCGGCCTTGAGCCGCGGAGCTTATTCTGCTCGCAGACGGCGGAGCTGTTCCCGGAGCCGCTGCAACTCGGCTTGGAAAGACTGGCGAGCGACGCGCTCGGCGGCGGCGCGCTCTTGGGCGGCGTCGCGTTCGGCTTCGGCGGCCCGGCGAGCGGCGCGCTCGGCAGCAGCGCGGTCTTCGGCACCGACGGCGCGAGATTCAGCGGCGGCACGTTGTGCCTGCAAGTCCATGGGGGATGGCAAGTCCATCCCCACTGCCGGGTCATAGAACCGTAGGTCACCCCGATCCCAGCACAGGTCCAGCCCCAACACTGGACTGTGCCCCCACCGCACTCCGTCCGGCTCCTCATTGATCTTGATTGGCTCGTACACCCCATCCACCAGCCGGTCCCCGGCCAGCGCCACATCGTGGTAGCGGCCGCCGGTGTGGTCGAACCGCCAGTATTCGCCCACACCATAGCTGGCGTATCCGGCCCGTTTGACGGTGTAGTCCCGCCGCCCCGTGCTGCGCGAGGCCACTTCCAGCACAAAGTCCGGCGGCTGGCCCACTTCGCTAATTACATAGCCGTTGCGCGCCACAATGGCCTCGGGGTTGACACCAAACGCGACCACGCAGTCGGGCGCCAGCCGTTCGGCGGTATTGCCGGCCTCGTGGCGGAGATAGCCCCCGCCACAGACCAGCATGTCGGTACGCTGGGCGAAGTAAGCACGCAAGTAGCTGTCAAAGGCCACAATCCTGATGTGTTGCTGCATATCGGGCGTCCGGGGCGGATCGGGGAGCGGCTCAAGGTGAGCGTACTCGCCGGGTGGTTGGGGACGGAGGGCGGTTCTGGTGGTCATCGGAGACCTCGTGAGGGGCAGGCCGGATAGCACGGTAACGGTATGGGAGACCCGGCAATGGCATTATACCCAACCGGCAGGCGTTGAGAACCCGATTGCGCTGCCGTAGTGAGCCGCGTATGATCCTGAGCGAAGAAGGGACGATCACACTATGGGCGATGCACCACCGCGCCCCAATATCCTGCTGGTCACAACCGATCAGCAACGCTACGACACCTTGGGCGTCACCGGCAACCCACACGTGCATACTCCGCACTTGGATCAACTGGCAGCGCAGGGCACCCTCTTTCGGCACGGCTACATCCAGAACCCGGTGTGCATGCCCAGCCGTGCCTGCATGCAGACCGGCCGCTACGCGCATCAGCACGGCATGGAGCACATGGAGTCGGTCATCGGCACCACGCCGGGCCTCCCGCCTTGGGAGACGACCTTCATGGAACGGTTGCAGGGGGCCGGGTACGCGACGGCGGCCTTCGGCAAAATCCACATGCTGCCGCCCAAGGGCTTCGACGAGACGGCCCTGACGATGGGGAAAGGCTCCCGCTGGACGGTCGCCGAGGGATCGCCGTTCGGCCCCTCACAGCTTGGCCCCGTCTATGCGGAATGGCTCGAACGCAAGCGTCCTGGCGCCTATGAAGCGCTCTACGAGCAACGTCGCCAGCCCGAATATCGCCAGCAATCCACGGCCATTGTGAACACGCTCGCCGCCGATGAATACGTGGACTACTGGATTGGGGAGAATACCTGGCGCTACCTGGAGCGGCCGGATACCGGCACCCCGGAGCGTCCCTTCTTCGTCTGGTGCGGATTCTGCGGCCCGCACGGACCGTTCGATCCGCCGGAGCCATACGCCAGCATGTATGAGCAGGATGCTATCCCGATCCCACCCTTGCTCCGCGCCCACCAACGGAATGTCCCCGGCAATGATCGGCGGAGCCGCTTCGACCGGGAGGGCGGCGAGGACCTGATCCGCAAGATCATTGCTTACTACTGGGGGATGGTGTCCTTTATTGACACCATGATGGGCCGTATCATGGACACCCTCACGCGCCGGGGGCTGCTGGACAACACCCTCATCATCTTCACCACCGACCACGGCGAGATGCTGGGTGACTTCGGTCTGCTGGGGAAGGGCAACTTCACCGAGCAGGTCATCCGCGCGCCCTATATCGTCGTGCCGCCGGGTAGCTCGCCCGGGGCAGGACCGCGCCCCGCAGGCCCACGCCTGGTAGACAGCCTAGTGGAGCATATTGATCTCGCCCCGACGATCCTCGACTACGCCGGCCTCCCGCAGCCGGGCGAGCTACCGGGCATCAGCCTGCGCTCCATTCTGGAGTCCCCCGTACCCACCACCCGGCCACCGACTAGAGACGCCATCTTGTGCGAGTACGTGAGCAACGACCGCCGCCAGCGGAGCAAGTGCCTGCGTACCGAGCGCTATAAGTACGTCTACTCCGGCCGCGACACACCCGTGGAGTTCTACGACCTAGAGCGGGACCCGCAGGAATTGGTCAACGTGGCCGGCGACTCGGCCTATCGGGACGAGGTCCAGCGGCACGCCGAGCTGTTATTGGACCGGCTGCTGACCACCGAGCAGACCGTCTGGAACCACGGCGGCATGATCGCTCCCGACCGCGATGGCTTCGACCGGCCCGTCGCCAGCGGTAGGGTCAATGGTCTAGTGGTCAATGGTCAGTGGAACGAGCGCGGAGGCATCGTCATTCCCGCGCAAGCGGGAATCCAGGTCCCCTTGGGAGCGGGCCGGGGTGAGGGCCGGACCTACCCCCAACCCCCTCCCTTCAGGGAAGGGGCTAGAGGTCGCCGTGCGGACCGCTTTCCCCGGAGGGAAGCGGCGGCCAGTCGCCGCCATGACTCCCCTGCCCTGGAGGGAAGGGGCCGGGGGTTAGGTGCGTCAGCCCTGGCGGCCGCGCTGGTTGGGCGAGCCGACGGGATGGCTGGTGTCGGCCAGTGAGCCATAGACGTAGGGCCGCCGCATGGCCGACAGCACCGCCTGGATCGAGGCGCCCAGCGGATGTGAGCGCAGTTGATCCAGGTACACGTCTGCCCAGATGAGGTCGCGATCCCCGTCGTTGTAGGCGATGATCTCGCCCCACGGCGCGGTGATGGCGCTCCCGAAGTTCGCGTTGCGACAGGCGACGACGTAGAGGTGGTTGTCGAAGGCATGGGCACGCTGGACCAGCTTCCAGCGCTCCGTATCGAACTCGCTGGCGCCGTGTACCCAACGAGTGGCGCGAAAATCGCCCATGATCGGCATGAGCATGATCTCGGCACCGCGTTGGGCGAGGATCCGACAGGTCTCGGCGGCCGACGAATCCATGCAGATGCCCATACCCACGGTCACGCCGTCGAACGTATGGACAGGAAACTCGTGGCCCGCCGCCACGCCCCGACGGGCCTCTACGAGGGCCAGATGCACCTTGCGGTAGGTGCCGATCAGCTCTCCCTCGCGGCCGAGGAGTACGGCCGTGTTGTAGACCAGCTCATCGCGAGCGCCGGCGCGTTCGAGTACCGAGAAGCAGATACCCATACGGTACGCGCGGGCCACCTCCCGGAACGCCGCCAGCCACGGCCCCGGCACCGGGACGGCCTGCGCGTGGACGGCCGTGGGGCTGCGGCCGGGGCTGCCGTAGCTCAGGATCGTCTCCGGCAGGCAGACGAGATCAACACCCGCTGCGCCGGCCCGGCGGCATTGCTCGACGTAGTGGGCTATGTTGGCCGCAGCACTCACCCATTTGTCCGGATGGCCCGAGGCAACACCCAATCGCAGCGTCCGCGGCGGTCGCGGCGCCGTTCGTTGCAAGCGCCAGCTATGCCAACGCACACGACCACGCGGCGACCACCGCAAGCCGCAGTGGACACCGAGTTGTGTGGCGCCGGCCGGATACCGGAGCGCCTTGGCGTAGCACACGGACAAGCGACCATCCCCGTCCGTAGTGGCGCGATCCAGCAGCACCGGGTCCCAGTTCACTTCAGCGCCGGTAGCGTCGTACCAGAAGGCCTCGACCACTAGCTCATCGGTCCCACGCTCCAGCCGGGTCGCCTCTGCCGCCAGCTCCAGCAGCAGCGCGTCACCTGGTTGGGCAGCGACCGGAAAGCGCAACTCCCAGCCGCCATAGCAGCCCTCGCTGCCATTGGACTCCATCCACAGCGCCGTCCGGTCGTCGTCCGGCCAGACATGCGGCGCGATACTCTCCCGGCATACCCACGGCGTAGCTCGACCGAGCGGCAGAGCGTCCTTGGCCGGCGCCACCTCGGCTTGCAGAGAATCGTGCCGCCCAGGCGCGGCGGCCTCGACTGCCGGGGCGTCCGGCTGGCCGGAGGCTGTTGTTATCGGCATCGCTCTCCCTCCGACGCAGCTAGGCCGCAGGCAGGCCGAGCGTATCCAGCAGCGCGAGCACGCGCCGGTTGAGCCGGTCGGCGTACTGCAGCACCTGCGGTCTCGGCGTATAGGAGGGGCGCCGGACAGTGGCATGGTCGAGCACACCACGAGCCACCAGCAGGCGCTTCTCTAGCTGATGGGACAACTCGAGGTTCTGTAGGCTCAGGACCACGAGCGGCAAGATGACCTCGTAGATGTCCTGTGCTCGATCCAATTGGCCGGCCTGAGCGAGACGCCAGATTCGCGCCTGGAGGTCCGCCTTGGACAGTCCGGGCATGAGGCCACAGATGCCTTCCGCCAGCAGCTCCATGAGGTACATGCCGCCCCAGCCGATCAGCACGCCAACCCGGTCCTGAGTCGCCTCCCGCATGGCGGCGATCTTGTGCCCCAGCAACGGTTCTTCGAGTTTCACGTAGTGGAAGTTCCGGTGTGCCTCGTGCAGCCGCGCACATAACGCGGGACTCATGCTTGGCCCACCCGGATTGAAGTCTTGAATCAGCACCGGCACCGACACGGCGCTCATGATCGTGCCGCAGTAGTCGAAGAGATCGTCGTCGGTGAGCGCAAACTGCCGCGGAATGGCAAACGAGACCAGGTCCGCGCCGCAGTCGGCGTTGCGTCGGGCCACGTCCGCAGCGACATGGGCGGCTGGGTGGTTGGACTGGGCAACGACCGGCACGCGCCCCGCAGCGGCCTCTATGGCCGTCTCTACGACTCGGCAGCGCTCGTTCTCGTCCAGCTTGTAGAACTCGCTCGCATACGCCGGCAGACAGATCGCCGCAAAGTCTCGGCCGGCCGCGAATTCGACGAGCCGACCGAGCGCGGCATAGTCCACCGCCTCGGTGTCCGGGTCAAATGGCGTGGGGATGATCGGCACAATCCCCTCGATCCTCTCCGCCGGGGACCTTCTTGGGACGGGACCGGATACGGACACAATGAACCCCTTTGGCTCACGTCTGGAATCGGAGGGTCCTAGCGACGGCTCGCTGGTGGTTTGTCGAGTGTCACGAATGCGATCTCGCCCGGCTCCGGGGCGGCGTAGAGGGCAGTAGCGATGTGCCGTAGGTCGGCCCCGCGCAGATAACCGGCTGCCAACGCCACAGCCAACTCGGGGCCGAGGGAGCGGTGCGGAAAGACCCACTCGATGCCGGAGATGAGCTTGTCCTCGAATTGTCGTCTCTCCCTAGCAAGCGCTGCCCGCACCTCGGCTTCGAGCAGGTTCGAGGAGAGGAGTTGGGAAAACCCGCCTGGCGTGGTCATCACTCCCCACTTCATTAAGGACAATGGCGGCTATCACGGACGTGTCAACGTAGGCACGGCTCACGCTCACTAGCCTCGCTCGGCGAGGAAGCGTTCGAGTGCGCCCGGACTAGGCTCCACGCCCTCAGGCGGCTGCCATTTCGCTCCAGATCCGCTCAGTATCCCGCGTTGTCGCAGATAATCGAACCACTCCTCGGTGGTCAGATTTTCCCGCAGGTCCTGCTCGATTGGACGGATTTCTGCCACGGCTTTCCCGCCGCAGGTAATAGTGACCATATTTCCCGCACGCACATGTCGGAGGATTGTCGGGAACCGCGTCTTGGCTTCATCCATAGAGTAGATGATGCTCATACCCCGATTATAGCCGGGCAGATCACTTGAAGCGAATGTGTCAGACTGCCCTCTGGAACGCTCATCTGGGATGGGCTGTGCCGCAGCCATGACGTACCGCTCTCCTAGTAGCTATGGCCGGCGTACACGCGCTCGCCGCGGACCAACAGGCGCTGCGAATCCTCGCCGGCGGCCAGCTCGTCGGCGCTGTGGTAGCCCAGGGTAATGCTCGTGCGGGTCCCCGTCGTGCGGTTGAGGCCAACGGTGTGGAACAGGAGGCTATGCGTGGCGAGCACACCACCGGCGGGCATCTCTACCCGCACAACCTGATCGCGCAGGCCCATCTGCTGTGCAGCCGCTGCGACATTCGGTACCCAGGGCAGCAAGTGTGTGCCGGGCACGATTTGCGTAGCGCCATTCTCGCAGCGCGATTCTTCGAGGTAGACGATGGCCGAGACGATGGGACGGCTCCACTGCGATACGTCGCGGTGCAGCGGCAGATCACGGCGCTCGGCCAGCCGGATAGTGGCGTGGTTGTGGCGGTTACGCAGCACCTCGATGTTGGGGCCAAGGAGCCGTTCCAGCGGATCGAGGATGAAAGGATGGGCGGCGAGGTCTCGAAAGAGTGGGCTACGGCCGAGGACGTTCGAGATGCGGACGATCTTGCCGGCATGGTTGCGTACGACCGGCTCGACGGCATGGTCAATATCGTGCTGCACGGCGGCCTTCAGGTCGGCTACTAACTCCGCCGGCAAGGTACCCGGCAGCTTGACGTAGCCGTTGATCCTGAAGAGCCACGTTTGCTCGGGTGTCAGTGTCATCAGGCCTCTCTCTATACGGGTGCGGCTACTGCAGAACGTCGCGGGGCAGGAGACTGGTGGGCAATGAGGTTATCCGGCGGCCGGCAAGCTGCGCGTTTGCGGTTGATGGTGAGAGACCGTTGATCCGGCCTTCGTCACCTGGATGTCCAACTGGTGCTGCTGCTCGTAACGAGTGCCGCCGGCCAGCTCTGCGACGACCATCGCGCCGAGGCGGAAGGTGCCCTCCTGCGGAAAGCCGAGCAGTAGCTCGAAGGCTTTGCTCTCCTCTTCCTCGAGACAGGCCTCCCAGTGCCGGCCACCTTGGACCAGACTGACCCCGGGGGGTAACTCGTCAACCTCAACCATCACCATGGACGGCCCTACCGTCGAATACATCGAGATCTGTAGCGGCACCTGCTGTCCCAAGCTCGGCGTGCCTACGAATGACAGCGCCACGCTGAACGGCAGGTTGACGGAGCCTGCCGGGGGCAACGACTCCGATACCTGACTGGGTTGTGGCTCGGCGGTCTGCGCTTGGTCGCTGACCGCGGCGACGGCGGGAGACGATGGCGCCGAATCGGTCTGACCGTCACCCGCGCCGCAGGCGGCCGTGAGCAGCGCGACGAGCACAATAGCCGCAACAGCGCCCGGAGCCGCCGGGACGCGCACTGCTCGGAGAAACCATGTCCACCGACAACCCGCTGGCTGCCGCCGCCCGCGTATCGCTGACATCAGGATCCTCCTTACCGTCCCGCCCCTTCAACGCCTACCTGTCAGTCCCGCACACGCGGGACTCTACACCGGCACCGGCCGCAGGCGGTAATGCTGCCCGGCGTCCTGCGTCATTCCCGCGAAAGCGGGGATCCAGCCCCCCTCTCCACGTCATGTGGAGAGGGGGCCGGGGGGTGAGGCGCGCCGCTGGCCTACAGCCCGCGCTCTTCGGCCTGCCGCCGGAACTTCGCCAGCACCTCGTTCGTCAGGCGCACACCCTCGTCGAGTGCGTCCTTGATGGACGCCTCGCCCTTGATGACTGGTGTGCTGACGTTCTGATGCTTCAGCGCCTCGCGCCCACCGGGGGCAGCGATCACGAACCGGCGCTTGGTCATCTCCTGCGCCTGGAGCTTCTTGGCCGCGTCGCCTTGGATGTAAGCATCGGAGTTCGTGCTGCTGATACGGACCGGCACGCGGTCAAAGCGGTTGGCGAACTTGATATTGTTGTCGTTGTTCGTTACCCACTCGATGAACATCCAGGCTTCGTCCGGATGTTGACTGAGCTTGGCAATTGGCAGCGAGTGGCAGCCACCGTAGTTCGCCACTACGCCGCCCGTATCGGGCAGTGGGTACGAGCTGACGTGGAACTGCAAGTTCGGATCGGCGGGCGGCCGGATCGTCTCGCCGCGCTCCGACAGCGTGGCGTGCAGGTAGGTCTCATCCCCTTGGACGAGGATTTCCCAGCCCCGCCGCTTCGCCCGGTACTCATCGAGCGCCGCAAAGCCGCCCTGCCCATCCACGATCTTCTTCAGCCAGGTCAGCGCTTCGATAGCCTGCTCATTGTTGAAGACAGCCTCGGTCTGCTCTTGGTTCAGCAACTCTCCACCCAGCTGCCAGTACGGCACCATCCACAGGTACGGTCCGCCACTGCCCCAGAAGGGGTACCAGCCGACGTGCTCGATCGTATCGCCCGTCTTCTTGAACGCCTTGAAGGCGTTATTCTCCAGCTCCGACCACGTCTTCGGGGGGCTATCCGGGTCAATGCCGGCCTTGCGGGCGTTGTCATCGTGCGTGTACATGATGCGCGTATCCGGCGCGTAGAGCATGGCCGTCATGGCGCCCTTGAACTCCACGTCGAGGCGCAAGGATTCCCAGACGTCGGACTTGTCCACGGCCTTGCTGGTCTTGATGTAGTCCTCCAGCAGGATGGTCAGGCCGAGCACGTAGTCCTCCTGTGCCCAGTAGCTGCCGCTGGAGTAGATATCGGGCGGCGCGCCGCCGGCCGCCTCGGTCCGGAACTTGTTGAGGTTGTAGCTCGGAATGAGATCAAAGCTCAACCAGGGATTGGCCTCCAGCAGCGGGGTAGTGATCTCCTTGCCAACGTCCTCCCCCCAGTGGAAGCGGGAGCCCATTCCGATGCGGAGCTGGACCGGCGCCCTGCGCGCCCTGGGCGCCCGTTGCACCCTTTGCCCCCTGGGGACCCGCCGGCCCGGCCGGCCCGGCCTGCGGCTGACCGACATAGCGCACCGTTGGCTCACCGCACGCGGCGGCCAAGAGACCGCCCAACATAGCTGCAGCACCACCGAGATACTTTCTGCGGATTACACCTGCCATCTGACTCCTCCTTCATGGAAGTTGCTTACGAGGGTTCTGTCTACACCGTCGGATGCTTGTCTACCGGACGACCACTGTCGATCTACGCTCGCTCAGGCTCCTCCTTCTGACCGTATCTCTCCTCACAAGGGTAGGTTATTCAACTGGGGCGTGTACCTGATCCCACCTAACCCCCGGCCCCTTCCCTCCGGGGAAGGGGAGTCATCAAGGCAACCTGCAGCCTCTTCCCTGAAGAGAGGGGGTTGGGGGTAGACTCTCCTCAAGGGGGAATGTTGGTGCCAAAAGCAGCCTATCGCAGGACATTCTGTCAACCGGGCGAGGCGATGCTGTTGGGTTTTCCGTAGTCTTGCCCGGGCGGTGGGCGCTCCGTTAAGCCGAGCGCCCGGCTGCTCCCAGAACAGCCGGCCGCTGAAGAACGGCGGTCGGGGCGCTGCGATTTCTCAGGTCAGGCCGTCGTCGCCGTCGTGTCGGCGGGATAGGCCTCGGCCCCATGCTCCGGTACGTCGAGGCCCGCAAGCTCCTCTGCCTCCGAGGCCCGCAGCCCCATCGTGGCCTTGAGAATACCGAACAGGATAAAGCCGGTGCCTAAGCCCCAGACGAGCACCACGCCGACATCCACGAGCTGGGCGAGCAACTGCCCCACGTCGCCGACGATCAAGCCCTTCACGTCACCGTAGGTGCCGTCGGCGAAGATACCGACCGCCAGCAGCCCCCACAGCCCGTTGGCACCGTGGACGGAGACGGCGCCGACCGGATCGTCCACCTTGAGCACGCGCTCGACGAACGACAAGCTCAGGATGAGCACCACGGCCGCAATCGCGCCGATCACTACCGCGGCCCACGGCGCGACGTAGGCGCACGGCGCCGTGATGCCGACCAGCCCGGCCAGGGCGCCATTGCAGGACATCTCCAGGTCCACCTTGCCACCGCTGCGTACCATCGTGATGTACATGGCCACGACGGCGCCGGTAGCGCCGGCCAGGAAGGTATTCGTGGCGATCACGGCGATCCGCAGATCACCGGCGGCGAGCGTGCTGCCGGGGTTGAACCCGAACCAGCCGAAGAACAGGATGAACGTGCCCATCAAGACGTACATCATGTTGTGGCCGCGGATGCGGTTGGGGGTGCCGTCCGCATTGAACTTGCCAATCCGCGGCCCGACCATCCAGGCACCAGCTAGTCCGACCAGTCCACCGACGGCATGAACGACGCCGCTACCGGCAAAGTCCTTCACGCCGGCCCCTAGCTCTAAGCTGCCGAGCCAGCCGCCGCCCCAGACCCAGTGGCCGTAGATCGGGTAGATGAGCGCGCCGACAATGAAGCTATAGGCGAGGTAGGCGTTGACCTTGGTGCGCTCGGCTACGGCGCCGGCGACGATGGTTGCGGCCGTCGCGGCAAAGACCATCTGGAAGAACCAGCTCAGGATCGTATCCACGTCGTAGGCGTCGCCGGTCAGGAAGAACCCGGAGTAGCCGATGATCGCGTTCCCGTCATCGAGACCGGAGGCCGCCTTGGAGCCACCCCACATCAGGGCAAAGCCGAACGCCCAATACGAGAGCGAGGCCATGCAGAAGTCGAGGAAGCTCTTGGTGAGGTAGTTGACCGTGTTCTTGGCGCGAATAAAGCCGGCGCCCAGGAAGGCGAAACCGGCCTGCATGAAGAACACGAGGAAAGCGGCCACGAGTACCCACGAGAAGTTCGCCGCGCGTAGCGCATCCTGGCTGCCGGGATCACCGCCCGTAGGATCGCCGGCCGCCAGCACAGCAGTCGGAGCCAAGGCGAGTCCGAGCGTGCCCAGAAGCAGGCCGGCCCGCGACCAGCGTCTCGTTGCCGGGCGGCTCCTAGCCCGATCCTGCCGATAGTTCCTGCGGTCGTTCATCCGTCCTCCTCCTTTGTCCAAGTCCCAGCGCGAGCGGCAAGGAATAGCCAGGGACTACGAGCGATAGGGACATATGCGGATAGGGCGAGAGCGCTACTGAGGTTGTGGGTTGACGCGAACCCGCGGCATTGAAGCTCTGAGGTGGGTCGGGGCTGCGCCGGCTACTTGCTGCGTCTGCGAATAAGGCTCGGTGCGATGGTCCAGAGGGTGAAGAGTCCGGCGAACACTGCTACTCCGATGATGGCTTCTGGTGGCATCCCTTCTCCTCCGGTTGGCTAGGATTGCTGCTTCTCTCGGCAAGAACTGGCGAGCAGCACTTCTGGATCAGAGAATACGCGAGCGGCCGTTGCCGGACGACGTGTGATGTATCCGAACCGGCTCACCGTCGTTTGTGCAGGTTGCACAAGGGGCAGGTGACACACCGGACGGGAGCAGTACCCGGGCCACAGTCTCGATCGGATATTGCCGGGGCAGCCCAAGAATCCACCGGCTTATCCTTCCTTCAGATAACGCGCCCGGATCGAGGCCAGGAGGCCTGACTATGGAATCGCTCGCCGGAGAGCAGCCACAGCCAGTCTAGGCTGCCATGCCCGTCCGACGGAGCCTACGGCCCGGTTGGCCCGGTGGACAACCCCATTAATCTGCACCGTATCGCCAACGTGCGACTCTAATGAAAGTCCGCAACTATTCTTTAGCCCCGGCACCTAGGAGAATCCGCACAATTTCATCGGTGCCTCTCCAACGTGCCGTGGACAGGAGCGACTCGCCATTGGCCCGTCTTGCATTCACGTCCGCGCCAGCGGCCACGAGAATCTTCAGCGCCTCTGTCTTGTCCCGCCAAATCGCCGTATACAGGAGCGGATCGTTATCATGGTCCCGCGCGTTCACGTCCGCACCGGCGGCCACGAGAATCTTCGCGCCTCTACTTGTCCCGCCAAATCGCCGTATACAGCCATCGTTAGGTCCCGCGCGTCAACGTCGCGGCGGCCACGAGAATTTTCCCAGGAGAGGCCCGCCATATCGCGGTGTACAGGAACGGATCGCCTTGGTCATTGCTGGCGTTGACATCCCTGCCTTCATTGACAAGCGCCTGCAACCTTGCACTGCTGCCCCGCCAAATCGCGCTGTAGACTTCAGGGTCGCCAGCGGGATAGGGCGTGGCCTTGGACACGGGCGTGGGTACCGGTTCGGTCGTTGGATAAGGTGTGGCCGCGGGGGGCTGTGGCGTGGCTGGCTCCCGCGAGGTTGTTCGACGTTGTGCAGCGGATGGCGATATGGTGCTGCAGTACGGCAGGCCTAGACGGCGCAAGTCATTCCTGCCGACGGACCGCAGCGCCGCCGGAATACACCCACTCAACTGGTTCTCGGAGAGGTACAGCCGTGTCAGCTTGGTGAGTTGGCCCAGTTCCGCCGGGATCGTTCCGCTCAATTGGTTACCCTGTAGCTCAAGCTCTTCCAGGCTGGTGAGCCGACCCAACTCCGCCGGAATATCCCCACTCAACTGGTTGCCGGAGAGGTCCAGCCATCGCAGGTTAGTGAGATCGCCTAGTGCGGCTGGGATTGCCCCACTCAACTCGTTCCGCGTGAGTTGCAGCACTCGCAGGTTGGTGAGGTTGCCCAACTCCGCCGGGATCGCTCCATTCAACTCGTTGTCGTTGAGATCCAACTTAACGACACGACCGCTGCCGTCAGTGGTGACACCGTGCCATGTACGGATCGGCGCGTCGCTCAACCAATTCCTTTTTCGACGCCAGTTTGCGCCGTCCGTGGCATTGTAGAGCGTGACCAGCGCGGCCCGGTCTACCGCCACAGTAGCCGTCGCCGTGAGGTTGGGCGTGGTCGTCGGATCGGGGCGTGAGGTGGCCGTCAGTCGGGGCACCGACGTTTGGGTGGGCACTGGCTCGCCCGTTGGATGAGATGTGGCCGTTGGTTTGGGCATGGTCGTGGGCTGTGGCACCGTCATTAGGGTGGCAGTTGGGCGCGACACAGCCGCTGAAGTGGCAGTGGGGATGGGCACCGACGTTGGCGCCTCGGCGGAGCGTGGCGCGGGCGCGGTATCGTCGTAGAATATCGCCACCCCGAAGATTATTCCGACGACGATGACAGAAGCAAGCGCGAAGACTAGCACATAGCGAAGCAAGATCAATACCCCCTTCGCCGGCAACACCTCGGCTCTGTGACGTCAAGCCTAGTCACCGGGATGTGTGTCGCGGGCATCTACCGGGCTGACCATACCTGTCATGCGCGGACGACCGCGCACAGACTCGGACACAGCATACCTTGTCCGGCAGCGTTCACTCAGGTACTCTACGGCCAGTAAGCGCTTCTTGCCGGGAGGACCAGCAATCCCAGCCAGCCAGCGGGAAGGAAGGCAGTCGAATGAACAGACACTGCTCGAACTGTGGCACCCAGCTGGCTGAAGATGCCAAGTTCTGCATGCGATGCGGCGCCCCTGTCCCAGAGGATGCTGCTCTGGTTACGGCAAGCGCAGGCGAGAGCCGGCCGCGCCCGGATGACGCTCCTGAGGCGACAGGTGAGGATAGGAGCAAATACCGGCGCTTCCTGAAAATAGATACATCCGGTGGTTTCCTGGAAATTGTGGCCCCGATATTGATTTGGTCCGCTGCGGTAGGCGTCCTGACGTGGACCATCATCGGCCTCCTCTCGCTCCGCTTTGCTCTCGCTTTCATAAACCTTCCGGACTTGTTGTTCAGCATGCTCATCATTGTTGGGATAATGTTGAGTGTTGCCGCCAACTCCTACCTCGTCCACAGCTATCAAGGCCGAGACGGGGCGCTTTGGCCGGCCCTGGCCTACCTTCCGGTGATATGGGCGGCCCTGCTCAGCGTGGGGCTACTCATCATGATCTGGCAAGTCTGGACCGATTTCGCGGGCGGCCCCAACGAGCTTCGGAGGGCAATGTTCTCGCTGATCGGCATCGGGTTGTGCGGAACGTATGCCGGATACTTGTCTCTTGTGGTGATCGGGCCGGATCGAATCTACCACGTGGTGCGCCGGGTGATGTATGTCCTGACGGCTATCATCGCCGTGGAGATTCTGGATGCGCTATGGTGGGCAGCCGGGCACCTCTCTGGCGCAGAAATCGGGGTGCATTTCATCAGAGCCGGCTGGACCGCAGCTATCTGTGTTTTTGTGTATGCCATCATAGCCGTCTTTATGGCTCAGGTAAGAACCAGCAAGCAGCGTATCGCCGTCCTTGTCACGTACTTAGTGCTGGGGCTTACCGGATTCACCATCGCCGTGTGGTCCTTATGGGATACATTCCCTCCGGGTGCGCTCCGTTTCATCCACGGAGGGATAGTCATAGTGTCCATCACGACCATTGGGTTGTTGCTGGTGCAGCATTTCCACAGAAATAAGGACACCCGCAACGTACCGGCAGGTGGTGCAGAAGGCTCAGGCCAACCTAGCCCCTCTATGGTCCCCTGACAAGGGTAGTGGCTGGGAGCCGGGCTACATGCGTAGCTCAATGGTGTCGCCGTCTTCGAGCACGTAGGTCCGGCTGACGTGCTGGCCGTCGAACTTGCCGTTGCCCCAGACTTGCGCGTACTTCACCGTGCCCATCCACTCGATGTGCAAGGCTGCGGCCAGCGTTTCGAGCGTGGCGCCCCGGCGGAGCACCACCGGCCGACCGTAATCGGGTTTCTGGCTCCGAGCCTGCGTGTAGACGCGCACCATGTCCAGGGCCGCGAAGAGCCAGCGGCCCAGCGCGTCCAGCCCATCGCCGGTAGTCGCGCTGACCGCCAGCGTGGGGAACCGCTGACCATACTGCGCCTGCAAGGAGGCGCCGGCCTCCTCAGCGCCGGGGAGGTCCAGGTGCGTAGCGACGACGCGCGTCCGCTTTGGCTCGGCTGACTGCGCTAACTCACCGTCAGTGCTGGCTGACAGCCGCACGACCGGCTCTAGGCCGATGGTTGTCAACTCCTCCAGCACCAGCTCAAGCGACTCTACCGGGTCGGACGTAAGATCGAGGATGACGAGGAGCACGTCCGCCTGCCGCACCAGCGACCGTATCCAGCCGTTGGTGTGCTGCATATCAATGGGCGGGAGGTCCACCAGCTGGATGTGGACATTCTCGTATAGGAGCATCGCCGGCTGGGGTTCCAGCGTGGTGTACGGATAGTCGGCGATGCGCGGCTTTGCCCCGGTCAACGCAGCCATGAGGTGCGATTTGCCGGCGTTGGCCAGCCCGACGAGCGCGACCTGCCCCGCACCCTCCTTGCGGACCGTGTAGGGGTTCCAGCGGCTCCCGGAGCGGGATTGCGTCTCGGCCTGGTCCCGGAGCTTGGCCATCCGCGTGCGGAGGTCGGCCCGCAGATGATCGGTGCCCTTGTGCTTGGGCATGACCGCCAGCATCCGGCGCAGTGCCTTCAGCTTCTCTTCGATGGTGCCGGCCTGGCGGTACTCTTCCTCGGCCTCGTAGTAGATCGGCGTCAGATTGGCAGGCATTCCTCAGCCCCTACACGGCTGTCACTGCTCCATCGGTAAGAACCAGCCAGTCAAGATTCTAGCGTCCCGGCCATTCGGCTGCACCCCTGGACCGTGCTAGATTGTGTTGACACTTGCGATAGAAGGCAGGGCCGTCAACCCCCTTGCGTCATTCCGGCGGAAGCGGGAATGACCGGGAAATGTCAACAGCGCCTCGCGACCTCACTGTGATTCGAGCTCGCGAGCCAGCTCGCCGGGTGCGTACCGGATGTACGGGATTCCGGCTGCGGCCGTCTGCTCCAGAAAGTCCCACTTCGGCAGACCCAGTATCTCGGCCGCCTTACCACCGGAAATGCGCCCGGCCTGGTAGAGGCCGAGCACAGCATAGTAGGTCAGGACGGCATCCGTCGTCTGATCGCCGTCATCCGGAAACCGCCGCAATTCATCCGGTATCGTCACTTGCATCAGTGACCTCCTCACGGCCGTCAGCGAACAGCGCTCGTCAGCGGTCGCACCGACCACACCTTATCGGCCGTCAGCGGCTCAAGGGCCGAGGCCGGAACCATGATTACCTTTACGGTCTCGCCAACGGCATTGAAGACCTCCTCTAGTAGGTAGCCGTCTTCACCTGCTGCTGTCGGAAGACGTTCTACCACCGTCGCCACATCGCCGCGGCGCAATCCCTCTGCTGGCAAGTCGTAAGCCAGCGCCACCTCACGATACAGGTCGAAGGCCATTGTTCTCTTTGCGCGGCTCTCTGCTGAGGGCTACCGTTCGGCGAGGGCCGCGACGCCGGGTAGGGTGCGCCCGCTCAAGAACTCCAGCGAGGCGCCCCCGCCGGTCGAGACGTGGGTGATCCGGTCGCTCAGACCGGCCTGCTCGATGGCCGCAATGGAGTCCCCACCGCCCACAATCGTCGTGCCGGGGCAGTGGCCGACGGCGGCGGCCAGCGCACGGGTGCCGGCGGAGAACGGCTTGAGCTCGAAGAGCCCCAGCGGCCCGTTCCAGATGACGGTGCGTGCCGACTCCACGGCTTGCGCGTAGTGGTGGATTGTCTGCGGGCCGATGTCCAGGATCATGCCGTTGGCCGGCGCTTGGTCCACTGCAACGACCTGATGGGGAGCATCGGCCGCTGCTTCGGGCGCCACCACGACATCGGTCGGCAGCAGCAGCTCGCAGTCGCCTTGTCCGGCCCGCTGCAGCAGCTTGGCAGCGAGTGCGACCTTGTTCGGCTCGTGCCGGGAGCGACCGATTTCGTAGCCTTGGGCGCGGAGAAACGTGTTGGCAATGCCACCACCGATCAGCAGCTCGTCCACGCGCGTCAGCAGGTGGTCAATGACCGCGATTTTGTCCGAGACCTTGGTGCCGCCGATGATGGCCGCGAACGGCCGCTCAGGCTGCTCTAGGGCATCGCCCAGCACCCGCAGCTCGTGCTCCAGCAGGAGGCCGGCGACGGCTGGGAGCACATGGGCGATACCCTCCGTCGAGGCATGGGCGCGATGGGCCGCGCCAAAGGCATCGTTGACGTAGATGTCACCCAGCTGGGCGAGCGCACGGGCAAAGGCCGGATCGTTGCGCTCTTCTTCGGGATGGAAGCGCACGTTTTCGAGGAGCGCCACCTCGCCCGGCCGTAAGCCGGCGACGACGGCCGCGGCCGCCGGCCCGATGCACGCGGCGCCGGTGGCTACCGCAGTGCCCAGCAACGCGCTCAGGCGGGCCGCGACGGGGGCCAAACGCAGCGCCGCGACGACGGTGCCCTCGGGCCGGCCGAGATGGGACAGCAGCACGACGCGCGCACCGGCGGCGCGGAGGGCGTTGATGGTCGGTAGCGCGGCTCGAATGCGCGTGTCGTCCGTGATCCGGGTGCCGTCGAGTGGCACATTGAAGTCCACGCGCACGAGCACCCGCTTCCGGGCTACGGCGACGTCGCGGATGGTTTGCTTGTTCACCGCGCCTCGCTGCGCCGTTAGCTGGCGGCTGCGGCCGCCGGGATGCGGGTGGCGATCAGATTCGTGACATCGGCCACCCGGCAAGCGTAACCCCACTCGTTGTCGTACCAGGCCGCGACCTTGACGAGATCGCCGCCCATCACCATCGTCAACTGCGAATCCACGATGGACGAGTGCGTGTTGCCCTTGAGGTCCATCGAAACGAGCGGCGCGTCGGTGACATCGAGCACACCCTCCATCCGGCCGGCGGCAGCAGCGCGCAGGGCTGCGTTGACTTCATCCACCGCCGTCGTCCGGCGCACAGCAGCGATGAACTCGACGATGCTCACGGTCGGCGTCGGCACCCGGTAGGCCAAGCCGTCCACGATACCCTTGACCTCGGGGAGGACGAGGGCCACGGCACGAGCGGCGCCGGTGCTCGTCGGGATGATGTTCATAGCGCCGGCGCGTAGCTCGCGGTCGGCCGCGCCTTTCGGCCCCGCCACGTCGAGCACCTGTTGGGAGTTGGTGTAGGCGTGGATGGTGGTCATCACGCCTTTGCTGATCCCGAAGCTGTCCCAGAGCACCTTCACGACCGGCGCCAGCCCATTCGTCGTGCAGGACGCATTCGAGACGATGCGGTGCTGCTCAGGGTCGTACTGCTCGTCATTCACACCGAGCACCACCGTAATGTCCTCGTCTGTCGCCGGGGCGGAGATGAGCACCTGCCCGGCGCCGGCCGTCAGGTGCTTTTTCGCCATCGCCCGCGCCGTACCCACCCCGGTCGCCTCGATGACCAGATCAATACCAAGCTCACCCCATGGCAGGTCGGTCCACTCGCGCTCCGAGAAGACCTGTATCTCCCGCCCGTTCACGACCAGGCCCGCATCGGTCGCTTCAATCGTCCCGTCGAACATTCCGTAGTTGCTGTCGTATTTGAGGAGATGGGCGTTGGTGGCGCTATCGAAGAGATCGTTGATTGCGACGATGTCCAGGTCGGGGTGCCGCTCGCCCAGCGCCTTGAAAGCCTGCCGACCGATGCGGCCGAATCCGTTGATCGCAATACGCATCTGCTACTCCTTCGCGACGTAACGCCGCCGGTGCTGTCTGCCCTGATGGTAGCGGCCTCCTGCGCCTAGGGCAATGCGGGTTGCGCCACCGGGCGGCAGCGCGGACCAACTGCTGCCGCCGAACGCGCCTTTGGTGTACCGTTGCCGAACGTATCTTGTCCTTCGACAGTGCCGCCGCCCGCGCGTAGGACGTGCCATGCCCGGCCAGCTCTTCACCCACTACTTCCTGACCGCCGGCATCGAGGCCACCCCGGAGTGGCAGTCGGCAGCCGCAGCGGTGGCCGCTTTCCGCAGCGAAATTGCCCCGGCGTATGCGCCCTTTACCGACAGGCGGCAGCCACCCAACGAGGCCGTGACGGAGCAAGAACTGATCCGGCCTATCCTAGAGGCTCTGGGGTGGGCCGACTATCTCCCGCAGCAAGGCGCCAACCGCAACGAGGATATCCCCGATTACCTCCTCTTCACCGCCGCCGCAGCCAAGGAGCGCGCCGCCGGAAGGTCCCGCGCTGAAGATCGGTACCAAGATGCTGCGATAGTCGAGGAGAGTAAACGCTTCGGTCTGGCTCTGGACGCCCGCGACGAGGACGCTGGAGGCCAAGCCAGAACCCCTCACGGTCAGATTCTGCGGTACCTTGCGACGGCCGATATCGCTTCTGATAGTGCAATTCGCTGGGGCATCTTGACCAATGGTGGCGTGTGGCGGCTCTACGACTACCGCGCCCGGCCGCGTGCCACCGGCTACTACGAAGCCGACCTGGCTAAAATCCTCCGGTCCGGCGACGACGATGCGCTCCGCCTCTTTTACCTCCTATTCCGGCGCGAGTCGTTCACGCGCCAAGCGGGAGCGACCACCACGTTCCTGGAGGATGCCCTGGCCGAGGGGCGACGCTACGAGGAGCGGGTTGCCCAGGACCTGTCCGGCGTGGTCTTCGATCATGTCTTCCCCGACCTGGTCGCGGCGTTGGCCGCCGCGACGCATGCGGGAGCAGAACTGGAGGCCGTGCGCCAGGCGGCCCTGATCTGCCTCTACCGCCTGCTCTTCGTACTCTACGCCGAGGACCGGGGCCTGCTTCCCGTCAACGACGCGCGTTACGCAGACTACGGCTTGCGGCAACCGGTCCGCGAGCACATTGCCCGCCGGATGCAGCAAGGCGCCGTCTTCTCGAACAGAGCCACCAGCTACTACGACAAGTTGCTCAACCTGTGGCGCTTGATTGACGAGGGCGACCCGGACATCGGCTTGCCGCCGTACAACGGTGGTCTGTTCGCCACGGACACCGCGCCACTGCTGGAGACTGTCCGTCTTCCCGACGCGCAGCTGGCCCCGATCATCTACGACCTGAGCCACACCGAGACGGACGGCCATCGCCGGTTCATCAACTACCGCGACATGTCCGTCCAGCAGCTCGGCTCGATCTACGAGCGCCTCTTGGAACGCGAGCCGTTCCGCAACGACGACGGTCGCATCACCATCCGGCCCAATCCCTACGCCCGCAAGGACAGCGGCAGCTTCTACACGCCCCAGGAGCTGGTTGACCTGATCGTGGAGCGGACCTTGCAACCACTGGTGGCGGAGCGCCTGGCGCAGTTCGAGGCCACGGCGGCCGCGCTACAGAGCGACCGCCGGCCCCACGCCGAGCGACTTGCCGAGCTACGGAAGCTGGACCCGGCCGCGGCGGTGCTCGATCTGAAGCTACTCGACCCGGCCATGGGCAGCGGCCACTTCCTCGTCACCGCCGTGGACTACCTCTCGGACACCATCGCCGACCTCGCCGAGTACGTCCCGGCGGTCCCGGCGTGGCTGCCCGACCCCTATGTCTCGCCGCTGGTCGAGCGCGTGGCGGCGATCCGCCGGGACATCATCCGCCGCGCCGAGGAGTCCGCGTGGGTCCTGGACAAGTCCTTGCTTACCGACCAGGCCATCATCCGGCGCATGGTGCTCAAACGCTGCATCTACGGCGTAGACAAGAACCCCCTGGCCGTCGAGCTGGCCAAAGTATCGCTGTGGCTGCACAGCTTCACCGTCGGCGCCCCGCTGTCCTTCCTGGACCACCACCTGCGCTGCGGCGACTCCCTGCTCGGCCTGACGGTGTGGGAAGCCATCGGCGAGCTGAATCGTCTTGGCGGCGTGTTCGCCGGCTCGGCCATCGCCGGTGCCGAATCCGCCACCAAGACAATGCAGGAGATCGAGGCGCTGTCCGACGCCGACATTGCCGAAGTGCAGGAATCGGCCAGCTTGTACCACGGCGTCGAGGACACGACCAAGGACCTATGCGGCCTGCTCGATTTCTTGACCAGTCTCTCCTGGCAGACCGCCGGAATGAAGAAGCGGGACCAGGCTATATTCCAGGCGCCGCTGGGCGAGGCGCTGGGCACCACCACCGACGCCTACACGCTCCTCGCCCGCGGGCCAGCCGGTGCTAGCCCCCACCCTGACCCTCCCCCGGAGCAAGCCCCAGGGGAGGGGAATACCGTCCCCCCGCCCGGCGGGGGGGCCATAGGGGGCCCGGCGTTCGCGGAGCTATGGCGCAACGCCAAGTCCACCGCTGAACGCGAGCACTTCCTGCACTGGGAGGTGGCGTTCCCGGGGGTCTGGCAACGGTGGCAGGACGCTCGGCCGCAAGGCGGCTTCGACGCCGTGATCGGCAACCCGCCCTGGGACCGCATCAAGCTCCAGGAGGTGGAGTGGTTTGCGACCCGCTCGCCGGCCCTCGCCCAGGCCCCAACCGCCGCCGCGCGGAAAAGAGGCATCGCGCGGCTGCGAGACGAGGACGCGCCCCTCGCCGCCGCGTTCGACGCCGCCAAGGAGCGGGCGGATACGCTCGGCAAGCTGGTGCGCGGGTCCGGGCACTACCCCTTGCTGGGCGGCGGCGACATCAACCTCTACTCGCTGTTCGTCGAGCGCGCCATGAGCATCATCAAGCCCGATGGGCTAGTAGGCCTGCTCACGCCCTCCGGCATCTATGCCGACAAGACCGCCGCCCGCTTCTTCCAGACCGTCTCGACCAAGGGCCGCGTGTCCGGCCTGTTCGACTTCGAGAACCGCCGCCTCGGAACCGGGCTGCCGCCGTTCTTTCCCGATGTGGACGGGCGCTTCAAGTTCGTAGCCCTCGTATTCGGCGGCGAGGCGCGACGGTTCGACAAGACCGACTGCGCCTTCTTCCTGCACGATACCGCCACCATCAATGACAAAGACCGCTGTTTCCCGCTGGCGCCGGCGGACTTCGCCCGCGTCAATCCGAACACCGGCACCGCGCCCGTCTTCCGCACTCGCCGGGATGCCGACATCACCCGCCGCATCTACGAGCGCCATCCGGTGCTGGTGGATCGCTCACAAGGCAAAGAGCGCCGCGCCTGGCCGGTCCGCTACCACACCATGTTCCACATGGCTAACGACTCGCACCTCTTCCGCACCTCGGCGCAGTTGGAGGTCAAAGGCTTCTACCCTGTAGAAGGCAACCGATGGAAGCGGGGTGAGGAGCTATATCTGCCCCTGTACGAGGGCAAGATGGTCCAGGCATTCGATCATCGGGCAGCGAGCATCACCAACCGGGAAGGCAACCTGTTTCGACCGGGACAGCCGGACAGGACTCTTGACGGAGAACACCGTGACCCGGTCTTCTCACCGCGTCCTCGCTATTGGGTTAGCCGGCAGGAAAGTGCGGTTATAAAGAGATTCGACTGGTTCTTGGCTTTCAAAGACATCACAGCGTCAACCAATGTTCGCACTATGATTGCTGCCGTAGTTCCTCAAGTTGGATGCGGACATACTTTGCCAGTTCTTCTTCCAGCCGAAGATCGCTTCGATGTTGAGAGCGCAGTCTGTCTTCTTGCTAATTTCAACAGCTTCGGCTTCGATTACGTTACTCGTCAGAAGGTTCAAGCAACCCACCTCACGTGGTACACCATCGAACAGTTGCCCGTCATCGCGCCCGCCGACTACGACCGGCCATTCGGGAGCACCACCGCCCGCGAGCTGGTCCGCGACCACGTGCTGCGCCTCACCTACACCGCGCACGACCTGGCGCCGTTCGCCCGCGACCTTGGCTACACCGGCCCGCCGTTCCGCTGGGACGAGGAGGCGCGCCGCCACCTACGCGCCCGCCTCGACGCCCTCTACTTTCACCTCTACGGCCTCTCCCGCGAGGACACCGACTATATCCTCAGCACGTTCCCCATCGTCCGCCGGCAAGACGAGGCCCAATTCGGCATCTACCGCACCCGTGAGATGATCCTGGCGTATATGCACGCGCTGGATGCCGGGGACACGGAGGCGGTGGTGGCGGTGTAGGCCATTTGACTCTTCAGGAGTTCAGACTTAATGAACCAAGAATTCAACCCCACCGCGTTTGAGACGGAACGGAATAGCATTATTGACAAGTATCGTGAACAAGAGAGACCGTGCGAATTTCACCATTACACAAACCCAGACGCCGCCATGAAGATAATCGATGGGAAAAGCCTCCGGCTTTTCCACGCCTCATTCTGCAATGATCCAACCGAGCTTAATTATGGTCTCGACAAGATGCTCGATACCGCCAAACAGATGAATTCCGGCCCTATTCAGAGTCTTATCAGAAAGGCCGACTACCAGCTGCTTTATGGTAAAGCGCAGCCGTTCATTTTCTGCCTTTCGCTAGCGAAGGACAGCTTAACTCAATGGGAGATGTATTCGGGAAGAAATGGCTGTTGTATCACATTTGGACCCGGACTCGATAAACTTTGCTTTAATGGCCCGCCATCTGAAGGAACAATAGGGTCGGTTATCTATAGCACTCACAAACAAGAGAGGCTCGCCAAGGAATTGTGTGAACAACTACACCGACATCTGCAATTCAAAGACTTGCCGGAGTTTCGGCTACAGGCTCTGATCACTCTTATCAATGCCGCGGTCTTCCTAAAGAACCCTATCTTCGAACACGAACAGGAATGGAGGATCGTCTACATGGGTGGACGAGCCAATCCCGATGCCATCTGCTATCTACCGGGCACACGGTTCCTCAGACCATATGTAGAAGGTTTCCATTCGAGCCTCCCAATAAAGTCAATCACGATCGGGCCATCCGACGAACAGGAACGCTTGAAGAGGTCCATGGAACACTTCATCAAGGTGAAGGGCGTAGACGGAGTGGAGGTCCTGGGGTCGGACATCCAGCTATCGGAGTCTGGATAGGACCGCCATCTTACTGCCCGTTTTGTGGACAGGATGGACAGGATTCGAGGCATGGGGTTGTAATTGTCGCCGAGTGGAAATGGGAACATATGTTCGGTAGAATACATTCGTCAGCACGGTGAGACTACTACACAACTGCATGAGGATGGGACAGGATGCCTTCGGCGATTGAGTGGACGGACGAGACCTGGAATCCGGTCACCGGTTGTACCCGTGTATCCCCCGGCTGCGATCACTGCTACATGTTCGCCCTCTATCCACGCCTCAAGGCGATGGCAGTTCCGGGGTATGAGGCGGCACCAAACGAAATTCGGCTCCTCCCGGAACGTCTGCGTACACCGCTGTCGTGGAAGAGGCCGCGGCGCGTCTTCGTCAACAGCATGTCGGATGTATTTCATCCGCGTGTTCCGTTCGACTTCATCTATCAAATGTTCTCGGTCATGGATGAGGCCGCACAAAAGCGCGGTCACGTTTTCCAAATACTGACCAAGCGACCTGGAAGAGCCGTTGGTTGGTGGGAGCGGTACAAGCAGCACTTCCCGCGAGGCTGGCCACCCAACATCTGGATCGGGACATCCGTGGAAAACCAGAAATACGCGCCGCGGTTGAGCGTGTTAGCACGTTTGCCAGCGCCCATCCGTTTCGTCTCCGTCGAGCCGCTGCTTGAACCGGTTGACCTGCGGCCCTGGCTGGAGTCCGGCGTGCTGCAATGGGTGATCGTGGGTGGTGAGAGTGGCCCAAGGGCAAGACCGATGGACCTGAACTGGGTACGCGACCTACGTAATCACTCCGTCCAAGCCGGTGTCGCCTTCTTTCTGAAGCAGCTTGGCGGAGTTCGCAACAAACGCGGCGGTGACGCTGCGATCATTGACAATCGGCCGTGGCACCAGTTGCCGACCGCAACGTAGGGGGCCTATGAGCAGCACGCGATTTGGGGGCAGTTGGACCAAGGACAAGCTTAAGATTCTCAGGAGGTATCTGGACGCCTACACGACCGCCCTGAAGGAACAGCCGTTCAACCTGATATACGTGGATGCCTTTGCCGGCGAGGGTTCTTGGCGCCCAGGGCAAGAGTACGACAAAGATTATGGGGAGTTTAGGTCTCTGCGCCGGGGATCACCGCAAATTGCCCTGGAGATACAAGACAAAGCCTTTGACCGGTTCCTATTAATCGAGCAGGATCACCAACGCAGCGTATCGCTCCGAGAGCTACGCAGTGAGTTTCCTAATCGCAACATCGAAGTCGTCAATGGCGATGCTAACACTGAACTACCCAGATTCTGTGGCAAGCTGCGGGACTTTGATCGGGCCGTAGTATTCCTCGATCCATTCGCCACCGAGGTTGCCTGGGAGACGGTAGCGGCAATCGCACGGACCAAGAAGATTGATTGTTGGATTCTATTCCCTCTGATGGCGATTACCCGCATGATGCCAAACAAGAGCGAACCGCCACCGGCCCTCGCCAAGCATCTTGATCGCGTCTTCGGGAGCCGGGAGCATTGGCAATCGCTATATGGCCCATCCCCTCAACTACCGCTCTTTGGTGACGAGCCGGGCCAAGAACGACATGGCGGCAGCGCAGGAATCGCCGATGCCTATAGGAGACGTCTTGAGTCCGTGTTTGAAAAAGTCGCACCTACGAGGCGGATGCTGAAGAATTCCAATGACTCTCCTCTGTTCGATCTGTACTTCGCAGCGAGCAACCCCAAAGGGGCAGGACTTGCGGTGGAAATTGCTGACTACATCCTGAAGCACTGGTAGCGGGAGGTTGCATGATGGCTAAAGTGGAGTTGGAGCAGTTGGCCGACGAGGCCTTGGCGGCGCACCGCGTGGGACGGACGCAGCCGCTGGACCCGGAAGCATTGTAGGCGTGCGTTCCTACACGCAGCCGAGCTTTGGGGCTGCCTACCGGCGCCTCCCGGACCATAAGATCACAAGGGAGAACGCATGATGCTCGACGTGCTGTTGCGCGGTGGCCGGGTGGTGGATGGCAGCGGTGCGCCCTGGGTGCCCGGTGACGTTGCTATCCAGGATGACCGTATCGTCGCCGTGGGCAACCTGCCCGGCGCTACCGCCCGGCGCATCATTGACGTGCCGGGGCAGGTCATCGCCCCCGGCCTCATTGACTGCCACACGCATAGCGACTGGAGCATCCTCGCCAACCGCGCCTGCGACAGCACCGTCCGGCTGGGCGTGACCACCGAAATCCTGGGCAACTGCGGCTTCAGCCACGCGCCGCTCACTCCCCACAACCGCGAGAGCATCAGCACCGACCTGGCCCGCTCCTCACCGGGCACAACGGTCACTTGGAGCACGTTCGGCGAGTATCTGGACACACTGGCGGCCGGCGGCCTGGGCGGCAACGTCTCCGTGCTCGTCGGGCACGGCGCCGTCCGCAGCGCCGTGATGGGCTACGACGAGCAGCCAGCTACCCCCGACGCCATCGGCCACATGGAGCTACTGGTCGCGCAGGCGCTCGACGAGGGCGCGCTCGGCCTTTCCACCGGCCTGGAGTACGTGCCGGGGCGTGCGGCCTCGGTCGAGGAGTTGACGGCGTTGAGCCGCGTGGTGGCGCGCACGGGGCGGGTCCATGCCTGCCATCAGCGCACGCGCAACGAGGAGTTCGAGCAGTCCGTCGCCGAGATCATCGGCATCTGCGAGCAAGCCGGCGCCCGGCTGCAACTGTCCCATAACTTCGCGCGGCGCGGTTCGCCGCCGGGCGCGTGGGGGCGCGTGATGGACCAGATTGACGCCGCGCGGCGGCGCGGTCTCGATGTGTCGTGCGACACGACCAGCTACGCGACCGGCATCGGGGTGATGGCGGCGGTCCTGCCGCCCTGGCTGTTCGACGAGGGGCCGGCCGTCGCTGCCGAGCGGCTCGCCGTCCCGGCCGTCCGCGAGCGCGTGAAGAACGATTGCAGCCGCTACTGGCTGCTGATCGCCGAACGCATGTGGGACAAGCTCTGGCTGGCGCGCACCGCCCATAGCACGCATCTCTTTGGCAAGTCGTTCGTCGAGATCGGCGATCTCCTCCACCAAGACCCCATGGACTCCTACCTGGACATCCTGCATGGCGAGGGCGCGGCCATTAGCGATGCCATCATCGTCGGGGAGGAAAACAGCGATCCGCATTTGCAGGAGATGATGACCCATCCACTCTATGCCTTCGAGGCCGACTCGTGGACGGCCAGCGCCACGGGGCCGCTGGCGCCGCTCGTCAATCATCCCGCCAACTTCGGCTGGACGGCGCGCATTCTGGGCGACTATGTCCGGGAGCGGGGCTGGATGCCCTTGGAATCCGCAGTCCACAAGATGACCGCCGTCCCCGCTACTAAGTTCGGCTTCACCGACCGCGGCCTGCTGCGTCCGGGACTGGCCGCCGACATCGTGGTCTTCGACCCGGCCGCGATCCAGGACAACGGGACCCTCGACCGGCCCGCGCAGTATCCCTCCGGTATCCCCTACGTGTTCGTCAACGGCGCGCTGACGGTCGAGCAGGGCGAGCAGACCGGGGCACGTGGCGGGCAGGTGCTGCGCCCGGCACATTAGCTTGTGGGAGTTACGGGACTCGGCGCAGGCGCTGCGGCCGCGCGCCGGGTACGCGCTCGATCAGACCGCGCGCCTCGAGGTCGAGCTTGATAGTGGTGACGTACCAGCTTACGGAGGCGTTGGCAAACAGCTCGGCTGGGAGGTGTGGCCGCACTGCGTCCGCGAGGTCCTGGAAGGGGATGCCCGCTTCAGCCGCCGGCACGACTGCCAGCAAGGCGGCCTTCATCGCCTCGTACTTGGCGGCATCTATTCTAGTGCCCTGCTTTCCCGCTTCCGGGTGGACGGTCTGAAACTTCTGCGCGGTTGCTGCCATACAATCTCACTTTCCGGAGGGTAGGTTCTTCGACTGGGACATGAGTTTGACCGTACCGCACTACCCGGACTGCTCTAGGGCTGCTCCCTCTCTCCCTGGGACAGGGCCGGGGTGAGGGCTAGGGAGCAACTGGCGCCCATCGGAGGCGTGTGCGCTACGTGTCGAAGATGTCGCTGATCGCACAGGTGAAGCTGGGCAGCACTTCGCGGCCGACGAGCGTGTCATGATCAGCGAGCTTCACGACCGGGCGGCCCGGCTCGTACACGTCTACGGTGCGTGTATCCGGCTGCACGACCCACACCAGGGCCACGCCGTATCGGAGCCACATCCGCGCCTTATCGTGAACCGCGCGCCGGCTATCGCTAGGAGATGCGACCTCCACTGCTAGGTCAGGAGCCACCTCGGCATAGCCCGGGATCCGCATGTCCAGCGGCATTTTCGCTGCCGCGAAGTAGGCAATGTCCGGCGCGCGCACGGTATCCGGGTCCCGCTCCAGCAAGACGCCGGCATCCGATCCTGTCAAGACCCCCAGTTTCCGCGGTAGGATGAAGGCATTCAACAAAAAGCCTAGCTTCATTATGATCTTGCCGTGCTCCTGTCCCATTATCATGGTCTCGTGCAACACCCCCCGTATCAGCTCACCGCGTACCCCCTCGCCGTATAGCCGCAGCAGATCAGCAGCCGCCAGCAGCTTGGCCGTCCGCGGCTGGGTTATCGTCGTCGCCATCTCCGGCTCCTTCCGGTCAGCATCAGGATGTACAGGATTGAAGGATGGGTAGGATAACCGGCCCACCATCCCGTCTATCCACTTGTCCAGAGGCCATCCTGATGCTGACAAGGGCGAAATAGATCCCCCCTACCTCTGTGTGCTCTGTGTCCCCCAAAAGCCTCCCGAGCGGGGGCCGGGCGGGTGCGCCCCCTGCCCGGCCCGCGTTGCCCGGCGACCGAGCTACATGCCGATAGCGGCGCGGGCGCGGGCCGGCTGCTCTAGCGCCTCGAACGGTAGCACCTGCGCGCGGCCCGTCTCAGCTGCGCGGAAGACGGCTTCGGTCATCTCCATATACTTCAGACCGTCCCAGAAGCTCGGCGATCCCCACTGCCCGGCGCGAATCGCCTCGATCCAGTCCGCCTCCGCCGTCCACTCGCGCGCTTCGGATTCGGCAATCGGGATGTTGCTCCAGTCGGTCTCATCGCCGCGCATACCGGAGAGGTGGTCTGCTCCGAAGGTGTAGCGGAGGGCACCATCGGCGCCATAGATCTCGATGCTGTTGCGATCGGCGCCACCACGAGCAACGCCGCTGAAGAGGAATGTCGCCACACCACCGTTCTCTAGCTCTGCCACCGCCGTCAGCGCATCGGGCCGATCCACGACGCTGCGACCGGCACCGGATGCCGACGGCCGCTCCGGGATGGCGGCCAACGTCTGGGCCGTGACCCGCTTGGCGTAACCGAGCCAGCGGTGCAGCACCTCCGCGAGCATCCCGACCTCCAGCGTACTGAAGCCGGAGATGTGCCCGATCTGGCGCCAGTGGATGGGCGTGTCCGGGTCGAGATAGTTGTCGCTGTAGGAGCGCAAGATGACGGTGTAGACCGGGCCAACGTAGCCTTGGCGCAGCAGCCGACGGACGGTGGTGTCTCCATCCATGTAGTGCGGTGGCGGACAGAGCATGGTCGTGCGGTCGGAGGCCAGGGCACGCTCGTACATGGCTTTCGCATCCTGGTAGTCCATCGCCATGCGTGCTTGGCAGAATACGTGCTTGCCGGCATCGAGCGCGGCGACCGTAATCTCGCGGTGCAAATACGGCTGCGTGCCAATCACGATGGCGTCGGTGTCGTCGGCCGCGACGAGGTCCTGCCAGCTGCCATAGGTCGCCGGAATGCCAAACTCGGCAGCCGCCCGCTGCGTACTCTCCGGCGTGCTGTTGGCCACCGACACCAGCTCGACGCCAGTAATCGTGCTCAGACCGGGGTAGTGGCGCTGCCGTACAATGCCCCCGGCTCCGACAATCCCCACCCGGACGGTGTCATCTGCCATGCTCATATGCCTTGCTCCTCTCGGTAGTCGGTCCTCTGCGGGCCAGTCAGCCGATTATAACGCGCCGTCTTCCGCTCGCGGCACGGGCCGCTGCGCGGTCGCGTGAGTTTGCGCGTGAGTTTGAGGGAGGAAGACCGGGCGTCTGGCTGACTGGGGGACCAAACGCCCGGCGATATAAGGAGGATGGGCGTCAGCCGGGAGGCCGGCTGACGAGGCACTCCCTAGTCTAGGGTGGAGATGCGACGGCGCGGCTACGCTACGGTGACAATTCCGTGACATTCGGCGTGCGTTGATCCCTTGCGCTGCCACCGCTCAGGTGACATTGCTCCGGCCGGGGCAATGGTGGCTCCACTGTAAACTACCGACTGTGATCTACCTCCTCCTGCACATCCTGGGCAATACGGCGTTCCTCCTTGCCGTCCGCCTCGCCCGCCAGCGACAACGGCAGTACCTGCTGATCGGCGCCACCAACTACGTCACCGCATTCGTGTTAGCGACGATGGTGCTGGTGCAGTCCGCCGTAGTGCCAACCTGGCCGGCACTCGCGCTCGGCGCCGTCCAAGGCTTGCAGTACCAGACGATGTTCCTGCTGCTCTTTGTGATGTTGAGCCGCAGCGGCGTAGCAGTGGTGGTAGCGTTACTCCGCCTGTCAGTGGCCATCCCAACGTTAGCATCCATCGTGATCTGGCAGGAATATCCGAGTATCTGGCAGACGCTGGGGCTGGGCCTGGCTGCCGTCGCCTTGCCCTTGCTCGGCAGTGCTCGCCGGGTGCGCGCGGCCGATGCGCCGGCGGCGCCTCGCCGCCCAGGAAACGCACCGCGGAACCCGCTCGCTAGGCGCGCCGGGACGGTTGCGTTCGTCGCCCTCGTGCTGTTGCTGGGGGGCATGGGGCTACTCGCCGCCAAGTCCTTCGCGGAGCTAAGTCAGGAGGAGCAGCGGCCGGCCTACAACTTTGGCACGTTTGCGACGGCGACGGCGCTCTCCGCGCTCAGCTGGCCGCTGCGGCACCGCTTTACCAAACCTCTGAGCCAGCGCGGCCAATACCAGGGTCAACGGCCGCATGCCGCCAGGTCTGCCCTAGCGCTCGGCATAGCTATCGGCATCACGAACCTTGCCCAGATCGAGCTGCTCTTACGGGCGCTCGTGCAGGTCAGCGGCACAATCGCGTTCCCACTCACGGGGGCGGCCACGCAAATACTCACGGCCAGCGCGGGGTGGCTGTTCTGGAAGGAACCGCTGCGCGGCCGCGCGGCCGTCGGCGTCGCATGCGGCCTCGCCGCCGCCATGCTGATGAATGTGCCGTGAAGGTTCAGCCTCCGGCGGTATCTTGGAGCACCGGGCCGGCCGCCCGGACGATGGTGTCGACTGAGCGGCATGTGCTATCCCACTGTGATAGCCGTGTGCTATTGCCGCCGGTTGATTCCTGCCGTCCTACGGCTCGTCCAGGGCACGTCTGCCGAACGTACTCAGCCACTGCGCCCAGCCCTGCGCCTTCGCTGCCGGCCGGACAACGCCGCGCTGCATACCACGGTGGGCTGCGTCCTCGGCCACTGCCGCCTTGAGCCGCACGGTATGGGCACCGGCCACCGCCTTGTTGCCCCAGCGATGGATGACAAAGGCGAGGCCGCCGAAGATGACGGCCACGATGAGCGAGCCAATCAGCGCCATGAGCGCCAAGATGACGACGGCTATTTCATACACGACGCGCAGGATTTCCATAGACCCGCTCCCTCGGCCTACGCTACGCTTTCGGCTTGCTTGCTCGCCGGAGGCGGGGCCACGATCGCCTCGTAGCGCTGTAAGACTTCCCGCTCGGCCGTGGCGCGGGCAGACGCGGCTTCGCGCCGCGCATTGGCGAGATGGGCACGGATCGCTGCCTTGGTCTCCTCGCCACGTCGCGGTGCCAGCAATAGGCCCAGCGCCACGCCGAGCAGGACGCCGACCAACAGTCCGCGCCAGTAGGCGCCACTACCGTACACGATCCGCTCCCCGGCGCCGACCGCCACGGCCGATGGTGGTCAGTGCCCGCACGAGGGTCAGAAAGCCGTTGGCCAACCCCGCCGCCCGCGCCAGCGGCCCGACCACAAGCTCACCGATGAGCGATGTCGTCTCCCGCACCGTGTTGGAGGTGTGGGTCAGTGAGCCGAGGACGGGGCTGACTTCCTCCCGCAGGGCCTTCACCATGCCCCACAACTTGAGGACGAGAACGATCAGGGCGATGTTCGCTGCCAAGGCAGCGAGCGCTACCAGGATGACGACCACATCGCGGATGGCTTCTAATACTCCCACCTTCGCTCCTCCCTGCCTGCGCGCGCGGGTATGTCCTGAAACGATACCAGTTTGGCGCCAGCGTAGGACCTCGCGCCGGTGCTGGGCGAGGTTAGCCGGTTCACTCACCTCTAGTCTCGTTCCCTTGGTGAATAATCCAGGGTAGTGTTGCGTGTGTACTAGCGACTGAATAGGAAGTGCAGTACGTCGCCGTCGTGGATCGCGTAGGCACGTCCTTCCTGTCTGAGTAGCCCCTGTCGGCGGGCCGCGGCCATATCACCCGCTGCGGCCAGCGCCTCGAAGGAGATCACTTCCGCCCGAATGAAGCCCCTCTCCATGTCGGAATGCACGAGTCCGGCCGCGTGCGGCGCGAGCGTACCGGCCGGCAGGCTCCAGGCTCGCATCTCATCGTCACCGATGGTGAAGAAGGTACGCAAGCCACAGACCTGATAACTCGCCCGGATCACGCGCCCGGCAGCAAGCTCAGTGAGGCCCAGGTCTTCCATGAAGGGCTGCCGGTCAGATTCGTCGAGGGCCGCCAGCTCCAGCTCCATTTGAGCGCAAAGCGCCAAGCCGGCGGTACCGTGACCGGCGACGCTCCGGGCAAACTCTGCTTCAGGGCCAGCGCTCTTTCCCAGTTGATGCTCGCCGATATTGAGGACAAAGAGGAGCGGTTTCGCACTGAGGAACTGGAACCCGCGCAGCTGTCGCCAGCTGTCGTCGTCCAGGCCCGACGCCCGCAGCGGGACAGCGGCTTCGAGCTGCGTCCGGAGCTGCTGCAGCAAGCTCTGCTCTTGCGTCAAGCTGCGGCGTTCGTCGGGTGTAGCACGGCCCAGCTCCGTTTGCAGCCGCTCCAGCCGGCGCTCCACAAGGGGCAGGTCGGCGAGCACCAGCTCAAGCTGGAGATCGGCGACGTTGGCCAGCGGATCGGTGAGGCTGTCATCGAACGCCCGTACAACCGCCACCAGCGCGTCAACGGTACGGAGGCTGCCGATCCAGGCGGCCTCGGCACTCCGGTCGCGCTGACCGAGGCTGGCATAGGGAAAGTCCACATACTCCACCTCGGCGTAGACACGCTTGCGGTCGGGATACAGCGCGCCAAGGTGGTCGAGCCGCTGGTCCGGCACCTTGACAACGGCAGCGTGCATCGCCGCTCCACGCCCGCCTAAGAGCGCAGGCTGCCGGCCCCCAATGAGGCCGGCGAGGAGGGTAGACTTGCCGCTCTGCGGGAACCCTACAATGCCCAGTTGGAGCATGATGCCTCTCACACCCGGCGAGACCGCGTGGCCGGACACGAGCCGGACCGGCCCAAGCAACGGGGCAGCCTGGCGCGTACACGCCGAAGTATACCGGCCATTTCGAGACGGTCTGGGAGCGCAGGTGTCCCGCAGGGTGTCCGGCCCCCTTCCCCAGCCCTTCCTCCGCTCTGCAGGGGCCGGGGGCAACCGCTCGTCATTGCGGCGTAGGCCGGAATGTGGCGGGGTGGTGGATTCCCGCTTGCGCGGGAATGACGGGGCCACGGCAATGAGTTGTAACAGATAGCCGTTGGCGCTACGGTTTGCCGGGTGGTAAGCTGTGGTTATCGTACCGGCAGGGCTGCCCTTTGGCTCGACGGTATGAGTTCTACCGTGGCGGACAGGCATGACACGCGCGAGTCGCTCCTCTGATTCCCCCCGCAACCGCGCCGAACCACTCACACCGCCCCCGGCGCAGCCACCCGAGGCCGCGGCGCAACAGCCGTGGGTGTCGCTCGCCAGTGAGCGCGAAGCTGGCAATGCTGGCAGGGACCTCACGATTACCTGGTCGCGGCTCAACGAGATCGGGGCCAATGACGACCTCCGTGAGATGCTGGAGCACGTGCTGAACCCCGCGTGGGAGGGCGTGGGACTGGCGGAGGTGGGGGAGGTGATGGCCCAGGCGGCCATGCAGGCCGCCGTGCTGGACTATCTCGATTGGTACTTTGCCGAGCCGACGCCACCTGGCCCCGAGGCCCTGCCGGCCGTCTACCGGGCGCTGGCGGCGGCTGGCACGGCGGTCGCCAAGGCGCCGACCCCGGCCCTGGATTCGCTTGGACCCGACATCTTGATGCTGCTGGAGCAGGTGTTGGGAGACATGCAGCAAGACCATCCGGTAGCGACCGCGGTGCTCCACGCGCATCTGCTGTTGGCAACCTGGATGCATGCTACGCAGCCGGCGCCGGCCGATGGGCCGGATGACCGGCTCGGTACGCGCCACCTTCGCTCCCAGCGGCTTGGGCGGACCGAGCGGTCGGACGCAGCGACCGCTGGCCCGGAGGAGAGCCGGGCCAATCTGCTCTATGCGGAGGCGCGGCGGCTCCTGCGGAAGAATGCTCCCGACGATGCGCTCGACCGCCTGCTCGCCGGTACACTGGCAGCCCTGCAAGGCGCGCCCGTGTGGTTTGGCTGGAGCCACGAATTCGCCGGCACGCTGCTAGAGCGGCCGTTGCAAGAGGGGCTGGCGCTGGTCGCCTTGCTGCGGCGGGTGCCCTCCTACCCCTTTCCCCTGCGCGCCCGGTTTGCCGATGAACAGCGGCGGTGGCGCGATGTTGTCTTGACGGGCCGCTACGTGGATTTCGAGAGCCTCATCCAGCCCCACCCGGACCGCGTGATGCGCGGCCCGGCCGTGACGTCGTTCATGCACGGACTGGCGAGTGATGGGCGCGAATTCGAGCCTGAAGACCTGGCACAAGGTCTAAGCCAGCTGGAGCCGCCGGCGCGCGAGCAAGTCTGGCTATATCTCTACTTCAATGCGGGATTTGTCGGCCCCAATCTGCTCGGCCAGGGGGGGGCGGCGCTGCAACTGGCGCTGTTGGAGCTGGCCGGCAACGACGAGTGCTGGTCGCGCGAGATTGCCGAGGCGCTGATGGATGATCTGACCTATCACCCGCCGGCCGCCGGCGGTATGCCCGACGAGGGCGAGGAAGAGTTGGAGGCCGGCGATTCCGACCGGCGCCAGTCGTCCGCTGCCGCCCCCGACCCTGGCGAGCCGCGCGTGCCCCTGGCGATCCGGTCACAGGCCGCCACGCTGCTGGCCAAGCGCCTGTTGGACGATCCCTCCCTGTCCAACCTCCTCACCGACACCATCCGCTACGCGGGAGACACCTCCGTCGCGCGCTGGCTGACCAACCGCGTCGCCGCCCACCCGGTACCCTAGCACCGTAGCCGGAGTGGCTGCCGGCTTCCGAGGCAGTTCGCGCTCGTTGACGCGGTAGACGCTGTTGCACACGGTTTCATGAAAGCATGCCACTACCGCCTCCCGCGTCCCTGGTGAATCTAAAATTGCGAAGCGGAGACACTTCCAGTGAACAACGTCGACGGGATCATTCAGTTTAGCGCCAGCGATCTTGTGAACCACCTATTCTGCCGTCACTTGACGGTGCTGAACTTTGAGGTAACGGCAGGGGGACGCACTGCACCCAACAATTGGGACCCCACGTTGGAGCTTTTGTGGGAACGGGGGATGGCCCACGAACGGTGCTACATCCAACACCTGGAGGATGCTGGCTATCAGGTGACGCCTATCGATGGCGTGGGTGTCGACGCTGCGACCGTCGCCGCTACTGTCGAGGCAATGCGGTCCGGCCACGAGATTATCGTCCAAGGCGCCCTTGCCGAGGGCAGGTGGGGTGGGCGCACAGACATCCTCCGTCGAGTGAACGTTCCCAGCAAGCTGGGCGACTGGTCCTACGAGGTCATCGACACCAAGCTGGCCCGGGAGACCAAGAGCGGCACCATCCTGCAGCTTTCCCTGTATTCCGACCTGGTCCGCTCGGTGCAAGGCGTGCTCCCTGAGCATATGTACGTCGTCGCCCCGTGGACAGAATTCGAGCCTCAGGCCTACCGCACCAACGATTACGCCGCCTACTACCGGCTGGTGAAGACCTGGCTGAAGTCGGCTCTTGCCGACGGGGCCAACGGCCGCACCTACCCCGACCCCAAGGAGCACTGCGATGTGTGCCGTTGGAGTCGTCAATGCGAATCCCGCAGGCGGCACGACGACCATCTTTGCCTGGTGGCGGGTATATCCAGCCTACAAATTGACGAGTTCAACAAACGGAGTGTGGACACGATGGAGCACCTCGCCGCCGTCCCTCTTCCTCTCCCATGGAAGTTCGAGCGGGGCGCTGAAGCGAGCTACGTGCGGGTCCGGGAACAGGCCCGGGTACAGGTCGAGGGTCGCAATAGCCCTCAGCCGGTATACGAGGTGCTCGATATCGAGCCCCAGGTCGGACTGGCCTGTCTACCTGAGCCATCGCCAGGGGACATCTTTCTCGACTTCGAGGGCGACCCGTTCGTTGGGCCCGGCGGACTTGAGTACCTAGTCGGCTACGTTGCGGCCAACGAGTCCGGACAGCAGAAATACACTGGGTTCTGGGCTCTTTCCTACGCAGAAGAGAAGCGCAATTTCGAGCGCTTTGTTGACTGGGTAGTGGATCGCTGGGAAAAGTACCCGGACCTGCACATCTATCACTTCGCTCCCTACGAGCCCAGCGCTATGAAACGGCTTATGGGTCGTCACGCCACCCGTGAGGAGGAAGTGGACCGGATGCTCCGCGCAGACCTGTTCGTCGACCTCTATCGGGTCGTGCGGAGCGGTTTGCGGGCCAGCGTCAAAAGCTACTCCATCAAGGATTTGGAGCAGTTCTTCGGGTTTACGCGGGAGGTGCCTCTGAACGAGGCGAACTCGGCGCTATACGGCGTTGTCCGCCCCCTGGAGTTGGGAGACCCCGAGGCTATCCGCGATGAACACAAGGAGGCTGTCGAAGGATATAACCGCGACGATTGCGCCTCCACCTACCACCTCCGCAACTGGCTAGAGGGCATCCGCCAGGACTTGATTAATGGCGGGTCCGTTATTGAGCGGCCTGTGCCAGGGGATGGACAGGCGTCGGAAGAGCTCACGGAATGGCAGGAGATGATCAAGGCTCTGAGTGACCGCATTGCCGGGGATGTCCCTGTCTCGACGACGGACCGAAACCGGGAACAGCACGCCCGGTGGGTGTTGGCTAACATACTGGACTGGCACCGGCGGGAAGAAAAAGCCGCTTGGTGGGAGTTCTTCCGGCTGCGTGACAGTTCGGTCGAAGAACTGATCGACGAGCGCGGAGCTCTTGCACAGCTTGAGTTCATCTGTGTGGCGGGAGGCACCGATAAGCGGCCTATCCACCGTTACAGCTTTCCGGTCCAGGAAACCTCCCTCCGGGGTGGCGAGGGGCTGCACATCTCAGGAGGCGATCCCCTTGGTACTCTGGTGTCACTCGACCCTCGGCACCGTACTGTCGATATCCAAAAACAAGGTGCGGCGGCGGCCATTCATCCCGAAGCCGTGTTTGCTCATGACCGTGTTCCCTCCGATGTGTTGAAAAAAGCTCTAGTGAGAATCGGCGAGCACGTGGCTGATAATGGCATCGTCGGAGATGGGGCATACGGAGTGGCCCGCAGCCTTCTGCTGCGGGAGCCACCGCGACTAAACGGCGAGCCCCTGCGCCGACCCGACGAAACAGCCTTGGATGCGGCGCTGCGTATTGCCAACAATGCCAACAAGCCGGGCTTTGGCGTACTGCCCATACAGGGACCGCCCGGAGCGGGTAAGACGTTTACCGCTGCCAGGATGGTCTGCGAGCTAGTGCGTAAAGGCGCGCGCGTCGGAATCACCGCCAATAGCCACAAGGTAATCGTCAATCTCCTGGACGCGGTAATGTCGGCCGCCGAAGAGCGGGGCCTTGACCTGCGGGCCGTCCGGAAGATCAGCAACAACCCAAAAGAAGAACCACCCGACCAACGCATAGCCCTGACGACCGACAACGGACGGGTGTTCGAAGAACTCGCCCACACTTGCCAAATAGCGGCGGGGACCGCCTGGCTGTGGGCCCGGCCCGAAGCCCAGGATGCGGTCGACGTTCTATTCGTGGACGAAGCGGCTCAGATGTCGCTGGCCAACGTTCTGGCTATTTCCCACGCCGGGCCGAACCTGGTATTGTTGGGCGACCCGCAGCAATTGGATCAACCCACCCAGGGCACCCACCCGGAAGGCACCGAAGTGTCGTCCCTAGATCACTTGCTCGGTGACCGCCAGACCATCGAAGCGGACCGAGGCCTATTTCTGGAAGAGACCTGGCGACTCCACCCGGACATCTGCGGCTTTACGTCGGAGGTGTTCTACGAAGGCAAGCTCAGTTCACGTCCCGGCCTCGAAGTTCAACAGTTTATCTCCTCCGGGACCGTCACGGGGACCGGGCTGCGTTTGCTGCCAGTGTCGCATCACGGCAACCAGAGCTCCTCGAACGAGGAAGCCGACCGCGTATCCGCACTCGCCCGCAGTCTGGTTGATGGAAACTCCCGGTGGATCGACCAGAATGGCCAGGAGAAACCGATCACCCTGGAAGACGTCCTGATTATCGCGCCCTACAACGCCCAAGTCTTCAAGATTCAAGAACGGTTGCCCGGGGCGAGGGTGGGCACGGTGGACAAGTTCCAGGGCCAAGAAGCGCCAGTGGTGATCTACTCCATGACCACCTCGGCGCCGGAGGAAGCACCACACGGAATGGAGTTCCTCTACAGCCTAAACCGCCTTAACGTGGCCACGTCCAGGGCGCGATGCGTCTGCATTTTGGTGGGCTCCCCCGAACTCTTCACTCCTGAGTGCCGTACCCCCCGGCAAATGCAACTGGCCAACGCCTTCTGCCGCTACCGGGAACTGGCGGCGGAGATTGCACTCTAGGCTAGCTTGATAACAACGCTGTCCGCCGAGCGGGTGTGGATCGAAGCTATCTTTCCCCATGTATAGTGCCGCTGTCCAGCCGCCGAACTAGGGGAGCCGGGCAGGGTAGGCCGGTTGTGGGCCGCTGGCGGCTCCAGTATACTTGCTCTTGTACCGTAGTGAGCCACCACACGGCGGCTCCGGGCCTGTAGCTCAGTTGGGAGAGCATCGCGTTCGCATCGCGGGGGTCGCCGGTTCGAGTCCGGCCAGGTCCACCATACTTGACGGTAGACAGTACCGGGCCGTGTAGAGCCACCTCCTCGGCGTCCATTCCGGGTATGCGGCTATCGTCGGGCATGGGGATGGTGTAGCGAACCACAGCGTTTCCTGGGCTGACGACGATCTCCTTGACGAAGGACTCGATGATGGCCCTGCGCTCGGTCAACTCGCTCTCGTTGAGGAACTCGCTCATATCGTTGGCGTAGGCCGTAATCGTCTCCACGTCGTCCAGGACCTCCCTGCGCTGCGGTAGCAATGCTCTCGCCTCCTGCGCCGAAGCCTCCAGCTTCTCCTGCCGCTCCCTGTGGTCGCGGATGCGGGGGGTGACGTCGGCCATGTCAAGGTCGGTGGTCTCCACGAGGTTGTAGAGCCGGTCGAGCCTGCGTCGCACCTCGGCAAGCTCCGACTCGACAGTCTCCAGCCTCTGGCGCTGCTCTTTGGCCACGCCGTCCATCTCCTCGTCTACCAGCCGCACCAGGTCTCTGATGTTGCCTTCGGTAAGGATGTTGGAGCGAATCTTTGAGACGACCATATTCTCGAAGCGCCGGGCGTTGAGTCTGGGGGAGTCGCAGGCTCCGCTGCCCCGCTTCATCAGCGACTGGCAGACGTAGTAGGAGAACTTGCCGCTCTTGGAGTCCTGGCCGGAGAGTGCCCGGTTGCACGCCTTGCACCTGACCAGCCCGTTGAGCAGGTAGGAGCTTCCCACCCTGCGGGGGGGAGGTGATCTTGGGCGCGCGGGAGCGCATCCGCTTGTTTACACGGCGAAACTGGGCCTTGGAGACGATGGCGGGGGAAGCCTTGTCCACGCGCACCGGCTCGGCCTTGTCCTTCGCGTTGGTTCCCCAGACCAGAGCGCCGGTGTACGCCTCATTTCGGAGGATGATATGGACGCCGTTCTTGGACCAGAGCCTGCCGGTGGGGTTGGCGATGCCCTCGTCGTTGAGGGTGCGGGTGATGTCCAGGATTCCCCTGCCGGCCTCGGCCATGCCGAAGATGCGCTTGACGACGGGGGATGTGTCGGGGTCCGGATCCAGGGTGGGGCGTTTCTTGGCCCCATCCTGCACCATCAGCTTCCTGAAGCCGTAGGGCACCCGGCTGGCCACCCAGAAGCCTCTGGACGCTGCTTCCCGCATTCCCCGCGTGACTTCCTGGGCCAGATTCTCCGAGTAGAACTCGTCCACGCTCTCGATGATGGCCTCCATGAGCTTGCCGGTGGGGGAGTCGTCGGCGTGCTCGGTGATGGAGACCACCCTGACTCCCTTGCGCCGGAGCATGGACTTGAAGGCGACGGCGTGCTCGCGCTTGCGGGTGCATAGGGGCCATGCGGCCAGCAGGTCTAGGGCGTCTTTTGTCCCAGCGGGTCAGCTCCACCGAGAGGGCCGACGCCAGCTACGGCTACGCCACCGATAGCTATTGCTGCGTCGGGGCGGCAGTGGCTGCTCCAACGAAGGTGGCGGCGAAGACCATTTCAGAGAGCCACTGGCGGAACGATTCGTTGTCGCTGAACTGCTTGAACAACTCGGTGTGGTCTGCGAGAAGCTCGGTCATGGCGCGTCCCAGGGCCTTGTCGTGCTCGATCCGCGCGTTCTGCTGGTCAGAGTTGACCATCGCGTTCCGGTACGCCCTGTCCGCGGCAACCTTCGCGGGCAGCTCTTCGGCGATCACCTTCTCGATCTTGTCCTGGTCCTTCCACTCGATGGCGCCGAACCGGTCGTTGAAGTCGCTGATGATATTGGAAAGCCTGTCCAGCTCCGGTTCCGGCTTCTGCCCGCCGCCGTCGGTGGACACGGGATCGATCTCCGCGTCCGTGTCGGGAAGCTGGATGTCCTGTACCGCCTGCTTCTCCACCCGGTAGCTGTCCATGTCGATGGCTTCGAGAATTCCCTTGGACAGGTCGTCCTCGATAGGGGCGGGCAGCTTGGGAACGAGGAAGTTCAGGAAGATGGAGAGCTTCTCCCACTCGGCGTTGGTGTAGGGCAGGATGGCGGCCAGGAACCCGTACGCCCGGAGGAACGCCTTCGACTCGCCCTTGAAGTCCACCTGGCCGTCTTCATCCAACTGCTCCCGGTAGGCTGCTACGCAGGCGTCCAGAATCGGGTCGAGCCGGTCGCGGTCGGCCCCTGAGAGGTAGAGGTCCACCAACTCATCCACCTGCGCCTCGCCGTAGACCTGGTAGCTGTCGAGGGCCGCCTTGAGGTCGTGCAGCCTGTCGGGGTCGGTCTCCTCGGCAAGGACCGTGGTGCGGTAGTAGTCGGAAAAGGCGTCCTGGATCGTGTCGGCGTTGTTGGCGAAGTCCAGCACGAAGGCGTCGTGCTTCTTGGGGTGCGCCCGGTTGAGGCGCGACAGCGTTTGCACCGCCTTGACGCCGGACAGGATCTTGTCTACGTACATCGTGTGCAGCAGCGGCTCGTCGTAGCCGGTCTGGAACTTGTCGGCGCAGACCAGGAAGCGGTACGGGTCCTCCTGAATCCTGTCCGCGATCAGGTTAGAGGAGAAGCCGTTGAGGGACGCTTCCGTGACCTTCGCGCCGCCGTACTCGTGCTCGCCGGAGAAGGCGACGATGGCCCGGTAGGGACTCTTGCGCTCCGCCAAGTAGTCTCGGATGGCGTAGTAGTAGCTGACGGCACGCTGAATGCTGCTCGTGACCACCATGGCCCGCGCCTGCCCGCCGATCTTCTGCAACCCGGCCACCTGCTCGTGGAAGTGGTCCACAATGATCTCCGCCTTGAGCCTGATCGCGTGGTCGTTGTCCTCCACGTAGCGGCGCAGCTTCTTCCCGGCCCGCTTGATGTCGAACTCCGGGTCGCTTTCCACCGTCTTGACCAGCCGGTGGTAGCTGTCCACCGGCGTGTAGTGAGCAAGCACATCGATGATGAACCCTTCCTGGATTGCCTGCTTCATGGTGTACGAGTGGAAGGGCACGTGCCTGGTGTTCCCACCTTCGGGAACGGGCTTGCCGAATATCTCCAGGGTCTTGTTCTTGGGGGTGGCGGTGAAGGCGAAGTAGCTGGCGTTGGGCAGCAGCTTCCTGCTCTCCATAAGCCGGTTGATCTTGTCCTCGGCGGTCTCCTCTTCGTCCTCTGCACCGGCTTCTCCCAGCGCCCGGGACACGGAAGCTGACGTTCGCCCGCCCTGGCTCGAGTGGGCCTCGTCGATGATGATGGCGAACTTGCGCCCGCGATGATCGTCGCCGATGGCGTCGAGGATGAACGGGAACTTCTGGACCGTGGTGATGACGATCCGCTTGCCCTCCTGGAGCAACGTGCGGAGGTGGCCTGAACTTTCGGCGTGGCCCACCACGGAGCCGACTTGGGCGAACTGCTTGATGGTGTCCCGTATCTGCCTGTCCAGGATCTTCCGGTCCGTGACGACGACCACCGAATCGAAGAGCGCTCCACCTTCCCGCTCCAGCCCGATGAGCTGGTGGGCCAGCCATGCGATGGAGTTGGACTTGCCGCTGCCCGCCGAGTGCTGAATCAGATACTTGGGGCCGACTCCCCTATTGGACGCGTCGGCCAGCAGCTCGCGCACCACGTCCAACTGGTGGTAGCGGGGCCATAGCTGCTCCCGCTTCTTGCGGCCCGTCTTCTCGTCCCTCGTCTCCACGACCTGCGCGTAGTTTTCGATGATGTCCGTCAGCCCATCGCGGGTGAGGACCTGCTTCCACAGGTAGTCGGTCTTGAGGCCGTTGGGGTTGGGCGGATTGCCCGCGCCGTCGTTCCACCCCTTGTTGAAGGGCAGGAACCAGGATTCCTTTCCTCGAAGGTGAGTGCAGAACTGCACCTCGTGGTCGTCGACGGCGAAGTGGGCCAGGCAGCGGCCAAGCTCGAAGAGCTTCTCTCTGGGGTTGCGGTCCCGCTTGTACTGCTCGACGGCGTCGTCCACCGTCTGCTTCGTAAGGCTGTTCTTCAACTCGAAGGTGGCGACGGGCAGGCCGTTGACGAACAGGCACAGGTCCAAGGCAAGCTGGGTCTGGTCTTGGCTGTACCGGAGCTGCCGTGTCACGCTGAAGCGGTTTTGCCCGTAGAGGCCCTTGGCCCTCTCGTTCCCCGCCGACGGAGTGCCGTAGAGCAGGTCGATCTGGTGTGGCCCGTGCTTGACGCCATTGCGGAGCACGTCGATGGTCCCGCGCTTGGTGACTTCCCTTTGTAACCGGGCCAGGAACTTGCGCCGCGTGGGGCTGGCTCGGTCAAGGTCCAGCGATTCGGCGACGGCAGGCTGGGTGGCGCGGAGGAAGGCGGAGAGCTGGGCCAAGTCCACGCAGTACTCACGGTCGTAGTTAGGGGGGTCTCCCGAAATCCAGCCGACGCCGTAGCCGGCCGGCCGCTCGCGCACCACGCCGCCCTGCGCCGGGTCGCAGGGCGCGCCCGTCAACGCCGCGCAGATGAGGCGCTCGAGTCCCTTCTCGCTGGTGTCCGTGGTCACACTATCTCTCACCTCTCATCGGGATGATGACTTCCCTCAATTCACCGGGCTGGATGTCCTCGAGAGCGGCGCGGATATCTCCAATCCTTGGCTCAATGAGAGGCCACCGGTTCGCGCTGAGAGCGATCAATGCCAAGTTTCGGCGTCCCAGGTTCTGCTGGTGCGGAATGTTCTTATCTGCGGTGATCACGACTTCATACCCTGCATCCTCAGCCCTGTCCAGCAACTCGCCATTGCCCAGCGCTGCCCACCCGCGTTCCTCCGCCACATCGACGTCATGACCGACGAGGTGGCGTCGAAGCAGCCGAGGCGTATTGTGGTCAAACAGGATTCGCATGCGAGACCTTAGCGACCTTGGCGTCAAGGTCTTGCACCACGAATTCCAAGACCTCCCGCACCTGCGCTTCGTCGACCCCACCGAACCACTCAATGAAATCGTGTACCGTCGCGCCCTCCGCGAGGTTGCCGAAGAGGCTCGACACGGGCAGCCTGCTGCCGGTGAACACCCAGGCCCCGCTAACCCTGCCGGGCACGCTTTCGACCGCCGGGCACTTGCTCCAGTCCGTCATGCCGTCACCTCGCTTTCGCGGCGCTGCACATGTTCGCGGAGGGCTCGGTTGATGTCCGTCTGGTAGCCCCGGCCTCCCTGGGCCCGGGTCTTGAACCAGGCCACCACGTCGGCGTCAAGACGCAATGTGATCTGCTGCTTCACGGGCCGGTAGAACAGGCCCCGCTTTGCATCCGACCAGTCGAGAATCTCAGATATGTCGTCAGTGTTGATCTGGTCGTCGGGCTTGTCGGCCAAGGCCCGAATCTCAGCTTGCATGTCGGCTGGAAGCTCAGAGACGTCCTTCCTCATAGGCCTTCCTTTCATGGCTGGTTGCTTTCCGGGCGCTGATTATGCGGCCCAACTCTTCGCCGGCTGCAGGGTCCACTTCGGGCCAGGTGTGTACGATCATCAAGACCGTCGATCCCACCATCCCCATCGTTCTCCACCGACGTTCGTACGGATAAGGGTCTTCGATAGTTGCCGACAGAGGGTCATCGAATGCCAGGGATGCGACCTCGAAGCTGAGGTGATGTATCCTCCGGTTCGCCTCGTTCTTTTCCGTGTCCCATGTCCAAGGCAACGAGTTGACCTGCCTGTAACTACTAGATAGTAGTTACACCTGTGAGCATTGTCAAGGAGACGGCGGTCATGCCGTAACCTCCTGATGCAAAGCGTGAGCTTCTGAGTTGGCGGCTTCATCCGACAGCCCCGCGTCCGCCTCTCGCACGTCCAGCTTGCCGGTCACCACGTCGGCAATAAGCCTTGTGCGGTACTCCTCGACCAGCTCGATCTGTCGGCGGGCGCGGGCGATGGCAGCGTCAATGTCGGCGCTGGCTCTGTCAAGATATTGGACTATGGCGACCTGCTCCGCCAGGGGTGGGAGGGGAATCTGCACCGACTGGATGCCGTTGTGAGTTAGGCCGTATCGCGTCACGCCGTTCGCTCTTACGTGAAACTGATAGGCAACCGCCTTACTCTCAAGAGTTCGGGCCAAGAATGTTCCTAGTGTTTCCTTGAAGGGTCGCAGTACGGCCAAATGGTAACCAGAGAGAAGGTCATCGGCCGACTCGGTTACCAGAGCCGGGACCCCAATATCGTCCCAAGTTTCGGAGTCCTTTGTAATGAGCACATCATCTTGCTCTAACCGGAATCTTTCGATTTCGTTCTGCGAGGCCGTTGCTCTCATGAAAGGCATAGCCAGAGTAATACGGTCGTTCTTGTAGACATCGACGTAGTTGCAGAGCCGAACGGGGCATTCTCCCTCCTTGGTGTGCTTATCCACGTTGCTGACACGCATTTCGGAAACAGTCCGAAGCCGCCGCACCTCCCAATGCTCCGGCACGTGCCCCAGCCACTCCACACCGGAGGGCTTGAGGCGGACGCTGGGGTCGAGGCCCCGGGTGACGGCGTGATTGACGACGGCCTGCCGCTCCTCCGCCAGCAGCGCGACGAGCTTCCGCTTCGCACTCACATACCGCCGACTGCACCGGTTCATGTGGTCCAAGTAACGGACGATGGCGGCCTGCTCGGCGAAAGGTGGGAGAGGTAGCTGAACCGATTGGATGCCCGAGTGGGTGAGCCCGTATCGCGTCACACCCTTGGCCGCAATGTGGAACTGGTATGCAACTGGTTTACTTTCCAGAAGTCGAGCCAGATATGCTCCCAGCGTCCCCTTGAACGGTCGCAGCAGCGCCAAATGGTAACCGGATATAAGATCACCATCCGCTTCGGTTACCAGAGCAGGAACCCCTATATCGTCCCAGACCTCGGAGTCTTTAGTGATGAGCACATCACCTTCCTGTAGCCGAAATCGTTCAATTTCCTCCCGCGACGCCGTAGCACTCATAAACGGCATCGAAAGGCAAATACGTTCGTTCTTGTATACATCGGTATAGTTGCACAACCGCACGGATAACTCATGATCCCTCGTGTGCTTATCCACGTTACTGACCCGCATATCCGCAACTGTACGAAGCCGACGCTGCTCCCAATGCGCCGGTACATCACCGAGCCACTCGATGCCGGACGGCTTGTAGGCGGGGTAGGGACGCAAGTTAGTCGCCATGATGCAATAATCTATTCAACTTCGAGTTTCAGCCATTTGATGGATTGAAGCCGCTCGAATGTCTCTCTAGCGGCTTCCAAAGACATCTCGAGTGTAGGCCACTTTCCATAAGGAAGTTCCACATACACGGCCTTACCGTCCCGCTTGAGGGCTGGCAAGTCGTCTGTGTGGTACCAGTCCAAGGCGTCGTATATGTCCTTCCTTTGGGCATGGGTCAAGTTAACCGTCCATAGATCGAGAGCAACGCCAACTCGCTTTAGCAAGTTGTTGTACTGTGCGGCTCGGAGACTGCCTGCCGACGATCTTGCATCCATATCTTCGTGGAAAGTATCCTTAGCGTCCATCACACGTCTTCGCCCTTCAATGAACAAGTCGCGAATGTATCTCACGTCACGACGCTTAGCCAACCAATGGCGAACATATGCTGTTAGGCCCAAAATGGCTGTAGCCGCCAGAGCTGCAATCAAACCAGCGACCGCACTCGACGTGATTGACTCCATCTAAGGTACCGTAGGCTCAACCCCACCAATAGTGGCGGCACGACATCATAGACTATCGTTGTTGGGATCCAACAATATCGGCCAACAACCCGTCCGTCTCAGCTTCCATTGCCATGATGTCGGCCCTTATCGCCTCCAGCGACCGCAGCGGTTGCGGCTTGTGGAAGTACCGCGTGAAGCTGATCTCGTAGCCGATCTTGACGCGTGACGGGACATACCAGGCGTCGGGCGCGTAGGGCAGCACCTCGCGGCGGATGAAGGCTTCTATGGCTCCCTCTTCGATGAGCGGTATCTGCTCGGTGTCGCGCAGCTCGGAGTCCGGCTCGTATTCGACCACGGCGCGTCTGCCGCCGACGGTGGCCGGGAACAGGCCGCGCAGCGGGTCCGCCTCCACGCCTCGCTTGTGGACCTTCTTGATGACCGGCGGCGCGGTCTCCGAGCGCTCGGCCTCGCTCTTCAGGGCCTTGATCTCCTTGGCTTTGTAGGCCCGTTCGGGGTCGACGCCTTCCAGCCGCAGCGGCCGCTCGACGGTGACCTTCCAGTAGCCGAACGCCTCGTTCGGAAAGATCTTCGACTGCTCCGTCTCCTGGAAGGCCAGGAAGGCGTCGCAGATGCGCCGGATGTCCGGGGCCGACAGCTCGCAGTTCTTCGCGCCCAGGTTCTTGCGCAGCGGCTGGAACCACTGGGTGGCGTCGATGAGCTGCACCTTGCCCCGGCGGTGCGCCGGCTTGCGGTTGCTGAGCACCCAGATGTAGGTGGCGATGCCGGTGTTGTAGAACATGTTGAGCGGCAGGGCGACGATGGCTTCCAGCCAGTCGTTCTCGATGATCCAGCGGCGGATGTTGCTCTCGCCCTGCCCGGCGTCGCCGGTGAAGAGGGAGCTGCCATTATGCACCTCGGCGATGCGGCTGCCCATCTGCGTGTCCCGCTTCATCTTGCTCAACATGTTGGCCAAGAACATCATCTGGCCGTCGCTGGAGCGGGTGATGAGGGAGTGCTCCGGGTCGCCGTCGTGCTCCACGACGAAGCGCGGGTCCGTGAGGCCGGACTTGCCGCCCATGCGCTCCAGGTCGCTCTTCCAGCTCTTCCCGTAGGGCGGATTGGAGAGCATGAAGTCGAACTCGCGGGCGGGGAAGGCGTCGGCGGAGAGGGTGGAGCCGTACTGCATGTTGTCCGCTTCGGTGCCTTCTCCCTTGAGGATGAGGTCGGCCTTGCTGATGGCGTAGGTCTCCGGGTTCACCTCCTGGCCGTAGAGGTGGACCGCTACCTCCTTGCCGCGATCGGCGGCCAGTTGCGTCAGCGTCTCCTCCGCGACGGTCAGCATGCCGCCGGTGCCGCAGGCGCCGTCATAGACCAGGTAGGTGCCGGACGTGACCTGATCGGCCACCGGCAGGAAGACCAGGCGCGCCATGAGCTGCACCACGTCCCGCGGGGTGAAGTGCTCGCCGGCCTCCTCGTTGTTTTCCTCGTTGAAGCGGCGGATCAGTTCCTCGAAGACCGTGCCCATCCCGTGGTTGTCCAGGCCCGCGAGACGCACGGAGCCGTCTCCGTTCAGCACGGGCCGGGGGCTGAGGTTGATCGAGCTGTCCAGAAACTTCTCCACCAGGAAGCCCAGCGCGTCCGCTTCGACCAGCGTGGGAATCTGGTGATGGAACTTGAACTTGTCGAGGACTTCCAGGACGTTGGGCGAGAAGCCATAGAGGTAGGTCTCGAAGTCGGCGCGCAGCTGCTGCTGCTTGGTCTTGGCGGTCAGATCGCGGAGGCGGAAGGGCGACGTGTTGTAGAAGGCCTCGCCGGCGGCCTGGCGCAGGGCGGCGTCCTGATTGGTGATCCCGGCCTGGTCGAGCCGCTCCTTCATGCGGAGCACGTCTTCCTTGGTCGGCTCAAGCACCGCGTCCAGGCGTCGGATGACGGTCATGGGCAGGATGACGTCGCGGTACTTGCCGCGCACGTACACATCGCGCAGCACGTCGTCGGCAATGCCCCAGATGAAGCTGCTGACGTTCAGGGCGCTCACGGGTTCGTCATGCTCCTATAGGCTGCCTTTACCATATGGTCAAGGGCGACGGCGGCTTCCTTGTTCAGGCGGGGGTCGGAGCGGAGACAGGACGAGATCACCGCGAGGGGTTCCGGCTCTTCCTTGGCGGCGGCGCTCCTGACGAATCGGTCTACGTCCAGCCCCGACCACGCCGCCAAGGCCACGAGACCGTTCACGTCAGGGTGCTTGCCTTGGGACATACGGCTCAAGGTGGAGGCACTGATCCCGCACTCCTCCGCCACCTGCTTCCAAGTGCAATGGCGGGCTTGTCTCTCCCCGTCCAGGGCGGCGCAGAAGGCATCGCCGTCGAACTTCGCTCTCTTGTCCATTAGCCTCTCATTCGTGGTTCACATCCCAGATAGTCATCACCGACAAATGGAATGAACTGCCTATTCGATTATCGCAACTGTATGATATGATTGCAATAGTCGCCAGGGACTGAGGAGTCCAACCTCCGACAACTCCGTGGTGAAGAAGGGAATGAGGACCGACAGGCAGTAGAGCTACTACGGCCCGTGCGGCGTTGAATCTCAGCCTTCTCCCTGTCATGCAGGTAATCAAGCGGTTAGGGGGGGCTCACAGGCCCATCCACAACTCGAAGATGGTACTGCCTACCGTCAACTCAGGTCCACCAAACTGGACAAAATCGAGAACCTTCACGTTGAGGCTCGTTCTGGGGACCATGAAGTAGGATGGTGACGTTCTATGCCGCGTTCCTGTACCTTGTTCCCCAGGCTCTTTATCACGATCCTGCTTGCCCTCGCGCTGCTCGCATCGGCCTGCGCCGGGCCGAACGGCCGCGAAACTCCATCAGAATCCCAGCCGCCATCGCCGGCCCCCACGGCGCCCTCGCCAAGTGGGGTTGGCATCAGCGCGCCAGACAAATAGGCGAGCCGGGTAGTTGAGACCCTCGGCGAGGGGGTTACCGCCGCGTCCAAGGCTTCTGGACCGGTTTCGACCCGAACGACTACCCATCGCTGGTGCCCTCTAGATTCATGGACGGGGGGATTGAGACCGTTCTGGCCATCAACTTCCCGTCTGCGGAAGTCCTCGGCCAAGCAACCCCGCTGGACACATCCGGCACACCGTTCAAGTCGCTGCATCAGATCGGCAGTCTCAAAGACGGCGTCAGGGCAAGGCTGAAGGAGATCATGAACTTTGAGTTCAATTTCATCCTGGCCGGCGCCGATGCCTTTGTCTTAGTTGCCGACCAGTCGGCCCCCTCCACCGATCCGGCTGCTCCCGATGGGACGGCTTATTTCCTGCACGAGATGTTTCACCGCTACCAAAGCTCGAAGTTTCTGGCGCAGCTGGGCGAGCAGGACGTTGAGGGGTACGCGTTTGACGCCGGGAACATAGGGTTGGCAGCGCTGGAGGATCGGGCGCTCAAGGCTGCCATCAATGACGTCAACGACGGTACGCACTTCAGCCGCGAACTCAGCGAGGCCGGCGCGCTCGGGGATGGGTAGACTACACCTACCTCAATCCCGCGAAGGGCGTCGAAGAGCGCAAGCGCTCCTGGGCCGTCCGCCGGGACGGGCTGCTCTTCATCTCCGGCTGGTACAGCCTCGAAGACACGGCCACGCCCGCCGACAGGGAGACGAACCCCGGCCTATTCACCAAGCAGTTCGTCGATAAGGCTATTGCGAGATACCAGAAGGACGGGCGGGAAGCCGCCATCGACTACTACAACACAATGGAGAGCGTGGACGGCGAGTGGTACGTCTTCATCGTCGACGAAGACGACAAGTTCGTCTCACACGCAACTGTCCCCGCCAACGTCGGCCAAGATCTGAACGATCCCAAGTTCACCGACGCCAATGGAGCGGAGTATGGCAAGCGGATCCTTGCAGCGACCGATGAGGGCATCTGGGTCAATTACCTCTACTTCAATCCGGCGTACGGCAACCGCGAGGAGAACAAGCACACATGGGTCGTCAAGCATGACGGGCCGATATTCGGCTCCGGCTGGTACGCCGGGGCCAGAGGCCCCACCTCTGAGAGGAACTTCGAGCCCGGCGCGTACGCCAAGCACCTCGTTCAACAGGCCATCCAGCGCTACCAGTCCGCAGGGCGCGAGGCGAGTATCGCCTATCACAATTCGATGGAAAGCGTGGATGGGCCGTGGTACGTCCTCATCATCGACGAGACCAACACGATGGTCGCCCCCCCTGAACAAGGCGCAGATCGGCTCCGACGCCACCAAGGCGCGGGACTCGAAGGGCCGACTCTTCGGCCCGGACGCGGTGGTCGCCACCGAGAACGGCAAGTGGATCAAGTCTGTCTATCACCCCAACCCCACGCGGGGTGGGCGCGTCGAACCGAAGCACCTGTGGGCCGTCCGGCACGACGGTCTGCTGTTCATCTCCGGCTGGTGGGAGGTCGGACCGACTCAGGATGAGCTTCGGGACAAAGCACATCGCATACGTGTCGAACCACTCCTGTAGTTCAGCCAGCAGCTTAGAGTTGGAGACGGCGAGGTTGATTTCCAGGTTAGGCCTCTCGCTGCCCCCAAGACCGTTCTTGGTGAAGTAGGAGACCTATCTGACGTCGGTCGGACTACCTCGGGCAGGTGAATGAATAAACCACATCGAGGTCCACTTTCGGCCTACGGGTCGGCCTGCGAGGAGCCGCCTGGTAGACTATGGCCGTCCCAACTTCCCAGCGCTGCGACGGCCAGGCCCCGGCCCGGTAGCGGCGCTGGAGTGAGCGCGTTACTGGAAGAGGCCAAGCATCATGCTGAGATTCGTCGAGGAAATCATCCTGCTTCTGCTCCGCGACGAGGACGGGAGGTTCGTACACGTGCCCAGCTGGTCGCTGGACTATGCCATCGCCGGCGGCGTGCTGATGGACCTGGCGCTGGAGAACCGTATCGACACCGATCTGGAGAATCTGATTCTGGTCGATGCCACGCCCGTCGGCGACAGCCTGCTTGACCCGACGCTGGCCGAGATAGCAGCGGGGGAGCCGGGCAACACTCGTTTCTGGTTAGAAAACACGGCGGATCGCGCGGGAGCGATCCGCGAGGAGGCACTCTCCCGATTGGTCGCCCTCGGCATCCTGGAACGCCAAGACGACCGCTTCCTGTGGGTGTTCCGGTCCAGGCGCTACCCGATCATAGACGGTAAAGCCGAGCGTGAGGTGAAGCTGCGCATCATGGGCGTGCTGTTCAGCGATGAGATCCCGGACCCGCGCGACGTGATGATCATCTGCCTAGCCGACGCATGCGGCATCTTCAGGGAGCTGTTGTCCAGGCGAGAGCTAGACAAGGCGTCCGCCCGCATCGAGCAGGTACGCAAGCTGGACCTCATCGGTCAAGCTATGTCCAGGGCGATCTACGACATCGAGGTGTCGGTGGCCGCCTCGGTACAGGGTTATATCCACTGACTCACTGCCGACCACCGTGCCGTTACCCGAGATGCAGCCGCTCCCTGAGCCGCTGATGATAATAGTGAGTAGGGGTTGTCAGGTAGTTTGTCAAGTGGCCAGAGTGATGCTAAAGAGATCACGATTTCCGGGCAATTCGCAGCGTCTTTCGATTATCACTATGGCACATGACCACATTTCCGCTGATCGTCTCACCGCTCAGAAAGGCCATACGAACTTGCTCAAGGCCTTCGCCAAGGTGGTAAATCGCGCCCGGTGCGGCTGGTAATACTCGGCGAAGGGCCGGACTCGCTAGCGTCCGCGCACACACGGCCACCACCGAGTCGCTGCGCTCCCGCCACCGGGTCGGGTCTATCGAGGCATGATGAAACGGGTTCTTGGTGCGCTCCTCGGCGGCGCCGCAGTGGCTGGCTCCGCCTGGTATTGGCTACGACGGTCGCTGCCCCGTCACCGGGGCACGGTGCGGCTGGGCGGCATTGACGGCGAGATCGAGATTGTCCGTGATCGCTGGTCCATTCCCCACATCTTCGCCGCAAGCGCTAGTGATCTTTTCTTTGGCCAGGGCTACGCCACTGCACAGGATCGCCTCTGGCAGATGGAGGTCGGCCGACGTGTGGCCTCCGGTACGCTGGCGGAGCTGGTCGGGCCGGCGGTGCTCGACGCTGACCGTCTCCTGCGTCGGCTGGGGTTTCGCCGCGCAGCACTGGCCGAATGGCACGACTTAGCGGCAGCCGGCCGGCTCCCACTCGACGCCTACTGCGCTGGCGTCAACGCCTGGATTCTGGAATGTGGGGGCGCCGATGCCAGGTTTGCACAAGCATATGGGAATCGGCGGTATAGACCTGGTACGGCCGGGCGGTTGCCTCTGGAGTTCACGATGTTGCGTACTCGTCCGGCCCCGTGGACGCCCATTGATTGCCTGGCTTTTGCAAAGTACATGGCTTTTGGGCAAGCAACGGACTGGCAGGGCAAATGGCTCCGCGGTCAGGCCGTGGCGCGGATTGGAGCGGAAGGAGCACTGGCCGCAGAGCCGTTTGCTGGCGAGAACCCGCCGCAGTCCATCCATGTCCCGGCCGGTCTCGACTATGGCGCCATTGACTACAGCCTCGGTGGGCCGCAGACACCGCCAATGGCACAAGCAGCGCCGCCGGCGGCCAGCAATGGATGGGCCATCAGTGGAGAGCGAGCGGCCGGGCACGGCGCGCTGCTGGCAAACGACCCGCATCTGGCTCCCCATCTGCCGGTGTCGTGGTACGAGGTTCACTTATGCGGTGCCGGATATGACGTAATCGGTGGCTCGCTCCCCCCGGCGCCGGGTGTGCTCATCGGGCGGAACCGCCGGATCGCCTGGGGGCTGACTGCGGCGATGCTGGATGCCAACGACCTCTACGTCGAGCGCTGCGACCCCGGTGCCCCGGCCACCTATCTGGCCGGCGCTGGCCGGCGCCAGCCGGCGGAGACTATTGACGAGCCTATCGCCGTCAAGGGCTGGCCGGAGCCGGTGGTCGAGACGGTCCGGGTGACGCGACATGGGCCAATCATCAATCCACCGCCGGTCGGTCCTGGCCGGGAGAACTTGGCGTGTCACCTACAGCTCGCCTTGCGAAGCACGGTACTGGAACAGCGCGGCATGGTAGCGAGTCTGCTGTCTCTCAACCGGGCCGGTTCATGGGATGAGTTCCGCACGGCGCTCGCACAGTGGCCGGCTCCAGCGCTGACCTTCGTCTACGCTGATGTAGACGGGCACATCGGCCGCCAAACCGCGGGCCACGTTCCCGTGCGTACGCGGGGTGATGGCTTATTGCCGCTCCCAGGGTGGGATGATTCCTATGCGTGGAGCGGGTCGGTGCCTTTTGACGATCTCCCGTCGGAGCTCGACCCACCATGCGGCTTCACGGTGGCCGCGAATCAGGATGCGTCGCACCAGTCTGCACAATCCGATGCCGGTTATGGTGGCACCAGCGAGCGTCGTCATAGGCACAACCTGGGACACGAGTGGCTGGACCCCTATCGGGCACGCCGCATCACAGCGCTCCTCTCGGACGGTGCGGTGCTTGACCGAGAATACTGCCGCGCTATCCAGGCGGATACCGTCTCGCTGGCCGGTCGCGCCTGGGTAAGCACCGTGCTCGCCTTGCGCGACCGTGGCTGGCTGGCGCCGCAGGGCCGGCATGAGGTCCTGGCACTGGACCTGCTGGCACAGTGGGATGGCGCGATGGTTCCGGAGAGCGGTGGCGCAGCGGTCTACATGCTCTGGCGTCGCGCCCTACTGCGGGAGCTGTACGAGGCGCAAGTGGGTGATGACGCGCCAGCGCTGCACAATCAGCTGAACAGAGGTGGTGCAGCTCTGGCGTCGTCACTCGTGGCTGGCTATCTGGGACGCGGGCCGCACCCCGTCGTAGCCGGCTCCAACACCTTTGCCTTCCGCCACTCCCGCCGCCTCATCGAGCGCCTAGAGCAGGCCGCGGCCCGGGAACGGTCGGCCGGTGACGCGCCAGCGCTGCACAATCCGATGGATGCGGAGCTGCGCCATGCCTTGCGCCAGAGCTTATCCGCGGCCGTGGCCGAACTGCGGCAGCGCGCCGGTGAGCATCCCCACCGCTGGCAGTTGGCGGCCGTCCATCGGGTCACCTTTTCGCACCCCTTCGGCACCCAGCGGATCATCGGCCGGCTGTTCAACCGCGGCCCGCTGCCGGTGCCCGGCGACAATGACACCGTGTTCGCCGCGCCGCCGGAGCCGGCCGCACCTTACGACCGGGCCGCAGCGATTCCTTCCTACCGGCTGCTCGTGGATTTCGCCCCCGGTGGTGAGACTACCGCCGTGCTCGCCGGCGGTCAGTCGGGCCATCCCCTCAGCCGGGACTATGCCAACCAGCTCGGCGCGTGGCGGCGCGTTGACCCCGGCCATCCACTGCTGCTGGACCGCGCAGCTATCGAGCGCGAGGCACGCGCCACGCTGCGGCTGCTACCGGAGAGGCAAGGAGGGAGTTAGCAAGCCGGTAGTCTACTCGCCCTCGGTGCTAGGCGGACCGGCAGCCTCTATTTCCGTGCCCGGCAGGGTATATGTTTCTATGCTTTGCAGGTCGGGATTAGGCTCGACCGGAGACGTTTCAGGCTGAGGTTCTGTCTCTTTGGTCACGCTCTCGTTGTTCCCGTAGCTCCCGTATCAACTCCCGTATTGACTTGCCGCTCTCAATTATGTCCGACCGCAGACGGGGATTCGGTCGTATCGGCGGTACCGGTGGCATCGCCTGAGCACTCTCCTCGGCTGGTGCCGGTGTCTCGCTCGGCTGTATATCCGTCATCCTCGTGCTCCGTACCTCACCTACGGCTGCAACTAAGTCGAGTCTACCATGTCTCTACGTGTCGGTTCAGGAAGTGAATAGCGTCAAGAGCAGATTGATGACCACCACCATAACCAGCAATCCCAGAGCAAGCCTGAGGACGGCGAATGCGAAACGGAGGATAACACTGCGGAACTCCAGCTTGGCCTCGTTTTGCTCAAAGGCCTCGATGTACGAATCGATGAGATCCAGCCTGGTGTGTGATTCCGTGCGCGCGAGGTATTCCTCACGCAAGACACGCGGTTCGGGCGGTCGCTCCATGCGGATCAGCCAATAGGCCCAGAGGCCCAGGCCGATGGCCATGGCAAGCGCCAGCACCGCAATTAACGCGAGCACATTGACGATCCCGGGTACCGTCTGGGCCGGGAAGAGCAGCGCTTGCAGTACGGCCGCCAGGAAGACTGCTCCGCCCGTCACCACGAGGCCGGCCTTCGTGTCGAGCGCGTTCTTCTGCGCTGTTTGGGCGGCGAGACGATCCTTGATCTCGGCCAGAATAAGATCGGCTGCCGGCCAGGGGTAGTCGCGAGGGTCCTGTTCCGCAGTCACTATCTGCATCCTAGCCAGGCATCAGCCTTGTCCGGGCTAACTGCCCACAAGCGCTGCGGCCTTGCTCGCGCCGGGCTATCAAGCGCCATCTTCTTCACGGCTCAACCCGACACGTCTCGCTATCGCGCGGGCGCTCAGGGCGGCCAGCACGACCTGCCCGGTGTCCAGGACGAGCACGCACTTGGTCCGGTGGCCGAAGGTCACGTCAATCACTTGACTGCGCTCGCGTGCCGTCTGCACGAGCCGTTTGATGGGAGCCGAGTCGCTCGCCGCCACAACGACGATGCGGTCCGCGGCGACAGAGTTGCCGAAGCCGACATGCACGAGGCGGCGCGTCGGCGTACCACTGTCAGGCGTGTGAGCGCCCGCTAGCCCTCCGCCCCTCTGCGTCATGCCGGTAGCTCCCTCCCAGTGTGCCCTAGTGTGCTGCTGCGCCGGTGCGCCATCAGGATGCCCTTGCGGTCTTGGCCACCGGGGAGCGTCACCGAGGCCCTCCGGCGGCGTTAGGAGCCACTGTCAGCGCTGGGTGGCAAGGGCAACGAGACTTTCCGTCCGGTGCGAATCGCCTGGAAGCCGGCTTCTACCACCTCCTGGATATTGCGTCCCCGGAGGGGGCTGGACGGGCCGGTGATCGGCTCGTCGCGCATGATGGCGCCGAGGAAGGCCTCGGGGCCGGAGCGGGCGCCTTCAGGCAGCGGCGGCGCTGCAAGCGGCTCCGGATCGCGCGTGCCGCGGCGATACAACGTCAAGTCACCGCCGTATTCGACCACGAGGTTTCCTTCGGTCCCGCAAATAGCAGCGGCGCCGGGCAGCGGTCGGGCCTGAGTCCACGACCCCTCCACCAACCCCATCGCCCGGTGGTATTCCAGCAGGAGGCGGGCGTTATCGTCCACGGTGATGTAATCCTGGACTAACCGTCCGGCCAGCCCCACGACCGCCGACGGCATGCCCAGCACGTCGTAGACGAAGCCGGTGCCATAGCCGAGGTAGTCTGCCGAGGCACCGCCCCCGTTCAAGCGTGCGTCGTAGAGCCAGGAATAGAAATAGGGCGAGCAGCCAATATCGCGGGGGCCGGTATGTCCACCCCGGTAACGCGCTTCGTAGACCTGCCCGATGGCTCCCTCGCACGCCAGCTTGATCGCGTGCTGGAGCGGCGGCTGCCAGCTCGATGGCCAGTTGAGGAAGAGTTTGACCCCCGCAAAGCTGGCTGCGGCCATCATCCGTTCCGCCTGCGCGAGGCTGGCGGCCATCGGTTTCTCGACGAGGACATGGAGACCGCGCGCCGCTGCCGCTTCGACGACCTCGTCGTGGCGGGCGTTCTCGGTAGTGCAGTTCACGATGTCCAGGTCTTCGCGCTCGAACATCTCGGTATAGGACTCATACAGTGCTCCCACACCGTATTCGGCCTTGATGCGGGCACGCAGCCCCTCATGAGGATCGGCAGCAGCGGCGATAGTCACGTTGGGTAACTGCTCCCAGGAGCGGAGCAGCCCCCAGAGGTGATCGTGTACCATGCCGGCTATACCCACACGGTAGGTTCGTGCCATGACTGTCTCTCCTCGCACGTTTTTGCTGATCGTACCTGCGGCCGGAGCGGGAAGTCCTGCCGCGGGATAGACCGGGTTGGAGGGCACTACGCGAGCCGCTTGCGTGTCGCCGCTTATATCCCCAACGTTCCTGGTTCACAGGGGTAAGTACTGGCGAGGTTGCCTCCAGGGAGGACGCCGGTGGAGCACTCTAGCGCGGTTATGCCACCGCGTCAATGCTATGCTCTCGGCATCGGTTCCACTCCGAACTATCGTGCGTTGCATTCTAGCGGCCGGCTAACGGCGATTGGTGCGGCAACTGTCCTTCAGAGACTGAAGGGAGGAGCGTAGATGCAGGGAGTATGGTACCCCGCTGGGGCAGACCCAGTGGGGTATTCGCGCCGGAGAGCGCTCCAGGTAGCCGGCGCTACCCTCGCGGCGGGTGTCGCGACAGCCGTGGGGCCACGGCTCGTGGGGGCGGCCGCTGGAGCGCAACCGGGGGTCTATTTCCCGGAGACCGGGCAGACGGTCGCGCTGGACTTTGTGCAGTTCTGGCTCGATAGCGGGGGGGAAGACCTGTTCGGGCTGCCGATCACACCGGAGTACGATGAGGCTGGCATCAGCATCCAGTGGTTCGAGCGGGCGCGGTTCGAGCGGTGGCCGGACCGCCACGGTATTGTGCTCCCCCTGCTTGCCGATGAGTACCTGGCGGCGACTGGCACCGCGCCGCCCACCGAGCCGAGCGCTGAAGTGGCCGGCGCCGGGCAGCACTTTCCCGAAACCGGCTTTACGGTGCATGAGCCGTTTCTGAGCTTCTTCCGCAAGCACGGCGGCACAGCTATCTTCGGCTATCCGATCAGCCAGCGCCATCTCATCGGTAGTGTCCCGGTGCAGTATTTTCAGCGTGCTCGCCTAGAGCTACGCGAGAATAGTGTCTACGTCGCGCGGCTCGGTGTCGAGATAGCGCAGGCCCAGGGCCGGCCGCTGGAGCCATCGCCGCGACAGCCTAGCTCAGTGGACTGGCAGCAGGTCGTGGCCGCTGACCAACGGCCCAGCTTGGACACCTCCTTGTCTGCTCACAGCGATGCGATCTTTGACATGGAGCTGGGCTTCGTGGACTTTGACGAGGCTAACATCTGGGAAAAGCTACGGTGGCTGGCAGTGAGCATCAGCCACCAGCGAGCCACCGCGTTTGTAGGAGACCGGCCGGTCTTCACCGACCTGGTGTCTACCGGCCTGGCGAGGAAGGGCCTCACGCCGCTCGGTCTCTATACGATCAATTATCGCGTCTACAACGAGGTGATGGACAGCGCCACCATTGGCCTGCCCGAGGACCATTCGTCATACTATCGCCTGGAGAATGTGCTTTACACTCAGTACTTCACTGATCGAGGTCATGCCATTCACTATGCCTGGTGGCACGACAACTTTGGTGCGCCAATGAGTTTTGGCTGTATCAATATGCGCTTGTCAACGGCACGGTTCTTCTGGCGATGGGCACCGGTTGGTACACCCATCCTGATCCACGAGTAGCCGACCAAGCGGGTCGCCGCCCTGACGACGCAGGTGGCGACGCTGGGTCTGCCCACTCCAATGGGCTTCGGTGGTCCAGACCTGGCGCGTCACCGCGCACCACGGTCCGGCGATGACGCGCTCGTTTGCACCACTACCCCACTGGGTCTGCACAATCAGATGGAAATAGGTGGTGCAGACCCAGCGGGGCACCTTGAACGGCTTATGATTGTGCAAACGAGCGTCGTCAGAGTCGCGTGGCAGTGGCGCTGGTTGGTGCTGGTCGTCGCGGTCGTCGCCTTGGGGAGCAATCTCACCCTCGCGCTGCGGCACCCCCTCTACGGCACCGAGGTGCGGGTGCTCGTACAGCCGACACTGCCGGCTGAAGACTTGATCTTGCGTTCCCGCTACCCCCAGGAATACCTGCGGATGCAGTTTGTGCAGCGTGCGTTGTTGGACCTCGGCGATTATGTCGAGAGCCGCGGCTTCGCCGCCGGCGTAGCCGAACGCCATGCGGAGCAGTTCGGCACACGACCGCCGCTGGGGACTATCGCGGGTGCGCTTTCGGCACAGAAGGTACACCGCACGCTGCAGATCGGCGTCGTTACCGGCGCCGCCGAGAGCACGTACCGCATCGCCGTGGCGACGGCCACCGCGCTGGAACTGCACGGCGCCGCCTTTGCGGCCGACGAGGCTGGGCAGCCCCGGATTGCGGTCGCAGTCATCACCGCTCCAGCCCCGCCGCAGCGCTTGATCCCGTGGCGCGGAGTGTTGGTGGCCCTCCTGCGCGCTCTAGCCGTCGTCGCCGCGCTGCTCGTGCTGCTCCGGGTAGCGGCGGGGGGGCGGCGCACGCTCGACACGACGGGCGAGGTCACTGCCCTCTTGAACCTGCCAGTGCTCGGCACGGTGCCCGTTGCGGCCTCGTCCCCTGGCCGCCTCTCCATGCGCTGGATAGGGAGGCTGAGACGCGAATGATGATAAAGGAAGACATATGATCGCCGAGGATACGGCTTCAGCGCGAGCGCAGAGCGGCAGTGAGTTACCGCGGCCGCCATATCCGCGGCTCATTGAGGCGTTTTGGCTCACGGCCTTTTTCCTTATCGTTGGGTTTGCCGTCGCTAGTCTCGGAGGCGGCCTCCTGCTCATCTTGGCTTTTCTGACTGCGCTGCGTGGATCGCCCGACGCTACGGAGCGGATGGCCGATACCGGCCTTGCTCTGCTGCGCCACCCGGCGACCGTGGCGGCGGTAAGCCTCATCGCCTGCTGGGCAGTCATACTGTACGTGCGTGAAAAGGCCGGCGTCCCATTCCGGGAGCTGTTCCCCCTGCGACCGGTGCGCCTCGCTCTCTGGCCGCCGGTCGTCCTGACGCTGCTCGGCTTGCTCATCGTGCTGGTCGAGGTGGACATTCTCCTGAGTATGGTGCTCCCGCCACCCACCTGGTTCGAGGAGTCGTTTGCGGAACTCTTGGGGGGACCAGTCTGGGCCGCAGTGTTGGCTGTCGTCATCGTCGCACCACTCACGGAGGAGTTGCTGTTCCGCGGCGTGATCTTGCGTGGCTTGCTCCTGCACTATTCAGCGCCGAAGGCAATCATCGCTTCGTCACTGCTGTTCGGCCTGGTACACCTCAACCCCTGGCAGGCTGTCGGCGCCGTGGTGCTCGGCGCGCTCTTCGCTTGGTGGTATGTGCGCACGCGCTCGCTGACCCTCTGCATCTTCGGTCATGCCTTCAACAACCTGATCCCCGTGCTCTTGCTCAATGCCGGTGATTGGGAACCGGTGAGCGCCGTCGTCAGTCCGCAGGACTCGCTGGAGCTGCTGCCGCTGTGGCTCGTCGCCGTGGGCCTGCTGTTGGCCGTCGGGGGATTGTGGCTCACGCACCGGATAATACTCGGTGAGCGATCAGCCGTTCATCAGCAGCAATCGGCCTAGCGCGTGCGCCCGGCGGCAGTGGAGCGATGCCATGCTCATTCTGCCCCCTCTCTACCGTGCCGCCGGGCCAGGATATACACTCGTCAGCGCCTATCTGTCTTTACCGAGGGTGTCACATCGTAGGTTGACGAAATTACATATGTGGTGTTAGAATCAGCGTATGCGAGATCGTCTCTCGGACCGCGACCCGAGGAAATGGGACTACCGGCTCCACACTAGGGCCAAGCATCGCCTTCTCGAAGAGTATCTCAAAGGCTGGCTGGCTATTCTTGGGCGTCGCATGCAACGTCTTCTGCTTGTTGACGGATTTGCAGGCAGAGGCCGCTATGTCGGGGGCGAGGCTGGTTCACCGCTCATCCTGACTCGCGTGGCCAACCAGTTCGTGCAGTGGGGTCTTGAGCAGAGAAGACCAATCCAGGTCCATGTGGAAATCGCCTTCATTGAGAGCGATCTACGTAACTATACGGCTCTCGTTGGTGAGATTGATGCTGCACAAGCAGATCCAGACAAGCGCCCGGAAGTAATTCTGCACCCGCCAATTCAGTGGGAATTCGCCACTGCAATTCACTCGTTGCTGGATGAAGCTCGTGAGAAACAAACGCCAGTGTTCGTGTTTGCCGATCCCTTTGGATTCGCGGGCATTCCACTGAGCGCAATGAGGGATATCCTGGCGATACGGCGCGCCGAGGTCTTTATCACGTTCATGGTGCGTGATGCTAACCGCTTCTTTACAACCACCGACCGGGATCAGGCTTATGCTGATCTCTTCGGATTACGGAGTGACCAACTGGCGGCCTTCCGCGAGCGGATCACAGATGCTCCAGATCGTGAGGCCCAGTTACGCAATCTGTACATCAACCGACTGAAGGATGGCGCCAGCGCGCAGTTCGTCTGGCCGTTCCGAGTGTATCCCGATGATGGAGGGCCAACCATCTACTATATGATCCATGCTTCACAACATGTTCGCGCTTTCAGGCTAATGAAGGACACGACCAAAAGACAGGGAGCGCATGGTGAGTTCACCTTCTACGGCAAGGATGACTTCGCCCGACAGGCACAGCTTCCGCTCCTTGGGCATGACATAGAATCGCTGAAGCAACACATGCTAAAGAGATTCGCCGGACAAGAGATCACGTTCGACAACCTTTGCGACGCTCTATATCCCGATCCTGCCTGCTACTACTTCACTGAGCCTGACTTCCGTCAAGCAAGCAAAGAGCTACGTAGCAAAAGCCGCGTTAGGGTCGTTCGCGTGACCTCGAAGACCGAGCGCGGGCTAACGGGTGAAGACCGACTAATCTTCCCCGCTGCCGTCTCGCAGCCACTCTTCTAAACAACGGCGAGTCGGCGAGCCAGCGGAGCCGACTCCGAGGCCGCGGGTGGCATGGGCGGTAGTGGCACCGGCATCTCGTTCCAGGTGCGCCCGTCGAGCAGCCGCCCGCCGGCCTTGGGCGTGCGACCGCCCCACTGCTTGTGGAAGTAGGCCACGCCCGCCGGCACGCAGCGGTCGCGTAACGCCCGTACCCAGTCGGGGTTCAGGGGGCGGTGGCGTGGGCCGCTCTCACCACCGGTGATGACCCAGTGGATGCCCTTCAGGTCGAGGTCGTCGAGCGGGCCAAGCAGCGGCTCGGCGCTGATGAAGCGGACCTGTGCCGGGACCTGGCGGAGATCGTCCGCCCGTCCTACCCACCGCCGATTTTCAACGGACACTCCGGCCCAGACATGGGCCGGCCAGGGGAGCCGGGGCGCCAGTGCCGCCAGGCGTTGACTGCGCTTCGTGAGCACCTGGAAAATGTGCCAGTCCGCCTGCACCATCGTCGTGAAGACGTGCCGGATAAACGACTCCGGGATCGCTTCGTGGAAGAGGTCCGACATTGAGTTGACAAAGATGCGCCGCGGCCGACGCCAGCGCAGCGGCACCGCCAACCGCTCCGGCCACAGGCGTAAATCGAAGCCCTGCTCATAGTGATGACCGGGGATGCCGCGCCAGCGCTCGGCAAAGCGCTCGGCGTAGCAGTGGGCACAGCCCGGCGAGACCTTGCTACAGCCCGTGACCGGGTTCCAGGTGGCGTCGGTCCACTCGATAGCTGACTGGTCGGCCATAACTCACCTGAACGTAGTATAGAATATCCGTTCTATTCCGTCAATCCGTCACCTGCATGGCTCGTTCATCATAGCTCAAAGTGCTCTTGGAGGTATTCGCGGCTCGTTTCGGTGCTCTCAACCGGGCCTACTTCAGGCCCTTGGGGATCAACGACGAGCCAGCCGCCAGCCATCAGCATGCTCATTATGGGCAGCAAGACCGACATCAGGTCGAGATGGCCTTGGCCGAGCGGCACGATGCCGCCGCGGTGCAGGAACTCATCGTAGTCGTAAAGCTCGTCGCGCGTCTCCTTGAGGATGGTCAGGTCAATGTCCTTGCAGAGCAGCAAGGCGATACGCGAGGTGTACTGCCGCACCAGGACTTCGGGGCGCGTGCCCGCCACCATCGCCTGGCCAACGTCCAGCGTGAGGGAGACCAGCTCCGGCTCCGTAGTCTCCATCAGGATGTGTACCTCCTCAGCCGTCTCCAGCTGCGTGCCGAGCCGGTTGCGGATGGAGGGCGTGAGACCAAAGTCCAACAGCACCTCGGCAATGACGTTGAGCGCTTCGCCGAGGTACTGGAGCTTGCTCTCGGTCAAGGCGAAGGGCTGGCGGAGGTTGGGGTAGCCCGCGACAAGCACCAACTCGCGCCGGATCGGCAACGAAAGCACCGCATGCTCGCACTCCAGCTCGGCGAGCAGCTCCGCTGTGCGCCGCAGGCGCTCAAGCTCTGCTTGCAGCTGCGCCGGCTCCTGCCACAGCCCCGGAATGTGGCAGGCAGCAATCCGTAGCTCGCGCTCTTCCCACCAGTCCCGATAGCGGCCCAGCTCGTCGGTCCAGGGTAGCACGTGGCCCTCTTCGACGAGTGCGCCGTCGTACCCCGCGCCGGCAACGACATCGAGGACCAGCGGCAAAGGCTCGGTGCCCCAGGGAGCCAGAGTTAACGCGATGCGAGCCGTCATACTGTTGTCAAGGTCGCACTGGCGCTAGTTGAGTGCGAAGGTCACCGGTGCGTCGTAGCTCACGGGATAGCGGCAGCGTTAGGATTATCTCGGCTGCGACTCGTCAGAGAATTGCACTGAGGGACGACGACCAGGCACGAGTTAGGTTTGGCTGATGCCTTTGTAGGCCAGCAGATCGTCGAATTCCTGCTCGGACAGGCCCCGGTGCCAGGCCGCACGTTCGGCGGTCATACGGCCTTCACGGAACAGGCCTAGCACGATCAACTCACGGGCACGCTCTTCAGGCGAGATGTCCATGCCCTGCAACGCCTCGTAAAGCGATGGCTCCAGCGCGACGCGCACCGCGTCCTCTTGCGCGACTGCAACAGCGCTTGAGTCTCCGCCACCGTCCAACTCACCGGCTGCGATCAGGCCGCTCGATGGGGCGGCGGCTTGTGGAAGCTCCGCCGGTAGCGCGCCTGGAGCGCTGGTGGTTGCCCCGGAATCAGCCACGCCATCGGCCGGCGGCAGACGGCCTGGCTCGTCGCCGGTTTCCGTAGGCGTTGCCGGGAGCGCCACCTCGGTGTAAAGCGGTACCTCCGTGTCACTTACGTCCGTGTCGGTGACCGTCGCAGCGGCCAAGCCGTCTGCATGAAGCGCAGGAGCGGTCTTTGGGTCTGCCGATGTCTCGGTGGCCTCGCCTCCGGTATCAGGCGCCGTGGCCGCGCCGGCGTCTGCCGCGGCCGGCTCCTCCTGACCAGAGGCAGCCGCAGTGGGCGCATCGTCGTCCCTACTCTTGGTGGCTCCGGCCTGTGGGTCCGGCTCTTCCCTAGGACCGACCGACATGGCTGCATCATCAGTGTCCTGAGGATGATTGCCAGTCCTGCGCGCCAAGGTGTCTAGCACCGGATCATAGGTATCATCGTCAGCAGCGCCGTCGCTCGTTTCTTCCTCAGCTAACGCCGGCTCGATGGGCGCGTAGTCGTCGTTAGCTTCGATGGCTGCAATGGCCTGCTGCACGGGATCAAGCTCCTCATCACCGGTGGCGGCGTCATCAATGGGGGTAGCAGCTTCCGTGAGGTCATCGTCGCGGGGGGCAGTGGCCGCACTGCTCGCGGACAGTACCGCGGCCGCTTCCCTCGCGGTATCCCTCAGCGCAGCGGCCGCAGAGTCCGGCGCCGGTGCAGCGACGCCTGTCGCCGCGGCCGGCTGCACCATGGCCGGCTGTGCGGCCGCCGCCGGGTCGTCTTCCAGAGAGGCAGCAGTGCGGATGTCCTCCTGTGCAGCCTCAACGTCGGCCTGAATCTGGTGCGCCAGCGCCTCGCCCTCTTGGATCCCTTCGTGCAGCGCTTCCCGCACCTGTTGGATGGGATCGCCAATGTCACCGCCGAGCTGGCGAAGTTGGCCGATGAACCGCCCAAGAGTCCGTGCGACCTCCGGAATGCGCTCCGGGCCAATGACGAACAGGGCCACGACCAGAATGACGACAAACTCCATGGGGCCGATGTCGAACAAGGTGGCATTCCCCTTACAACGGTTTCTCGATGTTTTGCGAGCGCAGCCAACCGGCTAGAGCGCCGGCAAGATCGGCCTCTAGGAGTATACGGGATAACCGGCCGCTTGTAGGCGCACCTCACCCCCCGGCCCCCTCTCCACATCATGTGGAGAGGGGGAGGCTGCCACCCGTCATTCCCGCGCAAGAGGGAATCCAGGCCCCTCTCCCAGTGGGAGAGGGCCGGAGTGAGGGCCGGGCCGAGGCGCGGGGGGACGGGCGCAGCATGCTGCGCCCCTACGACTTGGCCTGTACCTACCCCCTGTGAGGGAGGGGGGTAGGGGTAGGTACGGCTCTGTTGGCTTGGCGCCACCGCTCGGAGAACGAGTGACAAAGCCCTAGGATTTCCGGCCGGTGGCGATGGTAACGCCGCGGAAGTCGTCGGCGCGAGCGCGTACTTGGCGCTCCAATTCGCTGGCCACCTCCACATGCTCCTTGAGATAGTTCTTCGCGTTCTCGCGCCCCATACCCAGGCGCGTCTCGCCAAAGGAGTAGTGCGCACCGGCCTTCCGCACAATCTCCATATCTACCCCAACATCGAGCAGACCGCCGAAACGCGATACGCCCTCCGAGAACATGATGTCGAACTCGCAGATGCGGAACGGTGGCGCCAGCTTATTCTTGCGGACCGTGACCTTGGCACGCATCCCGATGCTGTCCGACCCGGATTTCAACGTTTCGGCGCGGCGAATTTCTAGCCGCATGCTCGAATAGAACTTCAGCGCGCGGCCACCGGGCGTGGTCTCCGGATTACCGAACATCACCCCGATCTTTTCCCTGATCTGGTTGATGAAGATGACGACCGCATGGCCCTTGGAGATCGCAGCCGTGAGCTTACGCAAAGCCTGGGACATAAGACGGGCTTGCATACCTGGCAGTGAGTCGCCCATGTCCCCTTCGATCTCTGCCCGTGGCACGAGCGCCGCCACGGAGTCAACGACGACCATATCCACGCCACCACTACGCACCAACATCTCGGTGATTTCCAGCGCCTGCTCCCCGGTGTCCGGCTGCGAGACCAGCAGGTGCTCAACGTCCACGCCACAGGTGCCGGCCCACACCGGGTCGAGCGCGTGTTCCGCATCAACGAAGGCAGCAACCCCGCCAGCCTGTTGTGCCGAGGCGACTGCGTTCAACGCGAGTGTCGTCTTCCCACCGCCCTCCGGGCCATAAATCTCGATCACACGACCGCGGGGCAGACCGCCAATCCCCAGCACGATATCGAGCGAAATAATACCAGTCGGGATGACACTGGTGCTCAACCGGGTACCGGCGTCTCCCAGCCACATGATCGAGCCTTTACCGAACTGGCGTTCGATCTGGCTGATCGCTTGGTCCACTGCCTGATCCCGTTCGCGCTGCTTCTTGCCTGACTGTTTCCCGTTCAGCTGATCTGGGCGCACCTTGACTGCCGCGCTCTTTGCCATCGCCATCGTCCTTTCCTACTCGCAACCTGCGGCCAGCAACTGATGCTTAATTCTATAGAACATTTGGTCAATTGGCAAGTCTCGGTGGTCACTGCGGCCTCCCCGGCACACGCCGCTGCTGCATGGGTCGCACGGTCCGGAAGCACAGAGTTTGCTGCGGTCTGCCAAGGGGAACGAACTAGCCCGGGGGCGGTTGCGGCGTAGCGGATGCCGGAATCCGGGCACCTGGGACAGCGGGCAGCGCACCGGCCCTGGATTCCCGCTTTCGCAGGAATGACGACGAACCGCCATGGGAATGTCCAGGCAACGGCACGGGAATGGCCGGGCCATGTCACCGGAGCGTTAGTACGCCGCCGGAGCCGCTGCGGCCATAAGCGCGGCGTTCGGCTGGTAGGGTGGCGCCGCGTGGGCAGCGGCGCTCAACAGGTCGGCCGCAAGGTCCGCGCTCACCCGCTCCGTGCTGATAATGTAGTCGTACAGCGTCGCGTCGAGCCAGCTCACGCCTCCCGCCTGCCGGTGAAACGCTTTGCGGTCGCGGTCGCTGCGTTTCACCCGCGCTGCGGCGCTGCGCTGGTCGGCGCCGGTAGTCCGGCACACGCGGTCAACGCGGAGATCGAACGGCGCCACAAGGAGCGCGTGGACGGTACCCGCCGCCGGCCCCAGCGCGCATTGCCCGCCGCGTCCGACAATGACCACATGGCCTTGGCTCGTCTCGTCGGCTACCGTTCTGATCGTCTCACCGATTAGCTGCTGATAGTGCTCCGCGGCCCAATAGGCGGTGGGTCGAACATCGAGCGCATGCGTTGCTACCGGCCCCGTCGGTGGATAGCGCGTCTCCGGCCTCCCGTGATGCTCCGCATGCTCGGCATCCGGCAGCGGCACCGGCACCGTGCGCCAGAGGTCCGACGGATGCCGCCACAGGCTCCGTCCGCGCTCATCCATCGAGGCGAGCACTGCCACGGGAATACCGGAATGAGCCGCAGCAAGGTCGAGGAGCTGCTGATCTACGAGTTGAGCCGAGAGGCGGTCGGCCACTTTCGCCGCCACCTCTTCACCCCAGGCACCTTCCTGACGGGCAATCGTTACTACAGCCATCCTGCCATCCTCTCGCGCCAGCGGCAGGCATTTGTGCCACCAAATGTGCCCGCCATCGGCTGCCGACGCTACGGATTATACCGACCTGCTACTCTAGCGAACTTTGAGCACTGCATGAGGAATCGAGGGCACCACCGGCGCTTCCTGCCGGCGCCCCCCGTCCGCTTTCGGCAGACTCCCCCTCTCCATATCATGTGGAGAGGGGGCCGGGGGGTGAGGAGTTAAGCCGCGGCCCCCGGTTAGTCTGCCGTCGCCTCGGTGGGCAGCATCCCGATCTCGATGGAACCACCCACCGATCTCAAGTCCAGGTCGGCTGTTCCCTCCCCCAGCGTGCCGCGATAGCGCCGGTATGGCGGCCCCTGCCTCGTGCTCTCACTCACAGCAGCCGGCAAGTCTACGTGGACGCCGCCGCCCAATGCACCGGCCCGGATACGCACTGACGAATCCTCGGCCAGCAAGACCTTGATCTGCCCGCCGGCGGCTCGTGCGCTGTGGGTGCCCGCGGTCAAGCGCGCGCCTTCGATAGCGATATTGCCCCCAGCTGTGCGCGCGGTGAAGCTCTCGACCCGTCCCGCGAGCCGCAGGTTGCCGCCCGCCGTCTTGACGTTAAACTCCTGCGCGTTACCAGCGAAGTGGACGTTCCCCCCGCTGGTGCGGAGCTTCACCAGCGACGGGTTCCCGGTGAAAGCGACGTGGCCGCCACTTGCGCGGGCAGTGACAGGCTGGCGGCCATGATCCTTGATCTCGATGTTGCCGCCGCTCGTCCGAGCGTCGAGCGGACTATCCAGGCGCTCGGTCTCGATACCGCCACCACCGGTCCGCGCGGCAATCTCCGCCAGCCGGGCCGGCACCGTCACCTTCAACGTCGGCACCTGTCGGTCCTCCGGCGCTGTCGGGTAGGCCGCAATGATGACGTCGGTGCCCCGGCGCAGGGCATACCAATCCCAATTGCGACCCTCGGAGAGTGGCTCAACCGTCGCGATGGCTTCCGGCCCCCCACCGGCCTCGCCGCTCGATTGCTCCGCGGTGGCAGCGGCCCAGGCGCTCGCTTCCGGGGCCGGCTCGCCGGCCTCCGCCCAGGCAGCGGCCTCGGGAGTTTCGACTGCCGGCGTGCCCTCGTCCGCACCGGCCGGGGCAGCCGTCTCGCCGGCGCTGCTGTCTGCTGCGGGAGCTTCGGTGGTTGGTTGAGCGGCAATGACGAGGCCGCCGCCGGCGCTCTCCACCAGCAGCCGCCCGGCCAGCGAGACCGGTACCTGGCCATCTTCAGCGGCCAGCGGCTGCCAGCCCGCCGCCAGGCGCTGCTCACGACTGCGGCGGCCCGTCGCCGCATCCTGCCTGATACGGGGACCGACGGCCTTGGTGACGGTGGACACGACCTTACTGACTGTCTTGTTGAGGTCTTCCATCGTGTCTTCGGAGAGGACGCGGCCAACGTTGGCCTTGATCTCTTGCACGAAGTCTGCTCCGAATGGTCGCTCTCGAGCCGGCGCCGTCTGTGCCGGCTCCCGTTTGTCTCCGAGCGCTTCGAGTAAGCGCACGCCTTCATCTACGGAGACCTTCTCCTCCCGAATCAACTCCAGTACCCGCATACGCTCAGTCGCCATCGTTCAACTCCTTTGTTGCTGGACCGACCCTCATCATCCAAGAAAATTGGATGATCTTTACTATACTTTAATGTCAAGATGAAGATTTGTCAAGATATGGAGCAAAACCTTGATAATCGCCATCCCTCACCCCGGCGCTTGGGGCCGCAGCCAGCGCACCCGCCCTGGATTCCCGCTTGCGCGGGAATGACCGGAAAATGTCACCAGAGCCTAGCGTGGCCGGCGCAGGGGAAGGGGCCGGGGGTTAGGTCCGGCCCACCTCCGGCCGAAACACCTGCCCTTGTCAGGGGGGCCGAAGGGGATATAGGCCCCCTATGGCCCCCCCGCTTCGCAGGGGGACGGGCGCAGCGTGCTGCGCCCCTACTCTGTGCTCTCTGTGGCCCCCAAAAGCCTTCCGGGAGGGGGCTATGGGGCGGGCGGCGCACTACTGCGACTGGTCCAGAGCGGACAGCACGCGGCCTAGCTCTTCGAGCTGCTTGCCGAACTCGGCCCATTGACCGTCGCGCAAGGCTTGCTGCGCTTGCTCGTAATGCCGCTGTGCCTGGGCGGCCAACTCGGAGACTGTGGCCCCCTCCAGGGCTTGGCCTGCGGACGGCGTGGCAGACGCCCCGACACTAGGAAAGAGGCTTTCCACCACCGACTGACCGAAGATCTGGGCGAGAGCAGCATCGAGCGTCGGCTCCATCACGAGCCGATTGCCGGTCGCGACGACGACGCGCTTGAGCTCGGGGAGGCGGCCTTGTTCGGCCTGCAAATAGACCGGCTCGACGTAGAGCGTGGAGTTGCCCACCGGAATGACCAGCAGATTGCCGCGAATGACCCTGGAGCCACCTTGGTTCCAAAGGGTAAGCTGCGCCGAGATTTCCGGGTTCTGGTCAATCCGCGCCTCGATCTGCATGGGGCCGAAAATCAGGCGTTCCTTGGGGAACTTGTAGAGCAGCAGGGTGCCGTAGTTTTCGCCATCGGATCGCGCCGCCAGCCACGCGATCATGTTGTCTTTCGCCGCCGGCGTGAAGGGCAGCATGAGCAAGAACTCTTCTTTCGGCTCATCGGGCAACCGCATGATGACGTAGTACGGCTCAACGAGGACCCGCTGGTCAGCGAAGGATTCCATTGCCACCTGCCACTGGTCCTCGCGGTTGTAGAAGACTTGCGGATCGCGCATATGGTAGGTCAGGAACACTTCGGCCTGGACACGGAAGAGGTCCTCGGGATAGCGGATGTGCTTGCGTAGCGATTCGGGCAGCTCCGTGAGCGGGCGCACCAGCCCCGGATAGATGCGCTGCTGCGTCCGCAGGAGCGGCTCGTCCGGCTCGGCGGCGTAGAGAGTGACCGTCCCGTCGTAGGCGTCAACCACGACTTTGACGCTGTTGCGAATGTAGTTGAAGGACCTGGTCCGTCTAGGCGCTCGAACACCCGTGGGAGCCGTTGGCTGCGACTCCTGAGATTCCCCAGGAGCCTGGAGATCGGTGGGTTGCAGCGCCATGTGTTCGGCGATGATCTCAGTCACCGGCTGGGCGTAAGGGAGCCGGTCGGTGGTTGTATAGGCGTCTACGATCCAGACCAGGCGCTCATCGGCTATGACGAGGTACGGGTCACGGTCCAGCCGGAGGAACGGCGCAATGCGACGCACGCGCTCCGGCACGTTGCGCCGCATGAGCAACAGACTATCGCTCCGCAGATGCGGACTGGTGAGTATATTCAGCTCGCGCAAGTGCCAGGCGAGCAGCAAGCGGCGGAACACCGAGCCGAGCCGTATTCCGCTTTGACCTTCATAGGTCGTGTATACATTCTCGTCGCCGCGCGGATAGTCGAATTCTTGTTCGCCGGTACGCACCGCAACGTACCAGTGGGTCTGCATGCCATAGTAGATCTCCGGGCGGCTCAGGGGGAGTACCCCCTCCGGCGGGATGTCCTTGAGTAGCAGGTGCGGCAGCCCCTCCGGCGATACCTCGTTCACCGGACTCATCACGGCCCCATAGCCGTGCGTGAATTGCAGGTGACGATTTTGCCACGTGGCGGCCTGTGCCGGGAGCCGGTCGGGATCAAGCTCCCTGGCACCGATCATGACCTGCCGGATCGTCCCGTCAAGCTCATAGCGGTCCACGTCTACATCATCAAAGCTGTAATACAGGCGGATGGCCTGAATCTGGTTATAGGTGTCGCGCAACGGGCGCGGGTCCCAGAGCCGCACGTTCGCCACCGTTTGCTGGGCCGACCTGATCTCACTGGCCTGCACCATTTCATTCGCCGTAAACGTGCGCTCCTCGATCCGATCCAGCGCGAAGCCCAGCCGCGTCAGCCGGATCGAGTTGGCGATAAAGGGGGCCTCTCGCGACAGCTCGGCCGGGTCAACCCGCACCCGCTGGACAACGGCCGGGAGCACCACCAGACCGATGACGAGCACCAGCGCCGTAATGACCAGCCCCCCTAGCGGGAGCACGTAGTCCACGCGGGGAATGGAAGCCAGGATCAGCACCGCCAGAAGGACGAAGGACCCGGCCATGACCCGCAGGGCGGGCAGTCGGAAGAACACATCGGTGTAGCCAGCGCCGAAGAACTGATCGCGCGCCCGATAGAGCACGTCGTAGCCCTGAAACCACACGATAGCCGCCACAATGAGCGCCAGTAGGGCGAGCAGGATCATGGCGTGGGCACGGGCTGGCCGGCCACGCCCCAGGAGCATAAATCGGAGGTGCTGCAGACTAGGGTCAGCGAGGTAGAGGGCGACGGCGTAGATGGCAAGCACCCCGGCTCCGACCAGGGCTACTGCGGCGAGGAGCCAGTTCACCGCCGAACGGATCACCGGCAGCTGGAAGATGTAGAAGCTCAAGTCCTCGCCAAAGACCGGGTCGGACATCCCGAACGATGTCGCGTTGAGAAAGCGCAGGACCGCTGGCCATTGCGCCGCAGCGCTAAGACCGAGCACAACCCCGACGAGCAGACCGCCCAAGAGCACCGCTTGTCCGGCCAGCCGCACCAGGGGCTGTACCTGCGCCGGGCCGCCCAGCAGCTGCTCAACCGCTTCATTTTGCAGCACGCGGATCGGGAGACGTTCGACGGAGCGTAGCGCCAGGCGCAGCGCCAGCAGGACGTTGGGAAGCAGAATGATCCAGAAGAGCAGCGTGCCGGCTACGAAGAGCAGGACACGCGCGGTGAGCATCGTTTGGAAGACAAAGAGATAGCCCACACTGTCGAACCACAGCCAGTCTATGTACAGTCCGACGAGCGCACCGACGCCGCCAATGAGCAGGGCGACTAGGGCCGCGACGGAGAACAGGACGGCTCTTCTATTCATGCCCCTGCGCCTCTCTGTAGCAACGATTCCAGGACAGGACGGCCATCACCCACGGTGCTCCATCCGTGCTAGCTGGTCGTCTTCCAACCCGAGGTGATGGCCCACTTCGTGCAGCAGTGTACGCCAGACTTCATCGGCAAGCTGACGTTGAGAACGACAGTGCGCGAGGAGCGGACGCCGAAAGATGGCGATCTGATCGGGCACGGCGAGGTGATAAATCCCGCCGCGCGTCGCCAGTGGCCAGCCGCGATAGACTCCGAAGACCTCGGTCCGCGGGCCGCGACGATCTGCGTCAATGTCATCGGGTCGCGGCCACTCCTCAATGGAGATCGTCACGTTGTCGAGATGCTGCCGAATTTCTGGCGGCAGCCGATCCATCGCGCGGTAGGCGAGGCGTGCCAAGCGACCTTGGGAAGCCCGTATACGCCGCCCCACTGCTCCCCCTAGGCACCTGCTTGCCCGGACTGCGACCAGCGTTGCGCCGCTCCCCGCGGACTCACGACCACCTCGCCGCGCACCGTGCGATGAGGCGGACAGGCATCCGGGCAGCGCCCCGGTGCGGGGAAGACCGCCGCATACGCCTGACTGGTCGCCAAATGGCCACGGCCCGCCGGTCATCAAGCTACGCCGGCCTCCGGACTCGGTATTCACTGGTCGGGGCGAGAGGATTCGAACCTCCGACCTCAGCGTCCCGAACGCTGCGCGCTACCAGGCTGCGCCACGCCCCGCCGTCAGCTATGCATTCTAACGAAGGCTTGGAGATCGCGCCAATGCTACCGCATGGCACCCGATGGCGCTCGGCCAAGGCGGAGCGCCGGGATCGCCATGCGGTAGACTGTGCCATGCCCACCACCCGGCGCCGTTAGCCGAGAGCTACCGGCAAGCTCGTGCCGGATACTCTTGAAGCGCGGCAGGGAGGAGACAGATGCGACTAGGACGAGACGTTGAGATTACCTGGCTGGGGCACAGCACGTTCCGGCTCGTCAGCCCCACGGGCAAGGTCTTGCTCATTGATCCGTGGACGGCGGGCAATCCCGCTTGCCCTGACGAATACAAGCATATTGACAACGTGGATGTCCTGCTCATCACCCACGCGCATGATGACCACATGAGCGATGCGGTGCCCATTGCCCGCGCAGCCCAGCCGGCGCTGGTCGTGGCGATGCACGAGATTTGCCTCTATCTGGAGGGGCAGGGCGTTGACGGATGCAGCGGCATGAACAAAGGGGGGACGCAGACCTTCGACGGAATAAGCATTACTCAGGTACACGCCGATCATTCCAGCGGCCTGAGCAGCAACGGTGTGGTTGTGTCCGGTGGTGAGCCTTGCGGTTACGTCATCAAGTTCGAGAATGGCTTCACCTTGTACCACGCCGGGGACACCAACGTCTTCGGCGACATGCGGCTTATTGGCGAGCTCTATCGGCCGGACATAGCCTGCCTCCCAATCGGCGATCATTTCACGATGGGGCCGCGCGAAGCCGCCCTCGCGTGTCGCTTGCTGGAGATACCGCGAGTGATCCCCATGCACTTCGGGACGTTTCCCATACTGACCGGCACGCCGACCGCCCTCCGAGAACACCTCGGCGACCAATCGGGTGTCGAGGTATTGGAGCTAACACCGGGAACGACGCTGCGCTGAAACTGCGCCTCCGACACCAGGGCTGCACCGCTCTAGCCTCCATCGAATTGTGCAGCCCGAGGGTGTATCAGTGCGAGCCTGACCAGCATGGCTACTTCACGGAAGGCCGAGCGCATGCCAGCGGACGACTGGCCCACCGGGGCCGAATCCGCCCCGGCCGCGCGCTCCGAGCATGTGCCGGAGAGCACGGTGCGTCGTCTATCCACCTATTACCGCCTCTTGCAGGCGTTGGCTGCTCAGAACGAGGGCGAGCAAGTGTCTTCCGGGAAGATCGCTGCGCTCACCGGGTTCACGGCCGCGCAAGTGCGCCGCGACCTCGCCTACTTTGGCACCTTCGGCCGCCGCGGTGTCGGCTACGAGAACCATGAATTGCAGCGGAGCCTGGCGACAATCCTCGGCATTGACCGCGGCTGGCGCATTGCGCTGGTCGGCGTCGGGAACTTGGGCTTGGCCCTATTGAGCTACCGCGGCTTCCCACACCAGGGCTTCCATGTCGTGGCCGCCTTTGACCGGGACCCGCGCAAGATTGGTCAGAACGTGCGGCGGGTGCTCATCCGCCCGATGAGCGCCCTGCCGGCTGCGGTCCGGGCCTTGGACTTGCAGATGGCCGTGATCGCCGTGCCGGCGGATTCGGCGCAGGAAGTGGCCGCTGCCGTCGTGGCCACCGGTATCACCGGCATTCTCAATTTCGCTCCAACGAAGCTGGCGGTCCCGGAACACGTCCACCTGCAAAACGTTGATCTCTCCATTGAGATCGAGTATCTCTCGTACCTGCTCACGCATGAGGCGCCGGCCGACGCCTAGTGGGGGGCCGGGCAGCAATGACAAGGAGCCACAAGATCAGATGAGCGACAGCCAGAGCGCCCGGCCGACGGACCGCCCCCTGCGTACGCGCATCGCCCCCTCGCCGACCGGGCACTGCCATGTCGGCACCGCGCGGTCGGCACTGTTCAACGTGCTCTACACCCGTCAGCACGAAGGCACGTTCGTGCTGCGGATCGAAGACACGGACGCGCAGCGCTCGACCGCAGAGTCGGAGCGGGGCGTGCTTGAGGGCCTGCGTTGGCTCGGCCTCACCTGGGACGAAGGCCCGGACTGCGGCGGCCCGTATGGCCCGTATCGGTCGAGCGAGCGCCTACCCTTGTATCAGGAAGTGGCGGACAGTCTGCTGGCGCGGGACCTGGCCTACCCCTGCTACTGCACGCCCGAGGAGCTGAAGGCCGAGCAGCGCGCGGCCCAGAAGGCGCGGCGCCCACCTAAATACAGCGGCCGCTGCCGCAACCTGACTGCGGCCGAACGCCGCGCGCGGGAAGCCGCCGGGCAAGCAGCGCGGACCATGTTCAAGGTGCGCGGCGGGCCGGTCGCCTACGACGATCTCGTGTTGGGCCACATCCAGGAGAATAGCGACCTCTACGGCGATATCCCCATCATGCGCTCGACCGGCTGGCCGCTCTTCAACTTCGCCGTCGTGGTGGACGACCACTACATGGCGATCAGCCATGTGCTCCGCGGCCCGGAGCACGTGCCCAATACGCCCAAGCAGGTGCTCATCTACGAGGCCCTGGGGTGGCAGCCGCCGGCCTTCGGTCATGTTCCGCTCTTGCTCAACCCCGACCGCTCCAAGATCAGCAAGCGCAAGGGAGCCGTCTACATCGGAGAATTCCGGGACCAAGGCTACCTGCCGGAAGCGCTGGTGAATTTCCTCGCGCTGCTCGGCTGGCATCCGGCCGACGACAATGACGCGCCAGACGCGCACGATGGTGGGAGGGGTGGTGCGCGTCTGGCGTCGTCAAAGGAAGTGTTCACGCTGGCCGAGCTGCAAGAGTCCTTCTCGCTCGACCGCGTGAGCAAGTCCCCGGCGGTCTTCGACGAGACAAAACTGGAGTGGCTCAACGGCGTCTGGCTCCGGTCGCTCGCGCTGGACGACCTGGTGCAGCGCGCCGCCCCGTTTCTTCGCAACGCCGGGCTACCCATCGAGTCCGTACCGGCAGAGCGTGTCAAGGCGGCCGTCGGCCTGGAGCAGGAGCGCGTGCGGCGCCTGAGCGAGCTGCCCGAAGCAACTTCGTTCTTCCTGCGCGACGAGTTGGAAGACTACGATTCGAAGATTCTGCTGGCCCGGCGACGCACCGCCGCCGAGTCGCGGGCGGCGCTCGCCAGCGCCAGAGCAGTGATCGCCGCGGCGGCGTGGGACGAGGCGGCTCTGGAAGAGACCATCCGCGCTGCCGCCGATGACCTGGGCTGGCGGCACGGCCACCTCTTCATGATTATCCGCGGCGCGATCACCGGGCGGACCAGGACCCCACCGCTCTTTGACACGATGCTGGTAATCGGCCGCGACCGGGTGCTGGCCCGGTTGGACGACGCGCTTGATCGCCTCGACCGGCTCGTGACGGAGTTGTAGGACAGACTCTTGGCAGCGCAGGGACCCGAGCAGACAGTCGAAGGCTACGTGACTTCAGGCTCGGCTCGGCTGTGGTCGAGCGTGAGTGGCCGCGGCACGCCGCTGCTCATGTTCAATGGCGGCCCAGGCTGTGATGATTATCTGCGCCCGGTCGCCAACATGATCGAGGACCTGTGCCGTGTGATTCGCTTCGAGCCACGCGGCTGCGGACGCTCCGACTGGGACAGAAACTACGATCTCGACACCTTGCTGTCCGACGCAGAGGCAGTCCGCCAGGAGCACGCAGCGGAGGCGTGCATAGTCGCCGGCCACAGCTTTGGTCCGTGTGCAGCCCTGGCGTATGCGCTGCGGTATCCATCTCGCGTGATCGGTCTGATCGGGATCGCCGGAGGGAGCATCGTCAATGATCGGACCTGGAGCGAGGCCTACCACAAGGCGCTGGAGGAGGTCGGCGAGGACCTTGGCGGGTTAGAGTTCACGGCCGATCCAGCCGTCAACCGAGAAGGCAACCGCAGCTGGCGCGCGTACATCAGGCGTCCGACCATCTTCAGGGAAATCGCGGAGCTGGACATACCGGCCGTATTCATAAACGGTGGGCAGGACATCCGACCCAACTGGCCTACCCAACAGTTGGCGTCGTTGCTGCCGCGGGGGCACTACGTCGAGCTACCTGACGCTGCCCACATCATCTGGCTAACACACGCCGACGAGCTACGAGCCGAGCTGGGGCAAGCAATCCGACGCATCACCGGAACCAGCGGCTTATGACGAAACATTGGAGGCCCGCGTCCCCACGATACGTTTAAGGATCATGGCCGCTGGCACGAGGGGACTGCGGAGGACCGACGTTCCCCCACAACGACGAGGCGGTCCAGCACTAGCCGCGGTGCCGTAACCGACCTCCAGAGAATCACGCAATGCCCAGCCGTCATCCACCTCAGCGCTGGCTACGGTTCCTAGTCGTGCCGGTCCTGCTGCTCGCAGTATTCGGCGGGGCGCAGCGTTGTCAAGCGCAGCCAACACCGTCGCCAGGGGCGCTCAAGGCGCCGGCGGCGCTCGCCGTCGTGCGTGCCATCCACTCCGCAGGCGACTACAAACTCGCCATCCGGCTCTACCAACAGTTGCAGAGCCAGGCACCGCAATCGGAGGCGGCCGTCGAGGCCCTGTACCGGCAGGCACAGGCCGCTTTCGCCGCGCGCGATATGGCTGCCGCCATCCGCAGCAGTCTCCGGCTCGTCATCCACCCGCGCGCGGGCCGCTGGCGGGCGCCGGGCTTGCTGCTCTTGGGGCACACTTTCGAGCGTAGCGGCACCGGAGCCGCTGCGCTCGCGGTCTACGAGCAGTATGAAGCGGTGGCCGGCGCTCCTGGATCAAGTCCAGGACAGGCTCTCGACGACTTCCTGGCCGTGCGGAAGGCAGACCTGCTCTTCGACTTGGGCCGAGATGACGCTGGCTGGGAGGTCCTGGAGCAGACGTATGCGGCCCTCGACGCTATTCCCTCCCGCGCTGGGCGCGGGCGCGTGGCGCAGGCGTTCGGCCAACGCGCCGAACGAGCGGGCCGCGCGCGGGATGCGGCCACCGCTTTTCGGACGACCCTCGCGGACTTGCACCTGCTGGGCCTTCCTATCGCCACGCGCATCCAGGCACTCTGGCGTCAAGTTGAACGGGACGAGGCCGCCGGGCGCCGTGACCTTGCGGATGAAATGCGTCAAGAACTGATCCGCGAATATCCGCGTTCTTTTCAGGCGTTGCAGGCGTTGCGCACGTCGGGCAACCGCTTCCCTGTCGGTGACGATGATCGCACGGCCATCTATTACGCCAACGGGCTGTGGCGTGACGCCATTGCGGCGGCGGACGACTTCATCGCCGGCAATCCCGAGCCGGCGCGGCTGCTGCGGGCCTCTTACTACCGAGCACGTGCCCTGCTGCGGGCCGGCCAACGCGCGGCCGGCGTCGGGGCGCTGGATGAGATCGCCGCTCGCTGGCCGGACAGCTCCTGGGCCGACTCGGCGCTCTGGTTTGCCGCGACCGCCTTGCTGTGGGATACACCGGACGAGGGGATAGCGAGGCTGGAGCGGCTGGTCGCCGCACATCCCCAGTCGCAGTATCGTCCCGAAGCCCTCTACCAACTGGGTCGCATACTGACCGCGCGTGGTCAAGGGGAAGCGGGCTATCGGCACCTGGTCGCAGCCGCCGACACCGCCCCGGAGAGCTTCTACTCGCTCCGCGCGCGCGCGCTGACCGGTCAGCTCCAGACCACGCCACCCGGCCCCTTCGAAACGCAGCAGGCTATCACACCGGACGAGCAGGAGCAGTGGCAAGCCTGGCTGGCCGAGCAACGGGGGCTGGATTTGGCCGAACAGGAGCACCAGCGGGCCAAGGCCGCCGCCGACCCGCGGTTCCGGCGCGCGTTTGCGCTGCTCGCCGCCGGCTTCACGTCCGCTGGCGAGGACGAGCTGCGCGACTTGGCCGCCGCGGTCGCCGCCGAGCCAGCGGCGCTCGTACATGTGGCCACGGCAGCACACACCGAGGGCTACACCCGTATCGCCATGCGGCTCGGCGAGCAAGCGTTCCGCGCCATGGAGAGTGCCCGGGTCCTGGAGGTGCCGCGTGTGCTGCAGAAGCTCATGTATCCGCTCGGATTCGTCGGTCTGGTCGAGCCGGAGAGCCAACTGCGGGCACTTGATCCGCTCTTGCTGACGGCGTTGATCCGCAAGGAGAGCGCCTTCGACCCCGGCGCGACTTCCTTCGCGGACGCGCGCGGCCTGACCCAGTTTATTCCTGCCACGGCGCGGGGAGTGGCCGCAGAGCTGGGCCTTACCGGGTTCGACCCGGACGACCTCTATCACCCCAATGTGGCCGTCAGGTTCGGCGCTCACCACGTCGCCAGCTTACTCACACGCTTCGATGACAACGCCGCTATGGCCCTCGCCGCCTATAACGGCGGCCCTGGCAACGTCGCACGTTGGGCTAGGGGCGGGGCTGAAGACGACGTGGATCAGTTCGTGGACCAGATAGACTTCTTCGAGACGCGCGAGTTTGTGAAGGCCGTCATAACGAACTACGCACTCTATCGGGCAATCTATCAATAGCAAGGAGACGGGGCCTCGCTGGCGCCGCGTCAGTCCCGCCAGCCGCTAGCTGCCTAAGCCCAACGCTGTGGTACTATTCACGTGTCGGTACTGCCGCTCCCGCTGCGGGTCGTGCCGGCCGCCAGACCTCACAGACACACGAGGAGAGCATGAGCCAGACGTCTCCCGCTGCCGATCAGGATAGTGCTGCTCGAAGCGATCCGTATCGTCCTCGGTTCCTCGGTTTCTGGATTGGCGTGGTCCTGGCCTTTGTGCTAGGGGGCGGAGCGGCCGGCGTCATCGCCGATATCGTCTACCGCGACCTTGTACGTGCCGGTATCCTGCCCGCCATCCCCTTCAGCTAGACCGGGCAGTTCCCGTAGCTCCCCGCATCGTAGCTCCGGCTCGCTCGCCAGCGCAGGCGCGGCATCCCCATCGTACTCCAGTTCCCCCCGCCGCTCCCGCTGGGAGCGGCGGGCGCGATGAATGGCCCGTCATTTCGGCCTTGAGCCGAAATCCAGTGGTGGGGATGGATTCCCGCTTGCGCGGGAATGACGGGCGGCGCGTCATGCAGCGCACCTCACCCCCCGGTTTCCCTCACCACGGCTGCTCTTGACAAATTAGAACTAAAGTTCTATACTCACGTTCTGATGGCCACAGTAGACAGCGGGAGGAAGTGGGAGGAAGCTGATGGAAGCAAGGGGAAAGGAGCACCTCGGTACACCCACCTACCACGAGATCGAGGCGAAGAGTGCGCTCAATCGCTCTCGGGGAGGGCCATTTTCCTGGAGCCTCAACCCCTACCGCGGCTGCCGCCACGCCTGCCACTACTGCTACGCACGGACTACGCATGCCTTCTTCGACTTGCATCCGGGCAAGGACTTCGCCCGCCACATCTTTGTGAAGACCAACTTGGCCGATGTGTTGCGCCGCGAGCTTGCGCGACGGTCGTGGCGACGCGAAAACGTCGCCATCGGGACCGCCACGGACCCGTATCAGCCAGCGGAGGGGCACTACAAAGTGACCCAGGCGTGCCTGGCAGTGTTGGCCGAGGCGCGCACGCCGGCTCGCATCACGACCAAGGGCAGCCTCATCGTGCGCGACATTGACCTGCTGCAGGAGGTCCGCGACCGCGCCGGCTCGTGCAGCGTCAATATGAGTCTGACGAGCCTCGACGCAGCACTGCTACGGAAGCTGGAGCCGGGCGTTGCGTCACCGCGACAACGGCTCAGTGCGATCCGGCGACTGGCAGATCATGGCATTCGCGTGGGCCTGGCGCTCGCGCCGATTCTGCCCGGCATCACCGACTCGCCGGCGTCGCTGGCCGATCTCGTCCGGGCGGCGGCCGATCACGGCGCTGCGTTTGTGTGGGCCGGGACGGTACATCTGGAGCCAGCGGTGCGCGACTGGCTCCTGGAGACCCTCACACCGACCTTCCCAGAGGTGATGGTGAGCTACCGCCGTTGGTTCGGTGCGCCCGGCGAGCAGGCGCGCGCCCGCTATTCGCCCCGATCCATGAATCAACGCATAGAGCGGCTGGTCAGTGCCGTGGGTGCCGACTGCGGTCTGCCGCGCCCGGAGGCCCGACCGCGCGTAACGATCCTGCCCCAAGTACCGCAGCAGCTCGCGCTGAACCTCTAGGGCGTGTCTGCAAAGTACCAGTCGGCTTGGCCCCCACCCTAACCCTCCCCCGTGCTGACGCACCGGGGAGGGAGCACGCCGTCCCCCGCAGCGGGGGGACCATAGGGGGCCGGAATGACGGGCGGCGCAGCGCTGCACAGGATGGACAGGATAGCGTTGGCGCGGGGATTAACCCCAGCCATCCTGTCTATCCTGTCCATCCATGTGGGTACTACCGCTTAGGCTGCGCGCGCCCGCACGAAGCGGTGCTCCAGTTGGCGCTGGCAGTCAATGCAGTGGGTAGCCTGCGGAACGGCCCGCAGCCGCTTCGCCGGGATCTCCTCACCGCAAAGCTGGCAGACGCCGTAACGCCCCTGTTCCAGGAGCCGCCGCGCGTCGTCTAGCTCGACCAGTCGCTGCTCGACGAGATGGCGCAGCTCGACACGGGTTCCGCGCTCCGTGGCCTCCTGGGCAGCAGACACTAGCCCTTCGAAGTCGCCACGGCTCACGGTCGGAGCGTCCGAGGCGTCATCGCCGCGCAGATGACTGACCAGGGAGATCAGCTCTGCTTTCCGCGTATCCAGCGACTCTGCTGGCGTGAACTTGGATGCCATGGGATTACCCTCCTAGTTGAAGTCTGCGACGATGCCGTTCCCATTTGCACGCGGTGCCAACTCCTTGGCTCCGCGCTCCGACATCGCGCTACCAGCGTCGGTTGACCGCAGCGGCAGCACCAACGCTGCCGCACGATCCTCCACGGTTACTCACCCCCGGTTGTGCTACGCACTCGACCTCATTGCCGGCGCGCAGACAGCCTACGGGTGTATCGGAGTGTAGCGACGACTCTTACCGCTGTCTGTGATGGTGGTCACGTTGCCGGTCACATCAGGATCGCCGTTGCCCACCCCGCATCGAGATATAAGACCAACGTGATCCTGTGGATGTTTCACGCGCCACCGTCACACGGCAACACTCCAGTGGAGACCTACTCTACGGGACGCTTGTTAACTTCAGATTACAAGCACGTTACAACCGTGTTACGGATGGTGCGAAGCACAGAGGTAGATGGCAACAGGCCACCAGCCTGTCGTCCCAGGGGGCCGCAGTGGCTGTCCGGGAGAAGCCGGGGACTGCGTTAGCTAGCGGAGAGGCTCACTCTTCGTCTTCGGAGTTGGACTGACCGCGTGCCCCAAACTGGTACAGGACCATAGAGAGGTAGGCAAGGGCCACCAACACTCCCGCCAGCGTAGGGTTTGTCGTCAGCCAGCCCGTCTCCGGCTGGCCAAAGTCGTGTATCAACCCTGCGAGCAGGAGAGCGGCGAAGATCGCAGCGGCGGCTAAAAACAGCCCGGCATAACGTCGTAACACAGACTGATATAGTAGCGGTTCTGTCGAGAGTAGGCAATTGCGGCCGTCTGCCGGAGCGGCCACCTCGCACAGAGACAGCCGGCCAGGGCACTGCGCTACAATCACGGACATCCCGGTGAGAGCGGAGAGCCTCGGGCTGGCGCTCAAGGCGGCCGGTCTCTCCCGTCGCCGGACCTAAGTGCGCCTCGCGTCGCAGATTCCGGAGCATTATGCATGGACCTTCCGACAGGAGACCTCCCCATTGTCGCGCTCGTCGGCCGGCCGAACGTCGGCAAGTCGAGCCTCTTCAACCGGCTCACCGAGGCACCGCAGGCGGTGGTGGAGGCGGCGCCGGGCACCACACGCGACCGGCTGTATGCCGAAGCCGACTGGGGGGGCGGTCGGTTTCTGGTCGTAGACACCGGCGGCTTGGCCTTTGACGCGCCAGGTCTGCACAGTCAAATGGAAAGAGGTGGTGCAGACCTGGCGTCGTCCGAGCCGCACGACACGCTGCACGAGCAGACCGCAAAGCAGGCGAACGTCGCCATCGCCGAAGCGGATGCCATCGTCTTCGTCGTTGATGTCGTCACCGGACCTACGCCGCTCGACGTGGATGTCGCCGCGCTGCTGCGCCGGACCGGAAAGCCGATCCTCCTGGCGGCGAACAAGGCGGACAGTGCCGGGCGGCGCGAGGGGGCCAACGAGTTCTACGCCCTGGGCATGGGCACACCGTACCCCGTTTCCGCCTATCACGGGACGGGGACCGGTGATCTGCTCGATGGGGTCCTCAAGGCGCTGCCAGCGGTCGAGCCTCCCGCTGAGGATGGCGACACGCGCCTGCGCGTCGCCATCGTCGGCCGGCCGAACGTCGGCAAATCGCTGCTCCTCAACCGGCTCCTGGGCGAAGAGCGTACGGTAGTAAGCACACTCCCAGGCACTACACGCGATAGCATTGACAGCGTCTTCAGCTACGAGGACACAGAGTTAGTCCTCGTGGACACGGCTGGGATCAGGAAACGGGCGCAGATATCCCCCGGGGTCGAGCACTACAGCGTGCTACGCTCGCTGCGGGCCATTCGGCGGGCCGACATGGCACTGCTGCTCACGGATGCCACCGAACCCTTTACTTCCCAGGACACCCATATCGGCGGCATCATCGCTGACGAAACGAAAGGCGCGGTGCTGCTCGTCAACAAATGGGACCTCGTTGAGAAAGACCCTCACGTGCTGCGCCGCTTCCTGGACGAGGCGCAGCGGGCCTTTCGTTTCATGCCCTGGATGTCCACGTTGTTCATCTCCGCCCTCACGGGCCAGCGGGTGAATCGCATCCTCGACACGGTACTGGCAGTGGCCCGTGAGCGTGAGCGACGCATCCCGACGGGTCAGCTCAATGAGCTGATTGGCCGCGCCACGGCAGCGCATGCGCCCCCCTCCGTGCGCGGTCAGCGACTGAAGATCTACTACGCTACCCAGGTAGGGCTGCGGCCCCCCAGGTTTGTCTTCTTCGTCAATGACCCCAGCCTGCTGCACTATGGTTACCGGCGGTATCTGGAGAACTCCATCCGCCGCGTGTACGCTTTCCAAGGCACAGCGATCCGCATCATGGCCCGCCAACGCGACCGGTGACCAGTGGCAGCCGGACCGCGCCTCACCCCCCGGGCCCCTCTCCATCGCCGAGCGATAGAGAGGGGGTGTGCGGCGGTTGGCATCACGCCGGCGGCCGCCTCAACGACTCCCTTGCCCTGGAGGGAAGGGGCCGGGGGTTAGGTGCAATACCGGTCCAGCCCCGGGGCGGCCCAAGCGACCTCGGCGGATTGCTATACTCGCGGCATGACTCCTGTTGGCCAGTCCTACCTGCTGTTTCAACTCCAGCAGATCGATTCCCAAGGTGATGGAGCGCTCCGGCGCATACAGGAGCTGGACACGAGACTAGCGGACCGCGCCGCAGAGGCGGCGGCCGACCGCGACGCGCAGGCGCACCAGGAAGCCCTGCACGACCAGCAGCGTGAGCTGCGTGATCTGGAGCTACAGCTGGGGACCGTGCAGGAGAAGCTCACCACCGAAGAACGGCGTCTCTACGCTGGTCGGGGTGCTCCTCGTAGTCAGCTTCAGTCGCTCCACCAGGAGGTCGAGAGTCTCCAGGGCCGAGTCACCACGCTGGAGGATGCGGTCTTGGTGGCAATGGAGGCGGTGGAAGATGCGGAGGGAGCGGCGGCCGCGGCGGCGCAACACGCGGCCGCCGCCCAGGCGGCCGGGGAGCAGAATCGCGCGGCGCTGGGGCGCGACAAGGCAGAAATCGAGGCCCGGCTCCGACAATTACAGCGCGACCGCTCCGCCACTACGGCACAACTGGCTCCGGCCTCACTCGCGCTCTATGATCGCCTCCGCCAGCGAGCCGGTGGTATCGCCGTGGCGGAGATCGCCCAGCGCCGCTGCCAGGGGTGTCGGTTGACCCTCCCGTCGCACACCATCCAGCAGGCCCGGCAAGCCGACCGTCTCCAGCAATGCCCCACCTGCCAGCGCGTTCTGTACGTTGCGCTGTGAGCGCGGCGTTGCCAGCAGTAGCTCTCCGCAATCACCTCCCACCGGCATTGGCGTCGGCTGCGCCTCTCCCTTCAGCCTCTGCTCGGATCGCCACTTTGCGTGCGGAGAGCCGTGCCGGCGAGTCATAGCTAGGGCGGTGTCCGCCGTAGAATTGCACACCCCGGAAGCCTTGCCCGAACGGGCGCTGCGCCACGTATAATCTCGGCGAGTAGTAGCAGACGAGTGACCCCACGGCGACCTTGCCATACCTCCACACACAACGAACCCAGGTGATCGGGGGCCGTCCGCACCATTCCTCACGAGGCGTTCTCCTCGACGCACAGCCGCCGCGCTCGGACGAGTAGACGAGTAGACGAGTAGACGAGTAATGGTGAGACCCCGCACGCAAGCCGGCTCCACCCGGCCAGCCATTGCGGCCGGTGACCCGCCTGCGGCACAGGAACACGTGCCCGTGCTGCGGGCTGAGGTTGTTGACCTGCTCACAACCGGGGGCAAGCGCTTTATAGATGCGACTGTAGGTGCTGGCGGGCACGCTGCGGCGCTCTTGGCCGCCATACCGGATGCCCAACTGCTCGGTCTTGATGCCGATCCGCAAGCCTTGGTCGTCGCAGAGCACCGGCTGGCCAGCTATGGGCGGCGCGTCCACTTGGCTCAAGGCAACTTCTCCGACCTGACGACGATTGCGCGCGCCCACGGCTGGGAGCAAGCCGATGGTATCCTCTTGGACTTGGGGCTGTCCTCGCGGCAATTGGCCGATGACACGCGCGGGTTTTCGTTCCACAGCAGCGGCCCGCTCGATCTGCGCTTTGACCCTACGAGCGGCCGCCCCACGGCGGCCGAGCTGGTCAGCAGGTGGGACGCCGACGAGTTGGCGCGGGTCATCTGGGAGTATGGCGAAGAGCGCTGGTCTCGCCGCATTGCCCGCGCGATCACCGCCGCCCGCCCGCCCGCTGGCGCTTGGAGCGCCCGGGACCTTGCACGGGTGGCGGCCGCCGCAATGCCGCGGCGCGGCGGCAAGCGGCGGCGCCATCCGGCAACTCGCACGTTTCAAGCATTGCGGATAGCTGTCAATAGCGAGTTGGACGCGCTGGCCGCGGTGTTGCCGCAAGCGATCCGGCTGCTCGGCGCCGGTGGCCGGTTGGCCGTCATCAGCTATCACTCGCTCGAGGATCGGCTGGTGAAGCACGCATTTCGCGTCGCTGCGGGCGTCTGCCAGTGTCCGGCGGAGGTGCCGGTGTGTAGCTGTGGGGCGCAGGCTGAGGTGCGGCTCGTGACGCGCCGCGTCGTGCGGCCGACGGCAGTTGAGGTTCAGGAGAATGCGCGTAGTCGCTCCGCTCGTCTGCGCGTGGTCGAACGGTTACCCATCGCGACCCGCAGCACCAACGGCCGGTACAGAGTAGGTAGTCATCGTGACAGCAGTGAGTAGACTATTCCCAGTCGGTGGGCCGGCGGCAGCGCGTCTGCCTTGGCCGCTCGACCTCCCACCAATCGGACTGGTATTCGTCTCCGTCGTGTGCGTTGCGGTCGCGGCGCTCCTGTACCTGACGCAAGTGAGTCGGGTCGCCACGTCGGGATACGACCTCGCTAATCTCGAGCACCGACGGGAGCAGTTGCAGCGGGAGCACCAGCAGCTCCTCGTTGAACTGGCGAGTGCCCAGAGCATCGGCCAAGTTGACCAGGCCGCCGCGAGTAAGCTCGGTATGGTCCGGGCACGCACGGAGACCTTCCTGCCCGCCGCGGCGCTGCCGGCGACGCTCGACATCGAGGTCGCGATCCAAGCGGAGGAGCAGGATACGGGCGAGAACCCCTCCACGTGGCGTCAACGCCTTGGCGCATTCCTCGCCCTTGTGCAGAGCAAGCTCGACATGACCGCCAGGACTGCATAATCCGATGGAGACTATGGGGGTGCAGCCCTGGCACGTCACTGCTCTACCTCGGTCACGCGCACTGGAACGATCCGCTCCAAATCTGCCCGCCCGCATGGAGCCGGCTGCCCTGCCGCCGGGCGCGGAATCCTCCCCGACGGAGGGGCTGCCGCCCGCCGCCCCGCCTATCCGGCTGGCTGTGCTGCTGGCCTTCATCATGATCTGTGTGGCGCTGCTCGCTTGGCGGCTCTTCTACTGGCAGGTGTTGCAGCACGAATGGCTCCAAGAGCAGGCCGTCAGTGAGCAAGTGCGAGAACAGATTCTCCCCCCTCAGTCGGGCGTGATCTATGATTCGCGGGGGCATGTCCTCGCCGTCAGCGTGGCCGCCGACTTCGTGTCGGCCGACCTGCCCGCAGTTGCCGATCCGGGGCTGACGGCCGAGCGTCTCAGCCCGATCCTCGGTGTGCCCGCGGCCGAATTGCGGGCAAAGCTGACTGATGGCTCGGGGTCCTACGTGCGCCTCTCCGGCAAGATTGACGACCACGTGCGCCGCCAGGTGCTCGCTTTGCAGCTCCCCGGCATACAGCTAGAGCCGACCGCCCAGCGTGTGTATCCCGAGGGAACCCTCGCCGCACACCTCTTGGGATTCGCCGATGGCGAAGGGCAAGCCTGGTATGGCCTGGAGGACCACTACAGCAGCACGATCACCGGACGCCCCGGCCGTATCCGAGCCGAGATGGACAACGCCGGTACCGAAATAGGCTTTGGCTTCCGCGAACGCGCCGCGCCGCAGGATGGCTACGATCTCATCTTGACCGTTGATCGAACGATCCAACACTTTGTAGAACGCGAGCTGCAGCAGACCCTGGTGCGGCACGAGGCCGAGAGCGGTACCATCATCGTGCTGGAGGTCGCCACCGGCGCCATCGTCGCCATGGCCAGCCACCCAACCTTCGACCCCAATCATTACGACCGCTTCGAGGCGGAATTGTTCCGCAACCCGGCGATCTCTATGCCCTTCGAGCCTGGTTCGACCTTCAAGCTGGTGACAGTCGCCGCGGCAATTGACTTAGGGCTTATCAATCCCCACACGACGTACACCGATACCGGGTCAGTGGCCATCGGACCACACACAATCCACAACTGGGATGGGCGCTCATACGGTCACACCACGGTCACGGCGCTCCTGCAGAAGTCGCTGAACACCGGCGCCATTTGGGTAGCGCAACTGCTCGGACCGCAGCGATTTTACCACTATGTCACAGCCTTCGGTTTCGGCAGCCGTACCGGCGTAGACCTGCAAGGCGAAGCGCCAGGGCGGTTCAGAAACTTCGCCGATCCGGGCTGGACTCCGTCCGATCTCGCGACGAACTCGTTCGGTCAAGGCATTACCGTTACGCCGTTGCAGCTCGTTTCGGCCATCGCCGGGCTGGCGAATCATGGCCAGCGCATGCGCCCTTATGTGGTGCAGGCACGAGTGGACGCAAAGACCGGTGAGGTCGCTGCCACGACTGCTCCGGTCGTCGCCCAGCAGGTCGTCAATCCGAGTACGGCCAGAATGATGCTGCAGATGATGGAGGCTGTCGCCAACCAGGGAGAGACGAACTATGCGCTCGTACCCGGTTACCGCGTGGGTGGCAAGACCGGCACCGCGTCTATCCCGACCAGCGCCGGCTACGATCCGGAGCTAACGATCGCCTCGTATGTGGGAGTTGCGCCAGTTGATGCGCCCCGGTTCGCCATCCTCGTCAAGGTTGACCGGCCCAAGGGGGTCCCCTGGGGATCAGTCGTGGCGGCGCCGGCCTTCCGCAACATTGCCGAGGAGCTGATGGTGTACTATCGCATCGAGCCAAGCGACCCCGCCGGCCGCCAAGCCGCGCAACGGGCAGCGGCCCTGAAGCGCCAAGCTACACCAACCCCCGCACCAGCCGACGACGGCGCGAGAAACGACGGATGACAGAACAACCTCGATGAACCAAGACTTGGCACCAGCCGAACCGATAGCCCATCGCCCCGACTACGTGTTGCTGGGTGTTGCTATCTCGCTCCTCGCTTTTGGCCTCGTCATGGTGCTCACGAGCAGCATGGTGACCGCTTACAACGACTACGGCACCCAGTTCTACTACCTGGGTCGCCAGGGGCTTTGGACCGTGCTTGGACTGTTCGCGATGGTGGTCGCTTGGCGCGTGGACTACCGCCGTCTCGGCCCGCTGGCACTGTGGCTGCTGATGGGGTGCATCATCGCGCTCGTTAGCGTTCTCCTCTTTGCCGAGAGCATCAACGGCGCCCAGCGGTGGTTAGTGATCGGCTCCTTCAGCATCCAGCCGTCCGAGCTGACCAAGCTAGGGATTATCCTCTACATGGCCTACTGGTTGGCTACCAAAGAAGAGCAAGTGAAGAGCCTCGCGTACCAGTTCGTGCCGTTTGTCGTCATCATTGCCATGATCGTTGTGCTGCTGCTCAAGCAGCCGGACTTAGGCTCCACTTTCGTGATTGTCGCCACGGCCGTCGCGATCTTCTTCGCTGCCGGGATGCACTTGGGTCAACTGCTGCTCTTCCTCGTCTCCGGGATTGTTGGCCTGTACGTAGCGATCACCATATCGAGCTACCGGATGGAGCGCTTCATAACCTTTCTCGACCCGTGGAGCGATCCGAGCAACTCGAGCTATCACATCGGCCAGATACTCAAGGCCCTCGGCGCCGGTGGCGTTACGGGCACCGGCCTCGGAGTGGGACGAGGGAAGTTCAACTACTTGCCGTTCCCACACACAGACAGCATTTTTGCCGTCATCGGTGAAGAGCTAGGATTCATCGGCACGTGCTGCGTGCTCTTGGCGTTTGTCCTCTTTGCTTACCGTGGTCTACAGATTGCCTGGCAGGCACCCGACACCTTCAGCCGGCTCTTGGCCACCGGTATCACGTGCGGCATCGTCTTTCAGGCGCTCGTCAGCATCGGCGTGACCACCAGCTCGTTACCGTATACCGGGCTGACGCTCCCCTTCATCTCCTTCGGCGGCTCATCCTTGCTGGTCACCCTGGCGAGCACGGGTGTGTTGCTCAACATCTCACGGTATACAGTCCCATATGGACACTACACGCTTGCGCGTGGCGGTGTGTGGCGGGGGCAGCGGGGGGCACCTTTACCCAGTGCTGGCAGTGGCGACGGCCCTCTCCCGGGCTCAACCTGAGCACTCGCTGACGACGCCCGGCCGGCACGCCTCACCCCCCGGCCCCCTCTCCACATGTGGAGAGGGGGGGGAGCCCGGCGGGATAGCGCAGAGCGGGCGGGCGGACGTGCTCATCTTCGCCGGCCAGACACCCACCGACCGGGCTGTGCTGACCGAGGCTCCCTGGCCAGTGGTGTGGCTCGACGTCGGGCCACTCCGCGGCGTTAATCCGGGCCGCTTGGTGCGGAATGCGCTGCGCCTGCTGCGCGCGGTCGTCACGTGTCACCGTAGGCTCCGCACATTCCAGGCGCACGCTGCGCTGGTCACGGGCGGCTACGCCAGCGTGCCGGTAGCGCTCGCAGCGCGACTAGCCGGCATCCCCGTTGTCTTGCACCTTCCCGATACGACGCCAGGCTGGGCGGCACGCTGGATCGCATTGCTGGCAGTACACGTCACGCTAGCGTTCGACCAGGATTGGTCACAGAGACCACAGCGTTCACGGAGGGGGGCGAGGCCGGCCACGAGCTCAGTGTTCTCCGTGCGCTCTGTGGCTCATAAAATCCGGGGGCGGCTGCCGGCCAGAGCGCCCACCACCGTCACCGGCTACCCGCTGCGCCCGGAGTTCGAGCAGCCATCCGCCGACCGGGGACGCGCACAGTTCGACCTAGACCCGAATGAGCCGCTGGTGCTCGTGATGGGCGGGAGCCAAGGCGCCCGGCGCCTCAATCGGGCCGTGAGCGGCCAGTTGGAAGCTCTCCTAGCCTGCACACAGGTCGTCCATCTCTGTGGTCTGCTGGACGAGGCCGAGGTGAGGGCTGCTCGCGCGGCGCTCGCGCCGCCGCTCAGGCAACGCTACGTTGTTCGCGCGCACCTCCATACCGGCCTCGCAGATAGCATAGCCGCAGCGGACCTCGTTGTCTGCCGAGCCGGCGCCGCCACGTTGGCCGAGCTACCCGCCACCGGGACACCGGCCGTGCTGGTACCGGGAGATTACGCCGGGGGACACCAGCAGCAGAACGCAGCCTTTCTGGCCCACCACGGCGCAGCGCTCTTTGTGGCGGACACTGCGCTTACCGGCCAGCGGCTATTGGCAGAGGTGACCACCCTGCTCGGCGATCCGGACCGCAGACGCCGGATGGCGGCGGCCATGCGGCGCTTGTCCAAACCGGATGCGGCCGCGCGGATCGCCGCCGTGCTGCGCGCGGTTGCCCGGCGAGATATAACACGTTGATACTGCTACGCTGGGGACCGGCTAAGGTCTGAGTTATGGTTCAACGTCAGCCGCTCCAGCCGGCCCCTGGCTTGACCAGGGGGCAGCCCAGCGCAGACGAGCTCCTCCCGTCCCGCGTGCATCTCATCGGCATCGGTGGCGCCGGGATGGCCCCCCTGGCCGTGTTGCTGATGGAGCTTGGCTGCGAGCTAACGGGGTCCGACCTGGAAGAGAGCGCAGCGGTGCGTGCCCTCCGCCAGCAGGGAGTTTCTATCGGAGTACCGCACGACGCGCGGCATCTCGCCAATCCTGTGGCGGGTCAAAGCTCCTTCCGAGCACGCTCGGGACCAGGAGCTTTGCGCCCGCCAGAGCTAGTCGTGTATTCGTCTGCAATCCCGGAGGACAACGTCGAGCGCCGGCAGGCCAACGCCAGGGGTATTCCCGCGATCAAGCGGGCGGCCATGTTGGGACGGCTCAGTCGCTGGAAAGACACCATCGCGGTAGCCGGTACGCACGGCAAGACCACGACGACGGCAATGCTCGCCTGGATTCTGAAACAGGCCGGATGCCAACCCGGCTGGGCCGTCGGCGGCGAGGTGCCCGATCTCGGCGGCAGTGCCCAGTGGGGAGCCGGGTCGTGGTTCGTCGTCGAAGCGGATGAGTTCGACCGCTCGTTCTTGGCGCTGTACCCGCGGGTGGCGGTCATCAACAACATCGAAACCGATCATCTCGACTACTACGGCCATCCCATCGCCATCTATCAAGCCTTTGCCGCGTTCGCGGCCCGGCTTCCGGCCGACGGGCTGCTGGTCATCGGTGAGGATGCCGCGGCGCAGCGGATAGCAGCGGGGGCTAACTGCCCGGTGCAAGCAGTCGGCTTTGCTCGCGAGTGCGACTGGCAGGCCACCCATTTGGCACTCAGACAGGATGGGACGGAGTGCAGAGTCCATGCCCCGGAGGGGGAGGTAGCGCAGTGCTGGCTCCGTGTGCCCGGCACGCACAACGTCCGCAACGCGCTGGCGGCGCTCGCCTGCGCTGCCTATGCCGGCGTACCGCTCGCCGCCGCCGCACCGGCGCTGGCGACGTTCAACGGTGCGGCGCGGCGCTTTCAGCGCGTGGGCGAGGCCGGTGGCATCATCGTGTACGAAGACTACGCCCATCATCCTAGCGAGATACGGGCCATCCTGGCGGCGGCGCGGCAGGTCCACCCGGCTACTCTGGGCCGGATATGGGCGATCTTCGAGCCGCACACGTACAGTCGGACCGAGGCGCTCTTCGATGACTTCGCGCAGGCCTTTAGGGCCGCCGACCGCGTGGTGCTCACCGACGTGTATTCGCCATCGGGCCGTGGACGCGCCAGTGGCGAACGAGATTCTGCGGCGCTCGCCGCCGCGACGAGCCATCCGGCCGTGCAGCACGCCGCCACCCATCGGGACGCCCTGGCCTACCTGGTTGACCGCCTGGTGCCCGGCGATTGCGTCGTCGTGATGGGCGCCGGCCCGATCTATCGTCTCGCCTATCGGCTCGTAGACCATCTTCGCCGAGATACCACCCCCGGCACGTAGGGAACTCATGGCACAGACACCCGCTGCCGAGAGCGGCCTGACCTTCGAGCGCAACGTGCCTCTCGCCCGCTGGAGCACCCTGCGGGTGGGGGGGCCGGCAGTGTGGGCGGTGCAAGCGCGGAGCAGCGCCGAGCTGGCGCTGGCGGTGACGGTAGCGACCGAGCGAAACCTGCCGTGGCGCATCCTCGGCAGTGGCAGCAACGTCCTGGTGAGCGATGCCGGCGTCGGCGGCGGCGTGATCCTCAACGCCGCGCGTGCCGTGCTGGGAAAGGCGGTACGCGGCGAGGAGCTGCGGGTGCGCGTGGAGAGCGGCGCGCCGCTGGCCGGGCTGGCCCGGCGGCTGGCCCGCGAGGGCTGGGCCGGGCTGGAGTGGGGCTGCGGCATTCCGGGCACCGTCGGCGGCGCCGTCGTCGGCAATGCGGGCGCGCACGGCGGCGAGATTAAGGATGCGCTGATGAGCGCTACCCTGCTGGACAACGGGAACGAACGCTCAGTCGCCGTCACCGAGCTAGGGTATGGCTACCGTACCAGCGCGCTCGCCCGGTCCCCGGCGCCAGTGCCGGTGCTGACGGCGGAGTTTCGGCTGCACCGAGCGGCGGCCGCCGAGTGTCTGGGGAAGATCGCCGAGTACGAGCGCTGGCGGCGCGCGCATCAGCCGCGGGAGCACTCCGCCGGCTCGATCTTCAAGAACCCGCCGGGCGAGGCCGCGGGCAGACTCATTGACGCTGCCGGCTTGAAGGGAGCGCAGCGCGGTGGCGCCCAAATCTCGACGCGCCACGCCAACTTCTTCGTGACGCAGCCGGGAGCTACGTCCGCCGACATCGTGGCCCTGATCCAACTCGCCCGTCGGACGGTCCAAGCGCAGTTTGGGATCGTACTCGAACTCGAAATCATACCGCTGGGCACGTGGGAGCGCGACCCGCGTTACGTTGACGACGCCCGACGCACACCACCGGCCCGTCCAGAGCCGCACCACCATACCCCCATCGGATCGTGCGGCTCTGGCGGGCCACCTCTCCCACCATCGTGCGCGTCTGGCGCGTCAGTGGGAGGCTCCCGCTAATGGGGCCGGAGCGCGGGTTAGTGTGGCGTACACTTGGCCGCTGGCTAGGCTGGAACTGGCTCTCGGTCGCCAACCTGCTGGCCCTCTGCGGGGTCGTTGTACTGCTGCTGACCTCGGCGCAGTTCCAGGTCACGCAGGTCGTCATTGCGCGAGAGTCGACATCCGCCGCCGCCCTGGCGCGCGCGCATGAGCTATCAAACGTCATCGGCACGAGCGTTTTTCTGCTGCACACGGGGCGGCTGGCACGGGAGATCGAGACGATTCCCAGCGTTCGCTCGGCGCAGGTACGGGCACGGCTGCCCGATCTGGTCATCGTAGAGATCACGGAGCGAGAGCCGGTCGCCGTGTGGCACGCGGTCAACGGCGCCTTCCTCGTTGACCGTGAAGGCCAGATCATCAGCTCCACGACAGACGACGCGCAAGGTCAGCCGGCCATCGTTATTCACGAGACCAGCGGCCGCGAACGTGTACCCGGGCAGCGCGTCGAGCGCCGGATACTGCTGACGGCGCGCGAGCTGCGTCGCGTGCTGCCGCAACTGGGGATTGATCTCCTGGCTATCGAGTACGGCACCACCGGACTGACGGTGGTGGGGGACAATGGCTGGCAGATCATCTTCGGCGATTTGGAGCAGCTCAACGCCAAGCTGGAGAACCTGGCAGCTATCCTCGACATGCAGCGCCAGCAGCCGGAGGCAGTGGGGCTGATTGACCTGCGGCCGGTAGAGCGGCCCTATTACCGTCTCATTCCTACGCCAACGACGCCCGGAGCCGCAGTCACCACGCAGCCCCGCTAGTTGGGAGAGGGCCGGGGGTGAGGCACGGTCCAACCCGTACCTACTCCAGCCAGCAGAGGGAGAGGGGACAGTCGACTCACAGATCGTCATTCCCGCGCAAGCGGGAATCTACCTCCCGTCACGGGATTCCCGCTTGCGCGGGAATGACGGAGGCCGGGGGGCAGGTGGTATACTCCGGCGTTAGCTCGACAAGCGCTCAGGCAAAGAGACATGGCGACCGAGGTCAGCAGAGCAGGCTCGACCCAGCGACACCAAGGCGGCGTGGCCGCTGCAGCGCTGGCCGGCTTACTCCACGACATTGGCGCGCTCTGGTACCGCACCGGCGAGCACGTCCCACCCGAGGTCGTGTCGGCCGGACGCAGCAGTACGCCGACCACCATCCACGCGCACTGGTCCGCAGCCTTCGTTGCCCGACATGTGCTCGTGGGGTGCCAAGACGAGGTTGTGGCGGCCGTCCGCGACCATCACCAGCCCCAAGACCGCCTCGGCAACCTCGTGGCGTTGGCCGCGCTCCTGGCGGCGGGCGGTGTGGGACCATCGCCGGATGGTGGAAACATCCAGCTTCAGTCGGTGCTGGCCTCCCTCCACCGCTCCGAAGAAACCGATGACGCGAGCGATGCGGCCGTGAAGCGAGACCGTGTACGCCGCTTCTATGTGCCGCTGCATCCACTCGCGCCGAACCGGGCAGCGTTGTTCCCAGCCACCGTGCGCCTCTCCGGGCGCGAGGCGGCAGCAGCGTGTACACGCTTGTGGCACGGGCTGCTGGAACAGCACGCGCTCATTCCGATGACCAACGACCTGGCTTACGCTGACTCCCTCTGGTGGTTGCTGCGAAAGTACACCTGGTGTACGCCCAGCGTTGCTGCGGGACCGAGCCGCGACACCTCGCTGTTCGACCACTCGCGCCTGACAGCGGCCCTGGCCGTCGGCTTGGCCCTGAATGGTACTCCCGACGACGAGGTTGCCGGTCTACTGACCACGCTGACCGCAGACAATGCCCCGGAAGCGTCCGAGCCACCCCCAACGTGGGGCGGCATACCCAGATTCACCCTCGTAGCCCTCCGGGTGTCCGAACAGGGTTGGCCGACCGGTCAGCCCCACAACACGAGCGTTGACATCGCGCGGGCTACGTCGTTCTCGCGCACCCTTTTGCGAAGCGGCGTCGTGGCGTGGCTGCGCGAGCGGTGGTCACTGCCCCAGACGAATGTCTTGTTCGAGGGCGGCGAGACCGCCTATCTCCTCGCGCCAGCGCACGTATCGGACGACCTGGACGGCGCCCAGACAGAGTTGGCCCAGCGCTTGTGGCAGGAAGGCCATTGGCGCGGCCAGGTCACACTCGCCGCCCAGCCCTTGACCGTCGCTGATCTCTGCCCGATGGCCGGAGATTCCCGCTTTCGCGGGAATGACGGGGAAGTGCAGACCAGCCACCTCGGGACGATCTGGCGAGACGTGGGCCAGGCCCTCGCCTGGCACAGCTCGCGGCTTGGTGCGGTGGTCGAGACAGAGCATCTCGCCGCGGAGCTTTTCACGGCGCAAGGGCGGGGGGGCAGCGCGACGACGTGCCCACTATGCGCTACAGAGCTTGTCCCGCCGGACCGGGGCGCCGGATCGGAGGAGAACTGCGACCGCTGTCGCAGTCTCCGCGAGCTTGGGCGCTTGCTGCGGAGGCCCGGCTTCCTGGTGCTGTCTCACTCCCAGCCGTCGGTAGACCTGCCCTCGCCGGCCCCTTCACCGGGGCTAGTGGCGCCACCACCATCGGATACGGAACCGGTAGCGGCGGCCGTGCCCGATGCTCCGGCGCCCGCCGACACCGAGCAGCCCAGCGAAACCGGCTGGCAAGCGGCCCTGAGCGCCTTGGGACTGCGGGTAGCGTTGCTGCCGGCCACCGACGCTCCCCCCGATCACCAAGCGGAACGGCTGCTCCACGCCCTCCCACCGCGCGGCTTGGCGACTGTCCTACGCCTGAACGACCTCGCCGGCGGCTGGGCCGAGCTACAGCAGCTGGCTCGCACTGACCGGCCCCTGGTAATCGGCTGGCAGATACTCACCGATGGTCACGAGCTGCCTGGTGGTCGGGTTGACATCCGTTCCCTGGGCCGGCGAGCGCGGGGAGTGCGGACCGCTGCGTTCTTACGCAGCGACGTAGACAACGCGCTGAACCACCTCGCTGCGGGCCTAGGCCGGGCGGCGGTACCGGGACGAGTGCTGACCGTGAGCGCGCTGTTGCAGGTCTTCACCGAGCTGTGGATACCGGCCATGTTGACCGGCGCAGGCGTGAGCGATAGCGTCGCCGAGCGCCGCCGCTCGCGGGTCTGTGGGATCATGGCTGGCAGTGGCGGCGTTGGTGCGGTTGGCGCCTGGAACACCATTGTCGAGCTGGCGCAGCAGCTTGCTCGCGACTTCGGTCAGTACGGCTGTCGCAATCCGGCCCTCCACCTGTCGGCCGGTATCGTGACTGCCCAGCCACGTATGTCCGTGTTGATGGGTGATGAGGCAGCCCTGGCCGCTCTGGGCCAAGCCAAAGGCCGGCGGCCGGCGGCCTTTGCCGACGCCGGCGCCCAGGCCAAAGACGGCGTCTGCTTCTTGGGTCAGACGCTAGGATGGCCGGCTTTCAACGTCGCGGCGCGCTATCGCCGCACGCTGATGCAGTCCCAGCGCGGCGGCGGTCGCCGCGCTGCCCTCGTACCGTCCCTGCTGACGGCATTCACGCAGCTGCGGGCGGCCGCGACGGGCTGGCCGGTCGGTGGCGAGCCGGCCGGCAGCAACGGTGCTGGGGAGCAGAGCGATCCCCCTCAGCAGGGCCGTTTGCCCATTGGTACCTGGACATGGTATGCAGCCCAGGAGCTTGCCACCGCCGCGCAGGAACTGCCCGCCGATGAGGCCCGTCGGGTACTGGGTTTCCGCGAACTGCTGCGTAACCCCCAAGAAGTGGGCTTGCCGGCGCTGATGGTGGCAACGGCGTGGGCGGCGCTGCTCTCTGGGACAGACGCCAGGTTGCAGGAGGTGTCATGGTAGCGCAATCCGGTGATAGTGCGGCTCCGACCGCCACCCAATCCCAGCGCCGGCCGGGGCGTGGCCCGCGGCCGGGCCGCGGGCCACGCCCGCCCGCGCCGCCGCTCGCGACGCCGCGTGACATTGAGGCGATCATCGTGGAGGGTGACGCCCAGCGACTGGTGCGTAAGGCGGAAGAGATCGGGCGCCGGCTGCGGGAACCGTTGCAGGCCGCGCAACTGCGCTCGATCTACGCCGCGCTGCGCTTGATCGAGGCCGAATGGCAGGGAGCCGCAACGGAGAACCTGGACATTAGTCAGCGCCTCACACACCTCCGGCCCAAGATCGCCTACCTGGCAGCCAAGCATCGCACCAGCATCGGGCCGCTGCGTCCTGTGCTGGAGATGAGCATCGGTCGCGTCGAAAGCGACGGCGCGCGGCTCGTCCGATTGGTGGACTTTGTCACCGCCATTCTGGCGTACCATCGGGCGGCTGGTGGTGAGGTGAAGGCAGCACCCTCATAAGAGGCGCAACGAGGCGCAACGTGTTGTAGCCCCTCCGGAGAGGGATCGGGACCGAGCGAGACGCAACGCTCTAGCGAGGATACGCGGTAATGGCAAGAGATACTGGGCGACCAGCCGGACAGGTGACGACGCCAGACGCGCACGATGGTGGGAGGGGTGGTGCGCGTCGGGCGTGTCAGCTCTACGGTCGCGTATTGCTGCGCGGCAGTATTCGCTGTCTGACGGGGCTGCACATCGGTGCCAGAAATGACGATCCGGCCGTCGGGGGCATTGACGCAGCAGTGTTGCGCGATCCGCTGACACTGCGCCCCTATATCCCCGGCTCCGCACTCCGCGGTAAGTTGCGCAGCCTCAGCGAGCAGGCCGAAGGGCGGGCGCCAAACTGGGAGACTGGCGGCGTCCACATCCATCTGTGTACGCGGCCGCCGGCCTGCGCGGTATGCCGGCTCTTTGGGGTGCCGAGCCAGCTAGAGACGGCGAGACCGGCGCGTCTGATCGTGCGCGACATCTACCTGAGCGAAGACAGCGCGCAACGCCTGGCGGCGCTACGTACCGACCTCCCCTTCACGGAAGTGCGAGTCGAGGCTGCCGTTGACCGCCGCTCGGCCGCCGTCACGTCCCGCGAAATTGAGCTGGTACCGGCCAGCGCCGTGTTCTCCGACATGGAGCTGGTGGTGAACGTCTACGAGCAGCAGGACCTGACGGACTTCGGCACGCTGGTTCGGGCGCTGGCGCTGCTGGAAGATGACTACCTGGGCGGCGGCGGATCGCGTGGCGCCGGGAGCGTGCGCTGCGAGCAGCTAGCGGTGATCCCGCGCAGTGTAGCCAGCTACGGGCAGCCGCTGCCCGCCAGCCCTCCACAACTTGCGGCAGCCAGCGTGCGAGACTTGCTTGCGCGCAGTGACGAGGTACTAGCGTTCCTGCGGGAGCAGATTCCGGTTCCCGAGGGCGAAACGGCAGCCGACGCAGCGCCCGCCGCCGATGCGCCGGTAGCCGAAAGCCCGGCATCCGGCGATGCGCCGCCCGCCGAGTCCGAGGCGCCGCCGGAGGATGAGCACCGCGAGCACACCGCCGATGCTGCCGGGCTACCTGCGGAGGCCGCCGAGGGACATGGCCCGGAGGCCGACCGTTGATAGTGCGGGGCTAGTACACGGCGGCACGTTGCCGCGTCCACCGCGATTCGCCCTGGCCAGCGCCCGCCGGGTCGGAGCCAGTGCTGCACGGGACTGTTGCCGCTATGTTCCCGCCAGAGAAAGCCACGCAGCCAGCCTTGCTCGACCTGAGCAACCCGGCGCCTGCTCCTGATTCCGGCCAGCCTGACAGCCAGGCGCCAGGCCGGGAGGCGCCAGCGGAGAAACACCCCCGGAACCAGCTCAATGAACTGACCGGGCAGGAGTGGGTCTACTTTACCCGCAGCGTACTCACCACGACCTACTCCTCGGCCTACGGGCACCAGCTCCGGAAGGCGCACGGCGCAAATAAGCCTCCAGAGCTGATGAAGGAGTTCATCGAGTTCTTCATGCGGGCCGGCGAGGTGGTCCTCGATCCGTTCGCTGGCGTTGGCGGTACCCTGATCGGCGCCAGCATCGCCGTCCCTCCGCGCCTGGCCCTGGGCATCGAGATCAACCCCCGCTGGACGGAGACCTACGGGGAGGTCATCGCTGCGTCTGCCGGCGAGCTAACGGCGTACCCCCTGCTGGTCGGCGACTGCCGCGAGGTCTTGCGTGATCGGGAGCGCTTTGCCGACGAATCGGTGGACTACATCCTCACCGACCCACCGTACAACGTCCATCTGCCCCAGACGATGTCCAACGACCCACGCTACCGCGAACGGCACACCAACCGGCGCACGGACTACAATATGCACTCGGATGAGGCCGGGGACCTAGCGAATCTCAGCAGCTATGCGGACTACCTAGCGGCGATGCAAGCAGTCCTGCGGTTGTGCTATCGCGTGCTGCGGTCCAGGCGCTATCTCACGCTCATTATCCGCAACGCCTATCAGGATGGGCGCTACACCTTTACGCACGCCGATGTCGCGCAACGCGCCGAAGAAGCCGGGTTTGTCACCAAGGGGGAGCGAGTCTGGTATCAGGCCGGCACGCGCCTGCGCCCCTACGGGTATCCGTTCAGCTACGTGCCCAACATCGCCCATCAGCATATCGTGACGTTCCAGAAGCCGCCGCGGCGCAGCCCGCCCGGCCGCCGGCCGCCGCACACCGCCCCAGCTTAGGCCATCCGCTTCTCTCGGTGATTGACAGTCTTCCATATGGTTCATCTCATGGTAGGAGATCGAACTTGGCCTACTCCTTTTCCTTCCGGTAACGGTAACCAAGTCCAAGCACTTTGGTAGGCAAGGATGCGATCAGGAGACTGATGACCGCCAGAACCAAATGAATGTAGATAAAGAAAGCCCAGTCTGTCCATAGAAACATGTACACAAGACAGATTAAAACGTTCCCGCCTGCATAGACCAGGTTGCGCTCTCTAGTTCTGTAGGCGTACTCCTTCTCCTCACTCATCGCTCACTCTCCCTTCGCGCCCTCAGCAGGCATCGAACCTACAACCTACGGCCCAGAAAGCCGTTGCGCTTCCGAGTGAGTAGTCATACCTAGCGGCAACCGGTCAGTCCCTACGTCCGATACGCGGTCGTTGGGTTTCCCTATACCCTCAATTACTCAACGATAGATTGTGCGCGTCATATCAGAACAGTCTCCCCACCAGTTCACGCTCCACTGCCATCAGCCTTACATTTGCCGCTTCGACGAAGCTCTTCTCCCTCTCGATCCCGATGAAGTGCCGGCCGAGCCTTCGACAGACCACTTCTCCAGTTTCTGGATCGTGTTAAGCGCTTCCCGGCTAACCAGTTCTCTTGACCGGTAGGTCAACTGCTTGATGTCACCCCATACGTCTCCGGGATTCTTCCCTTTGCCATTGAATTTGGTCTTGCCGAACTTCCCGCTCGTGACGGAAGGCACCCGCTCGCAGCGAAGTCTGTGCTCCAGCTCGACGAGCTGGGCGACTCGTATTGCATCCAGATTGAACGTCTTGGGCCTATCTCCCTTGATAAAGTAGCATATGATATCGTAGTTATTCGTATAGTTGATCCTCTCTTGAGCCAAGCGACTCGGCTGGAACCATACGATCCTGGATTGAAGCGTGAGGTACAGTCGGTAGTCAATGAAATCAAGACAGTTCGGCTTTCCGAACAGGTATAGGGCGCCTCCGTCTTTCAGTTTGGTGGAGAGGATGCTGATTAAGTCAAGATTGAACTCCTGAATGTTGCCGATTCTGTCCCATTTGTTCTTGGTGACGCCATAAGGCCCGTCGCAAATGACCAGATCAATGGATTCGTCGTCAACTTGCGGGAACATGTCGAAGGCATCTGCGTGGTAGATTCGGTCGACATCAAGCATCTCCACCCTCATCTCCTACGCAAATTCAGTAGTGCTCCAACAGTTGGGAGCTACGGCGTGTGGTCAGGCCGGTTCTTTCTGCGCTTCAGTATACTGCTAGTGAGTAGTCATGCCTAGCGGGAATTGGTCCGTCCCTACATCTCCGCGCAATCCGGCCAAGATACGGGAGGAGTTGCGCCTTCTGGCGGCGTTGCTACCGAGCTGGCGGCTGCGCGGCATGGCCTGGGGACCGAGCACGGGCACCCAGCTGGAATTCGGGCGGGCACTGCGGCAGATGCCGAGCCAAGTCGCAGCCCAGGACAGTGCCCTCGTAGAGCGCGACTACCTGGGCCAGGTGAAACCGTCCACGGTCAGAGAAGAGCCAAGCCTTCCCTTCCAGCGGCAGGCCGAGCAGTTGACCGACGACAACCTGCGCTGGACGGCGCGCGCCCGGTTCGGCACCTATAAATTCTTCGGGTTCATAGCGCTGGATGCGGGCCGGATCGCCCGCTTCACCCCCGCCGGTGAGCGCCTAATCCACGGTCCGCGCCCGCACGAAGTCTTTTTGCGACAGCTGCTGAAATGGCAGTACCCTGATCACCAGCATCGCGGGCAGCGCTACCCGCCCGACCACTTCGCGCTGTTCCCCTTTCGCGCGGTCGCGGGGCTTATCCGCGAGTTGGACGGCCTGACCAAGGAAGAGATGGGCCTCTTCTGCTTCACCATGCGGCGCATGGAGGAGGTGCCGGCCGTCGCGGAAGCCATCGCCCGTTTTCGGCAAACCTGGGGCCGGGTACGCGGCCGCGTGAAGCGCCGGCAGCTCGCGCAACAGCTTTTGTCGGCGCAGCGCCAGGAGCACGCCGCCGCGGGCTTGCGCGTCGCGGCGAGCATGGACGACTACGCCGATGCGCTGGCACGTTACCTGCGCTACACGCGGCTCTACTCCGTCCGCGGCGCCCGCCTCGTCGTTGCCAGTGGGCGGGAGGACGACGTAGACGCGCTCCTCGCCAACCCCCAAGTACCATTCGCCGACTACAACGACCGCGAGGCATTCTACGCCCACTACGGCGCCGCGGGTACGCCGCGGCTGCCCTGGGAGCACCCGCAGCAGCTGCAACGGACCATCCACCGCTTGGAGGAACGAGTCGCCACGCTGCAACGGCGCGAGTTCCTGCTCCGCACCGGCCAAGTGCCACGCTTTGGCGAACCGACCGGCGGCCGGGACGACCCACCGGCGCCGGCGCTGCCGCTGCAACCGCAGCTGTTTGATTGCGGCGGTGCAGCGCCGGAGACGGAGTTGGATGCGCTTTGGCGCAAGATTGACGCGCTCCAGGGCGAGGCTGCGCGCCTCGAAGTGGCGATTGACGCGGTGGAGGCGCGCACCCCGGAGCGCCTCGCAGCCGCGCTGCGGCAGTACGAGCCGATTGTGGCGCGGCGCGTGATTGATCCGCCGACCTTTCTGGAGTGGAATACGTGGCGGGTATTCGTCTCGCTCAACCACGCCCGCGAGATCAGGCCCCATTTGCAGCTCGACAGCGACTTACAGCCGCTCGGTCCGGCCCCCGGCAACGGCCCCGACTTGGTCGTCACGTTCGACGACTACCTGCTGGTCGTGGAGGTGACCCTGCGGCGCGGCGCGGACCAGCGTCAGCACGAGAGCCGCCCGGTGACGCGGCACGTGCTGGATATCCAGCGGAGAGTGCAGCCGCGGCCCGTCCTGGCGCTCTTCCTCGCGCCCAGCATCCACAGCGACACCGCTACCGACTTCTTCGTCGCCCTCAAGTACCGCGTCATCGAGCGCGAGCAGATTGCAGTGATCCCGTTGCGGATCGCCCAGTTCATCCAGATCATGCAGCCGTTTGCGTCCGACGAGTCCCCGCGACCACTTGACCCTGCTACGTCCCTGCGCGCGCTCTGCGAGGAGTTCGTTGCTGCTAGTCTCGCGGCGGAAACCGGCGAGGAATGGCTAGAGCGCATAGATGAGATGGTGGCCAGCTGGCGCTCGTCCCTCCGGGGTGACGATGCCGACGATGCCATGCTGCCACCATCCCTGCGACCACTACCGCTGTTCGACGCTGCTGCCGCGCTCCGGCGCCAGGAGCCGGCGTCATGATCGGCAGCACGGCCCGGCAGGCGAGGTTCCAGGCGGCGCACCGACGCCTCGCGTTATGATGCAGGGGAGGCCGCAACCCCGGCCGATCATTGGCCGTTGGTAACAGTAGAGACAGGTATAGGTCATGTGTTCTATAATGGCGAGCGAAAGCGGCACCTACGACGCAGCGAGCCACCGGCCGCGCGGCGAGGGCAGCCGGCTTGAGGAGTAGATAACTGTGGCCGTGGCGACTGCAACCCGGAGGGCGAGCCGAAACGGTGCCGTGCGTAAGGCGCGGCGCACCCGGGAGCCGACGTATACGGCCGCCGACATCCAGGTGCTCGAAGGCGTTCAGGCCATTCGGCGCCGCCCGGGCATGTACATCGGATCAACGTCCACCTCCGGTCTCCTGCACCTGCTCTGGGAGGGGATAGATAACGCCTGCGACGAGTACAGCGCCGGCTTCGGCCAGCGGGTCAGCGTCACGATTGACCAGGACGAGCGCGTCACGGTGCGCGACGATGCGCGCGGCATGCCGTTCGACCCGATGACCGTGAGCGGTAAGCAGTTGCCGGCAGCGACGGTGATCTTCACGGTGCCGCACTCCGGGGGCAAGTTCGGAGAGGGGGTCTACAAAGCGGCTGGCGGGCTACACGGTGTCGGCGCCACGGTCATCAGCGCGCTCTCCGGCGAGCTGGACGTGACGATCTGGCGCGACGGGCAGGAATTCAAGCAGCGCTTTCTCCAGGGCGTGCCCGAGCAACATCGCATCACCAAAGCGCCGGCGCGCAAGACCGGGACCCAGCTCACCTGGCGATACGACCGGGAAATCTTCGACTCCGACGTGTCCTATCCGCGCGAGCTGATCGCCAGCCGGCTCCAGGCAGCGGCTTACCTGAACCGGGGGCTGGTGATCGAGTTCCATAGCTGGGATTCGGACCGCGGCGAGATGGTCAACGAGGTCTTCCAGTCGAAGGAGGGCCTCGCCGATTATGTCAAGGAGCTGCTCCCGGCCGACACGACGACGCTCTTCGCCAAGCCGATCTCGATTAGCAAAGAGCGCGACGGCGTGCAGGTGGAGGCTGCCCTCCAGCCCAACACCGGCTACACAACCTCGATCCTCTCCTTTGCCAATAGCGTGCGGACCCGCGACGGTGGCGTACACGAAACCGGCTTCAAGGCCGCCCTCACGCGGGTGATGAATAACTTCGCCCTCAAGTCTGGGGTGATTAAGAGCCGCGAGAAGGAGAGCTTCAAGGCCGAGGTGATCCAGCAGGGGTTGGTCGCCATCATCTCGGTCAAGCTCGAGGACCCGCAGTTTCAGGGGCAGACCAAGGACCGCCTGAACAATGCACCCGTCGAGGGTTTAGCCCGCTCTATCGTGGATGAGGGCTTGAAGGAATGGATTGACGCCTCGTCCGACCGGGCGCGGGAGTGGGCACGCCGCATCCTGGTGATGCAGAAAGCTCGCAACGAAGCGGTGCTGGCCGAGGAGCTAGCCCGCACCGGCATGCGCCGCAATGGCGAGCTGGTAGATACGAGCGTCTCCAAGAAGTTCCTCCGCTGTAATACCAACGACCCCGAACGCGCCGAGCTTTTCATCGTCGAAGGCGACTCGGCCGGCGGGTCGGCCTCCCAGGGGCGGTTCTCCGACTTTCAGGCCGTGCTCAAGCTGAAAGGCCGGCCGCTCAATGTCGCGAAAGCGGACCTCAAGCGTATCGTCGCCAACGAGGAAATCCGCACGATCATCAACGTGCTCGGCTGCGGCACCCGCCAAGCGTTCGACACCTCGAAGCTGAAGTTCCATCGTGTCGTGATCCTCACCGATGCCGACGTTGATGGGCTGCACATCCAATGTCTGCTGATGACGCTCTTTTTTCGCGAGTTCCCGGGGCTGATTGATCGTGGACACGTCTTCATCGGGTGCCCACCGCTCTACTCGGTGCAGTACCGTGGACGCACCCGCTGGCTCCTCGACGACGAAGCGCGGCGCCGGTTTCTGCGTAACAACCGAAAAGCGGAGGGCTTGGAGTTTCGCCGCTACAAGGGCTTGGGCGAGATGACGGCGAAGCAGCTACGCGCTACGACCCTGGACCCGGAGCGCCGGATGCTCAAGCGCATCACGCTGGACGATGCCGCCGTCGCCGCCAAGCTCGTCCACGTCCTGATGGAAGAGAGCAACGCCGAGGGCCGCCGCTCGTTCTTGGCCCAGAACTCGCACAAGCTGGCCGACCTCGACGTATAGGGCTGGACGGACCTACCCCCAACCCCCTCCCTGAAGGGAAGGGGCTAAAGGCCGTCGTGCTGACCGCCTTCCCTGGAAGGAAGCGGCGGCCGGTCACTGCCATGACTCCCCTGCCCTGAAGGGAAGGGGCCGGGGGTTAGGTCTGCCCGAACCGGGCCGGTTAGGAGCCACAGATACGGAGTGCCTTCATGGACCTAGCGAACCGCACCGGAGCACAACGGCGCTCCGAAATCCCACCGGCAGTGCTGGCCGGCCTGAACGCCGGCGAATTGGAGAGCGTCAACCTCGTCGAATGGTTGGCGATTGACATGCCCACCTTGTTACGCAACGTGGCACCGCAGGTCGGCCTCGCCGACGAAGCGGCGGCGCTCGGCGCCGCGGCCGATGCCCTGGCGGGACAAGGCATCACGAAGCGTGAGAAGGGTATCGGCGCAGCGCTGTTCCGCGCGCTCGACGGGCACCCGGACCGCGCGGTGATCTTCGAGGCGCTCGCTTCTCACACGTCCGACATGGTACGGGCCTGGGCCGCCCTCGTGCTCCTGGCGGACGAGCGCTTGGCCCGGCCGGAGCGGCCGCGAAGCGTCGCGTCGCAGCCAGCCGCTCCGGCCGTCGGCGTGCGCGAGTGTGCCTGGGACTCGTTCCGGCCCTACCTGGTGCAGGACCTGAGCGCCGGCCTCGCTCTGTTGGAGACCTGGGTACATGACCCCGATCCGTATATCCGCCGTTTTGCCAGCGAAGTGACGCGGCCGCGCGGTGTCTGGACGCCGCACATTCCGGCGCTGAAAGACAATCCGCAGCAGGCGCTCGGCCTCTTGGAGCCGCTGAAGTCGGACCCCAGCCGCTACGTCCAGAACTCGGTCGCCAACTGGCTCAACGATGCCAGTAAGTCGCAGCCCGACTGGGTGCAGGCGGTCTGCACGCGCTGGCTGGACGAATCACCGACCAAAGAGACACAGTACATCGTCAAGCGCGCCCTGCGGACGCTGCGGAAACAGGGCGTCGTCGCGGCGTAGCGAGGAGTGGATTCCCGCGTTCGCGGGAATGACGGGGGGCGGGCCTTGGCGGGAGTAGGGCCGGGGGTGAGGCGAAAAGAGGTCAATGAACATGGCCGCAACGACAGAGCTACGGGAGAACATCCGCCAAGAGGAGTTCGGGGCGCTCCTGAGCCATGCCTTTGCCCTGTACGGCCTCTCGGTCGTCACCGACCGGGCACTGCCCGATGCACGCGACGGCCTCAAGCCGGTGCAGCGGCGCATCCTCTACGGCATGTACGTCAAGCGCTACCTGTCCACTCGTGCGACGGTGAAGTCGGCCGAGGTCGTCGGGAATATCCTCGGTGACTACCATCCCCATGGTGATAGCTCGGTCTACGACGCCGCCGTGCGGATGGCGCAGGACTTCACCATGCGCTACCCGCTCATCGAGGGGCAGGGCAACTTCGGCTCGATTGACGGCGACGCGGCCGCGGCGTACCGCTACACCGAAATGCGCCTCACCCCTCTAGCGGAGATGCTCCTGCGCGACATCGAGAAGGAAACGGTCCCGCTGCACCCGACCTACAAGCAGGACCCGCGCGTGCTGGAGCCAGACTACCTGCCGGGCCGCTTACCTCCCGTCATCAATCCAACTTCCGGCATTGCCGTCGGCCTCTCGACAAACATCCCGCCGCACAATCTGCGGGAGGCGCTGACCGCCTGTATCGCGCTGCTCGACGACCCGGAGATGAGCGTCCACCAGCTCATGCGCTACATCAAAGGCCCCGACTACCCGGGCGGTGGGACGGTTCTGGGAGAGGAGGGCATCCGCGAGTACCTCGCTACGGGCAAGGGGCGCGTCATCGTGCGCGGGACCGTTCTCCTGGAGGACTCGCCGCAGCAGCAGTCCCTGGTCATCACCGAGCTACCCCCCATCGGGAAGGATCGGCTGAAGACCACCATTGTCAATGCGATCAATGCCCGCAAACTGGAAGGACTCGTGCCCGACGTGCGCGACGAGTCGGACACGGAGAAAGGCATTCGGATCGTCCTGGACCTGCGGCGTGATGCGGACCCGGCCCAAGTGGTCAATCAGCTTTACAAGCGCACCGACCTCCAGATCAGCCAACCGCTACAGATGGTGTTCCTACTGGGAGAGTCGTGGCAGGCGGCCCGCCAGCCCAAGCAGATCGGCATGGTAGAGCTGCTGAACTACTGGAACACCCATCAGCGCGACGTGCTCACGCGGCGTACAAAGCACGACCTCGAACAAGCCCAGGAGCGATTGCACGTCGTTGAAGGGCTGATCGTCGGCGCGGCCCATGCGCGGGACATCGTGGATATCTTCCAACGGGCGCGGGATCGCACGACGGCGAAAGCACAGATCAGGCAGCGTTTCCAGCTCTCCGAGGTGCAAGTCAACGTCATCGCCGACATGACTCTCTCCCAGGTGACACGCCTCGACGCAGCCAAATACGAGGATGAACAGCGCCAGCTCCGTGTCCGTATCGAGGAGCTAGAGGCGCTGCTCGCCGACGAGTCCAAACTGGTCGCCCTGCTCAAGGAGGAGATGCACGCGATCATTGCGGAGCATGGCGACGACCGGCGAACGGCGATTGACGCCGCCGGGCCGGTCGAGGTGGCAGAGGTGGCGCCCGTCGTGGAATCCGAGCCGCTCCACCTCGCCCTCACCCATGACGGCCGGCTGAAGGCGTTCGCGCCAACGGTCTACCGCGTGCCGGTGCGCGGTCGGACGCCAGCAGCGGCCCGCGGCGACGAGGCCATCGCCGCCCTGGTGGTGTCCACAACGACCAACTACGTGCTCGTTGTATCGAGCCTGGGCAAGGTCTATGGGCTGCGGGCACATCAGATTCCGGTCGGAACGCGCGTGACCAAGGGTGAGCCCGGCCGGCGACTGGTCCAACTAGAGCCGGGCGAACGACTGGTCGGGATTGCCTCTCTGGGAGCAGATGACCTCTACCTCCCCCGTCATTCCCGCGAAAGCGGGAATCCACCACCCCGTTTTCTGGTGCTTTTCAGTCGGCAAGGCAAAGTGAAGCGCTCGCTACTGACGGAATATCAGAGCGCCGATAGTCGTGGCGCCGTAGACTTCAGACTTGCACCGGGCGATGCGGTCATTGCAGCCATCCTGGCCAGCGAGGATGACGACTGCTTGCTACTGTCATCCGCTGGCAAGGTGCTCCGCTTCCCGCTGGCGGCGGTCCGCGCAACGGGCCGTGGCACGCGCGGCGTCGTAGGCATGACCTTGCCGCCGGATACCCGGCTCGCCGGCGCGACCACGGCCGCAGCACGCGCCAACAACCCCGTCGTGCTGCTCACGAGCGCTGGCATTGCGAAAAAGATGTCGCTCCGCAGCTTCCCGCGGAAGGGCCGCGCTACCGCTGGTATCTTGGGCGTAAAACTCTCATCCGGTCGTGCAGCGGCGGGGCTGGCGGTCGCAGCACCGGGATCGCATGTCATCATCAACGCCGCCAAGCAAGTAGTCCGTCTCGCTACGAACGATCTGGCGGCGCAGAGCCGCTCCGCCATAGGGACCCAAGTCCTGCCAGCCTTCGACCTGGAGGCTGTGTCCGGTACGGCGATCCTGGTCCTATCGTAGCGACGCCCCATGGCTCCGCTCCAGCCGCGTGCCGCTCGCGCCGGCCGGCGCCCACGCGGCCAATTGGTGGCCTTGAGACGGCGGGTGGCTCGTCAGCGGGTACAATGCTGCCGAGGATCGAGCAGTCTTGCTGTGGTGGGGGAGAGAATCACCGAAACGCCAACATCGCGATCTCATTTCGAGGAGGAAGCAGAGCCATATGACGTCAGAAGAGCTGTCGCCGCTTGACGAGATTGACGAGCTGATAGAGGACCTGGCCTTCGAAATCGCGCACAAGCTGGACTGGGTTGACCTCGTGCGACGCAACCTACCCCCACTCACGCCGGCCCAAGAACAAACTCTCCGTGATATGGCCGATGCGTTCGCGGCGGGGCAGCTCCTGGAGCGCGAACTGGACGGACACGCCCTGAGCGCGACGGACCGCCGGTTTGTACGCGAGGTCGTGCTGCGGCTGGCAGATCAGCACACGGACGGGATAGAAGCGGCCCACCAGCAGTTCCTCAACCGGTGGAGTGGCGGCGGCAGCTAGTACACTGTCAACGCCGCTGTGGTGAGTCGTCCGTCTCACCCCATCTGGTTGCACCGGACGCCCCTTCCGGAGGCGGGTGATGGTGAGGCGGAAAGAGCACCCGTGGCCGGCTACCCACCGGATGTCGTTGCCGGCCTTAACCATCACGCCTATAATGGGGTTTGCTTCCCTGTCCGACATTCGGCGGGGACGGTCCACATGACTGGTGCCGGGGAGGGCCGGATGCCGAAGTATATTGGAATCAACGAGAACGAGGCGTGGGCCATTGACCACACCATCCGCCATACCTACCAGGAAGGGCAGCAAAACATCGGCAAAGACTTGCTGCTCAAGGCTATGAACATTGTCCTGGAGTTCGAGGAGCAGCGGGAGCAGCCCTACGCCAGCCAGGACCTCCCCCTCGCTCTGACGGAGGCCGAGTGCTGGGTCATTGACCATCAGATACGCTGTGATGTCACCCTCAACGACAAGCCGGTCGGCCGAAACTTGCTCCTGAAAGTGTTCCGCCTCCTGACCGAGTACGCGAACGAGCGCGATTCGCAGCTCGGGGTGGACACACTCGATAGCCTCGCCGACCTACTCAGGCGCCCCCCCTCGGAGGCCGATAGACCGTCCGATCAGCCCTCGGACGAGCAGCGACCGGACTCCGAGCCGGACGACCCCGCCGCCGCTCCAGAGCGCCCCACGTAGCGCCGCCCCTGCTACCATACGGTTCACTGGCCTAACCAACATCCCGCCGGGACCACTAGGCGGCGCCCAAGTGACGGGGAGGCGCTAAGGTGTTTACCTCGCTATCCATCAAGAACTTTCGTTGCTTCAGTGACTTCACTATTGAGCCACTAGAACAAGTCAACCTTATCGCCGGCGAGAACAACAGCGGCAAGACGGCGCTGCTCGAAGCAGTCTTTCTTGTGGCCGGTGGAAACAACCTCGGCCACTGGACACGAATTAATTCCGCTAGGGGCATGCGATCCTCCCGGCTCAGGCGCAGGTACGAAAGCGACCTCTCATCGGTCGGCTTTCCATTCTGGCGCCATATCTTTCGCAATCTTGACAGTACCAAGACCATTCGGATCAGTGCGGCTCAGGCTAGTGGAAGACAACACCGCGTGCAGCTACGAGTGTTGGATGGCGGCTCGGTGCAGCTTCCTCCAGATCAGGATCAGGAGACTTCTCAGCTACAAAATGTCGCCGTGGACGACTTCCCCGAACCGGCAATCGAGCTTGTTTACGTTGAGCCATCAGGTGAAGCTCGTGCCACCAGGGTAGGAAGCGATAGGCCGGTCCGCCTACCCATTAATCCCACACCGTTCCGCAGTTTCTTTCTGCCTCCTAGTCGCCGCAGTTCCGCTGAAGAAGATGCTCAACAACTGGGAGAGCTTGTAGTATCGAAACGGCCATACAATCTCCTTAATGCCTTGAGGATTATCGAACCGCGCTTACTGAGGCTGGCGCCGGTGCCGACGGCCGACGGCTCTTTCATCTGTGCCGATATTGGCCTTGGCGAGATGCTCGACTTACGTCTCATGGGCGATGGATTGGTACATCTGACTTCTATTCTGCTGCACATTGCGAGTGCAGCGGGCGGCGTTGTGCTCATAGACGAGATCGAGAACAGCCTTCATCATTCGAGCATGCACAAGGTTTGGCTGGCCATCGCCGCGGCGGCCCGGCAGTTCAATACCCAGGTCTTCGCCACAACGCACAGCTACGAATGTATTTGGGCAGCCCATGAGTCGTTCACAGCCAGCGGACAATACGGCTTCCACCTACACCGGCTCGACCGCGTGGATGACCGAATCGAGGCGGTCACCTACGACCAAGAAACGCTTGCCTCGTCAGCCAAAGCTGATCTGGAGGTACGTTGATGCCGCCGCCCCAGAAGATCACTGCACCCAAGTTACTTATCGTCGAAGGAAGGGATGCTGAGGTCTTCTTGGGTGCGCTGCTGGGACACGTGCAGGCTCGTGGCGTGCAAGTACAGGACTTTGGGGGAACCTCCGAACTAGCTGGATTCCTGAAGGCGCTGCGAAACACGTCTGGGTTCTCGACCCGGGTTTCCTCGCTCGGTGTCATTCGGGATGCTGAGACCGACGCGCAGGCTGCCTTCCAGAGTGTTCGGAGCGCTCTCGCTGCCGCACGGCTGCCCGTTCCGTCGGCGCCCAATCGGCCGACCGGCGACAACCCACGAGTGAGCGTCTTCATCCTGCCCGATAATACTTCGCCGGGATGCTGGAGACGCTTTGCCTCGCAGCCGTCACCAGTGATCCCGTTATGCCTTGCGTCGAGACCTACCTAGAGTGCGCCCGGCACGCCGACGTGCCACCCGGAAACCTCCCCAAAGCTAGGGTCCAGGCATTCCTCGCTTCGCGGGACCGACCAGGGTTGTTGTTGGGGCAGGCCGCGCATCGTGGCTTTTGGCCCTGGGATGACCCAACCTTTGCACCCATGAAGCAGTTCCTGCAAGCGCTATGACGACTAGCTCACCGGGAAGCGCCGGCGACTGCGGTCAACCGCGAGGGGTACGTTCGCAATACGCGCCAAGACCGGCAGATACACCTGCTCAACGGTGCGGCGCGACAGCCGGACCTTGCGATCCACCTTGTACAATGGGGCATTATGCACGGTATGGCCGCCGTACATGGCACGCACGAGCGCCACTATCGGCTCCATAGCGCGCGGATCAGGAACCCACGCTTGCTCTAGGGCCTGGAAGGAAGCCCCTAGCCCCACTGCGCTGGCCGGCACATCAATGCGGAGCGGATCATCGTTGGGCGCTGGCCGGACATAGCAGCTCACCATCGCTGGGCACTCCGCCAGTAGCTCCTCCGCCTCCGGCTGGAGTGGAATACCCCCTAGCTCGTCTGCCCCGAGCAGAATGGGGTGTGAATACCCCGTACCGGTGAGCCACCGATATAGCAGCTCCGGGTCGCTGGGCCGACCTTCGTCCGTTGGCAACCCCTCTGAAGCAACCAGGAGGCGGGCCATGAACTGCGCGCGGGTGGTCTTGGCCACACCCATGACCAGGAGGCCCTGCTCGGCTGACCACCGGCTCAACCGTACATAGGCCTCCAGGGTTTGCTCTACCCGACCGGGCTGCGTTGCCGCCGCTCGCCCGCCATTGAGGCCGAGGCCAAACGTGACCCCCCAGCCATACGAGAGGCTGAGGTGGGTAAGCTCGGCATACAGTGAGCCATCGAGCAGGAGCACGCTCTCCTGCGGGCGCTCGATCCTACGGGCTGTCTCCAGCGCCACCTGCGCCTCAAGTCGCCGCATCATCAAGTCACGCAGGGATGAGACGTCAGTCGCGCTCCGGCGGGCATCGGCAATCTCCAGGTCCACCTCGGCAACGGAATCATCCTCGGTCGGACCGGCCAGGAAGGCCTGCGCCACGACGATATAGAAACCGCTATTCAGGGCCGCCACGTGGCCGGAGCCGTCTGCGGCATAGAGCAGCGAGCGGTTCTGCGCCACCGCCGGCAGCGGGTACCAGCGTTCGCGCGCCGCCGCGGCCCACTGATCCTCCGCTGCGCTCTGGGCCTCCGGGGCCAAACGCGCGGCCAGGTCCGGCCCCTTCTCCCGACACAGCTCCACAAACCGATCGAGCAGCATCGTAGACCTCCTCGTTTGGAGGGACGCAACATGTTGCGCCCCTCCACCGCCCCTCCTGCGCCTTGATCGTGCCGGGCCTACGACCGGCTGACGAGAACCGCCTCCGGCTCCGGTGGCGGGAGCGTTGACGACGCCACTCCACCGGCCTCCATCACGACGTGATAGGTGAAGAGGTGCGGATCGAACAGTGTCGAGTGACTAATCAGGAACACTTGCGGGAAATGCGAGGTAATCGTCCCGCGAGTGAGGAGGTTGACAAGCGCCTGCGTGCGCTCTCGGTCGAAGCTCGACAGCGGCTCATCCAGAAAGAGGAAGCCGGGACGGGTACCGACCTCCTGGGGCAACGCCGCAATCGCAAAGCCCAGGCGCAGCGCCAGCGAAAACTGGTCCTGCGTGCCACCGCTGAGGAGCTTCTTTTCGATGTAATCCCGCTTGCGCTCATCCCACACCTGGAACCGATAGTCTTGGCCCAGACGCGCGTGCCGATAGCGGCCGGCCGTCAGGTCCGGCAGCAGCAGGCTCATGTTGTCTTCGGTGCTGGGTAGGACGTTGGCGATCATCTTCCGACGCGCCTGCGTGAGCACTTGAACAGCGTAGCGACGGCTCTGTAGCTCTAGGCGCGCCTCGCTAGCCGCTTCGTCCGCTTCCGTCACGCCCGGCACTACATAGTCGGCGGGAAGCGCAAGAGTCTCCCGGGTACGCCGAATATCTTGATCGCACCGCGCTAACTGCACATTCAGATCGCTTACCCGCTCCTCGATACCTTCTGTCGGTGGTAACGGATCGTTGACCGCCGGCAACGCCTCCCGTATCTGTGCGGCTCGCTGCCATACCTCCGCTACGTCCGCCAGTGTGGCCCCTAAGCCGCCGGCCCCTTCAACCGCCGACGCGGCCAGCCGTTGTCCATCTCCCAGGGCTTGCTCCTGGCTCCTGACCGCCGCACCGCGCCGCTCCTGGGCTTTCCCCCGCGCCGCCTCTGCTTGCTCAGGATCGAGCCGCGCGATTTCCGCCTCGACCTTCCGTAGCTCCTGCTGGGCGAGTGCCCCGATAGCATCCGTTGGCGAGTGTAGATTCCCGCCTTCGCGGGAATGACGGGTGGGGGGTGGTGCCACGACATTGAGCGCGGTAAGCTGCCGCTCAACGCCGTTTCGTAGCTCCTGGCAGCGGGACTGCCACCTCGTCACTTGCTCCCGCTCGCGGGGGAGCCGCGCGGCAGCAGCGGCCGTGCTGTAGCGTGCTTGCTCGGCCCGCTGCACCTGCGCGCGGATCGCCTGCGCGGCAGCCTGGCGATCTCGCGCATAGTCGCGGCCCAGCCGCGCCGTCAGCGCCTGCCATTGGGCATCGAGGTCGGCGCGACAGGCTGCCACTGCCGCGCTGACCTGCCTCACGGCTGCCTGGAACTCCGGCTCCTGCTTCAGGTTGCTCGCCAACTCCTCCCCTTGCCGCTGTAACTGCCCTCGCTGGCCGAGCAACGCTTGAAAGCCCGCTTCGTCCACATCCCCGCGCCCATCGTCATCACCGCCGCCCAACTGCGCCCCCAGCGCCTCCCGTTGGGCATCGAGGTCGGCACGACAGGCTGCCACTGCCGCGCTGACCTGCCTCACGGCTGCCTGGAACTCCGGCTCCTGCTTCAGGTTGCTCGCCAACTCCTCCCCTTGCCGCTGCAACTGCCCTCGCTGGCCGAGCAGCGCTTGGAAGCCCGCCTCGTCCCCGTCCCCGCGCCCATCATCGCCGCCGCCCAACTGCGCCCCCAGCGCCTCCCGTTGGGCCGCCAACTCGGCTTGGCACGTTGTCAATGCCTCGCCAGCCAGCCTCGCGGCTGCCTGGAGCTCCGGCTCTCGCTCCAGGTTACTCGCCAGTTCCTGCCGTTGCCGCTGCACCTGCCCCTGCTGGCCCAACAGGTCCCGAAAGCCCGCCTCGTCCACCTGGCCGCGCCCGTCAGCGGCAAGCGCAGCAAGCGCTGCCTCCACGCTGCCGATGCGCTGCTGTACGACCGTGCCGGTGAGCGGGGATGACTCACCCTGCTCGTGTAGGGCCTCAGCCGCAGACTGCAACCGCGTGTCGAGATCGCTCCCTTGGGGCAGATTCATACCCGGCAGCACGCCGGCGCCCACTGCGAACACTGCGGCTGCCAGGAGAGCAACCACAAAACCGACTCCAAGCACCGCGAGTAGCGCCCCGGGAGCACTCGCCACGAGGAGCAGGACGAGGGCAACGGCCAGCACACCGGCGGCGCTGCCGGCTACACCGAGCCGCCGGCGTGCCGTTTGGAGGGCGGCGCGCTGGTTCGTGATCGTTGCCCAGATGGCCGCCCAGTCCTGGAGGCCGTTGCGGAGGCCGATCAAGCGCTCTCGCTCGGCGCGGATTCGCCGTTGCTCCTCGGCAAGCGCGATGGCCTGCTCCACCTCCGCCAGCCGCTCGGCCACCTCGCACCGCTCGGCCCGCCACGCCTCGCACGCCGCTATCCGCTCCTGCGCTTCCTGATGCTCACCCTCTAGCCGCGCGTACCGTTCCTCCACCACGCGGAGTTGCCGGCGCGCCTCGGCAAGCGCGATGGCCTGCTCCACCTCTGCCAACCGCCGGGCCACCTCGCCCTGCTCTGCCCGCCACGCCTCGCACGCCGCTACTCGCCGCTGTGCTTCCTGGTGCTCACCATCCAACTGCGCGTATCTCTCCTCCGCCGTGTGAAGTTTCCGTCGCTCCACGGCTATCGCAATCGTCTGCTCCAGCGCCGCCAGCCGCTGGGTAACCTCGCCCTGCTCTGCCCGCCAAGTGGCGCATGCCTCTACCCGCCGCTGCGCTTCCCGGTGCTCATCCTTGCGCCGCGCACACGTTTCCTCCGCGACGCGGATTGCCTCGACCTTGGTGGTCAGGTTATGCGCCGCTGCTGCGCGGGCCTTGGCCGCATCGAGTTTCGCGGCCTCCTGCTCCGTCGCTGCGAGTGTTGCGGCGGCGGCCCTGAGCTGCTGTTCCGCCTCACTCAACCGTTGGACCGTGCCGGAGAGGTCGCGCCAGGCTTGCCGCTGCGTGCGATAGGCGCTAATGGCCTCGAGTCGTGCGGTGGCCGCGGCTAGGGCGCGCTCGGCGGCGGTGCGTTCGTCAGCGGCAGCGGCAGCCTGGTCCGCCGCGGTATCGAGGGCCGCGAGGTCGTCGCGTAGCCGGGCCAACGCTGCGAGGCGCTGCTGCTTCTCCAACTGCGCGCTGAGGGCGGTCCGCTCCTCCTCCACCGCCGCTATGGCGGCGATTCCCTCCGCCCGGCGCACTTCGTCCTCGTGCTCGCGGGTGGGACGTAGGGTGCGCTCGATCTCACTCAAGCGATCCAGGTTGAGGAGCACCGAAAGCGCTCCTTCTCGCTCCCGCCGGCTCAAGGTTTCCAAGCGACCGAGGGCCTTTTGCACCACGAGGCATGAGTTTTGGAGCGCCTCCGCGGTGAGGCCGCCCAGCTCGGCAATGAGCCGTCCGCGCACCGCACGCACGCCGCGGACGTACTCTGCCCCGCTCCCCTCGGCTTGCTGTACCCACAGCTCGACCTCGTGGCGGAGCGTGCGTGGCGTGCGCCGGAGGCGGCGTTCAATCGTGAGCTGGGTGCGATCTACGCTTGGGCCGGCCCCCGATCCGACATCAACGTCGAGCACCGCAAAGGCACTGGTCGTTTCGGCGTTATAGGTCAACGCTTCAGCCTGGTCGCCAACGAGCGGCTGGCCGTAGAGGGCGAAATGGAGGCCATCGAAGAGCGTAGACTTGCCCGCCTCGTTCAGCCCCTCGATGAGCACGCTGCCCTGGGGAGGGAAGGCGAGGTCAACCTGTACCAGCCCCTTGAACTGGCTCAATCGGAGCCGGCGCAGTCGGATCATGCAGCAGCCTCACGAACGGTGGTGAGTGGCGAGTGGCGAGTGATGAGCGCCCGTAGGGGCGCAGCATGCTGTGCCCTTCCGCTGTGGTGCCCGGCCTGGCTCATCATTCGTCGTCAGCCTCGCTATAGTAGGCCAGAATACGCTCACGGCAGCGAGCAACCGCCGCTCGCTCCTCGTCGGTCGTCGGTTGGAGGTCGCGGATAGCGGCTTCGACTTCCTGCCGCTGGGACAGACGCACCGCACCGGCAGTCGCTACTCCTTGCTCATTGGCCAGGTGCAGGTCAGCCGTGGTGATGGTGAAGGAGAAGTTGCCCGCTATTCCGACATCCTGCACACGAGCGAAATCAAGCTCCATGTAGCGCTCCCGGGGTAGCTCACCCTCCAGGACGAGGGTCGTCAGCTGATCGGGATGGGATGCTTCCCGCACCCGGCGGACCACGACCTCCGTGACCGATTCATCGGGATCACGGAGGCCCTGCGGCTCGGCAATCAGCTCGTTTGCCGTCACGGTCACACGCAACCGGGGCTGCGCCGGGAACGTGTGCCAGCGGTGCCGAAACACGCCCTGGCGCGCCAGCTCGATGGTGGCAAAGCCGGGCGCGTGCCGGAACTCGCCGTACCGCATCAACTCCGTGGCCCCAGGCACTAGCACCTTGCGCCCCTCGATCTCCATGAACGTGCGCCGGTGCTCGTGGCCGAGGATCAGCACGTCCACATCCAGCTCGGCGATAGTTTGCCGCCGCACATACGGCTCCGCGGCATCGGGGAAGCGGTGTCCTTCCGGGCTGGCATGGGCGAGCAGCACCTTCCAATCCGCGCGGCCTGTCTCCGGGTCAGGGTAGGTCAGGTCGGCGAGCGGGTCGTCTTCCGGGCCAAGCGCAGCGTTCCAGGACACGCCGCCGAGCTGGATGGTCAGGCCGTCACGCTCGATGACGACCGATGTCGCCTCGTCCGCGGCGGTGCAGAAGTGGAGGCCGCCGAGGGAGGCGTAAATATCGGCGGCGTGATAGCCGCCGTGCTGCCCGGTGTGTCGGGGCGTATCGTGATTGCCGCCAATCCCGACGACCGCAATGCCGGCAGCCCGGAGCCGGGCCAGCTCATCACTGACCATCACCCGCTCCAGGTTGCGCGGATCAACCGTGTCGAACAGGTCTCCGGCGTGCAGGAAGGCGGCCGCCCGGTGCTGCACGGCGTAGCTCACGGCCCGCCGAAAACCATCGCGCAGCCGGCGACGACGCTCTTCGAGCCGCGCGAACGGCATGCGCGCCGCGTATTGGCCGAGATGATTGTCGGCCGTCACAACGAGCAGCACCATGGTCAGTGGCCTGTGGTCAGTGGTTAGTGGTCGGCGATGCAGTCCGTAGCACGAGGCCGGCGACTAGGACATCCGTTCTCACGCGGGGAGTATAGCAGCGCGGCCGGAGACGTGCAGCGGCTACGGGAGGGGGCCGGGCGAATTGGTACCATGCGGAGGCCAACTCGACCTAGCCTGCACAGTGGGGAGGCAACGAAGTCCACCATGGCTGACAGCGATCCAATAGAGTCTCTCCTCGAAGTGCCGGCCACCATCCCCGGCGCGCAGGAGCAGCTACCAGCCGAGAAGGTGCATAAGACTATCAAGCAGTACCCCCGGCTGCTGGTACGTCAGACGGTGTACCTCACGGCAGACAGTCAGATTAAGAACAGGCGCGACTTAGAGGGTGTCACTAGTATAATCCCTGGGCGCCAGCGCCTCGGTGTAGGAACCTGGCACGACTACTGGCTGGAGGGCGTGACCGATGGATGGGAGCAGTGCCATTACTCCTCCGATCCCGACTACCATAAATTCGGCCTATGGTACCGAGCAACGATGTGGGCAAAAGATGTTCGCAGGCAGCATCGGGCAGCACCCCCGCCGCCGAATGTCAGCAGCGACGACGGCGGGGAGGCACCTAAAGAAGACGAACCGCCACCACCCAAGCAGCCGTCTCTGGCAGAGCTTGCGGAGGAGCTACTGCTTGACATTGGCTTTCTGCGGCGCGTCGAGAAGCTGCTGGAGGACAAGCGCCAGGTTATCTTCCAAGGGCCGCCCGGTACGGGGAAGACGTTCGTGGCGCGGAAGCTGGCGGCGTGTCTTGCCGGGTCAGAAGACCGCGTGCGGCTGGTGCAGTTTCATCCGTCGTATGCCTACGAGGACTTTGTGCAGGGCTTTCGCCCTGCGCCCGATGGAGGACTCGCCCGCTTCACGCTCAGAGACGGGCCGCTGCTCGCTATGGCGAAGCGTGCCAGGGGGAAGCCGGAAGCCAAGCACTTCCTCGTCATAGACGAGATCAACCGGGGCAACCTCGCCAAGGTGTTCGGCGAGCTGTACTTTCTGCTGGAGTACCGCGACGAGCCGATGCAGCTCCAGTACTCCGAATCGGAGTTCTCCCTGCCCGATAACTTCTACATCATCGGCACGATGAACACCGCGGACCGCTCCATCGCGCTGGTGGACCTGGCGTTGCGCCGCCGGTTCCACTTTGTGGAGTTCCACCCCGGCGAGTGGCCGGTGCAGGGTCTACTCCAGCGCTGGCTGGACCGGAATGTGCCTGGTATGGAGTGGGTCGCCGACGTGGTAGACAGCGCGAACGAGAAGCTCGGCGGCGATAGCGAGGCGGCCATTGGGCCGAGCTACTTCATGCGACCCGGCCTCGACGACGAACAGGTCGGCCTGATCTGGGAGCACAACGTCCGCCCCTACGTCCAGGAGCAGCTCTACGGGCAGCCTGACCGCCTCGCCGAGTTCAAGCTCGATACGCTCCGGCGCGAGGCCGGCGGCAGTGCCGAGGCAGCGGATACCGGCGGCAGGCAGGACGAAGAGGCCGACGGTGGTGATGCGGCGGATTGACCTGCGGGAGTACGGCACGAGCGCGCCGCTGCGCCTCTCCGTGGGTGAGCGGGACGCGCTGCGCGCGACGGTGCCGTCGCTCACCATCGAACCGGCTCCCGGGGTGACCGGCACCTATTGCCTGACGCCCGGCTCCACTATCGGCGCTCTGGAGCTTGGCGACCTGTCGGTTGCCATTTACCCCAAGCTGGACGTCTCGCGCGTGCTCTTCCTGGCGTCCTATGCGCCGGGTGCGTTCACGCTGCGGGAGGAGCGCTTCGACTTCGAGGGCGCGAATACGCTGGTCGAGGCGCTGGCTCTCGCGCTCGCGTCCGCCGCTCGGCGGGCGTTCGCACGCGGGCTACTGCACGGGTACCGGACAGAAGAGGAGGCGCTGCACACGGTCCGCGGGCGGATACTCGTCGCGGAGCAGATCAGGCGCCGGTTCGGCGTACCCGTGCCGATAGAAGTGCGCTACGACGAGTTCACGGACGACATCCTGGCCAATCGCTTGGTGAGGGCGGCGGCGGTGCTGCTCGGCCGGATGCGGATTCGCTCCCCGCGTGCGCGCGCCGGCCTCCGGTGGATCGGCGCGACGCTCGGCAACGTAGCGCCGGTCCGGTTTGCACCGAGCGACGTACCGGAAGTCGCGTTCGACCGGCTGAACGAGCACTACCGCGAGGTCGTGGCGCTGTCGCGGCTCATCCTGCGGCATTGGGCCTTCGAGGCGGATCGCGGCGGCATCCGGGCGGCGGGCTTCCTGATGAACATGAACACAGTGTTCCAGGAGTTCGTAACCCAGGCACTGCGGGACGACCTCCGGGTATCGGAGCATACGTTCTGCTCCGACAAGGAGCTGACCGGCCGGCGCCGGATTTACCTCGATGAGCGCGGCCGCGTGCGGCTGGCGCCTGACCTGACGTGGTGGGACGGTCCAACTTGCACGTTCGTCGGCGACGCAAAGTACAAGAACATCACCGGCGAACGTATCCCCAACGCTGACCTCTACCAGCTGCTCGCCTACGCCACCGCCCTCGACCTGCCCGGGGGGCTGCTGGTCTACGCGCAAGGCGAGGCGGACACGGCGACGTATCAGGTCCGCAACGCCGGCAAGCGGCTGGAGGTCGTCGCGGTTGACCTGGCCGGTACGATTGACGAGCTGCGGGCATCCATCGGCCGCCTCGCCGCGCGGGTCCGCGCTCTGCGGGCCGACGCCCGCCCCTCGGCCCGCGCCGCCTGATCTCTGGCCCCCCTATGGTCCCCCCGCTTCGCAGGGGGACGGGCGCAGCGTGCCGTAGTCCTCTACAGTGGCCGCCCGGGGCCGGGGGGTGAGGCGCGCTTCTACCAGGTATCTACGCTGAGGTCGCGGTCGGCGAGGGGGAAGTCCACGCGCACGCCACCGGCGTTATGGGAGGCATGGAGCGCAATGCATAGCTCCATCGTGCGCGCCGAGTGCTCCTCGTTGTTGAGGGGCTTGCCGCCGTTATCCATGCAGCCAACGATGTCCTCGACGATCTTCAGTACCGGGCTGCGGTCTTGGGGCGGCAGCGGGAACGGCGCCGACACCCACTGGCGGCCATCGTCGTCCGGCGGGCGCCACAGCGTCGCGTCGCAGCCGTCGTTGTGGACGACAAGCTGCCCGCCACTGCCGGCAATCACGAAGCTAATCGGCCCTTTGCTGACCCCTTCGAGGAAGAAGCGCACGCCGTTCTGCATCTCGATATAGCCACCGCCGGGCGGGTCCACCTCGGCGGTCCAGCCGGTGGCGCCCTCGGGCGGGGCCTCGATACGACCGAACGCCCACGCCGGCTCCGGCTCTCCGGCCAGGAAAGACATGAGGTCGGTGTAGTGCGTGCCGCCGTGCATCAGCGATCCAACTCCGAACGCGGTAATCGAGAGCAGATCGCCAATGGTGCCGTCGGCGATGGCATCGCGCAGGGCGTGATAGTACGGCCGCCACCGCCGCAGGTAGGCGCAGGCGAATACCACGTCGTTATCCTGCACCGTCTTGACGATGTGATCGGCTTCAGCCATCGAGGTGGCGATGGGCTTCTCGCAGAAGATGCCTTTCACGCCGCTCGCCGCGACGACGGGCGCAATCGCAGCGTGATCGTGGCCCCACGAGGTGGTGATGCTCACAATGTCGAGGTCTTCCTTCTCCAGCATCTCTTGGTAGTCGGCATAGAGCGCCTGGACGCCCCACTTCTCGCCAAACTGCTGGAGGCGCTCCGGGTCGAGGTCCGAGCCGGCTACCAGCTCGGTGCGCTCGTGGGTGGCGTAGCAGCTCGCATGGCTATAGGGCAGCAGTTCGGGGGCGCGTGGCCCGGTCAGGTCGTCGTACCAGCTGCCGACGCGGGCGGTGCCAATGATCCCGGCTCGATAGACGCGCTCGCTCATAATGACTCCTTGTGTACGAAGGATCGCGTTGACTGTGGTGAGCCTACGCGAATCCCGGCCGGAAGGCAACGCTCCACTAGCTACTGACCGGCAACTCATGTATTGTTCCGGCAACATGCAGGAGCGCGAGACTAAGCCGCAGCAGGAGTACCATGATTATTGATTTCCATACTCACATCGGTCACTTCGGACGCTCGGCGGAGCACGTCATCGAGCATCATAACGCCTATGGCGGCGGAAAGTCAGTGGTCTTGCCCATCGAGCCGGGCGATTCGACGGCGACGGACGTGCTGGACGACAGCTGGGCGACGGAGCACGCCCTCGCAGCCTACGACGAGTACGGCGACGAGATTATCCCCTTCTGCCACGTCAACCCGCTGGCGCTCGACGCGCTGGACCAGATACGCCGGTACCACGCGACCGGCAAGGTGCGGGGGTTCGGCGAGCATAAGGTGCGGCTGGCCGTAGATCACCCGGTTTCCATGGACATCTATCGCCTGTGCGGTGAGCTAGGCTGGCCGGTCCTGCTCCATTTGCAGTACCGCGAGTACAGCTACAACTTCGAGGCCTTCGAGCAGGTGCTGCAAGCATGTCCGGAGACCGTCTTTATCGGGCACGCGACGGCCTGGTGGGCCAACATCAGTGCCGACGCGCCCAGCGACTATCGCGCCCCCGACTACGTCAGTTACCCCACGGGACCCGTGGTGCGCGTTGGGCTGACCGACCGCTTGCTGGAGGAGTACCCCAACGTCTACGGGGACATCTCGGCCGGCTCCGGGCTAGGCGCGCTTACGCGGGACCCGGAGTTCGGCCGCGACTTTGTGCGCCGGCACCGGACCAAGCTGCTCTGGGCCACCGACTGCCCGTGCCGCGACGGCAAAGGCGACTGGGGTGAGGGCCGGAAGCGCGAATGCTTTGCCGCGCTCAGTCTCCCCGTGCTCCGCGACTACTGCGTGTCGGAGGACCATTTCGCCGACATCACGTATCGTAACGCGGAGCGGGTCCTGGGGCTGTAGGGCGCCTGGCCCCCCGGCCCCCTCTCCACAAGTGAAGAGGGGAGTCCACCGGAAGGGCTGGTGTGGATGAGCCGTGTTACCATCCCGTTCACTCGGGGCGGTGGGTGCGCGGCGGCGAGGCCGGATTGCACACTCCAACGCAGTCCAAGGTGAGACCTTTGTGTAACTCCCCGGACGGAGTGCTATGGTGTCAGTGACTCCACTCCCGCCAACCTGGGAGGACCGGTTTTTGGATTCCCGCGTGCGCGGGAATGACGATTTTGCAAAGGTCTCAAGGTGGTACACGCTGGGGCATCAGAAGGAGAGGGCAACGTGGGCAAGACATATCGCGCGGCACTGATCGGCTGTAGCCGGATGGGGGCCTTCATTGACAACGAGGTCGTGGGGACGCCGCATCATGTGCCTCCCTACTCGCACGCCGCCGGCTACGAGGCCTGCGACCGGACCGATCTGGTCGCCGGCACCGATCTGCGGCCGGACGTCTTGGAGGTGTTTGGCCAGCGCTATGGGGTGGGCAAAGAGCACCTCTACACCGACTACAAGGAGCTGATCGCAAAGGAGCAGCCCGACATTCTGAGCGTGGCGACGCAGCCGGAGCAGCGGGCCGAGATCGCGATTTATGCGGCCGAGCACGGCGTCAAGGCGCTCTACTGCGAAAAAGCCCTGTGTGCCTCGCTGCCGGAAGCCGACGCTATGGTGGAGGCAGTGGAGCGCAACGGGGTGGCGCTCAACATGGGCACCAACCGGCGCTGGCATCCCGGCTTCGACGCGATGCGCGAGGTGATCGCCTCCGGAGAGCTGGGCGCGCTCAAGACGCTCATCATCTACAGCAACGGCACCCTGTTCAACACCTCCAGCCACACGTTCGATCTGATGCAACGGCTCAACGGCGATGTGCCGGCGACGTGGGTGCAAGGGCACCTGCCGCAAGGTGATGAGCTGATTGCCGGAGACGAACTGCTTGAGGACCCCACTGCCGAGGGCATGTTCGGCTTTGCGAACGGCGTCACCGTCTACGCGATGAATAGCCCGCGCGCGAGCGAGTACGAGGCTATCTGCGAGCGCGGCGTCTTGACCGCCCTGAACAATGGCGTCCAGTTCCGCCAGCGACAGGTACATGAATACGACGTCGCGGCGCGGACGATCCGAGACCTCGGCGACGGCACGTTCCCGGACTACGAGAAGGCGAGCAGCACGTTGCGCCTGATCGAGGACTTGGTCGCGGCGCTGGACCGCGGCGACCCGGCGACGCGCGGCGGCGTGCGCGTCGCCCGCGCCAACATGGAGCTGATCTTCGGCTTTGTCGAGTCACACCGGCGCGGGGGGGCGCGCGTGTCGCTGCCGCTGGCGGATCCGGGCATTCGGCTCATTCGACACACGCGCACGCCGCGGCAGCCGCGCTACCAGCCGTAAGCGGCGTGGGGGGTGGGTGGGTGGACCTAACCCCCGGCCCCTTCCCTGGCAGGGAAGGGGAATGACGTGGACGCGGGGGACGCTGCCGGTGGGGCGCGCGAGTGGCGCGGGGGTGGGCAGCCAGCGCCCGCGCCGGAGCAGGTCTGCGGGCGGGGCGGAACCTGGGTGGCAGGATGCACAAGATAGGCGGCGGAACTGGATAGCGGGTAGGTGGGAGTGTGGGAGTGCGCGGCGCGGTTGTTCGCGGTGTTCTGGTGGGATGGCGGGTAGATGCGGGTGTGGGGAGTGGCAGGGACGCGGGGCAAGACCACCTGGAGCAGCCGGCGCTCGCTCGCCGGCAAGGGAGCGGTGGCGCTAGGCACGGTAGTGCCGTCCGCCAGGGCGTGTCCTGGCGGCGCCAGATGCGCGGCGCACGGACGGCCATGACCCGGCGCCCGCGCCGCGGTGGCGCGGGGTACGTCATGGCCCGGCACCTGTGGGGTGGCGCACGGACGGCCATGCCTCGCCGCGTTCGGCGCGGCGGGGGGTCGCTCATGACCCGGCGCCCGCGCCGTGGTGGCGAGGGGTACGTCCTGATCCGGCGCCTGTGGGGTCGCGCGCGGACGGTCATGCCCCGCTGCACGCTGCGCGACGGGGGGTCGCTCATGACCCGGCGCCCTCGGCTGGGTGGCGACGCCACCGCGGTCGGCTGGCACGATGGTGCGCGTGTGCTCCTTCCGGGCGGTGCCCGGTGCTCCAGGATGGTCTTGCATCTGCCACTTCCCAACACGGGGTCATATTGGACCGGGGTGGGGGGATGACAACGGGGGGCGGACCTACCCCCAAACCCCCTCCCTGAAGGGAAGGGGCTGGAGGGACTCGGCGCGGGGGAGAGGGCCGGGGTGAGGACAGCCGCGGGCGAGGCGTGATCAGGCTCCCTACCAGGAGGATACCCAGCGGTCGCGGTTCTCGGTGATGGGGACGTCTACGCTGACGCCACCGCGGAGGTGCGACTCGTACATGGCGTAGCCGATCTCCTGCCCGATGAGCGTCGCACGCAGATTGCTGACGCCGGGCTGGCCGGTCCGCACGGATTCCGCGAGGTCCTGCACCTTGGCGATGGCGCTGCTCCAACGCTCGACGGGGGGCAGGTCCATGTCTTCGTAGCCGCGTGTGTCCTCGTCGGCGCGCCGCGCATGGAATGTGTAGCCGTCGCTGGGGATGCGGAGGATCCCGCCTTCGCAGATCACTTCGTACTCACCGCTGGCGCCCACGCCGTTGATGTGGATGGCGGTGCCGTTGGCGAAGGTCACGTGCGCCGAAGCGATACGGGCGTCGGGCTTGAAGCGCATGTCGTCAGTGTCGCCCTCGAAGGGTGACAGCGTGCCGAGGGTGGCCCGGACACTCACCGGGTCTGGGTCGCCGAGCAGGTACAGCAGGCTGTCGAGGGTGTGGCCGCCACACGGGTTCCCCGCAAAGGCGATGGCCGCCCGCACCGCGCCGAGCTGCCCGCTGTCGAGGAGCGCGCGGGCCTGCTGGTAGGCCGCCCAGTTGCGGCGCATCGGGCCGAACGCCAGCTTCACGTCGTGGCGCTCGCAGGCCTCGCGGATGGCGTCGGTCTCGGTCAGCGAGCAGCAGAGCGGCTTCTCGACAAACATCCCTTTGACGCCGTGCTCGGCGGCGTAGACGATGATCTCGGCGTGGTTTTCGGGCCGGGTGGTGACGCTGATAAGCTCCGGCTGCTCCTTGTCTATCAGCTCGCGGAAGTCGCTGTAGCCACGCGGAATGTGCCAGCGCTCTAGGGCATTTTGCAGCCGCTCCGGGTCAATGTCGCAGGCCGCGACCATCTCGGTCTCCGGGTAATCCAGGTAGCCACCGGCGTGGCAGTAGGGCAGCAACATGCCGCTGCGATCCAGCTTGCCAACCACCTCGTCGTCAATAGTGCAGGCCATCCGCCCGCAACCGATAATCCCGACACGATAGGTCATGGCGCTCACTCCTCCCTCACTAACCACTGCCGGCTTTGGTCAGGCCGCCGCGAGGGCGGCGGGCAAGACCGCCAGCAGGCGCTCGACATCCGCTTGATCGTTGTACAGATGGCACGACACGCGCAGGCGGCCGTCACCACCCCACACCAACACTCCTTCCTCCGCGAGCCGGGCGGCCAGCGCACCGGAGTCAACGCCGGCCGGCACAACACAGGTCGCATTGCCGGCCCGCTGCTCCGGCTGCTCCGGCGTGGTGACCTCCAGCCCCAGCCGCGCAAAGCCGGCCAACACGAGCGCCGTGAGCTGGGCACTGTGGGCCGCCAGCTGCGCGGCCGGGAAGCGACTGAGATAGGCCAGCGCACTATCCAGCAGGTACGCGCTCAGGTAGCTCACGTTGGCCGCCTCGAAGCGGCCGGCATGAGTTGGCGCAGTCCACACGTCGGGCTGCGCCAAGGAAAGAGCGTCTACACGCGAGTGCCAGCCTACAATCGGCGGCTCCAGCGCCCCAAGGCGCTGCGGGTCGCGGTAGAACAGGGCGATGCCTTGCGTACCCAACAGCCACTTGTAGCAGCTGGAGACCACAATATCGGCCAGTCCGGCCTCGACCGGGACAACACCGGCGCCATGAGTCGCATCCACGAGCAGGAGCGCCCCGGCGCGGTCCGCGACGTCTCGCAGCTGCGCCAAGTCGTGCCGCCGGCCGGTCAGGTAGCTCACTTGGCTAGTGGCAAGCAGCCGGGTGCGCGAGTCAACGGCCGCCGCCAGGTCATCCAACGTGTAGCTCCACTGCGAGCCGTCGCTTGGACGGACGATGCGTATCTCTACGCCCTGCTCCTTGAGCTTGGTCCACGGGAAGACCAAGGAAGGAAACTCGATGGCCTCGACTACGACGGTATCGCCCGGTCGCCAATCGAGGGCCAGCGCGAGGATATTTACCCCTTCGGTCGTGCTGGACAGGAGGGCCACGTCGGCGGCGTCTACGCCGAGCAGGCGAGCGGCACGCTCACGCGCTCGCTCGACGGTGGCATCTTTGCGCGCTCGCCCAGGCATGCCACCGCTCTGATCGAGGGCGAGCAGCGACAGCGCCTCGGTGTGGGCAGCCAGCCACGGCGCCTCGCCGCCGGCGGCGAGGTGAGTCACCCCTTCCAGGCCAACGAAGTCCGAACGCGGGACGAGTGCTTGGATCAACTGTGCGCTCCTCGTGTCAGCCAGGGTATGATCTGCTCGGCATCATAGCACGGCACGGCAGCGCCGGGGCGTCCGTATCCGCGGGTGAAGCTGCCGGAGACACACGCGATGGCGTCAGCAAGTGACCAGCCGCCGGTACTGCTGCAGCGCGACGGGCCGATTGTCCGGCTCACCATCAACCGACCGGAGGCAGACAACTGCCTGGACAACGCTACAACACGCGTGCTGCTGGCGCACGTCGAAACGCTGGCGGCCGATCATGGTGCCCGCGCGATCATCCTCACCGCCGCCGGGGAGACATTCTCAGCCGGCGCCGACCTGAGCACCCTGCAAGATGGAGCAGCCGATGCGGTCGGCACGTGGCTCCGGTGGGGGCATCGGCTGACGGATGCTATCGCTGCGCTGCCCCAGCCCACGATAGCCGCGATCAACGGTCTTGCCGCCGGCGCGGGCTTTGAGCTGGCGCTGGCTACGGACCTGCGCCTACTGGCCCTCGACACCCATATCGGCCTACCACAAGTACGTCGGGGGATGATCCCGGCCTGGGGCGGCACCCAACGGTTGGCGCGCTTGGTTGGGCCGGGCATTGCGAAGGAGCTGATCTATACCGGTCGGCTCGTCGGCGCCGACGAGGCCCTGCGCCGCGGCCTCGTGAATGCCGTCCATCCAGCCAGTGAACTCCCAGCCGCAACGCTGGCGCTCGCCCGGCAGCTTGCCGCGTTGCCCCCCGAGGCCATTGGCGGCGCGAAGGAGGCCATCAACTCCGGGCTGGAGCACGACCTCGCTACGGGCAACCAGATCGAAATGGCCGTCTTCGAGCGCCTGTCCGGCGGACTACCATCTCCCCCTTAACCTCTGAGCAATTGTATGATATACATAGTCATATACATTTTGGAGAGCGTTCGGTATTCAGGGGCGAAGGCCGGGGGGCAGGGTAGCCGGGGTGAGGGTTATGTCCGGTGGCCAGTCTGCGCTGGCGCGGGAGCCGTGCCCGGGATACCATGGGATACCGGCGTGGGAAGTGCGAGGGCATCATGGTGATCGAACAGCGGATCAGCCGGCTGGAAGGGGCCTACGAGCAGGTGGACCGCCGGCTTGACGAGATGCATCAGTCCATCATCGGCCTACGGGTCGAAATGCACGAGTCCATCAACAGCCTGCGCGCCGAGATGAACACCCTGCGGGCCGAAATGAACGGCCTGCGCGAGGAGATGAACAGCCGGTTCAACACGCTGTACGTGCTGATCGCCGCCTCCTGGGTGACACTCATCGGCGCTATGATCGGGCTGTATTTCAAGTGATCGCCTGATCGTCGCCGCCCGCTCCGCAGGGAACGGACGCAGCAGGCTGTAGCCCTCTACGACTTGGCCCGTACCTACCCTTGTCAGGAATACGCCTCAGGCTGACGGCGCGGGCCGCGCCAGCCCGACGCAGGAGACCGCTTGTGCTGGGGCGGCCAGCGGTGGCCCACCGCCCGGCGTCACGTACTCCGCCAGGACTGCTGTCGGATCAAGCGGGGTATCCATCCAGGCTCGAAACGCCTGGTTGAGCCACGCTGCGGGTGCCCCTAGTACGATCTCCAAGGCACGGCCCAACACGGCTTGGAAGCGGCTCCCGTACACATCCGCCGGGCCGATGGTCGCGTGCCGGTAGGTTCCGTCAGCGGCCAGCGCCGCGCCCAACGGCATGCGCTCCGGCGCCGGCCAGATGCCCGGCGAACCCCAGCGGCTGACCTGTACACGCAACGCCTCTCGCTGTGTCACGCTGGCGCGGCGCAGCACCACATCCACCAAGATCGTCTCCAGGTAGTGCATGATGGTTTGGACTTGGAACTCCACGCCGAGCAATACGTACCAGGCATTCCACCGCGTCAGCAGATCGAGGGGGCTGCCCTGTGCAAAGCCGGCATCGCACCACGGGCTGCGGCGGCCAAAGGTGTTGCGTTGTTGAGCAGTCACCATGCGGGCCAGACGACCCACGGCGGCGACCGAGTGAGTGGGGTGAAAGCTACGCATGGCGTCGGGCCGGCGGCGCAGGGTCTCGGTAATCAGGCCGGTTGACGAGGGAGTCGTCTCATGGTCATACCAGGACCCGAACGGACCGAGCCGCTCGGTGAGCGTAAACGTCGGTACGACGACCGTCCCAGTCGGCCCGACCGCCTCCAGAAATCCGCCGACCACGGCCTCCGGTCCACCGGTGACCCGACCCATGCTCTTGAGTGAGCTATGGAAAAAGACGGTATCGCCCGCGGTGATGCCCAGCGCATACAGGCCCGCCGTTACGTTAGCACTCGTGGTCATGGGACATCCTCAGTCGAGCCGATGCACTGCATGGGAATACCGTCCCCCTGCACAGCGGGGGAACCTATAGAGAGAGGGGCCTAATCTTGCCGCATCCAACGGTTCTCAAAGCGGTCGCGGGGCTGCCAGCCCAGTAGGCGCTTTGCCTTCTCGTTCGAGACGTATCCGTGGGGCAGATCGGCGCTGATCAGGAATGTCTCGAACGGCCGCGGCAGCGACGGCACCTCCAGCCCCCGCCGCAAGGCCAGGGCCGCATCGTTCCAGGACACCGTGAACGAATTGATGCCTTCCCTACTCGCCTTGACGGTCGCCGGGTTGGCGAAGTGGTTGAAGTAGAAGGTCGGCACTTCCAGCCCATAGGCTTCGGCAAATGTGCGTACTACCTCCTCTCCCATGTACTTGCTGTGGAGATAGACCAGCACGCCTGGCCGCATCGGGACGTCGGACCCCACGCCGGAGTTCCAGCGGTAGCCCGCGATCTGCTCCTGCATCACCATCTGCGGACCGGTATGGACCACGCGCCGGATGCCCTGCGCCACCGCTGCCCGCATCACGTTGTACGCCCCCAGACAGTTCACCTTGAAGGCACGCTCCGCCTCGGGTCGGAACACCGTGCAGTTGACAATCGCATCCATCCCCGCGCACGCCGCCAGCACTTGCTCATAGTCCGTCACGTCCACCTCGCGCGTCTCGTGCGGCGGCCCCAAGATGGTCGGCAGCGGCGCCCCGGCCGACTGCGGCTGCCCGGCCGCGACGATCTCCACCAGCGGGCGTAGGTCCGTCAGCCGTACCGTGTGCGTCTCCGCCAGCAGCGGCGCCGTCGCCGCCGCTAGCGGCCCGCCCGCTCCGAATACCACCACCTTGCGGATCGGCCGCGACCGCACCGCCGGCAGCGCCGGGGCCGCCGGCGGGTGCTGCCAGCTCTCCGGCCACTGGGCCAGGAAGTCGTGCTGCGGCGCATACCCTAGTGGCGCCTCACTCGCTGCGACGAGCGGTATCCGCGTGCGGGGTCCGGCCGCCGGAATGTGGTACACCCACCAGCCGGTCGCTGGCTCTTCCTCGCCGGGTGCAAAGGCCACGGCTCGCTCGAAGGCTTGCACGGCATCGTCCAGGTGCAGCCAACGCCCATCGAATGGCTGACCCTCGATGTCAGACTCATCCACGATCTCGCCCAGGCGCAGACTAACTACCCGCAGCGGCAGCACACGGGCCAGCTCACGCGCACTGCACTCGGCCAGGTAGGGCGCGAGGTGTGCGGGAGTGGGGGCCGGCCGGGGCGCCCACTGCTCGGTGATCTGCCAGGCGCCGGGGTAGGCCGCGAGGAGGTCCAAGGTGCTCCCGAGCACGACCGTCTGCACGCCGGCCTCGGCGGCGGCCAATAGGAGGTGGTAGGTGCCGCGGGTGGCATCGTCGAGCCGGTCGAGGTCGCTGGTGGCGGCCGGGCCGGCGGGGCTGATCGGAGCGAGATGGACGAGGGCGTCAGCGTCAGCGATGGCTTGCTGGGCGAAGGCGGGATCGCGCAGATCGCCGACGAGGTGGTCTTGGGACGGGGCGCTGGCGGGGAGGGGGATCGCATCCACGGTGCGGACCTGATGGGTGGCCTGCCAGCGGGCGGCGAGCGCTTGCCCCAGCCGCCCGGCTCCGCCGGTAATCGCGATACGCATCGTGCCCAGCCTCCTTAGCAGATTGATTGTAGTCGTGTCCTCCGGATTGTCGGACACACTGTAGCACCGAAGGCCGAGCGTCGGCGGACTCGTTCTCTGCTCTCGGAGCAGCGGACCAGATAAGGGCTAAGATGACCTCACCAAGCTGCTAAGTGGTGTTGAATTTTTCCTGTCATTCCCGCGAAAGCGGGAACCCAGGCCCCCACCCTGTCCCTCCCCTGCTGCGACAGGGGAGGGACAGGGTGGGGGCCGACCACCTGCTATGCTTGGGCCGTCACCTCGCCTGGAGGCAGGTAGCCGTGGCTGCAACACAGACACCCGCACGCAATCCGTCCCGCTGGCAGGGAATCTTTACCATCCCAGTCACACCGTTCGATGATAATGGAGACCTCGACCTGGACTCGCTCCGGCGCCAACTGGACTTCTGTCTGGAAGCCGGCGCTCACGGCATCGTCCACCCGGTCATGGCCTCCGAGTGGTTCACGCTGACGGACCAGGAGCGTCTCCACCTCCTACCGCTGGTTGCCGGACACATTGCCGGCCGCGTACCGTTCGTGGCCGGCGTATCCGGGGTGAGCGTGCCGGCCGCCCAGCGTTTCGCCGCCGCGGCGCGCGATGCGGGCGCAGACGCCGTGATCGCGATGCCACCGGTGCTCGCCAAACTCCCGCCCGCAGAGCTACTGCGCTACTACGAGGCGATCTCCGCGGCAGCGCAACTGCCCGTATGTATCCAAAATGCTCCGATTGCCCCGATCAATCCCGATCTGGTCAGTCGCCTGGTACGCGAAGTCGCGCACGTACATTATGTCAAAGAGGAGGTTGAGCCAGCGCACCACAATATCCGGCGCCGGCTCGAAGTCGGCGACTCGAAGGTCTGGGGCGTATTCGGCGGCGCCGGCGGCCAGAACTTCATTGACGAGTTGGCGCGCGGTGCTAGCGGCACGATGCCAGCGCCCCACTTCACCGACATTCTGGCGCAAATCTATGACCTGTACGCTACCGGCGAGCACGCCGCTGCCCGCGAGCTACATATGCGGCTCATGCCCGGCCTGCAGCGGGAGCGGTTGAGCGGCGTGCCGTTCGATAAGGAAGTGCTCGTCAGACGAGGTGTCATACGCAGCGCTCGAAACCGCGGCGCCGGCACACCGCTCGATGCTTACGACTACAAGGAGCTGGATGCGCTGTGGCCACACCTGGAAACGCTGTTCACCTGGCAATCAGGCTAGGGCAGCCTCCGTCATATCTTCCATATCTTCAGTAGTCCCGGTAGAGCCACCACTGAGCTGAGTAGCCTCCACGGCCAAGCACAATGTTGCTTTCGATGCGGCGCACACTGGTGCAGTTCGGGCCGATCCTGGTAGTCATCGCGGCGGTCACGCTCTTCTATGGCGCAGCGCTCGGTTCGCCGCTGACGCTGCATGCGATGCATACAGACGATGATGTCGTCTGGCAGTTCCGGACCGATACCCTCGAGCAGTTTGCATACGTCCAGGAACACGGCTATCTACCGTTCTGGATTGATCGGCGCGGTCTCGGACAGTCTGCCTTCGTCGGCTCGTATCATGGGAACTTCTATCCGCTACGCTGGCTGGCCCTCCGGCTCGCGCCCCGGGCCGAGGAAGCGGCGGATTGGCTCATCTGGGGACATGCACTCGTCGCGGGCCTCGCAACGATGGCCTTAGCCCGCCACTACGGGGTGAGTCGCTGGTCGGCTGCCTTGGCCGGCATCTTCCTCGCTCTGGGTCACCTCCCGGTTCGCTGGGCGCCGTTCCAACACGCCCCGGTTCACTTTGCCACCTATCCACTGGCCGTGCTGGGTACCGAGCTGATCTGGACCGGTCGGGCGCGGCGCGGTTTGGCCCTCGTAGCGCTCAGTCTCGGTAGCTCCGGCCTGGGAGCGCATCTGCAAAACACCCATATGGCCTTCCAAGTTGTGGGCATCGTCGTGCTGTACCGGTTCCTGACGACCTCGGTACCCTGGCGTACCAAAGCCACCTCCGGACACACCTGGTACCAGGAGCTTTGGCACGCCATCCGCGGCGTCCATCTCCAACGACTTGGGCTGTCGGTGGCCGCTGTCCTGCTGGGGGTCGCAATAGCGGCGCCGGTGCTGGTGCCGTTCGGCTGGGAACAGCGCGGTACGACGCGCGACACAGTGGCGGAAGCTGGCGCTTCCGGGATGAACCGCGCCTCGCTGTCTGCACACGTTGATCCACACTCGCCGCAGATCAACGATGATGTCTACATGGGGCCGCTGGCTCCAGCCCTCATTCTGGCCGGCCTGCTGGTGAGTCTGCGCCGGCGGCGTCTTGCGATACTGCCGATTCTGGTCGTACTCGCGCTACTAATAGGGTTCAAGACACCGCTGCTGGACGTGTTACAGCAGGTGGTGCCCGGCTGGAGCGCGGTATCCAACGTTCAGCGTTTATCGTTCGTGACGGTCCTACCCTTGGCCTTAATGGCCGGGTTAGGCCTCGACTGGTTGAGCGACCGTCGGCGGAACAAGCTAACCATGGCGATCTTTGCCGCTCTCGTTGGTGCCAGCCTGATGCTCTGGGTGCTCCGTATGGTCGGACTGGGGCGGCTGGCGCCGGTTCCTGTGCTGTGGCTGGGCATCGTCGCGACACTACTCATCGCCTTCCTGTTGTACCGGATATTCACCCGCCGCGCCGCTGCTACCGGATCGGAGTCCGGCACCGGCGCCACGGGCGCGTACCTCCCAACCTTTGCGGTCCTGGGCGCGCTCGTTGGTGCCAGCCTTGTGTTCTGGTGGCTCCGCATGACCGAGCTGGGGCTGGGACCGGGGCTGGGACTAAGTCCTGCTGTGTGGTTAGGCACCGTCGCGACGGCACTCCTTGCCGCGACGGTGCTCCTCGCGTTCCTGTTGTACAAGACCTCGCCACGCCAGGCTGCCGCGGGCATCGGTGCGTACCTCCCCATCATCGTCGTGGTCTTTGGCGTCAGTCTGCTGGCCATGGGAGTGGAGCGCCAGCTCCGGTGGCAGCCGGTACCGGACAAGCCATTGCCCGAGTTCGCAGACACGCTGGCGTTGGTGGCTCGCCACGATGACGCGGCTGGACGGTGGATGTCCTTCAGCATCCAAATGCACGAAAGTTACATGCCGAACGTGTTCCTGGAGGTTCCAGGGCGGTGGCTCGACACCTACGAGAGCTTTCGCCCCCCGGAGTTCTTTACCTACTGGCGCACGCTCACCGGCTCCACGCAGTACGACCAGCGGCGAGAGGGGCTGGGGAGCCTGTGGTATATGCATACCCCCCAGGACCCCACACCCAACGCGAACCTCGTCAACGCGGCGGGCATTACTCGCATTCTGGGATCGTCTGACCGCGTTGCCGAGACAGAGCAACTGGGATGGTCCCTGCTGGGCGCTCAAGGCAACCTCCACGTCTACCATAATCCCCAGGCGTTCCCAATGGCCTATGGGTCTCGGCGCTGGGAGGCTGCTACCCCGGCCGCCGATGCGATTGCACGGTTAGCCACTGCCGAGCCGGGAGCCTTCAACGACCACACCGACTACGTTGACGGAGCCAGCCCCAGCGCCAGCCCCGGTGCGGACCCGCTGCCGGCGCGTGTCATGCGCCGCAGTGCGGAGGAGGTGCAGGTCACGCTCGCAACGCCGAGCCGGACCCCGGTGCTCACGGTGCTGCTGGATAGCTACCACCCGGACTGGCAGGCCCTTGTGGACGGGGAACGTCGCTCCGTGCTGCGCGTGAACGGTGTTTTTCGCGGCGTGCTCCTCGCGCCGGGTGAAACACACGTGACCTTCCGCTATGCGCCGCGCTGGTTTCCGTGGCTACCAGCCATCGCCGTGGCCGTAGCGCTGGTGATGGGCCTGTCGCTGCTGCCAACGCGCCTTCGGCGCCGGCCCGCCTCGCGCGTGGCGGGCGGGTGATTGGCGCCGGTGAGCCACGTGCTACCATTCCGAGCGGGCCACCGGGCGCAACGAACCGATTTCAGGTGCGTGAACCGGACGCAATTCGAGTCCGTGCGTGGCGATCACTCCAGAGAGAGCGGCATGGCATCAGCAACCGCACACGCCGGGAAGGCGACCGCAATAGCCGCCGGCAACGGCGTGTGGCCAAGCATCCAGGTGGAACCGGAGACTCTGCCTGCCCCAGGCGATACTGTGGAGGATTTGGAGACGCCGGTGCTGGTGGTGGACCTCGACCGGATGGAAGCCAACATCCGGTTCGTCCAGGCGTACTGCGAGCGGGTGGGGGTACGCAATCGCGTCCACATCAAGACGCACAAAATACCCCAGATCGCGGCACGACAAGTGGCGGCCGGCGCGGCCGGAATCACGGTCCAGAAGCTCGGTGAGGCGGAAGTGTTCGCCGCATCCGGTCTCGGGTTCGACGACATCTTCCTCCCCTACAACATAGTCGGCGCCGCGAAGCTCCGCCGGCTACGCGCGTTCCTCGAACGCTACCCGGAGATCGAGTTGAGTCTGACCTGCGACAGCGCGGTCGTCGCCGAGGGCCTGAGCATGGTGGCACACCAGGCCGGCCGTGGTCTCAAGGTGTGGGTAGAGTGTGACGCCGGGCTGGGCCGCGCCGGCGTAACGCAGCCCCGCCAAGCGCTCGATCTGGCCTGCTCCATCGAGCAGCTCCCCGGCCTGACGTTCGGCGGCCTGATGTCATTCACCGCCGATGCCGAGCCGAGCGTAGCGTTCATGACCGCGGCCCTCGCCGTATTCCGGAGCGCGGGCCGGCCGGCGCCGGAGATCACGATGGGGGGCACGCGGCAACTGCGCTGGGTGCAGCGGGTACCGGGGGTCACCGAGCACCGGCCCGGCACCTACGTCTTTCACGACCGCCAGACCGTGCAGCAGGGCGGCTGGTCGTTCGATGATTGCGCCGGCACCGTGCGTACGACGGTGGTCAGCCGGCCAACGGCGGAGCGCGGCATTGTCGATGCCGGATCGAAAGCCATCACGCCGGAGACCATGGGCCTCGACGGTTTGCTCGGTCATATCATGGAATACCCGGCGGCACGCTTGTATCGGCTCTCCGAGGAGCATGGGTACGCGGACTTCTCTGCCTATCCACACTCCGAGCGCCCGCAGGTGGGGGACGTGCTCGCAGTGGTTCCCAACCACATCTGCACCACAGTCAATATGTACAGTTGGCTCGTCGGAGCGCGGAACAGCCGGGTCGAGGTCGTGTGGCCGGTCGCCGCTCGTGGCCGGGTGCGCTAGCGCGTCTTCAGAGGATTACGTGGGCATTCCCCGTAGGGGCGCGATTGATCGCGTCCCCTGGTCAAGCCAGGGGCGGCTCTGGGCGTCATGGATGACACCCCTACGCAATGCCCACGAGGTGTCCCTATTCTGCCCTAGCTAGACCACGGCAGTCGGCAGCAGGGATACCATGCACCGACCGCCGGGACTGCGGACTCTTGCCGGCCTTAAGCAACAGGTGTTAGCATAGGTATTCGTCAGTTGCCGATCAAGTGGGCGTGGGCCTACACGTCCACGGGAGGGAGAAGGAGGCACCGGGATGGCAAGCATCGTTCGTAGACGCTATCTGGGAGGCACTGCCGCCGCTCTGGGCGGGCTGCTCGCCGCCGCTTGTGGGGAGCCGACCGTCCGCTATGTCGGCCAGCCGCAAGCCGGTCCGGCGGGGCCAGCGGGGCCGCAGGGAGCGAAAGGAGCGACGGGCGCGCAAGGTGCGCCGGGCACGCAGGGCGCCGCCGGCGCCGCCGCAAAGGCGCCTGTGACGCTCAACTTCCAGCACCGCTGGAACGGCCCGGCCCGTGAGCCGATTGTGGACGAGGCCATCAAGCGCTTCGAGGAAGCGAACCCCGGCATCTTCGTTGACTTGACCATGAACCTGTCGCGTGGAGATGGCACCGACGGTGGCGTGCCCATCGGGAAGATTCTGGCCGCAATTGCTGCGGGCACCCCGCCGGATAGCTTCATGATCCATGCCCGCGCTGCGATTGATTTTGCTCAACGCAACGCCCTGAGTTGGCTCGATGATTTCCTGAAGAAGGACGGACGGAGCCTCGAAGAGTTGTACTTCCCAGCCGTCCTCCCCTATATCCAGTACCAGGGGAAGACCTTCGCGCTGCCGCAGACGGCCTCGGGTGACAACCCCTACACCTTCTATAACAAGAAGCTGCTTTCCGATAAGGGTGTGGACGCAAACGATCTCAATACCTGGCAAGGGCTACTGGAGGCGGCCAAGACTCTCACCGATCGGCAAGGGGACAGCTTCAAGCAGATCGGGTTTCGGTATCCGGGGGCGGGATTCGAAACCTGGCACACGGCAAATGGCGGCCAACTTCTGTCCCCGGACGGCCGCAAGGTCCTCTTCAACGACGAGCTCGGTCGTGAGGCACTTACCTATATGACCGAGTCAGTCAAGCAGGTCTACGGCTCCTGGTTGAGCCTCGATGCTTTCGTCAAGGCCAATGAGGTCGAGATCTCAGCACCGGTCGACTCCCTCTTTGCCAACACCAAGCTCGCGATCTCGATGAGCGGTCCGTGGTATTGGGTGAGCGTGCCGCAGCTGGCACCCGACCTCGACATGGGCGCCCTACGCATGCCGCGCAATGCCACCAATGGCAAATCGAAGCAGACGACCTTGGCCCAAAGCGTCTGGACCTGGGCGATGGGCGCCGGGCTTAAGCACCCCGATGAGGCGTGGCTGCTCCAGCGCTGGATGTCGCAAGACGAAGGCCATCGGCATCTCATGACCACGATGGGCCGGGCCACCATGTACAAGCCGGTGGTCACGGACAAGATCTACTACGACAACAATCCTGGCTGGGACCTAGTCTTGGAAACCATCCAGAACGCAACGCCGCTGCCCATCTCGAAGGGCTGGAGCCCGGTCATTAAGGGGATCGGGGGCATGGCCGCACCTGTCCTGGAAGGCAAGAAGGGCGTGTCCGAAGTCTTAGATGAGGCGGCCAGACAGGGACAAGCTGCGGTGGACAAGGCCTACGCCCAGGCGGAAGGCTAACGAGCACACACGCAGGATCACCCGCGGCCGGGGCACGTGCCTCGGCCGCGGTCTTTTCCTACTGACATTGCGTTGGCGGAGGGAGGTAGGCATGGGCTGCGACCGGCGCAGGCCGTGGCGCGTCACCAGGGTGCGCTAGGTAGGCTGCGGCAGTCGGTATCAGGGGTACGACACACCGGCCGCAGAGACTGCAGACCGTTGCTGACCCTCAGCGACAGGTGGTAACATGGGCACCTGTCAGTTATCGGCCATTATCGGCCATATGGGCGTGCGCTTGCACGTCCACGGAAGGCAAAAGGAGACACCGGGATGGTAAGTATCGTTCGTAGACGCTATTTGGGAGGCGCTGCCGCCGCTTTGGGCGGGCTGCTCGCCGCTGCTTGTGGGGAGCCGACCGTCCGCTACGTCGGCCAGCCGCAGGCCGGTCCGGCGGGGCCAGCGGGGCCAGCGGGAGTGAAGGGTGAGGCGGGCGCACAAGGCGCGCAGGGCGCGCAGGGCGCTGCCGGCGCCGCTGCAAAGGCGCCCGTAACACTCGACTTCCAGCACCGCTGGAACGGCCCGGCCCGTGAGCCACTTGTTGATCAGGCCATTGAGATGTTCGAGGAGAAGCACGAGAACATCCTCGTGGACCTGACCATGAACTTGACGCCGGGCGGCGCCGGTGTAGACGGCGGCGTGCCGATCGGGAAGATCATCGCAGCCATCGCTGCCGGTTCACCGCCGGACGTGTTTATGATCCACGGGCGGGCCACCGTTGACCTCGCCCGGCGGAATGCCCTCACCTGGATTGACGATTACCTGACCCGCGACAAGCGGAGCTTGGAAGAGCTGTACTTCCCCGCGATCATTCCGTTCATCCAGCTTGACGGCCGGACCTACGCACTGCCGCAGACGGCGTCGGGCGACGATCCCTACGTCTTCTACAACGAGGACATGCTGGCAGCGAAGGGCATAGACCCGAACGAGCTGACCACCTGGCAGGGTCTCCTCGAATCGGCCAAGATTTTGACCGAGCCGGACGGAGACTCCTTCAAGCAGGTGGGCTTCAACTATCCTGGAACCGCCTTCTACGTCTGGCATACGGTGAACGCGGGCCGTCTATTCGAAGGCGATGGCAAGACGGTCGCCTTCAACGACGAGCTGGGGATCGAGGCGCTCACCTATCCGACCGATGCCGTCAATCAGGCCTACGGCTCGTGGCCCAAGTTCGACGAGTTCATGAAGTCCCAGCAAAAGGAGGGGCAGCCGGGACTGGACCCCATCTTCTACAACGGCAAGATGGGCATCTTGATGAGTGGCCCTTGGCAGTGGATCAACGCCCCCGATGCTGCGCCGCAGTTGAAGATGGGCGCGTCACGGATGCCCCGCAACGCCAACAACGCGAACTCGAAGCAGACCACGCTGGCGCAGTACACCTGGACCTGGGCGATGGGCGCCGGGCTTAAGAATCCTGATGAGGCCTGGCTCCTAGAGCGGTGGATGTCGCAGGATGATGGACACCGGCACTTGATGACCTCCATGGGTCGGGGCACGATGTATCGGCCGGTGGCCGAAGACCCGGTGTACTACAAGGCCAATCCGGGCTGGGACACCGTGCTGGAGACCATCAACGCCGCGACTCCCGCACCCGCCTCGTTGGGCTTGGCCGCCCTGATTCGGGCGATGAACGGCGCGGATATGCACGGGAAGATCCTGAGAGGCGAGTCTAGCGTGAAGTCAGTGCTGGACGAGACCGCCAGAGCGGCTCAGGTGGAAGTGGACGAGGCGTTTGCCCTGGCCGAAGGCAGCTAAACGTGCATTCCGGCGAGATGATCCGCGGGCGGCCGGGTGGAGCACCACCCGGCCGCTTCTTGTTATGTTGTGACCCGCGGCAGCGCATCGCAGGGAGGAGTTACGGATGATCACCGTCGAGCGTGCAAGGCTCAGTCCGACGCAGGTCGAGTTCTACCACAACAATGGGTACCTCACCGTCGAGAACGTGCTCAGTCCGGCGCAGCTTGCCGAGGCCCAGCGCATCGTGGACGATCTGACCGAGCAATCCCGCAGTGTCACGAGCAATACCGAGGCGTTTGCGCTGGAGGAGGGGCATAGCGCCGAGACGCCGCGCCTCGCCCGCATCAACGCGCCGAGCAAGCGCCACCCGTTCTTCGGGGAGCTGTACCGCTCGGACGCCATTCTGGACGTCATCGAGCCGCTGCTCGGCCCGGACATTCGCCATCAGGGCGAGAAGCTGAATATGAAGACGGCCGGGGGCGGTAGCGCGGTCGAGTGGCACCAAGACATCGCCTTCTACCCCTATACCAACGATGACGTGCTGGCTATCGGCGTGGCCCTCGACGACCATACGCTGGAGAACGGCTGCATGCTGATGATCCCCGGTTCCCACAAGGGGCCGGTTCTGGACCATCATCAGGACGGCTACTTCATCGGCGCGATCACGCCGAGCCGCGGGGAAGCGGACCTTTCTACGGCCGTCCCGGTGGAGGTCGGGGCCGGGGGTCTCACCATTCACCACACGCGGATGCTCCATGCCTCCGCACCCAACCGCTCCGGCAAGTCGAGACGACTGCTGATCTACACGTATGCGGCTGCCAATGCCTGGCTGCTGGCCGGCGACGCGCGGTTCGTTGACCTCGACCAGTGGAACGACTTCATGGTGCGGGGTGAGCCAACGGTGACGCCGCGGGTGATCGCCCACGACGTGCGCATGCCGTGGCCCAAGCCCCCCCTTAAGGACGACTTCCAAGCCGGCCGCGCGATTTTTGGCATTCAGACATTGGCCAGAGAGCGCTCTTTCGACGACCGGTAGGGACCTAACCCCCCGGCCCCTTCCCTCCAGGGCAGGGGAGTCGTGGCGGCGACCGAACCTCTCCCAGGGGTAGATTCGGGACCTTTAGACCCTAGTGACCAATCGGAGCGGCCGGTCAAGTGGGAGCAAATCGCGCCAGGCCTTGAGTCCGCGAGAGGGATGCAGGCATGAAGATTGCCAAGGTCGAATCGTTTCACATCGTCGCCAAGCGCGAAGCGTACATGGCGGCGGCTGGGCAGCCGACCGGGACCGTGGCGCGGCGTCGGACCAGCGCCGAGCCTGGGGCCAGGGCGCTGGACCGCAACGAGGGCCGCCATCTGTGCGCCTACCCGGATCAGGATCGGACGCTGCTTGTACGCATCACGACCGACGAAGGGCTAGTGGGCTGGGGCGAGGCCCACTCGCCGCCGGTGCCCGGCGTCGCCAAGGCCGTCATTGCAGACCTCTTCGCGCCGCTGCTGCTGGGGCAGAACCCGCTGGCCATCGAGGTGCTCTGGGACCATCTCTACGCTTCGATGCGGCTGCGCGGGCATGGCGCCGGCTTCCAACTGGAAGCACTCGCTGCGATTGACATCGCGCTGTGGGACCTCGTCGGCAAGGCGCTCGATCAGCCGGTCTACCAACTGCTCGGCGGCCCGTTCCGGACGCACATTCCCTGCTATACCGGGCTGCCGGGAGACACGGTCGAGGAGCGCGTCACCTACGCCAGAGACTACGTGGCCCAGGGGTTCACCACCTTGAAGACCGGTGTCGCCTTGGGCGATGCACGCACCAGCCTAGCCGGGGTAGGAGCGGTGGTAGAGGCGGTCGGGGAACGAGCCACCGTGCTCGTGGACGCCCATGGCGCTTACGACGCGCGCACCGCCATCCCGGCCGGCCGGGAGCTGGAGCGCATGGGCGTGGGTTGGCTGGAAGACCCGCTCCCACCCGAAGACCTCGACGGCTACGCCGCGCTGTGCGCGGCGCTGGACATGCCCATTGCCAGCGGCGAGACAGAGTGTACGCGCTGGCAGTTCAATGAGAAGCTGCGCCGCCGCGGAGCCGATATTATCTTGCCCGACATCTGTCGTGCCGGGGGTATCTCGGAGGGGCGCAAGATCGCGCTGGTGGCGGATCTGTTCAACGTGCCTTGGTGCGCGCACGTGAGCATGGGATCATCTATCCACGTGGCGGCCGCCCTGCACCTGGCCGCCGCTACACCGAACTTTCTGATCTGCGAGTATCGCGGTCCGCTGCGGCCAAACCCACTCGGCGACGTACTCTTGCAGGAACCGATCCACTACGCGGGCGGGCACTTGCAGGTGCCGCCGGGACCGGGCCTGGGGATTACGTTCGACGATGACGCGCTGGCGGCCCGCAGCCTCGACCCGTATAGGCCGGTGGGGTGAGCGCACAGAGGGCGGGCTAGGGACAGACTACACTCCCAGCGCGATCCGGGCGCTGGCGGAAGGATATGTGGATGAAGATTGCCAACGTGGAGACGTTCCACATCGTCGCCGACCGCGACTACATGGCGGAAATGGGGCTGCGGCCGACGCGAGTCTTGGCACGTGACCGGGGTACGATGGCCGGCGCGGTCCGGGCGCTCGACCGCAACGAAGGTCGCCATCTCTGTGCCTATCCAGCACAGGAGCAAACTCTCCTCGTCCGGCTGACCTCCGATACCGGCCTCGTCGGGTGGGGCGAAGCCCACTCACCGCCGGTGCCCGGCGTCGCCAAGGCCGTCATTGCGGACCTCTTCACGCCGCTCCTGCTGGGGCAGAACCCGCTGGCCATCGAAGTGCTCTGGGATCATCTCTACGCCTCGATGCGCTTGCGCGGGCACGGCTCCGGGTTTCTGCTCGAATCGCTGGCCGCGATTGACATTGCCTTGTGGGACCTCACGGGCAAAGCGCTCAATCAGCCGATCTACCAACTGCTCGGTGGTCCCTTCAACACCTCCATCCCCTGCTATAGCGGGCTGCCCGGTGACACACTGGACGAACGAGTAACGGCCGCCAAGCAGTACGTCGAACAGGGGTTCACGGCGCTGAAGCTCCATCTCGGCCGCAGCGATTGGCGCGGCGACCTCGCTACCATCGGGGCAGTGGCCGAGGCGGTCGGTGAGCGGGCCACGGTGATGGTGGACGCACACGGCGCCTACGACACCCGCACCGCGACGCAGATCGGCCGTGCCCTGGAGCGCCTCGGTGTGGGCTGGCTCGAAGACCCGCTCCCGCCCGAGGACCTCGACGGCTATGCCGCGCTGTGTGCCGCCCTGGACCTGCCTATTGCCAGCGGCGAGACAGAGTGTACGCGCTGGCAGTTCCACGAGAAGCTGCGCCGTCGTGGGGCCGACGTAATCCTGCCCGACATCTGTCGCGCCGGGGGCATTTCCGAGGGCCGCAAGATCGCGCTGGTGGCCGACCTCTTCAACGTCCCCTGGTGCGCGCACGTCAGCATGGGGTCATCCATCCACGTGGCAGCCGCCCTGCATCTGGCCGCGGCATCCCCGAACTTCCTGATCTGTGAATATCGCGGCCCGGAGCGTCCGAATCCGCTCGGCGACATACTGCTGCAAGAACCGATCCACTACGCGGCCGGACACTTGCAGGTGCCGCCGGGACCGGGCCTGGGGATTACGTTCGACGATGACGCGCTGGCGGCTCACAGCCTCGACCCGTACGCGCCGGTGGGGTGAGGGGCGATATTTACATGGACGGACAGGATGCACAGGATGGGTTGGGGGTACTGGCCCCCCTAATGGTCCCCCCGCAATGCGGGGGGACATGGATTCCCGCTTTCGCGGGAATGACGATTTTTGCAAAGGTCTCCCGTGGGAGAGAGCCAGGGTGAGGGCCGCACCTCTAACGGAGCAGTCGCTATGAAGATCACCGACATCGAGATCATTCCGACCTTTCCCCGCATTGCCGAGCGCAACGCCGCCTATACGGCCCGTTTCCACGATATGAACCACCTCACGGTGTTCAAGGTGCATACGGATGCGGGGGTCGTGGGCTACGGGGAGTTTCGCTGTACGCCGCCGCCGCGATCTTATGTCGAACCGCTCATCGGCCGCAGTCCATTCGACTTCATCAACAACACGTTCAACCCGGGCTTGGGCGGTGCCCTCTACGACGTGATGGGGAAATACCTCGACGTACCGGCCTACAAACTGATGGGGCAGAAAGTCCGCGATGCCGTCTCGGTCGCGGCCTGGACCCGGACCGCTTCGCCGGAGCTATTCCGCGACGAGGTGCTACGCGCGGTAGCGGAAGGCTACACGATCTTCAAGATGCACACCTGTGCCTACTACGATGTGATCGAGCAGACGCGCGCCGTGCAGGAGGTCGCTCCGCCCGGGTTCGAGATTCACTACGACTTCAACTCCAGCCGCACGCTCGCGGCGGTGCTGCCGATCATCCGCGAGCTGGAGCGCTATCCGGTAGTGGGCTACATCGAAGACCCGCTCGCAGCGCACGACCTCGACGGCTGGCGGCGCTTGCGCGAGCAAACGCGCCTCCCGATCATCATGCACAAGGCCCCGCTAGGCCATTCGCAAGAGCTGCTACTCAGCGCCGCGGATAGCTATATGCTCGGCAGCAGCATTGGGGAGACCATGTCCCAGGGGGTCGCCTACGGCCGGGCCAACGTGCAGACTTCCGTGCAGTTCGGCGGCGGGGGGACGCTGGCCAAGGCGTTGACGCTGCACGTGATGGCGGTTCTCCCCACAGCCACCGGCCATGCGCCCAACTTGGACGATCAGTACGAGGAGGACATCGCCACCGAGCGTATCCCGGTGATCGAGGGCTTCTCGCCGGTCCCGGAGGGGCCAGGACTGGGCGTGGAGGTGGATGAGGCAGCCCTGGCACGTGTCGCTGCGAACGAGCCTACCGTGCCACCCAAGCACATCGGCATTATTCGTCTGCCGAACGGCCACGAGCTGCACACCCCCTCGTTCTCCCACTGGATCAGCCATCCCGAGGCGGGCAGATGGGTCAGCCAGCTGACCGGGCGGGAGGAAGGAACCATCCGGGGCATCAGTATGGAGCTGTGGGAGGACGACGGGTCGGAGGAGTTCGCCCGCGCCCACGAACGGGCCGCCCGTCAGCTACGCAGTCGTGCATAACGAGTTAAACTCAGGGCTTGACCGGCACCGTCACCCCTGCCGCTCGTCAGCCCGCCGTCTCCCGTCATTCCGGCGAAAGCCGGAATCCAGGTGCCTGGGGCAGCAGACAGCGCATCCGCTCTGGATTCCCGCTTTCGCGGGAATGACCGGGCAATGTCAACAGCGCCTAGCCACCGACCACTAAGGAAGAGTTGTCATGTTGAGTGAGCTGCGGCAGTTCGAGCACTATGTCGTCGTTGACGGCTATTGCGCCTGGCCCAATCTGACCATCCTCGACGACGGCTGCATCGGCGCCCTCATCTTCAACCAAGGGAGCCACGGCCGCGTCGAGGGCGACATCGAGCTATGGGTCAGCCGCGATGGTCGGCCGCCCTGGACCCGGCGGAGCGCCGTTACCCGGCATCCGCCGGGGGAATCCCGGTTCAACGTCGCCGGCGGGATGGGCCACGGCGGCACGCTGATTGCCCTGGTCGGCGGCTGGCTGCGGCCGCAGCGGCTCCCGATCCGTACCGACAACCTGCTCGATCCGCTGGTGTGCCGCTCCACCGACGCCGGCTATACCTGGGAAGTGGCGGGGACGATGACCGGGCCGCCCGGCACCGGCAAGCTCATACCGTTTGGCAACGTGCGCGTGGGGCAGGACGGCAGCCTCTACGTCGCCGCCTACGACTGCCGAATGAGCAGTCCGGAGATCACAGCGCGCCTCAGCTCGACCTACATCTTCCGCAGCACCGACAACGGGCACCACTGGGGCGAGGCGCAACTGATCGGGCGCGATGGGTTCACCGAAACGGATATTTTGCAGGCGCAGGATGGGCACTGGCTCGCCGCGGCTCGCACGCTGAATGACTATGCGAACCCCAGCAGCCCGCACAGCAACGCCTGGGTCACGCTCTGGCGCGGCGACCATACCGCGACAACCTGGGAGCAGCAAAACCCCCTGACGCTGCCGTGGCAGCACCCCGGCAACCTGCTCCAGCTGCGGGATGGGCGGATTCTCTTTACCTGCGGGAACCGGGTGCGCGGTTCCTACGGCGTGTTCGTGCGGGTCAGCGAGGATCAGGGGGGCACTTGGGCGCCGCCGCTCGCTCTGGTCGGCGATCTCTCCCACGTCGGACGCGCCGACTGCGGGTACCCTTCAACCGTCCAGCTGGCCGATGGCACGCTTGTTACCGCCTACTACGCCATTGGCGCGGTGCATCATCAGAACTACCACATGGCCGTGTTCCGGTGGTCCACCGCTGAGATCGAGCACCACCTCGCCGGCGTGCGACGCGACCGGCAGGAATATCCGCACGGATAAGGCCGCGGAACCGGTATCCTTGCGTCATTCCGGTGCCGTTTCGGTATTGCGGCCCGCTCGGCCCTGGATTCCCACGCACGCGGGAATCCAGGGCCGGTGTGCCGGCTCCGGTCCCGGGCACCTGGATTGCGGCCTGCGCCGCAATGACGCAAGAAGGAGACGGCCACCACGATGGAATTCGATCTGATCATTCGCAACGGCACGGTGATAGACGGCTCCGGGCAGCCTGGCGTCGCGGCCGACGTGGGTATTCGTGGCGACCGCATTGCCGCCGTGGACGATCTGGCCGCGGCAACGGCGGCGCAGACGCTGGACGCAACCGGCAAGGTCGTCTCGCCCGGCTTCATTGACATCCATACGCACTCCGACTTCACGCTGCTGCTCGATCCACACGGCGAGGGGATGGTGCGCCAAGGCGTCACGACCAACGTGATCGGCAACTGCTCGCTCGGCTGCTACCCCGTGCGGTCGGCCGACCGCGCGGCCCTGCAGGAGACGCTGGTCTGGCTCTCGGCGGCAGACGTGGAGTGGGACTGGACGGACTTGGAGGGCTACCGCCGCCGCTTCAATTCCCAGGGCGCCGCGCTCAACGTGGCCTCGCTGGTGGGGCACACCGCCATCCGCGTGGCCGCGATGGGCTATGACCAGCGCGCGCCGACGGCAGACGAGCTGGCGGAGATGCGCCGCTTGGTAGCGGGGGCGATGGAGCAAGGCGCCGTCGGTATGTCGGTCGGGCTAACCTACGCTCCCAGCGGGTACGCCGATACGGAGGAGCTGGTCGGCTTGGCCGAGGTCGTGGGCCGGTACGGAGGCTTCTACGCTGCCCATCAACGAGTTGACCTGGAGAGGCAATACGAGGCCAGGCTAGAGACGCTGGACATCGCCCGCCGCGCCGGGCTGCCGGCCCAGATGTCCCACAACAACGTCGGGGGCAAGCACTTTTTCCACCTGCTCCCCGAGATTCTCGATCTCCTGGACCGCGAGAGCGCCCGCGGCGTAGACGTGACCTTCGACGTGTACCCCTACGACGCCGGCATGAGCACCACAGACCAGGTGATGCCCGCTTGGGCACAGGAAGGCGGCGCCACGGCGCTCCTGGAACGGCTGCGCGACCCCGATACCCGCCGGATGATCCACGACGAGCTACGCGAAGGTCGGGGCCGCGGCCCGGAGCCTTGGGACTGGGAGGCGATCCGCGTGACCGACCTGGAGGCGCCCGGCGACCCGGCATGGTCGGGCAAGACCGTCGGCGAAGTGGCCACGATCATGGGCGTGGACCCGATTGAGGCATTGCTGGTGCTTACCGAGTGCCGGGCGGCGGCCACGTTCCACCTGCAAAGCCTGGACAACACCCGCCTGCTGATGCGGCATCCCCTCGGCATGATCGGCTCGGACGGCAATGCTGTCACCATCGGCGCTCCCTCCTTGCGCGGCCGGCCCCATCCCCGGTACTTCGGCACGTTTCCGCGCTTCCTCGGCACGTTCGCTGCGCGACGAAGGGCTGCTGCCGCTGCCGGAGGCCATCCGCAAGATCACCTCGGCGCCCGCGCAACGGTTAGGCTTGCGAGATCGCGGCCTGGTGGCGGCCGGCCGCGTCGCGGACATTACGGTGTTCGACCCCGAATCCATCACCGACCACGCCACGTTCGACAACCCGCTCCAATACGCCACCGGCGTCGACTCCGTGCTGGTCGCCGGCGAGTTCGTTCTGCGGCAAGGCCAGATGACTCAGGCGCTGCCGGGCAGAGCACTGGCGAGAGGCTAGGTCGGTGGCTGGGGGCCGCTTCTCTGTGGCGGACCTAACCCCCGGCCCCTTCCCTGCCAGGGAAGGGGGAGTCAGCGCGGCAACGCTAGTCTGCATCAGGATTTGCAGGATGCAAGGATGATCAGGATGGATTCCCGCGCACGCGGGAATGACGAGCGCCTGGGCGCGATTCATCGCGCCCAGGCGGCTACTGACCAGCGGCACAGCGCCAGGCGCGGTACGAGAGTGCTACAGTTAGGGCCACATTGCCGGCGCACATCGGCAGTGCCCATAGACCGACCGACACCGGGCCGCCAGCTGCTCGTGTATAACGTGTATAAGGAGAGAGATGGCGATGACGAGTGCAAACGGAGGACGAGAATTCAGGCTCCCGGGACTCATCCTCACCGGACCGGGCTGCCTCGGTCAGATCGGCTCGGCCACGGCGGAGCTAGGCGTCAGTCACGCCCTGGTGATTACCGCGACTCCCTTACGCGAAAGTGGGGCCGTTGACGAGGCGACGGCCGTGCTCAACGCTGCCGGCGTTGCGACGACCGTCTTTGATGAGATCAACGCCGAGCCGACGACCGACGACGTGGAGGCGGCCGTGGCCACCTACGAGGCCGCCGGCGCCAATGGCGTCGTGGGTCTCGGTGGCGGCAGTGCGCTCGACACTGCGAAGGCGGTTGCTGTGCGGGCCAGTCATCCGGGGCCGCTGTCGCTCTATCAAGGTCAGGACCAGATTCCGCCGGGACGCGCGCCGCTGGTGGCGATCCCCACGACCGCCGGCACCGGCAGCGAAGTGACCCGCTTTACTATTCTCACCGACCGGGCGCGTGACGTGAAAATGCTCATTGGCAGCGCAACGGTCATCCCCGACGTGGCAGTAGCCGACCCGAACCTCACGCTGACCGCGCCACCTCCGGTCACGGCCTCCGCTGGCATTGACGCCCTCACTCACGCCATCGAATCGTACATCTCGCGGCGCGCCCAGCCGATTTCCAGCTCGCTGGCGCTCTCGGCGATCAGCATGATTGGCGCCAACTTGCGGCAGGCGTGGGCCAATGGTCAGGACTTGGCCGCGCGCCGCGCGATGATGGACGGGGCACTCGTCGCCGGGATGTCCTTCACGAACGCCTCGGTCGCGCTCGTACACGGGATGGCCCGACCGCTAGGGGCGTATTTCGGCGTGCCGCACGGCTTGTCCAACGCCGTCCTCCTGCCGCACGTGATGGCCTACACCGCACCGGAGGCGACCGCGCAGTACACGGAGATTGCGCGGGCGCTGGGTGCGGAGGTTGCGGGACTGTCCCCGGCTGCGGCGGCCGACCGCGCCATCGCCGCTGTGCAGAGCTTGTGTAGCGACGTCGAAGTGCCGGGCTTGACGGCCCTCGGCGTCGGGCGCGAGCGGCTGATGGCCGTGGTCGAGGCGATGGCCAACGATGCCCTGGACAGCGGCAGCCCCGCCAACAACCCGCGTGTCCCCGAGGCCAGCGAAATCGTCGCCCTGTACCAGCAGGCGCTCTAGGGCGTATCTGCAGAACGGCTGTGATGATGCCCAAAAGACCGAGGGGAGAGCGGTAGGTAGGGAAGCCGGTATTGGACCTAACCCCCGGCCCCTTCCCTGGAGGGAAGGGGAGCCTTGGCGGCGACCGACCGCCGGTTTATTCCAAGGAAGGCAGTCGGCACGACGGCCTGTAACCCCTTCTCTCCAGGGAGGAGGGGTAGGGGCAGGTATCGTGGCCCCCTCCTTACCCCCCGGCCGCCGCACGCAGCTCGGCAGCATAGGTACGGAGTGCGGCGGCCTGACGCCGGGGCGGAGTGCGATCCAGCAGGTCAATCAGGGCGCTGCCGATGAACACCCCGTCGGCGAGCCGGGCGACGGCAGCGACGTGCTCCGGCCGGGAAATGCCGAACCCCACCGCCAAGGGCAGGCCAGAAAGTGCCCGGACGCGCCCGATGAACTCCGGTAGCTCGTCCGAGAGGCTGCTGCGGGCGCCGGTCACGCCGAGCAGCGACACGCAGTAGATAAAGCCACGCGCGGCCGCGGCGATCATCGCCAACCGCTCAGGTGTGCTCGTGGCCGCGGCCAGATACGTCACGTCGAGATCGTGCGTCTGGCAAGCCTGACTCATCACCAGACCCTCTTCCGGCGGCAGGTCCGGCACGATAAAGCCGTCCACTCCCGCCTCTGCCGAGGCAGCGGCGAGACGTTCCAGGCCGTAGGCCAGAAACGGATTGTAATAGCCCATCAGGAGCAGCGGCGCCTGTACGCCGGCTTCCTGGCGCAGACGACGTGTTATGTCGAGGCAGGTGGTGAGCGTGACGCCCCGCTCCAGCGCCCATTGCGACGAACGCTGGATCGTCGGTCCCTCCCCGATGGGATCGGAGAAGGGAACACCCAGCTCCACCGCATCGAATCCGCCTTCCAGGAGCGCCGGTACCAGCTCCATGGTTGCCGAGAGCGTCGGATAACCCACGGTGAGATAGCCCTGGAGCGAGACACGACCTTCCCGGCGACTCTGCTCGAACGCTGGCGAAATACGACTCATGCGCTTACCTACCAGGGGGGATGACGGCTGCTGCCCCCGGCCCGGCACAGGCCGGGCGGTACTAGCGGCCGGCGATAGGGTAGACTACTATCCTATCCAGCACGCCGGCACGAGGGCACAAGTGATTATGACACGTCCGCTCGGACACCTGACGACGCCAGGTCTCCACCACCTATACTATCATTGGATTGTGCAGACCTGGCGCGTCACCGGGAGACTACCGCCGTGCTGTACCTGATTGTCTTCGTATCCGGGATGACGGTGCTGGCCATTGAGCTGGCCGGCTCGCGTTTGATCGCGCCCTACTTCGGAACTTCGCTCTTTATCTGGGCCAACCTGATCGGCTTTGTCCTGCTCTACCTCGCCGTGGGCAACTGGCTCGGCGGACGTCTCGCCGACCGCTATCCGCGCCGCACGGTGCTCTACCAGCTCACCGCCTGGGCCGCCTTCTTCTGCGGCCTCATCCCGCTGCTGTCGCGCCCCATACTCAACCTCTCCGCTCAGGGTTTTGCGAGCTATTCGCTCGGCATCTTCTGGGGATCGCTGGTCGGAGTGGTGCTGCTGTTCCTGGTGCCGATTACCCTGCTAGGCTGCGTCGCGCCCTTCGCCATTCGCGTGCGGGTCGAAGGCGTCCAGTCGAGTGGGAGCACGGCCGGCAGTCTCTACGCGCTCTCGACTATCGGCAGTCTGGCCGGCGCGTTTCTGCCCGTGCTGCTGCTGATCCCGAACATCGGCACCACGCGCACCTTCATGCTCTTCTCGTTGACCCTATTCGTCTGCTCACTGATCGGTCTGTTCTGGGAGCGGCGAGCCGCCGGGAATGAAGAGCAGCGTCGGCCGGGGTGGCGGCTGTGGCTCTACATAGTGATGCTCGTCGTGCTCGTGGCCTTGACCGTCTGGCGGCCAGCGGTCATCCGGGCGGCAGCGTATGGCGAACTGCTCTACGAGACGGAGTCGGCGTACAACTACATCCAAGTGGTCCAGTACGGGGACCGCGTGGACTTGGCCTTGAACGAGGGGCACGCGGTCCACTCGATCTACCATCCTGACACGCTGCTCACCGGCGGTCCGTGGGACTATTTCCTCGTCGCGCCCTATTTCGTCCCGGACAAGCACCCCGCAGACGTGCAGAGCATGCTCATGCTCGGTTCGGCAGCCGGTACTACCCTGCGCCAATACACCGCCGTCTACGGCCCGATCCCGCTGGATGGTGTCGAGATTGACCCCCGCATCATTGACGTCGGACGGCGCTTCTTCCACATGACGATGCCGAACGCGCGGATCACCGCCCAGGATGGACGCTACTACCTGCGTACCGCCGACAAGACCTACGACGTGGTCGGGATTGACGCTTATCGGCAGCCCTACATCCCGTTCCATATGACGACCCGCGAGTTCTTCATCGAAATCCGCGACCTGCTCAACCCCGGCGGCGTGACCGCCATCAACGTCGGTCGCACGGAGACGGACCTCCGACTGGTGGATGCGCTCGCCTCGACGATGAAGCTCGTGCATCCACACGTCTTTGTTATAGACATCCCTTCCGCGATCAACAGCATCGTGGTCGGAACCGATGAGCGCGGCAGCTTGCAAGCCTTCCAGGACAACTTAGCCCGGATCGAGCACCCGGTACTGGGCCAAGTCGCCGCCGTCGCGCGCGCGAACGTGCGTGAGTTCAACGAGCGCCCCGAGGGAACGCCGGTCTTTACGGACGATCTCGCGCCCGTGGAGCAGGTGATTGACCAGATACTCCTCGGCTACATCGGCCAGCAATCCGAGTGACCGGCCGGTCCGCACCGCCTTAGCTGGCATAGGATCGTGGCGGCTCAGTGGTCAGTGGGTCGCGTTGGGACTGATCCTGGCCTTCGTGGCTACGCGCGGTCTGCTCGGCGCACTCGTCAACCCCCCGTTCAACGGCCCGGATGAACGCGGCCACGTCCTCGAAGTAGCCACGATCCTGCACCTCGACGTGTCCGACGAGGACCGCGTCTCCCAACATCAACCGCGCCCCTACTACATCGCAGCGGCGCTCGCCATCCGCCTCCTCGGCATCCCTGTAGATCCCGAGCACCTCGATTGGCAGATGCTGCTCCCGCTGCGCCTGGCCTCGGTCTTGCTGGGCACACTGACCACTGCCGCCACCTACGTCGCGGCTCGCTATGCCTTGCGTGGCGATACTGCCGCGGCACCTGCGCTCGCGCTGGCGGCCGCGCTCGTCGCCGGGCTGGCGCCGACCCACCAATTCACCATGGCCAGCGCGGCCAACGATCCCCTGGCGATTGCGCTGGCGGCGACAAGCACGGCAGCAGCCGTCGTCATCGTCGCCCACGGCTGGTCACGCTACCGTGCCCTCGGGCTGGTTGGCGCTGCGCTGGCCGCCGTCGCAACCAAATCAACCGGCTGGGGAGCTATCGTCGTCGCCGGCTTAGTAGCGGTCGCGGCTCTCCGGCGACGGCGGCCGGTGGTCCGCCAGGGCGGCACCACCTTAGCCTCCGGCGAGACTGGATCGCGCAGACCCGGCGTTCAATGGTCCATCTCCGACCGTTGGCTGGTCGGCGCCGGTGTGGCGAGCGTGCTGGTCGGACTAGCCGGCCTCCTGCTGGTCGTCCGCCTGGCCCCGAAGAGCTTTTTCGTGACGCACCAGCTGCCGTTTCTGCTCCCGGCCGCCTGGGGCTTGCCCGCAAACTACCTACTCACGCCGGGCGGTCTGAGCGAGACGTTTCGCACGTTTTGGGTGCAGCCGGACTATGCGGTCCCGGCACTTCCGGCTGCGACCATCGCCGCCGCGCTGTTCGTGCTCGCTGCCGTCTTGGGCGGCCTGCGGCTGGCAATCGCGCGCAGGTTGCAGCCGGCGCCCTTGCAGCGCGCGCCGGCCCTGGTGCTGCTCGGCTCCGTGCTGACCCAACTGCTGCTCATCGGCTATCGCTACAGCTTGGGGGTAGAGAAAGAAATCTTGCTTGGCGGCGCGGCGCAAGCCAAGTTCATGCTCCCGGCGCTCCCGGCCATTGCGATCCTGCTGGTCGTCGGCTGGGCCGGCCTGCTGCCCGTCACCCAGCGACGCTGGTTGCCAGCGCTGGTCCTCGTGGCTATGCTGGCAGTGGACGCAGCCACGCTGCTGCCGTTCCTCTGGCAGCACTACCAGTGGCTCGAATTGCGCCCGGTGTAGCGAACCTGGCGCGGCATCTGGCACGCACCGTAGGGGCGCAGTATGCTGCTCCGACGAAAACGGCTATGTCCCTACGACGAAAGGAGACTGAGCAGGCCATGAGTACGACTAGCACAGTAGGCTTTGGGATTATCGGTATGGGGGTCGGCGGCAGTCGCGCCAAGATGGCCCTGGACACGGAAGGCGCCGCGCTGCGGGCGATCTGCGATCTGCGAGCGGAGACGGCGCAAGCGCGCGGCGCGGAGTGGGGCTGCGCCTGGACCACCTCGCCCGCGGAGCTGATCGCCCGCGATGACGTAGACGTAGTGGGCGTCTTTACGCCCAGCGGCACCCACGGCGACGTGGCCATCGCCGCTGCGGAGGGGGGCAAGCACGTCATCACCACCAAGCCCCCGGAGGTGACGGTGGCGCGCGTCAATGCGATGGCAGCGGCCGCCCGCAAGGCCGGTGTGCTCCTCGCCGTAGACTTTCAATCCCGCTACGAGGACGATGTGCGGCGGGTCAAGCAGGCGCTCGACGCCGGGCGGCTCGGTCGTCCACTGCTGGCGCAGCTGCGCGTCAAAGCGTACCGCACCTCGACGTACTTCACCGGCGGATCGCCGCCCGGGTGGCGCGGTACCTGGCGCTATGACGGCGGCGGCTCGCTGGCCAACCAGAGTATCCACGAGCTGGACCTCCTCCAGTGGTTCATGGGGCCGGTGGTCTCCGTGCAGGCCCGCACGAACATCTTCAAGCAGCCCATCGAGACTGAGGACACGTGCCAAGCCTGGCTGAACTTCCGGTCGGAGGCCTGGGGCACTATCGAAACGACGACGATTTCCTACGGGCAGGGCGAGCGGACGATTGAGGCCCAGGGGACCAACGGATCAATCCGCCTGACCGACTGGCGCGTGCGGGAATGGCACTTTCAGGACGAGGCAGCCGACGGCAGCCCGACGTGGGAGCCTGACTTCCCCGCCGACCGGCCCATGAACATCATCGAGGACGTGGTCAATGCCCTGCGCGACGGCGCCCCGCTCGCCTGTCCCATTGAAGAAGGGCGCAAGTCGGTAGCGATCCTGGAGGCCATCTACGCCTCGGCGCGAGCCGGCGGCCGCGCCGTGCGCGTCTGGCAATAACCGGCACGCCTCACCCGGCCCCCTCTCCATTCGTAGAGAGGAGGAGTGCGGCGACGCCTCACGCCCGTCATTCCGGCTTGCGCCGGAATCCAGAGCGGTAGGGGCGTCCCTTGTGGGCGCCCTCACCCCGGACTGGGTGAGGCCGGCCGGCCCATAGCCGATTGAATCGTAGGTTCCAACCCACCCTAGCCCAATAAGGAGCATTGGAAAAACGTCCGCAAGTGTTGTATAGTTCGTGAGCTAGTGGAGGGTGACGATGCTCGATCAGGACGTGAGTGATATCCGCGAGAAGCTGCAAATGTGGCGTAGGCACTACCCAAGCGAATCTGCCGTTTCGCAAAGCATCGTCCTGCGATTACTTTTCACACTGAGATGGCCGATCTACGATACTCAAGTCGTTTATCCCGAGTACACACTTGAAGGCCGCCGCGTGGACTTCGCACTCTGCCATCCAGCGAATGAGCCTCGTATCTTCATCGAGGTCAAAGGAGTGGGCAAGGGAACTGGGGCCGAGCGTCAGCTTTTCGAGTACGCTTTCCATCGGGGAGTTCCGTTAGCAATCCTCACCGATGGGCGCGAATGGAGCTTTTTCCTACCCGCCGAGGAAGGCACCTACGACAAACGGCGAGTATGCAAGCTAGACCTCTCCGCGAGCGATACAACTGAGTCTGTCCGGAGATTTGAGCGCTATCTGCGCTACGATGCTGTACGTTCCGGAGCGGCCCTCACGAATGCCCGAAACGACTACCAGGATGTCGCCCGTGAGCGCCAAATTCACGAGGCACTCCCAAAGGCCTGGGCCAAGCTGGTTGCAGAAGAGGATGAGATTCTGCTTGAGGTGGTCGCCGAATGCGTTGAGGATTTGTGCGGACACAAGCCCGCACCGGACACCGTGTCACGTTTCCTCCAGGAAACCGTCCAAGCCGGCTCGGGGCCGCTGCCTACCCCGGCGGGGCGCCCAGTTACTTCCACTCCTCCGCTGGCTCCGAAAGATCAAGGGCCGCCGAAAGAGCCTACCGTGAAGTCGCCCCGGAAGGTCGCGCCTACTCCCACTCCCCCGACTGTCTCGGAGAAGGTAACGGAAGGTACACCTGCTGGCGTCGGCTTCGCTCTTTTCGGGGAGTTTGTCGCCTGCCGGAATGGACGCGCTGTCCTAATCCAAGTCATCGAAGCCCTAGCCGAACGCGACTCGTCATTCATTGAGAGGTTTGTAGCACTTCCCAAGCACGGCAGCAAACGCCGCTACATTGCTCAGAATCGCAATGAGCTTCATCCGGAGCATCCAGAATTCGAAAAAGAGTCCCACAAACTCCGTTCGGGTTACTGGCTTAATCTAAAGGTCGGTGATTACCAAATTGAGCGCAGCCCGCGCAGCATAATTAAGCTGGCCTGTGGGGTGGCCGAGATTAACTATGGTACCGACCTAAAGATCAAGCTAAAGTAGGGATGCAGTAGGGGCACTGGCGACGGCTGTTGCGCGGCCGGGATCAACGCTGCTCGTGGGTCAGCGCCAGGAGCCAGCCGACGGCCAGCGGTACCGCGGCGAGAGCCAATAGCCGAAAGTGCCAGGTGAGCGCGGCGCGCTGATCGGTGCGGGCGCCGAGGCGGTCAACGAGCATCGCGCTGGCGAGGAGGGCGGCCGACGACACGGCACCCGCACGGGCGGCTGTGGCCGGAGCGGTGGGGCGGCGCGTCCGCGCGAGTACGAGCAGTTGGGCAGCGAGGTACCCTGCCCAGCACACGCGGCGCGACCACCGGAGGCCGAGGCGGTGCGCGAGGCCCTGGACACCACTGCGACGATCCGCCGCGAGGTCAGGCAGGGTGTTTGCCAGGTGGATGCCGAGCACCAGCGGCGCGCCGACCGGGTAGACCCAGCGCAGGCGGCGATCCCAGCCCCGCACGGCCGTCCAGCTCCAGATGGGTAGCAGCGGAAAGGCCACGACAAACGGCGCCCAGCTCCAGCGAGTGCGCTTCAGGCCCAGATCGTAGGCGATGCCCGCCGTCGCGTAGACAACGGCGCTCACGCGAGCCGGCCAGGGTAGCGAGCGCGTCGCGGCCAAGCCGGTAGCGAGCGTAGCGACGCCGACCACGAGCGCCTGCCAGGGCCGTACCAGCCCTTGTACCAGGGGCTTCGACGGCTTGCTCCGCGCATCGAGGTCGCGGTCGCAGTAGTCGTTGAGCGCACCGATACCGGCGTTGATGAGGCAGACGGCCACCAGCAAGGCTGCCAGTGGTGCGAGCACCGGTCCGCTCGGCGTCGCAATGATGGCGAAGGCGGCGCAGGCAAGGACCTTGAGCACTACGGGGAACGGGTGGATGAGCCGCCCCCAGGCCAGCAGCCGGGCGGCGCGGCTACCCGATGCCATGCGCCCGCAGCGCCGCCAGCACGTCGGGCGGCCGGCCCGCGCCCGGCCATAGCCACTCCGGCCGCAAGCGCAGGCCCGGCACGACCTGCGACGCCAGCGCGCCGGTGCGATTCGGCACCAGGGGGACGAACGCGCCGTCCGGCTGCCCACTATAGACCTCGATTCGCTCGGCCTCGGGGTCCAGCAGCCAGTATTCCTGCACCCCGGCCGCCGCGTAGTCGCGCAGCTTGACGCCGCGGTCGCGCGCTACGCTATCCGGCGACAGGACCTCCACCACGAGGTCCGCCGGCCCCTCGATGCGGGTCGGCAGCACGCGATCCAGATGCTCGGACCGGACGAAAGAAACATCCGGCACGAAACGCTGCCGCCCCAGCCGCATCTCGAACTGATCGGTGAAGGCCTCGCCGCTCCCCTGCTTGGCCACCACTGCCAGCAGCAGCGTATACACCAGTCCGACAACACGATTATGCGCTCTGCTGGCAGGCATGGCGTAGACCAATTCACCGTCTATCAGCTCGGCTTTGGTGTCGTCCGGCAGCGCGTCGAACCGCTCCCAGGGGGAGAGCATCGCTTCAGCCGGCGGTGGGCGGGTCGTGGCAACTGTCGCCATGGGGTCATGGTCCTCTCGCCCGGTAAGTATACTGACCTATGCGCGCGTCGGAACGCTGCCGGGCGGCGCGACTAGCCGATGCCATGCGCCCGCAGCGCCGCCAGCACGTCGGGCGGGCGGCCCGCGCCCGGCCACAGCCACTCCGGCCGCAATCGCAGGCCCGGCACTACCTGCGACGCCATCGCCCCGGTCCGATCCGGTGCCAGGGGGACGAACGCGCCGTCCGGCTGCCGGCCGTAGACCTCGATCCGCTCGGCCTCGGGGTCCAGCAGCCAGTACTCCTGCACCCCGGCCGTCGCGTAGTCGCGCAGCTTGACGCCGCGGTCGCGCGCTACGCTATCCGGCGACAGGACCTCCACCACGAGGTCCGCCGGCCCCTCGATGCGGGTCGGCAGCACGCGATCCAGATGCTCGGTCCGGATGAAGGAAGCGTCCGGCACGAAGCGCTGCCGCCCCAGCCGCATCTCGAATTGATCGGCGAACACCCGGCCGAGGCCCTGCCTCACCACGTAGAGCGAAAGCACCGTCTGGATGAACAGTTGGACTGCATTGTGGCGCTCGTTTGCCGGCATGATGGAGACCAATTCACCGTCTATCAGCTCGGCTTTGGCGTCGTCCGGCAGCGCGTCGAACCGCTCCCAGGGAGAGAGTGTCGCTTCAGCCGGCGGCGGACGGGTCGTGGCAACTGTCGCCATGGAGTCATGGTCCTCTCGCCAGGTAAGTATACTGACCTATGAACGGGCTGGAGCGCCGCCGGATTCAACGATCCGCCGTACACGTGAAGGGGAACATCAAGTGAGCCAAGACCACGCATCAGGTGCCATCTATCTCGCCGAGAAGGATGTCGTCCGGCTCCTGCCGATGGCCGATGCTATCGAGGCTGTAGAGCTGGCGTTTCGCCATTTGGGCGCTGGCGGCGCGGTCAACCGGCCCCGTGATCGGATTGCGTTCAGCGGCGGCAGCTTCAACTTCATGGCCGGGACGGATCAGACGCAAGGGTACCTGGGCTACAAAGCCTACGGCGGCTTCCGAGGGCACCGCATGGGCATGATGGTCACGCTCTACAGCACCGAGAACGGGCGCTTGTTGGCAATCATGGCGGCAAACCGGCTGGGCCAAATCCGCACCGGCGCCGCCAGCGGGGTCGCTACGCGGCAGCTGGCGCGGGGCGGGCCGGCAGTGGTCGGCCAGCTTGGAACCGGCTTTCAGGGTGTCACTCAGCTTGCTGCCGTCGCAGCGGTCCGTGAGTTGCGGGAAGTGCGCGTCTTCAGCCGCACCGCTGCACGTCGCGAACGGTTTGCGGCAGAGATGCAGGCCCAATTGAGTGTAACCGTGCGGGCAGTAGCAACTGCCGAGGCCGCCGTCAGTGGCGCGGACATCGTGAACGTCATCACCAACAGCGCCACGCCGGTGCTCCGCGGAGCGTGGCTGGCGCCCGGCACGCACATCAATGCCGCCGGCTGCAACGTGATCTCCCACCGGGAGATTGATGTCGAGACAGTACGGCGCGCCGACTTGGTAGCGGCCGATTCCGTCGAGCAAGCGCGCCGCGAAGCCGGCGATCTGCTGCCGGCGGTTGACCAGGGCGTCATCTCGTGGCAGCAGGTCCGCGAGCTTGCCGACGTTGTGGCCGGTAACGTCGTCGGCCGCACCACCCCCGACGAGATTACACTGTTCGAGTCGCAGGGCGTGGCGCTGGAAGACGTGACTGCCGCCGCGGTAGTGTATGGCCGCGCTGTCGAGCGTGGCCTCGGCACGCCACTACCCTTCTGAGACGGTGAAGCAAAGGACAGGCCCGATGACCACTGAGCAGAAGACGAAACCGCGTTGGCTCCGGGAGCTTGAACGGCGGCTGCACGCGCCGGTGTCGGAGGAAGAGCGGGCACGCCGCCGAGCGCATGTAGCCCGTATTCGCGCAAAACGCGCTCGGCTGCCGAGCATTGCCCCAGACACCTCCTCCGAGTACATTCGCGCCATCCGCGACGAGGCGAGCTAGTGGACCCGCTCTCCAGTGACCAGCGGTTACTGGTGGTCGACGCATCCGTTGCGGTGAAGTGGTATCTCCGAGATGAGGAGCATCTTTGGGAGGCTGATCTACTACTCGACTACCAGGAAGAGGAGCTAATCGAACTTGTAGCGCCGCGCCAGATACGTGTCGAGGTTGCAAGTAGCTTCCGCCGAGCAGCATTGCGTGATCGAGTCAGCGTGCCGGAAGTAGAAGGCTTGATCGTTGACTGGCTTGGAACATACCTAACCCTCGTAGATAATGAGCCGCTGCTGCTCGAAGCTGCGCGACTGTGGCTCCGCTATGGCTGCACGTTGTTCGATGGACTGTACATTGCCTGTGCTGCCCAGACTCAGGCGCCGCTCGTGACTGCCGACGAGCGCCTGCTGCGTACCATCGGAAACCGCCCAGACCTGCTGCTCTCTCTGGCAAGTTATCCCCCCTTGCCGACGGTGTGAACCGATCCCCCTATCTCTCGGTGAACTCTGTATACGCTGTGGCTGGCAACGTTCCTACGTCTCCGAATGTCAGGCGCGGAAGATGGGGCGGGCAATCTCGTCTATGCGATAGCCGAAGCCGGTGTCGCCAAGCGTGTCGGTCTTGAGCACACCGTCACGGCGCTGGAAGATGCGCGGATGCACGGCCTCTTCCGGCACGGAGAGCGCCGGGAAGAATTGATGAACGTTCGCCTCGACACCGTTCAGCGCGTTGCAGCGCGCCGCAAAGCCGACCGCGTGGATCAGGGACAACCCCGGGTTCGTCAGGTCTTGGATGGTGTACGGCACCCCTTCGGCAATGGCGCGACAGAGCACGAGCAGCGCGCCGCTCTGCCCCTTGCAGGTCTTCAGGCCAACGCCGCTCCAGCCCAGCTCCCGCGCCAGATCGTAATCGGCCGGGCCGGTCAAGCTCTCGTCTATGATGACCGGCTTGAGCGCCGCCACTTCGCGCATGTCCCAGCGATGCGCCTGCAAGTCGCGCTCCGTTGGCTGCTCAACGTACAACAGCACCCGGTAGGCCGCCGGTGCCCGCTCCTGAAGCGCATGCAGATAGTCCAGCACGTACTGCGGATCGGGGCATTGCTCGTTGGTGTCCATCGAGACCTGAAGATCATCGGCTTTCCCCGTACCGAGCCGCCGGTGGACCTCTTGCGCCACGCGCACCACCTCGATGGTGCGCTCGATGTCCCAAGCCAAGTCGGTCCCCAAGAGCTTGATCTTGAGGCACGTCAGGCCATCGCGCTCCACCCAATCATCGAGCGACACGGGGATACCGTCCTGGGGGTCACTGGCCTCTATCTCGCTGCGGCGGAGCTTATCCAACCCTCCGACGAGGTGAAACACGGGTACTTCCGGCCGGTACCGCGGCTGCAAGTAGTCGGCGGGATAGCGACTGGCAAACGCCGGCCCTAGATGGGTGCTCAGGTCGTATGGCATGAACTCGGCGCTATAGCCATCGTAGACGCCGATGCCGTTGGCGATAGCAAACGCATCGTGTATCGCGGCGTCAATGGACGACACGGCGTTGAGGCCACACAGACACGGCATCGCCTCGGCCAAGTCCATCCGCTCGCCAACAGTGCGGATCGTGTGGTGCAAGTTGTCTTCCAGGCTCATCCACAGGTCAATCGGATGGTGATACCCCGGCGTGTCGGCAACCAGCGCACAGAAGTCGGTGGCGACCGCCCGCATCGCCTGGTCGCGCTGCTCGTGCGGCACGACCTTGCTGGGCCAGCTCCACATATCCGACAGGAAGATGGCGCCCCAACCGTCGGCTACCCGACCGCTGCGCGTTTCCACCCGCGCACGCACGTGGAGAAAGGTGCTCTCCTCGACGATCACGCTCCCAAACTTGAGGGGCGTCCTGGCCCGGCCGGCCATGAAGTGTGGCTCGACTTCCAGCACCCGCACATCGGATTGCAGCATCACTCGTTTCCTTTGCTTCGGCCCCCCTATGGTCCCCTCGCTCCGCAGGGGGACAGCCTGTTCCCTCCCCTGTCGCAACGGGGGAGGGTTAGGGTGGGGGCCAGGCCGGAATCCAGGCACCGGCTTTACGCTTCCGCCAAGTAGTCATGGACGATCTTTGCATAGCCCTCGGCGAAGCTCGTCTCCAGGTAGTACGCGCTCACGTAGGCTTGTGGCGCGAGTGGAGTCAGGTCGCACAACGGATTCGGCGCAAACTGGACCGTCCCGGTGCCGCGAAAGGTGGCATGGACCTGCACATCTCGCTGGGCTGAGGCACCGTCAATCAACTGCTTGATGGCCGGCCCCGGACCGTCGGCGCGAGGGATGATCTTCAGTCGCCAGGACGGCGCCGGACGCACCATCTCCTCCGGGCTACACGGCACTTCCATCGTGGACGCTATCGTCATCACCGGCCGGCCGGCCATGCGCGTGGTGGTACACATCACGCGCTCGGTCTGCTCGACGGTGATGGCGGCAAAGACCTTGGGCGTGCCGTAGACCTCACGACCGGCTGCGATACCGGCCGGTCCCGTGTGGGGCACGTGAGAGCAGTACCAGCCCTGCTCGCCACGGAAGGAGCACCGCTGCTGCACAAAGGCCTCCTCGAAGGGGCCGTAATGGGTGCAAAACGGCACCGTGAGGCCGCCGGCCACGCACAGCCCGTCCGGGTCCGGCTCCAGCGGCGCCGGTAGGAAGGTTGCGACGGCAGCGGGGTCCGCCCGGAAGAACACGAACTGAAATCGCACCTGGCGGTAGTAGGCCGGCAGCGGCGGGTAGAAGGGGGCATCGGCCGGGATCGTCCAACCTTCCTCATAACCCAACGGCATCAGTAGCTCCCTTCCCAAGACGATCTCTCCCCTGACAGATGCCTACCTACCCCCAACCCCCTCCCTGAAGGGAAGGGGCTAAAGGTTGCCCCGATGCCTCCCCTTCCCTGGAGGGAAGGGGCCGGGGGTTAGGTCCACAGGATTACGCCTTGTCCGCTGGCTCGGACGACGTTACTTCCTCGGGCGGCCCGGACTGCTCACCGCTCTCGTCGAGCGGCACCCGCATGAGGCGCCAGTCGCCGGTAGGGTAGTCCATGTGGGCACGCCCCAGGAACTGCTCGGCCTCGGCACGAGCATAGTGGTAGGGGCGGTCGCCACCGGGGTTGAACCATTCCGACAGCACGGGACTCCATACCCCCCAGCCTTCCGTCGGCGGCGTGAGGAACGCCCGCACGCGCTCCAGCACGAATTGCAGTTGCGCCATGGGCCCACCCGGCGGTAAGAAGCGTGTGACCATACTCGTTATCCCCTTCTCCTCGACCGCCAGGACTGACGGGCCCCGTCCTACTCAAGCGCCGACCGCACGACTTGACCGCCTTGCATTACCGCTACCGGCTCTAGCTGGCGCGGAGCCTCGCGCGCGTGTCCGAGAGAATCCATGAAGGTCACGGCCTCGTCGCGTAGCTCCCAGATCACCACGTCGGCCGGCGCACCCGTGCCGAGCGTGCCTAGCCCGTCGGCCAGGGCAACCGCTTGTGTCGGCGCCAGCGTCGCCCGCGCGAACACCTGCTCCAGGCTCAGGCCGAGGAACAAGAATTTGGACAGCACGTTCGCCAGGTCATAGACCGGCCCCGGCAGCGAATAGTGGTGGAGGTCGCTGGAAATCGTATCCGGCAGAAAGCCCTGCGCCAACAGCCGCTCGGCCGAATCGAAGGAAAAGCTGCCGCTGCCGTGCCCGATATCGAACTTGACCCCTCGTTCGCGCGCCTCCAGCACCCCCGGCCGCACGCGCCCGTCCGGGTCGAGCAACCCGTCCCGGACCGCGCCTCGGAACGAGTGCGTCACAATATCGCCGGGCCGCAGTAGTGCCAGCAGGTCTTCCAGCGGTACCGGGGTGTTCCCGATGTGGAGCATCACCGGAAGGTTGGTCGCCGCGGCCACGCGAATGGCGTCGCGTAGCGGGCGGGCGCCGAGTGAGCCAACGAGGCGGTCGGTCTGGCGGATTTTGACGCCGACAATGACATCCCGATTGGCCTCGACGGTTGCGATGGCCCGGTCCACGTCGAGCAGCCGCTCGTCGGCAGACTCGCCAACCTCCTGCGAGAACATGCCGGCCAAGGCGACGTGGAGGAAGGCATAGAGCCGGGTCCGCTGCCGCTCGATAACGTAGCGACGCAGGCCGGGGAACGTGCCGGCGCCGGAGGACCCGGCGTCAACCGCGGTCGTGACACCGCGCGGCAGACACGTCTCGTCGGCGACAATGCCGTAATGGGAGACGCCCCAGTACACATGGGTATGGAGATCAACGAGACCCGGCGTCACGTAGCGCCCGGTCGCGTCGAGCGTCTGTCGCGCCGCTCCGTCCAGGTCGGCGCCAACGGCCGCGATCCGCCCATCCTGCACCAGCACGTCGGCCGGAGCCGCGAGGTCCTGGCTGGCATCGAACACGGTCCCACCGGTGATTCGCAAGTCGTACACGCTACTCACCCTCTCGGCGGAGTACGGGGAGAAATCAGCGCATTATACCGACTGGGCGACAAGGCTTCCGGCCCTACGCTCTTTTCTGTTAGTATCAGGATTATCGGGATGGAAGGATGGGCAGGACAAACGCCCGACCCTATTGATCCTCGCATCCTGGGAATCCTGATCCTGGAAAGCCCGGGGTGCCGCGTCAGGCTACGGAGGGGAACTATGGCTATACGTGGTTTTGCATCACTCGATGAGCTTACGGCCGTGCAAAACCGGCTTGCGGAGCTGTTCGGCTGGTCGGCGCCCCATGCGAAGCAGCATCTCGATGAGTACATCAGCCAGTTCGGCAGCAACCCGGAGTGGCTGCTCCTGGCCGAGGAAGCAAGTACCGTACAAGGCGCATTGCTGGCATCGGATCGCGGAAGAGACGGGAGCATCTTGATTAGCAGTTTCGGAGTGTTTCCCGAGTACCAGCGTCAGGGTGTCGGCACCGCACTGCTGGCTGAGACCGAGCGGCGGGCACGACAGCGCGGCAAGGTCAGGCTGCTCATGGGTGCGGCAGACGATACAGAGCAGTTCTATCTGAAGTGTGGCTTCACACCACGGCTCTATATCGAGATCACTGGCGAAAAGAGCGCCGCCACGTTGGAGTCCCTGCTCGCGGATCGCTTGGCGGCGTACAACGTCCTGTAGTCAGATCGGGGTGAAACACTCAGCAAGGCGATCCTCGATGTTCCCGCGCTGATGCCTGAACTCAGGCAGTCGCTAGAGCGTGACATCCCCGGCTGTCACACCCAGCATCTCTTCACGAAAGAGTGCTAAACAGGGCGGCGTTGACCAGTTCTACACCGCCCCATTACGCCCCTGATCGCGAATGTAGGCGAGTAAGCCACCGGCCAACATGATATTTCGTTCCCGCTCGGAGAAGTCCGCGCGCACGGTGAAGGTGCGGCCCGTTTCCTTGACCCGGACCCGCACCTCGTCCCGCCCGGCGCGCAACTCCGCTTGTAGGTCGGGTAGCTCCCAGGTCTCACCTTGGGCAGCGCGGTCGTAATCGGTCTCGTCGGCGAAGGTGAAGGGCGGAATACCCTGTGAGATCAAGTTGCGGCGGTGGATACGCGCGAACGACTTGGCAAACACGGCCCGCATGCCGAGGGCCTTCGGCGCGAGGACGGCATGCTCACGAGACGATCCCTGGCCGTAGGTATGCCCCCCCACGACAAACCCACCACCGGTTTGCCGCGCCCGCGTGGGGAACGTGGGGTCGAGCCGCCGGAAGACAAACGCACTCATCGCCTCGACATTCGACCGCAGCGCCATCACGATGGCGCCGTCCGGCGCCATGTCGCCGGTCGAGATTTCATCTCCGACCTTGATGAGCACCTCGCCGGAGAGGGGAACGGACATAGGTATCTGCGGCGGCGCCGCCTTGATATTCGGACCCCGCACCAGCTCCACCTCGGCAGCCTCATCCGGCGGCAGCGGCGGGATGATCTGCCGGTCATCGGCGGCGGGATTGCCGTCGGCCAGCGTGATCGTTGGTTCTGCGCCTAGCTCACGGGGGTCCGTGATGACGCCGCGCAGGGCCGTGGCCGCCGCGGTGGCGGGACTGCACAGGTAGACCTGATCGTCTTGCGTGCCACTGCGGCCGGGGAAGTTGCGGACGAAACTCCGCACGGAAACGGCCCCGGACGGCGGCGCCTGCCCCATGCCCACGCACGGTCCGCACGCCGGCTCCAGCATCCGTGCCCCCGCTAGGACCAAGTCGCGGTACACGCCGCTGCGGGAGAGCGTGTCGAGGATTTGGCGCGATCCCGGCGTGACCGTCATCACCAAATCCGGGGACACCACCTCGTCTTGCAGGACCGCTGCCGCGATGGCCAGGTCCTCGTAGCCGGAGTTCACCGAGCTGCCGATGCAGACTTGGGCCGTCGGTGTCCCGGCTACCTCGCGCACCGGCACGACGTTGCCAGGGCTGGACGGCTTGGCGATCAGCGGCTCCAGCTCGCCCAGCTCGATGACTTCCGTGTCGTCGTAGCTGGCGCCGGGGTCGGCGGCCAGCGGCAGCCAGTGCTCCTCCCGCTCCTGGTAGACCAGCCACTCGCGGGTCCGCTCGTCGGAGGGGAAGATACCCCCGGTAGCACCTAGCTCGGCGATCATGTTGCAGATCGTGCCACGCTGCGTGACGTTGAGCGTCTGCACGCCGTCACCGTAGAACTCGCAGATGAAGCCCAGCCCGCCACTCACGCCACGGCGACGCAGTAGCTCCAGGATGATGTCCTTGGCCTGGACCCAGGGAGACAGGGCGCCGCGCAACTCCACGCCGAGCACCTTGGGCGACGGAATCTCAAAGGGATGTCCGGCCATGCAGACGGCCACTTCCAGCCCGCCGGCGCCAATGGCGATCATGCCGAGCGACCCGGCCATTGTCGTGTGCGAGTCGGCGCCGACGAGCACCTGCCCCGGCCGCGCAAACCGCTCGACATGCAGGTAGTGGCAGATGCCGTTCCCCGGCCGCGAGAGGTACATGCCGTAGCGCGCCGCGAAGCGCTGCAAGAAGCGGTGATCGTCCGGGTTCTTGAAGTCCAGCTGAATCAGGTTGTGATCCACGTACTGCACGGCCAGCGGCACCTGGATGCGGTCGAGGCCCAACTCCTCGAACTGCAAGCAGGCCATGGTCCCCGTTGCATCTTGCAGCAGCACTTGGTCCACCCGCAGCCCCAACTCCTTCCCCGGTGCGAATTCGCCACTCACTACATGGTCTCGCAGGACTTTCGCGGCCATCGTATCGGCCATCTGCAACTCCTTATGTCAAGAAATCGTGTCGCTCCGCGCGCCTCACCCCCCGGCCTCCTCTCCATCGCCGAGCGATAGAGAGGGGGAGCGCGGCGGCTCCGCTGCACTCCGACCGTATAGCCTCAGGCAGGAACCGGAAACGGCCGTGCTCCAGGCGCTGCCGAGGAACAGCAGCACGCGGGCCAGGTCGGCCGCTGCCACGTGCCCGGTGCGCTGTACGGCATTGACCGGCACCTGATCGGCGGACGCCGCTGCGGCCAGGCGCTGCATCCACGCGGCGCTTTGCTCCGGCGACGCGCCAGGGGCCGTCTGTTGGGCCGCGGCGGGCGGCAAGAGCACGATAATCCGCCCGCCGCCCGCCGCCCGCATCCGCGTGATGGCCTCGGTAGTCAGGTATTGCACCGCCGGCGGCGCGGACGAGTCGGCGACAATGGCGCTGTCCCCTTTCGTGGCGAGACCGGCCATGTCGCAGACCAGCACGTCCAACTGCGCCCATTCGGCCACGATCCGCTCGATCAAAGCCCACGCCGACGCAGCATCGTCCGTTACTCCGATGGCGGGCATCGCCCGGCCGCCGTTGGAGCGTATACGGTCCACAATGCGCTTCGTGCCTTCGAGGTCCTGGCAGCTATGGACCACTACCCAGGCGCCGGAGCCAGCGAACGCCTGGGCGATGGTCTCACCGGCACTACCTTCTACACCGGCCAGCAACACGACCCGCTGCTCTAGTCCTAGCGCGACGGAAACCGAAGACATCCCTGCTCTGCCCAGCGACAATGGCTCTGCGCCGCGAACACACCCAGCGTAGATCATATCAGCCGGACGAGCGGACTGCGGCTCTTTTGACAGCCCCGGTGTAGTGCGGTACTATCGAGAAGACATGCCCCGGTAGCTCAATGGAATAGAGCGTTGGCCTCCGGAGCCAAAGGTTGCGCGTTCGAGTCGCGCCCGGGGTACCCCGCAGCCAGTTGGAGCGCCTCCGCCGAGTCGTGGGGGCGCTTTCCTTATGACGCGCCAGAGCCGCACAATCAAATGGTCAGCGGTGGTGCAGTTCTGACGGGCCAAAGCTGCACGGATGGTGCCAGGTGTGGTGCAGCTTTGGCCCGTCATCTGGCGTCGTCATTTGCCCTGCCACCCGCGATAGACGGCAAAGCGCATGGCAAACGCCCGCAGTGACGCGCTCGACCTCGAAGTTATACGCCGCGCGGTCGCTACACGGTTCCTCCCGGCGCTCGGCTACTCCGACTATCGCACCCTCTGGCTCGCCAGCCTCCTCGGCGGGGCGGCCGCGTCCGGACTGATCGTCGCGCGCGGCTGGATGGTGTTCACGCTCTCGAACTCGTCGGCGCTGGTCGGCGTGACTACCTTCGCCGCGATGATTCCGCTCCTGGTCGTCCCGCCATTCGTCGGCTTGCTGGCGGACAAGCTCGACCGGCGCACACTGCTGGCCGGCACCTTCGCGCTGAACCTCGGCCACAACCTGATCTTGGCCATCCTGGCTTTCACCGGCACCATGCAGGTGTGGCACCTCGTCGCACTTTCATTGGTCAACGGCTTCGCTCGCGCGGCGCTCATGCCCACAATGCAAGCACTGGTGCCCAATCTGGTACCGCGGCGGCTTATCCTCAATGCGGTTGCCTTAAGCTCCGCCACGATTCACGGCTCGAAGCTGGTCGGCCCAGGGATCGTAGCGCTCCTGCTCGTCATCGCCGGGCCGGGTAGCGCGTTCCTCGCCTGCACCGGCTTCTACGCACTGGGCCTCGTGCAAGTCCTCCGTATCCGGACCGCTTCCACGGGCCGCTTGGACCCGACGAAGGGCACCTTACACAATCTGCTCGCCGGGTTGACGCACGTCTACCACGACCGTGTGCTGCTCGCGCTGCTGGTCTTGGTCGCGCTGCACTGCGCCCTCACCATGTCGTTCGAGGCCGTACTACCGGTCCTCTCCCGCCAGCAGTTCTCAGCCGGCGGGTCCGGCTTCGGGTCGTTGATGATGGCTGTCGGCGGTGGCGCCCTCGTGAGTGTGCTCGCCCTGGCCGGGGTAGCGAACCGGCGGGCACGCGGACAACTGCTGCTGTTGACCGGTTTCGCCAGCAGCCTGAGCCTCCTCGCGTTAGCAGCCGCCCCTACGTTCCCGCTGGCACTGCTCGCAGCCGCCGGCATCGGGGCCTCACAGGCGGCGTTCATGGCGATCACGATGGCGATGATGCAATCGCTCGTGCCGGATGCCATTCGGGGCCGCGTGACGAGCATCTATGCATTCCACGCCGGCGGGGTGATGGCCCTCGCCAATCTCTTCAACGGCACCTTGGCCGACGTGATCAGCGGCCCTCTAGTGCTGGCCATCAGCGGCGCCGCCTTCCTGCTCGTGATGCTGGTCAGCTTCTCCAACACGATCCTACGCGATACCTACGTGCGTGGCCCCGCTGCGCCGGTCCCAGCCGCCTAACCACGGCGACGCACGGTGTCGCGTCCTGGCGCCGCAGCCGCCAGCTCGGCAATCGTGCGCCCAGCGGTGGGATGCATCATGTCCGGCGCCAGGTCGGCGAGGGGGATGAGCATGAAGGCGCGCTCCGCAAGCCGGGGATGCGGGACAATGAGGTCCGGTTCCGACACCACCGCCGTACCATCGAGGAGGATGTCCAAGTCTATCGTCCGGGGCGCCCAACGTGCTCCCCGCCGCCGGCCAAGCTCGTATTCGATGCCTTGAAAGGCCGCGAGCAGATCGCGGAGGCCACGATCCGTCTGTAATGCGACCACTTGGTTGTAATAGCGCGGCTGCGGCTCCGGCGTTACCGCCTCCGTGTCATAGATGGGCGAGACCGCTACGACTTCCCCAACGGCCGCCAACCGGTCGCACGCCGCCGCCAGCGAGGCGGCGCGATCTCCTAGGTTGCTGCCCAGCCCGACATAGACCAACCGCTGATGCGCCAGAGCCGCACCGCCGCTGTCCCTGTGATTGTGCGGCTCCGGCGTCGTCATTGCTCGTATCAATGAACGTTGGGCACTTGATGAGGTGGTGGGAACACCATCGGCGCTTACTGAGGGTGCTCCCGTCTCACCTAACCCCCGGCCCCTTCCCTCCAGGGCAGGGGAGTCATCAAGACACCAGCAGCCGCTTCCTTCCAGGGAAAGCGGTCAGCACGACAGCCTTTAGCCCCTTCCCTTCAGGGAGGGGGTTGGGGGTAGGTGCGCTCCTCCGTCTCTATCCGCCTGCCTGGTATACTGCACCCACGAGAGACCCGTCTATGCCAGAGTACGAGTATCGGTGCCGGCAGTGTGGGCGGCGGTCCAGCCACCTTTTTCTGACCTTTTCGAGCGTCAAGGAACCCAACTGTCCCTACTGCGACTCATCCGACATGCGCCGCTTGGTGTCGCGCTTCGCCGTGATGAAAAGCGAAGAGGCTCGCCTAGACTCCCTCAGCGACCCCAGCATGTTCGCTGGCGTTGACGAAAACGACCCGCGCAGCGTGGCGCAGTGGGCACGCAGGCTCGGCAGCCAGCTCGGTGAGGACCTCCCTCCCGACTACGATGAGATGGTGGACCAGATCGAGAGCGGCGAGATGCCGGACGATCTGGCCGGGGAGCCGGCAGGCGCCGACGCCGGCCTCGACGACTGATCCCCGGGACACCGGGCCAGTATAGCAGGGGAGGAACCGGCCTTCCTGGCCACCTCCGCGTGCTGGCGGCTCCGATCTTCTCGGCTACACAGGCGATGGGCCTGGTATACTTCCTCTGGCACTCGATGGGTGTCCATTGAGCGCGGCGCGTGCGGACTGCAACTCGTCTCGTAGCGCAGCCCGGCGCGCATCAACAGGCGCAGATTGTATGTAGGGAGGATGGTGACTGTGGCCTCAAGCCTTTATGAGGGGACCTTCATCTTGGTTCCCACCCTAGCAGAGGATGAATTAGCTACTGCCATCGAGCAGGTGCAAACGTATATCACGAGCCGCGGCGGCGAGGTCACCAACACGGACACGTGGGGGCGGCGGCGCATGTACCACGCCATCAAGGGGCATCGTGAAGGCAACTACGTGCTGATAGATTTCACCGCCGATCCGGCCACGGTCCACGACGTGGAGAGCAGCCTACTGCTCGACGACGCGGTAATCCGGTCGCTCATCGTCCGCGCCGACAGGTAGGGCAACAAGGGGGAACACAATGGCCGGCTACCTCAACAAGGCGATGATTATCGGCAACCTGGGCCGCGACCCGGAGATGCGCTATACCCAGGGCGGCACTGCGGTCACGAATTTCTCGGTAGCGACGACCCGCCGGTGGGCGGGACAGGACGGCGAGCAGCGCGAAGAGACGGAATGGCATCGCATCGTTGCCTGGCGCAAATTGGCCGAGGTATGCAACGAATACTTAAGCAAGGGCAGCTCAGTCTACATCGAGGGCCATATCCAGACGCGACAGTACGAGGACCGTGAGGGTATCACGAGATACAGCACGGAAATTGTCGCGCGGGAGATGCAAATGCTCGACCGCCGCTCCCGGTCTGATGGCGGTGGCGGTGGTGGCGATGGCGGTGGTGGTGGCGATGGCGGTGGCGGCGATGGCGGTGGCTCCGATGATCCCGGCGGCGAGCCGATTGACGTGGACGATATGCCCTTCTAGGCCATGACTACCGAGACGGCACCGGCACCAACCGAGGTCGCACCGGATACCGCGATGCTGGCCGGCATCCATGACCGGCTCGGGCACATCGAGGGGCGGTTGCCGCACTTTGCCACCAAGGCTGAACTTGCAGACCTCCGGGCGGAGATGCACACGGGCTTTGCGAACCTGCGGACGGAGATGCGCGTGGGCTTTGCGGAGCAGCGGGCGGACTTCGAGCGCCAGTTACAGCTGATGACGTGGACCCTCGCCGGCGTGATGCTGGCAGGCTTCACCGCGCTGGCGGCGTTCATCAAGCTGTTCGGCTGACCTGCTACACTCGCCAGCGACGACCGACACGTAGGGGATAGGAGAACAGCGTGAGCCAAGAGGTGGATACGACTGCACGAGAAGCCGCGGCGACCCCAGCGCCTCGCCGGCCGATGGGTGGCCCGCCACGCCGCGGCGCCCCACGAGGGTCGCGGTCGCGGCCCCCGATGCGTGGCGGTGGCGGCGGCGGCGGCGGCGGCGAGCGCCGCGGTCGCCCACGCCGGTTCGGCCGGCAGAGTCGCAAGGTCTGTTCCTTTTGCGTGGACAAGATGGACAAGATCAACTGCCGCGACATTGGCCGACTGCGTAACTACCTCACGGATCGCGCGACGATCCAGGCCCGGCGCAAGACCGGCACGTGCTCGAAGCACCAGCGACGCCTGTCAACGGCCATTAAGCGGGCCAGGTTTCTCGCCTTGCTGCCATCCACGAGCGAGCACATCCGGGTCGCTATGCAGTACGGTCTCCGGGATGTGCCCACCCGCTGAGGGCGCCTAGCTCACTGGCGCACCGCTCCCTTCCTCACGGCAGCCTGTGGGTCGCTGCCGGACTGCGCGCACCCCGGAGCACATGCTGACCCTGGAGCAAATCCAGGGAACGGGCTGACCTCGGATCGGCAGGAGTAATGCAGTCGTGGCATCCTCTTCGTCTCGCCGGCCAGCCGAGGGACAAGGCCGCCGGCGCCCGGAGCACCGCCGGGAGCGCCGGACAGCCATCGGCCGGTCTGCCCATCGCGATGGCCGTCCGCTCATCCTGGGCTGGGGCGCCCATCTCACACGGGCGCAAAAGGACCGGCTCCGGTCTCGCGTCGCGCTCGTCCTCCTTACGACGGCAATCGTTGCCATTGTCGGGCTGCTGGGCGGTGGCATTCTCTATGAAAACGTGTACTTGCCGCGTCTGCCGGTCGTCCGCGGCGGCGACGACGCGATCCTCCTCACGGACTACGCCCGGCGGCTAGCGTTCGAGCGCAACGCACTGCTCATACGCGCCCAGAACCTACGTGTTCAGCTTGAGCGCCGGCCAGCGGGGGCGGATGGGGAAGAGCAAGATGCCATCCGCAATCTGCTCCAGCAGCAGTACAACTTCATGCTGGAGCAGATTATCGGCCTCCCGGAGCAGCTGCAGGAGGAGCTCGTAGCGGAGCTGCTGATTAAGGCGGAGGCCCGGCGGCGCGGCCTCACGGCGACTGAGAGGGAAATAGACACACAGGTCAAGCGGATGATTGGCTACCCGTTACCCACTCCAACACCAGGGCCGCCCTCGACACCGAACGCAACGGCGACGGCGAATGCGCGTGCTACGGGCACGGCCGCCGCAGTCGGCAGCCCGGCCACGGCCACACCGACTGCGCCTACGCCGACTGCCGCCAGCACATCGGTCGGCACGGCGCGCCCCGCGGGCACGGCCACCGGCGCTGCCGCGACCGTCGGCGCGGCGACTACGGCCATTGGCACTACCGGCGTCCCCAGCGTCACGGTGACGCCCTCCGGCCCCACGCCCACCCCTGCGCCGACCGGAACTCCGTTTCCGTTTCCTACCTACTTCGCTCGTTATCAGGAGGTCGTAGCGACCGACGCCGCGCTCATCCGGTCGGTCGCTAAGGTCCAGGTGCTGCGTGACAAGCTCAACGACGCGCTCGGCGAGGTGCCGACCGCACAGGAGCAGGTGCGTGCCCGGCACATTCTCGTACCCGACGAAGCGGCGGCTGAGGCGGCCGGGCAGCGTCTGGCGGCCGGTGAGGACTTTGCCGCGCTCGCCGCCGAGCTCTCCACGGACAACGGTACGAAGGGGGCGGGCGGCGATCTCGGCTTTTTCCCGCGCGGCATTATGGTGCCGGAGTTCGAGGCGGTGGCGTTCTCGCTTACCGTCGGGGAAACTAGCCCGCCTGTCGAGACGCAATTCGGCTACCACATCATCCGTGTAGAGGAACGTGTGGGTCAGCGCGAGATACCAGCGCACCAGCTGCAGCAAATCAGAGCCAGTGCCATCCGCCGCTGGCTCGATGAGCAGTTCGCTACGGTGCAGATCGAGCGCCTACTGGATGATCGCCGCATCACATGGGCGGAGCGCCAGTCTGCCGGGTAGCCGGCCCCCCTATGGTCCCCTCGCTCCGCAGGGGGACGGGGGAGGGTTAGGAGGGGGCCAAAGGCAAGCGCCGGGCGTGAGGAGCGTCCGTCAGGGGCGGGGTGATCCAGGATCGTAGGGCACCAACCGCGAGCGCGCTTCAGTGATGCCTAGCGCCAGGAGCAGCCGTGGAACGAGCTGGGCCACTATGTCGGCCACGGTCACGGGCTGCAGATAGAAGGCTGGCATCGGCGGGATGACGCGCACGCCGAGCCGGGCCAGCTTGAGCAAGTTCTCCAGATGGATGGCCGATAGGGGACTCTCGCGCGGCACTAGCACGAGCGGGCGCCACTCCTTCAGCGTGACGCCGGCGGCGCGTAGGACGAGATTATCCTCGATGCCGGCCGCGATGCCAGCGATGGTGCCCATGCTGGCCGGGACCACGATCATCCCCTGCGTCTCGACGCTCCCGCTCGCTATCGGGGCGCCCACGTCGTTGATGCTGTGCCACGCGAGTCCTCCCTGGCCCGTCACCGGCGCTTCCCATTGGCGGACGGCATGGGACAGATCGGAGCCAAGCTCCTCAACCCAGACCCGCCGGCCGGCCTTGGTTGCCGTGCCGATGACCGGGTAGCCCAGATCGAGCAGCAACGCGATCACTTCACGGGCAATCAACGCGCCGCTGCCGCCGGTGATGCCCACGACGACCGGCAGCTTGTCATCGTTCATGCACCGCTCCACCAGAAACGGACGGCGAAATCGGCCCCGGTGGCGACGAACAGGAGCACGGCAATGTAGCCGTTGACGTTGAAGAAGGCCAGGTCCAGACGACTCAGATCGTTGGGACGCAACAAGGAGTGCTCGTAAATCAGCAGTCCGGCGGCGCCGAGCACGCCCAGCCAGTACGGGAGGCCCAGGCCGAGCACCAGACCCACGAGGGCCAGCAGCGCAATGGTAGCGACGTGCAAGACGCCGGAAGTCCAGAGCGTCGCGCGCACACCGAACCGGGCCGGGAACGAATACAGGCCCGCCGACTGATCGAATGCGAGGTCCTGACACGTATACAGCAGGTCAAACCCGGCGATCCAGACCGCAACGGCCAAGCCGAGCACCAGCGGCGGCCATGACAGCTCGCCCGTCACGCCTACCCACGCTCCGATAGGCGCCAGCCCGTCTGCCACGCCGAGGACGGCGTGCGATAGCCAGGTGAAGCGCTTGGTGTACGAGTACACGCCCAGGACGACGACTGCCCCCGGCAGGAGTGCCAGGCAGAGCGGATTGAGCTGCCAGGCGGCGATGGTGAGGATGGCCAGTGCGAGGCCGCTCGCCAGCCACATATCGCGCGCCCGGAGCAGGCCGCGCGGCACGGCGCGCGCGGCCGTGCGCGGATTGGCCGCGTCAAGCTCGCGATCAATCACCCGATTGAGCGCCATGGCCATGGTGCGAGCGGCCCCCATCGCCACGGTGATCCAGATGAACTGATGCCAGGTCGGCCAGCCCTGCGCCGCCAGCAGCATGCCGAGATAGGCAAAGGGCAGGGCAAAGATCGTGTGCTCAAACTTGATTGCTTCCAAGAAGACGCGCAGCTTGCTCACCCTGGACTCCTACAGCGCACGCTGGAAACCGGCACCGCGCCACCCGCCATTGCTCTGAAAATAACGCCCATTCGTCATTCCCGCTTGCGCGGGAATCCACGTCCCTGTCCCAGAGGGACGGGCGCAGCGTGCTGCGCCCCTACTCTGTGCCCTCTGTGGCTAAAAAGCCAGGAATGGCACCCTTAAGGCGTTGGCTTCCGGCTTTCGCCGGAATGACGGATAGGTGTCATTTTCCGTGCCACTGACCACTGACTACCCGGCGCCGAGCAGGCCATCTGGGAACAACTCCTCCCAGCGCTGCTCCACGCGCTCGCGGACTTCCGGCGACATAACGATGTCAGCGGGCCACGGGCGCATGAACCCATCGGCCGGCCCCTTGCGCGTCGCATCAATGCCCATCTTACTGCCGTAGTGCGGCAGTGGCGCCGCGTGATCGAGCGCGTCGAGCGGCCCATCTACCAGGAAGGTATCCCGGCGCGGGTCAATGTTGTTCGTCACTCGCCACGTCACTTCCGAGAGGTCTTGCACGTTCACGTCGGCGTCCACGACGATGATGTGCTTGGCCAGCATCATCTGGCCCATGCCCCACAGCGCGTAGCACACCTTCTGCGCCTGACCAGGATAGCGTTTCTCGATAGAAACGATGACCAGATTATGGAAGACACCCTCGAACGGCATATTGATGTCCACGACTTCCGGGACGATCATCTTAATCAGCGGCAGAAACAGGCGCTCGGTCGCCTTGGCCAGATAATCGTCTTCCATTGGCGGCCGCCCCACGATGATTGAGGGGTAGAGTGGGTCGCGCCGGTGCGTCAGGCGGGTCAGGTGCAGCACCGGATACTCGTCTGCCAGCGAGTAGTAGCCGGTGTGGTCGCCGAACGGACCTTCCACGCGCCGCTCGGCCGGATCAACGTAGCCCTCCAGCACGATCTCGGCGTGCGCCGGCACGCTATGATCCACTGTCTTGCACTGCACCACGTCAACGGGCTTGCCGCGCAGAAAGCCCGCGAACACCAGCTCGTCTATGCCGGGTGGCAATGGCGCCGTCGCCGCATAGATCGCTGCCGGCGCGGCCCCCAGCACCACCGCCACCTCCAGCCGTTGCTGCTCGCCCTCGGCGTGCCGGTAGTGCTCGGCGCCGCCCTTGTGCAGGTGCCAGTGCATACCGAGCGTCTTGTCGTCGAAGACCTGGAGCCGATACATGCCGACGTTGCGCTTGCCGGTGTTCGGATCGTGCGTGAACACCAGCGGCAAGGTGATGTAGCGGCCGCCATCTTCCGGCCAGCACTTCAGGATGGGTAGCTCCGAGAGCTTGAAGTCCTCACCGCGGTCCACCTCCTGGCACGGCGCGGAGCTGACGAGCCGCGGCCCGGCCCCGGCAACGCTACGGAGCTTATTCAGCGCTTGGAGCTTGCCGCGGAAACCCTGGGGCGGCCCGGCCAGTGCCAAGGCCAGCAGGTCTTCGATCTGAGTGCCCAAGTCTTCCCAGCGGTCGACGCCCAAGGCCCACGCCGTCCGCCGATAGGAGCCAAAGGTATTCATCACGACCGGCATGGAGCTACCCGGCACGTCGCTGAACAGCAGGGCCGGGCCGTGCAGCTTGCACACCCGGTCGGTGATCTCGGCGATCTCTAGGATAGGGTCAGCCGGCGCCGTGATCCGCTGGAGCTCGCCGTGGTCGTCGAGGAAGTCGAGGAAGGAGCGCAGATCATCGAATCTCACGGAGCAGATGCTAACACATGCGCCGGTGCGCCCCGGCGCTACGCGCAGTCCAAGCGATTGCTATAATGGCTCACTCGTCATTCCGGCGGAAGCCAGAATCCAGGCGCTTGGGGCCGTAGCCGGCGCAGCGGCCCTGGATCCTGCCTGTGCGGGAATGACGGGGGGCGTGGTGGATTCCCCGCGTGCGCGGGAATGACCGGTACAACGGCGCCCAGCCATTGCAGCCCTGGTCCGCCGCTCTGATCCAGCAACAAGGAGATGCTGCCGATGCCTGCTGACACCGTGCAATGCTACTTCCGCGGCAAGTTCATGCCCTTTGCGGAGGCGAAAGTTGGCGTTATGACGCACGCGCTCAACTACGGCACTGGTGTCTTCGAGGGCATCCGCGCGTACTGGAACGCGGACCGCGAGCAGCTCTATCTGCTCAAGATGCGGGAGCACTATGATCGGTTGCACGGCTCGTGCCGCATCATGCGGATCAAGCTCCCGCATGACGTGGACGAGCTGTGCGAGATCACGCGGCGGCTCGTGGAGATGAACGGCTACCGCGAAGATGTCTATATCCGGCCGCTGGCCTTCCAAGATGAGGAGACGATCATGCCGCGGCTGCACGATGTCTCGGATGCTCTCGCCATCTACACCAACCCGATGGGCGCCTACATTGACATCGAGGCCGGTGTGCGGGTGGCGGTGTCATCGTGGCGGCGCATGGACGACAACATGATCCCGCCGCGCGCGAAAGTCACCGGCCTGTATGCCAACTCGGCGCTGGCAAAGACCGAGGCCCTGGAGAACGGCTTCGACGAAGCCATCATGCTGACGCAAGCCGGCTACGTCTCCGAGGGCAGCGCGGAGAACATCTTCCTGCTCATTGGCGATACGTTGGTGACTCCGGCGCCATCGGAGAACATCCTCATGGGCATTACCAGGGACGCCGTGATGGAGCTGGCCCGCGCAGAGCTAGGGATCGAGACGGTCGAGCGCCAAGTTGGCCGCAGCGAGCTGTACATCGCGGATGAAGTGATATTGGTCGGCACCGGCGCCCAAATCTCGCCGGTGATCGAGATTGACCGCCGTCCGGTCGGCACCGGTGGCATCGGCCCTGTCACGGCGCAGCTCCAGCGGATCTACTTCGATGTCGTGCGGGGCAATAACCCGAAGTACGCCTCCTGGTCCGTTCCCGTATACCCGGACGGTGCTCCGCCGGCGTAGGCGGCTGCCCTAGCTCGCGCAGACCACCATGTCACTCCGGAGAGACCCCTGGGCGCTGGCGCTGCTCGGACTCACCATTAACCTCGCGCTGTTGCTCGGCTTGCTCGCCCGCCTGCCGGAGCTACCCGACCTGCTGCCCGTCCACTTCAACGTCTTCGGCGAACCGGACCTGATTGATGACAAGCGTACCATCCTCCGCTTGCCCATCGTCAGCACGCTGGTATGGGCGGGAAACCTGGCCTTAGCCATCCCGGCGGCCCGGCTCGACCACACCCTCGCCCGTCTGCTGGTCGCGGCTGGCGTGCTGGTGGCGGTGCTCTTTGTGCTCACTGCTTTGCGCCTCATCGCCTGACGGCCCTGCCCCGACGACATCATCCACTGCCGGTCGTGCGTATGACGCGGAGCATGATCGCCAGCAAGAACGTCAGGCCGCCCAAGATGAGCACCAGCTCAGGAGCGCGGCGGATGACACCGCCATCCTGCCGCGGCCCCGACCGGCGCGGGCGTAGCAGCCCAACCAGCCAGATCATCGCCACCGCCGCGGCCACCTTGAGGCCCAGCACGACGCCGTAGAGCAAGCTGGCCTCCGTGCCGGCCAGTCGGTCGAACGTCAGCACGCCGCCGGTCAGCACGAGGGCGCCGACGGCAATCTTGACGACATCGCGGAACTCACGCCGCACCGCCGCCTCGAACGCACGCCACGACGGTTCGCTCGCCTCCGACGGTGGCCCCGGTTGCTTTGCGGCGCTGCGGGCCGCCGGCCGCCACACGAGCCAAAAGAACAAGCTGCCGCCAACCCACGCCACGGCCGCGAGCAGATGCACCCACTGGAGGAGGATACGCCACAGATCGCTGCCGTCCACGCTCGTACCTACACTCGGCCCACGCGACAGTCTATCAGTGGTCGGTGGTGAGTGGTCAGTCGTCAGTGGCGAGTGGAATGGAGGAGTCTGCCGCCCGTCATTCCCACCCCTCGCCAGTCATTCCCGCCTCTCGTCCGTCATTCCCGCGTTCGCAGGAATCCACATCTCCCTGCGGAGCGGGGGGACCATAGGGGGGCCAGTATTGGACCTACCCCCCGGCCCCTTCCCTCCAGGGCAGGGGAGTCATGGCGGCGCCCGGCGGCCGCTCCACAGGGAGACGGGCGCCCTGGCCTCCTCACCCACCCCGACCGCCGGCGGACTCCCCCTCGCTATCGCTTGGCGATGGAGAGGGGGCCGAGGGGTGAGGCGCGGCTACCTCCGGGTCCAGCTCCAGGAGCCGGGCCTTGAGGTCGCGACGCTCTAGCTGCGCGGCCGGGTCTTCTTTGCCGTCCAGCGCCCGAATGTCGGCTACCAGACGCTCCACCTCCGCCGGTTCCGACGCCGGGGAAGGGGCACGCCGGCTGCGGGGATCGGCCCAAGCCAGCACGCCCAGCGTCGCCAGGACGGCCGCCGCGGCCGCCGCAACACCAACTTGCAGCGGTCGTCGGTCGCCCCAGAGCGCCGGCTGCTCGACATGCGGCAGTCCCAGCAACGTGAAGCGCACCGGCATACCGGGCAGCAGATCGGTCGCGCCGACCGCGGTAAAGCTGTTGCCACCGAGAGCGGTCACCCCGAACGGGCGCAAATCGTCACTCTCTACCTGCACTCCCCGCGCCGGTACGAGGACGCGGAGCTGACCGATGGGCTGCAGGATAGGGATGGTGACAGCGAGCCGCGGCCCGGCATAGGCGAGACTGTAGCCCATCGTCAGCGGCGTCTCTCCCGGAGCGAACGGTGTCGCCGGCACTAGGCCGCCATCGCCGGTCACCACGAGGTCCTCGCGCCGCACCCCGGTCAGCGGCGCCACGCCGACGGCACCGACGGGCGGCGCAATCCGCACGGGACTCGCCGTCACCGGTTGAGCAACATACGTCTGCGGCCCCTCATTGCTGACGATGATGGTCTGGATCAGCGATACCTCGCCGGCAGCCACGTTGACCTGGGCTAGGATGAGATTGCTACGGACTAACCGCACGCGCGCGGGGTCATGGGTCACGTCGAAGACTTGTATATCGGAAGCGCCAACGGGTATCTCACCGGCTGCCGCTGCGTTGACGTTGCCGGCGGCCAGCGCCACCGGGCCGACGTATTCCACCCCGCCGAACGTCACCGCCGGCTGGTAGAGGTCGGCAGCAGCAATACCCAGCCCCGCAAACTCGAAGCGCCCGGCAGAGTCGGTCGCGACCGTCTGTGCGAGACGGCGGCTCCGGCTCGCTGCATCGAGGTACCACAACTGCACCTCGATGGCTTCCTGGGCCGCGCCGCTGATGCCATGGGTCACGTGACCGCGGATGATCCCGCGCTCCGCATCGGACTGCGCGACGGCCACGCGCGAGCCGCTCCAAGCGTGTAGCGCGGTCGCGGCCACGCTATAGCCGGCACCGCGCAGGAGCCAGCGCCGCGTCTTCATCGTCTCTGACCGCCAGGGCTGCACCACCATAGCCCCTAGTTGGTCGTGCGGCCCCGGCGGGTCAAGGCAGCATCGGCGCGTGCTTCCCACCCATCAAGCGCCTTGAGTAAGGCGAGGGCACGACGCTCGTAGCGCTGGCGCTGGCGCTGGTAGGTAGGAGCGTCGAGCGCTCCCGCTTGGTGGTCCAGGGTCAACTCGCGCAGGGCTGCATAGGTCTCCTGCTGGCGGGTCAGGAGGTCGGCCAGCTCGGCGGTCGTCTCCGGCTCCTCCGGCGGCGACGTGTCATCCCAACGCTGGCCGGTGCGGAGGAGCGGGTACACCACGTAGAGCAGCGCCACAACCCCAATGATGAGCGCGAGGGCAAGGATCATATCTCGTTACTTCGATGCTACTGAGTGAGTGAGCGAGTGACTGAGCGACTGACCGGCAGGCTGACGTGCCATCCGCTCAAGGGTATCCACTGCGCCGCGATAGCAGCTAAGCATGTGCCGGCAGCCGGCGCGAGGCCGTAGTCAGCACGGGGGTGGTCGCTTCCGGCCACCAGGAGAGGAGGGCGCCGGCGAGGAAGACCGGCCAGGACAGCCACAGGACGGCTACCAGGGGGTTGACGAAAATGTGGAAGGTAGCGGCCAACGGCTCGCCCGTCGGCAAGGCGAATTGGCCGGCGGTCATGGTCGCCGACTCTGGCTCATCCCAGCCGGCCAGCACCACGTAGAGATCGTCGAACCAGGGGAAGACCGTGTGAATAGCAACCTGTGTCGCCGGCTGCGCCTCCCACCCCTGGTAGAAGCGGCGCACGGCGGCCAACTCGGCCAGCGGCCGGCCGTCCTGGGTCGCGGCGCCCATGACGGCGGTGACGGTCCGCACGCCGGGGCCGGGCTGGGTCGCAATACCGCGATACGTCAGCGCATATCGGCCGATGGTCACGGATTCGCCGGGCTGGAGCGTTACCTGCCGCTCCAGGTTGAAGAACGTCGAGCCGAGCACCCCGACCGCCAGGCCGGCGATAGACACATGCACCAGATAGCCGCCGTAGCGCCGCCGGTGCCGCCCCAACACGGTCAGTAGCGCGGCCAGCAGGTCACTGCGCGCCGCCCGCTGCTGACCGCGGGTAGCGCGCCAACACTCTTGCACCACGCCGACGATGACGAAGCCGACGACGCCAAACGCGCCGGTCGCCACGCTCGGCGCCTGACCGGCTGCGAGGCCGGCCGCTATCGCGACCACAACGCCGCCGAGCAGGGGGAGACGGAAGTTGCGCCACACCGTTGCCCGACCGGCGCCACGCCACGGCACGAGTGGGCCAATGCCCATCAACACCAGGAGGCCCAGGAGGAGCGGCCCATTGACCTGATTGAAGAACGGGGCGCCTACGGCCACGCGGACGTTGCGTACCGCTTCCGAAATGAGGGGGAAGATGGTGCCCCAGAACGTGGCGAACGCGATACCGATGAGCAGCCAGTTGTTGGCCAGGAAGGTCGCCTCCCGCGAGTAGACCGTTTCTACCGTGGCCGACGACGTCAACCGCGGCAACCGCACGAACAGCAGCGCCAAGCTGGCAACCAGGACGAGACCCAGAAAGGCGAAGAAGAAGGGGCCGATGGCGGATTGGGCAAAGGAGTGGACGGAACTCAGCACGCCGCTACGCACGACGAACGTCCCAAAGATCGAAAGGGCAAAGGTGGCAATCACGAGCGAGAAGTTCCAGACTTTCAGCAGCCCCCGACGCTCCTGCACCGCCAGCGAGTGCAACAGGGCGGTCGCCGTCAGCCAGGGCAACAGGGCGATGTTCTCTACCGGGTCCCAGCCCCAGTAGCCGCCCCAGCCCAGCACGTGGTAGGCCCACCAACCGCCGAGCAGTAGCCCCGATCCCAGGACGGCCCACCCACCGAGCACCCAGCGCCGGGCAGCCAGCACCCACTCGTTGCCGAGCCGGCCGCTGGCCAGCGCCGCGATGGCGAATGCAAACGGGATGGCCGCGCTCACGTACCCGGCCAGCAGCACCGGCGGGTGGATCAGCATGCCGTCGTCGTAGAGCAGCGGGTTTAGCCCGCGCCCGTTGGCCGGCACAAAAGGCAAGCGCTCGAAGGGGGAGGCCACGAACGCCAGGACGAGCAGGAAAAAGGCTTCAATCACCAGCAGCGTTGCAGCCACGTAGGGCAGGAGCGCCGGGTGCGCTTGCGAATGGCGCCGGATGGCGAGCACGGCCAGCAGGCAGAGGACGAGCAGCCAGTAGAGGAGCGATCCCGCCTGACCGCCGTAGAAGGCGGCCAAGATCAGGCGCAGCGGCATCTCGCGGCTGGACTGCTCGGCGACATAGCGCACGCCAAAGTCGTGGCCGGCAAACGCCGCCAGCAACATGACCACGGCAATCAGCACCAGCGCCGCGACCACCAGCACCGACCGCCGGCCACTCTCCACCAAGGACGGGATCGCGCGCCGCGCGCCGACTATGGACGCCGCTGCGCCGAAGAGAGCGATGGGGAAGGCAAGCAGCAAGGCAATTTGGCCTAGATCGCTCGTATGCATCGCCGATGTACGGGCACAGCATGCTGTGCCCCTCCTAGCGGCAGCCGGTCATCGGCCGGGGAGCGGCTTTCGCTTTTCATCACTGCGCGGTAGTGGAGGCTTCGAACTTCGATGGACACTTGGCAAGCAGCATCGTCGCCTCGAACTGCTCGCCCGTATACTGTCCCTGAACGACGACCTCGATGTTGTCGTTGAACACGTCGGGGACCAGCCCCTCGTAGACGACCCGTAGGGGTGCAGCATGCTGCGCTCCTACCGGCTCGCCCGCAGGCTGATCGGTAATCGCAAAGCGGATCGGCCCGCCGCCGCCAGGACGAACAATGGTCCCCGGGGCCACGTGCCCGGCGACCCGCACCGGCTCACCGCGCCGGCTCGCCGGCAGCGCGTGCAACTCGGCCACGGTCAGATAGTAGACGGTACTGCCGCTCAACGCCGTACTGACGAGGTAGCCCACTCCCGCAAAGACGGCCAAGCCGCCGATCCACATCTTGCGGCGGGTGAGCAGATGGCCGACGCCTTCGCTCTCACCCCAGCGCGTGTCATGGGCCTCAATCGTGCCTGCGAGCGGTTCCGTTCGTTGCATAGTCATCACTGGCCGGCGGCAAGAGGCACTCCAACTGAGCTTGCCACGTCTAGGGATTATACGCGACGCAGTGCCGATAGGTCAGTTGCTGCACCTGGCCCCCCTATGGTCCCCCCGCTCCACAGGGGGACATGGATTCCCGCTTGCGCGGGAATGACGGGCAGAGGAATGCTCCCGTATGCGAGGTTGTCGTGCCGGCAATCACGTCCGGCGGCCCGGCAGCGACCACTTCGCCACCAGCGTCGCCGCCCTCCGGCCCCAAGTCAATGATCCAATCGGCGCTCTTGAGCACGTCGAGATGGTGCTCAATCACGAGTACCGTATTGCCGGCGTCAACGAGGCGCTGGAGCACATCGAGCAGGCGCTCGATGTCGGCGAAGTGCAGGCCGGTGGTCGGCTCGTCGAGAATATAGAGTGTCTTGCCGGTCGCTCGCCGGCTCAACTCGGTGGCGAGCTTGACGCGCTGCGCTTCGCCACCGGAGAGCGTCGTCGCGGCCTGGCCAAGGCGAATGTAGCCCATCCCAACGTCGCGCAAGGTTTCGAGGCGCTTACGGATGCGCGGCACGTTGGCGAAAAAGTCCAGCGCCTCGGCAACGGTCAGGTCCAGGACTGCCGCGATGGTCTTGCCGCGGTAGAGAATCTCCAGCGCTTCGCGGTTATAGCGCGACCCCTGACACACCTCGCAAGGCACGTACACGTCGGGAAGGAACTGCATCTCGATCTTAATGGTGCCTTGGCCCTGGCAAGCCTCACAGCGGCCGCCCTTCACGTTGAAGGAGAACCGGCCCGGCTTGTAGCCACGGATGCGGGCCTCGCGCGTCGCGGCGAACAGCTCCCGTATCGGCGTAAACAAACCGGTGTACGTCGCCGGGTTGGACCGCGGCGTCCGCCCGATAGGGGCCTGATCTATGCTGATGACCTTGTCCAGGTGCTCCACGCCCTCGATGGTCTCATGGCTACCGGGGCGAGCGTGCGCTCGGTGCAGCCGTTGGGCCAGCGCGCGGTAGAGCACGTCGTTGACGAGCGTGCTCTTGCCGGACCCGGACACGCCGGCCACGACCACCAAGCAGCCCAGCGGAATACGCACGTCAATATCTTTCAGATTGTGCTGCCGGGCACCGCGAATAATGAGCGCGGCGTCCGTCGGCTGTCGGCGCTGCGCCGGCGGCGAGATGCGCCGCCGACCGGCCAGAAACGCGCCCGTGACCGACCGCGTAGACGCGACGATGGCCGGGAGCGGCCCCGTAGCCACAATCTCGCCGCCTTGCTCGCCGGCGCCGGGGCCGATGTCCACCAGATAGTCGGCCGCACGCATAGTTGCTTCATCGTGCTCTACCACGAGCACCGTGTTGCCCAGGTCGCGCAGCGCAAGCAACGTGGTGACGAGGCGCTGCTGATCGCGGGCATGGAGGCCGATGCTCGGCTCATCCAGCACATAGATGACTCCCTTCAGCTGGGAGCCGATCTGCGTCGCCAGCCGGATGCGCTGCGCCTCACCGCCGGAAAGGGAGGCCGCCGCGCGATCCAAGGTCAGATAGCCAAGCCCCACGTTGGCGAGAAAGTCCAGGCGCGCCTGTAGCTCGCGCAAAATCGGCTGGGCAATAAGCGCCTGTGGTCCCCGCAGCTCCAGGCCGGCCAGGAACGGCCGGATATCCCGGACCATCAAGGCCGTCACCTCGGCAATGGATTGGCTCCCTACAGTCACCGCCAGAGCTACCGACTTGAGCCGCGCGCCCCGACAGGTCGGACAAGGACGACTGAACATGAACCGCTCGATTTCGCCCTGAACCTGCTCGGACTCGGTATCCCGATAACGGCGCTCCAGCTCGCGCACAATGCCGGGGAACCGCACACGATACGTCCGACCAGTCCTGCCGTTGCGGTAGACGGCTTGGACCGGAATACGCTCCTTCCCGGCGCCGTAGAACAGGACTTGGCGTTGCGCGTCGTCCAACGCAGAAACGGGCGCATCGAGTGAGAAGCCGCAGTGAGCGGCGAGGGCGGGCAGATACCCGCGGAAGACCAGCGACGTCGCAATGGCGCCATCGTTGAGCGACAAGCCGGGATTGGGAACGAGGAGCTCGGGATCAACCTCCTGCGTGGTGCCGAGGCCGGTGCAGTCCGGACAGGCGCCATGCGGACTATTGAACGAAAAGGTCCGTGGCTCGATCTCATCGAGCGAGATGCGGCAGTGGACGCAGGCAAAGTGCTCCGAAAAGAGCAACTCGTCGGCCGTTCCCTCAGCGGTGACCGGAGCGACGATGACAACCCCACTGCCAAGCTCAAGCGCCGTTTCGAGCGAATCGGCCAGACGGGACCCTTGGTTGCCCCGGACTACCAGGCGATCCACGACGACCTCAAGCGTGTGGCGCTTGGACTTGGCCAGGGAGGGCAGCGCCTCGTCCAGCCGATACACCGTGCCGTCAATCCGCACCCGGGCATAGCCGCTGCGGCGAGCGTCATCGAGGACCTGCCGGTGCTCACCGCGTTGGTCGCGCACCACCGGGGCCAAGAGCAGGAAACGGGTGCCCTCCGGCAGTGCCAGCACGGCATCCACCATCTGCTGGACCGTCTGGCGGGTGACGACGCGGCCGCAGCTGGGGCAGTGGGGCGTCCCTACCCGCGCGAAGAGCAGGCGTAAGTAGTCGTAGATCTCCGTCACCGTACCGACGGTGGAGCGGGGATTCCGGCTGATGCCCTTTTGGCCAATGGCGATAGCGGGCGACAGACCCTCGATGTGGTCAACGTCGGGCTTCTCCAGCTGACCAATAAACTGCCGCGCGTAGGCCGACAACGACTCGACATAGCGCCGTTGTCCTTCGGCAAAGATGGTGTCGAAAGCGAGGCTGGACTTACCGGAACCGGAGAGACCAGTGAACACAATGAGCCGATTGCGCGGCAAGTCCACGTCAATGCTTTGCAGGTTGTGCTCGCGCGCGCCCCGCACGATGATGGCATCATCCGACATCTTCGGGTTCTCTTGAGCAGCCGTGTCCACTGACCTACCCCCCGGCCCCCTCCCTCCAGGGAAGGGGAACGGGCCTCACCCTAGCCCCCCTGTGGCCCCCCCGCTGCGGCAGGGGGAGGGTGCGGGTGGGGGCCAACACACTACCTAATCAAGTTGTCAACTTTCATCATGGCGCCCATGCTATTCACTGGCGTTTCTGGACGCGATGAATCGCGCCCCTACCTACCCCGCGGCGCCTAGGTAGCGCCTGACTCCGACGCACAGCCCCGCATAGTCGAGGGTAGCAAAGTCGGTGGTGTTCACAGTGACGCACGGCGCAGCGAGCCGCAGCGGCCGCCAGGCTGCCTCGCGCAACCCAGCCCGCAATTCCGGGAGGACCGCCGTACCGAGGTGCCCCGGATGCCGTTCGCTCGTGGAGGCCCGCTGCCGATAGCGGGCGATGATGACAGGAGCCTCGGCGGTGCAGTGGATCTGCACCACTCGGGCTGCGTACCGCGCAAGCAGCGCCTCGAAGCGTGGCGTATCGTACCGGTCGTAGAAGTTGCTCTCGACCACCAGGCCCTGACCCGCTGCCAAGAGACGTTCGAGGAAATAGAACAGCAGCTGAATGCTGGCCACGCCAAGCTGCCGAGACCGATCGCGATCACCCGCGCCGATGGTGTCGTAGAGCGACTCCTTGATCCCGTCTCTGCTCAGGAACGGCAGCGCAAACTCGCTGGCGATCTGCTTGCCGAGCGTCGTCTTGCCTGTGGCCGGCGCACCCGACACGATGAGCACCGGTGGCGGTTCGGCCGCTACCATAGTAAGGTTCACCTGCGGTGGGTGTTGTTGGCGCGCGTCCGGCGTCGTCCTCACGCTACGAGATGTAGCGGTCGAGCGCTTCCTTCAGCCGGTCCCATTCTTCGTCCGAGGTACCGTTGCTCGCTGCCTCGCGCAAGCAATGAGCAATGTGGTCCTCCAGCACGAGGCGGGCTACCTTATCCACTCCCGCCCGCACCGCTGCAAGCTGGATCAGGACATCGGAGCAGTTGCGACCATCGGCAATCATCCGCCGCACCCCGCCGACGTGGCCCTCCAGTCGCGCCAGCCGGTTGAGCAGGGCGCGGGTCTGCTCCGGCGAGCCGATGTGCTCGTGTGGATGCTTGAGCGTAGCCTTAGACGGATTCACTACTCCGGAATACCTCGTTCCTCATAAAGCATTCGCAGTACCGCGTTCCTGGCGTTCTACCTGTCCTCCGGCTGGGTAATCGCCCGGACCAAATCATCAGTATCCGGACCGCGCCGTGCCCTATAGCGTGACCATAAGGTGCGAACAAGCCAACCGGCCACGACTACTGAGGCAGCCCAGTAGATACCTTTCCAGAACTCCACTCCAAACGGCGGAGCATCGAGAAATGTGATGGTAATGAGCATCGGCGCTAGCGTTACTAGGATGCCAAGAGGTGACTTCCAACTATCCTTGGCGTCTTGAAATCTGCCATACTCGCTGGTGAACCGACTAACACAAAGCTGCACTCTATCTCTCGTTACGAGCACTATCTCCTGTCGCAGATTCGGCTTAAGCGTGAGGGAGTCTTGGAGCATGTCCTCAATATCGAGAGGCGCATCTTCACTGCGCCTCTCCTGCGGGTCTCCTACATCAGGGGTAACCGCTGGATGAGGATCATCTCGCTCCAGTGGAGATTCAGATGGAGGTATTGACCCGGTCACTGCGCCTCTCCCGATGCTTCCCCATTATCGAGCAAGCCCAGGATACCTAGCGCATGTTGTGACATATATCCACAGTTATCGCAGACGACTATTATACTGGGGACACTTGATCCACCAATAGTCAGGCCCGCCGGCTCAGTTTACAGGGGTTGGTTGAAGTAACCATCGGCCAGAACGAAGCCCTTGTTACTACAACGTGGACACGCCTGGATTGCTCCACGTTGCTTGAGCGCGACGGCGATCCTCTTCTTCCGCTCACTACCCAACTCAGCCATTCGCCCCTCCCCACACTGCCACCCACCAAGAGACACGGGCAACTTCCGCAAAGGCCATGCCTCGCGCCAGCCTTACAAGCCAGCACTATGACAGTATAGACAACGAGCGCCGGCCAGAAAACATCGTCGGCCTCCCAATGTGCTCGCCACATGACCGCCCTCCGTGCTGGCTGTTGCAACCTAACGGATCGTGCGGTACTATCATCTCAGCGGATATACCCCCTGGGGGGATAGAAATATGACGGCTCAAGTAGGTACCGGCGCTACATCGGAGGGGTTCTCCGGCTGGATTAGCAAGCTGGACCCGTACCGGGCAGTCTGGAGTAGCCTAGACTTCATCGCCGCCGCCGCAACGCTCCTGCTCATCACCGCCTCCTGGTTGACGAGCCTGGCGGGCAGCGGGCCGGAGTGGCTGGCGCCGGCGCTCGGCCTGGCCGGCACCGCCATCGGCGGGGCAAAGATCGCCGTTGGCGCCGTGCGCGGCCTGCTGGCACGGGAGTTGAACGTGGATGAGCTAGTGACCATCGCCATCGTCGCCGCCGTGATCCTGGGCGATTATCTCGCGGCCGGACTGGTGGCCTTCATGATGCTCTTCGGCAAGGTGCTCGAAGACTTCACGGCCGAGCGCGCCGAGCTGGCGCTGGCCGGCCTCGGCGCGCTGCTCCCGGCAACGGCGCAGCGCAAGAGCGGGGCGGGCCAGGATGCCGAAGAAGAGGTTCCGCTGTCGGCGCTCCGGCGGGACGACATCATCATTATCCGCCCCGGCGAGCGCATCCCGATAGATGGGGAGGTCGTGGTTGGTCACGCGGCGGTTGACCAGGCGGCCCTGACCGGAGAGCCGGTACCCCGGCCTCGCGGTCCCGGCGACGAAGTGCTGGCCGGCAGCCTCGCCCACCAAGGCGCGTTGGAGGTACGCACAACCCGCGTCGGCGCAGCTACCGCCATCGGCCGCATCCGGCAGCTCGTCGCCGCCGCCGAAGAGGAGCGGGCGCCAGTCGTCCGGCGGGCCGACTACTACGCGAAGTTCTTCACCCCGCTGGTGCTGGCTCTGGCGGCCGGCGTCTTGCTGATTACCCGCGACTGGCTACCGGCGGTCACGGTGCTGGTGGTCGCGTGCCCCTGTGCGCTGGTGCTGGCCACGCCGACCGCTGTGATCGCCGGTGTGGTCAACGCCGCCCGGCACGGTCTGCTTATCAAGAGCGGAGCCAGGCTGGAGGCCGCGGGCCATGTCACCGCCGTTGCCTTCGACAAGACCGGCACCCTCACCCGCGGTCGGCCTACGGTGGTAGGCACCATTCCGAGCGGCGGGCATGCTGAGGGTGAGCTGCTGGCGCTGGCCGCCGCTGTCGAGCGGCGCTCCGAGCACCCGTTGGCACGCGCTATTCTGACCGCTGAGTCTGCACACTCCAATGCCGTTCAAGGTGGTGCAGACTCAGCGCGTCATCTCGCGGCGGCCGGCACTGTTGGCGCGGAAGATCAGTTGAGCGCCGACCCCGATTCGTTCCGGGCCATACCGGGGCGCGGCGCGGCGGCTACGGTTGAAGGGCAGCGCGTGGTCGTCGGCTCACTGGCTTGGCTCGCCGACCTCGGTATCACCGGCACCGCTGCTGACGAAGCAGCCTGGTCCGAGCACGTGGAGCAGGGACAGACGGTGTTGGGCATCGGCATTGACGGCCAGTTGGCCGGTGCGCTGGCCGTGGCAGACACGCCGCGCGATGAAGCAGCAGCCATGATCGCCACCCTCCGCGACGCCGGCATCAGCACGGTCATGCTGCTGACCGGAGACTCATCCGCAGCGGCCCAGGCGCTCGCCCGGCAAGTCGGCATCCCGCCGGAGGACGTGCGGGCCGGCCTCTTACCCGAGGACAAGGTGACGGCGATCAAGTCGCTCCAAGCGCGCGGTGAGGTGGTCGCGATGATCGGCGATGGCGTCAACGATGCGCCGGCGCTGGCGACGGCCGACGTGGCCATTGCCGTCGGCGTGGGCGGCACCGATGTCGCGCTGGAGGTCTCCGACGTGGCCCTGCTTACCGAGGACCTCAGCCAGATAGCGTCGGCCCTCAAACTCAGTCGCCACACGCTCGCTACCATTCGCCAGAACCTCGTTCTCGCGCTGGTATGGAATGTCGCCGCCCTCGCCGCCGCCGCTCTGAGCTTTGTGGGGCCGGCAGCAGGAGCGCTCATCCACAACGTCGGCTCGGTAGCCGTCGTAGTCAACGCCGCCCGCCTCGCTACCGCTCGCGTCACCCACCCCTCCAGCCAACCCCATTCCGGCGGCCGGCGGCCGTAGCGAGCTATACTGCCTAGCATGTTGCGCGAGCCGGTGGCGCAACGCTCGTAACTTGCCGGGTTCCCAGCTCCTAGCGCAGCAGTACACAAGGAACAGCGCACCGGACCGGCTCGCTGCCACGCACCGGGAGACAGGCATGTCATCAAGATTCAGCACCTTGCGCCTCAACCGCCGGGCAATTGTCTATGGTTGCTTGACAGACTTCGGCGTGTCCATTGCCGCGGGGATTCTCGTCAGTCTGCTCGCAGTCGCGGCAAGCTCTGATCCTGCCAGCGTGCAAAGCACCGGCCAGTCGGCGGGCTTTAGGGCACTTCTATTTATCCTGGGCCTTGCGGCGACGGCCCTCGGCGGTTACGTGGCGGCTCGCAGGTCGCCACGCGCCGAGCTAACGAACGCTCTCGGTGTCGGCGTCGTGATGACGACCTTGACCATACTCGGCGCGGTGCTCTTCAATAACCGGCTTGACCTCTTGGGCGTCCTCGGCATCGTGCTCACGCCCCCAGCAGCCCTGGTTGGTGGTCTTGTGCGGTTGTCCCAACTGGAGCGGACCACCGCAACCGGCTAGCGCCGCGGCCGCAGCAAGCCGCCGCCGTCCCCACTCGCGTACACTCCCCCCAGCAAGCGACTCAGTTGCGAGTCGGTCGGGGTGACACGCCAGGTCGACACGATCCGATGGATAGCAAGGTGGTGCCGACCTGGCGGTCAGTAGCGCCCGTCCGCGGAGCGGGACAATGCAGACTCATCCTGGCACCGGGCGCGGATCCGAGCGCCCGCCCGCCGTGCCCTCGCCGTCGCCGGCAAGTCATTGCCGCGTTACTACTTGCCACCATGCTGCTCGTGACCCCGGCCCAGCCCGGATGGGCAGACAACCAGGCTGCCGAGAACCCTCCCACGGTGAGCGGCGTGAGCGCGCTGCGCTCGGCGATCCAGGAGCGGCTGACCGTCGCCGGTGGACAATGGTCGGTCTCCGTGGGCGTGCCCGGCGCACCCGATGGAGCGATTGCGCTGAATGCCAACCGCCCCGTGCTCGCGGCGAGCCTGTTCAAGCTCGTCTTGTTGGTGGAAGCGCTCCGTCTGCACCGGGCTGGCGAGCTCGATCTCGGCGAGCGGCTGGTCATGACTCCCGCGGCGCTGTCTTTGCTCCAGCCGCTACCGAGCACCCTGCGGCCTGGCGAGACGATGGCCGCCGCCGCGGCGCTAGAGACGATGATTACGGTAAGCAGCAACACCGCAGCCGTGCTCATCGGTCAGCGCATCGGCTGGATACGCTCCCAGCACACCGTCGCGCGGCTCGGACTGCACGCTACCTCGATGGCCAGCCAGCCCACGACGACCGCTGCGGACATGCAGCGCCTGCTGCGTCTCATCGCCGGGGAACCGGCGGACCCGCGGCTGCTGCATCCCGACGACGCGGCCACCATGCGTCACTTGCTGGCCCAGCAGCGCATCAACGACCGTGTACCACCCGAATTGCAGCAAGCCGGTCGTATCGCCCACAAGACGGGGGATCTACCGCGGCTGCTGCACGATGCCGGTCTCGTCACCGGGCCAACCGGCCCCATCGCGGTCGTGCTCATGGCAACCGGGTTCACCGATCGTAATAGCGCCGTCGCCGCGATGCGCGATGTCTATCGGGCTATCTACCAGGCAGCCGAAGCGGGGACACTCACGGCTGCGGTCACGCCGACAACAGCCCCAAACCCGTCCTTGGCAGCTACGGCGACCTCATCAGCGCCCGTGCAGCAGCCAGTGCCCAGCAAGACACCAAATCCTACGGAGACCACCAAGGAGGCCGCGGAGGCGGTTGCCGTGCCGACGGTCACTCCACAGCCGACAATGGGAGCACCGCGACCCGTTGCCGCCCCCAACGCTGCCTGCCACGCCACGGCCGCCACGCCCTGTCGCTCGCTTCCGAGGGCAAACTGGCGCACCAGACTATCGGCTTGGGCGACCAAGATCGTAGCGCGGGTGCGCCAAGTCTTCACTGATCGCCCGCAGCCGATGCATGGCCGCGCCAGTCCGATACGCGGCTGAGGCGCCCTAGCGCCAGGGTCCGAGCGCCACCCGCTACATGTTAGGCGGTTGACTCGCCGTCCCCACTCCCGGCAGCTGGCAAGGCACGGAAGTAGGTGCTGAGGAGGGGCCGAAAGCCGAGCCGCGCATAGAAGCGGGCGGCGCCGGCGTTCGACGCGCTGACGTGCAAGCCGACCTCGGCGGCCCCGTGCGCGGCGCACCATGCCAACGCTTGGGCCATCAAGACCTGACCAAGACCCTGGCCACGGTGATCGTCCCGGATGTAGAGCGATTGGACTTGCCCCGGGCACAGCCACGAGTCCATGAGCGCGATGCGGACAAACCCCGCCAATTCCTGGCCGGTATCACAGACGAAGATCGCCTTGCGGTGGTCACTCCAGTACGCTTGCAGCTCTTGGATAAGCCGGCTCAGGATGTCCGGCGGGGGGGTGGCCCATCGCCGCGGCCAGTGCGGCTCCAGATCGCGATGGAACCCACGCACGGCGTCCCACATACGGACGACGGCCGCCGCGTCCGCAGCCCCGGCCCGGCGGATCGTGCCCTGAGCCGGCCGCGGCGCTGCCACCGGCGCTTGCCCCTCTGCCCCGGTGGCGGCGGAAGCGGGCCGGAAGTAGGCGCTCAATACCGGGTTGAAGCTCAACCGCTCGAAGAACCGCACTGCACCGGTGTTGGCTGCGAGAACCTCCAGCGAGACCTCATCCGCTTCGCGCTCTACACACCATGTCAGCGCGGCCTGCATCAGCGCCCGCCCCACGCCCCGGCCGCGATGCGAAGCAGTGACGGCGAGCGGCTCGATGTGCGCCGGGCTGGGGTCCGGCTCCACGAGCGCGACACGCACGAACCCGACGGGCTGCGCCCCCTCTTCGGCAATGAAGATCACCTGCTGCGGATCATCCCACACCGGCGCCAGCAACCGAGCGTAGGTGCGCTCGAACGGCTCGGTTATTGCCCAGCGCCGGGGCCACACGCGCTCCAGCGAGCGCCGGTGCGTGGCCAGCTCGCTCCACAAACGGACGATTGCCGGCTGGTCACGAACGTCGGCGCGGCGAATTTGCACCATAGTAAGACCATACTCTACGGCAGATCAGTCGCCGGTTGGGCCGGCGGCACGTCCTGCCGCCGAGTGTAGACCAAGCGCAACGGCGGGGCAACACCCGGCCGGCCCTGGCTACTAACCTGCCTGTCAGGCCGACCGAAGTTGCACGGCAGAGCGGCTGCCACGCTATAGTGGGCTGGCACGAAGGTTAATACGCCGCATCGGTACTCGCAGGCCGCAGGGCGGCGCTGTTCGTCGTGCTTTGAAGTGCTCTTGCCGCGTCTGCGCGAACGCAGCCGGGCGACCCGGACAGTAATCGCGCGGCCACGACTCCGGTCCGGCCTAGCGAGGAGGCACAAGGCGATGGCGTTGCCAACGCGGATGAAGTTCGGGATCTTCCTTGGACCGTTCCACTGGCTGGGGGAAAACCCGACCCTAGCCCTTGAGCGCGACCTGGAGCTTATCCAGTGGCTCGACTACCTCGGGTTCGATGAAGCCTGGGTTGGCGAGCACCATAGTGCCGGTTGGGAGACTATCTCCTCGCCCGAGGTGTTCATCGCGACGGCCGCCGAGCGCACGCGGCACATCAAGCTGGGCACAGGCGTCCTGAGCCTGCCCTACCACCACCCGCTGATGGCCGCGAACCGCATGGTGCTCTTGGACCATCTCACACGCGGTCGAGTGATGATGGGCGTTGGCCCAGGGGCGCTGGTCACCGATGCCCGGATGCTGGGCATTAATCCGCTCACGCAGCGCCGCCGGATGGATGAAGCGCTGGGGATCATCATGCGCCTGCTCAGGACGACCGGGCCGATTACCTACGAGAGCGAGTGGTTCACGCTCCGGGATGCGCTGCTGCACCTGCGACCATACACGCAGCCGCACTTTCCCATCGCGGTCGCTGCCGCCCAGTCACCTTCGGGCATGGTACTCGCCGGCAAGCATGGCTGCGCCGTGCTCTCGGTGACGATCATCAGAGGTGGCGCTTTCACCACCAAGTTGAGCGAATTCTGGGACGTCGCCGAGGCGACGGCCGCGGAACATGGGAAGACCATGCGCCGTGACGAGTGGCGGCTCGTGCTGCACGTGCATCTGGCCGAGAGCCGCCGGGAGGCTGTGGAGCAGGCGCGAGCCGGTGCCGGGCGGTACCAGCGCGAATACTTCGAGCAGACGCTCGGCCACGACCCGGTGATTGACGGCCCGGCGGACAAGATCATTGACACGATGGTGGAGCGCGGCGCCTGGTGCGTGGGCACTCCCGATGATCTCGTCGCTGCGATCAAGCGCCTGGACGAGGCTAGTGGGGGCTACGGCGGCCTGCTCATCCAAACCACCGAGTGGTCCACGCGAGAGCAGATGCTGCACAGCTATGAACTGGTGGCCCGCTACGTGATGCCGCAGTTCCAAGGCTCGCTCGCAAATCTGCAACAGTCGCAAGCACTCTCCGCCCGGACGCGGACCGCACTGCAAGACATGCGGTCCGGTGCGCTCGCGCGAGCACACCAGGACTACCTGGACCAACGCGCCGATCCGTAGGCACCGGCCCTCTGCATAGGAAACACCGCAGGCGGTTGGGCATTAGGTACGTGTCGTTCCCGTGTAGGGCGGGTCCGCTTTTGCGGCGAACTCGTCGAGCTTCTCGACAAGTTTATCCAGCGCTTCGCGAAGATTCTTTCGCCGGATCACCGTTTCCCAGAAGGTGTGATGAGTCCAATAGCTCACCCTGGAGTAGAGCGGGGGATCGAACGGCGGCCGGCCGTAGCGCAGCCACAAGTCAATGACCTGCTGGGTTTTGGGATTGTCCAAGTAACCCCGACCGAAGATGGACTGGCGCGGCGGAATGGCTTCGCGGATGTTGGTGTACTCATAGAGCGTGTCGGGTTCGAGGAGCAGCGTGAGCAACTCCCACGCCGGATCCGGGTGCTCGGACTGCGCGCTGAGGTGCAGGACAGCCGAGTGCGTATGGACCAAGGGGGCGGCCTTATGGCTGCCCGGCAACGCATACCGCTTGCCCGGCACCGGCGGCACCCCAACCACGAAGTCGTCCGGTGCGGGCAGCTGGGCACGCCAGGCCTGGACGGTGGCAATCTCTTCCGGGGAGAGGGTGGGGCCTGGTGGGGGAGGTTCAGGATCAATACGTTGCAACACTTTCGAGCGGCGCTGCCTTCTCTCCTCGTAAGTCACCAGCGGCAGTGCCGGTACCCAAGCATGCCCTACCGCTCCGCGCTCCCAGAGGAGTCTGTTGTAGGGGTAAGGCTCCATTCCACCGGATAGCACACGCGCCTGCGGCGGCTCCACGCCTTCCGGCAGCCCCGCACGGTACAGCTGCCGCAAGAACGACAGGACCTCCTCCGCTTCAACACCGAATTCGGCCTTGCCATCCCGGTACAGTGTGGCGCCGGTGCTCTGCAGCAACCACCAGAACCATTGTGATTCGTGGCCGTTCACGCCCTGGCGCACGACGCGGTGGCCTTCCACCTTGGCAGACTGTGCGGCAGCAGTCAGCAGGTCTTCCCAGGTGGTCGGCAGCCGCAAGATGCCCAAGGCGCGGAGCAGCGTCTGGTTGTAGTAGAGCGCATAGACCTGCGTAAAGAGCGGCAGGCCCCACTGCTGGCGATCATACTGGCCGGCCGCCAGGGCCGGGCGCACGAAATCGGCGCGATCCCCCCACTGGCGCAGCCGGCCTTCCAGCCGTTAGGCCATGCCGTGGTGAACGACCTCCCGGCCGCGCCGGTCATCCATGACGAAAATATCGGGTGCCTTGCCGGCGGCGTGCGCGCCTTGCAAGATCGGCAACGGATCGTGATGGGTGTCGAACGTGAGGTGGCTGTCGGAGTAGCGGTCCTGGAACGCGGTGAACGCGGTCGTGCGGTAAAGCTCCTGCTGGGGGGCAACTACTTTCCAGTCAGGCGTATAGTGCGTCATGTCGAATTCGGTTATCAGCGGCCCGGACCACTGCCCGTAGAGCACGCGGATGGCGGTCGGTCCCGGGCGAGGCGTCGGGGGGCCGGCGTCCGGGCGGGGGAGCGGCGAATCGGCATCGGGCCGGGGCGCTTCTGCCAGGTCACAGGCTGCGGCGAGTACGCCGCCTAGGCCGGCAGCTACACCAGCCAGATAGGTGCGGCGGCTCAATCTCGTCATGGTTGCCGGAGCTCCATCATTTATGCTCACCCGACAACACTAGCAGGTACCGTATCCTTCTATCACTTGTAGACGTGACTAATCACATGCTCACAGGTGCCGGACTCATTACAACGAACCTCAGAGACAGGACACTAGCCTCCGGCACGAGCGCACGCCAAGGCCCGCTGTGGTACCCCTCCACATCGCTGCCGCCATTCCGCCAGGATCGTATTCTGTCGTTTCGCTACGCTGGCCGTGGCGTCTGCAGCGGACTGCTTGCCCTCCCAGATCGGCATAAGCCCCTCACCAAACGCTCGCATCAGCTCGATCCATGCCGGGTGCAGCGGGACCGCCTGAGCATACTCCAGCGCGGCGAGCGCCGAGGCTCCATAACGGTCAGGAAACTCTCTGGCGAGTGCGCGCCGCGTCGGCACGCTTGATCGCACCTTCCCAGTGTCGCTGGTGAGATACTGCCGCTGGGTGTCCCGGCTCGTCCACCAGTTTAGGAAGGCCCAGGCGCCATCTACATCAGCGGCGTCCCGCGCTACAAACAGCCCCTCCCGTCCCAGCAGGTACGTGGCGGACCGCTGCGGTCCACGCGGTGGCTCGGCAACCGCGAAGCGCCTCTGAGCGGATTGGCCGGAGGGCCTCCTGTGCCACGATCCGTATAACATCGCCAGCTGCTGCGCTTCCCCGAACAGGTCCAAGGGGCCATGCACGCCCGCCTGCTTCAGGTCCTCAGCGCTCGGTGAGACCTTGTGCGCCAGAGCGAGATCGGCCAGCCATTGCACTGCCGCTTGCGCTTCGGGCCGATCTACTTGGCTTTCGCCGAAGTCCGCACGTACCATCCGGCCCCCGTTGCCCCAGATCCAAGGCAGGATCAGCAGTGGAAGCACTTCTTCAGTGGCCCTGCCTTGAACGGGAGGCTGCACCTCGAGTGCAAAGCCAAATGTCGAGTACACTGGCTGCCGGCTTGTCAGTCGCTGGGCCGCATTGAGGAGACGCGCCCACGTCCAAGCCGATGTGGGTGCTGTCAACCCGACCTGGTCTAGCAAGGCCTGGTTGTAGCGCAAGAGGATGGGGGCCACTTCCGTTTGCAGACCGTAAAGGTCCTGCTGCCACCGTAGCGCCTCCACCGCGCCGGGCCAGTAGTCGGCGAGATCATATCGGTCACGAATGACGAAGTGATTCAAGCTAAGGATGGCACCGGCCACAGCCAGCGGCGCGGCAGCCGCGGCCTCAGCCCTGACGACACTTCCCAACCGGCCACCAGCGGCCAAGTCAGCGAGGAACTTCCTGCTCCAGTCCCTGGGAGGCTGCCAATGCCGTCCCTCCCATTCGATATGCAAGTGTGGCTGCTGCTGCGTGAACTGTGTACTGAGGTCTTGAAGGATCGCTTTGTGGTTACTATGCCAATCTTGCCGGACCAGGACCGTGAGTGTAAGCGATGCCTTGCGCCTAGCGGGTTGCTCGGGCTGAGGACTGACCCGACTCCGGCTCGGCACCGGCCGGCCCCATAGCTCGCAAGCGGCAGCCAGGAGACCACCGAGCATGCTGGCGGTACCGGCCAAATAGCCTCTGCGACTCGTCGCGTTCATCATCCGCAACCATCATCCGCGACCAACGGCAGGCTAGGACCTGTTGCTCACCGCGCTCAGGACGATTGTACTACCAAGTTGCCGTAATGCCGCCATCTAGGCGCGCTGATCGCCGGCCGGCGCCGGAATGACGCTGGCGGGCCGCGCCACCTTGCCGCCGCGGCTAGAGGCCTCTTCAGCCATTTAACCCGACGTTAACAGATACCACCGGGCGCTCTGACGGCCCTCCTGTATACTGAAGGACTGCCTATGGTTGCCGTGACTGGCGCTCCCGACAACTCCAAGACCCCGGTAGAAGCGCTTGGCCCTCACCCGGAAGTCGCGGATACCAGCGCGCCGCTGGCCACGGCCGAGATTCGCTTGCAGCGCCCGCTGGTGCCCCTGCTCGCAATGGTCTTGCTGGTGCTCTCGCTCGTGGCCGGAATCTCCATCATTTATTACCTGTTCTATAGCACGCTCGGCCTCCTGGCGATCACCTTCTTTTGGACCCGTAGCCTCGCCCAAAACATCACGGTTCAACGCCGCCTGCGTACCAAGTGGGCCGTCGTTGGTGATCTGATCGAAGAGGATTTCGTCATCGCCAATGAAGGCCGGCTCCCGGCGCTGTGGGTCGAGGTCCGCGACGACTCGACGATCCCGGACTTCCAGCCCGGGGTCGTGGAGAGCATCGGGCCGGGAGAAGAGCGGCAGTTCCATGCTCGTACTGTCTGTCGCCGGCGCGGTTTGTATACCCTCGGGCCGGTACGCATCTTGACCGGCGACCCCTTTGGTATCTTCCGCGGGGCCATCGTCTACTACCAGATCAACAGCTTTATCGTGTATCCGCCGATTATGGAGGGGCCGGGCATTCCACTGCCGTATGGCACCGTGGGCGGCAGTTCGCGTTCCAGCCTCAAGACGTACCACGTGACGACCGACGCAGCCGGCATCCGCGACTTTGCTCCTGGCGACGGCCTTAGCCGCATCCACTGGCTCTCCACTGCCCGGCGGGGTCAATTGCAGGTCAAGGAGTTCGATCTTGAGCCTTCCGGTAACCTCTGGGTCATTCTCGACATGGACGGTGCGGTCCATGTCGGCGAAGGCGAGGAGTCAACCGAAGAGTACGCCGTCAAGCTCGCCGGCGCGATTACCTATCAGGCTATCCGCGAAAACAAAGCCGTTGGTCTCATCGCGTCGAGCAGCCGCCCGGCCGAAGTGGAGCCGAACAAGGGCGCGCGTCAGTTGTGGCGCATCATGGAGGACTTGGCGACAGTTACCGCCGATGGCCGCGAGCCGCTCGGCGCAATTTTGCAGCAGGTGAGCCGTGCGCTGGAGCGCGGACTGAGCGTTGTGATTATTACGCCGAGCACCGACCCGGCCTGGTTACGTGAGCTGGCGTCGTTACGTCAACGCGCCTCTACCCCGGCAGTGATGCTGCTGGACCAAGCGTCTTTCGGCGGCACGGCACCGGCGCAGCCTACCGCTGACCAGTTAATGTCCGTGGGGATTGTCGCCAACGTGGTGATGCAGGGACAGCCGTTCCGCACGGTGGCCGTCGGCAAGGGACAGTATGCCGAGCATCGGCGCGCGCAGGTGCAAGACGCTATGGCGCGAGGGTTTGGAGCAGTCCCCGCACGATAAGCGTGAGGTGCAGAACAACCCAACAACCCAGGGCCACCTCATCACCTGGAGGTCCCGGCCGATGCGCCGGTGCCGCGCCAGGTTCGCCCAATCCGCTGGGCGTCAGGTGGGGTGAACCTGGTATGGCACAAGGTGTGTCCGCACACGGCGGACGGAGGTGATTCGGAGGCATAACCATGCTTCGAGCCGCAGCGGCCCCTACTGATCGAACTTTGGCCGGGACGAACGCCAGCGGTACGGTGCTGCCGCCGCAAAGCGGTTGGCGTATCAACGAGGGCTGGTTTTCCGCCATTCTCCTCATCGTGATGGTGTTGAGCACCATCTGGTCCATCCACTCTGCCGGCTGGGTGGAGGGAACGCAGGTCCTCTTCGCTATGGCCCTCGCCGGCATCGTCATGGGTTTGGTCGTTGCTCGACAAGCGTGGGTAGCTTGGCGGGCGCTCCTGGCCGGGGCCCTGGTCGGTAGTGTGCTCGCCTACGTCGTGATCGGCCAAATCTTCCCTACCCCTCGGGAGTGGCCGAGCGGCCTCGGCACGCTTATCACGGACACCGGCACTTGGGTCCGCGCCGGTGAGAATCGTGAAGGGCTGCCTCCACCCGTAGTCTCGCTACAGGGAGTCGCTACGGAGATCGGCGACTTCGCCCTGCGGATCGCCACGTGGTCGGAGCTAGCCTGGTACGGGAGACCGAGCACCGATAACGGTATCTTTCTGGTGCTCATGTCTCTCCTGGCGTGGGGTCTGGGGTACATCGGCGCCTGGGGCTTATTTCGGCTGCATGATGTCGTGATAGCGTCGCTACCGACCGGAATTGCCCTCGTCACGAACGCCTCCTACACGGGTCAAGCGCAGGCACCGTTTGCCATTTTCCTCATCAGCCTCCTCCTGCTGGCAGTCTCCATCAACCTGTATGCCCTACGCAATCGTTGGGAGAAATTCTCCGTTGACTACCCGGGAGAGCTGCTCTTTGACGTTATTGTGACCAGCTTTGCGGTCATTGTTGTGCTGGCCCTGCTCTCCATGCTTGGCCCGCGCGTCATCAACAACCCGCTGTCCATCGCCTTCTGGCGCTACGTCGGAGAGCAATGGATCGAGTTGGAGAACGTCACCAACCGCCTGTTTGCCGGCATACAAAGCCCTGGGACTCGGTTTGCGGCGGAAGGCGCGCGTGGCTCGCTGGTCCTCAGCGGCCCGATCAATCTCACCCAGCGACGGGTCATGTCCGTCTTGTCCGAGGAGCCGCATTACTGGCGCGGCAGCACGTATGACACCTACACCGGTCGCGGCTGGCGCAATAGCGATGCAGTTGTCTTGAACCGCACGCCGGAACAGCCCATCACCGAGCCGTCTACCGTCATAGGCAAGCGAGTTCAAGCCGTCTTCGATATCGAGCCATCGTTGAGCACGGTGATTTACGCCCCGGTCGAACCGGTGGAGTTGAGCATTCGCTATCAGAAGCTGGCGCCGTCCGGGCAGGCTAACGTGAACGACTTCTCCGCACTCTACTCTCGTCGCCCGGCCATGCCCTCACTCCGCTATGCCGTCGAGTCGCTGGTGCCAGAGCCAAGTGTGGCCGACTTGCGGCAGGCCATCACCGAGTACCCTAACTGGATCAAGGACCGCTATCTGCAGCTCCCCGACGTGCCCGACCGCGTGCGCTCACTCTCCGTCTCGCTGACGCGCGACCGCGCGACCGTCTACGACAAGGTGATCTCCGTCGAGCAGTTCATTCGTCGCTACCAGTACACGCTGGCCACTCCGGTCGTGCCGGAAGGCTGGGATGCAGTGGACTTCTTCCTGTTCGAGTCCAAGCTCGGCTACTGCGACTACTTCGCCTCTTCGATGGTGCTCCTCTTACGGTTGCAAGGTATCCCGGCACGGATGGCCACCGGCTTCGTGGCCGGCTCGTTCAATGATGACACGGGCCGCTATGAGGTCACGGAGGAGGAGCTCCATTCGTGGCCGGAGGTCTATTTCCCCGCGCTGGGCTGGATTGCCTTCGAGCCTTCGGGCTACCGCCCAGAGATTAATCGCGCCGAAAGCGCTGCAGACTCATCCACTGCGCTGGGCGATATTGACGATCTGCTGGACGAAGAGCTGGACGAGTTGGCGATGCTGATGGGTCTGGAGGACACCGGCGTTACCGGGGCGGACCTCGTTGCAGCCGCCACGGCCTGGCGACCCAGCCTGCCCAACGTGCTACCGGCCATCATTCTGATCGTGGCTGTGATCGGGCTGTATCGGCTCATACGCCTCTTGCGCGAGCGACGGATGCCATCGCGGGAGATGGTGCGCCAGCTCTATCGGCGGATGGTGTTCCTTGGCGGGCTGTTCGGGCGCAAACGCCGCCCGGCAGAGACGCCGCTGGAGTACGCCGATGCGCTGACCCGCGAGATGCGGCGCAGTCTCGATCAGGAGCGCAACGGCTGGCTCAAGAGTGTCATTGAGGTGCCCGACAACGCAGCGCAGCGGATCGCAGCGTCGTATGTGCGTGCTCAATACGGCCAGCGGTCACCGTCCGCTACCGAGCGCACCGAGGTCGAGCAGGCATGGCGCAACCTGTGGTGGCACCTCCCCCTCCTCCTCGTCCGCGAGCGGGCTAGTGCGGCCGCGGGCAATGGTCGTCGTCGTCGTGTCCCGGCAGATGTTGCGGCCGATACGACGACGGACGGCCGCGCGAATGGGGCCGCTACGAACGGCGCGGCGCCGAGCTAATACCGCCAATCCGTTTGGATGCCCCCTGTGGGCACCCCGGCCCCTCTCCCACCGTCATTCCCGCTTGCGGGGGAATCCACCCCCTCACCTAACCCCCGCTGTGCAGGCGCCGGGGGTTAGGTGAGGGCAACCACGTGGGTTGCCCCTACAGCGGCCGCAGAGAGCGGCTGCCGACCGTCAGCGCAAGCGCCGTTCGACTGCTGCCGCGTGTGCCGTCAAGCCTTCGGCACGGGCCAGACGCGCCGCCACCGGGCCGAGTTCTGCCAACTGACGGGCCGAGAGGGCAATCACGCTCGTTATCTTGAGGAAGTCATCCACGGAGAGCGGCGAAGAGAAACGCGCGGTGGCGCCCGTGGGCATGATATGCGAGGGGCCGGCCACATAGTCTCCGGCGGCTTCCGGCGAGTGACGACCCAGGAAGACGCCGCCGGCATGCCTGATCGCCGGTAGATAGGACCAGGGGTCGGCAACCAGCAGACAGAGGTGTTCCGGAGCGTACTCGTTAGCCAGCGCCAGGGCACGCTCTACACTGGCTACAACGACGATGCCTCCACGCCGTTCGAGCGACTCGCGGGCGATCTTGGCGCGCTCCAGCTGGCCAAGCTGCTCCTCCAGCACGGGCAGCACTGCTGCGGCGAGCCGTTCGCTCGGCGTAATCAGGATCGCGCTGGCGAGCGGATCGTGCTCCGCCTGCGCCAGCAGATCGGCCGCCACTTCACCGGCCGGCGCGGTGTCGTCGGCGACCACTAGAGTCTCCGTGGGGCCGGGGAGCTGGTCTATGTCAACGTCCCCGAACACGCGCTTTTTGGCCAAGACCACGAAGATATTGCCGGGACCGAGAATCTTATCCACCTTGGGCACCGACTCGGTACCGTAGGCCAGCGCTGCGATGGCCTGGGCGCCGCCTATCTTGAAGAGACGGTCTACCCCCGCAATGTCAGCGGCGACGACCATCTCGGGCTGATGGCGACCGTCGGGCCGCGGCGGCATACAGAGCACCACCTCATCCACGCCGGCAACGCGGGCCGGAATCGCGGCCATCAGCACCGAGGAGGGATAGGCGGCGGTACCGGCCGGCGCATAGAGGCCGACGCGCTCCAGCGGTCGAATGAGCTGCCCCAAGCCCTCGCCAACGTCGAGCCAGGAGGGGCGAGAATGGCCCGCTAGAGCCACACGATGATGGGAGGGGTGGTGTGCCTCTAGCGATGCCAGCTGGTGCTCGTGGAAACGTCGAATCCGATCACCGGCCAGCCGGAGGTCCGCGACGAGCTGCTTGTCTACCTGTTGGTAGGCGGCGGCGATCTCGTCCGGCGTCGTCTCCAGGTCTGCGGGAACAGCGCCGTCCAGGCGCTCGGCGATCAGGCGGAGGGCGGTATCGCCAGCGGTGCGGACCGCATGGACCACTCGCTCGACAAACTGCTCCGGCGACAACGACTCATCCGACGACGCCGGAGCGGCACCAGCAGTTGACAATAGGCTGCGTAGCTCCGGCGCGTCAAAGACCGCCGCCGACCGCGCAGCAACCGCCGGATCAACTTCCAGATCGCTCAGGCTGGTGCGCTTGAGCACAGTGACGGCGGCTTCTGGGCCATCTTGGACTACCCGCAGCCGCAGCGGTAGAGGTGCCGCGCCGGTAGTCATGCGTCCAGACGCTCCGGCGTGTCCACAAGCACCGTCACCGGGCCATCATTCGTCAACGACACTTGCATCATCGCTCCGAACTCGCCCGTCTCGACCGGCAGACCACGGTTACGCAGCTCCTCAGCCAGCGTATCCAGCAAGGGTGCCGCAACACTCGGCGGAGCCGCTGCGGTGAAGTTGGGACGGCGCCCTTTACGGCAGTCGCCATAGACCGTGAACTGACTGATGAGCAAGATACTGCCGCCAACATCGAGAATGGACCGATTAAACTTGCTGGCCCCTGACCGCCGGGACTGCACGATCCGATGGGGGTCAAGGTGGTGCAGTCCCGGCGCGTCATCGTCGGCGAAGATACGCAGATGAGCGATCTTCTCGGCGAGCCAGCTCGCGGCCGCCGAACTGTCACCGTGACGCACTCCTGCGAGGAGCACCAGTCCTGGTCCGATACGGCCCACTTGCTCACCCGCGACCGCCACGGACGCCGCAGTGACACGTTGAACGATGGCACGCATCATGAGCCACTCTGCACAGCGGGTCCCTCCGCCCGCGACGAGCGGCAGCTACACGCGGACGCCAGCCGCTGCGGCTGACCGCCAGGAAAGGACCAGGACCCGCCCACCGCGCGGCGGCTACTCTCTGCCACCGGCGGCCGCCGACTTGGCCGCGCTCTTGGCCCCGGATTTGCCCTCGCCATTGGCTTTGGTCTTCTCCGGCGTACTCTTGGCGTCGGTGTCGGTCTGCTCGCTTTTCTCGGTCGGCGTGTTGGACGACCGGCTATCGGTGACATACCAGCCTGACCCTTTGAAGACGATCCCGACGGGATGCAAGACGCGGCGAACGGCATTGCCACATTGCGGACACGTATCTACGGGTGGGTCGGAGAAACGCTGCAACCGCTCAAAGCGATGGTTGCATGCGGCGCATTCATACTCATAGTTTGGCAAGTCTTCCCTCCTGAGTTCACCGGAGCCGAGCGGGAGTTATGGTCGGTCACGCTGAGACCAATACACTCTTTGTCAACACAAAACGGCCCGACGTGTGGCGTCCCAGCGATTTTACCATGCAGCGAACAGCGCCCGAACGCACGTCACGCCGCGTCCTCGACGTAGGGCATATCGAGCACGAGCACCTCGCAGGCCAGCCGGACATTGGCGTTCCGTTCGATCTGCACGCGCGTCTCCTCGATCCGGCGCAGGAAGGCAGCGATCTCGCTTGGCTGGAGTCGCGCGGCGAGATTGGCGAGCATTGCACGCTGATCCCAATGCGTGATCCCTGCCCGGTTGCCGCTGCGGAGCAGGAGCAGGTCGCGCCACCAGGTAAGCCACCGGTCGAGGAGCGGCGCGGCAGCAGACCGAGTTCGCATACTCGCTACCGTAGCGAGGCGCTGATGCCGGTCGGCAGAGACTAGGCCACTCACCTGATCGAGCCAGTGCTGCCGCTCGGTGAGATAGTCGGGCTGCTGAGTCGCGAGCACGGCAGCGCCCGGGCACCCCCCGGACAGTCGAGCAAATAGCTCGGCACTTTCCGCGTTGCGGTCCGGCCAGTCTTCCCAAGCTGCCAGAGCAGCGGCCAGGGTGCGGATGGGCACCGGCCGCAGAGTCATTGCCTGGCACCGCGAGACGATGGTGGGCAGCAGCCTCGCTTGACCGGCAGCGGTGAGCACGAAGATCGTGTCGGCCGGCGGCTCCTCCAAGGTCTTCAAGAAGGCGTTGGCCGCCTGCGGCGTCATCGTATCGGCACTGCGAATAATGAAGACCTTGGTGCGGCCCTCGTAGGGCCGCAAGGGCGCTCGCCGCTCGACGACTTCCCGCACCTGCTCGATCACCACACCCCGCTTGACCTCACCATCCTCGTCTACCTCCGGCTCGACGACCGTGACATCGGGGTAGTTGCCGTGCATGATCCGCCGGCACACGGAGCAACGGCCGCACGGCCCGGCAGCGGTCGGCGCGCTACTGGCCAGCCCAAGCGGCGCCACCGACTCCATTTGATTGTGCGGCTTGGGCTGGCCACAGTTCACAAGCCGGGCGAGCCAGAGCGCCAGCGTCCGGCGACCGACTTGCCGCGGTCCGACAAAGAGGTAGGCATGAGCGAGGCGTCCCGCCTGCCAGGTGCCAAGCAAGAACCGCCGCGCGGCTTCATTGCCGATGTAGGGTAGTGCAGCGCGCTGGGAACTCATCCCGCCGTCCGCGTCCGAGGCCATGCGTGTTTCTTACGGGACGTGAGCGCGGTTGACCGCGCCTCACCCCCGGCCCCCTCTAGGAAGGCTTTTTCTCCACAGAGCACACAGAGTAGATGGCTACAGCATGCTGTAGCCCGTCCCCCTGCGGAGCGGGGGGGCCATAGGGGGACTGTACCCTACTCGGCCCCCTCCGTCGCCCTCTCCCAGAGGGAGCGAGAGCTACATCGCCATGACCAAGGCGCCCAGATACCGACGCTCGGCGCCCAAGCGCCTTGGCGGGAGCGACACCCCCTCCCGACCGCGGCCGGAGGAGCAGCGGAAGAGACACGGCAAAGCCCCGGTGCTCAGGGCTTGCCGGGGACACTAGCCCGGCAACGATCTGTGCGCCGCTCGATCACGGTGCTCGTCTAGCGGCTAACTCCAGCTACTTTCCCGATGCCGGCTGAAACAGTCGCGGCAGTAGACCGGCCGGTCGCCACGCGGCTGAAACGGCACCTCCGCCTCGGCACCACACTCGTCGCAGATAATGGGAAACATCTGCCGGGGCGGCCGGGGCGACGATTCGTAGCCACCGCCACCGCCACCACCACCACCACCGCCACCGCCACCATAACCGGCGTCGCCTCCTCCATAACTGGAGCGCTGCTGGCGGCGCTGCGACCGACAGGGGACACACCGCTTGGGATCGTTCGTGAAACCTCGCTCCGCAAAAAACGCCTGCTCACCCGCCGAAAACACAAACTCGTTTCCACAGTCGGCACACACCAGGGTACGATCGGTAAAGCTCACCTGCTGGCCTCCTTGAAGGGTACAACGGGACACGGCACTGACACTGGATTGGTCATTGGAGGTCGGCGATTCGGTACACCAGCGGCGAGGGGGAACCGTAACGCACAGAACTTCTCTGACCCACTTCCGCCGCACAGTATAGCGGCCGCGGCGGCAAGGAACAAGCGTCTTTTTCCAGCGAGGCTGCACAGTGCCACACCAGATAGACTCCAGGCAGGCCACGACTAGACCGGTTGCAAGCAGCGGTAGTGGTAGTCAACCTGTAACTGAAAGGGGGTACAATGCAAGATAGTGGAGGGAGGTGTGCGCCGTCGTCCGGCGCCATAGGGGAATGGACCCACGCCGCAGACCGCAGGAACGGCACGCACACCGGCCATGCGTAGCGTGCCGAGCGATTACCCTCTCCCTGGCTTAAGCAGGTTCGATCCGGTAGACGGTGATCTATTGGGAACTCACTCCAGACCCAGGGGAGACTGCCGACGCCGGTTACATGCCCCCGGGCTGTATCCGCAAGGAGTTGTGCCATGCTGACGGAGCTTACTGTAGAGAACTTCCGTAATCTCAAGGCAATCTCACTGGAGCGCCTAGGGCGGATTACGCTGATCGCCGGGAAAAACGGAGCCGGGAAGACGGCCCTACTCGAAGCCCTCTGGTTGCTCAGTGGCCCGGATCTCCCAGAGCTGGGCGCGAGGCTGAACGCCTTCCGGGGACTTCCGATTACCGGCCCCGATACTATCTTTCGGGACCTCTTCCGTAACTTCGATACCCGACGGCACATTAGGATGACCGCACATGGAGATTGGGGCAGCCTTCCTCGTGAATTGGAGATATCTCTGCAAGACCGAAAACAGCTCCCAGCCATTCCTTCCGACATCCTGGAAAAGGCCAGTATAGAACGCTCGACAAGACCGCAGGCCGAGGGTGAATTCGAGATTGTGTTCAAGTACCGGCACGATGATGGCAGCGAATACGCCTCCCGAGCCTGGTGGGTCCAAGATGTCCAAGAAATGCTGCCCGTCGGACCTGGTCGGGTTACGGTGACAGGCGAAGGTATCCGGCAAGAACGACAAATGGTGACAGGTAGGTCGAACTCAGAGTTCATGGCATCTCTGTGGAGAGATGATCTCCAGACCGTCGCCTCAAGATTTGGCGAGCTACAGCTTGAAGGGAAAGACGCAGAAATTCTGAGACTCCTGCGTCACTTGGAACCCCGCCTGGAGGGGCTGGTTCCTATCACTATCAGGAATGCCACGGTCATTTACGCGAGCATCGAAGGGTCGAATAGGCCGATACCGATTCAACTGCTTGGGGAAGGGTTGAACCGAATGTTCGGCCTCGCATTAGCTATGGGTGCGGCAAAGAGAGGGCTGCTCCTGATTGATGAGATCGAGAACGGCCTACATCACACCGTACTAGAGGAAGCATTCGCTACGCTCCTGGAAATGGCGAGAGCATTCGACGTACAGGTGTTCGCCACGACACACAGCGCCGAATGTATCAGAGCAGCGCACAGGGCACTGCGGAAAGCAGGTCAGCACGAGGCTGCGTTCTACCGGCTCGAACGCACCAACGGCGAGATCAAGGCCGTGGGCTTCGACAACGAAATGCTGGAAACGGCCATTGCCCATGAGATGGAGGTTCGATAGGTGGCGGCAGCCTTGCGGATTGAACAACCGAAGCAAGTGCTCGTCGAGGGCAATGATGATATGCGCCTCTTCAGAGCACTAGCCAAACATTTGAGTATCCTCGACACTCAGGTACATCCGTATGAAGGTACGGGCAACTTGAGGTCATTTCTCAAGACCTTCAGAGCACTATCTGGATTTGCAAGCGTTAAGTCGCTCGCAGTAGTGGCGGACGCTAATTCGGACAGGAATCGGGCAGGACAACGCATTCGCGGTGCCCTGTCGGCCGCGAACTTTCCAAGCCCACGTGGGCCGCTCAAAGCGCTTTCCCAAGGCAGTGTGCGCGTGTGCTACTTGGTGGTTCCGCATGAGGCGGAAAGCGGCATGATCGAAGATGTCTGCCTGGACTCGGTAAAATCCGACCCGGCGGTTGACTGCGTAGATCGGTACTTCGAGTGCCTCAGGGAGACGAATCGAGTTCCCAAGGATTCGTGGCTGGCAAAGGCACGGCTGCACGCATACCTCGCATCAAGGGAGCGGCCTGATCTTCGCTTGGGAGAGGCCGCAGAAAAGGGCATCTGGGACTTCGAAGCGGATGTATTCCGTCCGCTGAAGGACCTGCTTGAACTGTTATAGAACCAGCGCTTCCGGCGGGCGCGTGTTGAGCACGTCTTGGGGGCGGACCCAGCCGCGCTGCGCCGTCGCAATGCCGTATTCGAGAAACGCCAGGTGCTCTACCGCGTGGGCATCGGTATTGATCGCCAACTGCACGCCGGCCTCGGCCGCCTGGCGCGCATACTCGTCGTTGAGGTCGAGCCGGTCCGGATTGGAGTTGATCTCCAGGGCCGTACCGGTCTCGGCTGCCGCTTCGATCACGGCGTCCATGTCCAGGGCGAGCGGCTCGCGGCGCGAGAGCAAGCGGCCGGTAGGATGGCCGATAGCGTCTACGTGCGGACTGCGTATGGCCGCCAGCACGCGATCCGTGATCCGCTCGGTGCTCTGCCCAAAGCCACTGTGTACCGATGCCGTCACGAAATCGAAGGTGGCGAGTACCTCGTCGTCATAGTCAAGGGAGCCGTCCGGCTTTATATCAAGCTCGATCCCGGCTAGGACGCGAAAGCCGTCGAGTCTGGCATTGACCGCGGCGATCTCCTCACGCTGCGCCGCCACTGCCGCGACCGAAAGGCCGCCGGCAATTACGGACGACCGGGAATGATCGGCCATGACCATATAGCTCAGGCCGCGCTCGCGCGCCGCCCGTGCCATCGCCTCAATGGAGTGCCGGCCATCGCTCCAGCGCGAATGGACGTGCAGGTCGCCGCGGATGTCGGCAATGGAAATTACATCGGGGAGGGTGCCCGCCTGCGCGGCCTCGATCTCTCCCCGGTCCTCGCGGAGGACGGGGGGAATCTCCGGCAAGTCGAGCAAGCGGTAGAAGGCGGCTTCCGTGGCGGCCGCGACCGGCTGACCTTGCTCATCAACAACAAGCTCACCGTCTAGCTGCCAGCTCGCGGCGCCCGGCAGCGTCAGCAGGCGACTGCGGTGCGCGTGCGAGCCGGTCGTCGCCACGAGGGCAGCGCCCCAGCTCGACGGCGGGGCCACAATGACGTGGCAAAACGCACCGCTGCGCGTCGCGCCGACCGCAGTGGTGGCGCTGCGGTCCGGAAGAGCAGTGATGTCCGAAAGGGCAGCAAACGCATCCAGGACCGTTGCCGCGTCTGGCGCTCCGACGAGGAGATCAATGTCACCCACGCGCTCGGCCATCCGACGCACGCTGCCGACGATGGCGACGGGCCAGCCCGGCAGCGCCGCTGCTAACTCCGCCCACAGCGATTCGGCCAACGGCCGCGCCAGCAGCAGCGGCACCCGACGCCGGCGCTCCTTGACCACCTCGATCCCCCGCAGGATGGACTGTTCGAGCCGCGCACTGATGGCGCGGAGATTGCGGAGGCGTCCCGCCGCGGCCGCAGCGGCTAGCTCATCGAGCGTCGTCACACCCAGCTCTTGATGGACGGCCGCGACCCGCCGCGACCCAAAGCCTGGCAACTCCAAGAGATCGAGCAGCGTAGCGGGCGTGTCGCGTTGGAGGTCGGTGAGGAAGGACGATTCACCGGTTTCGATGAACTCTTGAATGCGGGCGGCGAGCGAGGCCCCAATGCGAGGGATAGTGGTCAGGCGACGATCCGCCGCGATGGCCGCCACGTCCTCCTGGAGCACGTCCACCTGCCGCGCCGCTTGGCGATAGGCGCGGATGCGATAGGGACGCTCGCCCTTGATCTCCAGGGTGTTGGCAATCGCCTCCAGAAACCGCACCACGTCATCGTTCGTCATGGCTCATGACCAATGCTTTGTAGTCCACTCCTTTACAGGGGCTACGCGATGACCCTCGCTCGCTCCCCTCAGTGAACACTCAATCATCTTGCTCCTGCTTGGCCGGTGGCGTACCAGGACCAGCCAGGCAGTACATCACCCGGCCATACAGCACCTTCAGAGGATCGGGCCGGCCACTGGCGCCAAGGGAGCCGTCCGGGCGCCAGTAGCCATGTACAAGCGCGATCAACCGCTGCCCATCAAGGATTTCTCGCTCCTGCGCGCGTGTGCCAGGAGGTTCATCGGCGTAGGGATACGGACTGTCGCGGCGGATCCTCATCTGGTATTTGCCGGTCTGGACGGCGCTCCATATTCCTAGGCCGTTGAAGAGATGTCGTATACTTACCTTGTCTAACCACACTCGCTGCGGTGGCTCAATCGGAGTGGAGTCTGCCATGGACGTAAACCGAACACTTGCTGATGCGACACGCCGCTATCTCGCTGCCGAGATCACACTTCCGGAGTTAGCCGACATCTCGGCCAGCCACGTCCACCTACTCCCTACCTTGCCTCTGGAGTCCCTCGCCGGGCGGCTCATCGGAGCTATTGAGCAGGGCCTAGCTTTCATGAACGACGGTGTGGCCACCAAAGATGATCTGCGGCGTGTCCTCCAGTCCGAACTCTCAGCCCCGGTAGTTGCGACCGACCTCGGCATGGTGGACTACGCCGACTCGGCAGCGGCAGCGCCAACTCCCTGAGGCACGATAGTCGGCACCGGTACACCGCCAGCGTTATTCGCGCGTTGCCGGCAAGCACGCCACGGACAGGCCCATTGCCCATCCTTCATTGAGGGTGCCCCTCCCGCTGTCGAGTAGCTTCCAGGGCCTATACCAGGTCCTCGGCGGCAGTGACCTTGCAGGGGGATTATACTTTGGGGAGCGGGGTGGTGAAAGTGCAGTCCTATGAGTGCTGAACGGCTGATGTGGGTGGTGCTGGGTGTTGCCGCCATCGCCTTCCTGGCCATGGTCACACCCTCGTGCGGCGCCAATACCGGGGACATTGAGGGCCAGGTGCTGGCAATGCCCAGCACGTCAGAGCCGCCGATGCGCCTCGCCGGCGCTACCGTGCTTATCGCCGGCAACGGGATTGACTGCGGGCGGCGGGGGGATAACTGCGTCACGCGCACCGATTCGTCCGGGCAGTATCGCTTCGACGACGTGCCGGCCGGCGACTATGGCCTCTCGTTCATCCACGACGATCCGACGTTCGCGGATGGCACTGCGCTCGGCAGCCAAGGGCGCGAGGTGAACGTCTCGTCGGGCAACGTAGAAACGGTCAGCGTGGTGCTGCTGCCCGCAGGCGTGCAGCCGCCGCCGGTACCGGCCGATCTGGAGCAGCGCGTGCGCGACAGCGGTGGGTTCGCCACGGGCTACGGCGGGATTATGAACAACCCGTTCTTCTGGCTCTGGATGTTCGACCGGCCGTGGGCATTTGGCTATCCCCGGCCGCCCGTCGTGACGACCAGGCCGGCCGGCGGCCCCGTGACCATAGACCCGGATCAAGCGCAAGCGCCGAACCGCGCCGGCCGCCGCTATACGACCTATGCGCCGGATGGACAGCCGGGCACCAAGCCGCCGGCGGCGAAAGGGGTCGCGCGGCCCGGCGCCGCGGCCAGCGAGCGTACCACAAGCTCATCCGTCGGAGGAGCGGGCGGAGCGTCCGCCTCCGGTAGTAGCGCCGTTAGCAGAGGGCAAACTCGCCCTGGGCAGGGAGCGGCTACCGCCGGTCAGCCCGGTACAGCACCACCCCGCGTGTCTTCGCCCCGAACAGCGCAGCCACCTCGTGTCCAAGCGCCGCGCCGCGTGAACACGCCGCGAGTGCGTGTGCCCACCCGTGGCTTCGGCGGCTTCCGCCGGTGTTGCACCTTGGGATGCTGCGTTGGCGAGTACATTCTTATCCCCCGTCCGGAGACACCACACATCGGTGTACCCGTGCCCCTAGCCGTGGTGACTCGCCAGTCTGCACAATCCAATGGAGCTAAGGTGGTGCAGACCTGGCGGGTCAGAGAAAATGGTAGGTAGGTGGCTATGAGTAGTGGAGGGTTGTTGCGCCGCGCTTGGCGCTTGGTAGCCGGGAACAAGTCGGCTCAGGGATCAGGACCGCAGCGTCGGGAGATCATCCGCGACCGCTTCGACGAGGACCGTACCGATGAAGCGGCCCAACTCATCGCGGCCATCGGCGGCGACTTTCACAGCGGCGATGTCGCTGAGGTGGAGACCGCCGACCCGGCCTTCTGGGAAGCGGACGAGTTCACCCTGAACTATGAGGTCGGGGCGATTGGCCGCGCCGAAATCCCGGACGCCGCCGGACAGTTCTCGTTCACACTGGCCCTGCTCGCGCCCGACCAGAGTGCCAGCATCATCTTCGTCGAGGGGGACCAGCCACAGTCGGCGCAAGCCTATCTCGGTATCCAGGGCAGCGACAGCCTCGTGGGAGAGCTGGCCCGCTATCGCGACGACTACCTCCAGCACACTGCGGCGGAGGTCAGCTATGACGTGCAAACGGACGGCCTCGGCACGTGGACGGCCTTCTCCGCCCGGCCCGAGGGCACGTTCTGGCTCATCGAGGGCGAGTCCGTGCTCGTAGCACGCGCCGCGCTGACTCCGGTCGGCACCGCGTATAGCGACTGCTCCTTCTACTACGGCCCGTCGCTGGCCGAAGCCCCGTGGATGCTACGCTTGGTGGAGATCGGCGGCTACCGGCTCGCGTTTCAGTGCGAAGTGCTCCCGATTGACAAAGTGAGGTTCTGGCGCCATTGATCACCAGCAGAAAAGGAGGCGGGGTGTGAGTAAGACGGTCTTGCTCTGGGGTCTGGTGCTGATTGTCGTCTATAACGTCTTGGCCGTGGTTGTGGACCTGGTTACGGGCCTCGGCGAGTACACCAAGCACCTCTCGGCGCTGCCGCTGGTCATCGCTAGCTCCGCTCCCTACGTCTCGCTGGCGGCGATCATTACGCTCGTCAGCTGGGAGCTGGGTGACTGGTTCTTCAGCCACCACAATGAGGATTTGGTGTGCGAGGTAGGCGGCGCAGCGTGCCGGTGCGGGCTGGCCCACGAGCTGGTCCACGACAATAACCTCGCCGCGGCCAGCTTCGTCATCGCGCCACCGGTCCTCTGGACCGGCATCCTCATCTTCTATGCCATCATCACCCGCGCGACGTAGGGCCGGCAGACATGGCCGATCCACGCATCGTGCGTATCGAATGGGGACGGCTGGAGGGCCGGCGGCCGCGCAACGCCGGCTGTAACGCGCGGCTGGGCGAGCACGGCATAGTCGTTCGGCCGGCCATCGCCCGGATCACCACCGACGACGGCGCTACCGGGTGGGGCGCCAGCCGGATTACTCGTGAGCAAGCGGCGAGTCTGGTCGGTTCCCGGCTGTCCGACGCCTTCGTCGCGGGAAAGGGAGCCAGCCGGGCCGGGCTGCCAGTGGAGTTCCCGCTCTGGGACCTGGCGGGTAAGCAAGCCGGCAAGCCGGTCTACGCGCTGGCCGCAGCGACGGTCGGGACCACACCCGCGACACCGTTCCGCGTCCGGTGCTACGACACGTCGCTCTACTTCGACGACCTGCACCTCGAATCCGAGCTAGAAGCCGCTGCGCTGATCGCGGCCGAAGCGCGCGAGGGATATGCGCGGGGGCATCGCGCCTTCAAGATCAAGGTTGGGCGCGGCGCCCGCCACATGGGGCTGACAGCGGGGCTGCGGCGGGACATCGCCGTGGTGCGAGCCGTGCGCGAGGCCGTGGGTTCACAGGCGCCGCTGATGGTAGACGCGAACAACGGCTACAACCTCAACCTAGCCAAGCAAGTCTTGCAAGCGACTGCGGAGGCCGGTGTATTCTGGCTCGAAGAGGCGTTCCACGAAGACGACGTGCTCTACCGAGACCTCCAAGGATGGCTCCGGGCCGAGGGTTTGTCCACGCTCATCGCCGACGGAGAGGGCCTCGCCTCACCCCGCCTGCTGGAGATGGCCCGCCAGCGGCTCGTCAACGTCGTCCAGTACGACATCTTCAGCTATGGCTTCACGCGCTGGCTGGAGCTAGGGCCACAACTCGACCGCTGGGGCACCCGCACGGCGCCGCACCACTATGGAGGGCACTACGGGAACTACGCCTCCGGCCACCTGGCAGCCGCCATCAGCGGGTTTGCGTTTATCGAGTGGGACGAGGCAACCACACCGGGCCTCGACGGCTCCGCCTACGTCATCAGCGACGGCCGGGTCACGGTGCCGCACGAACCGGGCTTTGGTGTCGCGCTAGAGGAAGGCCCCTTTCGTGAAGCCGTGGCCACGAACGGCTTCACCGTCTCCGCAGGATCACCTCCCGCCATTCCGGCGTAGGTCGGTATTGCACCTAACCCCCGGACCTATCGGCGCAAGGCTACCGGTCCCCTTGCCGACGGCGGAGTTGTGCCCGGAGCTGCTGCAGCTCGGACTCGACGGCGCGACGCCTGGCTCTTTCGGCAGCAGCGCGGGTTTCGGACGCGGCGGCGCGGAGTTCGGCTTCGGTAGCTCGGAGTTCGGCAACCTCGCGCGCCGCCCACACCTGCTGCCAACCCTCCAGATAGGTGTCCGTGGCCGGGTTGTAGAGCCGCGGCCAGCCATCATCCCAGCACAGGCTTAACGCCAGCACGTCACTGTAGCCCTTGAGGATGCCGTCCGGCGCTGTGGTCAACTCAATGGGCTGGTATTCCCCGTCCACCAGCCGGTCCCCGGCCAGCTTCTGCCCGTGATACTCACTCTCCTCAGTCGGATCGAAGCGCCAGTATTCCGGGACGCCAATGTGGGCGTAGATGTCCCGCTTCCGGCCCACGTCCTCCCGTCCGGTGCTGGACGAAGCGATCTCCAGCACCCAATCCGGCGGCTTGCCCACTTCCCAGGGCAGGTAGAGCTTGCGCGGCCGGATGGCCTGCGTATCCACGCCAAAGGCCAGATATACGTCCGGGGAGACGCGCACATTGAGGTTGCGCCGGTCGTAGCAGATGATCGTGTTGGAATCGAGAAAGACATCAGGCCGGCGGTTGAAGTCGGTGAAATGGGCGCGGAGTAGCCCCAAGATTGCTTCCAACTGGAGATTTTGTTGCATCGCATCGGGCTTCAGGACCGGTTCGTCGGGATCGTAGTCGAGGCGAGCGTAGTCAATGACGCCCTGCCGGTGGTAGGGCCGCATGGTGGGCGTGGTGGGCGTGACTATGGCTGCCATTGTGGGCCTCGGAGCAGCGGGCGGGTGTTAGGCGATTATAGCGCACGCGCCGCGCACCGCCGGGAGGCGCGGCCGGTCGAGCAGCCTAGCCGGTCGAGGACACGCCGGGGGACTCCTCGGCGATCCGCGTCATCAGTGCAAAAGCTAGCTGACGCGGTAAGCGCTCCCGCGCCGTCAGCATGAGGCAGCCGCGGTACGCCAGCGACGCTTCATCGAGGCGCCCCAGCTCCTCTAGGGCCTGCCCGAGGCGGAGGTAGGCCCAGGGCATGTGCCAGTCATCCGAGGGGCCGCTGACGACATACTGGCGCAGGCGTGCGATGACACCGGCCCAGTCGAGCGCGGCGAAGTGCGCCATGCCACTCAGGTACGTGGCGGCTAGCTCGGGCAGCGCCACCGGCGGCTGAGATTGCAACTGCTCCAGCCGCGCTATGGCTTGCGCCCCTTCACCGCTGGCCAACGCGCTCAACACGCGGACGTACCCTTCAGGCTCCGACCATGCCTCGGAAGGGACCTGCCGCTCCTGACCGGCAGAAACCGCACCATCCGATGGCCCGGTTAAGGTGGTGTGGTTTCTGCTAGTCACCTTGGCTGGTGCCGGATCAGTCATAGGCCGTGGCCTCTGGTGACCGTCCCGGCGGCGGCACAGCGCGCGCCAGGCGGCGCTCTAGGCGACTGAGCCGGTGCAGCAACGCCGCTCCGAGCGGCCGCTGACCGGACTCGACCGACGCGAGCAGGCGCGTACCGGGGCCATCCGGCGCACGTTGCCAGAGCCGGTAAGCCTGCGTTGCCAGCGCTTTCGCCCGCACCAGATCGGGCCGCCGATGCTCGTAGAGCTTGGCCAGCTCGATCAGCGCCGGCAAGTGTAGCTCCGGCTCCTCGTCCACCATGCGGTGCCACACCTTTGCCGCTGCCGGCCAAGCCCGTCGGCGCTTGCACACCAGGCCCAGCCGCCACAGCGTCTTCACCCGCAGGTCGTCGGGGAGCTGCTGTCGGAGCGCTGCCGCATAGAGACGCGCGCTGCGTGCCGCTTGCCCGCGGCGCTCATGGAGACGCGCGACCGCCGCGATCTCGGTCCCTTGGCGCGGTTGCCCGGGGCGCAACTCTAGCGGTTGGGCCAGCATCCGCGCGGCGTAGCTGCCCAGCGCGACCATCGTGAGGATGTCGTAGCGATTGTGCTCGAACACGGGGCGCAGACGGCGGGCGTTCCGTGTACGCACAAAGTCGAGGTAGATGCTCGGGATGAGCCAGCTCGGCACGTCCTCGTGGCGCCGCACGCCCAGCACGGCCGCCTCCAGCGAGGACAGCTTGCAATTCGGCAGTGCCTCGCGCCACAGGTGACGGGCCGCCGGAAGCAGGTCCAGATGGGTCCACGCTTCGAGCCGCGCCGCCGCACGGCGCTGGCGGCTCATAATGAAGCGCGTGTGTAACAGCGGCAGGTCAAAGGCCCGGCCGTTGAAGGTGACCACGCCGGGAAACCCGGCGATACGTTCGGCAACATGCGCCATCATCACCCGCTCTTCACCAAACGAGCGCATGAAGTATTGCTCGATGACAAACCGGTCACCGTGAAAGAAGCCCAGCCCGACGAGGAAGGCATAGGTGCCGGTGCCGCCGGCTAGTCCGGTAGTCTCGGTGTCCAAGAACACCGCGCGGTGCGGCTCAAAGGAGGCCAGCGTCGCATCGGCGGTCAGGAACGCCAGGCTAGACGGTCGCACCTCGGTGAAGGCCCGTAGGACCTCGCCACCGTACTTGTCCCGCGCCGGCCAGAAGGCGCGGGTACGGAAGAAGCGCCCCTGCGCCGTGGTCACTTCCTCGCCGGCTACGGCCTCATCGAGGGCCAGAGGAGGGCGGTGAGACGGTGCGGCGGGAGTCTCACGGCGCGTCCACGGTGCGCGTAGTCGCTGTGCGATGCCCGTCGCCGCCATAGCTCCAGTCTACCTGTCGGCATGGCAGCGCTGCATGAAGACGACGACGGCTGGCGTTGATTCTCGCTTGCGCGGGGATGACGGACAAGACGGAGTGAATGGCGGGGGTGAGGCGCGGACCACGCGCCACGAATCGAGCGCAGCAAAGTGCGCCATACCGCTCAGGTACATAGCGGCTGGCTCGGGCAGCGCGGCGGCGGGGCTGTTCATACGCGCAGGCACACCATGCGGACCGCCAACTGTCAATGTACTTTAGTGGCACACCACTAATTAGCACTCTTCTTGCCCGCGGTGTCGGGAATAGTATGCTCCTTCAACCAGGCTTCTACCAGGAACGGATAGTCACCCTCGTTTCCCGTTTCCGATCGAACCGTCAAGGGAGCGCGTCCAGCGTCCCTCTCCCACCAAATCCTCATATCTACAGGCTCAACAGTTTCGGTATGCGTGACCGTCCAAACCATGCCATTCGATCCAACGAAAAGCATATCAGAATAGCGAAAATTTACATCCGTCGGCCATACAATCCTTGTTCGGACGTAGGTCTGCTCGAAAAGCAGGCCGCTGTCGGCGGCCTGCCAGGAGACTGCTCCACTCGGATCCATGACCAACGGGTACATCGCAAGCCGAGTGGCCGCGTCCTGACGAAGATCAATACCGCGAGTCACCAAAGCAATAGCATAATCCGCATCAAAACGCGGCGCAGTGCCCAGTGACGGGTCATTCAACTTGGCTAGAGCTGCGAGGCGATCAGAGTACAGCCGGGCGATACAGACTTCATCGACGGCGTCGCTGGTCAGACAATCGCGATTGCGTTTCCTCAACCAAACACGCTGCGCCGACCGCAGGGGTTCAACCCGCATGGCGGGAAGTGTCCCCAGAAGCTCTCGATAGAGCATGTTCATTTCGAGGTCGCCTAGCGCCAGCAACTCGTTGTGGCAAATGGTTGTTTCGACCAAGGTGGCCGCCCTATCACAATCGAAACCCGCTCGATAAACCGACCTTCTGAAAATGAAGACATTGTCGAGAGCGTCCGTATGGCTGCACCGTATCCCCAAGCCCTCGATTTCTATGACACGGTCATGCCGGTCAGCAGGATTGATGTCCAGGGAGAACACTTCGCCGCTCTCTGGGTTCGCCGCGTTGAAGGGACCACGGAACGATGCCCTTGCTTGGTTGCTCCATTGGACATTTGGACCGTAGGGTACTGACCTGCACTCGAAAGAGTATGTGAAGCCTTGGCTATCCGCGTCTTGGATGCGAAGTACCCAGTAGATATTGTCATCCAGCCTGGAATGGGCACTGATCCATTCGCCCTCCCACATGCCATATTCCTGCGTCGGCGTAGAGACAGGCGATACTGCTTCCCAGTCAAAGTTCTCGGTATTGAGCCTAGACTGTAGGCCATACGGCCCATTGATCCAGGTACGGTGGCCGTCGGTGAAGGCCGTCCAATTGTCGAGCTTGCGCCACACCATCAGGCCGCCAGTAGTTTGCTGTAAGGCGTCTCCATTCTCAGGGTTGAAGCGTTGATCTTCTAGGCAGTCGCCAACCTTGTCGGGGCCTTCAGCCTCGTCAATCAGCGCCTTGAGCGAGGCAAAGCCGAGAATGAAGCTACAGGTCGGCGTGCTGGCGTGAGCGGGAACGGGAAGGAGAGGAACAGTAACGGCTAGGACAGCAAGAAGTAACCACTTGCTAGTCACAGGAATCCCCCTCACAGGAAGATGGTGACTTCCTGCCAAAAAGCTACACCGTCCCAACGTGAGCCACAAGAGAGTGTGAGCTATCCACACACACTCCTGTTGAGATGTAGCATTCTGCTTCTTGGCAGGAAGCGATTTCACTATACCAGCCGGAGGGAGTCATACTAAGACAGAGCGTTACTCGGCACGGTTTCAGAACATGTTGGTCTCTTGGGCAGCTCAGGAGAGGCCGCGGCGGTCTGCTGGGCAAGGCTGATGATTAACACCGGGCACGGCCTTCCGTGGGCACGGCCTTCCATTGCACTAAGGTTTGGCACAGCCCAATTCTCAGGGTGGCTCACCTTATTGCAACTTTCCTACACCTTTTGCAACAGTCCCGCGTTACTCAAGGTGATAGTTCCCAGCATCACGCCACCCCCTCTCCACGAATTTTCGCTATCATATGGCTGCCAACACGCGAGCGACTGCCTGTCAACGAGGGATCAACACATGAGACTCATCTTTCTCGGGACCGGGAGTGGCACGGAGCCGGTCCCCGGCTACCGACACGTCTCCTTTGTCGTCGAGTGGGCGGGAGGTGTCTACTGGTTCGATGCCGGGGAAGGGTGCGCGTACACCGCCCATACGTCGGGGGTGGACCTGCTATCCGTGCGGGCAATCTTCATCAGCCACACGCACACCGACCACATCGGAGGGTTAGCCAACCTCATCTGGACCATCCCCAAGCTCGGCCGCGTGGACGCCGAGAGTGCCGCCAGCCTGGCCGGTAAGACCGTGTCGCTCTACATCCCCGACCTCGATGTCTGGGAAGGCGTACAGGCCGTAGTCAGGGGGCCGGCCAAAGAGGTTGACTTGGGGTTTGATCTCCAGGCCCGGCGGTACGATGACGGAGCAATCTACGATGACGGCGACCTACGGGTTATCGCGCTGCACAACCGCCACCTCGGAGAGCCGGACGAAGGTCAGCCGTGGCAGTCCTTTTCGTTTCGCATCGAGGCCGGCGGCAAGGCCGTCGTGTTTTCGGGCGATGCTGCCGCGACGAGTGAGCTTGGTCCACTGCTCGACGACTGCGACCTGTTTCTCATGGAGACCGGCCATCATGCCGTCGAGGATGTCTGCACCTACCTGTGCAGCAGTGGCAAGTCCTACGGGCGCCTCGCGTTCATCCATCACGGACGAGCAATCCTGGCCGATCCCGAGGGTGAGGCGCAGAAGGCGCGTCGTATACTGGGACAAGAGGTCCTGATTACTCGCGACGGCATGACCCTTGACGTGTAGGCGGACTGCCGCGCTCGGCGGCCACGAAAGCAGCCCTGCGGAGCAGAGGCGGCCGGTGTAGGGGCAACCCTCGTGCTGCTCGCTCCGGCCCGCTATCCGGGGCCGGGGCGCAAGGTGACTGCCGCGCTCTGCGGCCGTTGCAGAGGGTCACGCCTTGTTCTATGCTAGTGATGGCGCCCTGGGGGCCTCCCGGGCAGACAAAGGTAGGTTTTTTCGTGTGGAGCTACGTACCTCTCCCCCGGCCTCGTCATTGCAGCTTGCGCCGCAATCCAGACCGCCCGGAGGCCACGAATGGCCCTGGATTCCTGCTTGCGCGGGAATGACGAGCGCCTGGGTGCGGTGAATCGTGCCCTTACATAAAAAACTACCCCTGTCAGGGATTGGGGGTAGGTATATCGCACAGGAGGGCGATGATCACCATGACCGCCACGGCATCGGCACCGACCATGCTCCCCTACCGCGAGTTGGATACCATTGACTACGCTCGCCTCGATTACAACCCCGACGTACCGGTCCTGAAGCCTGAAGCTATGGAGCAAGAGCAGCCCGTCCAGGAACTCCTTACTCTCCTCGCTAGTCGCTTCACCGACTTCGGCCAGCGCCCCGATACCTTCCTCAGCAGCAACACGATCCTCTGCTACGACCCCCGCGACCTCAATATCCGCGTCTCCCCGGACGTGTATCTGGCCTTTGGGGTAGATGCCCGGGCGATCCGGCCACGCAAGCTCTACCTGCCCTGGGAAGTGGGCAAGCCGCCGGATTGGGTGCTGGAGATCGCTTCGTCCAGCACCGGACGGGAGGACGTCGGCCGGAAGCGGGACCTCTACGCCCGCATTGGCGTCCCGGAATACTGGCGCTTCGATCCGAACAAGGGCAAGTATCACGGGGAGAAGCTGGCCGGGGACCGGTTGGTGAACGGGGAGTACCAGCCCATCGAGTTGACCACGGCGCCGGACGGCATCTTGAAGGGCTACAGTGATGTGCTGGGGTTGAGCCTGTGCTGGGATGATGGCTGGCCGCGGCTCTACGACCCGGCCACGGACACCTATCTGGAGAGTTGGCAGCAAGTATGGGCGGCGCGCGAGGTGGCCGAAGCGCAGGCCGCTGTCGAGCAGGCCGGCCGGCTGGCGGCCGAAGCCCAGACCGCGAGCGAGCAAGCCGCGCGGCTGGCGGCCGAAGCGGAGCGGGATGCCGCCCGGTTGGAAAACGAGCGGCGCCGGGAGCAACTCCTTCGCCGGCAAGCGGATAGGTAGCCTGGTATCTACCTCTGCCGGAGCGGCGGGCAGCATGAGACGAGGTACCCACGCGCTACGGCGGACGGTAGAATGCCTGCACTAGCGCGGAAGGAGTGCCTCATGACTGCATTCAAGCTGACCAAAGTCAACCACATCGGCTACCCCATCAGCGACCGGCGCCGCTCCCTGGCCTTCTACCGGGACGTGCTCGGACTAGAGCTGATCCCCTCGATGGTGGATGGCCAGCGGGTCATCTGGACCAGGATGGCCGACGGCTCCATGCTGCACCTGATCGAGCCGACGGACGGGGAGATGGCCGGCTATCATGCCGCCTTCGAGGTGGACGACTTCGAGGCAGCGTTGGCGACGTTGCAAGCGCACGGGTACGAACTGGAGAGCAGCGGCGAACGGCACGATGGACAGCGGTACATGTTTGTGCGCGATCCCGATGGCAACCGGGTGGAGCTGACGACGCCTTCCAACCTGCGGCCGAGCAACCGAGTGGTGGATGAGTGGGGCTACACGCGCGAGGGCGAGTAACGCTGGCGCCGCCTCCCGTCATGCCGGCACCGGCCGGAGGCCGGAATCCAGGGCGGGGCGCGATTGATCGCGCCCGTCCCCCTGTGGAGCGGGGGGACCATAGGGGGACCAGTCGCCGGCTACCGCTGAGAAAGTACCGGAGGGGACGATGAGCCGCGCTCATATCTGGCTGACACGCGGGTTCGACCAGCTCCGGCAGGGCACGCTGGGCAACGCCGGGCAGAATCTCTACGTCTCTCGCGCCGGCGTCTTGCAGCGCATCCATCAATACGACCTGAACCGGAACGGCTATCTGGACCTCCTGTTCTGCAACAGCCAGGAGCACCACGAGAAGGCGCCGGCCTACCTCTATCGCGATCCGCTGGGTCCAGCCATCCGGAGCGAGCTGCCGTCGGACGGCGCCCGGTCAGGTGCCGTCGCCGACCTCAACGGCGACGGCTCGACCTCGTGCTGGGCATGGCGCTGAACGGCACCCGCCAGGACCTCAATGCCTTCATCTACTACGGGTCGCCGGAGGGTTGGAGTGAGCGTCGACAGCAGATCATACCCGCGCCGCTCTGCCTCTCGACCGTAGCCGGTGATTTCAACGGCGACGGGCGGCCCGACCTGGCCTTTCTCTGTAAGCGGCAGTGGCACGCTGCCGAGAGCTACACGCGGCTCTTCTATCAAAGCGAGCTAGGCTTCGAGCCAAAGCGCTACGTTGACCTGCCGATTGAGGGGGAACAGATAGCGGCGTGTGACTTGGACGGCGACGGGTATGCCGACCTGGTAGTCCGCCGCGAGGATGGCACGCTCACCGTCTTCTGGGGTGGCCCGGACTGCCTCGGCCCAGGGCGCCACACACCGGTCCCGCTGCCAGCGGCGCAAGATGACGCGCCAAAGTACGAGGAGTACGTTGGTGGCGCTTCCCCGCTGGTCCAAGTCCTCCACCTGGACGGAGTACCGCACCTGTTTGCTGCCCAGCAGCGGCAGGCACACCTCGTACCCGTGCGCGGCGGGCGGCGCTTCGGGCGACCGCTGACGCTGACCTGCTCACGCCCGATGGCTATTGCAGCCGGCGATGTCAATGGCGACGGCTACCTGGACCTCGTCGTGGCCTGTCGGCACACCGACGACGCCGGCGAGTGCTCCTGGGTCTACTGGGGAAGTGAGCACGGCTACAGCGACACGCGCCGCTCCCGGCTGCCCTCCAACCGGGCGTGCGACGTGGCGGTGGCCGACTGCGATGCCGACGGCTACGACGACATCGTGCTCTGCCAGAGCCGCGCGGGCGACTTCTACACGACAGACTCCCTGGTGTATCGCGGGAGCAGGGACGGGGTGGGCGCCGAGCCGGTGCGGCTACGCACGGAAGACCCCCGGCGCGTCTTTGCCGCCCATCCCGCCGGCGGCGAGCGTCCCGACATCCTATTCGTGAACCGCTGGGGCCGCAACGCCGTCGGTGACGTGCAGCCCTCGATCTATTTCGGTGCAGCGGACGGATTCTCGCCGCAGCGACGCCGGGACTTGCCCGGCTTCGATACCGTCGAGTCCGTCTGTTGTGACATCAACGACGACGGCTATGTGGACGTGGTGCTGGCGAACTGTGCCGAGAGTGAGGTGAGCCGCGATCCAGGCTCGTATGTGCTGTTCGGCGGCCCGGATGGCTTCGGCACTGAGCCGGACCTACGCCTGCCGACGCTCCGCGCGCACGGCCTCGCCTGCGCCGACCTCAACCGCGACGGCTACCTCGACCTGCTCTTCGTCGGGTTCAACAATCCCGACCTGCTGATTTATTACGGTACCGCCGACGGCTTCGACTTGGCTAACCCACAGCGCATCCGCTTGGAGCACGAGGGCGTGATCTACAACGATCCGCGCTGGATCTACTTGGCCGATCTGAACAACAATGGCTGGCTGGACCTGGTCGTACCACAGATCGCCGCGGACCGGAGCTTCATCCTATGGGGCGGGCCAGAGGGCTTCAGCATGGATCGCTGCCAGCTTCTCTCCGTCTGGCATGGGGCCTGTGCGCGGGCCGCCGACCTGAACGGCAACGGCTACCTCGACCTGATTATCGGTGGTCATGCACCCTCGCGGGATGCTCCGCACGACTCCTTTGCCTATATCTATTGGAATGGGCCGGACGGCTTGCGTGAAGACCGACGCACGCTGCTCCCGGCGAACGCGATCAACGCGATGGCCGTTGCCGACTTCAACAACGACGGCTTGCTGGACCTGTTCGTCTGCTCCTATCACGACGGCCGCGTGCGCGACATCGACTCCTATCTCTACTGGAACCGTGCCGGTCGGGGCTTCTCGGCTACAGATCGTACGCGCCTGTTTACACACTCCGCATCGGGCTGTGTGGCTGCAGACTTCAACGAGAACGGCTGGATTGACCTGGCCGTCGCTAACCACAAGGTAGACGGCGATCACGTGGGCTATTCGACCGTCTGGTGGAACGGACCCGCGGGGTTTAGCGAAGAGCGCGTGACCCATCTCCCCACGTCCGGGCCGCACGGCATGACGGCCGTTGGGCCGGGCAACGTCCTGGATCGTGGACACGAAGAGTATTACCTGTCGCGCCCGTTCAAGCTACCGCCGGGCGCCGCGGTGACCGCCATCCGGTGGGAAGCGGACGAGCCACCGAAGACCTGGGTGCGGGCCAAGCTACGGTTCGCGCCAACGGCAGCGGCGCTGGAGCAGGCAGCCTGGATCGGGCCGGATAACGGCGCCGGGTGGTTCGCCAACGGTCAGGCGGTAGACGGGGCTACATTCGCCGGCCAATGGGTGCAACATCGCCTGGCCCTCGGCGCATTGAACAGCGGTCGCACCCCGCGGGTGACGGAGGTGGCCGTCACCTATGCCGAGTGACCACCCGCCGCCCCCCCGGCCCCCTCTCCACAAGTGGAGAGGGGGCCGGGGGGTGAGGTCTGAAAAGCGCCGGGAAGGCGGCCCCCTGAAAAGAGAAACGCCCCTTGCGGGGCGTCGGCCCAACGATACTATTCGCTGGGGTGGTGTGTGGATACTACGCCAATGCGTACAATATGTCAACTCTGAATGTTGACGGTCTATGATTCTGTCACGACTAACTGTTCAGCGAAAATGTCAGTCCACGAAAGGAGGCTGTCATGCCGGCAATCGAGATCATTGGCACCGGCTGGATAGATCGTCGCGACTCGGCGTTTCCCCAGGCCGTACAGCTGCCCGCTGGCGATATCCTCTGCTCGTTCAGTGTGGGGGGCGGCGCATTCGTTCATGGCGGCACCGACTGGGCACGCTCCACCGACGGAGGGGAGACCTGGGCCGTCGAGGGGACGATTCTCGCACCGACCACCGCCCCCCACACGACCGCCGCCTTGAAACTGACACTCGCGGCCGATGGGAAGACCGTCTTTGCCTACGGCGCCCGCAGCTACCCCCATGCCGGCGCAACGTTCGGGCACGTGCGTAATGAACCGGTGCTCTGCCGCTCCACGGACAGCGGGCGCACCTGGGCCGCTCCCCAGGTCGTCCCGATGCCGGCCGACTGCCCCCTGGAGATTTCTCACGGCGCGCTGCCGCTCGCATCGGGCCGGCTGCTCGCGCCAGCGGCCACGCTGCCCGCTCAAGATCGGCTCGGCGAGCAAGTGCTGGTAGCGATCTCCGACGATGGCGGGCATACCTGGCCGCGCCACGCTGTAGTGTTTGCGGACCCGCAACGGCGCTACGGCTATTTCGAGCAGAAGCTGGCCGAGCTAGCGCCCGGCCACCTGATCGCGACGGCCTGGACAGTGACTCTGGGCAATGTCGCGGATCAACCGGACAGCTTTGCGCTGTCGCACGACAACGGGTTGACGTGGGGACCAGCACACTCGACAGGCATCTCCGGTCAGACGATGACGGCGATCCCGCTCGGAGGTGACCGGCTGCTTGTCCTGTACAACCGTCGTTACGGCAACCAGGCGATCATCATGAACCTGGTGACTTTCACCGAAACCGCCTGGATCATCCATTTCGAGGGTGTGCTGTACGACGCGAGGGCACAGCGAGAACGGCCGAAGGACATCGAGTCGGGTGTTGATGAACTGGGAGGCTTCGCGTTCGGATTCCCCACCGCGCTCCGCCTGCAAGACGGCGCCTATCTCGCCACCCACTGGTGCCAGGAAGACGACCAGTGCGGCATCCGCTGGACGAAACTCCGCCTCGCCTGGTGAGCGCTGCTCCGGGGCCGGGGGGTGAGGCGTCACCGCGCGCCGCGTTCCAGCCGGTCCAGAGCTTGGCACGATCCGAGTATCTCGCGGCCGGAGGTCAGCGGCTCACGACTTTCCGTGACGGCGTTGACGAACTCCTCGTTCTGCCGCGGCACGGCCTCCTCATTCGTCTCCTCCGAGAGCACGGTGCCATCGCGGTCGGTGAAGCGGCCGGCATCGTAGACCAGAAAGTCCTCCTGGGCGATCACGGTGAAGCGCTGCGCGGCCGCGGGCACAATCGCGTTGTAGCTGAGGGCAAAGGTCGCCAGGCCGCCACTCGGAAACCGCAGCTGCGCCGAGACATCGAGGGGAATGCCCAAAGGGTTGTCCGCCGGGCCGAAGAACGCTCGCGCCTCTACCGGCACCTCGCCGAAGAGCCAGATCGCATGGTCAACGGCATGACCACCGTGATGCCACAAGAGGTTGTCCGTCCAGCTGCGTCGTCGCCCCATCCAGTTGATGTTCTCCCGCCGGAAAAAGTGCCATTCGACGTGGATATGGGAGGGCGTTAGCTCGCCGGCGACGATCCGCCGCTTTAGCTCTCTCGTTGACGCCCAATACCGCTCCGTATGGCAGATCATGAGCGTCTTCCCCCGCTCGTCGGCCAGGTCGCACAGCGCCGCGGCCTCGACATAGGAGAGGGCCATCGGGATTTCGAGGAGTACGTGCTTGTCCGCCTCAAGCGCGGCCCGCGCCTGATCATAGTGAACCTGGCTCGGCGAGGTAATGAGCACGGCGTCCACCCGCGGTCGCGCGAGCGCTTCGCCGAGGTCCAGCGTGGCAAGCGGCGCACCGCAACTCGCGGCAAACTCGCGTGTCGGCTCGATCAGACGACCGACGACGGAGTCGATCTCGACGCCCTCCTGCTGCTGCAGCGCATCCCGGTGAACACCGGCAATGCTCCCGTAGCCCGTGATGCAGAACCTCATCAGCTCACCTCCATCAGCGCTCACACCCTGGTATGCTTGCGCCTAACCCATCATCCTTGGTGTAGCTCCGGGACGTGGGGGCAGCGGTACCCGCCGCCGAGAGTCCGGGCGGCTTCCGGCGCACAGACAGTGTGCGCCATTGCACACCGTTCCATCAACGTTATCAGTGGCCAGTGGCCGGTAGGCAGGGGAGGGAGCAATGCGGCTCGCGGACAAAGTAGTCCTCGTGACGGGCGCCGCGCGGGGCATCGGTCGTGGTATTGCGCTGCGCTTCGCGGACGAAGGTGCCCACGTCGTCGTCGCGGAGCTTGACGTGGACACGGCACAGGTGACGGTCGGGGAGGTCGAGGCGAAGGGCAGACGCGCCTTGGCCGTAGAGTGCAACGTCACGCAGGCGGCCTCCGTGCAGGCGGCGGTGGACCGGGCGCTCGACGAGTTCGGCCGGATTGACATTCTGGTCAACAATGCCGGGACCGGACAGCGCGTGGTCGAGACCGTGGACCTCGACGAGGCCGAGTGGGATCGCGTGCTGGCCGTGAACATCACGGGGGTATTCCTGTGCAGCAAGTACGTCGGACGCCAGATGATGCGGCAGGACAGCGGCAAGATCATCAACCTCTCGTCCATCAACGGCATCTCAGGCCCGCCGCTGGTCGCGGCCTACAACGCCGCGAAGTGGGCAGTGCTCGGCTTCACCAAGACCCTCGCGGTCGAGCTGGCGCCCTATCACATCAACGTGAACGCGATCTGTCCCGGTCCGGTGGACACCGACTTCCAGAAAGCCAACATGGCGGAGCGGGCGGCAGTGATGGGCATTCCGGAAGCGGACCTGCGCGAGCGGCTGCGGCAGTCCGTGCCGCTCGGGCGCTGGACGACGCCGGAAGACATCGCGGCCGCTGCCACGTTTCTGGCATCCGACGACTCGGTCCACATGACCGGCGAGCACCTCGTCGTCTCCGGTGGCCTGGGCGGCGTCTCCGGGGTCGCGCCAAAGCGCAGACGCATTGAGTAGCGCGCGAGGATGCTAGTAGCTCTATCAGGCTGCCCGCTTGCATACCGCTAGCTGCAGGTTATAAAATGTGTCTGGCGGGCACATTGATATGGCAGCCAATGCAATTATCCCAAAAATTGAGGCTTCCAGAAAAGAGCTTCTGGACCTGGGACTCCGCAACCCGTTGCTGAATTATCGCGCCCTCAAATCCAGGGGTGTAGAGGTTGTCGACGAGATCCCGGCAACCGTCTTCGACATTCTGGTGCATAAGGAGCGAAGAATGTCGTTCCTGCCTCGCCCGGATGACGACGAGGACTACGAGCTAGGCCAGCCGCAGTACGATGACGACAATCCTGATGTCCTCGCACAACGGTACACGGATAATCGCTTGCAGACCAATGATCCATCCCACCGGCTACAATCTCGCCTGCTCAACACTTACTATAATGCCAATACGGTGATTCAAGAGCAAGGCGTGAACACACTGTTCATTGCCCTCGGGATGGTTGAGTGGTACGAATCGGATACCAGCGATATTGCACGTAGGGCACCCTTGATTCTGGTCCCAGTAGAGATCGAGCGATCCGACATCCGGGGCAGATTCCACATCAGCTACACCGGGGAGGAGTTGGGGGCCAATCTCTCATTCATCGAAAAGATGCAGATAGAGATTCCCGGTCTGCCTGAGAATGAGGACATCGACGTCAACAAATACTTCACCGAGGTCTCCAACTGCATCAAAGACATGAGGCAGTGGTCCGTTGATACCACCAGCGTCGTGCTCGGCTTCTTCTCGTTCAGCAAGCTCCTCATGTACCGGGATTTGGATAGCGAAAAGTGGCCGCCAGGGACCGGCCCGCTGGAAAGCAAAACCGTGCGCGCCCTATTTGAGGAAGGATTTACAGAACCTGAATCGGAAATCGGCGATGAAGACCATCTCGACAATCACTTACGCCCTGAAGACACGCATCATGTCGTTGACGCCGATTCGTCGCAGGCTTTGGCTATATCTGACGTGGCTAACGGCCGGAATCTGGTTATCCAGGGGCCACCGGGCACCGGCAAATCCCAGACCATCACGAACATCATTGCCGCGGCTATTAGCCAGAGTAAGAAGGTGCTGTTCGTTTCCGAGAAAATGGCTGCCCTGGAGGTCGTCAAGCGCCGACTCGATGACCTCCAGCTAGGCGACGCTTGTCTGGAGCTACACAGCCACAAGACTACCAAAAGAGCCGTGCTCGATGAACTGAGAAGAACCTGGGAGCTAGGCCGGCCGGATGTTGCCGGGATAGAAGACGATTTCGTCACCTTAGCCCGCGTTCAGGATAATCTGAACGCATATGCCGAGGCGGTGAACACCCCGGTCGGAAACACGGGGGTCACTCCGTTCGAAGCCTATGGGAGGCTGCTATGCCTGCAACGCTTGGGGGCAGGTGATGACTCGCTCCCCCGGCCTGAAATCGCCGACATTGACTCATGGTCACGGGCAACTTTCGAAGAAAAGCGCAATGTTGTCGCAAACCTTCAGCGCAGCCTGAGGCGCGTCGGAAGCCTGAAACAGCATCTCTTCAGAGGCTGTCGGCTCCAGGTAGTGCTGCCGTCCGACGTGGCTTCATTACGAGAGAAAATTAACGCTGCTCGCCAGTCTTTGGACGCCCTGGTAGCCGCGATTCGTGCCCTTAGCGATGCTATGGAGTTGAGTGTGCCGGAGGACACCACCCATACCGGGAAACTTCTGTCCACTGCCGAGCGTGTTATTGGCGCTCCCGACATCAGTGGAGTCAAGCTGGGCGCTGCGGAATGGAAAAGCCACCGGAGCGATATAGAGAAACTGAGAGACTCGGGAGTTAAACAGGCCGATCTGCATGCCAAGTACGATTCCGTCCTGTTGCCGGATACTTGGGGTACCCATGTTCCTGCGGTTCGGGCCACGCTATCGAAGTTCACGACGGTACGCCTGCGCTTCTTCTACCCCGAATATCGCCGCGCCAAAAAGCGACTGTCCACGCTGTGCAGTGGCAAACTGCCGGGTGGTATCGAACGGCAGATAGCGCTCACCGATGCCATCCGGGAGGAACTGCAGCTCCGGGAAACAGTTGAGCGATTGTCTCCGGTTGCCGAAGCCGTGTTCGGCCGGCTGTGGCAAGCGGAGCAGACCGATTGGCAGACCGCCACACCGGTCATCAATTGGGCGCTAAAGCTGTTTGACGACATTGACAGTGGTAAGATTGACCCAGGTATCGTTGGCTCGCTGGATGATGGCCTCGACACCGGTGACATCCCTGAATTGTCAAAACGGGTTAGAGACGCATTGGAATCATGTCCAGGTTGTTTGGAAAGTGTCCAGGATGCCCTCGAAATGGACTTCAAGCAGAGATTCGGGCATCCCGACGGATTGGCGGGCCTGCCCTTTGACGAACAGCGAGAAATCCTTGCGAGCTGGTCGAGCCGGAGCCGGATCCATGGAATCCAGGATATCGCGGTCGTCAACAATGCCCTGAGTGCTGCCGAAAAGGAAGGGCTCCAGGCCCTCACGGCGCTGGTAGAGGAATGGCCGGAGTCGTCCGACCACTTGACCGCCTGTCTGGAACAGGCTTGGTATGAACGCATTGTCTTCCGCGCATTTGGCGAACGGCCGGCTCTTACCGGTTTCGACGGCAGTAGCTATGAAGCGCACAGAGAGCAGTTCAATAAGTTGGATACCCTCGTGCTGGGCCACAACCGGGCTAGGATTGCCCATGCACACTGGGAAGGTCTGCCCAAGCACAACGGAGCCGGGCAGTTGCGGATCTTACGCCGGGAGTTCGAGAAAAAACGCCGCCATCTGCCCATCCGGCAACTGATGACCCGGGCCGGCAATCCGATCCAGGCCATCAAGCCGGTGTTTATGATGAGTCCGCTGTCCATCGCAACCTACCTGGCACCCGGCAGTGTCAGTTTTGACCTGGTGGTATTCGACGAGGCCAGCCAGGTACGACCGGTAGATGCCCTAGGGGCTTTACTCCGCGCTAACCAAGTAGTGGTTGTGGGCGACGACCGGCAGCTACCACCGACCAGTTTCTTCGATGCCGTCACGCACGGCGAGGACGACGACGATGATGATGAAAGTGCTACCGCAGATATCGAGAGCATTCTCGGATTGCTACGCACCGCCGGCTGCCCCTCGAAAATGCTGCGCTGGCACTATCGCAGCCGGCATGAGTCGTTGATTGCGGTATCCAACCAGGAGTTCTATGAGAATAGGCTCGTGGTATTTCCCAGCCCGGATTCCGGCAAGAAAGCGATTGGACTCCAATATCACCATCTCCCGGACACGGTGTACGACCGCGGCAAGAACAGCACCAACCGCCAGGAAGCGCAAGCCGTCGCTAGGGCGGTCATGGATCATGCGCGGCAATCGCCCGACCTGACGTTAGGCGTGGCGGCGTTCAGTTCTGCCCAGGAGCGGGCTATTCTGGATGAGCTGGAAAGGCTGCGGCGACAGGACACTTCCTGCGAACCGTTCTTCAACGCTCATCCTGAGGAGCCGTTCTTCATCAAGAACCTGGAGAATGTTCAGGGCGATGAGCGGGAGGTCATCTTCATCAGCGTGGGCTACGGGCGCGATGCCAATGGGCGCATCACCATGAATTTTGGCCCCCTGAACCGGGATGGCGGTGAAAGACGCCTCAACGTCATCATTACCAGGGCACGGCTACGCTGCCACGTGTTCACCAACCTCCGTGCCGATGACATCAATCTCGGCAGTACCCAGTCCCTTGGTGTGCGTGCCTTCAAGACCTTCCTGGCCTATGCCGAATCGGGCAATTTACCTGCCAATATGCCGGTGCCGGCGGAGCGTGAGGTTGATTCACCCTTCCAGAAAGCGGTTGTCTCCAAGCTCCGCTCCTTGGACTACGAAGCGCATGAAGAGGTGGCAACAGGCGGCAAGCTCATTGATATCGGTATCGTGGACCCGGACAGACCGGGCCGGTACATTCTCGGCATCGAGTGTGACGGCGCGACATACCACAGTTCCCGGTCAGCCAGGGATCGGGACCGTATCCGGGCGCAGGTGCTACAGGGCTTGGGGTGGCGGCTGCATCGCATCTGGAGTACGGACTGGTTCCGCAATGAGGAGCGCGAGTTAAAACGCGCTGTCCAGGCCATTGAGCAAGCGAAGGCTGCCCAGCCCATTGACGGCCCAGCCAAGCAAACGGTGAGGCGAGAGATTCAGCGCGCTGACAATGGGGAAGAAACCAGCGAGCCTGTCATTCCGCCCTACGAACTGGCGCAGCCGCACGTTGTGAGCGACTACGATATCAGCAACATCTCGGCAAGCTACTTACGCGAGCCAATCACCGAAGTTGTGCGTGTTGAGGGGCCGGTGCATGTCGATGCGGTCGCTCGTAGAATCGCAAACGCAGCCGGCATCTCAAGAATTGGCAACAGGATCAGAGCAAATCTTGGGCAGGCAATCAACGATGCAGCCAACGGCGATGGCATAGTCGGAAAGGGTGAGTTCCTGTGGCTGCCAGACATGAATCGCCCTATCGTTCGTGACCGGAGTGCTGTGCCGCAGGCTAAGAAGATCGAGTTGATCTCACCGGAAGAGATTGCTGAAGCCATCAAAATGATTGTAGAGCGTTCCTATGGGATAGACAAAGCCGATGCAGCGCCGGAGGCAGGACGAATCCTGGGATTCAGGCGCGTGTTCGGGGACACCAGAGCAAAGATAGACTCCGTTATTGAGGATTTGATTGGGGATGGTACGCTGCACGAGGATGCGGGACACCTGACCCTGCCCTAGCCGGGCAAGATTAGGGAGCGAACATGCCGATCAAGACCGCAGCCGAGCTATCCGCCCTCACCCGCGCCATCCTCGTGGCGGCGGGCGCGGACGAGCGCAACGCCGACCGCATGGCCGAGGCGCTGGTCGCGTCCAACCTCTGTGGTGTGGACACCCACGGTGTCTTCCACCTCCCGGGCTACGTGGAGCACATCAGGGAAGGCTACATCCAGCCGGTCGCGCGGCCGGCCATCGTCCGCGAGACGCCGACGAGTGTCCTCGTCACCGGCAACTGGACCTTCGGCCACGTCGCCGCGAAGTATGCAGCCGAGATGGCCATCGAGAAGGCCCGCGCGCAGAACATCGCCGTGGCGGGGGTTGTCCAGGCCCACCATATCGGGCGACTGGGGGAGTATGTGGAGCTGGCGGCGGCGCACGGGATGATTGGGATGATCTGGGCCGGGGGGCAATCGGAGGAAACACCACATGCCGTCCCCTATGGCGGGCGTCAGCGCGTCCTGCACACCAACCCGCTGGCCGTCGGATTTCCTGCCGGTGGAGACGCACCGATCATGTTCGACTTCTCTACCACTGCGCTCTCCGGTGTCAAGGTCGCCTTCGCGCACGAGCGCAACGAGCCGCTGCCACCAGGCAGTATCGTGGATAAAGAGGGTCGCCCGGCCACCGATCCGGCGGCCTTCTTCGCCGGGGGCGGGCACCTCCCGTTCGGTGGTCACAAGGGCTATGCCTTGATGGTGGCGGTGGAGATTCTGAGCCGCGTGATGACCGGCGCAGACGCTCTGGCTGACCCGGCGCGCGGCGGCCCGTTCATGCGGCACCAGGGCGTGACCATGCTGGTACTGCGTGCCGATCTCTTCCAGCCGTTGGCCGATTTCACGGCGCGAGCCGGCGAACTGGCAGCCCGGCTGCGGGCAGTGCCGCCAGCGCCGGGGTTCAGCGAGGTGCTGGCACCGGGCGATCCGGAGCAGCGCATCCGCGCTACCCGCCAGCGCGACGGCATCCCGGTCGCAGCGGATGTCTGGCAATCGCTCGTGGACGTGGCCGCATCGCTGAGGGTGCCAGCTCCGTAATCTGCATGGAGGCGGGGGCGCTGTGCCTCACCCCCGGCCCCCTCTCCACCATATGGAGAGGGGGAGTCTGCTGACCTACTCCGCTTCCAACTGGGCTACATAGGCTGCCCCAGCCTCGGCCTGCGCGACAATATCCAGACCTACGAGTTCACTGAAGGCGGCCATGAGGCGTTGCGTGATCGGGCCGGGTGTGCCGGCCCCGAGCGCCTGCCCTTCAAAGCGAGTCATCGGCATGATACAGGTGGTCGTGGAGGTGAAGAAGGCTTCGTCGGCGTTGAGCAGGTCGTATGGCTCCAGGTTGCGCTCCAGCACGGGAATACCCAAGTCGGACGCCAACTCCAGCACGCAGTTGCGCGTGACACCGCGCAAGATGTTGCGCCCTTCGGGGGAGTACAGCGTGCCGTCATGCACGAGAAACACATTGCTCCCCACGCCCTCCGCGATGTACCCATCGCCATCGAGGAGCACCGCCCAGCCCTGCGGGTCAATCCGATGGGCTTGATGCTCGGCGCGGATGTAGTAGATGCGGCTGCGGCTCTTCACCTTGGGGTCAACGAACTGCGCCGGCACCGCGCGCTGCGACGGAATGACGCCGTGTACGCCGGTCTTGTACTGCGGGGCGAGCTTCACCATGCGCCAGGCCAATGTGAAACAGTTAATCACGATTGTCGGGCGCAGGCCGTCCGGAAAGATGCTGCGGTAGATGCCCAGCGGGCCTGGTGAGACGTTGTGCGTGATCTGGAAGTCGAATCCATCGCTCAACTGGCTGCGGTTCGCCTCGATGGTCTCGTAGGTGGCCGCCTCCATCTCGTCTATGGTCAGGCCGCAATCTATCTCGGCGAGGCGCATGGAAGCGTACAGGCGCTCCAAATGCTCCCGGAGCCGGAACGGTTGCTCGCGAAACGTGCGCGTCACCTCGAAGACAACATCCCCATACACGAGCGCCGAGTCGAAGACCGATATCCGCGCTTCGGACTCCGGGACCAACTCACCGTTGAAATAGGCCAGACGCTCGCTACTCATCGGTTCATTCCTCTTCCCATGCCTAGAATCTCCGCGGCGCCGGCCACGCAACCGCTCCGACAGCACCCTCCTTGGCAGCGGGGGATGGGGCAGGCATTCATTCTACCGAAACCTCCCCATATTCGCTTGGCGCGACTAACCATGCCTCCTCCCTCACCGGGAAGGGTCTACCGGCCGCCGTGCGGACTCCCCTGCCCTGGAGGGAAGGGGCCGGGGGTTAGGTCCACCCCGCTTGACTTCGGTGCCAGTCGGGCGTACAATAATAACTGACCGACCAGTCAGTCAGTTATGTGAGGCAGCGATGACGCCTCGTCCCGACGTCAGCGCAGAGCGCACCGAGCAGATCATCGCAGCCGCGATAGCAGTGTTCAGTCGGCTCGGCTTTCACAAAGCACGCATGGACGACATCGCGCGCGAGGCCGGCCTCAGCAAGGGTACGCTGTATTGGTACTTCGAGAGCAAGGACGCCATTACCAAGGCGCTTCTCCAGCACCTCTTCGATCAGGAAGTGCAGCAGGTGGCGACCCTGCTCGCTGCCGAGGGATCGGCCAGTGAGCGGCTCCTCGTGCTCAGTCGGCATCTCGCCGGCGAGTTCGAGCAGTGGTCCAAGTTGATGGCTGTCGTCTACGAGTTCTACGCGACGGCAACCCGTGACCCGGTGGTGCAACGCACGCTGGCCGGCTACTTCCAAGCCTATCGCGAGCCGCTGACCGCGCTCATCCAGCAGGGCATCGAGCGCGGCGAGTTCCGCCGGCTCAATGCGGACGCCACAGCCACCATTATCGGGGCCAGCTTCGAAGGGTTGGCCTTGCTCTGGACGATTGACCCACAGACGGTACGCTGGCGCGACACGTCTTCCCTGGCCATGCAGCTCTTGCTGGCCGGCATGCGCGCCGACCGAAAGGAGTAGGATATGACTACGGTAGCCCCTCCCGCCGCACCTGCGGCAGCCGCGGCGGCTCGCTTGGTCGAGGTACACAAGCGCTTCCCGTTGGGCCAGGTGGAGGTAGCCGCGCTGCAAGGAGTCAGCCTCGACATCGAGCCTGGCGAATTCCTGGTCATCCTCGGCCCGAGCGGCTCCGGCAAGACCACGCTGCTCAACCTGCTCGGCGGCCTCGACGCCCCTACGGCCGGGCAAGTGGTGGTTGATGGCCAAGACCTCGGTGGCCTCGCGGACCGGGAGCTGACACGCTACCGGCGAGAGCGGGTGGGGTTCATTTTTCAATTCTTCAACCTCATTCCGACCCTCACGGCTGCCGAGAATATCGAGTTTGCCCTGGAGCTGGTCGAGCGCGACGCCAAGCGCGTCGCCGCGCGGACCGCAGAGCTACTGCGCCAAGTGGGCTTGGCGGAACGCGCCGATCATTTTCCCAGCCGGCTGTCGGGTGGCGAGCAGCAGCGCGTCGCCATTGCGCGCGCGCTGGCAAAGGATCCGTCCCTGCTCTTGTGCGACGAGCCGACCGGCAACCTGGATTTCCGCACCGGCATCCGGGTACTCACGCTCCTGCGCCAAGTAACGGCGGAACAGGGGCGCTCCTGCGTGCTCGTCACGCACAACAGCGTCGTCGGCGAAATGGCGCACCGGGTCGTCCGGCTACGCGACGGGATGATCGAAGAAGAGATTGTCCACGAGCAACCCAAAGACCCGGCGGAGATCAGGTGGTAGACCATGAAGAAACGGCATCGCCTCGTCCTGCGCGGTTTGCTCACGCACAAATTCCAGTTCGCGGCGCTCACTGTCATCATCATGCTCGGCGCGGCCTTGTATGTGGCGATGGTGTCAGCCTTCGATAACTTGGGCGGGTCGTATCAGCGAACCTATGATGAATTGCGCTTCGCCGACTACACGGTCGGAGTACGGAGCGCGCCCCAGGAAGCCGCAGCAGCAGTGCGTCGTCTCGACAACGTTGCCGCGGCCGAGGGCCGGCTTGTGCTCGACACCGGCCTGCTCCACGACGACAGCCACCCCATCCACGCCCGGCTCATCGGCCTGCCCCTGGATCGCCGCCCAGCGGTCAATGACGTGCTGGTGCAGCAAGGCGCTTACTGGACTCCGTCGGACCGCAACGTCGTCTTGGTGGAGAGCCGCTTCGCCGAGTACCATCAGCTCGAACCGGGCGACCGCTTGACGTTCATCACGACGCAGGGCGAGCAGGAGCTACGTGTCCAAGGCGTCGCGGCCAGCCCGGAGTATCTCATCAACGCTGCGAGCAAGCTGGACATTCTGCCTTCGGCCCGGCGCTTTGGTGTGTTCTTCATTCCGCTGCCCCATCTCCAGCGTCTTTTTGGCCTTGACGAGCAGATCAACGACGTAGCTGTGACAGTCCGCAGCTCAGCGGAGCGCGAGGCGACGATTGCAGCCACGGAAGCACTACTCCAGTCCTCCGTTCCGACCCAGACGGTGCGGCAAGAGGACCAGCCCAGTAATGCCGCGCTGCAACTCGACCTGCAAGGGGCGGAGGAGCTAGCCAACCTCCTACCAACCCTCGTGCTCATCGTAGCCGGACTCAGCATCTTCATCGCCCTCAGCCGCATGGTCCAGGCGCAGCGTGAGCAGATTGGCCTCTTCATGGCAATGGGCTACAGTCAGGGGACAGTCTTGCGCCACTACTTGGCGTATGCGGTGCTCATCGCCATCGTAGGCTCACTAGCGGGGGTCGCGTTGGGGCTATGGCTGGGGGCCGGGCTAACCAGAGTCTATGCCGACACGCTCGGTATCCCGCTCATCGAGCACGAGTTTCAACCCCAGCCACCAATCACGGCGATGGTCGTGAGCGTCGTGATCGCGTTCGTCGCTGGCCTCGTCCCGGCTTGGCGCTCCGCCCGCATGCAGCCGGCGGCCGCCATGCGCCTAGACCCGCAGATTGCCCTAGTGAAGGGCAGTATCCCCTGGGTAGAGCGTGTCCTGCGCCTCGTGGCGACTCCGCCCTTGACGCTCCGTATCCCCCTCCGCGCCATCTTCCGCACGCGCGTTCGGACACTGTACACAGTGGCCGGTGTGAGCTTCGCGCTGGTGCTACTCCTGACCAGCGCCGGCATGTTTGACACCATGACCAATATGCTCGACCTCCAGTACGAGCAGGCGGAACGGTGGGACCTTGATGCCAGCCTCCGCGCAACGACCGACTCGACTATCCGGCAGACGGTCGCAGCGTGGCCCGAAGTGCGGTCGGTCGAGCCAACGCTGGAAGGCTTCGGCCAACTGCACCGCGCTGAGAAGAGCGTAGACGTGTTGTTCATGGCGCTCCCAACCAACACACAACTGCACCGCTTTCAGCTCCCGGACAGCCAGAGAGCCGGCTTGGGGAATGACCGCGCGATCTTGTCTCTCTACGCGAGCCGGGAGCTTGACGCCGCAGCCGGTGACGGGGTGACGCTGAAAACGCCAACGGGTACGACGACGCTGACGGTGGCCGGTGTGACCCGCGAGTCGCTGGGGACCAGCGGTGTTTTCTTGGGGTTACCGGACGCCCAGAAATTAGCGGGTGCCGAGGGACTCTACAACGGCATGTTGGTCGCCACGGCAGCCGGCCAGGCGGAGAACGTCGCTGCACGTCTCTACGACCTGCCGGGGGTCGAGCGCGTCAGTGTGAAGGCGCATACAGTGGAGGACTGGAACGAACTGCTTGGTCTGTTCTACTCCCTGGCCGGGGTGCTGCTCGTCGCGGCACTCGTTATGGCTGCGGCGATTGTATTCAACACCGTCACAGTCAACGTACTGGAGCGGCAGCGAGAGCTCGCGACCATGCGTACCTTGGGCCAAACCCGCGGCCGCCTCGCGCTGATGATGGTGCTGGAGAACGTGCTGGTAGGCGCCGGTGCCTTGTTGCCCGGCTTCCTGCTCGGAACGGCCGTTGCCTACTACGTCACCAACAGCTTTAGCTCCGATTTGCTGACGATGGACCTCTCAATTGCCCCTCGCTCCTATGCGGCCATCGGCATCAGTGTGCTGCTCGTCGTCGCACTCTCGGTGCTGCCCGCCATCCGCCGCGTCAACCGGATGGACCTCGCCGAGGTCACCAAGGTCTTGACCTAGGAGCCGATCACCACGTCGAGCACCGCCGGTTTGCCGGAAGCCAGAGCACGCTCCAGCGCCGGGCCGATCTCCGCCGGGTCCTCGATGCGCCGGCCATGGACGCCGAACGCCTGCGCCAGGGCGGCGAAGTCGAAGGGGTGGGCGAAGTCCATCCCCAGGTAGGAGGGCCGATAGTCCGGCTCTTGCGTGATGAGCTGCACGTAGAGGTCCAAGTTGACCTTGAGGACGTTATAGGAACGATTGTTGCAGATGCAGTAGACGACGGGGATATTCTCTACCGCCGCGGTCCATAGCGCCTGCACGGTCATCATGGCACTCCCGTCCCCCACGATGGCAACAACCGGCCGGTCGGGCCGCGCGAGCTGAATACCCAGCGCCATCCCCATGCCCCAACCGATGGCGCCGCCGCGCGCGGCGTAGAAGCTCCCAGGCGTATTGAACTTCTTGGCGGCGTAGACCATTCCACCGGAGCTAACGGAATCGTTGCAGACCACCGCGTCATCCGGGAGCGCCGCCGCGATGGCGCTCATCATGGTGGGGACGCCCATCGGCTGCCGGCCACGCTCACGCTCCACCTGCTGCCGGAACCGCTCCGCCTGCGCGGCCGTCTCCTCCGCGAGGGCGCTGCACCTGGTCGCAGCAGCTTTGCGCTCGGCCCGGCTCATGCACGCCCCCAGGGCCGCGCCAAGCGCGGCCAGCCCCGTCTTGGGCGAGGCCAGAATAGCCAGGTGCGTTGGCTCGGAGCGACCGAGCGCACCGGCGTCACTGTCCAGGTGAATGAGCGTGGCCGCGGCCGGGAGTGTGGCCCCCGGCTGGTAAAAGAGATCGCTGAACACGCTCGTACCCACGGCCACCACGACATCGGCCGCCCGGACCGCCCGGCGATGGGCCGGATTACGGAGAAGGAGCGTGCCCGCAAACTGCGGATGGCCCGTTGGGAAGTTGACTTGCGAACTCAGGTGCGAGTACACACGCGCGCCCGTCAGCTCGGCCACGCGCACCGCTTCCGCCACCCCGTCAGCTTCACCAACGCGGTCGCCGACGATGAGCACCGGATGGTCTGCACCGGCGAGCAGCGCCGCCGCTTCGCCGATGGCGCCGCGGTCCGGACTAACCGCACTCCAGGCCGCACGCGACGGCACCAGCGCCATCTCTGCCTCGTCTTCGAGGGCATTGCCCGAGAAGCCCACGAAGACCGGGCCGGTGGGCGGCGTGCGGGCCTCCGTGAAAGCGCGGCGGAGCACCGACGGAAACTGCTCGGCGTGGGTGATCTCGACGCTCCACTTGGTGAACGGCTCGCACATCCTAGCAAGGTCGGAGCGCCCTTCCGCGAGCTTCCGCACGTCCTTGTTGGCTGCCGTGACGACAAGCGGCGTACCGCTGAAGTTGGAGTCGTTGAGCAGGCTCAAGCCATTTGCCAGGCCACTGTCAATGTGTAGGCTCACGAAGCCGACCTTGCCGCTGGCACGGGCGTAGCCGTCCGCCATGCCCACAGCGACACCTTCTTGCACACACAGGACGTACTTCATGTCCGGGCACTCCGCAAGGGCCTCCAGGAACGGCCCCTCGGTGGTGCCGGGGTTCCCGAAGACATACTCTACGCCTTCGGCTTGGAGCATCCCCGTAAGTGCGTACTTCCCCTTCATCACTGGCATGTCGTTTTCTCCTCGTGCGTCTCTGACGAGTATGCGCCGCCGTCTGGCCAGCTCTGGCGTCGTGCCTGGCCGCTCAGACCCCTTGATTGTAGCGCCGGTAGCCCCTCCCATCGTCACTCCGGCGAAAGCCGGAGTCCAGGGTGCCGCGGCAGCTGGATTCCCTAGATTCACAAACGCAGTGCAACACCAGAGCCCCCTGTTGCCAGGGGACGCCACTACCCGCAGCTTGGTATTGAAGAACGGTGTGCGTTGGCCCGCTTACACGCCCAGGGGTGCGCGCTCCGGGAAATCGCTACAACGCTGGATCGCGCGCCATCGACCATTGCTCGGGAGCTGAAACGCAATACCGCCCGGCAGCAGGGCTCGCGCCCGCGGTAGGCCCAGGAGCAGGCCCGCGCCCGGCGCTGGAGCGGTGCCCGCCTCGACCGGGCTGCCGCCCGGCGCGCGCCGGTACGCACGCGCCGCAAACAAGGCTGGTCGCCGGCACAGCTCGCCGGTCGGCGGCGGCGGGACGCCGGCCGGACCGGGCTTGCCCACGAGACCATCGATCGCTTCAGCTACGCCCAACCCACGCGCCCGAAGCCGGACCGGGCCGGGCGCCACTGCCTACCCCGCGCCAAGTGGCGCCGGGGCCACCGCCGGCGGCGCGGGCGTCCGGCGTCCCTGATCCACCTCCGCCGCCCGCGCGCCGCACGGCCGGCCACGGCCACCGACCGCCAGCCCCCAGGGCAGTGGGCAGCCGATCTGATGCGGTTCCGCACCTACGGCCAAGCGGTGCTGACCCTCCCTGAACGCCACGCCCGCCGGCGGCTGGCGGTGCGGCCCCCGGGCAACGCCGCCGCGCCCAGCGCCCAGGCCCGCGCTCGGCGGCTGGGTCCCTTGCCCGCCCCCGGGCGCCAGACCGGCACCTTCGACAACGGGACCGAGTTCGCCCACCAGCACGAACTCCCCGCCCGCGGCCGGGAGACCGGCTGCTGCGACACGCCCGCCCCCTGGCAGAAAGGGGGGGGGTGGAAAATGCGATCGGGCGGCTGCGGCGCGGCCGGCCCCGTAAGACCGACCGGGCGACCGTCGCGGGGACCCGGTTTACGGCGTTGGTGCCGTTGTACAATCATACGCCCCGCAAGTGTCTGGGCGACCGGACGCCCGCGGAAGTCTTCTGGAACGACGTGTTGCACTTCCAATGTGAATCCACCTTCCCGCGTGCGCGGGAATGACGGCCCCCTATGCCCCCCGCTCCGCAGGGGAACGTGGATTGCGGCTTCCGCCGCAATGACGGATGGGTGTTATTTTCGTGCCGATGACAGCAAGAACATCTGCTTTACGGCACGCTCGCCGCCCGCCATAATCCTGAGGGGTGAGGAACATCATGCGCTCCTACCGCCGCGGCACACGCTCGACCGGCCCCAGGCTCAGTATGCCGGCTAACCGGCGCGGTCTCAGCGTGATCGTCGGGTTACTGACGTTGTTGAGCATCAGTCTGGCGCCTGTGCCGGCCGTATGGGCCGATGTAGCCCACGAGCCGGCACTCACCGCTGGCGCGGTCGTCTCCCTCCAGGGCACGCCACACCTCTGGGTCGCCGACGACGATGAGACCCTGCACTGGGTAGGTGACACTCGTGCCCTGGCCGGACGGCAGGTCAACTGGGAGAACCGGACGGAAGTCACCCTGTCGGAGCTTCAAGACTTGCGGCGTGGCGATCCTTGGCTCTCGGCCGGGCTGCTAAAGGACGGCGCCTTGCTCTACCTCGTGCAATGGCCCAGCGCCGACGCCGTGCCCCGGCTGCTGCACATCCAGTCGGTCGCCGACCTTGAACTGTTCGGCATCGGCTGGCGCAACTACGGCGCCCTGGTCTATGAACCGGCCGCTTGGGAGCGGGAATTCGGGCTGGGAGTGACGAGCCTGCACCGCGCTGCGCTCCCGCTGGTGACCGGCCCGACCCTAGCTTGGGGCGAGTTCGGAGACACTCCGGGCGAGTTCGACGACCCACGGGGAATCGCGGTAGACGCAGCCGGACACGTCTACGTCGCGGACTACGATAACGACCGCATCCAGAAGCTCTCAGTTGCCGGCCAACCGCTCGCGGTGTGGGGGACAAGCGGCGATGGGCCGGGGCAATTCCGCGGCCCCAGAAGCGTCGCCGTGGATGCCCAGGGCCACATCTACGTCGCCGATTATTGGGGCCACCGGGTCCAGAAGCTCTCGCCAACCGGGCAGCCGCTGGCGCAATGGGGGGCCTACGGGCGGGAACCGGGGCAGTTCGATCATCCGACGGCGGTGGCGGTGGATACGCACGGTAACCTGTACGTCGCCGAGTACTGGGGACATCGGGTCCAGAAGCTATCCCCCACCGGCGAACCGCTGGCAGTGTGGGGCGGCCAAGGCTCCGACCCCGGCCAGCTGCTCTGGCCCCGGGACCTAGCGCTCGACGCCGCGGGCAACATCTATGTCGCGGACAGCGGCAACAACCGCATCCAGAAGTTCTCGCCGAGCGGCCACCCGCTCCTACATTGGGAGATCAACACCGACCCGCTCGACCCGCAGACCGAGCCGGTCGCTCCGACCGCCGTCGCCACCGACGCCGCGGGGAACGTCTACGTCACTAGCGAGAAGTGGGTTGCGAAATACTCGGCAGAGGGCCAGCTGCTCGCGCAGCGCCAGTCGGCTCGCTACGGCCCCGGACAGTTCTTCCGCGTCACCGCGCTGGCCGTAGACAGCCAGGGGACGCTCTTCATGCTCGACCGGGGGGCCAGCAGTGTCGTGCAGGTGCCCGCGAGCGCCCTGATCAGTGGCTAGTGGTGAGTGGTGAGTGGCCGCCACCCAGACCCGTCATTGCGGCGAAATCCACCACCCACCAGCTACCCCGCAGCCTAGTGGGCTACTGTTCTTTAGGTGTCTCGAAAGCGAAGAGATACTCACTGTCACCGTACAGCAAAGTTAGCTGTCCCTTCTCGGATAGGGGGATGGAAAAAAGCAGATTGCCACTCACCGAGCCTCCTTGTAGCACCCTGTTTGCAGATATCAGACTTTCTGGTACTACTTCATCCCCATGGAACTCGGTGTTGTAGATCACCTTCTCATCGCCGAAAATCCCGAACTCTCCGGTATTCGGACGATCAGGGCTGGCACCATCTCGTTGCATGGTGACATGCACAAGTACGAACTGCCTTCCAGCTTCGGGCGTAGGCACTCGATAGTTGTGGTTTTTCTGCCGCTTGTAAGCAACCAACGTGAGTTGCGCCTGGTCTCCTCACAGAGTACCGTTCACGCGGATTTTCCATCCGTCGGGCGCACTCGCAGACACACCCACAGGAACAGGGGTTGGCGTCGGCTCTGAGGTAGAAGCCGCCGTCGTAAACTCTTCACCATCCCCCTCGCTAGAAACTAAATGCATACATCCAGCATCTTCAAGCCTGCCTCGAAGCGCTGCGGGTATAGTCTCCACAGCAGCTTCTTGTGCCGCCTCAACCAACAGTGCCCATCCTAGCGCCTCGAACCCGACTTGTTGACTGTCTGGGAAGTCCTTGATCGAGCCAAGCGCAAGCTGCAACGTAGACTGCATACCCGCGTGGTATGATCGCAGGTCATCTGGCGGGACGACGTTCTGATACTCCTTCAACGCACTAGCGAAGATTCCCCTAATCTCCCCGTAAGTAACCGTCGCTTGTTCGCTATTCTCGTCCCGTGTGAGCGAGCTAGTGAGCGAGCTACACCAAGACACATACTTCACCACTGACAGTGCCGTGTCCATCGTCGCCGTAGCTTTCGGAGGCACAGCCGTCGGCGCCACCGGCGCCACCTCACCGCCCGGCTTCGCAGCCGGCGCGGTCCCCTCCGACTCACACCCCACTACTAGCAGCGCCACTAGCGCCACTACACCCATCGCTACCCGTCTCTTGGTCACCTTCACCGTCTCGTTCTTCTCTCCCATCCTGTCCAGCCCTGTTTATTCCCCCTACCTGCCAAGCAGGCGGCCCCTAGCCGACCGAGCATCAGGACTCCCCTTCCTTGGCAGTGAGTGGGCCGCCGCCGCACATGGTCAATTTAGCATCACCAGTTGGTGAAAGAGCCGTCCTCGCGGTGGAGGTGGGATCGTGCTCCGGGGCGATAGGGCAGGCGCGCAGCCGCCTCGCGGTCGAATACCACACCCAGCCCCGGCCGCTCCGGCGGGAGCAGGTAGCCGTCTTCCCAGGTCATCTGCACCGGCACCACGTTGGTCAGCGCCGTACCCGGCTTCTGGGGCTGCTCCATCACACCAACGTTGTTGCTCGCCAGATTGAGCGCGAGACAGGCGGCGGATGAAACCGGCCCCAGCGGATTGTGCGTGGCCAGCTTGATGTAGTGAGTTTCGGCCCAGCCGGCGACCTTCTTGGCTTCCGTAATCCCGCCGACGATGCAGAGATCGGTGCGGGCGTAGTCAATCAGGTCGTTCTCGATCAACTCGCGGAACTCCCACTTGCTGGCGTACTGCTCGCCCGCTGCGAGCGGGACCGACACATGGCGGCGCAAGTGGTGGAATGAAGCCGCGTTCTCGCTGCGGATGGGGTCTTCGATAAAGAAGGGATGGTAAGGCTCGACCGCGCGGCAGAACCGGATCGTATCGGCGGGGTCCAGCCGGGTATGGACATCGAAGCAGATTTCGATGTCGTCGCCGACGGCATTGCGTACCGCTTCGACCATGGCAATCGACTCGCGCACGGCCCGCGCCGGCTCGAACAGATCGCCCGCAGTATTCGGGCTGAAGCGGACGAACTTCCAGCCCTGCTCCTTCGTGCGTAGGCAGCTCTCGACCAGCGCCTCGACGCTGCCACCGCCGTTATGGGGATAGCACACGACCCGGTCACGGGCGCGGCCTCCCAGCAGCTCATACACGGGCACACCTAGCGCCTGGCCCTTGATGTCCCACAGCGCAATGTCTATGGCCGATACGGCGCTCGACACCACGACGCCGCCGGGGAAGAAGCCGCCGCGGAACATCCGCTGCCACAGGTGCTCCGTGCGAAACGGGTCTTCACCGAGCAGGAACGGCTTGAGGTGGCCTTCGACGTAGGCGGCGATGGCGAGCAGCTGCGGTGTCGCCCCGGCCTCACCCACGCCGCTGAGGCCGGCGTCCGTGTCCACGACCACAAAGAGCGCATCCTTCCCATCGTGTACCGGGTAAGCGGTAACGTTCGTTATCTTCATAGCCGCTCCATTCTTCAGGTCTTGCTCCAGGCTTCCCGACCGCCAAGTGTGCATCACCATACCATCAAGCGGCTGACTCGGGGCGGACGGGAGGACCCCGGCACGTTGACGCTCTCCGCCAACCTTGTTAAGGTAGGCCGGCGTCGGACACTGCTGCGCGGAGTTGTCACCACTGAGAGGAGCTGACGTGTGGGAATAGTTCTGCGGATCGTGGCTATCGCTACCTTCTTCCTGGGTTTGGGCCTCCTTACCGGGAACGTCGGCGGCGACTTGTGGCACTGGCTGCATCTGCTGTTCGGTCTGGGCACCGTCGTGCTGGCCGGTGTCGTGCTCGGGCCGTGGACGCGGCGGGCAGCCAGCGCCGGCGCCCAGGCGCTCGGCGGCCCGGCCGGCATCGCTTGGTGGTGGCCCCTGCTACCCTTTGCCCTCGGCCTCACGCTGTTCCTCGGCCTGTGGACGAGTGGACAGGTCTACATGGCCGTGCTCGCGGCCCACGTCATCGTCGGCATCGCTGCCGTTGGCCTGATCGAAATGGCGCTCGGCAAGATCAGAAGGGCAGCGAGCGCAGACTCAAGCGCAGACGACCAACGATAGGACGGTATCCGATTGCGTCATTCCGGCGAAATCCAGGCCAAGGGCCGCAGCCGGCGTGCCGGCCCTGGATTCCCGCTTACGCGGGAATGACGGATAGGGCGGGCGTGGCGGATGGGGCTATTTTCAGAGCAATAACGGGGAAATGGCGCGGCCATGACCGGGCAATGTCAACGGCGCCTAGCTGGTGGATCGGCGAGTGGGTGTAGATTTGGTACAGTGGCCACCATGAATGCGAGTGAAGCCGATGTTACGTCGCCCCAAGCTACCACCTCCGCCCCCCTTCCGCCGACGCCCGAGTCCATCGAGCAGGTGCAGGATACGCTCGCCGGCCAGCGTTACGTGACCGACCGCGCGCTCGCCACGGCGATCTTCCTGGCGATGCGGCTGCCCAAGCCGCTGCTCTTGGAAGGGGAAGCGGGCGTTGGCAAAACCGAGGTGGCCAAGGTGCTGGCTACCGCGACGGGAGGGCGACTGATCCGGCTGCAATGCTACGAGGGGCTGGATATCCACCAGGCGGTCTACGAATGGAACTACAGCCGGCAGATGCTCCACATCCGACTCCTGGAAGCGCAAGGGAGCGCGCAGGAGAGCCGGCTGAAGGACCTCTTCAGCCCCGAGTTCCTGGTGCGGCGACCGCTCTTGCAGGCGCTGGAGACCGGTGCCGACGACGCGCCCCCGGTACTTCTGGTAGACGAGATAGACCGGGCGGACGACGAGCTGGACGCCTTCCTGCTGGAGATGCTGGCGGACTACCAAGTCACCGTGCCGGAGATCGGCACCATCCACGCCGATAAGCCGCCGCGTGTCGTTATCACGTCGAACCGCACGCGCGAGCTGCACGACGCGCTGAAGCGCCGGTGTCTCTATCACTGGATCGAGTACCCCACGTTCGAGAAAGAGCTACGCATCGTGGAAACGCGGGTACCCGACATCGCCGACACCTTGGCGCGGCAGGTCACGGCGTTTGTCCAGGCCCTGCGCGAGGAAGAGCTGTACAAAGTCCCGGGGATCGCCGAAACACTCGACTGGGCCGGCGCTTTGGTGGAGCTAGGCGTGCGGCGGGTCGGCTACGATGACGCCGACGCCACTCTCGGTACCCTGGTGAAGCACCAAGAAGACATGGCCCATATCCGGGGCCAGCGGCTCAAGAGCCTCGTCAACGCCGTCACGGGAAGCTGACATGCCAGAAACGCACAACGTCAGTGGCCGGTGGCCGGTGGCCGGTGGCCCGGACAGACCGCTGACCACTGCCATTCAACTGCACCCTTGCCTACCGCCGGAGCTATCGAGCGATGTCCTGGCACTCGAAGCCGGCAGTGCGGCGGCCGGCAGTGCGCTGATGAAGCATCTGGTGCGCTTTGCCCGTGCGCTCCACCGGGCAGGCGTGGCGGTGGCGCCGGGCCAGGCCACGAGCCTGCTGCAAGCGGTCGAGCACACGGGCTTGCGGCGCCGGGATGACCTCTACCACACGGCGCAAGTAACCCTGCTGACCCAACATCAGGACCAGGCGCGATTCGACCTGGTGTTTGCCCAGTTCTTTGGTCCCCGGTTGGCCGAGGGCTATAGCGTTGATCCGGGGACGCTCCCAGACTCCACCAATGGCGAAGCGACTTCGGAGCTGAAGAAGGCGGGCGGCGACATTAGCAACCCCGATACCGACGGCACGCCGGCTGGCAGCAAGCAGCAAGAGCAGCTGCGCCGCTTGGCGGTGGAGGCTGCCGGTCAGAGCGAGGACGGCGTCAGCGAGGACGGGTCGCAGGAAGCTGCCGACGAAGTTGACGGCGTGGATCGCAGTGGTACCTATAGTGCCGCGGAAGTCTTGCGGCGGCGTGACTTCAGCGACCTTGATCGGCACGAACAGCGCGTTGTCCAGCAGCTGATGACCCGGCTGGGGATGCGCCTGGCGCCGCGCTTGACGCGCCGGCTGCGGCCCTCGGTGCGGGGCCGCCTCGACCTACGGCGGAGTATCCGGCACAGTCTACGCACGAGCGGGGAGCTTGTCACCTGGAAAAAACGCGCTCGTGCGGAGAAGCCGCGTCCACTCGTCCTACTCTGCGACGTCAGCGGCTCCATGAGCATCTATTCGAGCATGTTGCTGCAATTCCTTCATGCTGCGCGCCAGCAATTGCCGCGGGTCGAAGCGTTTGTGTTCAGCACCCGCCTCACCAATATCACGCACCAACTACACCAGCGCCGCCCTCACGATGCGCTGGCAGCGGTATCGGACGTTGTCCACGACTGGTCCGGTGGTACCCGCATAGGCGATTCAGTAGGCCACTTCAATCGCCACTGGGCACGGCGCGTGCTCGGTCGGAGCGCACTCGTACTACTCATCAGCGACGGCTGGGATCGTGGCGACGTGGAGCAGCTCCGGCAAGAAGTGGCCTACCTCCAGCGGGCAAGCTACCGGCTCTTCTGGCTCAATCCGCTGCTCGGGATGCCCGGCTACCGGCCCTTGACCCGTGGGCTGCAAGCGGCGCTGCCCTACGTTGACGAGTTCCTGCCGGCGCATAACCTGGAAAGTCTCGACCGGCTCTGCGAGGTGATGGCAACGGTACGTGGGCGCCGCTCACCACTGCCCGCCAGGTCTGCACAATCCTAATGGAGGTCAGTGGTGCAGACCCCTGTTCAAGCCAGAGGCGGGCACTAGGCGCTGTAGCCCAACGCAGCCCGCTACCGGGCAACCTACTCCGTAGCCGGGCGGTACCACCTATGAGGAGGACTGATGCGTGACCTACTCGCCGACATCGAGCGCTGGCGCCAAGCCGGGCACAGCGTCGCCGTCGCAACCGTCGTCAACACCCAAGGGTCGGCGCCGCGACCCACCGGGAGCAAGCTCGCCGTCGGCTCTCACGGCGAGTTTGCCGGATCGGTGAGCGGTGGCTGCGTCGAGCCGGCCGTCATTGACGTGTCACTCGACGTGCTGAGGACCGGCCAGCCACAGCTGCTCCAGTTTGGCATTACGCGCGATATGGTCTGGGACATCGGCTTGGCGTGCGGCGGGACGATTGAAGTCTTCGTCGAACCGCTCGATCCCCCGGCTAGCCGCTGATGCCGTGATCCGGTCGCAGAGAGGCCGGGCCCCCTATGGTCCCCCCGCTGCGGCAGGGGGACGGCGCTTCCCTCCCCTGTCGCAACGGGGGAGGGTTAGGGTGGGGGCTTTGGAGAAGACTGTATGGCTTGGGGCAGAATAGTCCGCCGACTGCCGTTCGTCGGAGCGTTGCTGGCGGCGCTGTTGCTCACTGCACTGCTGGCCGTGGCGCCCGCTGCCGCGCAGTCCGCGGGTGACGACTTCGCCCTGGCCGACGGTCACTTCTACACCCAGACCCGCGGCGACCACCCGGCCGGTTTTGGGTTTGCCATCCGCGATACCACCAGCTGCCCCTGTTTTAGCCAATTCACGGCGCTCGGTGGGATCGCGGCGCTGGGCTACCCCGCTTCCCACCCCTACCAAGACGGCCCGTTTACCTATCAGGTCACCCAGCGGGCACTGCTGCAATGGAATACCATCACCGGCACCATGAGCCTGGCCAACGTCTTCGACCTGCTCCACGCCGCCGGTCGGGACGAGTGGCTGGAGACCTTCAAGCAGATTCCGTCCAGCTTTGACTGGTCCAGCGACCAGGGACGACCCTTCAGTGGCCCCGGCAGTATCACCGAGAATCACCTCACAACGATCTTCGCGCCCCGGGCCAGCGACAGTGCGACGATGCGCGCCGCCCGGCAAGCGCTGGAAGGGCGATTCCTGGCCAACCCGCAATGGCTGAACCACCACGGCTTCCCGATGGGGATCAAGGATTACGGCCACGTGGTCGTCGTGCGCGGGCAGCGGGCCGCGTTCCAGTATTGGCAGCAGGACGTGCCGTGGGCGGCAGCGGGTACGGTGACGATTGTGCTTGGCGGGGGCCTCGCCAAGGAAGCCGGCCTCTTCCCCACGTGGGCGGCAACGCCGCTCAAGCCGGAGGCGGCGACCAGCGTCGCGCTAAGGCCAGCGCCACCGGCTCCTACGGCCGCACCGGCCCCACCGCCGCAGGCGGCGGAGCCGCACGCGCCCCCGGCGGCGCAAGTACGCGCCGATTGGCTTGGCGTCAACGATGGCTATGCAGCCTCCGGTTTTCTGGCCCAGAGCGGCGCGGGCTGGACCCGGTCGGTCATCTTCTGGTCCGGCGCCGAGCGATCCGATGGCGACTTCAGCGGTATCCGTGGCTGTCCGTGGGTCAACGACGGACTGAAGGCCGCGAACGTCAAAATGCTGGGCCTGCTGATCGGCACCCCCGACTTCGCAGCCACCAATCCGGCAGACGGCACACATAGCGTGCCCGATATGGCGAAGTGGGCACGGTTTGTCGCGGCAATTGCCCGCGAGTGTGCGGGTACGATTGACCATTGGGCGATTTGGAACGAAGTGGAAATCCCCCCCTCCGGCCCCAATGCGATCTACTCGACGTTTGCCGGCTCGGCAGCGCAGTACTACCAACTGCTGAAGACAGCCTACACTGCGGCCAAGCGGGGCAATCCCAACGCGCAGGTGATCGTCGCACCGTACAGCTACCACCGCGACATGCAGGAAGGCGGCGAGCAACGGCTGCCGTGGTTTGCGGCGTTCATGGCGCAGGTCAAGGCCGACCCGGCAGCGCCGGCGAACGGTGGCTTCTTCGACGCCCTCGCGCTCAACATTTACCGGAATCCGCATGATCTGTGGGATCGTGTACACGGCGGCGGCGAGGTGGCGTTGCTACCGCCCAACCGCAGCGGCTTCGCGCAGCGGCTCGCTGACATCGGCCTCGCCGGCAAGCCCATCTGGTTGGCCGAGTTCAACGCCATGCCGTTCGATGACGCCAACGTGCCGGGGTGGGATACACAGATCGCCAATGACGGCTTCCGCATCACGATGGATGAGCAGGCCTCCTTCGTCATCCAGGCACTTACGTTGGGCCGCTTGGCCGGCTACGAGCGGATGTTCTTCCACGCGCTCCAGGACGATAGGTACCCAGCTCTTGGTGGGCGGCAGTTCGATGAGCTTTGGGGCCTGGTGCGCTTCCACGATGATCCGAATAACGTCGCGGCGTCGCGGCAACGGCCGGCGTTCACCGCCTTCCAGACGGTCGCCCGTTTCCTGGGTAACGCCACGCCACGCGGCTTGGAGGTGCTAGAGCGGGCCGATGATCCGGTGGCGAGGTGGTCCCAGTACACACCGCGGTTCACATGGCACGTTCACGCCGGCATCTTCGAGCGTGCCATTGCCGGCGGCATCCAACGCTCAACCGTGCTATGGAACGGCGCCGGCACCCCGATCACGGTGCTGGTGCCCAAGGTGGGCGTACATGGCTGGCTCGTCAGCAAGGACGGCGCGGCGAAGATCATCCGGCCCGTCACCGTTGATGGCCGGGCGTATTGGTCCATTGAGCTAGCAGCCGCTTCGCGCCACTTCGACCTGTTCGGCGGGGACCCTCCGGGCTACTACTACGTCGGCGGCTCGCCGCTCATCCTGGTGGAAGAGGGCGTGCCTGCCGGCTCGCCATTGGCCGCCCCGCGGGCAGCAAGCTAACCTGACGACGCCGGCTTGCACAATCCGATGGATAGTGAGGTGGTGCCAGCCGCCGCCGCACCGCGACAGAACACCGTGAACAATCCTACCGCCGGGGCTGCACAATCCGCTGGGGCAGTAGGTGATGCAGCCCTGCCGGGTCGCCTGGCTCAATGGCAGCCGGCGCTCCTGCTGGGACTGGCCTTGCTGCTTGGTGGACTCCTGCGGTTCGCCGGCCTGTATGACCGCCTAGAGCCGATCCACCGCGAATCAGAGCTTGTTATCCTGGCCTATACCCAATCTTCGGACCCACCGCAAGCCGTGGCGACCTACGGCCCCGGCGCGAGAGCTTCTGGCCCGGCGGTCGTGTGGCGTCGCCTGCTCGGCGTAGGGCCGGGGGCCATCGAGCGTGGACGGCTGGCCAGCGCCATCGCCGGACTGGCGACCATCGTCGCCTGCTGGTGGGTTGCGCGTGTACTCGCCGGCCCCCTAGCGGCCAGTGTCGCTGCACATGCCTACGCCATTGCGCCGCTGGCCGTCATCGCCGACCGCCTGGCCCTGCCGGTCTCGACTGCGACCCTCTTTCTCGTGCTCGCCGTCGGCTGCGCCGTACACGCCTATCAGTGGCAAAGTCGTCGGCCCACGAACACCATAGGAGTGGTGTTCGGTGGGCCTACGAGATGGCTACTCGCGCTGCCGGGTCTGGCGTTGCTCGTGCTCGCCGGACTGCTGCACGGCGCTATCGCGGCGGCGATCCCGCTGCTCCTGCTTGCTGCGGTTGTGTGGCGCAGCCGGGCTGGGACGCTCGGTGAGGTCCTAGCAGGGTATGTGCGCGCGCGACGCGGCCTGCTGGGGCTACTCGCGGGCCTGGCGGTGGTTGCCGCGATAGTCGGTGTGGGCTACCTACGCATCTTCCAGGCGTTGCTCGTCGCGCGGAACCTCGCCTGGACGCTGGTATTCGATCTGCCGGTTGGCGGCTGGGTGGCCCTCGCGATCGGGGCCTACTTCGTCGCGCGACGCGGTACGACGGCCGCGAAGGGGTGCGCGGTAGCGGCAGCGCTCCTCACCGTGACGGCCGGCCTCATAGACCTGCTCGGCGGTCGCGGGTCAGCACCGGCCATATGGCCGGCGGTGGCGCTGTGGATTGTCGCGGCGGCGACGCTCACCCCACAACTCGTCGAGCGCTGGCGTCGTCTGCGCGCCAGCCAACCGGCGCTGGCCGTCGCCGCGGCGTTGGTAACGGCCAGCCTCGTGGTAGCCCCAGCGCTCCTCCTGGCCACGCGATGGAGCCTGGACCCGGCCAACGCCGAAGTCAGCCCGAACGAGCGGTGGGAATACCAAGCCGGTCCGGAGAGCGGAGTCGGGTGTGCCGCTATGGTAGACGCGCTCCGGACGCTATCCGAGGACGGACCGCTCACGGTGGTTGGTCTCGGTAGTCGCCATAGCTGCCTACGCATGCGGATCGTCACGGAATCCTTGCCCATTACCTGGCAAGATGACCTGCCGCGCTCGTCGGCGCCACCCTTCCCCGCCCCGCCCGCGGGCCTACACCTTGCTCAGGCAGAGTACCTGGGCGACCAGCGGTCACGTGCCCTGGCCCCTAGCGGCTGGGAGCTGATGCTGCGCGTCAGGCGCCCGCAGGGTGTGTACGGCTACACGCTCTACCGGCCGAGCAGCCCCCTGCGATGAGCGGTTAAGCGCCCATGGCGGCGATGACGACCTCGCGTTGGCTCGACAGCCGCTCCAAGTGGTACCGGGGGAAGGGTGCTTGCTACAATGGGGTACGGGCGCCGAGCAGCGCCGGGTGAGGCGTCGTCTTCTGCTGCCGTCTCGGTCCAATGCGAGGAGGAAGGCCCGGATGCAGAAAGATCGGCTGCTGGAACTGTACCGCCAGATGTACCTCATCCGGCGGTTCGAGGAAGCCAGCGCCGAGGCCTATTTCCAAGCCCATATCCGCGGCTTCTGCCATCTCTACGTTGGCGAAGAAGCCGTAGCCGTAGGCGCCATCGCTGCCCTCCGGGGCACCGATCACGTCATCACCCACTACCGGGACCACGGTCACGCCTTGGCGCGCGGCATGGATCCTAACGCTGTGATGGCGGAGCTGTATGGCAAGGCCACCGGCTCAAGCCTGGGTCACGGTGGCTCGATGCATCTCGCGGATGTGCGGCGTCACCTTTGGGGTGGCTGGGCCATCGTCGGCGCACACCTGTTGCTGGCCTCGGGCATGGCCTGGGCAGCCAAACAGCTGCAGGAAGATCGCGTCGTGTGCTGCTTCTTCGGCGATGGCTCGACCAATCAGGGCGAGTTCTACGAAGCGCTCAATATGGCCGCGCTGTGGAAACTCCCGGTGGTGTTCATCTGTGAGAACAACGAATACGGCATGGGGACGCACCTACAGAAGGCCTCGGCCGTGACCGAGATCTATCGCAAGGCCGAGCCGTACATGCCGAGCAAGCGTGTGGACGGGATGGACGTGCTGGCCATGCACGATACGGTCGCGGACGTTGCCGAACACGCCCGCTCCGGTGGCGGACCCGTCTTCCTGGAAGCGCTCTGTTATCGTTATCGCGGTCACTCTACCGCCGATCCGGAGATCTACCGCACGGAAGACGACGTAAAGCCGTGGCGCGAGCGCGATCCCATCGAGACGTTCGGCCAGCGGCTGATCGAAGGCAACGGCATCGGCGACGAAGACCTGGCGCTGATCCGCAAGCGCGTGGACCGCCAGGTTGAGGAGGCCGCCAAGTTTGCCGCCGAGAGTCCTCAGCCGGCGGCTGAGGCCGCATACGAATACGTCTATTCGACACCGGTACCGGGCTACGACTCGGCCGACCGACCCACCGGTGCCTTGCCGAAGCTGCATCGCAGCGGTGACGATTAGAGAGTGCAGCTTCGGCTAGTCAGGGAGCGGGTGATGGCGGAGATTACCGTGCGGGAAGCGCTCCACGATGCGCTCCTGGAGGAGATGGAGCGTGACGCCAAGGTCTGCATCCTGGGCGAGGACATCTCCGATGATGCCTACGGCGGCACCTACGGGATCACCAGCGGCCTATCCGAGCAATTCGGCCTCGACCGCGTGCTGGATACGCCCATCGCCGAAGCCGGCATCGTCGGAATGGCCATTGGGGGCGCAATGGGGGGCCTCCGCCCCATCGCGGAGCTGATGACGGTCAACTTCAGCCTGCTGGCGATGGACCAGATCGTCAATCACGCGGCCAAAATCTACAGCATGTTTGGCGGGCAGATCAAGATACCCATCGTTGTGCGCACGCCGAATGGTTTCGGCAGCCTCTCGGCGACCCACTCGCAGAACTTCGATGCCTACTTTGCCTACGTGCCCGGCCTGAAGGTCGTCGCGCCGGGTACGCCCTACGACGCAAAGGGACTGCTCAAGAACGCTATCCGCGACGACGATCCGGTGATCTTCCTGGAGCACACGGCCGTCTACCGCGAGCGCGGGGAGGTACCGGAGGGCGATTTCGTCGTGCCGTTCGGTCAGGCCGAGGTCAAGCGCGAGGGGCGTGACGTTACGATTGTGGCGTGGTCGCGCATGTTGGTGGAGGCCCACAAGGCGGCCGACGCGCTGGCGTCAGAGGGCGTTGCGGCCGAGATTGTGGACCTCCGCACGCTGCGACCACTGGACACCGCAACCATCGTGCGCTCCGTCGAGAAGACCACGCGGGCCGTCGTCGCTGGCGAGGATTGGCGGTCGTGTGGGATGACCGCCGAAATCGCTGCGACCATTGCGGAAGGCGCGTTCGACTTCCTCGATGCGCCAGTGCGCCGGGTCGCAATGGCCGAAGTCCCGATGCCCTACGCCTTCAATCTCGAAGCGGCCATCATTCCCACCGCCGCCCACATCGTCCAGGCCGTGCGCGAGGTGTTACGTTAGCGCACCGTTCCACCGTTGACCATGCACCGTTTACCGGCAACTTCTCCTAAGGGCTGAGAACTTATTATGGCCAAAACCCTGATGATGCCCAAGATGGGCTTTGACATGGAGCAGGGCAAGATTGTCCGCTGGCTCAAGCAGGAGGGTGACGCGGTCACGCGCGGCGAGAAGGTCGCGGAAATCGAGACGGAGAAAGTCACCATCGAAGTCGAGAACTTCGACGATGGCATCCTGCATACGATAGTCGCGCAGGAGGGCGAGGAAGTCCCGGTGGGGCAAGCCATCGCTGTCGTCGCCCAGCCGGGCGAGGCCGTAGACTTGGCGGCGCTGAACATCAAGATCGGCGCGGCGCCGGCCCCAGAGACAGCCGCCCCCGCAGAGGCCCCCGCGAGCAATGGCGCGGCGGTTGAGGCGCCGGCCCCGGAGGCGGCCCCGGCAGCGCCGGCCGGTCGCGTGCGCGCCTCACCGTTGGCGCGGCGGCTCGCGGCCGAGCATGGCCTCGATCTAGCGCGTATCACCGGCAGTGGCCCGCTGGGGCGGATCGAGCGCCGCGACATTGAGGCCGCGCGGGCAGCGGCACCCGCTGCACCAGCGGTGGTCCCGGCCGAGGCCGCAGGACCCGAGTACGCCGACATCGAGCTGAACAGGATGCGGGCCGCGATTGCCCGTGCCATGACACTCAGCAAGCCGGGGGCGCCGCATTTCTACGTGACGGTGCCGATTGACATGGGCGCCGTCCTGGCGCTGCGAAAGCAGCTGGCGGCGCTGGCGCCGGATGAGGCAGCACAGCCCTCACTCAACGACATGGTTATCGCCGGGGTCGCACGCACGCTCCGCAACGTCCCTGACCTCAACGCCTGGTTCATAGACGGCAAAGTGCGCCGGTTCCGGCGCGTGCATGTGGGGGTAGCCGTGTCGCTCGACGACGGGTTGGTGGTACCCATTGTGCATGACACTGATACCAAGTCGGTCTATCAGCTTGCCGCCGAGACGAAGGCGCTTATCGAGCGCACGCGCGGCGGCCGTAATCGGCCCGAGGACTTCGAGGGCGGCACCTTTACCATCAGCAATATGGGCGCCTTGACGCGGGACGTAGAGGAGTTCTCCGCGATCATCAACCCGCCCCAGGCGGCCATCCTGGCGGTCGCCGCGGCCATTCGTCAGCCGGTGGTCCGCGCTGATGAGATCGTTATCGCCGACATCATGCGCGTAACGCTGTCAGTTGACCACCGTGTCGGCGACGGAGCGAACGCCGTGGCGTTCCTGGTCGAGCTGAAGCGGATCATGGAGAACCCGTTGCTGCTCCTCGACTTAGGCCTCCCCCGGACGCCGGCCTGACCAGGGCCGGCACACGAGAGGATAAAGAGCTCATAGGGGCAGGTTTTCGTGTGGAGAGGCGCACCTACTCCCAACCCCCTCCCTGAAGGGAAGGGGCGGCTGATCGTTGCGCGGACTCCCCTTCCCTGGAGGGAAGGGGCCGGGGGTTAGGTCCAACCTGTCTCATCCCTACCCTAGCCCTCTCCCGCTGGGGAAGGGGGCGACCGCCGGGTCATGCGTCAGGGCGCAGCGTGCTGCGTCCCTACCAGCAGCCCTGGTGAGAAAGGAAGAGTAAGCACGGTGGCTAATACCGATCCCCCTGGTCAGGCCAGGGGCAGGCTCTACGATGTGGTCATTCTCGGCTCCGGTCCCGGCGGCTATGTCGCCGCGCTACGGGCAGCGCAGCTGGGACTACGCACCGCGATTGTCGAGCGTGAATATGTGGGCGGCGTCTGCCTGAACGTGGGCTGCATCCCGTCGAAGGCCCTGTTGCGCGGCGCCGACATCCTCACCACGCTGCAGCACGCGGACGATTTTGGCATTGTCGTGGACAATCTGCACACCGACTACGCGCAGGCGGTAGCCCGCAGCCGCCAGGTCGTCGGGCGCCTCACCAAAGGCGTCGAATTCCTCCTGCGGCGGGCCAAGGTGGACCTCGTGTACGGCAACGGGCGCCTCGCAGCCCGCGACCGCCTCGTCGTGGCTACGGACGACGGCGAGCAAGAACTAGCCGCCCGCAACGTGATCCTGGCGACCGGCGCACGGCCGCTGGTCTTCCCAGGGATGGAGGTTGACGGCGAGGTCGTGATGACCTACAAGGAGGCCATCGTCGCCGAGACCTTGCCTGAGTCCGTGGTGATGATTGGCGGTGGGATCATCGGCTGCGAGCTTGGCTACCTCTCCCGCGCGTATGGCGCAGAGGTGACGATCCTGGAGATGCAGCCGCACTTGCTACCCGAAATGGAGCCTACGCTCGCGGAGGCGTTGCAGCGCTCCTTCCGACGGCAGGGCATCAAGGTCGAGACCGGCTCGCGCGTGGAGTCCGTCCAGGCGGTTGCTGGCCAAGCGCAGATCGTGTTCACCCAAAACGACGAACGCCGCGAGCTGACCGCTGATCGCGCGATTGTGGCGCTGAGTGTCCGCCCCAACACGGAAAACATCGGCCTGGAAGAGGTTGGTGTGCAGCTCGACCGCGGCTGGATCACGGTTGACGACCGGATGGCCACGAATGTCCCCGGAATCTACGCTATCGGCGACGTGACGGGGAAGCTCCCTCTAGCCCACGTGGCCATGGCCATGGGCGAAATCGCCGTCGAGGTGATTACCGGCGAGGCACCCGAGCCGCTCAATTACGTCAACATGCCCAAGCCGGTCTACACCCATCCGCAAATCGCCAGCCTGGGCCTCACCGCGGCGCAAGCACGCGAGCAGGGATACGAGGTGCAGGTCGGCACGTTCCCGCTCCAGGCATCGGGCAAGGCGCTGGCGCTGGGCGACCACAATGGCTTTGCCCAGATCGTAGCCGATGCGCAGTATGGCGAGGTCTTGGGGGCGCACCTCATTGGCCCCGAGGCCACGGAGCTACTGGCCGAGGTCGGCGCCGTGCAGCTCCTCGAAGGCACGACGAACGAGCTAGGTCGCCTGGTCCACGCGCATCCAACATTGAGCGAGGTGGTCAAGGAAGCCGCCCTGGCGACCGAGGGGCGCGCCATCCATATGTAGCAGCGCAACATGTTGCGTCCTGACGTAGTAGGGATGGGTTTTGGTGAGGGAAGGAGTTTCGACTATGCCAGCCAGAACGTTCGATTGGCGCGATGACCCGATGGGCACGGCCGTGGCCGTCCCCGAGGTGCGGGCGCGGTTCATTCGCACCGAACCGGGCGCGGAGCTAGGGAGCTTCCACAGCCACGAAGAATCCGGCGGCATCGAGGTGTGGGTCGTCTTGGGCCACACGAAAAGCACCGGTCAGCTGCGCTCAGGCGCGGTACGCTTCGAGATCGAGGACGAGACGGTGATCGCCACGGCCGGTCAGGCCGTCGTTGCCTGGCCACACGAAAAGCACCGCGTCAGCTGCGCCGGTGACGAGCCGGCGGTGTATTACCTGACCGTGACACCCCACCGCTCGCCCACCCATACGCACTACGACGCACGCGGGCCGCCGGCAGCCCCCGACACCCGGCGCTACTGTTCACGTCGCGCCGACCTGGCAAGACGAACCGGCGCTCGGCGTCAAGTAGGGATAAGCCGTACTGCACCTAACCCCCGACCCCTTCCCTGGCAGGGAAGGGGAGTCATGGCCCCCCCCTACCGCTGCAATGAGCTGGGGTCGCTGGCGGAGAGCCGTGCCCCGACAAAGGCACGCTGTCCACGGAGGAAGTCTGCTGCGGCCATCCGGCACCGTCCGGCGAGTTGCACCTGGTCCAGGGCTAGGAGGCCCTCGCCACACACCACCGCCGGTCTGCGGCCCTGCTCGACGACCGTGCCGGGCACGGGCGGCGTTGGGCTGTCGACATCCATAGGGAGCGCCCGGGCCACCCACACCTTGAGCTGGCGCTTGGCCCAATAGGTGTAGGCGCCGGGCCACGGGATCATTGCCCGCACCTGGCGGGCTAGGTGCTCGGCCGGCTCGTCCCAGAGCAGCCGGCCATCATCGCGCCGCAGGGGGCGGCAGTAGGTGGCTTGGCCGCTGTCCTGCGGCTGTGCCGTCACCGCGCCGGCAAGCCACGGCGGGAGGGTGTCGAGGAGCAGCGTAGCGCCCAGCGAGGACCACCGGGCCGTCAGCGTCTCGGTGGTGTCATCGGGAGCAATCGGCTCTGCGGCCGTGGCCAGGACCGGGCCGGCATCCATCGTCTCGTTCATGAGCATGAGCGAGACGCCGGTCACTGTGTCGCCGGCGAGCAGGGCAGCACTCACCGGTGAGGCACCGCGATGGCGGGGCAAGAGCGACGCATGCACGTTGAGCGCACCGCGCGGCGGTATCGCCAGGACTGCCGGCGGCAGAATCTTCCCATACGCCGCTACAAGCAGCAGGTCGGGCGCCAAGCGTTGTAGCCACTCCGCAAACCGTGGGCGGCGGACACTCACGGGCTGGACCACCTCGACGCCAGCGCGCGCCGCCTCCACTTTCACCGGCGGTTGCTCAAGACGACGTCCCCGCCCGGCCGGGCGATCCGGCTGAGTAACCGCTGCTGCCACCGTCACCAGGTCCGGCCGTTGCAGCAGGCGCCGCAAGATGACGGCGGCGAAGTCGGGCGTGCCCATGAAGACAGCCCGAGCCGGGCGGCTCGGCGGCGGTGCCGGTGTCGCCGTAGTCAGCAAGTTTCTTTCTCCTCCGGTGACGGCTTTGCCGCATCCCCGCCCCACTCCGGCGGCCTCCCCCTTTCCCAGCGGGAGAGGGCCGGGATGAGGGCGCCCACAAGGGACGCCCCTACGATGCCGCCCGCACCTACCCTGGTCAGGGGAAGGGCCAGGGGGTGAGGCGCGGCGCGCTACGACGCGGCCGCTTGCTGATCCGGCTCGTCCGAGGGCGCTGTGCCGTCCGGGTCGTCGGCGCTCTCCTGCTGCTCGGAAGCGCGAGCGGGCGGCTGATCGCCGGCTACTCCATCCGCAGCGCCGGTAGCATGGGTAGCCGGGGACTGCGGGCCGGTTTCCTGCGCTGGGTCCACGTAGCGTAGCTGGGCACGGTCCTCGACCCGATCCACGAACAGCATGCCGTCGAGGTGGTCCACTTCGTGCTGCATCGCGCGCGCCAGGAGGCCCTCCAGCTTGAGGCGGACGGCTTTGCCCGTGTGGTCACGCCCCTTGACGGTGACGTGCTCGCTGCGGACGACCGGACCGAACCACCGCGGCAGGCTCAGGCAGCCTTCATCATCAGCCACCGTGCCACGCTGACGGGTAATCTCCGGGTTGAACAGGACGTAGCGCTCGCCTTCATGCTCGATCACGATGAGCCGCAAGGGCACGCCGACCTGCGGCGCGGCCAGACCGAGACCGTCCGCCTCGTGCATCGTGTCGAACATATCGTCAACCAGGCGCCGCATAGATGGGTCAATGCGGCGTACTTTTTTCGCCTTTTGGCGCAGCAGTGGATGGCCTTCGTTCAGGATCGGTCGGATTGCCATAGCGCTTGCCCTAGATTAGCCACTGGGAGATCGGGTACTAGACTCTGTTGACATTGCCCGGTCGCCTGGGCAACGCGGAAGATCATAGCAGGGTGGTCGGATCAGTGTCTATGGTCCAGCCACGAGGCACGTGGGCCACTAGCTCGGCCAGCCGGTGGCGTGGCCCGCGCAACAGCACGTGCCAGCGCGCGCGGTCACGCAGGCGGCGAATGTACGCTGGCGCCGGGCCGATGACCTCCACTTCGTCTGTGGCGGCAGCGGGAGTAGATTGCTCCGCGGCGGCGTTTCGCAGGGTAGTCGCGCAGCGCGTCGCCTCCCGCTCGGCCGTAGTGTCCAACCGATGCAGATACAGCAGCCGCCACAAGACGCCATACGGCGGATACCCCAGCTCCCGCCGATCAACGGCGTCGGCCGCCATGAAGCGGGCATAGGCAGCGCGGAGGTCGTCGGGGTCAAGGGCAGCGCCGGGGCCGGACGGCGCTCGCCGCGGGAGCAAGAAGGCGCGAAGGCAGTAGTGCTGTGGCTCGCGCGTCTGCACGAGCACCCGGCCCGGCCGGGTATTCGTGCCTTCCGCTAGGGCGGCAGCGCCCAGCAGGCTGCGGAAGACGTGCTCGGCCGCGCGGAAGTCGGGTAGGTGCAGCCCGGTATCCGCGTCAACGACCCCCACCAGCGGCGCGGCGACGCGGCCCGGCATCCGCAGGAGACCCTGGGTACCGACCAAGACGGCAATGTCCCCGCGGGCAAAGGCCGCCAATACCTGAGCCGGCCCACCTGGCGGCCAGACGGTATCGGCATCCCAGCGAAAGACCGTCGTGCGCGGAAACAGGGTCCGTAGCTCGGTCTCCAGCCCTTGGGTGCCCGGCCCCTGCGCCCGCAGCCGCGTACCGCCACACTGGGGACAGAGGGCCGGGATTTGCAAGGCCGAACCGCAGTAGTGGCATAGCAGACGCCCCCTGGCGGGCGAACGCTCCCCGTGGACCGCCGCCGGCGTCGCGCAACGCGGACAGCGCAGGACGTAAGCGCAATCGCGGCAGCGCAGCGAGTGGGCGGCCCCGCGGCGGGTCAGCAGGAGGATGGCGCGTTCGCCGGACGACAGCGTTGCGCCGAGCGCCTGGTGCAACGCGCGGCTCAACAGCTCGCGCCGGCCTACCGTGCGCTCGCGGCGCAGGTCAACGATCTCGACAGACCGCGGTGTGTCCCTTTCCGGCGGCTGGTCGAGCGTCCACACCCCCCGGCGCCCCTGCAAGTAGGTGGCAGCATCCGGGGTGGCACTCCCCAGGACGACGCGGGCGCCGGTCAGCCGGCCTAGCTCTACGGCTACCGTCGAAGCGCGGTAACGCGGCGATTCGCTCTTGTAGGCGTAGGAGTCGTCATGCTCCTGCTCGACGATGATGACACCAAGCCGCGACAAAGGTGCGAAGAGCGCCGACCGCAGCCCTACAACGAGGTCGAGTGTCCCGGACTGGGCACGCGCCCAGTGCTCCAAGCGCTCCTTCTGCCCTTGCTGCCCATGCCAGGTTGCTACGCGGAGATCGTCGAGTTGAAGCCGGTCGAGCGCCGGGGTGATCTGCCGGCGGTCCGGGACGAGCAAGAGGGCCTGCTGCCCAGCTTCGACACAGCTGCGAATCAGCGTCCGGTAGTACACGAACCGGGTCTGCGGCAGCGCGGCGTGGAGCACGCTGACCTCGTGGCTATCGCCCTTTGGCATGACCGGGAAGGGGGCCGCGGCAGTCATCTCGCCGCTCGCTCGCCGGTCGAGGCTATCGTCGAGTAGCGATGGGAGGACAACTTCGTATGTGCTGACTAGCCAGCCGCGCTCGGCCCAGTGACGGTACAGGCGGCGCGCAGCCGCACTGCCGACAACGGCGCAGGCCCGCTGCCACCGCACCGGACGGCCGCGGCGCAGTAACTCGAACCAGCGACGGTGTGCCTCGCGCCAGCGATTGCTCGCCTGGTCGGGGGCTTGGTCAGTGACCATCAAGACCCGATGCAGCCAGGTTTCCACATCGGGCAGCAGCACGAGGCGCGAGGCTTTACCGTTTTCAACATCAAGCAAGCGATGCAGCCAGGTTTCCAAGCCGGGCGGTAGCATGAGCCGGGCGGCACTGAACGCGGGCGCAACGTAGGTGTCTGCTAGCCAGTTGGCCAGGGCCAGGTAGGTAGGGGATACGAGCGGTGCCGGGTGCAGCAGGCGCTCTACGTCGCGGAGCGCGAAGTCGGGCCGCTCCGTCACGGGCGCGGTGACGAGGCCGTAGGTGGTACGCTCCCCGAACGGCACCGTCACGAGATGGCCCGGCCGGAGGCGCCCTTGCAGGTGCTCCGGCACGGTATAGGTGAAGCGCGGCGGGTCGTGGGACCAGGACGCGGCCACGGCCACCGCGACTGCCTCGAACTCGGGTACGGCACCCGGAGGCGTTCCTTGGTCGTTCGTGGCTGTCATCGGCGTCGTGCCGTGTCGGGGCGCTCCTCACCCCGCCCGCTTGCAGCGGACTCCCCCTCTCCACAAGTGGAGAGGGGCCGGGATGTGAGGAGCAAAGTGGCCGGCGGTTAGGCCGCCGCCGCTGCGCTGACCAGCTCCGCACGGTGCTCGACCAGCTTGGTCAGGGCCGCGAGCACATCATCCATATCAGGCTGTGAGCCGAGCAGCAATGGCTGCGGTAGCGCGATGACCTCGTTGTGCGACGCTTGCTCCGCTACCGGGCAGTGCGGTGGGTCGTAATCGTCCGCTGCCGGATCGTACCGACTGGCAAAGGGAAAGCGGCGGCGGTCAATCTGCCACAGCTCTTGCTCGTAGACCGGCAGGTAGCCGGGGGCGCAGAAGATGCCCTCGGCCTTGAGCGCGCTCAGGAACGTCGCCTTGGGCACGCCACAGAACACCTCGGCGTCATAGCGAATGATGTAGCCGTAGAATGCTTGACGGACCAGCCGCGGGTCGCGGGCGAGGGACCGGAGGCCCGGCAGGTCGGCTAGACCGCGGGTGAGATAGTCGGCGTTCCGCTGTCGGTGCGCCATCTCGGCCGGCAGCCGTTCGAGGCCCGCTCGCAGCACTGCCGCTTGTAATTCGGTGAGCCGGTAGTTGTTCCCGTAGCCCGGTGTCTGGCCGGGGCGGCGCGGCCGGCCGACATTGCGAAGCGACCAGCAGCGGTCGGCTAACTCCTCGTCCGAGGTCAGGATAATGCCCCCGTCACCGGTCGAAAGGGCCTTGCTGGACTGGAAGCTGAACGAGCCGAAGTCCCCCATCGAACCCGTGCCCCGCACGCTGCCATCGGGCCGGCGCCACTGTGCCCCGTGACTGTGGGCGCAATCTTCAATCAGCCAAATCCGCTCATCGTCGGGGCGCAACCTGTTGTGCCCACAACACAGTTCCAGCAAGGCATCCATGTCGGCGACGGCGCAGGAGAGATGGACGGGAATGATCGCCCGCGTGCGTTCCGTGATCGCTGCCGCCGCCGCCGCGGGGTCCATGCACAGGCTCTCGGGATCAACGTCAACAAAGATCGGGACGGCGTTGATGTCCACGGCCGCGCCGGCCGTGGCGACCCAGGTGAGGCCGGGCACGATCACTTCGTCTCTCGCCTGCACGCCCGCGGCTTCGAGCGCTACGCGCAGCGAGACGGTGCCGTTCATCACGCAGACCCCGTGCGCCGCCATGCAGAAGGACGCGAAGTCGGCTGCGAACTGCCGCTCCATCGGCCCATCGTCGCTCAAGTGCCCGCTGCGTAGGACCGCAGTGACCAACTCCAGGGCACGCTCGTCGGCGCGGGGCCAGCGTGTCCAGGGCGCTGTGCGGACCGGATTACCGCCGTTGATGGCTAGGATTGCCACGTACTTTGCCTCCCTGCGATGTCAACGGGATGTCAATATGCCGCGCCGCCCATCATTCCAGCGAAAGCGGGAATCCATGCCCCGCCGCTGGATTCCGGCTCAAGGCCGGAATGACGAGATGGGAGGAGGATGTGGATTCCGGCACAAACCGGAATGACGACCGCCAGGGCACGATTCATCGTGCCCCTATCCACCGTCCATCCATGTGAATACTACTACCTCGCGCGGCGGCCGGCCGGGAGGTGCGGCACTGCGCGCACGCGCTGTTGCTCGGCGACGATAATGGCCTTGACCTTGGCCACGGTGTCGTCGAGCCGTCCATGGTGGTTGATGACCAGATAGTCGTACTGCGGGATATGAGCAATCTCCGCCAGTGATCGTTCGACGCGGCGCCGCCGCTCCGCGTGGCTCTCGGTGCCGCGGCCGGACAGCCGGGAGACCAGCACAGCGGTCGTCGGCGGCGCCAAAAAAATCAGGACGGCATCAGGATACAGGGCATGAATTTGCATCGCGCCCTGGACATCGGGCTTGACCAGCACATCCTCCCCATGCCCCAGCGCCTGCTCCACCGGCGCACGCGGCGTGCCATAGCAACTGTCGAGGTAGGCTGCCCACTCCAGGAAACCGCCACGGTCGCGCTCGGCAGAGAACTCATCCGGCGTGATAAAGCGATAGTGCTCGCCGTCAATCTCATCGGGCCGTGGCCGGCGCGTGGTCGTGTGCAACGTATAGCTGATTGCCACCTTGTCCTGCTTCAGCCGCTCGATCACACTGTCCTTGCCAGCTCCCGATGGCGCAGAGAGGGCAAAAATGCGGCCGCGCCGGTGGCCTTCAACGTGGCGGCGCAGCGCGGCCAGCCCGGCCTGTACCGATGCAGACTGCATCCACTGGTCAGCCTCGGGGGAGGTGTCCGGCATCGGTGCTTCCTGTGCCTTCGGCGGCCGGTTTCGTGCCGCGGGCCAGCCGCTCCGACTCTGAGCGTACACGACAGTGACGTGCCAGGCCTGCACAATCAAATGGAAAAGAGAAGAGACCGTCCCCCTGCGGAGCGGGGAGACCATAGTTGACAGGTATAGGTTTTCGTGTGGAGAGGGGGCCGGGGGGTAGGCCCAACCCGCCTCCCGCTGAAAAACCTACCCCAGTCAGCGCCGCGTGCTGGCAATAAACAGTGCTTCGTCTTGGCCGGCCGACTTTGACGTGGCCGTTAGGGTTGGAGCGTGGTACCATCGCTGGTGCTCACCAATAGCGCAGCAATGAGATTTCTCCTCCATCGTCTTGCGGCCGACCAAAGGGACCGGCGCAGCTGCCTGCGTTGTGGCAGCCGGCAAGCCGGGATTACGGTAGAGAACGCATGATCGGCTTTGGCTCCGGAAGTATGGGTAGCGGCTTCGGCCGCACCGGGTCGGGCACGCGGGTGCCCCGCTCGCTCACACTTGGCTCCGGTGGTGCTGGCTCGTGGCGGGATATCCTCCGCGTGCTGGGGTATCTCCGTCCCTACTGGCACCTTATCGCGATCAGCTATGCCTGTTGGCTCGTCTCCATCTCCATGGACATGGCTATTCCCAGGCAAATCCAGTGGGCGATTGATGACGGCATCGCCGCGGGTAACCCGGACGTGCTCACCAAGGCACTGCTGATCGCGACCGGGTTGTTCCTCACCAAAGCGATCATCGGCTACGGCTACTATTCGCTCTTCCACGTCTACGAGGCGCGCGCCGCGCGCGATATCCGTAAGGAGGTCTATGCGGCCTTGCAGCGGATGTCGTTTGCCTACTTGGATCGCGCGGATACCGGGCAGCTCATCGCCCGCGCGACCTCCGACGTGGAGGCGGTACAGCGTTTCATGGGCCACGGCACGACGGGCTTTGTCGTGGCCGCGGGGACCTACCTCATTACGCTGGGAGTGATGTTCTTCTGGAACTGGCAGTTGACTCTGCTCGCGCTCGTGACCTTACCCCTGATGATCTGGGCCGGCCTCAGCTTTGGGAACATCGCCGGCCCGCTCTACGGCCAGGTGCAGCAGCACTACGGCACGGTGACTGGCATCATGGCCGAAAACGCGACCGGCGTGCGCGTTGTGAAAGCCTTCGCGCAGGAGCCACGCGAGATCGCCAAGTTCCAGCAAACCACCGAGGAGCTGTTCCAGCGCGCTATCCGGCTGGCGCGTGCTATGGCGCAGCGTCAGCCGCTACTCATGGCCATTGCCGGGCTAGGGGCCATCCTCGTCATCTGGTGGGGCGGCCGGCTCGTACTCGACGGTACGGTGACCATTGGTCTCCTGATCGGGTTCCAGTTCCTCCTCAACCGCCTGATTGGGCCGAGTCGCCGATTTGGCTGGATCATCAGCATGGTTGCCGGTGCCGGCGCCTCCGCGCGGCGCATTTTCGAAGTGCTCGATACGATCCCGGAGGTCCATGATCAGGAGGGCGCTCGCGAGCTAGGCGAGATCGAGGGTGAAGTCCGCCTGGAGCACGTCTCGTTCGAGTTCGAGCCGGGTATCCCGGTGCTGCAAGACATCAATCTCGTGGCCAAGCCAGGCGAAGTCGTCGCCTTGGTCGGCGAGACGGGCGCCGGTAAGAGCGCCCTGACCGGCCTCATCCCCCGGTTCTACGACGCCACGAGCGGACGGGTGCTCATTGACGGTCATGACGTGCGTGATGTCACGATCAGAAGCCTGCGTCAGCACATGACCGTCGCGCCCCAGGACCCGTTCCTCTTCTCGGAGAGCGTGCGTAGCAACATTGCCTACGGGCGACCGGACTCTGAGCTGCCGGCCGTAGAGGGCGCTGCCACGCACGCCGAGGCGCATCACTTTGCCTCGAGTCTTTCCGACGGCTACGAGACTCAGGTCGGCGACCGCGGCGCGATGCTGTCCGGTGGCCAGCGCCAGCGGGTATCGTTGGCCCGCGCCATCCTCGTCGAGCCGCGCATCCTGATCCTGGACGATGCGACCTCCAGCGTAGACATGGAGACGGAATACCGCATCAAGCAGGCGCTCCAGGAAGTGATGAGCCGGAAGACCACGTTCGTCATCGCCCATCGGCTCTCGACCGTCAAACGCGCCGATCAGGTGCTGGTCATGGAGCAGGGGAAGATCGTCCAGCGCGGCACACACGAGGCGCTCATCCGCCAAGACGGCCCCTACCAGCAGATCTATGAGGTACAGATGCGCGACCAGGAGGAGTACCTGGCCGCTCGCCGGCAGTCGGAAGAGGAAAACGCAACGCCCCATGACGGGGCCTCGAACGGGGACCCGGCACGTGGCGATGGCGTGCGGAAGGAGCAGCGCTAGTCATGGGCGGCCGCTGGATGAACTTCTACGCTGACCTCCCGGACTATGATCCGAACGCGCGCCGCCTGACCGACCGCGATGTCCTGAGCCGCTTCGGTGGGCTGCTGTACCCGTATCATCGCCGGATGGCCCTCGCGTTCCTCCTTGTGGTGGTCGTCTCGGGCACGATGCTGGCGCAGCCGTGGCTGTTGCAGATTGCCATTGATCACGGTATCGGGACGGACGACCGGCCCGGCAACTTGGGCATCCTGAATACAACGGCCCTCGCGTTTCTCGCCTCGCTGGTCGTCTTCTGGGCCGTTTCCTACGCCCAAACGTACCTGCTCTCCTGGGTAGGACAGCGGGTCTTGCTCGATATTCGCAGCCGCCTGTTTACGCACTTGCAGTCGCTCTCGTTGCGCTACTACGACCGGACCGCAGTCGGTGAGATCATCTCGCGGCAAACGTCCGACGTCACGGCACTGAACGAAGTGCTGACGCAAGGCCTGACGAGCACCATCGCCGATTTCGTCCTGCTCGTCGGGACGATTGCGGTCATGGCGAGCATGAGCTGGAAGCTCACCCTCGTGACGTTCACGGTCTTGCCGGTGATGTACGTGATTGCCCGCCTATTTGCCAAGTACGGCCGGAACGCCTACCGGCGGCTGCGGCTGGCCATGGCCGATATGAACGCCAACCTCGCCGAGAACATTGTGGGGATGCGTATTGTGCAGGCTTTTCGCCGCGAGGAGCGCAATGCAGCCCAGTTCGATATTGTGAACGACCATAATCTCCAGGCCACCTACGCTACCATCGGCCCACACGCGGGCATCTTCCCGGTGACGGACCTGCTGGATGCCGCCGCCACGGTGCTGCTGCTCTGGGTAGGCGGGCAGTGGATCCTCGGTGATGCCGCCTCCGAGCTGACCATCGGCGTGCTGACGGCCTTCATGCTGTTCATCACCCGGTTCTTCGAGCCGATCCGGGACCTCACTACGCGGTTTGACGTGCTGCAAGCGGCCATGGCCGCAGGCGAGCGCATTTTTGGTCTGCTGGAGACCAAGATCGAGGTCGCGGATCGCCCCGACGCCAGCACGCTGCCAGTGGTGAAGGGGCACATCGAGTTCGACCACGTGGGCTTCGGCTACCATCCCCAGGTACCCGTCTTCGAAGACTTGTCATTCACGGTCAATCCTGGCGACCGCTTCGCCTTCATCGGGCGCACCGGGGCCGGCAAGAGTACGATTATCCGTCTCCTCATGCGCTTCTACGACGTGGAGAGCGGCGCCGTGCTGATTGATGGGCACGATGTGCGCGCAGTTACCCAGAAGAGCCTGCGCCGGCAGATCGGGTTGGTACTCCAGGAGCCGTTCCTGTTTGCCGGCACGGTCCGCGAGAACATCGCCTATGGTTGGCCGGAGGCCGCCAACGAGGACATTGTGCAGGCCAGTAAGCTCGTGGGGCTGCATCCATTTATCGCCGGGCTACCGGACGGCTATGACTCGATTGTCGAAGAGCGGGGCGGCAACCTGTCGGGGGGGCAGCGACAGCTCATCTCGTTGGCACGCGCCTTGCTCATTGACCCGCGGATCATCATTCTCGATGAGGCCACCTCGTCGGTAGATACGGAGACGGAGCTACTGATTCAACGGGGCTTGGACCGGCTGATGCAAGATCGCACGGCGCTCATCATTGCCCACCGCCTCTCGACGATCAAGAACGCCACCCGGATTTTGGTGCTGGATCGCGGCCGGCTCGTGGAACAGGGCACCCACGCAGGGCTGTTGGCCGCGGAGGGCTACTACTTCCGGCTCTATACCACCGGATTCAGCACCAGCGAAGATGAGCCGGACTACGTCGAAGCCCCGGTTCCCAGCCCCGCTACCAGCTAGAGCGCCATCCTGCGGCAGCGGCAGTCACACTACTCCGTTGGCAGGGGAACATCCTGTAGTAAGTAGACGTTTCCGGTCACTTGCGCCTTAGCATAAAGGGGCAAGTCGGCTGTAATGAGGGCCGAGTCTGTCAGGGTAGCCGTGACAAGAAAGAAAGCATCATAGAGCGATACGTCGAAGGCGCGCGATACATCGTGTGCATCCACGAGGAGCAGATGGCAGTCAAGCTCAGGCAGACGCAAGCGCTGAATATCGCGCATGATCCTGTCCGCCGCAGTACCTGATATCCGCCGCCGTCGCTCCGATCAGCGCACGAGGCCACCAAGTTCGTACCAGAAACAGGACGGCACAATAGCACGCATCTCCCCAGTTTCGACAGATCTGAAAAGCAGCCGGGCCCGCTGAACGAGCGATTCATCGTCCAAGTACCATTTCCCAGCTACACTGGTGTCGGGGACGATGTGCCGGTACGTCTCAAACGCCCTCATAGCCGGTACCGCGCTCGGCTCGAACCATCTCCGGGACTTTGGCTCCGGGACCCAGCTTGACCCGGTGGGCATCCATACACCGGCCGGCCTCGTGTAGTGCTGCCCTGTCCGCGGCCGAAAGGGGTGTGTGCAACTCTTCCAACAACGCAACTAACCACGCCGGCCGAGACTTCTCCACTCTATCCATGCGTATGCTCCCCATGTTCCAGTCTAGCATCCCCATGACAGGAGCGATCCTCGCCAGGAGAGAGGCAAGCGGACCGCTGCTATAATCGCGGCGACCGTCCTGGATCGCGGAAGCTCTCCCGGCGCAACATCGAGTAGCGGCGCGCGCTTATACGGAACTAGCCCATGGACCTGCTGACCGTCTCCGTAGTCATCCCGGTGCTCAACGAGGCCGCTACGCTCCGGCGGCAGGTGCTGATCCTCCGCGCCTTTCTGAACGAGCACGTCGCGGCGGCTGCCGGCTATGAGTGCCGCGTCATCATTGCCGACAATGGCTCGACCGACGCTACGGCAGCCGAAGCCCAAACCCTGGCGCAAGAATACGCCGACGTTGCCTACCTCTACCTAGCCCAACGCGGCCGGGGCCGGGCACTCAAGCACGCCTGGCGGGCCACGGACTCCGACCTCGTGGCCTATATGGACGTGGACCTTTCGACGAATCTGCTGGCCTTCCGCCTCCTGCTCGATGCGCTACGACAAGGCCATGACGTGGCGATTGGCTCGCGCCTGATGCCGGCCTCGCGCATCCGCCGCTCTGTCAGGCGAGAGGTCTTGTCGCAGGGGTACAATCTGCTGATTAAGGTGCTGTTCTGGCATCATTTCTCCGACGCGCAGTGCGGCTTCAAGGCTCTTACGCGCCGTGCCGCGGATGAGTTGCTGCGGCTGATCGAGGACACCAGCTGGTTCTTCGACACCGAGCTGTTGCTCCTCGCCGAGCATCTGGGGTACCGCATCGCTGAGGTGCCCGTCGAGTGGGTGGAGGACTTGGACTCGCGCGTCAGCATCGTACCTACCGCCATAGCCGACATCAGGGGCTTGTTACGCATGCGTCGCACGCTGCGGGCCCTACCGCGCCGGTGACTCATGTCCGCCGCGTGCATCAGGGAGTCGGGATACCATCATGCCACGAAGCAAGCGCTCCACTACCAGCAAGCGACGGGCGCGGGCTGCCCGGACCGCCAATACCCTGCCCAGAACGGGCCGCGCCGACCGCGGTCGGCGGCGGTGGTCCGCCGCCATCCTGACCGGCATCGGCCTCCTCGTCATCATCAGCATGACGATCTCCACCTGTGGCTTTGGCGGGTCGCTCCCTGCTTTCTAGGCGCTGTGGCCATGGGCCGGTCAGGCCCGCGCCAGCACGGGGAAGGGCCGGCCTAACCATGTCAGCCGCACTTGACCCGTGTTCCCGAGGGCGTCTATCCGTTCTCCCCGATGACGAGCGCAACCACCTCAGCCTTGCGCGCTCGCTCCTGGTCCTGGGAATGGAGGCGATAGCCGGCAACGACCGCCATGGTGTCCTGTTGGAGTACGACGCTCAGGGCATCGGCGGACTGCCGCACCCGCTCGATGTCGCGTTGGCTGATGTCGTTGGAGACTTCGACGGCCACCCAGACCGGGGAGCGGTCAGCCTTGCGTTGGGCGCGAAGAATGATGTCCGTCGTACTGATGCGGGTTTCCTGCGCGTCGGTGATGACACCATTGTCAAAGGCTTCTTCAACTGGCTCGTACAGCTCGGGGCTGGTGTCCGACACCGGACTCTGCATCACCCGTGACCGGCGCAGGTCAAGTCTGCATATGAGAAGCGAGCGAATCCATCGATAGAGCCTCTCATCCGGCATGTTTACCTTGAGGACCGCGAGGTCGGCTTCTAAGCGCCCCATGTGGGTTCGATGCGCCTCCTGCGAGCCGTAAGCTCGCGGACATCGGCCTCGATACGCTCCAAGCGTAGCGGCATACCCCGAAACTCGTTGGTGAGCAAGGCGCGCAGCAACAGCGTCTGAGCGCCAGGGGTCGCTTGCAGTTCGCCGATGATGCGAGCCACCAGGGACTCGGGGTCAAGTGGTGGGGATGTCGTCGTCATAGCCTACTTATACCATATCAAGCTGTCACCAATCACCGGCTCTCAGCGCGGATAGGTAGCCACTGCGCTGGTGGTTATCGCCGGGTAGTCCGCTTAACAGCACCGCATCCTGCTATGATCTCAGTCGTGCCAACGCTGGCGCCCAATGGAAGGAGTACGTCACCATGATGCAGCTCGGTTATAGCACCTGGGGCATGCCGACCTTGCCGGCCGCAGTGGCGATTCCATATCTCGCCAAGCTGGGATTCGAGGCTGTCGAACTGACTGTCATCCCGGGCTGGGTAACCGAGTTGTCCACTCTCGACGCTCCGGCCCGACGCGCAATTCGCCAGCTCTACGACGACTACCAAGTAGACCTCCCGGCGATTGCCGGACACGTCCCCGTGCTCACACCTGAAGCTGAGTACCGGCAGAACCTCGCTCGCCTGCAAGCGACGGTAGACCTCGCCGTGGACTTAGCCGGGGCTGATGGGCCACCACCGCTGAATACCGCCACCGGCGGCGCGCCGGAGCGCTGGGAGGACGATAAGGCGCTGGCCGTCGAGCGGCTGGGCGAACTTACGCGCTACGGCGAGTCTCAGGGCGTGGTGATCGCGCTGGAGCCGCACGTTGGCCAGGGCTTGAACTCACCAAACAAGACGCTCTGGCTGCTCGACCAGGTTGATTCACCGTGGCTGAAAGTGAACTTTGATATTAGTCACTTCAATGTCCAGGGCATGAGCATCGAGGAAACCGTACCGCCCATGGCCCCGGTGAGCGTCCACACCCACGTCAAGGACGAGCGCGGCGTGGTGCCCGACTACGAGTTCCTGATCCCTGGCGAGGGGGAGATGGACTATGCGCGGTACCTCAAGGCGATGGATGCGGCGGGCTACACCGGCTCGATTACGGTAGAAATCAGCAAGCAGGTCCAGGCCCGGCCAGACTACGATCCCCTCGCTGCCGCCCGGCAGTCGTATGACGTGCTCAACGCCGCCTGGCACGCAGCCGGCCTGCCGCGGCTGCGCGGCGGCTAGGTTAATTTCCCGGTCATTCCCGCGAAAGCGGGAATCCATGCCCCCCCGCTCCGCAGGGGGACGGGCGCAGCATGCTGCGCCCCTACGACTTGGCCCATACCTACCCCTGTCAGGGCCGGGGGTGAGGTTTGACCACTATAATCTACGGAGCGCGGCCTACCTGCGCTCCCGTTTGCCTCCGGTCTGGGGGCCTGTGACTGCACAGACTGCGCGTGTGACCCTCGCCGCCTAGGCGTGACTTATGAAGACTGATCCACCGCCGGCGGCCGCCGTCGAAGAACCGGCAACGCTGCCCCCTTGGTCCCAGTCGTCTGCCGAGGAGGGCGCGCTCGGCTTCCGGCGGCTCCGGCGTAACCTGGCGAGTTGGGCCGGCCCGACCTTTGACGCGCTGCGCGTGCGTGACTACCGGCTCCTGTGGCAGGGCAACAGTATCACCTCGATGGGCTATTGGATGCAGCACGTGGCCATTGGCTGGCTGATCCTCGACCTCACCGGCTCGCCCTTCTTCCTCGGAGTGGCCGGGTTCTGTCGGGCAGCGCCCATGCTCGTGCTGGCGCCCGTTGCCGGCGTGCTGGCCGACCGAGTCAACCGGCGGCTCATCATCCTCACCTCGCAGATAGGCCTCTTTGTCATCACCACCCTGATTACCTTCCTGATCTTCAGTGACCGCATTACCGTCACGCATATCCTGATTGCGAGCACGTTCCACGGAATCGCTATTGCGATCCAGCTCCCGGCCCGGCAGGCGCTCGTTCCTCAGATCGTGGGGCGGGAAAAGCTGACCAACGCGCTGGCCCTGTTCTCGACCACGCAGAGCTTGAGTCGCGTCCTCGGGCCGAGTGTGGCTGGTGTGATCATGGGCGTAGCCGGTGTGGGCTGGTGTGTTGCTTTCCAAAGCCTGTCCTACCTCTGGGCCATCGGCAATGTCTTGCAGATGCGGATACCCGGCCCCAAGCGCATTGGCCGGGCCAGCGCCGGCGTCTTCGCCAACTTGCGGGAAGGGCTGGAGTTTTGCTTCCGTACCAAGCCGCTGCTATTCCAGCTCCTGCTGGCTGTTGCGCCGATTGTGCTGGCGATGCCCTACATGACCCTGCTGCCCGCCTTTGCGCGAGATGTCTACTCCATTGGGCCGGGGGGGCTGGGACTGCTGTACGCCAGCATGGGGATAGGCGCCTTGACCGGGTCTATGCTCCTCGCCTCACGTCGCGGTGGTATTCGGCGCAAGCAGTTCGCCACCGTGCTGGTCGCGGTGGCGAATGGGGTCTTCTTGATCGTGTTCAGTGTGGCGCCTTGGCTCCCGGTGGCATTGCTGGCGCTCGCTGTTGTCGGGGCCGCCGGATCAGCGTTCACCACCCTCAACGGCACCGTCGTCCAGGAGCTTGCACCGGACAATCTGCGGGGCCGCGTGAGCGGCATCTACCTGCTCCTGATGGGCTTGATGCCGCTGGGGACGGTCCCGGCTGGGATCATCGCTGCTGCCTGGGGCGCGCCGGTCGCGGTGGCCCTTGGCGGCAGTCTCACTATCATCTGCACACTCGCCCTCCTGGCCGCCCGGCCACAGCTCCGACACGCCTAGGTCAGCGGCCCTGGAAGGTTTTTTCGCCATAGAGCACACAGAGAGCACGGAGATGGTGCGCTGCATGGCACCCCGGTCGGCCTGGATTCCCGCTTTCGCGGGAATGACGGGCGGCGCGCGGGCTACCCTTCCACCCCTGCCCGTCTCCGGCAGACTCCCCCTCTCTATCGCTTGGCGATGGAGAGGGCCCCGGGGGTGAGGCGGACACCGGACGGCAGGCCGTGCTATAGAATCTATATGAGGTGCGCCAATGACGGATGAGCCGATCTACGACTTTCATACGCACAGCTTCCTCAGCGACGGCGCCCTTTCGCCCATTGAGCTGATCCGCCGCGTCCACGTGCAGGGCTATGGGGCCATTGCTATCACCGACCACGTCGGCAGTGGCGGTATCGAGCAACTGCTCGCCTCGCTGGCCGCAGACTGCGCCGAGGCAGAGCGGTATTGGGACATTCGCTGCCTGCCAGGTGTTGAGCTGACCCACCTGCCGCCGGAGGCCATCGCCCCGGCGGCAGCGCGGGCACGGCGGGCGGGCGCGGCTGTGGTGGTGGTGCATGGGGAATCCATCACGGAGCCGGTGGTGGCGGGCACCAATCGCGCCGCAGTGGTCTGCCCGGACGTGGATATCCTGGGGCACCCCGGGCTGATTGCCGCTGAGGACGTGCAGCTCGCGCGTGAGCACGGCGTCTACCTGGAGCTTTCCGCCAAACCCGGCCACGGCATGACGAACGGGCACGTGGCGCGGCTGGCGCGTGAGCTTGGCGCGAAGCTCATCGTTGATAGCGATGGGCACCGGCCCGGCGACTATCTCACCCCCACTATGGCGCGGAACGTCGTCCTGGGAGCCGGTCTCCCGGAGTCTGCGCTCCCCGAGATCCTTCAGCATGAGCCGCGACGGCTGCTGCAGCGGGTTGAGCAGCGGTGCGCCGCTCGCCCTAGCACGGCACAATACGCCTAGATACACAGGTACTGGAATGGTAATGAACGCATCGAGCAAGCCCAGTGACACCGAGCACCAGCAGCAAGCGGCGCCCGATCCGGACGCGCCGCCGACAGCCGGTCCACCGGCCGACGAAGCGGAGCCGGTCAAGACGGTCATCCTGCCGGTCTTGCCGCTGCGGGACCAAGTCCTGTTCCCGCGCGTGGTGTCGCCCCTGGTAGTGGGCCGGCAGCGGTCCCTACGGGCTATCGAGCGTGCCCTCGCCGGTGACCGCAGCATCTTGGTGCTCACTCAGCGTGATGGCGCTGAAGACGAGCCGGGACACCAAGGCCTGTACGAGGTCGGCACAGAGGCCATCATCGGACGCGAGCTTAAGCTGCCGGAGGGCCGTACTAGCATCCTGGTCCAGGGAGAGCGGCGCGTCAGAGTCCGTCGCTTCCGCCGCCTCAGCCCGCTCATCGAGGCCGAGGTGGAACCCATTGAGGAAGATGAAGCGCCGCAGAACGAAGCGACGGCGGAGGCTGACCCAGCCGAGCAACAGGTGGTACTCAAGCTCTTTGAGGAGTGCGTCAAACTCAGCGACAAGTTGAGCGATGACGCCTACGTGATGGCGATGAACACGGACAGTCCCGGCTGGCTCGCCGATATCATCGCGGCCGCCCTCGACTTGCCGCTCGACCGGAGCCAAGCGCTGCTAGAGACTTTCGACCCACAGGCGCGACTTATAGCCATCCACCGCCTGCTGGAGAAGGAACGGGACCTCCTACAGCTGGAGACTCGCTTTCAATCGGAGCGCAGCCAGGACGTTGACGAAGGCCAGCGCGAGTTCTTTCTCCGTGAGCAGCTGAAGGCGATCCAGGAGGAGCTGGGCGAAACGGACGCCCAAGCACGAGAAAACGAGGAACTGCGCGAGCGCCTCGCCGCCGCCGGGATGCCCCAGGCCGTCGCCGAGCGAGCCAAAAAAGAGCTGGGGCGGCTCCAGATGATGCCACCGGCATCCCCGGAAACGGGCATCATCCGCACCTACCTGGACTGGCTCCTGGCCGTGCCCTGGCAGAAACGCACGACGGATCAGCTCGACATCCGTCGCGCCGCACGGCTCCTCAACGCCGAGCACTACGGTCTCAAACGGGTCAAGGAGCGTATTCTGGAGTATCTGGCGATCCGCAAACTGTCTCCCGACACTCGTAGCCCGATTATCTGTTTTGTGGGAGCGCCGGGTGTGGGCAAGACGAGTCTCGGCCAGTCAATCGCGCGCGCATTGGGACGCACCTTCGTCCGGCTTTCGCTGGGCGGTATCCGCGACGAAGCGGAGATACGCGGGCATCGCCGTACCTACATCGGCGCGCTGCCGGGACGGATCATCCAGGCGATGCGCCAGGCCGGCACCATGAACCCGGTCTTCATGATGGACGAAGTGGACAAGCTCGGCATGGACTTCCGGGGCGATCCCAGCTCGGCCCTGCTCGAAGTGCTCGACCCCGAGCAGAACCACACATTCTCGGATCACTATCTGGAGGTGCCCTACGATCTGTCCCAGGTGATGTTCATTACCACGGCCAACATTCTGGACCCGGTGCCCCCGGCATTGCAGGACCGGATGGAGGTCATCGAGCTGCCCGGCTACATCGAGGCCGAGAAGGTCCAAATCGCCAAGCGCTTTCTCGTGCCGCGCCAGCTGGAGGAGCACGGCCTCCGGCGCGACCAGGTGCGGATTGGCGTGCCGGTCATCCGCCGCCTGATCCGCGAATATACACGGGAAGCCGGGGTGCGGAACCTGGAACGGGAATTGGCCACGATCTGCCGCAAGATTGCGCGTAACGTCGCCGAGCGAGAAGAAGCTACGAACGGCTCAACCGAGGTTGCCGACGAGCGCCCAGGTGGTGCAAGCCCGTCGGACTCGTCGGCAAAGCAGGCTGCACGGACACCGAGCACCAACGGGGCGCCGCTCCGCGTCCGCACGCAGGAATTGGCGACGTACCTCGGCCCGGCCCGCTTTCGGCAGGAGCTTGCCGACAAAGGCGCGCAGGTCGGCGTTGCTACAAGCGTGTATTGGACCCCGGCGGGTGGCGATCTCGCGCCGGTGGAGGTGAGCCTGCTCGATGGCAAGGGCAAGCTCATCCTGACCGGTCAACTCGGCGACGTGATGCGCGAATCGGCGCAGGCAGCGTTGAGCTTTGCGCGCTCGCGGCGGCGCTGGCTACAGCTGGACAAGGATTTCGCCGAGCACCGAGACATTCATATGCACCTGCCGGCCGGGGGAATCCCGAAGGATGGCCCATCGGCCGGGATCACGATGGCCACGGCGTTGATCTCAGCCCTCACGGGACGGGAGGTGCGGGCCGATGTCGCGATGACCGGGGAGATCACGCTGCGCGGTCGCGTCTTGCCCATCGGTGGCCTCAAAGAGAAAGTGTTGGCCGCTCATCGCGGCGGCATCCGCACCATTGTCTTGCCAGCGCGCAATCGCAAGGATCTGTTCGACGTGCCTGAGGACGTGCAGGAGGCGCTGGAGATTGTCTTCGTGGAGCATATGGAGGAAGTGCTCAATGTCGCGTTCCCCGCGTTCCCCGCGGAGGGCGCAATCGTCAACGGCCCACCGTTGGCATCCTGAGCAGGCAGCATGAGTGTCGGAGTGTCCCGCCGCCGCTTCGGACAGGTCGCTGGCCTGTGTACGGCCGCGACGCTCGCCAGCGCGTGTACGATCACCGAGGAGCCGCCGGTAGAGCGCGCCATTCCCTATACCGGCGGCAACCCCTGGGGTGTCAACACCTTCCTCCACAAGGAGGTCGAAGACTGGAAGAAGGACCTCTCCCTACGGATGATCCGGGACGCCGGCATCGGTTGGATCAAGCAGCAGTTTCCGTGGGAAGAGATCGAGCAGCCCCGCAAAGGTCAGTATTGGGACACGAAGTATAGCCAGGTCACCTGGGCAAAGTTCGATGAGCTTGTCGCCCTCGCCGAGCAGCACGGCCTGAAGGTGATTGCGCGGCTGGATCGGCCGCCGGCGTGGGCACGCTCGGATCAAGAGCGCCACAGTCATCCGCCCGACGACTTCGATGATTTCGGCGACTTCGTAGCGACTACGGTCAACCGCTACCGCGGCCGGGTGGAGCACTTTCAGATCTGGAACGAGCCAAACCTCGGCGCAGAGTGGACCGGGCGAGTAGACCCGGACGCCTACGCCGACCTGCTGCGTATCGCCTATACGCGGGCCAAGGCCGCCAACCCCAACGCCGTGGTGCTCTGCGCTCCGCTCGCTATCAACCTCGAGCGCGGCCCGTTCAATCTGAACGAGCTGGAATACCTGGACCAGCTCTACGCATCCGGCGCGCAACCCTATTTCGACATCATGCTGGCCAACGCCTACGGGATGGATCGGCCGCCGACGGAGCCACCGCGCGCCGACACGCTCAACTTCCAGCGCGTGCGCCTGCTGCGTGACGTGATGGTGCGCCACGGTGATAGCGAGAAGGCGGTGTGGTTCAATGAATATGGCTGGAACGCTTCACCAACGACCATGCCGCCGGAGCAACTGATCTGGCGCCGAGTTACCGAGCAGCAGCAGGCGGAATGGACGGTCGAGGGGGTGCTCCACGCGCGGCGCGAGTGGCCCTGGGTGGGCGCCATCATGATCTGGTATTTCCGGCAGGTTGGAGACATTACTCCGGCACAGTCCGAGTACTACTTCCGCATGGTCGAGCCGGACTTCGCACCGCGCCAGGTGTACTTCGCGGTCAAGCGGGCGGCCACTGCCCGCCGCGGCTGGTGAGACCTGGTGGGTCAATATCGCCGGCGTATGCGGGTAGTCGGCTTCAGCGCCGGCGTCCTCTGGTTACTGGCGCTGGCCAGCGCTGCGGGTGGGCTGCTGCTGCATCATCTCATTGTCGAGGATGGGGTCGGCTATGGCCTGCCGGCTGCGCCGATTGCGGACCGCGCCGTGGCGCAGTTGGGCGTCAATACGCGCCTGGAGCTGGAAACGCCCAAGGGAGTGACGCGATCATTGCGACTGGCTCAGGAGGCGGGCGTCCGCTGGATACGCCAGGAATTCCTCTGGACTGATCTGGAACGGCGCAAGGGGCAATACACGCACGAGACGACCGGCCGCTCCACCTGGGACAAGTACGACCACATCGTAGACACGGCCCGGAGCCAGGGCATACGGATCATCGCTCGTCTGGATCGTCCCCCCGAATGGGCGCGTCCTCCCGACAGTAGCGGGACCCACCCGCCGCTGAACTACCTCGACTACGGCGACTTCGTTTACGATTTTGTCACGCGCTACCGGGGCCGGATCACCCACATCCAAATCTGGAACGAGCCGAATCTGAACCATGAGTGGGGTGACCGCCCGGTTGATCCCGCTGCGTATGTCGAGCTACTACGCAGTGCCTATCGGCGGGCAAAGGAAGCCGATCCCACGATCCGCGTCTTGGCGGCCGGCCTTGCGCCCACACTCGAACGCGGCGACCGGGGCCTCGACGACCTCGCCTTTCTCGAACGCATGTACGAGCATGGGGCAAAAGCTCACTTCGATATTGCCTCGGTGATGGCCTACGGTCTCTGGACCGATGCCGACGACCATCGTATCGCGCCCGAACGCACGAACTTTCCCCGCCTGGTACTCACGCGGCGCTTGATGGAAGCGTGGGGGGACGGGTCCAAGCCGATTTGGGTCTCGGAGTTCGGCTGGAACGCGCTACCGCCCGGCTGGCAAGGGCGTCCTTCACCGTGGGGGTCGTTTTCCGTGGCCGAGCAGAGACGCTCGACCGTTCGCGCGCTGGCGCGAGCGCGGGACGAGTGGCCCTTCGTCGGCGTCATGGCGCTGTGGGTACTCCGCTATCCGGGCGTCCATCCCGACGACCCGACGGGGTTCTTTGCGCTGCTCGATACCGACTGGCGGCCGCGCCCCCTGTACGACTCGTTGCAAGCGGCGACCGCCGTTGCCGCTCTCGGGCTGGGCTGGCACGAGGAGTCCCACGCGGACATCCTGATCGAGGGCGCCGGCCAATACACCTTCGACCCGGCCGCCAGCGGACAGCGGTACTGGGAAGGCCCCATCGCCGGCACGACGCTCCGCCTCACGTTCCGCGGCACGGACGTGGTGCTGCTGGGGCCACTGGGGCCGGGGCGTGGCATCGCCGAAGTGACCATTGATGGGGTACCGACGTTGGCCAATCGGCTCCCGGCCGGCCCGGCCAGTCGGGCGCTGCTCGATCAATATCGGCCAGAGACTCTATCTCAGCAGAGGATTCCGATTGCTACGGGCCTACCGGATCGTCTACACGAGCTAGAGCTGGTAGTGACGGGCCGGCAGGCGGCTGATTCCTTGGGGCCGGCTATCGGCGTGGACGCTATCCTGATCGGCCGCGCTCGCCCCCTCGGCCCGTATCTCCTCACGGGCGGCGTGTGGTGCGCGGCGCTCATAGCGCTGCTCTGGCGAGTGCGTGGCCGGCTGCGGCGCAGCCTCGCTCCACTGCTGGCGCCGCTCCTGGGCCAACCGGGGATGGTAGGAGACACCGATGCGTTCGTAGGGGCGCAGCATGCCGTGCCCCTACACCCGTTGACCGGGCCGCTCGCAGCTCTCGTGGCTCACGCGCCCGCTGGCCTGTTGCGCCGGTGGTGGAGCACGGACCGAGGGCCGCTGGCAATGGCCCTGGCCACCGCGACGGCCATGCTCCTGCTGCCCGATGGCAAGGCCGGGCTGGCCTGCGCCGGGTCTATCGGCTTGCTCGTCTTGTGGCGCCCGCGTACCGGGGTGTATCTGCTCATCCTGTCGCTGCCCTGGCACGCCCATGCCGTGCAGCTTGGGCTGGGGCGCGTGACCTTGACGGAGCTACTCTGGATCACAACGGCCGCCGCCGTCGTGGCGCGCGCGGTGTGGCACGAACGCTGGCCGCGGTGGCCGCGGGCGTTTGGGGGGCCGGCCGTGCTGCTGATCGTCGCGGCGACCGTGGCCACCGTTGGCGCGCAGGTGCCGGCGGTGGCGCTGCGCGAGCTACGGGTCGTGGTGCTGGAGCCAGCCTTGCTGCTCGTACTCATCGTGACCCTGTTCCGGCAGCGCGGCGACCCGGCCCGGCTGGCCTGGGCGCTGGTAGCCGCCGGTATCGTTGCCGGAGCGGCAGCGCTGGCCCTCGGAGCAGCCGGCCAGCGCCTCATCGAAGCGGAAGGCGTCGTGCGGCTCGCCGGTCTCTCTAGCAGCCCCAACCACCTCGCGCTCTTCCTGGGACGGCTGCTTCCCCTCGCTGTCGCGCTGGCGCTCCTCCATACCGACAGCGGGCGAGCAGACACGCCGGGGCGGCACAAGCCGATGGGCGCTAAGATAGTGCAGAGCTGGCGGTTAGGAGTAGCGATTCTGAGCACCGGCATCATCGGTGCGGCACTCCTCTTTTCGTTTTCGCGTGGAGCGTGGCTGGCCAGCGCGGTCGGCGTGGGAGTGGTGTTGATCGGCCTGCTCGCGATCAGGGGCAACACCTGGCGGCGTCACTTGGCGCGGCGGCTCAGGGACGCTGCCGGACGCTGGACACTCATCGTCTCGGTCGTGGCCATCGTCATCGTCCTCACCTTGGGGATTGGCTTGGCGACGCGCGTGGAGCGGTTGAGCAGCGTTGGGGACCCGCTTGGTGGCACGATGGCTTTGCGTCTCCAGCTCTGGCAGGCTGCGCTGCGGATGGGGCTGGATCATCCGCTCTTTGGCGTAGGGCCGGACGGGTTTCTCTACGCCTATCCGGCGTATCGCGAGGGTGTCGCCTGGCGGGAGCCATTCGTCTCGCACCCCCACAACCTGGTCCTCGATTACTGGCTGCGCGGGGGTATAATGGGCATCGTTGCGCTCGGCTGGCTGCTCGCGGCTGGAGGCCGCAGCGTGTGGCTGTTGCTGCGGAAGGATGGCGTCGCGTACCGTTCGCAGCTGCTTGCGCTGGGGCTGGCCGGCAGCCTCACCAACTTTGTGGTACACGGGCTAGTGGACAACTCCTACTTCCTACCGGACCTCGCCTACGTCTGCTGGGCTAGTGCGGGCTTGTTGGTCGTGCTCATGCAACACACACCACCCACCACACAGGCGACGGTGCCACCACCTGACGCGCCGGAGAGTACCTAGCAATGCGTGTGCTCGTCGTCGGTGGCGCCGGTATGATTGGCTCCCACGTCTGTGAGGTGCTGCTTGCCGACGAGCACGAGGTCTGGTGTCTGGACAATCTGCTCACCGGCTTTCGCGCGAGCGTGGCCGCGCTGACCGACCGCCCCGGCTTTACGTTCGTCAATGCCGATGTCAGCCAGGCGTTGCCCGCTGACCTGCCCCCCATGGACTGGATTCTCCATCTGGCCAGCCCGCCCAGTCCGTTAGATTTCCGGCGTCTGAGCCTGGAGATCATGGCGGTCAACGCGCGCGGCACCGAGCACCTGCTCGCGTTCGCGCAGCAGCATGGCAGTCGGTTCCTCTTTGCCTCGACCTCGGAGGTCTATGGCGATCCCCAAGAGCATCCGCAGCGCGAGACCTATTGGGGCCACGTGAACCCCATCGGCCTACGTAGCTGCTATGACGAGAGCAAGCGGTACGGTGAGGCGCTGACGATGGCCTATGGCCGTCGCTACGATCTGGATGTGCGGATTGTGCGGATTTTCAATACCTACGGGCCACGCACGCGCCACTACGATGGTCGCGTCGTGCCAAGTTTCATCTGCAGCGCCCTCGCCGGTGAGCCACTTGTCGTGATCGGCACCGGCGAACAGACGCGGAGCTTCTGCTACGTCACCGATTTGGCCGCCGGCATTCTGCGCGTCATCGCGGCGCCCGCGGCCGCAGCGCGCGGCGAGGTATTCAACCTCGGCAACCCGGACGAGTGGACAATAGGCAAGTTTGCGGCGCTGGTGGTCGAGGTGGCCGGATCGCGGTCCCCAATCACGCAGCAGCCGGTCCAGGAAACCGATCCGGTGCGGCGGGACGACCCCGGCCGGCGCTGTCCGGACATCACCAGGGCACGCACGGTGTTGGGCTGGGAGCCGCTGGTGCCGCTGCGCGAGGGGCTGGCGGGGACGATTGCCTGGTTTCGGGCGACGCGCGACTCCGAGTACGCCCGTCGTCCGGCTCCCTAGGGCCATCGTATGCAGAATCCGGGCTACAGGTAGCGAGGCAACGTGAGCCTACTGGCGACATCGTATCGAGGCATCCGAAAAGGCACCCGGCCGGCGTTCGGCGCCCGGTCTACGCCGTGGGCCCGCATCAGGGGCGCTGTGGGGCTGCTCGCTCTCGGCAGCGCGATTGCCATTGCCCCACCGCTGCTGTCCGCCGTGGCTCTCGCTGGCGTGCTTGTGCTCTTGCTGCTGCTGGTGCAGCCGCTGGTTGGCGTGTTCCTACTCGCTTGGTCGGTGCCCTTCCAGTCGCTCGTTGCAACGACGCTAGGGCAATTCCGAGTCAGCGTGACGGAAGTGCTGGTCTTGCTGTACGTTGCCGCTGCGGTGCTCGCGCTGCGCCGGGTGCGCGGTTTACCGCGCCCGCTGCTGCTCCTGCCCGGTCTCGCGCTGCTCGCCGTACTTATGTTGAGTATCCTGCGCTCTCAGGACATCGAGTCCTCGCTGGAGGAAGTCATCAAGTGGGTAGAGCTGTTCGCGGTCTACGGAGTGACGGTGGCACTGCTGCGCGTCACCTGTTGGCGGTGGTGGGTGGTGGGCGGTCTGCTGATAGCGGCCACGGCCGAGGCAGCGGTGGGGCTGGTGCAGACGCTCGGCCGCATTGGGCCGGCGCATTTCCTGGTCAACGACGTGCTGATGCGGGCGCACGGCACGTTCGGCCAGCCCAACCCGTTTGCCGGCTACTTGGTCCTGTTCTTCCCCATCGCCTTTGCGCTCTGGGCGTTCGGCGACCTGGAAGCGCGACTGCCGTGGATCCGCTCGTGTACCGGCCTAGTGGTAGTCGTGCTGGGTAGCGCGCTGCTCGCTTCGCTGTCGCGCGGAGGGCTGCTCGGCCTGGCCGGCGCCGTGCTGCTGGTCCTGCTGCTGGGCAGTCGCGCCACGCGACGCATCACTCTGGCCCTCGGCGCTGCCGTGCTCTTGCTTGCTATCGTCGCGGGCCTGGCGCTGCCGGGCCAATTCACGGAACCGGCGCTGGACGCCGCCCTGTCCGCCGTCAACGTGCGGACAGTGGTGAGCACCCCGGTGACCCCGGAGAATTGGTCGGTGCTCGAGCGGCTCTCGCAATGGCACGCCGGCCTGCGTATGTTCCAGGACAACTACCTGACGGGGATCGGCGTTGGGAACTACGACGCTTACTACCCGGAGGTTGCGCTCGCCAACTGGCAGCAACCCTTGGGCCACGCGCACAATCTCTATCTGAACATCGCGGCGGAGGCGGGCCTGCTCGGTCTCGGAGCCTATCTCGTGCTCGTGCTGGCAATCGTGTGCTTGGGACGACGCGCGCTACGCAACCGGCACGACCGCGCCTTGCGGGCGCTGGCGGTGGGTATCCTGGGCGGCCTGACGGCCTACTCGATCCACAGCATCTTCGACATGCTCTTCGTCCAGGGTGTGGGTGTGCTACTCGGCCTGCTGCTGGCCCTGTTGGAGAACGCAGCGTCCGCTCCGGAGCAGACGACAGCGCCAGCCGCCTCCCGTCTGCGGCCAGGGAGCAGGACGACAGCCAGCCACCGTTCGGGAGCGCGGGCGTGACCTCAGAAACCAAAGCGCCGGCCGACGAATCCACTAGCTGGGCGCGTCGGCTGCTGAACGTCCGCACGGCTCTTTCCTTCGTCGTCGGGCTGGCAGTCCTGGTCGTGGTCATCCGCGCTGCCGACGTGAATCTCGATGCCACCTGGGCGAGCATCACCAACGCCAACCCCTGGTTCTATCTGCTGGCGATTGGCTCGTATATCTGCACGTTCCCGGTGCGGGGGCTGCGCTGGCGCCGGCTGCTGGGCAACGTAGGGCACCCCTACTTGTCCGTGGCGCGGCTGACTGAGATTATCTACCTCTCCTGGTTTGTCAACAGTATCGCTCCGCTGAAGCTTGGCGACGCATATCGAGGCTATCTCCTCAAGCGCACCGACCGCGTGTCGTTCTCGCGCGCGATGGGTACCGTGTTTGCGGAGCGGGTCATTGACGTGCTGGTGCTCGTCCTCTTGTTGGCGCTGAGTGGGCTGCTGGTGTTGCGGGGCCGCGTGGGCACCGAGCTGGCGCAATTAGCGCTGCTCGCGTCCGTCGTCCTCTTCATCCTCATCGCCGGCGTGCTGGCCCTGCGGTACGGTGGCCCGCGCGTCATCGGCTTCTTCAGCGCGCGGATCCAAGCCTACTATTCGCGCTTCGAGCACGGTGTCTTCCATTCGTTTCAGGACCTGCCCGTTGTCAGCACGCTCACCCTCCTCGCGTGGCTGGCGGAGGCCGGCCGTCTGTTCTTCGTGCTCCATGCGCTCCACGTGCCGCTGTCCATCGGGCCGGTACTCTTCGTCCTGACTGCCGCCTCGCTGCTGCTCGTCGTCCCGACTCCGGGCGGCTTGGGCGCTGTCGAGACCGGCATGGTAGGGGTGCTGGCACTGTTCAGTGTCGCGCCGGAGGTGGCCCTCGGCGTGGCGTTGGTGGATCGCTCGATTAGCTTCTGGGGCTTAATCGTGACCGGGCTGCCCGTCTTCCTCATCAGCAAGCACACGAAGTAGGGGCGTGTGGCGAGTGGTTAGTGGCCCCCACCCTGGCCCTCCCCCGTGCTGACGCACAGGGGAGGGAAGCACCGTCCCCCTGCACAGCGGGAGGACCATAGGGGGGCGGTCCCACCCATGGCAAGCCACAGGGGACGGGCGCTTGTCCGGGGCTGCTATCCTCTGTGCGCTCCGTGTGCTCTGTGGCTCACATCGCCCCTTGCTTATCCGGCACCGCCCCTGGGAGCCGGAGACTCGTGTACGAGACAATGCATCGTGAAGATCGCTATTGACTACACCCCAGCCGTGCGGCAGGCTGCCGGGGTCGGTCGCTACACCCGATCCCTGGTCCAGGCGCTCATTCACACCGCAGCGGGCGACAGTTACACCTTGCTGTATGCGGGGGCCGTCCCCCCGTCACTGCGAGACTCCTTGACGCCACACGTAGAGCCGGGGACGGAGGGCACGGTAGCCCTGCGGCGCTTGCCCGTCCCGGAGCGCCTGCTGAACGTCTTGTGGCATCGCTGGCGAGTACCCCTCTGGGCTGACCTCTGCGCCCCCGGCAGCGCGGTGTTTTACTCGCCGAACTTCGTGCTCCCGCCGCTGCTACGCGCGCGGGGGGTTGTCACGATCCACGACCTCTCATTCCTGCACTATCCGGAGACGCACGATCCCGGCTTGGTCGCCTTCCTCACAGCGGCGGTGCCACGGGCCGTGCGGGCCGCCGCGTTGGTACTCACCGACTCGGAGCACACGCGCCAAGACACCATGGCACTCCTGGGAGTACCGGCGGAAAAGACTGCCGTCCTCCTCTCGGCCGCCGATCCGATCTTCGGGCCGGTGGACGACCCTGCCGCTCTGGGAGCGATGCGCCGCCGGCGCAGACTCGACCGTCCCTACGTCCTCTCGGTAGGCACGGTACAGCCGCGCAAGAACCTGCCCCGACTGATCGCGGCCGTGCGCCTGCTACGCGAGCAGACCGGCGAAGACGTCTTGCTCGTCCATGCCGGTCGCCGTGGCTGGCTCTATGCCGAGGTGCAGCGGGCGGTGCAAGACCACGAGATGACCGACTCGTTCCGGCTGATCGAGGACGCTGACGACAGCGAGCTGCGTCTGCTGTACGCCGGAGCGGTCGCGCTGGCCTACCCCTCGCTCTATGAAGGCTTTGGCCTGCCCTGTGTCGAAGCGATGGCCTGTCGTTGTCCCGTCGTGGCCTCGGGGGTGTCGTCTCTACCGGAAGTGGTCGGCGACGCCGGGCTGTTGGTGGAGCCAACCGACATAGCAGCCTTAGCCGATGCACTGTCTCGCTGTCTCGGCGACTCGGAGCTACGCGCCACGCTTATCGAGCGCGGGACGGCACAAGCAGCGCGGTTCACATGGGAGCGCAGCGCTGCCAAGCTCCACCGGCTCCTCCACGAGGCCGGGGGTAGTTAGCACCTGACCACCAGGTAGGAGTGTCATTCATGGTGTCCCCTCCCGTCATTCCGGCGGAGGCCGGAATCCAGGCACCTGGGGCCGTAGCCATCGCGCCCGCCCTGGATTCCCGCGCAAGCGGGAATGACCGAGGAATGTCAACAGAGCCTAGATCAGTGGTACTACCATGCTGGGCTACAGCAAGCCCCAGTGCGCGTCAATGTCACGCTGCGCTGCCCGGACGCGGCCGGCTTGGACATCGGCTACCTTGACCGGCGTACCCGCATGGGCCGACTCGTACAGAGCCTCGCTCACTGCCATCGCCGCTAACGCCTCGTGGCCGTCTACCTCCGGCACGGTGCCATCACGCACGGCGCGGACGAAATCCACGATTTCTACTAGGACCGGGTCTCGGGTGTCGTAGGGAAATAATGTCTCCTTCTGCTCCGGGGTGAGCAACTCTAGGAACTGCTCTTGCACCTCGGCAATGCCCAAGGTAGTGCCATCGCGCCGGTGCAAGCCATCCTGGTCCAGTGAGCCGTCGCTGCCATAGTAGCGGCGCCGCTGGAACGCCTTTCCCGGGGCAGCCTGGGTCCAGGTGAAGTTGGCCAACAGCCCGCTCTCGAAGGTCAACACGGCCATCGCGGCGTCCTCAACGTCGGAGGGCGTGGGGCCGCTGAGTGTCTGCGGGTCTGCGTAGCGGGTCGGCTCGAAGGTCCGTACCGCGGCATAGACCTCGGCAATACGACCGAACATATTGTGAAAGAGGTCGAACGTATGTACCTCGCCGTCGAGCACCCAACCACCGCCGGATAGGAGGCGGTCGTGGCGCCAGGCAGTCCCGACGATCAGGCCTATGCTGAGATTTACTCGTTGTGAGAAGATCATCCGCGGCTCACCGATGAGGCCCGCATCCCGGATTGCCCAGCAAGTCACCCGGGCCTCCGGTGTGCGCCGGTACTGTTCGGCCACTGCCAGGACGAGGGGCGACCGCTCACACGCCCGTTCGTGCGCCGCCAAGAGCCGCCGGCCGGCGGCAATACTGACGGCGAGCGGCTTTTCCAGCAGCACGTGGGCGCCAGCGTCGAAGGCCTCGACTACGAGGGTGTGGTGGACATTATGCGGCACGATCAGGTCAACCGCTGGTGGTCGGTGCTCGTCGAGGAGCTGCCGGTAGTCGGTATAGACACGCGGCGCCTGCGCCTGGAACTCGGCAACCTCGGCAGCGGCGCGGCGAGCGCGGGCCTCGTCCACGTCGCACGTCGCGCTCACCGTGATGAGGCCCGGCGCTTTCTGCGCCAGCTCGCGGTACGCGCGAAGATGGGAGCCAGCCATCCCCCCACAGCCGACTACGGCGATACGCAGCGGATCATTGCTCGTCAATGTGCTACCTCCTTATGGGACAAGGCGGCGCGGCCATTCTAGCAGCCACCACGACTCAAACATGGATGAGCAGGATAGACAGGATAGTGGTGTGGCGGGGAGGGAAGCGCCGTCCCCCTGCCGCAGCGGGGGGGCCATAGGGAGGCCGTCGTGCCGGCGCAAGCCGGAATCCACCTCCCCCGGCTACTGGACTCCGGCTTTCGCCGGAGTGACGATGGGACGGGCCGTCGCCTGATGCGTCGGCACACCCAACGGCGAGGGACGATAGCAGACGAATGATGAGAGCTACCTGGGGCCTTTTCGCCACCTCACTGCTCGTAGGCTTGTCCGGCGCCGTCGCACCGGGACCCCTACTCACAGCGGTGATCGGCGATGTCGCCCGCACCGGATTCTGGGCGGCGCCGCTGCTCGTGCTCGGACACGCCTTGCTCGAACTGCTCGTGGTGCTGGCCCTGGCCCGGGGGCTGGCACGGGCGATCCGACACCCTACGGTCCTGCGGACGATTGCGGCGCTCGGTGGCATCGCCCTGATCGTGTTGGGAGCCGATCTTGCGCGGGCCGCCTGGACTGGCGCCGTTCACCTTGGCGAGGCGCAAGCCGCCCCGGCTGCGGCCCTGCCTATTCTCACGGGCATCGTCGTGAGCGTGAGTAATCCCTATTGGGTGCTCTGGTGGGCAACGGTCGGCGCCAGCTACACGGCCTTGGCGCTCCACCGCGGCGGGAACCTGGCACTGGGCGCCTTTTATATTGGCCATATCGCGGCCGACTTCGGTTGGTACGTGCTGATCGCATTGCTCCTCATCGCCGGACAGCAGCTCTTCGACGCTGAGGTCTACCGGTTCGTTGTCGGTCTCGCTGGCGCGTTTCTCGTGGCCATGGGCCTGTTCTTTATCGCCGCTGCCATCCGGTGGGCACGGTCGGCACCGACCATGGCGGCAGAATGAGCAAGCGCGGCCAACTCGCCGCAGCAGAGGATGGGAAGCTATCCGCCGGGTCGGGTAGTGAAAGCGTCAGGCCGCCGAGTCCCGTTAGTTGGGAGCCACCACCTCAATGCGGCCCAGCGACTTCAGCACCCAATCGACTTGAGGGTGACGATATCTCTCAGCTTCATCAATCCGGCGGCGACGCTCTTCGGTGAGATTACCGAGCAGTTCCTTGTCCCGTCGGAGATTAGCCTCCCAGACGGGCAAAATTTGGCGCTGCGACTCGTCATCGCTCTCGCGGAGTCGATTCAGGGTAGCGCTGGTAGCCTCCACACGGTCACTGGCGGCGCGTTCCCGATAGTCGAACCATGCCTCAAGACGAGCGATTTCCCGGTTGAAACGCTCGGCGGCCTGAGTCTCAGCCTGCTGCTGGGCCGCTTCCCTCTCGGCATTGGCAAACCGATTCGCCTGTGGCTCAATCTCGCGGAGGTTGTCGGGAATCTCGGAAGGGTGCATCTCCTGCTCATTCCTGTCAAACCGATAGGCACGTTGCACGATGTGGTGTCCTGTCTCCACATCCACTTCACCATTGTCGTGCATGAAGACCGGCACGAGACGTTCGGTGGACTGCGGACCAGGGATAGTGAACTGGTAGGTGAAGAGCCATCCAGACTGGGGGGCGAGATCGTCGCCAGCAGGAATGCGGCGGGTGCCTGTCACTCCCTCGTAGCCCTCATCAAGTACTTGTGTAACTATTGCGTCCACGATCGGATGGCCGAATGCCGCAAACTCGACATCATCCGAGTCGGGACGGCGGTCAGGTCGGAACACCGCCTTTCGCTTGGGTCCGCCGGCGAAATGTGTCCTTAAGGTGTCAAGAATTTCGCCATGGAAGGTCAGCTCATAAAAATCACCATTTCGCTTGATGTAGGTGCGTACACTGGCGAGAAGCTCTCTTATAAACCTATCAAGATCATCATTGTTGATCGGTGAAGGCTGCCCGGCGATGCGCTCGGCGAGTTGTCGCCGGTAAGACTTCGTGTCCATGATGAAGTCGCCAAGTTTCCCCTCTGCATCCCGGGCGCGGCGGACCTGCCCTTCCAACTGCTTGCCAAACTCCTCAAGGGCTTTTCCCGTTCTTCATCAGCAATACGCATGATTTTCCGTATGTCGTTCTCGGCCTCGCCGAGGATAGGATCAAGACCCCCTACGGTTTCCTCGAACACTCTAATTCGATTCTCCAGCACGTCGAGAACGCGCTCCTCTATGGTGTCTTTGACCCAGAGGTTGAAGATACTGACCGTATGGTCCTGGCCGATACGATCCACTCGACCGATACGCTGTTCGACTCGCATAGGATTCCACGGCAGATCGTAGTTGACGAGCAGGTGGCAGAATTGGAAGTTCCGACCCTCACCACCAGCCTCGGTGCTTATGAGCACTTGGGGCCCCACACCGTTCCTAAAACCTTCCACTGCGTCGTCCTTGTCTCCAGGCTTCATTTGACCATGAAAGACGTTAACACCCCAACCTCTGGCAGTGAGCAGTTCTCCCAAATGTCTCTGGGTCTCGCGGAACTGAGTGAATACGAGCACCTTCTCGTCAGGGTGCTCATCGAACAACTCGGCTAGCCGCTCGACAAGTACGCAAGATTTGGAGTCGCGGTTCACTAGGTCAAGGGTGTTGATGGCTCGGTCTAGCAGGAATAGCTCCTCGTTCACCATGTCAGCCGCGACGCCGGGGATCTCGACGACATCACCCGCATTGTCGTCATCATCCAGTCTCTCCTCTAGTTGAGTAGCACCCGCAGACGACTGCGGGCTTGCGAGGGCAGTTCGGATTTTCTGCCTGCGCCTGCCTAACGACTCCCTGATGGCAGCAATGCTGGATGCCATCAACTTCTGAAAAATGACCATAACGAATCCCACAGCGCTGTTGTTGGCACCCTCGGCAAGTTGAAATCCATACTGGACGTAATCCTCTACGGCTCGCAACGCCGCGCGTTCTTCGGGTGTTAAGTCAACCTCCCAACGATGGGCTACACGAGGCATGAATCCGCCCACCACAGCCTTGCGGTTCCGAATCAACACTTCACTGAGGAGGTGATGATCGGCCAACTCGTTGGCAAGTGCCTCCCGCGCCTCTTCTCCGGCAGAGAGCCGCTGGCGCGCTATATCCACACCCAAACCAAGCCACTCGGAAACCTGCTCGACCGTTTCGTCAGGATCCTCTTCCGGGAACGGGAATCCGTGCATGTGGAGGCGCTCGACAAGTTGAGAAAGGCCGGGCACCGCTTGAAGGTGCTGTTCGAAGTGTTTCTCTGAAGGGAAGAGTGCGGGGTCAAGGAGCTCTACCAGGGAATAGAGTTCATGGGTATCAAGCTGCATTGGCGTTGCGGTAAGGAAGAGCATTCCCCTTCGGGTGATATGCTCCGGTGTCGTCAGATCTCTGACCAACCGGTAGAGGCGCGTTGTCTGGACCCGGTTTCCGGAACGACGGCTCCGGGCGTGGTGGGCCTCATCTACGATGACGAGGTCCCAGTCCACCTCGGCGCACAACTTCGCCCATTTCGGATGGGCAACCCATGCTGCGGAACATAGAACACTGTCCGAGTAGGTGAAGGGATTACCCACCTGGCCTTGATTCCTCAAAAACTGGACAGTGTTGGTGTCCAGCACTGAGAAAATCTCATTGAACTTCGTCTTCATCTCGAACTGCCACTGACGAACCAGGTTAGGCGGAACAATGACTAGAACCCGCTGGGCACCGCCTTTGGTCCGGAGTTCCTTAAGTGCCATCCCTGCTTCAATCGTCTTTCCCAAACCAACCTCATCGCATAACAGGAAGCGGTGAGGGTAGTTGGTTACTACTCTATGCACAACCCCCACTTGATGGGGCTTAATATCCACCCGAGCATTTCCGAGGGACACGAGATCGTTGTGAAGATGCAGCGCCCGGTACCACCGTGTGACCTCCTGGAGACGATACTGCCGGAGTGAGCCAATGTGGCTCGCCTCGAATCAGTCAACGGGATCGGTGATAGGTATGGGGCGCAGGTCTGCCTCCGGCACGTTGGCTCTAACTGGACTACCAGAACCGGTGATGACGCACTGCCAGGTTGGTGGCTCCACGTCCACCGGGCCTTGGACAGCTGCAATCTCCCCGGTCGATCTCCGTTGGACAACTTCACCTCCCACTTCAATCCGCAGTAGCGGGGCGTTCCTGACCGCAAATTGGGGTGGGAGACCTGCTTCATCCCATCGGACATGGATTACCCCGTCATCAATGTTGGTGACTACCCCGTATGTTTTCGCGCCTGTCCATTGGACGAGAGCCCCGACAACAATGTTCTGCCCGCTGCGGTTCATGATTTTCTATGTGCTCCTTAGCTCTCAACTGCGATTCCGGATAGTCAGGCAAGTTGAAGTCTCGTGTTGATCGGAACAACGGAGACCGACATCAACCCGACACATACCATCGCGAAGGCTGGACGGCGATGCCTGCGCGTGGAAGAGGGGCATTGACTGCGGCTGCGGCATAAGCTCACCTCCAGACACACTGCACCGCAGTGAGGAGGGTATGTACGCGACCGTCAACGAGAATCAAACGGCCTCTGCTATCTATCGCAGAGGCCAGCGCTTACTTGGGGAAATGGTGCCGAGAGGCAGAATCGAACTGCCGACACCGTGATTTTCAGTCACGTGCTCTACCAACTGAGCTATCTCGGCCTAGCGCCCGCACTCTGCGCCGCCGGGTCACCAGAGCATAGTGAGTATAGGACTATATCACAGGCCCATTTCCGGCGCCGGTACCCCGCCCTAGATTCCCGCGCACGCGGGAATGACGGATAGCGGTTATTTTCATGGCGTGGTGCCAATGACCACTGGCCACTCCTAGGCCGGTAGCGCAACCTCAACGTCCCCTAGCGCGTCGGTGTCGGCGCCGCGCAGGCCCCCGCGGCACTCCACTAGCCCATCATCGGCCAGGGCTAGGAGGAGGTCGGCGAGCCATCCTATGTGGTCGCGCGCAAAGTCCGCCCGGAGCTGCGGACCGAGCCGGGCCAGAGCGACCGTCTCCCCGCGCGGCAGCGTGCGTAGGCTGGCCAGGATGCGCCCGCGGTACCAGCGGCGACTGCCCTCGAACGGCTCGGCCTTTGACGCGCCGGCTCGGTATGACCCGGATTCCTCTGCTGCCTGGCGCGCCGGCGTTTCGGCGCCCGCACCACCGAACAGCGGGCCTAGCTCGGTGGTTGCCAATAGCCGTTGGCGATAGGCGCATACCGGAGCGAGGGGGCACACGCGACACGCCGGACGCGCGGCGGTACAGACGGTCGCACCGAGGTCCATGAGCGCTTGGTTCCAGGCGTAGGCAGTCTGAGGCGGCAACGCGGCCTCGGCCAGAAGCCAACCGGTGTGCTCAGGGGGCGGCTCCGTCCGGCCGTCGTCATCGAGCCAGGTATCCAGAAAGACCCGTCCCAGCACGCGGCGGACGTTGGTGTCCAACACCGGCACCGGCGCTTCCGCTGCGAAGCAGGCGACGGCCGCGGCCGTGTAGCGGCCGATGCCCGGCAAGGTCCGGAGGGTGGCCGGGTCGGTCGGGAGCTTACCGTCATGGTTCGCTACCACCTGCTGGGCAATCCGGTGCAGATGCACAGCTCGCCGGTTGTAACCCAGCCCGGCCCAGTGGCGGATCACCTCGCCGCGCGAAGCCGCGGCCAGCGCAGCAATCGTGGGAAACGTAGCCAGAAACGCCGCGTATTTGGGCACCACGCGGTCCACCTGCGTTTGCTGGAGCATCATCTCGGCGACTAGGATGGCATAGGGGTCGCGTGTCTGCCGCCAGGGAAGGCGGCGGCCTTGCTCCTGATACCAGCGCAGCAAGCCGGCGTGTACACGCCGGAGGCGCGACGGCGCGAGGCTGATGGATGGTGGCGGTTGGATGGTCATAGACAGCATGGTAGCGGGGCCAGAGCTACTTCCGAGCACCTCGGTACAGGAAGCTCTGGCCGGCTAGGATGAGCAATGCGTAGCCGGCAGGCGGCACGGCGCCGCCGCGGACTGTGGGGCCGCCCTGGTAAGCCGGAGCCGCTTCCCGCTCCAGGGCGACGCGCAGAGGCCTCAGCCGAGACAGCAGTATACGGTGCGGCTCCGCTGCGCGACCGGCTCGCCGCGCGCTACCGGCTGGGCCAAACACCGGTGCAGGTAGGCGGTCGCTCGTGGGCCGTGCTGGGGCTAGCCGATCCCGACTCGCTCATTGACTCCATCCTGCCCAACGACGACGACCGGCTGCCCTATTGGGCGCAGCTCTGGCCCGCCGGGCAGGTGCTCGCCGAGGCCGTTCTGACGGCCGATGCCCTCGCTGGGCAGCGTGTGCTGGAGCTGGGCTGTGGTCTGGGACTGACCGCCGCGGCGGCGCTCGTCGCGGGCGCCGATCTGCTGGCCGTGGATTGCGAGCCGGATGCCCTGGCGTTCGCCGCCTACAATGTCCAGACGCTGGCCGGCGTCTCGCTCGTCACAAAGCTGGGCAGCTGGCGTGGCCCCGACCCCTGCGCGTGGCTGGAGCCGCCCTACGACGTGGTCCTGGCGGCCGACGTGCTGTACGAGCAGCGCGACGTAGCACCACTCGCCGCGCTCGTTCCCCGGCTGCTCGGTCCGGGCGGATGGCTCTGGCTGGCCGAGCCACGACGCGAGGCCGGCGGCCTCTTCGTGGCGCTGCTGCGTGAGGCCGGTTGGAGCGATGCCGTCCAGTCCGTGCCGTTTGCCGGTCTCGGACAGCGGCTCGTCGTTGACCTGCACCGGCTCACCCCGCCCCGGTAGCCGTCAGCTATCAGCCGTCAGCCCGTGGGTGGCTCCTGCCACCGTTGCAAGCTGATAGCTGACGGCTGCTTGCGCCGGTCGGTCGGTGATATACTTACCATGGTAAATCCATACCTGGCGTGTCAACAGTATCGCCGGGGAGGCGCAGACGAAAGGTAATCAGCGTGAAATCGGACATCCATCCGCGCTACTATGACGACGCGAAGGTCATTTGCTCCTGCGGCAACACTTGGACGACAGGCTCGACACGGCCGGAGATCAGGGTGGAGCTGTGCTCAACTTGCCACCCCTTCTTCACGGGCCAGCAGCGCATCGTCGATTCGGCCGGTCAAGTCGAGCGCTTTCATCGCCGCTTTGGTTTGGCATCGGAGGTGCCCGGCGCGGGCGACGATACAGCCGCGGTCGAGGCAAACGAGGCCACCGCCAGCGCCGGTTAGCACACCGACGTTCACCATAGGAGAAGGTAGGGTTGATCCGGCTCTACCTTCTTTTGACGTAGTGAGTAGTACGCCAGGAGGCGCGGGCGGCGAGTACGCTTTGGGTAGGTAGGACGGCCACAGCAGACAGAACGGCCATAGGACGGCCACAGATGGAGAGCACGGCAGCGCCCTCGATCCCTAACTACGGGGGGCAGGCGGTCATCGAGGGGGTGATGATGCGTAGCCGCCGCGCGATGGCGGTAGCCGTGCGTCATCCGGCCGGGCATACCGTAGTCCACGTCGAGCCGTTGCGCTCGGCACGCCATCGGAGCCGCTGGGCACGGTTGCCCCTCGTCCGCGGCATGGTGCTGCTGTGGGATACGTTGGTGCTCGGCATGAGGGCGCTGGCGTTCTCCGCAAATGTGGCCGCGGCGGAGGACCTGGACCCAGACGACGCTGCGCCAGCCGCAACGTCTACCGACGGTCAGGCAGCCGGGGACCCGGGCGCTCCGCCGGAAGAGCCGGCAGCGATGCCCCAAGGGGTGCTCTGGGGGACTATGATCTTCGCCTTCGCTGTGGGCATCGGCCTATTCTTCGTCCTACCGCTGCTACTGGTACGCACGGTTGACCCGCTGATCCCTTGGTCGGTGGCCAGCAACCTGATAGAGGGGTTAGTGCGGCTCGCCTTCTTCCTGGGCTACATCACGTTGATTGGACTGCTGGCCGACGTGCGCCGCGTCTTCGCGTACCACGGCGCCGAGCACAAAGCGATCAACGCCTTCGAGTCCGGCGTGCCGCTCGAACGCGAGCAGGTGAGCCGGTACGGCACGGTCCATCCACGGTGCGGGACGAGCTTTCTGCTCGTGGTCGTCGTGCTGTCCATTGCGATCTTCAGCCTGTTGGGCCGACCGGCGCTACCCGTGCGGCTGGCCTCGCGGGTGCTGCTCGTACCGGTGATCGCCGGGGTGAGCTACGAGTTCCTGCGGTTCGCCGCCTCCCGGCGCCACCGGGCGCCCATTCGCGCGCTGATGGCGCCGGGCTTGCTGCTGCAGCGCCTGACTACCCGCGAACCGGACGCCAGCCAGGTAGAAGTGGCGATTGAGGCGTTGCGCCGGCTGCTAACGTACGAAGCGGACCACCCAGCCGCCGCACCGGCTCCGGTCGCCGCCAGCCCAGCACCCGGCTAGTAGCTCCAGCCTTACGCACGCACTCCCGGTCAGGGGCTTCACTTCTTAAGCGAGGTACACATGCCGCCAACGGTAGCCATGATTAATCAGTTGGACCAGCTACAATCCCGCTACGCAGAGCTTGGGGACCTCCTTGTTGCGCCCGAAACCATCACCAACCCGAAGCTGCTGCGCGAATACGGCCAAGAGCAGAGCCGTCTGGAGAAGACCGTCTCGCTATACCGTGACCTGCGTCGCCTCGATGAGGAGCTGGCGGGGGCACGGTCGGTGTTGGCCGAGTCGGATGACCCGGAGCTGTCTGAGTTGGCAAGCGACGAGATTGCGGTGCTGGAGGAGCGTGTGGAGCAGGTGACCCACGACCTGCGGCTGGCCATGCTCCCCCCCGATCCTAACGACGAACGGGCCGTCATCGTGGAGATCAGGGCCGGTGCGGGTGGCGAGGAGGCGGCGCTGTTCGCAGCGGAGCTTTACCGCATGTACGTCCGCTTTGCCGAGCGCCGGCGCTGGAAGGTTGACCTTGTGAACCTCAACGAAACCGGGATCGGTGGCCATAAAGAGGCCATCTTCCAAGTGAATGGGCGCGGTGTCTACAGCCAGCTCAAGTATGAGAGCGGTGTGCATCGGGTCCAGCGCGTACCGACGACGGAAGCCAGCGGGCGCATTCATACATCCACGACCACGGTGGCCGTGCTGCCGGTCGCGGAGGCGGTGGAGGTCCAGATTGACCCCGAGGACCTCATCTTCGAGACGTACCGCTCGTCAGGCCATGGCGGTCAGAGCGTGAATACCACCGATTCAGCGGTACGGATTACCCATCGGCCCACCAGCATGGTAGTGACCTGTCAAGACGAGCGCTCGCAGCTGAAGAACCGGCTGAAGGCGCTCGCCGTATTGCGTGCTCGCCTGCTCGATCAGCAGCGGCGCCAGGCGGCGGCGGCGCGCGGCGATGCCCGCCGCTCGCAGATCGGCAGCGGGGACCGCAACGAGAAGATCCGGACCTACAACTTTCCTCAGGATCGCGTGACCGATCACCGCGTCCGCCTGACGACGAGTAATCTGCCGAGTATCCTCGACGGCACCCTCGATGACCTCATCGCTGCGCTCGCTCAAGCGGACCAAGCCGAGCGCCTCGCCGCCGTCGGGTAGCGCCTTGGCCCGTCGTGAGATTGCCGCCCTGCACCACAGTCGCATCAGCCAGTTGACTGGAGGACGGAATGAGTGATTGGGAAGACTACCATGTTGAAAACCACGTCAGGGAGATTCTCGGAGGCCTCGAATCTAACCCACCCGGGCACCACCTCGGCCGCCCCTTCCTGACGGCATACCAATTGGCCATTGAATTTGACCGTCGCGCTCCAGAGATTCGGCGGGACAAAGGCTGGCCAATAGGTGGTCTCGGTGTAGGCCAACATACCTCCCTAGCGCAATACCTGGCGCGCCAGCTTTCCCGAAGAATCGAGAGCGGGAGCATCACCGACATTGAGGGGGGATTCCTTTCCGACCTTCGCCTCGCCGACCTTTCCTTTGACCTGGGAAGAGGAGGTGCCAGAGAAGAAACCCTCATCTATCCGTCGAGGAATGGGCCGCTCTCCATGTTCCGGTACTGCGGCTAATGACCCGCCGGGTGATGGCGTAAAAGGGTTCCCGTCTCGTCACTGCGGCAGCAGCCGCAGTCCAGGCCCTCGGTACTGGATTGCGGCTTGCGCCGCAATGACGGTCCTGGCCCCTGGCTACTCTACAGGTCGCGGTGGCTGAAGACGGCGATAGCTCCGCCTAACGCCGCTACGCTGTACAGGCCGGCCCAGATCAGCATGGCCGGGGCAGTGGGCGCACTCGCGGCGAACGGCAGGCCACTACCACTCGCCGCCGCGTTCTGCAGCAAGAGCAGCTGGGCCGGCTGCAAGTAGAACGAGGCCGCACGCCAGAGGATGTCGCTGGGCATCAGCAAGCTCACGACAATGCCCAGGTTGACCATGACGTCACTCTGCAGCAGCGAGCCAATCTGCTCGATAAACCCGCCGATCCAAGCCGCGCCGTACAGCATGAAGATGATGATGCCGTTCGTCACCGTGGAGAAGAGCGCACTTCCCAGCAGCGCGATAGCCAGCAGCAAGGCCATCTCCAGCAGGAGCAGTCCAATGGCCGGCAGCGGCAGCGGCGGCGTGTAGCCCGACAGTACCCACACGACGAGCAGCAGCAGCGCGAACGTTCCGGCCATGTAGAGCGTGGCAATGACCAGCAAGCCTAGCCATTTGCCGACCACGATATCCCCGCGACGCAACGGCCGGGCAGCCACCACCTGCATTAGCCCAGACGCCACTTCGCCCGCGAGGGTGCCGGCGCCCAAGAACAGCGCGGCGCCACCGGCCATGAGGTTGAGACCGTAGATGCCCAGGGTCGTCATGATCGGCGGCACCAACGCTACGGCCTGCTGTGCCGCTTCCGAGGCCGGTCGGGCGGCCTCCTCCCGCTCGATCTCCTCAATCAAGAAGGCGAACCCGAGGCCAAAGAGCGCCACGTACAGCAGACTGAGCACGATGATGGCCAGGAAAATGCGCCGGCGAGCGGCTTCACGGACCGTCAGCTCCGCGACGAGGACGACGGGATGGCTCATGGCGTCGCGTCTTCCCCTTCACTTGCCTCGGCGCCAAGAGCACTCAGAAAGACCTCTTCCAGGGAGTGCTGCTCGGGGACCAATGCGAATAGCTGACGACCCTGCTCGACGACCGCCGCGGCCACCGCCGGGGCGACTTCCGGTCCCGACGTGACGATCCGTAGCTCCTGACGGGCCGGCGCTTCCGGCGTCGTCACCCGCTCGTCCAGGCGCTCGACGGCGCCCCAAGCGCGGAGGGCCGCCACAAGCTCCGCGGTAGCGCTGTCTACCGTGAGCCGCAGCACATGCTCACCGGCGAGCAAGTCGGCCAACGCCCCTGAACGCACCACTCGACCGTGGTTCACGATGGCCACGCGGTCGCACACCAGCTCCACCTCGCTCAAGAGATGCGAATTGAGGAAGACCGTCACGCCCTCGTCGCGGAGCCGGCTGATCAGATTACGCACATCGCGGCGGCCAATCGGGTCGAGCGCAGAGGTTGGCTCGTCCAGGAAGACCAGCGTGGGCCGGTGGACAATGGCTTGCGCCAGCCCGACGCGCTGTTGCATCCCCTTCGAGTAGGTGCGGAGCTGCTTACCGGCCGCCGCCGTCAGCCCGACGGTGGCCAGCGCCTGGGGCACCCGTTCGCGGCGCTCGGTGCGCGACAGCCCGGCGAGGCGGCCATGGACATCCACGAATTCGCTGCCGGTCAGCCAGTCGGGAAAACGGAAGTGCTCCGGTAGGTAGCCGATGTCCCGCCGCGCGGCCCGGTCGCCAACCGGACGATCCAGGACGCGCGCGCTACCGCTCGTCGCGGCGGCCAAGCCGAGCAGGATTTTGAGCGCCGTCGTCTTGCCGGCTCCGTTCGGGCCGAGAAAGCCGAAGACCTCACCGGGTGCGACGCGGAGCGTGAGGTCTGCCAAGGCTACGAAGCGGCCATAGACCTTCCGCAGCCCCTCGGTTTCGATGGCCCATCCCGACCGCTCGGCTGGCCCAGCCAGGTCGGCGCCACCATCGCTACTTGGGACTGTGCCGACCTGGCCGGGCATCGGCCCATCGGTACGTGAATCCATGGTCGCTACTGTAGAGAGGCGGCGACGGCCAGCAGCTCTTGCTCACCGTAGCTTCCGCCAACTCCATACACCATCTCGTCACGCTGCCACAGAATGACCCCGTGTCGCGTCTGGGCATCCTGCACGCTCACTCCAGGAGCACCGGCAACCGTGACGTGCCGGGAGACGGCCTCATCTTGCGGTACGGGGATCGGCAACGTCTGCGTCCAGTCGTCAATGGCCCGCAGCTGGGCTACCGTATCGGCCGGGAGGCCCGGCACGCTCAACAGGAACGAGCGGAACTGCTCCAGCGTCGCACCGCCGGACACACTCACCGTAGGGCTAGGCGACTGGCCGACAACCAGAGACACCTGCCCAGCGTCATCACCGTAGGCCAACAGCACGGCCGCCGATATGGTCAGGTGAATCGTGGCGCCGTCCAGCGCTTCCGGCACGGCGATGTCGGAGTGACCTTGCTCCGCCAGATAGGCCAGGGCCTTATCCCGCTCCACGGTGAAGCTCACCGTGGAGGCCAGCGTCGTGTGGGCCTGCGGGTCTGCCGACAGTCCGGAGGGGAGGTGTGCGGGCTGCCGGACGGTAAAGCCGACTTGCTCCGCGGCTGCGGCAACGCCGGTTGCCTCCGTATTCCCCTCCTGCATATGTTCGGGCACATGTAAGGTGCCAAGCTGCTCCAGGCTGGCAAAGTTTGCCGTCGGGTCCTGCGGCGCGACCGTGATGAGCGCGAACTTCTGCACCCGGAACTGCCCAAGCAGCTCCGTCGCCACCGCACGACCGGCCGGTGTCGCCAGCACGCCCCCTAGGAGCACCGCCACGACGGCTACAGCAGCGGTCAGCCGCCAGCGCCACTGGCCGGCCAGCCACGCCAGCCAGGAACGCGGTCTCGAAACTTCCATCGGCTCTTCCCCTTTCTGCCGGCCATTGATCGCCGGCCTTAGCGAGCGCGGTTGGGCGCGGCTGTCCGGCCCGACGGCAGCAGCGGCCCCAACTGTCTCGGTAACAAGCTCACCATTACGGCTACGACGGGCGGCGAACGCCGCCGGCTCCGCCAACGGCCGGAGTCCCGCCTCGCTGTGCAGGGCCGTATTCACCGCCATGATCTGTCGGTCAAGCTCCGGATCGTCCGCCGCCTGCGCCAAGGCAGCGGCCAGGGCAGCCAAGTCCCCATGGTCAAATGCCTGCACATAGCGGCACAGCACCAGCTCCCGCTGTAGCTCAGGGTCTACGCCATTGGTATCTGGCATCGCTAACCCTCCTCTGCCGCGCCATCTCCAGCGAACCGGTCGGCCCGGTGATAGGCAGTGGCCAAGTGGCTCAACGCCCGGCTCACCCGCGTGCGCGCGGCGCCGTGAGAGATACCCAACGCCTGTGCCAACTCTAGCCCGCGCAGCCGATACACAAACCGCAACGTGAGGACTCGCCGGTCGGTAGCGTTCACGAGATCGAGCAGCTCCAGCAGCCCTTGCCGGTCGGTCGTTGCCAGGTCGCTGACGCGCTCCAGCAGTGCGTCGGGAGTACGCTCTGCCCCCGGGGAATCACTGCCAGTATCGGCAGCGAGATACTGCTGCTCGCGTAGCTCACGCCGCCGCCGCTCCTGGAGCACCTTGATGGCAAACCCAACCACCCAGGCGTGGGCCGAGCGCTGCGGATCATACGCCGCCGACCGCTTCAGGACGCGGGCGATAGCCTCTTGGAGTACGTCTTCCGCGGTAGTACGGAGCGCCGCATGGTTGAGCGGACGACCCTGTCGCACGAGGAAGCACCACACGAGCAGCTCCACCGCGCGCTGAAGACTCACAAAGTCGCGCTCAATTGCGGTGCCCAAGACGGCACCTGGTGACGCGCCAGAGCCGCACGATCCGCTGGATACAGGTGGTGCGGCTCTGGCGTCGTCATCGGCAGTCTCCGAGACAGTCACCGGCGCACCGTGCGCCACCTCTCGCGTCACGCGCCTCTCCCGTCACCCGGCTAGGCCCTCGCAGCCGAGGCTGCCAACTTCTCCTGGCCTTATAAAACTACTTGGCCGGGAGGGCCGGAGATGTTACAGGTCTGTGCAATCTTGATGATATGGCCTCAAGACTGGGCCTAATCCGAGACCACCAGGCTCGCGGTAGCCGGCGTAGTGGGCGAGACGCGATCCGGCCGCTGGACGAGGCGTGCTCGCAGCTCGTACCGACCCGCTTCGCGCGGGGCAGTGATCTCCACCGCCACCTCGGCCGTCCCTCCGGCCGGTAGGTCGTGCGTCAGCAGCGCCTCCCCAGCGAGCGACCAGGGGGTCTCCGGCGAGCGCCGCCCCTCCACCGCTACCCCTACCGGATAGGCCGGGCTACTGCACGTCCCGTACCAACGCTGCGTACTCCGGTTAGTCACTTCCAGCCACACCGTCGTTGCGCTGCCCGGCGCTAGCGGCCCGGCCGCTCCGGCGCCAAAGCGGAGCGCTCCCTGAAACTCGTCGTCACGGAGCGGGTGCGGGATAGTCAGCGGTACCAGCGGGGCGCCGGTCGCCGCTGCGGAGCTGGCGACGACGAACAAGCCCCGCCAGCGCACCGGGCACTCGCCAGAATGCACCTGGAGCAGAACCGGACGCAGGCGGGTGGGGTCGCGCACGGCGGTAGCCGCTTCACCCTTGAGAGCCACAGAGTTACCCACCCAGACGTACTGGATAGCGTAGCGTTCCAGCGTTCCAGCGTGCAGCCACTTGCGGATCGCGGCCCGGTCATCGGCCGGTAGCTCAATGGACTGCAGTGCAGCGTGGGGGGCCAAGTTTGCCGCCATAATCATGCCCACTTCCCGGTGTATGACGGCGACGCGAGCGTCCGGTGCCGAGTAGCTCGCCAGCCATTGCTCCGGCGTCAGCTCCTGGGTAGAGGCTACATGGCTAGCTGGCAAGGGGTCTGTATCAATCGGATACGCACGGCTTCGACCATCGCGGAAATGGAGAGTCACCTCGCGAAAGGCCGGCGTGTTCATCGCGGCGGCGAGGAGCAGAAGATGGTCACCACGAAGTAGTTGCGGGGGCAAAAGCCCTGGTACAGCCCGCGGCGACAGTACCGCGCCACCTTCAAGCTGGAAGACGAGTAGAGCGCCATACCACCCCGTCGTATCCCAAATGGTACCGGCAGAGTCCCGGAGTTCAACGAAGGTTACGCGCTGGCCATCCACCTCCTGACCAAGCGCGAGCAGGATGGCCTGATCGCTCTGGCCATCCGGCTGGTCATCCGCCGGCCCCACCACATCAACGGCCTGGTCGGCGGCGAGAAGCAAGACCGCGGCCCGTGGTGCTGGTGCCAGCTGCGGCGTGCTGGCACGCGCAACATCAAGCAGCGCACTCAGCGGCGGCCCCGTGCCGCTGAGTGTGGCCAGGGGTTGAACCACCAGCGGACGACGAGCGAAGGCACTGCGCCCCGCAGCCAGGGCCACCAGCACGACCACCGTGGCGAGCAGTGCGACAAGCAATGGCAGTTGGCCACGCCGCATTGTGAGCCAGACCGGTGGCGTGGGCCACCGGCCGTGCCAATGACCGGCAGGAGTCGTCAGCGCGGCGCGGAGCGTCGTGAAGAGGTCGGCCGCGCCAGCCGCGGCGAGGAGATAGATCGCCCAGGTCACCGGGTAGCGAAAGCGAACTGTCGGGTTGTTCGTTCCTACAGACACGAGCACGACATAGAGCAGCACCGCGGCCGGCACCAGCGCACGACCAGGCCGGAAAACTGCTCCCAGGATGGCCAGCCCCAGCAGCGGCCAGGCGTAGCGGCTATAGCGCAAGAACCCCGTCCGCTGATCGAAGGCTTGCGCCATCACCAGGTCAGCCGCGTAGTCGTACTCGTTCACGCCCAACTGGCCCGGGCCGCCGGCAATGATGTATTCCCGGCGCCCCCACTGCACAAGCCCCACGGCAGTAGCTTCGCTCCCCGTCAGGATCAACGGCAGCCGGCGCACGGTATCGCCGACATAGGCCAGCGGATCGGCGAGTACGAAGTCCAGCGCCACGCGCACAAGCAGCCGATCCAGCGCCTCGTTCGAGAGGTGAAAGCGCGCCAGCAGCCCGCCATATGGCCCTGTCCAAGGCGACGTGGGATGATGACTGATCGTTGCCTTGATCCGTCCACGCAGCAGGTCTCCGCCACCACGCCCCTGCAGCAGGCGACCGGGGGCTTCCTCGATCCGATAGAGCATGTTGCGCTGCAACGAGGTGGTGAGCGCAAACACCCCATGCGTCCGTTGATTCCAGACCATCACCGGGAGCAGGATGAGAGCCGCTCCCACGACAGCCACCAGCGTCAGACGTACTCGCCGACTGGCGTGCCAGAGCCGCCTGTACCAAGAGTGCCTGGTAGTGGCCCTGGTAGGGCTACTCGCTAGCCCCAGTCCCGGCAGGAGCAGCACCAAGCACGGCAGCAATAGCCCGGTGGGCCGGACCAACGTCGCGGCGCCGGCCAGCAGCCCAAAGCCCGCCACCTTCAGCCAGATGGAGCCGGGCAAGCGCAATAGGACCAGAGCGAGGGCACAGAGCAGCAGCAAGGCAAAAAGCGTCTCGGTCATCACGGCGTGCTCGTACAGCGCCAGCTCCACGTCGAGCACGGTCAGCAGCGCGGCCGCGAGGCCGACCAGCGGCCCAAACAAGCGGCGCCCAATGAGATAGACCAGCAAGCCGGCAGCAAGACCCAAGAGATGCTGGACGAGCACGGCAGCGGAAGTGCTGCCGTCGGTGACCGCGAGGATGGCTGCCAGGAAGAGGGAATAGCCGGGCGGAAGGTGCAGTCCGGAGTCGAAGGGCTGGCCGGCGAGGAACTGGTTGGCGGCGTAGTGGTAGTAGCAGCAGCGGCTATCGGTGGTGAAAAAGGGCGCCAGAGCCAAGAGCGGCCAGCGGAGGGCGCTGCCGGCGCCTAGAATGATGAGCACGTGCAACCACGTGGCCCGGTGGACTGCACGGTAGACGGTTGGAAGCTGCAAGGACACGCGCTGGATCATGCCTCTGACCGCCAGGTCGGCACCACCTTACCATCCATCGGATTGTGCCGACCTGGCGTGTCATCGTTCGGTCGCCGGCCTGCTCTGTGAACGCAAGGGCGACTCGTGCTCTCCAAAGGGTAGCAGTAGCCGGGTCCGCAGTTGGCGCCAGGCCTTGAGAGCAGGCCCCTGTCCGTCGAGAACCGGCACGGTCCGCTGAGAGCTTACGCCCAGCGCAGAATCAGGATGCCTCGTGGGCATTGCGTAGGGGCATCATTCATGACCAGCTGCTCCAACTCCAGTGCCGGCTATGGCACACTAGCTACGCCACTAGCAGAGGACGGATACGGAGCCAACATGATCCTACGACTCAGGCTACTTGGTACGGGTACGCCGACCCCGCTGCCCGATCGGGCCGGCGCGAGCTTTCTGGTCGAGTGTGGCGATGATCTGCTGCTCTTCGACTGCGGCCCCGGAGCAGTGCGGCGGCTGCTGGAAGCCGGCGTCGCTCCTACACAAGTTACCCACCTGTTTCTCACCCACCTCCACTACGACCACTGCAATGACTACCCCTACTTGGTGCTCACCCGTTGGGATCAAGGCGCCGGCCGCATCCCCGATCTGTCGGTCTGCGGCCCCCGCGGCGTGGCGCGGATGACGCGCCTGCTCTTCGACGAGACTGGCGTCTGGGGACCGGACCTGGAGGGCAGGACCCAGCACGGTGGCAGCCAGGCGATCTATCAGCGCCGGGGTGGCGTGCTGCCGCGGCAGCGACCGCAGCCCCTCGTCACGGAAGTCCAGGATGGGACCAATGTATCCGGTACCGATGACACGCTGGGTCGGCACAATCCAATGGGTGGTAAGGTGGTGCAGACCCAGCGGTCAGATTGGCAAGTGACGGTGGCTGAGACGCGCCACTGCCAACCGCACCTGCACTCGGTCGCGTACCGGCTGGATACGGCCGGCGGCAGCGTGGTGTTCAGCGGTGATACCGCACCGACGCCGCGCCTGACCAAGCTGGCGCGAGCAGCCGACGTGCTCCTGCACATGTGCCACTTCATCAATGGCGAGGAAGCCGACGCCCGCATGACCGACTCCTGCTCCGGCCATCTCGATGCGGCCCGCACGGCCCAGGAGGCCGGCGTGCGTACGCTCGTGCTCGTGCATCTCACGGAGCAAGTGCTCGCCCCCGGCCTCCGCGAGCGCATGTGCGCCGAGGCCGCAGCGGTGTTCGACGGGACCATCATCGTGGGGGAGGACCTCCTCGCCGTGCCCATCAGTCCCGCGCCGGCGGCGCCGGCACGCTGAGAGACCTACCGGCCCTCCTATGGCCCCCCGCTCCGGTAGGGGGACGGGATGTTCCCTCCCCTGTCGCAACGGGGGAGGGTTAGTGTGGGGGCCACCAGTAGGCCCGCGTGGTATGCTTAGTAGGCACCATGAGCACTGCTCCTGGATCGCTGACGCACCTCGATGCTGCCGGCCGGGCACGCATGGTGGACGTGGGCACGAAGCCCGACACCCAGCGTGCGGCCGTCGCGCGGGCAGAGTTGGTGATGGAGCCGGCGACACTGGAGTTGATTATTGCCCAGCAGGCAGGACTATCATCTGCACAACAAGCAAGCACGGCCGATGGCGCCCCGGCGGGCCAAGTGCTCAGGAAGGGCGACGTGCTGGGGGTGGCACAAGTGGCCGGTATCATGGCGGCCAAGAAGACGCCGGAGCTAATCCCGCTGTGTCATCCGTTGCCGCTGACCAGCGCCACCCTGCGCTTCGACTGGGACCGCGCCCAGTCACGCTTGCTGCTTGAAGCCGAGGTCCGCACCACCGGCAAGACCGGAGTGGAGATGGAAGCGCTGACGGCGGTCTCGATTGCCGGGCTGACCGTCTACGACATGTGCAAAGCCGTAGACCGCGGCATGCGCTTGGAGCACGTGCGCTTGATTCGCAAGAGCGGGGGACGTAGTGGCCGCTATGAAAGCAGCTAGGGATCAGGTTGACGACGCCGGTAGCGCACCGCACCTGGCACTATCGTCGGCTTCCGGCGCACCGGCAGCGCAGCTACCGAGCGACATGGCCGAGCAGCACCGCTGGGCCAGGCTCATCGGCATCATCTTCATGCCGCCATTGGTCGCCATCGGCACGCTGGTCGTGTTGAGTGCATATCTGGTAGCCGAGCCACTGGTAGCTGCACACACGGCACTGGTGAGTGCGCTCTTCATGGCCATTATTCCGACCGGCTACATCGGCTTGCTCATCCGGCGACAGCGCATTCGCGGCGGCATCGAGCTGGTTATTACCGAAGAGCGGTTACGCCCCTATCTCGTAAGCACCCTCAGCTGCGCTATAGGCACCGTGGTGTTGATTCGTCTCTCCGCTCCACAGCACATCTGGGCACTTGCCCTCGGCTATGTGCTCTTAGGTATCCTGATGGCAGCGATCACCCAACACTGGAAGATCAGCATGCACGCGGCCGGCAGCGCCCTACCGACCACGGCACTGCTCAACGTGCTTGGGCCTACGGCGCTGCCGGGCATGCTCATCGTGCCGCTCGTCTGCTGGGCACGGGTCCGCGCATCCCAGCACACCATCCCCCAGGTTGCCGGCGGGGCGCTCCTCGGCAGCCTGGTCGCCTGGCTCGATTTCGCCATCATCCTGCCCCGGCTGTAGCGCCCGGCCCTCGCCGGGTGGCGTGATCGTCTGTACGGATGAGCGACGTTTGCCCGGCCGGCTACCACCGTCGTCGGGCACACATCCCGGCAGTGCAATACGGTATACTTATCGTACATATATGGGGCGTTTTCCGGTCTCCAAAGCGTGTCTCCGAAGCGACTATCCAGTCGCGCTTGCTGACGCCTCGCCCGCCCCCGATCCACTCGCTTCGTCGGCCTCACCGCACACCGCGGCCGGCCCGGCACGCAGACATACGGAGGGTCCATGACCGACAGCATCGGCATCGTGCGCCCTGTTCAGTTCGAGGCGGAGTTGCGCACCTCCTACCTCGAGTACGCCATGAGCGTCATCGTGGGCCGGGCGTTCCCGGATGCCCGCGACGGCCTCAAACCGGTCCAGCGGCGCATCCTCTATACCATGTGGTCCAGCGGCACACGCGCCAACAGTGCCTACAGGAAGAGTGCGCGCACGGTCGGCGAGGTGCTGGGGAAGTTCCATCCGCACTCGGAAAGCGCGATCTATGACGCGATGGTGCGGATGGCCCAAGACTTCTCGCTACGCTACCCACTGATTGATGGCCAGGGAAACTTTGGCTCCATTGACAACGATCCACCCGCTGCGATCCGGTATACCGAAGCACGCCTGACCCCGATTGCGGAAGAGCTGCTGGTCGAGATCGAGAAAGAAACCGTTGACTTCGATGACAACTTCGATGGCACGGAGCAGGAGCCGCAGGCGCTCCCGGCGCGGCTGCCAAACCTGCTGCTCAACGGCGCGGAAGGTATCGCGGTGGGGATGGCGACAAAAATCCCGCCGCACAACCTGAGCGAGGTGGTTGACGGCCTCATCCGTCTGATTGACGACCCCGAGACTTCCGTCGAGGAGCTTCAGCGCTTGGTGCGCGGGCCGGACTTCCCCACCGGCGGTTTCATCGTGGGGGTGGATGGAATCCGCAACGCCTATGCCACCGGGCGCGGCCGGGTCGTCATGCGCGCCCGCGCGACCGTGGAAGAAACCGGTACGGACCGTTTTCGCATCGTGATTACCGAGGTGCCGTATCAGGTCAATAAGGCCGCGCTGCAAGAGAAGATCGCCGAACTGGTGACGCGCAAGGTCATCACCGGCATCGCCGGGATGCGTGATGAGTCGGACCGCCAAGGGCTGCGCGTCGTGATAGACATCAGAAGCAACGTACAGCCGCGGGCGGTGCTCAACCAGCTCTACAAGCACACTGCCCTACAAAGCGCCTTCAACGTGAATATGCTCGCCCTGGTAGATGGCCAGCCGCGCGTTCTCACCCTCCGACGAGCGTTGCGCTATTACCTCGAGTACCGGCAAGAGGTCATCACGCGCCGGACCCAGTACGACCTCCGGCGTGCCGCAGCGCGCGCCCACGTGCTGGAAGGGCTGACCATCGCCCTGGACCACCTCGATGCGGTCATCGCTGTCATCCGGGCCGCGAGCACGACCGAGGTGGCGCAGCAGACCCTGATCGGCCGGTTTGGACTGACCGAGGTGCAGGCCGACGCCATCCTCGCCCTCCAGCTGCGGCGGTTGGTGGCTCTGGAACGTCAGAAGATCGCCGACGAGCTAGCCGAGCTGCGCCGCACCATCGCTGACCTGCAGGCGATCCTCGCCGACCCGGTGCGTGTCCGGTCGCTCATCCGCGAGGAGCTACTTACCGTCAAAGAGCGCTTTGGAGACGAGCGGCGCACCAGCATTCTCGTCGGAGCGAGTGAATCACTCAGTGACGCCGACCTCGTGCCCGACATGTCCGTCGCGGTGGTGGTCACGCAGCGCGGGTATGTCAAGCGGATGCCGCTGCACTACTACCGCGCGCAAAACCGCGGCGGCCGCGGCGTGATCGGCGCCACCCCCCGCGACGACGATCTTGTCGCGCGGCTCTTCGTCACGCACACCCACGACTCGCTGCTGTTGTTCACCACGCATAGTCGGGTCCTGCGTACGCACGTCTACGAGCTGCCGGATGCCAGTCGCACCGCCCGTGGGGCCGCCTTGGTCAACTTCGTGGCGCTGGAGCCGGAGGAACGCATTGCCACCGTCCTGCCGCTCGCAGCGTTCCACGACAATGCGTACCTGATCCAAGCGACGACGCAGGGTGAAGTGAAGCGTACTCCGCTGGCGGAGTATGCAACGGCCCGTCAAGCCGGCGTGAAGACGATGGACCTGGAACCTGACGACAAGCTGTGTAGCGTGATCCTCACGACCGGTCAGGACGATGTAGCCGTCGTCACCGAGTCCGGCATGGGCATTCGCTTCCACGAAACCGAATTGCGTAGCTCGGGACGTACCAGCGGCGGGGTGCGCGGCATCCGTCTGGCCGCCGGTGATCGGGTCGTCGGCCTCGTGCGCATAGACGAGGGAGGCGCCCTGCTCTTGGTCACGAACCACGGCTACGGCAAGAAGACCTTGACGCGCGAGTTCCGCCCCAAACACCGGGGTGGACAAGGGGTGCGCGCCTTGCCCACCGACGAGAAAGTAGGCCGGGTCGTCGGCTGCGCGTCGGTACGGTCGGGTGATGCCGAAATCCTCGCCGCGTCTACCGACGGTCTCATGCTCCGCGTGCCCCTGGACTCGATCCGGCTCACCGGCCGCAATAGCCAGGGCGTGCGCCTCATCAACCTGAAAGCCGGTGATCGGCTGTCATCCATTGCCATTATCTCCGAGGAGGACTTGGAGATGGCCACGCCGCCGGAGGTCAACGGCGCGAGTGACGACGCCGGCATGAACGGCGGCGCAGCACCGGACAGCGCCTAAGGGGGCGAGGTGGACCTACCCCCCGGCCCCTTCCCTCCAGGGCAGGGGGGTCCGCGCGGCAACTGGCCGCCGTTTCCCGACAGAGAAAGCGGTCCGCACGGCGACCTTTAGCCCCTTCCCTTCAGGGAGGGGGTTGGGGGTAGGTGTGCTCATCTACACAAAAACCTACCCTTGTCCGGGCGCGGGCCGGCCGATGAGCAGCCAGCGAAACGGATCGGGGCGCTGCACCTGAATCTGCCGCCACCCGGCCCGCTGCGCGAGGGCCATCGCTTCATCAGCCGTGTACGCCCGGCGCACCGACAGTGGGCCGTCGTGCCAGGTCAACGGGCTACGGCTGAACCGGCTGAGGACGCTCACGGTCAGCAGCGCGAGCAGCGAGCGCGTCGCATCGGTAACAATGACGCCCTGCCGCGCGACCGTGGCCAGCGCCGCGAGCACGGTTACGGCGTCCCGTTCATCAAAGTGATGCAGCGCCGAGGCGCAGGTGACGACATCTACGCTATCCCGTGAGAACGGCAGCCGCCGCGCGTCGTGGCCTACCCAGCACACCGTCCCTCTGCCCGCCGTATACCGCCGTCCCAGCCGCAACACCGTGGGGTGCGCGTCGGACGCGATGACGCAGACGGGGCTGCGCCGCGGCACGAGCAGCCCGGCGAGCGCCAGCGGCAGATCGCCGGAGCCGGTCGCTACGTCGAGCACGGTACAGGGACCGGCCGTGGGCACGAGAGACTGCACCGCGCGCAGCACCGGTCGCTGCCAGCCGAAGAGCCGATTGAGGCGCCGCATGTCGGCCAGGCTGCGGGCCAGCATGCGTGGCGGGGCATCGGGCTGATCCATCAGCTCGGTCCGGTCGGTCTGCCTCCGTAGCACAGCCGGCGCCTCCTTATAGCGTAGGGGCCGGCCCCCCTATGGCCCCCCTGCCGAGCAGGGGGACGGTACATTCCCTCCCCTGTACGTCAGTATGGGGGAGGGTGAGGGAGGGGGCTGCCGGGCGCGATCACGCGCCGGCCACCAAGCGGTAGCCGCGCTTCTTCACCGTGACCAGCCAACCGGCGGCCCCCGGCCCGGCAGCCGCACTCAGACGTTGCCGGAGGCGGCTGGCCAGCACGTCAATGTTGTAGTTGCTGACCTCGCCGCCGTACTCAGGCCAGACGAGCCGCGCAATCTCCGCGCGCCCCCGCACTTCACCAGGCCGCTCGGCGAGCAGTGCCAGGAACGCGAACTCTTTGGGTGCGAGGGAGAGCTGCTGGCCACGCACGTAGGCCGCTTGCTGCTGATGGTCGAGGAAGACCGGCGCGGTTGCCACGCGCTCACTCAGCCCCGGCACGCGCAACGTGGCGCTTGGATCGTGGAACTGCAACGTGCTGGAGCCAAGACGTAGCGTGTCGCCATCCCGCAGCGGACGGGCCTCACCGGTGCTGAGGCGCTGGCCGTTCACAAACGTGCCGTTGCTGCTCCCGATGTCACGAACGACATAGCCGAACGACTCCCTCAGGATTTCGGCGTGCTGGCGGGAGACCAAATGGTCTTGCAGGACCACGTCGCACGTAGAGACGCGGCCAATGACGGTGCGTTCGTTCCTGAGGAGGAATGGCTGGCCGCCAGGCTCCACAGTCAACTGCGCCGTCGGTAGCGGGGAGGCCAGCGGCGCAGACACGTGTCAACTCCAGTGCGGTGCAGCAAACATGGATGCACGGGATAGACAGGATGGTTTTAGGGGTCTCTTATCTTGTCCATCCTGTGCATCCATGTACAGACATGGACGCGACCGCTGCTCTCAGTCACGCTGCCGGCGGTCGAGCACTAGGCACGCAGCACCCTGTCCGACGTTGGCGGCGGCTGTAGCAGCACTTCAAGCTGCTTCTCGTACTGGTCCTGATCAATCTTCCCGGCGATGTAGCGCTCTTTGAGCAGGTTGATCAGCGCCTCTTGAAACTCGCCTTGCGAGAGCTGGCCGGCGGCGTAGCGTCGGCGCAGAATCTCTGTCGCCGCGTCTCGACCCGCTGGCGATTGCGCTGCCAGCTCCGGCCCCGGTTGCTCGTCCCGGCCGCTCGCAGCCCACTCGGCACGCTCGCGGCGGTCCCCGGCGCCCGCAAACGGCGGGCAACAGGCTCGGAAGAGGGCACGCATCGCCAGCACGGGGAGGCCAACCAGCGCCACAAAAGGCGCGGCCAGCGCTACACCGGCTAATCCGAGGGCGCCGAGCACGACCGCCGCGGCCAAGCCAACTGCAAAGAGTGTGGCCACAACCGCGAATGCGCCGACCAAGCCACCGAAGAGCACACCCCCCAGCGGCGGCACAAGGGCCACCGCGCCAATGATGATCAGTGACCAGCCGAGGACGAATCCCCCGACCTGCCCGTGGTGCCACCGCTCCATGTATCGGCCCCTCATTGGACCTCCTCCCTCGCCCACATGCGCGGCCGCGCTTCTGAGGCGGCCGACTGCGGCCTGAGTCTCATCGCTCCACATATCGTAGTTAGACCATTCTACCACCAGCCAGGTTTCTCGCCGGAACCGGCCGGACGCCTCCACACAGTAATCCTCCCGGCGGGCGGAGACGCGCCGCCAGGAGTCCCGCTTATACTTCGCGTGCCAACACCCGTGGGGCTGGGCTACGCTGACATTAGAACTTCTGTTAAACTTCGAGTAGCACGGAGAACACTACCAAGAGGAGATGGCCAATGACACAGCTCTTCGCCCAAAGCGACAGTCCTCCCGAATCCCCTGAGTCATCCGAGCAGCCGATAGGCTTTGTCGTCGGCCGCTCCTCGCCGCAGAGCTTTGTGTTCGTCTCCGATAAGGACACGGTGCCGCCGCGCCTGGAATATGTGGTAATCCACGGCGCACGTGAGCGGGTGGACGATACTTTCGAGTCCGTGGACCTGCTCGCACAGGTGACGGGCATCCGGGCCGAGGTGTTGACCCTCGGCGAAGACCTGGACTATGCGGAAGCGCAGACGGTCGTCTCCCAGAACGCGACGCTTCCCCCGCGCGTGCAAGCCGAGGCCAACGTGCTGGGCTACCTGCAAGATGGGGTGGTCCGGCAAGCGCGGATGATGGTGCTGCCGGGCACGCCGGTCCATACCGCCCCTGACGCGCTGCTCCGCGAGTTCTTCTCGCGCGATGAAGCGTCCTCAATCACCTTGGGCACGCTGATTAACCGCCGCGGCGTTGACGTGCGCCTGGACCCCAACGGGTTGTCGCGCCATCTGGCCATCATCGCCCAGACCGGCGCCGGCAAATCGTATCTCGCCGGCAAGCTACTCGAAGACCTGCTCGGTCTCGGCGCAACCATCATCGTCCTCGACCCCAACTCCGACTACGTGCAGCTACGCAAGACGCAGGCCGACGCCCAGCTTCCGTATCACCACGCGACCAAGACACCACATGCGGACCGCATCGCTATTCTCCGCGTCCCCGGTATCGAGGGGCGACGGTATCCCGACGAGCTTGTCGGCCCCACGGAGCACTACACGATCCGGTTCGCCGAGCTGGATGCCGACGACATCGCCGACGTAGCCGGTGTGCCCACGACGGCTACGCGCATCCGCGACGCCATCGCGCAGGCGGTGTCTCGTCTGCGCCACCGGCGGCGCGACTTCGTGCCGCGGGACTTGGTGCAAGATTTGGCCGATTTTGCCGGCGTCCCTCTGGACGAAGGGGATACCTTGCCGGAGGAACCGTCCGCTCCGGCCGCAGCCCGGCACGGGGAGCCGCCCGATGGCGATGACGCCGCGGAGTCCGAAGCCTGGCTGCAAGGCCTGCAATCGCTCGCTCCGAACCCCGAACCGGCGGTTGGAGGGCAGCAATACGGAGGAGGCGGGGCGCCCGGTGAAGACGATCTCCGCCGCGATGCCCGCAACGCCATGCGGTACGTGCGGCGGCTGGAGCGCTACCCGGTCTGGGGACACAGCACGGTCAATATCGAGCGGCTCATGGAGCCGATGAAGACGACGGTCATTGATCTGGCCGGTACCGAGAAGGTCGTGATGGCCTACACGGCCGAATGGCTGCTCTCCCATCTGTGGGAACGTGCGCTCGGCGGTCGCTTGCGGTGGCCCGTGTTCGTGGTCCTGGAAGAGGCCCACAATCTGGTCCCCGGCGGCGGGCCACGTGACCAGCAGACGAAGGCGTCGCGGATCATCAACACCGTGGCGGCGGAAGGCAGAAAGTTCGGCGTCTACCTGATCGTGATTACGCAGCGGCCCTCGAAGATCGCCGACGATACCCTCTCGCAGTGTGCCTCGCAGCTCATCATGCGCCTGACAAATCCCGACGACCAAAAGGCGGTGCAGCGCGCCTCCGAGGTGGTGTCCCAGGGGCTACTGGGGAACCTGCCGGGCCTCAATCAAGGCGAGGTGGTAGCGCTGGGGCGACTGACCCGCATCCCGGCGATGGTCAAGGTGAGCGGTCGCCAGGGCGCCGAGGGCGGGGCCGACCGTGATCTGGTGGCGGACTTCGTGGCGGCGCGCCGGGAGGCGACCGCCCAGCAGGCATTCGCCCGCGGCAGCCCCGCAAGTAGCTTACCGCGCAGCAGCCCGAAACGTGTTCCTCTCTAGGGGAGTAATTTCCGGCCGCGCCACGCCGCCGTAGCGGCAGCTTTGCCGGAGGCGCTCATCCCCAAGCCGTTGGCACACTCAACGGTTGGCAAGTATCGTTTGGGCAGGTGCAGTCTGGGTGACGGGCGAGCAAGTCATGGGTGAACGAGGTGAGCGGCCGGCGGAGCAGGGAGCCGCCCCTTCGCCCTCACTCTCCGTCATCATCCCGGTCTACAACGAGGAAAACCTGATCAGTGAGGTGCTACGCCGGGTCCGGGCTGTCCCCATCCGCAAGCAGATCATTGTCGTAGACGACGGCTCGACCGACGGGACCGTCGGCGTGGTCGAGCGGCTGCGTGATGACCCGCTGGGTGACGTACTCATCGTCCATCAGGCGATGATTAACATGGGCAAGGGCACCGCCATCAGGATCGGCCTGCGCTACGCCGTCGGCGACATCGTGCTGATCCAGGACGCCGACATGGAGTACGACCCCGACGACTACCCGGCCTTGCTCGCGCCGATCCAGCGTGGGGAGGCGGACGTCGTCTACGGGGTGCGGTTTCACCGCCCGATCAAGGGGATGCTCCGGCGGCACCGGCTCGCCAACTGGGTCTTCGCTGCCATCGCCTCGGTGCTCTACGGTCGTCTCATCCGCGACGAGGCGACTGCCTACAAGGTATTCCGCCGTGAAGTCATCATGAGCCTAGACCTGCACGCCTCGCGGTTTGAGTTCTGCCCGGAGGTCACGGCGAAAATCTGCAAGCGCGGCTACCGGCTCGCGCAAGTGCCCATCTCCTACACGCCGCGGACCTTCGCCGAAGGGAAGAAGATCGGCTGGCGCGACGGGGTCCACACGCTCTGGACACTCTTCCGCTACCGCTTCTTCGATTGACGAAGCCACAGAGCACACCGCAGCGTAGCTCACCTCCTTCTGCGTGACGTATACTCTGAGCCGTCTCCTCTACTGCTGGCGACAAGGAATGGGCAACATGGCAGCAACGACCGTTGACGTGAAAGCGCGCAGTCGCGAAGTGACGATGGGCGTCGAGCACGCCGCAGCGCGCTCGATGTTTCGAGGCACGGGCCTCAGCGAGGAGGACCTGCGTAAGCCGATGATCGGCATCGCCAATACCTGGACCGACCTGACCCCCTGCCAGCTCAACTTGCGCGACCTCGCCGAGAAGGTCAAGGAAGGTATCCGCGCGGCCGGCGGCACGCCGTTCGAGTTCGGGACCATCTGCGTCACCGACGGTATCGCGATGGGCACCGAGGGGATGCGCGCTTCCCTCGTCAGCCGCGAGGTGATTGCCGACTCCATCGAGCTGGTCGTGACCGGGCACCGCCTCGACGGGCTGGTGACACTGACCGGGTGTGACAAGACGCAGCCGGGGGGCCTGATGGCGCTGGCGCGACTGAACATCCCCGGCGTCTACGTGTACGGCGGCAGCATCATGCCCGGTATCTACCGGGGCAGGAAGGTCACGATCCAGGACTCGTTCGAAGCGCCCGGCCTGCATGCCAGCGGCGAGATGTCCGAGGAGGACGTAGACGAGCTGGTCGGCCGAGCGTGCCCCGGCGCTGGCGCTTGCGGGGGCATGTTCACCGCGAACACGATGGCCGCGGCGGCCGAGGCATTGGGGATGGCGCCCCCGGGGAGCGCTTCCATTCCGGCGGTTGACGCGCGGCGTCAGGTGGTGGCGTTTCAAGCCGGCGAGCGCGTGATGCAGCTCTTGCGCGAGGACAAGCGTCCGCGCGACTTCCTCACTCGCGCCGCCTTTCTCAACGCCATCGCTACCGTGGAAGCGCTCGGTGGCTCGACCAACGCGGTGCTGCACCTGATGGCGATTGCGTATGAAGCCGGTGTAGAGCTGCGGCTGGATGACTTTGACGAGATCAGCCACCGCACGCCGCACTTGGCCAGCCTGAAACCGTCCGGCAAGTACGTCATGGCCGATCTGGACGTGGTTGGTGGCGTGCCGGTCGTGATGAAAGAGCTGCTCAAGGGCGGGATCATTGACGGCAGCACCCCCAACGTCGCGGGAGGGACGCTGGGCGATCACTTGGACCGGGTCCGCGAAGAGCCGGACCAGGACCTCACCTTTGCGCTTGACCGCCCCCTCAGCCCGACCGGCACGCTGGCCATCCTGCGCGGCAACCTCGCCGCGGACGGTGCCGTCGCCAAGGTGGGCGGGGCCGTCCACAGCACCTTCGCCGGCCCGGCCCGGGTGTTCGACGGCGAGGAAGCCTGCTTCGAGGCCGTGCTCGCCGGCGATATTCGGAAAGGCGACGTGGTGGTCATCCGCAACGAGGGGCCGAAAGGCGGGCCGGGGATGCGCGAAATGCTGGCCGTGACGGCAGCGATTCAAGGGCGTGGGCTAGGCGATCACGTCGCGTTGCTGACCGATGGGCGCTTCTCCGGCGCCACTCACGGCTTGATGATCGCGCACATGGCGCCGGAGGCGGCCGTGGGTGGCCCGCTGGCGGCGCTGCGCGACGGGGACGTGATCGCGATTGACATTCCGAATCGGCAGCTCGACGTTCGGCTCTCAGACGAGGAGCTTCAGGAGCGCCTCGCTTCCTGGGAGGCGCCGACGCCACGGTATCGGTCGGGATCGCTCGCGAAGTATGCGCGTTTGGTAAGCTCGGCAGCGGTCGGCGCAGTTACATAGTCCGAACGACACAGCGCCCTCACCCCCGCCCGGCGGCGGCGGACTCCCCCTCTCCACAAGTGGAGCGAGGGCCGGGGGTGAGGCGCGAGGAAGGGATACGTGATGACAAAGCAGGTTCCTGGCAGCCCTTATGACGGACCACCGTTGAGCTGGCGCCCGGCGACGCCGCGCCCGGCGCGCCGCCGGCGCTCGGAGCTGGCTGTTCCCGGCAGCAATCCCCGCATGATGCAAGGGGCGGCAACGAGCGACGCGGACGCCGTGTTTCTGGACCTGGAGGACTCCGTAGCGCCGAGTGAAAAGGTGGCCTCGCGGGCCCGGATTGTCCAGGCGTTGAACGAGAACGACTATGGCGACAAGGCGACGGTCGTGCGGATCAACGACCTGTCCACGCAGTGGGCCGTGCGCGACGTGGTAGACGTGGTGGAGGGCGCTGGCGCAGAGCTAGAAGCCATTATGCTGCCGAAGACGCGCGGCCCCGAAGACGTGGCCGCCCTGGATATTATGTTGACCTCGCTCGAACAGCAGTTGGGCTTGACCCATACCATCGGGATCGAAGCGCAGATCGAGACGGCCGCGGGCATCTCCAGCGTGGAGAAGATCGCCCATGCCAGCAAGCGGCTGATCGCGCTCGTGTTTGGCCCCGGCGACTACGCCGCCTACGCCGACATGCCCGTGCTGTCCATCGGGGCGCACGACTTCGCCTACCCCGGTCATATCTACCACTTTGCTTTGCAGCGGATTGTCACCGCAGCGAAAGCGGCCGGCTTGCAGACTATTGACGGCCCGTTCGGCAAGTTCCGCGATCTGGAGGGGCTGCGGAACTCGGCCCAGATGGCCTGCCAGTTGGGCTGCGATGGGAAGTGGGCTGTGCATCCGGCGCAGATTCCGGTGCTGAACGAAGTGTTTTCACCCTCCGCTGCGGAGATCGAGAAGGCCACCGCGATCCGCGACCGCTACTTCCAGGCGACGGAGGAAGAGGGGCTGGGCGCAGTAGCGCTCGACGGCGAGGAGATGCTAGACGAGGCGAGCCGCAAGCTGGCCGAGGTCGTCCTGCAGCGGGCCGCGGATGATGGCAAGCTGTAGCGGGTGAGGCGAGTAGACCTACCCCCAACCCCCTCCCTGAAGGGAAGGGGCTAAAGGTCGCGCCGATGGCGCCCTTGGCCTGAAGGGAGGGGCGGCCGTCTGTCATTCCCGCTTCCGCGGGAATCCAGACTCCCCTTCCCTGGAGGGAAGAGGCCGGGTGACCGGCCAAAGCCGCACGGATAGTGCCAGGTGTGGTGCGGCTTTGGCCAGTCAGGAGTTAGGTCCAACCCACGACTAGGCATCCATCAGAGCCGATGAGACCTCCCGATTACTTCCATTTCCCCACGCTCCTGGCCCTGCACGACGCCATCGAGTCTCTTGATCCCGCCGCGGCGCCGCACGCGGCGATATTCGCCTCCCAGCCAGCCTCAGTTGCCGGGCGCCGTATCGCCATCCTGCCCGGCTCCTTCAATCCGCTGCACCAGGGGCACGCAGCCCTGGCGGCCGCGGCCCTCGAAACCAACGCCGCTACCGAGGTCTGGCTGGGGCTGGCGCGAGTCACGGTGGACAAGGAGCAAATAGCCGGGACGTTGCTCGAAGATCGCCTCGTCGCGCTACGGCATTTTGTCCAAGATCAGCCGCGCTACGGCGTGCTTCTGTTCAACCGCGGCCTGTACGTGGATCAGGCGCTGGCGGCCCGTACCCGGTGGCCCGATCTGGATACCCTGCTGTTTCTCGTCGGCTACGACAAGATCGTCCAAATCTTCGATCCGCGCTATTACGACGACCGCGACGCGGCGCTCCAGAAGCTCTTTCGCTTGGCGTCGTTTCTCGTCGCGCCACGGGACGATGCGACGGCAGACGACTTCGCCGCGCTCCTGAGCCGGCCGGAAAACCGGCCGTTCGCCGCGCGGGTGCGTAGCCTGCCGCTCCCGAGCGTGGTCGCAGCGGTCTCCTCGACCGGGCTGCGCCAAGACCTCGGCGCGGCGGCAGCGGGCCCTAGCCTTCACCTTCTCCCTCCGGGAGAGGGCCGGGGTGAGGGGCAAGGCGAGGGTGCCATCGGACCCGGCGTGTCATTGCCCTTGCCCATTGCCGGCATGGTCGCCGCGACCCACGCCTACGCACCGCCCCTGCCGCTCGGCACCGCGCTGGTAGATCGCTATACGGTGCGTGCCGCGCTGCTCACCGCCCTATTCCAGGACCGCGATTGGGCGTTGGCGCATGCCAACCTGCGGCTACTCCTGGCGACGGCGCTCGGACCCACCGAAGCCGGCAGCGCCCTCCGCGCCGCCCTGCTGCAGTCCGCCGAGCCGGCGCCGGCACCAGGGCGACTGCGCGCTCTCATCCAGGCCGTGCAGACAAGCGCCAGCAAGTAGTGAGTGGCCAGCGCCCCGCCGGTCATTCCCGCGCACGCGGAAATCCACGTCCCCCTGCGTAGGAGGGACCCTAGACTCGTAAGAGTAGGTTTTTTCAAATCAACTAGGAAATCGGCCGCGTGCTGACGCGACCACCTGTGCTCTAGCAGCAGCTATGGGTCGGGCATGGTGGATGCTCCTGACGGCCGTGCCGGCTGGGTTGGCCTCACCCCCCGGCCCCCTCTCCACCATGTGGCGAGGGGGAGGACGGCCGGCGGCGGGATGGCTCGTGGGGGTGGGTGACGGGAGGATGGTTCCGGACCGCCACCGACGGGTTGGTGATGGGAGATGGGCAGTAACCTGCCGGTGGCGGTGTGACGTGGGGACAGTCGTGACCGGGCACGGTGGCGCGGCTGGCACGGGGTCGGGTACGACCCGGCGCCCTGAGGCTGTTTCGGCACGGGGTCGGGTACGACCCGGCGCCCTCGGGCATGTTTCGGCGCGGGGTCGGGTACGACCCGGCGCCCTCGGGTTGTTTCGGCACGGGGTCGGTCTGACCCGGCGCCCTCGGGCTATTTCGGCGCGGGATCGAGTGTGACCCGGTGCCGTCGGCAAAGCTGCGCCACCGTGTTGTGCGGGCATGGTACAGAGACTGTCCCCGGCTGGAGCGCCGTGCGCTCCGGCCTTGTCGAGTAGGAACCATCCTCCCATCGCCGGGGTCATATTGGGCGGGGGGCCGGAATGACAACGGGCCAGCGGCCGGGGGAGGGCCCAATCCGTCTCCCAGCGAAATACCTGCCGCCGTCAGGGACCATAGGGGGCGGTCGTACATCCGCATTAGCGAGCGGCGTCGCCCTCCTCATCCGTCCATTCCTGGCGGTTGGCGTCCACCAGCTGCAACCGCCAGCCGTCGGGGTCGCGGAAGTTGGCGATGAGGCGGCCGGTTTGCGGGATCAGCTCCGGTGGCCCGTCGAACTCGATGCCGGCCGCGCCCAGCTCCCGATGCGCGGCGCGAACGTCGTCCACGCGGAACGCGATATGGTTGACGCCGGGGTTCTCCTCGCCGGAGACCCGATGGATTTCGATGATCGGCTGGCCCTCGCCGGGCAACTGTAGCTCGGCCGACTCGCCGTGGTGCGTGGTCCGCGCCAGCAGCCGGAAGCCGAGCTGCCGAAACAGCGCCACAAACGCCTCCACGTCCCGCACAATCAGCTCAATATGATCAATCCCTTGCACCACTGCCATCCTCCTCGTCGGCGACTTGTCGTGCATAATACTCACACCGCAGCAAATGTGAAGGGAAATACGCGGATGGCATCCCGTGTGCTGACGCTGGACCTGCCGGAAGATGTCGTCGCGCTGCTCGGTGCGCCCGACGAAGCGGCGGCACAGGCCAAGCAACTCCTGGTAGTAGAGCTTCTGCGCCGAGGTCGGATCGGTCAGAGCCGCGCGGCCGAGGTGCTTGGGACTACACGCTGGGGTATTCTTGAGCTTATGGGCCGCTACGATATTCCCCAGGGACCGGAAACAGCCGAGGAGCTAGAGCGGGAGCTTGAGCAGGTACGCCACACGCTGGCTAAAGCAGGCCGTCCTCTCGCAGCCGGCGCTTCGTCTCCTCTAGGCTAATCGGCTCCTCTTCCCGACGCCCTGCTATCACGGCTAGGTCGTGCAAGTCTTCCAGCAGCCGCTCGTACTGCTCTATGGGCAGAATGACGGCCGTGCGCTTCCCGTCACGATCAACCACATAATGCTCTTCCATGGCATCAATCCTGTTGTCAGGCTCAATTGCCGGAATAGAACTTCCAGATCACGTGATCGAGAGTTGTTGCACCCACACCCAGCCGACGCGCTGCTTCCTCAATGAGCGATATCGCTTCCTCGTCTGTCACCGAGCGGCCTAGCGCATCCTCAACGGCCTGATGGATACGGACATCCGGCTTCACGGTATCTGCACCGGCCAGCATCCGTAGATATTGCGTCGTTGCGATGCCGATTCCGCGTACTCCGTAGGCACTCAGCGGCTCCTTATACGGCTGTTGTGCCCAATAACGCATCGCCTCGAGATCGTCGCCGAATCCGTGTTTCTGTTGATAGGCTAGGAACCAATTCACCAGCAATTCCAGCGTCTGTATCCGTGGCAGGTATCGATAGTTCCACACCTGCTCCCCAAAACGCCGATGGCCATAGCGTTCGATGAGTTGCTTGAGGTCCGACAGTGAGCGGACATGGGGATATTCCTGCTGGAAAAGTGCTATTCTAGGGACCACGAACTGCTTATACCTATGTTGGATCGCGAGCACCGCATCCAGACAGATCAGCACCGGATCGTCATAGCCGTATTCATCGCCCAATCGATCATCCAAGTCCAGATTCAACTCACGCATCACGAAGTCGACGATACACTCTACATCTGCATCGCTGACCATTGTCGTGTACGTATCCCTTGATGTATCTATCGACTCTGACCGGGCCTGGTCCGGGTCGCGGTAGCGTGTGTCCAGCGTCGGTGCGGACGGGGAGATGAGGGTCTCGGGCAGTTGTGCAAGCGCCGCCTCAACCGTGGCCCGGTCGAAGCCAAGCGCTAGTGTCTCATAGAAATCGCTCCTAGCGCGGTCATACTCGCCTCTGTCTGCGTAGACCATTCCCCGGCTCAAGTAGGCCTCAGCATAGTTCAGGTCCAGTTGGAGGATCTGGTCGAAGTCTTGAATGGCGCGGTCATACTCGCCTCTGTCTGCGTAGACCATTCCCCGGCTCAAGTAGGCCTCAGCATAGTTCAGGTCCAGTTGGAGGATCTGGTCGAAGTCTTGAATGGCGCGGTCGTATTCGCCTCTGTTCCTGTAGGCAATTCCGCGACCCAAATAGGCGATGGCAAGGTTGGGGGCAAGTTTGATGGCCTGGTCGAAGTCTCGAATGGCACGGTCATACTCACCTCTGTCCATGTAAGCAGATCCTCGGTTGATGTAGGCGGAGGCATCGTCGGGGTCGAGGCGGCGGTCCTGGTCGAAGTCTGGAGTTGCCTCCGGCTTCTGCTCTTCATGGGTAAGTGCCCACTTCAAGGCAATTGCCCAACCGATTAGCGTCCAGCCTAGCAATAGGTTCAGGACAAAGATAGACCCCGCATTCCTCTTCCTGCAACCAACAATGGTCGGGATGAAGTAAATGAGCAGCGCCACAACAAGAGGCAGTCCCTCCACGGTCTACCCCCTACATAGGCGATCCTTGAGTTGCTCATCGACTCCAACCAATGCACTCTGCCTGGACACAGCGAGTCTACCAGAGACACCGGTAGCAGGCGGAGCGCAGCCCCCCTCTCTGTGCTCTCTGTGTGCTCTGTGGCAAATCAGGCGTCCGCCGGCCTCAGTAGGCCAGGGCCGCGCCGTCCCCCCGAGGGTCGCTGCCACCCTGCAAGGTGCCGTCCTCGCCGAACATGATGAGCTGGAGCGCGCCGGGGCTGCTCCAGGGGCCGGCCCGTCGGACGCGGTGGCCGCGTCGCTCCAGCTCGGCCAGCACGTCCGGGTCGAAGCGCCCCTCGACGATCAAGCCGAACGGCTCGTCCAGCGTCTCCGGGTCGGTGCCGGGGACGCTGATCCAGCGCGGCGCCTCGACCGCTTCGCGCACGTTCATGCCGAAATCGAGCAGGTTGGTGATCGCCTGCACGTTCCACTGCGGCTGATAGTCGCCGCCGGGCGTGCCCCCGACGACGAACGGCCGGCCATCGCGGCAGAGCAGGTAGCAGTTCAGCGTGTGCATCGTCTTCTTGCCGCCGGCGATCACGTTCGGATGGCCCGCCTCCAACGTGAAGCCGCGACCGGCGCGGTTGTTGAGCAGCACGCCCGTCTTGCCGGCCACTACGCCACACCCGAAACCGGCGGAGAGGCTATGGATGAACGAGATCGCGTTGCCCTGCCCATCCGCAACGGCAAAGTAGCTCGTGTCGCCGCCTAGCTCTGGGAGTGTGCCCGCCGTCGGCGCATTATTCGCGCGGGCCGGATGGATGGCGGCCCGTCGTTGGGCCGCGTACTGCGGGGAGAGCAGGTCGTCCAGCGGGTTGGCGATGAACCGGGGATCGCCGCAGTAGCGGTTGCGATCCGCAAAGGCCAGCTTCTTGGCTTCCACCAGGAGGTGCAGGGTGTCGGCCGAGCCGAAGCCGAGCGAGCGTAGGTCGTCGCCGGCAATGATGTTGAGCCACTCCAACACCAGCAAGCCCTGCGATGGCGGCGCCGTCTCGTATACGTCCACGCCGCGATAGCGGGTGTGGAGCGGCTCGTACACGTCGGTGGCCTGCTCGGCAAACTCCTGCGGCCCAAAGAGACCACCGCCAGCGGTGGAGGCGCGCATGATCTCCGCCGCGACCGCGCCGCGATAGAACACCTCGGGACCACCGGTGGCAAAGGCCCGGATCGTATGCGCGAGATCGGGCAGTACCCAGCGGTCGCCGGGGCGCAGGGCGACGCCACCGGGGAAGTACAGCGCCGCGCTGTCGGCAAACCGGCCCAGCTTGCCCGCTGCCCCGGCAATGGACCGGCTCATATCCTCGGAGACGGCAATGCCCCGCTCCGCGTAGGCCAGCGCCGGGGCCAGTAGGTCAGCGAGCGGAAGGGTTCCGAACTCGCGGTTGAGGGTGGCGTAGGCGTGCGGGGCGCCCGGTACGGCCGCCGCGTGCCAGCCGTCGAGCGGCATCGTGCTGAGTCCCTGGCTCACGTAGTAGTCGCGGGAGGCGTGCAAGGCCGCCATACCACTGCCGTTGATCGCGGCCAGCCGGTCACTACGCGCATCGTAGAGCACGGCAAACATATCGCCGCCCAGGCCGCACATCGCGGGGAGGGTCAGCCACTCTACGCTGGCGACGGCGATGGCTGCGTCGAAGGCGTTGCCGCCGCGCCGGAGCACGTGTAGCCCGGCCGCTGCGGCCCGTTTCGACCGCGAGGCCACCATGCCGTTCGAGCCGTAGCTCACGCCGGGACCGGGCACTAGGTACTCTCCACTCGTCACTTTTCACTCTCCACTTCACGACCGCAGCGGCAGGTGTATGGTGCGGCCGGCTGCGGCGCTCGACTGCTCGGCAGCAAAGCATACTTCGTGGGTGTTGACCGCATCGGCCAAGTTGACGTGCGACTCGACGCCGCTGCGGATACAGTCCACAAAGTGGTCTATCTCCTCCTGGAACGGATGGTGAGCGACAGCGCCGCTGTCCGGGGGAATGGTCGGGATCGTGGCAAAGTCGGTTTGACCGGGGAGCTTGCGCGTATAGAGCTTGTTGCCGCGGATCGAGCCGTCCGGCCCGAAGAGGTCAACGTTGAACACGTAGGGCATCCACTGCACCGTGCTGGCCGATACCTTGCCGATCTTGCCGTTTGCAAACTTGATGATGGCTACCGTCGTCTTTGGCGCTGGCGTGTCCGGCTCCTCGTCGTAGGAGAAGGCAGAGACCTCGACGACATCGCTGCCCATCAGGTAGCGGGCCATGTCTACGGCATGGCAGCCGCCGGCGAGAAACGCGCTCATCGGGTGATGCCGGCGGTAGCCCCCACCTCCGGGGTAGCGCGACTGGACGACGTTGTGCCAGTAGTCGGTCTGGACGAAAAACGGCTCGCCAAACGCGCCATCGGCGACGAGCGCCTTGATCGTCTCGACCAGCGGGTTCCAGCGCAGAACAAAGCTCACCACGGTACGCACACCGGCCGCCTCGACCGCCGCCTGCATAGTCGGTAAGTCGGCAGGGTCAACTGAAACGGGCTTTTCGATGAGGACGTGCTTTCCCGCTTCCGCCGCCTGGATCGTCTCCGCGGCGTGCAGCTCCGAGGGGGTGCAGATCGAAAGCGCGTCTACGCGCGGATTGGCCAGCAGATCGGCAAGGCTGTCGTAGAGGGTACAGTCGTTGGCGCTCAGACCCATCTGGTCACGCTTGCGGGCAGCGCCTTCGAGGGTCCGACTGCCGATAGCCACCACTTCGGTATGCGGATTGTTGATATAGGCGCGTAGGTGCTCCGTGGACACGTTGCCCGCGCCCTGGATGGCGACTCCAATGCGTTCTACTGCCATGTCCGGTACCTCCCAGGCCGAATGCCATTGCGCGTACAGCGAGGGCACGGCGGGCTGCCCCGTAGACGTGTACGCGCCGATCCGGCGCGAGGGATTGTACACCAGACACCCGGCACGACGGCGCCGGGGAAGGAGGCCGGATACACCCCGGACGTTGCACTGTCAAGCCGAGGCACCCATAATCCAGGACCGATGCCGGGTTTCACCCGCTTGCGAGGAGTATGACATGAAGATCACCGATGTCCTGTGCTACCCCGTCTGGGAAGGGGTGCGCAACCTCTTGCTCGTCAAGGTCGAGACCGACGAGGGCTACTACGGCTGGGGCGAGTCGGGCGTATCGGGACGCGAGCTGGCAGTGCAAGGCGCGGTGCAGCACTACCGCGAGTTCCTGCTCGGCCGGGACCCGCGACGCATCGGCGCGCTCTGGCAAGAGATGTACCGCAGCCAATACTTCGAGGGCGGGCGCGTGCTCACCGGCGCCATCTCCGCCATTGACATCGCCTTATACGACCTGGTGGCCAAGAAGCTCGGCGTCCCGGTCTATCAACTGCTAGGCGGCGCGCACCGGGAGCACGTGCCGGGGTTCGTGACCACCCAGTCGCCGATGGGACCGCAGCTGGTGGAGGAGGTGCAGGCGCTGTACCAGGCCGGCTGGCAGGCGATCCGCACGACGCCCGGCCATCCCGACACCGGCGGCGACGAGCTGCTCTACGAGCCGCGCGAGTCCCTGGCGCTGACCGCAGAGTGGCTGACCAAGGTGCGCGAGGCGGTCGGCTCCGGCCCGGTGCTGGGCATTGACTACCACCACCGCCTCAGCGTGGCCGAGGCGGCCTCCTTCTGCCAGCGGATGCCACCGGCCACGCTGGACTTCCTGGAGGAGCCGATCCGCGACGAAACCCCCGCGGCGTACACCGCCCTGCGGCAGATGACCGACGTGCCCTTTGCCATCGGGGAGGAGTTCGCCAGCAAGTGGGCCTTCCTGCCCTATATCGAGCAGGGGCTAACCAACTTCTCCCGCCTGGACATCTGCAACGTCGGGGGCTTCACGGAGGCGATGAAGGTCGCCGGCTGGAGCGAGGCGCACTACATTGACCTGATGCCGCACAATCCGCTCGGCCCCGTCAGCACCGCCGCCAACATCCATTTCGGCGCTGCCGTGCCGAACTACGCCTGGCTGGAGGTGCGCGCGCTCGAATTCAGCTTCTCCGACGAGGTGTTCCCGGTCCAGCCGCAGCTAGAGGGCACCTACTACGCCGTACCGACCACGCCGGGGCTAGGCGTGGAGGTCAACGAGGCGCTGCTCGGCGAGCCGTTCCGCTTCTGGGAAGCACCCCACCTCCACCGCCGCGACGGCTCCTACACCAACTGGTAGCACGAACTAGTAGGAGGCTTGCGATCCATACGAAGCTTTGCGATCAGCGGAATCGCGCTTGACGCATTGTCTAACATACCCGATGATGCTATAGTTGATGGCAGAAACGCCATCATATTGGGAGGCGACAAGTGCCTGCTAAGACTATTCGCACGACTGTCACCTTGCCGACCGATCTCTTGACCGCCGCTGACCTAGCGGTGAGAGCAGGAGAAGCACGGAGCCGGAATGAGCTGGTGGCCAATGCACTACGTCGTGAATTGGCGTCTATCGAACGCGCCGCCATAGATGCTGCCTTCGCCGGCATGGCCGACGACAAGGCATATCTTGAGGAAGCGCGAGTCATCAGCGATGAGTTCGTGCAAGCTGACTGGGAGGCGTATCGGCTCGGCGAGCAACAACACGCCGGAAAGCAACGATGAGGCGCGGAGAAGTCTACGACGCCTTCCTCGACCCGACCATCGGCTCAGAGCAGGCCGGCCGAAGGCCCGTCATTATCATAAGTCGCGATGCGATCAATGCCGCTAACTCAGTCGTCATCGCCGTGCCATGCACGACTTTCCAAACCGGGCGTCAGGTGTATCCGAGCCAAGCAGTACTGCGGGCTGGCGAGGGTGGACTGACTGTAGACAATGTTGCCCTGTGCGAGCAGGTCCGAGCACTATCTAAACACCGTCTCCAACGCCGCCGAGGGAGCCTGTCGTCGCAGGCACTCGGCCTGATCGAGCAAGCACTCCGGATTGCATTGGATCTACCCACTTTCCGCTACACGTAGGCAAACTCAAGCCTCCAGCCGGCTAGAGCATAGCCCTCTGCTCACGCGCCGCCCTATTGAGGCCTATGGCAACTGCCTGAGGATGACTTCCGATCGACTGCCCACGAATACCTCAGTTTTCGGCTGCTATTGGGTCGCACGCTTGAAGTTCCTGGAGGCAGGCTACCGCTCGGCAGCTTCCCGGCGCCCCGTCATGGTAGATTCCCTACCCTAAGCGTGGCGGCTCCCTCAACAGGGCAGTGCCGTGTTATCGTTCGACGTAGGAGATACGCTCATGGACAAGCTGGAGTTCGTTGATACTCACGTCCACTTCTACGACATGCAGCACCCGGAGCTAGTATACGACCACTGGCAGCCCGGCGTTCCGCATCCGTCCCTGGGGTGGCAAATACAGAAGCTCGCCGAGAGGAATTACATCGCCGAGGACTATATCGCCGAGTCCCGGAACGCGAACGTCACCAAGGCGGTACACGTTCAGGCCGCCATCGGCAGCCCGGACCCGGTCACCGAGACCGAGTGGCTGCAAGAGGCAGCGGACCGGACGGGGTTTCCCCATGGGATCGTCGCGCACGCCGACCTGCGCGATCCCGGCGTCGAGGCAGTCCTGGAGCGTCACTGCGAGTCCCCCAACATGCGGGGTATTCGGGACTTCTCCTACGGCGACTACCTCGTCGAACCGGACTACCACCGCGGCTTCGCCCTGCTGGAGAAGTACAATCTGGTATCGAGCATGCCGGTCGGGTGGCCGGACATGGAGAAGCTCCAAGCCCTGGCAAACAAGTTTCCTAACGTCATGATCGTCGTTGACCACACCGGCTCGCCCGCAGAGCGCACGGATGAGTACTTCGAGCAATGGAAGCGCGGCGTGGCCGTCGCGGCTACCTGCGATAACATCCGCTGGAAGATCTCCGGCCTCGGCATGGCCGACAACAATTGGACGGTAGACAGTATCAGGCGGTACGTGCTCACATCCATTGAGACGTTCGGCGTGGAACGCTGCTTCTTCGCCACCAACTGGCCGGTGGACTGGCTTTGGAGCACGTATGACAAGCTCGTTGACGCCTACACGGAAATCATCTCGGGCTTCAGCCGGGACGAGCAAACCGCGCTCTTCTCGAAGAATGCCGAGGAACTGTACCGCATCTGACGGCGGTAGCCGGTCGTCCTTTCCGGTTGACGGCCATCGAGTACCGGACCTTCGCCAAGCTCTCGGCGAACACCAGAGGGGTTCTAACCTACGAAACATCTGTTGGGCCCAGCAGGACATCGAGGTCGACTCCATGACCGAGCGAGGTGACGACACCCCAGCGGGCAGGTTCATGGAGGCTATAATTGAGAGCGCCGACGAGTTATTTTCGGGAACTCTAGTGCATATGTGGCGCCTGTTGTCGTGTCAGCAGACTCTGGTGTCCAGTCCATGTGAACTGCCTGGGGCGCGGTGCGTGCAGAATTGACTGACGGGGTCTTCGACACAATGCGATTCACCTCGTCGACTTGGCCAAGCTTAAACTTCCGCAGCCTGCTAGGTCGGCTTGTTGGTATCAGGTTCTGGAGGCCAGAAGAAGGTCTTATGTGGCAAAAACAATTAATCTTCCCCGATGTTCCCCGCGGATTCTGGCGCCGGTTTATACGACACTGGGAAAAGCCGCTGCGAGTGCTAGAGGAGGTCATCTCTCTCAGCGAGTCCCTCGGAGCAGACGCTACTTCTCCAAGATTCGAGGCAATGGACGCAACGTATTGGCTCGTCCTCCGCAGTCTGCATTCACGCACCTGCCTGCACGCCCGGTCAGTACTTGCACTACTGTCAAATGGACTGGTAGACCCGGCATGGGCACATTGGCGCATCTGCCACGAATCATCCACCATTGCCAGTTTCATAGCCAATAATCCAGACATGGCACCTCGCTATGAGCGCTACTCAGACGTGAACAAGTACCATCTGGCTAAACAACTCTATGACGCAGGCCACGGAGAGGCACCAACCGGATCGGAACTCGACGAGCTCCGAAGAATGGCGGACGCAGTACAACAGGACCTTTTAAGGGCCTATCGACGTAAAACCAGGTCAAGCGACCACTATGCTTGGAGCGGCCTAGTGGGCTTTAGGGGTATAGAAGCCGAAGTTTACCAAGGAAAGGAATGGAACCCGCGAGGGGAGTACATTCTTGCGAGCGAGCGAGTTCATTCCGCGCCGAACGCCGGCGAACCCGTGCAGGTGGGAGACAACCCTCCGGTATTTGTGGTCGGACCCACAAACAGTGGACTGACAGGACCCGCCGATTGCACATCACTCTCCATCATGATAGCAACTGATGCCTTGCTGCTGAACGCTTCGTGTACGAAAGAGGACGAAGAAAAGCGGCAGGAACTTGCTGTCAAACGAGGAATGATAGGAGCCATGTGTTGGGTCCGAGACCCAGATATTTTCTGCCATGACTGTGGAGGCTACAGGCTGGGAGCTTCGCCACCCGATCTAATCCCAATAGATGAAAGACCTGAGCCCTGCTCCTGCCGAGACGATGGCGGGACCGCACAGGGGAATACGTAGGAATGCTGATGTTCCTCCGTCCCCTGACAGGACTCGAACCTGCAATACAAGTTTGAGTTGACCGCCGTTCAGCCGTTGCCCTCTTGGCTGTCCCGCCACTCCTCGTACACTCGCGCCGGCCTTCCTCACTCAGCGGGTAATACTTGCTCAACGCGCCGCCCTGCTGGAGCCGCAGCCGGCTGAATACCTCCCACTCCTCGTGCTCCGTCGCCTTCTTGGCCAGCTCGGGCACGAGCTTGGCCGGTACCACCCGGCGGAGTTGGGCGTGAAGCCGCGCGTCCACAGGGGGAGCAATCAAACCGCAGAGGGCCATGGTGTACAATCGGACAGCCAATAGTCACATTCAGCAGGGTCGTCGGATGCCATGGATATCCTTTACAAATACGTCACTCCGCGGAGAGCGCTCACCTGCATCCCCGAGGTAGGCGACGGGACTCTTCGCGCCACTCAACCGGCAGCCCTTGTGTGCTGCACAGGAATACTTTCTCCGGCAACCTGCTAAGTGTCTGATTGAAGTTGCGTTTCCAATGACGTAGAGGTCGCTGGTCTGGGTGCATGGCCAGAAAGTGTGGTGTGGGCATCTCGAGGCTGCATACCCGGCCGGTGTGGAGGCCTCGCAGGATGCGTTGTCGGACACTGCTACCTGCACGGAGCCTTCACGCTGCAAGACACTTACCGCTCCGTTGGGGACCGCCCATGGTAGGCCGCGCTCCACCAAACTGGACAAAATCGAGAACCTTTACGCTGAGGTTCGTTTTGGACCTGTAGTTGGACGCTGATCCCCTCCCGTCGTGTGAAAGCCCGACCCTCGTGGTGAGGGAGGGGACGGCGCTCACGTGCTGGTGCCTCTAGTCCCCCACGGCCATAATGTGGCTCGATCCTGGTGCCCTTGGCCATCGTAGTTCGTAGTCAACTCGAGTCAACGACTATGAATCGCCAGACACTCCTAGAACGGGTCGCAGACTCGCGACTCGGGCCCACTACCGTGAATGGAGAGGCTCTTGCTGAAACATGCCAATTCGGGCGATGCCAAATTCGGAGCTGTTTTTGGAGCTATACTCGGCGCCATTATTGGAGTCGCATTAGCATCTGTGCCCGGCGCCATCGTAGGAGTTGTAGTAGGAGCAATGGTCGGCGCTGTCAGTGGCGCCTTCGCAAGAGTTATCGGATGGCCACCGTCATGGTAGATTCGATTCCCGCCCAGTCCACCTTTTTCGGCCTAGCGGTACCTTGCTGCGAACTACTGCAAACCTTCCAGTGCGTTGTATCAGCACAACGTGTCGGGGGCTCAGAATTGCACAGACTAGCGACTTGGGCATCTATAGGAGCATGGACCGCAATAGCCCCGCAGCGATGTGCCTGCCCACTACTCGCACCTGGATCAGTTCGGCGGCTTACGTGGACATTGACCCTGACCAATGGGGCAGACAGCTTGGCTGAACACGGATAGCCATTACGTCGGACGTGCAGGCTGACAGATTTTGTTGAGTGCTATTCCTCTACCGGGAGCAGCACCACCCGCACGTAGCGGTCGCCAGTGAAGTAGCGTTGAGCTGCCGCCGCGACTTGCTCCAGAGTCAACGCCTCCAACCGCTCATCGAAGCTGACAATTTCCGTGAACGACTCGCCCCGCTGCACCGCAGCCCGGATCTGACGGAGCCAGAATCCGTTGTCTCGCAGCTGTTCCTGTCGAGAGGTACGCAGAAGCTCCTTGACCGTGTCCAGGTATTTCTGCTCACCCCCGGCGCGCAGCCAATCCACTTCCTCCAAGACCTCCTCCAAGAGCTCTTCGACGCGGGAGGGATCGCTGCCGAAAATGATAGAGACCCGGTACTCGGGATCTGGAAGACTGGAACCAGTTGCGTTTACGCGGATGCTATAGGTGCCGCCTAGCTCTTCCCGTACTCGCTCGCGCAGACGGATCCCGAGCATCTCGCCGGCCACGGTCAGTGCCAGCGACTCCTGGCGGCTCCACTCCATATCTCCGGCAAACACCAACACCGTGTTACTACGCGGTTCGATGCCGCTGCGGACGACGTGGTCTTCCAGTTCCATCGGCGGATCAACCCCGACGTCCTGCCACTGCTCGACGCGCTCGGTGATCGGCAAGCTGGCCAGATAGGTGGCGGTCAAAGAGCGCAGGTCTTCCCAGTCGAACGCGCCCACAAATACGAAGGTTGCATCGCCCAAGTCTGCGAACCGGTCGGCGTACACCGCTTCCGCGCGCTCCAGGCTCAATTCCTCCAGCAGTTCGACGGTAAGGGGGCGCGCGCGGAAGTGGTTCTGGCTCAACACGGTGTTTACGGTGTCGAAGAGAATGGCGTCCGGCTGGGCGGCGCGAGTTTCAGCGACGCTGTGCAGGCTAGCCTCGTACCTGGAGAAGTAGGCCGGGTCCAGCCGAGGCGCGGTGGCATACAGCGTAATCAGTTGGAACAGGGTCTCCATGTCCTCCGGTGAGGCGCGGCCTCGAAAGCCTTCGAACAGCTCTCCGATATAAGGGGACACTGAGACTCTCTTGCCGGCCAGCAGCTTGTCCAGGGTCACACTGTCGTGCGGACCGACGCCACTTCCGGACACCAACTGCGCGGCGTAGACAGCGGACACATGGTCCTCGTCGGCGACCAACGAGTGCCCGCCAGGACTGAAGGCCCTGAATACCACTTCGTCATTGCGGAAGTCGGTCTGCTTGGCGAACACGGTAATGCCGTTGGATAATGTCCACTTTAGAGCGTCGATAGACTCTATTCGCTCTTCTCCGGTGATGATTCCCGGAGTCGGCAGTGTCGCCAGCAACGGGACATCGTCGAGGTCTTCTGCGTAGGGAGCTACCGCCAGTGTGCTGGCACCCTCGAGTTGTGCCAGCGTCGCCGCGGCCAAATCGCCATCTGAGCTAGAGTCAGTCGCTTCGGGTCGCACGACCAACAGCGCCGTGTCCTCGGACTGGGCCCAGGATTCTGCCAGGTCACCGAACTCCGCCAAGGCGATCTGCGGTAGCAGCTGCTGGTACAACTCCCACGCAGCCTCGATGCCGGGAACTGGTGATCCGCTGAGAAAGTGGTCTACGTACGAGTCGACCAGATCTGCCGACGACGTTTGGTCCCGTTGCTTGTACAAGCTCTCCACCGAGCTCAACAGGTTGCTCTTCTCTCGGGCCAGCTCGGCGTCCGTAAAGCCATGCTGTCGAATGCGCTGCATTTCCTCCAGCACAGCCGCCAAACCGCGCTCAACGCCATCCGGCTCCACCCACGCTGAGAACGTCAGGATGTCCAGGAGCTCCACATACGATGAACGTCCACTTCCAGCCTGTAGGTAGGGGGGATCGGCGATCTGGGCGCGCTCGAACAGTCGCGCGTTAAGCATCATGAAGGCAAGCCTTTCCACGACCTTGCGCCGAAATGCCGCTAGGTCTTTACCGGTGTCGGTGGCAAGCTTGCGGATCAGGACGAACTGGGTACCAGGCGACTCGGGATCGGTGAACACTTCGATGCGCGGCGCGTCGTGGCCGGGAATATCGAAGCGCGGCCTAGCGGTGGAAGGTGCGGCGGCGGCGCGCTCCTGGTAAGCCTCGCCCTCGGGAGGCGGCGCAAAATGTTGCTTCACCTTGGTCTCGATCAACTCAGTATCGAAGTCACCCACAGCAACGATGGCCATCAGGTCAGGCCGGTACCAACGCTCGTAGAACTCCCTCAGGCGCTCTACCGGCGCGGTCTCGATGACCTCGGGCAGGCCAATAGGACTCCGGTCGGTGTAGCGCGAGGAGCCGAAAAGCAGTGGGAGCAAGTTTTCTTGAAGGCGCGAGGAGAAGCCCTGTCCTAGGCGCCACTCTTCCAGCACCACATCACGCTCCAGCTCCACCTCGACCGGCTCGAAGGTCACTGCGTAGGCCCAGTCACTGAGAATCTGAAAAGCGGTCTCGGTAATCTCGGGATCGTCGGTCGGAATCTCCAGCCAATACACGGTGTCATCGAAGCCGGTTCGGGCGTTCAGGTCGGCGCCAAAGGTACTGCCAATGGACTCAAGGTATTCGACGATCTCCTGTTTGGCGAAGCGCTCGGTCCCATTGAATGCCATGTGCTCTACGAAGTGCGCCAGCCCGCGCTGGCCCTCCTCCTCATGGACCGAGCCGGCCTTTACCACTAGCGCTATTTGGGCACGGTCGCGCGGCTCTTCATTGTGCCTGATGTAGTAGCTTAGGCCGTTGGAAAGGGTGCCGCGAACCACAGAGGGATCAAAGGCCAAGGGAGCGTCGGGCTTAGATACCGGCGCAGCCGTAGCAGTGGGTGGCGGGCTTGCGGTGGCCGTGGGTTCAGGAGTTGGGCTGGGTGTGGGTACTACTGGCGCAGCCGTATCGGTGGGTGACGGGCTTGCAGTGGCCGTGGGTTCATGCGTTGGGGTGGATGTGGGTACTACTGGCGCAGCCGTATCGGTGGGTGACGGGCTTGCAGTGGCCGTGGGTTCATGCGTTGGGCTGGGTGTGGGTACTGCTGGCACGGCGGTGGCCGTGGGTTCAGGAGTTGGGGTGGATGTGGGTACTGCTGGCGCAGCCGTAGCAGTGGGCGGCGGGCTTGCAGTGGCTGTGGGTTCAGGAGTTAGGCTGGGCGTGGGTCGGAGATCGCACCCTATCAACGCCACTAGCATCAGCGTGATGCAGATGACGGTTAACGCTGACTTCAGATTTGCGCTCATCTAGCTCGTCTCTCACTATTCATCCCAGTGTCCTTCGAGAGGTTACGTCGATAGGTGTGTAAGCAACATAAGTCGGCGACCTGCTCAAGAGCTGCTTCAAAGGCTGTTCCATCTACATACCGTGAACCGAGGTAGACATCCTTCATCACCCGGGGGCCTGCAGACGACTGAAGCGCCGCTCAACGACCATGAGCACCTTCCAAATCACCGCAGTGATTTCGGTCCAGCATAGTTGCGTAGCGCCAGGCCCGCAGGAGCTCATAAGTTGAACCATATCTCGAATATGGTACTGCCTACCGTCAAGTCAGGCCCCCCTGACGGGACTCGAACCGGCGACACACGGTTGGGCTGACCGCCGTTCAGCCGTTGCCGTCTTGGCTGTCGCGCCACTCCTCGTACTCGCGCCGACCTTCCTCACTCAGCGGGTAATACTTGCTCAACGCCCCGCCCTGCTGGAGCCGCAGCCGGCTGAAGACTTCCCACTCCTCGTGCTCCATCGCCTTCTTTGCCAGCTCGGGCGCGAGCTTGATCGGCACCACGACCGCGCCGTCGTCGTCGGCGATGATGATGTCACCGGGGATCACGAGCACGCCGGCGCAGCCGATGGGCACGCTGAAGTCCCAGGGCCACATGTTCACCTGACCGGCGGAGTTGGGCGTGAAGCCGCGCGTCCACAGGGGGAGCGGTGGGTCGAATTGACGCACCTGGGGGTAGTCCCGGATGCAGCCGTCCACGATGACCCCTTTCCCGCCCTGGGCCTGGAAGTAGGTCAAGAGCATCTCGCCAAAGCAGCCCGTCCGCATCTGGCCGCGCGCGTCCACCACCATCACGTCGCCCGGCCGCACGTGCTCCAGCACGGCCCAGAGCGCGCTGCGCTGCTCCGTCTGCCCCGCCCCCAGCCCGGTCGTCTGATCTTCCCGCTTGGGTAGGAATTGAAGCGTGATGGCCGGGCCAACCACCTTGGTGCCAGGAGTGCGGGCGATGGGGCCTTGCAGATAGGCGTCGCGGATGCCAAGCGCACCGAGCGTACCGGTGGCCGTCGCACTACTCACCTGGTTCAGGCTGGCGATCAGCTCGGCCGACGGGCGCTGAAAGTCCTTCTTCATCGGTTCGCTACCTCCCTTTGGTTGGGTGCTGATAACTTCCATGGGGTCTACGGATAGGCGGCCGGCCAGAGCCACAACACTCCGCGGGGGCGAAGGTGGTTGTAGCTTTGGCTGGGCAGTATCATAGCGTAAGCGAGACGGTTGGAGACCGCTTCGACATTCTATACGGAGGGAACACATGTCCCAGACACTCAAGCTGGCCTTTGTCGGGTGCGGTGCGATTGCTCCGTATCACCTGAACGGCATCAAAGAACACGCCCCCCGCATCCAGGTAACGGCGGCCATTGACCCCAACCGCGCCAAGGCCGAGGAGATCGCCGCCGAGACGGGCGCCCAGGTGTTCGGCTCGCTGGAGGAGGGGCTGGCTCACGGCGACTTTGATGCGGTGGACATCCTGACACCCCACCACCTGCACGAGCCGCTGGCCATCCAGGCGTTTCAGGCCGGCAAGCATGTCGTGCTGGAGAAGCCGATGGCGACCACGCTGGCGGCGTGTGGCCGTATTTTCACAGCCGCCAAGCAGGCCGGCACCGTATTCATGCTCGCCGAAAACGCCCAATACTGGCCGGAGATCGTCAAGGCGCAGGAGCTTATCGAGCAGGGCGCTATCGGCGACATCATCACGGCCCGCGCCGCCTTTTTCATGCCCCTGGACCCGTATTGGTTTCAGGATGAGCAGCCGTGGCGCCTGGACCGGGATATGACCGGCGGCGGGATTACGATAGACGGCGGCTCGCACTGGCTGCGCCCGCTCCGCATGTGGCTCGGCGAGGTGGACGAGGTGGTCGCGGTGCTCGACCACCCGGTAGCGGAAATGCAGGGCGAGTCCCACGTGCGCTCGCTGATGCGCTTCCGGTCGGGCAAATTCGCCACCTACGACGCGCTCATGGTGGACTATGAGGGTGTGATGGCCCCGGAGCCGTGGTGGCGCGTCACGGGCACACGCGGCGAGCTGCTGATCGAGGGCGGACTGAAAGGCGGCGCCCTCTACATCTACGACCGCGATAACCCGGAAGGTGAGCTTGTCCAGGAGCCGCTCGGCTACCCGCAATCCTTCGGCCCGGAGCTGGCCGACTTCGCCGCGGCTGTCCTCGACGGTAAGCCACTGGAGGCCGGCCCGGAACAGTCGCTGGGCGAGCTACGGCTGGCGCTGGCGATCTACCGCTCGGCCGAGACCCACCAATGGGAAAAGGTCTGGGACTAGGCGCACATCCAGGACCGGGGCCGTCCCACCGGCCCCGTGACGCTGCGATCCCGGGAGGAGTGGTTGATGCCGATTGGCTGGATGCGGCGGCTGTGGCGGAGGCGCTTGGGGGGCGCTGCCAACCGCAGGGGCATCGCCTATATGGAAAACGGTGAGTATGACCGCGCCATTCAAGCCTTCACCACCGCCACCCGACACGATCCCAACAATGCAGAGGCTTGGGCCAACCTTGCCCTCGCCTACGTCAACCGGGGGATAACCTTAAGGCGCAACGGTGAGTCCGATCGCGCCATTCAAGCCTTCGACCAGGCCCTCCGCCTCGACCCCAATCTTGCCCGCGCCAACTACAACCGGGCACTCGCCTACGCACAAAAGGGTGAGTATGTTCGCGCCATTCAAGCCTTCACCGAAGCGCTCCGGCACGATCCCAACAATGCGGGGGCTTGGGCCAACCGGGGAATAGCCTACGCGCGCAAAGGCGAGGGCGACCGTGCCATTCAAGACTATGACCAGGCTCTCCAGATCAGCCCCAACCTTGCCCTCGCCTACTACAACCGGGGAGTTGCCTATAGACGAAAAGGCGATATGATCGCGCTTCAGGAGCGATTTCTTCAAGGCACGGGAGCTTGGCTACGACCGGGCCATGGTTGAAGCGGCTCTTGCACAGTTGCGCGAGTCCCCTCAGTCCGCGGTGACACCCCCGCTCACGACCACACCTAGGCCGGACACCCGCGACCTCGCCCTGAACCTTGCCCGCGCCTACTTCAACCGGGGATTGGCCTACCTGGACAAAGGCCAGTTCGATCACGCTATTAAAGCCTTCGATGAGGCCAGCCGGCGGTTTGACCTGAACGATGCCCGCGCCTACTACGAACAGGCAGACCTGGCCCGCGTCTATTACAAACGGAGCAATGCCTACGCCCGCAAAGGCGAGTACGGCCGCTCCATCCAAGACTTTAAGCGGGCCCTCCAGATCGACCCGAACTATCCCCTCGCCTAAGAAGACCGGGGAATAGCCTACACGAACACAGGTGAGTATGACCGCGCCGTCCAAGACTATGATCAGGTACTAAGGATCGCCCCCAACTTTGCTGAGACCTACATGGGCCGGGGACTTGCCTACGAGAGCAACGGTAGGTACGACCGTGCCATTCAAGATTTCGACCAGGTCCTCAGACTCACCCCGAACGATGCCTTCGCCTACATCAACCGGGGAGCTACCTACGCGGAAATGGGCGAGTACGACCACGCAAGGAGTGATTTCAATAGGGCACTGGCGCTCGGCTACGACCGGGCCAGGGTTGAGGCGCTGCTGACGGGGCTTCCCTAGCAGGCAGCCGCCATTACGTGGCAAACAGCGATCCATCGTCCCCCTGCGTAGCGGGGGGACCATAGGGGGTGGCGCCCCCACCCTCACCCTCCCCCGTTGCGACAGGGGAGGGAACAGGCCGACCGCGAGGGTCTCTCTATGCGAAACGACCACCAGCGCCTGCGCGCCGTCACCTCCGGCCCGCTGACCGTCGCGACGACCGTCGAGCTGGCCCTGCGCTATACCACCGGGCGCCTCGGTTTCCGGCCCGGCGGTAACCTCTGGCTGTTCTACGACATCCGGCAATACACGCAGCAGCGCACGCAGCATCTCCTGCCCGACGACGGCCTCGTGATAACCGGTCCCACCGGCACCACCTGGGCCGGCGCGATGCTGGCCGACGGGAAGGTCGTGCGGACCCTCGACACGATTCCCCAGCTACCGGAGTTCTTGTACGGCCTCCACGTCACCGGCACGGGCCGCGAGCTACGCCCCGGCGAGACGGTCACGCTCCGGCTCAGATCGCAGCCCGAGGGGTTTGCGCTGCCCCAGAACGCGATTGACGCCTTCCACTTCTGGCTGGTCGAGGACCCCACCGGCGCGTTGCGTTTCGAGCACGCACCCGGCGAGAAATACCACTACTATCAGCCGCGGGACGCGCAGTTTTCCGTCTTGCAGAGCAATCCGCTGACCATCGCGGCTGGCGCGGCCACGAACATCCGCATCCACTGCCCGTCCCTATCCACTGGCCGCACGACCGCCCGTCTGCGCGTCGAGGATGCTTACGGCAATCCGGCCCGGCTCCCCAATCGGCCGCTGACGGTGGCCTCGTCAGTCGAGCAGCGGACGTTGCTGCCCCTCGACGGCTCGGCTCAAGACGTAGAGCTTGCCGTCGGCGGCGCGTTCGATACGGTGACTGTGACCGGTCAGAGTTGCACCACCGAATCCGCTAGATCGTGCGGCTCTGGCCGGTCAGTAACCGGCGAGATCAGCTACCGCAGTCGCAGCAACCCGGTGCGGGTGAGCGACGCGCCGGCGCAGCCGCAGCTTTTCTGGGGCGAGCTACACGGCATGGCCTTCAACCAGCGGCCCTATCGGGAGTATTTCGAGTGGGCCAAGGAGGTCGCCTGCCTCGACTTCGCGGCCGGCGAATACTTCTCGTACAACGCCTGTGTGCAGGAAGTCTGGGACACGCTCCTTCAGGTGTGGGATGCGTTCGAGCAGCCCGGCACCTTCATCTCGCTACCGGCCGTGGAGTACGGCACGCCGCCCGACATCAGCCATCGCATCGCCTTCTACCCATCCACCCGCGGGCTGCCGCCGATCCTCTGCGAGGAGCGCAAGGCCGCCCACGACCCGAACTTGACGGCCAGGTACAGCCCGGAGACGGTCGTCTGCGCCGACTATCGCGCGCTGTACGACCTCGTGCGTCGGCACGACGGCCTGCTGCACGGCCACTTCCATACGCAGTTCTACGCCGGCGAAGACCTGGCCGAGATTTACCAGAAGCAGCCCTCGGACCTGGCGGCCGAAGAACGGAAGATCAACCGGGCGCTCCAAGCCGGCCTGAAGCTGGGCATTGTCGGCGGCAGCGATACCCACGATTCCCGGCCGACCAACCCCTTTCCCGAACCGGGACCGGTGCGCCCGGCTGGCAGCACGGGCGTCTGGGCCGACCGCCTGGATCGGCCGGCGCTGTTCGCGGCGCTCCGGCAGCGGCGCTGCTACGCAACGACCGGTGGGCGCATGATCGTAGATTTCCGCGTCAACGGGCAGCTTATGGGCGCGACGGTGCGCGCAGACCGCTATCGGCTGCGGGTGGAAGCGCTCGGCACTGCTGACATCAGCCGCATCGAGCTACTGGCGAACGGCGTCGTGCGCCGCGTATTCGAGCCATGCCGGCAGCACGCCATCGTCGAGGACGAGTGGCCCGCCCCGGCGAATCAACTACCAGGCGTCCACTACTGCTACGTCCGCGTCTTCCAAGCCGATGGCGAGCGAGCCTGGACCAGCCCTATCTGGCTCGAAGCATGAGCGTAGGGCCAGGAACGACAATCGCCTGTGAATCTGGTACCTCTGTTGTGATAGGTTTTGGTGCAGTGGTCCTCACCCCGTCCCAGCGGCGATAATGTGCCATGCTCTTGGCGGCAAGTGATTGCAATGATTGCAGTGAAAAGCAAGGACGAACCGCCACCCCCGGACCGTATACCGGTTGTATCCGCCATTGGCACGCCCTACGAGGTCGGCCTGGCCATCGGCCGCCACCGCCAGCACCGCATCGCAGCCCGCGTCGAGGCCATGCGCGCGCGGCGGCGGTCGGTCGGCATAGACGACGCCACCGCCTACCGGTCCGCGCAGCCCTACCTCGCGCTGACGGAGGGCCTCCTACCCGATCTGGTGGTCGAGCTGGCCGGCATCGCCGCCGGCGCCGGTGTGCCGTTCCTGGAGCTGTTTCGCCTGAACTGCCCGGGGACGCGGCTTCCGGCCGAATCCCCCTGGCAGCGCCAGGAGCGGGAACAGACAACGCGGACCGGATCGGAAGCCTTACCGCCAGCGGCGGGCGGCGGCTGCACGAGCATGGTGTCGCGGGGGGCAGGTGGCGTGGTGCTGGGGCACACGGAGGACTTTGCCCCGGAATGGCGGGATGACCTCTACGTGTTACGTATGCAGACGGGGAAGACCCGGCTGTGCGCCCTCAACTATGCCCAGACGTTGGCCGGCTGCGCGGCGGCGGTCAACGGTGCCGGGCTGGTCCAGGTGATCGATTCCCTGCACGACCGCCGGCACCCGCTCGGCATCTCGGCGCACTTCCTCGCCCGTGGCGTGCTCGCGCACGACGACATCGCCGGGGCCGTGGACTTTCTGCGGCGCATGCTGCCCCGCGACGGCGGGTTTAACCACCTCCTCGTGCAGGGCAAGCGAATAGTCAACGTCGAGGCTGGCCCAGCGGGCTTTGCCGTGGCGGAGGTCACGACGGACACCTACGCCCACACCAACCACTACCTCAACGTCCTCGGCAAGGCGCGGCCGGAACCGGCTGCCAACTCCGTCACTCGCCGGAGCCGCGCGCTGGCGCTGTTGCGCCCCGCGATGACGGACCACGATATGTATGGCGCGCTCGCCGACCGCGACGGCTACCCGGATAGCATCTGTCGGGACCGCACTATCGCTGCCTTCATCGCCGACACGCGGCAAGGGGCGGTACGCATTGCCTGGGGTCAGCCGGTACCCGACGGCTCCACGTTCCACCGCTACTCCGTTCTGGAGCCGGAGCCGGGCGCCGACCCGCGCCGCTAGGCGCAAGGTTGCCGATACGCCCTATCCGGGCTAGAGTAGCTATGAAGGGAGAGCGTATGAAGTTTCGTCTACCGAGCGTCCTCAAGGGCAGCGGCGTCCGCCCCGACCGGATCGAGAAGCTGAACCAACGGCTGGCGCCCGAACAGCGGGCCAAGCTCCCGCCGGGCCAGTTCGAGACCAAAGGCTGGCCGGTGCTCCACTACGGCGGGGTGCCCTCCTTTGATCCGGCGACGTGGGATTTCTCCGTCTCCGGCTTGGTCGAGCACCCGCTGCGCCTGACCTACGAGGAGTTTCGGGCGCTGCCCACCACCACGCTCACGACCGATGTCCATTGCGTGACGCGCTGGAGCAAGTTCGACATGCAGTGGGAGGGCGTGCCCATGCGAGCCATTCTGGAGCGGGTCGAGCCGGAGCCGGCGGCCAGCTTTGTCATCGCCCAATGCGAGCAGGGCTTCACCGCCAACCTCCCCCTCGAAGCCATCCTGGACGATGACGTACTCCTCGCGCACCGCGCCGACGGGACGGACCTGACGCCGGAGCACGGCTGGCCGTTGCGGCTGCTGGTGCCCAAGCGCTACTTCTGGAAGAGCGCCAAGTGGCTGCGCGGGCTGGAGTTTCGCGCCAACGACGATCCGGGGTTCTGGGAGCGCAACGGCTACAACAACAACGCCGACCCCTGGGATGAAGAGCGCTACTGGTAGACGAGGGGAGCCGCGCCTCACCCCCCGCCCCCTCTCCATCGCCGTGCGATAGAGAGGGGGCGTCCATCGGAGACCGGCAACGTGAGGCCGCTGAAGTAAGATATTCGGCCCACTCGGCGGGGCTATCCTAAATGCGATATCCAATCGTGATCCACAAGGATGAAGGCAGCAGCTACGGGGTAACCGTTCCCGATCTGCCCGGGTGCTTCTCAGGCGGCGACACCCTTGATGAGGCCTTTGACATGGCACGAGAGGCCATTGTTGGTCATATCGAAACACTGCTCATGGACGGTCAACAGGTCTCCCAACAGCGCCCCATGGCCTTCCATCAAGCTAATCCGGACTTCGCCGACGGCATCTGGGCACTCGTTGATGTGGACCTAGCAAAACTATCCGGCAAGACCATACGAGTCAACATCACAATGCCTGCCCGCGTGCTGGCAATAGTGGACGAAGCTGCAACTCGGACCGGAGACTCGCGCTCGGGGTTGCTCACTCGCGCGGTGCTTCAGCACATCGAGCAGCAAGCCAGCACCTAGTGGTCACACCACCTCCTACTCGCCGCCCCCTGGGCCGATGAGCGCTACTGGTAGACGAGGGGCTTTCCCATCCGATGCACCTCGGCCGACCCGGTTGCGAGCCGCACGAGGTAGCCGCGCCAGGTTTGCGTGGTCCGGTAGCCCAGCCGCTCGTACAACCGGATGGCGCCCGCGTTCTCGGCGATCACGCCCAGCGACATCGTGCGCTTGCCCATTGACCTGGCCCGATCCTCCGCCTTCCGCAGCAGCGTGGTCCCGACACCCATGCCCCGGGACGATGGATCAACGGCAAGGGAATCTACGACGAATTCATCGGCCTTGGTGCCGTCGGTCAGCAGCAGGAGATTGAACAGCATGCGGATCGCTCGCAGCGGCGAGAATCGCGTAAAGAGCGCTCCCGTGCTCAGGTGGTAGAACTCTTGGCTATCCGTGCGGAAGGTCAGGAGGCCCGCGCATTGCTCGTCAACGAGCGCCGAGAAGCAGCTCTTGGTATCTACCGAGTCTCGAAAGAGCCGCCGGAGATCGTCGGCGTGCCGGAAGCCAATGCGGAACTTCGCGGCGAACGCCTCGTATGCCACACGCAGAGCATCGTCCACATACTGCTCATCAAGGCCCTCGACGATCTTCACTTCCGCAGTCGTCATGGTCCAGACTCCTTTGGCCCGCCGTCACGGGATAGCCGCCTCGCAAGCACCGTTCAGCGCGCCGCGCCGGGCTGGTGGGCGGTGATCCAGGCGGCGATGCAGTCGGCCCAGGCTGCGTGCAGCACGGGACTCGGATGCCCGCTCTCGCCGAGCCGGAGCCGTGGGTCGTCATGGTACCCCGGATGGGTGCAGTTCACGAAGGCGATACCCTGGTCCTGGAGAAAGCGCGCATACGGCGCTTGGTCCTCGCGGTCGCGTGGCTCACCGGCCAGGATCGCCACCAGTAGGCGAGAACCCCGGTCCCGCGTCAGCCGATCCATCCGTGCCAGCAGGCGCTGCGTCACCGGCACGATCTGTTGCTCGCGTCCGCGCAGCGTCCAGCGCAGCTGGCTCAGATGAACCAGCGAGACCAGCGCCGAGATGTCCTCCAGCGGCCAACTTCCGATATGGAATGGCGCTCGACGGGTCAACTCGCCTTCTGCGATGAGCACGTGCGGCGGGGCCAACCGCTCGCCGACCTGTGTGCGGAGCGTGACGACATGCCGATAGGCCCCGACGTTGCGCTCGCCGTGAAACGCGGCAAAGCCATAGATCACGAGTGCGGGTCGGAAGCTGTCCTGCCGGAAGAACTGCTCCAGCAGCAGGAGCGACTGATAGGTGCCGTAGCCGCCGGTGCCGTAGTTGTCCACGCCGAGGCCGGGGAAGCGGGCGTCGAGAAGCCAGCCAAAGGTGTGCTCATCCGCGACCCCGTACCCTTGGGTGAACGACCCTCCGATGAGCGCCACCTGAGCTACTGCCTCCTGCGGCGTATCAGGCGCGGCACGAGTGGCGCGGCGTCCATCGGGCCAGAAGGTCATCGGCGCATTGCCGGCGTCCCAGGAGAGGTGGACGCCCGGCCGGTTCACCCAGCCGAGCGAGGGATGCTCCACAGCCACACGTACCGGTGGCGGCAAGGCGGTGATCGGTTGGATGCCGACGAGCCGCGCCGCGACTTCCCCTACCGCCAGGCCGACAGCGACGGCGATGAGGAGCAGGATAAGCCGCGGGCGCCAGGTCGAGCGCATTGCTCTCTCACCGCGCTGCCTGGCGCTTACCGCGCCGACGCCGTGGCCGGTGCGGCCGTGGCGCCGGCAAATCGCGCCAAGCGGAACAGGTCAATGTCGTGCTTTGTCTCGCCGTCCAAGGCGAGATCGGCCATGATCTCACCCACGACCGATGTCATCTTGAAGCCATGTCCAGAGCAGGCCGAGGCCAAGCACACTTGGGGCCATTCGGGATGGCGGTCGAGGATAAAGTGCTCGTCCGGCGTATTCGTGAACATACACACCTTGAGCTGCATCGTCGGGCCGTCGGCCAGGGGGAAATAGCGGCGCAGGAAGGCCCGCAGAACCTCCTCATCCTCGGCATCGGCCGTGCGGCTCACCGTATTCGGGTCTACGATCTCGCCCCGATGGTGGTATTTGCCGATCTTGAAGCCGGGCACGCCGTACAGGGGAGAGCCGTAAGCATAGCCCTCCTCTCCCACCAGGCCCCACACGGGCATGCGCCCGACCTGGAACAGCTCGGGCTGCTGGGGCTGGAACCAGCCAAGCACCTGCCGCTCGACCTGTAGGGGCAGACGCAACGCCGCCAGCAGCTTGCCAACCCAAGCGCCGGCCGTCAGCACGAGCCGGTCGGCGTAGTAAGCGTCGCGCGTCGTAGTGACCTGCACCCCGGCACCGTCGGGCTGCCAAGCAGTGACGGCCTCGTGGCCGTGGACCTCCGCCCCGGCCGCGATAGCCTGCTCCACGTGCCCCACAATGCACCGCTCCGGCAGCAAGAACCCGCCCAGCGGCTCGTAGAGCGCGCGCATCTCGTCCGGCAGGTGGAAGGCCGGATAGCGACGGCGCACCTCGTCGGCCGACAGCACCTCGTGCGGGAGGTCGTGCTCCCGAGCCGCGCGCCACGCACCCTCGAAGTTGAAGGTCCCCGGCGCGCCGATGTTGAGCATGCCGGTGATGAAGAGTAGCTGCTCGCCCACGGCCGCTTCGAGCGCCTGCCACAGCTCGTAGGCGCGGCGGAGGAGCGGCACGTAGCGCGGGTCCTCGTAGTAGGCCTGTCGGATGATGCGCGTCAGCCCGTGCGAGCTGCCAAGCTCGTGCGGAATACCAAACTGCTCCAGACCGAGCACACGAGCGCCGCGTTGGGCCAACTGATAGGTAGCGGCACTGCCCATTCCCCCAACGCCGACCACAATCACGTCAAAGTGCCGTTTCGTCGTTGCCATCGCCCACGCCTCACTCCCCGGCTGCCGGCGGCCGAAGTAGGGGCAACCACAAGGGTTGCCCCCGGTCATGGTACAGGGCGCCCACAAGGGACGCCCCTACGGGGTTGGATTCCGGCTTGCGCCGGAATGATGCTCCCTGGCCGCACGGAGCCGGCGGCCGGCGAGAAACTGCGTAGAGCGCCACTCGTTCATTTGTTCGGGTGCGCCGCGCGGCCTGAGCAACCGCCACCGGTCGCAGCGCACCAAGTCACACGCGGGAGGCGAGAGGATGAAGACCGAAACCAGCATCGTCGTCGAACGACCCATCGAGGACGTGTGGGCGTTCGTCGCCAATATCGAGAATATGGATCAGTGGGTGGTTGGCGTCAGCGAGCCGCGCATGTCCAACGGCCGGGACATGGGCGAGGGAGCCACGTTTACCAGCAAGTACACCTACGGGGGTAAGACCCACACCATTGACTATGAGGTCACGGCCTACCGGCCGCAGCGGCACTTCGCCACGCGGTCAACCGAAGGGCCGTTTCCCTTTGAGGGCGAGCTTGACCTGGAGCGAGCGGGCCGGGGCACAAAGGTCACCAACACCATTGATGCCGGCTCGGATGGTCTCTTCACGACCATCACGTTCACGCTGCTTGGCCCCCTGGTCCGCATCATGATGCGGCGACAGCTCCACCAGGAATTGGTGGTCCTGAAGGCGATCCTCGAAGCCGGCTAATCTTGGTGTATCATCGTTGGACCTAACCCCCGGCCCCTTCCCTGGCAGGGAAGGGGAGTCCGTGCGGCGACCGGCAGCGGTTTTCCTCTAGGGAAGGGTTGGGATAGGTGCGCTATTGAGCAGGAAGGGCGTTTGCTATGCCCATCATTGATTGTCACGTCCATACCTGGGACTGGTCCGGATTTATCCCGACCGAGGAACAGGGCGATCACTGGGAGCGCTGCCTCGACTGGGCGGAGAAGCTCGACGTTACCTACCTGACGAGCTGCTTGCGGCCGTCCGGCCAGCCCAGCGACTCGTTCCCCGATGCTGCCTATCTGCACGCTGCGAATGCCGAGAACCGGCAGATCGTCGAGCGGAGCCGTGGGCGGGCGCTGGGCCTGTGCTTTGTGAACCCACAGCATACCGCGGCGTCGCTCGCCGAGATGGAGGAGTGGATCGGCCGGCGCGGTTTCGTCGGGCTGAAGCTCCACGTCGCGCTGCCCTGCGACCAGCCGGAGCTGGACCCGCTCGTCGCCTGGTGCGCTGCCCGCCGCGTGCCGGTCTGCCAGCATACCTGGGTCAAGACGATGGGCAACCAACCGGCAGAGTCGACGCCCATGATGTTCCGCGAGCTGGCGCAACGTCATCCCGACGCGATGATGGTGATGTACCACTCGGGCGGCGATTTCGTGTACGGCGCCAAGGCCGCGCGCGGCGTGGACAACATCTACTGCGATCTCGCCGGCACCGACGCGGTGGATGGCAGCGTTGAAGCGTTGGTCAACGCCGTGGGCGCCGACCGGGTGGTCTTTGGCTCGGACCTCCCCGGGCGCGCCCTGACCTCGCAGCTAGCCAAGGTGCTGGGCGCAGCATTGAGCGACGCCGACAAAGAGAAGATTTTGTACGGCAACATGGCGCGCCTCCTGGCCCAGCGCGAGGATCACGGCGCATGAGCATAACCAGCCACACGCTACCCCCGCTCGTTGACCTGAACTGCTACCTCGGGGAGTGGCCGTTTCGCCGCTATCCCTGCACCACCGTAGACCGCCTGCTCGCCCGCATGGATCGGCTCGGAATCGAGCGCGCCGCCGTGTCCCGCCTGGAAAACGTCTTCCTCAAGGACTGCCTCGTCGGCAACCGCGAGCTGGCGGCCTTGATCGCGCCACACGCCGACCGTTTCGTGCCCTTCTATACCGGCAATCCCGCCTTCCCCGGCTGGGAGGACGATCTGCGGCTCTGCCAGGAGGAGCTGGGGCTGGCGCCGGGCACGGGAGGCATCCATCTGCATCCGAACTACCATGCCTACGACCTGGCCGGCAGCGCCGCTGCCGCGCTGCTCGACCGCGCGCAGGACGCCGGCTTGCCGGTGCGGGTCGCCACGGCGCTGGAGGACCCCCGCACTCAACACTGGCTGGTGCAGGTGCCGCCCGTCGGCAACGCGACGCTGGCGAGCGCCATCGCCGCGTTCCCCGCCCTGCGCTGGATCGTTGCCGGGCTGCGGACCGAATTGATTCGGAGCCTGTGGCGTGAGCTGGCGGCCCATCAGCCGCTAAAGGTCGTCTTCGACCTCTCGCTCGTGCAGGGACCGCTCGACGAGTGCGCGTTGCTGGTGGAAAGCGTCGGCGCCGACCGGCTGGTATTCGGCACCAACCTGCCGCTGACCATCGCAGAGTCACCGCTGCTGGCGCTCCAATACGCCGACCTGCCCGACGCGGTGAAGGCCCAGCTCTGCCGCGGCAACGCGCGACGCTTCCTGGCGTGACGGCCACGGCCGGCGGGGTAGGCGTACAATAGGCCGATGTATGTCGTTGGCCTGACTGGAGCGATAGCCGTCGGCAAGAGCACCGTGGCGAGTCTGCTCGCCGCGAAGGGCGCTGCCGTCATTGACGGCGATCAGGTTGTTCACACGCTGTACGCCCACAACTGCGCGCTCGTGGCCCGGATCGTCGAGCGCTTCAGCCCCGCCGTGCTCGCTCCCGATGGCACGCTGGATCGGGCGGCGCTGGGCCGCACGGTCTTCTCCGACCCGGCGGCACTCGCGGACCTCGAGACGCTCGTCTACCCCTACGTGCTCGCCGAGCAAGAGCAGCGGTTGGCGCAGGCACAGCGCAAGCGGCGCGCCGTAGCCGTGCTGGATGCCGTAAAGCTCGTCGAGTCCGGCGCCGGGCGCCTGGTGGACGAGCTATGGATTGTCACCGCACCCACAGCCGCCCAGCGGCGCCGGCTGCAAGCCCGCGGCCTCGATGCTGCCGCCATCGCCGCCCGCTTGGCAGCCCAGCAGCCGTGGGAGGGGAAGGCCCGCCTATTTCTGCAGGAGCCGCCGCCGCGCCCGGTCGTCCTCCTAGATAACAGCGGCACGCCGGTTGAGCTAGCGGGGCAAGTGGGTCGCCTGTGGCTCGATCAGTGGTCAGTGGTCAGTGGCTAGTGGTCAGTGGTTCCCGACCGTCGTTCCGGCGGCAGCCGCAGTCCAGGCCCCATCTGCCGGATTGCGGCTTGCGCCGCAATGACGAGCGCCTGGGCGCGCTTCATCGCGTCCCTACGACGCTGAGGCGCCGTGCCGCCGTACACGCGCCTCCCGCAGCGCCGCTACGACCGAGGCGGGCACGCTGGTCCCGCCTAGGACGTACTGCGGCAAGACCTCTTGGCCGTGGAAGTCGCTCCCGCCCGTAGCGACGAGGCCGTGCCGCCGGGCCACCTGGCGTAGCTGGGCGACCCGCTCCGGCGTATAGTCGCCGTAGTAGACTTCGAGACCGTCGAGGCCGACGGCGGCGAGCCGGCGTAAGAAGGCATCAAGGCCGGGGAGCACCGGCGAGAACGGATGGGCCACGACGGCGACGCCACCGGCCCCGTGGATCAGCTCGACTGATTCCGTTGGGGTCAGGGTCGGACGGTCCACGTATGCCGGCCTGCCGCTACCAATGTACTGGTCAAAGGCCGCCGCAACCGTTTCGACGTAACCCTGTTCGACCATCGCCCGCGCGATGTGGGGCCGGCCGACTGACCCGCCGGCGAGCTGCTCGACCCGCTCCCAGCGCAGCGGCAAGCCGAGCGTTGCCAGCCGCTCGACCATCGCGCGGCCGCGGTCGGTGCGCCCCAGCCGCAGCTCGCGCAGCCGACTGACCAGGCCCGGCGCGGTGATGTCCACGAAGTAGCCGAGCATATGGCACTCCACCGGGTCCGGGGCCGCACTCAGCTCGACACCGGGGATCACCGTCAAGGAGCCAAGCTCGGCCGCGGCGGCCGTCGCTTCAGCTACACCGTCGGTTGTATCGTGGTCGGTGATGGCGATGGTGCGTAGGCCGCTGGCGGCGGCGGCCTGGACGAGAGCACGAGGCGTGAGGAGGCCATCGGAGGCCGTCGTGTGCAGGTGGAGGTCAACCTCCGAGACTGCGGCTGCCGCCGCCGCAGCACGCTCGTCAATTTGCACGGATGCGCGGTTGGTATTCATCGTGGCTCTACGATCAGCTTCATTGCCGTCCGTTCTTCGTTATTGACGCGCACTTCCACAAATGCCGGCACGCAGACGATGTCCATGCCGGCCGGCGCCAGGTACCCGCGGGCGATGGCTATGGCCTTGATCGCCTGGTTGATGGCTCCGGCGCCGATGGCTTGCACCTCGGCGCGGCCGGTATCGCGGATGACCCCGGCGATTGCGCCGGCCACCGCGCTGGGCTTCGACTGCGACGAAACCTTCAGGACCCGCACGGACCTTCCCCACCCCTCGTAGCCTGCCCACCTGCGGCACAGCAGCCCGACGCTAGATGCCCTACCCCGGTCTGCATGAGGTCCCCATAAAGGGCGCTGCCCCGGTGAATAATCCAGGCTAGTGTAGCTTTCACATCCTGGCGCGGCAATCCGCACGGGCGCTCGCACCCGCGCTTAGGTGGAGCCGGTCGCCACCGACTGCGGTCGGCGGTGCGCTTGACTGGCCGCGCAGTGGAGCATAGGATGGTGAGGCGTGCCGAAGGAAGTATCGGGTGAAGTCGAAAAAAGAACGCCAGTCCCCACCGTCGGATTCCGACCGCGGCTTCATGCAAATCGGCGAGCTTGCCGACCGGATGGGGGTGACTCAGCGTACCCTCCGCTACTACGAATCAATCGGATTGCTCGATCCCTCCGGCCGGATGGAAGGCGGCTTTCGCCTGTACTCGGATACTGACGTGCATCGCTTGGAGCGGATCGTCGAGCTTAAGCGCTTGCTTGGTGTGCCCCTTTCGCTCATCAAGGAGATCGTGGAGGCCGAGGAATTGCTCCAGCAATTGCGCGCGGAGCGGCGGTCAACCGACGACCTGGTGGCTAAACGGGCCAGCCTGGAAAAGGCGATGGGGATTATCGAAGCGCAAGTCGGCTTCGTGCGGGAGCGCATGAGCGCGATGCAGCAGCTCCAAGATCGCTATCAGCGCCGCCTCAAGCGGACCCGCGCCCGGCTCACCCGACTAGATACCCACCTTGCGGAGCAATCGGGCCAGGTCACCGGCGCTAGAACTAGGAGTTGAGCCGCTTCTGCACGTACTCCACAGCATTCCCGACTGTGCGAATGGCCTGAGAGTCTTCGTCCGGGATCTCGACGCCGTACTCGTCCTCGAAGGCCATAATCAGCTCGACGAGGTCCAGCGAGTCCGCTTTGAGGTCGTCCACGAACGAGGTGTCCTCGGTAATCTGCCCGGCATCAACCTTGAGCGTGGCAGCAATGACTTCACTGATGCGCTCAAAGGTCACGGTCGTGTCACTCATCAGAGTTGATCCTCTCTCTGGTAGTTGTGGTTAGGCGTCCGCCATTATACACGTATACACGCCGCCGCTATGCGAGGGGCCATGCCGGGGTACCGGCGTGATGAGGGTAGGTTTTTCGACGGGAGGCGGGTTGGACCTAACCCCCGGCCCCTTCCCTGACAGGGAAGGGGAGTCATCGCGCCCCCGGCTGACGGCTGAAAGCTGATCGCTAACGGCTGCCACCGGCCCCGATACTCACTTGCTGGCTGCCCACACGCTGCCTCCCGTCCGCTGCGGCCCCCGCGCCGCGGAAGCCCGCTGTGTGTAGTGCCTTGAACGCTTCGCGGCACACGGCGATAGTCTCGGCGATGTCGTCCGCGGTGTGCGCGAGCGTCACGTTGTTCAGGCCGCCGCGCCGCAGCAGGACTCCGCGCCGGGCACACTCGGCGAGCAGCATAAACCACGCCTCGTCCTGGCATTCGCGCGGGACATCGAGGCGCATCGCCGCCATCGAGGCATAGCCGCTGCTGCGGAAAGGCACGCCGATCTCGTCAGCCGCGTCGTTCAAGCCCGCCATCAGCTGGCGGCCGGTCCGCCACAAGTGCCCCACCACGTCCCGCTCTCGATACTCGCGCACTACGGCGGTACACGCCGCGAGCGATAGCGCCTCGCCCCCAAAGGTGATGCTGATGAGCAGCCGCTCGGCAACCTCCATCACGTCGCGGCGACCGACAACCGCGGCGAGCGGCATCCCATTCGCCATGCCTTTGGCAAACACGGCCAAGTCCGGGATGACCCCGTAGTACTCCTGGGCACCGCCCGTTGCCAGGCGGAACCCGGTGACGATCTCGTCGTAGACCAGCAGCGCGCCATGCGCGTGGGCCAGGTCGCGCACGGCCGCGAGGTAGCCGGCCGCGGCCTCCTCCTCATACGGCATCCCCAAGAAGACGGCGGCCACTGCGCCGCGATGCTGCGCCAGCAGACGCTCGACTGCGCCGGCATCGCCGAAGGGAAACGACAGCACATAGTCGCTCAAGGGCGGCGGCACCGCATCGTCGTGGCCAGCCGACCACGTATCGGGCCAGCCGCGGTAGCCGCAGTTGAGGATGATGTGCCGGCCGGTGGCGCCGCGGACGATACGGGCGGCCGCCGCCGTGGCCTCGCCACCACCTTTGAAAAACCGCACTTGCTCGGCGCACGGGATGACCTGCGTGAGGGCGCGGGCTGCCGTTACCTCGGCCGGCCAGAGCAACCCGGAGATGGTGCCGCGGTCCAGCTGGTCGCGAATAGCCGCCGTGACCGCCGGGTAGTCGTAGCCGAGCGTAATCGGACCGAGGCCGTTGACGTAATCGAGGTACTCGTTCCCATCCACATCCCAGATGCGGGCGCCTTTGGCGCGGGCGGCGTAGATGGGATACTGTCCGAAGGCGTAGTTCACCGGCCGCTTGCTGTTGGTCTGCGAGCCTCCAGGGATCAGCTCAACGGCTTCGTCCCACAGCCGCAGTGATTCCGCCACAGCCAACCGCGGCTCAACCGCAATCATGGAGCGCTCCTTCACTCGGCGTTCCAAGTAGCTCCCGGGAGTTACGCCGTGACCACCGGCCCTCGCTTTCGCCACTGCCCTCTCGCACGGGGATGGCGCACCCTCACCCGGGCAGGTTTTCGTAGGGAGACCGGATGGCAGCGTGGCCCGGGTCGCGACACCCCTCAGGACTCTACCCGATGCAGCTCGTCTTGGTTCGTCCACAGCTTGCCGATAGCTGCGAAGATGCGGTCCATGTCGCTGCGTGGCCCGAGAAAGACGCGGTGCTGCAACGAACACGCTTCGGTGGCGTAGATACGCTCGGCTTCCGGGCACACCAGCTGCGTGTAGTCTACACCCTTTGCCGAGGCCGGGGGCGCGAGTGGATGGCGAGTGCTCCCCTGCGCCATCCACTCGGCAAACAGCGGGTGCTGGTACAAGGGCTGGGTATGGCCGGTGCCACAGGGCACGCCTTCAGCGTTGAGCGCCTGTCGGAACTGAGCGCAGGTGACGCCGTTCCAGCGCTCGGGCAGAAACTTGAAGTGCCAGAAGTAAAAGCCCCAGCGTGTCACCCGCGGGTCTCTCCAAAGCGGCGCCACTCCCGGGATTTCCGCCAGGCGGCTGGCCAGATAGGTCGCGTTCCGCTCGCGGACCTCCGTCTGCGCTGCGAGGCGAGTCAGTTGGGCGAGGCCCATTGCCCCTTGCCATTCCGTCATGCGGAGATTGGTGGCCGGCACGTGGTACTCATCGAACCGGCGGCCGCGAATGCGACCGATGTGGTGGTAGGAATAGGCGCGCTCCGCCAGCGCGGCGCTATTCGTGAGCACCATGCCGCCCTCGCCGGTGGTGAGCGTCTTCCCCATCTGGAAGCTGAAGGCCCCAACGTCTCCGAGTGCGCCGGTGCCGACGCCCTGCCACTGCGAGCCGTGCGAGTGGGCGCAGTCGGAGACGATAACGAGGTCGTGCCGGCGGCCGAGTGCATTGAGGGCATCCATGTCGCAGGGCATACCGCCGTAGTCCACTGCGACGATGGCCCGGGTGCGGGGAGTGATGGCGGCGGCGGCGGCCTGCGGATCAACGGTGTAGTTGCGCGGGTCCACATCCACGATAATGGGCAGCGCATTGACCAGCAGCACCGCCGTAGCCGAAGCGACAAAGGTGGCCGCCGGCACCAACACCTCGTCGCCGGCCCCGATGCCGACGGCTTTAAGCGCACACTCCAGCGCTGCCGTGCCATTCGTGACCGCGACGGCGTGCTCCGCATCCTGGAACCGCGCGAAAGCGGCCTCAAACCGGCCAACCTTGGAAGCGCTATCGCCTTCGTAGCCTCCGCGCCACCAAAGGCCGCTGGTCAGGACTTCGTGCAGCAGGCGCTCCTCCAGCTCTCCAAAGATGGGCCAGGGCTTACCCAGCGGCGACTGTACGGCCGGATCGCCGCCATTCACGGCCAATTGAGCGGACATAGTGGTCTCCTTGTCCTCCAGGCTCCGGCGACGGAAGCGCCCCTTTTCCGGGCTGCGAGCGCAGCGTTCGGCGGCGCTTTCGAGGGACGCTCCTACACGCGGTCGCTGCGCTGCGCTCGCCACGCGACTACCCGCCGGGCCACCGTCGCGACCGGCGCCATCCACAGACGTTCTCGCTGCTCCTGTAGGAACGAGCAGAGCTGGCGTAGGTCCGCCTCCGTATGGTGACGCCGCCAGGTGCCAATCCCATGCATCGTGAGGATCACCCAGGCACCGGGCAGGCGCGGTTCCACCACCTGCTGCCGGATCCGGTCTACGCACACCAGCTCGACGGGCCACGACCAGAGATAGTGCAGGTCGCAGGTGGCCGGGTGGTTCCCCGGAAACTCACCCAGACCCCGGCCGGCGATGAAGTGCCGCGCGATCACCGGGACATAGCTCCGGCGTGTGGGACCCTCCCCAACATGCTCGTGGTAGCAGGGGTAGCAGAAGCTCCGCCGCTGCCCCGGTGGGAGCGGCAGGACAGCCTGGAGCCGCCGCTCGGCCTCCAGCACGTCGGCTTCGACATCGGCCAGACTCCACTGTTCGAGCACCTGGCGACCCCGATCAGCCTTGGTGCCCAACGCGCGTGAGCACGTGTGGCTGAGTGAGTGGTTGCCGACTTCGTGGCCGGCCGCTTGCACGGCCCACCAGGGCAAGAGCCGGGTACGCCATTCAGCCTCGGTGTCGCCACGAGGATTGACGTAGAACGTGGCGTGCAGCCCGAACTCGGCCAGCAACGGCACCACACAGTCGAGGTGCGAAGGATGGCCGTCGTCGAAGGTCAGCGACACAGCGCTGGCACAGCCGCCGGGCCAGGGCAGCGGGGCTGATTGCTTCATGTCTCGCTCAGTATGCGGTGAGGTTCCTATATTGGACCAGCCGCGCAATCCTACCGGCAACACCTTAGCATCTCCCGCCGTCTCGCCCGTCATTCCCGACTCTTTTGGCCACAGAGCACACAGAGCGCACAGAGTAGACGGCTGACAAGGGTGGGTTTTCGTGTGGAGCTACGCACCTACCCCCCGGCCCCCGTCATTGCGGCTTGCGCCGCAATCCAGACCGACCGGGGGGCACGAATGGCCCTGGATTCCGGCTTCCGCCGGAATGACGAGCGCCTGGGCACGATGAATCGCACCCCTACACCAAAAACTTACCCCTGTCAGGGAGGGGGTTGGGGGTAGGTACGCCTCTCCACACTTGCCCCCACATGAGCGCCGTGCTACCGTCGTCTTGTTGCCGAACGGGTCTGAGCCGGGGGCTTCCGAGCGGACGACCCGATAGCGACCTCGTGGACTAGGTGCGGAGGAAGATATGCCGGCGCCGAATATCGTCTTGCTGATGGCCGATCAGCAGAAGGCGACCAGCCTGGGCTTGTACGGCAACCGCGATGTACGCACGCCGGTCCTTGACGCGCTCGCCGCGCGCGGCCTGCTGGCACAGCACTACTTTGTCCAGCACCCGCTCTGCTTTCCTTCCCGTGCCACGATCATGACCGGGCGCTATCCCCACGCGCACGGCGTATACAGCAACAGTGGGCCAATGCCAGCCGACGAGCGGGTCTTGGCCGAGCTACTCCACGACGCCGGCTATCAGACCGGAACGGTCGGGCATTTTCACAAGACCTCCGGTGGAGACCGCGGGTTCGAGTATGCCTACGACATGAGCGATGGCATCTTGGGCGCACTGTGGCGCGAGCGCACCGTTGTCGCCCAGTCGCAGCCGCGGCGCGTGCAGCATATGGTCGCCACGACGGCGCATCCACCTGATGAAGACCTCAACGGCCGGATGACCGAGCTAGGCTTGCAGTTCCTGGACCAAGCCGACCGCAGCCGGCCGTTCTTTTTGCAGATCGCCTGGATTGATCCGCACCCGCCGTACTTTGCGCCGGCTCCCTGCGACACAATGTACGACCGCAACGCGCTGACCCTACCGCCTCAGGAGACAGGCTTTGCAGAGAAGCCACCGGCGCAGCTTCAGACTGCCCAAGACATGGGGACGTTCGACGCGCCGGAGGCCGAAATCCGCGCGGCGCTCGCCTATTACTACGGCATGGTGTCGCATCTCGACGCGCAGGTGGGCCGCGTCGTTGACTATCTGGAGCGTCACGGCCTCGCCGACAACACCGTGCTCGTCTACACGGCGGATCACGGCGACTACGCCGGCGAGCATCGGATGTTCGGCAAGAGCTGTACCCTCTACGACTGCCTGGTCCGCGTGCCGTTGCTGCTGGTCGGTCCGGATGACCTCGTGCCCCAGGGCCGCGTCCTCGACGGCCTCACACAGTCCGTGGACCTGCTGCCCACGCTGCTGGAGCTAGCCGGTGTGGCGGTACCGGAGCGCGTACAAGGTCGGTCCTGGCGGCGCGCGTGGGATGGCGATGCTGACGATGCTGGCTTCGATACCGCCTTTGCCCAGGTCGGCGCGCAGTCTCCGCGGCTGGCCAACGACCCTGTGCGCGGCAACAATCTCCCGTTCGGACCGCCGGCCTCCGGCCGCCAGGTGGAGCTAACGTCAATGATCCGTACCGATGAGTGGAAGCTGGTCTATACGCCCGGACGCGAGATCAATGAGCTATACCACCTCACCACTGACCCGTGGGAGCTTCATAACGTCTATGCTCGTGAGCGAGACGGGCCAACCGTGGCCGACCTGATGCGTCGGCTGCGCGACTGGCGACGCTGACCACTGAGCACTGAGGACAGGAGCAGAACGATGACGATCAACGCAATGCGCGACCGCATCTTGGCTCAAGTCGAGCCGATATTACTCGACACGTGGGGCTACCCCGTGAGCGCCTTGCCGGCGGCCGGGCTGGAGGTCGTGCCGGCGAAGCAGCCGGCCGGCCCCTTAGCGGTACGGACCGACGGGGGCGGCCTCTTGCTGGCCGAGTCGCAGTGGCGCGATGCCTGGCACCACCTCGCGGCGACGCTCACGCTGGAGCAGCTCTTTTCGATCTTCGGCGTCTTCGAGCTGGCGCGAACCACTTTGTCCGATGGGGTGAGCGTCTTCGGGCCGGTCTGGTACTTCCTGGCCGACCGCCAAGCCCTGACGCCGGCGCCGTCCGCGCATGTCGAGGAGCTGGAGGAGGGCACCCTGCGCGGCCTCGATCCGGCAATCTACTGGCACTGCTCGACGGACAGCGCCAGTCGCGGCTTTGCCGTCCGGGAGACTGGAAAAGTGACGGCGCTGGCGACGGTCTGGCAGAACCCGGACACGCTCTGGGAGATCGGCGTAGATGTCTTGCCGGCCGCGCAGGGTCGCGGCCAGGGGCGAGCGGTGGTGTCGGCGGCTGCGGAATGGGTCCTGAGCCACGCTCCGCTCGTGGTCTACACGACCGGGGCGTTCAACATCCCGTCCACACGCACGGCACACTCGCTTGGCCTGCGGCACATCTGGACGACCATCAAGCGGACACCCGGCCCGTTTGTCGTGCCGCCGGGGCCGATAGGCAACCCCCATCCCGACGTCGTGCCGCGACCCTATTGGCAGGACTACCCGGAGTAGGCGCGCAATTGATCGCGCCCTGGGCGTCATAAATGACGCCCCTACTGTTACCTACCCCAGTCAGAGGCCCTCACCGGCGCCCTCTCCCAGGGGAGAGGGCGCCGGGGGTGAGGCACTGCCCTAGCGAGCGAGGCGGTCCTTCACCGCGCCGACAACCGCCGTATCCGTATCGTGCTCGGTTACGATGGCTGCGAACTCGTCGGCGCTCAATCCCAACTCGGCCAGCACGCGCTGGTCCAGAGGACAGGGATAAATGTAGTCGCCGATGGTTCCCTCGACTTTGGCGCGGGCTTTATCAGTCATGCGCGCCAGCCACGGCAGCCCCCCGATCACGAGTGAGCGCGAGCGTGGCTTCCATTCGGACACAGGCGCGGCCTCGGACACATTCACAGCCATAGTTCACCTCACCTCAGCCAGTATCAGGTTGTCTACGCGAAGAGTATAGCCGGTCGCTCTCGGCAAGCACACGGCGGATCGTATGCGCCGGCCCATGGGTGGCCAGCGGTCGGCGCACGATCCGGGCCACCTGTCGCCGGCGCTCGGCCGGGGCAGCCCAGGCGGCGGCGAGGCCCGGTTGCTTGCCGGCCAGCGCGGCCTGGACCTGCTCCAAGAGCAGCAACTCCGCGAGCAAAGCGTAGGCATCGAGCTGCCGCAGGTGCATGTCCGGCTCACCGGGCCATTGTGCCGCAGCCGCGCCCGCCCAGCGCTGTGCGACCGCCGGCGTGAGGCCCCGTACAAACCGACCGGCCGGTTGCCAGGCGCCGAGGGCGAACGTGTAGTGGACGAGTCGCCGCGCCGGGCTGTCCGGGCCGATGGCGCCCATGTCGAGGAAGGTCGCCTGCCAGCGGCCCGGTGAGGCCTCGTGGTTCAGCAGGACGTTGCGGGCATTTACGTCAAGTGGGCCGAGCGTGAGTTGGCTCGCCGCTACGACCGCCCAGAGCGCCTCCCACTCGTCCGCAGTTCGTGGCGCCGTCTGCTGGCCCCTGAGCCGCTGCGCCACCTCACATGCGGCGCGGTACCCCTGTCTGCGTGCCGCCAACCAAGCCGGCCGCCGCCGCTCGACCGCCGCGGCCGCGCCCGGGAGCTGTCCGAAAGCCGCTTCGAGCCGGAGTAATCCCCGCCCGGCGGCCGCGACCGGCGCTCGTCGTGCTGCAGCAGCGAGGCGCTGGCTCCAATCGTCGAGCGTGGCTCCTGCACACCATTTGGTGACCAGGACACCCGGCTCGGCTGCAATCAACTCCGGCACCGGGGCGCCGCGTGGCCGCAGCTGCGCCAGAACTTGCGCCTCTAACGCCAGCCGATCCGGAGCGGTGGCTGCTGCCTGGGGTTGGTCGGAGCAGGCGGCCAGCTTGACCGCGACCTCGCGCCCGTCGGTGAGCCTGCCGCGCCAAACGCGGCCCTCCGGGCGTCGTGGGTCGGCTGGGGAGAGGTGGGTGCTATGGAGCGAGGCCAAGGGCACCAGCGGCCTCCTCTCCACATTAGTCTTCGGGCCAGCAATCAGCCGTCAGCGCCCGGCCTAGCTTGCCTCTGCCCGTACTAGGGCCGGAGGTGTAGACGATCCCAGCGCCGCGTTGATTTCCTGGCCGAGGGTAGCCATCTCGATGGCGGCAACCGCAGCCTCGGCGCCTTTGTTGCCCTCCTTGACACCGGCGCGGTCTATCGCCTGCTCGATTGTGTCCGTAGTGATGACGCCAAAGATCACCGGCACATCCGTATCGAGCGCAGCCCGCGCAATGCCGGCGGCGGACTGCGCTGCGACGTACTCGAAGTGCGGCGTCGAGCCTCGAATGACCGTGCCGAGGCAGAGAATCACGTCGTACTGACCGGAGGCCGCGAGCCGCTTGGCGATGACCGGCAGCTCCAGCGAGCCGGGAACGCGCGCCACGTCAATGGCTTCGTCTGCTACGCCGTGCCGCCGGAGGGTTCCAATTGCACCGCTGAGTAATTCCTTGGTGATGAACTCGTTGAAGCGGGCAGCGACGATACCGACGCGCAACCCCTGGCCGACAACCGAGCCTTCCCACGTCTGCCCCATCGGTGGCCTCCCTCACGCTGACCGCTGGCGGTCTCTGCGTAGCCAATGCTACCACTCCGCAGCGTGCGGCGCGGCTCCTTTGCGTTTCCCGGACCCCGTCTGGTCCCTCACGGCGGCGGGGGGGCCAGGAGGTGGATTTGTGTGTCGGGGCACGCTTGATCGCGTCCCAGGCACCATCCAGGACGCCCCGACGGTGTGGAGGGGGAGACGCCTCACGAAATGCCAGCCCTTGTCAGGGAGCCGGGGGGAGACCGCCGCGGCCCCTCACGAGGACTGGCCGCGGTTACTGAGCAGCGCCCGCAGCCGGGTCACCTCCGCCTCGGCAGCCGCGATCCGAGACTCGGCCACCTGTCGCGCACCAGCCTCGACAGTGGCCCGCTCTTCCGCCATCAGCGCCCGCTCCTCTGCCGCGCGCCGTCCATCGGCCTCGACGCTGGCCCGCTCCTCCGCTACCCGCGCCCGCTCCTCCGCCGCGCGCCGCGCCGCCGCCTCTTCCTGCGGCGTCGGGAGCCATCGCTGGCCCTCCGGGTCGTACAGCCGCAGGTGCGCGCCACGCACGTGCAGCGCCAGCCCCAGCGCGGCACTCCACAGTGCTCCATCCTCCGCCGGCGGCAGCGGCCGGTAACGGCCCTGGTGCAAGCGGTAGCCGCGGCACGGCGGCCGCAGATATTCGCCGAGAGGGTCGAACAGGAAGTACTCCGTCACGCCGAGCCGCTCGTAGAGGTCGTACTTGGTGCGGAGGTCTTCACCCCGAGTGCTGCGCGAGGTCAACTCAAAGACCACCGCCGGGGACACGCCTTCCTCCCACAGCTTGTAGCTGCGCCGCGTGCGGTTGGGAATGCCCGGGACCACAAACACGTCGGGCGCGACCACCCGCTGCGGATCGCCTTCCTGGTAGTAGAAGAACAGATTGCCACTGATATAGACGTGCGGATCGTCGCGGAAGAACGCCTGGAGCATGCCAATCAGCTCGAACATCAGGTTGCGGTGGACATCGGTTTCAGCCACGGGTTGGCCATCCGATTCGGGATAGGAGACTTCCGCTACGGCTGGCGCTGGCGGAAGTGGAAGCGGAGTCGTCACCATGGTTGCTCTCCTGCATCAGCGCACCGGTCGCGCGGTCCGCTTCAGTGTAGCACGGGGTAGGACTCCCCCCGCCCCTTCCCTGGTGGGGCGAGGCACACATCCCTTCACCCCGGAGCAAGCGGTGCTCGCTCAGACTTCGAGCAGGTGCCCCATCTTGTCGCGCTTGGTACGCAGGTAGCGCTCGTTGTGCGGATTGCTTTGCACCGGAATGGGGATTTGCTCCACGATCTCCAGGCCGAAGCTGCCGAGGCCGGCCAGCTTCTTGGGGTTGTTCGTCAGCAGCCGCATGCGACGCACGCCCAAGTCGGCGAGGATTTGCACCCCGATGCCGTACTCGCGCAGGTCCATCGGGAACCCCAAGCGCTCGTTGGCCTCAATGGTGTCGAGACCACGGTCTTGCAGCTCGTAGGCCCGCATCTTGTTGTGTAGCCCGATGCCACGGCCCTCCTGGTCCATATAGAGGACCACACCGCGCCCTTCTTTCTCGACCCGCTCCATACACCAGCGTAGCTCCTGACCGCAGTCGCAACGGAGCGAGTGGAAGGAATCTCCGGTGAGGCAGCGGGAGTGGACCCGGACGAGCACCGGCTCGTCCGGGCTATCAATGTCCCCCTTGACGAGCGCGATGTGCTCCTCGCCCCGCGTGATGTCTTCATAGGCATGGGCGGTGAACTCGCCGTGCTCCGTGGGCATCGGCGTGGTCGCCACGCGGCGGACCGTAAGCTCGTGTTGGCGGCGGTGCGTGATGAGGTCGGCGATGGTGAGAATCTTCAAGCCGTGCTTGGCAGCAAAGACCTCCAGATCGGGCATCCGAGCCATCGTCCCGTCATCGTTCATGATCTCGCAGATCACCGCCGCCGGGTACAGCCCGGCCAGCCGCGCCAGATCAACCGATGCCTCGGTCTGCCCCGGTCGCACCAGCACTCCGCCGTCGCGCACGCGCAACGGGAACACATGACCGGGCCGAGCCAAGTCGTCCGGTTCCGTGTGCGGATCGAGCGCAGCACGCACGGTGGTGGCACGGTCAGCGGCGGAGATGCCGGTAGTCGTCCCTTTCCGAGCGTCAATCGAGGTAGTAAACGCCGTGCCCATGCGCGAGGTGTTCACCTGCGCCATTGGTGACAGCTTGAGCTCGTCGAGGCGCTCGCCGGTCATCGTCAGACAGATGAGGCCACGGCCATACATGGCCATGAAGTTGATGGCCTCCGGCGTGACATGCTCGGCCGCCAGGGCGAGATCGCCTTCATTCTCCCGCTGCTCATCATCCACGATGATGACCATCCGGCCACGCCGGTAGTCGGCAAGAGCCTCTTCAACCGTCGCCGTCGGCACGTCGTCCCTCTTTGCAGTCATCGTAACTGGTGCTGCATCAGCTGCTTACACGTTGACAGTCCGTTGCGATGGGAAAGACCGTTGTGGGCGTAGCCGTCGCTACGCGAGCCGTCGTCCTGCAAGTGCGTGATGAGGTCGGCGATGGTGAGAATCTTCAAGCCGTGCTTGGCGGCGAAGACCTCCAGATCGGGCATCCGGGCCATCGTCCCGTCGTCGTTCATGATCTCGCAGATCACCGCCGCCGGGTACAGCCCGGCCAGCCGGGCCAGATCAACCGATGCTTCCGTCTGCCCCGGCCGCACCAGCACCCCGCCAGCACGCACGCGCAACGGAAACACGTGGCCCGGGTGCGTGAAGTCCTCGGGCCGGCTATCGGGCGCAATGAGCGCGCGAATGGTCGAGGCCCGGTCGGCCGTGGAGATGCCCGTGCTCGTTGCGTAGCGAGCGTCCACCGGATGGGTAAACGCGGTGTGCATATGCCCGGCGTTTACCGGCTCGATGAGCGGTATCCGTAGCTCGTCCAGTCGCTCTCCGGTCATGGGCGTGCAGATGAGACCGCGGCCATACCGGGCCATGAAGTTGATGGCCCCCGGCGTGACGTGCATGGCCGCCAAGGCGAGATCACCTTCATTCTCCCGCTGCTCATCGTCCACAATAATAACCATCCGACCACGCCGGTAGTCGGCAAGCGCCTCTGCAACTGTCGCTGTCGGCACGCCCTTCACTCCACCTCTCCTAGACTGCCGGGGCAGCCGGGTGCTCCGCCGAGCGCCAGTGGCCGGCCGGAGCCACGGGTTTGCGTTCCTAATCCTGCGGCACCGGCTGGCCGGTCTGCTGCACTTCGAGCGCCTTCGCCACGTACTTTGCGAGGATGTCGGCTTCCAGGTTGACGCGGTCCCCGGTGGTCAGCCGGCCAAATCTGGTCACGGCCAGCGTATACGGAATCAGCGCCACCGTGAACTGTACCGGCTCGGGGTCCGGCACAGGCGTCGGGCTGCAATCAACGATTGTCAGGCTGACGCCATCCACTGTGACCGACCCCTTGGGCACCAGGTACGGGGCGACCTCGGACGGCGCCGAACACGCGACGATGAGCGAGTCCCCCTCGCGCCGCTGCCAGAGCACCCGCCCGGTCCCGTCCACGTGCCCCTGTACAAAGTGTCCTCCAAGCCGCCCGTTCGCGGCAAGGGAGCGCTCCAAGTGAACCTGACCGCCCACGCGCAGCTCACTGAGCGTCGTGCGGCGCAGCGTTTCGGGTGAGCAGTCCACGGCGAAGGTATCGCGCGCTCTTTCCACAACGGTCAAGCAGGCGCCGCTGATGGCAATACTCTCACCCGGACGGAGCGCCGCGAGGACAAGACTAGCACGTATAACGAGTCGGAGACCGTCGGCGACCTCCAGGCGCTCCGCGATGATACCCGTTTCCTCGACAAGACCGGTAAACATACTCAGGCAACCCTCATCAGGCGATCCGCGCCGCCGGTAGGTCGGGCCAATCAGCAGTGGTGAGGTCCGTGGTGAGCTTCACATCGCCTCCCAGGCGCTCAACGTGCAGCGCCGCCGGGCGGATCGCCTCACTGAGCCGAGACACACCGATGCCGCCGACCGGCCCCGGGGCGTCCGCGCCGCCGATCAGGAGGGGCGCTATGTAGACCGTCACGCAATCCACCAGTCCTGCCGCCAGGAAGGCGCTGTGGACCGTGGCGCCGCCCTCGACGAGCAAGCTCATCACGCCGCGACGGCCTAGCTCGGCAGCCAGCGCCGCGAGATCGAGGCGGCCGTCCGTGGCGCCGGGCAGGGTGATGAGGTCCGCTCCCTGCGCTCGCAGAGCAGCCACGCGCGCGGCGGGAGCGGCGGCGGTAATGCAGAGTGTTGTACGTCCGGGTAGTGCTGGATCGAGCAGGCGCGAGTCCGGTGGCGTCCGCGCCTGGCTATCGAGCACCAGACGCCACGGATGGCGCGGCTGCCGGCCTAGCTCCTGTGCCGACAGGCGCGTCGTGAGTAGCGGATTGTCCTGTAGCACCGTATTGACGCCCACCAGAATGGCGTCCACCTCGTCGCGTAGGTGGTGTACGTCGGTACGGGCCGCCTGGCCCGTCAGGTACCGGGAGGCGCCCGTGCGCGTAGCGATCTTGCCGTCGAGACTCATCGCGTACTTGGCCACAATCCAGGGGCGCCGCGACGTCACAAAACGGGCGTAGTCGGCATTGAGCGCCCGCGCGCCCTCTTGCTCCTCGCCAACCGCGACATGAATGCCGGCGCTCCTGAGCGTGTCTACCCCGCGGCCGGATTCGCGGGGGTTGGGATCGAGCGTTGCGACATGCACTTCGGCAATCCCCGCGGCCCGAATGGCGTCTGTGCAGGGCGGTGTGCGCCCCCAGAGGTGACACGGCTCCAACGTGACGTAGAGAGCAGCACCGCTTGCGGCCGCGCCCGCCGCCCGCAGCGCCATAACCTCCGCGTGATCCTGACCGGCAGGCTGGGTCCAGCCGGTGCCAACGATCCGGTTGTCACGCACCACGACGGCACCGACGGCCGGATTAGGACTGGTCCGCCCCTTGGCGCGTCGGGCCAGAGCGAGCGCACGCTGCATAAACACCGTTCGGATGCCTCGCGGCTGCCGCTGCGAAGTGTATCGGTAGAGTCACATGGCAGTCAACGACGGCAAAAGCCGCCAACGGGAGAAAGAAGCACGGTTTTCGGGGCCGTTGATCCGGTTCAGCGCTCCTGGAAACACATGGTATGATGAGGGCTTGCCAGCGCTGGAGCAGATAAGCAGGAGGGGTCATGCTGCAGGACGTTCTATCGTTGAAGCCGCCGAACGAGATCATTGACGAGGCGGCACGCTTCTTCACGCAACGACGGCTCAAGGTCATCGCGCGGACCAGAAGCTCGCTCCGCTTTGCCCTCTCGGCCGCACACGAGGCCGAAGCCGGACAGGTGAAGGCCATCCGCGAAGCGACGGGCCAGACCCGTGTGTCGGTAGAAACTGGAGGCCTGAGCGTCTGGCACGTCGCAGAATCGTACATCCGCGATCTCCGCAAGCAGTCGCGCAGCGGGGAACGGTCTCGGCGCCGCCGCCGCGCCGCCGGCACGACGCGGCTCACGGGAGCATCACTCGACTCGCTGGGCAGCGCCCTCGGCATGGAACCCTCCCGACCACCGCAGCCCGCTGCCCGCCGCCCCACACCCGCGCCCGCACCGGCCGCACCGCCGCCTGCACCGCCGGAGCCTGACCCCGCCGTTGCTCTCGATGACCTCGTTGCACCGCCGCCACTGGCCGGGGCGGGGGACGACGACGAGGCTACCGGAGGGGGCTGACAAGGGCAGGTTTCAGTGTGGAGAGGCGTACCTACCCCCCTCCCCTCGAAAAACCTATCAACCGCCACCGCCGCTCTCTGTCTGCCCATCTTGCCCCACGAGGGACACCGAGTTCACCACGATGTGGGCCAAGCCGCCCTGCACTTCCAGGTCAATCCGGTTGTCGAGCGATGAGCCAAAGCCCGGTGACTGATAGACACCAGACGAGTCGGCTGGGGGGAAGGCTTCCTTGTCAATTTCGATCTGCATTAGCCCACGTGTGCGGATGCGGGCCGGCGTGTCCGCCGGAATATCAATGGTGACCTCGGCCGCCCCCGCTTCAACCGTCACCGACGTGTACCCGCTGGCCGGTAGCCGGAGGTGTGCTTTTGCCGCCCCCAGCTTGACTTGCAGCTCCGGGACCTGAAGCTGGGCCAGATCGAGCGTGATCTCGCTGGCTCTGGCCTGCACGTCCATCTCAATCGGAATCTCGGGACTGAGCTGCAGATCCCAGCGCTCGGCATTGTCTTCACTGTCGAAGCTAAACTCGCCCGCACCGCTGACAATCTCGATTTCGGCTCGCTCGCCGCCCTGTCTGCGTCTGACCCTCCACGACGAGGCAGTTAGGTCCCCGGCGACGAGTAAGGGGCTGCTTGCGGGCAGGCTCGATAGATGCAGCTCACCCCCGCCGGAGCGCAGCTCGACCACAGCGCGCTCCACGTTCGCCAGCGGCTCCTCAATACGATGGAACTCGCCGGAGACAGTTGCTCCTTTGGTGCTGTCCAGGCCCCAGCGCACCGGAAAATCGTCCGGTGCGCCGGGAACCAGCGCGGTGGCCGTGATGACACCACCACTGACGAGCAGCATGACCAAGATTGCGACGCGCGGCAACCGCTGCCCCAGCAGCAGCTCGATGCCGACCAGCACCGGGATCAGCGGCCACAGGCGCCACAGAAAGCTCCAGATCGAAACTTGGATCAGCCCGGCATTTTGCAGGAAGAGCAGCACCCCCAGCCCAATCAGGATCAGAGGGATGAAGATCGAGCCGAGACGCCGGCCGCTGGTGTCCAGAAGGGTTCTCATCGGTAGCTCCTACTTGAAGAGGCCCTTGCCCGGGCCGGAGCGACGCAGCAGCAGGATAACGCCGCCAAGCACGAGGAGGAGCGGCCAGAAGCGCCAGAAGGTGTCCCAGTCGAAGACATTGAAGTTCGCCAAGAGGAAGATCACGCCAATGGCGAGCACGATGAACCCCGCGGCCCGCTGTCGCCGCCGGACGGCTTGCCGGTCGTCGGTCCACGCCGGCGGCACCGGCGGGATTTCCGCTGCCGAGCGGGGGAGATCACCGCTGACGTCGTCGGTCATCGCGCGCGGCTCCTCGGGCACGACGATGGCGAGCACGATGTAGGCGAGTAGCCCGCCACCGCCAGTCACTATCGTCGTCACCACGAAGAGCAGCCGGACCAACACCGGGTCAATGTGGAAATACTCCGCCAGTCCACCCGATACGCCAGCGAGCATCCGCTCGCGGCGACTCCGATACAACCGCCGGCTTCCCCAGGACGGATCGCCGCTTGCCATGATTCCAACCTCCTTGAGCATGCTCTGTCTGCTGCGTGCCCGGCACACTGGCCGTCACTGCCGTCCTTCATTAGCTTTGACTAACAAGCCGGACATGAAGTTTCGCGGCGTCCTTCCGGCTTGCGCCGGAATCCACCACGCCGTCGGCCCCCCTCTGGCCCCCCCCCCGCTGCGGCAGGGGGACGGCGGCGGTGGCGCCGCGGCGGCGGGGGGCCGACGTGTTCCCTCCCCTGTCGCAACGGGGGAGGGCGATGGTGGGGCCAGCATCCCCCCTCTGGCAAGTTGACGCTGGTTCCAGGTCATTGATAGAATAATCGGCAGTTGCGCCTTGGCCCGGTATGGCTCCGAAAGCTGGGCTTCGGGTATTCATTGCGGCCCATTCTGCCCGCATAGCTCAGTAGAGGTAGAGCGCATTCTTGGTAAGAATGAGGTCCCGGGTTCGACTCCCGGTGTGGGCTCCTTTGCGCTGCGCGAGGCTCAAGGGTGCGGTATCCTCGCGGCCCCTCTCAACCGCCCCACCACTGGATAGGTTGCCATCGCTGGCCTACCTGCCGTCCGGAGGGATCAGGTTGCGGCGCCGCCGGTGTGTACCCTCGGTGTTGGGCCGTGCTGGCGGGGATACCATAGAGACTGCTGGCAGTATGACACGAAGTACGTAGGAGAGCAGGAGCGATCATGGCGAAGGCGAAGTTCGAGCGGACGAAGCCCCACGTGAACGTGGGCACCATTGGCCACGTGGATCACGGCAAGACCACCTTGACCGCGGCCATGACCAAGTATCTGGCCCTCACCGCCCACAGCAACACCAGCTTTGTGCCCTTCGACGAGATTGACAAGGCCCCCGAAGAGCGCGCCCGGGGCATCACCATTGCCATCGCCCACGTCGAGTACGAAACCACCGCCCGCCACTATGCCCACGTGGACTGTCCGGGCCACGCCGACTACATCAAGAACATGATCACCGGCGCCGCCCAGATGGATGGCGCCATCCTGGTAGTCAGTGCCCCCGATGGCCCCATGCCGCAGACCCGCGAGCACATCCTGCTGGCCCGCCAGGTGGAAGTGCCTTCCATCGTGGTCTATCTGAACAAGACCGACCTGATGGATGACGAAGAGCTGCTGGAGCTGGTGGAGCTGGAAGTGCGGGAGCAGTTGAGCAAGTACGACTTCCCGGGCGACGACGTGCCGGTGATCCGCGGCAGTGCCTTGGCCGCCCTGGAAGCGGGCGACGACCCCAATGATCCGGCCTACGCCTCCATCCAGGAGCTGATGGACGCGGTGGACACGGCCATTCCGACGCCGGAGCGAGCGGTGGACCAGCCGTTCTTGATGCCGATAGAAGACGTGTTCGGGATCAAGGGTCGCGGGACGGTGGCCACCGGGCGGATCGAGCGCGGCCAGGTGCAGGTGGGCGAGAGCATTGAGATTCTGGGGATGGGCCAGGCCGTGCAGGAGCGGGTGGTGACCGGGGTGGAGATGTTCCGCAAGATTCTGGACGCGGGAGAAGCGGGGGACAACGTGGGCTGCCTGCTGCGGGGGGTGGAACGCGACGACGTGCAGCGGGGGCAGGTGTTGGCGGCGCCGGGGAGCATTGCGGCACAGGGGCGGTTTCGGGCGAATGTGTATGTGTTGAGCCGGGAAGAAGGGGGGCGACACACGCCGTTCTTTCCGGGGTATCGGCCGCAGTTCTACATTCGGACGACGGACGTGACGGGAGCGATCGAGCTACCGGCGGGGACGGAGATGGTGATGCCGGGGGACAACGTGGAGATGGGCGTGGACTTGTTGGTGCCGGTGGCGATCGAGCCGGGGGTGCGGTTTGCGATCCGGGAGGGGGGCCGGACGGTGGGGGCGGGGGTGGTCACCACGCTGGCCTAACGCCAGCAGCCACGACCGCAGCGTAACATTGGAGGAAGAGCGCATGGCCAGAAGAGGAGATCGCGTAGTTGTCACGCTCGCGTGCGAGCAGTGCCGGGAGCGCAACTACACCACCACGAAGAATCGCCGCAACGATACCGGCCGGCTGGCCCTGAACAAGTACTGCCGTCGCTGCCGCGCTCATCAGCTGCACCGCGAGACGCGATAGCTACGGTGGTGCGGTTAGGCTGAGTGTAGTAGTCTCAAGGTTAGGAGAGCATAGATGGTGGTCAGACGCCGCAACGCCGCCGTGCAGGAGCCTACCGACTCGAAGGCAGGACGTGCTGCTCGCCGGCGCATGGCCAAGACGAAGCGCACGCGCAGCGGTGGAACGCGCCGCTCCCGCCCGTCTCCATCGCTGCGTGGCTTGGCGGCCTCGCCGCGAGTACGCCCGCGATTTGGCATAGTGCGCAATGCGGTAGCGGAGCTGCGGCGTGTGACGTGGCCCACGCCATTGCAGGTCCGCAACCTCACCCTCATGGTGGTGGCCATGTCCGCAGTCATGGGTTTCCTGCTCGGCGGTATGGATTGGCTCTTTAGTCGTTTTGCGGCGCTCATCATTGGCCCGGCGTAGGATAACGAGGTACGACGATGGTCACCCCGGAAGTGGCTGAAGAGACCACCACCGAGACGCAGCCTGATGACGGTCGGGAGTGGTACGTGCTCTACACGTACTCAGGCTACGAGAACAAGGTCAAGACGAACTTGGAGCACCGCATTAACTCGATGGCTATGGAGGACAAGGTGTTCGAGGTTGTCGTGCCCACGGAGGAGCAGATCGAGATTCGCCAAGGCCAGCGCCGCACCGTGCAGCGCAAGATTCTGCCCGGCTACGTCCTCGTCAATATGATCCTGGCGAACGACTCGTGGCACGTCGTGCGTCACACCCCCGGCGTCACGAGCTTTGTGGGCGCCGGGAGCACGCCAACGCCACTCCCGCAGGAGGAGGTGGACTCGATCCTCAAGCCGATGCAGGATGATACGCCGCAGGTGCGGATCACCTTCGAGACCGGCGAGCGGGTCAAGATCATAGACGGGCCGTTCACCGAGTTCCTCGGCATTGTTGATCAGGTGAGCCAGGACCGGGGCAAGCTGCGGGTCCTCGTTTCGATGTTTGGCCGGGAAACACCGGTCGAGCTTGACTTCCTCCAGGTGGAAAAGAGCTAGGCGACCCAGTGGCCGGCCAATACGGGTTGCTCTTCCGAGAACGTCCGGCGTCGGGATTGATACAGGGCTTACAGGCCGACAGTCCGCTGTAGTCGCCCGTAGTGATGAAGCACAGCCGTCTCAGCAAGCAAAGTCGAGGGATGTAGCGCAATGGCACGCAAAGTGAAGGCCGTCGTCAAACTACAGATCGAAGCGGGAGAGGCGCGACCAACCCCGGCGGTGGGGTCCGCGCTAGGGCAGTACGGCATCAACATGATGGCCTTCTTCAAGGAATACAATGAGCGCACGTCGGATCAGGTCGGGATGATCGTTCCGGCAGAGATCACGATCTACGCAGATCGCTCATTCAGCTTTGTGACGAAGGCGCCGCCGACGGCCGGGCTGATCCGCAAGGAGCTGGCCATCGAGAAGGGGGCGCAGGCGCCCGGTCGAGAGACGGTAGCCACGATAACCCCGGCACAGCTGGAAGCCGTGGCCAAGATCAAGATGCCCGATCTGAACACGACGGACATTGAGGCCGCCAAGCGGATCATCGCCGGAACGGCCCGCAGCATGGGCATTGAGGTGTCGGGCTAGGGTGCCACGCCTCCATCTCGTCATTCCGGCGGAAGCCGGAATCCAGGCGCCTAGTGCCGCGGTCGGTACACCCGCCCTGGATTCCCGCTTTCGCGGGAATGACCGGGAAATGTCAGCAGCGCCGGCCACAAGACCCTGGTAGGGAGTGAGTAATGCCCAAGAACGGTAAAAAGTACGAGCAGGCAGCGAAGCTGGTTGACGGCAGCAAGTTGTACCCCCTCGAAGAAGCGGTCGGACTGGTCAAGAAAGTGTCGTTCAGCACGTTCGACGGGACGGTAGAAGCCCATATCCGACTGGGCATTGACCCGCGCCAAGCCGAGCAGCAGGTACGCAGCACGGTGACTCTGCCGGCTGGCACCGGCCGCTCGGTGCGCGTTCTCGCGTTTGCCCAAGGCGAAAAGGTGGCTGAAGCCGAGGCAGCCGGCGCCGATTACGTCGGCGGTGCGGAGTACGCCAAGCAGATTCAGGATGGTTGGCTGGAATTCGATGCCGTGGTCGCGACGCCGGATATGATGGGGCAGGTCGGACGCTTGGGCCGTATTCTCGGGCCGCGGGGCCTGATGCCTAGTCCTCGCACCGGCACGGTCACGTTCGACCTCGCATCGGCCATCCGCGAGATCAAGGGCGGGCGGGTCGAGTTCCGCGCTGATCGTACCGGATTGTTGCACGTACCCGTCGGCAAGGTATCCTTTAGTGAAGACGACCTCGTGAGCAACCTGACCGCCCTGATGGCCAACGTGAACGCCGCTCGTCCATCGGGTGCGAAGGGTCAGTTTGTCCGCTCGATCACGCTCGCTCCGACGATGGGACCGGCGGTGCGCGTGGATGTCGGGGCGGCCGTCGCGTTGGCGACAACCGCAGAGTAGCACGGCGAAACGGGCGGACCCGGAGCAAGAGCAAGCGCCAAGATAGCGAGAGACCGTGACGGCCGCAGGACCTGCGGCCGTCACGAACACGGAAGCGCCTAAGACAGCCGGTGTGCTCCACGCACCAATCCACCCGGCATTGAGCCGGGTGGCCGGCCGAGGCCTCATAGCGAGCAACACCAACTTGCGTGCAGCACGTTGGTGTGCGAACTGAGGCACCTCTGCCGGCGATGCTGGCGGAGGCGTTTTGCGTTCTGGGGGCGGTGACGCACAACGAGTAGCGAGTATGGAGACAGCGAATGGTAACTGAGGCGAAACGGGCGAATGTGGCGCTCCTGGCCGATCTCATCCAGCCGTCGCAGTGCATGATCGTCACTGACTATCGTGGCCTGAACACGCCGGAGATGAATGCTCTGCGCAACAACTTGCAGCACACCGCTGCCACCTACCGGGTGATCAAGAACAGGCTGATGAAGGTCGCCGCCGAGCAGACGGGGGCCGGCGCGCTGGCACCGTTCTTGGAGGGGCCAAGTGCCGTCGTCTTCTGCCAGGACGAGTTCGGGGCAGCCGTGCGGGTGCTGCGGGACTTCATGCGCGGGAATCAGAACCTCGGCGTCCGGGGCGGGCTGCTCGGCGGCCAGCCGCTGAACACCGAGGAGGTGATGGCGCTGGCCACCATGCCGGGGCGCGCGCAGCTGCAAGCCGAGCTTGTCGGCGCCATCGCTGGCCCGCTCACGCAGCTTGCCGGGCTGCTCGGCCCGCAGGGGCCGGCCGGGGAGGTTGTCCGCATCTTGGATGGCGCGGCCGGAGGGCTGGTACGGGTATTCGAGGCGCGCGCCGAGCAGCTGGGAGGTGCAGAAGCATAGTGTGCAGACGGCCCTCGCCTCGGCCCCGCCGGCACTGACAGCGCCGGGGGCCGGCAGGACGGGAGGCGCAAGAGCGGTTAGGACGCTCAGTCGTGAAGCTCAGTGAAGTTACGGTGAAAGGGGAAACAGACCATGGCTAGCGAGAAGGTCGAGCAGCTGATCGAGGAACTGAGCAACCTCACGGTACTTGAGGTTGCGGAGCTTTCCAAGGCGCTTCAGGAAAAGTGGGGCGTGAGTGCGGCCGTGCCCATGGCCGCCGCGGCGCCGGCGGCCGCCGGGGCTGAGGCCGCCGAGGAGCCGGAGGAAGAAGAGCAGACCGAATTCGACGTGATCTTGCAAGAGATCGGCCCGACCAAGGTCCCGGTCATCAAGGTCGTCCGCGAGCTGACCAGTCTCGGTCTCAAGGAGGCCAAGGCCGTCGTCGAGGCTGCGCCAACTCCGGTCAAGGAGGCCCTCAGCAAGGAAGACGCCGAGGAAGCCAAGGGCAAGCTGGAGGCAGTCGGCGCCGTCGTCGAGATCAAGTAGCGCGAGGTTGCCGGTTGCTACCGGCCTGGAGCGGCCGTCCGTCATTTCCGGCCCCCCTATGGTCCCCCCGCTCCGCAGGGGGACGGTACTTCCCTCCCCTGTGCATCAGCACGGGGGAGGGCCAGGGAGAGGGTGCGGTCGCCGGCGCGGCGGCCGCTGGCGCACGAGGACAAGTCGTGGTGAGAATCGGCTTTGTCACCGACCTGCACTATCGGGAAGCTGTGCCCGGTGACTCGCCAAATCCGCAGCGCGAGCTGCGCCGGGTCGGCGCCTTGTTTCGGCGCTGCCTGCAACGTTTCCGGAACGCTGGCGTGGAGCTTGTGCTTGTCGCCGGTGACAATGTGGATGCGCCGCTCGCTGACCCACGGCTCGATGCCGATCTCGTTTCGCTGCGGGAGATGCTGACCGGATCGGGAATACCGTTCGTCATCATTCCCGGCAACCACGACCCGGCCCCCGAGGTCTTCTATCGGGTCCTGCCGCAGCCGCCTCGGGTGCTCCGCAGTGGCAACTGCGAGATCATCACGTTCGGCGACGATACGTTCGATCACGAGATGCGGTGCGCTTCCCGCCAGCCTGAGTTGCTGAAAGAGATGCGTCAGCTCCTGAGTAGCACGCCCTCAGGCATCGAGCATACTATCCTGCTCCAGCACTATGTCCTGTACCCGGAGCAGGAGCACCACGATAGCGCCTATCGCTACAACTACGTGAACGATGGCGAGATACGGGCCATCCTAGAAGCGTCGCCGCGGCGAATCCTCGCGCTGAGTGGGCATCTGCACCGTGGGCATCCGCTGGTCACGCACAACGGCGTCACCTACTTCATCGGCGGTGCCTTGTGCGAGCACCCCTTCCGCTACTACCTACTCCACACCGACGCCGACGAGATCACCTTCCAAGAGTTCCACGCCACATAGACCGGCCGATGATCCTCGCGTCGCTCACGTGCTGCTCTCGGCGCTGACGCCGCTGAAGGTGAAGCGGGACAACCGTAGCGGTGGTACGACGGCACCACCGAACCAGCCGCGGATGAGTTGGCGGTCCTGGCCGATCATCGGCACTTCCTTGAGGGCGTCGAGGACGCTCTGGGTGAAGCGCAAGTTCTGCACTGGCCCCACCACCTCGCCATTCTCGATGAGGAAGGTGCCGTCGCGGGTGGTGCCTGTCAGCGTGACACTCAACGGATGCACGATGTTCACGTACCAGAAGCGGGTGATCCACAGACCGCGCTCGATGTCGGCGATCATCTCGTCGCGCGTGTGGTCCCCGGCGCCCATGACGAGATGCATGGGCAAAGGGCCATACGTGTTGGGCGCCGGTAAGGCATGGCCCGTAGAGCGCACACCGGCGCGCCGCCCCGTGACCGAGTCGTAGACCGCCTCGCGGAGAGTCCCGCGATCCACGAACAGCACGCGACGCTTGGGTACCCCCTCGAAGTCGAAGGGGATGGGGATTCCGCCGCGGTCGTGACCATCGTCCCAGATCGAGAGCTTGGGATCGAGCGCCCGCTGTCCCTGTAGCTCGTTCAGGAAACTGCGCTCCTCCAAGACGGAGAGTCCGCTCAGGCCGGCGTAGGCCGTGTAGTCCAGCAGCTCCGCGACGGCCGGCGGTTCCAGCAGGACCTCGTACTCGCCCGGTTCGATGGCGCGGGGGTGGCGGCTGCGTACCGCTCGATCTATCGCTTCCGCGGCCACGTTGCCGGCGTCGAGCGCGTCAACGTCGGTGCTCGCCGTGGTAGCGTAGCCCGATGCCCCGTCATCCATCGCGACGGCGTGCAGGTCGGCGACGGTGAACGGGTGGTAGGTACACGTGCCCAGCGAGTTGGCCACCGCCAGCGTCACCGTCTCCGTGCTGAACGCGCCGGCGGCTTGCAGTCCCGCCGCCGCCGCCGCATCGGTGATCGCTGCGACTGCCTCTGCCCGCCGCTGCGGTGTGCAGGTGGCCGTAGACTCGCAATAGGCAGCGGTCCGCTCCCAAATCTCCGGAGTAGGAAGGCTCTCGAAGTCGGGGTTCTCGGGCTGCACGCGGGCGATGGTCGCGGCGCGATCCACCACCTCATCCAGGCTGTCGGGGTCGAGCTGGTTGCCCGATGCAACCCCCACTCGTTGGCCGAAGACTGCTCGCACGGTGACTTGGGCGTCTTCTTCTGCGACATGCTGATGGATGGTGTTATTGGCGAACCGCGTCAACTGGCTGCGCTCCGCCCAAAGCACCACCTCGGTCTGGTCGGCCGGCGAGCGCTTCAGCACGTGCTCGGCAACTGCGTAGGCTGCGCTTTCGTCGTACATAGCTTAACTACCCACGCCCTTTCGTGGATCAAGCGGCTCAACTGACGGCGACAGCTTGCACCACCTTGACTTCCACCTGATTGATCGGATTGTGCAAGCCGGCGTGTCACCACTGCGGCCATGATAGTATCAGGTGACACGCACCGACCGTATTGCCCACCGGAGGGCCAAGCACCATGACTGCCAACGTCGTCACCACACAGCAGACCACCGCCCGGACAGGCACGACGACCCGCCGGAACCGCACCAAGCACAGTGGCTCCGATGGGCGTGCTGCCGTTGGCCGGACGCGCCCGACGACCGCCGAGGAGTTATTCACCCTACCTGAAGGGGAAATGCAATACGAGCTTGTGCGGGGGCAGCTACGGGAGGTGCCGATGGCCGGCTGGCAGCACGGTTGGATCGAGATGAATATCATCCTTGCACTGGCAACCGACCCCGTGGCCCGCACCGTCGGGCGAACGGTCAGCGGCGACACGGCCTTTGTGCTGGCACGCGACCCCGACACCGTGCGTATCCCGGACGTGGCCTTCGTGCGCCACGAGCGGCTGCCACCGCCCTTGGTCAGTGGGCGGGCGGCCTTGCCCCCAGACCTCGCCGTCGAAATCCGCTCCCCCAATGATCGCCCCGGCGAGCTGCGGCAGAAGCTCGCTGACTACTTTGCAGCGGGCGTGCAACTCGTGTGGCTCGTTGATCCTGACGAGCAGACGGTCGAGGTTTGGACCTCAAGCGGTCTCGGCCGCCGTTGCACCGCTGCCGAGACGATTGATGGCGGCGCGGTCATCCCCGGCTTTCGCTGTCCCGTGGCCCGCTTCTTCGAGGGCACCGCCGGCACGTCACCACCGCAGCTGTGAGGCTGCCAGGTGGCACGCACCGACCGTATTGCCCGTCGGAGGGCCAAGGACGATGGCCGGCAACGCAGAGACGGTTGTGGGTATACTCGATTTAGGAGGGGATTCCCGTGAATAATATGCGGGCCAGCTGGATAGTCAGTGGACTGGCGATTGTCGTGGCAGCAGTCGCGCTCGTCGTCGCGGCTATCGCGATAAGCTCGCGCAATACCTCCTCTACGGGCGAGCATCCCCTGCTTGCCTCCAAGTCCGCGCCCGCCGAATATACAGTGGCCTTCGTGGAGAAGGCTCTGCGTCGCTATGACGCCGAGGGGCGCGACGCAACCATCGCATTCTATAAATCGCAGGAGAGCGTGGACGGTGCTTGGTACATCTTCATTATGGACGAGAACGATGTCACCATCGCTCATCCCCGTCCGGAACTCTTGGGACGGACCAGGGAGCAACGGGTAGATATTACCGGCCACAATTACGGTGCCGAGTTCGCCACCGCGACCGGGGACGGCAAGTGGGTGAGTTACGTCTTCCTGAACCCGACGACCGGCAATCAAGAGACGAAGCACACTTGGCTCATCCGGCACGACGGGTTGATCTTCGCGTCAGGGTGGTACGAATAGGTCCATCCCCCATCCGATGGGGTCTTAGGTGATGCAGCCCTGGCGGTCAGACGCCCACGCGGACGTTGCGGAAGCGCGCAGCCGCGGTCCCATGACCGACGCGGGCGACTTGCATCGGCTGGCCTTTGCCACAGTTCGGTGTGCCCCAGAGCTGCCACTCCCGACACACCGCATCGCAGCCGCCCCAGAACTCCGGCGTGATACCCGTATAGGTGGCGTTCTTGAACGGACGACCCAGCTTACCGCCTTTGACCTCCCAGGCGATCTCGGTGCCGAACTGAAAGTTGAGGCGCCGGTCGTCAATACTCCAGCTCTTGTTCGTCTGCATGAAGATGCCGTCGTCGGTGTCGGCGATCAGGTCGGAGAGCGCCCAGGCTCCAGGCTCCAGATTGATGTTGGTCATGCGGATCAGCGGAATGCGGTTCCAGCCGTCCGCGCGGGCGGTGCCGTTACTCGCCTCGCCTAAGAGCGCCGCCGTATCGCGAGACGTGAGGTACCCGACAAAGCGGCCCTCGACGACGAGCGGCGTGCGCTGGGCCGCCACCCCCTCGTCGTCGTAGCCGAACGTGCCCAGCCCGCCGGGCGCCGTGGCATCGGCCGTGATGTTGACCAGCTCTGAGCCGTAGCGATACGTTCCCCGCTTCTCCGGGGTCAGAAAACTCGTGCCGGCAAAGCTGGCCTCCGTGCCAAACACCCGATCAAGCTCGGTAGGATGGCCACAGCTCTCGTGGACTTGCAGCGCTACTTGCGTGGGATCGAGGATGATGGTTTTCGTGCCACTGGGGCACGGCTCGGCACGCAACAATTGCCCGGCCTCAGCCGCAATGCGTGGTGCATTCCCTACCAGATCCATGCCCTCGACCAGCTCCCAGCCAGCCGTGCCGACTTGGCGGCCGAAGCTATTCGGATAGGAGCGTTTCTGCACCTCGTCCTCGGCGACGGCCGTCGCTTCGATGCCGGCGCCACTCTGGACAATCGTTTGCTCGATGAGCGAGCCTTCGCTGTTGCCATACAGCTTATGTTCTTCCCAGGCCTCGGCGCTGGCCTCCGCTACCTTGACGGCCGGTTCCCGCTCCATGGCCTGCGAAGCGGCGAGCAGCAGCGCGATCTTGTCGCCGAGTGAGACGGCGAACGGGTCTTGCTCGACCGGTGTCCGGTAGCTGTCCCGGACCACCGGAGCCGCGGCGAGCTGCGCCGGCGCGGCCTGCACACGGGCGCTGGCGCGCGCAATCGTACACGCCAGCGCGGCGACTGCGGCCGCCTTGTCCGTCGTGAGGGTGGCGGCGCTGGCGAAGCCCCAGCTCCCGTCTATCAGCGCCCGCACCCCAAAGCCGGTCGTACTGTGCATGGCGACGGCCTCGACTTGGCCATTCTTGACGGCGACCGACCGCGTGCGCCTGATTACGGCGCGCACGTCCGCAAACTGGGCACCGCGCAGTGCCGCGACGTTCAGTGCCCGCTCGACGACCTCTTTCACAATCTCCTCCGCTCGCAGCGCGCAACTCTCGCGCGCGTGCTTCGTCCGATAGATAGAGCCACGGCTACTATGCCGCACGCCCACCGACGCTGCCATTGTGACGTCGTGCGAGGTCTGCCACCGTGAGAGGCAACAGGACTGCGGCTGTCCACGTTGCTGGCACGCAGCCTGGCAGACTGCTAGGCAAGAGGGAGAAGGTACAATGTGGTCCACCACGACGGCGGTTTCACCTGTCCCGACTCGTCAACCGTCGGCCCGCTTGCAAGGCGCGCACGGCGTGGATACCGACTCCGACTCGGCGATCCGCAATACGCTCGCGCGGGTGCGGACGGCGGCTCCCACCAACAGTGAGTCGCTGGAGCGGACGATTCACCACGCGCTGGCCGCCCAGCGCGCCGAGGCAGCGGCGGAGGGCCAGCCCCTCGCCCCGGAAGACGCCTGGCTGACGCTCTTCTCGGCAATTGCGGTCCACGAGCATCGCTATGCGCGTGCGGCAGTAGCGAGTGGCTAGGCGCTGACTCTCACTTTCAACCTCCCCGATGCCAACTGAGGAGTTCCCGCTGATCCCTTCTGAGAACATCCTTATTCGGGTCCTCCCAGCCAAAACGCTCGTAGAACCGGATCGTAGCGTCCAGCGCATGGTCGGCACTGTTTGCTATCAGCTCGGCGACTGGGAACGGCTGGGTCCAACGCAGATCAGGCTCAGGGCATACCCACTCATACGGCACATGATGGGCCGGGTCCGGTGACCAGAGACGGAAGCCCTCAATATCCTTCAGATCAATCGTGATCTCCAAGCTGCCCCGGTAGAGCTCCTTCAGACACAGGCGCGTCGCAAACTCGAAGATCTCGGTGACGGTGTAGAGAAGGCCAAGAAAGTCAACATAGCCGGGCGTGTGAGGCCCGTATGTGCGGCGTAGCAATTGCTGCTGTCGTCGGTTGCGTGGATTGTTCTCGCTGAAGCTGAAAAGGTGCAGGAGCTGCCCACTCTGGTAGAGACGCCAATACTCGGTAGCATATTCATTATCTGTCCATGACGCTACACCGTTTTCACGCACGCGCCGCTCATCCGGTCGGTTGCTGAGATACGGGTAGGGCCATCCCCGAAAGCGCACGCTCGTCTGTTCGACCACTCTAAAGCACTCGGCCGGAGAAGGTATCAACTCCGGGTCATACTCGTCAGGACGAAAGTTGACGCGCCAATGTGGCTGCTCCAGGACCGGCACGGGTAGAGTTGGGCGCTCGATAGCTACTGTGGCCATATCGTCTATAGTCCTTCCAGCTCGCGCTCAAACTGTTCAATGACTGTGAGCGGCCTGGCGCCTGCGGGGAACTCCAGACCGGCGCGTATGCCACGTTCGATAATGCCCCTGGCAGGCCTTCACCCCGGCAAGGTCGAGAAGCTCCCGCATCTGCGCGGCGTCAGTGACTTTCGTATTGCGCGGGCACCCCTCCCGTGGCCGGACGTACACAACTCCGGCCTCCAGTCCCTCTCCATCCGGTCCGTTCCGCTTGCAGACCAGCGGTATCTCGCGGAACTCCTGAAACTCAAAAGCGAGGTAGGTGTTATCTCGGTACGGCACTTGGGCTAGGGTGAAGTCTATGCCTGGGGAAATGTATGGCCCGAACTGATCGGCAATGTCGTCCGATTTGTAACTCTCTAGGTGCTCCTGGCTGATTCCGGTGCGTTGCTCCTGACCGGTTCTCTCCGCTACACCGACTATCAGAATGCCACCATCGCGCAGATTGCCCATCGCCAGCGCCGTCTTGATGATCTTCCACTTCAGTGTATTCCAGGATGCCGATTCCTTGAACTCGATGTCCGGCGCCTCTTGTAGCCGATCCAGCGCATTCCCCGCCCGCTCGTGTAGCTGGCGGTAGCCCGGTGTATCGGTGCGCGGAATGGATGCCATAACGGTGCGTTCTCAACCCTTGTCCATCAGCATACCATCACCCCCGGCCCCTTCCCCGGCTTGGTTCGATGCGCTCGGCACAGGTATCCTGACGCGACCCCTCGACCGTCGCTCAAGGAGTGTGACATCGTGACAGCGGTTGCCGGCCGCGCTGACCTGCCGCGCTTCGGCCTGGCTCGGCTCACGCCCGCCGCACCAGCTATCGCCGGGAGTGTCGGGACCTGGACCTTGACGTATCAGGTCGGCGTACACGGCATTGACGATGGTGGCGCGTTTCGCGTGGCCCTCCATACCACCTCCGACTGGAGCAGTCCGCAGTTCGAGGACCCCACGGCTCCCGACTACGCCGCCGTGACCGTGGAGACGACGCACGGCGCCCGGCTGGAGGCGCGTTTTGACCCCGATCTCGGCGTGCGGCCCTGGAAAAAGATCGTGCAGCTGCGCGTGCGCGATGCCGCGCTGTGGCCGGGCGACACCATCACGATCACCTTCGGCGACCGTCAGGGCGGCTCGCCCGGTACCCGCGCACAGACCTTTGCCGGGCCGATGACGTTCCGCTGTTTGGTTGACGCCTTCGGCACTGGCGTCTACGAGCTTGTCCGGGACTCTCCGGTCCTGCCGATGATCGGCGGGCCGGCCGCCACCCTCCACGTGCTCGGCCCCTCCGACGTGACTGCGGGCGAGCCGTTCGGCGTCGTAGTACGGGCAAACGATGCCTGGGGCAATGTTGCCGGGGGCTATCGAGGCACCATCCAGCTGACATTGCCCGCCGGTGACACGCTCGAATACCAATTCGGTGCGCGCGACCGTGGGGTGCATCGGTTCGAGGGCCTGGTCATAGACGAGCCGGGTGTGCATGCCATCGGCGCGAGCGACGCGGAGCACGGACTGGATTCTCAGGCACACCCGCTGCGCTGCCATGCCGAGACGCCGAGCCGGAGGGTCCACTGGGGCGATCCGCACGGCCAGACCGAGGAAACCGTCGGCATCGGCACGCTCGACGACTACTTCACGTATGCCCGTGACGCCGCCGCGTTGGACTTCGTAGGGCATCAAGGCAACGACTTCCAGATTACCGCTGGTATCTGGCAGGCTATCCGCGAGAAGGTGGCCGCCTACCATGAGCCGGGCCGGTTCGTGTCCTTCCTGGGGTACGAGTGGTCGGGCAACACCCCCGGCGGCGGCGACCATAACGTGCATTTCCTGCATGACGATGGCCCGCTGCACCGTTCGAGCCACTGGCAAGTCCCCGACCGCACGGATGAAGCCACCGACCGGCATCCCGTTTCGCGGCTGTACGAGCAGTTTCGGGGTCGTGATGACGTGCTGCTGATCCCGCACGTCGGCGGCCGGCACGCCAACCTGATCGAGTATTTCGATGACGACTTGATCCCGTTGGTCGAGATTTGCTCCGCCTGGGGCGTCTTCGAGTGGCTGACGGAGGACGCGCTGCGCCGCGGCGCCCGGATCGGCTTTGCCGGCGGTAGCGACGACCATACGGCCCGGCCCGGCTTCGCCAGTCCGCCCCCGCACCACTTTGGCATCCGCGGCGGCCTGACCGCCGCGCTGGCGTCGGCGTGTACGCGCGAGGCGCTCTGGGAGGCGCTCAAAGCCAGGCGTACCTATGCGACGACCGGCGTCCGTATCCTCCTCGATGTCACCGCCAACGGTCACTCCATCGGGTCCGCCTTCAGCACCAGTGGTCCGGTCGAGCTAGCGGTGCATGTGGCTGGCACCGCCCCCCTCTGGCGCGTCGAGGTGCTGCGGTGGCCGGAAGTGATCTACAGCCATGCCTTGCCGGTTTCCCGGCAGCCCAGCGGACGCTACCGCCTGCGCGTCGGCTGGACAGGGGCGCGGATTCAGGCACGCCATCGCCTGACCGCGTGGGACGGCCGGCTCGCCGTCGAGGGCGGTCGCCTGCTGGCCGCCGAGGGATGGGGATTCGATCACCCCGAAGACGGCGTGACCAAGATCACCTCCCAGGAAGTGCAGTGGCGCTCGGAGACCGCCGGGGATTGGGATGGCGTGGTCGTCGAGATCGAGGGCACGCCGGCCACGCGCCTCCGGTTCGAGACCGCACCGGCCACCTTCAGCCTGCCCCTCAGCGACCTCTCCGACGGCCCCTTCATCCATGACGCGGGCGGCATCGGCCAGCACGTGCGAATCGAGCCTGATCCCGGTCCGGAGGCCCCCCGCGAGGTGCGTTTTCAGGTGCGGGATGCCGCGCCACCGGCGGGCCGACACCCCTATTTCGTCCGAGTGACGCAGCAAGACGGCCACATGGCCTGGTCCAGCCCCATCTACGTCACCGCGAGTTAGGGAGCAGGGCACAGACCTCACCTCCGGCCCCTCTCCATCGCCAAGCAATAGGGAGGGGAGTCTGTCCCAAACGGCCGGCCTTAGCCCAGCACCGCCGCCGCGATACGCTCCAGCTCGGCGAGGCTCTCGGTCTCGCCGGCCGCTTCCAGGCCGACAATCACCCGGTCGGCGCCGGCGCGGGCGTACTGCTCGATGACCCGGCGCTCTGCCGGGACTCCGACGACGGAGATTGTCAGTGCCGTGTGGTCGCGGCCCGCCGCGCGAGCGAGCCGATCCAGCGTGGCCCGCCCAACCTCGATCTCCTGCGGCGTCACATCAATAGGAATCCAACCATCGCCCCACGCGACAATCCGCTTGAACACGTTGCGCGCCTTGCCACCGAGCAGCACCGGCGGATGGGGCTGTTGGGCCGGCTTGGGGAAGCAGTAGAGCGGTGGGAAGTCGTAGTACCGGCCGTGAAACTCGCTCACCTCGTTGGTCCAAAGCGCCTTCATAGCCAGCACCGCCTCCTTGGCCTGGGTCCAGCGATGTGGGAAGTCGCTGCCCATGATCTGCGCCTGCTCGTGCCCCGATCCGACCCCAATCCCGAAGAGCAACCGCCCACCCGCGTACCGGTCCAACGTGGCGACCTGCTTGGCCAGGATCAGCGGGTCACGTTCGGGGATCACGCTGACGGCAGTGCCCAGCTTGATCTTGGTGCTCACGGCCGAGGCTCGCGCCAGGAGGATTAAGGGGTCTACGATGTCGCCCCAGAGCCGCGGCACCGGGCGCTCGGTGTTGACGGGGAGGACGTTCTGCTCCGGCACCCACAGCGACTCGAACCCCAGCGCCTCGGCACGCTCGACCAGCACGGCAACGTCTATCGTCTCGGCGGTGGGCAAGATGGCGAGACCTATACGCATGATCGCTGCTCCAGTGTGTCGCGGATGAAGCTCTATAGTAACGTATGGCTTGCGCTCGGTTTCCTGCCGGGACGTGGGTTTGACCGTGCCGGCATCCCTATGGCCCCCCGCTGCGCCGGGGGACGAGGGCAACCACCAGGGTTGCCCCTACAGTGGCCGCCACTGCCAACCCCATAGGGGCGTCCCTTGTGGGCGCCCTGGATTCCGGCGGCGCAGCGAGACGGGAGCGGGAGCAGCAATGGTATGCTCACCGGAGCGGAGACAGGGATTGGGGTGAAGAGATTGAAGATACTGGTGGTCGGTGCGGGCGGGTTGGGGACGCTGTTCGGGGCCTTCCTGACGCAAGCGGGCGCGGAGGTAGCAATGCTGGTCAAGCCGGAGCACCTCGACCGGCTGCAAGCGCAGGACAATCACCTCAAGGTCGAGGGCGTGCGCTCGGCCGATGTCGAGGCAACGCCTGTGACCAGTGGCGAGCAGGCGGGGGCAGTAGATTGGCTGCTCTTGTCCGTCAAGACGAAGGACACCGCGGCCGCCCTGGCCGCGGCGGCCGGGTGTACGCCGGCCGCCGTCATCTCGCTGCAGAATGGGATCGTGAAGGATGAGTGGCTCCGCGAGGCCTTCGGTGCCGCAGCCGTTGTCGGTGCGAGCACCACCTTTGGCGCTACTTATCTCGGCGTCGGACACGCCCGCTACACCTTTCCCGCAACGACGTGGCTGGGCGAGATCGGCGGCGGCACCTCGCCGCGCGTCAACGACTTCGCGGCCCTGCTCACCAAGGCCGGTCTGGCGGGCCAGGCGGTCGAAGATATTACGGCTATCGAGTGGTGGAAGCTGTGCTACCTCCTGCCCGGAGCGATGGTCGCTGCCCTGGCACGCACCGACTATGCGACCATGTTCTTTCACCCCCGGCTGGCCGAGCGGTTCTTGCGCCTTACGCAGGAGCTTATCGCCGTGGCGCGGGCCGGCGGTATCGCCGTGACCGACCCGCCGGGAGCGCCGCTGCCGGCTGTCGCTCTGGCCGATAGCCCGCTCGACGATGGTTTGGCGGGGCTGCGGCAGCGCGCAGAGCGGTATCGTGCCGCCGGAATGCGCGTCGTGCCTTCCCTGGCTCAGGACGTGCTCGCAGAGCGACGCACGGAGGTAGATGTCCTGGCCGGCGAGGCGCTGCGCCGCGCCGGCGAGCAGGGGATTGCCGTGCCGGTGCTGGATACCTGCTTCCGGCTGCTGCGCGGGCTGGAGGACGGCTTCCCGCCGAGCGGCTGAACCAATTGGCTCTTCCGTCGTTCCCGCGCACGCGGGAATCCACGTCCCCCTGCATGGCGGGGGGACTATAGGGGGGCCGTTATGTCCCTACCCCCCGGCTGCTTCGCCGAGCGGGGCGGCCTGCTCGGCCGCTACCGTTTCCGCTACCCGAACGGCGAACTCCACCTCAGGGCCGCTGTTCACGCCGACGCAGACCGAATGGGCATAGGGGAAACGGAGGTTATAGCCGATCGCTTCTTCGGCTATATGCGCGAGGCGGTCCTGCCCTAGCGTTTTCATCAGGCAGATGCCCGTGCCGGCACGGAAGCACCGCTCGACCAGCGGCAAGTGCTCCGCCATCGTGCCGTTCTCCAGCATGATGCCGGCGCTGTTGACCGTGGTGAGGATCACCTGAATGTCCGGGTGCTCGGCGCAGCGGTCCATAATCGCTCCGGTCGAGAGGTGCGTGGACAGGCCCACGGCGCGCACCTTGCCGGCCTCGCGTGCCCGCACCAGCGCCTCGAGCGCTCCTTCTCTGGCTTCCAGCTCCTCCACCGTACCCACGCCATGCAAGAGGAGCGTGTCAATGTAGTCGGTGCCCAGCTCGTGGAGAAAGCGGTCCACGTCGGCGGCGGCTCCGGCGCGGTCCTTCTTGCCCGTCTTGGTGTTCACAACGATGTCGCTGCGAGGCAGCCCCTCCAGCGCCGCGCGCACGTGGGGATGGGTCCCGTAGCCGTCGGCGGTATCCCAGAAGTTGACACCTAGCTCATAGCCCCGCCACAGGATGGCCGCCGACTCGGCCGGCGTCTGATTGTGGCGTAGCTTGCTCATCAGCCCGGTACCCCAGCAGAGCCGCGACACCATAATATCCGTCTGCCCGTATGCTACTCGTTCCATGATCGGCTCCTCCCTCCGGCGCCAGTTATACCAATTCGGCGACTGTACCTGCGGACGAGTCACAGAGATCACAGAGGATGTTTGGTCACTAGCCCCCCTACTCTGTGCTCTCTGTGTGCTCTGTGGCTAAGTCAATAGTCCTCGCCAACGGGGACGACCTCACCGCGCTCCGCAGCCAGGTGCGCCGCATAGGTCAGCTCGAACGTCCGCAGGCCGTCGGCATAATCCGATTGGATGGCTGCCGTATCGCCCGTTTGGACGGCGTGGACGAACGCTTCGTTCATCAGCCGATTGGGTCCCTGCTCGACGACGTACTGCTTGGCTTCCTCACCGGCGAACAGCACCTCGCTGCGGCTCGTCTCGACCTCCGCGACCACGCCGCGGCCGATGATCTGGAGGCTCACCGACCAGTTGGCCATGCTGCTGGGCCGCGCCTGTCCGCCCTCCAGCGCACAGGTATTCGCGATCACGCCCACTGCTCCCGATTGAAAGCGCACCGTCGCGGCGTTCACGTCGGCAATGTCCAGGTCCGGTACGTCCGTGAGCAGCACCGTGTTGGCCGCGGCGTACACGTGCTCGGCCTCACCGGCAAAGAGGCGCATCAGATCAACGCCATGCGTGTGCTGCTCGATGAGCATGCCCCCCGAGCGGTCTTGCACGCGCCACCACGGCCCCCCCGGCAGGCCCCCGACGCGCATAGCGACCACTAAGCCGAGCGGCACGCCGGCCAGCGCCGCTCGCGCCTGCTGGACCGCCGAGCTGTAGCGCGATTGGTAGCCGACGCTGCTGACTACCCCGGCCTCGGCGACGTGCGCGGCGATCTCCCGCCCGACAGTGCTGTTCACCGCTACCGGTTTCTCGACGAAGAACGCCTTGCCGGCGTCCAGGATGGCGTGGTCAATGTCGCCATGCGCGAACGGCGGCAGCGAGACGTACACGGCATCGAGGTCCACGGCGGCGAGCATGTCCCGCACGTCGGTAAAGGTCCGCGGCGCGTGCTCCCGGACCAGGTTCGTTCCCGGCGCGTCCGGCTGGCGCGCGAGCGTTTGTTCGATGGCCCACGTACACCGCGACTCGTCAATATCGCAGAGCGCGCTAATGCGGGCCGCCGGGATATGCACCAAATCCACAAGCTCGGCCACCGTGCGGCCACCCGTGCCGACAAAGCCCAGACGCACTGGGCGATCACTACCTGCCGTTGTCATTACTGTGCTCCCCTCATTTCGTCTTTCCGCCGGTAGCCGGAATCCAGACACCTAGGGCATCAGACCACGCCCCACCCACAGCCCCTCTCAATGAACTCTGTGTGCTCTGCGGCAAAGACGCTTATATCTGCCAGCGCTCGTTGATCGGTCGTTGGTAGGCGTCAATCCGCCCGTCAATGACCTCAGCGACCCGGACCGCTTGGCCTGTCGCGTTGGACTCGTAGATGGCATTGGCAATCGCCTTGGCCCGCAGGCCGTCCGACCCGGTCACTTCCGGCGGCCGGTCATCGCGCACGGCGGTCAGGAAATCGTACACCTCCAGCGCAAAGCCGTCGGTCAGGCCGTGAGGAAAGAGACGCGCCCGGCCGGCTGCGCCCAGCCCCGCGAGGTGTTCTTGGTGCAGGTCGGCGAGCGATAGCACCGTGCCGTCGGCAAGCTGCACCGTCGCCGTCAAGCGCGGGCCGTGGAACACGTCGCCCGGATCAACCAGCGCGCCCTCGCTACCGTAATAGACGACGGTATTGAGCCGGTGTCCGTGCCAGGCAGCGCCGTAGCTCCAGAGACCGGACATCCCACTGGCAAAGTTCAGCAGCGCGACGAACGTATCCTCCCGATCATCGTGGGCCACCGCATCGCCCTTGCGTACCGGGCGCGGCCGCCACTGCTCTACGCGGCCATAGACTTGCTCCACGTCACCAAACAGGTAGCGGATCGTGTCGCAGAAGTGGGCGCCGCTGTCCAAGACTTGCCCGCCACCGCCGAGCAGACGATCATCGCGCCACACCCACGGCGGTAGCTCTGCATCATCCGCCGTCGGGCGCTTCGGCGGGCGAGTTTCTTGCACAAAGAAGCTCTGCATCGTCCCGAGGAACTGCCGCTCGTGAATGAGCCAGTGGGCGGTGCGTGGGCCTGGCTCCCGGCGGACGTTCTCGGCGGTCGCAAGATAGCACCCGGCGCGGGCCGCGGCGTCAATGAGCCGGCGGGTGGCCTTGACGGTGATGCCGATGGGCTTTTCGACCTGCACGTGGAGACCGGCGTCCAGGCAGGCGATACCGAGCCGGTGATGCAGAAAGTGCGGGGCGCAAATGTCCGCCGCGTCACAATCGGTCGCCGCCAGCAAATCGGCTACGTCGCCAAAGACGGCTGGCGCTTGCTCCTGCCACGCCGTTGCCGCGGCAGCAACCTCCTGAGCCGCCGCGAGGTTCGCGTCACAGACGGCGACAAGCTCGAACAGCTCCGGCTCGACCGCGCGGATCGCTGCATAGCCCTTCAGGTGTGCTCGCGCGATCCCGCCGCAGCCGATCAGTGCCAGCCCCACGGTCATGTATTACTCCTATCGTCGCCAGCTTGCACAGTCCCATATCCCAATCAGGGGTAGTGCAAGGTAGCACGTCAGAAGTAAATCAGCCCGCAGGGGCTACTGTCGAAGCGGTGACTGGCGGCGAGTCGCAGCCGATAGCCCACCTCGTCAGGCGTGGGGGCGCGGGCGCCCACTAGGGACGCCCCTACCGGAGGCGGCGGCGGAAGGCCGAGGACCGGTCGACCGGTCGTGGGTACTCCAGCGGGGCAGGAGGTGCGACCTAGCACAGAGGGGATGTGGGCTGCCGAGCAGGGACTCGAACCCCAATTACCTGATCCAGAGTCAGGCGTCTTACCATTAGACGACTCGGCAACGGCAAGCGTGTTGGTGAGGACTACCGTAAAGTATGCCGCTTCATGCTCACGGGCGCAAGCCGGAGTCCAGGGTGCCGAGGGAATGAAGGCCCCCCTATGGTCCCCCCGCTGCGGCAGGGGGACGGCATGTTCCCTCCCCTGTCGCAATGGGGGAGGGCGAGGGCGGGAGCCTAGCTGGTGGGGCACCGGCGCGGCGGGTGGGGTGGTAGACTCGAGCATAGGAGTGGTCCGGGGGCGGTCGTGTTCCCCGGAGGCTGGAGTGAGGCTGATGCCGCTGGCGAGTGAAGAGCACGTACCCAAGCCGCTCACGTATGCCCTCATGTACCACGTGATCTGGGCGCTGCTGTTCGGGGCCAGCGGGTTGGGACTGGCTATCCTCTTCTTGGTCGCCGGGCACTCGTGGCCGCGGTCGTTGCTGCCACCGGCCGGCCTGGTCGCCTTCGGGTTGCTTTCCGGCCTGGGCGTCCTCGCGCTGTACGTGATCCGCGTGCAACTGATGACAGAGAACGTCGAGCAACACACGGCCTATCGCGTCTCGCAATGGTCCAACCGGGTGGTACTCGTCTTCGCCCCCGTCTTCTTGCTGCTGTTTCGGTTTGCGCTGGAACCGCTGGCCCGCGCGGTGCTGGGCGTCAATGAATGGCCGGTGACGGCGGCCATTACCTCGGCCGCGCTCCAAGTAGAGGTCGCCGTGTGGTGGCTCTCTCATCTGCTGAGTATGTCGCAGCTGGGCCGTGCCCGGAGACGCGCCGGGTTCTAGGCGCTCTGGGCACATCTGCCAGCCGACCTGAGCGATGCAGCAATGTCCCGGCCGCCGGTACTGGGCGAGCCGTTTAGTGTACAATCGGGCTGGGCTATGGATATGCCCGGGCACGAGCGGTAAGTTAGGAAGTAGCGTGGATACCCCGACAGATTCGCCAACTGCGCCAGAGCCGATGCAGCTCATCGTGGCCATTGTCCAGGATGAAGATGCCGGTCTGGCGACGGGTGCGCTGACCGCGGCCGGATTCCGGGTCACGCGCATCAACACGGTGGGTGGGTTCCTACGCAAGGGTAACGCTACCCTCGCGATTGCCACCGAACTGTCGGAAGTGCAGCGCGCGCTCCTGCTGATCCGCGACAATTGCGAGCGGCGCTCCGAGTTCTTTGTGCCGACTGCGCCCGGCGAGATCGGAGAGCCGTATCCGCTGGAACCCATCCCGGTGCAGGTCGGCGGGGCGACTATCTTTGTGCTGGACATCGAACGGTTCGAGCGGCTCTAGCGCGCGGTGCGCCTGGATTTGACGGAGCCTCAGGTGGTAGTACGAATGAGCAGCGAGCGGGCAACAACGCACGATCCTGAAACACAGAACCCCGACGCGCTGCGGCCGCCGGTCACGAGCAACCAATGAAACTGATCTGGGCCATCGTGCAGAACAACGACGCCGGGCGGGCCATTCAAGCGCTCGTCGAGCAGGGGCACCGAGTCACGCGCATCAATACCGTCGGCGGGTTCCTGCGGCGCGGCAACGTGACCCTCTTGATGGGCGTCGAACCGGAGCAAGTGGACCCGGCAATCGAGACGCTGCGCGCTGCCTGCAAAGCGCAGGAGGCTAGTGCCCATATGCCCTTGGATGCCGCTCGCGCCGTGGTGTTCGTGCTTAATGCAGAGGGGTTTCTGCAAGCCTAACGCGATATTGCACCTAACCCCCCGGCCCCCTGCCGACCAGTGCTTTGCAGACACGCCCTAACCTGACCTCCGAGCAATCTCCCGCTCGAACAGCTTCAGGTAGGCGTCCACAGTGCGCTCCGGGTCGAACAGCGCCTCGATCTCCGGCCGCGGTCGTGTATAGCGTTGCGGGTGTGCCAGCACTCGCTCCAGTCCCTCGAACAGCGCAGCGGCTGAACCCGGCTCCACGATCTCCCCCATGCCGGTCATCTTGATGGGCTGGCGCACGCCGGGCAGGTTGCTCACCACTGCCGGCGTGCCGCACAGCATCGCTTCCACTTGGACAAGCGCAAATCCCTCGGTGGAGTTGAGACTCGGCACCACGAGGACGTCACACGCGCTGTAAAAGACCGGCAGCCGGCTTTGGTCGTCCAGCTGGCCCAGGAATTTCCAGTGGGAGCCTAGCTGCGCGATAGGCTCGCGCAGCCGCTGCCAATACGCTTGCTCGCCGAGCACGTTCTCGTATGGCCCGGCGAACAGTACCTTGGCGTCAGGGAAACGCGCCAATAAGCGCGGCATAGCCCGCACGAGGTACTCCACACCCTTTTCGGTAGCGAACCGTGCGGCCATGCCAATAACCGGCCGGCCGTCAGTATCCACCTCGGCCTGGAATGCGGCCACGTCTGCCGCCGGGGGCGCCGGCATGACGACGGGCGGGGAAATGACCACCAGCTTGTTGTCAAAGCGCGAGAGCAAGCGCGAATGGGTAGCGTAATCGTGGGTGTAGGCGACGATCTTGTCGGCAAGGCGGGCGCCGGCGTAGTGCGCCATGAAGATTGCCTGGTCGAGGATGGAGCTGACTGGACTGCGCGGGAGCGTCAGGTCACAATGGTAGGTCAGGATGACCGGCTTATTCTGCCGGTGGCCACGGATGGTCAGCCCTGGGGCATCCACATTGGGAAGATGGATGCTCAATACGTCGTGCTCGCGTAGCAACGCGCTGGCCGTGCGACCAAGCGCGGGCATGAGCACCCCCTTGCTCACCCGCAGCGCCACCGGTACGCGCACGATACGCACGCCATCGGCCCATTCCTCGCGCGGCAACCTCGCGTCGTGCTGCGCCGCGAGCACGGTCACGGTATGACCGCGCCGGGCCAGGGCCGCGGCCAAGCGCTCGACATAGATGGTGAGTCCGCTCATGTGGGGCCGGTAGTAATACAGCGCGAGCAGAATCCTCATCGAGCATGGCTCTCTCTGACCGCCAGGTTCGCACCATTGACCCGCCGGATCGCCTTAGCTCTCAGCGGATGGTGCAGACTGAGCGCGTCATTAGTAGATTTCCAGGTAACGATCCAGCTCCCACTGCGTTACCTGTTGGCGGTACTCACTGTGCTCCTGCCGCTTGGCCTGCATAAATCGCTCGAAGACGTGGACGCCAAGCGCTTCTTGCGCCAGGCTGGATGCGGCCAATGCGTCGAGAGCATCGCCGAGAGAGCCTGGGAGCTGCGCGACCTGCTCCCGCTGCAAACGTAGCGGGTCGAATTCGTACAGGTTTTCCTCTAGGGGCAGTGGCGGCTCCAGCTCGCGCCGAATACCGTCCAGGCCCGCGTGCAGCATCACGGCGAACGCGAGGTACGGATTGCAGCTCGGATCGGGGCACCGTAGCTCGATCCGGCTGCTCTGGGGCCGGTTCGGGATGAGCTTGGGGACGCGGATCAGCGCGGAGCGATTGGTGTGCGCCCAGCTGACGTACACGGGCGCTTCGTAGCCGGGCACTAGGCGCTTGTACGAGTTGACGAGTGGAGCCAGCACCGCACAGATGCCACGGGCATGAGCCAAGATACCGGCGGTAAAGTGACGAGCGAGGTCGGAGAGACCATAGGGGCCGGTCGGGTCGGCGAACAGGTTCTCGCCGGTGTGGATGTCCGCTAGGCTCTGATGCGTGTGCATCCCTGACCCGTTGATGCCAAACCGGGGCTTGGGCATGAACGTGGCATAGAGGCCGGCCTGGCGCGCAATGGCCTTCAGGGTGTACCGGAACGTGACGGTATGGTCGGCCGTCCGCAGCGCATTGTCGTACTGGAAGTCAATCTCGTGCTGGCCGGTGGCAACTTCGTGGTGGGAGGCCTCCACCTTCATCCCCATCGCTTCCAGGGCAACCACCATGTCGCGCCGGACCTGCGCCGCGAGGTCCGTGGAGAGGTCGAAATAGCCGCCCTCATCGTGGGGCGTTGTGAGCACGTCGCCCGCGTCGTCCAGCTGCAGCAGGAAGAACTCTAGCTCCGGCCCCGTATTGAAGACAAAGCCCATCTCGGCCGCCGTATCCACCGCCCGGCGCAGGACATACCGCGGATCGCCGGGGAAAGGATTGCCTTCGGGCGTGTACACGTCGCAGATCAAGCGAGCGGTTTTCTCATTGCCGCTTTCCCACGGCACGATGGCGAACGTCGCCGGGTCCGGGTCGAGGTACATATCGCTCTCGGCGATCCGCGCAAAGCCCTCAATGGAGCTGCCGTCGAACCAGGTGCCGTGATCGAACGCATCGGGCAGGCGATGAACCGGAATAGTCACGCTCTTGACAATGCCTACAATATCGGTGAACTGGAGGCTGATAAAGCGGACCTGCTCCCGCTCGCATTGCTCCAGGACCTGCTCCTGTTGTCTGGCGCGGGAGGGCGGGACCGTCGCGTCAGTGGTCATGCTGCAACTCCTCCCGGTTTCCACGGCGCGCGGCGCAGGATACCACACCTGACGCGCTGGGGCTGCACCATCCGATGCCCCGATCAGATGTAGTGCAGCCCCAGCGCGCCACCAGGCTCTCCTCGCGGACACGTCGGCCGCGAGAGGCCAGCGTCCGTTCCGGCACGCCTACGAGGCCAAACGCCGGCAGTACGGCCGCGGACGATGCAGTATCATGCTGGTCAGCGGGAGGATGCATCTCCTGACAAGGGTAGGTTTTCGTGTGCGCGTACCTCTTCCAGGGGGAAAGGGAGCCTGGATTCCCGCTTTCGCGGGAATGACGGGCGGCCGGCTCGGAAGCTACGCGACCGCACTGAGGACAGATGACCGACAGAGACCACACCATCATAACCGAGCCGTCGGATCGTGCGGTTTCTGTTGGTCGGCAGCGAGCGTCGAGTAGCCCACTGACGCTGACCATCGAGAGCCACGACGGACGAGCACGCGCCGGACGGCTGGTCACGCCACACGGCGTCGTGCCAACACCTTGCTTCATGCCCGTCGGTACGCAGGCGACGGTCAAGTCGGTCAGTCCCGACGACCTCAGGAACGTCGGCGCACCGATGATCCTGGCCAACACGTATCACTTGCTGCTGCGCCCCGGGCCGGAGATCGTCGCCGCGCACGGTGGCCTGCACCGCTTCATGGCCTGGGATGGCCCAATCCTGACCGACTCGGGCGGCTTCCAGGTCTGGAGTCTAGCCCGCCTACGGCGCATTGACGACGACGGTGTGACCTTTCGCTCGCATCTCGATGGCAGCGAACACCGGCTCACACCGGAGCGCGTCATGGCGGTCCAAGCCCAGCTAGGAGCAGACGTGGTCATGGCTTTCGATGAGTGTGTTGGCTATCCCGTCACCCATGCCGAGGCTGCGGCTGCGGTGCAGCGCACCAGCCAATGGTTGGAGCGCTGTCTGGATGCCCGGCCGGGGCCTGGTCAGGCGCTGTTCGGCATCGTGCAGGGCAGCACCTTCACCGATCTCAGAACCGCCTCGGCCCAGGCCACTGTCGCCGCAGACTTGCCGGGGTATGCTATCGGCGGACTGAGCGTGGGTGAGTCGAAGGCAGAGCTGTGGCGCATTGTCGAGCACACGGTACCGCTCCTGCCCGCGCAGCGGCCGCGCTACTTGATGGGGGTTGGCTCGCCGGAGGACTTGCTAGACGCAGTTTGGCACGGCATTGACCTTTTCGACTGCGTGCTGCCGACGCGGGCAGCGCGCCATGCCGGTCTCTACACCGACGCCGGGCGTCTGAATATACGTAGTGCTCAGTTCCGTGATGATCTCGGGCCGATTGATCCGAACTGCGACTGTGCGACGTGCCGCACGTTCACGGCAAGTTATGTGCATCATCTCTTCCGCGCCAAGGAATTGCTCGCGTACCGGCTCGCTACCGTACACAATCTGCGGTACCTCACCCGACTCATGGAGCGCGTGCGGGCCGCGATTGCCGCCAACGCCTATGAAGCGTTCCGCGACGCCTTTCTGGCGACATTTCGCACGCCGGATGCACAGGAGCGTAGCCGGCAGCGGCAACACTGGCAGGCTAGGCCCCGCAATGCTGCGGTAGTCACTCAGGACTCGTGATAGATGGTGGAGGACAGCATACGCATGAGCGACCCGGCTGTTGGGCCAGCCGAGCCGGCGCATGGTGGCAGTGCCGTCGAGGTGGCCGAGGTGCTGCGCTTGGTCCTCCGGCCCCACGCCCGCGTCTTGGCGGGGCGGGGCGGCTTGCAGCGGCGGGTGGGCTGGGTGACGACCCTGCGGGGACTGCCGCCCATCTTCGAATCGAGCGGCGGCGACGAGGTGGTCCTGGCGCCCGTGGCCACGCTCGATGCCCTGCGGGCACTCAGCGCCGAGTATGACCTGAGCGAGATCGTCGTCAGTCTGCAAGCGACCAGCGTCGCGGCCGTGGTCGTGGTCAGCCGCGATGCGTGGCACTGTCCCGACGCCGTAATCGCCGCTGCGGATGCCCACGATCTGCCCTTGTTCCACGTCGAGACGACCCGCGCGGCGGCGGAGCTGGAGCGCACCATCGCGCGGCTGGTCGTTGATCGCCAGGCCGAGCTTAACCAGCGGGCGACCGAGATGTATCGGCAGCTGGCCGCGGTGTCCGTCGAGGGACAAGGCGTCGAGCACATCCTGGAAGAAGCGGCGGCCCTCACGGGACGGCTGGTTTTCGTGGAAGACGCGGCATACCACGTGCAAGCGACGGCACCGGCCGCGGCGGCCGTACCTTCACCGTATTCGTCCCTCGTGGATCGCCAGCGCTTGGTGGCCGAGCTGCGGGCCGGAGAGCTGACCAGTTCGGCGCCGCCGGTCGTGTACCTCCCTCCGGGCCGCAACGGCTTGGCGCGGTATACCAGCGCGATCCTCAACCGCGGCCGCCGGCGCGGCTTTGTCTCGCTGTGTGCGCCCCCCAGCGAGCTGACCGACCTGGACGAGCTTGTCGCCGGCCGGCTGGCCGCCGTGCTGGCGCTGGAGCTGGCCAAGCAGGACGCCGTGCGCCTCGCCGAGCGGCGCGACCGCGAGGCGTTATTCGACCAGCTGCTGGCCGAAGCCGACGCGCCCTCGCCGGCGCTGGAGCGGCAGCTCCAGCGCCTCGGCTTCCGCCCCGACACCTCGATTGCGGCGGTAACAGTCACCATCGAGGCGGAGACGGCCGGTGACGCGGTGCTCGATGATCGCAGCGACCGGCTCATGGACACCGTGCGGCGGGCGCTACGGGATCGCAACCAACCGGCCATCGTGCGGGCCGATGGTGGACAGGTCGTGGCCTTGCTCGCGCTGCAAGCCGTGCCGGGGCGTAGCTCTGTCCGCACTGCCGCAGCCCCTAGCGGATTGGGAGGGCCGAGCGGTCAGGTGCAAGCGATTTTGCAGGATGTCCATGCAGCGGCGGTCGCCAGCGGCATCGGGCCGATCACGTCCGGCGCCGGCGAGACGCATCCGCGACTGGCCGACGCGCCGGCGGCCATCGAGGAGGCAGCGCAAGCGGCGCAGCTTGTACGCGGTCTCTACGGGCCGGGCCAGCAGGCGTGTTTGTCCGATTTGGGCCTCTACCGGCTGCTGTACCACCTGCGCGGCACGCATGAGCTGCGTGCCTTCTACGATCAGACCCTCGGCCCACTGGCGGCTTACGACAAACGTACCGGTGGCGACCTCCTCGCCACACTCGAAGCGTATTTCGCCTCCCGCGCCAACCTCAGCGAAACAGCGCGGCGGCTCAATCTGCACCGTAACTCGCTGCTGTATCGGGTCCAGCGCATCGAAGAGGCGGGCCAAGTTGACCTGCAAGACCCCGAAGCGCTGCTGGCCTTGCAAGTGGCCTTGAAAGCGCGGCATCTCCTCGACCTGTAGCTTGACTAGGGCAGGGGAAATGCCGTCCCCCTGCGGAGCGAGGGACCATAGGGGACCGGTCATCTGCGCGTGTTGGCTGCGTTGCGAGGGCACTGCGCCTGCACTATCATGGCCGGTGCAATGTCACAGGCCAAGCGCTCGTTGCTGGAGCAAGTCCGTGCTGCGCTGGCGGAAGCACAGTTCGACCCGCAGCATGCCGGAGACATCTTCCTGCGGGCGGATGCCGAGGCGGCCCTGCAGGCGACGCTGCCAACGGCGGTGATCGCCGTCGCGGGGCGCGATGATGCGCGGCTACCGACGGCGCGATTCTTGGGCGCCACTTACCGGCCCGACCTCTTGGTGGAGCTGGACATGGCCCGCGTAGCCGTAGGCCTGACGTTGCTGCGGACCGATTCTGGGCCGCTCGCGGCGGCGCTGGCGCGCGCGGTGGTGCTCTCGCAGCAGTTTTCGGTGGCGACGGTTATAGTTGACCGTCGGATCGAGCGCGCCAACCCGTTCGACGTACCGGCCAAGCAGCGGCTCCACCCGAACGATCAGGCCACCATTGATTACTTGGGCAGCCGGCATCGCGTGGCATTTGTCATCCGGCGACAGGCACCGTTCAGCTTCGGACTAGGATAAAGGAGGGGAAAGAGTCCCATGTTCAAGCGAGCCGTCATTACCGACGAAATCTCCCAGGACCTTGATCTCGCCGTCGGCATGGCCAAGCAGTACGGCCTCGACCAGCTCGAAATCCGTACCGTCTGGGAGACGCGCATTGACGCGATGTCTCCGGAGCAGCTGCGCCGGATCAGGGAGGCGGCCGAGCAGCACGGTTTATCCGTCGCCGGCCTAGCCGCACCGTTCTTGAAGTGCGAGCTGGGTGACGACGATGAATACGCCGAGCACCTGCACATCCTGCGCCAGTGCATCGCCGCCGGGCGGGCACTCGGTACGTCGCTGATCCGGGGGTTCACCTTCTGGAAGCGCGATGGGTTGGACGATCACTATCAGCACATCCTCGATTCCTATGCCGAGCCGGCCCGCATTGCCCACGAGGAAGGGGTGACTATCGGTATCGAGAACGAGGGGTCATGTTACGTCGGTACCGGCGCCGAGTTGGCGCGTTTTCTCGGCGACTTGAACGAACCGTCCGTGCGCGCCGTGTGGGACCCGGCGAACGCTTGCTGGGGAGCCGGCGAGACCACGTATGCGGACGGCTACCCGCTGGTGAAACCCTATATCGCGCACGTCCACGTCAAAGACAAGCGGCAGGAAGCCCCCGACGAGCAGCCGCAAGCAGTCGTCATCGGCGATGGCGAGGTGGACATCCCCGGCCAGTTGCAGACGCTCAAGGACGATGGCTACGAGGGCTGTGTCTCGCTCGAAACGCACTACCGGGTCACGCACCGGTTGGCCGAGGATATCGCCCGCATGCCGGGCGGCAGCGCCTTCTCGGAAGGCGGCGAAGAGGGCACGCGCCGGTGCTTGGTGGCCTGGAACCGGATGATGGCGGCGTTAGCATGAACCGGCGTGTACGGCAGAGCGCCGCTGAACCGACTGCCGGCCGCCTACCATCCCGACGAGGTGCGGTGGGCGTGCATACGGCAGGCCACCGGCACGGGAGGGAGGACACCGGATGGTAGCCCAAATCCTGGCCGGCCGGCCGGTCGCGCGGGTGATTCGGCGTCAGACGGTCGCGGCCGCCGAGCGGTTTCGGGCACAACTGCGCCGCCCGCCCGCCCTGGTCTCGCTCCGCATCGGCGACGACCCGGCCTCCGTGTCCTACGGTCGGACGCTGGAGCGCGCCTGCGAGCGCGTCAACCTCGGCTTCCACGAAATGGTGCTGCCGACCGAGCGCCCCCGTTTGACCGAGACGCTCAAGGCGCTGAACATTGACCCCGGCGTTGATGCCGTCGTTGTCCAGCAGCCGCTCCCGGCGCCATTCTCCCCAGAGATGGTCGCGGAGGTGCTTAATCCACAGAAGGACGTGGACGGATTGACGCCGGTAAACACGGGGCGCGTGGCCTTAGGCCAAGGCGGTTATGTGCCCTCTACACCCGCCGGCGGCATGGCGATCCTACAGCACTACGGCATCCCGGTCGCCGGGGCCGAAGCCGTGGTGCTCGGGCGCAGCGCCGTCGTTGGTCGGCCGATGGCACAGCTCCTCCTCCGGGAGCACGCAACCGTGACGATCTGCCACACCCGGACGCGAGACCTGGCCACCGTCACGCGCCGAGCCGACATCCTCTGTGTGGCTGCGGGAAGACCGGGCCTGATAACACCTGAGATGGTGCGACCGGGCGCGGTGGTCGTGGATTTTGGCACCAATGTGGTGGACGATGGGCTAGTTGGTGACGTAGACCCGGCAGTCGGCGAGGTGGCGGCTTGGCTCACGCCCGTACCCGGCGGCACGGGGCCGGTCACCACGGCGATCCTGCTACGTGCGACGGTGCAGGCAGCCTGCGACCGCCTCGGTGTGACGCTGACCGCGCTCCCAAGCAACGGCTCGGTCACCTCGTAGAGTAGCTGCTGACATTGTGACATCGCCGCCACGATGGCGGGGCGCGACGTTACATTGGGTTGCTGAGTCTGTGTTCCAGGTATCGTAATGGTCGGTAATCTGCTGATCGCGCAGTCGGGCGGGCCGACCGCAGTCATCAACGCCAGTCTCGCGGGCCTCGTCAGCACGGCTCAGGACGCCGGCGGCTTCAAGCGCGTCCTCGGACTGCGCCACGGCATCCTCGGCGCATTGCCCGGTGGTGATGGCTACTTCGACCTGAAGACGCTCGACGCTGCCCGACTGACCGCCTTAGCCGACACACCGAGCGCGGCGCTCGGCTCGTGCCGCCGCAAGCTCGATGCCGACGACTGCGCGGACGTCATCCAGTGGTTCCGGCACCACGACATCCACGCCTTTGCCTACGTCGGCGGCAACGACTCGATGCAGACGTGTCTGCAACTCGGCCAAGCGGCGCGAGACACCGGCTACGAGCTGTCCGTCATCGGCGTGCCGAAAACCATTGACAACGATCTCCCGGAGACGGACCACTGTCCGGGGTACGGGAGCGCGGCGCGCTTCTGGGCGATCACGACCCAAGAGGTGTCCTTGGACCTCGCCGCCATGCGCGGCTACGACACGGTAGTAGTGCTGGAGTGTATGGGGCGCAATGCCGGCTGGCTGACGGCTGCCGCCGCGTTGGGCCGACCGGCCACCGGCGGCCCTCCCGGCGCGGCACCACACATCCTGCTGGTGCCGGAAGTGCCGCTCGTGCTGGACCACGTGCTGGCGAGCGTGGAGGCAGCCATCAGCCGGCACGGCAGCGCCGTCGTCGTCACGGCCGAGACCGTCCGCACCGCTGCCGGTGACTACCTGAGCGCGGCCGCTTCGGCTGCGGGGAAGGCGCGGCGCGATGCGTTTGGGCACCCGCTGGTCACGGGCACGGCCGACTCTCTCGCCAACCACATCGGTGCTGCCCTAGGGGTCAAGACCCGCACGGTGAAACCGGGCACGTTGCAGCGCGCCGCGAGCAGTCTCGTCTCAACCGTGGACCGGGACGAAGCCTGGCAGGTCGGCGCCGCCGCGGCGTGCTTGCTGGCCGGCGGGCGGAGTGACGTGATGGTCACGCTTCAGGCCGAGCGTGACCCCGAGTATCGCTCCTGGTGCGAGGCAGCGCCGCTCGCGCGTGTCGCCGGCGTGGAGAAGACGCTGCCGGCCTCCTTCTTGGCGGTGCAGCCGGGCGGCGTGTGCAATGTGACGGCCGCCTTTGCGGACTATGCGCGGCCGCTGCTCGGCGGCCCGCTGCCCGATTTCGTGCGTCTGTAACCCGCCAGGTCTGCACAATCCTGTGGACATCTGTGGTGCAGACCTGGTGGGTTATCGTAGGCTGCGGTCCGGCATACTGCGCGTGCAGTACAGGACGAGGAGGGCCTCATGGTTCAGAAGCCAGTCGCGATTGGCACGCGCACCCAGCTCTTCGTGGATGACTACTTGGTCGCAGCGAGCAGCGGGGTCGTGGAGCAACTGCACCCGATGAACCAGCTCCCCACACCCGTGCTCCAGGCGGAAGCGGCCTGGGAACGGCCCGAGATTGGGGGCCTGTGGGGTCCGGTGACGGTCCACCGCGATCCGCAGGACGGGCTGTTCCGCATGTGGTACGCGAGCTACGGCGCTTTCCCCGCCTTTGGCCGACAGCTGGGGCCGATGTTTCCTTGCTATGCCACCTCCCCCGACGGGCTGCACTGGGAGCGCCCCAATCTGGGCCTTTTCGAGTACGAGGGATTGACGGCGAACAACATCCTGCCGCGGACGGGCGCCAGCCCCGGACATGGGATGCTGGACTGCGCCGAGATGGCCGGTATCGAGCCGCCGGAGATGCGGTACAAGTCGGACTTCTGGGTCGGGAGGGACGACGCCGGCTGGGGCGGCCATGGCGTGTCCTTCTCGGCCGATGGGCTGCACTGGCACCCCTACGAGCACAACCCGGTCATCCGTGGACGCCAGCGCGGGGATACGTCGAGCGCGGCCAAGCTCTACGACGGCACCACGCCGGAAGGGCCGGCCGACTTTCCGACCGCCAAGTACGCGCTCTTCCCCAAAGTCCACGTGCCCCTTGGTCCGTGGCAGCGGCGCTGCTTTGCGGTCTGCACGTCGGTAGACGACGCCAACGGTCCCCCCTTCACCACCTGGACGGAGCCGATGCTTGCCTTTGCCCCCGACCGGCGCGATGACGACATGGCCGAGGAGCGGCTCGCCGCCGCGCAGTCCATCCTCCTCTACGACCATCCCGACGATCATCGCTGCGAGTTCTATGGGGTGATGGTCTTCCGCACCGGCGACGTGTTTCTCGCCCTGATCTGGGTGTATGACGCATCCTTCGACATCGGGCGGCGGGGCGGCGGGAACGAATACGCCATCGTGGACGTGCAGCTGGCCGCGAGCCGGGACCTGATCCACTGGCAGCGGGTCGGCAATCGCCAGCCGGTGATTGCGCGGGGTGAGCCGGGCACGTTCGACAGCCACATGATCTTCTACCACTCCCTGCCGGTGACGGTGGGTGATGAGTGGTGGGTACACTACGTGGGCTTCAACGAGGGCCACGCCGCGCGCCTGTGCTACACCGAGGCGCTGCGCGAGCAGTATTGGGCCGACGTGCAGGCCGGCAAGCGACACTTCCCGGCAATCGGGTTGGCGAAGGTGCGCCGGGACGGGTTCATCTCGCGCGATGCCGGGCCGGCCGGTGGCTCAATCACCACGCGGACGCTCCAGCCGGGCGGGAGCTACCTTGTCCTGAACGCGACGGTAGCCGCGGGGGGCACTATCACAGTAGAGGTGCAGGACGAGCGGGGACAGGCGCTCCCAGGATTTGCGGCAGCCGACTGTACCCCGCTGACGGGCGACTCGCTACGGCACCCGGTCCGGTGGGGCGACCGGCGCGGGGACGACCGCTGGCCGGCGCGGCCGGTGCGGCTGCGCTTCCACCTGCGCGACGCGAGCTTCTACGGCTTCCGGTTTACGGAGGCCTAGGACGGCAGCAGCCAGCGCCCATTGCGTCATTCCGGCGGAAGCCGGAATCCAGGTGCCTTAGGCAGCAGACAGCGCATTCGCCCTAGATTCCCGCTTTCGCGGGAATGACTGGGCAATGGCACGGGCAGGAGAACACCTGGGCGGCCGCGCCGGGCGTCCTCGCAACTCCTCCTAAGAGCGCTGCGGCACGTCACGGCCGTCGTCGAGGTCCAGGCGGTCGAACATGGTCGTGATGTCCTTGCGGTGACCGTGACCGGCAGCCTCCAGCATCATCCAATGACGTTGCCGACCGGCTTCGTCCTGCGGGTAGCTCCTGGCTCGTTCGTTGAATGCCTTGATCTCGGCAGCGCTCCGTGGAGCACGCTGCAGGATGGCAGTGAGCACCCCGGCGTCATCCGCATGCGCGGCGACAATCGCCTCGAACTCGTCGGCCGTGAGGTCCAAGAACTCAAACAACTGCACACTGTAGCCGGTCTTCGCGTTGTACTCCCCGAGGGTGCCGGCGAGGTGCGCGCGCATCTTGTCAATCGTCCGCGGCAGGAACGTGATCCCCCCTAGCGTGGCGTGGGGACTGCGGGGCGGCCCTTTCGTCAAATCCATTGGTCTCTCCTTCCGAGGATCAATTGTAGCGCGTGCATGCAGCGCGTGTAGCGCGCCGCTCCGGCACGGGGCGCGACCCTGGCGGTTGACGGGCGCCGCGGAACGCCGTATGGTAGCGGTCGAGAGGGGGCTGGCATGAGTGCATCGTTCGGCAGCGGCGGCTACACCTATCGCGTAGACGCTCACTGGGGGCGCGGCCCGCAGCTTCCGGCGCTGGGCCTCGTATCCGGGGTCGCCTGCGACTCTCAGGACCGAGTCTATGTCTTGCAGCGGGAGCCGCAGCCGGCCATGTTGGTGTTCTCACCTGATGGTCAGCTCCTGCACTCCTGGGGTGAGGACGCCTTCAGTCTCGCGCACGGTGTTTGGATCGGTCCCGACGACGCGCTCTATTGCACCGACCGCAACCATACGGTGACGCACTGGAGTCTCGACGGCGCGCTGCTGGCCACCTGGGGCACGGCAGACCAACCCGGTACACCGGGCCAGCCGTTCAACGAGCCGGCCCGCGCGGCGCGGTCACCGCAAGGCGATGTCTTCGTCGCTGACGGCTATGGGCAATATCGGGTACACGCTTTCAGTGCCGATGGGACGCTCCGGCGGTCCTGGGGCACGCAAGGGGCGGGGCCGGGCGAGTTCGGTTGGCCCGTCCACAGCGTCTGGGTGGATCCCCGCGGCCGGCTGCTCGTTACCGACCGCGGGAATAACCGCGTGCAGCACTTCACCCTCGACGGAGAGTATCTGGGCGAGTGGGGTGACTTAGGTGCGCCCAATGATGTCTGCCTCGATGCCGAACAGACGGTCTATATCGCCGAAGGGGGGCCGGCAATAACGAGCCGCGGCCCCATCCGGACCACACGTGGTCCGGGCGTGACCATCATGAGCCTCGATGGGGACATCCTCGCCCAGTGGGGCGAGCGAGGCGACGCGCCGGGCCAATTTGCCGCCTCGCCGCATTCTCTGTGGGTGGACTCCCGCGGAGACATCTATGTCGGCGAGGTCATCACCCACAATCGCCTGCAAAAGTTCATCCGCCAGCGGTGATCGGCGCCATGGCTACTGCCGTCGGGGCCGGCTTGTTGCGCCGGTATCTGCTCCCCGCGCTTGGTGGTCTAGTGCGTGGCGGACATTGTGATACAATACACAAGCTCCTGCCGCCGGGCTGCCGCGCGGTAGGCAGCGTGCCCTGTCCGGGGCGCCTGGACCTGGCTCATCTCGCCGAGTATGGGAGGGAGCAGTGCTGACTAACTATCTCCCCATTCTCATCATGATCGTCGTGGCGACTGTAGTGTCGCTGGGCGTAGTCGTCATTGCCCAGTTCCTGGGCACCCGGCGTCCCTCCAAGACGAAGCTGGCGCCCTATGAGTCCGGTATGACCCCGGTGGGGATGGCGTGGCGTCGATTCCCCATCAAGTTCTACGTCACGGCGATGCTCTTCGTCATCTTCGACGTAGAGGTGATCTTCTTCTACCCTTGGGCGGTGGTCCTGCGCGAAATGAAGGGCGCGGGGCTGGCAGTGTTTGCGCTCGTGGAGATGGGCGTCTTTGCTGCCTTCTTGCTGTTGGGGTACCTGTATGTCCTTCGGAAAGGGGCGCTACAGTGGGATTAAACACGCCGGTCAAGCACGGCGGCCGCGGCGAGCTGCCGATTGGCGGCCAGTTCACCAGCGAGATGGGTGTGAGCCTGACCACGCTGGACAAGGCGGTGGCCTGGGCACGGGCCAATTCGCTCTGGCCGCTGCTCTTCGGCTTGGCCTGTTGCGCTATTGAGATGATGGCGATGAGCGCCTCGCGCTTTGACGTGTCGCGTTTCGGGGCGGAGGTCTTCCGCGCCTCGCCGCGCCAGGCCGACCTCATGATCGTGGCCGGCCGGGTCAGCAAGAAGATGGCGCCGGTCGTGCGCCAGCTCTACGATCAGATGCCGGAGCCGAAGTGGGTGCTCTCGATGGGCGCCTGCGCCTCGTGCGGCGGAATCTACAACAACTACGCGCTCGTCCAAGGCGTGGACCGCATCATTCCGGTTGACGTGTACGTGCCGGGCTGCCCGCCACGGCCGGAAATGGTCATTGACGGGATTATCAAGCTCCAGCGCAAGGTGGAGCGCCAGAAGCAGTTCGGCAAGCACGCGCACGAGCTGGCTACGGCCTAAGTCCAGGGGCAGCACCCGCCGAGCACCTCTCACAGGAACAGTGAACATAGATGACAACTGAGGCGCCGACCGCGGCTGATGGCCCGGCCGTCGGTCACATGGCTCGGCTGATGGAGCAGTTCGGCGACTGCCAGCCACCGGATGTACGCTTGGCCGACGGCATTCCCACCGCCATCGTACCGCCCGACCAGCTGCTCGACGTGTGTCGGTTTCTCCGTGACGACCCCCAGATGCACTATGCTTTTCTGGCCGAGCTTAACGCCGTAGACTACTTGGAGCGTGCTGACCGCTTCGACGTTACCTATATCCTCCACTCGTTCGACGACAACTCCCGCCTGCGCCTGAAGGTCCGCGTCGGTGGTGAGGAGCCGACGGTGCCCTCGGTTGTGTCGCTGTGGCCGGCGGCCGCCTGGCACGAGCGCGAAGTCTTCGACCTGTTCGGCGTGCGGTTTGCCGGCCACCCGGATCTGCGGCGGCTTTTCCTGCCCGAGGACTGGGAGGGACATCCGCTGCGACGAGATGAGGCGCAAGGAGAAGAAGAGGTCTCGTTCACCGAGGAGGAGGCCGGCCGCGAGCGGGGCGGCCCGGTGCTGCATCGAACCAGTTGACCCTCGACTCTCCCTCTCCATGTGTGGAGATGGGGCCGGGGGGTGAGGCACGCAGCGACGGACGAGAGCTACAGCGATGGTAATGCTCAGCGAGACGGCCACCGACCGCGGGACGATGGTGCTAAACATGGGGCCGCAGCACCCGGCCACCCATGGCGTCCTCCGCCTGTTGCTCGAACTCGATGGCGAGACCGTCGTGAAGGCGGAGGCGGACATCGGCTTCCTCCATACCGGCATCGAGAAAACGTGTGAAGGCCTCACCTGGCATCAAGCGATCACCGCCACGGACCGCACGGACTACTTGGCCCCCCTATCGAATAATCTCGCTTACATACTGGCCGTCGAGAAGCTGTTCGGCGTCACCGACCAAGTGCCCAAGCGCGCGCAATACTTGCGCGTGCTGTTGACCGAGTTGACCCGTATCAGCAGCCATCTGATCTGGCTCGGCACGCACGGGCTGGACCTCGGGGCGACGACCGTCTTCCTCTACTGCTTCCGCGAGCGGGAGACGATCACCTCGATTTATGAGTTCATCTCCGGTGTGCGTATGATGACCAGCTACTGGCGTATCGGTGGGCTGTGTGCCGATGTCCCCGACGGGTTTGAGGAGCGGGTGCGCCACGTGCTCGATACCTTCCCGGACCGCATCAACGACTACGAGACCCTGCTGACGAAGAACCCAATCTTTCTCGACCGGACCGTAGACATGGCTCCCATCAGCAAGGAAGAGGCCATCGCTTGGGGCATGACCGGCCCTAGCCTACGAGCCTGCGGCGTCGGCTATGATGTCCGCAAGGCGTTCCCCTACTCCTCGTATGACGATTTCGACTTCGACGTGCCGGTGCGCCACAACGGCGACGTGTATGATCGCTACCTGGTGCGCGTCGAAGAGATGCGGCAGTCATTGCGGATCATCGAGCAGGCGCTCGACGGACTGCCCGACGGCGAGATTCGGCTGGACAATCCACGCATCACGCTACCTACGCGCGAAAAGATGTACGTGAGCATGGAGTCGCTGATCCACCACTTCAAGCTGGTGACGGAAGGGCCGAAGTGTCCGCCGGGTGAGGCGTACAACCTGATCGAGTCCCCGCGCGGCGAGCTTGGCTGTTACGTCGTATCCGACGGCACGAGCAAGCCGCAGCGAGTACGCTTCCGCACCCCGTCTTTCCTGCACGCGCAGGCGCTACAGAAGATGGTCGAGAACCGACAGGTCGCCGACGTAGTGGCTGCTATCGGCAGCATTGACATCGTGCTCGGCGAGATTGACCGCTAGAAACAGGCGAGCGGAGAAGATGCTGTCCGAAGAAACGCGCGAGCGCATCCTGGGCTACTTGCCGCGCTACCGCACGAAGCGCGCCGCTATCCTGCCGGCCCTGTGGGCGGCCCAGGATGAGGTCGGGTGGCTGAACACGGAGGCCTACGAAGAGGTCGGTGAGCTGCTCGACATGCACCCGACCGATGTCGCGGCTATCGCCAGCTTCTACTATATGTTCCACAAGCGGCCGATGGGCAAGTACGTCATTGAGGTGTGTAGTAACCTGTCGTGCGAGCTGCGGGGCGCGTCGGATATGCTGGAGCATCTGCGGCAGGAGCTAGGCATCCAAGAAGGGCAGACGACCGAGGACGGGCAGTTTACCCTGCGCCATCAGGAGTGTCCCTGCTATTGCGAGTTCGCGCCCGTCATGCAGGTCAACACGGAGACCTACGGAAACCTGACCCCGGAGCGGATTAATCGCATTCTCGCCGACCTGCGGGCCGGTAGCCCCGCCCTCGACGGGGTGGTGCATGGGCCGGAGAGCGCGGCACTCGCGGCCAAGGTCCCGACGGATGAGGGTGGCGGTGGAGAGGAGCAGGTTAAGCATGGCGACGTTTGAGCCAGTGCTGCTCAAGTACGCCGACGACCCGGATCAGCACCGGATTGACACCTATCTCCGGCACGGCGGCTATCAGGCACTGGAGAAGGCGCTCCGGGAGCATACGCCGGAGGATGTCGTGGGCTTGGTCAGGAGCGCCAACCTGCGGGGCCGTGGCGGCGCTTACTTCCCTACCGGCGTGAAGTGGGGCTTTCTGCCCAATGACGGCAATCCGCGCTTTCTCTGCGCCAACGCCGACGAGAGCGAGCCGGGGACGTTCGCCAATCGGGCGATCATGGACAACGATCCCCATCAGCTCATCGAGGGCTGCCTCATCTCTGCCTACGCTTGCCAGGTCAACACGGTCTATATCTACATCCGCGGCGAGTTCTCGTACAGCTATCGTCGGCTAGAGCAAGCGTTGGCCGAGGCACGCGAGCGGGGCTACGTCGGTCGGAATATCTTCGGCTCGGGGTTCGATTGCGAGGTATGGGTGCATCGGGGCGCCGGGGCCTACATTTGTGGGGAAGAAACGGCGCTGCTGGAATCGCTGGAGGGCAACCGCCCGCAACCCCGCCTACGGCCGCCGTTTCCGGCGGTCAAGGGCGTGTTCAGCCTGCCCACGGTCATCAACAACGTGGAAACCATCTCCTGCGTGACCCACATCGTGAACTACGGCGCCGAGTGGTTCGCCGGGATTGGCGCCCCGGATGCCCCCGGCCCCAAGCTCTATTGCCTCTCGGGCCACGTCAACCGCCCCGGCCTCTACGAGCTACCGATGGGCACGCCGCTGCGCGAGCTGATCTACGAGCATGGTCAAGGGATGCGCGAGGACCGGGCGGTCAAGGCTATCATCCCCGGCGGCGCCTCGGCACAGCTCCTCACGGCCGACGACCTCGACGTGACGCTCGACCCAGGGGCCATCACCGCCAAAGGCTCGATCCTCGGGACCGGCGGCGTGATGGTGATGGACGAGACGACGTGCATCGTGCGGGCCAATCTCAACACCGTCCGTTTCTTTGCCAACGAAAGCTGCGGGAAGTGTACGCCCTGCCGGGAAGGCACCCGCTGGATGGTGGATGTCCTGGCACGGATCGAAGGCGGTCGGGGACGGACAGAGGACGTAGAATTGCTGCTCGACGTGTGCGACAAGATCAACGGCAAGTCCTTCTGCCTGCTGGGCGACGTGGCCACGTGGGGCTTGTCCAGCGGCATTCAGAAATTCCGCGAAGACTACGACCGACACGTCACCGAGAAGCGCTGCTTCGCTGCCGCGCAGCCGATGATGGCGGCGTGAGCGGTGTTTGCTGGCCATCGGGGCCGGCGCGAGGTTCCTAACCTGCGGAGAGAGACGGCATGATTGCCACCGAGCAAGAGTTGATTACGCTGACGGTTGACGACCAGGAGGTATCCGTGCCGCCGGGCACCAACTTGGTCGAGACGGCCAAGGTGCTCGGCACCGAGGTACCGGTGTTCTGCTACCACGAGCGGCTGCCCGTCGTCGGCGCCTGTCGGATGTGCTTGGTGGCCGTCGAGCTACCACCACGACCGGGGACGCCTCCCGACGCGCCGGCACCGCCGCCGCGCATTATGACCGGCTGCACCACGACGGTGATGCCCGGCATGAAGGTGTGGACCGACACCGAGGCCGTCCTGAAGTATCGGGAAGGGATCGTCGAGTTCCTGCTGATTAACCATCCGCTCGACTGTCCGGTCTGCGATGCAGGTGGTGAATGCCCGCTCCAGGACAATAGCCACGACTGGGGGCCGAACGAGAGCCGGTTTGTCGAGCAGAAGCGCCTCCTACGCAAGGTCCACGACCTCAGCCCGTTGGTTGTCCTAGACCAAGAGCGTTGCATCGTCTGCTACCGCTGCACACGCTTCATGGACGACGTAGCCGGTGAGCACGAGCTGGATTTCTTCGACCGCGGCTATAACTCCGTATTGGGCACCCTCGATGACCGACCGCTGCAATCGAAGTTCCACGGCAACATCATTGATCTCTGTCCCTGTGGCGCGCTCACCAGCGATACATACCGGTTCCGGGCGCGGCCGGGGGACCTCCAGACCACGCGGAGCGTCTGCGCGCAGTGTCCGGTGGGCTGCAACCTCAAGCTGGATGCGCGCCGTAACGAGCTTGTGCGTGTACGCGCCCAAGAGAACACGGACATCAACGACATCTGGCTGTGCAACAAGGGCGAGTTCACGTTCGAGTTCGTCTCGACCGATCAACGGCTCCAAACCCCACTGGTCAAACGGGATGGCGAGCGCGCCGCGGTAGAGTGGGACGCGGCACTGGCCGAGGTGGCCACCAAGATCAAGCGTATCCGCGACGAGCATGGCGCGGCGGCCATCGGGGTCATCGGCGGGCGTAACATCCCCAACGAGGACGCCTTTGCCCTGCGCGAATTCGCCCGCTCGGTCATCGGCACACCGCACCTCGATCATCGGATCGGCGCACGCGCCGCCGGGCTGCCACTCGCCGCTACGTCTGCGCCTATCCCGACGCTCGCGGACGTAGACCGGGCCGGGGCGGTGCTGCTGATCGGCACCGACGTGACCAACGACCTGCCGGTGCAGTGGCTGCGGCTGCGGGCTGCGGTGACCCAGCGCGGCACCAAGCTGCTCGTCGCCAACCCACGCGCCACCGAGCCGGACCGGATTGCTTACCACCGCCTGCGGCACCGGCCCGGCACCGAAGCGGCCCTATTGCAGGGGCTGTTGGGCGCCGTCCTCGAACAGGAGCCGAGCGACGATGCGGCGGCCGCGGCGGCCAGTCTCTCACCGGATCGGGCCGCCGCACTCACCGGCGTCACGGCCGAGACGATCCGGGCGGCCGCTGCAACGCTGGCGGCTGCCGGCAATGCGCTGGTGTACGTCGGCCCGCGCTTCAACCGTCGGTCGGACCAGGACACAGTGGCCGCGGCCGCCTACAACCTCGCGCTGGCAACGGGCAACGTCGGTGGCTCCGGTGGCGGCGTGACCTTCATCCCGGAGGGGGCCAACGGCCGGGGGGCCGAGCGCCTCGGTGTCGTGCCCGGCCAGGACGGACTACCGGCCGGGGAGATGATCGCGGCGGCTGCCGCCGGGACGATCAAGTGCCTTTATCTGGTCGGCGAGAACATCTTGGAGACGCACCCTGACCGCGCCCAGGCCGAGCAAGCCCTGGCCAATGCCGAGCTGGTTGTCGTACACGAGCTGTTCGAGACCGCGACGGCGCAGGCGGCCGACGTGGTGCTGCCCGGCTTGAGCTTTGCCGAGCGCGACGGCACCCTGACGAACGTGGAGGGTCGCATCCAACGGCTGGGCGTCGCGGTCGCGCCGGAGGACGGCGGCTTGGCCGACTGGCGTATCTTGGCCGACCTGTCCGGCCACTTCGACGCACCGCTCAGCTACAGCTCCGCCGCCGAAATCACGCTTGAAGCCTTCGAGGACATAGTCACCCCGGCGATGATGCGCCGCGCGGCCTTCCCGTCGGAGGGCATGCTGCTGCCGGCGCCGGATGCCGACGGTGAGCCGACCTTCGCGCCAGTGCCGCCCGTAGCGGAGCCGGCGCCGCCGGGCGAGGGGCTGCGTTTGCTGACCGATTCCGAACTGATTGGCCACGAGACGTTGGTCGAGATCACGCCGCAGCTGCTGGCCACCTCGCCGGAGCCGCTCGTAGACATCAACCACGCCGACGCCGCCCGTCTCGGCATCGGTCACGGTCAGACCGTAAGGCTGCGGACCGCGCGCGGCGCCGTGACCCGGCCAGCGCGAGTGAGCGGTCGCGTGCCCGCCGGGGTGGTCTACACGCCCGACAATCTCGATTCGCCGCGGATCAATGCGCTGCTGGACTGGCAGCAGGAGACGCACACGGTACAGCTCGAGCCGGTTGCCATGGCAGCCGCGACCGCTGACGCTGCTGCCGGAGGCGGCGCATGATCCCGGACAGCCTCGCGGCCATCATCGCCGCGGCCATCAAGAGCTTCATTGTCATCAACTTGCTCCTGGCCGCCTTTGCGTATCTCACCTGGCTGGAGCGGAAGGTGATTGGCCGGTTCCAGCGGCGCATTGGCCCGAATCGGGTGGGGCCGTTCGGCCTCTTGCAGCCGATTGCCGACGGCATCAAGCTGGCGATGAAAGAAGACATCGTTCCCGATCAGGCTAGCCGCGTGGTGCATCTCATAGCGCCGCTGGGAGTGTTGCTACCGGCGCTGATTATCTTCGCCGTGATCCCCATTGGCCCATCGTTCGAGATTTTCGGCTTCCCTTTCGACTGGCATATCGGCGCGAATATCAACGTAGCCTATCTCTACGTCGCCGCCATTGCCTCCTTGGGGGTGTACGGGCTGGTGCTCGGCGGCTGGGCATCGAACAACAAATACTCGCTCCTCGGCGGGCTGCGCGCCTCGGCCCAGATGGTGAGCTATGAGCTGCCGCAGGGGCTGGCGGTCCTCACGGTGGTGATCTTGGCCGGATCGCTGAACTTACTCGATATTGTGCGCTTGCAGACCGAAGGGAGCTTCCCCTGGCCGCTCGTGCTGTGGTTCCCGGTCGGGTTCATCGCCTTCGTGATCTACGTCGTCGCCGGTATTGCCGAAACGAATCGCTTGCCGTTCGATCTACCGGAGGCCGAGGGAGAGCTTGGCGCCGGCTACCACACCGAATACAGCGGCTTCAAGTGGTCCATGTTCTTTATGGCCGAGTACGTCAACGTCATCAACGTCAGTGCCGTTGCCGCCGTGCTATTCCTCGGTGGCTGGTGGCCGGGCTTTGGCTTTCTTGGCCCGGTGCTCGGCTCGATCTTGGCCCCGCTCTGGTTTTTGCTCAAGCTCGCTATCTTCATCTTCTTCTTCATCTGGCTGCGGGCGACGCTGCCCCGCCTCCGCTACGACCGCCTGATGAATCTCGGTTGGAAGGTGATGTTTCCCATTGGACTGGCGAACGTGATGCTGACGGCAGTGATCGTAGCGGTGTGGCCTAGCTAGTAGCGTGGCCACGGAGAGATAGTATGCAAGCACCACCGCGCCCACCACGCAGAAACCCCTTCGTCGAGGCAGCGCAAGACTTTGCGGCGATAGCGCGTGGTCTGGGAGTCACGCTCCGCAACCTGGCCGACAAGCCGGTGACGCTGCAATACCCGGAGCAGCAGCCGGCCCTACCGGCGCGGCATCGGGGGCGCCATGTGCTGCGCCGGCACGAGAACGGCTTGGAGAAGTGCGTCGGCTGCGAGCTGTGCGCGCTGGTGTGCCCAGCGAAAGCGATCTTCGTCGAGGGCGCCGAGAATCCGCCGGACGACCCGATCTCCATCGGCGAGCGATACGCCAAGACCTACACCGTCAACATGATCCGCTGTATCTTCTGTGGGTTCTGTACGGAGGCCTGCCCGACGGAGGCAATCCAGCTCAAGGCGATCTTCGAGCTAGCCGACTACACGCGCGAGTCGATGATTTACCCCAAGGAGACGTTGCTGGACGCCGAGCCAGTCGTTGATCCGAGCGACTCCTGGCTGCCCGGGTGAGCAGACGCCTCACCCTCGTAGGCATGACCGCCGGCGGGCGGTGGGCTGCGCTCCCACCAACATAGAAGGCACTGAGCCGATGACCGAGTTGATCGAGAGCTTGCCATTCGAGCTGCCAACCATCGAGTTGCTCATTTTCATCGCCACGGCCGCCGTAGCGATTGCCACGGCCGTCATGGTCGTATTTCAGCGCAACGCGATGTACAGCGCTCTATTCCTCGTGGCGAACTTCTTCTGCCTGGCCGTCATGTATCTCCTGCTGGGCGCGTATTTCCTCGCCGTCGTGCAGATCGCGGTCTACGCCGGCGCCATCATGGTGCTGGTGCTCTTTGTCATTATGTTGCTCAACGTGGCACGACCGGAGCCAACCGGCACGCGCCTGGCCGGGCTGAAGCTCTTTGGGGGCGTTGTGGCGCTCATCTTGCTGGCACAGGTGGGACTGGTCGCCGCTCGCAGCGCCGACGTGCTGCCGGAGCCACCGCCGCCGGGCACCGCAGAGTTGACCTACGCGCTCTCCGTAGCGGAACAAAAGCTGTTGGCGGAAGCAACCGGGCCGGATGAAGCAGCCTGGACGATTACGCTCACGCTGGACGGGACGGGGACGGGCGCGGCGGCTGCGGTGCAGGTCATGGACGCCTTGGAGGCGCAGGGCTTCCGCGTGTTCCGCAGTAGCCCCGCACGCCCGGAGATCGCGGCGAACCGCGTGGGCGACACGGTGCGGGTGTTGGCGCTGCGTGCGGAGGAGCCGGGCCAAGCGGTCGCCGACTTGGCCGCTACGCCGGGGATCGCGGCGGTGAAAGTGCAGCCGCTCGCCGGGTCTCATACTCAGGCGCTGGCCGCCGTCCTGTTCACCCGTTTCCTGTTCCCCTTCGAGGTGACTTCGATCCTGCTCTTGGCTGCCATTCTCGGCGCCGTCGTCATCGCGCGGAAGCGCGGTGAGGTCAGCCTCTCCAGACGAGAGACTGACGTGATACCATCTGTCGGCCAGCAAAACGGTGCTTCGGCCGCCGCGGAGGCGACTGCCTCAACGCCGGCTCAGGCCGAAGTGCCCGCGGGGCAGTCGTGAAGGGTAGCCCTAGCAGGAGCAGTGCGAGGCATACAACCTGATGGTGCCAACGAGCTACTATCTCATCGTCAGCGCCGTCCTGTTCTCGCTCGGCGTGTTCGGGGTGCTGCTACGCAAGAACACCTTGACGATCTTCATGTCTATCGAGCTTATGCTGAACGCGGTCAATCTCTCGTTCGTGGCTTTCTCCCGGCAGTTTGGGCATTTTGATGGTCAGGTCTTCGTCTTCTTCGTCATGGCCGTGGCTGCGGCCGAAGTTGCGGTGGGTCTAGCGATCATCGTGGACCTATTCCGCACGCGCCAGAGCGTGGACATTGACACCATTAACCTGTTGAAGGGATAGATAGCGTGGCGTATGCCGCTCGTGGAGAAGACTATTACTGATATTCTCTGGCTGATCCCGGCCTTTCCCCTGGCCGGGACGTTGATTAATCTCCTGCTTGGGCGGCGGCTCCCCAAGACCGTCGTCTCCATCGTTGGCGTTGGCGTTGTAGCGGCAGCGTTTGTCGTCGCCGGGTTCATCACTCTCTTTGCGGCCGTGCCGGCCACTGCCGGAGAGGCCCCGGCGCTCAGGCAAGAGCTGTTCCCCTGGATTGTGGCAGGCAACCTCGATACGTCGGTGGCCCTCCTGCTCGACCCCCTCTCCACGGTGATGGTCTTGGTCGTGTCGGGCGTCGGGCTGCTCATCCACCTGTATTCGGTCGGCTATATGGGGCACGACCCCGGCTACCCGCGCTTCTTCACCTACCTCAATCTCTTCACCTTCTCGATGCTGCTACTCGTCATGGCCGACAACTTCCTAGTCATGTTTGTCGGGTGGGAGCTGGTCGGAGTCTGTTCATTCCTATTGATCGGGTACTGGTTCGACCGACCCGCAGCAGCCTCGGCCGGTAAGAAGGCCTTTATCGTCAACCGCGTCGGCGACCTCGCGTTCATGGTGGGCCTCTTCCTCATCTTCACCACGTTTGGCAGCTTCGACTTCGCCGCCGTGCTCGACCATCCGGAGCGGGTGCTGGATGAAGGCGGCGAGCTTGTCACGGCAATCACGCTGCTCCTCTTCATCGGCGCCACCGGGAAGTCGGCCCAAGTGCCGCTGTACGTGTGGCTGCCCGATGCGATGGAAGGCCCTACGCCGGTGAGCGCGCTGATTCACGCCGCCACCATGGTCACTGCGGGGGTGTATATGGTGGTGCGGGCGTCGGCGCTGTATGCCCTGGCGCCGTTCAGCCTGACAGTTGTAGCGATTATTGGTGCTCTGACGGCGCTGTTCGCCGCCACTATCGCGCTCACGCAGACTGACATCAAGCGCGTGCTGGCCTACTCGACGGTCAGCCAATTGGGATACATGTTCCTGGCCGCGGGTGTTGGGGCCTACGGAGCGGCCATCTTCCACCTGATGACGCACGCCTTCTTCAAGGCACTCTTGTTTCTCGGCGCCGGGAGCGTCATCCACGCGCTGCACGAAGAGCAGGATTTGCGCCGCATGGGCGGCTTGCTCCGGTATCTGCCGGTGACGGGTGTGACGATGATCGTGGCGTGGCTGGCGATCATCGGCTTCCCCGGCCTCGCCGGCTTCTGGAGTAAGGACTTGATCCTGGCCCGCACCTTTGAGGGTGGTCACCTATGGCTGTGGCTCGTCGGAGTTGTCACGGCCGGCCTGACCGCCTTCTACATGTCTCGTCTCATCTTCCTCACCTTTTTCGGGCCACGGCGGGCCGGGAACGGTGCGGGCGCAGCACCGCACGAGTCGCCCTTGGTGATGCTGCTCGCACTGGTGGCGCTGGCGCTGCTGGCGGTGGTCGGCGGCCTTGTGGGTATCCCAGCCGCCGACGGTACGGCTTTCGAGCGTTTCTTGCAGCCGGTGCTCGGCGGGCATGGGCCGGAGCATGGAGAGCTACCGTTCCCGCTCTCGGAGCTGGCCTTGGCGATTATCGCGGTGGTGGTGGCCGCCGGGGGTGTCGTGGTCGCTGGCGCCATGTATCTGCGTCGAATGCCCTCGGCCGAGTTCGTGGGGCGGTTGCTTGCCCCGCTGTATCGGCTCTCGCTCAACAAGTACTGGATTGACGAGCTTTATGAGGCCACGCTGGCGCATCCGGGTGCCCGGCTCGCCGCCTTCCTGGCCTCGTTCGATCTGGCCGTGATAGATGGCACCGTCAACGGGACCGGGCGGCTTCTGCGCGGCAGCGCCGTGGTGCTACGGCTTGCCCAAGCCGGGTACGTGCGGGCCTATGCCGTAGCGTTTCTCGTGGGCGTGATAGCCATCCTGGCCGTGTGGGCCTTCCGGTAGGACAACGTGCGACAGAGAACGCCGAGCAGACAGAGCAAGCACCGCTGCCGGGACGCAGTACCAAGCTGCGCGCCTACAGCGGGTTCCCTCCTGAGGACACAACTGTGAGCGAGTGGTATCTCACCATTCTCATCTTCCTGCCGCTGGTGGGAGCAATCATCCTGCTCTTTGCGCCTGGCGCAGCGCACGCCCTGCTGCGGAACGTGGCGCTAGGAGTGAGCCTCGTCGTCTTTGTGGTGTCGGTGCCGCTGTGGTTCCAATACGACTTCAGCCCCGGAGCGGCGCAGTTCCAGTTCATCCAGAGTGGCGATTGGGTACCGTCGCTGGGCATCAAGTACAAGGTGGGCGTTGACGGCATCTCCTTGCTCCTCGTGCTGCTCACGACCTTCCTGACACCGCTGACGATTCTCTCCACCTATCGCGCCATAGATACACGGGTCAAAGAGTTCGTCGTGCTTCTGCTGATGCTGGAAACGGCGGTGCTCGGCACGTTCCTCGCACTCGACCTGTTCCTCTTCTACGTCTTCTGGGAGGCCGTGCTCATCCCCATGTATTTCCTGATCGGCGTCTGGGGAGGGGAACGGCGCATCTACGCGGCGACCAAGTTCTTCCTGTATACGATGGCCGGCAGTGTCTTGATGCTGGTCGCCATCCTGACCATCTACTTCCTCAGCGGCGACGGTGGGCCGCGCACCTTTGATCTGGCTACCCTGATCGCCACCGTGCGGGTAGAAAGTGGCCTACAGCTGTGGCTCTTCGCAGCGTTCGCGCTCGCCTTTGCCATTAAGGTCCCGATGTTCCCGCTGCACACGTGGCTGCCCGACGCGCATGTCGAGGCGCCTACCGCCGGCAGCGTGATCCTGGCAGCGGTCTTGCTAAAGATGGGCACGTATGGCTTCCTGCGGTTCTGCCTCCCGCTCTTCCCGGAGGCAGTCGAAACAGCGGTGCCGCTGATGGCGTTTTTGGCGGTGGTAGGGATTGTGTACGGGGCGCTCGTCGCGACGATGCAGCGCGATGTCAAGAAGCTGGTCGCCTACTCCTCGGTCAGCCACCTCGGTTTCATCATGCTCGGCATGTTTGCGCTGACCCCGGAGGCGTTGCAAGGCTCGCTGCTTCAGATGGTGAACCACGGCCTCAGCACGGGCGCCCTCTTCCTGCTCGTCGGGATGCTGTACGAGCGGGCACACACGCGCCTCATCCATCATTTCGGCGGCGTGGCGCGGCTTATGCCGGTCTTCGCGGCCTTTTTCCTGATCGTCCTCTTCTCCTCTATCGGTCTGCCCGGCACGAACGGCTTTGTCGGCGAATTCCTGATCTTGGTCGGCACGTTCCGCGCCGAGGAGCTGTTCTTGCAGCCGCTCGCCATCATTGCGGCCTCCGGGGTGGTGCTGGCGGCCGTGTACATGCTCTGGATGTATCAGCGGATGATGCAGGGGCCGACGCGACAGCCCGCCGGTGTGCAGCTATCCGACATCACCCGGCGCGAGATCGCCGTGCTCGTGCCCATCGTGATCTTGATCTTCTGGATTGGTCTCTATCCCAAGCCGTTCCTTGACCGGGCGGGGCCGTCGCTGGAAGCGGTAACTCGTAGTATCCCGGTCGCGCAAGCGCAGGCCGCCTTGGGTGGCCGCTAACCCGGCAAGCTACTCACTGACGACCGTCAAGTACGTGCCATGAACGAATTGCTCAAGCTGCCCGGCGTGGACTGGTGGGCCATTGCGCCCGTGCTGGCCATCACACTGACCGCCTGTGTGGTCATGCTGGCCGACCTCTGGCCGCGGATGAGCAGGCGAGGAACGGCGGCCGCTCTCAGCTTGGTCGGACTGGTCGTGACGGCCGTTCTCTCGGTCTACCTCTGGGATGCCGACCGCTCCGCATTCTGCACCGTCGAAGCAACGGCCGGTAGCTCTCCCTTTGGCTGCATGCTCATCTTGGACAACTTCGCCCTGTTCTTCAACCTCGTCTTTGTGCTCGTCGCGGTGATGACTGTGCTGATCTCCTTCACATATATGGAGCGCGAAGACCTGGAGAACGGCGAATACTATGTATTGATCCTCTTTTCGGTAGCCGGACTGATGCTGATGGCCAGCGCCGGCGATCTGATTATGGTCTTCCTCGGGCTGGAGCTACTGTCTCTGCCGCTCTATGTGCTGGCCGGTTTTTCCCGCTTGCGCCTCCAGTCGGACGAGTCGGCCGTCAAGTACGTCCTGCTGGGCGCATTCGCTTCGGGCTTTCTCCTGTATGGCATCGCCCTCATGTACGGAGCGACCAAAACGACCAACCTGGCCGGGATCGCCACGGCCGTCGGCCAGGACGGCTACGGCACGCTGCTGTTGATCGGTATGGGCTTGCTCATCGTGGGGCTGGGCTTTAAGGCTGCGCTGGTGCCGTTCCATATGTGGACGCCCGACGTGTACGAGGGCGCGCCGACCCCGGTAACGGCCTATATGTCGGTGGCAGCCAAGACCGCCACTTTCGCGGCGCTGGCCCGCGTGTTTGTCGGGGCGGTACCGGAAGCGCCCGTCGAAACGGCCTGGGTGCTTGGCGGGGTGGCAGCGGCGACGATGATTGTGGGCAACGTCGCGGCGCTCGTGCAGAACAACATCAAGCGCTTGCTAGGGTATTCCTCCATCGCCCACGCCGGCTACCTGCTCGTGGGCCTCCTGGCCGCTAGTGTCGCCACCGGAGAGACCCGCAGCCTCGCTATCCAGAGCCTCCTGTTTTACTCCGTCGCGTATACGTTCATGAATCTCGGCGCATTCGGCGTCGTCACCTTCTTGGGTCGGCGCGGCGAGGAGTTTGCCGCCGTCACCGATTACGCCGGACTCGCGCGTCGGCGGCCGTGGCTGGCCGCGATGATGGCCCTGTTCATGCTCTCCTTGGCTGGCGTACCGCCAACCGTTGGCTTCGTGGGCAAGTTCTACCTCTTTGGCGCCGCGATTGATGCCGGCCACGCTTGGCTCGCCATCGTCGGCCTGCTGACGAGCGTCGTGTCTGCCTACTACTATCTCCGCGTCGTGTATGTCATGTACATGCAGGGTCCGAGCGCAGAGCCGGCGCCCCTCGGCCACTCGGCGCTCGCAGCGACGGCCGTCGTGGTGTCCGCTGCCGCGGTGCTCCTCCTGGGCCTCGTGCCGAACATCGTGCTGGACCTGGCCCGCGCCTCCCTAGGCGCGCTGATCCTCTAACACCGCCCGACCGGGCCGTCCGCTCCGCTCCTGAGCGCGCTACCGGCCGACCCGGCAACGGAGCCGCGCCGCCAGTCTCCGGCGGGCTATAATCCAGGAGGGGCAGAAAGAGGCCACGGATGGCAGCGATAGAAGCGATGACCGTCGCAGAAGCGGACACGCTCTACGAGCAGTACGGTCGGCCGTTGGAGCCGGACCATAACGGAAAGTATCTCGCCATCTCCCCGAACGGGAAAATCGTAGTCGGGAACGACTTGATTTGTGTTCTTGACCGAGCTGCGGGCGAGCTTGGCAAAGGTCACGTCGTCTTCAAGGTTGGCGGACCTTCAGTCTATAAGTGGTTGTCTGTACATGGTTATAAACCGACGTGTGGTTAGCAACCGATTTCCATACCTTCCGATTCAACTGGAGGTACACCAACGTCGAGTCAGGATCGAAGCGCTTCTGGATACCGGGTTTGACGGCGCTGTCGTCATACCGCATTACCTCATCATGAATGGCGGCCCCCCACAGGGCGAGTTTCGCCTGAACCTGGCAGACGGTTCTGCTGTGCTGGCGCCCTATTACCGAGGCATGCTCCAGCTAGGGGACATGGAACCTTTTCGAGTGAACGTCCTTGTCCTGGGCAACGAGCCGATGATTGGCCTTGGGGCCATTAGTCGCTACTACGTTGGTCTGGACCACGGCCAGCGGGTCATTGTCGAGCCTTGAGTCTGGGGGGATCGCAAAGCAGCCTTCTACGGCCTCAGTTGCTCGTCTTGCTGCCAGCCGTGCGCTCGCGCGACTCAAGCAGTCGTGTGGTAGACTCTATGTGGACGCTTTCTCCTTGAGTTTCGCGGTGAGCATGGATACCGGCGGTAGATTTCCCTCGCCCTCCTTGCCGGGGCGGAAGCCCCCGCATGATTTCTGAGCAGGCACCTGTGTTGTGACTGTGTCCACTGCCCTTCCTCCGCTACACGGGCCACCACCGGTTGATGAATCCCTGCGGGGGTTAGATCTCCTCACGGTCGCCGATTGGTCTGCCGACCAACTGCACAACGTCCTGGCCCTGGCACGCTGGTTCAAGGCTGCCCGGCAGGCCGGCCGGCCGCATCGTTTCATGGCCGGACGTTCGCTGGCGATGATCTTCGAAAAGGCAAGCCTGCGGACACGTTGCACCTTCGAAGTGGGCCTGACGCAGCTCGGCGGCCATGCGATTGACCTGGCGAGTGAGCACGAACGGCTGGGCGTGCGGGAGACCATACCGGACATGGCACGCAACCTGGAGCGCTGGGTTGATGTCATCATGGCGCGCGTCCACAGCCACGCTACGGTCACAACGCTCGCCGAGTATGCCAGCATTCCCGTCATCAACGGGCTATCGGATCTGACCCATCCGTGCCAGGCTATCGGTGATCTCCTGACCATTTACGAGCACCGCGGTCACTTGCGCGGCCTCCAACTGGCCTTTGTCGGCGATGGGTTCAATGTGGCGCACTCGCTGCTCCTCGCCGCCGGTACGCTGGGGCTGCAACTCTTCGTGGCGACGCCCGCCGGATTCGAGCCGCGGCCGGAGGTCGTGGCGCGGGCGCGCGCACTTGGCGCGACGACCGGCGCGGAGATCACGCTCGGTCACGATCCCCGCGCAGCGGCGGCGCAGGCCGATGTGATCTACACCGATGCGTGGGTGAGCATGGGGCAGGAAGAGAAAGTAGCGCGGCGGCTCCAGGTCTTCCCACCCTTCCAGGTGAATGCCGAGCTGGTGGCTTTGGCTGCGCCGGATGTGCTGGTGATGCATTGCTTACCCGCACACCGGGGCCAGGAAGTGACTGATGAAGTGCTGGACGGGCCGCAGTCGGTCGTCTTTGATCAGGCCGAGAATCGTCTCCACGCGCAGAAGGCTATCCTGGTCTCGCTCGTCGGGGTCGCTGCCGAAGAGAAGGCCTAGGGCCAGCGCCGGAGGCCCGTAGCGCGTGTGCAGTCGGTAGTCCCCGCTCCCGGTTGGAGCGGGCCGGAGTAAAGACTACAGTAGGGCCACCAAGAGCAAGAGGAAGGCACCGTGCAAGACATACTCTACCTCCTGTCAAGGCTGACCCCCCTTGCTATTCTCGATATCGTCCTGGTAACGATCATCTTTTATGCCCTCCTCTCCGTTATTCGAGGCACGCAGGCCGATCAGCTCGTGCGCGGCATCCTGATCCTGCTCCTCGCTGCGGTAGTCATTGGCTACTTTTTCCAGCTCACGATCTTCAACTGGTTGCTGGTCAGCAGCTTGCCGGCGCTGCTCCTCGCTGTTCCGGTTATCTTCCAGCCCGAGATTAGGCGTGCCCTGGAGCAGCTTGGACGCACGGGGAGTCTGATGACCCATCCCTTTAGCAGCCTCCAGGCCAGCGACGATAGCTCGACGGACAAAGTCATCAACACCATCATCGAGGCCTGCATTCGCTTGTCCGAACGCCGACACGGTGCGCTCATGGTGATCGAGCGCTCGACCGGGCTGGAGGAATACGTGCAGACGGGCGCGGAGCTAGACGCCGAGCTGACGTCCGATCTCTTGGCTCAGGTGTTCTTTCCGCGAACGCCGCTGCACGACGGCGCGGTGATTATCCGCGGGTCACGGCTCGTCGCCGCACGGGTCTTGCTGCCCCTATCGGAGAATACGCGGCTCAATCCTGACGTGGGTACCCGTCACCGGGCGGCGGTCGGTATCACAGAGCAGAGCGACGGACTATCCGTTGTCGTCTCGGAGGAGACCGGCGCGATCTCGGTCGCGCTGAATGGGCGTCTGATGCGAAAGCTGACCACCGAGCGCCTGCGTAGTATGCTGCGAACGCAGTTCGCAGCGCAGCGATTTCCGATTCCCTGGCGGCCCGCTCGCGCTGCGTAACGGGCATCCCGTCCACGCTGCGCCAGCGGCTTGCGCCGCAGCGCCCGGCAGCAACCCCGCTCACGGGGACAGCGAGTAGTGCAACAGTTTCCAGACTCTGCTACCTGGCAGACCCTCCTCGCGCTTGGTCACTACGCGCGGCGGCAGGCGCGTGACGCCCTCGGCTGGCGCTTGCTGCTCGCGCTCGTCCTCTCCGTGGCCATCTGGGCCGGCCTCACCTTGGCACGCAACCCCCAGCGTCAGGAGGTGTTTCCTAGTGAGCTTACCGTCGAGACCACCGGTTTGCCGGCGAACCTGGTAGTCGTAAACGAGGTTTCCCCCATCCAGGTGCGGGTGAATGCCCCGGTGGAAAGCTACCGACGCTTGCAGGCCGCCAGCTTTCGCGCCTCGGTTGATCTCCGTGGCGTTGCTCCTGGCTTGCACCAGTTTCCAGTGGCGGTCGAGGTGTCCGACCCCCAGGTGCAGATCATCGAAACGCTTCCCAGCCGTGTGGACGTGCGCCTGGAAGAACTGGTGATGAAACGGCTGCCGGTGCAGATGCGGATTCTGGATACGCCACCCTTCGGCTACCGCTATGAAGACCCTATTCTGGAGCCGGAGGAGGTCCGCGAAAACGGCATCACGATCAAGGGGCCGCGGAGCCTCGTCGAGCGCGTCACCGAAGTGCTGGCCTCGGTGCAGCTGGGGCGTGAGACAGCGACGATTGATCGCGTCATCCGACCGGAGCCGCTTGGCCCGTCGGGAGTCGTCGGCGGCGTGACCCTGGAGCCGGAAACTGTCACTATTCGGGTCCCCATTCATCAGTTATCCGGCTTCAAGACTATCCCGATTGTGGCGCAAGTAGAAGGCCAGCCGGCGCCCGGCTACCTGGTGCAAGGTATCGAGCTGACACCGCTCGCAGTCGAGGTCGTGGGTGATCCGGAGCTGCTCGACGGCGTCACGGTCATTTCCACCGCTGTCTTGGACATCAGCGGGGCCGCGGAGGACATCGCCGTCGAGACCGCCTTGTCGCTACCGACCGGGGTCTCGCTGTCCTATGAGCAGCGCATCTTCGCCACAGTCCGCATCGCGCCAGTGCAAGGCCAGACCGTGGTCACGGCAGCCTTAGCCTGGATCAACCTTGGCCCCCGCCTACTGATCGGCCTGCAACCAACCACGGTGGAGGTCACCCTCAGCGGACCCCAACCCCGGTTGCTCGACCTGACCGGCGCCGACCTGGCCGCGACCGTGAATGCGGCCGGCCTCGGTCCAGGCGTTCACACAGTACCGGTTCTCCTGGCCATCCCCGAGGGGGCAACGGTGGACCGGCTCCAGCCCCAGACGGCGACGCTGACCATTCAGCGCGTACCAACGCCGACTCCGCTGCCCACCGTGACCCCAACGCCAACCGCGACCTTTGCCCCCACGCTGACACCGACCTTGATACCGACCTTGATACCGACCAGCACGCCAACGGCAACCGCTACGCCTACTGTCACCAGCACCTCGACGGTCACCAGCACCCCGACAGTCACCGGGACGCCGCAGCCGGCACCGGAAACGCCGACGCCGACGGCAGCCGGCTCGTAGGTAAGTAGGAGAGGCGGAGTCCGCCAGAGGCGGGCGGGAGGTTGACCTAACCCCCAACCCCCTCCTTGACAGGGAAGGGGCCGGGGGTTAGGTGCGCCTCGACGCCTCACCAAGCTCCAGCGCCGCTGTATATGCCGCCTCCGCTCGCAGTGCAAGCTGTTCCCATGCAAACTGCCGCGCGATACGCTGGTGGCCAGCAGCACCGAGGCCGGCAGCCCGGCCCGAATCGCCCAGGAGGGTCACCAGGGCAGCGGCGAGGGCCTGATCGTCGCCGGGCGGCACTAGGAGCCCGGTATCAGGATGGTCAATGTAGCTGCTGTGCTCACCTACCCGCTCCGCCACGACCGGCAACCCTAGCCACAGCAGCTCGGCCAGCTTCATGGAGCATTTGGCGCGGTTGGCGAGGGTATCGTCGGCCGGGACCAGGGCCACGTCGGCCGCGCGTAGTGTAGCGGGCAGGGATTCCCGATCCAGCCATCCCGCAAAGTGGACCGAGTCGTCAAGTCCCAGGCGCCGAGCCTCCTCCCGGAGGCGCCGTTCCTGCCCATACTTGCCGGCGCCAACGACGAGCAGCGCCGCGTCGGGGAGGTGTGTCCGCACCGCCGCCAACACGCGAGCCGGGCGCTCCGGCGAGAACTCGAAGAAGCGGGTATAGAGCACAATCGTCGGCTGCCGGCCCAGTCCGAGCCGCGCCCGGATCGCTCGACCGGTGGCTCGCTGCCAACCCGGGTAGTCCAGCGGCGACAAGCCATTGGGCAGATAGACCACCCGGTCCGCCGGGGAGCCAAGCGCAGTGGTCCGGTCCCGCAGGCTGCGGCTGGCGACCGTCACGGCGTCAGCATGTTGGAGGCCCCAGCGCTCCTGCCGATCAAACACCTCCTTCTGCCAGCCGGGATAGGCGTCTTCATACTCATTCCAGCCGTCGTGCCCCTCCCAATCGTCAGCGTCTACGACCAATGCCGGGGGGGGGCACCGCAGCACGGCGCGGCGCCACCGGAGCAGCAGGTGTGCCAGGCCGGCTACCCCCTTGGGCTTGGAAAGGTGGACGATGTCCGGCCGACAGGCGAGCGCAGCGCGGGCCAAGCGCAGACTGAGCAGCGCCAGCCCCGGCCCTCGCCGGATGCCGGCGGCGCCAGCGCCCAGCGGCAAGGAGAGGCAGTGGACGGCGGCTTGGCCGGTACGCCACTGCCGGCCGGCTTCCGGCGGATGGTCGTAGGGCGGGATCAGCACGGTAACAGCGTGTCCACGCGCCGCCAAGGCGCGCGCCAGAGGGAGAATGCGCGCGCGCGTCGTGCCTTTCGGCTGCGTTCCGAACGGTGCCACGAAGACGATACGCCGTAGCTTGGTCATGTCGTGATACTACCCCGTCGTGCCGGTCGTGTCCCCCACCCTGACCCTCCCCCGTGCTGACGCACAGGGGAGGGAACACGCCGTCCCCCTGCGTAGCGGGGGGCCATAGGGGGCCAGCGCCTCTATGACAACTTGGCATTACGCGGCGCGGCACGGTTTCTACGCCAAGCGCGCCAGACCAGCGGCCACAACAGCGTGACGAGCACTACGGCGAGGGCGAGGCTGCTGACTAGGAGGCCGCGCTGAAACGGAGCCGGATGATAGGTGAACTCGACCCGATGGGCGCCGGCTGGCACATAGACTCCCCGAAAGAGGTAGTTTGCTCGCAGCAAGCTGGCCGGTGCGCCGTCTACGGTGACGCGCCAGCCCGGATAGAACGTGTCGGTGAGCACGAGGATGCCCGGTCGCACGGCGTCGGTTTCGACAATGATACGTTCCGGCTCGGCCGCGACCAACGCCGCGGCCCCGCTCGCGGCGGCGGCGCCGCCCTGGCCGGCGACCTCCCAGCGGGAGACGGCGACTGCGCCGCTGTCCGGCGGATTTCCCTGCTCCACTTGTGGGGAGGGAGCCGGGGAGTGCGGCGCGGCTCCCCACGCCATGAGCCGCTCCGCACTGACGAACCCGGCCCGGTCCTCACCGGCAGGGCTGTGGCCCATCAGCCCGCGCACGAGCTGCCGTAGCGCCTCGGACGCCGCGTTGAGTGCGGTTTTCAGGCCGGTGCGCCGGGGTGCCTGGGGCTGCCGGGCCGGGCGGCTTGGCGCCGTTGACAGCACGACCTCCCGGCCCGGCGTGAACGCTGCGTCCTGCAGCAGCTGCAAAGCCGGATCACCGTCGGGAGCCAGCCAAGCCGTATGCACGAGGTAGGCGCGCGGCAGGGCCGTGCGGTGGGCATACACGTTCTGGTTGGGCAGCATGGTCAGCGCGAGGTAGTCGGTGTCGCTGAGAGCGACGGGCTGGAACAGGGGCCGATTGACCCCGGTCGGCGATGGCCCGATCAGGGTCAAGCCGTGCAATCGCACGACCGGCGCGTCGGCCAGCAGCTCTACTTCGACTCGGCTCACGCTGATCGGACGGTTGACCGGATGGAGGTCGCCGGGAAAGTGGAGGTCCATGATCGCTATGGCGGCCGGTAGCGCCGCCGCCCCGGGCAACCGACGCACGAGGGGCGCGCGGCCGTGGGCGCCGGACTTCCCGGCCAGCACTTGGGCGTCCGCCAGCTGCTCCCCGGCTACCCCCGTGGCCGCGGCCACGGATCCATCAGTGTCATAGACCCGGAAGCGCAGCACGGGCTGCCCCGCCGGTAAGTCCTGCCCGGCGCTCATGGTGGTGACGAAGCTGACCTGTGTGATCTGCCGCTGCTGCATCGGTGAGAACTGGTAGCGCGGCTGCCGACTCGATAGCTCCACCACCTGCCCGGTATTGAAAGGCACGGTGTTCACGTTGAGGTCGGCGAGGCGGTCGGTGATGACCACCGTAACGCCGAGGATTTGCAAGAGCCGCTGCGACGGTATCGCGTGGACTTGATCGCGCAAGAGGCTATCGGGAGCCGGTGGCTCGCCCGGCAGCACGAGGGACTTGAACTCAACATAACGGCGCAGCGGCAGCACACCACCGTCGTAGCCGTCAATCGTGGCGATACCGTGGACGAGCGGCAAGTTGGGCGTCAGAATATCCTGGTACTTCGTGTTGATGATGAGCGCTTGCAGCTCACTGGCCGGCAGGCGGTCGCGATAGGGGTCGAGCAGCACGTGCGTATCGTATGGCTCGAAAGCCGTGCTGGCGATGCTCAAGAGGCGCTGGTGGGCCGGTGCTTCCTCCCAACACGCCGGGGGCCGGGCGCTTTGGGCACACCACTGCGGCCGTGGCCGTGTACGCAGCTGCTGCAAGGCCGGGCGGTCGCCGGCGTAGACCTCCGCCGGGTTCGGCCGGCTGTATTCGAGACTGCGGCTGGCAACGAACAGCTCGCCGACCGCCACGGCACCGAGCAAGATCGTTGCCCCGCGCCGTCCATACCATCCAGTGCCACCAATGCCGTTCGACGTGGCCGCGGCGGCGAGGGCCAGGGCAACGCCGGCCAGAAGCGCCCAGCGCCAGACGAGGGTGAGGGGAATCGCGTCGCTGCCCAACTGTTGCAGCAGTAACAGCGCCAGCACGACAGCGGCGCCGACGGCAGCTAAGGCGGCCAGCCGGGCCAGTGCTGCGCCACGTCCATCCGGTGTTGCACCCCATAGCCGGTCCAGGCCGAGGCTCGCCAGTGCCGCGAGCGCCAGGGACCATACCATCAGCCAACGAGCCGGGACGCGAAATAAGTCGAGGCCGGGCAGATACGGGTAGAGCATGCCGTAGACCGGCGTGTATTTGCCCAGCGCTAGGATGAGGGCGGCGAGGGCCACCGCGCCCCAGAAGCGCGTCGCGCCCTCTCCGAATCGGAGCAGCAACCCAACACCGGCCAGCAGTAGACCGACCACCCCGACGTAGCCAATATACTCGGTGCTCGTCGGCCCGGTTAGCCCAAAGGTCGGCAACAGGCCGACTAACAGTGCCGTCGGTGGCAGCGAAAACGAAGCGGCTTCGCCCAAGGTGAGGCCGCCGCCGCGGGTGGAGAGGCCGGTAAGCTCGCTGGTCGGGAAGAGCTGCACGCTGGCCAGGGCCGCAGCGAGGGTAGCGCTCCCCACCAAGGCGAGCAGCGCAGTGGTGGCGCTCCCCCAGCGGCTGCCTGGCTTGCCGGGGACCAGCCGCTGGGGTACGCCGGCCGTCGCGGCGAGGCGGCGCACGAGATTCACTGGCCAACGTCCGAGCGCGTGGACTACGCGCTGCAAGGGCCGGCCACGGCCGCTGAGACCGAGCCAGGCGCCATAGGCCGCGAGCGTCACGACCGTCATGTAGGACTCTTGGCTGTGGCCAGCCAGAATCTGGGTCGCCAAGATCACCCCGGTAGCCACCGTCCAGCGGCCGGAGCCGTGGCTCACCGCACGATGGAAGGTGAGGAGCGCCAGCGGGAGCCAGACGGCGGCGTTGAGCTGATTGAGATGCCCGACCTGCGCGCCGACAAACCCGCCGAAGCCGAACAGTGCGCCGCCCACAAGCGCGGCCGGACGCACGACCGCGAGGCTATGGCGCAGCCACAGATAGGCAAAGAAGCTGGCGAGGAAGAGGTGGAGGATCACCGACCAGTTCAGGGCAGTGGTCGGCGCCAGGACATAGAACAGCGCATTGAGGGGGTAGAACACCGCCGTCTGAATGTTCGCCAGGAACGGCACACCGTAAAACAGATAGGGATTCCAGTGTGGCAGCTGACCGCCCCGAATGACCTCACCGGCATACGCGCGATAGGGATAGAAGTAGGTGAGCGTATCGTAGCCGATGACGACAAACTGCCCACTCAGGAGTCGCCAGCAGAGTGCGGCCGTGATGGCCGCGAGGAGCAGCCCGGGAGCGAGCGCTACCCAGACCGACCGCGCGGGGAGAGGAAGCCAAGGCAGCGCGCGGCGTAAGGCGCGGAGTGGGGGGACAACGCTATCCACCGGCTTACAGTTCGTTGGTCAGCAGGATTGCTTCTGCCACTTCGCGCATCGTCTTGCGGGTATTCATGCTCAGACGCTGAATTCTGCGGAACGCCTCCGCTTCTTTGAGGCCTTGGGTGTCCATCAGCAAGCCCTTGGCGCGCTCCACCACCTTGCGCGTCTCCAGCGTGTCGTGAATGTCCGCAAGCTCGCGCTCCATGGTCTGGAATTCGCGGTAGCGAGCCATCGCCACCTCGATGGCCGGCGCGAGGTCCGACTCTTGAAACGGTTTGACGACATAACCGACTACTCCGGCCTCTTTGGCGCGCTCCACGAGGTCTTTCTCGCTGTAGGCGGTGAGCAGCAGCACCGGGGCGATGCGCTCGGTGGTCAAGACCCGCGCGGCGTCAATGCCGTCCGTCCCGGGCATCTTGATATCCAGGATGACGAGGTCGGGGCGGAATTCACGGGCCAGATTGACCGCGCTATCACCATCGCTCGCCTCACCGACCACGGCATAGCCGAGTGAGGAGAGCATTTCCTTGAGGTCCATGCGGATGATCGACTCGTCATCCGCGAGAACGATGCGAATCGGCATTGATTCCTCACCGGCATGGATCGGCTTGGGAAACCGGATGGCCGGATTGCCCCCCACGTGCGCGGGCCTCACAGCACCACCTTCCCATCTTATCTCGCTACTGCCTGGGGCGTCAAGAAAGCAGCGTGGGAAGCGCCCTAGCCCGCTATACTGCGCGGGCAACGTATGGACAGCAAGCCATCATCTCCGTCTCGCGCCGCTGCCAGCCGCACAGCCCAAGACGGCCCCGAAACACCCTCGACGGCGGGAGCGCCAGCCGATAGCCCGCCGACCGGCGCGAGCAAATGGGGTTCCCTGCTGATCGTCGGCGGCGCGATCTACATGGTCACGCTCGACTCCGGCGCCGTGAACGTCGCGCTCCCGACGATAGCCGCCGAGTTTGCCGCGCCGCTGGCCACGGTGCAGTGGGTGGTGCTGGGCTACCTCGTGTGCATTACCGCGTTGCTCTTGCCGGCCGGTCGGCTCGCCGACCTCGTGGGACGACGCCGGGTCTTCCTGATCGGCCTCGCGCTCTTTGCTACCAGCTCGGCGCTTTGTGGCCTCGCCCCAACCCTCCGGTTACTCGTGGCGGCGCGTGTTGTGCAAGGGATCGCCGCTGCGCTGTTGCAGGCCAACATTGATCCGCTGGTGGTCACAGCGTTCCCGACGAACGAGCGCGGGCGTGCCCTCGGCATGATCGGTACCGTCGTATCAATCGGGCTGCTGAGTGGCCCGGCTCTGGGCGGGGCCATTACCCAGGCATTAGGCTGGCGGTGGATCTTTGGCATGACCGTGCCGCTCGGCCTCGCAACGGCACTGCTGGGCCGACGGCTGCTCCCACGGACACCTACGCAGCCAGGCCAGCGACCTGATCCCATTGGCGCTGTGCTCCTGATCGTCACCGTGGTCTGCCTCGTGCTGGGCCTCAATCGCGGGCCGCTCGTGGGCTGGACCGCTGCTTCTGCCGGTGGGCTGCTGGTGTTGGCCGGAGTCGCCGGCGGCGCGTTTCTACTGGTCCAGCGCCGCGTCGCGCACCCGACGGTACAGCTCGCCCTCTTCCGCAGCCGGGGCGTGACGGCCGCCGTGGGGGCCGCCTGGTTGGGCTTTCTCTCGCAAGCAAACCTGCGGCTGCTCCTCCCCTTCCTGCTCCAGCGGCTCCTCGGCCAGCCCGCCGGCCAGGCCGGCTTCATCCAGGCGGCCCAACCGGCAACGGTCATGTTCCTGTCGCCGCTGACCGGCTGGCTATCGGATCACCTCGGCTCGCGCTGGCTCGCTTCTGCCGGCATGGCCCTCCAGGTCATCGGGATGCTCGTGCTCACAACGGTGTCCGCTCAGACCTCGGCGTGGCAGGTCGCCGCCTATCTCGTGCTCCTCGGCTTTGGCACCGGGCTGTTCAATGCACCCAACAGCAATGCCTTGTACAAGGCAGCCCCCCGCGAGCACTATGGGCTGCTGGGCGGATTGCGGGCGCTGACGCGGAATCTGGGCTGGGTGCTGGGGCAAGGCGTTGCCGGGGCGCTTTGGACAGCGACGGTTGTCGGTGCAGGTGGTGGAGTTGCTGCGGCCGCGGCCTCGACCGCAGCGATGACGGCCGGTTTTCGCGCCACCTTCTTCCTCGCCGCGGGCCTCGCCCTCGTCGGACTCTTCCTGTCGGCGGTGGTCAGGCCACCCGACCCGGCCCAACCGCCGGCCTAAGCTGCGGCAGAATGCACGCATGGTCATTGACGACGGGGCCGCGGCCGCTGCGTATGTCCTCTCGGCGCTGCAAGCGCGGCCGCTCCTGGAGGCGCGGCGCAGCCGGCAGGACGTTGCTACCACCTCCCTCGACCTCGGTCTCACGACGCTCGACCTGGCGCTCACGGCAGCCGGCGTCACGTTGCCGGACGGCGCTACGCTCACGTGGGAGAGCGTCGAGCGTATCCACGCTGCGCCCAAGGACACGCTGGCCGCGCCCTGTTTTCTCCTGGAGCAGGGAATACCGCACCGGATACATACATTCTCCGAGACCACGCAGCGGCCGTTGAGCCTGGTGGCGACGCGCGGTGCCCCCACGCTGCTGCTCGCCGGCTTCACCATGCACCGCATCAAGGGCACCGATCCGCAGCGGGACACGCAGGCCAAGCTCCGCAGCATTGCCCCGGTTGTTGGCCGCGTCCTGGATACAACCACCGGCCTCGGCTACACGGCTATCGCCGCAGCGCGCACGGCGGAGGCGGTCGTGACGGTCGAGCGAGACCCAGCCGTGCTCCAGTTAGCCCGCCATAACCCCTGGTCAAGGCGGCTTTTCGCGTGCTCGAACATTACGCGGCGGCTTGGCGATGCCAGTGTCCTGATCGAAGAGTGCGCGGACCGGTCCTTCACGCGGATCATCCACGATCCCCCAGCGTTGAGCCTGGCCGGCGAGCTGTACGCCGCGACCTTCTATCGGCACCTCTACCGCGTGCTGCGACCGGGCGGGCGGCTCTTCCACTACGTCGGCAATCCCCGGAGCAGCCTGGGGCAGCGCGTGACCAAGGGCGTGCGCGGCCGCCTCGCGGCCGCCGGGTTCCAGCGCGTGCGGCCGCGCCCCGACGCTTTCGGTGTCGTCGCCTACAAATAGCTCCGCACGCGCTCGTCGCCGCCCCGTTGCCCCCGGCCGCCAGCGGGCGCTATCCTCACGCGAGGGACGCGGCACAAGGAGAGAGCCATCTTGGACGAGCGCCGGTGGGGGCACCTGCACGACTGCGCCGAAACCCTGATGCTGTGGAACTCGGTGCTGAAGACGCCGGTGGGCGCGGCCTTTCTCCGGCTCATCACCGCCCTCGCCAGTGGGCAACAGCGCCCGGCGCTCCGCAGCTACGCTGCCTTGACCGGGGCACTCGCGCAGGAGTGTACCCGGCCCGCCGGCCAGAGTATTCCGTCGCCGAGCGGCGATGCCTGGCAATCCTACGTGCTCGAGCGCATGCTCGCGGACGAGAATCCCTTCACCAGAGCTACTGCCCAGAACGGGGCCGCAGAGCTACCCGCCGGGCTGGCCCGTATGGCAGCGTCCGACCTGCGCGGTCTGGAAGCCCTCTATCGCACTGACGCGGAAACGGTCCGCGCTGCCATCGTGCGTCTCGACGGCGACGCCAGCGCAGACGTACACGCCGGCCTCCCGGCGTGGCGCGAGCTGGGCCAGGCCCCGGCCACGGCGGTGCCGCCCATCGCTACACTGCTCGACCGCACGACCGGCTGGGACGCCCCGGAGGTTGTCCGCGCCATCGCGGAGCATATCGCTCGTGCCGGCAGCGGCCTCCTGGGTCGGTACCGCGCCTTCCGGTGGGTCCACGGCGAGCACAACACGCGCTCGCCGCTCTGTCTGCCGCTGGACTTTGGCGCACTGTGGGCCGTCCCACATCCCGATCCGATTCGCTTGGACGACCTCGTTGGCTATGCACCGCAGCGCCGGCTCCTGCTGCAAAATACCGAGCACTTCCTCGCCGGTGCGCCAGCCAACAACGTGCTGCTCTACGGCGACCGTGGGACCGGCAAGTCGGCCAGCGTCAAGGCGCTGCTCAACGAATACGGTGATCGCGGGCTGCGTCTCATAGAAATCGCCAAGACCGACCTCGTTGATCTCCCGCACTTGCTGGCGGCGCTGCGACCGCGCCGGGAACGCTTCATTATCTTTGTGGATGATTTGTCCTTCGAGCACCACGAAACGCACTACAAAGACCTCAAAGTGCTGCTGGAAGGCAGCCTGGAGGCCCGGCCACCGAACGTGGCGCTCTACGCCACCTCGAACCGGCGCCACCTGGTCCAGGAACGGTTCTCGGATCGTGGCTCGCCGCGGGCGATGGTGGGCGCCGGCGGGCCGGGGTTATTCGGCGACGGCGCCGATGAGATCCACGCCCAAGACACGCTGCAAGAAAAACTCTCGATGAGCGACCGGTTCGGTCTCGCGCTGACCTATGCCACACCCCTCCAAGCCGAGTACCTGGAGATCGTCGAGACGCTGGCGGCGCGCGCCGGGCTGACCATCCCCCAGGATACTTTGCGCCAGCGCGCGTTGGCCTGGGCGACACAGCACAACGGGCGCTCAGGGCGCACGGCCCGCCAACTGGTAGACTTCCTCATCGGTGAAGCGCTGGTCGGCCGTTAGCTATCAGCCATCAGCCGTCAGCCGTCATTGAGACAGAAGCCGCAGCGACGACGGCTGCGGTGATGGATATATGTAACCGAAGGGAGGTCGCGGTGCGATTTCTGTGGCTTGTTCCCGCGCTGCTGGTACATCTGCTGGTGTTCGCGCTCGCGTTCGTGATGTTCATTCTGGGGCTAGGCGTTGGCCTGGCCATCTTCCCGCCCTTGGGCATGTTCATCTGGGTGGTGGCGCTGGGGATCGCGGCACTGAACGTGCTGTGGATGTTCCGGCTCTGGCAGCAGTGTCGGCGGGGAAACATGCCGACCGGCAATCTCCAAGCTCTCAAGTGGTGGCTGCTCCGGTCGTGGCGGCGGGGGCAGTGATGGGCAGGTGTGGCCGGCCGGCGACGGCCTACACACATGGCTGGCAGCACGACGGCAAACTGGTATCATGGCGTGGCGAATCCATCCGGTAAGAACCAGGAGAAAGACGCCGCCTTATGGCACAGAACATGGAGCGTTGGCTCTTGGACCGCGACAACTTTCCCTGGGCGCAAGAGCACGTGCCGCTGGAGCAGTGGTACCAGCTGGGGAAGTACTTTCCAGGGGCCGCGCTACGCCGGGACATGAAGTACATTGACGCGGCCACGGGTACCGTCGTAGGCCAAGCGGAGCACGCCGCGGTACCACCCGGGCGAGTCTTCCTCTACGGCTATGACGTGGCGGGGTTCCTGGGAATCAAACTGGAAGGTCTCGATACGGGGACGGCCGCCCCGGCCCCGGCCCCCGGCGACTAGGCGGGTAGCCTGGCGCCTGGTGGCGGATCGGGGCATGGGCGCCCACAAGGGACGCCCCTACGTGGGTAATCCGGCGCCAGGGGTCGGATCACCGGATGAGAGGTATTGCTCATGACAGGTGAGGGCGGCAAGCCGCCTGAGCAGACGAACGGCAATCAGTACACCGAGGTTGTCGGTGGCGAAACCCCCAGCCCGTTTGCAGCAGTAAGCCTACTCGTGGCGCTGGGCTGTGCCCTGATCGCGCTGTGGACCTGGCCGGCCGTATCGGACTGGTGGTACGCAGCGGCTATCTTTGCGGTTGGGGCCGTAATCCTCGCGGCCTTTGCCTACCTGGGGCTGCCGGGGCAGGACGACGCGCCCGATCCCTCTAGCGCGGACGACACCGCCAGCCCCGCCCACTGAGCGCCAGCCGGTAGCACTGATCCATCACCGTCTGGCAGCATCGCCGCCTTGGCGTGAGTCAAGGCCACCTTCCGGCGCCAGGAGCTATGGGCCGCCGTAGATGCCCTGCCATGGCCCAATAGCGACAATATCAATTACCCGTACTTCGTAGTCAATGCTGAAGATAATGTGGTTGCTTCCGAAACGACGGCGCCAGTTGCACAGCAACTCACCCTTGAGATGCCTGTTTGCCGTCGGAGCAGCAAGAATCTGCTTTATGTGACGATCAATAATGCGCCGCGATTTCTCATCTGAGTATGTCGGCTGATGGGACATCTACAGACCTAGCTCTGTGCGCCCGGACCATCTTCCGGTGCCAGGAAACCCATCACTACCTGCCTCGCTGCGAACACCACCTGATTGCTGGGGTCAAGCCGCGGCGCGGGCGGCGAAGTAGTCGCGGCCGCCTTGGAAGAGGGCGATCATGCGGTCGCGGTGGGCGCCCTCGCGGTAGTGGCCCTGTGTTCGCACCCACTCGATAGCTGCATCGAGGTGCTGCACGAAACGGGCCGCCGCTCGGCGAGTCTGCGGGGAGGCGGTGCCGCCGGAGCCACAACGGAAGTAGATCGGGCTGGTGTGCGCCCAGGTGAAGTGGCCGAAAGAGTCGCGGCCATCGCCGAAGCAACGCGCTGCCAGCCACACCCTATCGCGCACGTCCACCTTCCGGCATATTGTGCCTGCGGGCCGGCCGGCCTCCCAGGCTACGCGCTCCACCACCTCACCGTCCGCGACGATCTCGACGCGCTGGATCGGCTGGGAGGACTGCCAGCGCACCGCTACGTCCACCGCGCTCTGCCGGGGTTGCAGTACGGCGCCAGGCCCGGCGCCCTCGACCGCGCAGAAGAGCGCCGGGCCGTTGGTGATGAAGGTGCGCCCGGCCTTGAGCGCCTCTAGCCAAGCGCCGTAGCTGAACGTGGCCGGCACGAGCCGCCCGGCCGGGTGGCCGTGGTCGTGGCCACCTTCGCTGCCATCGTGTCCGGCGTGCGACGGGCCGGCATCGAGCGCGAGGTCGGCGGCGCTGCCGTCGCCGGTAAAGGCGTAGACCCGGTTGCTGGAGCAGATGAACCAATCGGAGCCGGTGCTGGCCGGTAGCTGCAAGCCGCAGGTCAGCAGGTCGTACCAGATGTCCCACTCCGGGTCCATCCAGAACGGATCGAAGAGATTGAAGGCATCGAGCTTGCCCAACGACGCGGCGACCGGCGCCTCCATGCCCTGACCATTGTGGCACCAGATCGCCACACCACCTTGCCGATGCGCTTCATCGGCGGCGTCAATGAGCGGCGGGTAGTCCGGCTCGCCCTCAGCGACAAGCGCCGGGCCGCGGCTCAACGGCTCGACCAGCTTCGCCAGGTTGATGAGCATGAGATGGCCATAGCCAATCCCCTCTCCCGCCCAGCGGTTGTGGCGCGTTTCCTCACCCACGTCGAGGATGGGGCCGGCGGCCAGGGTGGCCGCCGCGCCGGTGGGGCGGCCCACGACGTACTTGTTGCTGGCGTAGGGGCGCTCACGCCGTTTGAGGACGCTGATGACCGCGACCGAGAGGTCTGCGATCTGCGGATCGAGCCGGCGCCGCTCGTCGGGCCGGGTCTCATGCTCGTTGTAGTGGATATGGGTGTTGCCGGCGTGCCAGCCCTCGGCCGGCAGATTGATCCAGCGTTCGAGCGGCAGCTCCACCTCCAGCGTTCCGGTGCGCGGTATCTCGACAGTCCGGAGCAAGGGCCGGTACTCGGTGCCACGCTCGACGACCACGTCGGCCGTCCCGCAGAGGAGGTCGAGCGAGAAGGAGCCATCGCTATAGAAGAACGACGGTCCACCGCCGACCTTCAGGAGTGCATCCGGTGGCGCTCGGAACTTTCCGGTGCTCTCGAGGACATGGACTCTGGCTTGCAGTGTGGCCCCGGTCCGGGGGTCGTATATGTGGCCGCGCAGCGTCGGCATGGCTGCCCTCCTGATCGCTGGGTTTGCACCACCTTACCACCCAGCGGAGTGTGCAGCCCTGGCGCGTCATCGTCACGTGGCCTGTACGTCGGCCGGCGAGTGCGCCGGAGGTGGAGCAGCGGCGGAAGCCGCCACCAAGCGCCGCGCTGGCCACCAGTTCCAGCGGCCTAGTAGGAGCACGATGCTCGGTACGAGCAGGGCGCGGACGACGAAAGTATCGAGGAGAATGCCAAGCATCACCGCAAAGCCAAGCTGCACAATGTCACGCAGCGGGAGTGTCGCCAAGACTGAGAAGGTACCGGCCAGGATGACGCCAGCCGAGGTGATGACCCCTCCGGTACGGCTGATGGCGCGGCGGGTCCCGTCCACCAAGCCGGAGCGGCCGACCTCCTCGCGCACGCGAGACATGATGTAGATGTTGTAGTCCACGCCCAACGCCACGAGGAAGATGAACATCCAGATACCATTCTGGTACCCAATCCCCTCGTGGCCGAGGACGTTCTGGAAAATCATGGTGGACAGCCCCAGCGCCGCCAGGAAGCTCAACAGCACGCTGATCACCAGATACGTCGGCGCCACCAGACTGCGGAGCAGTATCGCCAGAATCACCCAGATGGCGACGATGACGATGGGGCCAACCACCTGCGCGTCTCGATTGACGGAGGTGCGGATATCGGCCTGCGTGGCCGTCTGGCCACCGACGAGCACCTCCGTGCCGGCCAGACTGGTGGTAGCGATCACACTACGCGCTACGTCCCGGATGCCACCGACCTGATCCAGCGCCGGTACGCTGTAGGGGTCGCTGTCGAGCACGATCTCAAGCTGCGCCGTGGTCCGATCCGGCGAGACAAAGCGTTGTCCGGCAAAGAGGATACCGAGGATAGCCTGCTGCTCCGGGGCCAGATTGCGTGGCGGTGGGCCGCCTTGCAAGACCTCCCTGGGCAGGCTGGCAATGGCAGCCTGGAGCACCTCGGCGCCAAGCGGTAAGGCCTCGCCGAACGGCCGCGTGGGACCACTCACCCGCAGGATCGCCAACTCGTTGTCCAAGGTCGCCGCCAGCGCCTCCAGTGCCACTAGATGCTGGTACACGTCACCATCATCCGTCTTGACTAGGACCTGTGTCGGCGCCAGCTCGCCGGCGGGGAAGCTCTGTTGCAGCATCTCGAAGCCGCGACGCGAGTCTGTATTGGCCGGAAATCCTTCCAGGAAGTTGAAGCTCGGCTTGATCGTCGGCACACCCAGGGAAGCCACGATCAAGAGGGCAACTGTGATGCCGAGCACTGTGCCGGGGCGCTGGGAAACCAACGCCGCCACGCGGCTCCAGAAGGTGCTCGCTTGGCCGGAGGCTTGCTGCGGATTCAGAGGCCAGAATGCTGCCCGGCCGAGCAGCACGGCGAGGGCCGGGATCAGCGTCAGACCCACCGCCAGCATGATGAAGATGGCGGCGGCCAGCATGGGGCCAAGCGCCTTGAACGAGCCGAAGGTTGCCAGCAAGAGCGCCACCATCGCCACCATCGTCGTCCCGGCACTGGAGGCGATGGCCGGCCCGACATGGCTCATGGCAACACGCATGGCCGCCCAGCGTGTCGGCTGCCGGCCCCATTCTTCCCGGTAGCGCGCCACAATGAACAGCGTGAAGTCCGTGCCGGCGCCGAACATCAGCACGGACATCACCGCCGTCGTCTGACCGTTGATGGGGAGGCCAAACCTATCCGCCAGCAGCGCCGCCACCGATTGGGCGATGAGCAGCGCCCAGCTCACGCAGACGATAGGCAGGATGGCGAGCAGTGGCGACCGATAGATGATGAGGAGGACCACGAGCACCAGGCCCACGGTTGTCAGCGTGACCCGGAAGTCAATTGACGTAAACACGCGCACGGCATCGGTCGAGATACCGGCCGGCCCGGTCACGGCGGCTGTCAAGGAGGTGCCAGCGGTAGCTTCCGCAGCTTGCTCCCGAATCCAGTCCACTGCCTCACTGAACGAATCATCAGACGGGGAGCCAACGACCGTCAAGAAGAGCATCATCGTCCGATCATCGGGTGCGACGAACGCCTCTTTGGCCTGGGGCGTCGAGAAAACCGAACGCACGGACGCGATAGGGTCCGGTGCGGTATCGGAGCGCAGCACACCGTCCAGCTGCTCGATGGCCGCCAGCTCCTGCGGGGTGAAGGGCTGCGGGCCGTGTACCACGAGGATGGCCGGGATCCCCTCAGCGGCCGGGAACTTGTCGGCCACGACCTGGATGGCTCGCAGGGACTCAGCGCCAGCCGGCAGAAACTCCTCCTGCTCGTTGGTCGTCACCTCGCTCAACGGCGGAGCCACCACCTGAATTGCGACGGCCACGACCAGCCAGAACAGGATGATGCCCGTGATACCCTTCTTCGAGGCGACGCCAGCGGCGAGGATCGAGAACATAGCTACAATAGACTTTCCAACGAACGTTTGTTAGATACTATAGTACAATACGGCCGGAGTTAGCAGCAACGGGGCAGCGCTGCGAGATGGGAAGCGCAAGCGGCCGCCGGCGGCGCAGCCTGAGGTAGCCGGAGGTGCCAGATGACAGGACGACCGCGTGGGCCAACCAGGCACCACCAGGAGCAACGGCAGCGCGTCTTGGATGCAGCCGTGCATCTCTTTGCCGAGCACGGCTACGAGGCCACCGGCATGCGAGCTATTGCTGAAGCAGTGGGCATCCGCCCGGCCTCCCTCTACCACTACTTCCCTAGTAAAGAGACAATACTGGAGGCCCTCTTCACCGCGGCGGCGGCCGGACCACAGCGCGGCGTCAACCGGCTGAGTGGCAATGCCACGCTGCGCGAGGTGTTGTTCACGGCCGGTCAGGGGTTTCTGGAGGGAGTCGCCGAGCTGCGAGCGAAACAACTGCTGGAGGTCTTGTTTCTGGCCGCTCACCAGCGTCCGGACTGGGGTCAGCGGTATCTGGCCCAACTGTCCGATCCGGCGCAGGAAGGCCTGGCGGCCGCCATCGAGCGTGTCCTGCCGGCGTCAGCGCGACAACACGTACAACCGGTATGGCTCGCCAAGCAATTCATCGGCGCGCTGCTGTCCTTTGTCCTCCACGAGGAAGTCATCCGCAGGAAAGAACGGAACGATCCCGATCGTGAGGGGTATCTACGCCAACTGGTCAATATCATGGCCGGCGGCGTGGAGCTGACCGCTGGGTCTGCACCACCTTATGATCCATCGGATCGTGCAGACGCAGCGTGTCAACCACTGGCGGCTCAGTAGCACATGACGGCTTGTTCCGCCCAAGCCGGTGAAAGCCGATGTGGTACGAAACGGAGCTTGTCAAAGACAGTTTCCGCTGCGCCGGGGCAGCCCACCGTGCTACAAAGCACTATCCCTGTGCAAGGTGGTAGGTCCGCATGGTTCAACTGATCCTGATCGTCGAGGACGAGCAGGACTTGGTCCGGATGCTCGAATACAATCTCCGGCGCGAGGGCTATCAGACCCGGAGCGCCTACTCCGGGCAGGCTGCGCTGGAGCTTGTCGCCAGCGGCCCGGTGCCGGACTTGATCCTCCTTGATCTGATGCTCCCGGATATGCCGGGCACCGAGGTCTGCCGACAGCTGCGGATGGCCGAGCGGACGCGCTCCGTGCTCATCGTGATGCTGACCGCCAAGTCGCAAGAAACCGACCGGATTGTCGGGTTCGAGATCGGCGCCGATGACTACGTGGTCAAACCGTTCAGTATTCGCGAGCTGTTGCTGCGTATCCGCGCCATCCTGCGCCGCACCCGCGCAGCGCCAACGCCAGCGAGCGAGATGGAGTTTGATCGCCTGCGGGTGGATAGTGCCGGGCACCGGGCCTGGCTCGATGACGAGGAGCTGCGCCTGACCGCGCTGGAGTTCAAGCTGCTGTCCACATTTCTCGCTCGCCGCGGACGAGCGCAGACCCGGGATGCGCTCCTAGCCGATGTCTGGGGTATTGACGCCGCTGTCACGACGCGCACGGTAGATACGCACGTCAAGCGCCTGCGCGAGAAGCTCGGACCGGCCGGCCAGTACATCGAGACGATCCGCGGCGTGGGCTATCGCTTTCGATCCCGGCCGGAGGGAGAATAGTCTTGAGGCTCGGCGTCCGAGGACGCTTGTTTGTGGTGTCAGTAGCCCTCATCCTCGTTGTCGGTCTGACCAGCGGCGCCTACCTTGAATACGAGCTGCGCCGGCTGCTCGTGGCCAGAATCGAAGCAGAGCTGCACCGTCACGCGCTGACCGGGCGCGAGCTATTTCGGTCGCTCCCCGATTCGCCCACACCGGCGACGGTTGATCCGCTGGCCGACCGGCTGGGCCAGGCGGCCGGCGCGCGGGTGACGGTGATCGCCCATGATGGCACCGTACTCGGAGATTCTGCGCTGACCGTCGAGCAGGTCCGGCAGCTCGATAACCACGGCAGCCGTCCGGAGGTGGTGGCGGCACTGGCCAACGGGCGAGGCGTAGCCCACCGGTTCAGCGCCACCCTGCGCACCGACATGCTCTACGTAGCAGTGCCCTTGGAGCGAGCGGATGGGTTCGGGGTGGTACGCGCAGCGACGGCGCTCGATGAAATCGAGCCGGTCGTCAACCAGCTCCGCTTGCTGCTGGGCGTGGCCGGTCTGCTGGGGCTGGCGATTGCCGTCTTCATGAGCGGCCTCGCCTCGCACTTTCTCTCCCGCACGCTGCGGTCGCTCGTGCAGCACGCGCGCGCTATGGCCGAGGGAGCACACCGGCAGCGGATTGCCGTCGCGACCACCGATGAGATCGGCGGTCTTGCCGGCTCACTCAATCGCATGGCCGAAGACTTGGAACAGGCTGTGACCACGCTCGCGACCGAGCGCGACCGCTTCGCGGCCGTGCTCGAAGGGCTTGCCGACGCGGTGCTGGCGCTGGACGCGGAGCAGCGGGTCATCCTCGTCAATCGCGCCGCGCTCACCCTACTGGACTTGACGGAGCCACCCCTGGGCCGGACGCTGCTAGAGACTATCCGGGCGCCGGTCCTGCAAGACTTGGTGGCGCAGGCACAGGGCGGCACTCCTTCAGCAACCGAATTCGACCTGCCGACAGCGCAAGCGCGTCGTGTGCTTGCCAGCGCTAACCCCCAGCCGGCGACCGGCGGCAGCGTCGTCGTGCTGCACGACGTGACTGAGCTACGTCGCCTCGAAACGATCCGCCGCGACTTCGTGACCAATGTCTCGCACGAGCTCCGCACGCCGGTGAGCGTGATCCGCGCCAATGCCGAAACCTTGCTCCTCAGTCCCCTGGGCGATGCGGCAGAGACTCGGGAGTTTCTTGAGGCGCTGCTCCGGCAGGCAGATCGCCTCGCCCGCATCGTCGCCGACTTGCTTGAACTGGCACAGATCGAGACCGATCAATATCAGCTACACCTCGAACCGGTGCTGATCGCACCGGCAGTGCAGCGGGCGCTGGAGGTTGTTGACCAGGACCGGCAAGCTAAACGCCTCTCCCTGGACGTCGCAGTGGCACCGGACCTCAGCGCCCAGGCGGATGCCAACGCGCTCGATCAGATCATCCTCAATCTACTGGACAACGCGGTGAAGTACACGCCCGCTGCCGGGCACCTCTCCATTCGTGGGGTAGCTCAAACCGGGCGCGTCCGCATCGAGGTAGGTGACGACGGCCCTGGCATAGCCCCCCATCACCGGGACCGTATCTTCGAGCGCTTCTACCGCGTAGACGCTGGCCGGTCGCGGGGCCAAGGCGGCACCGGCCTCGGTCTGGCCATCGTCAAGCATCTCGCGCTCGCCATGCACGGCGAGGTGGGCGTGGCGGCCGCCGCACCGCGTGGCTCGATCTTCTGGGTCACCCTCCCCCTCCCGGCCGCACCCTGACAAGGGTAGGTTGGACCTAACCCCCGGCCCCTTCCCTGGTAGGGAAGGGGAGTCATGGCGGCTACCGGCTGCCGCTTCCCTCCCGGGAAAGCGATTCGCACGGCGACCTTTAGCCCCTTCCCTGAAGGGAGGGGGTTGGGGGTTAGGTCCGCCTCTCCACACGAAAACCTACCTCACCCGGCGCTGCCAACCCTGTAGGGGCGTCCCTTGTGGGCGCCTTGGATTCCGGCCTGCGCCGGAATGACGGAGGGAGGGGGGTGGCGAGGGAGGCATCCCGGTCAATATGGCCACTACGAGGGGACGAGCAGTGTAGGCGCACACAGCGTCACCCGGACAGGAGGCAACGACGGTGAAAATCTGCATTGACCCCGGCCATGGCGGGACTGATCCTGGAGCCATCGGTACCGCTCCGGCCGCCGCCAGCGAGCCGGCCATCACCCTGAAGGAGTGTGACTTCACGCTGGACGTGGCGTTGCTGCTGGAGGAAGAGCTGGCGCGCCGCGGCCACTCCGTACTTCTGACCCGGCGGCGCGACCGGTCGCTGAAGCTCGATGCACGCGCCGCGCACGCCAATCGCCACGCAGCGGACTTCTTTATCAGCATCCACGCCAACGCCGCCGCGAATCCGGCGGCGGAGGGCATCGAGGTCTTCCATTTCCCTGGCTCGACGGCCGGAAAATCCGCGGCCAGCCGCATCACGCAGAGCCTGGCAACAGCGTTCCCCGACCACCTCAACCGCGGAGTCAAGCCGGCCGACTTCGCGGTGCTACGACTCACCGACATGCCGGCGGTGCTCGTCGAATGCGAATTTCTGACCAACCCGGCCCGGCTGCGGCGGTTCCTGTCGTGCCCCGGCAAACGCCAAGAGATCGCCGTGGCGATTGCCAATGGCGTACACGCTAGCCCGGATGTGCCGCCGGTGGCGGAGCCGGCCGCCGAACCGGCGCCAGCGAGGACGTACACCGTGCAGCCCGGCGATACCCTGAGTGCCCTCGCCCGCCGTTTTGGGCTGACGGTGGATGCCCTCGCCAACGACAACGACATCAGCACCCCCAACCTCATCCGAGTAGGGCAGGCGCTACGCATCCGCTCGGCCTAGGACATGGCCAGTGGTCAGTGGAGAGTGGCGAGTGACCCAGGCCACTGGCTACTGGCCACTGACCACTGGCATTGGCCCCGGCGCTGCCGTTCCCAACCTGCCACATTCGCGTTACTGTCTTGTCACCGTCCCGTCACAATGCCGCCCTAGACTTATCCACTGAAGAACGTGCATCTCACACGACACGGAGGGTATAAGGTGAAGAGACGAGACATCGGACGGCTCGGTATTCTGAGTGCGAGCGCATTGGCCCTGGCTGCGTGTGGCGAAACCGAAACGACCGGCGGAACGACATCCGCCCCGGCAGGACCGGCCCCCATCATCGCCATTGACGGCTCCAGCACCGTCTTCCCCATCACCGAAGCCGTCGCCGAAGAGTTCCAGAAGGTCAACCGTGCCCGCATCACCGTCGGCGTCTCCGGCACCGGTGGTGGCTTCAAGAAGTTCTGCGCCAACGAAACCGTCATCTCCGACGCCTCCCGGCCCATCAAGGCCAAGGAAGTCACCCTCTGTGGCGAGAAGAGCATCGAGTTCATCGAGCTTCCCGTCGCCTTCGACGGCCTCGCCGTCGTCGTCAACCCCAAGAACACTTGGGTGGATCACCTCACCACCGCCGAGCTGAAGAAGATATGGGAGCCGGCAGCCCAGGGCAAAGTGATGAAGTGGGGCGACATCCGCCCCGGCTTCCCCGACAAGCCCCTCACCCTCTTCGCGCCCGGTGTGGACTCCGGCACCTTCGACTACTTCACCGAAGCCATCAACGGTGAGTCCCAGGCCAGCCGCGGCGACTTCACCCCCAGCGAAGACGACAACGTCCTCGTCCAGGGGATCACGAGCGACGAGAACGCGCTGGGCTACTTCGGGTTTGCCTACTACGTGGAGAACACCGACAAGCTGAAGATCGTGCCGATTGACGACGGCAACAACGACAACGGCAACGGGCCGATTGCGCCTTCGCTGCAAACCGTGGGCAACGGTACCTACCAGCCCCTCGCCCGCCCGATCTTCATCTACGTGAGCAAGGCCGGCGCCGACCGACCGGAAGTACAGAAGTTCGTGGAGTTCTACCTGACGCAGGGGCGGCCGCTGGTAGAAGAAGTGGGCTATATCCGCCTGCCCGATAAGGCCTACGACCTGGCCTTGGAGCGCTTCAAGCAGCGGGTAGCCGGCTCCGTCTTCTCCGGTGGCGCCGAAGTCGGGGTCACCATCGAGGAGCTCCTCAGCCGACGGTAGCAGAGCAGCAATGTATTGACATGGGGACCACAGTCGCAGCCCAGGACAGAGCCAGGCAGCGGGCGGCCATGCGCGAACGGCTGCATGGCCGCAAGTCGCCGGGCGAGCGCTTAATCGAGCTTCTGCTGCGTGCCTGCGGATTTGTCTCTATCTTCACTACTGCGGGGATCGTCGCCGTCCTCATTTTCGAGACGATCGGCTTCTTCCGAGTAGTGACGTTCGCACAGTTCCTGCTGGATACACAGTGGACCCCCCTCTTTCTGGACAAGCACTTCGGCATCTGGCCCCTTATCTCGGGCACAGTGCTCACCTCAGCCATCGCGATTGTGGTAGCGCTTCCCTTCGGGCTGCTGGCCGCGATCTACCTCAGCCAGTTCGCCGCCGAAGGCGTGCGGCGGGTCATTAAACCGGCGCTGGAGATTCTGGCCGGCATCCCCACGATTGTCTACGGGTTCTTCGCGCTCATCTTCGTCACCCCCCTGCTTCAGAACATCATCCCCGGCTTGGCCGGGTTCAACGCCATCAGCCCCGGCATCGTCATGGGGATCATGATTATCCCGATGATCTCCTCGCTCAGTGAGGATGCCCTGTACGCCGTACCGGTCAGCCTGCGTGAGGGCGCTTACGCCCTCGGCGCGCAGAAGCTCCCGACGATCTTTCAAGTCATCCTGCCCACGGCGCGCTCCGGCATCGCGGCAGCGGTGACACTGGCCACCTCGCGGGCGATTGGCGAGACGATGATCGTGACCATCGCCGCGGGCCAGCAACCGCGGCTCACCTTCGACCCGCGGCTCGCCGTCGAGACCATGACGGCCTATATCGTGCAGGTGAGCTTGGGAGACACCCCGCACGGGACACTGGAGTTCTCCACTATCTTTGTCGTCGGCGCCGTCCTCTTCCTGATGACCTTCACGATGAACGTCTTCAGTCAGCGGCTCGCCCGGCGGGCGCGCAGGATACTCTGAGATGCAGCAAAGTCAGCAACCCCTCAGCCGGCGGCGCGAGCATATCTTCGTGAGCCTCTGCCTCGCTGCCATCGCCGTTCCGCTGCTCCTCCTCGTCGTCTTGATCGGCGATGTCGTCGTTGACGGTGCCGGGCGCATCGGCTGGGACTTCCTGACCAGCTATCCGTCCCGCAAGCCGGAGATCGCCGGCATCCTGCCCGCTCTCGTCGGGAGCATCTACGTCATCGGGCTGACGGGCATCATCGCCCTGCCCCTGGGGGTAGGAGCAGCCATCTATCTGGAGGAGTACGGCACCGACAGCTGGCTGGCCCAAATCATCGAGGTCAACATCGCCAACCTGGCCGGCGTGCCCTCGATCATCTACGGCCTGTTGGGCCTGGAGCTGTTTGTTCGCGCCTCAGGCATGGGGCGCAGCGTCATCGCTGGCGCCTGTACGATGGCTCTCTTGATCCTCCCCATCATCATCATCGCCTCGCGCGAGGCACTGCGTACCGTCCCGTTCTCTCTGCGCGAGGGGGCGCTGGCGCTCGGCGCGTCACGCTGGCAGACCATCTGGCAGGTCGTCCTGCCCATGGCCTTCCCCGGCATCCTGACCGGCTCGATCCTGGCGATGTCACGGGCGATTGGCGAAACGGCACCGCTGATTATGATGGGGGCGCTGACCTATATCGCCTTCTTACCGACCGGGCTAGACTCGCCCTTCACCGTGCTGCCTATCCAGATCTTCAACTGGGTCTCTCGACCGCAGAAGGGCTTTATCGCCGACGCGGCGGCCGGCATCATGGTTTTGCTCGTGACGCTGCTCCTGCTGAATGCCCTGGCCATCTACCTCCGCAATCGCATGCAGCGGCGCATCCACTAAGCGCGACGAGGTTCCTCCGTGACAACAACACAGCCGGCACCACCACGACCGCAGACGGCGAGCGGTAGCCTTGCCTCAGCCCATGCCGATAGTGACTTCAGGGTGAAGTTCGACGTGAAGAACCTCACTGCCTGGTATGGCAACCAAGAGGTCATCCACTCGGTTTCGATGGAGATACCGGAGCGCCAAGTCACGGCTATGATCGGCCCCTCGGGTTGTGGGAAGTCCACCTACATCCGCTGCCTCAACCGCATGCACGAGCTGGTGCCTGGCGCCCGCGCGCGCGGCGAGGTGCTGTTCGATGAAGAGGACATCTATGGGCCGCAGGTAGACCCGGTGCGCGTGCGGCGCCATATCGGGATGGTCTTCCAGAAGCCGAACCCTTTCCCCACGATGTCCGTCCGTGACAACGTGCTGGCCGGCCTGCGTCTCACCCACACGTTGCGACGCGGCGCGGCCGATGACGTTGCCGAACGGGCGTTGAAACAAGCGGCGCTCTGGGATGAAGTGCAGGACCAGCTCGATAAGCCTGGCGGGAGCCTCTCCGGTGGGCAGCAGCAGCGCCTCTGCATTGCCCGCTCGTTGGCGGTGGACCCGGACGTGCTACTCATGGATGAGCCGTGTTCATCGCTCGACCCTATCGCTACCGCGCGGATCGAAGACCTTATCTATACGCTGCGTGAGGACTACACGGTGGTCATCGTGACGCACAACATGCAGCAGGCCGCGCGGGTCTCCGACCGGACGGCGTTCTTCCTGCTCGGTGATCTGATCGAGTACGGCCCGACGAATCAGCTCTTCACGGCGCCAACGGACGATCGCACCGAGGACTACATCACCGGCAAATTCGGCTGATCTGCCCCCCGACCGGTGCCTTACAAGGGATCGGTCCGAGGAAGCAACGTCTCTCCCCTACGCCGAAATCGGCCTCCAGTGGAGTAGGGGGGTAGGGGCAGGCCCGCAAAGGAAAGGCAGGTAGGACATGGCAACTGCCTCGGAAGTACGGGAGCATACCGACCGCGAATACGAGCGCGAGCTGCGCGAGCTACGGCATCGGCTGCTGCTCATGGCCGGTATGGTTGAGCAGATGATCGCGCAGGCGGTCCGGGCGCTCGTCGAGCGCGATGTCGTGCTCGCCAAAACGACCATCGAAGATGACTACAAGGTCAATAGCGCCGAGCTAGAGATTGACGAGCTGTGTATCCACATCCTGGCCCGGCGGCAGCCGGTGGCCTCCGACCTGCGGTTCGTCACCTTTGCCCTGAAGATGGTCACCGACCTGGAGCGGACCGGCGATCTCGCCGTCACGATCTGCAAGCGGGCCATCAACTTGAGCGCGCTGCCGCAACCGAAGCCCTACGTGGACATTCCCCAGATGGCGAGCATTGCTCAGGAGATGGTGCGGGATGCTATTGATGCCTTTGTCAACGGCGACGTGGGGAAGGCGGAGCAAGTCATCGCCCGGGACGAAGCGGTAGACGACCTGTACGACCGCGTCTACGATGACCTGCTGCCGCTGATGCGCGAAAATCCCAGCCTCATCGAGGCCTGTACGCGCGTGCAGTCGGTGAATAAGGCGCTCGAACGCATTGCCGACCACGCGACCAACCTCGCGGAGCAAGTCGTCTTCCTCGTCAAGGGCAGTGACATCCGGCACATAGGCAAGCGCGACGACGAACGCAACGCCTGATACGCTGGCCCCGCGACCTTGCTACTGCCCCATGCTCCTAGCTGGCGGCGGCGAAACACTCGGCTGCTCGGACTGGAGTTCTGGCGGCGCCGGCCTGCTTGAAGTAGGCTGGGCACCTACCTGCCGCTGGCGACTCCGCGTGCCAACCACAAAGGCAGTTGCTACCCCTGCTAGCGTACCCGTGCCCAAGATAGCAGCAGCATTTGTATTGCCCAGCCAGGCAATCCACAGCGCCGCCGCGATAAGTGCAAGGACACAGACGGTCCCGCCACCACCCCCCAGCGTTCATGACGCAGACTTGTGAGTGTCCCAACGCGGTCTAGCTCTAGTTGCCGGCGCTCCATCTCCTGGCGATGATGAGCCTGCTTTTCGGCCATCGCCAGCATCCGCTCGGCGGCATCGGGAACGATCTCGTTATATGCCTTGAGATCACCAGGAGGTGGCAGTGGCCCATAATACACTGAGGCAGCCAGCATGCGAGCAGACACGCTGGACGGCAACTGCTCTGCCGGAGTCGGCTGTACGGCAGATGGCTTGTCAGTTCGCTGAGGTGCCAGTTCTTCAGGCGTCCGAGTCATGCGGCGCCTGCCTATCAGATGGGTCGTCACCATCCGGCCGATACGGGACCTCGGTGTCAGGCCCGCTATCACGGTAAGTTGGGTCGAGAACGCTGATCGCCTGCCGGATATCCTGCCCGGTAGCCATCCAATCTGATTGAATCGCTAGATAGTCGGCTAGACCAGGCGGGAGCCCGGGTTGGTAATGGCGTCGGTGAACGTGTAGCGCCCCGCCGAAGTCAAGGAGGCGGGCAACACCAGTGACGAAGCCCGACATACCAGCGCGGAGAGGCCTTATTCGGATAGACATACGATAGGCCTCCCACTATAGCATCTCATCAACTCCGGGCCTCTCTTCCAGGAGCTGCACGCGCTCACGGCGCCGGATAACGTCAGCGCCGCTCATGCACGAGCTGTCCGCCCTGGTACACGGCTTGCACCTGGCGCAAGGCCGCAATGTCGGTAGCGGGGTCGCCGTCTACGACGAGGAGATCAGCAGCCAGCCCTGGCTTCAGGCAGCCGATCTCATGGGCCAGGCCGACAGCGCGAGCGGCGACCGAAGTGGCGGCTGCGATGGTCTGCAAGGGGCTGAGGCCAGCCAGCACCAGGGCTTCCAAATCCAGCTGCAAGTTGCCGAAGTAGACGGTCCCCGGCCCGGAGTCCGAGCCGGCGATAAACCGGTCGGCCAAGCCCATATCGAGGAGCCGGCCGAGGATGTCGAAGTGGGCTTCCACACGAGCTTCGGTCTCCGCTAACTCCTGCTGTTCCGCGCTCGTGAGCGACTCCGGCCCTTCCGCGTCGCGGCGCGCTCCTAGCCGACAGACAACGTTATAGCCGAGGGCTTGGATGGTCGGACTCAGGAACACACCGGATTCGCCGAGGAGGTTCGCCAGCTGCTGATCGAAGGCCGCCTGCGGTAGCTGGCCGGCGTCCCCGGGGGCCAGAAACTGCAAGTGCTCCATCACGTCAACGCCCGCAGCGATGGCCCGCTGCATCCCCTCAAGCCCGCGGCAATGGGCCACGACCAAGCGACCGAGGCCGTGGGCTTCATCTACGAGCGCCTGTAGCTCTGCCGTGCTGTACGAGGCGTGCTCCGGCAGCGTGCCGGCCGTCCCCCCACCGGTGGTCATCACTTTGATGACATCGGCGCCCTCGTGGACCAAGCGGCGCACCGAGCGACGCACCGCGTCCGGGCCGTCCGCTTCCTCGCCGCAGAACCAGAAGTGACCGCGGGTGCAGGCGATGGAGCGACCGGCTACGAGCAGGCGCGGCGCCGGGAATAAGCCCTGCCGCTGACCGGCACGCAGGTCGAAGGCTACCCGCCGCCGGGCGCCGAGGTCCCGGGCCGTCGTCACACCGCCCTCCAAGTGGAGACGCGCGTTGCGTACCCCATAGAGGAGGTGCAGCCCATCGGGTTCAGCCATGACCGGCTCATAGCGCCGCCCATCGGCCGGGAGCGAGAAGTGGGTGTGCGTATCAATCAGACCAGGGAGCACCGTGCCGTTGGAGTAGGAGACCAGTTGGCTGCCCGGTGGCGCTTCCGCTCCCTCCACGACTTGCCGGTACGTTTCCGGCGCCGCCGTGACAGGCCCGGCCCAGGCAATACGTTCGCCTTCGACGACGACCAGCCCATCGTCTACCGGCGGCGCGCCGCTCCCGTCGAGCAGCCGCGCGGCGCGGATGAAGCGTGTTGGAGGACCTTCGAGGGGCATGAATGCGTTCCCTTCTCGTGCGGTATCAGACCGGATAGTACCGCATTCCGCACGACCCTGACATGCCAGCTCCGGCCCAAGCCGCTCCATGCTACACTGACACTGTGGCGCTCAATACCGGGAGGAGCACGATGGCCAGAGTTCAGCACACCAAGCAGCAGCCGGCACCAGGGAAGCCGGACGTGCGGAACGTGCGCCCGGAAATCGCCGCGCTCTCCCGCCGGATCGTCGCCGAACACCAAGAGGCGTTGGAAATCCTCGCCGCGCATGATCGGGGTGAAATGACCACTACCTCCGAACAGCAACGGCAAGCGGCACCCTCCGCACCTATGCAGGCGCTTGCTGCACCCATCGAGCAGTGATCTGGGTGACTTGGAATCACTAACTTACCTCGGCTCGGAAGAAGTAATCCGGTTCCATGCCGATGCGCTTGACTTGACGTGGGAACAAGCCACTGACCACCTACTCGGTGGCGGCATGGAGAAGCTGGAGCGTGCGCTGGCACGACCCTGGCAGTACGCAGCGTACACCGGCGCTGACCTCGCAATGCAGGCCGCCGTACTGGCGCAGGGCATTGTGGAGGCACACGCCTTCATGGACGGCCACAAACGCACAGCCTTTGTGGCGCTCTACGCCTTCATCCACAACAACGGCTTCGATCTCTCGGCCACTGACCCGGAGAGCGCTGAGTGGCTCCTGCGGCTGGTGCAAGGGGCGCCGGTCGAGGATATTGCGGCAGCCGTCCGCCGCGCCCTCGTGCCCTTGGCGTAGCTAGTGCGCTGTTCGGCAGTCTGGCGATACGGAGGCTTGCCAGGCCGGAAAGCGCCTAGACAATCCACGTGGGGAAGAGGGACGCTAGGCGCCCAATGAGGTTGAACATCACGACAAACCCCATCCCGACGAGTAAGGCGCCGCTGGTCCACTCCACCAGCTGCGCCTGCCGATTGAGGCGGCGCAGGAAGCCGAGCGTGCTGTCGAGCGCCAATGCGGCGATCAGGAATGGCACTCCCAGGCCCAGCGAGTAGGCGGTCAGCAGCAGCGCGCCCTGCCCCACCGTCTGGGTGGTCGAGGCGTAGAGCAGGATAGCGCCGAGAATCGGCCCGATACACGGTGTCCACCCAGCGCCAAAGATGCTGCCGACCAGGAAGGACGCGGCTACACCAAACCGTTTGCTGGGCCGGAACGGGAGCCGCAGTTCACGATACAGCGCGGGGATACGCAGCAGGCCGGCGACGTGGAGGCCCATTACAACCAGAATGGCGCCACCAACCCAACGCAGCCAGGGGAGCTGGTCGCGGACGATAAAGCCAACCAGTCCGACCGACGCTCCCAGCACGATAAAGACGGCCGAGAACCCCAACACAAACGCCAGCGCATGGGCCAGCGTCTCACTCCGCTGTCCGGCGGCCGGCTCCTTTCCGAGCGACCGCCCGGCCAGGTGCCCGATATAGGCCGGAACCAGCGGTAGCACACAGGGCGAGGCAAAGGATAGTGCCCCGGCGCCGAACGCCACCATCAGCGACAGGTTTATCGGCTCCATTGTCTCACTCGGCCGCTTCTCGCCGCCCTCACCCCCTGTTCAAGCCAGGGGCCGGCTCTAGCCCGCCGGGGGCGACCTGTGCCTATCTCAGCAGCGCCCGTAGCAGCCGAAACTCGCTGACGCGCGACACGAGTGCATCACGACCATCAATCGCAACAACGGGCACCGTCCACTCATACCGTGCCAGCAACGCCGGGTTCGCCGTGATGTCCACTTCTCGAAACCGAAAGCCGACACGCCGCTGCACGCGCTCGATCTTCGCCTTCGCCTCATGACAAAGATGGCAGTCTGCCTTGCTGTAGAGCACCACGTGGCGCCGCTGCGGCAGCTTCATGTCGCTCCACCTATGATCCACCCGCTGCGCCGGAGGACGATACCTCCCGCTCCCAGCGCAAGAGGGGGGAGCGCCGCCCGTCACGCCGGCGGAGCCGGGGCCTGGATTGCGGCTTCCGCCGCAATGACGACGGCCTAGCCGCCCAGGCCACCGGCTACTGACCACCGGCCTAGGCCGGGACCAGTTCTTGCTTGACGAGCTTGAGGTCTTCGCCCTCGACGGTCAGCTCAATCGTGTCGCCGGGCACGAAGTCACCGTCGAGCACCGCCTGAGTCAGCGCATCCTCGACGTACTTCTGCAGCAGGCCGCGTAACGGTCGCGCCCCATCCAGCGGACCGTAGCCGTGCTCCGCTAGGAACCGAATCACTTCCTCGTTCCATTGCAGCGTATAGCCCTTTTCTTGGGCCACGCTCGCCTCGCGCCGCAGCTGGATGGCGGCGATGCGCTGCATCGCCCCGCGCGTCAGCGGGCTGAAGGGGATCACCTGATCGAGGCGGTTGAGGAACTCTGGTGGCAGCCGCCGCTTTACCGCCGCCTCGGCGTTCCGGCGGAGGTCTTCGGCGCTCGGCCCATCACCGCTCGGACCAAAGCCCATGGGGGTGCGATTGAGATCCTCACTGCCGAAGTTCGCGGTGAGCAGGACCACCGTGTTCTTGAAATTCACCTTCGTACCGTGAGCGTCGGTCAGGTGGCCGGTGTCGAGAATCTGCAACAGCACCGTCAGTACCAGCGGATGCGCTTTGTCAATGTCGTCGAACAGGACAATCGAATACGGCCGCCGCCGCACCGCCTCGGTCAATCTACCTGCCTCGTCGTAGCCTACATACCCCGGTGGCGCACCGATCAACCGCGAAGTCGTGTGGTATTCCGAGAACTCGGACATGTCCAAGCGGACGAGCGTATCTTCCGAGTCGAACAGGTATTGCGCCAACACCTTGGCCAGCTCGGTCTTGCCTACTCCCGGCGGCCCGACCAAGAGGAACGAGCCAATGGGCCGGTTGGGGTCGCTCAGGTGAGCCGCGCCGCGGCGCAGTGAGCGGGCGATGGCACGTACCGCGTCGTGCTGCCCAACGACCTGCTGCGACAGCGCTTCTTCGGCGTGGAGCAGACGCTCGGCCTCGGCCTGCGAGACGCTGGCCGCGGGCACGCCGGTCCAGCCGGCAATGACCGCCGCCACGTCATCGGGGCCAATCGGCGTGGCGCTGGCCCGCGCCTCCTGGCGCCACTCGCCGCGCAACTGCTCGATCTGGGCGCGCAGGTCGCGCTCCTCTTGGGCCAGGCGGTTCGCCCGTTCGTACTCGTGCCAATCAATCGCGATGTCGCGCTCGGTCTGCATTTGCTCCAGTAGCCGCTGCTTGCGGCGTAGCTCGTGCGGCGGGGTCAGCCGCTTGACCTTCGCCTTGGCCGCCGCTTCATCTACAACGTCAATCGCTTTGTCCGGCAACGCCCGATCCATGATGTAGCGGTGGGACAGCCGCGCCGCGCTCACCAGCGCGTCGTCGCCGATGATGACACCGTGGAAGGTCTCGTAGACCTCCCGCAGGCCGCGCAAGATGTCCGCGGTTTCATCCGTTGATGGCGGGACCACCTCGACGGGCTGGAAGCGACGCGCCAGCGCCCCATTGCTCTCGATGTAGCGCCGGTATTCGCGCCAAGTGGTGGCGCCAATACAGCGGACCAGGCCACGAGCGAGGGCCGGTTTGAGCAAGCTGGCCGCGTCCAGTGCCCCTACCGCCCCACCGGCGCCCAGCAGCATGTGTAGCTCGTCAATGAAGACAATGACGTTCCCGGCCTTGACAATCTCGGCCAGCAGGCCCTTGAGCCGCTCCTCGAAATCGCCGCGATACTTCGTTCCGGCGACAGCGCCGGCCAGGTCAAGCTGGACAATCCGCATCCCATGGAGGGCAGCGGGGGCTTCCTTGGCGGTAATGCTGCGGGCCAGCCCTTCGACAATGGCCGTTTTGCCGGCGCCGGCGTCTCCCACCAGCACCGGGTTGTTCTTGGTACGGCGCAGCAGCACTTGTGCCAGGCGCCGCAACTCCTGCTCTCTCCCGACAAGCGGGTCCGTGCGGCCCACGCGCGCCAACTGCGTCAAGTCACGACCGTAGGTACTCAGCAGGGACGCTTTGCCTTCTCGCCGCGGTCGCTGGCTCCGCCGTGCCCCCACACCCGCCCGCGCCCGCTCGGTGAGGCCGCCGGCCTGGCGATGGAGCGCGGCGATATCCAAGCCGAGCTTGACCAGGATGCGCGTAGCGAGACTCTCGCGATCATGCAGGATGCCGAGGAGCAGGTGCTCCGTGCCGATGTACTCGGCATTCATCCGCTGGGCTTCACGACTCGCTATTTCAATCGTGCGGCGGGCAGCCATCGAGAGGACAATGTTCTGACTGTCGGCGGCCTGGCCAATCGTCAAGTTGGAGACAATCTCACGCACCACGACCTGCGGATCAATGCCCTGGCGCCGAAGCAGGCGCGTGGCCAGGGCTTCGGGGACCGCGGTCATCGCCAGCAGAATATGCTCGGTGCCGATCTGATCGTGCTGAAAAAAGGCCGCCTCTTTCTTCGCCAGCGCCAACACCTGTCGGCTCATTTCCGACAGCCGACCGAGTGCATCCATCATCAGCTCTGCTCCCTGCGGCGCCAAAGCGCGGCCCGGTTGCTCCTACTCTGACGAGTAACAGAGTAACAGGGCAGTACGGTGCGCCTGCGTGGTCAAGTAGCGAGCAGCGCACTACTGCAGCAGCGAGTCGTGCGCGCTCTACAGCAGATTATAGCGGTGACAGCGCCTCACTGCGGACGAGACATTGTTGCACGGGGTAGCAAGAGGACTGACCGGGATAGGTACCGCCGCCGTAGGGGGCGGGGTGAGGACCTGCCCGCCTGTAGGGGCGCGATCAATGGCGCCCCTACGCCATATATCAGAGAGGGTGAGAATGGGGGCCGAATGGGCTGCTGGACAGTAGCGCGTTAGCGGGTCCGACCACGGGTCACGCGGCGGGCCTCGGCGGATGCTTCTTTACGTAGCCGCCGCCGGTGCCGTGCTAACGCCTTCCGCTCCGAGATCCGATTGCGCTCGCTGCGGGATACGAAGAAACGCTTGGCCTTGACCTGGCGCAAGAGTCCACTATTCTGCACTCCCTTGCCAAAGCGCTTCAGCAGGCCTTCCTGACTTTCGCCTTCACGTAGTGTGACAAACATATGACTCCTGGCTGATCCCCTTCTCCGTTCGCTTGACTTGAACTGCGGCACACCGGGACTGTCGGCAGCGCATTGGTCGACTCTACACGGAACCAGCAGACTATGCTGCGGTCCCGGCTCACTATGCTATCAGAGGGGCGCCGGTATTGCACCTAACCCCCGGCCCCATCCCTGGAGGGGAGTCCGCGTGGCAACCTCTAGCCCCTTCCCTAAAGGGAGGGGGTTGGGGGTAGGTACGCCCTAGTGGAGTTGGCGGGGCGGTAGGCGCTGGCGTATCGCCGCCATGGCCTTGTCCACCTCGCGGCGGCCATCGCGCACGGCGAAGGTGGCATGTCCTGGATACAGGCCGTCCAGCGACAGCGCTGCCAGGCGCTCGACGCTCCGAATGGAGTCGTGGAGCGAGCAATCCCAGATGTTCTGGAGCAGGATCGTGCCCCCGGCGAACAGGGCATCGCCGGTAAACGCGGAGACCTCATCGCCCCGCCGCACGACATAGGCGAGGTGACCGGCGGAGTGTCCGGGGGTTGCGAGCGCCTCAATGACCAGATCACCGACCTGTACGGTGTCTCCGTCGGCAAGCTCCCGGTCCACCGGACACGGCGGAAAAACGAAGTCGAGGGGATACACTCCGCCCTCACGGGCAACGTCGAGGCTGCTCGCCCGCTCATCGCCGCGGCACAGGTATTGCGCCACCTCGGACGAGGCGGCCACCCGTAGCCCCAGCCGCTCGCGCAGCCCGGCGGCGCCGCCGGCATGGTCTACGTGAGCATGGGTGACGAAAAGGGCCGCAACCCGCTGGGGATCGAGACCTTCCCGCTCGATCTGCGCGACAATCTCGTCCGTCGAACGCCCACCACCGGCGTCAATCAGCGCATATTCGTCGCCACCGTCGAGCAGATAGACATGACAATCGTAGTCGTCGGTCAGGCGAAAGCCCACCTGTCCACTCCCGACGAGGTACAGCCAATCAGTGATCCTCATAGCCATTGCTCCCGGCAGCATCCCTGACGCGGGTTGGGAGTAGGTGGGCGCATCATTAACTACGCCCCGACAACCGTTCGCTTAACTCAAGCGCCGTGTGCTCATATATCTTGGCGGCGGCGCTCAGGTGCGCGACCGGCACGAATTCGTCAGCCGTATGCGCCTGCGCGATGGAACCAGGGCCGAGCACGATGCTCGGCACCTCCCGGAGCGCCCAGAGCTTGCTTGCGTCCGTACTATACGGCACCCCCAAGAGCGCGTCCGAGCGTCCGAGCGAGCGGCAGGCCGCTTGGGCGGCCAGTACGACGGCGGCATCAACCGGCGTATCGAGCGGCCAGTCTTCGGTGGTAGGCCCTTCGCGTTCGAGCCGCATGTCGGGCCGCGCGCGCCGCACGTCGGCGAGAAGGGCATCAATCTCGGCGAGAGCGCTCTCCACATCTTCACCGGGGATGGTGCGCCGATCAATGTCAATGGTGCAGCGATCCGGCACGACGTTGACCCCCGTGCCGCCCTCGATGATCCCGACGCTGAGAGTAGGAGAGCCGACGAGCGGATGCCGGCGTTCGGGCAGGCGCTCCTGGAGGCCCCGCAGCGCGTACAGCACCTCGGCCATGTGGTCAATGGCGTTGACGCCGGCCTCGGGGCGGGCGCTATGCGCGGCGCGGCCCAACGTCGAGACCCGCACCCGCAGACATCCCTTGTGCGCGATCACAACGCGCAAGTCGGTCGGCTCACCAACGACCGCCGCCGCTACGCGCTCGTCACTGTCCACGAAGTGCCTGATCCCGGTGAACTGTAGCTCCTCGTCTACCGTGGCCAGCAGCGCCACGTGCATGTTCAGTTCGTCGCGGCGCGCCAGCAGCCGCTCCAAAGCGCCGAGCATGGCGGCCAGCGAGCCTTTGGTATCGCATGAGCCGCGACCGTACAGCCGCCCGTCGCGCACCTCGGGGCGCCACGCCCGCTCGCCCATCGAGTCTCCGGCCACCGTGTCCATGTGCGCCTCGAAGAGCAAGGTCTGTCGGGCGCCAGGCACCGTGAGACGGGCCATCACGTTGTCGCGCCCTGGATGCACCGGCTGCCGTTGCACGTCCAAGCCCAGCCGCCGACAGTAATCCTCGACAAACGCCGCCATCGCGCCCTCGCCGCGGCTGCCGCTGGGATAGCCGGGATTGACGCTCTCAATCGCTACGAGGTCGCTCGTCAAGCGGACCAGCTGCTCTTCCATTGCTCAGTCCTCGTCGCGGCCGGCCTGTCTCCGCCCTAGCCGGTCGTGCCCCGCCAGGCTTGCAGGGCCGACCGCCGCAGGAGCCACTCCTTGTCCGCCGGCGCCAGCCAGTCCAAGTGGCCGGTAATCGCGGCTACCTCTTCCCCGTATTCTTCCCCGCCACACACACCGCCCCCGAAATCGGTGCCCCACATGACGCGCTCGCGGCCGAACGCATCGAGCGCCCGCCGCAGCAGCGGATGCACGTCCGTGAAGGGGAAATCGGCCAGCGAGGTGCGTCGGAAGCAGGTCGCCTTCAGGTAGACGTTCGGCCGGCTCGCCAGCGCCGTTACGGTTGCAAAGCGGTCAAACGCCGGCCCCTCGGCCGCCCTGATACCGCCCCAATGGTCAATCACCACCTTGACCTGCGGATGCCGGCCCGCGGCCGCGCCTATCGCCGGTAGCTCGTCCGGGTTGGTGAGAAAGCCAATGGTGATGCCCAGATCGGCGCAGGCGCGCCACACCGGCTCGACGGACGCCTCGGCCGGCCACGCGCTGGTCCGCTGGCGGTAGCAGACCAGCCGAATGCCATGAACGCCGTGCTCGTTGGCCAGCTCGTGGAGCAGACTCACGGCCGCCGGATCGTCCGCATGGACCCGCGCAGCCGGGATCACGCGGTCGGGGAAGCGGCCGGTGGCGTCGAGCAGATAGCTCGGGTCTTGCAGATAGCGCCGCGGATTGATCGCCACCACCTGCTCCACGCCGTGACGATCCATGTAGCCGAGCAGCGTCTCAACCGCGGCGTCCCAGGTCTGCCCACCGGCACCATCGGCGCCGGACGGAAAGCGTTCCTCGTCCGACGACCAGATATGTAGGTGCGAGTCAATAAGCTGCATGGACAGCGACCTCCCCCGACGTTCGGCAGCCAGTGTAGCAGGCGCGCCGCCGTGCCGCTCTTCTGGCGCCACTTTGCTAGGCATGGTTTTTCGTGCCTAGAGCTTGCAGCGACAGGAGTGATTGAAGCTGCCGTACTGCCACCCGCACGGTGGACTTGCCTACAGCGGCCGATCGGTCATTCGTCCCCACCCACCACTCCCGTAGTTATTCCGTCCCCTGACACAATCGTCATATTCGCTATGTTGCGAATAGTTCCTCAGGATAGTAGAGAGACCGATATGGGAGGCAGGATTGGGAGCCTGGACAACTTAGCGGCGGCAAGTTCTCTGAGGCCATACTCCGGTACGTTGAGTGGCGTGATGCTGGGACTTACACACCACTAGGAAAGCAAGTCCGCCGCAAGCAGATCATCGAACGAGTGGCCCATAACGCTGCACTCCCCGACTCCGTTCGCCTACAGATCCCCGACGTGGCGGAGTTGATTGCCGATGTCCGCAACAAGCGAGACGTGGGGCACCTGGGCGGCTCAGTCTCCGTGAACGGCATGGATGCCAACCTAGTCATGGCCTGTACATCATGGCTGCTCGCCGAGATTGTCCGGCTAGAGTCGGGCGTCTCGCCGGCCGATGCACAGCAGATGGTTGATAGCCTCGTGGAGAGGCGGGTGCCAATCATCGAGGAGATTGACGGTGAACCGGTTGTACTCAACACGAAGCTACCAGCGAAAGAGCGGGCACTTGTGCTGCTCTACAAGAAGTACCCTGATCGGATTCCTGTGAAGACGCTACAACACTGGGTAGCTTACTGGAACGCTACTCGTTTTAAGAAGCTCCTAGAGTCTGAGGCCAAGGAAGCGAGGGTAGTCATTAACGATGTGGGCGTGCGCCTCACTGCCAAGGGCGTGGCCTTCGTGGAGCAATACATAGAGCTGAGCATGGAATTCTAAGATACGCCGGCAGCCCTTCGCCCAAGAGAGCCTACAATGGCCTTGACACGCTCGCAGAAGTCTCGCGCCCTGCAAGAGAGGCCTCGTGCGGCACAGCCTGCTCTACAAGGCAAGCATCCGCCGCAAACTGGAGAATCTGAGCTACCTGCGTCATGGAGAAATATCGGGACAGTGGCCATCGCTGCAACCTGGCTAGTCGCGATGCTCTGGCCTGATTTCGAGCCACTACCGGAATTTCGTATCTTGGGAGCGCTCGCCGTCTCAAGACTGATCGGGATCAGTCCTCGATCGGTCCGGGAGTTATTACAGCGATTCTGAATTTCGGCGGAACTCATTCCTGTCTATGTGCGCTAGCATCTAGGCAGTCCAGTCGCGGGAGAGCTTGGCCATCGTGTGGCGGAGGGTGCCGATGCCGGTAATCGTGATCTCTACATTGTCGCCCGCGTGCAGGCCCAACTCCGGGGGGACGATGACGCCGGTACCCGTCGAGACGACCGTGCCGACTGGGATGGGATTGTTGAGCATCAGGTATTCGGTTAGCTCATCGAACCGCCGCTTGATCCGGTCAGTCCCGACCGACTCGTCGAAAATGACTTGCCCGTCCCGCTCGATCACACAGCACACCTCCAAGCTGTAGGGATCGGTCAGTTCGTCGCTCGTCACGAGCACCGGCCCAAGCACGGTACAGCCGTAGAAAACCTTTGACTGCGGCAGGTAGAGCGGATTTGCACGCTCGATGTCCCACGCCGAGACGTCGTCGCAGATCGTGTAGCCGACGATCTCACCGTTCGCGCCGAGCACGTAGGCCAGCTCGGCTTCCGGCACCGTAATCGCCGAGTCGGCGCGGATGGTCGCGGCCGCGTTGGGGCCGACGCAGCGCGAGTCGCCGCCCTTGGAGAAGATTTCGGGGCGCGCCGCATCATAGACCATATCGTAGATGCCCTTGCCGGTTTGCATGTCGCCCTCGCGGAACTCGGCGCTGCGCCGATAGGTCACGCCGCAGGCCCAGATTTCCGGCGCCGCGATGGGACTGAGCAGATGGGCACGGTCGGCTGCCGGGGGCACGTCGAGGTCAGCATACGACCGCGGCGGCGCCGTGGATGCGGCTCGTGCCTCCGTCGCCAGCTCTGCAACGGATATGCCGCACTCAATCGCGGCCTCAACCAGGTCGGTCGTCGTAGACCAGCCGGTGAGCGGCACAACCTGGTCCCCTTCCAGCACACCTACGCAGCTGCCGGCCCCCGGCTCGTGAAATCGCACCAGTTTCATCGTCGTTACCTCCCCGGCCCGGTGAGTGGCGAGTGACCGGCAACTGACCACTGACCACTGACCACTGACCACTGACCACTGACCACTGACCACTGACCACTGACCACTGACCACTGAAACGTTACCGGCTGCTCCGACGGCGTGCCAGCACCGGACAGCCGGCCCCTGTGCTGCGGCTATACTCAGCGGCGCTCCGGCAGAGGAGGGAACGGGGGTTAAGGTGTGGCTGCACGGCAAGGAGCCGGCTCACGACCACCTCGATACCTGTTCGGCGACAGCGATGTGTCCTCTCACCGGTTGAGGGTGCTGTCCGAGGTGTTCGCCGAGTCGTCGCGGCGGTTCCTGCGCGCGGCGGCGCCTGGTAAGCCCGGTCTCGCCGTGGAGGTCGGCTGCGGGCCGGGATACACCACCCGCCTCGTCGCCGACGTACTGCGGCCGCTGCGGACGGTGGGTATTGACAGCTCGGAGGCGTTTATCACGGAGGCGCAGCGCGCCGGTGCCGGCGAGAGCGCCATGACCTACCTGGTCCACGACGCGGCCGCCGTCCCTTTTCCCGTCGGGCCGGCCGACCTCATCTACGCGCGGTTCGTCGCCACCCACCTGAGCGACCCGACGACCGCTATCCGCGGCTGGGCCACGCAGCTCGTGAGAGGCGGCCGGCTCCTGCTGGACGAAGTGGAAGCGATCAGCACTTCCAACCGTGTGCTGTCACGCTACCTGACCATCCTGACCTCACTGCTTGCCCACCAGGGCAACACCCTGTACGTCGGCCCGACCTTGAGTAACATCTCCGCCCCGGGTCTACTTACGAGTAAGATAGATACCGTCCGGCGGCTGCGGGTGCCGGACCGGCGCGCTGCGACGATGTTTCGGCTGAACCTGGAGACGTGGCAGGACCATCCATTCATCGCCGACACGTATGGCGCTGACGCGATCCGCCGGCTTGCGGACGAGCTTGAAGCCGAGGCGGGCGCTTCCGGCGCTGCGTCCACTACCAAGTGGGGAATGAGACAGATCGCGTTCGAGCGGGTCTGAACCGGGCGCTACGTTGCCTGATTTCGTGCCGGTCTGCGCGCTGGCAGAGGAGGAAGCGGATGTCTAAGACGTATCGCGTGGCCTGTATTGGCTGTTCGCGGATGGGCAGTTGGTTTGACGACTTGCAGCGCGAGCGGGACGACAACGACCCCTGGAGCACGGAGTGGATACCCGGCGCGATGGCCCCGGTGTGCCAAGCCGTTGACCGCGTGGAGCTGGTGGCCTGCTGCGACCTGGACCGCGAACTGGCCGAGCGGATGCAGCAACGCTGGGATATTCCAGCTGCCTACACCGACTATCTGGAGATGATCGAGCAGGAGCGTCCCGACATTGTGGCCATCGTGACCTCCTACGGCAGCACGCACGCCGCCCTCGCAGCCGGCGTTGCCGAGACCGGTTTGGTCAAGGGCATCTATTGTGAGAAGCCCATCGCTACCTCGATGGCCGAGGCGGACCGGATCATCGCGGCCTGCCGCGCGCACGGCGTCGCGTACTCGTGCAGCCACGTCGCGCGGTGGAACGTGCGCTATCGCCAAGCGCAGACCTGGATTCATGAGGGGGCCATCGGCGAGGTGCGGGCGATCACCTGTAGCGCCATGGGCACGCTCCTGCACCTCGGCACCCACCAGACGGACGCCCTCGCCGGGTTCGCCGGCGACGTTGACCCCGAGTGGGCCTGCGGTATTGTGGACGTGCCCGCGGACTTGCCGCAGGAGCAGTGGCCGACGATGGACCCCACCGGCGGCGGCTACATCATGATGCGTAACGGCGTGCATCTGCTGATGGAAGGCGCGTCGCCCGGACCGCGGACGTATCAGATTTCAGGCAGTGAAGGCAAAATCCAGATTTGGAACGACCTGCACGATCTCCAGCTCTGGCGTCGAGCCTCCCAAGGCAGCCGGGTGCTGGTGCCGGGGCCGCTGCTCTCGCCGCCCACCGAGCAGAGCTTTGCCGTCGCCCAAATGGCCGAGTTGGTGCAGGTGCTCGACGAGGGCGGCACGCCAAGCTGCGACGAGGTACGGGCAGCACGGGCGCTGGAGATGGCGCTGGGGCTGCACCTCTCGCATCAGCAAGGCGGCGCGCGAGTCGGGTTTCCGTTAGAGAATCGGACGTTTGGTGTGGAGACCAGATAGAGCACAGGGCAGGCCGACGAGCAGAGAGGCGAGGGGCATGAGCGCAGCGCAACGATTGGCCGGCAAGGTCAGCATCATCACGGGCGGGGCGGCCGGTATCGGCAAGGCGGTGTGCGAGCGATTCGGGCAGGAAGGCGCGTCCGTCGTCGTCGCCGACTACAATCGCGCCGGGGCTGAGGCCGTTGCTGCTGCTATCGAAACGGCGGGCGGGCGGGCAATGGCGCTCCAGGCCGATGTCGCCGACAAGGCCCAAGTGGACGGGATGGTGGCAAGGACCGTGCAGGCGTTCGGCCGGCTCGACGTAATCCACAACAATGCCGGCATTATTCAGGTCAAGGCGCTCCTGGACCTCACCGAAGAGGACTGGGATCGTGTCCAGGCCGTCAACTTGAAGGGGACGCTCTTCGGTATCCAGGCGGCGGCCCGCCAGATGATCGCCCAAGGTACCGGCGGCCGGATTATCTGCACCGCGTCCGCGGCTGCCCGGCGCCCCAATCCCTACTTTGCCCACTACTCCGCAAGCAAGGGCGCGGTCGTGAACCTGGTGCAAGCGTCGGCACTCGCGCTTGCGCCCCACAACATCACGGTGAACTCCGTGTGTCCCGGTATCGTCGCCACGGCGATGTGGGAGCACATTGACAAGGTCATCAGCGCCCAAGAGGGGCTGCCGGTGGGCGAGACGATCCGGCGGCGGCTGGAGGGGGTCCCGCTCCGCCGACCCCAAGAGCCGGAGGACGTGGCCGGGCTGGTAGCCTTTCTCGCCAGCGATGACGCCGCCTATATCACCGGCCAGGCGTACAACGTCACCGGCGGCATGGTGATGACCTAAGACGTGTCTGCACCTAACCCCCGGCCCCTTCCCTCAAGAGAAGGGGAGTCATGGCGGCGGAGTGAGTCGTAAACTCAACGTAATGAAGGCCGCAGTCAAAGTTGCAGCGGAGGGTGACCAATGACCACAGCCGCCAACCCCGCTACCGGCACGATTGACGCTCATGTGCAAGGCCGGTTGATGGAGGTTGACTGGAGCCGTCGCACCGCCCAGTTACACCGGTTTGGGGACGATACCGTCCCGCTGCGCTTCGATGCCGCTCTGGACGACGACATGGTTCGCGGCGCGGCGCAATTCGTCATCATCCGGGGCCGAGGTTGCCTGAACGCCAACGACAAGTGGGACTGGGTGCAGGTGCAGGAGGTCGAGGTTCCCCGCAGTTGGCAGGATGACCTCAAGGGGAAGGAGCCGAAGGTCTTCGATCCCGATAAGGTGGTTACCGCCAGCGAACCGTTCGACGTGGACGAGTTCATCCGTGCCATCCACGAAGCACGAGATGCGGAGTGAGAGGATTCGTCAGATTGATAGTCTTGGACACTTCCATTGTTTCGTACATCTTCAATCGCGACACCAGAGCCGATTACTACGTGGAACGGATTCGCGGCCTCCCAACGGTCATCTCATTCCAGACTTTGGAGGAGACTTGGCACGGGGCACATGCGAGGGGGTGGGGTAACAGGCGGAAGGGCGAGCTGGCCGCACACATGAACCAGTACTGGTAGTTTGGCCCAACCTCGATATGGTGCGAATCTCGGCAACTCTGCGGAGCGAACGGCAAAAGGCCGGGCGCCGGCTGAACACGGCGGATGCCTGGATTGCCGCGACTGACGTCCTGTTGGATTGTCCGTTAGCCTCGCATGACCGCGACTTCTCCGACATCCCCGGCCTGGAGTTCATTCGAGCCACCTGACCACTCCAACCGCAAGCCTCCCCCGTCGGACTACCCTTCGACCGCGTGGGGGATGTGGTCGAGGCGGACGAGGCGTCCCCGCTCGCCGACCTCGATGGCGATTATGTCAATACGCCACGACTCCGGCGCGCCCGGCTGCTCCTGCCGATATGTTTCGGCGACGGTGATCAGCCGCTGCGCCTTGACCGGGGTGATGCTCTCCTCGGGTGTGCCGGCAGCGGTCCCGCGCCGGGTGCGTACCTCGACAAAGATCAGGGTCCCGTCTTGCTCCACGATGAGATCCATCTCCCCGGCGCGACAGCGATAGTTCCGCGCGATAACCTGGTATTCGCGGGTGCGGAAGTACGCCTCGGCCAACGCCTCACCGCGGCGCCCAAGGCTGCGACGATGGTCCGACATCGTGGGGGGACGCTTATTCATCGCGGCCTAGCTCACGGCGAGCGGCAGACTGCTCCGGCGCCAGGGATGCTTGCTGATAGCAGCCGCCGGCAGTCTGCCGGCGCTGCATTGCCCGGCGCAGCAGGGCCGTGCGGACGAAAGCCGTCCGATGCTCCGGGGTTGTGCCGTGCTGCTCGATGGCGGCGATATGCTGCGGCGTGCCGTATCCGACATTTCGTGCCCAGCCGTACAGCGGCCACCGCTCGTGTAGCTCGCGCATCAGCCGGTCACGGTAGACCTTGGCGACGATGGACGCCGCCGCCACCGCGCGCACGGTGGCATCCGCCCGCGGGAGCACCAGCACGCGCGGCGCTCGCGCGGCGGAGACCGGCGGAGCGACGCGGCCATCAACAACATAGGCCGGCGCCTCGATAGCCTCGATCAGCCGGCGGAAGGCCTCGCGATTAGCCCAGCCGACACCGTGCTCATTGATCTCCGCTGTCGAGACCGTCACCGTGCGGACCGTTTGGGCCAGCTCCGCAATGCGCTCTGCCATTAGCCCGCGCTCCGTGCGGTTGAGGGTCTTGGAGTCCCGCAGGAGAATCGCGTGCTCCCCTAGCTGGCGCTGCACGTCGGCCGGCAGCATCACCGCGGCCGCGACCAGCGGCCCGGCAAAGGCGCCGCGGCCAACCTCATCCAGTCCGAGCACGTCCGTGGGCAACGCAACGGTTTGGGGCAAAGCAAGCCATCCCTTTGTGACGGGCGCTCTGACCGCTGGATGTAGGGTGATGCCGTCCTGGCGCGTCATCGGTGTTCAGCCGGTGCCGGTTTGGACCTAACCCCCGGCCCCTTCCCTCCAGGGAAGGGGGTCAGCGAGGCGAACGACCGCCGTAGGGGCAACACCCTGGTGGTTGCCCTTTCCGGCCCCCTGCCGGGGCTAGGGCGCCCACAAGGGACGCCCCTACGGGGTTGGGGGGTAGGTACACCACGTCAGGAGGGAAGAGCGACCGGCGTCTGAGTCGGCGCATCGCTCGACTCCGCCGCGCCGTTGTGATTGGTCCGGGTCTCGTCCACCCCTTGCCGCAGCAGCCGCCGCAGCCCGGCGGTCAGACGCTGGCGCGTGCGCTCACCGGCGCGGCGCCCGCGCTCGGCTTCGGCTACCAGGCCACGGGAAACACCCAAGGCACGGGCAAGGCGAGCCTGGCTGAGGCCCAGCTCTTCGCGCTTGGCACGAATTTCCTGGACGGTAAAGAGCGGCCCTTTCACCAGCTCGGCTTTGTCTTCGGGGGTGAGCGGCGGGGGCCCGGCATTACGCATACGCTGGCGCGCCGGCACACGGGCGAAGCCGGTGCGGTCGCTCTGCGAGCCATTCGCCAGCGCTGCCCGGAGCTGGGCCGGGACCGTGCCCGGTGGCAGCAGGCTACCCGTGCCGCCCAGCTTTTGTGCCACACCGCCCCGTCCCGGCTGTGACGGGGAAGACGGCGGCGGCAGTGGTGCGGGCCGGAAGATAGCGGCTAGCGGCGACGGTGGCAGCGGCGGCACCTCTTCCGGCTGTTTCGGGTGCTTGGCGAGGTATGCCACCCGGAGCGCATGGACCGACAGCGCCCGAACGGTCGCCGCACTATCGTCCACGGCGGCGAGGTCTTCCAACTCCTTCACCATCTCGGGACTGAGCGTGCCGGCAACCGTCCGCGATCCCAGTACGCGGTCCCGCGGCTTCATCGCTGCGCTCACGATATCCTGCGGCGCTTGCGCGCGCAGCTTTTTCAGGCCCTGACCGATAGCGGTGGCGAGGGCAGCCCCGAGCTTGCCGTCGTCGTCGCCGGCGAGCCTACGAAGCCAACGGACTTGGCGCGGCTCTACAACGCAGGTCACGAGCCGGCGCAGGCCGGTGTGCGCCTGGGCAGCTCCTGAATCAAGTGCAGTACCGGTCTTGGGGCGCGGCGTGACCGGAGTCACCGTCTTCTTCCGGACCGACCAGCCATTCGACTGCACGGTCGGCACACCCTGCTGTGTCCTTGTCGCTTCCAGCACAGCGCTCTCTTGCACAGGCACCTCACTTCTTTGGTCTCACAGCAGCTCCCACGCGCTGTGCGGTGTAGTCGGTACGCACTCGGCAGCACAATGGTGGACAGTCCTAGCGGCCGGCCTGCCCAACGTAGCCACCGCGAGGGGTTGGGAGCGTCAGTGGTTCTGGTGTTTCAACGGGAATGCCGACGGCAGTCCTCGCCGCTATCGTGCTTCTCAGGAGAGGAAATCGCCGCTCGGGCTATGGCTGCGGCTCCCGGAGCGCGCCCGGTCCCTGCTGCTACACTACTCACTAGGAAAGGCAGCGCGGCAGCAGGTCTGCCGGCTGACGCCTGGTGGCTGGATGAAGGACAAGCCCGCACAACCCGCTCCGGGCGCCCGTGTTGCAGCGGACAGCCCCTATGACCGCTGGGTCTTCTGGTGTGAGGCCAGCTCGTGCCGGTTCAGCGGCGCGGCTGAATCGCGTGCAGCGCTCGTAGCGGCGCTGCGCGAGCAAGGCACCACCAACGTCGCCGTCGTGCGCTCCGGCTGTCTCGGCCTCTGCGGCGCCGGTCCCAACGCAGTTACCTACCCCGAGGGCACGGTCTACCTGCATGCCGACCGCGAGCATACCGGCCGACTAGCGGCCAGTCTGGCCCGCGGCACTCCCGATCAACTCCTGGCAGTGAAAGCGCCTTCTTGGTACCGTGAGCAACTGGTGGCGCGCTTGGGGCGTATTGTGGAGCACCTCGTCAGCCGCTTGCGCACGAGTGAGGCCCGCAAGTAGCCGCACCTCGCCGGAGATCGGCCTTACGCCCTCCCGTCATTCCCGCGCAAGCGGGAATCCGTGTCCCCTGCGGAGCGGGGGGACCATAGGGGGGCCGGTACCCTCCTCAACTCCGTTAGTGGCGAGTGACCAGGCCACTAGCCACTGGCCGACACGTCCTAGCGAAATAAGTCCTGTTCAGCTTCGCGCACGAGCGCAGCCGCGCCCGCCCCCTCGGCGCTCGGATAGCCGTACCCGCGGATCACTGCCACCGGGACCTGTGCTACCTTCCCCGTCACCAGCTCGGCTGTGGCTGCCAGCTCGTCAATGATGGCCAAGGAGGTCGCACGCAAGCTACGACCTTGTGCATCCGTCTGACCGTGGTAGTCGTGGAGGGGGGCGATGCCGGCAGCGCCAATCGCTATGTTGGTCTGCCCCCGCCGCCAGGGTCGCCCAAAGGTATCGGAGATAATCACGGCCACCTCTACGCCGGCGGCGCCCCAGGCGGCCCGTAGCCGGCGTGCCGAGGCGTCAGGATCGCGCGGCAGCAGCGTGACGGTCGCCTCGCCAGGCACGTTGGAGCGATCTACGCCGGCATTGGCGCAGATCAGCCCGTGTCGCGTCTGGCAGATGAGCACACCGCGATCCATACGCACAATGCGCGCCGCTTCGCGCAGCACCACCTCGATCTGCCGCGGGTCCTTATCGTGCTCGGCGGCATAGTGCCGGGCAAAGGGTGACGGCGCGACGGTCGCGAGGTCTACGACCTGCCCTTCCGCCTTCGAGACGACCTTCTGAGTTACCACGACGACATCGCGTGGGGCCAGGCGCTCCCGCTGGCGCCGGAGTACCGTCAGGATCAGCGCAGCGAGATCGTCACCAGGCACTATCTCAGGCAGGCCGACAACCCCGAAGACCCGTAGATCGCCCTGGCGCAGCATGGTCACAATAGTCCCTCCGGAGCATGGCGCAGGATGATCGGGCCGGCAGTATAGTTGACGCTAACGACCGCGAGGCCGCAGCTCGGCACCGGGCCGTTCGCCGCGGCCGCGGCCGGCGCGACACTCGGCGCCAAACCGGATCGAGGTGTAGGTACTCGCACCGCTACCAATCCGTCACTCCGCGTGATCCAAGTGACCTATAGGATAGCGCAGGGATGGGCAGCGCCGGCCGGCCGGCACGATCACAGGTAGGACCCGGACATGAGCATCGGCAAACGTCTCGCTTTGGCGGCCCTGGCAGCGCTTGTCCTGGGACTCGCGGCCGGCACGGCTGCGTATACGCTGGAGCAATCCCCGGAGTTCTGCGCCTCGTGCCACGAGATCAGGCCGGCCTACGAGACGTGGCTACGGTCTGGTTTTGCCGAGCATCATCCGACCTGTATCGAGTGCCACAGCGGCCCGGGGATCACCGGCGTCATCGGCGCACAAATCCAGGGCAGCCGCGAGCTGTTTGTCCACTTCACCGGAGACTTTGAGGAGCCGATTCGCGCCCACGTTCCCGACGGCTGGTGCCTCAAGTGCCATTCCCGCCCGTCGCTGCCGCCCTCGCACCACACCCCGGCCTTCCTCAAGAAAGAGTGCGCCGATTGCCACCGGCATTGAAGCAGTGTGCCGCCGCTACCGACTTGCGTGCCGTGGCAGCACCTCGATAGGATCGCCGGGAGTTAGCTCGCCGGTCGTCAGGACACACGCCGTCACGCGGCTCATGCCGCGGTGCTTGACCTCCAGCACCCGGCTCACGTCCCCATCGGCAAACGCGCCGGCAATCTTCGAGCATGGATCGGCATAGCCCGTGAGCCTGAGCACCACGCTCGCTCCCAGCCGCAGACGATCACCGACGCGCAATGTGCGGTAGTCCAGCCCGGCGGTCGTCACATTCTCCCCGATAGCCCCGGGCGCAATGGGATGGCCGTCCGCTCGCAGCCGCTCGATCTGCTCCAGGCCAAACAGCACGACGGCGCGGTTCCGGCCACCGTGACTGTGGTAGTGATGACCGTCGCCGCCGAGTCCGAGCAACTCTACGCTGGCACCGGCTACCGGCAGCTTGGGCACACCGCCCGGCGAGGTATTGAGCTGGACGATCCTGGCTGAGGTAGTCATCGCTTTGGCCCCTTACGAGCAGGGCTGAGTGTTGCGCGGCCCAAACTGCTCCGGCCACGGCCCCAGCGTGACCTTCAACGTCAGCTCATCATCACCGCGGCGTACCATCAGCTCCACGATGTCCCCGACGGTGCGCTCGGCATCGAGATAGCCACCCAAACCATCCATCGTAAGGAGAGGCCGGCCATCAATGCGGGTAACAATGTCGCGGGCGCACAGGCCGGCCTTGGCCACTGGGCCATCCACTTCAACTGAACTGATGATGATGCCGTGCGTCACCGGCAGCTCCTGCTGATTGGCTCGCGCCGCAGTAATCACTCTCCCCTCCAACCCCAAGAAGGGATGCTCGATGACCTCGCCGTTCTTCATGCGCTCCAGATAGCGTTGGGCGGTGTTGATCGGGACGGCGTAACCGATGCCCCCAAAGCTGGGGAGGCTGCCTTGTGAGGCACCAATGGCCGTGTTAATGCCGACGACCTCGCCGCGCGAGTTGAGCAGCGCCCCGCCGGAGTTACCTGGGTTGATCGCTGCGTCGGTCTGAAGCAGCTGCTTCAAGGCCCGCCGGTCAGCACGACGACCGAGGGTCCGGTCCAGCCCGCTGATGACCCCGATCGTGATGGCACGTGGCATCCCGGCCGGATTCCCGATAGCGATGGCGAGATCACCCGGTTGGACCAGCGCCGAGTCGCCCAGGAGCGCCACCGACAGCCGCTCCTGGGGCACCTCCACCTTGAGCACGGCCAGATCATTGCCGGGGTCGCGCCCTAGCACCGTCGCCGGCACGCGCTGGTCATCGGCAAGCACCACCTCGATTTGGCCCCTCAGGCCCTCCACAACGTGATTGTTCGTGAGCACGTGACCATTGGCATCAATGACTACACCGGAGGCGGAGGAGGTACCTTGCTCTCCTCCTCTGCTGGATGGACCGGTAACGCTCACGATGGCCGGCGCCACATCCTGGTAGATGCGACGCATCTGCTCCTCATCGAAGAGCGCGCGCCGGCTGTATTCCGTGCCGCTGTCAAACGGCGTGATCCAACGGGCGGACAGCGTCTCCCGGCCGACCAGCGGAGCAATCGCCGGTCCGAACAGGCCGGCTTGTGCTGCAATGCCGATAGCCACCCCAATCACCATGCTTGGGGCTACAACCAGCCAAGCCTTTAACAAGCGACCAACCAGAGCACCCATTATCCACCTACCTCGCCCCCAGCGTATCCGCTACCGATTGCCAACGGCGCCAGCGCACCTCCCACTAATTCAGCATACCATGTCCGCCCGCCGACACCTCGCGAGGAGCTATCCTGAGACTGCGCCGCGGAGAACGAGGGCTCCACCTCCCTCCGTTGCCGTGGCCCTGTCGCAGCGCTTTCCGCCCGCGTATAATCGGTTGGAGGAGACTATCCATGCGTGTCAAGGAGCGGACTGCTGAGGAGATAGCACGCCGCGGCCAAGAGCTTTACGATACCCGCCTCAAAGCGCTCCTGGAGCCGGACCATAACGACGAATTCGTGGTCATCAACGTTGAGAACGGTGACTACTTCCTAGACACGAGTGACCTTGAGGCGCTCCGTGCAGCACGCAGCGAGTACCCGGCGCGGGTGCTCTTTCTCGCTCGCGTCGGCGCCGAGACTGCCTATCGCATCGGCTACCGAGGACGGGCGCTTACCGGGCGACGGCTTGCTCGCGCTGGCCGGCTTGGATGGCCTCGTCGAGCAGGTCTACGATGTGCTGGGCGGAGGCCGGATGCCCCGCTTGCTGGAGGCCGGCGTTGATCTGGATCAGACAGCCGGGGTTGGCCGTCACTATCGTCTCGGCGCCGGATTCGAGGATCGCTTCGGTCTTGTCGTCCAGCACGCGCATGGACATATCCGGTTGCAAGATGTTGTAGATGCCGGCGCTGCCACAGCAACGATCTGCGTCGCGCAGCTCGACGTACTCAAGGCCGGGAATCATCGAGAGCAACGCCCGCGGTTGCAGGCTGACCTTCTGACCGTGGACGAGGTGGCAGGGATCGTCGTAGGTGATCTTGCGCTCGACGGTGCCCAGCGGCGCCGTGAGGCCGACGCGCGCCAAGAACTCGCTGATGTCCTCGACCTTCTCCGAGAATCGCTCCGCACGCTCGGCATAGGCCGGGTCATCGGCCAAGAGCCGGTCGTATTCCTTGAGGGCAGCGCCACAGCCGGCGGCGTTGATGATAATGGCATCCAGGTTCCACTGCTCGAAGGCATCAACGTTCATGCGCGCTACCCGCCGCGCCTCTTCCTGTGCGCCGGCATGGGCCTGGAGTGCGCCACAGCAGCGTTGCGCCTCCGGGATGACCACCTCACAGCCATTGGCTGTCAGCACGCGCACGGTGGCCTCGTTCGTGTCGGCGAACGCCAGCGGCATGATGCAGCCGCCGATCATGCCAACACGATAGCGCCGCTCACCTTGGGCCGCGACGATCTCGCCAGGGGGCGCGCGGAAGAAGCGGCCGGATAGCTGCGGGAGCATCTGCTCCATCAGCCGCAGCCGTGGCGGTACCCACTGTTGGCGAGTTATCCAGCGGACGATGGTCTGCAATCCACTGCGCTGATAGAAGCGCAGGAGCGTCCCGAGCAGCACCAGCCGGGTGGGATAGGCAAAGAGCTGGCCGAATACGGCCCAGGTGAGCACGCGGCGCAGGGGAGTGCTCTCCTCCTCGAGAATGGTCGCGCGAGCGCCCTCCATGACCTGCCCAAAGTGGACGTTGGAGGGACAGGCCGTCTCGCAGGCGCGGCATTGCAGGCAGAGCTGGAGATGGTCGTTGACCGCTGCGGAGAAGCTCAGATCACCTTCAGCGACCGCCCGCATCAGGTACAGGCGACCGCGCGGCGAGTCGGCCTCCAGACCGTTCTGCCGGTAGGTAGGGCACACATTCAGGCACAGACCGCAGTGTACGCACTTGGTCAGCGCATCGTAGTCCGTCGCGGTGAGGAACCCCTGGAGCGCCGCCAGGGGGTCCGCCTCGCCCGCGTCATCATGTCCGGCCGGCTGTGGATGCTCTACGACTGCCATGCCCGTATCCCCACTCCTGCTTGCTATCGGCCAAACAACCGGTCACACTCACCGACGGAGAGTATAGCCGAGGGCTGGCAGCGAGTGATACGTTGTCACTGCTATCTCGTCGCTACCGATAGCAGTAGAGCTGAACGAAGTCGTCACCGCGATACACGACGGTACGCTCGTCCACCCGTTCAACGCCCGGCTGGCGGGCAGCCTGCTCGGCCGGCGTGTTCAGCAGGTACTCGAACTTTAGCTCCAGCGGTGGCTCGGGCCGGTAGGGTTGGAACTCGGAGACGCGCTGCAGGGCACGGGTCGCCGCGTCGCGGATCAATTCCTGCGCGCGCGCCGGCGACAAAAACAGCCCGCTGCCACGGGTCAGCGACTGCTTGACGGCAACGGTCTCGACAGGACCGAGCGGACTGAGCAAGGCTTGCGCTTCCTCACACGCCACGTCGTCACCGCTCAACAGAATAGTCGGCACGCCAAAGTGGCCGGCGACCGCCGCATTTAGTCCCATCTCACCAATGCGCTCTCCATTGAGCCACACATGCACAATGCTCTGGCTGGAGAGCGTGTGGTCGAGGATGCCGCGCTCGGTGCCCGCCATCGCGTGCTGCCCGATCATCAGGAAGGCATCGAAATCCTCGTCCAGTCCCCAGGCCGGCGGCACCGGACGACCCATCAAGGCAACGGCTTGGGGGTGGAGATCGGGGAAGTACAGACCACCGGCGCCGTGCCCATCGGCGACGACGATCTCCGTCGCGCCACCGGCCAGCAGGCCATCCACGCACGCATTCACCTCGGCGGTCAGCAGACGCCGGGCCAGATCGTATTCGCGTCCCGTCGGCTCACACTGTAGCTCTATACTCCAGACCCCACTCACGCCTTCCAGATCGGTCATCACGTATACGCGCATCGTCTACTCCTCCAACGGTCCTCGGCTGGCAACACCCACCCTCCATGCCGTTGGCCGCTACCAACCGATACTACAGCAAGCCGCCGCGCTCTGCGGCCCGGCTCATTCTACCTGCCGCTGCACCGGATTACCGGCCAGCGGGAGCTAACAGCCATCAGCCGTCAGCCGTCAGCTTGACACGGTGGCAGGAGCCGACCATGGGCTGAAAGCTGACCGCTGACCACTGGCCGCCGGGACTTGAATCGCTGCCAGGGAGCCGCTATCGTCTGATTGGTCTATCCACGGTTGACAAAATGCGGCTCTAGGAGAACGCGATGGTGAAGATTGCGGTCATACCCGGCGATGGCACTGGCCCCGAAGTGGTGCGCGAGGGGCTGAAGGTGCTGGCAGCGGTCGCGGCACAAGAAGGCTTTGCCTACGAGATCACCGAGTTCGACTACGGTGGCGAGCGCTACTTGCAGACCGGCAAGGTCATCAGCGACGAGGAAGTGCAGGACTTGCGGGCGTTCGACGCTATCTACCTCGGCGCCGTGGGGCATCCCGACGTGCCGCCCGGCATCCTGGAGAAGGGGCTGCTGCTCAAGCTGCGCTTTGACCTCGACCAATACATCAATCTGCGGCCCGTCAAACTGTACCCCGGCGTCGAGTGCCCGCTGAAAGACAAAGGCCCGGCCGACATAGACTTCATCGTCGTGCGCGAGAACACCGAAGACCTGTACTCCGGGGGCGGTGGCTTCCTCCGCAAGGGCACCCCCCAAGAGGTCGCCACGCAGGAGATGATCGCCACGCGCTTCGGCGCGGACCGCTGCCTGCGCTATGCCTTCGAGCTGACCCGCCGGCGCCGCGCGGCCGGCAAGCCGGGGCAGCTTACCCTGATCGGCAAGACGAACGTCCTCACCTTCGCCAGCGACCTCTGGTGGCGAGCGTTCAATGAAATGGGGGACAGTGAGTTCCCCGACGTGACCCGCGACTACAACCACATTGACGCCGCCTGCATGTGGTTCGTGAAGAACCCCGAGTTCTACGAGACGATTGTCGTGCCGAACATGTTCGGCGACATCATCACCGACGTCGGCGCCATGATCCAGGGTGGGTTAGGCGTGGCCGCCGGCGGCAACATCAGTCCCGATCCCGACAGCGTGAGCATGTTCGAGCCGATGGGCGGCTCGGCCCCCCGCTACACGGGCCAAAACGTCATCAACCCCATCGCGGCCATTGGGGCGATGGGCATGTTGCTCGCGGTGACCGGCGAGCAACGCGGCCTAGCGGACGTAGCCGCCGCCGGCGCCCGCATCGAACGCGCCATCCACGCCACCTGCCCCCAGATGGACTCCCAATCGGCGGGCCGGATGGGCTACAGCACCAGCGGCGTCGGCGACCTCGTTTGCGACGCCCTGTAGTACCCATCCGGCCTCACCCCCCGGGCCCCTCTCCATCGTCGAGCGATAGAGAGGGGGAGTCTGCTGGGGGCGGCCGGGGGTAAGTTCAGCCCGGCCCTAACAAGGCAGCGAAAGCGTCGCGTACCCGCAGCTTGTCTTCGTCGATACCGAAGTCCAGCGAGAACGGCCCCCGGTAGCCCAGCCGGTCGAGGCGGTGGAAGACGGGCGCGAAGTCAATCGTGCCTTCGCCGGGGACCAGGTGAACCTCGTGGGTGCCGGGGTTGTCGTTGAGACGCACCTGAGCCAGGCGTCCTATGCCAAAGCGGTCGAGAAAGCCGTCAATTCCCTCGGGAACTAGGTGCGCGTGGGCGACGTTGAAGGCCCAACGCACCGTCGCTGCCGGTAGCCGGTCCAGAAACCAGGCCGTCTCGTCGGCGTCACGGGGCTGATAGTGGATTTCGGCCAAGTCCGGCTCGGCATTGTGATTCTCGAACCACAGCGCAACGCCCCACCGCTCGGCCCAGGGAACCAGGCGCTCCAGACGCCGCCGGGCGGCCTCGCGCCGTTGCTCGCGGTCACCGAAGTGGTAGCCACCATGCACGATCACATAGCCGCAGCCGAGCCGGGCGGCTAGCTCGACGTTCTGCCGCAGGTAGGCCGCCACACCGTCGCCGACGACCGGCACGATCTCGGCATTGTTCACCGCCGACGAGGTGTGGATGCCGGCTGCCAAGCGGTGCTCCGCGCGGAGCTTGCGGAAGGCAGTGACGCGCGCGTCGTCCCATTGGTCCGGGCTATTGGGCGGCAGGTCAGCATTGAACTCCACCGCGCCGAAGTCGTGCTCGGCCGCCCACGCCGCACTCGCTTCGAGCGGCCGGTCCCGTCCTGCAGAATAGGTGAAGCGGCGCAACGTGTTCATGTCCCGATTCCTTCCGGCGGCTATCTGCCTCCGGTCCCCATCATTGCGGCGGAAGCCGCAATCCCGACCGACCGGGGGGCCACGAGTGCCCCTGGATTCCGGCTTCCGCCGGAATGACGAGCGCCTGGGCGCGATGAATCGCGCTCCTACACCGGCTAGCGATCCTGGCGGCGGATGATCCGGCCGGCGCGGGCGCCGTTGTGCTCACCGTCGCGGACGGTGACCGTGCCGTTGACGACGACATGCGGGATGCCGGCGGGATACCGGTGAGGATCGCTGTAGGTCGCCGTCTCGCGCACGGTGGCCGGGTCGAAGACCACCAGATCGGCGTCCAGGCCATAGCGGATGAAGCCTTTGCGCCGGAGGCCGAGCCGTTCTGCCGTGGCCCCGCTCATCTTGTGGACGGCGCGCTCCAGCGTGAGCAGCCCGCGCTCGCGCACGTACTCCTGCAACACGCGCGGAAAGGCGCCGTAGTTGCGGGGATGCGGCTTGCCGGCGCCGAGTGGCCCGTCAACGCGCAACGACGAGCCATCGGAGCCGATCATGGAAAGCGGGTGGCCAACCACGTGGTCCACGTCGTCCTGATCCATGATGAAGTGCAACATGCCGGCCTGGGCCTCCTCCTCCAGCAAGACATCGCAGAACGCTTGCACCGGCTCGATGTGTCGGTCGGCGGCAATCTCCGCGATGGTGCGCCCCTCCAGCTGGCGATTCGCGTCCGTATGCACCGCCGTGATATAGATGCGGTCCCATTCCCGGCCAGCCGCCTCGACATCGGCGCATACGTGCGCGCGTGTCGCCGGGTGGCGTAGCCGATCCAGCAGCTTGGTGCGACCACCCTCATGTGCCCAATCCGGCATGATCTGGGTCAGGCCGGCGCTGCCGGCAGTATAGGGATAGACATCGAAGCGTGAGTCGACGCCGCGCTCCTGTGCCCACACACTGAGCTGGGTCACCTGCGGCATCCGGCCCCAGTTCGGTCGAAAGGCGGCCTTGTGGTGGGCGATCTGTACGGGCACATGGGCACGCTCGGCGATCTCGATGGCCTCGGCCGTGGCCCGGAAGAGTGGCGCCCCTTCGCCGCGCACATGCGTGAAGTAGAAGGCGTCGTGCTCATGCAGTGTCTCGGCGAGGCTGACCAGCTCCTCCGTCTCGGAGTAGTTGCTCGGCGGCGTCATCAAGCCCGACGACAGGCCCAGAGCGCCGGCATCAAGCGCCTCGACCAACAGCTCCCGCTGCCGCGCCAGCTCCTCCGGCGTGGGCGGCCGATAGGCAAAGCCCATCGCCGCGATCCGCAGCGTGACGTGGCCGACGAGCGCCAGCACGTTGACCGAGGGCTGTGCTGCGCGGAGACTATCGAGGTAGCTGCCGAACGTCTCCCACGCCTCCGACGGCTCCGGCGGGCTGCCGTCGCCGCTCTGGCCCCGAATCTCGTCGGCAAACGGCCCTACGCACGGCGCCGGGCTGGCGCCGCAATTGCCGATAACCTCGGTCGTCACTCCCTGCCGCACCTTGCTGTGCGCCTCCGGGCTGACGAGCAAGGTGCGGTCCGAGTGCGTATGCGGGTCAATGAAGCCCGGCGCGACGACATAGCCGGTGGCGTCGAGCCGGTCGGCGGCCTCAGCGGCGCGGAGATCGCCGATAGCCGTGATCGTACCCCGCTCGACACCCACATCGGCGCGATAGCCCAGCGTTCCGGTCCCGTCTACGACCGTCCCACCACCAACCACCAGATCAAACATCGCTGGCCCTCCTGCCTGCACACTACCAGACATTCTAGCCGGTGGCGGGCAGCATGCCGTAGCCCTTCTGTGCTCTCTGTGTGCTCTGTGGCTAAAAAGCCTTCCGAGAGGGGCCGGGGGGGGTGAGGCGCTACGGCTGAGGCGGGGCCGGCTGCGCGCGCCTAGGACCAGAGCTTCTGGACGGCAACCGCAATGGTGACCGCGGCGACAATCAAGCCGCCGAGGCGGAGCAGCAGCCACATCTGGGCTTCCCGTAGCTCAACCTTGAGTTCCGTCCTGAGATCGCTGAATTCCGTCCTGAGATTACCGAATTCCGATTTGAGGCGCAGCTCGGCGTCCTTGAGGTCGGCTCTGAGGCCACTGATTTCCGCCCCGAGCCGTAGCTCAGTGTCCTTGAGGTCGGCTTTGGTCGCATAGTGTTGCAGCTCACGGTGTAAGCGGGCCTCCGACTCCTGGATGTCGTGCTGCACACCGATCTTGAATTCCAGGAGGTCTTGCTGTATATCGGTCTTAAGCGCCCGCAGGTCCTCCCTGGTGACCGCGGGCGGCTCGGCAGCGATGGCTTCTGCTGTCATGGCGCGCGCCTCACTCCCCGGCGGCCCTCACCCAGCGGGAGAGGGGGTATAGCCCTGGCCGCGGGCTAATTGCCAGTATACCGGAAGCCTGATGGTCAAGGAGGGCCGTACCGCCTGGGAGCCGTCGGTGCATGGCAGTGGACAGGGGGCCGGGGGGTGAGGACGGCTAACCCTGGCTTGGGCCGGCAGCTTGCAGGCGACTGGCGTCCGGGTCGGCCGCAAACTGGGCAAAGTTCGCGTGGAAATCGCGGGCGAGGCGCTGCGCTTGGCTATCGTAGGCGTCGGGATCGGCCCAGGTCTCACGTGGGTGCAAGAGCATGTCGGGTACTCCGGGGCAGTGCATCGGTACCTGCAACCCGAAGAGCGGATCGGTCCAGTAGGCTGCGCCCGGTCGGTCCAGATCGCCGGCTATCGCCGCGCGCACCAGGGCGCGGGTGGCGCCGATGGGCAGGCGCTGGCCGACGCCAAAGCGACCGCCCGTCCAGCCGGTATTGACCAGATAGCAGCGCGAGCCGTGCTGGGCGAGGCGCTCGCCCAGCAGACGGGCGTAGGTCGAGGGCGGCAACGGCAGGAATGGAGCGCCAAAACAGGAGGAGAACGTCGCCTCGGGTTCCGAGCCAAGCCCGGCCTCGGTCCCGGCTAGTCGCGCCGTGTAGCCCGAAAGGAAGTGATAGAGCGCCTGTTCGGTACTCAGCCTCGCCAGGGGGGGCAGCACACCGAAGGCATCGGCCGTCAGGAAAATCACGGTCGTCGGGTGCCCGGCCGTCCCGGCGGTCAGCGCGCCCTCGATGTAGTCCACCGGGTAGGCGCAGCGGGTGTTCTCGGTGATCGAATCGTCATCGTAGTCCACCTGGCGCGTGGCCGGGTCCACGACGACGTTCTCGACGACGCTACCGAAGCGGATAGCGTGCCAAATCTGCGGCTCGTCCTCTTGCGAGAGGCGGATGCACTTGGCATAGCAGCCACCCTCCAGATTGAAGATGCCCTCATCCGACCAGCCGTGCTCGTCGTCGCCGAGCAGGTTGCGGGCCGGATCGGCGGAGAGGGTGGTCTTGCCCGTCCCCGACAGGCCGAAAAACAGGGCGCTGTCGCCAGCGTGTCCGACGTTGGCCGCGCAGTGCATGGACAGGACACCGCGCTGGGGCAGGAGATAATTCAGCAGGGAAAACACCGACTTCTTCATCTCGCCGGCGTATCGAGTGCCGCAAATGAGCACCAGGCGATGCTCCAGGTCCAGGACCACCGCCGCCTCTGATCGGGTCCCGTCCTCCGCCGGCACGGCCTGGCAGTAGGGGGCGATGAGGACGGTGGCAACCGGCCCCGCTCCGGCAGCGCCAGGCTCACTGCCGGTTGGTGCTTCATCACGCCGGAACAGCTGCCGGGCAAAGAGCGCCTGCCAGGCTTCCTCGGCAATCACGCGCACCGGCATCCGATAGGCCGGATGCGCGGCCACGGTGGCATCGGTGACGTACAGGGCGTCACGCTCCAGCAGATAGCCGCTCAGTCGCGCCGCCAGGCGAGCAAATCGCTCCGGCGGCAGCGGTTGGTTGACCTCGCCCCACCAGACTGCTCGCTCGCTCGCCGAGCCGGGATAGCGCACCACGAACTTGTCCTGCGGCGAGCGGCCCGTGTGTGCGCCGGTTGCGGTGACGAGCGCACCGTTTGCGGCGAGGGCGCCCTCCCCGCGCTGTAGCGCCACCTCCGCCAGCGCAGCGGGGGGCAGGTTGGTGTGGACGACGGGTGTCCGACCGCCAGGAGCAGCCACCAAGTCAAGCAGACGCACCATCGAGTCAAGCTGAAGGGGATTGAACCGGTCGGAAGGGGCCGGCGGCTCCACGTTGCCTATCATGGCTGCGTCCTCCTCTGCCGGACGTAGGACTGGTCACGGTCCACAAGCATAGAAGATAGTCGAGAGCACTACGGCCTGTCGTGGGCACTCGGAAGTCCGGAAAGAGGGCACGACACCCAACAGTGACTAAGCCGCAGCGACGACTAGCCGACACTTCCGCGCACCGCATGGGCCAGTTCGCACCCGCTTCGAGGCCGGGATGCAGCCGAGACCCCCAGTAGATGAGACTACTGCTCGGTGACGGGTTGCGTCAATCAGGAAGACGCTTGCTGATGCATGAACTCTTGTGTTACCGTCCTTCGGCCGGCGCACAACTTGTAGATATTCAGTATACTGTATCACCATAAGGCTCCTCTTTGCCGACTAGGTATACCACCTTCGATGCCACACAAGGAGCCGTAGACGACGATGAGACCCATTGGTGAACGTAGAATTGCAGTGCTCGCAGAGGGCGGCTTTGACCTGCTGGAGGCAAAGACCGCCGTCGGCGTCATCCGCTATGGGCGCGATCCGGTGGTTGCGGTCGTAGATAGCCGATACACCGGCCGGACCGCCTACGACATCGTTGGCGTCGGGGACGACGTGCCAATAGTGGAATCGGTCGCTGCTGCGCTGGCCTACAAGCCGAATACGCTGTTGCTCGGCACGGCCCCGCGTGGTGGCGTCTTGCCCGCAGCGTGGCGACGGCAGGTGGTTCACGCCATGAGCGAGGGTCTCGATGTCATCAATGGCCTGCACCACTTCCTCGAAGAGGACGAAGAGCTGGCTGCCGCGGCCCACTCCTACGGGGTAGACCTCTGGGACGTGCGTCGCGTGCCCGACGAGCATCGGGTGGCCGACACGCGGGCGCATCAGCTCGACGCGACCATCGTGCTCACGGTCGGCTCGGATTGCAACGTCGGGAAGATGTCCGCCTCCCTGGAGCTTGATGCTGCCGCGCGCCGGGCTGGCCATCACCCCACGTTCGTCGCTACGGGGCAGACCGGAATTATCATCGCCGGCTGGGGCGTAGCGATTGACCGGGTTATCAGCGACTTTGCCGCCGGGGCGGCGGAAGACCTCGTGATGCAGGGCGCCGAGCAGGGCGATCTGCTATTCGTCGAGGGGCAAGGCTCACTGATCCATCCGGGCTACTCCGGCGTCACGCTGTCCCTGATCCACGGCAGCGCTCCCGATGGCATGATCCTCTGTCACCAAGTCGGGCGCACGACCATCCGCCGCTACACCCTCCCGGTGCCCCCACTGCGCGACCTGGTGGCCCTGCACGAGCGCGCGACCGCCCACGTCAAGCCGTCGCGCGTCATTGGCATCGCCCTCAATACCTTTGGTTTGGACGAGGCAGCGGCGCAGCAGGCGCTCGCGGCAGCGGCCGCCGAGACGGGGCTGCCCACGACCGACCCTGTCCGGTACGATGTCCAGCCGCTGTTAACCGCCGTCGAGGCACTCCACAGCCGGCGCCAGCAACATCGAGAGAAGGTCGCCGCCGGTTAGCCCTGGGCCGGCCGGCCTATGGGGAGGCGCACCTACCCCCAACCCCCTCCCTCACAGGGAAGGGGCCGGGGGTTAGGCCCAATACCGGCCCCCCTATGGCGGTGGATTCCCGCTTGCGCGGGAATGACGGACGAGAGACAGGAATGACGGGCGGTCAACTCCCCCTCTCTATCGCCAAGCGATAGAGAGGGGGCCGGGGGGGTGAGGCGCGCCGGCTAACTACCGGCAGGTGGGGCCTGGGGCGCCCAGGCGTCGTCCGGTGGGAAGATGCTGGTTCCGCGCGCCACTTCCGGCGGCTTGGCAAACCAGTCTTTCACCGTTTCGCGCCAGCGGACGAAGTGTGGCGCCTCCACATGAGCCTGGAAGGCCGCCTCATCCCGATAGACCTCGTAGAGGTAGATGCAATTGGGGTCGCTGCTATCTTGGATCACGTCAAAACGCAGGCAGCCCGGCTCGTCGCGGACCGAGCCGATAGCATCGTCGAGCATGGATTCCAGAAACGCCTCGCGATGCTCCGGCTGGATATGGATTGGCACAATCAACACATACATCGTCCTACCTCCTCGCCCACACTCGACACCGTTTTGGTCGCAAACAACCCCCGCCATCCGGCCCCCTACTCCTCCGGCGGCGGCTACCGCACTAGGAAGATCAACCGGCGCGGAGCGCGGCCGTCAGCACCGCCGCCAGCTCGGCTTTGGGGGCCTCGCCGCTATGTGCGTAGCGCACGATGCCTTGCCGATCAATGATGACGGTCGTCGGAAACGAGCGCACACCATAGGCTCGGCCGACGGCTACCCGGGGATCGAACGCGAGCGGGAAGGTGGCGCCAAAGCGATCAGCGAAAGTAGCCATATCCGCCGGTGAAGCGGGCGACCGCTTGTCCATGGCGTAAGGGCTGGCGTTCACGCCCAAGGCGGTGACGGCGCGGTCGCGGTAGTCGTCGTAGACGGCGGCGATCACCGGCGCCATCCGCTGACAGTGCGGGCACCACGTAGCCAGAAACTCCAGCAGGACGACCGACCGGCCCCGCAAGTTGGCAAGAGAGCGTGTCGCGCCCGAGGCGTCTCGCCACCGGAAGTTGGGCGCCGCCCGGCCAACTTGGACTTCCCCGGCGCTGCTCCTCGGCGAGTCTACACTGAGTACCTGCCCGACAGTGCCGTGCTCGACGGCGGCGGACGGCGCCTCGGTTGCGGCAGGGCGGCCGCGCAGGCTGAACGCGATAATCACCGCAATCACGACGACGGTGGCGCCGCCGAACACGAGCGCCATGCGCGGCAGACCGCGCGACCGCGACTTGGTGGAGCGCCGACTACGCTCCTGTCTGCCACGTTCGCCCATGATGCCGTTGCAGTTTTGCAGTTACCCAACCACCCACGATAGCCTGTAGAGTATGCGGGCCGATAGTGGTGCCGGGGGACAGTCCCGTTGAAATCATGGTAACACATGACCTGACCACGAGCAGCCGGCCGCAGCGCCAACGGTCGGTCAGCGCCGGAGCGGCGTTGATCGCTCGGCTGCTGCTAGGTGCAGTGTTTGTCCTCGCCGCCGGCGGGAAGCTGGCTGCGCCGGCCGAATTCGCCACCGTCGTCGAGCGCTACCAGCTCTTGCCGCTGCCGGCGGTGCTGCCGGTCGCGACGGCGCTGCCCTGGCTGGAGCTTCTGCTCGGCGTTTACTTGCTGGTCGGTCTTTTTACCCGGATCAGCGCCACCGTGGCGCTGGTCTTGCTGGCCACATTTGCCGCAGCATTGGCCTCGGCCCTGCTGCGCGGCCTGTCGCTGACGGGCTGTGGCTGTTTCGGCAGTATCGTCTTGCAGCAACTACCGGTGATCGGTTGGCTCCTGGGCGGCGCCGATGCCGGACCGCAGGACCTGATCCGTGACGGTGTGCTGGCGCTGCTGGCCTTGCTGGTGCTCTTTGGTCCGCCGACCCCGTTGGCAGTAGACCGCCTCCTCTTCCGCCGGTAGTCGCCGCCGCCCTTCCCACCTCACCCCGCCCGCCGGGGGGTGAGGAGCAGTGCCCGGCCCAAGCGCTAGCCGCGGCGAGTGAGCAGGCGGAGTGCGAACGTGGTCACGGCGAAGGCGATGCCGAAGATGACCGCGCCACGAGCATCGAGGAGGCAACGCACCGAACCACTGACCTGGCCGGCGATCACCGCGAGGGCAAAGGTCTGCCGCGCCTCGACCACAGCGCCCACCAGCCATTGACTTGCGCCCTGTTCGACGGTGACACGACCGCCGGCTACGAGCAATCCACCCCCTTGATGCAGTCCCACGTCACGACCAAGCGCCACACCCGTCGCACTCTGGCGCAACCGTAGGCGGTTGCCTAAGACCGCGCCTACAGCGCCATGGTCTACCGACACATGCTCCGACGACACGGACCGCACTGCCAACGGCCGGCCAAGCACGGTGCTGCCTGCGGCCCTGGCACCCAACTGCTCAATCCATCGCGGGACGGCCACCCTGCCATCAGTCATGGTCTCTCCCCCTACACTAGCAAGACACAAAGGCCTCGCATAACGCTTGCTCGATGCAGTGTGAAAAAGGCCCTATGCACCTCTGCGGCCCCTTGACCCGCCTCACCCCCTGGTACAGCCAAGGGCAAGCTCCGGCGGGCCATCAGTCCCTCGCTTCCATCGCGCGACGCGCTGCATCGTATACGTCGCGCAAGGGCACGTTGGCGGCGCTGGCCAGCCGTTGGCAGTCCTCGTATTCGGGGGCGTGGTTGCGGTCCGCTGGGCCAAGCTGCGCCACCTTGACGCGCACCGGCCCCCAAGGCGTCGTCACCGTCTCGATGCGCCGCCGCAGCTTCTGCCGCCGCACGTCGTACATCCGCACGCCGAGCGTGGTCGTCTCGGCGAAGATGCGGTCGAGCGCCTGCTGGACCGTGGCCGGACTGGTCAGCACCGACAGCACGGTGCCCGGCCGGCCCTTCTTCATCAGCACCGGGGTCATGGTTACGTCAAGGGCACCTTCCTGCCGGAGGCGGTCGGCGAGGTAACTGAGCCACTCCGGGTTCATGTCGTCAATGTTCGTTTCCACCATGACCGCAGAATCGGCGGTCTCGCCCGGCTGATCCGGCTCCTGATCCAGCTCTCCAATCGAAACGCGCAGCATGTTGGGAATGGCGAAGTCGCGTTGGCCCGCACCATAGCCAATGCGCTCGACGCGCATCGGGGGCATGGGGCCAAAGTCGGTCGCTAGTGTGGACAGGATGAGGGCACCCGTTGGCGTGAGGAACTCGCCCGCGTACTCCGAGGCATAAATCGGCCGCCCTTTGAGCAGTTCCAACGTCGCTGGGCCGGGCACGGGCAAGATGCCGTCCCGGGAGTTTGTCGTGCCACCACCGACGTTGATCGGCGACACGTACAAGGCCGCAATGCCCAGATCGTGCAGGCCCACGCACGCGCCCAAGATGTCGAGGATCGAATCGACCGCCCCGACCTCGTGGAAGTGGACGGTCGCCGGTGGCTGGCGATGCTCCAGCCCCTCCACCTCGGCCAGCCGCCAAAAGAGGCGCTTGCCATTGGCCTTGACCGGATCGGGCAGGTCGCTCCCTTCGATGATCGGGAGAATATCCGCCATATCGCGCTCCGGCTGCGGCTCGGTGACGGTGATCCGCACTTGCGTCCCAAAGAGGGCGCCTTTCTGGGCTTCGCGGACGGTCACTGTGTAGCCGCCGAGGGGTATCTTGGCCAGCGCGTCGCGTAGCGCTTGCTCCGACCAGCCGGCATCTACGAGGGCGCCCAGGATCATGTCGCCACTGGCGCCCGAAAAGCACTCGAAGTAGGCAGCGCGGGTCATGGTGCTGACCTCTCCGTTGACACGCTCGACCGGCGCGATCCGCCGGAGTCTACGGCAGCGCCGTCCTGGTAGTCGGACGCGGCCATCTCCGGCTCGACCGCGGGAACAGCCGTAGCGGCAAGGCGGTTAATCATTCCCGCCATCAAGCCGGCCCCAAAGCCATTGTCAATGTTGACCACGGCTACCCCGGGGGCGCAGCTATTGAGCATGGCCAGGAGCGCCGCCACGCCGCCAAAGGAGGCGCCATAGCCAACGCTGGTGGGCACAGCGATAACCGGCTTGTCTACGAGGCCGCCCACCACGGACGGTAACGCTCCTTCCATCCCGGCCACCGCAATGACCACCGCCGCCGTATCGAGCACGCGACGCTGCGCCAGCAGGCGGTGGATACCGGCCACGCCCACGTCGTAGAGACGGTCCACCGGGCTACCCGTCAGCTCGGCGGTGATCGCCGCCTCCTCGGCTACCGGCATGTCGGCCGTACCCCCGGTAGCGACCACGATGCGGCTCGTCAGCAGCGCCGGTCGCGCGCCCTCGACGATCACGAGCCGCGGCACCGCCTCATAGCGAGCAGTGGGCAACACCTCACGCACGGCCGCAAAGACCTCGGGTGCAGCGCGCGTCGCCAGCGCCGTTTGGTCTCGCTGGACCAGCCGTTGGGCAATCGCCGCGATCTGCTGCGGCGTCTTGCCGGGGCTGTAAATCACCTCCGGGAACCCGGTACGCAGCGTTCGATGGTGGTCAACGCGCGCGTAGCCGAGGTCTTCAACGTCAAGCCGGCGCAACCGGCCCAGCGCTGCTTCCACGTCGAGCCGCCCGGCTGCTACCTCGGCGAGCAGGTGGCGCACTGTATCGGTGTTCACCGGCATTCCTTACGAGATCAGGCGGGTCATCGGTCCGCTACGAGGCTGGGCGCCACGCCGTCTGACGCGCTTGCCGGCGCCGTAGCCGGGGCCTCATGGGTTAGGGACACCGTCTTCGTGGTTGCCAGGATGAGCCAGCCAATACTGCCGGCGGTGATGGACGCCAACAGAATGCCCATCTTGGCAATCGGCAGCAGCGCAGTGTCGCCAAACACCAAGTTGGCGATGAAGATAGACATCGTAAACCCAATCCCGCCCAGCCAGGCCGCGCCGTAAAGCTGTCGCCAGGTCACGCCGCGCGGCAGCGAGGCCAGACCAAGACGGATGGCCAGCCATGAGAAGAGGGTAATGCCCGCTTGCTTGCCAACCACCAGGCCGACAATCACACCGAGACTCACCGAATGCGTCACGGCTGCTCCCAAGTCACCGCTCAAGACCACGCCGGCGTTCGCCAGGCCGAACACCGGCATGATGACGTAAGTGACCCACGGATACAAGGCGTGTTCGAGGCGCTGCATAGGTGACTCGACGTACTCGCAGGCCGATTCGAGTGCATAGACCGCTGCTCGATGCCCGTCCTGCATGTGTCGTTTCTCCGTCGAAACACTGGCCCGCTCGAAGCTATCGAGAAAGGCGCGGCATTGCGCGAGAAAGTCTCGCGTATTCAGGCGAATCGAGGAGGGAATCGTCATCGCTAAGAGCACCCCGGCGACGGTGGCGTGTACACCGGACTGCAGGAAGGCGAACCACAAGCCGAGGCCCAGCAAGCTGTAGGGCAGCGGGTGGCGGAAACCGGCGCGATTCGCGCCCAGCAGGACCACCAGCAATACCGCGCCAGCGGCGAGGTACATCCATGAAAGCTCCGAGGTGTAGAAGATGGCAATGACCAAGACCGCGCCAATGTCATCCACGATGGCCAACGCTACCAGGAAGACCTTCAACGACAAGGGCGCTCGCCGGCCGAGCAGGGCCATGATGCCCAGCGCAAACGCGATATCGGTCGCCATCGGGATGCCCCAGCCCCGCGCGCCCTCGCCGCCGCCATTCACGGCAATGTAGAGGCCTGCCGGCACAAGCATTCCCCCCACGGCGGCAACGATGGGCAGCGCAGCGCGCCGCACCGAGGCCAGCTCACCGATCAACACCTCGCGCTTGATCTCCAGACCCACGAAGAGGAAGAAGATCGCCATCAGGCCATCGTTGATCCAGTGCAGCAGGTCTTCCTCGAGGTGAAAGTCGCCGAGCACAATGGCGATTTCGGTGTGCCAGAGCTGCTCGTAGAGATGTGCCCAGGGCGAATTTGCCCAAATAAGCGCAATGATCGCGCTGGACAAGAGCAGGATGCCACCGGAAGTCTCGCGTTGAGCGAACTCTTGGAAGGGGCGGAGGATCAGCCTAATGCGCGGTTGGTCGGCGGTACCCACTGTCATCATGGTGTGTGTAGTCTCTCAGCTACGCCTCGGGCCACGGCTGGTGTCGGTGCGGCGGCCCCGGGGCTGCGTGATGGGCTGGCAGCCAGCATCGGATAATCGTCAGATAGTCGTCCGAGATGTGCAGCCGGATCACCCGCAGCGAGCGTTACCTGCGCAAGCAGAGTGCGGAATGCCGGCGCCCAGCCTAGTAAAGGTAGCACACCGCCGCTCGAGGAAGCGTTGGAGGGACCGGCACCAGTGCAGGACGTTGCCGTGGTCCCCACCTGCGCTCCTCACCCAGCCCGTCACTCCGGCGAAAGCCGGAGTCCAAAGGGCGGTGCTCTCCCTGGCCGGCCGCACCCCCCGGCCCCTCACCCCGGTCATCTCCTAGGGGGTAGAGAGAGGCCGCCGGAGGCGGGCGAGGGTGAGGCGGAAGAGGGCGCCCCCGCTCCCTACATGCAATGCTCAAAGCTCATTGGGGCAGACGCGACCGGGTGCGTAGCCCGAGGATAAGCAGGACCAGCCCGACGAGTAGCGTCAGCAAGCCAGTCCACACCCAAAATGTGCTGCCGACCATGAAGGTGCCCGGCAGGAGACTCAGCCCTTGCAGCATCCAGGTTCCGCCCATGATGGCCAACACAACCCCGACAATTCGCAATACCCAGCGCATTGATCCTCTCTCCTCGTGCCGCAGAGTCGCTCGCTGCGGCCGGCAGCTTCAGGACCACTCGCAAGAGCGGACAAGAGCAGAGACCTGAAACTTCCTTCCTCACGCGGCGGTCGAAACAGTGTGGACTACCTCACTAGGAGGGAACAGTGATGGATACACGTAACCAAACCTGGGCCAGCAAGCGCATCTACCGGAGCCGGCGTGAGCGCATGGCCGGCGGTGTCGCCGGTGGGTTAGCAGCATACTTGGGCATAGACCCCACGCTCGTTCGCCTCGTGTTCGTGCTCCTGACACTGGCCTGCGGCGGTGTCGGGCTACTCGGCTACCTGATCCTCTGGATCATCGTGCCGGAAGCTCCGCTCGATGATGAGTATAGCCTGGACGATCTCCCCCGTTCAGCCGCCGATATTCCACCGCAGCCGCCGAGCTGGGCCGAGTAAGCAGGCCACAGCCGGCCGATGCAGCGACGGGCGGCCGCCGCCACGACTCCCATTCCCTGAAGGGAAGGGGCCGGGGGTTAGGTCCAATACCGGCCCCCCTGTGGTCCCCCTGCGAAGCGGGGGGACGGGCGCAGCGTGCTGCGCCCCTACGTGCGACTTGGCCCCCTCCCCTCGCCTGGCTCCAACAAACTCCCCCTCTCTATCGCTCGGCGATGGAGAGGGGCCCGGGGGGTGAGGCGGGGCACCTCTCTTTGGCGCCCGGCAGGATGTCTTGCTATCATTGCTAGTTACGCGCGGCCGCCGCCGCCAATCTGCAGAAAGGAGCGTCCGCAAGTGAATCAGCACTGGAACGATTATGTGCCTGCGCTGCCGCGGGTCTGCGGACCACCGCTGCAGGTGCGTATCCCAAACGGCACCATCCCCAGGTCTGGTCGAATACATATGTAACTATCAGACACTACTGACCGGCGACCAGCCGTGGGGATGCGACCAGCCCCACGGTTTTTTCGTCCTCATCACCCATCTATCCCACCACCGTGGGGCCGCCTCCAGGACTGCTTGCTGCGTCTTACGTCCCGGAGGTGAAGCTCATGCCGTAGGCCCTGTCTCTGTCGCGCTCACCATCTGCCCCACCTCAGAGCGCAGGTGGGGCACCGCGGGCAACGCCCGCGAGGAGGATCACTCATCATGCCTTTCCCTGACCCCTTGCATAGTATGGCAACCCAGCAGTGGGAAACAGTCAAACAGCCGGAAGAGGAAGTGCTGCTCACCGCCACGGCCGACGTGCGGGCGAATGGCTCCTTCGGCGAGCGGTGGCTCGTCGTCACCGATCAGCGTGTGGTGGTCCTGCCGGGTACCGAGCCGGGTGAAGACGGCTATCTGGCCATCCCACTCACCGACATCACGGAAGCCACAACGGAGTCCTTGGTCGGCGGTGGCCGCCTGGAAGTCCGTCAGCAGGGCTTGCCGCGCAGTGTGATCGAATACACCAGCTCGCAGGCGCCGAAGTTTGCCGAGGTCGCTCGCGGCATCCAGCAGTTAGCCAAAGGTCGGCCCCTCGCCATCACCGATGAGCTGCCCAAGCTACGCTGCGACAAGTGCGGGCGCCTGTTGCCGGAGAAGAATGGGCTGTGTCCGCACTGTGTCCCTAAGGGCGCGATGGCGCTACGCCTGGCGGGCTACCTGCGGCCGCACTGGCAGCAGACGGCGTTCTTGGCAACGCTGGCTGTGACCAAGACGGGCGTGCAGCTGCTGCCGCCGGTCATCCAGAAGACGATCATTGACGGAGTGCTGACGCCGCCGGTAGAGGGCGCCAATACCGGCGGGCACTACGGCGACTTTGGCTTCCTGGTCCTGATGGTCCTGGCTTTGGTTGCCGCCGGCCTCGCTACCAGCGGCGCCGATGTTGCAGCTGGCTGGTTCGCCGCATCCTTAAGCACGCGAATTACCGCCGCCGTGCGGAGCGAGCTGTATCGCAGCCTGGAACGACTGTCGTTGCTCTTCCACAACAAGCGCGAAAAGGGCGTCCTCATGTCCGTGGTGACGCGCGACACCGATAATCTGAACTACTTCCTCATGGACGGGGTGCCGTACCTCTTCTCGAACGGCTTGATGCTCATCGGTATCACGCTCATCATGTTGCTCTACAGCTGGCAGCTGACGCTGATTATCTTGATCCCGGCGCCGCTGGTGGTCATCGGCGGTGCTATCCTCTGGCGGCGGCTGCGCCCCTTGTGGGCCAAGTTGTCGCAGAGCTGGGCGCTCTTTTCTGCCCATCTCAGCGAGTCGCTCGCTGGCATCCGGGTGGCGAAAGCGTTCTCCCAGGAGAACGCCGAGATTCGGCGCTTCAGCCAGAAAAACGCCGCTCTCGCCGACCTCACTATTCGTGAGGGGCGCCTCTGGTTTACCGCCTTCGCCGGCCTCAACTTCATCACTGGCTCCGGCGCGTTCTTGGCCTGGCTTGCCGGCGGTCGCGCCGTCATGGTCGGTGACCTCACGATAGGGACACTGGTGGCCTTTATCGGCTACCTCTGGTTGCTCTACGGCCCCCTCCAGTGGTTCAACCAGGTCTACAACTGGATGTCGCGGGCAATGGCCGGGGCCGAGCGCGTCTTCGAGATCGTGGACCAGGAGCCGGAGCCATACAAGGAGCCGGATGCGATCGTCATTCCACGGATCGAGGGCGCGGTCGAGTTTCGAGACGTGACCTTCGGGTACGATCCCAGCAAGCCGGTGCTCAAGGATGTCGCCGTCACCGTGGCGCCGGGCGAGATGATCGGCTTGGTGGGCAAGTCGGGTGCTGGGAAGTCCACCTTTGTCAACCTCATCTGCCGGTTCTACGAAGCCGACCACGGTGAGATTCTGATTGACGGCCATGACATTCGTGACCTCCAGCTGGAGTCGCTGCGGAGTCAGATCGGCATGGTGCTACAGGACCAGTTCCTGTTCAACGGCACCATCGCCGACAACATCGGGTATGCCCAGCCAGAGGCGAGTCGCGCCGAGCTTATCGCGGCGGCCCGCGCCGCAAACGCCCACGAATTCATCGTGGCCAAGCCCGACGGCTACGATACACGGGTAGGTGAGAATGGCACCAAGCTCTCCGGTGGAGAGAAACAGCGCATTGCTATTGCACGCGCCATCCTGCGCGATCCGCGGTTTCTCATCCTGGATGAGGCCACCTCCAGCGTAGATACCGAAACCGAGCACCAAATCCAGCAGGCGCTGGCGCGTCTGGTGCAGGGGCGCACGACCTTTGCCATTGCTCACCGCCTATCCACGCTGCGTAATGCCAACCGCCTCATCGTCTTCGACGAGGGGAGGCTCGTCGAGATCGGCACCCATGACGAGCTACTAGCGAGTGGCGGCATCTACGCTCGCCTGGTGAAGCTGCAGCAGGAGGTATCGAATATCCAGGCCGTTGCCGGCTAGCGCAGGACCAGCGCGTAGGGGTGCAGCATGCTGTAGCCCTGTCCCCCTGCACAGCGGGGGGACTATAGCGGGCTGGAGGGTGAGGAGTAACAAGGAGCCAAGATCATGAGCGACACCACAGTTCTGGACCAAGATACTACGGACGCGCTTGCCCCGGAGCCGTCTCCGCCGGGCGCGTTGGCGGTTGCCGGGGCCGCTAGCGTCATTGATCCGACACGGGTACACCTGTTCCGGGGACCACATGGCGTCCTGCGGGCCACGATTGACGGCGACCGCTCGGTGCTGCGGGCGAAGGTCGTCTGCGCCTTCCCCTTGAGCGACCAGCGCCGGTACCTGTCCATCCTCGATGGGAAGGGCAAGGAAGCCTGCCTGATTGAGGCGGCAGACCGGCTAGACGCCGAGTCACAGCAGCTGGTTGCCGAAGAGCTGGCGCGGTTCTACCGGGTCACCGCTATCAGCCGTATTCGCCGCGTGCGTCAGGAGTACCGCACGATGTACTGGGACGTCGAGACGGAACGCGGAGTGCGCGACTTCGTCGTCAAGTGGAGTCCGGATACAGTGCTCTGGCTCGCGCCCAAGACGGTCCAGCTTGAGGACGTGGACGGAAACCGCTTCATCATTCCCGACGTCGAAGCGCTCGACACACGCAGCCGCAAGTTCGTGGCGCCCATCGAGTAGGGCCAGGGCCGGTGCTGTAGAGGCAACCCTGGTGGTTGCCCCCGGTCATGGTAGGGGGCGCCCCTACAGCCCCCCCGCTCCGCAGGGGGACAGGGCTACAGCATGCTGTAGCCCCTACTCTGTGCTCTCTGTGTTCTCTGTGGCTAAAAAGCCTTCCGAGAGGGCGGCCGGGGGTGAGGCGTGAGGGCAGCTCACTCCCGTTCCAGCTCCGCTTTGAGCCACTCGAGCGTAGGAACCGGCGTGGGGTCAACGCCATTGAGCAGCGCCAGGTAGTACGAGGTCCAATCACCGAGGTGGACAGCGGTGAGCACCTCCGCGAGCCGGTTGGGTCCGGCGATGGTGACGACCTCGCAAGGGACGGCCCGCTCGGCGAGGACGCGGCGCGTGATGGCCGCGCGTTGGCGGATTGCCGGCGGATAGCAGTCGGACTCCAGGGACACCACCGTGAGCGGCGCGGTGTCAGCCGTCGGAAGACGGTAGCCCTCGACCGCGTTGTGGTTAAGCTCGGGTAGCTCCTCGTAGAACGCCCATTGCTTGGCGTTCTCGTTGCACTGGGCCTTCCAGCGGCGGGCTACCTCCGCGAGCCAGCCCGCTCCGTACACAATCGGTACGCGCTGCCGCAAACGCCGCGCCAGCTGCTTGGCGCGGTTCGTCGCTTCCGGCCGCTGGGGAGCATACTCGGCACCGACCGACCGCACAGCGTCGAGCGCCGCCGGCAAGTCCTCCCCAGCGTCCGGTGCCCAGCCGACCGCGTGCAGGACGGCCAGCACCGCCGTAAACGAGTAACCCAGCGCCGCCCGTGGCTGCGCTTGCCGCGTCAGGCCGGCACCACCTTGACTTCTAGCGGATTGTGCAGACCTGGCGGGCAAGGGGCAGGTGTATTTGACGAGCGGGATACCCGCCCGTTGCGCCCGGTCGGCAAGCTGGCCCCCGGTGGTAATCGCGATCAGCTTGGCGCCCCGACGCTCGGCTCCGGCAAACGCTGCCAGGGTTTCGGCCGTATTGCCAGAGTGCGAGCAGGCGATGACCAGCGTCTGCGGGCCGACATAGGCAGGCGGCTCGTAGCTACGCACGACTTGCAGCGGCGCCGGGAGCCGGTCGAGGTAGAGGCCGCGCACCAAGTCAGCGCCAATCGCCGAGCCACCCATGCCCAGCACGACGACTTGGGCCGGCTGCTGATAGGCTGCGGGCAACTGCAACGCGGCCCGTGCAGCGTGCCAAGCGGCAGCGCAATGGGCCGGCAGCGCCGCAATGAGGCGGCCCATCTGCTGGGGGTCCGCGGTCGCGTAGGCTCCTGGATCGTCGAGATTCACCCGTGCCCTCTCCCTCTCCCGACAAGGGTAGGTTTTCGCGTGGACGAGCACACCTACCCCCACCCGCCTCCAGCGGTACGGAAGCAGCGCTATTTCCGTCGGGGGCGCTGGATACTACCATGCTGTCGGAACGGCGCTGCATAGGGACGGCTCGCACGCTTCGTTATAATCGGACGATTGATGATTGAGGACATAGCGCACCTTGCTTGCGCCTTAGCCGTGCCCCAGGTGGACCGCGACCTCTTGCAGGTGGCACTGACCCATCGTTCGATCCTGAACGAGGACCCGACCATCGCCGAGCCTAACGAGCGACTGGAGTTCCTGGGCGATGCGGTCATCGAGTTGGCGGTGAGCGACCACTTGTACCAAACGCACCCGGAACGCGCCGAGGGCCAGCTGACGACGTTGCGCGCGGCCGTGGTGCGCGCGACCGTGTTGGCAGAGGTAGCCCACGGCCTGCACCTGGGAGCCTATCTCCGTATCAGCAAAGGGGAAGACGCAGCCGGCGGGCGCTCCAGGCCGAGCCTGTTGGCCGGGGCGCTGGAGGCGGTTATCGGCGCTGTCTACCTAGACCTCGGCTGGGATACTGCGCGGTCGCTTGTGGCCCGCCTGCTCGTCCCGGAGCTGAAGCGGGTGCTTGCCGCCGATACCGACGCTCCCGGCAAGGACTCGAAATCGCTCTTGCAGGAGCTTGCCCAAGCGGCGCGAGGGCTGACGCCGACGTACCAGGTGGTCAATGCCCTCGGTCCGGACCACGCTAAAGAGTTCGAGGTCGAGGTACGCATCGGTGCTGAGGTAGCGATGCGGGGCACGGGGCCGAGCAAGCAGCGAGCCGAGCAAGCGGCGGCCCAGCAGACCCTCGAACGGTGGCAGCCGCTGGTGGACCAGACCCACCCCGATGAGTAGTGTGCGACTACAGTCCCTCACCATTCAGGGCTTCAAGAGCTTTGCCACGCGCACGCTCTTGGAGTTCGCGCCCGGCGTGACGGCCATTGTCGGCCCCAACGGGTCCGGCAAGAGCAACGTGGCCGATGCCATCCGCTGGGTGCTGGGCAGCCAAAGCCCCCGCGCCCTGCGTATCGGGAGCGCCGAGGACGTGGTGTTCGCGAGCGGCAATGGCCGCGCTCCCGTGGGGCTGGCCGACGTGCAGCTCACGCTCAATAACGAGGACACCTGGCTGCCGGTCGCCTTCCGGGAGGTCGTCGTCGGCCGCCGCGCCTTCCGCTCCGGCGAGAGTGAGTACATCCTGAACAAGAGCCGCGTGCGGCTCCGCGACCTCCTTGAGCTCCTGGCGCATGGCGGCCTCGGCCCGGATGGGCACGCCTTGGTGGCGCAAGGCTTGGCCGATCAGGCGCTCAGTCTGAAACCGGCCCAGCGACGCGAGCTGTTCGAGGGCGCCTCGGGCGTGCGCCAGTACCGTCTGCAACGCACCGAATCCGAGCACAAGATTGCCGAGGCACGGCGCAACGCGGCTCGCGTCGCAGACCTCGTGCTTGAGCTGAAACCACGTGTCGCAGCGCTGCGCCGCCAAGCTCGCCGGACCGAGCAGGAAACGCGCTTGCGCGAGCGGTGGCAAGCCACACTCGGCGAGTGGCTCACACACGAGCTTTGGGAGACCAGCCGCCTGCTTACCGACCTCACCGCAACTGTCACCGCAGCGAAGGAAGCCCAGGCTGCCGCAGACGAGGCGGTGGCGCAAGCAGCGCAGCGCATGGCAGCGGCTCGCAGTACGGTGATGGCGCTAAGGAGCGCCGGTGACACGCCAGAGCCGCAGGCTGGCGTTGCCAAACCTGCGGCTCTGGGCACGTCAGGACAGACGGCCGACCACGCCGCCCTGGCCCGGCAAGCGCAACAGGCAGTCATCCGGCACGAGCGCGACGTAGCTGCCGCCGAAGCGAGGCAAGAAGCAGCGCAACGGGAGGTGGCCACCCGGCAGCAGGCCGCCGCGGCCGCCGCCGCGCGCGCAGCCAGCGCCAAGCAAGCGCTCCCCGGCTTGCGGGCCGCCGCGGCCGCAGTGCAGGAGCAAGCCAAGCGGCGGCAGGCGCAATTGGCAACGCTCGCCGCCCAAACCATGGCGGCCGAAACGTCCGAACGGGAAGCCTCTCTGGCGGTGGAGAGCGCGAAGGCTGGCGAGGCGGCGGCCCGCCAGCGGCGCGCGCAAGCGAAAGAAGGACTCCGCGGCGTGGCGCGCCGCCGCGCCGGGATCGCTAAGGATCAGAAGGACGCGCAGACCGAGTTAGCGCACATTGCCGACGCGCTGACCGAGCATGATCGCCGCCGGCAGCACACGCAACAGACCCGCGACGAGGCGGCGGCGGCGCTGCACGCCCGTCGCGGTCGCCTCGCCGAGATAACCGGCCAGCGTCGCGCGGCCCAGGACGCCGGGGCGCGGGGGGAACACAAGCTACAGAAAGCCGACCGCGCATTGGCGGCCGCGCGTACGCGCCTCAACGTACTGACCGACGTCGCTGCCGAGGGCGCCGCAGTACACACCGGGACTGCTGGTGGCACAGCCGCGCCAGCGCTGGTCGAGCGGCTGCGCGTACCGGCGGCCCTGGAGGTCGCCGTTGCAGCGGCCCTGGGCGCCGCCCTGCGCTGGCGTCTGGTCGAAGATCTGGCGACTGCCGGCCGGCTCGCGACCGACCTCGCCACGCACGGCGGGCCGCGCACCACCTTCGTATCCCAAAGCCGGCTGGCCCAGGAGCAGCGGGCGGCCACTGATCGCCCTTCACTGACCGGGGGGCGCTGGCTCGACGAACTCGTCGAGTGCGAGCCGGAGGCTGTACCGATCCTCGCGGGGGTGCTCGGTCGGACCTACCTCGTGAAGAGCCTGGACCGGGCGCTCGACTTGGTGCAGCAGGTACCCCTCGAGGCCGGCATTCGGTTCGTCACCGAGCGCGGTGAGCTTGTGGAGACGCCGGGGACCATCACGGCGGGCAATGCGGCACCCGATGAAATAGCCGTGCTCACCCGTGAACGGCAGCTCCGCGAATGCAACGCTGCGGTAGCGCGCTGGGAACGCGAGCACCAAGAACAGCTGGCGGTGGTGGAGGAGCGCCGGGCCAGGCTCGCGGCTATCGTGCAGTCGGAGCGCGCCCAGCGTCTCGACCTGCGCCAGGCACAACGACAACGAGACCGGGCCGACACACAGCTCCAGAAGGCGCAGCAGACCCAGGAGCGCCTCCAGCGCGACCAACAGTGGTGGGGCAGTCTCACGGAGCGGACCGAACGCAGCCGTGCAGAATGCGATTCGGACGAGGCAGAGTACACAGCGGCCCAACGGGAGGCCGAGCACACCCTCGCCGCCGCGCAAGTGCAGACGGCCACCCGCACGGCGATAGACCGTCAGGCGAAGGAGTCGCTGCACCAGCTGCGGTCCACCAAAGCGACCGTGCAGACGGAGGCCGCAGTGGCCAGGCAGGCTGCACAGACGGCGGCGGCGCAAGTGGAGGCCGCCACCCGCAGCGCGTCCCACGCCGCGCAGGAAGCCGACGACGAACGCGAGCGCGCCGCCCGCGCCGCAGCCGCCGCGCAGGAGCAGACGGTTGACCGGCATCGCGCGGCCCTCGCCGCGGCCAAGACGGAGCTTGCCGCCGCCGAGCAAGCGTTGCGCGAGCATCAACGCGCCGTCAGCGCAGCCGAGCGAGCGCTCCAAGAGGCGTCGGATGCTCTCTCCGCGGCCCGCGCCCACGCCGCCACGCTCGCCAGCCGCGGCGAGGCGGCAGAGACACGCTTGCAGGCGCTGGAGGAGCGGCGCGCGGCGCTCCGTGAGCAAGCCGAGCGCGATCTGGGCGCTGTGCCGACGGAGCTGACACCGGCCCGCTCATCCCCGGCGCAGCTACGCGAGACCGCCGAGCGGCTCCGGCGGCGCTTGCACAACCTCGGGCCGATCAACCAGATGGCGGTCGAAGAGCATGCGGCGCTGGCCGCCCGCCTGGAGCATCTGACGACCCAATTGAACGACATCGAGGCGACGGCCCGGCGGCTCGAACAATTGCGTGCCGAAGTGGATCAGCGCCTCGCGCGCGAGTTCAGCCGCAACATCGAAGTCGTTGGCGAACATTTTCGTGACTACTGCGGGCGTCTGCTGGGCGGCGAGGGCCGACTGATCTTGGAGGATGACACCCCGGACGGCGGTATCGAGCTTGATGTGCGCCTCCCCGGCCGGCGCCGCCAGCCGCTCGCGGCCCTTTCGGGGGGCGAGCGGGCACTGGCATCGGCTGCCCTGCTCTTCGCCTTGCTGCGCGCCCGCCCGACGCTTTTCTGCGTCCTGGACGAGGTTGATGCTGCCCTTGACGAAACCAACGTCGTGCGTTTCTGTGAGGCGTTAGAAGAATTGGCCCAGGAGACTCAGTTTCTGGTGATTACCCATAATCGCGTTACTATGGAGCGTGCGGATGCGCTCTATGGCGTGTCCGCCACCGACGATGGAGTATCACAAGTCATCTCGCTGCGCTCGATACGCGGCGCGCGGGCAGCCGCCGCACCGGCGGCTGCCGCCGGCTGATGACGAGCCAAAGCTGCACCACCCCTCCCACCATCCGTGCAGCTTGTGGCACGTCACCGGCCGCTCAGTCGAGGCAACGTAGTGGGCGCCAGCCGTTAACCTAGGGAGCGAAGTGGCATGGATGACTCAGCTACGCGCACGGCGCGGCTCCTGGGTGACCGATACGAGCTAGAAGAACGGATCGGCGCCGGGAGTGTCACGGAGGTCTTTCGGGCGACGGACCACACCGAGCAGCGCACCGTTGCGGTAAAGCTGCTCCGCCGCCATCTCGCCGCCTCCCATGCGGTGCGTGCCCGCTTCCAGCAGCAGGCCTACCGCGCCTCGCGCCTGGCACACGACCGGGTCATTCCGGTCTACGATCTTGGTGAAGAGCAAGGCCACCCCTACCTCGTCGTGGAGTATCTTCCTGGTGGGAGCCTGGCCGAGTACATCGAGCGCGAGGCGCCCCTGGCGCTCGATCAGGCGCTCAAGCTGACCTACGCTATCGCCACCGGAGTGGGTCACGCTCACAGCCGCGGCCTGATCCATGGCGATCTCAGGCCGAGCGACGTACTGTTCACAATGGACCGCCGTCCCAAGGTGGGGGACTTTGGTCTCGTCAGCGCCACCGCCGGGGAACGACGCCGGCCCGATGCAGCCGTAGCACGCCGCTCGGCATATTTGGCCCCGGAGCAGCTGGCCGGTGAGCCAGCCACCGCAGAGTCCGATGTCTATGCGCTCGGCATCATCCTGTACGAATTGCTCACCGGCCGCTCGCCGTTCCGCAGAGCAACCTCTGACGCGCCGGACGTGGATGAGGCAGCGCAATCTCGACCCGATCCCGTGTGGGAGTTCCCCACCGAGGTCCCACCCGACATCCGGCGTTTGGTGCTCGACACCACCGCAGCGGACCCACAGGCACGCTTCGTAGACGGGATAGAGCTGGCCGAGGCCATCGTCGAGGAGCACCGGACGCAACGCTTTAGGTCGCAGCACGATCCGAGGGAGCAGCAACCGGAGCCGGAGGACGACTACGAGCCGCCGGCGCAAGCACCGCAACCGGCAGCACTGCCAAATCCAGGGGGCGCGGCGGGGAGTGGGGCGATGGGCACCGTGCTCCTTGCTCTGGTATTCATCGCGTTCATCATCGTCTTGGCCGGTGCTGGGCTGTCTTTCCTCCGCTCGTTCAACCCCACTCCCATCACTCCGGCTCCCTTCGAGCGGCCCACGCCCGCCGTGCCGACGGTCGCAGCTCCGACCGCCACACCGGCCGCACAGCCCTCACCAATCCCCTCGCCAACGCTGCCCCTCACCGGCGATGAAGCACTCGTGCCGCAGTTGGTCGGGCTGAAGCTGGAGCAGGCCGAGCCGTGGCTGAAAGAGCGCAACCTGCCGTTTACGCTCAAGGAAGAGCACTCCGATCAATACGAAGCGGGTGAGATCATCAGCCAGTTCCCGCTCGCCTTGCAGGCGTTGCGCCCGGGTGAGCAGGTCGAGCTGGTGGTGAGCCTGGGGCCGCGAGAACTCGCAATGCCCTCGGTCGTCGGCATGCCCCTCGCAGACGCTATCAAAGCGTTGGAAGCGCTTAGGCTCAAAGTGGAGATCGAACAAGCGTTCAGCGAGACCGTGGCGGCTGGCGTGGTGCTGGCCCAAGCGCCCGCAGACGGTGAACGCACCCCTGCGGAGTCGACCGTGCGGATCGTCGTGAGCCAGGGACCACAGCCGATCAGGGTTCCCCATCTCATCGGCCAGAACATCCACGATGCCGGTGCGGCGTTGGGCCGCGTGGGTTTAGGTGTCCACCGCGTAGACCAACCGGACAACACCCGTCCGCCCGGCACAGTCATCTCGCAGTTTCCCCCCGGCGACTCTGTGGTGAAGAAAGGCGCTACGGTCGCACTGGCCGTAGCCGCCCGGGCCGAGTAGGTCGGTTGGACCGCGCCTCACCCCCCGGCCCCCCTATGGCCCCCCCGCTCCGCAGGGGAACGTGGATTCCCGCTTTCGCGGGAATGACGGACGGGACGACGGGAATGACGGGCGACGGACTCCCCCTCTCCACAGGTGGAGAGGGGGGCGGGGGTGAGGCCAGCAAGGGGCAAGCGCCACTTCCGACTGGCAGGCTACGCGGCGGGGGTGGGCGTTGCAGCGGCGGGCGTTGGTATGGCAGCGGGCGTTGGCGTAGCAGCAAGTGAGCGGAGGAGCTGCTGCGCTCGTACCATGGGCGGGTCTCGCCCCTCGGCGTGGTCGTCGGCCGTTCGTGTCACCACAACATCCGGCGTGAGGCCAACGTCTTGGATGATATGCCCATGCGGAGTGAGCCACTGCGCCGTGGTGATCCGGATTGCCGAGCCGTCCGAAAGCTCGTGCTCTACCTGCACGGTGCCTTTGCCGAAGGTAGTCTCACCAACCAAGATCGCCCGGTCGTGGTCGGCGAGCGCACCGGCGACAATCTCGGCGCCGCTGGCGCTGCCCTTGTTCACGAGCACGACCAGCGGAATGTCTAGCGCCCGTCCGTCGCGCTGCGCCTTGTACGGCTGCTGTTCTCCGTCACCAAGCTGCTCGATGAGGACGACCGTATCGGCCGGCAAGAACTGGCTGACGACCGCTACCGACGAGCGGAGATAGCCGCCGGGGTTATCACGGAGATCGAGGACAATCCCGCGTGCCTGTTGCGCCTGGGCGCGGCGCAGCGCAGCGGCGAACTGGCGCGGCGTGATCGCCGAGAACAGGCGCACTCTGATGATCGCCACATCGCCGCCGGCGACTTGCAAGGTCACGGACTGCACGGTGATCCGCTGGCGCACAACGGTAAGCTCCAAGGTCTCTGTTGCCGGTTCGCCGGGCCGCATGATAGTGAACTGTACGCTCGTGCCGGCTGGCCCACGGATGAGCGTGACAACCTCGGTCATACTCAGGTTGCCGATCTCACGCTCGTCTATGCGCAGCACGATATCTCCTGATTGCAGGCCGGCCTGCGCGGCGGGCGAGCCTTCGAACACCGTCACTATCGTGTGGCGCCCGTCCTTCAGGTCTATTGAGGTGCCGATACCCTCGTAGGCACCGCCGAGCGAGGCCTTTTGCAGGTGATGCGTGGTCGGGTCGAAGAAGACGGAGTAGGGGTCGTCGAGCGCTTGCAGCATCCCCCGAATAGCGCCATACAGCAGCCGGGTATCATCTACCGGCCCACCGACGTATTCGCGCTGGATGAGGTTCCAGACCTGCCAGAAGACGCCGAAGCGTTCGGCAACGTCGGCCGGTGGCTGTGCTAGAGATTCGCGCGGATCGGGGGTCGGCGTGGCCGTGCTCGGCGGCGCTACCTGCGCCCGCGCCGCCTCTTGGCTACCGACGAAGTAACCGGCGCCAAAGGCCAGGGCAACCACTAGCCCGGCGGCGAACGTGCTCAACAACCGGCGGCGTAGGCCCATCATTGGGACGATAACACAGACCGGAGGGTGTGAGGCCGGGGCGGAGGTGTGGCTCCCCTATGGTCCCCCCGCTGCAGCAGGGGGACAGGCGCAGCATGCTGCGCCCCTACGATGCCAAGGGCGGCACGCGACGCTACACACCCACAGCGGCGGCCGCGACTGCGCGGCGTGGCTCCCGAATGCCGGCATCCAGCCGCAGGTTTTCGGCCTTGTCGGTCGCTTCCCAAGGTGCATCGAGGTCGTCGCGCCCGAAGTGGCCGTAGGCTGCCGTCGGCTCGTAGATAGGCCGCCGTAGCCGCAGATCGCGGATAATCGCGCCCGGTCGCAGGTCGAAGTGCCGCCTGATGAGGTCAACAATCTTCTCATCCTCGACGGCGCCCGTGCCAAAGGTCTCTCCCATGATGGAGAGCGGGTCTGCCACACCGATGGCGTAGGCCAATTGCAGCTCGAAACGGTCGGCCAGCCCGGCGGCGACGATATTCTTCGCCACGTACCGCGCGGCATAGGCCGCCGAGCGGTCCACTTTCGTGGGGTCTTTGCCGGAGAACGCTCCGCCACCGTGGCGAGCCATGCCCCCATACGTGTCCACGATGATTTTGCGTCCCGTGAGGCCGCAGTCGCCACGCGGCCCGCCGATCACAAAGCTGCCGGTGGGGTTGACGTGAACGGTCGGCTCGGGGGTCTGCCACCAAGCGCCTAACACGGGCCTGATGACCCGCTCGATTACCCCCTCGCGGATCGTCGCTTGACTCGTGTCCTCATCGTGTTGCGAGGAGACGACGACCGTGACCACCCGCGCGGGCCGGCCGCGCCGATACTCCACCGTCACCTGGGATTTCCCGTCTGGGCCGAGAAATGGCAACTCGCCGCTTTTTCGTACTGCGGCGAGCTGTCGGCAGAGTCGATGGGACAAGGCTATCGGCACCGGCATCATCTCCGGGGTCTCGGTGCAGGCGAAGCCGATCATCATGCCCTGATCCCCGGCGCCAACCTCGGTCTCGTCAGTGCCACGAGTCTCCAATGCGTCGTCCACACCCAGAGCGATGTCTGCCGACTGCCCCGTCATATGCACCGCGATGGTGGCCTCGTCGCTCGTTCCGTACTTGCGGTCGGTATAGCCAATGCGCCGCAAGGTAGTGCGGACCAGATCATGCACTACCTCTTCGGATGGCAGCGGCGTCGCCTCACCACAGACGGCGATCCAATCGCGCTCATCATCGGACTTGGCCACGGCCTCGCAGGCAACACGCGCATGCGAGTTTTGGCTGATGGACCAATCCAGCACGGCATCCGAAATCTGATCGCAGAGCTTATCGGGATGCCCCTCTGTGACCGACTCCGACGTGAATAGCAACTGCTCCGCCTGCATGAAGGTCGTGCTCACCGACCGTCTCCTCTCTCAATGACCTACTGTCTTGTGCCAGACCCCTTCCCCAGCCCTACTCCGCTCCGCCGGGGCCGGGGGCACATTCCCTCCCCTGGTAGCTCAATCCGGGGGAGGGCGAGGGTGGGGGCCAAGTGAGGTAATCCGGCCCCCTATGGCCCCCCCGCTCCGCAGGGGGACGGTGTGTTCCCTCCCCGGTCGCAACGGGGGAGGGTTAGGGAGGGGGGTGGGGGTAGATATGCCTTACGTCCCCTCTTCCCACGAGACCAAGTACCGCTCCTGCTCCGGCGTCAGGACATCAATCTCGACACCCATGGCCTGTAGCTTCAAGCGCGCTACTGTGCGGTCAATCTCCTCCGGCACAGTGTACACGCGCTTCTCCAACGACGCAGCGTGCGTGACCATGTATTCCGCGCACAACGCCTGATTGGCGAAGCTCATGTCCATGACGGCTGCGGGATGCCCCTCGGCAGCCGCCAGGTTGATGAGCCGCCCCTCGCCCAGCAGGTGCAGGCGGCGACCGTCAGCGGTCCGGTACTCCTGCACGAACGGCCGCACTTCGCGCGTGCTGACGGCCATGTTCTCCAGGGCCGGGATGTTGATCTCCACGTTGAAGTGACCGGAGTTGGCGACAATGGCTCCGTCCTTCATCACCGCGAAGTGGTCGGCGCCAATGACACTGCGGTTGCCGGTGACAGTGATAAATACGTCACCGATCCGGGCGGCCTCGACCAAGGGCATGACGCGGTAGCCCTCCATCAGCGCCTCCAGCGCGTGGGTAGGGTCTATCTCGGTGACGATCACGCTGGCGCCCATGCCGCGGGCGCGACTGGCCACCCCGCGGCCACACCAGCCATAGCCACAGACCACGACGTTCTTCCCGGCGAGCAGCACGTTGGTCGCGCGGATGATGCCGTCGAGCGTGCTCTGGCCCGTACCGTAGCGATTGTCGAAGAGGTGCTTCGTATCGGCCTCATTGACGGCCACGATGGGGTATTGGAGCGCGCCGTCGGCCTCCATGCTCCGCAGGCGGATCACTCCGGTCGTCGTCTCCTCGGCGCCACCGATGACCTCTGCGATCAGGTCGGGCCGCTCCTTATGGAGCACGCCGACCAAATCGGCGCCATCGTCCATCGTGAGCTGCGGACGAGTGTCCAGCACCGCCTGAATGTGCCGATAGTAGGTCTTCTCGTCTTCCCCATTGATGGCGAACACGGCCATCCCTTCCGCCGCCAGCGCCGCGGCCGCGTCGTCTTGCGTCGAGAGCGGATTCGAGGCGCACAGGGCGATCTCTGCACCGCCCGCTTGGAGCGCGCGCATCAGATTGGCCGTTTCCGTCGTCACGTGGAGGCAGGCGCCCAACCGCACGCCGCGCAGCGGCTGCTCGCGGGCAAAGCGCTCGTGAATCAGCCGCACGACAGGCATCTCCACCGCCGCCCACTCGATCCGCCTCACGCCCTGGGCTGCGAGTGCCGGATCCTTGATGTCGCTGGATACCGCCGCCTCAACCGTCATGTCTACTCTGCTCCTTCCGGTTCGTCCGTTAGCACTACCTGAGCCTGCAACGGATGGTGCCGACGAACGTCGTCATTCATCGAAATGGGTCAGTCGCTTGAACTCACGAAAGCGGGCTTGCACCTGCTCCGGCGTCAGCTCGACGAGGGCCTGGACGCTGAACTGCTCCACCGCAAATGAGGCCACGACGCTGGCGTGAACCAACGCGCGTCGAATACTGGCCGTGCTTGGGTGACGTGCCGGAGCCGCACCACCTATTTTTTCCATCGGATTGTGCGGCTCCGGCAGGGTCATATTCACACTGGCGAGATACCCGAGAAACCCGCCGGCAAAGGAGTCACCGGCCCCGGTTGGATCACGCGGGTCTTCGAGCGGATAGCCCGGCAGGAAGAAGTAGCCCTCGTCACCGAGCAAGAGAGCGCCATACTCGCCACGCTTGACGACGACGACCCGCGGCCCCAGTGTACGGATGGCGCGCGCCGCCTTGAACACGCTGTACTCGCCCGTGTATTCGCGCGCCTCCTCGTCGTTGACCAGGACCACGTCCACGCGCCGCAGCACCTCCGTCAACGCATCGCGGCTGTGCTCGATCCAAAGGTTCATCGTATCGAGCATCGTCAGTCGCGGCTGCCGGACTTGGTCCAGCACTTGCGCCTGGAGCACCGGGTCAATGTTGGCCAAGAACACGTAGGGCGCCGCTTGGTCGGCTTCCCTGAGCAACGGCCGGAACTCGGTCAGCACGTTGAGATGGGTGAACAGCGTATCTCTGGTGTTGAGGTCGTAGTGGTACCGTCCACCCCAGCGGAAGGTCCGACCAGGGAGCCGCGCGACGCTCGTGAAGTCAATACGGCGCCGGGTCAATAGCTCCTGGTAGCGAGCGGGAAAGTCCTCACCGACGACGCTGACGACGCTGACGGTGGAGTAGAGCGAGGCGGCGAGCGCAAAATAGGAGGCCGACCCGCCCAGGGCTGCCTCGACCTGGCCGAACGGTGTTTCGACCGTGTCCAGCCCAATCGTGCCCGTGACCACGATACGGGGGGGCTGTGGATTCCCGCTTTCGCGGGAATGACAGTGGGGCGGATGAGCAGGAGTCATGGGAGGTACTTGCCAACGAGTAGGTCGAGACGCTGGCGCGTGTCGTCCGGAATGCGGTCGCGCTGCGTGATGATGGCGTCACGCAGCGCCGTCGGGCAGGGACATGAGCGCTCGATGGGCAGGGCGTCCACGGTCCGCCGCACGACTTGCTTGCTCGTCTCGACGTTTTTCAGCAGATTGGCCACGACCATCTCGACCGTCACCGGCTGCTCCGACTCGTGCCAGACATCGTAGTCGGTCGAGAGGGCGAGGGTGGCGTAGCAAAGCTCCGCTTCGCGGGCCAGCTTGGCTTCCGGAAGGGCAGTCATGCCGATCACGTCCACGCCACACTGGCGGTAAATACGCGATTCGGCTTTCGTGGAGAACTGTGGTCCCTCGATGCAAATGTACGTGCCGCCGGCATGGACACGGGCGCCAACACCGGATCGGGGTCCGGCACAGACCTGACGCGCCGCCGCTACGAGCGCCTGGGACAGCAGGGGACAGAACGGCTCGGCAAAGCCGACGTGGACGACCAGGCCGTCGCCAAAGAAGGTGGACGGACGGCTCTTGGTGCGGTCGAAGAGCTGGTCGGGTACGACGAGATCGAGCGGGCGGATTTCCTCGCGCATACTGCCCACGGCGCCAACCGAGATGACCCACTGCACACCGAGCTGCTTGAGCGCATGAATGTTGGCCCGTACCGGCAGCTCGGAGGGCATGATGCGGTGCCCGCCACCATGTCGTGGCAGAAACGCCACGCCCATACCGCCCAGCTGCCCCACGGTCAGCGCGTCGCTCGGAGACCCGAACGGCGTCTCTACGGCGACCTCCTGCCGGTCGGTGAAGCCGGCCAGCTCATAAAAACCACTGCCCCCGATCACTCCGACTTGCGCCTGCGGCAGTGCTGCCGTCATGCTCGCTCCTGACCGCTTGGTCTGCGCCACCTAACCCCCGTCCCCTTCCCTCCAGGGAAGGGGAGTGCATACGGCGACCGTTGGCCTCCTGGCGCGTCCGTTTGCACAATCATATGCCGTCCGAGGTGGTGCCAACGGCCGTCGCCTCCGGCCGCACCGCGGCCAACGAAGCAGCAAGCGGTGGGCGGAGCACGCCGGCCTCGGTGATGATTGCGCTGATGAGGGTATGGGGGGTCACGTCGAAGGCCGGGTGGGCGGCGGCCATGCCATCGGGTGCCAGCGGCGCCCCGCGCAGGTGGGTCACTTCCTCGGGATCGCGCTCCTCAATCGGTATCGCCGCGCCGTCCGGCACATCCCAGTCCACGGTAGAGAGGGGCGCACCGACGTAGAAGGGGATGCCGTGGTGCTCGGCGAGCACGGCCAGCGCGTAGGTGCCGATCTTGTTGGCCACGTCGCCATTCGCGGCGATCCGGTCGGCGCCGACGACGATCTTCTGTACGCGCCCCTGGGCCATGAAGTGTGCCGCCATATTGTCGGTGATCAGCGTGGAAGCAATACCGAGCTGCTGCAGCTCCCAGGCAGTGAGCCGAGCGCCCTGGAGAAAGGGGCGCGTCTCATCTACCCAGACGTGGATGTCGCGTCCCGCTTCATGCGCCGCACGGACCACGCCCAGGGCCGTCCCATAGGTCACTGCTGCCAACCCGCCCGCGTTGCAGTGCGTGAGCACGCCATCGCCATCCGCGATGAGCGCTGCGCCATGCTGCCCCATTGCGCGGCAGGTGGCCTCGTCCTCCGCTGCCAGCTGCTGGGCCGCAGCGGCCAGCCCGGCCGCCACGGCTGCACCGCCCGCGCCGCGCAACTCCTCGGCTACTGAGCGCATCCGTTCGAGGCCCCAGAACAGGTTCACCGCCGTCGGGCGCGTGACGCCCAGCTCGCGGCAAGCTGCGTCCACGGCCGCATGGACCGCCGCCTCGCCGTTACCGGATCGGGGTCCGGCACAGGCGGAGGCCGCCAAGCGCGCCGCCAGCGCCACGCCCATCGCTGCCGTCACGCCAATGGCCGGCGCGCCCCGCACCTGCATGGACTTGATGGCGTGGGCAACCTGGGCCACGGTGCGACACTTGACGACGACGAGTTGTGTTGGCAGGAGCGTCTGGTCAATGAGCCGGACGCTATCGCCGTGCCACTCGACCGTCTTGATCTCCGGCTTCCCCATTGCTGGCGCCGTCTCTCCTTGCCGGGCAGCAACTCCTCAAGATGAATAATATCTGGCGCCGTCTCTCCTTGCCGGGCAGCAACTCCTCAAGATGAATAATATCAGTAGGCCTAACTATCACCAAACCACTCTATCTTACCATGAGCTTCTGCCGGCCGTGCAGAAAGTCCAGCTCGATGACAACGGCGATCCCGGCGATAGTTGCCCCTAGCGCCTCAACCAACCGGACGGTAGCCGCTGCCGTTCCACCGGTGGCCAGGAGATCGTCGAGTATGAGTACCCGCTGCCCCGGCTCCAACGCATCGAGGTGCAGCTCAACCTCGGCGGTGCCATACTCCAGGTAATACGCCACTTGCAGGGTCTCGGCGGGGAGCTTGCCGGCCTTACGCACCGGCACAAAGCCGGCGTTGAGCTGGTAGGCGAGCGCGCCGCCGAAGATAAACCCCCGCGATTCGATAGCGACGACGGCATCAATGCGCTGCTCGCGGTAGTGTGCCGCAAAACGATCCACGACCGCCCGCAGGGCCGCCGATTGTTGCAGCAGCGGGGTGATGTCCTTGAAGACGATGCCGGGCTGGGGAAAGTCGGGCACATCGCGAATCAGACTGGCCAAGCCCATGCCATCCGTATCCTTTCAGTGCAAGTACATGGCGCCCCGGCGCGGGCGGCACGCCACAACTCTGCCCGGCGATCATACCGTAGCGCCGGGGTCAGCACCCGGCCTGCTGTCGCGCGCTTCCTCCGGCGGTGGCTCCAGGCCGGGCAGGTAGCGCGGCGCCGGCCGACGGGGAGCATGGACGCCCAGCTGCTGGGCGAACTCGCCGGCGTTGCTCACGCCGTTGTCGGCAAAGCAATTGTTGAAGAGCACGTGTGTCTGGGCAGTCGCCGCGGCCAGCTCCCGCACCTTGGGCAGCCATTCGTTCAGCTCGGCCGGACGGTAGCGGTACTTGGACTGCTCGGCGCCGTGCTGACCCGGCGAGGCCCAGGCCGCGCGGTTGCGGCCGTGCAGGCGCACCATGCCCAGCGCCGGATTGGTCGCCGCGACGATTGGCGGGACGCTGGATCGAAACCCTTGTGGCTCGTCAACACAGACGTAGACCATGCCGTGGTCGGCCAGATGATCCAGTGTCTGCTGCCGGGACCGCTCCTGCAGCCAGGAGATGTGGCGAAACTCCACGGCGAGCCGGTAGTCCGGTAGCCATTTCCGTATCTGGGTGAGGTAGTCGCGGTTGGCGCGGCTGATGCGGAACCAGGGCGGGAACTGCAAGAGAATGGCACCCAACTTGCCCGCTGCGTGCAGTGGCCGGACGACAGCCCGAAACTGCTGCCACAGCGTGCGCTTGAGCCATAACGGCACATCGCGGGCGTGGAGGCGGGGTTGGCTACGTAGCTGGCCCGGCAGGTCGTCTCGCAGCGCGGGTGGCAGTGTACGCATGTCCAGGGTGTGTTGGGTCAGGGGCGCGTAGGCTTTGACATTGAAGATGAAGTCGTCCGGTGTCCGCTCGATCCACCCGGCGACGGCCCGCTCGACCGGGAACGCGTAGTACGTCGAGTCGATCTCGACCAGCCCGAACTGCGTGGCGTAATAGCGCAGCCGTGCCTCGGCAGTCTGGGCACTGGCCGGGTACCAACCGGAGCGGAGCAGCGTCGGATCGGTCCACGAGCACACCCCGACCAGCACGCCCCGGCCGGAAGGCTGCGTGCCGCGCGGCTGGTCAGCGCTGGCGTGTGGAGGCGGTACTTCCTTGATTTCCATATGCTGCACCCGTCCTCCGCGCATCAGCCACTCTACCCCGCATTCTAGCAGGGTATGGCCTACCAATTTGCTGTGCTGCCGCTATCTCTACGCCCTGACCGCCACTGGATTCCCGCTTTCGCGGGAATGACGGCGGCCTCCGCCGCACATCCCCCCTCTCTATCGCTTGGCGATGGAAAGGGGGCCGGGGGGTGAGGCCGGTGGTCAGCGGCGGATAGCCGGCCTCTGCTATCGTGCTGCACGACCCGCTGGGCAGGATGCAGCGGTGCTTGGCCCTAGCCGCACGATCTAATCGTCACCAATGGTGGTGCGGCTAGGGCCAGGCAGTGGCGCTTCAAGATGCAGTTCAACAACGCCTTCACGTTCTACGCGCAGACGATGCCCGGCCTGGAGCAGATCACGTGGCGGGAAGTGCAGCACACTAGCCCGACGGCGAGATTGATTGGCTTCCGCCGGTATCGCCGGCAGAACGGGCTGGCCCTCTTCGAGTATCGCGATGACCCGGCGAGCCTGCTGAGACTGAGAACCGCCGAGGACGTGTTCTACCTCACCGATCACGCCAGCGCCGTGGCGCGAGACCGAGCCGGGTTGCAGTCGTTCTCACAACGTATGGTGCAATCCCGCTACTTCGACGTGGGGCTACAGCTCCATAGGCGAGTACGCCGGAGACGCCAGCGCGGTCGCCAGCGCGGTCGCACGAGATTCAGAGTAGTGTCCAGGATGCAAGGCAGCGGCCATGCCTACCATAGAGCGGCTATGCAGCGAGCCGTCGAACAAGGAGTGTTGAGCAGGTACAACCGGAAGTGGCGGCGCGTAGAGGACGATGCCGACCTGGAGATTTGGGCCACGCTCCTGGAGCGGGAGTTCCTCTGCGGTATCCGGCTATCGGATCGGACCATGCGCCATCGGTCGTATAAGCGGGCACACAGCCCGGCCTCGCTCCGACCGACGGTGGCCGCCGCGATGGTGTGGCTCTCTAAGCCCCAGCCGGATGATGTATTCGTAGACCCGATGTGTGGCGCCGGGACAATCCTGGCCGAGCGGGCGCTGATGGGACGGTACAAGCGGATTGTGGGCGGCGATCTGGACGGCAACGCCGTCGCCACCGGTCGCGCGAACGTCGGTCCGCTGACGGACGATATTGAGCTACGCCAATGGAACGCGGAAGCGCTGCCCTTGGCTGACCTGAGCGTTGATAAGGTGGTGGTGAATCTCCCCTTTGGCCAGCGGCTGGGGTCGCATCAGCACAACCGCTCGCTCTATCGGCAGGTCCTCGCCGAGATACGCCGCGTACTCCGGCCGGCGGCGCGGCTGGTCGCCCTCACCGGCGAGCAGCGCCTCATGGAGCAGATTTTGGCTGCCGAACCGGGCCTGGCCTTGCAGGAGAGGTGGAAGCTGGCGCTACTGGGCACGCCGGCGAGCATCTACGTGATAGACAAGCGAGCGGCGCGGTGATTAACATACGTCCGTCACCGCTCTGAACATAACCCCCATCCGTCATTCCCGCGAACGCAGGAATCCAGGGAACGGCACCATGAAGATCACAGCCGTCGAGACCGTCGGCGTCAAGGTCAATCGGCGCGGTAATTGGCTCTTCATCCGCATCCACACCGACGAGGGGCTGGTCGGCTTGGGGGAGGCGTCCCACTCCGGCGATGACCGGCTGCTCGCCGCCGCCATCCGCCATCGCCTGGGACCGCAGCTCGTCGGTCAGGATGCGACGCGCGTGGCCGCGTTGAGCCGGCAGCTGCCGGGGGCTACCGCCGGCCATCTGCTGCGGACCGCCGCGTCGGCGCTGGAGCAGGCGCTATGGGACCTCAACGGCCAGGCGCTCGGCGTACCCATTCATCGCTTCTGGGGCGGGCCGTTGCGGCAGCGTATCCGGCTCTACGCCAACATCAATCGCGCGACGGCGGATCGCCGGCCGGAAGGCTTCGCAGCCAACGCGCGAGCAGCGGTGGCGGAAGGCTTTCAGGGCGTGAAGCTGGCGCCGTTCGACGACGTGCAGCCGCGCGCGCTCGACCAGCCGGAGACGTGGTACACGATTGAGTTGGGGGTGGAGCGCGTGCGGGCAGTGCGCGCGGCGGTGGGGCCGGCGGCGCTGGTGCTCGTTGACTGCCACAGCCGGCTCACGCCGGCCATCGCCGCGCGTGTGGCCCGCGAGCTGGCGCCGGTCGGGCTGTTCTGGCTGGAAGACCCGGTGCCGCACGACAAAGTGGATGGCTTGGTCGAGGTGCGGGCGGACGCCGAGATGATGATTGCCAGTGGCGAGCGGTTTCACGACCGCGTCGAGTTCCGCGATATGATCGTAGAGCGCGCGGCCGACGTATTGATGCCGGACATCAAGCACGTCGGCGGCTATGCCGAGCTACAGCGGATAGCAGCGCTGGCGGAGCCGTGGCAGGCGCTCGTTGCCCCCCACAATCCCAGCGGCCCCGTCGCCACGGCGGCCAGCGTCCAGGCTTGCGCCGCACTGACCAACTTCCTGATCCTCGAATATGCCTGGGGCGAGGTACCCTACCGCGCCAACCTGGTTGATCCCCCGGAGCGTATCGAGGACGGGTTCCTCGCAGTCCCGGATCGGCCAGGGCTTGGCTCGCGCCTCAACGACGAGGCCCTCGCGGAGCACGCCTTCGATCCGCTCGCTGACTGATCTTCCGGCCGGCTACCGATGACCCGCATCGAATCAGCGCCTCCCGCCGCAGCCCCCGGCTCCCTGTCGCGGAGCGACGGTGGTGAGGGCTGGCGCCTCATCTACGAGCCGCCGGGGACGGCGGCGGACCTCTTGGCGGGGAGCGAGCGCCTGCTGGCCTCGGTTGGCGCCGGGGCGCCGCCGGCGCTGCGCTGGTATGTGACGACGCAGCCGGCGCTGGTGCTCGGAGTGGGGCAGCCGCTCGACGATTTTGACGCCGCAGCGTGTGCGCGCGCCGGCCTGCCGATGGTACGCCGCTCTTCGGGCGGCACGGCAGTCCTGGCCGATGACGGTCTGCTCAACCTCGATGTCGTGTTGCCGGCCGCGCACAGTTTGGGCAGCCGCGACGTGGTGCGGGCCTATGCCTGGCTCGGCGAGGGGCTGACGCGAGCGCTGAGGCGCCTCGGCTGGGCCGCGTGCGCCGTTGCGCCGGACGAAGCGCGCCGCGACACCGCCGCGCTCCGCGCTGCCGAGCGCCCCGGCGCGACCGTGCTCCGCCGCACCTGCTTTGGCGGCCGGTCGCCACATGAGGTCCTGGTAGCCGGGCGCAAAGTCGTGGGGCTATGCCAGGTCCGCCGCCGCGCCGGCACGCTGTATCAGGTGGGCATCCTCCTGGGATTCGACGCGGCGCGTCTGGCCGGCCTGCTGCGTGGGACAGCGGCCGAGCGCGCCGCGGGCGCTACCCGGCTCGGCCGCCGCGCCGGCGGTCTCCACGCGCTGCCGAGGGCGCAGCCGGAGCCGGTAACACAGGAAAGCACGCCACTAAGCCCAGCGATGCAGCGGATGCTCGGCGGTCTCGCGCCGGCGTATCGGGCCTTGGCGGGAGAGATCATCCGTAGCGTGGAGCGCGCCATTGGCGAGATGACGTCTGGTTGATCTGCTATTGATGGGATCGTGATAATTCGCCAGACAGTGTCTGGCGAATCTGATCGGATGGGTATATGCAAATACGTTTCCTCAACCTTGCTCTGGGTATCAGGACACAACTTCCCCGACAATAGTGTCCTACAGGCTCTGTCCCTTGAGAGTGATGATATTTTCGACGATATCCCTGAGTGACGTGCTAATCTTTCCACAAGAACGAGCTTTTTCAAGGATACGTTGGATCACTGTCGTATTCTTGAGCGCTTGTTTTTTTGCTGTTATTCCCAAATCGGATTTTGCCTCCGAAAGACATTTCTCGAAAAGATCGGCTCCTATTTCACATTTCAGCGTTTCCTCCAGCTTGACCTTGAAGCAAGCGCATGCGTCCCCAACAAAGTCAGGCCATCCTTGTTCCTTCTGGCCAAGAATACGCAGAAGGTACTTGTTGTTTTCCGGCTTTGCGTTTCTGTCGTTGCAGTCGCCATCCCACACAACATACACAGGAACACCAAGCTGGCGGAAGATGATCAACGGACGATCCAGGCTGGCCTTCCCAGAACAGGGGATGACAGCGATTCCCATGCTGTCGAATTCGTGATTCATTGATTTTGCAGCTCCGAGAATCGCCGCGCGGTCGTCTTCACCCTCCACCAACACCGCTATATCTGCAAAGAAGCCCTCGTTCATCCAGGGAGTCATTAGTGCCTCAAGGCGTGGGCGTAGTGTTTCGGCCGTAAACCTAGCTCCTTGTTTACCATTTGCCTTCCACAGCTCGTCTGCTACCGCATCCATATCTGCTTTCTTCAACTGGGTTACCTTCGGCTTATCAGTCTGATGAGGGATTTTTCTTAAGACCCGAATCTGGTCGAAGCGATCCAAGCCGACGAATAGTGGAGAGTGGGTAGTATAAATGACCTGGGTGTTCTTAGCGACACCCGGAATTGTGCCAGTGGCAAGTTTCAACAGGACTGATGACAAATGGCGCTGACGACTTGGATGCTGATATAGTTCTGGCTCCTCAATTGCGAGCACGAGGCTGGATAAAAGAGTATCTCCGGATTCCAGACTTGCATTTTCCGCCAAGGATTCGTCTTCTGGCGTCACCTCTGCCCCCTGTGCAGCGACAAGGTGCTGCAGCATCGTGACGATGAATGCTCGTTGGAGGCCATGCCCAGTTCTCTCAACTGTCGATTCATAGCCATCCTCCTGAAGCCTGATCTGTGCCCGCGGCATCGGAATCTCAATATCCGCGAACTCGGACCATCTAAGAAGGACGCTGGCATCCGGAACATAGGATTGAAGAGTGTTCGATAAACCATGCTCTAGGTCGTTCAACTCCGTGAGGTTTTCAGGGCCCATGATTTCTCTGTACTGATCTTGTGTATGCTGTTTGAAATCCCCAAGGTCTTTCCGGTTTACCAGTGCATTCCGTACTACGAGATCCATTATTTCTGTGACGGATGATCCTCTCCTCTCAGTAGCATCCTCTTGTGCATCCCGCACTGCTGGTATATGTATGAATCTAGTGTACCGTCCTAGGTAACCTTGACCCACCTGTGCGAATCCAAAGAATTGTCCATCGTCTCGTAGGGGTGAACACTGTGCTGGGTTCTGGCTTTCCCAATCGGCCAATGCTGCTAGTGCGGCATCTCCAGAACGAACGGAGGGTAACGACGAATACTCTTGCATCCCTCTGATCTCGTTATACTTGTTCGTAATATCCCTTTTTCCACCCGCCTCTCTAACGCAGACAAATTCGGGGTTTCGTAGCCGCATCCCGTAATAATTCCCTGACTTCCCTTTCAGTGGATCAGAAAATACCCGAACGATTGTCAGTACTTCGTTATGTATATATGCAGCGAAAAATTCTCTTTCTTCTGCGCTAAGGCTGGTAAACGTAACCGCGATCTCTATATCATTGGTTGTGTCCGCAGAGTAAAAGTCTTCTTCTGTAATCGCAGAAGATGGGTTATAGAAGAGTTCAAGAGCGCTCAGAAACGAGGACTTACCGGAGCCGTTTCGTCCCACCAATGCAGTAAGGGAATCGCAGGGGAGTGATTCGTCCAAAATTGATCGAAAATTCTTCACGTGGACTTCTTGAATGAACATCGCGTCGTTATCTCACCCGCCTGAATGGATACCGGTCCTTGATGTTTTGGTGGAAGTAGGAACCCTTTGAGGCGGCTCACATTAGGCCCCGGTAGATCACCTCAGGCACGCCAGGGTACCTGTAGATCCCGCCACTATGAAACTCCAACTCCAGCACTTGGGTTTCTACCTCATACCCGACCGACCGGATGTTGCTAGAACGAACCGGCTTTCTATCCATCGGTACCCTCCTTTCCGCACGGCACTGTTTGCCCCGACAAGTTCTCTTAGCGGGCGTACTCGACGAAGCGAGTCTCGCGGATCACCGTCACCTTGATTTGGCCGGGATAGTTGAGCGATTCTTCGATCTTGTTAACGATGTCCGAGGCGAGCCGATGGGCTGCGTACTCGTCCACCTCTTCGGGAGTGACCAGAATGCGGATTTCGCGTCCGGCCTGCAACGCGAATGACCGCTCCACACCGGGAAACGAGCTTGCGACTTCTTCGAGCGCGGACAAGCGCCTGATGTAGTCCTCAGTAGTCTCGCGGCGGGCGCCGGGACGCGATGCCGAGATCGCGTCGGCTGCTGCCACCAGAAACGCCTCGACCGTCTGCGGTTCTTCCTCGAAGTGGTGCGCCGCAATCGTATGCACAATCTTGGGGGCAATGTTGTGACGGCGAGCCATCTCCGCGCCAACGAGCGCGTGCGAGCCTTCGGCATCCGCCGTTGCCGCCTTACCGATGTCGTGGAGCAGTCCGCCACGACGGCAAATATCCGCGTCTGCGTGTAGCTCACCGGCCATCGTCGCGGCGAGCAGGGCAACCTCCAGCGAGTGATTGAGGACGTTCTGCCCATAGCTGGTCCGGAACTTCAGGCGGCCCAGTGTGCGGATCAGCTCCTTCGGTAGCCCATGGACGCCGGCTTCGTAGGCGGCCTTCTCGCCCTCCTGGCGAATGTGCGCCTCGACCTCGACCTTGGCCTTGGCCACCAGCTCTTCAATGCGGGTGGGGTGGATGCGACCATCGAGGATCAGCTTGGAGAGGGCGTTGCGGGCTATTTCGCGCCGAATGGGATCGTAGCTGGAGAGCACGACGGCCTCGGGCGTATCGTCAATGATGAGGTCTACGCCGGTGGCCTGCTCCAGCGCCCGGATATTCCGCCCCTCCTTCCCGATGATCCGTCCCTTCATCTCGTCGTTGGGAATAGGCACGACAGTTTGGGTCACCTCGACGGTTTGGTCTGAAGCGTAGCGTTGGATCGCCTCGGTGATGATCCGCCGGGCGTGCCCCTCGGCTTCCTCCTGCACCTGTTGCTCGATGTCCCGCATTCTGCGGGCAGCCTCTTGGCGAATCTGCGCCTCGATGCGCTTGAGGAGCAGCTCCTTGGCCTCCTCCTGAGACAGACGGCTCAGGCGCTCCAGAAGCTCAGACTGCCGTTCGGCAGCGGCCTTGGCCTGCGCGTGCAGCTGCTCCACCTTCACATTCTCCCGCGTGATGGCGCGCTCGCGCTGCTCCAGCCGCTCCGCCCGCTGCTCGATGTTTTCTTCCCACTGGTTGAGACGTTGCTGGCGGCGCTCCAGCCGCCCTTGGCGCTCACGTCCGTCTCGCTCGGCGGCTTGGCGCAACTGCGTCGCCTCGTCTCTCGCCGTCGCGAGCAGCTTTTCGCGGCGGGACTGCGCCTGGGCCAGGAGATCGGCGGCCTGCTTGTCGGGCTGGCGTGCAGCCGCCTTACGCCGCCGCTGGCCGAATACGGTGCCAACGGCGAACGCTATGCCCGCTACCACGATGCCGATAACAGCAACGACAACAAGTTGATCCACTTGCAGATCACTCCCTCTTGAGAGGCGGCCCCCAGCCGGCCTACCAATGGCCAGGAGGCATCTATTGTGCTTACGCGGAGCGAGCCGGCGATTGTGCCGTGTCCCACCGCCAGTCTGCCCCAGCAGGCTGAGGCACAACGCACCGCACGCGGGTGCTCAACATGGGGTTGCGTGAGGGAGCGCGCCGGTGGAACGAGTGAAGTAGGTCCCTCGCGGGGACGGAATCCTCCACCCTGCATAGTACCGATGGCACGGTGCGAGCGTCAAGCCTCCGACGGAGGACCTCACTCCCCGGCCCTCTCTCCATCGCCGAGCGATAGAGAGGGGGAGTGCGGCGGAGGCCGGCCGCCGCACGGACTCCCCTTCCTGGAGGGAAGGGGCCGGGGGTTAGGTCACCCCGCCGGCATGGAGGCCGCTGCCACAGGTACAATCGCCTCAGCTAAGGCGAGGAGAGCCAGCTTTATGACAACTGCGAGCGGCGCCGGCACCGTCTACGACGTGGCCGTCATCGGTGCCGGGCCGGCCGGAGCGCAGGCCGCGATCTCCGCTGCCCACCAGACCCGTCACGTGCTCGTGCTCGATGCCGGGCCGATCAGCCACCTCAAAGGGCGGGCCTTTTGGTCGAAGTCGGTACAGATCGAGGATGCGCCCGTCTTCACCGGGGTCATCGGTAGCCACTTCATGCGGGCACTGCGCGAGTGGATGGCCAGCCGCCCGGTGCGCGAGGTGACGATTGGCGGCCGCACCCGGCGCACGGGCATCGAGTACCAACCCGGCTACGTACTCAAGCTCCAGGGGCTCAACGTCGAGCCGACGCTGTTTGCGCTAGAAACGTCGGTTGAGCCGCTACGCGGGGAACGTCCGATAAAGCACACTCGCTTCCAGGCCCGGACCGTCGTCGTGGCCGCGGGGTTTGACGACGTGTGGCCCGACATCGAGGTAAACGAGCAAGCGGAGCGGCTCTACCAGCGGTACCCTACTGTCTTTCGCTTTGCGGGCAATCGGCGCGGCTGGCACGTCTGTATTCGCTGCGATGGGCACTTGCACATTGATGAGCACTTAGCCATCCTCGCACTGGGAGACGCGGCCTTTGGCGCTGCCCGCGGCGCACAGGACTTCACCAACAAGATCACTATTCTGACCAACGGCCGTCCCCACGGCCTACGGGCGGCGGACTTGGCGACCTTGCAGGAGCGGGGTATCGAGATTGTCGAGACGAGGATCGCGGCGCACATCGGCCGGCGGACCGACCTGCTGGGGTTTCGGTTTGCCGACGGTACCGAGTGCTCCTTTGACGGCTTTCTCGTGGACGAAGGGCTGATCCCCAACACGCAGTATCTCGCCGGCTGGGACGTGCAGACCGATGAGGAAGGGTTGCTGATCGTCAACGACGACCGGCAGGTGCTCACGTCGGCCGGCGAGTCGGTACCGGGCCTGTTTGCCGCCGGGGACATTGTGTCGGGCGAGCGCAACCTCATCGCCGCCGCCTTTGCGCTCGGCCAAGACGCCGGCCTGTCGGCCACCGACAGCCTGCGCGAGTGGTGATTCAGTGGCCGGTAGCCAGTGGCCAGTTACGGGCCACCGGTCACGGGCCACTGGCTACTCTCAGGGGAGGCGAGACCTGAAAACACCGGCGGCGGCTTCCCGCTCCGACGCAATCGTCGAGCGTCGGCTTGGCGCCGTCCTGCGCTGCGCCCGTGACGAGATCATCGAGGGCCTCACGTACACGCTCCACGGGATGCCGGACACCGGCTATGCGGCGCAGCCGATGGCCGCGCTGCATAAAAGCGAGAGCGCGGCGTTCGACGCGATTGTCCGAGCGCTAGAGGCCGGGGAGGTATGCACGCTGCGTGCATTTGCCGTTGAGGTAGCGGCAGAGCGCGCCAAGCAGGGCTTCCGCTTGTCCGAGCCGCTCCGGGCGTTCGCCGAGCTGCGCAGCGGCATGGAGCGCGTGCTTGAGACTGCCTGGGCAGATGATCCTTCTGCCGTGCTGGCCGGCACGCAGCGGGTGCAGCGCGTGGTTGACTTGGCCATGTTGGCGTTCGCCGATGCTTATGTGGATGCGACCATGGCCGACACAGCGCAATACTTGCGGCGTCTGCGCGAGCTTAACGCGCAGCTCACCGACGAGTCGACCCACGATAAGCTGACCGGGTTGTACGACCGCGGCTATTTCGACATGGCGCTCGAACGGGAAACGAGGCGGGCGGCGCGCTACGACCGTCCCCTGGCACTGGTGATGGCCGATATTGACCACTTCAAGCGGGTGAACGATACGTTCGGGCACCCAATGGGCGATCTGGCGCTTCAGCACGTGGCCGGCCTGCTACTCGGCGCAGTACGAGCCACCGACTACGTATGCCGCTACGGTGGTGAGGAGTTCGCCATCCTCCTCCCCGAGACCAACCTCAGCCAAGCGTTGGCGATGGCCGAGCGTACCCGTAGCAGCATCGAGACCCGTCCCGCCAACGTAGGGACGCCGGTTGCCCTGACGATCTGCCTAGGAGTGGCGGCCTATCCCGACCACGCCACCGACGGTCCGGCGCTGGTGGCGCAGGCCGACGCGGCGCTCTACGCCGCCAAAGCGGACGGACGGAACCGTGTCGCTGCCGCTGTTCGGCCCCCTCCCTGACCCTCCCCCGTGCTGACGCACAGGGGAGGGCAGTGCCGTCCCCCTGCAAAGCGGGGGGGGCCATAGGGGGGGCCAGCACGATCCCTACGGAACTAACGTTGGTGAGCAATGACCATGAGCAAATCCCAATTCGTCGGTGTGGACGGCTGCCCTGACGGGTGGTTTAGCGTCGGACTTGACAACTGCGACGGCTACGAAGTGCGGGCGTTCAAGACGTTTTGCGAGCTGCTGGTCCACTACGGCGAGGCCCGGCTGGTGCTCGCGGACATCCCGATCGGGCTGCTTGAAGGTGGTCCAGATGAGAGAGCTTGCGAGCCGAGGGCAAGAGAGGTGCTACGCGACCGCGGTCGGAGTGTCTTCCCCGTGCCGCCTCGCGAGCTAGTCCGTAAGATGGTGGAGAATAAGATGAACCATGCATGTACGAATGAACTATCGAAGTCTAGTAGAGGCAAGGGGATCGCCCTGCAGACCTACTACATAATGGATAAGATCGCCGAGGTTGACGAAGTACTGAGCAAACGTTGCAGGGAGGCACCACCATGGGTGAGAGAAGTCCATCCCGAGATTTGTTTCTGGGCGCTGAATAGAAGCAATGCTATGTGTCATGCCAAGAAGACGAAAGGTGGCAAAGGAATCAAAGAACGCATCGAGGTCTTGAAGCGCTGTGAACCGCGAACCGACAATATCTACAATTGCGCGTTTCGCAAGTACCGTCGGAAGCAAGTTGCCAGGGACGACATCCTCGACGCGCTCGCGGCGGCGGTCACGGCCAAGCTAGGCTGGCCGGATAAGCTCCAGACTCTCCCGGAGTGCCCCCCAACAGACAGCAACGGCTTGCCGATGGAGATGGTATACGTGGTGCAGACCTGACGAGCGGAGGGCAGGAAGCGAATGAGCACAGAGCAGGAGCGATCCGGCGGCTCCCTGGCCGAGGTGGCCGGCCTCTTCTTCAAGCTGGGCGTGATCGGCTTTGGCGGCCCGACGGCCCACATCGCGCTCATGGAAGAAGAGGCCGTGCGCCGGCGCAAATGGATAGACCGGCAGCACTTTCTGGACGCCCTCGCGGCGACCAACCTCATCCCCGGCCCCAACTCGACCGAGATGGCCATTCACCTCGGCTACCTGCGTGCCGGACGATTCGGCGGCTTCATCGCCGGCTTGGCGTTCATCCTGCCGGCCTTTGTCATGCTGCTGGCGCTCTCCTGGGCCTACCGGTCCTACGGCACTATCCCGGAAGTTGGGGCGGTATTTGCGGGCCTGAAGCCGGTCGTCGTGGCGATTATCGTCATCGCCGCCTACCGGCTGGCCGTCACGGGCATCACGGACTGGCGCCTGCTCCTGATCGGCTTGGCGAGCATGGGGCTGACGCTGGCAGTACGGGGGGGCGAATTGGTCGCCCTGCTCGTCGCCGGCCTGCTCGGCATCTGGCTCTACGGCCCCCCCGGCGGGCGGTTCCCATGGTTCCCGCGCTCGCCGGCTGCGGCCGCGGGGCTGCTGCTGCTCCAAGCTCCGACGACCTCCTGGACCGCCAACCTCAGCGCCCTACCCGCTCTGATCTGGGTCTTCCTGAAGGCCGGCGCACTGCTCTTCGGCGGCGGCTACGTGCTGATCCCGTTGATCGAGGGCGACGCCGTAGAGCAGTTCGCTTGGCTGACGCACCAGCAGTTCCTCGATGGGGTAGCGCTCGGCCAGACGACGCCCGGCCCAATCGTGACCACGGCGACGTTCGTCGGATTCATGGCGGCGAGCTGGACGGGAGCAGTGGTCGCAACGGTCGCGGTCTTCCTGCCGTCGTTCGTATTCGTATTGTTCGGCACCGGCCCGTTCTTGGCCCGCATCCAGCACAACGCCTACGCCCGCGCGTTTCTCAAGGGCGTGAGCGCAGCCGTCGTTGGGGCCATCGCCGCGGCGTCGGTGCCGCTGGCCGCCGTGGCCCTGACCACCCCCTGGGCCATCGCGGTCTGTGCGGTGGCCGCATTAGCCTTGGCACGCTTCAAGATAGATACGCTCTGGCTGATCGCCGCCGGCGCCATCATCGGTTTCATACTCGGCCGGTAGGGTACAGGCCCCCCTATGGTCCCCCGCTTCGCAGGGGGACGTGGATTCCCGCTTTCGCGGGAATGACGGGGGAGGGCCAGGAGCGGGACGCGCACTCGGAGGCGCTGGCGGCTCCGGGTGCTATACTCGGCGAGTTGGTACAGCCTGACGCAACCCCGGCCTCACTCCCCTGACAAGGGTAGTTTTTTGTGTAGGGGCGTGGTTCATCGCGCCCAGGTGGTCGCGCCTTCTCTCCCAGGGAGAGGGCCAGGGTGAAGGCAGCCGGGGGATGAGGCGTACATGCAGCGTGCTACCAAGCTGTCGAGAGGAGTAGCGGATGGAACTGGAGCTAGTCGCCGGACGCATTGACGAGACGGCGGCCGATGCGATTGTCGTCAATCTGTTCGAGGGCGTCACCGCGCCCGGCGGAGCCACCGGCGCCGTAGATCAGCGCCTGGGCGGGATGATCTCCCAGGTGATCGCGGCGGGTGACTTCAAGGGCAAGCTCAACGAGGTGCTCGTCCTGTATCCACCTCGTTCCGACCCAACTGACCTCCCCGCCGGAGGTGGAGGTCCCTTTGCCCAATCGCTGCCGGACGCTTTGCCGGCCCAGCGGGTGCTGGTCGTCGGGCTGGGCAAGCAAGACGACTTCAAGCTCGATCACGTGCGTCAGGTTGCGGCCACTGCCGCCAAGCGGGCGCGCGACCTCGGCGCACGGCACGTGGCGACTATCGTCCACGGGGCGGGAATCGGTGACTTGGCGGCCCGCGATGCGGCGCAGGCCGTGGCCGAGGGATCGCTGCTCGGCCTCTATCGGTTCCGGGAGTTCCAAAGCACGAATGATGAGGCGGGGGAGGCCGACCGCGATGTCGAGCGCCTGACGGTGGTCGAGTTCGACGAGTCCAAGCTCAGTGTGCTGCAAGAGGGGCTGAGTCAGGGCGAGACCGTCGCCAACGCCGTGCGCTGGACCCGTGATTTGGTCAATCGGCCGGGGAACGACCTGCCGCCGCGCGCGCTCGCTGAGGCGGCGACGGCGATGGCAGGCGCGGCCGGCCTGCGCTGCACCGTGCTCGACCGCGACGCTATCGAGGCCGAGGGGATGGGCGCGCTGCTGGGGGTAGCGCGCGGATCGCGCGAGCCGCCGGCGTTCATTGTCGTCGAGCACGAGCCGGAGGGCACCGCCGAGCAAGCGCCGCTCGTCCTGGTGGGGAAAGGCGTGACCTTCGATACCGGCGGCACCTCCATCAAGCCTTCTGCCGGGATGGAGGAAATGAAGATGGACATGGCCGGGGGCGCGGCGGTGCTTGGCGCTATGAGTGCCATCGGCCGCCTGGGCTTGCCGCTGCGGGTCATCGGCTTGGTCCCGGCGACCGAGAACATGCCCGGGGGGCAGGCCATCCGGCCCGGCGACATCCTGCGGGCGCTGGACGGGACGACCATCGAGGTCATCAACACCGACGCGGAGGGGCGGCTCATCCTGGCCGACGGGATCGCCTACGCCCAGCGCTATACCCCCGCGAGCATCGTGGACCTCGCCACGCTCACCGGCGCCTGCTTGGTGGCGCTCGGCGGCCGGGTGGCCGGCTTCATGAGCAATAATGCCGACTTGGCCGCCGAGGTCCGGGGCGCTGCGGAGGCGGTTGGTGAGCTGGCCTGGGAGCTGCCCGTCTGGGATGATGTCTACAAGAAGGAGTTGAAGAGCAACGTAGCGGACATGAAGAACGTCGGTGGCCGCTTTGGCGGCGCCATCACCGGCGCCATGTTCATCAAGCGCTTTGCCAAGGATGTCCCTTGGCTGCACCTCGACATCGCTGGCCCGGCGATGGGCGGCGAAGAGGGACCGTACATGCCCAAAGGGGGCACCGGCTATGGGGTCCGCACGCTAGTAGAGCTGGCCCGCCAGCGTGCTGCCGCGTGACCGGCTGCCGAGGCCGGCTGACCCACGCCACGGGGGCAATGACCCACCAACCGCCTTTCGTCATTGGCACGAAAGCGGGAATCCATGGCCCCCTGCGGAGCGGGGGGCCATAGAGGGGCCAGCCCCCGGCCGCTGGATTCCGGCTTTCGCCGGAGTGACAGGGGAATGAAGGGGAAATGTCAACAGAGCCTAGCCACTATCCCCGGTGTAGAAACGTGTCAATGCAACCTCCTGATCCGCACAGTGATGCCGGTGGCGCCACGTCCCCGGCAGACGACATGGCCGCGCCTCCTACTTCCGGAGAAGCGCAGCCGCTCCCTGGAGCCGACGCTCCTGCTACGACAAGCTCCCCGCCTGAGCCAGCCCCACCCGGCGAGCCGACCGGTGATGGGCCGCCCGACGCTGCGACTCGCAGCCGGCGCGAAGTCGTCATTGTCGTCATTGATGAACTGCGCTACTGGCGCCGGACCGCTGCGCTCGGCGTGATCGCCAGTGCGCTCTACGCCCTGACGCGCTGGGATCAAGCCCGTATTCCGACCAGCCGCCGCCTGGCAGGGAGAGGCTGAGGCCGCAATCTGCCAAGAGCTACACAACCGGGACGATCCTGACCCGTTACCACTTCACTGGCAGGGCGCGACCACCCCTTTGGCCGCGCTGTGCAAAGCCGCCGCTCACATGATCGCCGCTATGAATGTGCCTACAAGCTCACAGTTCGATTCTGTCCATGCAGCGACGGTGCCACGTCCGCCGCACCTCCCCACGGAGGCGGAGCTGCGGGCATTGGAGCAAGGTGATCCGCAGCTGCGGCACCGCACTTGGTCGGCGCTACGAGCGCGATTTGTCACGTTCCTTCTGGATCAGACGGACTCAGTGGAAGCCGCTGCCCGCTCTCCTGAGACACGCGAGCCACCGCTCGCCGCACCGGCGGCCTGACCGGGGTGTGGACCTAACCCCTGTCCCCTTCCCTCCAGGGAAGGGGAGTCCTGGCACCGGGCCGTACCTACCCCAGTCAGCCCTGGGAGAGGGGTTGCGGGAGAGGGAACAAGCACACCACGTCCCCTCTCCACTGACCACTCTCCACTAGCTACTGACTAGGCGTCCTGGCGTTCGAGTAGCTCGATCTCGTAGCCGTCCGGGTCGTCTATGAAGGCCATCTTGTGACCGGTGGCGAAGGTCTCACGCCAGCCGTCGGGCCAGATCTCCAGGCCGTTCTTTTCGAGGTCAGCGCACTTCGCCGTCAGGTCGGGGACGCCGATGGCTAAGTGCATTAGGTCTTCGGGTACGTTGAGGTTGTAGTCGGCGGAGTAGGTCAGCTCCAGGGTCGGCGCGTTGCCCGGTAGCTCCAGATGGACCACTTGGTTGCCTTGCGGCGAGCGCTCACTCCGGCTCTTCACCCGGAAGCCGAGATGATCGCAGTAGAACCGGACCGAACGATCCAGGTCGCTGACGCGGATGCGCGTGTGCAGAAAGACAGCCATGTGCTCCTCCTCAGGTGAGAGTAGCAGACCCAAAGCTGCTTGTACTGAGCGTGCTCAGAAGCAGCTTTGGCCCGCCAGACAGTAGTGCAACGATACCGTGAACCGGATAGCGGCGCGCTAGTAGTGGATGTCTACGCTCGTCCTCTCGCGGGCCGACTGCAAGATCGCATCGCAGATCACGGCGTTCCTGTAGCCATCCTCGAACGTCGCCCCATACGGCGCCACGTCTTTGTCATTGACAATGGCGTCCAGTAGATGAGCGATTTCGTGGACGAACGTGTGCTCCCAGCCGATGATGTGTCCCTGCGGCCACCACCACTCATAGAAGGGATGGTTGGCCTCGGTAACTAGCACGTTCCGGAAGCCCTGCGCATCGGCCGGATCGGCGTTGGGCAGATGTACGTCCAGCTCGTTCAGCCGCTCAAGATTAAACGAGATCGAGCCTTTCTCCCCGTTGATCTCGAACGTATTGAGGTTCTTACGGCCGGTAGCGAAACGACTCGCTTCGAGCGTGCCGACTGCCCCGTTCTCGAACTCGACAGCGGCTGCAAAGGCATCGTCCACATCCACTTGCCGCCGGCCGCCGCTGTCGTCAGGATCATCGCGCTCGCCGATAAACGTTGCCGCGAGCGCCATCACGCGCTTTGGCTCGCCCACCAGAAAGCGGCCCAGGTCAATGATGTGCGCGCCGAGGTCGCCGAGGGCGCCGCTGCCGGCGAGGTCAGCGTGGTAGCGCCATTGGGCCACCGTCGGGTCTGCGCCCCACTCCTGGAGGTAGCGGGCGCGGAAGTGATAGATGCGGCCCAACAGACCACGCTCAATAAGCAGGCGGGCCTGGCGGATGGCCGGCACGAACCGATAGTTGAAGGCGCAGAGGTGCTTCACGCCGGCCTTGTGTACGGCGTCGAGCATCTGCTTGGCCTCGGCGCCGGTACGCGCCAGCGGCTTCTCGCAAAGGATGTGCTTCCCGGCTTCGGCTGCTGCGATGCACGGCTCGGCATGCACGTGGTTTGGCCCGCCATTGTCGAAGAGCTGGATGCGGTCGTCCTTGAGCATCTCGCGCCAGTCGGTGTAATAACCGGCGTATCCGAAACGCTGCGCTGCCGCCTGCACCGCCGTCTCGTTGCGCCCACAGATGGCGACCAGTTCCGGCACGGCCGGCGGCGGCCACGCCATATACGGCAGCTTACGGAAGCCGTTGGAGTGCGCCTTGCCCATGAACGAGTAGCCGAGCATCCCAACGCCAATCGTCGGGGCGTCGCCCGCCCCGGCAGCCGTGCCCATCGTCACAAAGCCCACCTGCTCCTTAGCCATCGCGCTCCTCCTCTGCCGTCCCCCGGCGGAGCGGGGGGACCATAGGGGGGCCTACCCCCACCGAGCCGCACTTACTCATCACCAAACGCGGCGTCGAAGGCCACGGCGCTCGGCGCGAAGTCAATCCGCTTCACGAACTGCGCCGCCTCCGCCGCCCCCCACTCCCGATCCATGCCCGAGTCTTCCCACTCCACCGAGAGCGGCCCTTGGTAGCCAATGTCGTTCAGTGCCCGGATGAAGTTGTCGAAGTTGATGTCCCCATGTCCTGGCGAGACGAAGTCCCAGCCGCGTCGGTGGTCCCCGAACGGCAGGTAGCTGGAGATGATGCCGGCTTTGCCGTCGCGGTTGATCTTGGCGTCCTTGACGTGGACGTGATAGATGCGGTCGGCGAAGTGGCGGGCGAAGGTGGCGGGGTCTACCCCCTGCCAGATGAGGTGGCTGGGATCGAGATTGAAGCCGAACTCCGGGCGGTGGCCGAGCGCTTCCAGGGCACGCTCGGCCGAGTAGAGGTCGAAGGCGATCTCCGTGGGATGGACCTCCAAGGCGAAGCGCATGTTATGCTTGCCGAACTCGTCCATGATGGGATTCCAACGCTCGGCGAAGAGCCGGAACCCGTCTTCGATCAACTGCGGTTCGGTCGGGGGAAACGAGTAGATCAGGTGCCAGATCGAAGAGCCGGTGAACCCGTTGATGACTTGCACGCCGAGGTTCTTGGCGGCTTGGGGGCCGGCCATCATCTGCCGGATACCCCACTCGCGGATTTGCTCCGGCTGATCGGCCAGCTCATCGGGGGCAAAGCCGTTGCTGCGGGCATCATTCGGGTCCAGGACAAGCTGGCCTTGCAGATGCATGGAGATGGACCACACGTCGAGGCCATGCTCCGCCAGGATGGCCTTCTGCCCGGCGCAGTAGGCCGGATCGGCGGCGGCTTGCTCGACATCGAAGTGGTCGCCCCAACAGGCCAGCTCCAGGCCCTGGTAGCCCCAGCCGGCGGCCTTCTCGGCCAGCGTGGTCAGCGGGAGGTCGGCCCACTGGCCGGTGAAGAGAGTCACGGGTCGTCCCATCGTCACGCCTCCTGTGCTTGCGGTTTCACAAAGCTAAGGTGAGCGCCTGCGCCCTGGCCCGGCGCGATCCGGCGACGCTCGTCCCGGGTGGCGCAGCCGGTGCGGCCGCAACGGGAGTACGGGCAGCACGCTGCAAAGCATCCTACTCCCGGCGCAATAGGGCGTCAACTACGATCCGTTGGCGCTCGTTGCCCCACTACAAAGTGAGGTGAGGGAACGTACTCTGCCATCTAACACGCAGTTGTCGGAAAAAAGTAGCTCTGTCGCGTGAGGAAGGCTTCAACAAGCCTGGTATAATCGCGCTTGCAGAGTATCGAGAGGCTGGGAAGCGACGCGATGAGTGAGACCTCAAGCCAAGACACGATCATCGAGCCACTTGCTACGGTGCCGGAGCGTTTGCTGGGGGTGCGCCGCGAGTTGAACTTGCTGTGGTACGGTCCCAGTGAGCTGCTGGTGGCCCGCCGTCGCGAGGAGATCGTCGGGGCAGTGCGGCACGCGCAACGGGACGACCCCGAGCTACGCCACGGCCTCATTACCGACCTCACGGTCGAAGCCGGCCAAGAGGGTACCGCTGGCCTCGCCGAGCGTTTGATCGAGGCGGCGGAGCAGCGGCTCCGCACACACGAGGTCACCAAGATTGATGCCCTCATCCTCGATGGGCAGGGCCTGGCGCTGCCATTCTACAACCTGGGCTACTGGTCCTCGCGGCGGACCGTCGTGCTGGGCTGGGACCTCACGAACCTGGCAGACGTTCCGCTGCCGGACCACGTGCGGATCGTCCAGACACCGCACCCGGACCCGGTAGAGGTCGGCCGTCTCGTCCTTAACTCGTATCAGCCCTACTGGACGTGGTGGAAGGACCCGCGTAAGGACCGGAAATGGTATCGGGTAGAGCTTCAGCCGGCAGACCTCCCCGGCTTTGCCGAGCGTACCGAGGTGCGTGTTCGCGCGGCGGTCGAGGCAGCCATCGGCAGAGCGAACGGGCCGGGCGAACCCAAACAGACGTACTTCGTCGCCTATCACGATGGGCGCCCGGTGGCGCTGTGCGACGCGAAGGTTCCGACTGGTGGCGAGGATGCCTTCGACTGGGGCGTGCTGGTGCTGCGGGACTTCGGAGGCAAGGGGCTTGCCTCTGCCCTCCTCAGCCGGGCGCTGCACTGGCTGCGGGACCAGGGGCAAACGACCGCCGACCTGACCGTCACGTCCGGCCTCGACGACTACGATCCCATCGTCTACGTTGCGACCGTCGCCAATCGTGCCCAAATCCGCGGCGAATTCCTCAATCTGGTCAAGCGCCTCTTCGACGACTGACACGGCGGCCGCACGCGCTTATGGAGGACCAGCCTGAGCAGCAACCAGGAACCGATCCTCAGTCCGGGGAGTAGTGGCTATGTCTACCGTAATCAGCGACTTATCACAGAGGATTCTCGACACGTTCGACTGGACGGGTCGCAAGTGGCAGACGGCGCATGACATCGCTCTGGCCGCAAGACTCGATGCCGCCGAGGTCGAGGGCTATATTGCAGCACATCCGAGTCTCTTCATCACTGCGCCGGTCGCCCCTGGCGGTGTGAAGATATTCGCGGCGAGGAATGACCCTGGATTCCCGCTTTCGCGGGAATGACGGATGGGGCGGGCGTGGCGGATGGGTGTTATTTTCAGAGCAATGACGGGGAAATGTCACGAGCGGATCGCACGCGCTAGCTCGATGATGAACTCGGTGTCGTGCTGGGCAGCTTCAGCGCCGGTGCGTGGTGGGCGGCCCTGCGTGATGCACTCGTGGAAGTGTAGCCACTCCCGCTTGAACGCCTCTTCGTAGGAGGCGGTGACGCGCGTTTCCGTGTGGACCGGTCCGTCCTGGCTCTCTTTCATCGCTTGTAGCGTGACGATAGTGGGAGCGGACCGCAGAAACGGCGAGGGAAACGTGATCGTCACCCGCTCGTCGGCGCCGTAGCACGCGAACTCCTGACGAAACTCCCGCAGCTGGCCCAGATCGGCCCAGGTGTAGCTCACGCGCACGCCATGGGGATAGCGCAGCAGCGCCGCAATGTTGTGGCCCCACACCTCAATGGCCAGGATGGCCTCGGGACAGCCGAGCAGCCCGCGCAAAGAGTAGATGTCGTGGATGCTCGATCCCATCAGTGTTCCGAAAGCACCCCGCTGCGCGGCCGTCGCCTCCGCGCCAAGCGATTCGGTCAACGCGGCTTCGTGCTCTCGCTGGCCCGCTGCGCGGACCGCGGCGGGTACGTCGGGCGCCCGATGGACCGGATGGTGCGCCGTATAGAGGTCGTTGCTGGGGTGCATGTGCCGCGCGTCAACGAAAAATAGGCTGCCGGCAGCTTGCATCGCTCGCACGCGGCGTTGTCCGTACTGATAGCCGGGGTCGTACCGTTTCATATACGCGAGCTGGGTCACAGTGCCGCTGCGGTCACGGGCAGCCTGGGCCGCGGTAACGAACGCTTGCGCCTCGCGTCGGGTGTAGCAGAGCGGCTTCTCTACGAGCGCGTGCTTGTCGGCAGCCAAGGCCGCGAGCGCCGGTGGCACGTGCGAGCCGCTGGAGCAGATGAGGACGGCATCTATCGCCGGGCTGGCGCAAAGGTCGTGATAGTCTGTGAAGCAGTGCTCGTCAGGTACGCCATACTGCGCCGCCACCGTAGCCAGCGTGCCCGGCGACACGTCGCAGAGGGCCGTGATGGCGAAGCGGTCGTCTAGCTCGCGGAGATACGGGAGGTGCATAATCTGAGCAATACTCCCGCAGCCGATGACCCCAACGCGGATACGCCCACCCTTACTCATTGTCTCTCTCCTCTCGGTGACTGCCCTGACCGCGCCTCACCCGCCGGCTCCCTTTGGGCTACGAGCGCCAATGGTTCAAGACGTGCAACTCGCCGGCAATAGGTAGGCCGGAGGCTTCCAACCACTCAATAGCTCGCACTACCTCGGATGGACGCATGTCGCGCCGCCGGTTGTTGTCGAAGTAGACGACCAAGACGCCGCTGTGCTGCTCGCCAGCGAGGTGTAGTTCTTCGAAGTCGTCCGCATCGTAGGTGAGTAATGCCAATCCGTGACGAGCTGCATATTCAAGGTGCAGCCGATCATCTTTACCGACCATACCTACGTCACGCGGACTGACCACCTCATGTCCGGCAGCAGCGAGTCGCAGCCGGTATTCGCCGCTATCAACGGAGTCATCGAGGTAAAGGCACAAGGTCATGCAGCACGCCCTTTGCGGTGAGCCGCCGGGTCTCCTCGGCGGCTTCTCCGTCAACGAGGCCCCTGTGCCGCTGGTAGTAGGCGACCGCTTCTTGCGCTGTGGCCAAGGGGAGATGGTATTGCCGTGCTCCCTCAGCCACATCCCAGCCCGCGGCGCGCATCGCGTAGACGAACTGCCCCACCGTCATCTTGCGGCCTTTGAGGGACAGCTGCTTGCGCCAGCGGTGCGGCCGCCACTCCAGGTGTTCGTACTGCTCGTCCGGTGCTATATCGTTACTCAATGAATTGCTCCCGTGCGGCTTGCTCTGTGTAGGTTAGCGCTCTCTAGGAGCGCCGCGGGACCATCAACCGTTTTCCTACAAGTGTACGTCATCGCTAGGAGCGACCAGCCAGGGGAGGAGGCTGACAAGGGTAGGTTTTCGGGTGGATGAGCACACCTACCCCCAACCCCCTCCCTGAAGGGAAGGGGCTAAAAGTCGCCGTGCGGCCCGCTTTCCCCGGAGGGCAGCGGCGGCCGGTCGCCGCGCGGACTCCCCTTCCCGGCGAGGGAAGGGGCCGGGGGTTAGGTCCTACTCATCAGCGCGGCTCATGTGCTCCGGGGCGGCGATCCCCATGAGGGCCAGGGTGTTGGCCAAGACAATGCGCGTGGCCTCGACGAGCAGCAGTCGCGCTCGCGTTAGCTCCGGCTGGGCCTCGTCCACTACCCGGCATTGCTCGTAGAACGTGTGGAGCTGGCGAGCAAAGTCGAGCGCGAAGTGCGCGAGATGATGGGGCTGGAGCTGGCGCCCGGCATCCTCGACCACCTCCGGATAGCGCCAGAGCCACCGCATCAATTGCTGCTCGGGTGCGGCTGTCAAAAGTGCCAGGTCGGCCCCCGGCGACGCCGGTTTGCCCGACCCGCCGGGGTCTTCCGTAAACCCGAGTCGCGCTGCGTGCCGCCGAATGCCGGCCAGCCTGGCGTGCGAGTATTGGATGTAATACACCGGGTTCTCAGCCGATTGTCGCGCCGCCAGCTCCAGGTCGAAGTCCATATGGCTGTCCGGCGAGCGGGCGAGGAAGAAGTAGCGGCAGGCGTCGGCGCCGACCTCCTGGATGACCTCCGACAGCGGCACGATGTCGCCGGTCCGCTTGGACAAGCGCACAAGCTCGTCCCCGCGCTTGAGCGTCACCATCTGATGCACGATGATGACCAGGCGCGACGGCTCCAGACCTAGCGCTTCGGCCGCTGCTCTCATCCGGGGTACGTGCCCCTGATGATCTGCGCCCCAGATGTCAATGACCGTATCGAGGTGGCGCGTGAAGAACTTGTCGCGGTGGTAGGCAATATCGGAGACGAGGTAGCCTGGTACTCCCGTGCTACGGACGAGCACATTGTCCTTGTCGTCGCCGAGTGCGGACGACGTAAACCACACGGCTCCCTCGCGCTCGGCGACGTAGCCCCGTGCGCGGAGCAGGTCGAGGGTGCTCGTTACCTCGCCCCGGTCGAAGAGCGTCTGCTCGTGGAACCATACGTCGAACGTGACGCCCAGCGCATCCATGTCGGCGCGGTGGCCGGCAGTCATACGCTCCATCGCCAAGCGCCCTAGCTCGGCGGCCGCTGCGTCAGCGTCCTTGGACAGCAAGGCATCGTCCAACGTACCTGCGAGTGCGACGGCCTCGTCTCGCACATAGTCGCCGTGGTAGCCATCCGCCGGCACCTCAGCATCGCCTCCGAAGCGTTGTGCGTAGCGAGCATAGACACTCTGCCCGAAGGCTTCCATCCGGCTGCCGGCGTCGTTGACATAGTATTCGCGCTGGACCTCCGCACCGGCGGCCGCCAGCAGGTTGGCCAAGGCGTCACCAAGCGCCGCGGCGCGACCGCTGCCGGCGTGCAGCGGGCCGGTGGGGTTAGCGCTGACGAACTCGACTTGGATCCGCTCCCCCGCCCGTGTGTCGGTGCGGCCGAACCTGGCACCGGCCTCGATGATGGCCGCAGTCTGAGCCGCTAGCCAGGTCGGATGCAGCCGGAAGTTGATGAACCCGGCACCCGCGATGTCCGCCCCGGCGACCATCTCGTCCGGCGGCAGCGCCTCCACGATAGCGGTAGCAATTTGGCGCGGCGCCATGCGCGCGGCGCGCGCGAGCCGCATCGCCAGATTGGTCGCATAGTCGCCGTGCTCCGGCCGCTGGGGTTGCTCGACGGTGAAGTCGGGCAGCGCGACCGCCGGCAGCGTCCCCGCTGCCTGGGCGGCTGCCACGCCGCGACGCAAGAGCGCGGCAAGACGCTGGCGCAGCGGCGAGATGGTGGCGGTCGCCATCTTGAGTCTCCTTGCGGCGGGCTATCGGATCTGGGGAATGAGCACTTTACCATTGCGGGCGAGCGGCAGGCCGGCGAAAGCGCAGCGGTTGCCCCAGCGGTCTATCGCGTCCCTGGTCTTGTACTCGTTGATGATCTTGTGTCTGGACCGGTTGGTGTAGTTATGGCCGGCCGTATGGAGCGCCATCACGTGGATAAACAGCACGTCGCCGGGATTTGCGAGCATGGGTACGGCTTCATAGCCCTCAACCTGGTCGGCGGCCACCGTGCGCCCATCGCGCGTGGGCCACTCACCCCGCTTGTGGCTGCCGGGCAGGACGGTCGTGGACCCGGCGTCAACACCCGTCTCGTCGAGATAGATGATGGCCGCTGCCAGGTCGGACGTACTGTGGCGCTCGTAGGGCCAGTCCTGGTGCCAGCCCTGCTTATTGGTGAAACCGGGAGGATTGTTCCGCACCTTGCCATTGTGGAAGTCAATATCCGGTCCGAAGAGGTCAATGAACACATTGACGATGCGGGGATCGGTGATGTTATTGAACCAGTACTCGTTGGCGAGCGGCTGATCCATGATGCCTCGCACATTGTTCGGGTTGTAGGGGTCAATCGGATAGCCCGGCGCCGGCTCCATGAAGTCATAGGACATGGCCTTGGGGCGGTGCTCGGTGTGCGCGATGAGGTCGTGAAACTCACGGCGCATCTCATCCATCTCGCTCGGCGAGTACAGGCTCTCGATTGCCAGGTACCCCTGGTCGGTGAAGAACTGCTTCTGATCGGCGGTGAGCACCAGCAGCTGCCTAGAACTCCCCATCACGCTCTCCCTACACGGTCTGCGGTCCGGTGGTGTGCCTCCCTGCCGTCCTGTTGGCGACGATACGTTGCATGATAGAGGCAGACTGAGGTCGCCACGGCCACATTGAGCGATTCCACGTGCCCCAAGAGCGGCAGTCTTAAAAGCATATCGCACTTGGCGGCCACGAGGCGACGGAGGCCCGGCCCCTCCGATCCCACCACCAGCGCGACCGGGCGCCGGTAATCGGCTGCATCGTAGGTAGTCGGCCCACGCGGATCAAGGCCATAGATCCAGAAACCGAGTGCTTTCAGTTGGTCCAAGGCCGCGGCGATATTCGTGGCTGGCGCGAAGGTGAGATGCTCCAGCGCTCCGGCCGAAGCCCGGCTGACCGTACCGCCGAGGGGGGCGGCGCGACGTTCCGGCACCACCACGCCGTCAACGGCGACAGCGTCGGCCGTTCGCAGGATCGCTCCGACATTCTGGGGGTCCTGCACCTGGTCCAGCACGAGCAGCAGCGGGTCATGGCCAGCATGCTGCGCCGTCTGCACTAGCTCGCTCACGGTGATCGCGGGGAGCGGCGCCACTCGCGCAACGGCATCTTGGTGCCGCCGGCCCGGTGCAAGCTGGGCCACCGCTTCCCGCGTCACCCAAGTCACCGGCACCTCCGCTTGCGCGGCCTGTTGGCCGAGGGTGGCGAGGCGGCCGCGACCGGGCGGCTCACCCGCCAGCCACACCCGGGTCGCGCGGCCGGCGCGGATGGCTTCCTGGACGGGATGGATGCCCCAACGCCAGTCCACCTCCGAGGGAGCAGCCGGGGCCGCCGCCGGCCCCGTCGGTCCCGTCCTGCGGGCGCGGCGCTGCGGCCGTGGAGAGATCAACGTCGTCGCCAGTGCGAGCCGTCGGGACGGTCTTCGATGGCGATGTCCAAGCCGGCAAGGTGATCACGGACCGCATCGGCCAGCGCAAAGTGACGCTCCGTGCGGAGGCGCTGCCGGACCTCTACCAGGAGACCGATCAAGGGGGGCGCTGCCAGCTCCGCCCGCTGGTCACTCCGGCGCCAAGCGGTACGGTCGGCCCGATCTTCGAGCGTGATTCCGGCCGCAGCCAACCGATCACGGATCATGTCGGCCAGCGCATAGAGGCCCTCGCCGCGGAGCGACCGGCGTATGTCGAGCAGCAGGTTCAGGAATGGCTCGGCCGCGCCGACCTGCCGGCTATCCAGCCGCGCAACTACCGCCGCGAGGTCCACACCGAGCACACCGGCCAACTCTTTGAGCGTCTCCTGAGCCTGGCCCAGCGAGCCAGCATGCTCAGATGGCGCAGTCCCGGCGTCGTCATCGGCCGCGCGATTGATCTCCCGGGCCAGGTCGTAGAGCACGCCGAGCGCTGCGGCGGTATTGAGATCATCGTCCATGGCGCGCATAAAGCGCCGGCGGCTTCTGGCGGCTACGGCATCCACCTCCGCGGCATCACCGGCCGCTGAATCGGCCGATTCTCGTTGAATTGCGGAGGCGAGCCGATCCAGTCCCCGGCCCTGGGCTGCGATATGCTCCGGCGCAAAGGTCATGGGCGAGCGGTAATGAACGGAGAGCAGATACAGACGTAGCGCCTCGGCCGGGTAGTGCTCCAAGAGACTGGCGACGGTCGTGTAATTGTTCAGCGAATGGGCCATCTTCTCGCTGCCGGCCATCAGCAGCCCGATGTGCAGCCAGTGATGCGCGAACGGCGCCTGCCCGCTGTAGGCTTCGCTCTGCGCGATTTCGTTCTCGTGGTGCGGAAAGATGAGATCAGCGCCGCCGGCGTGCAGGTCAATTTGCGGGCCGAGCAGCTCGAACACCATGCTCGTACATTCGATGTGCCAACCGGGGCGTCCTGGTCCCCAAGGGCTGTCCCAAGCTGGCTCGCCCGCTGCCGCTGCTTTCCACAGCGCAAAGTCGCGTGGATTCCGTTTTTGAGCGTCAACCTCGACCCGCCGCCCGGCTTCGACGCCTTCCTCTACGCGGCCGGAGAGCTGTCCATATGCCGGAAAGGCGTCAACGGCAAAGTAGACATCCCCGCCTACGGCATAGGCGGCCTCGCGCTCGACCAAGCCGCTGATGACGCGGATAATGGCCGCCATGTGCTCGGTCACGCGCGGATAGTGGTCAGCCGGCTGGACGTTCAGCGCGTCCATGACCTCGAAATACGCAGCGGTCATGCGCTGGGCATAGGCCAGCGGCCCCTCGCCGCCCGCGTGGGCGCGCTCAATGATCTTGTCGTCTACATCGGTGAAGTTTTGGACGTAGGTCAGCGGAATGTCCCGCCAGGCGAGGTAGCGCCGGAACACGTCGGCGACGACGAACAGCCGGGCGTGCCCCACATGCGGCGGCGCCTTGGGCGTCATGCCGCACAGGTACATCGTCGCCGGGGTAGACCGCGGCGCGAACAGCACCTTGCGCCGCTGCCGGGTGTCGTAGAGCGCCAGGTTCACGAGTGCCCTCCACCGCAGCCGTTGGCCGCCTCCACTTTGGAGGCTTTTAGCTTCTGGTCGGCAAGCGCGGCCGGATCGTGGAGCGTCCCGAGGCAGAGCATGTCATCGGCTTGTGTAGACCGAGCGGCCGCTTCGAGCCGCGCGAGGCGTGTCTCCAGTTCCTGCACCTTGTTGTTGAGACAGCGGATGATCTCCAATTGGGGATCGGGCCGGTGACGTCGCCCGTCTGCACAATCCGATGGTGGGTATGGTGGTGCAGACGGGCGTGTCAGGTTCATGACTCGCTCGGAACTGCCGCGTTCGGGGTCACGCACGGCTACAACGCGACCGGGAATGCCGACCACAGTCGTATGTGCCGGCACATCGCGGAGCACGACGGCCCCGGCGCCGATGATTGCGCCATCGCCCACGGTCACGGCGCCCAGTATCTTCGCACCGACACCGACCGTGACCCGATTTCCCAGCGTAGGGTGGCGCTTGCCGCGCTCGAACCCGGTCCCGCCCAATGTTACCCCCTGGTACAGCATCACGTCGTCGCCAACTTCCGCCGTCTCCCCGATCACCACACCCATGCCGTGGTCTACGAAGAAGCCGGCGCCAATCGCGGCGGCCGGGTGGATTTCGATACCGGTCAAGAAACGATTGAAGTGCGAGAGCACCCGCGGCAGCACCGGCACGCGCCGCCGAAACAGCCAGTGCGCCACGCGATGCAGCAGGATCGCGTGGAGGCCCGGATAGGACAGCACGACTTCGGTAAACGAGGTCGCCGCGGGATCGCGGGCAAAGATGGCCGCGAGGTCGCGGCGCAGTGTCTCCGCAGGACTGGGCCGCTCCATATGGTCACGCTCACTCGTGCTCACAGCTACTCACTTCTCTCAGCCACCGAGCGTAGGGGCATCCCTGGTGGTGCCCCACCCCACGACCGGGGTGCCCGCCAGGGGCCCCCTACTCGGTGTGCTCGGTGGCTGAAATCGCTCCCTGGCCGCCGGTCAAGAGCGCTACTGCATGGGCAGCGATGGCCTCGCCCCGGCCAACGGCATCCAACCCTTCGTTACTGGTGGCCTTGATGTTAACCTGCGACGTGTCCAGCGTCAGCGCAGCCGCGATTGCTTGGCCCATCGCCGGCACGTGTACGGCGAGGCGTGGCGCTTCCGCCACCGCCGTCGCGTCGAGGTTCCGAATGCGCCAACCTTGAGCATGTACCTTGTCTGCCACTGTCCGCAAAAGCTCCAGGCTCGATACTCCCCGGTAGGCCGGATCGGTATTCGGAAAGAGCTGCCCAATATCGGGCAAGCCCGCCGCGCCCAACAGGGCATCCATGATGGCGTGGGTCACAACGTCGGCATCGGAGTGCCCGGCCAGCCCCTTGCCTTCCGGGTGCTCCAGGGCTACGCCACCGAGAATAAGCTGGCGGCCCGGCACCAAGCGATGAATGTCGTAGCCCGTGCCCACGCGCGTGGCGAGTGGCCCGTGGTCAGTGGTGCGGTTTCTGCTGGTCAAGAGTGCCGCCGCGACCGGCACGTCGGCCGGCACCGTCACCTTAATGTTAGCCGGATCGCCCGGAAAAAGGCGCACGGCAACGCCCTGACTTTCGAGGAGCGCTCCTTCATCCGTGTAGTCATCTGCCGCCGCGCCGGCCCGCCGGAAGGCAGCGACCAAGGCCGCGCGGCGGAATATCTGCGGTGTCTGGGCCGCCCAGAGCTGGCTCCGATCAACCGTGTGCGCCACCGTATGATCCGGGCGGACACGCTTGAGCGTATCGCGGACGGGGACCGCCGCGATGGCCGCGACCGCGCCGGCAGCGGCAGCCAGCCCCGAGGCCACCAACGTCGGCGTCAACAAGGGCCGCGCGGCGTCGTGGATGAGTACCCATTCGGCGCCTTTGACGGCCGCCAAGCCGGCCCGCACGGAGGCGGAGCGCACCGTACCGCCCGCGCAGATGGCCGAGACTTTCTGCCACCCCGCGGCCCGCACCACTTGGCGGCAGCGCTCTACCAGTGCCGCGCTCACGACCAGCGCAATCTCGCTCACCTGCGGACAGGCCGCCAGTGCGTCCACCGCATAGGCCAGCAGGGGCCGCCCCAGCAGCGGCAGGAACGTCTTGTCCACCCCGCCCATCCGCCGCCCCTGGCCGGCGCCGACGACGATGGCCGCGACCGCCCCCTTGGTCTGCGCCACCTCAGCGCCCAGCGCGTCGGGCGCATGCTTCACTGCACACATTGCTTGCCTGCTTAGACTCTACGCGGCAAAGGCCGCCTCGAAGGCGTCGCGCAGCCCGGTAGCGCCAATGAGCTGCTGCCCGTTGCCGCTCCCCAAACGTTGAACGTCGCTGGCAGGTACGACGCAACGCCGGAAACCCATCCGTTGCGCTTCCGTCAGGCGGCGCTCGATCTGACTGACGGGTCGCAGCTCGCCCTGCAAGCCTACTTCGCCCAGGAAGGCGAGGTCGGCCGGCAGAATCTTGTCACGATAGCTGGACGCGATAGCCGCCGCCAGCCCCAGATCGCACGCCGGTTCGGCCAGCTTCAGGCCGCCGACGGCATTGACGTACACGTCCTGATTGCCCAGCGCCAGGCCGAGCCGCTTGGTCAAGACGGCGATCAGGAGGTGGAGGCGATTGAGGTCCACCCCAACTACCGTGCGGCGGGGCATCCCAAAGGCCGTAGTGGCAACGAGGGCCTGCACCTCGACGAGGAGAGCGCGACTGCCTTCCAGCGGCACGGCGACCGCCGAGCCGGAGGCCGAGGCGACCCGCTGCGCGAGAAAGGCCGCCGAGGGGTTGGTCACCTCGCGGAGGCCGGCCGGGGCCATCTCGAATACGCCGACCTCGTCGGTCGAGCCGAAGCGGTTTTTCGTCGCTCGCAAGAGACGATACGCATGAAAGCGCTCGCCCTCCAGGTAGAGGACAGCATCTACGATGTGCTCTAGCACGCGCGGGCCGGCGATATTGCCATCCTTGGTGACGTGCCCGACGAGAAACGTCGCAATCTCCGTCGCCTTGGCCAGGTCCATGAGCCGCAGGGTGCATTCGCGGAGCTGCGTAATGCTCCCCGGGCTAGCGGCAATCGAATCCAGGTAGGCCGTCTGGATGGAGTCGACGATAATCACCTGCGGACGCAGACGCTCGGCCTCGCGGAGCACCGCTTGCAGATTCGTTTCAGTCAGAATATACAGATAGGGAGCTTTGGCCTTGATCCGGTCGCTGCGGAGACGCAGCTGCCGGGCCGATTCTTCGCCGGAGATATAGAGCACCGGCGCCTCGGCGGCCACTCGCGCGGCAAATTGCAGCAAGAGGGTGGATTTGCCAATCCCCGGGTCGCCGCCCAGCAGGATAAGCTCGCCGGGGACGATGCCGCCGCCGAGCACACGGTCGAACTCACCGAGACCGCTGCTGACGCGGCTTTCCGCCTCGGTCTCGATTTCCTCCAGCAGGACGGGGCCGGACGAGCGCGGCCGGAAGCGATCCGTGGGCCGGTCGGGGGCGGCTCCTTCGGTGAGGCTGTTCCAAGCGCCACATTCCGGGCAGCGCCCGTGCCACTTCGGCGTGGTCGCCCCGCAATCAGCGCAGGTGAAGTGGCTTCGTTGACGGGGCACACTCCACCTCCTCGGCGGCACGCAGCGGGTCGGCGGCGCCAAGCCGCGAGTGAGGAGCACGCCGTTCTGGGGAGGGGCCTGCGCTCGGCCTCATCGTGCTAGGCGGTCGCTGCCGCCATTTCTTCCGGCTCCGGCTCCGGCTCCGGCTCGGCCGACTCGACGGTCATCACGAGCTTGCCCTGGTCGCCATCGTGATCTGCGGTGACGCGATCCCCAGCCTTGAAGTGACCGGCCAGCAGCCCCTCGGCCAGCTCGTCTTCGATGTTGTGCTGGATGACGCGCCGGAGGGGACGAGCGCCGAAGTCGGGATCGAAGCCTGTATCAACCAGCCAATCCTTCGCCGCGTCCGTAAGCTCCAGGATGATCTCCTGCTCGTGAAGCTGTGCCGTCACGCGCTTCAGCTCGATATCAATAATGGATTTGATGTTGCGACGAGTGAGCGCACGGAACACCACAATCATATCCACACGATTGAGGAACTCCGGCCGGAACGTATTCTTGACCTCACCCAGCACCTTCTCGCGCATCCGGTCGTAGACTTCCTGCTCGTTATGCTCGTCGCTGGAAAGGGTGCGGAACCCCACCTGCGCCTCGCGTTTGATCTGTTGTGCCCCGACATTGCCGGACATAATCAGGATCGTGTTACGAAAGTCTACCGTCCGCCCTCGCCCGTCGGTGAGTCGGCCGTCCTCCATGATCTGTAGGAGCATGTTGAACACTTCGGGGTGGGCCTTCTCGATTTCGTCCAGCAGGATGACGGCGTAGGAACGGCGCCGGATGGCCTCCGTCAACTGCCCCCCCTCGTCGTAACCGACGTAGCCCGGCGGTGCGCCGACCAAGCGGGCGACCGAGTGCCGCTCCATGTATTCGGACATGTCGAGGCGGATCATGGCCTCTTCGCTCCCGAACATAAATGTCGCGAGCGCGCGCGCCAGCAAAGTCTTGCCGACGCCCGTGGGGCCGAGGAAGATGAACGAGCCGATGGGCCGCCGCGGGTCCTTGAGGCCGGCACGTGCCCGGCGCACGGCGCGGGATACGGCCTTGATGGCCTCATCCTGGCTCACGACCGTCTCGTGCAGGGCCTCCTCCATATGGAGCAGGCGCTCGGATTCCTCTTCCTTGATGCGGGTCACGGGAATACCCGTCCACATACTGACGACCTGCGAGATCACCTCATCGTCAACTGTGGGACGCTCTTCCTCGCTCTCGTCCTTACGACTCTGCTCCAATCCCTGAATCTTCTCGCGCAGGGCGGCCTCTTCATCGCGCAGAGCGCTCGCCCGCTCGTAGTCCTGTTTCTCGATGGAAGCGTTCTTCTCGCTAATTAGCTCATCGAGGCGCTTCATCGTCTCGCGCAAGCCTTGGGGAGCCATGGATTGCTGAATACGCACGCGGGAGCCGGACTCGTCCACCAAGTCAATGGCTTTGTCGGGCAGGAAGCGATCCGTCACGTAGCGCCCGGCCAACTCTGCCGCCGCCTTCACCGCTTCGTCGGTGATGATGACCCGGTGATGGTCCTCGTAGCGATCTTTCACGCCCCGGATGATTTCGATGGTCTCTTCGATGGTCGGTTCCTTGACATGCACCGGCTGGAAACGCCGTTCGAGGGCGGCATCGCGCTCGATATATTTTCGGTACTCGTCCAGCGTGGTGGCGCCGATGCACTGCAGCTCGCCACGAGACAGGGACGGCTTGAGGATATTCGCCGCATCTACCGCGCCCTCAGCGGCGCCAGCGCCGACGAGGGTGTGTAGCTCATCAATAAAGAGCACACATTCCTGCGAACTGCGGATTTCCTCGATGATCCGCTTCAGGCGCTCCTCGAACTCGCCGCGGTACTTCGTGCCGGCAACCAAGGCGCCGATGTCCAAGGTCAGGAGGCGCTTATTGAGCAAGGTCTCCGGAACATCGCCAGCGACGATCCGTTGCGCCAACCCTTCGGCAATAGCAGTCTTGCCGACGCCCGGATCGCCGATCAGGGCGGGATTGTTCTTCGTCCGACGACTCAGGATCTGAATGACGCGCTGAATCTCCTCCGAGCGGCCGACGACGGGGTCGAGCTTATCTTCCCTGGCCGCCGCGGTGAGGTCAATGCCCATTTGGTCAATGGTGGGGGTTTTTGTGCGCCCCCGACCTTCCGATCTTGAGCCACTGCCACTCTGGTTAACCACCTGGATTACTTGCGTGCGCACCTTCTCCAGATTGACGCCGAGACTCTCCAGGACGCCGGCAGCGATACCCTCGCCCTCGCGGACCAAGCCGAGGAGCAGGTGCTCGGTGCCAATGTAGTTGTGGTTGAGGCGGCGTGCTTCCTCAACGGCAAGCTCGATGACCTTCTTGGCGCGCGGCGTGAGGTTGACATCACCGATCACCATGCGGTTGCCGCGGCCGATGATGAACTCTACGGCGCTCCGGACTTTATTCAGCTCCACGCCCAGGTTGCTGAGGACTTTCGCGGCGACACCCTCGCCTTCTCGCACCAAACCGAGCAATAAGTGCTCGGTTCCAATGTAGTTGTGGTTAAAACGTTGCGCTTCTTCTTGTGCGAGAACGAGCACTTTCTTGGCCCGCTCGGTGAACTTGTCAAAGCGATCACTCATATTGACGCCTCACTGGCTACGAGGAGAACCGTAGCCTTTCGAAAGTATAGCATAGGCCGGGGGCTACTCCGCAGTGTTGCTCCGGGTGTCGTCCTCAGCCTGGCGCTCTGCTGCATCTTCCCCATCGGGCGGAGCGTAGGCGCCCTCGTAACTCTCGGGTACGACCTCGCCCTGCTCATCGAGGTGCTCGAAGGCCGGCAGCAGACGCAAGCGCCGCCGCTCATAGTCAATGTGCAGGACTCGAAACGGCAAGGTACGGCCCTCTTCGAGGAAGGCCGTATCAGCGGGATCGGTGTCGGAAGGATGGAGATACCCCTCGACTCCCTCATCTACCTGGACGAACACCCCATAGTTCGACTGCCGCAGGATCACGCCGGTAATGTCCTCACCGGGCGGGTACTGCTCTTCCACCGTCTCCCACGGGTCTTCCTCCACCCGCTTGAGGCTGAGGGCGATCCTGTGCTCCTCGCGGTCAACGGAGAGCACGTACACGGAGACGCGCTGGCCCGGCGTGAGCACATCGGACGGATGGTTGACATGATCCCAAGACAACTCGGAGATGTGCGCGAGGCCGTCGGCGCCGCCCAAGTCAACGAACGCGCCGAAACCCGCTAGATTGCTGACGGTGCCCTCCCGGATTTGGCCGGGTTCCAACTCACCAAAAAGCTCGTCACGACGCTGCGCCCGCAGGGCCCGGCCGGCCAGCCGCTCGGATAGGATCAGCCGATTGCGGCGCCGGTCAACCTCGACCACCTTGACGTGGATCTTCGAGCCTACGATCTCAGCCAGCCGCTGGACCAGTTTTTCGCGGCTCTCGGTCTTCTCGCCTTCGCGCCGGAGGCTGGTCAACTGGGAAATGGGCACGAACCCCCGCAGCCCCAGATCAACCACGACGCCACCGCGGTTGTGGTCAACGACGGGTACCTCAAGGACTTCCCCGCTCCGAATCAGGTCCTCCATCTGCCGCCAGCGCCGCTCGCGGCGCGCCCGGCGGTAGGAGAGCACGGCCGGCCCTTCGTCGTCCGGCTGGATGACCGACACGAGAATGCGGTCGCCGACCTCCAGCGGGCGGCCGAGGTCCTCGGCCGGGTTGCCAAGCTCGCGTGCCGGGACCACGCCCTCCGACTTGAGGCCGATGTCTACGAGCACGTCATCGCTGTCTATGTAGACGACCTCACCCTCGACGACCGCCCCGCGACGCACTTGCGAGATTTCAGGCATCTGCATGTCGAGGAGCTGGGCCATCGTCAACTCTTCGGCCTCAGCACGGTCGGATTGGCGCTCCGGCTGCGCCAGCACCCGCCTCTCCCGCCGCCGCTCGTCATCCATGATCCCAAGCTGGTGCAAAGAAGGGGATTGCCTTGTCTAGCATGATTTGCGCCGTGGCTCCCAAGGTGCGGACAAGCTGCCTCAGGTGACCGCGAACGCCGCTCCTTCCCGGCACTGACGCCCCAGTGTTCTTCCGCTCACCTAGAGCCACCTGCCCAGGAGCGATCCCCGGTGCGCCGCCTCACGTGCAAGCAAGTATACGCGGGCCATCAGTTCAAGGCCAGTGGATTAGTGCTGGAATTCAACCCGTTGCGGCTGCGGATCGGGTACTCGCGGCGCAGCACCAAGCCCCCATTCTGCACCAAGCCTAGCCCATCCAGGCGCCGCCGTTCACGTACAAGGTCTGTCCGGTGATGGCGGCGGCGGCCTTGTCGTCGGCCAGGAACACGACCGCAGCGGCGACCTCTTCCGGTTCGCCAAACCGACCGAGCGGGATGCTCTGCGTCCGCTCGGCCAGCTCCTCCGCACTCGCGCGGCCGAGCACCATGTCCGTGCCCACGGTCGTCGGCGCAATACAGTTCACCCGCACGCCCTGCCGTACCAGCTCGCGGGAAAGCGCCTTGGTCAGGCCATCGAGGCCGGCCTTGGACGCTGCATAGGCGACTTGATGCGGTGTGCCTCCCGTGCGACCGGCGTTGGAGCCGATATTAATGATGCTGCCGCCACCGGAGGCCAGGATTCCAGGCACCGCGGCGCGGCAGCAGAGGAACGCCCCTTTCAGGTTGACATCGAGGATCAAGTCCCAATCATCATCGCCGATCTCCGCCAGCAACCCCGGCCCGGCCACACCGGCATTATTGACGAGGATGTGAAGCTCTCCGAGCGTAGCGGTGACCGTGGTCACCATGGCCTCGACGGCCGCCGTATCGCGGACATCGGCGCAGACCGGTATGGCTCGTCGTCCCAACGACCGGATTTCGGCGGCAACCTCTGCCGCCTCATCAGCATGGGTACGGTAGTTGACCGCCACGTCGGCCCCGGCTTGGCCCAAGGCCAGGGCAATGGACCGGCCGATGCCGACGCTGCCCCCGGTGACCAGTGCTACTCGGTTGGCGACGCTCACCTGCCCATCTCCCATGCCACCGGCCACCAGCCCCCAATCACCGGTCACGCGCCCTAGCCTGCCGGTAGACCTCCAGGGTCATCGTCGCGGTGCGATCCCAGGAGAAGGTGGCCGCCACGCTGCTTCCCCGCTTACTAAGCTCTGCCCGGCGCCGCGGCGAGTCTAGCAGCACCGCGAGCGAGCGCGTGAACGCGGCGTGCTCGGTCGGCTCCACGAGGGCCGCGCCGCCGCCCACCACTTCCGGGAGCGACGAGCGATTGGAAGCGAGGACCGGCGCACCGCAGGCCATCGCTTCGAGTGGATCCAGCCCAAACCCCTCGTACAGGGATGGGAAGACAAAGAGCGTCGCCGCACTGTAGAGGGCGCGTTTTTCCTCTTCCGTCACGCGGCCCAGGAAGCGGACTCGGTTCCCTAAGCCGAGGGCCTCCGCCAGCGGCCGGAGCGGCGGAAACAGGCGCGGGTTGTGCAGACCAGGCGCGGCACCGGCGATGGCCAGCACATGGCGCTGGCGTAGCTCCGCCGGCAGGGCGTAGAACGCACGCAGGAGCGCCGGCACATTCTTGCGCGAATCGAAGCCACCGATATAGAAGACGAAGGGTTGGTCCAGACCGAACCGCCGCAAGATCGCCTGCCGTTGCGTGCCGGCGGCCATCGGCTCCATGCCGGGGGCAGCCGCCAGCGGTACGACATGGATGCGGTGCGACGCGATGCCGAGCCGCCGCACAATATCGTCCGCGGTCGCCTGCGAATCGGCGATGATCTGCGCTGCCCGCCGGGCGGCCAGCGAGATAAGTGCGTTGTAGAGGCGCACATGCGGCCGCGTGACGTACTCCGGCAAGATCAGGGTGATGAGGTCGTGGATCGTGACGACGAGCGGCCGCGGCGACCAGAGCGGCGGCGCGAAGTACGGTACGTGTGCCACGTCGGCAGCGCGGCCGCGACTCGCCCGCATCCAGGTCACCTGCTCCCACCAGACCTTGCGGAGGTCGGCATGGGTCAGCCAGCCTGGTAAGTCAACGTGGTGGGTGGCGTAGGTCGGAAGGGGGTGGCGAGGGGTTGGATTCCCGCTTTCGCGGGAATGACGGGTGAGGGACCAGCGCGCCGCCCGCGGAGCCGGCAGCAACGGCACCACGTCGAGCGTTGGCGCTATCCTGGTGAGGGCCGGCAGCAGGTGGCGGATATACTGGCCGCTGCCGGTGTACGGCTGCTGCAAGAAAAAGGCGTTGACGGAGACGCGCATCGGAACCTCGTATCCGCTCGCTGCGGCGCGGCGATGGCCGCATTTTCTCACGGCCGGCTGCCGCCGCAACGGCCAGGAGCCATGCGCCTGACCTTCGCTGAACGAGTCTACTGGCTCGTCCGCCGCATTCCACCCGGCCGGGTGATGACGTATGGGGAGATTGCCCTCGCCTTGGGCGCGCCGCGGGCCGCCCGCGTCGTAGGAGGGGCATTGCGCCACTGTCCCGATCCGCAGGGCGTCCCCTGGCAGCGCGTGGTGAACGCCGGCGGCGGCATCAGCCCGCGACACCCGGAACGCCAAGTCCACGTGCAGGCCACGCTGCTCCGGCAGGAAGGAGTCGAGGTCGAGCAAGATGGGCCGCTCTACGTGCTCGACCTAGAGCGCTATGCCTGGTGGCCGGACCCGGAGCACTTGGTGGGGCTAGACCGGCTCTCCGCGTCACCGGCGCCACCCGTCGCCGACGACCAGCCCTTCATGCGCCGGCGGCCACCGCGCCGCCGCCGGCGGTTGCACCCTCAGCAGGATCGGTGGCTTTATAGCTCCCAACGAGGACCTACCTCCAAAATCTAGGACGAAATCGGATAAAAAGGTTGAGTATGACGGATAGCCAGGCTCAAGCGTTTACGACGGCTGATTTTCTGGAGGATTTTGATTATCTGTGGAGGACCTTTGCGGCAGAATATGCCTACTTTGAGGAAAAAGACACCGACTGGGGAAAAGTCCGGCAACACTATCGAAAGAAGGTTGAGTCTACCAGCGAGGGCAGAAGGTTCATCTCCATCTTGGAGCAGACTCTCGAAGAACTATACGATAACCATGTTCATCTCACCTACAATACACCCACATCACCTCGCATCGTCCCCTCCCGATCAGACCTTCATGCCGGATGGCGCCAGGAAGGGGCGACGGTGCTTGCAGTACGCGAGGGGTTTCAGGCGGCTCTTAGCGGCATCAAACCGGGCGATGTCATACTTTCGATTAACAATGTTGCCATTGCCGAAGCCGTACAAATACGCCTTCCGATCAGTGTCACAAATCTTACTCCAGAGCTGCGTAGTTTTGCCCTGACCCAGGTGCTGGCCGGCAACCGGGGTATAGGCCGAAACATTGAAGTTTCGCGTAGTGGAAAGAAGCTCTCTTTCAGGCTAGAAGCCGGCCGATTTGACCGGCAGTATGCTATACAACATAACTGCCGGCTCGAAACACGTTGGCTGTCTCACGATGTTGGCTACATTAGCTTCAACGATTCGCTCGGAGATGACTCGACGATTTTCTTGTTTGACGCTGCACTTGAAGAGTTTAGTGCGGCAAAAGGGCTAGTTCTTGATCTTCGACGTGCCGGTGGAGGGAATACTGGTGTTCTTGAGGGTGTAGCCGGGCGGCTCGTAGCATCTCGGGTAGCGTATCAGCGGACAGTCAGACCTTCGGGTGAGGAGTTTATAAGCTACTTGGAGCCACGCGGCAACGGGCCATACCTCCAGCCTATCGTTTTGCTGGTTGGCCCTTGGACGGGTAGCGCCGGCGAAGGACTGGCCATCAGCCTGAGTGCGATGGATAGAGCTTGTACCGTTGGTCTCAAAATGGCGGGGCTGGAAGGGGGCGTATTCCACCGACAGCTGCCCAGAACCGGTGTGGGATTCCAGATTACCGGCGAGAAGATCTACAATGGTACGATCAAGAACGGCTCATTTTGCCCCATCTCAAGACAAAGCTATCAGCCTGACAGGTTGGTTGACTTGGCAAGTCGGGCGGGCCAGAGCGGGACAGACTATGTTTTGGAAGTAGGAGTTACAGTTCTGAACGATATCGTCCACGATATGAACGTCGAACATTGATAGTGCAATTAAAGTCATTCCTTGCTTACCAATAGGCTTGCGCCGCACAGCCGCGCGTCACGACAGCGTGTTTTGGAGCGTGCGGCAATGGCGGTACCGCCAGGCGGCGTCACATGCTCGCCAGGTTAGTGCCCAGACTGGCTCAGGGTCGGTAGTGTCCGGCAGCGGACGCCGCGATAAACGTGGTAGCATCCGGCGCGTGGTGACACCTCTGCTCGTCCGGCCGTTGTGTAGGTAGGAGAACGCAGGAGCATATGTGCGGCGTAGCCGGTGTCTATGACCCCTCGGGCCGGGCCGACGAGCCGACGGCCGTCGCGATGCGCGAGGCGTTGGCGCACCGCGGTCCCGATGACAAGGGGCTGTACGGCGCCCCTTCGCAGCAGGTGGCGATAGGCTTTCGGCGCCTGAGCATCATGGACCTGTCTCCGAACGGTCGCCAGCCGATGCAAAACGAGCGGGGCGACGTGTGGGTCGCCTGCAATGGCGAAATCTACAACTATCCCGCGCTCCGCTCCGACCTCGAAGCGCGCGGCCACCGGTTCCGTTCGGATAGCGATACCGAGGTGCTGGTACACCTCTATGAGGAGCACGGCCCCGATCTCGTCCAGCGGCTCAACGGCATGTTTGCCTTCGCCTTGTGGGACGAGACCCGGCGCCGGCTCGTGCTGGCCCGTGACCGGTATGGGATCAAGCCGCTCTACCTGGCACAGCACGGCGAGCGCCTGCTCTTTGCGTCGGAGGTCAAGGGGCTGCTCGCGGCGCTGCCGCACCGGCCGTCGGTGGACGCGGAAGCGTTGCTGGAGTATTTCACCTTTCAGAATATCATCAGTGATCGCACACTGTTCGACGGGGTGCGCTTGCTGCCACCGGGCCACATCATCGTGGCCGAGGCGGGCCATATACAGGAGCGGCAGTATTGGGCCTTTCGCTTTGATGGCGAGGAGGCGCTGTCTTTCCAAGACTGCGTAGCCGGCGTGCGCGAGCGCTTTGAGGCGGCGGTCAGTCGTCAGCTCATGAGCGACGTGCCGGTCGGCAGCTACCTGAGCGGTGGCATGGACTCCGGCTCCATCTGCGCGGTGGCGAGCCGCCAGCTACCACAACTCACGACCATTACCGGCGGCTTCTCGCTCGCGGGCGCGACCGAGGAGGAACGGAGCTGCGACGAGCGCATCCACTCCGAGCGTCTGGCGACGACGTTCGACACCGAGCATTACGAGATCGTCATTCAGCCGTCGGGATTAGCGCGCGCGCTGCCCAGCCTAGTGTGGCATCTGGAAGACCTGCGCGTCAGCTCCAGCTACCACAACTACTATGTCGCGCGTCTCGCCAGTCGCTTTGTCAAGGTAGTGCTCGCCGGGGCCGGCGGCGACGAGCTATTCGGGGGGTATCCCTGGCGCTACGCCGTGCTGGACGGTGCTACCGGGGCGGAGTTCGATGATCGCTATTTCCAATACTGGAGCCGCCTGCTGGCGCCGGAGGAACGCAGCGGTTTCTTCACCGAGCAGCTCCGCCGCAGCGCCGGCGATTTCGACCCCCGCGATCCCTTCCTGGCCATCACCCGACACTACGACGCGCCGGCGCTGGTTGACCGCGCCCTCACCTTCGAGGCCCGGGTGTATCTGCACGGTCTGTTTGTCCTGGAAGATAAGTTGAGCATGGCGCACGGCCTGGAATCGCGCGTGCCGTTCCTCGACGACGATCTTGTCGAGTTCGCGCAACGTATTCCGGCCCACTACAAGGTCAGCAACGGCACCGGCAAGCGCGTGCTGCGCGCCGCCATGCGCGGCCTCATCCCGGATGCCACCCTTGCCCTCCCGAAGCAAGGTTTTGTCCCCCCGGAAGAAACATGGTATCGCACCAGCATCCTGCCGTACATCCGTGAGACCATCCTGAACAAGCACGCGCTCTCCCGCGGCTATTTCGAGCCGGCGGCCGTGCGCCGCGTCGTGGAGGAGCATACCGCCGGTCAGCGCAACCACAAGCTGCTGTTATGGTCGCTGATGTGTTTTGAGTGGTGGAACCGGCTGTTCATTGACGGTGAAGCGCCGGAAGACTATGCCGCCCTCAGCTACCGCCCCGACGCGGTAGAGCGGACATTCCGTAAGTAGGCTCTGTTGACATTGCCCGGCCTGGCCCTCACCCTAACCATCCCCTGTCGCAACGGGGGGACCATAGGGGGGCCGGAACGACGCAACCTGGCGGCTCGGATGCGCTTGTCGTACCCTCCTCCAGAGGAGGGCAAGGCTGATGGCAGATCGCCGCAGCACGGCCGAGCGGCGTCAGGACGGCTCACCCTGCACCTCACGCCGGCACGCGCTCACCTACATGGTCGTGACCGCCGTCGGCGGCATGGCGACGGTCGCCGCCTGTAGCGTCTCCGGCGCCGAGCCGGAGGCGGATTCCCGCGTACGCGGGAATGGCGGGGGTGTGGAGGTCGCGCCGCTCTCGCCCGAGGACCTGACCCCTCGCCTCACCTCCAATGACAAATTTTATGTCCAGAGCTACCGGGAGACGCCAACCGAGGAAGCCCGTGATACGGAGACCTGGACGCTGACCATTGATGGCCTAGTATCCGGCCGGTTGGAGCTGACCCTCGCCGACATCCTCGCGCTGCCGGCCGTCGAACGGCAATTCACCCTGGAGTGCATCGGCAACCCGGTCGGTGGGCAGCTGATCGGCAATGCCGTCTGGGTCGGTACCCCCTTGCGTCCGCTGCTCGAACGGGCCGAGATCAAGTCTTGGGCCAAGCGCGTTGCCTTTCACGGCCTCGACGACTACGTGACCAGCATGCCGGTCGAGCAGGCAATGGCGCCCGGCGTGCTCCTCGCCTACCGGATGAACGGCGAGCCGTTGCCGCCCGATCATGGCGCGCCGCTACGACTGCTGAACCCCGGCTACTACGGTCAGAAGTGCCCGAAATGGCTCTGGAGGATCGAGGTCATCGAGCGGGATGACCACCGCGGCACGTGGGAGCAGGAGGGCTGGTCGGATCGGGCCGCCATTACCATCAATTCCCGCATTGACGACCCGTTCGCCGGCCAGAAGCTCCCGGCAGCGGCGCTCAACATCACCGGCGTTGCCCTCGGCGGTCTCGCTGGCGTGAGCCGGATCGAGGTCAGCACCGATGGCGGCGTATCCTGGCAGGAAGCGACGCTCGGACCAACCCCGTCGCCGGCCGTCTGGACCATGTGGGCCTACCACTGGCGCCCTCCCAAGCCGGGCAGCTACGTGCTCGTGGCACGGGCAACGGACGGCGAGGGAACCGGCCAGCCCGACGAAGACATCGTTACTCTCGACGGACAAACCGCCCCCCACTATGTCGGCGTGCAGGTACAGTCGTAGGGCGGCGGTACGCCGACAGGCATGATATACTACTACTGTCGTGAAAATCTGTCCGAAGATGGCAGTTATGTGCCCAAAGCGGCGCTTCTGAGCATACTTGTCGTTGCAATCCGCACCCTAGGGGGCCTGTAGCATGATCGAGAACGCTCACGAGGCCTCCGACCTCGCGCTTATGCGGTTGGCACTGGAAGAGGCCCGTCTGGCCGAGGCCAGTGGCGACGTGCCGGTCGGTGCGGTGGCGGCACTGGCCGGAGCGCTCGTTGCGCGGCAGCACAATCGCAAAGAGGCCTGGACCGACCCGACCGCACACGCCGAGCTGCTGGTGCTGCGGGAGACCGCCAGCCGTCTGGGACGTTGGCGGCTCCCGGACGTGTCCATCTACGCGACGATGGAGCCGTGCCCGATGTGCGCTGGCGCGATGGTGCAGGCGCGGGTTGGGCGGCTGGTCTATGCGGTGCCCGATCCGCGGACCGGGGCAGCCGGCTCCGTGTTCGATATCGTGGATAATCCCCGGCTCAACCACCGGGTGGCGGTGGTTTCGGGCGTGCTGCATGACGAAGCAGCCGCGCAGTTGAACCGATTCTTCGCGCGGCTGCGTCGGGAGCCAGCCGCGGCGCTCAGTGCCAGCGGCTAGGTTGTCCCGATTGCGTCATTGCTATGAAAAATATAGGGAATGACCGGCGGCGCGGCGCTCGCCTGGTATGCTGGAAGTTACCGGCTGCATGGCCATAGTGAGGCGAGGCGGCCGGGGTATTCCGGTCGCAACGTTCGCGGTCTTGCCGGAGAGGTGTCCGAGTGGCTGAAGGAGCTCGTCTCGAAAACGAGTAGGGCAAACACCCTCGTGGGTTCGAATCCCACCCTCTCCGCCATGAATACGGTTGCCGTGCTGTGCCGCTGGCGCCGTTGAGCGCAGCCCAGAGCCGCGTCAGCGCCGGTCCCCTGACGGTTTCCGGCACCCGCAGCGAAAGCGAGCGTTGCAATGAGACGAGCACCAGTATCTGCCGAGCTGTCCATCCCGGCGCCAGCCCCGGTGTCGCCGTCCGATTCGCTCCTGTTCTGCCGCAGCCTGCTCGGCGAAGACGGTCCCGGCGACGCATCGGTTGACGGGAGCGTGAGGCAGCGGTGGCAGGCACTCCTCCGCCAGACGGCCCCGGGCGAGTTCGGCGGCCTCCTCGCGACCCTCGGGCGCGAAGCAGCGCTGCTGGCGGAGAGCGGCGTGCCGCTGACCACGGCGCTGCGGCACGCACAGACCCGCGCCGCCGAGCTGTGTCTCAGCGCCCTGGACAACGCGCCAGCGGCGCCGGAGATGGAGGCACTGCTGACCCTCCAGCGCGAAGTGGTGGGCGCGATAGCCAAGGCGTATGAGCACCGCTATCCGCGGGAAGGCTCTACCGACACGGAGAAACTGCTGGTCGCGCGAGTCGCCAGACTTGCTGCGTTACAGAAGATCAATTCGGCGGTGAACTCCAGCCTGGACCTCGGCGATACGCTCACGCAGACCGTGAACGTGGTAGCGGAGGTGACACACACAGACGTATGCTCGATCTTCCTCTACGATGAGACGTCGAACCGCCTCGTCCTGGGCGCTACGAGCGGTCTCAACCCGGACGCGGTAGGCAGCATTTCGCTGGGGATTGGCGAAGGGATCGCCGGAACGGCGGCGCAGGAGGGACGTCCGATTGCGATACAGGACGGTTGGCTGGACCCCCGCTTCAAGGTCGTCCCCGGTCTCCAGGAAGAGCCATACCATGGGATGCTTTCAGTGCCGATCATCCTCTTTACGGTCAACAAACTGATCGGCGTACTCACGCTCCAGGAAAAGGTGGTCAGAGAGTTTACGGAGGACGAGATCGCCTTTACCGAGACCGTTTCCGGGCAGATTGCCATTGCTATCGAGAACGCTCGCCTCTATGAGATGACCGATGAGAAGCTGCGCGAGAAAGTGACCCAGCTTTCCACCTTGCGCCATGTGACGGCCTCCCTGGTCTCTACTGTTGACCGTAGTGAAGCCCTGGATATGATCGTGCAGCACGCGATGACCCTCACGGGCGCCGATATGTCTTCGATCTTCGAGCTGGATGCGGCCTCCCAAGAACTGAAGATCGTGGCCCACCGGGGCCTGAGCGCATCGTACTTGAACATCCGTTTGCGGGTCGGCGAAGGCGCTATCGGGCTGGCAGTGCAATCGGGCCAGCCCATCGTGGTGCAGGATGCCCACTCCGACCCGCGTCTCCGCACAGTAGCCAGCTGGGTAGCCGAAGAGGGCTACCGGGCGATGTGCTCGGTCCCCTTGATTAGCCACAACGACGTGCTCGGTGGCATCTCGGTATACACCCGGGAGCAGCGCCGCTTCAACCGCGACGAAGTGGAACTGCTGGCGGCCTTTGCCAACGACGCCGCGTTAGCCATTGACAAAGCCCGTCTGTACGAGGAGATGGAACGCCAGAGCACCACAAAATCCCTGCTCCTCCAGGAGCTTAATCATCGGGTCAAGAACAACCTGCAGATGATGGCCTCGTTGATGCGCCTCCAGCTCCGCCGCGTGCGCGCCCCGGAGGTGAAGGATGTCCTCGCCCTGGCCCAGTCCCGCATCGAGAGTCTGGGCGCCGTACACGACCTGTTGGCGGAGGACAACGTGGGGCCGACCACGGAGCAGCTGACCACGGCGCAGGACGTAGCTAAGAAAGTGGCCGACATCGCGTTGAACACCATGGCCCAGCAGCACCAGCGCGTGTCCCTCAATGTCGCGGCGGAGGGTTTTCCGCTGGGGCAGCGCCATGCGACGCTCTTGGGCTTGGTGCTGAACGAGCTGGTGTGCAATTCGCTGACCCACGGCTTGGAGCAGCGAGCCGAGGGCATGGTCTTGATCGAGGCCGAGGAAGATGGTGAATCACTGCGTGTCTGTGTTACTGACGACGGGGTAGGCTTGCCGGAGGGCTTCGACCTCACGCAGAGCGACGGCTTGGGTCTGAGTATTGTCCAAGGCCTCGTCCAGCAGCTAGACGGCGACTTCCGTATCGAGAACGCTGCGGCGGCCGGGCGGTCCACGCCGGGCGAGCAACCGGGGGCCTGCGCGATCATTACTTTCCCGAAATTCCCGCATTGACGCACCGTGCGCCGGCCCGGAGCTACCGGCAGCGGCGCCTCACCCCCGCCCGTCTCCCTAACTGGGGTAGGTAAACCGGAAAAACAGGTGAAATGCGTGCTTGTAGGGGCGTCGTTCATGGCGCCCAGGGCGCGATCAATCGCGCCCCTACCTTGGTGGCGAGCGGGGCGAGCAAAGTTCCAGCACCACTACCTACCCCTGTCAGGGAAAGGGCCGGGGGTGAGGTGCAATACCGCCCCCCCTATGGCCCCCCCCCCGCTCCGCAGGGGGACGTGGATTCCCGCTTTCGCGGGAATGACGGACATAGGGCCGGGGGCGCTGTCTTGTCTTGACCACAGAGCGCCGTGACTCTATAATGCTAGTGGCTGGGCATTCACTGTGAACTGAGAGTTGCGCTCTCGGTTCTTTTTCTTTGCATTTGTGTCGCCTGTTGTGACTCCCTTGGGATGCCCAGGAGGTATCCGATGACTAATCAGACTGTGTATTTGACGCCGGAGGGTCAGCAAAGTCTCCAAGAGGAACTCTCCCAGCTTATGATTCAGCGCCGGGAGATCACCAAACGTATTCAAGAAGAACGGGAGTTCGGAGCATTCGCCGAGGGTGGCGATTTCGACGAGGCTAAGAACGAGCTGGCCTTCGTCGAGGGCAAGATTCGCAGCATCCAGCAGCAGCTACGCAATGCCGTCGTCGTGAAGGAGCACACCACCCGGACGGTTGGCCTGGGCAGTCACGTGGTAGTCAAGCGCGCCGACGGCTCCCAGGGAACCTATACGATTGTCGGCTCGCCGGAGGCCAGTCCCCGCGAGGGCAGAATCTCGAACGAATCCCCCATCGGTCAGGCGCTGGTGGGCACCGGGGTCGGCGACGAAATATCCGTCGAAGTGCCGGCGGGCACGCTGTCGCTGACCGTCCTCGAGATCACCTAACCCGGTCTCCCGATCCAACCCAGACCGCCGCGGGCCGGTGAGCCAGCCCGTTCTCGCCGCCCGACACATGTTGGTCGGCACAGATGAGCAAGGAGTATGTCCCGGCACGATGAATGAGGCTGCTGCCAGCCGCCAGGCCGACCAGGAACCGGCACCGTTACCCGGTGACGATGATCCCCTCATCCAGAGGCGCCGCGCGAAGCTCCGGCAACTGCGTGCGGCTGGCGCCGCGGCGTTCCCGGCGCGCACTGGCCGGACCCACTCGCTGCGGCAGGCGCTGGCGATCCTGGGGGAGCAGCAAGCTGCCGATGAGCAGCTGACCTTGGCCGGCCGTGTGCTGCTGCTGCGACCGATGGGGCGCACGAGCTTTGGGCAGCTTCAGGATGCCTCCGGGCGCGTGCAGATCTACCTCCGGCGCGATACGGTTGGCGAGGCGGCCTACCAGTTGTTCCGCACCACCGTAGACCTCGGGGACTTGATCGAGGTCAGCGGCTCGATGTTCCGGACCCGGACGGGTGAGCCGACTTTGCAGGTCACTGCCTGGCAGATGGTGGCCAAGTCCCTGCGGCCACCACCAGAGAAGTGGCACGGGCTGACCGACATGGAAACACGGCTCCGCCGCCGCCACGTGGATATCCTCGCGAATAGAGACACCTTTGACCTATTGACCCAACGCACACGGATCGTCCAGGCGGTACGGGACTTCTACCACGCGCGAGACTACCTCGAAGTGGAGACGCCCGTCCTCCAGGCCCTCCATGGCGGCGCGGCCGCTCGCCCGTTCAAGACCTTCTACCAGGCCCTCGATAGCGATTTCTCCCTCCGTATTTCCCTGGAGTTGTACCTCAAGCGGCTGCTAGTCGGTGGATTTGAGCGCGTGTATGAGATTGGGCGCGTGTTTCGGAACGAGGGGCTATCCCGCCGGCACAACCCCGAATTCACCTTGCTGGAGTCGTATGAAGCCTATGCGGACTACCACACGATGCTGGAGCTGGTCGAGCAGCTCGTGCCGACCGTGGCCCAGCAGGCGCTCGGTCGGCAGACCGTCGCCTACCAGGATGTGGATTCCCGCGCACGCGGGAATGACGAGCGGGTGGAGGTTGATCTCCGTCCGCCGTGGCGCCGGATCACGCTCCGCGAGGCGATCCGCGCCGAGACGGGCGTTGATTACATGCAGTACCGCGACTTGCCATCCCTGCAAGGCGCCGTTGAAGCTGCCGGGCTGCGCGTCGAGCCACAGCCGACGTGGGCCAAACTGGTAGACCAACTGCTGGATACGGTCGTGGCGCCCCACCTCATCCAACCGACCTTTGTGCTGGACTACCCGCTGGAGCTGTCGCCATTCGCCAAGCTCAAGCCGGGCAGCGACGACACGGTAGAGCGGTTCGAGGCGTTCGCTGCCGGTATCGAGGTAGCCAACGCCTACAGCGAGCTTAACGATCCTGACGACCAGTATCGTCGGTTCTTGCAGCAGGTGGCCGCGGGTGCGGGTGGTGATGACGAGGCGCACGTGATGGACCTCGATTTTGTCGAGGCCCTACAGCAAGGGATGCCGCCCGCCGGGGGCTTGGGTATCGGCATTGATCGCCTCGTGATGTTCCTGCTCGGTCAAAGCACGATACGCGAGGTGATCTTTTTCCCGATGCTACGGACCATCGAGTGAGATGACGTGCCGCACGCGCGCCACACCCGGCGCCATCGTCCGCGTCCGGCATCGTCAGTAGCGCCGGCCGGTGACGTGCCAGCCAAGGACCCCCTATGAACGATTTACGCTTCATCCGCCAGCATCCCGATCTCGTCCGACGGGCGCTCACGCAGCGGCGCGATGATTCGCCACTCGACGAGCTACTTGCGGCCGATAGCCGGCGGCGCACGCTGCTGGGCGAGTCGGAGGCGCTCAAAGCACAGCGCAACGAGGTCAGCCGGCAGATTGGCCGGATGCGGGATCGCCGCGCGGCCGCGCCCATGATCGCCGAGATGCGCCAGGTCGGCCGCCGCATTGCCGAGCTGGACGGCGCGGAAGCGGAGCTACAAGCGCGCATCGCCGAGATTATGCTGGCGATGCCCAACCTGCCCCATGAGTCCGTGCCCGTGGGCGCCGACGATGATGATAACGTGATTGTGCGCGCGTGGGGCACACCGCAGTCTTTCGACTTCGCGCCGCGACCACACTGGGAGCTGGGCGAATACCTGGGTATCCTCGACCTCCCACGAGCCGCCAAGCTGTCCGGCGCCATGTTCACCATGCTGCGCGGGGCCGGAGCACGCCTAAGCCGGGCACTCATCACCTGGATGCTGGACCTGCACGTCGAGCAACACGGGTACACCGAGGTGGCGCCCGCGCACCTGGTGCGCCGCGAAGTCATGGTCGGCACGGGGCAGCTGCCGCAGTTGGAAGAGGACTCCTACCGGGTCGCCGCTGATGATATGTTCCTCATCCCCACTGCTGAGGTGCCAGTCACCAACATGCACCGCGACGAAATCCTCAGCGAGGCGGACCTGCCGCTGTACTACACCGCCTATACACCGTGTTATCGCCGCGAAGCCGGTGCTGCCGGGAAGGATACGCGCGGGATGTTGCGAGTACACCAGTTCGACAAGGTTGAGATGGTGAAGATTGTCGCGCCGGAGCACTCTTACGGTGAGCTGGAGTCGCTGCTCGTACATGCCGAGGCGGTGCTCCAGGCGCTCGACTTGCCCTATCGCGTTGCCGCGCTCTGTACGGGCGCCCTCGGCTCGGCCGTAGCCAAGACCTACGATCTGGAGGTGTGGTCGCCCGGCGTGGAGCAGTGGCTCGAGGTCTCGTCGTGCAGCAACTGCGAGGCATATCAGGCCCGGCGGATGGGCACGCGGTTGCGGCGCGCCGACCGGAGCAAGCGCGACCCGTTGGAGCACGTCCACACCTTGAACGGATCGGGACTGGCCCTGCCGCGGACGATTATCGCCATCCTGGAGCACAACCAGCAGCGGGACGGTAGCGTCACGATCCCGGAGGTGCTGCGCCCCTACATGGGCGGCATGGAGCGTATCTCGGTGCCGTAACGGAGGGGCCTAACCCCCGGCCCCTTCCCCGGCTGGCCCCCCTATGGTCCCCCCGCTGCGGCAGGGGGACGGCACGTTCCCTCCCCTGTCGCAACGGAGGGAGGCTAGGGAGGGGGTAACTCTGACCGGCCGGAAGCGCACGATCACATGGAACCGACCCGCGCGCTGTGGTCAACGGCCGAGCGGGAGTTGCGGGCGTACATTGACGCCCTCGGCAGCTTTTCGCGCAACGCTCGGCTCTACCTCTGGGTGGCCTTTCTCGGCGGCTTCACCGTCGGCGTCACGCGGATCATCTTCAACCTCTACATCCAGGTGCTCGGCTTCGACGCCGCGTTCCTGGGCCAACTACTCGCTGTGACGACGGCTGCCGCCGGGCTTACCGCGCTGCCGGCCGGCCTCCTCACCGACCGCTGGGGCACAAAGCGGTCGCTCGTCTGGGGCAGCGTGGGCGTCGGCTGCGGCGCCTTCGGCCAGATGGTGCTCACAACGCCGCTTCTGCTGCTCGTCAGCGGGGCGCTGGCCGGGGCCGGCGGCGCCATTGCCCTGGCCGCGCAGGCGCCGTTCTTGGCGCACAATAGCTCCCGGCGCGAGCGGACCTACCTGTTCAGCACGATGGCGGCCCTGTTTCTAGTCAGCACCATCGTCGGCAGTCTGCTCGGCGGACACGTCCCGCAATGGCTGCAAGACTCGCGGCTGGCGCTCTCGGAGGTGTGGTCCTACCGGGCGACGCTGCTGGTCGCCGGCGGCGCTTCGGCCTTCACCCTGCCCGTACTGCTGCTGCTGCGCGAGACCTATCAACCACCGGAGACCCGGCGCTGGACTCTGACGCGCCGTAGTACGACGGCGCTGGCCAAGCTCATCACCACCGATGGCCTCATCCGCTTGGGCGCCGGGCTAACGATCCCCTTCCTGAACGTCTTCTTCGTGCAGGAGCTGGGAACCTCCGCCGCCTTCTACGGCACGATGAGCGCCGCATCGCTGGGTCTGCGCGTGGTAGCCACGCTGGCCGCGCCCGTCCTGGCGACACGGCTAGGACCGGTCCTGAGCATCGCACTGACGCAGCTCGCCTCCGTGCCGCTGTTACTTCTGGTCGGCTTTCCACCGGCGTTAGGATTCGCTGCCGCTGCCTATGTGATGCGTACCCCGCTGATGAACATGGCCTTTCCGGTGCGCGACAGCTTCGCCATGACGATTGTGGACCAGTCGAGTCGCGCCACGGTGACGGCGGCGCTGCTCGTGACCAACAACCTCGCGGCGGCGTTGAGCACCTACGTCGGCGGCCAGCTTATTGCCGCAGCCGGCTACCGGCCCAGCTTCATCGGGACGGCGATACTCTACGTGCTCGCGGCGAGCGCGTTCACGCTGCTCTTTCGCGGGCAAGCCGGGCGGGCGGCACCTCACCCTCGGAAGGGGTAGGTAGCGGTGCCAAGGTAGGGGCGCAACATGTTGCGTCCCTACGCGGCCTATGCATCCCTTGTTTTCCCGTTGTCCTCCCTATGGCCCCCCCGCTCGGCAGGGGGACGAGGACAACCACTAGGGTTGCTCCTACAGCGGCCACCCGGCACCGCCAACCCTAACACTGTAGGGGCGACTTAGCGCACCCTCTCTGTGCTCTCTCTGTGCTCTGTGGCTAATTTAGGGGGCCGGGGGTTAGGTGCGGCACGCGACTCGTAGCCTTCATCCGCCGGTAGATTCGGCTGCGCGGCGGCGGCCTTGGCAAGCTCGTCGCAGCGCTCATTCTCGGGGTCGTTGGCGTGGCCCTTCACCCAGCGGAAAGTGACGTCGTGCTCCCCGCAGAGCGTCAGCAGCCGCGCCCAGAGATCGGGGTTCTCGGCACGGTCTCGCTTGTTGCGCTTCCACCCGTTCGCACGCCACTTCTCGGCCCAGCCCTTCCGCATGGCATCCACTACGTACTTCGAGTCGCTGAACAGCGTGACCCGGCAGGGTTGCTTCAGTGCTTCCAGCGCCACTATCGCGGCCAGTAGCTCCATGCGGTTGTTCGTGGTCAGCCGATAGCCACCGGACAGTTCTTTCCGACGGCTGCCGTGTCTGAGCACGATGCCGTAGCCCCCAGGCCCCGGATTGCCCAAACAGGACCCGTCGGTGTGGATAACGATATATTTGGTCTGAGTCATATTCGCTCGTCAGAGTGTCTTCTTCGCCGCCGACCGAGCAGCACAGCTACCACCAGAGCCGCGCCGAGCACGCCCCACGCGGCGCGGCTCACGGTACGGCCGGTAGCGTAGCCCGGTGGATCATAGCTGAAGACGACTTCATGCTTTCCGGCCGGCACGGCCACCGCCCGGACGAGGTAGTTCGCGCGCAGCACGAGCGTGGGAGTGCCATCGAGCATAGCCGTCCAGCCGGGAAACCAGGCATCGGCGAGCACCAGCCAGGCATCCGTTGCCGCTTCGACTGCAATCGCTATACGCTGCGGCCGGTCGCTCGTCAGGCGCGCCGAGCCGGCTGACAGGCCCCCACCCTGGCTCTCCCCGGATTGAGCTACCAGGGGAGGGAACGCACTCCCCACCCCTTCCAGAACCACGGTCCGGCGCGGGTTGAAGCTCGGTGCGGCGACGGCTTCCCAGGCGGCCTCCGCCGAGTCGACGGTGCGCGCGGCCGGGACGAGGTAGGCCCGCGGCAGCGCCCGGCTATTGATCCATACCTCCATCGGGCCGGCGTTCGCTGGCGCGGCGCCGTCGCGCAGCGGCCGCCAGCGGTGCATGTCCAGGTGAGGCCTCTTCTGTGCGTCTCGGGCGTGTACGAGGTACTGCACGGCCAGCGACTCCAGCAGCCCTTGTGGCAGTTGCCCCGGAGCAAACTGGGGCTGTGGGAGCCGTACCGGCACGGCGCGCTCGGAGTGTATCGCGGCGGAGAAGACCGCTTGGCGCACCGACAGCAAGTTCTCGTAGCCACCGAGCTGTGGCACGCGCTCGGCCAGCCCCCAGTTCGGCGTCAGACCGGCTCGCTGCAACGCAAACGTCGCGGCCGGCGCATTGCCCTGCGCCGCGAGCGTGGCGAGGTTCAGCTCATACGCAGCGGCCCGCGGCTTCCAGCTCAACACACGGGAGTAGCCCTCGCGGAGGCCGGGCAGCGTGGCAACCTGAGCCAGCTCACCGGCGCCGGCACTGGGCGGGGCCGTCGGAAAACGCGACCACATGAACAGCAGGAGCGGCGCGATGACGATGGTCAGCGTGACGACTGGCTGCCCCCGCCGCGGCCATACCCACCACCACACGGCCAGCACGAGGCCCGCCAGCGGCCCCAGCACGGCCAACCGGCGGGGGTCGAGGGCGCGTTGGGCTGAGGTCAGATACGCAGCAAACGTGGTCGCGTAACGCTCGGCGGTGAAGGTGCGGGCCGGATCGGCGGCGAGGCGTTGGGCCAGTGGCTGTCCGACCTGCTCCAACAAGAGGTCACGTCCGAACACGAGACCGACGGTGCCGATGAGATGCCCGGCCACGATCACGACCACCACCAGCAGTGTCAACCGCGGCCACCAGCCGCGGTGAGGTGTAGCAGGCTGCACCCCGCCAGACGCAAGCCACGCATCGTAGCCGTCCGCAGCGAGCAGCGCGGCGGCGAACACCCAGAGGATGAGCCAGCGCGTCGGGTCGCGGAAGAGCGCGAAACCGGGCACCTCGAGCAGCAGTGGGTAGAGCGGGGTGAAGCCACCGCAGGCAAGGATGAGGCCGCCACCGCCGAATACCAGTAGCAGGACCGTCCGGCCAGGAAAACCGGTCGCTCGCCGGCGCCATACCGCATAGCCGGCGAGCGCCAGCGGGACGAGGCCGACGTAGGCAACCCACGTCGGCGAGAGCACCGGCAGCACCTCCAACCCCGGCAGCACCAGCCCAGCGGCCAACGCCCACGGCGGGGCAGAGCCAACCGCCGCCGCTGGGACCTCCAGCCCCTGACCACGTGGCGAGAGGGCGGCCACTTCGAGCGTGGGTACGATACGGATAGCTGCCAGCGGCAAGGCCGCCAGACCCGCGGCCAGTAAGGCCACCGGCGCTATCCAGACGCGCCACACCCCGACTCGTGGCTCGTGGCTTGTGGCCGCTGACCGCTGACCGCTGACCGCTGACCACTGGAGCGCGACCGTCGTGACTATGGCGTAGACCCCGGTACCGACGCACACCAGCGCGACCAGCTGTGGGTGCCCGGAGAGGGTGATGAGGCCGACGGTGGTGGCGGCGAGCAGGCCGCGCAACAGGAGCGGTTGCCAAGCGACCCGGCCCGAGTTTGCGGCTGCGCGGCGCAATCCATCCGCACACCAGCAGAGGAACGGCAACGCCCAGAACACCGTCCCGAAGTTCAGGAGCGCGGCGCCGCCGGCCACGGTCCCACTCAGCTGGTACACAGCGCCAGCGACCCCGGCAGCGGCCGGCGAACGGCCCCAAGACCGTGCCAGCCCGTAGGTAGCGATCCCGGCCGCCGCCGCGTGCAGCGCGACGGATACCCAATAGCCGCGCGGACCGGGCGCGACCAGCAGCGCCAACCACGTGGGCGGATAGAACCAGCTGTACTCGGTAAAGGCCAGCGGGAAACCGGTAAGCAGATGCGGCGTCCACAGCCATAGCTCGCCAGCCCGCAGCCCGGCGGCCAGCCAGAGGTGGGCCGGCAGATAGGCCAGAAACACATCGGCATTGACCGAGAGCCGGTCAAAGAGCAGCAGTGGCGCGTAGGTGAGGATGGCAAGTCCGACAAAGCCGCTAGCCGCCAGCACGCCCGGTTGGCCCGGCCTACGCCACCACGACTCTCTCGGATGGTGCGGACCCGACAGGTCATCGCAGCGCCGCCCGTTGGAACTGGTCACAGCACATACTCGATCTGCGCTTCAAGCGGAGTGGCGAGCATCCGCCGCGGGAGTTCGAGGCGGCGCACGGCACCTTGCACCACCGGCCGGCCATCCGCGAGCGCAGACGGCTCGGTATGCAGCGCCCGCGCCGCTGCCGGCACTGCATAGATCAGGCGACGTAGCGGCGTCGTCACTGAGATCAACTCCCGCACCCGCAAGGCACCGTTCTCGACGGAGACTTGACGCCGCACGGTCACGCCCGCGAGCGGCTCCCCGTCGCGCCGTGCCGGTCGGACGGTGCATTGCATCCCGTCCGGCAGCAACGTCGGCGCGGCATCGAGCACCCAATGGGTTGCATAGACCTCATCCCAGGCGTGCCAGAGAGGGTGTAGCCAGCCGCGCCAGAGCGCGCGAGCTGCCGCGAGGTACGCTCCCTGTCGCCGGCGGATACGGGCGACGAAGAGCCATTGGCGTAGCTCCCGGCCGGGACGATTGGCTGCCAGGAACGCACGCAAGGCCGCCCTCCTCTGGGGTCGCCGGGGCCAGCACGTCAGATTACCGGGGCTGATTGGCGCCTCCCGCGCTGGCGTAATGATGTCCTGCCAGCCGCCGGACTTGTGACCGACGTAGAGCAGACTACCACCGCCGATGCCACCGCCATACAGCACGTTGGCCGACCGCTTGCGAGTCCGCAGCAGCGCCACCGTCTCAGCAGTCTGAAGACGCACCAGCCCGGCAGCGGCAAACAAACACACCCGCGGCGCCGCGTGGCTCACCGTAGCCACCGCCTCCCCCTCTCCAACGGTGGAGAGGGGCCCGGGGGGTGCGGCGCCGCCCGGTGGGGCCAGGACCAGCGCAGCCAGCCACGAGGCGTCGGCAGCGTGGAAGTCCGGGCAGATGAAATCGTCGCGGCAGGCCGGCTCTTGACAGGCAAGCACCATCCCCGCTAGGCGTTGCCGCCAGACGGTATACGCCTGCTCCGCCAGCGTGCTTAGGTGACGTGCCTGAAGCGCACCACACCTGGCACCAGCGTGCGCTTCAGGTGTCGTCAGGGGGCTGTCCGCAAACTGTGCTGCCCCGTGCAGCAGCGCGTACACGTCGAGCGGGTGACTACCGACTTCATACGGACCGGCCCAGAACCAGCGCTTGCCCTCCAGGGCAGCGCATTTGACGGCCCCCAAGCTGCCTGTACCCAGCGTGCTGGGAGGCAGCTTGGGGTCGTCATTCATCCCCGCCGGCGTGTACGTCGCTGCCAGGAAATCCAGGCCGCGGCGGAGGGCCGCGAGCGTTGGCCCGCGGACCGTGCCCGCGTCGTCACCGAGCATCGCCAGGGTATGCCACAGATAGGTCAGCACACGCGCCTGGTAGTAGACCGAAACGTCCGCTGCGCCGGGGTGGAGACCGAAACGCACCGGCTCCGGGTGATAGGGAAATGATCCATCCGCGTGCTGCTCCGCGAGGGATCGCTCGATGCTCGTGCGGACGGCAGCAAACCACGTCGGCTCACCCAGCGCGCGAGCCGCGGTCGCCAGGCCCATGGCGCCCCACAGACGTTGATTGGTGACCTCTTTCGTCGTCACCGCGTCGGTGAGGTAGGTGGTCGCGTTGCGGCGCAGCGCGTCCACCACGCGCTCCCGCAGCGCGGCGTCTAGCATGTCAGCGGCATAGAGCAGCAGGGTCCCTAGACAACGGGCACACTCGCCACTGTCAATGACGTTGTTGGAGCAGTTATAGGGGTCTAGGCGGCCCGGAGCGAAAATCCAGGCGCCGTGCTCCGGGTCACGCACCAGGCGTGCGACGACGCGCCGAGCGCGTCGCTGCGCCCGTTCCCAATAGCGGTCATGGCCGGTGAGCCGATGGAGCGCCAGGTCAACGACGATTGAGGTGGCGGTGCGCGCCGTGTGCTCGACCCCGTGGACGGCGCAGCGCGTCTCGCCACCGGGGGCCGTCTGCCGCACCCAGTAGTCGGAGACGCACGCGAGCGCCGCCGGCCAGTCAGCGCGGTCGAACGCTGGCGCGGTCACTTGCGATACACGGCCAATTGGAGCTTGCTCCACGGTTCGAGCAGCCGGTGTAGCGGCCGAGTGAGGCTGTAGAGCATCTGGACCGGATACTGCGCGTAGGAGAGCGGCGGACGCAGTGCCCGTACCCGGTGCCGGGCCTCGTCCTCCGGCGGCAGCGGAAAGTGACTGGCACCGCGCTCGCGGCGGAAGCCAATGTGGGCCAGACCCCATACCACATTGTGCGGCGCCAACGGCACAAACGGACCGAGCGACGGATCGGTCCCCAAGACATATTGCACGTCGCGTCTGCCCAGGAGCCAGCGAATCGGTTGCATCAACGCGAAGTACGAGCGCCGACTGATGTGCGCGAGGATCAAGGCTCCCCCCGGACGCAGCACGCGATAGGCCTCGTTGAGCAGCCGCAGCCGCTCCGACGGTGGCAGGTTTTCGAGGCGGAAGATGCAGGTCGCCACGTCCACGCTGGCATCCGGGAGGTCAATCCGTCCGTCGTAGTGGTGCGATTGGGCCGGGCGTGGCAGCCGACGCTGTGCAAACTGGGCGGTCTGCTCGGTCAGCTCGATGAAGTGGACTGCGGCATCGGGCGCTGCCGGCAGCAGGTGCTCCAGGTAAAGGCCGGTACACGGCAGCAGATCGAGCCACACGCGCGGCTGCTCCAGACGCAACGCTTCCTGACCGAACCGGGTCACGACCTCGAACTCGGAGCGGATCGGCTTATTGTATTTGGGTCCGGCACGAATGCGGGCCTGTTGATAGTCGGCGATCTGGGCCAAGGTCCAGTCGCGCGGATTGGATGACGATGGGAGACGCGGGCGTGGATGATACTGCTGCCAGTGCGTCATATGCGAGGGATCACGCCGCGCCGGTGCGCCGGGCTGCTCGGCCGGATACCCGAAGAGCACCGTGGCCAACACCTCTACATCGTCGGGAAGACGCAGGACCGTGTGTAGCTTGGCGCGGTCGTGGATGGTGGCCTGCCAAAAGCCGCCGAGTCCGAGCGAATGCCCCTGCAGCAGCATGTTCATGATGGACGCCGACGCGCCCTGAACATGGGCAAAGCTGCCCTCGGAGAATCGTGTGTTGTAGCAGACGAAGATCAGCACCGGCGCCTGGGCGGCGAAAGGCACGGCATCTTCAAGCTGTTGCCGCACCGCTCCATCGGTGACAACCACAAAGTCCCACAACTGCATGTTGCACGCGGACGGCGCCCAGAGGGCCGCTTCGAGTAGCTCGTTGACGAGTGCTTCCGGCACCGACTTGTCTGGCATCCAACTCCGGATCGTGCGCCGGGTGCGGATGGCATCGCCTACGCTCATGGGCGGACCATCCGCCCGTGCAGCGGTCTCCGGTGACGCAGGTGCGACGGTGGTGCTCATCGCGGCAACCCTTCTTTCGCTTAGAACGACCGGACCGGACGCTTGTTTCACCGGTCGGCTCCATCATAGCATGGCACACCTACCCCCACCCCCCTCCCTTCAGGGAAGGGGCTAAAGGCCGTCGTGCCGACTACTTTCCCTTGAAGGGCGCGGCGCCCGGGCGCCGCGCGGACTCCCCTGCCCTAGAGGGAAGGGGCCGGGGGTTAGGTCCAATCTACCGCTGGCGGCCGCGCGGCGATAGCCTCCAGCGCCCGCACGGCCGCCGTGTCGCCGCGGCGGTCGAAGACCTCGCAGTAGAGTTCCAGGTGCGCCTGGGCGACACGCTGCCAGCCATGCCACCGCTCGACCCATGCTCGTGACTGGGCACCGATGGCGGCGCGTCGCTCGGCGCTCCCGGCAAGCGCCACTAACCGCCCATAGATCTCCGGCGTGGTGAGCGCGGACTGAATGGGGGGGTTCTCCTCCAAGCACCACTCGTGTACCTGCGGGTTGAAGTACATGATGACGGGCCGGGCGCACGCCATGGCTTCCACCGTCACCGTGCCGAAGCTCCCGACGGCCTCGTGGAACTGATCGAGTACGATATCGGCTGCTCGGTAGTACTCCAGCAGGCGCGTTTTGTGCATGGGGTGGCGCCAGACCACTCGCCCGTCAATGCCGAGGGTATGACAGAGTTGCTGACTAGCGCGCACATCAGTGCCCCACTTGGTGAGCACGAGGGCGGCTGCGGGCAATCCCGCCGGCTCAGCCTCGCGCACGTAGCGGCCAAAGGCGCGGATCACGCGGTCGCTGCGCTTGCTGTCCGACCCATTGCTCCACTCGTGGCGGCTGGGGCAGAAAAAGAGCAGGGGGACCCGCAGCTCGCGCCGCAACTCGTCGGCGAGAGGCGTCTCGCCGGGGCAGTATTTCGTCTCGTCCACAGGATGAGGAATGAACCGATAGTGCCGCAGCCCCAGGCGCTTTGCGGAGCCAAGCACGTCGGGGTTGGTGATAATGCAGGCGTCGGCCAGTTGGTAGCCGAGCGCCAGCAGCCGCCCTTGCAGCGTGTCCTCGAAGGGCAGTGTCCGCATGGTCGCGTGCTCGAAGGCAATGTAGGGGCGATCCAGCGGCAGCAACCCGGCCTTGGTCACTTCCGGCCCGTAGAGCACAGTGAGGTCATAGTCCTGGACCAGCGGCCGGAACGAGCGCCAGCAAGTCAGATCGGTGTAGTCGAGGGGCCGCAGGCGACAGCCAACCCGCGCGATATGCGAATCCACGCTGATCTCGCGCATATCAGCGCGCATCTCCCGCAGCCGATCATTCAGCAGCAGCCCCGTCTGCACCCGCCATGCCCACACATAGTTCATGGCTAGGCGCGCCCACCGCAGGACATATAGTTGGAGCCGTTCCAGCGTGTTCGGCTGACCCTGACGGGCGAGGGCCGCATACCTCTGGCCAGCGGCCCGCATAAGCCGCCGGAGCGTCACCGCAAGTGACACCTTCCGGCCAGGGACGCCACCGTTCCCTGGCACCGCCGTCCACACGCGACCCGTGTCGAGGAGCTGACCTGAGAGGCCGATGTGGCTACTCGCCTCGTCATAGGTCGCATAGCTGTAAGGGAGCCGGCGGCCGCTGATGTATTTGGCCCAGGATGGGCGCACATAGCCATTGGTGAACGGCACCGCCCGCCAGTCGGGCGGCTGAAAGAGGCTCAGGCGGGCATCGAAGTCCGCGTCCTCCCATTCAGGATGACCAAAGACGAACTCGAAGGGGTAGTTGTAGGAGTCTGCTGCAAGCCCGAGGCGCCGCTGGAACTTGGCGTTGCTATAGGCATTGTTGGCGATGTTGCCGACGTGGGCAATACGCGGCGCAGTGGTCATGAGCGCCCTGCTTCCGCCGGAGACTGGACCAGCGGCATCGTGCCGCGCATGTGGATCGCACCACCACACTCGCCATTGATTCGCACCACTTTCGGATCGGTATAGCGTCTGGGATGGGTGAGCGTGATGTCCAAAAAGCCGGCATCGGTAAACCACTCTCGGACTTCGCGCCAGGTGTGGACGTGGTTCCAGCGCGGGGAGTAGGCGTCGTAGGCATCGAACTGCATCGCTGCGAGGTCGTACTGGTCGGTGGCCTTGGTTCCGTCGTAGACCTTGAGCCAGCGGTGGAGATAGCCAGCGAGCCACGAGTTCTTGATAATGAGATACTTGCACAGGTGGTATCGCTGGTCGTCAGGGAATTGGCGGAGCACCAGCCGGAGCGCTTCCGTCAACAGGTGCTTGGCGCGGTTGGCCCATTCGTAGACCATGACGTACAGCACGCCACCCGGCCGCACCAGCCGCACCAGCCGCACGAAGCTGCGCCGCGTATTCGGCGTATGATGCAGGACTCCCCAGGCCATGACGAAATCGAAAGACTCGGACGGGAGCGGCAAGCTCCAGCGGCCGACGCTGGCTTGGACGACGTACCCCGCGGCGTATGGCTCCAGCACCCGACGGGTAGCGCGACACCCGGCCGCCGTGAGGTCGAGCGCCGTCACGTGGGCGCCTAGCTCGGCGAGTGCGTAGCTCCATCGTCCGGTACCGCAGCCGACGTCAAGGGCGCCCTTGCCGGGAAACCACGTCGCAGGTAGCTGCACATCGTTAAGGAATTGAGCGACGAGGTGCGGTTGGATGTCGAGGAGGCGCGATTCGCGGGCGCGTCGGTGCTCGTAGTCAAACGCACGCTGCACGTGGCGCTCGCCGCTTGTCAGCGTAGACGGGGGACTCATCGTTGTCACAGAGGATGGTAGATGATGACGACTGGCCGGTGGCTCCTACCGCCTGCAACTCAATGCTATACTCCGCTGCCATGACCTGGCAATACCTGGGAGAACGCCCGGACGAGCGACCGTTGCTCGTGCGCTTGATCGGCGTTGCCCGGCAGTTCCAAGCGTGGCGGGCTATCGCAGAACGCGAGTTGCGTCTACGCTACGTCGGCTCGACGCTCGGTTTGGCGTGGGCAGTGGTCCACCCGCTGCTGTTCGTCGGCGCGTATACCTTCATCTTTGCCTTTGTCTTCCGAGCGCGCCTCGCACCCGATGCGCCCCGCGATCAATATGCGTTGTACGTCGTGCTTGGCCTCCTGCCTTGGGTCTCAGTGACGGATGTCGCCACGCGCGCGACCGAGGCGATGGCGAGCCATCGGTCGCTCGTGAAGCACGTGCGTTTTCCCTTGGAGGTCGTCCCGCTGTATTCGCTGGCGGCCAGTCTGATCTCACTGCTCATCGGGCTGCTCGTGCTCTTGCCGGTGCTGGCGTGGCGCCAAGGCGGGTTGCCGTGGGGCGCCGTCGGACTGCCGCTGATCTTGCTGGCACAGATCGCCTTCACCGTCGGGTTAGCGTGGCTGCTAGGGGCGGTGGGGGCCTTTCTCCGCGATATCAAAGAGCTGGCCCAGATCACGTTCATGATTGGCATGTTCCTGACCCCGATCTTTTATGTAGAGTCCGTGCTGCCGGACCTGCTCCGCCCCGTCATCTGGCTGAACCCGCTCGCCCACCTTGCCGCGCTCTACCGCGGCGCGTTGCTGACCGGGATGCCGTTCGGCGCCTTGCCGGTCGCGGCCTTTGGCCTGGCTGCCCTCGTCACCTTGGTCGGGGGGTTTGCGGTCTTTGACCGTGCGCGACGGCTGCTCGCGGATATTCTGTAGCGATGCATCATGCGTAGGGGCGCAACACGTGTAGAGGCGCAACATACTGCGCCCCAGGCGACAGCACAGGCATTGGAGCCACCGGCACCGGCCGGCCGGCCGGTGATGATCTCGGTCCGTCAGGCGAGCAAGGTCTACAAGGTCTATGCGCGGCAGGAGGACCGCCTGTGGGAGCTGGTGCGGCGGCGGCCGCTGCACCAGCAGCGCTGGGCCGTACACGACGCAACCTTTGACATCCACGCTGGCGAAGTTGTCGGTATCATCGGCCGGAACGGCGCGGGGAAAACGACCCTACTGCGCCTCATCTCCGGCGTGGCTCCGCTCGACGCCGGCTCGATCCAAGTGGAAGCCTCGCTCCAGACCATTCTGGAGTTGGGCACAGGCTTTCACCCGGAGTTCACCGGCCGCGAGAATGTCTATCTGGGCGGCGCCTTGCTTGGCCTCAGCCGGCGTGACCTAGCTACTCGCTTTGACGAGATCGCTGCCTTTGCAGAGCTTGGCGACTATCTGGACTTCCCGTTCAAGACCTACTCGCTGGGGATGCAGGCACGTCTGACGTTCTCGCTGGCCATCTCAGTCGAGGCGGATATTCTGATCGTTGACGAGGCGCTCTCGGCCGGCGATAGCTACTTCCTGGCCAAATGCTTTGACCGCATTCGCACCATCTGTGAGAGCGGCAAGACGGTCCTATTCGTGTCGCACAATCTCTCGCTCATTCAGCGCCTATGCACCCGCGTCCTGTGGCTGGACGGCGGGCGGCTTATCGCCGACGGCGCGCCGCTAGAGGTCTGCTCGCAGTACGAGGCCTCGGTGCGCTGGCAGGAAGCCGAGCGCCTGGCGCGGGTGGCGCCGACACGACGGGCCGGTGATTCAGATCGAGCAGGTCAGGAGGACAGCACCAAGCCTCTCGCCGACGGCCGCCGCTACGGGACCCAAGAAGCGCAGATCGAGCGGGTCGAAATCATCGGATTGGAGGGACAGCCAACGCACCTGCTCACCAGCAATGAGCCGGCCTCCATTCGGCTCTACTACGTGAGCCACGCCGCCTACGATGATCTGGTGGCAGTTGTGACGATCACGCGCGTGGATGGCGTGGTGGCCTGTAGCCTGACGAGCGACGAACAAGGCCTGCCCACGTTGGACTTACAGGGATACGGCTGTCTGGAGATCACGCTCGATCCGGTGCTGCTCGGCCCCGGCGAGTATTATCTTTCGCCACATATCTACCGTGACCACCCGCTCCCGCGGCGCGACGACGTGATGGACTATCATGACCGCCTGTATCGTGTGCGGGTAGTGCGGCGCGGCCGGGACTATGATGTGGCCATGGAGCAGCCGGCACGCTGGCGGCTCCTCCCCTGGGACGGATCGCCGCCCGCTAGCGGTGCCTAGTACCAAGTTGGCAAAGAGACATCCCGTAGGGGTGTAGACCAAGCGGTCAGAGGCAGGATACGCTGTAGGTGCTATGACTACGAAATCCGGCGTGCCACAGGTCGCCGTCGTAGGCTCCGGCTATTGGGGGCCTAATCTCACTCGCAACTTCGCCGAGCTACCAGGCAGACCCTTGGCTGCCGTGTGCGATCTGCGGGCGGATCGCGTGCAGGCCATGCAGCAGCCCTATCCGTGGATACAACCGTTCACGTCTACGGCTGCGCTACTGGCTGCTCCCGGCATTGACGCGGTGGCCATCGCTACCCCGGCCGAAAGCCACTACGCCTTGGCACGGCAAGCACTGCTGGCCGGCAAGCATGTGCTGGTGGAAAAGCCCCTGGCGACAGCGCCGGCCGAGTGCGTAGAGCTGGTGGAGCTGGCCCACCGGCAGGGTCTGACCCTGATGGCCGGGCATACCTTTCTGTACAACCCCGGTCTGCGCTATATTCGCAGCTTGATTGCGGACGGCGAGCTAGGCGACGTGCTATACGTCACCTCGCGGCGCCTGAACCTGGGTCAGGTGCGCCAGGATGTCAACGTCGTATGGAACCTGGCACCCCACGACATCGCCATCATTCTGCACTTGCTGGGACAGCGGCCGACGCGCGTGATCGCACAAGGGCTGCACCTGCTCCGCAGCGCCATCGCAGACGTGGCCTTCCTGCATTTCGAGTTCGAGGGAGGCCAGGCAGCACAGGCGCATGTCAGCTGGCTCGATCCGCGCAAGGTGCGCGAAGTCGTCGTGGTCGGGACACGCAAGATGGTGGTCTTCGACGACGTGAACCTCGACCAGCAAGTACAGGTCTACGACAAAGGCGTCGAGTGGGTCGGGCCGGATGGGAACGGCCGGCCGGCCGGGCGCTGGGATCAGTTCGAGAGCTATGGTGAGTATCAGCTCCTGATGCGTAGCGGCGATCTTGTGGTGCCGCGGATCCGGCAGGCCGAGCCGCTGCGGGAGGAAACGGCGCATTTCCTCGATTGCATTCGCCAGGGGTCCCAACCGTTGAGCGACGGCATCAATGGCTGGGAGGTCGTTAAGGTGCTGGCAGCGGCTTCCGCCAGCATAGCCGCCGGCGGCGCCGCCAGCACGCTCGACTGGAGCGACGAGCCGCAGCAGCAGAGCACTGCCCGACAAGGACCATCACATGGCTGAATCCTCGGTAGAAGTAGGGGCGCAGCATGCTGCGCCCACCGCTCACGATGGTGGGAGGGGTGGTGCGCGGCGGACGCCGGCAGTGCAGCCGACATTCCGGCTGTATCCGGCCGTGTACCTGGGCGCCGGCTGCACCATTGGCGATTTCGTCATCATTGGCGAGCCACCACAAGGCGCCGACCCGGGGACGCTCGCCACGTATATCGGTCCGGCCGCCACGATCCGGTCCCACACCGTCATCTACGCTGGGAACACCATTGGCAGTCGCTTTCAGACCGGCCACGGCACGCTCCTCCGCGAGAGCAATATCATCGGCGATGCCGTCTCCGTTGGCAGCCATAGCGTGATCGAGCATCACGTGGTCATTGAGGATCAAGTCCGCATCCACTCGCAAGCCTTCGTACCGGAATACACCATCCTCAAGGCCGGCTGTTGGATTGGTCCGCGTGCCGTGCTGACGAACGCTCCCCATCCGCGCTGCCCGGAGGTATCCCGCTGCATCAAAGGGCCGACAGTCGAGCCGGGGGCGAAGATCGGCGCCAACGCCACCGTGCTCCCGGCGATCACGATTGGGCGCAACGCGGTCGTCGGCGCCGGTGCGGTGGTCACGCGGGACGTGCCGCCGGAGGCGGTCGTGGTCGGCAATCCCGCCCGCATTGTCAAGGGCATCAGTGCCTTGACTTGCCCCTACGACTTCATCGCCGGCCCCTACGAGCATTTGGCGGGCAACGGGGAAACGGGGGATACGTAGGCCGCGTAGAGGTGCAGCATGCTGTAGACCTGTCCTCCTGCCGCAGCGGGGGAACTATAGGGGGCAGGCCCCGACACTGCAGGACAGCAGCCGGGCCGGGGAAGGGGGCGTGGTACGCTACGTTCGTAGCAGAAAGAGGATGGAAGTTGACGCCATGACCAAGTCCATGCAGATTCGGGAGGAACGGGCGCCGTATTGTAAGCTCATTGGGGCCCAGCCCAAGGAAGAGAAGATCGTGGCATGGTATGACGATCTGCTGAAAGATCAAAGGACAGCTGCTGTGCATGCGGGCAGTCATGCAAGATTGCTGGCTGGGCCTGGTACAGGTAAGACGTTTACTCTAACGCGGCATATGTGCTTCTTGATTGCCGAGAAGCAGGTGCCGGCAGACAGAATTTTGGCTATTACATTCACGCGGGCAGCGGCACGGGAACTTCGCCAGCGTATTGCCTCAGAACTGGGTGAAGAAGAGAACCCGAGAATCTTCACACTACATGCCTTTGCTCTCCGGCAGCTTCTCAAGAACGCCACGATCATCACGGCCCTGCCACAGCCTCTCCGAATCGCGGATGACTGGGAAGAGCGCAACATAGTGCATGAAGACCTGAAATCCATGCTTGGCCTGGCGCGCATCAAAGATGCGCGCGATCTCTTGAGTGAGTTGTCAGCCGATTGGCAGAGCCTGACTGCGGATGAGGCTGATTGGGAAAAACGCCATCCAGTTCCGCGTTTTCTGGGGGCGTGGCGAGAACATCGGCAAGTCTACGGTTACACACTGAGGTCAGAACTCGTCTACCAATTGAAGAAGGCTCTTGAGCAACGAGGTGACTTCGAACTCGAAGGTCCGATTGGACACCTTCTAGTGGATGAATACCAGGACTTGAATCGTTGCGATCTTGCCGTTGTGCAGCAAATCGCGTCGCGTGGCGTTGAGTTATTCATTGCCGGCGATGACGACCAGAGCATCTACGGTTTCCGCAAAGCTCACCCTGAAGGGATACGTAGGTTTCCTAGAGATTACTCAGGAGCAACAGAGATTGAACTCGAAGTGTGTAAACGTTGTGACCGCGCCATTCTTGACATTGGCCTGTTCGTCGCTCGCCAGGACCCCCGGCGCATCGAGAAAAGAATCCGGTCCGAACCCGGTACAGAAGAAGGCGAGGTTGCGCTCCTCCATTTTGACAATGAGGATGCAGAAGCCAGAGGCATTGCCGACCTCTGCACCCGCCTTACGGAGCGGTGCAACCTGAAGCCCCATGACATCCTGATCCTTCTCCGAGCTGACCGTAACGGGGTCTTTTCTCGCATGATCCGGGAGCAGTTGCAAGTAGCGAGCATAGGGGTGGCGGCGGCTACAGACACGACGAATCCCTTGGACGAAGTGAGTGGAAGGGCCTTTTGGGCCTTTTTGGAGTTAGCGGTGAGACAAGACAGCAACCTAGCGTGGCGTTCGCTGCTCCAGATCTGGTGTGACGGAATAGGCCCACGAGCCGTCAACGCCGTTTATGACCTTGCCCGCAGTCGTAGCGAAAGTTTTGCTCAAACGGCGATTGCTGCTCATGCCGACACCGCCATTCTGCCCACGAAACACCGCTCTCGTCTTTCCAATGCCATTGGTAAAGTGGTGAGGCAACTAGAAATCCTGTTTCCAGAAGATACTCGTAGTGACCATGAAACATGCGATGAGTTAATGGAAGTGATTCGATCTGCCGCGAACTCCATAGTTGCGGACGATGGGGAGCGGGAAGCCATCCTACTCAAATTCGAGCATGCTGTGGAAGAATACGGGGTGACTTCCATCGAGACACTGGTTCGTGCAATAAGAGTAGAGAGTGAGAATATTGAGCAAGAACTTGCAGAGGGGAAAGTTAATATACTGACGATGCATCGTGCGAAAGGTCTCACTGCTGAGGCAGTCATTATAGCCGCAGCGGAAGACGAGTATATCCCAGGTCGAGCCCTGGGCGAGGAGATAGACGATGAGAGACGCTTGCTATACGTCTCACTAACCCGCGCAAAACACTATCTTTTTGTCTCGTACTGCGACAGGAGGACAGGTCAGCAGCGTTACACTGGTCGCCATAGTGGAAGCGTTGCAAGGACCCTCAGCCGGTTCCTTGTTGACTGTCCGCATTCGCCTCAGGATGGCGAGACTTTCATTTCGGACTTTGGCATAGGGAACTGCTCATGATTTCCCAGAAGAGCAAGCGGCTGGCCGAGGTGTCGCGGCAGGCGGCGCGGGAGAATTCTATCCGGCACGGCCACCCCTCGACGCTGCACCTGTGGTAGACGACGCCTAGGCCGCACCCGTCGCGAAGGGGCGTTTCCCGCCTCACCCCCCGGCCCCCTCTCCACGTGTGCAGGCGGGGATTCCGCTGGAGAGGGGCGGCGCATGGGACCCGCGAGGCCCCCTGCTCTGTGGCGCGCCTAGAACAGGCTGGGCTGGACTAGGCGCTGGCGCGGGTCCTCGGCGGCTTTGAGGAGCGGAAACAGGCGGTCGAACTCGGCCTTGTCCGGGCACAGCACGGCAAAGCGTCGCGCCATATCGTGCAGGCGGCGGAGTAGATAGTCGCGGTCCTCGTCGTCGGCATAGGCTCCGGTCGGCGCCAGTGAGCCGTCGTGCCGCTGGTAGACCGTAATCTGCTGACCGATACTCGCGCCCCGCGCCGCCTGGGCCAGCCGCCGGAGGCTCGGGTTCTCGAAGGTCCTTCTGGTGATGCTCTCGCGCCGCGCAAAGTCCTCCACGCCTAGCCCCCCGGCGCGAATAGCCTCGGCAGCTTGGATGTACAGTTCGCTCACGTCATCGAGCGAGCCGTCAATGAGGGCCAGCGTCGCTTGCTCGGCGAAACGGCGCAAGTACGGCTCATCGCGCCGACTACGCAGGCTGCTCCCCGTCGTCACCAAGGCGCGGTCGTAGGTGACAAGCACGTAGGTCTTCTGCTTCAACGAGAGCATTCCTAGATAGCGGCCGTCGTGCGCCAAGCGGATACTCGACGGAAGCCGGCTCCCGACTGCCTCGATCAAGGCTTCCTCCGCCGCCTCGTCCCGCACCTCCGGCGGCGGCACAAAGTAGACGCCGTCGGTATCCACTTCGATCACCTGGCAGCCGTGCTCGTCCAGCCACCCGAGGACCTGTTTGATGAGCTTCTGCCCGGTCGTGGTAATTTGCCGCGACGCCTCGTAGTCGTTGAAGTTGGCCCGGCCATAGCCGAGATAGCCGAAGAACGAGTTGATGAGGATCTTGAAGCTGCCCTGAATAGAGTCCCAATAGGTGCGCTCGGCGCCGTGAGCGGAGCGCATCCGCTGTTTCGCATTGAGACGACGGTGGGTAAGCTCGTCCAGCAGCGGCAGGAACACGCCGAGATGATCCGACCGCGGCGCGATGCGGTAATGCAGCATGATGGCGGGATAGAGGCTCTCCACGTCGCACTTGACGACCGGCCGGAAGACGCCCGTCGCCCGCACCTCGGTATAGCCACCCGGGTAGGGTTGCGGTTGCTCCGGCTGCGGGACGCCATAGCCGGCGGCGAGGTAGGCGCGGATGAGTAGCGCGTTGATCTTCTCACCGGTGCCGCCGCTGGCGACATCCTGAAAGGACCGGGGAATGAGCTGCGTCTGATAAAACTGCGTCGGTGTGACGACGGCGCTCAGGTCGCGCACGTCGCGAGTGTCGTCCAGCGCGTAGGCCCGCAGCCGTTCCGGGGCACGCCGCCACACGTTGGCAATATCCGCGCGGTCCACGTAGACACGGCCCGGCCGTTCGAGGCCTAGCCCCGGGATCACTGCCTTGAGACCGTAGCTTTCCAACGCCCCGGCGGTATCGTATTGCTGCACTTGCTGGTAGGTATCAATGATGTGCCGACCGTGGATGTGGACCCGTGTGGTTGGCAGCAAACGGGCGCCAACCTTGTACCGATCCGTGCGTTGCCCTACCCGGATGGCCGAGCGGTCACGTCCCCACCGGAGCGGTACCCGTAGGCGCTGCGCGCGGGTCGCCAGATAGGGAAGATCGAAGTCAAAGCAGTTATGCCCCTCGATGACGTCGGGGTCCAGATCGCGTATCCGCTCGGTGACGGCGTGCAGCAGCGCCGCCTCCGAGCCGCGTTGGTCCGTCAGCACCTCCTCAAAGCCACGATTGTCGGTCAGGGCCACCATCAAGACCTGCGCCTCGGGCACCTCAGGCTGGAGTGAAGTGGTCTCGATATCCAGCTGCAAGCGGTGGAGGTCCTCGAAGGCCATGCCGCCAAAGAGCGTCCGCCCGCGCCGCACCAGGTACTGGCTTACCAGCGACGGCGGACTGACATAGTCCACCTGCCGAGCACGCAGCTCGGCCAAAGCGTGGGTCAAGTCGGCCCAGCGGGCGAAAGTGACCAAGTGGTCCAGACCACCACCGCGCAGCGGCTCAACCTCCCGCCCACCGGCGGGTAGGAGGGGCAGCGCAGCGGCAGCGACCAGCACCCAGGGACGGAAGTCGTCTAGCTCAGTGAGGATGGGCGCCGGGGGCTGGGCCGGGCCGGTACGTACCGGCCGCCGGTAGAGCATGACGGCGCCGGGACCGGCCGGCTCTACGGCCACAATGCCGGGGAGCGGATCGTAGCCATAGAGCAGCGCCTGTACGTCTTGCCCGGCGTTGCTCCGGCCGCGAACTGTGGTCTCAGCCATCGTGCTTAACCGTCCCCCTAGATCGTAGCAGCCAGCTGCGCTGCTAGACTGAACCCTAGCGCCGGCCGGCAAGCTGACCGCTGACCGCTGAAAGCTACAAGTACCATGAGCGCTGGTTTGACGGAGCGTGTCAAGGCCCTGGCGCAAGACGTCGGCTTCGACCGCGCCGCCATCAGCGACGCGCAGCCGCTGCATGAGGCCGAGCGCCGGATCAAAGCCAGCATCGCCGCCGGCTATCTGGAGGGCCTGAATTGGTTCACTGTCGAGCGAGCGCAGCGCGCCACACACCCCGACCAGCTCCTGCCCGGCGCCCGGTCCATCCTCGTCCTTAGTGCAAGCTATCTGGCCCAGCTGACCCCACCGGAGCCGGTGCCGGGGCGACCGCGAGGACGCATTGCTCGCTACGCCTGGGGTGCCGACTACCATGATGTCCTCCGGGATATGGCCCGCGCGCTCGTCGAGCGTCTGCCCACGGTGGTCGGTCGGTCGGTGCAGAGTCGGGTCTTCGTGGACAGCAGCCCGCTCGCCGAACGGGCCGTCGCCCAGCGTGCTGGGCTGGGCTGGTTTGGTAAGAACACGAACATTCTGCTGCCCGGCGCCGGTTCCTGGTCATTCCTGGCAGCCGTCATCCTCAACCTCGACCTGGAGCCGGACCAACCGTTACGCAAGACCTGCGGCGCATGTACGCTCTGCCTCCAGGCCTGTCCCACGCATGCGCTGCCCGCTGCCTACGTGCTCGACGGGCCACGCTGCATCTCTTTTCTGACCATCGAGCTGCGTGCGGCCATCCCCCACGCCCTGCGGCCACGGATGGGCGCCTGGGTCTTCGGCTGCGACGACTGCCAGGAGGTGTGCCCGGTCAATCGCAAGGCGCCAACGGCTCGGCTCGCTGCGCTGCGGCCCCGCACCGTGGACGACGCCTACCCGGAGCTACTGCCGCTGCTGGCCCTCGACGCTACCGGCTTCCGTACACGCTACCGGGGCACGCCGATCACCCGCCCCAAACTGTGGGGCTTTCAGCGCAATGTGTGCGTGGCATTGGGCAACGCTGGCGATCCGGCGGCAGTGCCGGTCCTTGGCAACGTGCTCGCAGACAACAACCGTCACCCGCTCGTCCGGGGCCACGCCGCCTGGGCACTCGGCCGGCTCGGTGGCGGTGCAGCACGGCGCGCACTCACTGCCACCGCCAACAGATCGCTCGATCAGACCGTACAGGCCGAGGTGACGGCTGCCCTGGCGATGCACCAAGGCTAGGAAACGCCGCACCACACGCAACGCAGAGCCGGCAGAGACCACGGGGCACTGCACGGGGCGCGGACCTGAGACTCCGCATCCTCTGCGCTCTGTGCGATCATACGAGGCATACTGAGGCGGCAAGCGACGTCCGCTAGCCACCGCTGCGTGTGCGCTATGATTTGGTAGAGGACAAGCAATGGAACTCTCTGCACTGCTGAAGGAGAAACGCGCAGCTATCCTCCGTCTCGCGGCCCACCATGGTGCCTCGAACGTGCGGGTATTCGGCTCAGTCGCTCGCGGCGAGGCCGACGAGGAAAGTGACATTGATTTCCTTGTTGATCTAGCGCCGGACCGCAGTCTCCTCGATCTTGGCGGCCTCTGGTGGGGCTTGAACGCCCTCTTGGGTGGCAAGGCAGACGTTGTAACGGAGCAGGGCCTCCGTGAGCGCATCCGCGAACAGGTCTTGCAAGAGGCGGTTATGCTGTGAGAGACGACCGCGAACGCTTGGTCCATATGCTGGAGGCTATTGAGCGAATCGAGAGATATGCGGCCCGTGGAGAGCAGGCTTTTCGGCGAGACGAGTTGATCCAGACTTGGATGGTACGAAACATCCAAGTGATTGGTGAAGCGGCGCGTGCTCTGTCGCCGGGCTTGCGGGCCGATCACCCAGACATTCCTTGGTCGAGTATCGTTGGTATGCGCCATGTGCTGGTGCATGACTACTTCGACGTTGATTTTGATATCGTGTGGCGAGTCATTGAGCGAGATGTGCCCACGCTCAAACGTGGCATCCAGAATGTCCTCGCGGCGCTTGATACGCGCTGATCGCGGCGCAGGAAGCGGAGGTCATAGCGTGCAGCTCTCGACGTTGGTGCGCGAGAATCGTGACGATATTCTGCGGGTAGCGGCCCGGCATGGTGCCTCGAACGTGCGGATATTCGGCTCAGTCGCCCGCGGCGAGGCCAGTCCCGGCAGCGACCTCGACCTCCTAGTCTCACTGGCCCCCGGGCGCAGTTTGCTGGACCATGTAGCCCTCTGGCAGGACCTCGAAGACCTGCTGCACTGTAAGGTGGATGTGGTCAGTGAAAAGGCCCTGCACTGGTATATCCGCGAGCGCGTGCTGGAGGAAGCAGCGCCCCTGTGACAGACAACCGGTTGTCCGCGGTTATTGCGCGTGGGGGAGAGGCACCGGCGGGGGGGTGGTAGGGGGCGAATCTCCGGCGCCCGCCGGCCCCGACGGCGGTGGCACCGGCGTCGGGGCCGGCGGAGGGGTGTGGGAACCGGACGACGAGCCGGGAGCCGGGTCATCCTCAGCGGTACTTGTGGCAATCTCGATGATGGACACGCGCTCGATGTCGGGAGCAATCGGTGGATACGCCATCCCTCCGAAACCGCCGCCCTGTGTGGCCTCGTCGGCCGTGATATTCACCAGCATGGTTCGTGGTGAATCCGTGATAAACCGCCGCGCGATTGGTGCCCCGGCCAAAGCCGCACCCTGAAGGTCACGCGCACCGAGACCGAGGCGCAGCCTATACTCGGTTTCCGGCGCGAGCGGCAGCATGGGCACGATCAGCAATCTCGTCGCGTTGTTCTGCCACTCATAGCGTAGCGGTACCGGCGGATCGAACGCGAGCGCCGCCTCGACGGAGGCCGCATCCATCGGGGTACTGAAGCGCAATTCCAGCTCCGGCTGGACGGTCACCCCCTGAGCGCCATCGGGTGGTGAGGCCTCGGTCACGCGGGGCGGCTCCAGTGGAACCACCCCGACGAGCAGCCACACGCTCGCCAGCTGCACGGCCAGGAGGAGGACCGCCACCACACTCAGCGCCGCGGTTGTCAGGCGCAGCAGCGGTGTGGCAGCGAGCCGCGTCAGCGCGGCCACCGCGTCTGCTACCCCCCGCTTTGTCCGCTGAGGATGAGCCGCCTCGGGAACGAACGTCGCATCAGCCAACGCACTCGCATTGCTCGGAGCAGTGAGCGTAGGCGCTGCGGCCGGGTGGGGGACTTCATCAACGAGCGCCAGCGCGGCTTGCGGCGCCGCGGGCAGCGACCACGATGGCGGCGAATCGGTCGCGCCCCCCTCGGCAGCGACGGCAGCGACGGCCTCTGTCAGGGCCGCTCCCGTCCGGTACCGATCCTGGGGAGACTTCGCCAGGCCTTTCGCCAGCACGCCGTCGGCACTCGGCGGCAGGCCGGGCGCCAGGTCACGGATGGCCGGCGGCGGGCGATGGAGGTGTGCTAACGCCGTGGCCATCGGAGTGTCCGCAGCGAACGGCACACGGCCAGCGAGAATCTCGTACAGGACGACACCGAGCGAGTAGAGGTCCGAGCGGCTGCACACGGCCCCACCCTGGAGCTGCTCCGGTGAGCTGTAGTCGAGACTGCCCCAGAAGTCCCCCGGTTGAGTGACCCGGATGGTGGCCTCGCGGACCTGCGCCAGGCCAAAATCGGCCAGGATCAGTCTGCCCGTCTCGGTGAGCAGGATATTGCTGGGCTTGACATCACGGTGGAGCACACCCTGCCGATGCGCGTAGTCCAGCGCACTGCCCATGGCCCGCACCGTTGTCAGCGCGAGGCGCAACCGCTCCACCGGCCCCCGATGCTCACGCAACTGATCGGCAAGCGTACCGCCCGTCACAAGCTCGGTGACAAGATACGGCAGATCGTCAACTTCACCGGCATCAAAGATTTCGAGAATGTGCGGATGGCGGAGGGAAGCCACCGACCGGGCTTCATATCCGAGGCGCGTGCGCGCGACCGTATCGGCGGCAGCCACGGCCGGCAGAATCTTGATGGCTACCGCCCGCTCCAGCATGACGTGGACGGCCTGGTACACATAGGCCATGCCCCCGCGGGCCAAGAGGGCCTCAATCCGATACGCGCCAATACGGCGCCCCGGCCGGAGGGGGCTGGCAGCCCAAGGCTGCAATGGCCGGGCATGCTGGGTGGCACTCACTGACGAATCCTCTCAGAGCAGGAAGAGCAGAGCACTAACTACGCTCGATGACATGCATTCCTTCTTCGAGGCCATCGAGGATTTCGACAATATCGTCGCCGACGATCCCTAGCTCCACGTTGCGCGTGCGCTTGACACCATCCTCCCACGTTTCAACGAAGCGGCGCCGCCCAGTGCTGTGGATTGCACGGGTCGGCACGACCAATGCGTTTTCTCGATGCTGAATAGCGATCTCCAGCCGGGCACGCATTTCCGCCTCGGCGCCCGTCTTGGGCCACTCTACGCGGAAGATCGCACTGTTGTCGCTGATCTCAGCTTGGGTGGTAGTGTATTGGGCCGGCAACCCAACCAGCTCTCCCGACAAGACCACCCCAGGAAAATCGTTAATGGATATCTTGGCCGTCTGCCCAAGCGCCAGCTTAGGAACATCGCGCTCAGAGAGTGTGGCGCGAATGACTAGCTCGTCCTGGTTGGAGACCTTGATGATCGGTTGGAAGGCATTAACATTCTTGACCGGGCGCACAGCGATCCGGGCGATGACTCCGTCGAAGGGAGCAAAGATCTGCGCTTTCGCAATCTGCTCATCAATCCAGGCGAGGTCCATCGTCACAACCTCGGCGTGGCGCTCCGCTTCACGGATCCTCATGGCCTGAGCGGTCGCGGCTTGCTCCGCCGCTCGCTCCGCCTGCCCCAGACGCAGGAGGGCGGCAGCATAGGCGCTCTCTGCTGCCTGCCACCGGTAGCGAGCTTGTTGGTACGCCTCGTCGGCTGGACCTTGCTCTAGTTGAGCGAGGCGGACCTTGGCAGCCTCAAGGGCGGCCTGGGCACTGGGAAAGGCGGCCTCGACTGCCGCCACCGAACGCTGCTGCTGCGCTATCTGGTGCTGCAAGCGACGGATGGCATCCTCGGATGGACCCTCCCGCGCAGCAGCAAGGCTAGCCTGCGCTTGCTCGACGACTAGCTCTGCTACGCGGATGTCCAGCGGCTGCACCCGCTGGAGTTTCTGCAGTGCATTTTCCGCACCCAGGACGGCCAACTCCTGCAGCCGCATGGCCCACGGCGTCGGACCGCCGGCGAGCACCTTGGCCAGGCTATTCTGGGCTGCTTCGAAGGCCAACTGCGCTAACCGGACGCTCGCCTCGGCACGAGTGAGGTTCTTCCCGGTCTGCCCGCCGCGCTCGGCCACCGCCTTGTCCAGATTGACCTGGGCCTGCTCGACGGTGAGGCGGGCCAGACTAACATCCGTCGCGTCCACCGGCGGCGCGTCCTGGAGCTGGTCCAGCCTTGTACGCTGAATATCGAGCGCAACTTCCGCCGACCGGAGGGCCTCCGCGCTCGTGCCGGCCTGGACCCTGGTAAGCTGCAACTGTGCTTCTTGCAACTCGCCCTCCGCGGCAGCCACCACTTGCGGATCCGGGCCGGCCAGCGCGGCTACCAATGCCGCCTCCGCAGCTGCGAGGGTGATCCGGCGAGCGGCAAGGTCGTTGGCCAACTGATCGAGGTCGGCTTGCTCCCTGGTCACGGCGGCCTCGGCGCCCTTCACGGTAGCCGAGTCCGGCCCCTGCCGGAGGGCATCCAACTCCGACTGCGCAAGCTGCATCCTGATGCGCGCGGCTTCTGCGTCGGCTGCTTCTCTTACGGTGCTCGCGTCGGCCTGCCGGGCGCGAGCCTGCTCCAGCTGCACTTGCGCCTGCTCCATGGCCTCCAGCGCCTTGCGCCGCTGATGCTGCAACCCCTCGGTATCCAGCTCGGCAAGCAAGGTCCCGGCTTTGACCTGCTCCTTGGTGTCAACGTACATCGTCGTCATTTGCCCGCGCGACAGGAAGTAGAGCGTCTGCTCCAGCGAGGGAGCCACACGACCACCCGCCTGGATGACTTCCGTGATCGGGCCACGTTTCACCTCGACCGTCTTGACCCCCGCCTGCGGAGTGGGCTGCACCTCTCGCTGCACAGCTTCATCAGGAGGCAGGACGACTTCAGGTTGCGGCTCCAACACGGGCAGCTCGATGTCACACCCGGTGAGGGCGATCAGCGAGGCCAAGCACAGACCGGCCACGAGGCGAGCGCCTGGCGACAGACAGCGCTGTGCTCTCAGCACCAGCTCAGAGATATGTCTCATCGTTTCCAGCGTTAGGTTGTGTTGACATTTGCGATGAAAGGCGGTTCCACCAACCCCCTTGCGTCATTCCGGCCCCATTTCGTCATTCCGGCGGAAGCCGGAATCCAGGCACCTGGGGCAGCAGCCAGTACACCCACCCTGGATTCCCGCTTTCGCGGGAATGACCGGGAAATGTCAACAGAGCCTAGCTAAATGAACTCACTCTTATGGTATCGCTTGGGGCAAGCTGCCCGCAACTTAGCGCCCTCTCTACGGACTGAAGAGCGGGCGCAATGCCGGGTGGTAGGAGGTAGTGGCAGTTTCCGTATCAGGACCTCAGGCCCGCCAGGATGGCTTCTGCCAACTCCATCGTCTTGACCGCCTCGTCCAGGTTGCAGGCCGGCGGCTCCACGCGAGCGCCGCTCTTGACACAGTCCAGGAAGTAGCGGTCTTCCTCCTCGGTACCGCTCGTTGGCGGGCGCGGCAGCTCGCGGCGCTCCCCGTCACGGAACACGACTGCCCGGTTTACGCCCTCCAGATACGCAGAGACATCCCGCCCATGAATCTCGTACCGTTCCAGCCGGGCATCGCTGGTCCAGTTGAAGATCAGATGCGCGAGACAGCCGTTCTCGAACAGCACCAGCGCGCCGAAGACATCTTTGTACTCGTGCAAGGCGCGGCGGACCACGCTATGCACCTCGGCCACCTCGGAACGAGCCATTGCGCGTACCAAGTCTACGGAGTGGTTGATCGATTCCCACATCATGTTGTCGAGGAAGGAGTCGGAATACTTGCCCCGTTGCTCGAACTGGGTGAGGCTCTTGTGGAATTCGCCAACGAGCTGCACGACGGGGCCACGCTCCCGGACCAGCTCCTGCGCCTGCACGATCAGCGGGTGCAGGCGGCGATTCCAACCGACCATTCCCTGCGTGCCCGTGCGCGCTGCGGCGTCACGCAGGGCGCTCGTTTCCGCGGCGCTCATGCCCGGTGGTTTTTCGAGAAACGTGTTGACTCCGTGCTCCAGGCAGGGCAACGCCACGGCGGCGTTGAGATGCGGTGGCGGAGCAACCCAGGCAGCGTCGAGTGACTCGTTAGCGAGGAGATCGTTGACGTCGGCATAGCGACGGGCAATGCCATACTCATCGCCCAACGACTCGCGGGCCGCGAGCACCGGGTCGCAGAGCGCGACAAGCTCCACATCATCGAAGGACGCCAGAATGCCCGCATGTTGGCCCCCTTTGGGACCACAGCCCACTACAGCCACCCTCAGACCAGCCATTGCCATTCCTCCCTACGTCACTACGTCACTGCGGGGACCCTTCCTACTACCCGGATTCTCGCACTCCGGCTCAATACTCGCGCACGGCCAACCGGTCGGCCAACTCTAGCAAGGCCTCCCGCGAGGCGCTTAAGGGCAGCGGCGCGAGGGCTGCACGAGCCTGGTTCGAGAAGTCATCTACCAACTGCTGTGCCTGCTCTATGACACCCATACGCTCGATGATACGGCGCGCATCGTCGAGCTGTGTAACCGTAGGCTCGGCGGCTGCGAAGAAGCGTTGGAGGGTGGTTCGCTCCACACCACGAGCATGTGTGAGCGCATAGACTACCGGGTACGTCTTCTTGCGCCGCGCCAGGTCTGCGCCCACCGGCTTCCCGGTAAGCTCCGGCGTACCCCACAGGCCCAGAATGTCGTCGCAGATCTGGAACGCCATCCCCAGAGTCTCGCCGTAGCGCTCCAGACTGACTACCTCCTGCGCCGTCCCGCCGCCAAGGCGGGCGCCAATGCCGGTAGCACAACGGATGATCGCGGCCGACTTACGGGCGATCATATCCAGGTAGTCGGCGGTAGTGATATTCGTCCGCTCCTCGTATTCGAGGTCCAGGTGTTGTCCCTCAGTGATGCGCAAGCTCGTCCCGATGAGCAGGTGGAAGACTTCAAGCACGGTATCCACGTCCGCGCGACTGCGCGTCAAGTCCAGCAGCGCACTATAGGCCAGCACGTGCATGCCGTCGCCAGCGTTGATGGCTTGCGGAGCGCCCCAGAGATACCACAGCGTCGGCCGATGGTGGCGGTACTCGTCTTCATCCTCGATATCATCGTGAATGAGCGTGAAGTTGTGGAGGAGCTCCAGCGCCGCCGCCGCCGGGAGCGCCGCCTCGATCTCGCCACCTACCGCCCCACACGCCAGCAAGCAGACCAACGGGCGCATGCGCTTGCCGGTCGGCTCCTTCGCCGGGCGCAGCCGCTCGTCGGCCCAGCCTAGGTAGTAACGCATCATGCCGTAGTACGCCGCGGGCGCCGGGTGCGATTCGACGACGCGGCGCATAGCGTCCTCAATGAGCGGCAGCAGCTCGCGTGTGGCCGCCTCCAAAGAGAGCGGCTGCGCGTTCGTTGATGCGTCAGCTTGCACCACCGTATCCCTCATCGGATTGCGCGGACGGGGCGGTCAGGTCGGCCGCTGCGCCCGCGAGAGTCTCCTGCAGAAAGACCGCGAATTCCGGACCGATGTCCGGCCGCTCCAACGCCATGCTGACGTTTGCTTGCAAATGGCCCAGCAGTTGGCCGCAGTCGAAGCGGCGCCCGGTAAATTCGTACCCATAGAGCGGCTGCTCTGCGAGCAGTAGCCGGAGGGCATCCGGCAACTGTATTTCGCCACCGTACCCCGGCGGCGTCTGCTCAATCAAGGGGAAAATGTGCGGTGGCAGCACGTAGCGCCCGACAATCGCCAAGGTCGAGGGGGCCTCCGCCGGGTCCGGCTTCTCTACGAGGTCAACGATCCGATGCAAGCCAGCACCCAGCGGCTCTGTCGCCACAACGCCATAGCGGCCGGTTTCCGCGCGCGGCACACGCTGGAGTGCGATCACGCCGGCGTTGTGCTCCGCTGCCACGTCGAGCAGCTGCCGCGTACACGGCACTGCGCCGCAGATAACATCGTCGGGGAGCACGACTGCAAATGGCTCATCGCCGACGAGCGGCGCCGCTGCCAACACCGCGTCCGCCAGGCCCCGTGGCTCATGCTGGCGGACGGACATGACCGTTGCCAGCTCCGTAGCCTGGCGCACTACCTCCAGCAAATCCTGCTTCCGCTCGGCGGCGAGTGTGGCCTCCAGCAACGGTGCAGCGTCAAAGTGGTCCTCGATGGCCTGCTGACCGCTCGCGGTAACCAGGACGATCTGATCCACGCCGGCGGCGACCACCTCTTCGATGCCGACCTGGATCAGCGGACGATCCACGACGGGGAGCAGGACCTTGGGGAGGGCCTTGGTGGCCGGGAGCATGCGCGTGCCGCGCCCGGCGACCGGAAAGACTGCCCGGCGCACCTTCATCGGTGGCTCCCCAATGGCCACAGAGAGCACAGAGTACCCAGAGAGCGTGGCGTCCTCGGTCTCATACGCAGTGCGCTCCGTGTGCTCGCGGGCAACAGCTCATCGCGGCTGAACATCCCAGGCATTATAAGCAACGCAGCAACGAGCAATCAGCCCGGACGACCAGTATTATCGCAAGTGAGTAAGGCCGGCCGCTCGCCGTCCTCCGACTCCGATGATCCCCGCGCTGGGAGCCGACTGCTGATGTCCAACCTCGGTCGGATAACACCTCAGAAATGGCGCCTCTTCATCGCCTTGGAGTTGCCCGCGGCGCTACGCGCCGAGCTACGTCACGAACAGGAGCGGTTGCAGGCCGGGGGGCTGCACGCCGCCTGGGTGCGACCGCCGGGGATGCACCTGACGCTGCACTTCCTGGGAGACACCCCCGTCACCGCGATTGAGCGCATCGAGGCAGCGTGTGTACAGGCGGCCGCTGGCGTACAGTCCCTCCGGCTCCTCGCACAAGGGCTGCGCTGCTTTCCAACTGCCCGCCGGCCGCGCGTCCTCGTTACCAACATGCAGGGCGATGTACAGCAGCTGAAGCGTCTCCATCAACGGCTGGCACGGCGGCTGGACCGCCTGGGCGCTCGCCTCGACAGCCGGCCCTACCGGCCACACGTCACCATCGGTCGGTTCCGCAGACCACTCCGCGCCGCGCCGCTCGCTGTCCTGCAACAGGCACTCGCCGCGCCGCCGGTGTCCTACGGCGAGTTTGTCGCCGACGCAGTAGAGCTATTTCGCAGTGAGCTGCGCCCCGGCGGCGCAGTCTATACGTCGCTGACCACGGCTGCGCTGCAAGGACGACCGCCAGCGCGCGCCTCCCAGGATGACGGCGGGGATGCCAGGACGCGCGGCGCATGTTGACACGCGCCGCAGCCAGGTGCTACAGTAAGTAGCGCCATAGCTGAGTATTTGAGTATACTTACTCAACTATAGCGGCGGGTGCTTGTAGCTATCGTCCATGCGCCGAGAACTGAAGCGATACGGCATAATGCGGGCGGCAGCTTTGGGGTGTTCGGGAGCAGACTACGGTGGCGGCCAGTAACGACGCGGTAGTGGCCCAGCGGTTGGCGTTCTATCGCCGGGTGGTGGCCGGCAACCGACCGGAGCTGGCCCAAGTGTGGTTCGACGCGGCGGTGCTGGCGCCGTACCGCACGCGACCGGGCTATAAGCTCTTTCGCAGCGATACGATGGGCATGCTACAAGGACCGCAGTGGCGGCTCGACTTCGGCATCGCTGCGGACGACACCTTGTTGCACCTGTCCGTTGCCGCGCTACGCGATCAGCTCCCGGAGCGCGAGCGCGACCACTGGCTCGCGCACCTGCACACGCCGCCGGTCAGCCGCGCCTATCTGGTGACACAGCTCACCCGCGGCGCGTGCCTGGGAGATGGGGGAATCCGCGTTTGGGAGTAGTCGGGGCCGTTGGCACTCACGTACACTGTGCGCGTGTAGTGTCAGCGTCCTAGAGAAGGAGAAGGAAGATGGCCGAGTACGCCAATCCCGATGTCGTAGTGAGTACGGAGTGGGTTGCCGAAAACCTGGATAATCCCAACGTGCGTCTCGTGGAAGTGGACGTGGATACCGAAGCCTATGGCTCCGGCCACATCCCCGGCGCCGTCGGCTGGAACTGGACCACCCAGCTCGAAGCCCAAGTGCAGCGCGATATTCCCTCCCGCGAGGACTGGCAGGAGTTGTTGAGCGCCTCGGGCATCAGCAACGACACCAAGATCGTCCTCTACGGCGACAACAACAACTGGTTTGCCACCTTCGCCTACTGGCTCGCGCGCATGTTCGGCCACGAGGATGCTGTGCTCGTCAACGGCGGGCGCAAGAAGTGGGAGCTGGAAGGCCGCCCGCTCGTGACCGACGTGCCGGCGGTGATGCATACCGACTACCAGGCGGGTAGCTTGGACGAAGGCCGGCGGGCACTTTACGACGACGTTCGCCAGCACATTCAGCAGGCGGGCGCCGCGCTCGTGGACGTGCGCTCACCGGCCGAGTTCACCGGCGAGATCATCGCGCCGCCGGGTCTGCCCGAGACGGCCCAGCGCGCTGGGCGCATTCCCGGCGCTACCAACGTCCCGTGGCTCTCGGCAGTCAACGAGGATAACGGGACCTTCAAGTCGGCGGACGAGCTGCGCGAGGTCTATGACGGCAAAGGGATTACCGCCGACCGCGACATTGTGGTCTACTGCCGGATCGGCGAGCGCTCCTCGCACTCCTGGTTCGTCCTGAGCGAGCTGCTGGGCTACGACCAGGTTCGCAACTACGACGGCTCCTGGACCGAATGGGGCAATATCATCCGCGCCCCCATCGAGAAGGGCTAAACGCAGCCGCGAGCAGATAGCGCATACCGGGAGGGGCGGCTGCCTGAGGTAGCCGCCCCTCCGGATTCTCCTTACGCATCGAGCTTGCTCCGGCCTAACCGGGTCAGGCGGCAAGAAGCGCGGATACCGCACCCCTCACCGACGGGCTGGCGAATGGCCAACCGTCGCCACACTCTCGGCTAGTGCGGTCTGCCATCGGCAACAAGCCACAACCCCAAATTCGTGTAGTTTCACCACATACCGATAGAGAGGAGACGGCCGTGCTCAAGACCATCAACGCCGGAGACGTGCGCTCCGAACACGTTGGAAAGACCATTACACTCGCCGGTTGGGTGCATCGCCGCCGGGACCACGGCAACCTGATCTTCATTGACCTGCGAGATCGGGAAGGTCTCGTGCAGGTGGTATTCAATCCGGACGTCGCAGCGGAGGCCCATGGTGTCGCGGGGTCGCTACGCAACGAGTGGGTGGTCCAGGTGACCGGAAGGGTCGAACGCCGGCCGGATGGAACCGAGAATCCTCAGCTCCCAACGGGCGAGGTGGAGGTCGTGTCCGAACGGGTTGCCGTGCTTGCAGAGTCCCGCACGCCCCCCTTTACCGTCAATGATGAGTCCGAGGTTGAAGAGCTTCTGAGGATGCAGTACCGGTATCTCGACCTCCGCCGGGCCGGGATGCGGGACACGATCATCATGCGTCACCGAGTCGTCAAGTTCATTAGAGACTTCCTGAGCGCAAGGGGCTTTCTTGAGGTCGAGACTCCGATACTGATCAAGAGCACACCGGAGGGCGCCCGGGACTACCTGGTGCCCAGCCGCCTCCACCCCGGGCATTTCTATTCCTTGCCCCAGTCCCCACAGCAGCTTAAACAACTGCTCATGGCGGCGGGAATCGAGAAATACTTCCAGATTGCCCGCTGCTTCAGGGATGAGGACCCGCGGGCCGACCGGCAACCGGAGCACACGCAGCTCGACCTGGAAATGAGCTTCGTCGAAGAGGATGACGTGCTCGGCCTGATAGAAGCACTCTATACCGAGCTGGTGACACGGCTGTTCCCCGACAAGCGGATACTGCGTCCCTTTCCCCGGCTCACCTATGCCAAGTCCATGGCATTGTACGGCACGGATAAGCCCGACCTGCGTTTTGGTCTGGAAATGTCCGACCTCTCCGACATCGCAGAGCAGACGGAGTTTCGCGTGTTTACCACGGCCTTGGCGAATGGCGGCATCGTCAAGGGCTTCAAGGCTCCCGGCTGCGCCGCCTACTCGCGCCGCCAGACTGACGAGCTTGTCGCCTTTGTCAGGGCGAGGGGCGCACCGGGCCTCGTGACCATCGCCCTCACCGGAAGCGGAGACATTGACAACCTATCCGAAGAACAGGTGCGTTCCGCTGCCTCTCGCTACCTGTCGCTCGACCGGATTAGGGAGATTGCCCACAGGATGGAGGCGGAGGTGGGCAACATGATTCTGATCATGGCGGGGCCGGCCAAGCCGACAAACCTGGTCCTGAGCCTCCTGCGCCACGAAATGGGTCGCCGCCTGGGCCTCGCCGACCCCAATCTCGTTGCATTCGCATTCGTCACCGACTTCCCGCTGTTCGAATGGAACGACGACGAAAATCGTTGGGACGCGATGCACCACGCATTCAGTATGCCCAAGGAGGGTCACGAGCAGCTCATCGAGTCGGACCCTGGCAACGTCATCGGCCGGCTCTACGACCTCGTGGCCAATGGCGAGGAGCTTGCCAGCGGAAGCATCCGTATCCACACGCGGCAGCTTCAGGAGCGTGTCTTCAAGGTGCTCGGGTACACGAAGGAACAGGTTGCCGAGCGATTCAATCAGCTGCTGACGGCCTTTGAGTATGGGACGCCTCCGCACGGTGGCATAGCACCGGGCATTGACCGGCTGATGATGGTGCTGACTGGGCGGGACAACATCCGGGACGTGATCGCCTTCCCGAAGACACAGAGCGGATTTGACCCCCTATTCGAGGCCCCCAACGTCGTCGAGGAGTCGCAACTGCAGGAGCTTCACTTGAGGATAGAGGTCGAAGAGAGCACCAGCCCGGTCGAGGGCTAGGTAAGGTGTTTCCACCAACCCCATTGCGTCATCCCGGCCCTCTTGCGTCATTGCGGTGGAAGCCGCAATCCAGACCGACCGGGGGGCCACGAATGGCCCTGGATTGCGGCTTCCACCGGGGGACGGGCGCAGCGTGCTGCGCCCCTACGCCGTCTCGACCCGAATCACCTCGTCCTGCATGACGCCGATGACGTGCCCATCCGGGTCAGAGAAGTGGGCGAAGGTGCCGACGCCGGGAACGGGTGTCGGCGGCGAGACGGCCTTGGCGCCGAGGCCCTCAGCCTTGCTCAGAACCGCCCGGACATCATCCACCTGCACGTAGAACGTGAGGTAGGAGGGTACGCCGTTCTCGGTCTGGTAGATGCCGCCATCAATGCTGCCCTCGCCGCCGGTGCGGACCAAGCCGTAGTTCATCGGGTTGTTGGTATCAATCTGCCAATCGAAGAGCGTCGTGTAGAAGCCGTGCAGCTGCTTGGCGTTCGCCGTGCCGATCTCCCAGTGAATGACCGGGTTGCCGTCGCACTCTTCCCGCGCCTGGCTGTCGGTAAGCTCATCCCAGTTCGGAGGCGGCTGAATGAGGGCGATGACATGGCCTTCCGGGTCGGTGATCTGGGCGAAGGTGCCCACGACCGGAATAGGCGTGGGTGGTACGACCGTCTTGGCACCGAGGCTTCCAGCCTTGCTCAGGGACGCATGGAGGTCTTCGACCTGCACATAGAACGTGACGTATGGCGGCGTAATGTCCTTGTCCTGGAGAATGCCACCGTCAATGCCGCCCTTGCCACCGGTACGGACGACTCGGTAATCCATGAATTCCTGCTTTTCGATTTGCCAGTCGAAGAGGCCGGTGTAGAACTGCTGCAGCTTCTCGGCATCGTGGGAGCTTAACTCCCAGTGAACTACAGGGTGAGCCATGCTTGTACTCCTTATCTCGTTGGTAAGATCGTGGTACACGGGGCGCTGCCAGCGCCCGGTGTACTGGGTTGGTAGTGCTGTGATCTCGTCCCGGCTTCTTTAGCTCATTGCGTGAATGCGCTGCCTACCCCCTCATCGGTGTGGTCGCGGTCGCAGCGGGCGACGGAGGGACCAGGCCACGCCCCCCCCCCACTACCCCGGTTGGCCGACGCCGCTGTCTGCGTTCCCCGTCGCCGCCACAGCCGCTTGCCATCTTAGAACGCATGGTCTAGTCAGAGGTTGCGCGGCGGTGGGCCGGAGGCGTATCCGATGGTACAGAGGGGATAAGGACGAGGCTTCCCGCACGCTTGAAACGCTGGCGGCGGCGCGACGGTTGCGAGGGAGTCATAGCCCCTACCCTGGCCCTCCCCCATTGCGACAGGGGAGGGAACACGCTGTCCCACTGCCGCAGCGGGGGGACCACAGGGGGGCCGTCAACAGCGCCTAGCGCCAGTCGAAGCGGCGCCCGAGGTCATCGCCGGCCAGGGCGAGGACGAGGGGCTGGCCGTGCGGGCAGACCTGAACGGGGTCGTCGCCAACCAAGGCGGCCAGACGGTCCAACAAGGTGTGCGCTGCTCCGTCGGATAGCCGCGCGCCGCGGCGGACGGCGCTGCGGCACGCGATGTCAACGCAAAGCGCGCGCTCCCACGTATCCCGGTTCGACGTGGGGGTAGCTGCCGCCAGCGCATCGCGGATGGCTGGACCGAGGCGGGGCGCGCCTGAGAGCGTCGGGACAGCGCGCACGGCAAAGGCATCGGGACCGAACGGCTCGCACACGATGCCTAACCTGGCCAGCGCCTCCAGGTGCGTATGCAGGGCTGGTGCCTGCACCGCACCGACCTGGAGCACCAGCGGCTCCAACACGGTTTGCGCCGACCGTTGTCCGCCGGTGGTAGAGACGAGCTGCGCGAAGATCGCCCGCTCGTGGGCGCGGTGCTGATCCACCAGCCAGAGGCCCGGCGGACCCTCCACCACCAGGAGGGTGCCGTGGATTTGGCCCACGAGCCGGGCCGCGCCAAGGTCGCGCCCCCGCACGACCCAATCGCCCGTTGCGCCAGCAGCCAGCCAGGCCGGTCGAGCCGCGTCCCCGGCGGCCGGCGTCGCCGTTACCCACCCCGGCTGTCCGTGATCGGGTGATCGCTCGCGTATGCGCCGGCGGCCGAGACCGGCCAGTGGCTCAGTGCGGGGACCGAGCAGGTGGCCGGCCAGCGCAGCGCTGGCGTCGGACCGGCCGGCCTCCGGATCAACGGCGGCGCGCGCGGCTTCGCGCAGGAGCGCCGCGGCCCCCTCGCCGTCGCGCAGCCGTACCGTGGCCTTGGTCGGATGGACGTTCGCGTCGAGGTCGGCCGGCGGCACCTGGAGGTGCAAGAACAGGAGTGGATGGCGACCACGCGGCAGGAAGTCGCGGTAGCCCGCTTCGATAGCGGCGCGTAGCTGCGGATGGTCAACCAAGCGGCCGTTGACGAACAGTGTCACCTCGCGGCGCGGCGCGTAGGTGCAATGCGGTCCAGCAGCAAGGCCGGTACACCGCCGACCGGCCCTATCCCGACGCGGCGCCAGTACCGTCGCCCCCGCAGCCACCGCGCCGTAGAGTTCGGTTGCCGTGGCTGCCGGGTCGCCGCTGCCGCTGGTGGCCAGCGCCGGCCGACCATGAGTGGTGAGCGTGAAGGCAACGGCCGGGTAGCCCAGAGCGTAGCGCCGGATCAAGCGGCCGATGGCCGCATTTTCGGCCGGCGCTGCTACCAGGGAGGACAGGCGTGCCGGCAAGTCCCGAAACAAATGCCGTGCCGTGACGGTGGTGCCCGGCGCACGCGAGGCCGGCCCATGGCGGCGCAAGCGGCCCTGCGCTACGACGATCTCGGTAGCCCGGCCGGACGAGGGAGCGCTGATGATGGTCAGGTCGGCGGCGACGGCCACACTGGCGAGCGCTTCACCCCGAAAGCCCAACGTCCGTACCGCCAGCAGATCGGCAGCGGCGCCAATCTTGGAAGTGCTGTAGCGCTCGACTGCCAGTCGCAAGTCGCGGCTGGCGATCCCGCACCCGTCGTCGGCTACCGTGATGCGCGAGCGCCCGCCGCCCTCCACCTCGATGGCGATGCGTCGCGCGCCAGCGTCGAGCGCGTTATCCAGCAATTCGCGCACGACGGACAACGGGCGCTCGACCACTTCACCGGCGGCAATACGCGCGGCGACGGCGGGCGGCAACGTCTGTATCGGTGACGGCGCAGCGTCCACCATGCCACTATGTCAGATCGGGAGCCGGCGACCCTGCCGCCCCTACCAACCGCCGGGCGCGTTCTTGCCATGCTGCGAGGACGTTGAGCGCTGCCAACGGCGTGAGGGCGCCCACGTCCACCGCCAGCAGCTCGTCTACCAGGCCGGTCAAGGCATCGGAGCCATCCTCCTGACCGTGCAGCGGCAGCTGCCACAGGCGCGGCGCGGCAGTATTGCCACCCGTCGCGGCTCCGTTCGTGGGATGCAGGGACGCCGCTTCCAGCTCGGCCAGTAGTTGGGTGGCACGCGCAATGGTCTCCAGGGGCAGCCCGGCGAGACGTGCCACCTCGATGCCGTAGCTCCGACCGGCAGCGCCGAGCAAGACGCGGTGCGGGAAGATCAGCCGGCCCGCTTCCTCGACGACATCGAAGCGCTGGTTGACCACCCGCGGCAGCATCCGTTCGAGCGCGGTCAGCTCGCGTAAGTGGGTGGCAAAGAGCGTGCGCGAGCCAGTGCGCTCGTGGAGCTGCTCCACCACGGCCCGCGCCAGCGCCAGCCCGTCATGCGACCCGGTGCCGCGCCCGATCTCGTCTACGATGACCAGGCTGCGGGACGTTGCTCGATGGAGTATGCGCGCCGTTTCGGTCATCTCGACCAGGAAGGTGCTGGCGCCGCCGGCGAGATCGTCGTGCGCGCCGACGCGAGTGAAGATGCGATCCACTAGCCCGATCCGGGCCTTGGTCGCCGGGACGAAGCTCCCGATCTGCGCCAGCAGCACGATCAGGCCCACTTGCCGCAGGTACGTGGACTTGCCGGCCATGTTGGGGCCGGTCAGGAGGATGATCTGCCTGTTCTCCGCAGCAAGCGTGCAGTTGTTGGGCACAAAGTCACCGGGGGGCAGCGCCGCCTCGACGATAGGGTGCCGGCCCGCTTCAATTTCGAGCGTCTGGGCCGCCACCAAGTCCGGCCGGCAGTAGCCGCGCGCAGCGGCAACGTGGGCCAACGCCTGCGCCACGTCGAGCACGGCGAGGGCCCGTGCCGTCCGGCGCAGCGTTGCGGCGTAGCCGGCAACCTGGCGCCGGAGATCTTCGAAGAGGTGTCGTTCCAGCGTGGCGATGCGCCCGGAAGCGGCCGCAAGCTCCGCTTCCCGCTCTTTGAGGGCCGGTGTGACAAACCGCTCGGTGTTGGTCAGCGTTTGGCGCCGTTCGTAGCCACTGGGGACGCCGTGCGTGCGCTGCGCCGCACGGGTCAGCTCAACGTAATAGCCGAAGACGCGGTTGTACCCGACCTTGAGCGAGCGGATACCGGTGCGCTCGCGCTCGACCGCCTGTAGCTCGGCAACCCAGGTCCGCGCCGCCTCGATGGAGGCCACCACCGCATCGAGGTCGGCGCTATAGGCCGGGCGAAACACCCGCGGTAGTCCGTCGGCCGTACCGCTATCCTCGCCGGGGATGCCGGGCGAATCGAGCAGCGCCTGGCCGATGAGCGCCGTGACCGCATGGCACGGGTCGAGGCCGGCACGCACGGCTGCCAGCTCACCGGCCTCGTCGGAGCCAGGCAGTGGCGTGGAAGACACGCCCGGTTCCTGCCCGGAAGCCGGCGCGTCCGGCAGCGCTGGTTGAGCCAGGGCGGCGTACACATCGGCCGCCGCCAGCAGGCCGGCCCGCAAGCTCTGTAGCTCGCGCGGCAAGGCGGTGCCGTGCTGCACGCGGCTGATCAAGCGCTCCAGATCGCCGATACGCTCCAGGATCAGCCGGAGCGTGCTCCGCAGAGCCGGCGCTGAGACGAGCAGGGCCACCGCGTCGAGGCGCCGGTTGAGGGCGGCGAGGTCGTCGAGCGGCGTGAGGAGCCGCTCGCGCAGCAAACGCGACCCCATCGGCGTGACGGTGCCGGCCAGCACCTCCAGCAGGGACCGCACCCCACGCCCGTCGGACGCACTGCGGCGCCGCGACGCCGGCAGCACGTCGAGGTGGCGCAGCGTGGCCTCGTCCAGCGGCACGTGGCCCGGCCGGTCGAGACGCATCGGCGCTTGCACTGCGGATACGAGGGCGGCGTTGGTCGTTCGCAGGTAGCTCAAGAGGCCACCGGTAGCGGCCAGCGCCAGCGCCAGCCGGTCGCAATCGAAGGCGGCGAGAGACCGGAGGTCCAATAGCTCGCACAGCTCGGCTCGGCCGGTACTCGCGTCGAACGCTGCGGCGTGCTCCACGGTGAGCGAGGGTTGCACGTCCGGCGCGGTAGCCCGACCGGATCGAGCGTGTCGGCCGGGCAAGTCGGTGCGTGGCGGTAGCAAGCACTCTGCCGGGGCCAGTCTGGCGAGGGCAGCCGCGGCCGCCTCCTCGCTCCCGACCCCGTGCCATTCGCCGAGGCGCAGCGCACCGGTGCTGACCTCAATGGCCGCGATGCCCCACCCCGGGCGCCGCTTGGGGGCTGCGGTGATGGCTGCCAGGTAGTTCGGCCGCGCTGCCGACAGCAGCTCCGGTTCGGCAACCGTCCCCGGCGAGAGCACCTTCGTCACCTGGCGGTCCACCAGACCGTGCCCGGCTTCCGAGACCTGTTCACAGATCGCAACCCGGTGTCCGCGGGCCAGTAGGCGGCGCACGTAATGCTTGAGGGCGTGGACCGGCACGCCGGCCATCGGCACCCGCCCGGAACGGCCGAACTCGCGGGAAGTCAGCGTCACGTGGACGGCGCGGGCCAGCACCTGGGTGTCGGCATCGAAAGTCTCGAAAAAATCCCCCATTTGGAAGAGCAGCAGGGCCTCGGGGTGCTGCTCCTTGATCGAGAGATACTGCCGACGCGCTGGCGTCTCCCCCGCACTGGTACGACTCTTGGTTGCCATGACCACTCTTCACCGGAGATAGGAGGCAGACTCAGCGGGTCAGCTGGCGGCGATTGTAGCACGCCCTCCCTGCGAGCCGGTGCGGGCGCCTATTGACACTGCCCGCCGCCGGGTCGTAGACTCGTAATCGGGGGACGATGCTTTCTGCGGGGTGTCCCGCTTGTCCCTGTAGGTCCGTTATCCGCATACAGGCCGACTACCAACGTGGAGCCTGGCCTCCCGTTCAGTAGGGGCGCAGCATGCTGCGCCCCTACCCTGGCAGCGATGTCTACCCCTCCGAGGGGTTAAGGGTGCTTAGACCCGGCAGTCCGTAGCGAGTAGGCGATCATGGTCAGTCTGTTTTCCCCCACCACCGCCAAAGCCGTCAATGGCGCCAACCGTTTCTGGCAGGGCGTGTCTCGCTGGGTTGCCGGTACCGACCGGCAGCTCAAGCGGCTGCGGGCGACGGCCGCAGCGATCACCGCCTTGGAGCCGGACATGGAGTCCTTGTCCGCCGCCGCCTTGCGCGACAAGACGGACGAGTTCCGGGACCGTTTGGCAGCCGGCGAGACGCTCGACGACGTGCTCGTGGAGGCCTTCGCCGTCGTGCGCGAGGCCGGCAAGCGCACCCTCGGTCAGCGCATGTACGACGTGCAGCTGATGGCCGGTATGGTCCTCCACAGCGGCAAGATCGCCGAGATGCGGACCGGTGAAGGGAAGACCCTGGTCGCCACCTTGCCGCTCTACCTCAATGCCCTGGCCGGTAAGGGCTGTCACCTGGTCACGCCAAACGACTACCTGTCGCGCATTGGTGGCGGCTGGATGGGGCCGATCTACCACGCGCTCGGCCTCTCGGTCGGGGTGATTGCCCACGAGTTTGGTGGCCTCTACGACCCGGACGATCAAGACCCGCAGCAACACGGCGATCCGCGCCTCGACCACTGGCGCCGGGTTTCGCGGCAGGAGGCCTACGCGGCTGACGTCACCTACGGAACCAACCACGAGTTCGGCTTTGACTATCTACGCGACAACATGGTCTTGGCGTTGTCGCAGATGGTACAGCGTCCGCTGTACTACGCCATCGTGGATGAGGTGGACAACATCCTCATTGACGAGGCCCGGACGCCGCTCATCATCTCCGGGCCGGCCGAAGAGCCAACCGACACCTATTACAAGTTCGCCCGCGTCGTGAATTCGCTGCTCGAAGACCGTGACTTCACCGTTGACCTCAAGCTGAAGGCGGTGTCGCTCACCGATGAGGGCATTGATCGCGTCGAGCGGCAGGTCAGCGTGGACAATATCTACGGCGAGGATAACTACCACCTGGTCCACTATCTGGAGCAGGCGCTGAAGGCCAAGGTGCTGTTCCAGCGCGATAGCGAGTACGTGCTGTGCCGCGACGGCCGCGTGCTCGACGGCAACCGACGCGACGCCAGTGCCGAGGTCGTGATCGTGGATGAGTTCACGGGCCGGCTGATGCACGGCCGCCGCTATTCGGAGGGGCTGCACCAGGCCATCGAAGCCAAGGAAGGCGTCCGCATTCAGCGCGAAAACCTGACGATGGCCACGATTACGTTCCAGAACTACTTCCGGCTCTATGAGAAGCTCGCCGGCATGACGGGCACCGCCGCGACGGAGGCCGAAGAGTTCCGCAAAATCTACAACCTGGAGGTAATACAGATCCCGACGCACCGACCGATGGTCCGCGAGGACTTCGGCGATCAGGTCTATAAGAACGAGCCGGCCAAGTACGAGGCCATCATCCGCGAGATCGAGCTGATGCAGGACCGCGGGCAGCCGGTCCTCGTCGGCACGACCTCGGTGGAGAAGTCGGAGCAGCTCTCCTTGATGCTCAAGCGCCGCGGGATTGACCACCAGGTCCTGAACGCCAAGCAGCATGAGGGTGAAGCGCTGGTCGTAGCGCAAGCGGGAAGCAAGCAGGCCGTCACCATCGCCACGAACATGGCCGGCCGCGGGACCGACATCATTCTCGGCGGCAACCCTCCCGATTCGGAGCAGACCGCGGCGGTCCTCGCTGCCGGGGGACTCCACATCGTCGGCACCGAGCGCCACGAGGCGCGGCGCATTGATAACCAGCTCCGTGGTCGCGCCGGCCGGCAGGGCGACCCCGGCTCGTCGCGGTTCTACCTCTCTCTCGATGACGACCTGATGCGCCGCTTTGTGGGTTCTGAGCGCATCGCCGGGATCATTGATCGCCTCGGTCTGGAAGACGATCAACCCATCGAGCACGGCTTGGTGTCGAAATCCATCGAGACCGCTCAGACGAAGGTCGAGGGCTACAACTTCGATATTCGCAAGTACACCGTCGAGTACGACGATGTAATGAACCGGCAGCGCGAGGTGATCTACGGCCAACGCCGGCGTCTGCTCGAAGCGGAGTCTATCAGCGAGGTCATCAGCGACCTGATCGGCAACGAGCTAGACAAGCTGGTCGCGGCCTACTGCGCCTCGGATCGGCAGGACGAATGGGACCGCGAGGGGTTATGGGGCGCCTACAGTACGCTATTGGGCCTCCCGGCCGAGGCAGAGCGCCCCGGCTCCGACGCCAGCCTGTTCACCTACACGCTGGCGGACCTCCCGGCCGCGGACCGCACGGAGATTAGTGCAATGCTGCGTCAGTGGGCACTGGTCCTCGCTATGGCCCGCGAGGAGCAGGTCGGCGCCGCGTTGATGGCGCAAGTCCAGCGGCAAGTGGCGCTCCAAGTCGTTGACGGCCTGTGGGTGGAGCACCTCACCGCCATCGAGGACATGAAGCAGGGAATCGGGCTGCGGGCCTATGGCCAGCGCGATCCGCTGAACGAGTACAAATCCGAAGCGTACCGCCTGTTCCAGGCGCTCATGGACAACGTGCAGCACAACATCGTGCATACGCTCTTTCACCTGCCGCTCCCAACGAGCGGGACCAACGGAGCGGCGGCGCCCGACGAGGCCAATCGCCGGCCGCGACGGATGTTCACCAACAGCCCGGTCGAGCAGGTTGCCGCCAACGTGCCGGCGACCGTGCGGAGCGGCCGCCGCAAGAAGATCGGTCGCAACGCTCCTTGCCCTTGCGGCAGTGGTAAGAAATACAAGCGCTGCCACGGCCGCTGACCGCCCCCTCCTGCGAGCGGGTATCCTTACCCAGGGTCTCAGGGCACCTTTGTGGCTCTACCGCATTGCCGCTCCCAGAACGAAGAACCCAACTACGACCGTACTCCGGAGGCAGAGAGATGACAGCGAGCATGACCGACGTAGGCGCCCGGCTCCGCGCGCTCAAAGACCGGCTGCAGCAATTCGCGGTGCGTCTTTGACCTCGCGGGCAAGCGTGCCGAGCGCCAGCGCCTAGAAAAGCGGGCCGCCGCCCCCGACTTTTGGTCCGCTGTCGGGCCGGCCCAGGAGACCATGCGCCGGCTCTCCGGCCTGCGCGACGAGTTGGAGACGTGGGAGCGGCTGGACAGCGAACGCTCTGAGCTGGCCGAGCTGTATGAGCTGGCCGCAGCGGAGTCGGATCAGGAGATCATCGCCGAGATCGCCGCGGACTTGGGGCGTTTGCACGAGCGGCTGGACGCCCTCGAATCTCGGCTCGCGCTCAGTGGCCCCTATGATGACCGCACGGCTATCGTGTCCGTCCATGCTGGCGCCGGCGGCACCGAGTCCCAGGACTGGGCAGAGGTACTCTTGCGGATGTATCTGCGCTGGGCCGAGCAGCGCAGATACCGCGCCGACATCCTCGAACGCTCCGATGGTGAAGAGGCAGGCATCAAGAGCGCCACGCTGGCCTGCGCCGGCCGCCACGCTTACGGCTATCTGAAGGCCGAGCGCGGCGTCCACCGCCTCGTGCGTATCTCCCCCTTCGATGCCTCACGTCGTCGGCACACCTCGTTTGCGCTGGTCGAGGTCGTCCCCGAAGTGCCGGACGACCGCACCGTGGTCATTAAACCGGACGACATCGAAGTAGACACCTTCCGGTCCAGCGGCGCCGGGGGCCAGCACGTCAACAAGACTTCCTCGGCGGTGCGGATGCGGCACACGCCGACCGGCATTGTCGTCACATGCCAGAACGAGCGGTCACAGTTCCAAAATCGCGATGTTGCTATGCGCCTGCTGCGGGCCAAGCTGCTGGAGCGCAAGCTACAAGAGCAGGAAGCCGCCCAGGCGCGGCTCCGCGGCGAGCCGGTGTCGGCGGGCTGGGGCAACCAAATCCGCAGCTACGTGCTGCACCCCTACACCATGGTCAAGGACCTGCGGACGAGCGTGGAGACCAGCAACGCGCAGGCCGTGCTCGACGGCAATCTCGATGCCTTCATCGAGGCGTGGCTCCGCAGCCAAATCGGCGCCAACGCCACCCCGGCAGCGCGGTAGTACCCCTCCGAGTATCCCTATGCAGAGTTAGGGGAGGTCGAGCGCGCCAGCCTCGGCCGGCTCCAGCAGGAGCACCCGGGAGGTACGCTCTTCGAGAAAGAGCGCGAAGTGGGCGAGGATGTCCCGGCCCAAGAGCGAGGGAATAGGGGAGAGGGGCGCAGTCGGTTCGAGGATAGTCAGCGTGAGCGGCAGCGCCACGGTGTCTAGGATCAGGACGGCTTCGACGATACGGGTTGCGACCTGTCCGCCAATACCCATGCCCGGCTGGCCGCGGCGGAGGGCGGCAAAGTCCATACCGAGTTCTGTCCGCAATCTCTCGGAGTGAAGAGGGCCGAGAATGGTGCGGTCAGCGCCCGTGTCTACTAACAGCCGCACTGCCAGACTACGGCCGAGTGGCGGGAAGTGGACGACACCCTTGAAGAAGGGGCGGCGCCTGGTGCCGAGGGCTGCGAAGTGGCCGCGGATCATGATGGCAGGATCAGCAACTCGTCATGGCGAGTCAGATGCTCCACCAAGCCCTGTCCGGGGGGCACTCCTTTTGCTCGCAGTCCTCTCAGCACTTGCTCCACTGTCGGAGCAGTGTCCACCACCTGCTCGTTGAAGATGGCTACCCATTGCTCCGGGTACCGGTTTAGCAGCTCTTCGCGGTGGGTCTCATAGTAATCAATGTCCCGCTGAAAACGCTGTAGTCTCTGGGAAATGCCGTCAGGTTGCCGAACCATCGTGCCTACCTCCCCGGCCAAGAACGCCGGCCAGCCAATGGATAGTATGGCATAACCCCCCTGTAGCCCCCCCGCTCCGCAGGGGGACGGTGGCACTGCCCCGGCCCCCGTCATTCCCACGAGAGCGGGAATCCATCCCCGCCCCTGGATTGCGGCTTTCGCCGCAATGACGGATGGGGACGGAGTGACAGATGGGGGTTGTTTTCGTGCCAATGACGGGCGGCACTACTGGAAAGAGGCAGCGCGCGCGCGGAAGTCGCGGAGGGCGGCGTAGGCTGGGGTGGCGGTGTTGTCGGGGTTGATGAGGCCGTAGCCCCACTTCTGGTCTATCTCCGGCACGACCGAGCGGAAGTTCAGGTTCCAGAGGAAGACTGCCTGGACGTAGGGATACTGTGTCTCCAGCAGCTCTAATGCCTCAACCAGGTAACGCGCGCGCTGTGCCTCGCTGTTTTCCAGGCAGAACTCGTGGCCGGCGGCTTGCAAGCGGCAACTCGTCCAGCCCAGCTCCGTGGCCCACAGCGGCTTGTCGTCGCCGTGGGCAAGCTGCACGTCGCGGAGCTGCGTAAATCGCCGGAAATAGAAGCTGGGGTGGCCCTTGAAGCCCGTTGTGGAAACGGTGCGGTGGTCGAGCCAGTCGCCAGGCGGGTTGTTGTAGCCGTAGGAGTGAATACCGAGCACGTCGAAATAGCGGCGGACCTCGCCATTGTTCACTCGATAGACGGCCTCCAGAAAGACACGGTCGTCCAGCGCTTGGCTGCGGTCGGACCCCGGGTGCTCGCCGATGCCGGTCGGGGCCAGCGCCGGGAAGACGACAATGGCCTCAGGATCGGCCGCCTTGATGGCCTGGTAGGCCGCCTGTTGAATGGCAACAAACTCCGCCGGACCTTCCGGCCACATCCGGCTTAACGCCCCTTCCCCCATCAGGTTAGGCTCGTTCCACGGCTCGTAGGCGTGGACGCGGCCGCGGTAGCGCGTCACGAGCATAGTGAGGAACTGGGCCAGCTGATCGGGAATGGAGGACGGGCGTCCTAGTTCGGCGGCGTAGTAATGGGGCGCCGCGGCCACCGAGAGCAGGACCTTTAGCCCTGCGCCCTCGGCCGCTGCCACGACGCTATCGAGCGCCTGCAGCCTGGCCGTGCTGTAGTGGCCGGGCGCCGGCTCAAAAGCGTTCCAGCGGACCTGCTGCTTGATCCAGCCAAACTGCGCCTGCTGGGTCCAGTGGATAGCAGCCGCCTGGTGGGAGGGGTGCATCATGTCCACCTGAAACCCGTAACGCAGGCGAGAGGTTCGCGTCGGCTCCCTGGAGACGGCTGGTGGCCAGCTCTCGACGACGGGTAAAGGCATGCCGATGGCGGCTCCCGGCGCATGGGGCTGGCGGGCCGTCCCAGCTACTAACTCAGCCTCGACGGCCAATTGGCCGGCCAAGACGGGCGTGACCTCCCCAGGCCGAATACCGGCCGGCCCCGCCTCTTTCCACCACTGCAAGGCGATGCGCTGGAAACGTTGGCTGACGAATGGCCCATGATCCACCGGGCGCGACATCGGCAAGCCATAGAGGTTGACTGCATCAGCCTGGAACCAAGCCTCAACCTCGCCATTCGGCGGTTGCAGGTAGGCCTCGCGCAGGGCTGGGTTGGTGAGCCACCCAAGCCGTATCTCTATCGCGTGCTGCAACGAGGTCGAGCCGTCGTCGGTGATCGGTGGCGGTACGCTGCGGAAGGCGGCCAGCCACTCGTCCTTGCCAGCCTGCTCTAGCAGCTCGAAGGTATTGGCGAATTGGACCTGTCCGGCGCCACAGGCTTGCAGAATCACGCGCTGGAGGATTTGGTAGACACACTGATCCCGGCCGACGAACGCACGGCTGACAGGATAGCCGAGGAACGTCGGGCCGCCCCGCACACGGACGGCGCTCCATAATGGCGCCGCGCCGGCCGGCGTTATCGGCAGGTCCACGATGTCGAAGCCCAGACCAGGCTGGCCCGACGCCTGCGGGAAGTGCCGGCCGTTGGGCAGCGCCGTTTCGAGGCCGGCCGGCGGCGGCGCCGCGACGGCCGCCGTATTGGACAGCAGCAATAGCCCTACGAGCGCCAACGCCCCGAGGCCGGCGTGCAACCGGCGCGCCGCCGCCAGCCGCCGCCGCGCTCCGACCGCCGGCGCGCCGGCCGGGTAGCGCGGACGGGGCCACGCGCACATCAGTGCCATAAGTGGAGCAACCATCGAGTGCTTGGATGGAGTAGTAGCCATGGTTCTGTGTAGCTGTAACGAACGAACGTCCGATCCGGCGCAGGGGCACCTGGAGTCGGCGGCGGCCACGTGCCGGCTACGCCGCCGCGCTCCTAGTGTTGCATGACAGTGTACTGGACATTTCGGTATAGACATATGTATAATAGTGATATGACTCTTGGCGGCATTGACAATCCGCGATCCGTCGAATCCGCTCACGTCCGGCTTTCCCGGCTCCACCAGCAGGAGCCACGAACGCCGATCCGACGGGGAGCACAGATACTTCAGTCGTTGTCCGCGGGACTGAGCGGACTACTTGATCTCCTCTTCCCGCCACGCTGCCCCGGCTGCGGTGTCGTCTCCGACACCTTCTGCGCGGCCTGTCGGGCTACCATGCAGCCGCGCTACGACTCGCATCCGCTCCCGGGCCGGCGCCCGGTGTTGGCGGCCCTGTGGAGCGCCGGCGCCTATGCCGGCAGCTTACGCACGGCCATCCACCGGTTCAAGTACCACGGGCGGACCGACCTGGCCCGGCCGCTGGCCCGGCTCCTCGCCGATACCTGGGCCGCCGGCCGCGGCGCCGCCGCTGTGGTCGTACCCGTGCCGCAGCACCCGGCTCGCACCCGCAAGCGCGGCTCGATGCCCGCCACCCTCCTCGCTCGCGCTTTGGCTACGCAGGTTGGTCTGCCGTGCGCGGCCAAGGCGCTGGCCCGCGTCCGCGATACGCCGCCCCAAGTGGGGCTGTCGGCCGCGGCACGCTGGGCGAACGTGCAGGATGCCTTCGGCCCCGGGCCGGACGGCGCGCTGCTCCAGGGGCAGACGGTGCTGCTCGTTGACGACGTGGCGACAACGGGTGCTACGCTCTGCGCCAGCGCGACCGCGTGTCGCGCTGCCGGCGCTCTCCGGGTACTGGGGCTGGTGGTAGGTCACGAGCGCACCGCGGCACGGCACGTCCCGGCGGCTCCTCTCCCCGTAGGAACCCGTTGAGCACGTCCAGTAGCCAATGAAAAGCTAACCCGGCGGCAACGGCCCTGAGGGCAGGGAGCCAAGCGGAGAGCGACCATATGAGAACCCAGAAGGGGAAGCCGTGCAGCACCCGCCGGTGTCGCGTTCCCGCCTGTGCTGCGTGCCGACCGGCAGGATCACGGTAGTGCTGGCGAAAGAAGCGCAGCGCACCCGTCGGTCGCCAAGAGCCGGAGGCGCCAACGAACCAAATGTAGTGGTCTACATCCACCAGGACAGCGCCGACCGATCAGCGCGGCCGCCGGTGGCAGCGCTATGGTGCTGAGAGCAATGTGCTCGTGAGGCAGCATGAGCAGCCAGCCAGCCAGGAGTGGGTAGTGACCAGTCTACCCGACCGGGCGCCCCGGTCGGGCGGTACGCTGGCCTTTCGGCCAGGAACCGGCCAGCGCCTCGGTGCGGAATGGCCTACAATGTCAGCGAACTTCAAGCGATGAGAGGGAGGTACGGAATGCTAACGGGCATTCATCACGTGGGCTACGTCATTGGCGATCTGGAGCCGCATGTCGCCTTCTACCGGGAGCGCCTGGGGCTAGAGCCGACCGCGCACGTTGATGCGACGGAGCAGATGGGCATCGAGATCGTGGTCTATCGCCTGGGCGACGGCTCCAGCGGCCTGGAGCTTATCAAGCCCACCCGCGAGGAGGGGCCGTTTTGGGAGTTCTTGCAGCGCACCGGCGGCGGGCTGCACCACGTCGCCTACGGGACGGACGAAGAGTTGGCCGCGGTGGCCGGTGAGCTACCGGATCGCGGTTTCACCGTCACGACCAATGGTGCGGAAGATAGCCCCGCCGGATGGCGCATCATCAATGTGGACCCAGCACTCAGCATGGGGCTGCTCACACAGCTCGCCGAGCGATAAGGAGACACCTGGCTCGCCACTACGACCCCGGCAGCGTGAAGTCATCCCCGAGAACCACACGGATATCCACCTCCGTTGAGGCGCCAGGCTCGAGGCGGATGTGCTCCGGCCCGATGCCCAGCCGTTCGGCGATAATGCGGCGGGTGTATTCCTTGCCAGAGTAATCAATCAGCTCGGTGACAGCTTTGACGGCTGGGGCATTGGCAACTCCCACTACGGGTATCCCTTGCGCTTGCAGCCAGGCTGACGTGCGGCCGGCCAGGCCGTTGGTTTGCGTCGCGTTCTGTATCTCCACACGGGCCTGCTCGCTGATGAGGCGGCCGTCGCCAAAGACCTCGCGCACCAGCGCCGCCACCGCGGTCGGGTCAGGTATCTCCACCTGCGTACCGCCGTTGACGATGCTTGTCGTCGTCATCGTCTCGTCAATGACCCGATGAGACGTCTTCGACAGCTCGATGTCTTTCGCCAACAGCGCCAAAGCCAGCGCTTGCGGCAGTCCCAAGTCCGTCTTGATGTGCTCGCCGAGAATGGAGAGCAGCTCCGGCGCTCTGCGTAGGAGGTGCGGCTGTAGCCCGGCTTGCTTGAGTGCGAAGACGACCTGTTGCTGGCGCCGGACGCGATGGTAGTCGTTGTCGGCGTGGCGGGTACGTGCGTACCACAGGGCCGTCTTGCCGTCCATCCGCTGTAGGCCAGGATGCAAAAAGATACGCTGGACCCCGTAGTGGTTGTCGGGAAAGTGATCGTCTTTGAGCGGACGCTCCACGTCAATGACGATACCGCCGATGAGGTCAACAATCTCCCGGAAGCCGGCCAGGCCGATCACCACATGGTAGTGAATGGGCACGCCGAGGAACTGTGCAACGGTGTGGCGCGCGAGGGCAGCACCGCCGATTGTATACGCGACATTAATCCGGTTTTCCCCCGCGCCCGGAATCGGGATCCACAAGTCACGCGGTAGGGAGAGCATGCCGGCGGTTTTCGTGACCGGATCAACGCTGACGACAATGATGCTATCAGTCCGCGGCGCGAACTGTTCCCCGGGGCGCTGATCCGTCCCCAGGACCAGGATGTTGACCCGGTTCTTACCGCTCCACCGTGGCAAGAGGGACACGGCCGGCTGGGTCGTTCCCGTCTCCGGCACGACCACCGCCGCGCTCGCCAGCCGCGGCGCAGTCGGCGTGAGGGGATACCGGTTCAACACCAGGACGGTCCCGACCACCGTACCGAGCGGTACGCCGATAAGCAGCGCCACGATCACCACATAGATGTACCGCCGCCAAGGGTCCTTGACTCCGCCGTTCTGCCGGCGGCGCAAGCTCGGGTAGGCGGGCACGGTTTCTCCGGCGGCGTGCTCGCGACGGCGCTCCTTAGGCACTCGACTCCCTCGTCCTGGGGCTTGGGGTTGACCGACGTAGACCGATGTCGGTAGCAAGGATACCAGTCTGATAACGATCTTCCGGCCCATAACGGTACAGAGACGGCAGCATGCCGGCGATACACACGATTATACTCGGCACGACGTATTCCTAAACGGCACATCGGCCCAGTCGGTCGCACCGTTTGTGCCGCACAGGCCATGAAACGCCTCAACCTGCTCGGAACACCGGTTGACGACGTGACGTATGCCGAGGCGGCCGCCCACGTCAGCACGCTCATGGCGGCCGGAAGACCGGCTGCCGTCGTCACGCCGAACCCGGAGTTCGTGGTCATCGCCCAGCGGGACGCCGCGTTTCGGGAGGCACTATGGCAGTCGGACCTCGCTATCCCCGACGGCGGGGGACTACTGCTGGCGGCGCGGCTGCTCGGTCTCCGCCTGCGCGAGCAGGTGCGCGGAACCGACCTAGCCTACCGGTTGGTTGACCATGCCCGCCGGGAGGGCTGGCGCGTGTTCCTGTTGGGCGCCGGTCCTGGTGTCGCGCCGGCGGCTGCGGCGCGGCTGCGGTCGCTCTACCCCAGTGTGTCCATCGTCGGGACGTTCGGTGGCAGCGCTACCCCACCGGGAGATACCGACACGCGGGCGGCGGTGGCTGCTGCCGGGCGCGTTGACCTCTTGCTCGTCGCGTATGGGGCGCCGCGCCAAGAGCTGTGGATGGCGCGAAATCTGGCCACGCTCGACGTGGGGGTGGCCATGGGGGTCGGCGGCGTGCTCGATTACATGGCCGGGCAGGTGCGCCGCGCGCCGCCGCTGGTGCGGGACGTTGGCTTGGAGTGGCTGTTTCGGCTGGTCAGGCAGCCGTGGCGCTGGCGACGCCAGCTGACGCTCGTGGTGTTCGGCCGGCTGGTGCTGGCGGCAGCTATGGCCCGGCAACGCCACGGCGCGAGCCGGAGTCCAGCGGCCGGGGTGGATTCTCCCCTTCGCGGGCATGACGGGGATCGGGGGCGCCACGCGGATGATGGGGGCCGGGGGCGCCGCGGGGATTCCGCAGACGGACGAACAGCACAAGAACCACCAGCGTGAGCAGCAGCCCCACGAAGGCGAAGAGCTTCTCGACCCGCACCAGCCACAGGCTGAACGATCCGAAGAGCGCACACAGGCCGTAGAGCAGCAAGGCAATCCGCCGCTGCGACAGGCCGCGGTGGTGGAGCCGATGCGGGAGGTGCGCGCTATCACCCCCGCGCCACGGCGAGCGTCCGGCGCGACTGCGCTGCCAGATAACCAGCCCCGCGTCAATGATGGGAATGCCCAGGACCAGAATAGTTGCAGCGATCTTCGCGCCGCCGATAATGGCGATGACCCCCAGCCCGTAGCCGATCATCATCGAACCGGACGTTCCCAGGATGATGCGTGCCGGATTGAAGTTGTAGGGAATGAAGCCCAGGCAGGCGCCGAGGAGCGCCGCCGGCAGCACCGCAATACTGATCTGTCCGAGCAGCACGCTCAGGGCGACGAACACGGCGGCCGCGATAGCGCCGACGCCGGCAGCGAGGCCGTCCATCGTATCCAGCCAGTTGACCGTATTGACGATGGCCACCAACCAGAAGACGGTAACTGGCAGAACGAGCAGCGTAGGCAGCACGATCTGGCTGCCGAACGGTGCCGGGCCCAGGGGGTTCGATACGGTGGCAATGGTGCTACCGAAGAGCACGGCGATGATGGCGAGACCGATCTGCGCGACCAGCTGCGGCGGCGCAGATAAGCGCCGGCGGTCGTCTATGAACGCTATCGGTAGTACGGCGATACTGCCCAAGAGCAAGCCGATGACCCGGCGCTGCTCATCGGGAAAACGCTCGACGAGCAGAAAACTCACGCCGATCCCGGCGAGATAGGCGACCGTCAGCGCGTAGCCACCGGAACGTGGCAGCGCCGCGCGTTGCACCTCGCCCGGCCGGGGCTGGTCCACGAGACCCCAGCGGGTGCCCAGACGGGCGGCGAGCGGCGTGAGTATCAGCCCCAGCACCAGCGAGGTAGCGAATACGAGGGCGAGCGGCAGCAAATCCGCGGCGCTCACGGGCGCAGCCTTCCTGACGACGCCAGCTTGCACCACCTCTGAGGGGGCAATGGGATCGCGCAAGCCGGCGCGTCGGAATTTCCCGTCGAGGCGCCCCTAGGCGCGTCCGCTGCTTGCTGCGTGCGTGTCCTCATCGAGCCAGCCAAACACCACGGCGCGTAGCTCATCTACCGGCAGTCGGTCCAGTTGGCTCGACAGCCTAGCACACCGGCGCTCCCATACCACGAAAGGCACGGTCTTGCCGGCAGCCGCCTCCGGCGGCATGCAGACCCGCCGCAGACCGGGCACCTCCGGCGGCGCCAGCCGCTCCTCCGCTTGTAGTAACGGCTCGGAGAGCCGCTCGCCCGGCCGCGCGCCGGAGGAAACGAGGGGCGGGCCGGCCTCACCGGGGCGTAGCTGCTGCCAGAGGCGTGCGGCGATGTCCACGGGCGTCAGCTCGTCGGCAACGTCGGGCACTACGGTCGGAGATGGGCCGGCGAGCAGCGCCGCGTGCAAGAGCAGGGCGAGCGCGTGCCGGGGGGAGATCCAGTACCGCCGCATCCGCGCGTCGGTAATGGGGAGCGGCCGATCTTCGCGGATGAGCCGGACAAACGTCTCCGACGCCGCGCCCCGACTGCCCAAGACGTTGACAAACCGACAGATGGTGGCGCTTGGCCCGCCCGCCGACGCCGCGGCACGCAGCATCCCTTCGGCAATGCGCTTGGTCACCCCGTAGAGGCTCGGCGGCGCAATCGCTTTGTCCGTGGAGGGGTACACGATCCGCTCGACCTGCCGTTGGACAGCGGCTCGGACCAGGTGGAACGTGCCGAGGACGTTCGTGGCCACGAACTCCACCGGGTCGTCCTCCGCCCACGGCACATGCTTGCACGCGGCGAGGTGGAAGATCACCTGGGGGCGCCGGGTGTCCAGCAAGGACTCGACACGCGCCGACCGGCGAATGTCCGCGAGGACATACCGCACCCTCGCAGCGTCGGTTTGCTGGTCGGTCGCCCGCTCGCCGAGCGCCTGCCGCAGGCCGAACAGCGACGGCTCATGCACGTCTACGAGGGTCAGCTCGGCGAGCGGGAGCGCAGCGAGGACGCGCGCCAGCGGCCAGCCGAGCGACCCGGCGGCGCCGGTCACGAGGACGCGGCGACCGGCAAACCGCTCTGTCAGTCGCTGTACCTCAAGGCTGGGCGCCGGCCGCCCCGCGACGGCATCCCAGTCAATGTCCGCCGCCGCCGGAGTGCCGGGGGACTGCACCGCACTCGACGACAACTGGAGGGCATCAGGCGACTGGCGGCTCATGCCCCTGTACCATGACCGGCGGCCAGCGCTGCGTGCATCCGCTGCCAGCAATCGCGCATCTGCACGGCCCGGTTGGGGTCCGGCTCCAGCGGTTCGGTCACCAGAAAATCGGCATGAGCCGCCAGGCTACGCACAACCGGGTCGAGCGCGGCATCACCATCGCCATACGGCAACCCCTCACCCAGCAAGCCGCGGGCGTTGGAGACGTGGGCGCTGCGGATGCCCGTTGCTACCTGCGCGACATAATCGTCCAGATCGGCCGGATGCGGACGCGCCGCATAGGTGGCGACGACCGACCGCAGCGCTGGACGGTCCGCCTCGGCCCCGACGTGCCCACACGCCGCGTTGATGTAGAGCTGCGCGTGGGAGGTGTCCAGCGTGATACCTAGCCCCTCGACGTTGGCCGTGAACCAGGCCAGGTCGCGCGGCTCGACCCCGATGGGCGTGTACACAAAGGCCGCTTCCCGCATGCGCCCTACCGGCGGGATGTTCTCGATGAGCGGCCACACCTGCTCCGCGGCACAGGCCGCGACGAACCAGCGCACGAACGGGAGCGCGGCCACCAGCGCCTCGTCTCGCGTGGATTCCGCGAGGCTCGCCGGGTCGGAGCACGGGGCAACGCAGTGGATATTGATGGCCCGCGCAGCCAGCATCCGCGCGGCGACGAGGAGCCGGTCAATCAACTCATAGTCCGCGTCGGCAGCGCGAGTGAGGTCGAAATACGCACCGTCGAGGGACCGGATCGGGCCTTCGATCAGCGTGACCGTTTCCGGGGGAACGGCGGCATGCTGCCAGGCACGGGCCAACCGCTCCTGCCAGTCCGCCCCACTCACGTCACGCACGTCGAGGTACAGCTCCACCCCCTCGGGCGCCGGGTCACGGAAGCGGTCGGCAAGCTGCGTCGGAGTCGGTCGGGCCTTCAGGAGCAAGGCCGGCCGCTTGGTGGATTGCATAGTCTGTTGCGGGTGGAGCCTCAGCGGCACACGTGGCACACGGCAACGAGTCGCTCAATGCCATGATACCGCCAACGCCAGCCGCCAGCGAAGCGCATCCGACCGTCTTGGCCAACGGGCAGCGCTGACGGTATCATGGAGCCACGCCGGCGCACCGCACGGAAGCGGATTGACGGCGGCCGGACGTAGACCAAGAGTGAGGGGGTAATCCATGCGTATCGTGCGCTATCTGGCACCGGACGGGCGCGGCCCGGCCGTAGGTATCCTGGACGACGAGCGGATCGCCGAGATTCCGGCGGCGGGGGGCGATCTTGGCCCGCTGCTCCTGCTGGATCACAGCGGCCTCGAACAGGTGGCCGCGGCGGCCATGGTCCACCATGACCCTGATGATGTGCGGCTGCTGGCGCCGGTTGGACAGCCGGGCAAGATACTGGCCCTGGCCGCCAACTATCATCCCACCGACGCCCGGGTCCCGGTTGACATGGATGTTGACACCCCGAAGGTGTTCATCAAGCCGAGCACTGCCCTGCTGGGACCGGAGGACACCATTCCCTACCACGGCGTTGTCTCTCAGTTGGTCGAAGAGATCGAGCTGGGCGTGGTGATTGGCCGGCCGGGCAAGGACATTCCGCTGGAGCGGGCCACCGAGCACATCTTCGGCTACACCGTCATCAACGATGTCTCGGCACGCGAGCTGCGCTTCTCGCCGGAGCGAGCCGGGCTGGAGCGGTTTGAGTTTTTCGATTGGCTGAACGGCAAGTGGCTGGACGGGTTCTGCCCCGTCGGCCCCTGGATCGTAGACCGGGGCTGCCTGCCCGATATCAGTAATCTGGACCTCACAACGGTCGTGAGCGGCGAGGTGAGGATTCAGTCAAACACCAGCCGGATGATCTTCAACGTGCCGCAGATGATCGCCTACATTTCCCGCTACTGCACGCTCGAACCTGGCGATCTGATCGCCTCCGGCGTGGCGCTCGGGCTGGACGGTGCGGACGAGATATTCCTGCGCGACGGCGATGTCGTCGAGGGCACAGTCGAGGGCATCGGGACGCTGCGTAACCCGGTGCAAAGCACCGGCGGGTAAGTAGGTAGGGGGCGGTATTGCACCTAACCCCCGGCCCCTTCCCTGAAGGGAGGGGGTTGGGGTAGGTCCGCCGCCGCAAAATAGCTCAACACCTCCTCGATCCCTGGCGCTAATGTCTTGCGCCAGTGCCAGTCCCACTGCGAGAGACGCGACGAGAGCGTGAACGGCGCGGCCGGCCCCTCGTCGCCGGCCGCGCCGGGACCGGTGAGACGCACGGCCAGACCGCGCCGCCGGCCGGCCTGCTGGACGAGCCGCGCCACGGCAGCGACACTCGCCACCTCCGCCGCGGCGTTGTACACATGATGTCCGCTCGCCAAGGGCCAGCCGGCAGCAGCAGCCAGCAGACGCGCGGCATCGTCCACGTGGAGGAGCGCCGTCGCGCGGCGGGCGGTTTCGTGGAGTTGGAGCGGCTCGCCGCGCGCCGCTTGCAGGCAGAAAAGATTGGGCGCCGTCATAAATGGCCGGGCGGTCTTCATCACTGGGCTGAGGCCATAGGCCAAGCCGAAACGCAGCGAGACGGTCGTCAAATCGTGTGCTCTGGCGTACATGGCCAGCAGGTGCTCGACGTACAGCTTGGAGAGGTGGGATAAATCAGCCTGCTCGCCGGGCGGCGTGTCTTCCGTGATCGTGCCGGCCAGGGCCGGCCCATACAGGCGGAACGAGCTGGCGTAGACCAGGCGTGGCACCGCGTGGCGGACCATCGCATCGAGCACAACGCGCGGTCCGCGCAGGTTGACCTCCTCCGTATACACCGGAGACGCGGCAGCGGGATGAGCGCTCGCCTGCGCGGCGAGATGCACGACGCACCGGACGCGCTGGTTCGCCAACAGCGCATCAACCGCGGCGGGATCGCAGACCGACCCTTCGATCACGCGACAGCCGGACTGCTGCGCCAGGCGGGCAACTGCCGTCGCGTCGGTTGCGAAGCCATTTTCGAGGGCTACGACTGGGGTACCGGCGGCCAGGAGCCGTTGTGCAAGCAGCGACCCGAAGTACCCCAGCCCGGTGATCGCAACAGTCATCCCGCGGTCTCCTGGATAGCTCCGGTAGGGACGAGTGAGACGAGCCGGTGGTCGCTACTGCGTTGGCGGCCCGGTGCCCAAGGCGGGGATAAGGAGCTCTATACCAGCCCGGATGGACGCCGGGTTGTCAATCCTGTCACGATTGGCCTCCAACAGTGCCTCGCGCCTCACCCCATACTTGGCTGCGATAGACCAGATAGATTCTCCTCGCTCAACCGTGTGGACAATCACACCACCAGGCGTGGAAGGTGGCTCCGGCGTTGCTGTAGCAGGTACAGGTGTTGGTGCTGCCGTTGCTGCCGTCTGTGTAGCCATCACCAAGGGAGTGATCGTAGGCAGCACGCCAGGGGCACCTTGCGTCACTGTAGGTGGCACGGCAGAGGCGCCCTCCGTCGCCGTGGGCGGCACCGCGGTGGCCGGCGGCGGCAATGTCAGCGTTGGAACCACGGTGGGAACAAAGACTAGGAGCGCGACGGCGGTTGCTGTGGCCGTTTTCGTGGGCTGACGAGCAACGGCCGGCGCGAGGCGGGTGAAGGGCGTGACCGTCGCCGCCGGGGCAGCCACGCGCTCCAGCCACGGCCGGGTGCCGCTCACCAGGACATAAGCCAACACAGCGACAAAGCTGACCGCGATGACGCGCACGGCCACATGGAGGATGGTGGCTCGCGGATCACGCAGCCGGCGTAGTGACTGCCGGTTGTGTAGCGGGCGCCAGCGCGACTGCGCCGGCCGCGAGGAATAGTCGTAGGTCACGGTCTTGGTCTTAGCACCCTCCGGACACAGGGCTTACCGGCGAGCGGCCGCCGATATGCTTTGCGACGTGGAGCACCGGCACTATGATGCGAAGCTATAGACAAACAGCAGGTCGTTGACATTGGTGTTCGTCGGGCCAGTCACCAACAGATCACCGACACCGTGCAGGTAATGGAACGAGTCGTTGTTGGCTAGAGTTTCTTGAAGGTCCAAGGCGCGGCTGTTGCCTCTATCAACGGTAGTGCCGTCCACCATGCCTCCGGCGGCATCCGGATGGGCGTCGGATCCGTCCGTCGCCGCGGCGACGACTAAGGTCCGCGGGAGGCCGCGAATGGCGGCGGCGGCGGCCACTGCCAACTCCTGATTGCGGCCGCCCTTGCCGTTGCCGCGCACCGTGACCGTCGTTTCGCCGCCCGCGATCATGCAGGCCGGCGCTGGCAACGGCGCGTTGCGCTGCACCAGCTCCTTGGCGATGGCGCCAGCGACTTTGGCTATCTCGCGGGCCTCCCCTTCCAGGTAGGTCGTCCAGACGAGGGTCCGGAAACCGAGCCGCTCCGCCGCCGCACTGGCCGCCGCCGCGGCGATCTCGTTACTGCCGACCAAGATCGCGCGCGTTCGTGCAAAGATGGCCGTATCCGTTGCCTTGGGTGTTTCGTCCACCTGCCCGGCGGCGCCGCGCTCGACGTGCTGCCACACCGCGGCCGGCACGGCGCGCTCCGCGTCGAACTGCCGCAGCACAGCCAGCGCATCGGCGAACGTGGTCGAGTCGGGGACCGTCGGCCCACTGGCAATGAAGTCGAGGGGGTTGCCGACGACATCCGACAGCACGAGCGTGAGCACCTGCGCTGGCGCGGCAAACTCGGCGAGCCGCCCCCCTTTCGCCTGCGAAACGTGCTTGCGGACCGTATTGATCTGATTGATGGTCGCCCCGGAGCGGATGAGCACGTCACTCATCGCCTGCTTATCGGCCAGCGACACGCCCTCGACCGGGAGCGGCAGGAGCGCCGAACCGCCGCCGGAAATCAGGCAAATGACCAGATCGTGCTCGTCTGCCGACTGGGCCAGCTCCACAATACGCTGGGCGCCATCCATGGCCGCCTGGGTCGGGATGGGATGCCCGCCCTCGGTGAACTGCACCCGGCCTAGCGAGCGGCCGGCCGGCGTGAGGGTGTCCTCCTTGACGGTAACGGCGCCGGCGGTGAGACGGTCGCCCAAGGCGTCGGCAACCGCCTGCGTCATCGGCTCACCGGCCTTCCCCGTGCCCACGACGAAAACCCGCCGCACTGCTGCCAGATCGTACACGTGGTCGCCGGCGAGGAGCCGGTCCCTGTCACGGCGTAGCACGGCCCGCACCGCCGCCCCCGGCTCGACGGCAGCGAGCGCGGCGTGCAGCACTTGGCGCGCGAGGTCTCGGGCCGCTGCGAAGGTAGGTTGTCCGGCTGTCGTCATAACGGAGCCTCCGCTCAAAAGAAGGTGTGGTTGGAATCGGCATGCGCCCCAGCGCGTGCCGGGTGGCCCGCTGGCGCGTCCGATTATAGCCGTCGGCGGGGCAATCGCCAGCGAGCCGGCCGGCCCGATGCGTTAAGCTACACCGGCAGCGTGTTTTCGGCAGCGCCGACGACAGCAGGCCTCGCGCCGACGACAGCGTACTGCGAGCAAACCGTCAGGAGCACCACCATGACAGGGCCACGTCCCCCGCAGCCGGCGCGTAGCGCAGCCTGGTATGGCGGTGACGATCTCGGCAGCTTTTTGCACCGCGTCTTTGCGAAGGGCATGGGCTACGGCGACGACGACTTGCGCCGGCCGGTGATCGGCATTTGCAGCACGTGGAGCGAGCTTAATCATTGCAATCGGGGCCTCCGCGACATTGCCGAGGCCGTCAAGCGCGGCGTGCTGTTGGCCGGCGGTCTGCCCCTGGAGTTCCCCACGATCTCGCTCGGTGAGTTCTTTGTCGCGCCCACCAGTATGCTCCTGCGGAACCTGGCCGCGATGGACACGGAAGAGATGATCCGCGCCCAGCCGCTCGACGGCGTGGTCCTGCTCGCCGGCTGCGACAAGACCACCCCGGCACAGCTTATGGGCGCGGCGAGCGCCAACGTGCCCGCGATCATGGTGACGACCGGGCCGATGCTCGATGGCCGCTTCGACGGGCAGAGCCTCGGCGCCTGCACGGACTGCCGCCGTTACTGGACCGAATACCGCGCCGGGACCGTCTCGGCGGAGACGATGCAGGCGCTCGAAAGCGCCCTGGCGCGCAGCGTGGGCCACTGTATGGTCATGGGCACGGCCAGCACGATGGCCGCGCTGGCCGAAGCGTTGGGGATGATGCTGCCGGGCGGCGCGGCGATCCCCGGGCCGGATAGCCGGCGCCTCCTGTTCGCCCAGCAATCGGGGCAGCGCATCGTGGGCCTCGCTACCGAGCACGTCCGTCCGTCGGACATCATGACGGCCGCAGCGTTCGAGAATGCCATTCGCGTGCTCCATGCGCTGGGCGGCTCGACCAATGCGGTCGTGCATCTGGCGGCTATTGCCGGCCGGTTAGGGATTGACACGCCCCTCGACCTCTTCGACCGGCTCAGTCGAGAGACGCCGTGGCTGGCCAACCTCCGGCCAGCCGGTCAGTACCAGATGGAGCGGTTCTTCGAGGCCGGCGGCGTCCCGGCCGTGATGAAGGAGCTGGAGCCGCTGCTGCACCGCGACGCGCGCACGGTGACCGGCCGCTCCGTCGGCGAGAACCTGGCATCCGTCACCGTGGACGAGCGGTGGCGGGATACCATCGCCGGACGGACGGAGCCGCTGGCGGCAGAAGGTGGCCTGGCGATCTTACGCGGCAGCCTGGCGCCCGCTGGCGCCGTCATCAAGCACGCCGCCGCCTCGCCGGAGCTTCTGACGCATCGCGGACACGCGGTGGTATTCACGTCACCGGACGACCTCAACCGCCGTATTGACGATCCTGAGCTGGCGGTAGCGGCGGATGATGTCCTGGTGATGCAGGGCGCCGGGCCGGTGGGTGCGCCGGGGATGCCCGAAATCGGCAATCTGCCCATCCCCCGGAAACTCCTCGCTCAGGGCGTGCGCGATATGGTGCGTATCTCGGATGCCCGTATGAGCGGTACCTCGTTCGGAACCGTGGTGCTCCACGTCGCCCCGGAGTCGGCGATAGGCGGGCCGCTCGCGGCGGTCCGCGACGGTGACCTCATCGACCTGGACGTGCCGAACCGGCGTCTGGAGCTGCTTGTGCCGGCCGAGGAGATCGCGCGCCGCTTGCGCGAGGAGTGGCAGCGCCCGCCACCAGCCTATCGCCGTGGGTACGGCAAGCTCTTCCTCGACCACGTGCTGCAAGCGCCCGAGGGCTGCGACTTCGACTTCTTGCGTGGCCAACCGGACGATGCCGCCGCCGAGTCAGCGGCGCCCGTGACACGGCGCTGATGAACTGGTTGCACCCCCGTCATTCCCGCGCACGCGGGAATCCACGTCACCCGGCGCACACGCTAGATTCCCGCTTTCGCGGGAATGACGGATGGGCGTCATTTTCAGAGCAATGACCGGAAGGGGGCGGCCGGCATGACGGAGGGCTGGGGTGAAGCTGCACTCGTCATAGCGATTGTATTATGATGCTATCTCGCCGGTCTCCGGTGACACACGAATGAATACTGCGCTACCGCACGCGAAGCAGCGCGAGAACAGGAGCGCCAAGACCCTCGCGGCGCTGCTGGAAATACTGCCGGACGCCGAGGTCACCGGCCCGACCGGTGTCGCCGTGGCCGACGTGCGGTTCGACTCGCGGCAGGTGCAGCCAGGAGATCTGTTCGTCGCAATCTCCCATCCGGGCTACCATCAGGACGGGCACAACTTCGTCGCCAATGCGCTCGACCGGGGAGCCGTCGGGGTGGTCGTTGGCCGGCCGGTCGCCGTTCCGGCCGACGTGGCGCGGGTGGTGGTCCGCGACCCGCCGCGCGCCCTCGCGCTCCTGAGCGCCGCGCGGGCCGGGTGGCCGGCCGCGCGGCTCGGTATCGTCGGCGTGACCGGCACGGACGGCAAGACGACCACGACGACGCTCATCGCCGGCGCGCTCCAGGCATTGGGGCAGACCGCGGCCCACATCTCTACGGTCAGCCTGGGCACCGGCGTTGCGGCGCGGCCCAATAAGAGCCGCCAAAGCACACCGGAGGCGCCGGAGATACAGCACCTGCTCGCCCAGGCTACGGACCACGATGCAGACTATGCGGTGATCGAGGCAACGTCGCACGGACTGGCGCAAGATCGGCTCTACGGCACAGAAGTAGATGTCGCGGTCTACACGAACATTACGCACGAGCATCTCGATTACCACGGTTCTATTGAGGCGTATGTGGCCGCAAAGGCGCGGCTGCTGGCGTTGCAGTCTCCGCTGCCGGGCGTGCCGGCGAAGCTGCGCCCCCGTGCCAAGGCCGCCGTGCTCAACGCCGACGACGCGCACTGCGCCCACTTGCGCTCGCTGGCGCTGGCGCCGGTCACGACGTATGGCCTCCACCAGCGGGCCGACGTGCAGGCCACAAGCGTCACCTACGACGGCTTGCGCCCCTCCGTGCAGGTGCGGACTCCTTGGGGCCGCGCGCAGCTCCGACCACGGGTGGTAGGCCCCTTCAATGTGGCGAACGTGCTGGCGGCGTTGACGACCCTGGGGGTGCTGGGATGCCCCTTCGAGGCCGCCGTGGCCGCCCTCTGCGAAACGGCCGGAGCACCGGGGCGCATGGAGCTTATCGAGGCCGGTCAACCGTTTACGGTCATTGTGGATTATGCCCACACGCCAGCGAGCCTCGACATCGTGCTGCGCGCGCTCCGGCCCTTGACACCCGGTCGGCTGATCGTCGTCTTCGGTAGCGCCGGCGAGCGCGACCGTGCGAAGCGCCCCATGATGGGCCGGATCGCTGCCACCCACGCAGATTTCTTCATACTCACGGATGAGGACCCGCGAGGGGAAAACCGTGAGGCGATCCTGGCGGAGATCGCCGCCGGCGCCGAGGCCGCCGGGGCGCGCCAAGGAACGCACTTTCTCTGCCGCCCGGATCGCCGGGCAGCGATTCGGCTGGCTTTCGAGCGTGCAGAGGCCGGCGATACGGTGCTCCTCGCCGGCAAGGGCCACGAGCAGTCCATCCTCATCAATGGCCAATCCCTGCCCTGGGACGACCGCGCCGTCGCACGCGCGCTCCTGTCCTGACCAACCACGCCGCCGGAAACGGCACTTCCCACCTAACCCCCGGCCCCTTCCCTGGAGGGAAGGGGAGTCAGCGAGGCGACCTTTAGCCCCTTCCCTTCAAGGAGGGGGTTGGGGGTAGGTGTGCTCATTCTCACATGAAAACCTACGCCTGTCAGGATGAGGCGCAGTGGACGAACCGGCGTCGGTACGCTATCATACATATCTATTATCGTGACTCGCAGCAAAGCCAGGCGGTCGGGGAGCAGTCCCGAGGCACGGTTGGCCGCTTGGTGGCGTGCCGGGAGGGGCGCCACCGGCGGCTGGCTCGTCGCCGACGACGGTTCGCGCTGGCGGGTGCGCCACCCGGGCCGTGACAATCACGACGCCGGGCCGGATTTCGTGGAAGCGGTCTTGGAGGCGCCGCCGGGGGCAGTGGTACGCGGCGCCGTGGTCGAGCTGCATCATCGGGCGAGCGACTGGCAGGCGCACGGACATGACCGGAACCCGCGCTACAACGCAGTCACCCTCCACCTCATCCTCGTGGAGAACCGCCCCGGCGTTCCCACGCTGGCCGCCAATGGTCGCCGTATTGCCCGCGTCGTCATTGACCCGGCACGTCTCTCGTCGCCGCCGGTACGCCCGGTCCAACGACAGCCAGGCGACGCCGGCCTGTGGACCTATGGCTGTCAACTACCTGGCGCGGTAGGCCGGGACCGGCAGCAGGCCGCCCGCGTGATCGGCACAGCCGGCGATATCCGGCTGGCTTGGCTGACCCGCATATTCCGTCTCGACCTGGCCCGCGCTACACCGAACGGCGAGCCGGCGCTACCGGCTACGCAGATCGTCGAGCAAGTGCTCTATGAAGGGGTCGCCGACGCCCTGGGGTTCAGTCAGAACCGCACTGCCATGCGCCAGCTTGCCCGGAGCGTGCCGCTAGCTGCATTGCCGCGAGCAGCCCCGTCAAGCGCGGACTACCCGGACACCTTGGCCAGTGCCGCAACGACCCTGCTGACGGCCGCCAAGCTCGTGCCCACTGCACCGGACCGGCCACCGCGGCAGCTCCCGCTGCTCGCTGGCGTCAGTGCGCCACAGAGCGCCGTCGCCGCCCCGCGCAGTGCCTACACCCCCCCTTGGCAGGCCAATCGCACCCGACCGGGCAACGCGCCCGTGCGGCGCATCGTCGCGCTGGCTGCGCTGGCGGTCTCGTGGCCGCCACAAGGGCTAGGCCCGGCCGCGCTCCAGCGCCTCGCGGCCGGTGATCGTGCCGTCTCCGGCCGGCAGCGCGGACGCTCCTGGCAGGCCCTCGCCGCGCTGGTACGGCAGCCCTCGCCACCGCCTGCGGTCGTTCAGCATCTCCGTCGGCTCGGTGTTTGGTCGGACGAAGAGGCTCCCACAGCCCTCATCGGCGCCAGTCGGGCCGCCGACATCGTGGTGAACGTCTTGCTGCCGTACACCCTGGCCGTGGCTCGTGATGGACCACCGGGCACCGGTCAACGTGCCCGGCGGGTCTTTCTCGAACATCCGCTCCTGACGGAGAACTGGATCACGCGCTTGATGAGCAAGCGCACCGGCTTCCGGGCCAGGACCGCGCGCGAGCAGCAGGGCCTCATCCGGCTCTACGAGCAATACAGCCACAGCCTCTTCTGCGAGCGGTGTCCACTCGGTGACATGCTGCCTACCGCGGCGGCCGCCGAGTCCGGGGACACCTGAGAACGTGTAGTTGCCCCCTACCCCCCAACCCCCTTCTCCACGTGTGGAGAGGGGGCCGGGGGTGAGGTGAGGCCCCAACTTGCGGCCTACCTCAAAGTAAGCATGTGTTAGCGGTTAGTAGTCATTGGCAGAGAGACACTGAATCCCGACACCCTCTTAACCGCCACTCTGACAACCATTAACCTCGCCCCTTGTCAGCCTAGAGACAGCATGGTACGCTTTCCAACAACGCGGACATCGTCCGGCGTAGGCCGAGTTCTCTGGGCGAGAAGCGGGGGATCGCAAGCACTTCCGGGGTGAATCGCGGCGCCGGGTACCGTGCCCGGTCCGCGTAGGGTTGCTCTTACCCGAACCCGTCAGCTTACCCCGTAGGCCTGAAAGAGCGTTTTCATGCCTCCAGGTCGTCGTGCCGGCCAGCCGGTCATGGTCGGGTATGTTGTTGCGCTGCGTAGCGACGGCTCGCCGCTCGTGCGCTGTCAGCGCTGCCGTGCCGAGGCGTCTGCCTCCTCTGGGCACCGTTGCCCGCCCGGCGCCACCGCTCTCCGGCCTTTCGGCGCTGCTCACTCACCTTGCACCCCGGGTGGGGACACGACCCGCCGAGGAGATCGCACGTGACAACGAGCGGCGCAAGCGTCAGGCGCGGCGATACACAGGCCGAGTGGGCAGCCCGGCCGGGTCTCCGGGAAGTGCCCGAAGCCGACGATTCAGTACGGCTCTATCTCCACGAAATCGGCCGCTACGCGCTCCTCACCGCCGACCAGGAGGTAGAGCTGGCCAAGAGCATCGAGCGCGGCCAGCTTGCGCAGCAAGCGCTGGAGCGTCCTGGCCTGAGCCAAGACGAGGGCATAGCGCTCCAGGTGCTCGTGTCGGACGGTGAAGCGTCACGTCAGCACATGATCGCAGCGAATCTCCGCCTCGTGGTGTCGGTGGCCAAGAAATACACGGGGCGCGGTCTCCCGCTCCCCGACCTGATCGAGGAGGGCAACCTGGGCCTGATGCGCGCGGTCGGGAAGTTCGACTATCAGCGCGGGTTCAAGCTCTCCACTTACGCGACGTGGTGGATCAGGCAAGCGGTCACCCGGGGGATTGCCGACCAGTCGCGGGCCATCCGACTGCCCATCCACGTCGTTGACAAGGTGAGTAAGCTGCGCCGGGTGACCCACCACCTCGAGCAGCAGCTCGGGCGTCCGCCCACGATGCACGAAATCGGAGCCGCGGTAGACCTGCCCGGGGACAAGGTCCGACAGCTCTTACTCGCTTCGCGGCGGACGCTCTCCCTCGAAAACCCGGTCGGAGATGAGGGCAGCAGTGCGCTCAAGGACCTTATCGAGGACGCAAATTGCGACGAGCCAATAGAAGGAGCGGCGCAGTCGCTGTTGCGCGATGAAGTGGAGCGCCAGCTGGCCAAGCTATCGCCACGCGAGCGACGCATTATCGAGCTGCGCTTCGGGGTCGGGCGGCGCTCGCCACTCACTCTGCAAGAGGTAGGGCATGTGGTGGGGCTAACGCGGGAGCGCGTGCGGCAAATCGCGGTCGAAGCTCTGGACAAGCTGCGGGCAGCGATGCACTCTTCGCAGCTACGCGAGTACCTGGACTGATTCGGCGCCTCTCCGTCGCTGCCTCAACGTCCGACTCCATCGCTGGCGGATATCTGCGCCCTCCGGTCATGCACCGCACTACGCTCACGGCAATTGATACGCCACGTACCAGAAGTGCTGACCGGTGAAGACGTTCGCAGCACTCAAGCCGGGGACATGCTTACCGAAGATTGCGATCAGGTCCTCCGCTGAGTAGTAGTTCTTGATGATGACATGCTCGCTGCCATCCCGGAGAGTCCTCTGCCGATAGGTATTATCGTCTCCTTCCCTGCTGACGAGCTTGCCTCCGACATCAGGGACGAGAGCATTGTCGGCCAGAAACACGCTCGATTGGGGTCGCAAGATGCGGTGAAATCCTTCGATGAAACGATCAATCCTGTGCTTGGGTATGTGTGAGAACCAGAAGTTTGCCAAGCCACCATCGAATATCTCGGCCTCGAAAGACAACGTGTAGGCATTCTCAAGGTGAAAGGCCACTGGACAGTGATAAATCTTGCGCCGAGCGACGCTTAGCACCTCTTCCACACTATCCGTGGCGATGATCTCTCTGGCAGTCTGAGAGACGAACTGGGTCCAGTACCCGGTGCCGCACGCGACTTCCAGCACTCGTCTGCCGCGCAGCACCTCCTTGGCTGCCTGGACGATGAGCTTGATTTCTGCGCGTCGTGCTGGATCGGCACGATAATAGACCGCCTCAAACTCCTCCACCCGCTGCCGATAGTATTCCTCCATTCGACGGCCTCCTCGCTCCCTCGGTATACCAACCGGCTGTGCCGGCCGCATATTCTCCAGGCAGGGTAGGATATGGCGTTGCCGCTGGCCCAAGTGGAGCGCGAAGCGGCAGCGTCGGGCAGCAGGAGGACGATGTCATGTTGCGCTTGGCCCTACTCGGTGTAGCGGCGCTGGCCGCACTCTGGCGTACACACCCGCGGCACGCCCAAGACGACGCAGACGACGCAGACGACGCTGGCTTCGAGCCGCTGTTCAATGGGCAGGACCTCACCGGCTGGGTCCATGTAGGAGCAACGAAAGGCGCCTGGTCGGTGGTGGACGGCGTGCTGGTCTGCAACGGCCAGGGCCGGGGCTGGATTCGGCCGGCAGGAGTCTACGAGGACTTTACCCTCCGCCTGGAATACAAGATCGAGCGGGGCAGCAATGGCGGCGTCTTCTTGCGGACCAGTGAACAGGGCCGGCCGGCGTTCGCAGGGATGGAGATTCAGATTATTGACCACCCCGACCACACCACCGGTGTGAAGGCAACCGCCGCGATCTACGACTCTGTGGCCCCGTCCCGGAACATGTCCAGACCGGTGGGCGAGTGGAACTCGCTGGAGATCACGTGTAGGGGGCGCCGCGTGGCCGCCGCGCACAATGGCGTGATCGTTGTGATTGCCAACCTCGACGCCTACCCGGAGCTACGGCAGCGGCTACCGCGCGGCTATATCGGGCTGCAAAACCACGGTACGCCAGTGGCTTTTCGTAACCTCTGCATCAAGGCGCTGACGTAGGCCGCGAGAACGCACCGGGGCGGGACGCCCGCGCTCCTGGGGAGAGAATAGACCGTCTCCCTGCGGAGCGGGGGGGCCATAGGGGGCCGGGGGGTGAGGCGCCACACCAGGCTCGATGAGGAACCCGGGCTACCCGCGCGGCGCCGCTTGCCCCGTGCGCTGGCCGCCCAGCTCGCGCTCAGTGTTGGCCTGGCGGCGTGGCTCAGACCGCGGACCCGGTATCGGGCGACTGTCCGCAGTACGGGCAGATGTCCCACTTGAGGTCCAACAGGTGGTCGCAGTGCGAGCACTTCCGCTTGAGCTGCTGGCGACAATGGGGGCACAGCAGAAAGTCCTGCTCTACTCGCTGCTGACAGGAGGGACACACTTGCCGCGCCTCCATCTCCCGCAGGAGCGCCTCCTCCTCCAGCGAGCGCTCGTAGGCCTCGGCCAGGGTTTCGCGGGGGCGGAGGATGTAATAGAGCAAGAGACCGAACACGTGGAACACAAGCACCAGCGCGGTAGCGAAGATATGCACATAGGTGTCCTGGGAACGGGCACGAATGTCGTAATACGTCCAAATTACCATCGCAAACCAGAACGCGACGAGATAAGCGCCCGTAAAGGCCAGAATGACTTGAAGAACGAATGCGATCTGGACAATGTTCATATTTGCGGGGGGCCTGTGAGGCGCTGGGAGCCTGCTCCCGTCCTCAGGAGACTGAAACGATCCGATAGTGGGTAATACCTCGGGGAGTCTCTACCTCAACCGTCTCTCCCGGGCTGTGCCCCATGACACCCTGGCCAACCGGAGATTGATACGAGAGCTTGCCGTTACGAGGATCGGTCTCTTCCGGGCTTACAATACGAAACTGCCGGCGGCGGCCGCCACCCGAACTCTCCAGCTCTACGAGACTGCCGACAACAACCTTGCCCGTAGGCCGCCCATCGTCTCCGAGCAGCTCGGCGCGCCGGATCGTCTGCTCCAGCTCCCGGATGCGCCCCTCGACCATGCCCTGCTGTTTCTTGGCATCGTCGAAGGCAGCGTTTTCCCGCAGATCGCCATCCACCCTGGCTTCGTAGAGGTCACGCAGGATACGGGGCCGCTCTTCCTCTTTCAGCCGCTCAAGCTCGGTCTGAAACTCGGTGAGCTTCTCCCCGGTGAGCAGTATGCTGTCCTCCCGATCCCTGGCTGACCCCCCGGCACGGCTTTGCCCCCGCGGTAGGCGCACGCGCCGCATCGGGTTATCCGTGAGTGCGCCGCGGCCGTGGGCAAAGGTGAAAAAGAGCTTCAAGGGTGGTAGGTATGCACGCGGAGGGAGCGTGGTCGAGGACAATTGCTCCTGGAGGAAGACCTCAATCCGGTAGGGAGTCACGGTACTCGCCGTGGTATTGGGGCCGCACCACCTTACAAACCGACGCAACAGCGCGAGGTCGTCACGGGAGGGATTGGATCGAGCGTCGTCGCTGCGATTGAATTCCTGCCACAGCTGGTCGAGCGTGGGGACAACCGTCTCTGTTACCGCTCTCTCGCGCACACAAGCCTCCTTACCACAGCACCATCGCCGGGGATACCATCCAGCAGTTGATTCTACCCCTGCCGCTCGGAGAGGGTCAACCGGGAGCGGTGCGGCGAAGCAGCACATGCACCACCGGCCGGCACGCCCGGCGCGGCTAACCCTGGATTCCGGCATGCGCCGGAATGACGGAGGACGAGGCAGCCCACCGCCCCTATGACTCCCCTTCCCTACCAGGGAAGGGGCCGGGGGTTAGGTCTAAACGCCAGCCGCCGCGCTACTCCGGCCCGCTGATGCCGAGCCGCGTGCTCTCATAGTCCCCGACCGGTCGCGGTGCGCTATCGGGAACGTGTCCCGGCGGCGCTGCCCACTCCAGCTCTAGCTCCAGGAGCTTCGCGGGGTTGGGGAAGCCTGTCTCGTGGTCCCAGCCGGCCATCTGGTAGTACAGTTGCTTGGCCTGAGCGAATTCGCCTGGCTCGATCCGCTCACCCTTCAGTGGGCCGGTGCCGATGCCCTCGAACATTCGCTGGGGGAGCGTGTCGTCCTGAGCCGTAAGCCCGGAGCGGAAGTTGAAGAGGCGCGCCATCGTATTCGCACGCTCGCCCACCTTGAGCAGCTCATAGAGGCTGACATCCCAGCCCGTGACGGCGGCGACATAACTCGTGAGCTGATTCAAGGTCAGCTCGCCAATCGGCACGCCAACGAAGTCGCACATCCCCACCGAGTTGTAGGCGCTCCAGACGAGCTGGGCGTAATAGAAGGCCCGGACCTTCTTCGGTCCCAGGTCCAGCCGATCCACCGGCTCGATCAGGCCGAGCGGCGTCAACGGACTGGTGTCATCGGCGCTGAAGCCCTCGTAGAGGGGGTCATGTGGCGCCTCCATATGGTCGGCGCCCGTCGGTGAGATCGAATACGCCAGCGCCAGTCCCTTCTTGCCGCGCGGCTCGTGCATCGGTAGCTCCTGGCCCTTGACGTGCAGCGCATACTCCTCGGTGCCGCGGCCGATCTTCTGCGACGCCCGATGCACGCCCTCGGCGAGGAGGTCGCCGAAACCCTCCCGCCGGGCGATCTGGTGGATGAGCGCCAACACCACTTCCTTGTCGCCAAACCGCAGCTCGACTCCGCCCGTATCCTCTTTGGTAATGAGACCCCGCTCATAGCACTCCATGGCCCAGGCAATCGCTACGCCGGTTGAAATGGAGTCGAGGACGTAGTCGTTGATGGCGGTGCTGAATTGCGCGATCTTCTTCAGATCACCCACCCCCGTCAGCGTGCCGGTCGCGGCGATAGTTTCGTACTCCATGCCGCCATGTTTGGCGGTGACGCCGTACTCGGGCACCTCGACCTCGCGCTTGCACGCCACCAGGCACGAGAAGCACGTACCCGTATTGACCAAGATCGTCTCCGCCATTTTTTGCCCGGAGATGTCGGCGAAGCCGTCGAACGTGCTCTCCTGGAAGTTGCGCGTGGGCAGGATACCGTCGGCCTGCAACGCGGGAATGCCGCGCGGTGTGCCGTAGAGATGCATCATGTCGTGGTCGCGGTCGTAGTTCTCTCGGAACCAGGTAATCACGGCTTTGGCGCGGGCCGGCTCCTCGGGCAACGCCCGCGCCCGACCGCGCACGGCGATAGCCTTGAGCTTCTTGGACCCCATCACGGCACCGAGACCCGCTCGCCCGTGAAAGTGCCGGCACTGATTGACCAGCGCCGCATAGCGCACAAGATTCTCGCCAGCAATACCGGTTTGCAGAACCCGAATGCGCTTCTCTTTCAGCTCCGTCTCCAGTCCCGTCTGGACCTCTTGCGCCCCTTTCCCCCAGAGCTGCGAGGCATCGCGCACCTCCACCACGCCAGGCTTATCCGGCGCCTCGACGTTGTTGATCCACAGATAGACCGGCTTGGTGGCCGCGCCGTGAATAACAATCCCGTCGTAGCCGGCGAACTTCAGCTCCGGCCCCCAAAAACCGCCCGCCTCGGCCTCGCCGAACCCGCCCGTGAGCGGCGACTTCGCGGCGGCGGTATAGCGATTGGCGCCCGAGATAGGGGTACCGTTGATGACGCTGGTGGTGAAGACGAGTAGATTGTCCGGACCGAAGGGGTCGGCGTCCGGCGGCATATCGCGTAGCAGGAAGTACGAGGCGAGGGCGCTACCGCCGAGATAGCGACGGTACACGACCTCCGGCAGCGCCTCGATCCAGGTACGCTCATCCGTCAGGTCTACGTGCAAAATGCGACCGGTGTATCCCTTGGGCATGCCTCACGACCTCCCTCACGCCAGCGGCGCCAGCGACCGCCTCTCGGTACGGTGCTCTGCGTGTCGGCCACGTGCTGCTTGACAGTGTACCGCCCCTGCTCGCGCTAGGCCAGAGGCGGACGCGAAACCCGCTCGCACCGCCGGCAGTCCAACTCCTACAGAGCGTTGATACCGAGTTTACGGTACTTTAACAGTGTGCGGCCTACACTCTACAGAATAGGTGATCTCTATGCATCTGCTACGCTCGCTGCTCCCCGCGATTGCACTCGTCCTGGCACTCCTGCCTAGCCCGTCCCTGGCGGCCGGCCTAGCGCCCGGCGCCTGGCCGATGCACCAGCACGACGCCCGCCACACTGGCCGGGCTGCGGCGTCGGGGCCGACGGACCCGCAGCTGGCATGGTATTTCTTGGCCGCGGCCCCGTTTACTGCCGGGGCGGTCATTGACGCCCAAGGCACGCTCTACATCGCTTCGGACGACGGCATCGTCCGCGCCCTGCACCCGGAGGGCCATGAGTTGTGGAAGCGCGAGCTGAAGACCGTCGTAGGAAGACGCACCGTGCAGATAGCCGTAGACGCCACACCGCTGCTCACTGACAGCGGCGAGCTGCTCGTCGCGGCGCGCAACGGCGTGCTGTATGCGCTTGCCACGGCGGATGGCGTCGTGCAATGGGCCTTTGACACCGAATCGGACATCCTCGCCTCTCCGGCCGTCACCTCCGACGGCCAGATCGCGCTCCCGGCCGAGTCCGGTGAGTTGATTATCTTGCGGCCCGACGGCACCGAGCATAATCGTCACCGCTCCGGTGGGATCATCCGCAGTGCGCCGGCAGTGGGGGCCAACGACATCGTGTATTGGGGAGCCGACAACTGGATTGCCTATGCCGGCAGCCTCGGCGGGAGCCTGGTGTGGACCAGCCAACTTGATGCGCCGATCACCGCCGGCCCGGCGGTCGCGGCCGATGGCACCGTCTACTTCTGCACCACGAAGCTGTGGGCGCTCGACGGTGCCAACGGCGGCGTCCGGTGGCAGACCGACCTAGGCGCCCGCGTTCTCGGCACACCAGCGCTGGGAACGGACGGCACCATCTACCTGACGACGGAAGATGGTCGCGTCGCCGCCTACACGAGCACCGGAGAGTTGCGCTGGACCTATCAGACCGGCGGCACGCTACGCACCAGCCCGGCCGTGGGCGCCAACGGCCTCGTGTACGTGGCCGCCAGCGACAGTCTGGTATATGTCCTCGGAACGGAAGGGAACGTCGTCGGCACCTTCAAGACCCTGGCCGGGTTGCGTGCCTCGCCAGCCTTGGGGTCAGACGGTCGGCTGTACGTCGGTGGGGGAGATAAGCGGTTCTATGCCTTGCGTGAAGGGGGCCGCGACTTCGCTCAGTCGCCCCCGGACCGGCTCGGAGGCGACCTGCTGCGCGACCCGGCCAGCGGCAAGGTGTACGTGCTTGTTGATGGCGTCCGGCGGCACATTCCGGGCCCGCAGACGCAGTTGCTGCTCCGCCTCACCAGCGTATCGCTGGTAGCGACGCCGGTGGAGCTAGTGCGCTACGCCGAGGGATCACCGCTCCCGGCGCTCGATAATGGCAGCCTCCTACGCAGCGCGCACGGGCCGGTCTACGTCGTGCAAGGCAACCGGCGGGTGTGGCTTCCCTCCCTGGAAGCGCTGGTCGCCGGGGGGTACCAGTGGGAGCAGGTCCAAACCGTGTCGGACCGGGTGATGCGCTCGCTCCCACTCGCTGCCGAGGAGGGCTACTTGGTCAAGGGCAGTGGCGCGGAGGTGTACCTGCTCGAAGGAGGCAAACGCCGCTGGATCACTACCGGCGCGGTGTTTGTGGACCGCGGGTATCGCTGGGACCAGGTCCATTTTGTGAGCGACAGGGGCCTGGAGGCCATCCCGCTCGGCGCTCCGATCAACTAGGACGGGGAATGGCCCCCCCGCTGCGGCAGGGACGGTGTGTTCCCTCCCCTGTCGCAACGGGGAGAGGGCCAGGGTGGGGGCCGTGTCTGCCTACTTCTGCCGCGCCACCCGCTTCCGGCCACCCACCGTCTTGCGGACACCGCGCCGCGTGCGGGCGTTCGTGCGCGTGCGCTGCCCATGCACCGGCAGGTTGCGGCGATGCCGGATACCGCGATAGCAGCCGATCTCGATGAGCCGTTGGATGTTCTGGCGGACTTCGCGGCGTAAGTCACCCTCCGTGATGACATCACGATCAATCAGTTCGCGCAGCCGCACGACCTCATCATCGGTCAAGTCACGTACACGGGTCTGCGGATCAATGCCCGCTTGCTCCAAGAGCTGCGCCGAGGTCGAGCGTCCGATACCGAAAATGGCCGTCAGGCCAATCAATGCCGGCCGCTCCAGAGGAACATCTACTCCAACAATGCGCGGCATCTTTGCCTCCTCGCCTAGGGGCAGTCAACAGCGAACTGTGTGACTACACACCGGCAACTTCCTACCCCTGGCGCTGTTTGTGCCGGGGATTTGTGCAGACAACCCGAACGACGCCGTGGCGCTTCACCACCCGACACCTATCGCATCGCCGTCGTACTGACGCGCGGACTTTCATACTGCGACTCCTGGTACTACGGCACTGCCACCACCACTAGCGGCGGGTGCCCTCCTTACCGGTGATACGGCCGCGACCCCGGTCGTAGCGGGCCAGGGTCACCTGCACTTGGTCACCCGCTCCTACGCGACCCGCTTGCAGACGGAACTTGGAGTCGAGATGGGCCAACACAAGCTGACCACCCTCCAGCTCGACTTCGAAGAGGTTGTTGGCCAGCGAGGCCCGCACCACACCCCTCGATTGTACCATGCGCTGTGCCCTCGGCTGGGGCGTGTAGCCCTCGCTGGCAGACATCAGAGTCAAGCGTTGCTCCCGCCGGAGGTGGGGGCCACCTCCATGTCCCTGATGAGCGCCACGGTGACGGCCTCGATAGGTCCATTGCCATCCATCTCCCGCAAGACTCCCTGCTGCTGATAGTAGGCAATGAGCGGCACCGTTGTCTGCGTGTAGGCCTCCAGCCGCCGGGCAATCGTCTCCGGCCGGTCGTCCACGCGCTGGTACAGCTCGCCGCCACAGACGTCGCAGACTCCCGCCTCGCGCGGCGGCTGGCTGACATCGTGATAGACGGCCGTGCAGCTGCGGCATAGCCAGCGCCCGACGAGCCGCGCCTCCAAGACATTCAGGGGCACGTTCAAGTACAGGACGTGATCAATGCGCTGATTGCGGCCCTTGAGGGCTGCATCGAGCGCTTCCGCCTGCGGCCGGCTCCGCGGAAACCCATCCAGGATCACCCCAGCCGCGGCCTCCGGCTCCGCGAGGTGGCTCATCACGACGTCCACGGTCACATTGTCGGGGACGAGCAGACCACGCTCGACATACTGACGGGCCCGCTGCCCCACCCCGTCTCCACTGGCAATCGCTCGCCGGAAAAGCTCACCGCTCGCCAAGTACCACAGCTTCCCTTCTGCTGCCAACCGGTGTGCCTGCGTGCCTTTGCCTGAGCCGGGCGGGCCAAGCAGAATGACGATCTGGCCGGCCAAAGGCGCACCATCCCTCCTCCCATCCGTGCAGCTTTGGGCGGTCGTCACGGGATGAAGCCCTCGTAGTCACGCATCATCAGCTGCGCTTCCAGCTGCTTCATGGTATCGAGAATCACCCCCACGACGATGAGCATACCGGCGGTACTGAGCGTCAGCGTGAAGCCCGATTGGGGCGCTGCCGGACTGCTGAGGGAAAAGACCTGGCCCGCTAGATACGGGAGGATAGCGAGGATGCCGAGAAACAGCGCGCCGCCGAGCGTGATATGACGCACGACCCCCGTCAGGTAATCGGCGGTCGAACGTCCCGCCCGGATGCCGGGAATGAACCCCCCCTGCTTCTGCAGGTTTTCGGGGAGGTTCTGTTGACTGAACATCACGTCGGTGTAAAAGAACGTGAAGGCGACGACGAGCACAAAATACGCGCCCCAGTAGCCCGGACTGTTGGCATCCAGCACGAGCAGCGTCCAATCCGAGAGCGTGCCGAGCGGCCCCGGCACGCTCTGGAGGTAGGTAGCAATGGTCCCCGGCAGGAGCATGATGGAAGTGGCGAAGATGAGGGGAATCATCCCGGCCGAGTTCACGCGCAAGGGGATGTAGGTAGAAGTCCCGCCATAGATCCGATTGCCACGAATGCGCTTGGCGTACTGCACTTGGATGCGCCGCTGCCCTTCGTTCATGTACACAATCGCCCCGATCATCACCAGCGCGAGTCCGGCCAGCACCGCCAACCGCGCCAGCCCGGCCCCGAGGTCTACTTCACCCACGACGGTCCGGCCAATGGTATCCGGCAGCCGTCCGACGATACCGCCGAAAATGATGATCGAGACTCCATTACCGATGCCTTTCTCCGTAATCAATTCGCCGATCCACACCAGGAACATCGTACCGGCCGTGAGCGTACAGATAATGGACAGCGTCGGCAGAAAGGTCTCGCGGTTGAAGAGGTCGAAGTCTTGCAGCACTTGCACGGACGTACCGGCGTTGCGGAGCAGCTGACCCTGTGCGTAGGCTTGCAGGGCTGCCAGCGGCACCGTGAGCAGCCGGGTATATTGGGCGATTCTCAGCCGTCCGGCTTCGCCTTCCCGCGCCAGCTCCCGCAACTGCGGGAAGACGGGCTGCAGCAGCTGCATGATGATGGTCGCGGTGATGTAGGGGTAGACGCCCATCGCCGCGATAGAGAAGCTCGCCATGGCCCCACCGGAGAACATATCGAGCATGCCGAGCAGTGCCTGTTGCTCGAAGATGGCCTTGACGGCATCGGGCTGGACACCGGGCACGGGGATGTGGGCAATCAGCCGAAACAGCCCCAACATCACCAGCGTAAACAGGAGCCGCTGGCGCAGGTCCGGGAGTCGAAAGGCGCGGATTACGGCATCAAGCATCGGCCGTCCTTCCTCGCGTTAGAGCAATCGCACATGAGGAACGCACGCTCGTCAGGTTTCGTCGGCCACCGACCGCTGGCAGTCCCGGGGCGATGGCGGGAAGTACGGCTCAGTCTACACCGGGGGAGCAGCCGCGACGGCCGGCTCTTCCGACCCAACGAGCACCACCGTCCCACCGACCGCCTCAATCGCGGCCCGTGCGCTCGCCGAAAAGCGGTGCGCATGGACGGTGAGCGGCTTGCCGAGCGTGCCATCGCCCAGGATTTTGAGCGGCCGGTGGGCCGCCCGCTGGCGAATCAGCCCGCGCGCGGTGAGTAGCTCCAGGGTTATATCGGTCTCTGCTGCGAAGTGCTCGTGCAGCAATCCGACGTTAAGCACCTCGTAGGCAACGCGCGTGGGGTTCTTGAACCCGCGGCGCTTCGGCAGCCGCCGCGTAAACGGCGTTTGGCCACCTTCAAAGGCCCACCGGCGGCGAAATCCGGCGCGGGAGGCTTGGCCGTTGCTGCCCCGCCCGGCGGTCTTCACCCGCCCGGAGCCATGTCCGCGGGCGACGCGGCGGCGCGTGCGGCGCGCGCCAGCGGGCGGGCGTAACTTGTGGAGTTTCATCTGCACTCTTCCTTGGTCGCGCCACCGGCCGGATCGGCCCACGGCTCGACCTGCACCAGGTGGCGCACGTGATGCACCATGCCACGCACCGCCGGATTATCCGGCCGGATCACGCTCTGGCGCAAGCGGCGGAGACCCAGCGAGCGGACCGTTTCTTTCTGCCGCTTGCTACAACCGATGCTGCTCTTCGTGTAGGTGATGCGTAGTTTGGCACTCATGAGCGTCTGCCTTCAGTGGATTAGCCTTCCAAGTCTGCTACCGCGATGCCACGCTTGCGGGCCACTTCCTCGGGCGTGACCAGCTCCCGCAGGGCCGCCTCCGTGGCCTTGACCACGTTAATGGCGTTATCCGAACCGAGCGATTTGGTCAGCACGTCCCGTATCCCGGCGGCTTCTACGACCGCCCGCACCGCGCCACCGGCGATCACGCCGGTACCAGGCCCGGCCGGCTTGAGCATCACCCGGGCAGCACTGAACCGCCGCTCGATGGGATGCGGAATCGTCGTGCCCTTGAGCGGCACCAGAAACATATTCTTCTTCGCGCGCTCAACGCCCTTGCGGATGGCTTCGGCCGTCTCACGAGCTTTGCCGACGCCCACACCGACATGGCCGGATTCGTCACCCACGACCACGACGGCGCTAAAGCTGAAGCGGCGTCCACCGCGGACCACCTTCGCCACGCGGTTGAGCGACACGACGCGCTCGCGTAGGTTATCGAACTGACCCGGATTGATACTCGATAGGCTTCTGGTCATGTTATCCTAGCTCTCCACTGCCGCTGCGCGGCTCCTTCGTCAGCATACCGCCGGGGACGCGCCCCCTGGCGCCCCCCCGGCACCGTACCCACAAGCTGCTTCACCTAGAACGTCAAGCCGGCCGCGCGGGCTGCCTCAGCCAGCCGCTTGATACGGCCGTGGTAAAGGTAGCCACCGCGGTCAAACACTACAGACCGAACACCACCGGCGAGAGCACGCTCTGCAACCAGCTGGCCGACCTGGACCGCATCGTCAGTCTTGCTCTGGTCCGCCCCGTTGTTGCGAATGGTTGGGTCCAGGGTGCTGGCCGCTGCCAATGTATGGCCGCGCTCGTCGTCAATCACCTGGGCGTAGATATGCCGGTGGCTGCGAAAGACATTCAGCCGGGGGCGCGCGGCGACACCCGCAAGGTTGCGGCGCACTCGCCGGTGGCGTCGTCTGCGCGCCTCGCCGCGCGTCTTGGATCTAGCCATCACTTCTCACCTTGTTCGCTCGGCCCTACTCGGCTGCCCGCGCGGCCTTGCCCGGCTTGCGACGCACGTATTCGCCAGCGTAGCGGATGCCCTTGCCCTTATACGGCTCTGGTGGACGAATGCGCCGTATCCGCGCAGCGGTCTCGCCGACCAATTCCTTGTCAATGCCTTCTATCGAAAAGCGCGTGGTCGAAGCAACACTAAAGGCGATGCCCGGCGGCGGATCAAGCTCTACCGGGTGCGAAAACCCCAGCTGCAACACAATCCCCTGGCCGGCTTCTTGCACCCGATACCCGGTGCCCACAAGCTCCAGCGTCTTTCTGAACCCGCTGGTCACGCCTTCGACCATATTGGCCACGAGGGTCCGGGAGAGGCCATGCAGGGCACGATGCGCGCGCTGATCGCTGGGGCGCCGCACGACGACCCGACCATCTTCGAGCGAGGCGACGATGGGCACGGCCAGTTCCCGCCCCAGCGTGCCACGTGGCCCGCGGACCTGGACCGCTTGACCGGAGATGTCCACCGTCACATTTGCCGGGATCGGGATGGGCTGACGACCAATACGAGACATGCGCCGACTCTCCTCACACCTACCACACGTACGCCAGGACCTCGCCGCCCAGATGGCGCCGGAAGGCTTCGCGCCCGGTCATCAGGCCCCGCGACGTGGACATAACCACGACTCCCAAGCCGCCGAGCACGCGGGGGATGTCTTTGTAGCCGCGATACACCCGCCGGCTGGGCTTGCTCACCCGTTTCAGGCCCGCCAGCACCGGCTCGCTGCTATCCAGGTACTTCAGATGCACCACGATATTCCGGTGGGGCGGCTCCCCTTCAAGCTCAAAACCTTCCACAAAGCCCGTCTCCTTCAGAATGCGGGACATGGCAATCTTGAGACGTGATGCCGGGATAGCGGTCATCAGATTGCCCGCCATCGAGGCATTCCGCAGCCGCGTGAGCATATCAGCCACAGGATCAGTCATCATCATACGGCTCAGTACTCCTTATGGCCGGGGGCGTTCCTTACCAGCTGGACTTCTTCACGCCGGGCAACTTGCCTTCGAGCGCGTTTTCACGGAAGCAGATGCGGCACAGGCCGAATTTCCGCATGTACCCGCGCGGCCGGCCGCACAACCGGCAGCGGTTGCGGTGCTGCACCGCGTACTTGGGTGGCCGCTTCCACTTCTCGATCTTGGCTTTTCTCGCCATATTCCGCTCTACCTCCGACAGTGCTCGTCAGGATGAGGGCCGGGCGGTGCAGCTCCGAGCCGCTAAAACCCGAAAGGCTCCACCCCGCTGCTGCGAAACGGCATCCCGAACTGCCGCAGCAGCTCCTGTCCCTCCTCGTCTGTCCTCGCCGTCGTGACCACGTTCACCTCGAAGCCGCGCACTTTGTCAATGCTGTCGTAGTCAATCTCCGGAAACACCAGCTGCTCGCGCAGGCCCAGCGTATAGTTCCCCCGCCCATCGAAGGAATCCGGGGAAACACCCTGGAAGTCGCGGACGCGCGGCAGGGCGATGCTAATGAGCCGATCCAGAAAGTCCCACATGCGCCGGCCCCGCAAGGTCACCATCGCGCCGATAGGCATGCCTTCCCGCACCTTGAACGCCGCGACCGAGCGCTTCGCGCGCGTGATCACCGGTTTCTGGCCGGTCATCACGCTGATGTCGTTGGTCGCCGCGTCGAGTGCGCGAGCGTCCTGAATCGCTTCACCCAAGCCGACGTTGACCACGATCTTTTCCAGGGTTGGCGCTTGCATCGTGTTCTTATAGCCGAAACGCTCCACCATGTGCGGGCGAATGTCGGTTTGGTAGCGCTCCAGCAGTCTTGGTGCCATGCACGATCTCCTCGCTACCGGCGTCGTTGCCGACCGCCAGCAGCAGCTACGCTGATGCCTCCGCGTCAGTCGGCTCCGCCGCGCCGCGCGGTCGGGCCTCGACCGTAGCGATCACTTCGTCGCAGCGACGACAGAAGCGCACTTTGCTGCCATCGGCGAGAAACCGGAAGCCAACCCGCACCGGTCGGTCGCATGATTCACAGACGACCGCCACGTTCGAGACATGCAACGGCGCCGGGAACTCGATGATCCCCTGCGGAGCGCCCGGGCGCCGTGCCCGCGTATGGCGCTTGCGGATATTGATTCCCTCGACGACAACGCGCCCCTCCCGGGGAATGACGCGCTCCACTGTCCCCCGTTTCCCGCGATCACGGCCGGACAACACTTCGATGGTATCGCTCTTGCGGATTCTTGCAGCCACGCTCTTTGCCTTCTCTGATCGGTATTCCGGAAGCTACGCCGCTAGAGCACCTCGGGCGCCAGCGATACAATCCGCATAAAGCCCTTGTCGCGCAACTCCCGCCCTACCGGCCCGAATACCCGTGTGCCGAGCGGTACTCCTTGCGCGTTGAGCAGCACGGCCGCATTGTCATCGAACTTGATGTACGAGCCGTCCGGTCGCCGGTATTCCTTCACCACACGCACGACCACCGCCCGCACCACGGTACCTTTGCGCGCCGCGGGGATGGCCTGGGGTGTCGAATCTTTGACCGAGGCCACGATCTCATCGCCGACGTGTCCGTACCGACGGTTCATCCCTTTCGGCACCCGGATGCACAGCACCTCTCTGGCGCCCGTGTTGTCAGCGACCCGCAGCCGAGACTCTTTCTGGATCATGCCGGCGTCTCCAACTCCTCGGCAGCGGTCTCAGCCACCGCAACCGGCTCCTCGGCAACGGGAGGCACCATCTCAGTTTCAACCGCTGCGGGCGGCTTGACGGCACCGCGCCGCTGACCGGCCTGCGTGAGGACTTCAATCAGCCGCCAGCGCTTGCGCCGGCTCAACGGCCGCGACTCCTCGATGCGGACGAGGTCACCCACGCGGCACGTGTTCTCCTCGTCGTGCGCCATGAAACGCTTCCGCCGCCGCACTACCCGTTCATAGCGCGGGTGCCGGCGGAGCGTCTGGACCTCCACCATGATGGTCTTGTCCATGCGGTCGCTCGTCACGCGCCCCTCAAACACTCTGCGCCGACCTCTTACCACGTCTACTCCTCATCACCCCAGCGTTCACCAGGCTACGGCGCTGACGACATCCAACACACTTTAGCTCTGCGTGCCACCGGCACGGCTTCGCTCGCCGAGCACGGTCAGAACACGGGCCACGTCCCGCCGCACCTCCCGGATGCGGCGAAAGTTCTCAAGCTGCCGTGCTGCCAGCTGCATACGCAGATTGAATAGCTCGCGCTTGCTCTCTGCGAACTGCTCCCGCAGGTCCGCATCACTCATGGCACGCAGCTCGCTCACGTCCATCACTTACTCTACGCTCTCAACGCTCTCAGCTTCCAGCGCAGCAGCAGCCGCCGCTGCTTCCTCCGCTGCTGCCGCCGCCGCATCCTCGGCCGCGGCCTGTGCAGCCATCCGCTGGCCCAGTATCGCGAACTCGGCCTCTCCGGCCCGCGCGCCAACCACAAAGCGGGCGGCAATCGGGAGCTTGTGTGAGGCGCGCAGCATCGCTTCGCGGGCCAGCGCTTCCGGGACCCCGGCCAGCTCAAACAACATCCGCTCCGGTTGGACGCTCGCGACCCAATACTCGGGATTGCCCTTGCCCCCGCCCATGCGCGTTTCCGCCGGCTTCGCGGTGAGTGACTTGTCGGGAAACACCCGGATCCAAACCTTGCCGCCGCGCCGAATGTGGTGCGTGATCGCCCGGCGGGCCGCCTCGATCTGCCGGCTGGTCAACCAGCATGGCCCCAGTGCCTGGAGGCCATACTCCCCATACGCTACCGTGTTACCCCGGCGGGCACGGCCGCGGCGGTGACCGCGGTGCATTTTGCGGAACTTGACCCGCTTAGGCATCAACATCGTCACACTCCCACTAGGGCACAGTCCGCCGAGCGCCACGACCGGCGCACGCGCGCAACCTCACTCGGCCTCGGCCTCGGCCTCGTCCGCCGCCGTCTCCGTCGCTCCGGTGGGCGGGGCAGCTTCGCGAGACGCCGCCGCCGCCGCGGGTTGCGCGGCCTCGCGGCGCCGCTGGGCCGCGGCTCTGGCGCGCTCGCGCTCACGGAGCCGATCACGGCGTAGCTCCCAGGTGTCGTCATAGTCCATATCGCTGCGGCCCTCGAGGAGCTTATCGCCCCGATAAATCCAGACCTTCACGCCCACACGCCCGGCAGTCGTCAGCGCTTCGGCGCGGCCGTAATCAATGTCAGCGCGCAGGGTGTGCAGCGGCACCTTGCCTTCGATCTCCGTCAACCGGCGCGCCATATCGGCGCCACCGAGCCGGCCACCGATGCCAATGCGAATGCCCTGGGCACCCATGCGCATGGTGCGCTGTATCGTTTGCTTCAGTACCCGGCGAAAAGACACCCGCTTCTCCAACTGCTCGGCGACGTTCCGCGCTACGAGGCGAGCTTCAAGCTCCGGGGTGCGGATCTCCATGATATTGACGCGCACCTTCTTCAGCGTCAGCCGCTCCAGCAGCCGGCGCGTTTCCTCCACCGCAGAGCCTTGGCGCCCGATGACAATGCCCGGCTTGGCGGTATGGATCGTGACATTCACCTCGTTGACGCTGCGCTCGATCTCGATGCGCGAGATGCCGGCGGTCGGATGCCGTGTCTCGATCAGCGCACGGATATCGAGGTCCTCGGCCAGCAGGTCCGTGTACTCTTTGCCTTCCGCAAACCACTTGGCTTCCCAATTGCGATACACACCTACCCGGAAGCCAATGGGATGCACTTTTTGACCCATGTGCTCGCTTTCTCCTTCGTAAGTAATGAGCGGCAACCGCTCAGTCCGCGCGCTAACGACCGTCGTCCACCACGACGGTGACATGGCTCGTCCGCTTCGTCACCGTGCCAAACTGCCCCCGCGCTTTGGCCCGGAAGCGCTTCGGCAAGGATGGCCCCTCGTTGGCAACGGCCTGCGCGACGTACAGCTCCTCCCGGTCCATGCCGTAGTTGTTCTCGGCATTCGCTACGGCCGAGAGCAGCACCTTGCTCACCACCCGCGCCGCCCGCTTGGGTGTAAAGCGCAAGATCGCCACCGCCTCCTCGACCGGTCGGTTGCTTATCAGTCGCGTGACCAGCCGCACCTTCTGGGGCGACATCCGCACGAAGCGGGCCGTTGCTCTTGTCTGCATGCTTGTCTCACTGTGCCCGGGGTGCTACCGCCGCGGTAGTGCGCTCGGATCTGCTATGACCGCGGAAATTGCGCGTGGGCGCGAATTCGCCCAGTTTATGTCCAACCATCTGTTCCGTGACGTAGACGGGCACGTGCCGACGCCCATCGTGTACGGCGATGGTATGCCCTACAAACTGCGGGAAGATCGTCGAATCCCGCGACCACGTCTTGAGGACCTGTCGCTCCCCCCGGCTCCGGTTCATCGCTTCGATCCGCGCCAGAAGCTTCGGATCAACATACGGCCCCTTCTTGACTGATCGCGACATAGCCCTCTCGCTCCGTCTCCCAGCACTACCGGCACTGCCAGCTCGTGCCTACTAGCTCTTTAGCGTGTGCGCCGGCGCAGGATGAACTTATCGGTGTACTTGCGCCGCCGCGTGCGATAGCCCATTGCTGGCTTACCCCAAGGAGTCTTAGGCTGGCCACCGATAGGCGACTTGGCTTCACCGCCACCATGCGGATGATCGGCCGGGCTCATGACGGAGCCACGCACCGTCGGTCTCCGCCCCATCCAGCGGCTACGCCCGGCCTTCCCCACGCTGACGCTCTCATGATCGGGGTTGCTGACCCGGCCAATCGTCGCCAAGCACTGCACGTGAATGCGCCGTACCTCACCGGAGGGCATCCGTACCACCCCGTAGTTGCCCTCACGCGCCATCAGCTGCGCGGCTGCCCCGGCGCTGCGTACCAACGCGCCACCGCGGCCGATGTGCAGCTCGATATTGTGAATATCCATACCGAACGGGACATGCGTTAAGGGGAGCGCATTGCCCGGACGGATTTGTGCGTCCGGGCCGGACTCCACGGTATCACCAACACGCAAACCGTGCGGCGCCAAGATGTATCGTTTCTCCCCATCGCGATAGGCGACCAACGCGATCCGTCCCGAGCGATTGGGGTCGTACTCGATGGTCTGCACGCGCGCCGGGATGCCTACCTTGTCGCGCTTGAAATCAATCAGGCGATACTGCCGCTTGTGCCCGCCACCACGGTGGCGCACCGTGATCTTGCCGCGATTGTTGCGGCCCGCCCGCGACTTCTTGGGTTTCGAGAGGGGGCGATAGCGTCGTTTCGTCGTCAGCTCGTCGAACGAGGCGACACTCATACCCCGTCTGCCCGGGGACGTTGGCTTATACTGTCGTACAGGCATGAATCTTCCCCACCGCTAGGCTGCTGCCAGCGTACATGGCCTCCGGTGATTAACCCTCGAAGACATCAATCGTCTGGCCCTCTTCCAGCGTCACAATTGCCTTCTTCCACGCCGACGTGCGACCACGTGTGCGCCCCCAACGACGCACTTTGCCCCGCATATTGATCGTATTCACGGCCACGACATCCACGTCGAACGCCTGCTCTACCGCGGCCTTGATCTCCAGCTTGTTAGCGCCCGGCCGCACGTTGAACACGTACTTGTGCTGGACCGACATCTCGGTCCCTTTTTCCGTGATCCGTGGACTGACGATCACATCCCACAGTTGCGCCTCACGCTCTACCGCCACGACCGCTTACTCCTCGGATGGCTCCGCCACCGCTGCCGTATCTGTCGCTACCGTCGTCGCCGTGGCGCCATTCGCCGCCGCCGTGGCTGCCACGGCGCGGCCGTTGGTGAGTGGGAAGCGTGCCTCCACCTTCCGCACCGCCGCGACCGCCATCACTACCCGGTCAGCACGCAGCAGGTCCAGGACGGACACGCCAGCGGCGCCGACCGTGCGCACGTGCGGCAGGTTGCGCGCCGACAAGCGCACGTTGGGCATGGCGTCGTGCAACACCAGCAAGACGGAGCGGGCCTTTGCTACCTGGAAAAGAATGTCCCGCAAGGAGCGTGTGCTGGGCGCATCCAAGCCGAGCTGGTCCAACAGGACGAGGCGGTGCTCGCTTACCACACCCGACAGCGCCGAGCGCAAGGCGAGGGAACGCATCTTGCGCGGCATCTTCTGGCGGTAACTACGCGGGTGCGGCCCAAAAACCACCCCCCCACCGCGCCAGTGCGGAGCGCGGCGGCTGCCTTGCCGCGCGCGGCCGGTGCCCTTCTGACGCCAGACCTTGCGCGTCGAGCCGCGCACGAAGCCGCGGGTCTTGGTGCTCGCCGTGCCCTGGCGCTGATCCGCCAACTGACGGACGACCGCCTGGTGCAGGACGGCTTCGTGCGGGGCAATTCCGAAGACATCGTCTCGCAACTGTATCGGCTCAACCGGATCACCTGCGATGGTGACAACTGCTACCTCAGGCATCTCGGTGCCTCTTACTAATCAGGAGCAAGCTCTCGCGCGGACCGGGGACGGCACCGCGCAGCAACAGCAGGTTACGCTCAGGATCCGCTCGCACGACCAAGAGATTGGGAACCGTCACGCGGCTGCCACCCATCCGTCCAGGCATCCGGCGCCCCTTCTGCACGCGGCTGAGGGTCGTGCCGGAGCCAATCGAACCTGGCGCCCGTAGGCGGTCCGACTGTCCATGCGTCCGCGGCCCCCCGCGGAAGCCGTGGCGCTTGACCACGCCCTGAAAACCTTTCCCCTTCGAGGTCCCCGTCACGCTCACCCGCTCACCCGGCGCAAAGATGCTTGCGTCCAGCTTTTGGCCGACGGCGTACTCTGCCGGCGTCTTGACCCGCCACTCGCGCAGATGGCGGAGGAAAGGAAGGTCCTTGAGATGCCCTCGCTGGGGCTGCTTCAGCTTGCGGGGCTGCGCCGCCTCAAACCCAAGCTGTATGGCGTCGTAGCCATCGCTCGCCACCGTCTTCACCTGCGTCACGTAGCAGGGGCCGGCCTCCACTACGGTCACCGGAACGGTGTGACCTTCCTCATCGAAGATCTGGGTCATGCCGATCTTGCGGCCTATCAGCCCGTTGGCCATCACTTACTCCGCTTGGGCCTGTCGCCGGGCACCACCTCCCCACGGAGGCGGACACACCGGCCGACAGCGCTACAGCTTGATCTCGATGTCTACTCCCGCCGGGAGGTTCAACCGCATCAGGGCGTCAACCGTCTTGGAAGTCGGTTCCAAGACATCAATCAGCCGCTTGTGTGTGCGCATCTCGAACTGCTCGCGCGAGTCCTTATCAATGAAGGGCGAGCGAATGACGGTGTATTTACTGATGTCTGTCGGGAGCGGCACCGGACCCGCGACATCGGAGCCGGTGCGCTGGGCGGCCTCAATGATCTGGCGAGCCGACTCGTCGAGAGTCTTGTGATCGAAGGCCTTCAACCGAATGCGAATACGTTGCCCTGGCAAGCTCTTCCTCCAATGTTACGCTGCGGTCGTGGCTGCTGGCGTTAGGCCAGCGTGGTGACCACCCCCGCCCCCACCGTCCGGCCCCCCTCCCGGATCGCAAACCGCACCCCCGGCTCGATCGCCACCGGCACCAACAAGTCCACGCCCATCTCCACGTTGTCCCCCGGCATCACCATCTCCGTCCCCGCCGGTAGCTCGATCGCTCCCGTCACGTCCGTCGTCCGAATGTAGAACTGCGGCCGATACCCCGGAAAGAACGGCGTGTGTCGCCCCCCTTCTTCCCGGCTCAACACATACACATTCGCCCGAAACCGCCCCTGTGCCGCAATGCTCCCCGGCGCCGCCAACACCTGCCCCCGCTGCACGTCGTCGCGTTCCACCCCCCGCAGCAGGCAGCCCACGTTGTCCCCCGCTTCTCCCGCGTCCAGAATCTTGCGGAACATCTCCACCCCGGTCACCACCCGCTCCTGCACGGCCTGGCCCATCCCCAGAATCTCAATGCTCTCGCCCACCTGCACCTGGCCGCGCTCGATCCGCCCGGTGGCCACCGTCCCGCGACCCTTGATCCCGAACACGTCTTCTATCGGCATCAAGAACGGCTGGTCCACCGCTCGCTCCGGCGTCGGAATGGCCGTGTCCACCGCGTCCATCAGCTCCTGGATGGAGGCGTAGGCCGGATCATTGGGGTCGTCGCCCGCTTCCAGGGCGGCCAAGGCACTGCCGCGGATCACCGGCACGTCGTCGCCCGGGAAGTCGTACTTGCTCAACTGCTCCCGCACTTCCAGCTCCACCAGCTCCAGCAGCTCTTCGTCATCCATCAGGTCGGTCTTGTTCAGATAGACCACGATGGAAGGCACTTCCACCTGGCGGGCCAGCAGGATGTGCTCGCGGGTCTGCGGCATGGGGCCATCGGGGGCACTGACTACCAGGATGGCGCCATCCATCTGGGCGGCGCCGGTGATCATGTTCTTGATGTAGTCGGCGTGGCCCGGACAGTCCACGTGGGCATAGTGGCGGGCGGTGGTTTCGTACTCGACGTGGGCGATGGCAATGGTGATGCCCCGGGCGCGCTCTTCGGGGGCCTTGTCAATCTCGTCGAAGGGCACAAAGCTGGTGTTGCTGTGGGCGGTGAGGGCCAGATACTTGGTCATGGCCGCGGTCAAGGTGGTCTTGCCGTGATCCACGTGGCCAATGGTGCCCACGTTCACGTGGGGCTTCGTCCGCTCGAACTTCGCCTTCGCCATGATCGCTCCTGCTCTCCCTACACCAGAGTCCTATCGTGCTCTACTGCCATAAAGCCGGCAGTAGCCAACTATATGCGTTCACGTATGCACTTGTGCCGCCGCGATGAAACCTTGGGAACTCAATTCTGGAGAGACTAATGCTACCAGTCTCTCTGATCACTGGCTCCCGCTGAGGACAAGCGCGGGGACGCTACGATGACGCGAGCGCCGCCTCAACTCGGTTGCTACGCACTGGTTCGTATAGCGCAAACTCCATGGAGTACGTGCCACGTCCCTGCGTCAACGAGCGCAGCGTACTCACGTACCCAAACATTGTGGCCAGAGGAACCATAGCCTTGACAACATGCGTGCCCGCGCCAGCTTCCAACCCTTCGACGCGACCACGCCTTGCGCTTAGGTCTCCTATAATATCACCTAGGTTCGTTTCCGGCACGACAACTTCCACGTGCATAATCGGTTCCAGCATCAGCGGTGCAGCGTCGCGCACTGCTGCCCGCAACGCCATGGACCCGGCGATGCGAAACGCGATCTCCGACGAATCGACGTCGTGGTACGATCCATCGTAGAGCGTGGCCCGCAGATCCACGAGGCGGAAGCCCTGCGGTCCGCCACTCTCCAACGCCTCACGCACGCCATCTTCGACCACCGAGATGTACTCTCTGGGTATAGCCCCCCCGACGATCTTGTTGACGAACTCGAACCCACCCCCACGCGGGAGCGGCTCTAGCTCCAGCCAAGCGTGGCCATACTGACCACGGCCACCCGTCTGCCGGACAAACCGCCCCTCACCCTTGGCCGGCCGTGTAATCGTCTCGGTGAATGCGACTTGCAGCTTGCCGATGTTTGCCCCTACGCGATATTCGCGCAGCATCCGGTTGACGATCACCTCCAGGTGCAGTTCGCCCATACCGGAGATGATCGTCTGTCCCGTCTCGTGATCGGTCCGCGTCTGGAAGGTGGGGTCTTCTTCTGCCAGCCGAGCGAGCGCAAGGCCCAACCGATCCTGGTCAGCGGTGGTCTTCGGCTCGATCGCTTGCGAAATGACCGGCTCCGGGAAGCTAATGGACTCCAGAATGACCGGGTGGGTGGGATCGGCGAGCGTGTGGCCGGTCACTGTGCTCTTGAGGCCAACCGCCGCCGCAATGTCTCCGGCGAAGACCTCCGACACAACTTCCCGCTCGTTCGCGTGCATCAGGACGAGCCGGCCGAGGCGCTCGCGCTTCCCGGTGGTGGCATTGAGCAGATACGTGCCGGTGCGGAGCGTGCCGGAATACACCCGCAGGTACGTGAGCTTCCCAGCAAACGGGTCGGCAACAATCTTGAACGCGATGGCCGCGAACGGCGCCGCGTCATCAACCGGACAGATAACCTCCTCATCGTCCTGGTTCCTACCGCGGATAGCCGGCACGTCCAGGGGCGACGGGAGGTAGTCAATGACGGCATCGAGCAGCAGCTGGATACCTTTGTTCCGCAGCGCTGCCCCGCAGAGCACCGGCACAAGGGTCGTGCTGATGGTCGCCTGACGCAGCGCCGCCCGCAGCACGTCCTCCGGCAGCGTTTCGCCCTCCAAGTAGCGACCCAGCAATTCGTCGTCGGTCTCGACAATGGCCTCGACCAGTTTGTCGTGGTAGGCTCTGGTCTCGGCTTCGTATTCCGCGGGAATCGGGATGACTTGGCGCTTGGTTCCGAGGTCGTCACCATGCACAACGGCCTGCATCCCCAGGAGGTCAATGACGCCTCGGAACTCCGCCTCTTGCCCTATCGGCAGCTGAACGGGGACCGGGTTCGCCCCCAGCCGGTCACGGATCATGCCTACGCAGCGGTGGAAGTCTGCGCCCACGCGGTCCATCTTGTTGATGAAGGCGATACGGGGCACGCTGTAGTGGTTGGCCTGTCGCCACACCGTCTCCGACTGCGGCTCGACGCCAGCTACTCCGTCGAAGACCACCACGCCACCATCGAGCACGCGCAGCGAGCGCTCGACTTCTACCGTGAAATCCACATGCCCCGGCGTATCAATGATATTGATGCGATGGTCCTGCCAAACCAGCGTCGTGGCAGCGGCGGTAATGGTGATGCCGCGCCGCCGCTCCTCCTCCATCCAGTCCATGGCGGCCGCGGCGTCATGGACCTCTCCCGGCCGGTGGATACGTCCGGAATAGAAGAGCACCCGCTCGGTGACGGTAGTCTTACCGGCGTCAATGTGGGCGATGATCCCGATATTGCGTGTCCGCTTCAGCGGACTTACGCGAGCCATAGTTTCTGCTCCTGAGTGGCCAGCGCCGCCGACCTGTTCGCTGGCGGCACGTACCCCTACCTTTATCACTCTATTGGTATGGTGCCGGCCACAAGTGGCGACCATCTCAGACGAACGGCCGGCAACTCCTGCGCGGTGGCTACCAGCGGTAATGGGCAAAGGCGCGATTCGCCTCCGCCATGCGATGCGTGTCTTCGCGCCGCTTCGTGGTGCCGCTATTCCCCTGGGACGTATCGAGCAATTCGGCAGACAGCCGCTCCACCATCGTCCGGCCCGGCCGGGCACGGGCGCTCTGCAGCAGCCAGCGGATAGCCAACGAGGTCCGACGCTCAATACGAATCTCCATCGGCACCTGATACGTGGCCCCACCGACGCGCCGGGGGCGCACCTCAACCGCCGGGGTCGCATTCCGCATCGCCAACTCGAAGACTTCCATCGCATCGTCGCGCTGCTCGGCGATCCGGTCCATGGCGCCGTAGAAGATCCGTTCGGCGAGGCTCTTTTTGCCCCGTGTCATGATCTTGTTGATAAACTGCGTTACATCCACGCGGCCATACCGCGAGTCCGGCGGTACGGCACGTCGGCGGACGGTTCCTCGTCGAGGCATAGTGTTGTCTTCTCTCTTGCGCCTACCGGGCTAGTCCGGCTGCGCCCGCTTTCGGCTTCTTCACGCCATACTTCGACCGCCCGCGATTGCGCGGTGGCCGCTTGACCGCCGAAGCCGTATCCGGCTCCACACCGTCCGTATCGAGTGCCCCGCGGACAATGTGATAGCGCACACCGGCGACGTCCTTGATCCGACCACCGCGGATCAGCACGACCGAGTGCTCCTGCAAGTTGTGTCCCTCACCGGGAATATAGGCGGTGACTTCCATGTTGTTCGTGAGCCGGACACGCGCTACCTTGCGGTTTGCCGAGTTCGGCTTGCGCGGCGCAGTGACCTTGACTTGCAGACAGACCCCGCGCTTCTGTGGGGCCGGTCGTTGCCGAATCATACGCCCGCGCTGGGTATTGTAGGACCAGTGGAGCGCCGGTGACTTGACCTTTTTGCGCGGCCGCCGCCGTCCCTTGCGGATGAGCTGATGAATAGTGGGCAAGACAACTCCCTTCCTCGTTAGACGGTTACCGCGCTGGCAACGAGCGCGTGCTACAAAACAACTGTAGCACTTCTCGGCGCTGCACTCCCTAGCGCTTAGGCACGCAAAATACCGGAAGCACCCCGGCAATGCCGTAAAGCCGAGTATACAGGCAGACGGCCGCGACCGTCAAAAAAGGCCGGCGACCACTCCGCCCCCTCGCACCCGTCGTTGCTCTGAAAATAACGCCCAGTCGTCACTCCCGCGCAAGCGGGAATCCCCCTCCCCCGGCCGCTGGACTGCGGCTTTCGCCGGAGTGACGAGGGGCGGAGCGGCAGCCTGGCGCCGCTGGGCTTATTCCGTTTGCAGCCGGCGGAGCCGCTCCCGGAGCCGCCGCAGCTCGGCTTCGGCGCCAGCGGCGCGGGCTTCGGCCGTCAAGCGGGCCGCCCGCTCGGCTGCGGCACGGTCTTCAGCCCCGGCGGCACGGTCTTCAGCCCCGGCGGCGCGGGCTCGGCCGTCAAGCGGGCCGCCCGCTCGGCAGCGTGCCGGGCTTGCAGCTCCGCCGAGGTAGGCAGGTACGCGCCGGCCACCGGGTCGTACACCCGCAGGTGGCCATCATCCCAGCACAGGTCCAGCCCCAACACCGGGCTGTGGCCCCAGATCAACCCCCCGGCTCCTCATGGATCCGGAGCGGCTCGTACTCCCCAGCCACCAGCCGCTCCCCGGCCAGCGCCGCATCGTGATACCGGCCCCCGGTGTGGTCGAACCGCCAGTATTCGCCCACGCCATAGCCAGCGTACCCGGCCCGCTTGACCGTGTAATCCCGCCGCCCGGTGCTGCGCGAGGCCACTTCCAGCACAAAGTCCGGCGGCTGGCCTACTTCACTCAGCACATAGCCGTTGCGCGCCACGATAGCGGCGGGATTGACCCCGAACGCGACCACGCAGTCCGGCGCCAGCCGCTCGGCATTATTGCCGGCCTCGCGCCGGAGGTAGCCCTGGCCGCAGACCAGCACGTCGGCGCGCGGGGCAAAGTAGGCTTGCAGGACACTGTCGAACGCCACGATCCGGAGGTGTTGCTGCATATCGGGTATCCGGGGCGGATCGGGGAGCGGCTCCAGGTGCGCGAACTCGCCGGGTGGTGGTGGGCGGAGGGCGATCTTGGTTGCCATCGGGGGCCTCGTATGGGAGAGCCGGTTCGCGCGGTAGCGGCGTGGGACTACCCGGCAGCAGCAGTATAGCCGACCGGGAGCCGCGGCGTCGGCCCCCGTCATTGGCACGAAAATACCACCTAGCTAGCACACCGGCCCCCCTCGTCACTGCGGCGAAAGCCGCAATGACGGCGGTCATTTTCTTGCCCTTCGGTGGCCTTGGCAAGGCCATGGTGATTCCCGCGAAAGCGGGAATCACCATGGCCGCACGGGATGCTCTGCATCGCACCCCGACACAAAAACCTACCTCTGTCAGGAGCACAAGCCGGTGGAAGGGTGTAAGATGGTGGCGGGAGCGAGCTGGGGGCGCACCCCACATCCATGGACGATCCATCCAGCCTCGACATCGCCGGCAGACTGCTAGCCGTCATCCTGCTGGTCCTGGCCAATGGCTTTTTCGTCGCCACCGAGTTCGCCTTGGTGGCCGTGCGGCGCAGCCGGATCGAGGAGCTTGCGGCCCAGGGCCATCCGCTGGCCCCGGTCGTGCTGCGGGTAGTCTCGCGCCTCGATGCCTTTCTCGCCGCGTGTCAGTTGGGGATCACGCTTGCTTCCCTCAGCCTCGGCTGGATTGGCGAACCGGCGCTCGCCGCGCTCATCGAGCCGCTCCTACACTTCCTTCCCGACAACTGGGCACTCATCAGCGCACACGCCTTGGCCGCCATCATCGCCTTTGCGATCATCACCATTCTCCACATCGTCATCGGCGAGCTGGCGCCGAAGAGCCTCGCCCTCCAGCGCCCCGACAGCACCGCCCTCGCCGTGGCCCGGCCCATTGAGCTATTCCTGTTCCTGTTCAAGCCGGCCATCGTGGTGCTCAACGGCCTGGGCAACCTGCTCGTGCGCTCCATCGGGCTGCAACCGATGCGCGAGGAAGAGCGCGTTCACTCGGTCGAGGAGCTGCGCTACCTGGTCTCGGCCAGCGGTACGGCGGGATTGATGGGCACCGCCGCCAAGGAGATCGTCGAGCGGGCCTTCGCGTTCGACGAGGTCCCGGCGCGCTACGTCATGGTCCCCCGCACCGAAATGGCCTGTGTCCCCATCGAGGCCTCGCTCGAGGACACCCTGGCAGTTGGCGTCGAGCACCACCACACCCGCCTCCCGGTCTATGCCGGCGACCTCGATCACATCGAGGGTATCGTGCATCTGGTTGAGGTCCTCGCTGCCACGCAAGCGGAGCCGCAGCCGACCTTGCGCGACATCGTACAGCCCGCCCTGCTGGCGCCGGAGACGATCCATGCCGGCGCCCTGCTCACCAGGATGCAGAACGAGCGGGTCCAGATCGCGATTTTGATGGAGGAATACGGGAGTACGGCCGGCTTGGTCACGCTGCACGATCTGGTCGAGCGCCTGGTCGGCCCGGTACTCGACGCGCAGGAGGTCGCGCCGGACGCCATCGATCCACTGCCTAACGGAGAAGCGCTGATCGGGGGCCTCGCGCTCGTGCAGGACCTGAACGCGCAGTTTGGGCTACAGATTGAAGACGAGGGGTTCGATACGGTCGGCGGCCTCTTCCTGGCCCGGCTGGGCCGTATCCCGGTGCCTGGGGACCGGCTTCCGATTGGCGGCTACGTGCTGCGCGTGGAAAGCCTCGACGGCAACCGGGTCGAGCATGTCCGGCTGCTCCGGGCCTCGCGCAACCGGCGCCCTAGCCCCGAGGCGGAGACGGGCGGTGAGCCGGAGGATGGATAGCTGCGCTCCTACCTACCGGCCGACAGCCGGGCGGGGCCGTTCCCGGTCCAAGGGGTAATGTGGACGAGCGCGCCCTGCGGTCCCCATAGGCCCAACTGTTCGATGGCTTCAGGACTCATGCGGATGCAGCCATGCGACGCTGGCGTCTTGCCTAGCTTGTCCAGGTCTTGATATACCTTCTTGCCACCCACATACGTATACGGTGCGCCGTGAATCAGAATGTCCCCCACGTAATCCTTGAACAGGTACCAGGCATTATCGGCATAGCCGCCGTAGGCAAAGAAGGTCCCCACGTAATGCGATATATGGCCGGTCCACTGCGGCGTGTTCGTCAACCGGCTGCCCGGTACCCCACTGCTAATGAGGTAGCGATCCACTTCCGTACCGTCCTCAAAGATAAACATCGTCTGCCGATCTTGATCAATCAGGATGAACTTGCCCTGCGGCGGCGGTTCGACCGCATAACTTCTCTTCGGCTGCGGCCGGACGGCGGCAGTGGGAATCGGCTGGACGACGGGTGCCGGTACCGCCGTCGGCACGGCCGTTGGCTCGGGGATGATGGGGATGAGGGTTGGCTTGGGCGCCGGCAGCTGACTAGGCGTTATCGGAGCGGTGCGCCCGGAGTCCTGCGATTGGATAACCAGCCAAGCCAAGCCGCCGATGATGAGATACAGCAGGACAATCAGACCAATCCCGACGGGTCCGTTGAGATAGCTGCGTAGCGTCCGCGCCGGCTCCGGAGCAGCAGGGGCCGGCTCCCGAGGTGCTCCGGAATCGGAATCGCTGCTCATGCCTACACCCTTCTCGTGACACTACATCAATGCGCTGGTGGAATCAGCACACTTACCTCCAACCCTTGTCAGCCTGTAGGGCTGGTAGGCCCGCCGGAGGAGGATGGCGCTGAAGCCCTACGCCGTGCTGATGAACTGCATAGCCGCGAGCATCCCCTCGCGCTGCCGCGCCCAATCGGCGTTGGCCCTATCCGGTAGCAAGACAATCGCGGACATGATGCCCTCGCGGTCCATCCAGTCGCTGGGGTCACCGGTGATGGTGCGGTCTGCCCAGGTGCGGATCATGCGGAAGCCCGTCACATCCGACAGCAGCTTGCCCATCGGCAGCGAAGCCGTAGACGTGGCTTCGCCCAGCCCCTCGCCTGGGATCACCAGCCCCCCTCGCGCCGGCGCTTGATAAAAGATCACCACCTGGGCGCTGCGCTGCACGACAAGGTCGCGCAGGGCCACGCTCTCCGGCTCGGAGAACGGCTCTGCCCCTCCCCCGCCCGTTTTCACCCCTTCAGGCGTGTGGGGATTAGCCGACCAGCGTATATCCCAGTTATTACCCAGGTACACGCCGCGACTGTTCGGCCGATTACCGGCCGTTAATCCATCCGGGTTCAGGGCCGGCACAAAGATCGCTAGGACGTCGCTGGGGATCTGATCCGGGTTCGCCGAGAAGAAGTCGGCGGCCTGCTGCACCAGATCGCGGGTGTTGGGCGCAATGGCGCCCTGCAACGCACCCACGAACACAACGGGCTTGTCACCGGTGCCAACCAGAATAGCCTCGATGGAGCGGCCACCGGCAGATTGACCGATCACCTGCGTAGACCGGAAAACAGTCGGCGTGGGGAGCACAACAGCCGTTGGTACCGGCGTTGCCGGTTGCGGCGGGGGCGTTGGTTGCGTTGACTGCGTTGGTCGCGTTGGCGCACCACCGGTGACACCCGCCGGAGACGTGGCGAGTGTCGCTGGGGCAACGGTCGGCTCGGCTGCTTCCGGCTGCGCCCGGCGGGAGAGCACAATAAACACGACGATGATGATCAACACGATACCGAGGGCAATCAACCCACCGAGCACCGGCGGTCGCACGTTGCTACCACCGGGGCGGCCCCGGCGGGGCGGCCGGCTGCCGCGCGGGGTCGAATCAAAACGGTCAAGCGGTTCAGACGTTGCCATCATGCGCCCCCATGCGCGACCTCACACCCGTAACGCTACCGACGCTGCACATCATAACACCAGCGGCACTCAGGATGCCGCTCATGGACCGCTCATTCGGTGTTGTGACCGACTTTTCCGGGTGAGCGCGCGAGGATTCGCGCAATGAGATCGCCGTACTGCTGCTCGGAATCGTCCGCTGGCGCATAGCCGATCACCTCCCGGGCATTGGCAATGCTCCAGAAAGCCCGCGTGTTGTGCGAGATGCCGTAGAAAATCTGGAACGGAATGCCGTACTGGTCCTCGATATGCGGAGCTTGCAGGGACTTGCTGAACAGTTGCGCCAGGTCGCGCGGACTGATGTAGGCGCCCAGATCGCGCTTGAGCTGCGCCGGCTGCCCCTCATAGCTCGCGTGGGCCAGGTCGCGCGGCGCCCCAATGCGTATCTGGACGACGCCGAGCTTGCGCCCGAAGGCCCCCTGCGCGAACAGAAATCCCATGTGCTCATACGTCGCCTTCGCCCAACCATAGAAGCCCACCGCCAGCGGCCGCTCCTCCGGTAGCACCACATCCTTCTGACGAGCATGGATCAGCCGCTCGTACCAGTCGGCCGCATGGTTGGAGCTGGCCATGACCACGCGCTGCACGCCCTCTTCCAGCGAGAGCCGGTACACGTAATAGGCCATGTCCAGGTTGGTGCGCTCGTCGTAATACGTCGCTGCGCCGGCTGTGTCCGACCAGGTCGAGCGGTTGAAGGCGAGGTGTATGACCGCGTGAACCCCTCGGAACAAAGAACGGTGCCGCTCCAAATCAGGCTCGCTGAGATCGTGCAGCACGATCCCCTCGACGCGACGCCCCTCGCGGCCCTCCTCCTTCATATCAACGAGCCGCAGCTCGTAATGTTGGCGCAAGGAAGGCAAGAGTTGGGCGGCAACGTAGCCACTGGCGCCCGTGACCAGCACCGTAGGGCGCGGTTGATCGTGTGCGGGAGAGACCATCGCTATCGCCTCCTTGCCGTTGCGGAACTGTCTGCGTCGTGCGCCCGATTGTAGAGCGCAGCACTACGACAGGCAAACTACACTTGCTCGCAACGTCCGTAGGCGGTACGGTCAGGTGCAAGCAGTGCCTAGACCGAAGATGGCGAATATGGAGGTAAGCCCCATGCAGCCAGTGATGGGAGTCGGCGAGCGCGACCGGCAGACCGGCACCTGGGAGGCCGGGCCGCTGCGCTTCGAGGCGTCGTTCCGGTATATCAGCGGAGATCGGGGGCCGAGCGTGCGGGTGATCGCTCGCCAGTCGCTCGGTGCGGCCACTGCGGGCACGCAGCTGCTGCGCTACGACTGTTTTCAACACTATCCCCACTCGCACCTCTACCACGCCGATGGGACCGGAGGCAGCCGGGTGCTGCGGACGGGGATGAGCGCCGCTGGGGCCGTAGAAGCCGCCCTGGCCGACTTGCGTACCGAGTTACCGCAGACATTGCAGTCACTAGGCTACGACGAGCTGGCAGCGAGCCTCGATGAGCACGCCGCCGCGCTAACCACTGCCGTCGCGGCGCTGGGCCGGCAGCTGTCCGCGGATGCAGCCGCCCTGTAGACCGGACCCCTCACCCCCCCAGCCCCCTCTCCATCGCCAAGCGGTAGAGAGGGGGAGTCCATTGGCGGAACACGCGCATGAACGCCGCGCGGCCGACCGGCGAGGTCGGAGACAACCTCGATCACTGCGCCCGGCAGCGCCGCTCGCACGAGGGCACTCAGGGCATCCACCTGGGACGGGTCGCATTCGCACAGCACATGCCCGGGGCGGCGGAGCAGCGCGGGCTGCGCGGCGAGCTGCTCCAGCAGGCGGCGGTACACCACCAGCCCATCTTCTCCCCCGTCCAACGCGGTGCGCGGCTCGTAGTCCCGTACAGAGATAGGCAGGGTCGGGAGCGCCGCGCTGGGGATATACGGCAGGTTGGCAACGATCACAGCGGCCGCCGCCGGGAGCCGTGCCAACAGGTCGCCGCAGCGGACCGTCACGCGCTCGGATACCTCGTGCCGGCGGGCGTTGGCTGCCGTAAGGCCGCCGGCACGGGGATCGTTATCGAGCGCGTAGACCTGGAGCGTCGGCCGCTGCACCGCGAGGCTGACCCCGATAGCGCCGGAGCCGGTGCCGACATCGGCGACGACCCGGCGGCGGCCATCATTGGGCAGTACTGCCAGTGCCCGCTCAACGAGGCATTCGGTATCGGGACGCGGGATGAGGACGGCGGGGCCGACGGCAAACACCAGGCCCATGAACTCTTTGGTACCCGTCAAGTAGGCGACCGGCTCGCCGGCGGCGCGCCGCGCCAGCAGCCCAGCGAGCCGTTGCCACTGCTGCGGGGCCACCGGCGCCTCGGGATGAGCCACGAGCGCCGCCCGCGACCGGCCCAACACCGTCCGCAGCAGCACCTCGGCATCGAGGGCCGGTGACTCGGCTCGCACGACCGAGTCGGGCTGGGACAGCCTGGCGCGAGCCGCGTGCAACGCAGCAGCCACAGTCCCGGGGATGGCTCCACAACGACCGATATTCAAACCCATTTCGTCATTGACACGAAAATAACACCCACCCGTCATTGCAGCGGAAGCCGCAATCCAGGCGCCTGGGGCAACTGACAGCACACCCGCCCTGGATTCCCGCTTACCCGGGAATGACCGCTGACCGCTAACGGCTGACGGCTAATAACCAGGCTGTTATCATGGCCAGCGCTACAGCACGCCGCAGATGGAGTAAGACCATGACACCGGAAGAGAACCTCGCGAGCCTCGGCATCACGCTGCCGCCGGTCGCCACGCCGATTGCCAACTACGTCCCCAGTGTACGGACCGGCAACCTGCTCTTTGTCTCTGGCAACGGGCCTAGCGACGATCTCCCCAACCGCGCCGGGAAGCTCGGCGCCGATCTGACCGTCGAGCAAGGCTACGAGGTCGCGCGCGACGTCGGGATCAAGCTCATCGCCTCGATGCAGGATGCGCTCGGCGACTTGAGCCGCGTCAAGCGGATTGTCAAGCTGCTCGGCATGGTCAACTCGGCGCCCGATTTCGGCGAGCAACCGGCCGTCATCAACGGCTGCTCCGACCTGTTGGTCGCAGTCTTCGGCGATGCGGGGAAACATGCCCGCTCCGCCGTGGGGATGGGGGCACTGCCGGGCGACATCGCGGTCGAGATCGAGCTGATCGCCGAAGTCGAGTAGCTCCTACCGCGCGGCCACGCTGACCAGCAGCGCGTCGCCGCCGAGGAGGACGAAGATCGCACCGGCCACGAGGACGGGGCTGTAGGCGAAGGTGCTCCGGCGCGAGCCACCGGTGAGGAGGATGGCCACACCAACCAGCCCTCCCAGGAGGAAGGCGGTCAGGAGCGCGGGGAGCACCTGGGGCCACCCCAGGTACAAGCCGATCAGGGTCGCCAGCTTGACGTCCCCTAGGCCCATGCCGTGCCCGTAGAGCAGCACGAGCGCTCCGAAAATGATGAGCGCCGTCAGGCCACCCAAGAGCGCGGCGCGCACCCCAAGCCCCGGCCAGAGCCACGCGAACAGTGGGCCGACGACCAGGCCCGGGTAGGTCAGCCGATCCAAGACGAGCCGGCGCTGCACGTCCACCACCGCGATCACCAGCAGCAGCGCGATGAGGCCCCCGGCCAGCCCCAGTTGCAGCCCGGCCCCGAACACGGCTGCAGCGAGGCCAAAGAGCGCCGCCGTCACCGGAGCCAACGCCCATACCGGCACGCCCGCCGGTTGGTCTGCGGCGAGGCAGTTTGGATGACGCGGCCGGCGCCAGCCGGCACGCGCCCACGTCGTGAACGGGAGGCGCATACCGCACGCGCCGCAGCGCCAGCCGGGCGGCGCGGTGCGGCTCTGTCCCGCCAGGACGAGCGCGGTCGCAGCCACGCGCACGGCAAGCCCGACCGCCACCCCCAACACAGCCGCAGCGGCCAGTCCCAGCAGCGGTAAAAGTGAACTGAACACAGAAGTCACCGCCAGCGTTTGGCTTGCGAATGGCATAGGCAGGGGCGAATCGGCCGTACTCCCCCTCTCTATCGCTCGGCGATGAAGAGGGGGCCGGGTGATGGGCCAAAGCCGCACCACACCTGGCACTATCCGTGCGGCTTTGGCCCGTCAGGGGGTGAGGCGCAGTCCAACCCGCCGCCCGCTGCAATGAACTGGCCCGGATACTTAACCCTCGGACTGCAACGCCTCGCGCACTAGGTTCAGGGCGTAGAGGACAGCGCGTCGGCGCACCGTGGCCGGAGAGGTCGTCTCGACGCGCCGATGCTCTTCCCAGTCGCCATCGCGCCCCAACGCAATGGCGAGCCGCTTCCCCCGGCTGCGCTCCGACAGCTGTACGTCCACAGAAGTCACCGCCAGCCCTAGCTCGGCATCCCACTGCTTCATGGCGCCCACCGCCAGCTCGCGGGCGCGCTTTTGCGCCAGCAGGTCGGCGGCTTGCTCGTCTATTGGCCCCATCGCGCCGGGGGTCAAGGCCACCGGCAGCACCGTCCCGCCACGAAAATGGTCGCCCGCGGCCTGACTCAACTCCCCGGCGACCAAGCCGCCGGTGTAGTCCTCCGCGGTTGCGATAGACAGGCCACGCGCTGTGAGCAGGCCGGCAACGACATCCGCCAGCGCCTCGTCGTCAATCCCGTAAATGGATTCTCCCAAGATGGCCCGCACCTTTGGCTCGAACTCGTCGAGCATCGCGGTGGCAGCCGCTTGATCCGGCGCCTTGGCCGTGACCCGGACATGAATACCGTCCTGCTTGGCATAGGTCGCAATCGTCGGATTGGTCGAACTGAGAAGCGGATGGATCATTTCCTCGACCGTGGACTCGCCGAGGCCAAGCACCTTTAGGATGCGCGTCAGGATAATCGTGCCGCCCTGTTGCTGCGCGAGCCGCGGCAGCGCCTCGTTGCTCCACATGCGATACATCTCGCTCGGCACACCAGGCATCGCCACAATCACGCGGCCATCGCGCTCGGCCCACCAGCCCGGCGCCGTCCCTACCGGGTTGGCGAGTGCTCGCGCCGAGCGAATGAGGGTCGCCTGCTTGACGTTGCGCTCGGGCATCACGATGTCGCGCCGCGCGAAGAACGCGCGCAGTTCGGTCTCCAGGTCCGGTTGCACGACCATCAGCTCGTCGAGCACGGCGCTAATCGCCTCGCGGGTGAGGTCGTCTTCCGTTGGGCCGATGCCACCTGTGATGACGATGAGGTCGGAGCGGTTCCAGGCGCGACGGAGATGATCGGTCAGCCGCTCCAGGTTGTCGCCAAGCTGGCTGATCCAGTAGCAGTCAATGCCGAGGGCAGACAGCTGCTCCGCTAGATACGACGCATTGGTATCGGTGATGTGCCCTAAGAGTAGCTCGGTCCCCACCGACACGATCTCGGCACGCATCTTCTTCGTTTCCTTCCCGTGCAGTAGCCGCGGCAGTATAGCAGGGGCGCTCCAGGCGCTTCCCGCCCCACCACCGCCGGCCGTCGGCAGACTCCCCCTCTCTATCGCTCGGCGATGGAGAGGGGGCCGGGGGGTGAGGCGCGGGGGTAGGCCAGCGAGCGACGGCGGCCCCCCGGCAGGTACGGTACGATTAGGAAGGCCAAGGACACCACTGATGGCACCGCTAGAGTCTGCTTCACCTGCCGTCACTACCCCGGCGCGCCCCGCTCCGGCGCGTCGGCGAGCGCTGTTTAACGGGCTACCGCTCTTCTACCAGCTGCTGCTTGCCAACCTGATGGTCGTGCTCATCGGCGCCATCATCGGCACGTCGTTGACGCGACGGTTCGTTGAGACGGGGTCCTTTACGCTCTGGGTGCATGTCCTGATGGTCGTCGCTGCGGTACTCCTCAGTGTCATCTTCACCGCGCTCATTCTCTATGCCGCCTTCCGGCCGATCCGCTCGCTGCGTCGGGCGATCCATCAGTACCGGGCGGGCGACGGTGTGCCGCACGTGCAGGTCGAGCCACGCGGCGATCCCGATCTCCAAGCCGTGGTCGCGGCGCTCAACAGCCTCTGGGCGCGGCTCAGTGAGCACCAGCGCCAACTCGAACAAACCAACGCGCGGCTGGCCGAGAAAAACCGCGAGATGCAGCGGCTCGCCGCCCAGGTGATCGCGGCCCAAGAAGAGGAGCGGCGCCGGGTGGCGCGTGAGCTACACGACGAGACGATGCAATCGCTTGCTGCCCTCAGCGTGGGGCTGGAGCACGGCCTCCAAGCGATGCCGGCGGAGGTGCCGCGTCTCCGCCAGGCCCATCATCTCGTGGCCCGCCTACAGCGGCTGGCCGAGGATACGCTCGACAATCTGCGGAAGCTCGCCCTGGCGCTGCGTCCGTCCGTCCTCGACGATCACGGCCTCGTCGCGGCCGTGCGTTGGCTGGCTTCCACGCATCAGGAGCATCACGGGATACCGGTAGAGGTACAGATCGAAGGCGAGCACGTCGCCGGTCGCCTCGCCCCGCCGGTAGAGACGGCGATCTTCCGCATTGTGCAGGAAGCGCTCTCCAACGTGGCCAAGCACGCCCGCGCCGCCTCAGTGCTGGTCCGGCTGCGGGTAGACGAGCAGCTCCTGACCGCCGAGGTCGCGGATGACGGTATTGGGATTGACGAGCGTCTCCTGGCACACACCCCAGCGGTGGCCAGCGCACCCTTGGGCCTGTTTGGGATGCGCGAGCGAGCAGCGCTCCTCGATGGCGAGCTGGTGGTACAACGGCGCACCGATGGCCACAGCGGCACGCTCATGCGCGTGACGATCCCCCGGCCGTCGGACACCGCCGCGGGCGAGGAGCCGGCCTGATGACAACGGCAGCAGCACGCTCGCCCGTCGGTGCGGACTCAGGCCAGCCGCCGCCTATTCGCGTGCTCTTGGCCGACGACCACGCCATGCTGCGCGAGGGTATCCGGCTCTCGCTCGAAGCGATGGGAGACATGGTGGTTGTGGCGGAGGCCGAGGACGGCGCCAGCGCGGTGCAGCGGACGGCCGAGACCCAGCCGGACGTCGTGGTGCTCGATGTGACGATGCCCCGGCTCAATGGCCTAGAGGCCCTGCGGCAGATCAAGCGCGCTTACCCCGACCTGCCCGTGCTGATCCTGAGCATGCACGACAACGAGACGTATGTGGTGCAAGCACTCCAGGCGGGTGCGAGCGGCTACGTGCTCAAGCGCAGCGCGGCCCGCGAGCTGGCCTCGGCGATCCGCGCCGTCCATGCCGGCGACGCCTACCTGCACCCCGGCATTGCCAAGCGCGTCATCACCGATTATGTCCAGCGCCTCGATCCCGCCGAGGCCGCCGGTCCCCTATCCGCCCTGACCGCCCGTGAGCGCGAGGTCTTGCAGCTCGCAGCCGAGGGACGGACAATCCGCCAGATCGCGGCGCGGCTGCACCTCAGCCCGAAAACGGTCGAGCATCACCGCGCCGCGGCGATGAACAAGCTGGACCTGCACAACCAGACCGACTTGGTCAAGTATGCTATTCGCATCGGCCTCACCGAGCCGTGGAGCACAAGTTAGCCGTCAGCGATAATCGTACACTTATATACTACTACAAGGTCATGGATGGAAGGGAATTTGTGCGGCGAGCCAGGCGGTACGCTCGCAAGAAGGGGCTGGATTTCCACCACGACCCTAGTCGTGGGAAAGGCAGTCATGGGGAGCTATACCTGGGTGGCCGGCGCACTATCGTCAAGGCTGGTGAGTTGTCCAAGGGTCTACTCACTGCGCTGCTGAAGCAGCTTGGCATCAACCGGAAGGAGTTCTGAACCATGCGCTACACCTATCCCTGCTCTTTGACCCCCGACCACGAAGAAGGGGAAGGGTTCGTGGCTACCTTCCCTGATGTACCCGAAGCTATCACCGGCGCAAAGACCAGGGAGGAAACACTCGCTCTAGCACAGGAGGGATTGGCCGTCGCGCTGGGCATGTACGTGTACTGTCGCGAGGACGTACCGGTCCCGAGTCCTGTCGCCGACGGGCAGGTGCTGGTTCCGGTGCCACCCATCATCGCGGCAAAGCTGGCCCTCTATACGGCGATGCGGAAACAAGGCATCACCAACGTTGCTCTGGCCGCCCGCTTGCGATTGAGCGAGGGTGCGGTCCGTAGGCTCACCAACCCAAGACACCGCTCCCACATCAGCCAGGTTGAGAAGGCGCTCCGAGCCGTCGGGCGCTCGCTCGTAGTCGAAGATAGAGCAGCAGCCTAATCCCGGTCGTCCGCCCTCCGGGCGGTAGCCGAGAGGGCGCAGCAGGAGCGAGCGTCTGCTACTTCCGGCCAGAGGATGGTAAGGTCGAGGTCCGTCAGCGGGAGGTCACGCCTGACGGGTTGGTGAAAGGCAGCCTACCGGGCTTGCTGCGGAGAGCCGAAACAAGGAGGTACCGGCATGAACCTGGTGATGATGGTGCTCGATACGCTGCGTTACGACGTGGTGCATCATCGGGGCATTATGCACGTCTACACACCCAATCTCGACGCGCTGCGCCGCGATAGCGTCAGCTTCAGCGCCGCGTTCGGTGAAGGGGAGCCGACAATCCCGGTGCGGCGGGCGCTCATGACCGGCATCCGCTCCTACCCCTGGCGCTACGACTACGATACGCAGGGGCTGTGGCCACGCATTCAGGGCTGGCACAAAATCCCGCCGGAACAGCCGACTATCGCCGAAATCCTGGTGGAGCGCGGCTACAAAACAGCGCTGATCGGGGACGTGTATCACATCTTCAAGCCCACGATGAACTTCACGCGGGGCTGGGTGAATTGGGAGTTCGTGCGGGGACAGGAGAGCGACAACTGGCAAGGCGGCAAGCTCGACCTGATCCGCGCCGAGGCCGAGCGCTGCGTCAAGGGGTCGTTCACGCCGCAGGAACAGGCCGTCTTGATCCAGTATCTGCTCAACAAGCGGGTGTTCACCCAAGTAGACGGCCTGACCTCCGGCACCGTCTTCCGCCGCGGCATCGAATGGCTGGAAGCCAACCACGACGACGGGCCGTTTGCGCTGTGGCTGGAAGCCTTTGATCCCCACGAGCCGTGGGACCCGCCGCGCGACTACGCAGATCGCTACTGCCCCGACTTCGAGGGTACGGAGTTCATCCTGCCGCCGGCAGCAGCGCAGGTCGGGACCGAGCTGGAAAAGGAGCGGACCAAGGCGCTGTACTACGGCGAGATCACCTATATGGATGAGTGGATTGGCCGACTGCTGGATACGTTGGCGCGGCTCGGACGCCTCGAAGACACCGTGGTGATGTTCACGTCCGACCACGGCACCGAGCTACTGGATCACGACCGCTTCGGGAAGAGTGCGCCCGCCCTGCACCCGTACATCACGCAGCTCAACTGGCTAGTACGCCATCCCTCAGGCGTCGCCAGCGGCCAGGACTTGACAACCTTCGTCCAAGGCCACGACATTCTGCCCACTGCCCTGGACATGCTCGACATCGCGGAGCCGGAGCGAGACGATACCGCGGCGGCGCTGGCCGGCCGCAGTGTGTGGCCGCTGATTCGCGCGGCTGGAGGTGAGGCTGTGCCCAGCGCGGCTGTGGCCGCCGCGCGGTCTGGTCGTGACCACGTGATTACCGGGTGGGGCTCCTACGCCAGCGTCCGGGACCGGCAGTGGAACTACATCGTGGACTGTGAGCGGCCGGACGAGGACGCCCGGCTCTTCGATATCACCACCGACCCCGGCGAGCACCGCAACCTCGCCGCAGACCATCCCGCAGTCGTGCGCGAGTGTCGCCGGCGCCTCGAAAACTTCCTCGGGCGAGACCTACCCACCTCCTTCCCCGGCCGCTATGTATCGGGAGACGCTCCGGCGCGTCTGTACTACGGCTCTCGCGCCTCGCAAGCGGATCAAGAGGCCGGGTTCGTGTAGCCCGCCGGATTCGCCGCGCCTCACTCCCCGGCCCCCGTCCTTCCCGCGCAAGCGGGAATCCATCCTCTCCGTCCCTGGATTGCGGCTTTCGCCGCAATGACGGGCAGCGAGGGGGCCGGAGACACATTCCTTCCCTTGTGCGTCAGCACGGGGGAGGGCTAGGGTGGGGGCCATTGGCTACCTGCCGGCTGATAGCGGCGCTGTCTACCGGGGTCGCCTTGGTCATCCCGGTAGCCGGGATATCCGAACGCGCCCAGCCCTTTCGATGAAGACAGTTGGTCAACGTGTGTAGCCAACGGTAAAATCCGCCGATGCCTCCCCCAGTCCCGCTATCGGTTGCCGTCATCAGCGCTGGCGCTATCGGCTGCTACTACGGCGCGCGTCTCGCCGAAGCCGGCTACGATGTCCGCTTCCTCATGCGGAGCGACTATGAAGCCGTCTCCCAGGACGACCTCCACGTTACCAGCCACGTCGGCGACATCCACCTCCCTGCCCCCACCGTCGGCCGCACCCCCGAGGAGCTCGCCGAACACGGTACCGTCGATTGGCTTATCGTTGCGCTCAAATCCTACGACCTCGGCCACCTCCCCCGGCTCGCCGCGCCGCTGCTGGCCCCCCACACTCGCATACTCGGCATTCTCAACGGTATCGGCATCGAGGACGACATCGCCGAGGCCCTCCCCGGATACCAAATCTTCGGCGGTCTCGGCTTCATTGGCGCCAGCCGCCCGCAACCCGGACATGTCTTCCACCAGGAATTCGGCGCGCTCGACATCGGACACCACGGCGACGACCCGCAAGCCGTCCAGGAAGCCATCGCTCTCTGGGAGCCTACCGTCGTCGCTGCGCGTCCCGCCGTCGGTCTCGTCCGTGCCCGCTGGCTGAAGATGCTCTGGAATGTCCCCTTCAACGGCCTCTCCGCCGCCGCCGGTGGCGCCCCCTGCGAGCTCATCTCCACCACACCCGCATTCAGCGCCTTTGCACGACGCCTAATGGAAGAAGTTGCCCAAATCGCCAATGCTGACCTCGCGGATCGCGGCCTCGAACAGATCGCCGACGTTCAAGCCGCCTGCGACCGCACCATGCGTCTCACCGGCGTAACCGAAAATTTCATACCCAGCACAGGTACCGACTTCATCCGCGGGCGACCGCTTGAAGTCGAAGCGATCTTCACCCGCCCCGTGCAACGCGCCACTGCGCTCGGCGTCGACGCCCCGCTCACGGCTTTCGTAGCTGCCCTCGTTCAACATCTCGATTCAAGCAGGCAGCTACCGTGACAAAGAGCAATCCGGTCATCGTCGTGAGCGGCCGGCCGGCCGCAGTGTGTGGCCGCTGATTCGCGCAGTTGGGGATGAGGCCGTGCCCAGCACGGCGGTGGACGCGGCGCAATCCGGTCGTGACCACGTGATTACCGGTCAATTTCCCGTGGCACCAACAATCGCTGACTGCCATCACGTTATGGGCGGCCTACTTCGGGCACCGCTAGATTGCGGCAAATCTTGCGGGCTAGGCGGTTTGGGATCTCACTGTGCCGAGGAATGGCCTCCACCGCGCCGGCCGTCGGGGTTCCACCACAGTGTATGAGCACGTCCTTCACGCTTCAGATAGCAGCCGTGGCGACGCAGGTGACGCAGTAAGGTGCTCCGCTTCACGCGACTACGACCGTCTCGCGGAGCGCCTCCGGCGGCACGCCGCGTAGTCCGTCCTCCCGGCGGTCCGCGAGGATCAGCGCAATCGCCTCCGCAAGACTCTTCTGCGCCTCGTCCTTGGTCTTGCCTTGACCGTTGGCGCCGGGAATCTCAGGACAGTAGGCGATGTGCCATGCACCATCCCGCTCGATGATGGCGGTGAATTCGTTCCGCATCCTGCAATCCTTCTTGGGACCTTCGGTGGATCACCGACCTAGAGTATCGCCGAGTCCCCCGGCGACGGTCAATGTCCAGCCCGATCCGTTCAACGCGGCGATATGACGGCCGAGGTACCCCCGGGGTGACTCGAACACCCGACCCACCGCTTAGAAGGCGGTTGCTCTTCCACTGAGCTACGGGGGCAGCAAACGGGTATGTTTTCGATGCGCGGTAGGCACAGCCGCCAGCCGGGAATTGGGCTGCTGACCGCTCCTACAACCCCATCGCCTCGACCAGGCCGCGCACCGAGGCGGCGGTCTCGTGCAGGGCAGCGCGCTCGTCCGCCGACAGCGGAATCTCGACAATCTCCTCCACTCCCCCGGCGCCGAGCTTGACCGGCACGCCGACGTAGAGATCGTGGATACCGTACTGCCCCTGCACATAGGCCGAGCAGGGTAAGATGCGCTTGCGGTCGAGCAGGATCGCCTCCAGCATCTCGACCACGGCTGCGCTCGGCGCCTGGAAAGCGCTGCCGGTCTTGAGCAAGCCGACGATCTCCGCGCCACCATCGCGCGTGCGCTGCACAATCGCGTCCAAGCGATCCTGAGACAGGAGCTGCCCGACCGGCACACCGCCTACCGTCGTATAGCTGACCAGCGGCACCATGTCGTCACCATGTCCCCCCAAGACGTAGGCTTGCACGTCCTTGACGGAGACTTGTAGCTCCCAGGCCAGGAAGGTCCGGAAGCGCGCCGTATCGAGGATGCCGGCCTGCCCGACGACGCGCTTCGCGGGGAAACCGCTGACCTGGAGCGCCAGCTGCGCCATCGCATCCAGTGGGTTGTTGACCATCAAGAGGATGCAGCCGGGCGAGTATCTGGCGACCTGCGCCACGTTCTCCGTGACGATCTTCTTGTTGACTTCGAGCAGGTCGTCGCGGCTCATCCCCGGCTTGCGCGGGGCGCCCGAGGTGAACACCACGATGTCGGAGTCGGCGGTCGGCCCATACTCGGTCGTGCCGGTGATCTGGACATCGAAACCGACGACCGGTCCCGCCTCCGCGAGATCGAGCGCCTTGCCCTGTGGCAGCCCATCAACAATGTCGTACAGGACAATATCGGCCAGCCCGGTCTCCGCCAAGCGCTGCGCCGTCGTGCCGCCGACGTTCCCCGCGCCAATAATCGTTACCTTTTTCCGCACCAAACCGCTCCCTTTCCGGGCCACTGCCGTGGCGAGTGTAGCTGGCGCTCCGTTCCCCGCCGCGGACCGCAGTCCGATCCCGACAAAGCTGCTCGGAGCGCGAGGCAGACTCGTAGCCGGCCTACCGAGGCGAGGATAACAACGGCCTTTTGCCGCGGTCAACTGGCGGGCCGCGGATTGGCCGCTGGAGCTAGGTCGCTCACTCTGCTCGGCGCTGTGGCTAGATGGCATCAACTCAGAGGCGTTTGCTCAAAGGGGGGCCTTACGCACTGGCTGGCCAGCGCCGATGTGCCAGTGCAGGTGCTGTGAGTCCTGATACTCGCCAAGGTTGGTCACGATCCGGCAGCCGCCATGCTCCGCCACGACCTGGGCCGCGACCGTTTTCACGACAGCCATCAGCTCAATGAGTAAAGGGTCGTCTTCGCCCTTGAGGTCGAGCAAGGAGCCGATGTGTCGCTTGGGAATGACGACGATATGCACCGGCCAGTACGGACGTGTGTGGTGGAAGGCGAGCACATCGTCGGTCTCGACCACCCTTTTCACCACCGTGTGACCGCTCAACACTTCATCGCAGTAGAAATCAGACGTTGCGGATATTGGCATGTTACCGGCTTTGCTGCCCGCTGAGGCGCGTGCGGTTCTGTCGTGGCCTCAGCAGCGAGATGTGTCCGGGCAGACGCCGTCCGTTGGCTACGACTTCCGCTGCCCGCTCGCTGTAGCCGAACACAGAGTCGGCGCCAGCCTCCACAAACATAGCACCTGACCGGGAGCGACATCCTCCTATGCCGCCGGTGGATCGGCTAGACTGGTAGACGGAGCGGCGCACTTGTTGGTATGCTTGCCGGTTGGCGCGAGGTTCCCGCGTGGGGATGTTCGCGCTTGTTAGCGGAAAGGATACGCTGAGGTAGCAAGGGCTGATGATTAGTCATGATGTGTTGGTGATTGGCGCCGGGCTGGCCGGCCTACGCGCCGCTTTAGAAGCCCAGTGGCAGGGCGCCGATGTCGCGATTATCACCAAGGTCCACCCGGTCCGTAGCCACTCCAACGCGGCCCAGGGCGGTGTCAATGCGGCCCTCGAAGCCGGCGACTCCTGGGAATCACACGCCTACGACACCGTGAAGGGCAGCGACTATCTCGGCGATCAGGACGCCATCGAAATCTGCGTGCGCGAGGCCCCGCAAGACATCGTCGAGCTGGAAAACATGGGGGTGATCTTCAACCGCGACGAGACGGGGCGGTTGGGCACCCGCAACTTCGGCGGCGCCTCCTTCGCCCGCACCTATTTCGTCGCCGACATCACCGGCCAGGCCATGCTCCACGTCATGTACGAGCAGTTGATGAAGGAGCAGGTGCGCGTCTACGAGGAATGGTTCCTTACCGATCTGGTGATGGAGGATGGCGCCTGCGTCGGTGTGGTGGCCCTGGAAATCCGCAGCGGTCGGCTGGAGCTATTCCGCGCGAAAGCGGTCATCCTCTGCACCGGCGGCCTCGGCCGCGTCTTCGAGCCGAGCACGAATGCCTTGATTTGCACCGGCGACGGTATGACGCTGGCCTACCGCGCCGGGGCGCCGCTGATGGACATGGAGATGGTGCAATACCATCCCACAACGCTCAAGTCCAATGGGGTGCTCATCACCGAGGGTGCCCGCGGCGAAGGGGCCTACCTGCTCAATGCCAACGGCGACCGCTTTATGTCCTACGAGCGCTATGGCGCTACCAACGCGCTGGAGCTGGCGTCGCGCGACGTGGTCTCCCGCGCCGAGCAGACCGAGATTGACGAAGGGCGGGGCATTGACGGCTGTGTCCTGCTCGACTGCCGGCACCTGGGCGCGGAGCTGATCCGGACCAAGCTGTACCAGATTTGGGAGCTGGCGCACGACATCGCCAACGTAGACCTCGCAAAAGAGCCGGTGCCCATCCGCCCCGGGATGCACTACCAGATGGGCGGCATCAAGACCGATGTCATCGGCGCCACGTGCGTACCAGGCCTCTACGCGGCCGGAGAAACGGCCTGCATCTCCCTGCACGGCGGCAATCGCCTCGGCGCCAACTCGCTGCTCGAAACCATCGTCTTCGGCCGGAGGTCGGGCGCGGCGGCGGCCGAGTACGCTGCCGCGCGCGACTTTGCCGCCCTCAGCGAGGCCAAGCTCCGCGACGAGGACGCCCGCATCCAGCAGATCATGGATCGCCCCGCCAATGGCGAGCGGACGGCGGCCCTGCGCCTGGAAATGGGTCAGGTGATGGATCGGTACGTCGGCGTGTTCCGGGACGAAGCCGGTCTGCAGGAAGTAGTGAGCGTGCTGCAAAACCTGAAGGAACGGTACACGAAGCTGCCTGTGGAGAACCGGGGCAAGGTCTTCAACCTGGACTTGGTGTTCCACCTGGAGCTGGACTTCATGCTCGATCTCGCCGAGGTGATCGCGGTCAGTGCGTTGGATCGGCGCGAGAGTCGCGGCGCGCACTCCCGCACCGACTACCCCGAGCGCAACGACGACGAGTGGCTGAAGCACACGCTGGCCGCGTGGTCCGAGGGCGGCCCGCAGATGTCCTACCTGCCCGTGACCATCACCCGCTGGAAGCCGGAAGCGCGCGCCTATTGAGCAACACCGGAGCGCATCACGCCCCCGGCTGCTCCCCTACCGGGAGGGCGCCGGGAGCGAGGTGTAGACGGGAGGAACCGTTGGCTATCGAAGCACACCTGCGCGTCCGTCGCTACGACCCCGAATCCGGTCGGGAGCCGTACTACCAGGACTACGAAACTCAGGTCCCGGAGTGGGGCACGGTGCTGGATGCGCTGATCCGGATTCGCGAGGAACAGGACGGGACGCTGACGCTGCGCTGCTCGTGCCGCAGCGCCATTTGCGGCTCCTGCGCCATGAAGGTCAACGGCGAGTCGGCCCTGGCCTGCAAGACGAAGCTCGTGGACATCGCGCCCGACGGTGAAACCGTGACCGTCGAGCCAATGGGCAACCAGCCTATCGTCCGTGACCTCGTCGTGGACATGCAGCCGTTCTGGGACAAGATCCACGCCGTCCAGCCCTACCTCCAGCCGGCTGGCCCGCCGGAGAGCGGACGCGAATACCTCGCGTCCAATGAAGCAATGCAGCACCTCACCGGAGTGATGAACTGCATTATGTGTGGCGCGTGCCTCTCGGAATGCACCGTGCTCGAAGTAGACGAGAAGTTCCTCGGCCCAGCGGCGCTCGCCAAGGCGTACCGCTTTGCCGCCGATCCTCGGGACGACAAGACCCAAGAGCGCCTCGTTGACCTGTTCGACATGGACGGGGGGATGTGGGACTGCACCCACTGCTTCGAGTGCGTGCAGGTCTGCCCCAAGGGCGTCGAGCCGATGGAGCGGATCGTCAAGCTGCGCGAAATGGCGATGGATGCCGGGCTGAAGGACCACAACGGCGTCCGGCACAGCAAAGCGTTCGCCGATTCGGTCGAGCACAGCGGTTGGCTGGACGAAACTCAGCTGGCCGTCAAGTCCTCTAGGATGCTCAACGTCAAGGACCAGCTCGGCAATCTGCCCGTGGCCCTCCGCATGCTCATGGCCGGGAAGATGCCCAACCCGATCCACCGCCCGATTTCCAGCGTGCGGGAAGTGCGGCGCGTATTCGATGAGACTGAGCAGCAGCATCAGCAGCAGATCGCCGAGTCCACTTCACAGGGAGAGGCATAACGACCGATGACTGCACTGCGTTACGCCTGGTTTCCAGGCTGTGTGTCGCGCGGCGCTTGTCGCGAGCTGTACAAGTCAACGCGCGCGGTAGCCGAGCGGCTCGGTATCGAGCTGGTGGAAATGAAGGAAGGCGCTTGCACCGGCGCGGGGGTGTTGAGCGAGCGTAACCCGGAGCTGGCGCAGGCGCTCAATGCCCGCACCTTCGCGATGGCCGAGGCCTGGGACCTGCCCATCCTCACGATCTGCTCGACGTGCCAGGGAGTGATGAGCGGGATCAAGCACCTCCTCGATACCGACGCCACCGCGCGGGAGCAGGCCAATCAGGCCCTCGCGGCCGACGGCTATACCTACCGTGGCACCAGTCGGGTCACGCACCTGATGTGGATTCTGGTCGAGGAGTACGGCCTGGAGCGGCTGCGCGAGCAGGTCGTCCGGCCGCTGGCGGGGCTGCGCGTCGGCCCCTTCTACGGTTGCTACATCTTGCGCCCGCGCGAGGTGCTGGCGTTCGACGAACACCCCGGTCGGGGCACCTATCTGGAGCAGATTATCGAGGTGCTGGGCGCCGAGCCGGTGGATTACTACGGCAAAACCAAGTGCTGCGGTTTCCCGATCCTGACGATGAACAAGGCGAACTCCCTGACGATGGCCGGTACGCACATCGCCGAAGCCCAAGACAAGGGCGCCGACTGCATGGTGACGCCGTGCCCACTCTGCCACCTCAATCTCGATGCCCAACAGCCCGACGCGGCGAAGTACGTCAACCGCCAGCTCGACCTGCCGATCCTCCATCTCCCCCAGTTGATCGGTCTGGCACTCGGCATAGAGCCGGGCGAGCTAGGTCTCGGCCAGCATATCGTGAAGACCAACGCGGTCGTCAGCAAAGTCTTCGCCGCTGCCGCCTAAGCGGCGGCGCCGCCTTCCAGGCGATACACCCGCGCTAACACGTCACTACGTATGAGGCGGTAGCGTTGGTGTGGTATTCGTAGCGCTGGCCGTGATGCTCCATCACGACCCGATAGCCGCGTGTCTCGGCCTGTGCGTAGGCATAACCCTCCTGCGGGCAGCCCAGACTCGCATCGGGCCACGTGACCGGCTCGACTGACACTGCCTTCAGACGCGATGCTGCGATACTGAGACGAGCGGCCAACTCCCGACGCACGGCCTGCACGGCCGCCGGCTCGGCGGTTGGTGCTCCCGGTGCAGCAGTTGGCGTCGCCGGCTCAGTGGTTGGCGTTGCTGCCGTCGGCACGATAGTCGGAGTCGCCGGCGACTGCCGCTCTACCTTCGCCGCCGCCGCCGCGACGGTCGGAGGCGCTTGGCCCTCCGATCCACCGCAGGCCGACAGCACCACGAGCAGCGCCGCAAGGGACAGTGCCGCCCGGAGCAATCGCAGCGACGCACCGAGATGCAGCGTAGCCTCCTTGTCCACTGTCCCCGGCCCGCTCCTCCTCGCAGAGGACTCCCCTTCCCTGGCAGGGAAGGGGCCGGGGGTTAGGTCCAATCCGCCCCTACAGCGTCGGTACCAGCCGGCCAGCGATGATGCGCGCGGCGTTCTGTAGGCTCTCCGTCAACGACGGATGGGCATGAATGCTGTCCAGCAGATAGGTGTACGGGATTTCGTTGTCAATCATTACGGCGGACTCCCCAATGACACTATCGGCTTGGGCGCCCACCGCCCGCACACCCAAGATGCGATCATTGCCCGGTGGGCCGACGATCAGCTTGACATAGCCATCGAACGACCGCATCGCATGGTAGCGGTGGTTGCGCGCATTGAGGAACTTCGCCACGCGCACGGCGCCATACTGCTCCCGGGCCAGCGTCTCCGTCAGCCCGGCGCCAGCAAGCATCGGCATGCTGAAAATGATGAACGGGATATACGACGAGCGGAATGTCGCGGGCTGCTTGAGCAGATGCTTGACGGCGAGCTGGCCTTCGGCCTCCGCGATGTGGACGAGGGCCAGATCGAGCGGCGTCTTCCGTTCGCCAACGTCACCGACCGCATAGATGTGCGGCACACTGGTCTGCATAGTGTCGTTGACATTGATCACGCCGGCACGGCCAGGCTCGATCCCGGTCACGGCCAGGTTCAGTGTGTCGGAGCAAGCCACCCGGCCGATGGCCAGCAGCGCTCGGTCGGAGAGGATGACTGATCCATCCTCCAGCAGAGTCTTCACCCTGCCGCCGACGATGCTCACCGAGCGCGTGCGCGCTCCAAAGCGCACATGGATCCCATTGCGAGTGAAGACGGTGGTAATGAAGGCGCTGAGGTCCGGGTCTTCGTGGCTGAGGAGGCGGTCGGCGGTGTCCAGGAGGGTGACGTGGACACCGAAGGCGGTGAAGATCGAGGCAAACTCACAGCCGATCACGCCAGCGCCGACGACCGTGAGCGAGCGGAAGGATTCGTCCACGTCAACCACATGGTCACTGGTCATAATGAGCTTGCCATCCACCTCCATGCCGGGGAGTACCCGCGGTCGCGAGCCGGTGGCAATCAAGAAGTAGGGTGCCCGGATCTGCTGGCCATTGACCTCTAGCGTGTGAGCATCAACGAAGCGTCCTGCGCCGTTGACTACCCGCACTTTCATCTGCTTGAGGTAGCCCAGGGTAATCTCGGTGAGTGTCGCTGTTCCGGTGGTGAGTTGATCGTGGATTTCGCCGAACCGGACATCCGGCCCAGACGGGTCATAGCCGCGACCCATCTTGAGCGCAACCTGCCGATCTTTGGCCAGCTCATACATCCCCTTCGATTTGTAGGCGCCGTGGAGACCATAGCCGAGGAGTCCCCCGCCGTTGATGAGCGTGACCGCCATGCCCTGCGAAGCTGCGTAGAGCGCCGCAGCCATGCCGGCCGGCCCGGCGCCGATAATGGCGAGGTCGCAGCGCTGGTCCGATGATCCCATTGCTCTCGTGCCGCTCGTGCAGCCAGCCGCGCCGGTACCGGTGTGGTGTCTAACTATAACGCGCCGGAGCGAAGGAGTTTGATACCATGGGGTAGGCGAGGCCCAGCCGTAGGGGCGTCCCTTGTGGGCGCCCTGGCCGCTCCCTTGCCGCCCCGTCGTTCCGGCGCAAGCCGGAACCATCCCGCTCATCCTTGCATCCTGCAAATCCTGATTCAGACCATCATCGGACCAATAGCCCCTTCCCTTGAGGGAGGGGGGTTGGGGGTAGCTCCGCCGCCTCCCCACCGCAGCACCTCGGCGCCGAGCAACGCCATAGCGGTATAATACGAGGGTCACTCGACGCGGCACGCCTCGCGAGCCTAGGCAGCCCAGCCTCCTCGCGCAGCGCCCGCGTCGCTTGTCGTCTGCGCGACGGTCTCAGTGCAAGCGCCTGTGCGCCGGACCCGGTCCCAGCCTCCGAGGTAACAACACATCATGCTACACGTACACAACATCACCATCCGCTACGGCGGACAGGAAGTGCTCAACGAGGTGACGTTCTTCGTCGGGCCGAAAGAGCGGGTCGGGCTGGTAGGCGACAACGGCGCCGGCAAGACCACGCTGCTGGAGATCATCGCGGGCCGGCGCAGGGCCGACGACGGGTTCGTCAAGCTCGATCCCCACAACACACTCGGCTACCTGTCGCAAGAGAGTCAGTGCCGGCTCGGTATCACACTCGAAGAAGAGATGCTGTCGGCGTTTCCAGGGGTGCTCGCGGCCCGCGCGGAGCTGGCCCGGCTCCAAGACGAAATGGATGACGTTGCCGCGAGCGGTGATCTGGAGGCGATTGATTGCCTGGTAGAGGCGATGGCCGCGGCGCAGGACGAGTACGACCGGCTCGACGGCTACACGGTAGATGCGCGGGTCGGCGAGGTGCTGCACGGACTAGGGTTCGCGCAAGACGACCGCCCCCGCCTGACCGATGAGTTCAGCGGTGGCTGGCAAATGCGTATCGCCCTGGCCAAGCTCCTCGTCAGTCAGCCACCCTTGCTGCTCCTTGATGAGCCGACCAACCATATTGACAAGGCTGCACGCGACTGGCTCGAAGGCTACTTGGAAGGCTACCGCGGATCGCTGATCGTGGTTTCGCACGATACTGCGCTGCTCGACAAAGTAGCCAAGCGGATTATCGAGCTGGAGGACAACGCTGCCACCTCATACAGTGGTAACTTCTCGACCTACCTCCGGCTGAAAGCGGAGCGGCGGCGGCATCACGAGTCAGCCTATCGGCGACAGCAGAAGCTCATCCGCCGCCAGCAAGCCTACATCGAGCGCTTCCGGGCCATCGCGACGCGCGCCGCGCAAGTCAAGGCCCGCGAGCGGCAGCTAGAGCGGCTAGAGCGAGTCGAGCCGCCGAAGCCGGAGCCAAAGAGTATTGACTTCCGCTTCCTGGGGGGCGGGCGCGGGGCACGTGAGATCATCACGCTCAAGGCTGTCACCAAGGCCTACGATGGCCTTGTGGTGCTGCGCGATGTCTCATTTGCGCTAGAGCGTGCAGACCGCGTGGCGCTCGTCGGCCCCAATGGTGCCGGCAAAACGACCCTGCTCCGCCTCCTGGCGGGCGAAGAGGCGCCGACCACCGGTGCAGTGATCTTGGGCAACGGCACGCGAGCCAGCTTCTACGCCCAGCACCAAGCCGAAGCCCTCGACCCACACAAGACGGTGCTGGCGGAGGCGCTGGAGGCCTCGCGTACCGGCTCTACGGCAGCGGCAATGAACGTCCTGGGGCGCTTCCTGCTCGCCGATGATGCTCACAAGCAGGTGCGTAAGCTCTCCGGCGGCGAGCGCAGCCGGCTCGCCCTGGCCAAGATGTTGCTGCGACCGGCCAACCTCTTGCTGCTCGATGAGCCAACCAACCACCTGGATCGTCGGAGCACAGCGATGCTGGAGGCGGCCTTGCTGGACTACGCCGGTACCGTGGTGGTGGCCACCCACGACCTCTCGTTCCTGACCCGCATGGCGACAAAGGTGGCGACCTTCGAGGCTGGGGAAGTGACCGTGCGGCTCGCCGACCGGCCGCTCGATGGCACTGAGCCAACCCCAGCACGGCGCCGGCGCTCGCGCGCTTCGGGTGCCAAGCAGCGCAGATCGAGCAACCAGCCCGCAGCGCGCCGCGAGCCGGTCGCCGTCTCGTAGGAGGCCAAGGCACGTGTAGGAGCGCAGCACGCTGCGCCCGTCCCCCTGCGGAGCGGAGGAGGGCCGTAGGCTGACAAGGGTAGGTTTTTCGGCGGGGGTGAGGTGCGCCACGCCGATGGTGCCCCGGACGACCTTCACCCGTTAAGGTCCTCGCGCCTAGCAGCCAGCCTCGCTGTGCGGCTCGCCGCAGCGTGTCGTGGAGGTCGCCAATGCCGCGCAATATGCCCCAGCCGCCAGTCGCGCCGGGCCAACCCGCGCTCTTTGAACCACCGCCCGATCCACACCAACCGCTCGCCGTGCGGATGCGGCCCCGCACGGTGGACGAGTTCGCCGGTCAGGAGCACTTGCTCGGTCCCGGCAAGGCGCTGCGCCGCGCGCTAGAGCAACGCCGCCTCGGCTCGATCATCCTCTGGGGACCGCCCGGCACCGGCAAGACCAGCCTGGCCCAGCTCCTCGTCCGCGCGTTAGCGATTGAGGCCCACTCGCTCAGTGCGGTCACGTCCGGCGTCGCCGACCTGCGCCGCGTCCTCGCGGCCGCCCGCCGGAGCCGCGCGCAGGGCCGCCGGGTGGCCTTGGTGCTCGACGAGGCGCACAAGTGGAGCCGGACGCAGCAGGAGGTCTTGCTGCCGGCGGTCGAGGATGGCCTGATCCTGTTGATTGGGCTGACGAGCGAGAATCCCTATTTCGATCTGGTACCGGCGCTACGCTCGCGGGTACGCATTCTCCGGCTGGAGCCGCTGCCCGCCGAGACGATCAAGCTGCTCCTCCAACGTGCCTTGCGCGACGAGGAGCGCGGCGTAGGCCGGGAGGGGGGGGTGGTGGCTGCCGATGCGCTCGAGCTGCTCGTCGCTACCTCCGGCGGCGACGCGCGCATCGCGCTCAACGGCCTGGAAGCGGCCGTGGACATTGCGCCGACCGACGGTGCAGGCCGCCGGCCCGTGACGGTCGAGACCGTCGAGACGGCGATCCAGCGCCGGCAGGTGCGCTACGACCAAACGGGCGACGACCACTATCAGACGATCTCCGCCTTCATCAAGAGCATTCGCGGCAGCGATCCCGATAGCGCGGTGTTCTGGCTCGCCAAGATGCTCAAGGCCGGCGAGGACCCGCGCTTCATCGCCCGCCGGCTGGTGATCTCCGCTTCGGAGGATGTTGGCCTCGCCGACTCCCAGGGCCTCGTGGTGGCGACGGCGGCCTATGAGGCGGTAGAGCGCGTGGGTCTGCCCGAGGCGGGCCTCATCCTGGCCCACGCCACCGTCTATCTGGCGACGGCCCCGAAATCCAATAGCGCCGCCAAGGCCGTGTGGCAAGCGCAAGCAGCCATCGAGTCCGGTGCCAGCCTGGAAGTGCCCCTCTACCTACGCAACGCCTCGTTCAGCGGGGCGCAGAAGCTCGGTTATGGGCAAGGGTACGAGTACAGCCACGACTTTCCCAGTGACGATCAGCGCTATCAGCAGCGCTATCTGCCCGAGGGCGTGTCGGGCCCGTTCTACCAGCCGGGCCGCGACGGCGCAGAAGTGGCCGTCTGCGAGCGCCTAGAGCAGATCAGGCGATGGCGCCCTCCCCCCTCACAGGAGTAGGTTTTTTGTGTAGGGGCGCGATGAATCGCGCCCAGGCGCTCGTCATTCCCGCGAAAGCGGGAATCCAACCCCCTCTCCCAGCGGGAGAAGGCCGGGGTGAGGGAAACACCCCCCTCCACCCCCATCCTGTCTATCCTGTCCATCCATGTAAATATCTACCCTTATGAGGGAAGGGGACCGCCGGAGGCTTGCGCCCGCACACCGCCGAGACCGTATGCTTGCCAAGGGGCTTACGGCGCGTCCGGGGGACTGCGATCCTGGGAGGGTGTACCGATGCAGTACGTGGCGATGACCGAAGAGCAGCAGGACTCCCTAGAGACAAACGGCTATCTCATCGTGCCGGGCGTGCTGGGCCAGGACATGATCGAGCGCTTGTCCACAACGGTAGATCGCCTATACCAGCAGGCTGTGCGTGAGGAGCAGTTGAATCAGGCCGGCGCCTTCGAGCTACGCAACTGTATTGCCCACGACGATGCCTTCCTCCCGCTGCTCGACTGGCCGGCCACGGTCGCCTTGGTGCCGCGCATCCTCGGCTGGAACATCCAGCTCGACACCTCGCACGTGATCGTCCGGCCCCCCCAGGCACCGGATACGGCAGCCTCATTCAAAGCCATCGGCTGGCACCGCGACGGCGGCATTGCCATCCACCAACTGCCGGAGCCGCTGCCGCTTATGCGCCTGAAGATTTGCTATGTCCTCAGCGACCTCAGCCAACCGGGCCGAGGCAATACGCGCTTTGTCCCCGGCAGCCACAAGCGCCTCGGCCGGCCCCCACAGCAGCCGGGGGCGGTTGACCCCGACGGAGCCATCGAGGTCCTGGCCAATCCTGGCGATGCCGTCCTCTTCGAGAACCGCCTCTTCCACGCAGTCGGCCCCAATCTCAGTACCATCACCCGCCAGACCATCTTCATGGGCTACAGTTATCGCTGGCTCCGCCCCCTGGACTACGTGACCCAGCCCCCGGAGCTGATCGCCAAGGTGCAGGACGACCCGATCCGCTGGCAGCTCCTCGGCGCCTGGGCAACCCACATGGCCTTCTCCCTGCCCAAAGACGAAGACGTGCCGCTGCGTGCCTGGTGCGAGGAGCACGGCCTGGAAGCCGCCTATCCAACCCTCCAACGCCCAGCCAAGTGAACCCCGCCTAATCCCGTCACTCCGGCAAAAGCCGGAGTCCAGCAGTGCGAGAGAGCACATACCAGCCGGCGCCGGCTGCAATGTGGGTAAGCAATGAGCGAGAGCGTCCCATCGAATACCGGCTCATTCGACGCTAAGAAGGTAGACCTGCCTCTCCACCATAGTCGCTTAGTCGGTGCTAGTGACCGACGGCGCAAGTGGGGCTGCCGGCACCTGCTACTTTGGCTGATCGGGGTATCGGCATCATTGTTGGTTGGCCTCGCAATCGTCCTGATCGCCCTGGCCGTCTCGTTCTCCGACCAGCTGACCGAGCCACGCCCCGAGGCTGCTGCTTCACCGGCGGCCCAGCAAGCCCCTTCCCGCCAGTTAGCAGCTACCGCCACACCCACCATACCACCAGCGACTCCAACGACTGTACCTATCCCTACCGCGACACCGCCCAGTGCGTCAACAGTCACCGCGGCGGTCATCACGCCCCCAGTGGCACCGACCAGTGTGCCAACGACCGTCGCTCCCACAGCGACCACATCACCATGCGCCAATGGCATCGCAGTCCCCAACCCGCAGGACAACCTTGGCCTAGTCGCGGATTGCACGGTGCTGCTGCAAGCTAGAGACACGCTGGCCGGCAGCGCCACGCTGAACTGGCACGCGGACCGCCACATCGCCCAGTGGGACGGCATTACTGTCAGCGGCTCGCCGCTCCGGGTGACCACGCTGGACCTTTCCGATCGTAAGTTGACGGGCACTATCCCGCCCCAGTTAGCCGCCCTCGCCAACCTGGAGGGGTTAGGACTCAGCGACAACCAACTATCTGGCCCTATCCCGCCAGAGTTGGGCATCCTCACTAAATTGGAGGTGGTGGGCCTCGTCAACAACCAACTGACCGGCCCCATCCCGCCCCATTGTTGGCCCTCCAGGGCAACCAACTGACCGGTTCTATCCCACCCGAACTCAGCGCTCTCGCCAACCTGCAGGGGTTAGGACTCAGCGACAACCAGTTGACTGGTTCTATCCCGCCCGAACTGGGCACCCTCGCCAACCTGTGGTGGTTGCACCTCGACGGCAACCAACTCGTGGGGTCCATTCCGCCTCAGTTGGGTGCCCTCAAACCTGCAGGGGTTGCGCCTCTACAACAACCAACTGACCGGCCCCATCCCACCCCAGCTAGGCACTCTCGCCAACTTGCAGTTGTTGGCCCTCCAGGGCAACCAACTGACCGGTTCTATCCCGCCCCAGTTGGGTGCCCTCGCCAACCTGCTGGGGTTGTACCTACGCAACAACCGGCTGACCGGCCCTGTCCCGGCCGAACTGGGTGCCCTCGCCAACCTGGAGTCGCTTTTCCTCGCCGGCAACGCACTCACTGGATGCCTACCGGAGAGGCTGCGCGGTGTTGTCAATAATGACTTCGCCGAGTTGGGACTCCCGTTCTGCGGGGCTTGATGGCTCCAGTGTAGATTCCGGCCTGCGCCGGCATGACCGGAGAGCGCCGTCATCCCCATGCGCTTGCCCCGCCGGATCGCCCGTTCCGCTTGACTGCGGCAGATTAGTGCGCTACACCACGGTCAAGTATTCTCCCTGGCGTCCACTACGGCGGCGGCCGCGCGCACGTCAGGTTAAATTCTACTTTCTCTATATTAGGTCGGGGACGCCCGCATATATTGGGGCCGGGTGTTCTGGCCCCTGTTACTTCAGTCACTGAGAGCAAGAGAGGTAATCTTCATGGCCAATCGTTTCAGGGACAGCACCACCGAACGGCTCTTTACCGGACAATCGGTTTGTCGTCTGCCGGGCAACATCCAGCGCCGGGCGCGAATGAGGTTGCAGCGAGTAGTGGCGGCAAAGTCCCTCGCTGATCTTCGGGTGCCACGTTCCCATCGCCTCGAATCTCTGCACGGTGATCGGGGTGACCAATACAGCATTCGCATCAACGACCAGTGGCGTGTATGCTTTTACTGGACAGCTCAGGGCGCGATGGAGATCGAAGTTACCGACTACCACTGAGGAAAACACCCATGACCACCCTTGCCCCTATCCACCCAGGAGAGCATCTGGCAGAGATTCTGGATGAGCTCCACATCAGCCAGGACCATCTAGCGCAGACGATGGGCGTGAACCCAATACGCCTCAACCAAATCATCCACCATCAAGCGCCTATCACGGCCGACACGGCGCTGCGGATCGGACGTGTCCTGGGGATGACTCCCGATTTCTGGCTGAACCTCCAGCGTATGTACGACCTCGACCGTGCCCGCGCCGCGCCCGACACCACCGCCAGCAAGTCGCTCGCCGAGGCGTCCACCTGAGGACGTCCCCCCACTGGCGGCCGCTAATAGGTCGCGCGGCCCCCGCTGATGTCGAAGACGGCGCCGGTGCTAAATGAGCACTCCTCCGAGGCGATCCAGGCCACCAACGCCGCGATTTCCGCGATCTGTCCCGTGCGCTTCATGGGAATGCGGCTAATCATGTACTCCACCATCGCCTCGTCCGTCTGGTCCAGAATGGCGGTCCGCACGACGGCCGGCGTGATGCAGTTGACGCGCACCTCCGTCTCGGCCAGCTCCTTGCCGAGCGCCTTGGTCAGGCCAATGACCCCCGCCTTGGTTGTCGAGTAGGGCACGACCCGCGGATTGCCTTCCTTGCCGGCAATCGAGGCGACATTCACGACACGACCATACTCCTGGGCGAGCATATGCGGAATGACGTACCGGCAACAGACAAACACACCGCGCAGATTGGTGCGGTAGACGAGGTCGAGGTCGTCGGCAGAAAGCTCCCACAGCGGCGCGGTCGGGCCGACGATTCCGGCGTTATTCACGAGCACGTCAATGCGCCCCCAGGTTGCCATCAGCTCTTCGACGGCCGCTGCCACCGCCGGCTCGTCGCCCACGTCGGCCACCGCCAGCCGCGCCGTTACCCCCTCGGCCGCCAGCGTGGCGACGGCGCGGCGACCACCGGCCTCGTCAATGTCAACCACAAATACCTTTGCGCCCTCGTTCCCCAAACGGCGGGCGATGCCGAAGCCAATCCCAGTAGCCGCTCCGGTCACCAGCGCCACCCGGTCGGTAAACCGCTGCATAGCTCACTCCTGTCGTCGGTCTGCTCCCTAGATAGTATATGGGTAGACGGGAGGCGTACCTACCCCCACCCCCTCTCCTGACTGGGGTAGGTACAGATCAAGCCGTAGGGGCGTCCCTGGTGGGCGCCCTGGCCGCTTCCCCGCCGCCCCGTCATTGCGGCTTCCGCCGCAATCCAGCCCTTCCCTTGAGGGAGAGGGTGGGTCCGCCCCCCGTCATTCCCGCTTTCGCGGGAATCCATCCTGCTCATCCTTGCATCCTGGAAATCCTGATGCAGACAAAAACCTACCCTTGTCAGGATGAGTCCCTTCCCCTACTCTGTGCTCTCTGTGTGCTCTGTGGCTAACATTCGTGCTACAACTTCGGCGCCGGAGAGCTACGACTACCGACACGTGAGCATGGGAAACGAGCCATCTGCGGGCAAGGTTGCGACGGTTGACGCGGCCGTCGCGTCGGTGGAAGACGGCGATACCGTGGCCGTCGGCGGGTTCGTCGGCATCGGCCACCCGGAAGCGCTGACCGCGGGGCTGGAGGCGCGCTTTCTCCGTAGCGGCCGGCCGCGCAGCCTCACCCTGATCTATGGCGCCGGTCAGGGTGACCGGGAACGGCGCGGCCTCAATCATCTGGGACACGAGGGCCTGCTGCGGCGCGTGATCGGTGGCCACTGGGGACTGGCTCCGCGCATTTGTGAGCTGGCCCTGGCCGGCAAGATCGAAGGCTACAACTTCCCGCAAGGGGTCATCATCCACCTTTTCCGCGACATTGCCGCCGGCAAACCGGGCACCATCACCCAAGTCGGTCTCCGCACCTTTGCCGACCCTCGTCTGGAAGGTGGGCGCATCAACCCACAGGCTACCCCCACGGACCTGGTGCAGGTGGTCCACCTGAACGGCGCCGAGTACCTGTTCTACCCCCGCCTGGAGTTGGACGTCGGCCTGATCCGCGGCACGACGGCCGATCCCGACGGCAACATCAGCATGGAGCGGGAAGCGGTCTACGGCGAGATGTTGAGCATTGCCCAAGCCGTGCATAACTGCGGCGGCCGCGTGATCGCGCAAGTGGAGCGCGTGAGCGCCGCGCGCCTCCCGCTACGCGCCATCAAAGTGCCCGGCATCCTCGTGGATACGGTCGTCGTAGCGGACTCGGATGAGCACTGGCAGACGTTCGCCGAGCGGTTCAATCCCGCTTACGTGGCGGATACGAGCGCCGACCTGCCGGAGCTACCCCGGCACCCCTTGGACGCCCGCAAGGTGATCGCCCGGCGGGCAGCGATGGAGCTACGACCGGGTGACATCGTGAACCTGGGGATCGGCCTCCCGGAGGCCATCGCGCCGGTCGCCGCCGAAGAAGGGATCATGGACGATCTCGTCCTGACCGTAGAAACCGGAGCGATTGGCGGCGTTCCCGCCGGCGGCCTGTCGTTCGGTGCCTCGTACATGCCCACGGCGCTGATAGACGCGCCGTATATGTTCGACTTCTACGACGGCGGTGGCCTCGACATCGCCTGTCTGGGAGCGGCCCAGATTGACGCCCAGGGCAACGTCAACGTCAGCCGATTCGGTCGGGTGATGCCCGGTGCCGGTGGCTTTGTCAACATCAGCCAGAACGCCAAGCGGGTCGTCTTCTGCGGCACGTTCACGGCCGGGGGATTAGCGGTGGCGATTGACGACGGCGCACTGCGTATCCGGCAGGAAGGCCGGCAGCGGAAGCTCGTCCGGCAGGTCGAGCAAGTGACCTTCAATGGCGCCTTTGCACAAGCAGCCGGGCGGCCGGTCCTGTACGTCACGGAGCGGGCCGTGTTCACCCTCACCCCCGCGGGCCTGACCCTGACCGAGTTGGCCCCCGGCGTGGACCTGGAGCGCGACGTCCTCGCGCACATGGCCTTCCGACCGCGCCTCCAGCAACCCCTCCGGCCAATGGACCCGCGCCTCTTCCGCCCCGAGCCAATGGGCCTCGCTGCGGTATAGTGGGAACATGAAACTTCTGATCGCTATTCTGTCGCTCCTGGAGGTCGTTCAGCAAGACGGTCCGGTCCGGATTCGTCGCCGGGACGGTCGTTCGTTCGTCTTGCAGCCGGAGCCGGCCGGCGGCTCGCCCCTCGATGTCGCCGGCGTTGACCTCGGCGTGACCACCGACGAGACAGTCACCATGATCCGCGAGGGCCAGGAGCGTTACGGCTGAATCGGCAACCATCGCTTCGGAAGCAGGAGTACAGTCAAGCCTTGTGGAGGCGAAAACAGTGAGTGCTACGAATCCGGTCATCCTGTCGGCAGCGCGGACGCCGTTCGGTCGCTTTGGCGGCGTGTTCCGCGACCTGTCCGCCGTCGAGCTAGGCACCGTCGCCGCGCGCGCGGCCCTCGAACGCGCCCGGATCGAGCCGGACGACGTTGATACGGCGGTGTTCGGCCAAATCTACCAGGGCGGGGCCGGGATGAACCCGGCGCGTCAGGTGGCGATGGGCGTCGGCGTACCCAACCGCGTCCCGGCCATGACGATCAATCAGGTTTGCGCCTCCGGCTTACAGGCCGTCGCCCTGGCCGCACAGGCCATCCGACTCGGCGAGGCGGAGGTCGCCTTGGCTGGCGGTATGGAGAGCATGAGCCAGGTGCCCTACGTGCTGCCGGATGCACGCTGGGGCGCGCGGCTGGGCCACGCCCGGCAGCTCGATACCCTGCTCCACGATGGCCTCTGGGACGCCTTCCACGACTGCCACATGGCCACCACCGCCGAGGGCCTCGCGGCGGAGTTCGGCATTACGCGCGCCGCGCAGGACGAATTCGCGCTGCAGAGCCAGCGACACTACGCTGCGGCCCTCGCTGCCTGCCACTTCGCGGACGAGATCGTCCCGGTCGAGGTATCTCAGCGGCGCGTGACGGCCGACGAGCACCCGCGACCGGATACCACGCTGGAGCGGCTCGCCCAGCTACGGCCGGTCTTCGACGGCGGCACCACCATCACCGCCGGGAATGCCGCTGGCATCAACGATGGCGCCACCGCGCTGATCGTCGCGTCACCGGCTTGGGCCGCCCAGCAAGGCCACACGCCCTTGGCCACGCTCAGATCGGTGGCGGTCGTAGGCGTCGAGCCGATGCGTATGGGTATCGGGCCGGTGCCGGCTATCCGCACCGTGTTGGACAGGACGGGCCTGACCCTGGCGGACGTTGACCTGCTGGAAGTGAACGAAGCCTTCGCCGCCCAAGTCCTCACCGTCGAAGCGGAGCTGGGCTGGGATCGCGCCAAGGTCAACGTCAACGGCGGTGCGATTGCCATTGGCCACCCGCTGGGAGCGAGCGGGGCGCGCGTGTTGGCGACGCTGATCTTCGAGCTAACTCGGCGCGATGCCGCGCGCGGGATCGCCGCCCTGTGCGTCGGTGGCGGTATGGGCATCGCCGCGCTCGTAGAGCGAGCCGGCGTGCCGTAGCAGCGGCACTCCGGGAGCAGACAAGCTCATCCCTGCCGCTCACTAGCCTCGGCAACTGCCTCAGATTCATCCGGAATCATAACCACCATCACCTGACGCCCTAGCATCAAGCTCTCAGTGGTGTCGGCCGCTGCGGATTCAATGGCGCTGCACACCGCTGCCGGGTCCAGCTCTAGTGCCTGAAAGAGCTTGGCGAGGTCGCTCTCCGGCTCCGCTGCGGCTACCTCGACCAGGGCGAGCAGGATGTGCTCGGTGCCCAGGTACTTGCTCCCCAATCTCTCGGCTGCGCCCACGGCACGTTCAACAAGCTGCACCGTCTCGCGCGTCCACACCTCGTCTACCTGGCTCGGTTGGTCGCTCTTCACGAGCACACGCTCAATGGTTGCTCGCCAGTTCTCGGGGTCTGAGCCAAGCTCCCGACAGATCCTCGCAGCATTGCCACGCGCAAAGAGCGTTGCCATGAGCACGTGTGGGAGCGCCACCGCGCCTGTACCGTAGCTCATGGCCCACAGACGAGCATTCTGCACCAAGAGCACAGTGGTCACGGTCAGCTTGCCGGCCCACGCCGCCAGGCGTTGGCGCGTCTCTGGCGCTACCCACTCGGGAAGTGGTGGCCACACTGGTGGCTCAACCCAGGTCTCGGGTACTTCAAAATCGTTGCGCAACGGCCACGCTGGTGGCTCAATCCAGTCCTCCAGAGCCTCAGCTTTCTCCCTTACCGCCGTATGGACGTAGATGGGGACCTGCGCGCGTAAGGCAAGCGCGATGGCATCGCTTGGGCGGGCGTCAATCTCTTTGGTCTGGCCGTCGCGTGTGATAACAACCGCCGCCAAGAAGGTCTCTTGCTCCAACTTGGTGGCGCGCACTTCCTGAATCGAAGCACCGAAGGCGGTCGCAAGGCTCAACATGAGATCGTGGCTCATTGGTCGCGGTATTGCCGCTTCTTGGAGCTTGAAAACGATAGCCTGGGCCTCGGCCGGGCCAATAGTGATGGGCAGCGTGCGGTCGCTATCCGGCTCCTTGAGCACGACCTGCCGGGACGTGCCGTGGATGTCCATGCGAACGCTGTCCACGATCATCTCGACATACGTCATCGCTAACCTCCTCGGTCGCTTGCGTCCGCTGGGAGCATACGGTGGCCGGTCGAACTCGGCGTAGCCCTCCCTCGTCAGTTGGGCCAGCTCGCGCCGCAGGCGGCCACGTGCATGGTGGAGACGCCCGCGGATGGTGCTCGCCGGCACAGCGAGCAGCGTAGCGATCTCGTCATACGTCAGCCCCTCCACGTAGTGGGCCACGATGGCCTGGTGCTGCTCTTGCGGTAGGGCCGAGATCGCCCGCCCGATGGCCCGCGCCAGATCGTTGGCTTCCCAGGCTGCCTCGGCGGAGGCGCCATCGCCAGCCAGCTGTCGCTCGATGGTCACTGGCATCTCCACCAGTAGCGTGTCTAGCGACTGGGTAAACCGACGCGCCGGCGCGCGCCGCCACCAGAGCCGAGCACGATTGAGCGCGATGGTGTAGAGCCACGGCCGGAAGCGTTCCGGATCGCGCAGCTCCGAGAGCCGGGTCACGGCCTGGAACATCGTCTCCTGGGCCAGGTCTTCCGCCTCCACCCAATTGCCAATAGCCCGCGCCAGGAGCTTATGCACGATGGGCCAATGACGGTCAATCAAGGCCGAGACGGCGGCAGCCTGGCCCGCGCACGCAGCGCGCACAAGCTGGCCATCGGTCGTACTGGCGGCGGCCATCATCGTCCCTCACCCTTGTAGATGACGCGCGGACGCAGATCGTCACAGCCCACCGCCGAGACGCATCCCGCGCCGTGCGCTACTATAGAGACTGTCGGCCCGGCCAGCCTGCGAGGAGCGGAGAGACAATCTGTTGGGGGAGCAATACAAGGCACAGTCTCCGCAGTTGGACCGGCGTGCGAGTGTTTCGCAGCGACGGACATGGCTCCCGTCGCTGGAGATCGAAAATGGCTGAGGCAGTAGCACAAGTGGCCGAGGCGACGCCGGTTCGTCGTGAACAGAAGCCGATCCGGGGCAAGGTCGCGGCGGTGCTGGATGAAGAGCGGCTCGTGCTTAACGTCGGTACGAATCACGGCGTGGCACGGAAAATGGTGTCTAGAATCTCCGGGACTCGAGTCATTCGTGATCCTGACACGGGAGACGAGTTGGGTGAGGTTGAAGTCACAAAGATTAAGGTACAGGTGGGGGAGATCAAGGAGAAAATTTCTATTGCATATCCTTATCAGGGCTACGATACAGACTTTTTCCTCCGTCCAATACGTCGGAAGTTCAGGAGTAAGGGCATAAAACCTTCTACGATAGCATCAGCTATAAGCACTCAGTACGTAGAAGTCGCTGTCGGTGATCTGGCCGTGAGCGACTAGCACGGGCGGCGGGCGTACCCGGCGCGGGGCGTGCGCCGGGCGGCGACCTACCAGCCGTAAGCGAGCCGGCGGGCCAGTCGCTCCGGCAGTCCGGCCCGCAGCATCTTCTGCTGCACCCGGTCTACCGAGTAGGGCACCCGCCGCAAGGTGACGGTGGCAGCGTCCAAATCGAGGAGCATGTAGGCGGCTTCGGGATGGCCGTCGCGCGGCTGCCCCACTGCACCGGGGTTGATAATCAGCCGCCGGTCGTCGAGGTACAACGGCTCATTGGGCTGCGGCACGATGGTCTCGTAGGTCTGAGCACGTGCGTCGGGCAAGGGTTGCCGAAACACGAGCGGTACGTGGGTGTGACCCACCAGGCAATAGCGGCTGGCAAAGTACGAAAAGTTCAACTGCGCGAGCCGCACGTTGGTCAGATACTCCCAGATGGGGTCCAGGGGACTGCCATGCACCAGGGTGAAGTCCTCGTGCTGCTCCTCAGTGGGCAGACTCGCGAGGAAAGCGCGGTCCGCCATGTTGAGCTGCTGCGCCGTCCACTGCACGGCAGTATCGGCCTCGACATTGAACGCCTCGGAGGAGTCCATCGCCCCGGCGGCGGCGAGATCGTGGTTGCCGGCGACACAGAGGAACCTGCCGTCGCGTGCCCGCCTGATACAGGCCGCCGGGTCCGGGCCGTACCCTACGAGGTCGCCCAGGCACCAAATGGCATCCACGATCCCCATGTCGTGCAGCACCTCATCGAGGGCCTCCAAGTTCCCGTGAATGTCCGAAAGAATTGCAATCTGCATTGGCGCTCAGAAGGCGATTATATCATAGCCCCCACGGCTTACCTGGCACCCAACCGGAAGCAGGCCGCTCGCCGCGGCCTCGTCTGTCGCTCCCCGGTGCCAGGAGCGTGCCGTGCAGTACACTACCGGCGGGCGGCTGGTCTGGCGCAAGGCCGACAATTGGACGGCGTTCACGGATGGCTACCACACCTGGGTCAATGGGCCGCACGGCTTGCAAGTACGGCTCAATGATGCCCTGGCAATGATGGCCGGGCCGGACGGCACTGCGATGGGCACGGTCACGCTGCGGCAAGGTCCCCACGGCGTCCTGATCGCGGCAGACCTAACCGGTCTGACGCCCGGCGGGCACGGCTTCCACATCCACGAGGTCGGCGCCTGCACACCGAGCTTCGCGGCAGCTGGTGGACACTACAACCCCGGTGGCAAAGGACACGGCTTGCTGCACGAAGGCGGGTTCCACGCCGGCGACACGCCGAACGTCTACGCCGCAGCCGACGGAACCGCCCGCGCCGATATGTTCACCGCTGCCGTGACGCTGGCGGCAGACGCCGACCATTCGCTTTTCGACGCGGACGGCTCCACCATCATCGTCCACGAGAAACCCGACACCTACGGTGAGAGCGCTGGCGCCGGTGGCCGCGTAGCCTGCGGCGTGATTAATCGAAACTGAGCGCAGGGGGAGAGGGAACTACCAGCCCCCACCCTAACCCTCCCCCGTTGCGACAGGGGCGGGAACACGCCGGCCCCCGGCGGCCGCGGTGCCCGTGCCGCCGTTCCCCTGCCGCAGCGGGGGGGCCATAGGGGGGCCTGCGCCTAGACGCCGGCCGTTTCCGCCAGCTCTTCCGCCCGTGTGATGAGGCGCCGTAGCTCTGCGAAGCCGCGCTCCCAGAACGTGGGGTCGCGGTAGTCCACACCCAGCGGCGCCAGCAGCGCAGCAGGGCTTTCTCGCCCGCCGGCCCGCAGTAGGTCGAGAAAGCGCGGCACAAACGCGCGGCCCTGCTCGCGATAGAGGCTATACAGAGCCAGCACCAGCAGCTCCGCAAAGGTGTAGGCGTAGCAGTAGAAGCGCGTATGGATGAAGTGCGGAATGTAGGACCAGCCCCAGCGGTACCCCTCCGTCATTTGCACGGCATCGCCGTAATACTTGCCGTTGGCTGCGATCCAGAGGTCGGATAGTCTGTCGGACGTGAGGCGGCCCGCGCCGCGCGCCGCGTAGGCGGTTTGCTCGAAGCGGGTGAGGACGTTTTGCCGGAAAATGGTGGCGAAAGCGTCCTCGACCTTCGCACAGGTCAGCGCCAAAGCCGTCGCCGGGTCTTGCTCGGAGGCCACGAGACGGTCGAAGACGGCGATCTCACCGAACACCGACGCCGTCTCGGCCAGCGGCAGCGTGGGATGATAGTTGAGCAGCGTTTGCTCCCGCGCCAGCCAGCCGTGAACGCCGTGACCGAGTTCGTGGGCAACGGTCATCACGTCGCGGAACGTATCGGTGTAGTTGCACAGCACATACGGATGCGTTTGGGGCGACGGCGACCAGCAGAAGGCCCCACCGCGCTTGCCCGGCCGCGGCTCGGCGTCAATCCACCGCCCGTCGAAGAACCGCAGCGCGATGTCCCGAAACTGCGGATCGAAGGCCCCATACGATTCCAGCACCATCTCCCGCGCGTCGCTGAACGGGTACTGGCGGTCCACGTTGCCGACCGGCGCGTATTGATCGTAGAGGCGCAGCTCGGGGAGCTGGAGTAGCCGGCGCTTCAGCTTGAAATACGCCTGGGCTAGGCCGTAGTTTGCCTCCGTCACCTCCATCATCGCCGCGACGGCCGCCGGGTCTACCTCGTTGGCGAGGTGTCGCTGCGCCATCGCGTCCGGGTAGTCGCGCAGCCGGTCCATGTTGAGGTGATCTTGGATCAACGTATCGTAGACATACGTCAAGACCGCGCCTTGCTCTTGCAAGACGGCATAGAGGGCGTCGTGCCCACGACGGCGCAGGTCGCGGTCCGGGTGGTGGAACAGGGCCAGCACCTCATCGAGCGTGTGGTCGCGCGGCGTGCCATCGCGCTCGACCGAGAACGTCAGCGACGACGTGATCTCGGTATGCAGCCTGGCCCACGCCAGCGGACCGGTCAGGTCCTTCTCGTTGACAATCTGCTCCTCCGGCTCGCTCAACAGGTGCGGACGGTATTTACGCACTTGCTCCAGATAGTGGCGATGGGTAGCGAGCTGAGGATCGTCCAGGAGTGCCTGGGCGGTCGCATCGTCCACGCGGGACCACTCCAGATCGAAGAACAACACCAAGTTTTGGATTTCGGTCAGCTGCTGCTCCGTCCGCTGCTCCAGGTCGCGGTGCTCGTCCCGGCTGGTATCCGCGCTATAGAGCAGCCCGGCATACGCCTGGAGCCGGCCGCTCTGCTCGTGCAGCTCCTCCAGCGCCGTGACCGCTGCCCGCAGCAGCGCGGCTGACGGTCCGCCGTCCACATCCACCGTGCCGCGATAGGTGTCGGCAAAAGCCGCGGCCTTACTCCGCAGCCGCTCTACGTCGGCAGCGATACATGGGTCGTCGTAGGCTCCGTACAGGTCCGAGAGGTCCCATGTAATCCCTTGGGCCACAGCGTCGTTCGTCGTCGGCATCAATTCCTCCCCGGTGACAGGCGTAGTCGCTCCAGAACTCTAACAACTTGACGAGGTAGCCGTGGGCCGCGCCTCACCCCCCGGCCCCCTCTCCATCGCCAAGCGATAGAGAGGGGGAGTCCGTCGGAGGCCGGCCGGGCGCGTAGGGGCGCAGCACGCTGCGCCCGTCCCCCTAGCGGGGGGACCATAGGGGGGCCAGGCCGGGGGGTGAGGCGACTGCTAGACTTCCCAACGCCAACGGCAGAGATAACATGCCAGGGCTTACCGCACCATCGCCTCAGTGGCGTTCGGTGCAGCCCTGGTGGTAAGGAGAGCGCTATGGATATTCCACTCGGCTGCTTTAGCCGTCCGTGGGCAGCCTTCGGGTTCGATGAGACCTTGGCCGGGATCGCCGCCGCCGGTTTCGACCACTTTGGCTTCCTCGGCCTCCAGCACGACCAGCCACCGCTCAACGACGACGGCTCCACGGCCCCCGAGGCGGAAGCCGCCGCCCTCGCGGCACTAGAGCGGCACGATGTCGCCCCAGCCATCCTCGTAAGCACGGTCCTCCTCGACGCGCCGCAGGAAGCGGGCTTGGCCCGCTTGCATGGATTGGTAGACCAGGCCGTCCGCTTCAACGTGCGCGTGATCCTGGAGCAGGGCCACGGCCGGCCGGAGAACTACGACCGCTACTTCGACCTCATGCGCGCGGCCGCCCCCTACGCGGCCGAGCACGGCACCACCATCGCCGTGAAGCCGCATGGCGGCCTCACCACGACCGGCGCCGATTGCCTGGCGGCGGTCCAGCGGGTCAATCATCCCGGGTACCGCCTCTGCTACGACCCCGGCAACTTGCTCTACTATGCCGGCGAGGACCCCGTCCAGGCGCTACGGAGCTTGGCGCCTTATGTCTCTGCCATGTGCATCAAGGACGAAGTCGGGGGGCAGGGCGGCTCGGTGACGGTTTCGCCCGGCGACGGCGACGTGGACTTCCCGACCATCTTCCGCATCCTCAATGACCACGGCTACTCCGGCCCCAGCATTGTCGAGACGCTTGGGGCGGGCGGTAGTCGCGCGTCCGGCGACGCCGGCGAAGGCCAGGACACGCTTGAAACGGTCAACGACGAAGCCGTCCGCGCGTACAACTATCTCCGGAGCCTGCTAGGCTCCATATAGCTCGGTCAGTACAGGTCACTGGCCACCGACCGCCACCAGCCAGAGGGAGTGTCCTGTGTCCGACAACCCAACGCACGAGCAGCGCCAGCCCAACCGCCTGATTAACGAGACCAGCCCGTATCTCTTGCAGCACGCCTACAATCCCGTGGACTGGTACGCCTGGGGACCGGAGGCGCTGCAGCAGGCACGCGAGCGGGGTAAGCCGATCCTGCTCTCGATTGGCTACTCGGCCTGCCACTGGTGCCATGTGATGGAGCGCGAGTCCTTCGAGGACGAGGCGACGGCGCGGCTGATGAACGACCTGTTCGTCAACATCAAAGTGGACCGCGAAGAGCGCCCCGACCTCGACTCGATCTATATGCAGGCGGTGCAGGCGCTCACTCAGCACGGCGGCTGGCCGATGACCGTCTTCCTGACGCCCGATGGCGAGCCGTTCTACGGCGGCACCTATTTCCCGCCCGTTGACCGCTACGGGATGCCGAGCTTTCAGCGCGTGCTGCAAAGTGTGGCTCAGGCCTATCGCGAGCAGCGGAGCGCCGTTGACCGCACCGCCCAGCAGCTCACTACCCTGCTCCGGCGGTCCGCGGTAGACGTGCGCCCACCCGATGATGACGCTGCCCTCCCGACGGCTACCGTGCTCAACCAGGCCACCCAGATGCTCGGTGCCGCGTTCGATACCCGCTACGGCGGCTTCGGAAGCGCCCCCAAGTTTCCGCAGCCGATGAACCTGGAGCTACTGCTGCGGCGCTCGCAACGGCCGGACGCAACGCACGTGTTACCGCTGGTGGAGAAAACGCTGGACAGCATGGCCCGCGGCGGCATCTACGACCATCTCGGCGGCGGGTTCCATCGCTACTCGACCGACGCGCAGTGGCTCGTCCCGCACTTCGAGAAGATGCTCTACGACAACGCCCAGCTCGTATGCGTCTACCTCCATGCCTATCAGCTCACCGGCAAGGAGCTATACCAGCGCGTTGTGGAGGAAGTCCTGGCCTACGTCGAGCGCGAGATGACCGACTCGGCGGGTGGGTTCTACTCGACGCAGGACGCCGACAGCGAGGGCGAAGAGGGCCTGTTCTTCGTCTGGACGCCCGACGAAATCCGGCAATCCCTCTCGCCCGACGAAGCGCGGCTCTTGGAGTTGTACTACGATGTCACGCCCGACGGGAACTTCGAGGGCAAGAACATCCTCCACGTGCCCCGCGATGAAGACGTGGTGGCCCACTTGGCCGGAGTCTCGGTAGAGCAGCTGCGCGAGACGCTCGCCCGTGCCCGTCAGCGTCTGTGGGCGGTGCGCGAGCAGCGGGTGAAGCCCGACCGCGACGAGAAAGTCCTGACCTCCTGGAACGGCTTGATGCTACGTGCGTTTGCCGAGGCCGGCGCCGTGCTCGACCGGGACGACTATCGCCAGCGAGCGGTAGCGAACGGAGAGTTCCTCTGGGAGCAAGTGCGGAGCACCGATGCCGCCGGCCGGGTGCGGCTGTGCCATTCCTGGAAGGAAGGGCGCGCGACGATCAACGGCTATCTGGAGGACTACGCCTACCTCGCTGATGGGTACCTGGCCCTGTATGAAGCAACCTTCGATCCCGTATGGGTTACACGAGCGCAGGCGTTGACGGACACCATGCGCGCGCTGTTTCTCGATAGCTCCGGTGGGGGCTTTTTCGATACGGCCAGCGACCATGAAGCGTTGATCGCCCGGCCCAAAGACCTGCTCGACAACGCGACGCCGGCCGGGAACTCCGTAGCCGCCGAGGTGTTGATCCGCCTGGCGGCGCTCACCGGCGACTGGGATGCTGCCGAGCCGGCGCTGGCGCTCTTTCGCGCCCTGGGAAATACGATGGCCCAACATCCCAGCGCCTTCGGGCGTTTGTTGAGCGCCCTCGACCTCTTCCTCGCGCCGCCCAAAGAGGTGGCCATCGTCACCCCACCCGACACGACGGAGGCCGACGGCCTACTCCGGCTCGTGCTGGCGGCCTACCTGCCAAACTGTGTCCTGGCGTTCCGCTCGGAAGACGACGCGGCGGCCGCCGAGATCGTGCCGCTGCTGGCCGGGCGCGCAGCGATCAATGGCAGCGCCACCGCCTACGTCTGCGAACTGTTCACCTGTAAACTGCCGGTCACGGAGCCAAGCGCGCTCCAAGCACAACTCACAGCCTAGCGCAGCGAGTTGTGACCAGGTGTACCTGAATAAGGAGTAGCTTCAGTGGCGCAACAACTGCACGGCAGCCGGGTGGTCTTCACTGGCGAACGACAGGTGCAGCTAGAAGCGTTCGCCCTCGACTCGGCGCTCGGCCCCCGCGAAGCGCTCGTGCGTGGCAAATACAGCGTCATCAGTCCGGGCACGGAAGGGGCCGGTTACACCGGTCTGGTGCAGCAGATGGCCACCATGCGCGAGCAGCGCCCTGCTGCCGGTAGCCGTCGCCCAGCACCGTATCCACGGACGACCGGGTATGGGCACTTGGGCGAAGTGCTGGCCATCGGGAGCGCGGTAGAGGGTGTGAAGGTTGGGGATACGGTCACGAGCTTTGCCAACCATGCCTCCCTCGCCAAGGTAGACACAGGCCACTTCTGCCTGCCGATTCCCGCTGCCCTGGGCCTCGACGACCGGCGCGCTGTTTTCGTGCGGATGGCCAGCGTCGCGATTACGGCCGTCCGCAGCGCCAACGTCTCCCCCGGCGACGAGGTACTGGTCGTCGGCCTGGGCCTGGTAGGCAACTTCGCGGCGCAGCTTTTCCGGCTCGCCGGCGCAGAGGTAATGGCCAGCGATCCGATAGACGAGCGCCGCGCCATCGCCGCGCAGTGCGGCATTGCGCGGACCATCAACCCGATGAGCGACGATCTCGCGGCCGCCGTGCTCGATTGGACCGCCGGCCATGGCGTAGACATTGCCGTTGAAGCCATCGGGCGCTCCGAGCTGATCGCCGCGGCCGTCGAGCTGACCCGCCGCCACGGCGAGCTGATCCTGCTCGGCAGCCCCCGCGCGCACCACACCATGAACGTCACCCCGATGCTCACCAGGATTCACTTGCAGGGGATTACGCTGCGCGGCGCCCTGGAGTGGCTCTACCCCATCCCCGACACACCCGGCCTGAAGCACTCCATCATCCGCAACTACCGCCAGTTGCTGGAGTGGATGGCCGCCGACCGTCTGATCGTTGATCCCCTGCGAACCCACGTGCTACCGCCGGCGCAGTGCGCCGAGGCCTACGCCGGACTGGCCAATCAGCAGGACCGTTACCTGGGTGTCCTCTTCGACTGGACCGGCACCACCGGCACCTGATTGCCCCAAACATACCCCGGCCCCGTCATCCCCACGAAAGCCGGAATCCAGATACCAGGGGTAGCAGTCAGCGCCCTCACCCTGGTGCTTGCGGTAGTATCAGGCGGCCCGACCATCCTGTAGAAACAAGGGCGCGAAGGCGCGACCATACATGAGACTGCCAGTGCCGCGACCAAGGCGGCGCCCCCTGCCCCGCTTGCTGTGCTCCGGCCGGCATCACCGGCCGAGGTGGAGGCATGGCGCAAAGCCTTTGGGAAGCCGCCAAGTGTCCCGCGCCAACGCGGCCAGACTTGGGAAGCGGCTTGGCAGGCCCATAATGCCTATATGGACAAGCTCCGGGACGCCTTCGCGCAGAGCTTCAGCCGCACCCCGACCGGCCAGCAATCACACGACATCCCACTGCTCTCCTTTGCTGAAGGGAGAACTCGGCAAGTGCTGACCCAGACGGCCAAGCGTGTTAAGCGCTACTGGGAGCTTGAATCATGGGATATGGCCGCGATACACCTCCCTACCATGGTCGCCAAGCGTGAGTATGATGCCTGCCATGATGCGGTTCAACAGGTGGACCACGCCTGGGACTCGGCGCTTGAGGCGCTAGAAGCAGCTATGGGGCCGGTGGAAGAATTGCTACGCGCTGCCCGCGACGGAGCGGGCCAGCCCAGCAGTGCCGACAACGCTCTCCATGCCCTCATCTTGATGCAGCTAATGATAGAAAGCGACTCTCCGTTCGATGAAGAGGAATGGAGCAACTTTGCTCAAGACCTCCGTAGAAGCAACCAGAGGGTGCAGTTGCGGCTATTCCGAATTAGACGAAATCCGCTCAACGAGGCGGTGCGAAGCAGCTTTGCCGAAGCATGCCGCAGTCTCCGGACTAAGCTACTCACTGTACAAGGCGTGGCGGACCACCCGGTCATTGCGGCCTACAATGCTGCTCTTGATGTGGTATGTCTCTACACGGCACCGACTCGAAGCCGCCTACACCACCCTGTGGCAGCAGGGCGAGCGCATCGTGGTGCTGCTACATGCCAAGGGGGAGTACCGCGGCCCCTAAGGAGATCCGAACGATCTCGCCATCCGGCTGCAGGGCCGGGAAGCGCAGGTCCGCGGTATTCCCATCGTGCGCGTGACCTTCGAGCGGTCCAAGGCACGGGAGCGGCTGTTGCAGACGGCAGGCCAGGCGTACCACGATCAGGTCCAGACTGACACCCTCAGTTAACCCGCACCGCAAGCAGCTCCTAGAGCCTGTACCACACTGTTGCAGGGACATCGCCGGTGGGTGCCCTGGCTTCGGACGGGGGGGCAGCCACCAGGCCCCTACATTTCTTATCTAGCCACTACTCTACAGGCCACACTTGGCCTGAATGTTATCGCGGGCTGCGCTTGCCCCTGTCAACCTCCAAGCGCCGACTGCCTCTCGGTCGCGGTCGTCGTCTAAGACTTCAATGGCAACTTCTGAGTGTGTCCACTCGGTTATGAGAGTTAGGAAGTGAGTGTTCTGAGCACCTTCACGAGTAAAGGAAGCGTATCCTCTGATGGAAGGGCTCCAATACGCTGAACCGATGCACCGTATGGTCTGATCGTCAACTCTATAGCGGACGTGGTGAGTGGTGTTGCTTGAGGAATATTCGCCAATGTAAGTACCCCAGTTCACAAACACCTCTATGTAGTCTTCATCTCCACAGCGCATATAGAGGATGGGCGCGTCGCCACTACCTTCATAGTTGTGTGCTGTAAGGTAGGCACTGTATCTAGTGATCTTTGTGAGTGCATCAGTGCGCTCGCTGAACAGCCACTCCCCGAAGTCAAGTGTAGGTGCGGAGACAGGTAGCGGTGTTGGCTCTAGTGTTGGCGTTGATGTTGGTACTGGTTGCGTAACAGCCGCTATCTCCCAATCAAACGTCTCAGTGTTCAAGCGTGCTTCTAGCCCGTTAGGGCCGTTGATCCATGTGCGGTAGCCGTCGGTAAAGGCAGTCCAGTTATCTGCCTTACGCCATGCCATCAAGCCGCCGGTAGTTTGCTGTAGTGCATCACCGTTGGCAGGATTAGAGTGCTGATTCTCTAAGCACTCGCCAACTTTATTCGGCCCTTCGGCAGTGTCAATCAGGGCCTTTAGGGAAGCAAAGCCGAGAACGAATTGGCAGTCGGCAGCAGCGAACGCGGGAACGATAGTGAGAGCTATAACGGCAGCGAGCGCAGCAGGTAGCAACAACCTCTGTAGCATGAGAAACCCCCTTACGGTTAGGATAGTGCTTCTGGCAGGAAGCGGAATCACGGTAGCACGGCACCCTCGCCGTGTCAAGCTGTCGAAAGGAGGTCACGACCGACGGGGCTAGTTGCGTACATGCAAATGTTACCGATACCCTCGTTGGTCACTGAGAGTAGTAAATCCCTGAGGCACAGAGCTTGTCGTTTCACGTGAAATGTGTTATGGGAGTGCTCAACCTTCATCAGCGTACCGCTAGCTACGCTACGTCTCCCGGAGGAATGAGCCAGTGAACCTCATTGTCATCATGCTGGACAGTCTACGACAGGACCACGTCAGCCTCTACCATCAGGGACAGGGGCCATTCGACGATGTTGCGCCCTGTCAAACACCCAACATTGACGCCTTTGGGCAAGCGAGTCTGATCTTCGAGAATATCTACCCGGAGGCCTTCCCCACGATCCCGGTACGCACCGCGCTGCTCACCGGCCAACGCACCCTCCCCTACCGCCCCTGGCAGCCGCTGACCGCGGAGGACGTGACCGCCACCGAGCTACTGCGCGGCGAGGGCTATGTCTGTGGGCTGATCTCCGATACGTACCACTACCGGGCGCCGGGCATGAACTTTCACCGCAATTTCCACTCCTACCGCTGGATACGCGGTCAGGAGTACGACCCCTACGAGTCGGGGCCGGTGCAGCGCAACCTGGACGATTACGTCAACGCGCACTATCCACCGCTCTGGCGCGACCGGGTGCGTCAGTTCCTGGCCAATACGGATACGTTCACCGAGGAGCAGCGCTGGTTTCCGGCGCAGGTCGTGGACGAGGCGCGCACCTGGCTCCGGCGCAACCGCGCCCACGACCGGCTATTCCTCTGGATTGACAGCTTCGACCCCCACGAGCCATGGGACCCGCCGCCGCACTGGGATACCTATACCGACCCGGCGTACCGGGGGCCGCGCCTCATCCTGCCGATGGGCGGCCCGGCCGCCGAGTGGGCCTCGCCGGAGCAAATCCGCCACATTCGCGGGCTGTATGCCGGTGAGGTGGCCTTCGTAGACCACTGCCTCGGTCAGCTTTTCGCCACCCTCCGCGACCTCGGCTACTACGACGATTCCATCATCCTGCTCGTCGCGGACCACGGTCATCCCCTGGCCGACCACGGCAAGTTCCTCAAGGGCACCGACCGCCTGTACAACGAGCTGCTCAAGGTGCCGTTCTTACTCCGGCTGCCCGGCGGCCGCGGCGGCGGCCAGCGGATTAGCGCGCTGGCCCAATTCCACGACGTGCTGCCCACCCTGCTGACCATGATGGGTTGGTCCAACCTCACGTCCGACATGCATGGGCACAGCTTTGACCGCGTGGTGCAAGGGGAGACCGCCGAGCACCGTGACCGCATGATTACCGGCTACCACGCCGGTCACGAGCGCTGCATCCGCGATGCCCGTTGGAGCCTGGTGCTGCGGCCGGCAGACGAGCCGGACGAGCTATACGACCTCACCGGCGACCGCGGCGAGCGACGCAACCTCATTGACGCACACCCGGAGATCGCCACCGCCTTGGCCCGGTCCTTCGGCTCCCTCTACTATCGCAGTGGCGCAGCCGTAGCGACGGTCAAGGGTGTACAAGGCGCCTACGAGGTAGCCTCGGGCAGCGTGGAGTAGCGCCCGTCGCCCCCCACCACCCTCCCCCTCCCCCGTTGCGACAGGGGAGGGAAAGACCGGCCTCCTGCCGCAGCGGGGGGACCATAGGGGGGCCAGAGCAGATAAGCTCACTATCCGCGTGCCCCGGGGCTGGCGCCCTTGGCGACGCGCACGATAGCGCCCAGCTTGGCGCGAATCTCCGTGTCAATCTCTTCTTCAGGGACGTTTTCGGCAAGCTCGTAGAAGTCCTTCTTGTTCATGAGATTCGGCAGGCCGAGCTTCCGAAAGTAGTTCTTGAACAGCGGGGCCAGGAAGTCGTCGCTCACCTTGACGTCGCTGCTCCATGGCGAGCCTTTGCCCAGCGTCCGCATCGCGCTCTGAACCTCCTCGATAGCCTCGCGCATTATCTTCACCCGCCGGTTGGCCTCGTCGGGCACAAACAGAGGTCCGAGTGTGTCTCCTTCCGCCGATACCCGCGCATACTCCTCCAGAGTCGCCAAGGAGCAGAAGTAGTTCTCGATCTCCCGCCGTTCCCACATCAGACATTCGACCGGATCAATCGTCGGGGCGCCTGATTCGAGGCGGTCGAAGAGCGCCGCGGCTTGCAGCTTCGGGAGCGCCTCCTTGAGACCGTAGTAGTGACGTTCTACCGCAGCCTGCTGGTTTCCGACGTAATGCACGAAAGGCCGCTCAAGCACGCGGACCGCCTCGTCGTGGCCGAGACGCCGGGCAAAAGCCTGCAAGATGGAAAGGTCCGTCGAGCCTTCGAGATAGAGGGCCCAGCCCGTCTGCTCGGCCTGGTAATAGTGCTCGAATCCAATCTCCGTGAGCGCCTTGCGGACCTGACTGCCGCGGTCGTCAATCCGGCGCGGCCGACCGACGAAAGCGATCACCATATCTCTGCCCGCGGCTTCGTTCAGGAGCACCTCGGAATGGCTCGCCGCGATGATCTGGCTGCGGCTCCCGGCTGCCGCCTCCGTGAGCAGGCGATAGATCTGGCGCTGGCGCAGAATCTCGAGGTGCGCGTCCGGCTCGTCGAGCAAAAGCACGGCACCGGGGTTGGCGTACATGTACGCCAGGATGAGGAGCGTCTGCTGCAGGCCCCGGCCGCTGGAAGCGAGGTCAAGCGTCACCCCTTGCTCCTGGTAGCTCATGGCGATCTCGCCGCGCTCCTCGATATAGCGCGGAGGTTCGAGCTTCGCCCCGAACAGACCCTGGATCTGTGCGACGAGCTTCTCCCAATCGTCGGGATGCTCCTGGTGAACGCGGAAGCACAGGTTGCGTAGGACCTCGGCCGTGCGGCCTTCCCCGACACGCACATTCACTGCACCGTGATCGAGGCGCGTCTCCGTCGCTGCGAGGCCGGACATCGGGGGAAGGAAGGCGATCTGCGTAGTCCCGGCCTGCGGCGGAATTGACATTCGCTCCAGCGTCTTGCCATCGCCTCGCCGCAGCGGACGGCAGTAGAACGACTCCTCGTTCGCAAAGTCGAACTCCAGCCCGCAGGTCCATTCCTTGCCTTGGGTGATGCCATTGACAATGACATCAACCCGGACGTTGCTCGTCCGCTGGCGACCTTCGATCAACTGTACGTCGCGTACATGGCGTCCATGCCATAAGAGACGCGTACTTGGGACGGGGATGGAGGCGAGGTCCCGTCGGTTGACGGTGACGCCCGGACGCTTCTCCGGCGTGCTCCTTCCCGAGCGCTTCTCGTTCCAGCGATTGAGGCCGATATCCCAGAGTGCTAGCGCTTGCATCGCCGAGGTCTTGCCCGAGTTGTTCGGGCCGATGAACACCACGGGATTGCCCAACTCGATCTCGACCTGATCGCGAAAGCGCTTGAATTGGCGGATGGTGAGCTTAGTTAGCATCAGGCACCTTCCCAGTCGTTTGCTCCATGCCCCTCACCAGCACCACATAGTCCCGTTCGATCTCGCGTTGGAAGCTCTCCGGTAGCCTGGCCCAATCGCGCGCCTCGATGAGAAAGGGAATGTTGGATTCCCGAAAGGCCTCCGCCAGATCGTAGAGCTTGCCGCTGGGCAGCCGCTGCAAGTCCGGGCCGCGCAACACCAGGTCAAGGTCGCTGCCCCCATGGCTTCTGCCATTGACACGGCTGCCGTAGGCCCACACTTCAACGCCCGGCAAATGCTCGCGCAGCAGCGCCTCGATCTGCTTGCGGTGTCTCGGCTGCAAGTCCAGGCGCTCAATCATCCCATTCCTCCGCTATGACCAGGGAGAGGGCCTTGGCGTCGAGGATGAAGCGCGGCAACAGCTGCAGTGTGGCCTCGGCGTAGCCTTCACCGTAACGGTGCGCTGTGTCGTTGCGGGTATCGCGGTACTCACACCAGCGCTCGCAGGCCTCCGGGGTAATCAGGGTGTGCTTGGCAGCGTGGCGGAAGATGTCCTTGAAGGTCAGACGGTCGGCCGCGCGGTTGGAGGCGAAGTACCCGGCGATCCGCTTTTTCAGCAGACTGCCGGTTTGCTCCAGGACAAGCTCGAATTCTTTGACGGAGGCCGCGGGGTAGATGTCATAGGTGAAATCGCCCGGCTCGCATTGCTGCAGCAGCTCGAATGCACTTTCGAGCGTCTGGATACAGCGGTCCAGGTACTCCGTGCTGATTTTCATCCGTAGTGCCCTCCCTCGGCCGGGGCCGGTAGCTGCCGGGGACTCCATGCTACCATGATGAGGAAGTTTCTACGCTGGAGCAGAATCCCAGGAGCAACGAGGCATGACGACAACGCCTGCGCTGACCGGGGCCGAGCGCACCGCGGCGAAAATTGGCTATCTCTCGAAAACCGACCTCTTCCAGGACCTCACTCCACCCGAGCTTGCCGAAATTGATCGCAAGACGACTATGCACACGTGCGAGCGTGGGCGGGTGTTTTATCTCCCCGGCGAGACGGGTGAGGTGCTGTTCATTCTCAAGGAAGGGCGAGTCCAGCTCTATCGCCTGTCTGCGGAGGGGCGCAAGCTCGTGTTCGTTACCCTGGAGCCGGGCACGGTATTCGGGGAGATGTCCATGATCGGCCAGGGCATGTACGACGCTTTTGCCGAAGCGGCCGAACCATGCACGATCTGCGTGATGAGTCGCCGGGACGTTGATGAGCTGATCCGCAGTAAGCCACAGATCGCCCTGCGCCTCCTGGAGCTGGTCGCGGTACGGATGCAAGAGCTGGAGACCCAGCTGGAAGATATCGCCTTCCGCAGCGTGCCGGTGCGGCTCGCCACGTTGCTGCTCCGTCTCGCTGGCGACGGCAAGGGCGAGACCGCTACCGCGGCGACGGTCGGCGGCCTGACCCACCAAGACCTGGCCGATATGCTCGGTGTCTACCGCGAGACGGTGACGACCGCGCTCGACAACTTCAGAAATAACGACATCATCGCCATCGGGCGCCGGCGGCTCGTACTCCGCAACGTCCCGCGGCTGCGCGAGTTGGCCGCAGCGAGCCGCTAACCACTGGCCGTGGCCCACCACGCGCCCACGGCGGGGCCTTGTCGCTGTCCTGCCGGTGGGCCTAGCGGCCCCAGGCTACCGGGCCGCTTGGCGGCGGCGCAGCTCCGCCTCCAGCTGCCGGATGCGCTCCTCGGCAGCCAGCCGGGCGGCCTGCTCGACTGCGACCTGGGCTTCGGCGGCCTCGCGAGCTGCCCGCTCCGCTTGGCGCGCCGCCGCTACCTCCTGCCAACTCTCCAGATAGCTCTCGGTCGCCGGGTCATAGAGCCGCGGCCACCCATCATCCCAGCATAGGCTCAACCGCAGCACCGGACTGTATCCCTTCAGGATGCCGTCCGGCTCCGTGGTCAGCAGCAGCGGCCGGTACACCCCGCCGACCAGCCGCTCCCCGGCCAGCCGCGCTCCGTGATACTGCCCCTCGGTGGTCGGATCGAAGCGCCAGTATTCCGGCACGCCAATTCGCGCATAGATGCGCCGCTTGCGGCCCGTGTCCTCTGGCCCGGTGCTCGACGACGCCGCCTCCAGGACCCAATCCGGCGGTTTACCCACCTCCCAGGGCAGATAGAGCTTGCGCGGCCGGATGGCCTGGGCATCCACGCCGAAGGCCAGGTACACGTCCGGGGAGACGCGGACGTTGAGGTCGCGCCGGTCGTAGCAGAGGATGGTGTTGGAGTCGAGGAAGACGTCGGGCCGGCGGTCAAAGTCGGTAAAGTGGGCGGCGAGGAGGTTAAGGATTTCGCGCAGTTGGCGATTTTGTTCCATCGCATCAGGCTTGCGGACCGGCTTGTTGGGATCGTAGTCGAGGCGAGCGTAGTCAATCGGGCCCAGCTGGCGGTAGGGCCGCATGGTGGGCGTGATGGGCGTGGCTACGGCTGCCATCGTGGGCCTCGGAGCAGCGGACGGGCGCCGGGCAATGATACCACGTGCGGCGCTCGCCGGTGTATGGCGCGCCGGGAGTACCGGAGGAGCCTCCAAGCTCCTGCGCCCGGATTGCCGGCTTGCGCTGGCATGACGGGCGGCGTGGCGCTCGTCCCCGCGCGCCCGGCCCCTACATCGGCGCCGGCGACGACATGCTTGCCGGCTCACCACCGTCCGGCCGCAGCAGGAGGAGCGGCTGGTCGGCGTGGACTAGCTGGCCGCTCTGCACGGCGATGCGCTCCACCACCCCGCGGTGCTCGGAGCGAATCTCGTTGAAGACTTTCATCGCTTCTACCAGTGCCACCACCTGATCCACCTCGACCAGATCACCGGTCCGGACATACGGCGGGTCTTGCAGTGCTGGCGCTGCGTAGAACATGCCGGTCAGTGGGGTACGGACGGCGAGCAGGTCTTGGTCGGCAACGGGAGCGGGAGCGGGAGCGGCTTTGTCAGCGGCGGGGAGCGCCGCGGAGATAGCCGGCGCAGCGACGGTCGTCACCCGTCGGCGTACATACACGCGCAGCCCGCCGGTGCCAAGCTCCAGCTCCGCAAGGTCCGCAGCTTCAACGGCGGCGAGCAGGTCCCGCAGCCAGTGGAGACGTTGGGGGAGCGGCGAGGCGGTGTCAGGGGGCATAAGCCCGGAAGACGAGACTGGCGTTATGACCGCCAAACCCGAAGCTATTGGACATGGCCACGTCCACAGGCGCGGGCCGGGCCTCGTTGGGGACATAATTCAGATCACACGCCGGGTCCGGATGCTCGTAGTTGATGGTGGGTGGTAACACGTCGTCCAACAGTGCCTTGATCGTGAAGATCGCTTCGATACCACCCGCTGCCCCCAGCGCGTGGCCGATCATAGACTTCGTGGAACTCATCGGGAGCCGGGCCGCATATTCCCCGAACAAGGTCTTGACAGCGTGCGTTTCCAAGCGGTCGTTGGCCTCGGTGCTCGTGCCGTGGGCGTTGATGTAGTCCACGTCGGACACGTCGAGGGCGGCCTTGCGTAGCGCCATCGCCATCGCACGACGCGCTCCGGCGCCTCCCTTCGCCGGCAGCGTGATATGGAAGGCATCGGCAGTGGCGCCGTAGCCGACTAGCTCGGCGTGGATCTGCGCGCCCCTGGCCCGGGCATGTTCGAGGCTTTCCAGGATGACGATGCCGGCGCCTTCGGCGGGCACGAATCCGTCGCGCTTGGCGTCAAAGGGCCGGGACGCCCGTTCCGGCTCGTCGTTCTGCCTGGTGAGCGCCCGGGAAGCGCAGAAGCCGGCGAGGCCAATGGGTATGATGGAGCTTTCGGTGCCACCGGCAATCATCGCCTCGGCATCACCACGCCGAATCACCTCGTAGGCTTCTCCGATGGCATGTGACCCACTGGCGCAGGCACTCACAATGCCCATATTCGGTCCGCGCGCCCCAACATCTATGCTGACCTGGCCCGAGGCCATATCAGCGATCATCATCGGGACCAGAAACGGACTCACTCGCCGGACACCCCGCTCGTCGAGCACTTTGATTTGCTCGGTCAACGTGATCAGACCGCCAATGCCGGTGCCGATATAGACGCCCGTGAGGTCAGCCCGTTCTTCCGTGACCTCCAGGTCGGCATCGCGCAGGGCTTCCTGGGTAGCTACCAGACTGAACTGCACGAAGCGATCAGTGCGCCGCGCATCCTTTGGATCGAGATAGTCAGTCGGATCGAAACCCCTGACTTCACCGGCAATCCGGCACGGGTAACCGGTGGTGTCGAACGTAGAGATAGGCACGACGGCGGACCGCCCCGCGACGACCCCCTCCCAGCTGCTGGCCACGTCCAAGCCCAGCGGGGTAACCGCCCCCATCCCGGTGACTACTACTCGGCGGCTGTTGGTTTCCGCCATGTTCGCCTCTTCCCCATCCTACTCACGGTCCTGGCCGGCTGCGCTGCCTCATTAAGCTGCCGAGTATAACATAGCCCATCGGGGTACCATACGGATGCCCCGGCACCTGGGACGGCGACCAACGGCTGCTTTAGTCCGGGGAGGCATCGGCCCCGGAAACAAGAAGGTGTACTGCTGTCAGGTGCGAATGGAGGCGGGCACAGTAACCCGTGTAGGCCCCCCGTGCAGCGTAGCGCCGCCTGCCCCAGGTAGATATTCCTACCGGTTAGCCCTGCTTACCGGCTGCCGCCGCTCACGAGGCGGCGTAGACACTGACTTGGCGCCGGTCGCGTCGCTGGTATTCCCACTTCACGTGCCCGGACACGAGCGCGAAGAGGGTATAGTCTCGCCCTAGCCCGACATTGTTGCCGGGGTAGTAGCGGGTGCCGCGCTGCCGCGCCAGTACCTCGCCGGCACGCACGAACTGCCCATCAAACCGCTTCGCGCCGAGGCGTTTGCCTTCGCTATCGCGGCCATTCTTGGTACTCCCGACACCCTTTTTGGAGGCCATCCGTTCTTCCTCTCTCGCTACTAACGAAGGACCCTGGCGCTCTGGGTTTCTTTTGGCCGCCGCCGCCGGGACTGCTCGCCTCAGCTCGCCGCTGTCCCGGCGCTGGCGCTATCGCCCGGAACAATGGCGGTGATCTTCACCCGGCAGTAGCGTTGGCGATGGCCGGTAAGCCGACGATACCGCACGCTCGACTTGTACTTGAAGACCGTGACCTTGCGACCCTTGACTTCCTCTAGCACTTCGGCTATCACGCGAGCGCCAGGCACTGTGGGTCGGCCTACTGCTACGTGGTCGCCGTCACGCACCAAGAGCACCTGATCCAGCTCAAGCCGTTGACCAGGCGCGGCCATCCGCCGGGCGAGGTCAAGCACCTCACCCTCCCGCAAGGAGTATTGCTGCCCGTGATCCTCTACAATGGCATACACGCCCATATTTCCTTCTGCTACGGCGTCGGGCATTGGCCGCGCTGCCCCGCCTCCGCCGCCGCAAGTCGTACATCGTGACGCCGGCTTGCCAGCGGCTCGCTGCCCTCGGGGATAAAGGCAGCACCCAAGGCCACCTCTACACGGGCTAGAAAGTCTAGCAAGGCAGCGGGGATTCCGTCAACCGCTCTGCTCAACAGTAGCGATACCTGGGCGCCGGTAGCTCCTTAGCGCAGGTGGCGGATAATGCTGATCGCGCGTCCCTGCAATTGGACATGCCGGGGGTCGGCATAGATCGGCTCCATCGTCGGATGCGCCGGTTGTAAGCGAATGCGGTCGCCCTCGTGATAGAATCGCTTCAGCGTGGCCGCACCCTCGGCGTTGGGGCCGTCGGTCAAGAGCGCCACCACAATCTCGCCGTCCCGCGCGGTTTGTGTCGGCTCGACGACCACAAGGTCCCCGTCGTCAATCAGATCTTCGATCATGGACTTGCCACGCACACGCAGCGCATACGTGTCTGGAGGTATCTGGTCGGCGCTGAGCTGGATGACATCGCTCGGATCACTGATCGCGTCAATCGGCTGACCGGCGGCGATCTGTCCGATGACAGGCACGGTACGGATGCGCGGACGCGGCGCCGCCGGACCATGTACCAGCCGTAGCCCCCGGCTGGTGTGACGTTTGCGGACAATGTAGCCTTTCTTGGCGAGCACTGTGAGGTGATAGTCAACGTGGCTTGTCGAGCCAATACCCGCCGCAGCGCCGATCTCGCGGTTCGTCGGCGGTCGCCCCTGTTCCTCAATGTATTGCTCGATGAAGCGCAGGATGCCTTGTTGCCGCTCGCTGAGAGTTTGCATGAGTTTGCCTTCCTCCTCGTTCGATCTGCCGGCACGCCACTCAGAGCAGGAATAGCAGCGCACTAGGCACCGCGCAACACCTGCCGATCAGAGAACGCCTGTTCTAGGAAGAATATACGGGAGTGACCGGGTAGTTGTCAACTGCGAGAGAAGACGAGTAGTATCAAACACAATGAGCATAGAGAGCGGTGGTATCGAGTGGGCCGCAGCTTCAGTTTGGGGAGGCAAGCGTCGTGCGGATTCGCCCCGGGTACAGCATCACGCCCTCCCGGCGGACGAAGAGGTTGGCCAGGGCGCTGGTGACCTCTTCCTGGTGGTCGAGGGGGTCGCTGACGACTCTTGCCTCCTGTTTGGCGAGACACTCGTCCAGGCACTGCTGGCCGAACCGGAGGCCCCCCCCGCCTCAGCCTTGAGCCGCGCCTTACGCGCGGCCTGCGTCCGCCTCGAAACCCACGCCCTCGCCCCGGCGCGTGAGCTTATCGCGCTGGGCGCCAGTGCGGTGCTGATCCAAGAGCACGGAATGGTGCTCGCGCAGCTGCTGCCGGCGCAGGTCTATCTCCTCCAGCAGGGGACGCTGCGGATGTGGCCGGACACGCCGGTCCCGGCCCCGATGGGCGAGGCGTTTCGGCGGGGTCAAGCCCGGCGCTGGGACCTGGAGATCGAACACGCGCGGACCACACCTCGTCTGGGCGCGACGCTGCTTATCAGCACGTCAGAGCTGGCCGCCCGGCTGCGTCCGAGCCACGTGCGGCGCGCGCTAGATCAGGACAGCGCCGAGCAAGCTGCGACATGGTTGTGTAGCCACTTGGCGCGCGGAGCAGCCCACTTCGAAGCCTTGGTCGTGCGCACGGCTCCGGCATCTACGAACGAAGGGAGCTGGCCGCCGGACGAGGAGGACCTTGAACCGGAGTGGGAGGAGGCAGTCGGAGGCGGTGCGTCAACGGCCAGACCTGCTCAGGCCGGCTACGGCCGGCCCGCACCGCCGGCTCCGGCGGCCGGTTTTTTAGCTATGGTTGCGAATGCTTGGCAGCGCCTGAACGAAGTAGTGCAGGGGCGTCTGCGTATCATCCTCATCGGTCTTGTGGCGGTCATCCTCCTGCTCTTTATTCTCAGCCGATTGAGCGGCGGGCAGCCGGGTCAGGAGGTGGCCAGTCCATCCCCGCCGGCACCCCAGGCCCTGGCCGCGGCCGAACGGGCCGTTGCTGACCTGGCGCACGTGACCCAGCGTGACGAAGGGCAGCGCGCCGTCGCCGAGGCACTAGCCAAGATTGACGCCCTCGATGAGCGCTCCGCCGAGCGCGCTGCCGAGCTGCGGACAGCCGTTGAGGCGCAGAGCACACGTATCGCCGGGCTGGTGCCGCCATCCCCAACTCAGCCAGCCCTCCTCTCTGCCGCCCAGATCAACCGTCCCACGCAGTTCTCGGCCGTCACCCGCTTTGGTGACCGCCTCTTTGTCTTGGATGCGCCGCGCGCTGTGCTGGCCGTGCGCCCCGGCGAAGGACCCCAACTGCTTCTGGAGCGCGGTGGCAATAAGGCCGGTCAGACTGTCGGCGATCTGGCCTATCTTGTCGCCACGACTGATGGAGTCGTATCCATTGACAGCACGGGACACTACTGGTTCCTCACCGCCGACGACACGATGCGCTCCGGGCGCTTGCCGGGATCGGCAGCGTGGCAGCGGGTCCTCGGCTTCGAAACGTACACGGTCAATCTCTATGCAGTGGATGCCGGCGCCAACCAGCTCCTGCGCTGGAAGCCAACTGCGCTGGGGACGTATGCCCTGCCGCCGGATGAATGGTTTGGGACATCGGTACCCGCCGAGATCACGTCGGCGCTCGACTTGGCCATAGACGGCGACATCTTCGTGCTGGCTGCCGATGGTGGCATCACTCGGTACCGGAGTGGTCAGCCACAACCCTTTACCTTGCAGGGCCTAGAGCGTCCACTGCAAAATCCCCAAGCGATCGTGACCGCTGCGTCCATCAACTCGCTCTATGTCGTGGACACGGGCAATGGTCGCATTGTGCAGCTGGCCAAGAACGGGCAGTTCGAGCGCGAGCTAGTAGGAGTCGCCAGCCCAGGCGAAACAATCCGCGATCTGTGGGTTGATGAGGCCGGCGACCGGCTTTTCGTGCTCACGGGGGAGCGGTTGAGTGAGTATGTCCTACCCTCCGAGGGGGGGCCTACCGTGACTCTCACGCTAGTCGAGCCGTCAGCGGCCCAGGGCGGTTAGGGCCGGATGCTTCACTGTGCCACTGCGTCATCGCCGCGCCTGGGTGTGCGGCCGCATCCCTGGCGTCCGGCTCACGTCTCGGGGTCCGGTGCCCCGGTCGGCGGTTCCCGTCGCCAGCGGAGCGCGCGCCAGCCGATGAACACTACAACGACCAGCACGAGCAGGACCAGCGTACCGTTTTCGTAGGGCTTCATATAGTCCCGGATGTCTGCCCAATTCTCGCCGAGGACGCGGCCGACGTAGGTCAGAAACAGGCTCCACAGCGCTGTGCCGAGGGTTGTATAGAGCAGGAAACGCCCAACGCGCATCCGCGTATAGCCTGCCGGGACGGAGATGATACTGCGGATGATCGGGATGAGCCGTCCGAAAAAGATGACTGCCTCACCGTAGCGCTCGAACCACGCCGCCCCGCGGTCCAGGTCTCGCTCGGAAATGAAGACGTATCTACCGTAGGCTGCTACCAGCCGCCGCACGCCGGCTTCGCGTGCCACGTACCCGATAGCGTAGAGCACCACCGCACCGAGCACCGAGCCGGCGGTTCCCGCTGCCACGGCGCCCCAAAAGTTCAGCTCACCCCTGACCGACAGCGACCCAGCGAACGGCAGCACCATCTCGGAGGGAATCGGCGGGAAGATGTTTTCGATTGCCATCACAAGGATGATGCCGGGATAGCCGATGGCGTCAATAAGCGCTTCGATCCAGCCACCAACCTGCTCCATGAGATGCGTCATACTGCGTCCTCCCTTCGTGTTTCTGCGCTGATCGGCGTATCCGGCGCATGTTCAGTGTCGCTTCCTGAGCAGTGGTCCGCGCCCAGGAGACGCGGCGCAGGCCGGTAGTCAGCCTGTGCCTCGCTGCGTGCTGTGCCGGTGAGGACAACCGGCAACCGCCACACAGAAAAAAGGGCCTGCCGAGCGGCAGACCGGAGTGGCAAGCAAGCCACCGTTGGGAGCGGGCAAAGGGACTCGAACCCTCGATCTCAACCTTGGGAAGGTCGCGTGTTACCAACTACACCATGCCCGCAAAGGACAACACTGGGCATCGTAGCATGGCCGCGCGGCGCCGTCAAGCGGCCATGCGCCGCCGGCCGGGGGTTTGGGCTGTGCCTCACCCCTAAGTCCGTCATTCCCGCGAAAGCGGGAATCTACCCCCGCCACCGGATGCCGGCCGGCACCGGCATGATGGGGGGGGTGAGCCGGGACGTGGGACGGCGATACGGAACGTTGTGTACCCTTGACAGCAGAGCGTGGTCAGCGGCGTGCAGCGCGAGGAGTTGCCGCTTGACCTTGGCGGGCCGCGACGTGCTGCTTGCAGGAGAGGATTGAGGGACGGTGCAGGCCAAAACCATGGACCTTCAGCCGAGCCGCGTAGGCGCCGTGGACCGTGAGGGGCAGCCGTATGACCGTGGCGATCCGGCCGGCTACGGCACGTCCGTCACCAAGCCGGAGGGCTACGAGGCCTTCTGGCAGGAGACGTGGGGCCGGCTCCAGGCTGTTCCGCTGGAGCCGGAGGCGCGGCCCGTGCCGCTGCGCTCTACCGACGAGGTGGTTGTCTATGAGGGCTTCTACACGAGTTGGGAGCGGCTGCGGATCGCCTGCTGGTATTGTGTGCCGCGCCGCAGCGCTGGCCAGCGGAATCCGGCCATCGCCGTCATGCCGGGGTACGTCAGTGAGCCGTCGCTGGGGACGGGGAAGCACTGGGCGCGGGAAGGCTATGCCTGCGTGGTGGTTGCGCCGCGGGGCAAGCTGCGGTCGAACGGCGTCTTCAATCCCGGTTACCCCGGCCTGCTCACGCATAACTTGGCCGACTACCAGACCTACGGCTACCGCGGCTTCTACTGCGATGCCTGGCGGGCGATTGATTTTCTACTCAGCCGCCCCGAGGTGGACCCGGAGCGCATCGGCGTCACCGGCGGCAGCCAAGGCGGGGCACTGACCATCGTCACGGCGGCCTGGCATCCTGCCGTGCGGGCGGCCTGCCCCGGCGCGCCCTACCTCTGCGGCATGCGCGAGGCCATTGACCTGACGCACACCTACCCGTATGAGGAGCTTAACGACTACCTCCGGACCTATCCGGCCCGGCGCGCGGCGGTCCTGCGGACGCTCGATTTCTACGACGGAATCAATATGGCGGCGCGCATCCGCTGCCCGACGCTCATGAACATCGGACTGGCCGACCCCGTCTGTCCACCGGAAACGGGCTACGCAGTCTACGCGGCCATCGGTGCAGCGGTGAAAGACCTGCACGCCTACCCAGAAGAGGGACACAGCGCTGGGTCCGCGCAACATGCCCCGCACGTCCGGGCGTGGATGCGCCAGCATCTGCAAGTCACCGCCTAGCGCCGGACTGCCTGCGCCATACCCCGGCACGGGAGACAAGCAAGGACTCGAAGGGAATGTCATGCTGGTACCTACGCTGCCTCATCAATCCGAGCCGGCGGACTTTGATGCCTTCTGGGGCACTGTGGCCACCGAGCTGGCGAACACGGAGTTGGCGCCCGAAGTCGAGTTGCTGCCGCTGCGTTCGTCGGCGGAGGCGCTGGTGTACGGGGTGCGCTTCACCAGCATTGGCCCCTACCGTCTGTTCGCGTACTATGTCCAACCTCCGCCGCAAGCGGCCGGCGCGGAACCACGTGGCGTGGAAGTGCAGTTGTCCGGCTACGGCAGTGTGGTGCATGTGCCCGTGGGTGACCTGGACCACCGCTGGCCCGAGCAGCGGGCCGTGCTGACCCTGTGTCATCGTGGCCAACGTCTCAGCGACCAGCCCTACGCAGCAGCCTATCCTGGCCTGCTCACGGATGGCATCGAGTCACCGGAAGCCTATGCCTGGCGCGGCATCGTGGCCGACGCTTGCCGCGCCGTGGACTTTGTCCTGAGCCGCCCGCCGGAGGAAGTAGACCACAGCGCCATCACGGTCACGGGCAACGACGTGGCTCTCCTCGTGGCGGCCCTCCGTGGCCGGGAGGTGTCTCGCGTGCAAGCCGCGCCGTCCTTGTTCTACCGCCTGGCCGATGCGCTCCCGGCGGTCGAGGACTATCCACTCGAAGAGTTCAACGACTACCTGCGGACCTACCCGGAGCGCGCGGCGGCCGTTGCGTACACGCTGGGCTACTTCGATCCCCTCGCGGCGGCGCGCCGGGCGGCCTGTCCCGTGCAGGTAGTCGACGGGGAGTTCCTCGCGCCCTTGCGGGCAGCGTTAGGCGCGAAACTGGCGCCACCGTCTTGACGGACGGCACAGCACAACCCCACTGACGGCGCTTTGCCGGATGCTCGCGGCCAAGAAAGACCACGTAGGGGCACAGCATGTCGTATGCTGTGCCCCTACGCTTCAGGCGCGCCCACGCGCCGTCTTCACGACCGGTTGGGAGTAGATCGAGACCGACTACCCGTACTTCCTGCCGAAGTCATCCAGCATCACGTTGACCTCACGCGCCGCCTCCGCCACGGCGTCCTTCACCCCGATCGGTTCCTTGCGGACGGCATCCATGAGGGTGCGGATGCGGCCGTAGTGTGCGGGGAAATCGGGATGGAACGGCCGGAACGCATAGTTGAGCGCGTCCACGAAGGTCTGGAACTGGGGCACGTCCTTGAGCACCTGGCTGTACTCCGCCGTCTCAAGCACGGACCTACGTGGCGGCAGGAACATAGTGACCGCCGCGTAATGCGCTGCCGGTTCCGTGCTGGTCAGCCACCGCATCACCTGCCAAGACGCTTCCTGCCGGGTGGGGTCGGTCCTGAACATGACTAGGTTCTGGCCGAAGGTACCGATGAACGGCTGCTTGTTCGTGGGCGACGGAGAGACATACATGTTCTCCAGCCCCCCGATGTCCTGCGCCCACGTGACCAGTCGCCGCGCACTCGTTTCGTAATGCATAGCAACGCGGCCCTCGCGGAAGCGCGGGTAGGACTGGCCGGATTCCGTGAAGAAATCACCGGATGGCACATGAATCTGGTGCCTATGCACCAGATCCGAGACATACTCCACGGCCTCAGTCCCTTCCGGGCTGTCAAAGAGCACCTTGTTCTGGTCAGCGTTGTAGATCTCGCCCCCGGCCTGCTTGAGCAGATTGAAGAACTGCACCGTGCCCGACATGCCGTCCATCGCCCATATGCCCGACTCTGTGCCGGGGCCAACGGAGACCTGGATCGCCTTGGCGTACTCCACAAAGTCGTCCCAGGTGTAGCCCAGCTCTAACTGCTCCAGGCCCGCCTCCCGGACGATCGCCAAGTTGGTGTAGGGCAAGTCCGAGTTGGTTTCCTGCGGCAGGCTCCACAACCTATCCTGCCACTTGCTCGACTCCAGCAGGTGGGGATAGAAGTCGTCCATCGTGTCAGCATATTCCTTGTCCTGCTTGATGAACGCATCCTGCAGCTCGACCGCCATCCCCTGCACGCCGAAGCCGTTCATGCTCCAGTAGGCGGTATGGGTCAGGTCGGGCTGCGAGCCGGCCGCGTAGGCGGCGATGATCTTGGTGCCGGTTCCCCCGCCGTAGGGTTCTATCGAGAGGATGGTGTTCGTGCCCTGCGCGTTCCACCGGTTGGCCAGGTCCACCCAGCCGGTGCCGCGCTCACTCATGTTGCCGCCACCCCAGAAGCCGGTCCACAGGACCACCCGCTGCGGTGCCATGGCCTGGGCCGGCACCTCCACCACCTTCTCCACCACCTTCTCGACGATCACCGGCTTCTCGACGGTGACCACCTTCTCCTGCACGACCGTCTGCGACTGCCCCGCCGCCCCGGACGTACCCGCGGCGCCCTTGGCACCGGCCGCGCCGCGCTCACCCGCCGCCCCGGCCGCCCCGGCCGGTCCCGCCGGCCCTTGGATGTAGCGGACTTCGATCTCGCCACAGGCAGCGGCCAACAGACCCCCCAACGCGGCCGCTGCGCCTCCCAGATACCGTCTGCGGACTACACTTGCCATCGGCGTACCTCCTACCTCCCAGTGCTCGCTCCCCCTGTGGGAGCGGCTCGTGCGCCCGCCCAATGATGAGGCGCCCGGCGAGCAAGCCGGCGCTCCACCATCGCTGCGCGTCTCCGAGCAGCAAGGGCAGCGCACACAGCATACAGCGAAGATCGGACTATTTGCAAGGGAAGGAGGTGAGGCGCGGGGAGGGGGCCACTTCGCAGGGGGGGGGCCAGAATCCAGCGGCAGGCATAGATTCCCGCCAACGCGAGAATGACGGGAATGGGGGAATAAAACAGGCAGGTACCAGCGCTCTCGCCGGTACCTGCCACGATTGGGCTTCTGACGCGCCACTTCAGGCCGGATCGCCGTGAAGTGACCGGTTCCTACAGGGTGTTCGTGCCCAGCCCAGCGTTCGTGAACACCTCTTGGGCACGGGCCGCAAAGTCGCGCGAGGACATCTCGTTGGCCTCGTGCTTCGTCCACTCGGGCGCGATCGTTTTCCACGCGTTATCGTACTCTTCGTACTTCAGCATCCCGCAGAAGCTGGGATACTCGGTCAGGGCGTTTTGCAGCGGCGCGCTACTCGCGACGCTATCCACCCCGGTAATGGTCTCGAAGTCCTTCTGGGCCACGTTGGAGTACGCCGGGTCAAGGTACGGCGCCACGATATGCTGGTTGGAAGGCGCCATCAGCCCCCCGTTCGCCGGATCCTTGGCCAGCCACATGAAGAACGTCCAAGCCGCCTCCTGCTCCTCCGTCGTAATCTCCTTGGCGACGTGCATGTTGTGTGGCCACACCCGCCTCGAGATATTCTTGCCGGGGAACAGCGTGTTGCCGTTCGTGTCCCAGCCGGAGAACGGCAGTGTTGCCAGGCCGGCCTCGACCCCAGTTGCTTGCGCGTCCCGCAGCACGTTGTGCGGACAGCAGGTGTAGTACATCGCGACCTTGCCCGCCGGGAAGCCCTTGCCGAGCCACCCACCGGCCGGGTACCGTGCCACCCACCGGCCGGGTGCGCGGCGAGCGCCCGCCGCCACCTCTAGGTCCAGCCCGGCGTGCGGATCGTGTCCGCAATCGCCAGCGCCCGCCGAGCTTCCGCCTCCGACAGTGAGGGCACCTCGACCGCGGCCGCGTTCCCCTCGATTTGCTGCCGGTTCTTGGCGCCGGCAATCACACACGACACTCCGGGGTGATCCAACACGAAGCGCAGCGCTGCTTGGGGCATCGTCCGGCCCGTCCCGGCGGCGAGGAAGTCGAGCTGCGGTAACTTCCGCAGCGCATCCACCGACTCCGGCTGCCGGAAGCGGTCGTAGCGCACATCATTCTCCGGCACGACGGCCGCATGTGCCCCGACGTACTTCCCGGTGAGCATCCCCTTGGCCAACGGCACGCGGATCAGCGTCCCGATCCGCTCTTCCCGACACCAGTGCAACAAGGCATCGGCCTCGCGCTCCAGCAGGTTGTAGCCGATCTGGAGCACGTCAATGGGGCCTAGTGTGCGGAGCTGCTGGATCGCAGCCTGGTCGTTGGTGGAAATACCGTACCAGCGGACCTTGCCCTGCTCACGCAGCGTCGCCAATGCCTCCATCACAGCCGGCATCGCCGGCGCGGCGGGGATCGCATGCAGCTGATACAGGTCTATGTGGTCCATCCGTAGGCGGCGCAAGCTGCCCTCACACGCCTCGATGATGCGCTGCCGTGCTGTGGCAGCGGTAAGCGGGCTGCCGGCGGAGCCGACATTGGGACTCGGCTGCGTGAAGGGACTCACTTTCGTCGCCACGATCCAGCGGTCGCGGCGCCCGGCCAGCGCCTTGCCGGTGACGATCTCGCTGTGGCCGACTCCGTAGGACTCCGCCGTGTCAATCAGGTTGACGCCCAGCGCTTCACCGCGGTGGATCAGCGCCACCGCCTCGCGGTCATCCGTCCCCGTCCAGCCGAGCATGCGCCCGTCGGACTGCTGGCGCATCCCGGAGAGCGGAAAGGCGCCTAGCCCAATGGCCGAGACCCGTAGGCCGGTCGTGCCGAACGTGCGATATTCCATACTGCAACCTCCTCGACCCAGTTCTCGTCATTCCGGCGTAGGCCGGAATCCACACCCCCCCCGCCGCAGCGGGGGGGGGCCTACAGGGGGGCCAATACCCCCCTAGGCCGCCCACACCCCCTCGAACAGCCGGGTGAAGTCTCCAAAGGATACGGTGTTGTCCACATTCTGGCACTCCAAGGCCAGCGGTGAGGTGCTCCGGTCGGTGTACGTCCACCGCGGAGGGTGGGTGAAGTGCCAGCGCCGCAGGGAACGGTAATACGGCGCGAGCAGGGCATCCGTCCGGGCATTGCGCGAGCCGCTCGGGTAGGCAAAGTGTGCCGGCACCGCGCCGAGCGCCTCGCTGTACATGGCATGGGAGCGTTCTATCTCGGCCACGACCCCGGCGTCACCCACCGCCGCATGCACCTCGGCGAGCCGCGGATGCGTGGCGGTGTGGGCGCCGATCTCCCACCCGTCGTCCAGCAGCTTGGCCGCCTGCCGCCAAGTGAGGCCGGGCTTGGCCACCGCGCCCTCGGTCGAGGTGGACACCGCTACCGGCTGCCCCTCCGTGGCCGCCGCCAGGGCGCTAATCACGTAGCACGTGGCCGTCAGCCCGTACTCACGGAGAATCGGCCAGGCCACCGTGTAGGTATCCAGCCAGCCGTTGTCGAAGTGGAGCACGGCCGCCCGCCGGGGGATGCTGACGCCCTGCTCCAGCCAATCCACCAGACGAGTCGTCGAGATCACCTGCCAGCCCTCGTCGACCAGGTAGTCAAGCTGCCGCCGCAGCGCCCCCGCCCCGATCACCCCGGTGGCCCGCTCCCCCGACGGCGCTCCCAGCTCCCGATGGCCGTCGCGGTGTACGTGATGGTAGACCAGTATCGGCACCCGTTGGTTCATCCCGGCCCCCTCCGCGTTACCAACTCTGGAGCACAGTGCCTCCGCTTCCGCGCTTCCCATCGCATCGGCCCTAGTCTACCGCAGGGTCTACGGGCCAAGCTGCCGCGCGGCACCGCGTTGGGAGCATAGGCGGTGTGGGGACAGTGGGAGCCCTATGCCGTATACTCCTGCAAAGATCAATCCCGTTGGCTGGATTGATGAGGACGCACAATGTGGTCTAATACCTAGGGGCGCAAGCACCACGAGATGATGGGTGTATAGAGATGATGGGTGTATAAATGAATAGAACCTACCAACCGAAGACTCCACGGCTCTTCCCACGGCAACGACTGCTGATCGGTCTGCTTGACTCACTCGACGGCCCAATCTCAAATCTTGATTTCCAGAAGTTGCTTTTTCTGTATTGCCAGGAATCCGATAGTAACAGCCTGTACGAGTTTGTCCCGTATCAGTTCGGAGCGTTCTCCTTCACCAGCTATGCCGATCGCCGCAAGCTGGTCGAGCGCGGTTTGCTGGTTGACGAAGATTCCAGGTGGCAGCTAACCCCCAACGGTAGGCGAATTGCAAACGAATCTCACGACGCAGGTATTGCTTACTTCGCATACCGCCATCGGACGCTCCGAGGGGACGCGCTGGTTGCCGAGACGTACCGCCGGTTCCCGTATTACGCCATTCGCAGTGAGATCGCTGACAGGGTGCTCCGCACGGACGCGGCGACCCAGCGAAGTGTCAACGCGGCTCGACCAAAGACGAAACGGGGCACGCTGTTCACCATTGGTTACGAACGACGTAGCCTCGAGGGATACCTGAATCTGCTGCTTCAGTCGGGGATCACGCTGTTGTGCGACGTGCGGCGAAACGCGGTGAGCAGGAAATACGGGTTTTCCAAGTCCACTCTCTCCAACGCTTGTCACGGGGTCGGCATTCGCTACGAGCATCTGCCGGAGCTTGGCATTGGCACTGACCGGCGGCGTGCTCTAGGAAGTATGGCCGACTACCGCCGGCTGTTGCAGGAGTACGAGCAGCGCGTCCTTCCGCAGCAATTCGACGCGGTGGCCGTGATCCGGCGGTGGATTCAATCGGGAGAGTGCGTCGCGCTAACCTGTTACGAGCGGGATTCCGAGTACTGCCACCGGGGACGTGTCGCAAAGGAAATCGAGCGACAAGCGGATACGCGGTTGTTCGTCAGTCATCTGTGAGCATGATGCAAAAAGAGCGAATCCTCGTCACGGTCAAGACGTACCCAACGCTGTCGACCAAGTATGGGGAGACGGTATGTACGGCTGGTGTGCGTGAAGACGGCTCCTGGATTCGTCTGTATCCCGTTCCATTTCGGCGCCTCAACGAGCAGGAACAGTACCGCAAGTACGATTGGCTTGAGTGTCAACTGGTCCGTCACGAGTCAGATCGCCGGCCCGAGTCCTTCCGACCGGTTGACAACACAGAGTTGCAGCCCGTGGGTCGTATCAGTACAGATGATAGGTGGAGTGAGCGACGACGTATCCTTCTTGAACGCGCGTGTGTATATGATCGGCTTGAAGAAGTGATCGCCGCCGCAAAAGCAAACGAGATATCTCTATGTGTGTTCAAGCCAAAGAGAGTAGAGGACTTTATTTGGGAAGAGGAAGACCGAGAATGGGATAAGAAGAAGCTGCAAAGAATGCGCGCGATACAAGGACAGTACTCCCTATTTGAGGACAATAGCTGGCGCAAGACGTTCAGAGTCATTCCTAAACTTCCCTATAGCTTCTCCTATCGCTTCGTAGATGCGGCGGGGAAACGAAGCGAGCTTCAGATTCTTGATTGGGAGATCGGAGCACTGTACTGGAATTGCTTGAAGTCGGCTCGTGGCGACGAATCGGCCGCACTCGTGAAGGTGCGTGAGAAATACTTCGATACGTTTCTCAAGACGGATCTTCACTTCTTTCTCGGCACGACGCAGCAGTGGCATTCCGTCGCTCCGAACCCGTGGGTTATCGTGGGAGTGCTCCCTATCCCACACGATAACCGGCTCAGACTGTTCTGACCGCCGCCAATGATCGCAGACTGCGAGGATCGTGGCCCTCGCTGCAAAGGTCCGCGAGGCCATTGACCGACTGAAGAATTTTCACACTGATATCATGGCAGATGGTGGCTTCAAAGCCGCAGGTAGTCGGCCGAGGCGGCGAATAGCTCATCCGTCATCCGCCGCACCTCGTCCAGGCTACATTGCGTCGTCGTCAGCGGATCGAGCGCAATGGCCTGATAGACCGCCTCCCGGTCACGGTTCAAGATCGCAGCGACGGCTAGCTCTTGCACGTTGACGTTCGTCCGATTGATCGCCGCACACTGCGCCGGGAGGTCACCGATAGAACAGGGATGCAAGCCGGCGTTGTCCGCGAGGATCGGCACCTCCACGTTGCAGCCGGCCGGCAGGTTGGAAATCAGCCCCTCGTTCGGCACGTTGCCATTGAACCGAAAGGGGGTGTTCGTTTCGATGGCGTGCAGGATGAAGGAGCAGTATTCGTGCGTGCGCTGGAACGGCAGCGGCTCGGCGCTGCGTAGCTCCCCCCGAATCTCGTCGAAGTGCTCTGCTCGACGCGCGGCGTCACCGCCGGGCACTTCGACCGCCTTGCTGCCGCCACCGGCAGTCCGGGCGGCGCCAGCGCCGGCCGGCGTAAAGCGTTCGCGTAGCTCGGCGGTGCGCCGGAACCAGGGCGTGTACTCGGACATATGCCGGCTCGACTCGGTGACGAAGCACGCGAAGTGCCGCAGCACCTCGAAACGCACCCGGTCCTGGGCATAGACCGCAGCGTCCTCCAGCTTCTCCCGCAGCAACGGATACAGGTCCTCGCCCCGATAGGTGCCGCGGCGCAGCTCCAGAAACCAGGCCTGATGATTGATCCCGGCGACCCAATAGGCCAGGCCCTCATACGGCAGGCCCATATAGCGCGCAAGCTGCCCGGCAGTACCTTGGACGCTGTGACACAGCCCGACCGCCGGAACACTCGTCGCCTCGCCAATCGCCCACATATTGATGTTCATCGGGTTGGTGTAGTTCAGGAGGAGCGCCTGCGGGCACAGCGATTCCATGTCGCGGGCGATATCCACCAGCACCGGCGTCGTCCGTAGGGCGCGGAAAACGCCGCCCGGACCAATCGTGTCGGCAACGGTTTGGTAGATACCGTAGCGCTGCGGAATTACGACGTCGCGCTCGCGTAGCTCCCGGCCGCCAACGTCAATCGAGGTGATAACGTAGTCGGCCCCATCGAGCGCCTGCCGGCGGTCCTCGGTGACTTCGATCCGCGTGGGCAGGCGCTGCTCCCGGACGATGCGCTGCGCGAGCTGCCCCATCACGTTGAGGCTCTCGGCGTCAATGTCCATCAGGGCGATGGTGCCCGCGGCTAGCTCCGGCCACGACAGAATATCTATGGTGAGACGCCGGGCAAAGACGACGCTACCGGCGCCGATGAGCGCAATCTTGGGCATGATCTCCTCCTCAGACCGTTGCAGAAATCGTCATTCCCGCCTCCCCACTGTCATTCCCGTGCCAGCGGGAATCCAACCCCCTCTCCCCGTGGGAGAGGGCCGGGGTGATGGCTACCTCCCTCACAGGGGTAGGTTTTTTGTGTAGGGGCGCGATTCATCGCGCCCAGGCGGTCGTCATTCCGGCGCAAGCATGCCCCCCGTCCCCTGAACGGCTACCCCTCCGCCGGACCAAGCTCCTCCGCCACCTCCAAGGCGCCGTTGACGAGCGCCGGCTCGACCTCCGGGCCGAACGGCCCCGGCCGCAGGTACTCGTAGAATGAAGTCGCCGGCTCGTAGCCGCCCTCGCTGATGATGCTGGCAGCGCACAAATAGCCCACGTACCCGTTGGCATAGCCCACCGCCAGCGTCATGTCACCCCGCGCCGGGTCGGCCAGCCCGCGCTCGACCAGCCCGCGCTCGATCGAAAGGCCGATCTCCAGCGTCGTTTCACCGGGCAAGGCCACGAGCCAGTGCCGCCCCACGCGCAGCACCTGCACTTCCGCCATCTCGGCCTCCGGCAGCCGCTCACCGCGCGCGAGACGGTCCAGCAGCGTCTCCGCCCAGAACCCCTTTGGCCCGGATAAGGCCGCCCGCAGTTCGGCCGCGTCGGGGACGTGGCTATACGGCAGACACACCATCCGCCGCCCCATGGCGATTTGGCTCACCGGCGCTGCGACGATGCGCTCGGCGACCTGCACGACCTCGCTACCGAGCATCCGGCCCAACACGGCCAGCTCGTGCGGCGTACCGGAGCGAAAGCCGCCGTCGGGCGCGAGCAGGTGCGGCCGGAGGTTGCCGAAGCACGCCGGCAGGAACAGCGCCGGCGGGCCGGCACCCCCTCCGTTGGCGCCATACATGGCCGCGGCCGCGCGACGCGCCGCCGCCGGATACTCGCCGCTGTAGAGATAACTCTCGTCGCGCAGCACGCCGGGGTGGGTCGCGTAGGAAAACAGGACGGCGACCGGATCGGCCGACGGCAACGGCGTGTCGCCGAGCGTGCCCGGCGCCGCCGGCGCGTCTGCCCGGTCCAGGCGCAGCACGCGGACGCGGCGATCCGCCAACCCGACCGGATTGGCGCGCATCACCGTTCCCGCAGCGGTCCGCACCCGCCTGTTGACGGTGAAGTTGACCTCGCCGGCCCCCACGCCCAGCGTCACGGGCGCCAGCCGCCGGCTCGCCGTGATGATCGCCTCCGCGATAGTCCGCTCCATCCATGCCAGGTACTCGCCGTCAACCACCTCCGCCGCAAACGGCGTCACCAGCGGCGCCGAGTGCGAGTGCGAGTACGTAATCATGATGTTCTCGCCGGGCACGCCGCTGGCCCGCGCCGCGACCCGTATCCGCTCGGCCGATTCCGACTCGAGGCCGCACAGGTCCGCGGCGACGATAGCCGCGCGCGTGGTCCCGTCGTCCAGGACGAGCGCCTGCGCTTCCACCTCATCGAGCGTGCCCGTGGCCGGTCCCTGCCGGGAGCCGTAGCCTTCCAGCAGCAGGGGCCGGTCCGGTGTGATCGTCACCGGCGCGATGCCGGCCCGTAGCTGTGACGTGCCAGGTCTGCACCGCATATCTCCATTTGATTGTGCAGACCTGGCAGCGTCAGTTGCGTCTGCCATGTTGTCCCTCCCGGCAGCAGTAGTATTCACATGGATGGACAGGAAGGTTGAGCTTAATCCCTGCTCCAGCGCTATCCCGGCATGTCAAATACGAGTAGCGGAACACCAGCCGGCCCTATCCTACGGCCTCTACCCGCTCGATCCGCCCGGACCGCCACGAGCGATAGCACGCCTCGACCACCGCCAGGTCGCGCAGACCTTCTGTGCCCGTGCTGATAGCCGGTCGCTCACCGCGCACCGCACGCAGGAAGTCGGCAATGCTCATGTTGTAGCTATGGTCATAGCCGTCGTGGGGGATGACCACCTGCCGACCGCCGGGCAGGTCGCCGCGGTGCAGTACCAGACCGCCCTGCGCCGAGATTATGTCGAGGCTGCCACGGGTGCCGTAGGCCGAGCCGACCGCCCCCCGATCCGGCGTCCGGGTCGCCCAGCAGTACAGCGCCTCACCCAGCAGCCCGGACTCGAAGCGCAGCACCACGACCGCCGTATCCTCGGCACTCCAGTCCTCACGCACCGTCCCGGCCAGCGCCGACACGTGTGTTACCTCGCCGGCCACCGGCCCCACCAGCACGCGCAGCATGGCGAAATAGTGCGGCCCTTGGTCGAGCAGCATCCCGCCACCGGCCAGCGCCGCGTCTTGGCGCCAGCCGCGCACCATCCAGCGCTCTTCCAGGTACCCGATCCGATGCGCGCGCACCACGGCCGGCGTGCCGATCTCGCCGGCCGCGATCATGTCGCGTGCTCTCAGGACCGGCTCCTGCACCCGCAGCTGCTCATTGACACATAGGATGACCCCGGCACGCTCAGCCGCGGCGAGCATCCGCCTCCCGTCGTCGAGCGTCGTCGCCATCGGCTTCTCGACCAGCACGTGCTTGCCAACGCCAGCGGCCGCAATAGCCGGCTCCGCGTGATGCGGGTGCGGCGTGCAGATGTCTACCGCCTCCACCCGCGGATCGGCCAGCAGGTCGTCGAGCGCCGTATAGACACGACAATCCGCGCCGGACCGCCGGGCGTGGGCGGCCAGCGTCTCGGCTCGCTCCGCCACCGGATCGCACGTAGCCACGACCTCCGCCAGCTCGTGCAAGGCCGGATAAGCGCGTTCGACGCGCTCCGTAGCGACCGTGCCACAACCAATCAGCCCGACCTGCACGCGCTTCACCATAGGGCACTCCTCATCGCTGACCGGGGTAGGTACGGTCCAAGCCGTAGGGGCGCAGCGTGCTGCGCCCGTCCCCCTGCGAAGCGGGGGGACCATAGGGGGGCCTTGTCGCTCCCACCATACTCCCCTTCCCTCGTAGGGAAGGGGCCGGGGGTTAGGTCAAAGCTCCTCCTCGGACCGGAGCATCGGCGCCCATGCTAACGGCACCGCGAGCACCTGTCCAGGCGCGTGCAATGGTATCCTCACCCTGCACGTGCCCGGCACGCCGCGACTGCCGGCACTCCGATATGCGCCGCTGCCCTGGGAATTGTTGTGCAACGGAAACCCTCACCACCCGACAAAGCACGCGGCCCTGGCCCCTCCAAGCCGAAGCTGCCGGTACCGCCCCGCTTCCTCACCATCGCCGACTTCCCAGGCACCAGCGTCCAAGCGGAGGAGTATTCGCGCCTCATCGGGGCCTGGGGTGAGGCCTCTGCGCTAATCGGCCGCCGCTGGGAGGACCTTGGCCTCTCCCTGCTGAGTAAGCGCCTGCCCTGGTCCGTACCGCTGGGCGCCGGCCGCGCCGCCACAATCACCCACCTCATTAGCGTCGATTCCGGGCCTGACGCCGGCCCGGCCCTCCACACCGCCGGCGTGTCGGCCCCGGACCTCCTGCTGCTCGGCACCCTAGGACGCAGCGGCCGGCTGGTTGTCCAGGCCGCCGATTTCAAGGCGTCGCTCGATACGGCCAACCCGGAGCAGGTGTCGGCGGCGCGGCTGGCCGGCAACCTGCCGCGCATCGCCAGCGAAGTGCCGGACGTCGCCGCGACCATCCTCGACCAAGCCCCCTCCGCTGCCTACCGCGAGACACTGACCGATCTGATGGCCGGAAACGTAGGCAGCACGCTCGTTCCGGAGGGTATCTTCATCGCGCCCGACAGCGCCTTCAATCGCTGGCTCCACAAGCTGCTCGCCAACGTCCGCCCCGGTATACGGCTCCCCCGCCTACCGCGCGGTGCCCCGGCTACTCGGTCCCGCAGCAGCGGCTTTCAGCTCTCGGCGCATCTCGAACCGGTAGTGCCGGCGACCATGTTGGGGATGCTGGAGGGCTGGGCCGAGGGCGGGCGGCTGGCGGCGCTCGACGGGCGGCGCTTGGCCGCGGCAGAGCTGACGGTGGCCGAGCGCTACTGGCGGCTGGGCGCCGGTCTACACGGTGCGCTGCGTACCCTGTACCGCCCGGCCCTCGCCCAGCTCCCGGCGGATTGGGACGCCACGCCGGCGCTCGATCGGCTCGTGCGCCGCGTGCGGCCCACCGACGCCGCGGCGCTCCTCAGCGCGCTGGCCCGGGCCGTCGAGCAGCGCCGGCCACAATGGGCGCGCGAGCAGGAAGTCTTGCGCTGTCCCGTCGGCTTCCGCGCCTGGCTCCGACGTGCGGAGGCCGCCGGTTTCGAGGTCGAAACCGGGGAGTTTGCCGGCACCGTGCGCCGCAGGCACGGCTCGTTGGCGGGCAGCCACCGGCTGCGCGTCACCGCGGCTGCGCGCCAGCTGCACGATCAAGGGCAGAGCAACCGGCAGGTGCTTACGGCACTGGAAGAGCGGAGCAGCGAGTGGCGCGCCGCCACCGACGAGGACATCACGGCGGCGTTAGCGGATTTGCAGGAGGCGGAAGTCGCGGCTCCGGCCCCCCGATAGGTCCCCCCGCTGTGGCAAGGGGACGGTACGTTCCCTCCCCGGTCGCCACGGGGGAGCAACTGTGTTGGCTGTCAAGCGGTAGCAACCGCCGGCGGCTGCCAGGGAGTCTGGTCCCGTAGCATCGCATTCAGCATCGTCAGCAGCTTGCGCATACAGGCTACCAGCGCCACCTTCTTCGCTTTGCCCGCCGCGCATAACCGGTGGTAGAACCGCCGCAGGGGGGGATTGTGGCGCGGGGCCGTCAGCGCCGCCATGTACAGGACCGCCCGCACCGCGCCCCGGCCCCCCCACGTGCCCCGCCGCCCGCGCCAGGTGCCACTGTCCCGGTTCAGCGGCGCCACCTGCTGGCGCGACAACGTGCCTAGCTCCGGCAGCTCCGCCAGCAGGGTGCGCGGCAGCACCTTCCCCACACCAGGCACACTGCGCAGCAAGTCTTCCTGCACCCGCCAGAGCGGGCTGGCCGGCAAGGCCTGATCCAGGTCGGCGTCTACGCGGGCCAGCGCCCGCTCCAGCCAGCGCCCGTGGACTTGGATGCGCCGGCGCACCCGCGCCCCGGTGGCCCGCGGCAGCCGGTTCTGCTCGGCCGTATGCCTCTTGACCACCGGGCGACGCCGGGCGAGCACCGCGACCAGGTCGGCGGTCTGGGTATCCGGCAGCGGGCGGGGGGGTGGCTGGACCGCGGCCGCGAAGTGGGCCAGCACCTGGGCATCGAGCGCATCGGTCTTGGCGAGCCGCCCCGTGGCCTTGGCGAAGTCGCGCACCTGGCGCGGATTGACCACTGCCACGGGCAGCCCCGCGGCGCCGAGCGTGCTGGCGGCGAGCCGCGCCAGGCCCCCGGTGGCTTCGAGCACGATCAGGGTGGGGGCCTGGCGCTGGAGTCGGCGTTGCCGGGTGGCCAGCCCGGTGGCATCGTTGGGCACGGTCCAACACTGCTCCTGGGGTCGCACGGCGACGACGAGGGTCGCTTGGGCCACATCGATTCCGACAAACACGGCTGGCTTCGGCATACGAACCTCCGGCCGGGGGGTGGTCCGGTTCCCGCTGACCCAGCCTTGCAAGATACGGGCTTGCCCGGGGCAGCGGCCCTGGCAACTGTGCGGGTTCTGGGAACCGACGAGCGTGACGACCCTCGCTCCCCCACGGTCTTCGTGGACCTTGGGCCATCCGGTCTGTCACGCCCGGGTAGCCACCAATGACTACCATCCCATAACATACAAGGGCCAGGGTGGGGGCCACGACCGGCTACGGGGCCGCGGCCAGCCGTTGCACCAGCGGCTTGAGCGCGATCAGCGCAATCAACGCCGGCAGGAGCGTCTCGGCAGACCGAGCGGTACTTTCGAGGATCGGCACCAGCCGGCCCAGCAACGCCGTCTCGCCGCCGAGCGGCTCCAGCAGCGTCAAGAGGGGCGCTGCCCAGGACGAGCCAGCGGTGCCGACCAGCCAGTCTACTATCGCCACCAGCAACACCACCGGGTCCCCGCTGCCTACGAGCAACGCCGGCAGGACCGCCAGCGCAGCAGCAGCGAACAGCCACCACTGCGTTGCCGGGCCATGCTGTGCCGGTGGCAGCGGTGCCGCTTGCGCCGGCAGCGCCGCGATGATCCCCGGCAGCAAGTTCGGTGTCGGCGGCTGCTCGGGGCCGGCCCAGAGCGCCTGCTCAAGACTCAGCCAGCGTGCCCACTCCTGTTTGCAGTCCAGGCATTGCCGGACGTGGCGCGGCGGCGCAGTCTCGCTGTCCGCGGCCGCCCGCGCGGCCAGACCCGGTAAGCGTCGGCGGGTGAGCGCACAGATCAAGGCACCCAAGCGCATCGCATCGTGCTCCCGTCTAGTGTAGCCGGCCGGTCCAGCCGGACTTGCGCCCGTGCGGACGGATCGTCCTCGGGACCGGCGGGCTTATCAACTGCCGGCCGCCCCGGCCACTGGTGTTCGAGCCGCTTTTTCAGCTCCGCCTTGGCCCGGAAGAGATGAGTCTTGACAGTCCCCAGCGGCAGATCAAGTATCTCCGCGATCTCATCATACGACAGCTCGCGCAAATAATACAGCACCAAGACGGCCCGGTAGCGTTCGGGGAGCAGGTCTACTTGGCTCCAGAGCCACTCCCGCAGCTCGCCCGCCTCGGCCGCGCGGACCGGATCGCCTTCCTGGGCTGGCAGACAGGCAGCCACCGCCTCACCGTCCGTTACGCGCAGCCCCTGCCGCCGCAGCGCGTCCTGTCGGTTCAGACTGAGGTTGTAGACAATCCGATACAGCCAGCTACCAAAGCGCGACTGACCGCGAAACCTCGGCAGCGCCTGCCAGGCGCGGATGAAAGCCTCTTGAGCCATATCGTTGGCATCTTCAGGATTCCGCAAGAGGCGCAAGGCGAGGGCGTAGGCCGTTCCCTGATAGGCCTGCACCAGTATCGCAAAGGCTTGCTGATCCCCGCCCTGACTACGCCGGACCAGCGCCGCCTCATCCGCCCCCGGCGCAACCGCCGCTACCCTGTCCGAGCCTCCGTCTTGCTGCGCCACCGCTCTCTCCACCTCGGCTCCGCCGCCAGCAGCCCCCGCGGCCGCTCCACTCTCTGCCCCTTAGACCGCCCACGCCCTAAAGGGTTTCACGCCCCCCGCCCCATTCTACCCCCACCTCCGCAAGACCGTAGGAGTGCCGCCCGCCCCCCCATCATTCCCGCGAACGCGGGAATCCAACCCCCTCTCCCACGGGGAGAGGGCCGGGGTGAGGGGATTGTCAGCATGAGGATGAGCAGGGTCGGTGGCACCCTCCCCTACCTCTTACCTAAGTAGTCTGAGCTGTAGCGGAACCTCTTCACCTTTTCAAAGTATTCCCTCAGAGCATCATCAAAAAATCGCAGTTAGTAGTTAGGGGCTAGGCGGCTTCATTCGTACCAGTTTGCCAGTTTCTCTTTGTTGTCGCGAACGACCTTCCGGCCCTTGCGTGTGAACCGAAAACTTGCTTTGCTTCTGGACGCTCCAGGGTCCTCATAAAGAATGCCTTTCGCTACAAGTTCCCGTAACTCTTCAACAACGGTACCAGGTAGTTCAAGTTTATCGGGCTCGTTTTCGTTATTGTCACTATCTGCCTGTATGCTGAAAGACAACAACCCGGTGTCATCTCTCGTCAAGATATGCAACATCTCCCAATCATCACGGCAAAGTTCAAGTTTCCGCCGCTCTTCCTGCCTCCGATAGCACCAGTTGCCAATGCTGACAACTACTATTGAAAACGCCAGAATAGTAGTCGATGCTGCTGCCCATGCTGTTACATTCTCTGGGGTCATAACCATCTCCTACACCGGCATCCCAGGCATCACCGGCTGTAGTTCGTGCCGGCCCGCCGCCACCGTCGGCGTCTGGAATCGCTGCCCCGCCAATAACTCCGGTAGCGTCAATAGCTGCATCCGGGGATACGGGATACCATGCACCTCCAGGTCCCGGCTTGCGCCATTTCCCGCAGGAAGTTGGCCCGCTGCCGGTCACTCGGCGGCTCGAGGACAATCAGCCCGGCCAGTTGCGCCGTTTCCCGTTCCAGCACGCCGCGCAAGTCCCGCACCATGCTAATCGTCACGTGCCGGCCGCCCTTGACTTCGATCACCATGCTCAGTACAGCTTGGCGTATCGCCACAGCAAAGAGACGAATATGAGAAGCTATCACGCGATCTACAAGTTCTTGCTGATCGTGCTCTTGCACTGGGAAACCTCCCTATCAGTGTCTTAGCAAGTAAGTAGTTGCATCCTAGCGGAGACACCCTACGCATCGAGTAGGAGGCTGGCCATGCTCAAACCAGCTCTTTACCAGACTGGAACAACTTGACTTCTAAGGGCCGTACCCTGCTGGCTTTGCGGTGCGGTGAAAGATGGAATACTGGAGTAAAGGTATTGACTTCTCTCCACTTGAACGCATCTCTACAGTATAGACTCCTGATCCGTACTCGGTAAGAAAGCTACCAACTCTACCAGTAATGTCAAAGACACCTCTTGTATTCACACTCCACTTCGTGCCGCTTCTCTGTGCAACGTGGGAAGTGGGTATCTGCACCAACTCACCTTCACAGTTGCTAGTCACTTGCTTCGTTTCGTCTATCACACTGTTTCGCTCAACAAACGTTTCGGGAAGTGCTAAGTCTATGTCGGCGTCGTAGGGATTGCCGCACGCCTGATGGTTGTAGGGTATAGTTGCATCTGTGTCAGTGGAAGTCAGCGCAACTATAGGACGCCCATAGAAGTACAGACCGCCTTCAAGAATCTGCGGTATTGTAAGCACACTCGGCGGTGGATCGTAGTAGATAACTATGATAGGATTCAGGCCCTCCAAAATGTCAGCGCTACGGACTTGGCCTGACAAGGATAGAAAGCCACCAACGATAGACGGAGGCTCTCCCATAGCAACATGAAAGTCCTCGAAGTGCTGTACGATAGCAAGACTGTACGCATCCCAAGCGATGCCAATGTTCACTTTCTCGTGCCACTGGTCAAGGATGTTTTCTCTGTGGCCTTCACTCAACATCCAACCAGACATAGCCTTGTGTATGTTGACGGCAACGTTACCCACCATGTCTGTGACGTTGGTGAGTTCGGGAACGCACAAGCCCAGCCCGTACACGTTCTCCTGATTGCACTGAAATCCACCTGCGAGACTGTATCGCATGTACGGCTTTGTGCCGTCAACACCCCAATGCGAGAAGACACAAAACTTCACCAGGTTATCGGCGTGTACTTGTGCCGCACCATTAGTACCCAACGTCACCGGATCAACACCGGCTTTTTGCGCTCGATGTTGATAAGATGCAGCATGTAGTCCTTGCAGGTGACGGCACTAGCGCGGTGCGGCCAAGCTAAGGCTAGACCGGAGGCGGCCAACGTCTGTAGCAGTCGGCGCTTATTCATGATAGGTGCTCACGTAGCACGGGGAAGCGTGCCGCGCTCTAACTCCGCAACCTTGAAACCTGTAGAGGATTGCCACGAGCGCCAGTCTGTAACGAAGCGCCCGTAGTTGCGCTCGTTGATGCCAAACAGCCGCACATCGTCAATGCTTCTAATGTGGAGCAGTTTGGGAAACTCCCAATCAGTTTCCCACTTCGCTAGATATATCGGCGCTCCAATCTTCACCAGGCCCAACGAGAGAGCCGGATCGCCAACCCTCTTAGGATTTCGACCGGTCCACATGCCAGGGTCTGTGGGAAGTGACTGAAGGTATTCGATAGTGATTTCCTCGATGCTGTTCCAGTCTATTCTTCCACCGCGACGTGTCGCCTCCTTGACGGCGCGGGTATCTCCCAGCCAATGATATGACTGCGACTGCCAGCATGGTTGTGACCCTGCCCCGCCCATCCTCTGAGGCGCTCCTTGCACCCACAGATGAGGCGTGCCTTGCAGCCTCCATAGCTTCCTGACATTAGCCATAGGATGTGTCAGGAGGTAATAAACCGGGCAGGAACTGTCAGGTCCGTAGGCCTTTACGCTGTGAGGAAGGGCGAGTGTTGCGCCAGTGGCGGCAGCAACCGAGAGTAGACCACGCTTGTTGAATCTGGTGCTACTGATTGTGAACACGGTACACACCGTTCATTGGCCACTCCGGGCTGTAGTTCCCTACGTTCGGGGGTGGCACGTCCGAGCGCGCTACAGTGTTGAACACCCTTGGCAACCTGTCGTGAATACGGCTCCAGTCATGACTGCCGCACCATTATAAATAAGTCACGCCACTACGTCAACGCCTCCCGCCGGCACTCCCAACACGCGCTGGCGTGCCAGGGAAAGCGCGTAGCGTAACGGCCGTGCTTTGGCCCTCCCCTCCGCTCAAGGATATGGAGTCCCCCCCCCCCACGCGAGAACGACAAGCGGCAAAACCCCCCCTCTCCACATGGTGGAGAGGGGGCCAGGGGGTGAGGAATGCGCCTCAGCTCCCGGTCGTCTCGATAGTGATTCGACGCGGGCGCTGGGCACGTGCCTTCGGCAGCGTCAGCCGCAGGATGCCCTGCTCCAGGTTGGCCTTGACCTCACCACCATCCACCTCACCGGGCAGACGCCAGGCGAAGCGAAACTCGCGCGGCTGGATGCCCTGCTAAATGGCAGCCGCCTTCTCCGGCACCGCCCACTCGCTCTTGCCGCTGATCGAGACTACATCGCCTTGCAGCGAGATATCGAGATCGTCGGCCTGAGCACCGGGCACGGCTACGTACAGCTCGTAGCCCTCCTCGGTCTCGTAGAGGCTGGGGACACCGGCGCCAGTGACCCGCTCATCGCCATCCATAAACCGCGGAAACACAACGCTGTCGCGGAACAGCCGGTCCACCATCTCGCTCAGTGGCCGCCCGGTACCAAAGGGATTGTGTCGCGTGATGTTCTCCATCGTCCTTTACCTCCTACGGCTCGCAGTGCAGGCCGCCACTGGCCTGCCTATCGGCTCCCGTCACCGACCATCTCGGTGACATTCCTATCCTATCATCTTATATTGGTACTGTCAATGTTTCTGATGGATAAGGTATCAACTGGGCCCCAGCGGCTATAATGCGACCACTGCGAGAGGAGGTGCGACCCCATGAAAATCGTCATCCCCGACGACTATCCCCCCGCCTACGCCGACTACCCCGACGAAGTGGCACGGCTGCAAGCGGCCGGCGACGTTGCGCTCTACGATACCCGCGCAGCCGACCGCGACGAGTTGGTAGCCCGCTTGGCGGACGCCGACGTTGCCGTCACCGTGCGCGCCTACACCGTATTCGACGCCGCGTTGCTGGCCCGCCTACCCAATCTGAGCTTCATCGCCATCGTCGGCACCGGCACCGACCAAGTGGGCCTGCCGGCGGCGACGGAGCACGGTGTCCTCGTCTGCAACGCCCCCGGCGCCACCACCCAATCCGTCGCCGAGCTGACCATTGCCCTGATGTTCGCCGCCGCCCGCCGCCTGCCGCTCACCGACCGCAAGGTGCGCGCCGGCACCTGGTACCACGAGCAAGGCTGGGAGCTGCACGGCAAGACGCTGGGACTCGTCGGCCTCGGCCTCATCGGTCAGCAGGTGGCCCGCATGGGCGCCGCCCTCGGCATGCGCGTCATCGCCTGGAGCCTGACCCACGATCCCGACCGGGCCGCCGCCTGCGGCGCCGAGCTAGTGCCGTTCGACGAGCTACTCAGCACAGCGCACGTGCTGTCCTTGCACCTCCGGGCCACCGAGTGCACGGCCAACATCATCGGCGCGCGGGAGCTGGCGCTGCTACGCCCCGGCGCGCTGCTCGTGAACACGGCCCGCGCGGCCCTGATTGACGAGCCGGCGCTCCTCGACGCCCTCGACCACGGCCCGCTGGCTGTGGCGGGACTCGACGTGTATTGGCAGGAGCCGCTCCCACCCAACCATCCCCTGCTCACCCGCGACAACGTCATCCTGGCCCCGCACATTGCCTGGGTCACTGACGTGGGGTCGGCCAATCAGGTCCGTCTGCCGGTGGACAACGTGCTGGCCTATATCGCCGGCCAGCCCCAGCACGTCGTCAACCCCGACGCGCTCCAACACCCCCGCCAGCAGCAGTAACATGTCGAAGTGGCGAACCATCCCCCCTCTCCCCCTGGGAGAGGGCCGGGGTGAGGGCTACCCTTGTCAGGGAGGGCCAGGCTGACTGGGGTAGGTACGGGCCAAGCCGTAGGGGTGCGATGAATCGCGCCCAGGCGCCCGTCATTCCCGCGCAAGCCGGAACCATCCTGCTCATCCGTGCATCCTGAAAATCCTGATTCAGACCGTCATTCCCGCGCAAGCGGGAATCTGCACCCCCTCTCCACCATGTGGAGAGGGGGCCGGGGGGTGAGGGCTACCCCCAGGGTGGGGTGAGGCCTGCCGCTGACCGGAGACCAGCAATGCCGCAGCAACCCACACGTGCGCTGATCGCCAGCCCCCGTAATCCACGGATCATGCAGGTCCGCAAGCTCGCCACGCGCAAGGAGCGCAGCCGGAGCGGCCTGTTCTTCGCCGAGGGCATTCGGCTCGTGGCCGAGGCAATCCGGAGTGGCAGTGAGATCGCGTCGCTGATCGTCGCCCCGGAGCTGTTGACCAGCGACTTTGCTCACGACCTGATTACCCGGCAGGTGGACCGCAACGTGCCCAGGCTGGCGGTCACTGCCGCCGTGATGCAGAGCCTCTCGACGCGCCAGCATCCGCAGGGCCTCGCGGCGGTGGTGCGCCAGCGCTGGCACTCCCTCGCCGCCGTGCGGCCGGGGAACGAGCTGTGCTGGGTCGCGCTCGACGCTCCCCAGGACCCCGGCAACGTCGGCACCATCCTGCGAACACTCGACGCGGTTGGCGGAGCCGGGCTGATCCTCCTCGGCGACGCCACCGACCCGTATCACCCGGCGGCCGTGCGGGCGAGCATGGGCGCCATCTGTACCCAACGCTTGGTACGCACGACGTTCGCCGAGCTATGCACCTGGAAGCAGTCGTATGGCCACCGGCTTGCCGGCACCGCGGTCACCGCAACGCGCGACTATGACGCCGTTTCCTACGACGCGTCGCTCGTCCTGCTCATGGGCAGCGAGCGGGAAGGGCTATCGGTCGACCAGGCGGCAGCGTGCGACGACCTGCTACGCCTGCCCATGGTCGGTCGCGTCGACTCGCTCAACCTGGCGGTGGCGACCGGCGTCGTGCTCTACGAGATATTCCGCCAGCGACAGCGGGCCGCGCGTTAGCGCCCGTTGTCCTTCCCGTAGATCACCAGTCGCGCCGTCTCGGAGATCGCGTGGTCGCTGTGACTGTTATCCAGATACACCTGGAAGCTGCCCGGCCCCAACGCCGCCAGCGCCTGGATCACGACCGCCTCATAGGTGCGGTAGCCGACGCCGCCAAAGCAGCACGGATCGGAGTAGTTCAGTATTTGCACCTGACGACGGCCTTCACCATAGGAGCCGAGGAGATACAACTCCAGGTAGTTGGCAATGAGGTAGAACTCCGGTATTGACTCCTCGTAGTCCCCAATTTCCACCTCCGAGCTTAGGTAGATCGGTAATGTGCCGGCAACCGGATAGCTGTAGGCCACGCGGGGGTCCACGGCGGCATACAGCGTCGTGGTCCAGCCCCCACCGGAGACTCCCGTCATCGAGACCGACCGAAAGTCATGCGCTTGCTCAACGTAATTCAGCAGGATGGCGATAGGTTCGAGGAAGAACCGGAGCGACGAAAACGTAGCGGTATCCAGGTAACGGAGATGGTCGTGCGTGTGCAGCCGTAGCTTGCCAACACGAGGCACGTCAACGACCGGCCGGTTGTTCATACCGAGCAGCGGCATGGCAAAGGCGGCGACCGAGTAGCCCTTCCCGAGGAAATAGGCAATCATTTCTTTGCCCAAGAGAAACCCGCCGCGATGCCCCTGATGGTAGATCATGAGCTTGTGATTACCTCGCTCAGGATGGAAGAGATAGACAATAGAGTTGACACCATGAGCCATCACTATCGTGATTTGATCAATACGTTTGAGATTGTCCAAGCTGCTAAAGTCGGAGTCGATGATATTCTCTGTAATCAACGTAGGCGCTTGCCGTGGAAACCCCCGATCATGCCAGATGTAACGGATAAGCTCGTCTCTCCGCGCCAAGAGCTCGCTTTCGCTCGTCAGGGTTATCAGGCGCGGCACGTCAGTACCGTATGGCGCGGAGCCGCCGGCGGGTTCGGGGTTACGCTGCTCCTGATCGAGGAGGACCCGCACATGCACAGCCTCGAAATCCGGCGCAAAGAGCGCTGTCCCGATACTCGCCAGGGGATTCTGGGGGAGTGCTCGGCCAACTACGAGGAGCAGCAGCGCCAGCAAGGAGTAGGCTAGGATGACAAAGAGCCGGCGACTCTTTGTGGGACGACGCAGCGCAGCAAACGAGCGGCGTAGCCGCAGCATAGCCGGCAGAATGCTACTCCCGCTCAATCGTGCTGGTCAGCTTGAAGGTCCGCAAACGGTCCCGGTACAGCTCGGCCAGCTCCAGGAGGCAGACGATGACGGTAGCCACACCCTGCTCGTGCGCCTCGAGCATAATGGCCTCGGCCGCCTCTCGGCTCAACGAGGGCACCGACTTCTGCAGGGCGCGGACGACGTAGCCCATCTCGTTGAAATCGTCATTGTGGAGGAGCACGCGGTACCGTGGAATGAGGCGCGACCGGCGCTCGACATCGGGAGCAAGCTCCGGGGGCGCTATCTCCGGTGCGATCATCCCACTGCTCTCCTCTGGGCGCGTCCGTGCGCGGGTGTCCATTGCCGCTCCGGCAACCCGGCTCCCCACCCGGCTTCAGCCCGGCCGCTGCGCCACCTGCTAGTAGAACGCTGGGCGGCGGTGCCCTGTTGCTGGCGCGGCAGAACCACGCTAACGGGCCAGCATCACTGCGGCTCGCGCGCCGCTGCCTTGTCAGCCGCCTCTGCGGCCGGCTCTTCCAAGCGGTACCCCACACCGGGGACGGTGCGTAGGTAGACCGGCTTCCCCGGATCAGGCTCTAGCTTCTGCCGCAGCCGATGGACGTGGACTTTCACCAAGTCCTCATTGCCGGTGCCGGCATAACCCCAGACCTGCTCCACGATGGCCGAGCTGGCCAGCACGTGACCACGGTTTATCATCAGGTAGTGCAGAATGCGGTACTCCAGTGGCGTCAGGCGCAGTTGTGTATCGCCGCGCGTGATGCTCCGCAGGTGAGTATCGAGCACCAAGTCACCACAGCGCAGCTCGCGGTCCGGCCCAGCACTCACCGGCTGATACGTGCTGGCACGACGGAGCACCGCGCGGATGCGGGCCACGAGCTGGCGCGGGCTGAAGGGCTTGGTGATGTAGTCGTCGGCGCCGAGGTCGAGCGCCTCCACAATGCTCTTCTCGTCCTGGTGGGCCGTGAGCATCACCACCGGTACGGTCGACTCGGCCCGCATCCGGTGCAGCAGCTCCACCCCATCCATGCCGGGCATCGTGATATCCAGCACCACGAGCTCCGGCGCCTCGCTCTGGAAGCGCTCCCAGGCTTGCTGACCATCGAAGGCGGACGTTACCTCGATGCCGTCGCGGCGCAAGATGTAGGTGATGACATCCACCAGGTCGCGATCATCGTCAACGACGAGGACACTCATCGCACGACCGCCTCGCCTTCGCGCCGCGGGGGCGGCGCTTCGGCCGGGTGACGCGCCCGGTCTGCACCACCGATTTCCATTTGATCGTGCAGACCGGGCGTCGTCATGTCGGCGACGGGGATGGTGAACCACACGGTCGTTCCTACCCCCTCATCGCTCGTCAAGCCGATGCGACCACCGTGAGCCTCGACGATAGCCTTGGCAATAGACAGTCCTAGTCCCGTGCCTGGCGACCCCTGAGGGAGCTTGGCGGAGCGGAAATAGCGCTCGAAGACCGTCGCCTGATCGGGGAGCGGGATGCCAGCGCCGTGGTCAGTTACGTCAATTCGCACCACCACGCCCTGCCAGGAGGCCTCGACCACAATGTCATCGCCTTCAGGCGCATACTTGATGGCATTGGTGAGCAGGTTCGTCAGTACCTGGACGAGGCGATTACGGTCGGCCAACAGCGGCGGTAACGTGTCCGGGATGCCGCGCACGACGCGCTGCCCCCGCTCTTCGAGCAGCGGACGGACCGTCGCTACCGCCTGCCCAAACACCGCGTCGAGACGGATCGGCGTGACATAAATATCGAAGCGTCCCGCGCGGATACTGCCGGCGTCCAGCACGTTGTCCACCAGCGTCCGCAATCGCACCGAGCTACGCGAGATGCGCTCGACCGATGAGCGCAGCTCGGTTGGCGTCATCAGCTCGTAGTCGCTCGCCAGGATTTCGACGGTGGCGAGCAGCGCAGCAAGAGGTGTCCGCACCTCGTGCGCCACGCTAAAGAGGTATTCGTCCTTGAGCTTGTTCAGCTCGGTCAGGTTTTCGTAGGTTTGCTGCAAGCTGCGGCGCATTTCCTCCATCCGCCATGCCAGGAGCGCCACTTCATCGTCACCGGTGCTGGCAATAGGCGTCTGCAGATCCCCCTGACTGATCTGCTCTGCTGCCTTGGTCAGACGACGCAGCGGGCGTGTAAGCCCCATAGCTACTGCGTAGCCGACCGCAATAGCGGCCAACGCAATGGAGCCAATCACCGGCAAGAAGACGCGGAGCAACGACGCTCGATCATCAGCCAGCGTGCGGGCCGGCACACCGACGGCATACATGCCAATGCGCTTATCCGATAGGGTGTGCAGCGGTTCGTAACGAGTGAGCATGTTCGCTTCGAATACCCGGATCAGGCGTTCACTCGATTTGCCCTGACCCAAGACCCCACCGCGCACGCGCACGTCGGCCGACTGTCCCAGCGCCTGCTGCAAGCCTGGAAAGGTTGTGGCGGCGAGACTGTCCAAGCAATAGATACTCAAATCCAAGCCAATGTCGTCTTTGACTTGCTCGGCAAAGGCTTGGTCGAGCGGATAAGCCACGTACACCACACCGAGCAGGGCTTGTCCTACGCCCAAGATCGGGATAGCTACCGACATGGCCAGCGCACAGGTATTTTCCAGGCCATCGGTCTGATAGACAATCGCCGGGGGGGGCGACTCGCCCTGGAGTGCGTGTAGGACACCGGGCAAGTGAAACAGCGTTGTCGTCGGGAGACTCGCTCCTTCCGGTACCGAACGGGCGACGACATGCCCCTTGGCATCGGTCACCGCGAGACTATAGTGCGGATGGAGATCGCGAATCGGCTCCAGGAGCAGGGCGATGGCCGCCCGCTTCTGATCAATCGTTACCCCGTCCCCGGCCGGCGGGTCGGTGTCGAGCTCGTGCCACTGGATGGCGACGACGACATCCTCCGCTATCTGCTGACCGACGCTGCGCGCGGCTTCGATACGCTGCTCATACAAGAACGCAAACGTGACGGCGGCGTCACGTAGCCGGTCACTGGCAGTCTGCACCAACTTCTGGTCGGCAATAAACCAGCTGACGGTCCCGGTGCCGCCCACTGTCAGGAGCACCAAGAGCACCGCGCTCGTCACCAAGCGCACACGTAGACCCAGACGCCCCGTGCCAATCGCTTCCGCTGCGTCGGTACCGGTAAATGCCGTCGTGGACATGGTCCCTCGCGCCAACAACCCCCAGGAGGGCTTAGGACGATCCTGCGGTGCTCCGGTTATCGGTTTTGCCTCAGTATACTCTGCGTGCTCCGAGGCTGCCGAAAGAAATGGACACGCCGTCACTCAGCCTTCCGTAACGACGGCGCGGCAGCACGGTCCTTCCGCCACTATCGAGAGAACGTGGCTACCGACTGTAGCTACGTCTTGACGGCGTAATTCGGGGCTTCTCGCGTGATTACGACATCGTGGGGGTGGCTCTCCCGGAGCGAGGCCGGACTGATGCGGATGAAGCGCGTCTGCGCCTTCATCTCCGGAATGGTCCGGACCCCGGCGTAGTGCATACTCGCCCGCAGCCCCCCCACGAGCTGATAGACGACATCGGACAGCTTGCCCCGATACCGCACCCGGCCCTCGATGCCTTCCGGCACCGTCTTCACCACACCGTTCTGCCCGTAGCGATCACGCGCAAAGCCACGCGATTGCATCGCGCCAACCGATCCCATGCCGCGATACTCTTTGAAGTGCTCGCCCTGGAAGATCACCATATCGCCAGGAGACTCCTCGACACCGGCGAACAGCGAGCCAAGCATCACACTATCCGCGCCGGCGGCGATAGCCTTCGCCAAGTCGCCGCTGTATTGGACCCCGCCATCGGCGATCAGCGGTGTGCCCGTCTCGCCGGCCACACGAGCGCATTCCATGATCGCCGTAAGCTGCGGTACACCGGCAGCCGCCACGACGCGCGTCGTGCAGATAGCGCTGGCGCCGATGCCTACCTTGACGGCATCGGCCCCGGCCGCAATCAAATCCCGCGTCGCTGCCGCCGTTGCGGCGTTACCGGCGATCACGTCGAGATCGCCGTAGCGGCGCTTCAACATCTGCACCATCGCGATGACACCGGCAGTATGGCCGTGCGAAACGTCCACCACGAGCGCATCCACGCCAGCGTCGACCAAGGCTTCCGCGCGTTCCAGCCCCGCTGCGGCCACACCAACCGCAGCGGCGACGCGCAACCGGCCGCGCCGATCCTTCGTCGCATGCGGAAAACGGAGCTTCTTATCTATGTCTTTGACCGTAATCAGGCCCTTGAGCATCCCGTCCGCGTCCACAATCGGCAGTTTCTCGATCCGGTGGCGGTGCAAGATGGCCCGCGCCTCGTCGAGCGTAATACCGACGGACGCCGTGATGAGCGGCATGGGGGTCATCAGCGCCCGGATTTCTTGATCCAAGTCGTCCTGAAAGCGCAGGTCGCGGTTGGTCAGAATGCCGACCAAGCGACCATTGTCGGTGATGGGCACGCCGGAGATGTGGTACTTCGCCATGACGGCGACGGCGTCGCGCACGAGGTCACGGGGGCCAAGTGTGACCGGCTCGACGATCATGCCGGCCTCCGAGCGCTTGACCTTATCTACCTCGGCGGCTTGCGCCGCTACGGGCAGGTTGCGGTGGATGACGCCAATCCCGCCCTCACGCGCGAGCGCAATCGCCAAGCGGGCTTCGCTGACGGTGTCCATCGCCGCAGACACGATCGGCACCTGCAAGCGAATGCGCGGGGTCAGGAAAGTGCCGGCGTCGGCGTCGGCCGGCAGCACATCGGAGCGACCGGGCACAAGCAAGACATCCTCGAAGGTATAGCCTTCACCGACGACCTTTTCGTCGCTGGTGAGATCAAGGGGGACACTGGGAGAGCTACCGACAAACGTGCCGGCCAACTGGCTCATACGCACGCTCCTTTCCGTATGCCCAGCACCGGTCTGGAGACCGGACCGCAGTGACGTTAGTTCAGTCTACCGGCGGTCGAGTCGCGGCGGCAACTCCCATCACGCTCAACGAACGAGGCGACCGTCCCCTAGGTGTCAGGAGGCCGTGGCAACTTTGCCATTTTGGGCGACCAGCAGAAAGGCTCGTGGCTGGTATCGCCAGAAAATCACCTCTAACCCCGGGTAAATGGCAACCTTCTCGATGCGCTTGAAGACGATCGGGTTGTCGCCAAGATACACGTCGGCACGACACAGCTCAGGCCACAGCACCAAGCGCACACCAACGGCATCAGCGGGCAACGCCAGACGGACCTCATACACCGGCTGGCCGCGAAACTCGTAGGGAGCGGTCACAAGCTCTGCCCCCAAGGCCGCCGCGATGGACCGGCAGGTCTCGGCGGAGAGCGGCCCACCAAGGTCAGTCATAGTTGTCTTGGGGGTTTCCTGCGGCCGGGCTGGACTACTGACGAGCTAGCTTGCACCACCTTGGTCTGCGACAGCATCGGATTGTGCAAGCTGGCGCGTCATACCGGCACGCGAGCGGCGAAATACAGGACGCGGGCGATGATCTCGCCGCTCACCACGGCTCCCGTAGCGATATAGAGCAGGCCCGTGGCCGCCATCATCGAGCGGGTGCGGGCCGTCCGCCAGATCATCCAGCTCAGTACCAGCGGAAACACCACCCCGATACCAACCCGTAGCCCGAACCACCAGCTATAGCGGTCCAGGAGCGCGGCCGGGCCGGTCTCCGCAGGCGCCACGACCAAGGCCAGCGCGGCCATGCTCAGTGCCAAGAGCGCCTGCACACCGAGCGCGGCGGCGAAGACCGTATTGATGAGTAGCAACGGCCGCGGCGAGAGCTGCGGCGTCACCAGATACCAGTGGCCCAGCATCCAGCCGCTCCACACGCTCCCCAGCACCAGCGTGCTCGCCGCCGTGGCGAGCAGGGCCAGGAGAAAGAAGACATCAGGCGGGAGATACGCGGCCACGCCGGTCGCCAAGGTAGCCAGCCCCACGCCACCGGCCGCCAGCCCGACCCGCGTAGCTAGACGCGGCCGCTCGGCCCGCACCAGCAGGAGATGAACGACCAGCAACACTGCGAAGAGCACCCACAGGCCCGGCTCATACGACACCCAAGGCGCGCGCGCGTCATAGGGCAGCAGGGACGGCAGCGGCAGGGCCAACCGCAGCCACAGGCCGAGCGCCATGAACACGAGCAGGACCGCCCCGTTGAAGAGGAGGTAGCCACGCGCCAGCGGCGTGCGGAGGTGGGCCGCGAGACTGGCCAGCAATCCACCGGCACTGAGCATCACGAGCACATGGAAAAAGCTAAGTGGAATAAGTGGCGCTACCTGCACGGGTCACTACCTACCTGGTAAACGGAAATGTCGGCAGCATTATACGGGGCTACGCCCCGGTGACGCGCCAGATCCATCATCCGGGCGAGGGAGGGAGCCGAGGAGGCACACCCCACCCCCGGCCCCGTCATTCCCGCTTTCGCGGGAATCCACCCCTGCCGCCGGGTTCCGGCCCCTATGGTCCCCTGCCGGTTAGCAGACACGCCCTAATCCAACTGCACGAACACGGGGGCGTACAGCCATCCCTCCAGCATCACCATCGGGTCGAAGTCTGGCTCCCCCTCGGCGGCGGGACGCCGGAAGCGGGAACGGTCGCGCACCCACAACGCCGCTACCACTGCGGCAACCACCGCGTCCAAACAATCGTGGCTGACCAGGCACTGCTCCCGCAGCTCGTCCAACCCCGCGACCTGAACCAGCGGCAGCCGGAGCAGCCCGTCCAAGATTCTCCTCCGCAGCGCCAATGCGTTGCTGCCGTTCTTGTACCCCTTGTGGGGCAGTCGCAGGGCCTTTAGCGCCGCCCCGGGCATCGTTTCCAACAGCAGCGGTGCCGCCGGGTCTGGCTCCCCAGAGGCACCGTTGCCGGGCAGGGGCGGGGCCTGGCAGCCCAACGGCCAAAGCCGGTGCAGCATCTGCATTCCCCGGAAGGTCATGGGCACCATGTTGGGATTGACCAGGTGCAGTGAGGAGTAGGACTCTGGATGGTAGGCCTCGGCCAGCCTCCTGGGTTCGCCGTGCTGGTCCACGAACTGGTCACGCAGGCCAAGAAAGTTGTCCAAATCCATAGCGGCGGCGGCCCGCCATAGGTCGGGCATGGCGACGGCCTCGGGCTGCCAGAATTGGGCGAAGGAGTGGGGCACCGAGAAGGGGAAGTCCAGGGCAGCGACGGCCGGGCTAGGGCCGCCGGCCAGCAGGTTGGACAGTTCCTCCCGGCTCACGCGGCGGCAGCCTTCCAGCCTCAGCATCGGACCGTCCAGAACCCCCTCGGCCACCCAGGTCTGCCGGTCCGATCTCGCCCCACTGTAGTCAATGCCGATGATGTTCATGCCATCTCCTCCCTGCTGGCCGGTACTTTGCAGACGCGCCCTAACCCAGCTGCACGAACACCGGATCGCCACGCCGGATGCTCAGGGCGGCAGCGGCGTTCCCCTCGCGCATGGCCAACTCCAGGAAGCCGGCGCTGCCCCAGATCACCAACGGCTCACCGACGGCAGCGCCGGCATAGCTCTCGACCGGGCCGGACAGGGTGTGGGCGCCGATGCTCACACGTAGCGCGCCGTCCGGCGCGGCGAGATGCTCCCGGCGGATGTTGGCGATGGCGTTCCCGAAGTGGTCCACGTGCAGGATTTCGCCCCGGAGGCGGTCGCCGTCCCGCGTCGGCAGCGGCAAAGGCGCGCCCGCCAGCGCACCGAGGGGGCGGCCGAGCCGGTCCAGCGCCACGCCGGCCGCGAGATGGGCAGCGACCGGCACCATGATGTCGCGCCCATGAAACGTGTGGCTGACCTCGCTCGCCGGCGCGAGCCAATAGCGCGGCTCCGTAAGCTGCACGGCTCGCCAGGTGTCCGGCGCCAGCCGTTCTACGATCCAGCGGAGCAGACCGTTATCCGGCCCGACGAACCGGTGGCCGCCGGCCTCGACCGCAATCAAGGGGCGGTCGGTGCCCACGCCGGGGTCCACGACCGCGAGGTGGATGCTGCCGGCCGGAAAGTACGGACAGGCCACCAGCAGATGAAACGCGCCGGCCCGGATGTCCTGCGGCGGTACCGCGTGGGTCAGGTCCACGACGGCAGCCTCGGGACAGATGCCGGCAATCACCCCCTTCAGCACGCCCACGTAGCTATCCCGGCTGCCGAAGTCGGTCAGGAGGGTGATGAGGGGCTGACGAGACGGCATAGTTCACCTGGCAGCCGGAGGCGCTACCCTACATAGCTGATACGGTAGATCGCATTGGTGCGGTCATCGGTGACGTACAGACTGCCGTCACCACCGACGACCGGCTCGACGGGGCGGCCCCAAGCGTCAGCCGGGCCGCGCGGCCCGGCGAGCCAGCCGCGGGCGAAATCGAGCGGTGGCTGCGGCTGACCATTGATAAACCTGATGCGGACGACCTTGTATCCGGTGGCCTGGCGCCGGTTCCACGAGCCGTGGTAGCCGACGAAGAGATCGCCCCGGTAGGCCGCGGGGAATTGCTCCCCGGTGTAGAACGCCAGCCCCAGCGGCGCCGAATGCGCCTGCACCGGCACCGTCGGGGCCGTCAGCTCGGCGCAGGTCGGGTTCCGCGCCGGCACGCGGTCATCCACCACCCAAGCACCGTCCCCACGCTGATAGCAGAAGGGCCAGCCATAGTGCGCGCCCTCCTGCACGGTCGTCACCATGTCGGGCGGGATGTCGTCGCCGAGCAGGTCCCGCTCGTTCACTACCGTCCACAGCCGGCCGGTCGCGGGGTTGATCGTCAGACCAACGGGATTACGAAGGCCGGTGGCATACTGCCGCCCGCCCGTACCGTCCAGCCGGTACTGCATGACCCCGCCGCGCCGCCCATCCCGCTCGATACACACGTTGCACGAGGACCCCAGGGACACGTAGAGCATCCCGGCGTCGTCAATGGCCAGCCCGCGATAATGGTGGGGTTGGCACCCCGATTCGGGCAGCCCGTCCACGATCACCTCCGGCGACCGCACCGCCAGCTCGCCCGGCACATAGGCGTAGCGCACGACCTGTCGAGACAGCGCCACGTACAGCGCGCCCTCGTGAAAGACCATGCCGTAGGGGCAATCGAGGCCGGAAGCCACTGTCTCTACGCTGTCCACTACCCCGTCGCCATTGCGGTCGGGCAATCCGACAATCCGGCCCCGCGCCGGCAGCGTGGCGTACAGGTCGCCGCTGGGCGTCACGGCCACCGTCCGTACACCGGGCAGATCGGCGGCGAAAACGCTGATCTGGAAGCCGGAGACCAACTGCAACTCGCGCGGCCGGGCAAACGGCCCCCGCTGAAACTGCGCCGGGACCTGAAGTTGCGTAGCAACCAGCGTCCGCGTGTCAACCGAGAACGCCGGCGCCCCCGGCACGGCCGTTGCCTGCGGCGCAGCGGCAGTGGATACAGCCGCGCCCCCACCAGCCGCCTGCGTGGATACCGCGCCCGGCGCCGCCGCCTCACCACACGCGACGAGAGCGACGCCGGCCAAGATCAGCAGCACGATGGCGAGCACCCGCGACCGGCACGCAGGGAGTGTCCCGGTGGGAATTCCGGGGCCTAGCCTGCGCGGGCCGCCCAGGCGCCAGCGCAAGCTCTCCCATAAATCGCGCGGTCCACTCCAAGCCATACAAGCGCCTGTTTACGCCAGTTGCGCTATACGCCGCGCGAGCCAGGCGACGGCTGGCCGGCGTACTAAGGGTACGAAGACGAGGATGTTCCCTGGCGGTGCGTCCACATCAGCAAATGCGCTCGGAGCCGCAATCTCCCAGCCATGCTTTTCCATTGCAGCCACGTAATCCCGCAGTACCTCTTCCGCATGGAGTAGCGCCTCATTGACGGTGTGTCCCATCGCGACACAGCCCGGCAGATCGGGAAAGACCACGCCATAGGCGCCCTCTTCGCCATCAACGAGTGCTGGATAACGCAGCATCGCTCCCTCCTACTTCGTCCAGCCCGCGGACCGCGCAATAGCGTGGGCTACGCCGCTAGATACGGTCCGGTGACGGGGCAGCGCAATCACGACCTGGCGCTCAGGATGCTCGTACCGGTCATGATTGGCGCCGTGTCGTGCCAAGTACCAACCTTCCCGCTCTAGTCGCCGCTGTATCCGCCGCCTACTCGTCTCCGGCATGTATAGAGCATACTACAACATTGCATATTCATCAAGCACTTCGCGACGACCCGGCCGCCGCCCACCTGCACCGCTCAAATCCGTCATTCCCGCGAAAGCGGCAATCCACCCCCCCTCTCCCCCTGGGAGAGGGGGGTGACCTGCCAGAGCCGCACCACCAAATCCCATCGGATTGTGCGGCTCTGGCAGGTCAGGGTAAGGCCCGCTCTCCTACTCCGCCGCCGGCCGGTCGGCAAGCTGCGCCAAGTAGCGCCCGACCTCGTAGGCGTCGGTATCAATCAGCAGGTGCCCGTCTATCTCGACGACCGGAGCCAGCCACTGCCCCGACTTCTCCACCATCTCGTCGAAGTACCGCGGATTGCCGTAGACCTCGCGCTCCTCATACCCGATCCCGCGACTATCGAGCAGACTGAGCACCTCGTAGCACCAGCCACACCCGCGCTTCGTGTACACGATCACCCGCTCGGGGCCGGTGCGCGGCGCCCCACCATTATCACGCTCGCCGTTGCTTCCCGTCATTGGACCACTCATCCGTCCGGCTGCTCAGAGAAGCTCCAACCGCCCCAGCGTCGTCACGGATGCGCCGGCTTCAACCATCTCCGCAATCGCCCGCTCCGCATCCCCGGCCGCCACGTTCACGCCCCGAATTGCGTCCAGCAGCACCGTCGCGCCAAAGCCGGCCCGCAGCCCGTCCAGCACCGTCGAACGCACGCAGTAGTCCGTTGCCAGCCCGCCCACGAACAGCTGCCCGACGCCCAGCTCCCGCAGCGCCGCCGCCGCCCCGGCCCCCCGCACCGCCCGGCCCTGAAAGGCCGAGTAGGCATCCTCGCTCGGATCGTTGCCTTTCGTCACGATGATCGCGTCGGCCGGCAGCTGCAAGTCCGCGTGAAACGCCGCCCCCGGCGTGTCCTGCACGCAATGTGGCGGCCACAGACCACCGCCCGACTGAAAATGCACCGTCTGCGCCGGATGCCAGTCCCGCGACGCAAACACCGGCAGCCCGGCGGCGGTGAAGCGGGCAATGTACTCGTTCAGTGGCCCCACCACCTCATCACCACTGCCCACCGCCAACGCCCCACCCGGACAGAAGTCATTCTGAACGTCTACCAGCAGCAACGCCCCCCTGAGCATCGTCCCCGGCCCCCTTACGCACACTCTAGCACACGCCCACCAGGGGGAGTGCGGTGTCAGCAGCAGGGTGTGCGGCACGGCAGGATAGACAGGCTAGGCGGCGATCCCGTCATTGCGGCGCAAGCCGCAATCCACGTCCCCCTGCACCGCGGGGGGGCCATAGGGGGCCAGAGTCATCCCCTCCGCCCTACTCCCCCTCTCCACATGGTGGAGAGGGGGCCGGGGGGTGAGGCCCAGCTGAGGCCGGGACCATCACTGCTGCGTCGTTGCCTCACCGGCGCGGCGGCGCGCCGAAGGCGGCGGCTCCACGAACGGTTCCCCGCGCTGCTCGGCCTGTATCCGTCGTTCGTTCCAGGCGTCCCACTCGGCATCGTTCTCACGCAGCCTCTCCGCGACCGCTCTGGCGATCTGCTCCCGCCGTCGCTTCTCGCGCCACTCCTCGAACGCCGCTGCCAACACCATCACATACCTCCCCGTCTCCGTCACCACCATGGACAGCGCCGCCGCCGTGACCGCGAGTGCCGCTAAGTCCTACCTGTCATTCCTGCGAAAGCCAGAATCCAGCAGCTTGCGGGGAAGGGGGACATGATGAACCGTGAGCTTTTTCCCGGTTACCCCGGGATCTGAAAGATACTTAGGCACTCAGGCGTAATCGTCGCAACATCAATGTGCCCGCTGACAGTAGGGCTCCCAACCATCCGTTGGCGCACATTACCGACTGTTCTTATAAAATTGCCAGTGATGTCTGTACTACCTCGCAGGGACATGATTTCTAGGATCGGCATCTCTTCCGGTCCTAGCATCGGATCGAGAGCGTAAAAGGGGGCAGGACGCCACTGCTGGCCAGTCTCTGGACTTTTCTCCCGCAAACCCGAGGGCCAGAAGCAAGCCGCGAATTTCATATCTCCACCCCAAAATGCAGCATATCCTTCAGGAGAAACGTTTTTCTTGCACTCTATTGACGTTGGCTGCTTGTTCGGTATGCTGAACCAAAACACGCGGCCAGAAGAATCGTCTACGTCAAATCCAGCAACAAAGCATCGCAGTTCACCACCTGTGTAGCCGGAATCAGCAACCCTGAATTGCTTGGCATAGAATCGCGAGAGTAACCAGGCAAAATCCTTAACGGATCGTATACGGGCCTGCAGAGACGCTGCGAACTCCGACACAAAGCTCTCGGCGGTACAGGTAGAGCCAGGAAGAACCGTTTGTCCGTACACAACAGCAGCGACGTAGTTGTGTCTACCAAAGCGCAAAATCTGCGTGGGATTGTCAACGCGAACAGGAAAAGTCCGTTCACTCTGCTCATTCACTATGAATCGGTTATCTGCAGCAAGGGCTAAACCTGATGGACTCTTGACCACTATGCATAGCGTCATGGCATCTCCTCTCTCTGGTCATTGCCGTTCCGAGCACGCAGCCCTCTCAGCTTGCGGTACAGCCCCATTGGCCGCGAACTTCGTCTATGCCCTGGATCCATGACCCGAAGGTGCTGTCAGCTGGCGCGCAAAGCCCCGTGTTGTGGAAGTAAAAGGTATTGAGCGCCGTTAGGGCCGTCAGACTCTGCGGCAGCGGCCCCGCCAGGCTGTTGCCGGCGAGGTACAGCGAACTGAGCTTGGTCAGATTGCCCAACTCGGCCGGCAGTGATCCCGTCAGGTTGTTGTCGTCGAGGGCCAGGTACCGAAGCTTGGTCAGATTGCCCAACTCGGCCGGTATCGGTCCCGTCAGGCTATTATCGTTAAGCCACAGTGCCGTGAGGTTGAGAGACTCGAGGTTGGTCAGGTTGCCCAACTCGGCCAGCAGTGGCCCCGTCAGGTTGTTGCCGCTGCCCGCGCCGCCGAGCCTCAGGCTGGTGACGCGGCCATTGTCGTCGGTTTTGACGCCGTACCAGAGGTTGAGTGGCGCATCACTCAACCAGTTCGTATTGTTCGTCCAGTTTGCGCCGCCCGTCGCGTTGTAGAAAGCCACCAGCGCGTCCCGATCCGAGGGTGGTGGCGGTGGTAACAGCGTCACTGCACCGGGAACGGCGGTGGCCGCCGGCAGCGTGCCACGCTGGAGGCCAGCCGCCGAAATCCCATAGCGTTGCTCCCAAGCGTCCCGTTCGATCACAAACTTGCCATAGTTACTGCCGTTGATCCCGAACAACTCCACGTCCTTGATGGACTGGATGTGCAGTAGCTGCGGCTGCTCCCAGTTGCTCTCCCACTTGACCAGGTAGATGGGATCACCGTCCTTCAGCAGCCCGGCGGTCAGCCAAGGATCGCCAACCGGCAGCGTGTGTAGCCGCTCTAAACTCACCTCGACGCGGTTGTTCCAATCAATGTGCTTGCCGGCCAAGGCGCGCGTATCCCCGCCCCAATGCAAAACGCCGTGTTCGTCGGCGAACCAGAGATGCGGCGTGCCTTGCAGCGCGACGACGGCGCCGTGCGCGAAGCTGCCCTGCCCCTGGACCGGCGCAGCACCGCCGATGAGCCAGACAGCGACGACCAGGACCAGCAACCGTAGCATGCCGCTTTTCATGGAGATACCTCCCTATAGCGAAAGGAGTGTATCTACCTCCATTCATTTACGCCAGCTGCGTATCACCCCGACAAAGCCAGCAACGTCATCACTCCGGCCGCCGTGAGCACCACCAGCCTGCAATACATGAAGCTACCCCTCATAGCGCAGGGTGCCTCTGCTGTCCTGCTACACGCTCAAGCTACCAACAGCCGCGGCAGCAGCCGCGCCGCAACTGTCCCCCCTGCACAGCGGGGGGGGGCCATAGGGGGGCCAACCATGCCCCGGCCCTCTCCCCGTGGGAGAGGGCCGGGGTGAGGGCCGCCCCCCCCCATCCTGTCCATCCTGTCCATCCATGTAAATACCCCCCGTTGTCTTTCCCCCGCCCCCCGCCGATATGCCCCACTGACGGGGATTGGCAGTTGCAAGCCCCTCCTGGAGCACCGGGCACCGCCCGGCAGGGACCGACTCGTACCACCATGCTAGTCACCAGCGGTGGCAAAGCCACCCAGCCGAGGGCACCGGGTCATGGTAGACCTCCCGCCGCCCAGCGCGCGGCGGGGCATGGCCGTCTGAGTGCCGACTCAGGGGCACCGGGTGCTGACGTACCCCTCGCCATGACGGCGGGGGCGCCGGGTCAGCACTGTCTGAGTGCCGCCTTGCGCGCACCGGGCCATGAGCGACCCCCCGCCGCGCCGCGGGCGGTGGACTACCACTGGTCCTGCGCCCGGTACCCACAGGTGCCGGGTCAGGGCCGATTTCCCACCGCGCCGCGTGCGGCGGGGCATGACCGCCTGAGTGCCGCATTATTGATGGCACCGGGTCCTGACGTACCCCTCGCCACCACGGCGCGGGCGCCGGGTCAGGACCGTCTGCGTGCCATGCCTAGCGCCACCGCGCCCTCGCCGGCCGGCCTGCGCCGGCTGCGCCAGGGGTGCTTGCCCCGCATCCCTGCCAATCCCCGCACCCCGATCTATCCGCACTCCCGCTCCACCGCCTCGTCATTGCGGCGCAAGCCGCAATCCACAGACCGGCCCAATGCCGGCCGCCGCGCGGACTCCCCTTCCCTGCCAGGGAAGGGGCCGGGTGACAGGTCAAAGCTGCACCACACCTGGCACTATCCGTGCGGCTTTGGCCTGTCAGGGGGTAGGTCCAAACCACTACCCGCCAACCCCACCACTCATCAAGTGCATCCTGCCATCCAGGTACCGCCCCGCCCGCGGTCTTGCTCCACCGCGTGTACGGGCTTCTCTCTCCAGCACCCCTCCCGCGCCCCACCCCACGTCGGCCCGCCGAAAACCTACCGTTGTCAGCCCATTCCCCCCTCGCCACATGGTGGAGAGGGGGGCGGGTGATGGGCCAAAGCCGCACCACACCTGGCACTATCTGTGCGGCTTTGGCCCGTCAGAAGGTGAGGCCCGCCGCACCCCCACTCCGTGCTCTCTGTGTGCTCTGTGGCTGAAAAGCCGGCCAGGGAGGGGGCCAGGGGGTAGGTCCACCCACCGCTATGGGCAGAGCGGCGTGAACAGCAGACGCGGCTGCCAGTAGGCCAGCGACGGGTCCGTCGGGCCACTGCCCCGGCGTGGCCCCCCGCCCGCCGTCTCGTAACGGCCGACGATGCCATACAGCGCCACCCATTCCCTGGCCCGCAGCCGGTTGCACCGCCACTCCACTTCCCGCCGCGCCAGCAGCTTGAACCGCTGCGGGTCGCCGAGCGCCGCCCGCACCGCCAGCGGCCACCGCCCGTAGTGGGTGGACGACACGTGCAGATACGCCACACCGAGCCGCTCGATGGCCGCCGCGTCGAGGCTCCCCATCGCCGCCGCATAGTCGCCGGTATCGCCGTTAATGAAGTGCGGCGCCAGCGTGGACGGCGCCAAGCGCCCGGCCAGCGTCGTCACCCACCGCGGGTTGTCGCTGAGAATCCGGACCGACGGGGGCACCAGCTCGTCCACGCGCACTGCCAGCTGCACCTGCGCCGGGCGCAGTGGGGGCGCATCCGCTTGCAGCCCCTCCGGCGACCATAACGAAATCGCAAAGCTGAGACCCATATAGGTCGAGCCAAGCACGAAGACGCCCAACAGCGCGTAGGCCAAGCGGTTCCAGCGTAACCCCTGGGTCAGCTCCACGGCGGTCAGCGCACAGAGCACCAGCCACAGATAGCCCGCCGTCCGGCTGAACGAAGCGATAGCAGCGTCGTCCCGCTCATACTGAAGCACCAGCGGCAGGACAAACCCGATCACCGCCGTTGCCAGCAGCCAGGACTTCAACGGCGTCGGCCGGCGCCAGCACCACCACACCACCACCGGCAGCAGCAGCAACGGCAAGCCGAACTCAGCCAGCAGCAGCTCCCACCACCACTCGCCAGCGAGCTGCGCCGCGTCCCCGGTGCCCTGCGGCCAACCCGGCGGGCTACGCCAGCCGAGACTACTGCCCAGCGGCAAACCCCGCGCTCGCAGCAACAGGTCCGTGCTGGCCCCACCGGACAGCAATCCGACGACCAGTGTCGCCAGCAGCAGCGCGCTATCGCGCCCCACTCCCCACCAGCCCCCGTCGCCGCTCGCCGGCGTCACCGCCGCCCGACGCAGCCGCCCGACGAGCAGCCACCCGGCGCGTAGACCGACGACGGCCGCCGTGCCCGCCAGCAGCAGCACGAAGTCGCTCGTCGCGGCCAACGCCGCTGCCGCACCGACGAGCACCAGCAGACCCGCCGCCAGCCACCACGCCCGCGGCTGCCTCGTCCGGCGCTGCACACTGAGCCAGCCGTGGCTATAGGCAATGAGACACACCAGCCCCAGGGCGGGCGGATGCTCGTGGACGATGAGCGCAAAGCTCTTGAACAGCATGCCCACGACAATCGGCTCGGACTGCATGGCGACCAGTGGCCCCTCGGCATGGGTCAGCCAAAAGGGAATCCACTCGGCAAACCACCCCGGCACCCAACCGCCGCCGAAGAAGACGAAGAACGCCCCCACGACCGCCAGGTTCATCGTGGCTCCGGCGCGCCGCAGCAGGGCCGCCACCCCCCAGAAGACCGCCAGCGCCACAACCAGAGTGATGACATCAATGGCCCACCACACGGGCAGTCCGCTGAGGTGGTGGACGGCCGCAGCCAACAGCGCAAAGCCGTAGTGATACACCGCCGGCCAGGCGGGCCAGAACGGCAGACGCGGGGGGAAGTTGCCCTCGGCGATGGTCGCTATTAGCGGCCAGTGCTGCAACTCCTCGTCGTAAAGCAGCGCAGCGAAGGCGCCAGCCCCCACGACCGCCGTGACCGCCAGCCCGGCGACCAGCCAGATAAGTATGTCGGCGGCATCCACCGGCGAGCTACGCTCCGCGTCGGCCGCGTGGTCAGGCGTGGCCTTACCCCGCTGCCGCCACCACCAAACGACCGCGGCGAGCACGAGCAGACCGGTACTCAGGCCGGCAGCCAGCCCCGCCGGTACGACGAAGGCTAGGGCGTTTACCGCGACCAGGCCCAGCGCGAGACCTACCGCCGGGGCAACGCCCCACACTACGTCGGCCGACCCCAAGCGCCAGCCCCACCGGGCCGCAGCCCAGCCGACGACGACCAGCCCGGCAATCCAGAGCGCTATTATGAGCATTCGTCCACCTGGCAGGCCAAAGCTGCACGATCTTATCGTTCCAAATGCGGTGCGGCTTTGGCCAGCCACCGGTCAGGATAGTACCGTTGACGCGCCGGAGCCGCACAACCCGCCGGCCCTCGCTGGCACCTCCCGGCGCTCGCTCCAGGGGAGCGAAGAGACCGCCCCCCTGCACAGCGGGGGGACCATAGGGGGCCAACGCCCGGCCTACAGCATGTAGTAGAGGTCGGAGGAGGTGGTCGGGTACGCCAGCAGCATCTCTTTCAGCGCCGCGGCTGTCATCCCGGCTTGCATCGCCACCGCGAACACGTTGATGACCTCGTCGGCGTGCGGCCCGAGCAGATGGGCGCCCAAGATACGGTCCGTCTCCTCCTCGATCAACACCTTGTAGCCATAGCAAGGCTGGGCGATGCGGGTGGCGGTGGCCCACCGCGCGGCGTCGGCGTAGTTCGTACTGAAACGCAGACCCTGGGCGCGGGCCTGATCTTCGCCTAACCCGACACCGGCGAGCGGCGGATTGGTAAATGCCGCCGTGGGGATCACGCCGTAGCCGGGTGTCGCATGGTTGCCCTGGAGCAGGTTGGCGCTCACTACGTCGGCATCCACGCCTCCCGATGGGGTGAGTGGTGGTCCGGGGCTACCTGCGGCGTCACCCGCGGCGTACACGGCCGGGTTGGAAACGCTCTGGAGGTACTCATTCACCCGCACGCCGCGGCGGTCGAACGCGACGTTCGCCTCCTCCAGCCCCATATCGTCCACGTTGGGCACGCGCCCAGCGCCATGCACCACCAGGTCTGCCTCGAACGTGCGCGCACCAGCGGGCGTCGCGGCCGCTACCGCAAACCCGCCACGCTGCTCGGCGATACCGGAGACGGCAGTATCCAGTTGGATATCGAGGCCGTGTGACCGCAGATAGGCGGTGAGCTGATCGGCAAGGTCTTCATCGAAGCCCCGCAGCAGGTGCCCGCTGCGGTGGAGCACCGTCACCTGGGCGCCGGCCGCTGCGGCGACGCCAGCAAACTCCAGCGAAATGTAGCCGCCGCCGATGAACAGCACGCGCTCCGGTAGCGCTTCGAGGTCGAAAAAGTCGTCACTAATGGTAAGGTGCTCTTCGCCGGCGATCCCCAAGGGCAGGGGCTTGGCGCCGGTGGCGATCACGACATGGCGGCCCTCCAGCTCCTCATCGCCTACCTGGAGCACAGTGGGACGCACAAACCGCGCGCGCCCGTCAAAGCAGGCGATGCCGGCCTGCTCGAATCCCGCGCGCCGCGCCGCCGGCCGCGGTGTAGTGAAGCTGTCCTTGAACCGGATCAGCGCTGGCCAATCAATGCGGATTCCCCCTGGCTCGATCCCCTTGCCAGCCATACGACGCGCCCAGTCCACCGCGTCGGCCGCGCCGACGAGCACCTTCTTAGGGTCGCATCCCCGCAAGGCGCACGTACCCCCATACGGATGGTCATCCACCAGCGCCACCTCCCAACCGGCTTGGCGGCAGGCCGTCGCAACCGGCGCGCCGGCGACGCCGGTGCCAATGACGACAAGATCGAATTGCTGTACCATACTTCCCTCTCCCTCTGTGTATAGGCAGCGATCCGCCTGAGTGCTGCTACCATTGCCTGGTCGCGACCCAACTCCGGTAGTAGGCTACCACTACACCATGGCGTGTCTGTAATAGATGCTCCTGCCTACGAAGTCCTCTGGAGACACACTAGCCACTGACTACTACTTGGGACAAGCGGGCTGGGGAGGCTACAATTCGGGAGGTGAGCGCCACGTGGCTGGCACTACTGGGATAGCGCCGCGCGCGGCACTCAACACGACGACGGAGACGATACAACGTGCAACGCGCTCTACGCATGTTCAACTGGGATGAGCCGGCCAAGTGTCCCCAGTGTGGGGCACCGACCACCACGCGCGAAGCCGGGTGAAGCGGCGGCTCGTTTGCTGCCCTCTGCCCGGACTGCCGCCGCAAGAGCCAGTCGGAATCGTTCTTGACGGTGCAGTTCTGCCAGGGTGGGTGATGCAACGAGGACGGCGCCCGTGAGGCGCTCCCCGCCGTAGTGGCTGCCCTGCGTCAGGAAGGGATAGCGGACAACGTGTCCGTTGTGCCCGTAGCCTGCATGGGCGTGTGCGAGATGGGCCCGGTGTGTCGTATTGTCCAGCAAGACCGTCTACATGGGAGGGTCACAGCCTCGCGGGCACCGGGATTTGCCGCGCGGCTGGCGCGTATGATTCGCGCCGGAAAGCGTCCGGGCCGCAAGCGCCGCCGGCGGCGGTAGCGGCGGCCGCCGCCGCGGCCGTCATCCGATCCACACCGTACCGCCGTAGGGGCGCAGCATGCCGCGCCCTTCCCATACGTACCGCTACGTACCGCAGCAGCGAGGGGGAATATGCGTATAGCGCTCGATGCGATGGGCGGCGACCATGCGCCCGGCGAGGTAGTGCGCGGCGCCGTGTTGGCGGCTCGTAGATTTGGCGACGACGGCCTCCAGGTCATCCTCGTCGGGCAGGAAACCGTCGTGGAGCGGGAGCTGCAAGCAGCCAGCGGCGATGACGATCCGGCCCGTCGGCTGCCCATCACGGTCGTCCACGCGCCGGATGTGATCGCCATGGACGCGCAGGCCGCTCACGCCGCCCGCCGCCAGCGGCAGTCCTCCGTGCATGTCGGCCTGCGGCTCGTCCGTGACGGTGACGCCGCTGCCTTCCTGTCAGCCGGCAACAGCGGCGCCACAATGACGACCGCAGTCCTGACGCTGCGCCCGCTCCCCGGAGTGGATCGGCCCGGGGTCGGCGCGGTATTTCCGCTGCCGAGCGGGCAGACAATCATTGTGGATGTGGGCGCCAATGCCGACTGCCAGCCCCGCCACCTCGTTGACTTTGCCTACCTGGGCGCTACCTATATGGAGACCATGTATGGCTTGCGTCGCCCTCGCGTGGGCCTCCTCAGCAATGGCGAGGAAGCCGGCAAGGGCAATCGGCTGGTCCAGGAAACCTTCCCGCTGCTCACCGCGAGCGGCCTGAACTTCGTCGGCAACGTGGAGGGACGGGACGCTACGGCCGGCGCTGCCGATGTCGTCGTCTGCGATGGGTTTGCCGGTAACGTCGTGCTGAAGGTCGCCGAGGGCATGGTGGCCCTCATTTTTGATATCGTCCGCGGCGCCGTCCGCAGCCGCCTCCACTACAAGCTCGCCGGCTTGGTGTTGCGGCCGGCGTTGCGCCGTGCAGCCCGCCGCCTCGACTATCGAGAGCATGGCAGCGCGCCCCTCTTGGGTGTGCGCGGCCTCGTCTTTATCGCGCATGGCCGCTCCGATGCAGCGGCGGTTGCCAGCGGCCTGCGCGCCGCCCACGCGGCCGCCCAACGTGGTCTGCTCGATCACATGACCGCCCAGCTCGCCGCCCGGCCCAGTGGAGAGTGAAGCGTGGAGAGTGATGAGAGGTTGGCTCGCCACTCACCACTCGCGCGTAGGTGGCGTGCCGGAGCCGCACGATGGATGCCAGGTGTGGTGCGGCTCCGGCAGCGCCAATGGCCGCTCCTCCTCTGGCTGCTGGCCGGACTGCTCATCGCCCTGCAGATCGCCCCCCGGCTGGACGACGGCTCCTGGCAGAACCGGACTGGCGGTGGCGGTACCGTGCTCCTGAATGTCGTGCGCGTGCATTACGAATGGATTGACGTGTCCCAGTCCGCGTTGCTGGCAGAAGGCGACAAGCGCTGGCATATTCGCGGCGGTGATGATGGCTTCCTCCTTAGCCAGAATGCGTCGCGGTTCCTCCCCGGAACGGTTGTCTCGTGGCTGGTCCTCTGGACGCGGGACCTATGGCGAGCAGCGGTGGTGGCCACCTGGCTCTGCTGGCTCATTGCCGCCGGGGCCATGTACGCCTTATGTCGAGCGCTCATTCCGGACCCTGAGCGCGGACGGGCCACCGGGTTCATTGCGGCCGGTTTCGTGGTCTTCAGCCCCGGCTTCACCGCGTTCGCCAATCACGTTGATACGCAATCCTTCGGCTATGCCGCCGTGGTAGTCGCGCTGCTGGCTATGCAACGGAGCGCAGTATTCAGGCGCCGCTCTCCCCGCGCGGCGGCCCCCGGCCAGCTATTCCGGCATGTCCTCGCCCTCACGCTCGTACTCTTCATCGCCGACGCCACGAAAAGCCTGGGGCCACCGTTGCTCGCCCTGCTGTGGCTGTTCTATGTCGGCCTCGACGGTGGGGCCAGCGGCCTTCCCTTGACCTCACGCGCCCGCCGGGCCGCATTAGTGACAGCCGGCTTCATCGGGCTGCAAGCGTGCTGGTGGCTCGTGGTGCAGGCGGTGGCGCTAGGGCAAGTCAAGTCGTACAACGAACCCGGTCAACTGCTGGCTGTCTTTGTTGCTCGCGCCTGGGACTGGCAGTGGCTAGTAAGCCATGCTCAAGCCCCAATCGAGGACATTACCGTGGCCCATGCCGCGCTGGTGGTCTTCCTGTTCGTGCCCGGCTTGGCTTTTCTGCCGCGACACGCTGCGCTCTGGGTGCTGACCTGGGTCGTGATCATTGTGCTCGGAATCGCCGTCACACGCAGCGCGCCGCGTGCGGCGTACTTTACCTATCCGAGTATGTATCTGGCGGCGGCCGCGGCCGCGGAAGGCCTGGGGCGCCTCGCCTTCATGCGCTGGGAGCGGTGGCAACCCCGGCTGATCCGCTGGCTCCTCCCGATGGCCGTAGTCGGCCTCAAGGCATGGGTGGTGCTTGGCGACTTGCGCGGGGGCCTGACGCAGGCGCAAAGATGGTTTCCTGGGTGATATTGTCTGGTCACAGTTTCCGACCGTGGGCCACCGCCCTAGCAATCGGCCTGTTGGCCGCCATGGTGGGCACCCAGCCGGATGTTACGCTGTGGGAACAGCCGACCTCAACGCCCGTGCTCACTTGCATCCGACAGGCGCTCGGCTGGATGTGGGCCGCCTATGTGGCGCTGCTGGTGGGACGAGCCGCTGTCGCTTTCGTGCAGAGCCGCGCGAGACTTGATGCTCTTGGTGGCCTCGTCTCAGCGCTCCTCATTGCTGTGAGGCAACGTTCGGCTGCCCCGGGACCGCTCCCCTTGCATCAAGTCGTTGATCGTGCCGTCCTCATCACAGGACTGACCTGGCCACGCTTCCTGCACGATTTGCCATCAGGAACCGTCATGGCTTTCTGGCTGGTAGTGTTGCTGACTTGCGGCTCCCTCGCTCTCGATGGTGTGTTGGCACCTCACCGCCAATGGTGGTATTGGTGGGGTGCTGCCATCGCCGTAGCCCTGTGGGGAATCGGAAGCATCCTCTCCCCTTCAGGCTTCTGGTACCCCGACTAAGCTCCGCGAAGAAGCAGTTGCCAGCGAGCAGCAGGTAGTGAGGGAGGAGGCAGACGATCCCGCTACACCTGGTGGCGGGCTGGAGCAGATGGCACTGCATGCCGTCTGCGCGGCTCAACGCGCGTGGCCCACCAGCGTGAGATTGGTCACGTACTCGGCGAGTTCCGCTGCACTGAGCCGACCGCCGGGATCGGGATGCGGCGGAATGACCATTGCCCGCCGTGCCGGGTCGGTGTCAATAACCTTCAGCTCCAGGCCCTCTCCGAGGCGCAGCCCCATCTCCATCAAGGTGCCGGCCGCATCGCGGTTGATCTTGGCCTTGTAGTCCGGGGCCTTCCAGTACGCCGGTGCTGCGGTAAGCCATCCCGGATAGCAGGAGCACGGCGTACACACGATAGCGTGATGGATCGAGCCGGTATTGTCGTACACCTCCAGCGCGATGTCCTCGCGGTACGCAATCCCCAGCTCCATGAGTGCTGCGCGAGGGTCCGCCAGCAGCCGCGCTCTGTACGCGGGATCGGTCCAGGCTTTGACTACGACCTGCGCTGCCGGGTCGGCTGCCGTCTGCTGCATCATCCCGTGCCTCCTCTCTGTGTATCCTGTGGGCGAAAACCCTTCCGGAGCGTGCGGCCCACTGGCCACCCCACTCAGAAGTAGATGCGGGTGAGCGTCTCGGCGACCATCCCGGGCCGCTCCTGGCCTTCTACTTCCATGGCCTGCTGGTACGTGAGCTGCAGGGCCTGCGGCCGGCCGGCCGGCCCGGCGCCGGGATTGATGGTCTCCACGCCGAGCAGCGTGGTGCGGAGCCGAATACGTTGCCCCACCGGCACCGGCCCCGGAAAACGCACCCGATTAAGTCCATAGTTGATAGTCATACGGCAGGGCAGATTGATCCGTACTCCACCACGCTCGCGGCTCAGTCGCGTGACCAGGGAGAGCGTGAAGTAGCCGTGAGCAATGGTGCCGCCGAACATCGTCTCTTGCGCCCGCTCGGGGTCCACGTGGATATACTGGTGGTCACTGGTGAGATCAGCAAAGGTGTTCACTTGCTCCTGGGTGACGGTGAGCCACGGGCTGACGCCCAACTCCTGCCCTATGAGCGCTTGGACTGCGGCGATTGACGACGCCATCCTTCCAACTCCTTCATGAGCCACAGAGCGCACCGCGTAGGGGCTACAGCGTGCGGCGCCACGTCAAGCAAACGCCTGCTCCCCCGTGATATCCCGCCCTACCGCCAGCGTGTGTACCTCGTGCGTGCCCTCGTAGGTATACACCGTTTCCAAGTTGACGACATGGCGCATCACGCCATAGTGGAGGCGAATGCCATTGGCGCCCAGCATGGATCGCGCCGTCCGCGCTACGTCCAGCGCCATCGCCACGTTCGCCCGCTTGCCAAAGCTCACCTGCTGGTGGCGGAGGCGGCCAGCCGCTTTGAGCCGGCCTAGCTGCACGGCGAGTAGCTGTCCTTGGGTGATACCCGTCAGCATATCCACGAGTTTCTGCTGGGTCAGCTGGAACGCCGCGATGGGCTTGCCGAACTGTACCCGCTGCTTGGTGTAGGCCAGCGCCGTCTCGTAGCAGGCCATCGCTGCACCCACGACACCGAAAATGATCCCGAACCGGGCCTCGGTGAGGCAGCGCAAGGCGGCGCCTAACCCCACCGCGCCCGGCAGCAGCGCGTCGGCCGGCACGCGGCAGTCGGTGAAGACTAGCTCCGAGACGGCCGCAGCGCGCAAGGAGAGCCGGTCCTCGATGTCGCGAGTGGAGAAACCGGGCCGATCACGCTCGACGAGAAACCCGCGAATGCCCTCCGGTGTGCGACCCCACACGACCGCGACATCCGCCAGCGAGCCGTTCCCGATCCACGTCTTCGTGCCGTTGAGCACCCAGCCATCGCCATCAGGCGTCGCGGCCAGCTCCATCGCGCTAGGGTCGGAGCCATGCTCCGGCTCGGTCAGACCGAAACAGCCAATCAGGGCGCCTCGCGTCAGCTCCGGCAAGTAACGCCGCTGCTGCTGCTCGGAGCCGTAAGTGTAAATCGGGAACATGCACAACGCGCTCTGAATGGAGAGGAAGCTGCGGAGGCCACTATCGCCCCGCTCCAGTTCCTGGCAAGCCAACCCATAGGCCATCGGAGTCAGGCCCGTCTCGCAGACAGGTAGCATGCCGCCGAGCAGCCCCAGCTCGGCAAACCGCGGGATCAGCTCGGTCGGAAAGCGCCGCGCCTCGAAACAGGCCGGGATCAGTGGCAGCGCCTCGTCTTCCACGAACCGTCGGACCCGCTGTTGGAGCTGGCGAGCGTCGTCGGGTAGCTCGATGTCCAGATAGTTCAGCATCTCGTTCAACCTGTCTCGCGCCTCACCCCCCGGCCCCCTCTCCACCGCCAAGCGGTGGAGAGGGGGAGTCTACCGGAGGCCGGCGGGGGTGAGGCCGGAACTTGGGCAAGGCTATCTCCGGCGTCACGTCGTCGTAGACCACCTCAACGGGCAGACCGACGTGTACGTGCTGCGGATCGGGGGTCACGCCCACGAGATTGCTCATCATCCGCACGCCCTCGTCCAGCTCGATCAAGGCCACGACGTAGGGAGTATCCGCGCGAAAGGCCGGGGTGGAGTGATAGTGGACAATCGTGAAGGCATGCACTACCCCCCGCCCGCTCACCGGCCTCCAGACCAGGTCCCGGCCGAAACAGGCCGGGCAGTGCCCCCGTGGATAGAACACGTACCGCCGGCAGGCGCTACACCGCTGAATGCTCATCGCATGCGCCTTGACGCTATCCCAGAACGGCTGCGTCACCGGGTCGGGCCGCGGCAGCGGCTTGCTGTATCCGTTGTCATTCATCGTGTCCCGTTCTCCACTCCGCTCGCCGGCAGCGGTCACACACCTAAGATCGCCGTACCGGTTGCCGATAGCACCCCGCCAGTGCCGTGGACGAGCGCGAGCCGCGCGTCGTGTACCTGTCGCGCCAGTGACTGCTTGGTCTGCACCACATTGGATTGCATAGGATCGTGCAGACCAAGCGTGTCAGCTTGACCGGCGGCGGCGTAATCGCCCCGCAGCTGACGGACCGCCTCGATGACCGTGAAGATGCCGAACATCCCCGGATGGGTGTAAGACAGCCCGCCGCCCTGGGTATTCAGCGGGAAGTCGCCGCCCGGCGCGGTGCGCTGGCCGGAGACGAAGGCTCCACCCTCGCCCTTCCGGCAGAAGCCCAAGTCTTCCAGGGAGAGCAGCACGGTATAGGTGAAGCTGTCGTAGATTTCGGCCACGTCAATGTCGTCATGACCGACGCCGGCCATGGCCAAGGCGCGGGCGCCGGATACCTGCCCCGGCCCCGCCGTCAGATCGGGCATCTGGCTGATGATCGCGTGGTCGTGGTGCTCCCCAAAACCGAGCACGGCAACCGGCGTCTTCAGCGTATCTCGCGCCCGCTCCTTGCTCGTCAGGACCACGGCGCCGCCCGCGTCGGTCACGAGACAGCAGTCCAGCAGGTGGAGCGGCCAGCTAATCCAGCGGCTCGCCAGCACGTCGGCGATGGTCAGGGGATCGCGCATCAGCGCCTTTGGGTTCAGCGACGCCCATTGGCGCGTCGCTACCGCGATCTCGGCCAACTGCTCGTGCGTCGTGCCGTAGAGGTGCATGTGGCGCGCGCAGGCCATCGCGTAAGCGCCCAACGGTCGCGGCAGCCCCCACGGCTCCTCGAACTGCGCGACGTTCTGGCCGTACAGGTCGGGCGGCGGGCCGCTCTGGCGAGAGCGACCGCTCTGACCATGACTGATGAGCGCCACCCGACAGAGTCCGTTGGCGATGGCGTTCACGGCATGGCCGACGTGGATGACAAACGACGAGCCGCCGACGTTCGTCCCATCGGTGTACGTCGGCCGGATACCGAGATATTCGCCGAGTTCGATGGTGGACAGGCCGGCGGTGAACAGCCCGTCCACCCCATCCTTCTCGATACCGGCGTCGGCGAGGGCATTCTGCGCCGCCTCGGCGTGAAGCTCAAGCGCCGTCTTGTGCGGCACGACGCCGATCTCGTCGGACTCGTCCACGCCGACGATGGCTACTTTCCCAGTCAGTGCTTCCATAGCCCGTTCCGCTCCGGGATACATACCTACCCCCAACCCCCTCCCTGGAGGGAAGGGGCCGGGGGTTAGGTCCTACCGTCGTCAGCGCGATCACTCCAGCTCCCAGAACTGCACCCCAGGCGCCACGTCGCTGCCGCCCTCGGGAATCTGGTCGAGCACGCTGAACGCGCCCCCAATCGCCGGCGGCGGTTGCAGATCACGGGCCAGCGTCGTCGGCGCCACGTCGCGCAGCTCTTCCGGCTCCCAGCGCCGCGCGCGCCGCAGCCCGCGGATGAAGCGCGGCTGCGCCAGCAGCGCCACCTCGTAGCCGAAGCTACCAAAGACCTGGCCGTTGACCGCTTGGGCCGCGTCGCTGGCCAGGTACACCACCAGCGGCGCTACGTTGTCGGGATCACGCTCCGTCCCGGCAGCCACCTCACTCGGCCACTTCCCCGTCTGCGCGAACTGCTGGTGCGCGCGCGGCGTCGTGTCAATCATCCGGGTGTCGGCGAACGGCATGATCGCGTTGGCGGTCACGTTGTAGCGGGTCAGCGCATTGGCGCAGGACCAGATCAGGCCGAGAATCCCGGCCTTGGCCGCGCCGTAGTTGGGCTGTCCAGGTGCGCCGAGCGCCGAAGTCGAAGAGAAGGCGACGATGCGACCGGAGCGCTGCTGACGAAAGTGCTGGGTCGCTGGATGAATAACGTTGTACGCACCCTTGAGATGCACGGCTGTCACGGTGTCCCACTCGTCCTCGGTGAGATTGAAGATCATCCGGTCACGCAGGATACCCGCCGTATGCACCACAATATCAATCTTGCCGAACCGGTCCACGCAGTCCTGGACCATCTGCCGGCCCTGGGCGTGGTCCGTGACCGAGCCGGTATTGGCAACGGCCGCGCCGCCGGCAGCGCTGATCTCCGCAGCGACTTGGGTGGCCGGGCCATGGTCGGCGCCCTCGCCCGTGAGTGAAGCGCCGATGTCGTTGACCACCACGCTTGCCCCGGCTCGCGCCAGCGCCAGCGCAATGCCCCGCCCGATACCCCGCCCGCCGCCCGTGACCAAAGCAGCCTTGCCTTCAAGCATGCCCATCGTGTCTCGTTCGTTTCCTCTCTGCTACGGGACGGCCGGCGTGTCTACCTACACCCACTCCCCTCCCTGATAGGGAAGGGGCCCGGGGTTAGGTCCAAACCGTCTCGCCCTTTATACCCCATCAACCCTCGCGCTTCCCAGCTGCACAATACCTTGCCCGGCCCATGCAACCACCACCTGCGGCGAGCAGCCCAGGAGGTCAACCAGCACGACCTCGGTGTGCTGGCCGAGCAACGGCGGCGGTCGCGGCGGCGCGTCCGGGCCAGCGCCGCAGTCGGCCGGCCGGCCGTAGCGCCAGGGCAGCGCGGTGGTAGGCACCGGGCCGATGGGATGGCCCAGCTCGCGCACCAGCCCGCGCGCCTGCACCTGCGGATGCGCTGCCACGCGGTCCATCGTATTGATCGGGCCACAGGGCACGCCTTCCCGCTCCAACCGCGCCAGCCACTCGTCGGCCGGCTGCGTCTTGAACAAGGCTCCCAGCTCCGGCAAAAGCTGGTCGCGGTGGCGCACCCGGTCGCCGTTCGTCGCAAAGCGCGGATCGGCGGCGAGATGCGGCATCGCGACGGCGCGGCAGAAGTGCTGCCAAAGCTGGTCGTTGTTCACCGCTATGGTGATCTCGAACGTCGCTGTCTCGAAGACCTGGTAGGGCACAATATAGGGCAACGCATTCCCCATCCGCCCCGGCAGCTTCCCGGAGAGCAGCGTGCCCACGAGGTGATACCCGAGCAGGGAGACCTGCCCCTCCAGCAATCCGACGTCAATGTATTGCGCCGCCGGCTCACTGCCCGCGTTCTCGGCCCGCTCCCGCGCGAGGAGCGCGCCGAGCAGGGCGGCCAGTGCGTTGGTCCCGGCGAGAATGTCCGTTTCCGCGACGCCGGCTTTCACCGGCGGTCCGTCCGGGTGGCCGGTGACACTCATCATACCGGCCTCGCCTTGCATAATCAGGTCGTAGCCGGGTTTCCAGGCGTCCGGCCCGTCCTGACCGTAGGCCGAAATCGAGCAATACACCACGTTGGGACGCACCGCACGCACCGCCTCATACCCCACGCCCAGCCGGTCCGCGACCCCGGGGCGAAAGTTCTCGATCACGATGTCCGCCTGCGCGGCCAGTTGAAGACAGAGCCGTAGCCCCGTCGCGTCTTTCAGGTCGAGCGCCACGCTTCGCTTGTTGCGGTTCATCGAGAGAAAGTAAGAGCTTTCACCACCGTAGAAGGGAGGCCCCCAGTGACGGGCTTCATCGCCGGTCTCCGGGCGCTCGATCTTGATGACATCGGCACCCAAGTCACCGAGCAGCATGGTGCAGTACGGTCCGACCAAGGCGCGGGTAAGGTCGAGCACGCGGTAGCCGGCGAGGGGCAGCCCAGCAACGAGCGGCCGTTGCGAAGAGAGACTCATAACGTTGCCCTACCTTATACTAACCCGCACCGCAGCGAGCGCCGGTCCGCAGTGACCGTCTTGCAGCCGATCTAGCGAGTGGGGGTTGAGGTGATCGTCGGAGTACCCGCGGAGACGTATCCAGGCGAACGTCGTGTGGCCCTGATACCGGCGGCGGTACCGGCCCTAGCCAAGGCCGGGTTGGAGGCGCTCGTGGAGCCGGGCGCCGGGGCGCAGGCCGGCTACCCCGATTCTGCCTTCGAGGCGCAGGGAGCGCGAATCGCGCCGGACAGGACTGAGCTGCTCTCCTCGGCCGACGTGCTCGTGTACGTGCATGGGCCGGACGCCGGCTCCGCAGCCGGTCGCGCCGACCTGGAGCGGCTGCGCGGCGGTCAGGTCGTGATCGGGCTGCTCGATCCGCTGGGGGCACCGGAGGCGGCCCGCGAGCTGGCGGAAAAGGGTGTCACCGCCTTTGCGCTGGAGCTGGTCCCGCGTATTAGCCGCGCCCAGGCGATGGACGCCCTCTCGTCCATGGCCACCATCGCCGGCTATAAGGCTGCGCTCCTGGCCGCCGAGTCCCTGCCGAAGATGTACCCCATGATGATTACCGCCGCCGGAACCGTCACACCGGCGCGGGTTTTCGTGGTCGGGGCCGGCGTCGCCGGTCTCCAGGCTATCGTCACCTCGCGCCGCCTCGGAGCAGTCGTGCATGCCTACGACATCCGCCCGGCGGTGAAAGAGCAGGTCGAAAGCCTGGGCGCCAGGTTCGTGGAGTTGGGGCTGGAGACCGAGGGGGCCGAGGGGTCAGGCGGGTATGCCCGCGCCATGGGCGAGGAGTTCTATCGTCGCCAGCGCGAGGTAATGACCCAGGTGGTAGCCGAGAGCGACGTGGTCATCACCACGGCGGCGGTCCCCGGCCGCAAGGCACCGACGCTGATCACCGCGGAGATGGTCTCCCGGATGCGTCCGGGGTCTATCGTGGTGGACTTGGCCGCCGAAGGGGGCGGCAACTGCGAGCTGACCCGGCCGCGGGAGACGGTGGAGGCCCATGGTGTCACTATTTCAGGCCCCGTGAACCTCCCGTCCGCCATCCCCTACCATGCCAGCCAGATGTACGCCAACAATATCGCCGCCTTCCTGGGCAACCTGGTTGAAGGCGGCCAGCTCCGACTGAACCTGGAAGACCCGATCATTCGCGACACCCTCCTCACCCACGAGGGCGAGGTCCGCAATACCCGGGTGCGCGAGCTGCTCGGACTACCCGCCGCAAACGTGCATACCGCTGAAGGGAGTAGCTCCTAATGGAAGAACTGGACCTTTTCGTCAAGGCTCTGACCATCTTCGTACTGGCGCTCTTTGTGGGCTTCGAGGTAATCCGCAAGGTCCCGCCTCTTTTGCACACCCCGCTCATGTCCGGGGCCAACGCCATCTCCGGCATCACCTTGGTCGGAACCCTGGTGACGGCCGGCCAGCAGCTCACTCTCCTCACCACCATTCTGGGGGTAGTCGCCGTAGCGATGGCAACCGCAAACGTGGTGGGCGGGTTCCTGGTGACCCACCGCATGCTGGGGATGTTCCGCGGACGGAAGGCGTAGCATGTCACAGGCACTCATAGACCTCTGCTACCTGCTCGCCGCGGCCCTCTTCATCCTCGGCTTGCGGGATATGTCCCACCCGCGGCGGGCGGTGCGGGGCAACCTGCTCGGCTCGGCGGGCATGCTCGTGGCCATCGTGGTCACCTTGCTGGACCAGCGCATCGTCAGCTTCGAGATCATCATTGTGGGGCTGGTGTCGGGAGCGCTGATCGGGGCGGTCATAGCCTATCGCATCCCCATGACCGGCGTCCCCCAGGTGGTCGCCATCTTCAACGGCTTTGGCGGCGGCGCCTCGGCCCTAGCCGTCGGCGCCGCGCTGGAAGAAGCGCTCAAGGGCGGATTTGTCGAGGAGATATCGGTCCAGTTCACCGTGTCCGCCGTCGGCGCCGGGCTGATCGGCGGTGTGGCGTTGACGGGGAGCGCCATCGCCTTCGGCAAGCTCCAGGGACTCATCCCGGAGCGTCCCATCCTCATCGCCGGCCGGCATGTGATCAATGTGGCGTTAGCGTTGATCTGCTTAGGCTTGAGCGTCTGGCTGATCCTGGACCCGACTTCCTCGGTGCCGTTCTGGCTCCTGGTGCCCGCGGCTGCCATCCTCGGCATCTTTCTCGTGCTGCCCATCGGCGGAGCCGACATGCCGGTGGTGATCGCCCTACTCAACTCGTACTCCGGACTGGCCGCCGCGGGGCATGGCTGGGTGCTCAACAACAGCGTGCTCATCATTGCCGGCTCCCTCGTCGGCACCGCCGGCTTCATTCTCACCGTCCTGATGTGCCGGGCGATGAACCGCTCGCTGACCAACGTGATATTCGCCGGCGTGGGCGCGGAGGTAGCCGACACGACAGAGACCGAGGACATCTATGCCGGGCGCGTGAAGTCGGCGTCGCCGGACGACGTGGCGCTACTCATGGACGGCAGCCGGCGCGTGGTCATCGTCCCCGGCTATGGGATGGCCGCTGCCCAGGCCCAGTTCGTCGTCAGCGACCTCGTGCTGTTGCTGGAGAGCCGGGGTGTGGAGGTGGACTTCGCTATTCATCCGGTGGCCGGGCGCATGCCGGGCCACATGAACGTCTTGCTGGCCGAGGCGGACGTGCCCTACGAAAAGCTGAAGGAGATGGACGAGGTTAACCCCACCTTCCCGCAAACCGACGTCGCGCTGGTTATCGGAGCCAACGACGTGGTCAACCCCATGGCCCGCGAAGCGGACCCCTCCCTGCCCATCGCCGGCATGCCCATCATCAACGTGGACGAAGCGCAGTCCGTGATCGTGGTCAAGCGCAGCCTCAGCCCCGGGTTTGCCGGCATCCCCAACCCCCTCTTTGTCGCCGACAACACGCTCATGCTCTTCGGCGACGGCCGAGACATGATCCAAGCCCTCGTGACCGCGCTGAGGGAGTTCTAGGGCGTGTCTGCAAACCGGCTTTGATGATGCGGAAAAGACCAGGGGAGGCCAGGAGGTAGGGGAGCCGGTATTGCACCTAACCCCCGGCCCCTTCCATCCAGGGCAGGCGGTCAGCACGACGACCTCTACCCCCTTCCCTGCAGGGAGGGGGTTGGGGGTAGGTGTCGTGACCGGGGAAACGTCAACAGCGCCTAGCCGAGGAACTGCTCCAGGCGCTCCAAGGCCTCGCTCAAGACATCCATGCTGGTGGCATAGCTGAGGCGGAGGTTGCCCTCGCCATAGAAATCGGCGCCTGGCACCGTGGCCACATGCGCTTCGGTGAGCAGCCGGTCCGCAAAGTCCAGCGATGCCTCGCCGGCCGGGAGGCGGGGATACGCATAGAAGGCACCCTCCGGCCAGGCGCATTCGAATCCGATCCGCTGCAGGCCGGTGATGAAATACTCTCGGCGCTTGGCGAACTCGCCGACCATTTCCTGTACGCAGTCCTGCGGGCCGGTCAGGGCCTCGACGGCTGTCCATTGCGAGACGGAGGCCGTCTGCGTGGTGCTCTGCCCCATCAACGCTGCCATCGCACCGATGACCTCGGCCGGGCCGGCAGCATAGCCCACCCGCCACCCGGTCATCGCATACGTCTTGCTGGCGGTACTGACCTCGATGGTCCAGCGCTTCACTTCTTCGTCGAGCGCTGCCGGCATCACGTGGGTCGCATCGCCATACAGGAAGTGCTCGTAGGTTTCGTCGCCGATCAGATAGATGCCCCGCTCGACCGCCAGCTCGGCCACGGCCTGCACCTCGGCCGGGTCCATGACCACCCCGGTCGGGTTGTTCGGGCTGTTCAGAAAGATCGCGCGGGTACGCGAGGTGACGTGCGGCTCGAGGTCGGCCCGGCGGACCCGGTGATCGCTGCCTAGCTCAACCAGAATCGGCTGCCCCTCCGCGAGCTTGACTTGCTCCACGAACGTCTGCCAGACCGGGATCGGTACCAGCACCTCGTCGCCCGGGTCACAGATCGCCATACAGATGTTGTAGAGCACTTGCTTGGCTCCGACGGCGACCACCACCTCGGAAGGCTGGTATTCCAGACCGTTCTCACGCCGGAACTTCTCGCAGATCGCCTCCCTCAGCTCCGGGATACCGCTGGCCGGCGTGTACTTCGTCTTGCCGTCGCGGATGGCGCGGCGCGCGGCCTCCTTGAGGTGCTCCGGGGTGTCGAAATCCGGCTCACCTAACGTCAGGTTGAGGACCTTGTGACCCTGCTGTTGGATGGCGGCAGCCTTGGCCGCCATCGCCATCGTCGGCGACGGAGCCATGTCCCGAATGCGTTGAGCGACGTGCGGCGTGGGAGTAGTCGGTGCTGCTGTGGACATTGGTCGAGAGCCTTTCGATAGAGGTAGTAGATTGGCCGAGGCCAACCGGCAGGAGTCTACCCACGCGCCCCGGCGAGCGTCAACGCCGCGCGCGCCACCATAAGCGGCAGCGGACTGGGCGCGTCTAGCGGCCAGGTGCCGTGTGCTCTTGGATGGCCGCTCCGTCCAAGGCGTATTCGCCGGTCCCATCTTCCCCGGCGTCCAGGCATTGCTGACGCACGGGACACCAGCTGCGGCAGATGGGGTGGCTGTGCGGGTTCCACGCCCGCGGCGGCAGCGGCTCTCCGTCGAGGGCCTGCAGAATGGCGGCGCCACGCTCGGCGGCGAAGCGACCCACCTGCGCCAGGTCCAAGAGCCGCACGCGCCGCTTATACACTTCGTTGGGCGCCAGGTACACGATCCCGAGCTGCTGGATGTCGTAGGCTACGGGCTCCCCGGTCACGAGGTCCTGACCGTCCTGCACCAGCCACCGATACAGATTGAGCTGCCAGACATGCTCTTCGCGGACCTTTCTCGGTAGCGCCTTGACGGTCTTGTAGTCCACGATGAGCTGGCGAGACAGATCAATCTCATCCGGCTGACCGGTCAGCTCGACGCCCGGTGCGGCGCTGCGCCGAAAGCGCCGCTCGGAGATGACGCCCTCATCATCGCCCTGCTGCGCTTCGATACCGGCGTGCATCAGCGTGCCACGCAGTCGGGGGTAGAGTTGGTGAGGATATGCCGTATAGTCCACCAGCAGCTCCAGCGCGGTCTGGCGCGTGCAGCCGACCAGCCCCGTGGCGGACAGCACAACGCCTTCGCGGCCGTTGTCGTTCTGAGCGAGCGCCCGCAGCAGTGGATAGGTGAACTGGCAGCGCCGGCCACGCGGCGGTGAGACGGCGCGGGAACAGCTCAGGCACGCCCCGAACTCGACCGGATCGTGCTCTACTTCGCAGCGAAATCGCGCTAACGGCACAATGCTATCGCCTCGCCGTGCTGAGGCGGCCTCCTCGCCCCTCACCTTAGCCACCGGCAAGCATAGCACGGCCCGCGTAGGCAACGCGCCCAACACTGGGCGCCCACTTGGAACTTCGACCCATGGTCACGTTTGACGGCTGACTCGAAAGCAAGCTAAGATGCAAGCAAGATCGCCTCAGCGTGACCGCTGGGGAAGGTAGCGCAGGGAGAACGCACATGAGTGAAGCCGGCAAGTCCGCACAGGCGGTTGGATTCTTGGATAAGCTGCTTGCGCCGTTTCGCGAGTTTCGGGAGCGCGAGCGGGAGCGCCAAAACCGGGAGCAAGCCGAAACCCGCCGACGCCTCGAAGCGTACATCCGCGAGGTTGAGGAAGATTACGCCAACGCGGTGCAGTTCGAACCCAAGCCCTATAGGGAGCTGACTTCCGGTGAGGTGCGTCAAGGAATAACTGCATCCTACGAGCATGTGCAGAGCACAGGCACGATCCGGCTGCATATGCTCCTGCCACCGGATCAGATGGATCGTGCCCAGCTCGTCCAAGCGCTCGCTCGCCCGATGGATGAGGAGCTGCCCGACCTCTTCGACGTCAAGCCGCACGAGGGCCGCTCCAAGGAGCACGGCTACGTCATCTTGGGTCCGGCCGAGCAATTCTTGTACGCCCGCGGCGAGCACTGGCGTCTCTACCTCGAGCTTACTTACAGCATGGCCTCCCATGGCGGTCGAGCGACAATCAACCGCCTGTTCTATGTGCTCGACATTGTGCTGTAGGAGCCGTCGAAGCCCTGTCGGTTGCCGCTGATGTCTACCGGGCGCGATCTGCTCACACTCCCCCTCGCCGCGGCGGCCCAGTTGCTCGCGCGCCGCCAGGTCTCGCCCGTCGAGCTGGTCGCGGCAGCGCTCGACCGCAGCGCAGCCGTGCAGCCGCACCTCAACTGTTACCTCGATCTCTACGCCGACCAAGCGCTGGCAGCGGCCCGCCGGGCCGAAGCGGCGTTCGCGGCCGGCCAGGCCCTTGGCCCCCTGCACGGCATTCCCTATGCTCCCAAGGACATCTTCACCGAGCCGGGTGTCCGCTGCACGGCCGGCTCGCGCATCCTGGCCGCGTGGATTCCCCAACGTGAAGCGACGGTGCTGGCTCGCCTGCGGGCCGCCGGCGCCATCAGAATCGGCCGGACAAATCTGCACGAATTCGCCTATGGGATCACCAGCGTCAATCCGCACTATGGCGCCGTCCGCAACCCCTGGCAGCCGGCCCACGTATCCGGCGGCTCCAGTGGCGGTTCGGCCGCTGCGGTTGCCGCCGGCGCGACCGGGTTTTCGCTGGGCACCGACACCGGCGGGTCGGTCCGCCTGCCCGCCGCCCTCTGCGGTATTGTCGGCCTGAAGCCCACCTACGGCCGTGTCCCGCGGACCGGACTGCTGCCCTTGGCATGGTCGCTGGACCATGTCGGGCCGATGACACGCACCGTCGCTGACGCCGCCCTGGTGCTGGAGGCCATCGCCGGTCACGACCCCTCCGACCCCACCTCGTCACGAACGCCGGCGCCGGCCTACGCTACCAGGCTGGACGACAGCTTGAGAGGGCTACGACTAGGAATACCCCAGGAAGACGGCTGGGACGATGTGTACCCGGAAATCCGCGACTTGGTCCAAGTGGCCGTCTCCACGCTGAGTAGCCTCGGGCCGAGCGTTGAGCCGGTGTCGCTGCCGGCGCTCGATGACTTTGGCCCCGTGTTCGACCCGATCATTCGCGCCGAAGCCACCACCGTCCACCTCAAGTGGCTGCGCTCGCGCCCAGACGAATACGGAGACGACGTGCGCGAGCGCTTGGAGGTCGGATTGGCACTCCCCGCGACGGCCTACATCACCGCCCAGCGCGCGCGAACGGTCATCGGCGAGCAGCTGCGCGCCGTGTGGGAGCGCGTAGACCTCCTCGCGCTCCCCGCGGTTCCGGTGCCGGCTCCCAGGATTGACGAGGGCCTGGTGAGCGTACAGCCTGGGGCGCCGCCCACGGACGTGCGGCGCGTCCTCACCCGCCTCACCAACCCCTTCAACCTGCTCGGCCTCCCGGCGATCTCGGTGCCGTGCGGCTTCACGAGCCAGGGCTTACCCGCCGGTCTCCAGCTCGTGGGGCCACCATTCGCCGAGGAGCGCCTGCTGCAAGCCGCCCACGCCTACGAACAGGCGGCCGGCGACACACTGGATCGGCCCCCTCCGCTGGGTCTTTAGATGGCACCGGCTCCAGCGCTACCGACCAGCGCTCGCTGGTGCCAGGGAGGCATAGAGCAATGGTCCTCACACGAGACTTCAAGGAAACCATCCAAGCCCGCGTCCAGCGTGACCCTGACTTCCGGGCGCACCTGCTGCAAGAAGGCATTCGGTGTCTGCTTGCCGGTGATCTGGCTACTGGTAAGGCTGTGCTGCGGGATTACATCAACGCCACTATCTGCTTTGGCAAGTAGGATCAACCTCCGGCTGCGCCCCCTACTCTGTGCGCTCTGTGTTCTCTGTGGCTAAAAGGAGCGTTCGGTCGTGGCTAGACCTGCTCGATAGCCGAGGCCGGGAGCCAGGTCTCCCGGTCGTCGCGCAGGCGCACCAGGTACCAACTGGAGCGCTCCTCGACGATGGAAAGCTCCACGCCGGTGTGGAGGGGCGCGCGGAAGCTCGGCTCGTAGCCCACCGGGTCGGGACCTTTGCGGCCCACGACCTGCTCCGCCACAATGACCCCCTCGTTCGCACGCCGGCTGCCCACCTCGTCTACGATCACCGAGCCGCAGCACAGCGCAGCGACTACGGCGAGCATCGCCACGGGCAGGCGCAGCGAGAACCGCACCAGGTTGAAGAGCTTCAGCCCGGCCAGCAGCCAGATCAGATCGAAGGCGATCACAAAGACGGCCAGGCGTAGGGACAGGGGGAAGCCGTCGTGCCAGAAGAAGACCGTTTCCAGCACTCTGCGCTGAGGCTGTACGGGGATGCTGTCGCGCACCTGACTGCGTGCAAAGGCGAGGTTGCCTTGCAGGTTCCGGCCCTCCGGCGTCAGGCGCTCGGCGCGACGGTAGTTCAGGATGGCTCGCCCCACATCACCCTTGAGCAGGTAGGCGTTCGCCAGGTTATAGAAGAGCTTGCCGTTCCGAATACCACCCTCGTTGATGATCTTCTCGAACCGGACGATGCTCTCCTGGTAGAGCAGCTTGGCGGCTGCCGGGTCCTCCGGCGCCACACTCGTCGCCTGCCGGAACTTCTCCGTCGCCTCCCGGAAGAGACCTTGGAGCGCCTCAGGCGCCAGCGTCGGCTCGGCAGCGAGGCCGGCGGCCGGCAGCAGCGCGACCACAACCGCGATGAGCACTGCCTTCAGCCGCTGCATGGTTCGTACCCCCTCCGAGTGGCGAGTGAACAGGCCACTGCCCCCTAGCCCCTCGCCCCTAGCCCCCGGCCAATGGCGCCGAGTAGTTGCTCCGCCTCGTCGCGCAGCCTGCCGGCAGCGTCGAGCCGGCGGCCGGCAAACCGCGCGGCGTCACACTGCTCCAGCAGCTCCCGCACCGCCGCGGCCTGTGGCACGCGCCGCGCCCGCAGCAGGCGCTCGGCCTCGGCCGGGGTCAGCCCGGCAACCGGAACGTCGAACGTCGCCGCCAAGTAGCCATGTACGGCTCGGCTCGTGCGGGTAGCCTCTGCGGACGTATCGCCGCTCGTGGCGCGTAGCTCTTGCCGGGCCTCGCGTAGCGCCCGGCGACGACGACGGTCGGCGGTGTCTGCACCCGACCGCCGGCGCACGATGTGTACGGCAGCGAGGCTGAGATAGGCTGCCAGCGGCCCCAGCAGCGCGGCCAGCCACGCCGGGTGGCGCAGCCGCTCCGGCAGCCCGACGCTCTGATCCGTCAGCACCCCGGCATCCTCGTAGTTGTGGGCAATTCCCTCCGCGCGCGTTTCCACCTCGGCGCCCGCGGACGTACCGGCGCCACTACCAATGGCGTCCGCTGCGGTGACTTCGCGCGTCCGGCGCACAACCAGCGGGATGGGAGCACTCCGGACCGTCCGGTACACGCCTTGGTCCACGTCAAAGAAACTCAAGTCGAGCGGCGGAATTGCCGACACCCGGTCGTTGAGGGCGCGAACGGTCTGCGTAAATACGGCGCTGCCGTCTTGCACGACCGGCGGCGCCGGCTCATCCGACACCTTGAAGTCTTCGACGAGGGCCTGCTGCGTGTGCAAGGCCGGCGCGGAGATACTGCCGAGCGGCTCCGGGCCGCGAATGCGGATAGTGAGTGTGATCGGATCGCCGACGTTGACCTCAGTCGGCGCCGCCGCCGTCTCGATGCTATAGGCGCCGACCAGCCCCGTAAAGCTAGGCGGGCGCGGCTCCGGCAGGGGCAGGACCTCCAGGTTCAGCTCATTGGAGGGGACCACCAGTTTGCGTGTCACCTCGCGGCCGAACGGTGTGTTCCGGAAAAGCGAGCTTCCGGAGAAGAAATCGTCGAAGAGACTGCGGCTCGGTGCTCGGCCTGTCACGACGTTCAGGTCCACGGCTGCCGGGCCGAGCCGAAAATGCCCCGGCTCCTGCGGAATCAGGACCTTCTCCAGCGTCAGCGTCGTGAACTGCTCCCCGTCCAGCGTGCCCTGCCCCCTACGCACCAGGACCTCGCTACCGAGGAAGTCCACGGCCAGATACTCCCCGCTGCGGAGGCCTTGCTGCGCTCCGGCCGGCGCAGACGTATTGGCAGCCGCGAACACGCCAGCTAACGGCATGGATAGCGCAAACTCCCGCACATTCTGAACCTGCCGCAGGTACCACGTGAGCCGGAGCCGCACCGGCTCACCGACGTACACCTGCTCTTTCTCCAGCGCCAGTCGGAGTTTGAAGTCTTGATGCTCGGTCGGCTGGACAACGGTGATGGCGATAGGCTGCGTCCGGTACTGCTGGCCGTCTATCGTCAACGTCGCCGCGGGAATGGTGTGCTGGCCGGGCCGGAGGGCCGTCAGCCGATATTGGAAGTAAAACCGCTTGGTGACGGTCTCGGTCGTGCGACCGTTGACAATGGAGATCGAGTGCGACGACACATCTTGGCCACCTTCATAGGCAACCTCGAAGGCATCGAGCGCCGGCAACTGCGGCTCAAGCTGCGGCGTGGCACCCTCGACAAGCACTTGATAGACAAAACGCTCGCCGGCAAAAACCCGGTCGGCCTCGACCACCGCCCGCACGGTAACAGGCTCTGCGCCGGCGGCCACGGCGGCCAGCGCCAGCAAGAGCAGCACGGTTGCTACGGTAGCCGTCAGTAGTCGCATCGGGCCGCTCACCAATCCTTCTCTACCGGCTGCACGCGCTGTAGCTCGCGTTGTAGTTGCTCGCGCGCCGCCCGATCCCGCCGTTCTTTAGCCAAGATTTGCGCCGCCGTAGCATCCCGCCGCTGCTCGTCCTGCTCCTGCGGGTTGGACTCCTGTTGCTGAGGCTGCCCCGACGCCTGCTGGGCATCTGCCTTCTGCTGAGGCTGCTCCTGCGGAGCGCCGGCCGTCCCCGCGTCGTTGGGATCGCGCAGCGCCCGCAGTGCGGCTGCGATGTCCTCGGCCGCGGCGCGCTGGTGGGTGGCGGCTGACCGCGGCTGCTGCCCCTCCAGCCGGTCCGCGGCCCGCTCTTGCTGGCTCTGCGCGTCTTGCAGCTTTTGGAGGGCCTCTTGGCGGCGCTCATCGCCGGCGGTCGGCGTTTCTGATGGCCCCGGTGTTCCTGATGGCGCTGGCGTTCCCGACGGTTGCGCCGACGCTGCCTGCTCGTTGAGCCGTTGCTCGTTGAGCCGTTGCGCGGCGGCGGCGGTTTCCGTGGTGATCTGCTGCTGCTCCTGCCGGAGCTGCCGCAGCGCCTCCGACAACGCGGTGTCCGGCGGCGGCTCGGCCGCCAGTTGCGCCGACTGGGCCGCCGCGTCTTCCTGTCGCTGCTGTAAGTCCCTAAGCTGCTCGACCACCTCGCTCTCCGCTTGCTGCTCCTGCTGCTGCTCCTGGAGTTGATCGAGGATGTCCTTGATGATGAGCCTGACCACCTCGATATTGCGGGCGGCCTCGCGGTCCTGCGGTGTAAGCTCCAGCGCCCCCTGATAGAACGCCACGCTTGCTTGCAGCGCGGAGAGCGCCTGCTGCACGTCGCTCTCGCGCTGCGCGATGCCTTGCTGGAACTTACTGTTGCCGAGGTTGTACCGGGCGGCAGCCACCAGCTCAGGATTCCGCGCGGTCCGGTCTACCTGCCGGAAGAGCCGCTCCGCCTCGCCATAGTCTCCCAAGGCATAGTGAGCGACGCCCTGGTTGAAGGCCACCTCCGGCGACTCCGGGAGCTGGGCCGCCGCCTCGGTATAGGCCTCCAGCGCCGCCGCGTAGTTCTGCCGGTCGTAGAGCGCATTGCCCCGGCCGACCTCATCCCCTGGCCCAGCCGAGGGCAGGCTTGGGGAAGCACACGCAAGCACTAACGATGCCAAACACAGCACCATGAGGAGCACAATGGCACTAGGTCTTCTTACGTTCACGGATGAGTGCCTCTCCCACCAAGAGCGCCAGGGCCAGCAGCAGGAAGACTTGGTACCGCTCGTCGTAGCGAACCACCGATGTCGACTCAAGCTCACGCCGTTCCGCCGCTTTGACAAACTGCTCATACACCTGGTCCAGGTTGATGTTGCCGGTGGCGACGTTGAGGTATTGCCCATCGCGTGAAGCAAGAGCGATCTTGCGTAGTGTCTCGCCGTCCAGCTTGGTCCGGACCTCCTCGCCCTTATAGGTCAGGAAGGTCCGCCGGCCGGCCTCGTCCGTGATGGGAATCCGTCTGCCGTCGTCCTCGTCACCGAGGCCGATGGCGATGATCCGCACCCCCGTCTCACCGGCCCGCTCGGCGGCCTGGATGGGAAAGCTCTCGTGATCTTCTCCGTCGGTGATGAGGATGATGTCCTTGAACTCGCGCTCCTTGTCGTCGAAGACCTCGTTCAAGGCGACGCGAATGGCATCGCCGATAAGCGTGCCGCCGCGGGAGACACTCTCCGGGGCGAGGTCTCGGAGCGCCAGGCGCATGAAGCTGTAGTCCAACGTGAGCGGACTTTTCACAACGGCAGTACCGGCGAACGCAATCAGCCCCACGCGGTCCCCTTCCAAGGTGTCCAGCACGTCCGCGATGGCCAGCTTGGCCCGCTCCAGGCGGTTGGGCACGAGGTCTTCAGCCAACATGCTGCGCGACACGTCCACGACGAACACCACGTCGCGCCCCAAGCGTTGCAGCTGCTCCGGCTGGGGATTCCACCGCGGCCGCGCGAGTGCAACGGCAATCAGCCCCAGCGCCAGCAGGGCCAGCGCCGCCTTGGCGATCTGTCGCGGCCGGCTGACGGAAACATTCAGCACGGGGAGTAGCCCCGGCTCCCGGATAAACGTCCGCAGCGCCACGCTCTTGCGGTGGAAGCCGTAGGCATAGAGCGCCGCCAGCGCCAGGAGCAGCCACAAGGCGTGCAGCCATTCGTAGGTGTGCATCAGGGCGCTCTCCGCAGCCACGTGTTGCTCAGGACGATCTCGGATAGCAGCAAGAGGCCCGCCGCCAGCGCGTAGGGCAGGAACGCTTCATCGTGCTGGGAAAGCTCCAGCGTCTCGATCTCCGTCTTCTCCAGACGGTCAATCTCCCGATAGACGTTCCGCAGCGCGTCGCCGTCGGCCGCCACGAAGTACCGACCGCCGGAAACCTCGGCGACGGTCCGCAAGGTCGCCTCATCCATCCCGCCGGTAGGCACCCGCACGGTGCCCAACGGAGTCCGCACGGTGATGAACTCCTCGCCGCCACCGATCCCGATGGCATAGACCTTGATCCCCCAATCGCGAGCCAGCGCGGCGGCCTGTCCGGGTGTCACGTCACCGGCATTGTTGCGCCCATCGGTGAGCAGGATGATCGCTTTGCTCTTGATCGTGAAGGCGTCGGTGTTGCCGCTGTCCGTCCAGCGGGCAATGTCTTCCTCCGCCCGTTTGAGGCGCGCGGCAGCGAGCGCCAGGGCATCGCCGATGGCCGTCCCATCCTCTGCCTCAAGCTGGACAATCTTGGCGCCCTGCACAAACTGCACCAAGGCATCGTGCGCGCGCACCAGCGGCGCAACCGTGTCGGCGAACCGGGCAAAGGCGATCATGCCGATGAGGTCGTGCGGCCGGCCGGGGAGGTCGTCACCGTTGCCAACGACGAATTCGGTAAAGACCCGCTTGACCACCTCCAGCCGGCTCAGGCGCTCGCCCTCGAAATCCATCTCCGCTTGCATGCTGCTGGAGCGGTCTACGACCACTTCCAGGGCTATGCCCTCCGTGGACGCGCGCGTTTCGGACCGGCTCGTCTGCGGTCGGGCGAGGGCGACGATGAGCAAGGCGAGCGCAGCCAAGCGCAGGGCCAGCAGCAGCGGTCTAGCCCAGAGGCGCAGGCTGCGTCCCAGAGTGCTGACTCGCCGGAGCGACGAAAACCGCACGGTAGCCGTGCGCCCCCGTCGCAGATAGAACCACGCGACGACCAACAGCAGCGGCAGGAGCAGAAACGCTTGGGGCGTTGCAAACCGCACAGTCACGCCTCCCTTACGCCGCCGTTCGGGCCGCGGCCTCGACCACGACCTGCCGCTCCTCGATCTTGGTCTGCTCGATGAACGTCCTGGCGGTGTCGAGCGTCCGCTGAATCTGCGCTGTCGTCGGGGTAAGCTCGGCGAATTTCACCTGATCGCAGTGCGAGAGAAAGTCCCCGAGCGTGTCTGCTTGGGCCAGCGTGAACACAGCTGATCTCCTGGCCTCGCGTAGAAACTCCTCCGTCGTCCGTTCGGGCGCCTGGAGCGCGAACCGATCCTCGATGTATTGGCGGAGAATCTGCGACACCTCCTGGTAAAACGCCTTCAACTCTCCCCGTTCAACGAGGTTCCGCTCGACCAGCCGCTCCAGCTTGGCCTGGGCCAGCTCGTGCGCCGTGTAGCGCAGCGCCGCCATCGGTCGCTGCCGCCGCCGCCATACATACAGCGCTCCTAAGGCGAGCGCGGCGCCGCCGGCCACGATCCACAGCCACGTGCGCTGCGAGGACGGCAACGCGACGACCGACTTGATCGGCCCCACGGTCAGCTCGCTGCGCTGGTCGTCGAGGAGCGAGGTCACCTCCACCGGAATACGCTCGGTGGTGAGCGTGAAATGGCTCGGTGCTGCGCCGTCGCCGCGGCCGGCGTGGGCGCGGACGCTAAAGGTCAACGGCGGAATCTCATAGCTTCCCGACAGGAACGGTTGCAGCTCGTACTCCCGCGTCGTTACGTGCCGGCCCTGATCGTCGAGCGCGGCCGGCGCCGACCTGTAGTCGCCGATGGCCCAGCCGCGGAGCTGCTGACCGAGCTGCGGCTCATCCAGCGTATAGCCCTCTTGCAGCATTGTGACCACCACGAGACGCAGGTACTCGGCGATGGTGATGGTGTCCTTGTCGAGGCGGACCTGGACCGTGAGCGGCCCGCGCTCGAACGGGCGATCCACAGCGAATGCCGGTGTCTCCGCCGCACTCGTCCCGCCGACCTCACAGCCGACGACGAACAGGGCAAGGAGGATGAGTAGCCACGCCATGACCGGCGCCACCGGCAGCGGGCCGGCGCTCCTCACCCCCCCCGCCTCCTCGCCACTTGTGGAGAGGGGGAGTCCGCCGCTCGTCATTCCCGCGAAAGCGGGAATCCAGACGCCCCTTCCCTCCAGGGAAGGGGCCGGGGGTTAGGTCCCAAGGCGGCCGGTGGCCCCAGTGCCTCACCAAGCAGTCAACGTTCATCACGTGGGACACACTCCCCGCAACCATTGCGCCGTTCCGTCCCGCCTACCGTCTTCTTTCCCGCATGTGGAAAAATCGAACCAGGTCGTGTACGTAGGAGGTACCGGTGGAGAGGGCGATAGAGTCGGCTCCGATCCGCCGCAGGTCGCTGTGGAGCTGCTTGGCCTCCCGCCGCGCGCGGGCCTGGTACTCGTCGCGGACACGCGCGCTGCGGGTATCTATCAGGAGCGTTTCACCCGTCTCCGCATCCTCCAGCTCGATCAGCCCGACATCCGGCAATTCCCGCTCGCGGTGGTCCTCGATGGTCACGGCGATCAGGTCATGGCGGCGGCTGACCAGCCGCAGCGGCCGGTGAAAGTCCGTAGCGATGAAGTCCGACACCAGGAAAACCACCGCCCGTTTCTTGAGCACCTTGGTCAGGTAGTCCAACGCGCCAGGGATGTCGGTCTGGGCTGCTCGCGGCTGGAAGCTGAGTAGCTCGCGGATCAGCCGCAGGACGTGGCGGATACCCTTCTTCGGCGGGATATACAACTCGATCTGAGCGGTGAAGATGAGCAGCCCCACCCGGTCGTTGCTCTTGGTGGCTGCAAAGGCCAGCACGGCGCACACCTCCGCCGCCAGCTCGTTCTTGAGCCGCCCGACCGAGCCGAACCGGCCGGAGGAGCTGAGGTCAACGACCAGCATGACGGTAAGCTCTCGCTCCTCCACGAACTGCTTGACGAACGGAGCACCGGCGCGAGCCGTCACGTTCCAGTCAATGGTGCGTACCTCATCGCCGGGCTGGTATTCACGCACCTCGGCGAACTCCATACCGCGGCCCTTGAAGGCACTCTCGTACTCGCCGGCAAAGACCTCATTGACCACGCGCCCCGTGAGAATCCTGAGACGATGCACCTGCCGCATGAGTTCATTCGGGATCATGGGGTCTCCTGACCGCCAGGCCCGCACAATCGAATGCCAGCGGTGGTGCAGACCTGGCGTGTCACCTGCCTACGGTACGGGCACATGGTCGAAGATCTGCTTAACCAAATCGTCGGCGGTCCGCTCTTCCGCCTCGGCCTCATAGCTGGGGATGAGCCGGTGCCGCAGCACGTCCGGCCCGATGGTTTTCACGTCCTGGGGGGTGACGTAGCCGCGCCCCTGCAGGAACGCATACGCCTTGGCCCCGAGGGTGAGCGCAATGGTGGCCCGCGGCGAGGCGCCGTATTCGATCAGGTGGGCCAGGTCGAGCCGGTACTCGCCCGGCGTCCGAGTGGCCTGAACGATGTCTACGATATAGTCCTTGATCCTGTCGTCTACGTAAATCTCGTCCACCACCATCCGCGCCTGCAAGATGTCCTCCGGCTGCACGACCGGCGCCACGTCCGTCTTGGGCTGCGTCGAGGCCATGCGATCCAGTATCCGGCGCTCCTCCCGTTTTGAGGGGTACGTCACCTTGAGCTTGAGCATGAAACGATCCACTTGGGCTTCGGGCAGCGGGTAGGTCCCTTCCTGCTCGATCGGATTCTGGGTGGCGAGCACGAGGAACGGCTCCGCGAGCACATAGGACTCATCACCAAGCGTGACCTGCTTTTCCTGCATCGCTTCCAGGAGGGCGCTCTGGACCTTGGGAGGAGCGCGGTTGATCTCGTCCGCGAGGACGATATGGGCAAAGATCGGCCCCTTCTTCGGTGTGAAGGAGCCGTCCCGGGGGTTATAGATCAGCGTCCCGATGAGGTCTGCCGGGAGCAAGTCTGGCGTGAACTGAATCCGCTGAAACTGGGCCTGGATGGCCTGCGCCAGGGTTGTCACCGTCAGGGTCTTCGCCAATCCCGGCACCCCTTCCAGCAGCACGTGTCCGCCCGTGAGCAGCCCGACAAGCAGGCGCTCGATCATGTACTGCTGCCCGACAATCACCTCCTCCAGCGCAAACGTGAGCGTTCTCAGGAAGTGACTGTGGTCTTCGACTGCTCTCCCGATCTGCTTGACATCAACGGCCATCACGTCCGACCTCCACAACTACCGCCCACGGTTCCGATTTTAAGCGACTCACAGCGCCGGCACCATACGCGCAAAACTACCCTGGCCCCCTTCCTAACCCTCCCCCTGCGGAGCGGGGGGGCCATAGGGGGGCCTTCAGCAGCTAGTCGTGGCCCCCATACCTCATCTCCCGCCCGCCTCCGGCGGACTCCCCCTCTCCACTTGTGGAGAGGGGGCCGGGGGTGAGGAGCGCCGGCCGCGACCGGCGGTACGGCTAGGGATCATTATGGGGCGTGGAGGTTCCGGGGCGGTTGCGACCCGATTACAGCCTCGCAACCGGCAGTCAGAGGAGCAGCGTGGGGCACAGTGGAGGGCAAAGAAAACGACCCATCGGATTGCTCCAACGGGCCGTGCTCTAACGGTATCCCCGGAGGGATTCGAACCCCCGACCTCTTGGTTCGTAGCCAAGCGCTCTGTCCAACTGAGCTACGGGGATAGCCGCAGGCGCCTCACGAAACCTATCAACGAGGCACCCTGCGCTAAGAGTATTGTAGTGAACTTGCTCACCAACGGTCAACTACGCTTGTCGTGGCCTGTGACCTCGTGCCGGTCTATGAAAGCAACGCTGGGGTACCCCTACCCTTCCCGGTTCCACAGTTCTGCGCGTTTGATGAATACGGAGGGGTCTTCTACCCACTCTCCATAGCCGATGCGTCGGTTATCCGTCAGCCAGTTGATCTTCTCGTCGAGGCAAGCAGCCAAGTACGCATCTTCTACGGCCAGCGTAAAGCCGCCGAACTCAACCGCGTCATCGAGGGCGGTGACCACGAAGGCGCCGCCGGCAGCATGGGAAGCGTCACGGTTGCCGGTCTCTCCTCTGGCGAGCGCGTCTATCATGCCGGTGCTCAACGCCTCCAGCAACTCCGTTTCGCCGGCCACGTCACCGAGGTAGACCACTTGCGGCATAGCCTCCGAAGGGGGATGGAGGTGACGCCGCCCCGCGAGATTCGGAGACTCGCCGGCGGCGGTGATGACGTAATCCGTGCTACCATCGGCAACCACTATGCCCTGCGGCGTTTCGACGCGCGTACCGGCGGCCAGCACGCCATTGGCATCCACGAGGCCTGTCAGCTCTAGCAGGCGGAACTCCCCGGTCGTGCCGGCCAGCGCGCCGACGCGCACGTCGCTGGTCAGGTCGTCATGCGTGGCCAAGCGCTCCGCGTCTGCGGCACGCACCAGCAACGACTGGCGAAACGTGATATGGCCCGACGTAAAGGCGACCACTTGCTGGCCCGTCGCGTCGCGGGTGCGCGAGTCGAGGATCGTGATGCCGCCGCCGATAATGTCGTATTGCGGGCCGGCGGACCGCAGCCAGATGCCGGGCCACACATCAATACCGCGACGCGAGAAAGACAGTCCCGCACCTTCCAGGGCTTCGAGAGCGGTCAACAGATCCGCTTCATAGCCACGGTGGACATGGAAGCCGGCGGCGGCCGGATTTTCGTCGGCGCTGTAACTCACCGGCTCAAAAAAGGCGTAGAAGCCGACGTTGAACACGCGGTTGTCGTCCGTGCAGGCCGGCGGTCTGGGCAGGCGCTTAATCACCAAGACGGCCACCGGGTTGCGCCAGTCGTGCGTGGACACCCGCGTGGACATGAACATAGCCCTCGGCTGCCGCGGTGTCGTCGTGCCGGTGGTTGCCGCAGGCCGGGCCGGGGATGAAGGCGCAGTCCTCACTGTTGGCCTCGCTGCCCGCGTCGTAGCCGACCAGGGTCATCCGGCGGTTGTAAAGCTCAACACTGTTCGCGCCGACAAAGCCATCGTTGGTGTTCACCAACATGCTCGCCAGGGAGAGATACCGCGCCTGGCCCTGGACCGTGACCGTAGCCGTGACCGGCCGGCCCGGCAGGATCGGCCCGATGTCACTGGTGACGAGCTGCGCCTCGCTGACGAGCGCGTTCGTTGCCGGGTTCCAGGCTCCCAGGAGGCCGGATGCGTCGGCGTCCTCGGCCAAGGCCGCCAGATCAACGCCCGCGGGCTGCCCCAACGTGTAGAGCTGTCCCGCGTCCTTCATGTGCGTAGTCATGAAGATGGGCGACAGCGGCTGACCGCGTGTCAGATTGGTGATGGACACCTCGTAGTGAACTACATCCGCAGCACTCGTGGCAGAGTCGCCGCCGCCCCCGGCAGCGACCAGCCCCCAGGCCAGCGCGGCCAACGCGGCCATGCCGAGCAAAGCGACTACGAGCTTTCTCCCGGGGACAATGAGCAAAGGTGAAGCGGTTGCACGCATGCTCCCTCTCATCTCCTATCAGCCGTTGTTTCTTCCCGTTTAGCAAGCATCCCACATATGAGTGACCTGCGACTATAGCACGGGGTAGTCCGACGGAAGATGCGACGAGGCCTCAAACGCGAGGTCCGCAAGACAGGTTTTCGATAGGACGTGGGGTTAGGGCGAGGGGGCCAGCGCCACGTACTGCTCGGGGACATAGCCAACCCGACCATCCGGGTCTCGCACCTGCAACCATGCCGCGCCGCTTGCGCTCGGTGCTCCCGTACCGCTCACCCCGGCCGCAAGCACTTGGAGGTTCGTGCCCTCACTCCACGCCACCCACTTGCTCACCCAGTCCGGTCGGCGCCGCAGGTACAGGCCCTGGCCATCGGTGTTGGCGACCAGGACCCTCGCTCCTACGGGCACTGCGCTCGCAACTTGCGTGGGGACGGCCTCGCTTGGCGGCTGCGTCTCAGCCACCTCGCCTGTGCCGGACCCCGATCCGGTAGCGGTCGGCTGCACTTGAGCCGGCGCCGCGGTGCGGTTGCCATGCAGGAGCTCGGCCGACGCGGCGACCGTCACAAAGATCCCGGTGACCGCTGCCAGCATCAACAGGGTCCGCGGTATGGCCGTGCGGCCGAGCGCGCCGGCCGTGCGTTGGCGGACACGTGACCGCCGGACGAGGGTGAACGCCAGCAGGAATGGCCCGCACAGCAGGAGATAGAAGGGCCACCACCAGCGCGACGCAGACGCACGCAGTCCTGCTCGTGGGCGCGAGTGTGCAGTGGTAAGCCAGCTAGCTGACAGTGCCGGAGGCACCGCTTCAGACCAGGCTAACGAATCTGTGCCCGTCCGGCGGCGGGCCGGCTTCCGGCGACGCAGACGAGACACCGGACGGCTACGGATCGCGCCGGAGATCACCTCAGGACCCGCAGGGCCATCACCAAGCGCCACTCCGGCTGCTTCCCACTCGCCTAACGAGGCAGCGTGCCACGCCTGACCATCCGGCCCAACCCGCTCGGCCGGATCGTCCATGGGCCAAAACTCCGCCGCCGCAAAACGAGCAGCGGCGCGGTCAACCCCGGCGGCGCGGGGCCTGGCCACGGGCGGTCGGGCAGCGTCGAGTGCCACCAGCCGGTGCTCAACATCCACGACGACCGGCTCATCCAGCAGACGACTCGGAGTGTGTGGCCGCTGGCGAGGACGCACTGTTACCACGAAGAGTCTCCTTGCAACTGCTGAATGTCCGCACGAGCGGGGTACGCGAGAGGAGAGCGCTTCCTGTTATCGGAGTAGGGGCTATCTGTCGGGACGACGCGCCAAGGGCCCCGACAGACCGCGTGTACACGCAGAGCCGATCTAGCTGGCCGGCTCGATGTAGCGCCGAGGCACAAAGCCCTCACGACCGACCGGATCACGCACCGGCATCCATGCCTCACTGCTACCCGGCTGTGGACCGGCCCCCGCTACCTCCGGGCCGCGCACCTCCAGCCACGTCCCTTCCAGCCACGCCACCCAGCCATGGTGCCACCACGCCCCTTGCTCTTTGGTCTCTCCCGCCGCGGCCGGCCACCGCGCCGCCCACTCCGGCCGGGGGCGCAAGAACACGCCGCGGCCGTTGGTTCCGGTCACGACAACGAGTTGCGCGGCTGCCTGTCCGGTGTCACCAGCCGATGGCGCCGCGGTCGGAACGGCAAGCGCCGTGGCCTCGACACGCTGCAGATACCGTGCGGGCAGGAAGCCTTCACGACCGACCGGGTCACGCACCGGCACCCACGTCTCGCTACTGCCCGGCTGCGCGCCGGTTCCCGTTACCTCCGGGCCGCGCACCTCCAGCCGCGTGCCCTCCCGCCAAGCGATATTGCCGTGATGTGGATAGGCGCCGTCGCGTTGGGTAGCGCCCGGCTCGGCCCGCCACCGCGCGGCCCACTCCGGCTCCGGGCGGAGGAAAACGCCCCTCCCACCGGAGTTGGCTACGATCACCCAATCAGTGGCAGTGGTCTCGGCCGCCGGTTCCGGGGTAGCCGCTGGCGGACTGGCGGCCGGTTGGGCAACAGGGGCCGGCGAGGTGACGACCGTCGGTAGAACGGCAGGCGGGCGCACCGTATTCTCCGGCGCAGCAGCCGCTGCCGGTTGAGCCGCCGTGCCCACTGCTGGCGCCGCGGCCACCGGGGCCTCCCGAACCGCCGGGGGCGCTACCGCCGCCGTTGTGCCCGGTGCTTCCGAACCGGCGCCGGGCGCCTCCGTCTGCGGTTGGGCCGCCGTGTCCACTGCTGGCACCGCGGCCACCGGGGCCTCCCGAACCGCCGGGGGCGCTACCGCCGCCGTTGTGCCCGGTGCTTCCGAGCCGGCGCCGGGCGCCTCCGTCCGCTGTTGGGCCGGGGGCGCGACGGCTTGACCCACGCCTGGCTCTGCTGCCGGACCGCGGGAAAACAGCCCATCGTTGACCAGAAACAAGGCAATGACCACAATGCCCGCCACGCCGCCGACGGCCAGCAAATAGCGCAACGCCGCTATGCGGCGCCTAAAGCCCCACACCGGCACTCGCGATGGTAAGAGCACACGGGCCAGCGCTGTGAAGACCAAGCCCACAAGCAGAAATGGCCCCACCGTCACCATGTACAGCAGCCAGCGCCAGCCCATCCGTTTGCGTAGGCTCTGCTCGCCTTCACGCTCGGCGCTATCAGCGATCCAGTGTGCGAGTTCTTCGTCCGAGTACCACTGCTTCCCGGCGTCAGCCCCGTTCCCCGGCGTCGCGGCCGGCCGAGGAGGGGGAGTGTCTGTGCTCGACGCTTCATCCCCACCGGCGTCGTCCACCTCGCCCGCGGCGGGCGAGGGCGCTTCGACAAAGGCGCCCAGCAACGCACTGCCGCGCAGCCCGGCGGCCTCAACGTCCGTATCGTCCGGTGCGTCGGCAGGGGGAGTTTGCACGTCCTTCTTCAGAACGTGACCGTTGGTTCGATTCCGCGGTTCAGCCGCAACCATACTCTTGGCACTCCTTAGCACGTGAGCACGTGCCCTCCATAACCTTCTGCTCGGCGGTGATGCTTGCCGGATTAACGGGTTGCCGGAAGGCAGAGTAGCGGCCGCAGCAACATGATACGCCAGCTTGCACCGCTGACCTACCAGGTCAACGTCCGCTGGGACATAGACTAGGCATGCGCTTCCGGCCCCGATGCCCCATAGGACACAGACACCATATCTGCCATCCATTGATGTATGATATGACTGCCACGGCGCTCGCCGGCCCCGCCCTCCTTTGGACGAGCGACCGCCGGCTCATGACTGTGGCGACTGACTTGAGCCTTACCTACGAATGGCCTCGTTCGCAATAGACGTATCAGCCAGCGGGGTGCGAAGGCACCGGTACCGCCCCGGCTCGGAAGCGGGTTAACCCATACGAACGAGGCACTCGATACCGGCCGCTAGCCTCCGCGGCAACGCCGGCCCGTAGCGGTCGCTGCCGCCACCTGCCGCGCCGCTACAATGTGGTAGACCGATGTCCAGGGCACGTTGGCAAGGAATCAACCTCGCCGGCTGGTTGTCGCAGTCTTCGCTGGCACCCGCGCACATCGCTTCCTTCATCAGCGAGGCCGACATCCGGCGGATCGCCACGTGGCAGCTCAACCACGTGCGCGCACCCGTCGCAGCGCGTCTCCTCTGGGACGCGGAACGGGCGGCGCTGCGCGAGCCGGGCGTGGCGGCAGTGGATCGGCTCGTGGCTTGGTGTGAGCGGGCCGGCTTGCAGTGCTTCATTGCGCTGCACCGCGGCTCACTACACCAGGAGGACGACCGGCAACGGCTCGCCGCGCTCTGGGGCGCAGTCGCCGACCGTTACGCCAGCCGTCCGGAGACCTCCCTGGCGTATGATTTGGTTCACCGGCCGACCGGGATCACCGCCGCCGCCTGGAACCGGACGGCCCGCGCCATCACGGAGGCCATCCGCGCGGTGGATACCCGGCATACCGTGGTGGTCAGCGGCGCGGACGGCGGCCGCCCCGCCGGGTTTGACTCCTTGCGCCCGACACGCGACCCCAATACCCTGTACGCCTGTCACTTCTACGAGCCGGTGCTTTTCACCCACCAACAGCTCGCGGCTGGCGAGCTTGGCGGCGCGTATCATGAGGCCGTACCCTATCCCGGGAGCGCCCCGACGCCAGCGGCGCATCCGGATGGGGCCGCTGGTGAGCGTCTGCGCGCCGAGGTGGGCCGACGCTGGGACCGCGCCGCGCTGGCGGCGGCGCTCGATCCGGTCCTGGCGTTTCAAGAGATCTACGACCGGCCGATCTACGTCGCTTCCTTTGGGGCCTCGTGTCGAGCGTCACGGCGCAGCCAGTTGACTTGGCTGCGCTCCGTGCTGACGCTCTTCAAAGCCCACGGACTCAGCTGGTCGTACTGGACCTACAAGGGGCTGGGGTTCGGCTTGGTAGACCCTTGGGGCGACTTCGCCGCGGCGACGGCTGCCGATCCGAACGCCGGCCTGGACTACGACCGCCTCGCCCTCCTGCAGGGTACGTAGCCGCGCCCAGTGCTCATAGGAGCACACCTACCCCCAACCCCCTCCCTGATAGGGAAGGGGCTGCCGGGCGCCACACTGACTCCCCTTCCCTGGCAGGGAAGGGGCCGGGGGTTAGGTCCAACCGCCGCACTCCCCCTCTCCACATGGTGGAGAGGGGGCCGGGGGGTGAGGCACCCGCCCCGCGCTCCTACGCGCCGCCGGGGATGGTCAGGCGCCGGTAGAGCCGCAGCGCCGCCTGCCAGGCGCGATAGAGCCGGGGGTACGGCACGTAATCGTAGGCGCCCAGCCACCGCACATAGCGCCCGCCAAACCCCCGCTTGAACCGATACACCCCCCACAGCGGGTCATCTTCCCGTAGCTCAGTCGGGGCGCCCCACATATCGTAGGTAGCACAGCCATGCTCGCGTGCCCACTGCATCGCTCGCCACTGCAACAAGTGATTGGGCTGATCGCGGCGATGGCGCGCGCCGGAGGCGCCATAGAGAAACCAGGCCCGGCGGCCGTACCGGCACACAACGAGGCCGGCTACCGTCTCGCCGGCCACATCCGCCAAGAGCAGCACCGCTCGCTGCTCCCGACGCAAGTGCTCCCAAAGGACCCGGTAGTAATCCAAAGGCCGGATGACAAAATGATCGCGGGCGGCTGTCTCCTGATACAGGCGGTAGAAGGTCGCCAGATCGTCCGTGTCACCCTCGCGGACCTGCACCCCACGTCGCTGCGCCAGCCGCACGTTGTAGCGCCATTTCCGGTGCATCCGCGCCAGCAGCTCCTCCTCGCTGCCGCGCAGATCCACGAGCATCGTCGCCGGCAACTGCACCTGCTCCTCGGCAGGAAGGAATCCGGCGGCCTCTAGCTCGCGGGCGACGGCTCCGTTGTCCGCCGCAACGTCGGGATCGAGCTTGAGCCACAGCACGCGATGATCCCTGGCCCAGGCCGCGAGCGCCCGCGCAGCGTCGCCGACTGCCTGATCGCTCCACTCGGCGAGGATCGGCCCTTTCGGGACGTAGCCGAGGCCGAGGCCCGGCACCGGCAACGGGCGGCACAGGACCAACGCGGTCCCTACCAAGCGCCCGGCGCGACGAAACGCCAGCCGATGCGGCGTCCAACCTAACTGCTCGCGGGCCGTCGCCCACGCCGTCGACTGTAAGAGATGCGCGCCGGGCAGGCTGAGGACCAGGTCGTCCCACTCGTGCGCGGGGACCGTCTCGGTGACAAGGTCCGCCTGCTGCTGCGGATGTGCCACCTGTGTTCCTGTGTGGAGGGCGATGGTGCCGAGCGCGAGGGGGCGGGCGGTGACATGGGCAAAGCCAGCCGCTTGGAAGCGACGTTGTAGCTGGCGACGGCTGAGAAACGCTTGCACCGAGGCCGGTAAGTAGCGGTAGGCTGCGCCGTAACCGGCTACTGCTGATCCCACGAGCGGCACGATGTGCCGGAAATAGTACCGGAAGAGCGTCCGGAAGACGGGCAACGTCGGCGAGGTAATCTCCAGAGAGGCCAGCCGACCTTCAGGACGCAAGACGCGATGAAACTCGGCCAACGCCCGGTCCAAGTCGGCCAAGTTCCGCACCGTAAAGGCGGTGACGAGGGCATCGCAGGCGTCCGCGCGCAACGGAAGCGCCAGCGCGTCCCCTTGAACGGGGTGTACTACCACCGCTGACCGGTCATCCTGACTCGCCGGTCGCCGTTGCAGCTTGGAACGCGCCACGCCGAGCATCTCCGCGGCAAAGTCCAGCGCCACGATCCGGCCACCATCCGGCATGGCGGCGGCCACTGCAAGGCTCAGATCGCCGGTCCCGGCGCCCACGTCGAGCACCGTCCGGGTTTCGGGCGCGATGACCGCCGACGCTGCGATCTTGCGCCAAGCAGCGTCGCGCCCTAGCGTCATCAACCGGTTCATGAGGTCGTACCGCTGGGCGATAGCGTCAAACAGCGTGCGCACGTACTGCGCCCGCGCCTGTCCGGTCGGGAGGTCGTCATCGGTAGGGGCACGACAGGTCGTCATCTGCTCCAGCTCATTGCCGTAATAGGGTTCCCGTCTCGTCACTGCGGCGAAAGCCGCCGTCCAGCCCCCCGGCCGCCGCACTCCCCCTCTCTATCGCTCGGTGATGGAGAGGGCGCCGGGGGGTGCGGCGCTCAGGACTGCCTGTTGATGGCATAGCGCACCAGCTCGGCCAGCGCTTCCCCATGTTGGCTCGCCGGTAGCCCCTCCAGGCAGCGCATGGCCGCGCCACCGAACCGGAATGCGACCGCGCGGGCGCGGTCAATGGCCTCAGACTCCCGTATCTCAGCGACAAACTGCCGGACGCGGCGTTCGTCTGTCGGCGCGCCGTCGGTCAACAGGATGTCCACGAGGGGGTGTTGCGGTTGCGCCTCAAGGAAATAGATGATCGGCAGCGTCATCGTGCCTTGGAGCAGGTCACTCCCCACCGGCTTGCCGAGCGCTTCCTCGGTGCTCGTCAAGTCCAAAATGTCGTCAATGATCTGGAAGGCCACGCCCAGCTCCAGGCCATACTGCCGCATGCGGGAGACCACCCTATCGTCGGCCCCATCCAGCATAGCGCCCGTCTGGCAGCACATCGCCAGCAACGAGGCCGTCTTGCTGCGTACCTTGGCCAGGTAGGTGGCCTCCAAGCGGCGCAGCTGACCCGTGAGTCCGGGCGCACGATTGGCAGCAGGATCACGTGCGGCCCCAAGGGTCAGATCACCGTCGAGGCTCAGGGGCAGCATCTCTCCCTGGCACAGCTCCATCACTGCCCACGCGAAGATGCCCATAATCGCCGGGCTATCCAGGCTCGCCACGAATTCGGCGGCCTTGGCGAACAGATAGTCACCGGTCAGCACGGCCAACGAGTTGCCAAAGACCGTATTGACCGTGGCCCGGCCGCGGCGGGCCGCACTCTCATCGAGAATATCGTCATGCACGAGGGTCGCCGTATGCAGCAGCTCTGCCGCTACGGCCAGACGCTCGCGCCGGTCCAGCGGCGTGCCGTTGCAGCCGGAGGCGAGCAGGACCAGCGCGGGACGTAGGCGCTTGCCCCCAGGCCCGAGGATCAGCCGCAGCGTCTGCCCCAAGATCGGATGGTCAACGTCCGAGACGGCGTTGAGCCGACCCTCGACGCCATCAAGCTCCGACAACACCGGGCTGAAGGGCGTGGAATCAGCAGCAACGTCAGTAGTCACGCTGTTGTCCTCTGCCCCGTGCGTCCGGTACTGCCGAACAAGCGCTCGGCGTTCTCGGTAACGAGGGCCGTACACGCTGCGGTGGTCATGCCCCGCACGGTCGCCAGGGTCTCGACCGTCGCCGGCAGGTAGGCCGGCTCGTTACGCCGGCCCCGCCACGGCTGCGGGGGCAAGTACGGACAGTCCGTCTCGACCAGAAGATAGTCGGCCGGCACTCTGGCGGCGGCGGCCCGCAGCGTGTCGGCGCGGCGATAGGTCAGCGGCCCGGCAAACGAGAGCAGCAATCCGGCAGCTACCGCCTGCTCCACGTCGCTCGACTCCCCGGCAAACGCATGCAGCACGCCGCCAGCCCTCAGCCGGCGCCCTTCGACCGCAGCCAGCGCATCCGCAATCGCCGCGCGACTATGGATGATGACGGGCAAGGCCAGGTCCTCGGCGAGATCGAGCATCGCTGCAAAGGCTGCTTGCTGTTGCGCCCGCGGCGCCAAATCACGGTAGTAGTCTAGCCCGGTTTCTCCAATGGCCACCACGCCCGGCTCGGCAGCCAAGGCCCGAATCGCCGCCACGCCGGCCGCGTCCGCTTGCTCGGCGTCGTGGGGATGAATACCGACGGCTGCGTGCAACCGCTCGGGATAGCGCCGGGTGAGGGCCACCGCTTGGCGACTCGAAGCGAGATTATAGCCCACGACCACCAGCTGCGACACCGTTTTCGACTGCGCGCGCGCCAGCACTTGGTCCAGATCACGAGCAAAGGCCGGGGCATTGAGATGCGCGTGTGTATCGAAGAGCATCGGAAGCGATGATAGCAGAGGGTACCGGCGCGGCAGTGAGCCGGTTTAGCCACAGAGTCCACAGCGTAGAGGGCTACAGCACGCTGCGCCCTTCTCCCGTGCCGCCGCCGGACTCCCCCTCTCCACAAGTGGAGAGGGGCCCGGGGGCGCGTGGCCCCACTCGTCATTCCTCCCGGTGCAGGCGGCGATAGACCTCACGGCGCGGCTGCCCCGTCTCGGCGACAAGCTGCACGAGGGCCTGCCGGCGGTCGCCCAGCACGTCACACAACGCGGCGAAGCGCTGGGCTAGCGCCGCGTCATCTCGCCGCAGGAGCTCCGGCGCCACCTCACCGCTCTCACGGGTCTCCGGCGGGCCACCATCCGCTCCCGCGCCTTGCAGCACAAGCACAAACTCGCCGCGCGGTTGCTTGAGTGCGAGTTGCACCGCGACCGCGGCGGCCGGCCCGCGCACGATCTCCTCGTGGAGCTTGGTCAGCTCGCGGCCCACAACGAGCCGCTGCGCCCCGGCAACGGCAGCAATGTCGGCGAGCGCCGCCTGGAGCCGGTGCGGTGTCTCGAAGAACACGGTGACACCCGGGAGGGCCGCGTAGCGCTCGATGAGGTCGCGGCGTGCCCTACGCTTGCGGGGCAGAAAGCCCAGAAAGTGAACCGGCCCGGCGCCGCAGCCGGCTACGGAGAGAATCGCGCTCAACGCCGAGGGTCCGGGCAGCGGCACAACGTCGTGTCCGGCGGCGTCCGCGGCAGTGACCAGCTCGGCGCCAGGATCGCTGATACCGGGCGTGCCGGCATCGCTGACCAGCGCAATGTCGCCCTGAGCCAGCAAGGCCAGGATGCGCGGCAGCTGCCGGCGCCGGTTGTGCTCGTGATAACTGATGAGCGGCGTGGCGATCTCGTAGTGGCGCAGTAGCTTGGCCGTATGACGGGTGTCCTCGGCGGCGATATGACCGACCGAGCGCAACACCTCCAGGGCACGCAGCGTGATGTCGCGCAGATTGCCGATGGGCGTTGCAACGACAAACAGATGGCTCATGGAGCTACGCGATCATTGCCGCGTCCCCGCCCGCCTCCAGCGGACTCCCCCTCTCCACCAGGTGGAGAGGGGGCCGGGGGGTGAGGACGCCACCACATTGACAAGGCGCTACCACCCCCAGTCGCGCAGGTAGAGGAAGTTGCGGTCTATTGCGCGCTGAAAGACTACAGTAGCCATGTTTGGTCTGTCGGATAGAGTGTGCGAACAGGTACAGACCTAGTACGATGAATTAATCTGCCGGGCTTCTCGGTGGTCACGAGTTCATCAGCGCCAACGACGGTCGCCGCGGCAACATGCAGAGCATCCATCGCCGCCAATCCGTGAGCGCGAGCCTCGTCGTAGGCTTGCCTCACCGTATTGTCCACGCCTGCCCAACGGGTAACGGCTTGAAAGAATGCCTCGTAGAACTCCGCTTCTTCATAACCTCCCATAGTAGACAGGCTTGGGAAGTACCTCTAGGCGAACGAACTCACTTGACGCAAAGGCCCGATCCTGGTCATCCAATACTTCCACTGCTCTCCTTGCTATATCACCCACCCCACGAGAGGCCGCGATAAGGACGCCGGAATCAATATAGGTAAGGGTCATCCCTCCAGACCTTTTGTTCCTCCGCGTCGCTCGGCAAGCTCATGTTCCAGGTCTTCCCAGGAAAGCAGTGGCTCGCCCGTTGCTACAATCCGCCGCCGAATCTCCCAAAGGCGCCGTCCGAGCGCAGTCTGCGGTTGCCACTCCACTACAACCTCGTTCTCTCGCAGAGCACTCTTAGATATGCTCGCCATCGTTCGCTCCTGTAGCCCTTTCGAGGCCATGTCTGCCTCGGCCACAGCCAGCCTGCTCCTATGCTGGCTGCCACGGTACTGGAAGGCGTACATTCATTATCAATTGAGAATACGCGATGCAGCTATCGGCATCAACCGCGCCGAACAGTGGCCGGAGGGCGTCGTTAAGCGCCTGGGGCCAGTCGTTGGGTGTCAGCGCTGGCATTCCTGAACGCAGCCTCCACGGTCGTAGCCAGTGACGCGAATTCGGGTTTTTTAGCCATATCATCAGGAATGGCCCCGGAGTCCCAGCCGGCCAGAAAGTCTCGCCAGCTCGTTCCGAAGAGCAACTCGTACTGCTGCACTCGATGCCAGATAGACAGGAACTCCTCGTCTGCTTGGAGCGCCGGCGGCAGCTCGGACAAGGCAGCGGTAGCAAGCCGGCTTTTGTGCTCCCACTGGCGGATGGTCTGCGCCAGCTCGTCCGCGTACCCCATCCTGCACGCCTCTAGGGCTGACCGCAGGATGTCAACGGCCAGGGATCGCTGGAGTACCGGCCCCAGGCGGGTCACGATACTCGGCGCCTGGCTTGGTAGGGGCAGGGCCGCCTGCTCATCGCGCGTCAACACGCCGGCGGCTGCCGGCCGGCTGCCGGAAACTTCCTGGCGCGAGCGCGCTTCCGTAGCGTTGTCCATGTCCTTCCTCGCAGGCGCATGTATTCCCAGTATAGTACAGGCCGTCCGGCAAGCGGGCGCGGCGGGCGAGACGCCTGCGCTCCCGGCCCACCTCACCCCCGGCCTCCTCCCAACAAGGGTAGGTTTTTGTGTAGGAGAGCGTCACGTCATGCCGCGGACCTCGCTCACGCCGTCGCCGAGGCCATGGCTCTGGTCCTAGCCACCGTGAGTGTGGCTAGCTCCGGGGGCCGCGTCTCTTCCGGGAGCGGTTCGTTCTCGGCAGCCATGTGCTCCAGCACTAGACCGATAGCTTCGGCTGCCATTGCCAGGGCTTCCCGACGATCAGCCCCTTCCGTAATGCAGCCAGGAAGCAGTGGCACGGTCACGGTAAACGCTCCCGATTCCTCGTCCGGCTCCAGCACAACGGTATACGTGCGGGGCGGCGCTGCCAGAGCCGCGCCACACCTGGCACCATCCGTGCGGCTCTGGCACGCCGGTAGGGGCTGGCTGACTTGGACACGAGCAAGTGCTGCCGGACCTCCGGCCGGCGGATCATCCAAGCCCGCTGCTGCGAGTGCCGCCAGGTGTTCGGGCAGCGCAGCCTGGGCACGCTTCAGAACGAGGCTGCGGGATGGCGCCGTCAGGCGATCCGAGCCATAGGGCGGCAGGATGACCGTCCAAGGGCTGCCATGCCCTGAGCTTGGTATGAGGACGACGGTTACTCGGCGCATATGGTTCTCCACGTACATGATACACCGCCGTCTCCCACGGCTAGAGGAGCGCCCGGAACTCGTCGGCCGTCATGTCAGCCTGCTTGAGAATGGTGTTGAGCACACGCGGTGAAAGCGTCCGGCCAGCGTGCAGCGGTACCGTTACTCGGCGTCCGGGCTTCTCCGGATGGTTGAGCTGCCGGTGACTTCCCCGTGTGCGTACAACCTCCCAGCCACTACGACGCAGTGCTCGCAAGCACTCGTCGCCGGTGATGCGAGGAAGACGAGGCATGCGGCGCTACCGCCCCCAATCGCGTAGGTAGAGGAAATCGCGGTCTATCGTGCGCTGCGAGACCTTGGCGATCAGAGGCAGCTGGCGCTTGAACTGCGAGCCTTGCACTAGGCGCTGCACCCGCCGGACAAAGGCCGGATCAAGGCCCTCCGCGATCAGTTCGCCGGCGGAGTACCGCTCGTCTATCAGCAGGTACAGCAGCTGGTCCACCTGTTCGTAGGTGAATCCCAGCTCGCTCTCGTCCGACTGCCCTTCCCAAAGATCGGCGCTGGGCGGCTTGTCGAGAATGGCCTGGGGTACGCCGAGCGCAGTCGCCAGCTGGCGCACTTGCGTTTTGTACAGGTCGCCAATGGGGTTGAGGGCGCTAGCCATGTCGCCCCAAAGCGTGCCGTAGCCCAGCAACAGCTCCGTTTTGTTGCTAGTGCCGACGACGAGGGCCTCAAACGCCTCGGATTGATCGTAGACGGCGATCATGCGCGCGCGCGCCATGACGTTGCCGCGGCGCTTGGGGGTCATCTCCTCTTCCCAATCGGTATAGGCTTCGACCATCGGCGTAATCTCGAAGATGCGGTAGTCAATGTCGAGCGCTTCAACCACCCGATGCGCGTCACCGAGACTGGCCGGATTGCTGGTGCGATAAGGCAGCATGATCGCCCGCACGCGGTCCGGCCCCAGCGCAGCGACCGCCAAGTAGGCCGTCAACGCCGAATCAATGCCCCCGGACAGTGCCACCACCACGCGCTCGTACCCGACCTTGGCGATCTCCTCCCGCACGAACCCGTGCAGCAGGCGCGTCGTCAGCTCGACGTTGAGGCGCATCCCTCGATCCGCACGCGCTGCCAGTGCCGGCGGCACGGTGAAGGTGCTCGGAGCAGCTTCCTCGGTGCTGTTAGTCATGGTAGATCGTAGTGAGAACGGTAGATACGGGTTAGCTCACGATAGGTCAGGTCTAGGCGCTCATCGCGCAACAGGGGTAGGCGGCTCCGCTGGCGGCGCAGCGGCAGTGGCGATAGCTCGGCCGTTACCAGACATTCCTCATAGTAGGGTCCGTGGGCGAGGCGCTGCCCGTCCGGCCCGAATACACTCGACCCGCCGAAGAAACTGATACCGTCCTCGTAGCCGACACGATTGCAGTGGACAACATAGCAGGTCAAGAACTGCGAGTAGAACTCTCCGATGCGCTCATAGGCCAGCGCACTATCGAGATCGGGCGATGACTCCGACGTACCGCGGCCAGGCGAGCTGGAGATGCCGATCAAGACCTCAGCGCCATCATAGGAGGCGATAACGGCCGCGGCCGGGTGCCACAGGTCCTCGCAAATCAAGATCGCGGCGCGTCCGCAGCGACTGTCAAAGGCGCGCATGCGGTCGCCGGCCCCGAAGAAGCGGCCATCGTCAAAGATGCCGTAGGTCGCCGGATAGACCTTACGATGGACGTGCCTGATCCGGCCGTCCTCCAAATAGGCGGCAGCGATGTAGAACTGCTGGCGCTCGGACTCCTCGGCAAAGCCAACAATCATCGGCAGGTTGTGGCTCGCCGCCAGCAGCGGCTCCCAGGCCGGGTCATCGCACCGCCACGCCACGTCCGGGACAAGGTCTTTGACATAATACCCGGTCAGCGACAGCTCCGGGAAGATGAGCAAGTCCACCCCGGCGTCACGCGCCTGCTCGATGTAGGCCAGATGCATCTCGACGTTGGCCGCCACGTCACCGAGGCGTGGGGAGACCTGCGCCAGCCCCAGCTTGCAGTGTGGCTGGCGCCGGGGAGATACGAGGGATGCGGGCTGCCGTCGGCTCTCCGTCACAGTGCTGTCTGTCTCCGGATGCATTGTATCTGAGGCCGTAGTTCTGTAGGGCCGTTGGCCAGGCGGCCCTAGCTACGCTCGCCGATGGGCTGCGCCGGGATACCCCCGACTACCTGGTAGGGTGCCACGTCGCGCGTCACCACGGCGCGCACTGCCACAACGGCGCCCCGGCCGATGGTGACGCCGGGCAGCACAACCACGTCGCTGTAGAGCATGACATCATCCTCGATGGTCACGGGCGCCGTCCGGATTGGCGCCGCCAGCACGGGCACAGCGCGCCGCGCCGTATCGTGGGCATGGGTGTAGATCTGCGTTCGCCGGCCGACATGAACACCGGCGCCAATGCGGATCGGTGCGGAGCAATCGAGGTGGCAGTCGGACAGCACCATGCTGCCCTCCCCCAGCTCGAAGCTCGTCGCGCCCGCGACCGGCTCATCAATACCGAGGCGCACGTGGTCGCGTATCTCGCAGTCGGCATGGAGCCGGAGGCGCAAGCTGCTCGTGAAGTAGAAGCCCTCGTGCAGCGTCACACCGCCGCCAACGGTACAGCCGGGCCGCTGGCGTAGCGCGGCGGCCCGCACGCGGCGCAACGTGTGCCAGTAGGGGCGGAGCCGATGCAGATCGGGCAGCGCACAGAGCCAGCGGCAGAGCGCGAGGTTGCCGGGTGAGCTAGGAAAGCGAGGCATGATTGTGTGGGTTTGCAGTTATACCAAGTCGACAACGAGCGCCCCTACGAATACCCACCACCTTCACGAACGGTTGCTCTGAGCAGCTAACCCATGTGCCCACTTCAGCACACGCGCGGCCCGCTCATCCCACGTATAGCGCCGCACCGCCAGCGCCGCGGCCGCGGCGAGACGCCGGCCGCGTGCCGGGTCCTTCAGGATAGCGGTGATGCCGGCGGCGAGTGCCGGCGGTGAATCGGGAGGCACCAGCCAGGCGGTCTTGTCGTGCTCCAGCACTTCACGCAAGGCCGGCAGGTCGGAGGCGACAATAGGCCGCTCCGCCGCCATGTATTCGAACAGCTTCAGCGGCGACGTGTAAGTGTGGGCAATCGGTACCGAGCCGCTGTTCGGCAGCACGAGCACATCGGCGGCAGCCAGATAGGTGGGCACCTGCGTCGGCGGCACATAGCCAGCGAGACACACACGCTCGGCTAAACCCTCCCGGCGGAGCCAGGCGGCGAAGCGTGTACGGTCCGCTGGCGTCCCTCCGACGATCACCACACGCGCCGACGCCGGTAGGCGCGGCGCGGCGCGGGCCAGCGTGTCCACTCCTTTCCAGTGGTAGAGATGGCCGGCGTAGAGCACAACCTGCCGATCCACCGGGAGGCCGAGCCGCCGGCGGGCCGCCGCCGCGGGTAACGCCGGCGTGAAACGCTCCAAGTCCACGCCGTCGGGCGCGACGAGCACTGGCGGAGAGCCGCTTCCGACCCACCCGGCCAGCTCGCGAGCCAAGCCGTGCGAGATGGACACCACCCCGTCCAGATGCGGCAGCAGACGGCGCAGCGCCCGGCGTGCCAGGCGGCCTTGCGGGAGGTCATGCGCCTCCCAGATGACCAACCGCGGCCGGTGCGGACCGACGACGACCGGCCACAGCAGAGGCCAGTCGCGCGAGTACACCAGCGGCCTGGTGTTCCTGTAGCGACGCACATACGTGGTAGCGGTCAGCGCAAAGGTCGCCGTCTGGACGGCAAACGCTGCCGGATTGAGCGGCGTCGTTGCCAGGGCCGGGAGATCAATCGTGACGAGCCTCACCGGATCGAGGCACGGCAACGCCACGAGTGCGGGGGGACGCCGGATACCATAGAAGGCCGCCGGATCACCGACGTCCCGTAGCTCGTCCAAGTTCGCGCGCCGTGGGTAGATCAACCGCACCGCGGCGCCGTGCGCAGCGAAAGCAGCGCACATCTGGAAAATCTGATAGACGTGCGCCTTCTCGCTGGGAATGCGTACATTGGCCAGGTAGAGGAGACGGCCGGGATCAGACATTGGCCTTCATTGCGTGCAGAGTTCAGGCGGACACCTCATCAGATAGTGCGTGTCTGTCTCACCGGTGACCACGAATCCCAGCCGCTCATAGAGCCGCCGCGCCGGGTTCACTTTCAAGACCTGCAAGCGCACCGGGAGGCAGTCACGCCTCGCGGACACCAGGATGTCTTCGATGATACAGGTGCCGATACCTCGATTCTGGTTCGGCGGCATGATCTCGATGTTGGCGAGAAAAAGACCACCCTCCTCGCATACTAGGCACAATACACCAATGTCGCAGCCGTCGAGCTGCACAATCTGCCACTGCGCTGGATCGAACAATGCCCCGAAGCGAGCCTGCTGGTCGGCCTCATTCCAACCCCGGGTCTGGGCGATATACTCCTTCAGGGTAGTGGTCTTAACCTGGTAGATGAAGTCGTAGTCGCCAGCGGTGGCAGGACGCAATGCGTAGCGCATTACTGCCCCTTACTGAAGCCGCGACCCATTGCCGGATTGCCGCTCGGCCTCCCCCGGCACTGTCACCAGCGCATGAAAGGAGGTCGCAAACAGCGGGTCGTCAACGCCATCGTCGAGCCGAGCCAGTGGCTGCACAAGCGCCTTGAGCGCGAGTAGCATTGGCAGCACCAACCAAGCCCTCGTGCGCTTCATGTGCCGCAGTGCGTGCCATAGCAGGTAGTCGAGCAGCACGAGAACCCCACCGTTCGTGCCCATCTCCACGATGTCAAAGCCCGCCGCTGCGAGCATACGGGGGAAGCCCTGCCCGGTCCAGCGCCAGTAGTCGGCAGCGGCATGCTCCATCTGCAGGAACGGTACTGCGACGTAGGCGTGTCCACCGGGGCGCAACGCCCGACGCGCCTCGGCCAGCACGATCTCCGGCCGCTCCACGTGCTCCAGAACGGCCACCAGCAGTACCCAGTCGGCACAGCCGTCGGCTACCGGCAGGCGATGGCCGTCTCCCCGCAGGTGACTGGCGCGCCCGGACAGGTCGAGACCGTAGTAGCGCGCGGTCGGTGGGAGAGCAAACTTGTCACGGAAGGCGCCGCAGCCAATGTCGAGCACGACCCCATCCAGCCCCGCCAGAAGCCGCTCATTGAAATGGCTCGACCGATCATACTGCCGCGGCCACAGCGCCCATCTTGCCCAGCTACGCATGTAGATGTTCCTCGCAGATACGGGGTACGCCTTACCTCACCCCCGGCCCCGTCAACTAACCACTGACCACTAGCCACTGGCTACTGACCGGCCGTGCGTGTCCAGAGGTCAATCAGCCGCTCCAAGAGCGCCTGCGGCTGGAAACGATCCCGCACATGGTCGCGGGCACGGCGTCCCATCGTCCGTGCCAGCCGGCTGCTGTCCAGTATGACATTGAGGCGGTCCGCCAGCGCAGCGTCGCTCCGGATGGGGACGATGAAGCCGGATAGCGCCTCCTGAATAACATCCTCCGCACCGGCCACGTCGGTTGCCACCGCCGGACGCTGCGCCGCTGCCGCTTCCAGCAAGACTAAGGCCGTCCCTTCATAGAGCGAAGAAAGCGCCAAGACATCACAGGCGCTAAAGTAGGCGACCACCGCCTGATGGTCCACCGCGCCCGCGAAATGTACGTGGTCGCCGAGCCGCAGCTTCTCGGCATAGACGCGCAGCGCCGGCTCCTGCGGCCCCTGCCCGACCAGCACAAAACGGGTCTGCGGTCGCTCCTTGACCACCCGCACGGCGGCCTTCAGCAGCGTCTTCCCATCCTTCTGCGGCACCAGCCGCGCCACCCATAACACCAAACGGGTAAAGCGCCCCGCCAGCAGCGCGTCCCGCAGCAGCCGGCCATTGGGGCTGACGAACCGGGTCAGGTCAACCGGCACGGGCGCCACCGTCACCCGCTCCGGGGCGAGACCGTAGCCGCACAGCTTGCGGTGCTCGCGCGTGGTGCCAACGCGCACCGTATCGGCGCGGCGGACGAGCCAGTGCGCCAGGACGTGCAGGGCGAGGTTGACCGGCCGCTCCAGCAGCCAGTACGGATTGTCCAGGATGTCGAAGTGTATCTGGAGGTTGAACGGCAGTCCGTGTCGCCGCGCGAGCAACCAGCCGACCAAGCCGGTGAGGAACGGGTCTTGCGCCGTAATTACGTCAATCGGTGTGGCTCGTAGCAGCTCCTTGCCCAGACGATAGGCTATTGCCGGATAGCGCCACCGCTGCGAAACGGCAAAGGGATACGACCATAGCCGCGGCCCTAGCTCCAGTCGGTCGTCGAGGCGACGGAGCGATGTTCCCGCGTGTGAGCGCACCAGCACGTGCAGCCCATCCAAGCGCTCCGCGTATTGGAGATGCCGCGTCAGCGTGTCGCCGATGTTGACCCGCTCCTCGCTCGGCGGTGCGGCGAGCTGCTGGTCGAGGCTCAATGCCAGCACCGCCGGCCCCCGGCTCGTGGCCGTCATGGCCCACTCCCGGTCGCCGGTCGGTGCGTCTCGCCGGCCAGCAGCGGCACCAAGCCGGCCGCAAAGTGGCGGGTCGTCAGACCGGACTCAATGGCCGCTCGTCCGGCTTGACCTACGCGACGCGCCAACTGCCGGTCGTCGAGCAAGCGCCGGAGCGCCGACGCGAGCGCAGCCGCATCGCCTGGTGGCACCGTCAAGGCCTCACGCCCCGGCACGATATAGTCGGCAAGCGCCCGCCGCTCGCTCACTACGGCAGCGCGACCCGTCGCCATCGCATCCAACAGTACCAGCGTACCGGAGCAGTCGGAGCCGTGCGGCCAGCCGTCGCCGTGGGTTGGTACGGCGATGCACGACGCTGCGCGATACAGCTCCCGCAGTTTGGCCGGGGGTTGGTCGAGGAGCAACTCGACATTGGCCGGGAGCCGCAGCCCGGCGACATTGGTCGGGCCAGCAACAATCCGTATCGGCACATCGAGTTGGGCAGCCGCGCTGACCAGCGTGCCGTAATCGCGCCCAGGATCGCGCCCGGCGGCCAGAATAAAGGGCCGCTGCCCGGTCGGCCGGTCGTCGGCGAGCGGTACTGCTGTGTGGAAGCGAGCATCTACCCCCGACCGCACCACCGGCAGCTCGTGGTGCGGTCGCCCGAGGCGCGTAGCGAGGTCGTCCGCCTGCGCCTGCGCCACGCAGACAATGCCGTCGGCACCGCCCAATGCCCAACGTAGCAAGGGCTGCAAAGGCGTCCGACGGCGCGACAGCGTCGAGAGGGTCATGTTGAGCCAGAGCATCCGTGGCCGCTGCCAGCGCCGGAGACGCTTCACGAGGAGCAACGGCCAACCGGCAATGAGCAGCGCCGCATCCGCCTGACGCAGCCGACGCCACGTGCGGAGCTGCAGCATGTCCGGGCCGAGCCGCCCGATCTGCTGGGCCGCCCACCGCCCCACCGCCGGATATGTCGGCTCCCACACGGTCGCCTGCACGCCGAACGCGGCGAGGTGGTTGTAGCCGAAGAGGAGCGTATCGGGCTGCTGCCCGGCACGCCACTGCTCCAGCAGCGGCAGCTTGCGCTGTGAGAAGACGTAGTGTACACGCATGGAGCAATCAGCTTACAGCCTCTCGGCTCTCAGCACTCGGCTGCTGCCCGGCGCCTCTACTGACCGGCGCCCACCGTCCAGGCGATCACGCTGCACCACCGGGCAGCCACTGCGGATGGGTTGCTGCCAGTTGGGCACGAAACTGCTCGAAGGCGGCGTCGCTCGCGCTCTCATAGGGCAGGAGTAGCCGCAGCGGGAAGTCCGGCTGGTGCAGCTTGCTGAAGAACTTGTCATAAGCGCCGTCCATGTGCGCCGCAGCGCCAACGGCCTGCTGCAGCACGGCGCCCACTTCACGTAGCTCCCGCATCATGCTCTGGAGCACGGCCACGTCCTGCGCGACCCCGGCCGCGAAGTACCGGCGCATCCGGGCCAGATTGGCGGTGGAGCTTGAGGCCAGCAGCCCACACGGACCGACCAGACTGCCGGCGCCAAAGCCGAACTCGGTGAAGAAGTGGCGAACCTGTGGTACCAGCGTGAGCAGGCCGATCACCGTCCGCAGCTCGCCCGCGCCGTACTTGGTAGCGACGAGATTGGGGTACACGTCGGCCAGCGGGACGTACTCTTCCGCGGTGAGTACCCGTCCCGCCCGCGGCAGGTTGTAGTGGAGGAAGCGCAGCTCGGAAAATCGGCCACAGACCTCGCGGAAGAACGTGCGTAGCTCGCGGTCGTTGAGGCTTCCCCAGCCGGGGAGCGAGATTTGGAAGACCTCAAACCCCAGCGCAGCGGCGCGCTCGATGCGCTCGATAATCGTGGTGAGGGACAGGCTAATCACCCCGACCATCGGGCGCACGGCCGGCGCTCGCGTCTCCTCGTGAAACACGCGCGTAATCTCGTCGAACTGCCGGTCGCTGACGGCATAGCCCTCGCCGGCGGTTCCGAAGACGTATAGGTCCTTCATGCCCTGCCCGATCAGACCGCGCATCTGGGCGCGAAAGAGGTCCTCGTCCAAGGACCAGTCTGCTCGCCAGGGCACGCAGGCGGTCCCCAGGATCGTGCGCGGGTAGCGGACCCCCGGTTCGATTTGGGGGGCAGTCTCCGTCTGTCTCATCGCTCTTTCCTGCTGGGTTCTATTGACATCTCCCCATCATTCCCGCTTGCGCGGGAATCCATCCTCCCTGCCACTGGATTGCGGCTTTCGCCGCAATGACGACAGGGTGCCGGAATGACACCGGTGACGGCACCATAGCAGGCCGCCCCGGTCTCCCTGCATAGAGGCGTGACCGCAGGTACACTCTAGGATGCTATCACCCCAGGGCCTGTGCCGGAGGGATGATAGTGGCTCCAATGAGGTGAAATATGGCTACAGAACTGGCGCTCAAAGGCCCCGTGATCCGCACGGAGCTGCCAGGCCCGCGCGGACGAGCGCTGCTGGCCCTGTCCGCGAAGTACGAGCCGCACTCGATGACCGACCAAGTGCCGCTCGTCTGGCAGCGGGCCGAGCGCGTCTGGGTGGAGGACGCCGACGAGAACGTCTTCCTCGACTTTACCTCCGGGGTGGTGGTCGCCAACGCCGGTCACTCGCACCCGCGGCTGGTGGCGGCCATGCGAGAGCAGGCCGACCAGGTGGTCAACTGCTACGACTTTCCGAGTGAGTGGCGCGTGCGGCTCGCACAAACGCTGGTCGCGATTACGCCGCCCAACCTGGATAAGGCCGTCATCTTGACCACAGGCGCCGAGACGACGGAAGCCGCGATCAAAATGGCGCGGCTGGCGACGGGGCGCTACGAGATCATCTCCTTCCACGGCGGGTTTCACGGCCGGACGTTCGGCGCCATGACCATCGGCGGGCGTCGGCAAGGCGCCGGCACGCGCGGCTACGGCCCGTTCCTACCGGGCGTCGTCTTTGCGCCGTTCCCCTACTGCTATCGGTGTCCGTTCGGTAGCACGCCGGACTCGTGCCGGCTGCACGGGACCGATTATCTGGATTGGCTCGTCGAGACGGAGACCGAGGATAAGGTGGCTGCGGTCATCACCGAGACCTACCAAGGCGCCGCCGGCTCAGTGATGGCGCCCCCCGGCTGGTTCCCGAAGCTGGCGCAGTGGTGCCGCGACCGCGACATCCTGCTCATCATTGACGAGGTGCAGGCGTCGTTCGGCCGGACCGGCAAGCTCTTCGGGTACGAGCACTACGACGTTGTGCCCAACATCCTCTGCCTGGGCAAAGGAATCTCCAGCTCCGTCCCGCTCTCTGCCGTCGTGGCCGAGTCCCGGATTATGGATGCCCTGAGTCCCGGCTCAATGGGCAGCACGCACGGCGGCAATGCGTTCTGTTCGCGGGTGGCGCTGGAAAACATTGATGTCATCATCGGCGAGCAGCTTTCGGAGAATGCAGCGGCGCTGAGTGCGCTGTTCGGCCGGCGGTTACAGCAGATGGTCGAGCGGTGGGGCCGCGTCGGCGAAGCGCGTGGTCTCGGTTTGGCCTGGGGACTGGAAATCGTCCGCGATAAAGCCTCCTGCGAGCCGGCGCCGGACACCACGCGAGCGATCATCGAGGCGGCCTACCGGCGTGGCCTGCTCTTGATCGCGCCGATTGGCTTCTACGGCAACGTCATCCGCATCTCACCGCCGTTAGTCATCACGGAAGAGGAAGCAACGGTCGGGTTGGAGCTGCTCGCAGCGGCCATTGCCGAGGTGGTGGGCTAGGGACGCAGTCCATCGCGGCGGCGGACGCGCCTAGTCGTCCGGTTCCACGCGGGTAATCCCTGGCAGCTTGTCAAAATCCGTGTCCCAGCTATAAATCTCGGTCATCTGACGTTGGTGCATCGAGGCGGCATTGTAGGCGTCGGCGAAGGAGATATTGTGGCGCACGTAGAGGTCCAGGGCACGCTGGCAAACCTGCTTATCGGGAACGTGTAGGCTTCGTAGCAAGAGCAGGTCGCCCACACGCTCGCGTATCCGTTCCTTGGGTAGACGATAGTAGCGCTGCAAGGTAAAGATGGTCTCGAAGACAACCATAGGCGAGGTCACGACCTCTTCCTCACCTCGCTCCACCCGCAGTAACAACGCCAGGGCGCGGTGCGCCTTCTCCTCGTCGTCTCTGGTCAAGTACCGGAGCAGAATGTTGGTGTCCCAAAAGCGGGGAGGCATCGGTGCGCTACGCTTCGGACGCCACGTCCTCGGCGGCGGCCTGCTCTACGGTGGCACGCACTTGTCGCCAATCTTCGGGGCAGCGCCGGGGCCGCACGGTACCGTAGCCGCGCAGCACCTTCAAGGCCGCCGGTCGCAGGGTGACCACGTCCCCGTCCAACGTAAAGCGCACCTTGTCCCGAGGCTTCAAGCCCAGGCGGGAGCGGATGGCGGCAGGAATAGTCACCTGCCCTTTCCGGGTCAACGTACCTTCAAGCTCGCGCATGGTCCTGCCTTGCCGGATGTGAGGACACTATATCAGGTGTTACTCCGGATCGGCGGTGTTGGTGTGCGGTGTAAGGAAACCGGCCCCCGTGGACAGCAGCACTCCGTACCTTGGAACGGGCCATGAGTGAGTCACGGCCGAGTATCTCGGCCTTCTTTCCCTGCTACAACGATGGTGGCACCATCGCCTCTATGGTCATCGAGATGATGCGGGTGCTCCGCGAGCTGACCGACGACTACGAGGTCATCGTCGTCGAGAACGGCAGCACCGACTACACCAACGACATCCTCGACGAGCTGGAAGCGCTCTACGCGGCCGGCGCCGACGCCGGAGCTACGCGATCGGATGAGCGGCTGTGGCGTAGCTCCGTCACGGCGGATGGCCGGCTGCGGATCATGCGGTACAAGCAGCCCCTAGGGTACGGCGGAGCGCTGCGCGTAGGCTTTGCGTCGGCCACGAAGGAGCTTATCTTCTATACCGATGGTGACGCGCAATATGACGTGCGGGAGCTGCGTGTGTTGGCTCCCCGCTTGGTCCCTGGGGTAGATTTGGTGATGGGGAACAAGATTACCCGCCACGATCCGCTCCATCGCGTCATCATCGGGCGGCTCTATCACCACATCGTCCGGCTGCTCTTCAGCCTGCGTATCCACGACACCGATTGCGACTTCCGACTGATGCGCCGGTCCATCTTCGAACGCGTGACCCTGACACAGAATAGCGGGGTTATTTGCCTGGAGCTGATGCGTCGAGTGCAAGATGCCGGCTTCTCCACCGTCGAAATACCGGTCCACCACTACCACCGCGCCTACGGCGTCTCGCAGTTCTTCAACTTCCGCCGCCTCCTGGCGGTCGGTAGCGGCATCCTCGTGCTGTGGTGGGAGTTGGTCATCCAGGGCCAGGGTAAGCGAGCGGCTTCTCACCCCCTGGCCGACTCCAGCGGCGCGAAAGAGGGGGCCGGGGAGTGATGACCGGTCAGGGGCCTATGGGGCGGCATGGGACGACACCGAGTCTGCACGAGCAAACGGAAACCGGCGGCGCGGACCTGGCGCACCACTTCGCCGGGCGGCGCGTGCTCGTCACCGGGGGCCTCGGCTTTATCGGCAGCAATCTGGCGCGGCGGCTCGTCAGTCTTGGGGCGCAGGTGGTGCTCGTGGATGCCATGATCCCGCATCACGGCGGTAACTACTTCAACGTGGCTGACGTGCGCGACCGGCTCACCATTGTCGAAGCGGACATCCGCGACCAACCCCGCCTCAGCTCTTTGGTGCGCGAGCAGGACGTGATCTTCAACTTGGCCGGACAGGTGGCCCACATAGACAGCATGAACGACCCCTTCATGGACCTGGAGATCAACTGTCGGGCACAGCTGGCGCTCATGGAGGCCTGTCGTTGGCACAACCCAGTGGTCAAGGTGGTGTACGCCAGCACCCGACAGGTCTATGGCCGGCCGGAATACGTGCCGGCCGATGAACGCCATCCCACCCGGCCAACGGATGTCAACGGGATCAACAAGATCGCCGGCGAGCGCTACCATATCCTCTATCATGAGGTCTATGGCATCCGCGCCACCTCGCTCCGGTTGACGAATACCTACGGGCCGCGGCAGGCGCTCCGGCTCGGCCCACGGCAGGCCTTTATCCCCTACTGGCTGCGGCTCGCCATCGAGGATCAGGAGATCGAGGTGTGGGCGATGGTCGTCAACTGCGTGACTTGACCTACGTTGACGATGTAGTGGATGCGTTCCTACTCGCCGCTGCCAGCAATGCCGCCGATGGCGAGGTCTTCAACGTCGGTGGACAGCTCCCGATCAGTCTGCGCGACCTGGCCGAGCTGATCGTGCGGGTGGCCGGCAGTGGGCGGGTGGTCTCCCGCGCGTTCCCGGATGAACGGAAGCGCATTGACGTGGGGAGCGTCTACCTCGAGTCCGGCAAGATCGCGCGGGCCCTCGGCTGGCAACCACGAGTGGACGTGGCAGAGGGGGTGCGCCGCACGATTGCTTATTTCCGGGAGTATCGGGCGCAGTATCTCACCACCAAGGCTGCACAACCGTAGCCCCAATCGGATAGGGCAGCTCGGAGGCGTCATCGGGAGAGACGCCGGGGGGTGAGGCGCGATGATGGCGTCGTAGAGAAGACACCAAGGACAAGGCGAGTGATCCGCGAAATCCCTTTCTTCTTGACCAAGCCGCAATACCTTACTATCAAGGGTGAGCTGGATGCGGCGGTGCATCGCGTCTTGGATACGAGCTTCTTCGTACTCGGGCAGGAGCTTACGGCGTTCGAGGGGGCCTGGGCGGACTATGTGGGCGTCGCGCGGGCCGTCGGCGTAGGCTCCGGCACCGAGGCCATTCACCTGGCGCTCCGGGCGCTGGACACCGGGCCGGGCGATGAGGTGCTGACCGTCTCGCACACCGCCGTGGCGACGACCGTGGCGATCTCCTCTACGGGGGCCACCCCGGTCTTCATAGACATTGACCCGCACACCTACACGATGGATTGCAGGGACCTGGAGCGGCGGATTACGCCGCGCAGCAAAGCCATCGTCCCCGTCCATCTCTACGGCCATCCGGCGGACATGGATCGCATTCTCGCGCTGGCCCGGCGCCACGGCCTGGTAGTAGTGGAGGACGCGGCGCAGGCGCATGGGGCGGCCTACCGCGGCCGGCGCTGCGGTACACTCGGCGCTGCGGGAGCCTTCAGCTTCTATCCCACGAAGAATCTCGGCGCCTATGGCGATGGCGGCGCGGTGGTCACGAACGACGTGGCGCTGGCGGAGCGGTTGGTGCTGCTGCGGAACTACGGCTGGAGTGAGCGCTACTACAGCGCGATCAAGGGCTACAACTCCCGCCTCGACGAGCTTCAGGCAGCCGTCCTGGGAGCGAAATTGCCCTATCTGGATACCTGGAACGCCCGCCGTCGCCGGTTGGCAGCGCTCTATACCGCAGCATTGGCCGGGGCGAGTGCGATACAGGTACCTACCGAGGCAGCGTGGGCAATGCACACCTATCACCTCTATATCGTGCGCGTACCGGAGCGCGACCGGGTGCTAGCCACGTTGCGCGAGCGCGGCGTCGCCACGCAGGTACACTACCCGGTGCCGGTGCATTTGCAGGAGGCATATCAGGACCTCGGCTACACTGCCGGCAGTCTCCCGCACACCGAGCAAGCGGCTGCGGAAATCTTGTCGCTACCGCTGTACCCGGAGCTAACCGACGACGATGTGCAGTACGTTGCTGCGGCGCTCCGCGAAACCGTTGCCGGCCTCTAGGTGCAGAGGAAGCTGATAGCTCCCCATGAACCGCGACGAGTACGCGCGCCTCTACCGGCTCGAAGACCGGCTCTGGTGGTTCGTGGGCATGCGCCGGATCGCCGAGGCGCTCCTCGCGCCTTCCCTCGCCGGTGACACGCTCCGCATCCTCGATGCCGGCTGCGGGGCCGGCGGCGCCATGCACTGGCTCGCGCCGTATGGCCGGGTGTGGGGCGTGGACCGGTCCACGGACGCGCTCGCCTACTGCCGGCAGCGCCGGCTGATGCGGGTCTGTCAGGGTTCCCTCCTGGCGCTGCCATATCCCGATGCCTCCTTCGATCTCGTAACCAGCTTCGACGTGCTCTACCATCGCGGCGTGCCCGACGACATAGCGGCGCTACGGGAGTTACGTCGAGTGGTGCGCCCGGGCGGCTGGGGACTGGTGCGCGTGCCGGCCATACCGGCGCTGTGGAGCGCGCATGATGAAGCCGTACACGCTCGACAGCGCTACTGGCTCGGTGAGCTACGAGCCAAGGCCGAGCAGGCCCAGTGGGAAACGGTCCGCGGCACCTACGCGAATACCCTGCTGCTCCCGGTTGCTGCGGCTGCACGCTGGGCAAAGGCGGCACGCCAGGAAGCCAGCGGCCACACCGGAGAGTCGGAAGTGCAGGAGGCGCCCGGTTTCGTCAATGCGGCGTTGACCGCAATCTTGTGGCTGGAAGCACAATGGCTGCGGCGGGCCGACCTGCCGCTGGGACTGTCCGCCCTCGTGCTGCTGCGGGCACGCTGACCGGCTGACCCTAGAGCTGATAGGGCTGAAAGGCGGCGGCCAGCCGTTCGGGGATGGTGCCGGTGATGACGGTGCCCTGGGCCTCGTATTGCTCGTCCTCGACCGTTCCCGAGGTGTGGAAGAGCTGGACGAGTCTTCCGAGCCGATACGGGATGCGGACCCGGAGCTGGACCTGGTCTTCGGCAGCGATGACAGTCTGGATTGCTTGAAGCAAGTCGTCGAGACCGTCGCCATGCGCCGCGCTGATGAGCACCGGGTTAGGCAGCTCGACAAGGGGTAGCTCGGCAGCGGCCGGGAGCAGGTCCAGCTTGTTGACCGCCGTAATCATCGGCTTGGCCGAGATGTGGAGCGCGTTCAGCGTGTGCCCCACGGTGGCGATCTGCTCGCGCATATTGGGATGCGTGCCGTCCACGACGTGGACCAAGACATCGGCCTCGTCCACCTCTTCCAGCGTGGCCCGGAACGCGGCGATGACGTTAGTGGGTAGCCGTTGGATGAACCCCACCGTGTCGGTCAGCAGGATGGGTTGTCCGCCCGGCAGCCGCACCCGCCGCGTTGTGGGATCGAGGGTGGCAAAGAGCTTGTCTTCCCGGAGCACGCCGGCGTTGGTGAGGGCGTGCAGCAGGGTGGATTTGCCGGCGTTGGTGTAGCCGACGAGGGCGACAATCGGTGGGCCAGCGGCCTTGCGCCGGGACCGATACAGTCCGCGCTGGGAGCTGATGGCCGCGATCTTTTTCTTCAGATCTGCAATGCGCCGACCAATACTGCGTCGGTCCGTTTCCAGTTGGGTTTCGCCGGGGCCGCGGGTGGCGATGCGGCCGCCGCGCGCACCGGAGGTGCCGGCCTCGGCGCCACCGAGCCGGGACCACTCCTCCCAAATCTGGCTCAGGCGGGGACGCAGGTACTCCAGCTGGGCCAGCTCGACCTGGAGCTGACCCTCCCGGGTCTGGGCACGTTGGGCGAAGATGTCCAGAATGAGCGCCGTCCGGTCCACCACCCGGCGCCGCAGACGCTCGCCGAGGTTCCGCTGCTGGGTAGGGCTGAGGTTGAGATCGAAGATGGCGAGGTCGGCCTGCTGCGCGGACAGGAATTCGCCAAGCTCGGCCACTTTGCCGGGGCCGATGTAGGTCGCCGGACGTGGCCGGTTCAGCCGTTGCACGAGCGTCCCCACGACCTCTGCGCCAGCGGTGTTGGCCAGCAGGGCTAGCTCGGCGAGCGAGTCTTCCAACGATAGCACGGCGGCTCCCGGCGCCGCCGTGTTCGGCTCTCCGGCGCCGTGGCGTACTTCGACGCCGACAAGAATGGCGCGCTCGGGCCGGGTGCGGAATGTTGCCGGGTCAAGCGCTTGCTGCGCCAGCCGGCTATTGAGGCGGTCCATGGCCGCCTGCGCCCAGCGAGTAGCCATTCCGTCTGCAAACCTTTCGGACCCACGACAAAACCGGCACGGACCGTCCTCGGGCTAGTGTACCACCGCCGCGACCTGTCCTGTGCCCGCTGCCCCTGACTCTCAGTCAAGCTGTGGCGCTGGGAGGAGTATCATCGTGGGCTTGGTGACGCTTGGGCTGCAAGCTAAGGTTGACCGGCCTGCTCTGCACCACCTTGGCGTGCAGCGGATTGTGCAGAGCAGGCCGGCAGTGGTGCAGACCAAACGGTCAGCTATACCCTTGGGTACCATGCTGCTACGACTCGTCTCCCTTCCGCGGCGCAGCCTCCTGCCGATGGCCACATTGGTAGTGATCGCTCTGGCGAGCATGGCGCTGGTGGCTCGTGTGCCGGGTTGGCTCGCTGTGCTGCTGGTCCTCGTGTTGATGATCGTGGTCAGCGCCAGTTTCGACCTCATCGTGCGGAGCGCTGGCCGGGACCGGCCGGCCTGGGACCAGTTTATCTTGCCCAACCTGCTCGTCGTCGGGGCAGCGCTGTTCCTGCGCTTGGTCGCATCGGGAGGCGGGATAGTCGTGGGGCTGGCGCTCTTTGGTGTGCTCATCGTCCTGGTAGTCTGGGCGGAGCAACACTATTGGCTCAATACCACCGATCATCAATGGTCTACGCTGGCGCTGGTCGTCATCGGCTATATTGTCGTCTTCGCGCTCTACGCTGCCATCTACCAACTGAAGGTACGCACGTTATTCAACGCGCCGGCCATCGTCACCGTTACGTTCCTGATTTCGGTGCGCCTGATACGCCTGAACGACGACCTGCTGCCCTATCTACGGCTGGCGCCCTATGCCGCGTTTGCGGCGCTGGTGGTCGGCGAGGTGACTTGGGCGCTCAACTACTGGCCGCTCAATGGCTTGCTCGGCGGCGCGTTCCTCCTGACCGTGCTGTACTTCCTGGTACAGGTACTCGGTCAGCACCTCGCCGGCCGCCTCACACTGCGCATCCTCGCCGAGCACGGGGCCATCAGCCTGTTCGCTGCCGCGCTGATCCTCTGGCGCGGGCTGTAGTGTAGACTAGCCGAGCAGGACGGCTCTGTGGAATGGCGTATACTCAGGCGGTCGGGCGGCGTGATTGCCAGATTTTCTGTAGAATCTGCAGGGGAGTCGATTTGGTTGGCCGCTTGGAGGTCAAATTCGGCTATTGCGGTCGGGCGTGGTGCTCAGGGGTAGCCAAGCGCTTGAGTTCTTCCGGGATCCTCGATCAGTCATCCCGGCACACTGCCGCAGCGGGACTGAGGCGGCGGTGTCTGTTCAGCGCTAGCGTGAGAAGTTGATAATGCCGTTCCCACCAGCGCAACGAGTGCTATACGGCAAGAATCCTCTCAATCGAGTGGTATGTCAGCTTCGGTTCCCGCGGATTCTGCGCATTGGAGCCGAGACACCGGTACAGTTTCAGGATGGTATTAGGTATGAGTATCCTCTGTACGAAAGTGAGTCCGAGGAAGATGCGTTGGTACCCAACGAAGTTGCGCAGATCTTAACGAGTCTAGGTATTCAGCAGCCTGTTCGCGACCAGGGGCATAGGTTTGCTACTTCCGATCAGGGACGCATCTTAGTGCTCACCGAGGAGTTCCTAGCCTTAGAGGAGAAAAACTACACCCGATGGGAGGTATTCGAGGGTCACCTCAGACAAGTGGAGGAAGTACTACGAGGTACCTACAGGCCGGCTTTCTATTCCCGGGTTGGCCTGCGGTATCGCGACATAGTCCGGCGCAGTGCCCTCGGTCTCAAAGGTAGGGAATGGAGAGAACTCCTTAATCCCGCGATGGTTGGGGAGCTAGTTGATGGAGCATTCAGCGACCAGATTCAGGACCGCCGCTGCCAGACGTTGATTAAGCTTGCTACTGCCGACGGGCTAGTGCGTATTAGTCATGGATTAGTCCGTGCCGAAGACGAGGAGTGCTACCTCATTGACGCCGATTTCTTCACGCAAGAGAGGAGAGACACAGATGGCGCCCTTGCTGATCTCTCGGCGTTCAACCGCCTCGCCCGATACCTTTTCCGGTGGGCCATCACGGACACCCTCCATCGAGCGATGGGACCAGCCCCCTTGGCTGAGTCTGACTGAGGATGGTGTTGACGACAGCCCGTGGATTGACTTATTCCCTGCGCCAGAGGACGTGACCAGCGTCAGCATTGCAGTTACTGGTCGTCGTGCTAAGTGGGCATTTCTTGGTTTACGCCTCTTCGCTCATCTTCCGAACGAGGAAGCCCTGACAGAGGCTCTGGAAGCCATCAAGGACATTTACGAATTCTACCTGGCGCCAGCACAAGAGAACCTCCTGCCAAGTGGCCCCGGGGAGAGCATCGTCGGCAAGATAACGTCGAGAGAGACCGTACCGCCTCTGGTGATTGCGGAAGAATAGCCGAACGAGGCTGTCTTGGCATTCTCCTACTGTGCCCCTGCAAGTGGAAACGTGCTGATTCAGGGCGAGGTCTTGCAGGGCATATTCGAAATCCGTCCCGATCTGTCCCGCGGCGATTCGTTTCCCCCTGATCCGGCGGAGCTAGCGTTTCGAAGATATGACTACCCGCATTGTATCGTAGTCACCAATGATTGTGATCTTCTCCAAGAGCATGCGGCACTCAACAATCCTGATACCAGATACGAAGTTAAGCGCCTCTTGCATATCCTTCTTTGTCCACTGTGGACGATAGATCAGAGAACCAATGCCGGGATTGCCAATAGCTCCCATCTCAGGAGAGCGAGGAGCAATAACGATCTGCGATACCACTGCTTCCCTGAAGCACCTGTGCCGAACAGCGAATATCTCCCTGAGTTACTTGCTGACTTCAAGGCTGTTGTCGGCCTGCCGGTAGACTGTGTGTATGCCCTTCTGAGCCACCCCGACGTCAAGAGACTTGCCCAAGTTCCTACTCCCTACATGCAACACTTTATGCAGCGATTCTACTTCTGGCAGTCGCGCATAGCCCTGCCCGACGAATGAGGGCAGGTGGCTGGTTCACCTACCCGAGGAGGCCGCCGGGGAGGCCGCGGGGCATCCGGCCGCGGGCGAGGTCGCGCATCATCCGCCGCATCTGCCGGAACTGGTTCAGGAGTTGGTTGACCTCGCGGACGGTGGTGCCACTGCCACGGGCAATACGGCGGCGACGCGAGCCGTTGATGACCTGCGGCTGCTGGCGCTCCTGTGGCGTCATCGAATAGATAATCGCCTCGACGCGCCGGAACTGGCCCTCGTCGAGCGCCTCGGCCATGCCGGGCTGGTTGGCCATGCCGCTAAAGCCGGGCACCATCTCCAAGAGCTGCGACATTGAGCCCATCCCGCGCACCTTCTGCATCTGGTCCAGAAAGTCCTCCAGGTTGAAGGTGGCGGTACGCATCTTCTTTTCGAGCGCCGCGGCCTCCTCCTCGTCAAACGTCTCCTGGGCACGCTCGATCAGGGACACCATGTCGCCCATGCCCAGGATGCGCGAGGCCAGTCGGTCGGGATGGAACGGTTCGAGCGGTTCGATCCGCTCGCCCACGCCGATAAACTTGATCGGGATGCCCGTCACCGACCGGATGGAGAGCGCGGCGCCGCCGCGAGCATCGCCGTCCATCTGCGTGAGGATGAGGCCGGTCAGACTCACCTGCTCGTGGAATTGCTGGGCGACGTTGACCGCTTCCTGGCCCGTCATCGCGTTGGCGACCAGCAGCACGTCGCGCGGCCGGACCGCCGCGCTCATCGCGGTCAGCTCCTGCATCAACTCCGCGTTGATCTGCAAGCGGCCGGCCGTGTCAATGATCGCAGCCGTATGACCTTCCTGGCGGCCCCAGTTGACGGCGCGGGTAGCGATGTCTACAGGGTCAGCCTTCGTGCCCTCTTCGTAGACGGGAATATCCACTTGCCGGCCGAGAGAGAGCAGCTGCTCGATGGCGGCAGGACGATACACGTCGGCAGCGACAAGATAGGGCCGCTGCCCCTCGCGCCGCAGCATGAGGGCCAGCTTGGCGGCGGAGGTAGTCTTGCCGGAGCCTTGCAGACCCACGAGCATGAGCGGCGCCGGCGATGCCCCGGAGAGGTCGAGCGGCACGCTCTCCCCACCCAGCACTTCCACCAGTGCGTCGTCTACGATCTTGAGCACTTGCTGGGCCGGAGTCAGGCTCTCCAGTACGTCAGCGGCCAGCGCCTGCTCGCGCACCCGGTTGGTGAAGGTGCGCGCTACACGGAAGTTGACATCGGCTTCGAGCAGCGCCAAGCGTACCTCGCGCAACGCCTGGTCTACGTCTGCCTCGTGCAGACGTCCTTTGTTCCGCAAACCGCGGAAAACGCCCTGTAGTCGCTCGGTCAGCGCTTCAAACACGGGAGTAGTCCTTTTCTGCGTCTCATCCCCGGCGGCGTGAGGGTGCCCGATGTAGGGGCAACCCTGGTGGTTGCCCGCTCCGGCCCCCGGCCGGGGATGGAGGCCGCTCCTCATGCCATTGTAGCGTGTGCGCGAGGAGACGTAGCAGACCCGATACGTCCGCTGTGGCCGTGGTACTTCAGTCGCGCTGGAAGAGGGCGCCGACAAAGCGGTGGGGATCGAAGATGGCCAGGGCGTCGAGGCGCTCGCCCGTGCCGACGAATTTGACCGGCACGCCAAGCTCTTCGCTCACCGCGAGGACCACGCCGCCTTTGGCGGTGCTGTCGAGCTTCGTGAGGACGACCCCGGTCACGCCGATGGTCTCGGTGAAGGCCTTGGCCTGGATAATGGCATTCTGGCCGGTCACGGCATCGAGCACGAGCAGCGTTTCGTGCGGCGCACCGGTCTCTTGCCGTGCGATGGTGCGGCGCACCTTGCCTAGCTCGGCCATCAGGTTGACCTTGGTGTGCAAGCGACCGGCTGTATCCACGATCACGCAGTCGGCGCCGCGCGACCGGGCGGCGGCCAGGGCGTCGAAGACGACGGCGCCAGGATCGGCGCCGGCTTGGTGGGCAATGACCTGACAGCCGGTGCGCTCACCCCAAATCTTGAGCTGGTCAATCGCCCCGGCGCGGAACGTGTCCCCGGCGGCCAGCAAACACTGTCGTCCGGCGTGGTGTTGCAGCCAGGTGGCCAGCTTGGCGATTGTGGTGGTCTTCCCGACGCCGTTCACGCCAACGACCAAGATCACCGCGAGATCGTCGGAGGGCAGGGCCAGAGCAGGGGCGCCGCCGGATACCAATTGCCGGACCAGCTGCGCTTTCAGCGCGCCCTCCGCTTGCCCGGCATCGGTGATGCCCTGTACGCGCACCGTCCGCTGCAGGGTCTCGGTCAGGCGTGCAGTGGTCACAGCACCCACGTCGGCAGCGATCAGCAGCTCTTCCAGCTCGTCCCAGAAGTCGGTATCGAGCCGGCGGCTGGCCTGGAAAAGCTGGCGGATGGCGCCAAACAAGCCGCCGCGTGTCGGCGCCAACGCCTCACTGTAGTCGGCGTCCCGCCCTTGCTGGTCATCGGTAGCCGGCGCCTCGGCTGGTACGTCCGCTGTGCCGTCATCAGCGCTGGCCGTTGTGACCGGCGTCGGCACTGACGCCTGGTCCTGCGTACGCTCCGAGGGAGGCTGCGCCGCACGTCGCCGGAATGGGTTCCAGCTCACAGTGATTCCTTTCCGCAGTCGTTTTTTATAGCCGTTCGTTTCCCGGTTATGGGCTTGGTCGCAATGGGTGGAGCACCGCTGCCGTTCGAGGAGGTCGCCACGTAGTATCGCAGATCACGGAGAGGCGGCAATAAGCGGTAGCCGGTAGCGCCTGAGATAGCTCTCTGCGTAGCGCACGAAAGGCAAACTCTTGCTTTCAGGACATTATCAGGACATTATCAGCATGTCAGTGCGATAAGTAGGCTCCTTGATGCTCGCTTAGTGCCGGCTCACGTTGTCCCCGGCACAGCGCAGGGCCAGCAATGCCTGAGTTTGCGTGATTTTTGTGTAATGAGGAGGCCATCATCAACGAGCCAGCGCTTGAGACCATTGGCAGCTTCATTGCCGAGCAGTCCATTAAATCGTCGGATCGGGGCTGGGAGACGCGCCGGCCGAAGCCGCCCGTCCGCAGCGTTGACGCCGCAAGAAGCGCCCGCGTGGCTCCGGGCGACGCGAGTTCCCCGGCTGAACGGCTCCCGCGTCGTCGCTTGCTTGGGCTACTTGGCGCATTGCCCTTTGCCCCACCGGCACCGAACCGCGCGGAACAACCACGGGCGCTTGCCCCGGTCGTCTTCAACGCCCCCCGTGTGCTTCCGGAAGTGGCGGTGAGTATTGACGATGGCTGGAATCCCCACTGGGTAGCCCAGGCTCTGAATGTTCTCGACGCATTTGAAGTCAAGGCAACCCTTTTCCCGACGGGAGACGTTGTCCGCCAACACCCCGACCTGTGGCAGCGGGCGTACGCTTCAGATCATGAACTCGGCAATCACACCTTCACCCACCGCCCGCTGCCACAGCTTACGAATCGAGAGATCTTGGCTGAGATTGACCAAACGCAGGCCGCTGTTCGAGACGCGACCGGATCGCACACACCAATGCGACTGCTGCGACCGCCCGGCATGCTTGGATTCACTACGCGGGATAGAGACCGGCGGATCAGGCAAGTAGTCGCCGAACGTCATCTCCAGATTACCCTATGGGACAGTGCCAGTAACGCTGTGCTTCTGCCCGAACGCGAAGACCCGGATGAGGTCTTAGCCGAAGTCGCCCGTTATGCGCGCCGCGGATCTATTGTGCTGCTGCACTTCATTCGTGACGACATCCACGCTTTGCCATTAATCCTGACGTACCTGCGACGGAGCTATCAGCTTGTGACCATCTCGCAGCTCCTCGCGCACGTCTCCGAGGACAGCGTGGACGAGCCACTGAATCGTGGACAAGGCGCCGAAAAGAAGGTCAACAGAGGCACTGGGGTGAGGCTCGTCAAATGAAAACCGATCACGGTGGCGCTTCGGCCGGATAGACCTCCACTTCGGCCAGCGAGGTGAACTCCGGGTGTCCATGGTTGGACAGGATGCGTAGCATGACCCAGATCCCCCGGGTTTCGGGAAACGTGAACCGCAGCGGCGCCGGTACCGGGTCTTCGCGGCGGCGGGTAGCGTCACGGATGAGCCGCTCCGCTTCTTCACGCGGAAAGGTGGCTTGCAGGACGGGACGGTAGCCAGAGTCGGGGCCGGTGACCGAGATAAGCAGCTCGAAGTCGCGGGGCCACGATTCCGGCGGTGAATCCGGGCGCACTCGCAGGATGAGCTTCCCCATTGACGAGTTCAGCGCGGCCTTGAACACCAGCTCCGCCGGAAACTTGGCCTTCTCCGAGCGCCAGTCCGCGACGTTGTCCTGCCAGAACGAATCGATGAGCGCTGGCGGACCATGTCCGTCTTGCGAGGGGACGTTGGCACCGATATAGCTGCCCCCGTACACCGACAGGAGGACGTTGGTGCCCTCCAGCGAGGTAAAGCCACCGCGCAACCCGACGGAAATCCGCGCGGCCTCCTCGGCGGTCAGCGGCGTCTGAGCGGCGTAGCCGGCGACGATCCAAGCCGGTACAACGACGAGCACAACGATAAACGCGCCGATGAGCCAGTTGCGCAGCGTGGCCCGCGAGGGCCGTCGTTGCCAGAAGGGCCGGCTCCCTTCCTTGGCGGCCGCAGCGAAGCGGCGTAGCTCCGCGGCGCACTCATCACAATAGCGCGCGTCCGGTGGGTCCGGCTCCAGGACGTTACGGCGCCAAGGCCGGCGCTGCTGGGGCGGGGGGCGCTCTGCCGGGGGCACCTCGTGCATACAGAGGTCGCAGTAGGGCATGCGGCAGCGGCTACAGCGCTGCTCGGTAATGCGGTGCGGATGGTTGTAGCACCGCTGCTGTTCGAGGACACCGCCACGTAGCATCGGAGATCACGCAGAGGGAGCAGTAAACGGGGGCTGGTAGCGCCTGAGAGAGCCTGCTGCTGAGAACAAAGGATTGCTCTCAGTATACCAGTGGGAGACCGGGGCTTCTCGATACCCCCTCAGTACTACAGCTGCTCAGTGCTGGTTCGCAGCGCCCTCGTCGGCGCTCTGGGCTGCTACCATGGGCATCGGTGCCCGTCCGGCCCCTTGCTGTGCCGGGGCCAGCACTGCCTGAGTTTGCATAATTTTGCGTAATGAGGAGGCCACCATCAACGAGCCAGCGCTGGAGACCATAGACGGCTTCATTGCCGAGCAATCCATTGACCCGTCGCAGCCGGGCTGGAAGACGCGCCTGCCGCAGCCGCCGGCCCTCAGCTTTGACGCCGCTAGAAGCTACTACTGGGACCTCGACACCAACCTCGGCGCTGTCGCCATCCGGCTCCTGGCGGACGTGGCGCCAGTGCATGTTTCCAGTACGCTCTATCTCACTCGGCTGGGGTTCTACGACGGCCTGACCTTCCATCGCGTCATCACCGCTTTCATGGCGCAAGGGGGCTGTCCGCTGGGGGCCGGGACCGGCGGCCCCGGCTATCAGTACGCTGGGGAGTTCGATTCCGGCGTCAAGCACGACCGGCCCGGACTCCTCAGCATGGCCAATGCCGGGCCGGGTACCGATGGCAGCCAGTTCTTCCTGACCTTCGTCCCGACGCCCTGGCTCGACGGCCAGCACACTATCTTCGGTGAGGTTGTCGGCGGCATGGACACGGTGCGCGCGTTGGAGCTGTGTGGCTCTCAGAGCGGCCAGCCACGCCAACGTCTGGCGATCAGGAAAGCCAGTATTCGGGTCGAATAGGCCCTGGATTCCCGCGCACGCGGGAATGACGCCAGCGTGGGGCCGCTCTGGCCATCTCGGAGGCCTGGATTCCCGCGCACGCGGGAATGACGGGGCCGGGGCGGGGAGGATCGGTGAAACCCCGCTCTCTTGCCGGATCGTGCAGGCACGAGGAGCCAACGTCGAGCTACTTGCACCGGAGCGGCCACCCAAGGCGACAACCTGAAGCGGGGAGATACCGGTGGTGATCCTAACCAAACGATGGGTTCCGCTGCTTGCAGCTTTCGGGCTGACATGCTTGCTTACTGCCTGCAATGGGGAGACCGGCTCCGGCGCGGCGCCGGTGGCCACTATCCCCCCGTCGCCAACCGGGCAGCCGGCGGCGCCCACGCGGCCAGGCCAGCCAACCGCTACGTCTCTACCCGCCACCCCAACCGCTTCACCACCGCCGACCGCGACAATCTCACCGACCACGACCGCAACGGCCACGTTGCCGCCGACCACCACTCCTCGGCCGACAGCCACGCCGCTGCCGCCCACACCACCACCGCCGACCGCGACAATCCCACCGACCACGACCGCAGCGGCCACGCTACCGTCAACCGCTACTCCTCGACCGACGGCCACGCCGCTGCCGCCTACACCACCACCACCAACCGCGACGCCAGCACCCATAGCGCTGACGATTGTCGCCTACGCTGTGCCGCCCGGTTCGCGGCCCCACGATGTCGCGCCCGCCCCCGATGGGCGGGTCTGGTACACGGCGCAAGGCTCCGGGGAGCTAGGAGTGCTCGATCCGGCCACGGGCAACACGCACCATATTCCGCTCGGGCCTCGCTCGGCGCCCCACGGTGTCATCGTCGGGCCGGATGGCGCACCCTGGATCACCGATGGCGGGCTGAATGCCATCGTGCGCGTGGACCCAACCTCGGAACAGGTACAGCGCTTCCCCTTACCGGCCGAAACCGGCTACGCCAACCTCAACACCGCCACGTTCGACCGGCAGGGACAACTGTGGTTCACCGGCCAAAGCGGGGTCTACGGGCGCCTCAACCCGACTACCGGGGAGCTGGCCATCTTCCAGGCCCCACGGGGTCGTGGCCCCTACGGCATCGCCAGCACTCCCGACGGGCAGGTCTACTATGCCTCGTTGGCTGGCAGTTACGTCGGCCGGATTGATCCGGAGACGGGCCAGGCCGCCGTCCTCGACCCACCTACGGCCGGCCAGGGCGCGCGGCGCGTGTGGAGCGACTCACAGGGGCGTATCTGGGTCAGTGAATGGAACGCCGGCCAAGTTGCCGTGTATGAGCCGAGCACGGAGCGCTGGCAGGAGTGGCGACTGCCCGGCGAGCGGCCGCGGGCCTACGCCGTGTACGTGGATGAACAAGACATCGTGTGGTTGAGCGACTTTGGTGGCAATGCGCTGGTCCGTTTCGACCCGGTTACCGAGGAGTTCCGCGTCTTCCCCCTCCCGAGTAGCCCCAGCAACGTGCGCCAAATCCTGGGCCGCCCCGGCGAAGTCTGGGGCGCCGAGTCCGCCGCCGACACGCTCGTCGTCATCCGCACCACGGCCGCGCCGTGAGCAGTGGATGACGCCGTCGCGCCACGGGGCCACGCGGGAAGCCGGGTGACGCGCACACGCAGCTATTGACGATAGCGGCACAGCGGCCTAGACTAGAGATACGCGAACCGGAAGCAGGAGGGGTAACGTGCTGGGTCTGCACAATCCGATGAGGGCGACGTTGGTGCGGGCCCAGCGGTCAGGAGTGCAGTTGTGGCAGAGCTAACACCGTCGCTGATTGCCGAGCTGGAGCGGATTGTCGGCCCGGCCAATGTGTTCTGGCGAGACAATGAGCTGATCTCGTACTCCTATGACGGCTCGATTGATCGCGGCCGGCCCGAGGTCGCGGTGCTCCCCGGCAGCACCGACGACGTGGTAGCCATTGTCAAGGTAGCGCAGCGCCACGATCTGCCTATCGTCGCGCGCGGCGCGGGCACGGGCCTGTCCGGGGGAGCCATCGCGCACAAAGGGATCATGCTCGGCTTCTCCCGGATGCGGCGCATCCTGGAGGTTGATACCGACAATATGCGGGCAACGGTCGAGCCGGGGGTAGTCAACCTCGACCTATCGAAGGCGATTGCGAGCCGCGGCTTTTACTACGCGCCCGATCCGTCGAGCCAGGCGGCCTGTACGCTCGGCGGCAACGTCGCCGAGAACTCCGGCGGTCCCCACTGCCTCGCCTACGGTGTGACAACCAACCACGTGATCGGTCTGGAGGTCGTCCTACCGAACGGCCGGATAGTGCATCTCGGCGGCGCCAGCGTGGCCGGAGAGAACGCGGGCTATGACCTCACCGGCGCCTTTGTCGGCTCGGAAGGGACGCTCGGGATTGTCACGAAGATCACGCTGCGCCTGATGCGCCTACCCGAGGCCGTTCGCACGCTATTGGCGATCTTTCCGACGATTGACGACGCCAGCCGCACGGTCTCGGCGATCATCGCTGCCGGCATTATCCCGGCTGCTCTGGAGATGATGGATGCCCTGACTATCCGGGCACTCCAGAAGGCCGGGCACCAGGGCCTACCCGCGGACGCCGGGGCGGTGCTGCTGATCGAGCTGGAGGGGCTGGACGAGGGCATGGCGGAGCTATCCGCGGTCGTAGATGGCATCTGCCGCGAGCACAACGCACGCGAGACGGCGCCAAGTCTGCACAATCAAATGGAAATCGGTGGTGCAGACTTGGCACGTCATGTCCGCGTGGCAACGACGGCCGAGGAGCGGACCAACCTGTGGAAGGCGCGCAAGGGCGCGCTCGGTGCGCTCGGCCAGCTGGCGCCCAACTACTATCTGCAGGATGGCGTCGTTCCGCGCACGCTCCTGCCGGAAGTGCTGCAAGCGGTCCAGGCCGCCAGCGAGAAATACGATCTGCCAATTGCGAATGTCGCCCACGCCGGAGACGGCAACCTGCACCCCTGCATCGTATTCGACGAGCGCATCCCCGGGCAGACCGAGAAGGTCATTGCGGCGGGAGCCGACATCTTGTGGAAGTGCGTGGAGGTCGGCGGCACGCTGTCCGGTGAGCACGGGGTCGGGCTGGAAAAACAAGCGTACATGTCGTGGCTGTTCGGCCCGGCCGACTTCACGGCCATGCGCCGGCTGAAACGGGCCTTTGACCCGGACGGGCGCCTCAATCCGGGCAAGGTCTTCCCCACGGAGGAGCAGATTGTCGCAGCCGCGGCGTGGAAGAACGGCGCACCGGCGGCCCTCGCCGAAACCGTGACCTTGACGGCGAAGTCGCCAGCGCTGGTGACTGCTCCATGACCGCCACCCTGGGCGCACAGCACGCGACGCTCGCCGCGCAGCTTCGCACATTGGGACACCTGGATGTCGCTGAGGCGCAGTTAGCTCCCCTCGCTATTGACGGCCGGCGACCAACGTTGGCCCTCAGTCCCGATTCGCCCGATGCGGTTGCCGCCGCCGTGGGCCTGGCGGCCGAACACGGCGCCGCCGTAGCCCCATACGGGAGCGGGACCAAGGTTGACCTCGGCAATCCCCCGCACCGCTACGACGTGGCGCTGCGGCTCCATACTCTGGATCGGATACTCGAATACGAACCGGCCGACCTGACGGTGACGGTGCAGGCCGGCATACGCCTCAGTGCGGTGCAGTGCCAACTGGCCGCAGCCGGCCAATTCCTGGCGCTCGACCCGCCCCACGCCGCCGAGGCCACGATTGGCGGCATCCTGGCGACGAACGCGAGCGGCCCCAGCCGTCTGCTGTACGGCAGCCCCCGTGACCTGGTGTTGGGGATGCGCTTTGCCACAGCCGAGGGTGAGGTGGCCAAGACCGGCGGCAAGGTCGTCAAGAACGTCGTCGGCTACGACCTGAACAAGATGCACATTGGCGCGCTCGGTACGCTGGGCGTGCTGCTCGAAGTGACGTTCAAGGTCGCGCCGCTGCCCCGCCAAGAGCGGACGCTGTGGGCGCGCTTTGCCGGGTTAGCGGAGGCGCATGGCTTCAGTGGGCGGCTCTGTCGGTCTCAGCTCGCACCACGGGCCGTCGAGTTGCTGGATGCGGCCGCGGCGCGGCAGTGTGGCGTGCCCGGCGATGAGCCGTGGCTGGTGCTCTTGCACGCCGCCGGCTCACCGGCGACCGTTGCACGTCAGGTCAGCGACGCCGAGCAGTGGGCGCGCGCCGATGGGGCCGCTCGCTCCGGGCAGCTGGACGGCGACGCACATGCCCACCTCTGGGAGGCAGTCCGCGCCCTGCCAGGCCGGGCCGCGCCGGACGGCGTGCGTCTCAAGATCGCTACCCTGCCGACCGAGATTGCCGCCGTCTGGGACGTCTTGGAGCGGGCGGCGCGCTCGGCCGATGCCACCCTCACGCGGCTGGCCCATGCCGGCAGCGGCATCACCTATGGCCTCTTCGGCGCCAAGACCGGGCACGGCCTGGACCTGGCCGCGGCCGCGACCATCGTGACAGCCGCGCAGAGCGTCGTGCTGCCCGGCGGCGGCAGTGTCGTGGTCGAATCGTGTCCGGTGGCGCTCAAGCGGCACCTCGACGTGTGGGGGGCGACGCGCGACGACTTTCCGATCATGCAAGCGCTCAAGGCCCAGTTCGATCCCCAGGGCCTCTTCAATCCGGGACGTTTCCTGGGCCGGCTGTAACCGCGCGTTGGGGGGGGGCGCCATGACGCGGACGGCAGACCCGGCACCGGCCGCCGGCGATTCACTGGAGCGGACCCTGCGGACCCTGCCCAAGGTTGAGCTACACCTGCACCTCGAAGGCACCATTCGGCCGCGCACGGTGCAGGAGCTAGCCGCCAAGTACGAGCCACGGTCGCCGCTCACCGCACCCGACTGGCACCAGCGGTACTGGACCTTCACGGATCTCGCCGGCTTTGTGACGCAGATGCGGCAGGTGTCGCTCACCTGTCTGCGGAACCCGGACGACTACTATCGCCTCGCCGTCGAATGTTTTGCCGACCTGGCGGCGCAGCACGTGTGCTACGCCGAGGTGATGTTCGGCTTCCGGGGGCCGGAAGCGCCCTACCCCATTCCGTATCCCGATCTGGTCGCTGCTATCGAGCAGGCGCGGCGGGAGGCGGAAGCTCGCTCGCCGCTGCGTATCGGCTTGCTGCCCTCCCTCATCCGGACGCAGCCGGACAGCGCCGTACCGCTGTTACGACAGGCCCTGGCGGAGCGAGAGCGGGGAGCGGCCATCGTGGGCATAGACCTGGTCGGAGACGAGGCGGCGGGGCAAGATTTCGCGGCGCTCGCTCCGGCCTACCGCCTGGCCGGCGAGGCCGGGCTGGGGCTGAGTGCCCATGCCGGCGAAGCCGCGGGGCCGGAGAGTTGCTGGGGCGCGCTCCGCGTGCTCGGCGCCCGGCGGCTCGGCCACGCCACTCGCGCCGGGGCCGACCCTACGCTCGTCGCGCGGCTGCGGTCCGAGCGGATTACCCTCACCATGTGCCCCACCAGCAATCTACGCACCGGCGCGGTCTCCACAATGGCCGACCATCCGATTCGGGCATTTCATCGGCAGGGGCTGGCCGTGACGGTCAACTCGGACGACCCTACGCACTTCGGAGCAACGCTGACCGACGAATACCTCTTGCTGGCGCGGCGTCTGGGCTTCTCGTTAGCCGACCTACGGCAGTTGACGCTGAACGCGGTCGAGGGCGCCTTTCAACCGGCCTCCGTGCGAGCGGCGCTGCGGGCCGAGGTGGAGCGGGCCTGGTCGGCGGTGCTCCCGGAGTAGCCACTGCACCGGTGCGATTGAGCCAGGGTGACAGGGACTTCGCGGAGTTGCCGCGGCTGGCCGCATCATACGTAGAGCCGCTGAGAGTCAAGAATGCCCAGCAGCACATTAGCGGCCGGGCATCCTACTGGCCGGACGCTTCACCCGGAGGACATCACGGGCCGGATGCCAGCCAGACGGCGCCACTGCCGTGGTGGGTATGTACTCGGTCCGCTCATTCCCTAGCGGATCCTCTCCCCCGAGGCCCGCCGTTCGACTCCTCTCCGCCCCCCATGCCGCCGCAGAGGCCGATCCGCTTGCCGTCGCGCTTGCGGGAGACGCGAGTGGTAGCGCAATAGGGGCAGCGCGGCGTGGCACCCCAGCGCACCCGTTCAAGGTGTCGGATACAGGCGTCTTGAGACACAAAGCGACGAAAAACGGCGAGAAAATCCACGCTGTGGCCCCCAAAAAGCAATGTATTCTAGCAAGAAATAGGTGTTTGGGCGAGGAGAAGCGGCAGTGGATTAGTAGCCCTTCCGCCGAAAGAAGTTCACGCCTTCAACGTTCAGCAACACCGCCTCGTGACTTTCGACTACCACGCCTTCCGGCTGCTCCAGGTAGCTGATCCGCTCAAAGCTCAACGGGATCCCCGTCTCGGCGTGGAACCGCATCATCTGGCGCTCGCCCTGCAGCTCGATAGCCACGACCACCTCCGGGCCATCAAGCTCACGCACCACCAGGCCGCCGACCGCCGATGCCCGGTCAGCGAACTCCGCCTCGGTCACTAACCAGTCCCCCGGAGTGATACGCCCAACCCGCGGCCGTGGCTCGACCAGTACGATCTTGCAGTCCACCCGGCGGTACAGACTCCCATGAGTAAGCCAGACCGTATTAGCCCAATACGGACCACTCAACGGATCGCCGCCAACACGATCCCACACCGTCTCTTGCCAGTTGCAGTCGTCGCGGTATTCGAAGTTGTAGCGGATGAACACCCCATCGCGCACAACCTCACGCTCCATAATGAACGGCGGAAAGCGCGGCGGAGGACGCAAGACTTCGACGGCCACCGCCGCCACAATGATCCCCAGCCAGAGCGCCAGGACAACGCCCAGCGCAATGACCTGGGTGCGACCGAGACCTTGCCAGTGCGGCTGTCGTAGCGTTCGCATGATGCCCCCCTCACTCTCATGCCACCGCTAAAGCCCCCCTCACCGCCATTGGCGAGGGGGGCTGGCGCGTGTGGCGTGCCGAGCGGCTACCGCTTCGTCGCTGCGTACCGCTCCGCTGCCTCCTTTGTCGGGAAGATCGGATGATCGCCTGGGCCACGATGCAGAGGGTCAGCCACATCGCCATCGATGTGCGTATGTTCCCCATCAGCTGTGAAGGTAGTTGTTACCCCCGGTCGCTCGACCCACACGACAGGAAACTCACCCCGATCTAGCTTTGCTTTGATATGAGCTGGCAATCTGCTGGGCTGGTCCGACGGCGGACCCGTTGGCACCTGTTCCACATAGGTCCACCCCACAATCGTTCCCGTGCGATCACGGATGGGGGCCACATCGGGCAGCTTCGACGGATCGCCGGTCCCATCGGCGCGTATCCAGGGCGGGCGAGGCGCGAAATCGCCCCCCGCCTGCCCGGTTAGCACGAACCATGACGCGGCGGCCGCAAAGCTCACTAGCGCCACCATCAGGAACCATCGCCAGCGATTACCAACCAGTTTCCAAGTCATCGTTGACTCCTTTTTCTGAGCAAACTTCTCCGGCGACAACTCGATACACGCTGCGCGGCGACCAACCTAGCTGAACCGGTGCCAGCCTGGATACACGATATCGCCACGCCATTGCCCGGACTCGTACACATAGGCGTTCGTCGTGACGGTGTATTCACCATCTCCGCAAGGCGTATTGGAAGAGTAGGTCCCCTGTACGCCTTGCTCCCATTCACCCTCGTCATTGACCTGCCAACCAGAGTCTCGGCAGATACTGGTGCTCGACCCATTGTGGTAGCTCAGGATCACGCGGACGCGGATTTTGTTGGCCGGCTGGGGTTTCTTAGAGTGACAGGAACTACCCCAGTGTGACTCGGTGCGACCATACATCGAGCCGTGCCGGAGCTCTGCCCGTCCTTTGACACACAAGACGGAGTCCGTATACACCTCTTTGGTCTTCGACAGGGTGTGAGCAAAGGTTGTGCTGCCGGCCACCGCCACCGCGATCAACGCGGCGGCGATGGCCGCTGCCATGATGCAGATGAGCCGCCTGGTCCGTAGTTGTGCTCTAAGCCGTGTCATCGTTGACCTCCTCTCGGCGCTGACAGCGACCGCTCCGGTCACATACCCCCATTGTATGCCGCTTGGGTGGCCAAGGCCCTAAGGAAAACCCTAGTTTTTGATTAAGGAAAACCCTAAGGTGCCGTCCCGTAGAGCGCCGGGAGTGGGGGGGGGGAGGATGCTGGCCCCCCTATGGTCCCCCCGCTGCGGCGGGGGGACGGGTGTTGCCGCGGCCGGTGGGGTGGAGGAGGGCGAGGGTGGGGACCTGCGGCGCGGGCCGGCTTAGAGCAATCCCTGCTCCCTGGCCTTGTTCACCACCTCCACGCGCGTGTGGGCGTCCAGCTTTAGGAACAGGTGGTGAACGTGGTATTCCACCGTTGCCGAGGTGAGGTGGAGCGCCGCAGCGATTTCGTTGTTGTGCTGCCCGGTGGCGAGCCGGGCCAGTACTTGCTCTTCCCGCTCCGTGAGCACGATGCCGCTGTGCGCGACGCTTGCCGGCGCCGCGCTCGGCGGCCAGAAGGTCTGCCCGGCGGCCACGGCCCGAATGGCCGCGACGATCCGGTACACGGCTTCCCGCTTCTTGAGGTAGCCGAGCACATCCAGGTGGTGCAGACGCTGCAACGTGGCCTCATCGTCGTGCTCGGTGAAGCTGACGATCTTCACTGTCGGCTGGGTGTCATGCACGTGCTGCGCGACTGCCAAGCCACTGCCATCGGGCAGCGTCAGGCCCAGCAAGACGACATGGGGCCGTAGCTCGTGGATGGCGTGGATGGCCTCAATGCTGGAGCCAGCGGTGCCAACTACGGTGACGTCATCCGCCAGCGATTCCAGGTATGGCGGGAGACACTCGCGCACGAGGGCATAGTCATCCACAATCAGGACGCGGATCGGGGTATCGTACTGTGGCAAGGTGGCCCCCTTCCAGACTTGCACGCACGGCACCGCCGCCTAACACGCCCTAGTTAACAAGGTCAGTGTGAGGGTGTCAACTGGAGCACGCCAGCCCATCACTGTCCGCTGACAGTGGTGGTAGCCAGCATGGAGCGGTGGACCGCGTGTAGCGCCGGGCGGCGCGGCCGCTGGCGACAAGGTTGCCGGGGTGCTGCATTGGAGCGCGTGGCTGAGTACCCCCCTGCGGCCCCCTGTCAGGGACCTACGACCCGAGGAGCGCCGCTCCGGGCGGCTCGCCATTGGTGCTGCGCCACAGATTCCTGAGCCAGCGGCGTGCCCGGTAGAGGACCAGGCCGGTAGTGGGCAGCGCAAACACGACGTAGACAATCAGCTCTGCCCCTTGCCCGTCACTCCAAGGCGACACGAGGTCGGCCCCGGTCTGCCAGACTGCGAACGATACCAGGAGGATCAGCAGATATTTCAGTGCGGCGTACCACGGCGCCCGGCCGCGTAGCAGGCCCACGCTGGCGAGGATCGTGCCGAGCAGGCCGCCGACCATACCGGCGATGAGCAGCGGCGTCGCGAGGCCCCAGAGTGGGTAGACCAAGACGAGTGCGGGCAGCGATCCTAAGTTGAACATCCACTACTCTCCACTCGGCCGCCTGTCTATCGTCACCCGGCCTAACTCGCGCTTGCCGCGTGCGCTGTACTCCGTGTACGTTTCTGCGGTGATGATAGAGGATTCGGCCGCTTCAGTGCATCGGCCGGCCAGGTCCTCCGGCGCTCCGCTACCGCAGATCGAACGTGGAGCCGCCACGGCGCAGCAGCGCAGCATGCTAGACTTGTGAACCGATTCACAAGCGTTGACGGGGTAGCGAGACACATGCTAGCATCGCCGCACAGCTTGCCGAATGAGCCGCGAGGGTTGAGCAGCGCACGCCAGGATGACGACCCCGCGTTTCCCTCCGCCGCCGCTTCCGGCCGGCCTGGGCATACTGCAAGTCAACTCTATGGGAAAATGACGAGTAGCATGACGACTGTTCGTGGCAACTCCTCTGCACGAATCGCGCTCTTGGCCGCAGTGATCCCGTTGTTGCTCTGCTTGGGGGGGTGTGCGCCCGACGTTCCCCAAACGACCCTCGTCCCCAGCGGGCTGAATGCCCGGCTGACCAACGATTTGTTCGGCCCGATTTTTTGGATGGCCACGGGCGTCTTCGTGGTTGTCGAGGGCCTCTTGCTCTTTGCCGTCATCCGCTACCGCCAGCGTGCCGGTGATGACCGTGTGCCAGCGCAGGTGCATGGGAACACGCCCCTGGAAATAGGCTGGACGATTGCCCCGGCGATCCTGGTAATTATCATTGTCGCCATGACCTTCAATACCCAGCGGCAGCTGGTCGAGGCTAAGGGGACACCCACCATGACGGTCGAGGTGATCGGTCACCAATGGTGGTGGGAGTTTCGCTATCCCGACGAGGGGATCGTGACCGCCAACGAGCTTCACGTTCCTGTTGGCGAGATCGTGGCGCTGGACGTCTCGTCGGTGGATGTGATCCACAGTTTCTGGGTACCCAAGCTGGCCGGCAAGGTGGATGCCGTGCCCGGTCACGTCAACCAGATGTGGCTACGGGCAGACCAGGCCGGCATCTATTTCGGTCAATGCGCCGAGTTGTGCGGCATCCAACACGCGCTGATGCGCCTGCGGGTCATCGCCCAGTCACCCGCCGACTACGCGGCCTGGGTCACGCAGCAAACAACGCCGCCCGGCGAGCCGCAAACCGAGTTGGAGCAGCGCGGGGCGGAGGTATTTGCCACGGGGGCGTGTATTGGCTGTCACGTCATCGAGGGCACGCCGGGCACCGGTGTGACGGGGCCGGACCTCACCCACTTCGGCAGTCGGACGACTCTCGGTGCCGGGATACTCAAGAACACGCCGGGCAACCTCTACAAGTGGCTACGCGATACGCAGAGCGTCAAGAAGGGCAACCTGATGCCCAACGTGGAAATGACTGACGAGGACGCACGCGCGCTCGTCGCCTACCTGCATAGTCTGAAGTAGTGATTCTGCTGAGGCAGCACGATCTGAGCGCAAGCGACGGTGGTACGGGCCTGGCAGTTAGGAGATGTGGCGATGCCGGAACTGCATAATCCTATGGAAATCGGTGGTGCAGTTCTGGCACGCCATCGGAGGTAGCTGATGGTAACAACGGCAGCCGCTCCACCGGTCCAGGCACCGGAGCACGTCGAGGCTCCACCGGCGGCCGCCCTGCCGGGCTGGATGAGCTGGCTTACGACAGTTGACCACAAGCGCATCGGCATTCTGTACACCGTCACGGGGGTCGTCTTCTTCTTCGTGGGCGGGATCGAAGCACTCTTCATGCGTACCCAGCTCATCATACCCGCGAACAACCTCATCAATGGTGACTGGTTCAACCAGATCCTCACCATGCACGGCACGACGATGGTATTCATGGCGGTCATGCCGATCAACGTCGGGTTGGGGAACTACATCATCCCCATCATGCTCGGCGCGCACGATATGGCCTATCCGCGCCTCAATGCCATGAGCTACTGGCTGTTCTTGTTCGGCAGCCTGCTCATGATGGGCAGCTTCCTCAGCGGCGGCGCGCCCGACGCGGGCTGGTTTGGCTACGCGCCGCTGACCGAATCCCAGTACGCGACGACGCGTGGAATTGACTTTTGGGTGCTGGGTCTGCTCATCCTGGGCATCGGGTCAATGGCCGGCGCCTTCAACTTTATCGTCACCATCGTCAAGCTGCGAGCACCGGGTTTGACGTTCAACCGGATGCCGATGTTCGTATGGATGACCTTGATTACTTCGTTCCTCGTGGTCTTCGCCTTTCCGAGCATCACCGCGGCGCTGATCCTCCTGCTCTTTGATCGCTATATCGGCACGAGCTTCTACATGGTCGAGCAGGGCGGCGACCCCTTGCTCTGGCAGCACCTGTTCTGGTTCTTCGGGCACCCCGAGGTCTACATCATGATCCTGCCGCCCATGGGGATCATCTCGGACATTCTGCCCACGTTCTCTCGCAAGCCGCTCTTCGGGTACCCGGTCGTCGTGTACTCCGGCGTGGCTATCGGCTTCCTGGGCTTCAGCGTGTGGGCGCACCATATGTTCGCGGTCGGCATGGGGCCAATCGCCAATGCCGCGTTCGCCACCACCAGCATGTTCATCGCCGTGCCCACCGGAGTGAAAATCTTCAACTGGATCGCCACTTTGTGGGGAGGCGCCCTGCGTCTCACTTCCGCCATGCTCTTTGCCATCGGCTTCGTGGCGATGTTCATTATCGGCGGCATCAGTGGCATTGCGCTGGCCGCGCCACCGCTGGACTTCCAGGCCACCGACACCTACTTTGTCGTGGCCCATTTCCACTATGTGCTCTTTGGTGGCAGCATCTTCGGGATTTTCGCGGGCATCTACTACTGGTATCCCAAGATGACCGGGCGCATACTCAGCGAAACGCTCGGCAAGTGGCATTTCTGGATCATGATGCTCGGCTTCAATATCACCTTTTTCCCGCAGCACTATCTAGGGCTGGCCGGGATGCCCCGCCGGATTTACACCTATGCACCGGGGATGGGCTTCGACGACTGGAACATGGTCTCTACCATCGGCGCCTATATGCTGGGCAGCTCGTTCCTGCTGTTCGTCTGGAACGTGATTACCACCGCTCGTCGGGGCGAGCGGTCGTCGGCCGATCCGTGGCAGGGCTACAGCCTGGAGTGGGCCACGTCCTCGCCACCCACGGACCACAACTTTGTCGTCGTCCCGACGGTGCAAAGCCGACATCCGATGTGGGATCAGCGTAACCTCGTCGCCCTCGTCGCCGGGCGCGGCGCGGGTGGCGGTCTACCGGAGGCGAACGGCGACGGTCACGGCAACGGACGGGGCAACGGTGAGTCGGGAGCACATGGAGAGATGACCGGGGCGGGCGCCCACGCGGTCGAAGAGCACCATGGCGGCGCCCACGAGCTTAACCTTCCCGGTCCGACCGCGTTCCCGCTCATCCTAGCGTTGGGCGTCGCGCTCATGGGCGCCGGGCTGATCTACCATATTCTCCTCAGCATCATCGGATTGGCGTTCTTCGCGGTTGGTCTGACCGGCTTCATCTGGCGCACGACCCAGGACTAAGTGGGATAAGAGATAGCCCCCATCCCCGGTACGTTAGTACGGCGGAGGGCGATGGTGAGGGCCATAACGGGGAGCGAGGTACATGGAAGAGGCGGTTGCACGTCTCGATAATCGCAAGCTCGGGGTCTGGGCCTTCATCGGCTCGGAATCGCTGTTTTTCGCCGCCCTGATCGGCATGTACATGGTGTATCGGGGTCGCACCGGGCCGCCATCCCACGAGGTGCTCGACATCAACTTCACGGCCATCTTGGCCTTCATCCTGCTGATGAGCAGCTTGACCATGGTCCTGGCCCTGAAGGCGATTCGTGAAGGCAATCAGGGTGGACTGCGCTTCTGGCTCGCGGCGACCATCTTCCTGGGGCTGTGCTTCTTGGGCGGGCAGGTCTACGAGTTCACCGAGCTGGTACTCCATGAGCACGTGACCATCACCAACAGCCTCTTCGGGGCGAGCTTCTTCACCCTCACCGGCTTTCACGGGACCCACGTGGCAGTCGGCGCGATCTGGCTCGGCGCGGTGCTGGCCAGAGCATACAAGGGCGGGTTTACGCCGCAGAACTATATCGCAGTGGAGATTGCCGGTCTCTACTGGCACTTTGTTGATCTGGTGTGGGTCGTGATCTTCACCCTGATCTACCTGATCTAGCCGGAGTGTTCGCCGGGCCAGCCAGTGGCGGAAGGCATATGGGCCGGCGCGGAGAGCTACAGTGCGGAGCGAAGTCTATGAGTGAAGCATTAGAGGCCAGCAAGGCAGCCACCCCCAGCACTCCTGAGGACGAGCACGCCGAGCACGAGGCGCATCCCAACTACGTTGGGATTGCGATTGTCCTCGCCGTCATCACCGCGATTGAGGTTGCGGTGCCGCAGTTCCTCGACCTAGAGCGGTCGGTCATGGTGACCAGTCTCTTGATTTTGATGTTCCTCAAGGGCGCCGGTGTGGCTCTCTACTACATGCATCTGCGGTTCGATAGCCGTATCTTCTCCAGCTTGCTCGTTTGGCCGCTGATCGTCGCCACCGCGATGCTCATCGTCTTTCTCATCATCTTCCGCCCGGTGCTCATCCCCGGTTGAGCGGTGAATTGGCCAGTTGCCTGGACGCTTGACCCCGGCCTCATCCTGGGGCTGGTGGTACTGCTCGAGGCCTACATTATCGGGGTCGGGCCGTTGCGACGCCGCTATCGGCTCGGCCCGCCGGTCACCAAGCGGCAGATCACCTGGTTCGCTCTGGGCTACCTCGTGCTCGTTGCAGCGCTCGTGTCCCCGCTACACGCGCTCGGCGAGGCTTACCTATTCAGCGCGCACATGGTCCAGCACGTACTGATTACATTGGTCGCGCCGCCCTTGCTGCTCTTGGGCACCCCTGGCTGGCTCCTGTCGCCGCTCCTGCGTATCCCGTTGGTCCGGACGCTCGCGCGTAGCGTGACCGCCCCGGTCTTCGCGTTCCTGGTGTTCAACGGGGCATTTGCGCTGTGGCACGTGCCCTCGTTCTACGACGCGGCGCTGAACCAGGAGCTGCTGCATACGCTGGAGCACGGGAGCTTCTTTGGCGCAGCGGTGCTGATGTGGTGGCCGATCCTCAGCCCCATGTCCGAGCTACCGCGGCTCCCGCTGCCCTTCCAGACCTTCTACCTGTTCCTGCTCTCCATCCCGCAAAAGATCATCGGGGCGCTCATCACGTTTGCCGGCGAGGTGCTGTACCCCACGTATGAGATCGCGCCGCGGGTGGCGGGCCTGTCGGCGCTGGCCGATCAGCAGCTCGGTGGCATCATCATGTGGGTGCCGGGGGGCCTCATCATCTTCGGGGTCTTCACGACGCTGTTCTTCCTGTGGATGGGGCCGTCCGACCCAGGCCCGACGCTCGTGGTCCCGGCGGCGGACACTCCGGGGCGGCGGAACGGTCACGCCAACCCCGACATGCTCTCCACGCCACCAGCGCCCCCAGCCCCCACGCCGTGACGGTACCCGGTGCAGCCAGCCCGTCCTCTGGCCTCGCCGCTCTATCCCCGCGTGTGCAGGGGAACACCGTGCCTAGCTGGCAGTGGCCTATCCGATCCCCGTCAGCCAGAGGAACACGGCGAGCGCGACCAGCCCCACGATCATCACCCCAGCCAGCTTCCACGTCAACCAGCGTAGCTCCTGGGCTTGAGCCGCGTCGCGTTTGCCGATTTGCTGTGTGAGCGACTCGGTAGCGGCCAGCGCGGCTTGGTTGTTCGCGGCCAGCGTCTGTTCAATGCCCGCCTGCGCTTCCTGGACCGCCGCGACTTCCGCTGGCAGCGACGCCAGCCTGGCTAAGGACGTTCGCACCTGCGCGCTAGAGCGGTCGTGTTGCTCCGCCGCTTCCGTCACCTGCTGGAGCAACGACTCCACCTTGCCGTCCAGCGTCTGCGCGGTGCGCGCCTGCGCTTCCTGGACCGCGGTGATCTCTGCCGGCAGCGACTCTAGCCGGGCGAGGGACGTTTGCACCTGGGTGCCGGAGCGTTCATGCTGCGCGGCCGCTTCTGCCACCCGTTGGTGTAGCGACTCTGCTTTGCCGTCTAGCTCCTGGATCGCCGGCTCGATAGGCAGCGTCTCTAGCCGGGTCGCAACCTTGTTCAGCGGCTCCGTTACGTCCCGGATTTCCCCGGCGAGCCGCTGGGTCAGCGCCGTCCCCGACTCGGTGATTTCCCCGGCCAGCCGCTCGGCTAGGGCCGGCAGATCCAGCGCCTGCAACTGTTTGTTCACCTCCGCTACCGCGGGCATCACGTTGTCCAGCGTCGTCACCACATCCTGCGCGCCTCGCCTCGCCTGCTCGCTGTCGGCGTGCGCCGTCTCCAGGGACTCGGCGGCGGTCTTCAGCCGCTCCAGCTCTGCCACCAGCGCGTTGGCGGCGGACTCGGCGTTCAGTAGGCTCTCGGCGGCGTTCGTCATGGCACGTCCACCTCCTGGGTTAGTCGCTCTTGTTAGACAGGAATGAAAGGTTGCGCGCCAACTGCGTGAGCCGTTGCAGGGCGGCGGCCGCCACGACTGCTTGCACGCTGGGCACGGCGCCGGCGGCCGAGTCCAGGATGGCCCGGCCGTATGCCGCCGGGTCTTCCACCGGGCGTGCCACCAGGATCGCAGCGGCGCGGCCCGCCGTCGCCTCGTCCCGGTATTGCGCCACGTCGGCCAGCGCGTCCACCTCCAATTCGGTCCGGTTTTCCCGCCACGGCTGCGCGCATAGCAGGGCCAGCTCATCCAAGACCGACTGATCCGTCACCGCCTCGCATCTGGCCCTGGCACACACCAACAGCGCCCGCAGGCCCAGGTGCTCGGGTGCCGACTCCAACGCTCTCTGCGCCGCGCCCACCAGTTGCCGCCGCCGGTCGGCCGTATCGGCTTTGGCCAGCAGCACCGCGATGTCCTCGCGGCCCTTGTCCTCCGTCCGCCATTGATCCAGTTCGTCGCTGAACACCGTCTTGTCTAGGTAGGCCAGGATGCCGTTGCGAAACCACTCGCTATCCCTGCGCTCTCTGGGGTTGAAGTCTCGGCACAACTCCGCCATGTTCTTGAGGGACTCCTTGCGCCGGGCGACGAGGTGGCGGTAGGTGAAGCGGATCAGCGTCTTCACCGCCTGCTCCGTCGGGCCCTCCGCTTCCAGGATGGCCTTGCATTCGCGTTCGGCCTCGCCTGTTGTCCTTGTCCGCGACACGTGCTCCACCAAGCGCCGGTGCAGCTGCTCGCATGTCGGCTTGGTGACTGCGATCTCGAAATGCCGCAGGCGATGGTCAATGGTGTAGTCATCCACGACTCCCAGCACGCTCAGTCTGTGCAGGAGCTTTTCCTTGCGCTGCTGGTCGTTGTCGTCCCGCCAAGGCACCTCTACTTCCGCCGTCTCCGCCGCGCCTAGCTCGGCGATGGTGCCCTGGAGATACCTGTTCAGCAACGACATTGTGTCCTTCACGTCGTCGGCGATGCCCGGATAGTTTTCCAGGATGAACCACAACTGGCTGAGAGCGTCGCCTCCCCACACGTTCCGCAGTTGTCGCCTCGCCTGCTCGTGGTCAGGATTTCTTATGATCCTCGACGCTAGGTCCCAGCCTTGGTCGGAGTAGAGCAGCCGGCAGTGGGCCGCCTGCCAGTCCCGGCCGGCGCGACCGGCCTCCTGGTAAAACGTTTCAATCGAGCCGGGCATGTCCTGGTGCAGCGTGTAGCGCACGTCCTCCTTATCAATCCCCATGCCAAAAGACTTCGTAGCCACGATTTCGCTGGCGGCGCCGCTGGTGAAGGATTCCTGTACCTTGCGCTTGTGGGCGTCCCACTCCGTTTTGTTGCCGTCGAATTCTCGCGGCTGCCGGCCGCTGAAGTAGGAGTCCTTGATTCCTAGCCGGGCGGCTACCTTGGCCACACCGCCAGGCCCATCGACCGTGCAGACAAAGACAATGCCTGCCGGCGAGCCACCGCCGCGAATTCTTGCCCGGACGTGTGCCAGCCGTGATGGGCGGCTCTGGTCTGTTACTTTGTCCACCCTGTAGGAAAGTTCCTTGCGGTTAAAGTTGTCTAGCCTGATTTCCGCTGCGGTGTCTTGGATGCGTAGCTCCTTCCGCATGTCGGCCAGCACGTCGTAGGATGCCGTGCCCGTGAACGCCCCCAACGTCGGCGGCTGCCCGGCTTGGTCCAGGTTGCGGCGCAGGTTGTCGGCCAGGCGCAGATACGATGGGCGGAAGTCGTGACCCCATTCGGAGACGCAGTGGGCTTCGTCAATGACCGCCAGCGGCGTGCCGTACCTCGCCGCTGCGGGCTGTAGCTCCTCGCGGAACGTGCGGATTTGCAGACGCTCCGGCGTGACGTACAGGAAGCAGAGGCGGCCCTCGCGTAGGCGGCGCAGGGTAGCATCCTTTCCCCGGTGGGTGTGGGTGGAGTTCACGGCCCCGAGGAGGTCAATGCCATACTCGTGCAGGTTCTTGAGTTGGTCTTGCATCAGCGCGCTGATGGGGTCTATCACGATTGTCGTGCCGTTGAGCAGCAGGCCGGCCAGTTGGTAGATCAGCGATTTGCCCGCGCCGGTGGGCAGCAGCGTGATGGTGTCTTGGCGGCGGAGCAGGCGGGTGATGGCTGGTAGCTGCCCGTCCCGGAACTTTGTTTTGCCGAAGATGAGCCGCAGCAGGTAGCGCAGGCTGTCCTCAAACCCGCTGTCCTCCGCTGCGTATTGGATAGGCCGAGCGTGCAGCAGACTCGGGTCGTTGCGGTCGCCGTGCGCGGGGCGGATGCGGATGGTCCTTTCCCGCAGCCCGTCGGGCAGCCGGGCTTCTCTGGCGCCCGCTTGATCGGGAGATAGGAACACGGCATGGTCAATGACCAGGTCGTAGTCGTGGTCGTGGCTTTCTCTGTCGGAGTAGTAGTGTAGATCAAGGTCCGGCGGCGCTGCCTCGGCGGGCGCCATCCGGTGAATGGCCTCCCATAGCTGCATCAACTGCTGCAGGGCCTCGCCGCCGGCGTTGAGGTCCTCGTCAATCAGCAGGACCTTCAGTGGCTTGCCCGCTGCATGGTGGAGGTGGAGCACGTGCAGCAGCGCCCGCATGGCGCGGTGGATGACGGCGGGCTTGATGACCAGCTCCAGTGCGGCGGCGTGGGCCGCCGACTCCGCCACCACCTCGCGCACCGTCCGTCGCGTGCCGTCATAGCATAGCTGCGTGGCTTGTCCGAGGTCCAGTTGCTCCAGCAGATGATCGAAGGGATTGACGCCGTTCCGTTCCAGCATGTCAATCTCGGCGTTGGTGATACGTAGCACCTGCCATCCGCCGGCTTTGAGCAGGCGGTCCCGCCATCCATCTTCTTGTCTTTGTGCGGATTCCAGATGATTGGGGCCATCCACTTCCATCACGAGGCAGACGTTACCGTAAGCGAGGGCGAAGTCTACCCGGCTCTCGCTGTCCCGGGCGTGTTCTAGGTCTTTTTCTAGGTCTTGCTGCCGGCGAGCCGGCAGTCGTTCGCGGTTCACCAGGTCGTAGATCAGGGCCTGGCGGCGGAGCCACGGGACAGCCGCCGGTTTCAGGGCGCATTGCGCGGCTGCATACAGGAGGTCCTCGCGCCGGCTGCTGATTCCGGCCAGGTCGTCGGTGAGGCGGTCCGTGGGGCGGTCGGCGTCGTAGGGCAACAACCACAGCGCCTTGGCGGCTTCTAACAACTCCTGTGGGTTGCCAACAGTGATCAGTTTCACTAGGTAGCGGCCGATCTGCCGGTTGTCTGTGGGGGAGCCGGTCTCTACGTGGACGGCGGCGGCGGTGTCTAGGTGCCGGTGCTCCCAGCGGTGCTCTACGATAGTGGGGTTGCCGCGGCTAATGATTTTGTCCAGTACGGCGTGCATCGGCGTCGCAGCCGGTAGCCGGTGCGGCGTCATCACTACGGCGTCGGCGTGCTTCCGCAATACGGCGCCCAGCTTGCGGTTGAACTCCGGGTTCTTACGGAGGCTGTCCCACAGCCGGAGTCGCGCCGACGCGGTCACTCTCTGCTCGCTGAAATCCGGCATCTTGTGCAACCCCTCGCCGGGGCAACGTGTGTGCGCCGGGAAGACCGCTAGTAGCGGCTCTCTATGGTGGTGAGGGGGCACCAGCGCGTGGTCATCAGGTGGTCCACGAGGATGGCTTGTGCCGCTGGCGTATTGAGCCGATAGAGCACTTCGAGGGCTTTGCCGCGCACGTAGCGGTCGTCGTCCTCCAAGACGCTCTTTAGGGCCGGGATAGCCTCCTCGGCGTGCTTGCCGATGCGTAGCAACGCCAGAGTGACATTGCGACGAACTTCTGCGTCCTCGTGCTGCAAGGTTTCCGCGAGCGCCGGCACCGCCTCCGGCCCCTGCTGACTCGTCGTGCCGAGGGCCTGGGCCGCCTGCTGCTGGACGATGAGGGAGTCGTCCCGCAGCGCCGTGACGAGGGTGGGGACGGCCTCCCGCGCGGCGAGGCCCATTTCGCCGAGTACATTCACCGCAACTGCGCGCACCCACCACTGCGGATGACCGGCCGCTTCGATGAGCGCCGGTACCGCGGGCGCGCCGACGGCGCTCAAGGCATAGCCCACGTTGCGGCGGCGGGCCTCCACTTCACTGTCGTCTGCGAGCCGCCCATACTGGCTCAGTCTCGCGCCGGCCGGTCCATTGGTGGATCGAGCAATTCCTTCTTTGCCCATCAACGCGCCGATGAGCGCCGGCACCGCGGGCGCGCCGATCTCCCCCAGCGTGTAGGCGGCGTTGAAGCTCGCGACTTCCGAGTCGCCGACCACCGCCGCGACAAGCTCCTCGATAGACGCCGTTTGCCCGTTGCTCCCATTAGGTCTAGCACCATTGGCCTGACCAGTGTGCCACTGCCAGATATGCTGCCAGAGCGCCGGCGTGGGGGAGTCGGCGCCCGGCTCCCACTCGGTCTGGGCACTGTCCCAGCTCGGCGCCGTCGGCTCCTCGATCCGCGTAAAGAGGAACTTATTCATGTAGCGATTGTGCGTGCTGGTGTTCGCCGAGCCGCGATGCCAGATGTCGTAGTTGGCGATGACCACCGTGCCGGCTTCGACCGTGAGCGCAAGCTCGCGCTCCGACCCGCCGGGCGGCAGGGTGTTGTAGAACTGGCTCCCCGGCACGACGACCGTCGGCCCCATGTCGAGCGTCGTCGTTTGGGGATAGTAGAACGCCAAGAGCCAGCGCGTGCGGTGGCCACGGCGCGAGAAGCCGTCTTTGTGGAGATTCTGGCCGGGGCGACCCGGCTCGTTGTAGTGGCAGTGCCGATGGGGGTGCATGTAGTAGTTCGGCCCGACAATACTGGTCAGGGCGCCGACGACCGCCGGATCGTGCCACGGCTTGAGCGTGTCCGGAATCCTGGCGGGCAGGTTGTTGCCGGGATTGAACTCGTGCTCCCAGACGTACTCCGTCTGCTCGTAGAGGTGACGATGAAAGTCGGCCGGTAAATCCGGCTTGACGACGACGTACCCGTCCGTGATGAACTGCTGCACTTGTTGATCGGTGAGCAACGTAGTCATGGTAAGCATGGCCCCCTTTGCGATTGGGCGGATTATAGCAACGCTCGTCGCGCCTCACCCCTTGGTCAGTGGCTAGTGGTCATCAGTGGCTAGTGGTCAGTGGAGCGGGGAGTCTGCCATCCGTCATTCCCGCGAACGCGGGAATCCATGTCTCCCTGCGGAGCGGGGGACTGCCGGGCCGCTATACTCGGTATGGCCCGCTCGAATGAGGCAATCTCGCGGGTACGCTCGCGGGTACGGAGGAAGTATGCGGCTTGGTCTAGTGACGTACAACATCGCCAAGGATTGGGACCTCTCCACCATCATCGAACGCAGTCCCCGGTTGGGATATGCGGGCGTTGAGCTACGCACGACGCATAGGCACGGCGTCGAGGACACACTTTCGTCAGGCGAACGCGCCGAGGTGCGCCGCCGCTTTGCGGACTCCCCGCTGGAGCTGGTCGGGCTGGGGACGATCTTCGAGTACCATGCACTCGATCCCGCCGTCGTGCGCGAAAACGTCGAAGGCACGAAGCGCTACGCGCAATTGGCGGCCGATGTCGGCGCCAGCGGGATCAAGGTCCGGCCGAATGGCCATCAGGAAGCGGCCGGCGTGCCCCGCGAGCGCACCCTGGACCAGATCGGGAACGCGCTGCGCGAGTGCGGACCCGCAGCGGCGGACTGCGGGATTACCATCCGCCTGGAAATGCACGGCACTGTGGCCGACGCCCGCGACATTCGCCGGATCATGGACACCGCGGACCATCCTAGTGTGCGCGTTTGCTGGAACTCCAATCCCGTGGACGTGAAAGATGGCTCGGTGGCCCCCGACTTCGCATTGATGCAGGACCTCATTACCCTGGTCCACATTCACGACCTGACCGATGAAGGGTACCCTTGGCCAGAACTGTTCAGCTTGTTGCGCGGGCGCGGCTACGAGGGGTTCTGCCTCGCGGAAATCCAGGAAAGCAGCGATCCTGAGCGCGTCTTGACCTACTTCCGCTCGCTCTACCGGGCCTATGGCGGCTGATCTCGACCGCGCCGTGTCCATGCGGCCAACCGGGGGCCGGTGGCGGCTCGCTGCGGTCGGTCTGCTGGTCTGGCTGCTCGCCGCCTGCGGCGGCAGTGACGGTGGTTGCGCGAATACCGGCGGCCCCCCGGCCGACCACACCATCAAGATGACGATGCTCGACACGATGAAGTTCGTCCCCGATAGCTTCACGGTCAAGGCTGGACAGACCGTGTGCGTGGAGCTGACGAACATGGGTGTGCTGATCCATGACTTTGTTATCCGTGACGGGGACAAGGAAACCAGGGTTGGGTTGAGTGGGGGCAAGCAAGGCGTGGCCTTGTTCACGGCGCCGACGGTTCCTGGTGAGTACGAGTTCGCCTGCATCGTGCCGGGACACGAAGAAGCCGGGATGAAGGGGGTCGTGCGTGTCGTCGCCTAGTGGCGCCGGGCCGGCGAGCGCTACGCCGGAGCCTGTTGGCCGGGCGCCGGGGCGCTTTCGGTGGCTCGTCGTCGCTGCCGTCGCTGCGACCTATCTCCTGATCGTGATCGGCGCCGTGGTGCGCGTGACCGGCTCCGGGCTGGGCTGCCCGGACTGGCCACTCTGCTACGGGCGCCTCTTTCCGCCGCTCGAATTCGCGCCGTTGCTCGAATACACGCACCGGCTCACGGGTGCTGTCGTTTCGGCGCTGATTGTGGCCGTCGTCGGGGGCATCTGGCTGCGCTTCCGACACCGGCGGCGGCTGGTGGCGCTCGCCGGTGGCGTCGTGGCGCTGCTGGTCATCCAGATCGGGTTGGGGGCGGTGACGGTCCTTACGGAGCTGTCCCCGCTGGTGGTGCTCATCCACCTCGGGCTGGCGATGTTGGTGCTGGGTGCCCTGGTCATGCTCGCGGTATACACGGGCAGCTCCGACCGGCCAGAGCCGACGACCGACGATAGTCGGAGCCTGGATCAATGGCTGGGGTTCCGCACGCTGGTTCTCGGCACCGCCGCGGCCGTCTACGGCTTGGTGCTGACCGGCGCGGCCGTCCGGGCCACGGGCGCTACGTGGTCCTGCATCGGCTGGCCCGACTGCAATGGCTTACTGCTCCCGCTGGGGGTAGACCAACTCGTTGATACCCATCTGCTGCATCGGTTTACCGCGTACACCATCGCCGTGCTGGCGGTCTTCACGGTCGTCCGGGCGCGACCGTGGCGGCGTCGGTTTCCAGAGGTGTGGTGGTGGGCGCTGGCGCTGGTTGCCGGCGTCGTTGCCCAGGGCGCAATCGGGGTCTGGGGGGTCACGTCCGGGTTCGTGCCGCTCGTCCAGGCCCTCCACGTCGCGGGGGCGTCGGCCGTCTGGACCGCCGCCGTGGCGCTGGCGGCGCTGGTGACGCGGCGGCGGCTGCACCTATCGGAGCCGCCGACGGCAGACGACCCGCCGCCGCGCACGCCGGCCGGAGCGGATGAGGTGCCAGACACGGACCGGCCGGCGGCGGACCAGGAGGTGCAGACCGGACACTCGGCTCGTCGGCCGCTGGCCGGCTTCCTGCAGCTGACCAAGCCACGGATCATACTGCTCTTACTCGCGCCGACGCTCTGCGCGATGATCGTCGCCGCCGACGGCTGGCCTTCCCCGCTCCTCGTCGTCGCGACGTTGCTGGGCGGTGCCTTGGCCGCCGGGGCTGCGAACGCCTTCAACCACTACCTGGACCGCGACATTGACGCGATCATGCGCCGCACCGCGCACCGTGCGCTCCCAGCGGGCGTCCTCCGGCCGCGACAGGCGGTGTGGTTTGGCCTGGTGCTGGCCGTGCTGTCGTTCGTCGTCCTAGCCGTGTTTGCGAACCTGCTGGCGGCGCTGCTGGCGCAGGCCGCCATTGTGTTCTACGTCTTCGTCTACACGCGCTGGCTCAAACGGTCGTCACCTAGCAACATTGTCATCGGGGGTGCCGCCGGGGCCGTTCCGCCCCTGGTCGGGTGGGCCGCGGTGACCGACAGCGTAGGGCTGCTCGCGCTGTACCTGTTTGCCATCATCTTCTACTGGACGCCGCCACACTTCTGGGCGCTCTCGCTGCTCATCAAGGACGACTACGCCCGCGCGCGTATCCCCATGCTGCCGGTTGTGCGGGGCGGTGCCGAGACGCGGCGGCAGATCGTGCTGTATTCCCTGCTCATGGTAGCGATCACGCTGCTGCTGGTTCCCTTCCAGCTGGCCGGCCTGTTCTATCTGGCGAGCGCCGTCCTGCTAGGGGGGCTGTTCGTCTTCTATGCCGTGCGCCTGCTGCGCGAGGCCTCGGCGGTGGCGGCCCGGCTCTTGTTCAAGTATTCGGTGGTCTACCTCTACCTCATCCTGGCGGCTATCGTGGTGGATCAGAAGTTCATCGGCGTGTAACGAACGGTCCCCATGAGCAAAGCACGAGTTTCTCCTGGGATTGGAACTATGAGCGCAAAGAACCGCATGCGGCCGGTGCATCCGGGCGAGATATTGCGTGACGAGCTTGACGAGCTAGGTATGTCGGCCGGCGCGTTGGCCGCGGCGTTGGCCGTTCCGAGCAGCCGGATTACGGCGATCTTGAGGGGCGAACGCGGCATCACTGCCGACATGGCGCTACGCTTGTCGCGTTATCTCGGCACGACGCCGCAACTGTGGCTGAACCTACAGCAGACCTTCGAGCTGCGCGTGGCGGAGCTTCAAACCGGGCAGGACATCGTAGAGCGGGTCATGCCGAGAGAGGCAGCGCTCGTTGATTGACCGGTGGGTCGGTCGGGAAAGGGGCCGGAGGGCAGGTCGCACTGGCTCCCGCTCCATGAAGACTGCGACTAGGCGCGTCCTCGGCGGTGTCGGGCTGGGGCTGGCGGCGGCCACGCTGGTCGGTTGCGGCGCGACCGCGGAGGACTTGCCGAGCTACGGCGCGGCGCCGTCTTTCGCGCTGACCGACCAGCACGGGCAGCCGTTCGGCAGTGCGGATATTGGCCAGCGGACAGCGTTGGTCAGCTTCATCTTTACGACCTGTACGGAGTGGTGCCCGATCCTCAGCCCCAAGCTACGCGCGGCGCAGGAACAGCTCCGCGCCCATGACCTGCTCGGTAGCAAGGTGCTGCTGCTCTCTATCACCGTAGACCCGCAACGGGATACCCCCGACAAGCTGGCGGCCTATGCCCGGCGCTACGCAGCCGATCCGAGCCACTGGCGCTTCCTGACCGGGCCGCCTGAGGAGATACAACGTGTGGTCGTCGGCGGTTTTCGGGTAGGGTTGTTGCGTCCGGCGCCAGCGGCTAGCGAAAAGGCCGCGGTGCCGCTCACGATCACCCACAGCAACCGCTTCGTGGTCGTAGATGGGGAAGGGCAAATCCGCAGTTACCTCCGTGGTGAAGAGGTCACGCCCGCCGAGATCGTGCGTACCGTTCGGCAGGTCGTTGCGTAGGCGGCCCATCCAACCGTCACTCCGGCGAAAGCCGGAGTCCAGTGGGCGGGGGACGTGGATTCCCGCTTTCGCGGGAATGACGGGGGGAGAGGCCCCTATCCTGGGAGTGAAAGGAAGCGAGGCAAGGGGATGAGCAAGTTGCAAGTAGCGCTGATCGGCTGTGGCGGTCGCGGTCGCGGGTATCTCCGGGAGTTGACCGATTTTGAAGACACCGATGTAGTGGCGGTTTGCGATCTGGTGGCGGCGATCCGGGAGCCGGCCGCGGCCGAGTTCGCGGTGCCGCGCCAGTATGAGTCCATCGAGGACATGCTGGACTCGGAGACGCTCGACGCCGTATTCGTAGCGACGCCAGCGCACCTGAACGCCAAGTGCGCGCTGCCCTGTCTGGAGCGCGGGGTCAATACGCTGTTGGAGAAGCCGCCGGGGTTGAGCGTCGCCGAGACGACGGGGATACGCGACGCAGCCCGGCGCACGGGCGCGAAGGCGATGGTCGGCTGGCAGCGCCGCTTCAATCCCTTCATCCTGCAAGCGCGGCGGATGATCGAGGCGCGTGGTCCAATCGTGCAGCTGGTCGGTGAGTTCCACAAGAGCATCACCGGGCTGGAGGCCGCCGGTCGCTGGCCGGAGCAGGTTATGGACAACATGCTCCTGGAGAGTCCCATCCATGCCATAGATGTCACACGAGCGATGGCGGGTGGCGAGGTCGTCGAGGTGCATAGCGTGGTCCAGCGGCGCCTTTCGCGCTACAAGGATGTCCACGCTGCGCTGGTGCTCTTCGACAACGGCTGTGTATTGCAGGTGAGCGCCGCCTATTCGGGTGGGAGCCGCCTGGAGCGTTATGAGATTCACGGACGCGACATCTCGGCGTACCTGGAGGGTGTATCGGGCGGAACAGCCGTCTACGACGGCCAATCGCACGAGCTGACTGGAGAAGGAACGGCGGCGACCGTAGCGCAGAACCGCTTCTTCCTCGACTGCATCAAGGAAGATCGTCCGGTAACGCTGCCCGCTGCCAACCTGGACGAAGCCGTCAAGACCATGGAGCTTGCCGAGCGGATTCTGGCGGGTTTGCGCTCATAGCAGCAGCACCTCATCCCCATTGACTCCAACAAATGCGCTTGTAGGGGCGTCATTCATGGCGCCCCTCACGGCACACTGGCCTCTCCCCTCCCGTCACTCCAGCGAAAGCCGGAGTCCAGCGGCTGGGGGAGGTGGATTCCCGCTTGCGCGGGATTCCCGCTTGCGCGGGAATGACGGCTGGGGTTATTTTCATAGCGCGGACTCCCCTTCCCTGGAGGGAAGGGGCCGGGGGTTAGGTCCCGGTCCTACCGGTACAGATCGCGTACCGCCACGGGCTGACCACCGCCGCCGGCCGAACGGTAGGCGGCGTCCAGCAGTTCGACTACCCGCAGGCCCACCTCGCCCGGCGAGGCATTCGGTGCCCGGCCGAGGATCACGTCCACCAGATTACCGGCGGTGGCAAAGCGCGGATACGACTCGTCACCTTCTAGGGGGCCGTAGCGTTGCTCCGTGCCGTCGTGCTTGCGTACCGTCAGCGTCCCCTGCACCTGCTCTAGCAGCAGGTAGCCGTTCGCGCAGTAGACGCGAATATCGAGCTGGCCGGCATCGCCCACCCCGATGTTGCCGGTGCTGCCGAATACCCCCACCGCGCCGTCGTCGAACTGCACGGCCATGGCATCCACCAGATCAACCGGCACGTCGTAGTTGTTCATAAAAGCGGTGACGCTCTGGGCGCGTAGCCCGGTGATAAGGAAGAGCGAGCCGGCGGAGTGCGTGATCTGCAAGTGCGCCTGCCCGCCACCGGAACGCTGCGCGTCGGCATAGACGTTGCCAGGCCCGGTCACGGGGAATTGGAAGACCGGACGATAGGCTTCCGGATTGGAGCGGTAATACTCCACGACCATCGAAGCGAACAGGCAGGACGTGTGCTGAACGGGGCCAAGCTCCCCGGAGGCGAGCACGTTGCGGGCGGTGCGCGTGATGTCGGTGAAGTGCCAGGGATAGCCGACGATGATCTCCCGCTCCTGGGCCGCCGCGAGGTCGAGCAGGGCTACTCCGTCCTGGGCCGTCAGCACCATGGGCTTTTCGAGCATGATGTGTAGCCCGGCTTCGAGGCACTGCCGGGCGACCGCATAGTGCGCGGCGTGATAAACGGCGACGACGGCGCCATCGAGCGCCTCGTTGGCCAGCAGATCGCCAACGTCGTTGTAGGTCCGGCGAACGCCGTAGCGCTCGGCGGCGGCGGCGAGGGCCTCCGGGTTGCGGTCGCAGAGGGCGACAAGCTCGGCCGCGGGATGCTCGATCAAGCCCGGAATGTGCGTATAGGTAGACCACCATCCCGTCCCGATGACCGCTACGCGCGCCTTCTCTGCCATATCGCACCTACCTACATCTGCTCACAAGCGGAGGCGTTCGTGTGGTGCTGAGTATACCTACTCCCCCCGGCCCGGCCCGCGCTCAGGCCCCCTGCTCGCCGGCGTGCGCGACGACGGCGACCGCTACCTTGGTTGCCACGGCAACCGCTCGGTACAGCGGTCACCTGTCTTTGTAGACCGCGACGAGCTGCTCCGCTTGCTCCTGCGACAGGCCGTGCAGGTCAAAGCGCAGGCTGACGCTGGCAAAGTCGGCAAGGTTATCGGGGTGTCGTGCCCCTTCGATGGCGACCTCGGCCCGTTGCAACGGGAGGCCATCCTCCGCGGCGCGGCCCTCGACCAGGAGCGCCCCACACGCCGAGATGCCGGCCAGGAACGCCTCCGCCGGGGTCAGCGCCTCGGCCGGACCGCCAGCGTGCCCGGCGTGGTCAATCACGAAATGGTTGGTGCGGGCGCTATTCAGCGCTCGGCCGGGGATGCCGGTTGTCACCGACCGCACCCGATTAATCTGCATTCCGGTACTCATCTCGTGCTCCCTCCTCACAACGGCTTGCCGGTGTCCCCGGCGCAACTCGCCTCGCCGGTGGTCACACGTTCGGCAGCGCATTGCAGCACCAGTATCACTGCTGCTTTCCCTATGACAGCCAGCGGCGCAAGTACTTGGTGGCGCACACGTGATAACCGAGAGCGGAAATCGCGCCCGTCCCTCCAAACGTCAGGGTTACGTCTATAGAGGGGGTCGTAGAACCTCCTGTAGCCATCATGAATATCCACCCCAGTACGGCGCCGAACAAGAACCCTATGACGATAGCAGTTATCTCGTGCATTGGAACTTCCTTTGCCAAACGGCTTCCTTGACACCGCCTTCGCTCGTAGCCCAGTCTATCGCAAGGAGCCTGGGCTGTCAGCGCAGGACGCACGCGCGGCGCCGGCGCTGCGACAGGCCCAAACACCGCCGTTGGCCATTCCGATGCGGCGCGGTACACTGCGACCGGTGTGTTTGCCGCCGGCCTCATCCCCGGTCGCCGCCTAGGTAAAGTAGTGCCGGGGGTGGAAGTAACGAGGGAGGACATGATGCCCCGGGAATATCGGGTCGGTCTGGTCGGCTGCGGCCGGATGGGCGCGACCATTGACGATGAAGTGCGGCACCATCCCCACAGTGACTTGTGGATTCCCTTCTCCCACGCCGCGGGCTACACGGCGGTGGAGCGTACCAACTTGGTCGCGGTGTCCGACGCGATCCCGGAGAAGGCCGAGACCATCCGGCGGCGCTACGGGGCACCGTGGGCCTACACGGACTACCGCGAGATGATCGAGCGGGAGCAACTGGACATCGTCAGCGTGGCGACCCGCCCGGCCACGCACCGCGAGATCGTCGTCTTTGCCGCAGAGCACGGCGTCAAGGGGATCTACTGCGAAAAGCCCCTCTGTTGCTCGATGGCCGAGGCCGACGCCATGGTCGCTGCCTGCGAGCAGCATGGCGTGAAGTTCAACTACGGCACCCAGCGCCGGTACATGCCGCTATATCACCGCCTGCGCGAGCTGATCGCCGGCGGCGAGATCGGCGAGGTGCGCGGGATTACTGCTCATACCGGCGCCAGCTCGGCGCAGTGGGGCTTGACACACACCTCCGACATGCTGCTGTTTCTGGCCGGCGATCCCACCATCGAGCTGGTGCAGAGCACCGTTGACCTCGGCGGCGTGGAGTTCTCCGGAAACCACCTCGCCACGGACCCGCGGGTGATCTCCGCCTACGCTCGCTTCACCAACGGCATCCATGGCTACGTCGTCATCGGACCCGGGGCAGAGTTCGAGGTGATCGGCACCAAAGGCGCGGTGCGGACCCTCAACAACGGCGCCCAAGTCCAGCTACGCCGCGCGGATGACCGGCACCGGGTCCTGGAAGAGGCGCCATTTCCCCAGACGCCGCGGATCAGCGGGACGGTCAAAGGTATCGAGGACATCGTTGACGCGCTGGATACCGGACGCGAGACTCAGGGCCACATCCGCCTGGCTCACCGCAGCCAAGAGATGATCCTGGGCTTCGTGGAATCCCACCGCCAGGAGGGGCGCCGCATCCCCTTGCCCTTGGCCAACCGCGAGCTGTACGTCGGCCGGCCCGATTGGTAAGGCGGCGAGCCGACCTTGCGCTGGGGTATACTCAGGCCGGGCCGCGGATTACCGGGCGGGGGAGGAGGCACGATGCCAAAGCGGGTACGTCGGCCGTTGAGCGTCCTCATCAAGCCGGCTTCGAGCCGCTGCAATCTGCGCTGTACCTACTGCTTCTACCTCGAAAAGCAGGAAATCTACCCCTGGAAGGATCACCCGGCGCTCACCATCGAGACGTTCCGCACGTTCTGCGAGCAGTATGCCGCCGTCAGCCCGATGCTGGCCTTCAACTGGCAAGGCGGCGAGCCGACGTTGATGGGGCTGGACTTCTTCCGCGAGGCCGTGGCCGTCCAGCGGGAGGTGGCCGGCGCGGCGAGCAATGGCCGCGCGGTGCCGATCACGAATGCCTTGCAGACGAACGGGACGCTGCTCAACGAGGACTGGGCGCAGTTCCTCCGCGACAACGACTTTCTCGTCGGGATCAGCGTTGACGGCCCAGCGGAGTGGCACGACACCTACCGCTACGATACGCGCGGACGCGCCACGCACGGCAAAGTGCTGCACGCGCTCGATCTGCTCCGCGCCCGCGACGTGCCGTTCAATATCCTGACCGTCGTGTCGCAGAGCAATGTCGAGCGACCGCGCGAGCTGCTGCGCTACCTCGTGGACAATGACCTCTACGACCTCCAATTCATCCCCTGCATGGAGCGGCTTCCCGCCGAGCATCCTCATAGTGGCACACTTACCGACTACTCGATCACGCCGGAGCAGTACGGCCGCTTTCTCACCGACGTATTCGACGAGTGGGTGAAGATCGGCTACCACAAGCTGCGTATCCGCTACTTCGACAACATCATCCAAATGGCGCTTGGGATGCCGGCCGAGATGTGCCAGCTGGCCGTAAGCTGCGGCTACCTCGTGCTGGAGCACAACGGCGACATCTACCCCTGCGACTTCTTCGTCGAGTCGGAGTGGAAGCTCGGCAACGTCCACGAGTACACGATTGCCGACATGGTATCCGGACCGCTGTTCCGTCAGTTCAACGGCATGAAGCCCGAGGTCAACGAGGAATGCACGCGCTGCCAATGGCGACCGCTCTGCCACGGCGAGTGTCCGCGCTACCGGATCAACGGCGGCGGTAGCCACAACGAGCTGACCTACTTCTGCTCGTCCTACAAGCAGTTCTTCTCCGCCACGTGGTCGCGGATGGCGCGCGTAGCGGATGAGGTCGGGCGCGTGCGGGCGTTGGAGCAAGGTATTCCGCTCCCGGCGCCGCAGCCGGCCCCGGCCGCCGCCGCGGCAGTGCCGACGCAGCACCACGTCGGCCGCGGCGCGATCCGCCCGCAGCCGGTCATGGGTCGGCCGCCGGCCGGCGGCACGGCGAAGGTTGGGCGCAACGCCCCGTGTCCGTGCGGGAGCGGCGAGAAGTACAAGCGCTGCCACGGGCGCAGCTAACGGCGAGCGCAGTCCTCACCCCCCGGCCCCCTCTCCATCGCGGAGCGCTAGAGAGGAGAGGGGGAGTCGGCCGGACCCTACCCCCTGGCCCCCTCCCTGGCAGGGAAGGAGAATGGTGGGTAAGAGACCACGGCGCCCACAAGGGACGCCCCTACCGGGTTGGCGGGCGCATGCCTGGATTCCCGCGTGCGCGGGCATGACGGACACGGGACCGGAGGCGCGCGGGGGTGGCGCTGGAGAGGAAACCCGGCGTCCGCGGTGGAGCAGGACCGCGGGTGGGTGGGTACCTGGATGGCAGGATGCACTTGATGGGTGGTGCCAGTGTTATCGGCCGGGGAGAGCCGGCTCATAAGGGTAGGTTTTTCGATAGGGAGTGATTTGGACCTAACCGCTGACAGGCCAAAGCCGCACGGATAGTGCCAGGTGTGGTGCGGCCTTGACCTGTCACCCGTCCCCTTCCCTGGCAGGGAAGGGGAGTCCGCGCGGCGACCGGCAACGGGCCGGTTTGTGGATTGCGGCTTGCGCCGCAATGACGAGACGGTGTGGTGGGAGTGCGGGTAGGTCAGGGTGCGGGGATTGGCAGGGACGCGGGGCAAGAACCCCTGGTGCAGCCGGCTGACGCCGGCCGGCACGGGCGCGGTGGCGATAAAGGCGGCACTCGGACGGTGATGACTTGGCAGCATGGCCGTAGCGGCCAGCGGTGCGTCATCATCCGGTGCCTGCAAGGCGGCACTCAGACAGTGCTGACCCGGCGCCCCCGCCGTACTGGCGAGGGGTACGTCAGCACCCGGTGCCCCTGAGTCGGCACTCAGTCGGCCATGCCTCGCCGCGCGCTGGGCGGCGAGAGGTCTGCCATGACCCGGTGCCCTCGGCTGGGTGGCTTTGCCACCGTCGTTGGTTGACACGATGGTACGTGTGCGTCCCTGCCGGGCGGTGCCCGGTGCTCCAGGAAGGTCTTGCAGCTGCCAATCCCCGTCAGTGGGGACATATAGGCCGGGGTGGGGGGGGAAGACAACGGGGGGCGGGGGGAATTGTCAGCATCAGGATTTACGGGATTAGAGGATAGACGGGATGGAGGGGCGGGGGACGGTAGCTCGGCAACGAGTCGGTGCAGCCCAACCACGGGCTGTCACTCACTACCTCCTACCTCCACCGGCCCTCAGACAAGTAGGCGTGCAGTTGGGGCCAATCAATCACACCGGCGGGCGCTAGACCGGCCGTGCTCAATGCCGAGATAAGCGCTTCTTTTGCCGCCGCCTGTGCCCCAGTAAGCCCGTTCTGTGCGTGCCTGCCCATAACAGACATGATGGCGGCAGACATGCCCGACCAGCCGGTAATCTCTTCCCAGAATAGCGGGCCGACCAGCATCAAGTGGGAACCCTTGTCCTTTTCCTGTGACTCACCGTAGCAGATACCCTCAATACACCTGACATCACGGATGGACGCGCCCTGACGTAGCCGCCTCACTGCACTCTGAAAGTCCAATACCATCTTTCTTCGTTGACTGGAGTTGCCCCAGTTCGGGCCCGACTTAATCTGCACAATCATCATACTGCGATTGTCAGACCAATATTCGAGGTCAATGTTCTCGGCACCTGATTTTTGCCCACCTTTTGCATGTCTGCACACAGCGATGGCGCAATCCTCAATCATGCCGCCGAACATAGTTTCCTCGCTCGAACTCAAAAAGGCTTCGAGCACAGCTGTCGCTAACTGCTCAGGGTGATCCATAGCCCGCAGCCGATAGAGAAAGGGGTTCTTTCGCGCCAGGTAGTGGAACGGGCGGCGCTGAAAGTCTTGGAGTCTCTGTTCTATCTTGGCCGTGAAGTTTGCCACCAGGCCATCAAGCTCCGCCTCCGCTGGCGGCCACCATGGTGGTTTGGTCTCCATAAACTCTCCTATGCATGATCGCGTAATACTCCGCACTGGTATCTATGCCAATCCCCACGCGGCGCAGCTTTTGCGCGGCGACCAAGGTCGTGCCGGAGCCAGCAAACGGGTCTAGGACGGTATCGCCCTGGTCGGTAAACAGCTTGATGAACCAGGCGGGTAGCTGCTCCGGGAAACAGGCCGGATGGCCGCGATAGCCGCACTCCGTTGCCATGTGGAGCACGTTCGTCGGGTAGGCCCGGTCGCGCCCGACCCAATTCTCGACCCTCTTGCCAAAGCCGTTATCGTGCCGGCTCTCATCTCTCAGTGTATCGGTGGCGGAAAGCCGGCGGAGGCGGGCGTCCTTCCACTGACCCATCGGCACCATGACCGCTTCCTGCCGCATCTTAAAATCCTTGCTGAGGGTGAAGTGCAGCAAGCGCTCCCAGGAGTCCCGAAAGCGGTTTGGCCATTTGCCGGGGTAGGCGTTCTTCTTGTGCCAGCAGTATTCATCTACCCAGCGCCAGCCTTGCTTGCGGAGAGCCAGGATAAGCTCTAGCACATAGGGGTGGCGCTCCCCATTCACGGCACGCTCTTTGATGTTCAGCACGAACGACCCGGTGGGGCGCAGGCTGTCCCGAATGGCCTCGGCACGGGGTAGGAACCACTCGACGTAGCGGTCGGGGTGAATACCCCCGTAGTTCTTCTGGCGCTGGTCCGCATAGGGCGGCGACGTAACTACCAGGTCTACCACCTGCCGCCCAATGTCGCGCGGAATGACCTCCAGGCAATCGCCGTGCAGGATGCGGCTCGCCAAGGCCGTCCCATCCCGGGGTATCCGTGCCTCCTCGAAGAGGGGCAAGCCTGGGGAAGAGTGTTGGCCGGATGCTTCACTCGCCATGACAATGCCCTTACTTGTGGAACCGGGTTGGCCACTCAATGCACCGCTCTACCATTGTACGCCAGCGGCGGTGCCCGGCCCCGGCGCCTCCTGGGAGAGGGGCCGGGGGTGAGGGTCTGGACTCCGGCTTCCGCCGGAGTGACGGCATGGCACCGCTGGACTGGCGGGCGCCTACGGCGTATACTGCTGGGGAAGTCTACGGGCGAGGAGGTTCACCGGGGAGATCACCGAGCAGTCCGAGGGGCTGCGCTCGTTTGACGAGCGAGCGTCGTCCACTGCTGCCCGCCTGGGCCGGTAGTGGTGGGTAAAGAGCGGCTTTTGCCGAAAAGTTCTGTCTTTGCGCGACGACAACCCTGTGAAGGAGAGAGATATGGCTAGTGTTACGCTTGATCGCCTGACGAAGCGGTTCGGTCAGATCGTGGCGGTCAACAATGTCACGCTGGAGGTGCGCGACCGCGAGTTCCTCGTGCTCGTCGGCCCCTCGGGGTGTGGCAAGTCCACCACGTTGCGGCTGATCGCGGGCCTGGAAGAGGTGACGGACGGCAACGTCTTCATCGGTGAGCGCCTCGTCAACGATGTGGCGCCGAAGGACCGCGACATCGCGATGGTCTTCCAGAGCTATGCGCTGTATCCCCATATGAGCGTGTACGACAACCTCGCGTTCGGCCTCAAGCTGCGGCGCACGCCCAAGCGCGAGATTGACCGGCGCGTGCAGGACGCGGCCGAACTGCTCGGTATCGGCCAGCTCCTCACCCGGAAGCCCAAGCAGCTCTCCGGTGGTCAGCGGCAGCGCGTGGCGCTGGGGCGGGCCATCGTGCGCGAGCCGAAGGTCTTCCTGATGGACGAGCCGCTCTCCAACCTGGACGCCAAGCTGCGCGTGTCCATGCGGGCGGAGTTGATCAAGCTCCACCAGCGGCTCCAGACCACGATGATCTACGTGACCCACGACCAGACCGAAGCCATGACGATGGGGACACGCATCGCCGTGCTGCGCGATGGGCTGCTGCAACAGCTCGACACGCCGCAGCAAGTGTACGATCACCCGTCGAACATGTTCGTGGCCGGGTTCATTGGTAGTCCCTCGATGAACTTCGTCGAGGCGCGGCTGACCGGTTCACCGGATGACATCTGGGTTGATGCGGACGGCTTCCGGGTGCAGGTACCCGAGCAGCATCGCAAAGTGCTTACTCCGCACCTGGACAAGGAGGTCTTCTTCGGTATCCGCCCCGAAGACCTTTTCGATCCGAAGTATTCCCCGCCCGATATCACCGACAACAGTAGCGTTAAGGCCCAGGTGGACGTGACGGAGCTACTCGGCTCACTGATCTATCTCTACCTGCTGGTCGGCGATCAACAGCTGGTTGCGGTCGTGGACCCCCGGACCGAGTTCAAGACCGGGGACGATGCCATGATGATGATGGACATGCACAAGATGCATATCTTCGACCGTCACAGCCAGGAGGCCTACCTGTAGCTCCGGCGTATCCGGTCCGCAGCCGAGGAGTGAGTGTGTGGGGGACGACCATGTGGTTGTCCCCCACACTGTATCTTGGGGAGGTAGGCACGGCGAGGGGGGAAACATGGCACTAGGAAGCGTGCGGAATTGGGGTTGCCGCTTGGAGACGGACCTGGTGCTCCGTGGCTGGCGCGCCGCCGTGCTGGAAAACGAGCTGCTCCGCGTCACGGTGCTGCTGGACAAGGGCAGCAACATCTACGAATTCCTCTATAAACCGCGGGACGTGGACTTCATGTGGCGCACGCCGCAGGGCTTGCGCCGGCCACCGACCGTGCCGACGACCCGCGCCGACGGGGGCTTTCTGGAGTATTACGAGGGGGCGTGGCAGGAGATCATGCCCAGTGGTGGCCCCCCGTGTGCCCTGCGCGGGTCGCAATTCGGCCAGCACGATGAAACGCCGCAGCTCAACTGGGACGCCACAGTGGTCGAGGATCGGCCTGATACGGTTGCTATCCGCTGCTCCGTCCGGACAGTCCGCTCGCCGTTCCTGCTGGAGAAGACGTTGCGGTTGGTGAGCGGCAAGCCGGTGCTGTTCATTGACGAGCGCCTGACCAACTACGGCGCCGAAACCTGGCCCTATATGTGGGGGCATCATCCGGCGCTGGGCGAGCCGTTTCTCGACGAGACGTGCCGCCTCGATTGCGCTGCCCAAACGGTCATCGTCCACGAGCCGCCGCTCACTCCCACGCCCAGGCTCCCGGCCGGCCGGCGTTTTGCGTGGCCATACGTCGAGGATACCGCCGGTCGCACCGTAGACCTGAGTGCCATCCCCCCGAAGTCGCTGGGGCACACCGACCTCGCCTACCTGACGGACCTCACGGCGGGCTGGTATGCCGTCACCAACACGAGCCAGCGGGTCGGATTTGGCATGGCTTGGGACCCGGCCGTCTTCCGGCACATCTGGTATTGGCAGGCCTTCGGTGGCAACTCCGGCCATCCCTGGTTCGCCGACACCTACAACGTCGGCATCGAGCCGTGGACCACTATTCCGGGGTCCGGCCTCGCCACGGCGGTCGAGCAAGGCACGGCATATGAGCTAGAACCCGGCCAAAGCCAGACCGTCCGCCTGCTGGCCGTGGCCTACGAGGGCCTGGAGCGCGTCGGGGGTATCGCGCTCGCTACCGGCGACGTTACCTAGCTCCCTGGCGGCACTGGGGCGGGGCATCCGCCGGAGGGGAATGCCCCGGCCTCTATAATCCAGGTGGACCACCGCAGAGCGCCGGCGTCCGGGAGGAGACGACCATGACCGATGAAGAGACCGGCACGCAAGAGCAGGCCCCGGCCGGTGGGCGCGATCCTTGGTTGCGCGTCACGCTCGAAGCGCCGCGCCCCCTGCCGCTGCCGAGCGATACGCGCAAGCACTTGCTGAACGCGAAGCGCGAGGTGTTACTGGCGCTCCGCAGCCTGGTGGACACGGCCATCGAGCGCACCGAGGAGCAAGCCGAAGGACGTGATAGCCGCCGCCGCTCCCGCATCGAGATTGACGAGGGCTAATGCAGCCTGGGTCACTCCGGCAGTAGGCGTAGAGCCGCCCGGCTACGGAGCGACCGCCGGCTTCGGAGGAGCGGCCGTGACTCGCGTTCCGAGGCCTCTACTTCGGAGGCTAGGTCTGAAAGCCCCAGCCGACGAAGCATATCGCTGCTACTTCTCCAGGATGGCAAGTACCGGCTGAAGGCTTGTTCGCGGGCGCACCGCGCCGATCCTCGCCAGCTCCTGCCTGACATCGGCAGGTATGAACGGGTGGTTGCTAACTGTCTGAGTCAGCGTTGCAAAACCCCCGACAAGAGCACGTACATCAGCTGCTCCCTGAACCGTGTCACCATCGCGGAAGTAGAGATGAGTCAGTGCCTTCTGAAGAATCGACGAGTTGTCACAGTAGTAGTGTGCTAGGACGGCGAAGTAGGCACCGGCATCCTCCGGTGAGAGATCGCAGAGTGTCTCGTAAGCGAGATGCGCGACCGGCTCTACCTTCAGCCAGCGGAAGAGCGCCGGCAGGAAGCGGTCGCGTACCGCACCGTTGCCGGGGAAGCTGCGGATAGCGGCGATCACCTGTGTTGCCAACTCACCAGTTGGGTCGTCCCGCTCACCTACGCTGTCAATAAGGCGTTGCAGCGCTTCTCCACTCTCCAGATTGACTACTAGGTAGGCGGCCGTTTCGATCTGTTCGGCAGTAGTCCAGTCGAAATCTGCAATGACCAGGGCAAGTGACTCCGCAAGCGCGTCCCGTTCCTCTGGATGCTCGGTGTGATAAGTCACAACCTCGCGGGCCGAGTGCTCGTGATTTCGAGTGTCTACGTACCCCGTCGCGATGTGCTGTCGCAGCCACCGGCGGACCTCACCGGACCTCATTCGACCATCTCCACGCGATCAATCGCCTGACTGTTGTTCAGCTTCGATGCGCTGCTGCCTCAACGCGCCTTCGTGTTGAGGCTGACGATGCGGCCGGGGATGTAGCGCCACTGTACGGCCTCCCAGTCCGTCACCCAGCGCCGGACCCGCTCGCTCTCCCGCGCCGCCGCCCGCACGTCCTCCTCGGCAGCGGCGGCCGGTAGCTCCAGCCGCTCCCGAACCTTGCCGTCAACCTGGACAACGATGGTCACAAGCTCGTCGCGGACAAGCGCCTCGTCCCACGTCGGCCACGGCTGCTCGTGGACGCTGCCCGGCTGGCCAATGCGCTCCCATAGCTCTGCGGCGATGTGTGGCGCCGAGGGTGCCAGCAATACCAAGAGCGTGCGGATCGCTTCGTCCCAAGTGCGCGTTTGCCACGCCCCCGCGCGATAGCGTTCGCCCAGCTCATTGGCGAATTCCATGAGTGCCGCGACCATCGTATTGAACTTGAACGCCTCGATATCCTCGGTCACGCGACGGATAGTCTTGTGCAGCTGCCTGGCTAACTCCAGGTCGGCGGGCCGGCTGGCTGCGGCCGTGCCATCGCCGTTGGCGGCAGGAGCAGCGGTTTGCAGGATCAGGTCCCAGATGCGTCTCAGGAAGCGCCGTTGGCCGTTGATCCCCTGTTCGCTCCAGTCCACGTCCTGCTCGAATGGGGCCATGAATAGCTCGTACAGGCGCAAGCTATCGGCGCCGTAGCGCTCAACCATTTCGTCGGGAGTGATGACGTTGCCACGTGACTTCGACATGCGCCGTCCGTCCGGGGCATGCACCTGACCCTGGTTCATCAGCTTGTAAAACGGCTCGTTCCCCGGTACCCCCAGGTTCGCATCGCGCATCACCTTGTACCAGAAGCGAGCGTAGAGCAAATGCATGACGGCGTGCTCGGCGCCGCCGACGTACAGGTCCACCGGCATCCAAAACCGCGCCCGTGTGGGGTCGAAAGGCCCCGCATGATAGTCCGGGCCGGTGAAGCGCAGCTGGTACCACGATGAGCAGGCGAACCCTCCCATCGTGTCGGTCTCGCGCTGTGCCGCGCCGCCACACTGCGGGCAGGCCACGTTGACCCAGTCGGTCGCGCGGACCAGCGGGGAGCGACCGTCCCCGCCAGGGGCAATGTCGTCCAGCTCGGGCAGCAGCACCGGCAGCTCGTCCTCCGGCACGGGCACTTCGCCGCAGTCCGAGCAGTGGATAATCGGGATCGGGCCACCCCAATAGCGCTGGCGAGAGATCAGCCAGTCACGCATCCGGTAGTTGACTGCCCGCTGGCCCCAGCCGCGCTCTTCGACGGCATCGGAGATGGACTCGATGCCGTCCTGCTCTTGGCTGGCGAGGCGCCGGTCCAGCGCCTCGACGGTGAAGCCCCACTCCTCAGCCAGCTCTGACCGCTCCGCCGGCGGCAGCTTGAGCCAGTTGGCGCGGGTGAAGGTGCCATCGAACGAGCCGGAATTGACCATCTCGCCGGGGCCGACATACGCCTTTGTCAGCGGCTGGCCGTCCCAGCCCGGCGGCGCGATCACCACTTTGATGTCCAGCCCGAACTCCTGCGCGAACTCGAAGTCCCGCTGGTCGTGGGCCGGCACGCCCATCACCATGCCGGTGCCGTAGGTGGCGAGCACGTAGTCGGCAACCCAGATCGGTACCTGCTCGCCGTTCAAGGGATTTGTCGCGTAGGCGCCGGTGAAGATGCCGCTCTTCTCTCTTTCGGTCGCGGTACGCTCGATCTCGGACTGCCGCTTGGCCTGCTCGACGTAGGCCTCGACCGCGGCGCGGCGCTCCGGCGTGGTCAGCCGTTGGACCAGCTCGTGCTCGGGAGCGAGCACCATAAAGGTCACCCCAAAGACCGTGTCCGGCCGGGTCGTGAACACCGGCATCTCCAGAGCTTCAGTACCACCAGCGGCCGTGGGTGCCTCGACGGTGAAGGTGATGTCGGTGCCGGTGCTGCGACCGATCCAGTTTTCCTGCATCAGCTTGATGCGCGAGGGCCAGTCAATCTCGCTCAGGTCCGCGAGCAGCTGATCGGCGTAGGCCGTGATCTTGAAGAACCAGGCCGGAATCTGCTTCTTGGTCACCCCCGGGTGGTCCCGCCAGCAGAACAGCTCACCATCGTCGCCGGTCTGGACCTCCTGGTTGGACATGGTGGTTTGGCAGACGGGGCACCACCACTGCCAGTTGGTATCGCGATAGGCGAGGCCTCGCTTGTGGAGCAACAAAAAGAACCATTGGGTCCACTGGTAATACTCTGGCAGACTACTGTCAATCTCGCGGTCCCAGTCGAACGAGATACCGACCAGCCGCATCTGGCGTTTATAGTTGGCGGTGTAGCGGTCGGTCAGCGCCCGTGGCGACTCGCGCACTTCGATCGCTTTGTTCTCGGTCGGCTCACCGAAGGCATCCCAGCCCATCGGGTGCAGCACCGTGTAGCCGCGCATACGCATGAAGCGGCTGTACGTGTCGGTGGGGATATAGTTGCGACAGTGACCGACGGAGAGACCGTCGCCGGAGGGATAGGGAAAGAAGTCGAGGGCGTAGAACTTGGGCTTGCCGGGGTCCTCGCGGGTGCGGTAGAGACCTTCCTCCTCCCACCGCCGCTGCCATGCGGCCTCGAAGTCTTGTGGGACATAGGGCACTACGACACTAACCTCGGCCTCTGACGACACCAAAGCTGCACCCCCTGCGTCCATCGGATTGTGCAGCTTTGGCGCGTCATCCACGGTGGTCATCCTCGACTCCTCCTACTTGCTCGCTCCCTACGGTCAACCGTCTCAATTAGATTATAGGATAGGCGCACATGGAACTGGATTGCATACAGGCTGCCGTCGGCGCGTTATGAAAGACTTGGATCGCGGCGCAGTGCTCGTAGGCCTGGCCAGCTGGAGTGCCGTGGCCTTGCTCCTGGGTCTCGTCCTCCTCGGCTGGCCATCGCGCGTGGCGCTGCTCGGCTGGCTCGGCGTAGTGCTCGGCTCCGGGTTAGCCATGCTCGCCTGGTGGTGGGTTCTCAGCAGGCTGTTGGCATGGCCGGGCGCCTGGTCGTCCGCCGGCGCGAGCCGGCTGGCCGCCTGGACCTTCGCACCGCTCGCCGCCGGCTGGCTCGTCGCGCTGATCGCTTTAAGCTCCCCGGAGTTTCACCATAACCTCATCCATAGCACGACCATCCAACGCCGCTTCATCTTCCTGCTGGCAGTGCCTACGGTGCTCGCGCAGGTCTACGTGCTGCTGCGGGCGTACTCCGGCGGCAGCCCCGACACCGGGGCAGTAGCTAGTGACCAGCTTTCAGTGGTCAGGCGGGCCACCAGTCACCGGCTACGGGCCACCGGCGGCCGGTGGGCCTGGTGGCCGGTCGTTGCGGTGGGCCTCCTCGGTCTAGGCCCGGTAGTCCCCCACCTCGCGCCCGGCTACCTATGGACACCGGATGCTCCCTTCCACCTCGTCAACACGCTCGATCTGCGCGACGGCTGGCTCGCCGGTGATCTGCTCCCCTGGTGGAGCGCCAAGGCATTTCTCGGCTTTGGGCTGCCTACCCTGGCGTACTACCCTCCCTTGACCTACGCCCTCGCCGCCGCCACAACGTTCCTCCCCGGCGTTGATGCGGCGGCCGGGTTGCAGCTTACCTTGGCCCTTGCCGGCATAGCCGCGGCCATCGGCACCTACGGTTTCGTCAACGCTGCGCTGCGCTCACCGGCCGCCGGCGTGCTTGCCGCCATCGTGTACGTCTACGCGCCGTACCGCTATATCACGATCTACCAGCGGGCTGCCTTGCCGGAGCACGTCGCCCTCGCGGCCTTACCCTGGCTGCTCTGGGCAGTCCACGGACTGGTGAGCCGACCATCGGGGGCGCGGCTGGTGGCGACTGCGGTGGCCGCGGCCACGATTCTGGCCACCCATAACATCAGCGCACTGTTCGCCTTGCCGTTGGCCGGAGTGTATGGCGTTGGCCTGGCTCTGACCATGGCCATGACCGGTCAGTCTGCACAATCCAGTCTCTACGGGAGCATCAGGTGGGGCAGACTGGCCGGTCACGGCCCCCGCCGGCTGCTGCCGTTGGCAGGTGGCCTGGCCTTGGGCCTCGCGCTTGGGAGCGCGGTGTGGCTGCCGGCGCTGGCTGACCGCGGCGCTGCGACGACGCACGTGGCGCTGGCGGTGGACTACCGGACGCAGTTCGTCGCCCTCCGTGACGCCTTGAATGGCAACTTCACTTACAAGTTCTACCTGGGCTACCGCCCGGCCGCTTGGCAGGTCATCCTCCTCGCCGGAGCGCTGGTCTGGCTCGTGACGGGGCCACGCAGCCGCGGCGCCGTGGCCTTGTGGCTGCTCTTCGCGTTGGTAGCTCTCGGATTGCTGCTCGATGTCTCCGCTCCGCTCTGGCCCCACATTCCCCTGCTCCCATTCGTGCAGCTTCCCTGGCGCTTGCTCGGGCCGTTTTCTCTGCTGGTCGCCTGTGCAGCCGGCACCTGGGCGGCACATTTTCGTCCCCCGGCAGCATGGCTGCTCGTCGTGATGCTCGCCTCAGTGACGATAGGTAGCACGTGGGAGCTGTGGCGCTGGGGCTGGGGTACACAGCGAGACCCAACGCCGCTGGTCGAGGCTCGCAGCACGATTCCGCCCTTCGCCGAATACAATCCGGTCACTCTGGGGCGCTGGGTGCCGCGCTTCCGGCCGCCGCTGGGCCATCCTTACCATGAGGACCTGTGGGGCAGGCTGCCGCTGCGGGTAGCGCGCGGTGAGGCACAGATAGCGATACGCTCGGATCGGCCGCGCGACATTCGAGCCGATGTGTCGGCGGCCACCGACACGGTGCTGTGGGCGCACCGTCTCCTGTATGCCGGTTGGCGCGTCACCGTAGACGGTCACCCGGTCGCCGTGCGGGCGTTGGATGAGTGGGGCATCATCGTCTTCGACGTACCGGCCGGCACGCATGAGCTACGGGTGTTCCTGGAACCCACACCGGCGCGACAGCTGGGTCGCTGGCTATCGCTCGCCGCCCTGCTCACGTGCGGAGGAGTGCTGGTGACGGCTCGTTCCGCACAATCCGATGCTCGCGCCAGCGTAATATGGCGCATAACGGGCCGTCACTGGCTCAGGCGGCCGCAAAGTAGGCAGCTATGAGTAAGGCGCTGACCGTGGGGGCGGCCGTGATCGTGCTCGGTATTGCCGCCGGGCTGGCCGTCGTCGGGGTGCGCTGGAGCCGGGAGCCGGGCGAGGTTGCCGACCATGCCGCGCCCTTCGTGGCCACCTTCGAGCTGCGGTTTGCACACCCCACGCTCGTCGGACAGTCGTTTGAAGCACGCCGGAATAACCTGTCGCGCCTTGACGTGATCTTAGCCGCCGACCCTGATCGTCCCTCCCCCGACGGTCGCCTGATCTTGCACCTGCGTCCCGATACCCCCGGCGCAGATGTCCGCGCCAGCGACGACATTCGGACGGTCGAGATTCCGGTGCGCGAGCTACGACTGCCGCGCCGCCCCGTACTGGACCTGCGACCGGGGCAGCCGGCCGAGCAGTGGACCTCGCTGCGGTTTGCCCCCATCCCCGATTCAGGCTTGCAGCGCTACGTCTGGCTGCTCGAATACATGCCTGGTCCGGCGGGCGGACAACTCCAGCTCTTGACACATTTCAACAACCGCTACCGCGATGGTGCGCTCTACCTGAACGGGGCGTTTATCAACGGCAATGCCTTGTTCCGCCTGGCCTTCAGCGGAACGAATCGGGACAATCTCTGGGTCGCGCGGGACAACCTCCTGGTCCATGCGCGGCTTGACCGGGAGCCGGCTGCCGTGCTCTATGCGCTCATGGCGGCGCTAGGAGTGCTGGCGGTAGGCGTGCTCCTAGCACTGTGGCCGCTGTCCCGGCGATCAGCAGAAGCTACCGCGGGTGCCGCGACACCCGGCACAAGCACCAACCGCCGCTGATGTGCGCTACACTTGAGGCATACGCTCCGCGGACAGCGAACGATCATGGTCACGACAGAGGCGCCTCCCGCCGCTCCACCTCCGACACAACCCGGACGGCAGCCAACGCCGCGCTCGCCTGGCTTGATGCCGGCTCTTGGACGGAAGCGGCCTATTTTGCGCTCCCGGACACGAACTACATCGTGGAGCTGTCCGAGGGACGTTTATTGGTGCATGATATGCCAGGATTAGAACACCAGGAGATCGTGAAGAACCTAGCTTTTGCTATGGAGACCATCATCAGGCAGTGGGAAGTGGGGCGCATGTTCTTTGCGCCAATGCCCATCAGGCTCTGGGAGGGCAAGATACGCGAGCCGGACATCACGTTCTACGCCGCCGGTCACGAGGACCGCTACCACGTGCAGTACGCCGACCCTCCCGACCTGGCGATTGAGGTGCTCTCGCCGAGTACGCGGCGCGTGGACCGAGAGGAGAAAGCCGCCGAGTATGCCGAGGCCGGCGTGACGGAGTATTGGATCGTTGATCCTGAGGGGCGCGCTATCGAGGTGCTGACCGGCGCTGGGCCGGAGGGATACACGTCGAGCCGGCAGTTTGGGCCGGGCGATGAAGCCACCTCGGCGGTCTTGCCCGGCTTCGTGGTGCCGGTAGCAGCGCTGATTCCTGCCGAATCGCCGCTGAAATGAGCCACACTCCAGGCGCAGTTGAGGCAGGAGCGGACAATGACCATCGGGCGTGCATCGTCGCCAGCGCCGCGCTCGACGGCCGGACGGCTCCTGTGGTTGACGGGCGTGGCTGTGCTTGGCTACAGTGGGGCACGTTGCCATTCCCTCGGCCCGGTCGTTACGGGTGTGGGCGGCTGGCCTCCGGTGCGGCCGGCCGGATGGAACGGCAATGACGGCCGCGCAGCTTGACCCGGCGTTCGTCGCCATCCTAGCCTGCCCACAATGTGGGGCGGAGGTGGTCCAGGATGAGGGACGGCTCGCCTGTCGGAACCCGCAGTGTGGCCGGCGCTACCCGATTGAAGACGGAATCCCGGTGATGCTCAGTGCAGCGGCCGAGGCGCCCACGAGTGCGCGGAGCGGCCAGGAGAGACCATGAACGACGTAGCGGCAGCCTTCAAACTGATCCGCAACTGGCGCCGCTATGAGGCCGTGCTGCATCCGCGCACCATCCGCTTTCTCTGGCATTGGCTGCGCGGCTCGACGCACTTGCCCTATCCCCCGCTCAAGCTCCACCTGGAGCCGACCAGTCTGTGCAACCTCAAATGTCCCATGTGCCCCCAATCCATCGGGGCGAACAAGGTCAACGGGTTCATGGACATGGACGTGTACCGGCGTATCCTGGAGCAAGTGCGAGGGCACGTGCTGGAGGTCAACCTCTTCTTCCGCGGCGAGCCGATGATGCACAAAAACATCGGCGAGATGACCACACTGGCCCATGAGGCCGGGATCGCCGTCCATGTCAACACGAATGCGACGACGCTGCGGGCCAAGCAGACGGCCACGCTCCTCGATGCCAAACTCGATAAGTTGACGGTGAGCTTCGACGGAGCGGACAAAGAAACCTACGAGCGGATGCGCTTGGGCGCCAAGTTCGAGCTGACCCTCAAGAACGTCCGCGAGTTCCTGCTCGAAAAGCAGCGGCGCAAGGTGCGCTACCCCTACACGGTCATGCAGGTGATCCTGCCCTACGATCCCACAGCCGCGCGCCCGGAGACACCAGCGGGGATGCGGGAGCTGTTCTTCGGCTTGCCGGTGGACGAGTACGACACGCGCTGGGCGCACGGTTGGGCCGGCACGATGATGGAGAACCCGGTGGCCCAACCGGAGCAGTATGGCCCCAACTACCACCCCTGTAACTGGCTGTGGAAGTCCATGGCCATCTACTGGAACGGTGAGGTGGTGTCCTGCTGCGCCGATTTCGCGGGTGAGCAGGTGGTCGGCAACTTGATGGAGCAGTCGCTGATGGAGGTCTGGAACGGTCCGGAGCTGGTCAAGCTGCGCCGCTTGCAGGTGGAGGGCCGCTATCAGGAAGCCTCTTTGTGCTCTGGCTGCGATGCGCTGTGGCAGCAGGACTCGACCTCTTGGAAGGTCTTCGACGGGATTGGCGCGGTCGCAGACCGGATTGCGCCTAGCGAAGCCACCTGGCGCCGCAAGACTGTCCCGCCCAGCCCGGCGGTGGTCAGCGCCGAGCGCACGATCACGCCGAATGAGGCGCCCTTTTCCGAGCCTATGCCTAGCGTCAACGGTGACACGCTCGTTCCGCACGATCCGACGAAAACCAAGGTGGGGAGCGACTGACGGCTCGCTCTGCACAATCCTATGGAAATCGGTGGTGCGGACCTGGCGCGTCAGTGAGGCAGAATGAGCCGGCAACTGAAAGTCTGCCTCGTATCCAATCTCTTCCCTCCGGACATCGGCGGCCCGGCGACCTACGTGCCCAAGCTCGCGACCAGTCTGTCCGAGCGCGGCCATCGAGTGCGGATTGTGGCCGGAGCACCACTGGACTACCGGCCTAACGGCACCGACGAGTGGTCGTCGCTGACCACCAGGGTATCGCGCGGCCTACCCCTGCCCCAGCGCATGGCCCGTTTCCTCATCGCCGTGCTACGGGTCGTCAGGTCGGCCGACGTGCTGTACGTGAACGGGCTGGCCGGCCCGGAAATGGCTGCCGTTGTGGCGGGCCGGCTGCTCGGCCGGCCGGTGGTACTGAAGATCGTGGGGGACAACGCTTGGGAGCTGGCGCTCCGGCGCGGCTGGACGACGGCCGGCATTGACGAGTTTCAACGCCTGCCGGCCAGTCAAAACGTGCGAATCGTCCGCGGTCTTGTGCGGCGGTTCGCTCGGTTGGCGACCAAACTGATCGTCCCCAGTGACTACCTGAAACGCCTCGTGATCGGCTGGGGTGTCTCGCCCAACAACGTCGTCGTCGTCAGAAACGCGCTCGCGGTTGACGATCTCCCCTCTCCCCATGGGAGAGGGGCCGGGGGTGAGGGCAAACGCGAGTCCCGCGCCCGTTTAGCGCTCGGTACGGGCCGCGTGATTATGACCTGCGCGCGCCTGTACCCGTGGAAGAACCTGGAATTCCTCATTCGCCTGGTGCCGGACCTGCCACCCGATGTGACCCTGGTGATTGTCGGCGACGGGCCGGAGCGCAAACATCTGGAGCGGGAGGCAGTCGTCGCTGGCGTGCCGGAGCGGGTCTGTTTCGCCGGCAGCGTCTCGCAGGCCACCGTCCAGCAGTATCTACAGGCAGCCGACGTATTCACGCTCCACACGCGCTACGAGGGGCTGTCACACGTCATGCTGGAGGCGATGCACGCCGGCACGCCGATTGTGGCCTCGGACGTTGGGGGCAACGCCGAGGTGATCGAGTCCGGTCGCAACGGCCTCTTGGTGCCACTGGACGACCGGGCGACTACGCTCGCTACGCTGCGCCGCCTGCTCGACAACCCGACTGAGGGAGCGCAGCTCGCCGCGGCTGCCCAAGTAGACGTGCGGGCCTATCGTTGGGACGTACTCCTGGACCGGACCATCGCCACCCTCGCCAGCGTAGTAGCGTCTCCGCAGCAGTGACGGGCTTGTTCTGCCCCACCAGGTCTGCGCCACCATAGCTCTATCGGATTGTGCAGACCTGGCGGGGCATCCGGGCAATCCGATGGGGAGCAAGGTAGTGCGGAACGAGTCTTCAGATGAACCTCCTCTTTGTCACCCAGAGCTACGATGCCGATAGCACGATCCTCGGTGTCACTGCCGATTGGGTACATGCCCTGGCGCGGCGCGTGCGCTCCATGCATGTCCTCGCCCAGCAGGCCGGGAGACGGCCGCCCGATGCGCCCACCAACGTGACCGTCCATTCACTCGGCAAAGAACAGGGGGCCTCGCGCCATCGCCAGCTCGGGCGCTTGCTCGCAACGTTGGGCCATGTGCTCCGCGCCGCCCCGCCGGCCGAGCGGGCCACCGCCATCTTTGTCCATATGGTGCCGCGCTATGCGGCGCTCGCGGCCCCGCTGGCAAAACTCTGCCGCGTACCGCTCGTGCTGTGGTACGCGCAGGGTGGCGTCAGCCGCGACCTGCACATCGCCCATCGCCTCGTTGACCGCGTAGTCAGCGCGTCGCACCGGAGCTATCCTCTGGACGCTGACCGGCTGGTGGTCGTAGGACATGGCATTGACACTACCCGCTATCTACCGGTGACGACGCCAGCTTGCACTACTGACGACACCAGCCCCTTGCTCCTCAGCGTTGGGCGCCTCTCGCCGGCCAAGGATCACGAGACGACCATCGAGGCGCTGGGTGTGCTGCACGCTCACGCGGGGCTGGCCGCGCCGCCGATCCTCCGCATCTGTGGCGCACCGCTCTATCCGTCCGACGAAGCCTATGCGGAGCGTCTGCGTCGCCGCGTGGGCGAGCTAGGGCTTGAACGGGCGGTGCAGTTTGCCGGAAACGTACCCTACGCAGCGATGCCGGCCGAGTACCGCCGCGCGGCGGTATGCGTCCACACCAGCCGCACGGGCAGCCTCGATAAAGCGGCGCTGGAGCCGCTGGCCTGCGGTGTCCCGGTCGTGACCAGCAATCCGGCCGTACAGCACGAGCTTGCGCCGTGGGGCGAGCGCCTTTCCTTCCCGGCGGGCGATGCGGGCCGCCTCGCGGAGCGAGTCCAGGGCGTACTGGCCTGGACGGAGGGTGAGCGGGCAGCGGCGGCGGCGACCATGCGCCAGCTGGTGGTGCAGCGGCACAGTCTGGAGCAGTGGGCGGATCGGGTGGTAGCGTTGCTAGGCACGCTGGGTGGGTAGCTGCGGCTGCGCCCGTCCCCCTGCATAGTGGGGGGGCCATAGGGCTGACAAGGGTAGGTTTTTTCGTGTGCAGCGGCGGACCTACCCCCAACCCCCTCCCTGCAGGGAAGGGGCCGGGGGTTAGGCCCAACCCGCCTCCACACCGACCACGAGCCACTGACCAGCTATCCCCACGCAAAGCTGAAGAGCTTGGCCGCCCGCAGCTTGAAGTGCAACACCACCGGAGCGCCCTCGGCGGTGCCGAGGTCCGACGCGCCGCGCCAGCGTACCGTCTGCGCGAGCGAGTCCCCGTAGAGTGGGTCGCAGTCCGTCACCGCCCGCCCCGGTTGCCCGTGGATGCCGACCCACACGCCACCGCCGCCCCGCGCCTGGAAGTTCACCCGCAGCTCGCGGCCCCGAGGCTGCACCGGGAACGTCCAGAACTCGCCCTCCTCCTCGGCGACGACCGCGCCGAGGCGGTCGCGGGGCCACCAGGCCCAGCCGGTACGGTTGGCCGCGATCACGTGCGGCCAGCGCGGGTACTTGTGGGGGTAGGACGTGCCGGCATACAGCAGCCCCACGCGCTCGTCACCCAACGGGACGAGGCCGGTGCCGGCACCCAGAAACTCCGAGTCCCACTCCCGCGGCGTCCCGGGGTTGATGACCGCGCCCCCCGGCACCTCGTTCCACACGATCCCATCGGCGCTGGCGTACAGCCGAATGCGCGAAATCTGATTCCAGCGCTCGTAAAACATCGGGAACATCAGATGGATGCTCGGCTCGCCGGGATACGCCGTGCGGGCGTTGGTGTAGATGTCGTTCGAGGGCGACTCGTCTATGCGGGGCCACAACAGCGGCTCGACCGGCGGCCAACGACGAAAGTCGGCCGTCTCGGTGCGCCCTACCCAGCGCCGGCCCTGCAGGTACATGCGGGTATACAGCACGTAGCGACCCAGCCAGGCGTCGTAGTATGCCGTCGTGATGGTATCGGTGAAGTGTGTGAAGAGCGGCTCCGGGAGCAGCGTCCAGTCTATGCCGTCCGGCGACACGGCGCCGTAGACACAGGTGAACTTCCCCGGTCGCAGCCGCACGTCCTGATAGCGGGGGTGGAGCGCACGATACTCGGCCCAGCGACGCTCGAACTCGTCCGCCGGCACACGTGCCATAAAGACCAGCTTGTAGCGCTCGCTCGCCGGGGCGCTGGGGTCCACGAAGACCGTGAAGCCATCGAAATTGTGCTGTCCGCGCTCCGGTGGGACACCGAAGAAGGCGTTGTTCCGGGTGCTCCCGGCAATCTCATAGCGGCCGAACGTCGGGAGCCGCCAGGTAAAACCGTCGTCGGACTCGGCGTAGTGCCCGTGCTTCCCCACCCAGTACCAAAGGCGATAACGCCCGCCCTCATAGAGCAGCGCATTGATGCCAATGTCCTGGTCGAGCGGCCCGATCTTCTGCGCCGGCTGTGCCTCCAAGTGGATGCCGCGCGGCTGCCGCACCGAGCGGGGGCTGGCCAGCGCTGCGGGGTCGTCGTCCGCTGCCGGCGGCGACTCCGCTCCCGGCTTGGTGGGCAGCGGCTCGCCGTCCGGCGCTCGCCACTCCAGATCGCCGGGGTCAATATGGCGAAAGTCGGTAAAGAGGTGCGTCTGCTGATCCGACAAGAACCGCATTTCCATTCCTGAAGCCATGATCCCTCCCACTCAGCGCTGTGCTGGCCGCTAGTTGACCTGACCGGCCAGGCCAACACAATCCGCTGCCGCTATGGTAGCGCAGACTTGGCGGAGCGCTTGCCGGCGCCCCGGCACTCGACTAGCATAGGCCATGGACGACGGTGCAGCCCGCCGGGGATAACCGGGGATAAGCGGAAGGAGACGAATCGTCATGGCAGAGCCAACTCGCCTCGCGCTGATCGGCTGCGGGGGCAACATGACCAACGCGCATCTCCCGCGCCTGCTCGACCAGGATGAGGTCAGCATTGTCGCGTTGGTGGACCCGGTTGCCGCGACACGCAGGCGCTACGGGAACGACACCCCGCGCTCGCCGCGGCGGCCACGTTCGCCGACCACGAGCACATGCTCGCCGCCGTGCAGCCCGATGGGGTGGTCATCTCCTCGCCCCACGCGCTCCACCACCCGCAGATCATCGCCGCGCTCCGCGCCGGGGCACACGTGCTGGTCGAGAAGCCGATGGTCAACACCGCTGGGGAGGCAGCCGAGGTCATCGCCGCGCGCGACGAAACGGGCAAGATCGTCATGGTCTCGTATCAACGTCGCTTCGAGCCGAGCATCCAGCAAATGAAGCAGGTCATCACCGGCGGGGGTATTGGCGCAGTGGAGTTCGTCACGGCCCAGCTACGGCCCAGCTAAGTGGACGTGAACTCCGCGAGCGTGGTATACGAACAACCTGAGTCGCATCCGGCGCACCGGCCAATCGTGGCGGGTGCAACAGCTGCTCTCTGGCGGTGGTCAGCTCAACGACTCCGGCAGTCACCTCGTAGACATCGTGCTGCACCTCGTGGGGCTACCACCGACGCGAGTCGCCGCGCGACAACAGCGGTTCACATTGGAAGTGGACGTGAACTCCGCGATCATGGCCGAGTTCGAGCGCGGCGTTATCGCGACCATCGCCATCGGCGGCAACGTACATGGCGGCGGGACGGACATCACCATCGCCGGCAGCGAGGGCACGCTGCACTACCGGACCGTCGGGCAGCTGCCGCGCCAGCCGTGGGTGGAGTGGCGGCGCGCCGACCAGGCCGAGCCACTCACCCTCCCCACAGCGCCGGCGCCGACCAGCCCCGACCACCACTTCGTTGACGTTATCCGTGGTCGGACGGCGCTGGCCGGCGCACCGGCGGAAGACGGCCGGCGCGTCGTGCAGTTCTCCATAAAGCCAAAAGGTGAAATTACGCGGCGGTCTGGCGCTCGGCCGAGACCGGCGCGCCGGCAGCGGTCACCGGCTAGGCCGGGGGCAGACGGCCGTTCACCCCTGATGGCAACCCTCAGCTGTGGGGCGTGCCGCAGGGACCGCCGCCGGTTGCCGTCGCCACCTCGAATAGGGTGGTGTCGAAGCGGTAGAGGGGCTTGTAACTGCGGGCGATCTCTTCCGACGACGCGCCAACGTAGTGGCAGATGAAGGAGCGGCGGAAGCGATCACGGCTGCGGTTTGGCTCTGAACCGTGGATGAGGTTGCCGCCGAAGAACAGGACATCGCCAGCGGCGAGATCAACCGGCACCGGTCGCAATCCCTTGGGTACCGGCACGAGTTCTTTGGTGAACGAGATGGTCGGATCAGCCTCCTCCGGGCAGAAGAGGTCCAGCGCATGGCTGCCAGGAACGACGAACAGGCCACCGTTATCGCGGTCGGCGGGATCAACGGCGAGCCACGCTGCCAAGCACGTGTCCGGATAGGCCTTCAGATAGAAGTTGTCCTGGTGGAGCGCCTGGCCCCGCGCCCCCGGCGGCTTCCAGTAGAACATGCTCTGCGCTGCGATGGGCGCCTCCCGCAATAGGGCGCGCAGATGCGGCTCCCAGCGGGGGCTGAGGAGGTAGCGGAGTGCCGTCCGGCTGACGCGGTGTGGCTGCATCATGCGAGGGTACAGCAAGAGCGGATCGGATGTCTCGGCCGGGGACATGGCTCGAAAACAACCGGGTGTCTCGCCCTGTGCGTGCAGCTCGTCGCAGGTAGCGATAAGCTCTTGCAGCTCGGCCGCACCGAAGAGACCCGGCACTATGGCATAGCCGTCGCGGGCGAACGCCGCGATCTGCTGCGGACTAAAGGGCACTGCCGCCAGATCAGTTGTCATCGGGCCCCACTATCCAACGAGCTAACGTCCCGGCCTTGCGACCCGGCACGGCGGCGGCTTGTCCGGCGGCGGCGACACGCTGCGCCGGCACCGCCTCGGCCCTCGTCGGATTGCGCTGACGGAGCGGACTAGCCCGCTGCCCGGCTAGTCCGGCTCCCCGCTGCGCCACGATGATACCCACGAGTATGGCGCCACCGCCAGCCACCAGGCTCGCCGTCAGTGGCTCTCCCAAGATGAGCACGCTCAACAGCACACCCAGCGGCGGCACTAGATACTGGAAGTGCGCTATGCGGGTGACGGGCAGGCGACTCAGCGCAAAGTACCAGAGCGCAAAGTTGAACGCCGTGCTCCCGAGGCCCAGGTAGACGAGGAGCAGGTGGGTCGCGCGACTGGCAACGAACAGTGATCGAAAGCCTTGGCCGAGCACGAGGACCAGCGGCACCAGTGCCAGGGCGGCCCAGCAGCACGCCACGGCGGTGATCGCCACGGCGTCACGCCCGGCCACCGTGCGTCGCGCTACCAGCATCGCCCCCGCTATGGCGAGACTGCAAGTCAGGGCGAGGATGACCCCGCGCCAGTCGGCAGTGGCGAGGAACTGCCACCATGAGCCGCCCTCCACGCCGGTATCTTGACCCAGCGCAACTACACCAACACCAACGCAGGCCAGCAGTGATCCACCAATCAGATACTGCGGCCGCGCCGCGTGACCGAGCACCGCCGCGCCGAGCGCGACCCACAGCGGCCCGATACCGGTCAACAGCGCCGCGACCGAGGCCGGCAGGAACACCTGCGACGACACGGAAAGGGACGATGTGACCCCAAAGGCCAGCGTGCCCAGGAGCAGCAGCATGCCGGGCTGTGCCCGTAGCTCGTCGCGCATGCGGCACAAGCCCGCGCGTACACCGCCCAGACGCATACACGTCAGTGCCGCGAGCGCCAGCCCGGCCACGGTGGCTCGCGCCCACACGATGATGAACGGTTCAACCTCGTCGAGGGCCAACTCACTACCGGGGTAGAGCGACGCCCAGCCCCAGCAGGAGCAGATCGCGGCCAGATACGCCCATCGTATGCGTCCCATAGAGGCCGTTGGGCAGCGTGTGTGCGGTTCCGCGTGCTCAGGGAGCTTACACCAAGCGACAGCGCGCCGGCACCTCCAAAAGGTTGCTACCGGGGTTGGATCTATGGCTATAATTGGCGTTCGGAGCGGCGAAGTGCGGGGAGCCACCCGGCCCCAGGCCGTGCCAGCGGCCGTACCGCGCTTGCGCCGATCCCGACGCCGGGGTGGCGAAATGGCAGACGCGGCTGACTCAAAATCAGTTGCCCGATGAGGGCGTGGGGGTTCGAATCCCTTCCCCGGCACCACCACTACCCGCGAGCAAGCCGTCCCTCGATCCTAACCTCCGAGGGGCGGCTGCTTTGTCTCTGTGCCCATCAGCCAGCAACGTGCTCGCTTGCCCGCTCCACCGGCTTGGCAGCATCCCTGACCATCAGGTTCCCAGTACGCATTGCGGCTAGCTCTCCGCCAGGGGCTTCCCGGTGGAGGGTGATGCTACACTGATTGTGTGATGAGGCGGCCGGGGCGGCTAGCTCTCCGCCAGGGGCTTCCTGGTGGGAGGAGCGAGGACACACCAGCAATGCAAGAGATGGTGACGCTCACGCTTGTCGTGCGGAGGGAAGAGGACTGCTGGCTCGGCGAGTGCGTCGAGCTCGGAACGGTGACGTTTGGTGATACCTTTGAGGAGGTCCACAACGAGCTCCCGCTCCTTATCCGTCAGCACCTCGACGAGCTTGAGGAGTCAGGAGAGCGCGAGCGCTTCTTTCGTACCCACGGTATTGTGACGTGGAGAGCAGGGCAACCACCAGCGGCGCTTCCACCACCACCAGCGTCCGCTACCGACCCCGACACATATCTCAACTTCCTACAAGCTCCCCTCGCAGCACCTGTGCCCATGGCCGTCTAGGGGCCGGTTGTCTATATGGCGAGAGGATTGCCGGCTCTCACCGGCGCTCAATTCATTGATCTGCTTGTCCAGTATGATGGCTGGAGCATACGTCCCAAGCGTCGGGCGCAGCACGGGGTCGCCCTACGGAAACGGATTGAAGGTGTGACCGTCACTGTCATTGTTCCCAATAAAGGCGGTCGGTCAATACCTCAGGGGACGTTGATGGGCTTACTGAGTGGCAAGCAATCGAGACTGGGGCGAAAGGGCCTGGAAAGATTGCTGGAGAGGCGCCAAAAGCGTCTTTGCTAACCTCTGGGAATTGTCCACCAAAGTAACCAGCAGCGCGACGCACCCCCCCCGCCCATCAGGGTGAGGGCCGCCGGGGGGTGAGGAGGGCGCTATGATGGCACAGACTACCATCGCTGCCAAACAGACGTCACTGAGCAATGCGGAGTTAGAGAAAGCGCTTCGGCAGGTCCTGCGGCTCCAGTTATCACTGGCTATCCCGGCACTAGAGAAAGCGCTAGAGCAGTGGCTGTCACAATCTACCCCCTGCTTGGGGCGGCGTCCCGGCAGGCACTAGAGCAGCATCTTTCCTCGACTGTCCGCCGCGCGCTCACCTCCAGCGAGCCAGTAGCGGAAGACACAACCAGGCCCAGCTTGAAGGAGCTGCTGCTGAGGCCGGGAGCGAGGACTGAGCAGCTAACACCGCTGCCAGAGCCTCGACACAGTGCCGAGACGCACACGCCATAGGCTGATGTATCTCCTGGGTACCAACGTCATTTCGGAGTTACGGCGCTCATGGCCCCACCAGGCTGTCTTGGCTTGGATCACACAGACACCACACCAGCACCTCTTTGTGTCCGTCGTGACGGTGGGGGAAATACAAGCCGGCATTGAGAAAGCTCGTGAGCAAGACGGGATAAAGGCGGCGGTGCTCGAATCTTGGCTCGACGAGATACTCGTCTCCTATCAAGTATTGCCGATGGATGTGCCTGCTTTCCGGACGTGGGCACGGCTCAAACATGGGAAGTCGGCCAATCTGAACAGGATGCCATGATTGCGGCGACAGCCCTCGTTCACGGGTTGACGGTCGTGACGCGGAACGTGCGCGACTTTAGCCAACTCGGTGTGGAGTGGCTGAACCCATTCGAAATGTAGACACTGCCGAAGCACCAGCCACCATGTCCCCAGTCTGCACAGGGGGAAGGAGCCGGAGGTTAGGTGCAATACCGGCCCCCTATGGTCCCCCCGCTACGCAGGGGGACGGGCGCAGCGTGCTGCGCCCCTACGGATGCTCTGGCCGCCTATCTCTCCGGCCGGGACTACCGGCTATTGAGCAGGAGCAAGTCGCGGACGCCCAAGCGGGAGCGCACGACATCCAAGAAGCGGTCGAGTATCTGCTCCGGCCGCAGTTCGGAGGTATCGAGGCGCACCTTGCGCGGTACCCATGAGGCGGCATAGGCCGCCTCGAACTGCTCCTGCACGGCCTCGACGTCGGCCGGTGGCACGACGGCATGGCGGTGCGGCGCCGCGGCCATGCGGGCGCGGATCGCCTCGGGACGCGCGGTGAGCAGCGCCAGGACGGCGTCGCGCGGGAACTCCGGCTCGATCTGGCGTTCGTAGGTCACCTCCAGGCCCGGGTAGTAGTAGCGCGGGCCGTAGATCGCCTCTTCGATGTGAAAACCGACCAAGATAATGTCGTCGTAGCGGTGCAGCAGACGCACGTGGTACTGGATCTGAAAACGCTGGTAGCGTTCCTTGATCGCCCCCGGCAGGGCGAGCATGGCCTCCTGCTCTGCCTCGCTGACGTGCTGGGCATCGGGAATGGTGAAATGGTCGTCCATATGGAAGTTGCGCCCCCGCTCCAAGCCCCAGGCCTGGAGCGCATCGGCGAGGGTGGTCTTGCCGACATACTCGCACCCAACCAGGATCAGTCGCATCGTCTCCTCCCGCAGGATCGGGCATTCGTGCTCCGCTACTCGTACACGACAGGATAGCCGGTGCGCCCCCGGTCAGCTACCCCTCACCCGCCTCACTCCTGGCCATCGAAGCCAATCATGCTCGTGGGAGTAATCCGCAGCAGCACAAATTGCAGCTTCCGTAGCACGTCCGCGGCATACGTGGCGCCCTCGGCGGCGCCGAGGTAGTGTCGGGACAGCGCCCGTACTAGCTCCGGGATGTCCTCCTGCGTCAGGGCCGCGGTGCCGTTCACCAGGAGCCACCGCTGCGGGGATTCGTTGAGGGCAATACAGAGCGCCACGTGCGGATTACGCCGCACGTTCCGCGCCTTGACGGAGGTCGCTTCCACCGCAACAACCACTTGGTCGCCGTCCACCAGGTGCCACACCGGCGTCATGTGCGGAGTGCCGTCCGGGCGCAAGGTGGAGATAATCGAGATATGCGGCTCCCGCAGGATGGTCTCGATCTCCCGCTGACTCAGCCTTCCCATGCTCCTATCCCCTTTCACTGTAGACTTGCTCACCAGTGCTTCCGCGGACATACTACCGCCGCAGCGCCGAGGGAGGTGAGCCATGGGACCAGCAAACACCGATGGATTGCGCCTGGAAGCAGGGACACGTCTCCTATTCCTCGACATGGATGCGGTCGAGACGGTCTACAACGTCGTCCGGCGAGTGATGACCGCAACCAAGCATCCCGACAACCCCCTGCTACCCTTGGGTGATATCCACGAGTGGGATTCGGCGCAAGCAGCACCCTGGGCGTCGCGCTCCATCATCTACGACGAGGAAGACAGGCTCTTCAAGTGTTGGTATCACGGGACCGACCTGAGCACGGAGCGTTGGTGGGCAACCGGGTATGCGTACAGTGAGGATGGCATTCACTGGACGAAACCGCGTCTGGGCCGGCACGAGTACAACGGCAGTAAGGACAACAACATCTGCTTCCAGGGCTGGGGGCCGGTCATCAAGGAGCGTCCCGGGGGCGATCCGGCCCAGCGTTACAAAGCGATCATCAAGGGGCCAACGCGGCAGGACCCAATTCGAGTAGCCTATTCCGCGGACGGTATCCACTGGCAGGAAGGTGCCAGGATCGCCTTGCCCGCGTGGCAAGGACGCACACCGGATATCGTCGTCCTGCTGCGCGATGACCAGGACCCCGATCCGCAACGCCGGTACAAGATCGTCTGGCAAACCAGCCATCCATCGAATAAGCCGGGGCCGGAGCTTGTGCGGACGAAGTGCCTGGGCTACGGGCCGGACATCGAGCATTGGGTCGCCAGCCCGGCGAATCCCATCCTGCATCCCAACGACGGCCTCGAACACGAGAACCACTTCCTGCTGCTGGCGCCATATGCCGGCCAGTACATCATGCTCTACGAGTATGGCTGGTATTTGCCCAACGGGACCGGGAATTTCGGCAGTTATTGCGCCGACATCCGGCTGGCGGTGAGCCGCGATGGCGAACACTACACGCGCCTCCAGCCGCACCAAATAGTGATCCCCCGCGGCCCACGGGGCACCTGGGATGATGGCATGCTGGTGATCTCGGACAAGCTCGTTGTCAAAGACGACACGCTCTATCTCTACTACTGCGGCCAGGGTGAGGAGTGGACCGGCTGGCCGGCCTCGAATGAGCCGGCGGCCTTTCGGTACGACTCGGCAGGCGCCGTGCGGCTGTCTCGAATGGGGCTGGCGACGCTGCGCCGCGACGGCTTCGTTGGTCTGGAGACGACGGATCGCGAGACACCGGGACACCTGACGACTGCTCCTTTGATGGTCGCGGAGCGGGAAGTCGCGCTTATCGCCAACGTGAGCGCGACTCAGCAGCGCCGCAGCTGGGTGGCGGTCGAAGTGCTGGATGCAGCGAGCAACAAACCACTGCCCGGCTTTGGCCGCGAGGATTGTGTGCCCATTGACCGGGATGGCGTGCGGGTAGCGGTCCAGTGGCAAGAGCGGCACCTGGCCGAGCTGAGCGGCTCCCGTGTCAAGCTGCGGTGCTGGCTCTACGGAGCTGCCAGGCTGTTTGCGCTCTACGGTACCTAGCCCAGGGCGATCAACGCTCAGTGACCGGCTTGACGCGGCGGCAAGCGGCGAGGGGCCGGGACCAAGTTGCCCTACAAGGATGGCCGTAAACGCCCTCGCCCTGTCGGTGCAGCAGCGGGCCGGCGCGGTGCGGAACGGCTAGGATAGGGGGCCGCGGCAGAAGCGGCAGTGCCGCGGCGCTGCTACGTACTCGTCATAACTCGCCGACCGGCGGCAGCGCCGGAGCGAGATTGATCGGCCAGATCAGGAGTAGCCATGATCGAAGTGCAAAACGGTCATCCCCATCAGCGCGTCCGCGAGGCGGTGTTGTTTCCGTTCGATGCGGCCAGCATCCCATTTACGTCGGGGCTGCGGCTGCACATGGTGAGCGCCAAGGCCAGCGGGCGCGAGGCGCTGGTCGTGCTGCCAGGACCGGCGGGCGCACCCGATGACATGCGAGTGCGGTTCTATGGGGCGGTGATTCCCAGCGGCGACGAGCTACGGATGTGGTACATGGGCGCTGGCAGCCGGGGCGGGTACCGAGCGGACCGCCTCTGCTACGCGGTCAGCCGCGACGGGGTGCATTGGGAGAAACCGGCGCTCGGCTTGGTGGAATACAACGGCAGCACGCAGAACAACCTCGTTGACCTGCGGAACGGCGCGTGCGATCTGCTCTCCGTGCCCGTGCTCTACGACCCGGACGACCCGGACCCGCAGCGGCGGTACAAGCTCGCCTTCGAATGCCGCGAGTACGACAAGCTCTTGTCCGTGGCCTATAGTCCCGACGGCCTGCGCTGGACCGAGTCGCCGCACAATCCGGTCGGGCCGATGCTGGAGATGAGCGGCGTGATCCGGTCCAACGACTGCTACTACATCAACGGGCACGGGGGCTTCCACTTCGGCACAGCCCGCGAGCTGGTGACCTGCGCTTCCTACGACTTCGAGCACTGGACCGAGGCCACCGCGCGCGGCTTTCAGCGCGACCGGCTACCCCTGCTCGACATGGCCGGCATCACGACCAGTCGGAACGCCGGCGAGCAAGTCCACTTGGGCGCCGGCTTATGGGACCGGGGAAACGTGATTCTCGGCGTCTACGACAGCTGGCACGGCCACCCGTCCGGCGACCGTGGGCTGTTGACGATGGACCTCGGCTTGGTCATCAGTCACAACGCGCTGCACTACCATGAGCCGTTCCCCGACTTCCGGCTCGTCCCGGCCATCGAAGAGCAGGGTGGCGCCGGCGCGCTGTTCCCACAGGAAGGGCTGCCGCCGATCATCGGCGGGCCGGCGCTCAGTCACGGGCAGGGGATGTGTAACTGGGGTGATGAGACACTGCTGTGGTACAGCGTCTGGATTACCGGCGGCGTGCGTCTGGCCCGCTGGAAGCGCGACCGGCTGGGCTGCTTCCGCGCCTTTCAGCCCGAAGAGCTCAACCGGCGGCCCCCGGCGCGCTGGGAACGCGGCACGCGCCACTGCATCACCTGTCCGATACAGGTCAGCGACACGCCAGCGCGGGTGTATGCCAACGTGGCCGGGCTATGGGAGCATAGCGAGGTCACGGTGGAAGTGCTGGACGAGCAATTCCGGCCACTGCCGGGCTATTCCGGCGCGGCCTGCGTCCCTATGCGGGAACCGGGCATACGACAGCCGGTGGTGTGGAAGGATCGGCATTCGGTCGGCGAGATTGACGGTCCGTTTCGGCTACGAGTGAACTTCAACGGGCTACGGCGCGACGACGCCCGGCTCTACGCGCTCTACGTCGCGTAAGTGGGCGCCGGCATTGCGGCTGCAAGGAGGACGGAATGGCTGACCGCCCCAAGAACGTGCTGTTGCTCTGGACCGACCAGCAGCGGGCCGATACTGTCGGCCCCAGCAAGGACCCCCGGCTCCAAATGCCGAATCTGGAGCGGCTCGTGCAACGCGGCGCGCACTTCCGGCATGCCTACTGCGCCCAGCCGGTCTGTAGCCCCGCCCGTGCCACCGTGCTGACCGGCGTATATCCCCACACGCACGGCGTCGTGGACAACAACCTCGTGCCCGACCCCAGCATCCCGATGATTACCGAGCTACTTCGGCCGGCCGGCTATGTCACGGGCTACAACGGTAAGTGGCACTTGGGCAACGAGCTTGGGCACCAACGCGGCTTCGACCATTGGGTGAGCACCGAGGAAGGCTATGCCCGCAGCCACGCCCAGGAAGGCTATAGCTCCTACCACCGGTTCCTGGAGGCGCGTGGCTACACGCCCGCCGATCCGCACCAGGACGGCCTGACCTTCGGTCGCCACACCGCCGCGGCGCTACCCGAGGAGGTAGGTAAGCCCGCCTTCCAGACCGACGCGGCCCTCCGCTTCCTGGAGAACCATCGTGACCAGTCCTTCTTCCTTTCGGTGAACTATCTGGAGCCGCACGCGCCCTTCGACGGGCCACTGAATGGCCTCTACAAACCGGAAGACATGACGTTGCCAGACACCTGGTACTGCCAGATGGAGGCGAGCGTCCCGCTGCGGTATCGGCGCCTGCGCGCCGCCTATGCGGGGGACTACATGGCTCGCCATCCCCACTGGGTCAAGTCGAACGATGAGTGGGGCTGGAAGGAGCTGAAGGCCCGCTACTGGGGCTTGTGTACGTTGGTAGACAAATACGTCGGCCGCATCTTGAACCGTCTCGAAGAACTCGGCCTCGCCGACGACACGATTGTCGTCTACACCTCCGATCACGGCCACATGATGGGTGAGCACCGACTGCTGAACAAGAGCGTACACTACGAGCCGTCGGCGCAAATCCCGTTCATCATCCGCGTGCCCGGCTTGCCGCCACAGCAGCTGGCGACGCCGGTCGGACACGTGGACTTGGTCCCGACGTTGCTCGACCTGCTCGGTCAGCCGTTGCCCGACCACCTGCAAGGGAGCAGCCTCGTCCCGTTGCTCCAGGCCGGTGACGCCGCCCCGGAGGAAGGCCGGACCATCATCGAGTGGAACGGTAGTCTCCAAGACGATGCACTGGAGACGACGCCCGGCCCGCACGCTCCGCTGGCACCCGGGGCGGTGCGGCCGGAGCGCTCGGAGGTACGCACCATCCGCCGCGGCTCCTGGAAGCTGAACGTCCACGCCAGCGGCGAGCATGAGCTGTATGATCTCCAAGCGGACCCGGCGGAGCGGCATAATGCCTTCGCCGACGCCGAGCACGCAGCGGTCGTCCGCGATCTGGATCGCCGCCTGCGCCAATGGCAGCGCGAGACGGCCGATCCGCTGACATTGCCGGCGCTCACGTAGGAACGTAGATGGTGAAGGCCGGACCTACCCCCAACCCCCTCCCTGAAGGGAAGGGGCTACAGGTCGCCGTGCGGACCATTTGCCGGAAGGGAAGGTGGCTTGCAGATCGCCGCACAGACTCCCCTTCCCGGCGAGGGAAGGGGCCGGGGGTTAGGTCCCGGCCGGAACAGGTGGATAGCGATGCTGATTATTGATGGCGACTACCCGATGGCCTATGGCGGCGTGGACCTCGACCGCGACCTGACCCGCCCCATCGAGGAGGTACGCAGCGCGACCGAGCGGCGGAGCCTGATTGACGGCTGGCCCGATGAGGAGACCATGGCGTCGCTCCCGGAGATGCGGAAGGGCCGGATCACCGCGGCGCTGGTCAAGATCGTAGCGCGGATACGCCGGCCCCACAGTCCGACCTGGGGCTACCGCACCGGCCACGGCGCCTACGCCGCCGCGCAGGCGCAGCTCGCTTACTATCGCGTGCTCGTGTCGGCCGGCGAGGCCCGCATCCTCACCACCGGCAGCCAATTCGCGGCCCACGTGCAGGAGTGGGCGGCGGCAACGGGTGACACGCCAGGGCTGCACGATCAAATGGGGGACAAGGTGGTGCAGCCCTGGCGGTCAGAGTACGATGGGCTGCCGGTCGGCTTCGTCCTCGGCATGGAGGGAGCGGACCCAATTCTGTGGCCCGAGCAGGTCCACGAGTGGTGGGAGGCCGGCCTGCGTGCTATCAACCTCTCCCACTACGGCGTCAGCACCTACTCCCACGGCACCGGCACCGGCACCGAGGGAGGGCTATTCCCACCGGCCAAGGACCTACTGCGCGAGATGGAGACCCTCGGGATCATACTGGACATAACGCACGTGTCCGACCAGTCGGTGCGCGAGGCGCTGGACCTGTTCGGCGGCCCGGTGATGGCCAGCCACCAGAATTGCCGCGCCATCACGCCGGGCGAGCGGCAACAGCCCGACGACATCCTCCGCCGGTTGATCGAGCGCGGCGGGGTCATCGGTCACTCGATGGACACGTGGATGCTCTACCGGGGCGGCACCGACTGGGCAAACATCCCCTCTCGGCGGGAGGTTTTCCCGCGGGAGGCCGTGACCTTGGACGACTTGGTGGACCACATTGACCACGTCAGCCAGCTTGCCGGCAACGCTCGTCACAGCGCCATCGGCGGCGACACGGACGGCCAGGGCGGCCGGGACGGTGCGCCCTACGAGATAGACACCGTGGCCGACTACCAGAAGCTCGCCGCCGTCCTGGACCGGCGGGGCTACTCCCAAGAAGACATCGAGCGGATCATGTTCCGCAACTGGCAGCGGTTTTACGAGCAGTGGCTTCCGCAGTAGGAGACGCTGGGGAGCGTTCATCGTCCGTCGCTCCTCACCCCCGCCAGCGCGTTGGAGGCCCGGTAGGCACTGGTATTGTAAGGGAGTCCGTTTCCGGCCGCTGCGTATACGACGCACACGAGAGGAAGTCCGATGGGGATCTACGAGGAACTTGGCCTACGCCCGGTGATTAATGGCTACGCCACAGTGACCCGCCTCGGCGGCTCGCTCATGCCCCCGCCGGTGGTGGCGGCGATGATCGAAGCGTCACGGCAGTTCGTCAACTTGGAAGACCTACAAGCGGCGGTGGGCCGGCGCATTGCCGCGCTGACCCACAACGAGGCGGCTTACGTCTCCAGCGGCGCCGCTGCCGGCCTGACGCTGGCAACAGCGGCCTGCGTCGCCGGCACCGACCCGGACCTCATCGCGGCCCTCCCGCACCCGCAACGGGTACCCGACGCGCGCTGTGAGGTCATCTTCCAGCGTTGCCAGCGCAGCGGCTACGACTACGCCGTGCGCCAGGTAGGCGTGGACATGATCGAGATTGGCCCGGAGCAGTCCTCACCCGCCGACTTCCCCACGGTACGCCGCGAGCTGGAGCAGGCGCTTTCGGAGCGCACGGCAGCGGTGCTGTACTTCGCGCGCGGGGAGGATCACAGCGGCGGGCTGCCCCTCGTGGAGGTGGTCGCGGCCGCCCACGCGCGCGGCGTGCCGGTCATCGTTGACGCCGCGGCGCAGCTCCCGCCAGCGGAGAACCTCTGGCGCTTCACCCAGGAAGGCGCCGACCTCGTGATCTTCAGCGGCGGGAAAGGCCTCTGCGGACCGCAGGCTACCGGGCTGGTGCTCGGACGGTCCGACCTGATTAAGGCCTGTGCCGTACAGGGCAACCCCAACCAGGCCATCGGCCGCCCTATGAAGGTCGGGAAAGAAGAGTTGTGCGGCTGTCTGGCCGCCGTCGAGTGGTATCTGGGCCTGGACCACGCGGCCATGACGGACCGTTTCGAGGCGCAGGTCACTACCGTCGCCGAGCGGCTCGCCGGTCGGCCGGGGGTCACGGCGCGAGTCGAGACGGCCAGCGAGGCGGGGCAACCGCTGCCGCGGGCGTTGCTGCGCTTCGATTCAGCGGTGTTGGGGCAAAGCCGCGATCAGATCGTGGATCAGCTGAAGGACGGCGAGCCGGCAATTGAGCTGTCGCCTGAGGGGGACGATGGTATTTACGTCAACCCCCAAACGCTGATGGAGGGCGAGGAGGTGGTCATCGCGGACCGCCTCGGCGAGATTCTGACCAGACGCTCTTGACAGTTCCCCGGTCATTCCCGCTTTCGCGGGAATCCAGGAGTGCGCTAGAGGCCGGTTCAGGGCACCCATAAGAGACGCCCCTATGGCGCTGGATTGCGGCTTGCGCCGCAATGACGGTCCTGGCCCTCGTCTCGTCACGGCGGCGAAAGGGGAGCAGCGCGACCGAGCGCGTCAGGATTGAGGCGTGCTCTGCCGGAGTTGCTGCTCGAAGCGCAGCACCCCCTGCAAGGCGGTCATCGAGCCGTAGAGCATCTGGAGGTGGCCCACGAGCGCCGTGTACCGATCGTGGCTGGCCTCATAGAGGGGCAGGAATGCCCCTACTACCCCGGCCATGATGACTATGTCCCGGTGGACCCGCGCGAACCGGTCACTTGCCCCGGACCGGTCGTCAAGCGCCGAGCGCAACTGGTCCAGCTCCACGCTCAGGGCCTCGATGCCTTCCAGCAGCACGACCGTCCTTTCCCGGTCCGGCGTGGAGCCGCTGACCACGTTGTCATGCTTGAGCATGGCTGCGAACGCACGCAGTCGCTGCCGCGCCTCGTCGTAGCTCAAGGGCGGCGTCGGTGTCGGCCTGGCAGCCCCGAGAACGCGGGTCGGCGCGGGTACGGCTGCCACCGGCAATGCCGGGGCGACGCTGCCCTCGTCGCTGACGGGTGCCACAGCCTGTGACTGGCCATTTCCGCCTAGACCCTGGACGAGACTGACCAGAAAGAACGCCGCCAACAGACCGAGGCCCCAGATGGCAACAACCCGCAGCTGCCGAAGCATCATCCTCCTCGCCTAGCCCGGTGACTCACCATAGGTGCTCAGGCCGGTGGCCGGTCTTCGCGTAGTCCTGCCATGATGGCTTCCGCCAGCTCCATCGTCTTGATGGCCTCGTCGAGGTTGGCTGCGGGCAGCGAGATCGGCCGGTCCTCTTTGATGCAGTCCAGAAAGTAGCGGATGTCCTCGCGCCGCCCTCCCGTGCCCAGCTCGCGTAGCTCGTGCTGCTCCCCGTCGCAGAATACGGTCCCCTGGTTGATGCCTTCCAAGTACGCCGAGATGTCGCGCCCATGAATCTCATAGCGCTGCAAGCGCGAGTCGGTCGTGTAGTTGGCGATCAGGTGTCCGAGACAGCCATTCTCGAAGAGGATCAGGGCGCCATGCACGTCCTTGTAGGGGGAGCAGGCGCGGCGCACCACGCTATGCACCTCCGCCACCTCGGAGCTGGCAAACACCCGGAGCAGGTCTATCGAGTGGATCGGCGACTCCATCAGCATGTTATCCAGGAGGATTTCGGGAAAGGGTACCCGCCCCGGCGAGGTCGCCAGGGCACCGCGAGAGGCAAAGCTGCTCATGCTCTTGTGGAACTCTCCGACGACTTGGACCACCGGGCCACGCTCCCTGACCAGCGCCAGCGCCCGATTGACGAGCGGATGGAAGCGATAGCTCCAGCTCACCATCGCCTTCGCGTCCGTCCGGGTGGCCGCCGCGCGTAACGCTTGCGTCTCGGCCACACGCAACCCCGGCGGCTTCGTCACCTCGGTATTGACGCCGCGTTCCAGGCAGCGCAGCGCCACCGAGGCGTTGAGGTGGGCCGGAGTTATGACAAATATGGCATCGAGTGTCTCGCTATCGAGCAGCTCGTCCACGTCGGCATAGCGACGGGACACGCCAAACTCGTCGCCGGCGCCATCGCGCGCGGCCGGCAGCGGATCGCACACGGCCACTAGCTCTACGTCGTCAAAGGTCTGCAAGTGTGCCATGTATCCCCGGCGCCCATTCGGCCCGCAGCCCACGACTGCGACTCGCAAGCGAGACATCTCCAGCCCCTCCCGTCATTCCGGTGTAGGCCGGAATCCAGGGCGCCCACAAGGGACGCCCCTACGACTCGGCCCACATATCCCCGGCGGCTCAACCCTCGGCCTCGACCTGCGCGATCATCGCCCGTAGCTCGGCAGCATTGCGGCGCATCGCATCTACGTGCGTGCCGCCAGGGGGGCGGAAGTGCGTCGCCAGCGCGAGTACCGCGTCGCAGCGATAGTCCCGCAGTTGGCGAAGGATCGTCATGTAGTCCACGTCACCGGTGGCCAGCGAGCGGTACTCGAATTTCAGGTGTACGCCGTCAATGACGTGGACGTTCTTGAGGTGGAACGAATGGAGATAGGGTCGCACGTTGTGGAAACCGGCGGTCTCGACGTGACGCTCACCGGAGTTGAAGTTGTCCGAAGGGGTCCACATCACCTTGACCCGCTGCGAGCCGAGCCGTTCGGCGACGCGGCGGAAGTTGGTGGTGGTGTTCGTGTAGATCCAAGGCTCCTGCGAGAAGACGAGGTCCACCTTGTAATACTCCGCCGCCGCCACGGCCGGCGATAGCGCCTTGACGAGCTTCTCCATATCAATGTCAGCGATGACGCCGCCGCCGGTGAGCCAGCGCATCGGCCAGGTGGGTTTGCCCGCCGAGTACTCGCCGGGCCAGGCAAAGGAGTGGAGGTTCACCGCACCGATGTCCAGCCGGGCAGCGACTTGCATCGTCCGCACCAGATCGTCGAGATGCTGCCGGTAGACGGGGTGATCTTGCGGATTCTCTAGCCCTAGCTCGGTCAGGTGCAGCTGCTTGAAGGGAATCTCCGGGCTGATGACGGAAATCTTCAGCCCGTACCGCGCGACGTGTGCAGCGATTTGATCCCATTCCGCGTCCGACAGCGCGGCCATGCGCTCCACGTCCGGCAGCCGATTGAACCAGACGGACTCCACGCCGACGTCTTGCGCGGTGGCGAGCATGTCGTCAAACGAATCCAGCCCCAGCTCCATCAGCCGCATCCCGATCTTGAAGCGGTAGCCAGCCTGACCGTTCGTAGCCATCGTGCTCCTCATCGTCCTGTGCAGCGCAAGGGGGCTGACCCGGCCCCAGGGGCGTGTAGGGGGGCCGCTATCGCACCTAACCCCCGGCCCCTCCCCTCCAGAGCAGGGGGCCACACGGCAACCTCTAGCCCCTTTCCTGCAGGGAGGGGGTAGGGGTCGAGGCCCCCGGCCAACCGGTACCTTGCAGACACGCCCTAGGGTACCATGCCTCTCACCGGGGCCAGCCTCGGACCAGCGCTTCGAGGAGCCGGCCGCAGTTGAGCATGCCGCCCAGGTGCGCGACCTCGTAGCCGTGGGTGTTCTCGGTGGGGAAGCCCACGCAGGCGCTGCGTGCCACCGCTCCCGTCCGGCGGGCCAGCGCGGCATCCGAACCGAAGGAGGCTAACACCGCCTCTTGGACCTCGATGCCCCGGTCGCGTGCGGCGCCCACGATGCCGGTCGTCAGAGCCATGTCGTATGGCCCCCGGCTGTCGGCCCAAATCACCACCGGCCGCGCGTCGTTGTGGAGATCGTATTCGGGCATCACCGGGGCCACCTCGACGGCTACCAGTGTATTGCCCGGTAGCTCGCGCGAGCCGTACACCGCTGCGCCGCTCTCGACTTCCTCCCCGCTCGTCAGCAGGAAGTAGACATCCTGGGGCGGCGGCTCCGCCGCGAGCGACTCGGCGAGCAGCAGCAACAGGGCGACCGCTCCCTTATCGTCGAGCGCGTGGGCGCCAACGTAGTCTTGCAGCACACGGGGAGACTTGCGAGCGCGCTCCAGCGCAATGCGCGAGCCGACGTGGACGCCGCGCGCGTGCAGCTCTGCCCTGGTGAGCTTGGCGTCTACCACGGCATCGGACCACTGCGCGGCGCGACGACCGGACTTGACCTGCTGGATGGACGACTCCTCCGAGACGTGTACGGCCCCAAAGCCGAGGAAGGCCGGCACAATACTCCCGTCGTCCGCCAGGATGTCTACCGGCCCCTCACCGACCTTGAAGGGATGGATGCCACCCACACGCGAGACAGCAAGTCGGCCATCGGGATCAATGCGCTTGACGATGAGCGCGATCTCATCCTTATGTGCCGTGAGCTGGAGCGGCTGGTCGTGGGCACGCCCCGGCAGCAACACCACCGTGTTACCGGCCGCGTCCTGCCACACCCGCGCGGCGACGGGCGCGAGGCGCCGGGTGATGAGCGCGTCCATCTCCCGCTCGACACCGGGCGGAGCGTGGGCTTCGCAGACCTCCTTGAGCAGGTCGAGCAGCGGCTGCGCCTCGCGTGGCCAGTCGTGGCACGCTGGGCTGGCGAGGCCCGCTTGATTGGTCGCATCCGTGGTCATGGGGTCTTCTCCCGCGGCTATCGGGCCGAGCAGTAGGCGGGCTAACCTGGACTATTCGGCAAGGGCATGATGCCAGCGGCGCGTGCAGCGGGCCAGGGCCAGCGGTTAGTGGTCAGTGGTCAGTGGCGAGTGACTGGCAGGCGCCTCACGCGCTCATCACGCCGCTGTACAATGGGGGGCTGCACCCAGCGGCCCCGCCAGCCATCGTGAGGAGCGCGAGCTATGACCACAGATGATCCGGCGCGTCGGCCAGGCCACTATAGCGCCGGGATCATCGGGCTGAGTGGAATCGCAGTCAATCGTGACCCGCGAGCGACCCATCCGGCTCTGGGCCAGAAGCACGGCTGGACCCACGCCGCGGCCTATGACTTGGTGCCTAGCACGGAAGTCGTCGCCATCTGTGACCTGCAACCGGCGCTGATTGCCAAGATGGCCGCGTCCTTGCAGGAGCTGACCTCCGGTCGGTTTGTGCTCGGCTACGGGGTCGGTACCGGCCGGGAGACGGAATACACGCAGTTCGGCTACACCATGCCGCGGCCGCGCGTCCGGGTCGAGATGCTCGAAGAGGCGCTCCAGGTCATCAAGCTCCTCTGGACCGAATCTCCCGCCAACTTCAGCGGCAAATACTATTGGGTAGCCGACAACCGCTCCGCGCCGAAGCCCAACCCTGTCCCCCCATCCTGGTTGGCGGCGCCGGCGAGCGCCGCACGCTGCGGATCGTTGCCCGCCACGCCGACTGGTGGAACATCGGTATGAGCTTGTGGCAGGAAGCGCCGCGCAAGCTGGAGGTTCTGCGCCGCTATTGTGCGGAAGAAGGGCGCGACTACGACAGCATCCGCAAGACGTTTGCTGCCATCGTCTTCATCAACAAGTCGCACGCCAAGGCGATGGAGCAAGCGAGCGAGCTGCGGGATATGGCAATCGTCGGGGACCCGGCGGCGGTGCGGGACGTTTTCGAGCGGCAGGTTGCTCTGGGGTTCGACCTGGCCAACATGGCCTTCCCCGGGTTCCTAACAATGACGACATCAAGCTGTTCATGGACGAGGTGGTTCCCCACTTCGCCTAATATGCGGACAGAGCAGAGCAAGTGTGGAGGCAGGACATGGCAGGTAAGCAAGCACCTATCCGAATCGGGATTGTCGGGGCTGGCGCGAATACGCGCAGCCGGCACATTCCCGGGCTGCTCGCACACGACGGGGTGCAGCTGATCGCCGTTGCCAATCGCCGTCGCGCATCATCGGAGCGGGTGGCCAGGGACTACGGCATCGCCCGCGTACACGACCATTGGCGCCAAGTCGTCGCAGCCGACGACCTCGATGCCATCGTGATCGGCACCTGGCCCTACCTGCACTGCCCGGTCACGCTCGCGGCGCTCGCTACCGGCAAGCACGTGCTCACTGAGGCACGCATGGCGATGAACCTGGCGGAAGCGGAAATGATGCTGGCGGCGTCCCGTCGAGCGCCCCACCTCGTGACCCAAGTCGTCCCCGGCGGCGGATCGCTCCACGCCGACGCCACCATCCGGCGGCTCATTGCCGACGGCTATCTCGGCGACATTGTGGCCGTCGAGGTCAAGCAGTCGAACGGCTTCATTGACCGCGAGGCGCCGTTCCACTGGCGGCACAACACGGAGTACTCCGGCCTCAACATCAGCAGAATGGGCATCCTGTATGAGGATGTCATGTTCTGGCTGGGGCCAGCGGTACGCCTCACGGCGCTGGGCCGGACGTTTGTGAAGATGCGTACCGACGAGGACGGCGTGCCGCGGGCCATCAGCATACCGGATCATCTCGATATCATCGGGGAGATGGCGTGCGGCGCGCAACTCCACATGCAGCTCTCCGCAGTCACCGGGCATGCCACGTCGGAGATCACCATTCACGGCACCGAGGCGACCTTGCGGGTCGAGGGCGGCCAACTGCTCGGCGGCACGCGCGACGACCAGGAGCTACGGCCCATCGCCCTCCCGCCCGCCAAGCCGCGGCCGGCAGCATCACACCCACCCGGCTGGCACGTGGAAGAGGAGTTCATCAACGCGATCCGCGGCGAGGGTTCCATCACCCGCACGCGGTTCGAGGACGGCGTGCAGTACATGGCGTTCACCGAGGCCGTCCACCGCAGCATGCGCGAAGGGCGCACGGTGGCAGTGTGACTCGCGGCGATCCCGGTCAGGAGAGGATGGACACGGCGCATATGACGGTGAAAATGACCGGCGGCCAGGCACTGGTGCAGGCGCTCTATCGGGAAGGGGTACGGGTGATCTTCGGCTTGCCCGGCATGCAGCAGTATCACGCCGTTGACGCGGTGTACCGAGAGCCGAGAATCCGCTATATCTCGACTCGCCATGAGCAAGCCACCAGTTATATGGCCGACGGCTACGCCCGCGTCAGCGGCCAGGTCGGCACCGCGATGGTCGTGCCGGGGCCAGGTCTGTTCAACGCCGCAGCGGGCATCGCCACCGCCTATGCGATCTCCTCACCCCTGCTGATCGTGACCGGTGACGCTGCCAGCGCGACACTCCCGATAGGATCGCCCAGCGCCGGCACGTCAGGCGAGCACGACGAGCAGAGCGCCGGCAGCGACCAGATAGATTTCTTGCGGCCGATTACCAAGTGGACGGCGCGAGTGCGCCACCCGGCGGACGTTCCGGCCATCGTCCACGAGGCCTTCCGCCAGCTGCACACCGGCCGGGTGCGGCCCGTCGAGATCGAGATTTCGCCGGAGGTGCTGGCCGCAGCGACAGAGATCGAATTGTTAGCGCCGGAGAGCTATGCGCGACCCGGCGGCGCTTGCGAGCAGGTCGAGCGCGCCGCCCGTATCCTCGCCGCGGCGCGCCAGCCCGCTATTTGGGCTGGCGGGGGAGCCATCTCGGCGGGAGCCTCAGCCGTCCTGCAACGGCTGGCGGAGCACCTCCAGGCCCCGGTGGTCACGTCACCGAACGGCAAGGGGGCCATCTCGGACCGGCATCCGCTCTCGTTGGGGCTGGCCGAGCTGCGCTACGAGCCGCTGCGGCGGTGGCTCGCCGGCTGTGATGTCATCCTCGCCGTCGGGACCAGAACCGGTTTTGCAGACCGTCTCCATACCCAGCAGGTCATCCGCATTGACATTGACCAAGCGGAGATCGAGCGTCAGCACCACCACACGTTCGGCATCGTAGGGGACGCCCGGCGCACGTTGGAGGCGCTGTATCGCCTGGTCGCGGCAACGCCCGGCCCAAGTGGCGCAGCGCCAGTGTCGTCAACGGTGCAGGCGCTGAACGCCGCTCGTTTTGCCCCTGAGGACCAGCTTGAGCCACAGCACTCGTTCATGACCGCTATTCGGTCGGTGCTGCCCGATGACGGCATTCTGGTGCAAGGCATGAATCAGATGGGCTATTACAGCCGGAACTACTATCCCGTACACGTACCGGGGACGTATCTCACCGCGTCGTCCTACGGCACGCTGGGCAGCGCCTTTCCGCTGGCGCTAGGGGCGAAAGTGGCGGCGCCGGAGCGGGCGGTCGTGGCGCTATCGGGCGACGGCGGCTTCCTCTACAACTCGCAGGAGCTGGCAACAGCCGTCCAATATGGCATCAATGCTGTGGTCATCGTCTTCAACGATAACGCCTACGGCAACGTGCTGCGTGCTCAGATAGAGCAGTTCGACGGGCACATTCTGGGTACACAGCTACACAATCCGGATTTCGTGCAGCTGGCAAACGTGTACGGCGCGCGCGGCGTGCGAGCGCAGGACGCCGACCAATTAGCAGCGGCACTGCGCGCGGCGTTAGCTATCGAAGCGCCGACCCTCATTGAGGTTCCCGTCGGAATGATGGAGCGGCGGTATTAGCCACAGAGCACACAGAGAGGACAGAGTGGAGGGCTACGGCATGCCATAGCCCTGTTCCGTGGAAGAAGGAACCTGCTGCAAACGATGCAGGTCCTTGTCGTTCTGCAATGCTTTGCTACGATATCATTGTATAACCGGAATATCATTGGAGGGACATGTGAAGGAGATCACCACGACTATTACCCAGCGCAGCCAGGTAACCATTCCAGCAGAGGTGCGGCGCGTGCTAGGCGTGAAGCCCAGGGACAAGGTGACCTTCACCATCGAAGACGGCGAAGTGCGCCTGGCATCGGCTCCCTTCAGTCTGGAGTCGGCCTACGGGTCCGTGCAGCCCTCCAGGAAGCCCGAGGACTTCGACGCAGTTTCCCGTATGGCCAAGGACGCCAAGGGTGCAGAGACCGCGTGGGAGTTGGGCCAGGCATGAGATTCTTGGATACGAACGTTATCCTCCGGTACTTGACCAGGGATGATGAGGCCAAGGCCCAGGCCTGCTACCGGCTCTTCCAACGAGCAAAGCAAGCAGACGAGGAGCTTTTCACCTGTGAAGCCATCGTGACAGAGGTTGTCTACGTGCTCTCTTCCCCTCGCGCTCCCTATCGGTTGAGCCACGAGGAGATTAGAGACCGGCTGCTGCCGATACTGACCCTGCGGGGTCTCAAGCCGCCACAGAAGCGCGTCTACATCCATGCGCTAGACCTCTACGCCGCCTCCCCTTTTCTCGACTTCGAAGACGCTTTGGCGGTCGCGCACATGAAGCAACGTCGTATAACGGAGATCGTAAGTTACGACCGGGACTTCGACCGTGTTGCGGAAGTCCGAAGGATCGAACCGTGATTGATGACGTGCCCGGCCGGCACCACCGAAATCCCTATCGGTGACAAAGAGAGCGAGGGCGACATGCGGCTCATCGAAAACGACTACTGGTGGAAGACACTGATCTTGGATTGCCCAGCAGGCTCAACGGGCCTCACTGCGCGGGTACACGTGCGCCAACCGCAGGGGTATGTTCAGGAAATGACCGTGGAAGACGTAGACCTCCGCGATGGCCAGGCGCACGTCCCTATCCTGTACCCCCTGGTAGATGAGGGGCGGTACGATGCGCAGCCAGGAATCTGGGAAGGCGCCTGGCTGATGGGAGAATATCGCTTCGACGTTCAGCTTTCGGCCGACGGTAGGACGCTCGCTGCCGAGTCACTGACGCTTGATCCGCACAGCTTCTTCCCTTCCGACCGCATGGTGATCGCCGTTGATGCGCGACCGCAGATCATCGAGTGCGCGCCGCGGCAGGCACTGTTTCAGGACGAGGACACGGTCTCGTTCATCTTCCGAATTCGCCGCCAGCGCGTCACGAAGTGCCATGTCGAGGTGGATGTCACGCCCCGCGCCAGCACCGCGCCGCTGGCCGGGCCGTGGCGCTACACCCTCACCCACGACCTCCAAGCACAGTCCTTCTCAACTGCTGGCTGGGATACGGGCGAGTATTGGATTCGCATCCGCCCGCTGGTGGACGGGCAGCCGGTTGGCCCGTACTGCGTACGCAAGTTCTGGAAGCAAGTGTGCGCCGCGCCAGCGCCGCCGGCGGCGCTCGATCTGGCCGGCTATCCCGAGGTGCTGGTAGACGACTACTGTTTTGAGGCGGTCAACGACATTCAGTTCGTCCCCGACGCGCTGGACAAGCACCCCGACCGACCGCTGGTCTCGCCCACGGAGCCGCACGAGGAGGAGATGCTCTCCATCAGCTCCCTGACCTGGAACGACAACGCCGCACAGTATGAGGCTCTCTACCACAACAGCGGGGGGCGTATCGAGCGCCAAGATACGCGCGAGGAGCGGCTGCACCTCAAGATGCTGCTCATCAGTGAAGACGGCGAGCACTGGCACAAGCCCACCCTCGGCCTGGTGGACTATGACGGCTCGACGGCCAACAACGTCCTGCGCGACGACGGCGCCAATCCATCCGCAGCGGAACGGGAGAAAGCACACGACATCGAGCATGCCGAGTTCCGCTTTTACGACCCGGAACGCGACGGCCCGGTCAACCTCGATAACGTCTTTGTCGCCTCCGGTAAGCAGCACTTTCCGTTCGGCTGCAAGAGTATCGAGCGCCAGGACGCGACCGCTGAAGACGCCTTTCGCCCCCGCGGCGGGGAGTTCTGGCCGTTCGAGCAGCGCGGTGACCTCTATCTCGTGCTGACCAGAGAGCCGATCCTCTATCTCGGCGTCGGCATGGACCTGATGCACACGAGCGAAACGATCCGCTGCCACGTGGAAGGGGCCAGCGACCAACCGGACCGCAAGCGGCTGTACTTCTATTTCCGGCCGGCCTCGCCAGCCTATCCGCCGCACGGCGCCCCCTGCGACAACATGCACCTCGGGCTGCGGTGCCTGGCCGTCATGTGGACCGACGACGGAATCACGTACCACCGCCGGTTTGTGCTGGCTCCCGACGGCTACGACCGCCTCGGGACGCAGTTCTACGCGATGGGACTCCTGCAACGGTTCGGCACGTTGGGCGATGCGCCGGGGCGACCGCTGCTGGATAAGGGCCTGCACAAGATCAATCAGGCCTTTCCGCAGCGCAATCTCTACCTCGGCTCGGTGCTCGTCCACTGGGGAATCGAGCAAACGCAAGAGCCGGAGCTGATCTGGACCCGTGACCTCCTGCACTTCAAGCGGTTCACGACGCACCGGCACAGCCTGATCGAGTCCAGCGGCCCAGGCACCTACAACTGTGGCATGATCCGCGACCGCTACATGTACAGCGAGTGCGCCGGGCAGTGGTGGTACCACTACACCGCCATCAACACGCGGCACAACGGGTATGGGATTATGTCCCGGTGGACGGACCTGGCGCAGCTCCGGCGGGAGCGCCCCAATCATGCCGACGCGCCCTATTTCACGACTTGGGAAGGGTACTGGGCGGACGGCAAGCAGACCAAGTATCTGCCGGCCATCGCGCGGTGCCAGCCCTATCGTGTGGCCCATGCCGAGCCGCTCGACGTGTACGGCCACCTCACCACGCGCCCCATCAAAGTGGACGGTGACGAGCTACGGCTCAATGCGGCGACCGAGCGCGGCGGCTCCATTCGCGTCGAGCTAACGGACGAGGCGGGACAGCCGCTGGGGCCGGACCCGGTGACGTTCGAGGGCGACGCGGTGGATAGCGTGATCGCCGATCTGAGCCGCTGGCGCGGCCAGCTGATCCGGCTGCGCTTCACGCTCGACCGCGCCCGTCTCTACGCCTTCCACCTCGCGACGTGCGGGTGAGCCGGCCCCGTCCGGGGAGTTTTTAGCCACAGAGCACACAGAGAGCACAGAGTAGGAGCGCAGCGCGTTGCGCCGGTCAGGAGCGGGGCAACGGTTGTATACTGTGCCGCGATTGGGCTAAACGGCCTCTGACGGCGACCTGACGACGCCAGGTCTGCACAATCCAATGGAAATCGGTGGTGCAGACCTGGCACGTCACCTGGACATGGAGGTAGGACAATGGCCGAGGAGCTGACCGAGTTCAAGGTCTCGAACGACGCCAGTGATGACGCCGCGGAACTCCGGCGGAGGATCGCCGAGGACGGGTACCTCTTCTTCAGGAAGCTGCAAGACCCGGACCAGCTGCGCCAACTGCGCCTGGAGATGCTGGAGGTGATCCGGGGTGGCGGCTGGCTGCAAGCCGGCACCGACTTGGCCGACGGCATCGCCGATCTCTCACGGCGCTGCGCCGAAGGGGATATCGTCTACGCAGACGTGTACCACGAGGTCTACAAGCTGGAGTCGTTTCACCGGGCCGGGCACTGGCCGGCTGTGCTGGAGAAGATAGAGCAGATCACCGGTGGCCCGGTACTGCCGCATCCCCAAAAGATCGCACGCCTCTGGTTCCCGCAGTACACGGATCACACAACCCCGGCCCACCAGGACTTCGTTCATTTTCAGGGATCATACGAAACCTACACCTGCTGGACGCCCGTTGGCGACTGCCCCATCGAGCTAGGCGGCCTCGCGGTCGTGCCCGGCTCCCATAAGCAAAACTCCGTTTTGGAGCACCACTTCTCTTTGGGCGCCGGCAGCCTAGCGGTCGACACCGAGCAGCAGGCCGGGTCGTGGGCGACGACGAACTACGAAATCGGCGACAGCTTGATCTTCCATAGCCTGTTGCTGCACCAGGCGCTGCCCAACGTGACGGCCGACCGGCTCCGCGTCTCGCTCGACAATCGGTATCAGGCCCGTGGCCTGCCCATAGCGGAGCACATGCTCCAGCCGCACCTGAACATCTTCCACGCCCTCACCTGGGAAGAGGTCTATGCCGACTGGCAATCGTCAGACTTGCAGTACTACTGGCAAGACTTGGACATGCCGATCATCCCGCGGGACATGAGCTACGCAGAAAAGGGCTTTACCGAGGCGCTGGCACTGGCCGAGCAGGGAGACAAGCGCGCCCACCTGGCCCTGCGCCGGGCTATCGAACGCGACCCCGACTCGGAGCAGGCCCAAGCCGCCGCCGCCGTGCTCGCGGCGCTCTAGGCCGGGCCTCACTCCGGCCCCCCTATGGTTCCCCCGCTGTGCAGGGGGACGTGGATTCCCGCTTTCGCGGGAATGACGGACATAGGGGGCCATGAATGATGGTCCGACCCGAAAACTATGCCCTCCTCAGCTATTCTCGGCGCGCAGCACGACGTTGGTGGCTGCTAACTCCCACGTTTCGTTGAACACGGTCGGTTGGGGCCGGGGGCTTGGGTACACGGGTGGTTGATTCTCGGGGTCCAGCAGCTCATCGCGGTCACGACCGCGCGGCCGGTCCAGCCACTTCCGCTCGCTCGCGGCCGCCGCTACTTCCCGGCGCAGAATGAACTCCACATGGTCGAAGTGGCTGAACGCCGCGTCCGCTAGGAAGACGCGCGTCACGTCACGTCCATCCCAGGTCTCCAGGTCGGGCAACAGGACAGGGCCGGTGCATACCTGGAACTCGCTGTCCGCTGCGTTGATATTGATGAGGTTGATGGGATACTCGACTGCAATCGTCAGGCCGCGCGCTGCGTCGCGGTAGGTGGACCGGGCGTTCAGCAAGTCGTTGGCCAGGGTAGCTGCCACGACCTGGCGGGCTGCTGCCAGCTCGGAGACGCCTCGATGGGAGCGGAGCGTGATGTCGTGCCCCTGGAAAGCGTCACTGAGCAGCTTTGTGGAGACTATCTCCTGCTCGTTGCTCGGTCGCCGCGCAATGTGCAGCCGGGCGTTCCGGCTGAAGGCCATGCGCCACTCCGCACTCGGCACCTGAAACAGGTTCCGGGAGGCAATCGTGTATTCGGTGCGGCACGGCGCCCCCAGAAAGAGTTCCGCGGTGTGGCCGCTCGCCTCGTCGCGCACCGCGCAGGTGGCCTCGATATTGAATCTGACGTGATAGACCTGCCCCAGCCGGCCCACAAACCCGCCGGCATACCGGAAGTAGGCATCCGGTTGCCTGGGATGCGCCTTCCAAGTAAAGGTAGAGCGCGGAAAGTCAATCATCGAAACCTCCTATAGGTTGGACCTAACCCCCGGCCCCTTCCCTGGCAGGGAAGGGGAGTCCGCACGGAGGCTGGCCACAGCCTAGTACATACTTTCCTTCGTCGTGATGTTGCACCACCGCATGGCCAGGAGATAGTCCAGCAGCGCCTCGCGGGCCGCCGGCGTGCCGATCCGGTACAGCGCGTGTACGGCGTGCCCGCGCGTGTACCGGTCTTCATCCTCGAACGCGCCTTGCAGCGCCGGTACGGCGGCCTGCGCGTGCCGGCCTATCCGGGCCAGCGCGAGCGAGGCCGCTTGGCGCACCTGTGCATTGTCTTGCTCCAGCGCCTCGGCCAATGCGGCTACGGCCTGCGACCCGGCTTGGCTGGTGGTGCCGAGGGCCACGGCAGCCGCCGGCCGTACATGGTCGGAGCTATCGTTGTGGAGCGCCGCGATCAACGCTGGGATCGCGTCTTCGGCCGCCAGGCCAATGTCACCCAACGCCTCCACCGCGGTCTTCCGCACCCACCACTGCGGATGCTTGGTGGCTTCGATGAGCGCCGGGACGGCCGCTGCGCCCATGGCACTCAACGCATAGCTCGCATTCCGGCGCACCAGCTCCGGCCGGGTGACGTTGCCCAGCTTTGCGGTTTGCGTGTCCGTGAGGGTCTCCTCCTCCTGACCCGGTAACGCCTCGATCAGGGCGGACGCTGCGGGTGCTCCGATGTCTCCAAGCCGGTAGGCAGCGTCAATAGCCACCGCTTCCGACTCATCGCTGAGGTCAGCAATGAGGTCAGTGATGGCTTCCCTAGACTGCGGACCGTGACCGTTCTGCGCCCCGTTTGCCTGGCCGGAGTGCCACGCCCACTGACTGGCCCGTAGTCCGCGATGCGGTTCGTCACCCGCCAGCGACCATTCCGCTCCCTCACTGTCCCAGCTGGGGCCAGTCGGCTCCTCGATGCGGTCAAACAGGAACTTCATCATATACCGCTTTTTATCGCTCCGGTTTTCCGTGGCGCCATGCCAGATATCGTATTCGGCGATAGCGACCGTTCCCGCTTCGACGACCAGGGACACCTCCGCAGCAGGATCGTCGGTGGGACGGGTGTTGTAGATATAGCTGCCTGGCAGAACGGCCGTCGGCCCCATCTCCAGGGTGGTCTCTTGGGGATAGTAAAGGGCAAATATCCTGCGCGTGCGATGGCTCTTGTGCATCCCGGCATCCTTGTGCAGGTTTTGGGCGGGTGTCCCCGGCGCGTTGTAGTGGCAGTGTCGGTGCGGCCACATGAAGTAGCTCGGCCCCAGCACGCTGGTCAGCGCGCCGCTAACCACCGGATCATCGAAGACCTTGCGGAGCGCGGGAATGCGGGGCAGCAGATTGTTGCCCGGATTGAACTCCGTCTCGAACACGGTATCGGTCTGCTGGAAGATCGCTTGGTGGAACTCGTCGGGCAGGCTCGGCTTGACGAGGACGTAGCCGGTGCGGATGAAGTCCTGCATCTGCCGGTCGGTGAGCTTCTGAAGGCCCATGGTACGTCTCCTCTCACGCCGCTGGTGACTGCTCTGTGATGGCGGTATCTAGGCGGCAGCAAGCAGTCTGACTATAGCAACGATAGCGCCCCGGCCGGCCCCCGCTCCACCATGCGGAGCGAGTTGCTATTCGCCTAGCTCTCTGGGGTGGTGGCGCGGTGAGTCTACATCTCAGGCGCCGGAGGGTGGGGCACACAACACTCCCCGGCCCTACGCCTCCAGGTTGAGCCAGGCTACCTCCTCAGGCGTGAGCGATACGGACAGTCCGAGCGCCGTCGTGCGGGTTTCTTCGATGGTTCGTGGCCCGACGAGGGCAAACGTGGGGAAGGGCTGGGCGAGGACGTAGGCCACGGCGATCTGGGTGGCATCCACCCCTTTGCGCCGCCCAAGCTCCTGTGCTCGTGCGTAGCGTTGCCAGTTGCCGTCGCTGTACCAGGTGCGCGCGACGATGTCGTTGGACCGATCATCCGGGTGGTAGCGCCCGGTGAAGAAGCCCATGGCCTGGCTCGACCACGCGAAGAGCGGGAGCCGGTGCTCGGTGTACCACGTTTTCGACGCCGGGGCGGTGGCGGTGACACAGTTGAAGTAGGGGGCCTCGTTCCACACGGCCAGCGTGAAGTTCGGGCTGCTGGCGCTAAACCCGGCCAGCCCGTTGCGCGCTGCATACGCATTGGCCTCCGCCAGGCGGGCCGGCGTCCAGTTCGAGCCACCAAACGCGCGGACACGCCCGGCGGTCCGGTGGCGGTTGAACATGTCAACGAACTCCCCGACCGGGACCGCCGGGTTGTCGCGGTGCAGGAAGTAGAGGTCTACATAGTCGGTCTGCAAGCGCTCCAGGCTGATCGGTAGCTCGTGGTCAATCATCTCCGGCGTCACGCTGGCGGAATGGCCGCCCTTCGTGACCACCACTACCTGCTCGCGGATGTTGCGCTGGTGAATCCAGTTGCCGAGCGCCGGCTCCGAGTGTCCGCCGCCATAGCTGAACGCGGTGTCGAAGCAGTTGCCGCCAAGCTCGAAGAAGTGGTCGAGCATGGCGTTGGTGAACGCTTGGCGGTCCGGGTGATAGATCATCGTGCCCAAGACCAGACGCGAAACGTCCTGCTCGATGCCCGCCACGCGGCCATAGCGCATGGCTTGACGACCCAAAGCCGCACCACACCTGGCATCATCCGTGCGGCTTTGGGTCGTCACCATCGCCGGTGGCACGCTGGGGCGACGCCGCAGCGGCTGTTTCGAGACCGTCTGCCGGAGGGCCGCCTCGTCCCGCTCCTCGTCGAACACGAGGCCGATAGACTCGCGCCAGCGATCCAGCGCAGCCTGTTGGCCCAGACTGTCTTCCCAGGTCATGCACGGGCTGGGCGCCTGACGGGCTGCAAGGTGAGCAGCTACCGTGTCCACCTCGGTGACGTAGAGGGGCTGCTCGGCGTGGACGACGACCGTTTCGGGCGGCTCGCCGGGCCTGGTGACGATAATCTCGTTGTCGCGCTCCTGCGGGAACCACGGGTTGGGTACTGCGAGCTGCCCCGCGCTGCCCCACACGCGGACAGCGCGGTCCGAGGCACACTGGTTGCCGCAGGTGAGGCTAGCAACGATGTCGCCGGGGAAGCGCAACGCAGCCGTGGCAACCTGGTCCACCCGGCTCTCGGCGCCAATCCAGGCGCAGCCTTTGACCTCCAGCGGCTCCGCAACCTCCTGTCCGAGGGCGGCGCCGGCGATCAGGCGGGCCATGGACATGGTGTAGCAGCCGAGGTCCATCAGGCTGCCGCCGGCGGCGCCGTTCTGTAGGCGGATATTGTCCAGGGCGAGGCCCATGTTGCCGGTAAAGCTGGCTTGGATCAGGCGCACCGCGCCCACCGCCCCGGCCTTGATAAGCTCGACCAGCTTGGCGGTCTGGGGATGGCAGCGGTACATGAAGGCTTCGAGCAGAAACACGTCGTGGTAGCGCGCGGCCTCGACGAGCGCCATCGCCTGGCCTAGGTTGGTAGCCAACGGCTTCTCGCAGAGGATGTGCTTGCCGGCCTGGGCCGCCTTGATGCTCCACTCGGCATGGAGATGGTTGGGCAAGGCGTTGTAGACCACGTCCACGTCCGGGTCGGCGAGCAGCGCCGCGTAACTACCGTACCGCCGCGGCACGTCGAACGCGGCGCCGAACGCCTCGGCCGTCTCCTGCCGGCGGCTACCGACGGCGAGTAGCTCGCCAGTGCGCGACCGGTGGATGGCATCGGCGAGCGTGCGGGCAATCTTGCCGGTGCTGATGATGCCCCAGCGTAGGCGCGTACTGGCCATCACGGTGTCCTCCACGTGTTCCGAATTGTAGCTCTCGCGTCCGGTGAGTTTCGGCCGCGCCAGAGTCTACCCCTATCAGCGTTCAACCGTCAGCCGTCAGCTTTCGGCTTGAAACGGTGGCGGGAGTCGACACGGGCTGAACGCCGACGGCTGAAGGCTGATAGCTGACGGCTAATCCCGCGCGGTCGCGCTCAGGATGCGGCAGTTGCCGTGGTCGTCGCGGGCCTCGTAGAACAGGCGCGCGCGGCCGTCGCCGAGGCCGATGACGCACGGCTCCGACACCATCTTGCTGTCCCACGCGCCGCGGGCGCCCAGCTCCACACAGATGCCGTCGTCTTTCATCCAGTCCAGCCCGTCATGCGACGTGGCGCTGAACACGCCACCGGCGATCTCGTCGGTCCACCCGGCGTAGTACATCCGGTAGGTGCCGTCACCGAGCCGGACCACCTCCGGGGCGTAGACCGCCATCGTCTCGCGGGGTGTCTCTTGGGCAATGCGGACGCCCGGCTCCCGCTCGAAATGCAGGCCGTCGTCGGAGACGGCGCTGATGATTTCGTTGCCCGCGTCAAGTCCGCTTACCAGCGGGAACGTGTACTTGTGGTAGTAGAGTCGGAACCTCGGCGCCGACTCGCCGCCGTCCGCCGGCCGGATATACAGACAGCGGGGCGTGCCGTAGGACCAGCGGCCGTCGCCAACGCGGATGCCCGGCTCGACCGCGAACGCCAGTCCGTCGTCCGACACGGCGCTCAGGATAACCGTCGGCCGGTCGGGCGACCGCGCCTCGAAGTACATCCGGTAGCGCCCGTCCGGCAAGGGGATGACATCGGGACACAGCGTCCACAGAGCGGCGTGGGGTGGGAACACGTCTACCCGCACGCCGGGGTCCTTCATCCAGGTCACGGCGTCCGCGGAAGAGGCGCTGAGGATATAGCCGATGGACTCGGGCACTGCCCGGCCGGGGCCAAGCCCGGTGTAGTACAGGCGATAGCCGCCACCGGGCAGCCGGATAACGTTGGGTGTGAGTATCCGCTCCGAGTCCAGTGGCGTGTCCAGGTCAATGGCAATCCAGGAGTCTTTGGACCAGGCGGTGCCGGGATCGGTGGCCTCGAAATGTACGGCCTCGCTGCCGGTGAACGCGGTGGGCATTGCCTTGCTCCTTTTTGCGCTCAGGCCCCGGCGCGGTCTTGTGCCCGGTGATCCGCCAGGTGACACACCAGGTCTGCACAATCCGATGAGAGCTAAGGTGGTGCAGACCTGGCGGTCAAGATACCCGTAGCGGTTGCAACGACCGGGATGGGATCGCAGATGCAGCGAGTACCGCCGACGTTGGCCGTGCCGAGCATCACCCACCGCTCTTCCCACCACACGAGCCGGCTCGCGTAGGGCTGCACCGGCGCGTCCGTGGGCAGGACCTCGCCGGTGCCGTGCAGGCGAAACGGTCCCAGCGGCGAATCCCCGACCATAGAGAAGTTGGCGTTGCGAAAACGGTGGCCGGGAAACCGGCGCTTGAACGCCGGGAGCAGGCGGTCGGTCGAGGTGCAGAAGAGCAGATAGTAGCGCCCGCCGATCCGGTACACCTGCGGGACCTCAAGCTCGGTGGCGATGGGGTCCACGTGGAGCGGCGGCTCCACCTGCCACGTCCGCATGTCCCGGCTGCTCGCCAGCCCGACCGTGCCCCGGCGGTTGCGGTCCGGGGACTTGCTGCGGGCGCACACGTACTGATACACGCGATCACCGGTACGGAAGAGAAACGGGTCGCGCCACTGGCTGTACGCCTTGTGGACGGGGCCGAGCCGTTCGTAGTGCCGCGGGTCTCGCTCGTTGACCGGATTGTGCTCGTACTTGGTCCAGGTATACAGATCGTCGGAGACGGCCAGCCCCACGCGGTGTACCTTGCGCGTGGGCGGGTTTTCGTTCCGGCGCAGGGCGCTGTAAGCCATCCAGAAGCGTCCGTTCCAGGCGAGTACGGAGCCGGTGGAGAGGGTCTGGCTGTCCCAGGACTCGCCGGCGCCGCGCTCCAGAGCGAGACCGACATACTCCCAGCGCAGCAGGTCACGACTGACGGCGTGGCCGATGTCCCAGTGCCAGTCGGCATTGGGCGGCGGCGAGGTGCAGAAGAAGCAGTGGGCTACGCCATCATTGATGGCAAACCAGGCATCGCCGATGGTATAGCCGGGGAGACTGAACATACTATCCGCAGTCAGCTTACCGTATCTTGGTCTGCCGCGAGTACGCAGCCGTTCTATATGCTCAGGAGGACTCGATGATTAAGGGTATGCACGGGATGTTCTTCACACCGGAAGCGGCGGCGGCGCGGGCGTTCATTCGAGAGCGGCTCGGTTTTCCCCACGTAGACGCCGGAGAGGGATGGTTGATCTTCGACGTGCCGCAAGCGGAGTTCGCCGTCCATCCCGGGAGCGATACGCACCATGAGCTATCCTTCTGGTGCGACGATATCGAGCAAACCGTCGAGGAGCTGGCAGCCAAGGGCGTTAGCTTTCGGACACCCATCGAAGACCAAGGCTGGGGGCTGGTCGCCACGTTCGAGCTACCCGGGAGTAGCGAAGTCATGCTCTATCAGCCCAAGCATCGGCAGCCTTGACCCGATACGGGAGGTGGTTATGACACTACCGGGTGAGATGACGGTCGAGCGCATTATCGAGCACCTCACACTGGATGGCTACTGCATCATTCCCGAGGTGATCCCTTACGACGAGGTGGGAGCGATCCACGATAGTCTCGCGGAGACGGCGCTCGCACAGGGCCGCTTGCACGGGCTGGATGTGAAGATCGCCCAGCAGCCGCCGCCCCACCCGCTGGCCGGAGACCCCAGCACCTATGGCTACGGACCCACCTATGGCTTACTCAGTCTGAACCAGTCGTTCGCTCCCTACCTGGCTGACGACCGTATCGTGGGGACGTTGAAAGCCTTCTGGGGACCCTATGTACGGATTACCTGGATCAAGGGTGAGTTTACAACCCCGGGCTTCCAGCGCAGCGGCTGGCACGCGGACCAGCCCTTTAACCAGAAGGGGACGCTGCGGGTGTTCGCTCCCTACGGCGATGCGGTCATCCATCTCAGCTCGGTCTGGATGCTCTCGGACTTCACCGAGGAGAACGGCGGCACGCTGGTGGTACCGGGCAGCCACCGGGCGAACAACAACCCCACTGGCGGGAACGGTATTGATGTCATGAGTCCCTACCCGACGGAGAAGCAGGCTATCGGGAAGGCGGGGGATGTGCTGTTGTTCGACAGCCGCACGTGGCACGCGGCCGGGGCCAACACCACCAACCAACCACGACTGGCCATCGCGGTGCGCTACGCGCCCTGGTGGTTCAACCTCGACTATCTGATGCCGCCCGATTCGCCCGAAAAACAGCGACTGGCGGAGGAGATTGGCCGGCCCGTGGAGGAGTTCAGCGGTGGGGAGCCGACCCTCACCCCCGACAGCTTCGAGGCGCTTCCCGCGCAGGTTAAGCCGCTGCTGAGGCACTGGGTACGCTAGCAGCATACGACGCGCTACGTGAGGCGGGCGCCCCATCCGCTACTTGGTCGCAGCCCTCGCTCGGGATCTGCTGGCCGGTATATCGAACATCTTTGACTATCTCCCCTCGATTGTGTACTGTAGCAGCATCCTCACTGGAATAAAAGGAGGGGTGAGGGGTGCCGTAAGAAGCGAGCCAGCCCTCCGCTCTGGGCAGGTCCCAGCGCCGGAGAGAGCTAGTAGGAGAGGAAAACAATGAAATTCGGGACAGGGAAGCGACTCACACGGCGTACTTCTATGCTCACACTGGCCGGGGCCGCCGGTGCGGTACTGGCCGCCTGCGGCGAGGTCGAGGTCCGCTATGTCCAGGGGCCGGCCGGGCCGGCCGGGCCGTCCGGTCAGCAAGGTACGCGCGGGTCCGCTGGCACCGCTGGCACTAAGGGGGCAGCCGGGTCCGCTGGGCAGACCATCGTGATCGAGAAGGAGAAGCCGATCATCGTCGAGAAGGTCGTGGAAGTGGCGGCCCAGGCCAAGCCAACGCAGGTCCTCAGAGCTTGGACCGTGTGGTGGGGCTGGCACGGTCCTGGGGCCAACGGTGAGCGCGCCGTGCCGCTCAAAGAGCTGGTGGACATGTGGAACGAGCGTGGCACCAACACCCCCGTGATCCTGGAGCCGCCTCCGCCCACGACCGAGGCCATGAAGCAGGCCGGGAGCACAGGCGGGATTTGGGAAGCGAAGATCATCGCCGCCACCGCGGCCGGCCAGCAGCCCGACTTCGTAGACCCCAACCTCCACCAGTCCCACGAGTTTGGCGATATTGGTATCGCGGTAGACCTGGAACCCTTCGTCAAGCAGGACAAGGAGTATGCCGCGTCGCTCGATGACTTCTTCCCGTACCTGCTGGAGACGAGCTACTGGAAGGGCCAGCTGTGGAGCCTGCCCCAGACCTCGGATGCCGACCTACCGTACACCAACCTGGACCACGTGAGCCAAGCGGGGTTGGAGCCGCTGAAGCAAGGCTACACCTGGGACGATTTGGTGGAGTACTGCAAGACGCTCCAGACCTTCCATGGCCCGGGCGAGGAAACCAACAAGTGGGCCTTCGCGCATGCCTACAACTGGGTGAATCTCTGGAACCTGCTCAAGCAGAACGGCGGAGATGTCTACAACGAGGACTACACGAAAGTCACGCTCAACAGTACCGAGGGGATCGAGACGATCCAGTGGATGATGGACCTGGTCCATAGGCACAAAATCCACACGCCGCATCCCGAATGGTTCGAGGCCAATGGGATACCCCGGCCCAGCTTCCGCAAGAGCCAAATCACCCTGTTCTACGAGACGAGCGCCAGGCGGGTGATTACGTGGGCGCAGGATATTGGGGGCTTGGACAAGATGTACGTCAGTCCGCCCCCGACCAAGAAGCAGGCCTTTACGATTGCGTTCGGCCGCCAGTTCACGCAGTTCAAGACGGAGCCGGGGCGCGAGGAGGCCGGCTGGAACTTCCTGCGCTGGCTGACTTCGACGGATGGGCTGGCCCACTACTCCGCGGGGACCATGTTCATGCCGGCACGTAAGTCCATCTTGACGCATCCGAAGTGGCTCGCCGTCATGAAGATCGCCCCGCAGTACCAGACCTTCTTGGACCAGCAGGAATTCGGCTTCCGGCCGTTCCATCCGACGCTCAACAAGGCGTCCCGGCCCTACAACGCAGCGATGCAGGAGACCTGGAAGAATCCGAACGCCGCGCCAAAGACCCTCTTCGACGAGGCGGCGCGGCAGATGACCGTGCTGCTCGAGGACTTCCGCGCGCGAGGCGGCTAGCTCACCCGGCCCATCGCTTTCGGGCTTCATGGCGCTTCCCTTGCCCTTCAGTGAGGGGCGAGGGAAGCGCCTGTTTTCTTCCCGCCGTCTGGCGCAGGTCGGCCCCCCCCGGGGCCCTCTCCATCGCCGTGCGAGGGGAGGCCGCCGTAGGGGCGCCCCTACGGGGTTGGGGGTAGGTGTACTCATTCACCTGATCTACCACTGACCACCGGCCACTGACCCGCGTGGCCCCGCGTGGCTATGAGTACTGGATTATGATAAAGAGGGTTGGAGCAGCACGCGCCGCGTCGCAGAGGAGAGGACGTTCGCCATGGATTTGCAGACTGCCATGCGCTATATGAAAGTCAACGGCTGGCGGAGGAAGTTGGCCGGTCCGTGGAGGAACTCAGCGGTGGAGAGCCGACCCTCACCCCCGACAGCTTCGAGGCGCTTCCCGCGCAGGTTAAGCCGCTGCTGAGGCACTGGGTACGCTAGCAGCATACGACGCGCTACGTGAGGCGGGCGCCCCATCCGCTACTTGGTCGCAGCCCTCGCTCGGGATCTGCTGGCCGGTATATCGAACATCTTTGACTATCTCCCCTCGATTGTGTACTGTAGCGGCATCCTCACTGGAATAAAAGGAGGGGTGAGGGGTGCCGTAAGAAGCGAGCCAGCCCTCCGCTCTGGGCAGGTCCCAGCGCCGGAGAGAGCTAGTAGGAGAGGAAAACAATGAAATTCGGGACAGGGAAGCGACTCACACGGCGTACTTCTATGCTCACACTGGCCGGGGCCGCCGGTGCGGTACTGGCCGCCTGCGGCGAGGTCGAGGTCCGCTATGTCCAGGGGCCGGCCGGGCCGGCCGGGCCGTCCGGTCAGCAAGGTGCGCGCGGTGGCGCTGGTACCGCTGGCACTAAGGGGGCGGCCGGGTCCGCTGGGCAGACCATCGTGATCGAGAAGGAGAAGCCGATCATCGTCGAGAAGGTCGTGGAGGTGCCAGCGCAGGCCAAGCCAACGCAGATCCTCCGATTTTGGACCGTGTGGTGGGGCTGGCACGGCCCTGGGGCCAACGGTGAGCGCTCCAAGCCGTGGAAAGAGCTGGTGGACATGTGGAACGCTCGCGGCACCAGCACCCCCGTGGTACTGGAGGCGAACCCGCCCACTACTGAGGCCCAGGCGAAGACGCGGGCGGTTGGTGGCACAAGCGGGGTCTGGCAAGCGAAGATCATCGCCGCCACCGCGGCCGGCCTGCAGCCCGACTTCGTAGACCCCAACCTCAACCAGTCCCAGGAGTTTGGCGCAGGTGGCATCGCGGTGGACCTGGCACCCTTCATCAAGCAGGACAAGGAGTACGCTGCAACGCTCGATGACTTCCTCCCGTACCTGCTGGAGACGAGCTACTGCCAGCTGTGGAGCCTGCCCATCACCTCGGAGGCCGACCTGCCGTACACCAACCTGGACCACGTGGGCCAAGCGGGGTTGGAGCCGCTGAAGCAAGGCTACACCTGGGACGATTTGGTGGAGTACTGCAAGACGCTCCAGACCTTCCATGGCCCGGGCGAGGAAACCAACAAGTGGGCCTTCGCGCATGCCTACAACTGGCACAATTTCTGGAACCTGCTCAAACAGAATGGCGGGGATGTCTACAACGAGGACTACACGAAACTCACGCTCAACAGTACCGAGGGGATCGAGCGATCCAGTGGCTGATGGATTTGGTCCATAAGCACAAAGTCCACGATCAGCACCCCGAGTGGTTCGAGGCCAAGGGGATGAACCGGCCCGACTTCCGCAAGGGCCAAATCACCCTGTTCTACGAGACGGCCGCCAGGCGGGTGATTACGTGGGCAGAGGCTATTGGGGGCCTGGACAAGATGTACGTCAGTCCGCCCCCGACCAAAAAGCAGGCCTTTACGATTGCGGGCGGCCGCCAGTTCACGCAGTTCAAGACGGAGCCGGCACGCGAGGAGGCCGGCTGGAACTTCCTGCGCTGGCTGACTTCGACGGATGGGCTGGCCCACTACTCCGCGGGGACCATATTCATGCCGGCGCGCAGGTCCATCTTGACGCATCCGAAGTGGCTCGCCGTCATGAAGCTGGCCCCGCAGTTCCAGACCTTCTTGGACCAGCAGAAGTTCGGCTTCCGGCCGTTCCATCCGACGCTCAATAAGGCTTCCCAGCACATGGGAGCAGCGATTAACGAGACCTGGAAGAATCCGAACGCCTCGCCAAAGACCCTCTTCGACGAGGCGGCGCGGCAGATGACCGTGCTGCTCGAGGACTTCCGCGCGCGAGGCGGCTAGCTCACCCGGCCCATCGCTGCGGCTTTCATGGCGCTTCCCTTGCCCTTCAGTGAGGGGCGGGGGAAGCGCCCGTTTTCTTCAGTTGCGCCTCACCCCCCGGCCCCCTCTCCATCGCCATGCGAGGGGAGGCCGCCGTAGGGGCAACCCTTGTGGTTGCCCTTTCCGCCCCCCCCGCCGCCGAGGCCAGGGCGCCCACAAGGGACGCCCCTACGGGGTTGGGGTAGGTGTACTCATCCACCTGATCTACCACTGACCACCGGCCACTGACCCGCGTGGCCCCGCGTGGCTATGAGTACTGGATTATGATAAAGAGGGTTGGAGCAGCACGCGCCGCGTCGCAGAGGAGAGGACGTTCGCCATGGATTTGCAGACTGCCATGCGCTATATGAAAGTCAACGGCTGGTGTCTCCTCGAAGGGATTATTCCCGCCGACAAGGTGGATGCGGTGCGGGAGAGCGTGGAGGCAGCCGTCGCAGCGCGCCAGAGCGCGACGGCCCCCGAAGGCATCGGCCACGTGCCCGGACTGATCCGCTTCGACCAATCCTTCGCGCCGTACCTGGCTACCACTCGCTTGCTGGACCTGGTGGAAGCCTTGCTCGGCGAGCACGTCCGCATCTCCTTTACCACTGCTCAGATCAACTATCCAGGCAACAGCCGCGGGGGCTGGCACGCGGACTGGCCCTTCAACCAGGATACGGCCGGTCACGTCGCTGCACCCTATCCCGACGTGGTGATGCACGTCACCACGCTCTGGCTGCTCTCGCCGTTCAACAAGGAGAACGGCGGTACCTTCATCGTCCCCGGCAGCCATCGCGCCAACAACAATCCGTCGGGCGACAACGGCGTTGACCCCACCCAGCCCTTCCCTACGGAGATGCAGGTGACGGGACCGGCCGGAAGCGTGCTGGTGTTCGATAGTCGCCTCTGGCACGCCATCGCGCCCAACCGCACGCAACGGCCGCGGACCACTATCGCGGTGCGCTATGCCCCCTGGTGGCTCAACCTGGACGTGCTGCGGCCCGGTACCGTCGAGCGCGCCCGGATGGTGGACGAGACGGGCAAGCGCGAGAACCTCCAGCCACCGCTGAGTCCGCAGGTCTACGAGACGCTGCCCGCGGCGGTCAAACCGCTGTTTCGGCATGCGGTGGAGAGGCAGGGATAACTGTGAGCGGTGTGCTTGGTCATTGGGAGCGCGTCGAGCGGGTCGTGGCGTATGCCTCAGCCGGGCGGGCGCGATACCCGTCTATGGCGCAGGCCGCGGATGGCAGCCTCTTGATTGTGTTCACGCAGCAGACATCCGAGCAGGAAGAGGCCGGGCGCGGCGATCTGCTGCTGCTTCGATCAAGCGACGGGGGCAAGCGCTGGCAGCAACCGGAGGTGATTTATCGTGGGCAAGCCGGAGAGCCGCGGGCGGTAGGTACCTTGACGCGCCTGGCCGCGGGCCGGTTGATCGCCCCGTTCGCCGTGCTGAACGCCGCGGCGACCACCAGCGAGATTGGGTTGTTGCAGTCGGACGACGACGGCCGGACCTGGTCGGCTATCGAGCCGCGGATCGAAAGTCCTTTACATTGGCTGGCGCCGACCGGCCGCGTAGTGGAGCAGGCCGACGGTACGTTGGTGATGTCCGTGCATGGCGCCGACTCCGCTGCCGCGCTGCGGGCAACCGTTCACGGCTGCGGCCTGCTGCGCTCGGAAGACGGCGGCGAGACGTGGGGCCGGTATTCCTGGATCGTCCAAGGAAACCGCCCGATCATCGGGGCCTGGCCGGAGAGCCGGTACAGCTTTGAAGCACCGGCGGTGCAACCGCTGACCACCACGTCCGACGGTCGTTGGCTGGCGGTGGTGACGGCCCGGCGCTTGGGTGACGGCCCCGGCGCTCCACAAGTGCTGTGCCGGCTGCGGAGCGAGGACGCGGGCGAGAGCTGGACCACGCCCGACCAACTGATCGTGGGAGCGTGGGCCGGTTTGGCCGCCGTGGGCGAGCACACCATCGTCTGCCCCTTTGCAGCCTGGGCGGCCTGGGGGGATATGCGGATCATCTTCAGCGACGACGGGCTGGTGAGCTTCCACCAGCAGCTGGAGCTGATGACGTGGGGCTGGATGAAAGGGATGAACGCCCGCATGGAGGAGGCCCCTTTGCCGCCCACGGTCCCGTTCATGGGCCACAACTGGCCTTACGAGTTCTTCGGCTTTCCGAGCACGTGGGCCTTGGACGAGGACCGTGTAGCGGTGGCCCTGAGCCGTACACGAGCACACTCCGGCTACTGGCACGGCGCCGAGAAGGCAATCATGGCAGAGGGGCCGGAGCACACGGAACGGATAGACGTGATCTTCTATGAGCGTCCGGCGGCGGCGCGTGCCCGGGGACCGATCAAGGATACTGCGCCGCCGGCGACGGGACGCTGGGTGCTGGCCGAGCGGTGGGAGCTACCCTACATTACGATGGCGGCCGAGCTGCCCAACGGCGACTTGGTGACACAGGAATATGGGGACGATAGGAGGCCCCGGCGCTTTCTGCGCTCTAGCGACGGCGGACGCACCTGGCAGCCACTCCGGCACGCCAGAACAATCGGCAATGACGTTGACCACTACCGGGTAGTGCTGGGGGTGCTGCGGTCGGGCCGGTGGCTGGGAGCGGTGGTGCGGGAGGTGAGCGCGAGCAGCTACGCCGAACCGCGCCGTGCGGTCCAGCGCGGCGGCTACCCGGTCTTCGACGTGGGCGACTGCCACTACGATCTGGAGTTCCTGGTTTACTACTCGGATGATGAGGGCCGGACCTGGCAGGGCGGTGATCAGGTCGTGCGGGAGCCACTGGCCTGGGCGGTACCCTACGGCCGGTTTCTCGAGCTGCCGGACGGGACCGTGCTGCTGACGGGCTATGGGGTCGAGCAGGCGGAGGCCGTTGATTACTACGGATCATCCGCAGTCCTTTTCCGCTCGCAGGACGCGGGGCAGACCTGGGGCGAGATGTCGGTCATTATGTCAGGTGGATCGCACGCCCGCAGCGACGAGCCGCAACCAAACCCCCGCCATAACGAAGTAGCCGTGCAGCCGCTGCCGGACGGCACGCTGCTGGCGGCCTCACGGACCGAATTCTTCGCGCAGGGGCCGCGCGGGGGCGTTCTGGCCTATATGTGCCGTTCCATCAGCACCGATGGCGGCCGGACCTGGAGCCATCCCGAACCGAAGCTGGGAAGCAGCCAGGGTCAAGGGCAGTTGCTGGCGCTGCCCGGCGGCGGCGTGGCCTTCATTTCCCGGACCACCTCCTGGCAGAACGCGGGCGTCTATATCAGCTACGACCTGGGGCGCACGTTTCGGTACGCCCTCACCTCGACCTATGCGGTGACCAGCGCGTTTGTCCGCGGCGCTGACGAGCTGGTCGTGCTGGCCTACAAATGGGGCGCCGGCTGCACACCTTACGGCGCGGCCTACCGCTGGATCGAGACCGGCCAATAGACGCGGGCGAGGGCCTCACCCCCCGGCCCCTCTCTACATGGTGAAGAGGGGTGTGGAGCGGGGGCCGGTGCCGGATTGCCGGTTAGGTGATCTCCAGCCAGACGGGGCTGCTGTAGGCGATGCCTTCGTCCGGGCGCTGGGCACGCTGCTCCGGCTGCTGGGTCACCCGGACGTGGTAGTAGGCGGTCGCGCCACGCGGAGCCGCTGCGTCCTGGAACGTGACGACGGCTTCCTGCCGCTCGACCGGCGCGACGTGGGCCAGGCGGCCGTTGCGGAAGAACTCCACCCGGTCTACTGTTGTCGTGCCGCGCACCTCCACCCGTAGCTCAGGAGGGCCGCTGACCGGACCGGCCGACCCCATCGGCACACCGCCGGCCGAGAGGAAGAGACGTATCTTCGGGCCGTTGGTGGCGAAGGTGCGCCGCTGCCGTAGCGCCGCGAAGACCCCGGCGCGGCTTTGCTCCTCCGCCCACACTCCGGTCAGGCAGAAGGGGAAGGGTGCCCCAGGGAAGCTGTGATCGCTGGCGCCCACCACGCCCGCCCGGCACCCGGCACGCCAGAACCGCTCGGCCAGCCCGATGGCCACCCCGCGCGACTGGATCACCTCGATCACCGGCTCATAGCGGGGCGCAAAGCTCTCGATGTCTGCCGGCCCGCTATGCTGCTCGAGATGGTGGCGGATAGCCAGCACCGAGCCGGACGGCAGCCAGGCGTCGAGCTTGTCCCAGACGTCGCTTATCAGCGGCGAGGTCAGGCAGGCTACCCGCAGGTCACTCGCAATATCCGGGTCCAGATAGAAGAAGTTGGCGTGTCCACCTGCCGACTGAATGGTCCATTCAAACCCGTACAAGGGGAAGACACCGGCATTGCCCGCCATGAGCGTGGTGGTGGCGCGCGTATGCTGCCACTCCTCCTGGCTCAGAAAGTCTATGTGGTCGGTGAGGGCATAGAAGTCCAGCTGCGCTACCTCCACCGCCCAGCGCCAATGGTCGAGCACTGCGCCATCGTTGGCCGCCTGGCACTTGGAGTAGAGGCTGTGCCGGTGGAGGTCGCCGAAGAGCAGATGATAGCGGCGCCCGTGCATGTCGAGATCACGCGGCACGGGCGCGGCCGGTGGCGGCGCCGACTCCGCAGCGGAGATGACGACCGGCCGTTGGCGTACCTGGCTCACCTTGGTGCTACCGGCGGTGGGATGAACTCGCTCGACCAGGAAACGGCTGTTCGTGACGGCGTGTTTGTGGTAGCGGGCGATCTGTGGTGGCTGGAGCGGCGCTGCACCACCATCCCTGAGTCCCGGCAGATCGCAGGCGTGGTAGCCGATCCAGAGACCGCCGGCGCCGTCCTCGGTTACCCCATACTGCGTATCGGGAAAGCCGACGCCCGTAGAGAGACGCTCCGGCGTACTCCAGGACTCTCCAGTGTGGGTTATCGCGCTCAGGTCCCAGCCGAAAATACTGTTACCCCTGACATGCAGGCTGCGGTAGAGCACCCGCAGGCCCTGCTCGCCGGCCAGGAGCCGCGCGGCCAGCGGCACGATGAACTGCTCGAACGTCCGCTGCGCCTCGCCCACTTGCAGCGGCGCGAGGGGCAAGGGCACGGCTCCGGTCTCGTCGTAGCCGGCGGACAGTGCCCAGCGGCCCGTGTGTGGCTCCACCACCTGCACGTGGAGCGACCGCGCACGGGCGAGGCTGTGGTCAGTGCAGCCCCAGGGGGTACTGCGGGACCAGGCTACCCACAGCAGGCCGTCGGGGTCTACGGCCAGTGACGGCTCCAGATCGAGGCCGACGGCTGTGGAGGCGGCCAGCGGCTCGTCCCAATGCCCAGGCGCCGGCGCTCGGCGCAGCAGAATGTGGGAGGCGCCACCCTGCCAGCGCTCCCAAGCGCACCAGACGCTTCCGTCGGGCAGGGCGGCCAGCGCGGGAGTCCAGTCCGACGAGGCGCTGGAGGCGTCCGGCGGCGAGATCAAGTCAGCCGCGGCATCACCGGGGACGCCGACGAGGGTGCCGTCCGCGGCCAGCCAGCGCGCGTAGAGGGCAAACGTCGGTGTATCCGGTCGCGCCCACGCCTGCCAGGCCACGCACAGCCGACCGGCGCGGTCGGCTGCCGCAGCCGGTTGCAGCAGCGGCCGGGGCGACGTGGCGACGGTATGCTGCCGGCCGTGCCGCCAGGCCACGAGGGCGTAGCCGCCGGCGCGCTGCTCACACCAGACCACCCAAGGCTCCTGACCGTCGGTGGCGGCCAGGATAGGTCCCTGGATGTAGGATCGACCGGCGGCGAGTCGCTGCGGGGCAGCCGGCTCACCCGCCGGAGAGAGGCGCGACACGTAGACGGCCATGGTGGCCGGCGGGTACTCACGCCACGTGGTAGCATCCAGCCCGGGGCGGAGTGGCCAGGCACGGTTGACCTCCGAGAAGAGACTCAGCTCGTCGGTCTCGCAGGTGGCCCAGGCCATCCACACGGTCCCGGCGCTGACCGCGACATCGCCCGCGTAGCCGTAGGGGAACTCGATCTGGCTCATCGGTTTCGCCTCCTTGTCCATTCCCCGGTGTGCGGTCCGGCGGGGGCGCTGCTCTGACCCGCCAGGGCTGCACAATCCGCTACCTGCGGCAGGATAGGTGGTGCGGAATTAGCGAGTCGTCCCGAACTGGAAGGAGTAGAGCTTCGCGTTCTTGAAGTAGAACCGCAGCTTGATCGGCCGGCCCATCAGGCGGCTCACGTCGGCGTTGCCGTTCCAGGAGACGACGTGGTCCCGTCCCGACTGCGTGATCGGGTCGGCGTCGTCGAACGTGAATCCCTCGATCTTGCGGTGGTTGGACGTGAGCACCTCCACCCGCACCTCGGCCGGCCCGGGACCGGCGGCGACCGGCGTGGTCGCGCAGTTGAGATGCAGCCGCGACCCGATGAAGCCGAAGGAGCGCGTGACCAGCTGGCCAAACGCCGCGGGGCTGCGCGACACGCGCAACAGGGCTTCCTGATGCAGCCCGCCCAAGTCGGCCCTGTCCCCGGCGGGAGGTGCCCAGCCCTTGCCGCTGTCCACCGACACGAATCCGTCCAGGGGGCAGATCGCCAGCCCTACAGCCGATGTGGCGGCGGCGCCCAAGTCCAGCATCTGCTGGGCGGCGCGGTGGTTGGTGCCGCTGTAGTAGAGGAGCACGCGGTCATCATGCACGAGGGCGTGCCACAGGTAGACGTTGCTCGAATCGAAGTCCTCCCGGCGGCCGCCGCGGACGATGAACGGCTCCCGGTAGCGCCGCTCCCAGTGGAATCCGTCGCGGCTGACGATGACCTCCGGGTGGTGCGTCAGGTTGGTGGTACGGAAAATCCAGAGCAGCCCGACGTACAGCCCGGCGTAGGGGATGACTACCAGCCGATAGAACTCCGTATCGGGGAAATCGTCCGTGTCGGGAACCAGGACCGTCTCCGGCTCGGTCCAGTGGATCATGTCGGGACTCTCGGCGCGGCCGATGAGCCGCTTGCCGAAGAGTGTCCGCATATGGTGGCTGCTCTCCACATACGCCGCGTAGGTCTCGCGAATGGGGTCCCAGCCCATGAAGGAGGTCGGTCCCCACCGGCCGACGACGGGCGTGGTGTCTATGACGGGATTGCCCGCGTAGGGTGTCCAGGTGAAACCGTCGGGCGAGTAGTAGAGGTTGGACTGCATCGGCTTGGTCGTGTCCATGGTCCACTTCAGGGCCTTGTATCGCTTCGCCGGGTCGCGTTCGTGCCGGTCCAGGAACGTTGGCGCCTCGACGACTCCGGGTGGGACGATGTTGTTCTCCTTGGACCCGGCAAACTCCACCAGCCCCAGCACCGGCCGCTCCCAGTGGATGCCGTCCTCGGAGGTGGCAAGGCACGTCACAGGCGGGGCGGCCTCGCCCCCAATCACGATCCCCGATGCGCCGCCGGGTCGCAGTTGGGGGTCAACCTTCAGGTCGCGGGCGGTGTACCACAGCTTGAAGATGCGGTCCTCGTCGTCGAACACCACCGAGGACAGCATGACGTGGTTGCCCTCCCAGGGGCGTTCGGCCCGGATGATGGGATTGTGCGCGACCTTGACGGCGGGATTGACGCCTTGCTTGGCTTGGGTCATGCTCTCGATCAGGTAGTCGTCGAGGAACAGCTGCTTCTGTGAGCCAATCTCGATCAGAGCCATGGTTGTCTCCTCTCACTCGGCAGCGCACCAGCCCTCACCCCGGCCCTCTCCCGCGGGGAGAGGGAGCCTGGATTCCCGCTTTCGCGGGAATGACGGACGACAGACTCCCGCTCTCACTCCCCGCCTGCCGGGCCTAATCGCCGGCGAGCGGCAGCACTTGGTCGGCGAAGCTCGCCATCAGCTCCAACTCCTGCTCCAGGCTCGCGACCGGCGTGCTGACACTCATGTGGGTCACGCCCAGCTTGGCCTGTGCCGCAACGTCCGCGGCGATCTGCTCGGCGCTGCCCGTAAAGGGCGCGCGCTGCCCTTCGGGACCGGTCGCGGCTTGGCCGCCCGTCCAGGAGATGCTGCCGAACCGGATGGCTATGGCACCGGGATCGCGGCCGGCCGCGGCCGCTCGCCAGTGCAGGCTGTCCACCGCCCGCTTGAGCTGCTCGGTCGTATCCAGCGGAAACTGCGGGTTGCTCGCGCCGGGCGACCACCCGTCACCGAGCGTCGCGGCGCGGCGGATGGCTGCCGGGCTTTCGCCACCGATCCAGAACGGTGGATGGGGACGCTGCACCGGCTTGGGCGCGAAATCAACGTCGGAGAATTGCAGGTACTTCCCCTGGAAGTCCGGGCGCTCCTCATTCCAGAGCGTGACAAAGGCGCGCAGGTACTCGTTGGTGACGGCGCCGCGCTTGTCGAACGGGGTAGGCACCATCAGCGCACGGGCCTCCTCGCGGTTCCAGCCCACACCGAGCAGGATGTCCAGCCGGCCATTGGACAACACGTCAATCGTGGCCAGCATCTTGGCGGCGAGTAAGGGATTGCGGTACGGCATGACCACGAAGGGCATCAACCGTATCCGGGAGGTCTGACCGGCCAGAAAACTGATGACGGACAGGACTTCGAGCGTGTTCTGGGCCGAGCCAACACCCGGGGCCGCCCCGCTCCCGCGCGGATACTGCGACTTGATGACCCGCGGCATGATGAGCCGTTCGGCCGCCCCCACGCTGTGGAAGCCTAACGCATCGGCCTGGCGGGCGATAGCCCCGATACGCGCCGGGTCGTAATGCGGGCCACCGACGTTGACGCTGACGGTGAACTTCATGGTGCTCTGCCCCCCATCCCTCCAACTCTGTGGTCTCTGTGGCCGGACCTACTTACCTGCGAGCCGGGCTACGACCGGCGCAAACTCCTCCATCCAGGGCTGCTTCACCAAATAGTACGAGATGCCGTAGCGTTCGCGCCGCTGGAGCAGCTCGTCTGCTATCTCGCTGGCGGTGCCGATCACCACCAGCGGGCACTCACGCGCCGCCGCGGGCGAGACACCGAGCTGCTTGGCAGCCGCGCGCGCTGCTGTATCCGTGTCCTGGGTCACAAATGGGAGGTAGAGCACGCTGTTCAGTTCGGTATGGTCCAGGCGGTCTCCGAGGGAGTCGCGTAGCCAGCATATCTTCTCGTCGAAGGCTTCCGGGGTGGAGTCCCACGCCGCCCGCCGGAGCATCGGGGCGCCATTGCGCGTCCGGCGCAGACTGGGATGCAGCGCGATAATATCCGCCTCGCGCGCGGCGATCTTCAGCATCCGCCGGCCTCCCCCGCCCACCAGGATCGGCAGCTTCGGCTGCTGCACCGGCTTCGGGTACCCGTCGAGATCGGAGATGCGGTAGTACGTTCCCTCGTATGAGCAGGAGCCGGGCCCGAGGAGGCCTTTAATCACGGCGATGCTCTCTTCCAGCCGGCTCACTCTGATCCCCGGCCGGTCGAATTGCATGCCGGAGCGCTGGTAGTCCGAGAGCATCCAGCCGGCGCCCAGCCCCAACTCGAACCGCCCGTTCGAGAGCACGTCCAGCGTGGCGGCTTCCTTCGCGACCATGACCGGGTGGCGGTAATCGTTGCCGAGCACCAGTGTCCCGATACGCAGGGTGGTGGTCGCGCACGCGGCGGCCATCAGGGCCGGGAGCGGCGCCAGCTGCTCGCCGAAGTGGTCGGGGATGAGGGCGATGTCGTAGCCGAGGTCTTCTGCTTGCCGCGCCCAGCCGGTCCATTCTTCGGCGGACGGCAGCCCGGGGAGTGTGACTCCGAAGCGGAATTTCATCGGCCTACGACCTCCTGACAAGGTAGGTTTTTTCGCCACAGAGTACACAGAGCACACAGAGTAGGGGAGGCGAGCCGCACGACACACCTCGCTTCCGGGGAGAGAGCTGCGGGTAGCGTACCACGCCGACCGGCGTGGCGGCCGACGCCAGGGCACCCACGAGGGACGCCCCTACGGCGCTGGTCTCCGGCCCCGTCATTCCCGCTTTCGCGGGAATCCAGACTCCATCTCCCGCTGGGAGGGGGCCGGGGTGAGGGCAGCCGGGGATACCGGCCCTCCGCTTCGCATGGGGACGGGCGCAGCGTGCTGCGCCCCTACGGCCCTCGCTCTGTGTGCTCTGTGGCTGATTGAGGGGAGCCGGACGGTCTATGCTATCCTCACGCGCACAACGCAGTGAGCCGGGGCCTGCCAACCATCGTTCGGAGGGGTAGAGCATGTCGTTGCGTGTAGGGCTTGTCGGACTCGAACCGTTCACCCACTGGCCACACTATCTGAGCGCCGCCGAAACGTCAGCGGCGGTTGAGCTAGTGGCCGTCTGCCACCGTCCCGAGCTGACGGAAGAGATGTCCGCGGATCGGGTGGCGCTGCTCGCCGACCTCAAGCTCCCGACCTATCACAACCTTGATGACATGCTGGCGAACGAGCAGCTCGACGTGCTGGCCGCCAGCACCGTACCCGACGTGCAAGGCGCAGCACTCATCGCGGGGCTTGAGCACGGTCTCCACGTCGTAGCGGACAAGCCGCTCGTCAGCCAACCGGAGCACCTGGAGCAGGTGAAGGCCGCCCTCAAGCACCACCCGGGCCAGCGACTCTCCATGCTGCTCACCCTACGCGGTGACCCGGTGCGCCGCGCGGCCCACAGACTGGTCCGGGCAGGCGCTATTGGCCAGGTCGTCGCCCTCCATAGCCGACGCGCCTACGAGCAACAGCGGCAGCCGGAGCGCCCGGCGTGGATGTTCGATGAGCGGCGGATAGGCGGGCCGATGGGCTACGCCGCCGTGCATAGCCTCGATGAGGTGCGCTGGATCACCGGTCTGCGCTACCTAGAGGTGGTCGGCTATGAAGCCAATCACTCGCGGCCCGAGTTGCAGCATTTCTACGATGTAAGCCAGCACCTCTACCGGCTGGAGAACGGTGTCACGGCCATCATTGACACGCACCTCTTGGCGATCTACGACTGCTGGCTCAGTATTCTGGGGACCGAGGGCAAGATCGAGATTCCGGCGAACAATCGCGGCGTGCTGATTACGGAGGACGGGACGACCGAGATCGAGACGACGGAGCCGGAGATCAGCGTGTTCGCGGAATGGATCGAGAGTATCGAGGCCGGCCGGCCGGCTATCGTAGACACCGAGGATGTCTTGATCTGTATGGATGCTGTCTTTGCCGGACAGACTGCGTCCAGGACCGGACAGGTGGTGTCCATACCGGCCTAGTGCTCCGTCGTCCCCGCCCCTCGTCACTCCGGCTTTCGCCGGAGTCCAGCGGCCGGGGGAGGTGGATTCCCGCGCACCCGGGAATGACGGCTGGGTGGTATTGTCATGCCGATGACGGGGGCCGACGCCGCGGCTCCCGGTCGGCTATACTGCTGCCGGGTAGTCCCATACCGCTACCGCGCGAACCGGCTATCCCGCACGAGGCCCCCGATGGCAACCAAGATCGCCCTCCGCCCACCACCACCCGGCGAGTTCGCGCACCTGGAGCCGCTCCCCGATCCGCCCCGGATACCCGATATGCAGCAACACCTCCGGATCGTGGCGTTCGACAGTGTCCTGCAAGCCTACTTTGCCCCGCGCGCCGACGTGCTGGTCTGCGGCCAGGGCTACCTCCGGCGCGAGGCCGGCAATAATGCCGAGCGGCTGGCGCCGGACTGCGTGGTCGCGTTCGGGGTCAATCCCGCCGCTATCGTGGCGCGCAACGGCTATGTGCTGAGTGAAGTAGGCCAGCCGCCGGACTTTGTGCTGGAAGTGGCCTCGCGCAGCACCGGGCGGCGGGATTACACGGTCAAGCGGGCCGGGTACGCTGGCTATGGCGTGGGCGAATACTGGCGGTTCGACCACACCGGCGGCCGGTATCACGATGCGGCGCTGGCCGGGGAGCGGCTGGTCAACGGCGTATACGAGCCGCTCCGGATCACTGCGGAGCCAGGGGGGTTGATCTGGGGCCACAGCCCGGTGTTGGGGCTGGACCTGTGTTGGGACGAGGGCCACCTGCGGGTGTACGATCCGGTGGCCGGCGCGTATCTGCCCACCCCGACCGAGCTGCAAGCCCGGCACGCTGCCGAGCGGGCGGCCCGCTTGACGGCCGAAGCCCGCGCCGCCGGGGCTGAAGACCGTGCCGCCGGGGCTGAAGACCGTGCCGCAGCCGAGCGGGCGGCCCGCTTGACGGCCGAAGCCCGCGCCGCTGGCGCCGAAGCCGAGTTGCGGCGGCTCCGGGAGCGGCTCCGCCGGCTGCAAACGGAATAAGCCCAGCGGCGCCAGGCTGCCGCTCCGCAAGGGGATGTGGATTGCGGCTTCCGCGGGAATGGCGGATAGGTGTTATTTTCGTGCCAATGACGACCACAGCCCAGCACGTGCCCGACCAGCTCCTGGCCCGCCGTCGAGTATGGGAACGCAAGGAAGCGCTCCGGGCCGTCTATCGGTTCTGGGCACAGCTCATTCGCTCCTGGCTGCCCGACGACGGGCCACATTTGGAAGTCGGCACCGGCAGCGGCACGCTGTCTCCCTGGGTCGGCCCGGTGTTCCAATCCGATGTTCAGGTGGCTCCCTGGCTAGACCTCGCGGCCGACGTCCGCCACCTGCCGGTGCAATCGGGACGACTCGGCGGCTGTTTGGGCGTTGACATCCTCCACCACCTCGCGCATCCCTATACCTTTTTCGATGAGTTGGCGCGTGTGCTGAGACCGGGCGGCCGTGGTGTCTTTATCGAACCGTATGTCACTCCCCTGTCACGTCTCATCTGGTCCTTTCACGAAGAGGCAATCTGTTTTGATCGGTACCAGGAAAACCCGGCGAGTGACGATCCTTGGCAGGGCAACATCGCGATGGCGAACATCCTCTTCACGCACGAGCGCGCTGACTGGCCCACCAGACATCCCCACCTGAAACTGCTCTACGTGCGACCTTTCAGCCTGTTCCACGTGCTCGCCCGTGAATATCAGAGCTACAGCCTGGTACCGGCCGGATTGGTCACAGTGCTCGCCCGTAGCGAATGGCTCGTGCCCCGGCCGCTGATGTCACTCCTGGCGCTCCGCACGCTGGTGGTGCTCCAGCGCAGCGCAGCCGAGTAGACACAGCGCCGAACCGGAGAGCGAGATGATGCAAGCTGGTACGGCGGACGCACAACGGCAAGCCTACGGGCGGGCTACCCTCGACCCGGCCGGCGACGTGGTTGCGGGCAGCTACACGACCCAGCGGCTGACGTACATCGTCGGCGAGCAGGGGGTGGCTTCCAGCGGTCGCATCCGCGTGTTTACGGAATGCGACACGGACTGGGCATTTCCCCAATTCCACGATCCCACGGCCGCGGACTACATGACCCTGCACGCGCCACGCGCGGCGCGGGTCTCCATCATGGTCGAGCAGGTGACGTCGGTGCTGTTGGTTGTCCACGGCCGCGCACTCAAACCTGGCGAACGGCTCGTGCTGACCTACGGCGACCGTACCGGCGGCGGTCCCGGCACGCGGGCGCAGACGTTCCGCGAGGCCAAGCGGTATTTCTGGGTGGCCGTGGATGCGGAGGGCGACGGCACGTTCGTCACGCTCGCCGCGCCGCCCTCGCTCTCCATCGTCGGCGGGCCAGCGGTCAAGCTGGTGGTCGTTGCCCCTTCGACGGTCACTGCCGGGACGCCGTTTTCCCTGCTGGTACGCGCTGAGGACCAGTGGGGCAACCCCGCCGCCTCGTATCGCGGCAGCATAGAGCTGCTGGCACCCTCAGGGAGCGCATGCCCGGTGCAGCGGTACACGTTTGGCGCTGAAGACGGCGGCGTGCGGCGGTTCGAGGGCTGCACCGTGTCCGAGCCGGGCCGGTATCGCCTGGCTGCCGTAGATAGCGCAGCGGGACTGCGGGCCGAGAGCAATCCCATCCTCTGCACGGAGCAGGCTGCACCGCACGCCCTCTACTGGGGCGACCCGCACGGCGGGCAGATCGCGCTCGCAGCGAAAATACCGGACTTCTTTCGCTACGCCCGCGACATTGCCGGCATAGACTTCGTGGGCTACCAGCGCAATGACCACATACTCTCGAATGACGATTGGGCCGTGCAGCAGCAGGCCGAGCGTGACTTCGATCAACCGGGGCGCTTCGTGCCCTTGCCGGGGTTCGAGTGGTCCGCCGTGCCGAGCGAGGGAGGCCATCACAACGTCTACTTTCGGCGCCACAATCAGCCGATCCGCCGTAACAGCCACAAAGGGCTGGCGGATACATCGGACGTAGACACCGATCTGCCCCATATCCTCGATGTCTACCGGGCATACCGCGGGCAGGATGTCGTCATCACACCCCACGTCGGTGGCAGCCATGCCGACCTCACCCATCACGAGCCGACCTTGGAACCGGCGCTGGAGATCACCTCCGATCACGGCACGTTCGAGTGGTTTCTGGAGGAGTCGCTGCGCCACGGCTACCGCATGGGGTTTGTCGGCGGGAGCGACAGTCACGACGGGCGGCCCGGTGCGGACACACCAGGCTGGCAGGAGCGGCGCTATGCCCAAGGGGGATTGACCGGGCTGTATGCGCCAGAGTTGACGCTGGAAGCCGTCCACGAGGCGCTGCGCGCGCGGCGCTGCTACGCGACGACCGGGGCGCGTATGCTGGTACAGCTGGACGCCGATGGCCATATGATGGGCGCGGACCACAGCACCTCGACCCGGCCAACGATCTCCCTGGCGGTCACCGGCACAGCGCCGTTAGAGCGTGTCGAGCTGTTCCGCGGCCTGGAGCGAATCTATAGCCATCCCGTAGGCACCGGCGCCAGCAGCAACCGCGTGCGGGTGCTTTGGGAGGGGGCCAGCCGGAAGACGAGCTACTCCGGGGTGATCTGGGACGGCCAGCTGCAAGTCGGCGGCGCCACCATCGCGTCCGTCGAGCGGCTCCGGTTCGACAGCCCGCGCTCGCGCGTGTTCGACCGCACGGCCACCGAGCTGCGCTGGTACTCCGTGACCTGTGGCTACCGTAGCGGGGTCATCCTCGACCTCGCTGACGCGGACGACGCCGAGCTGCGGCTGGTGGTGAATACCTCGCTCATCAGCCGCCCCAACTATGGCGGACATGGAGATGAAGACCCCGGCAAAATGTCCTATTCGCCAGCCGAGAACGTGACCTTCGGTTGTAGCCTCCAGGAGCTGGCAGCCGGACAACTGAAGGTGCCCATCGGTTTGCTGAACCGCAAGATCGTGGTGTCGTTAGCCCCGGCGCCAGGCGGCCCGGAGACGGCGGAGCTCTCCTTCACCGACCCGGCGCCACGGCCGGGGATCAATCCCTACTGGGCGCGGATCGTGCAGACCGATATGGAGATGGCCTGGACCAGCCCCGTCTTCGTGGACTACGTGGCAGCGCCGCGGCCTGATTAGCCTCTGTTGACACTTCCCGGTCATTCCCGCTTGCGCGGGAATCCAGAGCGGGCGCGCCTCACCCCCCGGCCCCCTCTCCATCGCCGAGCGATAGAGAGGGGGAGTGCGGCAGAGGCGGCCGGCGGCCGTAGGGGCAGCCCAGGGCCCCCTGCGGAGCGGGCCAGAGAGAGGGCCGGGGGAGAAGGCTATACGGAGGTGGGTAGCGTTACCCGGTGATCGCGGTACAATGGGCTACCGAAGGAGTCGTCAATGTCACCGAGCGGCGTTGCTCTGACCCTCGCCGACCTCCGGGGCGAGCTGCCCATCACCCGGCACGTGGCCTATCTGCAAACCGGCGGCCATAGCCCCACGCCTGAGTCGGTGCTCCGTACCGTCCATGACGAGATGACCAGAGAGGCGCAGTTTCACGGCGTCCCGGCAGTCGCTACCGAACGGGCCGAGAAGGAAGCGCTGGCGCGCGCCGCCCTGGCGACTATGCTGCACGTCCGGCCGGAAGAGCTAGGCATGACGCGCAGTACCTCACAGGCGATGCTGCGCGTGCTGCACAACCTACGCTGGCGCGAGGGCGATGAGTTCGTCATCACCAACCTGGAACACGTCAGCGTCGTGCGTAACTCCTGGGCGCTCCGGGACCAGCGCGGCGTCACCACCAAGGTCGTGCCGGCCGACCGCGGTGATGCCGTGTTGCTAGAACGTCTCGCCGCCGCGCTGACGGAGCGTACAAAGCTGTTCTGCATCAGTCATCTGGCCTCGCCGGACGGACGGCTGCTGCCGGTCGCCGCGACAGCGGCGCTCGCGCACGAGCGCGGGATACCGGTGGTCGTGGACGCCGCGCAGTCACTCGGCCAATTCCCGGTAGACGTACCATCGCTGGGGTGCGACTTCCTCGTCGGGTCGGGGCACAAGTGGCTCTTGGGCCCAATGGGCATCGGGTTTGTCTGGGTCGCGCCCCACCGGCTCCCCACGTTCCGGCCGACGTTCCTCTCCGATGCCGACCCCTGGGCGCCGCCGGGCACCGCCGCCCCGCCGCCGAGCGCGGCGCGGCGTGCCGAGGGGGGTACACACAACGCGGCGCTGATCATTGGCTTGGGGCATGCCGTGGAAAACCTGTCCGCGATTGGGCTAGATACGATAGCCGCGCACGTGCAGCGCCTCACCAAGCTGCTCCGCGAGCAGGTTGCAGGGCTAGAGCGAGTACGCATCCTCACGCCCACCGCAGCGGGTCAGTCCGCTGGCATCACGACCCTCACCTTCGACGGATACGACGAAACCGCCTTGCGCGGCCTGGTGGACTACATCTATGAGCAGCACAACACCATCGTCAAGTTCCAGTGGCTCACCGCACCGATGGACCCCAACAAGCTAGGGATGCGCGTCTCGATTGCCGGCTTCAATAGCGAGGACGAGGTTCGCGGTCTGATTACCACGTTGCAGGAAGGCGTGCCGCGCTTCTGACCGCCAACCTCACCCTCGCCGCCGGAGGTCAGGGATGTACGTCAACAGCCGGGCCATCATCGAGCGGGAGACCGCGCAGGGCACTGAGGTGCTCGTGCAGGTGCGTGACCGGCCGGATGACGGGGGCGCCCTGGAGCTGCCCGGCGGCACGCTCGACGAGTACGAGCCGATCCTGGAGGGGCTGGTCCGCGAGGTACGCGAGGAAACCGGCCTGCGGGTAACGGAGATTCTGGACAACACCGGGCGCTTGGTGTGGTCTGCGGTACGCCAAAGCGGCGCCAGGGATACCGAGTACGAATGCCTGCGGCCGGCGTTCGTCTATCAAACGCTCCACGGCCCCATCGACTCCATCGGCTTCTTCTTCCGCTGTCGAGCCGCCGGCGTGCTCACGGAGCGCGGCGATCTGGCCTCCGGCCACCGTTGGCTTCCCACCTCGGAACTCTGCCGCTTGCTCGCGGAGCAGCCACAGACGTTCACCGGGCTGAGTCAGGCGGCGCTGGCTTTCTACTTGGGAGGCGGAGAATCGGCAGCGCTGCAAGCTGGCGCGTCGGATTGATCAATGCATGGGAGAAGGTACTGCATGATGGGACGCCAACTACCCCTCTGGGGCAGCGTGGAAGACGATGAAGCCGTGGGTTATGTCGAAAAGTGCGCGAGCGTCGGTGTGACACGCCTGATTGGAGCCACAACCGCCTACGTTGTGGAGGTGGCCCACGCCAAAGGCATCGCCGTCCACCCCTATCTCGGCTACACGGCATTCCCTACCTACGGCACCCGCCGCGTCAGCTATGAATGGTCTTTGCCGTTCATGCGACCACCGGTGACGGCCCCGGAGGCGCGCGATCATGGACCACCACCGGCCCATCTGGAGCCATCCGCGCGTTGCCGCGCCGGAGATCAGCGACTTTGCGCGCGAGCACCCGGAATACCGGAGTTACACCCGGGACAAGCGGGACACCCTAGCGCCTGGTGAACGGCTCTGCCTTAGCCTGGCGTTTCCCGAGGTCCGCAGCCATCAGGCGGGCCTGTTCCTGACGACCTTGGCCGAGTCACGGGGCGACGGTATCCAGGTAGAGTTTGTCATCGGCAACGAGGACGTGTACGGCGTCGTCCCCTACGGCTACGAGGATCGCGTCGTAGACGAGTTCCGAGCTACACACGGGAAGAATGCCTTTGCGCTGCCCAACGATGATCCGCTGTGGCTCCAGTTCCGGGCGGATTACGTCACTCTGTTCTTGCGGGAGCTAGGTAGCAAGGTCAAGGCCGCGTTTCCGGCCGCCCAGCTCACGACGACGATTATCGCTGCGGAGCGGGAGGAGTATCCGAAGGTGTTGCAGGACTGGCCCGCCTGGGTAGAGCAGGGGCTGATTGACGAGTTTCACCTCTGGTTCCGGACCAACAACGACTTGGCGGCGCTAGCGCGGCAGACCAGGCAGGCCGCCGACATCATCAAGGGGCGGGTGCCATTGGTGGTAGAGCTATCCTGCTATCATCCCGGCAGCTTCCAAGACCCAGACCTGATGCTGGCGGCAGCACGGTGCGCGCGCGCCAATGGAGCCGACGTAGTGGGCATCTACCGGAAGCACGCGGTCGAGCAGCTCAACTTCTGGCCCGTGCTGGAGGCGATTGGCAAGCTCTGAGGCGGACCTGACCGGTCAGGCCTGCACAATCCGTTGCCGCTATAGTAGTGCCGACCTGGCCAGTCACCGGCGGCGTGTATTACGAGCCAATGAGGTAGCGAGGCCTCACCTCCTGACGGGCCAAAGCCGCACGGATAGTGCCAGGTGTGGTGCGGCTTTGGCCCATCACCCGGCCCCCTCTCCACCATGTAGAGAGGGGGAGTCTGCCGGAGGCAGGCGGGGGCGAGGCGGAAAGAGCCGGTGGTGAGGTCAAATCCAACCGAAAGGACACGCGCGATGACGATTGGGAGCGGAGACTTCACCTACGAGTTCGTCCCGGATTGGCCCCAGCTACCCACTGGATGGAAGCTCCATGAGGTCGCCGGCGTCGCGGTGGACGCCCAGGATCGGGTCTACGTTTTTCACCGCGGGGAGCATCCACTGATTGTCTTCGAGCGCGACGGCGCCTTAGTGACCTCTTTCGACCGGGCGCCGGAGTATCTCGAGTACGCGCACGGTCTGTTCGTAGAACCGGATGGGACGATGTATGCCACGGACTCTCTCCACCATATGGTCTACAAGCTCACCGCCGACGGCCAAGTCCTGCTCACCCTGGGCAACTATGACCAGGGCAGCCCGGACGGCCAGCCGTTCAACCGGCCGACGGACGCGGTCCGCGCGCCGTCCGGGGACATCTACGTCTCCGACGGCTACGGCCAGAATCGCGCCCATCGCTTCGCGGCGGACGGCACGCACCTCCACTCCTGGGGGGAGCCGGGCACCGGGCCGGGCCAGTTCGACCTACCGCATAGTATCTGGGCCACCGACGAGCGGGTGTACGTCGCGGACCGCGAGAACCACCGCATCCAGCTCTTCACACCGGACGCCGAGTACCTCGATGAGTGGCCCGGATTTCTCCAGCCCTGCGATCTGTACGTGGATGCCCAAGGGATCATGTACGTGCCGGAGCTGCAAGGGCGCGTGAGTATCGTTGATCTCGACGGGAAGGTCCTGGCCCGCCTGGGCGGGGAACGCAGCGACGCGCCGGGGCAATTCTGGGCACCGCACGGGGCGTGGACCGACTCGCGGGGCGACCTGTACGTCAGTGAGGTGCTCGAAGGCACGCGCCTCCAAAAGTTTGCCCGCTGCCGGTAAGGGGCGGCGCCTCACCCCCCGGCCCCCTCTCCATCGCCGAGCGATAGAGAGGGGGAGTCCGGCGGCGGCTGGTGCCGTGTCGGGAAGGAGCCGGATATGGCGATCACAGCAACCAGGTTGCTGACGGCCGACGATATGCTGCGAGGGAGATGGCGCGGCGATCTGGTCCGGGGGGTACTGCACCAGACCAAGCCGGCAGGACTGGAGCACGGCGAGATCGTAGTGAGGCTGAGTTTTGAGCTTGGGTGTTTTATCAAGCCTCGGAAGTTGGGGAGCCTGACGATCTTCGCGGGCTTTTGGCTGGAGCGGGGCCCGGATACGGTGCTTGGAGCGGATGTCGCGTACATCTCGGCGGCGAAAATCCCCCTGGGGGTGAGGATTACGGGCTACGCCGAGGTGTCCCCCGACCTGGTGGTGGAGGTCGTCTCGCCCAACGACAGCCGGCGGGAGGTCAGCGACAAGGCGCGGATGTGGCTGAGTTACGGCGTGGCCCTGGTATGGGTCGTGCAACCGGACAGCCGCACGGTGGACGTACACGAGCCGGGCCGCGCGGTCGTGACACTCACCGAGCACGACACGCTCGACGGCCTGGACGCGCTGCCCGGCTTCACCTGCGCGGTCAGCGAGATTTTCGACACGTAGCGCCAGCGGCTCCCGGCCCCTGCGGAGCAGGGAAAGGGGGCCGGGGGATGAGGCGGGCCGGAAGGGGACGGGAGAAACGATGTATACGACGATTACGGTGACGGCCATCTCACTCAAGCCCAAGAAGTGGGACAAGGACTACAACGCTGAGAAGCTGGAGACCTACTTCCGCACGGCTGCGCGGGAGCAGGCCGACCTCATCGTCGCCCCCGAGGGTATCTTGGAGGGCTATGTGGCGATGGATGTCATCCGGAAGCCCGAGCGAGGGCCGGCCATGCTGGAGATCGCGGAGCCGATAGATGGCCCCTTTATCCGGCGCTTCCAGCAGCTCGCTCAGGACCTCCGTACCTGCCTGTGTTTTGGCTTTGCCGAACGGATTGGCGGCGAGGTCTACAACACGGCCATTTTCATTGACCAGGGTGGCACCATCTGCGGACACTACCACAAAACCCAGCTGGCGGAAGGGGCACACTCTACCTGGTACTTCGACCGGATTGGGCGGCGCATCCGGGCCTTCGATACCCCGCTGGGGCGGATGGGTATGCTCATCTGCAACGACCGGGCCAACCCCAAGATCGCCCGGACCTTGGTGCTGGACGGCGCACGCTGTCTGCTGATTCCGTCGTATGGCACGAGGAAAAAGTCCCAGAATGCCATCGTCACGGCGCGGGCGCGGGAGAACGGCGTGCCGGTGGTGCAAGCAAACGTGGGGAACAACCTGATTATCAGCAAAGGCGAGGTGGTCGCGTACAAGTGGGGCTGCGACCAAATCACGACGGCAACGGTGGAGCTACCGGCGCTCCCGTCGGCGGCGACGGCGCGCGCGGCGGAGAGCGAGTACATGGCGGAGCAGCCTGCCAACATGGCCGAGCGCTATCGGAACACGATGCAGCGCGTCCGAGCCGGTCACTGGAATGGGCGCCCCGGTCATACCCTGTCGGCCGCGGAGACCCGCTCCTACGGTCACTGGGAACGGCGGGCACGTTTAGCCGCAGAGCGCACGGAGAGCACAGAGTAGGGGTGGGTTGATTGGACCTAACCCCCGGCCCCTTCCCTGGCAGAAGGGGAGTCCGCGCGGCGGCCGGCCGCTGCTGCCACCTAAGGGAAGCGGTCCACATGGCGATCGGTAGCCCCTTCCCTTGAGGGAGGGGGTTGGGGGTAGGTCCACCGCTCCACCCCACATTTCCCAGATCTGCCGCGTGGGTGCGTCGTAATACGGTAAGAGTGCTGCCTATTTGAGCCGCTTACCTGGGCATCATGGCCAGTGAGCGTGCTAGACTGGCCGAGGTAGCGGGATATTGTTCTTGATACCGCCATCTCGCTGGAGGCACCCAATGGGTGAAAGCTCCGACACCCCTTTGAAGCTCCAATTCGACCGCAGAGTCCGCCTGGATTTTCGTGGCGCTACCATCACCTCTGACGCTGGACTCCTGGCATGCCGCGAGCTTGATGCCGCTCTGGGACTGACAGAGACAGCCAACGATTATATCCATGAAAGCCGTACCGGCCGCAATGTGCAACACCGGCTGTTGCCCTTGCTCAGACAATCGGTGTATAGCCGTCTCGCTGGCTACGAGGACACCAACGACGCTGAACGGCTTGCCCAAGACCCGGCTATGCGTGTCATCGTCGGGTGGCAAGGTACTGATAAGCAGGCAGCCAGCACCAACACTATGAGCCGATTTGAGACTGAGGTGTTAACCGAAGAGGAGAACCTGGATGGGCTTACGCGCCTGAATGTTGAGTGGGTGGACAAGGCCATGGCCCACACATCTCACCAGCGAGTTATCCTCGACATGGACAGCTCAGAGAGCCCGGTCCATGGGCAGCAGGAGGGAGTCGCCTATAACGGCCACTTCGAGTCCGTATGCTATCACCCACTCTTCCTGTTCAACCATTTCGGAGATTGCGAAGGTGCAATGCTTCGACCGGGCAACGTCCACAGCGCTGAGCGGTGGCGGGAGGCTCTGGAGCCAGTCGTGGAGCGATACCAGGAGAAGGGAGTCCGGCTGCTGTTCCGAGCCGATGCTGCCTTTGCCAAGCCCGAGGTGTACGAGTACCTGGAGTCAAGGGACATTGGCTACGCTATGCGGCTTCCGGCCAACGAGGTATTACAACGACACATCCTGCACCTACTGAAGCGGCCCGTGGGCAGGCCGCCTAAGAAGCCCGTCGTCTGGTACCACGACTTCAAGTACCAGGCCAAGACTTGGGACCAGTCCCGGCGTGTAGTGGCAAAGGTGGAGTGGCACCAGGGTGAGCTATTCCCGAGGGTCGGGTTCGTCGTCACCAACCTGAGCCTGCCAGCGGTAGGCGTAACCCACTACTACAACGGGCGGGGCACGGCCGAGCAGTGGATCAAGGAAGGCAAATACGCCCTGAACTGGACGCGGCTCTCGTGTCACAGGTTCGTTGCTAACCAGGTGAGGCTGTGGCTGTTTGTACTGGCCTACAACCTGGGCAACTTCATGAGAAGGCTGACTTTGCCAGAGTCAGTGAAACACTGGTCACTGCGAAGCGTGCAGACCAAGCTCATCAAGATGGGTGGACGTCTGGTGCGGCATGCCAGGAGGTTGGTGTTTCAGCTTGCTCAGGTAGCCGTACCCAAGGAAGCGTTCCGGCAAGTGCTGGAGCGTATCGCCGGGCTCCATCCAGCACCAGGGTAGCGAATATCCTTGAGGTCATCAGAGGTGAAGAGAGGCAACCAAGGGCGAGGTGCGTGCCTGGAGGAGTTCGAAGGGAGTGCAACCGTAGTGACAGCCACCTCCGCTGCCCATCGAACGCCAGTTCACGACGACGCCGGATGGTTTTGTGAGCTTGATTCGGTGGTTGACGGCGTTCATGAGTTATACTAAGATCGCTCTCGTCGAGGATGGTGCGTCGCTTGGGTCCAGGCAGCTTGATATGGGGAATTCCGGTGGAAACGGGCACTTTGATCGCTCTACTTGCACCACTAGTAATCATCCAGCTCGGCCTTCTGGTCTTCGCTCTGAGGACCTGCTGAACCCCGAGCGCAAAGTCAAGGGCGGCAACAAGCTCGTATGGGGGTTGGTGATCGTCTTCATCAACCTCATCGGGCCTCTCGTCTACCTCGTCGCGGGCCGCGAAGAGGACTAGCCTTGGAAGCCGCGATCCGCTGCGAGGGGCTTGTCAAGCGCTTCGGCGATTTCGTCGCCCTCGACGGCCTCTCCCTTGAGGTGCCCGCCGGCACCATCTTCGGCTTCCTGGGTCCCAACGGAGCCGGGAAGCCGACGACGATCCGCCTGCTGACCGCCCTTGACGCACCCACCGCTGGGCAGGCCTTCGTCCTCGGCCACGACGTCCAGCACGGCGGCCTCCCGTTCCGACGGCGAATAAGCCATCTCGACCAGAACCCCCGGCTTTACGACTGGATGACCGGACGCGAGCTCCTCGAGTTTGTCGGGGGACTGTTCGGCATTAAGGGTCAGGACCTCAAGGCCAGAGTCGACCAGGCCCTCGAGGAGACCATGCTGACTGCCGCGGCCAAACGCCGCGTCCGTGGAGTACCGGCGTGACGGCCGAACACGGCGAGATAAGGGTCAATGCCAGCGACGCCCAGGCGGCCGGCGTCGAGCTCCTCTCCATAGTGGCGGAGGCGGGAGTTCCGCTCGCCCGCTTCCAGCGCGACCGCCCCAGCCTCGAGGACATCTTCCTCGAGTTGGTCGAGGGCAACGGGGGCGCGGAGTGAGCACCTTCGTTACCCTTCTCCGCAAAGACGTCCTGGAGCAGTGGCGGACCTACAAGCTGTTTAGCGCCGTACTCATCCTCCTGGTCTTCGGCCTGATGTCGCCCCTGGTCGCCAGGTACACTCCGGAGCTCGTCGAAGGCTTCGCCGGCGACCTGGAGATAACAGTGCGGCCTCCGCAGACCTCGGACGCCATCGGCCAGATCATCCGGAACCTCGGCCAGATGGCGCCCTTCGCCGCCATTCTCCTCGCCATGGGGGCCATTGCCACCGAGAAACAGCGCGGGACCACGGCCCTGGTACTGGTGAAACCCGTCACCAGGACGGCCTTCATCGTCTCCAAGTTCGCCGCCCTTTCCGCGACCTTATTCGCTGGCGTGGCCCTAGGATGCATCGGGGGCTACTTCTACACGGTGGTGCTCTTCGAGGCGCTTCCCGTCGCCGGGTTTACCGTGTTTACCCTCTTGATGGTCCTGGCGATCATGGTCATCGCCTCGTTCACATTTCTGGGGAGCACGCTGTTTCGCTCGTCCGTGCCCGCGGCATGCGTCGGACTTGCCGCCTTCGCGGTCATGGCCGGACTGTCGGCGATACCAGGATTAGGTGACTACATGCCGATGGGCCTCTACTCGCCGGCCAGGGAGCTGGCCCTCGGCAACGACCCGGGCGCACTGATCGGCCCCGTGCTCGCAAATCTGGGAATGCTGGCGGGCACGCTCCTGCTCGCCTGGCTCTCCTTCAGACGACAGACCCTGTAGCTGACCCACCTAATGGATTGTCATTCCGAGGCTTCGCGAGGAATCTAGGTCCACACGAAAAAACCCTACCCTTGTCAGGCTCTCACCCACCATCTAGGCTACGCTGGCTCGCCGGTCCTTGACGATCCGGCCGTCTTTGATGACGACGGCGATGTTCTCGACTTGCTCCAGCGAGCGGATGTCGGCCAGTGGATCGGTTTTGCTGATGACAATATCGGCGAGCTTGCCCGCTTCCACTGTGCCTACCATCGCCTCCCAGCCCAAACACTCGGCGGCAACCTTGGTCGTAGCCACGATGGCCTCCATGGGCGTCATGCCAATCTCGCACATCAGCCCTAGCTCGCGGAGGTTGGTGCCGTGCCGGGCAATCGCCGTGTCCGTGCCCATGGCGATACGCCCGCCCGCTTTGTAGGCCCGGGCGATGTTTTCGCGGTGAATATCGGTGATTTCGCGGCCCTTGCGGATGGCCCATTCGGCCGGCTTCTCGGCGCTTTCGGCGGCCTCCAACGTTGCTAAGTGGACCGCCAGCGTCGGGACGAGAAACGTGCCCCGCTCCATCATCAACTCGATGGCCTCATCGTCTATGTAGGTTCCGTGCTCGATGGAGTGAAAGCCGGCCCGCACCGCGTTCTTGATGCCCTCCGCCCCGTGGGCATGCGCCATCACCCTGGTGCCGTCGCAGAAGGCGGCCTCTTGCGCGATCACCGCCAACTCTGCGGGTGCGAACTTCGTATGTGTCGGCTGAGTGGTGGGACTGTACACGCCACCGGTCGTGGCGACCTTCACCACGTCGGCGCCGGCGCGCAGGACTTCCCGCACTTTGGCGCGCACCTCATCCACCCCATTACACCGTCCATCCGGTCGCCCCGGATAGGCCGGATACCGCAGCTCCAGGCCGGACGGCAGCCAGCCGTCACCGTGTCCCCCGGTGGGCGAGAGCATCGTAATGGCGATCTGGAGCCGTGGCCCCACGACCAGCCCCGTCTCGACCGCTTGCTTGACGCCGAGATCGGCGCCAGCCGCGTCGCGCACGCTGGTCACGCCGGCCTCGACCGTGCGGCGCAGGCGCTCCACCATCAGATAGAAGTGGAGGGAGAAGGGCGTGCTCAACAGCTTCTCCACGCTGGCGCCTTCCGTCACCAGATGGACGTGCGCGTCAATGAAGCCGGGGAGGATGTAGCCACCGGCGGCGTCAAGCTCCGTGATCGTGTCGTCCGGGACGGGAATCGTGTCGGGTGTGCCGACGGCGTGAATGCGGCTGTCGTGGAGCAGCACGGCGGCGTGCTCGACCGGCGGCGCGCCGGTACCGTCAATGAGCGTGCCGTTTCGGATCAGGGTGTAGGACATGGGTAGTCGTCTCCTTTGCCTGTGCAGCGGGCACGTCGGCGCATCCTACCACACGGATCGTGCCCAGGTAGGGGCATCATTCATGGCGCCCAACTAGGCACGCTGATCTCATTGGGCGCGATGAATCGCGCCCCTACGATGCGGCCCGTACCTACCTTTGTCAGGGCGCCCTATTCCTGCCCCACCCCCGACGGCCTCAGTTGGACAAAAGCTGCGGCATTACGACGCGCAGGAAGTTGCGAGCGAGCACCTGGTAGCCCTCGGCGCTGGGGTGTAGGTCGTCCGGGAGCAGGTGCGCGTGCTCCGGGCCGAAGACCTCCAGCCCGTCCACGTACCGGAGGTGGCGATCCCCCTGTGCGCGGAGGACGGCGACGGCGGCGGCGACCTCCTCGCGCATCGCGGCGATGGTGAACCCCACGGCGTTCGGCTGCGTCTCCCGCCAAGCGGCGTAGATGGGTGAAACAACGGCAAAGGGCACGTCCGGGTGCTGCTCGCGGATGATCCGGACAAACCCGATGATCGCCGGTCGAAAGGTGCGCGCGCTCAGGCTACTGTGGTTATGGATATTGATGCCGACCTTCATGGAAAGCACGTCAGCGGGCCGGTCCCGGATCATGCGGGCCACCATCGGCTCCAGGTGGCAGTTACCGCCGTACCCCAGACAGGTCAGGTTCAGGCCGCTCGCTCTGGCGACAAGCGCGGGCCACGTCTCGGTAGGCCGCGCGGCCGTCCGGCAGTGCGTAATGGAGCTACCGTAAGTGACCCAGCGCGGCCGCGGATCGGCATAGGGCACCACGCTTGCCCCAGCACTCAGCTCCAGTGACCGCAGACGGAACTCGCCGTACTGCGGCAGCCATAGCTCGATCAGCTTCTCACCAGGCGGCAGGTCCGCAAAGCGAAACTGCTCTTGGCCGGCCAGCGCCACGGAGCCCTGTACCTGCCCATCGCAGCAGAGGTCGAGGGGACTCGCCTGCGGCTGTGCCACAATCCGTCCGGCAACCAGGGTCGTGTCGCTGTGAAAGGCAAGGCGCACACCGGCCGGCATCGCCGCCCGCGACTGCTGGTCGGAAGCGGCGAAAGCGTCGGGCGGGAACAGCGCTTGCTCCCGGTAGGGAATGCGCCAGGGCATCACCCAGGCAGCGGTGCGCTGCAACGAGACGCTCCCGTGCCAACTCAACCGCGGATCATCGGGGGCCACCAACTGTAGCGCCATCCTCCACCTCCGTAGCGGCCTACCGGCCAAATAGGGACTGTAGCAGCTTGATGAGGTAGCGTTTGGGGCAGTTCGCTCCTCACCCCCCGGCCCCCTCTCCACATTATGGAGATTATGGAGAGGGGGAGTCTGCCGCCCGGCATTCCCGCTATCCTATATCGTTACATACATGTGGTTGATCGCTGTATTACTTGCCTAACCTCCGTCATAGTTGTAGAATGGCCGCGTCCTCGCCGAGGGGGGCGGAGACACCATCGCGCCCGGTGGCTCGCGGGCGCGGTGCGGGAAGCTCGGTCTGTGAGCCTCAACCTCCCTGGAGTGGGAGGAGATTTGCATGGAGGGGGCACGAATGATCCGCAGGAGATACTTAGGTGGCTCGGCGGCCTTGCTCGGCGGCTTGCTGGCCGCGGCGTGTGGTGAGCCGACCGTGCGCTATGTCGGACAGCCACAGGCGGGGCCGGCCGGCCCGGCCGGCCCGCAAGGGGCGAAGGGTACGACCGGCGCGCAGGGCGCCCAGGGCGCGCAGGGCACAGCAGGGAAGGCGGCCGAGGCGCCAGTCTTCCTCTTCTACCTGTCGAACTTGCCGGAGACGCATCCCGAAGGAGCAGCGCGGGTTGCCAACCTGGAGGAGTTCAACAAGACAAACGAGCTTAATATCCGCGTTGACTTGGAGGCGGGCGGCCGGGCCAGCACGAACCTGGACAAGTACAAGACGATGGCCGCGGGCGGTACGCCGCCGGACGTGGCCTTCCTGAGCTACTTCGACTCGGTCAACATCTTTGCCAGCGGCGCCACGGCTGACTTGGATCAGCTCCTCAAGACCGATAAGGCTTGGGCACCACAGCGGGCGGACATCTTCCCGCGGATGCTCGAAAGCAGCATGTGGGGTGGCAAGCTGGCCGGAATGCCCGTGTACACGAACAACGCCGGCCTGATCTACAACAAGGGACGGCTCCAACAGGCCGGGGTGCCCTTCCCGCAGTGGGACGGCAGCGGCCAGGGGCAATACGATTGGGACGGCTTCAAGGAAGACCTCGCCAGAATGCAGCAACAACCCGGGATTGACTTCGCGTTTTCGTTCCGCTGGACGCGCTGGTTCTGGTTCCTGGGTACGCTGGGGGCCCGGGTGATTACCGACGACGGGCGGAAGATCACGATTGACCGGCCGGAATCGGTGGAGACGATTGATTATCTTCAGAGCATCCTCAAGGGCGGTTTCAGCCCGCCCGATGGTGCCGGTGAGCTGTACCGCGAGGCCAAGAACAACATCGCCTTCGAGCACCAGGGGCCGTTCCGCATCCCTACAATGCGGCAGAACAACGCGCCCGACTTCGGCGTGCTCCATACGCCGGTACATCCTGGCAAGCGGGAGGTGTTCGCACAGAACGGCGGGCACAACATGGCCGTCTTCAAGGGCGCCGGCACCAATCCGAAGAAGCAGGAGGCCTCGGCGCAGGTGTGCATGTGGATGAACTCGCCTCATCCTCAGGCTCAGGCGTGTATCCGCGCTACCTCGATCCCGGTGAGCCGGGGAGCGCTGGAGTCCAAGGAGCTTCAGGATTACCTGAAGACCGACGAGCAGCTGAAGGGGTTCGTGGATATGGCACCCTACGGCTGGCGTTATCCCGGCATTCCCTCCGGCAACCAGATCAATCGCACGGGACGCGACATCTCCCCGATCATGAAGGGCGAGATCGGCGTCAAGGCCTGGCTGACCGACACCCAGAGCACGCTCCAAGCGCTGGTGGACAAAGACTGGGCAACCCTGGGCGGGTAGCCAACACCGCGGTCACATCACAGTCGCGGCCGGGAGCCGCAGTTCTCTCCCCTGTGCGTCAGCACGGGGGAGGGGGCCAAGTGCAGCATCCGGCCCCCCTATAGTCCCCCCGCAACGCAGGGGGGACAGAACTAGGCCAAGCTGCGCCCCTCCGGCAGCCCTCCCCGTCCATTTGACTGCCCCGCCAAGCGACTATACAATGCCCTCACTGACGGCAGCGTTGCTGCCCGGAGGCGCCGCGGCACCGGTAAGTCAGGGCAGCGCTTGTGTTCCGGGCAAGGCAAGCAACGCACAGCAGAATTGAAAGGGAGGGTAGCCCATGGCACGCATCAGTAGAAGACAGTCGCTCGGCGGGGGCGCCGCCGTACTCGGTGGCTTGCTCGCCGCAGCGTGTGGCGAGCCGACCGTGCGCTATGTGGGCCAGCCGCAGGCGGGGCCGGCGGGACCGGCCGGCCCGCAAGGGGCGAAGGGTGCGACCGGCACCCAAGGCGCGACCGGCGCCCAGGGTGCCGCCGGTGCGGCTGCCAAGCAGCCGGTGACAGTCACCCTCTGGGGCACCTGGTACGGCTGGCGCGGCGAGGCCGACACCGGTGAGCGGATCATCGGCCTGAAGCAGTTGTTCGAGCAGTGGAACCAGACCGGCAGCCACATCTATGCGGAGATCAGCGGGCAGGGCACGCCCGACAAGATCGTCACCGCCTACGCGGCCGACCAGCAGCCTGACTTCTACGATCCAGCGTACTGGGATGCCGGCCTGTTTGGTCAGAACGGCATGCTCGTGGACATGAACGACTTCATCAGGTCGGACAAGCAGTATGCCGACTCGCTCGCGGACTACTTCCCGTTCCTGCTGGAGACGAGCTCCTGGCAAGGCAAGTTCTGGAGTCTCCCCTGGTACACGAATGCCGACTTGCCCTACACCAACCTGGCGCACTTGAAGGAGTCCGGACTGCAACCGCTGAAGCTAGGATACACCTGGGACGACTTCGTGGAGTACCTCAAGAAGCTCCAGACGACGCACGGCAAGGGTGACGAGACCAATAAGTGGGCGATTGGTGGCGTATCCAACCAGGCGAATTTCTGGAACCTGTTGTTGCAGAACGGTGGCAGGAGCTACAGCGACGACTTCACGAAGGTGCATTTCAACAGTCCTGAAGGGGTAGAGGCCGGCCAGTATATCCACGATTTGATCCACAAGCATCGGGTCCACGTGCCGCACGGCGATGTCTTCGAGGCCAGAGGCATTGACCGCCCCAGTTTCCGCAAGGGCCAGATCAGCTTGTTCTACGAGACGAGCGCCCTGCGGATCAAGACGTGGGCGGAGGACATCGGTGGCTTGCAGAACATGTACGTCACGCCGTCACCCACGAAGAAGCAGCCCTTTGCCGCCAACTTTGGGCGGAACTGGCTGATCTACAAGACAACCCCGGAGCGTCAGGAGGCGGCCTGGGAGCTGACGCGCTGGCTGACCTCGACGGAGCAGAACGCGCATTACGTGGCGAGTATCGCGTTCCTGCCGGCGCGTAGGTCCATCTTCGACAACTCGAAGTGGAAGGCGCTCCAGGCATCAGTCCCGCAGTTCCAGACGTTCGTTGATGCCGTCTTGAACTACGGCTTCCGTCCCTGGCACCCGAACCTCGGTAAACACTATCGGGCGCTTGGGGCAGCCGTGGGCGCTACCTTCAAGACTCCCAACGTGTCGATGAAAGACAGTCTCGACGCGGTGGTGCGGGAGATCAACATCGATCTGGAGAACTTCAAGGCGACCTACAAGGGGTAGACGTAGGCGCGGCCTCACCCCCGGCCCCCTCTCCATCGCCAAGCGATAGAGAGGGGGGAGTCTGTCGTAGATAGGCGGAGGGAGGGCGCTAGGGTACCGGCTGCGTCATTTCGGCTTTCGCCGAAATCCAGAGCGCCCACAAGGATTGCCCTCGTCTCCCTGCCACCGGGAATGGAGCGGGACCAGTCCCGCCGGTGTGAGCAAGCGCGTTACCGGAAGGGAGATCGGTGATGAGGCGCACCGTGCCGATCTTGGCCGATGTGCAGCACATCAAGCTGTGCTACAGCCAGGACCGGATGTGTGCCCACCCCCGCCAGTGTCCCATCCGGTACTTCGGCAACGGCGAGTTGATCGCCGTCCACCACCACGCCCCATCCGCCTATCGCACACCCGACGACGTGCAGCATGGGCAGTTCGGCTACAAAGGCCGCGCCAAGATTCTCCTCCAACGCTCGTTCGACCACGGCCGGACCTGGCCGCGAGAGCACGATGTCGTCATCTGGGACGACTCGCTCCCACTGGGGGAAAAGCGGGCCGCCCTCTGGCAGGCAGACGACCCGGACCTGCCCCGCGAGCAGATTGACCTCTCCGGCCCCGATGCCCTAGTCTACTTCGCTCGCCCGGCGACCGGGCCCACGGGGACGGACGGCCGCCCGGCCCTGGAATGCTTCGCGTTTCGGTCGGGTGATCGGGGCCATACCTGGGAGACGGTGCCCACGCGGATAACACCACCGCCCGGCTTCAACTACGTGCATATTGATGGCTATCCGCCGGTACGGTTCGCCGACGGGACGCTGACGGTCGCGGCCAGCCTGGATAACCGGAACGTCGGCGAGGTCTGGAACGCCGGGGTACCTAACAAGCGGAACGTCATGGTGCCCGATAGCGTGGTTGCCGTCTACGGCACCGACAACAACGGGTTGAACTGGAATTTCCTGGCCGAGGTCACGGCTGATCCGACCGGCTACGGTACCCCCGTCTACGAAAATCTGCTCCGGCTGCCGAGCGGTCGGTTGCAGTGCTACATGCTCAATATCGGTGGTCCGCGCAATGCCATCCTGATGAACTACTCCGACGATGGCGGCTATAGCTGGAGCGATGTTCGGCCGCTGGTGGTCTGGGGGCAGTCGCCGTGGCTGGCCTACCATCGGCCCGGCCGGCAGTGGCCCGGCGTTCACTATCGCTCGCCCTGGCCGCTGCGCCTGCGCGATGGCCGCATTGTGGTGCTGTTCGCGCGGCGCAAGTCACCGGCCGGGATCGGGATTATCGTCAGCGAAGACGACGGGGCGACGTGGTCGGCCGAGGCGGTGCTCCGCGCCGACGCGAGTACGTGGGACCTCGGCTACCCGCACGCCGTCCAACTCAATGACGGGCGAATCTTCACGAGCTACTACTTCACGGAGGATGACGGCAACAACCTCGGGGGCACACGCCACATCGCCGGCAGCTTCTTCCGCTTGTAGCCGAAGCCCGGATGATTCAGCGGCGAGCTAGCCCGCCGCTCCCGCGCCCCGCTGCTCCCAGTGCTGTTCGGTTTCGCTCATCGGCGCCTTCGGATCGGGCTGCCAGACCGGCTCCTCGGTGAATTTGCCGAGTGCCCGTGCCATCTCGCGGACGTGGCCCCCTATCGCCCCACAGCAGGCGCCGATGTAGTTCACCCCCAGCGCTTTCGCTTTGCCGGCGAACTCGCCCATCTCGTAGCGGGTAAGCTGCGTCGGCTCCAGTTTGTCGGGAAAGGCTGGCGTCCCCGTAAAGTAGGGCACCTCCCAGGTGCAGCGGAAGGCCACCGGCTGCGCGGCCAGAAATCCGTCGCTGGCGTCGCGCATCTCCTCAATGATCGGATAGATCCGCTCCGGGTCACGCATGCAGTTCGTCCCCACGATGTCGGCACCGGCATCGTGTAACCGGCGGGTGGCCTCCGCTGCGGTCACGCCGTCGTCGAGCACGTTCGACCCGCGGAACGACAGGGTAATCATCGCCGGTACCGTGGTCTTGGCCTTGAGCCGCTCCAGGCAGAGCAGCGCCTCCCCGAAGTGCCAGAACGTCTCGCCGAGGAAAAAGTCAACGCCGTCCTGGGCCTCGATCTGCTCATCGAACATGCCGGCGACGAGCGATTGGGCCGACTGGCTCTCCGGCTCCCACTTCCAGGTAGCGCTCAGATCGCCGGCAACCAACGCCGTCTCACCAGCCACCTCCTGAGCGATACGAGTTGCGGTCCGGTTGATCTCGAACGTGCGGTCGGCTTGGCCCACGGTGCGGAGCTTCTCCCGGCTGCCGTAGAAGGCCATGACCTGGAGCACCTCAGACCCCGCGTTGAGCATCTCTTCGTGCATGGAGCGGATGGCATTGGGGTGCTCGACCGCAAGCTCCGGGGTAAATGCCCCGGCGACTACGTAGCCCCGTTGCTCCAACGCCACGATATAGCCGCCGTCGCCGAGCACGACGCCATCTTGCAGCTGTGTCAGGATCGGCTTTGCCATCACAATCCTCCTTCTTCTGCTGACGGGGTGAAGTGCTGCCGGTGACCCAAGCCCAGGGTTTCCCGGCCGGGATCAGAGTACACGCGCGGCCCGTGTGCCTTCCAGAATGGCGGCATGCACGCCACGGGGGGCCATCGCATCGCCGATGAGGTAAAGCTCCGGTACGCGACCCTTGAGCGCATGATACAGGTCGTCTACCGAGCGATGCCCCATCGCCAGCACCACCGTATCCACGTCCTCGCGGCGCTCCTTGCACCGTGAATACACGTGTTGCAGCGTCACACGGCGGCCGTCAATAGACAGCGGCTGGACATGCGGCGTCGCAACCACGCCGGCTGCGAACAGCCGCTGGTACACCACCGGGAACGTGGTATCGCCCAACCCTTCGCCCACATAGCGCAGCCGCGTGACGACCTCGACCTGCCGGCCGCGCTCCGCCAAGTAGTCCGCGACGCTTGGGCCGATCTCCGGGATGGCATCATCATCCACGATCAACACCCGCTGCCCAGCCTCGACCGCACCGGACAGCACCTCCCAGCTGCTGACCACGTGCGGCGCATCGAATCCGGGTAGCTTGGGCCGATAGGGCCGGCTGCCCGTGGCCACGATGACTGCCTCCGGCTGCTCGGCCAATACCGTCTCGACACTGGCTTCGGCGGCGAGGCGGACCTCCACCCCCACCTTCTCGATCTGCGCTACCAGCCAGCGGGTGATGTCAGCCATGGATTCGCGCTTGGGTGCTCTGGCACTGAGCAGGACCTGACCACCCAACTGGTCGGTCTGCTCGTAGAGAATGACTCCGTGCCCCCGCAACGCGGCCATCCGCGCGGCCTCCAGTCCACCCGGCCCCCCGCCGATCACGAGCACCTTCTTTTTCGTTGTTGCGGGCTGCCACTCGGCCAGCTCCTGCTCGCGGCCGATGACGGGATTGTGAATACAGGTGATCGCTTTGCCAAAATACATCCGGTCAATGCACGTATTCGCGCCGACACAGGGGCGGATGTCAGTCAGCCTCCCCGCCCGCGCTTTGTGCGGCAGGTGCGGATCGGCGATCATCGCCCGGGTCATACCCACCAGGTCCACCCAGCCGGCAGCCAGGACCTGCTCGGCCATGATGGGGTCCGTGATCTTTCCTGCATGGAGAATGGGGAGGTTGACCACGTCCTTGATCGCAGCGGCCAGAGCGACGTAGGGCTTGGGAGGGAACATCATATTGGGGATGGCCGCGGCGACGTTCACCCAGTTCTCCGCCGAGCCGCCAATGATGCTGAAGAAGTCCACGAGGCCGGTCGCCGCCAACCGCTGGGCGATCTCTTTCATCTCATCGAGCGTCAATCCACGAGCGCGGAGTTCATCGCCGGTGATACGCATGCCGACGACATAATCGCGCCCGACCACCGTGCGGATTTCCTCTAGCACTTCCACACTGAATCGCAGGCGGTTTTCCAGCGAGCCGCCCCAGTGATCGGTGCGACGGTTGGTTTGCGGAGACCAGAAACAATCAATGAGATGGTTGTGCGCTGCCGAAAGCTCTACGCCGTCCAATCCACCTGCCTGGCAGCGATGCACCGCCTGCCCGAACGCGCGGATGATGTCCCGAATCTGATGCTCTTCCAGCGTATGGGGAATCTCGCGGTGATACGGCTCCGGAATCTGCGACGGGGCAACGAGGGGTAGCCATTGCTCCGCATCCGACCCGGAGCGCCGGCCCAGGTGCGTGAGCTGGGTCATGATCTTGGCGCCGTGTGCATGCACCGCAGCGGCCAACTGCTGATAGTAGGGGATGATGCGGTCGTCGCGGTTCGCCAGGATGGACCACGCCGTCGCCGGCGAGCTGGCCATGATGCTGGTTGAGCCACCAAAGATCGTCAGCCCAACCCCACCTTTGGCCTTCTCGACGTGATAGTCCCGGTAGCGTGCGCCAGGATACCCGTCCTCGGCGTAGGCCGGGATATGGCCACTGCTATAGATACGATTCTTCAAGCGGACGTTGCCGATGGTGATTGGCGTGAACAAATGCTCGAATTCGGCCATCTTCGCGCTCCCTCGGACCGGAAAGACGCTATGCGGCAAGTGTACTTGATTGCATAGCAGCACGCACCGGTATTCTCGGCACGCGCCGATGTGGTAGGGTTGAGGCATTGCGGCTCCAATTGACTGCCCAAAGCCGGACAATCCCGGATTCAAAAAAACCCGTCAGGCGTCGGAGAGGGTGGGGCGGCTGTTCGAGATCACGGCGGCGGGGGAGACGGTGTGGGAGTTCTGGAGCCCATTCACCAGAGAGACGGAGATTGGTGGCCTGGGCGGGACCACGGAGTTCGATGATCGGCTGGGGGAGGACACCCCGCGCTTGATCTATCGGGCGACGCGGTATCCGAAGGCGTTTGTCGAGCGGCTGTTGCGGGAGCATGGGGGAGACTGCGCCTAGCCGGGGAGCACCGATCATCACCCCTTGCCGCAACCGGCCTTCCACATCGTCGCCCGAGACGGCGGTGTGGAAGGCCCGCGTGTTTTCGATTTTCACCCCCAGGATCAGCTCCCTGTCCACGTGCTATGCTCACGCAGCACGTTGCTGGATCATTACCGGGGAGGACCGCAACGATGTACCGCGGATTCTCTATCGAAAGCCGCCTGAACCTGCCCGAGCGCTACCGCCCTGAGCGGGTGCTGGGCAATCCGCGCCTGGAGCCAGGCGAGCGACGCGTGATCGCCGACCTCGAAGGCCCCGGTTGCATCCGACATATCTTTGCGGCCTTTCGCGCCCACCACCAAGGGCAGTTCTATCGCAACTACCTCCTGCGTATCTACTGGGATGGCGAAGACCAGCCCAGCGTGGAAGCGCCCGCCGGTGATTTCTTCGGCATCCATCACGACGTGGCCTACTATCCCATCAATACCTTCTTCCTCTCCGCGAAGGATGAGCGGGGGCACGCCTGCTACTTTCCCATGCCCTTTGCCCACTCGGCCCGCATTGAGATCGAAGCGACTGATCTGCACCCCCTGCCGATGCCCTTCGTGTACACCGTTGACTGGCACAAGTATCTGACCGACACGTTCGACGAGGAGCTGCGCTTTCATGCCGGCTGGCGCCGCGAGAACCCCGCTCCCGCCTGGGCGGACGACTTTTTCACCCTGGATGCGGTGGGGCGCGGCTGTCTGCTGGGTTATTCCCTGGGTGTCCGCCTCCGTGAAGATGGGATGCGCTGGACACATTCCGGCTCCGAGAACCTCTACCTTGACGGCGAAGCCACCGGCGAAGATGGCATCGTGCCCCACTATCTGCGGCAGGGTGGCGGTGAGGACAGCTTTGACACCGGGCATGGCGGAGTCCGCCACATTCCCGACACCAACCTGTACGCTGGCTTCCCCTACTGGGAACACCAAGACCACGGGCCGGCGCTGGCGCGGCATGTGTTGAGCGGCTACCGGTTCTACGTGCATGACTTGGTGCCCTTCGAGCGGTCGCTGCACATGCGGTGGGGCAGCGGGGCGCACAACTACTGCATGACCACGTACTGGTATCAGACCGAGCCACACCGCCCCTTCGTGAAGATGCCACCCTTTGCGGACTTAGAGTACGGGCGGGGGCGGGAGCAGCGGGAGGTGCCGCGGGGGAAGTACGACCTGCTGAAACAGATTGGGGCCGAGGGGCCGGATGCCATCCTGGCCAGTCCCGACGATGGCACCTGGTCGCTGTATGACGGTGCGGCGGCGCTGAGGCAACCGGCAGCAGCGCTCCCGGAGGGCCTCCGGCGTCAGGCGTTCCACGGCTTCCTGGACTTCTCCCACGTGTTCAACGTGCAGAGCTTCGACTGCAACCGGACGTGGCCCGCCAATGCGACAGCGGTGACCGGGTTGGAGGTGGAGGAGGACACACCCGCGACGGTGCATCTGAGCTGGGATGACCGGCTGCAACTGCGCCTCAACGATGGGCCAGTCCAGGACTTGGGCAAGCATCCGACGTACCGCTACCGGGCGGTCCCCATCCAGTTGCGCCAGGGGCAGAACACGCTGGTCCTGAACCTGGATCGGCCAGATGCGGGCCTGAGTTGGGGGGCCTTTACCTTCTCCTGCCGGGTGGTGCTCCCGGATGGCGGGGTGGTGATCCCCCAGGAGCAATAGATGGCAACACTGTAGCCGGACCAAGCGCGTACAGCCGGGGTGACCCAGCATGACCCTGCCCGGTGCTACGATGGCTACACCCTGTTCAGTATCAACGGGGGGACGACAACCTGGCTCATTGAAATGGACGGGAAGGAATTCGTCGAGCGGCTGCTGCGGGAGCACGAGGGAGAGTGATTCCAGTCAGGCATTGCCTGTTCCGGCAGCCAATCATCGGAGAGAAGGAGCGATCATGGTCCGAGCCGTCCCCACGCTGACCGACATCCACCACAGCAAGCTGTGTTACAGCAAAGATCGCTACTGCGGCCATCCGCGTCAGTGCGGCATCTACAATTTCGGCAACGGCGAGATCGCCGTCATGCATCACCGTGCCCGGTCTACCTACCGGACCCTCCACGACATCAGGCACGGCTGGGACGACATTGGCTACAAGCGCCGCTGCCAGATCGTGCTCCAGCGTTCGCTCGACCATGCCCAGACCTGGCCGAGCGACAACGACGTGGTGGTCTGGAACTACAACCGCCCGTGGGACGAGCTACGCGCCCTGTTGTGGCGGGCCGACGATCTGAGCCTGGCCCGCGAGACGGTTGATCTGAGTAGCCCGGATGCGGTGATCTACTTCGGCCGAGCGCTGACGGGCCGGAAGAACAAGGAGGGCCAGGGCACCTTCGAGTGCTTTGCCTGGCGCTCCGGCGACCGGGGTCACACGTGGGAGCAGGTGCCGACGCGCGTGAGTCCACCGTCCGGGATGAACTATGTCCACATAGATGGCGGGCCGCTGGCCAAGTTTGCTGACGGGACGCAGCTGGCGGTGGCCAGTATCGGCGGCGATGCGACCGATACCGGGCTGTCGGTATCGGTCAACTCCGGGCTGGGAATCTATGGCACCGACGACAACGGTCTCTCCTGGAGCTACCTGGCGGAAGTGACGCGAGACGCGACCGGGCGGGGACGCCCCACGTATGGCGCCCTCGTCCTGCTGCCGAGCGGCCGGTTGCAGTGCTACATGAACCAGATCGGCGGCATCCGCCACGGCATTCAGATGTGCTACTCCGACGACGGCGGCTATAGCTGGAGCGAGCCGCAGCCCCTCGTCACCTGGGGACAGTCGCCCTGGGCCGCGCTCACCCGCAAATACGCCTGGTCGGGCGCACGTCGCAGCGGACCGCGCTACCGGGCGCCGTGGCCGGTCCGGCTGCACGATGGGCGGATCGTCGTCGTCTTCGACCGACGCTGCCCGCCGTTCGGGATGGGGCTGATCGTCAGCGAGGACGAGGGCGCTACCTGGTCGGCCGAGGCCGTCATCCGCGCCGATGCCAGCGACTGGGACCTGGGTTATCCCGTGGCGACGGAGCTTGACGACGGGGGCCTCTTCGCCGCCTACTACTACATGGAGGACGATGGGAATAACTTTGGCGGCACGCGCTACGTCGCGGGGAGCCACTTCCGGCTGGGATAGTGACCAGACTCACCCCCCGGCTGCCCTCACCCCCTTCCTCCGTCATTCCGGCTTGCGCCGGAATCCAGGGCGCCCACAAGGGATGCCCCTACCGGGTTGGCAGCGCCGGGCGCGTGTAGGGGCGCAGCACGCTGTAGCCCAGCCCCCTGCGGAGCGGGGGGCAGAGGGGGCGGTATTGGGCCTACCCCCCGGCCCCTTCCCTTCAGGGAGGGGGTTGGGGATAGGTATGCATCCCCAGCGGTAGCCACAGCTACACCGGCATGGTGCGCCGCGTGGCGGCCCGCCCGATCTTGGCGACCTCCTCGTCGCCCCGGGGATTGCCGATCATCACCCCTTGCCGCAACCGGCTGACCACGTCGTCGCGCGAGACGGCATTGTGGAAGAACAGCCCGACCTGTGTGCAGGCCGTGAACACGCGCACCCGCACCGCCTCCAGGTCAGCGGGGTAGGGGGGATCAACGTAGCCCGCATACCCGTGCGACCAGGCCATATCCCGGGACCCCCACTCGGCAAAGCCGATGCCCGGCACCCGCGCGCTCCGCTCGGCATTCCGTAGGGCACGCCGGTTCTCGATCTTCACCCCCAGGATCAGCTCGCCGTGCGGGTTGAGCGGCCACACGTCGGCGCGTTGCAGGTACTCCTCGACCGACATGCCCCAAATCGCGGCCGCGTCTTCCTCCCCGGCATTGCCGTGCCCGCGCCGTCCCTCCGCGAGGCCCGGCCCTGGCGAGTCGCCCACACCCACGGTATGAAAGGGGTAGCGACAGGCCTCGACAAAGGCTTTGATCGCTTCCGGCGTTTCGGCGTGGCAGAGATTGATCCCAGTCACGCCGCGGGCCAGAACCTGCTTGAACATCCAGGCGTTGGCCCTGATCTCCTCGGCGCTGACGCCTTCGGCCGGCACTTCCGCCACTACGGCCGGAATGCGGTGTCCGCTCTTGGTCGGCCCACCGTCCACCAGCCCGCGCATGAACTGATCGAGCGCCCGGATGTCGAACGGGGCATGCTCCATATCCACCTTGATGTAGTCGGCCCAGGTCTGGGCCATAGCCCGGCCGCCCTCGTAGGACACGTCTTTGGCCAGGATGTTGTACACCGGCTGCCCCTGGTCCAGTAGCTCGATCATCTTATTGAAGCGTTGGGGCATGTTTCACCTCTCCAATCGCACTCCGCGCTGCGGGTGTAGCATACCACTCGCTCTTCATCAACGTGCTATGCTGATGCAACACGTTGCCGGCGAGCCACCGGTGACGCGCCAGGTCTGCACAATCCTATGGAAATCGGTGGTGCAGACTTGACATCGTCAGGAGCACAACGATGTACCGCGGGTTTTCCATCGAAAGCCGCCTGAAGCTGCCGGAGCGTTACCGCTATGAGCGGGTGCTAGGGCATCCACCGTTCAAGCCGGGCCAGCGGCAGGTGATTGCCGAGCTGGAAGGCCCCGGCTGCATCCGGCACATCTTTGCCGCCTTCCGCGCCCACTATCAAGGGAGCTTCTATCGCAACTACATCCTGCGTATCTACTGGGACGGCGAAGAGCATCCCAGCGTGGAGGCGCCGGCCGCCGACTTCTTCGGCATCCACCACGACCTAGCCTACTATCCCATCAATAACTTCTTCATCTCGGCGAAAGACGAGCGGGGGCATGCCTGCTACTTCCCGATGCCGTTCGCCCGCTCGGCGCGCATCGAGATCGAGGCGACCGACCTGCACCCGCCGCCGATGCCCTTCGTCTACACCGTTGATTGGCACAAGTATCTGACCGATACCTTCGACGAGGAGCTGCGCTTTCACGCGGCCTGGCGCCGGGAGAACCCCGCTCCGGCCTGGGCGGATGACTTCTTTACGCTGGATGCGGTTGGGCGCGGCTACCTGCTGGGCTGGTCCCTGGGCGTCCGCCTCCGTAAAGACGGCATGCGCTGGACGCACTCCGGCTCCGAGAACTTCTACCTTGACGGCGAGGCTACCGGCGAGGACGGCATTGTCCCGCACTATCTACGGCAAGCCGGCGGCGAGAACACCTTCGACGCCGGGCATGGCGGGGTCCGCCACCTGCCCGACACGTACCTGTACGCCGGCTTCCCCTACTGGGAGCACCAGGACCATGGGCCGGCGCTGGCGCGGCACGTGCTGAGCGGCTATCGGTTCTACGTACACGACCTGGTGCCCTTCAACACGTCGCTGCACATGCGCTGGGGCAGCCAGCCGCACAACTACTGCATGACTACGTACTGGTACCAGACGGAGCCACACCGCCAATTCGTAAAGATGCCGGCCTTTGCGGACCTCGAATACGGTCGCGGGTTGACACAGCGCGAGGTGCCGCGCGGGAAGTACGATCTGCTGAAACAGATCGGGGCCGAGGGGCCGGAGGCGATCTCGGCCAGCCCCGACGACGGCACGTGGTCGCTGTATCGCGGTGCAGAGGCGCTGGCGCAACCGGCAGCGGCGCTGCCCGAGGGTATCCGGCGGCAAGCGTTCCACGGTTTTCTGGACTTCTCTCACGTGTTCAACGTGCGGAGTCTCGGCTCCAACCGGACCTGGCCCTGCAATGCGACGGCGGTGACCACGCTGGAAGTGGACAGGGACACGCCGGCCACCATGCACCTGAGCTGGGACGACCGGATGCTGCTGCGGCTCAACGACGGGCCGGTGGAGGACCTGGGCAAGCACCCAACCTACCGCTACCGGGCCGTCCCCGTCAGGTTGCACCAAGGGGAGAATACGGTGGCTCTGAACCTGGACCGGCCGGATGAAGGGTTGAGCTGGGGCGCGTTCACCTTCTCCTGCCGGGTCGTGCTCCCCGATGGCCGGGTCGTCATTCCCCAGGCACCGTAAGTTGCCGGGCGACGAGTGCAGCGGACGTGGCCAGCCTGGTGGAGCGGGTCGGAGGCACCGGGGTCACAACCTATGTGATGGACGCGATCGGCTTCGACAACAAAGTCTTCTTCGACACGAAACGCGGCGTGAGCTGGACGGATTTCGATTTCGCGGGACAGAGCGAGCGGTGGGACAAGACCCACGGGGCGGCGGCACGGTTGATGCAGCGGCTGGAAGCGGAGGGCCGGCCGGCGCTCGACATCGTTATCGCCAGCTGCCGCAAGATCGGTGTCGAAGCTCTTGCCGGGGCACGCATGAATGACTGCTTCGGTATCGCACCGCTGCTACCCGCCACCCCGGGCAGAAGCCGGCTCTTACTGGAGCATCCCGAGCTGGCAATCCGTCTGTGGGTACGGCTCGGTGCCCGCCGGGAGGCTGCCACGTTTGCGCCGGGGATCGGTGATCTGGTGATTATGACGAAGCGGTGAGTCTCGCTGCCCCGCCTCACCCCCCGGCTGCCCTCTCCCCGGCCCTCTCCCGGAGGGAGCGGGGGAGTCCGACGCCGGAGGCCGGTTAATCCGGTTAATATGGAGGTGTGGCACACAAACCGGCAGGAGGGTATCATAGTCACGCGGCGCCTATCAGCTCGCAGGGCGCCAGTGGGCACAGAAATGCGAGCTATAGCCTCCCAGCGGGGGAGAGAGCCGGTAGGAGGGAGTGCCAATGGCAAGCGTAATCCGCAGACGGTATCTGGGTGGCGCCGCAGCCGCGTTGGGCGGTTTGCTGGCGGCGGCCTGTGGTGAAGTCGAGGTCCGCTACGTGCAAGGGCCGGCGGGGCCGGCCGGCGCCACCGGCGCGCAGGGTGAGCGCGGTGCGACCGGCGGGGCCGGCGCCACCGGGGCGTCCGGGGCGGCCGGGCAGACGCAGACGGTCGTGCAGGAGAAGGTGGTCACCGTCGAGAAGCCAGTGGTCCAGGTCCAGGAGAAGGTCGTTACGAAGGTCGTTACGGTCGAGAAGCAGGTGGTGGTGGAGAAACCGGCCGAGCGCATCGTGCCGAAGAAGCTCGAGTTTTGGGCCGTTGACTACGCTGACGGTAGCGCCTTGAACTATGGCCGGAAGGCCATGCACGACAACGTCAGGCGCTGGAATGAACAGAGCAATGACAGCTTCGTCAGCCTCAACCCGCGGCCGAGCGGCCATCACATGGAGAAGCTGATCGCCAGCTATGCCGCGGGCACGCAGCCCCAGCTGATCCTGTGGCCTTCCTGGCACGCCGGGCTGTTTGCCATCGCCGGCGTCCTGGTGGACGTGCAGGATCGCTTCATCAAGGCGGACAAGAACTTCGCCGCCCAGCTGGACGATTTCTACGAGCCGGTGCTGCAGTCCATGTACTTCCGGGGCAAGCTGTTCTCGCTGGAAATCGCCCCCAACGCGGACCTGCCCTATACCAACCTCAACCTGGTCCGGGAAGCGGGGCTGGAGCCGCTGGAGCTGGGCTACACCTGGGACGACCTGGCGGACTACTGCGTGACGATGCAGGGGGCCCTGGGACCGGGGAGAGAGTCCAACAAGTGGGCCATCGCCCATATGCGTAACGCAGCCGTGTTCGCCAACCTGTTCAAGCAGGCCGGCGGCGAGATGTACAACGGGGACTACACCAAGGTGGGCTACAACAGTCCGGAGGGGCTGGATGCGGCCCAGTTCATCCACGACCTCCATCACAAGTACCAGGTCCACCGGCCACACGGCGATTACTTCAAGGAGTCCGGCAAGCCGACCTCCGATTTCCGCAAGGGCGAGATCGGCATGTACTACGAGACCAGCCGCTACCGCATCCTGACCTTTGCCGAGGCCATCGGCGGCATGGAGAACATGTACGTGTCGCCGCCGCCCAAGCGGAAGGACGCGTTCGTGATCTCGTTCGGCCGGGGCGTGCAGATGGTGAAAAACCCGCCGGAAATCGAAGATGCCAGCTGGGAAGTCCACAAGTTCATGGTGGCTGCCGATCAGGCGGCGCACTATTCGGCTATCGAATACTTCCTGCCCAACCGCCGCTCCACCCGCGAGACTCCGGAGTACCAGGCAGCGCTGGAGAACGCGCCCCCGTTCCAGGTCTTCCTGGAGGCCCTCGACAACTACTCCTTCCGACCGTCTCATCCCGCCTACTTCGAACACTACGTCGCCACTGCATCGTTGCTGGACGACATCGGCAAGACGCCGAACCTCAACCTCAAGGACGCCGTGGCCGAGACGGCCCGCAAGCTCGACCTGCTGCTGGAGAAGTTCAACCGGGAGCAGGCAGACAGGCTGTAGGCAGCGCCTGCATATGCACCTCCCCCCGGCCCCCGCTCCACCCCCTGCGGATGGAGCGGGGGCCGGTCTGCTATAAGGTGGGCGAGGTACTGCACGGAATCGCCAGGACAACGCCGACCAACACGGCAACCGGGAGGATGATTGCCGATGAAACGCACCACACCGCCATTGACCGACGTGCGCCATATCAAGCTGTGCTACAGCAAAGACCACTACTGCGGCCATCCCCGCCAGTCGCCGGTCCGCAACTTCGGCAACGGCGAGATCGCGGTGGCGCATTTCCATGCGCCGGCCACCTACGAGACCCGCGAGAACATCGGGCATGGCCACCACAACTACATGGGTCGGTCCCAGGTGCTGTTCCAGCGGTCGCTGGATCATGGCGAGACGTGGCTGCCGGAGAACGACGTAGTAATCTGGGATCACGCTCGCCCGCTGGCCGAGCGGCAAGCGATCCTCCATCGCGCCGATGAGCCGGGGGTAGCGCGGGAGGAGATAGACCTCACCGGTCCTGACGCGGTGGTCGCCTTCCCGCGCCATGCCACCGGCCCGGCTGATCCCGAAGGGCGCCCCGCGCTAGAGTGCTTTGCCGTCCGCTCCGGGGACCGCGGGCACACCTGGGAGACGGTGCCGACTCGCCTCTCGCCGCCGCCCGGCTTCAACTTTGTCTCCGTAGACGGGGACGCGCCTATCCAGTTTCCGGACGGCACGCTCGTAGTGCCCGCGTGGCTGGACAACCGCAATAGTGGGAGTGACACCCGGGACTATTACAACGCCATCACGGGGCTGTACGGCTCGGACGACAACGGCCTCAGCTGGACGTACCTGGCGGAGGTCGGCGCCGAGCCGCCGGCCAGAGGCCGGCACGGCTACGCCAACCTGATCCTGCTGCCTAGCGGGCGGTTGCAGTGCTACTTCAATCGCATTGATAATGGCCTGCGGAACACGATTGAGCTGACCTGCTCCGACGATGGGGGGTATAGCTGGAGTGCGCCACAGCCGATTGTCGCTTGGGGACACTCTCCCTGGGCCGCCCGCCGCCGGCCGGGCCAGAGCGGGGGTGGCTGGCTCTACCGTTCACCCTGGCCGCTCCGCCTGCGCGATGGGCGGATCGTCGTGCTCTTTGCCCGGCGGAAAGCGCCGCCGGGGATTGGCCTGATCGTCAGCGAAGACGATGGGGCCACCTGGTCAGCGGAGGCCATTGTGCGCGATGATGGGAGCGGCGGGGACCTCGGCTACCCGGTGGCCACCCAGCTGGACGATGGGCGCATCTTCACTGCCTACTATTTCATGGAGGACGACGGCAACAACTTCGGGGGCACCCGGCATATCGCCGGTAGCTTCTTCCGGATTGAGTAACCTACCTCACCCCCCGGCCCCCTCTCCACTTGTGGAGGGGGAGAGTGCGGCGGAGGCGGGCCGGGGTGAGGCATACATAGCCCCTTTCCTTTAGGGAGGGGCTACAGGTCGCCGCGACGACTCCCCTTCCCTGGAGGGAAGGGGCCGGGGGTTAGGTCCAGATAAGGAGGAACATCGTGCAGGAGCTGAAGGTTTGCCGCTACGATGCCGGCAACGGCACCCGGCTCGGAAGCGTCGTTGCGGACCGCGTCTACGATCTCCAGCGGTGCAGTGCGACCGGCCACGAGGGCCAGAGTGCCGCCTTGGCAGACTTTCTCGCCGGTGGTAGCGCCGTCCTGGCCGCAGCGAGGCAAGCGCTGGCCGGGGTACTGCAAGCGGGCAGCACGGAGGGGCCTAGCGGTGAGACGCTCGCTTACCCGGTGGAGGACGTGAGCCTGCGGGCGCCTATCGCGCCGAGCACCAAAGTGATCTGTATGGGCCGGACCTTCGAGAGTCACGTGGTCATTGGCGGACTGGAGCCGCATCCCAAGCCGACGCCGTTCTACAAGCTCACCCAGATGGTGGTCGGGCCGGACGAATACGTCGTGCTGCCCAAGCACCACTATCCCGAGCCGGTGGTCTACGGGACCGAGCTGACGGTGGTGATCGGCAAAGGAGGGCCGGAGCATCCCCGATGACAGGGCGGAAGAGCACATCTGGGGTTATACCGTCCTCAACGATGTCACCATGCGGGGCGCCTACCAGACTGTCGCCAAGTCGTTCGATACCAGCGCCCCGGTGGGACCGTGGATCGTACCGCAAGACCAGATCGGGGACCCGCACAACCTCCAGCTCACCTTCCGGCTGAACGGCGAGCAGGTGCAAGAGGGCAACACGCGGGACCTGCGGTTCACGGTGCAGGCGATGGTGGCCGAGGCCTCGAAGTGGGTGACGCTCCAGCCGGGCGACATCATTGCGACCGGCGACGTGGGGGCCACGGTGCCGCTCCGGCCGGGTGACCTGATGGAGGCGGAAGTGGAGAGCATCGGGGTGTTACGCAACCCGGTCCGGTTGGAGGAGTAGCCGGCATGATTCAGCGCCGGATCCGGAGAGCGCTGCGTTGACGGAGGCTGCGGCACCCTCACCGGAGGCGCTTGGCTTCAGCGCGGAGCGTCTGGACCGAGCGTATGCGCTCGTCGAGGGTCTGGTCACGGAGGACGCTGCGGTGGGGGCGGCGATGCTGGTCGGCCGCCGTGACCGGTCGTTGGCGCCCCGCGCGTTCGGCAGGATGGGTGCTCCCGACGCGGCGCCGGTCCAACCGGATACAATCTTCGCGGTCGCCTCCTGTACCAAGCCCATCGTCGCCGCGGCGGTGTGCCTGCTGGTAGAGCGGGGCCGCGTCGGGCTGGATCAGCCGCTCTGCGAGCTTATCCCGGAGCTATCGGCGAATCTGAAGGAGGTCCGGCTGTCGCAGCTGATGACCCACACGTCGGGGCTGGGTGGGCTGGTCCGCAATGGTGAGCTGCGCCGAACGCGCCAGCCGCTCCAGCGGTGGCTCGATGCGCTGTATCAGACGACCTTGGAGGCGCCACCAGGCACGCGGGTACGCTATACGAGCGCCGGGGCGGCCCTGCTCGGTGACGTGGTGTGCCGGGTGAGCGGGATGGAGCTGCGCGACTTTCTGGCGCGAGAGTTTTTCCGGCCGCTGGGGATGCGTGACAGCTTCCACGGCCGCCGCGATGAGGACCCCAGTCGCATCTGCCCCAGTCTGCTGCCGACCCCGGCACTGGCCGCCGAGCCAAACTGGAACAGCGACTTCCACCATCGCTTGGGGACGTATTGGGGCGGGCTGTACACTACTGTCACCGACTACGGCCGCTTCCTCCGGATGTTGCTCGCTGGCGGCGCATATGCGGGAGGCCACATTTTCAGTCCAGCCACCGTGCGGGTGATGACCGAAGACCGGATCAAGCGCATGCCCGGCCTCAGCGCGGCGGATCGGCTGGCCTATGCCAAGGGCCTGGGGTGGCTGTTGCGTGATAATGGCAGTTGGCCGTTCATGGGCAGTCTGGTCTCGCCGCGCGCCTTTGGTCACTACGGAGTCACCGGCTGCGGGGCCTGGGCGGACCCGGAGACCGGGGTCGTCTGCGCCATCTTCACCAACAAGTCGCATACCGCCGGCGGCGGTATCATGTACAAGCTCGCCATGATCTCCAATGCCGTCGCCGCGTCGCTGGTCGAGTGAGGAGGCAGTCCGGTGAACCGTGCAGTAGTCACACTGGCCGATGTACGCCACACCAAGCTGTGCTACAGCAAGGACCGGATGTGCGCGCATCCGCGCCAGTGCCCCATCCACAACTACGGCGATGGTCACATCACGGTCATCCACCATCATGCGCCGAGTGCCTATCGGGTCCGCAACGACATCGGGCACGGGCAGTTCGGCTACAAAGGACGCGCCAAGATTCTGTTGCAGCGGTCTTTTGACCACGGTGAGACGTGGCCTACCGAGTACGAGGTGGTGATTTGGGACGACTCGCTGCCGCTGGAGGAGAAGCGCGCCATTTTGCGGCAGGCCGACGATCCCACGCTGCCGCGGGGAGAGATTGACCTCAGTAGCCCGGATTCATCCGTCTATTTCGCCCGGCCGGCGACCGGTCCCGAGCGAGCGGACGGACGGCCAGCCTTGGAGTGCTACGCATTTCGGTCCGGGGACCGGGGGCACACCTGGGAGACGGTTCCCACACGAGTCCCTCCACCCACCGGGTTGAGCTACGTGCATATAGATGCCGGCCCGTGGGTGCAGTTCGGCGATGGCACACAGCTGGTCGTGGCGAGCATCGGGAGCGACGAGGGCAACACGGCACTGGGCGTCTATGGCACGGACAACAACGGCCTCTCTTGGAACTACGTGGCGGAAGTGGCTACCGATCCTACCGGCCGCGGGCGTCCCACCTACGCCGTGCTGTTGCCGCTGCCGAGCGGCCGGCTCCAGTGCTACATGCTCAACATCCAGGGTATTCGCAACGCCATCCAGATGAGCTACTCCGACGACGGGGGCTACAGTTGGAGCGAGCCGCGGCCGATTGTCGCTTGGGGACAGTCGCCCTGGGCCGCGCTCACCCGCCAACACGTCTGGTCCGGCGCGCGGCGCCAGGGGGTACACTATCGGTCCCCGTGGCCGCTGCGCCTGCGCGATGGTCGGATCGTCGTGATCTTCGGCCGGCGCCAGCCGCCGTTTGGGATGGGGCTGGTCGTCAGCGAAGACGACGGAGCTGCCTGGTCGGCCGAGGGGGTCATCCGCGCTGACGCCAGCGACTGGGACCTGGGCTACCCGGTGGCAACGGAGCTGGACGACGGGCGCATCTTCACCGCCTACTACTTCACGGAGGACGACGGGAACAACTTCGGAGGCACGCGCCACATCGCCGGGAGCCACTTCCGGCTGAGATAGTGACCGGCCTCACCCGCTGACGGGCCACAGCCGCACGGATAGTGCCAGGTGTGGTGCGGCTGTGGCCCATCCCCCGGCCCCCTCTCCACCATGTAGAGAGGGGGTGGGCAACGGTTGGCATTACGCCGGCGGCCACTCCCTCTCCCTGCGGGGCCAGGGGGAATACAATAAACGGAATGGAGAAAGGAGCCTGAAGATGGCACAGTCCAAGTTTGCAGGGGTATGGCCGATCATGCCCACGCCGCTGAACGCCGACGGGACGATTGACGAGGCCGGAACACGCCGGGTCGTCAACTTCCTCGTCGAGGGGGGCATGGACGGTCTGTGGATGTTCGGCACGCGCGGCGAGGGGCCGAATCTCTTGCCCCAGTACCACCGGCGCGAGCTTGAGGTGGCGATGGACGAGTCCAATGGGCGCATCCCTATCGTGACCGGCTGCGGGGCACCCGGCACCGAGCACACCATCGAGAACATCCGCGTGGCCGAGTCCGTCGGTGTAGACCTGGTACACGTCACCGAGCCGTACTACTTCAAGATGAAAGAGCACGAAATGGCGGCGCACTACCGGGCGGTAGCGGACGCCGTCAGGGTTCCGCTGGTGATCTATTTTCACGACACCAAGTATCCCAACGTGCGACCCGGTGTCTGCCCGCCGATCATCAAAGAGCTGGCGGCGCGAGACAACGTGGTCGGGATCAAGGTGTCTACCGGCGACCAGCGCATCCTCCAGTCTATTGTCTGGGAGACGCAGGAAGTGACCGACAACTTCGGCGTGATGGTGACGGATGGGCAGATGTTCGTGGCCGGGATGTTGGTCGGGTGCGCGGGGACCACGCCGCCGGAGGCCGCCTTTGCCCCCAAGCTGTATGCCGAGATGTATCGGCTGACGCAGCAGGGCGACTGGGCCAAGGCCCTGGAGCTACAGAAGCGGATCATCCCCCTCTCGGACGCCATTACCGGATTTGGCCCCCCGTCGGGCAAAGCGCTGTATGCGGCGATGGGGCTGTGCGAAGAGCACGTGAGCATGCCCTTGCAGCGCATGCCGGAGCCGCCGCGCCAGAAGCTGCTGGACCTGTTCAAGGCCGGGAACTACGCCTAGCGCGTGGCCGGAGGATGGCCCCCTATGGTCCTCCCGCTGCGGCGGGGGGACGGAGGTACGGCCGGCGGCTGCGGCCGGGGGGAGGGCTAGGGCGGGGGCCGGAGGGAGGCATCGTGGAGTACCGTCGGTTTGGGCGGACGGGATTACCGGTCTCGGTAGCCGGGCTAGGCACCGGCGGGCCGAGCAACCTGGGCCAGAATACGGGCGTAGCGGAGGCCGACGCTATTCGCGTGGTCCATCGAGCGCTCGACATGGGCATCAATCTGATAGATACGGCCGCTTCCTATAAGCAGAGCGAGGAGATCCTCGGCCGGGCGCTGCGCGACGTGCCCCGGGACCGCTATGTGCTGGCCAGCAAGTTCATGGCGAACGACCAGGAGCAGGGCATGCTGTTCCCCTTGGAGGTGTTGGAGCAGTCGCTCCACGAGAGCCTGCGCCGGCTCGGCGTGGAGTATCTCGACGTGTTCCAGTTTCACGGGGTTCCGGCCCGCCTCTACGACCAGGTGATGGAGCGCTTCCTGCCGGAGGCCCGGCGCTGGCAGCAACAAGGCAAGTTCCGGTTTCTGGGGCTTACCGAGAACTACCGCAGCGATGGCACGCACCAGATGTTGCAGCGGGCACTAGCCGACGACCACTTCGACACGATGATGGTCGGCTACAATCTGCTCGCTCCCGGCGCCGAGCGCGTCGTGCTCCCGCAAGCGCAGCGCAACGACGTCGGAGTGATGGTAATGTTCGCCGTGCGCCGGGTGCTCTCCCAGCCGGCCTACCTGACGGAGACGATCCAGGGCCTCAAGGCTCGCGGGGTGTTCGCTCAGGACGCCGTGCCCGATGACCGGCCGCTCGACTGGCTGCTCCACGATCACGTCGAGTCCGTGCCGAGCGCCGCCTACAAGTTTGTCGCCGACCACCCGGCCATTTCGACGGTGCTCACCGGGACAGGCAACCTCGCCCACCTTGAGGCCAACGTGCGGTCACTGGTCGGGCCACCACTCCCGACAGCCGACCGTACCCGCCTCGTCAACATCTTCGGCCGCGTCGAAGAGAGCATCGGCAACTAGGGGCCGGGCGGGCAAGGAAGCGGCACCGGCCGGCTATCGGGGCATGATCCGGTAGGCGAAATAAAAACGGCCGGACCCCATACCTAGAGAGGGTCCGGCCGACAAGCCCAAGCCTAGTGCTTCTGAGCGGTCCCGACCGGATTCGAACCGGCGATCTCCACCTTGACAGGGTGGCGTGTTAGGCCACTACACTACAGGACCCTGTGCGAGCAACCGACCACTGGTAATGATGCCTGGTATCCCCTGCCGGCGTCAAGTGCCCGGAGTACGTCGGCCACCAGCACCATCAGCGCGCGGCCGGCGGCGCGTAGCGAGCCTCGATCTGCGCGACCTGCTCGACACAAGCCTGGTCCTCGGCGTCGTCGCCCGGTGGCGTCGCAAACCAGGCATCCAGCATCTCGCGGGCGATGACCGGCGGCGTGGCCCGCAGGCTCATGACCAGGACGTTGGCATGGTTCCAGATGCGCGCGCCGCGGGCGGTCTCGGCATCGTGGCACAGGGCGGCGCGAATGCCGGGCACCTTGTTTGCGGCGATGGACACGCCCGTGCCGGTCCAGCAGAAGAGCACGCCCTGGTCCGCCTCGCCGGCGGCCACGGAGGCGCCAACGTCCTGCCCAACCTGCGGCCAAGCGTCGCTCCGCCCCTCCAGTGGGCCGAACAGCGTGACATCATGGCCGCGTTGGCGGAGGTCCGCCACCACCGCGTCGGTGAGCTGCGTAGACTCGTCACTCCCAACCGCAATACGCATCGGATACTCCTCCCTACCGACCGGGGGCGTCGGACCCCAGCCTCCCCTACGAGGGTTGACAGCGCGTAGCGCGCTAATCGCGCAGCCACCACCACAGCACGATAATCAGGACGATGACCACCAGGAGTATCGCTGCACCTCCGCCGATGCCTGGGCCACCTCCGCCAATGCTGACCATGTCGTGATCCTCCGTCGGGTTAAAGCGGTTAAAGCGGTTAAAGCGAGTGTAGCACGGCCCCGAACCGGCGGGCGCTATACTAGCCGACAGTAGGTTGCGGCTGCGCTACCCAGACTGCCGCGACGGCCCACGTAGTCCGAGCAGCCCTCTAGGAGACGCACTATGTCAACGGGAGCCACAGCACCCGCGACTGATCCTGGCACCCTCACTGATGACACCACCAGCTTGCACCACCTTGACCCTCATCGGAGTGTGCAAGCTGGTGTGTCAGAGCCGCCGCTGGCCGAGATGGCGGCGGCGGCGCAGCGCATTCGGCGCGACATCGTCGAGATGACGACGGCTGCCGGGTCAGGGCATCCCTCCAGCTCACTCTCCGCGGTCGAGATCATGACGGCGCTCTACTTCGGTGGCCTGCTACGGCACGACGCCGCTCGCCCCGACTGGCCGGAGCGTGATCGCTTCATTCTCAGCAAGGGCCACGCGGCGCCGATCCTCTACGCGGTATTGGCCGAGAGCGGGTATTTCGGCGTGGACCAGCTACCGAGCCTGCGGCGCCTCGGCAGCCCGCTCGAAGGACATCCCAACATGCGTCGTCTTCCCGGCGTCGAGGCCTCTACCGGCTCACTGGGCCAGGGGTTGTCCATCGGGCTAGGCCACGCGCTGGCCGGCCGGGTTGACCAGCGAGACTACCGGGTCTATGTGCTGCTCGGCGATGGGGAGATCGAAGAGGGGCAGGTCTGGGAAGCGGCGATGGCGGCGGCCCACTACCGCGTCGCTGCACTCACCGCTATCGTGGACCACAACAAGGCGCAGCAGACGAACCTCGTGGAGCGCGTGCTCGACTACCGTCCGCTCACCGCCAAGTGGGAAGCCTTCCAGTGGCACGTCCAAGAGGTAGACGGCCACGATCAAGCCGCGGTGTGGCACGCCCTCGCCGCGGCGCACGGCGTCCACGGCCGTCCGCAGGCGATTGTCGCCCACACCGTCAAGGGGAAAGGTATTCCGTGGGTGGAGCGCGACTTCACCTATCATGGCAAGGCGCTTCCCGCAGACGAGGCCGAGCGGGCGCTGGCACTCTTCGCCGATGGCAACGAGGGCGACTAATAGCCGCAGGGCCGGAGCCACGACACCTACCCCCAACCCCCTCCCTTCAGGGAAGGGGCCGGGAGTTAGGTGCAATCCCGGCCCGCGCCCGCGCCCCCGCTCGCGGGCGCGGGCGCCAAGTCACCGCGCCCGCGCTGGCTCTCGACGTTGTGGACGTGGACATGGGCGCCGGCCGGGATGTCGGCCGCAGCCACCCCGATGACCTCGCCGTACTTGTACACAGACGCGCCGGCGGCAATCGGCACGAGCGCGATCTTGTGGCCAAAGGCAATCGGCTCCTGAGCGCAGACGGTCATCGCGCCCGATTCGCGCTCGACAGTGACCGTCTGCCCAACATCCAACTCCACCAAGGCGGTGGCGACGTTATCGCTGGGATGCAGCACGAGCACACTCTGTCGCACAGCGCTTGACCTCCGCCAGTATTGGTACAACAGCCCACAGTGTAGCGCCTCTGCGCCGCTACTGACCGCTACCTACGCGGCCGCGCGCTGGATCCGCCCCACGGTCTTCCTGTACTGCTCGGCCATCTTCGGCCCTTGGAGCTGCATGTACTCCTGCTCGTAGGCCCGCGCCGCCGCGGGCGAGGGCGGCGCGGGCACCTCGACAACGGCAGTGGTGATTTGATCTACGCCCCACTTGTAGGCCGCGACTTCGCCTTTGCTAATCAGCAGGTTCATCCCGACGTTCGCTTCGACAATGGGCAGGCCGTTCTCGCGTGCGCGCGCCAAGACGGCCTCATTCTGCTGCTTCCGCCGCGACCCATACGAGACAATCAGGAGCAGCTGGGCACCATCCAGCGCGAGCGCGCGGGCGATCATCGGGTTCCAGCGGTCATTGCAGATGAGCATGCCGGCGCGGCCCAGCGGGGTGTCAAAGGCCCTGATCTGCCGGCCAATCCGGTTGAACTGCCAGGAGTCATGGGTGCCTTCCGCCAGCTGCGTCTTGTGATACCGCCCGCGAATGACGCCCTCCTGGTCAATGAACACCACGCTGTTATAGACCTCGTCGTCAATACGCTCGGCAAAGCCAAAGCAGAGACAGGTCCGCAGTTCCTGCGCCAACGCCTGGAAGCGCCGGATATACGGTCCGTCGAGCGGTTCGGCAATGTCGAGCATGGCCGGGACCTTCTCCGGGTGCTCGATCACGTCCATGACCACGTAGCCTTCAAGCACGCCCTCGGTGGCGACGATCAGGTCGGGCTGCTCCTGCGCCGCCGCTCGGAAGAGCGCCTCCAGTTTGTCGGCGTTGTAGTCCTTATCCCACTTCTTCGGCTTGAGCGAGATCGCTGTGGCCTTGATTGGCGTAAACACCGCAGTCTCCTTTCTGCTATCACCATGCCAAGCTCCGCTAGGGTGGATTATACGCGCCTCACCCCCCGGGCCCCTCTCCATCGCCGAGCGATAGAGAGGGGGAGTCTGGGCCTTGCCTCCGTCATTCCCGCGTAAGCGGGAATCCAGCGCCGTAGGGGGACCGGATCGCACCTCACCCCCGGCCCATTCCCTGTCAGAGAGGGGGGGTGGGGGTAGGTCCGGGCCGCGGCGTAGGGACGCGCTGAATCGCACTGGATTCCGGCTTGCGCCGGAATGACGACCCCCGTCCGGCCATCCCAGCTACAATCAGAACCGGTGCGTGTACATGCATTGGTGAGAGGGAGGTCGTATGTCGGACGATGATACGGTGCTCACGGCGGCGGATCTGCAGGAAATGGTGCGTATGCTGGACTTGATACCAATTCCGGAACAGCTCCTGCCCCAGGTGCTCGACGCGGTGCGCGAGCAGCGGGCTGCGGTCCGGCGCTTTGCCGAGTCGGGGATTGACGTGGACGAGACGGTCACAGCACAGCCGTATCGGCTGGAGGAGGAGACGCCGTGACTGCCAACGGCAACGACTTGGCCTGGCTGACCATCACCGAGGCGCGGTCGCTCGTTGCGCGCCGGCAGGTGTCGCCGGTGGAGCTGATGCAGGCCGTGCTGGAGCAGATCGATCGGCTGGAGCCAACGCTCAACTGCTTCATCACCCGGCTCGACGAGCCGGCGCTGGCCGCAGCGCAGGCCGCGGAGGCTACCCTCGCCGCCGGCGGCGCGGTCGGGCCGCTGCACGGCATTCCCATCGCCGTCAAGGACAATATCGAGACGGCCGGGATTCGCTCTACCGCCGGTTCCAAAATCCTCGCCGACTACGTGCCCCGCGAGGACGCGCCCGCCTGGGCACGGCTGCAAGCGGCCGGGGCGATCATGCTGGGCAAGACCAACCTCCACGAGTTTGGCTTCGGCACCACGACGATCAATCCGCACTACGGCCCCACGCGCAATCCCTGGAACCCGGACCATGTGCCCGGCGGCTCTTCCGGCGGATCGGCCGCAGCGGTAGCGGCCGGCATGGCGATAGGCGCGCTCGGCACCGACGCCGGCGGGTCGGTGCGGATTCCCGGCGCCCTGTGCGGCATCGTGGGGTTGAAGCAGACGCACGGCCGGGTGCCGATACGTGGGGCGATGCGCGGCGGAAATCCCACACGAGATCACATCGGGCCGCTCACGCACACGGTTGAGGACGCGGCGCTGCTGCTCGCAGCGATGTCCGGCCACGACCCGCGCGACCCCACTTCGCACACCGTCGCGCCGCCGCCGGAGACTCTGCGTGACGGAGCGGACCTGCGCGGGCTGCGGGTCGGCGTACCGCTCGACTACTACTTTGCGCTTGTGGATGGACCGGTCGAAGCGGCGGTGCGGGCGGCCATCGAGCAGTTGGGTGCGCTTGGCGCGGCGGTGCAGGAGGTGCGGCTGCCCGACCACGACGTTTTGCAAGACGGCGTAGACGCCATTCGCGCCGAAGCGCTGGTGGACCATGAGCATTGGCTGCGGACCCGGTTGGCCGATTATGGTGAGGAGGCACAGCTGCGCCTGCTGCCGCTGCAATTCATCCTCGCCAGCGATCACGCCAAGGCGCTGCGAGCGCGGCGACTGCTGCTGGAGCGCTATACGGCCGTGTGGCGCGAGGTAGACCTGCTCGCGGCGCCGACGGTCGCGGTCCCGGCGCCGAGCATTGCTGCCGTCCACGCCAAGTCCATCATGGTCAACGGGAACCCCCACAGCGCCGGGATGCTTTCGCAGATCACGCGGCCCTGCAACTACACGGGGTTGCCCGCCATCTCCGTGCCGTGCGGCTTTGTGGAAGGGCTGCCGGTCGGCCTGATGCTGGTGGGGCGGCCTTTCGACGAGCGGACCTTGCTCCAAGCCGCCCACGCCTACGAGCAGAGCACCGCCTGGCACCGGCAGCGCCCGCCGCTGTAGGAGAGGCCTCACGCCGCACCCCCCCCCTCTCCACTTGGTGGAGAGGGGGGGGTGCGGCCATCGGCTGCGACGAGTTCGGTATCCTGGTGGCCGGGTACGGTGGCCGGGGCCTACGGAGGACAAGATGACTCGGAAGGATGAACCATCACTCATCGAGAAACTGACCGGCTACTATGAAGAAAAGAAGATACGCTCAACGAATTTCCACTGCCGATACTTCGAACGATGCCGACAGGGAATGTGCCTCACACCGGAAAAAGCTCGTAGCAAGGATGAAATATACGATACTTTCACGCCAGCCAAGTCCGCTTTAGTAGGCAAGCACTACGAGCACACTACCCCGCGTTTGCTGTTCATATCGTCTGACCCCGGCTCGGCGATTTATAGCGCTTCTGGTTCCGCTAGGTCCCACTCTTTTGCCTCGCGTCAAAGTCGCACTCCTGAATCACTCCAGTGCCACCCTAAATTCGGGCTTCACGAGATGAATCCTCACTGGCGTTACACACACGAGATGGCGCATATCATTTACGAGAAGTGTAGTGTTCTTCCAAGGAGAATGAGGGTAGAGGATACATTAGATTATTTCGCTCACGCCAACACTGTCAAGTGCAGCGTGAATAAAAGAGGCGACAACAAGAATAAGAGGAATAAAGGAGAAGCACCGTCACGTCTTTTCAACAATTGCCGATGGTATCTGCGCGGAGAAATTGATGTGCTTTCCCCAGATGTCATTATTACACAAGGTAAGCGTGCAAGGGAAGGCGTGATGCATGCTTTTCAGGAATTTTCCGTCAAGTGGGGAATCATCCAAACCATCAATCTCAGTAATGGTAAGCAGGTCCTTTGGTTGCCAATCTATCATCCCGGTTACGGAGGATTCTACACGCAAAGGAAGAAGGAATGGGGGAGTGAGAGCCAACCGTGGATAAAATTCGCACAAAGGGTCCGCGATTTCGTTTCTCGAAACTGACCGCAGATCTGCTCCCGCTGATGGAGATCAAGCTCACCGCGCACCGGTCAGCAGGCGATCCTTGAGCGAGATGATGTGACCATCATCGTCATCAATGCGAACGACCTTATAGGAGCGTGCCGGAAGACCCCCTTCGAGCGCCGCCGCCAGGTTGGTCTTCCGGTCCCAGGGCCGGGAGAAACCGATAGTTATTTTCCAGTCATTTGAGCGGTTGTCGAACTCGGCCTCTTCGAGGCCGACATTCATGATCTCCTCGCCAGCGTAGAGGTCGGCAACGTATTTCTTCGCCGTCCGCGCGGCCTCTTTCACGTCCATTCGGACCTCCACTCTCTGCTCCCAGAGTGGAATTGTAGCACCACCTATCTTATCCTCAGTGCAGCGCACCGAGCGCATAAAGACCAGGCAGTCGGTGATCGTCCGGCCTGAGCGCGGCCGTGTCCACCTGGCACCGGGGGGCTGGCCATCTTCTCCAGCCCGGCCTCCGTCATCCGGCTTGTGCCGGAATCCAGCGATGGGGGAGTGGATTCCCGCGAAAGCGGGAATGACGAGGTGAGGCAGCGGCCTAGTCACTCGCCACTCGTGGCAGACGCTACACTGTGCGCCATCCCGTCGCATGAGGAGGCGGCTATGGCACGTCCCAAGATCGTCGTGGTATTTGGTCCCCGGTCGTTGGGCCGGCACTGGAGTAGCGCGGCTGCGGACCTGCTCGACTCGTTTGCCGAGCGCGTCGCCGTCCACCTCGGGCCTGATCTGACAGCGGACGAGTGTGCAGCGCAGGTGGATGCGGCGCTCGCCGACGCCGACGGCCTGCTGCTGTGCGGGTGGGGTAATCAAGGCATTGGCTACCTGTCCGCCGAACGACTTGCCAGAGCGCCGCGGCTGCGTTACATCGGCTCCACCGGTCACTATCGGCAGGCCGAGTTCTGCGACGTGAGCGCGGCGCTGGCGCGGGGTATTGCCTTCAGCGAAACGGCGCCCGTCATGTCGCCGTGGGTGGCGGAGTACGAACTGGCGCTGGGGCTGGCCGCGCTCCGCAACCTCCCACAGGAGCATCAGATTGTCGGCGCCAACGGCTGGGTTGATTGGGAGGACTTCCCGGAGCGGCCCGAAACACCGGACCGGCTACAAGGCCGGCGGGTAGGGCTGGCCGGGTTCGGCGAAATCCATCGCCATCTGGCGCGGATGCTCGCGCCGTTCGACACCGACTGGGAAGCGTTCGATCCGTATGTGCCGGCCGAGCGGATGGCGGCCGCGGGGGGCCGCCAGGCCACCGATCTGGTCGCCATGGCTGCGCGCAGCGAGGTCTTCTTTGTCGCCATCCCGCCGACCCCGGAGACGATCGAGATCATCAACCGGGACGTGATCTATGCGCTGCCGCACGAGGCGGTGTTCGTGCTGGTATCGCGGATGGCGGTGGTGGCGCAAGCGCCGCTGCTGGAGCGGCTGACGGCCGGCGAGCTGCGGGCCGCCATTGACGTGTATAGCCCGGAGCCACCCCCACCGGACAGCCCGCTCCGAACCCTCCCCAACGTGGTCCACACGCCGCACCGGGGCGGCCACACGTATGGCGCGCACCGGGGCGTGTTCCTCGGACAGTGCCAAGACGCGCGCCGGCACTTCGCGGGCGAACCGCTGCGCTACCCCTTGCGCCCGGAGCTAGTCGCTATCTTTGCCGAGGCCGCCCCCGCTCCCGCTAGGAGCGAGCCGGGGTGAGAGCTACCCGGCCGCCGCTTCGTCTCTGGTATCCTCGAACGGATGTTCCCACCGTGATGCCGCGCGTGTGACGAGAGGGCCGCGCCGATGCCGCGCCAGACCGAGCCGAGTGCCAACAACGCCTTGGGCGGCTTGCTGCAGCCCATGCTGTCCGGCAGCGAGGTGCGCTCCGAGCACACCCGCGTCATCGCGGGCAGCCCCGGCTTGCAGCCCGATCTGCTGGTCACGGAACCGGGCCGTGCGCCGGTCGTCATCGAAGCGGAGTTCGTACCGGCGTCGAACGTGGAAGCGGAGGCTCAGGCCCGCCTCGGCTTGAGTGTGACCGTCCATCCGCGCCCCATCGAGGCGGCCATTGCCTTGCGCTATCCCGCGGCAGTCGGTGGCGCCACCGACCTCCGCGCCGCCCTCACCGCCGCCCGCCTCGAATACTGCGTCTTCACTGAAGAGGACAACGGCGTGCAGCGGTTCCCGGCGTCCGGCTGGCTGGCCGGGGCGGTTGAGGGCCTGGCCGACCTCGTGCGCCTGGTCTCCGTGCCGCAGCGGGCAGTGGACGCGGCCACCGACACGCTGCAAGGCGGCATTGACGCCGCGGCCAAGCTGCTGGATGCGGTAGACGCTAGCCGGCCGGGCATCACCCGGGCTATGGCACAGCTGCTCGGCATGGCGAACGTGCCGCAGACGCGCCGGATGGCCTGCGCCATCATCGCCAATGCGCTGGTTTTCCACGAGCGCATCGCCGGTATGCACGACCAGGTTCAGCCGCTCCAACTGGTGTGCGGGGACACCATCGCTAACCCCCAGGGCGAAGTCCTGACCGCCTGGGCCGCCATCCTGCAGATCAACTACTGGCCCATTTTCGCCATCGCCAAGGACCTGCTCTCCCACCTCCCGGCCGGCGACGCCGCCCTCATCCTGCGCCGCCTGCGCGAGACCGCCCAAGCGATCAGCGCCACCGGCGTAGACCAGGCCCACGACCTGACCGGCCGCATCTTCCAGCGCTTGATTGCGGACCGCAAGTACCTCGCCACCTTCTACACGCTGCCGGCCTCGGCGGCGCTCCTGGCACGCCTGGCCGTCGCCAAGCTGGACGGTGTGGATTGGTCCGACCCCGCCTCCATCGGCAAGCTGCGCGTCGCCGACTTTGCCTGCGGCACCGGCGCCCTGCTGTCGGCGGTGTACGAGCGGCTGGCCGCCCGGCACGAGCGCGGCGGCGGCAACCCGTCAGCCCTGCATCGCCCGATGATGGAAGAGGTGCTGTACGGCTGCGACGTGATGCCCTCCGCCATCCACATCACCGGCGCGACCCTCTCCGGCGTACAGCCCCGGCGGTGGCGTTCGGCAGAACACGCCTCTACACCTTTCCCTACGGCCGGATGAAGGACGACAGTGTGCAGATCGGCTCGCTGGAGCGACTGGGTGACTCGTTAGCGTTGACGCTGATCAACATGAGCGATCCGACACAGCGCACCGGCAGCGCCGGCGAGGAGACGGTAGAGCAGGTCATGGCGGAGATACCCGACGAGGGCTTTGATCTGGTCATTATGAATCCGCCGTTTACCCGCGCCACCAATCACGAGGGCGCCCACGCCGACATCACCAATCCCGCCTTTGCGGCCTTCGATGCCACGCCCGCCGATCAGACGGAAATGGGGAACCGGATTAACGAGTTGGGTAGAGGCACGTGCTACCACGGCAACGCCGGTATCGCGTCGGCCTTTGCGGCGCTGGCGGATAAGAAGCTCAAACCGGGCGGCGTCCTCGCGCTCGTGCTGCCCTTATCCGCCGCGGCCGGTCTGTCCTGGCAGAAGTTCCGACAAATGTTGGCTGACGACTACACGGACTTGACTGTGCTGACCATCGCTGCTGCGGACAATGATGATCTGTCGTTTTCAGCCGACACCGGTTTGGCCGAATGCTTGGTTATCGCCCGCAAGCTCAAGCGTCGTGAGCAACCGTCTCCGCGCCTGCACTTCACCTCGCTCACCCGCCGGCCCCAGGGGTTTGCCCACGCCAGCGCGCTGGCCGGCAATGTGGCATCGGCCAACGGCGTCAGGCAAGTCGAGGACGGTCCCTACGGCGGTACCCCGCTGACGGTTGGGGCTGAACTGGCCGGGCAAATGATGACGGCTCCCAATGACACCGAGAGCACCGTCTGGGGAGCGGTACGCCTGTCGGATTACTCCCTGGCGCAAACTGCCCATGCGCTGTTTCATTCCAGCTTATGGCTGCCGGGCCGGCCGGCAGCACTTGAGCTAAACGTGGCGTTGTTGGGCAGCGTCGGCGAACTGGGCTTGGTCCATCGTGACATCACCGGCCCGGCCCCGCGTGGGCCTTTTGACAAAGCACCAGCCAGTCCGACGGCTACCTATCCCGCGTTGTGGAATCACGATGCCAAAAATGAAACGCGGATAGTATGCCTGCCGGACTCACAGTTGCTGGTACGTCAAGGCATGGAAAAGAAAGCCGCCACGATTGCTGATACTGCCAGTCGTGCCCATGTGAATCTCGACTTTCGGTTCAATTCGCAGCCTCTAGCTGCTGCCTTTACCGAGCAGGAGAGTATTGGTGGTACCGCCTGGCCTAATGTCATTTTCACGGATAGCCGATTCGATTACGTGTTTTCCTTATGGTGCAACTCGACATTGGGGTTGCTATCGCATTGGTGGCACTCCAACCGTCAGCAAAGCGGACGCGGGCGGACGACGATACGCGCCGTGGAGTCCCTCCCCGTGCCCGACTTCAATACCCTCGGCGCCGAGCAGCTACGCCAGGCCGAGACGATCTTCGACGAGTTCCGCGACCTCCGACTCCAGCCGGCCTACCTCGCCGACGCCGACCCCCACCGCGCCCTCCTCGACCGCCGCGTCATCTGCGACCTCCTCGGCTTCGATGAGGCGACCTACGTAGCGGTGCGGCGGCTGGCCGCGAAGTGGTGCGCCGAGCCGTCGGTGCATGGGGGCAAGCGCCGGCCGCGAGGGGCGCGGCTGGTGCTCTAGCGGCGAGTGAGGTACACGCGCCCCTATGAGTCCCCGGTTGTCAGCATCAGGATTTACGGGATGCCGGGATGGTCAGGATGGTCCTCACCCCCCGGCCCCCTCTCCATCGCGGAGCGATAGAGAGGGGGTGTAGATTGCGGCTTGCGCCGCAATGACGGGCGGCCGGAAATCGGCTGCGGTGCGCGATGATTAGCGCCCCAAGACCTCGGGGTTGACGCACCATTGCGGTCGCTCGCCACGGAGGACGGCCAGCACACCGGCGCTGACGTGCTCGGAGGTGCGGCGGAGCGCTTCTTCGGTCTGCGTAGCGGAATGCGGGGTGAGGATGACGTTCTCCAGGGTGAGCAGGGGGTGGTCCGGCGGTGGCGGCTCCTGCTCCAGCACGTCCAGACCGGCGCCCGCAAGCTGCCCGGCACGGAGGGCGGCGGCCAGCGCCAGCTCGTCAACGACACCCCCGCGCGACGTGTTGATGAGATAGGCGCTCGGCTTCATCGCCGCAAGCTCGTCCGCGCCAAGCAAGCCCACCGTCGCTGCCGTCAGGGGCGTATGGATGCTGACCACGTCGGCCGGCCGCAGCAGCGCCGGCAAGTCGGAGACTAGCTCGATGCCGAGCGCGGCTGCGTGGGCAGCATCCAAGTAGGGATCGAAACCGACGATATGCATGTCGAAGGCGGCGCGGGCCATCTGCGCCAGACGCGCCCCGATACGACCGCAGCCGACGATGCCGAGGGTCCGGCCGGCAAGCTCGACTCCGCGCAGCGTGTGCCGCGCGCCATAATCCCCGCGCCGGAGCAAGCGGTCGCCCGCCACAATCGTTTTGGAGAGCGCAATCATCAGGCCAAAGGCGTGCTGCGCGACCGACTCGCTATTGGCTTCGGGCGTATATACCACCGGGATACCGCGCGCGGTGGCGGCTGCCACGTCCACGTTGTCATACCCGACGCCGTGGCGGCCGACGACCCGCAGCCGGGGGGCGGCGGCAATCATGTCGGCCGTGAGTTGCGTGGCCCGCAGCACGATCACGGTGGCGTCGGCGAGCAGCGGCTGCACCGTTTCGTGGCTGGGATCGGGCACGACAACCACCGTGCCGGCGGCACTCAAGAGCGCGACGCCGCGGTCGTGGATCGGCTCGACGACAAGGACGTGGGCTAGATCAGACACGGCCGGTCACCTCGTAGAAAGCTGGTGGTCATCATGCAGCCGCCCACTGGATGAGCACGCCCAAGTGCTCTTGCGGTCGCGCGGCCAGCGCCGCGTGGATACCCAACGCCGCGTCGGCCGGCACGCGATGGCTAATCAGCCCCTCGGTGTGAAGCCGGCCCTGCCGGAGCAATTCGACCGCGAGCCGGTAGTTCTCCAGGGTGGTCCAGCGGTCGCTGTAGTTGCGTGCCTGGGTGACGGCGCTGGCGTGAGCGCCGATCAGCACGACGGCCTTCTTATGGATGTCGGTGTAGGGGTCAATGTCCACCCGGCCGCGCGGGCTACCGACAAGGACCACGCGGCCCCGCAGGGCGGCTGACCGCAGCGCGTCGTTGATGACGGGTGGATGGCCGGTCGCTTCGATCACGACGTCGGCGCCCTCGCCGTCCGTGGCGTCATAAATGGCCGCTACCGCGTCCTCGCGCGCGGCGTTGACGAGGTGCGTCGCGCCATGCCGTTGGGCGACCGCCAGCCGCTGATCCCAGAGGTCAACGGCGATGAGTGTGCCGGCACCGTTCGCCAGGGCGACCTGTCCGGCCATCTGCCCGATGAGGCCCTGACCGAACACCGCTACGCGCTCGCCGAGCCTGATCTCCGCGTGCCGGACACCGACCATGGGGATGGCAAAGAGACGCGCGAGGGCCGCTTGCTCGAACGTCACGCCGTCCGGGATGAGGATAAGGCTGGGTTCTCGTTGGGGCTTGGCGGCATCCTGCCCGGTTTCGCCAACGACGGCCCAGTCGGCGTGTCCAACCGAGCAGCCAACCCGGTCGCCTGGCTTGACCGTGCTGACAGCGCTGCCCACGGCCGCGACCGTGCCGGCAAAGGCATAGCCGGGGCGCGCCGGCACACCCGACATCGGCCGTGGCTGCCCCGCCTGGGAGGACGACAGGGAGTAGGTGATGTGCGTGCCGCTGTAGACCGCGATTTCCGTGCCGGCGCTCACCGCGCTCGCCACGGCGCGGAGCAACACCTGGTCGGGCTGTAGCTCGGACGGCTGCGGCAGTGGGAACCGCTCCCAGACCGCTCGGCGGACCTCCGGAAAGTAGATGCGTCGTCCTTCTGTCGGTGGCATCATCGCACTCGCTTTCTTATCTCACCCCCCGGCTCCCTCGCCGACGGCTGATAGCTGATGGCCGTTCAGCTTGCCTTGAAGGGTAGGTTGACGCGCGCGCCGCGCTCGGCGGCGAGATAGGCGGCATAGATCACTTCGACGCAATCGCGGCCCAGCTCGCCATCCGACAGCGGCGGCCGATTGTCCCGCGTCGCCGCCACGAAATCGGCCAGCTCGTGCGGAAACCCGCGCACCCAGTCCTCGTCGGGGCTAGGATACGTCCATCCGGCGCTCGTCTGAATCTTCTCTGTGATGTACTCATCGCCCCAGACCGTGCCATCGGGGGCGTAGGCCTCGCACATATTGTTGGGCGTCATGTTGCACTTGATGCGCCCGTGCGCCAGCGTCAGCTCCAGGTAGTTGACAATGCCGCCCAGGATGTTGTCGGAGGCAATGAAGACGCCGCGCGAGCCGTCCTCGAAATGGATGATCGTGGTGGACCAGTTCTCCACGTCTACCCAGTCGGTGACGAGCCACGAGCCCTCGCCACGCGGGACGCCGCCGATGTCCGTGAGCGTCGCGACCTCGGCCGTCACCGCGGCGGCGCGAATGGGCCGCCCCTGCCGCAGCTGACCTTCCCAGCGCTTGAGCTGCAACGCGGCGCCAATCGGATGCACGCCGAGACGCAAGAGCGCGCCGCCGCCGCTGGTGGCCCAGCGCTTGGCGTAGTCGGCGTGCGAGCCGTTGTGGCTCTCCTCGCCGCGTAGCTCCATGATCGGCGAGCTGCTGACCTGGACCAGGCGGCGGGCCTTTTCGAGGACCGGCGCATAGACCCAATCTTCGCCGTAGCAGAGCTGGACGCCGCTGGCGGCGCACGCGGCCAGCATCTCATCGGCGTCGGTCAGCGTCTCGCGCAACATGACCTCGCGGGGCGTCTTGGACACCTGATCTGCCGCCTCGCCGCGCCCAAAGTAGCCCGTCAGCGGCTTCTCGCAGTAGACATGCTTGCCGGCTTGGGCCGCCGCGACGGTCATCGGGTGGTGGAGATGGTTGGGCACGCAGAGGTCAACGGCATCCACGTCCGCACGCTCCAACAGCTGACGATAGTCGGCATAGGTGTCTCGAATGCCGAACTCGCTGGCGAACGCCTCGCGCGGCCCATCGGTGCGCGCCGCAACGCCGACGATCTGGGCGGCGTCCGGTCCGAGGCTCCGCAGGGCGGTAGCGTGCAAGCGCGCAATGAATCCGGCGCCAATCATGCCAATACGAATGACCACGAATCTACCTCCTCAGCCAGGTTGTTATACACGACGGCAAGAGTGTACCGTACTGGCCTCACCCCCCGGCCCCCTCTCCACCATGTGGAGAGGGGGAGTCTGCCAAGCCGGTATCATTCTCGGTGCGCTATGGCCGATTAGCCCAGCCCAGGAGGTGGATTGTGAGCGCAGCCCGGAAGCTCACCTTCGTCGAAGCTGCCGACGTCGAGACGCAGCGCTTCGCTTGGGGCAGTCTCAACTGGCTGTCGGAACCGCGCGTGACCGCCGCGGAACGGTTTAGCGCCGGGGTGGTCAGGCTGCAACCGGGCCAGGGCCACGCTCGACATAATCACCCCGACAGTGAGGAGATTCTCTACATCATCAAGGGCACGGGCGAGCAGATGGTGGAGGTAGACGGCGAGCCGGTCACGCGGGAGGTGGGGCCGGGGGTGCTGGTCCACATCCCCACCGCCGCCTATCACTCGACGGTCAATGCGGGCGAGGGGGAGCTATTGCTCTTGGCCGTGTATGCGCCCTTTGGCCCGGAGGCCTTTCTGCGTGCGCTGCCCGAATGCACGGTCGAGTCGCCACAGCGCGAACCGGCCGGACCGTAGCCGCTGGTGGCGAGAGTCGGCGGATTGCTCTGCTCTCGCTTAGTCGGGTTGCAGGCGGCGGAGCTGGGCGCGGAGGCGTTCGTTTTCGGCCTGGAGGTCGGCCTGCCCGGCCTGTTCTGCCTCGGCGGCATCCCGCTGGGCCATGGCTTCGGCCAAGTCGGGGAGATAGTCCCTCGCTGCCGGGTCGTAGAACCGCAACTGGCCGGTACTCCAGTGTAGCTCCAGCCCCAGCACCGGGCTGTAGCCCCGGATCACCCCGTCCGCGCCGGTGTCCAGCGGGAGTGGCTCGTACCGGCCGTTGACTAGGCGGTCGCCGCTGAACGGCCGGTCGTGGTACTGGCCGCCGCTGCGGTCGAAGCGCCAGTATTCGGCGACGCCGTACTCGGCATAGACAGCACGCTTGGCGGTGTAATCCCGCCGCCCCGTGCTCTCCGAGGCCACTTCCAGCACAAAGTCCGGCGGCTTGCCGACCTCGCTAATCACGTAGCCGTTGCGAGCAAAGATCGCGTCTGGGTCCACGCCGAACGCGACCACGCAGTCCGGCCGGACCCAGCGGGAGCGGTCACGGGTGTCGTAGCAGAGATAGCCGTCGCTCGCGACCAGCGCGTCGGGCCGCCGGTGGAAGTAGTTGTCGAGGATCAAGTACGCCCGGGTGACGTAGGGGGACTGTTGCATGGCATCGGGAGCCTTGGGCGGGGCGGGTAGCGGCACAACATGCGCGTACTTGCCGGCGGGTGGAGGCGTGAGGGTGGTGGTGGCAGTCATTGGCGGCCTCACAGCGGGCACGGTTACAACATAAGGATAGCCGGCGGCACACTATAGCACGGGCCGGCGGCGCTGCGGCGGTCAGGGCCGGCAGACGGCAGTTCGCACGAGGTTCGTGTCAATCATCCTTGTCTCTCTTTGCAAGATGTTTCAGACGACTCCACCGGCGGCTCCGCGCCTCTGACACTCGGCGTCTGTAACGAGATAGTCGTTTCTCAGGGAACATCAACTGCTGTAAATGCTTGTAATGATCTTCCATCACCTCTCCGACTATACTCTTTGGTAAAACCAGAGAGCCTTTAGGATAGTGCTTTTCTTCTATCTCCTTCTTCTTTTGCTCCAGATCACTCTCCGACAGGCGGTGGCGTTGGCCATCAGCTATATCTGCACGTGGAACCCCGGAATATGCTGGCCCTCCGAACCACATATCAATCTTCACTGTGCCCCTATCGTCGTACACCGGCTTCATTTCACGAACACGGAAATACACCAGGCGCGCGAGTACATTGCGGTCCTTTCTGCTTGAGGCCAGGTGAACAGTTCGATTTCTCACCTCCAGGTAAACAAGGTGACCCACCATGCTCTTGATCTTCTCGACATCGACTTGATCTTTCGGAGCACTTATCAAGAGACCAATGTCACAAGGATTGTTGTCTCCCCTGACTTCCGGGAACTCTACACCGTCGGAGACTTCAGCGAGATGCTCCAGAAATTCCGGCACAACTGCTCCTGGCTTTAGCTCATGCCAGCTTATATTATGGGCATCTATCATCTTTACTTCATCCACGAAACCACACCCGTATTCCTGTTTCGCGATACGCTTCAATTGCTTTTGCACAAAACGTTCTCCATCGCCGGTTAGCTCATACTTTTCAACACTCTTTGTCTCACTGATGCGAGATAGATACTCTCTATTCTCAAGACTGCGGCAATACTTCCTATATCTTTCGGATACAAGCAACCGGTTTATTCTAATACGTCTTCGGCTTGGGGCAAGGGAAACGCTGTTTTGATCTTCTATACGGGCAGTCAATAGTAGATCAATACGGGGTGAATTTCGTAGTATATTCATAGGACGAGGCTGAACGATTGTGGTGTAAGTAGTCACGGTCATATTCAGCATTGCGTGACGCGCGTCTGGCGGATAAGATTCCAGCTTGTTTCGATATTCATTGGATCGCAAATCGGATTCTAAACACACCTCCAATTTATCGACCATATAGGTAGGCCAATTGTCGTACCAGGGGAAGAATCCGACTCGATATTGACACAAGGATTTCAGTATGTCCCACTCTCCCTCACTCAGTCCATACTGTTTTTCTCTGTATTGGCGATAAGCAAAAACCGCTGAAACTCCTGTGGCGGCTGCACCCCATCCAGCTAATCCTTGTTTGATGAACCAGTCCAATACAGCGCCTCCGGCTCCCAATAACCAGCCTGATATGGCGCCTGCGACCTCGATTAACCAGTCCATGCTACACCTTCCCCTTGAGGACACTCGGCTACCTCGGGCTGGTGGTACAGTGTCAGCCGGCGTACCGCTGGCCGCTGGCGCTGTTCGGCCTCCATACAATTTTGTAGGTGGGTACTCGCCAATCTTGATTGTATCACTGCGGCTGCGTTCATGGCATCGCTGCGGTTGTCACTGGCCAGGTGTCGCTCGGAGAGGGTATCTTCCACAGTACCGGCTCGGGGTCCGGCACAGGCATGACAACGGCAATGGGGACGGCACTGCTCATCCGCGATGTATCGCTCGTTGACGTGGTCCAGGGCTGCGTGCATGGCCCGCGCGCGGTGGTCATCGAGGACGGGCGGATCCGCGACATCCCGGCTGTCGCGCCTTCCTGGTCCGGGCCAATTCTCGACGGGAGCGGACGCTACCTGGCACCGGGGCTGATTGACGCGCACGTGCATTGCTTTCTCAACGCCAGCGGCACGCCGCGGCTGGACTACCTGGCGGCGAGCGACGAGCAACACCTCGCCGTTGCCCACCACAACCTCGGCGTGGCGATCCGGGCCGGGATTACGACCGTGCGCGACGTGGGCGCACCCGCCGCACTGATGACGCAGCTGCAAGCCGAGGTCGCGGCGGGGCACGTCGTCGGGCCACACCTCGTCAGCAGCGGGGCAGCGCTCTGCCGCCCGCAGGGTCATTGCCACTTCTTCGGCGGTGAGGTGGCCTCGCCGGCCGAAGCTCGGCAGCGTATCGAGCAGCAGATCGCGGGGGGTGCCCAGTGGGTCAAGCTGATGGCCTCGGGCGGGGGGCTGACGCCGGGTACGCTGCCGCACCGCGCCGAGCTACCGCTGGAGGTGATGCGGGCAGCGCGCGAGGTCGCGCATGCCAACGGGATCAAGGTCACGGCGCATTGCCACGCCACGGCGGCTATCGAGCGGGTGGTTGAAGCCGGCCTCGACATGATCGAGCACGCGAGCTTCCTTGATCCGCAAGGTCGCACGCGGGTGGACATAGACTTGGCCTGTCGCATGCGCGATAGCGGCATCGCCGTCTGCCCGACCGTCTACGGTGGCTTCCTCACGGCACGGCACTTCCGTCAGGTCGGTGAGGCCGCGAACCCCGACGACCCCACCGCCATCGAGCGGCTGGAGGCCCGCCTGACCAACGTCGGCCCCTTCCATCGCCTGGGCCTGAGCATCGTGGGCGGCACCGATTGCGGCGCGACCCACACGCCATTCGACGTGCTGCTCGATGAGATCATGGCCTTCACGTCACAGGGCCTCTCGAATGCCGAGGCGTTACGCACAGTTACCAGCGACGGCGCCGAGCAACTGGGCCTCTCCCGCCGCGGTCGGGTCGCGGCGGGCTACGCAGCCGATCTGGTGCTGCTCGCCGCTGACCCCCTGGCCGATCTGGAGGCGCTGCGCCGGCCGCTTGCCGTGCTGAAAGCCGGCGCGGTCGTCTACGAGGCGGCAGATCGGACCTACCCCCAACCCCCTCCCTAAAGGGAAGGGGCCACCGGTCGCCGGGCGGGCGCCTGGATTCCCGCGTGCGCGGGAATGACGGGGATGGGGTGGAAATGACGGGGAATAAGGCCGGTATGGCAAAGACAGCAGCACGGGAAAGCACATGAAGATCACGGAGATTAGGACGCACACGCTCGCTATCCCGCACCACAGCCCCTACGTCTGGTCGCCTGGTGCGCCGGAGGGCACCAACAACGTGCTGGTCGAGGTGCATACTGACGAGAGCATCGTCGGCTACGGCGATGCCTGCGGCTCGCGGTCAGCCATCGCGACGGCCGCTGCGATCCACGGCGTCGGGCATCTGCTCCTCGGCGCAGACCCGTTCCGCATCGAGCACCTCCTAGGGCAGATGCTGCGGCGCGGGGCCTGGAGTAACCAGCGCCGGTTCGCGCATCAGGCGTTCGCCGGCGTCGAAATGGCACTCTGGGACATCTGCGGCAAGGCGCTGCAGCAACCGGTCTATAACCTGCTGGGCGGGAAGGTACGTGAAGAGATTCCCTGGTTCGGCTTTCTGCAAGGGGATGAGCCAGAGGCGCTCGCTGCCGACGCGCAACGGTACGTCGCACGCGGCTTTGATGTCCTGTACATGAAGGTCGGGGTAGACGAGCAGCGAGACTACGCCGCCGTGCAGGCCGTGCGCGAGGCGGTAGGCGATGGGCCGCGCCTACGGATTGATGCAAACGAGGCCTGGGACCGGCTCACCGCAGTACGGATGATCCGGCTGCTGGCCCCATTGGGCCTCGATTGGGTCGAGCAACCGCTCGTGTTCTACGATCTCGACGGCGCGGTAGCCCTGCGACAGCAGGTAGACGTACCTATCGCGCTCGACCAAGCGGTGTTCACCGACTACGACGTGCTCGAAGTCATCCGGCGCCAGGCGAGCGACGTGATCGTGCTGGGCTTCCACGAAACCGGCGGTCTGCTCCCGCTCAAAAAGGCGGCTGCCGTTGCCGCTGCCGGTGGGCTGGCGCTCAACCGCCATGGCGTGATCGGCGAATCGGGCATCTCCACGCTGGCAGCCTTGCAGGTCCTTGCTACGATCCCCAACCTGACCGACGGCCACCAGGTCATGCACGAGCTATTCGTCGAGGACGTGCTGGTGGAGAGGCTGATAGACATGGAGGGCGGCACAACGGCGGTGCCCGACCGACCCGGCCTCGGTATCGAGATCAACTGGGATAACGTCGCGCGCTTTGAGCGGCTGTTCGAGCAGGTCGGCCAGTACCCGCTCTAGGCGCATGGCTACAGCGCAGCCGCAGTTTTGTCCATCGTGGCGCCAGGTGTCCTAGCATGGAGGCTTTCAGAGGCACCGCAGCGAGACCTTCGGCGGGCCGCGGCGTACACGTGCGCGGTTCTCCTCTAGGGAGCCGCGCCACGGGTTGAGGTCTTCCAGCCACCAAGTACAGCCAGCAGCAGCATAGGGGGCTACAATCTCAGCAGCTTCGGAGACAGCGCGGCCCGGCGTCCAGCCGCCGACAGCCACGTCAAAAGGCTCGTCGCGGGTGCGGTGACTCCTCACGTAAGCCGCGACTGCTTCCATCTCCTCAGGCCGTAGTCCCTCCTCTACTGCGTCACGGTTTATTGGAAAAACCCCGTCCCACCGTGCAGCCCGGCGGAGTGGTGCCTTGTTCGGCCAGGCACCTGCCACCCAGATGGGGATACGCGGCGACTGGACGGGGCGCGGCAAGAACTGCGCTCCTTTGATTTGGTAGTGCTTCCCACTGTAGCTGAACGGCTCACCGGTCCAGAGGCCAGTGAGCACCTCCAGTCCTTCATCCAGCCTGGTGGCGCGCTCTTTGGGATCGGCCACTTCGCCGAGTGCTGCGAACTCCTCGTCCTGAAAGTAACCGAGACCGACGCCCAGGATCAGGCGGCCGCCGGAGAGGTGGTCGAGGGTTACCGTCTCGCGCGCCAGTTTCCAAGGACGGCGGCGCGAGATCGGTGTGACCAGCGGTCCAAGTCGGATACGTTCAGTGCTTGTCGCAATGACCGCCAATGCGAGCCACGGATCTGACGGACCACCGCCTCGCCCGGGCCAGGGCGTAGGCCACACGATGTGATCCCAGAGGAAGAACCCGTCCCAGCCCGCTGTTTCGGCATCGCGGGCCAGCTCTGCCAAAGTAGCGAGGTTACTGTAATCCCCAAAGGTTGGCACATAGATCCCATACTGCACACGCTACTCCTTCTCGCTCCTCCTGATGAGGCGAGGGCATTGGCTGGCGACCCTGCTTACGGGTTGGTGCTGGCGCTCCTCACCAGTTCATGCTTCGCCGTCGGTTCTGATCGCATGTACGCAAGTACTCTCTCTAGCGGACGACCGGCGATGACATAGATCGGCAGACCTTCCTCGACCTGCAACTCCAGTAACCGGTCAGTCACCACGTCCATTACTTCGTCGGTGTCCTCGATGTCCACGGTGGTATCAAGGTAAATGCCCTCCGGGTCTTCGCCTTGTGACACCTCAAAGCTCGCCGCGGGCCATCGCTCCCTCACCATCGCCTTTAGCTCAACGAGAGCCTGTTGGATGCGTGGATTGTATGCATTGATGTGTTCTCTACTCATCACATCTCACCATCTGGCGCTTTGGACTGTGGCTACGAGGCCCCGCGCTCACATGTGCTGTAGTTATGCCACTGCACTCCGTACTGACATGCGCTGCGTGGGATACAGCAGGTCGGCCAGTACGCTCTGTGAGGGCCAAGGTGAGGTATTTGCCGCCCCTGATCGCGCTTGTCGTTGGACTGCCGCTGGGCTTAGAGCTACCGGACATTGACCAGCGGATCGGCTTCCTGCTACACCGCTCAATCATCACCCACGGACCGCTCCTCCCCATCATTCTTTTCGCCTGGGTGTCGAGCAGTCAGTCACTACCGCGGCGTTGGTTTGCGATGAGCGTGAGCGTCGGAGTTGCCGTTCATCTCGCCTTCGATCTGTTCCCGCAATCCTGGTCCGGCTACGCGCTGATAGCGCTCCCCGGCCTCGGCTAGACCCCGGCGCCGTTCTCCTGGACATGGATAGCGCTCAACATCCTCGTCTGTACGTACCTGGCGGCCAAACTGATCCGTAGCAGCCTCGAAACCGGCCTGCTCGGCCTGGGACTCATCGGTGGTTTCATCTATGCGGCCAGGGCCGAGGACGCCCTATGGGGGCCGATGGCGGCGATCACGGCCGCGACCGCCGTTGCGATGACGCTGGCTCTTCGCCGCGATAGGTCCACAGCATAGAGCGCAGTATCCGCGCAAAAGCGTTCCCTATCACCGGCCAGCACCGGCGCGGGAGGGGTAGGGCTAACTTTCCGCTTGCCGGCGGCGGAGCTGCTCCCGGAGCCGCTCGTTTTCCGACCGGACAGCATCGCGCTCCGCCTCGGCAGCCAGCCGGGCGGCTCGTTCCGTCAGCCGGCCAGCCTGCTCGACAGCGGCACGGGCTTCATAGGCGTCGCGCTCCGCCTGGCGAGCAGCCCGTTCCTGCCGCCAGTTGGTCAGGTAGGTGTCCGTGGCCGGGTCGTAGAACCGCGGCCAGCCATTATCCCAGCACAGGCTCAACGCCAACATCTCGCTATAGCCCTTCAGGAGGCCGTCCGGCGCCGTAGTCAGCTCAATGGGCTGGTACTCCCCCTCCACCAGCCGGCCCCCGGCCAGCCGCTGCCCGTGATACTCACTCTCCTTACTCGGATCGAAGCGCCAGTATTCCGGGACGCCAATGTGCGCATAGATGTCCCGCTTCCGACCCACGTCCTCCCGTCCGGTGCTGGCCGAGCCGATCTCCAGCACCCAGTCCGGCGGCTTACCTACCTCCCAGGGCAGGTAGAGCTTGCGCGGCCGGATGGCTTGAGCGTCCACCCCGAAAGCCAAGTACACGTCCGGGGAGACGCGGATATTGAGGTCAGCGGGGTCGTAGCAGATGATCGTGTTGCTGCTGAGGAAAGTATCGGGGCGCTGACCGAAGTCGGTGAACCGACTGGCGAGGAGGCCGAGGATTTCGTGGACGGGCTGTTCTTGATCCATCGCGTCAGGCTTGAGGGCCAGTTTGTGGGGATCGAAGGCGAGGCGGGCGTAGTCAATGGTGCCCTGCCGGTGGTAGGGCAGCATGGTGGTGGCGGGCGCCGGGGCCGTGGTCGTCATGGTGAGTCTCGGGGCAGCGCGCGGGTATCGGGCGATTATAGCGCACGCACCTGGCGCCGCCGGGAAGCGCGGCCGGCCTCACCTCCGGCTGCCCTCACCATCAATCCATCTCTCAGGGGGAGCGGGAGCGGGAGTTGAGGCGAGAGCATTGCCTAGCGACCTTGCTAACCGTATGCTTTCCGCCAACGGAGAGGAGGCCTCGCCATGCCTACACCGGCCCGGGTAGTCGTGCTACCACAAGATGAGCCCACGCTGCGCTTGATGGACCTCCAACTGCCCGACCCTAGCCCATATCAGGTAGTGGTGCAGCAGTTCGCAACTGGGCTGTGCCACTCGCAGCTGCACCAAATCCGCAGTCCTAGCCCCCGGAACAGTGCTCAACTGCTCGGTCACGAGTCCACCGGGGTTGTGCTGGCCACGGGAGCGCAGGTCAAGCACGTCAAGGAAGGTGACCGCGTGATGACGACCTGGCTGCCGCGGGACCTCGCTAGTGCCGACCATACCCCGGAGCGGATGTGGTACACCCTCCCCAACGGCACGGTGGTGACGACTGGGCGGACATTTATGTTCACCTTTGCCGATAACGTCATCGCGGACGAGCAGTACGTCGTGCCGCTACCGGACGATATGCCCACCGATGTCACGGCCATCATCGGCTGTCCGGTGATGACCGGCGCGGGCGCCGTCCGCAACACCGCCGGGGTCCAGGCGGGGCAGAGTGTCGCCATCTTCGGAGTCGGCGGCGTAGGGCTGTCGGCGATTGCAGCCGCGGCGGTCATTGGGGCCGCGCCGATCATCGCGGTGGACGTGGCGGAGGAAAAGCTCGCGTTCGCCAAGCGGTTCGGCGCCACAATCGGCGTGAATGCCGCGGCTGACGACCCCGTAGAGCGAATTCACGACCTCACGGAGGGCGGCGTGGATTTTGCCTTCGATTGCATCGGTGCGACTGTGACCGTGCAGCAGACGCTGGCCGCGACCAAGTACGGGGTCTGGGGTGGCGCCCGCGGCGGCACCGCCGTCTTGGTTGGCCTCCCGGTGGAGCCTGTGGCCCTGGAAATGGGGCAAGTCCTCTTCGGTCAGCGGACGTATCTCGGTTCGGTGGGCGGCTCCAGCGTCCCGGACCGCGACTTCCCACTGTTCCTCCGGTGGTTCCGAGACGGCCATCTGGACCTCACGGCCCTCGTGACGCAGCGCTATCGGTTGGAGGAAATCAACGAGGGGTTCGCGGCACTCGCCCGCGGCGAAATCCTGGGGCGGGCCATTATCGAGCTGTAGGGGCCGGTACTGCACCTAACCCCCGTCACCGACCAAGCGGTAGCCCCGCCGCGGCACTGTTTGCACCCATGCCCGGCGACCACCGGCAGCGGCAAGTTTGCGGCGGAGCCGACTGACGGTGGACTCAATGCTGGCATCGCTGACTATTCCCTGATACTCCGGCCAGACGGCCTGTGCCAGGCATTCTTTCGAGCAGACTTGCCCAGCGCGTTGCCACAATACGCGGAGCAGCGCGTACTCCTTTGGGGCCAAGGCGACGCGGCCAGCGCCTACGTAGACCTCGGCGGCTACGTCATCGAAACGCAGGCGGTCGGGATGACTCACCAAGTCCGTGCCACCACGTGCCAGGTCTGCACGATCCAGTGAGGGAATAGGTGGTGCCGACCTGGCGTCGTGCCCTTGGCCTTCATCGGGTTGTGCAGACTTGCCGGTCAGAGGCCGGTGCGGCTGGCCCGCTGGCCTGCTGAGGAAGCGAAACCGGAGACTGGCAAAGCGTAGCTCGTCGCCGGCGTGTAGCCGGGTCGCGGTGTTGGCGAGCAGCCGCCGACCATTGACGAACGTACCGTTGAGGCTGCCGGCGTCGCGCACGCGGTACTGCCGGCCATCGCTGGTGATGGTCGCGTGCTGCCGAGACACACGAGGGTCATCGAGGACGACCTCGCAATCGGCCGCGCGGCCGATAGTCGTGCGCTGGGCCTGGAGCAGGATGGCCGTCTGCTTGCCGCTGGAGAAAGGAAGGAGGTAGGCCACCTCACCCCCCGGCCCTCTTTCTACACGTAGGGGCGCAACATGCTGCGCCCGTCCGGAGGGGGAGTCCGTCGCAGGCAGACGGGGTGAGGCCCGATCAGACGTATGAGAGGCCATACCACAACGCAGGAAACGGAAGCGCCTGGTCCAGCTGCGCTGCCAGCGCGGATGAGCCGACCGGCTCGACGGCCTCGTCATTATTGTGCGAGCCGAACAGATACAGTGCCAAGTCGCCCAGACCGCTCACTGTAAGCCCCTCCGCCCCCTTGGCAATGGTGAAGCGGTCATCTTCGGCGTGGAAAGCGAGCTGCTGCGCCGTCTCGGCACCCAGCCGCTCGGCCAGCAATGGGCGCATCCGCTCCATGAGCTGCACGAAGTTGATGACCAGCAGCGTGCCGGATGTGGGCGCCGGATTGGCGGGCACCGCCGCCCCGCCGAGCAACCCGCCGAGCACAGTATCCGCACGGAGCACGTGAACACGCAGCGCGATGCTGTGCTCACCGGCCAGCTGGCCGAGCGCACAGACCAGCGCCGCGCGGTCGCCGGCGAATTCGGCGACGGGCCAAGGCTCGGCACCTGTGCCGGACCCCGATCCGGTATTCGAGGTGCCCGGCCGCGGCGGCTGGAGGAGCAGATAGGCCACCGGGGCGGCGCCACGGTAGATAAGGTGGAAATCCGTAGGCCGGTTCATGACGTACTTGCAGTCGAAGGCCATCTGCCAGTCTTCCCGCCAGCGTACAAACCGGACCGCTTCTCCGGCGTAGAGGTCCCGGAGCAGGGGGACATGCTCGCCGGTAACCGCTGCTACCCGGATGCCGGTGGTGGTGGCCTGCAAGCGCGGCGCGGCGGCCGGCGTGACGACGAATTCCCGATCCTGACCCACCCTACGGCTGCCCGCACGCAGATAGAGGCCCCGCCCACCGGAGATCAGCATGAGGTCCATACCATCGGCCCGCGCCTTAGCGACGGCATCGGCAAACGCCGCCGAGGCGTAGCCGCGCTCACGATAGTCCGGCAGGGTGGCTACCCCACCGATACAGCAAACCTGGATCGAACAGCCGAGCAGCGAGGCCGGGCGCTCGATCATGCCCACGTGCGAGACGACTTTGCCATCCGCCGCGACCGCGCGCAGATTGTCGCGGTTGGCCTCGTTGAAGAGCTGGGGATACTGCTCGAACATCCGCGGACGGAAGACCGTCTCGACAACGGTGTTGAGCTGCTCCCACTCGTCCCTATGGAGGGATCGCGGGCCGTCCATCATCGTTAGGCATCGTCCGCCGGCTTGGCCAGCGTCATGCCCATGACACCCTGATCGCGTTCTTGCCGCGGGCTGGCCGCAATCACCGTGCTGCCGTTGTTCTTCCCCAACCGCTCTTCGAAAAGGCGCGTACAGTCGAGGGCCGTGGTGCGCTTGATGCAGCCAGCGATGTACTTCGCCCAAGCAATGAGGATCGTATCGCGGTACTTGGGCGCCGTGGTAAGCTCCCACTCCTCGATAGAGGTGGCCGCGTTGCGCTGTTGATGGGGGTCGTTCTGGAACTTGCTGGAGCAGATAGCGAGCGCCTCCATGAGTGACCGGCGCTCGGATGTGCGCTCCAGGTACGACCGGGTGAGCGCTTCGGCACGGGCTGCGTCCACATCCTCCACGGCCGCGATCAACCGGCCCAAGCACTCGCTGACGGTGAAGCCATCGGCCCAAGTCTTGTGCTCGCGCCAGTCGCCGAGGTAGACCTCGCTGGCAGGGTCCTGGGGGAACTGCTTATTGACCTTGATGACATCGTTGATGAAAAGGCCCTGGAAGTACGGCGCCTTGGCCTGGTGTGGGTGGTCGTAGTTCCGTAGCCAGAAGCTGACCACATTGCTGTAGTCGTAGGCGTGGCCGGACTGGAAGAAGCTGCGCCGGCTCCAGATGTCGTCAACGACGTGCTTGGCAAAGGCGGCGGTGATCGTATCCGAAATCTGAATCAGCGCTTTCCCCTGGCGCAGCAGCGCGGTGATGTGCTCCGTTACCTCGCGCGCTCCGGCGTGCAGAATGAGATCTACGAAGGCATCGCGCTCCGCATCGGTCATCGGCTGGGCGTTCCGCTGCTTGAGCGTGTAGAGGTCCTGGCGAAAATTCATGCCCAGCGTCTGCGTCGAGAGGTCGAAGAGCGTGTAGAGCCGCGGCATCGTCGCGATGTCCGGCACCACGCAGTAGAGCAGCGCGCTGGCGTGCTCCCAGCCGATCACCTCGGCGAGATGGACGAGCGCCCGCGCCCGCAGCGCCTTGTGCCCGATGTTCTGCATCTTGCGCCCGCCGAGGAGCGTCTCCTGGAGGTCAATGATTCCGCAGAAGAGCAACTGCGACTCGAGCTGGCGGCGCACGGCCGGGTCCGGCTCGGCGTGTAGCCCCAGCGCGAGCTGATAGGCCGTCTGCTTATCACCCTCCATGATGCTGGCAGCGAACCGATTGAGCCGGTCGGGTACCGTGCCGTCCACGATAGGGGTATGGTCCGTCTGGAACCATTGTTTGGGGGCGGCCCAGGTGGGACCGTCAAAGCGGTCGCGGCCGTCCGGCGTGCGCCCGCCCGGCTGGTCGCCACAGTGCTTGTCGTCGCGGGCGTAGTGACCGGGGAACTCGCAGAGCAACTGATCCCACACGTCGAGGCCCTGGGGCATGTACCAGATGGCCTGCGCCATCGAGAGCATCTGGTGGTCACGTGGCAGATACGGCACCATCCGGTGCGAGGCCCGCAGCCCCAGCACGCAGTGGTCGTAGTTCACGCCCATGAACTCGCCCTGCGGGTTGACCATGACGTGGGAGGGCACCGTGAGAAACGGCGCCGCAGCATCGAGGGCATCGCGGACCAGGGCCGCTGGCCGCTGGCCATCCCGGAGGAGCTGCAGAAAGCGATCGGTGGTCAGAGAATAGTTCGCCTCAACCAACGCTTCCTGAAACTGCCCGACTTCACCTGCCGCTAACTCGCCAAGCATGGTCCCGAACTCCTTCGCCGCCGGCAGCTACGCTCTCGCCGGCATCAGTCTACACACTGCGCGGAGAAGATGACACGTTCCGTCTGCACCATCATGTGCCAGGGAGCCGGGAGCGGACTCCTGACAGGGGTAGGGTGATGGGGGGAGCCTGTGAGGGCATCCGCCGTAGGGTCGTCCCTTGCGGGCACTCTGGCTTCGAGGGTATTAGCGCGGGCAACCACAAGGGTTGCCCCTACAGTGGCCGCCGGCCGGCCGCCGCACTCCCCCTCTCCACATAGTGGAGAGGGGCCCGGGGGGTAAGGCACGCTGCGTGTCCCTCAGGCCAGCAGGTCGCGCAGCGCCGCCTCCGCAGTGGGAAAGCGGAAGGTAAAGCCCAGGTCCAGCAGCCGCCGGGGCACCTGGCGCTGTCCGTCGAGCAGCAGCGTGGCCAGCTCGCCCAAGACGAGCTGCAGAGCAAAGCCGGGCGTCGGCATGAAGGACGGCCGCCGCATGACCCGGCCCAGCACTCGACTGAACTCGGCATTGGTCAGCGTCTCCGGCGCCGCGAGGTTGAATGGCCCGCTCGCGTCCTCGCGCTCGATCAGCCAGCGAATGGCGCTCACCTCGTCGGCGTTGTGAATCCAGGGAAATCCCTGGCGCCCGCTGCCGAGCGGCCCACCGGCGAACAGCCGAAAGGGCAGCATCATGCGCGGCAGGGCGCCGCCGTCACGGCTAAGGACAATGCCGGTCCGGATGACCACCCGACGAACACCCAACTGCTCCACCGGCTCCGTCGAGGCCTCCCAAGGCACGCACACTTGCGCGAGGAAATCCGTACCCGCTGCTGCCACCTCGGTAATCGTCTCGTCACCACGCGGACCGTAGTAGCCGACGGCGGAAGCCTGGATGACGACCTTGGGCTTGGTTGCCGCAGCTGCCACGGCCTGCACCACGGCCACGCCCGCTTGCCGGCGGCTCTCGGCGATGCGCTGCTTCCGCGCTGCCGTCCACCGTCCGGTGGCGATGCCCTCTCCGGCCAGGTTGACGATGGCAGCGGCGCCGTCGGCCACGTCCTGCCAGCCCTCGGTGGTACGGCCGTCCCAGCGGACGGCTCGCGCCCCCGCGGGCAGGCCGCTGACCCATCCGGGCGCCCGGCTCAAGATAATGACCTCGTGCTCGGCAGCAGCCAGCTCCACCGCCAGCGCGCGACCGATGAGGCCCGATCCGCCGGTAATGATCGTTCGCATGTCGTGTCTCCTTCCTTACCCTGTTGCCGTTTACGTCAATACGTAAGGGTGCTGCTACCTCCTCGTAGGCTGGCCGGCTACTACCCGGCGCAGCCGGTCGAGCAACCGGCGGATCGGTTTGCCGACGACGGCCGTCTGTACCGCCGCGGCTACCGGTCCCAGCCGGAGCGCTTCTCCGCGATAGCGCACGGTGAAGCTGTCGTCCCGGCGCTCGAAGGCCACCGCCTCGACCTGGGGCAGCCCTGCCAGGGCCGCCATCGTCCGCTGCGCTCAGATGGTCTCGCAGACCAAACCGGAGACATGCACCCGGAGGGCGCGCCGGTCACTGTCCAACGGGCGGTCCTGCAGGGCCGTTGTCTCCGGATTAATGAGCGCCTTGCGCCAACGTGGCATCGCTCCTGCTCCTTTCTGTCCGCGTCTTGCACACCGCGTCCGTTCGTAGGTGGCGAGGCCAGCGGCCTCAGCCCAAGAGATCGCTCAATGCCGCCTCGGCAGTGGGAAAGCGGAACGAGAACCCCAACGCTTGCAACCGCGCCGGGACCGCGTGCTGCCCGTCCAGCAGGATAGTAGCCGCCTCGCCCCAGATGAGGCGCAGCACAAAAGCCGGGACGGTCACCAAGGCGGGCCGTCCGAGCGCCTGACCAAGGGCGCGGCTCATGCTGGCATTGGTCAGGCGCTGCGGCGCCACCAGGTTGAAGGCTCCGGTTGCCTCCTCGTGCTCGATGAGCCAGCGGACGGCAGCGACGTGATCGGCGATGTGAATCCAGGGCTGCCCCTGACGACCGTTGCCCAGCGGACCTCCGAGCCACAGCCGGTAGGGCAGGGCGACGTAGGGCAGCAACCCACCGGTCCGGCTCAAGACGTGTCCGGTGCGAATGAGCACCCGCCGCACACCGAGCGCTTCCAAGGGTTCGGCGGTGGCTTCCCAGGCGATACAGACCTGCGCCAGGAAATCATCGCCCGGTTTTGCATCCTCGTCAATGGCTTCGTCGCCGCGCGGACCGTAGAAGCCGACGCCCGACGCCTGCACGACCACCCGGGGCCGCTTGCCGGCATCCTCGACGGCCTGGGTGACAGCTTCGCCGGAACGCACGCGGCTATCGAAAATCTGCCGCTTGCGAGCAGCCGTCCATGGCCAGGGGGCGATACGTGTACCCGTGAGATTGACAATGGCGTCGCTCTCGTCAACGTACTCCTGCCAGCCCTCGGGCGTGCGGCCGTCCCACCAGACGGCGCGGGCGCCGGGGGGCAAACCCCGCACTCGCTCCGGCCGGCGACTCAAGATAATGACCTCGTGTCCGTCCGCGGTCAGGTCCTCGGTCAGGGCGCGACCGATCAGGCCCGACCCACCCGTAATAATCGTGCGCATCGCCTCCGTCTCCCTTCTGGTGCCTTGCTCGGACTGCTGACCGCCCTCCAGCCGTAGGCCCTCAACCGGCCTGGATAGCCGTACCCACACCGGCCGCCATCACCGGCTCCCGTCTCTTCAGTCGTCCGGAAGGTGAGGGGCGGCGGATCGGGCGCGGGCGGCGCTCCGGAGCGCCGGGAATACGGTCGAGCGCACCGCGCGGCGAGAACTCCGTCGCGAACAGGAACTGCGCCACCTCCGCGAGGACGACGCGCACCCCCACTGCCAATGACGAGCGCAGAATGCGGCGCACGCGCCGGTCGCTGCCCCAGAAGAGGCGCTTCAATGCGCGCGGACGCAGGTGGAACAGGCCCTCGGTGAGCTTGACGCCGGCAAAGAGCAGCCACGGAGCGAGCCGCGGTAGCGCAATGACCTGGTTACGGTAGGTCCAGCGGGACATATCGGTCTGGATGATGTCGTGCGGATCGGTGGCGCGACCGTCGGCGGTCCAGAAATGGGGCGTCAGATAGACGGCGTTGAGAATATCGGAGTCGAGCTGGCAAAGCTGGCGGAACTTGGTGAGCAGCGTGCCGACGGTCTCGTCTTCCAGCCCGTAGATGATGTTGGTCAGGCTGATAATCTTGTGCTGGCGCAGCAGCCGGACGGCCTCACGAGAGACGGCGAAAGGGTTGTTCTTACGAATGGCGGTGGCTACCGCGTCGTTGAGCGTTTCCACTCCCATCACCACGTAGTCCACGCCGGCGGCCTTGTAGAGAGGGAGAATATCGGCGTCGCGCACAACGTCGGCCGCGGTCATGTTGATGTTGAGCGACAGCCCGAGGTCGGCGGCGATGAGCCGCTGCAAGACTGCAAGCACCACCTCGCGGCTGGCGGCGAAGTTCTCGTCCGCCATCCAGACGATCTTCACGCCATATTGCTCGGCCAGCGTGCGTAGCTCCGCCACAAAGTTCTCCGGACTGCGATGGCGCCACTGCTTCCAGAACATCCACTGGCCGCAGTAGGTACACGTGAGCGGGCAGCCCCGACTGAGCTGCATCCCGGCCGAGCGCCCCACCCCGAACAGCGTGTAGCGCGGCCAATCCACCAGCTCCCAGCCGGGACGGTGGGCGTCCAAGCACCGGATCGGCCGGCGCGAGCGATTCGTGCGGATCGCATGACCGTCGCGCCAGGTAATCCCGTCCACCTGCTCCAGACTCGTGCCCTGCTCCCACGCGGCGAGCAACTCCACACAGCTGGCTTCGCCTTCACCACGCACCACGACATCGAGGGCGGAGCACGCTTGGAGCGAGTGCTCGGCGGCATACGACGGGAACACGCCGCCGTAGACGATCCGCACGTCGGGCAGCCGGCGCCTGATCGCCCGCGCCGTCGCCAGCGAGGTGGCATGGGCAGCGGTCGAGCCGGTGTGGCCCAGCAGCACGCAGTCCGGTCGGAAGTCGGCCACCTCGTCGGCGAGGCGGTGGTCATCCCAGCCGTAGGCATCATTGTCAATCAGGCGTACCGCGTGGCCGGCATCGAGCAACGGCCCGCCGATGAACACCAACCCCAAGGGAATCTGGTACCCGAGGCCCACACGATTGGCAATAAAGCGTCGGGCCGGAGTGACGAGGACGGCTCTCAACGGCATGATTTCCTCCCCTCTGGGCTACAAGCTGCCCAAGTTCAGCATGGACGCCCCACGCTGCGTAAGTCCCCCATCTGATGCAGCACGCCGGCACGGGCGTTACGACGTGTCCTGGCGTAAGTCGGCCAGGAGTCGCAGCATCCGCGTGCGAATGGGACGCAGCAGGGGCACGCTCGCCAGCCCAATGACCCGCGCGATCAACTCGACCGTGTGCTCGATGAGGCGGTAGGTCCGCACGCGCCGCGGCGAGCTGTCGTGCAGCCAGAACAGGATGATGCCCATGTGGTAGAGCCACAGCAGGTTGGGCAGCTCGGCTTGCAGGTCGTCGGGAACGCGGGTCTTGGAGCCGGTGAGCACTTCGGCAAACAGGGCCGTGCTGGCCTGCCGGACCGGGTGCGACTCGGGGCTGAAGGGACTGAGCGGACTGCTGGGGTCGGCGGCGCTCTTGAAGAGGATGCCGGAGAAGCGATGATACGGCTCCGAGGTCTCGATCTTGGCGCGCATCACACCCAACAGCCGCGCTCGCAAGTCGGTTTCTTGTGCGAGCACCGGCCGGGCCGCGGCGACGTGCTCGTCGAGCGTGAGCGCATAGAACCCTTGGATCAGGTGCTCCTTGGAGCGGAAGTAGTAGTAGATGTTGCCGAGGGCGACGCCAGCCTCTTGAGCAATGAGGCGCATCGTGGTGTCTTCATAGCCATGCTCACGGAAGAGATCGAGGGCCGTGCGGAGGATCAGCGCCCGCGTCTGCTCGCCCTTCGTCGTGCGGCCCGGCTCTGCTACGTTTGTCGGCATGGCCACCTCGCTTGCACAGGTCGCCAGTCAGGCTCCGTCGTGCCTGTCTGGAATTATAGAACGAGTTCTATAATCATCGGTCGTGTTCAACATACACCGCAACAAGGCCCTTGTCAAGAGGTTTTTGGAACGAGTCCAAAATTGGTGTCGGTAGGCTGCGCTCAACACTGACCGCCGGTACAGTGGTAGGGGCCACGCCCCTGAAACTCGCGCTCGCTGGGGCCGATCTACCCTAGTGAAGGGTTGTGCAGCCGCCAGGGGGAGGAGGTGCCGGTGTCAACTGCTCTGTCGGGCCGGGCCGCAGCCTGGACGGGGACCGGCCTGAGCGCCGTGCTATTGATAGAGGCCGGCATCGCGGGGCTACGGCGATCCGCGTTGTTTCTGCCACCACCTATCCAGGATCGCATTCTGCTGCTGGGCCACCGCGGTCATCGCTGAGGCCACGTCCTGCTTGCTTTCCCAGAGCGGTGCCAGCCCGGCATCGAAAGCACGCACCAGCTCGCGCCAAGTCGGGTGCAGCGGGGCGGCCCGCGCACTGGCGAGGGCCGCTACCGTCCCCGCGGCGTAGCGGGTCGGCTGCTCATCAACCAGCGACCGCCGGGCCGGCACCCCTGCGTATGCCTCACCGCTCCGGCTGGCATGAAACACCTGCTGCGTGTCCCGACTGGTCCACCAACTGAGGAAAGTCCAAGCCCCATCATCATTGCCGGAATCCTTGACGATGGAAAAAGACTGCAATGAAAAAGCCTGCGCCTCGCCCAAGCTCGTGGCGGCCTGCTGTGGGCCGGTAGGTGGTTCCGCCACCGCATAGGGCGCTTGGCCGTACCATTTTGCAAGGAGAGACTTGCTGTGCCAGGTGCCATAGAGCATCCCAAGCTGCCGTCGCTGCATGAGAAGAGCCAAGCTGCTCTGTGTTCCTGCCCGCTGCAAGTCCGCCGCCTGTGGCGAGACCCGATGGACAAAGGTGAGGTCGAGTAGCCACTGGAGCGCATCCAGCGCTTCCGGTTGCGCGATCATGCTCGCCCGGAAGTCCGCATTCACCATGCGGCCACCGTAGCTCCAGAGCCACGGTAAGATATCCGCCGCCCGATGCTCACTCAAGGCAAAGCCGAACACCGGTCGCGCGGTCAACTGCTGGGCTACGGCCAGGAACTGCGTCCACGTCCACGGCTGGGTGGGGACCGTCACCCCGGCGGCGGTGACCAAGACCGGGTTGTAATACAGGACGGTAGGGACCACTGCGGTCTGCAAGCCGAAGTGGTCCCCCTGCCACTGTAATGCCTGCACCGCGGCGGGCCAGTAATCGGCAAGCGGGTACCGGTCGCGGGCGATCAGGCGGTTCAGCCCGAGCAGCGCCCGCGCCGCGACCAGTACGGCAATGATCGCGGTGTGGTCTGCGATCACGGCTCCCAACTGGCCGGCAGCGGCCATTCTGACACCCCGCTCCCGCTCGAGGCCGTTTGCCACTGTGCGCCAGGGCCGTTGCTGCCATTTGATTCGCAGGTGCGGATGCTGGTCGGTGAACCGAATTGCGAGGTCTCGGAGGATGTCCCGGTGTGCGCTCATCCACTCTAGTTGGACGAGGATGGGCAGCGTGACGGTCCCTTTGGCTGGCGCCGGGACGATGGGACGCCCGGGTTGCAGGTGTGGTGTCGGAGTGCTGCCGCCGGCGACGTCCGGTGGCCGGCGGCGTGCCTCAGAGCGGTCGCACGCGGCCGCCAGAATACCCCCCAGCAGAGCCGCACTGCCGGTGAGATACGGCCTCCTGGCCACCCGAGACATCACTATTACTCCTCTCTACAGAGAGGGGCTGCATGGCTCAACACACCACGCTCCGGGCCTCCACGTCATGTCTAGTAGTCCCTAACCCACGAGCAGATCACACCTTCGCAGAAACCATCGCATGGTCGGCCATGCCCATAGCACTCACAGCAGTCAACCTGGTTCCCGTCCTGCACACCAACCCAGCACCAAACGCATTGACAATTACTGCAGGTGCCCTGATCGCCAGGAGGACACAGATTGCAGGGGTGGCTCTCAGCAGAAGCACGCTGAACAAGCCTCATAAGCCCCGCCACAGCAGCAAGGGTGCTGGCTCCCAGCTTGCCCAGCCCCCTCCGGTCCATCTGTTCGGCCAAACTGCCAACTAGCCGTTCTGTAGACATCTTAGGCCTCCTGTCGTCTGAACTGCTGTTAAGTAGTCAAGCACCACTGAGGACTGTCCTCACCTCCTTTCCGGTCTTCGACATCCAGACGCTTGGTCTCACGCCGGCGTTCCCTGGGCGAGCCAAATGATGAGCACGGTGATGCCCCAGGCCAGCCCTACTGCATGAAGCCGCTGGAACCCACCACGATGCACTCTAATGCTATCCATGAGCTGCGGAGTGGCACGCGCGTCCTGTGACAGTAGTGGGGCAAACCACACCGAGAGGACCCGGCCGAGCCAATACGCGCTGAACAGAACTGCTCCGTATGCAGGATCTCGCGTGATGATTGCGACGATGACGAGCAGCCAGTCACCGGCAAACGTAAACCAGGTCGTGAAGAACAAGCCCAGATCAAGGCCCCAGAGGACTGCTGTCACCGTACTCGGGAAGCGCATGGCCCAGGTCCGTTGCGTCTGCCGCCTGAGCTGCGGCAACGGTAGGACGATCCAGCCTAACTCCCGTGCGATGGCGATAATCCCAACCACGACGGCAACCAGTAAGCCGGTCCGGCTGATCGGTTCCGGCAAGAGGGCACGCCCCAGCCAGCCGAGTAGGGCGCCCACAGCGAGGCTCGTCACGCCACCAGCGACGGAGTAAGCCGCAACGTTGACGAGCCATTCTCTCGGTATCCCTGGCCTCTGCACGAGAGGCGTCAACGCTCCAACGAGCGATGCCCCTCACAACCCGACGAACTGGACCCACCCCAGGATGAGCGCCATCCCCAAAAGCCCGAACCGATAGTCGGCGGACATAGCAGCCACGCTCGCCAGCAGCGCGACAGCTGGCACGACTAGAGCAATGCCCCGCAGTCTGCGCGACATGACGGCTGGGCCGACACCCGCCCGCTCAGGTGTCACAACGTCTAGCTTGACCATCCTGAGCTACCTCCTCGTTTGGTCATCAGCACTTACGCCGGACTCCTTCAGGAGCAGCTCCTCCATCTCTTCAGTGCGGTGAGGGTATCCATGGGACTCAATACGACCGTGCTCATCCATCAGCACTGCCGTCGGGTTGTTAGTAACGCCGAAGACCTTGCTGATCGCATCATCAGCGTCGGCCACCGTGCGGAACTTGTACCCGTGCCGTTTGGCGAGCGCGGCGCACTCGTCGCTCGTCGCGCGGCAGACGACGATCACGCGCCCTTCTGTCTTCTGACTGATGGCTTCCATCTCGTAGAGGGTCACGACGCAGGATGGGCAGGTAGGGGATACAAACAACAGAGCCGCCGGCCGGCCGGCCAGATCAGCGCTACTCACCGGGGCGTCCTCAAGATCAACGGCACTGAACTGCGGCGCCTCATCACCGGTACTCAAGTGTCCGTTCCTGCTGGCTGTTCGTGACTCTGTGTTCCCACGAGATTGCGGTAACTGGTGGATCATCCGTACAACGCCCAGCAAGAGCAGGCTGTGGAAGATCACCAGGACCCACAGTGCGGCATAGGAAAGATAGAACGGGAGTGCTACATCGGGCATCATCTGCTCTCTCCTTCTTGTCCCCGCTGTCTTCGCGCAAGGTACACATCGGCCTTAGCGCCGCACGAAAAGGACCAACTCGGGTAGCCTCAGCATCCAGACCCCTAGCAAGATAAGGAACGTCGCAAGCATTGCCGCTTGTAGCAGATAGGCGAACGTGACTGGATTAGTCAACGAGGCGAGATCGAGAGTGAGCGGTACTGCGCTCCCCGTTGCTCGGAGAGCGGCGAGCAGCAGGACCACTGTCAGCAGCAGGAACAGGCGGGCAACACTCCGAGTCGAGATAGGCTCGCTGCCCGCGCCAAAGCAGCCACAGTCCACCAACCGCCCGCGCCGCAGGTTGATCCCCACCGCTACAGTAAAGACCACCAGGAGCAGGGTGGCGAGCGCCAGCGCTATACTCATCAGCCAGCCGGTGAGAAACGTGATGGCAAGGAAAAGCTCCAGGGGGATGAGCGCGAGGGCAAACACGTATGACACCTTTTCCGGCAATATGTCGTAGGCGACCACGCCCCAGGCGAAAAGTCGCGGCCGGCGTAGCTTGGGCACGGCCGAGAGCAGAAAGACAATCCCCAGGCTGAACTGGGCCGCGAGCGCAATGTGGCTCAACGTGCGGAGTGCTGTCTCGCCAGACATATCCCCTCCACTCCAAGTTAGGTGCTCATACGCACGATCAGCTCGCGTAGGTTCAACCCCTCCCAGTTGAGGTTGTTGCTGACGGAGGTAAGCTGCCATCTCGTGGACCAAATCTCCGGCCCACCGTCTTCAGCAACAGCTAGCCGGCCAAACACTGCGTTGCCGGCAGCGACATGCGAGATTACGTTGGTACCGAAATGGGGAATGGCCTCCTCACCCGCCCAGATGGAGAGGCTGAAGCACGTTCGGGGCAGCTCGATAAGGAAGGCGGAACGCAGCAGCCCAGGCGTGCGCGTCTGGGCCGCTTCTCGCATGATGCGACGATACTCAAGGTATGTAGGTATGAGGTGGCGCGCGCTACGTAGGCCGAACCTAGTCAATACGCAGATGATCGGCACATCTACCGGGTGGTGCCCTGGATCCTGGAGACGCTCGCGCAGAGCACCCAGGACCTGCTCAACGTCACTGTGCGAGTCGCCGCGATCAACAACCATGTCTCGTGCTCCGGCTAGGTACTCAATAGACTCTAGTGCCCCGGCGCAGGCGAGACCTTAAGGAAAACCCTAGTCTTGCATTAGGGAAAACCCTAGTTTTTGATTAAGGAAAACCATAGGTTTCGATCAGTGCGCCGCGGGGAGCGCCTGGAATCGCTAGCCGGCGGCACAATCTGCCGGAGCCGAGCGCGGCGGCGCGGCGGCGGGAAGAGCGCCACATGGCCGCCGCACTATCCGCTGACGGTGGTGGGGATGCGGCCCCTGAAACTCGTGCGCTCCGGGGCCGGTCTACGCTAGTGAAGGGTTGTGCAGCCGTCAGGGGGAGGAGGTACCGGTGTCAACTGCTCTGTCGGGCCGAGCCGCCGCTTGGACGGGTACCGGCCTGAGCGCCGCGCTGTGGCTGGTTCCGTTCGGAAGCATTGCGCTGCTGCCGGTACGCCCCTACGCCACCGTCGTCCACGAGGTCTGGCACGCGCTGGTGGCCCTGCTGACCGGCGGGCAGGTAGCCGGCATCGAGCTTGTGGCCGGCGGGTTTGGCGGCGGCGCGGCGTTGATTGCCGGGGGATGGTCCCTCGCCATCGCCGCTGCGGGCTACTTGGGGAGTGCCGTCACCGGCGCCCTGTGGTTACGCAGCTTAGGCCGGCCGGGCCTGCTGCGCGGGGTGCTGGTCGCGCATGCCGTCTTGCTGCCGCTCGTAGCCATCGTGTGGTCTCGGACCGATTTTGACGCGGTGCTGGCCTTGCTCGGCCTGGCGGCCTTGGCCGCAGCCGCAGCAAAGTGGTTGGGTCGGCGGAGCCTCCAGGTCATCTGCGCGCTGCTGGCCCTGCAGCTGTGCCTGGCCGCACTCGGCGATCTCCAGACGCTCTTCGCCATCACCACCGCGACAGACGTACACAACGATGCGCGGCTGGCTGCGAGCATCACTCCGATCCCGGCTGTCGTCTGGGCCGTCGTCTGGGGAATGGTTGGTCTGCTCGCCGTGTTCTGGGGCCTGCGGGGCGCTTTGGGACTCCCCGGCCTCGCGTCCGTGCGGCGCCGGTTCAGGCGTCGCGCTGCCGTGCGTTAGCGAACGGCGAACGCCTACGGCTTGTCGGTGATGATCGCACCTAGAGTAGCTACTTCAACCCCGAACCGCATCCTGATACCATCTGCCTGGCTCAAGAGATGCCGGCGGTCGTAGGTAGCCAGGTAGCGCCGGCCTGGCGTCCACCGTTGTGGTCAGGCCCGGCTTCCCCAATATGGCCTGATACGCACACCTGACTGCTCGCTCTGCCCGGCCTGGTCGGCACCACCATAGCTCCATCGGAGTGTGCCGACCGGGCCGGGCATCCGCACAATCCTATGCCAGTCAAGCCGGCGCGTCACCATGACCGTACCCTGGGCTGGCTGCTTTCCGACGTTGGTCGCTTTGCCCGGCATGTGCTCGGACGCCCGCTCAGGCTGTATCAGCTGACGGTAGCTCGCGCCATCGTGGCCGCTGTGCTGGCGAGCCAGCGCGGGGGTCTGTGGACGGTGATGATGGCGCGGCAGATGGGCAAGAACCAGGTCAGCGCCGTCGTCGAGGCCTATCTGCTGACTCGCCAAGCGCAGCGCGGCGGTACGATCATCAAAGCGGCGCCGACCTGGCATCCCCAGGGCGTGACGAGCTTCACCCGGCTCCGCGAGATGCTCGACAATCCCCTGCATCGCGCCCAGGGTATCCGGCAGGAGCGCCAGGCGCTGACCCTGGGGCGGGCCAGGGCCACCTTCTATTCGGCACAACCGAGCGCCCACGTGGTCGGCGCCACCGCCTCACTGCTGCTGGAGGTGGATGAAGCGCAGGACGTTGATCCAGAGAAGTTTCAACGTGAGTTCCTCCCGATGGCGGCGGTCCACAATGCGGTCGTGGTCTTGTACGGCACGGCCTGGACCGGCGACACGCTGCTCGAACAGGCTCGCCAACACAACTTGGCCGCCCAGCAGGCCGGCGGCGAGCGGCGCCATTTCGAGTTTCCCTGGACGGTTGGGGCTGCGGCCATGCCGGCCTACCGCCAATTTGTCGAGCACGAGATCGAACGCTTGGGCGCCCAACACCCGCTGATCCGCACCCAGTACCTCTTGCAGACCGTCGCCGACCGGAGCGCCCTCTTCAGCCCCGAGCAACGCTTGCTCTTGCAGGGGACGCACGCTCGCCAGCCCACACCGGACGACGGGGAGGAATACGTCGCCGCGATAGATGTCGCTGGCGCCACTCTCACCGCGGACAGTGGTCAGTCGCCAGTGGTCAGTGACCAGTCATCAGCGAGGCGAGACAGCACGGTCGTCGGTATCGCCGCCGTCACGCGCACCGACGACGAGGTGCAGCTACGGCTGGTCGAGGTCTACTGGTGGACTAACCGGCCGCTCCACGAGCAGTATGCGCGTCTGGCGCACCTGTTGGGCGAGGTGTGGCGCTGCCGGCGGGTGGTCGTGGATGCCACGGGGCTGGGAGCCGACCTCGCCACGCGCCTGCGCCGGGCACTAGGGCCGACCGTGGTCGAGCCGCTTGTGTTCACGGCAGCGACGAAATCGCGTCTCGGCTACGACCTCCTCGCAGCGGTCAACGCCGCGCGCTTGCTGATCTGGCAGCCGGACCATTCGGCCGAGCAGGCGGAGCTGTGGCGGCAGGTAGGGGCAGCGCGCATGCTGCCGCGCGCGAGCGGCCAACTGACCTTCTTTGTCCCCGATCACCAAGGCCACGACGATTTCGTCACGATGCTGGCGCTGCTGGTGCGGGCCGGGGCCGGCCTGGAGCCACCGATCACGACCACCTATGCGCTGCCGGCTACGACTTGGTATGGAGACGAGACGGCGCGGTACTGAGGATGGCATGCTTGGAGACTAGCCGGCCGGGGGATTGTCAGCATCAGGATTATTAGGATGGAAGGATGAGCAAGATAAGCGCCCGATCAATCCTGTCAATCCTCAAATCCCGCTAATCCTGATGCTGACAAGATGCTCGCCGCACCGCGCCAAGAGACACGCTACAAAGTGTCTAGGTTAGCACTGTACGATGCCTAATCACCCAACTCGTAGTACATGTACCAGTTTTCAGTAATCTGCTTATAGATGGGTTTATATTCCTCTACAGGAATAGGTATATCGTCGAGTGAATCAACTACGAGCTACAGCGGTTTCTTCGAGTACACATATCCCTTTCTCTCTCCACCAGTAATTAATCCGTATACCCAATAGATGAAGAAAATCGTGTCATCATCGCGGCGTACTAGACCTCCCGAGAGGCTTGTTTTCTGAAAAAGGCTGCGATACTGGTTCCACCTATTTTCGGTGAAGAAAAGATCAGAATCTGACTCGAGATTCGTGAAATCATCTGCAATCCTGGTCATTTTTGTGTCCTCATTCGACATTCGAGCCAGTTACTCGAATTGTTCCCGGTGTTGCCAGAAGTTCGCCTCCATTGCGACATCCGAGTGGCGTGAAGGCAAACAGATTATTCCCCCAAATGGCACGAGCCAAGCAAGCGCTGCAATTCCAAGATATACCATCAATGGGTGAACGGCGCGAACGCCAACTATGCGCCATTGGGCTATTGCGATCCCGAGGGCAACCCCGACGCCCACAGGTAGGACTAATCCGAGCACAAGAAATAGAGGTACAACCAATAGCTCTATGAGTATATTGCCAGACTCTACCGACCAGTAACCAACAGCCCACGCTAAGAGGCTCATTACCGCGACAGCATAAGCCAGGTAGCGTCCAACTATAAGTGACACTGCACCAAAACCGGCAATAATACCTGGCCCAATGGCAAGACCGAGAGGGAAGATAAGCAGCGGCCAACCTGTGCCTAGGAGATACGATAGGGCTATGGCAAGGAAGAGGGCAGTGACAGGGACATCCACGCCCAGGAGCCACCGCCACAACGTTGGCAGTCTATGCCTGGACGGAGTTTCAGTCATCTGGCCTCCTCCGTGTTAGCACTGCATGCTCTCTGACGATCCCACTCGCAATATAGGTACCAGTGCTCACCCAGGCCAGGCTAACAAGCACCAACATCCGATCTGCGGCCTACACCTGTCCGCCAGGGGTGGGAGTCCTGCCCTGGATTCCTAGTTGCGCGGGAATGACCGGGGAGTGTCGAATGACTGGGAAATGTCAACAGAGTCGGGGGGCGCGGTGACGCATGGACTTGAGCGCTTGGTCCAGCGCGTCGGCTTCCGCCGGCGGCCATGTGCCGGCAAGGTGTTCCAAATCGGTGGAGCGTGCTCGCGCCTCAGCACCACCAGTGGACGGGGGGCACTGTGTCCAACCCAATCGCCTCACGTAGAAGCTGGAGCACGGTGCGATTGAGGCTCAATCGGCGTCGTTGGGCCTCAGCGCGCAGATGAGTATCGAGTGAGGTGTCTACACCCCGAATTGTGAGCTGCTTGTCCATGTCACCACCGGAGAATGTATGCGTTCCGCACGCACTATGGCAGGGGTCGAGACCGAACAGTCAAGCGGGCGTCGGGCCTAGCTCCTGAGGTTCTGATCGTATGCCTACTCCCACTCGACGGTGGCGGGGGGCTTGGAGGTGATGTCGTAGACGACGCGGTTGACGCCGGGCACCTCGTTGACAATGCGCGTGGCGACCCGGCCGAGCAGGTCGTGGGGCAGGGGCGCCCAGTCGGCGGTCATATAATCGCTGGTGAGGATGGCGCGCAGGGCGATGAGATGGCCGTAGGTGCGGAAGTCCCCCATGACGCCGGTGCTCCGCAGCGGGGTCAGCACGGCGAACGCCTGGCCGAGCCGCCGGTACCAACCGGCCGCCCGGATTTCCTCGATGAAGATCGCATCCGCCTGCTGGAGCGTCGCAACCCGCTCGGCGGTCACGGCGCCGACGACGCGCACGGCCAGCCCCGGCCCGGGGAACGGATGGCGCCAAACCAGCTCTTCCGGCAACCCCAATTCCGTGCCCACGGCGCGCCCTTCATCCTTGAAGAGATAACGCAGCGGCTCGATCAGCCAGAACTGCAAGTTGGGCGGCAGCCCGCCGACGTTGTGGTGCGTCTTGATCCGCGCGGCCGCCTCGTTGCCCCCTCGCTCCCCGTCGGAGAGGGCCGGGGTGAGGGCATTAGCCTCGTCACCACCGCTCTCGATCACATCGGGATAGAGGGTGCCTTGGGCGAGGAACTCGACGGTGCCCAAGTTGCCGGCGACCCGCTCGAAAACGCGGACAAACCGTTCGCCGATGATCCGGCGCTTGCTTTCCGGGTCGGTGACACCGTGCAGATGCTGCAGAAACTCATCCGCCGCGTTCGCCACCACTAGCTCGAACCCCAAATGGCGCTGAAAGGTCTCCACGACATCCGCGGCCTCGTTCCGGCGCAGCAGGCCGTTGTCTACGAAGATGCAGGTCAGCTGATCGCCGATAGCACGGTGGACGAGCGCCGCCGTCACCGCCGAGTCCACGCCACCGGAGAGGCCGCAGACGACCCGACCGGCCCCCACGCGCTGGCGGATTTGCTCGGTCGCTTCGGCGATGAACGAGCCGGCCGTCCAGCCGCCCGTAGCGCCACACAGGCCATAGCAGAAGTTCTCGATGAGCTGTTGCCCTTGCGGCGTATGGACGACCTCGGGGTGAAATTGCAGCCCCACGCGCCCCTTGCCATCGGCCATCGCCGCTGTGGGCGAGTTGGCGGACCGCGCCAGCACGCGGAAGCCGGGGGGTAGCTCTTCAACATGGTCACCATGACTCATCCACACCGGCAGCTCGGCGGGCAGCCCGCGGAAGAGCCGCCGCGCCACGTCGGCACCGCCTTGCTCTGCTGCCGCCACGTGAATGGTGGCCGCGCCATACTCCCGACGCGGCGCCGGGGCGACCTTGCCCCCGAGCTGGTGGGCCAGCAGCTGCATGCCGTAGCAGATGCCCAAGATCGGAACGCCAAGGTCAAATACCGGCGGTGGCACCGTCGGGGCCTCGGCCTCATACACACTGGCCGGGCCGCCGGAGAGGATCACCCCGATGGGCCGCAACGCCCGAATGGTCTCCGCCGCGGCATTCCACGGCAGCAACTCGGCGTACACCCGCGCCTCGCGCACGCGCCGACAAATCAAGCGACTGTACTGCGAGCCGAAATCCAGCACCACGATGGTCTCGCGGTCAGGATGCAGCGGTGGCGTTCCCATCTTCGACTGTTCCCTTTCGACCTGGAGCAATGGAGATTGGGAGGGTGGACCTCCTCACCCCCCGGCCCCCTCTCCACCATGTAGAGAGGGGGAGTCCGACGGAGGCAGCCGGGTGGGTGAGGCGCGATGCCGGCCGCTCACTCCACCGGCTCGGACACGTGCATCAGGACAAACCACCACTGCGCTTCCCGGCGGCGGAGCACCCCACTCCAGCGGGTAAGGCCCGCAAAAGGCGCGCCGCGGGCCGTGCCCGCCCACCACACCTCGTCGGCAAACCAGGCCGTGTCACCGGCCACGTGCAGGCACAGCCGCCGCGAGTCCAAGCGGTTATCCTGTAGCTCGCGGCCGACCTTCGCCAGGACAGCGGCGACAGCGGCACGGCCAACGTCGAACTCACCCGCCTCGGTGCCGATCTTGACCACCGGCTGCCAAGGTCCATCCAGATCAAAGAACGGCGCGAGCGGTATGCCGGCCTCTAACGCAGCGTAATAGCGCCGCACCACGGCCTCGACAGCTTGGGCATCAGCCGACACGTTCACAAGCAATCCAGTCTACGCTACCGCCGGAAACGCGGCGGGAGTCGCTCACGGGCCGAAAGCTGACAGCTGACGGCTGACGGCTGACGGCTGACGGCTGACGGCTCCTGACGGCTCCTCCACTGTATCCTGCCTGGCGATGAGCGCAGCCGCACTCCTACCGCCCGTATGCCTCGCGCTACTGGTGCTCTGCTTCGGTCAAGCCGCGCTCCTGAGCGGGGGGGGGCACCGCTGGCGAGAAGCGCTGCTGGCCGGCGCCGTCGTCTGGGGCACACTCGTCGCCGCCTTCACCGAGGGCCTGAGTCTGTTCGGCCTACTGACCTGGCCGTGGCTGGTGGCACTCTGGGGGGTGGCTGCGGCCACGGCGTTGAGCGTGCTCCTGCTCGCGTGGCGCCGCACCCCCGTCGCCGCGCGACTCCCCCTCTCCACCAGGTGGAGAGGGGGCCGGGGGGTGAGGCCCGGCCGCCTTCCTGAGCGTATGGTCGTGCTTTCGATCTGCGGCCTGGGGGCTATTGTGGTGCTCGCTGGCCTCACGGCCATCGTCGCGCCCCCGAACACCTACGACTCGATGACCTACCACCTGCCCCGTGTGATGCACTGGGTCCAGAACCAGAGCGTCGCGCACTACCCGACGCACATTCCGCGACAGCTCCACTTTCCCCCCGGGGCCGAGTTCATCCTCACGCACCTGTACCTCCTAGCCGGCAATGACCGGCTCCTCAACGTGGTGCAGTGGCTCGGCATGGTCGGGAGCTTGGTCGGCGTTTCCCTACTGGCGCAACGGCTCGGTGCAGCGGGAGCGGGGCAGGTGCTGGCGAGCGTCGTCGCTGCCACGCTGCCGATGGGGATGCTGCAAGCCTCCAGCACGCAAAACGACTACGTGGTCACCTTCTGGCTGGTATGTCTGGCCTACTTCATCCTGGCAGCGATCCGCAGCCCCGGCTGGGGCGTATCGGCAGCAGTCGGTGCAAGCCTGGGCCTGGCGCTCTTGACGAAGGCCACGGCCTACCTCTTCGCCGCTCCGCTCCTGGTGTGGCTGCTGGTCAGCTACGGGCGATCCATGCGCTGGCGCTGCTGCCGACATTTCTTCCTGATCGCCGTCGTCGCCCTCGCCCTCAATCTCGGCCACTTGCTGCGGAACACTAACCTCTACGGCACACCACTAGCCTGGCAGGGCGGAGCGAGCACGTCCTCCTATACCAATGAGGTCATCGGTGTGGCGACGCTGCTCTCCAACATCATCAGAAACGCCAGCCTGCACGCCAGCGTGCCCGTTGGCTCCGAGCCAGGCCGAGCGCAGATCGGGCAGCAGTTAGCGCAGTGGGTGGAGCGGGCACACGCGCTTATCGGGATAGGAGCGAGCGACCCGCGCACCACCTGGCAGCAGGTGACGACGCCGGCGCGTCAGCAGTTCCGCCTCGAACCGTTTCATATGCACGAGGACATCGCCAGCAATCCGCTCCACCTGCTCCTGATCCTGTATGCCCTCGTCGCGATCTGCTCGCGCGGCGCGCTCAGAAGCGCGCCGGTGCTACTCTACGCGGGCGTGCTGGTGGCCGGTTTCTTGCTCTTCTGCCTCACGCTCAAGTGGCAGCCGTGGCACAGCCGGCTGCACCTACCGCTCTTCGTCCTCTGGGCGCCGGCCGTGAGCATCGCGCTGTCGCAGCGCTGGCCACGCCGGATCGGTCATGGTGCGGCTGCGGCGCTGCTGGTCTCGGCGTTGGTGCTGATCGGCTACAACGAAACCCGACCACTCTATGGGCCACACTCCATCTTCTCCACCGCGCACACGGATCAATACTTCGCCACCAGGCCATTCGGTGCGGACTATCGAGACGCTATCCGTTATCTCAACGCGCAGCCGTACCGACATATCGGGCTAGTCTTGGGCACGAATACTTGGGAGTACTCCTTCTGGGTGCTGCTCAAGGACCAGGCCGGGAATGGCCCGCGGCTGGAGCACGTGCTGGTAAGCAACATCTCCGGCCGTCTCGCTACACAGCGCCGGCAACCGGAGGCCGTTATCTGCGTATCGTGTACCGCGGTGCAGGTCGAGCGCGTTATGGTGGGCTACCGGGAACTGCACCGGTTCGGGATAGTGACCGTGCTTGACGGAAGTGACGTTGTGCGAGCCACACTGGACAGTCTCAGGGAGCCACGAGGCTGGCTACGGCTTGAGCGGCGAGGGCAGCGCTGGTCGTGAGACCAAGCCAGTAGAGGCTCCATGTAACTCGTCCCGGTTGTGCCCATACCGGCCGGGACCGCCCCTCGCTCGTACCGAGCCAGCGCACGCGCTCGTGCCGCCACCGCGCCCAGATAAGCGTCCCAGCACAGCCGACGGCAACCAATAAACGAATCACGACCTGCCCCTCCATTGCGTCTCCCCGTGCGATGTTGCGAGCTAGATGTGGCGGAGGCATCGGCTTTGACCGGTGCTGTCGGCAGCACCGGCGCCACCATGCACCGCAGAGTGGATGCAGTGCCAAGAACGGGTTGCACAGAGAGGGAGTCGCGGCGGCGGGGCGCTGCTGCCCCCGGCCCCGCTCCGCCGGGGGACGTGGATTCCGGCTTGCGCCGGAATGACGGGCGGCGCGGGGCGGGGGGAGGGACGCTCCTCCCCAGGTGACTAGGCCGTGAGGCTGCCCTTGGTGCTCGGCACTTGGGGCGGGCGCCGGGGATCGAGCTGTGTGGCCCTATCCAGCGCGCGGGCCAGCGCCTTGAAGGCCGCCTCCAGCCGGTGGTGGTCATTCTGTCCGGCCAGCACCCGCACGTGGAGCGTGAAGCGCCCGGTTTGAGTCAGCGATTCCAGGAAGTGCCGCCACAGATCGGAGTCGACTGTGCCGGTGGCCGGACCGCGCAGCCCCAAGTCGCACACCGCATATCCCCGGCCACTGAGGTCCACGGCGACCTGCGCGAGCGCCTCGTCCAGCGGGACGAGCGCATCAGCCATCCGCCTGATACCCAGATGCGCTCCTAACGCTTCGTGGAAGGCTTGGCCCAGCGTGAGGGCCACGTCCTCGACAGTGTGGTGCGCGTCAACTTCCAAATCGCCACGAGCACGCACGGTCAGGTCGAACAGGCCGTGGCGACCAAGCTGCGCCAGCATGTGATCGAGAAACGGTAAGCCCGTCTCCGCTGTCACCACGCCGCTCCCGTCGAGGCACAGGGCGACCCGGACATCGGTTTCGGCCGTTGTGCGGTGGACAGTTGCGGTCCGCGCTCCTTGATCGTCGTCCATGTAGCTCTTACCTGCTCGATACCCCTACCGAGGACCTAACCCCCGGCCCCTTCCCTGAAGGGAAGGGGAGTCCTGGCGGCGAACGGTCGCCGCTCCCTTCCAGGGAAGCTGGGCGGCACGACGGCCTTTAGCCCCTTCCCTGCAAGGGAGGGGGTTGGGGGTGGATCCGCCTCCTACTGTCCCCGTTCCCGGCCCGCCGTCAGCCGATACACATGAATCATACGCTGGATGACGGTGTATTGGGAAAGCACCGCGAGGATAATCAGACTGACCATGGGGCCGGGACTAGGCAACAGGAGGCCTCCGCCGAGCACAACCATCCGCTCCGGGCGCTGGAACCAGCCGACCTCACACTCCAGCCCCAGCCCCTCGGCGCGAGCGCGCGCATAGCTCACCATCAGGGAACCGAGTAGCGAGAGGTAGCAGAGGACGGCGCCCAGCCAGTGGCCGGTGCGGGCGAACCACACCAGCAAGCCGCAGAACAGCAGGGCCTCCGAATAGCGGTCCAGCGTCGAGTCGAAGAACGCACCGAAGCGCGTCTCCCGGCCGGCGACCCGCGCCAAGGCACCGTCGAAGAGGTCGAAGGCACTGGCGACGAGCACGGCGAGACCACCGGGCACGAGCCAGCCGAGCGCCAGTATGGCCCCGGCCCCGGCATTGAGCAGCAGGCCGGCGACGGTCAGCTGGTTGGGCGAGACACCCCAGCGGGCCAGCGGCCCCACGGCTTGCTCCGCTGCCGCACGGGTCCGCCGTTGGATTGTCTGCCGCCACCCGGTCATGTCGCCCTTTACCCTGGTGCCGTCACGCGGTATCCGACACAATCGGCAAGGCCGTGTGGGGCAGGAGGCGGCGCGGTTGCTGCCGTTCGATGGTTTCCGCATAGAAGTCGAGCAGCTGCCGAGCGACGATGGGCCAGCCGTACCCTTGCGCTCGCGCCAGCGCCCGACGCCCCATTTCCTCCCGCAAAGCCGGGTCGCTGAGCAAGCGGACAATGGCTACGGCCAGCGCAGCCGGACTCTCCGGAGGCACCAGTAGCCCTTCAAAGCCGTGGCGCAAGACGGCCCGATACCCGTCAATGTCGGAGGCAATGACCGGTTTGCCGGCCGCCATGGCCTCCAGCAGGACAATCCCCTGACTTTCCCGCCCCAGCGCCGGAGACACGAAGAGGTCGCACATCTGGTAGTAGCGGAGCTTGTCTTCCGTCGAGACAAAGCCCTTGAAGACGACATCGCGCAAGCCCAGCTCCTCGACGATCTGCAGGTGCTCCTTCATGTCCTCTTCGTCGAAGGCACCCACCACGATCAGGCGTAGCTCCGGGAAGTGGTGCCGCACATAGGGCAAGGCACGGAGCAGGTGGACCAGCCCCTTCCGCTTTTCCAGTCGGCCCACAAAGAGCATATTGAGCTTCCTATCGTTCAACTCCGGGAAAAGCGGCCGCTGCACGCGAAACGCATCTACGTCAACACCGTTCGGAATAATCGTATAGTCTCCGGGGAAGTAGTGGTTCACGAAGTCTCGCGCGGCATTAGAGACGCAAATACGGCCGTGGATACGCCGGATGTAGTGCTTTAGGAGAGGACGACCATAGTAATATCCAAAATACTTCTGGCGACTGGCGTGGAACGTGCCTACGTTGACCGCGTGCGAGCGTCGCAGCACGGTGGGTGTTAGGGCCGGCACCAATGGCTCGTGCAAATGGATGATGTCGAAGTTCTCGGCCTCGAGGATACGCTTGACGGCGCGCGATAGGTTCAGGGAGAGGGTGATGCGGGCAATAGACTGGTTCGCCGGCACCCCGATGATGCGCTTGCCGACGCGATACACATGCTGCATCCGCTCCTCAACGTCGTCATGGGAGGAGGGCGCCAGAATACGGACCTCATGCCCGGCCCGCTCGAAGTGGCGGTTTAGGTACGAGATATGCTCGGTGACAGCGCCCGGATAGGGGTAGTCATACGGCGACACAAGCGCAATCTTCATCGCTCGCTTGCTTAGACCTGGCCGGCTATCCCCACGTTTCACGGTGTTTCTTGCCGCGCCACTTGTTTTCCGCCCCTCTCATTTGTCGCCCCTCTCGCTCGTGTGCTTCCGTCATATAGTGATCGCTGGACACGCCCGCGGCAACCAATGCGGTCGGGCGATGGCAAGGAGGAGGTGTTTGCCGTCGCGTCCTGCCCCAGGAGTCTCTGGGCAGACGGGCCGCCCCCCTCGGCTGGCCAACGACCGCTGCTGCCCGGTGTCCGAGCAGCCACTACCTACTCAGGACTCGCCGGCTGGACTGCGATCCGAGGGGCCCGGCTCACACCCGGCTTTGGCTGGGGGCCAGACCGGGTGAAAGAGCACCCATTGCGTCGGATCTCGCCTGATCGCAGCCTCAAGCGCCGCAGCGACGCCCTGCATGATAGCAAGGATGTCCCGTTCGATGTCGCCGGTTGCCGCTACATAGATGGGCGGCTCCGCCCACGCAGCGTAGCGGCCGCCCTGGCGGCGATGCACGAAGCAGGGGACAATCGGCGCTCCCGTGCGGAGATGGAGTACCGCCGGGGCGGCCGGGAGACGGGTCTCGCGGTCGAAGAACCGGACCGGGACCCCGTTGCCCAGCCGATCCCAATCGTTGATCAGCACGACGATCCCTCCCTGCCGCAAGGTCCGGAGCGCTGGCCGCAACGCTGCTTCGGCCGGTACTAAGGTCAGGCCATAGCGCGCGCGCAGAGCCGAGACGTACCGGAAGAGGCGCGGCGGCCGGATAGGCTCGACGGGGACCAGGGCACGATGTCCACGCAGTGCAAGCACTTGTCCCACTACATCGAGATTGCCGATATGACCGCTGATGATGAGCACACCCTGCCCGGCGGCGTGGGCCTGCCGGAGATGCTCATAGCCCGACACCTCGATACGTTGGAGCAGTGCAGCGGCCGGCATACGCCCGAACTGCAAGAGGTCTACGTAGTTCAGCGCTTGGTGTAGGAGCGCACCGCGGGCCGCTGCACGCACGCCAGGGGCCGCAGCCGGGAGGTCGTGGACAACCGCTTGGTTCGCTGTAGCTGCTCGGAACCCCGCTGCACCGGAGATGGTCAGGAGCGACGCAAAGGCTCGGGCGCCGGCATAAGCAAGCTGTCTGGGCAACCACGGGGCAATGGTCATACCCAGGCGGAAGAGCGTTGTCGCTAGCACGGCCGCCTTCTCATCCTGGCCCTCTTCCGTGCTGACGCACGGGGGAGGGCAGCAACCACCTGCCTCCAGCGGACTCCCCCTCTCCACGTGTGGAGAGGGGGCCGGGGGGTGAGACGCAACGAGGCACCTTCCGGCTACCGCTGAACAGGCTCCGAGAACGAAGCGACGCTAGGCCGGTTGACCGGCACGGGCCACATACGACGGAACATATACCACTGATCCGGGTGTAGGCGAATGATCGGCTCCAGCGCATCCACAATGCGCTGCATATTGCGCCGCAGATCACCGTCACGGTCGCCGGTCGTCTCACAGCGGATCGGCGGGGCCACCATGATCGAGTAGGTGTCGTCGGGATTGCGCCAGCAGCCGCCAGGTAGGACCAAGGCACCGGTCTTCATGGCGAGCGCCGCTGCGCCGCCCGGCCACTGGGTATCACGGCCGAAGAGGCGTACCGGCACACCACCTTCCTGTTCGTGGACGGGCCGATCAATAACAAGCCCTACGACCTCATTGCGCCGCAGCGCCCGGAGCACCTTCCGGACGGCGTTCTCCAAGGGGATGGTGGCCATCCCGTGAGCAGTGCGCGTCTCTTGCACCAGCGCATCCAAGCGCGCCGGCTGAAAAGTCTCCGCGACGACCGACATCGGATGACGCGCCGCGACAACCGACCCGCCAATGTCCCAGTTACCGAAATGCATAGTGACGTAGATAATGCCCCGGCCGTGTGCCAGCGCCGCCTCAATGTGCTCCCAGCCGATCATCCGACTGACTTTTGCCTGCAAGTCAGCCGGGGTGCGAAACGGTAACTGGAAAAATTCCACCAGATACTTCGCATAGTTGTGAAAGCATTGCCGCGCGACGGTCCGTACCCGACGGTCGCCCGGATGCAGGTTGAGCACCTGGGCGGCATTTTCAATCGTAGCGCGGCTCTTCTCCCGCCACAGGTGGAACATCAACTCCCCCACCAGCACGGCGAGACGATACTGAGCGGGGTCAGGCAGCACAGCCGCGAGGCGCTGGGCCAAGCGTATTCCCCAGTATTGCCACATGTTGTTTGCCTTGATGTGCGCCAGTACCAGCTACACGAGACGGCACCAGGCCGGCCACAGGCGCATCCTGCCAATGTCGCTACAAGGATAGCAAAGCCGCGGAGCGACAGGCGGCAGCGGGCAGCGCCGCTGGCACCCGTTATAATCTCCTGTGGACAGCGCCGTACCTGGCTGACAGCGGGCTAGTTGCCGCGTAGCCACGCAATGGGGCCGGGAGTGTATCGAGAAAACAGGACTGAGAGGTTAGTGGATGCGTACTGCGGAGCAGGCCATCGCCACAGCACAAGTAGCCCGGGGACTGGAAGGTGTAACAGCGGCAGCTACGCACATCGCTGAGGTTGATGGCGCCAACGGGCTGCTGACCTTGCGGGGCTACGATATTCGCGAGTTGATCGGACGGGTTACGTTCGAGGAAGTCACGTATCTGTTGTGGCATGGCCGGCTCCCCAACCGCCAGGAGTACGCAACGCTCCGTGACGAAATGAATCGCGCCCGTGAGCTGCCACCAGCGGCCATCGCCGCGCTGCGCGAATTGGCCCCGCACACCGGCGGGATGCACATGCTGCGGATGGCGGCCGCCATGTTGTCGCTCGACGACCCCGACGTGGACAGTCTGGACATCAATGCCAGCCGGCGGCGCGCCGCGCGGTTGCAGGGGCAAATCCCGGCGCTCGTCGCCCACACCTGGCGCCTCAAGAACGGTCAGGAGCCAGTTCCCGCCAAGCCCGAGTATGGACTGGCCGCGGGCTTCCTGTACATGCTCGAAGGGGAAGAGCCATCGCAAGCACGCATTGACGGCTTCAATGCCTACCTGAGTGTGATTGCCGAACACGGCCTCAATGCCTCCACCTTCACCGGCCGGGTAGTCATCTCGACGAACTCGGATATGGTCTCCGCCTTGACCGCGGCCATCTGTGCGTTGAAAGGACCGGCACACGGCGGCGTGCCTGGCCCCGTGCTCCATATGCTCGAAGAGATCGGTGCCCCCGAGCAGGCCGAGCCGTGGGTTCGGGCCGAGTTGGCGGCGGGTCGCCGGATCATGGGCTTTGGGCACCGTATCTATAAGGTGCGCGATCCGCGGGCAGCGGTGCTCACCGCAGCCGTGGAGCGGATGGCCGCAGCAACCGGCGAGCGCACCCTGCTCGAATTGACGCAAGCCGTCGAACAGACCACGGTCAAGGTGTTGGCCGAGGTGAAACCAGGCCGGGACCTCTACGCCAACGTGGAGCTGTACGCCGGATTGATCTTGCATACCGTGGGGATCCCTTCCGAAATCTTCACCTCGATGTTCGCCATCGGCCGGACGGCCGGCTGGACCGCGCATATGATCGAGCAACTCCACGGCAATCGGCTGATGCGGCCACTCTCGGTGTACGTAGGACCCTATGACCGCAAGTGGCAGCCGATGGACGAGCGCGACTGAGCGGCCGGGGGTGAGGGACTGACAAGGGTAGGTTTTCGTGTGGAGCGGCGTACCTACCCCCAACCCCCTCCCTGAAGGGAAGGGGCTAAAGGCCGGCGGGCTGACCGCCTACCCTGGAAGGAAGCAGCGGCCGGTCGCCGCCATGACTCCCCTTCCCTCCAGGGAAGGGGCCGGGGGTTAGGTCCAAACCGCCTCCCACACGAAAACCTACCATCGTAAGACTCTCGCTCCGGAGCAATGAACCGACATGACGGCCTCCGATCAACCTGATGACGCCGCGCCGCTGGTCCGGACCATTGTGGTCGGTCCGCTGGATAACAACGTCCTGCTGGTAGCGGATCGCACGGCCCGGGCGGCCATGGTGATTGATCCGGCGCTGGGCGCCACCGCGCCGGTCCTGGCCGCGGCCAGAGAGCTGCAAGTCGAGATCGTCCTGATCGTCAATACGCACGGCCATTGGGATCACGTGGCGGACAATGCGCCGCTGGCCCAAGCCACCGGAGCGCCCATCGCGATCCATACGGCCGACGCCGCGCAGCTGGCCCGGCCGGCGGGTGCGCTGGGATCGCTGCCGTGGGATATTCCGCCGAGCCACGCCGACCGTGTACTTAAGGAGGGCGACACCGTCCACGTCGGCGCGACCACCTTCACCGTGCTGCACACGCCCGGCCACACGCCGGGGGGCATCTGCCTCTATAGCGCCGCTTGGTCGTTGCTGATTAGCGGCGATACGCTCTTTGCCGGGTCTTACGGTCGCTACGACCTGCCGGGCGGCGATCCCGGCGCGCTGCGGGACAGTCTCGCACGCTTGGCGGAGCTACCAGCAGCGACGAAAGTCTACCCGGGCCACGGTGGCACGACTACCATCGGCGCCGAGAGCTGGCTGCCGCTGCCAACGAGCTAGTGCCACCTACCGGAGAGCACACCCCCGGCCTGGCCCCCTCCCTCACCCTCCCCCGGAGCAAGCTCCAGGGGAGGGAACACGCCGCCCCCCTGCGGAGCGGGGGGCCATAGGGGCCCCGGGGACGGGAGGAGTGAGGTCGCGTGATCTGCTCTGTGGCTTACCATCCGGCTCCCAGCACCAGGATGGTAGAGTGTGCGCGCTACGTCACTCATTAATGATCTCACTACCGGTACCAGAGGAGGGATGCAGATGAATGCGGGAGCACAACGGGTGCGCGAGCTGCTAGCGGCGCCGGGGATCATCGTCTTGCCAGGTTCATACGACGCTGTCTCTGCCCGGTTGATGGAGCACGCCGGCTTCGACGTCGTCTTTACGTCCGGCTATAGCCTGGCCGCCTCGACGCTGGGGATGCCGGACATCGGTCTGCTGACCGCTTCGGAAGTGCTGGACCGGGTACGCAACATCGCTACCGCCGTGTCTATTCCGGTCATTGCGGACATGGATACGGGCTACGGCAATCCGCTCAATGTCGTGCGGACGGTGCGGGAATGCGTCGCGGCCGGCGTTGCCGGGATCATCCTGGAAGACCAGGAGTGGCCGAAGAAGTGCGGCCATATGGAAGGTAAGCGGGTCATCCCCCGCGAGGAGCACGTCCAGAAGATACGCGCGGCCGTGGCGGCGCGCGGCGACTCCGGGCTGGTGCTCATCGGCCGCACCGACGCCCGCGCCGTCATCGGCTTGGACGACGCCATCGAGCGAGGGAAGGCGTATCGCGATGCCGGCGCCGATATTGTCTTTGTCGAGGCACCGCAGTCGCTGGAGGAATTGCAGGCCATCGCGCGGGCCATCCCCGACGCACCACTGTTCGCCAACATGATCGAGGGCGGTGTCACCCCCGTGCTGACGGCCACCGAACTGGAAGAACTGGGGTTCAAGATGGTGGTCTTTCCGCTCTCGCCGCTCTACGCCGCCGCGGCGGCCGTGCAGGAGGTAGCCAAGCGCCTCAAGACCACCGGCACTACTGCCGGCAGCACGCTGCTCCCGTTCGGCGCCTTCAACGAGATCGTGGACGTGCCGGGTTGGCGCGAGCTTGAGCAGAAATACGTGGCCTAACGCCCCTCGTAGGGGGGCCAAAGGGGACGGGGTGAGAATGGGCGGGTAGGTAGGCGCCAGGCTAGCTATCGGCTTGCCGGCGGCGCAACTCCGCCTCAAGCTGCCGTATTCTCTCCTCGGCAACCAGCCGCCCCGCCTGCTCGACGGTCGCACGGGCCTCGGCGGCGTCCCGGGCGGCCGCCACCTCGCGCCCACTCTCCAGGTACGTCTCCGTCGCCGGGTCGTACAGTAGTGGCAGGTTATCCTCCCAGCACAAGCTCAACCCCAGCACCGGACTGTAGCCCTTCAGAATACCGTCCGGTTCCCGGGTCAGCGGCAGCGGCCGATACACCCCGTTGACCAACTGCTCCCCGGCCAGCTTCTGCCCGGCCAGCTTCTGCCCGTGATAGTCCCCATCTTTCGGATCAAACCGCCAGTATTCCGGCACGCCGATCCGGGCATAGATCCGTCGCTTCTCCGTCACGTCCTGCCGCGCCGTGCTCGCCGACGCCACTTCCAGCGCCCAGTCCGGCGGCTTGCCCACCTCCCACGGCAGGTACAGCTTGCGCGGCCGGATGGCCTGGGCGTCCACCCCGAAGGCCAGGTACACGTCCGGGGCCACCCGCACGTTGAGATCGGCGGGGTCGTAGCAGAGGATCGTATTGCTGCTGAGGAAGGTGTCCGGGCGCCGCCCGAAGTCGGTAAAGCGACTGGCGAGCAAGCCGAGCAGTTCCTGGACGGCCGGTTCTTGCCCCATGGCATCGGGGGGAAGCTCCCGTTCGTCGGGATCGAAGTCGAGGCGGGCGTAGTCAATCCGGCCCCGCTTGCGGTAGGGCCGCACGGTGATGGTCGCGGGCACAGGCTCCGTGGTAGCCATCGTGAGTCTCAGGGCGGCGAGTCCAACTCATGGCCGAGGATACGGCAGAACCATGGGCGGAGCCACCCAACTCTACCACCCTGGCTGATCCTAGTCGTCGCTTGACCCATCCATCCGGTCCTCCGCAAGCATGTTCCGCTCCACACGCTGACCACGCCACCGGCTACCGGCGAGGCGGGCCAGCCAGTAGTGGTAGAGGTCACGGAGCGTTTCGGCCAGGGTGTAGCGGGGCTGCCAGCCGGTCAGCGCGCGGAAGCGGGTGGCGTCGCACACGATACGGGTCACGCTGCCGGGCTGCTGCCGGGCCGGGCCCGGGCGCACTTCCACCTGGCCGGCCAGGCCACTGGCCGACAGCAGCATGTCGAGCAGGACACCGATCCGCACACCCTGGCCGGAGCCGAGATTGTAGACCGCGCCACGCTCGCCACGTGCGAGGGCGAGGACGTAGGCCCGCACCATATCGCGCACGTCGGTAAAGTCCACTATCGGCGTGAGGTTGCCGACCATGACCCGCGGCTGCCGTTGGCCGAGTTTGATCGCGGCAAGCTGGTGGGCAAAGGCCGAGGCGACGAACGCCTCCGATTGACCAGGGCCGGTGTGGTTGAACGGCCGCACGCGCACGACGTGGCACTGCCGGCTGACCGCGAAATGGTAGCCCAGCATGTCCTGGGCCACCTTACTCACGCCATAGAGATCTAGCGGCGCCAGCTCCGCCGACTCGTCGGTACGCTGCGTCCCTGGTGGGCCGGCGCCATACTCCTTGCACGAGCCGACGACCAAGACGCTGGCTCGATTGCCGGCAGCCACGACTCCCTCGAGTACGTGGAGCTGGCCAAAGATATTCGTCGCCAGGATGCCGGTGGGATCGGCGTGGGCGGTGGCCGGATTGCTCCAGCCGGCGAGGTGGTACACCGCATCGGGCTGCGCTTCCTGCACCGCCGCTATGACCGCCGCCCGATCAGTGATGTCGGCGGTCAGGAGCCGCACCGGGGCCGGCAACGGGGGGCCAACGGGCGACGTTCGCGGCCGGCCCAGCCCCCAGACCTCGTTCCGCGCATCCTGGAGGCAGTACGCAGCCAGATGCCGCCCGACAAAGCCGCGGACGCCGGTAATCAGGATTCGCATTGTTGCTGGCTGCTGGCCTCATCCCCATCCATCTTGGGAGGATGGCGGGCCGCTGCTCACTGGGGTAAGTAACCGGGTAGGGACACGGGTGCAGGCTATTATCGCCGCAGCGCTCAGTGCTACGCAAGCCGGGCCGGAGACGCGGGCAGCCGGCATGACGACGCCAGCGCTGCACAATCCGCCGGACATAGCTGGCACGTCAGGGCCGTATGACTGTGCCGTCAACGCGCCGGACGGGCGCCCAAGAACCGTTGAGCGGATCGTCCGGGAACGGGAAGCGCCGCGCCAGCGCCTCATCAACGTCCACACCCAGCCCCGGCCGGTCGCTGGGCCACATACAGCCGTCGCGGATTTCGGGGCAGCCGGGGAACACCTCCTGAGTGTTCGCGCCAAAGACGTGCTGCTCCTGAATACCGAAGTTCCAGACGGCCACATCCAGCTGGAGATTCGCGGCGTGACCCACCGGGGATACGTCCCCCGGCCCGTGCCAGGCGGTACGCACGCCAAAGAACTCGCACATGGCCGCCAGCTTGCGAGCCATGGAGAGACCGCCAATCGTCGAGACGTGGACGCGAATGAAATCTATGAGGCGGTCGCGGATGAGCGGCACGTACTCCGCCTGATTGACAAACAGCTCCCCCATGGCAATCGGCGTGCTGCACTGGGCCCGGATCATGCGGAAATACTCGTTGTCCTCCGGCGCCAGCGCGTCTTCGAGGAAGAAGAGCTTGTACTGTTCCAGGTCCTTTGCCAAGCCCACCGCCTGGATGGGCGGGATGCGCTCGTGAACGTCGTGCAGCAGCTCGATTCCTTCGCCGAGCTGCTCCCGCAGGTAGGCGAACAGCTTCGGCACCCGCTGGCAGTAGGGTGTCGGCTCCCAGGCCCCTGCTACGGTGCCGGCGGCACCGTAGGTGGAGAGGCCGGGGACGGCGACCTGGCAGCGGACGTAGCGGTAGCCTTGCTCCATATACGCGCGCACCTGGTCGGCCACTTCCTGGAAGTCGCGGCCGGAGGCGTGGGCGTAGAGCGGCACCCGGTCGCGGCACTGGCCGCCGAGGAGCTGGTACACCGGCATGCCGGCCCGCTTGCCTTTGATGTCCCAGAGCGCCTGATCTACCCCGGAGAGGGCATTGTTCAGGACGGGACCGCTGCGCCAGTAGCTACTGAGGTAGCTCGTCTGATAGATGTCCTCGATGTCAGCGGGATTGCGGCCCAGGAGAAACGGCCGGAGATAGTCCTGCACCGCCGACACGACGGCGAGGGGCCGCTGGGTGAACGTCGCGCAGCCCAGGCCGTACAGCCCCGGCTCGCTCGTCTCGACCTTGACGACCACCAGCCGGATACCGTCCGGCGCCGTGCAGATCGCCTTGACGTCGGTAATCCGTAGATCGGGTAATCCGCGGGGTGCTCCTGGCTCGTTCATCGGTGCCGCTCCCTTATCAATGCACGTGATTTTACAGGTTGTAAATCTGCGCTGCTAGTGCTCTCAGGAGGCGCCACGCCACGCCCCGGACGAAACCTATGGTTTTCCCTAGTCCAAAACTAGGGTTTTCCTTAGGGAAAGACTAGGGTTTTCCATAGGGTCTCGCCAGCGCCAGGCAGCTAGAGTCTATGGAGTACCTGGCTGGAGCGCGAGACATGGTTGTTGACCGCGGCGACTCGCACAGCGACATCGAGCAGGTCCTGGGCGCTCCGGCAGGTAGCTGGTCGGGGAGGCGCGGTCGCTAGAGAGGAGGGAGACGGAAGGATCTTCGATGACCAGGGAGGAGAGACGTTGGTGATCGAGGATGGGCCGACCGGCTTTGTCGGGGGCATGCATGATCATCCGATCTTCAAAACCCGCGAGGAAGCGGAACGCTACCGGGACGCGCTGTTGGACGGCTCCGGCTCCGTCCGTGCTCCGGTGAACGTCAATGATTAGCGGCTCCCCGGTTCGGTGAGCAGCCCGCGCGGGGGTTGCATTGGTGTTCGGAGCTTGTTTCGGAATGCCAATGCACTCCCGCGCTTTGTAGTGGGCCGGCCGATAGCGGAGCTTGGTATGGCGCCGGTCGGCCGGAGGTCAGTGAGGGCTGGTAGAGGAGGTTGCAATGGGGACTCGGCGCCGGAAGTTGTGGGGATGGGCAGCAGTCGTCTTGAGTGCGGTCTTGCTTGGCGTGATCGTGGGGGGCTGGGGTATTCTGGGCACAGGGCCAGCAGCATGAGTGGCCCGCGGACGCGGGGCCGCCTCCGCCAGGCTGGCGGGATATATGGTGGCCAGAGATATTGTGGGGTGAAATAGTGAGGCGTTATCAGAATATCTATAACATATATCTGTATGTGCGGCTTGTGCCTCTTATAATGTTTGCTATAGGAAGTTGGTTTGCTCATGTGGTGGTGGTGCTCGGGATTTACTTCTTGCCTAGCCTCATCGTTAGTGTACGGCAGGTCAGAGCGGTGCCAATATCCCGAGCACGCGACTTCCTCATCAGGCTCGTAGTCGGCGTATGGCAGGGAGGCGGTACACCCGGTTGGAGGACCGTATTTCTGATCAACCTCTTCTTGGGGTGGACGGTGATCGGTTGGTTTGTGGCCCTGTTGATGGCGTTTGCTAGGGAGGAGGCTCCCCCGTACACGCGGGGATAGATTCCTGGCGTTGCGCCGGTGCAGAGCTAGAACAGGGTGCGCCGGCGGTTGGTGCGGGCGACGGACGTGGTGTGTGGCGGGCATATACGCTTCCAGTCCGCAACACGTGTGTAGATGCGTTCCCTATGGCGTTCCGATGGTCGGGCCATGCCTATCTCCTATATCATCTTCCGATCTGCGTCTTGGGTTCGTCACTGCCCAGGTAGCTCGCAGCGAGTGATACCGCACGTCCCTATGTTGACTCTCTCTTTGGTGTAGCAGCACCGGTATCACAGGAGGCGGAAGAAGCTACCGGCAATATGGCGCGTACCGCCGAAGCCGTTGCCATCGTGCTCCATGAAATAGTAGGCGGTGAAGATGCGGCCGTCGTCCAGCTGCGTTGCCACCGGGTATCCCAGGTCCCAGTCGCTGGCGTCGGCGCGAATGACGGCCTCGGCGGACCACGTGGCGCCGTCATCTTCGCTCACGACCAGACCCATGCCAAACGGCTGCTTCCGACGGCCGAAGATGACTACGATCCGCCCGTCGCGCAGGCGCAGCGGCCAGGGGGAGCGGTAGAGCAGGCCCGCGCGCGGCGCGCCGGACCAGACGTGGCGCCGACTGAACGCGGCCCAGGGGGATTGTCCCCAGACGACCAGCGGCTGTGGCGTGCTCCAGCTATAGCCGCCATCGTCGGAGGCGGTCATTTCGATGGAGTGCCGCAATCCGCCAATACGGTTGAAGTAGCACTGGAGCCGGCCGCTGGGCAACAGGAGCAGGTTGGCGTAACCGGGTCGTCCCCGCCCCGTCGGCTCGCGGACGATCTCGGCGAGGTACTGCCAGCTGAGGCCCTGATCGTCGGAGCCGTAGAGCGCCACGATGGCCGCGTCGAAGCCGTGCGGGCCACCGGTGTTGCGGTCGTCTACCCAGGCCGGCACCACCAGCGTGCCATCGGCAAACCGGATGGGCGCAGCGCCGTCAATGGCGACGTAGCTGTAGCCGGGGGGCGGCGAGACGCGCGCGGGTACCGATTCCCAGGTGCGACCGCGGGCGGCGGAGCGGAAGGCAAAGCATTCGAGGGTGGGCTGCCCGCGGTCGTCCTCCGGGCCGGTGACCTGCCGCGCAAAGGAGACCATCGCGTCGGGGCCAGTGAGGGCGATTGTCTCCCGCGCCACGCCGGGATCATCGGCGCGGCGCATGATCGCCCGCCGCTCCGCCAAGGGGCGGCTGTTATCGCCAATGACCACCTCGTCCTCTGGTCGCCAGGTCTCACCGTGATCCAGCGTCCGTTGCAGCAGGAATTTGGCGCGGCTGAAGTAGCCGGTGGTGGAGGAGTGGCTGACGTCGTCGTGGGTTGTGTAGCGCGCGGGTGCGTGGTAGTGCCCGACGACGATCTCGCCATGGCCATAGTTGCGAAACGGCAGCTGCCGCGGATGGCCGCAGTAGTGGTCCTGCCGATAGCAGAGCTTGGTATGGCGCAGGTCGGCGATGGACGGGACTGCGCGGCGTATCATCGTTCGTCCTCCACGTCATGACGGGGAAACCCGGTACCGGGGGCAACGATCAGCCCTCGGCTGCGGCGCGAGAGCCGGCCGGCGCGCTCGTGGCGGCGAATCCGAACAGGCGGGCCGGTGTGTCCCAGAGAATCTGCCGCCGCTCGGCCGGCGTCAGGGGCAGCTCCTGCTCGACGTAGCGCAGGGCGTCCGCCAGCGGGACGAGCCGGGCGCTGCGGGGATACCCGGTGCCCCAGAGCATCCGCGCCACGCCGAAACGGTCGGCCAGCAAGCGCACGAACGGCCACGTATCGGCCCAGGGGAAGGCTTGCTCACTGGCAATCTGATAGTCCCCGATCTTGGCGTAGACGTGGGGGTAGTCGGCGAGGCGCAATACCGGGTCGAAACCGGGGTAGGGCGGCGGCTCGGTCACGTCGGGCTTGCCGATGTGGTCCACAATCACCCGCACCTGCGGATGGCGCTCGATCATGCGGGCCAACGCCGGGGCGTGCTGGGGCAACATGTGGAACTGGAGGATCGCGCCGGTGGTGGTGGCCGCTGCCCAGAGGTCGTCGCCCTCCGGGGCGTCTACCCACCAGGCGCCGCGCGGCTCGCGGTCGTAGTAGAGCGGATGGAAGCGGAAGCCGGCCAGCCCTTGGGCCATCCATCGCTCCAGGTCACGAGCGTTGGCGGGACTTTCCGGGTCCACGAGGCCGATAGCCCGAAACCGGCCGGGGTACCGTTCCAGGCACTCGACCATATAGGTATTGTCCCAGCCGAACGCGCTGCTCTGCACCAAGACACAATGGGCGATGTGGTACTCCGCCATATCCTGGAGCAGCCACTCCACCGGCGCCGCGGCGTCGGGTGGGGACACCTTGCCATCGGCGGCGGGTCGGTGGCCCGGCGCATCGTCCAACGGCCACACGTGGACATGGGTATCTATGGCCTTGCGCTCCGCACGGTTTTGCACCATAGCTGGCTCCCTCCGTCTGGAGCAGGGTACCACTCCGGACGGACGGACGCGCTGGAGCACGACGACCGGGTATGAGCTTGACTAGGGTTTCCTCCGCGATCTCGACGTAATCGGTGCTACGCGACCGACCAGAGCAGGGGATAAGGGCTAGGAATTTGTAGCCCTTGGGATGATCCGGATTACAGGACTATCTGGAAGCCCGGTTTCTCCATATTTCGTTTGAAGGATTCCAAGTCGTCCAGCGGGCTTTTCTGAATGATGCCGAGTATGCCGGACAAGGCAGTAGTTAACTGTTCACTGTTGTCGTTCTCGGCCGCTTGGTGCAGCAGGTCAAAGAACCCTTCCAGAGCCATGCGGCGCTCTGAGAAGGCGTAGTTGAAGTAGGCCAGCAGGGCTTCCTGCTCGTTTTTCAGTGCCGTAATGATAATATCCCGGTTGGCGTCAATCAATCTCCGCTTCGTCTCCTCGCATTGCACCTTTGTCAGGATTTTGGCAATAGCCTGGACTGCGTTAGGGACAACAACTGCTTCTACCAACTGAAGTGCGAGCGGCGCGGCTGGAACGGTCATTTTGTCGCTTCCTTCGGCGCTACCGGTTCGTCGATGACCACACTCAGCGTTTTGGCAATCTGGGCCACCTTATAGATTTCCTCTACATGGTAATTCCTTTCGCTTGCTCTGCGTAGTGCCGCCTTTAGCTCATTTTCCAGCCGGTAGGTAGCTGACAGCAACTCACGGGTGCGTTGCTGCACGCCCGTCAACAGTGCTCTGTTCCGGTCGAGGTCGGCTTCCTCAACATTGATTTGCTTGATTTGCCGTTCGGTCTCCTTTTCGACCTTTCCAGCTTTTATCTCCGTGAATACTCCTACTGCGATTACTGCGGGAGCGGCTACGATACCGCCCAGTACCGCGGTACCACCAGCGATTCCCGCGCCGCCGACGGCAAGTGAGCCGCCACCGAACCATGCCAAAGCTGCGTTAGTGGCAGCTGCACCGCCGAGTGTCCCTATTGCCGTTCCGGTAGAAGCTGCTCCCAGTGTTCCCACTAGTCCGTAAGCTCCGATCGCGCCCAGCGCGCCGGCAGTCAGGCCGCTACCTAACGCTGCCCCGTAGCCGCCGATGGTCTTGATGAGTTCGCCGTGGAGCGTTTCAATCTTTTCCAACTCCGGGGCAGTGATGTTAGCCTTGGTCCGCAGGTCGTGATCGCCGAGCCGGGCTTTCTTGATGCACTCAACGGCATCCTTGAGAGTTTCCAAAGCCCCGACTTTGGCTTGCCCCAATTTCCGTAGGTCCTGCTCGACCAAGCAACAAAATGCCCCGCAATCCTGGTACCGGCGAACATAGGCGGCGTGAGCTTGCAGGTATCTGTCTTTGGCAGCCTTAATTCGCTTTGTGCCGTGTGCGGTAAGCCCGCTGCCGGCGGCCGCGGCTCCGGCTCCGGCTCCGACTGCTAGCAGTATGAGGAGAGGCAGCGGCATGTCTTCCTCCGCATGAACTGTGGCCGTAAAATGCGAATTGGAGCATGCCGAGAATAGCGGGCCGGAACGGTGAGGTCAAGATTCCAGCGGTTGTGAATGCGGGGCGGTCAGCGCCGGAGGGCGCAGATCTGCGTCTCGTAGTCGAACGGGAAGACCTGTTCCCGCGCCAGCCGGAGGGCCTCGTCACGAGCGGCTAACGCTCGTTCGACAACCTCGTCAGGGTAGCCGAACTCGACCCGGTGCTGCTCGAACTCGTCTTCATCGAGCACTTCCGGCGCGCCGTCGCGGTAGCAGCGAATATCAATGTCCAGGTCAACCCAGCGGAGCGTCTTTCCGTCGAAGCTGGCTGGCAGCGCCACGTTGCAATACCACAGCACCTTAAACCACAGCGGATCAGTAGTGTCATCGCGGAAGTGCCAGACGTTGTACCAGCGATCCTCGAAGTACAGCTCCACCGCGCGGGTTGTCTTCCCACTCTCGACCCAGCGGCTCTGGTCGAGCACGTACACCGGCCTACCACCAGGCACGACGGATCGCAGCAGGGACCCGGCGTGATCGAGCAACTCGCTCCCCCAGGCGGCCTGGATGGTACCGTCGTACTTGCTTTTCTCGACACGTATGGTCCGTGGCACTATCTGCTCCCTTTCGCATCGTTATGCGTGCGCTCTGACGGCCGCGACAAAGACACCTATCATACCTGATGCTTGCCGGGAGCGCTGCCACGCGCTCAATGTCGTCATGCTCTGAAGACAACGCCCATCCGTCATTGCAGCGGCAGCCGCAATCCAGTGGCCGGGGGTGGCCCCCCTATGGCCCCCCCGCTGCACAGGGGGACGTAGATTCCCACCTGCGCGGGAATGACGGATGGAGTCTATTTCAGAGCAATGATGGGGTGAAGGAAACAACGCACCACACTCCCCGGCTACGGGGACATGATACGCTTACCGGCCAGTAGTCGTAAACCGGTGCCGGACCCCGGCTATCCTCACCCCGGCCCTCTCCCGCTGGGAGAGGATGAGCAGAGCCCACCGGCCGCGGGAGACGGGAGTATACCAGCCATGACAGCAGACGAGTTGGAGCGCAAAACACTGCGCATCCAGGCGGTGGTCGAGGAGCATACGCTCCAGGAGCACGGCATGGTGCCGATGTTCGTCCGCGCTACGGACTACCAACTGCCCACCGCGGAGGACTACCGTGGCATGGCTCCGCATCGCGCCCTGAAGGGGAAGACCGAAGCCGAGGTCGGCCTGCCGCCGATGCACGTCTGGCGAGCCTGGGAAAACACCTCCGCCAATACCGGCTACTACCTCGGAGCGGCGTCGTACCGCTATCGCTGTACCAGCGACCCCGACGTGCTGGCAATCTGCCGCCGCACGTTGGCGGCCCTGAAACACATCTACGATATGGGCGCCGAGTTCGACGAGCCGGGGTTCTTGACCAAGCCGTATGGTGGTGTCGCCACCACGCAGTCCTCCGGCGATCAGCTCCAGTGCGTGACCGTGGGCTTGGCTGCCTACCGCCATATCGCGGGGCCGGAGGACACCCGCACCATTGACGAGATGTTCATCGGCTTCGCCGACTATGCAATTCGTCAAGGGTATTGGCCGAAGCCGGGCGGGTACTTCGCGCACACGTTCGATCCGGGCGGCTGGGATTGGACCAAGGGCGACTGGGAGCACGGGGTGATCTACGCACCCGTGCTGTATCACGCCTGGCTCGCCACCGGTGAGCCGCGGTACCTCGACGAGATTCAGCGCTGGTATCGCGCCTGCGAAAATGACACGAAATGGCTGGGTGGGGTCAGCGGCTCGTCGTGGAGCGCTCCCGCGCGCATGTTGTATCTGCCGAGCCTGCTGATGGAGCTTGATCCCTGGCACCGCGACCGGTGGTGTCGCTTCATGGCCAACGCTTTCGCGGTGACCAAAGATGCTGTGCTCCCCGACGGCACCGCCTACTCGTCCGCCAAACGGGACCCCCGCACGGGGAGACTTATCCCGGTGGATCGCGGCTGGGGTGGAGGTCCTACGCGCACCGGGCGCAGCGCCGCCTTTGGATGGGGGTGTGTCAACGCGCAGCGCTGGTTGTCGGGCGAAGACTTAGTCGGGGTGGCGCGGACCATCCTGGAGCAGCTCGATCTCGATACCTTCCGCTTCATCATGCCCATAGACCCGGCGCAAGAACTCCCTCCGGACTGGAAGATTGAGGGCGAGCTGCTCGACCACGACTCCCTGGTAAGCTGGCTGTGGATGTACTGGGAAGGGCGCTTCCGGGGCTACTGGTAGCACCGGCTGGGGGCCGGCCATGCAAACGCTGAAGATCGGGCAGGGCGAGGGCTGGTGTTTCGTCGGTGGCCGGTGGCAGGACGGGCCAGCGGAGTACGCGGTGCCGCCCGATGTGTTCTCGCTGCGAATGGCCATCCATACGGGCGGTGACACGCCAGGGGCCTACGGCGATGTCGCGGTCGAGTGTGACTTCCAGGCCGGCAACGCCGCCACCGGCGCCGGTGACGCCGGCATCGTTCTCCGCGCTCAGGTGACGGCGCCGGAAGCGCACGATAGTGCCAGGTGTGGTGCGCTTCCGGCACGTCAGGATGCAAGTCACCACTACTGGATACATACACCGTGGGTAGGCCAAACCACGCGGGCAAAACACTTCTGGCTGGCGATCTCCAAGATGGATGCCTCCGGCTGGGCGCGGAACCTCGCGCTGCAAGTGGTGCCCGGCGTGCCGGCAGAGACACATCGTTGGTATCGCTTGCGCGTCGAGGCGCAGGGGCCGCACATCCGTACCTGGGTTGACGGCGTGCCCGGGCCGGCCGTGACCGACGACACCTACGGCGCCGGTGACACGCCAGGCTGCGTCGGGATGGCCGGCTATGGCGAGTTTCGCTGTAAGGAGCTGCGGGTGGCGGCGGACCAGGCGGCGCTGCCCTTGGACTGGTCGCCGGACCCGCCGCAGATCGCCTGGTTTGAGCTGCTCCCGGACTTCCGGGGCGTCACGGACCGGCAGAAACCGCACAGCTTGCGGCGGCTACCGGACGGGACGCTGGTGCTGACGTTCGACGACCGAAAGCTCAACTACACCACGCGGTCACACGACCACGGCGCGACCTGGGACACGCCGCAGGTGATCCCGGCGGACCGCGTCGGCGCTCTGCACGTCACGCGCGAGGGCCGGCTGTGGGCATGCAATTTCGTCGGGGGCGCGTTTCGCCGGAGCGAATCGACCGACGCCGGTCGGACGTGGGGACCGGTGGAGTCGTACCCGTTGACCGAGCCGTGGCCCGATGATCCGCGGCTCGGCCCGAACTTCTACGGGCAGGGCCTCTACGAAGCGCCCGACGGCACGCTGGTCGTGTTCCTACACGGGGCCTTGGCCGAAAGTCACGACCACGATCTCTATACGTGGGGGTCCTACAAAGCGCAGGTCTACTCGATCCGCTCCACCGATGGGGGCAACACCTGGTCGGCGCCGGCGAACGTGGACGGGGTCCGCAAACAGGGCGGCCGGCGCGGCGTCCTGCCCGGCTGCCTGGACCTGATCGAGCCGGTAGCAGCGTTCACAAAAGACGGGCGGCTGCTGGCGTATTGCCGACCGATCTACAGCCCGACGATGTGGCAGGCGACCTCCACCGACGCCGCGCAGACGTGGGACGCCGTCGCCATCGGTCCGTTTCCCGGCTACTCGGCCGGCATGATCTGCACCGCTAGTGGGACGCTGCTAGTCTCGCATCGCTTCCCTAACACCACCATCCATACCAGCCTGGACGGCGGGCGCTCGTGGGACGCCGGTACCGGGGTGGATTGGCCGGTGTGGGCAAGCGGCAAGTTTGTCGAGGTGGCCCCGGACGTGGTTTTGTTCGTCTACCGGGACGATCATATCCGCTTCATGCGGGGCCAGTTCATTCGCATCACGGAGCACGGCCTGGAATCGCTGCCGCGCGACTGGCGGCCGGAAGTGGGTTGATCTTCACCTCTCGGAAGGCTTTTGGGGCCACAGAGAGCACAGAGTAGGGGCAGCGCGGGGGGCCGGGTATTGCACCTAACCCCCGGCCCCTTCCCTCCAGGGCAGGGGAGTCCGCGCGGCGACCGGCAGCCCCCTCCCTGAAGGGAGGAGGTTTGGGGGTAGGTCCGGGGTGAGGGCCGGGCGCCTCGCCGCCCGGCGAGGCAGGAGGCAGCATCCCATGTGTGGTCGGTACACCATCACAGCCGATGCCCAGCAGCTGGCCTTGCGATTCGGCGCGGAGCCGCCGCCCGCTGCGGGGGTCGCGGCCCGGTATAACGCTGCGCCGTCCCAGCAACTCCCCGTGATCGTCAACGCGGAGCCGACCGCCATCCAACTGCTCACCTGGGGATTGGTCCCGCCGTGGGCGCGTGACAAGACCGGCGGCACACGCCTCATCAATGCCCGCCTGGAAACCGCGGCCGAGAGACCGAGCTTCCGTGACGCTTGGCAGCAACGCCGCTGCCTCGTCCTCGCCGACGGCTTCTACGAATGGCAGCGCACCGCTCGCGGCAAGGTGCCGATGCGGATTGCCCTCCAGAGCAACAAGCCGTTTGCCTTTGCCGGCTTGTGGGAAGAATGGCGTGGCGCCGAGGGGCCGGCCTTGCGTACCTTCACCATCCTCACCACCACCCCCAACAACCTCATGGCGCCCATCCACAAGCGGATGCCGGTGATCCTGCGCCCGGAGCAGGAGGCGGCCTGGCTCGATACGGAGTCGGACCGGGATTGGCAGCGGGCGCTAGGCCCGTTCCCGGCCGACCTGATGACCGCCTACCCGGTGTCCTCGCGGGTCAACTCACCGCGCTACGACGACTCCGCCTTGATCGAGCCACTGGCCGCTACCGACCGGCCCTTGCCGCTGGGGCTGTAGCGGCCCGGCCCATACAGGCGGTCCGCTCAAGGCCATGGTTAGCCCCGTGCAGGTGGTAAGATGGAGAGGGCTAGGCTGACATTTCCCGGTCATTGCTATGAAAATAACCCGGATCCGTCATTCCCGCCGTCTCGCCCGTCATTCTCGCGAAAGCGGGAATCCAAAGCCGGTAGGCTATCTGCTGCCCTTACACGGCGTCTCTGTGCCAACTTGGCACTGCTTGCTCAGGTGATAGTCAAGGTGTCCTATCTCGCCCTTGATGTGGGAGACCGACGTATCGGCGTGGCCGGCGCCGACCCGGAAGGGATCGTCGTCACGCCGCTGACCACCTTCACCCGGCGGTCCGACCGGCAGGTCGTCGCCGCCATCACCGCGCTGGCCGCCGACCGGGGAGCCGAGACCATTGTGGTGGGACTGCCCTATACGCCGCAGGGCGAGATCGGGGAGCAAGCGCAACGAGTGCAGGACTTCGCTCGCCGCTTGGAGCAGGTGCCCGGCCTCGCCGTCGTCTATTGGGACGAGCGGTACTCGACTCTGGAGGCCAGCGACCGGCTCCGCGAGACCGGCGGGCGCCGCCGGCGGCGTGGTCGGCCGGCACGCATCGCCGAGCGCGAGCGCTTGGATGCGGCCGCGGCTGCCGTGATCTTGCAGGACTACTTGGCTGCCCGATACGAGGCCTCCACTAATGAGCGAGCGGAGACGAGGACAAGCCTGCCCGCAGCTATCGCTGCCTTTCAAGGCCCCGGTCAGTTTGGGCCAGCATATGAGTATATGCTGACGCACGACACGCACGCGCCCGGCTCAGTGGATCGCCTGCTCCTGGCACAGATGATCCGACTTTGCCAGGAGACTGCTGCGTACCTTTACACCGACTACACGCCAGTCGAGGCGAGCTACGAGCATGGCTCGCGGCCAGAGCTGGAGCAGGTCCTTGCACGGTTGACACTGGATCAAGAGGCCACCGACGAAGGGCATCTCGCAGCAATTACCCGATTCACGTCCAGCCTGCAGGAGACAGTCGTCGAGGATATCGTTGATGACTTGCTGTTCGGCGGCACTGAAGAACAGATCATCGCCCGCGGCTCCGACTGGTGTACCGACGTGGCGCGAGTGGCATGCGTGCTCTGCCAAATCGCCGGCCTACCGGCGCGGTTGGTGCAGCTTGTCAACCTGGATCAAGCCTACAGCGGCCATGTCGTGATCGAGGTCTATCGCAACCGGACCTGGGGAACGGTAGACCCCCTCCACAACCACATCTACCGTCACCAGAGCGGTTGTCCCGCTTCGACCTGGGACTTGATGAACAACCCGAGTCTCGTGACCGCGCAGGGACGCGATCCGGGGCAGCTCCGGGGAGCAGCCATTACTAACTACTTCGTGACCGACTGGTGGGATTACGACTTCACCATAAGCCGAGTGAACGACTATTGTCGTTCTATCCTCACGATGGCGAATCGCGGGTGGCCGGGTGGCCTGCGCTGGCTGTGTGGGGAAGACACTATCAAGCAAAAACCGTAACGACGGGCCATGCGTATCGTTGTCTTGTTCCTGGTGCTGTTAGCCGGTACCGTCGTGGGCCTCATCCTGCTCTTCAGCATGACTAGGGGGCCTGCGTCGGTGACGCCGGTTGGCCAACCGGACGACACAGCGGTTGTACCCTTCCTGGTCCACGAAGGCCAATCTACGGAGGAGATCGCGCAGGCGCTCCAACGCGCCGGACTTGTCAACAACACGTGGCTCTTCCGGGTGATAGCCCGCCTACGGGGTGTGGACGGCAAGCTCCAGGCCGGCGAGTACCAGCTCCGGCGCGACATGAGCGTTGACGAGCTGCTGGTAGTGCTCCAACATGCGCCGGTGAAGGAGCTGACGGTCACCTTCATCGAAGGGTGGCGTATGGAGGAGTTCGCCGCGGAGCTACAACGTCGCCAGCTGCTCGATGGACCGGCATTTCTGGCGCTGGCCCAGCGTGGGACCGCTGCCTACTCATGGCTGCGCTCGCGCCCCGACGGAGCATCGTTGGAGGGCTACCTCTTTCCCAGCACCTACCGGCTCACCGCACAGACCACGCCGCAAGCACTCATTGATACGCTGCTGCAGAAGTTCGGGGAGGTGCTGACGCCGGCGATGCGAGAGCAAATCCGTAGCCAAGACCGCACTATCCACGAGGTCGTGACACTCGCCTCTATCATAGAGCGCGAGGCGGCGCTGTCTGGTGAACGCCGGCGGATTGCCGGTGTCTATGTCAATCGCCTGCGCGAGGGCATCGGCCTGTACGCCGATCCCACCGTCCAATACGCGCTCGGCTACCAGCCGGGCACCGAAACGTGGTGGAAGCGCCCCCTGCTGTTCCAAGACCTGGAGATCGACTCACCGTACAATACCTATCGGTATGCCGGGTTGCCGCCGGGGCCGCTTTGTAACCCTGGTCTTGCCTCGTTGCAGGCGGCCATAGACCCGGAGCCACACGAGTTCTTTTATTTTGTGGCAAACGATGTCGCCGGCGATGGCTCGCACGTGTTCGCCCGCACCCTGGCGGAACACGAGCAGAACCGCCAGCGGTACCAGCGCCAGTCGTGATGAGCTGATGTGGGCCTCACCCCCCGGCCCCCTCTCCACCTGTGGAGAGGGGGAGTCTGCCGGAGGCGGGACGGGGTGAGGGCACCACCGAGGTAAGGAGAGTGCGCCGTGTCAACCGTTGACCGCGTGGGCCAACTACGGGAGAAACTCCGCGAAGAAGGCTGCGACGCGGTACTGATTACGCAAGCCGACAACCGCCGGTACGTGACCGGCTTCACGGGCACGGCCGGGGCCGTCCTCATCACCGCAAGCGCGGCGCGGCTCCTGACCGACTTCCGCTACATCGAGCAGGCCACTCGGCAAGCGCCGGAGTTCGAGGTGGTCAAGATACAGCGGATGCACGAGGAGCTTGCGGACCAAGTGGAGAAATTGGGGCTGTCGAGCCTGGCCTTCGAGTCTGAGGACATGACCGTCAAGCAGCACACCGAGTTGTCCGAGGCTCTGAGCGAGGCCGGCAGCCAGGTAGAATTGCAGCCGGTGACGGATTGGGTCGAGGCAGCCCGCGCCGCCAAAGACACCAGCGAAATCGCCGCCCTCCGGCGCGTGGTGCTCCTCGGCGACCGGACTATCGAGACCGTGGCACCCACGATGCGTCCGGGCATGACGGAGCGCGAGGTCGCCTGGCAGCTTGAGGTCGGTATGCGCGAGCGTGGAGCGGACGGCCTGTCGTTCGACATCATTGTGGCGGCCGGACCGAACGGGGCTATGCCGCACCATCATCCCACCGACCGGCCGCTCCAAGCCGGTGAGCCTATCGTCATTGACATGGGTGCCCGCCTGGATGGGTATTGCTCGGACCTGACGCGCACGTTCGTCTTGGGCGAGCCGGACGAGCGCTTCTGGGAGGTCTACACGACCGTCTTGCGGGCGCAGCAGACGTGCGAGGTCGGCCTCAAAGCCGGTCTGAACGGCGTCGAGGCCGACGAGCTGGCGCGTGAGGTCATCGAGGCGGCGGGCTACGGCGATCAGTTCGGGCATGGCGCCGGGCACGGTGTCGGGCTGGCAATCCATGAAGCGCCGCGCCTGTCACCAATCGCCTCGGACGATCCGTTTCCGGAAGGCTGTGTCGTCACCGTGGAACCGGGGATTTATCTGCCCGATTGGGGAGGCGTGCGGATCGAAGATATGGTCGTGGTGGGGACGGACGGCATCGAAGTGCTCACCAGCGCCCATAAGCAGCCGACCGTGCCGCTGGTCTAGTATCCACTAGCCACTGAAACGACCGAGGAAGGAGCAGCAAGACGTGATCACTGCCGGCGAGCTACGGCGAGGCGTTGCCATCGAGCTTGATGGTCGCCCGTTGGCCATCCTGGACTACCAGCACATTAAGATGGGACGCGGCGGAGCACTGGTGCGGCTCCGGCTGCGTGACCTCCGCGAAGGGCACATCACTGACCGGACGTTCCCCGCGAGTGAGCGCTTTACGCGCATTCGTGTCGAGCTACGGCCCGTGCAGTATCTCTACACGGATGGCGACCTGTTCCATTTCATGGACACGTCCACCTACGACCAGATTGCGCTCTCGCCCGCGGCGGTGGGCGAGGCGACCAGATACCTCAAGGAGGGGATGACGCTCGATCTCAACGTCGCTGCCGACGAGGCAATCGGTATCGAGCTGCCGCCCAACGTCGAACTGCGGGTAGCCGAATCGGAACCAGGCCTCCGTGGCGACACGGCGAGCGGGGTAACGAAGCCGGCTACGCTGGAGACGGGGGCCGTGGTGCAAGTGCCGCTCTTCGTGGGGCCGGGCGAGCTTATCCGCGTAGATACGCGCACCGGCAACTACCTGGAGCGGGTAAGGGAGTAGCTTTGCCAAGCCGCAACAGAGACCCAAACGACGGCCAGCGGAGATCACACCGGCGCCGGCGGCGCGGGAGACGCCGCTTGTCACGGAACGCGGGCCAACGTCTGGTCGCCGTGCTGCGCCGCGAGCTACCGGCGGTCGTAGACCTCCTGGCGAGCACGGCGGTCGAGGAGCTGCGCATCGAGCAGGATGAAACGGTCTTCGCCATTAAGCGGTCCCTGGGCGCTGCCGAGACGTCGGATGCAGACACCGCCGCAGCGGAAATCCCCGAAGCGGCCACGGAGCGACAACCGCCGCCGAGCGATGACGCGGCGCCGCCGCCCGCTGACACCTGGACGATGATCGCGCCGTGCGTCGGCATCTTCCGCGTAGGTACCACCGGTACGGACACGGCGCCACAGACCGAGGTCGGCGCCACCGTGCAAGCGGGACAGGTGCTCGGTTACGTCGAAGCCATGGGTGTGATGAACGACGTAGAGGCCAGCTGCGCCGGACGTGTCAGCGAGATTGCGGTCGAGGACGGTCAGCCGGTCGAGTACGGACAACCGCTGTTCGTGCTCCGGCCCGAGGATGAGACAGCGCCCGTCCCGCCATCCGAGTAATCCTGCTACGGGCATGATTGCAGCGCAAACGGTCCGGCGCGTGCTCGTGGGCCGACCGGGCGCCCTCGGCGACACGCTGCTCGTAGCCCCGGCACTGGCACGACTGCGTCGGTCGTGTGCCCAAGCACAACTGACGTACTGGGGCAACGAACCGGCCGCCCACCTCTTGCGCCAACTGGGCCTCGTAGATCGGGTCATCTCGTTCGAGCACCTCGCGCTGGCCCCACTCTTCATCGGCGCCGGCGGTGTGCGCGTCCCGGAGACCGCCAGCCGCATCAGGAGGTTGCTCAACCATCCCGAGGCAGCAGTCCTTTGGCTGCGGCGGAGTGACGACGTGCGGCAGGCACTCGCCGCGCTGGAATGCACCACGGTTGTCAGCGCACCGTCGCTGCCGCCGGGCGCGCGCACGGACGGCACCACCGAGCCGAGCGCCGCGCCGCCCCACGTGGCCTCCTACCTCGTGCAGACCCTCGACGCCTGGCTCGGGCCGCGTCCGGGCAGCGAGCTGTCCTGGCCGCGGCTCGCACCGACGACGGAAGCGCAGGTGTGGGTGAGCGCCCTGTGGCATCAGCTGGGCCTCGCTGACGACCAACCGGTCATCGCACTGCATCCGGGCAGCGGCAGCGCACGCAAGAATTGGCCAGCGGAGCGCTTTGCGTCCGTCGCCGTGCTGCTGGCCGAGCACGACGTGATCGCGCTCTTGATCGAGGGGCCGGCGGATGCCACGGCAGCGGCCCGGGTGGCGGCGCTGGCCGGAGAATCCGTCCACAGGGCACCGCCAGCAACGCTCGACCGGATCACGGCGCTGCTCGGCCGCTGCCGCGCCTACCTGGGAAACGACTCCGGCATCACCCACCTTGCAGCGCTCACCGGCACGCCGACCGTTGCCGTCTTCGGCCCTACCGACCCCACGGTCTGGCGGCCGCTAGGGCAGCGTACCCGGGTTGTGCGCGCCGCCGGCCCAGGCGACATGGCTTGGCCGGCGGCCGCCGAGGTGGCTGAGGCGGTGGGTTGTCTGAATCAGGATTTACGGGATTAGCGGATGGGCAGGATGGAGGGGGACGGGCCGGTGGCTGGCGCGTGCGCGGCGGCTCGGCTACTATGAAGCACGTACACGGGCAGCGAGCGAGGGGGCTGCATGGTCGTCGGCAATATCCTCCAAGAGCGGATCAGCCGGCTGGAAGGCGCCTACGAGCAAGTAGACCGCCGGCTCAATGATATGAATAGCCGGCTCGACGAGATGAACACCCGGTTCGACGAGACGAACCGGGCCATCGGTGGTTTGCGAGCCGAGATGAACAGCCGGCTCGACGAGATGAACAGCCGACTTGGGGAGATGAACAACCGCTACAACACGCTGGTTATGATCATGATCGCCTCGTGGGTGACGGTCATGGCCGCGCTCATCACCATCTTCCTCAAGTGACCGGCGGCCCGCTGCCCCCTGGATTGCGGCACCTCACCCCCGGCCCCCTCTCCATCGCGGAGCGATAGAGAGGGGGGAGGCTGTCGCCTGTCATTCCTGCCCACGCGGGAATGACGGTTTCATAGCAATGACGACTGCCTGGGTGCGCTGGTACCATAGCCGGCCAGTTGGATGCCCGGTGGGGAGTGAGAGGAGGATGGCCCAATGGCCGCTGTAGCGACGCGCGTGCTTACGCCGGATCAGATTGCCGCGTTCAATCGTGATGGCTTTATCGTGCTCCCGGACGTGTTGAGCGACGACCTGCTGTCGCGGCTGCGGTCCAACCTCGATGACCTCCTGCTGCACGGCATTGCCACAGCGGCAGAGAACCGCGACTTCTCAATCGAGAAAACCGAGGGCGCCACGTCCATCCGCAAGATCAACAACTACATCCGCTACGGCGAGGTGTGGTGGGAGCTGACCGCTCATCCTACTATTCTGGGTGCGCTCCACGACCTGATCGGCGCGGAGGTGCGGTTGCACCACACCAAGCTGATGGTCAAGCCGCCTTACGAAGGCTCGGCCAAGGAGTGGCATCAGGACCTCGCCAGCTACGCGCCGCGCGACGAGCATCCCCGCCTCATCGCGCAGGGGCGCGCGGTGACGCCCGAGGACGCACCTCTCATCGCGGCCCAAACGTATCTGGACGACTCCACACCGGAGAACGGCTGCCTGCAATTCATTCCGGGCAGCCATACGTGGGGCTTGCTCGACGCCGCGACACTCTCACGCGACGAGCCGCTGCCCGGCGCGACCGTCGTCGAGGCGCCAGCGCGTGCCGGGAGCGTGGCCCTCTTCCACTGTATGATCCTGCACTACTCGGCGCCCAATCTGTCCCCGCACCCACGGCGCGGCCCGATTGCCCAGTACATGCCCCGGCCCGAGGACGTGCGCGTGCCGCTGACGGACGTCTCCGGCAGAATGGCCGGCCACGGCCACCGGTTCTAACCCCCGCTCTGCCTTCGCCGCACTCCCCCTCTCCACCAAGTGGAGAGGGGGCCGGGGGGTGAGGACCGCGACCGCTATCCGCTCGCGGCCCAGCTGGCGATGAAGGCCTCCGTCTCCACGCTGGCGGGCAGCTCGTTGAAGTAGTAATACATCGGACTCGCTTGAAAGCCCGGCTCGAATAGCTCGTGGTCGGCCTGGAGCTGGGCATCGAGCGGCCCAAACCGGCTCCACAGGGTCTCGATCTCTGCGACGGAGAAGCGGTCGGCAAAATCCGGGCCCCAGTTCAGACTAATGGGATGCGGCCCTGATGCCCGCGACCGTGCGTCTTCCGTCACTTCTGCATCAGGGATTTTCAGGATGCGCAGATGGATGACCGCCTTGGCCAGGTAGATCGTCAGCACCGTCTTGCCGCTCGCGCCGGCGCCCGGTTGGAGAGCCTCCAGGCCGGCACGGTACGCCGCCGCGTCGCGCGCTATGACCGCGCGCAAGGTAGCCTCTGTGAGGTCCTGCATGTGGGCGCTGCGCCGCTCCATGCCCTCGAACCGCTCCCGCGCCCAGGGCGCCAGGCTCTCGGCGAAGCCAAGCTCCGGGTAGTGCCCAAAGATGGCGTGGCCGCCGTGGAGCGTGCGGCGCAGCTTGGTGGTGTAGTCACTACCCCAGTGGATCAGGAAGTTGCTATAGATCACGCCGTCCCCGGCCCGCAACTCGACCGGGATACCGCCGGTCACCGCCTTCATTCTGTCCGCCAGTAGCTCGGCGTTTTCCTGCGCGGTATTCAGGCGCCGGTGGCTGCCCGGGATCACCCATAGCACATTGTCATCGTACAGGGGCACGTTCCACTGAGTATACCGGGGACCGTTCTCCAGGAAGTCCGCCTGGAGCGCTTCCAACGGGGCCATGTCTATCGGATGCACGTCGCGGTGCCAACCGGTGCCTCCTGGGTGGTCGCGCACCGGGCTACACATCATCATCATCTGCATCACGTTCGGCTCGGGGTTACAGAGGAGTTGGCTGCAAATGTCGAGAGGCCGGTCCGCAACCCAGAAGTCCTCGACGACATTGGCGGTCTCCTCGTCAATCAGCCCCGGTCGCTCCATCATCACGCGGGGCTGGCGGGCCGTTTCCCACTGGCCGCCGGGTGGGTCGCCGGGCTGTCGCTCGCGCGCCCAGACGACCTTTTGCCGCTCCAGGATGGTCTCGCAGCCGGCACGCATGGCGTCGAGCTTGTCCGGCGGAATGATCCCAGGGATGACAAGATACCCTTGGTCCATGAACAGGTCTCGGTCTACGCGCATATCCGTACCCTCCCTCGCCGGTCACTCACCACAATAATCGGGCCTACTCGCGGTAACTCCCTCCGCCACCCCTACACTCAGCCGGGAAGCAGTAGATCGGCTACCCCGAGGCTGATAGCAGGGTGCGAAGAGGGTTATCGGAGCTTACGGCCGATCTGCGGCGCTTGTCAATCGGCGCGCGCTGCGTGGGGGATGCGGCGGCTGGCGGCGGTGCTCGCGGCCAAGTGGATACTTCCGATCCGGCCCTATGGTATGCTATGCATCCACAGGGCATATTCCGAGCACCAAGCAGGACTACCCGCTCACTGCTGTTGCCCGAAGTGAGGCCCCATCATGAAACCCAAGTATCGGCGCACGGTGATGCCCCCTACACTACCGCCCGGGAACTATCGCTCGCTGCCGGCAGAGATTGGCTCGACCGCTCCCGATGCACCGACGATACCGCCCAAACCACTAGAGCACCCGGTCGTCATGTCCTTGACGGCGGGCGGACTGATCCCGCTCATGGAGCCGGAGAATGGGTCCACCCTTGCTCTAGGACAACCTCGTCAATCGCAGCCTGCCCAACCACCTGCGGAATAAGCGTGAACAGGCGCTTGGTCACGAGGCGGCTCGATAGACCAGTGCTCTCCACGAGCGCATGGAGCAACGAGTACTCCTTTGACGGCGGAAGTCTCTTGCTGGCCGTTTGCTGCCATAGCTCGCTGTTGCTTCCTCAAGTCTACCGGTGGATTGAACTCATCTGTGTTCTGGAACTCGGCTTCGTAGTCTTGGTAGAGCTGCCACATCAGGGTCTCCAGGTTCCGGTCCACATTTTCACGGACCTTCAACTGAAGCTCATCACGCGCTTCTTTCCGGTTAATGGGATGGCCGTGGAAGAAGAGGCGGGAAGCCATATTCTCGACAATCTCCCCGATGGCGTGCTCATCTTCCGGCCCCATGTGGGTGCGTAGCAGCTTGCGAGCGATCATGCGGGACTGTGAGATGAAACGCTCAACATTCCCCAAAGCTAACGGATGCACCTGTTCAGCGAGAACACCTATGGCCTGCACGAGCTCGTCCTCGTGGCGGATACCAACCGTGTTCTTGATGAAGTTCACATAGGCCGTCACGTCCTCCACGTGAATGCCAAGTCTCTGTCCGGTCTGTTCATCCTTCGGGTTGTATTCATTCGATACCTGGGGGTCAATGGGGCCGAGTTCTCCAAACGGATGCATGATGATCTCGTCGGCTCCGAGCGCGAGCAGCGACGCTGCACTGTAGGCGCGGTAGGGCACCAGCACGCGGAAGGAACGGGCAAACTCCCGAATAAGTGCCACGAGCCGCCACGGCACGGTGCCGTCGCCGCCGTTGCTTACCAGGAAGAGGTCAATGCGGTCTACCGGAGGATTCGAGAGCAGCAGCAGATGGTCAAAGGACACCCGTACCGCATCACCAGCGATCTGTCCAGGTACGTTGGGACGCAAGGAAGTCAGAAAGCAGATAACGGTCGCATTCTCCTGCGCCTCGATCTCTTTTATCAGTGCGATCCGCTCGGCAAATGCCATTTTCCAGCCTATCCATCGCTCGCCGCCGCCTGTATGTACAGCCAGCGGTATTTTTCCACAACTGTAGACATGATGTAGACTACTGTGCAACTCTTGTGCCCTTACTCCAGTCGACTCTTCCGACGGTGGTGCTCCGCCGAGTACGGTCCTGCCCCGGCTGCGCTCGCTGAAGGGGGCGCCCTCTTGTATCCTGACCCTGGCGGTACACCGGCCGGGTGGATGGAGCGAGAGCATGAAGACGATTCGGGACGTGCTGTGGCTGTGGGGCACCAAAGTAAACGCCCTGGAGGAAGGCTATGGCTTTACCTCCGCGATGTCGGTCGCCCAAGGGCTGGACATCCTGGGACTACCCAGAGCAATGATGTGCGGGTTCCTACCACCGACGGAGGAGGAATATGCCGGCGTCGCTCACTGCCGCGAAATGCTGTGGGAGATGAGTTTCGACGCCGGGTTCGCGTTCGAACGGCCGCTGGCGCCGATTGCGGAGCTGCACGGAGCGTACCCGAACGTCACCGGCGTGCTCCTGGACGACTTCAGCACGGCGGAGATCAGCCGGGGGGCGACGCCCGACGTGCTCGCACGGATGCGCCACGCCATGCCGCCCTCGCTACAGCTCTGGGCCGTCATCTACTCGATGAGTCTCGACATACCCAATCTGGCCGAGTATCTCCAGCACTTGGACGGGATCAGCTTTTGGGTGTGGCACGGCCGCGACTTACCCGCCTTGGCCGAACAGGTCGAGCAATGCCACACCCTGAGCGGCGGCAAGCCGCTGGTCCTGGGTCTCTACTTCTACAACTTTGGCCAGCGCCAGCCACTCACTAACGAGGAGATGCGCGGGCAGCTGGAGACGGGCCTGGAGCTTGTGCGCGCCGGCCGCTGTCGCGGGCTTTGCTTCCTCGCCTCCTCGGTCATGGACGTAGGCTTGGACGCCGTAGAGTGGACCCGGCAGTGGATTGCCGAGCACGGCGACGATACCCTGTAACATAATGAGCTACGCAGGGTGGGCGCAGCGGCTCGGACCGGCTGTGCCCGGCGACGTGTCCGTTTGCACCACCTTAATTCCGGGCCTAGGATGGTGTAAACGGGCGCCGTCGGGAGCACGGGAAGCTCGGCCGCATGATGGAGGTGTTGCGTGAGTGTTGAGCGACTACGGGGACTGTGGTGTGAGGATCGGCCGGTCAGTGCGGCCTGGCTCTCCACAACCGATGGCCTGATCGCCGAGACGATGGCCCACAGCGGGTTCGATGTGCTGGTACTCGATATGCAGCACGGCATGACGATTGGGCCGGATCGCGCCGCGGCCTGGCTCCAAGCCGTCGGGAACGCCGACGTGGCGGCCCTCGTGCGCGTCCCTTGGAATGAGCCGGTCCATATCCAATACATTCTCGACGCCGGGGCCGACGGTGTGATCGTGCCCTTGATCGCCTCGCCCGCCGACGCGGCCAAGGCTGCCGGGTCCTGTCGCTATCCACCGCTGGGGTTCCGCAGCTGGGGGCCTAACCGCGCCCGTTTCCGGGCCACCGGTGACTACCGGGTTTGGGCGAACGAGCAAGTGCTGTGTATTGCGCTGATCGAGCACATTGATGCCGTGAACCAAATCGAGGCCATTGTCGAGACGCCGGGTCTCGATGGCGTGTTCATCGGGCCGAACGACCTCGGCTTCAGCATGGGTCAGCTCCCAGGGGAGCACGACGAGCAGCACGCCGCCGCCTGCCGGCGAGTCGCCGCGGTAGCGCGGGCGGCGAGCAAGGTCGCGGGGTTCTACAGCGGTGCCGACCCTGAAGATGCGCTGCGCTACGTGGCTCAGGGGTTCAATTTCTGCCCGATTGCCAGCGACGTAGGGCTGGTCCGCGATGGCGCCGCCGCGGCTATCGAGCACTTCCTGCAGGGCTGAACCTGGCGGTAAACCCGCTGTCCAGCACCTGCTTGACGAGATCGTAGGCTTCGGGGGCAATGATCCGCGGCGCTCGCTGGGGGAGCGGATTGTCCCGGCCGCGCACCGGCGTACCGCCGTGCAGCGCGAGGGCGGCCTCCGTCCGGGGTGCCGTTGCCGTTGCTACCATGCTCCCTCCTTCCGCAAGACCGCCAGCAGTCCTTGCGTACTCACGCGCCAATGGCCTGCGGCGTAGTATGCGCCAAGCGAGGAGTCCCAGGCTACCGTCTCAGGCATGCGCCGCGGCACCGCTACTCGGTACAGAGCCGCAGACGTGCCCAGCGGACACCGACGGCAGCATCGTCGCCAGCGTAGAAGACCACCACGATGTCGCCATCCGGCAGGTGTACGGCGCGGGGATGGCCGAAGCGCCAGGCGAGCATGTCCTCCCACAACTCGCGCTGATCGCGCGGCGTCCCCGTCCCGGACTCGGCCCCGGCTAGGCTGTCGTACACCGGAAGCTCCAGTGTGCGATCCCAGGTCCGGCCGAAGTCCCGGCTGACGGCGGCACGGATACCGGGCGGCTGGCGCCGGTGCGTATAGACGGCCACCAACCGATCACCGCCGACGGGCAACGGTTGGCAATGCTGGCCGGGCAGACCGGTCCCGACGGGCTGTGTCCAGGAGCGACCGTCCGGGGAACCCCAGGCAATGTGGATATCCCGATCTTGGCCGACGGTCGCATCGTGGGTCCAGAACATCGCAACGAGCCGGCCGGTGTCCGGATGCCGGCCGAGGCGCTGGTCCCAGTAGTAGAGCGCAGCATCGGGATGCACGGCCACGGTGACATACTCCGGCCAGGTCACACCGGCGTCGGAGGAGAGGCGCAAGCGGGCACCGGGCCGGGGGGTAGTCCGGTCGTCGTAGGCTTTCCAGTGCTCATACGGTTGGGCCAGTACCCCCCCGGGCAGCGCCAGGACAGACGAGGAGCAGGGCGAGGCCGCGACGTGCGGCGCCGTCGCCACCTCCCGCCGATGGCCCCAGGTGCGACCGCCATCGGTGGAGGTGGTATGGAAAAGGCACATCGGCAGCAGCCCTTGGGTCTGCGGGCTGATCCACGGTAGCTCCGGGCGCGAACGATCCACCCACAGGCTCGTGCCGGTGAGCACACCGGGAGTCAATTCCTCAATCGCCAGGCACTTGACCTCGCCCGGGGTGCCGTCCCACGCCCCGAGACCAAAGCCATCGTGGCGCTGCTCCCAGGTGCGTAGCCCGTCCATACTGGCATACACGCAGACGTGCCCATCCAACGAATCGCGGCTACTGCCGCGCCGAAAGGCGACGAGCACGGTGCCATCATAGAGGAGGCTTACCGTCGTGTGGGCGCAGACGCGACCGTGGCGCGGCCCCGCTGCCGCATCGTACACATGGCCGGCTCCGATGACGCGCATCAGCAGTTCTCCTTCTCCCGGTATAGCTGGCTCCGTTCAAGACAACGAGGACACCAGCGCCGCGCGAAACTCTCCACTCGCGCTCGTTGTCTACACTAAGAGTAGTGGCCTCACCGCTGTCTGTCTCAGCCGGCTGCCGCCCCCACGCCCATTCCCAAGGAGCATTGTTCAGTTCATGAGTACCTTTGCCAACCACAAGGGGCTGGCCATCGAAGCGACGGACCTCACGAAGGTCTACAAGGACGGCGTCAAAGCCAATGACCGGCTCAACGTCCGCGTGCAGCGGGGCCAGGTCTATGGTCTGCTCGGACCCAACGGCGCCGGGAAAAGCACGTTCGTCCAGCAGGTGCTGGGCTTGATCGAGCCAACCGCGGGGAGCCTCACGGTCTTTGGCGCGGACCCGGTACGCGATCCCGACACCGTGAAGCGGATGATCGGCTACTTGCCGCAGACGACCTTCGCGATGCGTGATCTGTACGCGGAGGAGGCCATCTATTTCACCGGACGGCTCAAGGGCCTCTCGCATCGGGAAGCGATAGACCAGCGCGAGCAACTGTTTCGCCTGTTCGACCTGGAGGAGATTCGGCGCAAGGCCGTGTTTCAGGCCTCCGGCGGGATGCAACGAATGGCCGGCTTCGTCGCCGCGCTACTGGGCCATCCGCCGCTGCTGGTCCTGGACGAGCCGACGAATGATCTCGATCCGCTCCGGCGGCGTGCGGTCTGGGACATGATTCGGCGCGTCGTCAACGAGAACGGCGCAGCGTGCTTGCTGGTGACCCACAATGTGCTGGAGGCCGAGCGCGTCGTGGATCGCGTGGCGCTCATCAACAATGGGCGCGTCGTTGCCGAAGGGACGCCGGGGGAGCTGAAGGAGCGCCTGGGCGACTCATTGCGTGTGGAGGTGTGGTTGCGCGAGGACGGTGCTCTCAGTACCGACCAGCTGGCAGACTTGGCGGCGTTGGGCGCCCTGCGCCAGCCACGACCACAGCAGCTCTCGCTCCGCGTGCCGCTCGACGGCGTGGGTACCGCAGTGGACCGCGTGCTCGCAACGGTGGGGTTGGATGGCATTGATGACTTTCGGGTCGCTACCGCCTCACTAGAAGATGTCTATGTAGAGCTGGTCGGGCGATCCATTGCCGACGATGACGGGGAGGTAGCAGCGGTGCTTCCCGACGAGACACCGGTTGCGGCGGGGTGATGGCCGGCTGCACGGGCTGAACGGAGGACAAGCAATTGAAACGACTCTGGCTGAACTACATCCACCTGACGGCGGTCATCGTGCTGGAATTCCGGCAATGGCTCGGCATGGTCCTGGGGTTATCGGTCTTCCTCAATCTGGGGATGATCTTCGCCTTCTCCTTCATTGCCGACAGCCGCGATCCGGCGCTGGGCCGGTATCTCGTTCCTGGCGCTGCCGTCATGGCGCTGGTGACGCTGGGAGTCATGATGGTGGCCTCAGACCTGGCTCAACAGCGCCGCAACGGGGCCATCGTCTACTACGCCTCGCTCCCGATCAGCAAGACGGCCTATATCCTGGCCGTAGTGACCGGCAATAGCCTCGCGGCCATCCCCGGGATGATCATTACGGTGCTTGTCGGCAGCTGGCTCTTTAGCCTGCCCTTGTCGTTTAACCCCCTCGTCCTGGTCATCGTGCCGTTGAGCGCCGTCTCGCTGGCCGGGCTGGGAGCCATGATCGGTCTCGGCATCAAGAACTGGCGCGTGGTGGGCATGGTCAGCCAGCTCACGATGTTCTTCATCATGTTTTTCGCACCGGTGATGATTCCGCCGGAACGACTGCCCGGCCTCCTGCAATGGACAGGCCACCTGCTGCCGCCGAGTTACGCGGCGCGGGCGTTCCGCGCCGCCCTGGAGCCAGGCATCTCGACCCAGCTGCTCAGTGACCTGGCCGTCTTAGCACTGTTCTCGCTCGGCTCCCTGCTCGTCGTCGCCCGCGTCCTCAAGTGGCGGTTGGAATAGGCCGCATCCCCGGCCGCCAACCTCGTAGGAGCATCCCGGCCCCGGACAGGATGCCGGAGAGGGCAACCACGAGGGTTGTCCCTACATCGGCGCCCCGGCTTGCTGTAGGCTATCTTCTGCCAGACCGCGAGGAGGTAGGACATGGCGACGATGGATGAACTGCGAGCGAGCGTGCGGCGGAGCTTCCCGGAGCTTGACGTAATCGAGGACGACGATCTGCGCGACAAAGTGGTAGAGGCGTGGGCCTTCGCGCTCTCGCAAACGGAGTTTACCGCCATCGAGCAAATACGTGGCTCCGGCAATCCGACGACGCCGCGCATGAAGCAGGGCACGCAGACCGAGCATCTGCGCGGCGTCGCCCGCATCGCACTGGCGATGGCCGATTCGTTAGAGCAGGTCGTCGGCCCGGTGGGGATCAACCGCGATCTACTGGTTGCCTGTGCGCTGTGCCACGACGTTGGCAAACCGTTCGAGTTCAGCCCGCGCAACCAGGCCCGCTGGCAGGCCGACCCCGCCGCCGTGGGCTATCCCTCCATCCGCCACCCCCCTTACGGCGTCTACGTAGCCCTCACCGTCGGCCTGCCGGAAGCGGTCGCGCACACTGCGGGCGCCCACTCCGGCGAGGGCGAGCGCGTCGAGCGGAGCCTGGAGAACACCATCGTCCACCTCGCCGATCACGCTTTCTGGACGATCCTCGGTCGCGCCGGGGCCTTGACCGAAGCAGAGTAGCAGGGGGAGGCGAGGCACCCCACCGCCAATGAGAGCGATGCAAGCCATCCGGTTACGCCTCGCCCACACGTTCATCAACCGGGATTTTGCCCTGTTCATGGGGGGCAGCTTTATCTCGGCGATGGGCATGTGGTTCCGCGTCGTCACCGTGAGCTGGGTGGCTTTCGAACTGACCGGCTCGGTCTTCTACCTCGGTGTGCTGACGTTCGCGCAGCTGGCGCCGGTGTTCTTCTTCGGGCTGCTCGGCGGCGTGCTCGCCGACCGCTTGGATCGGCGGCGGCTGATGCTCACGGTGAGCACCGCCGTCACGCTCTTCAACACCCTCTTGGCGGCACTCGGCGCGGGCGGCTGGCTCAACCCGGTCGTCATTCTGGCGCTGGTGGCCACACTCGGCCTCTGCGACGCCGTGATGTTCCCGACCTGGCAAGCCGTCATCAAGGACCTGGTGCCAACCGAGCGATTGCGTACCGCGGTCGCCGTCAGCTCGGTGCGCTTCAACCTATCGCGGGTCCTGGCACCGGCGTTAGCCGGCGGTCTGTTGAGCATCGCCGGACCGGCGGTGTGCCTGGCCGTGAGTGCCGGCAGCTCGCTCGGCATCATTCTGGTGACCTTGGCCATCCGGCCGCGCAAGCTCACCACGAGCCGGCCCGTGTCGTGGTGGGCAGCCATTGGTCAGGGCCTCGACTACACCCGGCGTGAGGTGGACGTGCGCCGGCTGCTACTCGTGACCGGCGGGTTCGGCCTGTTGGTGCTGCCACACCAAGCCTTCTTACCCGCCTATACCGAGCGGCAGCTCGGCTTGGGTCCTGAGGGCCTGGGCACGCTGCTAACGGCCGTGGGCAGCGGCGGGATCATCGGCGCGCTGATTACGGGCAGCAGATACACCAACAACCGGGAGTATCGGGCGATGGGCGCCTTTACCATTGTGACCGGGCTGGGGCTGCTGATCCTGGGGTTCATCCCGACACTCCCGGCCGCCCTGCTCGGACTGGCACTCGTCGGTCTCGGCTCTATCGGCTTCTTGACCGCCTCGCAGTCCACGATCCAACTGATCGTGCCCGACCGTCTGGTCGGCCGCGTGATGAGCGTGTACGTGGCCTTGGCTGCCGGGGCCATGCCTCTGGGGAGCCTGGCGCTCGGGAGCGTTGCCGAGCGCGGCGATACACGGATTATCATGGTCATCGGCGGTGCGAGTGCCCTGCTCCTCTGCCTGCCGCTACTCCTCCGGCGGCCGCCACCAGAGCGACGATGATCGCCACCCGGCCTATCTTCGGAGGGCGACCGGGCCGGATCGTGGCTTGACCGCAGCGGTAGCGCGGCCTAGACTAGCGAGCCAAGGCGACTCATTGGGAAGGGAGGCGCAGGCCGCAGCAGTTACCGACCGGAAGCACACACAAGGGGGAGCGAAAGATGGCCACGACTGCGGACGAGCAAGCCTATGATGTCCAGGTGGAGTTCACCGTTCCCGCAGAGCACAACCGCCTCTGGGCTATTCCGGTCCTGGGCGGCGCCGTCAAGCTCATTATCCTGATCCCGCACCTGCTTATCCTTTCCGTCCTCGGGGCTGTCGCCGAATTGCTCGCTCTGGTCACCTGGATACCGGTCTTGTTTGGTGGTCATTATCCGTCGTGGGGGTATGACGTGATCGGAGGTACGTTGCGGTGGAGTGCCAATGTCAATGCGTATCTCTATGGCTTGACCGACCGGTACCCGCCGTTCCGTCTCGGGCAGGCCGCCGAGGGCGAGGAGCCGTATGACGTTGACGTGGACTTCAACGTGCCCGAGGAACACAACCGTCTCTGGGCCCTTCCGGTCATCGGTATCGTCATCAAGCTCATCATCCTGATCCCGCACCTGATCCTGCTCTATGTGCTCGCCATTGTGGCAACAGTGCTCGCGCTTATCACCTGGATTCCCGTGCTGCTCAACGGCCACTATCCCTCCTGGGGCTACGAAATCATCGGGGGGTACCTACGGTGGAGCACGCGGCTCAATGCCTACCTCTTTGGCCTGACCGACCAGTACCCGCCCTTCCGGCTGGGGCGGTAAGTAGGGAGTAGTCTTGGCGTCTCACCCCCCGGCCCCCTCTCCATCGCCGAGCGATAGAGAGGGGGTGTGCGGCGGAAGCCGGAGTCCAGGCTCCTTACCTGCTAGATTGCGGCGAAAGCCGCAATGACGGCAACGTTCATCTAAGGAGGTAGATGGCATATGACACGACTGGCAGTAGGAATCGTCGGCTGCGGGGGCCGTGCTCGCGGGCACATGCAGGCGTTGCAGCAGTTCGACGACGTAGCGATGGTCGCCGTGTGCGACCCCATCGCCGCAGCACGCGACGCTGCCGGAGACGAGTTCGGCGTTGCTCACCGCTACACCAGCGTGGCGGACATGCTCGACGGGGAGACCCTCGACGCTGCGTTCGTCGCCACCCCGCCCCACATCAACGCCCAGGCTGCCCTACCTTGTCTAGAGCATGGCGTACACACGCTGGTGGAGAAGCCGCCGGGGATGAACGTCGCCGAGGCGCGAGCATTACGCGACGCTGCCGAGCGTTCGGGCGCCAAGGGCATCGTAGGATTTCAGCGCCGGTTCAACGCGGTCCTGGTCCAAGCGCGCCGGATGGTCGAGGCGCGCGGGCCGGTGGTGCAGCTTGTCGGCGAGTTCCACAAGAGCATGAGTCGGACCGAGGCCGGCGGCACGTTCCCACCCGCCGTCCTGGAGAGCATCTTGCTGGAAACGCCTATCCATTCCATTGACCTACTGCGGTCGCTTGCCGGCTCGGACGTGGCCGAAGTGCATAGCGTCAGGCGCCGCGCCTTCCATCGCTACGTTGATGTCTACGCCGCGCAGATCGTATTCGAGAACGGCTGCGTGGCCCATCTCGTCGCCAACTACACCACCGATGCGCGGCTGCAACGCTACGAAATCCACGGTCGCGATATCTCGGCCTATTTGGAAGGCATCTCGGAAGGCGTCGTCCTCAGCGACGGCGAGCGCCACACGCTGACCCTCGGCGACCGGAACGACACGGCGGACCAAGCCCGCTTCTTCCTCGACTGCATCAAGGAGGACCGGCCCGTCACGCTCCCCGCCGCCACCCTCGACGAAGGCATCAAGACGATGCAGCTGGCCGGAGCGATCCTCGCCGGTCGAGAGCTGGAGGGTGCGGCGTCCTAACGTGTGTGGAAGCGGCCTGAAGGGGGGAGGCACGCACACCTCACCCCCCGGGCCCCTCTCCACAATGTGGAGAGGGGGAGTCATTCATGCATGAACGACGACGCGGCGCTCGTCGGGCCGGCGCAGAGCGGCGACCGTTCGGCGTTTAACCGGCTGGTCATGCGGTACCAAGACCGCGTTTACGGCCTCTGCTTGCGCCTGACTGGCGACCCGGATACCGCCGATGACGCGGCGCAAGAGACCTTCATCGCAGCGTACCAGCACCTGCAGGACTTCCGCGGCGGCTCGTTTCCGGCGTGGCTCCTGCGTATTGCCACGCGCCGGTGCTACGACGTTCATCGCCAGCGCCAACGCCGCCCGGCCGTCTCGCTGGATCGGCCGAGCCGCCCCAACGACGAGACGGAAGGGCCAGCGGCCACGCTGCCCGATCCGCAGCCCGGCCCGGAGGCAGCGGCCGAGGGACGCGAGCTGGCAGCCGTGCTGCAAGCGGGGCTGCTCGCGCTCTCCCCGGACCAACGCACGGCGCTGACCATGTGCGACGTACTCGGCTACGACTACCAGACCATCGCCGACAGTACCCAAGTGCCCTTGGGCACAGTACGGTCGCGGATTAATCGTGGCCGGCGGCGGCTGCGCGAGTATCTGGCCGGGCAGCGGGAACTCTTGCCCGATCCATACCGTCATGCCTTTAGGGGACCGGAGTCGGCCGATGTCTAGGCTGGACCTACCCCCCGGCCCCTTCCCTGCAGGGAAGGGGCGTCATGGCGGCGGCGGTTGGCTCTTTCCCTTCAGGGAGGGGAGTGGGGGTAGGTGCGTAGCAATGGGGGTGCGGCCGTGAGCACCCGTCAGTCGCCGCCGGCTACCGGCCACGACTGGGCTGCCGAGCTGCTGTCGGCGCTCTTGGATGGCGAGCTGGACGAGACGACCGCGACCGCGGTCACGGCTCACGCGCAGGAGTGCGCGGAGTGCAGCCGCGACTGGGCCGAGCTACGGGCCACCAAGCAGCTGCTTGCAGCGCTGCCGGCAGTCCAAGCGCCGCGCTCCTATGCGGTCCTCGCAGACGATCTCGTTGAACCGGGCCGCGCCGGGGCAACCTTCTGGCCGCGCCTGCTCGGGCTGACCTGGCGACTATCCGGCACTCTCGCCGTGGTGCTCGTCCTGATCGGCACCATACAGATCGCCGGCATCAGTCTGGGCGGGGAGTCGCAAGTCCGCTATGTCCAAGTCCCACCGGAGCCGGCCAGGCCGCAAGGCGAGCGCGGCGCATCCGGCGCAATCGGTCCATCGGGGGCCTCGGACGCAGCTAGTCAGACCGTCGTTGGCGAGCAGGGGCAATCGGTGGCCGTCGAGAAGGTCGTCGAGAAGGTCGTGGAAAAGCGAGTAGCGAAACGAGAGGTGGTGGAGAAGGTCGTTGCTGCGGCGCCTGATGTCGCGCCGGCACCGCGCGCGGCCGCCGCTCGCGCCGCCACGCCGGCGGCCAGCCCAACGGCAACGGCACAGCCGACTGCGACTCCTGCTCGTCCGACAGCGGTACCGACCCCAGCGCGAGCGGCCCTCACCGCAGTCCCACAACGGGAGGCGGCCGGCCCGACGTTCACCCCGGGGGTGCTGTGGCTCATCGGCGGCGCCGTCGTGATCGTCGTGGCCGGGGCGGCCTGGCTGGGGGAACGCTGGGTCCGTGGGCGTCAGGCCTGAAGCGCCTCACCCCCCGGCCCCCTCTCCATCGCCGAGCGATAGAGAGGGGAGTCGACCGGGGAGGGTGGAAGGACCTACGCTGCTGCCGGCTGCTCGACCGGCGTGGGTGTGGATGGCACGATGAGGTGTTCGACTTCCCAAATGAGCTGGTCGTCCACGACATCCGCGCGGACCCGATCACCGGCGTTGTAGTCGCCGGCGAGCACGCCGCGGGCCATCGTGTTCTCGATCTCCCGCTGAATGAGCCGGCGCAACGGCCGCGCCCCGTAAGCCTCATCGTAGCCACGATCCAGGAGCCAGTCGCGGGCCGCCGCAGTCAGCTCCAACTCGATGTCGCGCTCAGTCAAGCGCTCGCGCAGGTCGGACAGCAGCTTGTCCACGACCGCGCGGAGCTGCGGCCGCGCGAGCCGATGGAAGACGATTGTTTCGTCAATCCGGTTCAGGAACTCGGGACGGAAGGTGCGCCGCAGCGAGTCCATGATCCGGTCGCGCAGCTGCCGCTCGGCCTGGTCGGCGGCGCCGTCGCCGCCAAAGAAGCCCACCGGCCCGGCCCGCAGGGTGAGGCCGCTCGTGCCCACGTTCGAGGTCATGATGATGACCGTGTTGCGGAAGTCCACGACGTGACCCTGACCGTCCGTGAGCCGTCCATCTTCGAGAATCTGGAGCAGCGCGTTGAAGACTTCGGGATGCGCCTTCTCCACCTCGTCGAACAGAATGACCTGGTAGGGCCGGCGCCGGACGGCTTCGGTCAACTGCCCGCCCCGGTCGTACCCCACGTAGCCCGGCGGCGCACCGAACAGCCGGGAGACGTTGTGGCCTTCCCGATACTCCGACATGTCGAGGCGCAGCAGCGCGTCCTCGTCGTCGAAAAGATACGCCGCGAGGCTCTTGGCCAGCTCCGTCTTGCCGACGCCCGTCGGCCCGAGGAACAGGAAGGACCCAATGGGCCGCCGGGGGTCTGCCAGCCCCGACCGCGAGCGCCGGATGGCGTCGGCGACGGCAACGACGGCCTCCTCCTGTCCGACCAGGCGCTCATGCAGCGCCGCCTCCAAGTGCAACAGCTTCTCGGCATCCTCGGTGTAGATGTTGGTCACGGGCACACCGGTCCACTTGGCGATCACTTCCGCCACGTCGCTGGCCGATACGGACGCGGTTGCATGCTGCGCTGACTCCGGCTGCCGTTCGGCCAGAGCCTCTTCCAGCGCCAACCGCTCCTGACGCAACTGCATCGCCCGCTCGTAGTCACGCTCGACGGCCGCCTGTTCTTCTTCCTCACCGATCTGCCGGGCGCGAGCGATCCGCTGTGCGACCTCCGGGTCCCGCGTCGAGGTCCGCAGACGCACCTTCGCAGCGGCCTCGTCCATCACGTCAATGGCCTTATCGGGCAGGTAGCGTTCGCTGATGTAGCGGTCGGCCAGTTTCACGGCCACCGCCAGCGCTTCATCGGCGATACGGAGCTGGTGGTGCTCCTCGTACTTCGGCCGCAAGCCCTCCAGAATCTTGATAGCAGTCTCTTGGTCGGGGGGGCCGACATACACCGGTTGGAAGCGCCGTTCGAGCGCCGGGTCGCGCTCGATATGCTGCCGGTACTCGTCCGGCGTGGTCGCGCCAATCGCCCGCAACTGCCCGCGTGCCAGCGCCGGCTTGAGCAAGTTCCCGGCGTCAATGGCGCCCTCGCCGCCGCCGGCGCCGACCAGGGTATGCACTTCGTCAATGAAGAGGATGATCGTGCCCTTGGCATCCTGGACTTCTTGGATAACGCCTTTGATGCGTTCCTCGAACTCCCCGCGGAACTTGGAGCCGGCCAGCAGCGCTCCGATATCGAGCGCCAGCACCCGCTTGCCCAGCAGTGGCTCGGGGACGGTCTCCGCAGCAATGCGCTGCGCCAACCCCTCGGCGATAGCGGTCTTCCCCACACCGGGCGGCCCGATCAGGACGGGGTTGTTCTTCGTGCGCCGGCTGAGGACCTCCATCAAGCGCGTCACTTCGTCGTCGCGACCAATCACCGGGTCGAGCCGGTTGTCCTGGGCCAGCTGAGTCAGGTCAACGGTGTACTGCGCGAGCACCCGGGCCTGGTTCTCGGCCGTGGGGGTATCCATCGGGCGCGAGCCACGCACATCCTTCAGGGCCTTGGCGATGCGGTCGGGGGTCAGACCGGCCGCGGCGACCAGCCGCGCCCCGGCGCCACCTTCGGCCAACGCTGACACCAGTAGATGCTCGGCGCCAACGAAGGCATCGCCGCGCTGTCCGGCGGCGGCCAGGGCCGCATCCATGATCCGCTTTGTCCGCGGACTGAGATAGATCTGCGTACCCGACACGCGCGGCTGCTGGGCCAGAAGGCCGCGCACCCGCTGGGCTAACGCCCGCCCATCCAGCTCCAGCTCTTTCAGGGTTTCGGGGATCATGCCTTGCGGCGCTTCCAAGAGCGCCACCAACAGGTGCTCCGGCTCGAACGTGGTGTGCCCGAACTCGGCAAGTAGGCCCTGACCACGCATCAGGGCTTCCTGCGCGGCGTGGGTGAAGCGGTCGAGGGGTAACATCATTCCAATCCTTGAGTGTTATCGGTGCAACTATAGTGTAGTGAAAACGCTAAGATATGTCAAGACCGGGCGTTGACAGCCCGGCCGGGACGTGGGTAGAATGGCGCCGGAGCACCCCCCCCGCTGGGCTACTCTCCCGGCCACCAGCGGCGGCGGGCGGGCGTGGTGCCGGGGCCTCGCAGGTACACTTCTACCCTCACCACCGCTCGCTGGTGGCCGGCTAATGCCGCCGCCGTGTACGCGCCGGACGGGCAGCGTTGGCCGGCCAGGATGATGACGGATGCGTAGTGACGAGATTCGCCGGCGTTTTGTCACCTATTTCGAGCGGCAAGGCCATCTGGCTCTGCCCAGCGCCTCGCTCATTCCTCACGACGATCCGAGCGTGCTGTTCACCTCGGCGGGAATGCAGCAGTTCGCGCCCTATTTCGTCGGCGCCGCCGCGCCACCAGCGCCCCGCCTCGTGACGGTCCAACGCTGTGTGCGGACGGACGACATCGAGGAGGTGGGCGACAATACGCACCACACCTTCTTCGAGATGCTGGGACACTTCTCCTTTGGTGACTATTTCAAGCAGGAAGCCATCGCCTTCGCCTTCGAGTTTGTGACCAAGGAGCTCGGGCTCCCTGCTGACCGTCTATGGGCGACGATCTTTGCCGGAGAGTCTGGTATACCCCGTGATGACGAGGCAGAAGCAGCATGGCAGGCAGTCGGCATTCCGGCCAGCCGTATTCGGTCGTTCGGGTTCGATGAGAACTGGTGGGACCTAGAGACCGGTCCGTGCGGGCCAGACTCGGAGATCCACATTGATCTCGGCCCAGAGGCCGGCTGTGGCCTCCCGCTCGATCAGTGCGGACCGAACCACTGTAGTCGTTTCCTCGAGTTCTGGAACGCGGTCTTCAACCAATACAACAAAGCTGCCGATGGCACCCTTACACCGCTCCAGCGCACCGGCATAGACACCGGCGTCGGCTTCGAGCGCATTGTGACCCTTCTCCAAGACAAACCATCGGCTTACGAGACCGATCTCTTCGCGCCCCTGATCGCCGCGGCGGCGGCGCAGACCGGGGTGGCCTATGGCGAGGCGGTGCCGCTGCCAGACGCGCACGATGGTGGGAGGGGTGGTGCGCGTCTGGCACGGCAGCAGGACACGGATCTCTCGCTCCGTATCATCGCCGATCACCTTCGCGCCGCGACCTTTCTGGTGGCCGATGGCGCGCTGCCGTCCAACGAGGGACGCGGTTATGTCGTGCGCCGGCTGATCCGCCGCGCCGTGCGGCACAGCCGCCTGCTCGGCAGCGAGGCACCGATCACCGGGCCGGTTGTCGCGGCCACACTCGACCGCATGGCCGAGCACCACCCCCATCTGGCCCAGAAACGCGCCCTGATCGAGCGGGCAACTGCCGACGAGGAAGCGCAGTTCGGGCGCACCCTCGATGCCGGCACGCAGCTGCTGGAAACCGAGGTCGCCGCGCTGAAGGCTAAGGGGGATACCACGCTGCCGGGCGATACGGCGTTTCGGCTCTACGATACATTCGGCTTCCCGCTACCGCTGACCGAGGAAATCGCCGCCGGTCAGGGCGTGCAGGTGGATACGGACGGCTTCGAGCAGCGCATGGCAGCGCAGCGCGAGCGCAGCCGGGCGGCGCAGCAGTTCCAGCAGTGGCGAGGCATCACGCTCCCGGCAGTCGAGGTCACGTTCGAGGGCTACACCGGGACCGAGGTGGATGGCGCCGAGGTGCTGTGGCTAGAGCAAGGTGGTGAGCCGGTGGCCACAGCCGCACCCGGCGCCGCGGCGATGGTCGTCCTCGACTGCACACCCTTCTACGCCGAGGGGGGCGGGCAGGTAGGGGATAGCGGGACAATCACCGGCCCGCATGGACGATTCACCGTGCAGGACGTGCAGCGACCGGCCGGCGAGGTCATTGTGCATATCGGGGAAGTGGTCGAGGGCTATCTGGCGGTCGGTGAGCCGGTCAGTGCCCAAGTTGACCGCGAAAGGCGCGCCGATACGGCTCGTCACCACAGCGCAACACACCTCCTGCACGCCGCGTTGCGAACGGTGCTGGGTGAGCACGTCCAGCAGTCCGGCTCCCTGGTCGCGCCGGATCGGCTTCGCTTCGACTTCTCCCACCGTGGGCCACTCGGCCCCGACGAGCAGCGGGAGATCGAGCGCCGGGTCAATGCGGCGATTCGCGCCAACGTGCCCGTGGAGCCGACGGTCATGCCGCTGCAAGAGGCGTTGACGAGCGGCGCGCTCGCGCTCTTCGACGAGCGCTATGGCGAGCAGGCGCGGGTTGTTCGCATCGGCGACCTCAGTCGCGAGCTGTGCGGCGGGACCCACGTCGCGCGAACGGGCGCCATCGGTTCCTTCATGCTGACCTCGGAAGGCAGCATCGGCTCCGGCCTGCGCCGCGTCGAGGCGGTGACGGGTGCTGCTGCCGAGGCGCTGGCCGCCGACACCCGCGCCACGCTGGAGACGCTGAGTCACGCGCTGGGCGTCCCTTTGGCCGAGGTGGTCGGTCGCGTGGAACAGTTGCAAGCGGAGCTAACGGAGACACGCCGTCAACTGGCGGCGGCCAGTCGTCAATCCGACCAAAGCACGCTGGAAAACGTCCTGAAACAGGCTGTCGCGGTCAATGGCGCTCATGTCTTGGCGACAGAGGTCGCGGTAGCCGATATGCGCGCGCTGCGGGAAACGGGCGATTGGCTCCGCGACCATCTCCCGGGGCCGGCGGCGCTCATTCTCGGCACCACGCGGCCCAAACGACCGCAGCTGCTGGTGGCTGTATCGCGCGAGCTGACGAACGACGGGCTTCACGCGGGCGCTTTGCTGCGCGAGGTGGCGGCGGTGATGGGAGCAAAGGGGGGCGGCCGGCCGGACATGGCCCAGGGCGGCGGCGGCGATCCTTCCCGCCTGGCTGCGGCGCTGGCGCATGGCCGCGAGCGGGCAACCGCGATGTTGCGAGGTAGTGACCCGCTTGATCTCCATAATCCGCCGGACGCCAAGGCGGTGCCGGCCAAGCGGTCAGGGTCAGGTAGCGCATCGTGAGCGGCCGTAGGCCAAGCGAGCCACCGCCCAACGCCGGCGAGCCGCCACCATCGCAGGAGGAACGGCCGCGCACAACGGCAGAAGCGTTGGCGTCCATCGCCGCTGGTTCGTCTGCACGCCTACGCAGCGCCCGGACCGCGAGGCGGCCCACCGAAACTAGGCGGACGGTGCGGGATACCTACCGCTTTCCCGCAGCCGGCACTCCCGCAGCGCCGGCCAAGCGGGCCGCGCCGCGGTCGGTGTCGGCGCCACCGGCCCCGTGGCGGCCCGTCTTGGTTGTCGTCCTTGCGGTCGTGCTTCTGAGCGCCTTCGTGCTCTTCGTGCTTCCCAGTGCTCGCGTGACGCTCCGGACCGTGCCAGTGGCCTTTACTTCCAATATGACCCTGATCGCCGATGCGCGTGTGCGCGGGATAAGTGTCGCAGATGGTAAGCTGCCGGCGCACGTCGTGTCCGTGGAAGCAGCCGAAACCCTGGAAATGCCCACGACCGGCCAGGATATCGTGGCCAACCGGCAAGCCACCGGCGAGGTGTTCTTTACAAACAAACTCAGCAGCGCGGTCGTCGTGCCGCAAGGAACGGTCGTACAGACCGGCAACGTCAGTTTTGTGACGACCGGCGAGGTGGTCATCCCCGGCAGTGTCGCTGCCGGAACGCAGCAGAGTTTCGGGATTCGCCGCGTCAAGATCGAGGCGGTGACCGGTGGCACGGCCGGGAACGTAGCCCCGGAAGCGATCAACGCCATTGATGGGCCATTGCGTGAGAGCCTGGAGGTGCGGAATGACCAACCGACGCAAGGCGGCACCGACCGCATGGTGCGCTTCGTCACGGCTGAAGATCGCCAGCAACTCTACAACACGCTGCTTGCTACCCTGCGGGAGCAGGTCGAAGCACGCCTGAGTGAGCGCGAGCGCACCGGCGAATCGATCGTCGTGTGGCCCGAACCCAACCCGGCCGTCACCGAGGAGGTCTACGAGCCAGCGGACGTACGCGCCGAGGCCACCTCTGTGCGCCTCCGCATGAAAGTACGCTATAGCGCTACTCAGTTCCGAGGGGACGATGTGAATCAACTGGTCGATGAAAAGCTCGCCGCACACGTGGACAGCACTGCGCCCGGGTGGGTCGTGGTCAACGAGACGTTGCAAGTCTCGCCGCCGGTGGTGGAGCGCGTGGAGCCGGGGGTGGGGGCAGTCTACATGCAGATTCAGGCCCAAGGACATCGCGAGCCGAACGTGGACGTGGGGCAAATCCGTAGTGATCTCGCTGGACGAACGCGAGCCGAGGCGCAGGCCTATCTCGACGCCCGGCCAGGCTTCGCTGCCCGCGAGCTTACCGTCTGGCCCAACTGGCTAGATAGCCTCCCACGGCTGCCTTTCCGCATCGCCGTCGAGAAGCAACGGCTGGGAGCGGAAGGCTCCTAGGGCGTGCCTCACCCCCCGGCCCCCTCTCGGTCGCCTCCATGACTCCCCTGCCCTGCCGGGAAGGGGCCGGGGGTGAGGTCAGTCCTAGTGCCACAAGAAATCCAGCCACCGGGCTAGCTGGCGCCAGAGCCAGCGGCGCGGCGGTGGCTCTTCGCGCGCCAGTACGTCGGCGATGGCGAGAGTCTGGGGCTGCTCCAGGACTTCACGGGCAGCAAGCACCAAGGCCAAGGGCCGCAGCATCGCGTCCGGCGCGGTCCGCAGCCGCGTACCGTCACGCCGCGCCGCCGCTTCCAGGAACGTATCGAGCGCCCGCATCGGGTCGAGCGTGTAGCACCGGACGCTCGCTGCCGCCGCCACGCGCAGAGCAGCGGGCGTGATCGTGACCTTGACCGGCGGCGCCTCCACGACAAGCTCCCACGGCGTAGGGAGGCTCATCGTCCCGGTGACCACGCCGGCAACCCCACCGCTCAGGCGCAGCGCCGGCCCGCGCCGCTCGGACGGCGCGGGCTCCACCGCGCGCACCCGGCCCGCCAGCAACTCCCAGGTATCGAGTAGCTCCGGTGGCGGTGCAGGAGGTGGCTCAGACGAACGCGCGCTGCGAGCCGGATTGATCTCGTTGCTAGGGAGGCGATACTGCCCGGCCATCCTGGTGATCGGGCGAGCGGCGAGCAGTGCCCGGGCGGCCGGCAGGTCAGGCTCGTACCGCACCGCATAGTCCAGAGCACAAGAGGCACCGGCTTGCCCCGCCAGGCGGCGTCCCGCGGGGATCGTCGCCGCCAGCGGCGGCGCCAAGAAGACCTGGAGGCCACGCTGCACGGCCTCGCCGGCAATGAGCAGATGGTAGCGTGCGGGCGACGCGACGATCAGCGCGTCCAGGTCCTCGTGCAGCAAGACTAGCTCATAGCGCGTATAGACCCGCGCCCGGCTCACCCGGCTCATATGGCCGGCGGCCGCTGCGGCCCGGTGGTTGACATCGCACACCGCCCGAATAGCCACGTCGCCGCGTCTGAGTAGGTGCGCCAGATAGAGCTGGCCGCGCCGCCCGGTGCCGACAATCGCCACGCGCAGGGTCATCGCTCGTATCTCGGCGGCAGAGTGTCCGGTGTTGGGGCTATGTCCGTCTCCGGCGCCCCCCGACGGGAAGCAAAGACAAGCCCCTGACTGCCAGTTGACAGTCAGGGGCACGGTTGGTAGGCCTAAGGCGACCATACACAGTACCATACTTGAACTGGCCAGCGCACTTCGGCCGTAAGTCCGCCAGCGACACTACTATTCCGTGGTCCGGTGAAATTCAGAAATATGAATCCAAGAGATGGGACGCATACGCTCCTCTCAAGACTCAGGTGTGCATACGCTCGGTACCATCCACCGAGAGTCCGGTAGACGCTGTGTTCTGAACAATCTTGCCGTCCTTGAACACAGCAACCGATCCTGAGGTCTCTATGGCTCGGCGGCGCGCAAGTTCGGCTGCTCTGTGCATGGCGGCCTCAGCGCCGACGAAGTCCGGATCGCGGGGCTTCTTGGCCGGTTCATGATTGCCCTGTTCCTGGGTAGTCATCGTTGACTCTCTTCTGCCACGAGCACGGGGAGTTCCCCCGAGTTGTCGTACACGGCCCACTCATCTACCAAATCCCGATAGATCGACTCGAAGTTGCGCCACCCAGCATGAAATCGGCGACGAATGACCGGCTCCGGCACCTCGTGTCCACCCTCCACCACCCGCTGCCTAACGCGGGCGATAGCCATCTCCGGCGTCGGCAATCGCAGGAAGAACAGCTTGATCCAGTAGCCCTGCTCTTGCCAGCGGGGAATCAAGCGGGCATAGCCGCGCCCGCTCAGGGTGGTCTCGAAAGCGAAGCTCTCTCCTTGCCGCACATAGCCGCACATAGTCGTGGATCAAGTTCAACATCACTCTAGCTGCCCGGACTGCGGCTAGGTCCGGTCGAAATGGACTCAGGCCGGCTGCTATGAGATCTGCGTTGATGAAGGTTGGGCAATTCGCTTCGTTCGGTAGGAATTCCGTCGCGAATACAGTTTTGCCCGCCCCGTTTGGCCCCGCAATAATCAGTATCCTGCTGGAGGCCCGTCATGCCCCTGTCTACCCAATAGGCTCTGCCACCTCGTGCAGCGACCGGGGAGTGATCGAATAGACAAACGATTCACGGCCGCTGGCGAGCAGCTTGGCAAACGGGTCCCGCACACGCACTAAGGGGACTATCCACAGTACCATATTCGAGCTGGTCATTGCTCGTATCTCGGCGGCAGGGCATCCGGTGGGGGGCTACGTCCGTTCCCGGCGGCCGCCCGCGACGGGAAGCAAAGACAAGCCCCTGACTGCCAGTTGACAGTCAGGGGCAAGGTTGGTAGCGCATGCGGGATTCGAACCCGCGATCTCCACCTTGAGAGGGTGGTGTCCTAGGCCACTAGACGAATGCGCCGTGCTCCGCCAGAGCCACCGGAGCAGAGCAGTAGCCCCTGCGCCCCGATATGGTACCATCATTGATGCTCGTTGGCAATACCGCGCGAGTAGCAGGCTAGAGCACAGCAGCCTAGAGTTGAGGAGTTGCATGGCATCGGTCGTCAAGAAGCGTCGCCGCAAAATCAGGCGACATAAGTTCCGCAAGCGCCTGCGTCGTATGCGGCACAAGAACAAGTAGGCACACCGGCTCGTCCCTCGTTTTTGCGCTCACCTCTAGCGCCAGGGGCGTGTTTCCGTGCCCGTGGCCCACTTTCCCGCGATTGGCCGGCTTGCTTGGAGCAAGCATATGGCGCTGGTGCGTGCCGCCATCGGGTTGCACCCAGCCTGTCCCCCCGTTAGCATGAGAGGTGGAGGCTCCTAGCCACGATGCTCAGATTGCTGTTTATGCTGGCGGTGATCCTGATGCTGGCAATGGTCTTCGCACCATTGCGGCGTCATATCCTCCGCCGCCTCGACATCACGGCGACGATCCTGCTCATCGTGCTGCCCCTCATGGCCGCCGGGCGCCTCTTCTATACCGTGCGGCAGGGTGGACGCGACGACATCGCACTCGCCGTGCTCATAGTCACTGCCTTGATTGCCCTCTGGCTAGGGCTGTGGTGGCTCACGAACACGCTGGAGCGCCGCCGGCCGACCCGTGGCGGCGGGCTGCCGATCAATCCGGTGCGCTTGGGGCAGCGGTGGCTGGGACTACCGGCGGTGCCAGCGGTGCCGACGGCCGAGGTCGAGCGCACGGGCCTCGGCCTGGCCCGATTCACGGGTCGGCTATGGGGGCGCACGCGCGGGCGCCGCGGCCAGGAAAAGCCGGCCAACAGCCCGGCGGCTCCAGCGGCTGCCACGCCGGCGGCCGCCGCTGCCCCGGCCAACCGCAGCAGCCGGACCTCGGCCAAGCCACGCCAGTCGGCAGCCGCAAGACGGGCAGCCACCGGACGCCGCGCCCCCCGGCGGCGAGCGGCACCGTCCTCGCAAATGGACAACGCGGCCATGACCTTGGGACGAATCGGAGGGAGCTTGTTCGGACGCGCCGAGAAAGCGACCCGTCCCAAGTCCTCGTCGGGCCGACGACGGCGCAAGTGACGGCGCCGGAGTAGCGCCGTCGCTCTCCGGGCACCGTATACTGAGGCTACCATCAGCAGGAGAGTGAACCATGGCCAAGCAGTACCGCGCCGCCGTCATCGGCTTGGGGCGCATGGGCAGCACCTTTGACGACGAGAAAAGTGCCTGGGACCGTTCGCCGCGGCCTCACGCCCACACGCCCTGCTATCGGGCTGCCGGTGTGGAGGTGCTGGCCGGCGCCGACCCGCACGACGGGCAACGCGAGGCGTACCGCCGGAAATGGGGTATCGAGCAGCTCTACGCCGACTACCGCGAGATGCTGGAGCAGGAGCGACCCGACATCCTGAGTATCTGCACCACGGCCCAGCCACGGGCACGCATTCTGCTCGACGCCGTGGAGGTCGGCGCCCCACGCGGCCTCAAGGCCATCTGGGCCGAGAAACCCATCGCCATCTCGCTCGCCGAAGCGGACCGGATGGTCGCGGCGTGCCAACGGGCGGGCATTGCGCTCGCCATCGGCTGTACCCGCGCCTGGAGTCCCATGTACAACCGGATGCGCGAGCTGATTGACGAGGGGGAGCTGGGCGATCTGCTCCAGGTGATCGGCTTCGGGCAAGCCGGCGTCTCCCACAACGGGAGCCATCTGCTGACCACGGTCAACCGGCTCGCCAAAGGGCGCGTGCAATGGGTATTCGGGCACATGGAGAGCGACGAAGCAGCGGCCGGCGACGTAGACTTGGAGGGGAATGGCTATCTGCATTATGACAACGGCGTGCAGGGCTTCGTGCGTATGACCGCGTGCGGCGGAGCAAACTGGGAGCTTGAGGTCATCGGCACACAGGGGATGCTGCGCGCCATTGCCGACGCGCAGCAGGTCCAGTTCTACAAGACGGTCGACTCCAGCCTGGAAGGTCGCCGCGCGGAGCCGGCCCAGCACATCTTCCCCCTGCCGGCCACCAGCCACAGCAGCAACACCCGCACGGTCCTCGATCTCATCACGTGCATCGAGACGGGCAAGGAGCCGAATTGCAGTGGCGACGATGGGCGGCACGCGCTGGAGGTGGCGATTGCCATGCGCGAGTCGCATCGGCGCGGTGGGACGCGCGTGGAGCTTCCGCTGGCCGACCGCTCATTGCACATCCGCTCGTCCGAAACGCTCCACGGAGACGACCCGGCCATCGTGCGGCGAGCACGCAGCGCTCGTGCGGCCGCGCAGACGGCTGGTTGAACGTTGTGCCTCAGTATCAAGGGATATGCGCGAGGCTAGGTTGCAGATTTCGCGGCTTGTAGCCATCCTTGATGACACCACAGACCACCGGTATGGTCGAGCGAAAGGAGGGCCATCGGAGTAGAGCGTAGTGCCGAGCAGCGTTCGCGTGCGATCCATCCCTCGTCATCTAACGACACAAGAGTGAACTAAGGAGGACCTATGGTAGCTGTGATACGACGGAAGTACTTGGGCGGCGCCGCAGTTGCGCTCGGCGGGCTGCTGGCCGCGGCGTGCGGTGAGCCGACCGTGCGCTACGTGGGCCAGCCGCAGGCCGGGCCAGCCGGACCGGCGGGACCGCAAGGGGTGAAGGGTGCGACCGGTGCCCAGGGCGCGCAGGGCGCGCAGGGTGCCGCCGGTATTGCCGCCAAGAAACCCCCGGCGGTGCAGTTCTGGCACTGGGCCGGACCCCAGCACCGCTTCAGCCTTGCGAACGTGGCAGTCGTCGAAGACTTCAAGGCGCGCAACGAGCGGGCGGCCCTCCTCGATATTCAGACGGCGGGCGACGGTCGCGCCAGCATGTCCAAGATCAAGTCGTTCCTGGCCGCAGATACACCACCGAACGTCTGGACTCCCTGGCAGGTCGAGGCTGCTGATCTGTTCTCGTTGGGCGCCGTCATTGATCTGGACGCAGCCCTGCGCACCAACCAGGATTGGGCGACGGCCAAGCCGAACATGATCCCGTTCCTCCTCGAAGGGGTATTGTGGAAAGGGCAGCAGACGCTGATGCCGATGTTCCCCGACCCCCACGGTCAGGGCTACAACACCCACATCCTCAGGGAGGCCGGGCTGGACTTCCCAGCGGACGGCTATACCTGGGAGGACTTCATTGGCCTTGGGCAGAAGATCTACATCCCCGAGAAGCGGCGCCTTGTGGACTTCGGCTACGATGGGCACCGCATGCTCTGGTGGATGGGCAACAACGGCGGCTTCCCCATTGACGATACCCGCACCAAGCTGCAGTGGGATAGCCCCATTGCCCGTGAAACGCTGGAGTGGGCGCATGAGCACGCCAAGCGTACCCGGCTCTTCATCTCCCAGTCCGAGTTCAACAAGGACAACCCGGAGCCGTATACCAACTCTAACGGGAACTTCAACAAGGGTGGTCGGCTGGCCAACATCATCAATCCCGGCACGGTCACGCCGCCGCGCTACCCGGATATTGACCCCGGCGATGGCAGTGGCATCCGCGTGACGCACTTCCCGATCGGACCGAGCAACAGCTCGAAGACGCCACTGACGCCGGGCAACGTGTTCGGTATCGTGGTGTTCAAGGTGCAGGACGAAGAGGCGCAGCAGCTCTCGGCGGACTTGGCCGCCTGGTCCGTGCGCGAGGACGTGCAACTCCTAGGCTCCAAGGCCTCCGGCCACCCGCCCTCCAACCTGGCGGCCGCGCGCAATCCGGGGATCACCGCCGCGCTCAGGGACAACCCGATCCTGAACAAGCTCAACGACTTGGCGCAGTACGACCGGCCCACACCGAACCCGCCGAGCTACCTGAAGATTCTTGGCATCGTCAGGGAGCAGCTCACGCGGGTGGACATGGGCGAAGCGACGCCAGGGGATGCGCTCCAGGAGGCACAGCGCCTGACACAGCCGCTGCTCGACGAGGACCTCCGCAAGTAAGTCGGTAGCCAGCGCACTCACGACCATCCGGGTCGTCGTGCATAGCCCCAAGCGCCTCCTGGCATGGCCGGGAGGCGCCTTGTTTGTGCTCGCGGCGAGCATGGCTATGCACCAGGCAAGGTTGCAACTTTCATGGCTGGTAGCTATCCTTGAGGCACCACAGGCCGCAGGCAGGGTCGAGCGAAAGGAGGGCTGTCGGAGTAGAGGCTGCTCCGAGTAGGGAGCAATACCGAGCAGCAGAGCAGCGTTCGAGTGGAATCCATTTCCCGTCTCTCACGACACGGGAGTGGACCAAGGAGGACCTATGGTAGCTGTGATACGGCGGAAGTATTTGGGTGGCGCCGCAGTTGCGCTCGGCGGACTGCTGGCCGCGGCGTGCGGTGAGCCGACCGTGCGCTACGTGGGCCAGCCCCAGGCGGGACCAGCGGGGCCAGCGGGGCCACAAGGGGCGAAGGGTGTGACCGGTGCGCAGGGCGCAGCGGGCGCGCAGGGCGCAGCGGGCAAGGCGGCCGAGCCACCGCCGAGGCTCACCTTCACGATGAGCCATGCACCACCACATCGCTTCGGTCTGGCGAACGTCGCGATCGTCGAGGACTTCAAGAAGCGGCACCCCAAGGGCGCTCTCACCGAGATCCCGGCCGAAGAGAACGGTCGGGCCAACACGGAGAAGATCAAGACGCTCCTCGCCGCGGATACGCCACCGAACATCTGGACATCGTGGCAGGTGCCGGCCACGGAACTCTTCGCCCAGGGCGCGACGATAGACCTCAACGAGGCGCTACGCACGAACATGGAGTGGGCCAAGACCAAGCAAGAGATGATCCAGTTCCTGATAGCCGGGTCATCGTGGAAGGGGCAGCAGGTCCTAATGCCGTCATACCCCGATCCCCACGGCCTGGGCTTCAACACCTCCATCCTGAAGGAGGAAGGGATTGACTTCCCGGAGGAAGGCTACACCTGGGATGACTTCGACGAGATCGGCAAGGCCACGGTCACGCGCGATGGGGATGTCGTCACGCGCGCGCTCTGGAGCATGCGCTACAGCTTGTACTGGACGGTGATCGTCCTGGGGCCGATGAATGCGGCATTCCCGCGCGATCCGGCCGGGACGAAGTGGCAAGTTGACACACCCGGCATGCTCGAGTCTCTTGAGTATGTGTACAAACACCACCGAGAGTTGGGCTATGCTCAGACGGATATCGGGAAGGACGGGAAGTACCACTTCAACAACAAGGCAAAGGTCACCGAGGTCATCAACCCCGGGACCGTGACGCCGCCACGCTATCCCGACGTGGACCCTGGCGATGGCAGCGTCATTCGGGTGACGCACTACCCGCACGGGCCGGCGAACACCAAGAAGCAGATCACGACGCCGGGCAACGTGTTCGGTGTCATGGTGTTCAAGGTGCGGGACAAAGCGGCGGAGCAGTTGTCGGCGGACCTAGCCGCGTGGTCGGTGCGCGAGGACGTGCAGTTGCTGGTCTCGGCAGCCTCCGGACACCCGCCCTCCAACCTGGCGGCGAGCCGCAATCCGGCGATCAACAAGGCCCTGAGGGACAACCCGATCTTGAAGCAGCTCAACCACTTGGTACAGTACGACGTTCCCACGCCGCCCTCCCCCAGCATGGCCAAGATACTCTTCACCATCGGGGGCGAGGTGTTCAAACGCCTGGAGAACGGCGAGCTGACCCCGAAGACTGCCCTTCAGGAAGCACAGCGGCTCACGGCCCCCCTCTACGAAGAGGACCTCCAGAGGGGCTAACCCCAAGCGGCAGCACGCTCGCGCCATCGTGTCGGTAGCGAACAGTACGAAGCGTCTCGCTGGGCAACGGCGGGGCGCTTCCTTTGCCTGTTCAAGCGTTGATCGCGCACAGTAAGGGGAGCCGCGCCGGGGTCCGCCTGAGGCGGGCGCATCCCGGCCGCGTCGTACAACATTCCAGGTAGGGAGGCAGCCATGCCGGACATGATGTGGCAGACGGCCAAGCACGAGGGGGTGGGCAATATCGTGCTGGAGCAAGTGCCTATCCCGGAGGTGGGGCCGGGGGACGTGCTGACCCGGACCAAAGTGAGCCTCATCAGCCGCGGCTCGGAGCTGTGGCGCCGTTACGTTTATGAGGAGGCCCTGCCGCCCAGCATGATGGGCTACTCGACCACCGGGGTTGTCGAGCGGGTCGGTGCCGACGTGCGCGACTGCTCGCCCGGCGATTGGGTAGTGGTAGGCGCACCCCACGCCGAATACTCGCTCGCCTCCGGCTTGCCGGGCAACCCTCCGGCGGTGCGCCGGCTGCACCCGGACGTTTCGCCCGCCGAGGGCACCTTCCATCCCCTCTGCACCAGCGCCGCCTCGTGGACCAAGTGCGCGCAGATCACGCCGGAGGATCGCGTGGTCGTCTTGGGGCAGGGGATTGTCGGTAACTTGGTGATGCAGTTCGCCCGCCGGTATCGGCCCGCCCAGCTCATCGCGGTGGACGCGCTCGATCTGCGCTGCCGCTTGGCCCAGGAAGTTGGTGCCCCGGAAGTAGTCAACGCCGGTGAGGAAGACCCGGTGGCCGCGGTCCAGCGGCTGACCGGCGGCGCTGGCGCCACCATCGTCGTGGACTGTGTGGGCGGGCGCGCCGGGGTGCAGTCGTTTTCGCAGGCGCAGGACATGCTGGCGCGCGGCGGCCTCCTCCAGCTCATCGGCATCTACCACGGAGAACCGCTGAAGCTCGAGGCCGGGAAGATTATGGGCAACCGCTTGATCGGCGGCATACTGCCAGGGACGGATCGCGCCGAGGATGCGCGCGTGGCGATGGCCGCGCTGGCGGACGGAGAGGTGCGCGTCAAGCCACTGATTACCCATCGTTTTTCGGGGACACAGGTCAAGGAAGGCTACGACTTCCTCTACGAGCACCCCGATCAGGCGCTGGGACTGCTGTTCGAGTGGTGAGCGGAGCCGCCGGTCGTGGCTGCCCACCGGCCTCTGGACTGCGGCTTTCGCCGCAGTGACGAGACGGGAGCCAGCACCATCATTCCAAGCCGCCGGACAACACGGTAGAAGGAGCGCACAGATGCCCGACCTGATGTGGCGGACGGCGAAGCACGAGGGCGTGGGCAACGTCGTCCTGGAGCAGGTGCCCATTCCCGAACCGGGCCACAGCGAGGTCGTGGCCCGCACCCAGGTCAGTCTCATTAGCCGCGGCTCCGAGATGGGCGGGCGCTACCTCCGCGAGGGTTTCGTTGATCCGCGACGGATGGGCTACTCCACAACGGGGGTCGTCCACCGCGTTGGCGCCGGAGTGAGCGAGTTTTCTACCGGCGACCGTGTGGTAGTGACCGCGCCCCACGCCGAATACACGCTCCAGAAGCTAGACGATCCCAACCGACCGTGGGTCTTTCATCTGCATCCCGACCTGCCGTTCGAGCACGGCACCTTTCACCCCCTCGCGACGAGCAGCGCGGGGTGGACGCGCGCCGCCGGGATCACGGCGGAGGATCGGGTCGTCGTGCTAGGCCAGGGGATTGTCGGCAACCTGGTGATGCAGTTCGCCCGCCGGTATCGGCCGGCCCAGCTCATCGCGGTGGACGCGCTCGATCTACGCCTCCGCATCGCGCAGGAAGTCGGCGCCTCGGAAGTGGTCAACGCCAGGGAGGAAGACCCGATAGCGGCCGTCCAGCGGCTGACCGGCGGCGGGGCAACCATCGTCATGGACTGCGTGGGCGGTCATGCCGGGCTACGATCCTTTGTGCAGGCGCAAGACATGGTTGCCGACGGTGGTCTGATCCAGCTCATCGGCCTCTACCACGAGCAACCGCTGGACCTGGACGCCTCGAAGATCATGGGCAAACGGCTGATCGGCAGCTATCCACCGTCTACGGATCGGGCGGAGATCGGGCAAGAGGCGATGGCGGCGCTGGCCGCGGGAGAGGTGCGCGTAGAGCCGCTGATTACGCACCGCTTCGAGGGCCGGCAAGCGAAGGAGGCCTTCGATCTCCTCCACGAGCACATTGATCAGGCCCTAGGCGTGCTGCTCACCTGGCAGTAGAGGACTACGGTCGTAGGAGCGAACGGCCGCTCGCCTTTACCTCTGGGCTGGTTCCTAAGGAGCTTCTAGCAGCCATGAGTAGAACCTTTCGTCTCTGGGCCACCGGCTGTGCCCACGTGGGCACCGACCTCCGCGAGGCCGGTCGGGAGAGTCTCGCGGAGGCTATTCGCCAGTCGGAGCAGGGGGGCAGTGAGGGGGGGCCGCCCTTCGACTGGGATATTGCACTGCATCTCGGCGACCTCTCGGGGAGCCAAACACCCCCGGCAGACGAGGAAGGGCAGGAAGTGGTGCGGCAATTCGCCGCTTCCCGCCAGCATCATCGGGAGCACTTCTACAATCTGGTCGGCAACCACGATGCCAGCGGTCCCGATGAGTCGTGCCAGTGGTGGTTTCGCAAGTGGGTGGACCCGACCGGCGAACACTCGGAGCACTCTGGCGTGCATGCGGAGCGCCGGCCCTATCCCATCGAGGGCACTTGGGAGCGGTATGCGTTCCGCGTGGGTAATCTCCTGTTCTTGATGATGGGGGATCGCAACGACAGCGGGCCGCCGGTCGGTCGGGGTCCTCGCGGGGGCTATCCGGCCGGTGCGGTCACAGGTGCGACGTTGGCATGGTGGCAACGCCTCGTCGAAGCCAATCCGGACGCGCTCATCATCTCGGCACACCACCACATGCTCAAAGAGACGACCGTGGCCTCGGGGCGGTGGGAGGGCATGACCCAGGATGAGCAGGGGCAGTGGGGATCGTATTACCACGGCTACTTTGCCGACGGCGCACCAGAAGGCGCCTCCTACCTTTACTTCGTGGACGGGCAGCCGGATGCACAGGCGTTCGAGGGCTATCTGGCGGCGCACCCCGGCGCGCTGGCGCTCTGGCTGGGTGGCCATACCCACACCAATCCCGATGATCGCAAGGGCGGGCGGTCACACATCGAGCGCAAGTGGGATACCTACTTCATTAACGTCGCAGCCCTGAGCCGCTATCACGGCTATTGCAACGTGCCCATGAGCCGCCTGCTGACCTTCACCGAGGGGAGCGACCAGGTGCGCGTGCAGTGTTATCTGCACACGTCGGACTACGCGCCGCAGGGGTGGTATGCGCCGGCCGAGCGCACCTTGCGCCTGGCCAGGGCCTTCCAGCCTTGAGCATCGTCCGTGACAGGAGCTGCGGCGAAGGACACCACAGAAGTCCTGTAACGCATGACCACCGATGCCGAACGCCGACACACCACCGGTAGCAGGTATCCTTGAGGGCCGCCGCGCCGCGCGGCAAGGGCGTGTCCAATCCCTGGGTTGGCGAGCGGCAATGGCCGACCCCAGCGGGAATGAGCAGTGAGGCCAACCCAGCTGGCTCGGTCGTCGAGCCGGAGGAGGTCTATGCGCTTCTAAGCGTGGCACCGCGCTCCGGCACTGGCTAACACACTCCGTGAACAACGTCGAGGAGGAGAACTATGGGGGCGAAGTATCGGGTCGCGATTATCGGCACCGGTCGCATGGGCGGGTTGATGGAGGACGAATTCCCGCCGGGGAGCCAGTTCCACAAGCCCTATGGCCATTTCAGCGCCTACCAGTCCATCGAGGAGACGGAAGTCGTCGCCGTCGCCAATCGCGGCGAGGAACGCCTGAAGCGCTTCGAGCGACGGTTCGGCATCACGAATACGTACCTCGATTATCGCGAAATGATCGAGACCGAAAAGCCGGACATCGTAAGCGTGACCACCCCGTCCGTACATCGCGCCGCGCCGATCATCTTCTGCGCGGAGCACGGGGTGCGGGGAATCTATTCGGAGAAGGGGCTGTGCGCGTCGCTGGCCGAAGCCGACCGCATCCGTGAGGCGGTCACAGCGAACAACGTAGCCTTCAACTGGGGGGCCATGCGCCGTCACCACGACGGCTACAAGCAGCTCCGCGCCGCGATTGCGGATGGGGCAATCGGCGATCTCCTCTACGGGGTCATGTACAGTCGCACCGACATCATCAAGCACCATCCGCACACGTTGGACCTGGTGGCCATGATGCTGGGCGACCCGGCGCCGGTCTGGGTCGAAGGCCGGCTCGCCGCGCCAGGCGAGGACGATACACCCGGCTCCAAGCAGTACCCGGAGTACGATGCAGCGGGGCACCGGTACCTCCCACCGGCCGGGGAAGAGCTGGCCGATCCCATTGTCGGCTTCTTCCGGGTAGGCTATGCCGACGGGACGGAAGGGATATTCGTGCCCCGGCCCGGCAGCTTCGACGTTGACGTGCATGGCACGGGAGGACGCGCCTATGCGTGGGACAATGGTGAAGAGTTCGTCACACGGGCCGCGACCAAGGGCGGCTCCGGGGTCTCGATGCAGGTGTTCCGGCCCCAGGGCGAAAGCCCCACGGCCAGCACAATTCGCAACATCATCCACGAGCTGGAGACGGGCGAGCGTACAAGCGGGAACATTGACGTGACGATGCAGTCCGTGGAAGTGCAGTTCGGGATTGCTCATTCGCACCTACAAGGCGGCGCGCGGGTGAGCCTGCCGGTCGCGGACCGCAGTCTGTATATTCCGGGGGGGTGAACCTACCCCCAGCCCCCTCCCTCCAGGGAAGGGGCTGAAGGTCGTCTTGATGACTCCCCTTCCTCTGGAGGGAAGGGGCCGGGGGTAGGTCGGAGAACACCGGAGGTGAGCAAGATGTCAGGCAATACTGCACCGCTGCGCGTAGCGATGGTCGGGGTTCACCGCAGCTTGGCCCGCACCCCGGCCGGGCACAACTGGGCAACGGCCTTCGACGCCGTGCCGGAGACGAGCATTGCGGCCGTCTTCGACCTGGGGGCGGAGACGCGCGACGACTTTCACGCCTGCTGGGGCAGTGAGATACCGGCCTACGACGACTACCAGCGCATGCTGGCCGAGGTGCAGCCTGACCTGGTGTGCATCGCCACGCGGCAGACGATGCACGCGGATCAGATCGAGCAAGCCGTCGCGGCCGGCGTGCGCGGCATTCTCTGCGACAAGCCCCTGGCGACGAGCCTGGCCGAGACTGACCGGATCGTCGCGGCCTGCCGGAGCAAAGGCGTGCCGCTGGCCTTCGGCCTCGACCGGCGCTGGACGCCGGCCTATCGCTACCTCCGGCGAGTGCTGGCGGAGGGGGCTATCGGCGCGGTCACGAGCGTGCTGGGGTACGGCTTGCCGAACCTCATCAACCACGGCTGTCACTGGTACGACACGATGCTCGCGCTGGCCGGCGACCCGGAGCCAACCTGGGTGAGCGGCTTTGCCGCAGACGTGTCCGGCGAGCCGCCCGACTCCCGAGCAAGCATGGACCCCACCGGGCACGGCCAAGTGGGGCTATCCAACGGCGTCCTCGGCTACGTCAGCCAGCACGGCGCCTATACCGGGCCGTCCTTCGAAGTGCTGGGCGAGAATGGGCGGCTGCTGATTCTCGATGACGCGCGCAGTGTCTACCTCTTCGGCATCGAGACCGGGGCTACACTGGGCGCCATGCCGCAGCATCAGCCGCAGCCGCTCGACCTACCGGTCCCTTCCGGCGGTTGGACGGCGGGACCGGCTACCGTGCAAGACCTCGTCCAAGCCGTTCGCACGGGCGGCAGCACCGCCTGCGACGTGGACGAGGCCCGGCGGTCTACGGAGATCGGGTTTGCGCTGCACGCCTCGTCGGTAGCGGCCGGCGCGCGGGTGGAGGTGCCGGTCGCGGATCGCTCGATGCGTATTGATTCGTATCCCTGGGGCAATGAGTGACACCCCCCGTCATTCCTGCGCGCACGGGAATCCAGCGAATTTACATGGATGGACAGGATGAACAGGATGGACATTCCGCAGCCAGCCGATACGCCGGGCAAGACCGACTGGTTCGTTCATGATCGGTTCGGCCTGTTCATTCACTGGGGCATCTATGCCATGGCTGCCCACCACGAGTGGGTGAAACAGCGCGAGCAGATCACCGACGAGGACTACCAGCCATACTTCGATCACTTCGACCCCGACCTCTACGACCCCGTTGAATGGGCCGCTGCCGCCAAGGATGCCGGTATGCGGTACGCGGTCATCACGAGCAAGCATCACGACGGCTTCTGCCTCTGGGACAGCCAATTCACCGACTACAAGGCCCCGAATACCCCGGCCGGGCGCGATCTCCTCCGGCCGTGGGTCGCAGCGTTCCGCGCCGCGGGGCTGAAGATCGGCTTCTACCACTCGCTGATTGATTGGCACCACCCGGAGTTCACGGTGGACGGGATACACCCCCAAGCGCACGACCTGGCCTTTCGCGCGGCCAACAAGCAGCGCGACATGACCAAGTACGTCGAGTATCTGCACAACCAAGTGCGTGAGCTAGTAACGCTGTTCGACCCACTCGACATCCTGTGGCTGGACTTCTCGTACTCGCAGCGCGATTGGGGCTGGAGCAAGGGCAAAGGGAAGGACGACTGGCAGAGCGAACGACTGATCCGAATGGTGCGCGAGATTCAGCCGGACATACTCATCAACAACCGCGCCGAGATCGAGCAGGACTTCCGCACTCCCGAGCAGTTCGTGCCGCGCGGGTGGCTGCACGCGGCGGGGAAGCCGGTCATCTGGGAAGCCTGCCAGACGCTGAACGGCTCCTGGGGCTACGACCGCGATAACCTGGACTGGAAGGACCCGGACTTGCTCATCCGTATGGTCGTTGATGCCGTGTCGAAGGGCGGCAATATGCTGCTCAACGTCGGCCCAACCGGCCGCGGCGAGTTCGATCCGCGGGCGCTCGATACGCTGGCTGACATCGGCGAGTGGATGCGCCTGCACGGGCGCGCCATCTATGACTGCACGCAGGCGCCCTTCATCCCACCGCCGGATTGCCGGTATACCTACAACCCGGAGAGGAAGCGCCTCTACCTGCACGTCTTCGCCTGGCCGCTCAAGTATCTCTATCTGGATGGCCTGCGGCAGCGCGTGACCTATGCCCAGCTGTTGAACGATGCGTCGGAGATACGCAGACTTGACGCGCCACAGCACCACGATCACCCGGACCTCGGCGCTGATACCCTGGTGCTAGAGCTTCCAATCCAGCCGCCCGACGTAGCGGTGCCGGTGATCGAGCTGTTCTTGGAGGAGTAGCGGACCTACCCCCCCCCCCCTCCCTGAAGGGAAGGGGCTAAAGATCGTCGCAATGACTCCCCTTCCCTGGAGGGAAGGGGACAGGGAGGGTGGATTCCCGCTTGCGCGGGAATGACGGGGGCCGATCCCCCTGACAGAAGTAGGTAGACAACCCGGTCGAAGGAAAAGGAGGCAGAGAGGTAATGCCAGAGATGATGTGGCGCGCGGCGAAGGGGGAAGGCGTAGGCAACGTCTTCCTGGAACAGGTGCCAATTCCCGAGCCTGGCCCTCAGGAGGTGCTGACGCGCACCCAAGTTAGCCTCATCAGCCGCGGCTCGGAGCTATGGCGGCGGTACGTGATGGAGCACCCGGTCAGCCCCAATGCGATGGGGTATTCCACCACCGGGATCATCGAGAAGGTCGGTGCGGGCGTGACGAACTTTGCTCCCGGCGATAACGTCGTGGTGAGCGCACCACACGCCGAATACTCGCTCCGCCCGGTCGCCGAGGACGACCCGCAGCCCCAAGTGCATCAGCTGCACCCGGCTATCTCGTTCGAGGAGGGGCCTTTCCATCCGCTCTCGACGAGTAGCGCCGGCTGGGCGCAGGCGCTCGAAATCACCGCAGAGGATCGCGTTGCCGTACTGGGGCAGGGTCTCGTGGGCAACCTCGTCATGCAGTTTGCCAAGCGCTACGGGCCGGCGCAGCTGATCGCCGTGGATGCGCTGGAGCTGCGCTGCCGCCTCGCCAAAGAGGTGGGAGCGCCGGAGGTCGTGAACGCGAGCGAGGAGGACCCGGTCGAGGCGGTGAGACGCCTGACGGGCGGCGAGGGCGCCACCATCGTCGTAGACTGCGTGGGCGGGGCCGCCGGCATCAAGTCGTTCGAGCAGGCTCAGAAGATGGTCGGCTCCGGCGGACTTATTCAGGTGAACGGCAAGTACCAAAACGCGCCCCTGCCGCTCGACGTAGACAGCTATCAGGGCAAGCGCGTAATCGTCAGCTACCCGCCGAGCACGGACCGCGCGGAGATCGGCCGGATTGCGATGGCGGCCTTGGCGAACGGTGAGGTGCGTGTGAAACCGCTCATCACGCACCGTTTCGATGGCCAGCAGCTGAAGGAAGGCTACGACTTCCTCTACGAGCATCCCGATCAGGCCATGGGTGTGTTGTTCCTCTGGCAGTAGGTTGGGGAGTGCCCTGCCAGGGGTAGGTTTTCGTATAGGGAGGAGCACACCTACCCCCAACCCCCTCCCTGAAGGGAAGGGGCCAACGGTCGTCGTGCGGACTCCCCTTACCTGGAGGGAAGGGGCCGGGGGTTAGGTGCAATACCGGCGCCCCTACGGCGGCCGGGGCCGGGGATGAGGTCCGGGCAACTATAGGAGAGGTGAGCAGAGATGCCAGGCAAGAGTGCGACGCATCGCGTAGCGATCATCGGCTGTGGCCGCCTCGGCCAGCACTACGCCCAAGCCTACTCGACGTACCCGGATACCGAGATCGTTGCTATTGCCGAGTACAACGACAAGCGGCGGCGGGCGGTTGGCGAGCGGTTCGGCACCACGGCCCTGTATCCCGATGTCCATGCGCTGCTCGCGGACGTGGTGCCGGACATTGCGGCGGTGGTCACGCCGACCAAGTTCTACAAAGAGGCCGTCATCGCCTGTGCGGAAGCCGGCGTGAAGGGCGTCTCCACGGACAAGCCCATCGCCGGAAAACTCAGCGATGCCGATACGATGGTGGAGGTGTGCCGGGAGCGCGGCGTCGTCTACGCCGGTGGCAACCTGCAACGGGCAATGTCCGAGGTGCAGGAAGTCGCGCGGCGCATCCACGCCGGCCAGTACGGCCCGATCATCGGCGCCAGCGTCCACCGCTGGGGTAGTGGCGAGATCTCGGGCGGTGGCTGCCAGCACGTCGCGGTGCTGCGCCTGCTGGCGGACGCGGAAGTGGACGAGGTGATTGCGTGGGGGACACCCGCGGAAGCACTCGCCGGTGATACGGACGAGGGACTGATTATCAATGGCCGGTTCCACTTGTCCAACGGCCTCGACTGCGCGGTGTTCGGCATGGAAACGCCGTACCGGGGCGTGGACGTGTGGAGCGAGGACACGCTGATCCGCTGGGACTGGGGACCGCCGGAGATTTACCAAGGCTACGACGAGCACGGTGCGCGCCAGCGCATCGAGCCGCACTATGCACCGTACCGCTGGAGCGAGTTCGGCTACCTCACGTCGTCCATCCGGTCGTTTCTGGCGGCGGTGGAGACGGGCAGCGAGCTGGCCATCTCGGGTCACGACCTCCGGCAGGCGTTGGAGGTGGCTATCGCCGCGAAAGTCTCGGCACAGCGCGGGAGCGTCCCGATCAAGCTCCCGCTGGCCGACCGCTCGCTGAGTCTCTATCCGCGCCGGTATCGCTGGTTGGGCGGCGACGCCGACGGCCAGCCGCAATCGGTGGAGGAGGCTGCGGGCCGCTGAGACGCACCAGCCGTACCGGCACCGCACCGCGCACCACTGAATAGAAGGAGCAGCCTTTGAGTTCTGCGGCACACGACTCGTATGTCCGGTTCGTGGGGGTCGGAGATGTCAATCTCCAGCACCGTGCTGACCCGGCCGGGGCCTTCAGTCGTGTCGTTGCCGAGCTGGCTGCCGCCGATGTCCTGTACGGCAATCTGGAGGGGCCGTTAGCCGGAGACGACGACCCGCGTCCAATTCCCCATAAGCGTGGCTGGGTACATTCGGCCCCCCGGATGGTAGCGGGGCTACAGGCGGCGGGCTTCGCGTTCATGTCCTGTGCCAACAACGTGACCTATCCGCCCAGCGCGGCCCTGCGGTCGCTGGCAGTCCTGGATGCCAACGGTATCCCGCACGCCGGCGCGGGGCGCACTCTGGCCGAAGCTCGCCGGGCGGCCATTGTCGAGCGGTGCGATCTACGCTTTGGCCTGCTCTCCTATACGTCGGTCTTCTGGCCGCACGGACACGCCGCCAGTCCCGATTCGCCGGGGGTAGCCACGGTCAGAGCGACCACATCCTATGAGCCGGGACCGCGTGTGCTGGAGATGCCCGGCGCGGCGCCTATCGTTCGCACGACTCCTGATCCAGACGATTTAGCGGCCCTGATCGAGGACATCGCGGAACTGCGGCCAGCAGTGGACTTGCTGGTCGTCGCTATGCATTGGGGCATCTCCGGGAGCACCGCATTGGCCGACTATCAGCGCACGGTCGGTCACGCCGCGGTGGATGCCGGGGCTGACCTCGTGCTCGGCGCCCATCCCCACGTACCGCAAGGGATCGAGGTCCGTGACCGCCCGGACCGTCCAACGCCGGGCATCATCTGCTACAGCTTGGGGAACTTCACGTTCGACTGGCCGGCTATGGGCGGACGCGCCGACGGACTGCTGGTGCGGTGCCTGCTCGACCGAGAGCGGCGGACACCGGCCCACGTCAGCTACGTGCCGGTCGGCCGGAACGACGCCGGGCAACCGGCGCTGCTGTCTCCGGTGACACCTCCCGGCCAAGACGTGGCGCGGACAGTGACGGCCCTCTCCCAGCCGCTCGGCACCTCGTTCCACTTCGACCCGGCAGCGAACGACATGGTTATCTGGTCCGTGTTGCCGCAGTGATAGGATAGGTGCCGGCACGCCAATGACCCTCGCCGCAGCCACAAATCCGACCAGGGATGAAAGCACCTGATGGTCCTACGGGTAGGCATAGACACGGGCGGCACTTTCACCGACCTGATCGGTGTGGTGCAGAACGAGCAGTCGGAAGTCTCCGACCGGCTCATCGTCACCAAACGGCCCTCGACACCGCGCCACCCCGAGGCCGGGGTCTTCGAGACGCTGGCCGGCTCCGGCATCAGTCCTGGCGACATCGGCTCACTGATTCTGGGGAGCACGATGGCGATCAACATGCTCCATACCCGGAGCGGCGCCAGAGTGCTCTATCTCACCACGCAGGGCTTCGAGGACGTGCTCTTCATCCAGCGGATCAATCGCCGGTTCCACTACGACCTGGACTGGGTGAAGCCGGCCCCGTTTGTCGAGCGGCGCGACTGCCTGGGCGTGCGCGAGCGGATCACCAAGGACGGCGATGTCCTTATCCCGTTGGACGAGCAAGAATTGACCCGCCTCCGCGTGGTCGTCGCGGAGCGCCTCGCCGAGGACGGCGCAGACGACCGGCCGGCGGCTATCGCCATCAACCTGCTGTTCTCCTACGTCAACCCCCGGCACGAGCAGGAGCTGGCGGCGTTCTTGCAGCGCGAGCTGCCGGACGTACCCGTATCCCTGTCGCACGCCGTCGCGCCGATCTGGCGGGAGTACGAGCGCGGCAGCACCACCGTCGCCGATGCCTACATCAAGCCGCACGTGGCTGCCTTTGCCCGTAACCTGGACCGGGGCTTGCGGGAGCGTGGCTTGGCGGCACCCTGGGCGTTGATGAAGTCGAACGGCGGCACGATGCTCCCGGCAGCCGCGCCGCAACAAGCCGTTCAACTGCTGCTCTCCGGGTTGGCCGGGGGGATCATTGCCGGGCGCTACTTCGGGGAGCTGGCCGGAGTGGCGGGCCGAAACGGCACGGATGGCGCGTCGAAGGTCATCACCTTCGACATGGGTGGCACGAGTACCGACGTTGGGCTGGTCATTGATGGCGAGTACGGCTACACCACGGAGTATCAGGTCGAATGGGGCATTCCGGTCGCGGCGCCCTTCATTGACATCACTACCATTGGCGCCGGTGGCGGCTCGCTCGCCTGGGTGGACAAGGGCGGCTTTCTCAAGGTCGGCCCACAGAGCGCCGGCGCCGATCCTGGCCCGGCGTGCTACGACGCCGGCGGTACCGACGCGACCGTGACCGACGCAAACCTGGTGCTGGGGCGTCTCAATCCCGACTACTTCCTGGCCGGCACGATGGCCCTGAACCGTGACCAGGCCAGCACGGCCGTCGCCACCATGGGCCGGCGGGTGGGCCTCGAAATAGACGACGCCGCGCTGGCCATCGTGCAGCTGGCGAACGAGAACATGGCGAACGCGCTGCGGCTGCTCACGGTCGAGCGGGGCATTGATCCCCGCGACTTCGACCTGGTGGCCTTTGGTGGCGCCGGCCCGCTGCATGCCGTGGCGCTGGCCGAGGCGGCGGGGATACGCCGGGTGATCGTGCCGCCGCACGCCGGCCTGGCCTCCGCCTTGGGCACACTGCTCGCCGACCTGCGGGTAGACCGGTCCTGGACACACGCCTATCGCTCCAACGACCTGGACGTAGCGCGGATCAACGAGCGCTTTGACGAGCTGACGGAAGCGGCCTGGCGGGACCTGCGCGCCGAGGGCTTTGCCGGCACGCCCACCATTGCCCGCTCGATCAGCATGCGGTACCTGGGCCAGAACTACGAGCAAGACGTACCCGTTCCGCCCGGCCCCATTGTGGACGAGACCATCGCCGCCGTGATGCAGCGATTCCACCAGCAACACGAGGCCTTCTATGGCTACAGCATCGCCGGCGAGATCATGGAGCTGATCCATTTCAACGTGAGCGTGATTGGCGCGACGCCCAACGTGACCCTCCCGCGCTGGCCTACCCAGTCGGACGGCGGAGGGACGCAGGATGCTACGCCGAGGCCTCGGTCACACCGCGAGGTGTACTTCCCGGAGTCCGGCCGGGTGCGCTGCCCGATTTACCGCCGCACAGACCTGCCGGCCGGCGCGGCGCTGACGGGACCGGCGATCATCGAGGACGCGGACTCTACCACGCTGCTCCCCACCGGACGACACTTGACCGTCACGGAGCACGGATTGCTGCTGATCGAGTTGTAATACTGGGGGGATGAGACGTGGCCCCCACCCTAGCCCTCCCCCGTTGCGACAGGGGAGGGAACACGCCGTCCCCCGCAGCGGCCCACGCCGCCGTCCCCCTGCCCCAGCGGGGGGGCCATAGGGGGGCCAACGACGAGAAAGATGGTGAGTCACGATGGCAGCTACGCAGAGCGTGGATGACGGGGCGGCTGTGGCGGCGTCGCAGGTCACGCAGAGCGTGATCCACAATCGTCTGGTGATGATCTGTCGGGAGATGGGCATTGCCATGATGAAGACCTCCTACTCGACCATCTTCAACGAGGGTCTCGACTTCTCCTGCGTCATCTTCAATCGCGACGGGGAGATGATCGCGCAAGCCGAGTTTTGCCCGGCGCAGCTCGGCGCGATCCTCTTTACCGTGCGCTGGGCCATTGACGAGTACGGGTTGGAGAACTTCGAGCCGGACGACGTGCTGATCCACAACGATCCCTACCGGGGTGGCTGTCACATGCCGGAGCACACGATCATCAAGCCGGTGTACTACGCCGGCGAGCTGTTCGGATTCGTCGCCAACATCGGGCACGTGGCGGAAATCGGGGGGATGGCGCCCGGCTCCTTCGCCGCGACGGCCACCGAGGTCTACCAAGAGGGGCTACGACTGCCCCTGGTCAAGATCATGCGCCGCGGCGAATACGTGCAGGACATCTGGAAGATCATCCTGGCCAACCACCGCACGCCACGGCACACCTGGGGCGACTTCCACGCCATGATCGGGTCGCTGCACATCGCGGAGCGCCGCCTGCACGAGCTCCTGGATCAGTACGGGGTGCCCGTCATCAACGAGGCCTGCACCGCGCTGATGGACCACGCCGAGCGGTGGATGCGGGAAGAGATTCGGCAGATACCGAACGGCGAGTATTCCTTCGAGGACTGCGTGGAGGACGATGGCGCTACGAATAACCCCACCTGGATTCGGGTGACGATGGTCGTCCGGGACGACGAGATTATCGCCGACTTCAGCGCATCCGACCCGCAGGCGAAGGGCATCGTGAATGCCACCTACGGCGTGACGGCTTCCGCCACCTACAATGCGCTCTTTCACGTGACCGATAACGAGATTCCCCATAACTCCGGCTGCTACCGGCCAATCAAGATCATCGCGACGCCGGGGACGGTGATGAACGTGCAGCACCCGGCGCCCTCGGTCGGGGGGAACACGGAAACGCACCCGCGCATCGTGGACATCATCTTGGGCGCGTTGAGCCAGGTGATACCGGAGCGAGTCGCCGCTGCCGAGGGCGGGACCTCGTGCAACTTCCTGTTCGGCGGTCATCATCCGGAGACGGACCAATACTACGTCGTGTACAGCTTCGAGGGCGGCGGGTGGGGGGCGAGGCACTACAAGGACGGCAACAACGTCGTCGTGGTGCCCAACGGCAACTGCCGGAATACGCCGGTGGAAGTGTTCGAAACGCGCTACCCTTGGCTCACGCACTCCTATGCGCTGGTGCCGGACTCGGCCGGGCCCGGGGAGTTCCGCGGCGGGCTGGGCGCCCGGCGTCTCCTGGAGGTCGTAGCGCCGGCGGAGATCACGGTGAGCGCCGTGTTCGAGCGCATGCAGGTCAGCCCGTGGGGACTGCTGGGCGGGGGCAAGGCCACGAACTCGGCGATCTTGGTGCAGAAGCGGGGCGATGACCGCTTTCGCACCTTTTCCGAGGTCTACGGAACGGTCAGCGCGGCCAAGTTTGCCAACTGTGTGGTCGGGCCAGGAGACCAGATTCTCATTCAGTCACCTGGCGGTGGCGGCTACGGGCCACCGTCCAGCCGCGACCCGGAGTTGGTGCTGTACGACGTGGAACAGGGCTTCATCTCCGAACAGGCGGCGCGGGAGGTATACCAGGTGGCCGTGGTACGCAGCGGCAACGGGTATGCCGTCAACGAGCCGGAGACCGCCAGGCTGAGAGAGCAGTAGGGAGACCATAGTGGGCCACTGGGAAGACCTGGAGCTGGTGTGGTGGGATACCAATGTCGTCAACTGCTCATTCTGTGGGCAGATGATTCCCAAGCGGCGCTGGGTATCCGAGATTGACGGGCACGAGCAGGGCTTCTGCTCCCTGGATTGCGAGCAGCTTTACGTAAATTACTGGCTGCCGAAGCACGGGCACACGGTCCCGGTGCCCGGCCGGAAGGCTGATTAGCCACAGAGCACACAGAGAGCACAGAGTAGAGGCACGCCTCACCCCCCGGCGCCGGCCTCACCCCCCGGCGTCTTCCCTGGCAGGGAAGGGGAGTCATCGGCGCGGGGTGCGGTATACTAGCGGCTAGGCCGCTGCTAGGGCCTGCTTCCTTTCCCGCGGGGCGATGACCGCCGGCAAGTGAGGAAACACCATGGCCACACAGACCATTGATGTCGAGCCGCACACAGCCACCAGAGCCGATATCCAGGAGTCGGAGGTCCGGTTACACCGCGAACTGCAACACTATTCGACCAAGGCCGACCTCAAGGACACTGAATTACGGCTTGGAGCCGACCTCAAGGACACCGAGCTGCGGCTCCAGGCCAACCTTAAAGACACCGAATTGCGGCTCCAGGCCAAGCTCCAGGAACTCCAGGTGGAGCTTCAGGCGCAGATCAAGGACGCGCAGATGTGGCTGCTGCTCCGCCTCGGCGGCTTGATCGTCGCTGCGATCACCGTTGCGGTTGCCGTCCAGAAGCTCTGGCCCTAGGTGCATGCGCAACCTGCTCGCCTCACCCGTAGCGCCTCCTAGGGCCAAAGCATTCAAGCGGGGACATCTCGTCTGCCGCTGCGTAACCTTCCCTTGTGACCAGCAAAGACTTGCGCCGTATCTGCCTTCGTCTCCGATGTCTCTGCTATACCGGGACATATCGTTGCAAATCCTCGATACCACCTACCCAGCGAGCAGCTGCTCTGGGGTCAGGGACCTTCGGAGGAAGTAGTTTGCCAACCGCTTCCTTCAATTCTTGCGCGTCTCCCTCAGACACGCCACACGAATGAATTGAACCGAGGTAGAGTACGTATACTTTCGAATCACACCATCACCACCGATCACTGACAGCGTTCTCGCAAAATTCGTCTCTTGCTTCGTCCGAAAGCTCCACGGACGGTGATACCATCCCTGAGTTCCGTAGCAGCTTCCGTGATCTCATCTCGCCACTTGACGTTTCTGCCGGTGCAACAGGCAACGCTCGATATGATTTCTCGCAACGCCTCAAGGTCTGTCCTAGGAGTTGCCCAAACATAAGGCTTTAGTGGATCAGATATTGGCGCCTTTTGTCCATCGTCACCAATGAACTGCAAAGTGATAATTGCGAATCTATCACCTTTCTCCTCTTTTTGTTGAATAGCATAATTTATCTCGGTCTCTAGGTATCCCTCATCCTTGCAACGACGTTGTTATGAAGAAAACTACCGCGCAAGACTCCTTCATTCCTTTCAGAAGACCACGATTAAGCACCAGTGCCAGCCGGCATTCATCTTGGTCATGGGCCACGTTTCGTAGCCTAGTCAATCGTGAGTATCCTTGAAGTCGTGTCGCAAAACCCTTATCGGGCAAGTCTTGGCTGACTTAGAAATATCTTCCTTGGGTCTAGTCAGTGCTCATGCCAGCCTCCAGAACAGCAGATGATTCGCGATACCAGATGATCAGTTTAGCATTGCCGGCGGGCCGGCGCTTGCCGCCGTGGACGGATGGCTCGGCGCACCACTTGGCGGCAAGGCGGCGGACGGCGGCGTAGGTCGCCTCATCAAAGCCGAGGAGGTCGCAGATGACGCGGCGGTCGAGGAGGGCGCGGTGGGGGTCGGCGTCGGCGAGGTAGGCCGGCTGGAGCCGGAGGTCCCGGAACTCGTCGAAGATCGTCTCGGCCTGGCGTAGCTGCTCGGCGCCGAGGGTATTGAAGTCGGGCACGGGGAGGGACTCCACGGCGCGTATCGTCGTCCGCCCGCGTCCGCTTTGCTGACGGTTGGAGTGCCACCAATGCGATAGCAACCCCAATGTGCGAGTTGCACCATAAGGAAAACACGTAATCGAATCGGCTATCCGTGAAAATGACATTAGGCCAGGCGGTACCACCAATACTCTCCTGCTCGGTAAAGGCAGCAGCTAGAGGCTGCGAATTGAATCGAAAGTCGAGGCTTAGATGAGCACGACTGGCAGTATCCAGCAATCGTGGCGGCTTTCTTTTCCATGCCTTGACGTACTCAGTAACTGTGAGTCAGGCAGGCATACTATCCGCGTTTCATTTTTGGCATCGTGATTCCACAACGCCGGATAGGTAGCCGTCGGACTGGCTGGTGCTTTGTCAAAAGGCCCACGCGGGGCGGGGCCGGTGATGTCACGATGGACCAAGCCCAGTTCGCCGACGCTGCCCAACAACGCCACGTTTAGCTCAAGTGCTGCCGGCCGGCCCGGCAGCCATAGCTGGAATGAAACAGCGCATGGGCAGTTTGCGCCAGGGAATAATCCGACAGGCGTACCGCTCCCCAGACGGTGCTCTCGGTGTCATTGGGAGCCGTCATCATTTGCCCGGCCAGTTCAGCCCCAACCATCAGCGGTGTACCGCCGTAGGGACCGTCCTCGACTTGCCTGACGCCGTTGGCCGATGCCACATTGCCGGCTATCGCGCTGGCGTGGGCAAACCCCTGCGGCCGGCGGGTGAGCGAGGTGAAGTGCATGCGCGGAGACGGTTGCTCACGACGCTTGAGCTTGCGGGCGATAACCAGAGCATTCGGCCAAACCGGTATCGGCTGAAAACGACAGATCATCATTGTTGCAGCGGCGATGGTCAGCACGGTCAAGTCCGTGTAGTCGTCAGCCAACATTTGTCGGAACTTCTGCCAGGACAGACCGGCAGCGGCGGATAAGGGCAGCACGAGCGCGAGGACACCGCCCGGTTTGAGCTTCTTATCCGCCAGCGCCGCGAAGGCCGACGCGATACCGGCATTGCCGTGGTAGCACGTGCCTCTACCCAGCTTGTTAATCCGCTTACCCATGGCCGTCTGATCGGCGGGCGTGGCGTCGAAGGCCGCAAAGGCGGGATTGGTGATGTCCGCGTGGGCGCCCTCATGATTGGTGGCGCGGGTAAACGGCGGATTCATAATGACCAGATCGAAGCCCTCGTCGGGGATGTCGGCGATGACCTGGGCTGCCGTCTCCTCGCCGGCGCTGCCGGTGCGGAGTGTCGGGTCGCTCATGTTGAACAGCGTCAACGCTGCCGAGTCACCCAGTCGCTCCAGCGAGCCGATCTGCACACTGTCCCGTCGTCATGCCGGCCGTAGGGAAAGGTGTAGAGGCGCGAGCTGCCGAACGCAACGGCCGGCTGCACGCCGGAGAGGGTCGCGCCGGTGATGTGGATGGCCGAGGGCATCACGTCGCAGCCGTACAGCACCTCTTCCATCATCGGGCGGATGCAGGGCTGACGGGTCGCCGCCGGCGCGCTCGTGCCGGGCGGCCAGCCGCTCGTACACGGCCGACAGCAGGGCGCCGGTGCCGCAGGCAAAGTCGGCGACGCGCAGCGTGCCGATGGCGGCGGGGTCGGCCCAATCCACGCCGTCGAGCTTGGCGACGGCCAGCCGCGCCAGGAGCGCCGCCGAGGCCGGCAGCGTGTAGAAGGTGGCGAGGTACTTGCGGTCGGCAATCAAGCGCTGGAAGATGCGGCCGGTGAGGTCGTGGGCCTGGTCCACGCCGGTGGCGCTGATCGCTTGGGCGGTCTCGCGCAGGCGGCGCAGGATGGTGGCGGCGTCACCGGCCGGGAGGTGGGAGAGCAGGTCCTTGGCGATGGCGAAAATGGGCCAGTAGTTGATCTTCAGGATGGCGGTCCAGGCGGCCAGCAGCGCGCCCTTCGGGTTGGGATCGTGTCGCCGCACACCAGGTCCAGCGGCTGGACCTCGGCGTGCATGCCGGCGATGCGCTCGTGGAAGACCAGCGCGTTGGCGATGATGGCGCAGGCCATGCGGCGGGTTTGGGGCACGTTCGCCATGCCGAGCAGGTGGGCCATCGCCCGCGTGATGCCCGGCCGGCTGGCGTCTACCGCGTCCAGGAGCTTGGCCGCGGCGTCAATGCCGTCTTGCAGCGTGGTGGCGGCCTGGTCCACGGCGCGCTGGGGCACGGAGACCAGGCGCACGAGGTCGGCCAGGTCGGCGACGGCCCCTTCCAGCCAGCCCGGACGCCGGGAACCGCTGCACGCCGGCGGCCTCTGCAGTGAAGACGCAGTATTCGAGGCGGGCGGCGGCGAGGGCGGCGCGGAGGTCGGGGGCATCGCCGACTGCGGCGGGATAGCGCAAGGCAATGGCCGCCTCGATGCGGCGTGGATGGACGGTCACGGGCAGGTCGAGGCGCGCGCGGGCCTCGGCTTCGACGTTGGCGGCGGGCAGGTATTCGGCTTCGATGACGACCGGCGCGCGGCCGGGGTCGGTGATGAGCAGGTCGGGCTGCAAGGCGGGGCGGCCCGCGATGACGCGGGTATTCTCGAACATGACGCGACTGCCCGGCAGCATCGGTTGCAGCAGGCCGCCCAAGGCATTGTTGGCGTTCGGCTCGGTCTGGCGCGGCATAGGGGCAGCCCTCTCGTCGTCGCTCCGGGGCAGCATTCACGCGGCAGCCCAGGGGAACATCCGTTCGAGGATACCAGAGACGGGGCGAGCGGCGGGGCGCGTGAGGGGTGCTGGAGGGAGAAGCCCGTGTCCGCGGTGGAGCAAGACCGCAGGTGGGGCGGTACCTGGATAGCAGGATGCACTTGATGGGTTGAGCGGGGTGATCGGTACAGGGAAGTGTGGGTATACGCAGCGCGGGTTGCCGGTGCGTAACCCCCCTGTGGCCCCCCCGTAGCAACGGGGGGACGTGGATTCCCGCGAAAGCGGGAATGACGGTTGAGACAGTGGGAGTGCGGGTAGATCAGGGTGCGGGGATTGGCAGGGACGCGGGGCAAGACGCCCTGGCGCAGCCGGGGTAAGCCGGCCGGCAAGGCCACGGTGGCGATAGGCACGGCACTCAGACGGTGATGACCCGGCGCCCTGGCCGTGCTGGCCAGGGGTACGTCAGCACCCGGTGCCCCTGAGTCGGCACTCAGTCGGCCATGCCTCGCCGCACGCTGCGCGGCGGGGGGTCGCTCATGACCCGGTGCCCTCGGCTGGGTGGCTTTGCCACCGCGGTTAGTTGACACGATGATACGTGTGCGTCCCTGCCGGGCGGTGCCCGGTGCTCCAGGAAGGTCTTGCAGCTGCCAATCCCCGTCAGTGGGGTCATATTGGCTTGGGGCGGGGGGATGACAACGGGGGATGGGCGGACCTACCCCCAAACCCCCTCCCTAAAGGGAAGGGGCTAGAGGCTGGCGGGGAGACGGGCTGGATTGCGGCTTGCGCCGCAATGACGGACACAGGGCCGGAGCGGGGCGGCGGATTAGGTGCTGGCGCGGAAGCTGAAGAGGTGGGCGTCGCGGAGGGTGAAGGCGAGGCGGATGCGCTGGCCGGTTAGCTCGGCCAGACGGCGCTCGCCGGGCCAGCGGAGGGGGGCCGGGCCGATCAGGTGGCGGGAGGGGACGTTGCCGATAAACTCGGCGCGGTCGTGCCCGGCAAAGCCGGCGATGGGCTGCTCCGACTCGTCCAGCACCTCGACGAACAGGGCGCCGCCGCCGTCGAGGGGGTAGCCGTCGAGGTGGCGGGTGGTGGAGGCGTTCAGGAGGAGGTCGCCGCCGGGCCAGGTCAGCGGCTTGGTGAGCAGCTTGCCGTCCTGCACGCCAGCGGAGAGAGAGACGAAGCGGTCTTCCGTGATGGTGGCCATGCCGATAACGCCATATTGGATGGGACCCTGCTTGACGTGCGTATGCGCCCCGGTGCGCCCGCCAAAGTAGAACCGGAGCTGGTTGCCGACCGGGATCGGTGGCGCGGAAGAGCTGCTGGACCAGCGCTGATTCCAGTAGTAGGTCGGGCCGATGAACGCTTCGCGGGGGACGGGCCAGTGCCACTGCCGGAGGTCGTGGCTCCAGCCGAGGACGATGTCAATGGAGTCGGGGATACCGTTGTAGCGCCAGAGCAGGCCCAGGTAGAGATCGGCGTAAGGAAAGGCCGTCATGCCGTAGTACTCGACCTCCGGGCCATCCACCAGGTCCGGCTTGAGCAATGTGTCGAACGGGGGGAAGCGCCGAAAGTCGGGGCTGCTGGTGATGCCGACGGAGCGGGCACCATACCGCTGCCGGCCGTGATGCGGCTTCAGCAGCAGCACGTACCGCCCGTCCACTTTATGAAACAGGATGTTCTGGACATCACCAACCGGCGTCAGGAGTGGGTCCGGCAGTGGCGTCCAGCGGTAGCCGTCGCGGCTGGTCGCGCCGCGGATCGCGCCGCCCTTTTGCCAGATCAGCTTGAACGGTGCGGCGGTGTCGTCCGGCTCGTGCATGACGCTCGGATGCACGACGCCGGTCAGCACGATGTTGTTGTCGCGGCTGCCCCGATACTCGACGGTGCCGACGATGGGCCGTTGCCAGCGCAGGCCGTCCTCGCTCTCGGCGACGCAGACGAGCGACGGTTGGCCCGGATTGAACGTCGAGTAGTACATCCGGTAGGCGCCGTCGAGTCGAAATGCGGTGCCGTAGAAGATGAGGTCGGTGCCCTCCCAGGGCATGTCGGGGCGCAGGAGCGGCTCGGGATACACCTCGGCGGGATACCAGCGGCGCTGCAAGCGTTGCTGGTCGGCAACCCAGGTGTCGTCCAGCAACAACTGGCTCTTGGTCAGGTCGGGCTGGATGTTCATGGTGGCACCGAATCTCGCTCTAGGTACTCCGACGCAATACAGCGTGCTCGTCAGTCCGCAGCATGACGGCCTCCGTCCCAGTTGTCAAACCACCGGGTTCTCGGAGGAACGACTACCCGGTGCCTCAATTCGTCACCACGACCGCCAGGAACGCGGCCGGTGTGAGAATCGGGATTCCCTGGTACACACAGAGCCGCAGCAGATGTGCATCCCCGCTCACGATATAGGCCGCACCACCAGCGACTGCGCACTCCAGAAACATGTTATCCGCCGGATCGGCGGCGATCACGTCTAACTGCTCGGTTGGGGTTACGAGAATTGCTACCTGACGCAGCGCAGCAACAAGGTCGGCAATTGCCGCCGTGCTCATCCCGTGCCGTTCGGACAGATGCGGATACTGGAGCACCCGCTGATATTCCACGAGGATTGGCTCGGAGACGAGGAGTTCGAAAGCGTGGCGTTCCCACCAAGAGAAGAGTTTCGCCGGCGGCCCCCTGGGAGAGAGGAACCGGCTGACAAGCACGTTGGTGTCGACGACGACCCTCATGGTCGGGACGCGGCGCGCACTGCCTGCACTGCCTGATCGGTCACAGCCTGCGCCTCGTGCGGCGCGAGGCCCGCTCGCTCGGCGGCCGCACTGGCTTGGGCAAAGAACCGGCGGCGGCCACGCTTCCACTGCTCGTAGACCTCAATCGGGACCAGCGCCGCCACGGCTTCACCCTGCCGCTCCATGACGACATGGTCCCCGCTGCTGAGGACACCCTGGAGCAACTCACCAAACTGCCGGCGAGCTTGAACGGCCGCAATCGTCTTCTCCACGAACGGTAGCCTCCTTGCCGATACCCATGTCCCGAGCACAGGCTACACGATTATCACAGATGACGCGCCCAGATGTCATCCGGACGGGCAACGCACCACGCGGACGGTACCTCCTGCAAGACGCTAACGCTAGTGTCGGTGGAACTCGCCCACCACAGTGATGCCGATGCGGACGGCGGGCGCGTCGCCCAGGACGCGGATGTGGTGGAAGGTGTTCTTGGGGGCGAGGACGAAATCACCGGCGCGAGCGATGACCGGCTCGTCGTAGCCTTCCATTTCCCAGGAGATTTCCCCCTCCATCACGACCCACCACTCGTCGTGGAGGTGGTAATGACGGTCATTGGGCGTGCCGGGCGCCTGGTAGATGACCGCTGCCTGCATCTCATCGGTGAGCGTCAGGAGTGTTGACCAAGGTGGTGGCCCCATACGGGCCTTGATGGCCTCAAGCCGGGCATGTAGCTGCCCGGTGTTGAGGATGGCCTGGCGTCGCTTGGCCGGCGGACGGCTTTCGGGTGATGCTACTGCGGTCATACGCGCTACCTTTCTTGTGCCAAGGCATGGGGCAGATGGTGATGTTTCGCCGTGCCCATATGGGTACGCAGCTTCACATATCCGTCGGCACTCCCGCTGCCTTGCGGCCAATCCAGCGCAGCGGGATGGGGATGATGCGCAGACTGCGGTCCTCCAGGGGCAACTGCACGGGGACGTTCCCGCGCCGGTGCGATTCACGCAGGGCAATCGCGATCTCCAGCACACGCCGCATATCGTCGCCGCTCGTCAGCGGCTCGCGCCCATCGCCGTGGGCCATGCAATCCAGCAAGCTCTGGAGACCACCGGTGATCCCCGGATAGATACGTGGCCAACGCAGGGTAGGGTAGGGAAACGGCAGGGGCTGCAAGGCACGATAATCGCCGCCACTCTCCCACGGCGAGGGAGTCTTCCAGAGATGGACATTCATCCAGTCCCAGAAAAAGAAGCCCCACTCCCCCGTGACTTCCACACCCCGCCGTAGCCCCGATTCGCGGGAGATGAAGCCCTCGCTACCGTTGGCGAAGCGTAGATAGCCGCTACCGCTGAGATCATGGTCGGAGCGCGCTCGCTCGTCGCTTTCCATGACACCGATCACCCACTCCACCTCGGCGCCAGCGAGCAGCCGCATCACGTTGATGACGTGACAACCGCCGCCGGACAGCTCAGGCCCCAGACCCAAGCACGTTACGGTCAGCAACTTCCCAAGCTCGCCGGCATGCAGCAATTCCGCCGCTTTCTGCATGTAAGGATGGTTACGCCAGATAGCCCCTAGCGCGAGCGGTATCCCCTGCTGACGGCACACTGTCACCATCCGGTCGGCCTCGGCAAGGCTGGCGGCGATTGGCTTTTCGGCGAAGATGCCGCGTGCCCCGGCCTCAGCCGCCGCCGCCACTGCCGCCGGCGTCACGCTCACCGGTGTGACAATGCCGACCAGATCAACTTCCTCGCGCTCCAGCAAGTCCCGATAGTCGGCATACCGGGCCGCGGCCGGAATACCGAAACGGTCACCAAAGGCAGCCAGGTTCTCGGCATCCGTATCGGCGCAGGCTACCAACACGGTGTCAGGATGCGCCTCGTAGGCCCAGCCGTGCTCCGTACCCATCACGCCGCACCCGATCATCCCCACGCGATAGGGTGTACTCATCTGCCCCCAGTCCTCCGGCACTGATCGCTCGGAGCAGCATGACGCTCCCTGGCCTAGTTGTCAAGTCGCCGGGTTCCCGTAGTGGCCGCCGCCGCTACGGATCAACCGGCAAGACCTCGGCCCACCGCGCCGAGGTGGAGCGTGTAGACTGAAGCGCGCTGCGCGGTGGACTGCCGACAGTGGCGCCGCCAGCGGTACAAGGCTGCACGAGGAGGCAAGATCGTGACCGACACCGATGCCCTGTCCGTCGAAGTGGGGATGATCTCTTCACCCCACCCGCACGCGCCCATGCACGTCCAGACGCTGGAAGTGCTTCCGGAGGTCACGGCGATTCACCTGTGCGGAGTTGCCGACGAGGATACCGACGCGCTCGGCGCGGGGGCGTCCAAGGTGCAATCCGTGACGACGAGCGTTGATGAGTTGCTGGCGCGACCGGAAGTCGCAGCGCTCGTGGTCTGTACACGTAACGACCTCTGCCCCGACATCCTGCACGCGGCGGTCGAGGCCGGCAAGCCGGTGCTGTTCGAGAAGCCCGGGGCGCTCACCGCCGCCGACCTGCGGGCCGTCGCGGATCGGGCGCACGAGCGGGGCCTGACGATGGGCACGTTCTTTCAGAACCGCTGGAACCCGACGATGCGCGATGCGTACCAAGTCTGCCGCAGCGGCGCGCTCGGCCGGATCATGGCCGTCGAGGCGCGGATGGTGACGTCGCAGGTACGCTACCGCAACCCGGGGCACTGGCTCTTCCGCAAGGACACGGCCGGGACCGGCATTCTGTCGTGGCTCGGTTGTCACTACCTGGACTTGCTCTGTTATTTCCTGGACGACCGGGTGGTCGAGGTCGCCGCGTTGGTCGGCCAGCAGAATCCGGAGCAGATCGAGGTCGAAGACACCGCTTGTCTGGTGCTGCGGTTCTCCAGCGGCGTGCTCGGCACCCTGCACGCGGGCTATCACCTCATCGGGAGCGCAGCCGGCTACTCCGGCGCCGCCTACGACACCTTCCTGGGCTTTCGCGGTACGGACGGCTACCTGCGGCTGCCGCGCGAAATGGACGGCTTCACCGTCCACAGCCTCGCGCCCGGCTGGGCGGGCAAGGGCAAGCAAGATCGGGTCTTCGAACCGGCGCAATCGCCAGCCTATGGCGGAGTCAGCGGCGAGGAGTTTCTGCGCGAGTTCTTGCGGGCGTCGCGCACGGGCGCACCCGGCCCGGCACCGATTGACGCTGCGGTCCACGTGCTCGAAATCATCGAAGCGGCCATCGAGTCGTCCAGCACCGGCCGGACCGTGCGTATCGGCTAACGGTGGGGGCCGGGGTGAGGTAGGAGCTAGGAGCAAGCGGGATGGACCTGGCAGGGAAAGTAGCGGTCGTGACGGGCGGGGGGCGCGGGATCGGCCGGGCTACGGCGTTGGCGCTCGCCGGCGCGGGGGCCGGCGTTTGTGTCTGCGCCCGCACGGCCGAGGAGATCGAGGCGGTAGCGGATGAAGTACAGCGGCTGGGGCGCCCGGCGCTGGCGGTGCCGTGCGACGTCGCCGATCCAGCGCAGGTGCAGGCGCTCGCGGACCGGACCATGACGACGCTGGGCCGGGCCGACATCCTGGTCAACAACGCTGGCGGCGGTCAAGAGAAAAGCAAGGTGGGCGCAGACGACGCGGACCGCTGGCGCCACACCGTCGAGGTCAATCTCATCGGTCTCTATCTGGTGACACGCGCGTTTCTGCCCCACATCATCGCCGACGGCGGGGGCAAGATCATCAACATCGGATCGGGCATGGGGCACGCGCCGGTCCCGGGGAACTCCTCCTATGCCGTGGCGAAAGCGGGGGTGTGGATGTTCACGCAAGTGCTGGCGCGGGAGGTCTGGGAGCAAGGCGTGGAGGTCAACGAGATCGTCCCCGGCCCGGTGGCCACTCGTCTGACGGCTGGCCATATGCGCGTGGGCGGGCCACCGCCCTTCGACCCCAGCGAGCGGGTCAAGCCGCCCGCGGAGGTGGCCGACCTGGCGCTCTGGCTGGCCACGCGGCCGCCGGGTGGGCCGACCGCGCAGTCATTTAGCCTCGCCCGCCGCCCGCTGTAGCCGGCGCTCCGACGCAGCGCGGCACGCGGTCAGGAAGTCGCGGTTGGAGGCGCTAAAGCCGTGCTGCTGCTCCACTTCGCGTACCGCAAGCTCCGTGGCCTGTAGCGTGTCCAGCGTATCCGGGAACTCTACGCCCGTGGTGGCATCGCGCAGGAGGATGGTGTTGTACCCGCGGTCCTTCATGGCCCGGAGGCCGTAGTCCTTGCCCAATACACACCAGTTGGTTGCGAATCCGACGTAGAGCAGGTGCAGGATGCGGCGGCCCTGCAAGAGCGCGTGGAGCTGTGCGCCGGTCGCAACCACGGCCTCACCGTCCTGCACCGCAATGTGCGGCGACAGCTCCAACCGGTCTGCCCAGTGCAACGGTCGCCCCGGCGCTTGCTCGCGGGGGTTGCGGTAGACGGCATACGGGCCAGTGCGGCTGCGAAAGGCTGGCGGTGGCCACTCCGACGACGGAGCGGACGCCACCCCGGAGGCGGACCGGTAACACTGCACTTGGGGATATTGCTCGGCCACCCGTACCGAGGGCGCGTGGACGATGGTTAGGCCCACCTGCCGCGCCGCCGCGAGGACCGGCACGATAGCGGCGACGGTCACGTGCTCCGCTCGCTCTCGCCAGGACTCGATGAAATGCGTATTCCAAATATCCACCAGCACCAGGGCCGTTTGCGCCACCAGCAGGGCCATGGAGACTTCTCGCCGGCGGAAATGCTCCTCCCGGCAGGCTACGCCGGCCGGCGTGCTGTCCTGGAAGTACCGTACCGTCAAATCTAGCGTCGTCACTATCAGCTCCTCGGCGGGAGGCGGGTCTTACCTAACCCCCGGCCCCTTCCCTGGCAGGGAAGGGGAGCCAGCACAGCAATTGACAGACCCAATGCTGCGGCGCCTCCGGTGCGCTCCCATTATTGCTGATGAGCGGTGCGCGGGACAGTGGGCGGTAGACGGCACTCGTCTGCGGATGGCGCACGCGGGCTAGCGGTCACGTACACTCTTCGACGGTGCGCGACAGACGCGGCCGAGGGGGATACGATGGGCAGAGCAACACCGCTGGGATATGTAGCGGAGCCGGCGCGACAGGTGCCGATTGCCTACGACGTGGACGTCGCAGTCGTCGGGGGCGGTCTCTCCGGGATGTTTGCTGCGATTGCCGCCGGACGGCAAGGGGTGCGGACCCTCGTGCTCGACCGCTTTGGCAGTCTCGGCGGCAACCTCGGTCCGGCGATGATCGTCGGCGGCAGCGTCGCCGGCGAGGCGCCGGTCACTTTGCCGGGCGGGCTGCAAGGCATCCCCAAGGAAGTGAATGACCAGATGGAGGCACTCCGATCGGAGACCGGCCACAAATATGCCGACATTCCCAATATCATCTCTCACCTCGCGGCCCAAAAGGCCCTCGCGGCCGGAGTGGAGATTCTGGTGCCGGTGTGGGTAGGCGACCCCATCATTGAAGAGCAGCGCGTCACCGGGATATTCGTAGAGGGCAAGTCGGGGCGGGTCGCCGTGAAAGCCAAAGTGGTCATTGACGCCTCGGCTGACGCAGACGTGTGCCGGCGGGCGGGAGTGCCGGTCATCACCGATATGCCGCCCGATCCCACGATGGCCCCGCTGATCCGGCCGCAGCACCTACGCCCCGAACACACTCCCTGGAACGACACCGCCATCTTCTATCTGCTCGCCAACGTGGAGTTCGACCGCTACGAGGCGTTCCAAGACAGCGACGTTACCCTCAGCGCCGAGGACCAGGCCTGGCTCGAGGAGCGGCAGCAGTTCCCGTTTGCCCGCCAGCCGTTCGAAGACGCCATGATCCCGCTGCTGCGGCGCGCCTGGGAGCGGGGCGAATACTACTACCAGAAGACGGTTGATACCCACGTCCACATCAACACGCCCAACTTCTGGATGTGGCCCTCCGAGAACGGCTTGGTCGGGAGCCGGATCAACATGGGCGGCGCCATCCGCCGCGACGACATGCACCAGCATGCGCGGCTGGAGACGGCAATCCGCATGCACGTCTTCGAGACGGCACAGTTCTTCCGTCGCTACGTCCCGGGGTTCGAGCAAGCCTATCTCCTGCTGGTGGCACCGTACTTCGGCGCGCGCGGCGGACCGCACATTGACGGCGAGTACACGTTGACGCCGCAGGACGTGTACACGGGCCGGAAGTTCGACGACGTGCTGTACCGCAACACGCACGCCGGGCAAGCACACACCGGCGGGGAGCCGTCGGGGTTTGACACGCCGTATCGGTCGCTGCTCCCCAAGGGGCTGGACGGTCTCTTGGTCACGGGCCGGGCGTCGGCGTACATCCGGCGCGGTCACGACCCGGGGGCCACGCGGGCGCGCCCGGCGTTGATGCAGCTCGGCGAGGCCGCCGGCGTGGCGGCGGCGCTGTCGGTCCAGGACGAGGTGGAGCCGCGCAATCTCGATGTCAGGAAGCTCCAGCAACACCTCCTGCGGCAAGGCTTCTACCTCGGCGAACCGGCGCGGCTGGCGGCACTGGGGCTGACCCCGGCGTGACCGCCGGGTGGACCCCTTTCAACGAGGATGAGCAATGTTTGACGGCTTCACGCGAGCGAGGATCGCAGCGAACGGCGTGTCCATCAACGTCCGACATGGTGGGAGCGGGCCGCCGATATTACTGCTCCACGGCTATCCGCAGACCCACGTGATGTGGCACAAAGTCGCGCCCACGCTGGCCAGGCAGTACACGGTGGTGGCGCCCGACCTGCGCGGCTACGGCGACAGCGACAAGCCACCGGCCGCTGATGGTGACTTGAGCATCTATTGCAAGCGCACGACGGCACAGGACCAGGTGGCCGTGATGGCGACACTCGGATTCGACTCGTTCCACGTTGTCGGCCACGACCGCGGCGCGCGTGTCGCCCAGCGTATGGCGCTGGACCATCCGGGACGGGTCAGGACCTTCACGTCACTCGACGTTGTGCCGTCGCAAGCTGCCTTCGACCACATGGACAGTCAACTAGCCTTTGCCTGGTTTCACTGGCACCTGATGCGCCAGCCGGCGCCGCTGCCGGAAACGCTGATCGGCAACAGCGCCCAGGTCTATCTCGACTTCTTGCTGGAACGCTGGTGCGCCACCGACGGCGCGATTACCGCGGCGGCGTATGCCGAGTACCTGCGCTGTTTCAGTAATCCCGAAACGATCCGGGCGACTTGCCTCGACTACCGGGGGGTCGAGCTTGATCTGCGGCACGACGAAGCAGATCGGGGCCGCAAGCTCAAATGCCCGCTGCTGGTGCTCTGGGGCGGCAACATGGCCAAGCGGCCGGGCTGGCAAACGGGCGCCAGCCTGAACATGCTCACCGTCTGGCGAGCGCGTGCCCACGATGTACGCGGCCGGGCACTCGACTGTGGTCACTTCCTGCCCGAGGAGCGGCCGGAAGAGACCACGGCTGAGATTCTGGCGTTCCTCGCTACCGTGCCGGGTTGATCTCGCAGGCTGCCGTGGTGCCACTAGCCCCCCTATGGCCCCCTATGGCCCCCTATGGCCCCCTCACAAGGGTAGGTTTTTCGTGTGGAGCGGCGGACCTACCCCCAACCCCCTCCCTAAAGGGAAGGGGCTACTGGTCCCAGGCAGCGCATGTTCCCTGGCCGGCAACGGGGGAGCGGCGCTGGCATCGCAGAGCGCAAGTACCGAGCAGACGCTATAATGACCGCACATTCTGGCAGCGTAGGGAGGAAGAAGCGATGCGACTGGCGATCTTCGAGAGTGCCGCGGACCTAGGGCAAGGCAATCTTCGGCTAGGCATAGTGGATGGCGAGCAGGTACACGATGCCACCGATGCCGTGCCGGGAGTGACGGCAGCCGATCTCGGCAGCCAAGGCTTGGGGCCGGTGATTGCGGCGTGGGAGCAGGCAGAGCCGGCCTTGCAAGAGGTCGCAGCGGGCGGTGACGGTGTGGCCCTGGGCGAGGTGCAGCTACGCGCACCGTTGCGTCCGACCACGATCATCTGCTGCGCCGGGAACTATATGGAAGGCGAGGACCGGCCGAAACGGCCGCTGAACGGCTTCATGAAGTCGCCGCAGGCGGTGATCGGCCCCGACGATACGGTCCAGCTGCCGCCCCACGACTGCTCGATCTTCCATCACGAAGCCGAGCTAGGGATAGTCGTCGGGCGCCCGGCGTTCCGCATCACCGAGACGGAGGCGGCGAGCCACGTGTTCGGCTACACCGCGTTCATTGATGTCTCCGGCCGCCAGTGGCCCCCGACGAACGACGGGGCCAGCTTTCTGGGCAAGTCGTTCCACACGTTCGCGCCGCTTGGCCCGGTCGTCGTCACCGCCGATGAAGTGGGCGATCCGCAGAGTCTGAGTGTGAAGCTGTGGGTCAATGACGACCTGCGCCAGGACTACAACACCGACGATATGGAGCATCCGGTGCCGGCGGTGCTGGCCTGGGGCGCCGGGGTCGTGCCGCTCCTGCCGGGCGACGTGCTTGCCTGTGGCACCAACCACCATGGTCTTAGCCCGCTCCAGGAAGGGGACATCTGCAGGATCGCAATCGAGAAGATCGGCGAGTTCTCGGTGAATGTGCGCGATCCGCTGGGCCGTTCCTGGCCCTGGCCCGAATAGCTGACAGCTTTCAGCGATCAGCCATCAGCAGGGTGCCGGCCGGCGGTTGACATGCAATCCAGGCCGCTCTTTGGTCCTAGTCATGGGGGCGCGATTAGTGGCGCCCCTATCAGCCTGCTTGAACACGCACCTCGACCTTGCGCTTTGGAGGCCGCCGAGGCCGCCGCCCAACTTGCAGCGGACACACCAGCTGCAGCACGGCTACGGCGGGGCACAGGGCCCCAGGTTGAAACCTCGCCAGCGAGGGAACAGGAACGTGCCCCCGGGCTATACGCCTACGAGCCATCTCCACCCGGGCCCCATTCTCGCCCAAATGCCGTCTGGTAAGTGGCTTGGCTGTACCTTCTCCCTAAAAGCGTTCACATTATTCTGCAGGAAATCCTGCCCCTTTACTGTAAGGGCATACACACTATCGTAGCTGCTCACTGGGGTTTCCTCACGCAGAAGTTCGTGTTGAAGACACAGTGACCACACATCATGTAGATAGCTATACGGCACCACTACGCCTTCCTCACTTCGGACACCGTTGCCGTTACCACTACCAGCGAGGCCAACAGCTAGTACACAAGTGTATGTATTAAGAACCTCGAACTCGCTTAGTACTCTGAGCATCTCCTTTTGCCTTGCAGTTAGTCTCATTATCCATTTCCGCTTTAGGTAAATGAAAATCGGAGTTAGTGCGGTCACAGCTACGGCCAAAAAAGTACCTAGCTGTATCCAATCCATGTTAGTTCCCTCCCGAACAGTCATGTTGTGTCAGTTTCTTCTTGGTCTTGCTCCAGCCCTAGCTCCAAGATTCGGTCTCCGCGAAAATGGCGTGGTGCCTGCCGGAGCATGCAATAGGCGCTCAACATAAAGCCGTCCCACTCACGCGGGATGATTGTCCGTTCAGTAATCTCCCCCTTGGCGTCAACATAGCGTAGGGAAAGTGGTACGCGCTCTGGAATACAAATCCGCATCATCTCATCAACTGTCGTCAAGCGGGCCTCAAGGTCGGGGTCCGGCCTGGACGGTGCCGCCGGACGCGGTCGGGTCTCCTGCTCAAGTGGTCCTAGCAGCCAGTCGAGACACTTCGCCAGGAATGCTTTGAAGCCCATAGGGAAGCCCCTTGTGGTGAGATGATCGGCATATGTGCGGGCAGCGGACTACCGACGGGTGCTGTCACGCTTCGGTTCCCTGCCGCCGCGCCATCATCCGGTCAGGGAAATCACGAACACGGCGCTTAACGCCCGTCCCAGCCGCTCTGCTCGTAGAGTTGCCAGATCGTTTGCAGCGACTTCAGGCCCTCGCGGCCGTCCGTGAGCGGCGTCTCGCCACACTCGATGCAATCGAGGAAGTGGTTGATCTCGCCGAGCGTGGCCCAGCCGGGTGGCGTCTCGCCGGGACCAGGAGGCGGGAAGATCTCCTCGCGCTCCCGGCCTCTGACCACCTCTATCGTCGTGTAGTTGCTCACGAGCAGGGCCTCGGGGCAGTGGATGTGGATGCCGTTCAGTACGGTGTGGCGCATGCCCCAGCTACAGTCGTAGGAGGCCAGCACGCCGTCGGGAAACTCCAGGACGGCATGCGCCGTGCCCTCGCCTTCGAGCCAGTCGGTGCCGCGCCGCGTGCCGACCATCGCCACCTTGACCGGCAGTGCGTCGAGGTACCACTGGATGAGATCAATGTAGTGGCAGCCGTGGCTGAAGAGCACCCCGCCACCGAGCTGATCGCGCCGCGCCGCCCAGTGTCCGATCGGGTCACTGTGGTCCAGAAAGCCCTGGGTCCAGGCACTAATCTTGAAGGGCGGGCCGTAGCTGCCCTCGACGAGCAGCTCCTTGAGCCGCGCCGGTGCGGGACGATACCGCATCGTGTACGCGACCATCAGGCGCCGGTCAACCTCGTCGGCCACCCGGATCATCTCCCGGCACTCCGCCTCCGTCATCGCCATCGGCTTCTCGACCATGACGTGCTTCCCGGCCCGCAGCGCGGCGATAGTCTGGGGGGCGTGGAGGTGGTGGGGGGTGCAGATGGTGACCGCGTCTACGTCGTCGAGGCCCGCCGTCCAGTCGGTGAGCGCGCGGCAGCCTACCTCGTTGGCGAGCTGTGTTGCACGGTCTCCGTCCACGTCGGCGACCCACGCGAGCGAGCAGCGTGGGGCCGCCAAGTTGGTGCCGTGCGCGTGCGCGCTGCCCATCCCGCCACTGCCTACAATGCCGAGCTTCAACATCCCTGTCCTCCGATTGCGTTTCTCCGTCGCGTAGCCGGCGGCGGCACAGCGTACCGAGTGCCGCCTGTCGCCGCTGCCAGTATGCGGCGGCGGCTAGGCAGTGTCCACTGACCTACCCCCCGGCCCCCTCCCTAGCCCTCCCCCGGATTGAGCTACCAGGGGAGGGGATGTATGGTACAGTCCGGCGAGTCTCGTGTCACCGGCGCCTAGTGCTGGCAGCGTGGGGCTACGGGGACGCAGGAGGCTTGGAGTGGGAGAGCAGGGCAGGGCGGCAGCGCTCGTGAAGCGGTTCGGTGTCGCGCCGATCATCAACGCCGGAGGGCCGAATACGCTGCATGCCGGCAGTCGCCCGCGCGACGTTGTGCTGGCGGCGATGGTGGAGGCCGCCGGCCTGTTTTTCAGGATGGATGAACTGGTCATCCGTGCCGGGGAGATGATCGCTGCGGCGGTCGGCGCCGAGGCCGCTACCGTGACCGCCGGCGCGGGGAGCGGTCTGACGTTGCAGGCGGCTGCGGCGATCACCCGCGGCGACCCGGAGAAGATAGCCCGCTTGCCCGACACGCGAGGAATGGCCAACAAGCTCATCATCCAGCGCCGCCACCGCTTCGTCTACGATCACTTGTACCTCATCCCTGGCGCCAGGTTTGTCGAGGTGGGCGACGAGACCGGCTGCGATCCCGACGACCTAGAGGCCGCGATCACGGGCCAGACCGTGGGCCTCATCCACCTGGAGACGTCCTTCAAGCAGGAGGGCAGTATCCCCCTCCCGACACTGGCCGAGATCGCCCATCGCCACGATCTGCCGGTGCTGTGCGACGCGGCCTCGCGGCTCCCGCCGCGGGCCAATCTGACCAAGTTCCTGGATGAAGGCGCCGACTTGGTGAGCTTCAGTGGTGGCAAGGGCATTCGCGGCCCGCAGAGCACCGGCATCCTGCTGGGCAAGAAGAACTGGGTCGAGTGGGCCAGGCTCAACAACGCGCCCAATGCGACGGTCGGCCGCGCCATGAAGGTGTCGCGCGAGGAGATCGTCGGTCTCGTCGCCGCCGTCGAGGCATTCGTCGCGGAAGATGAGGTCGCGCAGATGGCGCAGTATCGGGAGCAGATGCAAATGATCGTGGACCGGATTGCGGACATCCCCGGTCTGCGGGCCGTCGTCGAGCACAACTTCGACCACGTGCTCCCACACGCCGTCGCCTACCTGACCGCAGCATGGCGTGGCCCGAGCCGCGAAACAATCCATGCTCGGCTGCTCGCCGGCACTCCCCGTATCTACGTCTCGATATTCGGGGCATACGATGAGATCTACGTGGACCCGCTGAACATCCAGCCGGGCGAGCTAGAGATCGTCGCCCAGCGCTTCGAGGAGGAGCTACGCGCCGCAGCCGCAGCCAAGTAGCCCTCGCCCCTATGCATGCGATAATACGATTGCTCCCTAGCCTGGGAGGAGGTGAACAGGGCAATGACAACCGAAGCGCGACGCTATCGCGACCGCATCAGCCAAGACCCGCAGGTCATGGTGGGTAAGCCGGTGGTGAAAGGCACTCGTATTCCCGTGGAGTTGGTGCTCGCCAAGCTCGCCCAGAATCCTTCGCTGGATGAGCTGTTTACCGACTACCCCCGGCTCACGCTAGAGGATGTCAAGGCGTGCCTGGACTATGCCAGCGCCCTCGTCGAGCACCACCCACGAGCCACAGCAGATACATTGTACGAGGTCCGATTCTCGGAAACGAATCGAGCATCTTAGTGATGGGTCGCGTGCTACCAGACTCCTAACACCCTGCAATCAGTTATAATGGCATGAGTGCTGCACCTGAAATCCATACACTTGATGTGAGGGGGCAAACTGCTGTGGAAGAAGAAGTCGCCAGTTCTGAAACATTCTTGGAACCTGTCTACCTCAACGAAAAGATGGTCTTGAACTGTGCAGCATATGTCTTCAAAGGATATTCCCTTGAATCTGAAACCCAAGATACAGATCAGGTCGAAGGTGGCAAGTCAAGAAAAGCTGGATTTAGCTTCCTTAATAAGCTCATTTCCTTCGGTATCGAAGGCGATTCCAGGCAATCCTCGACAACCGAAAATAGATCGGCTAGGCGCTATACTGTCGGCGGACTTCACATGTCGCTTATTGACGAACTACACAACCTAGGGATGCTTCACGCAATTAGTCCAGAATCCTTAGAAGAGGACCTTGATAATAGTGTAAGTTACGTTGAAATGTTAGCCGAACTGCGACCAGTAGATTTCTACGCTTTGATCGACACTTTGCGGATAGCAATCCCAATAGTTGAGAAGATACTGACTTCCTTCGTAAAACCTTTATACGATCAGCACAGGGATTCACAACTGGAGGCACAACCACTCCATCAAAGCCAAAATCCTAGTGTTCCCTCGCCGAAGCCTTCCAAGAAACGGAGGGGCAATCGGTCAAATCAGGCACAAAACAAGCAAGGTGAGCAACAAAGTCCCGACAAATTCCAGCTTGCCCTCGGAGAAATCGAAAACTATACAACCGCGGTCCAGGCACTCCTGGAGCATCTGGAGAATGATTATCGCCGCTCAAAGCAGATCGAGATGGTAATGTGGTCCGTCGGCGATACCCCACGACCCTACGGAGTTGTGGACCTCGACTTGGCAGACTACGAGCCAGAGGAGTTGCGGGCCAAGTTATCTGGTGGGACATATCATGTAGTCGGCAAGGTGACACATAACGTTAAGGAAGGACAATCAATCAATCTCATCCAAAAGAGTGTGCTCTTCTCTGCAGTGTCGCTACTGAACCGCGTGATCGAGGTCCAGGGAGAGACTGATTCCCTCAGACAATACCGTCAGGGGCTGGCTGCCGCGAGACCAGTGATAGAACACTTTGGCCTTCTCGAAGTACCCGGCCCTGCACTCCGAGTTGCCGCAATGTCGGTCTGTATCTAGCTAGAGCGTTGTGAAACCGCTCAACCTCGCGGCACTACCAGCCAGGGTTGATGGTAGTGCGGGTAGCGAGGACGCCGTGCCCATCGGACAGCACCACGCCGTCGCGCAGCACCCAGCGGGTTTGACTGAGCGCGGCGATGTCGCCGGTCACGTCTCCGTCAACGACGAGCACGTCGGCGAGATGGCCGGGCGCGAGTAGTCCGATCAGACCGTCCAGACCGATGGCTGCGGCCGAGCGGCCGGTGATGGTGTGGACGGCCGTCTCCGGGGACAGGCCGGCATGCGCGGTGACCACGGCAACCGTGCGGGGGAATTCCTCTATCTGCTTGATCGGCGCGCTGGCGTCGCTATTGAAGACGATCCGTACTCCCAGATCGTGCTTCTTCCGCACGATCTCACACTGCTCGCGGAGGCGGGCCGGCAGGTCGGACTCCGGCGTGCCGGGCGTGACGCCGCGGGCGGTGTTGCCGAGGGTAATGCTGATGTAGGTGCCGTGATCCACGAACTGCTTGGCCACCTCCGGCTCAAAGCGCGTGCCACCCTCGGGAGTGTTCCAGCTACAGTGCTCGATCATGTCCACGCCGGCCGCCATACAGTTGAGGTGCCCGGCAGCGCAGTGGGAGTGGGCGGTGGTCAAGCGCCCGGAACGCCCGGCCTCGGAGGGGGTACCGAGGCGCCGGGCCTCGCGCACGATGGCCTCGAGCTTCTCCGCGTCGTACTGGGGCTGGGCCGTATTGGTCCCGACGGTCATCCCGCCACCAGTCGCCATGATCTTGATGAAGTCCACGCCCTCACGGATCAACATGCGCGTCGCGCGGATCACGTCGTCCCGCGAATCAGCTTCCAGGCCACACCACCAGAGATGCCCGCCCGTCGTGGTGATGGGCATGCCACTGGCCAGCAGCCGCGGCCCGCTGATAAAGCGACTGGCGATCAGGTCGCGGATCCGGAGCGCCACGAAACCGGGCGCACCGCAGTCGCGCAGCGTCGTGGTCCCGCCGGAGAGCGCCGCCTGCGCCGCCTGGATGACGCGGCCACCGAGCAGCGTCAGGTCGTCGGTGCGCGTCTGCTCGATGACCGCGGGCACGGCAGCCGCGGTCCGCGTGTTGAAGGCGAGATGCACGTGCGTATCAATGATGCCGGGGAGGACAGTGCCGTCGCGGGCGTCGAGCTGCTGCTCAACCGGCACCGCCGGGACTTCGGGCGCACCCTCCGGGCCGACGAAGGTGATTACGCCGTCCTCGATCACGACGGCGGCATTCCGCAACGCTGGCTGGCCGCTGCCATCAATCAGACAGCCGGCCCGGATCACTCGTGGTGTCTGGCCTAACATCTCCTGTTCCTCTCCTCCCGAGGGTAGGCGCACACGGCAGCACGGCGTGCCGGGCCGCCGCTGCAGTGAGCAGTCCAAGCGTAACAGCGCAGCAGTAGCGGTGGCTGGCCGGGCGGACCCTCGCGCTCAGGGCAACGTGTGTGGTAAGAGGGTATAGACTCAGTGGCTCCCCCCGGCCGTGCCGCGGCACACTCGCTCAGGAGAGGAGAGCACGATGGCCACGTATCAGTCCCGACGGCGACTCGGCGTCCGCAAGGTCGCGGTGCGGGAGGTCGAGCACCTGCGGGTCCACTACGATCCGACGCTCTACATGTACGGTCCCAACCGTGGCGGCATCTGGAACTTCGGCGACGGTGAGCTTGCCGTGGCGTACCTGGCGGGACCGGTGGATTACCAAGTCCCGCCGGCGCCGCTCCGCACGGGCCGGCACGCCTACCCGATCACCGAGCGCGGGGCCAAGGCCGGCGGCGTGCTGCTCAGTCGCTCCTTCGACTACGGGCGGACCTGGCCCGATAGTGAGCGCGCCTGGATTTGGCACAACGACCGGACGCTGGAAGAGATCCTCGACTGGCTGCGCCCGGTCGCGCCGGAGGAGCGCGAGCAGATTGACCTCACCGACCCCGACGCGATCATTCATTTCTGCCACGGCGAGTATTTGCAGTTTCCCTTCGGCGGCCGCACGCTCAACGCCTCGCCACGCGAACCGGGCATCAACTTTCACTTGGGTCGCCGCGAGCATCCCCCGTCCTTCTCCCTACGCAGCCGGGACCGTGGCCGCACGTGGGAGCGCCACGCCACGCTGATCGAGGGGCCATCGTGGGCGCCCGACGGCGGGTTTCTCTGCGTGAACCTCGGCCACGTCCAGTTCGACAACGGCGTGCTGGGTATTGTGGGCAGCACCTATCACCGCAACACCGTCTGTTTCTACGTCAGCTACGACCACGGCCTGAGCTGGCAACACGTCAGCGAGGTGGCCCGTGCCCACCGGACGCCCGACTACAAACACGGCTACAGCTATTTGGGGGTGCATCGGCTGCCCGATGACCGGCTGATGTGCCTCATGCACCAGCTCCCCGAAAACTGGCCCCACGTGGCTTTTTCGGAAGACGACGGCATGAGCTGGTCGGTGCCACGCGCGATTGTCAGCCCCGGCACCTACAGCTTACCCCTCACCGGCCCGCTCCCTGACCGGGCACCTGGAGATCGCAGCGGCCCGCGGTACCGGTCGCCGCGTGGCCTGGTGCTACGCGACGGGCGCATTCTCGTCTTGTTTGCCCGCCGCGAGTATCCGGCGCGCGGGGGGCGCGGTATTCTCGGCGTAGTCAGCGACGATCTGGGCGAGACCTGGAGCGAGGAGTTTGTGATCCGCGGTGACGCCTACACGTGGGACTTGGGCTACGAGGTGTTCACCGAGCTGCCGGACGGACGGATCTTCGCCGCCTACTGGATCACCACGCAGGAGGGCGAGGAGCCGGTCCCCGAGTCGGCCTGCGTGCGCTACATCGCCGGCACCTTCTTCCGGCTGGAGTAGGGGTTAGTGGTGCTTGTCACAGCAGACGGTCCCAGCCTAGACCGTGTGCTAGTGCTGGGCGTTCGTCCCCTCTTGCCGCGCTGCGTGCGCCCCCTGCACACGAGCAGCAGTGCGTCGAGCATGAGGAAGTGGGGCACAGGGCGGCGGTGATAGGGCCAGAGTACCGTTCCAAGTTCTATCCTGCTTCCTCAAAACATTGAGCAACGTACTCAGGAGTAAAGCTGTAAGCACCAAAGTATCCTCCATAACTATCACAATGCTGTGGTCCGTTAGGTTTCAAGATATTGTGTACATCACACAAGCCGGTGATGGCACCAATATAGTCAAAGGATGCTCTTAGGTATTTGCGTTGCTTATCCCATTCCAAACCCCTCCCTGGTTTTTCTGATGGTGTAAATAAGAGAAGCACCGCACCGTACCCTATAGAAGGTTTCGGATGCCTCGCACTCAATTCTCGCAATATCTCCTTCTGCTTCACCGTTTTTCTGCGACGCCATTTTCTGTACAGGTACTTGAACAGATGGCGTAGGGGAACGGTAGCTGTGGCAACTGCCGTTGCCCATATTGGAATATCGTTAATGCCTAGGCCCATGCTTCGTCCTATTCCGCTTCCTCGTCGGGATTGCATCTAGATAAGTCGTGGTCGCTACGAAGTAGCATCAGTAGCTATTTGCCACCGTAACCGGTTACTCCCAGAACGCACACGTATCCGGGGAGTTGCAGCAACCAGGGTCAATTCCTGAGAGGGGGTACGGCTACACTACCTTACACCAACCGGATAAGCCGCTAGAATCCGGCTTGCGCCACTGACCACTCGGAGGCCCTCGGAGGACTGGTGCCTTGCAGACATGCCCTAGGACGGGTTAGTACAGGGCGGGAGGCTTGCGATGGCCGGCTTATTGGAGGGGAAGGTTGCGCTGGTCACGGGCGGCGGCTCCGGCCTCGGCCGCGCGACGGCGCTGGCGTTTGCCCGGGCCGGCGCTAGAGTCGTCGTCGCCGACGTGGATACCGCGGGCGGCGCGGAAACGGTCCGGCAAATCGCGGCGGCCGGGGGCGAGGCGCTCTTTGTCCGGACAGACGTAGCGCAGGCTGCCGAGGTCGAGGCGCTGGTCCACAAGGCCGTTGCCGCCTATGGCCGGTTAGACTGTGCCTTTAATAACGCCCGGCGTTTCGTCACCGCAGGCCGGTGGTGGCGGCCTCATCCACGAACACCCGGAAGAAACCTGGGATCGGGTGATCAGCATCAACCTCAAGGGAGTATGGTTGTGCTTGAAGTACGAGATTAGCCAGATGCGCCGGCAAGGAGGTGGCGCCATCGTCAATACCGCCTCGATCTATGGCTTGGTTGGCTCCGGCCGTGGCGGATGACACACCAGGTCTGCACAATCAGATGGAAATAGGTGGTGCAGACCTGGCGGTCAGCAGCGCCTACGCGGCCAGCAAGCATGGGGTCGTGGGTCTGACCAAGGCGGCAGCGCTGGAGAACGCGCAACAGGGCATCCGGGTCAATGCGGTGTGCCCCGGCTTTATCCATACGCCGATGGTTGAGCAGATCTTTGCCCAGCGGCCGGAGCAGGAACCACAGGTGATCGCTGCTCATCCGCTGGGCCGGCTGGGCCGGCCGAACGAGGTCGCGGAGACGGTCGTGTGGCTCTGCTCCCCTGCCGCCTCGTTCGTCACCGGGCACGCGCTGCCCGTAGATGGCGGCTACGTCGCGCAGTAGCGAGAGGAGACGATCAGCCACAGTGACCGGTCAAGAGCACACAGAGTATGCGACCGAGGAAGAAACATCCTCTGTGCGCTCTGTGACCAAAGCGAGGAGGACAAACAGTGCAACTCGGGGTAGTCTTTCCACAAACCGAGCTCGGCGCCGATCCGGTCGTGATCCGCGACTACGCCCAGGCCGTAGAAGACCTGGGCTACCACCATCTCGTGGCCTATGAGCACGTGATTGGCGCGCATCCGGACCGCCTCACCCGCGGCTGGCGGCTGTACACGCACGAGGACCAGTTCCACGAGCCGCTGGTACTCTTTGCCTATCTGGCGGCGGTCACCCGGCGGCTCGAATTCGTAACCGGCATCCTGATCTTGCCGATGCGGCAGACGGCGCTGGTCGCCAAGCAGGCCGCGGAGCTTGACGTGCTGAGCGGCGGTCGCCTGCGGCTGGGGGTTGGGATTGGACGCAACCACGTCGAGTATGAGGTGATGAACGCGAGCTTCCACGACCGCGGCCGGCGTAGCGAGGAGCAGGTGCAGGTGCTACGCGCCCTGTGGACGCAGGAGCTCGTGACCTTTGAGGGGCAATGGCACACGATCAGCAATGCCGGCATCAATCCCCTGCCGGTGCAGCGACCGATCCCCATTTGGTTCGGCGGCGGCGCCGAACCGGTGCTGCGCCGGATTGCACGGCTGGGCGACGGGTGGTTTCCGCAATTCCAGCCGGGCCAGGACGCGGAGGAGTCGGTAGCGCGCTTGCACCGGTATGCGCGAGCGGCCGGACGCGATCCCGCGGAGATCGGCATCGAAGGTTCCGTGACCTTCGCCGGGGGGAGCGAGGACGAGTGGCAAGCCCGCGCTGCGTGGTGGCAAGCGCTCGGTGCGTCATACTTGATGGTGAACACGATGGGGGCGGGCTTAAGCACCACAGACGAGCACGTCGCCGCCCTGCGCCGTTGCCGGGAAGCACTGGCCGGGGTGTGAACTGTGCCGGCCCCCTGCATAGCGGGGGGCCATAGCTGACAAAGGTGGGTTTTTTGTGTAGCGGCGCGATTCAGCGCGCCAAGGCGCTCGTCATTGCGGCGAAAGCCGCAATCCAGGCTGACGGGAGGCCACGAATGGCCCTGGATTCCCGCTTTCGCGGGAATGACGGGTCCGGGGGGAGGTACGCACAGTGAAACTCGACGCGAAGGAATTGCTCAAGCGCCTCGGGGATGGCGAGTCAGTCCAGGCGGTCTGCGCCGCCGGCGGGCTGTCTCGCGCGGAGTTCGATTCTTGGTGGCAGGAGGAGACGCGCGCGCGCGTTCCCGGCCAGAGCGGCAGCCAGCGGGCGGCGGTCAACGGGGTAGTCAGGATTGACCGCAATTCCTGGGGCATCCCGCACATCTCCGCCGATACCGACGAGGACCTGTTCTTCGGCTTCGGCTACGCGATGGCGCAGGATCGCCTCTTCCAGCTCGACTATCTACGCCGCAAGGCAGCGGGGCGTCTCGCCGAAATCCTCGGCCCCGCCGGGTTGGAGCCGGATGTCGTTGCCCGCACCATTGGCATCAGCCGCATTGCGGAAGCCGAATGGCGGCAGACGCCCGACGAAACCCGGCGGCTGGTGGCAGCCTTCTCCCACGGGGTCAACGCGGTCATTGCAGCGAGCGGGGACCGTCTGCCCATCGAGTTCGATCTGCTGGACTACGCCCCTGAACCGTGGTCGCCGGTGGACTGCCTCGCCATCGCCGGCGAGTTCCGCGCCTACCTGACGGTGCGCCTGCCGGTGATCTTCATTCCCGAGCTGGGCAAGCGCACCCTCGGCGAGGGCGCGCGCTACCGCGCGTTCCTGGAGGGCGAGGCCGACGACGAGAGCATCCTGCCGCCAGGATCGTATCCGTCCGGCACAGGCGAGACGCAGCCAGTCGGGACGGCGGTCGGCGATCCCGAGGAAGGATTAGGCAGCAACAACTGGGTCATCGCCGGGTCGCGGTCCACGAGCGGCAAACCGATGGTGGCGAGCGATCCGCACATCGCCTTCGCCGCAGTGTCGTGCTGGTACGAGGTGACGCTGGCCGGCGGCTCGTTCAATGTGACCGGCATGGCCTACGCCGGGATGCCGGCGGTGATGTTCGGGCGCAACGAGCACGTGGCCTGGGGCATCACGAACAACATCTGCTCGCAACGCGACCTGTACCAGGAACGCACGGACCCGGCCCACCCCGGCGCCTTCCTCTACGACGGCCGGTGGGAACCGGCACGGGAGCGGGTCGAGGAGATCAAGGTGCGGGGCGGCGAATCAGTCCGGAAGACCATTCGCTCGTCGCGCAACGGCCCCATCGTGGACGAGCTGCTCCCCGCACCAGCCCGCGCGAACGGCCCGGTGTCGTTGCGCTGGCTGGGCACAATCTATTGTGGCTGGCTCACGGCGCTGCTGGCGATGGATCGCGCCAAAACCGTCGCCGGGTTGCGGCAGGCCGTTCGGGGCTGGCGCGTGCCGACGTGGAGCCTGGTGTTGGCAGATGACACGGGCCATATTGGGTACCAGGCTGCCGGTCAGATTCCCGTCCGCACCGTCGAGGAACGGGGCTACCGCCCCGGCTGGGACCCGGCGCACCAGTGGCAGGGCTTGGTACCGTGGGAGGGCATGCCGCAACTGAGCGACCCGGAGCGCGGCTGGATCGCTTCGGCGAACAACCGGACCGCTCCCGACGACTTTCCCTATCCCCTGTACGGCCGCTGGGCGAGCGGCTATCGCGCCCGCCGCGTGCGCCAGCTGCTTGAAGCGCAAGCCAAGCACTCCCGTGACGACTTCGCGCGGATGCACCAGGACGTGCTCTCGCTACGCGCCGTGGCCAGTGTGCCGGCACTCTTGCAGGTGCTTGCCAGTAGCCCTGGTGCCGCGCCTGAGCTGCACGATGATGCCAGGTGTGGTGCAGCTCTGGCGTCGTCAGACCCGCGGATCCAAGCGGCAGCCGGGCAGCTGGCAGCGTGGGATTGTCGCATGGAGACGGATCGCACTGGGGCAACGATCTTCGACGTGTTCTTCGGTCACTGGAGCCAGCGCGTGGCCGCCGAGCGGTTCCCGGACGACACGGCCGCGCTCGTTGCCGGCGCCGTCGCCGGCCTGGCCACGTCGCTCCTCGCAGCCGATGAGTACGGCTGGTTTGCGGACGGCCAGCGCGAACGGGCGATTGTGGCTGCCTTGGCGGCAGCGCTCGACGAGCTTACCGGCCGCCTCGGCCCGGACATGACCGAGTGGCGCTGGGGGCAACTGCACAAGATTCACCTCCGCCACGTACTCACGCAGCGCGGCGACCTCGGCACGCTGCTCGACCGCGGCGGGCGGCCGGTGCGTGGCAACGGGATGACCGTCTGCAATACGGGGTTCGATCCCAACTGGGGCGCGGCGATGGGCGCCAACTACCGCCTGATTTCCGACCTGAGCACCGATCCGCCCGGCCTGTGGGCCGTTGACGCACAGGGGCAATCGGGACACCCCGGCAGCCCGCACTACGGCGACCAGCTCACGGAATGGCTCGCCGGTCGCTACCACTACCTGCCCCTGGACCGGGCCGCCGCCGCGCAGGAGGCGGTGAGCACGCTAACGCTCATGCCAGGAGCCGCTACCTAAAGCCTCACACCCTTTATCGGCGCCTACTTGGTCTTATCGCTGTTGTCTCTAGGTGGCGGCCGGTAGTTGGATGTGCCGCGCGGCGGCTTCCGCTCATGCAGCGGACGTGACCGTTGAGGTTGGTATCCCGTCATTCCAGTGCCATCGTCCTGAATGAAGACGTTGAAACTCTGTCGAGTGGAACGAGTGGGCTTGGGGCGGTTATCACGCTTGCTCATCTTCTCCGTACCCTTCTTCGTCCTGATTCCAGAATTCGATGTGCATGATATGCTCACCCGGGATCAACACACCATCGGAGCCTGGAACCCGCTGCCACTGCCCATCATCGGCAACCCGATAAACATCCTCCAGGTAAAGATCACGCTCTGCCGTGCCACTTGAGGCAAACGAGTTGCTCCCGAAATAGCCAGCGACCTCACTGCCATCAATCATTCTAACCGATACCCAGCGATCTCCTCTAGTGTCGCGAAACTTATAGTCCCAACTCGTTGGTACCGGATGGATCGGATTGAGTCCAACACGACGGAAAATCCTCCCGATAACATTCCGCTCATTTAGATAGACAAGAAGGAGGCCAAGAAGGATAGGACTAACGAAGATAATAAGAAACCACGCCGCCGCTGTGAGGATTATATGCTCCGAAAATAATGACTGTGTGATAGTGAGGTATATGAACCAGAACCATATGGCGTAGTTAATGACACTGAAGGCGAGGGAGCGCAGGATGATGGTCTGCTGCCATTCTAGCCTCTGGGGGAAGAACATGGATACAGTAAATATAGAAGAGGGCGCCAGGGCCCAAGAAGGCAAATGTAGCGAAGGCCGCCTCAAGCGTATTCAGAGTCATGGTTGTCCGTTACTCCGTTCACTCCGCCATCGCAATTGCTGACCGGAGTTATCAACTCATAGGGTTTTTTAGAACAAATGAACTATGCGGACAAACTGCTGTCGGCGCTTTGGTGGGTTTGGATCATCTACCAGTAGCCTCGGCGGCGGCCTGCACAGTAGGCCCACAACTGCCGGCTCTGTCGGGGCTAAGTTGACGTGAGAATTCCCAGGAACACACGCGGGCTGACGATCCGTATTCCCTGGTAGGTCTGCAAGTCCTGAAACGCCGCATCCCCCGTCACGAGATAGTCGGCTTGCCCACTGATGGCGGTCGCCAGCACCAAATCGTCTTCGGCATCCGGCGCGACGCCATGCACCGGCGCGATGATCGGGGTTAGCGTGGCTTCTTGGCGCAGCAGGGTGATGAAAGCATTGCTCTCCGCAGCAGTGAGCCGCCGCTGAAAGTAGGTCTTGGCCAAGGCCCTCCGGAGATTGGTCAGGATATGCTCGGAGATAATCAACCGAAAACTGCCTGCCAGCCAGGCGCGAAGCAGCAAACCGGGTGGCGTAGAAGGTTGGAGGAAGCCCAGAACACCAGAGGCCAGCACGTTGACATCAAGGACAACCCTGGTCATGAAGAGTCGGCAGCACGCCGCGCGATGTTCTCGCGCTTGACTTCAGCACAGGCACGATTGACTTCACGCTCGATCTCTTCGGGAGGCACATCCTTGAACGCTGCGCCGATTCTATCCAGAATCTCGAAACGTTTTCGGCGGTCCGCATCAACGCACTTCAGGCGCTCACGCTGAGAGAGGGTTACTGTCACGATATCCACCTTATCCCGACCACGACGCCGGTACACCGGCACACCACTCTGCCCACGAGTGTACCAGCAACCGCACCGCGATGATTCCCGGAGGCCCCTTGCTGACTGGGGTAGGTATTTACATGGATGGACAGGATAGACAGGATGGGGGAGGAAGGGGTAGCTCCCTCACCCCGGCCCTCTCCCACGGGGAGAGGGGGCCAAGGAGGCTATTGCCTCACTATAGTCCCCCCGCTGCGCGGGGGGACGGGCGCAACATGTTGCGCCCCTACGGCTTAATCCGTACCGACCCTAGTCAGGATGGAGTGCCGGAGTGGGTAGGTACGAGGTAGGTACAATGGGTGATCCCGACGGTGGTGATCCGCACTGCACCGATGCCGGGCCTACTCCTGCCTACCTGAAGAGCATCCATGGGCCGCGAACGCTGGGCATTTCTGGCTGCCGCCTTCTCTAGCCTCGGCTGGGCCTCGATGTATCCGGCCGCAAAGCTCGCGCTGGTCGAGGTCGAGCCGCTGCACATAGTCTGGGCGCGAGCCGCCGTCGCCGGGCTGGCGCTCGCGCTGCTCACCATTGTCTCGAAACGTGGTCTGCGGAGCGGCTTGGCGCAGCTGCGTGCCGAGGGCAGGACGCGGCCTTGGGGCTGGCTACTGCTCGGGCTGATGAACTTTGTCGGCACTTCGCTGCTGGTGCTATCGGCCCAGCGGTTCCTCGCGGCATCGGTGAACGGCCTGCTCAACAACACGTCGCCGCTGTGGCTGGCCCTCGCGGCGGCACTCCTCGGTCGTGCCGTACACCCGGGCCGGCTGCTCACGGGATCGCTCATCGCGCTCGTCGGCGTGGGTCTTGTCGTGATCGGCGCGGACACTGCGGCGAGCAGCGGCCCGTGGTGGCAAGCGTTTGCAACGGCGGACTGGCGCGGGGTCGGTCTCTCGCTGGCCGGCAGCGTGCTCATCGCGATAGCGACTATCGTCGCGCGGCGGGTAATGCCCGGTCGAGACGCCGTGGCCGCCACGTCACTGGCATGCATTTGGGCAGCGTTGGTGCTCATACCGCTCGTGTTTGCGTTTGCCGGCGGCTTCGAGTTCTTGGTCAGCGTCAGCCCCGGCACGCTGCTGCTCATCTTACACATGGGGCTATTCAGTACGGCGTTCAACTTCAGCCTCTGGTTCTACGCACTCAGCATCCTCCCAGTGACGCAGGTAGCCCATCTCCAATACCTCATCGCGCCGTTGGGCGTGGCATTGAGCGTCATCATCCTGCGCGAGCCGCTGACGTTGACCCTCGTGGTCGGCGGGGCGGCCATTGTCGCCGGCATCGTCATTGCCCAGCGCGGCGCCGAGCCGGTGCCGGCGGCGATAGCGCAAGACCGGAGGAGGTTAAAGAGGTAGGGGCGCGATTCATTCCGGCGGAAGCCGGAATCCAGGGCCATTCGTGGCTCCCCGGTCGGTCTGGATTGCGGCTTGCGCCGCAATGACGGGCGCCGGGGGATGAGGCAGGTTGGGGGGAGGTATCGTGGCACCGTCGGGCGGGTGCAGCGTACCATTGAGCGCTTGGCTGCGGTGATAGAACCGGGGCACGCGGGCCAACAGGCAGGTGACAACCTCGTAGTTGATGCTCCCGCTGGCCGCCGCCACGTCTTCGGCCGTGATGGCCGCCGCGCCCTGCTGTCCGATGAGGACCGCTGCATCCCCCTCCCGTATCCCGCGACCATCGCGACAGTCCACCACGAGCTGATCCATGCACACGCGCCCCACAATCGGACACGTCTTGCCACCAAGCAGCACGGCGCCGCGACCGGACAGCGCGACGCTCAGGCCGTCGCCATAGCCGGCGGCGAGGGTGGCAAGACACGTGGCCTCCAGCGTGTGGTACGTGCTGCCATAGCTCACCGGCGTTCCGGCCGGCACGTGGCGGAGCCGGATGACGCGCGTCTTGAGGGTGAGCACGGGGCGGAGCGCCTGCGCGAGGGATGACGTGCCAGCAGCGTACCATCGATCTCCATTTAAGGGTGCGCTGCCGGCGTCGTCACTAGCGCCGGTCGTATGCAGGCCGTAGAGCGCCGCACCGACCCGCACCTGATCCAGATGCGCCGCCGGGAGTGCCAAGGTCGCGGCGCTGTTGGCCGCATGGAGCACGGCCGGGTTGATGCCGGCCGCACGCAGCCGGCCGACGACAGCCAGAAAACTGGCCAACTGCTGCCGGGTAGCGGTCAGGTCGTCCGCGTCGGCTGTAGCGAAGTGGGTATAGAGGCCCTCGACTTCCAGCCCTTCGATAGCCGCCACGATGCTCGTAAAGGCGATGGCCTCGTCTGTCAGGAGACCAAAGCGGGTCATGCCCGTATCAACGTTGATATGCACCGGCAGCACCCGCCCGGCGGCGCGCGCCGCGTGCGCGAGCGCTTTGGCCACCGTCAGGTCATGGACGGTTGGTGTGAGCCGCAGCGCAACACAGCGCCGCGCGGCGGACGCCGGCACCGGGCCTAACACCAAGATCGGCGCGGTAATACCCGCGTCGCGCAGTTCGACGGCTTCACCCAGTCGCCCCACGGCGAGGCCGTGCGCGCCGGCTGCCAGCGCCGCCGTCGCAACCGGCACGGCGCCGTGTCCGTAAGCGTTGGCCTTGACGACGGCGAGGAGCCGGACGCGCGGCCCAACGTGGGAGCGTAACGCCCGGACGTTGGCGGCGATAGCCTCCAGGTTGACTTCCGCCCAGATGAGTGCCTCCGGATCCGGGCTGGGACGGGTGGCGAGCCAGAGCCGCTGATTCCAAGCGTGCTCGGAAGCAGCCGTAGGCGCTCCGGCCGTCGCCACCTGGCGGGGCCACACCGCGCTGGCGATAGGCGATACCGGCGCACGCACCGCTCCTGTCCGGGGCCGCGGCTCTGCCGTATTTCGCACCACAGGACTACTGATCCCTACGCTTTTGCCACAGAGAACACAGAGGAGAATTGACCCTGGCACTCATGCTCAGTGCGGCCCGTGTGCTCTATGACCAGTCAGTTGGCACTGCACCGCACCGCACCGCACCGGGGTTTACTGTCGCAACGGGTTGGTAGCTCTAGCAGCCTCGCAGGTGGTGGATGGCGGCCGGTAACTGCGGGAGCAAGTCGCTCGCCGCCGCGCCCGCCACACCGCGCTGCGCGCGCACGCGCTCGCCGGCGGTGCCATGCAGCCACACGCCGAGCCGCGCGGCTGCGTGCGGCGTCACGCCCTGGGCCAGTAGCCCGACGATGGTCCCGGCCAGCACGTCGCCGGTGCCGGCGGTGGCCAACGCCGGATTGGCAAAGGGGAGGACCGTCACCAGGCCGTCCGGGGCGGCCACAACGGTCGGTGCGCCCTTCAAGACCACGATCTGCTGCCAGCGTTGCGCGGCCTCCCGTGCGATGGGGACGCGCCGCGCCTGCACTTCAGCTACTGAGCACCCCACAAGCCGGGCCATCTCGCCAGGATGGGGGGTCAGGATGCAGCGGCCGGGCGCCAACTCCGACCAGATGGCCGTACCGGCGAGCGCATTGAGGGCGTCGGCATCCACAACGACGGCCCGTGGTTGCTCGCTCCCTGTAGCCAGCCCCCGCACGATGATCGCTACGAACTCGTCTACGCCAGGCGCCCGGCCCAGCCCCGGCCCGATCAGCACCGCATCGTAGCTCTCGGCAGCGGCAAGCAGGGGAGCGGCCGCCGGTGGGCCGAGGGAGCCGGTAGTGCCGTCGGGGAGCGGCCAGTAGGTGGCATCGAGGAGGGTAGCTCCGACAATCGGCTGGATACTGGCCGCCAGGCCCAGGGTCACGAGGCCAGCGCCAACACGACCGGCAGCGCGCGCGGCCAGCCCCGGCGCTCCCGTGTACTGCATGCACCCACCAACGACAAGCGCCTTCCCGAACGTCCCCTTGTGGCTGGCAGCCGGGCGCGGCGGCAACTGCGCCGCCAACGCCGGGGCCGTCGCCAGCACGGTCCTGATGGGCACCGTTGCCAGCACCTCGGCCGACAGCTCCAAATCCACGCTCTGTATCCGGCCGACCAGGCCGGCAGCGGGGGGCAGGTAGAGGCCCAGCTTCGCCGGCCCGGTGGAAATCGTCGTGTCGGCGGCAAACGCCGCGGGATCGGTCTGCCCGTTGTCGCTGTCAATGCCGCTGGGTACATCCACGGCGACGGCTCGCGGCCACGCACCCCGGCGGGCCTGCCGGACGGCGGCGAGCACCGCTTGGGCTGGCCCGCGCAAGGGCGGGGAAGCGCCGATGCCCAAGATCGCATCAACGACGACGCTGGCCTCCCGCAGCCAAGTGGTGAGCCGGTTGCGGCCGGCATCGGTCGTGCCCGGGTACACGACGGCGCCAGCGGCCTGTGCTGCCGCGATGAGGGGGTCAGCGCCACGATCACGAACCAGATAGATCCGCGTCGCCCGCGCATACGGCGCCAAGGCGCGCGCAACAATCAGACCATCGCCGCCGTTGTTACCCGACCCGATGAGGTAGAGCAGCGTCTGGTCGGCGAGTGGGCCACACCCGGACGGCACCGCCAAACCCGGCGCAGCGGAGTGTGCCGTCCTGGCGGGACAGGAGCCGAGCCAGCGCCGCAGTACCCGCGCCACGGCCAAGCCGGCCGTCTCCATCAGCGCTGCCGGCGTGACGCCCCACGCAAAGGCAGCCTGCTCCAGGGCACGCATCTCGGCGACGCTGACCAAGCGTTGGCCGGTCGGTGGCAACGCATCCGTTGACATAGTTGCTGCTTTCAGCCACAGAGCACACAGAGTTCACGGGGCATAGTGCCGCCCCCCTACGTCATTGGCACGAAAATAGCTGTCATGCGGTCTGGATTGCGGCTTGCGCCGCAATGACGTTCCTGGCCCCTGCCGCGCTACCGCGCTGCTACCATCGCTACGGCGTAGGCGCGCGCATGGGTGAGCGAGATGGCCCACTCCAAGAGGCCGAGCGCGCGCGCCCGCGCCGCGGCGCGACCGTGCAAGGCGACGGTCGGCTTGCCGCGGTGATCGGGCACCACTTCCATGTCGCGCCAAGCCAGGCCGCGAATGCCCGTCCCCAACGCCTTGGCGACCGCTTCCTTGGCCGCAAAACGGGCGGCAAGCTCCGGCACACGGCCCCGACAGTACGCCAACTCGCCCGGAGTGTAGACGCGCTCCAGAAACCGCTGTCCGCGGCGCGCGATCACACCCTCGATACGGTCAATCTCGATCATGTCCACGCCTACGGTCAGCATAGTCCCGCCCTCAGCTTAGTTTGCGAACGGCGCCGGCCCCGGCCGCTGGGGAGGCCACCTCAGTCAATGACCAGCCGCACGTTACGCACCGCGCTGCGATAGCTCCAGCCGGCAGCCAGCACTTCGAGTCGCTCGATGTGCGCGGGCCGCTCCACCAGGCTCAACAGGTTGAACTCGTACCGCGTCCATTCACCGGCCCTGACCGCCGTCCCCCTACTCACCGGCAGATCATCTCGATTGTGGACGAAGAAGCCGTGACTCCACACAATCTTACGGCGACTGATGTCCTCATACAGGACCCGCAGCATTAGCGGATATTCCGAACCGGCAATGCCGCCCCCCGACAGCGAGTGGGTATCTACGCGCACCTCGGCAGACAGCAGGACGGAAGCGGTGTCCGAGAGGTCACGATCCACGGTCTGCCGAATAATCGTCTCCCCGTGCCCTTCACCGATGCGCTCAAAGGCGACTTTCCCCTGGCCATCCTCGATCTCCCACGAGACCTGGCCCTGCGGCTCTTCCTCAGAGAGGTCGAGCACCGTCCAGTGGCTCGGCCGCCCCGGCGCGCCGGCTTGGGCCGGTACTCCGTCTTGCAAGCTGCCGTTCTTCAACACGTCGCGCGGGATCGGTAACGGCCCAACCGGCGCAGCGCCGGTCGGTATCTGGACACGTTGACTCGTGCCCACCGTCAGGCTGGCGCCGGCAGCGTGGGCGATGGCCTTTCCCACTCGTACCAGCACGGTGCCTTCCTCGAGGGTCACTTCCAGGGAGTAGCTCCCATCTTGCAGGTCCACCAGCGCCGAGCCGGTCTGCACTGCAAAACGACCTTGCAGCGTCTCACGCGGCTGTTCGTCGGGCGCCACGCCGACGTGGACACGCCCGCCTTCCAGGCGCAAGACTATGGTGCGATCACCAGGACGGAATCGACCGCGGCGCATCTGCACCACCTGTAGCGTGGTGTCGGGGTAGAGAAGGACCGTGCTGAAGTCGAAGAGGCGCATGAAGACCCGCGAGTTGGCGCTCGTGCGGACGGTGTCGCCTTCCTCTAAGGTGTAGGTTGCTGGCAGCTCGACCCATTCAGCGTGATCAACCCGCCGAATGAAGCCGACCCCCTCGACCCGTTGGCCGAATCCCTGATTAATGATACTGGCATTGCCGATATACCACCGGACGGCGTACCAGCCACCGAGGACCAGCGCCAGGAAGAACACTGCCGCCAGCAGCAGCAACCGCCAGGCGAGCCGCTCCGCTTGCCGCGGCGCGCCGGTGAAATCGCTGACAATCGGCAGGGCGCGTGCCAGCGGTGTCTCGACTGCCGACGTAAGCTCCGCAGTCCCGCGTCCAACCACTACCGGCCTCCGGATATGCTCGTCAGGGTAGGTGTATCGGCTGGGACGTGAACTGGGCCGCACCCTCGGCCCCTTGGCTGGAGCCATCGGCATGCACTTTAACGAGCGAGGGCTGCTATCCGCGCGGGATAATCAGCCCGCTCGGCCGCGCCTCGTGCCCTGGCATTCCTGGCACTCCTGACATTGCCGGGGAAGCGGTGGCCTCGGATCCGGGCGTCCACAACCCCGCCAACGCCCCCTGACCCTGCTGACGCTGGAACTCTGCTGGGTCCAAGCCGAGGACCCGCGCCACGCTCCGTTGCACGAGACGCAGTACCCAAGGATGGTCATCGGGCGGCGCCCCCTCCGCCTCCAACGCCAGCGCGGCGGCGAGCGCCAACTGCGCCGGCCAGCGTCGGTCACGGCGCACGAAATGGTAGGCCATCTCCTCCAGGCGCCGCCGCCAACGCGACGCTTGCTCACTACGGAACTCACTCGTCACAACCTGGCGGAGCGCCGCCGCCAGGCGATCACGCTCTGCTTCCGGGGGCAGTGAGAGGGTGCTCGTCTCCCGCTCACGAAAGACGGCCGTGACCACGCTAACCGCGTCTTCGGGCAGGTGCCAGCCTCGCACTTCCGACTCGTCGAGAACTTCCGGCGACCGATCGAGCAGGTCCGGCCGAAAGCGGACATCCGTGGCGCGCAGATAGTCGTAGACCGGCGGTAACGGTGGCTCCTCCGGGCCAGCGAGGTAGCGGGCATAGACGGCATAGTCGGTCGGAACACCGCGCTGCTGGGCGATGGCTGCTTGCGCGGCGCCCGTGAGCAGGTCCAGCGCATAGGGCACCGGCACCTCCGTGACGAGGAAGGCCCCGGTCGCCTCCATTTCCGAGCGCGCTCGTGCGACTTCCTGGTCGAACTCGGCCCGCGACTGCTGCGTAATCGTGAAGGACTGCAAGCGACCACTGTCATAGATGACACCGTTGGCCGCTGAACGCCCGGAGCCAGGGATCTCTAGCGCCAGCCAGAGCAAGCGCGCGCCATCCGGGTCACAGGAGCTGAGGAACGCCGGCCCGATAGCCACCAGCGAGGCTGCCTCGCCGCGCGGTGCAGACTCGGCGTGAATACCGGCTTGTTTGAGGCGATGTAGCGCCCGCCGCGCACCCCGGCGCACCTCCCGCGGCCGCTCTCCCGCGGCCAGGGCGTGGGCCAAGTGGGCAGCGGCCGGTAGCCGCACCTCGCCCAGCACCGTAGCCGCCGCGCCAGCGAGCGGCCAAGGTGGCGCCGCCGTCAACTCCTCGATGAGGGAGAGGGCCGCTGCCGGGTCGGCCTGGGCAAAGGATCGGAGGCTCGGCAGCAGCGCCGCCGGCCCAGCACGAACCAACACCTCGCGGGCGTCATCAGGCAAGAGGCCGGCTAGGGCCACCACCGGGGCACTACGGCGCGCGGCCCGGGGCAGTCCGCCCCGGTGGCCGCGTGACCGTCTCCGCGCTACTGGTCGAGCGATGCTGTGCCCTCCTCTCCGCCGCGCTCCCGCTTGCGACGACGCTTGCGGATCACTTCGACCATCGGTGTTGGCTCCAGCGCTTCTACGACTCGGTGCGCTTTGGAGCTGGACGCGGATTTCTTCGACCGGCGCCGTTCGCGGCGCTGCGGGGTCCTTCTAGGCATGTCCTGCACCTCCCGAAAGGCCGCCAGCAGAGTATCGCTGGCCTTCGTGCCGAGGACGGGATTCGAACCCGTATGGCCCATACGGACCGAGGGATTTTAAGTCCCTTGCGTCTGCCAGTTCCGCCACCTCGGCCAACCTACCCAGGCGGGCGGAACCGCCAGGCGGCGGCGAGCCGGCCTATTCTACCAATTTTACTCCCATGCGAGGTGATAGCCGCATGGCCCCCCTATGGCCCCCCGCTGCGGCGGGGGGACGGCGCGTTCCCTCCCCGGTCGCAACGGGGGAGGGCTAGGGTGGGGGCCTGCTCCCCAAGCCCATGGCACCCTTTCCACGGCACTTGCCGGAGGCAAACGCCGCGGCAGGTTGAGTGCTGGCGGCCATCCGACTATAATGGGGGTTGCCGCTTGTGAACTATTTCGCAAACCTGCCGCGCGGCTGATCTGCTTGGGGAGGGAAGCGTGGCCAACAGCACCGACCAGGAAAGCCTAGAGCGCAAGCTGTACGACAGCCGGATCTGGCGCTCGATCTTCCGCTACGGCTATCCCATAGACCGCCGCAACCGGATTATGACGGTTGCGAAGAATGTCTTCCTCCATCTGCATCCGAACTTTGTGCCGCGAGGCGCCGTCAAGCTGACGTATACGTGGTGTCTCGGTGGCCTGTCCTTCATGATGTTCCTCATCCTCACCGTGACGGGCGTGCTGCTGATGTTCTACTACGTCCCCTCGGTGGAGCGGGCGTACCAGGACATCAAGGACCTGGAGACCGTCATCATCTTCGGCATGTTGATGCGGAACATGCACCGCTGGGCAGCGCACGGGATGGTGATTACGGTGGTCCTGCACATGTGTCGTGTCTTCTACACCGGTTCGTACAAACCGCCGCGGGAGTTCAACTGGATTGTGGGCGTGATCCTCTTCTTCCTCACGCTGCTGTTGAGCTTCACCGGCTACCTGCTGCCCTGGGATCAGCTCGCCTTCTGGGCGGTGACGGTGGGCACGACGATTGGCGGTGCAGCACCCATCGTCGGCGATCAGGTCAACCTGCTCCTGCTCGGGGATGCCGAGATCGGCGGTAATACGCTCATCCGCTGGTATACCCTCCACGTCATCGCGTTGCCGCTCTTGCTGGCAGTGTTCCTGGCGGTACACTTCTGGCGCGTGCGTCAGGACGGCGGTCTTTCGCAGCCGCTCTAGGAGAGGGAGTGGTGGGTTGATAATTCTGCCTAACCCCAACCTGCATCAGAGACGCTTACCGGATCATCTGGAGCATGAGGTACACGGGTGAAACACACCGGCACCGGCGCAGCCGCGCCGGCCCCCCAGTGGAGAGCGGGGTAAGTTGACTATCAACCGTTGTGGAGAAGAGCTATGAGTGGACCGCGCCCGCTCACGGTGAGCACCGCAAACGACAAGTCGCCCTGGATCGGGACGACACCGCCCGGGGAGGCTACGGCGATTGCGGTAGGCGAGGAGGTGGTGTTCTGTACGCAGTGCAAGAACCCACACCACGCCAGCGCGTGGGAGGCGAACAACAACACCTGTCTCACCCCCGACTGCGGCCGGGAAGCGCCACTCCGCCGCCGCGCCCGGCGTCCCGCGGCAGCGGCCGCAACGGAGGCCGCGCCGGCTGCGGCCACCACGACAGCACCCGCCGCGGCGCCGGCAGCGACACCGACGGCCGCGCGGGGCCCCCGTCCGGCGGCACGGCGGCCGGCTCGTCGGGCCGCCGGCGCCCCTTCTTCGGCCGCCGCGCTCCGTTCAGCGGCGCGGCGCGCGCAGGTCAACGTGACGGTCTGGCCGCACCTGCTGATGCCGGAGTTTTTGGCGACTGCGCTGCTGACGGTCGGCCTGATCGTGATGTCCTGGTTCATCAATGCTCCGCTCGAAGAGCACTCCAACCCCAATCGCACGCCGAACCCCTCCAAGGCGCCCTGGTACTTCATGAACCTGCAAGAACTGCTCCTGCACATGCACCCGGGGCTGGCGGGCGTGATTGTGCCGACGATCATCCTGATTATGCTGGCGGCGATTCCCTACATTGACGTGAACTCGGCGGAGAGCGGGCGCTGGTTTACCTCGCCCGTCGGGCGGAAAATCGCGATTGTGATCGCGATCTACACCGCTGTCGTCACCGCCGGCTTGGTGGTGTTCGACAACTATATCGGCGTCCGGGCGTTGATGGGGGCCATTAACCCGGAGCTACGCACCGGCATGCTACCCGAGGTCATCATCCCGACCGTGGTTATGTTCGTCTTCTCCTACGCGATATGGTTTATCATCCGTCCGTTCAAGCCGACGATCCGTGAGGTCATGATCGCGTATTTCACCGGCTTCATCGTGGCCTGGGTGGTGCTCACCTTCATCGGTACCGCGATGCGCGGGCCGGACATGGAGCTTTTCTGGCCGTGGGCGTTACCGCCACGCCAGGCCTAACGCCGGGAAGCAGCTCACCTCGGTACGAGGTACGGGAGAAAAGTTGATGGCAACAGCAGCGGCAGCCCAGCGGTCCGGGGCAGCGACCGTGCCACGTCGCGGCGTGCTGGCTATATTCGGCCTCGGCACCGTGGGCCTCTTGACTCTGCAAGCGCTCGTCGCTTTTGTCGTGTTCTTCTGGCCCCGCAAGCGCGGCGCCTTCGGCAGCGTCATCCCGATGGGCAACGTTGAAGACTACGCGGTCGGCTCCATCACCTACAAGATTGACGGGAAGTTCTATCTTGTGCGGTTAGCCCAAGGCTTCATCGCCTTGTTCCAGAAGTGCCCCCACCTTGGCTGCACCGTCCCCTGGAAAGAGAGCTTCACGTTTGCTTACGAGGGGCAAGATGTTACGGGGTGGTTCCGGTGCCCGTGTCACGGCTCGACGTACCTGCCCAACGGGCAGATCATCGCCGGGCCGGCGCCGCGACCACTTGACTACATGGCCATCAGGATTGACAATGGCAAGGTTCTCGTGGATACGGGAGAAGTCCAGCAGCGCTCGAAGCACGAGTCGGAGCACGTTACGCCGGCCTAGTGGTAGCACAATGGCCTACCGGAGTCGCACAAACAAATGGGGATCGGTGGTGCGGCTCCGGCCGGCCAACATAACATTGGCGGTGCCGTGAGGCTGCCGCCCAACTTCTCGATGAAGGAGCATTAGGTGCTCACATTCGTCATCGTCGCAGTGGCAATTATCTTTCCCGTGGCCGTGATCCTCGATTCCTGGCGCCGCCGGCGGGTGGAGGTGCCGGAAACAGGGAGTGAGCAGGAAGTTGACCAGCCCCTGACGCAGGGCAACGGCCGCAAGCTCCTGTTCGGAGTCCTCCTCATCGTGGAAACCTTTCTGCTGATGATCGCCTATGCGGCCAACGAGCCGGGCCGGCAGGAGGCCGCCGCCGCCCAACAGCACGAGTTTCTGGTCGAGCGCGGGGCGCACTCCTACGTCAGCCTCTGCATGAGCTGTCACGGCTTGGATGGCCGGGGCTTCCTGGAGGGCGAACCCGGGGTCTACATCGGGCGGCCCCTCAATACTGGGGCATTCCAGATCGAAGACACGCCGGACAATGAGGAAGCCTTCCAGGAGACGCAAGCGTTCCTCTACCGGACGATCCAGAACGGACGAGAAGATACCCCAATGGTCGGTTGGGGCCTGGAGAACGGCGGGCCGCTCAACTATGAGATGATCAACGAGCTCGTGGCGCTGATTATGAGTGGCGAATGGGAGATGGCCCAACACTTCGCCGAAGCAGAGCAGCTAGCGACGCCGACGGCACAGCCCGTCGAGAGCGAGGAAGAGCTGGGCAAGGTGCTCGTCGTCTCCGTCTGCGGCGCCTGTCACTCCATCAGCGGGACCGATGCGACCGGCATTGCCGCCCCGGCGCTCGACGGCATTGCCAGCCGCCAGATTGCCGGGGTGCTGCCCTTCAGCCGCGACAACGTGGTGCGTTGGGTGCAGAACCCGCCCGGGGTCAAGAAAGGCTCGCAGATGCCGCCCTACCCGCTGCCCGAGGAACGCCTGCGCGCTATCGCCGTCTACCTCGAAACCCTGAAGTAGGGGCGACCGGCCGGGAGCAGTGCCACTCGCCGCTGACTGAGGACCAGTGACACTGCTACCACGTAACCGCTATGCTCCGGGTATGCAGGCGTCCGCTCCCCGCCAGCCGACTGAGGACGCACCCTATCTGACGGTGGCCATCGCCGCATTCAATGAGGAGCGCCGCCTCCCCCAAGCGCTCGACCGCGCCCTCGCGATGCTCACTACCTGGCCGCAGACCTTTGAGATCGTCGTTTGCGATGACGGCTCGACCGACCGCACGGCCGAGCTGGTACAGAGCTATGCCCACCGGAGCGTGCGGCTCGTCCGATTGCACCGGAACCAGGGTAAAGGGGCCGCAGTACGGGCAGCGATCCTGGCGTCACGCGGCGAGTACGTGCTGTTCTCGGATGCCGACTTCTCCACCCCCATCACCGAGCTACCGTGCGTCTTGCAGCCGCTCGCAGCCGGCCAGGCCGAGATCACGATTGGCTCCCGGCGCCAAGCCGACGGGACGGATATGCGTGCGAGCCAGCCACCCTACCGGCGAGCGTTCGGCAAGCTCTTCCACGCTTTGGCTACCCTAGTCGCCATCCGCGGCATCGGCGATACCCAAGCCGGGTTCAAGGCCCTCCGTGGCGATATCGCCCGCGAGCTGTTTGCGCGCACGAAACTCAACAGCATCGTCTTTGACGTGGAGCTGCTCTACCTCGCCCAACAGGGCGGCTACCGGGTGCGCGAGGTGCCTGTCCGGTGGACGAACGCCGGTGGCTCACGGATGCGCGTAACTATCTCCCACGCCGCGCGGGTACTATGGGACTTGCTCCGCATCCGCTGGCTGCACCGCGGCGAGCGCCGTCCCCCGGCCGGGAAGGCCGGCCGGCCGGGGGGCGGCGGCGGCTGACGCCGCGGCGGCGGGAGGCCACCCTGGCCCTCCCCTGTCGCAACGGGGGAGGGCCAGGGTGGGGGGCCATAGGGGGGTGTCATTGCGGCTTCCGCCGCAATGACACCCCCCTATGGCCTTTGCCGCGCAGTCATAAGTCATATTTGACTCAGAGCCGAACCATCCTTAGACTGGCACAGACACCCGGCCGAGGGTCAGTGACTCCCTGGTCTGCCGCCGCTCCGGCGACCGCTGGCCACGACATGGCCGGCCCTGGGCGGGGCAGACCCATCGTAGAAAGGGGATGAGTACCGTGGTGAGCACAATGGAAGCGTCCGCGCCGGCAATGCGCACAGTGTCCCTGACGATTAACGGCACCACCCGCACGGCCGCGGTTGAGCCGCGCACCCTGCTCGTTCACTACTTGCGGGATGAGTTGGGCTTGACCGGAACCCATATCGGCTGCGATACCAGCCAATGTGGCGCCTGCGTCGTGCTGATGAACGGCAAGACGGTGAAGGCCTGTACCGTCTTCGCGGTGCAGGCCGATGGGGCAGAGATCACGACCATCGAGGGGCTGGCAGCAACGGCTCCCCAGGATGGTCTCCACCCCTTGCAGGAAGGGTTCTGGGAGGAGCATGGCCTGCAATGCGGCTTCTGCACTCCCGGCATGATTATCTCCGCCCTCGAAATCTTGCAGCGCCATCCCGACCCCACCGAAGCAGAGATCCGCGAGGGTCTCGAAGGCAACCTGTGCCGTTGCACCGGCTACCACAACATTGTCAAGGCCGTCCAGCACGCCGCTCGTCAGTCACAGGCGGCGGGCTAGGACCGCGTTAGCCCCACTGCCGGGGCGTGAGCTGCCGGGGCGACAGGCATGACGCCCCGCAACCTACCTAGAGTCAATTTAGTGCGAGGCATCCGATAAAGGGTGAGAGGAGGGCAACCATGGCCGTCAGTCGTCTATTTGGAGCCTCGGTCCGGCGGCGCGAAGATCCGCGTCTGATTACCGGTCAAGCCACCTACTGCGATGACATCCAGCTTGCGAACATGGCCTATGCGGTGATCGTCCGCAGTCCCTATGCCCACGCCCGCATCACCAGCATAGATACCAGCGCAGCCGCCGCCCAGCCGGGTGTCGTCGCCGTCTATACCGGCCGCGACTTGGAGGGCCGCGTGGGGAGTATCCCGTGTGCGTGGCTCATCCCCAACTCCGACCTCGTCGTGCCCGACCACCCGCCGCTGGCCATAGACCGCGTGCGCTACGTGGGTGACGGTGTGGCGGTCGTCATCGCCGAAACGCGGGCCGCCGCCGCCGATGCGGCGGACATGGTGGAAGTCGAGTACGAAGAGCTGCCGGCCATCGTGGATCAGGAGAAGGCCACGGAGGAGGGCGCGCCGCAGCTCCACGACGACGTGCCAGCCAACACCGCCTTCCGCTGGGTGATGGCCGGCGAGGGGACCGACGCGGCGTTCGAGAGTGCCGAAGTCACCGTCAGCCACCGGTTCCACAACCAGCGGCTTATCCCGAACGCGATGGAGGCGCGGGGGGCCGTCGCGCAGTGGGACGCTGGCGCAGAAGAAATGACGATTTGGCTCACCACCCAGAACCCGCACATCCATCGCGTCCTCATGTCCGGGGTGCTCGGTATCCCGGAGCACAAGCTGCGGATCGTCGCCCCGGAGATCGGTGGCGGCTTCGGGAGCAAAATCCACCACTACCCCGATGAGGCAATCGTCGGCTTCGCCGCCAAGGAGCTGAACCGGCCGGTCAAGTGGACCGAGAGCCGCAGCGAGAACTACCTTGCCACGACCCACGGCCGCGACCACATCCAAGATGTCGAGATAGCGGCGACAAAAGACGGGATGATTACCGGCCTGCGGGCGAAGGTCTGGGCCAACCTCGGCGCGTATCTCTCCACGGCAGCGCCGGGTATTCCCACGATCCTGCACGCCCTGATGTACTCCGGCGCCTACAAGATTCCCAATATCTCCGCAGATGTGCTGGGCGTGGTCACCAATACCACGCCGGTGGACGCCTACCGCGGCGCCGGCCGACCGGAAGCGACGTTCCTGGTGGAGCGCATGGTTGACCTGCTCGCTGCGGAGCTGGAGATGGACCCGGTGGCCATCCGGCGGAAGAACTTCATCGGCGCCGACGAGTTCCCGTATACCGTCGCGACGGGGATCACCTACGATAGCGGCGACTACGATACCGCCTTGGACATGGCCCTGGAGATGGTGGACTACGATGGCTTCCGCCAAGAGCAGGCAGCAGCCCGCGAACAAGGTCGCTACCTGGGTATCGGCCTCACCACCTATTCCGAGATTTGCGGCCTCGGCCCCTCGGAAGTCGCTGGCGCCGTGGGCTTCCAAGGCGGGCTGTGGGAGAGCGCGACGGTGCGCGTCCATCCTACGGGCAAAGTGAGCGCCTTCACCGGCGGCAATCCGCACGGTCAGGGTGAGGAAACTACCTTTGCTCAGATCGTCGCCGACGAATTCGGCATCCCGATCGAGGACGTGGAGGTCGTCTACGGCGACACCAGCAAGATTGCGATGGGCTGGGGAACCTACGGCAGCCGCACCACGGCCGTCGGTGGCACAGCGATGGCGATGGCGGCGCGGAAAGTCACGGAGAAGGCCCGCCGCATCGCCGCCCATCTCCTGGAAGCCGACCCGGAAGATGTCGAGTTTGCGGATGGCAAGTTCTTCGTCCGCGGCGCGCCGGACAGCGCTCAGACCTTCAGCGATGTAGCACTGCAAGCGTACTTGGCCTGGAACTTGCCCGACGGCATTGAGCCGGCGCTGGAGGAGAATACATTCTACGACCCCTCCAACTTCACGTACCCCTTCGGCACACACATTGCCGTGGTGGAGGTGGACGGGGACACCGGAGAGGTGGACCTGCAACGGTACATCGCCGTAGACGACTGCGGTAACGTCATCAATCCCATGATCGTAGACGGGCAGGTCCACGGCGGTGTCGTGCAGGGGATCGCGCAGGCGCTCTACGAGCAGGCCGTGTACGACCCGGAGACCGGTCAGCTGCTCACCGGCTCGCTGATGGATTACGCCGTACCCAAGGCTGGGATGGTCCCCTCTATCGAGACGGATCGCACGACCACGCCATCGCCGGTGAACGTCATCGGCGTCAAGGGGGTCGGCGAAACCGGCACCATTGCCGCCGGCTCGGCCGTCATCAATGCCGTGGTAGACGCACTGGTGCCATTCGGTGTGCGCCACATTGATATGCCGGCTACCCCTGAGAAGGTGTGGCGCCTGATAGCTGAGGCTAGCGAGAGTAACGGTAGCGAGGGCGAGAGCAGGGGCGGCTAGCGCAACTGGAGGTGGCCGTGGCGCTAGCTGTCTGAGGGTAGAGGTTAGGAGCGAAAGAGGCCCCTCACCGCACCGCCGGCCCCTCCTTAAAGGGAGGGGCTGGGGGGAGAGGTCAAGCGGGGGCCGTAGGAAGCGCGGAATCTTCGGAAGGAGGCAAGCGAGATGATCCCAAGCGCGTTTGCTTACGAAACACCGAGCACCGTCGAGGAGGCCGTGGCGCTGCTGGCCGAGCACGGCGATGAGGCGAAGATACTGGCCGGAGGGCATAGCCTCATTCCGTTGATGAAACTGCGCCTGGCCGTCCCGGAGGTGCTCGTAGACATCGGGCACATCGAGGGTCTGGTCGGTATCAGCACCGACAACGGGCAGGTCATGATTGGGGCCGGCACCACGCACAGCGCCCTGGAGGACTCGGAGACGCTGGGGATGGCGTGCCCGCTGCTCCAGCAGACGGCCGCCATCATCGGCGACCGCCAAGTGCGTAACCTCGGCACGATCGGGGGCAGCCTGGCGCACGGCGACCCGGCCGCGGACCTCCCGGCCGCGGTCCTGGCCCTGGAAGCCGAGCTGACGGTAGTGAGTGCAAACGGCAGCCGCACCATCGCCGCCGACAGCTTCTTTACCGGCCCGCTCATGACCGCGCTCGCCGACGACGAGCTGCTGACGAGCATTACCGTGCCGGCCATGGCCGGTCAGAGCGGCGCTGCATACGTCAAGAATGCCCATCCGGCATCGGGGTATGCGCTCTGTGGCGTAGCCGCCATTGTGACCGTCGGCGATGATGGCAAGTGCGAGCGGGCACGGATCGGGATTACCGGCGCCGGGGGCACCCCGACGCGAGCCATGGCTGTCGAGGCCGCGCTGACCGGCCAGGAGCTGACCGCCGACACTATTGGCGCCGCTGCTGCCCAGGCCGCCGAGGGCCTCGACCTCAACGACGACCTGTTCGCGTCCGCCGAATATCGCGGCCACCTCGTCCGCGTCTATACGCGGCGCGCGGTGGAGCAAGCGGCGGCACAGGCTGGAAGTTAGCACTCCGGGACGCGCGACCTGCCGGATGCTCATTGCCCGGCCCATTGCGCTCGGAGCACTAAACGACATAACCGGCGAAACTCCGATACGGCGGGGTGAGCCGCCGGCTCCCTCGTCCAACGATCCAGCGGACACCAGGAGGCTGCGACTATGACGACCGCAACGCCGACCCTGCCCAAGTTCGTCGGGGCGCCCATCCGCCGGCGCGAGGACCCGCGACTGATCCAGGGTGGAGCCACCTATGTTGACGACGTGCGGCTTCCGGGCGCACTGCATGCGGCGTTTGTGCGGAGCACGGAGGCGCACGCCCGCCTGACGCGCGTGGATACCGGCGCGGCCGAGGCGGCCCCCGGCGTGATCGCCGTGCTCACGGCGGCCGATCTCGAAGGCGCTATCGAGAACAACATCGCCGCCTTTGCGGCCGTGGAGGGCATGACGGAGACGGGACTGCCGTTGCTGGCCACGGACACCGTGCGATGCGTTGGTGAGGCCATCGCGTGTGTCGTGGCCGAGGACCCGTACCAGGCCCGCGACGCGGTTGATCTCGTCGAGGTGGACTACGACCCGCTGCCGGTGGTCGTAAACATCGAGCAGGCCATGGAAGCGGACAGTCCGCTCGTTCACGAATCCATGGACAGCAACGTCAGTTTTCGCACCGTCGCCGAGCAGGGCGATATTGAGGCCGCCATCGCGCGGGCCGACCGGGTGGTGAAGCTACGCCTGGTCAACCAGCGCCTGTTGCCGCTGTTTATGGAGCCGCGCTGCCTGGCAGCCGACTACAATGCGGCCTCCGGACAGCTCACCATCTGGGCAACGAGCCAGTTCCCCCACCTGCTGCGTACCCAGTTCTCCAAGCTCTTGGGCATCGCCGAGCACAATCTGCGGTTGATCGTGCCGGAGGTTGGCGGGGGGTTTGGAGCAAAAGCCAACTTCTATCCCGACGAAGTGCTCACCGGGCACTTGTCCGTGCGCTTCGGTCGGCCCGTGAAGTGGGTCGAGGACCGGAGCGAGGATTTCCTCACGTGCATCCATGGGCGGGATCAGATTGACTATATCGAGGCACCCGTCACCAACGACGGCAAGCTGCTGGGCTTACGCTTGCAGGTACTCGCCGATCTGGGCGCCTACCAACACGCCACCACCCCGGCCATCCCGGGGCTGACGGCCGGGATGGGCAACGGCTGTTACGACTTCCAGGATTATCACGCCGAGGTCGTCGCGATCTACACGCATAAGATGGCTACCGCTGCCTATCGCGGCGCCGGCCGTCCCGAGGCGACCTACATCATCGAGCGCACGATGGATGCCATCGCTGCCGAGCTGAACCTCGACCCGGCCGCAGTACGGCGCCGCAACTTCATCCAGCCCGACCAGTTCCCCTACACCACCCCGCCCGGTAACGAGTACGACAGCGGCGACTACGACGCCTCGCTGGATCGGGCGCTAGAGATGATTGACTACGACGCCTTCCGGCGTGAGCAGGCAGCCGCCCGCGAGCAGGGCCGCTATCTGGGGCTGGGCTTATCCTCCTACGTCGAGATTTGCGGGTTTGGCCCCTCGAAGGACCTGGCCGGCATGGGCGGCTGGGAGAGCGCCACCGTGCGCGTGGACCCGAATGGGAACGTGACGGTGCTCACTGGCACGTCGCCGCACGGCCAGGGGCAGGAAACCAGCTTTGCCCAAATGGTTGCCGACCAGCTGGGCTTGCCGCTCGACGACATCGTGGTGCTGCACGGAGATACCGGCCAAGTGCAGTACGGCGTCGGGACCTTTGGCAGCCGCGGTATCGCCGTGGGGGGGCCAGCGGTCCACTTTGCGACCGAGAAGGTACGCGACAAGGTGCTCAAGATCGCAGCCCACCTGCTGGAAGCGGCTCCCGAAGACGTGGACCTGGCCGGTGGCGAGGCGCAAGTTCGCGGCGCTCCGGGCCGCAGCATCGCCTTTGCCGACGTGGCCGCCGCCGCGATCACCCATGTGGACATGCCCGAGGGGATGGACCCGGGCCTAGAGTTTACGCACTTCTACGACCCGCCGGGGTACACCTTTCCGTTCGGCACCCATGCGTGTATCGTCGAAGTGGATGCCGAGACCGGCCAGGTGGATATCAAGCGCTACGTGGCGGTGGACGACTGCGGTACGGCCATCAACCCCAAGCTGGTAGACGGGCAGGTACACGGTGGACTGGCCCAGGGGATCGCGCAAGCGCTCTATGAGGAGATCGTGTTCGATTCCGAGACCGGTCAGCTGCTCACCGGGTCGCTGATGGACTACGCGGCGCCGAAGGCCGCGATGCTCCCCAGCTTTGAGACCGACCGGACGGTGACCCCCACCCCGAATAACATCCTGGGGGCCAAAGGGGTCGGCGAGGCCGGGACCATCGGCTCCACCCCGGCCGTGGTCAACGCCGTCATTGACGCGGTGCGACCACTCGGCGTGGCCCACCTCGACATGCCACTCAAGCCGGAGCGTATCTGGCAAGCGATCCAGCACGCCAGCGCCTAACCGGCGCCAGTCGCACGGCCCTCACTCCGGCCCTCTCCCAGAGGGGGTGGGTGCCTGGATTCCCGCCGGAACGCAGCTAACTGCTCGCGCTCTCTTGCGATCAGCTCCGGTGGGGCACTTATCGCTTGGCTACGCAGCCTGCTCGACGAGTGACTGCTCAAGATCAATCGCTTGACGCAGTGCGCGGGGAGAGGCCTCCGGGTACATCGCCCTTATCTGCTCCGTCCCATAGCCGCCCTTGTGCAACGTGTAGACGGTTGCGGACGTAATCCGTGTACCCAGCAGGTGCGGCTCACCGTGTAACTTGCCAGGGATAATACCCAGGAGCGGACGAGGCGCCAACAAGTCCGGACCAGTGTGGTAGGGGGCTACCAAGTCGAGCATTTCCGGCCACCCGGCCTGAAGTCCAGGTATTGCTCGCATAACCATCCCATCATCCTTCAAGAATAACGCTCCATCCCGTGAGACAAGGACTAACTGCCGCAACCGCTCACGAGGCAGGCCTTGCCTGTCAAGCTCCTGGAGCGCCTGTCGGATACGTTGCATACTGGTCTTCTGTGGCTGTGCGTCGCCCTTGACGCGGCGCAGCCAATCAATGGCCCGGAGAGCCAGCAAATCGGCCCATGACCAGAGCCGCACCCTGGGATGAGGGGAAATGGAGGGACGATAGAGGTCGGTACGCGCCCAATAATGGAGCGTACTCTGGGGCACACCCGAGAGCGCTGCAGCACGTGGGGCGGCGTAGACACCACGCCCCACTTCGACGTAGCCGTGCGAGCGTTCCATCATGCTGCACCCTTGCTCGTGAGCGGTCCCGGCCACAGTGTAGCACCGCAGCCGCCTGTTGGCACAGCCTCGCCCGGATCGGCGCGGGCGCCATGAATGACGCCCCTACCGCGGAAGAGATGGCGTCTGGATTGCCGCTTGCACGGGAATGACGGACGAGACGACAGACGGCGAGATCGGGCGCTATAATCGCTGCCGAATCGCTACTCGGCAGGCACACGGCACGGTATCCACCTTGCCTAGCTGGCGGCCCGGTTTTCGGAGGCCGTTCAGTCGGGAGCAGCACACTGGTTACGGAGCGAAACGGAACGGCGGATACCTATCGGTGGCAAGCATGAAGGCGTAGGAAAAGACTCGTGCCGTCCAACGCATCGTCCCTTCAACGAATGTGAATAGCTTCCTGGGATACCGGCCGACAATCAGGATGGTAAACCAGGCGATGACCGTTACGATCAATGCTGCGATCCAGAGTATGGCCAGGATAATCAGGTGTGGAATTGCCAACAGCCACTTGATGATGGGCAGGAACCTGTTCAGCTGGTTTTCCACATCCGGGGGCTCGATCCGGAGGCTGACGGCCTGCTCGTCGTCTAGCGCCGGATACTCGTCGCGCAGCAGCAGCAGGTAGACGAGGATTCGGTCGAAGAAGCGGTATAATTCGAGGTAAGACTCGAAACACCAGAGGGGATATTTTCGGCGGGTCACGATCATTAGCAGTGGGGCAAACCACAACGTCCCGACAATCGGAAGCAGGCTATTCCACAGGCTTTCCGATTCTTCTATACTGAGATATTCTGTACTGAGACCACCAGTTATCAACTCCTCGAGTAGAAGGATCGGGGCCACCAGGATGATCCGAAACAACACCGAGAGTCTGTTACGGGAATCGGGATAGTCGACCGAGAATTGGACCGGATAGGGAGCCTCGCCCGGTGGGGATTGTACGGCATCAATGCCTTCTTGCACTCCGGTTTCCTCCAAGCACGCAGTCTGCCCTACCAACCGTAGGTGTCAACAGTGGTTGAGATATGCTCCTTGAGCACAGAGTACGAGTGACAGAACACCAGGCTACCGGGCACTTGTTAGCGGAAGCTGCGGCGAGGGAAGACCGGCCAGACGGCTTCGACTTGGCCGTTACGCACGCCATACAACTCGTCGTGGAGGAAGACGGTCATATCGCCGTAGCCGGCGTAGATCACGATCTTGTCGCCGAAGCGCGGCGTGTCATTTGGCGCGTCCAGACTAATCGTGCCGTGCTCGGCCGACAGCGCGATGCCCGTCACGCCGGCGATGTCGCGGGGCTGCGGGTCGGTCAGCGGCCGCCCCAGGGCCTTGAAGCCGGAGTCTACGATGATCCGCTGCGGGTCCGGACGGCTCACGACGGTAGCCAGCAACGACAACCCGATGGGGTGGTCTATCCACTTGCTGTATTCCATGTCGCAGAAGATGCCACCACCGGCCTGCACCTCGGTAATCCCCGGCAGCGTGGCCGTGATCTGATAGGTTTGGGTCCCGCCGCAGCTCACGATCTCGCAGGGCAGGCCGGCGGCCCGACACTGCTCCGCCGTCGCCACCAGCTCTTCTATCGCTGCTGCAATCGCTTGCCGCTTGGCCGCCGGGTCGGGAATATCGGCCGCGTGGCCCTCCCAGCCCATCAGCCCGCACAGCGTCAGGCCGGGTAGCGCATGCACTTGGTGGGCCAAGGCCAGGGCCGGGTCCCGCGGCAGGACACCGGAGCGGTCCATGCCCACATTAAGCTCCAAGACTACGTTGATCTTGACACCGCCGGCTTGCGCCGCCGCGTCCAGGGCCAGCGCCTGATCCGCGCTGTCTACGGCTACGATGACGGTGGTGCCGCGGCGCACCAGCGCGACGAGGCGCTCCAGCTTGCGCCGGCCGACAAGCTGGTTGGCGATGAGAATGTTGTCAATACCCCCGGCTGCCATCGCCTCGGCATCGCCCAACTTGGCGCAGGTAACCCCGATGGCGCCGGCGGCAAGCTCCTGCTGGGCAATCCCGGGCACCTTCACGCCCTTGGTGTGCGGTCGCCAGCTGACACCGTACTTGGCGAAGTAGGCGGCCATGCGACGAATGTTGCCCTCCATGACATCAAGATCAACGAGCAGAGCCGGGGTATCCAGCTCCTGTACGGGCTGACCGATCAGATCCGTCTGCGCTGTCATCATCACTCCTTGTCCTGAATTTGTCGGGTTGAGCGTACCACAGGCACGCCGAGCGTCCTCGGCAGCACCACCAGCAAGCTGGAGCACTCTGCGGAGAACTATACTCCCCATGCTCCTGCGCCAGGGGAGTATAGTTCTAGGGCAACGAGCCATTGGTGAGCGGTACACTCAGGATAGGGAAGCACCACGGGCCGCGGCACGGGCTTCCATGCCCTGAGCAGTGAGGTGATACGCCCATGGAGACCTTGAAGCAGAAGCAGGCCAAGCTCTACCGGCTCGTGGACAGCCTGCCGCGGGAACGTCTGGACATCGCCGCGGCACTGTTAGCATCGTTGCGTGACGATACGCGCGTGTCCGTAACGAATGGCCGGACCATCGTGCGACTCGGCGGCCTTTGGGCAAAGCAAGGCGTCACCATCACCGAGACGGATATCGCTGAGGCACGGCGAGAGATGTGGGGAGGGATAGGTGAAGACGAGATATGAGCCAGTATGTGACCGATACCCATGCGATCATCTGGCATCTCGTCAATGATCGGCGTCTCTCGTCAAGGGCACGGCAGGTCTTCACCCCCAGCATTGTCGTGGTGGAGGCCGTCTATCTCGCGGAGCGGCAGCGGATTGACTCGACAACTCTGGCGCAACTGTTGGCGCTGTCCGAGGAATCTCCAACCAACTACCAGGTGGTCCCGCTGGATTTGGAGGTCATCCAAGCGTTGCGTACGACGGACCGGACGCTGGTTCCAGAGCTACCTGATCGTATCATCGTGGCAACTGCTCTGCTGCACGACCTCCAGCTAGTAACGCGGGACTCCGCTATTGCTACCGCCGGGATAGTGGATGTCCTCTGGTGAGGACAAGAAGCTGTCGGCCTTTCGCGTGCCGGACCGGCTTCAGGCGCCGCTCCAGAACCGGCCGCGCTGTCGCACGCGCTCCAGGCGGCGCAGGTCGAAGGGTGACGGGGCCGGGTGGCCGCGGGGCTGTGGTGGTTGACCATCCGGCCCGCGAATGGCTTGGATGGCCGGGGCGGTGTAGTAGGCAGTGTACGTCGGCTCGACGAGCGCGCGGGACGGGGCGGAGTGCTCTGCCTCGACGGCGCGGAATCCCGCAATCTGAGCTACGGCCGGCAACGCCGCGAACGGGGACGGTTCGGCTCGACATAACGCGGCGCCGGCGGGCCGGCACCGCGTGCTCGTCTTCCAGCTTGTAGCTGCCCAGCTAACGTTTTCAGGCCGGAGTGGTCCTACGAGAGCGCCTTTTCGATCACCGCATCGCCGGCTTCGGAGGCCTGCTTGGCCGTATCGGGCATGCTCCACTTGCCGCTGAAACCCTCCTGCAGGATCGGCAGGATGACGTCGTACCAGGCCCGCCAGTGCTCCCACACGGCGTAGCCGCGCGCCCACTGATCCGGCAGTGTTTCCAGAATCTGCGTGGTGACCTTCATGTCCAGCTCGGGGAACTCGTTCAGATATGTCGGTGAGTTGGCAGCCTTCTTGTTGACGGGGAAGGCCGCGCCGGTCTCGGCGTTCACCAGCTGCGCCTCTTCACCGCTCAAGAAGGTCACGAAGTCAACGGCAGCCTTGAGCGCGCCCCGTTTCTCTGCCGTGGTGGTCACCACGGCGGGGATGTTGTTGAAGTTGGTGACGCGGTTCTTCGTGCCCTCCCAGCGCGGGGTGGGCATGACCTGCATCCTGAAGGCGCCCTTGATGGTCTTGAACGACCCCTTGGGGCTGCTATTGCCGGCCATCGCGAAGTTGCCCTTGTTGAAGCTGAGATCGGTGTTGAGCCGCTTGCGCTCGCCGTCGAACATCTGGGGGTGGACCGTGTACTTGTGGATGGTGTCATACGCCCACTGGAACACCTCGAGCTGCTGTTCGTGGTGGAACAAAGTCTTGAACGGTGAACGCTCCCACACGTCGGCACCGTTGGCGTAGACCATGGGCCAGGTGTAGCCGGGGACGGGGCCAGCGTGGTAGATGCCCCACTGCTTGTTGTCGGCATCGGTGAGCTTGGTCGCGGCTTCGAAGACGTCGGCGGTGGTCCACGTGTCGTCGGGGGGACTGAGGCTGGCATTCTCGAACATGTCCACGTTGTAAGTCCACGTGTTGACGTTCAGGTGCCACGGGATGCCATACACCTTGCCGGCGACTTCCGAATGCATCGGTGAGTAGTAATGGTCGTCTTTCTGCCACTTCCTCAGCTTCAGCTCGGCCGTGAGATCCTCAACCAAGCCGCGCTTCACCCAGCCCTCCAGGTAGTAGGCAGCCATGCCCTGAATGACATCCGGGAGGGTGTCGGAGGCAGCCCAGGTGGTCAGCGCCTGCTGGTAGTTCCGATCTTGTCCGACAATCGGGTAGGAATCGAGGACGACGTGCGGGTACATGGGCTTGAAGAGCGCCTCGGCACCCTTGACCGTCTGGGTGCGGGGGTGCTCCGGCGCGCGCAGCCAGTAGTGAGCGACTTCCAGGTTCACCGGCTCGGTGGTCTTCCCCGCTGCGCCCTGGACACCCTGCGCGCCCTGGGCACCGGTCTCACCCTGCGGCCCCTGCGGCCCCTGCGGCCCCGCTGGTCCGGCCTGCGGTTGGCCTACGTAGCGGACGGACGGCTCGCCGCACGCTGCGAGTACCGTGCCGCCGGCCAGCGCGGCCAGGGTCAGTGCCGACGTTCGGCGTGTGAACCTGCTGTTTGCCCGGGATTTCATCTACCCGTCTCCTTCCCGTTCGGGCTGCCTGTGTCCGCCAACATATCCACTTCCCGCTCCAAGCTGGGCAGCCCCGAATGTGTCCTATCATAGCATCTCCTGGTCACAGTCAGATGCCCCCTCGCGCTACCATATCGTGTGGCAGCCCTCAGCAGCAGCCCCGCCTTCAGGCGTCGCGCCAGAGCTGGCCGCGCTGCTTGACGCGCTCCAGGCGGCGCGGGTCGAAGGGTGGGGGGGCCGGGTAGCCGCGGGGCTGTGGGGGTTGGGCATCCGGCCCGAGAAGGGCTTGGATAGCCGGGTTGGTGTAGTAGGCGGTGTACGTCAGCTCGACCAGCGTGCGGAACGGGGCGGGGTGCTCCGCCTCGACGGCGCGCAAGACGGCCACGCGCGCAGCGGCCGACAACGCCGCGAACGGAGACGTGGGACGACCATTGCCCGACTGTCCATCAGCGCGGTCTTGGGCGCTCGCGTCCACGGCCGCCAGGACCGTGAGGACGTTCGTCTGTAGCGGCGGCTGCGCGTGGAGGTAGCCGTCCACGGCAGCGGCCCCGCCGGACTCACCGGCGCCGGGCCGCTCTCCCTCAGGTGGCACAAGCTCATCCTGAATCGCCGTGAGAGTAGCCCGCTGCGCTGCGGTCAGCACGTGATCGCCGCCGGCCTGGCCAGTCATGAGGCCACCTCGGAAAAGTTGTTGGCGAGCCAATCTGCGGTGCGGAGCGCCAAGGCTTGAATGGTACTGGTTGGATTGATCGGAGCACAGGTCACAAACAGGCTCCCGTCTACGATGAAGAGGTTGGGAACATCGTGTGTACGCCCCCAACGATCCGTGACGGAGTGCTGGGGATCAGCACCCATCCGCGCGGTGCCCATCAGATGCCAGCCAGAGTTACGCAGCGGCGACTGGGTGAACACCGTATGCGCCCCGGCGGCTTCGAAGATTTCGGTCGCCCGCGCCACACCGAAGTCGAGCGCGCGGCGACTATTCTCGCTCAGAGCGTACTCGACCCGCGGGGCCGCAATGCCATGTCCATCCCGCAGCACCGGGTCCAGGGTAACGCGGTTATGGGGTTCCGGCAGGTCCTCCACCATCACGGCCACGGTGAGGGCATGCCCAAAACGCTCGCGCCAGGTCCGGTGATGATCGGCGCCCCAGGGCAGGAGCTGCCCCGTGAAGGAGCCTAAGGCGGTACCCAGCGGCCCGACATCGCGGGCAAACTGCAATTGCAGGCCGCGCACGAACCCCCGACTGCGGTCAGTTTCGTAGAACTCCTGGCAGTGGAGGAGCAGACCGTCCGGCCCCCGGTAGCCGTTGATCCGCTCCGGGAACACCCCGCTCACAAACGCGACCGGATGAAACATCAGGTTCCGGCCGACCAGCCCACTGTCGTTGGCCAAGCCGTTCGGAAAGCGAGGCGAGGTCGAGTTGAGGAGCAGGCGTGGCGTGCCTACCCCGTTGCCGGCGAGCACGACCACCCGCGCCGCTTGACGGTGCTCGTTCCCACTCCAGTCGTAGAACACGACGCCATTCGCGCGACCATCTGTGTCTACCGTGATCTCACGCACTCGCGCATGGGTCACGAGGCGCACTCCCTGGGCGAGGCCGGCCGGCCAGTAGGTGACGTGGGCGCTGGACATGGCGCCGATAGGGCACCCGAGGTCACACGGCCCGCAGTTGTTACACACGCTACGGGCGTCACCGTGTCGCGGGCCAAGACTCCGGCGGTGTTCGACAGGAGGAGTAGACGCCGGCAGGCCGGAGTTTTGGCCCGCGAGCGGCACGGTAATCAGCGCACAGTCCGACGGCCACCAATGCCAGCCCAGCTGCTCTAGCCCCCGGACGTAGACCTCGCCCGCGCGGTCGAGGCCGAGCGGCGGCGACTGCCGGGGCTGGCGGGGCGGATTAGCGGGATCACCGCTCAAGCCCGTGACCCCGATCAGCGCGTCGTTCTGCTCGTAGTATGGCTCCAAGTCCCAGTAGGTCAGGGGCCAGTCGTCGGCGACGCCATCGAGGGTGTGGACGCGGAAATCCGAGGGGCGAAAGCGTGGGAAGTGCCCGCTCCAGTGGATCGTGCTGCCCCCCACGGCATTGAACATGAGCGGGACAATCGGCGTCCGGTCCACATTGATGGGATAGTCTTCCGGGCGCTGGCGTACATTCGGGTCCTTGGCAAAATCGGTCGCCCGATGGTGTTCCCAATCAGGCCGGTTGTGGGGATATGATTGCGGATCAACCCAGCCGCCTTGCTCCAGGCAAACGACCGATAGCCCGGCTTGCGACAACGACCACGCCACCGCCGCGCCCGACGCACCCGCTCCGACGATGAGCACATCCGCCACGCCATCCTGCGCCGCCAACGCTGCCCTCCTCCCGGCTCAACCACCGTGAGCCGGACTATTCTCTCCTGTACAAGCATAACCGGCGAATGCCTAGATAGGCCACTGCGCCGCTGCTCGCGGGAGGTCCCGCTTGCCGGAAGACGGCTCCAGCGGTACACTGACTTGCAAGCGCCGCACCGGTCCCTATCGTTCATGACTCAACGCGGCGTGCAAGCATTCGCTCTCAATCATTCCCGATACTAAGGTTCGAGTGCTTGTAGTTATGAACAGCAGTGTATGTTCACTCTCGGAGTGTTGTGCAATGCTTCCGGCGGCGCACGACAAACTCCGACTAACCTGATGTGTATGGAGGTCTCTGGCCATGATTGAAGCGGATACCCAAATTGCTGACCGCCTCTGGGAATTCAGTCGCATGGAGCGACAGTACCGCACGGTCGGTGAGCAAGCAATGCAGAGAACCAATGATCTGCTCCGCTTCATTGAAGAACGCAAGAGTAGACAGCGCTCGCTCCCCAAAATTCGCCCTACTGATCGAGCAGCCTATGTACAGCGGGCCTGCGATGTCGTGCTGGCCCTCGACCAGCTCACGCCGCGCATTCGCTATGTGCAGGCCGGAGCGCTCTACGCGGCCAATGCACTCAGTGGGGAGGCCCTGCGCGCGTTGGCCGATGAGGGCAGCGTGTCGTTGGAGAGCTTCCAGGAGCTTTTCGACTTGGCCGGGGAGGCGCTGCGCCTCTATGACGAGGTGACCTTCACCCGCCCGGTTGCCGGGCCGGCAGTCGAGCTGTATCTGGAGCTTGCCGCAATCTGGGCCGCGAGCGATGGCTGGCACTATGCTGAATTCGTGGGAGAATTCGCCGACACCACGAACGCCGAATCGGACCTGGTGCGCTGGCAGAAGTATCTCCCGCCAATACGGGTCGCGCCGCTCGCGGCGCGCATGCGCGTACTGTTTCTGGCCGAAGTGCTGCGACAGGCCGGAACGGGGGATACAGCAGCCTGGTCCCGGGCGCAAGAGAACTACGAGCAGGCGGGGAATGATATCGAAGCCGCCGTGGATGCAGCAAGCGATCAAGAGATCGCCGACAGTTGGGATGTCCTCCTCGACCGCGTCCGGGCGGATGGTGAGGCGCAAACGGTAGCCCTCACGCCCTTCGCCGTTGATATGGTGCTGGCTCAAGCCTACGACGGTTTCGAACCGGAACCCGATGGGCCACCGGAGACATCGGAAGCGCTCGTCCGGCTGCTCAACCAGCATGAGATCGGCGCTGATCTTCCTGGCGACCTCTGGCTGGGAGAGCGGGAAGCGCGGATCAATGAAGCCTATCGGCAGCGGCGGCAGGAAGAGGAGCTGGAAGCCTACCTGGAGCACGGGCGGATTAGCGTGGAGCAGGCCTTGTCACTGGCGCCCTCGATTGACGCCGTGCGCCGTCGCGTACGCGCCTGTCGGTCGCTACGCTTCCTGGCGCTGACGGTAAGCAGCCTGGGGCTGAGAGCTAGGAATATCCATCCGTCCGCCCGTCCGGCAGGCATACATCCCCTCATGGCCCCCCTGAGCCTGGACGATCTGGAGGCTATCGGCGGCGACTCCGTGCGGTTTTTCTCCCTGGAAGTGCAGGCGCAGGGGCAGCAGCAGCGCATGGTGCCCGACTTTCTGATTGGTGGGCTAGAGAAGGCTATCTTCGTCTGGCTGGAGCTGCGTGCGCGGCGGCAGGCGGAGACCGAGACAATCCCCGTCCAAGAGTTCACCGCAGCTGCAAGCGGCGAACTGGAGCGCCTGCTGCGGCGGCCGCTCGTCGGTGAGGAGGACTTCGTCACGCTCCATGGACACGTCTACTACGTCGTCCAAGTAGCGGAGCATGGCAGCACGACCGGGCACGGCGAGCTAGACAAGTTCCTGTCTATACCCGGCACCCTCGAACCGCTGCGGACCTACCATGCCCGCGGCAGCGGCGAGTGGAACGAGCGCGTGCGCCGGCTGTTGGCCGCGCTCGCCCGGCACGAGACACCAACCGGCCCGCCGGCCATCGTGGGCGGCCCGGCCCCACCCCCGCTACGCACGAGCGAGCTGAAGCGCCGCCGGCGCTTTCAACGGGCTACCTAGGCCGCTTGCTAATCTCTATCAGAGATCAGCATTCCCCCCGAGGCCCAGTCATGGCGCTGGACCTCCTGAAAGACCACCGAGGTAGAATCAGGCGTCGTATTCAGGTTCTCCACAATGGCCTGCGTGATCGCCTCCGCACACGCACGCTTCTGATCTACTGTGCGACCGGCTAGGAGCTGCACTGTCACGTGGGGCATCACTCACCTCCCGTAGCGTCGTTCTCGCGTGGCCATCAGCATACGGCCGAGCAGCGCCGCGCGTCAAATCAGAGCCGCCCTGTTGCCCGCTGTCGTGCCCGGTGTTACGCTCTGCATACCATGAGCACACCGCACCCCGGACCCTGACAGAGGATAGGTTTTTCGGCGGGAGGTGGGTTGGCCCTACCCCCGGCCCCCTCCCTGAAGGGAAGGGGAGTCGGCACGGCATCCGGCAGCCCCTTCCCTTGATGGAGGGGGTTGGGGGTAGGGCGGCAACGGATAGAACGCCTATGACCGATACCGTAGATCAGGACGCCACGAAGACAGCTAGCGCCAATCATCGCCTGAGCCGCGCGCAGCAGGTCGCACGCCTGCGGACGCTCAAAGCGGCGGCGCTCGAGGGCGGCGGCGCGGCCCGGATCGAGCGCCAGCACAAGGCCGGTAAGCTGACGGCCCGCGAACGGCTCGACCTGCTGCTCGACCCGGGGACCTTCGAGGAACTGGGGACGCTCGTCCGCCACCGCGCGGCAGCATTTGGCGTAGACGGCAACCGCCCCCTCGGCGATGGGGTCATCACCGGCTACGGCCGGATTGATGGGCGGCCAGTCGCGGTGTTCTCCCAAGACTTCACGGTCTTCGGCGGGTCGTTGTCGGAGCCGCACGCGGAGAAAATCTGCCGCGTTATGGACCTGGCCACCCGGAACGGAATGCCGATCATTGGCCTGAACGACAGCGGCGGGGCACGTATCCAGGAAGGGGTCGCCAGTCTCGGCGGCTACGCCGACATCTTTGTCCGCAATACGCTGGCCTCCGGGGTCGTGCCCCAAATCTCCGCGATCATGGGGCCGTGCGCGGGTGGAGCCGTGTACTCACCGGCAATTACCGACTTCTGCCTGATGGTGGATGGCACGAGCTACATGTTCGTGACCGGCCCGGACGTGATCAAAGCGGTCACGCACGAGGAGGTGACCTTCGAGGACTTGGGTGGTGGGCTGGTCCATAACGCGACGAGCGGCGTGGCCCACTTTCTGGCCGCATCAGAACCGGAGTGTCTGCACCTCACCCGCCGGCTGCTCGGCTTCCTGCCCTCGAACAACCTGGACGACCCGCCCATCGGCCCCACCACTGATTCGCCGCAGCGGATGGACCCTGAGCTGGATACCCTCGTGCCGGAGCAGCCCAACCGGCCCTACGACATGCGGGCAGTGATCCGGCGCGTAGTGGACACTGGCGACTTTCTGGAGGTGCAGGCCCGCTGGGCCGCGAACCTCGTGACCGGCTTCGCCCGGATGAATGGGCGTTCGGTGGGGATCGTGGCGCAGCAACCGGCCGTGCTCGCGGGCGTGCTGGACATTGATAGCTCGACCAAGGGCGCCCGGTTCGTGCGCTTCTGCGACTGCTTCAACATCCCACTGGTGACGTTTGTGGACGTGCCGGGGTTCCTCCCCGGCGTGGCGCAGGAACACGGCGGGATCATCCGGCACGGGGCCAAGCTGCTCTACGCCTACTGCGAGGCGACGGTACCCAAGGTAACGGTGATTACGCGCAAAGCCTACGGCGGCGCCTACGACGTGATGAGCAGCCAGCACGTGCGCGCCGACTTCAACTTTGCCTGGCCCGGCGCGGAGATCGCCGTCATGGGCGCAGACGGCGCCGTGGACATCATCTTTCGACAGGAGCTGGCCCAGGCCGCGGACCCGGCGGCGCGGCGCCAGGAACTGATCGCGCAGTACGAGGGGCAGTTTGCCAACCCGTACAGCGCCGCCGAACGGGGCTACGTTGACGACGTGATCGAGCCGCACGAGACGCGCCCGCGCCTGATCGCCGCGCTCGACGTGCTCCAAAACAAACGCGACACCAACCCACCGAAAAAGCACGGCAACATCCCGCTGTAGGCCGGGCATGCCGACAACGCAGGACGAATAGCCTGGTCTACGGCAACTCCAACCGGGAGCGTAGCGTTACAATAAGTGTCAGGGCACAAGGGTTGACCATGCGCGCAGCTACCATCTACCAGCCTACGCTCCCACTAGGAATAGCAGGGAAGTTTCCCTCTACTCGCTATCAGGGCAGCAAGGCCAAGCTCGCCAACTGGATTTGGGAGCAAGTCTCGGGCTTCGATTTCCTTACCTGCCTGGATGCCTTCGGCGGCACCGGCGCCATTGGCTATCGCCTGAAGCAAGAAGGGAAACAAGTAACATACAACGACTACCTCCGCTTCAACTACCACATAGGTTTAGCGCTCATCGAGAATAATCATGCTCAACTCAATCCTGACGAAGTGGAATGGATTCTTCAGAGACACCAGGGCATCGCATATCATTCATTTGTCGAGAAAACTTTCGCCGGAATCTACTTTACTGACGAAGAGAACGCCTGGATTGACCAAACCATCACCAATATCCACCAGCTCAATGATCCATATAAGTTTACTATTGCTTTCTTTTCTCTGTGCCAATCGTGTATCGTGAAACGACCGTATAATCTCTTTCACCGCAAGAATCTCTATATCCGATTAGCCGATGTGGAGCGATCTTTCGGGAACAAGACCTCGTGGGATAAGCCATTTGACGAGTGGTTCCGTGTTTTTGTGCAGGAAGCGAACGAGGCCGTCTTCGACAACGGGCAGCGAAATTTTGCGCTGCATGGCGATGCCGCCAACGCTCCAAACGAGTACGATCTAGTCTATATTGATGCACCTTACATATCCAAGAAAGGATCCTCGGTTGATTATCACTGGTATTATCATTTCTTAGAGGGCCTGGCAATGTATGATATTTGGGGCGAGATGATAGAATATGGCTCCAAGCATCTTCGGCTGAAGCCACATCAAAGTGAATGGGCCAATAAAAGAAAAATCCACGATGCTTTCGATGGCGTGTTCAGGAGACACAAGGATAGTATTATCGTTGTATCTTATCGCAGTGACGGCATACCCTCCAAGAGGGAGCTGCTTCATCTACTCCAGAGATACAAGCGCCACGTTACAGTTCAGCACTTCGGGAAGTACCAATATGTATTATCCACTAACAATAGATCAAGGGAGATCGTCCTCATCGGAACATAGCTCCCGTGCGAAACTCGAATAAGGAAACTATGGGAGAAATGAACGCAGAAGAATTCAGGGAAGCTCTCGCCGGGCATCTCGACAGATTCACAGACGCCTTGGCTACAGACACCGGCGACTGGGTAGTGAAAGGTCACAGACGCCTTGGCTACAGACACCGGCGACTGGGTAGTGAAAGGGTTCATTGACGTGTATCGTCGCATTTATACAATTTCAATAGACACAAAAGTAGTGTCCAAGATTATCGAGTTGATGTTATTTCCTATCATTTCTCTGTTCGCCGAGGAGCATGGATTCAGATTAGTACTGAGCGAGCATCAAAATCACTATCCGGACATCAGCTTCCTTGCTCCGGACGACAGCAAATCTGCACTTGACCTGAAGAGCACATATCGGAAAACCCGGCATTCCGTGAACGGCTTCACCCTGGGATCATTTACTGGCTACTTTCGACAACGCGCCTCCAAGAAGAACATTACTTTCCCATACGGAGAATATAGCGGTCATTTCATCCTCGGCACCATTTACAGCCGTGTGGATGGCGTGATTGACGAACGCCGTGTTTACACAATTGACAACCTCCAGAGCATTGTATCCGTAATCGGGGATTTTACTTTCTTGCTACAAGAGAAGTGGCGAATTGCCGGTGAGCGTCCCGGGAGCGGAAATACCAGAAACATCGGATCAATCAGAAGTATTCGTGGCCTGGTGGATGGCAATGGACCGTTCGCATCTCATGGCCCAGACGTGTTCGATGATTATTGGATGAACTACCTAACACCGGATATGGCACGAGCCATCGACTCCCCGGTCCCGTATCGAAACCTCGACGAATACTGGCAGTGGCGTGATCGGACCAAGCGAAGACCCTCATCCGCGTCGCAGGAGTAGCCGTGCCATGTTCCGCAAGCTGCTGATTGCCAATCGGGGAGAGATCGCGGTGCGGGTGATCCGCGCCTGCCGCGAGCTGGGCATCAGCCCCATCGCCGTCTACTCCGACGCCGACCGCACGGCGCTCCACGTCCGGCTGGCTGACGAGGCCTACAGCATCGGGCCGCCCCCGGCCACGGAGAGCTACCTCCATAGCGCCAACATCCTCGCCGCGGCCGAGACGGCCGGCGCCGAGGCCATCCACCCCGGCTACGGCTTCCTCTCCGAGAGCGCGGCCTTTGCGCGGGAGTGCGCGGCGGCGGGTCTGGTGTTCATCGGGCCGCCCCCGGACGTGCTGGCAGCGATGGGCGATAAGGTGGCAGCGCGCCGCTTGGCGGCTGCGGCCGGCGTACCGACCGTGCCGGGCACGGCCGCCCCGTTGCCCGACGATCCAACTGCTGCGGCCGAGGTCGCAGCGCACATCGGCTACCCGCTGCTCTTGAAGGCCGCCGGTGGTGGTGGCGGGAAGGGGATGCGGGCCGTTGCGACGCCGGACGAGCTACCGGCGGCGCTGGAGCGAGCGCGTGGCGAAGCGGCGGCGGCGTTCGGCGATAGCCGGGTGTACGCCGAACGGCAGGTGCAACGACCCCGGCACATCGAGGTGCAGATTCTCGCCGATACACACGGCAATGTGCGCCAGCTCGGCGAGCGCGATTGTAGCGTGCAACGGCGCTTCCAGAAGCTGATCGAGGAAAGCCCGGCGCCCGGTCTCTCCGCTGCGACCCGGCAGGCGCTCTGGGCGGCGGCCGGGCGGCTGGCGCGCGCGGCCGGCTACGTCGGCGCCGGGACGGTCGAGTTTCTGGTACCACCGGCGACGACGCCAGGTCTACATAATCCTCCGAACGGCGATGACGCAGCTCCGGCGCGTCAGGTGAGTAGCTTCTACTTCCTCGAAGTTAATGCCCGGCTGCAAGTCGAGCACCCAGTTACGGAGGTCGCGCTCGGTGTAGACCTGGTACAGGAGCAAATCCGCATCGCGGCCGGCGAGCGCCTCGCGCCGCAAAGCGGCACAGTGCCTACCGGCACTGCTATCGAGGCGCGTATCTACGCCGAGGACCCCGACGCCGGCTTTGTGCCATCGGTCGGTGTAGTGGGCATCTTGCGCGAACCGTCGGGGCCGTGGGTGCGTGTGGATAGCGGCTGCTTTCTGGGCCAAGAGGTGACCACCTACTACGACGCGCTGCTGGCAAAGGTCATCGCATGGGGGCCGGACCGCGAGACGGCGCGGTTACGCCTCCACCGGGCGTTGGAGGAGTACCGCTTGGCCGGCGTAGCGACGACCATCCCGTTCCTGCGCGACGTGCTGGCGGACGCGGACTTTGCCGCCGCGCGTCTCAGCACGTCCTTCCTGGACGAGTACCAGCAACGACGTCCCACTCCGGGCACTGATGCTGGCGCGTCAGACGTGCCGGGTGTCGCTGCCGTTGGCGCGGCTCTGCACACGCTCCAGGAGCACAGCCAACAAGCGCCAGCGGCAGCCGCGACGCTAACCGGCTCGCGGTGGCAGGCGGCGGCGCGGCGCGCGGCCCGGCGGGGTTGACGCGCAACCCATTTCGTCATTGCGGCGAAAGCCGCAATCTACCTCCCCCGGCCGCTGGATTCCCGCTTTCGCGAGAATGACGGATGGGGCGGGCGTGGCTGACGGCTGACGGCTGCTTGCTCCCGCCACGTTGGCTATCATCAGGTTATGCAATTCACGGTCGAAATTAGCAACCGCCAGTGGGAGGTCGAGGTCGAGCCGGGCGCGCCGCCGGCCGTGCGGGTGGACGGCGAGACGGTGCCGGCTACGCTGCACGCGGTCGGCCGGTCGGCCGGTCACTATACGCTGCTGATGGGCGGCCGTGCTTACGAGCTTGCCATCACGCCGCTGCCCAACGGGGAATTGGCGGTGTTGGTGGACAGCCACGTGGCCACCGTGCGGCTTGAGGACCCGCTGACCGCTGCGCTCCGGGCGGCCGGCACGCGCTCAACGACCACGCAGGGGGAGCAGACCATCCGGGCGCCAATGCCGGGCCGGGTCGTGTCCGTGGCGGTGGATGCGGGGCAGGAAGTGGCGGCCGGAGGAGCGCTGGTGGTCCTCGAAGCGATGAAGATGGAGAGCAGCATCACGGCTCCCCATGACGGAACCGTCGAGCGGGTGGCGGTACAACCGGGCCAAACGGTCTCCCGCGACGATGAGCTAGTCGTTCTGACCGCCAAGCCTGCACCTTGACGACGCCAGAACTGCACCACCGCTGCTCATAGGATTGTGCAGACCTGGCACGTCATCTTGGCGCGGGGAGCACGGCAGCCGCTTCCGACGATGCCGCCGCTACCCCGTAGCGTGCCCCAGCAAGGCACTACTCCGCACGCGGCACCGCTTCCACTAGCGCCGGCCCCTATAATTAGGGCCAGCAGACTGATGCTGACTTATACTAGGGGGAAGCCGGTACTCCGCGCCGGGCCGGTTTCTGACTGGACAATCCCCACCGCCCTACAACGTCCTACGGTAGCTGAGGCCGGGGACATCGCCCCATTATCCCGGCGTACTGAGCGCCCGCCCCCGGGCCAGGTCTGCCGGCGCCGGACTGCACAATCAGATGGAAATAGGTGGTGCGGTCCTGGTGGTCAAGAGAGAGCAGCATGAACGATATAAGCGCCGCCGCCGCCGGCACAGACGACCAGCGCAAGCGAGCGACAGCAACACCCTCTCCCCAAGCGGGGAGCTCTAACCAGCAACCTCGACCGGCCCGGCGGCGCCGCCGAGAGCGGCGCCGCGGCCTTAGCTCAGGCACGGGCACCAGCCCCGGCGGCATTACCGAGCAGCCGGTCGTGGCGGCGCCACCCTCCAGGCCGGCTACGCCGGCCACTGCGGCCCAACCGGCGGCAGCGACCCGCTCGCTCACCTGGGATCCCGAGGTCGAGCTGACTGCCGACCTGCGGGATGTCCCCACAGACAAGCTCGCCGCCCGCATCCGGCACGTGCTGGCCCAAGTCTCCACGGAGGTGACGCTCATCATCTGGATCCATGACCGACCCGACGCCACCCCAGTGCTACCGGTCATCTACCAGGAGCTACGCACCGAAGGCTACTACTCCGACACGACGAGGTTGCCGCAGGGTGGTCAGCGTATGCGGATCAGTCGGCGACGCTGGCGCCGGCCTCCCGCGCAACCGAGCCAAGACAGCGCGCCCAAGCAAGCGCCGCCAGCCACGTCGGCCTGATGGCGGCCCCCTGCTCAGGAGGCTTGCCGGCGCCGAGCGGTTCGGGTACACTTGGCAGCGGCGATTCTCACGCCTGACCCTCTGACCGGGCACCTGCGCTGTCCGGCACACGCGAGGGTAAAGGGGATTGGTGTCCTCGGGAATGCGGTGATTGGTTGTCAGGAGCGCTTCTCACCGGGGTAGCTCCGGTGGCGCAGGGGCCGGGCTGCTCTCCGGAGAAGAGGTTTCAGCGATGACCAAGCAAAAGCACCTCAAGCAGCGTATCCGCGCCCGGATGGCGCAGACCGGGGAACGCTACACGACTGCCCGCCGTCATGTCGTCGGCTCCGGCTCCGGCTCCGATGGCGCCCCTAGCGCGTCAACTCCACCACCGGGCCAACTACACTTTCCGGGCGTCCACCCGGAGACGACGGCCCTGCGTACCCTGCTGGCGAGTGCCGGCGTGCGGGCGCCCCACACCGGCGCGTATTTCAGCGAGCCGATGGTGTTCGGCATCGGTGGTGGGGTCGGCGCCGGCGTCTTCAGCTTCTTCTACGAGAGCCATGACTTCGCGAGCTTCTACGTCGCCGGACGGCACCTCTGGCAGGATAGCCACGCCTACCTGGACAGGGCCGCGCAGCGGTTCGGCGTGACGCCCACATTCCAGGAAACCGGCGGGGGCAAGACGGCCGCCAAGCAGTTGGCCGATGCTCTCGCGCTGGGCGGCCCGGTACTGGCCTGGGTGGATTTGTCCCATCTGCCGTACCGTGGGGCGCCCGACTTCTGGAGTGGCGGCGGCTACCACGTTGTTACGGTCTATCGCCTCGACGATGCTCACGCGCTAATCGGCGATCTGCTGGACGAGCCGGTCGAGATTACGGCCGCGGAGCTGGCGGCATCCCGCGCGCGGATCAAGAAGCAGAAGCACCGGATTATGACCGTAGCGCCCACACAGCAGTTCGACCTGCACGCGGCCGTGTACGCGGGAATACGTGCCTGCTACGAGGGGTTGGCACAGCAGCGCATCAAGAACTTTACCCTCGACGCCTTCAAGACGTGGGCTGCGAACATCCACGGCAGCCGGGGCAAGCAGAGCTGGGCGCGTCTCTTCCCGCCCGGCCACCGCCTCTGGTTCGCTCTCACTTGGGTATACGACTGTATCGAGCACCAGCACACCGGCGGCGGACTGCTGCGACCGCTGTACGCCGACTTCTTCACTGAAGCCGCTGACGCGCTGCACGACGACGCGCTGCGTCGGCTCTCCGCACGCTACACCGAGCTGGGCCAGGGATGGAGCGACATAGCGAGCGCCGCGTTGCCCGACGACGTGCCCGTGTGCCGCGAGGCCAAGGCACTACTGGCCCGGAAAGAAGCATTGCTGCTGACCGAGGGCACCGCCGCAACCGACGAGATCAAACGCATCTGGGCACGCCTCGACGAGCTACAGGCGGCGGCACGCGCCGACTTCCCCCTCACGGCCACGGAGTGTACGCACTTGCTGTCCGATCTCCAGCAGCGCATCCGCCGGGTCTATGATCTGGAGTGCGCCGCGCACGAGGCGCTAGGAGCCTATACACAGTGACCGCAGTATCGCGGTGGGACATATGAGCACCGCGCTGCTGGAGTAGGGGCACAGTACGCCGCTTCCCACGCGACGCAACCCACGAGGACGACAGGTGCAATGCGCTTGGCGGCAGCGTCGCGGGGCTGCGATGTTCCCTGTGGCATACTTGTCTCCGGGATAGGGTAGGCCGGTGGGAGACAAGAATGAGCGAAGCCGGGATCGAACATACCCTCTTTGGGTTGACGGTGACCCCTGAGAAGCTACCGGCAACGCTGGAGCGGTACCTGGGCGAAACCAACCCCTGGTGGGCCGGGGAATCGTTACGCACGTTGCCATCCTCCCGCCGCTGGCTTTTTGATCGGACCCTCAACAACCTCAAATCCGGTCTAGCTCCCGTCACCGTGCTGCGCGGCCCTCGTCAAGTCGGCAAGACTACCTTGCAGGAGCAGATTATTGATTGTCTCCTTAACGAGGAGAATGTCGCTCCTGCCAGGATATTTCGAGTGCAGTTCGATGAAGTTCCATCGCTTAAGGGTATTGGTGACCCTATCCTGAGCCTCTGCCGCTGGTTCGAGCAGCGTGTTCTTCGCACATCCTTCAATCGCCAGGCTCACCGCGGCGAGCCTGCCTTCCTCTTTTTTGACGAGGTCCAGAACCTCTCCGACTGGGCGCCGCAGATCAAGGCACTCGTTGACCACCATTCGGTACGAGTGTTACTCACCGGCAGCTCGGCTCTCCGCATCGAACGCGGCAAAGACAGTCTCGCCGGGCGGATTTCCACTCTCCAGCTTGATACGCTCCTGCTGCGCGAGATTGCCTCGCTCCGTGGCTGGGGAACTGTGGCTCCCGTACTCTCGCTCAATGGGCTGAAGGCCCTCAAGGATCAGCGCTTTTGGGAAGAACTGCGTCAGCACGGCTTGCAGCACCAGAGCCTACGCGACCGGGCGTTTGCGGCCTTTTCCCAGCGTGGAGGCTACCCGGTAGCCCAGATTCGCGCAGACGTTCCCTGGGAACAGATAGCCGACCAGTTGAACGAGATGGTGATCCGCCGTGTTATCCAGCACGATCTGCGTTTAGGTGACCGTGGTAGGAGACGAGACGAGAACCTGCTGGAAGAGGTCTTCCGGCTCTGCTGTCGGTATGCCGGACAAGCGCCTAGCCAAGCCATCTTCGTTTCGGAGCTACGCTCCACCCACGATGCGAACATCGGATGGCAACGTATTCTGGCCTATCGGCGCTTTCTCGACGATACGTTGCTCATCCGTCTGGTAGAGCCGCTGGAGCTACGTCTCAAACGGCAACGAGGGAATCGGAAGGTCTGTCTCAGCGATCACTCTCTGCGGGCAAGCTGGTTGCAGGAGATCGTGCCGCTCACTCCCGACGGGCTGCACGCCGCACCGCACTTGAGCGACTTAGCCGGACACATGGCAGAGAGTATCGCCGGATACTTTCTGGGCGCCATTCCCGGACTGGGCCTCGCCTGGTTCCCCGAACGAGGCGCAGAGCGGGAGGTGGATTTCGTCATCACCGTTGGCGAATATCGCATTCCGATAGAGATCAAATACCGACGGCACGTTGACGGACACCGCGATACGCTAGGCATCCGATCATTTCTGGAGAAGACCGTCTACAATGCGCCATTCGGCCTGCTGGTCACACTCACGGATGATGTCTCCGTCACCGATCCTCGCATCGTCACGCTCCCGCTTTCATCGCTGCTACTGATGAGATAACGGAACCCTCAGCCACCGGCCGCCAGTAGCGCCTGCTGTGCCACTTCCGGCAGCTCTATCGGGGCAAACATGGCGACCGGGTAGAGATAGCCGTCAGGCTCCGGCCGGCCCTCATCAATGACGCGAAGCATGTGGTGTGCTTCCGCAGCCGGGTCCGAAAGCGTGCGGTACACCTTGCCCACGATGAGGCTCGCCGGATTGCCGTCATTGTTGATACAGATGGCGAAGTCACTCATCGTATCTCGCGCTGCTACTGTGCATCGTGCTGGCACAACTCGACGCGCTCCAAGAGACGGCTCGCGCCGACTTTCAACTCACGACAATGGTGGTTTTTCTTCGGAAATAACACGGTATTCAAAATCTTCTACGTGTTGATATCTCAGCTCAGAAAGTAGTTCTTTTTCAAGTTTTCGATGTCTCTTCTCAAGAGACACAAGTGTTGCCTGGAGGGATAGTGAATCCGGGTCTTCTACGATCTCCTGATGGAGGCGCGCAATTAGAGCATCGATCTTCCGTAGCTGTTCTAGCAAGTGGGATGCAACACTCATGTTGTACCTCCTAGAACGCGAACAACCGCAATACCCTTCGGCTCCCTACTCCCAATTGCGTAGCCCCAGGTCTCTTGCCAATAAGTATACCGCTCCATTCCCTTATCATAGTCTGGATGGCCCTGCGGATACAGAGCAAAATAGTAGGCATCACACCGGAGGGCCGCGTAGCCTTCCGTGACCAACTACCGACTGGCTCTCTCTTGATTTGGTGTCAATGTATTGCCAACAGAACACACTGAAAAATCAACATCTTCAGGGTCCATTTTCTCGGTTAGAAAGCTGCCATTTACCCAGACGTCACACTTAAGACTGCAACCGCGTAGCATTGATACCGCTTGCTCAAAGTTAGTCATTAAGCGATCCCGTGTACTCGATGAAGGAAACCTCTCAACACAAAGTTGTCGTAGTTGCCCTAATGTGAGGATATGCATGCCTGGCACTAGCAGTGGAGGGAACTCACCCGTCTGCGACGGTACACCGCCTGTCATGGCAAGACATGATACATACGCCCGAATTCAGGTCAAGCTGCATCACGTCACCCATCGTATCTCGCGTCCTACTGTGCGTCGCGGAGGCGTGGCTCGATGGCGCGGCGCAGAGCCTCGGCGGTGGCATCCACGACAAGCGGGGGGTTGGCGAAGGAGCACTGGAGCTGCTTGCCGTGGTAGACGACGTGGGTTTGGGTCGTGAACTCTTCCCACAGATCACCGTTGTGGTAGCGCACCGTGTACTCCGGGTCTTTGAGCTGATTGCCGGTCAGGATTGCCACTACATCCTCGTCCGGCCGTACCGGCACATCGGTCCCCTCATGGATAAGGCGCCGAATACCGGCCAAGGTGGTCGCGGACGCCGGCTCGCAACCGATACCGTCCGAGCCGATCACCGCCTTGGCGTCGGCGATGGCTTGCTCATCCACTTCGGTACACCAGCCATCGCTCCAGTCCACCGCGCGGCGCGCCTTCTTCCAGCTCACCGGGGAGCCGATCTTAATGGCTGTGGCTAACGTGCGCGGATGCACGCTGACCATCCGGTCAGGATGCTCGTCTCCTCGATGATCGTGAAAGTAGTGGTAGAGCGGAGCTGCGCCTTCCGCCTGGACGATGGTGATGTGCGGGCGCTTGTCGAGGAAACCCAGGTCGCCCAATTCGCGCAGCGCCTTGCCATACGAGGAACTGTTACCCAGATTACCCCCAGGCACCACGATACGGTCGGGTGCTTGCCAGTCGCACTGCTCCAATAGCTCGAGTATCACCGACTTCTGGCCTTCGAGTCGGAACGGATTGACCGAGTTGAGGATATAGATGCCGAGTTGGGGCGCAATCTCCATGAGCAGCGACTGAGCGTCGTCAAAGTCGCCGCGCAATTGCAGGGTGAGGGCGCCAAAGTCGAGCGCCTGCGACAGTTTGCCAAAGCTGATTTGGCCCTCGGGCACGAGCACGATGGCCAACATGCCGGCGCGTGACGCATAGGCCGCGAGGGAAGCACTCGTATTGCCGGTGCTCGCGCAGGCCACCGCCCGCATCCCCAGCCGCCGCGCCTGGGTGACACCTGCGGCCATCCCGTAGTCCTTGAACGAGCCAGTGGGATTGAACCCCAGATGCTTGAACCGCAGCCGCCCCACGCCAGCATAGGCGGCGCTGCGGGGGGCATCCAAGAGCGGGGTGTTGCCTTCGGGATAGGTGACTAGCTCCGAGAGCCGCCGCCAGAACGGCAGCAGCTCGCGATAGCGCCAGACCCCACTATGATCTACCAGGCGCAGCGAACCCCGGCGCCGACGCCACCGGCGCCGCAGCTGCTCGACGGTCAGCGTGGGACGGGGATAGACGACATCGAGCAAATCACCGCAATCGGGACAGCGGTAGATGACGGTATCGAGGTCCTGCAAGGCGCCGCAGTTGATGCACCGCAGCCCTTTGGCCGGCGCCCACGGCGCCCACTCCGCACCGCCGAGCGTCGTGGCAGTGGCACGCGACTGCCGCTCGTTCAGCGTCGCCGGCCCCACGCGCTGCGATTGCGTACCCATCGGTGGACCTCGCCCTTCCGTGCCTGTGGCACCCTTTCGCGGGCGCCATTGGCGCCCGCCTCCGAACCACTCACACCGGCCAGCCGCGCCCCAGTGCTTCCATTATAGCCTGCTCGCCCCGAGCAGTATTACAGTCAGGCCAAGCCAAAACTCGACATAATAACGGGCGCGCTCACCGGATGGGCCAGGGCCGGTACGCCATTCTCAATGCTGCCCCCGACGGAGGACGGCCGACGGCCGTCCCGGTCGGACAACCTACCGTAGCTCGGCAGCGCCACTCATTGCGCTGGCGGCAAGTGTAGCTCAGGCGTAGCCACGTAGACGATCCCATGTAGGTGGCTGCGCCGGGACCGGACACAGCCGCAGGCAAGAGCACCGCATGGGGCACGGCAGAGGGGCAGGGTAGGGAGGGCAGCACGCCGCCGGAGGAGAGGATAGCTAGACATAAATATGTGGCATCTTGGTAGACATAATCAACGCATTAGATTGACATAATTACTTACGCGGTGACTCGCTACCATCCGTTGCGCCGTTGCCATCAGCAGCGCGCCGGCTTGTCGCTGCGGCATGAGCGGAGCAAGGGCCAGGCATGTGCCCAGTGAACCGTGCCTAGCCACGGCCACACTCACGACGTTGTGCCGTCGTCTTCAGGAGCGATAGACCTGCACCCGACTCTCCCCAGCCTCCCCAGCGCCTCTGACTACCCTAACCACTGTCCGGACTGTGCCCGCCGCCGCCCACCGCGCAGCAGAAATCATCGTCCGGGCGAGCAGCACGACGACGCGCTCGCTCGCTGCGACGTTCGCCAACGATAACCGCCAGGACCGCTCCTGTGCCCCTCCTGCCCTAGCAGCGTCAGCCGCCACAGCAGTCGGCGGTCCACACACGATGATCGGATCGGAGGCCTTTTGTGAAAGCTAATTAGCCTTAGTTTTACCGTAACTACTGCAAGCCGTGGTCGGCCTGCGCGGGAATGACGGGCGGCGTGGCGCCCGTCCTGGTGGACACAATCAGGCATTATAGGTGCGGCCGCAGCGGATAGCGCGCGCTGCCGGTAGATTGATCCGGCCGGAGATGAAGCAAGGTGCCGCCACCCATGCCTAGCGCTCATCGCGATAGCCCGAGGGTACGACTCGCCGGCGTCGTAGGACCCTGGTCGCATGACCTCACTACCCTGCTGGCCCGGCCGGCGTTCCGACGCCTGTGGCTCTCCACCTGTGCCTCGAACTTCACGCTCTGGACAGAGGTGATCGTCACCGGCTGGGTTGCGCTCCAGCTCACCGGCTCACCCTGGCTGGTGGCCATCACCGGCGTCGGTCGCGCCGCTGCGATGCCCCTGATCGGACCATTGAGCGGCGCCCTCGCCGACCGGGTGGATCGCGTGCTCCTGGTACGCATTGCCGAGGGAGGGAACCTCACCGCCCTCGCCCTACTGGCCGGGACGCTCCTCACCGGCCACGGGTCCTATTGGCTTCTGCTGCTCGTCACAATGTGGTTCGGTGTGAGCACGGCGCTGGCCTGGCCCTCGCGCCGTGCCCTGCTCATGGACCTTGCCGGTTCCGAGTACCTGCTCTCCGCGGTCGTGCTGGAGCGCGTGACCCAGTCGGTGGCGCGAGTGCTCGGCCCGCTGCTCGCCGGTGTCCTGCTGGCGCTGTGGGCGGATGGCGCCTATGCAGCGCTGCTGTTGTTCCCGGCGCTGTCGCTCCTCGCGTTGGGCCGGTTGGCTGCGGTGCGGATGGCCGGTGAAGTCACCCACGCCCCGGTCTGGCGCCAGCTACGCGAGGGCTGGACCTACGTCCGCAGCGAACCGATCATCTGGGCCGTGCTCCTGATGACCGTTGCCATGAACGGCTTCGTCTTCCAGGCCAAGTTCCTCTATCCGGTGTTCGCGGAGGACGTGCTCCACGTCGGGCCGGTTGAGCTGGGGTGGATGGGCGCTGCGAACGGTATCGGTGCTCCCCTGATGCTGTTGCTCTTGCCGCGTCTGAACCGCGAGCGGTCGTATGGATGGACCCTCGTGCTCGGTGCGGCCCTGGCCGCGCTGGCCCTGGCCGCGTTTGCCACCACTACCAGCCTGCCCCTGGCCATCGCGCTCCTGACGCTCAGTGGCCTGGGACAGGCCGGATTCGCAGTGATGCAGTCCACGCTGATCCTCAGTCGCGCCGAGCCGGCGCTCCGGGGCCGGGCCATGGGGCTGTTGGTGCTGGCAACGGGCAGCACGCCGCTCGGCTCGCTGGGCGCCGGTGCCGTGGCCGAGCGCTGGGGCGCACCGCTCGCTATCGGGGCCGGCGCCGTGCTGTGTGCGATACTCGTGGCAGCGATTGCCTGGCGCTCGCCGCAGCTCCTACGGCCTCGACCCGCGACAACTCCGGCTCCGGCAGCGGCGGGCTAACGTTGGCATAGGAGGTATCTATGGCGCTCGAACACCTCGTCGTCCATAAGAGCAGCGACTACCTCTGTGCGTTCCCCGACATCATCCGCCTGCACAACGGCGACCTGGTGACGGTCTTTCGGGAGTCTGCGATCCATCCGCCCAACCGGAATCCGGAAAGGCCCCAAGATGCGAAGATCACCCACCACCACGTCATCACCGGCTCGCGGGTGGCTCTGGTGCGCTCCACGGACGACGGCTGCACGTGGGGCCCGGCAAGCCGCATCGTGGTAGACCCTGGCAACGACTCGCAAGACCTCAACATGCCTTTGATCTCGAAGCTGAAGTCAGGCGAGCTGATCGTCGTCAACCACCGGTGGTTTGTGAATCTGACGGAGGCACAGGTGGCGGCGTCCCGGGGGAAGCGGAGCATCCGTTTTCGGCCTCCTGGTCCGGTCAATAACTACAGTTTCGACAGCCTCTACTTCATCCGGTCCAGCGACCAGGGCTTTACCTGGAGCGAGCCGCAACCTGTGCAGTCGTCGCTTCCCTACGGGCCTTGCATTGGCAAGACGGCGATCCTGGAAATGCCGGACGGGACCTTGCTGATGCCGCTGTACGGGCCGGCTCCCGCCGATCCAATAGGAAGGATGTTCATTGACCGCTCTACCGACGGCGGTCACACGTGGGGACACCCAACGACCGTAGCCTACGATCCGGAGCAGCGCGTTGATTTCCACGAGCCGCCCCTGTTGCTGCTTCCCAACGGCAAGCTGCTCACCGTCATGCGGACCAGCGGCGCCGACGGCTATCTCTACCAGGCCTTCTCCACCGACGGTGGCTGGACCTGGCAGGGACTACACCGCACGCCCATCTGGGGGTTTCCGGCCCATCTGCTGCGCCTGCGGAGTGGCCGCATACTCTGCGCCTACGGCTACCGGCGGGAACCGTTCGGCGTGCGCGCGGTCGTCAGCGAGGACGAGGGGGAGACCTGGCAGCTGGACCGGGAGCTGGTCATCCGCAGCGACGGGCAGCACACCGACCTGGGCTATCCTGCCTCGGTCCAGCTCCAGGACGACCGCATTCTTACGGTGTACTACTTCCACGATGACGACGATATTCGCTATATCGCCGGCAGCATCTACACCGAGGCCGATCTATGAGGATCGTTAGCGCAATCCCGGCCCCGATACCCACGGTGCCGATAGATACCCCACCCCGGCACTAGCTCTTGATCGCGTGGTAGCCAGCATCTACGTGAATGATCTCGCCCGTCACCTCCTGGGCGAGGTCGCTCACGAGGTAGGCCGCGGTGTCGCCAACGTCCCGCGTGGCGATGTTGCGGCGCAGCGGCGTCTTCTTGGGAACAGTCCGATACAGCTGGGTGAATCCTGGTATGCCTCTGGCCGACAGCGTGCGCATCGCCCCGGCAGAAATGGCGTTGACGCGCACGTTCCGATCACCCAACTCGGCAGCCAAGGCACGCACAATAGCTTCTAGGGCAGCCTTGGCGACGCCCATGACCTTGTAGCCCAGGACAGCCTTCTCGCTTCCGTAGTAGCTGATCGCCACTACGCTACCGCCGCCCCGCCGGCGGAACAGCGGCTCCGCTGCACGCGCCATAGCCAGCAGCGAGTAGGCGTTCGTCTCCATCGTCGCGTGCCAGTCGGCACGGGTGGTAGCCACAAAGCGACCGTGCAGCGCATCATACGGTGCTCCGGCAATCGAATGCACAATGAAGTCGAGGCCGCCGTACTCCCGGTCAATCGTGGTAAATGTACGCTCGACCTCACCATCCTGCGTAGCATCCATGCGCACGACCAGCGCGTTTGGCAGCGTCTCCGCCAGCGCTCGAACGTGACGCTCCCAGCGCGGCTGACGATACGACACCGCCAAGCGAGCACCCGCTTCACCGAGCGCCCGCGCGATACCCCAGCCCGTACTATGGCGGTCACGTACTCCGGCGATGAAGCCCACTTTGCCGGCCAGCAGTCCACTCATAGCCATCGTTGCTATGTTCATCTTCGCCTCTCAGCTCTGCTACCGGCGGCGGCCACTGCCACCAGCCCGCTTGGCCTCGTCACGTGCCGACGCCATTGGCCTCAGCTCCGGTGCGCGTTTGGGACAACCCGCACCAGAACTGTTGTCTTTCGGTCTACAGCCCTACTCCTCCTATTCATCTACGTGGGTAGATGCAGCCATCGAGGAGCAGCCATTTCGGATCAGCTCGCCCGCTATACTTCAGCAGGCGATCCGGCTGGTGGTTGATGTGTACTAACGCTAGGATACGGTCACCGCTCAAGACCTCACACATGCGTGACATAGTGCCTGGCGGGAGGTCCGGGTAGCGACAAGGGCGTGACCAGACGATCGCCAGGTGGTATTTTCCCGCCAGTACCTTGCCCCAGATCCGTGACTGATTGAAGAGTTTGCGTATAGTATCTCGGAAGACGGGTTTACGGCGCGGCAAGGAGGAAGTCATGGACGCTACCCAGACGCTGGTCTCCGCCACGCACCGCTATCTTGAAGGGTCAAGCACCCTCCGAGAACTTGCCCGCGTAGCAGCAGCGCACATTCACCTACTGCCAACTTTGGAGAGCGAGCACTTGGTAAGACGCTTGATTGGCACGCTTGAACTGAGTCGAGCCGAGCTTGCTGATGGGATCATCACCGAAGAGGACCTGAGGCGCGATCTTCAAGCTGCCTTGGCGAATGAGCCGGTGCCAGTGGTCAAAGACTCACTCACCGGCCCATCTTTAGTCACTGTTACTCCCTAACCACATGGCCCCCTACCTCAGCGCCGCGCGGCCCTCGCCACCAGCCCGCTCCACCTTACCACGCGCCGCCGGCACCGGCACCGGCTAGCCCTCAGCTCCCTCAGCTACCCTCGCTACCGGAACCAGTCGTAGTGCAGGCCGAGCGAGCGGTCTGCGAGCGGCAGGTCTATTCTTACGCCCCCCTGTGCGGAAGACTGCTTGAGCGCGACCTCGACCTCCAGCGCGACAGCGACGCGGCGGCCGGAGTTCTTCGGCTCGTCGAGCCGGCCCTCCATGCAGGCGATCACGTCATCAAGCGAGTAGATTGCGCCGTAAGGAGGAACGAAGCTCGGCTCCGGCCAGGGCATCTCGACTCTCTGGTTGGGTGCCAGCCCTGCCACGTGCTGCCACAGCCGCCACCCCTGCTCGTAGCTGTAGATAATCTCGCCCTCGGAGCCGGTGATGCGAACACCCGGCGCACCCGTTCGGTAGTGGACTACCTGACCGTCGGCGGTCACCATCATCCCCTGGCCGCCGAACTCATCGCTGCCGGTTTCCCGGCGTGGCTCGTCGCCAATGCCAATGACCCACGCCGGCGCGCTATCCACGAAGTACGACCAGTTCTGGTGCTGGGCACCCGGCCCGCTGGCCTCGATGGAGACGACATCGCCAATGGCGCCGCTCGTGACCAGCTCCTTGGCCTTGGCGAAGGAGGGATGCGTGGTGCTGATGGCACCGCAGCTCAGGGCTACACCGGCGTCGGAGCACACCTTGACCATCCGGTCGGCCTGCTCCAGGGTATGGGCCATCGGCTTTTCGGTAAAGATACCCTTCGCGCCGTACACGACCGCGAGGCAGGTGAGGTCGGCACGCATCTTGGTGTTGGTGGCAACGGCAACGATGTCCAGCCGTTCTTTGGCCAGCATCTCGGCTGTATCGGTGTAGATGGCATCGATACCGTAGCGCTGGGTGAAGGCCGTCAGGCGCTTGCCGTCACGGTCTGCCGCCGCGACGAGCTCGACCTCGGGGCGGCCCCACAGCGCCTCACAGTAGGAGCTGGGCAACCCCTCGTTCCCCGGGTGCTCGTGGTGGCGTAGGCTGCGGTGGACATCAAGCTCCGGTGTGGGCCGGTCTACGTCGTCCACGTCGAACCGGTCGGAGATGCGCGTTGCCATATCGTACAGCATCCCCATCCATCCAAGACCAATAACGCCGGCACGATACTTCGCCATGAGGTCCTCCTCTTCGCCGCCGCGGCCGGTTGTCCTACAATACAGGTGAAATCGGTGCTTGTAGGGGTAGGGGCGCAACATGTTGCGCCTCTGCTCTGGCGGCGAGCGGGGCCAGCGCCGCACCGCCCGGAGTCAGCTACGGGCGCTCCAGGTCGTTCAGCATGACGGCTAAGGCCGCCTCGGATATCTTATGCTCGAGATGCGTCTCATCCAAGAACACGGAAAATGACCCATTGCCTACTCGTTGCGCCGTCCTTGCCACCTGCTCTTCATAAAGCACGTGCTCAGTGCCGGCAAAGCAGCACGGATCATACCTGTTGAGTACCTGGATTTGCCGGCGTGCCCCCCCCCCCATACGTGCCGAGGACATAAAGCTCAGGATAGTTGGCCAGGGCATAGAGGCCCGGATGAGTCTGTTCGTAGTCTCCCCCGTCCCCAAAGTAGAGTGGTCGCGTGCCGGCCACGGGATAGCTGCGTTCGATGCGTGGATCCAAGGCCGCAGCCAGCGTAGTGGTCCAGCCGCCTCCGGAGAGGCCCACCATGGCCACCAAGTCGTACGCGTACTCCCCCACTGCATAGTTCAGGAACACTGTGATCGGCTCGAAGAAAAACTGCATCGGTGAGAAGACATCAGACTCGAGGACCCTAAGATCACCATGTTCCTGTAACGTTATGCTCCCGGCCAGAGTCTCAATAGTCGGCTGGCTGTTCATGCCCAGGAGCGGCATGGCAAATGCCGCTACCGCATAGCCGTGCCGGAGGAAGAAGTGGATCGTGTCTCTGCCCAGAAAAAAGTCCCCGCCATGTCCTTGATGATAGATAAGCAACCGGCCATTCGGACTGCGGGGGTGGAAGAGGTAGATGATGGAGTTCACCCCGAACTCCATCCGGATTTCGATTCGATCTATGCTTGCTGGATTGTCGAGAAACGCATATCTGGAATCAGAGATACCTTTGACAACGGAATGGGGTGTCTTCACAACAGGCAACTCCGCTTCCCCCCAGAGGAATCTAATCAGTCGCTGGCGCTTTTCGTCCAACTCTTGTGTACTGATGCGGTCGAGACGGAGCAAGGCAGCCGCGAGGAGTCTGCGCTGCCCTACCCAGTGATCGTAGCCGGTGCCATGTTGGTCCCGTGACCTAAACCCCCGTGTTGGTCAATCCACGCCCGGAGGTCAGCGTTGTCCTCGCGGTCACCGAGCGCTACCCCGCGATAGGACGGAGGCGGTTCCCAAGCGAACGACTCGGTGTTCAGGCGCACTTGCAGGCCCTGGGGGCCATTGGCCCAGGTTCGGTAACCATCGGTGAAGGCGGTGAAGTTGTCCTGCTGGCGCCAGACCAACAAGCCGCCGGTGGTCCGCTGCTCGGCGTTCCCGTTTGCGGCAAAGCGCTGGTTTTCCAGGCAGGCACCGACTTTCTCCGGCCCTTCCGCCTCGTCAATGGCGGCCTTGAGCGCGGCAAAGCCCAGGATGAACTCGCAGTGGGCCGTAGCGCCCACCGACGCTGGCGTCAGCACGAACAGCACCGTCACCAGCACCACCCACCACCAGCGCTTCATCACACCTCCTCGGCAAGCACCACGTCAACCACACGACTAAACGCAGCCGGCCGGCCGGGATCCGTCATCAGGCGGCGTATCCGCCGCTCTGGGTATCGTTTCCTGCGGAATTGGCCCCGGCTAGCCTTATCCCGGCCGGACGCGCTGCTCGTAGGCCGCCAGCTGGGCGGCGACCTCGTCGCCGGGGAGATCGCGTTCGCGGAACGCCCGCACCGTGGCGAGCGCCGTGGCCGCCGACTCGCCACGGTGCTTGATGAGGTAGGCTGATAGGGCCGTACCGGCCCCTCCATAGCCCGACCCTCAGTGGAGGAGGACTTTATCGCCGTCGGTGACGGCCGCATGGACGGCCTCGACAGCGCGATCCAGCGCCTCCAGATCGTCGGACACGCCGGGCGAATGGACGGCACTCATGCCGAGCGCGGCAATCGTGTCGTAGTCCGGGGTGGTCTGCGTGACCGAGACAACCCGTCTAATGCCTTCACCGGCAACATAGGCCAGCTCGCCGGGACTGTCCGGCAGCCCCGAGACCGCGATGGAATTCGGCTCAAACCACTTGAACGCGCGTGGTGCGAGTGCTGCTGGTGTGCTCGCCATCTTCGCTGCTCCCTTCCAAACTCACGGCAAAGGACGCGGAGTATGCAGAGAATACTACTGCATTGCGGCGCGGCGCGCCCTACGCACCCCGCGGCAAGCTGCTACGGCCAGGGTAACAATGCAACCTCAGCCGGCTCCAGCAGCAGCACACGCCGGGCCCGCTCCTCCATGAAGAGCGCAAAGTGGGCGAGGATATCCCGGCCCAAGAGCGATGGGATAGGAGCAGGGGGGCCAGTCGGCGCCTCTAGGATCGTGAGCGTGAGGGAGGTAGAGAAGCTGTCCAGCGTGAGTACCGCATCTATGGTGCGGGTCTCTACCAAACCACCCACACCGGCACTTGGATTTCCCTGGGGCAGAGCGGCGAGGTCAATCCCCAGCCTGCTGCTCAGTCTCATTGCATCTAGCGGTGCAAGGACGGTGTAGTCTGCACCCGTATCCACCAACAGGACTACTTCCAAGGCACGACTGACACCAGGAATCTCAACAATGGCGTCCACGAATGGGCGCAACCGGTCACCCCTGTTCAAGAAGTAACCGCGGATCATAGCACGAGGATCAGCACTTCATCTTTGTCCGTGACACGCTCGATGAAAACGCGCTCACTAGGGACTTCACGTTCGTCGAGAATGTCGAGCAGCCGTTCGTAGTCCGGATCGGCGCCGACCACCTGCTCGTTGAAGAACGCCACCCACTGCTCGGGATACTGTTCGAGCAATTCCACGCGGTGGGCCTCGTAGTACGCTACGTCTCGCCTGAAGCGCCGCAACTCGGCCTGCTTCTCTGCACTGCTCATCATCTCAGATCACCTCCCCAGTGTTCACGTCCTCTGCACCCGGCCGGCCCTACAGCCCCAACCCGGCCTTGACTTGCTCCCACGGAATACGCTCGCGGTTCTCCGGGCTGGCGAGGGCTTCATGCGCCGCTGCCACGTCGAGATACTCCTCAAGAGCCTCCAGCAGCAGCACGTCCTCGACGGGCACGACGGCCGCAAGCTCCCGGCCGCGGCGTGTCAGCAGCACGCGCTCCTTCCCATAAACAGCGTGGTTGACCACAGCAGCAAAGTCATCGCGAGCCTCCGTTGCCGTCATCTGCCCCATCTCACCCTCCGTACAGAATGGGCAAAGCGTACTTCTCGTACTGAATTATAACGGCGACGATTGAGCTAGGCCCCGGTGCTAGATGACCTCCAGGGAGTTCAGGTCCGGCAGCTCCGGGAACGGGGCATGCGGCTCGGTCTGGTACCAGAACGCGGTCGAGGCGATGTCGTCCTGCAAGGGCAGATAGCGCCCCTCTCCGGCGAGCGGCTGGCGCCAGCCGAGCGCTTGGATCGTCACGCGCAGGTCTCGCTTGAACCGGATGGGGTCGAGCACGTGCCAGCGATACAGCCCGAAACGCTGCTGAGTCCGGCTCACGCCTTCCGGCTCGATCACTTGGGGCAACCCTAGAAACGGCGTGGAAAACACCCCGTACTCCCCGGCCGGAAAATGGAATCCCCAGGCGCCACCGAAGTAGTCCTCGGTGCCGGTGCCACAGATCGTGGGCCACTCCTTGTCGCCATCCAGGTAGAACTTGATCTCGCCTTCGCCCCACCAGCCGGTATTGTTGACTCCCCAAGCAAGGTAGGTGCCAACGTAGTGTCCTTGGCCCGTCACGCCATCCAGCAGCGTATGGACTTCCTTATAGGGCAACGGGTTGTTCCGTCGCCACTGCGCGTGGAAATAGGCCCGGTCAGCTGGCACCTCCGTCAGCGTGTAGTTGATCTGATAAAAGAAGTTTCGCACCTCGTCGGGGCTGAGGTTTTCGATGGTGATGCGAGCATGACGACGAAACGGCATCTCCCAGTAGCTATTGAAGCCCCCGGCCGGATTGACCGAGATCGGCAGTGAGTTCACGTTGCAGCGCTCGCACCAGCCGCTACAGAAGAAGTCCCCTAACGGCACCTCGACCGATGGGCTGTCCTCGTGATCCCAATAGCAGCGCAGGATGAGCTGCCGCCACGCCGCCGGCTTGACCGTCATCCACATTTGCTGGATAGCCCCCGGCCCCTCGACGTTGGCCAGCTCGACCACGCTGTTCCCGGCCAGGTGGATGCAGGGCGAGACTTTCCAGCCTGGCCCTAGCTCACGCGCGGCCATGGCGCCCGTCCCCTCGGTCGCCCTGCCCCCTTGCCCTTTGCCGCCGGTGGGGTTCTCCGCGCTGATCGAGCGGGTCTCGGCGTTGGAGAGGCGAGCGAGATTGCCGAGGTGCAGCCCCAAACCACTAAACGTGATGCTCATGCTTCCTGACCTCCACGAGGAGAGGCCTCCTCCCTACCCTGAGGGCCAGCCCGGTAGCCACTATTTATGTCAACTCGATGCGCTGGCTGATCGGGTTTCTGTCACGTGCCGCTCCAGGCGACGTATCGCAGGGGCCAGCGATCAACAGCCCACGTATTCTAGCCTACTCCGTTATTCGCTCTCGGACCGGAGGGAAAGCACGTGGGGCACCCTACTCGCCAGAGCGACAGCGCTTGACACCAGGAGAGGAAAGAAACTATGCTGACGATTGTCAAGTATGTGATGTCTATTACTCGATATTGCTCCGGGGCTTGGAGCAAGGGTAGCGCTCCACGTTTCCCCTGAATCGTGTGACCACTGTACGAGGAGCTTCCCAACCATGACCACGACAACCACTGCCTCTTGCGCCGAAGATGAGCTACAACGCTACGATGTGGTCCCACGCAAGGTCCACCAATACGCGATGATTACGCTGATCGCGGCGGGGTACGTTGTCGGAGCAACAGCCGGCGCTTGGCTGCTCTTCGCCGCTGCGGTATGCATGGTATTGGGCCGGTTCTGGCGACTGTTCGACCCTTTCCGCGTGTTCACTACCGCCATCCTGCAACCGGCCGGGTTGCTGCCGCGGCGGATGGCGCACGAGGACCGCGAGACGCGGCGGATTGCCCGCGTGCTGGGAGGCATTGTCTTCACCCTCAGTGGGGGGCTGCTCCTGCTGCTACCCGGTCTCAGTTGGCTGGCCTGGACCTTGACAGGACTGGTTGGCGTGATGATCCTGCTCGACGCGGCCTTCGACCTCTGCGCGCTGTGCTTCGTCGTCCACCACTATGCGCGCTTGACCGGCAACAGCCGGGTGCCATCCAATCCGGCCTGACGGAGAACCATGCCCCTCGACCGCTTGCTTGTCGTGCTCCTGGCTATAACCTTGGTCGTGCTCGCCGGCCTCATCGTGCGCTGGCAGACACGCCGGACCGCTGCGGCCGTCCGCGCGCACCTCGTCCCACTCCCCCATCCCACCACCGAGACAACTGCTCCGGTCACGCTGCTGAACTTCAGCAGCCCCCACTGCGGCACCTGCCATCGTGTCCAAAAACCGCTGGTGGACCTGGTCAGCGCCCAGTTCGCCGACCAGGTGGCGGTCGTAGAGGTGGATGCACTGGCACAGGCAGACCTAGCCCAGGCCTACCGCGTGCTCACCGTCCCGAGCACGGTCATCCTCACAGGTAGTCATGTGCAGGACGTGAACTACGGCCTTGCCTCCGCTGAGACCCTCGACCGGCAGCTCCGCGCCGCCCTCACGTCAGCCGGCCTCGCAGCAGCCTAGCAGCCGTCCGAGGCAAACACCGCTCGCCCTTGCCTACCAGCCTTGCGGCTTGGTGATCGTGCCATGGGCATCGGTGAGGCCAGCCGGTTCCCGGCTGGCCTGTAGAGGTCCTTGGCGAATCTGCTTGTAGAGAGTGGCTGCCTTAGCGAGTACGCGGATCTGCTGTTTTTGCGGATTGAGTACGCCTACCGGATAGCCGAGCTGTCCACGCACGACCCTGATCGGTTCCAACAAGTCAGTGTCGTTGGAGACGATGACAGCCGCGTCGTAGTCACTGTTGAAGCAGTCAACCAGAATATGGGTCGCGAGGTTGACATCCGTTCCCTTCTCCTCGGTTCTCACGACTTCGACTGTACGTGGCCCATCGGCGGGCGGCTGTGCCAGCGGTAGCCTGACCACATGAGACAGAAAGTGCCCGTAGTGTATGGAGAGATTCGGGATCGTACGGAGTGCCCTAAGATAGATGAGCTGTCTCCTCGGCTGCTGAGGGTCTTCAGCCCTTGGTTGCAGACGGGCGGTGAAGTAGCGGATACGGTGAATCTGGTGCGAGGGGAGCAAGACCTGACATAGCTGCGCCAGGTCGAGCCAGCGGTAGGGCGTACCCTTCAGGCAACCGTAGTACAGGTTGAACCCGTCAACGTAGACGTTCGCCTTCATTAAAGTAGCTGAGGCCGCCCTAGGACGGCCTCGCGCCCTGCCAGCGAAGTAACAGGGGGGGTGCCTACATCATAGGCAGAACGGAGCAGAATTGTCAAGGGAATTATCGAGATTCTAGGCTGGACTAGGAATGGGCCGGGGAGCTAGATGACGGCGGAGGCGCCACCGTCAATGTTGACGGAGGTGCCGGTGATGTAGGCGGCGCGGTCGGAGACGAGGAACGCCACCAGATCGGCGACCTCTTCAGCTTCGCCGATGCGGCCCAGCGGCACGGTCCAGCCCACTGCCTCGTACAACTCCTCCACCGGTCGGCCGGCGGCTTGGGCTTGGCGAATGATCTGCATACTCTTGATGCTTCCAATGCAGACCGTATTCACGCGGATACCGTCGCGACCGAACTCTTTGGACGCAGCCTTGGTCAGGGCGATGCCGGCGGCCCGGCTCACGCTGGTTGGTACCGATTCCGCCGGTGGCGCTTTCCCGCCCGGCGTCGTCATATTGACGATAGCCCCGCCACCAACCCGGCGCATCGAGGGCACGACGAGCCGGGTCAGCCGGATGGCCGCCATCAGCTTGAGGTCCAGGTCCTCCTGCCAGGAAGCATCGTTGGCGACCAGCAGCGATTGCGCCGCCGAGCGACCGGCGTTGTTAACGAGGATGGCAATGTCCCCGAACCGCTCGGTCGTGGCGCGCACCAGCCGTTCGAGGTCACCGGGCACTGTGACATCGGCCGGCACCGCCAGCACGTCCTGGCCCGTCGCAGCCTTGATTTCCTGCCGCGCTTGATCCAGCGGCCCTTGGCGTCGCGCGCAGATGGCGACCTTTGCTTGCTCCGCTGCCAGGCGCTCGGCAATCGCTCGGCCGAGGCCCTCGCTACCACCCGTGATGAGGGCGACCTTCCCCGCTAATCCTAGCTCTAGCGCCATCGTCTGCTCCCCTTTCGTCTCGTTGTACTGATCCGCTGCGGAGGCAGCGCGGGTCGGCGGGATCGTGTGCCAACGATCCTACACCGACCTACGCTCGTGTCTCCCGCCTGCTAGGGTACCAGCAAGGAGCTGCGCCGGTCGTCTACCGAACCGCCCACTGCGTAGCGGTGAAGCTGCTCGCAGCGGGATAGTGTACGATCAAGGCGCGCCCGGCTGCGGTCTCAAGATGAAACTCGCTTCCTCGCTCAACGGTCTCATTTTGTAGCGGGCCTAGATGCTACTGGTGTCGTCAACCGTCCCACAGTGCGCCGGTAAAGGTTATCAAGTCCTTCGGGAGAGGCCACGATGAGCAGCGATGATACGACCGTGATCCGTACCCAGGGCTTGAGCAAGGTGTATAAGGGCGTGACGGCGCTCCAAGACCTGGACTTGACCGTCCGCCAGCACTCGATCTGCGGGTTCTTGGGGCCTAACGGCGCGGGGAAGACCACCACCATCAAGCTGCTGCTCGGACTGATCCGGCCAACCGGTGGCACAGCCACCGTGTTCGGACACGACATCGTGACCGAGAGCACCGAAATCCGCCGGCGCGTGGGGTATCTCTCCCAGGAACCGCGCTACTATGACCACTTCACTGCGCGGGAAACGCTCCGCTTTACGATGGGCTTCTTCTACAGTGGGCCGAAAGCCAAGATCGAGGCGCGGATTGCGGAGACCTTGGAGTTGGTCGGGCTGGCGGACAAGGCCGACCGGCCGATCCAGGGCTTCTCCGGCGGTGAGATGCAGCGGTTGGGGATTGCCCAGGCCCAGGTCAATCATCCCGATCTGCTCATTCTCGACGAGCCGGCGTCCTCACTCGACCCGATGGGCCGGCGGGACGTGCTCGCGATCATCGAGCGGCTCCGTCAACACACGACCATCTTCTACTCCACCCACATTCTGAGCGACGTGCAGCGAGTGAGCGACACGGTGGTCATTCTCAACCACGGGAAATTGGTCACGGAGGCGCCGATCCAAGACCTGCTGCGGGGGAGTGAGGGCAGTGTGTACACCCTGACCATGCGCGGCGAATCCCGTGCCGCCGAGGCGCGCGTCCGCAACCAGCCCTGGGTGACGGCGATCACGGTCAGACCGCAGGAGGACCAGACGACATGGGAGGTACACGTCACCGATGACGGCGCCGCCGAGGACCAGCTGCTGCGGCTCGTGCTCGCCGACCCGGACGTGCAAGTGATGCAGCTCTGGCGTCATCAGAGCTGCACGCGGTACCGGAGCGTGGTTGGCGCAGCGGCTTGGGGCACATGCTGTGGTGGGAGGGTGCGCGTTGGTGGCACACGCGGCAGTGGTGGATCCAAATGCTCCTGTGGACCGGTGTTATCAATGGCTATCCCAGTATCAGTGCGCGCCTAGATGACGTCAGTCAGGGTGTAATGTTTCTCATCATATTCCTGGGGATCTTCGCAGCGATTGGCGTCCTGGTGATGGCGCAAGGGACCATCATCGGGGAGAAACAGCTGGGGACAGCCGCGTGGGTGCTGTCGAAGCCGCTCGCCCGCAGCGCGTTCGTGCTGGCCAAGCTAGGCGCCAACGGGCTGGCAATCCTCAGCATCATGGTCGTGCTCCAGGGCTTCGTGGGCTATATCCAACTGAGTCTGGCAGCCGGGGCGCCGCTGGCGGTGCCGCCCTTCGCGGCAGCGCTCGGCTTGATGAGCCTCTACCTGCTGTTCTACCTCACCTTCACCGTGATGCTGGGGACGCTCTTCCGTAGCCGCGGGCCGGTGCTGGGGATTGCCTTTGGGCTGCTGATTGGTGGGGCGCTGGCAGATGATTTCTCAGCGTTGCTGCCGAGCGGGCTGGTGACAGTGGCCATAACGGTGGCGGATGGCCACACACTCCCGGAATGGTGGTGGCTCACGATCTTGCTGGTGGTCGTCGCCTATACCATCGCCGCGGTCGGCGTCGCCTTGTGGCGGTTCGGGCGGGAGGAGTTCTAGCCTCCGGCAGGACCGACGGGCGCCCACAAGGGACGCCCCTACGACGCGGCCCGTACCTATCCCCCCCTCCCTGACAGGGAAGGGGCTACCGGTCGCCGCGCGGACTCCCCCTCTCCCCCTGGGAGAGGGCCACGACTACCCGGCGCTCACGAGGTCCTTATACGCCCGGCCACCCTGCAAGATCACGTGCAGGCGGGACTGGTCTTGCAGGAGCGCAACGTCTGCTAACGGGTCGCCGTCCACGACCAGCAGATCGGCGAGCTTGCCGGGCACTAGCGATCCGGTGCTATCGTCCACGCGCAAGGCTTTGGCCGCGCCGCTGGTCGCGGCGACGATGGTAGCCAGCGGCGAGAGCCCCCCTTCCACCATCAGCTGCAGCTCGATGGCGTTTAGGCCGTGCGGATAGAAGGGCGTGCCGGCATCCGTGCCCAACGCCAGCGGGACGCCGGCCTCAATGGCCATCTTGAAGCTCTGCGCGTGAGCGGCGCTGGTGACATGGAACTTCTCCACCACGTAGTCCGGGAGGGCGGCTTCGTCACCGTGCTGCCGGACCTGATAGCTCGGCGTGAGCGTGGGCACGAGGACGGTGCCCGCTTCCCGCATGAGCTGTACCGCCTCTTCATCCAACATGGTCCCGTGTTCGATGGTGTCCACCCCGGCGCGAATGGCGATCTTGGCTCCTTCCGCCCCGTGAACGTGCGCCGCGACCGGCTTTTTCATCTTGTGGGCCTCGGCGATCAGGGTTTGGACCTCCTCCGCGCTATATTCCGGGACATCGGGCGCCAACTGGGGGTCCATCACCCCGCCGGTCGCACAGAACTTGATCAGGTCCGCACCGACCTTGACTTGCTCGCGCACCGCCCGCAGGATTTCGGCCGGCCCGTCCGCAATACGACCGGCGGTCCCGTCAACGCGCGACACGCCCGGCGGGAGCAAGTCAACGTGGCCACTCGTGGCGGTAATCAGCCGACCGGCGGCGAGAATCCGCGGGCCGGGGACGAGGCCGGCCTGCACAGCGTCCCGCAGCGAAAGGGCCAAGCGGCCCGGCGCACCGACATCGCGGACGGTGGTGAAGCCGGCCTCCAGGAGGGAACGAGCCGACACGGTAGCCTTGATGGCCATGTATTCGGGCGGCTGCTTCAAGAACACCGCCTCGAAGTCCGGCTCACCGGCCAGCATGAAATGAACGTGGGCGTCCATCAGGCCGGGCATGATGGTTCGGCCCGCTACGTCGAGCACCTGAGCATCGAGCGGCAGATGCGCCAGCGAGCCGACCTGCGTGATGTACCCGTCGTCGCCAATGACGACGCTCGCGTTGGGAATCGGGTCACGCCCGGTCCCGTCAATGAGCAAACCGCCGGTAAGCGCTTTCATTCCTGTCATCTCCTCGTCGCTTGCACCACACTGCAATGGGAGCATCATAGCAAGGTTTGCTTCCCGGACGGCCTCCGGCTCATCGGCCTCGATGATTTGGTCCGGTATCCGAATGATACCTAGGTATCGTAGGTAGCCGGCGAGCTGTACTTTTTGCCTCATAATTACTATTGGCATCTCAATGCGGTACCAGCCAGCGGTAAGTGCCTAGCCCCGGCACCGCTCACCCCCTACCGCTCCGGATTCCGGCGCCGGAATCACCCATGCCGGGTTGTACCCTGCACCACAAGCTATGAAAATGGCGGCGGCAACTGGATTCCCGCTTGCGCGGGAATGACGATCCCCTATGGCCCCCCCGCTCCGCAGGGGGGCGTAGATTGCGGCTTCCGCCGCAATGACAGGCAGCGCGGCTGTCGGTTCCGGCTGGCCCGGCGCAGTCTCAGCCCGCTTCCGTGGACCAGAGCGCCGGGCTGTGCAGATAGGCGCGGATGGCCGCCGGGTCGTGCAGGATCGAGAGCACATACTGTTGGAGCCGCGCACCGCCCGCGCCATACCCATAGTACGTCTGCCATTGGTGGGGCACCCGGGCCAGGTAGAGATGGAAGTACCAGTTGAACGTGCTGATGCCGTCGGCTCCATCATCGTAGAGGCGCAGGGCCAGCTCGCAGATATCCCGCTTGTACCGCCGGAGCTTCGGTTCATCTTCCGGGCTGATCGGCCCCTCGAACGGCCCAGCCTCGCCCAGCCAGGCGGGCAACGGGAACAGCGTCGGGTAGATGCCTACGTTTGACGACGCCAGGTCTGCACCACCGATTTTCATATGATTGTGCAGACCTGGCACGTCACCCGTGTCTTGGGCCAGAGCGGCAAACTCGCCGGTGTGCGGCAAGCCGGGCCAGCGCGGCCAGAAGAGCGTGGGGCACACATAGTCCACCAGCCCTAACTCGATCCACGTCCGCACGTCCAGCCCCAGGTCCCGGCACGACGGGTTGGAGTGTAGCGAGCCGACGCCGGGAAACGCCGCTGCGCTCGGTGGCGTTTCGAGCGCTGCCCCGACGCGCACACCCAACAGCATCCGCTCCCGGCCTTTGCGCCGAGCGGTCTCGTCGAGCATCGCGCGCGTTTGGGCCACCAGACGGGTCAGGATGGCGTAGTTGTGTCGCGGGTCGGAGATCATCCGATACCAGCGGCGGAAGTCGAACTCGATGCCGTCAATGTCGTAGCGGTCGGCAGCCTCGGTGAAGATCGCCAGGCGATGCGCGAACACTGCCGGGATCGCCGGATCGAGGCAGCCGGCCCATCGCTTTGGCGGCGCGTCACCTGACGTGCCAGAAGCGCACCATCTATTTTCATCTGATTGTGAGCTTCTGGCATCGTCACCAGTAGGCGGCTGTGCCTCAGGATCAAGCGGTATCCGCCATTCGGGATGGGCACGACCGAAATCGGAGAGCAAGTAAGCGTAGTCGTACCAATCCTCGGCATTCATCCGATAGTCCGCAACCACGGGGACGGAGCGCTGCCGGCACGCCTCGATGGTGACGGTCAGCAAGTCCGTGCCAGCCGCCCGGACCTTGCCCATGAAGGCAACTTGTCCCTCCGCGTTGGCCGCGGCCTGTTCCCGCTCCGGCCACGTCTGCTTGGTGACCTCGACGAGGTGCTTGTCGAACATGTTGTCAACGTTGGTCGGGTAGAGCAGCGCCTCCGGCAAACCGACATCTTGGGCAAAGACGCCCGGCCGCGCGTCCAGGATGGCGTCGAGCGCCTGCCGATAGGTGTCTATGGTGCCGGTGGCACCCATCCCGAGGATGATGTTGTTGAGGTCGTTGTTGAACACCGTGCCCAGGCGCTTATTGTCTGGCAACGTTGTGATCATGTATCACCTCATCATCGGCAACGGGCAGTGTGCCACGATCATGCCAAGTAGTATGATGCTTGACATTGGAGGGAGCAGCCATGAAGGTCACGGATATCGAAGTACACGAAATCGGCCTCGAATACCAGGATGCGCTGGCCTACGAGTTCAGCCACTACTACCACATATCGGGGCGCACCGTCTATGTCGCTCATACCGATACCGGGCTGGTAGGGCTGGGCGAAGGACATACGACCGAGCCGCAAGAAGTCTTGGGCCGCTACATCGGGTCCAACCCTTTCGACTGGATCGGAGACGAGACCTCCCTCGGCCTCGGTACGGCAATGTACGACCTGATGGGCCAGGCCGCCGGTGTGCCCGTGTACAAGCTGTTCGGACAGCGGTACCGCGCTTGGGTGCCGGTGTCGAGCTGGACCGTGTCCACGCACCCGGACCGGATGGCCGCCGCAGTCGTGTACTACGCGGCCCGCGGGTATACGTGGCTGAAGTTCCACCTCTCACCCTGGGAGAACGTCATCGCGCAGACCGAGGCGATGCAGCAAGTCGCCCCGGAGGGGTTCCAGGTCCATTACGACTTCACCATGCAGGGGACCGACGACCACATGGTCGCACTGCTCGACAAGCTGGCCGAGTTTCCCATCGCCGGCTGTTTCGAGGACCCCCTGCCCTCGGAGGACATTCCCGGGCACATGGCCCTGCGCCAGCGTTCGCGGCTGCCCGTCGTCTTGCACCACACCCCCCTGCGGGCTACCTACGAGGTGCTGATGGGCGCTGCCGACGCCTATATGCTCGGCCATTCGAAGATTGGCGATGCGATGCGCCGGGCAGGCCTTTTTGCCGCCGGCAACATCCCATTTATGATGCAGAACGTCGGCGGCGCCATCACGCGGGCAATGACCGTCCATATGATGGCGGCCTTCCCTTCCGCCACGCTCCATACGATTAGCTGTACCGAGACGTGGCAGAGCGACGTGGTGCAGGAGCAGCTAAAGCCGATCAATGGGCTGGTGCGGGTACCGGAAGCACCGGGCTTGGGTTTGACGCTGGATCGCGCGGAGCTGGAACGGCTGAAGAGCCTGCCGCGCCAGGAGCCACAGCGGTGGATCATCAAGTCCCGTTTCGAGAATGGCACCACACTCTACGGTCTGGTTGATCCCCGGAACCGCATGTTCCTGGTCCGACCGGACCTGAGCCGCCTGCTGCCCATGCGGTATGCAGAGCCAATCGTCACGGAGTACTGGGACGACGACGGCACGCCGGAGTACGCAGCGATGCTCGCGCGGCTCGACAAGGAAGGCGTGGTGCTGGAAGCGTAGGCCGGAGGTCAGGCCCAAAAACCTATCCTTGTCCCCCTTGTCGCAGACAATGGTACTATCTCTGCCAATCTGCATGCTCCACGATCTCGGGTGGCTACCCCGGAGGAGGCACAGACGATGAAGGTATTACTGCGCGAACGCGATCTCTCCGATGACTACATCCGCTTTGCCGCGCAGGTCGGCTGCGATGGCTTCGACATTCACCAGGAGTACAACGTGCCCGGTGTTGCCGAGCGCGGCTACGCCGACGAGCAGGGGGTCCGGGCGCTGCTGGAGAAGCTGCGGCGACACGGGCTAGGCGTCTATCGGGTGGCTCCACCCACGCCTGAGAACTACCTGCTCGGCCAACCCGGTGGCGATGAAGAGGTGGACAACCTGTGCCGCACGCTGGAAGCCTTGGGCAAGGCCGGCGTTCCCTTCATGTCCATGCCAGTGCATCTCGACAATCCGGGCTATCGCGGTGCCGTGCGGGGTGTGCATCGCGGCGGCTACACCATGCACGCTTTCGATATGGCGGTGATGCGGCAAAATCTGGACGCCAAGCCGCCGGAGCTGACGGTGGACGTGGAGGCGCACTTCGAGCGCAGCGTGCGCCTGTACGAGCGGCTCGTCCCGATTGCGGAGGCGCTCGACATCCGGCTCATCCTGCACCCCTCCGATCCGCCCCTCCCGGAGGCGGAATTCTCGCCGCGGCGCTGGTCGCAGATTCTCGATGCGGTACCGAGTACGCACAGCGGCCTGCTCTACTGCATCGGCACCCGTTACGAATCGGGCACCAACATCGTCGAGAATATCCGCGCCTTTGGTCGGCGGGGGAAGATTTTCCACACCCACTTCCGCAACGTGCGCGGCACCATCCCCACGCACGGCGGCTATGAAGAAGTCGCGTTGCACGACGGCGACATGAATATGTTCCGTATCCTGCTCACGCTCCGAGACATCGGCTTTACCGGGGGCTTGCAGCTCGACCACATGCCCGCCTACGACGGCGATAACCGCTTCCAGGGCATGGCTTCCGCCTACGCCGTCGGGTATGCGAAGGCGCTGCTGGCCGCCCTCGAAGTAGCCACCACCATCAAGCCGGGCGGACCGTTCTCAGTCAACAACCTGTAACGGAGCGAAAGGAGCCTGCGCTATGAGCGCGCTTACCACCAGGCGCTATCGGGCCGGCATCATCGGGTTGAGCGGGATCGCCGCAAACCGGCAGGGGCCGGAGACGCATCCGGCCCTGGGGAGTACGCATGGTGGCAGCCATGCGGACGCCTACCAGCTGGTGTCCCAGGCAGATGTCGTCGCCGTCTGCGAGCTGCGCACGGAGCTATTCGATACCTTCCGCAGCACTTGGGGCGACGTCTGGCCGGAGGTCCGCACCTATACGGACTACCGCGAGATGCTGGAGCAGGAAAATCTCGACCTGCTCTCGGTGGTCACCTCCGACCACCTACACGCGGATATGGTCGTTGACGCGGCCGCTGCTGGGGTGCCCGGCATCTTTTGCGAAAAGCCCATCGCCACCACGCTGGCCGATGCCGACCGGATGATCGCTGCCTGCGAGCAGTACGGCGCGGTGCTTTCCATTGACCACACGCGGCGGTTCCGGGGGCTGTGGTACGAGGTGCGGGATATGGTGCGGAGCGAAACACTGGGCCGCTTGCGGGCCATCGTCATGACCATGGGGTATCCGCGCTCGATGTTGTTCCGCAACGGGACGCACATGATTGACATGTTGAGCTTCCTGAGCGACGCCGAGCCGGAGTGGGTAGTCGCAGAGCTAGATGATGGCTTCGAGGACTACGGCCCCGTGTACGCGGGCGATGGCGGCACCGATCCGCGGACCGATCCGGGCGGGTACGTGCTGCTGCGGTTTCGCAATGGGGTGCGCGCCCAGATCACGATGCCGCAGACCGCAGCCGGCTCGATCTTCGGTTTTCATCTCATCTGTGAGCGCGGGAGCATCTTTGCGAGCGATAATGGGGCCGAGGTCTGGGCGCCGGGCACCGATGCCCTCACGGTCGAACGGCGGGTGCTGCCGCCGCCCCGGTATAGCTTTGAGGGCCAGCGAGCGGGCCTTGAGGAGCTGGTGCGGCATATCGCAGCCCGCGAGTCCGGGTGCGAGCCACCGGCACCACTGCTCTCACCAGGGCGCGCCGGCCGGCAAACCCTGGAGATCATGCTGGGAATCTTGCGCTCGCACCACGAAGGCAATGCCAAGATCGATTTTCCCTTAGCCGGCGACGCCTGAGGCCGGCGCGAGCACCTGTACGATTAGGTACTCAGTCCCCAATGGAAGCCACAACCGAAGAAGGAGCATGCATTATGAGCACAGAGTCGAGCACGCCGGGCCGCTATCGGGCCGGCATCATCGGACTAAGCGGGATTGCCGCGAACCGACAGGGAATGGAGACGCATCCGGCCCTGGGTAACGTGCAGGTGGGCAGCCATGCGGCCGCCTACCATCTCGTGCCCGAGACGGATGTCGTCGCCATCTGTGAGCTACGCACGGAGCTGTTCGATACCTTCCGCAGCACCTGGGGCGACGTCTGGCCGGAGGTCCGCGCCTATACGGACTACCGCGAGATGCTGCGTCAGGAGCGCCTGGACCTCCTCTCGGTAGCCACCTCCGACCACGTACACGCGGATATGGTCGTTGATGGGGCCGCCGCCGGGGTGCGCGGCATCTTTTGCGAAAAGCCCATCGCGACCACGCTGGCCGATGCCGACCGGATGATCGCCGCCTGCGAGCAGCATGGCGTAGCGCTCTCCATTGACCACACGCGGCGGTTCAAGGGGCTGTGGCACGAAGTGCGGAACTTGGTGCGGAGCAAAGCGTTGGGACGCTTGCGGACCATCATCATGACGATGGCATACCCACGCGCGATGCTGTTCCGCAATGCTACTCACACGATTGACATGCTGGGGTTCCTGAGCGGTGCCCAGCCGGAGTGGGTGGTCGCAGAGCTGGATGACGGCTTTGAGGACTACGGCCCCGTCTACGCCGGCGACGGAGGGCACGACCCGAGGGCCGATCCGGGCGGATATGCGCTGCTGCGGTTTCGCAATGGAGTCCGCGCCCAGATCATCATGCCGCAGACCAAAGTCGGGACGATCTCTGGATTTGAGCTTATCTGCGACCGGGGACGCATCCACGTCGGCGACCACGGGGCCGAGGTCTGGGAGCCAAGTGCAGACGAATCGGCGGCCTACCAGCGGACACTGCCGACGGCGCCCTACAACTTCGACGGTCAGCGCTCTGGTATTGAGGAGCTTGTGCAGCACGTGGCCGCCCAGGACGCCGGGCGCGAGCCACCAGCACCGTTGATCTCACCGGCGAGCGCCGGCCGGCAGACGCTGGAGATCATCCTGGGCATCCTGCGCTCCCACCACGCCGGCAATGCCAAGATCGATTTTCCCTTAGCCGGCGATGTCTAGGCGCTGTTGACATTGCCCTGCGATCCCCGCTAAGGCGGGAACCCAGGGCCGGGCGGCCGCTGCTCGCTGATGATCTCCGCGCGCCGCTACTCTATACTCATGGACGAGAGGTTGTTTCGCCCAGGCTATGGAAGGCAAGCGCCATGCAGCAAACCAGCATCCTAGCACCGGCGGCACCGGTACCTGATCGGCTGTTGTCTGCCGACGAGTTTATGGAGCTGCCGCTCAACCTTAAGCTTTACGAGCTAGTTCGCGGCGTGCTGGTGGAGATGCCCATGACCGGCTACGAACACGGCGAGATCGAGGCCAACATCATGTTCGCGTTGCAACAGCACGTCCGGCCGCGTCGGCTGGGACAGATCACTCCCGGCGATGTGATGTTTCGGCTGGAGCGGAATCCCGATACGCTACGCCAGCCCGACGTGTCCTTCATGCGAACGGACCGGCTACCGCCGCGCGAGCAGCGGCGCTCGTATAGCCCGGTCGTACCCGACCTCGCCGTGGAAATCCGCTCACCGAGCAACACGGCCAGGGAGATGGCCGCAAAAGTCGCCGACTACTTGCGGACCGGCGTGCGGCTCGTCTGGGTCGTTGATCTCGATACCCAAACGGTGACTGTCTATACACCAGCGGCTGTGCCGATAACGCTCTCGGTACACGATGAAATCACCGGCGATGAGGTGCTCCCGGAGTTCCGGTGCCCGGTCGCTGCCTTCTTCGAGCGCGTGTAAGGCCCCGGTTTCGCGGCCTCACACGCGCAGGGGACCCGTCTGTGGCCAGGGCACGAGACATCACTTTCTAAGATTCACTCCTGAAGATTAATTTGCCGAATGACAAGATGATCGAGCGAATTGATCGGGAGAGGCTGCCGGCCGCCAGGGCCATCGTTGACTACGTTGTGCCGCGGATCAGCACGGCCGGCCTATTTCATCCTGAGGAGTCGCTCTGGGCCGAGAGCGGCGTCTACCGCGCCCAACACGCGGGGGCCCTTGCGGTCGCAGGAATGCTCCTCGACGACGACCGCTGTATCGAGGCCGCCAGACGTATCTTCTACCGGATGCTCGATGTCCGCATTGACAAGCTCTGGGGGATGGACTGGTGGTGGGACCATCCCCTGGCGGTCCAACCTTCCGCCGATTGGGAGGCGCAGAACCGGGTCATCCACAGCCCTGACAGGTGTGGGGGGTAGCATCCCACAGGGTCAGGACGGGTCTTTGAGGCCGCTGCCGGTGAGGCACGCGACTACCGTTTCGTCGGGGCCAACGATCCCCTCGCGCGCCAGCGCCGCGAGGCCGGCCAGCGGTACGGCCGCCGTCGGCTCGACATCCAGCCCTTCGAGCGTTGCGAGCAGGGTGCGATGGGCGAGGATGGCCTCGTCGTCCACGGCGACGGCGCTCCCGGCGCTCTTGCGTAGGATACTGAGGATGTGGCGGCCTCGGGGCGGCGCCACCACCTCGATCCCACCAGCCACCGTCGGCTGGCGGTCAATAGGCTTAATGGCAACGTTGCTGCCCTGCTGATAGGCCGTCACGAGCGGCGCGCAGCCGGTGGACTGCGCCACGTGCATCCGCGGACAGGACTGCACCCAGCCCCACGACCGCCACTCCTGGCAGCCGCGCCACAGCCCGACAAAGAGCGAGCCACCACCGACCGGCAGGATCACGTGGTTCGGCGCTTGGTAGTCAAAGGACTCCAGCACCTCGTAAGCCGCGGTCTTCATCCCTTCGGTGAAGTAGGGATTGAGGTTGTGCGCCGCGTAGTAACTCATTCCATCACCGACGGCATCGAGCGCTGCCGCGGTGACATCGGCGCGTGTGCCCTCGATGCGCCGCACGTTCGCACCGGAGCGCTCGATGGGCCGCACTTTGGCCTCCGGGGCCGCTGCCGGGACAAATATGTCGCAGGCAATGCCGGCCCGCGCACTGTACGCGGCGATAGCCGCGCCGGCATTGCCGGACGAATCTTCGACCATCCGGCTGATCCCCCATTCGGCAGCTTTCGCCACCACCGCCGCGGCGCCACGGTCCTTGAACGATCCGGTGGGCGAGACGTACTCCAGCTTGGCATAGACGCGGCGCAGACCGTGGCGCTCGCCCCAGCGCGGCAAGGGGATGAGTGGTGTGTCGCCCTCGCCAAGCGTTACCGGTGACGCGCCAGGCGCAGCGGTCAGGGGCAAGTAGTGAGCGTAGCGCCAGAGGCCCGTGGCGTTGCGACTTTGCTCCAGCGCCGCTTCCCGATCCGTCGTGAGCGCGGCGGGCCACTCGTAGTCCACGGTGAGCACACTGCCACAAGTGCCCGGCGCGGCTGGTGCAATGCACGCCCAGAGCGGCTCGGTGTCGGCGTAGGTCGCGCCGCATGACGTACAGCGCAGCGTCACGGTCGGGTGAGCAAGACTACGCTCGCTTGGTGAGTTCATCGTGATACTCCCGTTTTCGTCATTGCAATGACGGTGTTGGCAGCCGCCCCGACCGCCATGCCACCGTCCCCCCTGCGGAGCGGGGGGACCATAGGAGGCCGGTGGAATCGCCTTTCCCTCCCTACTCCGTGCGCTCGGTGTTCTCTGTGGCTGCCAGCGCCCTCAGGCCGTCAGCGTCGCGCAGATAGAGGTTGCGAGCCGGGAAGGAAATCTCAATACCCAGCTCGTCATAGCGCTGCTTGAGCGCCTTGATAAAGCGATGCTGGAGCAGTCGGCTCGTCGGCCAATCCTTGGCCCGCATGACAACGACGAAGTTGATGTTAGAATCGGCAAACGCAGTGTAGCGCATGATCGGCTCGAAGTCGGTCGCGGCTCCTGGCGTATCTCGCACCAGCCGATTGGCTACCTCCAGCGTGACCTGCTCGACCTGCTCCAGATCGCTGTCGTAGGCAACGCCATTGCGAACATATACCGCCACCTCATCGTTCGGCATTTGGTAGTTCGTCATGACGCTCTCGGCCAGCTTGCCGTTCGGGATAATGAGCAGGTTGTTGGCGAACAGGCGCAGTTTTGTCGTCCGCCAGCCCACGTCCTCGACAACCCCCCGCTGGCCATCATCCAGCTCGACCATATCGCCCACGCGGACGGTGCCGTCAATGAAAATGCTGAGGCCGGCCAGGAGGTTGGCGAGGGTGTTCTGCGCGGCGAAAGCCACTGCGATGCCGCCAATACCCAGTCCGGCCAGCAAGGGCGCCACCGGGACACCGACTTGCTCCAGGATCACCAGCGCGCCGACGACCACAATGGCGCCCGTACACGCCCGCTGCACCTGTGGCACGATGGATTGCAGCACCCGCAGCTGCTCCGGTGTCTGCATGCGCGGCTCTAGCTGCTCCGTAAGCACACGCACCACACTGCGCGCTACCCGCATCGTCGCGATGAGCGCCAGCCCCAGGACGACGGCCCCAAACCACCCCGCCGGGCGCTGATCGTCGGCACCCCAGAGCGAGAGATTGGCGAGTGCCAGATAGACCCCACCCACCACGACGATCAACGCCAGGATGCCGCGGGTATCATCCAGGAATCCGGACACTACTTGCTGTGCCACGCTCTCGCTATCAGCCGACCGGAGCAGTCGGCGCACGACCAGCCGCAGCCACCACACGCCCCCGGCGAGGAGCAGCGCGAGCGCCAGGATACCCAACGATCCGGCCGCCCGTGTGGTCAAGAACGCGCTGACCGCTTCCCACTCCATCGCTCCACCTCTCCCGCTGATCTTACGGCTCCGGCCATCGCCAATCAACACGCCCCGAGAGGGAAGCGGCGGCTAGGAGGACACAAAGGAAGCCTACGTTGCGATGATGTTGCTGGCGTGACCACCTTTGTTTGAGCGATCAGCGCCGGTGACAGATAGAGCGACTCCGTAGTGACATCGGTGCGGCCCAGCAAGGTAGCCTGAGATGAGCGGCCAGCTCCTGCGGGTGGTGGATAATGCGGTGCCAAAGTTTGGCCAACGGCACCAGGCTATCGTTGATGAGGTAACGACGAGCGCGCCCTTGCGCCGCTGCCGCCAGCGTGACGGCCGCAGAACCGGCAAACGGCTCGACCAGCCGCTCGATGCGCGCTGGGAAGTAACGCAGAATACGCGCGGCCAGTCGGCGCTTGCTGCCCTGGTAAGGGATGGAGCGAGGGACGGCTGGGGGCATCGCACTATCCTAGCCAACGCAGTCGCTTTTGCCTGTGCCGTCAAGCGGTGTCCAACCGCGCGGCACAGGCAAAAGCGGTTATCCAGCCACGCTTCCGGCAAGTATGATACTTGGCTTGCCGACCACCTCGATCATCCCGACGTGCGGGTGGTGGATGTACGTTGGCAAGCCCAGTACGAGGCCGGGCGCGGGATCAGTGCCGACGACGAAGCCGGCTACTTGGCCGGCCATATCCCCGGGGCGGTCTTCGTCGGCATGGTGCGCGACCTCGCCGACCCACAGAGCGACGTGCCCGACCGGCTCGTGTCGCCGGCTCCGTTCGCGCAGGTGATGGAACGGCTCGGGATTGGCGACCACACCCTCGTCGTCGCCTACGACGACATGGTGCTGCCCCTGTCGGCTGCCCGGCTGTGGTGGGCACTGTCCTACTATGGCCATGCGCGCGTGCGGGTACTCGACGGCGGTCTCCGCCGCTGGCGTGTGGAGGGCCGCTCCTTGTCCACGGAGGTACCGGCGCCCTCGCCGGCCACGTTCACCCCGCGACCCCAGCCGGACTGGCTCGCCACCAAGGCCACGGTCGTCGCGGCGCTCGATCAACCCGACGTAGCTATCGTTGACTGTCTCGCACCGGATCAGCACCACAGCAGCGCGGTACACCCGTGGGGTGATCGTCCGGGCCACATCCCCGGCGCCGTCAACGTCCCCTATCTGGCGAACGCCGATCCCGCCCTGGCAACGGCGCCCACCGCCGAACGCGACCGCTTGCTGGCAACCGAGCAGGTGTTGACGTATTTGCCAACGGACGCCTTGGCGGCACTCTACGCTGCTGCGGGAGTGACACCGGACCGTGAAGTGATCGCCTACTGCGGTCGTGGGTTTGCAGCGGCCGGTGGTCTCCTCGCCCTCAAGCTGCTCGGCTACGAGCGCGCCCGGCTCTACGACGGCTCCTGGGCCGAGTGGAGCGCGGACCCGGCACTGCCGGTCACCGCTGGGTAATGAGTGGCCTCCTCACTAGCCCCGGAAGAGGAAGACGAAGATCGCCAAGACCACGACCGGCACGGCGATGGCCAGCGCCACGAGTGCAGCGGCGATCCAGCCCAACCCCAAGGAAGTGCCGAGCCAATCGAGCAGCCCGAAAAAGGCCAGGGCCGCCACGACCAGGAATCCCTGCACGACCAAGCCCCCTTGTGCCTCGCGCCGTACCCGGCGCCGCAGCCGGTAGAACCAGCCCCGCAGGCCGGTCGCCACGAACGTCGGATCGCTCGGTGACACCGCCGGCAACTCCTGGCCCTGCAACGCTGCCAGCACGTAGTCCACCGACCGCTCGGTGCCGCGGTCGAAGACCACCGTGTAGCGGTACCGCGTCGCTATCCGGCCCTCGTGGGGCACTTCATCAGTCCCGACCGCCACCAAATCCCCAAGGATCTCCAGGTCCGCCGCGCTGCTGTCCCGGAGGAAGTGCAGCTCAATCGTGGTTTTCTCTGGCAAGTGCCGAAAGCTGAAAAAGCTGAGATTCTTCAGACTGATGGCAAGGCCCTCAACATCGGGCACCAGCTGCGCCAGGTCCTCCCCGGGCACCAAGGCCCGAACCTGTAGGCGCTGGGCTTGGTCCTCGCTCAAGTCCAGCATTCCGGGCAACTGCACAGCAGTACGTTGTAGATCGGTCACATTCACCATCCAGTACCTGCTCGTCTCTACCCACAGAACATTCATTCTAGGCTGCCGGGACGCCACCCGTCAACTGACTGGTAGTCAGGCTGTGTGCCAGCGACCGCCGGCCGTAGCTGCAAGGGCAGCAGCAAAGGCCGGCTTGGGTCTTGATGAGCGGTGGACCATAGATTTTACAGTGGGGAGCGGGCGCCTGGATTCCCGCTTTCGCGGGAATGACGGGCCGGGGCGGGCGTGACGAGCGGCAGACTCCCCCTCTCCACATGGTGGAGAGGAGCCGGGGGGTGAGGCGCGGCTAACGGTCCCCGACGACGGCCTGCTCGGCACGTTCGATGAAACGGATCAGGCGCGCACGCAGCGCAACGACATCGGTGGGAGGTTGGGTCAGACGCACGCGATCCGGCCCGTGATACCCACTCCAGAGCAAGCGCAGGATCAGGAAGGCCCACCGGGTCGCCAAGAGACGATCCCATACCATGAGGCGCGCCGCAAAGTCATCATCTCCCGCTGGCCGGCGGTAGCTGTTGCAGAGCCAGGCATGCTGTGCTGCGCTGAAGCTCGACAGCGCCGCGTGCCAGCGCAGGTCGGCCAAGTCGAGGGCCGGGTCACCCCAACTGCTGTATTCCCAATCCACCCAGCGGAGACAGCCATCATCGCTCCACACCGCGTTCGCCAGGTTCAGGTCCACGCGGCACAGGCACAGCGGCACGCTCTCCCGCCCGGGGTCCGCGGCGGTGGTGGCGACGAATGCCGCGCAACTGCTCACCAGCCGCTCCAGCCGGTCATATAGGTCTCGTCCCTGCGGATCGGTGGCCACCAACCAGAGTCCGTACTCGGCCAGGAAGCCGTGAAGCTCGTCGAGATACGGCGCGAATTCAAACCAGTGGAACCACCCGTCGGCCAGCTCAACGTGCTCGAAGGCCCCCGGCCGGAGGGTGTGCAGGCGTTGGATACTGGCGATGAGCGCGGCGAGCTGCTGTTTCGTGAGCGCTGGACCGAGCGGCACACCGGGCAGCCAGCGGTAGACGACCGCCGGGTAAGGCAGGATGGCGCAGCTCTCGTCCAGCCAGAGCGGCTGCGGCGCGATGTCCAGTCCGGCGCGTTGCAGCAGGCACAGGGCACCATATTCTCGCGCCGCCCGCCGGCGCTCATCGGCAACACACAGCTTACAGGCGTACCGCTGCCCGCCGGCCTCTACGCAGTACAGCGCGTTGTTGGAGCCACCGATCACCCGGCGCACCGTCACGCCGCGCTCAGTCCAGGTATGCGCCTGTGGCGCTGCCAGAGCCGCACCACCTATTTCCATGTGATTGTGCGGCTCTGGTACGCCATGAGCAGCATGAGCGGCTGCAACGGCAGGCAACCATCCCATGATCCAGCCAGGGGCAAGTTCTGGCGCTGTGCTCATGCCTGGCCTCCGTCGGGGCGACTCTCGTGCCACCATCACTCCCTTCAATCAGACGAACGGAGCAACCACCAGGATAGCCTCTACACGGCACCCGGTATCATAAGCTGCCGTTTGGCCGGGCGCGGTCTGTCGAAAGGCCCTCGTGATGGCAGCGGAGCGGCGATTCGCGCCGCCGAGGAACTCAGCCAACTATGAACCTCTGGCACCACCCTGACTTCCGCAAGTTCTGGGCCGGCCGAACGATCTCCCTCTTCGGCTCAGAGGTCACAATGTTCGCACTGCCGCTGACCGCCATTTTGACCCTTGATTCGACACCGGCGCAGCTGGGCATCCTCACAGCGGCGGCGACCCTCCCGTCACTCCTGGTCAGTCTGCCCGCCGGTGCCTGGGTTGACCGTCTGCGCCGACGGCCCGTGCTCATCGGGGCCGACTTGGGACGGGCGCTGCTCCTGGGTTCGATCCCACTGGCCGCGGCGCTCGGCTTCCTACGCATCGAATACTTGTATCTCGTCGCCGCGCTCGCCAGCGCCCTGACCGTATTCTTCGACGTGGCCGCCGACTCGTATCTGCCAGCACTAGTACCACGCGACCAGCTGGTAGCAGGCAACAGCAAGCTCGCGGCGAGCGAGTCACTGGCACAAATCGCCGGGCCGGGCGTTGGTGGGGTATTGGTGCAGCTCATTACCGCACCCGTGGCAATCCTGGTAGATGCCGGCTCGTTCTTGGCATCGGCGCTGTGCCTCCGACTCATCCGCATAGCCGAGCCGGCCCCGCCCGCAGGCAATCAGGAACAGCGTATCTGGCACGAGATCGGTGAAGGGCTACGTTTGCTGGCGAGAAAGCCGGTGCTGCGGGCCTTCGCTGGCTGCTCCGGCACTCTCAACGGCTTCGGCGGCATCGGCGATGCGCTCTTCCGGCTCTATGCCCTCCGCCACCTGGCGATGTCACCGGCACTGCTCGGCACGATCTATGCGCTGGGTAGCGTTGCTTGGTTGTTTGGCGCGGTGCTGGTCAACCGCGTGACTCTGCGGCTAGGTCAGGGGCCAACGATGCTGCTGGGAGCACTCCTGATCGGCGTGGCGAACTTGCTGGTCCCGCTGTCCGGCGTCCTGCTGGGGGCCGCACTGCCGCTGCTGGTCTGCCGGTCCTTGCTCCTGGGGATTGCCAATCCACTCTACAACGTCACCAGTACCAGCATGCAGCAAGCGCTGACACCGCCGCGGCTGCTTGGGCGCGTCAACGCGAGCATGGAGTTCATCGGCGTGGGCACATTGCCGCCGGGAGCACTGGTCGGCGGTATCCTCGCCGAGGCGCTCGGCGTGTGGAATGCCCTGCTGATTGGCGCCCTTGGCGGGCTGCTCGCGGTGCTCTGGCTGCTGCTCTCGCCGGTACGCAGCCTCCGGTAACCGCGCCTCACCCCCCGGCCCCCTCTCCATCGCCGAGCGATAGAGAGGGGGAGTGCGGTAGAAGCCGGCTGCTGTAGCGGCAACCCTTGTGGTTGCTCCTCTCACTCCCCTACCCTTGGCACTCACCTGGTAGTTGTCTTTTTATTATGTCAACTGTTCGAGGTCTCGTCAAGTCTTGAGTAACCGAGCACTGGCTGCCTTGCCGCAGTTTGCTCTTGGGAGGGGTTGCTCCACTCGCAAGCAGTTGACGATGAGCAGCCTCAACGGCAGCGAGCACTTGATCGGTGAGCAGCGCTAGCGCCGCGCCCATGTCGAGAGTGGTAAGCTCCCAGGCCACATCTGGCTTGTCCAAGTCGGCCTGCTCCCACCAACGGAGCACTGCCGCTTCCGGCACCTGCTTGTCTCTGGTCCGATTGCGCTGGACTACCACTTCACGTGAGGCCCAACAGTAGAAGTCTAGGAAGATGACGCCACGGCTGGCGGCGAACCGGCGTAGCTTCTGCATTGCTCCCGCTTCCTCTGACGAGATGACCAGGCCACTGATAATGACGCTATAGCGGCAGCGAAGATAGTTCTCAGCCAGCATGACGAGATTGCGATACACGAGCGCCTTGTCCTGCTCGCCAGGAACGATCTCCCAGTTGAAAAGGTCGGTATCAATGGTCGCGACAAGCTGGTCGGCCGCGGCCTGCACCGACTTCGCGAGGGTGGTTTTCCCCACACCGGCTGGCCCGCGCAGGACAACCAGGAACTGAGGATATGTTCGCGTATCACTCATGGCGCCGCTAGCATAGGGTAGGCGCGGAGGGCCATAGGGAACTCCTGTGGTAACGGCATCGGCCGTGCGATGACTCACGCTAGGTCGAAGAAGGCGGCGACGGGGCAGCGGAAGTCGGGAAGCACGGCACCACCGGTGATCTCGGCGCCGGCGGTCAGGGTCACCGGCGCTGCATCCGGGGTATGGATCGTGACGGTCTCCGTCTCAGGATCAACGATCCATACCAGCCGAACGCCTACCCGCAGGTACTCCGCCACCTTTGCCTGCATCTCCGCTGCCGTATTGCTTGGCGAGAGGATTTCTACGGCCAGGTCAGGCACTACCCGACCATACGTCTCCCACTCGTCAGGTGGTGGCAACCGCTCTGCCCGTACAAACGCCACATCAGGCTGACGTAGGGTATCCGGATCGCGCCCTAACAGATGCTTTGCATCGCCAGGCGTCAACTGTCCCAACCGGCGCTGCCGCACATGTTGACCCAAGAGCAGGACGATGTTTATCTCAATCACACCATGTTTGAAGCCCGTCACCGGCACCTCCACCAGCCTACCCCGCACCAGCTCGTAGCGTTTCAGGTCGAGCGGCAACGCCATAAACTCATCGGCGGTGTACAGCTCATCAGCATCCACCGGCAGCACTACCGGCGAAGCTGCCATCCTCGTGCCCTGCATCACGGTCACTCCTCGGTCTACGCTGGCGCTGATGACTACACCGGCTCGCACCCTATCGTATCGCGACAAACACGGCCGCTGCGCTGACATGCTCGTTCCGGCCCGAAGCAGGCGGCGACGGGACAGCGGGTTACGCTAGTGCCCTGAAGTGCCTGGCGTCCTTCCTGGCGATCTCGAAGGCGTTCTTACCGCGCTTGTTCAGCACCATCGGGGCGGCGCCGGCCGCTAAGAGGGCCTCGGCGGCGGCGACCCGGCCCTCGTACATTGCCCGATGGAGGGGCGGGCGGCCCTTCTTATCCTGGGTATTCAGGTCCGCACCGTGTTTTGCGAGGAGGTGTACCATATCGGCCTGGCCTTTCTCGGCGGCCAGTTGCAGTGGTGTCCGGTTGGCTCTGTTGAGCGCGTTGACATCGGCTTCCTCTGCCACCAGGATTGTCGCACACTCCATCGCTCCGGCCCGCGCCGCCCAGTGCAGCGGCGTCATGCCGTAGTCTTCGGTGACGCCCACGACAGCGGGGTTTTCGTCCACAAGCTCCCGCACCCGGTCGGTGTCGTTGAGGCCGCAGGCCGAGTAGACATCGTAGTAAGCTCCGTCTACGATCAACTCCCGCGCGACCTGGCGCTTCCCTTCGATCCGGCACAAGTCCGTCCCCCAATGGCTCGGCGCGACCGCTTCTTGTAGAGAGGTCGTGCCGCGCTCACCGTTTCCTTTGATCGGCAGCTCGTGGTGAACGCCGACACCGTACCGGATCAAGAGCTTGGCCACCTCCGCGTGTCCGCCACAGGCAGCCCAATACATGAGGGAGAGGTTGTCGGGCCATCCCGTGTGGGGTTTCAGTACCGAGACACCAGTCGCGTCTGCCGCGCCGGACTCGAACACGGCCCGGAGGGTATCGGCCATACCGCCCCAGGCCGCCTCGTGCAGGACGTTGTACTCGGTCTCGTTGATTTCGAGCGGCACGCCGCGGTCGAGGAGGAGCTGTACGGCGGCTCCGCACCCTTTCATGCCGATCACGACCTGGAGCAGCTGTGCGCCGATGCGGTCGAGCACCGCCGGCTCATCGGCCAGAATCTCCGCCATCCGCTCGACGTCCGGGGCGCCGGACCAGCGCTTCGGCGCCTGGCCCAGCGCCGCGGTAATGAGCTGCCCCTCGGCAGGTGTAAGCTCCACATGCTCTGCGTTGCGTCGGAACCAGTTATTGTGGAATAGCTTGACCGCTGCTGTGGTACCCATGCGGTCCTCCTCCTTGATCTCACCGCTGGTCCGGCGCCTATCATCATATAGAGCGGCACTGGCACCACTGCCGCTCTATATGATGATAGGCGCTGTTGACATTTCCCGGTCATTCCCGCGCAAGCGGGAATCCAAGAGTGGGTGCGCTGACTGCTGCCTCAGGCGCTCTGGATTCCGGCTTCCGCCGGAATGGCGACATGGGGTTGGTGTAGAGTCAGCGCGGCAGTGGTGCCAGCCGGTGGGTCGGACGGCACGTGTTACCGTCTCGTCCGGAGACAACCACTATGCCTGGACGTGTACTCCTAACCTACCACCCAGCCTATACGGGTCGCGGCTTCTCGCCCCTGCCGCGTGCTTGGGAACGCTATGGCACGGCCCGGCAGTTCTTCACCGCTTGCGGCTTCGACCCGCTCCTGCTAGAGCTTCGGCAGGAAGCCGCCCCCCTCGACGCGCTCCTCACGGCCCACGATCCTGACTACCTCGACCGTCTGCAAGCCGCGGATCGCCGTGGTCACGGGACGTTGGACGGCGCCTCCACCCCGGCCTGGCGCGGCGTCTGGCGGCGGGCGCGCGTTGCCGTCGGCGGATCGCTGGCATGCGTAGATGCCATCGCTACGGCCGGAGCGGCCCACGCTTTCAATCCTGGTGGGGGGCTGCACCACGCGCACCGAGACCGTACCAGCGGATTTTGCCCGCTGAACGACGTGGTGATTGCGGTCCGACACGCCCAACGGCACTATGGCTGGCACCGCATTGCCATCATTGATATTGACGGTCATCACGGCGACGGGACGCAAGAGCTACTCTATGGCGAGGACGTGCTCACGGTATCGCTGCACCGCTACGACGGACGTTTCTTTCCAGGCAGCGGGCACTACGATGAGCTTGGCTGGGGACCAGGACTGGGCAGCAAGGTGAACATCCCGCTCCCCCGCGGCACGAGCGACGCTACCTACCGTCGCGTCTTCGATGCGCTTGTGCCGCCGCTCGTCCGGGCGTATCGTCCACAGGCAATCATCTTGCAGTTCGGGGTGGATGGCCACTACCAGGACGCGATGGTGCGGCTGGGGTTGACGTTGGGTACCTTCGCGCATATCGCCCGCAGCGTCCACCAACTGGCGCACCGCCTCTGCGACGGACGGCTGGTGGTCGTCGGTGGTGGTGGCTACAATCCTACGGTCGTGGCTCGCTGCTGGGCCACGCTCCTGCTGGCATTGCTGGAGGCACCCGCGGCCGTTCGAGCCAAAGCCACTGCCCTGATTGGCACTGAAAAGCCACCGGTAGCGCGTGGCCTGGAGGCTGGCGGCGCCGCCCAGCTCATTGCCGCGGTGCAAACACGGGCCTTCCCGTTCTACAATTTAAGGGCGGCGGCGCCGGCCAGCGCTCTTGTCGAGGCGCGCAAGCCAACACAGCCTGCCGACCCCTGAGCATCGTGAGGCACACATGAGTAGAGAGGAACCACCGGAGCGCATCAACGAGCCTACCGACCGGCTGCGTCGTCATATCTACCGGATGTCGTTTCGCAAGCAGGTCGCCCTGTTCCTAGTGCTGGGCCTAGCCTTCGGCATACTGGGCTTCATTTACGTCCTGATTATAGTCCGGTTCCTGTTTTAGAGCGCACGTGGGATTTACCGCGACACCCGGTACTCGGTTGCACGGCTGTTGAGCCGCCAGTGAGCACCCATAAGCGGAGGGTAGCGCGATGCAGACTATGACACGCCAGGTCTGCACAATCAAACGGGGATCGGTGGTGCAGACCTGGCGTTGTCACCTGCGCCATCTGTGGTGGTTCCGCGACCGCCGGTATCGGCGCTGGCGTCTGGAGACCTTCGGTATCTACGCGCCGTCATTGCCGCACGAACGCCCTTGGTGGCACGTCAACCCGGCGGCGCTCCTAGCTTTCGGGCGGCAATTCCCCGGCTACCTCGGCTGGGTGCGGCACCTGCACTTGCTCGGCCGCACTGGCCCCGACGCGCTCTGGTGCGGCCGCCTGCGGTCGGGAGACTTGGCCCGTTGGCGTGCGTGGCAGCTGCTGCAGCAGGGCGGAGAGTAAGCCCCAGCGCTCACAGCGAGCACGGAGTTTAGCGTTCAACCTGGTCCGCGGTGCGAGGGGCACGCCCCATCAGCAGAACGCATCCACCGTAAGTTTGGCAACTCCAATCGTGCTGCCTGAACACCTGATACACTCTACCCGCCGTTGGGGGCGCACGTGGTCAGGTTATCCAAGAGCGCACCTGCGCCGGTGTACGTGGTGCCGGTGTACGTGGTGATGGCCGAGTTCCTGAATCCGCTGGCCGTGATAGCGAGGATGTCCCCATGAGTCGGCTGATCTCCCCTGGTCAAGCTCTTGTGCTGGGACTACTCCTGGCCGTGCTAACCGCTGGCGTGTCAGCGGCACAGGCCGCCACGCCGGGTGTGCTCATCACCGAGGTCATGGCGGCGAATACGCGCACGGCGCTCGATGACCGGGGCCGCTATGCCGACTGGCTGGAGCTGCACAACCCCACGGCCACGCCCGTCTCCCTCGCCGGCTACACCCTCACCGACGACCCTACCGAGCCAGCCAAGTGGCGCTTGCCGGCCACTACCCTGGCGCCGGGGGCCTTTCTGGTGGTGTGGGCATCCGGGGAAGACCGGGTCGGGCCGGACGCCTGGCACACGAACTTCCGGCTGAACCGCGGCGGGGAGTACGTGGGCTTGTTCGATCCAGAGGGGCAGCTGGTGGATGCGGTGACATTTGAGGAGCAGGAGGCGGATGTCTCGCTGGGGCGGCTGGGGACGGTGTCCGGCGAGTGGGTAGCCTTCCCAATCCCGACACCCGGCGCGGCGAATACCACCAGTCCACGGGCGGCGCCGGGCGCGCCCCCGGTGGTGGTCACGCCGGGCAGTGGGCGCTTTGCCGGGCCGGTGACGGTGCAGCTCCAAGCGCCGGTCGGGAGCGCTACGGTGTACTACACGCTCGATGGGACCGATCCGACGACGGAGGGGCAGGCGTACACGGCGCCCGTGGCGGTGGCGGAGACGATGCTGCTGCGAGCGGTGGCGCTGCACGACGGCGTGCCAGTGAGTGCCGTGACCACGGCGACGTATCTGGTGGGTGAGAGCACCGGCCTGCCGGTGCTGTCGCTGGTGACGGACCCGCCCCACCTGTGGGACGAGGCGACGGGGATCTACACCAACGCGGCGGAGCGGGGGCGGGCCTGGGAGCGGCCGGTGACAATGGAGTGGCTGTCGGCCGAGGGGGAGTTGGGTTTCAGCGTGGGAGCTGGGCTGCGCATCCACGGTAATTCTAGCCGGAGGAGGGCCAAGCAGTCGTTCCGGCTGTACTTCCGGGGGGAGTATGGACCACGCGAGCTGGAGTATCCGTTGTTTGGGGCGGCGCCGGGGCAGACGTATGACCGGCTGGTGCTGCGAGCAGGGAGCAGCGACAGTTGGTTGGGGTATGAGGGAGAGGCAGTGTATGTGCGGGACCAGGTGGTGCGGGAGCTGCACGGGGCGATGGGGCAGGTGGCAGCGCGGGGGCGCTGGGTAGCGCTGTACCTGAACGGGGCCTACTGGGGGCTGTACAACCTCACCGAGCGCATTGACGCAGCCTTCCTGGCCACGCACTTTGACCATGACGACTGGGAACTGGTGGATGCTGCCACTGAGGGTTACCCGGACGAGAACGTAGCGTGGGAGGAGTTCACAGACTGGCTGACCGGTGCGGACTTGAGTGAGGTGGCGCAGTATGAGCAGGCGGTACAGCAACTCGATATCGAGAACTTTACCTCCTTCTTCATGCTGTTCCTGTGGGCCGGAAACACCGATTGGGGCAGCAGCAACTGGTATGCCGCACGGATGCATTATGGGCCTGATGCTCGGTGGCGGCTGTTCGTGTGGGATGCCGATGCGACCTTTGGCATGTTTCGCGGAATCGATGCTACCGAGGACGTTTCTTTCAGCCAAGGAGTGATTGACAGTGGTGCGCGCGGCTCCCTCATCCCGATCCTGTCCAGCCTCATGGCCAGTCCCCAGTATCAAGTCTACTTCACCGCGCAGGTCGAGCGGCAACTCGCCGGGGCGCTGGCCACCGAGTCCGTGCGGAGCCGTCTCGCCGCGCTCGTCGCCGAGCTGCGACCGGGCATCGCGGCGGAAGCGGCCCGCTGGCGGCCCGAGCAGGAGCCGGCGGTGGCGGTGGCGCAGTGGGAAACGGCGATGCAGCGGATCTCGGCCTCACTGGCGTCCAGTGAGCAGCGGCTACGCTACCTCAGCGACCCCGAGACGCTGCGGCAGCAACTCCCGCAGCTCTTGGCGCCGGGCGACCCGGCACCACTGCCGCCGGATACCCGGATCGCCCTGTTGGTGCATCACCCTGCGGAGCTGGCGCCGGGCGACGCGGCCGTCGTGGCGCACCTCGCGACGCGGGGCGCGACGGTCACCGTGATCGGGACCGCCGACGGCAGCGCGCATGATCCGGCGCAGGTCGCCGCGAGCCACGAACTGCTCTTGATCAGCTCCAGTTTCTGGTCTCTCGACACGGCGGCGCGCTATGCGCAGACGACTACGCCGCTTATCTTCTGGGAGCCGCGTCTACTGGCGGCGGCGGGCGCCCCGCTGTCGCTCTGGGGTGGTACGCGCTCTCAGCAAACCTACATTCGGATTGTAGACGCGGACCATCCGATCACCGCGGGGCTACCCGCTGACCAACCTTTCCGGGTGGTGCGCCGGCCCGATACGTTCAGTGTTGCCTACCCGCCCAGCGGACCGGGGGTGCAAGTGCTGGCGACGCATATGTTGGGTGGCGACGCGGCGCTCATGGTGGCGGAGGCGGGCGCCGAGTTAGCGCATGGGCAACCGGCGAGGGCCAGGACCGTCTTCTTGTACTGGCATCACGACACGTTTCACCGGAGCACGGGCGAAGCGGCCCGGCTCTTTGACCGGGCGGTGGATTGGGCGCTCGGCCTCCCTTCGGCCGATGGCACTTGAGTAAGCGATGAGGGCCTTCCGCACGCTGGCGCTGCCTCGCGCCTTCATCCTGCTAGACTTGGGCCGATGCAAGCAATCGTGATTGGCGCTGGCCGCGGCCGGCGTCTCATGCCACTGACCGCGGAGCAGCCAAAGTGCTTTGCGCCGGTGGCGGGTAAGCGTATCCTGGACTGGATTTTGGAAGCGCTGGCTGCCGGGGGCTTCGGGCCACGCCAGATTGCCTTTGTCGGTGGCTATCGGCTGCCCCACATCCGCACTGCCTATCCTGAGTTCACCTACTACGAGAATGTGGACTGGCCACGGAATAACATCCTCGCCTCGCTCTTCTACGCCGAACCGGCCATGGCCGACGGTTTCGTCTGTACCTACGCCGACATCCTCTATCGCCCGCACGCCGTAGAACGGCTGATGCGCAGTCGCGCCGACATTACATTAGTGGTGGATACCGACTGGCGCCGGCGTTACCGTCGTCGCTCGCAGCATCCGGAATCCGACGCCGAGAAAGTGCTGGCGCAAGGCGACCGCATCACCACCGTGAGCCGCCGCATCCCGGCGGCAGCGGCGAGTGGCGAGTACATCGGCGTCGCCAAGTTCAGCACGCGCGGCGCCCACCTGCTACGCGAGCACTATCATCGGGTCGTAGCCGACTACGGTGGCCAGACTTTTCAAGGAGTCGCCTCCGTGCAGATGGCCTACCTAATCCACCTCTTGCAAGAGATGCTGGAGCAGGGCGTAGCGATACACAAGGTGGACACACACGGCGATTACTACGAGATTGATACCACCGAAGATTACGAGATCGTGCGCTCGGAATGGCGATGATGACGCGCCAGGGCAACACAAGCGGGCACCTCTTCCCCACCGGTGTCGTGGGCAGTATGCCCCGGCCACAATTCTTGCGCGATTTGCTCGATCCTCGCGCCGAAGGGCACACCCCGGCAGACGTGTATGCGCGGCGGCTCGACGCAGCCACGCAGTACGTCATCGCTATGCAGGAGGCTGCCGGCCTCGACCTGATCTCCGATGGCGAGTGGCGGCGGCGGTCGTATTTCGGCGTGATCGCCGAGATCATGCACGGTTTCGAGGCCTACGTCGTAGACGACGAGCTAGGCAAGGCACGTCCGTTCCATATGGTGGTTGAGCCAATGACCCCACGCCAACCCGGCCGCATTGCGGAGGAGGCCCGCTTTCTCGTCCAGCATACCGACCGGATGACGAAGGTCTGCCTGCCATCGCCGTACCTGCTGGGGCAACGGCTGTGGGACCCAGAGCGGTCGCGCCGCGCCTACCCCACGCGGGAAGCGTTCATGCAGGCGCTTGTACCAGTCCTCAAGCACGAGCTGGAGGCAGTTGCCCGGACCGGGATAACCGTCGCGCAGTTCGATGACTCGAACCTGTGTGCGTTAGTTGACCCGGCCAGACGAGCGAGCTACGCGGACCCGCGCTACGAGATTGACCTCTGCGTGGACCTGCTCAACGCGGTCATCACCGGCGTGCGCGGCGTCACCGTCGCAATTCACCTGTGCCGCGGCAACGCCGGACGGCTGGGCTGGAAAGCTGCGGGCGGCTACGAAACGCTGATCCCGGCGATGCAACGACTCAAGGTAGATCAGTACGTCTTGGAATACTCGATCCCCGTGGCCGGGGACATGAGCGTCCTGCGTACCCTACCGGATGACCGGATCATCGGACTAGGCTGCGTGGACGTGCGCGGTGAGCAGGTCGAGACGGCGGAGACGATTGCTGCCCGCGCCGAGGCAGCGCTGCGCTATGTGGCCGCCGAGCGGCTCTGGCTCAACCCCGACTGCGGGTTTGCCCCCGGCTCTGCGGCCAACATCCCGATAGACGAAGCCTACGTCAAGCTCCAACGCGAAGTCGCGGCCGCTGCCCTGCTCCGCGAGCGCCACGGCTCATAAAGTGAGTGTGAACAGATTATCCTGTCCATGTAAGCAGAAAGTGCCCTTGCTGAGTACATCTCTACCCAGCAAGTACAAGTCATTCGCACGGAGGCCAGGGATGGCCACCGCTAGAATGGTGACCGGCGGCAAGGGGTCCGGTAGCACGACCTCAATCAAGTATCGTCCACATATAATCACCTGTCCGTTCGCAATCTTGATCTCGATTGAAGCAAGCGGATTGAGTCCCAGCCGCTGGACCGTATCCAAAGCAACCACGGTCACGGTAGCGCCTGTATCAATGAGTGCAGTTCCTGAGATAACCGCCGGAACAGGTTATCCAGCAGTTCGCAATGCCTGCTCAACAGCATCGGGAAGAGCGATCTCTACATCTAAGACCGGCCCTTGAGGGGTGATGGCTTGGGAGAACGTAGCAGCAGCAGGCACCCTACTTACCTCGGTATTGTCCGCAGGCCCATAATCATCAAGGGAGCATCCTCAGCCACCACCTGCTTGACCAAGAACCGTGAAAGTCCAAACCGCGCATACCCGGACTCAGCGGCCGCAACATCGTTGTCAAAGATGCCAACCACTTCGCTACCCTTGATAAGAGCGTGCTTACCCGCATGATCTTGGAGCAGTTCAACCCGGTGTTGCTCGAACGTCCGTAGCTCGGTAGCGAGTGTTGCCATGGTGGAATCCAGCACCTCTTGTTCGCGCGCCATACTGCCGGTTGGTGCATTCATCAGACACGCCTCCTTTGGAGTCTAGTCTAACCGACCCGTAGGCGAATCGCAGGGATTGTCGAGCGCGGCGAGCCGCCCCGCTCAACGGTGAGTACTTGGCGGCGAGGACTGCGCGAGCTGCTCGGCGGCGAGGAGTGCCGCGTCAATGCCTCGCGTCAGCGCGGTGAGATACGTTTCGTCGTGGAAGCCCGGCCGCCACGGGACGAATAGCTCGTCGCTGACGGCCACGAGCACCCCGGCGCGCACGCCACGCACCTGCGCTACGGCAAAGATGGCCGACGCTTCCATCTCCACCACCGCGACACCGGCCTCCTGATGCCGCTCGATGGCCCCAACCGTCTCCCGGAACGGTGCATCAGTCGTCCACGTTGGCCCGCGCACCGGATTGGCGCCGCACGCTGTCGCGCTTTGCATCAGGAGGTCGCTGATCCCGGCGTCGGCACACGTTGGGACACCTGCCGGGAGGTAGTGGTAGGATGTGCCTTCCTCGCGGACCGCGTCGGTCACGACGACGGTGCTTCCTAGCGGGAGACTGGCCCGGAGGCTCCCGGCCGACCCAACTACCAGGACCGTCTGCACGCCGCGGACAAACGCTCCCTCCAGCACCAGGATGGCGGTCGGCGCTCCGGCCGGCAGCCGCACCACTGCTACCGGGCGTCCCGCATCCGGGGTCTTCCCGATAGCAATACTCCCGACAACGGCGGTGCCGTCTTGACGGGCCGCTGGCGGTGTGACCCCGGTGCGGGTAGCCAAATGCTGGTAGGACGCACCCTGGAAGGTGGCGACCAGCACCGGCGGCAGGGCCAACGACGCCGGCGTGATCTCCTCGCGCTCGCACCGGTCCGCAAGCAGCAGCTCCGGGGTGATATGCGGCGGCGAGGGATCATACGGCCACGGCATCAACGGACACTCCTGCGTTGCGACGATAGTAACGGCACCCTACCATCACGCCGCAACGCCGGGCAAGCGTACCGGATATAATCAGGATGAAGGCAGGGAGCACCATGACCTACGATCACGACCGGCGTGAAGAGTGGTTAGCGTGGTTTCTCGATCCCACCACGCAGGACGACAAAACCATCGCCCACGCCCTGAGCAAGGTTCCACCGGATCATTGGCTATTCGTCGAGAATCGCATCAGAACGGCATTAGGCGAGGCAAAAGCATCGTTCTCGGAGAGGGCGTCGCGCAAAGAAGGAGGGGTCTTCACCACTAACGAGGTAGACAACGCGGTCAATAGCAGCGCTTCAAAGGAGCAACTGCTCCGGAAGGCACGACTCCTCTGGAAGGAGCGGGCAAACCGGGCACGGAAGTTTGCCGGGGCGCTGGCCACCGTAGATATTCCGGGCTGGGAGACCAGCGAAGCCGCTGCTGAGTGGGTGCGCGCTTCGCGGCAGCCGGACGAGGCACGTCTGCATCGCGCAACGAGTAGCACGTGACCCGCTACCTCCTGGACACGACCACCTTAATTGACTTCTCCAAAGGACAGGAGCCGGTGCGCTCCAGACTCTTGGCCCTGCTGGAGACCGATCACATCATTGCCATTTGTGCCGTCAACTTAGCCGAGTGCTACTCCGGTATCGCCCCGGAGGAACGTGTCCGATGGGCTGAGTTCTTCAAGAACCTACGCTATTGGGATATCACCAAAGAAGCCGCTATTCGCGCCGGTCGGCTGCGCTACGAATTTGCCCGCCAAGGCATTACGCTCTCGACCCCGGATACGCTGATCGCCGCCGTTGCCGAGGAGCAAGAGGCAGTCATCGTCACCGATAACGTGAAGGACTATCCGGCAGAGGGTATTCGATTGCTGCCCTTGCGGAACAGCGAACCCTGAACTGGGCGCCTCCATCACTATCCACGCGAACAGCCCCTGGCTCAGACCTCGTAGGCCGTCCAGGTGCCGAGGCAGCCGTGGCCGCGGCGGACGTGTAGCACGCCGGCGGCCGGGTCGGCGACGTAGCCGGCGGTGGAGTGCATGCCCTCCCCGCCATGACGACAGATGCCGGCCGGGTCACCTTCATGATCCGCCAGGATCGTCTTCATAGTATCCACGGTGATCCGGCCCCAGTGCTCCTGCACGAGCACACGGATGCGGTCGAGGCGCGGGCAGGAGTCGGCCAGCGAGTTGGTCTCGAACGGGGCAAACTGCGACGTGACGTAGTGGTTGGTGTGTAAGCGGGCGTCGGGATGCTCGTCGGTGTAGACGGCGATCCCCTCCGGTCGCGCCTCAATGTCGCCAATACTCCCCTGCCCGTCGCACAGCACGACATTGCCCGCCGAGCAGACCCGGTGGTCACGATAGAGCTGTACGCAGTCGGCCACCGTGCGCTGCTCCAGGGTGAGGCGCTTGAGTGGATAGTGCGGCAGGCCCGGCTGCCAGGGCGCATCGTAGAGCGCATTGGCAAAGTGCGCGACACCGTACTCGTTCATCCCGGCGTAGCCAAGCTGTCCGGCAAATGTGACCATCACGGCTCGCGGCCGGCCATCGGTCGGCTGGACCCGCAGCACGATGGTCACGTCGGCATATTCGGGTGCGAGGTCCTGGTTCTGCCCGGCCAGCGTGCGGCCGTCGGTGGTGGCTGCACCAGTCAGGGCAAAGGCCGTGCAGCCGCCGTCCGCGGGGGCATGCGCGGCTTCGGCGCGGGCCTGGCAGAGCACCGCCTCCTCGAAGGAGATGCCCGCGCCGTCGGCCAGGCCGCGCACCTCCTCGACCAACGCCGGACTGAGCGCTTCCAGCCGCGGGACGAACTGCATGGCGTTGCGGCAGAGCGTGTCTCTGGATAGCCCCGTGAGGCGCTCGATCCAGAGCAGGTACTGCTCGACCAGCGGCGCGGCCTGTTCACCATGTTGCCGCCCCAACTCATAGCTGGTCCCACGAACGATCACGACGGGGAAGGTATGGGTCCGGTTCATTAGCTCAGTCCCTAGCAGTGTGACGGACGTGCCGCGGACACACCCGGCCCCGGACGGTACTGGTCACTACCGATGATCGCGAAACTGCCGGTAGCGGCGATGGTAGTAGAGGAGGGGCTGCTCCTCGGGCTGCAGCAGCTCCGCCGCCTCGACTGCACCAACAAAGATGGTATGCGTACCTTGCGGATACCGCGCGACCACGCGACAGTCGAGATACCCCAGACTGCCTTGCAGAATGGGCGCTCCGGTCGCTGCCTGCCGATACGCTACGCCGGCAAAGCGGTCCGCGTCGCGCTCCGGATAGCGGCCGGCAAACAGGTTCGAGAGCTCCTCTTGACCCGCACTGAGCACGTTGACGACGAAGACGCCACTTGCCTTGACAAGCCCGTAGGTGTGCGCGGACCGGTCGGCGCAGAAGAGCACCAACGGTGGCTCCACCGTCAGCGAAGAGAACGAATTCACGGTCATGCCGTGGTTCTCGCCGTCATGGCACGTCGTCACCACCGTGACACCGGTGGCCCAGTGGCTCATCACGTCCCGGAAAGCAGCACCCGACACCGCCATCACTCGCCCTCCCCCAGCCGAATCGTTCTCGCGCCAGCCGGCAACGCTACGGCCAGAGTATAGCCCGCTGGCCCAAGAGCTGTCGGCCACCCCGCCACCCCAACCACGCGGGGTTGGACCGCGCCTCACCCCCCGGCCCCCTCTCCATCGCCGAGCGATAGAGAGGGGGAGTGCGGCAGTGCCTCTACAGGCGGGGAGGACGCCCCTACAGGAGATAGAACGTGCCCCCCGCCGACAGCTACTCGGCGCAAACTGTATCGAGTACGGGTCTCTTCATGATTTTGCCAATGTGACCAAGACTGGTTGGCGCTAGCCGAGTATCCATGATGATGTTTGCCAATGTGACCAAGATGCTGCATACTCCCGGTGTGACCTCGTTCGGCTCGCTCCTCCGCTCGCATCGGCAACGCGCCCAGTTATCGCTGCCGGCCCTGGGCCGGCGGGTGAGTCTCGACTTCAGCTACCTGAGCAGACTGGAGCGCGGTCAGCGCGAACCACCCCGCCGGGCCGCCATCCTGGCGTTGGCAACGGCGCTGGGCCTCACCGGTGAGGAGACTGACACGCTCCTGGTAGCTGGCGGTCAGCTCCCGCAAGCGCTGGCCCAGCTCGGCCCCTTGGACACTACCGTCAGCCAGGTCACAGCCATCCTCGCCAACCCCACCATCCCCGCTACCGACCGCCGGCGGTTCCGGCAAGTCGTCGCGCTCTTGGCCGCTCAGTGGCACGCCCGTTGAGCGGAAGCCGTCCCCGCGGCACTGCCTAGCGGACGCCGATCCACTGCCGCCGGTTCGTATTCGGCGCGAATGCCGTGCTATCCTAGTGATGCACAGGAGTTGTGACGCTATGGATCGTAGCGCTGGCGATAATTTGTGCATCGTCTGGTACACTCGGAGTGCGGCGGGCAGGCGGGGTACTTAGCCATCGGCATCGTGGTCGAGGTCCGGCGAGGAAATGGTTGTGTCGCAAAGGCATCGTATCCTGCGTATGCTGGCACCACATAGGTCGTGTGCGGTGGGTCAACCTATGTCCTCAATGCATAGTTGGAGCGGCGGCGGGAGGACGGGGCCATGATCTGGGACTTCCCTACCCGTCTGCGGGAGCACCCACTGCTGTACGACTGGAGCGCCGACGGCCAGAAGCTCTACGGCTGGCTGCGGCGGCGGGTGTGCCGTGGCGAGGCCGATTGCCCCCGTGAAGCGCGCGAGTACCACGCGCAGGGCTTTCTGACCGCCTACGCGACGGCGGGCCTGCTGATGGCCCAGGCCCTACCCGTAAGCCGGAATACGATCACAAAACTGATTGCCGACATGCGGCAGCGCCGAGTGCTGGCCACGCGCAACGTCGGTCATGGGCAGGTCTTCTTGCTGGGCGAGTGGGAAGAACGGCCCAGCCGCCAGGACGCCCAACCGCTCTATTGGGAGGCGTTCTACCTGGATGGGCTGCTGGCGCTGCCAGTGGACCACGCGCCGACTCAGCGCCGGCAGCCGGGAGGTACGGAGGGAGGTGCCGAGCGCCAGTGATCCGCTGGGACTGCCCTACCCTACTCCGGCGGACGAGGCAGCCCCAGCAGTCAAGAGCTACTCACCCTTGTCACAGCTACTACGCATCATCGCACGACGAGGAGCCATCACATGGAACTAGAGTCCCACACACTTCAGTTGATGGGCGTCTATCGCTCGATCTACAACCGCTTGGTGCGGCCCGATGTCACCTTGCCCGTCCGCGACTACTTCCTCACCCGCTGGGCGCCACGGCTGGGGGGCGATTTGTCACTGCTCATCATCCAGCTTCGCCGCCTCTGCCTGACCCAGAACGGCCAGTCTGTTGAGCTGTCCGCGGCAAAACTCGCCAGCCTCGTCGGCATTTCGGAACGCACCCTGCGGCGCCACTTGACCGACGAGCGCCTAGCCCCTTTTGTCCAACGTCAGCATCAGTGGCGCTATGATCCGTCCGTCGGCCACGGCGTTCAGGCACACAACCGCTATATCGTGGCCCTCGACGACCCGCTCACCGAAGAAGACGAGCAGCTGGCCATGGCGCTGGCCCAAGACACGGACCGCCCACCTCGCACCGAAGAAATGTGCGGCTTCCCCGTCTCGCTCGGAACGGACGGGAGCTCCGTGGCCACCAAGTCACCCGCACGCTCGCGCCGCAAAGCGGCGGCCGCACCGGCCCCAACCGCTAGGCCGCCTATCGAGGCGACCACCGCGGCGGCCGCTCATCCCCATGGTGGCCACGGAGCACCAGTGACGAGCAGGAACGCAGCGCTGGCGCCCTTAGCCGGCCAGATTGACCGGCAGGAAATGTCAGCCGGTCAATCTGACCACCTTAGCCCAACGGCCAGATTAGAGCAGCAACCGACAAGTAATGAGCCGGTCAAACTGGCCGACACGATTCGTCGAATCGGATTCGATAGAGAATCGATTGTGGGTCACACTCAACAAGCTACATCCACACAGCAACGCAAGCGTGGTCCCGTTGACCTGCTCGCCGAGCGTCCCGACTGGCGCGAGCAGGTAGAACATGCCGAGGGAGTATTGGGAGAGACCGGGGCCTCGCGCGGGTTCTATGTGAAGGTGCTGCGTGCCCTGGACGCGCAGGATGCCATGAATATCTGGGACCGCGCGCTTGGCCTGGCCCGTGAGCAGGACGCCGCCAGCATCCGCCGGTCGCGTGGTGCGTTGTTCAACACGCTCGTGCGCCGGCTCGCTGCCGAAGCCGGCGTGACCATCTGAGCCGGTGGTCGGTCCGGCTCCTGGCACTTGGCCGAAAGTAGCACTAGGATGGAACCAGAAGCAACCGGAGTAAGCCTGGTATTATGTGCTCGCCTAGCCCTATCCCAGCCCCGTCGAGTGAAGGAGCTAGGCAGCTTGCTGAAGACGGATGATGGTGCGGCGCAGAACGCATCACTTCCCTACCGACAGGAAACGCACAATGCTTAGTACGCAACAGCTCGATCTGATCCGCACGCGGGCTACAGCGCCGGCCTTTGCCGCGGCGATGCGGCGGTTACACGCCGACGTGGCTTGGACATTCGAGCGGCCCCTGTACTTGCCGGAGCGCCCGGCCGGCTACTACCACGAATTCTTCTGTCCAGATCATGCGGTCCAGCTCGAATACGATCCGACCAGCCCCCATCGGCATCGCTGCCCGGTTGACGGGGCGTGGTTCTCCGGTGAACCGTATGACGCGGCATGGCTCTGGTCCGTCAACCACGATCTGGCCGAGGCGGCGTTTCGGCTTGCCCTGTTGTGGCAGATCGCGGGTACTGCCGAGCACCGGGACAAGGCGCGGGATATTCTGCTCGGGTACGCCGAGCGGTATGCCGACTTCGAGCACGAGAATGGCCGGTCGGTGAAGGGCAAGGTCACGTTCAGCGCCCTGGACGAGAGCGTCTGGATCATCCCACTGGCCTGGGCCACCTGGTTTTTGCGCGAGACGCTCGCGGCCGCTGACCTCGCCACTATCCGGGAGCGGTTGCTCATCCCCGCAGCGGAGCACCTGCGGGTCAACCGGCTAAACCGGATTCACAACATCGAGAATTGGCTGAACGCGGCGATTGGCACCATCGGTATCGTAACCGACCGCGCGGACCTGACCGAATGGGCGCTGTCCGGCCCGGTGGGGTTCCACAATCAGGTGACGCAGGGAATACTGGCCGATGGCGCGTGGTATGAAGGCTCGGCGAGTTACCATTTCTATTCCCTGGCCCCCCTCCTCTGGCATGCGCGGGCGAGCGAAGGCACCGAGACCGATCTGCGGCCGGTCCCACAGATCCGCGCGATGCTGTCGGCTCCGCTCCAGTGGGCCTATCCCGACCTGACGCTGCCGGCGTTCAACGATTGCTGGTACCACACCAGCCTGCTCGACGAGTGCGGTCACGGTATCCCGTCATCGGCCGGCTTCTATGAGGTCGCCGCCGCCTGGTACAACGAACCGGCGTACCGGGCCGTGCTCCAGCGCACCTACCGGGAGCGGCCGCGCGATACGGTCGAGGCGTTGCTCTACGGTCTCGACCCACTGCCGGCCGACGACGTGCCCGTTCCGGCGAGTGTCCACCTGCCGCCCTCGGGCTACGCAGTGCTGCGCCACTGGGGCGCCCACGAGGACGAGCAGCCCTATCTCCTCCTCAAGTACGGGCGGCACGGCGGCACGCATGGACATCCCGACAAGCTCACCATGCTGCTCATGCTCGATGACCAGCGGTTGTCACCCGATCTCGGTACGCCCGGTTACGGCATCGGCCTCAATGACACCTGGTATCGGCATACCCTGAGCCATAACACGGTCCTGCTGGATCAGACAGCCCAGCCGCCGGGCCGTGGTGAGCTGCGGCGCTTTCGCGCCCCGGAGGACGGCCCCTTTGGCATCGCTGATGCCGCCGTCGCCTGGGGGGAGCCTGGCCTCTATGGCGACGCCCGGCTGCGGCGGGTATTCCTGGTGGGACAGGGCTACTTTCTCGACCTCTTCCTGGTGGAGCGGGAGGAAGCGGGGGATATTGACTGGGTGCATCACAATCGCGGCACGTTGACCAGCCCCCTCGCCAGCCAGCCCTTGGCGCCGGGTACGGAGGCGAACGAAGGTTATGTCCACCTCACCGCCGCCCGGCAGTGGGCCGGTACCGCAGCCGCCACGCTGACCTTCGCCGGGGATGGCGGCGGGCTACAGCTGCATTTCAGCGGCGGACCACCGACTCAGGTCATTACCGCGCTCGGGCCGGACAATCCGGCGTCGGAAACCATGCCCGTGGTCATTCGCCGGCGCAGCGCCCAGCGCACCTGTTTCGCGGCGCTCTTCCACCCCTACCGGGCACAGCCCACCGTCGAGCGCGTCACATGGTTCCCGGCGCAAGACCCACACGCGCCGCCGCTGGCGTGCCTGGTGGAGCGTGGTGGTACCCGCGACCTGTGGTTGCTGGCGGCCGATGCGGAGAGGCAGCTGCCGCAGCTCGCGGAGCTACCCCCGGCCGACCACGTCTTCACCTATCCAGTGGTCAGTGGCTAGTGGCCCGTTCACCGACCGCTGATAGCTGATAGCTCGCCAAAGGAGCGCTGCATGCGTATTGACAAGCTGGATGTGTACTACGTCTCGATGCCGCTCATCTATCCCTGGCGGACGGCCTACGGCGTGGACTACGACATCCACTCGGTGTTGGTGAAGGCCACGAGCGGCGAACACGAGGGTTGGTCCGAGTCCACGCCCTTCTTTGCCCCCACGTACTTGCCGGAGAGCGCCGGCTCCGTCTACTACCTCGTCACGGAGGTCTTTGGCCCGCACATCGTCGGCCGCGAATACGAGACCGCTGCCGACCTGAACCGGCGGCTCGACGTATTCAAGGGCAACAGCTTCGCCAAGGCCGCTATCGAAATCTGCTGGTGGACGTTGGAAGTGGCTCGGACGGGAATACCGCTCCACCGTTTGCTGGGTGGTGAGACGCGCGAGGTGGTCGCCGGCGCCGACTTTGGTATTCAGGACTCGCTTGACATGCTGCTCGGCAATATCCAGCAGGCCGTAGATGCCGGCTTTCCGCGTATCAAGCTCAAGGTCGCCAAGGGCTGGGACCTCGACATGCTGCGTACCGTCACCGGCGCGTTTCCCAAGACGACCTTCCATATAGACTGTAACGCCGGCTATACGCTCGGCGACCTGCCGTTCTTCAAGGCCATTGATGGGCTAGGGTTAGCGTTCATCGAGCAGCCGCTGCACTACGCCGACGTGCTCGACCACGCGGCGCTGGCCCGGCAGATCGAGACCCCGATCTGCCTCGACGAGACGATCACCAGCGTCAAGGCAGCGGAGCAGGCAATCCAGGTGGACGCTTGCCGGTACATCAATATCAAGCCGGGCCGCACCGGAGGGTTGTCGAACTCGCTGGCCGTCCACGACCTGGCGCAGCAGGCCGGTATCCCGGTGTGGGTTGGTGGCATGTTGGAGAGCGCTGTCGGCGGCGCGTTCTGTGTAGAGCTGGCTACGCTGCCCAACTTCACCTACCCCGGCGACGTGTTCCCCTCGTCTCGCTTCTACGAGCAGGACCTGGCCACACCGCCGCTGGAGCTGACGCCGCAGCTGACCTTCCAACCGCATACCGGGCGCTTGCCTACCCCCGATCCGGAGCGGCTCGCCAAACTGACGGTCCGGCACCAATCCGTGGCGCCCCCGGCCTAGCCAGAGGGTCAGTGGCCGGGGGTCAGTGGGCCACAGAGAGCACAGCGAGCATGGAGATGATCACGTCAAGGACGCTCCGTGTCTCGCTCTGCCAGAATGAGCGCAGCCGCGGAACGTTTGGCTGCCGCCGGGTCGTATGGTGGGAGCTTGCCAGTACCTGGAGTCGCGAGTCCCTGGGCAGTGAGCTGCGCCAACGCTTCTTCAGCGGCTGGCACTAGCGGTCGCAGCTCGGCGCGGAGATAGTCGCTGAGGGATAGCCCCACGGCGCGCGCTTGCGCGACGAGCCGTGCCTTCTCGTCCTTCGTGACGTAGCTCTTGATTTCTTGGTCGCGGCGGTCGTTGTCCGGGTACGGGGGACGCCCACGCTTGATGGTGGCCGTGCTCGCCATGATCTCCTCCTCCGCGCAAGCATGTATTCGGTGTCGCCCCTATGTCAAGGATAGCCTAGCCTATTCTCCGCTAGGAGGACGTATGGTAACGCGCGGCTGCGGCACACGAAAGTCGGCGGGGTGTATAACGGCTTGACCGCGCCAGGTGATGCACAGTGTCTGGCCGTGACGTACCGCCTCTAGGTAGTGTCCCAAGTGCAGCTTTAACTCTCGCGCTGTCATCTGCATGGAGCTATTGTAGCCTACCAATGCGCTACGCTGGCCCCGGGGGTACCGTGGCGCCCCCCTCCCGTCATTCCGACGGAAGCCGGAATCCAGGCGTCTGAGGCAACAGGCGGCGTACCCGCCCTGGATTCCCGCACAAGCGGGAATGGCGGGAGATGTCAACGGAGCCTCGCTTGCGACTAGGTGGCCGTGACCGCTGCCGGGGAAGCGGTGGAATCGTCGATCACCTTGCCGTCGGACATCTGGATGATGCGGTTGGTGCGCTCGGACACGCCGGGGTCGTGGGTGACGATGATAAACGTCTGGCCGCGTTGCTCATTCATCTCGTGCATCACCTCGATGATCGCGGCGGATGTCTGCGTGTCAAGCTCGCCGGTTGGCTCGTCGGCGAGCACGATAGCGGGATCGGTGACGAGCGCACGAGCGATAGCGACGCGCTGTTGCTGACCACCGGAGAGTTCGGTGGGCTTGTGGGTGAGACGGTCGTCCATGCTGAGTGCCGCGAGCGCGGCCCGCGCACGCTCGCGGCACTCCCGGTTGGACACATTGGCGTAGCGCAAGGGGAGGGAGACGTTCTCTTCGGCGGTGAGGATGGGCACGAGATTGTGCTGCTGAAAGACAAACCCGACCTTCTCGCGGCGGATGCGGGGCAGCTGGCGCTTTGGTACCTGCGTGACATCAACGCCGTCAATGATGACCTGGCCGCTCGTCGGACGGTCGAGGCACCCAATCATGTTCAGCAGGGTAGACTTCCCCGATCCTGAGCGCCCCATGATGCTCATGAACTCGCCGCGATGGATTACGAGGTCCATGCCGGCCAGGGCGTGAATGGTCTCCCCACCCATCTCGTAATCACGACGGAGATCGCGCAGCTCGACGATGGCGTTGTTGGTTGTTGGCGCGGCGGCCGCGCTGCTCTCGACGCCGTTACCGGCTGCCGGCGTTGTGTCCGGCCGCAACCACGATGGCATTCTCATGCTTCTTCTCCTGGGCGGTACATGCGCCGCCTCTACGTTGGCTCCGTTGTTCGCTGTAGGGGCGCAGCATGCTGCGCCCCTACGAGGTGGTCGCTGTGACTAGAGCTTCATGATTTGTCGGCTGGCTCGGGTGGAGGGTTGGCGGCGGTGAAGTCCACCTTGGTGGTCATGCCGGGTCGCAGCCCCGGCACGTCCTCGCTGAGTGCTACTGTCGCCGTATACATCGTATCGCCGCCGGAGCGAGTCACCCCCAGCGGGTCAATCCGCACGATGCGCCCCGGCAAGGTGTGCTCCAGCGCATAGATAACCACTTCGACCGGCTGGTCAACGGCCACCCGCGCCACGCCGCTTTCATCCAGGTCTCTCGTCTCGATCACCAGGCGCGACATATCAACCAGCGTGACTACCGCCGCACCGGCGCCCACACGCTCGCCCTCGCTCAGGGAGAGTGTGGCCACGGTCCCGGCGAACGGCGCTGTGAGGGTGGTGTTGTCCTGTGCTTGTCTAGCTTGGGTGAGCGCCGTTTCGGCGCGGGCCAGCGCCGCCTGCGCCGCTTCGATATCGGCCTCTGTCGGCGGCGCCTGCCGGAGCGCAAGCTGTGCCCGCGCCTGTGCCACGCTCTGTCGGGCGGCGGTGACCTGGTGGGGTCGGGTGGCTTGCAGGCGGTCCAGACTGGCTTGCGCCTGATCCACGTTAGCTTGGGCCGTAGCGAGCGTGCTGGCCGCGGCAGCTGCAAAGAGCTTCTGGCGCTGGGCTTCCGCTTGGCGGACCGCTTGGCGGGTGACTTCCAGATCGGCAGCGCTGGGCTGCAGGAGTTTCTGGCGTTGGGCTTCCGCCTGGCGGACTGCTTGGCGAGCGGCTTCCAGATCGGCGGCGCTGGGTTGCAGGAGTTTCTGGCGCTGGGCTTCCGCCTGGCGGACTGCTTGGCGAGCGGCTTCCAGATCGGCGGCGCTGGGTTGCAGGAGTTTCTGGCGCTGGGCTTCCGCCTGGCGGACCACTTGACGGGCGGCTTCCAGATCGGCAGCGTCGGGTTGCAGCAGGCGGTCCAGATTGGCTTGCGCCTGGGTCAGGCCGGCCTCGGCCTGCGCGATCTCGGTTTCAAGGGCGGCGCTGACTTTGGCGAGTGTGGCGTGGGCCTGCTCTACGGCCGCCTCGGCCGTCCGGATGTCGTAGGTCTTGGGGTCAGTGAGCTGCGCCAGCCCGGCCTTGGCTTGCTCGACGGCCAGCTCGGCCTGCCGCAAGGCCCACGGCGTGGCCCCGCTACGCACCTTGGCCAGGTTGTTCTGCGCTATTTGGACGGCAAGCTCGGCTGCTTGTACGTCGGCGTCGGCCGCCGCGATCTGCGATCCGCTGACCCCGGGCATGCTGGCGGCCGTATCGCGGCCGGCGCGGGCGCGGTCGAGGCCGATGAGCGCCTGCTGCACTCCCAGCTCGGCTGCCCGCACGTCTTCGGCGCGCGTCGAGCCATCGCGTAGCTGGGCCAGCGAGTTCTCTGCCGTATCAACGCCAGCCTGGGCCGCGGCGATGTCGGTGGCGGTCGGCCCGGCCTTGACTTGCGCCAACCGGGTCTGCGCCGAGGCCAGGCTGGCCTGGGCGCTCACGAGGTCGCCACCCTGCGCTGCTTGGCGTGCTGCCGCTAGGCGAATCTCCGCTTGGCGCACTTGAGCCTCTGCGCTCCGCACGTCTTCGGGGCGTGGCCCATCTTCGATGGCGGCGAGTCGCGCTTGGGCGGTAGCGAGGGCAGCATCGGCGATAGTCAAGTCGGCGGCGGTAGGGCCGTCTTCGATGGCGGCGAGTCGCGCTTGGGCGGTAGCGAGCGCGGCGTCAACGATAGTCAAGTCGGCGGCGGTAGGGCCGTCTTCGATGGCGGCGAGTCGCGCTTGGGCGGTAGCGAGCGCGGCGTCAACGATAGTCAAGTCGGCGGCGGTAGGGCCGTCTTCGATGGCGGCGAGCCGTGCTTGGGCAGTAGCGAGGGCAGCGTCGGCGATGGCCACATCTGCCGCCGCTGGCCCCTGCGTGAGGGCAGCGAGCTGAACCTTGGCGGACTGGAGTTGGGCGAGTGCGGTCTGTTCGTCCGCTGGTGTAGCGGCTTCGAGCTGGGCGAGCTGGGCACGGGCGGCCGCCACGGCCGCTTGCAGGGAAGCGATCTCCTCCGAGCGCGGCCCGGTGCGGAGCTGGTCGAGGGCGGCGCGGTGGGCCTGCACGTCGTTTTCGGCCGAGCGCACTTGCAGCTCGGCGTCGGCCGCATCGAGTGTCGCAAGGATGGCGCCCGACCGCGCCAACGACCCCAGCTCGACGGAGACCTTCGTCACCGTACCGCCGATGCCAAAGCTGAGTTCCGCCTGCTTGGCGGCGACCACAATGCCTTCTGCGATCAACGGGTCCGGTTCGGCAGTAGGCGTTGGCCCCGCGGTGGTGTCTTCTCCATCCCCAACAGGGAGCACGCCACTGACGACGACAATCACCGCACCGACTACGACGAGTAGGATGATCCCGATAATGATCCGACGCATAGTGTCTCTCCTTCCGTACTTCCTTGATCGAGGTCTTGGTCAGCGTGTTAGGTGCTGCGGAGCGCCTGCACCGGGTCGAGCCGCGACGCGCTCCAAGCAGGGTACAAGCCGGCCACACCGCCGATGGCCACCGCGAACGCCATGGTGAGGGCCACCAGGCGCAGGGTGATGAGGAAGAGCGGCGCGCCGGAGAGAGCCTCGGCAAAGGCAGCGTTGAGCACTTGGGCGAGGGTGGAGCCGAGCACGATGCCGAAAATGCCACCGAGCAACCCCATCATCGCCGCTTCGAGGAGGTATTCCCCGACGATAGCGCCATCGCTGGCCCCGACCGCTTTCTTCAGCCCGATCTCGCGGGTGCGCTCCCGCACCGACATAATCATCGTGTTCACGACCGATAGCCCGCCGACAATCGCAGCGAGCAGCGAGCCGCTGAGCACGATGGCTTGGAAGATCGCCATGGCTTGGCGGATATCGGCGATTTGCCGCTCCGGCGATTCAGCGGTAACGCCATGCACCTGCTTGGTGATCCGCTCGGCCACCTCTTCGGTAATCTGTGGACTCTCCGGGATGACGGCAATGCTGCCGACTACCCAGAGCGGAAAACGCCGCACCCGGCGCACCGTTTCGAACGGCACCACGGCAAAGTTGTCGGGAAAGGTCTGCGTGCTCTCCATGACGCCGACAACCGTGAGCTTCTTCTTGAGCCAAATGATGGTATCGCCGACCCCCACCTTCTTGTTGGCGGCGACGTTTGATCCGAGCACCGTCTTATAAGTATCGCCACGCTCCAACCAGCGCCCGGCTTGGAGGCGGACCCCCTTGAAGAAGATGGTGTCGTGTTGCGGCGCAATGCCGAACACGGTGTTGGGGGGGCCGAAGGTGATACCCGGACGTTCCTCGTCCTCGTCTTCGATCAGCTCGCTCCCCAAGCTGCGGACAACAGCCCGCACGCCGTCAACGCGCTCGATGCGGCGGACGGTCGTCAGGTTGATCTGCTTCTCAGAATCAATCTCGACGGTGTTGCCGACGATGCGGACAGCGCCGTCAATCTGACGACTGAAGTTCTCCGTCATCCCGCCCATGACGGTCAGGGCAAACGTCCCGATGACGATGCCGAAGATCGTCAAGCCGCTCCGTACTTTGCGCCGCGCGATGTTCCGGATCGCCTCACCCATACCGCTCCCTCTTCTTACCGCTACGTTCTCTAAGACAGCCGCGCCCGCGTGTCGGTTTCATCGTGCGGCGCAAGCTACGTGTCTGCCGAGGATTGCTGCCCACTAGATGTACTTGGCCCCAAGGGTGAGAATGTTACACCGGCGGCCCTCCGCAGCGCACGGGCCACTCCCGGCCTTTGCTATACTGCCGCCCCAGAGCCAGTGTGCTCGCCAGCGCCGGTAAGGATAATCAGATGAGCGTAGCTATGCGTACACTCTACGCCGCAGCGGACGAACGCTTGCGCCAAGATGAACCGGTCGCCATGACTACCGTCGTCGCCACGCGCGGCTCGACTCCACAGAAGGCCGGAGCCAACATGCTCATCTTCGCCGATGGCGCGATGCTGGGCACGATTGGCGGCGGGTGCGTCGAGGCCGACGTGTGGGCGGAGGCGATGCGCCTGCTCCGCGCCCGTACCTCCGGCCTGCGGGAGTTCGTGCTCGCCGATGACCCGGACGATCCTGGCGGCGACGTGTGCGGCGGGACGATGGAGGTCTTCATTGACGTGCTGACCCCAGATTTGGAAAACGCGGCGTCGTGATGGCTGCCCCTTCCTATGCTGGCCGGATGGCCACCCTTCTGGATGAAGAACGGCCGTTTGCCCTCGTGACGGTGATACGTGCGCGCGGGGTTGCGGGTTACGCCCCTGGACAGAAGCTCATCGCTCCCGACTCCGGTGCTGTGGAAGGAGATATGCCACCCGGCGCTGTGCGGGAGGCCATCGCCGCCGCGGCGCGGCCGGCCATCGCCGACGAGCATATCCGGCTGGCCCGATTCGCACCCGACGGTGCTCCCCTGCCCACGCGCGGTGGCAGTCTGCGTCAGGCCGAGCAGCGGGAGGGGGCCGTGGTCGAGGTTTCCATCCAGCCCCACTTACCGCAAGAGCAGCTCATCATCGCGGGAGCCGGCCATATCGGTGAGCCGCTCGCGCAGATCGCCAAGGTGCTCGGCTACCGGGTCACGGTCATTGATGATCGCGCGCACTTCGCCAACCGCGAGCGCTTTCCGGAAGCGGACCGCGTGATCGCCGCGGATTTTGCCGCGGCGATGGGGACGCTGAGGCTCCACGTGCGGACCTATATCGTGCTGGTCACGCGCGGACATGAGCATGACGAGGCGATCTTGCAGCAGATCATCGGCTCGCCGGCCCCGTACATCGGCATGATCGGGAGCAAACGGCGCGTGCTGGTCGTCTTCGAGCGGCTGGTGGCCGAAGGTATTCCCGACGAAAAGCTGCATCGGGTGTATGCACCTATTGGTCTGGACATCGGCGCTCGTTGGCCGGAAGAGATCGCCTTGGCGATTATGGCGGAGATCGTGAACCTGCGGCGGGGGGGCGGGGCGCCATCGTTGGCCCTCCGACGGCAATCTACTGCCGCTGGGTAGGGGGAGTGGGCGCAGCATGCTGCGCCCCTACCGCAGCGGACCGGAGAAAGAGGCCGATATGCAACAGCAAGCGCCAGCCCGGAACGGAGCCGTGTTCCCGCTCAATCCCGCGCGGGAATACCCCACGCTCGTCCGCGGCGAGGGCATCTACGTCTACGACCAAGACGGCAAGGAATACATTGACGCTATCGCCGGCATCGCCGTGGCGCTCGTGGGGCACGGCGAGCCGCGTGTGGCTGAGGCCATCGGTCGGCAGGCCGGGACCCTGACGTACTGCATCTCCAACATTTTTAGCAACCGGCCGGCAGAGGACTTGGCCCGGCGGCTGGGGGCGCTCACGCCGGGCACGCTGCAACACTTCCTGTTCACCTCGGGCGGCTCCGAGGCGACGGAAGTGGCCATCAAGCTGGCGCGCCAATACTATCTCGCCCGCGGCCAGGAGCGGCACGTGGTTATCGGGCGGTGGCAGAGCTACCACGGCGCTACCTTGGGCGCCCTCTCCGCCACCGGCCACCGCGGACGGCGGGCGAAGTTCGAGCCGTTGCTGCTGGACTTCCCGCACATCGAGCCGAACTATTGTTATCGCTGTCCCTTCGGCAAGACCTATCCCGACTGCGCGCTGGAGTGCGCTACGGCGCTGGAGACCGCGATCCAAGAAGCCGGGCCGGAACGGGTTGCGGCCTTTATTGCCGAGCCGATCGTGGGTGCGGCGGCCGGCGCTACCGTGCCGCCACCGGAGTATTTCCCCATCATCCGCGAAATCTGTGACCGCTACGACGTGCTCTTTATCGCCGATGAGGTCATCACCGGGTTTGGTCGTACCGGGAAGACCTTTGGCATGGAGCACTGGTCGGTGGTGCCCGATCTGATGACCATGGCGAAGGGCATTAGCGGCGGCTACGCCCCCCTCGGCGCCGTGGCGGTGTCTGATCGCGTGTGGTCGGTCTTCGCCGAGCAACAAGTGACCTTCGACCACATCTTCACCTACGCGGCGAATCCCCTGTCGGCCACCGTCGGGTCCGCGGTGCTCGACATTGTGGTGGAAGACGATCTGGTGCAGCGGTCGGCGACGCACGGGGAGTATCTCTTCGCGCAGGCCGAGCGCTGGCGAAAGCATGCCCTCGTCGGCGACATTCGCGGTCGCGGCCTGCTGCTGGGTGTGGAGCTTGTCGCTGATCGCGCGACCAAGGAGCCGTTCCCGCCCGAGGTAGGCGCCAGCGCTCGCCTGGCGGCCCACTGTTTCGAGCGCGGCCTCGTGATCTATCCGGGGAGTGGCTGCGTGGATGGGGTGCGTGGCGACCACTTTTTGCTCTGTCCGCCGCTGGTCGTCACCGAAGCGCAGATTGATCGCATCGTCGAGCTGCTCGACCAAGCCCTCGCTGCCACGACACGCGAGCTGGCCGCAGCCTGAGTAGTGGCCAGTGGTCAGTGACCTGCCTCACTCCCCGGCCCCCTCTCCATCGCCGAGTGATAGCGAGGGGGAGTCCGCCGCCTGTGCCGCCATCATCCCGGTCCCCTCCGTCATTCTCACGCCTTCTCGTTGTCATTCCCGCGCAAGCGGGAATCCAGCGGCGGGTGTAAAGCGCGTACCTTGTCAGCATCAGGAATGGACAGGATTGGTCGGGTGCTTATCCGGCCCATCCTTCCATCCTGATAATCCTGATGCTGACAAAAGGGAGGAGGGGGCCAGCACCAACTGCCCCTACAAGCGCTGGCTCGGCTCCGGCTCGCTGTGCTCGCTGAGGCGCGAGCGCTCGTTGCCTTGGGCCGTCAGCAGGCGGGTGTGCCATTCCAGCTGCTGGCGTAGCCGCTGATTGTCTTCCTCCAGCTCCGACACCCGCCGCTGCGTGAGGGACGTTTGTTTCCGTTCGGCCTTGAGTTCGATTTCCAGGCGGCGGCGCTTACCGCTGGCGAATTTGTCAATGGCCGTGGTGATCACGCCGGTAACGCAGCCAATCGTCACGATTATGACGGCTGCACTCCAAAATTCCATGCCGCACTCCCTCTTCCTGACCGCGCGCCGCGAGGCCGGAGTGCCCGGCCTGGCAGCGCCGTGTGGGCCGTTGCCCCGTCCATTCTACCGCTGGGCGCAGCAAGAGCAATGCACGCAGCGTCGTTGGGTGTTGGCATTCGTGCCGGTATGTGCCGGCCGAGTGAGCCGGCGTAGAGCCAGCGACGGTGCGGTGTCCGGCCCGCCGCCGCCATGCACAACGGACTGCCCCGGTCACTCGTTCTAGCTCGGAGGGTCTGGGCTATGGAGCACGACCTCTTTCTGATCTACTTGCTGACCGTCATCGTCTTGTTCACCCTCGCCTATCTCGCCCTCCGTCTGCGGCGGGAGGCCAAGGCGACGGCCGCTCGGCGCCGGGCACGGGTCAATACCGGTACGGCACGGCATCGCTGATGGCTAGGGTGGGGGCCAGGTAGGATCAAGCGATTTAGCGATACTTCCAGGTAATGCGCCCCTTGGTGAGGTCATATTCCGATAACTCGATACGGACCCGGTCCCCCACGAGGACCCGGATATAGTGCTTGCGCATCTTCCCGCCAATATGCGCAAGCACGCGATGACCGCCGTCCAGCTCTACCCGGAAGACGGCATTGGGCAGCGTCTCTCTGACCAGTCCATCAACCTCCAGCGCTCCCTTACTCGGCACTCACGCCCTCCTTCATCCGGCAACCGACTGTATGCGCGACACCCCTAGCATATCAGCGGGCTAGAGACGTTTCAACTGCACCTTCGCGGGCCTCACCCCCCGGCCCCCTCTCCATCGCCGAGTGATAGAGAGGGGGAGTCCGCCGGAGGCCGGCGGGGGTGAGGCGGCTCACTGGGTTAGGTATCAGGGCACCTACCAGGGGTGCCCCTACGTAGGATTGCCATTGGTGGGGGCGTCCCTTGTGGGCGCCCTGTGGCTCAGGCCGGTGGGTCGGTGAGGGAGCCAATGCCGCCGTGGATTAGCTCGTCTCGACGGTGACGGCCGGCGGGTGGGCGAGGTCTTGGTAGCGCGCGTGGAGGGCGGCCTCGCGGGCGTTGCCGCGGTGGATCAGCACCCGGTAGCGGAAGGTCTGCCGGGCGCTGTTTTGGAGCAGCCAATCGCCACGCTGCGCCGGGTCGCGCCGGTAGTCGCGGAGGCCGAAGGGGTTAGCCGTCATCAGCCCGTAGTCGCGGACGTGCCAGTGCGTCGGATGGCGAGGGTTGTCGGGATGATCCATCAGACAGACACCGAGCGTTTGGCCGGCGACCGGGCCGGAGTAGTCGCACCACTGGGCGCGCTTGCCCCACGTCTCCGCCTCTTGGATGCCACCGGCGGCGTTCTCGATGCGTCCCGCCTCCTTGGCGTCCATGCTGGTGGCTACCCGCACGGAGATGAGGCCACCTTCCTTCGTGTCGCCAAAGGTCACTGCGCCGGCGCTGGCCCGGAACGAGAGCGACGCATCAAGCAGCCGCTCGTCGTTGAGTGTGTGGTAGACGGTCACGGTGCGCTGCTCCGTCAGCACGACCGCGCCCGCGGTATCGAGCCAGTCCAGCGACTGGGTGAAGCTCCCCTGCACCGGGCCGGAGATCAGCCGCTCGAAGCGTTGGTGCCGCATCGTGGCGTGCCCGGCGACCTCGCTCCAGTTGTTGGTGCCGTTGACATCGCCATGCGCGAAATAGATGCCCCGGTGATGCGGATGGTCATGCGTTTCACCGGGCACGTCCGGCTCCATCGGGAAGCCGCGCGTCACTAATCCACCGCCCGGCCCGACGACGGGATGGAAGTAGGGCCGGGCCAGCTCCCCGGCATAGTAATAGGAAGTGAAGCGGTCGCCGCCGACCGTGATGTCCAAGTGTGTCCCGTCCTGGTCGGTCAGCGTCACACCGGCGGGAGCCGGCGGCGCGGCGCTGCTGCCGGCGGTAGCTACGGTGTAGCGGCGGGTCTCGCCGGCCGGGAGATCGTCGAGGAGCCAGGCCAACCGCACCTGTCCCGGCTCGGCCGCCGGCTCCACCTGATAGGGCGTCAACCGGCCGCGGTCATCGTGGAGGGTCATCGCCCCCTGGGCCGCAGCGGCCGGTAGCGTTGCCAGCAGGGGGCAGCTGCGCCGCCGATGAAAGCCGGCCTGTACGACAACAGTGGTTGCAGTCATAGGTGTACCTCACGGACGAGCAGGGTTGGACCTAACCCCCGGCCCCTTCCCTCCAGGGAAGGGGAGTCATCAATGCAACCGGTAGCCCCTTCCCTTCAGGGAGGGGGTTGGGGGTAGGGGCAGCCCCCCCCCCACAGGGAGGCGGATCGGACGTTTTCCTGACGGAGCAGCTCTAGGCGCAGTCGGGGTGATCGTCGCCCCAGCGACCAAACTGCACGTCCGACTGACCGTCTTGGTTGATCCGGGACATGGTTTCGCGGGCTTCCAGCCAGAGCCGGGCCCAGCGGTCGGGGTCGCGTAGCTCCGTCTCGGGGTTGGCGCGGCTCCGCGCGACAAAGCCGGGGAACAGGTGTCGCCCGGTCGGCTCGCCCGTGGGGTTGTAGCGGAGATCGAAGCTCCAGCGGACCTCCTCGCTGACGTTGGGCAGCGAAGAATGGACCGTCCGCTTGTGCAGAAAGAGCACGCTACCGCGGTCCAAGGGCATCGGCTTGGCCATCCCGGCCGCGAAGAGCTTCTCCGGGATCTGGCGGGACGCCGGCGGCGTGAGCTTGTTACCCATGTAGTTCAAGCAATGCGTGAGCAGGTCACCCCGATGGCTCCCGGGTACGATCCGCAGCGGCCCCTTTTCGAGCGGTGCATCGAGAAGCGGGAACCAGACGGTGAGCATCCGCGTATCATCGGCCTCCGGTGTCACCACTCCATGATCCTGGTGCCAGGGCGTCATACCGATGACCGCGTCGCCGTGCTCGTTCTTGGGGAGGTACTGCTCCGGTGGCTTGATCCGCACGTGCTGGACCGGATTCGAGTAGATCTCCGGGCCGATGAGCGATTCGATGACGTCGAGCAGCGGCTCATAGACGAAGGCGTTGAACACCGCCGGGCCGGTCCAGAAAGGCGTGTCGTGCTTGACGCCGCTAAACGGCAGAGAGAAGTCGTAGAACTGCTGGTGGTTCTTGCCGGTCTCGGCAGAGATGCGAGTGATGCGCTCACTGAAGGGAAGCTCTTCATAGCGCGAGGCAATATCGCCTTGCGTATAGAGATGGTCGGCGAGTCTATCGAGAACTCCGTGATACTCCTGAATGACCGGATCGAGGATAGCCTCGGGTTCCAGCAGGTCCTCGACGACGAGGTATCCCTGTTCGTTGAAGCTGTCAACCTGCGCTTGTGTCAGCGATCCCATGCCTACTCCTCCGTCATGACGCCAGGCGGCGTGAGAACTATTGCCGCCTCCCAGTCGAACGATGATAGTATACTATTCCGGCCGTCAAGTCACGTGCCTTGGCGGCGCGGGCACCGCCGCACGCGCCGGTCGGTATTCCTACTCCGCTACGGCGGCCGCGTAGGCCCGCTGCATGTACGCGAGGCTATCGCGGGCAACGTTCTCCGGCCCGGGGCTGAAGTCGAACGCCTCGACCGACATCCAGCCATCGTACCCGATCTCGTGCAAGGCGCCGAAGATCTCCACGAAGTCGGTGTCACCGGCGCCGGGACCGCCGCTATTGGCATCGTTGGCCTGACAGTAGGCCGTGTACCCCTCCGTAGTGCGGATAATCTCGGCCAGGCTCTGCTGCTGCGTTTGCGTTTGGGCGGCCAGACTGCGCCCGTCGAGAATGAGGCGCAGGTGGGGATGGTTGACCTCCGCGATAATGCTGATCGCCTCGTCCGTTGTGCGGACAAAGTTCGACTGCGGCGGCGGGAGCGGTTCGAGGCAGATCGTGACGCCGGCATCCGCCGCGGCCGGCAGCGCCGCGTGCAGCACCTCGATGAGCGAGCGTCGGCCATCCTCCACGCTCACGCCCTCCGCCAGATTGCGCTGCTGCGGCGACCCGAACACCATGAACCGCCCGTCAACGTCGGCGCAGCAGTCCACGAGCGCGCGCAGATAGTCCGCTGTGCGCCGGCGCACGGCCGCATCGGGGGACGTGGGGTGCAGGCCCTCCGTCCGTGCGAGTAGGAAGTGCAGGCCGGTGATGGCCACGCCCACGTCGGCCGCCAGCCGGCGGATGGCGGCGCGTTGCCCGGTCGTGACGTCGGTGATCCGTGGTGCCAGGGTGAAGGCCGCCACCTCGATGCCCTCGTAGCCAACTTCGCGCAAGAAACGAAACTGTCGCTCCAGCGGCCAGTCTTCAAGGAGTTCGTTGCAGCAGGCAAATCTCATGGCATGACCTCGTGAGTGTGATCCGGCTCCTGACACGCGGCGGCGGCGGAACCTGGTGCTGTATCCACCAGCGGCAGGGCGAAGTGGATTTGACGGGCAATCTCCTGGAATCCTAGCTTCCGATAGAGGTAGTCACCAACGCTATTCTGCACCAGGGTCTCGATGCGTGCGAGCCGCAGGCCCTGCCGCCGGAAGTAAGCCAGCGCGTACTCGATCAGCCGGGTGCCCAGGCCCAGGCCACGGTAGCCGCGCGCAATGCCGATATTGGGAATGCGCCCCGTGCTCGTGCGCTGGGATACCGCGGTCGTAATGTAGCCGATCACCTGCCCGTCCAGCTCGGCCACAAAGCAGGTCGCGGCCTGCTCGCGCACCTCGGCGCCGACCGCCGTGCTCTTGATCGTCTGCCAGGAGAGCGGCCGCAGCGACCCGAACCGCTGCTCGATGACTTCATCAATGGATACGCCCCGGAACGCCTCGGCCGTGATGGCCTCTACCGCGGCCTGATCCTCCAACCTCAGGCCGCGGATTTCGACCCGCGCCAGATCGTCTGCCGCGGGTGATACGCCGGGGGCCGGCGTAGGGCTACCTGCGTTGTCCTGTGACTGATCCATCGTCTGTGCGTCTTTGCCTAGTTTTCACCTAACCCCCGTCCCCTTCCCTCCAGGGCAGGGGAGTCAGTGCAGCGCCCGGTAGTCCCTTCCCTTCAGGGAGGGGGTTGGGGGTAGGTCCTGCTCACGCTGCGGGCATTCTACCAGGCCGGCCGGAGGTGGGTGGGCGTGCTACACTCGCCGGTGCATGGAGAGTGGACCCGACCTGACCGGGGCGCTATCCCCGGATCGCGAGTTAGCCCGCCACGCCGCGTTTGCCCTCTATACGCTGCTGTGGCTGGAAGCGACCGAGGCCATACCGCGTCGGCTCGGCGCCGCCGATCAGCGCCGCCGGCCCGATGTCGCTGACATGGCCGGACCGGAAGTCTTGGCCGAGATGCTGCGCGCGGTGACGGCGCGCTGGCCGCGGCTGTTCCCGTATTTCGCTACACCGGGCGCCTGCGATGCCGTGGCCGGGTTTGCTCCTGACGCCTGGCGCCAGCTTTTCGGGTGGCTGCGCGTGCAGCCCTTAGCTGGCACCGAGCCGCAGGCGCTCTACGAGATCGGCCTGATGGTGCTCGGGGTCGCCTTCCCGGCCGTAGACATCGCCACGATCCGCGATCTCCCGGTCAGCCCGCGCACCCGTGTAGTGGAGTGGCCCAACGCCGCCGGCTACCCGACACTCCTGCTGGCGACGTTTCACCCCGGCTGGTCCGCGGCCGACCGGGTACGCCTCTATGTGCAAGGAAACGAGGCCACGGTGCTCGCCGCGTGGGCCCTCACCCTGCTGAATGGTAGTCCGGACTGGCCGGCGGCGATGCTAACCACCGTGGTTGACACGACCGCTGAGGTACGTGATCCCCAAGCCGGAGAGTGGCTGCTGCACTACCGCCTCCACGATAGTCTTGAAGGCCGCCTCACCCACCTGCCAGCGGGGCGTGTGGTGGACGTCTAAAGAATGCGGTAGCTCCTGACGCAGAGCAGCTCTCGGCATACGCGGAGATAGAAATGTTGCAAATACTGACCGATACGCTTCAGGATTTGCACGCTATCGCTGCTCATTTCCCAATCGCGCTCCTCGTTGTGAGTGCCGGGGTGAGTGTTGCAATGCACATCAAATCCAGTGCCAACTTGCAGCACACCTCCTGGCTTTTGCTGTGGACCGGCACACTAGGAGCGCTCATTGCCAGTGTAACCGGCCTTATCTCTCATTTTCCCTATGAAGAAACCGAGCCACATGGCGTGATCGAGGTGCATCAAAATTGGAGCTTTGCCGTTACCGCGTTCTTCACCGCACTGACAATCTGGCGCTGGATTTCTTGCAGGAAAGGAGCGGATGCTGGCACAACGCCTCTTTATCTGGCCGTCGTTTTGATTGGCATAGTCGGATTGGTTTTATCCGGGATGACCGGGGGAGATTTGGTCTATGACTATGGAGTAAATGTCAGGGGCGTGAATCCGCTGCTAGGCCGGTAATGAGACGTCCCCGCTACCCTCGGGGATAGCGGGGATAGCCCTGTCGGCTTCTACCTAAGCCAATGACCAGTGCCGGCATCGGTCCGGCCGGTCTTATTCTTTGGGCCAGCCGGCGGGGATTTCGTTGGCAGCGAGGGCGGCCTGAATGGACTCGGCGGCCTCGGCGGGCACCCAGCCTTTCCAAGTGTCGACATTGCTGTTCAGCCACCAGAGGGCGGCGTCATTGGTGTCGGCATCCGGGTTTTCGCTTTGCCAGGCGGCGACCACCTTATAGGCGCTGATGTTGAAGTCCCACGCCCGCAGCATTTCTACCACGTCGGCAGCCCTAGTCGGGAGTTCAGGATGCACGGCAATCAGGATGGTAGCGTCTTCGTAGGCGCACGCCTTGGTCGTGAACCAGCATTCGTCACTATAGTCGGGTTCTTTGAGCCGGACCAGGTCCAGGACCAGGGCCGGGTCGTTGGTACCCCACTGGTAGCCAAGCCACGGCTCCTTCTTCTCGTAAGCGCCGTAGAGGTCGGCGTTCGCCGCCGCGCTGTCGCCCGGATTAATCACATGCACGTGGCCTGCTAGGTCGTAGCCATCAATCTGCTTGGCGTTGACCTCCTCGCAGACCCAGCCGATGACGCAGGACACCAGGCGCGCTTTTCCGCCCGTTTCCGTGGTCGCAAACAGTTTCTTGAACTTGTCGTCCTTCAGGTCTTCAACGCTGTCCAGATCGGGATATTGCTCCTGGAGATATTTCGGGATGACGAAAGCCGACTGCCAATCTTTGCCCAGGCTCAAGCCTACGGAAACCACTTCGCCTGCCGCCTGTGCTTCCATCCAGGCTTCGTCCTGGTTAGGCAGCCAGATTTCCATGGTGACGTGGCTGTCGCCCCGGCGCAGGCCCTGGAACAGCGGCAGCGTGGCGCCGAAAACCACCTCGGTGGGATAGCCGTAGCCCTTTTCGACGATGTACTGCGCGATGCGGTTCTGGACCTGGGCGCTGGTCCAGTTCAGGTCGCTGAAAATGATGGTCTCTTTGGGGGCTGGCGTAGGCGTCACCTCGACGACAACTTCTCTTGTCACCTCGACGGTCTCCGGCTCGGAGTCCGCGCAGGCAACGATGGAGATTGTAGCGAGCAACACCGCCATCAGTGCGAATAGTCTGTACATGGTATCTCCCTAACTCAGGACAGGTCACGCAACTCTGCAGCTACGATGGTAAGTGTATCAGCGCCGATTAACGCTGTCAAAAAAAGGGGGGCGTGCAACAAGTCGCCCATGTTGCTACTGCTGGAGGGGGTAGGTGATGGTCGTTTGCTGCTAGCCGACGTTCAGGGCTTCCTGTCGCTTGCGGGCCACCGACTGGGTGAGGCGGTCCATGATGATGGCGAGGAATACGATGGCCAGCCCGGCGATTGCTCCGTTGCCCGGCTGGTTCTTTTGCAGCGCCCGCAGCACGTTATCGCCCAGGCCGCCGGCAGCGACCATGCTGGCGATGGTCACCATGGCCAGCGCCATCAGCGTCGTCTGGTTGATGCCGGCCATGATTGTGGGCAAGGCCATCGGAATCTGAACTTTGGTGAGTATCTGCAGTGGCGATGCCCCGAAAGACCGGGCGGCTTCAACCGTTTCGGAGGGCACCTGCCGGATTCCCAGGTTGGTCAGCCGGATGACCGGGGGGACGGCGTAGATGATGGTGGCGAAGATTCCGGCCGGTTTCCCCAAGCCAAAGAAGAGGATTCCCGGGAGCAGGTAGACAAAACTGGGCATGGTCTGCATGCCGTCTAGGAATGGGCGCATCAGGTTGTTGGCCAGTTGGCTGCGGGCGGCCAACACACCCAAGGGCAGGCCGATGGCCACCGCAATCGCCACCGCCACCACCATGAGCGCAATCGTGTCTATGGTGTTTTCCCAAAGGTCCATGAAGCCGACGAAGAGCAGCGCAAAGGACGTGAAGGCCAGAAGCTGCCATCGTCCCACCGCAAAGGAAAGGAGAGCGAGAGCCACCACGATGGCGGGCCAGGGTACCCACTTCAGGCTGTTCTCGATGCGAACCAGCGCATAGGTGACGGTCGTGCTCAGGCTCTCGAACAGCCAGTCCCCCTCGCGCGTCAGCCACGTGACCGCATCGTCAATGGCGCCGCCCGTGACCTCGCGGACCGTTTTCTCCAGTGTGACGGTGCCACCACCGGAAGTTTGGACTGTAGAGCTAGACACAGTGGTGGGGAACTCCATCTCGGTGCCCCACAGCAACAGGCTGGCTAGCAGCACAATGACAACTACCGCCAACCCGGCCAGCAGACGGTGGAGAGTCCGGTTGGTGCCGAGCGTACTGCGCGGTGATGGGATTGCCGTACCGGATTGCGCGTTTTCGGCCTGGGCCATGTTAGCTCTCCTCACTGCCTGCCGACAGACCGGTCAGCAGGGCGCCCCGGCGAATCTCGCCCAATAGCCCCCCGTTATCGGCAACCACTGCGATCGGATATTCGGTCTGCGCTGCGAGCGGGATGATCTCTTCGATATAGGTGTCGGGGTTCGTGGTCATCGCCGGGGTGATCCGTGCGTCTTCCAGCGATCCCTGGCGCTGGGCGGCGAGGGCCTTGGCCTGGTCCTCCGTGAGAAACCCCCGCAAGGTGGAGTCGCGCCCGATCAGGAACGCCGCATCAACGCCGTGACTCTGCATGGTGTGCAGCGCCACGCGGGGACCCTGTTGTTCGTACACGACCACGCCAGGCTTCTGCATGATGGCCTTTGCCTGGATGACCTTGGCTCTGGACACGTCCTGGACAAACTCGGTCACGTAGTCGTCGGTCGGCAGTGTGACAATCTCCTCTGGCGAGCCTTCCTGAATAATCTGCCCGTCCCGCATGATGGCAATGCGGTCGCCCAGCTTCAGGGCTTCGTTCAGGTCGTGCGTGATGAAGACGATGGTTTTGCGAAGCTCCGTCTGCAGCGAGAGCAGCTCGTCCTGCATCTCTCTGCGGATGAGAGGGTCGAGGCCGCTGAACGGCTCGTCCATGAGCAGCACTTCGGGATTGACCGCTAGCGCCCTGGCAATCCCGACGCGCTGCTGCATGCCACCGCTCATCTCCCGGGGGTAGTAGTGTTCCCAGCTCTTGAGTCCCACCGTCTCGATGGCCTCTGCCGCCGCCCGGTACCGTGCCGCCTTGTCCATGCCTTGTATCTCAAGGCCATAGGCCACGTTGTCCAGCACCCGACGGTGCGGCAGCAGGCCAAAGTGCTGGAAAACCATCGCGATCTTCCCGCGGCGAAACTGGGTGAGCTGGGCGGACGAGTAGGTACGGATGTCTTCGCCGTCGAAGTAGAGCTGTCCCCTGGTGGCTTCGGTAAGCCTGATGAGACAGCGCACCAGCGTTGACTTGCCGCTGCCCGACAGCCCCATGACGACGAAGATCTGGCCTCTGTCCACACTGAAGGACAGGTCCCGCAGAGCCACCACCAAGCCCAGCTCCGCTTGGATCTCAGCGCGGCTCTTGGCAGCGTGCTCCGATTGCAGTGCGCGCTCCGGCTTCGCGCCGAATACCTTCCAGAGTCCTGCGACCTCTATCTGAGCGACCATAGCGCCTCATGCCGACGGGGGGCGAGCCTACGTCAACGTACCCGGCCCTATTTATACCAGTTGGGGCTGAAAGTCGGGTCATCGTGCTTGATTACCCAGGAATGTTTGACATCCTGCTTGCCGGTCCTGGGATTGAAGAAAACATAGTCTACCCACAAGCCGTCCTCGGTCGCGCCGAGCATCACATCGCCGAATCGGTAGCCGGTCACGTCCACGCCCAGGTCACCCTGCAAATCCCGGCCCAGCAGGTCTTGGTTGGCATGGGCGACCACGTTGCCATCGAGATTGACAATAAAGATGTACCATTCCCCATTTGCGCTTTCCGGGGAGTTGTAGTATTTGAGGGTGGCCTCCCGGCCCTCTTTGTCATAACGCTCCAACGCCCGCTGCACCAGGTCTACCGTGAATTGCTCCCGATCCACCAGGTCAACGCTATAGTCGTCGGAAGAGGAGAAAAGACGATGGTTACGATAACCAGCGCGACAGCGGTTAACCCCGTTGCCAACCCGCCGAATAGCCAAACGTTACGCATTGCCATCTCTCCTGCGGCCTTTATTTGTGCAACCATGTCGCTTCCTGCCGATGGGGGGGCGCGCTGGGGTCAACTATCGCGCAGCTACACGACGCGCTGCAACCCGATTTATACCAGTTCCGCCTTGGTAACGTCCAGGGGTGAGCTGGGTAGGGCCTGGTACCAGCCGGAGCCGAAAATCAGCCCATCGTGCTTGACCACCCAGGAATGCTTGACCTCCTGGTCGCCGGTGGTGGGATTAAGGAAGACGTAATCTACCCATAGGCCCTCCTCGGTAGCGCCGAGCATCACGTCGCCGAACCGGTAGCCGGCAACGTCCACGCCGAGGTCACCCTTCAAGTCCCGGCCCAGCAGGGCTTGGTTGCTATGGGCTACCACTTTGCCATGCTCATCTACGATAAAGACATACCATTCCCCCTCCACGCTATCCGGGGAATTATAGTAGTTGAGGGTCGCCTCTCGACCCTCGGCGTCATAGCGCCGCAAAGCCTGACGCACCAGGTCAACGGTGTAGCCGCCGGGGTCGGACTCGCCCGGCGGAGGCGCATTTGAAAGGGAGAGCAAGGCAATGATTGCGATAATCAGCGCGACAACGGCTAACACCGTTGTTAACCCACCAAGCAGCCAAACGTTACGCATCGCAGCTACCTACTAAGTGACGAAAAGATTAAAATCGGCCAGCCACGTTGTTTCATGCCAATGGGGACGAGCTGGGGTCAACTAGCGCCCAGCTACGCGACGCGCTGCAGCTTGTTGGCGTAGTCGCGCCCTGCTGTCGGTGGTGGCAGGGGCCTACCGTCCTTTCGGTACAGCGCGACCACCTCTTCGACTATGGCACACAACTCGTCGAACACCTCCTTTTCGTCAGACCCATGGCAGCCGCCGTAGATCAATCCGGGGGCGCTTCCCACGTAACACCGGTCCTCGTCGGACCACTCGACAAGTTTGACGTACTTTGCACTATCCTTCATCTTCAAGGACCAACTCCCGTATCCTTGGTGGCACGAGTGCATTCCCTGAAGCTATCGCAAAAGCCCATCCCCCCATTTTGTGGGTGAGGCTAGTGGGGTGAGGGAGGCCGGCACAAGCGGTCTTCGGAAGAACCACCCCATCCTAACCTTCCCCGCCTCCAGCCGGTCAATTGCAACTTGACCCCATCGGAAGACAGCACAATACACCCCCTTCCACGAGGGCCAGTGTCGGAAATAGTACCTAACGACCAGGTCTTTGTCCACCTGACAGCCCACAGCGGGACTGTTGCAAATGCTGTCACTACTGGTATAGTGCGGTCATGCCAGTACAGATTACGATCAGGGGCGTTCCCGAAAAGGAGGTAGTGCGACGGGAGAACGTTGAACAGTGGTCTTTAGTACAGGAAGGCAGCGAGTGGTGTCAGCGAGGGAGCAGAAGGATGACACGCATAAGTCGCAGACGGTACCTCGGAGGCGCAGCAGCCACGCTAGGAGGGTTACTGGCAGCCGCCTGTGGCGAGCCTACGGTGCGCTACGTTGGCAAACCGCAGGCCGGGCCGCCAGGGCCGGCGGGTCCGCAGGGGCAGAAGGGTGCAACGGGCGCCAGAGGCGCACAAGGCGTGCAGGGCGCCGCTGGCAAAGCTGCGGTGGTGCCGGTGACGATCACCTGGGGTACAGGCGGGCGTCAGGATCTGGCCGAGTTGTTCCAGAGCGCCATTAACCTCTACCATGACCAGCAGCAGGCAGTCCGCGTCGAGCTGGAGGTAACCCAGCCGGGCTTCACGAAGAAGCTCGACACGCAGATCGCGGCCGGCACGCCGCCGAATGTCATCCGGTCAGGCGAGGGCGCTGTTCTTGCTCGTGTGCCGGCCGGTGCGATTGCGGCGATAGATAGTTATGTCAGCCAGGTGAAGTATGACCTCACGGCCTTCTACGACAGCACCGTCCAAGCCTACGAGTGGAAAGGCAAGCTGTATGGGCTACCGTGGATTGCGTTGACCGGGATGATCTGGTCCAACGTCGCCCATTTCAACTCGGCTGGAGAGAGCTTGCCCAAAGACACCTGGACCTGGGACGAGATGCTGGAAACGGCTCGTCGTGTGACGCGGGGGGATGAAGGTTCGGCCGAGCGCATCTTCGGTATTGGGCTGACCGAGTGGTGGGAGTTTCATCTGCTGCCGATGATCCGGAGCTGGGGAGGCCAGCTCTTCGACAACGACGTTGATCCGACCAGGATGATGGTTGATCCTGCTGCCGTGGATGCGCTGCAATGGTACGCGGAGCTGTACACCAAGCATCGCGTGGCACCGACGCAAGCGGACCGGGGTGAGTTAAGCTCGGTCCGGTTCTTCTACGCCGGTCGAGACGCGATGTTCATGAGCGCCGTGCAGGTGCAAGACATGCGTACACGAGCGAAGTTCGAGTTCGATATTCACAAGCTGCCGACGGGTAAAGCCGGATTCGCCTCCGGGAGTACTACCGGTGGCTTTGCGGTGATGCAGGGAGCGCCGAATATCCCCGAAGGGTTCGATTTCATTAGCTTCCTCGCCGGGGAGGTCGGTCAGCGTGCCCTGATGGGGTTCGGTGCCCAGATTCCTGCCTACAGGGAGGTGGCCGAGTCGGCCGATTGGGTAGGCTCGCATCCCCCCCAGAACCGGGCAGCCTCCATAGAAACCCTGAAGGTGGCTAAACCGGCACCGCGTGGCCCCTTCTGGAACGATGCCAAGGCAGCCATTCGCAACGCCTACGCACCGGTCTTGGCTGGCAAGGAGACGGCGCGGCAGGCGCTCGAGGCCACCAAGCCCAAGGTAGACACAATCATCCAGAAGTACCTCTAGCATGAGCACTGTGCGGGTCAGCTGTGTTGCTCCTCGCCCCCGCCTGGTCTGGGTCTGTCTGAGGCAGAGGCTTCCTTGCTCCCACTAGGATAGGGTCGAGGGCTTCAACTGCCATGAGCAGAGACGAGGGCAATCGGTAGGCAACAACCCACCGCAGGAGGGTGACTGGTCGTGCCACCACAAAAGCTCGTCTTTGTTGGGCTGGACGCGGCCCTGCCGCGCAAGATCAAGCAGTGGGCTGCCGCTGGTAAGTTGCCGCACCTGGCTCGCCTGATCGAGCGTGGAGTCTTCGCCGAGCTGTGGCCCGCGATGCCCCCGAATACTGGGAACAACTGGGCCTGTCTGGCAACGGGCACGTTCCCTCGTGTCCACGGGGCCACTGGCAATCAGTTTCGTATCATCGGCGAACCCCCAGACCGTATCCACGACGCGTTTGTCTCGACGGCACACCTGGCCGAGCATCTGTGGGACGCAGCCGAGCGCATTGGCAAGCGCTCCATTCTTATGAAGTACCCGGCTACGTGGCCGCCCACGATCCGCGATGGCTGGGTTGTGGATGGCCATTCGGTCGCCTGGCGAGCCACCAACCTGCATCTCATCAGCCCCAGCCGGTGCTTCACGACCGAGAGCTATCCCCTCAGTGAGATCGTCGCGCTGGAGCACGCCGACGAGGCGGCAGCCGGGGCGGTCGACTCTGCGCTCCCCCCGCTGCACACAATACTCTCCTTCCGCGGCCAGCGCAGTACCCACCGCGGCTACCGTGACTTTGTCATGGAGCATGCGGAACGGCGTTATGAGGTGCTCCTCACTGCGGCGACCGACCGCACGTACGACCAAGCCATTATCACTCGCGCCGGTGAAGCGACGGTTCCCGTTGCCACAACAAGACTTGGGGAGTGGAGCGAGTGGATTACTGAGACGTTCGATACACCAACGGGATCGCGAGAGGGCACCCTTCGGTTCAAGCTGATGGCTGCGTCGAGCGAGCCGCGCGGCTTCCGCCTGTATTGCAGTGAGGTCTATCCCACCGCCGGATTTACTCACCCGGAGGAGCTCGGCGCCGAGCTGCATGAAGCCATCGGCCCGTTTATCGCTCATCCCGATTGGCAGGAGGAGAGCCTGGGGTGGGTGGATGAAGAGACAGTGCTGACGAGCAGCGAGTACCAGATGGATTGGCTCGCCCGTGCAACCTGTTACTTGATGGAGCGCCGGCCCTGGGACCTCTTCTTCATGCAAAGCCACGTCCCAGACTGGCTGGAGCACAGCTATGGCGGCTATTTCCTCGACCCCGACTATGCGGCTGCACATCCACAAGAGGCGGCCAAGTACGAGGCGCTGGTCCTACGTGGCTACCAGGCGTGTGACCGAATGCTCGGCGCCATCGTGGCGCAAGCTGGCGATGATGCGCTGGTCGTCGTGGCCTCGGACCACGGTCAGATCGCGATCCACTCGATGGTCCATGTCAACAACCTCCTGCATCAGCGGGGGCTTATCGCCCTGCACACCGACCCGGACACCGGGCAGCTCGCGATTGACTGGAGCCGGACGCGAGCCTACCTCTCCGCCGGCTTCATCTACGTCAATCTCAAGGGGCGCGATCCGCAGGGAATCGTAGCGCCCGAGGACTACGAGCAGGTCTGCGACGAAGTGATTGACGTGCTCCATGACATCCGCGATCCGGTCACTGGCAAGCGGCCGATCACGATGGTCCTGCGCCGTGCGGACGCCGCGGTCCTCGGTCTGGGCACCGACCGGATGGGAGACCTGTACGTGGTCTCAGCCCCTGGGTACTGGGCGGAGGGCTTTCAATTGCTCCTACAGGCACAGCGTAGCGACGAGGCACCGGTGGTAGAGCCACTTGGCCCGGACCGTGCCCGCTCTACGCACGTCGGTTTGCCGACCTATAGTCGCGGCGATGGCACAGTGGCGGGGGTGCTCATCATGGCTGGTCCGGGGATTAAGCAAGGTGCCGAGGTGCGCCACGTGTGGACGCCGGATGTGCCGGTCACCATTGCCCATGTGATGGAATTACCGCTGCCGCGGCAGGCTGAGGGACGGGTGATCTACCAAGCGTTGCAGGACCCGGACGCTCACATCAGCGAGCTACGCGAGCTGCGACGCGAGCGCGACCAGTTGCGTCGGGCACTCGAAACGATGCAGCAGGCAGTGACGCACTATTGAGCAGTCAGCTCGCAGCAACCGGTACGAGAGGAAGCTGAGGGCCGAGTACCGAGCACCAATCCGGTGTAGGTGGAATAGCTCATGACAACCGAGTTCCCCGGTGCAGACTTTGCGGTTGACTACGCCTCCTGCCTATCGGCCTATGAGCTGATTGCCCAGATGCCGCTCCGGAGCTGGACTGCGGGGCTGCCGCTCGGCAACGGCGATCTCTGCGCGGTCGCCTGGCAGCCGGGCGGTGCCGGCGGCTTCTCCTGGGGCATTACGAAGACTGACGTATGGGACTTGCGCTCGCCTTACCGGGACTATACGTGGACCACGCACGCCGAGGTCTTGCGCCTGATCGAGCAGGAAGATTGGGAAGGGCTGCGCGACCTGCGCGCGCGTGAGCAGGCCATTGCCGGCGGCCGCACCCAGCCGCCCAACTTTAAGCCCTGTGGTGTGCTGTCGTTGCGTGTGCCGGAGATCACCGATCACCTCCACCTGGATACTGACGAGCGAGGCCGTCTCCGTAGTCCGGCCGGGCGCATGGTCTTACGCGGGTACGAATCTCGACTCTCCCTCCACCGCGCCCAGCTGACGACCGACCTTGAGAAGCGCTATATGCGAACACAGACGACCTCGTTCGTCCACGCCACGCGCAATGTGCTCCTGGTGCGGTTCCGGGAGCTGCCGGTCTCCGGCTACGACTCACCCCGCGCTCGTCGGTCCGAATATATCTACGACGAGCCGCAAGCTCGCAGCGTCACCCTCCATCGGCAACCCGATCCGACGCTCGGCAATCCTGTCTTCGGATGTGATGGGCGGTGCTTCTGGGTAGATTATCCGTTTCCGGAGGGCGTGCGTTACGTGCTCATGGCGCGGATTGTCGGGGCTGGCTATCACATCGAGCGGGACGACACGGGATGGGTAGCCACCCTCGACGAACCGGACGTGCCCGAGGTCACGGTGCTGACGAGCGTTGTTACCTCCCATGAAAGCGATGATCCGCTGGGGGCCGCGCGGGAGCTTGTGGCCGCGGCTGAGGCGACCGGCTACGACGGACTAGCGCGGGAGCATCAGCGGTGGTGGAGTAACTTCTGGCAGCGGTCGTTTGTCTCGTTTAGCGACGAGTTTCTCTGCCACCTCTGGCATCACGCCATCTATCACCATGCCTCTTGCAACCGCGGACGCTATCCACCCCCCATCCAGACGCCGTGGCATCTCGATGACTGGCAGCAGTTGCACGGCAATTATCACGGCGATATCAATATCCAGCAGTACACCTGGCCGGTCTTTGCCAGCAACCACCTAGAGCTAGGCGAGCCGTATTGGCGACTGTATTCCTCGGGTCTGGACGAGCTACGGGCCCGAACGCGTCAAACCTATGGGGTGGATGGTGTGCGCTTTCCCGTACTTACGACCCCGAACATGATTGACCATGCCCACTTGTGGCCGCGCTACTGGATGGGCATGTCCGCCTGGCACGCCTTCATCTTCTGGGAGTTGTACCGCTACTCCCAGGATCGCTCCTGGTTGCAAGAGGTGGGCTACCCCGTCCTGAAGGGAGTGGCGGAGTTCTATCAGGGGTACCTCCGGCGCGACGACGCAGGCACCTACCATATCTATCCATCGCACTCGCCGGAGCAAGGCGATCTCTGGATACGCGATCCCACGATTGATCTGGCGTTCATCAAGGTAGCGCTCTCAGCCGCCGTCGAAGCAGCCGAGCTGCTGGACGTGGACCACGATCTGCGCGTCACATGGGGGGAGATCGCCAATCATCTGGCGAGGTATCCCCGGAATGATGAGGTCTTGCTGGATTACGAGGGTGCGCCGCCCGACCTTCCACTTGCTCATGTTAGCCTGCTGGCACCCATCTATCCCGTTGGCGATCTGGGGTTGGATAGTCCACCCGACGACTACGCGCGGGCAAAGTACACGTTCGAAGGCGCTGTGGCGCGGAGCAATCGCGGCGTGCCCTTCTTTCCATTCGACGTACCGATGGTCGGGGACAACACCAACTGGATGTGGTTGGCAGCTGTCGCAGCGCGCCTGGGATTGAGCGACACGGCGCGCGCATACCTGTACGATCTGGGCATCTTCCCGCATCTCAAGCACAACGGGACCTTCTGCAACGGCTATGCCCTCCATCCACAGCAGCGAGACGATGGCCCATCCTACGGTCACGCGCTGTGGGCTTACGCCGGCGCGGTCAACGAGATGCTGCTCCAGAGCTACAATGGTCGAATCAGAGTGTTCCCGGCCGTACCACGGGAGTGGACCGGCGCCTTTGCTCATATGCGCGCTGTAGGCGCCTTCCTCGTCACCAGCGAATATCGCCAGGGCACGATTCCGTATATCGTGGTCCACAGCGAGGTCGGCGGCCCGTGTCAAGTCGTCAGCCCCTGGGGCGAGACGCAGATTCACGACCTCACCACGGGCCGGAAGGTCACGATGCCAAGCGAGCGGCTCGTCCGCTGGAAAACGGAGGTCGCGCACACCTACCGCCTAGAACCTCTCTCGGGGCCTCCTCGACCCGAAAAAGCCCGCGTTATCGGCGGGCGGCGTCAGCGTCAGCCGCGCGTATACTGGGGGCCGGCACACCTGGCCAATCCTGAAGAGCGCAAGCGAGCACCGGTACACCTCGGTAAGCCGCGACAGTGGGTGCCCCTGCCGCCCGAGACCATGCACTTGCCGCCAGCGCAGACCGGGGCGGAGCCTGCTCGTTGAGCCTGCGGGTAGACCGGAAGAGAGCGAGGCGCATGGCAATGACGACCGACCGGCCCAACCTGCTGCTCATCATGTCCGATGAGCACGCGCCCATGTTCAGCGGACCTTACGGCCATCCCTTGGTCCGGACCCCCAACCTGGATCGCCTCGCCGCTGAAGGGGTCGTCTTCGAGAATGCCTACTGCAACTCGCCACTCTGTACGCCCTCCCGCATGTCCTTTATGACCGGGCGGTACGTCCACCACATCGGCGCCTGGGATAACGCCACGCCCCTCGCCTCCGCTGCTCCCACCTGGGCACACCGGCTGCGGGCCGTGGGTTACGACGTCGTCCTGTCCGGCAAACAGCATTTCTACGGCCCGGACCAGCTGCACGGCTTCCGAGCGCAGCTGGCCCGCGACCTGCACGCTGAACGAGGCCATCCCATCCGGGACTGGTCTCAGGGCGCGCGCGTCGCACCCCGACCATGGGGCGCCGTGGAGCAGGCGGGGCCAGGCAGTACCGAGGAGATCGAGGTGGACGATCAGGCCGAGGCCGCCGCGCTCGACTACCTGCGCGACCCGGCCCGGCGCCGGCAGCCCTGGGCGCTCAACGTCTCCTTCATGGCGCCCCACTTCCCGTTCGTCGTTCCCCAGCGCTTCTGGGACCTCTATCCTGAAGCGGCGGTGGATATGCCGACGATCCCACCGGGCCACCTCGACAACCAGCATCCTGTCTATCAGCGGATGCGGCGAGCCTTTGGCCTCGCCGAGTTTCCCGAGGAGCTGGTCCGCCGGGGCCGCGTGGGCTACTACGGCCTGATTACCTATCTCGACGAGAAGATCGGCCGGCTGCTCGACGCGCTGGAGGCCACCGGGCAGCGCGAGAACACCCTGATCGCGTACTTCAGCGACCACGGCGAGCTGGCCGGCGAGCATGGGATGTGGCGCAAGTCCAACTTCTATGAGCAGTCGGTGCGCGTGCCGCTCCAACTGGCCTGGCCGGGGCAGGTCCCGGCCGGCCGGCGAGTCAGCGGGGTGGTCTCGTTGGTGGACCTGGTAGCGACCATCGTCGAGGCGGCGGATGCGCCTCAGGAGAGCGCACTGGACGGGGACAGTCTGCTCGCACTGGCCCGCGGCGAAACAGCGGAGTGGAAGGACGAGGCCTTCTCGGAGTATCTGGCGCATGGGGTCGCGCGGCCGATGGCGATGCTGCGGCGGGGACGGTACAAGCTGAACTACAGTCTGGACGATCCGGTGGAGCTGTACGACCTGGCGTGCGATCCCGGGGAGTTCCACGACCTGGGAAGTGACCCGGCGTATCAGGGTATTCGCGAGGAGCTGCGGAGCGCGCTGTTGGCGCACTGGGACCCAGTGGACTTGGAGCGACGGATACGCCGGAGCCAAAAGGATCGGCTCCTTATCCGGGAGGCAACGGGAACCTAGCACTGTGTCATGGAGGACACGTAATGAAGATCACCGGTCTCAAGGTGTATGTCATTGATCCAGCCGGCCAGCAGGCGAAGTTTGGCCGCACGTGGACCTTCGTACAGGTCGAGACCGACGGTGGCCTCACCGGTGTCGGCGAATGCACCAACTATCCCGGTGGCGGCAGTCTCATCACTGGAAACACGGTGCATCTCCTGTCCGAGGTGCTCATCGGCGAGGACCCGGACGCGCTCAACCGCATCTGGCACAAGATCTATCGGCGCTTCACCTACTTGGGATCGCGTGGCCTGCCAACCGCCGCAGCCAGCGCCATTGACATCGCTCTCTGGGACATTCAGGGTCAGCTGCTCAATCGTCCGGTCTATCAACTGCTCGGCGGCAAGGTCCGCGATGCCGTCTCGCTCTATGCAAATGGCTGGTTTGGTGGCTGTCAGACGCCCGAGGACTACGCCGCGGCCGCCAAGCGCACCGTCGCCAGTGGCCATACCGCCCTCAAGTTCGACCCCTTCAAGGAGATGCGTTCATACCACACGGCTTATCTGGATGGCCAGATTTCCGCAGAGGGAGAAGAGTACGGAGCATCGCTGGTCGCCGCGGTGCGGGAGGCGGTGGGCCCAAAGGTCGAAATCCTCATTGATGCACACGGTCACTACAACGTGCCCACTGCCGTTCGGCTGTGTAATCGCCTGGAACCGTACAAGATTGGTTGGTTTGAGGAGCCACTACCGCCCGAAAGCCCACAGGCGCTCCGCTCGGTGCGCGAGCAGGTCAATGTTCCCATCTGCGTGGGCGAGCGCCTGTATACGCGCTTCGACTTCGTGCCGATCTTCGAGCAGCGGTTAGCTGACTTCATCATGCCTGATGTCTGCTGGACCGGCGGGATCAGCGAGCTGCGCCGGATCGCAGCGATGGCGGAAGCCTACTACGTCCCGGTCAGCCCTCACAACGCGCTCGGTCCGATCCAGATCGTCGCCGGCGCGCACGCCATGCTGACCGTCCCGAACTTCTACCGGCTGGAGCACAGCGTTGGGCAGATTCCGAAGTACCAGGCGTGTCTCGACCGGCCGATTGAGTTTCGCGACGGTCACGTGCATGTCTCGGACCGCCCCGGCTTAGGAGTGGCGCTGAACCTCGAGTTCGTCAGGGCGAACCTCGTGGCCAGCTGGGAAACTTGAGCGCTTCGGAGCTGCCCATAAGCATCGTCACCGACGAGCTAACGGTGCTGGGCACGAGGCATAATGGCTATAGCCGACCTCGGACTGGGCGAGCAGGTGCGGATCGAATCATCGTGAGCGCAGACCCGCAAAGCGACAAATGACAGCAGCGCCTGGAGAGAGGCGGCCAGGAGGCGCTTGGAGCCGCGGGCCACAACGGCCGGCTAGGGACCTACCTCTGTCCGAGCATCAAAGGCAAACTCTGGTGGGCCTAGGTGGACTGTACGCAGTACCACGTTTGAATTGGTGGTGCCCCTGTAGGTTCCCAAGCCCAGCGCCCCGGTCATTGCGCCCGGCAATTATAGGCGAGCGGAGAGAGTGAGGCAACACTACCCATACTCGCGGAACCCCTAATCCGCTCTCCATTCTGGACTACGACGCCCGCCGCCTTCGGCCGGCCAATTGCTTGCGGTGCAGTCGTGGTACGATGGAATGAGTTGACAGACGGAGGTACGAGCATGGCCAGTATCACGGTCCGTAACCTCGACGAGAGCCTACAGCAGCGCCTCCGCCGCCGGGCGGCCCAGCATGGCCACTCCCTGGAAGAGGAGGTGCATGACATCCTGCGAGCCGCGCTCGGGCAGGAGAAAGCCCCCGTAAGAAACCTCGGTACAGCCATCCACGAGCTTTTCAAGCCTTTCGGCAGCGTAGAGCTGGATATCCCGCCGCGGGAACCGATGCGGGAACCGCCCCGGTTCGACTGAGCCAACGGTGATGATCGTTCTCGATACCAATGTTGTCTCGGAACTGATGCGGGACTACCCGCAGCCGGAGGTCCTTGCTTGGCTGGACCAGCAGTTGGCGAGCACCCTATTCGTGACCGCTGTCACTGAGGCGGAGATCCGCAGCGGCATCGCACTGTTGCCCGGTGGAAGACGGCGGCACGGTCTGGCTGCCGCGGCCGAGCGTGCCTTCGGTGTCCTATTCGCCGACCGTATCTTGCCCTTCGACAGTGCGGCCGCCCGAGCATTCGCGGTGATCGCGGCGGATCGCCGTGCCGCTGGCCGGCCGATCAATCAGGCCGACTGCCAGATCGCAGCGATTGCTCGCTCCCGAGGGGCACGGGTTGCGACCCGGGATGTGGATGACTTTGCCGGCTGTGGGATTGAGGTAATGAATCCGTGGTCGGCCGGGTAGTAAGCGCCTTCGCGAACCGCCGGCGTGCCATCATACCCCGTCTCGCCGCCGGAGAAGCGGCCAGGGCAGGGCGGGCTACTCACTCTCGAACCGGCTGTCCTCAAAGCGCAGGCTGGTGCTGTTCTCGGTGACGATGCGGACGCCCATGGACTGCGGTTGCTGCGAGTCTCTTATCGTATCTTGAGAGGATGGGCTCCTGGCAGATTTCCCGACAACTTGCCATCCTACATGAAGAACCGGAACTGATAGGGCGTGCGTCTTGCCCTCAGTCCAATCCTAGGCATCATCAGTAGCGGCGACGCCGGGTCACCAGGGTCGGCTGGCTCGGCATAAAGATCACGCCGAGTCGTCCTTCTCGCGACCTCTCTCAGTTCAGCATCCGCCGGGATTGTGCTCTTTCCAGTTCCAGACCATTGACTAACCGATACTTGGGTGCTGTTGCTCCGATGTTTGTATGCAACGAGCACAGCAGTTTGATTCTGTGGGCCAGAGCGTACTGTTGTACTGCGAATTCTAGGGGGCCCTATGGGGGAGCTTATGTGTGTGCAGCCTTATTGGGGTCAAACCGGGTCGCCGGCAGGCTAAGCCTTCCCCTGTCATGTTGACTTCCCCAAGAGGCAACTGGAAACCGCATTGTACCCAAGAGGCTGCCTCGTGGAGTTCGTCAGACCAGGCTTGCGTCCCGGCGTATTCCCGGCGGGGAAGTGGAGAAGGGCGGCGATGACGAATGGGTTACGGTGATTGGCTAGCCTGTGGCCAAGCGGCACCCGCGCGGGCGGGACGGCACGGTGTTCGTGATCATTGAGGACGAAACGGGGAATGTGCAGGTCCTCGGCTGGCGCGGCCTCTTCGCCAGGCGTCGTAGGGAATTGGAGAGTTAGGTGGTGGAGGTCACTGGACGCGTATCTAGAGGTGGGACAGGACGCCGAACGTGATAGGGCAGGATCCTCGCCGCCTTCCGGTCGGGCGTAGTCATGACGCCGTCCCATGACTGGCATTAACTTACGTCGCGGTAGCCAGGGATTGCACGCGAGCCGTCGGCAGGTTCATCATGGGGACGACATCCATATAGCACGAACAGTATACAGACTTCGGAGGAAGTACCTCATGGCTAACCCTGAACACATGATATGGATCCTGGAAGGCCCCGAATCCTGGAACAAACGGCAAAAGGAGATTCGGTTCACCCCAGACCTGCCAGGCGTCGACCTCTATGAAGAATTCCAGTCACGGCAATAGCCGGCTATGCGAACGACTGGCAGGGCTACTTCCCGACGTCACGTGCCTTCGACGAGGGCGCCTACGAGGTCAACTTGGGACCGCACAGCCGGCACACCGCAGAGGCCGGCGTAATGATTGAGCAAACCGCAGTCCGTCTGCTTCGCGAAGCCTGGTGCTAACCCAGGGCATTGCAGCGGCCCCGCTGTAGGAGATACACAGCCATGATCCGTGGCCATCCCGGCTCCATCGGCGTCTATCTGCAGGATGGTGCATACCATCCCCGCTCGCGGTACATCCTGGAGGTGCTGGGCCATGCCGGCATCCCGTTCGCGCGCATCGACTCTGCCGGTCTCGCAGAAGCGCTCCTCGATACCAGAGTGGTCCTCCTCCCTCACCATACTTCTCCACCAGATGTAGAAGCGATGTACCGGTTCGTCGCCAGCGGAGGGGCCTTGGTTGCCTTGGGAGGCACCAGCGGCCTCGACGACCTCTGTGGTGTGCAGTCGCAGTCGGGGTTGCACGAAGGATTTCTGCGTGTTACGCAGCCACATCACGTGGTCGTCCGCGACCTCCACAGTTCACTCCACGTCTGGGACGCCGCCACGGCCCAGGTTTCTGGCGCAACCGTCCTGGCGGAGTTGACGGACGCCGATGGCAAACAGGTTGGTGTGGGGATTTCAGAGCACCGGCAGGGCCGGGGGCTTGTTCTATTTACGGCCGCCGACTTGCCCTGGTGTATCCTGCACATGTTGCAAGGCATTCCCATCTTTCAGGATGGCGTGCCTGCTCCGGATGGTACTGCCGATATTGACGACGGCAGGTTCAACGTTGAAGACGGCATGGTGCTGGACTGGAACCGGGATCGTACACACGACACCGAAGTCCCCTTCTTCTTGGAAGCGATTGGTGATGAGTTGCGCGCCATTCTCCTGCGCAGCGTCTTCTATTGCGCCACGCACGCCCGCGCGGTGTTTCCACTGCTGTGGTACTGGCCCGGTGACCTCACAGCGATCGCGCACCTCTCGCATGACTCCGATGGCAACCAGATCGAGAAGGCGTGGCACATGCTCGAGCGCGTGCAGGAGCTCGGGATCAAGTCAACCTGGTGCATCCTCTACCCCGGCTACACCCGCCAGTTCTACGACGCCGTGCGGTCCTCGGGGAGCGAGCTCGCGCTCCACTTCGATGCGCGCACCCAGATGGAGCATACGCGGTGGCGCTTTGAGGACCTACGCTTCCAGTGGTCGTACCTTAAACAGGAAGCTGGGCTGGATGCCGTAATCACCAACAAGAACCATGGTCTGCGCTGGGAAGGGTACTTGGAGTTCTTCCACTGGCTCACCAAACTTGGCGTCGCTACTGATCAAACGAAGGGTCCAAACCGGCGCGGCAACACGGGGTATCTCGTGGGGAGCTCCCATCCCTGGTTTCCCATGGATCCGGATTCGGGAGTATGCAGCGACGTACTGGAAGTGAATCTGCTGACCCAAGACCTCATGCACCCGGTCAGTGATCCTGACGCCCGGCCGGGCTGGCTCGCGCCCTACTCAGCAGGCCCGTTACTGCTCGACCGCGTGCAGCGACACTACGGTATTGCACACTATCTCTTCCACCCCAACCATGTCCTCCGTCCAGGCGTACCAACTGCGATGACAGACCTCGTACAGCTCGTCAGCACACGCGGGCTGCCGTGGTGGCAGTCCTACGAGATCAATGCTTGGGAGCGAGCACGCCGCGCCGTGCGGTTCACCTTCGACGACAGACACAGCATCCACCTTACAGCGGAGACGCAGCTCCAGGATGCCTGCATCCTTGTGCATAGGCCGCGGGGATGCCCGCTGACGCTGCGTGTGAATGGCGAGCCGCAGGACTATCCTAGCGTTGAGCGTTACGGATTCCTCTTTGCCAAGGTCATTGTCGAACTAGATCAGCGCCGTACTTCGTTGCATTGGGAAGGCACATAGGCCCCACCAGCTTTGCTGGGAAGCACCGCCTAGCTCGCATTGACCGGAGATGTCTCGGCGCATATGCTTGGATAGCACTCAAGACCATGTGGGTCGGGGCTGTGCGGAGGCAGCCGGAAATGGCTGCAACCAGGCGCGGGAGGGGAGCACCATGACCACGGCCCGTCAACCTGATAGTAGAATCCACCTATACTAGCTGCCCGGTTGCAGGGCAGCTTGGAGCTTGCGGGGAGAGATGGCCTATGATACGAGGACAGCCGGGGCAGACGCGCTCCGGAGCCAATACCGGGGAGGGCAATAGCGCCACGACCGGCTACGAGGCCGAGCTGTGGCGGATGGCCGACGCGCTGCGCGGCAGCATGGACGCTGCCGAATACAAGCACGTCGTCCTGGGTCTGATCTTCCTCAAATACATCTCTGACGCCTTCGGGGAGGCCCACGCGCAACTGGAGACCGAGCGTGACCAAGGCGCTGATCCCGAGGACCCGGACGAGTATCGTGCCCAGGGCATCTTCTGGGTGCCACCGGAAGCACGCTGGTCACACCTCAAAAATCAGGCGCGGCAGCCCACCGTCGGCCAGCTGGTGGACGACGCCATGGCCGGTATCGAGCGCGACAACTCCGCGCTCAAGGACGTGCTCCCCAAGGACTATGCCCGTCCTAACCTCGACAAACAGCGGCTTGGCCAGCTCATTGATCTCATCAGCAACGTCCGGGTCGGTGACGCAGTTGCCCGCGCCAACGACGTGCTGGGCCGCGTGTACGAGTATTTTCTGTCGCAGTTCGCCAGTGCGGAGGGCAAGAAGGGCGGCGAGTTCTATACCCCCCACAGCGTCGTGCGGCTGCTGGTCGAGATGCTAGAGCCGTACCGCGGCCGCGTCTACGATCCCTGCTGCGGCTCCGCGGGCATGTTCGTGCAGTCGGTGGAGTTCATCCGCGCCCACGCCTCCGGCAATGGCAACGGCGGCCAGGCCCGGCGCGACATCTCCATCTATGGCCAGGAGTCCAACTACACCACCTGGCGGCTATCCAAGATGAACCTGGCCATTCGGGGCATCGAGGGTCAGATCGCCTACGGCGACAGCTTCGACAGTGACCGGCACCCCGACCTGAAGGCCGACTACATCCTGGCCAATCCGCCCTTCAACGTCTCCGACTGGGGCGGCGGGCGCCGGCGGGAAGATCAGCGCTGGCGGTATGGCATCCCGCCGGTGGGCAACGCCAACTTTGCCTGGGTGCAGCATATGGTCCACCACCTGGCGCCCACCGGCACCGCCGGCTTCGTGCTGGCCAACGGCTCCATGTCCTCGAACCAGTCGGGCGAGGGCGAGATCCGCCAGAACCTGATCGAGGCCGACGTGGTGGACTGCATGATCGCGCTGCCGGGTCAGCTCTTCTACTCCACCCAGATACCGGCCTGTCTCTGGTTCCTGGCGCGCAACCGGCGCAACGGGAAGTTCCGCGACCGGCGCGGCGCGGTGCTCTTCATTGATGCTCGCCAGCTGGGCCGCATGGTGGATCGCACCCACCGCGAGCTGACGGACGAGGACATCGCCCGTATCGCCGCTACCTACCACGCCTGGCGCGGTGAGGAGAGCGCGGGCGAATATGCTGACGTGCCCGGCTTCTGCAAGAGTGCGGACCTGGCGGAGGTCCGCAAGCACGGCCACGTCCTCACCCCCGGCCGGTACGTCGGCGCCGCGGCGCTGGAGGACGACGGCGAGCCGTTCGCGGCGAAGATGCAACGACTCACGGCACAGTGGCGGGAGCAGCAAGCCGAGGCGCAGCAGCTGGACGCGGCGATTGCGACCAACCTGGCCCGATTAGGCTATCTTTAGCTGATGGGAGAGGAGCACTCGCAATGATCCCGGTGATTGCGGAGCACGCCGCCGAGCTGGAGCAGCTCTGCCGGCGCTACCGGGTCCGGCGGCTCGACCTGTTCGGCTCGGCCGCCACCGGCCGGTACTGACCGGGGCACAGCGACCTCGACTTCGTCGTCACCTTCCGGCCACTGCCGACCGGCGCGTATTTCGACACGTATTTCGGCCTGCGGGAAGCGCTGGAACGGCTGTTTGGCCGGACGGTGGACTTGGTGGTCGGCTCGGCCATCAAGAATCCCTATTTCCGGCGCTCGGTCGAGGCGACTAGGACACCGCTTTATGAGGCCGGAGACCAGATTGAGGCAGACCTGGTGCGGCTGAGTACGGGCAGGCTCTAGTGCGTGAGCGGGGCACGGCAATGATTGATTACGGCAACTTCAGAAAATCCCTCAAGAACCTGGAATTGCAGCATGAGCATCGGAAACACCTTGACCCGGCGCTGCCGCAATTTATCCATGAGGGAATGGCCGAATCGGTGATTCAGCGGTTCGAGACCTGCTACGATGCGCTGCATAAAGTGCTCCGGCGCTACCTGCAAGAAGAATTGGGCGTTGCTGAAGCTCCCCGCAGTCCCCGGCCCATCTTCCGTTTGGCCGATGCGAACAATCTGCTCTCGTCTCCCTTCCCACAATGGAACGAATACATACAGGCTCGCATTGACACGACCCACGACTACAGCGGCGAAAAAGCGGAGCAAGCCCTGGCGCTGGTGGATGACTTTGTTGACGATGCCATTGGGCTGTACCAGACGATGACCGGGGAGACTTGGGAATGACCAGCGCCATTGACATCAGCATGGTACGCCTGGGGGTTGCGGACGAGCACGCCCGCGAGTAACGAGGAAGATCATGCCACTGGAGCTGGACCACCTGAGAAACGCGATCAGAGCGCTCGCAGACCTGCTGGCGGTCAGCGAAAATGACGCGCGCATGGGAGAGTTGAGCGAGGTCGAGCGGAACGGCATTCGCTCCGGCGTTATACAGAACTTCGAGGTCACCTACGAGCTTTCCTGGAAGTTGATGGCGCGCTGGTTGAGGACCTACGTCGGCCCCGACGTCGCGGATGGCGTCACGCGGCGGCAGCTATTCCGCCTCGCGGCCGAAAATCGGCTCATTCCCGACGTAGACCTCTGGATGCAGCATCACGAAGCCAGGAACGTCACCTCCCACATCTACGACGAGGCGAAGGCCGCGCTGGTCTATAGCGCCACCAGGGAGTTCGTACACGACGCGCGGCTGCTGCTGGCGGCGTTGGAAGCGCGCAATGATTGACCTCAACCCGCACCACCTCGGCACGGTCCGGCGCATCCTGGCGGAGCACGTGCCGGCGTGCGAGATACGCGCCTTCGGTTCCCGTGCGACTTGGACCGCGAAGGACTACTCCGACCTGGACCTGGCCGTTGTCGGCGGGGGACCGCTGGAGTGGGGAGTACTCGGTCGGCTGAAGGAAGCCTTTGAGGAATCGGACCTGCCCATGCGGGTGGACGTACACGACTGGCACACGATCCCCGAGCGCTTCCGGGCGGTGATAGAGCGCGACTACGTAGTGTTGCAGCAAGGCACGGACGAGCAATCGGCAGCGGCGAGCGAGTGGCGGGAAATAGTGCTTGGAGATGCCTGCACCAAAATTGGCAGTGGAGCCACGCCACGAGGGGGCCGGGATGTCTACCTGGAAGACGGACCCTACGCATTGATTCGTAGCCAGAACGTCTACAATGCTGGGTTCAGCCACGAGGGGTTGGCCTATATCAGTGATGAACAGGCGCACGGCCTGCGGAACGTCGAGGTCTTTCCAGATGATGTGCTACTGAACATTACCGGCGATTCGGTGGCGCGTGTGTGCCAGGTTGATCCCGGAGTGCTTCCGGCACGGGTGAACCAGCACGTCGCTATCATTCGGACAGACCCAAACCAGTTAGACTCGCGCTTCCTGCGCTATTTCCTCGCTTGTCCTGAGACACAGACCATGCTCTTGTCTTGGGCAGGATCAGGCGGAACTCGAAACGCCCTTACGAAGGCAATGATCCAGTCGTTGAGTGTACTTGCACCTCCCCTCCCCGAACAGCGCGCCATCGCCCACGTCCTCGGCACCCTCGACGACAAGATCGCGCTCAACCGCCGGATGAACGAGACGCTGGAGGCCATGGCCCGCGCCCTCTTCCAGGACTGGTTCGTGGACTTCGGCCCCACGCGCGCCAAGCTGGCCGGTCGCGCGCCGTACCTGCCGCCGGAGCTGTGGGCGCTGTTCCCGGAGCGCCTGGTGGCCTCGGAGCTGGGGGAGATACCGGCGGGGTGGGAGGTGAAGGCGGTCGGGGAGTTTTCGAATCTCAACCCTGAGTCTTGGTCCAGAACGAATAGCCCCACAGATATCGAATACGTTGACTTGGCGAACACAAAGTGGGGAGTAATCGAATCCACGCAACATTTTTCTTGGAAGGATGCCCCTAGTAGGGCAAAACGGGCCCTTCGCTCTGGAGACACCATAGTTGGGACAGTTCGACCGGGCAACGGTTCTTACTCACTTATAGGAAACGATGGTCTGACGGGAAGCACCGGATTCGCCGTGCTTCGGCCTTTGAACCCACGGTTCCGGGAGTTGGTATATCTTGCAGCGACAGCCCCAGACAATATTGAGTGGCTGGCTCACCGAGCGGATGGCGCAGCATATCCGGCGGTTCGTCCAGAGGTCGTTAGTGAAACTGAAGTAGCAATTCCCACTGCTGGAACTGACGTGTTGGACTGGTTTTCCATGAGTGCTGGCTCCATCCTCGACAAGATGGAGTCAACCAAAACGGAATCACGCACCCTGGCCGACCTGCGGGATGCGCTGTTGCCGAGGCTGGTGTCGGGTGAGGTGGGGGCATTGTGAGTACGTATAATAAAGGGACAAGTAGATGCCAAGTACCCTAAACCTCGCAGGAATCTTCAAATCGGATGCGGAAGCCCTACAGCGAGCACGCGAGGAGGCCATTCGAATTCACCCCACAGACATTAGAGCGGCTGGAAACCAGGTTGAACAATCGGTTCGTGACTACTTGAAACGTATGTTGCCGCCTCGTTACTATGTTACAAGCGGTCACCTCATCGATTCAAGCAATCTGGTCAGCCCGCAATTGGATGTAATCATCGCCGACAATTTCAGCCTCCCGTCGTTGCTGACTACCAAAGATGGCACCGAGTACGTACCCGTAACCTCCGTATATGCAATCGGTGAGGTGAAATCAACCTATTATCAGTCCGAACGTTATTATGAGAAACTGCATGACGTTTTGCAACAGATTTCTGGAATGGATAGACCTCTTGTAGAAAACACCTTCCATGGAGGACTTAAGGACTCCACATCAATGAATGATATCGTGCTAGCCAGCCCGAACAAATATTTGAACAGCCTATATGCATTTCTTCTATGTATAGATGGTGGCGATTTCGAATTCGGAAAAGTGATGACTCTTCTCTCGTCGGTTGATCCTAGTTTGCTGCCTAATATGTCGGTGCTCTTGAACAAAGGAATCATATGCTACGGGAAAATGGATGGGCAGGAAGGCATCTCAATTCACAAATATCCTGTTGAAGTTGCACAATCGGATTATGACTGGTTCTTCGCCGAAGGCGCGGAGACAGAAGGCGGTTCGATACCAGGTACGCATTTGGCTGCTCTGTATGGTGCCTTGATCGAACACCTCTCGAATTCCCACCTAGAACCGCCTAATGCCTATCGGTACACGGCCAAAATGTCAGCCTTTCGACGGTCATCACTGATGTGGGCAAAGGCTAGAAACCAGTGAACGCGCCAATGACCCTCACCGAAGCCGACGTTGAGGCCGCCGCCCTTGACTGGCTGGCCGCCCTCGGCTGGCGGGTGGCGCACGGGCCGGACATCGCCCCCGACGCCCCCGGCGCCGAGCGGACCTCCCGCCGATGCGCTGTATGGCTCCTTCCGCCGGCTGACCCGCCCGGCCGGGCCGACGCTGGGGCCCGGCAGCGGACCGTCTGACAACTAGCGCCCGGTATACTGGTATGGAGCCGTTACACGCGGCGTCATCGGCGACTGCCAACGGGAGGATGCTATGACAACCCGGACTTATAGCCCCAAGGAGGCATGCGCTCGCGGCGAGGCGATCTACCGGGAAAAGATACGCCGCTTGGTGGAGCCGCAGGAACACGGCAAGTTCGTGGTCATTGACATCGAAACCGGCGATTACGAGTTGGATGCCAACGACGCAACAGCCACGCGCCGATTGCAGCAACGGCGGTCGGATGCCGTCATCTATGGACTGCGGGTCGGTTATCGCGCTGCCTACAGCATGGGCGGCGGGAGCTTGACGTTCAAGCCATGATTAGGGGAAAAGTAAACCAGTACCAACAAGCCTTGATTACCTTAGCCGTTATGGACAGCGAGGACCGCCTCCAAGAATTGGAGGTCGTCTTGGACACCGGATTCACCGGCTACTTGACACTACCCCCGGATGCCATTCGGCGGTTGGGACTTCCTTCGGCAGGTTATCGAATCTTCGAGTTGGCCAATGGGGAGCCATTCGAATTCAATACCTACCGTGCTACGGTATCCTGGCACGGACGCTTGGCTGATGCGCTGGTGCTGCAATCGGATAGTGTCCCGCTGCTTGGAATGGATCTGCTCTGGGACAGTAGCGTAACGCTGGAAACATGGGCCGACGGCGAAGTCATCATTGAAGAGCGTTCAGCGGCACCGTGACAACGACTACATAGGGCTACAGCGAAAGAGCCAGCTGCCCAATTGGAATGACCATGTCATGTCCGGGGCAGGACGGACGCCATGAGCACCATCGTTGAAGCCGATGTTGAGCAGGCCGCCCTGGACTGGCTCCGCGGCCTCGGCTGGCAGGTGGCACACGGGCCGGATATCGCACCCGATACGCCCGGCGCCGAGCGGGCCGACTACGGGCAGATGGTCCTAGAGCGGTGCCTGCGAGACGCCCTCGCGCAGCTGAACCCGGACCTCCCTGCGGACGCGCTGGACGACGCCTTCCGCCGGCTGACCCGTCCGTCCGGGCCGACGCTGGCCGCCCGCAATCGCGCCTTCCACCGCATGCTGGTGGAAGGGGTGACGGTGGAGTACCGGACCGGAGACGGCGCGATACGCGGGGCGCAGGCGCAGGTCGTCAACTTCGACGATCCGGCGGCCAACGACTGGTTGGCAGTCAACCAATTCACCGTCACCGAGCAGAAGCACACCCGCCGCCCCGACGTGGTGCTGTTCGTCAACGGCCTGCCCCTGGGCCTCATCGAGCTGAAGAACCCGGCGGACGAGGACGCCACCATCTGGACCGCCTGGCAGCAGCTCCAGACCTACCAGTCCGAGCTGCCGGCGCTGTTCGCCATGAACGCGCTGCTCATGGTCTCCGACGGCACGCAGGCGCGCCTCGGCACGCTCACCGCCGGGCGGGAGTGGTTCAAGCCGTGGCGCACCATCGGCGGAGAGCGCCTGGCTGATCCGCAGCTGCCCGAGTTGCAGGTGCTGCTGGAAGGCGTCTGTGCGCCGGAGCGGACCCTCGCTCTCGTCCGCGACTTCATCGTGTTCGAGGACGACGGCAGCGGCGCGCTGGCCAAGAAGCTGGCCGGCTACCACCAGTTCCACGCCGTGCGGGTCGCGGTGGCCGAGACGCTCCGAGCGGCCGAGCTACAGCGGGCAGATAGACAGACCGCCGAGGTGCTGGATGGGCGGGCCAGCGGCCGGGCGGCGCGCCGGGCGACCGGCGCATCGGGGTGGTCTGGCACACGCAAGGCTCCGGCAAGAGCCTGACCATGGCCTTCTACGCCGGGTGTATCGCCCGCGAGCCGGCGCTGGCGAACCCGACCATCGTCGTGCTCACCGACCGCAACGACCTCGACGACCAGCTCTTCGGCACCTTCTCCCGCTGCCGGGACCTCTTGCGCCAGCCGCCGATGCAGGCGGAGAGTCGGGCCGACCTGCGCCACAAGCTGGCGGTGGAGGCCGGTGGCGTGGTCTTCACCACCATTCAGAAGTTCTTCCCCGAGGCGAAAGGCGACACCCACCCGACCCTCTCGAAGCGGCGCAACATCGTGGTCATCGCCGACGAGGCGCACCGCAGCCAGTACGACTTCGTAGACGGCTACGCGCGGCACATGCGCGACGCCCTGCCCAACGCCGCGTTCGTCGGCTTCACGGGCACGCCCATCGAGCTGCAGGACGCCAACACGCGGGCCGTGTTCGGCGACTACATCAGCATTTACGACATCCAACGCGCGGTCGAGGACCAGGCCACGGTGCCGATCTATTACGAGAGCCGGCTGGCCCAGTTGGCCCTGGACGAGGCCGAGCGACCGCGCATTGACCCGGAGTTCGAGGCGGCGACCGAGGGCGAGGAGATCGAGCGCAAGGAGCAGCTCAAGACGAAGTGGGCACAGCTGGAGGCCCTCGTCGGCGCCAAGGACCGGCTGCGGCTGGTGGCCCGGGACATCGTGGCGCACTTCGAGCAGCGGTTGGCAGCGCTCGACGGCAAGGCGATGATCGTGTGCATGAGCCGGCGCATCTGCCTGGACCTCTACCACGAGCTGATACGGCTGCGGCCCAAGTGGCACGCCGCCGATGACGGCCAGGGCAGCATCAAGGTGATAATGACCGGCGCCGCCGCCGATCCGCCCGATTGGCAGCCGCACATCCGCAACAAGGCGCGGCGGGAGGCGCTCGCCAACCGGTTCCGCGATGCCGATGACCCGCTGCGGCTGGTGCTGGTGCGCGACATGTGGCTGACCGGGTTCGACGCGCCGAGCCTGCACACCATGTACGTGGACAAGCCGATGCGCGGTCACGGGCTGATGCAGGCCATCGCGCGGGTCAACCGGGTGTTCAAGGACAAGCCCGGCGGCCTGGTGGTGGACTATCTCGGCCTAGCCCATGAGTTGAAGCGTGCCCTCGCCACGTACACGGAGAGCGGCGGTACCGGGCAGACGGCGCTGGACCAGGACGAGGCGGTGGCCGCGCTGCGGGAGAAGTACGAGGTCTGCTGCGGCCTGTTCCACGGCTTCGACTGGACCAAGTGGACGACCGGCACGGCGCCGGAGCGGTTGGGACTGCTGCCGGCCGCGCAGGAGCACATCCTGGCGCAGGAGAACGGGAAGGAACGCTGCCTGGACGCCGTGCGCGCGCTGTCGCAGGCCTTCGCGCTGGCCGTGCCGCACGAAGCGGCGCTGCGTATACGGGACGACGTGGGGTTCTTCCAGGCGGTGCGGGCGGCGCTGGCGAAGCGGGCGGCGGGGGAGGCGCGCCCCGCCGCCGAGCTGGACCTAGCCGTGCGCCAGATCGTCTCCCGCGCGGTAGCGTCCGAGGGGGTGCTGGACATCTTCGCCGCGGCAGGACTCGACAAGCCCGACATCTCGGTCCTGTCGGACGAGTTCCTGGCCGAGGTGCAGGGTATGCCCCACCGGAACCTGGCGGTGGAGCTATTGCAGAAGCTGCTCCGGGGTGAGGTCGCCACCCGGCGGCGCCGGAACGTGGTGCAGGCCCGCTCGTTTGCCGCGCTGCTGGAGCAGACGCTGCGCCGCTACCAGAACCGGGCGATTGAGGCGGCGCAGGTGATCGAGGAGCTGATCCAACTGGCGCGAGAGATGCGGGAGGCCAATGCCCGGGGGGAGCAGCTCGGACTTTCCGAGGATGAGCTGGCCTTCTACGACGCGCTGGAGACCAACGACAGCGCGGTCCAGGTGTTGGGTGATGAGGCGCTCCGTGATATCGCTCGCCAGCTGGTCGAGACGGTGCGGCAGAACGTGACCATTGACTGGACGCTGCGCGAGAACGTGCGTGCCCAGCTGCGCGTGCTGGTCAAACGGATCCTCCGGCGGCACGGCTACCCGCCGGACAAGCAAGAACAGGCAACCCAGACGGTGCTGGAGCAGGCTGAGGCCCTGTCGGAGGGATGGGCGGCGGGCTGAGGTGCCGGTCAAAGCGCGTGGCGCACTTCGATCAGGGCCTCCCGGCTGCTGAAGCGGCGTGCAGGAGCGCAAGGCGTGATACTTGAGCCACTGCTCACCGGGGGCAGGGGTACCCCTCGTGGGCGACCGGCGGTGGCAACTGCTTCGGCATCTCCCAGCCTAAAGTGCTTGCTCCCATGTGGCCACTCGTCAGCGGTGGCTCCGACCACCACACACCCAGCGTGAGCACCTGCCACAGACGCCACACCGCCTCCGGTTGCCCGTGCGCCAGGCGGTGGGGAGCGGTGTCCAGGCGCGGTGGCCCCCATTTTGCCCCAATTCCGGCGTGGCCAATGTTGGCCATCCTTCTCTGGGGCACTTGGCCACCACCCCTAGCCGCGGCGTGGCCATCGCCTTGGAACCAGCCCCGGTACCCAAGTGCTTGCTGGAATGGCACCATGCGACCCGCGGTGGCCCCCGTTTTCTATCTGGTAGCGTGGGCAAACGACCCCTCTAGCACCCGGCGGACTCCAGTGCAGATTCCTGTACACGTCTATTACACCGGTGACACCGTCGTGATTTGCGGGTCCTAAAAGGGAGGGCACACACGCCCCCCTCGCAAGACGTTCCGCCGGGCGAGCGGCGTCGGCATCCTGGTAGACAGGATGATCACACCCCGCGCGGCGGGTGGGAAGCCACCGGGCACCGAGGCCGGGCGAGGGCTGCATACATGGACGGAGGCCCTGAAACGAAAAAGGCCCGCACACATGGCCTAGTAGACGAAAAACTTTGAAATGATGGGCAGTCGGGATTGGCGTGGTATGGACAGCATATGCAGGATTTGTGTCCTAACGCCGATAAGGCGAGTTTGAAACCCACCCCTACGGTGATTGTGACCAAGCGTAACTCCGTTACCTATCAATGCTAGAGTGTTAGACAACTAGTGTCGCTTGGAAGATAGTTGGCGGGTAGTTCTCCATGAACTGCCCATATGCTGGATTACTCCGAAACGCTGGATTACTGCCTACCGCTTGGAATCCGCTTACGCTCTCATACACGACCAGTCCGATTATCCAACCGGGCTGTGTGAGAGATTCCAACCGATACTCGGCCAAAGCCTCAAAGACCCTGAAACGCAAAAAGGCCGCATACATGGGCAGGAGGGGGAGGACACCGCATCATCGCGGTGTCCTCCCCCTGTATTCGGCCTAGCGCCCCGCGCCGACCGTCTCGCGCTCCTATTCCAGAGTCAGCGCCCACTCGAACATGGACATCGACGTAGGCTGGGCCTTGCGGCTTCGGCCCTTGGGCTTGACCGGCTCTTCGGCCATGAACTCAGCTCAGAGAACAGCGACTGCTGCGTGTTGCGGCTCAGAGTGAGCCGTCTGAGCTATGCGGCGATGTCGGTGATCTCGCCGTCGTCGAGGTCCAGGGCGACCACGGTGGTATTCAGCCGCTCGCGGTGGACCTCCTTCTCCGGGGCATCCTCGACCAAGCGGCGGCTGGGCCGCATCCGGCAGGTCATCGAGACCACCGACATCGAGATGGCCGACGCCTCCGAGCGCATCAGGGAGCACCGGGAGCGCAAGGAGAAGCTGGAGGTCGCCGCAGAGGAGGCCAGAGGGCTGCTGGCAGAGCGGCGGCAGTTCCTCGACAGCGCCGACACCATCGCCGCCTTCGCCGAGGAGATGAGCGACTTCCTGAAGACCAGCGAACTGACGGAGACCAGGGTCTTCGTCCGGCCCTTCGTCAAGGAGATCGAGGTCAAGCCCGGCAGGGCCGCCATCGTCTACTCCATACCCACGCCGGAAGACTCTCCGATAGGTGGAGCGGACGCCGCAGAGATCGCCCTGAATGGGCGAGTTCGCAGTACAGTACATTCTGGTGGGCCTGAGGGGACTGTACGCAGTACCACGTTTGAATTGGTGGTGCCCCTGTAGGTTCCCAAGCCCAGCGCCCCGGTCATTGCGCCCGGCAATTATAGGCGAGCGGAGAGAGTGAGGCAACACTACCCATACTCGCGGAACCCCTAATCCGCTCTCCATTCTGGACTACGACGCCCGCCGCCTTCGGCCGGCCAATTGCTTGCGGTGCAGTCGTGGTACGATGGAATGAGTTGACAGACGGAGGTACGAGCATGGCCAGTATCACGGTCCGTAACCTCGACGAGAGCCTACAGCAGCGCCTCCGCCGCCGGGCGGCCCAGCATGGCCACTCCCTGGAAGAGGAGGTGCATGACATCCTGCGAGCCGCGCTCGGGCAGGAGAAAGCCCCCGTAAGAAACCTCGGTACAGCCATCCACGAGCTTTTCAAGCCTTTCGGCAGCGTAGAGCTGGATATCCCGCCGCGGGAACCGATGCGGGAACCGCCCCGGTTCGACTGAGCCAACGGTGATGATCGTTCTGGATACCAATGTTGTCTCGGAACTGATGCGGGACTACCCGCAGCCGGAGGTCCTTGCTTGGCTGGACCAGCAGCTGGCGAGCACCCTATTCGTGACCGCTGTCACTGAGGCGGAGATCCGCAGCGGCATCGCACTGTTGCCCGGTGGAAGACGGCGGCACGGTCTGGCTGCCGCGGCCGAGCGTGCCTTCGGTGTCCTATTCGCCGACCGTATCTTGCCCTTCGACAGTGCGGCCGCCCGAGCATTCGCGGTGATCGCGGCGGATCGCCGTGCCGCTGGCCGGCCGATCAATCAGGCCGACTGCCAGATCGCAGCGATTGCCCGCTCCCGAGGGGCACGGGTTGCGACCCGGGATGTGGATGACTTTGCCGGCTGTGGGATTGAGGTAATGAATCCGTGGTCGGCCGGGTAGAGGGCACACCGGCCTACACCAGGCTGTTCTGGGCCAAGGCGGCCCCTGGCCGGCAACGGGGTCCGGAGGACATTCACCTGCTCGAGTACCACCTTGCCGATGTCGGCGCCTGCTTCGAGGCACTGCTGGCCCAACCGATCATCCGGAACCGGCTGGCCTGGACCGCTGGTTTCGACCACCTCGACGACGCAACCGCTGCGCGTCTGGCTGTCTTCGCTGCCCTGCACGATATCGGCAAGGTAAACGTCGGCTTCCAGGCGCGAATCTGGCGCCCGGAAGACCTGTCGAACAAGAGGAAACCACCGCGCACCGGACACACGGCAGACCTAGTACCCGTGCTTACTGGCAGGGACGGGGAAACTGCCGCGTGGTTCTTCGAGGCGCTGGGATGGGATGATGACGTTCTGTCCTGGGATAGCGATGGCGGCGTGACCGCGTGTGCGTTATTCGTCGCGGCGCTGTCGCATCACGGTGAGCCGCTGAATCTGCATGACAGCCGGTCGGAGAACGCGCGCGTCTGGTGCTCCTTTGGCGAGCTTCACCCGCGCCGCTGCGTCGCGCGGATCGGCAAGCTGGTGCGCCAATGGTTCCCGGCGGCGTTCGACTCTGGTGCCCCGCCACTGCCGTCCGCTCCCGCCTTCCAGCACATGTTCCTGGGACTGTGCAACTGGGCCGACTGGATTGGCTCCAACGAGGACTGGTTCCCGTTTGTTGACGAACACCGGGACGACTACTTCGAGGCGGCCCAGCGACAGGCGAAGCAGGCCATCGGCGCGATAGGGCTGGACTTACTCGGTCAGCGGAACGGCTTTACTCGCGTACCGGAGTTCGGAGAGCTGTTCGACATACCCGGTTCACCCACGCCGAACGCCATCCAAGCGACTGCACAGCGCACGCCGCTGGATCAGCAGCTGGTCATCATCGAGTCCGAAACCGGCTCCGGCAAGACGGAGGCCGCGCTCTGGCGCTTTGCCAAGATGTACGAGCGACAGTTGGTGGACGGCCTCTACTTCGCCCTGCCCACGCGAGCGGCCGCCGTCCAGATCCACGGGCGCGTCAAGCGCTTCATCGGCAAGCTGCTGCCACAGCACAGGCCGCCCGTGGTGCTCGCCGTCCCCGGCTACGAACCTGACGCGGATGCCGCCGGCGTGGAATTGCCGGACTACAACCGCGACAGACCGTGGGCTGCCGAGAACCCCAAGCGGTTCCTCGCTGCCCAGATCGCCGTCGGCACCGTAGACCAGGCGATGCTGGGCGCGCTCCAAGTCAAGAACGCCCATATGCGGGCCGCGTGCCTGGCGCGCAATCTCTTGGTCGTAGACGAGGTTCACGCTTCCGACACCTACATGAGCGCCATTCTGGAGCAATTGCTCGCTGCCCACATCGGCGCCGGCGGCTACGCCTTGCTCATGTCCGCCACGCTCGGCTCGGCGGCCCGCTTGCGCTGGCTCTTCCGGCCGCGCCGCACCAGCGAGGCCCCGTCCCTCTCGCTGGATGACGCGATCAACACCGCATACCCGGCGGTCACCACACTGGGAGACGGCCGTGAAGCGGTCCTCGCGGCCAACGAGAACGACCAGCGCAAGCGCGTCCATATCACGGCGGTTTCCAGGATGCACGACTTCGACGACACCGCCCACCGCGCCTTGACGGCCGCCCGTGCCGGTGCAAAGGTCCTGGTGGTTCGCAACACCGTTGACTACGCCATCAATACCCAGCAAGCGATAGAAGAGCTGGCCGGCCCCGCCGACGCCGGGCTGCTGTTCACCGTCTGCGGCAAGCCAACGCTGCATCATGGCCGGTTCGCCGCCGCGGACCGCCGGTTGCTGGATGAGGAGGTGGAACGGCAGCTTGGCAAACAGCCGCCCGGCGGTGGACATATCGTCGTCGGCACGCAAACGCTGGAGCAGTCGCTGGATATTGACGCGGACCTGCTGATTACCGACCTCTGCCCGGCGGACGTGCTGCTCCAGCGCATCGGCCGCCTCCATCGGCACGAGCACCACGACCGGCCGGCCGGCCATACGACGCCCGCCTGCACCGTCCTGACGCCGCCGGACAACGACCTCGCCCCATTGCTGGAGCGCACGCCGAACGCGAACGGCTTGGGGCCACACGGCCATGTGTACGAGGACTTGCGGATACTGGAAGCGACGCGGCGGCTGATTGACGAATATCCCGAGTGGCGCATCCCGGAGATGAACCGGCGGCTGGTGGAGCGGGCCACGCATCCGGGCGCGCTGAAAGCCATTACGCGGGGAATGGGCGAGGACTGGATTGTCCATGCAAACGAGGTCGAGGGCGCGAGAATCGCGGACAACGTCACTGGCCAGCATGTCGTCATTGAGCGCTGCAAGACTTTCCTCGATCAGGGCATCGCCTTTGCAGGCAAGGAGGAGCGGATACGCACGCGCCTCGGCGACGACCGGCTAGACGTAATCCTCGATCCCCCGCAGCCCAGCCCGTTCGACAGCTCGCAGCAGATTGACAAGTTGGCGTTGCGGATGGACTGGCTGCCGTCCGGTAAGGAACCAGAGTCGGTAGTACCGTCGCCGGACGGTGACGGATTCGAGTTCCCCCTTGGCGAGCGACGCTGCCGCTACGACCGCCGGGGGCTGCGCCGACTCTAGCCGGCACAGCCCCGGCGCCCGCAACCCCGCGTGTGCGGGGGAACCAATGTGCGATGTGTGAGCATCGCCCTACGAAGTGGTCTACCCCCGCGTCTGTCTGCGGGGAACCAGTGGGAGTGCTTGACACATCGCGCTCCCATTCTATACAATGAACCTTTGAAGGGCAATGAAGGATTCCGACGTTAGGGAGTTCGCGCGGTAGTGGCGGAATTGGTAGACGCGCGTAGTCAGGAGCTACGTGGCCTGTGGCCGTGTGAGTTCGAGTCCCACCTACCGCACTTATCCCTATGGCCTGTGGCCGTCCGATTGTACCAGTTTGGATGACCTTCGGCTGGTCACTCAAGTAAGTAAATCCCTATGCGTCTCGGTCATCACTGAGGATGTGCTGTTTCAGGTAGTGGTCGCTCCGGGCCGGGATGGGACCGGAGCGCAAGTAACCATGGACGACAAGCCGGTGCATGAGTTGCCCAATCCCCGTTAGCGTGTAGTTGCACAACCTCGCTTCTGGACATCCGTTCTAGTTAAGGATACCCCATAGCAAGGACGACAACCATGTTCAACCTACTCACAGAACCCCTCATCAACATGAACACCGCCGACGGAACGGTCGCGGCCACGCTGCCGCAGGTCTATGCCGCGCTGATGGCGGACAGGGTAGACAGCTTCCCGGTGCTGCGGCCGCACCAGCGCCACGCCTGGCACGCCTTCCTCGTCCAGCTCGGCGCCATGTCGCTCCACCGCGCCGGCCTTAGCGAGCCGCCGGCCGCTGCCGAGGAGTGGCGGGACCTCATTCGCGGCCTCACACCCGACTATCCCGATGACGAGCCGTGGCAGCTGGTCGTCGCGGACATCCGCGAGCCAGCCTTCATGCAGCCGCCGGCCTCCGCGCCGAGCAAGCTCGCCGAGTACAAGAGCACGGTCGAGACGCCCGACGAGCTAGACATGCTGGTCACGTCGAAAAACCACGACCTCAAATCGGCCGTCGCGTCGGCGGCCACAATCAACGACTGGCTATTCGCGCTGATTACGCTCCAAACCACGGAGGGCTTTGGCGGCGCGGGCAACTACGGGATTTCCCGCATGAACGGCGGGTTGGGGTGCCGGCCGGCCTTCACCCTCACCCCGTCCGTGCGGCCGGGGGTTCACGTGCGCCGCGACATTGGGGCGCTGTTGGAGCAACGCGAAAACATCCTCGACCTTGACCTCACGCGCGATGGCGGATTCCAACTGCTGTGGACAAAGGCTTGGGATGGGACAAAGGCTGAGGCCTTGCTCCTCAGCGACCTCGATCCCTTCTATATCGAGATTTGCCGACGTATCCGGTTGCAAGCCGATCCGATTGGAAGGGTGAGCGTCATCCGCGCTACCTCCAAAGCGGCCCGCATCGAGGCCAAAGCGTTGAAGGGCCTCAGCGGCGACCCCTGGACACCCGTCAACAGGAAGGAGAGCAAGTCGCTGACCCTGCCCACCGGCGGCTTCACCTACAAGAAAACCGTTGACTACCTCTCCACCGACTGGCAAGCGCCGCCTCTGTTCAGGCTGACCGCTGCCGAGCGCCGCTCGCCGCAGGACATGCTGCTGGTCGCGCGCGGAATGGTGCGCGGTCAAGGCAAGACCGAGGGCTATCACGAGCGGATCATCCCGTTCAAGGGGAAGGTGATACCGATTATCAGCCGCGCCGATGGACTCGAAGAACTAGGCCGGATCGCGAGCGAACGCGTCGAGGATGTTCGCAAAGTGCAGCGCATCTTGCGACATGCTATCTGGACCTTCGCCGCGGGCGGCAAGACCGAGGGCGTCGGAGACGAACAGCGTGACCGTGCCAACCCCTGGGCCAATAAGCTCGACGAGATCGTTGACCGTGACTTCTTCCATCACCTGCAAACGGAGTTCGAGGCCGCCGAGTCCGAGCGGAAGGGTATTCGCCACCGCTGGCTGAAGAACGATGATAAGGACGGCGTGATAGACCACGCCCGGCGGATTCTCCGGGATGCTGAGGATTCCCTGCCCTGTCCGGCCATCCAACGCTACCGGGCTAGGGTACGTGCCGACAGCGTATTCGAGGGGCGAATCCGTGGGCCAAAAGACGGATTCCCAGAGCTATTCCCCCCAAGAAGGAGGTAGCGAGTGACGACCGAAACGACGGCTGAACTCCCTGACCAGCCAGTGCAGAGCCGCCCATGGGGTGAGGTCGCCGTCGGCTTTGCCCGTCAGTTGGCAGCCGAGGATTTTCCGCGCGGCGACCTGGCCGAGTTGCGCCGCATGGACCCGGACAAGCCGGACGCGGCCGTCTTCTGGTGGCTGATGGCGCAGTACGACTTGCTCGGCAGTCCGGCTATCGAACACAAGTGGGCGCTGGTCCTGCACGGCTTGGCGCTGATGACCCGCACCGCAGAGAGCGATGCCATGAGCCGATCAGCGCACGACCGGCATACGCCCATTGGCGTGGCGCTGTTCTACGGCGACGACCGGAGCAGAGCGACCGAGTTTTACAGTCAGTCGCGCCTGAACCGGCTGCTGACTGCGCGCGGCCCGATGCTGCGGACGCTGCTGGCGCGCATGTTCCGCATGTTGGGCGCCAAAGGCTGCGCGTTCGACTGGTATCGGATGGCTCAACTGATCCTCGATGATGGTTACAACGAGGAGCGAGCGGACTACGTTCGCCGCGACATAGCGCGGCGCTACTACTGGGCGGAGAACCGCGCGAGCCGTCCGCAAGACTAGGAAGCGAACACAGAGTAAGGAGGCATGAAGTGACTATCCCAAGATTCCTGCAGATCCATACCCTGCACTCGTACCCGGCAGCATTGCTGAACCGCGACGACAGCGGTCTCGCCAAGCGACTGCCGTTCGGCGATGCCGTGCGAACCCGTGTCTCGTCTCAGTGCCTCAAGCGACACTGGCGCGTGGCGGACGACGAGTTCGCGCTCCACAATATCAATGGGGCCGCGGACGCTATCCGCTCGCGCGAGGTGGTCACGCGCAGCGTGATCCAGCCGCTGCGGGAGGCGAACGGCGTCCCCGAGGACGTGTTGGATGGCGTCGAGGCGGAGTTCCAGAAGGGCGTGTACGGCGAGAAAGGTACCGACAGGAGCGGCCGGCAACCCTTGCTGCTCGGCCACGCGGAGGTCGAATATCTCCGTGACCAGGCCGCCGCGATTTGCAAAGAGCATCACGACGATCCCAAAGCCGCGGCTGAGGCCGCCAAACTGCTGTTCAGCACCCAGCGCCGCAACGAGCAGCGCGAGAACTTCCGGGCCTTCCGGGAGCAGACCAGTCTGCCTGGCGGACTCGTCGGCGCCCTGTTCGGCCGGATGGTCACGTCCGATCCCGGCGCGAACATTGATGCCGCCATCCACGTGGCCCACGCCTTCACCGTCCACCAGGAGGAAAGCGAGAGCGACTACTTCTCCGTGGTGGATGACCTGCGGGACGTAGACGAGGACCCGGGCGCCGACCACATCGGCGATATGGAGCTGACGGCGGGGCTGTTCTATGGCTACGTCGTCGTGGACGTGCCGGGGCTGGTGTCCAACCTGACGGGCTGCGACGCCGAGGCCTGGGCCAACGCCGACAAGACCCTCGCCAGTCAGGTAGTGGAGCACCTGGTGCATCTGATCGCTACTGTCTCGCCGGGGGCCAAGCTCGGCTCCACCGCGCCCTACGGCTATGCCGATCTGATGCTGATTGAGGCCGGATCGCGCCAGCCGCGCAGCCTCGCCAACGCCTTCCGAACGCCGGTGAAGGCGCGGACCGCGGCGGCCGTGGACGCCCTGGCCAAGCACCTATCCAAACTGGATGCTGCCTATGGCGCACGGGAGAGCCGGCGGGTCATGGCGGTTGACGACTGCGACCTGCCCCAGGCGAAGCGGCTCTGCCTCGATGACCTGGCCGCCTGGGTCGCGCAGGCCGTCCGGAACGGCGAGGCCGGGTGAGCCATGCGGCACCTGCTGCTCAACCTCGAAGCGCCACTGATGGCGTTCGGTGGCGAGACGATAGACAACTACGGCGTCATCCGCGACTTCCCGGCGTCGTCCATGCTCACCGGCCTGCTGGCCAACGCGCTCGGCTGGCGACGCATCGAGCGGGAGCGACACCGGCGGCTGCAAGACCGGCTGGTATTCGCTGCCCGCATTGACCGGGAGCCGGCCGGCGGCGTGCGCCTGCGCGACTTCCAGACCGCCAAGCTGAACAAGAACGACCAAGGCTGGACCACTCGTGGTATTCCCGAGGGTAGAGCCGGCGGCGCCAATACCTACGATGCGCCCCATCTGCGCTACCGCGACTACTTTGCCGATATGCGCGTGACCGTTGCCTTGCGCCTGGAGCCGGCCGCTGATGGTGACGGGCCGACGCTCGACGACCTCGCCGCGGCGCTGGACGCACCCAAACGGCCGCTGTTCATCGGGCGCAAGCCGTGTTTGCCGTCCGGTCGTCTCCGCCGGGGCTTTCGCGAGGGCAGCACCGCGCTGGACGCACTGATGGACATACCGATTGAGGAGTCGAGAGAGAAGTTGAAAAGAACTCCCGATGAACTGGTGCGGTTGATTTGGCCCGCCGACGAGGGCACGAACGATGTGCCGGACGGCGTGAGGGTCAACCGGACGTACCAGTTGACCGACGAGCGCAACTGGGTGTCCGGCCTGCACGGCGGCGGGCGCCAGGTATGCGAGGGCACCCGGCTGATGAAGGATTTCCCGTCCGCCGAATCGCGGGAGGATGAGCAGCCATGATCTGCACCGCTGCACCGCTGCACATGATCCGGGCCGAGTTGGATGTCAGAGCCTTCCACCGCTGGGCCGGCTCCCGGGGTCTCATCGCCCGGAACACGTTCGATGCCGGCTACGCGCTGCACTGCCTCTTGGTGGAGCTATTTGGCGACTTGGCGCCCAAGCCGTTCCGCGTGCTGATCCCCCGGCCCACCCGCGGCCAGCAGCGGTGCGGCACCCTCTACGGCTACGCGGGATGCGAAGCGGCGGCGCTGCGCGAGGCGGCGGCGACCTTTGCCTGTCCGCTCCAGAGCCAGGTGCTTCCCGCCGCGCGCCTGTGCAGCAAGCCGATGCCCACGACCTGGCAACCGGGGCAGCGGCTCGGGTTCGAGGTGCTCGCCCGCCCGGTGGCCCGCCCGAAAAACCGCCGTCTCGTCACGCGCGGGAGTGGCCCCCGGCATCCCGGTGCAGAAACCGACGTGTGGCAGTGGGAGGCGAGCCAACACCCGCCGGGCACGATGGAGCGCAGTCGGGAAGCGGTCTACACCGACTGGCTGGCCGCGCAGCTGGAACGGCGCGGCGGCGCCGAGCTGGAGCCGGGGACGCGGCTGCAATCGTTCCAGCGGGTGCGGACGGTGCGGAAGCGCCGCGCCCACGCGACGGAGGGGCCACATGCAGTGCTGCAAGGGACCCTGACCGTCACCGCTGCCGACGACTTCGCGCGCCTCGTGACTCACGGGATCGGCCGGCATCGCGCCTACGGCTACGGCATGCTCCTGCTCCGGCCGCCGCGCCGTGCCACCGGCCCGTGAGCGGATGCCGCCGCTTGACGTACCTTAACAACCAAAGAGGTATTCCCCGCGGCGGCGGGGACTGACCGAGGTGACAGATGCTACCGCGCGACCGTCTTGCTGCCGCAGCCGGGGGCACCCCCTTGCTGCGCGGCCGGCTCGGGCTGGAGACGGCCCGGATCCCCCACGCGGATCGTCATGGGCTGCTCTGGCTGAGTCGGGGCGCGCTGACCGTCCGGGATGGCGCCCTGCGCTTTGAGCGCCAGGCCGGGCCTGATCGGGACAGCGCCCTCGACCGCGGCGAGTACGGTATCCCGTTCCAGTCCCTTTCGATGATCCTTCTGGGTCCCGGCTCCACCGTCAGCCACGACGCGCTGCGCTTGCTGGCGCGCCACGGGACCGCGCTCGTCGCGGTCGGTATGGATGGTGTCCGGTGCTACACGGCACCACCTCTGCTGCCGGACACCTCCGAGATCGCCCGCCGGCAGATGTGGGCCTGGGGCGACCCGCAGGGCAGCCGGATTACCATTGCCCGCAAGATGTACGCCCTGCGCCTGGGCGAGCTGCTCCCACACCAGAGCCTTGATGTCCTGCGCGGGATGGAGGGCGCCCGCATGCGGCAGACGTACAAGAACCTGGCCCAACGCTATGGCATCACCTGGCGGGGGCGGCGCTACGACCGAGCGAACCCGCATGCGGCAGACCTGCCCAATCAAGCCATCAACCATGCGTCGGTCGCGGTCACGGCGGCGGCGGTGATTGCGGTCACCGCCGTCGGCGCCATTCCGCAGCTAGGCTTCATTCACGAGCACAGCGGCGACGCTTTTGCGTTGGACATTGCCGATCTGTTCCGCGACACGATTTTGCTGCCGGCCGCGTTCACGGCCGCCCGGCAAGTCACGGCGAACTCACGGCTGGATATCGAGCGGCACACCAGGCGCACCACGGGGAAGCTGCTCCGGACCGAGGGCGTCATCCCCAAAATGATCGACCGCATCAAAATGCTCTTCGAGGACGTTGCTCCCCCCGAGCAGCGGCGGCAACGTCAGCCGGCGCGGGTGAGTGAGGTGCAGCATGACCGTCGTCGTCACGGTTAACGTCGAGGCGCGGTATCGAGGGTTTCTCGCCTCGGCGATGTTGGAGATAGCGCCTGGCGTGTACACCTCGCCCCAGATGACGCAGGGTATCCGGGAGCGGGTTTGGGAGGTGCTGGCGCAGTGGCATGGGGAGCTGCAACAAGGCGCGATAGTGATGACGTGGCGTGACCCAGCTGCGGTGGGCGAGCAGCAAATACGAACCCTTGGCGCAGCACCCAAAGAGATCGTAGATGCAGAAGGTGTCTACTTGGTGAAGTACCACTAGCCTCCTGCATGTGGCGGATGTGGGAATCGGCGGGCAATGTCCCAGAGGTACCCGACGAGAAGCAGTGGAAATACTGTACACTTGTAGGGGTTCCCCCGCACACGCGGGGATAGACCCATTAGGCACTGCCGAGACCACGATATCGAATGGGTTCCCCCGCACACGCGGGGATAGACCCGATACGCGCGTACTCGTCACATCAATGAAGGAGGTTCCCCCGCACACGCGGGGATAGACCCCATCTTCCGGTACTGCCTGGCCCAACTAGAGAGGTTCCCCCGCACACGCGGGGATAGACCTGGATCGCCTACAGACAGACCTAGACCAGACGAGGTTCCCCCGCACACGCGGGGATAGACCCGGATAAGGGAAACGACGATGACAGACAAGCGCGGTTCCCCCGCACACGCGGGGATAGACCCGGCTACCTCCTCGCCACCTATGCGGAGTCACGGGTTCCCCCGCACACGCGGGGATAGACCGCGCCGACTTCGCGTTCGCCGACTTGCGCGGCGGGTTCCCCCGCACACGCGGGGATAGACCCTAGATTTCGGGCAGCCGAAAGCAAATGGCGGCGGTTCCCCCGCACACGCGGGGATAGACCGCAGGCCGGCATGGTCACCATCGGCGGGGTGGAGGTTCCCCCGCACACGCGGGGATAGACCTGGTTGCGGCGAGCGCGGCGGTGACGATACCCAGGTTCCCCCGCACACGCGGGGATAGACCCTGGTGGGAGATCGGCCGGAGTGGTGCCGACCCGTTCCCCCGCACACGCGGGGATAGACCGCTGAAACAAGGGCCGCAGGTGCGCGAGGGCCTGGTTCCCCCGCACACGCGGGGATAGACCGAAGTTCGGCGTGTAGCCCATGTGGTATCCGAGGGTTCCCCCGCACACGCGGGGATAGACCCCAGGGTGACTATAGCTATGCAGAGGGGAATTAGGTTCCCCCGCACACGCGGGGATAGACCCCGTGTAATCGTGAGTGTGAGCAGTCCGCCCGGGGTTCCCCCGCACACGCGGGGATAGACCGGAGACCATCCCGGTCGGCGAGCGTCGGGTAACGGTTCCCCCGCACACGCGGGGATAGACCCCGCTGCTGATGATGAGTAGGTGGTGAGGTTGTGGTTCCCCCGCACACGCGGGGATAGACCTCATCACCGGCGACCACCGATGCTGCTCACTCAGGTTCCCCCGCACACGCGGGGATAGACCCCGGCGCATCACGGAACACGCAGAACACAAGCGGGTTCCCCCGCACACGCGGGGATAGACCCCAACCATCACAAAGGCCGCCGCCCCACGCAAGGGTTCCCCCGCACACGCGGGGATAGACCCTTCATACCGAGTACACAGCGGCACAGACCAACGGTTCCCCCGCACACGCGGGGATAGACCGGAGAAGGGGGGCGTATGAGAGGGGTTGCGGTGGGGTTCCCCCGCACACGCGGGGATAGACCCGGCTATCTGCGCTTGCCACGCCCGGCCGAGACGGTTCCCCCGCACACGCGGGGATAGACCGGGGGCCGGGGTGGTCGTTGCGGCTATTTCCTGGGTTCCCCCGCACACGCGGGGATAGACCGTCCGCTCTGTACCTGCGACAACTGCTTTCGGCGGTTCCCCCGCACACGCGGGGATAGACCGAAGCCACGTGGAAGATGCTGCGGTTTGAGAAAGGTTCCCCCGCACACGCGGGGATAGACCCTGGCCTGCTGTTCAACGAGGATGAGTTTCCCTGGTTCCCCCGCACACGCGGGGATAGACCGCATGTGGGCATCGCCAGGATGCGGATACAAACGGTTCCCCCGCACACGCGGGGATAGACCCGGTCAGTATTGAGACGGCCGCGCAAACGGTAGGGTTCCCCCGCACACGCGGGGATAGACCTGGCGCTGGCATCTCGGCCTACAGTATGCGGTAGGTTCCCCCGCACACGCGGGGATAGACCCTCTGATTGAGCCGGACGACGACCAGACATACCGGTTCCCCCGCACACGCGGGGATAGACCCGATGCAAAGGCCGTCCTGATGCGCCGCCGGGGGGTTCCCCCGCACACGCGGGGATAGACCGATTGCATCTCGGTGGACCAGCCCCGGCTAATCGGTTCCCCCGCACACGCGGGGATAGACCCGAGCTGATAGCACTGGTGGTCGGGTTGACGATGGTTCCCCCGCACACGCGGGGATAGACCCTCTACCTGCGGGAAGGCCGGATTCTCAATGCTGGTTCCCCCGCACACGCGGGGATAGACCCCGTAGCTTGAGCACCCCCCATGCCTCGGCAAAGGTTCCCCCGCACACGCGGGGATAGACCTATCCATGTCATCGCGTTCGACACAAACACCGGGGTTCCCCCGCACACGCGGGGATAGACCCCAATACCCGCAACGCAAGCTACAGTTGGGGCTGGTTCCCCCGCACACGCGGGGATAGACCCTTGCCACAGGACCATAGCACGGTCATCTTGCGGGTTCCCCCGCACACGCGGGGATAGACCCGCTCGACTTGGCGCTCGCCACAGTCAGCCAGCGGTTCCCCCGCACACGCGGGGATAGACCCCAATGGGCGTATACAGGGCAGTACACGGCAATGGTTCCCCCGCACACGCGGGGATAGACCCGATCCCGTACGCTCGCAATGTGTTTATTTGGTGGTTCCCCCGCACACGCGGGGATAGACCCCAGATGACGTTCATGAGCGGCTGGCTCCAGCAGGTTCCCCCGCACACGCGGGGATAGACCGCCGATAGCTGGCACGAACCTCGCTGTCGTGCTGGTTCCCCCGCACACGCGGGGATAGACCGTGTCACAAGTGTCACACTTATTCTATTTGGGAGGTTCCCCCGCACACGCGGGGATAGACCCGCTGCCCCCTGGAGTTCGGACAATTTCGTCTTGGTTCCCCCGCACACGCGGGGATAGACCGTCCTCCTGGACGGTCTCAGAACCGGTCAGACCGGTTCCCCCGCACACGCGGGGATAGACCCATCCGACAGGTCTATCCCCTGCACCATCGTATGGTTCCCCCGCACACGCGGGGATAGACCGTCATCGAGGGTCGGTACGGTATCGGTGTCCGCGGTTCCCCCGCACACGCGGGGATAGACCCGTGTGTTGCTGACACCGCTCTATGACCTTGAAGGTTCCCCCGCACACGCGGGGATAGACCCCAATCTGGGTGCTTGCACTCGGAGTGGTGCGGGGTTCCCCCGCACACGCGGGGATAGACCCAGATGAGTGAGGCGAACCGGCCCCCGTTAGAGGGTTCCCCCGCACACGCGGGGATAGACCGTCGATATGTGGCCAAGCCCATAACTCAGTGTCGGTTCCCCCGCACACGCGGGGATAGACCGCATTCTTGGCTTATCACACTCGCGTTCAGAAAGGTTCCCCCGCACACGCGGGGATAGACCGGAACAAGGGGAAGCAAGCAAATGTAGACCAAGGGTTCCCCCGCACACGCGGGGATAGACCCCCGGCGGGGGTTTCGTCTTGCGTGTCCAGGTCGGTTCCCCCGCACACGCGGGGATAGACCCTGGCGACGTCCCCCAGTTCTCCTACTCATCGGGGTTCCCCCGCACACGCGGGGATAGACCGGTGTTGCGGGCGGAGTTAGTCGAGATCAGGCGGGTTCCCCCGCACACGCGGGGATAGACCCCCGTGATCCAACAGACGGGCTGGATCGCTCTTGGTTCCCCCGCACACGCGGGGATAGACCGTCCATAGCTCAGTGTCTCCGCCAGGAGTCTCGGGTTCCCCCGCACACGCGGGGATAGACCCAAGCGATAAATTCGGAGATCGAGGGGGACCGCGGTTCCCCCGCACACGCGGGGATAGACCGCCCTGCTGGAAGCACGCGAGCAGGCCACTGCCGGTTCCCCCGCACACGCGGGGATAGACCGATCAGCCATGCATCGTCCTCCTAGCACCTAGTGGTTCCCCCGCACACGCGGGGATAGACCGCAGAAACGCCAGAGCCACTAGCACCACCTGGAGGTTCCCCCGCACACGCGGGGATAGACCTCTCCCGTGACGGCCTTCCACATGCGGCTACAGGGTTCCCCCGCACACGCGGGGATAGACCCGTCTTGGGCTTGGGGACGTACTGGTCCCAGAGGGTTCCCCCGCACACGCGGGGATAGACCCCGGAGGGGTTCCTAGAGAAGCTGGCCAATAGCGGTTCCCCCGCACACGCGGGGATAGACCGCTCCAGGCGCTTGCGCGTGGCGGCACGGAATGGGTTCCCCCGCACACGCGGGGATAGACCTGCCAGAGAACTCGAGGTCCGCACGTGGCACAAGGTTCCCCCGCACACGCGGGGATAGACCCTACACGCTTACTCGGCTTCATGGGGCCTCGATGGTTCCCCCGCACACGCGGGGATAGACCGTAGGACTTGTCCTAATGAAGCCAAGTAAACGTGGTTCCCCCGCACACGCGGGGATAGACCCTATGGTGCCTCGTCGGGTGGCGCTGGGATGCCGGTTCCCCCGCACACGCGGGGATAGACCCCCTGCTGATGTGGCCAGCTCTACGGCGCGTGCGGTTCCCCCGCACACGCGGGGATAGACCTCTAATGATGGCTCTGCTCCGTACACTGCGAGTGGTTCCCCCGCACACGCGGGGATAGACCGCCATGATCCAGCAGACGTGAAGGGTCGGATTTGGTTCCCCCGCACACGCGGGGATAGACCCTCTCTGGGGATGTCCTGCAGGTTCTCCCACCCGGTTCCCCCGCACACGCGGGGATAGACCGTCCGTGCCCACACCGTTGGCATTTCTGAATGTGGTTCCCCCGCACACGCGGGGATAGACCGCCCAGGCTCACCACTGAGCGCGCACGAGCTTGGGTTCCCCCGCACACGCGGGGATAGACCGGATTCAGGCCCTCTACGGTAGGCCGGGGCTGGGGTTCCCCCGCACACGCGGGGATAGACCGAACGGCCAGTCGGCAACAGGGCGTGCCCGCTTGGTTCCCCCGCACACGCGGGGATAGACCCACTTGCCGCCACTTGCTCGCTCCCGCCCGAAGGGTTCCCCCGCACACGCGGGGATAGACCGTACGTCTCAACGGCGCCCGCCTGGATGGTCATGGTTCCCCCGCACACGCGGGGATAGACCGCCATGATCCAGGAGCTTCGCAGGGTCGGACTTGGTTCCCCCGCACACGCGGGGATAGACCCCTACGAGACCCCCGATGAGAGCGGCGAGTATTGGTTCCCCCGCACACGCGGGGACAGACCTCTGCTTGAGCGTCGTACCACCCCCCAGGCCCAGGTTCCCCCGCACACGCGGGGATAGACCGGACGGCGCCAAGCAGCGCCCGAAGTTGGTGGTGGCGGAGCCGGCCGCCGGGGTGGTGCGCCGCCTGTTCGCGCTGGCCGACCGCGGGCAGAGCTTGCTGGACATCACCAAGACGCTGAACGCCGAGGGGATCGCCAGTCCCACCGGCCAGCGCTGGTCTGGGGGGCCAACGCCAAAGACCAGGCGCCGCCGGTGCGGGTGGAGCATGCGTTCCCCGCTGTCGTCTCCGCGGAGCAGTTCCGGCGGGTGGCCACCCTGCTGGAGTCCAGAGGGCCGGCCAACGCGCACCCCCGGCGGTCCACCAGCTCCTACCTGCTCAGTGGTCGGGCGCTCTCCGGGCCGGCGGCCAAGCGCGGGCAGTTCGCCTACTATGTCTGCCAGTCGCTGCTCCACCGGGGCAGCGGTGCCTGTGACGCCCCGCGGCTCAACGCCCGGCGCTTCGAGGGCCTGATTGTGGAGCAGATCCGGGACAGCATTCTGACGGAGCGCAACATCCGGGCCCTGGTGCGGCTGGTGGAATGAGGAGTGGACGGGGTGGCCCATGAGCGGCGCCGGAAACTGGCAGGCCTCGAGACGGAGTTGGCGGAGGTCCGGCGCCGCCTCGACCGCGTGTGGCAGGTGATCGAGACCAGCGACCTGGACCTCGCGGACGCCACCGGTCGGATCAAGGCGCACCGGGCGCGTCAGGAGCGGTTGAAGCGCCCGGCGGCAGAGGCGCGGGCGCTGCTGTCAGAGCGCCGGGCGGTGCTGGATGACGTGGAGACCATCACGGCCTTCGCCCAGGACCGGCGGGTGTTCCTGCAGGCGAGCGACCGCAGCGAGTCGCGGGCCTTCATCAAGTCGTTCGTGCAGGAGATCGCGGTGGCCCCTGGCGCGGCCACCATCCGCTATGCCATTCCGCTGCCGGATGACCGTCAGATACCGGACGGGGACACGGCGGCGGAGGCACTCCGGAGCCCGGTACTGCCTACAGTCCCCTTAGGTGGACCTGGGGGGACTCGAACCCCCGACCTACTGAATGCCATTCAGTCGCGCTCCCAACTGCGCCACAGGCCCATTCGTAGGCAAGTATAGCCTACCGGCCAAGACGCGGCCACATGGCACTCCCCCCTCCTCACCAGGGTAGGTTTTCGGCAGGAGGCGGTTTGGACCTAACCCCCGGTCCCTTCCCTGGCAGGGAAGGGGAGTGCTGGCGACGCCGGTGATCTGCGTGCATGAAACGATGCCCGGATTGATGATGTTGGGCACCGTGCCGGCAATGCCAGCCAGCAGATTGGTGACGCCCGCGCCCGCCAGTGCCCCCTGCTCAGTTGGCCGTGGCCGATACTAGGAGTAGGCCGGTGTCGGCGTACTCGGCAGACCACCCCCTGGCATCCAGGGCAGAATGTCGGAGATAAGTCCACCCTGACCAGAATTGACAGCACGCTCGGCCGCGCACTACCATGAACATATGGTCTACTTCGACGCGGCCGAGCTTGACCGCTGGTCGGACCTGCCTGATGCTCCCCATCGGTTGCCGGAACTCATCCGGCGGCTAGTGGCGGCGACCAGGCCGATGGCGCGCTTCGACATCCCAAGCGGCAGTTCGGTACGGCTTCCAGGGTGGGATGGCCTGGTTGATGTTGAAGAGGGCAACGCCTGGATACCCAGCGGGGTCTCGGCCTGGGAGTTCAGCTGCGAGCAAAGGAGCACCCTGACGGGTAAGGCGACAGCCGACTACAAGAAGCGAACCAAATGCCCACTAGGTGTGGACAAATCCAAGACAACGTTTGTATTCGCCACTTCCCGGCGGTGGCCCGGCAGGAGGAAGTGGGTCAGGGAGCGCCGTGAGGACGGCGACTGGTTCGATGTGCAGGCATTGGACGCTGATGGCTTAGTAGCCTGGCTGGAACAGGCGCCGGAGGTCGCGGACTGGTTCGCTCAACTGATTGGAAAGCTCCCTGCTGGCACTGAGCACATTCACACCGTCCTGCATCGGCGAGAATCGCTCCACTCTGAGACTAGGAGCGATATCATCCGGCATATCGACACCCGCTTTGATGAACTGAGAGCAGAACGCTCATCCTGGCCTGCCCAGGCAATGGCCCTGACCGAACCGGCCAGCCAGGAAGCGTTCCCCAATCCGGCCCACGGCAAACTAGCTGAGAAGATAGATTTCGCACGGGATCTCATCAATCGAGGCCGCGTTGATGTGGCCCGCGAGGAACTTGAGAGCCTCAGGGCCGAGGCCGAAGCGATCCCAGCGGAACTCAGATTCCGCATTGTCACCAACCAAGCCGCCTGTGCATTGGCGGACGAGGACATTGATCGTGCTCGCGCCCTGCTGGAAGAAGCCCACGAACTCCAGCCAGATAACCCGAAAGCGATTGCCAACGCCGCTGTGGCTGCCCAACTTGGCAAGGATTCGCAGCGTGCATTGGAACTGGCGCACCAAGCTCGTGCGTTGGAGGCGCGACACCCACAGGCAACGTCCGTGCTTATTGAGGTTTTATGGCAAACGGCGCAGAGTGAGGCGTTGGAAGACCTTGTTGCCACCGAGTCTTGGATCACACAAGACCAGCAGTGCGCTTTGATTTTGGCGAGCATTCGGACGCAGCAGTCGCGCTTTGAGGAGGCAGCCACGCTCTGCCGTTCTCGCATTCAGGATGACCCTGAGGACGCCTCCGCTCACTTGGCTCTGGGCGAATGCCTGCTGAACCACGCCCAAGCGGACCGCCACACGGATGGCTACACAGACGAAGTGATTGGTCGACTCCGGGAGGCAAAGAGGGAGGCCACGCAAGCGGTAGACCTCCTCCGGACTACCGAGTTGAGGGCACGTCGCCACAGGGCGCTCGTAGTCCGGGCATGTGCGCGGGGTTTTCTTGGGGCCACCGATGAGGCGATGCGCGACTTTGATGCGGTGCTCGGAGAAGCACCGCATCACCCCGACGCGGCCTTCAACAAGGGCCTGTTCCTTCTTTACGATGGCTGCTCCACGGAAGCCCGTGCCGTATTCGAGGGAATCCGAGATCCTGAAAGGAAGGCGGACGCAGTCCTGCCACTCGCGGATGTGTGCCTGGCGACCGGTGATGCGCCAGCTGTGGTCAGGTTGCTGAAGGGTACCCTCAAACTCGACCGTCCTAGCTGGGAAGACATACACCGGGCTAAGGTCCTGTTGCAGGCGGAATCAATGGTCGGTGATGACGACTCGGTCACACCTATCCTTGAGGCCGCCTTGGGACGACATCCCGATGATCCGCGGCTCCTTACCCTGTCTGCGGCTTGCCGTAGCCAGCTTGATGATCCCGAAGGCGCCGAGAACTTGCTTGTGCGGGCGCTTGAACACGCTGGTAGGTCGGACCGCCTTATGATCCTGCTTCATCTGGGAGCCCACTACCAGAATTGCAGGCGCTTCTCCGAGGCTGCCGATCGGTTCGCTGAGGTTGTGAACGGCGTTGCCTCGCAACCGGCCGCAATTCCCCTGCTCATCTGCCTAAGAAACAGCCAGCGGCTGCGGGAGGCACTCGGCTGGGCACGAGCAATCCAAAAGACTCACCGCCAATCACCTCGGCTGACTCTTGAGGTGGAGACTGAGATACTGGAACACGTCGGTGATGTCCGCACCGCGGTTTCCCGGTACCAAGAACTCTGTTCTCGCCCCGACGCCACCCTAGTTCATCGGGTCATGCTGGCCGCGGCGCAGTTCCGATGCGGTGAGCGAGCTGCGGCCAGAGTGACAGTCCGTCGCATCAACACCGCAGAACTCCGGGACGAGCCGCAAGTAGTCTTGAAGTTGGCATTACTGAAACTGCTGCTTGATATGGAGGGCTGTCTTGAAGATGCGTACCTGGCCCGTCGCTACAGGACCGACGACCCAGCCGCCCACCTCGGGTACATGGGATTGTTCCTGGTGCATGAAGGGGAATGCGTGAAGCCCGACCATGTTGGCCCAGGTTGTGCCGTACTGTTGAAGAACGATGAAGCGCAGCAATGGTGGCACATTCTGGACGACGGAGAAGAATCTCGTGACCGGCACGAGCTAACCCCAAGCAACGACCTTGCACAGAGGCTCCTAGGACAACGAGTCGGTGATACCATCGTGCTACGCGAGGGTATCGAAGAGCTCACCTACGAGGTTTCGGAGGTACAGAGCAAATTCGTCCGTGCCTTTCAAGAGACCGGCGAGGAGTTCTCGACCCGCTTTCCCGATAACGTGAACCTGTCCCGTATCAGGGTAGATGGCAACGACTTTTCCAGCATCTTCCAAGTTGTTGACCGACGGGGCCGGCTATTTCGCCAAGCGGAGCGGCTCTATGATGAGGGGCTGCCGTTCGCGTCCTTCTGTTCTCTCGTTGGAACATCCACCGTTGAAGGGTGGCACGTATGGACACGCGATCCATCCAAACGCCTCCGTTTCGGAGCTGGTACGCCGGAAGAGGCAAGCCAAGCGCGTACTCTGCTCCAGGGAGCCGATGGGGTTGTGCTGGACATGCCGGCACTGCTCACGGTGCATGAATTGAAGCTTGCCGAGCAGCTACGCCGCCGGTTTTCCCGTGTCGCGGTGCCCCAGCAGGTAATTGACGAACTCCAGGAGGCCGTGCTCACCACGAAGTTGAATGGGCCTATAGCCGGGTACCTGGGGAGAGGTAGCGACGGTCGGTACACGCTCATAGAGGTATCGAGTAATGACTTGGCGAGGTGGCAGAACTACGTATGCTCACTACTACAGTTCGCCGAGTCCTTTGAGCGGATCGCCGCACACCCTCTGCTCGACACCGACGACGTCGAGAAGTTAATGGATGTTCTGACCCCGGCCGGAGCCGGTGCGGTCTACGCCGGCGACGAGCAGTCAACGACCAGATTAGTGCTCGTATCCGACGACCTCGGACTATCCAACCTCGCCCGCTTCCTCGGAACTGATTCAGTGAACACCCAGGCAGTCTTACGGGAGTTGCGCTGCTCTAACGGTCTAACGGATGAAGAGTATTCGACGTTGATTGAGCGGCTCGTGCTGCTGAACTATCAGTTTGTGCAGGTCCGTTCAGAAGACATCGTCCAGCGTCTTGAAGCAAACGGATACATGACGACGGATGGCACACGTGCCATGCTCAAGACGCTGGAGGGACCAGATTGCTCTGATGAATCTGCCGTGTCCGTCGGCGCTGAGGTGGTCACCGCGCTAGCGGGGCGAGCACCGTCCCGGCAGTTGCAGTTGCTCCTCTCCGCGGTGGTGGCGACACTCTGGCAGGGCCGGGAGAGGAGGCCGGTCTTGCTGAAGTTCAGAAAGGCGCTTGCTGACGCACTCACGCTGGCACCTTACGCGCGCGACCAGTTGCTTCGAACCGTGGACCTCTACCTATGGATTTGAGCGGGACCAATGAGCGCCGGGCTAGACTTGGCCGAACGCAGGTAGCAGGAATCTTCGGATAGGGGCTGCAGTCGGCACCGTGTCCCCCCACATAGGCCGCCTAGCGTCGGGTACTCAGCGGGTGATTGGGCTACAGTTGCAGAGCAAACGTAATGGTGAAGATTCTCGATTTTGTCCAGTTAGGTGGACCCCGGGGGGATTCGAACCCCCGACCTACTGAATGCCATTCAGTCGTGCTCCCAACTGGGCCACGGATCGCCGCGCAGAAATCTATATGAGTGTATACGGAGTATATGCGCCGATTCATTGCCGCGCAAGTGGAAATCTGCGACGGCTCGCTATCGCTCCGCGATGGAGCGGGGGACGGGAGATGAGGTCTCACCAGGGTTGGTCCGCTATTGCGTCCCAGGAGGGTCAACGCGGACCGTGATGATGTCGGTGTCGTGATACTGCTGGTGCTTTACGGACGAGGCGTAGCTCCGCAGCAGCCGGAGCGAGATTTCATGCTCGGCCGGCGTTTCCGTGTCGTGCTGCTGAAGCTGGCGGACTTGGTCCTCGATATTCTCTTCGTTCCCGCTGCCGATGAACTCCAAGTCCGCCACCGGGCCATCGCTGGACGCCACAACGATCAAGCGCCGTTCGTCCCCGGGAGCGTCGTCCGCTTCCAGGTCCAGCTCCAGGTCCAGCGGGGCTAACGTCAAGAGCGTCTCTTCCGCCACTGCGCTCAACCGCTCCTGCATCGCCGTATCCCAGCCTCGGCGCGTGGCGAACTTGGCGATAAACTCGTTGAGTTCCGGCAAGGCATCAATGTGGAGCTGTGACTGAAAACGCATCCGCCGCGGGTTGGTGAACTCCAAATAGAGGATCATCACTATTGCCGCGAGTCCGCCGGTGGTGACGCCGCTCTTGAGCAGCGTTCCCCATACCGGGCCAAGGTTCGGCAGGTTGAACAGCCCAAACTGGAACGCCGCGCCAATCCAGAAGCACACTCCCGCAACAACAACTTTCTGCTTGTTCTGTTCGGTCTGGATGACCGTCTGCGCGCCGTCAACAAACAGCGTTCCGGTCACCAGGATGAGGTATCCCGTCATGACCGGCCCGGGTATGGTGCTGAGTAGCCCGGACACCTTGGGCAGAAATGCCAGCGCGATGAACATGCCGCCGATGCAGTATCCGACTCTGCGCGAAGCGACACCGGTGATCTGCGTGAACGAAACGATGCCTGGATTGATGATGTTGGGCACCGCGCTGGCGATGCTGGCAAGCAGATTGGTCACGCCGGCGCCGCCAGTGCTCCCTGCACCTCCCGAAAGTCCACCGCCCGATCCTGACGCCATGAGGCTCGCTGCATGGCGATGGCTGCGCCGTTCGTCTGAATGGAGATAATCACGCCGAGGAACAGAAACGCCGGCAGCAGTGTCCAGAAGGGCAGGCCGAAGTCGAGGCCCAACCCCGGCCACTCACTTGGTAGCCCCACCCAGGGCGCCCGCAGCATCGGCTCGATGTCGTAGATGCCGAGCGCGGCGGCAACGACGCAGCAGCCGACGACTATCCCGATCACCGGCCCCCAGAGACGCAATACCGCCGAGCCGCGGAGGGTGAGCGCGGCGACGACGACCAAGGTCGCCAGCGCGGTCAGAGGCGCTGCCACCGGCTCGACCTCCGCTGCCCGGTCCAGCAGACCGAAAACAACGGAAGCCAGCGTGATGGACAGTATCATCATCACCGTGCCGCCCACGGTTGGCGTGACGATGCGCCGCAGAATGAACAGCCACTTGGAGATAGCGAGCTGGGTTGCCGCTGTGACGAGGACCAGCGTCGTCAGCGTTGCCGGCCCTCCATCCACCACCGCCGTGATGCAAAAGGGGATGGAGAAGGCAGCCGTAAACATGGGCAGTACCGCGCCAGCGCCAACCGGCCCCAGCCGCCGTACCTGCAGCAACGTGGACACGCCGACAACCAACAGCGAGGCGAAGATCATCCACACCAGGTAGGATTCGCCCCTTCCCGATGCTTGCGCCACGATCACCGGCGTGACCAGCAGGGTGGCGGAGGCGATCAGGCTGAACTGCACGCCGAGGCCCAGCGTGGCCAAGAACGGCGGACTTTCGTGCGCCTCGTAGCGGGGGTACTGAGAAGCTGTTGCCGCCAAAATCGCCTCCCGGACCCGATCAGGTGGTGAGCCTCACGGCATCGTACACAATACCACAACCGCGCTTGTGGTCGGCCTCCGAGCGCCGGGGGCCGCCGGCTATAGTACGGTGTGGCGCACACCCTGGAGAGCAGCCGAGCAGACGCCTCCGCACCGGGGACCGGAAAACAGGAGCGTCAATGGCACGCTGGCAAGCGGTACTCTTCGACCTCGATGGCACGATGTATGACTGGCGGCTCTGCTGGGAACAGACCACCCGCCGGACGATAGCCGAGCATCTGGGGCGTTTCCCCACCAGCGATGACCAGGACTTGGCTGCGGCTGTGGCGACCTTCAGCCACTACGGTCGGGCCCTCTTTGCTGAATTCGACCGTGGTCGCCTGGATATGTTCACTGCGCGGCGTCTCAACTACGTGCTGACAGCAGCAGTGTATGGTTGGGATACATCCGACCAGGCAGTCGAGTCCTTCCTCGAGCTTTACAATACACTCATCGTCGCTACAGTGAAGCCTCGATCAGACCTCAGGCCAACGCTGCTCGTGCTGAAAGAGAAGCACGGCCTGCCCCTCGGGGTTATCACGAACGGTCTTGCCAATGAGCAACGAAGAAAGCTGTCTATCCTGGCTGTTGAATCCTATTTCGAGCCGGCAGCCATCATCGTGTCCGGCGAGCATGGCCATGCCAAGCCCGATCCGCGTATCTTCCGCGCGGCCCTCACCGCCCTGCGCGTTTCGCCAGCGGAAGCCTTGTACGTGGGAGATACCTGGGAGAACGATGTGATCGGAGGGTTAGGGGCCGGGTTGGATGTAGCATGGTTCAACCCCGACGGTGAAGAGTGCCCTACGGATCTGCCACCGTCGCGGGGTACACTGTACGAGATTACCCGTCTGGAGGAGCTGCTGGCGCTCGATGGTCTGGCTGATACCACATAGAGGCCAACGGCCGTTCTCCCTCGCGCACCGTCCTCTTCGGCCGGCCGGCGTGGGGATGCTTGATCTCGCCGGCCCGGCTATTTCCCGCGTACTCTGTGCTCGCTGTGACCAAGGATAAGGAGGGGCCAACCGATGCAACGTGCGACCACCGACGTGCTCTACTTCGAGATCGGTGCCGACAATGCGCCGACGATGCGGGTGCAGCCGGGCGAAGAGTTCGAGGTGCAGACCCAGATGAACGGGGGGCCTTGGCTCGACGACCATCCCGACGGGGAGGCCTTGCGCCGGAAGCTACGGGGGGGCAACCCATCGAGCGGGTGCATTTATGTCGAGGGGGCGCAGCCTGGCGACATGCTCTCCGTCCATATCGGCGAGTTCGACATTGACCCGATCGGCTTCACCCGCTTCCGCGGCGCCAACGGCGCGATGCCGGCGTGGCTGGGCGGCAGCGGCATCGGTGAGCATGCCAAGATCGTGCAGATCAAGGACGGCTTCATCGAGTGGAGCGATGGGCTGCGCTTCCCGACCGCGCCGATGCTCGGCTTCGTCGGTGTTGCCCCGGAGTATGAGCGCTACACACACAGCTGGGCCGGCTACTGGGGCGGCAACATGGATGTGCAGGAAGTCACGACCGGCTGCACCGTGCAGCTTCCCGTGTACGTGCCGGGGGCACTGCTCCACGTTGGTGACATGCACGCGCGGCAGGGCGACGGCGAGATATGCGGCGCCGGGGGGATCGAGTCGAGCGCCCGCGTGTACCTCCGCTGCGAGCTTGGCACCAAGCCCGCAGCAATGTCCGGGCCGCGCCTGGAAAATGCGACGCACATTATGACCGTCGCCTGTGCCCGCCCGGCGGAGGACGCCTTCCGCACTGCGCTGGAAGCGATGATCTTGTGGCTGGAAGAGGGCTACGGATTCGACCGCGGCGAAGCGTATCTGTTCCTCGGTCAGGTGCTCGAAGCGCGCGTGACGGCGTTCGTCAACCCGACGTTTTCCTACATCGCCAAAGTCCCCAAGCAGTACCTCCCGCCACCGGTACAGGCATAGGGCCTCACCCCCCGGCTCCCGTCATTACGGCGCAAGCGGGCAGCCAGAGCGAGTGCGTTGGTTGCTGCCCTAGTCGCCTGGATTCCCGCTTGCGCCGGCATGACGCAAGGGGTAGCACCGCCTTCTAGCCCTAACGCTTAGACCCCCTCTGCACACTTTGGAAGCACCATCTCATGTTCTTGATGGAGGTAATATCGTGACCCGATGCGCCTACATCTTCCTAGACGAGGCGGGCAACTTCGACTTCGGTGCCAACGGAACCCGCTATTTTGTGTTGACCACCATTGGCATGCGCCGCCCGTTCCCGGCATTCGAAGCGCTCGACAACTATAAACACGATTGTCTCGAAAACGGTGCGGACGTTGAGTATTTCCACTGCTACAACGATCGCAAGATCGTACGGAATACTGTCTTCGATTTGATTGCGACCCACATCGGCGGGATGCACATAGACTTTCTAGTGGTTGAAAAGGCTGGAATCGCCTCGGCGATGCAGGATGGTACACGCTTCTACCCAGCGATGTTGGGGCATATGCTCAGTCTTGTCGTACCCATCGAGTTGGGTGATAATAGCGCTGAAGAGATTATCGTTATTACCGATACCATTCCCGTGAACAGAAAGCGGCGCGCCGTAGAGAAAGCCGTGCGTACCACGCTGGCCAGGACGCTACCGTCCAGAGTCAAGTATCGCGTCCTGCATCACCAGTCACGTTCCCACTATGGGCTGCAGGTAGCGGATTACTGCTGCTGGGCGGTCTTGCGTAAATGGGAGAGGAGAGAGAGCACCTGGTACGATCAGATCAAACCGGCGGTGCGAAACGAATTCAAGATTGTCGGCGCTGGAAGGCAGCTCTGACACCCATATGCGGTTCAATCAAAGAATGACCCCCCTGACTACTCCGTCTCCGGAGAGAGCACCCTTGGCACTCTTGTCATCAGAGGGGAACCTTTGATCGAACGATAACACGTCACGGGTCAAGTGTCCAACGTGCCGCTAGCCCAGGAAGTTGAGCGGGTTGACGTAGTAGCCGTTGCGGAGCACCTCGAAGTGGAGATGCGGGCCAGTGGAGTACCCGGTGCTCCCGTTGTGACCGATGATGCTACCCTTCGCCACGAGTTGCCCTGGCCCGACGAGGAAACGCGACAGATGGCTATACGTCGTCACAAAGCCGTTGCGATGGTCAACCACCACCTGATTGCCATAGCCACCATTCCGGCCGGCGCTCCGCACGATGCCCCCATCGGCAGCGTAGATCGGCGCACCGTGGTTGGCAGCCATGTCAATGCCGGGATGACTGCTCCGGTAACGATCCGATATCCAGCCCGCCGCCGGCCAGCGGAGCTGCCCGCTCGCGTACCCAGGGATAAGCTCCGGGATGGGGAGCCGGCCGCCGGGCACGAATAAATACGTCCCAACCACAAGCTCGGCATCCGGTTGCAGATTGTTCGCGGTGACGATGACCTGCTGGTCTACCTTGAACCGCTTGGCGATAGATTCGAGCGTGTCGCCCTTAACAACCGTGCGCCCGGCGCCGGGCTGGGGCGGAATGCGGAGCACGTTCCCTGGGTGGATGGTTGTATCCACTTCTAGCTCGTTCGTCCAGAGTATGCCATACATGCCCACGCCGTAGTGGCTGTAGCGCGCGGCGATGGCCGAGATGGTGTCGCCGGACTGCACGACATGGGTCCGCATCTCGCCGCTCGGCTGGGATTGCCCGTCTACCTCTCGTACCGAGACTTCGGGAAGGACAGTGCTGCCGGCCGGGCTAGCGGCAGAGGGGAGCGGCGGGTGCTCTAGCGGCAGATTAGCTGCTCGTTCAAGCGTTGCTGCCGGCCGCTGGACACCACCTACGCCCACCACCACGAGCACAATGGCCAGTAGTGTGAGGTGAGGGGCAACGCGGAGTAGCTGCTCCGACCGTCCGGCTCGGGTAGACAGCAGCCCGTGCCATGTGCTTGACCACGCGGCCGCGATGCGGTCACGCCGTGCCCCGGGTCGGCGTACCGGAGGGCGGTAGACGGCGCCGCGGGGCACGGAGGCGGGCAGCAACGTCCGTCCGGCAAGCGGCGTTTGTGGGAGGGCAGTTGCTCGCGCCCGTGTGCGGACACGTCGAGGTGTCCCGGTCAGTAGCTCTGCCAAGCCTTACCCCTGATGCAGAATCTAGCGGCTCTCAACTACTATGTTATGTTGACTGCTCCGTCGGCGCAATCCCACGAGAGAGAGCTAGGGCGGTGCAGACGGGGCGGGTCATTCCGGCTCGCGCCGGTGCTCTTGATGCAGCCGGCACAACGGAGCGATGCTACCATGCCTACGCCCGGCTGTCGAAGGAGTGCGGGGCCGAGACGTCCGGCTCCTGCGAGAGGTTGCTGGGCGGATCGCGGGTGCCGTCTACTATCTCGCCGGGCCGGCTGGCTTCGTTCGCAGGTATTGAGTGCGTTACTCGATATGGGTGTCCCCAGCGCCGAAGCGCCGATCTGCTGAGGTCTTCCGAAGCTACAACCCAGGCGGCCGTGTAGTCTCACTTTACACAGCCACTCTCGCAAAACAACGTCTTGGAAGGAGTTTCGAGTATGTCCAAGCAGCGTACCGTTCTCGTTACCGGGGCTACTGGCCAGCAGGGAGGCGCGGTGGCGCGCGCCCTACTCAATAGGGGCCAACGTGTGCGTGCGCTCACACGCAATCCCGACTCGCCGGTAGCCCAGGCAGTACAACAGCTCGGCGCCGACTTGGTTGCTGGGAGCTTCGACGACCCAGCGTCACTCGTGAACGCTGCCGAAGGGGCAGACGCCGTGTTTACTATGTCCACGTTCTTCGAGGCCGGCTTAGATGCAGAGATTCGCCAGGGAATCGCTCTCGCCAACGCTGCCAAGGCCGCCGGCGTGCAGCATCTCGTGTACAGTTCGGTGGCCAGTGCCGATCAGCACACCGGCGTCCCCCACTTCGAGAGCAAATATCGCATCGAGCAACATATCCAGTCCCTTGGTATCCCCCACACGATCATCGGGCCAGTGTATTTTCTCGACAATATGTATGGGCCGTTTGTTCTGCCGGGCCTGCAACAGGGAACGCTCGCGCTGGCTCTGCCCGCAGGCCGCTCCCTCCAAGGGATCGCCGTCACGGATATCGGTACCTTCGCCGCCCTCGTGCTGGAGCGCCGCGACGAGTTTCTGGGCCGCCGGGTGGACATTGCCTCCGATGAGTTGACTGGCCCAGAGTACGCTGAGGTTATCGCGCGGGCGGCCGGCCGGCCGATCAGCTTCGCCGAGGTCCCGCTGGAACAGGTACGAGCGATGAACGAGGACCTGGCCATCATGATGGAGTGGCTCAATCGCGTGGGATACAGCGCCGACATCGCCAGCTTACGTCGCGACTACCCGGAGGTCGGTTGGCACACCTTCGCCGAGTGGGCAGCGGCCCAGGACTGGAGCGTGCTCGACCAGGTGACGTAGGACCGGCAGAGGAGGGTATCCGCGCCTCACCCCCGGCCCCCGCTCCAGCGCTATTGGCGTCTGCCCGGGTGGCAGGATGGCGGCCGATGGGCCAGCCGGCTCCTGCTCGTATGCATACGGGTAAGAGAGGGGATTCCGCCGGAGGTGGGTGGATGTGCGGTCAAACATACGCTGCTGGAGCAGAGGCCTCGACCGGGAACTGCTCACGCCAGGCGTTAAATCCGCCGGTGAGGGCCACAGCGTTGATGCCTAGCTCTCGTAGTTGCTGTGCCACACGGGCACTCGTGGCCTCGTATGGTCAGGTGCAGTAGGCTGCGACCACCCCATCCGGGTGCTGCTCGGCGGCCCACTCGGTCGCTTGGTCGGGCAACACGCGCACACTGCCGGGAATGCTTGCCCCGTCGCGCTTGAAGCTGGAGCGCGATCGGACATCGAGGACGATTGGTGGCTGCGGGCTGGTGAGTAGCTCCTGTAGATCTGTGGGACTGATCCAAGGAGTCTCCCTCTCAGCGCGGTCGAGCAAACCAGCCGCGGTACTCTCCCGCTCTTCAGCGAGCGTTTCCTGGGTTGCTCTCCGCCCGTACCAGGCAGTGAACGGTGTAGCAGTGGCTCCGTGGATAGTAACTGAGGCTAGAACCACGACCCCAATCACCCCGAGCAGCGCTTCGGCACCGGCTACGTCAGCTTGCACAACGAGCAGCATGAGCAGGAGGGAGTTGAGGCCGCGGGGACCGAACCAACTGATAAAGGCGTGCGCTTCCCGGCTCATCTTGGCTGGCAGCAGCACAAGGCCGAGGATCGCCGGTCGGATCACAAAGATCACGAGACCGGCCAGGATCAGCGCCGGTCCAACGGGGACGCTCTCGAAGGCTCCCGAGAGGACCACGCCGCACAGCACAAAGGTCAGGAGCATAGCCATCTCCGCGGTGACTTCGCCGTATTCCAAAAAGCAGTCACACAGCGTCTGATTCAGGATGACGACTCCCAGCCCGGCCGCAAAGGCGCCGAGGAAGCCATCGCCGCCGACCGCAGTCGCCGCGGTATACGCAGCTAAGACCATGCCGATGCCATAGAGTGCCTGGTATTCGCGGCGGACATAGAAAGCGGCGTCGGCCCTGGCCATCAGCCAAGAGCCAAGACCACCGATGGCAAAGCCGATGAGTGGACCGAGCAGCAGGAGCCGGGCCAGGAACATGATCCAGCCAGTGACATCCCCTACCTCCGCTTGCGCGACAGCAATCAGCACGAGAATGATCGGCAACACGACGAGATCGTTCATCCCCGCTTCGATCTTCATGATTTGGCGCACCGCACGTGGGATTCGCTCGTCGCGGATAATCTCGCGCAGCACTACCGGGTCCGTTGATGCGAGGACTGCGCCGCCGATGAAGGCGAGCACTCAGGAAAACCCTAAGAGTAAGGCCAGCGGGAGCGCCCCAAGGCCGATGATGATGGCCGTCCCAGGACCTAAGACGAGCACCGGCACGAACCAGCGCCTTCTCAGCTCAGTGATCTGCAAGTTCACCGCATCGAGGAAGAGCACGAGCGACAGGGTCAGCGCGCCCACGATTTCGAGGATGGGGTCGTGGGGACCCAGCTCGAAGACCTGGAAGCCCCACGCGCCGAGCAGCAAGCCCAGGCCGAGGAAGAGCAGGGGGAACGACAGCGGCGACCGCTCGACCAGCCCGGAGACCAGCGCAGTGACGACAAGGACAGTAGCGACCAGGGCGAAAGCCAAGACAAGGTCAGACACGAGACGCACCTACCGCGTTACTACATCATACGTGACATGAATCTACCAGATGCTTGGGTCTCGCCTCACCCCGCAGCAGGAGACAACAGTGGCTTTCTGCCCGGCAATGCGGCGAGCAGGCTTGTGGGTGGCGAGGTGCGAGGGGCGCTCCTCGCTCCTGTCCACTGACCCCGGCGAGACTTGCTACGATCTATAACAGCGGTAGCCAGCGCCGGTCCGGCTTCGATTGCGGGCTGGCGCTCATGCCGCAGGATAGCGGCCGGGAGAAATACGCTGGCGCCGTTCCCCACTACAGGTCTCCTCCTCTGTACACGCCCCAACTCCAGTGAAAGGCGAAGAATCAGCCATGAGTAATGCAGCTGGCTCACCAAGACAGTCAGCGCAGACTCCAGCCGGCCCCGGCTCCCGATCCGGGGGCACGGCGCTGGACACTGTGGAAGAGTTCATACCGCTCCCCCGCCGCCAGGTCATTCTCACGATGGCCGGGGTGATGCTGGGGATGTTTCTGGCGGCGCTGGACCAGACGGTGGTGAGCACGGCGCTGCCGCGCATCGTTGCCGACCTCGGTGGTCTCGACCGCTTCACGTGGATTGCGACCGCGTACTTGGTGGCCTCGACGACCGCCGTGCCCATTGTCGGCCGGCTGACCGACATCTATGGCCGGAAGTATTTCTATATCGCCGGCATTATCGTCTTTCTGGTTGGCTCGGTGCTCGCCGGTCTGAGCCAGACGATGAATCAGCTGATCGCCTTCCGCGCCCTCCAGGGGCTAGGCGGTGGCGTCATCTTCGCCAACGCCTTCGTCTCCATTGCCGATTTGTTCCCACCGGCAGAGCGTGGGAAATACCAGGGTCTGGTCGCAGCAGTGTTTGGCGTCGCCTCAGTGGTTGGGCCGACTCTCGGTGGCTTTCCGATACCCTCACCTGGCACTGGATTTTCTATATCAACCTGCCGCTGGGCATTCCGATTATTGTGCTGTTCATCATCTACTTCCCGAATACGCGCCGAGATACCGGCAAGCGGCAGATTGACTACCTGGGTATGGTACTGCTGATCGCGACCGTTGTGCCGCTGCTCGTCGGCCTGTCCTGGGGGACGACGGAGTACGGTTGGGCCTCGGTGCAGTTCCTCGGTTTCCTGGCCTTTTCCCTCGTGGCGGGGACGCTGTTCGTCGTCGTGGAGCGGCGGGTCGCGGAGCCGATCATGCCCTTCTCGATCTACCGCAATCGCACCGTCAGTCTGGCGCTGCTCGCCATCTTCCTGACGGGGTTCGCGATGTTTGGCGGCATCATCTTCGTACCGCTGTTCTTCCAAGGCGTGCTCGGCGCCTCGGCCACCAACAGCGGTGCCTTCTTGACCCCGATGATGCTCGGGATGGTCGTTGGGGCCGCGGTTTCTGGACAGACTCTGTCCCGGCTGGGCGGACACTATCGCCTCCAAGGGTTGATCGGAACCGCGATCATGGGAGCCGGGATCGTGCTCGCCTCGCGCATGACCGTTGATACCGGCTACGTGCAGGCCGTGGTCAATATCGTCGTGATCGGTCTGGGGCTAGGCATCACGTTCCCGGGCTTCACCATTGCCGTGCAGAACGCCGTGCCCTATCGCATCGTCGGCGTGGCTACGTCAGCGACCCAGTTCTACCGCTCTATCGGCGGCACGCTGGGCCTCGCCGTGCTCGGCTCGGTGATGACCAACCGCTACGGTGCCGCCCTCGCTAACGCAATGCCTCAACAGGTAGCCGGCGCCGTGCCGCCGGAGCTGCTCGGTCGGCTGCAGGAAAGTCCGCAAATGCTGGTTGATCCGAGCGCCACAGCCGCGCTCGCGGGCGCGTTCTCACGACTGGGGCCAAATGGCGCGGCCTTGCTCGAGCAAGTGCTCACCGGTGTGCGTAGCGCGCTGCGGCCGCCTAGCGCGCTCGTGGCGGCGATCTCCGATGTGTTCCTGGTCAGCGCCGGCGTCACCGCGCTCGCGTTTGTCGCCACGCTGTTCCTGAAAGAGGTGCCGCTGCGCGGCCGGGGCAGCGCCCCGGACCAAGCCGCGGCAAACCCGCCGGCTCATGATTCAACCATGACGTGACAGATGTCTCCTGGAAGAGCACGTCGTGGGTGGTTTGTTCCGTGTGCTATGTGCGCTGATATTGTACGATGACCTGTGGAGGCAGAAGAGGTATGTCAACAGAGAACGCGCACGGCCTGCAGCGGCATCTGAGTCAGCTAGTTGGGGACATCGGTGAGATTGCCGGCGAAATCAACGTTAAGATCAACTTTGACATCATAAAGCTTTTCTCGGAGGGCCTATACCAGAGTCCCCATAAAGCTGTTGAGGAACTGGTATCGAATTCCTACGATGCGGGAGCCAGTCGAGTGCATATTCTCTTGCCAGGAGAGGAACAGACCGTGGCCGAGTCTCTCTGAGTAATTGACGACGGCTGTGGAATGGACGACGAAGGTTTGGATACACTCTGGCAAGTAGCTCGATCTCCGAAGGTAGAAGGTGATGTGCAGTTTCACCGAGGACGGAAGCCCATAGGTCAGTTCGGCATCGGAAAGCTAGCCGCATATGTTTTGGCTTGGCGACTTACCCATATTAGTAAGACCGAAGATCAGTATGCCTACGTGTCTATGGACTTCCGTACAGTGCAAGGTCGTCAATGGGAGGCACAGAGTCCTCTCACCCTCGATCTTCGCAAGATCAGTGAAGACGAGGCCCGCCAGCTAGTTGATGAGGTCCGGGAACGTGACCCCGCTGCCTGGGAGATGCTTTTTGGCGATACCGCTGCTGAGTCATGGACTGCTGCAGCCCTGAGTGATTTCCGGGATCTAGCTGATAAGCTCCGAACCGGTACTCTGCGGTGGGTGCTTAGCACTGGGCTGCCATTGACATCAGACTTTGCTATTCACCTCAACAGCGAACGTGTTAAATCATCGAGGGCCAGTTTAGAGCCCATCTCTACGCTAAACGTCGGAGAGTTGCAAGATAGCGCGGCAGAGAGTCTTGCAGATCGAGGCATATCCATTAGAGACGGAGGGATCACGATTCCCGGTATCGGATTGATTAAGGGAAAAGCGCGCGTTTACCGAGAGCGGCTGACGGTGGGCAAGTCCTCTCAGGTGGGCCGCAGTCACGGGTTTTTTATTCGGGTGCGCGGTCGCGTCATTAACCTAACTGATGAACTCTTCGGTCTTGATGCACTGAATCACGCGGCGTGGTCGCGTTTTACAATGACTGTGCATGCAGATGGTCTCAGAGACTACTTGCAGTCCTCTCGTGAGGGAGTCCGAGAGGAGGCGGCAGTAGAGCTTCTGCGTGAGTATCTTCACCTAAAGTTCAATGAATGCCGAAATATCTATCAGAGGCAACTGGACGAGGATTTGGTAGGAATCGATCTTGAACGGTTACTGGAAGACGCTCCTTCTAGTCTCATTCGACTCCCACTCATTGATACAGTGAGGGGCCAGCTCTCAGGAGAGGACGTCGAACCCTACTACATTCGCAAACCTAGCTTCGCCAATGACTGCTTGCGCGATAAGTGGCTGGAGAATTTGGATAGTGCTTTCGATTCTAGCCTATTCGACAGCGTTGAGTACCGATCCCGGGGCCCATATGCCCCACTCGCGGAGTACCAGCCCAAATCTCGTCTTCTGATTGTGAACGACGAGCACCCTTTCGCTGCTCGGTTGCTTGGTGGTAATGCAGACCGTGCGTCAGCCACTCTCTTTGCCCAGGCCGAAGTCCTGTCTGAACCGCTCCTTCGAGATAGCAACCTGCCCAGGAGGGTGGTGATCGAACTACTCCAGGCTCGAGACCGCCTCTTACGGGCACTCATTGGGCGGGGGCCTGTAGTCGCAGCTGAAGCTATGCGCTTGCTGGAGATTGCTGATCAAGATGCAACAGCGATGGAAAAGGCAGCTGGCTACGCATTTGAAGCGCTTGGCTTGCGCTACACAAGGCGCGGACGACCAGGCGGCCATGACGGCATTGTTGATGCCAGACTCGGATTGCGCGGTAGCATGGGCGCGGATTATAGTGCTGTATTCGATGCGAAGACTACTTCATCAGAGAGAGTTGCCGCGAATGATATCCCATTCAGTCGGATCAAACAGTTCAAGGACGATGCGAATGCAGATTACGCCTTCGTCGTTGCCAAGGCCTACCAAGGCGAAGATGATCCTTACTCTTCTGTGAATAGAAGTGCAAGAAATGAAGAAATATCACTCCTGCAGACCAATACTCTACATAAATTGATCGGACTACACCTGAAATATGGGATTACACTGGTTAAGTTACGCGAATTGTTCGAAGGAAAATACACAGCATGTGAAACTAAATCTTGGGTTGATGGCTTGGAGAATGAGCTTGAGCAACCCGATCAACTCGTGCCGACCCCCCATCTTCTGCAGATTCTCGATGAACTCAAAAGTGATCGAGGAGCATCACCAAGTTTGTATGCAGCGAGGGAGAGGTCTGAGACGTTGAATCAACTCACTATTGAGAGATTAGAAGCTGCGTTGTCGGCAGTAAGTACAGTAGTTGGGCGTGGCTGGATCGAAGTCAAAGGTAATGGGAGCGTACATCTCGACCAATCGCCTGAGCAGATCGTCACCGAACTTCGAAGAGCGCTGCGGGACGATCTCCATATCCAGTAGCCGCGGTGACGAATGATGCAGTCCATCTTTAGACTAATGCGGTAAAACCTACCCTGGCTCCTGGGCAAAGCACAGTACGTGCCCGTTGCAGTCTTTGATATGGAAGTCCCGCAGACCCCAGGGCTGAGTAATCGGTCCGGCCTCGTACTCCGGGAGCACCTCCACGCCCTGCGCCCGGTAGTGGTGATACAGGTCATCTATGTGTACGCAATGGATGTAGGTGTAGCCCGCTATCACCGGCTCTGGGCCACGCCACAGCCGGGACGTGAAGCGTAGACGCACGCGCTTCCCCTGGCTCCCTCCAGAGACACGAGCGTGACCGCCAGCGCTCAGGTCAATGAGGTCAATCGTAAACCCCAGCACGTCACGGTACCACTCGGCAGTCGCCACCACATCCCGGACTTCAAGCACGGGCTGGATGCCGTAGAACCGATATTGCTCCGGTGTGTTGGCCCGGTCACTCATCCCTTGCCCCTTCCGGCGTGTGTCCTTCGCGCCGCTGCTACGCGGCTACAGAGGTCCGTGCTCCCGCAGTCACGCGACCGATGGCAGCCAGGGCGAAATCAACGTCAGCGGCCGTGATGCCGTAGTGGGTGACGAAGCGCGGCCGCTGGCTGGCCCCCACCAGCACTCCCTCCGCGGCTAGGCGGGCGCTGAACTCGTCGCCGCTGAACCGGGCCGGATCGAGGTCGGCAAAGACGAGGTTGGTTGGCACGTCGGACGGATTGATGGACAGGCCCGGCAGTGCGGCAAGTCCCTCCGCCAAGCGCCTGGCATTGGCGTGATCCTCCGCCAGCCGGTCAATCATCCGGTCGAGCGCCACAATACCGGCAGCCGCGATCACCCCGGACTGGCGCATCGTGCCGCCGACCAGCTTGCGGACGCCGCGGGCGCGCTCCACAAAGTCCGTATCACCACACAGCAATGATCCTACCGGGCACGAGAGACCTTTCGAGAGGCAGAACGAGACCGAGTCCACGTCGGCAACGAGGTCGCTGGCCGGCACATCCAGCGCGACGGCAGCATTGAAAAGGCGGGCGCCGTCCACGTGGACGCGCAGCCCGTACACGTGCGCGACCGCGCTTGCGCTCCCGACCGCCTCCGGGTCGAGTGGGGAGCCGTTCTGCTGATTGTGCGTGTTCTCCAGACAGAGTAGCGTCGGGCGGCCAGCGTCGGCCTCGCGCACGGTACGGATGGCCGCCCGCACGTCAGCGGGGTCCATCCGCCCGCGCTCGGTGGGCACCTCATAGGGCTTGACCCCGCCGTACACGGCGATACCCGCCGCTGCTTTGAGCGAGGGGTGGCAGTAGGCGCCCACGATCATGGTATCGCCAGGCTCGGTCTGGGTGAGTGCGCCGACGAGATTGCCCATCGTCCCGCTCGATACCAGGACTGCCGCTTCCTTACCGAGCCGCTCGGCGGCCAGCGCCTCCAACCGCTTGACAGTGGGGTCCTCGCCATGTCCGTCGTCGCCCACCTCGGCGCAGGCCATCGCCTCGCGCATCGCAGGCGTTGGGTGGGTCACGGTGTCGCTACGTAGGTCAACTACACGAGCCGGCATTGGTCGGTTGCTCCCTTCCTTAGTTGCCGCCGTTGCCGGCGGGCCGGGCGTCCGGGCTGGCGTATCCCGCACCGCCGCGGCGTTGGGGTGATTGTACCGCGCCTTCCACCCTATCAGCTATCAGCGGTCAGCCCGTGATTGCCCGCCCCCGTTGCAAGCTGATGACTGGGAGAGGGGATGGATTCCCGCTTGTGCGGGAATGACCGGGGCCTGGATTGCGGCTTCCTCCGCAATGACGATTACCCTCGCTGACGGCTGACGGCTAAAAGCTGAAAGCTGACCGGTGCGTCAGGTATGGTTTCGCGTACACGTTCCCGGCGGCGAGATGTACGGTGCGGAGGCGGCCGCCGAGCGCGTCACCTTGGAGGTGAGACATGAGTGTACGCATCACCGATGTCGAGGTCATTCCGTTGCAGGTCCCGTTTTCCCCCCGCCACGCTACCCACATGCAGCGACTGGGTGGTGACTGGTCGCTGGTCGAGGTGTGGCGGGTGACCACTGATGCCGGGCTGGTGGGATACGGCGAGACGATTGCCGAGTACACTTGGGGACGCAGCTCGGCGGAGCTGGCGGCGGAAGTCCAGGGACGCAACCCCTTCGACTTGCTGTGGGACGGCTCCTATGGCGCCGGTCTCCAGATGGCGCTCTGGGACGTGGCCGGCAAAGCGGCCGGGGTGCCGTGCTCCCGTCTCCTGGGGCCTACGGTCCGGGAAGCGGCGCCGCTTTCCTGGTGGTGCCTGGATATGGACCCCGACGAGTGGGCGACCGAGGCCCAGCTTGCCGTGAGCCGCGGCTATACCTCCATCAAGCTCAAAGGACGGGCCTGGCGCGATGTCCTGACCCAGATCGAGGCGGTCGCCCAGGTAGCGCCGACGCTCGACATTGATCTCGATTACAACAGCACGTTGGCCAACGCCGGGACCGCGGTGCTGCACCTCCGCGAGCTGGAGCAGTTCTCCAACGTCAAGATCGTGGAGACGCCGATTCCGCAGGGAGACGTGGCCGGTAATCGTCAAATCCGCTCCCAGACCAAGCTCCCCATCGCGATGCACTTTGGCAGCCCCCCCATTATGACGGCCCTGGCTGACGATGTGTGCGACGGCTTTGTCATCGGCGGCGACGTAAGGAGCGTACTCGATCAGGCCACCATCGCCGCCCAAGCCAACAAGCCGTTCTGGCTCCAGCTGGTCGGCACCGGGCTGACGACGGCCTGGGCGATGCAGCTTGGCGCGGTCTGCACCCACGCGCAATGGCCGGCCGTTACCTGTATGCACATCTATAGCAATGATCTCCTCGCCGAGCCGTTGCAGATAGCGGGGGGCTACGTGCGCGTGCCCCAAGCGCCAGGATTAGGCGTAGACGTAGACGAGGGCGCCTTGGAGCAGTACCGTCTGGACAGCTTCGACCGAGCCGAGCCACGATCCCGGAAGCTCTATGTGCTGACTTGGCCCGCGGCGGACGGGCAGCCCGACCACACCGGCATGGTGGCCGGCGACGAGAGTGACCTGCACCGTGAGGTCGAGCACGGTAACCTGCCCCGCTTCGCGCCCGGCTCGCATTTCGAGCAGTGCGCCGACGATGGCAGCCCCGAGTTTGACCACCGCTACCGCGCCGCAACCGGCCGCGTAGCGTTCGGGTAGCCCGCATTGGCCCCCCCTATGGCCCCCCCGCTACGCAGGGGGACGGCGCTTCCCTCCCCTGTGCGTCAGCACGGGGGAGGGTCAGAGAGGGGCCACGCCTCCCCGGCCGCAGCCAATCGGGTAATATCTTTGCGTGGCCGCGTAGGCACGCAGACAGGTACACAGCATTGGTAGTGAGGAGGCGTAGCGATGGTAGTAGCAACAATGGAACGCCCGGCGATTGCCGGCGGCACGCCGGTGCGGACGGCGCCGCTGGCCTCGGTCGGTGATGCCAGCGGGCGGGACCTGGGCGATGAAGAGCTGGCCCAGCTTACCGAGGTGATCCGTTCCGGCTCGCTCAACCGGAACAACGGGACCAAAGTCGAGGCGCTGGAGGCGGCCTGGGCCGAGCGGCACGGTGTCCGCTTTGCCACGGCCGCGACTTCCGGCACGGCCGCCATCCACGTGGCCCTCGGCGCGCTCCCCTTGGAGCCGGGCGACGAGGTCATCACCACACCGATCACCGACTGGGGCACGGTGGGGCCAATCCTGGCGCAGAACTGTGTGCCCGTGTTTGCCGACATTGACCCGCACACCTACTGCCTCGATCCTGAGCGGGCGGCGGCGGCGATCACGCCGCGCACCCGCGCGATCATCGCGGTGCATCTGATGGGCCAGCCGTGCGACATGGATGCCTTCCTCGACCTGGCCCGGCGGCACAACCTCTATCTGATCGAAGACTGCGCGCAAGCGCACTTTGCGACCTGGCGGGGACAGACGGTTGGCTCCATTGGCGACATCGGCTGCTTTTCCTTGCAGCAGTCCAAGGTCATCACGACCGGCGATGGGGGCATGACGACCACCGACGATCCGGAGCTGGGCATGGGCTTGGCGTTCTTCCAGGATAAGGGCTGGTCGCGCGGCCGGGTGGTGCAGGGCATGCGCGTCTACAAACGTTTCGGCCTGAACTATCGCATGACGGAGCTACAAGGGGCGGTGGCGCTGGCCCAGCTGGCCAAGGGCGACCGCCTGGCCGCTCACCGCCGGAAGATCGCTGCCCAGATCACGGCCGGCATCGCCGACGTGCCCGGGGTCCATCCGCCCTACATCGCTCCGCAGGCCGTCTCGTCCTATTGGCATTACATGCCGACGATTGACCCCGATGTCTTGGGGGTCGGCGGCGCCGAGTTCGCCAGAGCCTTGAGTGCCGAGGGGATCGGTACCGGTGCCGGGTACGCGGCGGCGCTCTACTTGCAGGAAATGTTCCAGCGCAAGCAGGTGTTTGGCACCAGCCATTTCCCCTTCGACTATGGCGACCGGCACCTGGATGACGTGGACTACTCGCCTGGCCTGTGTCCGGTGTCCGAGAAGCTGGCCGACAGCACCCGCAGCAACAGCATGCGCCTGCCGTGCCACGAGGGGATTACCGAGGCCGACGCGGACGACATGGTGACGGCCATCGCCAAGGTCGCGCACTACTTCGCCGGGTGATAGGCGGCGGCGGGCATCACCCCTCGGCTCCCCCTCCATCGCCGAGCGATAGAGATGGGGAGTCCATCCCTCGCCCTAGCAGCGCACCGCTGCGTCGTAGCGTGGCGACCTCCTCGACGGTCAGGCCCAGTAGCTCGTGCAGCACGGTCTCGGCATCCGCGCCATAGGCCGGGGCGGGGCCGCGGAGTGAATCGTCGTAGCCGCTGGCCTTGATCGGGTTGCCGGGGACCGGCATCCGCCCCACGCCCGGTTGCTCAAGCTGCTGAATCATCCGCCGCGCGAGCAGGTGCTCGTCCTGGAGCAGGTCGCTGATCCGCGCGACGCGCGACGCAGGGATGCCAGCCGAATCCAGCACAGCCAGCCACGCGGCGGTCGTGCGCTGTCGAAAGGTGCCGGAGAGTGTGTCCGTCAGCGCCCGCACGTGGGCGGTGCGGAGCGCGTTGGTGGCGTAGTCGGGGTGGTCGAGCAGGTCCGGGCGCTCGATGGCCGTACACAGGCGCTGCCACAGCACCTCGTTGCCCGCAGCGACGACGATCTCACCGTCGGCCGTGGGGAAGGAGGCGAACGGCGTGATTGCCGGGTGCCGGCTGCCCAGCGGTTGCGGGTCCTCGCCGGTGGCCCAGGCCCGCGCGAGGGCGTTCTCGACGACTGTCACTGCCGCGTCCTGCATCGCTAGGTCGAGGTAGCAGCCCTGCCCCGACTGAGTGCGGCGATACAGCGCACTGACGATGCCGATGACCGCGTAGAGCGCCGGAATCAGATCGCCGACCGACGCGCCTACGCGCACCGGCGGCCCGCCTTCCGGCCCGGTCAGCCCCATCAACCCGGACGCTGCCTGGATGATGACATCGTAGGCGCCGTGCGACGACCGGGGGCCGAACTGCCCGAAGCCCGAGAGGCTGCAATAGACCAGCCGAGGGTTGCGGGCGCTGAGGGTGGCGTAGCCGAGGCCCAGCCGGTCCAGCGTGCCCGGCCGAAAGTTCTCCAGCAGCACGTCGGCCCGCTCCGTCAGCCGCCGCGCCAGATCGAGACCCTGAGGCTGCTTCAGGTCGAGCGCCAGCCCTGCTTTGCCTTGGTTGACGCCGATGAAATAGAGCGAATGCTCGCCGGCGAACGGCCCGAAGCCGCGGGCCTCATCGCCGCCGGGTGGCTCGATCTTGATGACCCGTGCGCCCAATTGCGCCAGGAGCATGGCCGCGAAGGGGCCGGCCAAGACCCGCGAGAAGTCGAGCACCACGACGCCATTGAGCAGCCGGGCCATGTCGTGAGCAGTATAGTCGTTGCGGCGCTGCCACCACAGGCCGGATGCTTCCGACCAAATATAGGGGCGTCCCTTGTGGGCGCCCTAGTCTGGGGGCTGGCGCGGACAACCACAAGGGTTGCAAGCCCCTACAGCGGCCGCCGGCCGCCGACGGTCTCCTCCTCTCCACACGTGGAGAGGAGGACGGGGGGTGAGGCCCGCGATCAGCCGCTCGCCGTGCTACAGGGCGAGGCTCTCGTCGAGGAGGACCTGCGCCTCGCGCTGCGCCTGCTCCAGTGCCTCGCGCGGCCCCGCTTCACCGGCCCACACCCGGCGCAGCTGCTTGGTCAGGATTCCGTAGCACGGCCAGTACTTCGGGTAGTTGGGGTAGGGATCGAAGTACGGGTTGACCTCGATGAACGGCCAGTACTCTGCGTCTCCGGAGAACTCCTTGATGTACTCATCCGACTCCGTCACCGCCCGCGAGGCCAGCGGCACGTTCGTCTCCCGGGCAAAGATGAACTGGCCATCACGACCCGCGCCCCACATGGCGGCCAACGCCGCGGCGTGCTGGGCCTTTTCGTCCTCATGCTTGTAGACGTTGAAGGCATAGGCGGCGCCGGTGGTATAGGGCGTGCCGGCCGTGTTCTTCGGGCCAATAGGGAACTTCGTCGTGGCGAAGGAAATGTTGTCCTTCTTGTAGAGCGTCAGGCGAGCCGGCACCGCAAACTGGAAGACCACCTGCTGCTGCGGCAGTAGCTCCTTGTAGCCGCCGCCACCGGACCCATCGTGGGGCTTCTGCAGATTCTTCTGCACCAGGCCCAGCTCCCATTCGAGCGCTTCGAGGCCCTCAGGCGAGGTGAGCGTCACCTTCGTCACCTCGTCATTGGTGAACTTACCGCCGTTGCTGCCAAACCACATCATCCAGTGGGCCGTAACCCACGCGCTGTTGTAGCCCCAGATGTCGGGCGGCTTGGCCGCCGTCTGCGCCATGCCCAGGAACTCATCGAACGTCCAGCCTTCTTTGGGTGCCCCGAGGCCGGCCGCCTGGAGCAAGGCCGGACTGTAGTACATGTTGAAGTAGCTGTTGTAGACCGGTACCCCGTAGAGGAAATCCTTCCACGTGTTCGACGTCAGGAGTTGCGGATAGATGGTGGGACGGAGGTCGCCCCACGCCTTCTCCGCCTTCAGCTCCTCGTCAATGTTCACCAAGCCCCCGGTGGTGTTGAGGTCACTCCCGTTGAAGTTGTAGGAAACGGAGATGTTCGGCGGGGCACCGGCCGCAATGGCCGTCTTGAACTTGTCCAGGCTCACGGCTTGGGAGTTCTGACCGATGAGCAACTTGTAGCGGCCCTCGCTCTGCTCCTCCCAGGCCGTCATCACGGCCGTAATGCCGATCTGCTCGGGGTGCGAGGGCCGGGACTTGTTCCAATACTCCACCAGTACCGGGGTGAAACCGGCCGCTCCGGGGGCACCCGCCGCCCCCTGTGCTCCGGTCTGACCGGTTTGACCGGCTGGTCCGGCTGGTCCGGCTGGCCCTCGGGCCTCTTCGGGGGAACCGACTACGCGCACCGTCGGCTCGCCGCAGGCGGCGAGCACAACCCCCGCTGCCCCAGCCAACATAGCCAACGATGTCCGCCGCGTCACCGCCCTGCTCGTTTGCGCCATGGCAAACCTCCTTATATAGATACCCGGCATGGCTCATGCCTGACGAGGCCGCCTTTACTCTCGTGAGAATCGGCGGCCACAACAGTGCCTATAGTAGCGTTGTCTGCCGATTCATGCCAGCAGAAGGAGCCAAGCCGTAGGGGCGCGATGAATCGCGCTCAGGCGCTCGTCATTCCGGCGGAAGCCGGAATCCAGGGTCATTCGTAGCCCCTGGTCGGTCTGGATTGCGGCGCAAGCCGCAATGACGATTACTCTCGCTGAAGGCTAAAAGCTGATGGCTGACGGCTCCTACCGTGAGGGAATGTACATCGTGCGATTGCCTACGGGAAACCCGATACGGCGGCCGTCTTCCAGGTGTGATTGGGCCAGCGCAAACAGAATCTCGGTCCCGCGGTGAGCAAGCTCGATGTTCCCGGACGTCGCCGCGGGATCGTCCGCTGCGATGGCCGCGATCAGTTCACGAACGGCAATGACCGTATCGCTCTCGTCCTCGAACGCGGGGAAGGGCATTGGCTCCGAGCGGAAGATGCCCGCATCGGCAACTCGGCGGGCCTCGTAGCTGCTGTTGTTGTCCGAGGCGTGCGCCAGCCCGGTGGTACCGACGAGCGTGAATTGATACCAGCGCCCACCGTTGGCCCAGATCGTGGCGTCGGTGCCGTCGGTAAAGCGCATGTAGGCGGCGGCGAGCGGCGGGTCGCCCTGGCTGACGCTGCTGCCGATCCAGCGGTTGGCCGCCGCGTCGTAATGCCCGCCGGTGTGTTCCCCATCCGGCCCGGTTGCGGTGTGAATATAGCCCTGGGCAAACTCCGGCTCAGGATCGCCCAGCAGGTGCATGGCCGTATCCACCATGTGGCTTTGGCCGTGCATCAGACCGCCCATGCCGCAGTTGACGATCACTCCACGCACCTCACCCAGCGCACCGCTGGCGCCCATTTCACGCATCTTGCGGTAGCCTGGCCGGTACCGGCGTCCAGGCCCATAGTTGAAGGCGACCCGGTGCTGCCGGCACGCCGCGCGCATAGCATCCGCCTCCGCCAGCGAGCCACACAGCGCCTTCTCCACGTAGATGCCGCGGGCGCCGTGCTCGGCGGCGAAAATGGTGACCTCCGCGTGCAGCCCGGCCCAAGTGGTGACGCTCACCAGATCGGGCTGCTCGCGCTCGATCATGTGGCGGTAATCGGTGTAGCGCTGCGGGATGTCGTAGCGATCACAGAACCGGTGCAGCTTGTCTTCCAGCGGGTCGGCGGCCGCGACCACCACGCAGCCGGGCACCGCCTGGTAGGCGCTGGCATGGCCCCACGGCTTGAGCCAGGCGCGGTCGCCGGGGCCACGCTCGTCGTCAATCGGACCGGCTTTCCGCCCGGCCCCTACGATCACCGCTCGATACTCGCGTGTCACGATGAGCTCCTCCCGTCGTGAATACCGACGTAGTGTAGCAGCCGGCCCCCCTGATAGGGATAGTTTTTTGCGCCGGGGCGCGATCAATCGCGCGCTCCCCGGCGCTCGTCATTCCGGCGGAAGCCGGAATCCAGGACCACGATTGGCCCCCCGGTCGGTCTAGGTTGCGGCTTGCGCCGCAATGACGGGAAATGACGGGAGGCGGTTAGTTGAGGAACAGGGCGACGAGCGCGGTGATGAGCGCGGCCATGATCGTCACCCACGCGGCGACCAGCAGCATAATGAGCACGTTGATGCGGGTGTTCAGTTCCCCAAAAAACCGGCTGTTCATCTCGGATCGCAGCCCTTCGATGGCCCGGTGCATGTCATCGAGCCGGCGGTCTATCTGCTCGCAGATGCCTTCCAGCCGACTGATCCGCTGTTGGTCAATGGCTCTGATGACCATGGTGCTCCCCCGCGCTCGCTGCCTGCCCTCCTGCTTCATAGTAGCTGTAGGTGCGGGCGCGGCGCCAGGCGGAGGCCGGGGACTGCACGTGGTCCCCCCGCTCCGCATGAGGATGGGTGCAGCATGCTGCGCCCCTACACCCGCGATGTCAACACCTCGCGCAGCCGCCGCACGACGGTCGTCACCTCGTCGGAGGTGTCCAAGTTGAACGGATTGAGCAGGAGGCTTCCGCGGTGGGCAAGGCCCTGCCCTACCGCGATGATCGGGTCGCCGGCGGCCAGCGCGTTGACCGCTGCGATGGCCGTGATGCCGAGCCGGGTTTCGTCCAGGTCCAAGCGCACACTCGGAAACCGCTCCTCCGGTCCGTCGAGCGCGGTCACCGTGACATGGCGCAAGCCCTCCAAGTCGCTCGCCAAGCGGCGCGTTATGTCAATCAAGCGCTGACGCTCGGCGTCGTGATCTTGGGCCAGATAGCGTTGCAGCGCCGTGACGAGACCGACGACTTCCTCGCGCCCCACCTTCGCCACCCGCCCGATCCCTTGCCCGGGCGGACCGGCGACGACGCCCTGCTCCAGCAGGTGCCGCCACGTCCACGTCTCGGGGAGCACGTCCATATCCTGATGCTGCAACGCCACCGAACGGATGAGGTCGGCCCGGCCGGCCAGGATGCCGGAGGCCTGCGGCCCGCGCAGCGCCTTGCCGCCGGAGAACGTCACCAAGCCGGCTCCCTCGGCGATGAACCGCCGCAGGTTTTCCGGTGGCGGCAACGCGGCGGCGGCGTCTACGAGCACGGGTACGTCGTGGTCATGGGCGATCTGCGCTACGGTGGTCAGCGGCAGCGCATCGGGTGCAGCCATCACCGGCCACAGCACGCACGCGGTGCGGCGCGTGATCGCGGCGGCAAGCTCCCACGGCTCGGTCGGTCGCGGTGTGGGGTGCCCCAGGCCGCCGACCTCCACCAGCCGCACGCCCACGGTACGAACGGCGTGGTCGTAGCTGTTGCGGTGTACGCGCTGCACGACAACTTCGTTCTTCAGGCCGCGTGTGTCCGGCAGGCGGTCCATCGCCGCGGGGTCCAGCCCGGCCACGCACGCCGCCGTGCCTAGCAGCAGCCCGGCGGCCGCCCCGGCGGTGACGTAGCCGTCCTCGGCGCCGGTCGCCGCGACAATGACTCGCCCGGCGGCCACTTGCAAGTCCTCGATCCGCACGAAGCTGTGGGACGCCGCGGCCATGGCGGCAAGCACCTCCGGCGGCATCCGCGAGCCGCCGAGCCGGGTAAGTGTCCCCGCGGCATTGATCACCGTACACACCCCGAGGGTGTCGTAGACAGCGCTCATGGTCGTCTCCTGCAAACCGGCCGGCAGACTCCCCCTCTCCATATGTGTGAAGAGGGGCCGGGGGGTGAGTCCCGCCGCCGCTTATCGGGCGTTGACGGTGATCTGCTGCACGCCGTTATTGCCGTAGCCCAGCCGGTTCCAGGGCACGTCGAGGGGCTGCACGTTGCCCGCTGCGTCCGTCGCGCGGACGAGCAGCGTGGCGGCGCCGGCGACGCCTGGCGTCCAGTCCAGCGACCACTCGCACCAAGCCCACTGCCCGGGCGCCGCCGCCAACCCTGCATCCTGCCAGCTCGCGCCGCCATCGGTACTGACGGCCACGCGGCTCACCGCGGCCTCGCCGGACCAGGCGTACCCGCGCACGGTGACCGGGACGCCGGCCGGCACGGTGTCGCCGTCGGCCGGTTGCGCGAAGGTTGCTTTCACGCGCATGGTCCTGACCGGCGTGGAGGCCTGCCCGGGTACCTCGTAGCTGTACTTTGTCTTTTGGAAGAACCCGGTATACGGCTGGTCGAGCACCTGTAGCGTAGTCAACCACTTCACCGAGGCCATCCCGTACCAGCCGGGCACGATCAGCCGCGCCGGAAACCCGTGCTCGTGCGGCAGGGGCTGCCCGTTCATCTCGTAGGCGAGGAGCGTATCGGGATCGAGCGCTTTGGCGAGCGGCAGGCTGCGCTCGAAGGGGATCTCCCGGCCTAACGACTTCTCGTGACCGCGATCCGTCCCCTCGCCGAGCACCTCTTGCGCGTCGGACCGCAGACCGGCTTCCTGCAACACGGTCGCCAGCGAGACGCCGCGCCACTCGGCCGTACTGACGGCGCCGCAGCGGAACTGAATGCCGTCGGCCGGCGGGTCCAGGACGCTGCGGTTGTTGCCGGCGCATTCCAGGGTGGCGATCACGGTATGGGACGGCAGTGCTTGTAGCTCGGCCAGAGTCAGGGCCAGCGGTCGTTCGACCGCGCCCTCGATGGATAGGTGCCAGTCCTGGGCCGCCAGCACCGGCGTTGGCAGGAAGTGGCTGCGTGTATAGAAGGCGCCGGGTGGCGTTTGCCAGCCTACTTGCGCCGTCAGAGGGGTCTCACAGCCCTCCGGATGTCCGGGGACCGGTACTCGTTGGGGTGTAGCAGTAGCACTCACCGGTTTTTCGTCCTTTCTGCATGCTGGTGTCCGTGACTATACCGGGGCTGCCCCGCCGGCACCACTGCTTGCACCGGGCAGGCACGGCGGGCAAGCTGGCACCATTGTAGCGTCCGTCCAGTAGTCTTCCCTGGCGGCCGCCGGTTAATGTTGACTGACTAGCTGCACTGCGGGAACGTTACCGGGCGTAACTGCGCCAGCGCCGGTGACGGCAGAAACGCATGATCTAGCACGGCAGGGAGGCCGGATGAAGATTTCCGATATTGAGGTGATTGAGTTCCGCACCTGGAAGACGGGACACGGTACCCGCTGGGGCTATGGCGTGGAGGGCAAGCGCCGCCCAGCCACGAATGCCATCACCAAGATCAGCACCGACGACGGCGCCGCCGGTTACGCGCTCGGCGGAAACCGGGACGTGATCGAGCGGCTCGTCAAGCCGTTGCTGCTGGGCGAGAACCCGCTTGACCGCGAGAAGCTTTGGAACTGGCTGGACCAGCTGACCAGCCGGGGGCCAAAGCTGGCCGAGCGCGACATGGGGCTGGTGGACTGTGCGCTCTGGGACTTGGCGGGACGGGTGACCGGATTGCCGATCAACAAGCTGCTCGGCGGCGCGCGCGACAAGGTAAAGGCCTATGCCAGCACGGCGCCTAATCTAGGCCCCCCGGAGGTCTACGTCGAGCACGCGCTCGCCTGCCAGCAGCGCGGCTACAAGGCGTACAAGATACACGCCTACATCTGCTGGAACCCACACACTAGGCAACCGGCTCCCCAGCTGCCCGGCTTTCCCAAAGAAGACATCGAGGTCTGTCGGGCCGTCCGCGAGGCGGTTGGCGACGATATGGTCCTGATGCTCGATCCCTACGGCGTGTACACTTTGGAAGAGGCGCTGTGGGTCGGGCGCGAGCTGGAGCAGCTGCACTTCTACTGGCTGGAGCACCCGATGATCGAGACGCGGATGGAGCCGTATCGCCGGCTCGCACGGGAGCTATCCATCGCGATCTGCTCGCCTGAGCATGCGCCCGGCGGCCTGTTCAGCCGGGCAGAGTGGCTGTTGCAGGGGGCGGCCGACATGCTGCGGACCGACATCTACTACGGCGGCATTACCGGCTGCTGGAAGCTGATCAACGTCTGTCAGGCGTTCGGGCTGCAATGCGAGCTGCATATGAGTGGCTGGGCACATGCCCAGCTGCTGGGGGCGGCGCCGGCATCCACCTGCGAGTATTACGAGCGTGGTCTCCTCAGTCCTGGCAAAGACGATCCCCAAGCCGTACCCTATCTGCGAGGCATTCCCGACCCACTGGATGACGAGGGCAACGTGGTGATTTCCCAGCAACCGGGCTTAGGGTTGGACATAGACTGGGACTACATCGCGGAGCACCGGATCGAGCGCGACGACTAGGCCGGCTGGCATGCATGGGCGGCCCTTCCGACCCCGCCCGCCTCCGGCGGACTCCCCCTCTCTACTTGTGGAGAGGGGGCCGGGAGGTGAGGAGCCAAGCGGAGGGAGACAAAAGGATGCTGACAAACGAGCAGGTCAAGTTCTATCAGGATAACGGCTACTTGGGTCTTGAAAACGTGGTGCCGATGGCGCAGATCGAGGAGGCGCTGCGCGTCGTTGATGAGTTGGTCGAGCAGTCGCGCACCGTCTCCTCGCACACCGCTGTCTACGATCTCGAGCCGGAGCATTCGCCGGAGCGACCACTCCTCCGCCGCATCAAGGCCCCGACCAACGTACACCCGTTCTTCGATCAGCTGATGCGCTCCGACGCCATTCTCGACTGCCTCGAGCCGCTGATTGGCCCGAACATTCGCTTTCAGGGCGATAAGCTCAATATGAAGACGGCGGCGATTGGTAGTCCGGTCGAGTGGCACCAGGACGTTGCCTTCTACCCGCACACGAATGACGACCTGCTCGCCGTCGGCGTAGCGCTCGATGATTGCACGCTAGAGAACGGCTGCTTGCTTGTCATTCCAGGCTCTCACCGTGGCCCCACCCTGGACCACCACCAGGATGGCTACTTCGTCGGTGCGATCTCACCCAGCCGCGAGGACGTAGACCTCACGCAGGCCGTCCCGGTCGAGGTGAAGGCCGGCGGCATTTCTATTCACCACGTCGGCATGTTGCACGGGTCGGCGCCGAACACCTCATCACGGCCGCGCCGCTTGTTGCTGTATCAGTACGCGGCCGCCGATGCCTGGCCGCTGAGTGGGGTACCCGACTACGCTGCGTTCGATAGCAAGATGGTGCGTGGGGAGCCGACCAGGGAGTACCGACAGCTCGCGCATACCGCGGTGCGTATCCCCTCACCGAACCCGCCGCGCGTCGGCTCGATCTTCGAGCTTCAGACCCAGCTCAAAGAGACGGTGTTCGCCAGCCGCAAGTGAGACCGCGACTAGCGCCGCCTTCTACTTCCGCTGGCCACTCCCTGGCTCTCATCGCAGGAAATCTGTCAGTGTGGACAGCCGGCGGATGATTCGGTCCGGTTTCACGTTGGCTGTCTCAGGGAGGCCGGTACCGTCGCTATCAACCCAGATTGAGAAGATGCCCAGTCTCTGCGGCGTGGCCACCTCCCACTCGAGGTTATCGCCTACCATCCATGACTCGGAAGGAGACGTGTGGAGCTGCTCGATGGCGTGCAGGTACACACGTTCGTCAGGCTTGCCGACTCCGAACTCTTCCTCAATCAGGATATAGTCGAAGCAGGACTCCAAACCGAACCGTTGGATCTTGCTCCGTTGCATGGCGGATGTCCCGTTCGTGACCAGCGCCATGCGGATGCCCTTTGCCCGGACGTAGGTCAGCGTCTCGATAGCTCCGGGGAAGGGTCTGATCTCTAGCTCACGCTGCACCGAATACGCATGGGCGATTTCATCGGCCAGCGCCGGAGCCGCATGACCCAGCAGTTCGAAGGTACCCCTGACCCCCTCCCTGCGGGCGAGCGGGAGGTCTAAGCGACCTCTGCGATGACGCTCGGGATCCCCCCAGGATACTCATTGAGGGCTTCCATGAACCGCTTGATGTCTAGTCCAGCCGTGCCGCCAGCAAACTCTGCGACTACTGAGCGCCACACTCGATCGGCACTGCCGTCGTACTCCAGAATGGTGTCGTCCAAGTCGAACAATATCGCCCTTGGTCTAGGCTCACTCATCGGTGCGGCGCACCTCCTCGGTCCGGATGCGGACGGCTTGGATATACCTGGGACGCCATTTCTCAGAGTATCTCTCGTCCCCTGATGACATTAACGAATAGACCAAGTGGGCGAGCCGCGACCGGTATGTCGCTAGTCCGCCCGCTTGCCGGGCCAGGACCAGTGGATTAGGTCGTCGCTCCAGGCCAGCGCCAGGCTGGACTCGCCGTGCGTCTCCTGCTCCCGCACGCCTTCTTCCGTCGAGCCGTGATAGAACAGCACGTATTTGCCCACGCCCGGCTCCGCCCGCAAGTCCAGCACGTGTCCGGCCGACAGGCGCCCCCGCGCCCACGGCCATTCTTTGCTCTGCCCCAGAGTCCATATACCCAAGTCGCGCCATTGCAGGAGGTTTGCGGAGCGCTTGATACCGACGCCGTTGCGCGGGGCATGGATCAGCACGTACTCGTCGGCCTCCCGGTCCACGAGCACGCAGACGTTCTCGCCGGCAACCACCTTGTCGTAGTAGGTCCACGTCTCGAAATCGTAGGTGTAGGCCAAGCCCATACCGTTCTGCTTGAAGCCGCACCACCACTTGTGGGGGTGATCCTTGTCGGGGAAGAAGTAGGCATCAATCATGCGCCCCATCTCGCTGACGGGTACGTCCGGGCCTTTGACGCGCAGTAGCTCCGGCTCGCCCCAGTGCTCCAGGTCCTCGCTGGCCATCTTGAAAATGCGGGCGTTCTGGTTCGCGCCCGGATCGTCTACCGGACGGGGATACGTCTGCGTGCCGAGCAGCCACTGGTCGCCGTAGCGAATGACGTTGCCGGGGCTGGAGTAGTTGAGGTTGAGGTCGCGTGGCGTAAACAACTGCGGCTCGGTCCAGGTGACGAGATCGGTGCTCTTCGTCACGGCAAGCTGATAGTAGACCCGCCGCCCGGGCTCGCGCCGGACCTGGCCGTAGAACACGCGGAAGACGCCCTCGTGGTAGTGCCCGGCCGGGTCGCGGTGGCCGATGTGCCGATTGCCCCACAGAAAGACGGGGTGGGGAATGGCGTCCCAGTCAATAGCGGTCTTGGGTTGCTTGGCTTTTGCCTGTGTCATCGGTGTTCTCCCTTATAGATGTAGGCACGGCGCCGCGAGGTTCAGCAGGTCAAAGGTACCCCTGACTACCTCCCTGCGGGCGAGCGGGAGGTCTAGGCGGCCTCTGCGATGACGCTCGGGATCGCCCCAGTACCACTCCCGGTACTCGATGAGGGCTGCCATGAATCGCTCGATGTCCAGTCCGGCCGTGCCGCCAGCAAACTCTGCGACCACCGAGCACCACACTCGGTCGGCACTGCCGTCGTACTCCAGGATGGTGTCGTCCAAGTCGAACAGTATCGCCCTTGGTCCTGGCGGACTCATCGGTGCGGCGCACCTTCCCGCCCATGGTATTCATCAGTAAGTCCCGTCCCCTGATTATCGAGTGACCATGTGGACGAACTGCGACCGGTACTGCCGGATAGCTAAAGCTGGCCGATATGGCGCTAGCCTGCCTGCCTACCAGGCCAGGACCAGTGGAGGAGATCATCGCTCCAGGCCAGCGCCAGGCTCGCCTCGCCATGCGTCTCGTCCTCCCGGGCCCCCTCTTCCGTCGAGCCGTGATAGAACAGCACGTATTTGCCCACGCCCGGCTCCGCCCGCAAGTCCAGCACGTGTCCGGCCGACAGGCGCCCCCGCGCCCACGGCCAGTCTTTGCTCTGCCCCAGCGTCCATATACCTAAGTCGCGCCACTGCAGGAGGTTTGCGGAGCGCTTGATCCCAACGCCGTTGCGCGGGGCATGGATCAGCACGTACTCGTCGGCCTCCCGATCCACGAGCACGCAGACGTTTTCGCCGGCGACCACCTTGTCGTAGTAGGTCCACGTTTCGAAATCGTAGGTGTAGGCCAAGCCCATGCCGTTCTGCTTGAAGCCGCACCACCACTTGTGGGGATGATCCTTGTCGGGGAAGAAATAGGCATCAATCATGCGTCCCATTTCGCTGACCGGCACGTGCGGGCCTTTGACGCGCAGCAGCTCCGGCTCGCCCCAGTGCTCCAGGTCCTCGCTGGCCATCTTGAAGATGCGGGCGTTCTGGTTCGCACCCGGATCGTCTACCGGACGGGGATACGTTTGGGTCCCAAGCAGCCATTGGTCGCCGTAGCGAATGACGTTGCCGGGACTGGAGTAGTTGAGGTTGAGGTCCTCCGGTGTCAGCAGTTCAGGCTCGGTCCAGGTGACAAGATCGGTGCTCTTCGTCACCGCGAGTTGGCAGTACATGCGCTCTCCGGGTTCTCGCCGCACTTGGGTGTAAAACACACGGAAGACGCCCTCATGATAGTGACCGGCTGGATCCCGATGGCTGATGTGGCGATTTCCCCATAGGAAGACGGGGTGAGGGATCGCGTCCCAGTCAATAGCGGTCTTGGGCAGCTTGGTTTTTTCCTGCGCCATCATGATTCTCCCCTATTCTAGGTATAGGCACGACGCCAGCAGTGCTGATTTGTTTCGAGCCGCGGGAAACCGGCTGCGCCGCTATGATAGGGAGAACCCGGCGCATCGGCAACAGGCGGCCGGGCGCCGGTGTAACCGCTGCAATCCCGATGGAGGTGCCCACCATGCTCACCCTCGACGACATGATCCGCGATCCCTACGCTGCCCTGGGCGTCAGGAAGGTCATCAACGCTACCTGCCACACGACACGGGTCGGCGGCACGCTGATTCCCGGTGAGGTATTGGATTCGATGCGGGCCGCCGCCAAGTGGCACGTGGACATGGAGGAGCTGCAACGGGCGGCCGGGCGCGTCATCGCGCACTACACCCATGCCGAGGGCGGCTACATCGTCTCGGGGTGCGCCGCGGCGCTGTTGGTCGGCACGGCCGCGATCCTCACAGGCACCGATCCGGTCAAGATGCAGCAGCTCCCCCACCTCGCCGGCACCGGCATGAAGGACCGCGTGATTGCCCAGCGCTTTCCGCGCCAAACCGCACCGGATGGCCGCGAGTACATCCACTACGGCTACGCGCACGCGCTGAAGACGACCGGGGTGCAATTCGATGAAGTGGGGAACGGTGGCCCGGCCGCACGGAACGAGTTGGCGGCCGCCTTTGGGCCGCAGACGGCGCTCCTGTATTGGAGCACCGGGCAGCTACCGGGGGAGCTGACGGTGAAGGAGGTCGTGGAGGTGGCGGACGCCCACCAGGTACCGGTGCTCGTGGACAACTCCAATCACCTGCCGCCCAAGGAGAACCTGTGGCGCTACATCGAGGACGGAGCCGCGCTGGTGGCCTTCTCCGGCGGCAAAGGGCTACAAGGGCCGCAAGGGTCGGGTATTCTGGCCGGCCGCGCCGACTTGATGGCGGCGGTCACCATGCAGGCGTCGCCAACGCAGGGGATCGGCCGCGTGTGCAAGGTGAGCAAGGAAGAGGTGGTCGCGCAGGTGGCGGCGCTTATCTGGTGGGCCGAGCAGGATGACGAGGCGCGCCTGGCCGAGCATCACCGCAAGACTCAAAGGCTCGTAGACCTGGCCCAAGGACTCAAGGGCGCGAGCGCGGAACTGCACTTCCCGGACCGCATTGGGCGGCCGTTCGCCTCGGCGTACCTCGTCGTGCAGCCGGAGAGCGGCCACACGATGGAGGGCGTGATCGAGCAGCTGCACGCCGGTGAGCCGCCGGTAGCGGTCAAAGGCGGCGACGATCCGGCGCACCCGGCGGCCATCCGCTTCGACGTGCGCGTGTGTGAAGACTGGGAGATCGAGGCCATTGGCCGGCGGCTGCATGAAATCTTCAGCTCGTAGGGGCGTCCCTTGTGGGCGCCCCCGGCCCTCACCCCGGCCCTCTCTAGGGGGAGAGGGAGCCTGGATTCCCGCTTTCGCGGGAATGACGGACGAGATGATGGGCGGCAGACTCCCCCTCTCCACACGTGGAGAGAGGGCCGGGGTGAGGAGCAAGGGTAGGTGGATTGGACTTGCTCTCATCCGCGAGTTGTTGCATACTTGGTGCCAGCCAGTATACTGGTGCTACACGACGCATACGAGTGCGGAAAGGAAGGAGGGCAGCGAGCAGAGACCACGGATAACCTAATCCCAGGCGTGCCTCCAGCGGTGAGGGTGGAGACTGCCGGATGGGGTCACGTACAGTCGTGTTCGGTGTGTACACAACCTGTTAGGAGGAAGTTGTTATGGCGCGTGTGATCCGCAGACGGTATCTCGGTGGCGCAGCCGCGGCGCTGGGGGGCGTACTCGCAGCTGCTTGTGGTGAAGTCGAGATTCGCTACGTCCAAGGCCCGGCGGGCCCGGCGGGCGCCGCTGGCGCGCAGGGTGTGCAGGGTTCCTCTGGCGCCGCTGGCGCCAAGGGGTCGTCCGGGGCCGCCGGTCAGACCATTGTGGTCGAGAAGGAGAAGCCGGTCGTTGTCGAGAAGGTGGTCGAGAAGGTGGTCACCGTCGAGAAGCCGGTTATCGTCGAGAAGGTGGTCGTTGTCGAGAAGGTGGTGGAGGTCCCCGCCGCTTCGAGTGGCCCGAAGAACATCACCTTCGACACCGACTGGGGCCCGTCCGGCCCGCGTGCCGAGGTGATCAAGCGGGCGATGGTGCTCTATAACGAGATGAACCCCGAAGTCAATGTTGACGTGCGCATTGATGCTGGCCGCGAGCAGGCCAAGAGTGGCTCGGTGTTCGCGCGGACGGCAGTGCTGATCGCGGCCGACGACATGGGCGACCTGTTCCTGTGGGCCGGTTACGTCTTCGTCTACTGGGCGAAGCGCGGGCTCTTTGCCGACCTGACCCCCTTCATGAAGCAGTGGGGCCGGACGATTGACGAGTACATCGGTGTGCCGCAGCACGAGATCTGGCCGTATCCCAACGGCAAGGTCTGGGGGCTGCCGTTCCAGGGTGGTACGGGCGACTATCTGTACAACAAGTCGGTGCTCGACCGGCACGGCATCGAGCCGAACGAAAACTGGACCTGGGACGACGTGATCGAGACGGCCAAGCAGGTCCAGGACCCGGAAAACGGTCTCTGGGGCTTTCCCCAGCCTGGCTGGGGCACGGCGCTCAACACGATGTACAACATCGGCGGTGAGAGGGGTGCGGACAACGGCGAGAAGTACCTCTTCGACACGCCGGTGGGTCACCAGGCGATCCAGTTCTGGGAAGACATGATCCACAAGCACCGGGTCGCGCCCCGCCCCGTGGATACCCAGACCGCTGATGGCAAGAGCAAAGGCTATAGCTCGTCGAAGGGGAACTACGTGTTCTGGACGGGGTACCCGAGCGCTTCGTTCCGCAAGGCCATGGTCGACAATAACTTCGAGGCGCAGATCATGTGGGCGCCGAAGTGGCCGGCGAATGGGCTGCGGGCAGTAAGCTCGTTCGACCAGGCGCACATGGTCACCAAGTTCGCCGGCGCCCGTGGCGTGCTGGCGGAAACGGCCGAGCTGGCGCACCACCTGTCCGGCCCGGAGGTCGCCCAGATCGTCGTGGAGCACGGCAACACCTCGCCGATTTGGCGAGGGGTTTTCGACTCGGACGCGGCGCTGGATTCGAGTCGGTGGAACCGGCACATCATCATGGATGGGTTCAACTACCGCTTCGGCAACCAGGCGCAGGAGTTCTGGTACCCGATGTACCGGGCCTGGAATCCGATCTTCGCGAAGGTCTGGAGTGGCGAGACTTCGGGTCTGACGGCAGCGGTAGAGGCCAACCGCCTCGCCGACGTGATCGTCAGCCTCAAGACGCTCCATCCGACGGCCGACGTGCTGCAGGCCAAGCTGTAAGTAGCCTACCGAGGCTGTATCGTCGCGGGGCCGGTGCCAGCATCCTGGCACCGGCCCCGTTTGTTTTTCTGCGCGGGAAGAGAGGCCGGGCCTCACCCCCCGGCCCCCTCTCCATCGCCGAGCGATAGAGAGGGGGAGTCTGCCGTCCGTCATGCCCGTTGTCTCATCCGTCGTTTCCGCCGCCTCGTCCGTCATGCCCGCGAAAGCGGGAATCCAGGGCGCCCACAAGGGACGCCCCTATAAGATTGGTGGTGCCAGGGCAATGCCGGGTGGCTGCTGTAGGGGCAACCCTTGTGGGCGCCCTCGTTCCCCTGCGAGAGGACCGTGGTGGTGCCGTGTCTTGTCGGGAGTAGCTGAGGAGCAGAGCAGGTGAGGGCCGAGGCGACAGCCGGTGCTCGTCGCAGCACGGGAGCGGGAACACGCACCTGGCGGCAGTGGCTAGGGGTGTGGGCACTGTGGGCCTTGCTCGCGGCGTTGGGCGGGGTCGCCGGCGGGGCCGTGACCTGGTCCTGGGCTACCGAGGTGCTCGCTCGTGGCGCCGTGTCTGCGGGCCAGACCGCCGACGTGGCCGCGGCTCTGGCGCTGGCCGGAATGGTCACCGGCGCCGCCGCCGGAGTCGTCGGTGGGCTGGGCGAATGGCTCCTTCTCCGCCGCTGGGTGTCTCGCGCCGGCTGGTGGATCGTGGCCACAGCCGGCGGCCGGGCCGTCGGCTGGCCCCTGGCGCTGACCGTCGGCTGGCTGTGGAGCGAGCTAGTCGTCGGCAGCACGGGCAGCGGCGCGGCCGGCATCCTGGGGCTGGATATGGGCGGCCTGGTCGGCGGCAGCATCGTCGGTCTGAGTCAGTGGCTCGTGTTGCGCCGCTGGGTATCGCGCGCTTGGTGGTGGATAGCCGCAACGGCGGCCGGCGGAGCGGCGGGCATTGGCTTGAGCCAATACGTAGCCCAAGCCGCCGCCGGGGGTGTCGTATCGGGAGGCGTAGCCTGGGTCAGCGCAGTGGGTGTGGCCGCGGCCGGTGTCGGGGCCGTGACGGGAGTGGGCCTGGTGCTGCTGTTCGCGCCAGCGCAAGGTCAAGTCCGGCGCCCCGCCGCCGCCCGGCTGGCCCGGCTGCGCCGCGCTGTGCCTGTCGCGGTCACGGTGCTGCTGGTGAGCGGCGGGTTGGCAGTGCCCGTCTGGTACTACGCCGCCGTGGTGCAATCCGCAGCCATCCGGCCGGCGTCCGCACGCCTGTCCCAGCTGCGCTTGGAGCCGGCCGTCGTGGCAGCCGGCTCCAAGATACTCATCGCCGGCGGCTTGTTCCTCGAGGTCAGTGGCGGGAGTAGGAATCTGGAGCCTAGCTCGGCGGTAGACCTCTACGATACGGCGACCGGTACGTGGACGGCCGCAGAGCTGTCTCGCCCGCGCAGCATGCTCGCTGCGGCCGGGGTTGGGAGCACCGCACTCTTCGCCGGCGGCCATGATGGTAGCGTAGACAGCGCGGTGATAGACATTTACGATGGCGCTACCGATACTTGGAGCACGGCGAAACTGTCCGAGCTACGTACCGGTGTCGTCGCGACCAGCGTGGGGACCAAAGTCCTCTTCGCCGGGGGATGCCTCAACGATAGCTGCTCCCGCTTGTCCAAGGTGGTAGACATCTACGATACCGCGACGGGTGTCTGGACGACCGCTGCCCTTTCCGAGGGCCGAGACAACCTGGTGGCCACGCGGATCGGAAGTAAGGTCTTCCTCGCCTACGGCCCCGGCGCCGTCGTCGAGATTTACGACGATAGCACCGGCGCGTGGAGCACCGCCCCCCTCTCGCTGGAGCGAGTAGGCCTGGTCGCCACCAGCGTCGGCTCCAAGGCCTTCTTCGCCGGGGGGCAGATCGGCAAGTATCGGGCCGACAGTGGCCGCGTAGACATCTACGACGCCAACACCGATACGTGGAGCACCGCCAAACTGTCCCGGACCGGCGGCGCCCACCTGGCGGCGGGTACGGTCGGGACCAAAGCCTTCTTTGCCGATGGTCCCAGCGGGATAGTGGAGATCTACGACGATAGCACCGGCACGTGGAACACCGCCGCCCTCTCGCAGCAGCGGCATGGGTTGGCCATGACCACAGTGGGCACGAAAGCCTTTTTTTCCGGTGGCCATGATCTCAGCCAATATAGCGACGTGGTAGACGTGTACGACGCCAGCACCGGCGACTGGACGACGACCACCTTGTCAGAGGGGCGGCTCATGCCGGTGGCGGGCAGCGCCGGCAGCGCCATCGTGGTCGCCGGGGGCAATGCGGACAGAAATATCAGCGACGTTATTGACACGTTCGACACCGCTACGGATGCCTGGACCGATGCCGGATCAAATCTCCGACGCCTACTCCGCGACCTCCAAGGGGGGTGAGGTGGGCGCTGGCTGGGGTGGATATGGGCCGAGTCGTAGGGGGGCCAGAGCCTGACAGGCGGAGCGGTGAAAGGGGAACGATGCCCTAATCGCGGCCCTCTCGGCGCAAGGCTACCGGTCCGCTTGCCGACGGCGCAGCTCCGCCTCAAGCTGCCGTATTCGCGCCTCGGCGGCCGCGCGCGCCGCCTGCTCGCTGGCAGCACGGTTTTCGGCGGCCTGGCGGGCAGCCCGTTCGGCCAGTCGGTCAGCCTGCTCGACGGCAGCCTGGGCTTCGGCAGCCCGGCGCGCCGCTCGCTCTTGCTGCCAGGTCTCCAAGTAGGTGTCCGTGGCCGGATCGTAGAACCGCGGCCAGTTATCATCCCCGCACAGACACAGCTCCAGCACGTCGCTGTAGCCCTTCAGGATGCCGTCCGGCGCCGTGGTCAGCTCGATGGGCTGGTACTCCCCGTCCACCAACCGGTCCCCGGCCAGCTTCTGCCCGTGATACTCACCCTCCTTCGGATCAAAACGCCAGTATTCCGGGACGCCAATGCGGGCATAGAGGTCCCGCTTCCGGCCCACGTCCTCCCGTCCGGTGCTGGACGAGGCGATCTCCAGCACCCAATCCGGCGGTTTACCCACTTCCCACGGCAGATAGAGCTTGCGTGGCCGGATCGCCCGGGCATCTACCCCGAAGGCCAAGTACACGTCTGGAGAGACGCGCACATTGAGGTCGCGCGGGTCGTAGCAGAGGATCGTGTTGGCATCGAGAAAGACGTCGGGCCGGCGGTTGAAGTCGGTAACGTGGGCGCGGAGGAGGCCGAGGATTTCCTGCAGCTGGAGGTTTTGTTCCATCGCGTCAGGCTTCAGGACCGGTTCATTGGGGTCGAAGTCGAGGCGGGCGTAGTCAATGGCGCCCTGCTCGTGGTAGGGCAGCATCGCGGGAGCAGGCGCGGGGGCCGTAGTCGTCATAGTAGGTCTCAGGGCCGGGCGCGGGTGTAGGGCGATTATAACGCACGCGCCGCGCGCCGCCGGGAGGCGCGGCACGCTTATACCCCGCCTCCCGCCGGCCCCCCACCCTTGTAAGCTCCGGCTATTCGGGGAAGCTGTTGCTGCCGGGCGGCGCATGCCAGAGGTCCGGCGCAGCCGGATGCAGCGCTGTGGCCCAGTCGTCGAGCACGTTCCGATCTGTCTGATGGCGAGCCACCGCACGCTCGACCGCCGCGCCCGACCAGCCGGCCCGTACCAAGTCGTCCAGCTCATCACGCACATCCGCGCAGGACGGATCGGCTGCCCGGTCGTGCAGCTCTTGTGGGTCGTCGTCCAGGTTGAACAACACGGGAGCATCATACCCGTGGTAGCGCACGAGCTTCCACGGCCCGCGCCGGATCATCCGGCTGGGTGGGAAGCCGGAGACGTGCATGCTCTCCGCGTAGACTTCCGGCCGCCACCCGGCCGGCGGCCCCTGCCCCGCCAGCAACGGCGTGAGGACCCGGCCGGTGGTGTGGGGCAGGGCCGGTGCCCCACCAAGCGCCGCAAACGTCGGCGCCAGGTCAATGAGACTGACCGGGTTACGCACCGTGGTCCCGCTCGCAAATCGCTCCGGCCAGGACGCGATCAGCGGTACCCCTACCGAGCCTTCGTAAAGGGTGCTCTTATGCCACAGCCCCAGTTCGCCCAGCATGTCGCCATGATCGGAGGTGTAGAAGACGGCCGTCCGCTCACGGAGTCCCGTCTCGTCGAGCGCGGCTACGATCTGCCCCATCGCCTCGTCAACCATCGTCACCATGCCGTAGTAGCCGGCACGCACAGCGCGTTGCTGGTCGGGCGTGGCCCGATCGTACCCCTTGTCCTGGCGCCACTTCCGCACGGCCGGATGCTGCGTCGCGCGTGCTCCGGCCGGCACAGGCGGCAAGACGACCCGGTCCACGTACTCGTCGTAGAGCGGACGGGGCGCAATGTAGGGAGCGTGCGGCTGGATGAGGCCTACCACCAGGCAGAACGGCCGCTCCGACCCATTCTCGGCGCGTTCGCGCACGAAGTGGGCGGCGGCATCGATCACCGTCTGGTCGTACACCTGGAAGCCGGTCCGGCCAGGCCCAGCGAGTTCCAGGCTACGCTGGCCCTGTCCTTGCGCTGGCCAGAGGAGGTCGCCCAGGATGGTGGGGGGATACCCGTCCGTCGGCCCGCTGACGTCGCCCATTACACGCGCGGTGAAGCCGTGGCGCTGGTCCGGCCCCTTGAAGTGCATGCGGCCGGACAAAACCGTGTCGTAGCCGGCAATCGCCAGGGCATGTGCGAAGGTCGGGATACCGGAGGCAAAGGTGCAGCTGTTCGACCACACCTGGATCGCGGAACAGCCCTGGCCCGTGAGGAAGGTTGCCCGCGACGGCACGCAGAGCGGTGATCCGGCATAGGTCTGCGCGAACCGCACGCCCTCCGCCGCCAACCGGTCGAGGTGCGGCGTGCGGATGATCGGGTCGCCGGCACAGCCCAGCACCTGCGAATTGTGCTGATCGGACATCACGACGACCAGATTGGGACGCTCTCGATCCGGCATGCCCAGTGTGCTCCTCTCCGGCGGCCAGCGCCGCCGCTGCGCCTCACCCCCCGGCCCTACGTCCGTCATTCCCGCGAAAGCCGGAGTCTAGTGGCCTGTGGCCTGGATTGCGGCGGAAGCCGCAATGATGGTCGGCCGATGGTGCGTGTAATCCACGGTTGATCTTACCGCAGGGCCGCGCCTGGTAGCATTCTCACCGACGAACGCGCCGGGCAGAAAGGAGCGGCCATGATCGAAGTGCTGAACGGTGTCCCGAATCCCCGGGTCGAGGAGGCCGTGCTGTTCGCCTTTGACGATGTTAGCATCCCGTTTACGGCCGGATTGCGGCGGCATCTGATCGGGAGCAAGCAGCGCGGTCGCAACCCGGTGGTTGTGCCGCCCGGCCCGCCGGGTAGCCCGGACGATTCGCGGACTCGCTTCTATGGCACCGTCATTCCGTCGGCGATACGCTGCGGATGTGGTACATCGCCGAAAACAACCTCGACGGGCCACGCGAGTATCGCGTCTGCTACGCCGAGAGCCGCGACGGCCTACACTGGGAGCGGCCGGCTCTGGGGCTGGTCGAATACAACGGCAGCACCGCGAACAATCTCGTTGATCTGCTCGGTGGTGCGACCGGGATCGTCGCGCTCCCGATGCTGTGTGAGCCGGACGACCCCGATCCGAACCGCCGGTACAAGGTGGCCTTTGAGTGCGGGCAGTACGCCGGGCAGCTGTCCGTCGCCTACAGCCCCGATGGCCTGCGTTGGACGGAGTCGCCACACAACCCCGTCGGCGGATACATGGAGATGACCGGCATCATCCGCCATCACGGCTGCTACTACATAAACGGGCACGGCGGCTCGCATTTCAGTGTCGCGCGCAACCTCGTCACCTACGCCTCCTATGACTTCGAGCACTGGACGCAGGCTTCCTGTCTCGGCTTCTATCGGGACCGCCTCCCCACCCTCGCCATGCAGGACATCGCTTCCCGGGGCACGGCCGGGGAGCAGGTCCACTTGGGCGCCGGCCTCTGGGATCGAGGCAACGTGATCCTGGGGGTCTACGACGCCTGGCACGGACCGCCGAGCGGAGATCGGATGCAGGTCACGATGGACCTCGGGCTGGTCATCAGCCATGACGCCCTCCACTACCGCGAGCCAATCCCCGAGTTTCGCCTGGTGCCGGCGCTGGAGGAGCAAGGCGGGTCGGGTACGCTGAAGCCCCAGGCGGGCCTGCCGCCGCTGACGCTATCCCCCTCACTCAGTCACGGCCAGGGCATGCTCAACTGGGGTGAGGAGACGATGCTCTGGTACGAGGCGTGGGTAGACGGCGGTATTCGCCTTGCCCGCTGGGAACGAGATCGGCTGGGCTTTCTCCGCGCGTTCAACCCCGAGGAGCACGGCTGGGGGCTACGCGCCACTTCGGACCGCCACTGTATCACCTGTCCGCTGCAACGAGATCGGCTGGGCTTTCTCCGCGCGTTCAACCCCGAGGAGCACGGCTGGGGGCTACGCGCCACTTCGGACCGCCACTGTATCACCTGTCCGCTGCGGGTGGATGAGGGGGCCGCGCGCGTCTACGCCAACGTGGACCGGGTCTGGGAGCACAGCGAGCTGACCATCGAGGTGCTCGATGAGCAGTTCCGCCCACTGCCCGGCTACTCCGGCGCGGCCTGTGTACCGTTGCGGGAGCCGGGGCTACGCCAGCCGGTGGTGTGGCAGGAGCGGGACACCGTGAGCGAGATTGCCGGCCCATTCCGGCTGCGGGTGACGTTTGGCGGGCTGCGGCCCGAAGACGCCCGCCTGCATGCTCTCTACGTCGGCTAGTACACGCGCCTCGCCGCCCGGCCCCCACCCTGGCCCTCCCCCGTTGCGACAGGGGAGGGAACTGCCCACGTCCCCCTGTGGAGAGCGGGGGGGCCATAGGGGCCCGGCCCCATCCCGGTGGTCAGCTGCGCTCCTCCGGGGGCACGTCGGCGTAGTCCTGCGGGTCGTAGCCGATGGCGCGGCGCCCGTGCTCCAGGTCATAGAGCGGCCAGTTGCTGTCGGAGACGCCGAACACGACCGCAAACGGCACCTCTGACTGCCGATCAAGCGGCGCGATGATGGCTTGCTCGAAGACGCGCGTCGCGTCGCCATGGCTGAGGTGGTGGGGATGCTCCGGCTGGTCGCGCTCTAACCTGAAATTGCCAATCCGCACCGCGATGACTTCCAGCCCGTACTGGCTCGCATACATGTAGCCCAAGCCCTCGCCGAATACCTTGCTGAGGGAGTAGAGGCTCTCCGGTCGTGGGAGCATATCCACCGTGCGCTGCACCGCTTTGGGATACGGGCCGAGCAGCCCGGCGCGGCTGGCATAGGCCAGGCGGCGTACCCGGTTCTGCCGCGCCGCCTCGAAGACGTTGTACGTGCCGATGATGTTATCGTGCAGCACCTCCTCCCAAACGTAGGACATGCCGGCGAGGTGGATAATCGCGTCCATCCCCTCGCTCGCCTGACGGACGACCTCGTAGTCGGCCACGTCGCCCACGGTGGCGCGCGCCAAGTGCCATGGGCGCGCGATCCAGCCCATACAGCTCGTAACGGTCGTGCAGCGCCTTGACCAGGGTCGTTCCAACCTTGCCCGCGGCGCCGGTAATCAAGACACGCATCCGTTGCCCTCCTCGCCCCGTCATGCCTGCCCCGGCCGTATGCGCCGGGTGGCCTGGATTGCGGCTTACGCCGCAGTCCATGTTCCCCTTTGGTACTACTCGCTCTCGTCCCAGCTGGCGATGCACTCGTCTAGGCCAAAGTTGGCTGGCATCTCATTGGACACGTACCGGGACTCATTGCCTTGGAAGCCGGGTGTGGGGTGCGCCGTAGCGTCCTGGAGTCTGGCATCGAGCGGTGCAAAGCGCTGCCACAGCAGCTCCGTCTCCTCCGGCGAGAACCGCTGGGCGAGGTCCTCCAGCAGGTAGAGGCTGACCTGTTGGTCGCCGACCGCTACGGCCCGGCCATTGCGCGGCAGACTGGCGATCTCCGGCCGTTTGAGGGCGCGGATCTGAGCGGCCTTCTTCGACAGGAGTACCACTGCGACCATCCGCCCCGCCTCGCCGGGATGCAGCAGCGCCAACGTCTCGCGGAAGGTGGCCGCGTCCTTCGCCAGCATGGCTCGGAACAGAGTCTCAGTACGGTCACGTTCCTGGGCGCCGAGTTGGGCAAAGCGCTCGAACTGCGCTCGCGCCGCCGGCGACAGGTGCTTCGTGAAACCCAGGTCCCAGTAGAAGTGCGTGTCATAGGGGTATAGTGCCCCACCGAACGAGCGATAGCCGAGATGGATGGTGCGCCGGTGCTTGGTGCTGTAGTCGCTCGGCCAGTGCAGGATCAGGTTGCTGTACACCACACCGTCGCCAGCCTTGAGCCGCACCTGCACGCTGTTCGGCAAGGGTGCTCGCGGGTGCTCGGCCAGCTGGCGATCCTCGGCCGCCGTGTTCGTGCGCCGGTGGCTACCGGGCACTATCCACAGCACGTCATCGTCGTAGAGGGGAATGTTCCACTGGACGTAACCCGGCGCGTTGGCCAACATGTCCTGTTGCAGACCCCGTAGCGGTGCCAAGCGATCGGGAACCACATCCCGGTGCCAGGGATCGGGGCCATGGTCGGTCTCTGGATTACACATGAAGAACATGCCTACGAGCGCGGCGTCCGGCGCGTTCATCAGCTGGCGGCTCACGCCCAGCGTGTGCGCGTGCAGGTTGAAGTCCACGGTATCGGCGGTGGCCGCGTCCACGACGGCACTGAGCACGATCCGGGGCTGCTTGGGCTTGTAGTCCATCGCCACCGGCTCATCCCAGTCCAGCTCGCCGGCCCAGTGCCGGTGCTGCCGCTCGACGACGGTTTCGTAGCTGGCCCGCAAGCTGTCCAGCTGCTCCGGAGGGATGACCTGACGCAGAATGATGAAGCCGTCGTCGAGCAATTGCTGCGGATTTACCTGCATCGGCCCGTCCTACTTCCTATCCTGCCCTGGTGCGATTTCAACCCGGCTGGGCAACCCGCTTGTAAGGACTCCCCTTCCCTAGAGGAGGGAAGGGGCCGGGGGTTAGGTCAAAAAGCGGATACGGATGCACCATCGCTGCTGACGCTCAGACCACCGCTGAGGATACCATCGCGCGACCATAGTGGGCGCAGCATGCTGTTCCCTTACTCGGATTGTGCCAGCCGGTAGCGTCAACAGTGCAATCCGGCGCTATACTGGCAGGCGTCGAGCGCATGCGCCGGCCGCTATCCCGCGGCGCGGGAGAACGATGGCAACCAAGCGACCCAAGAACATCCTCTTTATCTGGACCGACCAGCAACGGCCCGACACCATCGGTGCCTATGGCAATCCCCATATCCGCACGCCCCATCTCGACCGCCTCGTGGAACAGAGCATCCTCTTCGAGCAGGCATATTGCGCGCAGCCCGTCTGTGCGCCAGCCCGCGCGACCGCGCTGACCGGCCTCTACCCACACACGCACGGGGTTGTATCGAACGGCATCCCGCTCGACCCGGCCGTCCCGGCCATCGCCGAGCTACTCCGGCCGGCCGATCTGGTCAGCGGTCACATCGGCATGTGGCACCTGGCGCACAAGGCGCAACCGCTGCGGCCCCAACGCGGGTTCGAGCAGTTCTGGGTGAGCACCGAGGATCAATACACCGCCAGCCATGCGGCGGAGGGCTATAGCGGGTATCACGACTTCCTCCTGGCACAGGGCTACACGCCGGCCGACCCCCATCGCGACGGTACGATCTTCGCCCGCACGACGACGACGCGCCTACCCGAGGAGGTCACCAAGCCCGCCTTCCAGGCCGCCGAGGCGATCCGGTTTCTGGAGACGTATGGTGACCGGCCGTTCTTGCTCGTCGTAGGCATCCACGAGCCGCATCCACCGTGCTACAGCCCCTTCGACGACCTCTACCGGCCGGAGGATATGACCCTGCCGGAGTCGTGGTACCTCCCGCTGGACCCGCGCGCCGCCCGGCACTGCCACACCGTCCGCCAGCTCTATGAACGGGAGGGATTCAAGACACTCCTAGCCAACGATGAGTGGGGCTGGAAGGAGGCCAAGGCGCGCTATTGGGGCCTGTGTACCCTCGTAGATCGCAGTGTGGGCAAGGTGCTGCAACGCTTGGAGGACCTGGGCCTTGCGGACGATACCATCGTGGTCTACACTGCCGATCACGGCCACTTGCTGGGCGAGCACCGGATGTGGAACAAGGGCGTGCCCTATGAGCCGTCGGTGCAGGTGCCGCTCCTGCTACGGGTGCCGGGCCTGGAGCCGCGGCGCATCACCACGCCGGTGAGCCTCGTCCGGCTGATGCCTACGCTGCTGGAGCTGATGGGACAGCCGATCCCGGCGCATATCCAGGGAGCGAGTCTCGTGCCGTTGATGGGCCGGAGCCGCACCACACCTGGCGCCATCCGTGCGGCTCCGGCCCGTCAGTTGCTCACCGCCGGCGACACCGCGCCGGAAGCAGAGGCGGTCTTCATCGAGTGGAACGGTCCATCGGGCAGTGCCGCCTACTCCGACGTGGCGGTGCGGACGATCCGGCAGGGGCGCTGGAAGCTCAATGTCTCGGCCAACGGCGACTGCGAGCTGTACGATCTGCAAGACGACCCGGAGGAGCTGCGTAACGCCGTCGCAGATCAGGGGCGAGCACAGACCGTCGGCCGGCTGTTCGACCGCTTACGGGAGTGGCAGCAAGAGACGGACGATCCGGTAGTGTTGCCAGACCCCCTAGTGTACTGCTGACATGAATGACCCGCATCGCCCGCGCTACCACTTCCTGCCCCCGTCAGGATGGATGAACGACCCCAACGGACTCATCCAATGGGAGGGACGCTACCACCTGTTCTACCAGTATTCCCCTGAGTTCGGCGACGTTCCCCCCTCGCACCGCGCTGTCACCCTCAAACACTGGGGCCACGCCGTCAGCGACGATCTGGTGCATTGGGAGCACTGGCCCGTGGCCCTCACCCCCACGTCCGGTGGTCCCGACAAGGACGGCTGTTATTCCGGTTGCGCGGTGGACAACGGCGGCGTCCCGACCCTCGTCTATACCGGCGTGTTCCCGCAGTGCGCCTGTATTGCGACCAGTGCGGACGGCCTAGTCACCTGGACGAAGCATCCGGCCAACCCGGTGATCGCCGCGCCGCCAGCCGGACTGGCGGTGCCGGGCTTCCGCGATCACTCGGTATGGTCGGAAGCCGATGGCTGGCATCAGGTTATCGGCAGCGGTATCCGCGGTGTTGGCGGCACGGCTCTGCACTACACGTCGCCCGACCTGATCTACTGGAGCTATCGCGGGCAATTGCTCACGGGCGACGCGGAGCTTACCAACGCGATGTGGGAGTGCCCCGACTTCTTCCCGCTCAAAGAAAAGCACGTGCTGATAGTGTCCGCCCATCCGGGCGCCACCGCCGTAGTCTATTGCGTCGGGCCGTATGCCGCTGGCACCTACGACGGCGTGTATCGGGGCCGGGTAGACCTAGGCACAAGTTTCTATGCGCCGCAATCTCTGCTAGACGATCAGGGGCGGCGGCTGATGTGGGGCTGGCTCCGCGAGGGGCGGACACCGGCCGCCCAGCAGGCCGCCGGCTGGTCAGGCGTGCTGTCCTTGCCTCGCGTGCTCGATCTCGATGCTGCGGGCCGGCTGCGGTCGGCGCCGGCCCCGGAGTTGACGGCGCTGCGCCGCCGGCGCCACACGTTCGCCTCGCTCGACCTCAATGGCAATCGGTCGCACCCGCTGCCGGGCGTTACCGGCGCGTCTCTGGAAATAGTTGCCGAGTTCGCCCCCAGTGCGACGGGCAAGGTCGGCCTCGGCGTGTACTGCTCGCCCGACGGCGCCGAGCAAACGCAGATCACCTATAACTTTGTGAACGACCGCCTAGAACTGGATTGTCAGCAGTCCAGCCTCGACCTCACGACGGCCCGCGACGCGAGCGGCGGGCCGCTCTTCCGCGACGCGAACGCTCCCCTACGCCTGCACGTATTCCTCGACGGCTCGGTGATCGAAGTCTTTGCGAACGGCCGGGCGGCGGCGGCCCGGGCCTATCCCACCCGGCCCGACAGCGTGGGTGTCCACGTGTTCGGCCGCGAGCCAAGTGGGAGCGAGCGCTACGACATCCCGGCAGACCTGCGGCTCACCTCGCTGGAGGCCTGGGAAATGAACGCCATCTGGGACGGCACCGAGACCATCCCGGTTGCGAAGAACTAGGCTAGGGCTGCTTAACCTCGCCGAGGCCTCGCTACCAGCGCGTGAGCGGGTGGGCGCGGTCGGCGAGCGGCAGGGGCACCCGGCCGCCCGTGCGGTGTGCGTCGTAGACCGCGTGGATCATCTCCAGCGACCAGCGTCCGTCGTGACCGCTGCTCAACGGCTTCCGGTCCTCGGCGATGGCCGCGAGCAGATCGCGCACGATGTAATGGTTGCCCGCGTGCTGGCCGCCACCGCCCGCCGGTGTACCGGGCGGTGGCGGCAACGGAGCCGCCTCGACCTGCTCCCAGCGGGCATCACCCGATTCGTCCACGAGCGGGCCGGAGTACGGCCGCGGGTAGCGATGCAGGGTACGGACCCGCAGGCTCAGAATGCCCTCGCTGCCGCAGAGGTCCAAGCCAAAGGCCGGTGACCCGTCATCATCGGCGAAGTTGGTGCCGGCGTAGCTTTCGTAGGTGGCGATCACGCCGCTGGGGAAGCCATAGGCTGCCCAAAGACCGTTACCGGCGACCAGCCCGATCTCACCCGCTCCCTCCTGGACATCGGCGGCGGTAGCGTCGCGCCCGTCCTGGGTGACGCGGGCTTGGCACCACTCGGGATCGGCGTCGGTCATAAAGCGCATCTGGTCGAAGATGTGGGTGCCGAGGACCATCGTGTCCTGCCCGCCACCCCGCGCGTCCATCTTCCCATAGCCCCGTATCAGCCGTAGCCGGCCGATGGCGCCCTCGTGCAAGAGCTTGCGGGCGTGGACGTGGTAGGGAGAGACTCGATTCTGGTGTGCGATGGCGATTTTCACACCCTTGGCGTCCGCCGCGGCCAGCATGCGGTCCGCCTCTTCGAGCGACTTGGCGATGGGCTTTTCGGAGTAGATGTGCGCGCCCACCTCGATTGCTGCCAGCCAGAGATCGTGATGCACGTCCAGCCACGACGTTGCGACTGCGACGAGGTTGGGGCGCTCTTGCTCCAGCAGCTCGTAGGGGTCGGCGTAGGTCCGTGTGGCGCCGCACCGGGCCGCCGCCGCGGCCCGGCCGCCAGGATCGGGGTCGGCCAGCGCCACAATGTCTACGTTCGGGAAACCGGTGAAGGCGATATCGAGACTGTGGCCGTAGTTTCCGCGGCCGGTATGGCCCAGGACAGCGGCGCGATACTGCGGTGCGGTGCTCATCAACTAAAACCTCTCGTCGGCTCGTAGAAGGTACACTGAGCTTACCAGCTAGGGCAAAATCGGGTCATCTCGCGAACCTACCCCCAACCCCCTCCCTGAAGGGAAGGGGCTAAAGGCCGTCGTGCGGACCGCCGGCCCTGGAAGGAAGCGGCGGCCAGTCACCACGTTGACTCCCCTACCTTGCCAGGGAGGGGGCTGGGGGGGTATGTTCAACCCCCCTCACGTCGAAAAACCTACTCCGTGTCACGTCCGGCGTCCTCGGTGCCGTGCCGCGCCGGAGTAGGCTACACTAGGGCTGCCGTGTGCGTGCTGGGAGGGGGTGTGCTCGGTGAAGATCGGCGTAGTCGGCGGGGGTATCTTCGGCATTGCGGCTGCGCTGGCGCTGCGTGGCCGCGGGCACGCGGTCGCCGTCTTCGACCAAGGGCCGGTGCCCCACCCGCACGCTTCCTCCACCGACGTAGCCAAGGCAATCCGCCGTTCATGGTATGCCGGCGCCAGCGAAACGTATGTCGAGCTGGTCGAGCGGGCTGCCCGCCAGTGGCGTAGCTGGCAGATGCGCTTTGGCACGACGGTCTACCACCGGACGGGCGGCCTCACCATCCTGCCGAGTTTTGCTCCCGGCAGCCCTATGTACGAGAGCTGGCGCTTCCTCCAAGCGCGTGGTGCCACCGATGCCAAAGTGCTCTCGGCGCCGGAGATTCGCGCTCGCTTTCCGCAGTTCACCGTGCGGGACGACGAGGTCGGCTTCTACGATGGGTGGCGTGGCTACTTGGAGAGCGGTCGCGCGGTTGCCCAGCTCGCCCGGTTGGCGCGGGCGGAGGGGGTACAAATCCACGAGGAGACGCCGGTGCTGCGCGTCGAGGAAGGTGGAGATGGTGGCCAAGTGGTCGTCGAGCATGGTGCTCAACCCTTCGACCGCGTTGTTGTCGCCGCCGGTGTTTGGATTGGCCGCCTGCTCCCCCAACTTGGCCGCCACGTAGAGGTCACGCGCCAGCAGATGGTCTTTATCGAGGTCGAGAACCCCAGCCGCTTCATCGGCGGAACGATGCCGGTATGGAGTATTGACCCGGATACGGCCGGCTGGTATGGCTTTCCCCTGCTCCGCGAGGGCTACGTCAAAGTATCCAAAGACCCGCGTGGGGAGATCGTAGACCCGGACGTTGACCGCAGCAGCACGCCGGAGTTTGTCGAGCAGGTCATGGCCTTCCTGCACGAGCGCATTCCGGACATGGCCGCCGGGAAGGTGGTTGGCAGCCGCTCCTGTCTCTACGCCAATACGCCGGACGACCATTTCGTGATTGATTGGGTGCCGGGATCGCAGCGTATTTTGGTGGCCGGTGGCGGCAGCGGCCACGGCTTCAAGTTCGGCGGCTCCATCGGAGCAGTCATCGCCGATGCCGTCGAAGACAAAGACAACCCGCTGGGCCGGCTGTTCCGGATTGGCGAGCGGCTGCGAACAGCAGACCGGCGGCAACCGGGGATAACGCGCGGCTTTGCCCGGCCCCTTTCCGCCTCACCCCCGCCCTCACCCCGGCCCTCTCCCAGGCGAGAGGGCCGGGGTGAGGGCGGCGAGGGCAGCCGGGTGAGGATCAAACAGCCCCTTCCCTGCGGAGAGGGAGGTCAGGAGACGATGATGCAACCCGATGCGACCACGAGACGCCTGTACGACCAAGCCATCGTCATTGATGGCCTCAACGTCAGCAGCTGGGACAGCCCGGCTGTCTTTCGGAGTTTGCACGCCGGCGGCGTGACCGCCATCAACGCGACGATTGTGACGTGGGAGAACTACCCCGAAACACTGGACACCATCGCCGCTTGGCTCCGGCGCTTTGGCGACGCCAGAAGCGCACAATCCGATGAGAGCCAAGATGGTGCGCTTCTGGCACGCCACGAGTACGACAACGTTCTCACCCAGGTGAAGACCGTCGCGGACATCCGGCAGGCCAAGCAGGATGGCCATGTGGGGATCATCTTGGGGTTTCAGAATGCGACGCCCATCGAGAACGACCTGGATCGCCTCGCCGTCTTCCACGCGCTTGGCGTGCGGATCATCCAGCTCACGTTTCACGAGCGCAACCTGCTGGGTAACGGCTGCTATGAGCCTCGGGACGATGGGTTGAGCCACTTCGGCGTGGACGCCGTCCGGGAGCTGAACCGCTTGGGTATCCTCGTTGACCTGTCGCACTGCGGCAACCGCACCACGCTGGACGCCATCGAGAAGTCGGAGTTCCCGGTCGCGTGTACCCACGCCAACGCCCGTTCCTATTTCGACGTGCCGCGCAACAAGACGGATGAAGCGCTCAAGCTGATGGCCGAGCGCGGCGGCGTGGTGGGCGCAACGGCGATTGCCGGATTTCTACGCACGGGCTGGGAATCTACGCTCGACGACTATGTGGACGCGATTGACCATCTGGTCGAGCTGCTCGGCATTGACCACGTGGCCATCGGGACGGATTTTACGCAGGATCAGCCGGTGTCTTTCTGGCGCTATATCGCCTCGCAGCAGGGGACGAAGTATCCTTCTATGTGGGCGAATACCGCTCGTCCCCTGGAGCGCAACCAACCTGGCCTCTACCCACGAGACTTGGAGACGCCGGACAAGCTGCCTAACCTCGCCGCGGCGCTACTAAGACGGGGCTACAGCCCGACCGATACCGCCAAGCTCCTCGGCGAGAACTGGCTGCGTCTCTTCCAGGCCGTGTGGGCCGACTAGGCGCTGTTGGCAGTGGCCGGTCATTCCCGCGCCATCTCCCAGTCATTCCCGCGCAAGCGGGAATCCAGGGCGGGTCGGACCTAACCCCCGGCCCCTTCCCTCCAGGGAAGGGGAGTCATCGCGGCGACTGGCCGCCGCTTCCTTCCAGGGCCGGCGGTCCGCACGACGGCCTTTAGCCCCTTCCCTTCAGGGAGGGGGTTGGGGGTAGGTGTGTTCAGCCCCGGCTTGGCTCGCTCATCTCTGCGCGGGCCTTGCGGGAGAGCGCGGCGAGGTGCCCGTCGTTGGCGAGGCGCTGCTCCAGATGCCGCATCCGGGCCGGGCCGGCGGTCCGCAGCATCACCTCGCCGTAGGCCCGCTCGACCCAGAAGCGGGCTGAGGCGGCGATGTCCTCGCGCAGCGCCTCCAAGTCTGCCTCGGCATGGCGCTGCTGCATGTTGATCGTGAACATGCGCCGGCGCGTGCCGCCACCCCACGAGCTGTGCTTGAGGCAGTGATTGAAGACGACCAGATCGCCTGGCTCGCTCTCCAGCGGAAAGGCCGGTACTCCGCTACCGGGCACACCCCACACGTCCTCGATCTTGCTGTCTTCCCGCGTGCGTTGCGAGACCTCCTCCACAGCCTCGGCAAACGCATCCCCAACCCGATGGCTGCCCGGGATAATCCGCAGGCAACCGGTGTCGCGGGTTACCGGGTCCAAGTAGAACGCCATCTTGAGTGACAGGTACTTCTTGGCACGATAGCCGTCGGAATGCCAGCGGGTGTCGCCGACGTAGTAGTTGCCGTCGCTGCCGGTGTAGTTGAAGTCTTTGCCGAGTAGGGCGCTCCCGACCCCTTCGATGCGTGGGTCGTCGAGCAGGCCGCAGAGATACTCGTGCTGGTCTATGAACGGCACGAGTGCGGAGCGCTGCTTGTGGTCGTGGGGCCGCCCATCGTGCCCCCCGCCATACGCCGCCCAGACTTCCTCGAAAGCGGCGGTAATCGCGTCGGCCTCCTGGGCTAGGAGGCCGGGGAACTGGAGAAACCCGAAGGTGTCGAAGAAGTGCAGCTGCTGCGCGGTGAGGTTCATCGTATAGTCCCTCGCTTTCGGCGGGTGCCACTGGTTACGCCTCTCCGTCAGGTGTGCTGCGTAGGCCGGGGGCATGGCCCGCCTGAAGCGGCCGCTCCTACGCTCAGGTCATCACCAGCCCGCCACAGACGTTGTACGATTGGCCCGTTATGTAGCCGGCGTCGTCGCTGGCGAGGAAGGCCACGAGGCCAACCACGTCGGTGGCCACCTCCGGCCGGCCCAAGGGGATGGTCGCCGTGCGCCGCTGCCAGGCCTCGCCGGTCTCCCAACCCTCGATGGCGCTCCACTCTTCGTCCAAGGCGCGCCAGAACGGCGTATCCACGATGCCGGGGCAGATGGCGTTCACGGTAATGCCGTGTGGCGCGAGGTCCAGCGCGGCGCACATGGTCAGCTGAATCACGGAGGCCTTGCTCACGTTGTAGTGCGCCGTGTAGGGGTTGCCGCGCCGGCCGGCGATGCTGGCGGTGGACAGAATCCGGCCGCCCTCACCCTGCGCGATCATCTGTCGCGCGGCGGCTTGAATGCCAAAGAAAACACCCTTGACGTTCACCGCCTGCATCCGGTCCCATTCCGCCTCGGTAATCTCCAGCAGGCGCTTGGCTTGCCCGAAACCGGCGTTGTTCATGATGATGTCGAGCCGCCCGTGTACCTCGACCGTCCGGCTGACCAGCTCGTCTACCTGCGCTTTCGAGGTCACGTCCACGGGGAGCGGCGTGGCCCGGCCGCCGGCTTGCCGGATGCCGTCGGCGACCTCCTCCGCCTTGGAGAGATCGAGGTCGGCGACCACGACGATGGCGCCTTCCTCGCCAAGCCGTTCGCACATGGCCCGCCCCATCCCCGACGCACCGCCGGTGATGATCGCGACCTTGTTCTCCAGCCGTTGCGCTGCGCTCATACTCCAGGCCCCCGTCCGCTTTCTGCCGGCACCGCCTCACCGCCAGCGGTGCCGCCGAGTATAGCAGCCGTCAGTTATCGGCTATCAGCCATCGGCCGTCAGCCGGAGAGCGTCATTGCGGCGGAGGCCGCAATCCAAGCGCCTATCCGTCATTCCAGCGAAAGCGGAATCCATCCTGCTCATCCGTGCATCCTGCAAATCCTGATGCAGACCATCGTCGGACCGGCACCGCCAGTCCCAGGGTACAATACCCGGCGCGAACGGACGGAGAGGGAGCGACCGCATGGTTGCGATGAAGCAGACGACGACTACGGTGCGCTTGGCGAATGGTGAAGCACTCACCATCCGCGTACTAGAGCCACCGCTCGGAGACTACGCGGATCGCATCGAGTACTGGTGGCGCGACGTCCGCGAGCCGCTCGTAGCCGGCGAGCTGGCCGAGACGAGCCTCGACCGCTTTATCGTCGGTGAGGTGCAGGGTGAGTACGTCGGTAGCATGACCTACGCCACCGCGCGCCGGCGCAACGAGGTGGCCGTGCTCGGCATGGTCTGGACGCGGCCGGATCAGCGCCGGAAGGGCATTGCGACGCAGCTGCTCCGGCAGACCATCGCCGACTTTCGAGCGCTCGGCGGGATGGCCATGTACCTCTGTACGACCAATCCACACGCCTCCGCGCTCTACTACCAGCAAGGCTTTCGACCGCTCATCGGCGATGGTATGCGCTACCTTGCGCCGGGCTACGAGAGCTTCGACCGGACCTACTTCGCGCACGACGGTCCGGCCGCCGTCCGTCCGGGCACGTGGGGCGACCTCGCCCCGGTGTCGGCCCTCTACAATCAGCCACAGCCCGACTGGCTTATCAAGGACTATCCCCGCCGCGTCTTCCGCGACATACGCTACGAAGGGCACTACCGGCGAGTCTGGTTGCCGACGCAGGAGCAGCAAGGCACGGTACACGTGCTGGAGAACCGCCGCCAGCGCGTGGTCGGCATCGCCAGCACCGTGGCGATTGATAGTTATGTCGAGCAACATACCCACGTACTGGACTGCTGGGCCTGCCCCGCCTACCTCGCGCAGCTCCCCGAGCTGCTGTCGACCGTCGGGGAGCGCGCCCGCGCCGCCGGCGCCGAGGCGCTCCAGGCGTACCTGGCGGAAAGTGATCGCACCAAGCAGCAAGCCTTCCAGGAGGCCGGCTTCCGCGAGGAGGCCCGGCTACGCGACCGTCTCCGCGTTGGTGCGGAGCCGGCGGAGCGCCAAGACCTGCTCGTCTACCATCGGTCGCTGGACAGAAACACGCCGCCGGCGCACCCCGCGTCGGGATTTTACGGCGCTCGTCCCGCCTTCCAATCGCCGCGCTGACCCCCGGCGCCTCGTCCCTCCGGCGTCCGTACATTCCCGCGTGCGCGGGAATCCAGGCTCCCTCCCCACCATGGTGGAGAGGGCCGGGGTGAGGTGCAATACCGGCCCCCCTACGGTTTGGCCCCCGTGCTCGACATTGCAGGCACGGTGCTTTAGAGTAATTGGCAATCATGGTGTGTCATCAGGCACGCCACAGGCAGGAGGTTGCCCCCATGTTTGTGTATGTCGGCACCTACACCGGGCCAGGGGAGGGTGAAGGTATCTACGTCTATCGGCTCGATCCCTCGTCCGGCGCATTGACCCACGTTCAGACTGTCACCGAGGTGGATAACCCCTCGTTCCTGATGCGGCACCCCCGACTTCCCTTGCTGTTTGCCGTCAGCGAGTCCGGGCGTGGCGATGAGCGCACCGGCGGTAACATCGCCACGTTCGCCGTTGATCCCACGACCGGCACCCTGACCATGCTGAATCGCCAGCGAACGGGCGGCACGGGCGCCTGCCACCTCAGTATGGATGCCACGGAGCGGTACGTCCTGGTCGCCAACTACGCTAGCGGGCACGTGACGGTGCTGCCGCTGCAAGATGATGGACGGCTGGGCGCGGCGACGGACGTTGTACTGCATGAAGGGCGGGGACCGAATGAGGACCGCCAGCGGGGACCGCACGCGCACTTCATCACGCAGGACCCCGGCGGCAGCTATGTCCTCGCCTGTGACCTCGGGATAGACCGCGTAATGGTGTATCGCCTGGATACGAACGCCGGGAAGTTCGTCCCGAACGATCTTCCGTATGCCCAGCTCAGCTCCGGCGCTGGGCCGCGCCATCTGGCCTTCCATCCCAGCGCGCGCTACGTCTACGTCATCAACGAGCTGGACTCAACGATGTCGGCGTTTGCGTATGACGCTGATCGTGGGGTCTTGGAGATCGTGCAGACCGTCTCGACGCTGCCTGACGACTTCAGTGGCGAGAGTACCTGCGCGCAGATCGTCATGGCCCCGTCCGGGAAGTTCGTCTACGGCTCCAACCGCGGGCACCACAGCATCGCCATCTTCGCCATCAACGAGGCGACGGGGCGCCTGACCCTGGTCGGGCACGAGTCATCGCAGGGCGAGACTCCGCGCAACTTCAACCTCGACTCCACCGGCAGCCTGCTCCTGGCGGCCAACCAGGACACGGATACCATCGTGGCCTTCCGCGCCGATGCGGCGACCGGGAAGCTCCAAGCGACCGGACAGGTAACCGAGGTGCCCGCTCCCGTCTGCATTGTGTACGGCGGCGCGTGAGCCGGGGACAGGGCTTGCCGGTAGGCCGGTTGGACCTACCCCCCGGCCCCTTCCCTGAAGGGAGGGGGTTGGGGGTAGGTAAGCTCCTACACAAAAAAACTACCCCTGCCGGAGAGGAGTAGCCCGCATGTTCGACCCGTCACCCCCGTACAGCGTTGCCATTGTGGTTGACGCTTCGGCTTCCGACCTGGAACGGTTCGCCGCCGCCGAGCTATCCCATTATGTAAAGCGATTGTTCGGAGCGGCCGCCCATGTCACGGCACGGCCGACTGACGCCGACAATGCCGTGATCCTGCTCGGCACGCCGGAGACCCTGGGCTACACCGGCTTTATGTTCCGGGAGATGAGTGAGCAGAGCTTCAGCCAGTCCCGTATCTCCTGGGCGGGCTATCCGGCGCTGCTCCTCACCGGCGGGAGCGCCCGTGCCGTCTTGTGGGCCGTCTACGATCTGGTGGAGCGCTGGGGCGTCCGCTACCTGTTGCACGGCGACGTGTTCCCCGAAACCCCGGCCCCCTTCTGGCGGCCGCCCGGGGCGGGCACGCACGAGCCGGCGCTGCCTATTCGCCAGTGGCGGATCATCAACGACTTCGCTTGTGGGCCGGAATCGTGGGGCGTGGCCGACTATCGCCCGGTGATAGACCAGCTAGCCAAGCTGAAGTTCAATCGGCTGCACTTCTCCCTGTGGCCCTGGCAGCCGTTCGTCCACTACGCGCATAAGGGCATCTCCCGTCGTTCGGCGTACCTCTGGTTCGACTACCACTACCCCATTACCGACGACATGATCGGGCGCGAGCTGTTTGGCGATCAGGACGAGTTCTGGAACCCCGATATTCCCCGCCGCATGGGCTATACCGACATGCTGGCTGGGGGCCAGCAGCACGTCCGCTGCCTGATGGGCCATGCCCGTCGGCGCGGCATGGAGTGCGTCATCGGCGCCAACCTGACCGAATTCATGCCGGAGTTCGCCCCGCTGCTGCCGGGTGCTCAGACGGTGCATCAGCTTGCCGGGCTGACCATTGTCCCCGGCACCGATACCCCGGTAGACGATCCGCAGCTGACCGAGCTGGCCAGCGTGGTGCTGCAAGCAACCGTCAACACCTACCCCGAGGCGGACGCCATCGCGCTCGGCATGACGGAGCACCGGCAGTGGATCGGCCAGTATGCGGCTGCTTGGCAAGAGTTGGACCGCCGCTACGGGATCGAGAGCGTGCAGTCGCTCGATGCCGTGCTGGCGGCGGCACGCCAGCGCACGGGCTACGCGGGCGGAACGGAGCGACCGCTCGATGAAGTCAAGGGCGACATCACCTCCCTCTACTTCTACAACCGGCTGCTGCGTGAGCTACCCGTTCTGGAGAACACGCGCCGCCCCGATATGCGCTTCATCTTCAACGGCGTGGCGGAAGAGCTGTTCCCGGTCCTCCCACGGCTCCTGCCCGCCGGTTGGGAGCTGATGAACAACGTGGACTATACGCCGGCCCGCATCCTCACCCGCCGCGAGGTGCTCCGGCATACGCCCGACCCCGACATCCCGGTGACCCTCATCCACACGCTGCACGACGACAACGTTGGCGTCTTGCCGCAGCTGGCTACCGGCTCCTTGCACGAGCTGACCCAAGACCTCTACCGCCACGGCTGGGCGGGCTTCTCGACGCGCTACTGGCTCGTTGGCGATCACGACCCGTGCATTGCCTATCTCGCCAAATCGGCTTGGGAGCGAGACACCACACCGGAGGCGGTCTACCGGGACCAGATCACGGCACTTTGGGGTGCGGACTGCGTAGACGACATGCTGACGGTATTCCGGGAGCTGGAAGCGGCCACGGTCACGCTGGAGTGGCACGGCATGGGGCTGACCTTCCCGGTGCCCGGCATGATGATGAAGCATTGGACACCCGGCGACTTCCCGGCGGAGCTGGTGGAGGTGCGTGAGCGCTATCGGGTGGCGTTCCGGGCGGCGCGGCGCGTCGCCGCCGCGTCACCGCCGCGCGGTCAGGGCGCTGCGGACTATTGGGTAGGCCGGTGCGAGTTCGGAATTGCCTACCTGGAGGCGCTGGAAGCGGTCCGCAACGCCGCGAATGCCGAGCACGAGCAGCGGCCCACGGACGCCCGCCGCGCGGCGGAAACGGCCCTCGCCGCCGCGCGCCGCGCCTTGGCGTCCTATGCCCGCGTCGCACGCGACCAATCGGATCGCGGCGCCATCGCGACGATGAACGAATACGTCTTCCGGCCGCTGCGGGCCAAGGTGGAGGAGCTACAAGCGGCGTAGTGGCTGGGGACGGGACCATCTGATAAGGGTGGGTTTTTCCTGCTGCGGACAAAAAGAGCCTGCCGCGCCTCCCGGCGGCGCCAGGCGCGTGCGTTATAATTCCCCCCTACACCCGCGCCCGGCCCCGAGACCCACCATGACGACCACGGTATCCGCGCCCGCCCCCACCATGCGGCCCTACCACCGCCAGGGCGAGATTGACTACGCCCGCCTCGATTTCGACCCCAATGAACCGGTCCTGAAGCCTGATGCGATGGAACAAAACCTCCCGTTCCTCGCCATCTATCACCTCCTCGCTGCCCACTTCACCGATTTCCACCGCCGTCCCGACGTCTTTCTCGACGTCAACACGATCATCTGCTACGACCCCCGTGACCTCAATATCCGCGTCTCCCCGGACGTGTACCTGGCCTTTGGCGTGGATGCCCAAGCCATCCGGCCCCGCAAGCTCTATCTGCCCTGGGAGGTGGGTAAGCCGCCGGATTGGGTGCTGGAGATCGGCTCGTCCAGCACCGGCCGGGAGGACGTCGGCCGGAAGCGGGACCTCTACGCCCGCATTGGCGTGCCGGAATACTGGCGCTTCGATCCGAAGGATGGCGACTATCATGGGGAGAAGCTGGCCGGCGACCGGCTGGTGGCGGAGGGGTATGAGCCCATCGAGTTGACCACGACCCCGGATGGCCTCCTGAAGGGCTACAGCGAGGTACTGGGGTTGAGCCTGTGCTGGGATAATAACTGGCCGCGGTTATACGACCCGGCCACGGACACCTACCTGGAGACCTGGCAGCAGGAGCGGGCGGCGCGCCGGACTGCCGAAGCGCAGGTCGCCATCGAGCAGGCTGATCGGTTGGCGGAGCGGGCGGCGCGGGAGGCGGCCGAGGCGCGCATCCGGCAGTTGGAGGCGGAGCTGCGCCGTCGGCAAGCGGACCGATAGCCTTGCGCTGGCATGACGGCTGCCTGGATGCCATGAATGGTGCCTCGGCAAAAAACCTACCCCTGCGAGGACGGGGCCCTGGGCAACCGGCTGACCGGTACCGGCGCGGTGTTCTCGCCGTGCGGCCGGTACCGCTACAAGCTCTGGCGCGTGTGGGACCCCGACCGGCCGTTGGGTTGCGTCATGTTCCTGATGCTCAACCCGTCCACGGCCACGGACACCGAGGATGATCCTACTATCCGCCGCTGCGTCGGCTACGCCCGTTCCTGGGGCTATGGCGGGCTGTGCGTCGGCAACCTGTTTGCCTATCGTGCGACAGACCCCACTGCTTTGCGGCGAGCGGCCCACCCCGTTGGTCCGGACAACGACCGGGCGCTCCGAGCAATGGTGGCGCAGTGCGGGTTGGTGGTGGCGGCGTGGGGCAGCCACGGGGCCAAGTATGTCCAGCGCGTGCAGGAAGTCCTGAACCTGGTCCGGCAACCGCTTTACTGCCTCCGGCCGTTGCGCTCCGGTCACCCGGCGCACCCGCTCCGTCAGCGCAAGGACATCCGGCCTCCTTTACCGCGGCTGGACGTTGGCCGGCTTACCCTATCGTAGCGGAGACACCGAGGCGGGCGGCGAGCGCGTTGAAGTCGGCGATGTCGCCCGCGTGCATCGGGATGCCCTCACGCCGCCGGCGTTCGGCCAAGAGCCATTCGATCTCGCCCGGCGCATAGACGCGCTCGTGCCCTGGCGCCGGCGTGCCGTTGCGAATCTCGTGGATGCGCTCGTCAATCTCCGCTTGGAAGTCGGACAAGCGCACAAAGTGCTCCACGTTGATGGCCATGAGGAAGTGGCCGGGGCGGTCGGTATCGAGGTCGGGCAGATCACTGTCGCGTGGTAGACCGCTGGCAACCAGGAACCCACCCAGCACGCTCATCACCAGCGAAAGCGCAGAGCCTTTCGCCCCCAGCGGCAGCACCATGGCCGCTTGCGCCGGGTCCTCCGTCGGCTGCCCGGCGGCATCGAGTGCCCAGCCGGGGGGCATACGCTTCCCGTCGCGTTGAGCAAGCCCGATCTTCCCGAACGCCACGACGCCGGTCGCCATATCGAGCACAATCGGCGGCGCTTCACCCGCCGGGATGGCCCAGGACAGGGGGTGGTTGGCCAGCAGCGGCGTGATGCTGCCAAAGGCGGCCATATTGCCCCGGCGCACCCGCCGTCCGGAGGTGGCAAACCCGATCATGCCGGATGCCGCTGCCTGCATCGCGTAATAGCCCAGCGCGCCGGCGTGGCTGCTCCGGCGCACCCCGACGAGGCCGATCCCGCTTTGCCGGGCCTTCACCAGCGCCAGCGCCATCGCTTGCTTGGCCGCTACCTGACCGATCCCGGCGTTGCCGTCGGCAATGGCCATTGCCGGTGTCTCGCGCACGATGGTCAGGCCCTTGGCCGGGTCCATACTGCCGGCCTCCATCTCCCCGATGTACCTGATGATTGCGCGGGTGCCATGCGAATGTACGCCGCGCAAGTCGGCCTCTATCTGGATGGAGGTCAAAGTATGGGCCGCGTCCTCCGGCACGTTGGCGGCCTGCAGGACCTGGACCCAGAAGGAATGCAGCTCATCAGCCGTGACGGTGATGGTGGCTGGCTCCGCGCTCGGCTCGGACTGCGTGCTCATTGTCTGTTGGCTCCTTCTGACACCCCGGACTCTACGTGCTGGTCAAGTGTCGCTGATACGCTGCCGAGGAGCAAACGGGTTGGCTTGAGACGGCCGACCTCGTATCCTCTAGTGTACTGAGCCTGTGCCGCGCAGCGACCCGTGCGGCCGGGCGGAAGCGAGCTGGCGAAGGAGGAGGACGATGGCCAAACGGTTTGCGGGCAAGGTTGCGGTTGTCACCGGAGCGGGCGCCGGCATCGGGCGTGCCACCGCAGCGGCCTTTGCATCCGAGGGAGCGGCCGTCGTGGCCGCCGACTGGGATGAACCGGCTGCTCGTTCGGTGGCTGCGGCGATAACTGCCGATGGCGGGCAAGCGCTGGCTGTCCACGCCGACGTTTCGCAAGACGGCGACGCTGCCCGGATTGCGGCCGCGGCGCAAGACGCCTTTGGCGGCATTGATATCTTGTTCAACAATGCCGCCATCCAGACCTATGGTTCGGTGTGGGAGCTGCCCGAGGAGGCCTGGGACCGCACAATCGGGGTGAACCTGAAGAGCATCTACCTCGTCTCGCGCCACTGTATTCCCGTGATGATGGAGCGCGGCGGCGGCTCGATCATCAACACCGCGTCCGTCCAGGGGTTAGCGAGCCAGCGCAATGTGGCCGCTTACGCGGCGGCCAAGGGTGGCGTGATCTCGCTCACGCGCAACATGGCCCTGGACCTGGGCGGCCACAACATCCGGGTGAACTCGGTCTGCCCGGAGCGATTGACACGCCGCTCCTCCGTTGGGCCAACGACCTCTTTGGCGGAGAGGCCGAGAATACGCAGGATATGGGCGCGATGCACGCGCTTGGCCGGGTAGGGCAGCCGGAGGAAGTGGCCAAGATCGTCCTCTTCTTGGCGTCGGACGATGCCTCGTTCTGCACCGGCGGCGCCTATCTTGTTGATGGCGGTCTGTTGGCCCCCTTCAACGGCTTCAGCGCCACTGATGAGCCAACGCTGCCGCCGGACGCGCTGCACCGGCAGTCGGCTGCCTCGCGGCGGGCATGAGGGCAGCCTGCATGGGGAGCAAGCTCTCTCCCCTGGGCGTCAGCATAGGGGAGGCGGGGGTATAGCGTGCCGCGCCCCACTGCGGCGCCAGGCGCGTGCGCTATAATCGCCCGGTATCCACGCCCGGTCCCGAGCCCCACCATGACGACCACAGTGCCTGCTCCCGCCGCCACCATGCTGCCCTACCACCGGCAGGGCACTATTGACTACGCCCGCCTCGCCTTCGATCCCCACAAACTGGCCCTCAAGCCTGACGCGATGGATCAAGAACAGCCCGTCCACGAAATCCTCGGCCTCCTCGCCAGTCGGTTCACCGACTTCGGTCAGCGCCCCGATACCTTCCTCAGCAGCAACACGATCATCTGCTACGACCCCGCTGACCTCAATGTGCGCATCTCCCCGGACGTGTACCTGGCCTTTGGGGTGGATGCCCGGGCCATCCGGCGACGCAAGCTCTACCTGCCCTGGGAGGTGGGCAAGCCGCCGGATTGGGTGCTGGAGATCGGCTCGGCCAGCACCGGACGGGAGGACGTGGGTCGGAAGCGGGACATCTATGCCCACATTGGAGTCCCGGAATACTGGCGCTTCGATCCGAGTAAGGAGAGTGAGTATCACGGGCAGAAGCTGGCCGGGGACCGGCTAGTGGGTGGGGAGTACCAGCCCATCGAGTTGACCATGGCGCCGGACGGCCTCCTGAAGGGCTATAGCGAGATGTTGGCGTTGAGCCTGAGTTGGGATGGTGGCTGGCCGCGGTTCTACGATCCGGCCACGGACACCTATCTGGAGGGTTGGCAGGAGGTGTGGGACGCCCGCGAGGCTGCCGAGGCCCAGGCTGCTATCGAGCAGGCCGGCCGGCTGGCCGAACGGGCGGCCCGCCAGGCGGAGCAGGCCGCCCGCCAGGCTGCCGAGGCGCGCATACGGCAGCTTGAGGCGGAGCTGCGCCGGCGGCAAGCGGACCGGTAGCCTTGCGCCGAGAGGGCCGCGATTAGGGCATCAGGCCCCTTGCGGATCGGGGAAACGTGGAATCCGGGGCGTCCTACGCCCAGGGAGCGCCGGCGAGGCGATACGCGGCGTCAATCAGCTCCACGGCGCGTAGACAGTCCCGCGGTGTCGCTATTGGTGGATCACCGCGGCGGAACCGCTCGATAGTCTCGGACAGCAGGGCATCGTAGCCGGCCAAGGCTTCCGCCGACGTGGCCAGTTCTTCCTCACCCGTCGCGCGGACGATGATAGCGCCGGCCCGATCAAAACGGAGGATCGCCTCGCTCCCCGCAATCCGCAGTTCCATGTCCGTTCCCTCGGTCGGGTAGGTGTAGCCGGTTTCGAGCGTGCCGACGATGCCGCTGGCCGAACGGAGCGTGACGGCAGCGTAGTCCTCGATGGCCGCCCTGTGTCCGCGGAAGCTGATGGCGGCCGCCGTGACCTCCGCCGCCTCGCTGGTGAGACTGAGAAAGACATCGAACGGATGCGGGCCTAGGTTGCGGAGACAGCCGCCGCCGCTGATGGCCGGGTCGAGCATCCACGGGCTGTCGTATTGGGGATAGCGGTTGAGCGTGGGCCGGATGATGCGGAAGTGCAGATACACCGGCGTGCCGAAGGCTCCCTCCGCGAGCATGGCCTTGGCGCGGGCATAGATCGGGCCGAGCCGGTTCGGCAGCGCCACCGCGGCATACAGTCCCTCGCGCTCGATCCGCTCCACGACCGGGCGCACCTCGTCGGCATGGCGGCCCATCGGCTTTTCCGTCAGGAAGGGCAGCCGGTAATCGAGGCAGAGCCGGTGCAGGGCCGGCATGGTCGCGTGCGTGCCTAAGCTGAGGGCAAAGTCGGGCTGCTCCGTCTCGATCATCTGCCGCGCATCGGTATACGCGGCAGCGCCGACGATACGCGCCCGGTCCACCGCCACCGCCGGCTCGTCGTCGTGGACACCGACGACCTCGACCGCCGGCATCCGGGCGAACAGGCGTAGATAGGCCGCGTCGAAGGCGCCATGCCAGTGACCGGCGCCCAGCACAACGATCCGCAGTGTCATCTTTACGTCTCCTCCCGGCGTGGTCGTGCGGCAGCAGGTGCCGGGGCTGCGTATAGTCTACCTGGCCGGCTGCTCCCGCTGGCGAGCACCGGCGCCACTATCTAGTGCGGATATGGGAATGGTGGAGGTACCACAGTGAAGAGATATGTGGCTTTTCTCCGGGGCATGAATCTTGGCCGTCGCCGTATCAAGAACGGTGAGCTTTGCTCGTGCTTTGTGGATATGGGGTTCTCTTCTGTTGCGGCGTTCCTCGCCAGCGGCAACGTTATCTTCGATGCGGCGCTCGCTGATCCTGCCAGCGTGAGTGCTCGAATCGAAAGCGGGCTTCGGCAAGCACTGCGCTACGACGTACCCACGTTCCTACGCAGTGCTGACGAGGTCCGGGCCATCACACGGTATCAACCGTTTACGGCTGCCCAGCTCAAGCGTTCCAAAGGCAAACCCCAGGTGGCGCTACTCTCTAAGCAACCCACTCCGGCGGCTGCGGGGGCCGTTCTGGAGTTGAGCACGGCCGCAGACCGTCTCGACATTCATGGTCGTGAGTTGTTCTGGCTCCCAAGCGGTGGGATGAGGGAAACTGAGCTTGATCTGAAGCGGATTGCGGCAGAGCTTGGCCCCATGACTATCCGCACCCGGAATACCTTGGAGCGCTTAGTGGCCAAGTACCTCAACTAGGTCCAGGCGCGAGTGAAGAAGAGGCGAAGGTGGAAATATTGCATTCGGAATGCAAGATTGCAACCCAATCCGCAGCGGTGAGCACCTCCGCTTCCTGCCGTCATTGCGGCGCAAGCCGCAATCTAGTGGTGTGGTCCTGCCCTACCCCTCGTCCTTCTTGATCTGCTGGCTCAGATAAAGCTCCACGCCGACCTGCTCGATTGTCTCCAGCTGGGTCTCGAACCAGTCCACGTGGGTCTCCTCGTCCCGGACCATCTCCTCGAGGATGTTCCGCGTCGTGTAATCCTGCACCTCGGCACAAAGGGCAATGGCCTCGGTGAGCGTAGCGACCGCTTGCTGCTCCAGCGCCAGGTCCAGCTGAAGGTTCTCCGGTACCGTCTCGCCGACTCGCACACGGTTCAGCCGCTGGAGGTTGGGCACACCTTCGAGATAGAGGATGTGGTCAATCAGCTGCTCCGTGTCCTTCATCTCGTCCAAGCTGATAGCGCGAATCTGATGTGCCAGACGCTCATAGCCCCAGTTCTGGCACATTCTGGCCTGGACGAAATACTGGTTGATCGCGGTTAGCTCGTTGGTAAGGATCGCGTTCAGCGCTTCGACAACGCCCGGTTTAGCTTTCATAGTTGTCTCCTTCTGACTAGATAAAGCCAGTATACGGGAGGAATGGGCAGTTAGTCTAGCCGGAGTATCTCTATTTTGCCAATGTTATGACCAGTATTTAGGTGAGACGTATCATAGCGATCAAGTGAGGCACCGCCACCGTGTCAACGCCGGCTAACTACCGTCAGACGGAGCCGGATTGGGCGAGACGTGGCGTAGGCGGCGCGAGAGGGCCGGCTAGTGAGGGCAGCAGGCTGGCTCCGTTGCCGGTGGTTGGAGTGAGAAGGTCATCAATATCTCGCAGGCACCGGCCGCAGGCCGCCTCATCGTCGAGTCCGAGGGCGGCGATCACCGTGGCGCTGATTCTGCTCTCCTGACCGATTGCCCGCTGGATATCGGCCTCGGTTAGTCCCTTGCACAGACACACGTACACGGCCGGTACCTCCTCACGATAATTGGTATAGTCGAAGCACCAGTATTAGGGATAGCATAGATAAGCGCCTCGCGGCAATAGAAGATATGTCCATAGCCTCGCCGAATAGTCGCCATGCGCCCCCTGGAATCTCCGCACGCTGGCAGCGACTCGCGGGCCGGCCACAGGCCATCCGCTTGTTCGTCCGCCGGGCGATGTAAGATATACCTTCTTCTCAGAATTCGCCTTGACGAATCTCAAAACATTGCGGTAAACATATCTGCGGGGTTCGTCAAACCAAATATCAGAGCGTGTCCCCACGAAACGGGGCCGTCCACAAGGAGGCAGCTGGCGATGGCAGGGATGATCCGCAGACAGTACCTGGGTGGAGCCGCCGCCGCGGTCGGTGGGTTGCTGGCGGTGGCGTGCGGCGAGGCCGAGGCCCGCTACGTCGAGAAGCAAGTCGAGAAGGTCGTGGAGAAGCGAGTCGAGGTGCCTCGCTCCCCTGGCGCGCTCGTCGTGTATTCGGGCCGCAGTGAGAGCCTGGTGGGACCAATCATCGGCCAGTTCCAGGAAGCGACCGGGATTACCGTTGCGGTGAAATACGGGAGCACCTCGCAAATAGCGGCGACGCTGCTGGAGGAGGGCAAGAACACCCCCGCAGACGTGTTCTTCGCCCAGGACCCCGGTGGTCTGGGCGCGGTGGCGAACGAAGGTATCCTGAGCGCGCTGCCAGCCGAGATTACCGACCTTGTTCCCGCTTGGGCGCGGTCGCCTGAGGAGAAGTGGGTGGGGCTGTCGGGGCGCGCGAGAACGGTCGTCTACAACACCAAGACCCTCTCGGAGGCCGACTTGCCCGACTCCGTCTCCGGATTTACGGACTCGCAGTGGAAGGGACGGGTAGGCTGGGCGCCCACCAATGGCTCCTTCCAAGCGATGGTCACTGCGATGCGGGTGCTGTGGGGGGAAACGCAGACGGGGGATTGGCTACAAGGGATGCAGGCCAATGACCCCAAGGTGTACCCCAAGAACACGCCCCAAGTCGCGGCTGCTGCTGCGGGCGAGATTGACGTAGGCTTGGTCAACCACTACTATCTGCACCGCTTCCTGCAGGAGGAAGGAGACTCCTTCCCCGCTCGCAACTACCACCCGCGGGCCGGTGGCCCGGATAGCCTGGTCATGGTCGCGGGGGCCGGCATTCCGGGCACGGCCAAGAACCGCGCGAACGCCGAAAAATTCCTGAAGTTCATGCTCTCGAAGGTTGGCCAACAATACTTCGCCGGACAGACGTTCGAGTATCCTTTGGTGGAAGGGGTGAAGACCAACCGGCTCCTCACGCCGCTGGCAGAGATCAAGCGGCCGAATATAGACATGGTATCCCTGGCCGACCTGCGGGGAACCCAGGAGTTGCTGAGGGGTCTCGGGGTCCTGCAATAGTGACGTGCCAGGTTTGCACAATCCGATGGGGGTATGGTAGCGCAGACCTGGCGGTCGAGGGTCCCTCGTAGGGCGTTCAGCGATGCAGGCCCGTAGTCGTCAGTTCGTGCTCGGCGCCGGTCACAACACCGGCTTGCACAATCCGATGGGAGGCCAGGGAGTGCAAGCCGGTGTGTCTGGGGGGGAGCACGCGCGACTGGGGAACCGCTCCCGTCGGGTCGCGTCGCCGCCCCTCGTGGTGCTGCTTCCGGCGCTCCTCGTGGGGCTGGCCATGCTCCTGCCCCTGCTGTACCTCATCATCCGCAGTGCCGGCGCCAGCGAGGAAGCATGGGCGCTGCTCTTGCGCCCGCAGACGGCTGTCACCTTAGGACGCACGGCGTTGTTGGTACTCACCGTGACCGCCAGCTCCGTGGCGATAGCCGTACCACTCGCCTGGCTGACCGTCAGGACGGACCTCCCCCTGCGGCGGCTGTGGTCGGTGCTCACGATGCTGCCGCTGGTGATCCCCAGTTTTGTGGGCGCGTTCCTGTTCGTCTCCGCGTTGGGGCCGAAGGGCCTCCTGCAACAGCTGCTGGCCGGGCCGTTCGGCGTGGACCGGCTGCCGGAGATTTACGGGCTACCCGGCGCGACCTTGACCCTGGCGCTGTTGAGCTATCCCTATGTCCTCCTCACGGTGCGAGGGGCGCTGCGTAACCTGGACCCGGCCCTGGATGAGGCGGCCCGCAGCCTGGGGTATGGGAACCGGGCCGTCCTCTTTCGCGTCACGTTGCCCCAGCTGCGCCCGGCGCTTGCCGCCGGGTCGCTGCTAGTGGGCCTGTACACGTTGAGCGATTTTGGCGCCGTCTCGCTGATGCGGTACCCGACAATCACCTGGATCATCTTCCAGCAGTACGAATCCGCCTTTGACCGCACCATCGCCGCCCTCCTCGCGCTGGTGCTGGTGGGGATGGCGTTAGCCATCCTGATTGTGGAAGGGTATGCGCGCGGCCGCGGCCGCTACTACCGATCCGGGGCCGGAGCGGCGCGACGCTCCAAGTCCATCCAGTTGGGGCGCTGGAAGTGGCTGGCGTTGGCGCTGGTGGCTGGCGTGTCGTTGGTGGCCGTGGGCGTGCCCAGTGCTATTCTGGCCTACTGGCTCGTCAGAGGCGTTGGCGCTGGCGAGCCGCTCTTGATTCTATGGAGCGCCACGCGCAATTCCCTGCTCGTATCGGGATTGGCGGCGCTCGTCGCCGCTGCCTGCTCGATCCCGCTCGCCGTGCTGGTGGTCCGCTACCCGGGGAAGCTGAGTCAGTCGTTGGAGCGTAGTAGCTTCACCGGCTATGCGCTGCCCGGGATTGTCGTGGCCCTGGCGCTGGTATTCTTCGGCGCCACCTACGCGCGGCCGGTGTATCAGACGGTCTGGCTACTGGTGTTTGCGTATGTGGTGCTATTCTTCCCGGCGGCTTTGGGAGCGACGCGCGCTGCGCTGCTGCAAGTCAGCCCCCGGTTGGAAGAGGCGGCCCGCGGCCTCGGACGTAATCCCCTCCAGGTCATGCAGACTATCACCGTGCCGCTGATCGGCCCTGGCGTGTTGATGGGCGCTGCCTTGGTCTTCCTCATCACCATGAAAGAGCTACCCGCGACGCTGATTCTCGGGCCGCTGGGCTTCAAGACCCTGTCCACCGCCGTCTGGTCGGCGGCTTCCGAAGCCTTCTTTGCCCAAGCGGCCGCCCCGGCGCTGGCGCTGATCCTGATTTCCTCGGTCCCGATGGCCTTTCTCGTGATGCGCGAGCGCAGCCTGGCGCCAGCCGGAGCCGGGAGGCCGCCGGCATGAGCCAAGCTGTGGCGTGCCAGAGCCGCACGGATAGTGCCGGGGGTGGTGCGGCTCTGGCAACGCCAGTCGTCCGATGTAGCGGTGTGACGAAGCGTTACGGCCCTATGGCGGCGGTGGAGGGCCTGAGCTTTGCGCTGCAACCGGGCGAGATTCTGTCCATCCTCGGCCCCAGCGGCAGTGGCAAGACCACGGTGCTGCGGCTTATCGCCGGCTTCGAGAGTCCCGACCGCGGCGAGATTCAGATTCAGGGGCGGGTAGTGTCCGGGCCGGCGGTGCATGTCCCGCCGAACCGCCGGAACGTGGGGATGGTGTTTCAGGAGTACGCGCTGTTCCCCCATCTGACCGTCGCCCAAAACGTCTCCTTTGGGCTACGCCGGATGTCACGCCAGGAGCGCGGGCGGCGGCTGGCGGAGGTCTTGGCCCTGGCCAGGCTGGGCGGGCTGGAGGACCGGTACCCCCACGAGCTATCCGGGGGGCAGCAGCAGCGGGTGGCGCTGGCCCGGACGATTGCCCCGCGCCCCATCACGGTGCTGCTGGACGAGCCGTTCAGCAATCTGGACGCGGGCATGCGCCGGCGGCTGCGCCAGGAAGTCGCGGGCATTCTCCGGGCGCATACCATCGCGACGGTGTTCGTCACCCACGACCGGGAGGAGGCCTTTGCGATGGCCGACCGCGTCGGGGTGATGAACGACGGACACCTAGAGCAGTTGGATACCCCGGACCGCATCTACCACGCGCCCGCAACCCCCTTTGTGGCCCAGCTGGCCGGGACGTGTGACTTTCTCCGGGGTGAGGTGCGCGACGGCGTGGTGGTCACGGAGGTCGGCAACGTGCGCTATGCCAGCAACAACGGGACCCTCCCGGAAGCCTCCCCAGTGGACCTGCTGGTCCACCCCGACGACTTTCGGGTACTGCCGCGTCCCGAAGGCACGGCAGTCATCCACGCGCGGGAGTTTCGCGGCGGGGAGACGATCCTCGTGGTGCGGCTGCCGTCCGGGGCCACCGTGCGGTGCCGGCAGCGCGCCTCGACCACCCTGGCCCCCGGGACGACGGTGACGCTGGTCCCGGATCAGGCCCGGGCCTTCGTGGCCTTCCCGCAAGCGGGACCCCAGTCGTAAGCCGGCGTGGTGTAGCGAGCGGGCCGCCTCGTCTCCCCACGCGACGATTGCCGCAGATGTCTCCCTCGTCTCCAATCCGCGCACGTATTAGCATTGACGATCACGTAGAATTCGTATAGGCTAACTATTATACATTGCTTAGACTATCTATTGTATCCACGAGGCCATGCGGGCCTCTGCCTGGAAAGGGAGCAAAACATGGAAGTCGTACAGGTCCAGCGCTTGTACCGGCGCCGGCATTCCCACGAGGCGGTGCTCGTGCTCACAGGCTGCCAGAGCGGCGATGAGATCAGCCTGGCCATCCCCGCGTGCCAGGCTGCGCCGTTGGCCTTGGGGGCGCACGGGCTGCACGAGCGCTGTGGGCTGTATCAGCCGTTCGTGGCGGGCGTACAGGCCCTCGGCGGCGCATTCAGCTCGGTGCTGCTCACTCTTGACCAGGCGGAGGGAGCCAGCGCCTCGCTCATGCTGGTCGAGGGGGTCAAGTGCCGCTGGATTCGGGGTGATGTTGTCGAAAGCGTCGCCTTGGCGCTGCATCTCGGCCTACCGCTCTACGTGACCCATAGCAAGCCTCCCCCGACTGATGATGATGCGACGGCAGCGGACAACAATACCGGGGTGCAGGTTCCATCGGTTTTCCATGAAGTCCTCAACGACCTCATGCCCGAGGACCCACCTGAGCATCGCGGGGACAGCAGGAGCGCCGGCGCCGAGCCGGCCTAGGCGCGTCGCACGGCAGCGGTACACAGCCGGCTGCCGCTGCGACGGCCCGGCCCACGCAGCCTACTGTCGGCTATAATGCCACCGCCGGGTAGTCCCACACCGCTACCGCGCGAATCGGCTGTCCCGCATGAGGCCTCCGATGGCAACGAGAACCGTCCTCCGCCCCCCTCCGCCCGGCGAGTTCGCGCACCTGGAGCCGCTCCCCGATCCGCCCCGGATACCCGATATGCAGCAACACCTCCGGATCGTGGCGTTCGACAGTGTCCTGCAAGCCTACTTTGTCCCGCGCGCCGATGTGCTGGTCTGCGGCCAGGGCTACCTCCGGCGCGAGGCCGGCAACGACGCGGAGCGGCTGGCGCCCGACTGCGTGGTCGCGTTCGGCGTCAATCCCGCCGCCATCGTGGCGCGCAATGGCTATGTGCTGAGTGAAGTGGGCCAGCCGCCGGACTTTGTGCTGGAAGTGGCCTCGCGGAGCACGGGCCGGCGCGATTACACGGTCAAGCGCACGGGGTACGCGGGCTATGGCGTGAGGGAATACTGGCGGTTCGACCACACGGGGGGCCGGTATCACGATGCGGCGCTGGCCGGGGAGCGGCTGGTGGGTGGGACGTACGAGCCGCTCCGGATCACGGCGGAGCCGGGGGGATTAATCTGGGGCCACAGCCCGGTGTTGGGGCTGGACCTATGCTGGGACGAGGGCCACCTGCGGGTGTACGATCCGGTGGCCGGCGCGTACCTGCCCACCCCGACCGAGCTGCAAGCCCAGCACGCAGCCGAGCGTGCAGCCCGCCGGTTGGCCGAAGACCGCGCCGCCGTCGAGCGTGCAGCCCGCTTGACGGCCGAAGCCGAGTTGCGGCGGCTCCGGGAGCAACTCCGCCGACTGCAAGCGGAATAACCCCCGCGGTGCAAGGCTCCCGTCCGAGTACCGGCAGGTATGGCTCCTCGAGCAGGACTCGAACCTGCAACCTAGCGGTTAACAGCCGCCCGCTCTACCAATTGAGCTATCGAGGATCGCCCGACCACCTAGAGTATACCAGGCCGGAGCAGGACACTCACCACCTCGCCGTGGAACCGGGCGGTTAGTCTACTGGCAGATTCGCTCGCTGGATCGAGCTATCGTCAAACTCATACCCAGTGTGGCACCTGCGACCACACCTGTCCTGTCAGCTTGATCCAATGCTTGTCCCCTACCGCTTTGACTAGGGCCGTCCTTTCCATGACTCCTGAAGAAGACATGATGTACACCTTCACCTCTTGACTCCTGAGTTCTCCTACCAGGTCTACGAAATCGCTCCGGCTATAGTTAGTCAGCAGCACGAGGATGGTGTTCTCCGGTTCGTGTCCGCAGTCACTCTTGCTTTGACTGATGATGTCATCACTTTCTTCTACTCTCCATCCGATCTTTTGCAGATCGTGCAGTACGGCAGATGGCTTGGCAAATGGCGGAGACTGCTGTACAAACGCCTTGAACCGGCGAGAGGATGTGGCTGAGAAGCGTCGGTCAAGCTCCTGCCGCACCGACGCATCAGCGTCATCTAGGAAATTGGGCAGAGAAAAGACGTGGGATGATAGGTGCTCGAAGTCCCAGAACACGAGCAGGCGGGTACGGTCCTCGACAGCCTTGGGTATTCCCTTCAGCTTGATCCAATGCTTGTCTCCTACCGCTTTGACTAGGGCCGTCCTTTCCATGGCTCCTGAGGACATAAGGTACACGTTCGCCCCTTCACCCCTGAGTTCTCCTACCAGGTCTACGAAATCGCTCCGGCTATAGTTAGTCAGCAGCACGAGGATGGTGTTCTCCGGTTCGTGTCCACAGTCACTCTTGCTTTGACTGATGATGTCATCGCTCAGGTCGTCGTCGTCTTCCCACACCCCCCATCCGAGTTCCATGAGTTCATCAGTCGCTTGAGAATCGGACGGGTAAGAAAATGCCTTGAACGAGCTAGAGGCGACGGTGGGAAACCTTGCTCTTAGCGCTTGCCTTACCGCTTCATCAGCTTGGCGCACATAGCTGGCAGATGTCCGTAGTGTCTGGAAGTCCCAGACTACCAGCAAGCGGGTACGGCCCTTGGATGCTTTGGCCATCTTCTCCCTCCTACGGAAGAATTGGGCGGATATCCCATGTTGAGCGGCCACGGAATAGATAGCCGCCAGCGAATCGGCGTCCGGAGTGGTGGCGCCGATTTCCCAGCGAGACAGCGTATTGGCGGGAACACCCAGGAGAGCAGCCAGCTTCTTTTGACTGAGTCCGAGGCGGTTTCTGACTTGTGTGATACTCCCCGGGTCGAACATGAAGCGGCCAGGCTTGGCGGGTGCCATCGTGATACCCCCTACCAGCGAATCGGCTGGCACTGAGCATACACTACTTCCTGTAGATTTGACAACAGTTCAGTAGTGTTAATTCCCCGAACTGCACTGCTGCCGGGATACCATCCCGGCTCCCGGTGTATGATGGCCGGCAACGCCACGGCTGAGAGGAGGCACCGATGCCTGTCGTGTACGGCGGCGACCGTCCCAAATACCGGACCAACCCCGGCGCGGTCCAGCATTACTTGGTCAGCAAGTCTGTCGGCGCGTCGGCGGTCTCGATCTGGACCTCGGAGTGGCAGCCGGGCGGCGGCCCCACGACCAAGCACACGCATCCCCACGAGGAAGTCTTTCTGTTCCTGGCGGGCAGCGGCGAGGGCGAGGTTGGGGACGAGAAAGTCACGGTCCGCCCCGGCGTGGCGGTCATCATCCCCCCGCATACCGTCCACTGGTTCCGCAACACCGGCGCCACGCCGATGCGCCAAGTGGTAGTGCTGGCGGCGCCCGATTACGACGGCCCCACCGGCCCGGCGACCGTAGTGGACGACCCGCGCCCGCTCGTCTGCCTCGATCCGTAGCGTCTGCCGTCCGGCACACCGGACGGGCGCTGCGCGTGGACCTACGCCGGGTTGTCGTCCGCGGCGGCAGCCAACTGGCGGGCCGTCTTCCGGCACGTGGCGGCCTTGAGTACCATGTCGCGGGCGGCATTCTGCAAGCTGGCCCAGGCGCTCCAATCCGGCTGGCCGCGCCGCCGTGCGGCTTCGCTGCGGCTGAGTTTTTGCAGCTCGTTCGTGGCCCGATGGACGATGAGCGCCAGGGCGAGGGCCGCCGCGGCCGGCTCCTGCTCGCGCGCAATGGCCCGCACGCGGTCATCAATGTCCGGTGGGAGGGTGGCTTGGCCCCGCTGTGTCATGGTGCCTGTTTTCCTTGTCTGTGCCGGATACCTTGCCATTCAGGCTAGTCGAGCGGCTGCCGCCCGCCGAATCCGGCGTCAAGCTCGTGCCAATAGGAGATCGTCGCCTCGCCAACGCGCCAACAGAGATAGACTTCCCGCCCTTCCCGCTGCGACCGGAAATCAACCAAGCCCAGCTCCAGGTCTTTGACCTCGCAGCCGGTGGCTTGCAGCGCCTCGACGGTTTGCCGGACCTGGCGCAGGGCGCGGGCGGCTGCCTCCTGCGCCGACTGCAACGTGTCCGCGCGATGGCCGTTACCCCGCACGGTTTGCACTGCCTCCGCGAGCTGCCGTTCGGCCGCGAGGTAGTCGTGGCGCTGTTGCTGGGCGCGAGCCATCAGCTCCCGAACACGGGGCAGGAGCGCGATGGCTGCTTCGAGCGTAAACAGGCGTGGCACAGTAGAGTCATCTTAGCACAGCAGCGTAGCCGCCCCGGCGCGGGGAGGCGCTGCTGCCGCCGCTGGGTGAGACTCTTGGCACGAGTGTCTCGTTTGTGTTTTTGTGGTACCATAGCGACGCCCGACCCGACGATTGCATCGTAAGGGTAGTCGCTGGCTGGTCAGTGCGGACCGCAGCGATCGCGGTTAGCCATGACCAGGAATCTCGGCAGGAGTATGTAGCCAGTGACCACACCTCATCGCGCATTCAAGGCTGTCTGCTTCGGGGGAGGCTGCGGCGCAGCCCAGGTCATGCAGGGGCTGATCGAGTACACGGATGACGTGACGGGCGTGATCGCTGTGACCGATTCCGGTCGCAGCACCGGCGCAGTGCGGAATATCCTCCGGGTGCCGGCGCCGGGCGATCTGCGTAACGCGATGGTGACGCTTTCGCGCGCCGACCCCCTCCTGCGGGACCTGTTTCAGCACCGGATCATCAGCCAGCGGCTCAACGAGTTCAACGGGGTGGCGTTTGGCAATTTGTTTATCGGCGCCTTGGCGCAGATGACCGGGAGCTTTGAGCGGGCGGTGCTGGAAACGAACCGTATTCTGCAATCTGCCGGGCGCGTCTTGCCGGTCACCCTCATGAGCACGCATCTCTGTGCCGAACTGGTAGACGGCACCTTACGGTACGAGGAAGTCAGCGTGCGGGGGCTAGACAAGCCCTCGATCCAGCGCGTCTTCCTCCGCGATGAGGAAGTCGAGGTCTATCCCGGTGTGGTCGAGGCGCTCCACGAAGCCGATCTGATCACTTTCGGGCCGGGCAGCCTTTTCACCACCGTGGTCGCCTCGCTGCTGGTGAAGGGGGTGCGCGAGGCCATCGCTGAAGCCCGGGAGCGTGGCGCGCGCACCGTGTATATCTGCAATACCACTACCCAGCCCGGTCAGACTGACGATCTCACGGCCTACGATCACGTGGCCGAGGTGGCCTCGTACCTCGGAGCCGATCTGCTCGATTACGCGCTCATCAATACCGGGGTACCCTCCGAGGCTACCCTGGAGCGGTTCCAGCGTAACGGTCTCTTACTGCTAGCAATTACGCCAGAGGAGGTGCGGAAGATCACCGGTTTGGGCGCCCAGGTTGTTGCCGGAAGCATGATCGAGCAACGCAGCGAGGAATATGTCTTGTGGAATAAGCAAGACGCCATCCGTCATGATCCGGCGGCGGTCGCCCGTGAGTTGGTGGAGGTTTTCAATCAACCGCGTCCCCAGGCAGCGCCGTTGGGCGAGCCGTCTACCACAGAGACGCCGCAGATGGCACCGGCGGTAGCCCATGCCTGGAACCGAGCGTAGCGAGTCGTTTGCTCGGCCAGAGTACCGGATGAGTTGGTTGCTTACTCGGCAGGTGCCTCGTTGATGCTCCAGTCTTGGCGCTCCTGGCCCTCTTTCTGTCTGCGTGGTGCATGCGGCCTTCCCCGGTCGGTCGGCAATCCTGGCGTATAAGGGCAAGCAATGGTGGGAATCCCCTTGCATATGGCGCCGATGGCCCCGGCTCCGATGGAGTATCGCCATGTCGGCCGCTCTGAGCTAGTGACCTCGGCGATTGGCTTCGGGTGCCGCCCCCTCGGCGGTGCCTTCGGACCGGTCAGTGGGGCTGATGCCCTCGCCACCATCCGGCAGGCGATGACCGTGGGTATCAACTGTTTCGACACCGCGCCACACTACGGCTTCGGCCGCGCCGAGGAGCTGCTGGGGCGGGCACTCGGCCGCTGGCGCCAGGAAGTCACCATCATCACTAAGGTCGGATATACGTGGGACCCCGGCGACCCGGCGCGGACTGTCCGCCGTGATAGTAGCCGCACCGCGGTCCTCGACGGTGTAGGGGGGCTACACGCCAGCTTGCGCCGTCTCGGAACCGATTATGTAGATCTGCTCCTCGTGGACGCTCCCGCGACGACGCCCATCGAGGAGACGATGGCCGCGTTGGTCGAGGCCCGGGAGCAGGGTAAGGTGCGCCATATTGGGGTCGCCAACTTCAAGGCCGAGCAGGTGCTTGCCGGCTTGCCGCACGCTCCGCTGATCGTCAACGAGGTTGACTATCATCTCTTCGACCGGCGTTGGGAGCAGGAAGTCTTCGAGACCTGCCGGATGTTCGGTATCGGGGTGCTCGCCTCCGATACGTTGGCCGCCGGCTTGCTCGCTGGTGCATTGACGCCGGAGATGACCTACTCCGAGACGGACCCGCGCCGGAGCGCGGCCTTCTCCCCAGGCTTGTTTGTCCCGGAGAACTTCACACGGAACCTCGCCGTAGTCGAACGCCTGAGGAGTCTCGCCCGTCGCCACCGCGCCAGCATCGCCCAGCTGGCGCTCGCGTGGGTGTTACACCAGCCGGCGGTAAGCGTAGCGCTCGTCGGCATGGCCCAGCCGAGCGAGGTCGTAGAAAACGTTGGTGCGCTCAACGTCCAGTTGACCGCGAACGACCTCGCGGACATCGAGACGATCATGGCGGATGCCGCCGGCGTACCCGACTCCTTGCCGGCGTAGCTGCCAGCGCTTGGCTTGCGGCAAGCATCCCCCCGCCCTCACTCCCCTTCCCTGCCAGGGAAGGGGCCGGGGGTTAGGTCCACTCCACCCCGCTCCGGCCTCCCCCTATGGTCACCCCGCTTCGCAGGGGGACAGGGCTACAGCATGCTGTAGCCCTTACTCTGTGCTCTCTGTGTTCTCTGTGGCTAAAAAAGCCTCCCGCCGGGGGCCGATCTGGCCAACGTCTATGGGGAGAAAGCCTAGCTCAAGAGCCGGTGACGCCGGGCGGAGCCGGTAGTCGCCGTGCTCGATGTCCACGAAGAGCGGGTCTCCGGTCAGCGAATGCGTCTCGAACCCCCAGCGCCGCCACTCGGCAAGGCTGTAGACCTTGGTATCCGTTGGCTACTGAAGATGATAGTTCCCCATCGGACCGGTCGGCGACCGGGGCCGCCCGCGTGCCCGACCAGGCGTCGTTGCCGTCGGCCGCGACGTAGAGTGTGAGCGGCTCCATCTGCCGGTCCTTCCCCTGGGCGCGGTGGGATTCGGGCGAGAAAACGCTCGGTAGCGCCAGCGCTGGTACGATAGCATAGGCCGGAGGTCCGTGGGCCATCCGGCACCGCCGGGACCGCTCCCCGAACGATCCTGGGCGGCTGCCGCACCGGGACCAAAGCTACTGCTTGATGAAGAGGCGGCGGAAGAGGAGTGCTGGCATGAAGTTGGGCCTGCACTACGAGATGGCGCGCCCGGAGCTGGACGATCACCGCCTGCTCCAGGAGACGATGGAGCAGATCATCCGCGCCGATCAGGTCGGCTTCGATTATGTGTGGCTCGTGGAGCATCACTTTATGACCGGCTTCTCGGGGTCCGCGTGCCCCGAAATCGTGTACGGTGCCCTGAGCCAGCGCACCGAGCGCATCCGGTTGGGCCTGGGCGTCATCGTGCTGCCCTACCACCACCCCGTCCGGGTAGCCGAGCGGGTCGCGACCCTCGACCACTTGGCCGAGGGTCGGGTGGACTTTGGCACCGGCCGCTCCGGGGCCTACGAGCTGACCGGCATGGGCATAGACCCCGGCCAGAGCCGCGAGATGTGGGACGAGTCGCTGACGATGGTCCCCCGCATCTGGGCGGCGGACTGGTTCGAGTGGGAAGGCAAGTTCTGGAGCGTCCCGCCACGGCAGGTACTGCCGAAGCCCTACCAAAAGCCCCATCCGCCGATCTGGGTCGCGGCCCTGCAAGCGGTGACCTATGAGCTGGCAGCGCAGAAGGGCATCGGTGTCCTGGCGATGGGGGCCAGCGACCCGTCGGTCCTGCTACCGTACATCAGGGCCTATCACGATACCGTCCGTAAGGCTACTCCGGTCGGCGACTGCATCAACGCGCAGTGGGCCAGTCAGACTATCGGCATCTGCACCGAGGACAACCGCGAGGGCCGCGAGCTAGGCACCTTGTCAATCAAGAACTTCTTCGGCCCCGACCGGCCGTATGCCAAAGGTGTGGAGGACATCTACAGCCGGTTGCTGCAGCAGTGGGGCGGCGTGCCCGACCATCTCAAGGAGGACTTCATCCGGACCGGGCAACCGCCGGCCGGTGAGGGACAGTCGGCGGCGGAGGTCACGAACTTTATCGCGCACAAGGTTTGGGAAAAGGTGGACGCTGATACACTCTGCGACCGGGCGGTGATTATCGCCGGCGACCCGGACAGCTGCATCGCGGCGCTCAAGAAGCATGAGGCCGCGGGCGCCGATCAAGTGCTGATCTCGATGCAGACCGACACTGTGCCGCACGAGGTCGTGATGAAGTCCATTGAGCTATTCGGGAAGTACGTGATCCCGGAGTTTGTGGACTCCTGAGCGCACGGCCGAATCGCCGGCAGCGGGTGTATCATGGCGCCGGCCGGAATCGAGCGGCGGAATGAGCGGGTTAGGTACCCACGGATCGGTACGGAATTGGAGGCATGCATGGCACTGACGCAAGCCGAGGTAGCGCAATTTCATGAGCAAGGATTCCTCATCGTGGAAGACCTCCTCACGCCGGACGAGGTGGCCGCCGTGCGCGCGCGGGCGGAGGAGATCGCTCGTCCCGAGTCACCGGAGCAGTCTCGCGTCTTGAGGCAGGTCGAGCCGGCCGTTGCCCGGGGCGAGCGGACGGCAGAAGACTACGAGCTCTCGCTGCGGAAGATGGCGGGGCTGGCCCTGAGCCGCGATGCGGTCTTCGAAGCGCACGCCCGCCGGCCGCGGATCGTGGAGATCGTCACGGCGCTGCTCGGCCCGAACCTGACCCTGTACCAGGATCAGCTCTTCATGAAGCCGCCGCGCGTCGGCTCGCGGCAGCCGTATCATCAAGACCAGCCCGCCGGGTTCGAGATTGATCCTCCCCAGCACATGGTCAGCTGTTGGACGGCCCTCGACGACTCGACCGAAGAGAACGGCTGTCTGTGGTACTTACCAGGCTCGCACAAGCTCGGCGCCCTCAGCCGCGAGCAGCGGGTCGAGTATGAGGCGCGGGCACAGCGCGGGGAGCTGGCCGACGCCGTGCCGCTCGTGGTGCGCGCGGGCGGCTGTGGCTTTCACCACGGGTGGCTCCTCCATGCGAGCGGCATCAACCTGTCCGACAAGCGCCGGCGCGGCTATGCCACGCACTACGTTCGCTCCGAATGCCGCTATGTCGGCCCACCTCCCAAGCCGCCCCGCCTCGTCGAGCTGGGCTTGGACTTCCTCCAGGTCGCGGGTCAGCGGTTCCCAGGCCGCATCTAGCACATGCATAGCGCGAGGGACTAACCAGCGCCCTGGGACCGCCACGCGCTCGCTTTAGCCAGGGGCCACATCCACCAGTTTGACAAGCCCCTCCCCCCACTATATGGTGTGGCTGCTGCTCTTGCCGTTACGCGTAGAGCGGCACGGGCAGGTGCGCCTGACCGCTCGCCGGGCGCTGCGTCACTGGGCGAGCACACGAGCCACTCCCACATGGGGAGTGAGTTGCCAGGAGGTAGGCCGATGGCAAGCGTAATCCGTAGACGGTATCTGGGTGGTGGAGCAGCCGTGTTGGGCGGTTTGCTCGCGGCGGCTTGTGGTGAAGTGGAGGTCCGCTACGTGCAGGGGCCGGCGGGGCCAGCGGGGGCAGCGGGCGCACGCGGAGCGGCTGGTGTGGCCGGGGCCGCGGGCACCAAGGGTGCGGCCGGAGCGGTGGGACAGTCGCAAGTCGTCGTGCAAGAGAAGGTGGTCACGGTCGAGAAGGTCGTCCAGGTCGAGGCCAAGGCCAAGCCACGCCAGAAGGTCGTCCTGTGGAGCGCCTTCTGGCGTGGTCAACGGATGGTAGGCGAGAACAGTGAGCGCAGCACCGGCTGGGTGAGCCTGGCCAACCAGTGGAACGCCATGGACACCGACGTCACCCTCGCGCTGGAACCACGGGGCGGGGGCACAGGTGCTGACATTGTCGCCGCCTACGCGGCGGGCAGCCAGCCCGACCTGATGCACACTGCCTACTGGAGCATGAATGGCTACGGCCTGGCTGGCATGGCGGTCGAGCTTCAAGAGGCGTTCATCAAGCAGGACAAGGAATATGCCGCCACGATGGACGACTTCTATCCGCACCTGCTGGAGTCGAGCATGTGGCAGGGCAAGGTCTGGAGCCTGCCGCAGGAAACCAACGGTGACTTGCCCTACACCAACCTGGCGATGGTGCGAGAGGCAGGCCTGGAGCCGCTGCAGTTGGGTTACACCTGGGATGATCTGGTGGAGTATTGCAAGAAGCTCCAGTTCAGCGTGGGTCCGGGCAAAGAGTCGGGCATCTGGGCGATAGACGGGCTGTCGGGCACGGCTTCGCAGTTCTTCAATCTGCTCAAGCAGGCCGGGGGCGAGGCCTACAACAAAGAGCAGAACAAGATCCTTTTCGACAGCCCGGAAGGAATTGAGGCCGTGCAGTATGTCTCGGACCTGGTGCATAAGCACCAGGTGCATGTGCCGGACAGGGATTTCTTCGAGGCCGCGGGTACTCAGTACCCGCGCTTTCGCAACGGCAAGCTGGCCATGCACTACGAGACGAGCGCGTACCGCTTGGTCTTGTGGGCGCGGAGTATCGGGGGCTTGGAGAACATGTACGTTTCCCCATCGCCGACGAAGAAGGAGCCGTTCATCGCCACCTTTGGCCAGAACATGGTCATGTTCAACACTACCCCCACCCGGCAAGAAGCGGCCTGGCAGGTGATGCGCTGGCTGACCAGCACCGAGCCGGCAGCGCATTACGCAGCGGCCACGATGTTCCTGCCGCCCCGCAAGTCCGTGGTGCAGACAGCGGAATACAGCCAGGTGCTCAAGGACGTGCCCCAGTTCCAGAAATTCGTGGATGCGCTCGACTACGCCTTCCGGCCGGCTCATCCCGAGTTCCTCAAGCACTACGGGCGCATTACCGAGCTGATGAGTGCGGTCCGCAAGCAACCGATTGGGGTGAAGGACGCGGTGGAGCAGGCGGCGCGTGAGATCAATGTGATGCTGGAGCAGTTCAACCAGAAGTACGGGTAGCGGATCTGGAAGGGCCAGGTGTCGCTGTGCAATGCCCTTGATGAGGCGGCGCGCACCGGACAGCCCCAGACCGCACCGCTCTCCTGATCGCCGGCCGGTACGCGGGGGCCGATCATGACCCGACTTCCCAGCATGCATGAAGTATCCTATCGTGGACTACTGCGCGGCGGAGCGGTTGGCCTTGAGCCGCCGCCGGCCCGCCAAAGAGAGCGACCAAGCCGCTAACGAGCAGCAACACCTGACGTGCCAGGCTCGCACAATCAAATGGAAATCGGTGGTGCGAGCCTGGCGTCGTCACCGCTGCGTAAGACGGCTCGGTGCGTGGTTGGGCCAGCAAGGGTGGCAAGAGCGACCGCCCCTGGGTAGGCCCTCGTGCCGGTCGTGCAGCTAATGAAACGGCCAGCAGGCCATTCGCGTGGGGGCAGTGGCGTTTATGAGCGAGCTAGTGATCCTCGGGTCCGGGGGCGCGTTTGCCACAGCCACGCGCAGCAACCCCTCTGTCGCCCTGCTGCACCGCTCGTCTACGTACCTCTTCGACTGCGGCGAGCCAGTCGCGGCGTCGTTGTATCGCCACGGCATCTCAGTCACGAGCGTGCGAAGCATCTTCGTCTCGCATCTGCACATGGATCACCTTGGGGGAGTGCCACAGCTCATTCACGCCATCCGGCTGATGAGCCGTAACGTTGATCCCTCCCGAGGCTCGGGGTTGCCTTGGTCTATGCACATCAAGTCCGACTGGCACCTCCGCAATCTCCGCTTCCCAATGTTGGCCGACGGGATCACCGTTGATACAACCCTCCCGACGGAAATCCGCCTGCATCTCCCCGCATCGGCGATCACACCTCTGCAGGAGTTCCTGGCCGCCTGTGAGCTGGGGCCAGAGCGACTGCGCTTCAAGCTCGCTTGGCCGCCTATTCGCCTCGGAGAGATCCATGCCGAGCCTGGACTGAAGGTGACGGCCACTCGTGCCACCCAGCTACCCCAAGAATGTTTCTCCTTCTTGATTGAGCTGGAGGGTCGCAGAATCATCTACTCGGGGGACCTCGGTGGCTTAGATGACTTGCGGCCCATCATTGCCGGGACGGATCTCCTGTTGCTGGAAACGTCGCACTTACGGCCGGCGGCAGTCGCGTCCTTCCTCCGCGAGACGCAGCCGCAGCAGACGGTACTCGTCCACGTGCATCCTGGAATGGAGGACCGGGCGGTCGCACTGGTGCGGGAGGTGGCCGAACTCAACGTGAGTGTGGCATATGATGGGCTGCGAATCGCGCTGTAGGCGCGGCACTGGTTGCACCGCGATGGAGGCTCACGATGTCTGGTCCCCAGCCGATCACGCTGACACCGATAGGCTACGTCCGCTCACCGATTGACGACCGCGAGGCCATGCCCAACGATGGGGTGCCGGCCAAGATCGAAGTGCTCCCCGAGTTTGCGGACGGCCTCGGCGACGTCGAGTCGAATAGCCATCTCATCATTCTGGGCTGGTTTCACCAGGCTCATCGCCATCGCCTCACCGTCCACGGCAAGAGTGGCCGGCCGGGGCGGGGCCAGCGCGGCGTGTTTGGCCTGCGGTCGAGCACACGGCCCAATCCGGTGGCGCTCAACATCGCGCGGCTGGTGCATCGCGCCGGCATGGTGCTCTCCCTGGAGCGCCTGGACATGATTGACGGCACGCCGGTGGTGGATATCAAGCGCTATTCGCCCGGCTGGGACGACGTGTTCGCCGCGCGCATGTCCCGTCAGCTGCGGCCGTTGCCGCCGCCGGACGCCGAGTTGGTCGAGATACTGCTCAACGAGGTCGAGCACTTTCACGGCGCCGTTACCGCCGGGGCGCGCCGCACCGTCCGCCTCGTTGCCGACCTGTGCAGTTGGTGGCGCATCAATCCCACCGACCCGGCGTTGACCGTGACTATCCCGCTGCGTCAGGGTGCTGCGGTGGACGGCAGCGTCGCGGATAGCTTGCAGGCGCTCACGCGAGCGACGTTCGGCTCCGGCCGGCTGCGCGTATGCGGAGGGACCGCCGTCGCGCTGCGATGGTGCGAGCATACGGTTACAGCGACGGCTACCACCACGGAGCCACCCACCGACCACGCGGCCCTGGCGGCAATACCGCTGACCGAGCTATGGACGCTGGCAGAAACGCCGGGGTGAGGCAGGTGGCGGCTACTGTAGGGGCAACCCTTGTGGTTGCCCTCGCCAACTCCAGCGGCGTTGAGGGCGCCCACAAGGGACGCCCCTACGGCTCCGTATTCCGGCGAAAGCCGGCGTGATGGGGAATGCTCCGGCGCTTAGGTCCGGCCGGCCGACCAGTGTACGCCGTTGGCCAGGATGGTGTGCAGCTCCGGTTGGAAGTAGACCGGGTACGTCTCGTGGCCGGGCTGGAAGTAGAAGATGCGGCCGGCGCCGCGCCGCCAGCAGCAGCCGGAGCGGAAGACCTCGCCGCCGCCCAGGAACGACGAGATAAATACCAGCTCATCCGGCGGCGGGATGACAAACCACTCGGCGTACATCTCGTCCTGCGGGATAACGACGTACTGCGGTATGCCGGCGGCAATAGGGTGGCTCGGCTCGGCCACGTAGAGGTGCGCCGGCTGGCCATCCTCGCGCCACCCGCCCAGGTCGCACGAGGTACCCATCAGGGCCTTGAAGGCCCGCGAGTGGTGCGAGGAGTGCAATGGCATGAAGCCCATCCCCCGTGCGGTCACGTGGCGGACGATGCGCGCGACCGATTCGTCGGTCACGTCTCTGTGGCGGCCGTGTCCCCACCAGACCAGCACGTCGGTTGCGGCGAGCGCGGCCTCGCTGAGACCTTGCTCGGGATCGTTGATCTGGGCCGTCTGCGCCACGATGCCGTCCCGCTCATTCAGGGCGGCGGCGATAGTCCCGTTCATCCCGTCGGGGTAGACGGCCGCCGGTTCGGTGCGCTCGGACCAGACCAGCACGCGGATTGGATCCGTAGACGGCATACCTACCTCCCTCACGCTACGCTTCCGCAGCGCCCTTGCGACCAAGCCTCGCACCAGCGATAGCACTGCATGCAGCCGGGCAGTAAATCTCCTACCGGCCATCATTGTACCCAACGGTGTGTGCCGGGGTATTAGCGCCAGACGGCGATGATCGCGCCCATGATTGGGAGCGCTACCAGGTAGTAGCCGTTGTTGATGAGCCACAGACGCAGTGGCCGGGCCTCGAATGCGCCCCAAGTGGCGCTGGCGGTGGCAATGAACACGACCGCCCAGAGACCTAGGATGATTCCGTCGAGCACGCTGCTCGCACCGCTCAACGCGGCGAGGACCGCCAGCACGTAGGCGCCGATAAGCGAGGCGGCAATAGCAATCGAAAACGCCTGCACCTGATTCGCTTGCGCGGAGATTTCGTCGGCAGTCTTGCCGATGGCTGCCAGCCAGGCGTTAGAGAAGAGCACCGGCGAGTACCACACCGCCCCTAGGGCCATGGGCACGATAGCGGCGACGACGACGGCAAGGTAGTTTACGTCCAGCGTCCACATAGCGTTTCCCTCCTGGCTCTACCGACGGGCGCAGGCCACGGCCCACCCCTCAGCGGGAGAAACGGGCGGCGGTACGTCGCGGCGCAGCGGCCGCAGTGCCGGATCGTCAGGAAAGTCTAGCCGTGCTTGTCGCGGAGCAGTTGTGCGCCCTGACACATGGCCTTGAGCTTGAGATAGGCCTCGTCGAAATCCATCGGGTTGCTGCTCGACGGGGCAAAGCCGCAGTCCGTGTTCAGGGTGATCCGCTCCTTGGGCACGTACTCCATGGCGGCCTCGACGCGAGCGACGACCTCTGCGGGCGTTTCGACGTGTGTATCCGTATGGTCAATGACACCCAATCCCAGGACCTTGTGCTCCGGGAAGTCCTTCAGCACCTCAATCCCTTCTGCATCGGGTGTGGCGAACTCCATCGCAAAGCGATCCACGTTCATATCACCGAGCGCACCGATAATCAAATCGTATGGTCCCCGGGTCCCGTGTCGCCGGTTGTAGTGCGCGTGACAGAGATGCACGCTGAGAAAGACCCCTTCGATGCCCTCCGTCGCGCCGTTTACGCCCGCCACCGACATCTCGATCTCGTGGTTGGCATCGGTAATCCCCTCGCGCTCGCGATAGCGCGGGTCTACGAGCAAGGCCAGCCAGGGGTCATCGAGCTGGACGGCCTGGACACCCAAGGCTACCAACGCCTGAATCTCTTGGCGGATAATCGGGACGCATCCCTCCATGAAGTCTTCCCAGGTCGGATACGCTGCCGCGGAATGCTCTGCACTCCACATGCGCCGCGCGACGGTATACGGGGAGGGCAGCGACACGTTGAGCCGCGCGTGCGCGTGGTTCTTCAGAAAGGCGGCGGCTTCGGTGGTGATTGGCCGCCGCGGCCGCAGTGCTGCGGTGACTGCCGGGTAGGTCAGCGCTGAAACCGAGGCGGAGCTGGCAAGGATGAGATCGGTTGTAAAGCCGTCCACGGCCTCGGTGAACACCTTGACGTAGCTCTCGCGCCGCCACTCGCCATCCGAGATGAAGTCGAGGCCGGCCCGTTCCTGCATCCGAATGGCCGCCGGGATTGCGGCGTCGAGCAGGGCATCCGCTTCCGCTGCGCTGACCCGCCCCTCCTTCCGCTCCTCGATAAGCTCCCGTATCCACACTGGCCGTGGTAGGCTGCCAACGACCATTGTTGGGAAGAGGTAATCGGTGGGCAGAGTGACCATCGTCTTGCTCCTTTCGATCTCCGAATAGGAAAGAGTACGCGTAGGTTCGTCCGTCGCTGGTAGCTGGATCATGCACTAGGGTATCGCTTTGCTAGGCGCAAGGCGAGGGGCCGGCTGGCGCGGGCAGCGGAGGCGCGGTATGGTCACGCTGCCGGTGGCTCGTTCTACTCCTCCCGGCACCAGGATCATCGGTCAATGCAGCTTTGATACACGGGTACACAGCAGAAGGAGGGAATGATGCGATCACTCGCCGCATTGGTAGCGCGCTGGCAATGGATTGGCGCCGAGCCGACACATGGCTCACAGGCCTCGACCTGCGCCGGGGATGCTGCCAAGCATGCGGCTATCGGCGACGTTGCGGACGAGCTGGCGCAAGCACTGGCTAGTGGGCATACCTCCGCTACGGCGCTCGTGGCGTTGGTCGGCTCGCTGCGCGAACGGTCGCAGGCGGCGCAAGCGGAAGCCGCCCAGGCCGCGAGCGTAGCTCAGGACCCCGCAGACATCCCGACCGCCGAGTGGCTTGGGCGGTCGGCGGCCTACGCTTGGTGTGCGACCGACCTCGAACCGTTCGCCGCGGCCGTGCATGAGTAGGTAGGTACGACGCCTCACGCCCCGCTCCGCAGGGGCCGGAAGCAGGCCCCCTATGGCCCCCCTGCGGAGCGGGGGGACGGGCGCAGCATGCTGCGCCCCTACGACGCGGCCTGTACCTACCCTTGTCAGAGCGGTGAGGCCCGATCTACCGGAAGGAGGGAAGCGTGGGAAAACGACTCCAGGATAAGGTCGCGATCATTACCGGCGCCGGGGCGATTGGGCCGGGCTGGGGAAATGGCAAGGCCACGGCCGTATTGTTCGCGCGGGAAGGGGCCAAGGTCTTTGCTGTTGACCTGAACCTGGCAGCGGCGGAAGAGACGAAGAAGATCATTGATGCCGAGGGGGGCAGTTGTACCACGCATCAGGCCGATGTCTCGCAGTCGGCGGACGTTGCGGCCCTGGTCGAGCGTTGCCTGGCCACCTATGGGCGCATTGACGTGCTCCACAACAATGTCGGTATCGTCGAGGTCGGTGGCTGTGTCGAGGCCAGCGAGGAAAGCTGGGATCGGGTCAACGCCGTGAACCTCAAGAGCGTCTTCTTGACTTGCAAGTATGTGCTGCCGCAGATGGTCCGGCAGGGCAGCGGCGCTATCGTGAATATCTCCTCCATCACAGCGATCCGCTGGTTGGGCGTTCCGTATGTGTCGTACAGCGCGACCAAAGCGGCGATTACCCAGTTGACGCAGAGTATCGCTTTGCAATACGCCAAGCAGGGCATTCGCGCGAATTCCATCCTGCCCGGCCTGATGAATACGCCCATGGTGGCTCATTCGTTGGCCGGTGCCTATGCGGACGGGGACGTGGCGGAGATGCTGGCCATCCGCGACAGTCAATGTCCCACCGGCAAGATGGGCGATGCCTGGGACGTGGCCTATGCCGCGCTCTTCCTCGCCTCGGACGAAGCGAAATATATTACGGGCACGCAGCTGGTGGTGGACGGTGGGCTGACCTGCAAGAGCGCGTGAAATGGAGGGAGCCGGGGTGAGGGCCGCCGGGGTACTTACCCCGGCCAGCGTGCTACAGTGCAGGGGGCGGCACGACGGGTGCGACGATGCAGGAGAGCAATCATGGTGACGCCGATGCCCTCGCCAGCGGTAGCGGAGGTCTTCTATCCCGAGTCGGATGGGCAGCCCGTGGCTGAGACCGACATCCACCGCAAACTGATGTTCGAGCTCATCGCCATGCTGCACGAGCATTTCCGTAACGATCCGCAGGTGTATATCAGTGGCAATCTGTTCATCTACTACCAGGAAGGTGATCCGCGGCGGTCGGTTGCGCCCGACGTGTTTGTGGTCAAGGGGATTACGAGGCGCGACCGGCGGATCTACAAGCTGTGGGAAGAAGGCCGGCCCCCGGATGTCGTCTTCGAGCTGACCTCACCCAGCACCCGTAGCGAGGACTGCCGGACCAAGCACGATCTCTACGCCCGGCTGGGGGTAGCCGAGTATTTCCTATTCGATCCGCTCGCCGAGTATCTGCGGCCGCCCTTCCAGGGCTATCGGTTGCGCCGGGGGCACTACCGGTCCCTGCGGCCGGCTGGCGATGGCTCCCTGTGGAGTGCGGTGCTGGGGCTGGAGCTGCACGTGCGCGGGCCGCGCCTGCGGCTGTTCGACCCGGCGGGTCAACGGTGGCTGCCGCTCCCGGAGGAAGAGCCGGCGGCACGGCGGGCGGCGGAGACGCGGGCGACGGTAGCGGAGGCACGAGCAACGGTAGCCGAGGCGCGGGCGGTCGCTGAGACGGCGGCGCGACAAGCGGCTGAAGCGGAGTTGGCCCGGCTGCGGGCACAGCTTGACGAGCGCAGCCGGGCCTAGCGCGTGTCGGCAAAGTGCCAGTGGCCGGGGGCTGGACTGCGGCGGAAGCCGCAGTGACGAGACAGGAATCCCTGGCCTGAGCGGCCAGCGTAGGCAGCACCGTCATTCCCGCGTTCGCGGGAATCCAGTGTGGGCGCAGCATGCTACGCCCCTACGGCGCTGGATTCCGGCACAAGGCGGAATGACGGGTGTTGCCGCTGCTAGGTGTAGGTCTGCTCGGCGATACCGGCGGCAAGAAAGCCGTAACCGCTCCGCCGCTCCCCCGCTTCGGAACCGTCAATGCCCTCAAGTGCCCGCAGCCCCACCCGCGTCGCCACTTCGTCGTGATTGTCTCGGATGGCCCGGAACCGCTGCTCGATACGGGTGCGGGCATCGAGACAGAACAGCTGGGCCAGCTCACGCGCTTCGGGCCGCTCACGCTCCCCAAAGCTCTCGGCGTATGAGCAGACGGTGGCCATCATAAAGAGATCAATGCCAATCTCGGTGAAGCGCACGATGCCGGCTTGGCGCCGCGCGAAGTCGTTGATGAGGTCCAGCGTTGCTTGCTGGAACGAGACGGTATCTCCGTCTGCCGCAAAGCGCCGCCGCCGCCGGACGTACTCCGGCAACGTCCGGATCAGTTGCTGAAAAAGCACCCGCGCCAATCGCTTGCTGCTGGTCTCGACGTAGCGGAGGTGTTTTGCCAGTTGCGGAGCAGCCAGCCGGTTCACGGGTGTCGTCTGCGGCAGGACTTGCCGCAGGTACCAGGGCAGGTAGTGTCTGCCCAAGTTGCCGAGAATGGCCGGAAAGCCGTCCTGCGTGTTGAGGAGCCACCGCAGGGCCAGTTTGATGTGCGGGGCCATGACCTCGCGCGAGATAAAGAGCTTCATCACCTCGCTGGCTCCCTCGACAATCACGTAGAGCCGCCCGTCGCGCAGCAGACGTTCCATCGGGAAGGGCGTTTCTCCCTCCCGCTGGCGCAACGAGGCGGCCTTTTCGTAGCCCCGGCCGCCCCGGAGCGCCATCGCATGGTCCAGGATCTGCTGGAGGTAGAGCGAGCTTACGAGCTTGGCGACGGCGCCTTCCACCCGGAAGTCAACGTCGTGGCGCTCGGCATAGGCAGCCACGAAGCTCACGACCGCTTCGGAGGCGAAGAGGTGGGTAGCGATGTGTGCCAGCTTGTGCGTATTGAGCTCGTGTCTCCCGATTTGGTCTCCAAGCTGCCGCCGCGAGGCCGCCCAGCTCAACGTTGGCTCATAGACCTGCTTGGCCATGCCCAGACACATGGCGGCGACGCTGATACGACCGGTGTTGAGCGTCGTGAGCGCGATCTTGAGGCCCTCACCCACCTGTCCGATGATGTTTTCTCTGGGTATGCGAACATCGGTCAGACGGAGATAGGCGTTCTCTAGGCCCCGAAACCCCATGAACTCACAGCGCTGCACGACCTCAACGCCCGCTGTCTTCATGGGTACAATGAAGGCGGTAATACGCCCGTCCACTTTTGCCATCAGGGTCATGAAATCGGCTATAGTGCCGTTCGAGCACCAGAGCTTTTCGCCGTTGATACGGTAGTGCGGGCCGGCGTCGTGCTCACCCACGGCTCCGTCCGGGGAGGGATTGCTCGCCGGTTGCTCTTCGAGCACCGCGGTCGTCGTCATGTTGGCCGGATCGGAGCCGGCCGCCGGCTCGGTGAGGGCAAAGGCCGAGACCTGACCCTGGGCAAGCAGCGGCAAATAGCGACGGCGTTGCTCCTCGGAGCCGAACAGGATGAGGGCCTGGGCTACGCCGACGGATTGGTGGGCCGAGAGAATAAGGCCCAATGCCGGGCTGACGCTGGCCACCAGTTGCAAAACACGGTTGTAATTCGTCAGCGACAGTCCTTGCCCGCCATACTCCTTTGGAATCTTGAGACCGAAGCAGCCTAGCTGTGCCAGACCGTCGAGAACATCGCGGGGAATGTGCCCAGTGCGTTCGATAGCGTCGGGGTCCACCCGGTTGTGCAGAAACTGCGCGACGTCGGCGCAGACTGCATCACCAATGCTCTTATCCGCCTCCGCCTGTCTGGGAAACGGGAAGACCAGCTCGAAATTGGGTTGCCCGTCGAACAGGGTCCCGACAAAGCTGGGATGCACCATGTCATCACGCGCAGCTTCGATCTCTCGTATGCTCGTAATCAGGTCAAATCCGGACATCCATCCCTCCTTGCTTCACGCCACTACCGTCGCCAACGTGATCCGGTCGTCGTGGTCCCCACCCCGGCCCTCCCCCGTTGCGACCGGGGAGGGAATATGCGGTCTCCCTGCGGAGCGGGGGCCTCACCCTCCATCATTGCGGCGGAAGCCGCAATCCACGTCCCCCTGCCGCAGCAGGGGAGCCGGATGGTATGAGTGTAGAGCCGGTCATCGCCGGTTGATTGAAGGAGCACGGTATGTCCATGACCATCGTTGGGCAGCGTACACTGCGGAAGGTTCTTGAGCACCATGCGCGGACGTTGCCGGACAAGACGTTCTTGATCTTTGAGGATCATCAGGAGCAAACCCACAGCTACACCTATCGGCAGTTCGACCGGATAGTAAACCGGACCGCCAACGGACTGCTCGACCTTGGCGTGACCAAGGGCGACCGGGTCAACCTGCACCTCACCAACTGTCCGGAGTTTCTCTTCTTCTGGTTTGCCATTGCCAAGATCGGCGCCATGATGGTGCCAACCAACCCGCTTTCACCCCTCGACGAATTGACCTACCCCGTCAAACACTCGGAGAGCAAGGTGTCCGTGACCCAAGCCGACCTCCTGCCGACCATCGTCGCACTCCGTGAACGGTGTCCTACCATCCGTCAGATTATCCTGACCGGCTCTGACGAGGCCGCGCGCGGCGTGCTGCCCTTCAGTCAGTTTGTGGCGGGCCGGTCCGACCGGCTGGCCCCGATCCCGGTGGACCCCCTGGATGAGGCGGCTATTCTGTACACGTCCGGCACCACCAGTCTCCCGAAAGGCGTACTGGTCACGCACGCCAACTACATCTACCTGAGCGAGGTGGTCTCCAAGCTCACCCGCCTCGGTCCCGAGGACCGGCATTTCATCACGTTACCGCTCTTCCACGCCAATGCCCAATACTACTCGTTTATGACCTCGCTCAACGTGGGCGGCAGCGTGGCGCTCATGCCCCGGTTCAGTGCCTCCCGGTTCATGGTGCAGGCTACCCGCTACGGCGTCACGATCACCAGTCTCTTTGCGGCCCCGATGCGGATGATCTTGGCCCAGCCACCGGCCCCGACCGACCGGGAGAACCGCTTTCGGATGGTGTTCTTCGCCCAGAACATCACGGCAGCGCAGTTGGCGGAATGGGAGCAACGCTATGAAGCCCCGCTGCTGCAAATCTACGGCATGACGGAGACGATGGGCCAGCCCCTGACCAATCCGCTCGACGACACCAGGGACAACATGAGCATCGGCCGCGTGACCTTGGGCTACGAGTGCCGGGTCGTGGATGAGCAGGGGCACGACGTTCCCGTGGACACGCCGGGGCAGCTGCTGGTGAAGGGCATCCCTGGCGTGACGATCACTAAAGGCTACTTCAAGAACCCCGAGACGACGGCGGAAACGATCCGCGACGGGTGGCTCTGGACCGGCGATGTTGTCGCCGTGAACGAGGAGGGCTATTTCCGGTTCGTGGACCGTGCCAAGGACATGATTAAGCGGGCCGGCGAAAATATCGCGGCCGGCGAGGTGGAAGCCGTCATCAATCAGCACCCGGTGGTCGCGGACGTGGCAGTGATCGGTGTGCCGGACCCCATGCGCGACGAGGCAATCAAGGCCTGTATCATCCTGCAGGAAGGCCGGACCGCCACGGCAGACGACATCATCGCGTTTTGCGCGGAGCGGCTCTCCAAGTTCCGCGTGCCCGAGTTCGTGGAGTTTCGGAGCGAGTTCCCCCGCACCTCCGTCGGCAAAATCCAAAAGCACCTCCTCCGCCGGGAGTCAGCGGGCTAGATCGGGTACACACATGGATGGACAGGATAGACAGGATGAGAGCCGGCGATAGTTAGGTTGACGGACTGCACACGGTTGTGCATACTGAACGATACTAGCTTCCCCTATCGCTTCGCCGGTAGGGTCGAGACCCCGCTTTTCGGGGTCTCTGTCTTTTCAAGAGACATCCATATAGATACATAGGATGGACAAGATAGGGAGATGTTATTCCCGCGCAGACGGGAATCCAGGACGCCCGGTGGAGCAGGGGGGCACAGGGGCACGTAACCTGGCTTGACCCTCTCCATGGCCCGGCTTGCCCGGCGCTATGGCCCGGACTTGGCTTCGGGCAGGCAGCTAATGGCCTCTACGCTGTGGGTAGCTCCAAATGTCCGCCAATATAGCCGATTTCGACCTCATGTGAGCTTTTGTCGAAACGGAAGTAAATGCGTCCCTTTTTCCCATCTAGTTCGCCACAGTTAATATGCCCAAAGAAGTATTCCTCGCCGCCGTGACAAGACTTGAATCGACGCTGCTCACGGAACTTTGGATTACTCTTTACTATTTTGCCCTCATCTCTCGCATCACACTTCCATGGAGGCATAATGCCACTCTTAACGCGCCATTCCATGGCGGATTCATCGAGCAGATTCAATCTCTTGGTGACCATCGGCAAGTCATCACTATGTAAATTCTCATAGTCATCGACCGCGTCCGGTCCGAATTCGAGATGCGGAAACCTTGTTTTTCTTTCAAGTTCCTTGGACACGTCAGCCAGGTTTTTCGCTAGGTTTGAATTCTTTGCTTGGAGTTCCTGAATGTCGGTTTCAGCAGCATTGCGAGCAGCGCGTTCCTGATCGCGTTCGGCTTTGGTGACTTCCAACTCTTCCTTGAACTCCTTTATCTCTTCGCTGAACTGATCAGCTTTTTTGGAACCTTCGGACTCGATATCGGCTATGTGTTTCTTTAACTCAGCATTTTCTGCTTTATCTCTACGCTGACGCCGGCGCTTAGGGGTATGCCGCTTTCGCTGCCCATGGGCACGCCGAAAGGCCACAAGATGGCCCACAGGAATGCGGATAGAAAGATCAGTTCGCTCTTGCTCGTTTTCGATAGCCCTCCGGACCACTTCAGCGATACGACGGAGCAGTGCCTTGAACATAATCCTCCCATAGAAGATGCACAATGTTACACGCTACCCGTCCAGCCTAGCAGGCCACCCACATCCATCGCAAGCCGCCACCCGCCCCCCCCCCCCCACGCCCCGCGGGAGTGGGTCAGTGCGAGGGCCGCCGCCATCCCCTCCGGCCGCCCCGGCCCCGTCATTCCCGCCTGCGCGGGAATCCAGCCTCCCCGTCGCCGGATTGCGGTTTGGTCCGCAATGACGGTGTGGCAACTGGCCGGCGTCCGGCGCCGGCCGGAATCCAGGAAGCGGTCAGTGTACGTGTATGGCAACATCACGGCGGAGTGGCATGCCCTTGCCGCACCGCACCACAGGCGGATTGTCACCATGGAGCCGGACCGGAACGCACCTGTTCCTATCTGGCTCGGAATAGGTATCCTCAGCACCTGACCCCGTTCAGCCGAGCCGACGAAGTGCCAGATGTAGTAAAGGAGATACGTGATGGAAACGCGCACGCTGGGCAGGACCGGTTTGCCGGTCTCGGCGCTGTGTTTTGGGACTTGGGAGATCGGCGGCCTCTCCTGGGGGCCTATTGCGGCCGAGGATGCCGTTACCTTATTGCGCCAGGCCCTCGACCTGGGGATTACGACCTACGATTGCTCGGACGCCTACGGCAACGGTCGCTCGGAGGTGTTGCTAGGGGCAGCCTTTGAGCGGCACCGGCATGATGTCATCTATATCACCAAGGCCGGCTATATCCCCGGCATTGACGGCGCCCAGACGGTGCTGCACTGGCAATACCAGAACCACTCGCCCGACTACCTGAAAGTAGCCTGTGAAATGAGCTTGCGTCGGCTCCACACCGACTACATTGACGTGTACCTGCTCCATGACGCGCCGGATCACGTCTTGGAGCAACCAGAGCCGTTCGAGGCGCTGCGCGAGCTACAACAGGCCGGGAAAATCCGCTCGTGGGGCGTCTCGCACGGTGCGAGCGGCGCCGCGACGGCCATCCGCGAGCAGGGCGTTGAGGTCGTCGAGTTCCCGTTCAGCCTGCTCGACCAGAGTCCGCTCGACGTGCTGTTTCCGCTGGCCGAGCAGCACGGCACGGGACTCCTGCCGCGCTCGCCCTTCGGTGGCGGCTATCTCCTGGACTCGGTCGTGGCCGCGGCGCGGGCCGGCCGCGAGCCGTTCAAGCAGCATGACCGCCGGCGCGCTACCCCCGCAGCACAGCTACAAGACATCGTGCAGAAGGCCGACGCCTTGAGCTTTCTCGTCGGCGACGATGCGGCGCCCTCCCTAGCGGCCGCGGCGATGCAGTTTGTGCTGTCGTTCGAGGCGGTCGGCTCGATGGTCACGGGGATCATGGGGTCGGAAGAGCTGAACGCGAACGCTGTTGCGTGTGCCCCGTCCGCCCTGACCCCCGACCTCGTACAGCGCGCCCGCCAGCTCTACGCCGCCGGCTTTGCAAGCTCCTGAGGCTGCCCCGGTAAACGTCTGCACTTGCCAAGCAGCGCGCCTACCAGGACTGCACAATCCGCTGTTGATGGAATTCTGATTTGTGCATGTTCCAAAATATATGATACAATCGGGAGAACTCACGGTAGGGGAAACGCCGGTGGCTTGCTGGCTGTGGCGCGGCGCAGTGCCGGGGCGCTCGCCTAGCGGCATCCGGCTGATACCGTGTTGCGTGTTTCCGGCCTGGTGCGAGCGCAGCCCACGCGCAGAAAGGGAGCGGCAGGATGACAGCAGTTGAGACGCCGGCCGCGGCAACGGCGGCCTGGCGCGAACGAGTAGACGACCACCTGGAGCGGCTGGGTACGCACGTGGCACAGCTGGGTACGCGCCTGGAGCAGTTGAGCACGCACGTGGCACAGTTGGATACACACCTGGTACGTGTCGAGGCCACGCTGCCGCACTTGGCAACGAAGGCCGACGTGGCGAATGCGATCAATGCCCTGACCTGGCGGCTGGCGACCATCGTGATCGCCGGCCTGGCAGCACTGGCGGCGTTCCTCAAGCTGACCGGCGATTGACGGGATACCCTCGCTGCGTGTATCCCGTCCGCCCTGCCCCCCGCGCTCGCCAGTTCTACGCCGCCGGCTTTCGCTAGGTTGTGCGGCCGTCATTGCGGCGAAAGCCGCAATCCAGTGGCGGGAATGAGGAATGCGAGAATGACGGCAGGAGAGAGACCATGATGGCCTTGGACGAGCTACGCCAACGCATCGAGAGGGAGTACCGCCGCCGCACGCCACGGTCGCGTGAGCTGCACGAGCGCGCCCAAGCCTGGCTGCCCGGCGGCGATACGCGCACCGGCACGCTGTTTGCTCCCTATCCCACCTACATGGCCCACGGTGCGGGCAGCTATCTCTACGACGTGGATGACAACCGGCTGCTCGACTTCACGAACAACGCCACCTCCCTCATCCACGGCCACGCCCACCCCGCACTGGTCCGGGCCATCCAGCGGCAAGCCGCCCGTGGCACCGGCTGGAACGCCCCGCAGGCCTCGCAGGCACGGCTCGCCCGGCTGCTGTGCGAGCGAGTGCCTTCCCTGGAGCGGGTGCGTTTTTGCAACTCCGGTACCGAGGCCAACATGAACGCTATCAAGGCCGCGCGAGCGTGTACCGGCCGCGACCGGATCGTCAAAATGGATAGCGCCTATCACGGGAGCTACGAGGGCGTCGAGTTCGATGGCGCGGATAGCGCGAATGGCACAGTGCCTACCGCGCGACCGTCGCCGACTTCCCGTGGCGTGCCGCGCAGCATGGCCGAGAACGTGCTCACGATGCCCTTCGACGACCGGGACGCTGCCCACCGGCTCATTACGCAGCATCGGCACGAGCTGGCGGCCGTATTGGTCAACCCGGTCGTGACTCGTGGTGGGCTGCACCTGCCCTCGCCAAGGTATCTCGCGTACTTGCGCGAGGTGACACGCGACAATGACGTGCTGCTCATCTTCGACGAGGTGATTACGCTGCGCCTCGCTCGGGGTGGCGCCCAGGATTACTATGGGGTGGTGCCGGACCTCACGGCGATGGGCAAGATCGTCGGTGGCGGGCTGCCGGTGGGCGCGTTCGGGGGCCGGGCCGACATTATGGACCTGTTTGCCGCTGGCGATCCACCGCTGGTTCCCCACGCCGGCACCTTCAACGGCAATCCGCTCACGATGGCGGCCGGGCTGGTCTCCCTAGAGCTACTCACGCCCGATGCCTTTGCCCGGATTGCCGCCCTCGGCGGATACCTCCGTGACCGGCTCGCCGCCGTGGTCGCCGACTGCGGCCTGGCATTCGAGGTGAACGTTGTCGCCTCGCTGGTGTCGCTCGAACTGCCCCGGCAGCAAGCCGCCGATCCAGCCGCCGCGGCCGGTGCCAAAGAGATACAGCGGCTGATCTACCTGGCGCTGCTCAATCGCGGCATCAAGGCCACCGGGATTCTGGCCGTCTCGACGATCATGGCCGAGGCGGAGATTGACCTGCTGGCCAGCGAGTTGCGTGCCGTATTGGCCGAGTGCCGGCCGGCGATTGCGGCCGCAGCGCCGGCGCTCCTGCGGGCGCAACCGGCAGCGGCACAGCCGGTTTGAGGGATAGGAGCTATGGCCATTCAGACCGTCACTGGCCCCATTGACCCGGAGACGCTCGGCGTCACCCTGATGCACGAGCACACCCTCTGTGATCTCTGGGCTGCCGGTGGCTGTACCACCTACACCGGCATCCTCGACGATGAGGAGTTGCAAGCGGAGGAGTTGGCGCGGTACCGCGAGGCCGGCGGTAACGCCGTGGTGGACGTGACCACGGGCGGGGCCGGCCGCAACCCCGCGGGCCTGCGGCGGCTGGCCGCAGCCACCGGCCTGCACCTCATCATGGGTGCGGGCTGGTACCGCGAGCGGGTCTATCCGCGTGAAATCTACGAGTTGAGCACCAATCAGCTTGCCGATCAGATCATTCGCGAGTTTGCCGACGGCGCCGACGGCACCGGGGTCAAGCCGGGGATTATCGGCGAGCTAGGCACGGAGCGCTGCCATATCACGCCGGCCGAGGAACGGGTGTTTCGGGCCGGGGCACGGGCGCAGCGGGCGACCGGCGCCGCCATCACGACCCATACCACCCATTTCGGCGACCTCGCGTTGGAGCAAGTGGCGCTGCTGCGCGAGGAGGGCGTGCCGGCCGACCGGATCATCATTGGTCACGTTGGGGAGCGGCGCGACATTCGCCTGGAGCAAGCCATCGCCGCGACCGGCGTCTACGTGCAGATAGATCACGTCGGCTGGCCGTCCGGCGCCGGCATGCAGCCGGAGCACCAGCGCGTCCGCACCGTTGCGAGCTTGGTCCGAGCCGGGCACCTCGACCAGTTGCTGATTTCGATGGATATTTGCCGGACCACCCTCTTGCACTGGCACGGCGGGCATGGCTACGATTACTTGCTACGCGAGTTTGTTCCCCTGCTGCACGCAGCGGGCCTGACCGAGGCCGACGTCAGGACGATGTTGGTGGAGAACCCGCGCCGGGTGTTGACTTTCTGATACCAAGTGGTAGTGATACTGCATCCGTCTCCACCCATTCCGTCATTGCGGCGAAAGCCGCAATCCAGTGGCCGGGGGCTGGACTGCGGCTTCCGCCGCAGTGACGAGACCGGAGCGGGCGTTCTCACGGTATAGGCGTACAATCCGATGAAGGTCAGTGTGATGCCAAACGATCAGTCGGCGGCACCGGCAAAGCAGGAAAAGCTCCAAGCCTACCGCGCCGCCCAACGCCGGGGCGTCGCGTGGCTGCTCCGACAGCTCCACGACGACGGATCGCTCGGCAATCCCGAGCAGGGCTATCACTTCTACCGCGCACCCTGGACCTTTGCCGTGACCGGCGAGATGGCCGCTGCCAGCGCCGTCTGCGGCTGGATCAGGCGCCACATGCTCACCTCCGACGGCCGGATCGAGGGGCCGTATCGTCTCTTCGACGATGCGTATGCCTACCGCAACTCCGCGTTGATCGTCGGCGCGCACCTGGCGCTGCAATACGACCTGAGCTATGGGCTGCTACCCGACCTCCTTTCCTGGCGCGATCCGCGTTCGGGCGGCTTCGCCAACGACCGCCTCGCCGACGGCAGTAAGAGTGACTACATGGACCTGCCCTACACGTGCGGGCCGGGGTTTGCCTGCCTCCAGACCGGCGCCCTCGAACCGGCGCGGGGCGTGTATCGGTACCTGCACGCCCTCTATGAAGCGCAGGAGGAGCTACCCCAGCGTTTTTACTACGCCTGGTCCCGCGCCGAGCAGGCTCCCATCCGCGAGTTCCCCGCCGAGCAGCGGGCGGCCTATCTCGTGGAGAACCAGGCGGACCGGGCGCAGCGCTGGACGATTGGCGGCATTGCAGCGGGCTTTCTGTGCCGGCTCTACTTGGTCGAGCCGCGCGAGGAGTACCTCGCCCTCGCCCGCCGGTACCAGGCGTTCTCGATGAGTGCGACCGAGCACCAGTTCAAGTATCCGCAGGTATGCAAGAGTAGCTGGGGCAGTGCGTTGCTGTACCAGATCACCGGCGAAGCGGCGTACCTGCACTGGACCTACCGCATGGGCGACTGGTACGTGCGAACCCAGCAACCGGCAGGGCACTGGCACTGGCCCCGCTATACGACACTGGGCGCACACATCGAAGTGACCCTCGAGTTCGTCATGCACCTGGACACCCTCATCGCCGGCCTCGCGTCACGGCCATAGCTGCCGGGGACTTGCCACAGAGCGCACAGAGTAGAATCGATGAAGCTCCACTACTACCCCGAGACCGACTCGCTGTATATCGAGTTGAATGAGCGGCCAAGCGCCGATTCCCACGAGGTTGCCGATAACCTCGTCATTGACTTCGATGAAGCTGGCGACGTTGTCGGAATTGATATCGAACACGCCTCTCGGAAGCTGGACCTGCGGCACGTCGAAACGGTGGCCTTGCCGCTTGACGGCGAGCCGGAGGCGCCACTAGCCAGCCCGCGCTAGGAAAGCCAAACACTGTTCACCGCTGACATCCTAGTGGAAAGGGCCGTCTCCTGATGCTCATTCTCGTCACAGGCGCCACGGGTCGTATCGGCTCCCATCTGACACGTGTACTCGTCCGGGCCGGGCATACCGTGCGTGCCCTCGTAGTGCCCGGTGATCCGCGGGCCGCGGCGCTTGACCTTCCCGGCGTCGAGCGGGTCATTGGGCGGCTGGAGTCGCCGGAAGCGATGACGGCGGCGGCGTGCGGCGTCGCGGCGGTGTATCACCTGGGCGGGGCGCTGACCTCGCGCGGAAACACGGACGAGGAATTCTTCGAATACAACGTCCGGGGCACCTTCAACCTCCTGATGGCGGTGCGCGACCACGCCCCGGGCCTCCGGCGCTTCGTCTACGCCAGCAGCGACGCGGTGTATTTCCGCGGCGGCACACACGGCGCTTGCTACCTGCCCATAGACGAGGCGCATCCGCGGGTCCCAGGGACGGTCTACGGCGCCAGCAAGGTGAGCGCCGAGGAGCTGTGCCTGTCCTTCTGGCGCGGCTACGCTATTCCGGTCACGATCCTGCGGTTTGGAGCCACCGCGGACGCGCACGAGCTGGTCACTCCCACGAGCACGTTTGCCCGCTGGCTCTTCCTGCGCGCCGCCACCGACCAACTGGCCCGTGTGCCCAGTCTCACGTCGGAGCAAGCCGAGTCGTTGGCGATTCTCAGGGGCCTCGACAACGGCACCGAGCAGTTAGTCGTGCTGGCCGCCCGCGACGGCCGCCCGGAAGTGCGGCAATGGGCGGATGCCCGTGACATCGCAGCGGGCTGTATGCAGGTGTTGGACGCGCCCGCTGCGGTTGGGGAGGCGTTCAACCTCAGTGGCGCAGCGCCCTTCTCCCTCGATGAGCTGGTGCGGTACATCGCAGCCGAGCTAGGCCTGGGCTATGTGCGGGCGTGCCTGCCGATAGCACGAGCCGCCTGGTACCACAGCTCCGCGAAAGCTCAGGACACGTGGGGCTACAACCCACGGCGGACCGTCTTCGACATGGTTGACGAGGCCGTTGCCGCGCTGTAACCCTACGGGCCTCACCCCCCCCGCCCCCCTCTCCCACGGGGAGAGGGCCGGGGTGAGGGCAACACCCCCTTCCTCCCTCATCCTGTCTATCCTGTCCATACCTCCCCCTGTCAGCCGGCCCCCTCGCCGCCGCCGCCGACCCGCCACACCCTCCGTCGGTTGCGCTACAATCCAGCCCAGCTATGGCTACGCCGAACGTCGCTGACCGCACGCAGCACTTCACCGAGTCGGTCATCCGCGAGATGAGCCGTCTCATCGCCCTCTACCATCCCGACGATGGCATCAATCTGGCGCAAGGGTTTCCCGACTTTCCGGCGCCCGATGAGATCAAAGCGGCCGCCATTGCCGCCATTCGCGGCGACATCAACCAGTACAGCGTGACCTGGGGAGCACCGGCGTTGCGGGCTGCCGTCGCCGACAAGCTGGCCCGCACGACGGGGCTGGTCGTTGATCCTGACCGCGAAGTCACCGTGACCTGCGGCGCGACGGAGGCCATGATCGCGACGCTCTTGGCGACGGTCAATCCGGGTGACGAGGTCGTCATCTTCCAGCCGTTCTACGAGAACTACTGGCCGGATACCGTGCTCGCCGGCGCCAGCCCCCGCTTTGTCACCCTCCACGAACCGGATTGGCGCCTCGATCCCGACGAGTTGAGTGCTGCGTTTGGCGAGCACACGCGCGCGGTCGTTATCAACACGCCCAACAACCCCACCGGCAAGGTGTTCAGCCGCGACGAGCTAGAGTTGATCGGGCGCCTGTGCGAGCGCTGGAACGCGCTGGCCATCACCGACGAGATCTACGAGCACCTGGTCTATGAGGGGCAGCACGTCTACCTGGCGGCGCTGCCGGGCTTACGCGAGCGCACGGTGACCATCAGTAGCATCGGCAAGTCGTACAGCGTGACGGGCTGGCGGGTAGGGTATGCGGTGGCGCCACCGCCCCTGACCGACGCCATCCGCAAAGTCCACGACTTCCTGACCGTCGGAGCGCCGGCTCCGTTGCAGGCCGCGGCGGTCGCCGCGCTCGGTCTGCCCGACTCGTACTACCGCGCCTATCTGTCCGAGTATCGCCAGCGACGCGATTACCTGGTGGCCTCCCTGCGGGCTGCGGGATTTGGGTGTCAGCCCCCGGCCGGCGCCTACTACATCATGGCCGACATCAGCCGGTTCGATTTTGCGAACGACGTTGCCTTGGCCCAGTATCTGGTACGCGAGCGGGGGCTGGCCGTCGTGCCGGGCACGAGCTTCTATCCACCGCCAGCGCCCGACCGCCCCGACCACCACCGGCCGGGTCGTCAGCGCGTGCGCTTCTCGTTCCCCAAGCGCATGGAAACCCTCCGCCGGGCCACCGCGCGCCTAGCCAACCTGCCCCGGTCTTCGGGTTAGGATGGCCGCCTTATCGGCCTGCCGCCGCGACGGTCGAAGGTGGTCTCAGCCCCGCCGTTTCAACACGGAGGCGGTCAGATCGGATAGCCGGCTTCTTTGCTGTCCTTCGCTATCGAAATTCGCCGGGTCTAGCCATCGCTGGAAGGCCTCCTTGAGTTGGGGCCATTCCGTGTCAATTGCGGCATACCAGGCCGTATCACGGTTGCGTCCCTTGACAACTTTGGCCTGTCGAAAGACACCTTCGAATGACAGCCCGAGACGCTGTGCCGCCCGGCGCGACGCCGCATTCAGCGCATGGCACTTCCATTCATAACGCCGGTACCCAAGCTCGAAGGCCCGGTGCATCATGAGGAACATTGCCTCAGTGCCTGCTGTAGACCCCTGCAGTAGCGCACGGGACGTCGGGGAGAAGCTGCAACGCACATGCCGGCGACGAATCAGCGACAGTCCGCAGATACTGGGGTACCAATCGCCTGGATTGATTCAGAGTTCTCCTGCTCGCTTGTCATAGTTAAGATATCGAGTTTCGTACTATCATGAACGCTGCGAAGTGGTATCTTGTCAGCGGCTTCTATCGCCAGTTCGAAAAGTCCTTCTTTAGCGGCGCAAATGGCCACAAATATTAATGTCTTGGAGCGCGCGGCGCGAGTGGGACTTGCTGCCCCTGCCTTGATGGCCACGTCATAGTTTCCTTTTTCCACCGCAGTCTCTGCGACGATCCGCAAAGCGCGGTCCCGTTCAGGATAAGTTTTGACCGATTTAGCGGTCCTCAACATTTGCACCAAAGAAGTTGAGACCGGGGTCAACGGCGGTAGCACAAACTGGCTCGTTGTAACAGACCCGCCAGTATCATCGTGGCCACCAAACCATTTCTACCATCCGAGTGGTGTGTCGATTATGGTGAGGACGGCGGCAATAACCATCAGAGCGGAAAATATAACGCCAAGTTTTTTTCGTGTGAACAACCTCATGTTCCTGAACAACCTCATGCTCTCAATAACCTCCCATCCTACAATTATTAAGAAGGAACCTAGCAGTATGATAAAGCCTCGGCCCACCACACCGAGGCTCACGTTCTTGGCCATTCTATTTTATCACGGTAGCACTGGTTGGCACCAACAGTCCCAACCGTTATGTGGCAGGTTCCGCCCTCCTGATTGCCTACATGAGCCGGGTCATCTTTCGCCTGGTGGGCTAGTTCGTACTGGTGCGCCGGGTGCCGGACGTATCCCTGGAAACCGGTCCATTCACTGGAACGGACCGGGCATCGACACCACCGAACTGGACCAACTCAACTTCGCTTCGCTGCCCGCCGCCCCGGCCACCAATCCTGTCCGGGGCGTTTCTGGTGGGCGCTCTGGACTGCGGCGCAAGCCGCAATGATGTGGGGTGGACGGGGTGAGGCGCAGAGCGGGGCCGGCGGCTAGCTAGTAGACGGCCATGATGATTTGCATGCCGGCACGCATCCGCACACGCCAGTGGGCCTCAAGCTCCCTGGTCCACTCGGAGTCCAGCGCCTTCACTGTCTCACAGATGCTATCCAGCCACAGCTCATAAAGCCGCGGAGCTATATTGCGCTTGGTCCGGCTGTGTGCTTCCCCAAGATGGTTCACCAATGCTCGCATCTCCGGGTCCGCTACGTCCCGCGCCACCATCAAATGCACCGAATCACGGAGCAGCTTGCGTTGCCTTGCGAAGTCCGTCTTGGCGAAGTGTGCTGCGATCTCGGGAGAGGAGTTCAGGAAGGTGTTGTAGAACGTATCCGCGAAGTCTCCCGTTGCCTCGCATCGTTGGAAACTGCGATACACCTCGTCACCGGCAAAGCCGCCAGGCGTTCGCACGGTAGCGTCGTCATCCAACTCCCGAAAAAAGTCAACACGGCAGCGCAATTGGCCCGTGAGGTGCAGTTTGTGGGGTACCTGTGGGTGGATGAGGATGAGGTCCGGCGCCGATACATCGCGCTCACCGCCGGTCTCGAGGTTCACAAAGCGCACGCTGCCCTCGAATACGTGCAGGACGCCCCACCGCCCGGGGGCGAGTCTGTGCTCCTGCTGCAGAGCAGCCGGAACCGTGTCTTCCGTGAAGTTGAGCGAGCCACTGCTGGGAGCCAGGCCCGGTGGCAGTCGTTCGGTTGCCATCGTCGGTTCACCCTCCTATACAGACCGAGTTGCTATCGCATGCACCGTACCAATACCACCAAACCACCAAAGTGCATCACGGGTGAGTGGAATATCGGCTCTGACAATCTGTATAGCACAAGGGAGCCGGAGCTATGACATAGTGAAGCGATGAATCGCACCCCTACTCTGTGCTCTCTGTGTTCTCTGTGGCTAAAAAGAGTCGGGGATGATGGGGAGAGTGAGGTGCGAGGGGTATTCGCTATCGTGGTGGATGGTCTGGGTGGCCGGCACGAGCTCGGCATCCATGCCCGGCCGGTGTCCGGTGTTGGGGTTGCGGTCGAAGCGGGGGAAGTTGCTGCTGGATACCTCTACCCGGATGCAATGCCCGGCCTTGAAGACGTTGCTGGTGTCCCAGAGGTCAATCTCGTAGCGATACACCTGCCCCGGCCGGATCAGTGTCGGCTGCTCCAGCGATTCGCGGTAGCGGGCGCGGCGCAGGCCCTCGCAGAGGATGATGGCCTTGCCGTCCGGGTGGACATCTACGAGGGTGGCCGTGAAGTCCGTATCGGGGGCGCTGGACGCGGCGAAGAGCGTGAGCGTCACCGGCCCCGTCACCTCGACCGGCGCTGCGAGCGGCTCCGACGTGTAGACGAGTATGTCGTCGCGTCGCTCTACCGGCCGCCGATCCCACGGGCCGCTGTCGTCGAGGAACAAGATCGGGCCACCCACCGTCGGGACCGGATTGGCCGGATCGTAGACGTACCCGTCGGTCGGCTCATCGCCGGGTGGCGTGGTGCTAATTTTGCCATTGCCGGCGAGGGAGTTGGCCCCGCCGCGGCTATGCAGGTAGTACCGGGTGTATTGGGTGCGGGCGAGCGGCCACTCGTGCTCGTGGCGCCAGACGTTCGCGCCCATCACAAAGAGCCGGATCGGCGGCTCGTCGTCAATCCCGTTCTCCACCCCCTTCAGCCGCCGGTCGTACCAGCGCAGGTGCTCCGCGGTAATGTCCATGGCCGCCTGGCCGCCGAAGCCGATGGCCCCGAACGGCTCCGCCGAGCCGATGTTCTGGTGGCTCCAGGGGCCGACCAGCAGCTTGGTCTGCGTCCTCGCCGCCGCGGAGCGGGCCTGCTGCGACCACCCGCGATAGAGCTTGAATCCCTCATGCACCAGGTTGTCGTACCAGCCGGTGATGAAATAGGCTGGTGTCTCGACCTCTCCGTAGCGGTCACGCAGGCTATAGCTCCGCCAGAACTCGTCGAACGTGGAGTGCTCGATGACCTGCCGGTAGAAGGGCAAGTCTACGATGTCGTCCAGCGCCGAGACGAGGGGCAGCCGCCGGTACAGCTCGTCGGAGTTCAGCAGGCTGCGGCTGCCACGCTGCATCGTGCGGCCGGCCATATTGATGAAGTTGAGCGCGATGTGCAGTTGCAGGGCACCATCCACGTAGAAGTGGCCGAAGTTGTCCTGCTGGCCGGCAATCGGCACCAGCGCCCGCAGGTAGCGGCTGCGGAGCGTCGCCGGCAGGGTTTGCGTAAAGCCCAGGTAGGAAACGCCGAACGTCCCGATGGTGCCGTCGCACCAGGGCTGGGCGCCCAGCCATTCGTGGGTATCGTACCCGTCCTCGGTCTCGTGGATATACGGCTCCCAGGCGCCGTCGGAGTCGTGCCGCCCGCGGCAGTCTTGCATGGCGACGGCATAGCCCCGCTCGATGAACGGCACCGCCCAGGCCAGGTACCGATCCCACTGATTGTCGTAGATCGTGCGGATCAGGAGCGTCGGAAAGGGACCGGGCGCGTTGGGCAGGTATATGTCGGTGGAGAGCAGCACCCCGTCGCGCATCGGCACCTTGGCATCGAGACGCACTTGGAACGGCTGTGCCGGTTGTGCTGTGTGGAGCTTACTCATCGCATTCTCACCTCAATCGCCCGCCCCCACTCCTCCGTCCCCCTGCGTAGCGGGGGGACCATAGGGGGGCCAGTATCCCGCTGACAATCCCCTCCCCCAAGGCCGTTGTCATCCCCCCACCCCGGTCCAATATGACCCCGTGTTGGGAAGTGGCAGATGCAAGACCATCCTGGAGCACCGGGCACCGCCCGGAAGGAGCACACGCGCACCATCGTGCCGCCCGCCCGCGGTGGCGTCGCCACCCAGCCGAGGGCGCCGGGTCATGGCAGACCCCCCGTCGCGCAGCGTGCAGCGGGGCATGACCGTCCGCGCGCCACCGGATCAGGACGTACCCTGGGCTACCCTGGCCCAGGCGCCGGGTTCTGATCGTCCGTGCGCCGCGCCGCGCGTGCCGGTCCCGGACCGGTCGCGCCCCGCGCAAACGGCGCCGGGTCATGAGCGACCCCCCGTCGCGCAGCGTGCGGCGGGGCATGACCGTCCGCGCGCCACCCCACAGGCGCCGGATCAGGACGTACCCCGGGCTACCCTGGCCCAGGTGCCGGGTTCTGATCGTCCGTGCGCCGCGCCGCGCGTGCCGGTCCCGGACCGGTCGCGCCCCGCGCAAACGGCGCCGGGTCATGACCGACCCCCCGTCGCGCAGTCGAGCGCAGCGAGGCATGACCGTCCGCGCGCCACCCCACAGGCGCCGGATCAGGACGTACCCTGGGCTACCCTGGCCCAGGCGCCGGGTTCTGATCGTCCGTGCGCCGCGCCGCGCGTGCCGGTCCCGGACCGGTCGCGCCCCGCGCAAAAGGTGCCGGGTCATGAGCGACCCCCCGCCGCGCCGAACGCGGCGAGGCATGACCGTCCGTGCGCCACCCCACAGGCGCCGGGCCATGACGTACCCCACGCCACCGCGGCGCGGGCGCCGGGGCATGGCCGTCCGTGCGCCGCGCAGTTGGTGCCGGACCACCATTGGTCACACCCTGCGCCTATGGCGCCGCCAGGCCACGCACCGGCGCGCGCCGGCACTTCTGTGCCTATCGCCACCGCTCCGTTGCCGGCCCGCGTGAGCCGGCTGCTCCGGATACGTCTCACTGCCACTTCCCACACGCTCACCCACTGGCAATCACACCACACCGCCGAGAAAAACCGCGCTGCGTCTTCTCCCACTCCGACCTACCCGCTATCTCGCTCCACCACCCACAAAGTGCATCCTGCCACCCAGGTTCCGCCCCGCCCGCGGTCTTGCTCCACCGCGGGCACGGTCTTCTCGCTCCGGCACCCCTCCCGCGCCCCGCCTCCCTCGACCCCTTCACCGGACCTCACCCCTTGTGGCCCGGATCGCCTCCAGCGCGGAGGGATTTTCGAGCGAGGAGACGTCGCCGGGGTCCTCCGCCAGGTAGGTGGCGCGGATCACGCGGCGCATGATCTTGTTACTGCGCGTGCGCGGTAGCTCGGTGACGAAGTGTACTGCCGCCGGTCGGAGCGGCTTGCCCAGTTGGGCGGCCACGGTGTCCGCAACCGTCGTCCCGGCGGTAGCCGCCGGCTCGCGCGTGGGCACGGCGAAGACGACCACGGATTCGCCCTTGATCTCGTCGGGCACGCCGATGGCCGCGGCCTCCGCGACGGCGGGATGCGCGACCGCGGCCGACTCGACCTCGGCCGGACCAACCCGCTTGCCGGCGATCTTGAGCGTATCGTCCGAGCGGCCGTGAATGTACCACGAGCCGTCGTCCTCGATCAGCGCCCAATCGCCGTGTACCCATACGTCGGGCCAGCGCGACCAATACGTCTCCAAGTAGCGCTCGCGGTCCCGCCAGAAACCGTTGGTCATCCCGACCCACGGCGCCCGCAGCACCAGCTCGCCGACCCGGCCGCGAATGGGCTGCCCCGCCTCATCCACAACGTCGGCAGCCATCCCGGGCACCGGCCCGGCAAAGGCGCACGGCTGCTGCGGCTCGACGGTCGTCGCGGCGACGATGCCGCCGGAGATTTCGGTGCCGCCGGAATAGTTGATGAGCGGGCAGCGTCCCCCGCCCACCTGCCGGAAGTACCACCACCACGGCTCCGGGTTCCACGGCTCGCCCGACGCAGCGAGGGCACGTAAGCCGGAGAGATCGTGTCGCGTTGGCCCATCGGGGTCGGCACGCATCAAGGCCCGCACACCGGTCGGGGCCAAGCCCAGGGTCGTTATCCGCTGCCGCGCCGCCGTAGCCCAGAGGCGGTCGGGCGCCGGCCAGTCCGGTGCGCCATCGTAGAGGAAGACCGTCGCGCCGAGCAGCAGGGTGCCGGCGATGAGCCACGGCCCCATCATCCAGCCGAGGTCGGTGTACCACCACACGCGGTCATCGGCTTGGATGTCGAAGCAATGGGCCATGTCCTGCGCGGCCTTGATCGGAAAGCCGGCGTGGACGTGGACCGCTCCCTTGGGCCGGCCGGTGGTGCCCGACGTGTAGATCACCATGTACGGCTCGTCGGCCTCGGTTTCCACGGCGGGCAGCGTGTCCGGTTGCTGCGCGACCAGGTCGTGCCACCAGACATCGCGTGCCGGCTGCCAGGGCAGGTCCTTTATCCCCGCCCGCTGCACTACCAGGAGCCGCTCGATGCTTGGGGCAGCACGGGCGGCCGCGTCGGCAACCTCCTTGAGCGGCACCACGCGACCGCGCCGGAAGAAGCCGTCGGCCGTAATCAGCAGGCGTGCCGCGCAGTCATTCAGCCGCGAGGCGACGGCCGGGGCCGCATAGCCGGAGAAGATAGGCGTATAGATCGCCCCAATGCGCGAGCAGGCGAGGGTCGCAATCGCGCACTCCAGCGTCATGGGGAGGAAGATACCCACGCGATCACCGCGGCGGATGCCGAGCGCCCGCAGCGCCGCGGCCGCCCGGCTCACCTCGACGAGTAGCTGTCGGTAGGTGATGGTGCGGGTCGTCCCTTCTTCACCCTCCCAGACCAGAGCGGGACGGTCGGCAGCCGGGCCGTGGGCATGACGATCCACAGCGTTGCTGACGTAGTTGAAGCGACCGCCGGGGAACCAGCGGGCAAACGGCAGACCGTCCGAGAGGTCCAGCACGCGGTCCGGCTGGCGAAACCAGGACAAGCCGAGGTCGCGGACCACCGCTGCCCAGAACCAGGCCGGGTCGGCGGCCGCCCGCTCGCGCAGCGCATCCACCGTGTCCAGCCCCAGATGACGCATGAAGCGCAGGAGACGGCTGCGCCGGAGCTGCGCGGCGCTAGGCTCCCACGCCGGACCGACCACCGGGTCGTTGCGGCGCGGCGCGCGCTGCGCTGCTCCAGCGGTGACTGCCATGTCTACGAAACTCCCGCGCCGGCCTGTCGATGCTTAGTAGTACGCCTGCCGAAAGGTCTCGAAACGCTCGGCAATCCGGGCCTCGGTGGCATCTCCATCGTAGACGACCAAGCGCGCTGCGATCTCCAAATCATCGCCCCGGTTGATCGCCACGCGCTCCCGTGCAAACGGGTTCACGTTCAGCGTTCCGTACTCGCTCACGTGCCAGGGGTGTCCGGCAGCCGAGGGGTACGGGAACACGGCGACGCCGGCCCGTCGGCCGCTGGGAACGGTACCCGCCACCGCCACCCAATCCGAGCATTGGTCATTGACCGCCTCGCTCCCCGTGCGCCCATCGGCATCGTGTACGGTACCGCCATCAATCACGCGCAAGCCCTCGGCGAGCCGTATCCCCAGATAGGCGTGGCGGGTAGGCCCGATACTGAAGTCCCACTCCGTAGGCCGCAGCCGTGAGCGGATGTCCAGGTAGTGAGCGGCTGACGCGCCGGCGGCGACACCATCCTGGCCGATCATTATGTCGAGCGTCCTCGTCTCGATGGCGATAGTACGCCGCGGCCCCGCCCCCCACTCTTCGGGGCCTTGCCACTCCAGGGTTTGGGTGATCCGTAGGTGGTCGGCGGCAAGCTCCGTGCTCTCCATGCCCACACTGAGGATGCGTCCCGGCGCCCGGCCCTGGAAGGTCTCGCCCACGTAGAAGTTGTAGGTCGCGTCCTCAAAGGCGTCGTCGGCAAAGGGCAGCCGGCAGTAGACGTGATCGGCGCCGATCCAGACCGACTGATGGTGCGGATGGTCTATCGGCCCGTCGGTCGTGACCGCGACGCCGGCCGGCGTGTAGAGCGGGTAGAGATAGGCGCGGAACGGCCCTTGGTTCAGCGCGGTGATCCATTGTCCCCGCCACCGCACCAGGATACGCCGCGCCTTGGCGAACGCCCCGAGAGGCAGTGGGATTGACTCTTCCGTGACCTCGAACGATGCCATTGCGGTTGGCCTCCCTCGCCGCCTCACCCGTGTACTGAGCTACCGCACCTTCCGGAGAGCCTACGCAGGGGCACGCGGCGCTGTCAAACCGCGCCGGAGATGGCCCCCCTATAGTCCCCCCGCTGTGGCAGGGGGACGGGACGTGTTCCCTCCCTCGTCGCCACGGGGGAGCAACTGTGTTGGCTGTCAAGCGGTAGCAACCGCCGGCGGCTGCCAGGGAGTCTGGTCCCGTAGCATCGCATTCAGCATCGTCAGCAGCTTGCGCATACCGGCTACCAGCGCCACCTTCTTCGCTTTGCCCGCCGCGCATAACCGGTGGTAGAACCGCCGCAGGGGGGGATTGTGGCGCGGGGCCGTCAGCGCCGCCATGTACAGGACCGCCCGCACCGCGCCCCGGCCCCCCCACGTGCCCCGCCGCCCGCGCCAGGTGCCACTGTCCCGGTTCAGCGGCGCCACTCCGACCAACGGCGCCACCTGCTGGCGCGACAACGTGCCTAGCTCCGGCAGCGCCGCCAGCAGGGTGCGCGGCAGCACCTTCCCCACACCAGGCACACTGCGCAGCAAGTCTTCCTGCACCCGCCAGAGCGGGCTGGCCGGCAAGGCCTGATCCAGGTCGGCGTCTACGCGGGCCAGCGCCCGCTCCAGCCAGCGCCCGTGGACTTGGATGCGCCGGCGCACCCGCGCCCCGGTGGCCCGCGGCAGCCGGTTCTGCTCGGCCGTATGCCTCTTGACCACCGGGCGACGCCGGGCGAGCACCGCGACCAGGTCGGCGGTCTGGGTATCCGGCAGCGGGCGGGGGGGTGGCTGGACCGCGGCCGCGAAGTGGGCCAGCACCTGGGCATCGAGCGCATCGGTCTTGGCGAGCCGCCCCGTGGCCTTGGCGAAGTCGCGCACCTGGCGCGGATTGACCACTGCCACGGGCAGCCCCGCGGCGCCGAGCGTGCTGGCGGCGAGCCGCGCCAGGCCCCCGGTGGCTTCGAGCACGATCAGGGTGGGGGCCTGGCGCTGGAGTCGGCGTTGCCGGGTGGCCAGCCCGGTGGCATCGTTGGGCACGGTCCAACACTGCTCCTGGGGTCGCACGGCGACGACGAGGGTCGCTTGGGCCACATCGATTCCGACAAACACGGCTGGCTTCGGCATACGAACCTCCGGCCGGGGGGTGGTCCGGTTCCCGCTGACCCAGCCTTGCAAGATACGGGCTTGCCCGGGGCAGCGGCCCTGGCAACTGTGCGGGTTCTGGGAACCGACGAGCGTGACGACCCTCGCTCCCCCACGGTCTTCGTGGACCTTGGGCCATCCGGTCTGTCACGCCCGGGTAGCCACCAATGACTACCATCCCATAACATACAAGGGTCAGGGTGGGGGCCTAGCCGGGGATGCCCTAGGTAAGAGGGGCCGCTATGCGGTAGTATGTGACACGTCAGGCGCACTAGGCCGGGTCAAGTCCGGCAACGGGGGAGAAGCTATGGTAATCCGGCAGTGGGGTGGGGCGCTTGGCCGGCGTAACGCGCTGGCCGCCATTGTGGGCACAGTGGCGCTGGTCGCGTGCAACGGCGATGGTGACGGAGAGGCTACCGATGGCGAGTGCGTCGAGGTCCCGGCTACCGTCACGACCGCGACCGTCGCGCTGACCAACGGCGCCTCGTTCACCTTCGAGATGAACCGCGCAGTGGCGCCGAACTCCGTCCAGAACTTCGTTGACAAAGGCCGCTGTGGCGCGCTCACCGGCACGATCTTTCATCGTGTGGAGGACTGGGTGATCCAAGGCGGTGACCCGGTGACCAAAGGGGAGCGGGGCAAGGACTATCTCCTATCCACCGATCAGCCCAAAGGCGATCTCCCCTACGCCGGTCGCGGTGGCGGGAAGATGCCTACGGAGACGAGCGATCAACCGTTCGAGGCCGGCGCGGTGGGCTTTGCGCGCGGCGCCGCCGATCCGACCCTCACGAACGACAGTCAGTTCTTCGTGCTCACACGGGCAGCCCGCCACCTCGACGGCGACTACACCTATATCGGCAAGGTCACCGCCGGGCTGGAGGTCGTCCGGGCCATCCAAATCGGCGATAAGATCGCTGGCGTGACGTTCCAGTAGCGCCACCGGGGCCTCACCCCCCGGCATGGTCGGCAAGCAAGCGGAGTGAGCGGTGATGGGTACGGATGAGCGGGAGCAGGTAGCCACGGCCTCCGGTCTGCCGGTGGCGCCGGTGTACCACCCGTCCGAATTGGGAGACGGGTCGGCGGCAGAGCGTCTCGGTGAGCCGGGCGCCTTCCCCTTCACGCGCGGTATCTACCCCGCGATGTATCGCCGCCGCCTCTGGACCATGCGCCAATATGCCGGCTATGCCGATGCGACCGAATCCAATCGGCGCTACCGCTACATGCTGGAACAGGGGCAAACGGGCCTGTCGGTGGCCTTCGACCTGCCGACTCAGCTCGGGTACGATCCCGACCATCCCCTCGCCGTCGGTGAAGTCGGCCGGGTTGGTGTCTCCATTGCCAGCGCCGACGATATGGCTACTCTGTTTCGAGGCATTCCGCTCGATCAGGTCAGCACCTCGATGACCATCAACGCCACCGCCGCCGTGCTCTTGGCCTTCTATATCGTCGCGGCCGAGGAGCAGGGTGTCCCCGCGGACAAGCTGGCCGGCACGCTCCAAAACGACATTTTCAAGGAATATATCGCTCGTGGGACGTATATCTACCCGCCGGAGCCGTCGCTCCGGCTCGTCACCGACACCATCGAGTATTGCGTCCATCACCTGCCGCACTGGAACCCCATCTCAATTAGCGGCTACCACCTGCGCGAGGCCGGCGCAACGGCCGTGCAGGAGCTGGCCTTCACGTTGGCGAACGGCATCGGGTACGTGCGCGCCGCTATGGAGCGTGGCCTGAGTGCCGACAGCGTGGGGCGGCAAGTGTCGTTCTTCTTCTCCTGTGACCGCGACTTCTTCGAGGAGGTGGCCAAGTTCCGTGCCGCCCGGCGTCTGTGGGCAACGATCATGCGCGACGACCTGGGCGCCGCGGAGCCACGTGCCGCCATGTTGCGCTTCCACACGCAGACCGCTGGTAGCTCGCTGACGGCGCAGCAACCGCAGGTGAACACGGTGCGTACCACGGTGCAGGCGTTGGCGGCGGTGCTGGGGGGCACGCAATCGCTGCACTGCAACGCCTGGGACGAGGCGCTGGCCCTGCCGACGGAGGAGAGCGCCCGGCTGGCGCTACGCACCCAGCAGGTGCTGGCCCATGAAACCGGCGTCACCGCGACCGTTGACCCACTCGCCGGCTCGTACTTCGTGGAGTCGCTGACCGACCGGCTGGCAGCCAAGGCCGGTGAGGAGCTGGCCCGGATCGAGCGGCTGGGCGGGGCTACTGCGGCGGTGCGGAGCGGACACTACACCCGCGCTATCGAGGAGAGCGCGTATCGCGCGCAGCAGGCAGTCGAACGGGGTCAACGCATCGTTGTCGGCGTAAACAAGTACCGCGACGATACCCCGGCGCCAACCGGCGAGCTGTTGCACGTTGATCCGGCCGTCCGCGACCGGCAGAGCGCCCGCCTGGCCGACTTGCGTCGCCGGCGCGATCAGCGGCAGGTCACGGCGGCGCTGGCGCAAATCCGCACGACGGCCACGGGCAATGGCAACTTGGTGGTGGCGTTGCTGGCCGGAGCGCGGGCGCGAGCCACGCTGGGCGAGATGTGCGACGTGCTGCGCGGCGTGTTCGGCGAGCACCAGCCGTAGGAGTGCTCCTCACCCCCGGCCCTCTCTCCATCGCCGAGCGGTAGAGGGGGGGAATGCGGCGGAGACCGGCAGACTGTGTACGATGCCTACGCAAGCGCGCATCGAGACGATCAAGCGCGTGGTCGCTCAGAGACAACGCGGATTGGTGGTTGTGCTGGAGGACATCCACGACCCCCACAACGCCGAGGCCGTCCTGCGTACCTGCGATGCCGTTGGCGTGCAGGACGTGTACTTTGTCTTCGAGCAGGAGGAATACTACGATCCGAAACGGATAGGAAAGCAGTCTTCGGGGTCCGCGAACAAGTGGGTGGACTGCCACATCTTTCATTCGACGGCAGCGTGCATTGCACAGCTCCGGGCACTCCGTTACGAGAGCGTCGCAGCCGTGGTAGATGGCGCTGATGAATGGATCCATGCCAGCGATTTCACGGGGCAGCGTCTCGCCCTGTGGTTTGGCAACGAGCACGCCGGCCTCTCAACGACGGCCACGGCGGCTGCTGATCGCCGCGTCTCGATACCGATGCGCGGCATGGTGCGGAGCCTCAACGTCTCCGTCACCGCCGCCATCTTCCTTTATGAGGTCGCTCGCCAGCGCCGTGCAAACCCGGCCGCATACCGACTGCTGCCGGATGAAGTAGAGCAGCTATGCAAAGTCTTCCTGAAGCGTTAAGCGCAGCGCCGCCCTGGCCGGCCAAAACTGCATCGCAATTGATACGATAAGATCATGCAGTTTTGGCCAGCCACCGGTGCCGTCCTGGATCACATTGGCATTGCGGTACGGGACCTCGCAGCGGCCGGTCGGACGTACTCAGCCCTGCTGCCCGGCGCGTTCTGCGTCGGCCCGGCCCACGAGGTCCCGGCTCAGGGGGTGCGCGTCAGCTTTCTGACCGGCGCGGGCGCCAAGCTGGAACTGCTGGAGCCGCTGAACGACGACGGGCCGCTCGCGCGGTTCCTTGCCCGCCGGGGCGAGGGGCTGCACCACGTCTGTTTTGCGGTGCCCTCCATCGAAGCCGAGCTGGCGCGTCTGGCGGCCGAGGGCGCCGCGCTAGTTGACCGAACACCGCGGCCGGGGCATGGCGGCCTGGTCGCATTCGTCCATCCTCGCGCGGGCCACGGCGTCTTGCTCGAGCTCTTGGAGCGCGACGATGAGTCAGCGTAGGGGGCTGACAAGGGTAGGTTTTCCGGCGGGAGCCGGATTGGACCGGGCCTCACCCCCCGATCCCCTCTCCACTTGTAGAGAGAGGGAGTCGGCCACCCGTCATTCCCGCGAAAGCGGGAGTCCAGGCCCTCTCGTCCAGCGTGTGCTCGCCGGCGACCGGCCGGCCCTGGCACGGGTTATGACGCTGCTGGAGCGCGATGACCCGACCGGCATCGCCGTCTGGCAGGCGCTCTATCCGCGCACCGGCCGGGCGCAACGCATTGGCCTGACCGGACCGCCCGGTGTGGGCAAGAGTACCCTGGTCACCCAGCTTGCCCGGCACTATCGCCAGCAGGATCAGACGGTAGGGATCGTTGCCGTGGACCCGACTAGCCCGCTCACCGGCGGAGCGCTCCTCGGTGACCGCGTGCGGATGGGCCAGCTGGCCACGGACCCCGGCGTGTTCGTGCGGAGCATGGCGAGTCGCGGCCAGCCCGGCGGACTGGCCGCCCAGACGGCCGCGGTCGCCGACGTGCTCGACGCGGCCGGTATGGACCGCGTGCTCATCGAAACGGTCGGGGTCGGCCAAGAGGCACTAGCGGTCGTGGGGGCGGCGCATACGACCGTGCTTGTCGGTGCGCCGGGCCAAGGCGACGAGGTGCAGGCGCTGAAGGCAGGACTGTTGGAGCTGGCCGATGTCCTCGTCGTCAACCAAGCGGACCGCGACGGCGCTCCTGCGCTGGCAGCCGCCTGGCGCTGGATGGTCGAGGACGGCGGCAGCCACTCACGCGAGACTCGCTGGCAGCCGCCCGTTATCGAGACCGTGGCGACGACGGGGCAGGGGGTACCCACGCTGGTGGCGGCCCTCGACCGGCACCGCGCCTGGCTCGCGGCCGGCGGGGGCTGGGAGCGACGCGCCGCACGCATCGCCGACGAGCGGGTACTGCGTGCCCTCGCTCACCACCTCCTGGTGACCGCGCGCCGTCGGTCGACCGACAGTGGTGTCTGGGACCGGCTCATCGCCGACGTGGCCGCGCGCCGGCTCGATCCGGCCACCGCCGCAGCGCGGTTCGCCGCTACGGCCTTTGACAAAGAGCGGCCAACCGACCCGGCCGGATAGCGGAGCAACCGGGGCGGCCGGTGTCGCTCAGGCGGGGATGACGTATGGGGGTTGGTTGCACACGTAAGGGGGGGCACCCGCCGCACGCTATGTCTGCGCCACCAACACACCTGCTTGGTAGACCGCCGCGACGGCGTGTAGTGCCCGCATGTCCTCGACGGGGTTGCCCTTGACGACCAGCAGATCGGCCAACTTGCCCGGTTCGATAGTGCCGATACGGTCGCCCCAGCCGATAGCCTGCGCCGGTACCGCCGTCAGCATCTCGATTACGTCGAGCGGTGGAAAGCCTCCGTAGTCCACCAGGGCTTGCGCCAGATACGACAGATCGTGGAAGTCCTCGAACATGCCGTAGACCGAGTCCGTCGCAAAGCACACCGGCACCCCCAGCTCACGCATACGCTGTATCAGCCGCCAGCGTTGCTTCATCGTATCCAGCCGCGCCACGGTCGTAGGCGGGTTAGTGCCCGCCCGCTCCTTGTCCTGGTGGAACACCTCCCAGGGTGGGCCGGCCGCGATGCTGGCCACCAGGCCCTGCGCGGCCATACTCGCGACGACCGCCTCGTCGAACGCGGGCGTCTCGCCATCCCGGCCCAGCCACGCGCAGTGCTCGATGGTGTCTATCCCGGCCTCGACCGCTCGCCTGATCCCTTCGGTGCCCAGCGCGTGGGTCGCGACGTGCCGCCCCAAGCGGTGTGCGTCCTCGACGATGGCACGTAGCTCGGCGGTGGAATACTGCGCCCGACCGATGACGCTGCCCGGCGTACCGCGCCCGCCGGTGGCACAGACCTTGATAAAGTCCACGCCCTCCTTGACGAGCCGCCGCACTGCCCGGCGCACCTCCGTCACGCTGTCGGCCTCGTAGCCCAGGCGCCAGATGTGCCCGGCGGTGGTCGTGATCGGCGGGCCGCTGGCGAGAATGCGCGGGCCGGCAATAATCCGGCCCTCCACCGCGTCCCGTAGCTCTTGGGCGTGGTGTCCGCGCGCCGCGCAGTCGCGGGCGGTCGTTACCCCGGCGGCAAGCACGCCCTGCGCTGCCTGCACGCCTTGGAGCAGCGCCCGGCCATCCGTCACGGGCACGGCGGGCAGGGGTGTATCCGAGCCACGCCGCAGGGTGAGATGCACGTGGGCGTCAATCAAGCCGGGCAGCAGCGTCGCGTCCCCATAGTCCACTTGTGGGATCGCCGGATCGGCCGGTGGCTGCACGAGCGCGGCCGGGCCAACGACTACGATCCGTCCGGCCTCCACCTGCACCGCCGCATCCTCGATAACGCGGTTGTCCACGCCGGTCAGCAAGCGAGCGGCGCGGAGATAGAGCGTGCTCATAGACTACTCCTGACTACACCTACCGCCCGGCCCTCGTCATTGCGGCGCAAGCCGCAATCCAGCCCGACCGGGGGGCCACGAATGGCCCTGGATTCCGGCGGAAGTCGGATGACGAGTGCTTGCCTCCGACAGATGTACCCTGGCAATCGCTACACGCGGTTTTGGTCGGCGACCTCGCGGACAATCGCGGCGGCCAGCACACAGTCCTCTGGCTGGTACTTCTCGCAGAACGTACTCCACCGGAGCCACCTGTCCAGGTAGGCGCGTGCGTTGGGGCAGGTGGCGCTGCTGTACGTATACGTGCGTGAGGCCGGGGGCAATGAGTAAGGATAGATCTGCTGCGCCGCCTTCTCTTGGAGGAACGTGCAGGCGGCCGGCATCAGGTAGTACCGCGCGGTGCCGATGCCAGGGATGCCGGCCGCAGCGCACTGCTCGCCGAACTCATCGGCGGTGCAACGGAAGGCTGCGGGATCAATGCTAAAGCCCACCATCCAGGCCGAGTACACGTCCACGTAGTCGGGGATGGGCAGGGGGGTGATGCCCGGTATCACGGCTAAGTGCTCGGTCAGCAGTCGCGCCATGTGGTCAACGTGGGCGACCTGCTCGCGGATAATTTCGAGTTGCGCGAGCGTGATGGCCGCGGTACAGGTAGGCATGCGCAGGGCCGTGCCCTCGGCAGTGTGCATCCGACCGAAGCCGGGCTTGTTCTCCGCCCCCCGGCTCTGGCCGAGGAAGCGCGCCCGTTCGGCGAGCGCGTCGTCATTGGTCACCAGGCAGCCGCCGACGTCGGACCCCAGCGTTTTCTCCGAGTCGAAGGAGAAGCCCGCGGCGTGGCCCAACGTGCCGGCCAAACGCCCCTTGTACACACCGAACACCGCCTGACACACGTCCTCGATGACGACCAGATCGTGCTGGGCAGCCAGCTCGTTGATCGCGTCCATATCGCAGATGATCCCGGTCTTGTGTACCGCCAGGATTGCCCGCGTGCGGTCGGTAATCAGCGGTGCGATGGTATCGGCGCTGATATTCGCCGTGCCTGGCTCGACATCGGCGAATACGGGGATGTAGTGCTCCTTAATCAGGCCCATGATCGTCCCGTAGTCCGTCACCGGACTGACGATCACCTCGTCACCGGGAGCGAAGTCCAACGCCATTGCGAGGAGGTAGAGCGCCGGCGTGCAGCCGGGCGTGGCAATGCAGTGCTCGATGCCCATTTCCGCTGCGAACCGCCGCTCGAACCGGCTCGTCATGTCCGAGCTAAGGCCGCTCTCGACCACCTCCTGCAGGTACTGTATCGCGTTCGGCCCCATCGTGCGCGGGAAGGTGGTCGGGAGCTTCCCGGTCAGCCCCTCGAAGGCCGCAGCGCCGTACTGTGCTCGCTCGATTACGGTCATCGGTACTCATCCTCATCTCTGGGCACCCGGCTCATGCGGGGACGATATGGACCTGGCGGCTGCTCGCAAGGTCGAGATCGGCGAGCAGCTTGCCGTTCCGGCGGTAGGTAGCGTGCGGACGACCGTCCACCTCGATAGCGCGAGTGGACGGCGGCAGGCTGATGGTCACGGTGCGAGAGTGTACCCCCGGTGGCAGTCCCGCTGCGCTGAGGCGATAGCGGTCCGGCCCCTCGGTCGTGATGCGGACGTGTCGGTGGGTGTAGCGATAGTCCAGCGGCGCTTCTACCGGCGCCAGCCACACGTCGTCGCCACCTTCCGCGACCACCGTGACGATCCGCTCGCGGAGCTGGTCCGCCGAGCAGTCCTTGTTGGGATGCACTGGCACTTCCAAGGGGCAGTGCAGGTAGTCAATGATCCAACCCTGGTCGCGTTGCGCGTGCCGGATATTGCGGAAGGGGTCGAACTCCGAGAAGAACGGCCCGTATCCCTGGTGGTGGAGAAAGGTCCGGTTCATCCACAGCAGGTCCTCGTCATCAGGACGGTTGAGCGCGTCCGTAATGCTCATGGCGCCGATGTAGCCGAAGCGCCGGCAGCCGGCCAGCGCACCCTCGTTCATATTCACGTTACTGCCCGGGGCGCAGTAGACCGTGACCGGCTGGCCGGCTGCTTCCTCCAGCACTGCCTTGGCCTTCCCTAGCTCCAGGTCAACGGTGTCGGCGTTGACCGCGCCATGAGACCAGGAGTGATTGCCCACGCCCCAGCCCCGCGCCACCATCTCGCGCAGCTCCGCGGCGCTCATCTGTTTCATGCCGTTGTAGCTAGAGTTCCCTACCCGCCGGACTTCGCCGATCTGCCCGACGACGACCTCCAGGTGTCCCGGCACGTCGTACTCGGCCAGGATGGGAATGGTGAAGCGATGCAAGTCGCTCAGAGCCTCGTCGAAGGTGATGGAGTAAACCCAGCGCTTGTCGCCGCGCCAGGGACAGACGGAGATACCGTGCTCGGACGATGATGGCGCGTCGGAACCGGTCACCGATACCTCCTGCGCTGACGGACTCACCCTCTCCCACGGGGAGAGGGTCGGGGTGAGGGCTGCCGGGGAGAGGGGCCGGCTGCGTCTAGCCCGTGTGCGGCCGCGCCGCGGCGACGGCGGCACAGGCAGCCATGTATTGCTCGAAGCCTACGGTATCGCCGATCTTGAGCTGGAACTCCTTCAAGGCCGTCTGCGTCACCAGCCGCGCCTCCCAGGTCTCGGGATACTCGACCGCCAGCGTCGCTTCGCGGATGAGAAAGACTTTGTAGCCGAGCACCAGCATCTCAACGGTCGCGGCGGCGGAATGCATAATGCACATATTCGTGGCAAAGCCGGTGTAGACCAGGTTCTTGATCCCCCGGCGGCGACAGATGCGGTCGAGCTGCCGCCCCGTGACAATGACCTGATCGCCGGCTTCCGGCTCGCAGGAGGCGGCAATCCGCATGTGCTCCCAGCCGTCCCACTCCTGGTAGCCGCGCCCGTGGGTCCGCTCGGCCCGTTCCCGCTGCCAGCCCGGATTGGCGGCCCGCACGGCACCGTTCTGCGAGCGTGCGGCGCCGGGTAGCTCGTCGTCATCGAGCAGGTAGCGGTGCGAGTCGTACTGTCGGGCGATGTTGTATGGCTCCACGTGGAAGATCGGCAGTCCGGCGGCGCGCGAGGCGTCAATGGCCGGGCGGATGTATAGCTCAGAGATGTGGATGGACTCCGCCTGAGTCTCCGGGAGGCCCATGTCTACGAGATAGCGGTCGGGGACCGGTGGGCCGTTGACATCACCCACGCTCCAGAGGTGCAGGGCCACGAAACCCGTCTCCTGGGGATCGAGGTCGTAAGGGCGTTCGACCCAACCGGCCTGGGCCAGGCTCGGCGTCTCCCAGTGGGTGCCGCGCAGGTGGAGCGCCACCGTGGTCAGCGTTGCCATACCGCCGTCCTCTATACCGGGCCAGGATGCCTGGCACTATAGCAGACTGGAGTCCGGTACCGGCCGGCTATTCGCTCATCTCCGCTTGCGCGAGGAACTCTTTGGGCAGAGTCTTGCTGGCGTAGTGAATATCTATTGCTATCAGCCTGTCGTCACCGTCGAAGTGGAGATACAGCGGAGAAATCAGGCCCTGAAAGTCGGGTGGCTCCCAGTATTCCGAGTAGGCTATAGGTGATTCGCCGAGGCCCGGCGGCTCCGGTTCGGACTTGAAATAGAGCGCGACGGCATCGGCCTCAGGGTCGTAGGTCGCTCGCACAAGCCGGTGCTCCTGCTCAATACGCTCTTCGAGAACTGGCCTCATCGGATATATTCTACATCAATGCCAGAACCGTGGCTGTCCCTGCGGCGTGGGGACACCCGACCCTATCCCAACAGCGAGGGATTGATAGGCCCTGGAGGAGGACCGGCAGGATGAATGACGATCCTACCGCGCTAAGAATGGCACAAGAAGGCTTGAAGCAAATCGAGGACGCCATAGTGAGGTTGCTGGATCGCAACCCTCAAGGGCTGCGAAATGCACAGATAGCAGACTTACCGGATCTACGCTCGGATTTTCAAGGTAATTCACGAAACTACCTGACCTATTCGGTGCTTGGCGGTCTCCTCGCCAAAAGCAAAGTTGCCAAGGAGCATGCGATCTACCGCGCTCAGAGCGGGCTGGATTGGTAAGTCCGCTAGCGCGATGCCGCCCCGTTCGCGCCGGGTGGGGGGAAGGCGACGCCGCGATCCTCGGCGACGATCCGCAGCCCTTCGAGCAAGCGCGTCAGCGTGCGCTCGCCAGCGCGCCGGCCGCGCTCGGCCTCGGCAAGTAGGCCCCGCGACACGCCGACGGCGCGAGCGGCCTCGGCTTGCGTCATCCCCAGGAGCTTGCGTACTGAGCGCACCCGCTCCGGGGATAGCGCTCCGTTCCGCTGTGGGAGCGCCGCTTCAGTGGCCGGGGCCGCCGTCTCCAGGCCCAGCGGCCCGCGCAGATGCCGGCCGGTGAACGACTGCGGCACGGCCGCCACGGCCTCCGGGGTGCCGGTGACAATGACCCGGCCACCGTCCAGGCCGCCCTCGGGGCCCAGGTCAATCAGGTGGTCAGCCGTCTTGATCACATCCATGTTGTGCTCGATGACGACCACGGTGTTGCCGGCCGCGACGAGCCGCTGTAGCACGTCGAGCAGCTTCTGAATGTCGGCGAAGTGCAGCCCGGTGGTCGGCTCGTCGAGCACGTAGAGCGTGCGCCCCGTCGCCGGCCGGCATAGCTCCTTGGCCAGCTTGACCCGTTGGGCCTCGCCACCGGAGAGCGTGGTGGCCGGTTGCCCCAGCTGCATGTAGCCCAAGCCCACGTCCACAAGCGTCCGGAGCACCTTGTAGACGGCCGGGATGTTGGCAAAGTGCTCCACGGCCTCGTCAACCGTCATGGCCAGCACGTCGGCAATCGTCTTGCCCTTGTAGGTCACCTGCAAGGTCTCGCGGTTGAACCGCTTCCCCTTGCAGACTTCGCACGGCACGTACACGTCGGCGAGGAACTGCATCTCGATCTTCTTCAGACCGTCGCCCTTGCACGCCTCGCAGCGTCCGCCCTTGACGTTGAAGGAGAACCGGCCGGGCTTGTAGCCGCGGATGCGTGCTTCGGGCGTCTTGGCGAAGACGGCGCGAATGCCATCGAAGACGCCGGTGTAGGTCGCCGGGTTGGACCGCGGCGTCCGGCCGATGGGGTCCTGCGTGATGGCAATGACCTTGTCCAGATGCTCCAGGCCCTCGATACGGTCGTGCTGGCCCGGCCGAACCTGCGTCCGCATTAGCTGGCGCGAGAGAGCTTTGTAGAGGATTTCGTTGACGAGCGTGGACTTCCCGGAGCCGGAGACGCCCGTCACGCAGATGAGCAGACCCAGCGGCAGGCGCACGGTGAGGTTCCGCAGGTTGTGCTCGCGGGCGCCATGTACCGTGAGCCAGGCATCGTTTGCCGGTCGCCGCGTCGTCGGGACGGCGATCTCCAGATCACTGCTCAAGTAGCGGCCGGTGAGCGATGCTGAGGACGCGGCGATGGTGGCGGGTGGGCCAGCCGCCACGACCTCACCCCCGCGGACCCCGGCGCCAGGACCGAAGTCAATGATGTGGTTGGCGGCCAACATCGTCTCCAGATCGTGCTCGACGACGACGACGGTGTTGCCCAGATCGCGTAGCTCTTCGAGCGTACGCAGGAGACGGCCGTTGTCTCGTTGGTGGAGGCCGATACTCGGCTCGTCGAGGATGTAGAGCACGCCGACGAGACCGCAGCCGATTTGGCTCGCCAGCCGAATGCGTTGGGCTTCACCACCGGACAGCGAGGGGGCCGGCCGGTCGAGCGTCAGGTAGTACAGGCCGACGTTGAGCAGAAACCGCAGCCGCCCGCAGATCTCGCGGAGCAGATCATCGGCGATGAGCAGGTCGCGCTCGTTCAGCTCAACGTGCTCGAAGAAGCGGAGGGCCTCGGCGATGGACATGTGCTCTACGTCAACGATGGACCGCTCGCCCACCGTCACGGCCGCGGCGGCGGCTTGCAGCTTCGTACCGTGGCACGTCGGGCACGGCTGCCGACTCATGTACTGCATATACCGCTGGCGCGCATACTCGGAGTCCGTTTGCGCCAGGCGACGTTTGAGGCGTGGGATGGCCCCTTCCCACTTCGTCATGAACGTACCGTGCGACCCACCACGGCCCTGCCACTTAATGCCTACCCGTTGCCCCTTGGCGCCCCACAGCAGCACCTGTCGCTGCGCCTCCGTCAGCGCCGCGAAGGGTGCTGCCATGTCAATGTCAAAATGAGCGCAGACCTGCGTCATGGAGCGCTTCAGCCACGAATTGCGTGCTCCGGGCGCCAGCCGGTCGCCCCAGGGGGCAATGGCGCCCTCGTGCAGCGACTTGCGGTGATCGGGCACGACCAACGCCGGGTCAATCTCGGTTCGGGTGCCCAGCCCGAGGCAGTCGGGGCAAGCACCTTGCGGGCTGTTGAAGCTGAACAGCTGCGGCGAGAGGTCCTCAAAGCTGAGACCGCACCGCAGGCAGGCGTTCCGCTCCGAAAAGAGAATGTCGCCGGGGCGTGGGGCCAGCTTCGGGGCGCGGGCCGCACCTCCCGACGGGGCCTTCCCTCCGGCGCTTCGTAGAGACGCAGCATGTTGCGCCCCTACAGCCCCCTCGCCGTCCGCATCGGGGGATGCGGCGGCCCCTTCCCCTGCGAGCATGGCGGCTATCACTGCACCGTCGCCATGAGCCAGCGCCGTCTCGACGGAGTCGGTGAGGCGCGAGCGCTCGGCGCCCAGCTCCTCGGGATCATCGGTTGGCTCCAGTCGCAGGCGATCCACGACGATCTCGATTTCGTGCTTCTGCTTCTTGTTGAGCTTGATCGGCTCATCGAGCCGGTGGACCTCGCCGTTGACCCGCACACGCGCAAAGCCCTCCCGCCGGGCCGCCTCGAAGGTTTCCTGGTATTCGCCTTTACGGAAGCGTGCGACCGGCGCGAGGACTAGGAACGAGCACGGCCGCGGTCGTGCCATGATCCGCTCGACGATTTGCTCTGCGGTCTGGCCACCTACCCGGTCGCCGCACGAGGGGCAGTGGGGGAGGCCGACGCGAGCGTAGAGCACCCGCAGATAGTCGTGAATCTCCGTGACCGTGCCAACGGTAGAGCGCGGGTTGCGCGAGGCCGTCTTCTGCTCGATGGAGATAGCCGGCGAGAGACCGCCGATGTAGTCCACCTTGGGCTTCTGGTTCTGGCCTAGAAACTGCCGCGCGTAGCTGGACAGCGATTCTACGTAGCGCCGCTGTCCCTCCGCATAGAGCGTGTCGAACGCCAGGCTCGACTTGCCGGAACCGCTGACGCCCGTCAGGACAACAAGCTGATCGCGCGGTATCTCGACGGTGATGTTCTTGAGGTTGTGCTCCCGCGCGCCACGAATGATGATCTTCTCTGGTCGCATCGCCTCGGCTGCACTTTCTCTGAGGCTGCTCACCGGCAAAGCGGCCGCAGCCAACCGGCTGAACAGCCGTTCTAGTCGTCTGGCAATGACAACGGGGCAGGCCGGATTGGGTTGCTGCGCCTCACCCCCGGCTCGCTCTGACCAGTGGCTAGTGGTCAGTGGAGCGGGGGGCTGCTGCCCGTCATTCCCGCCGTCTCGTCCGTCATTCCCGCGCCTCCAGAAGACTTCCGCGGGCGTCCGGTCGCCCACCCCCGGCTCGCTCTGACCAGTGGCTAGTGGTCAGCTGAAGCGATCGAGCGGGGGGCTGCTGCCCGGGTTGGACCTACTCCCGGCCCCCTCCCTCCAGGGAAGGGGAGTCATGGCGGCGGCCGGACCGTGCCGTGGGCTGGAACCGCCGGTGCTACACCGATGATAGCGGACCGCACTGACGGACAGAGGATATATCGTTGATGCCGGAATGGGTGGTCGTGATGCTCGTTGGTAGCATCGGTGGGTTGGCAAACGCATACTTATCGGAAGGAGGCTTCTCGCTGCCTCGTTTCTTTGCGGATACGCAGGGCAGACGCTTGCTCGACCCAGGGTTCATCGGCGGTATCCTAATAGGAGCGATCACCGCCATCGCGTTTTGGAGTCTCTATAACCCAGCGGCCAGTTTCTATGACACACAGCTCGAAGTACGGCCGGTCATCGGTGCATTGTTGGCTGGCGTTGGTGGTGGGAGAGTCTTAGGCAGCCTAGTCGAGAAGGTTATCACGCGGGCCAATCTATCGAGAGCACAGGAGACGGTCGAGATGGCAGCTTCTACCATGATCGGAGGTGAAGATGACCGGACGGCAACAAAGCGCTGAGGTGGTGGTGGGATTAACGCAGGATGAAGTGGCTGCTTTGAGGAAGATCAGAGCACTGAACAGACAGTTGAAGCACGCCAAAACCCCTCGCCAAGCACTACCGATCTACGAGGAGATGGAGAAGGTGTCCCGGGTATTGGGGCGCTCCTCGAATGGCACCGCTCAGACGGATAACGGGAGCGCCGAGGCCTAGCATTCTCCATGTCTCCGCCTGGGCCTGAGCACCACACTACCACCATCGCCGGCACACGCCTACACTACGTCGTCGCCGGCGCCGGGCCGACGTGGCTGCTCGTCCACGGCATGATGGGGTCATGGCGCAACTTCGCCGCCTGGTGGCCCCTACTCACGGCCCATTTTCGCGTTGTCGTGCCCGACCTCCCTGGCTGCGGCCGGTCTCCCGAGCTGATCGGCCCGCACACGGTTGCAGCCAACGCCGACGTGCTCTGCGCCCTTGTTCGGCAGTTGGCGGTCGAGCCGGTCGGCGTCGCTGCGCTCGGCCTTGGCGCTACCCCGGCCATCGCCGCGCTCGGCGCTGGGCTACCGACCCAACGCCTGATCGTCTATGCGCCGGTCTATGGGCCGACTACCGTGCGGACGCGCTTTCGCTTCCTCGCTCGCCTGGCCCGACAGCGCCGGGTGACGGCTGGCCTGGCCTGGCTGTCGCGGCAGGAGCGCGTGCTGACCTTGCTGCTGCGGTGGCTCGGTCAGGAGAGGGATGGCCCCTCCGACCTACCCCCAAACCCCCTCCCTGAGGGGAGCGGGCTGCGCCGCTTCCGGCCGGACTCCCCTTCCCTGGAGGGAGGGGGCCGGGGGGTAGGTCCGGACGGAGCGGACGGTGCTACTGATGTCCGGCAAGCCTCGGTCCGCGCTGCCGTGGAGCTCGTGTACGATGCCATCACGCGCGATCAACGGAGCCGGCTGGCCCGGCTGGCGATCCCTACCCTCGCGTTCGCAGCACCGGACGATCCGTTGCTCCCCGCCGCCGCGTCGTTTGCGCTGCCACACCTGATGCCCCGCGCGGAAGCCGTATTGCTGCCACCGGCACGCCACGGCTGGCCGCCACACGTCGTTGCGGCGCAACTAGCGGCCATTGCGCGGTTCTTGAGCCTGCCGGACATGCCCGTTACAGGATAGGCGGATGTCCCTGCCCGGACTGGGGGAGAGCGTCGTGGTAGAAGCCCTGCGCGTCCCGTGGGAGCAGACGGGCAATGCTTTGCATCACTTCCGTCCGCGCCCACTGATCGCGCGCGGCGCGAGTGATGTTCTGAGGTGGTGTGAGGTTCAGCGGCGCGCCCAGAGTGGCCGTCAGCGCCCAGTCGTGCTCGGGCCGTTCCGCTATGCCCACCGGCACGATGGCAGCGCCGGTGCGGGCGGCCAGCAGCAAGAACTCGCCGGTTCCCGGGAGCGCCTCGCGCAGTACACGGCCGCCGGCCCCTTCCGGGGCCAGGCCGATAATATGGGACCGCTCGTCGCCGCTCCGCAGCGCGCGCAGTGCCGACCGCAGCGCTGTCGCGCGGGCAGCCGTGGCCTCCGGCGCTACCGGCAACGTGATGAGGCCATAGCCCTGCGCTATCCGGCCGATCACCCACTGCATGAGGGCGCCCGGTACCGGGAGCGGGCCGTAGCGCGTGCCGCGAGTCTCGGCCGTGATGAGCCAGTGTACCTCGGCCAGCGGGCCGCGCCGTTGCCGGACCGCGTGGCTCGTCAGGAACGTGCTCCAGAAGGTCCACAGCCCCGGCCGTTCGTAGTGGTTCATCACCAGCAGGAGCGGCCCGCGCGCGGGCAGACGTTCCAAGCCCTCAACCCGAGGCTGGAGAGGCAGCGCCCGCAGCGCCCGCGCACCCTCGGCGGCAAACGAGCGGCGTCTTCCGAGGACGAGGAGGTCCAGGCCCAGGGCCAGCGCCTGCCAGCGTGGAAAGGGATAGTGTGCGAGGGGCGCGTCATCGGCCATGAGGAGTGCTACCGGATGCGATCTTCCCGGTGGCTGCGTCGGCCGCGCAGGTAGAGGGCGGTGCTCATCGTGGCGTTGACTGCCCAGTGGGCCGCGATGGCGCCGACCAGCGACCCGGTTTGCACGCGGACGAGGCTGAACACGGCCCCGCCGGCAGCGGTGGCTGCCATCCCGCCCAGGATCAGCAACCAGCGCGGGAGCGGCGCTCCTTGACCGACGATACCGGCGTTGGCGCGTGTGACCGCGAAGTGAGCCAGCCCAAAGGCCACGTTTGACCAGATCGCGCCGCGCCATGGCCCCAAGTGGGCTACCAAGCGCGGCTCCAACGCGCCACGCCAGGCGGCCTCCTCGGGCAGCGCGGTGAAGAAGGGTATCTCCACAAGCACCAGCCGCAGCCACGTCCACAGGGTCAGGTTGGTGTACGTCGGGTGCTCTATCGGCCGAGCCAGGACGACCGGACGCAAGAAGAAGATGATCGGGACGATAGCCATCAGGAGGCCCCAGACGGTCCCCTTGCCCCATTCGACGGCGATGCGTAGGGGTACGGCATGCCGTACCCCTACAGCGGTTGCTGCGCCGTTCCCTGTTCCTAGGGCATAGGCCAGGGTGCCGCGGCGGTCAAGGAGCAGCGCGGCTAGGAAACCCAGCAGTAGCCCGATGGTTTGCCCGATGCCCGACGGCGTTGGTGCAGCGGACCTCGTGCTACGTTGCCGCAGGAAGAGACCGTTGGCGTGGGCCAGCAGATAGGCGGCGAGCGCCACCGTCTTCAGCCACTCGCGCTTTGCTGTGTGTGGTCGTGACGTAGTAAGGCTCCTAGAGCGTGATGAGCAATAGGTGAGCAGCGGCCCTCTCCCAGGGGGAGTCTTGGTCCCCACCCTAACCCTCCCCCGTGCTGACGCACAGGGGAGGGGACGCGCCGCCATCCCCCTGCGGAGCGGGGGGGCCGGTTCTCCTATGGCCTCTACTAGCCGCCTTTACGACTGAAGCATCGGTAAGGGCTTGCGGCCGGGGCGCTGGCCGCTCGCTGCCAAGGGAGCCGCCTGGGGCAGGCCCTCATTGAGACTGCCCGACCGATAGCCTTGCAGGTCGAGCGTGACGTAGCGAAAACCGATCTCTCGGAGCTCGGTGACGACCTGCTCATGGATGCCGTCGCTAAAGAAGCGCGGCATGTCCGCGGGCGGTACCTCGATGCGGGCCACCTCGTCGTGGTGGCGTACGCGCATCTGGCGGAAGCCGTGCCGCAGCAAGACCATCTCCGCGCGGTCAATCTGCTCCAGCTTTTCCTTCGTCACGCGCGAGCCATACGGAATGCGCGACGATAGGCAGGCGAGCGCCGGCTTGTCCCAAGTAGGCAGCCCCAGCGCGTAGGAAAGGGCGCGGATTTCGGGCTTGCCCAGCTCCGCTTCCAGCAGCGGCGCTCGCACGCCTAGCTCGCGCGCGGCCTGCATCCCCGGCCGGAAGTCGCCCACGTCGTCGAGGTTGGCCCCGTTGGCGACGTGCGCCAAGCCTTCCTGCTCGGCCATGGGCCAGATGGTCGTATACAACTCCTCTTTGCAGTAGTAGCAGCGATTCGCCGGGTTGCTGGCGTAATCTTCGTTCGCCAGCTCGGAGGTCTCTACGAGGAGGTGTCTGACCCCTAGATCGGCCGCGAGCGCCTTGGCCGCGGCCAGCTCGCGGGCCGGCAAGCTCTCGGAGACCGCCGTCACCGCCACGGCGCGATCCCCCAGTTCGTCGTGGCAGACCTTGAGGAGCAGCGTGCTGTCCACGCCGGCCGACCACGCAACCAAGACGCTGCCCAGCTCGCGCACAATGCTCCGCAGGCGCGCGTACTTCGCCGCCACGTCGGGCGCCAACTGGCGATCCAGTGTCTCTATCGTCATAGCCATGCGCGCTGCCCCTCGCCTCCCGACCTAACCCCCGGCCTCTTCCCTCCAGGGAAGGGGAGTTTGACCGGAAGCAGTGTGGCCCTCTCCCTGAAGGGAAGGGGTTGGGGGTTAGGTCTACAGCCATTCTAGCAGAGGATGGTGACGATCAATCGGCGACGATCCGCAGCGTCTCGGGGCTGATCTCGTCGTCTTCGATGCGGTAGGCGTTGACTTCCGGCGGCCGGGACTGGCGCAGCGACACGATGAGGTGGTAGATGCCGGGCCAGCGGCGCGCGTGACCGACGTCGGTCACGGAGGGATAGGCCGGTGAGCGGGGATGCGAGTGATAGATGCCCATTTCCCAGCCGTGCTCCTCCAGCGTGAACACGTGCAGCAGGTCGCGGGGATCAACCTCGAACCGGATCGTTGCCTCCTCGGCGACGTTGCGTGCCCGGTACACGTGAGCCACCCGGAGGCCGGCGGTTGTCGTATCGGCGCCGAGCAGGCCGCAGGCCTCCTCCGGGTCGCGTTCGCGGGCGTGGGCGATGATGTCGTCCAAGAAGCGTTGTGGTAGCTCGATCACGATGTAACTCAGACCTCGATGGTCTCGTCGGTCACGATGGCCGCCAGGCGAGCCGGGTCAATGCTCCCGCCGCTGACGACACAGACGGTCCGGCCCCGTTGCTCGGCCGGTGTAGCCAGCGCAGCCGCCACGGAAAGCGCTCCCGCCCCTTCGACAATCAGCTTGTTCTTGAGCGCCAGGACCTTGATCGCCGCCTTGACCGTCTCTTCCGAGATCACCATGACCTCATCAACCACCTGGCGCAGCACGGGATACATCTCGTCGAAGACCAGCGGTGCCCCGCAGCCATCGCAGATAGTCGGTTGGGCGTCCACCCACATGGGCCGGTTCTGGGCAATGCTGGCATGGAGTGGGGCGATATTGGTGGGTTGCACACCGACGATCCGCACGGCGGGATTCAGCGCCTTTAGCACGCCGCCGATACCAGCAATCATGCCACCACCGCTGACCGGCACGTAGACCGACTCGACCTCGGGATAGTCGGCCATGATCTCCCGGCCGATGGTGCCGTTGCCGGCGATCATCCCCGGGTTATCAATCGGATTGACGAAGTTATACGGCTCCTGCTGCCAGCGGGCCTCCAGCACATAGCCCATGAGATCATCGGACGGCACCAGGACCGTTTCCACGCCGTAGCCTTGGAGGGCCGCGATCTTGCCGGCCGGCGCCGTGTCGAGCAGGAGGGTGCGCGCGGAGACGCCGAAATGCCGGCCCGTGTACCCGAGCGCCTGCGCGGTATTGCCGGAGCTGATCGTGCTCAGGCCCCGCTGCCGTTCCGCCGGTGTCAACGCTGCCGCCCAATTGAACACGCCGCGTAGCTTGAAAGAGCCAATCGGCTGGAATATCTCCGGCTTGAGCAGGATGCCGGTGTCTTCCTTACCGCTGTAGAAGGGTATGAGCGGGGTATGGACGACAACCTCGCCGATCCGCGCGGCGGCCGCCTCCACTTCAGCGACAGTGGGCGCCTCGACAATCGGGCCGCCCCATCCGGTCGGCCGGCTGGCTAGGTCTTTCATCCGGTTGCTCTTTACGGTGGATTGTGCGGGGGACGCCGTAGGGACGCAGCGTGGGCGCACCATGTTGTGCCCCTACAGTTGCACAGTTGCCTACCTATCACGGCCGTTAGCTGCCGACCGGCAGGGACGGCACGGCTGCGGGGGCCGGGGTGGCGGTGCCATTCGTGGCGACGCTGGCGGCTGCGGTTTCGGTCTCCTTGCGTGGGGGCGGCACGCCGCAGAACTCCTCGTAATCAATCAGCTCGCGGATCGTGGGCGTGTCCCCGCAGACCGGGCAGCCCAGGTCGCGTCGCGTGCGTAGCGTCCGGAACTCTACGGCCAGCGCGTCGAAGAGCAACAGCCGTCCGATCAAGGGATCGCCGATGCCGAGGATCAGTTTGATCGTCTCTAGTGCCTGCATGCTCCCCACAATGCCCGGCAGCACGCCCAAGACGCCGGCCTCGGCGCAGCTGGGCACCGCGCCCGGTGGTGGTGGCGCCGGGTAGAGACAGCGGTAGCAGCCGTCACCGGGCATGTAGATGCTGATCAGCCCCTCGAACTGGTTGATCCCGCCATCCACCAGCGGCTTCCGCAGGAAGTACGCGGCATCGTTGGCCAGGTAGCGTGTGGGGAAGTTGTCGCACCCGTTCACGATGATGTCGTAGTCCGCGAAAATCTCCAGCGCGTTCTCGGAGTGCAGCGGCACATCGTGCGGGATGACCCGGACATCGGGGTTCAGCGCCGTGAGCGTTTCCCGGGCCGAGTCGACCTTGGGCCGGCCCACGTCCTTTTCCTGGTGAAGGATCTGCCGCTGCAAATTCGAGAGGTCCACCTCGTCGAAGTCCACAATCCCCAGCGTACCCACGCCGGCGGCCGCCAAGTAGAACGCCGTCGGCGAGCCGAGGCCCCCGGCGCCGATGAGCAGCACCTTGGCATTGAGCAGCTTGCGCTGTCCCACCGGCCCCACCTCCGGCAACAGCAGGTGACGGCTGTAGCGCCGGACCTGCGTCGGGGTGAACGGCCTGCCAATCGCGCCGCCGGCCAGCGCCGGAATGAGACTCACCTCATCGCCGGGGCGCAGCGGTGTGTCTTGCCCCTGGAGGTCTTCGATATCCTCTTTGTTCACGTAGATGTTGATGTAGCGGTGGAGCTGCCCGCTGTCGTCGTGCAACCGCTGGCCTAGCTCGGGATAGCGTTGCTCCAGCTCGGCGAGCAATTCCGCAACGGTGGCGCTCCCTAGCTCCAGATATGCCTGATTTGCGGTCACCGACCGGAACGGTGTCGGTATGTAGACCGTGACGCTCATCATGCGTCCTCCTTTGTCACCCGATCTGTGTACGCTTCTAGTGTAGCCGCTGCCGTTGCTGGATAGCAGCCTCGCTATGGAGCGAGGCTGAGGTAGCGCTCGCCGGTGTCGGGCAGGATCGTGACGACCGTTTTCCCGGCACCGAGCCGGCGAGCGACGGTACAGGCCGCGTACACGTTGGCGCCGGCCGAAATCCCGACCAGCAGCCCCTCTTCCCGCGCCAGCCGTTCCATCATTGCGATGGAGTCATCGTCGCTGACGGGGATGATCTCGTCCAGCAGCGTGCGATCCAGGACGCCGGGCACGAAGCTGGCGCCAATGCCCTGGATGGCATGGGGCCGCGGCCGGCCGCCGGCCAGCACCGGTGAGCGCTCCGGCTCGACCGCCACAAGGAGCACCTGGGGGTTTGCCTCCCGCAGAACCTGCCCCGCACCGGTGATCGTGCCGCCGGTGCCTACGCCAACGACAAAGGCGTCAACCTGCCCCCCCGTCGCGGCCACGATCTCCGGCCCGGTGGTGCGGGCGTGGGCCTCGGGGTTGGCCGGATTCTCGAACTGCTGGGGCATGAAGTAGCCCTGCTCGCGCACCAGCTGCTCCGCCGCAAAGACGGCGCCCGTCATGCCTTCGAGCGCGGGTGTGAGCACAAATTCGGCGCCCAGCCGCCGCAGCAGCTTGCGCCTCTCCAGGCTCATATCCTCGGGCATGGTCAGCACCAGCCGGTAGCCCTTGACGGCGGCTACCAAGGCCAGGCCAATGCCGGTGTTGCCGCTTGTCGGCTCGACCAGCGTATCGCCTGGCTTGAGCTGTCCCTCCTGCTCCGCTACTTCGATCATCGCCAGGGCAATGCGATCCTTCACGCTGCCCCCGGGATTGCGACTCTCCAGCTTGCCGAGGACCCGCGCCCCCCCCTCGCCGGGAACGCGCCGCAATTGCACGAGTGGGGTGTGGCCAATCAGATCCAGGATGCTATCCGCCAACTGCGCTTCACTCACTAGAGCACCCCATTGTTGTACCGTTCTGTGTGGAGCACTACTGTATGCTCCGTCCCAAAGACGCCATCTTGCTAAGTTCCGTTGACATTTCTCGGTCATTCCCGCGAAAGCGGGAATCCAGAGCGGGTGTGCTGGCTGCTGCCCAGGCGCCTGGATTCCGGCTTCCGCCGGAATGACGGAATAGGGCCGGCATGACGCCAGGGGGCTGGTGGCACCGCCGTATAGCTCAAAATGTCAATCTAACCTAGATGTAATACCGCGACTGGGCGCTGAGGACCCGCTGTCGGTTGAGTAAGTCCTCAATGGTGGTCTCGCCCAAGATACGCTCCATCTCCTGACGTACACGCTGCCAGAGTTCCCGCTGCACCCGTACACTTGGTAACGAGTCGGCCGTTTCAGTATTTGGCGGCGCTGGCGCCAACAACTCGCCCTCCAGAGCCAGCAACACCTCTGCCAAGCGGATGTCGCGCGGCGGACGCTGGAGCTGATGGCCGCCGCGTGGCCCGCGTGTGCTGCTCACGAGACCGGCCTTACGCATGACCGACAGCAGCTGATCGAGGTAGGACTCGGGTATTTCCTGCCGGGCAGCAATGGTTTCGCACCGCACCGGGCCTTGCCCGGCGCGCTCGGCGAGGTCGAGCAGTGCCCGCACGCCATAGTCGCTCTTCAGCGAGACCCGCATACCAACCTCAGCCCAAGGAGGGAGCGCTGCCGCTGGTAGACTCTCACGAGGCTCTTACCAGTGCCGCAACCTCCAACCTCCGCCATACACCTAATGTTGAGTTGAATACTAAGAATTATAGGAAAGCGCCTTCAGGATCGTCAACGTCTCGTGGCTGCGACGGTCCGGAGCGCAGCGGATTCCTGCCGAGACTGTGGCAGTGGCCAGTGACGCGGTGGCTCCTGGCCGGTAGCCTGGTCTTGCTGGCCGCCGCCTGCGAGCGGGACCCGGCGGCGCCGGCGGTGCCCCTGCCAGCCGTCCTCGCCATGCCCGCCGAGACGGCAGCGCCTTCGCCGACAACTCCACCCGCAAGCCCCACGATCCCCCCCCGGCCCACCCTCGTCTTCACGTCAACGCCTACTCCAACGGTGACTCACACTGCTACCGTCACCCCGTCCGCCACCCCGGAGCCATCACCTACGCCGCGTCCCACGGCGGTGTTCTCCGCCGAACGGGCGATGGCCCACGTTATGGCCTTGGCCAGCGAGATTGGCCCGCGTGTCGCCGGGGAAGCAGGTGCAGATCGGGCAGCGGACTACATCGCCGAGCAGCTCGCGTCCTACGGCTACGAAGTCCATCGCCAAAGCGTCGAATTTGCCCTGTTCGAGGATCATGGCAGCACGCTGGAGTTGCTCGCGGCCGGCGGGAGCATCGCCGGCCGTGCCCTGCACTATTCGCCGGCCGGCGAGGTGGAAGGTCAGGTGATCCCGGCCGGTGTCGGTCGCCCAGAAGACTTGCCGGCTGAGGGCTTCCAGGGCGGTATTGCCCTCATCCGCCGGGACGGCGAGATTAAGTTCCGCGACAAAGCCTTGGCGGCGGCTGAGGCCGGGGCGGGCGCGGTTATTATCTATAACGACCGCGCCGGGCCGTTCCGCGGTGACCTCGGAGAGCTGATGCCGGTGCCGGTGTTGGGTCTTGATGGTGAATCGGGCCAAAACCTTGTCGAGCAGGCAGCGCGCGGCCCCGTATCGGTACGGGTGACTGTCGGGTCGGAGATCATCGAGCGGGTCACCGCCAATGTGGTCGCCCAGCGTCCCGGACGGGGCACGCGGGCGCTGCTGATCGGGGGACACTACGACTCTGTGCAGGACAGCCCCGGCGGCAATGACAACGCCTCCGGGACAGCGGTCGTCCTCGAACTCGCTCGCGTGCTCTCGACCTATGCGCTTCCCGACGACCTGACCCTGTACTTCGTCGCCTTTGGCGCCGAGGAAACCGGCCTGCACGGGAGCCGGCACTTCGTGAACCGGCTGGACGAGCAGCAGCGACAGTCATTCGTCGCGATGCTCAACTACGACATGATTGGGGTGGGTGACGTGCTCGGCGTGGGTGGTAACACCCAGCTGGCGGAGCTTGCCGCCCGGCTCGCGCAGGAGCAGGGATGGACTCTACAACAACTGGGAGTGGAGATAGCGCACCGCAGCGATCATGCCCCGTTCATCGCCGCCGGGATTCCGGCGCTCGTCTTCCATGCTCCGGACGACCTACACTACCACTCGGAGCACGATACCCCCGACCGTGTTCAGCCGGGCCATATGGCGCAGTTTGGCCGGCTGGGCCTCGCGGTGGCCCAGCGGCTCGTTGCAGACTGAGGGCGACCGGGTGGAGCGAGGTACCGCCCCCCCTATGGTCCCCCCGCTCCGCAGGGGGGCGACGGCGCGCGTTCCCTCCCCTGTACGTCAGTACGGGGGAGGGCGAGGGAGGGGGCCAGCGGGATACCAGGCTCCCTGTGGCCCCCAGTGAGGGAAGGGTAATGCCGAACTCGCCTCTGGTGGTCGGCCGTGGCTGAGGCGCAGCGCGCGGCCCGCTTGACGGCCATGTGCGAGCCGGTCCGGGCGCGGGAACGGGCGGGCGAGCCGCCTAATCGGGCGCGAGAACGGGCGCTGGAGCTCGTTGCGCGCCTCGGGCCGGGGCGGCGTCCCCCGCCCGGCCCCATCGCCAATGCCACGCCGCGCCTGCTCCTCATCCGCCCCGATCATCTGGGAGATGTGCTCTGCACCTCGCCGGCAGTGCAGTGGATTCATGCCGTGTGTCCCCGGGCAACGATCACCTACATGGCCGGGCCGTGGTCGGCCGAGGTGGCTGAACGCCTGCCCGGCGTGTTTAGAGTGTGGCCCTACCCGTTTCCAGGCTTCGCACGATCCCACCCGCCCGGCCCCCTGGCTCGGGTCCTCCCCTACGTCCGACTGTGGTGGCTGGCTCGCCAGGTGCGCGCGGCGCGGTTTGATCTGGCCGTCAATCTCCGCCCGGACTTCTGGTGGGGGGCGGCGTTGATGTATCTGGCCCACATTCCCCGCCGCCTTGGCTACGCCACGCCGGCCACGACGCCGTTCCTGACGGATGGCCTGCCGCCTTCAGAATCACAGCACGTCGTGGAAGACAACCTCGCCCTGGCGGAGATAGCCCTGGCGGAGCTTGGGCAGGGTTATCTTGAACAGCAGTCGCTGCCGGTGACGATGGAGCCGACTGCGGACGACCGCGCTGAGGCGTCCCGGCTCTGGACGCTGCACCGGCTCGACGCCCCGCTGCCAGGCTCAGGGCAGATCGTCCCGCCGGTGATCGCCGTGGCGCCGGGCGCGGGCAGTCCCGCGAAAGTCTGGGCGCCGGAGCGCTTGGCTCTGGTCATTGACCATCTTGCCGGCCGCTACGGCGTGCAGTGTCTCGTGACGGGCACCGCAGCAGAGAAGCCCCTGGCCGAGCGACTCGCGGCTGCACTGGCCACGCCGGCAGCCATCGTTGCCGGGGAGACATCGGTGGGGGTCTTGGCGACCCTCCTCCAGCGCTGCCGCCTCGCTGTCGGCCCCGATAACGGCATGTTGCACCTGGCCGCGGCGATGGGTGTCCCCACCGTGCGCCTCTATGGCCCCGCCGATCCGGTACTCTTCGGCCCCTATGGGCCGATGGCGGCGGATCGCCAAGCGCATGCCGTCGTGCAGACGCCGCGGGCCTGTGCCGCGTGTGGCTACCTCGACCTGCCACCGCCTCAGCAGGCGATGTACCCCTGCATGGCGGACATCACCGCCGAGGAGGTCATCGCCGCGGCGCTGCAAATGTGGGCGGCCACGGAGGGTGACGCGCCAAGGCAGCAAGGCAGCCCTACCGATGCCTGAGGGTGTCGGCTCGTGACCACGAAAGGCACGCCAGCGAGCGTGCAGCGCCTCCTGGGACGCCTAGCCCGCACGGCGAGCGAGGCGCTCTTGGCGCGCCTGTTCGGGGTGCTGGGATTGCTTGATCGCTGGCGGCCACCCGCTCACGGCCGCCGGCCGGCGCCACAGCGCATCTTGCTGCTGCGTTTCGGTCTGCTGGGCGATGCGGTGCTCTGGATTCCGGCCTTGCGGGCCGCGCGGCGGCTGTTCCCTACGGCACACCTGGAGGCCGTCGTCTCCGGCTATCAATACGCCGTCCTCAGCCGCTTCACGTATGTTGACCGGTTCATCGTGCAGGACACGGATCACTTCACCCGGCCGGCAGCCTGGCTCCGGCCAACGACGTGGCGCTCCTTTGCCGCATTGGTGCGCCGGCTCCGGCGGCGACGCTATGACCTGGTTCTGAGCTGCTATGGGCGGATGGGGGCGCGGCTGGCGCTGTTGAGCGGCGCCCCGCTGCGGTACGGCTACCGTGACGAAGCCGATCCGCTCGTACTCACGCATGCCCTTCCCGGCGGCCGGTATCAGGAGCCACTGCACGAGGCGGCGTACAACGTGCGCGTCGTCTCAGCCGCAGCGTCCGCCGCTCAACACGGCAGCACGGCGGATGATCTGTCGCTGACGTTTCCGCTGACGGCCGCCGAACGCCGGCGCGCCGCCGACCTGCTCGCCGGCGTGCCGCACGGGGCACCGCTCGTCGCCATCCATCCTGGGGCGGCAAATGGCGCCGCCAAGCGCTGGCTCCCCGCGCGCTGGGCACACGTTGCCGACGCATTGGCCGGCGAGGGGGGGCAGATCGCGCTCCTGGGCAGCGCGGATGAGCGTCCGTTGGTCGAGCGCATCGTCGCGGCCATGCGCCACCCGGCGCTGCGGTTGGACGGAGCCACCCGGACTCCCGGCGAGCTGGCAGCGGTGCTCGCACGGTGTCACGTCGTCGCGGCCGGCGATACGGGGCCGCTGCATCTCGCCGTTGCGCTCGGCCGGCCGGTGGTCGCCATCCATGGCCCGACGAACCCCGAGCTGACGGGGCCGGTCCCCGGCGCACGCGCACACGTGCTGCAGACCGCGATTCCGTGCAGCCCGTGCTACAACCTCCGCGTGCCGGCCGACTGCCCGTTGGGGCATACGCTGTGCATGCGCCTCCTGTCGGCCGAGCAGGTCGTGACGGCCATCAGGGTGATGCTTGGGCCTGACCACTGACCACTGCTATTGGTCCCGGCTAGTATGATTAAGCGCTGGAGAATCTGCCGTAAGCGTCGCGGCGCTGCTGAAGTACACGCTCGACCTCGCCAAGAGCGCGAGGCCAGGAGCAAAGGAGGCGAGTACACATGCGAGGGGTTATTGTTCCTGAGGCACGTCGCGTAGCCGTGCGCGAGTTCCCCGATCCCGAACCCGGACCCGGCGAGATTGTGGTGCGCGTCAGGATGGCGGCCATCTGCGGTTCCGACCTGCACTGGTACCGCGAGTTTACGCCGGGGCGTACTGGCCCGAACCAGATCGTCGGACACGAATCGGTCGGCGAGGTGGCCGCCGTCGGCTCCGGCGTGTTCCTCCCCCGCGTCGGCGACCGGGTGGTGCTCTACCACATCAGCGGCTGCGGCGAGTGCCCGGCATGTCGGGCGCGGCGCCCCAAGGAATGCTGGACAGGGGTCGAGCGCATCCCGCAAGGGGCCGATGCCGACTACCAGCGGATGAAGTCGTGGAATGCACTGCCGCTGCCGGACGCCTTCTCCTGGGAAGAGGGCACCGTGCTCGCCTGCAACTACGGCACCGGCTACGCTGCGTTGAAGCGCGGTGGCGTTTCTGCGCGCACGACCTTGGCGGTGTTTGGCCTCGGCCCGGTCGGACTCTGCACGGTGCAGGCCGGGTCTGCGCTCGGCGCGCGCGTCATCGCGGTTGATGTCGTGCTGGAGCGGCTGGACTTGGCGCGCCAAATGGGTGCCAGCGAGGTCGTCAACGGCAGCGAGCAGGACGTGGTTGCGACGCTGCGCGACCTTTCCGGGGGCCGCGGCGTGGACGCAGCCATTGACACCAGCGGCAACGCCGTCGCGCAGACGAACGCCATTGACGCCGCGCGGCCGCGCGGTACGGTCGTGTTTGTCGGGATCAAGCCCGAGGCGACCGTCGAGATTAAGGTGTTCGAGCAGGCCGTACTCAAGCAACTCACCCTGGCCGGATCGTGGATCTATGACATTGACGAGTGGCCGGAAATGCTTGCGTTCGTCCAGCAGCATCGGCTACTCGTGCGGGACATTACCGGGCCGACCTATGCGCTCGACGACGCTTCCGAGGCCTTTGCCGTCGCCGATGCCGGCCAGAGCGGCAAGGTCCTCTTCGCCGTGAGCTAGGCGCAGCACGTTCTTCTCCCGCTGGAAAATATCGCATGCCCCCCCGGACATAGTGATAGCGTAGCGGTACGCACGCGCCTATCAGCCGCGGCGGCCGGGCTTTTTCGATTCCCAGGCCCACCGGAATGACCTCGCGTGTTGGCGTCCGGCGGTGTCGCTGACTGACCCCTCAATAGCGTAGTAAAATTTGCGCTGACCCCGTCGATAGTGTATCAAAGTTCGCGATGGTGCTTCGCGCCGCAGTTCCGGCGCGCCGCGGGCGCTGCTACTCGCCGGGATGATGCTGGTCGTCGCGCTCGCGGCAGTGGTGCTGCCAGCGGCCGGCCCGGTGGGGCAGCCAGGGAGGGCCTTGGCACAGACCGGGGCCACCGCAACCCCCATACCTACGCCCATCCCCGAACCGACGGCCACCACCTGCGGCAGCAGCCCGCTGCAAGGCAGAACCCAGAAAGTCGTCGATGCCATCGTCGCCGCGGTCCCGGGGGTTGCTGACTGTGCCAGTGTCACCGCGGCCCACCTCGCAGCAATAACCACATTGAATGTCGGGAACACACTTTTGACCATGCTCCGGCCCGGAGACTTCGCGGGGCTGTCCAGCCTGACACAGCTGAATTTGCACGACAACGAGTTGGCCACGCTGGCAGCGAACCAGTTTGCGGGACTGACCCGCCTGCAACAGTTGTATCTGCACGACAACGCGTTGGGTAATGTGGCACCCTCGCACTTCAACTACGCGGCGGGGTCACAACTGGAGGCGCTCACGACGCTGTTCCTCGGCACCGCCAGAGATGCGACGCCGGCCGAGCTCAGCCAGTACCAAGCTGTGGGGCTGACTGCGCTGACCAACCTGCGATTGACAGGTGCTCCCGTGCCGACGCCGGCTGCCACCGCCACACCCACAGCCACGCTGACCGCCACGCCCACGGCTACGGCCCTGCCCGAACTGACGGCGACCACCTGCGGCAGCAGTCCGCTGCAAGGCAGAACCCAGAAAGTCGTCGCCGCCATAGTAGCCGCGATCCCGGGGGGTTCTGATTGTGCAAGTGTCGCCTCGGCCCACTTCTCAGTAATCACGTCACTGAATGTCCGTGGCAAATCGTTGGCATCGCTCCAGTCTGGAGACTTCGCGGGGCTGAAGAACCCACGAACGCTGAATCTGTCCGGCAACCGGCTGACCACGCTGCCGGCGGACCAGTTCGCGGGGCTGGCCAACCTGCAAAGGCTGTATCTGGGCGATAACCAGTTGACCACGGTGGCGGCGGGCCAGTTTGCGGGGCTGATCCGCCTGCAAGAGCTGTATCTGGCCGGCAACCAGTTGGGCAATGTAGCGCCCTCGTACTTCAACTATGCGGCGGGGTCCCAGCTGGGGACGCTTACTACGCTGTGGCTCGGCACCGCCAGAGCGGCGACGCCTGAGGAGCTTAACCAGTACCGAGCCGTGGGGATGACCGCGCTGACCGACCTGCGAATGACGAGTGCTCCCGCACCTTCCACGCCGACGCCCACCGCGACCGCCACGGCCACACCCACGGCCACGCCGACCGCGACGCCGACGCCCACCGCCACCCCGACGGCCTCGGCCACGCCGACGCCGACAGCCACGGCCACTGTGGGGTTGTCACAGGTAATCACACTTTACCAGCCTCATGGGGGTAGTAGTGAACTCCGTTGGAACGCCGATCATGGTGATATCGACCTGAGCACGAACATGCTTGACTCGTCGTTTGTGGCTTCCAATGATGTAACTTGGTTGATCGCTCTTAGACTTCGGTCTAACGGTTCGGTCTTTGTGGCGTTTAGTATCCAGAATGCACGTGACCAAGCGGACGATCACCCTCCAGCACCGGACTTTACCTCTGCATTTGAGGCGAGTGGTCAACTGGTGGTGGTGGTTGGACCGTACACATTGACTCTTACGGGTGTCGGAGACACTGACCAGCCGTATGAGTGGACGCCGGCCAATGCGGCGGCGGTGACGGAGTTTGTCCGCAATGTGTTGAGCCGTCCCGAGGGTCAGCGCAATGGCACGTTGCGCTTGATGGCCTAGATTCACAAACGAAGTGCAACACTAGAGTAAGGTGTTGCCATAGGACGCCACTACACGCAGCTTGGTATTGAAGAACGGTGTGAACTGGCCCGTCTACACGCCCAGGGGCGCTCGCTCCGGCAGATCGCTGCAACTCTGGGTCGCACGCCATCGACCATTGCTCGGGAGCTGAAGCGCAACACCTCCCGCCAGCAGGGCTACCGGCCGAGGTATGCCCAGGAGCAGGCCCGGGCCCGGCGCTGGGGCGGTGCCCGCCTCGACCGCGATGCCGCCCTGCGCGAACAGGTGCTCGCCCGCCTCAAACAAGGCTGGTCGCCGGAGCAGATCGCCGGCCGGTTTCGGGCCGGACGATCTGCTCCCACGAGACGATCTACCGCTTCATCTACGCCCAGACCACGCGCACGAAGCCGGGTCGTGCCTGGCGGCACTTCCTGCCCCGCGCCAAGTGGCAGCGGCGCCGCCGCAGTCCGGCTGCCCTGATCCACCTCCGGCGCCCCCTGGCGGAACGGCCAGCCACGGCCACCGACCGCCAGACCCCGGGGCATTGGGAGGCTGATCTGATGTTGTTCCGCACCTATGGCCAAGCGGTGCTGACCGTGCATGAACGCCACTCGCGGCTGCTGCTCGCCGTCCGGCCCCCAGGGAAAGCGGCCACCCCCATCGCCCTGGTCCTGGCCCGGCTGCTGGGCCCTTGCCCGCCCCCTGGCGCCAGACGGTCACCTTCGACAATGGGACCGAGTTCGCTCGTCACCATGAACTCCATGCGCTGGGCATCGAGACGTTCTTCTTGACACCCATGCGCCCTGGCAGAAAGGGGGTGTTGAGAACGCGATCGGGCGCCTGCGCCGCGGCCTGCCCCGCAAGACTTCCGCGGGCGTCCGATAGTCCAGACACTTGCGAGGCGTATTATTGTACAACTGCACCAGCTCTGTAAACCGCGCCGCCGACACGGTCGCCAAGTCGGTCTTCTGGAACAACGTGTTGCACTTCAAATGTGAATCCACCTTCCCGTTTGCGCGGGAATGACGATTTTGCAAAGGTCTCCGTTGCGGGAAAAACTGCATCAAGGATAGGCAATCATGGCAAAGGTGACGAAGCAGCGTGTGCTCATCCTCTGCACCGGCAACTCTGCGCGGTCACAGTTGGCTGAGGGGTGGCTGCGGACGCTGGGCGGTGAGCGGTTCGCGGTGTTCAGCGCCGGCACCCATCCGAAACGGGCGGTGCATCCGCTGGCGATACAAGTGATGAGCGATGCGGGCATTGATCTGACCGTGCATCGGCCCAAGGACGTGCGCCGGTTTCTCGGTCAGTCGTTCGACTGCATCATCACCGTCTGCGACAACGCCCGCGCCACTTGTCCCACCTTTCCCGGCGCGCAGCGGCACCTACACTGGTCCTTGCCGGACCCCGCCGGCGTTGCGGAGCCACAGCGGGAAGCGGCCTTCCAGCAAACCAGCGCCGCAATCCGCCAGCGTATCCGGCGCTTCATCGCCGACCAGGCCGCAGCGTAGCCGGTGCAGCTCTAGCGTTCAGAAGGCCCTAGAGGAACATCAAGTTGGGACGTGAGGAAGACCTGAAGGAACAGTACCGCTCTAGGGGGCGGATGGCGGGAAGCGAGCTGCTCCTGCGACAACCCGAGGCGCTGAGATTCATTGAGGATTGCAGAGCCAGGGGGTTGACCATTCTGGGTATGGACTTCTTCGAGGAGCGAGGAGACCATCTCGTTGCCCACACGAATGCGGCGGACTATTCCGCCCTCAGCAGGCACCCTCATGCTGTCGAGCGGATAGCTGACAAGGCGCGGGCACTCATCAAGGATGGCCTGCCCGGCATACCGGGTGTGGTTGAACGTACCGACTGGGTGACGTTTGTCCTGGCCGAGGAGCCGTCATTGCGGCGGAAGCCGCAATCCATGTCCCCCTGCTCCGGCCTGGATTCCCGCGTGCGCAGGAATGACGGGTGCGCGGCGGCAACCCCCTCTCGTAGGGCGAGAGAGCGGCCGCCGGTTGTCACACCCGCTGCAAGATAGCCTGGGCTTGGCTGGCTTCCCAGTCGGCCAGGAAACGCTCCAGCCCGATGTCCGTCAGCGGATGCTTCATCATCTGCTCCAGCACCGCGAACGGCAGCGTGACGACGTGAGCGCCACACTTGGCCGCGCGCACGACGTGCAGGGGCGCGCGGAGGCTGGCCGCGAGGACCTGGGTCCGGATGCCCTGCACGCGGAAGATCTCGGCTAGGTCGCTGACGACCGCCATGCCATCGTGCGAGATGTCATCGAGGCGTCCCAGGAAGGGGCTGACGTAGGTTGCGCCGGCCAGGGAGGCGAGCAATCCCTGGTTCGGAGAGAAGATCAAGGTCGCGTTGATCGTGATCGGGTCGGGACGATCCGTGAGCGCCTTGATGGCGGTCAAGCCCTCGGGAATGGTGGGGATTTTCACCACCACGTTCGGGTGCCAGGTGCGGATGTCTTCACCCTGTTCGATCATCCCCTCCGCATCGGTCGCCGTGACCTCGGCGCTGACCGGCCCAGCTACGATGTCGCAGATTTCGAGCACCCGGTCGCGGAAGGTGACGCCCTCTTTGGCGACGAGCGAGGGGTTGGTCGTGACACCATGCACGACACCCCAGCGGACGCCTTGCCGAATCTCGTCAATGTTGGCTGTGTCCAGAAAGATTCGCATGCTCCTCTCCTCTCATCCACTGTCTTGCCCACCCACCGGCGAGCAGGCTCCGCGCCGGCGAAACATCGTCGCGTCGCCCATGTCACTCCAGGAACACCTTAGCGTGAGTGCGTACAGAAGGCAAGTAATGGGGGTTACGGCGGCCGAAACGTCGGGTAGGGTGGTCCGACCTCCGAGAGCCACCACTTGTCTTGTCGGGGCGGACGGCCGTTTGCCCTGACGTTGCGCCTGCCGGCGCCGGCGTGTGCTACCATCGAGCAACCGCCTCTGAACGTGAGATTGGAGCAGTGAGCGTAGCCCTTCTGTCGCTCCGTGGGGAATCGCTGCGGGGGCGCCTCAGTCTCCTGCTCCTCGTAGCCGTTCTAGTGGCGCTCGTGGGCTTCTCGGCGCCAGTGGTAGCCGCGCCGCCAGCCGGCACGGCGGATGTCCTCTTCCGGCCGGCGTCCGTGGCGGCAGCGGTCGGCGGTGTGTTCAATGTCGAGGTGGTAGTAGAAACTGCTGCTGAGGTCGAAGGCGCGCAGGTGGTGATTGCCTATGATCCGGTGTACCTGGAGGTCGTGTCGGCACAGCCTACCGGACTGCTGACCTATCACCTCAGCAATGCACTCGACGCTGCGGCCGGGCGGCTTCTCTACGCTGCCGGCGCGTTGGGCGGCCGTTTCCCAAGCGGTAGCTTTCCGCTGGTACGGCTGACGTTCCGGCTGAAGGCAGCGCCCGCTGGCCCGCTGACGGTCTCGATCCCTCGCGAAAGCCGTCATCGGACCATCATTGCCGCTGCCGGTACCAACGCATTCCACGAGGCCCGAGGCTTGACCGTGACGGTAGGCGCAACGCAGTGTCAAGTCTTCCCTTTGGAAGGTCCAGCGCCGATGTTCGAGCAGTTTTACACCGAGCAAGACGGTCTACGGCTGCTGGGGCGACCCCTGAGCGCCGCTGGTGTCTTGAACGGTCTGCCGGTCCAGCTCTTCGAGAAGGGACGCCTCGAGGACCATAGTGCCAACACCGCGCTGCCCCCGGAGTGGCGCTTCCAATATGGCCTGCTGGTAGATGAGCTGCTGCAAGCCGGGGTACAACTGCCCATCGGCGGCGATACCTCCACGCTCACGTATGCAGACCTACGCACGCGAGCGGCGCCCGAGGAGCGGATCGAGCCACCCGCCGGCTTCACCGGCCTGACTGCGGTGCTCGCCGACGGATCGGTGTTCATCCCCTTCACCGCCGACCTGTCGCCGGCCCCGGGTCACGTGGTCGCGCCGTGGTTTTGGGAGTACATCAATCGGCAAGACCTTTTCCCCGGCGGCTGGCTGCACGACGTCGGGCTACCCATCACCGAGCCGCTGGAAGCGCTGGTGGACAAGGGCCAGGACAAGGGTCGGCGGATCATCATTCAGGCGTTCCAGCGCACCATCCTGACCGACGATCCGCTCAACCCGCCCCAATGGCAGATTGAGCGGGCCAATGTCGGTTCCGACTATGCCTGTGCCTTCCCGGAGCGGCGGGGCGGCTAAGATTGCGTATCGGCAGGGCGGCCGCGGGCAGGACTAGCGAATTCATAGATGGCGGCAGCACTACCAATTGGTATAAGTCGGTGAGGAGGGTAGCGCGATGAGGATTACGGCGATTGACATTGCGGTCGTAGACGTGCCCTACATTGCTCCGGTCCGCGCGGTGAACTGGGCTAACCCGCCCTTCGTCGTGGTACAGGTCCGCACCGACGACGGTCTGGTCGGGCTGGGCGAGGCTTGGGGCGCCGCGAAGTCCGCGGTGGAGCAGACGGCCGAGACGTTCCTGGGCGCCGACCCGCTGACGCTGCCCTTGCAGTCCTATGCCTCTCCCTTTCAGTCGGTCCTCTACGACCTGGCCGGCCAAGCATTGGGCGTACCCGTCTGGCGCTTGATCGGGGACCAGCACCGTGAGCGCGTGCCGGTTGCCTACTGGTCCTGCCACATGCCCCCGGAGGCGACGGCGCGGGAGGCCGAGCAGGCGGTTGCCAAAGGCTTTCGGGTACACAAGCTCAAGGCACGCTCCTGGGACGCAGTCCGCCAAGCCGAGTTGATTACCAAAGCCGCCGGCCCCGACTATGCGATCCTGCTCGATCCCAACACCGAGTTTCGGCACGTTGCCACGGCGGTCAGACTGGCCCGAGAGCTGGAGCCGTATAACATCGAATGCTTTGAGGACCCGGTGCTCAAGCATGACCTCGGCTGGTACCGTCTGCTGCGCCAGAAGCTCGACATCCCGCAGGCCCTCCATCTGAGTACTCCCAACGACGTGCTCCAGGCAGTCCGGGGTGAGGCGGTGGACCGCTTCAACCTGAGCGGGAACGTCGCCACCATCCTCGCCAGCCATGCTATCGCCGAGGCCGCGCAGATACCGGTTTGGCACCAGATCGCCGGCTTGTCGCTAGGCATCCAGGCCACTTTCGCCGTCCACGTCGGCTGCACGCTCAAGCAGGCCACGCTCGCTTCCGACGAGCTGCCGTTCATCCATGAGAACGACCTGATTGGTGGCGCCTTGCCGGCGGAGCAGGGCCATTTCCAGGTGCCGGCCGGACCGGGCCTCGGAGTGGAGCTAGACGCAGCAGCGCTCCGACACTACCGGATTGACTGAACGCTCGTGACCCTCCCCCGCCCGCCTCCGACCGTCTCCCCCTCTCCACACGTGGAGAGGGGGCCGGGGGGTGAGGCGCTATGCGCCGCGTTATACTGAGTCCCCGGACCAGGGTGGCCGCCGACGGGTTGCCCGCCATTCCGTCCGCCGAGAGAGGACTATGCAGCAAACCACCGGTGCCAACGCAGTCGCGCGTGCCCTCGCCGATGCGGGGGTGCAATGGGTATTTTCGCTCTCCGGCAATCAGATTTTGGACCTGTACGATGCGCTGCTCGATACCGGGATCAAGCTGATCCATACGCGCCATGAGGCTGCGGCGGGACACATGGCCGACGCCTGGGGCCGTCTGACCGGCCAGCCCGGCGTCTTCCTGGTGACGGCCGGGCCGGGTCATGCCAATGGCGCCGTGGCGGCCGGCGTCGCCGGCGCGGCCGAGTCGCCGTTGCTGTGGCTGAGTGGCAGTAGCCCCCTCGCGCAAGCAGGACAGGGCGCCTTTCAGGAGCAAGACCAGGTCGGTCTCGCGGCGCCGGTCTGTAAGGCGGCGTGGCGTGCCAGCGATCCCCAGACACTACCGCAGCTGATTGCCGCTGCCCTGCGCCTGGCTGCTGCCGACCCACCCGGCCCGGTGCATGTCACCATCCCCACCGATATCCAAGCCGCAGCGGTAGCTGGGGAGGCGGGAGCGGCATCCGATAGTCTCCGGCAGGGGACGCTAGGGGATGCTGATGAGGTTGCAGCCGCCGAGGCTACTGTGGCATTGCTCGCGGAGGCCGCGCGGCCGTTGGTGCTCGCTCGTCCCTCACTGGGCCGCGGACAAGCCAGGCGCGACCTCGACGCCTTTCTGGAGTTGACGGGGATTCCCGGCGTTATCGTCGAAAGTCCGCGCGGCCTGAACGATCCGGCACAGCCGGGTGTGGCCGGGGCGCTACGACGAGCCGACGCGGTGCTGCTGCTCGGCCCAGCCGACTTCTCGGTGGGATTCGTGTCTCCCGAGGCGCTGGCTCCCGGTTGCCGCGTGGCTCAGATTGCCAGCCCGGAGGAGCCGGCAACTGCGGCGGCCAGCGTTGTCCTACGCACTGGCGCGCGGCGTGGATTGGAGCAACTCACCGCCGCCGCTGCCGGCCGCGCCTGGCAGCGCCGCTCGTGGTGGCAATCCAGCCTGCCCGACGATCCCCGCGACGATCATCAGCCTCCCTCCGGGGACGGCATCCATGCGCTCACGGTCTGTCGGGCGGTGCTGGCTCGCCTTGGGCCGGGGGACTGTGTGATTTCGGATGGTGGAGAGTTCGGCCAGTGGGCACGCCTGGCCACGGCCAGCGCCAGAGCCGCGGGGGCGACAGTCGTGCTCAATGGCAAGCATGGCTCCATCGGTACGGCCGTGCCGTTCGCGCTCGCGGCGAAGCTCGCCCGGCCGGCGGCGCGCGTCGTCGCCTTCTCCGGCGATGGCGGTTTCGGCTATCACGCCCTGGAGCTGGATACGGCAGTGCGGTACCACCTGCCGGTGCTGATCGTCGTCGGCAACGACGCTCGCTGGGGTTCCGAATGGCACCAGCAGATTGACCGCTACGGTGAGGACCGGGTCTTCGAGACCGTGCTGCTGCCCACGCGCTACGACCGGCTCGCCACGGCGCTCGGCGCCGCGGGTGAGCATGTCGAGACGGCAGCCGCGCTCCCGACTGCGGTGGACCGCGCCTACGAGGCGCTTGCGGCCGGCCGGCCGTACCTGCTCGACGTGCGTATCGTCTCTCTACCCGGCCCAGCCCCCTCGCCCTAACGCCAAGTCGTCCATCTCGCCTGCTATCATTGCTCTGGGGTAACGGCCCATTCTGGGCTGGTGGTTGCTACCCACAACGAGATAGCCGCCCGCCACCAGTCCGGGACCTCGCGGGTCGTCTGGAGTAGTGAACGTGCGCTAGGCCGGCCATCGTGCCCTGACCAACCGGAATCCCAACTGCGGTGACTGCCGTGCTGCGGCAGAGCTATCGTAAGAGTATCGGCGGCCGGTAGGCTGAGGCCCCTGCCTCACTCCCCACGCAAGAGCGCCTATTCCTTCTGCAGCCACAGCCTCTTGCCGTCCCTGTCGTCGTCTCCTCGGGCTTCTTCTGTGGTCAGGACACTCACAGTAGTTCCACATGCTTCCACCCATCAAACAAAGGAGAACTGAATATGATAAATCCTGGCTTACAAGGCAGAGTTGTGCTTGTCACGGGTGCCAACCACGGTATCGGAGCGGCGACTGCCAGAGCTTTCGCCGCGCAGGGTGCGTCGGTCTTCATCCACTATCTCCGCTTGCAGCAGGAGCCTACGGATGGGAGCGACCTGAGTGCGCCGGGCGAAGCGCTCTATCGCTCGCGCCAGGCGATGTCCGCCGATGAGGTCCTGACGACTATCCGCAAGACCGGCGGCCAAGCGGAGGCGTGGGAAGCGGACCTCAGTGATCCCAGCACCATCCCCACGCTGTTTGATCGAGCGGAGGCCGCCTTTGGCCCGGTAGATGTGCTCGTCAACAACGCTGCTCATTGCATGGTGGGGACCTTCACTCCCGCGGAAGACGTGACGGCTAAAGATCGCGAAAAGGTGTTCTCCCGGACTCTCGCCACCAGCACTGTCGAGAGTCACGACCAACACTTCGCGGTCAATAGCCGTGCGGTGGCGCTGATGATGGCCGAGTATGCGCGTCGGCACGTGGACCGCGGTGCTACCTGGGGCCGGGTTGTCAATCTCAGCACCGACGCGGCGTCCTGTCACCCCGGAAACGTGGCATACGCAGCGAGCAAATACGCGCTAGAGAGCTACAGCCACTCTGCTGCCGCCGAGTTGGCTCGCTACGGGATCACTGTGAACATCGTGGCGCCAGGGCCAACTCAGACGGGCTACATTCCGCCCGAATCCGAGCCGAGAGTGGCAGCGGGTATTCCGCTGGGCAGGCTGGGCGAGCCAGAAGACGTAGCCGATGTGATTGTCTTCCTGGCCTCGGAACAAGCGCGGTGGCTCACTGGCCAGAAACTCTACGCAGGTGGCGGGAAGAAGATGCCACTCTGAGCGCGATGACCGCTAGTAGTACAAGATCATCTTCTTCGCTCTTGCTTGATATTCCTTATGAGTGCTTGGTGACGGTGCCAATCACGCAGGGCAAGTATCCCGAAAAGGGTACTCAGGCCAATCGCGGCGACTGAAGCGCCCACAAAGCCGGCGAACGCGAGCACAGAGGTGACTTGGCCGGTACCAAGGGTGATAGCGAGTGTGACCAGCGCACCGATTGAGATTCCGAATAGTGTCAACTGGACTGAGTGTGCGCCACTGGCAATAGCATCCAATTCTTCGCCCAGGAGCTGGTAGACCTCGACATGCCTCGGCACAACCGCCACTGTGATGGGTGTGACCCGGCTTTCAGTAGGGACGAAAGGGCGGCTGGACTCGCGTCTTTCCATCGCTACGGCAAGCTGCTCTCTTCCAAGAGGTGACCTAGGCCCAGAACAAGCAAGTTGAGCAGGTGGGTGTTGCCGCAGTTGTCGCAGACGATGGCTGCCGAGGGAAGCACCCGATCACCAGAGTTGAGCACATCCAGACTGTCCCGAACAGGAAGTGTTAGCATCCCATCTGCGAGGGTCCAGGCCTTATGACCGCAGACGGCACAAGCTCGCATCGAGTCTGCGTGCGCGTTGACGGCTTGGGAAATCTGTTCTCGTGCTTCTTTTTTAAGGGCCACTCAACCCTCCTTCGAGCAGCGTGCAGTCAATCCCATCATAGCATCCTGAGAGGCCCTTGTCCGCTGGTCTCAGGCTCGTGTGGCCTCACGAGACTAGCTCCGGTCCCTGCCGCCCCTGGCGCCGCGCTATGTGTGCCCAGTCCAGCACCGTGATGCGACCGTCGCGGTCGAAGTCGGCCGTGGTGGTATAGCCGGACTCGCCGGCAAAACGACCGAAGCGCGAGCGTAGCGCCGCGGCGTCTTGGGCATCAATGCGGTCATTGCCATCCAAGTCACCGTCGCTGACGGCTCCAAAGCGCACGGTACGCGGGGAGGTCCGTCGCAGACGCACGCCGCGCTTCTCACGGCTCAGGCCGCCGGCGGGCTTGACGTTGACATCGAACGTCTCGTCGCTCACGCCGCCGAGCGAGACCCAAAAGCGCCCGTGGTCGTCCGTTTCGGTTTTGACCGTGAACCGCGCCGACCTGCTGACCGGATCGCTGCCAGCGGGATAGAAGCGCACCGTGATAGCGGTCCGGTAGCTGGGATGCGGTGGAGACGCCCGGTGATCCCAGCGCAGCTCACCCACCAGTACAGCCACTGGCGAAGCCGCCGGCCGGGGCGGTGGCGCTGTCTGGCTACCTGTGGATGGTGCAGGTGGTGAGATCGGAGCAGGCGCGGTAGTCGCCGTCGCCATCGCCATGCTCGTAGCGGTGGGGGTAAGGGTAGCAGTAGGCGTGGGGGTATTCGTCACGGTCGGGGTCGGCGTGACCGTGGGAGTGATCGTAGGTGTCGGTGTGACCGTAGGGGTCGTGGCGATCACCGTCTGGGCGGCGCTGAGGACTTGCAGCTTGCCAGCGCCCCACGGCTCGCTCCACGGTGTCGCGGTGCCCATGTGCGCGGCGGATTTGACAGCGCGCCGTGGCGGCGGTGTAGTATCAGCAACACGTAGCAGCGCTGCACCTGTTTGTATAGTCGCCGCAGCCGACGAATCAGCCGGTAAGGGAAGGCGGCGCAGTATGGCACCATCTTGCTGGTCCATTGGCGAATCGTGCTAGGTGGTACTAGCACCGCTTACCACAAGGGGGCACCTCTCCCTTGCGGCGCCGGGTCCGGCAGGAACAGAAAGGGGAATACACCATGGTGCGAGGCAAGAACATCAATGTCACGCAGCGGGTGACGGCCCGCTCTGGCTGGGCCGCGATGCTGGGTGGCGAGAGTCAAGGCAAAGCGGTTGAGCGCGACATTGTCCGTCTCAACGATGCAGGCTACCGCCTCGTCTTTGTCATTCCTGACAAGTGGAACATCTTCCGACACTTGCTCAACATCATCGTTACAATCTGCACACTTGGATTTGTCAGCCGCTCACCGGGTGTCCTGCTCATTGGCGAGAATGTCTCGGTGCTCGAGCCTCCCGCCGCCGACTAGCGCGGGGTGACTGATGGTGGGTCTGGGGTGACCCTTGCCACCCCGGCTCCACCTTCATTAATCGTCCTCAGACCTGGCTAGCCAAGTCAGTAGTTCCCACAGTGACCTGATTGTTACTCGCTGACACGGCTGGAATTTTACGGCAGACGGATTGGGGAGGGCGCGCGCGGGGGTGGTTCTGGCATGGGAAGCCCGTGTCCACGGTGGAGCAAGACCGCGGGTGGGGCGGTACCTGGACGGCAGGATGCACTTGGTGGGTGGTGGGGTGGGACAGTAGGCGGGTGGGGGTCTGGGAGTACGCAACGCAGGTTGCCGGTGCGTAGCCCCCCTGTGGCCCCCCCGTAGCAACGAGGGGACGTGGATTCCCGCTTTCGCGGGAATGACGGTTGAAACGGTGGGACTGCGGGTAGATCAAGATGCGGGGATTGGCAGGGACGCGGGGCAAGACTCCCTGGCACAGCCGGCGCAGGCCGGCCGGCAAGGCTGCGGTGGCGATAGCCACGGCACGCAGACGGTCATAACCCGGCGCCCCGGCCGTGGTGGCCGGGGGTACGTCATGACCCGGTGCCGTGAGGGTGGCGCACGGACGGTCATGCCCCACCGCGCTCGACTGCGCGGCGAGGGGTCGGCCATGACCCGGGCCTTTGGGTCCGGGCGCGGGACCCGTGGTGGCGCGGGCGGCACGCAGACGGTGCTGACCCGGCGCCCTGGCCGTGCTGGCCAGGGGTACGTCAGCACCCGGTGCGGGTGGCGCGCGGACGGTCATGGCCGGCACTCAGGCGGCGAGTGGCGTTCGCCATGACCCGGCGCCCTCGGCACGGCACTCAGACAGTGCTGACCCGGCGCCCCCGCCGTACTGGCGAGGGGTACGTCAGCACCCGGTGCCTTAGAAGCGGCACTCAGACGGCCATGCCCCGCCGCGCGCTGGGCGGCGGGAGGTCGGCCATGACCCGGTGCCCTCGGCTGGGTGGCTACGCCACCACGGGTGGCCGGCACGCTGGTGCCGGTGCGTCCCTGCCGGGCGGTGCCCGGTGCTCCAGGAAGTTCTTGCATCTGCCAATCCCCGTCAGGAGAGCATATCGGCGGGGGGTGGGGGAAAGACAACGGCCCCGGGACGGCTTTGGGACTGGGAGCGACGCAATAGGGGATGTGCTGTGGTAGTGTATCCTGTCAGCCAGTCTGGCTGATACAGCCGCTAGTTCCTTGTGGGTTTCGGTGAGCTATGCGAAGTATCCATGTGCATGTAATTGCTGTCTTGTTAGTCGCCCTGCTTCTAGTCGCCTGCCCCTCGGACGTGTCTACGGTGAGAGGTGGCCCCGGACGTACCGCTACACCTCCCCGCCAGCGGCGACGCAGGTGCCGGACACGCCGACGGCCATTCCGGCTACCGCGACAGTAGCACCTCCCACTGCGACACCGCCTCGCTAGCGGCGACGCAGGTGCCGGACACGCCGACGGCCATTCCGGCTGCCGCTATTCCGCCAACTGCGACGATGGTACCTCCCACGGCGACCGTAGCGCCAACGGCGACCGAGCCGCCAGTCACTCCGTCACCTGTGCCGGCTACGGCGACGCGGGTACCGCCGCGTGCTGCTGCCAGCACTCTGCCGCCCATCGCTACGATCCGGCCGGACCTGCCGCCCTACAACCGCGCTGAATGGGGCAGTTGGATAGATGCTGATGACGACTGCCAGAACACGCGGCAGGAAGTGCTGATCGAGGAAAGCCTGATCACGGTGACTTTCAAGACTACTCGGCAGTGCGATGTTGCTACCGGGCAGTGGTTCGGGGTGTTTACAGCCACCACCGTCACGGTTCCTGGGGAATTGGACATTGACCACCTCGTGCCGCTGAAACAGGCTCACGACTCCGGGGGCTGGGCTTGGGTTACGGAGCGGAAGCGACGGTACGCAAACAGTCTTGATGACCCCGACCATCTCATCGCCGTGACGGCTAGTGCGAACAGATCCAAGGGGTCCAGGGGGCCAGAGGCTTGGAAGCCTGCGAACAGGTCCTATTGGTGCGAGTATGCCACTGATTGGGTCCGGGTGAAGAACACCTGGGGCCTCTCCGTGACGCCAGCCGAGGCCGGAGCATTACAGGAGATGCTGGCAACGTGCGGTGCGGATAGCCAGCCTCAGCCAACGGCCGCCGCAGTTCCTGCACAAGTGCCGTCCCCGACGGTAACGCCTGCTCCAGCGACGGCACCAGCGCCGACGGTAACGCCTGCCCCGGCGGCGACATCGGTGCCGGTTGGATTTGACCCGGCGAACTACATTGGCAAGGGCGACGCCTTCAACTGTGGTGATTTTGAGAACCAAGCGCAGGCGCAGGCCGTGCTCCGTGCCGATCCTAGCGACCCGAACCGACTTGATGGCCGGGATCAGGATGGACGAGCCTGCGAGAGCCTGCCAGCACCAAAGGACTTAAATCCGGTTCCTAGAAGTTGAACATTGATGGGCGAGTCTGAGGACAACAGAAGACGCCAGTAGCTGGGATATGGTCTAGCCGAATACGTGCTCCGCTCACCACGCCGGCCCACACCGTTAGCTGGTGGTCGGCACGGGTATCCACGATCCACCCCACTATTTCTCGGAGCGATTAGATCCAGCGGCGCAGCTTGAAGAGCGCCAGCATGCCGCCGCCGACCACGATCATCAGGGCGCCCGCGTACACCGCGGCCCAGGGATGGGGCGGGCGAAGGGCAAGCCGGCGATGTTCATGCCGTAAATCCCCGAAATGACCGCCAGGGGCAGCATGATGGTGGAGATGATCGTCAGGGCGCGGACCACCTCGTTGGTGCGCTGGGTCGCTAGGCTGTCGCTCGTCGCGGCCAGACCGTCAATCACTTCCTGATAGTCCGCCAGAATATCGGCGGCGCGCTCTAGGTGGTCCAGAATGTTGCCCCAGTAGAGGTCGAGCGCCGGCGGCAGCTGCGGAATCTCCTCACCTTCGAGGCGAGCCATCACGGGCAGCATGGGCCGTAGCATCCGGCGCAAGGCGATGATGTCCCGGCGGACGAGCGAAATCTCGTAGACGAGCAGCCGGGTTGGCTGCTCGAACAACTTGGCCTCAATCGCATCCAGCCGGCCACCGACCTTGTTGAAGATAGGAAAGAGATAGTCACCCAGCTGATCCAACAGACGGTAAAGAGCGTGCGCCGGACTACGACCAAGCAGGGCCAGCGCCCCCTCCGGGTCCGCTATGGCCTGATCGAATTGCCGCGCCATTGGTTTGAGGCGACTGTCGTGTACCGTCACAAGGTAATCGGCGCCCAGAAAGACGTGTACCTCGGACGGGGTGGATACTTGCGCTCGGCGGTCGTAGACCGGGAAGTGCAGCACCAGCAGGAGGTACTCGTCATGCACGTCTAGTTTCGGGCGCTGGGAGCGCGTCGTCAGGTCCTCGATGTCGAGGGGGTGGAAGCTGAAGCGGCTCCGCAGCCAGGCCAGCGCCGGACCATCCGGCTGGCGGACATCAACCCAGACGACCGGACCGTGCTCGATCACCCGGACGGCAGCCGGCCGCGGCCCAGCCACGCGGGCGCTGGCCGGTGCCAGCGAGTCCCGACCACCATCCTGTGCCGACGCAGAACGAGCCGGCGGCGTGGGCCGCAGAGGCGTTGCCATAGCCACTGTCCGGTTGCCGGAGACTGGGAGGTTCTGCTGGTTCCATTTCCGTTCGTGGGTCTCCAGTGGCCGACGCCATGAGACCCTGCCCGGAAGTGTACCTCAAGGGCTGCGCTTTGTCTGTCGTGGCCGTTGAAGGGTGTTGATTGGCAACAGCTTGCCGACCTCCTTGCGCTTGTCTGCCGAGGCCGTTACACTCTGCACTTGCAGCAAAGACACACTGTAAGGGGTACAATGGCTATTCTGGTGCAGAAGTACGGCGGCTCCTCGGTGGCCGATGCCGACTGCATCCAGCGGGTCGCCCAGCGCATCGCAGAGACCGCCCAGGCCGACCACCAAGTCGTGGGGGTGGTCTCCGCTATGGGCGATACCACCGACGAGCTGATCGCCCTGGCGCGGCAGGTCAGCGCCGAGCCTAGCGACCGCGAGCTTGACCTGCTGCTCTCCACTGGCGAAACGATATCATGCACGCTGATGGCCATGGCGCTACGGGGCCTGGGTCTGCCGGCCGTCGCGCTTACCGGCCCCAGGCCGGCATCCGGACGGACGCGGCCTTTCGGCAGGCCCAGATTGTCGAGATTAATCCCGAGCGGATGCTGCGCGAGCTGGAGCATGGCACAATCCCCGTTGTTGCCGGCTTTCAGGGAATGACGGACGATATGGATGTCACTACCCTTGGTCGTGGTGGATCGGACACCACCGCTGTCGCCCTCGCCGTGGCCCTCAACGCCGAGTACTGCGAAATCAATACGGATGTCGAGGGGGTGTATACCGCTGACCCACGGCTCGTACCGACCGCGCGCAAGCTCGATGTGATTCGCTCGGATGAGATGCTCGAATTGGCTCGCCACGGCGCTCGCGTGATGCACCCCCGCGCCGTAGAGCTAGGGGACGTGTATGGTATGCCTGTTGTAGTGCGGTCAAGTTTTTCTGCTGAACCGGGAACGCTGATTAGTCGAGGTGACGATATGGCGCTTGAAGCTCGCCAGCGCGTGCGGGGGATTGCCCACGACGTAGATGTTGGCCGGGTGACACTGGCTGCCGTGCCCGACCGGCCGGGGATCGCTTTTGCAGTCTTCGATGCGCTCGCGCAAGCAGCGATCAACGTTGACATCATCGTGCAGAATGTGGACCGCGAGAAGGAATCGAATCTCTCCTTTACAGTCGGTCGTGATGATCTGGAAAAGGCTACCGCCGTCGTGCGCCCGGTGGCCGCGGAAGTTGGCGCGAAGACCGTACACGCTTCCGCCGACCTCGCCAAGATCAGCATTGTGGGGTCGGGCTTGTCCCTCGGACCAGGGTATGCCGCCCGCATGTTTGGGGCGCTGGCCGGAGCCAATGTCAACATCACGAGTATCACGACCAGCGAGATCCGTATTACCTGTCTGATTCCCGAAGCTGACGTTCCCCGCGCTGCTCGTTCCTTACATGCCGCCTTCGACTTGGATGAGGAGCCACAGGCGAGTGCTGCAAGTTGAGCACGGCGACAAAGCGCCCAGGCGCGTTGCGGTCACACGGCAGCAGGGTCTACAATGGCATGGTAGAAGCCGACGGTGGTGTTAGCTCTGCCGCTGGCGGTAGAGGGGCAGTGCCCAGGCACTGAGGGGCGACGATGGTCGAGATGGTCGTTGATAGCATCCGCGTAGACATCCATGGCTCGTCTCGGATGGTAGTGCTCAGGGAACCGGATAGCGACCGCATTCTGCCCATCATCATTGGCCCGGCCGAGGCTGAGGCCATCTACATCAAGCTCCAGAAGGCCGAGGTGCCACGGCCCCTCACCCACGACTTGCTTGTCAATGCTATCGCGGCCCTCAATGGCCAGATTATCCACGTGCTCATCAACGAACTGCTCGCCGAGACCTTTTACGCCCGCATTGTCTTGGATGTTGATGGGCGCCACGTCGAGCTTGACGCCCGGTCGAGCGACGCTATAGCCGTAGCCGTGCGTGCAGAAGTGCCGATCTACGTCGCAGACTCGGTGCTCGAGCGGGTCGGTAGCGACGCACGCGATGCTGAGGCCGAAGAAGCGGACCGGGGCGAGGGCGAGCAGATCGAGCAGGATGAACGGCTCGATGTCTTCCGCGACTTCATCGAGAAGCTCGACATTGACGATCTAGGCAAGTCCGAGCGGTAGTCCCTCGCGGCGCCCCGGCCGGCGCCTCGCTGTCGCCGGCTTGCTCTCCGAGCAGTGCCCCACGGATGGCTCGTCTACTGGCACACAGGCCAACAATGTCCCCCGGCTACCGATTCGGGAGAAACAGCGGTAGAATAGAAGCGCAAGCGTGTCTGATGCTGGGGTCAGGCGCGGCCAAGCACGGCTAGGGAGGTGAGAACCCCATGACTGAACAGGCAGCTTCCTCAGGGAATGGGCAGGCAGCTGATAGCGCGACTGGGAGCTGGACCCTTAAGAAGGGGCTGGCCCAGATGCTCAAGGGCGGTGTCATCATGGACGTGGTGACGGCGGAGCACGCCCGCATTGCTGAAGACGCCGGTGCCGTCGCTGTGATGGCGTTGGAGCGGGTGCCGTCGGACATCCGCGCCCACGGGGGGGTCGCGCGGATGAGCGATCCGGAGCTGATTACCCAGATCCAGGAGGCGGTCACCATCCCCGTGATGGCGAAGGCCCGGATCGGGCATTTTGTCGAAGCGCAGGTCCTCGAAGCAATCGGCATTGATTACATTGACGAATCGGAAGTGCTCACGCCGGCAGACGAGTCGCACCACATCAACAAGCACGTTTTCAAGGTGCCGTTTGTGTGCGGCGCGCGCGACCTCGGCGAGGCGTTACGGCGTATTGGTGAAGGGGCGGCCATGATCCGCACGAAGGGCGAGGCCGGCAGCGGCAACATCGTCGAGGCTGTGCGTCACGCTCGTCTGGTGCTCGGAGCGATCCGCCGCATTCATGGCCTCTCTGCCGACGAGCTGATGGCCGAGGCCAAGCAGCTTGGGGCGCCCTACGAGTTGGTCGAGGAAATCCATCGTACCGGCCGCCTGCCGGTCGTCAATTTCGCTGCCGGCGGTGTAGCAAGCCCAGCGGACGCTGGCCTGATGATGCAGCTGGGGGTGGATGGTATCTTCGTCGGCTCGGGGATTTTCAAGTCGGAAGAACCGCAGCGGATGGCCCGGGCGATTGTCCAGGCGACTACGCACTATAACGATCCCCCGATTCTGGCGGAGGTGTCCAAAGGGCTGGGCGCAGCGATGCCCGGGATCGAGTTGGGGACGCTGGAGCCGGACGAATTGCTGGCCAAGCGGGGCTGGTAGGAGGTGCTCCAGGACTGCTGCCCCCAACCCCATTCGTCATTCCGGCGGAAGCCGGAATCCAGGCGCCTGGGGCCGCAGCCAGCGCCCCCGCTCTGGATTCCCGCGCAAGCGGGAATGACCGGGAAATGTCAACAGCGCCTAGCCTGCGGGCTGGCGGCTGGATCAGGGCAAGCATAGCGTCGGTGCGTGGACGGCCCTTTGAGCGGTGGTGATGACTGATCGAGACAACACTACTATCGGCGTGCTGGCCCTCCAAGGCGACTTTGCGGAACACGTCGCCGCGCTCTCCCGCCTAGGAGTATCGGCGCGCGAGGTGCGCTTGCCCGACCACCTGGAAGGCCTCGACGGCCTGATTATTCCCGGTGGTGAGAGCACGACTATTGGGAAGCTGGCAGTGCGTTGGGGCTTGGTGGCGCCGCTTCAGGAACGGTTGGCTGCCAATTGGCCAGTCTGGGGCACGTGCGCCGGCCTCATCTTTCTGGCGCGCAATGTGGTCGGAGCGTTACCCGACCAGGTGTTCCTTGAGGCGATGGACATCCGTGTCCAGCGCAACGCCTTTGGCCGCCAGCGCGAGAGCTTCGAGATCGAACTGAACCTGTCCGTGATTGGGCAGCCGCCGTTCCGCGCCGTGTTTATCCGCGCGCCGCTGATTGAAGCGGTGGGGCCGGCGGCCGAGGTGCTGGCTCGCTTACCGGACGGACGTATTGTGGCGGCGCGGCAGCAGCACCTCCTCGCCACAGCCTTTCACCCCGAGCTCACCGACGACCTACGGATGCACGACTATTTCGTGTCCATCGCACGCGAGGCACGCAAGCAGAGGCGGGAAGAGTAGTCGGGGGGGGGGGGGCAGGAGCGGTCTCTCTTCCCTGGAGCGCGCCGGAGATGCCGGGGGTGAGGGGAACCGCGTGAGCCAGGCCACGTATGCCTGTCTAGGCTGTGTCGGCCTTCTTGCGCGCTGCCTCTTCGCATTCGGCGCGCACGCGGCGCAGGCCACCAATCAAACGCGAGAGTGTCTGTTGGCCAGCTCGCCGCCCACGCTCGGCATCGGCGACGAGTCCCCGCGAGACGCCGAGCGACTGAGCCGCCGCCGCCTGTGAGAGGCCCAACGATTGGCGTAAGGCGAGTAGCAAGGGAGACGAGTACTCGCCGGCCTCCAACTGCGCCGCCACGTCCGGCGCCAATGCTTGCAGTTGGGGCTGCTTCGCTTGCGCCGACCGGCGCGATGAGCTGGCGCGTCGGCTCTGCTTGGCAGCGCCTTTCCTGCGCGGCGCCGATTTGGCTGACTGCGCGGTTGCCCCCGCGGTATCAGCCGCCTTCGCCTTGGCCGGTGCCTTGGCTCGTCGGCGGGTGGTTGTTGCCGTCCGTCGCTTCTTGGCTGAGGCCCTCTTGGAACCACCGGAGAGAGACGCTGCCTCCATGGCCGCTGCGATGGCCGTCGTCCCCACCACCGCTGGCGCCTCGTCCCCAGCGATCTCTGCCAACTGCTGCACAAGGCCACTATCTACGGTAAACGCTATGAGACGGCCGCCATCCGCGTCGCCCGGTGCGCTTGCGCTCTGGTTGTTTGGCGGCAGCCCCTTGGTCTGGAGAGTCGGGACTCCATCAGCCACGGCGCGCGCAAGTACCTCGCCAATCGCCCCCGGCGTATCTGCTCCGGACCGTGCTTGTAGCCAAGCAAGCAGCGCAGAGTCGACCCGGCCCATGACGACGCGCCGCAAGCCCAGCCGCCCGAAACTCAACTTTTCCGACTCGCCCACTGCCGCGCCGGGTACCGTGGATGTTGCCGGGGATTCCCCACCCATAGAATTCTTCCTCAAACGCTAGGTAGCAGCGGTGGTGCCGCTCCTCCGACCCACCATCACCTGCTCCTGGCACATGATGGGCTGGCCGGCGCTGTCTGCGCGCAACCGGCGCAATTGTAGCACGTGATGGCTACTCGGTGTCGCCTCGCCGCCCGTCATTGGCGTGGAAATGACGGGCGGCGCTGCGGCGGAAGCCGCAGTGACGAGATGGAGGCCGGCACCGTCATTCCAAGCCGCAGGACGGGCTAGATGTACAGGAGCCGTTCGCCTTTGAGTGCGCGCTCGGTGAGGGCGAGCACCTTGAGTAAGTAGGAATCTACGGCGGGGATGAACGACCGCGCCGTCAGTTCGTGCTGCGCCGCGATCCAGCGGCCATTCTCGCCGGCAGCGAGGCCGGGCAGCATCAGTGAGTCGATCCTGCCCGTCAAGAGTGCCCGACCGGCGGCGACCGGGAGATGCGCCAGCCCCATCACCTCGTCGGGGCAGGGGCGGTAGTCGGAGAGCGCCCGCTCGTCGTGCAAGAAGTACGTATCCTGAAACTCGCGGTCAATGACGGTCCCGGCGGCGGTCACTTGGCGGGTGACGGCCACGCGGACACCCAAGCGAATCAGCTGCTCCGGTTGCGCTTCAATCCCTAGCTCCTCGGCCAGCTCCCGCACGCCCTCGGCCAGGGTTTCGCCAGGGCGATAGTGCCCGGCGGCGCTGATGTCCCAGCGGCCAGGCCACGTGTCCTTGCCCAGGGAGCGTTGTTGCAGGAGTACGACTGGTCGGCCGGCCGCGTCGTGGGCAATAATCCAGCAATCGAAGCACCAATGCCAATCGCCATCGCGGTGGACTAGGCCACGCGGCTTGTGCCCCAGCAGCATCCCTCCCTCGTCGTAGATCGGTAGCAACTCGCCGGGATCATCCGCCGGCTGATCCCCCATCATGCAGCAGCTCCTTGTCGCGCCATACTTCACTCCGCTCGCTGGCTGCGGCCGTGCTGCGGTAGCAGTCCCGCCGCACTATTGGGTAGCTATAGCAAAGACACGATCCAGCGGACGATGACTACGACGCCAACGACCGTCGAGGCCAGCAGCAATAGGAGTCCCGCGCTCAGGAAACCCTGGAGTAGCACCCTGAAGGCCCACTGCGCTGGCGTGTGCCGGAGGCCCGGCTTATAGGGCGCCCAGGTGCCGAGTGGCATGTATTCCCACCGGTACAGGGCGCGGTGTGTTTGGTCCCCCATCCGCTCGGACTCGCGTTTAGCCCGCTGGCGTTTAGCCCGCTCGATCCGCTCCTGCTCCAGACGGGCAAAGTATTGCGGCAGACCGCGCTCCTCCAGCACACGACGCACCGCCAACGGGTAGCGGGCAATCCGTCGGAAGCGAGCCGCCGCGGGAAACGAGTAGTACAAGACCTCGGGCCGGTCCTGGGGATGACGCGACAGGTAGACCTTGATTGCCTCGTCGAACTCAGGACACCGGCGCCCGGAGAGAAAGAGATACTTACCCGCCTCTACAAGTTCGCCGAGTTCCAGAAGCAGCCGGCCGTAACGCTCGTAGAGTGGCGAGTCGTAGCTGCCCGATCCGATGTTGCCACGCAGCAGCTCCTTGGCACGCCAGACCTGCCCGCGCTGCAAGGCTGCGTCTACCCTCGCGTACAGTCCCGGTCTCATAGTGTGCCTACTACGGTATCGTGGTATTCGTGCCTGGATGCGCTTCGATACTATACAGTTGCCTATCCGGCGGACTCACTCTCGCCACAGAATCACCGCCTCCCTCGCTCCGGCACTCCGGCAGGAGGAGGGTGATGGTGGAGGCTTGGATTCCGGGCTACGTCGGAATGGCGGGCGGCGAGGCGAAGGGAAGCAACGCGACGTGGACGCCGAGGGCTTCTTTGCCAAGCTCGTGGCACAACAGCACTACCAAAGCGGCTTGGCACACGAACAGCGGGATCGCTGGGCAGAAGCGCTGATAGCCTACCGCGCTGCGTGTGCCGGCGATCCGCAAGTCAGTCTCTACTGGCTGGCGCGAGGGACCGCAGCGCAGCGCCAGCGGCAGTGGGACGAGGCGGCGCAAGCCTACCGGGAGGCGCTGGCGCTTTCGCCGGCTGATCCGGTCGTCCTGTACAACCAAGCGCTGCTGTTTCTGGCCCAGGGGCAACGCCAGCCGGCGCGCCGCAATCTCGAAGCCGCGTTGCGCCTGAAGGGTGATCGGCTAGGTGACCGGGCAGCCCTCGTCCATGCTCGCCTCGGCGATCTGGCCCTGCAGGACGAAGACTACTTGGTGGCGGAGGCGCATTTGTGCCAGGCATTGGGGCGCAAGCCGGACGATCCCTACGCCGCAGCCGCGCTGGGAGCACTGCCGCGGCTGCGCGAATTTGTGGCGCCCTATGACCAGGATGGCCGGTTGCCCGCGAAGATCGGCATCTACGCCTATTGCGGCGCGCTGCTGTTGGGCTTGCCTGGGGACGACGGAATCACCATCCCCGCCGGCCGCACCGGCCAGCTCAACGGGCACGCAGAGGTAGCAGCGGTGTTGCGTCGACTCGCCGACACCGTGCTGGCCCTCCAGTGGCGCTTCGACGCGCTGGTGCCGCTCGATGCCTCGGCCTGGCCGCTCACGCTGGCCCTCGCGCACACGCTCGGTACCCCCGCCGTCCGGTGGCCGCAGAGCCTCCAAGGGGGCACGGTGCTGGCGCTGGCGGTGACGGTAGCGGAGACGGGCGAAAGCGATCATGCCGCTCGCGCCGCGCAGGAGCACAGCGACGCGGCGTTGCTGTGCTCGCTCGGTCTGCACGGACGACCCTGGCAGGTGCGCCCGCAGCCGCACGTGCTCTGTGTACCCACCACCATCACGCTGCCGTGGGCGGCGGACGAGGCCGCAACGGCGTCTGCAGACCAAGCGCTGGGACGGACCTTGGCCGACCTGATCGCTCGGCAGCCGCCCGACGAGACGGCCGCCCCCCAGCGCGAGTGGTACCGTGAGCACCGCCGGCTGCGCTTCACGCTCGAACGCTTTCGCGGTACGTGAGGCGGTTTGGACCTAACCCCCGACCCCTTCCCTCCAGGGCAGGGGAGTCATGGCGTCGGCCGGCCGCCGTAGGGGCAACTCTTGTGGTTGCCCTTTCCGGCCCCCCTGCCGGGACCAGGGCGCCCACAAGGGACGCCCCTACGGGATTGGGGGCAGGTACGCTTCCCCACCACAGTCCCATCACGGCACCGGCACGCGCCGACGGTCCCGCTTCCTGCTATACTTGGGCTTGTATTTGCAGCGCGTTGATAGCATTTCCGCATCCTTGGCGATCAGTGGTCTCTGGCCCGTGGCCCGGATGCTGGACACCGGTCACAGGCCACAGGCCAGCGGCTTGCTGAGGGAAAGACCTCGTGCCGGGTGAAAGTGTGGATATATGGTAAAGCGCACCTATCAGCCGAAAGTTCGTCGCCGTCGCCGGGTCCACGGCTTCCGCAAACGTATGCGTAAGCTCGCCGGGCGGCGAGTATTGCAGGCGCGGCGGCTCAAAGGCCGGCATAGACTCACGGTCTAGCACGGCGCCAAGCAGGTGAGAGTGCCCGGCCCTTACGCCGACCGCCAACCGATCCGGTAGTTCCCCGCTGCTAGGAGGAGCTTTCCCGCAACAGCCTGGCGTGCCGGAGCCGCACAATCCTATGAACAGCCGTGGTGCGGCTCTGGCAGCGCCACGTGAGCCAGGAAGGTTGTCCGGTGCCGAAATCAGGGCTGTTCGCCGGCGAGGCCGCACCCGCCGAGTCAGGCTCCTGCGGCTTTACGCGCTGTGTACCGGGAGCGGGCAGACGCGACTGGCGCTGACCGTACCGGGCCGGCTCGGTACGGCTGTCGTTCGGAACCGCCTGCGCCGCCGCCTCCGGGAGATTGTGCGCCTCACGCTACCGGCAGTGCCGGACAACTGGGACCTGCTGCTCATCGTGCATCGTGAGGCGACAACGGCGAGCTTCTGGGATTTGCAGGTGGACATCCACCGGCTGTGGCGGCGAGCCGGCATGACCTCCGAGCGACCGCCGCTGGGGCCGCAAGGCTTGCGGAGTCTTCAAGCGCGGGCCGCCCAGTGGTATGCTCGGAGTGGCAAAGGGGCGGCTAGCGCACAATGACCGCTACGTCAACGGTAGTTGTGCAGAGCGCGCGGCGCGCGGCGCAGCGGGAGCCGTCGGAGGCGCCTGCCGGGGGGGTGAGCGCCGCCGCCCACGCGCCGCCTGGCATAGTACGGTTGCTGCGCTGGCTGGTCTTGGGCAGCATTCGGGGGTATCAAATCCTGGTCTCCCCGTTCTTCCCCAGCACCTGTCGCTTTGCTCCGACCTGCTCGGTGTATGCCCACGAGGCCATAGTCCGTCATGGTATACTGCGCGGAGTGTGGCTGGCCCTCCGTCGGATCCTGCGTTGTCATCCCTTTCACCCCGGCGGCTACGACCCGGCCCCCTGAGCTACTGGAGCAGCGGCGGGCCAGCGTATGCCACTCTCTGGATTCCTGCTTTCGCGAGAATGACCGGGCAATGTCAACAGCGGCCGGCCCTGGTGATTGCCCCGGTAAGGATTGTCGGCACGATCTGACTGCCAGGACTGCACAATCAGTATAGAAGAAATAGGTGGTGTAGTCCTGGCCTCGTCAGTGACGCAGTCCTGACGTGTCACCGGCTATCTATCCCTGGAGGTCTCTAGTTTTGGACAGAACCGCCATCTGGAATACCTTCCTGGTCTTCCCCCTTGTTAGCGGCTTGGTGTATATCGCCGAGCTAACCGGCAGCGCCGGTCTCGCCATCATCATCTTCACGATCTTGATTCGCCTTGTCCTGTTGCCGCTGTCGCTCAAAGGCAGTCGGTCTATGAAGGCGATGCAGGCGATGCAGCCGAAGGTTGCCGCGCTCAAGAAGAAGTACGGCAACGACAAGCAGAAGGTCCAAGAAGAGACGATGAAGCTCTACCGCGAGGAGGGGGTCAACCCGCTCGGTGGCTGCCTCCCGCTGCTCCTCCAGATGCCCTTCTTCTTTGCCTTCTACCACGCCCTGATTAATCTGGGTAGTGGCGAGATGGCCCACCCCGCCTTCCAGGAATCGTTTCTGTGGGTCGAAAACTTGTCTCAGCCGGACGTGCTGGGGCCGGAATTAACCGGGCTGGGCTTCCCGGTGCCCTTCCTGCTGCCCCTGCTCGCCGGTGGTACCCAGTGGGTGCAGCAGCGGATGATGACCACGCCGTCCGGTGATCCTCAACAGCGGCTCCAGCAGCAGATGATGATGTTCATGCCCTTGATGATTATCGTCATTGGCGTCAACTTCGGCGCCGGCCTGGCGCTGTACTGGGTTGTGCAGAATGTCTTCGGTATTGTCCAGCAATACTTCATTACCGGATGGGGGGCGCTCTTGCCGAACAAGTCGGGGGCGGATACCGGATCGGGGTCCGGCACAGGCACGAGCACCGCCGGCGCAGTCAGCCGCAATGCCGGCGCTGATGGGCCGGCTGCGCCGACGGAAGCGCGCAGCCTCCTCGACTGGGACTGGCGGGCCGGCCTGCGCCGACTGCTCGGGACCGCGGAGCCGGAAGTCGCTGAAAACCGGGATGGACCAAGCGAGAGATCACAAGAAAGACGGCGATCCTCTCGTCGCCGTGGGGGGAGGCGGGCGCGTGGAAAGCGTTGATGAAACGGCTCGCACGGTGCGTGAAGCGGTGCAGCGAGCGTTGCAGAAGCTGGGCAAAGCGGAAAACGAGGTGGACGTGACCGTGGTGTCACGCGGCAGCCCACCGCAGTTGCTCGCGTTTGGCGCTGAACCGGCGCAGGTGCGGGTAGCGGTCAAAGCAGTCACGATGGAGACACCGGAGCCAGCGCCGGAGGCAGAGCAGCCGGCGGTACCACCGGCCGGTGACTCGGAAGTTGACGCCGCCGACGCCGCCGACGCCGATCTCCAGGGCACGCGAGACGCCGAGTTTGCCCAGATGATGCTGGCCGAGCTGTTGAATCGCATGGGGCTGGTGCTCGATATCCAAGTGCGCTCGATTGATCCGGTTACACTGAACGCGGTTGGTCCGGGCGTCGCGGAGCTGATTGGCCGGCGGGGCACCACGCTGCGCGCGCTCCAGTTCGTGTTGAGCCTGATGGTGAACAATCAGCTCGAGCGCCGTATCCGACTCGTTGTGGACGCCGACGGCTATAGGCAGCGACGGGAGGGCCTGCTGGAAAGCATGGCGGAGCGCCTGGCGCAGCGCGTGCGGGTTACTCGCCAGCAGATGGTCCTCGAACCGATGCCGCCGAATGAGCGACGGATTGTCCACTTGGTGCTCGTGGACGATCCTGATGTAACGACTGAGAGCGAAGGAACGGGCGACAACCGCCGCGTCGTGATCAAGCCGCGTTGACATGCCAGGTCTGCACAATCCGATTAGGGGCACCGGCGCCGCCGCCGGCCCGGAATTTGTCGCTGTGGGCCACGTGGCCCGTGACCGCACGCCGTCCGGTTACCGCTTGGGCGGGACGGCGGCCTATGCTGCCTGCACCGCCGCGCGGCTCGGCCTGCGCGCGGCGCTCGTCACGCGCGCGGCCCCCTTTGCGCCTCTCGACGCGCTGGCCGCCGAGGTCACCGTCTACAATGCCGGTTCGCCGTACTCTACCACCTTCGAGAACGTCTACGAAGACGGTCAACGGCGCCAGTATCTCCATGCGCGGGCGCAGCCCATCACCGCCCGCGATATCCCGGTGTCCCTACGGCAAGCGCCCATCATGCTGTTTGGCCCGGTCGCCCAGGAAATGCAGCCCGACCTGCTCGACTGTGCGAGCAGCGCGGCAGTGCGCGCGGTTGTTCCGCAAGGCTGGCTGCGTACCTGGGACGCGGACGGGTTGGTCCGGCCCGTGCCGTGGCGCGAGGCCGAGTCCATACGCGGACGTTGCACCGTTCTGGTGCTCAGTGGGGACGATTTGCAAGGTGTCCCGCAGTCGCTGGCGGCGTGGCAGCGGCTCGCACCGTTCGTCGCCATGACACGGGGACGCGAGGGGGCCGATGTCTATGCCGACGCGCGGCTGATCCACCGCGCCCGCGCGTACCGGGCCAACGAGGTTGATCCCACTGGTGCTGGCGATGTGTTCGCAGCGGCCTTTGCCATTGGCCTCCACCAACGCGGCGATCCCGTCTGGGCCGCGGACTTCGCGTGCGCTGCGGCCGCGTTTGCCGTCGAGGCGCCCGGTCTCAGCGGGATTGCGACAGCGCCCCAGATTTTGGAGCGTATGGCAGCGGACGACCGCGTATAGTGAAGCGAGATCGAGCGATCCAGTACACTTGGCGGCATATACTCACGCTGTGCAAGGAGCAGTTCCATGCAGAAATCAGTCATGGCAACCGGGTGCATGCCGCGCTCCATGTCGTTGCCGGAGCAGTTTGAGCTAGCGGCCGCGGCCGGTTTTGACGGGATCGAGATAGCCCTGAGCCAGGAGGGCTTTTTCTCGTTCGATGGTCCCGCAGCCGATACCGCGGCGGTCGCCGCGGTCGCCGCCCGCACCGTCCCGGTCTCCGGCATGTTGGCCGGGCCGATGTGGCAGGTCTCGCCGACGGCCAACGATCCCTCCGAGCGGGCCGAGGCGGCCCGACTGGTCCGCCAGAGCATTGCGATAGCGCCCGACCTCGGTGTGGATGCGCTGCTCTTGGTGCCGGGGACCTGCAAGGAGGACGTGCCATACGAGATCGCCTGGGACCGGGCGCAAACGTTCATTCGTGACCTACTCCCTGACTGCGAACGGCACGGCGTCACGCTCGCCGTGGAGAACGTGTGGAACAAGATGCTCTACACGCCGATGGAGATGTGCCTGTTTCTCGATCAGATCAACAGCCCCTACGCCGCCTGCTACTTCGATGCGGGCAACTGCGCCGCGTTTGGGTGGCCCCAGCACTGGGTCAGCTGCCTCGGTGAGCGCATCAAGCGCGTCCACGTCAAGGGGTTCCGTTCGAGTGCCGGGTGCAGCTCCAGTGGCTTTGTGCGGTTACTCGAAGGGGACATTGACTGGCCGGCGGTGTTTGCCGGCTTGCGCGCTATTGACTACGACGGCTGGGTCACGGTAGAAATCGGCCCGTACCAACTTGACCCGCGCAAGCACGTCTTCGATCTGTCGTCGGACCTGGATGTGCTCCTGCGACTCTAGCGCGAGCGCCAGCGAGGAGGCCGGTGTCGTGGCATCAGAACCGCGGCGTGCAACCAAGCAGGAAGCGGAGGCGGTTGACACCGTCTACCGGCAGGTGACCGCGCTACTCAACGAGCTGCAAGCCGCTCGCCAGCAGGTTGAGCATACCGAGTTGTTGTCCGTGCTCGACGGATTGGTCAACCGCCAGCTTGCGTTGGAAGGCGAGTTGCGCGCGGCCATCCAACGGTATTGCGGGCACGGCTACGGCGGCGCGGAGCCGTATTAGCTGACAGCCGTCAGCCGTCAGCCGTCAGTGGTCAGCTTTCAGCCCTCTCCAAGGCAGGGGAGTCAGCGCGGCGACCTCAACCCCCAGCAAAGTTAAGTGGCTTGTTTCTCACGCCGCCTTCTGTGCCAGCAGCTTGGGCATGAGGTCTGTCCTCACATATTCCTGGCCCAGCGGTGTAAGGGCTAGGTTCCCGTGTTCGTCCAGACGCAGCCTGCGCTGGTTTGGGCCGGACAGACGTCTTATGGCCATAGAGATAGTGTTCGGCCTATGGTGAGCATATGCTCCCAGTTCAGCACGGGACAGGCGGCCACCGGGAGCACTGTTGAGAAGCAGTAGAATCTCGTCTGGCGCCGAGATGCCGGCAACCTGTACCAGGGGTCTTCCATCAAGCTCATGCACTAGCGAGTGCTCAAGCTGAACGATGGACTCGATTACTTGGGCTACTTCGGCGCGATCACCCTTCCACGCCAGTCTGAGCACTTCGCCAAATAGCCACTTGGAGAGGTGGATCATTAACATTGCATCCATGTAGTTTGCCGTGTATTGTGGTGAAATATGCGCCACTCCTCTATCGCTCCGAAACTTATACGCGGTGCCCAGGACTCGACAGAAGTGGGTACGCACCTTGGCTGTTAATTTGTGGGGGCGTTTGTTTTCCTTGTCTTCTAGGCGCTCTGTAATCTTGCCTGGGGAAAGGCTATGATTAACTGACCCACTATCGAGTTGCCACATGGCCCGAGCGGCGGCCTCACAAAAGTGTCCACTGTCGAGTTCACTTGGCTTCCAGTCACCGCCGAGAAAGCGGCCCTGTACTTCCCCATAGCTAGTAACTAGCTGCTCGGCTAGGGTTTTGTCAATTGAGCTACTGAGCTCAGTTATGAGGCCGACTGGGGTCATTTTCATAGGGCACCACGCTCCCGAAGCAGCTTCTCAACATGGTCAACTCCACTATGAGTAATCTTATACTTCGTTCCACCTCCACTCATGAGGAGATGTGACCCCTTTTTCTTCAGATTCCCCAGTGCTCTTTCTAAGTTGCCCCGGTGGCCCTGTACTTGAAAACCATCTTCAAGGAGCTTGACAAGGCGCCCGGCAGCGACCGCATCCTTGACGTTCGCTACCGTATATAGGGACCACAGGGCTATCAAGCCTCTATCGGCGAGTGCTGAATCCTGAAGCACCCTGTGTATGTGCTTTCCCTTAAGCTCGGAATTCTCTAGAGAGGACAGCCAAGAAGCCATGGCCTGCCCATGAGTCCGTCAGCCCTCACCCGATCCCTTCGATTTTGCTGGTGCAGACTGAGGCCCACCGGCATCTTCCTGGCTCACGCCTGCCCGCTTTGCCGTGCTCTTCTGGCTGTTCTGCTTCCCAGGTCGCCACTTGTCCGGCAAGCTAGAGTCGGACACATCTTTGGCATATTGCTCTGCCTCCGCACGGCTCTCAGCAGTCAACTCGATAGAATCCTCATCGCGGCGTAGCTTGGGATCTGCTGAGAGGAAACTTCTGGCATTGCCGTCATAGACTCGCCTTTCCTTCAAGACTTCGGTTATGTCACCACGCGGTACTGACGGCCGGCCGAGCGCTGCACTTCCCAGTAGGTATAGGTAGACTGCACGCTTGACGTAGTCTCTCCTCGACTTCGCCTTTAGAGCAGTTGTGTCGAACAAGAGCCGATCATCTTTCACAGTGAAGATCGGCCGTAGAACTTGCGACAACTGACCATTGTGCGAATCCACGACTGGGGGCTCCGCTTCATCAGGCTCTGTGGTGTCAGTTTCTGACGTTCCGTTGCTTGCAGGAGCCGCTAACCGTGCTGAGGTATCAACGACAGGATTAACATTGCTCGTTACCACCGGCTGTCCAGTAATCGCCGGGCTGGCTAACCCGGCCAGAAGCTGGGAGAAGGACTCCGCCGTTGCATCTGTAAAATCAGCTTCAATCTCGACTGAACGAGTGGTAGCGCGATAGCGGAACCGATTTCGATTTCCGCTGCGTGGCAGGGCTGCGTTGTCTTCCTGCCTATCCCGGGGTGGTGAACCGTTGCTTGGACCTCCGTCGTTAGCCTTCATGTTCGTGCCTCCACCGACCATCAGTCGGTTATGCTTACAAGGGCTAGGTTAGAGAAGAAATGTTCTACCCCTATCGTATTTTAGCAGGTGGATGAGCAGCGGCGGCCGGCGCGCCCTAGCGGATGACGAGGCCGATGCCGAGGAGGACGATGGCGCCGCCGGCTAGCGCGAACGGCGTGGGGTATTCGGCGAGGAAGAGGGCGCTCAGGAGCACGCCGCCAAACACTTCTCCCGTCGCAATCAGGTTGACGGCCGTCGCCGGGGCACGCCGCAGCGCCGCGTTGTAGAGCGTGTGGCCGATCCCCAGCGGTCCGATCCCGAGGAACGCTACGGCGCCCAGTACCGGCAGGTGATAGCTGCTGCCGGGTGCGGCCCAGAGCGCCAGCGGCGTCAGCCATAGTGCCCCCCAGCCGTAGACCCCGGCGGCGTAGTCGTAGAGCGGGTAGCGCGCGCGTACCGCCCGCCCGGCGACCGAGTACACGGCGAATGCCAGCGCCGAGCCGATGGCCAGCGCGTCACCGAGCAGCGCGCGGGGACGGATGTCCGGCTCGACGCCGGCAAGCACGGCTGCGCCGATCACTCCTAGTGCCACACCCAGCCACCGCGATGGCGTGAGACCTTCCTGCAGCACGACCCGCGAGAGGAGCGCAATGAAGACCGGCGCGGTGTAGACCAGCGCCAGGCTGTGCGCGACGGTGGTGAACGATAACGACGCGTTGTAGAAGAAGAAGTGCAGCGCGATGGTGAGGCCGTAGAGGGCGAACCGTCTGCTTGCCAGCGGTCGCCACCGCACCCGATGGCGGCTGACGGTGGCGATGACCAGCACCGTCAGCGCGGCCAAGAAGAGCCGCCACCAGGCGATTTCCAAGGAGGAGATCGTATCGGCGACCCGGGTCAGGACCGGACTGGTGGAGAACAGGAGCACCGCGGACGCCGCGAGCGCATAACCGCGCCGCCTAGTCCGTCGTTCGTCCAGTGCAGGAGCAATCGGCTGACGTGCCATTAGCCGTTAAGGTACTCGAACGGCCGACCGCGAGCTTGGCATCCCGGGGCGCGGCCCGGCGCAACGGTTACCCCTGAAGCTGCCCGTTGGCGCCGCCTTGCCCTTCGTCGGATTGTGCAAACGGGCGCGTCACCACCGCCGCCGGCACGTCGGGCGCGGCCACCGCCGGAGTCAGCGCGGCTGCGCCGGTGCGATAGGCCGGCAGTGATCGGACGCTGTATTCGCTGCCGCCGGTCAGCGACTCCAGCAATGCGCCTACCGTATCCAGCGAGGTCAGGCACGGCACCTGGTGCTCGGCAGCGGCCCGCCGGATTTCGAAGCCGTCTTGCAGCACCGGTCGGCCGCCGGTGACGGTGTTGACGACCAGATGTGTACGGCCGGACCGGATCAGGTTGATGATCGTCTGATCGCCGTCGGTCAGCTTTCCTACCGCGGTCACATCGTACCCCAGCCGCCGCACCAGCGCTGCCGTTCCTGCCGTCGCATACAGTCGGTAGCCGGCGTCGCCCAAGGCGCGGATGATCGGCTCGACCTCGGCCTTGTCGCGGTCGGCGATGGAGAGGAGCACACCGCCTTCCGGTGGGAGCGAGACGCCGGCGGCTATCATGGCCTTGCGTAACGCTGGTGCAAAGGCGCTGTCTACGCCCATCACTTCGCCGGTGGACTTCATCTCCGGCCCCAGGAAGGTGTCTACGCCAACCAGCTTGGCCATCGAGAACACCGGTGCCTTGACCGCCACCAGCGGCCGCGCCGGCCACAGTCCGGTGCCAAAGCCGAGGTCGGCCAGGCGCCGGCCGAGCATGACTTGGGTTGCCAAGCGGACCATCGGCACGCCGGTCACTTTGCTCAGGAACGGCACCGTCCGCGAGCTGCGCGGATTGACCTCCAGCACGTACACCTCGCCTTGGTGCAGCACGTATTGGATGTTGATGAGACCGCGCGCCTCCAAGCTGGCGCAGATGTGGGTTGTGTATTCGACGATACGCTCGATGTCCGGCGCAGCGAGGTGGATGGGTGGATAGACGGCGAAGCTGTCTCCGGAATGCACACCGGCACGCTCGATGTGCTCCATGATGCCGGGGATCAGGGTGTCGGTACCATCGCAGATCGCATCAACCTCGACCTCGCGGCCCTGGAGGTACTTGTCAATCAAGACCGGATAGCGCTGATCCTGCGCGAGTAGTGCCGTGACGAAGCGCCGCAGGTCATCGGGCGTGTTGACAATCTCCATCGCCCGGCCGCCCAATACGTAGGAGGGTCGTACCAGCACGGGATAGCCGATCAAGTTGGCTACCGATAGCGCATCCTCAACCGACGACACGCCGGACCCGGGCGGCTGGGGAATGCCGAGCCGATCCAGGAACAGCTCGAACTTCTTGCGGTCCTCGGCGAGGTCAATGGTGGTCACCGACGAGCCGAGGATTTGGACGGGCGCAGCCTGCTCTGCCCCGATGTTGGTCCTGGCCAGCGGCTCGGCGAGATTGATGGCCGTCTGACCGCCGAACTGCACCACCACCGGTGGCCAGCCTTCGTTGGCCAGGATTTCCTGTATGCTCTCCTCGTCGAGACTTTCGAAGTAGAGCCGGTCGGAGGTGTCGAAATCGGTGCTGACGGTCTCCGGGTTGGAGTTCAGCATGATGCTCCGTACCCCGGCGTCCTGGAGTGCCCAGGCCGAATGCACCGAGCAATAGTCGAACTCGATACCCTGACCAATGCGGATGGGGCCGGACCCGATCACCACCGATGACCGCGTGGCCTGCACGGCCTTGACCAGCCCCTCGTCGAGCGGGCTACGTGCGTCACCGCTCTGGCCGGCGGGCGGCACCGCTTCGTTTTCCAGCTCGTAGGTGCTGTAGAAGTACGGCGTCTGAGCGGCGAACTCGGCCGCGCAGGTGTCCACCATCTTGAAGACGGGCCGAATGCCCCACTCCTGGCGCTGCGCCCGCACCTGTTCGGGCAGGCGGTCGGCCAAGGTGCCGAGGTGGGCGTCGGAGAACCCGAGGCGCTTCGCCTCCCAGAGCAAGGCTGGAGTCAGGTCCTCGGCGAGCAGGCGCCGCTCCATCCGGTAGATGCGTTCCAAGCCGCGGAGAAACCAGCGGTCAATGGCTGTCCGCTCTGCCAGCTCGTCCACGCTGACCTCGCGTCGCAGAGCCGCCATGAGCGCCCAGAGCCGCAGATCGTGCGGCTGCTCGATATGCCGCCAGATGTCCGTCATGCCCGGATCGTTGCAGGAGGGGCCGGCCCCCCCCTCAGCCCCCCCCTGCGGAGCGGGGGGGGAGGGGGGAGACGTCTGCCAGGTCGGCGCTTCCCAGAGCAGGGCATGCCCGCCCATTTCGAGCGCACGTACCGCCTTCTGGATGGCGGCCTCGAAGGTGCGGTCTATCGCCATCACCTCGCCGGTAGCCTTCATCTGCGTGCCGAGAATCCGGTCACCGCCGGGGAACTTGTCGAACGGCCAGCGCGGAATCTTGACCACGATGTAGTCCAGCGCCGGCTCGAAGGCCGCCGTCGTCTGGCCGGTGACGGCATTGGGTATCTGGTCGAGTGTCTTGCCGACGGCGATTTTCGCCGCTACCCGCGCAATCGGATAGCCCGTGGCCTTCGAGGCCAGCGCCGAGGAGCGCGAGACGCGCGGGTTGACCTCGATCACCCGGTACGCGAACGCATGGGGATTCAGCGCAAATTGGATGTTGCAGCCGCCGGCGATGCCCAACGCCCGGATGATCTTGAGCGACGCCGAGCGGAGCATCTGGTATTCCTTGTCGGAGAGCGTCTGGCTCGGCGCGACCACAATGGAGTCGCCGGTATGCACTCCCATCGGGTCGAAGTTCTCCATGTTGCAGACGGTGATGCAATTGTCTGCGCCGTCGCGCATCACCTCATACTCGATCTCTTTCCAGCCGATCAGCGACCGTTCGACCAACACCTGCCCAATCGGGCTGGCGTGCAGGCCCCGCTCGACGACGGTAGTGAAGTCGTCCCAGTCGTGCGCCACCCCGCCGCCGGTGCCGCCGAGCGTGTAGGCCGGCCGGATGATGAGCGGAAAGCCGATCTGCCTGGCAAATGTCTCGGCCTCGCTCACCGAGGTGACGATCACGCTTTCCGGCACCGGCTCGCCAATCTTCTGCATCAAACCGCGGAATAGATCGCGGTCTTCGGCACGCCGGATGGTGTCCAGCGGCGTGCCGAGCAGGCGCACCCCATACCGATCCAGCACGCCGGCTGCGGCGAGGTCTACCGCCAGGTTGAGGCCGGTCTGCCCGCCGAGCGTGGGGAGCAGACCGTCGGGGCGCTCCTGCGCGATGATGCGCTCTACTACCGGCACCGTCAACGGCTCGATATACACGGTGTCCGCGATGTCCTCATCGGTCATGATCGTGGCCGGGTTCGAGTTAACCAGCACCGAGGTCACGCCCTCCTCGCGCATGGCCTTGCAGGCTTGCGTGCCGGCGTAGTCGAACTCGGCGGCCTGTCCGATCACGATAGGCCCGGAGCCGAGGATGAGCACCTTTTGCGGGCGGTAGCAGTCTTCAGTCATTTTCCAGCTTTCAGCGGTCAGCTATCAGCCGTCAGCCTTCTGCCACACTTGTAGCTTGCGGAAATCCCTCATCTCGACCTGTTACGATTGAGCTAGTGACTGACAGTTGATAGCTAGTAGCTGAAAGCTGACGGCTTATCCCTGCTCCATCAAGTCCATGAATTCGTTGAACAGGTATTGATTGTCCTGGGGGCCGGGCGAGGCCTCCGGGTGGTACTGCACCGAGAAGATCGGTAGCTCGCGGTGCCGCAGTCCCTCGGCTGACTGGTCGTTGAGGTTGACGTGGCTGACGGCAAAGCCGCTGTCGGGGGGCAAGGAATCGCTGTCTACTTGGAAACCGTGGTTCTGCGACGTGATGTGGACCCGTCTGGTGCGCTTGTCGAGCACGGGATGGTTGGCGCCACGGTGCCCAAACTTCAGCCGGCTGGTGGTGGCTCCCGCCGCGAGCCCCAGCAGCTGGTGGCCCAGGCAGACGCCGATGAGTGGTAGCCGGTCGCGCACGACCGGCCCCTGGGGGCCGATGAGTGTCCGCAGGGTCTCGATGGTGGCTTCGACGGCCTCCGGGTCGCCGGGGCCGTTGCCGACCAGCACGCCATCAGGTTCGAGCGCCATGATCGCCTCGGCCGTCGTCGCATAGGGCACGAGCACCGGCTCCAGACCGCGCCGCGCCAACGACCGGGGCAGATTGTGCTTGATCCCGCAGTCCACCAGCACGACCCGGCGTTGCTTCGTAGCCCGGCGTGGCTCCGGCCACCCGTCCCACGAGGTATCGGCGAATGTCTCTGCCTCCGGAATCGTGACTTGCCCCACCAAGTCTTGCTCGGAGAGCGGAATGACCCGTTGCGCCGCCGCGACGAGTGCCGCGCCGGCTTCACTCGCGCCGGGCGTCGTTCCCCGTAACCAGGCGGCAGGATCGCGTCTCGCCGCCGTGGCGAGGTGCTCATCGGCCGGGACCAGTTGCGCGCGCCGGGCGCCGTAGGTCCGCAGATGGCGGGTCAGCGCCCGCGTATCGAACCCCTCGACCAGCGGGATGCGCTCGGCCGCCAGGTATTCGGCCAGTCCGCCCTCGGCCCGCCAATGGCTCGGCGCCGGACAGTACTCGCGCACGATCAGGCCCGCCAACCACGGCTGCCGCGACTCGGCGTCACCACCGGTCACGCCGTAGTTGTTGATGAGCGGATAGGTCAACACGACAAGCTGACCACGATAGGAAGGGTCGGTGCAGGTTTCCTGGTAGCCGGTCATGGCCGTGGTGAAGACCAGCTCCCCGGCCGCCGCGAGAGGACTCCCGTTTTCGCTGGGTCGACGGGACGAGGAGGGGTTGCTATCACTGGTTGGAACACCGTAGCCAAAGGCGGTGTAGCCATCTTCGAGCGCCAGGATGTAGGGCTGCGCCTCCGATCTGCTCGTCACGACGCTACCTCCGTCGCCAGCCGGTAGACCAGCCTGCCCCCGACGAAGGTGTGCGTCACCTGACTGGGCAGGAACACCCCATCGAGGGGCGTATTGCGACCCAGCGAGCGGAAGCGGCTCGTGTCTACGCACCACTCGTGCTCCGGGTCGAACACGGTCACGTCGGCAGCAGCGCCGACCGCCAGCGATCCGCCGGCCAGCCCGAAGACTTGGGCCGGGCCGCTCGTCAATGCTTCGATGGCCCGCGCTAACGGCAGCTGCTCGGCCTGGACCAGGCTCATGACGCTGCCCTGCGCCGTCTCGAACACCGAGATGCCAAAGGCCGCCTGATCGTATTCACACTCCTTGTCGGCGGTGGTATGGGGGGCGTGGTCGGTCGCAATGACATCAATCGTCCCGTCGCACAGCCCGGCAATGAGCGCGTCTACGTCTGCGCGGGGCCGCAATGGTGGGTTGACTTTCGTGCGCGTGTCGAAGGGAGGCAAGCTCGCCGTGGCCGACCACCAGTGGCCAGCAACCAAGTCATCGGTCAGCGTCAGATGGTGCGGCGTCACCTCAGCGGTGACGTGGATACCTTGCTCTTTTGCCCGGCGGATCAAGTCCACGCTGCCGGCGCTGCTGACGTGGGCCACATGCACGTGCGCACCCGTGATCTTGGCCAGGGCAATGTCACGGGCGACGATGACCTCCTCCGCCGCCCCTGGCCAGCCCGGCAGACCGAGCCGGGCGCTCACCGGCCCCTCGTGCATGACGCCATCGTGTGAGAGCGCCGGGTCCTCGGCGTGTTGGATGATGGGTTGGCGGACGAGCAAGCTGTACTCCAGCGCCCGGCGCATGACGCCACTATCGGTGAGGCACGCGCCGTCGTCGGAGAACCCGACCGCGCCGGCCTCAGCCAGCTCGGCCATCTCGACCAGCTCGCGGCCGGCCTGTTCGCGGGTGATGGCGGCGATAGGATGCACGCGCACGATGCCCTGCGCCGCTACCGTGCGGGCGAGCGCTGCGAGGACCGGCGCCGTGTCTAACACCGGCAGGGTGTTGGGCATGCAGCAGATTGTCGTGAAGCCACCGGCGGCAGCGGCAGCGGTGCCCGTGGCAATCGTCTCTTTGTCCTCGTATCCTGGCTCGCGCAGGTGGCAGTGGAGGTCAATGAAGCCCGGACAGACAATCTGCCCGGTGGCCTCGATGACCTCGGCTTCGCCGGCGAGATTGGGGCCGACGGCGGCGACCAAACCGTCGCGCAGGAGCACGTCACCGACTTGATCGAGGGCTTGGGAGGGGTCAATGACCCTTCCGCCGCGAATCAGCATGGGGCGCAGTGCGGTGCTCACCCGACTGGCCCCCCCTGTCCCCCGGCCAGTAGGTACAGGAGCGCCATCCGCACCGCGAGGCCGTTCTGTACCTGCTCCTCGATCACCGACTGCGGTCCTTGCGCCACCTCGGGCGTGATCTCAAGCCCCTCGTTCATCGGCCCCGGATGCATGACCAACGCATGGCGTCTTGCCACCTTGAGGCGTTCGGTGGTGAGACCGTAGCGCTGGCTGTACTCGCGCAGCGTCGGCAGCAGCCCGGCCGTCTGCCGTTCCTTCTGGAGGCGCAGCGCCATGACTATGTCGGCATCGGCGAGCGCCTTGTCTAGGTCGTAGGTGATATGTACCTGGCCCCGTGGCTCGCCGGTTGTGGCTATCTGGGGTGCAGCGCGCACCGCCGTAGCAACAGCCGCGGCCGGCTGTCCTGCTTCCGCCGTTGCCGCAGCATGATCGCCGACGGGGCGGTTGGATGGCTGAACGGAGCGGCCGTTGGCGCCGACGCCATTGTGTCTGCTTGGTGCGTCACCGGGGGGTGCGGCGCGGGCTAGGTAGGGTTGGCGCTCGGTCTGCCCGGTGACGGCCGCGACGAGATCGTGCGGCACGAGTGTTGGCGGTCCACACAAGGTCACGTCCGCACCCATCCGCGTAAATCCCCACAGGTTGGAGCGTGCCACGCGGCTGTGCAGGATGTCGCCGACGATCACCAGCTTCAGCCCGGCCAAGTCGCCGAGGTGGCGGCGTACCGTAAACAAGTCGAGGAGCGCCTGCGAGGGGTGCGCGTGCCACCCGTCGCCGGCATTGATGACCCGCGCGGCGATGTGCTGGCTCACCAGATAGGGCGCGCCGGACGACCGATGTCTGATGACGACCATATCGGCACCCAGGGCTTGCAGGGTCCGCGACGTGTCTACGAGCGATTCGCCTTTGTCTACGCTCGACCCCGAGGCCGTCATGTTGACGACATCGGCGCTCAGGTTCTTGGCTGCCAGCTCGAACGAGACGCGCGTGCGGGTACTGGATTCATAGAAGCAGTTGACGATGGTCGTGCCGCGCAGCGCGGGCACCCGCTTGATGGGCCGCGCTAACACGTCGCTCATCGCCTCGGCCGTGTCGAGCACTGCGCCGATCTCATCGGCCGTGAAGTCGTCCAGATCGAGAACATGCTTACGTCGCAATGTCATCGCCGCGCTCCTTCCTGGCTCAGGCACACTCCGGTCTATCCCCACTCCACTACGGCTCCACCGGATCGCGCCGTCCTGGTCGCAGCATCACCGCGTCCCGTCCATCGGTCTCCAGCAGGTGTACGTCCACACTCTCATCACGGGCCGTCGGCAGGTTCTTGCCCACGTAGTCCGCCCGCAGCGGTAGCTCGCGGTGTCCGCGATCAACCAGCACGGCCAACTGGATCCGTTTGGGACGCCCATACGCGATGAGCGCATCGAGGGCGGCGCGCACGCTGCGTCCCGTGTAGAGAACGTCGTCAACGAGGACAACCCGCCGCCCACTGACGTTGACGGGCAGGGTCGAGCGACGCATTGCCCGCCGGCCGGCCCGCAGATCGAGGTCGTCCCGGTAGAGGGTCACGTCCAACTCGCCTACCGGCACCTTGACACCCTCTACCGTCGCGATATGCTGCGCCAAGCGACGGGCGAGCGGCACCCCGCGGCTCACGACACCGACCAGCACGAGATCGGCGGCGCCGCGGTGCCGCTCCAGGATTTCATGGGCGATCCTGACCAGCGCGCGCCGAATGTCCTCGGCATGCAAGATCACCTTGCCGCCATCCTGCGTTGCAGCCGGCACGCCGTTCGGTTGCGCTTGTCCCTCAGTCATCACCGTCGTTCAGCGCCTCGTCGCCTGGGCACGCGATCCTTGGTCGCTCGCCCCCGGCGCACCTCCCCGGCCGGTGTGCAAGCCCACACTGAGACGAGGAAACGGAGCATCGCGGTCAATGGCGGTAGCCGCGCGATGGAGGGTATGCAGACGCGGCGAAACGTGCGCCGCACGCAGAGGAACCATGGCTATGCTCCTTGCCGCCTCACAGGGTCGGCTTAAAGGTGCGAGGGTGCGAGCAATCGGACCGGTTTGATCGCGGTCTGCCCCAACCATAGCGCAGTGACCATAGCGGCCGCAAGGCCGGTAGCGCGGCGCGGCAGTCCAGGCACCCATCCTTGCGGCGGCTGGCGCGGCGGCCCATAATGCTCTAGCGGAGGAAGGCGTATGGAATGGGTATTGTTGCTTGTCGTGGCCATTATTGCCGTCACTGCCACTAAGATGTACCCAAGTTATGTCAAGCTCAAAAATAGAAGAGCGCAAGCAGCAGGCGGCCAGTCTGTCCGCGGACGTACACGAGCGGCTGACACGTCTTGAGGCGCGACTCGCCGAGATGAGCGAGGAGCAACGGCAGCTGCGGTCCGAAGTGGACTGGCAAGGGAAGCTGCTGCAGCAATCCTCGGAGAAGTGACCGTCCGGCCTCACCCCCCGGGCCCCTCTCCACCATGTGGAGAGGGGGTGTGTGGCGGCCGCCGGCAGACTGGCACAGGAGCGAAACCGGCGGCATAGCCGCTAGGTCAAAGGGGCGAGGCCGCGTGGTCCGCTGCCTCGCTGTGCCCGCCGTTTCTCCGACCGGCTTCCCATCGCGGCACTGCAAAGTACGGAGGTGTCATGTGGATGTATTGCTATATCTCCTGTCGTTTCTTGTCGCGGTGGTCGTCTTGGGTATCTTTGGGTATTTGGGGCGGCTGACCATATTGACCTTGCAACGGTGGCTGCTGGCGAGACGGCAGTCACCGCAGCTACCGAGTGATCTAGCCGAGCAGTTGCTGCGGATCGAGCGACGGCTCGGTACCTGTGGAGGAAGAGCAGCGGCAGCTGCGTACTGAGGTAGACTGGCAGGGGAAGCTGTTGCGGCGGCCGGACGCGGAGTGATACAGCGCCGCACGCTGACGCCAGTGGGCTGTGTCAGCCACGACTCGCCGGTGAAGGAGGCTGCATTATGGCGACGACCACCACCGCACGTACCGTTCGGGTGAGGGCCCAGCCGATCACCGCCGAGAACTTCGCTCCCTATGGCCGGCTGGTCACGGTTGAACGGGGCGGCTTGAGCCTGCGGGAGGGACACTTCACGGCCCGGCTCATGACGGTGGAACGGGTCCCGCAACGCCTCAACCGCATCAATCGCCACCTCGACCACACGCAGCTGTTCATCCCGTTGGGCGGTGCGCCATTTGCGATATTCGTGGCGCCGCCCGACGAGCCGGCAGAAGGCTTTGACCCGCGCAAGATCGTCGCCTTCACTACCAACGGGCAGACGGCCGTTATCTTCCATGTCGGCACCTGGCACATCGAGCCGCGCGCGCTCCAAGCCGATACCTGCCGGCTCATTAACGTCCAGAGCAACGTATCGCTGGAGAACACGGAGCTTGTTGCGATTGAAGACGAGCTAGGCGTGACGGTCGAGCTGGCAGTGTAGCGGCGTGCCGGTCCCAGCCGCTCCTCACCCGCGCGCTGCCCCGAGACTCACCATGACGACCACGGCGCCCGTGCCCGCTACCGCAATGCTGCCCTACCACTGGCAGGGCGAGATTGACTACGCTCGTCTCGACTTCGACCCGCACGAACCGGTCCGCAAGCCCGATGCCATGGAACAAAATCTCCAGCTGCGCGCCTTCATATACCTCCTCGCCGCCCACTTTACCGACTTCGACCGCCGGCCCGACGTCTTTCTCGACTCCAACACCATCCTCTGCTACGACCGGCGCGACCTCAATGTCCGCGTCTCCCCGGACGTGTACCTGGCCTTTGGGGTGGATGCTCAAGCCATCCGGCCGCGCAAGCTCTACTTGCCCTGGGAAGTGGGCAAGCCGCCGGATTGGGTACTGGAGATCGCCTCGTCCAGCACGGCGCGGCAGGACGTAACGGAGAAGCGCCACATCTACGCGCAGATCGGCGTGCCGGAATACTGGCGCTTCGATCCGAACAAGGGCCGGTATCACGGGCAGAAGCTGGCCGGGGAGCGGCTGGTCAACGGGGAGTACCGGCCGCTGCCGCTGACCCGGGAGCCGGACGGCATCCTGAAGGGCTACAGTCCGGTGCTGGGGGTGAGCCTATGCTGGGACGACGGGTGGCCGCGGTTGTACGATCCGGTCGCCAATGCCTACCTGGAGGGTTGGCAAGAAGTAGCGGCGGCGCGCGAGGCCGCCGAAGCCCAGGCCGCTATCGAGCAAGCCGAGCGGCTGGCGGAACGGGCCGCCCGCCAGGCCGCCGAGTCCGAGCGGGCCGCTGCCGAGCAGTCCGCTCGTGAGGCCGCCGAGGCGCGAATACGGCAGCTAGAGGCGGAGCTGCGTCGCCGGCAAGCGGACAGTTAGCTACGTCACTTCCGGCTGCCGTCCGCGTGATGGTGAGCAGCCGGGTTGGAGCCGCGATAGGTATGGTCTCAGCAGAGATAGCCGACCGGTCGCCGGGGATACTGACCATCCAGGAGGAAGAGCACCGTTTCAAGGTGCTCTGGAATCAGCGCTTGCTGCTGGGCTACAACAAGGGCTACCTCCGGTACGGGGACTTCTATAAGTCCAAGCCGGATATCCACCCGGTCCACTCCCCTAGCGGGCGGCCCCTCACGACGACCGGCGCGCACCGCTACAACCATCATCGCTCGCTCTGGATTGGCCACGCGCGGGTCAACGGCGTCAATGTCTTTCACGACAACAATCCTCAGCGACCCAATCTGGGCCATATCGTGCTGGAATCCGCGACGCCGGAGGTGCTCAATGACGGCGCTGCCGTGGCGCTACGCACGCGCAATCGGTGGGTGCGGCACGGTGGGGCGACGCTGCTCACCGAGCGACGCGATGTGATTGTCCGCGCTGCCCGGCACGCGGGACGAGCGCACGCCATTGACCTGACCTCGGAATTGGTGGCGAGTGCCGGGCCGATCACCCTCGAACGGGACTCCCATGCATACCTCGGCTTGCGCGTGGCGGACAGCATGGACGAGGAAGACGGCGGCCAACTGCTCAATAGCAACGGGCAGCGGGGCGAAGCGGGCTGTATGGGGCAGGTTGCCGCCTGGTGCGACTACAGCGGCGAGGTGGCCGGCGCAGCCGTTGGCGTGACGATCATGCACCACCCCGACAACCCCCCGACGGCCTTCTTTGCCCGCGCCTACGGCGCGCTCTTCTCCAACCCGACCCTCCTGGCCGAGCGGCATATTGCCGCCGGCGACCGCCTGGTGCAACGCTGGCGGATTCTGCTCCACGAGGGAGATGCTCGGTCGCTCGACCTCGCCGCTGCCTATCGAGCATACCTGGCAGTCGCCCCGGCGCAGCGGTGAGGGGGGCCGAGACGCGGGTTGGCCCTCACTCCCCGGCCTCTTCTCGCCCCATCCCCGCTACTCATCGAAGAGGGCGCTGACCGACTCGCCGATGTGGATGCGGCGGATGGCCTCGGCCAAAAGCGGCGCTACCGAGAGGACGCTGAACGAGGTCGTGCCTTGGAGCTTGTGCTGGCTGGGCACGGTGTCGGTGATGACAATGCCCTCGAAGACCGACGATTCCAGGCGCTCGACGGCGCCGACCCCGAGCACGGCGTGTACCGCGCCGGCGAAGATACGCCGGGCGCCGTGCTCGCGCAGCAGATTGGCCGCGCTGACCAGTGAGCCACCGGTACCGATAATGTCGTCGAAGAGAATGACATCCTTTTCCTCGACATCGCCGATCACATTCACGGCGCGGACGGTACGCTCGTCGAGCCGTTCCTTGTCGATAATGGCCAGCGACAAGCCGAGCCGGCGAGCGTAGCGCCGGACCAGCTTGGCGCGGCCTACGTCCGTGGCCACGGCGGCGACTTGGCTCAAGTCCAGACCTTGTTCTCGGAACGCCGCCGCAACGAGCGGGAGCGCCGTCAAGTTGTCACAGGGACAGGACATGAAGCCCTGAATCTGCGGTGCGTGGAGGTCAATCGTCAACACCCGGTCGGCGCCGGCGGCGAGGAGCAGATCGGCCACGAGACGGGCGGTAATGGCAATCCGGGGCTGGTCTTTCCAGTCGGACTGCTGGTAGGGATAGATCGGGAGCACTGCCGTGACCCGCTGGGCCGAGGCACCCTTGCAGGCGTCAATCAGCATCAGCAGCTCCATCAAGTGATCGTTGACCGGTTCGGTGGACGACTGCACGACAAAGACATCGGCCTCGCGGACATTCTCCCGGACTTGCACGTAGGTACAGCCGTTGTAGTACTTCGTCGTCACCGAGCGGCTCAACGGCCGGCCGAGTTCGGCGCAGATGGCCTGGCCGAGGTCACGCCCGGCCGTCCCGGCGATGATGCGGATACGATCACCTGCGGTCGCTGCCATGTTCCCCCTCTAGCTTCCGCCTCAGCAAGGCCGGCGTTGCCGAATGAGCGGCCCTTGGGGTTGCAAGGCACCGCCATTCGTGGAACGGCCAAGGTAGTATGGCAGGTGCGTTCCCCGGCCGCCTATCGTCGCCGGGAGTGCGGAGACGAGACGGCCGGCAACGCCCGGATCAGCAGGCGCCCGCTGCATAGGCTACCCTTGTGTCATCCGGCCCGGTTACCCCGTAGCGGGCCGCTCGCCCGGATCGTTGACAACGCCTGGAGCGTAGGGATAGGTTGGCACTCCTACAGGATCGCCCCGCGCCGCCGCGCCATATCGCCGGGTGGCTCTTTCTGCTCCTGCTGTGTGTCTATCTGCTGTCCCTCGGTGGCACTACCTCCTACTCTGCCGACGGCCATTTCGGCTTTGAGATGGCGAAGTCCCTGCTGCTCGACCCCTCCCACAGCTACTTTCACCGCTTCCGCACGGCCTTCATCCGCTGGGGCCTGTTGTCGCCGGTGCTGGCCCAGCCGCTCGTGCTGGCCGGCGAGTTGGTCGCCCAGCGGGCGCCGCAGCGCGACGAACTCGTCGTCAACGGGCACCACTACCGCTTGGAGACATGGCCGGTGGTCGGCCCACCCACCGACGGCGGCCAGCAGCAGTCGTTCGAGGTGGCGTTGCCCCAAGCAGTCAACGTCTCTGAAGTCCACCTGATCTCGTTTCTGTCCAATGCAGCGGCAGTGCCGGACGGCGCATCCGTCGCGTCCGTGCGTCTCACGGGAACGGGGCGGCCATCGGCAGAGTTGGCGCTCCAGGCCGGTCGCGATACCGCCGAGTGGGCCTGGGAGCGCTCGGACGTGCGCCGTCGCGTGGCGCATGCCCAGGCGCCAATCGCTGGGCAGTGGATCGGAGCACCGCTGGGCCGCTACTACTACGCGGCACTCCCGGTTTCCCCGGCCTTGCCCCGCACCGGCCTGCGTGTTGCCTTCACCGGGAGCGTCGGCTCCTTGCACGTGATGAGTCTGGCGGTGCGGGATGCGGCGACTGGAGCGGTCATTGATGTCCGCAGCGATGACCGGATTTGGTCGCAGCGTCAAAACCGAGATGTCTTTCTGCGTCTTGCCTATGCGGTGCTGCCCGCGCTGGCGACCGCCGCCGCCGGGGTGCTGGTGTATGCGCTGGTGCGGACGCTGGACTACGCGGCCCCGGTGGCCGCCTTGACGGCATTGGGCTACGGCCTGGGCACGATGGCGTGGCCCTACGCGAAACTGGACTTCACCGAGCCACAAGCGACGGCCTTTGTCCTGCTTGCCACCTTGCTGCTGACCTTGGCCTTGCGCCGTCCTTCCACCCGTCATTCCCGCGAAAGCGGGAACCCACCGCCGCTCCTGTCGTCGCCGGTCCTGCTTGCAGGGCTGGCCGGGGTGAGCTGCATCGCTGCCATTGCCACCAAATACGTCACGGCGTGCTTCATCCCCCTGCTGCTCGTGCATGGAGTGTTGCTCGCTACGGACCTGCCGAGGGGGCGGCGCCTCGGTGAAACCGCTCGTGTGCTCGGTGCGTTCCTACTCCCGATCCTCGCGCTGGGCCTCGTCGCCCTCGCGGCCTCGGTTGTTGTCGCCGGCGGCCCCCCGGTGCTCCTGACGGAGTTCATTGGCGGGGTGGTGCAGCGCGGCTGGTTGGGCCTGCCACCGTGGATCGGTTTTCGCGGTCTGGTCTTCAGCACGGGTAAGAGTCTGTTCCTCTACTCGCCGTTCCTTATCCTCGGCCTGGCGAGTATCCCGCTGTTCCTCCGGCGGCACGGCTGGCGCGGCGCCCTCTACGTCGTCGTGCCGGTGCTCTTCATCGCCATCTACAGCCTCAAGCGCGTCTGGGACGGTGGCGGCTGGGGGCCGCGGTACATGGTCCCGATGGTGCCGTTTCTCGCTATCGTCGCGGCGCCGCTCCTGGCCGCAGCGTGGCGGCGCGCGCCACCAACGCGCCAGACGCGCACAATCCTATGGAAATTGGTGGTGCGCTTCTGGCGACGTTGGACGCTGCTGTCCTTCCTCCTGCTGGCGGCGCTCGTGCAGGTGCTCGGTGTGGCCAAGGACTTCAATCTGTTCGCCTCGATGTACCGCCAACATCTGTATCCGCAGCTCCCGGATGCGGGGGCGTCGCTGGGCGGGCGGGACTACCTGGAATTCCTGGACGCGCCGGGCTTGCGCCGGGCGCCGCAAACCCCGTTCGAGGCCAGGACCGATACGCCGGCCCGGGATATTGGGTACCTCTACGGTGTCGACCGACTGGACTTGCAGATCACCTTCCGCGAGCGGCGCACCACTTGGCTTTCGCTCTATACCGTTGATTTCGACCGCCAGCGCCGGCGGCAGACGATTGTGCTCCGTGATAGCCGTGGCGAGCGGCGCTATCGCCAACATGATCCGTTCGAGGAGGGCGTCTGGTTGGGCTGGCAGGTGGGAGGCAGCCCGGAGCGGCCCGTCGAGATCACCGTCTTCCAGGAAGGACACGACGTTGCGGTGCTGTCGGCGCTGTCCTTCGATCCGCTGCCGGTGGACGGTCGGTGGACCGACGAACCCAAGACCGACCGAGCGACCCAGGGGCGCTGGCGCGACCGCTACGGCCGCGAGGGGTTTGTGCTCTTCGCCTGGCGGGGCGATCACTCGGACGCGGTGCAGCTTCCGCCCTACATCGCCGCGTACAGCGGTGGAGAGCGCGTCAATATCGTCACGACCGAGAGTAGCGTAGCGGAGGCTGCGATGCTCTACGCACCGCCATTCAGCCCCTTGCTCAACCATGCTTGGCTGTTGAGCGCGGATGCGGTGCGGATCATCTGGCCCGGCCGCCTGGACTTGCTCCAGCGGGTGCTGACTGCGCCCCCGTGGCGGTGGTGGGGGCTGAATCTGCAACTGCTGCGCCCCGAGTCCGGTCTCGGCCTGAACCTGTGGCCGGCCCGACTCTATGGCGACTACGGCTCGCACGGTAGGCTGCTTGCCGTCGTGATCGCCCTGCTGTTCGTCATCGAAGGGGGGATCGTCCTGGCTGCGCTTGGTCTCCTGCACGCGCTGCGGGGAGGGCTACGTGGCTGGCTGCCCCGGGTAACGATAGGCGGCTTGGCGCTGGTGCTGGCGGTCTACAACGTGGCGCAATTCCGGTGGGGGTAAGGAACAAGGGGCTATGGTCGTTTAATGACGACTCTGCCGGTCGTTCCGTTGTATATCATGGTGAAATTCATGAGAAATGTTCTACCCATAAGCGCCACATGCGGCAGCCCGCCAGCAGCCAGATGCACTCCGGCAAACCGGCCATAAACGGTGAAGTTTAGTGTCGGGATGTATATCTGGGCGAGATGCATATTTGCCTCAAAAGACCCCTGAACACCGCCGATGACCCCTCGGTCAACAATTGGCAGGCGCAGTGCTGCCGCAAGTTTGGAGTCTATGCAACTTGTCGTAGCTCCAGTGTCCACGAGAGCAGGGTGGAGGTCGGGTGGCAGATTGGGCCGCTGGCCAGAGCGGAAGCGAGGGTCGAAGCCGATTTGTACCCCAAGTGTTGGCCCAGAATTCACCAGAAAGTCAGGACGGTCAGGGAATCCGCAGTCAGCTTCAGACATGGGCCGGTCTATAGAGGATGGAAGCAGGCAACTGTATTGGAGGAGCGCCGACTTGCCTGATGAGGTAGGGACCACGCCCGAAACGCTCTACTGCGGCCTCTGCTGCCGCCTCGAAAGTCTCGTATGTACCGACTAGCTCCTCATCGTGAAAGACGACCCACTTACCGAGATAATCCATCTCTAGCTCGCCACGACGGCGCTCGTACGCGGCGATCTCTTCGGAAAGTTTTGCCATAGCGTGTCTCCCCTGTCTTGCTGTCAACGCCAGGGTTGGAGGCCAATGCGGCAGTGGCACCCGGCTATCCGCCAGCTTATCACAGGCCCGAGCGATGGGCTACCGGCTCAAAAGAGCAAAGGAGGGATAACGGGATTGGGCACTATAGAATATACTGCATCTTCAGAGACCCTTGTGGTCACCCCGGCTCCTGCTCTGTGCTCTCTGTGGCTAGAAAAAAGCCAGGAATGGCACTCTTACGGTGCTGATTGCTCATCGCCGACGGCTTGCATCGAGATTGATCTGACGTGACTGGGAGCCTCACGCCTGCCGCCCGCCGTCCCGTTGCGGCTACGCCGGCCGCCGGCCTCGTCTTCTTGATCCTGCTTTCCGTCTACGCGCTGACCGGCGGTGGAGAGGGGTATAGCGTGGACGGCCGGTTTGGCTACGAGATGGCGCGCTCTATCGCCTTCGACCCGGACCGGAGTTACCTCGGAGAGTTCCGGCGGAACTTTGCTCGCTGGGGCATCGTGATGCCGTTGCTGGGCCAACCGCTCCTCCGGCTTGGTCACGCGGTCGGCGCGGCCGCGCCCCCGCGCGACGGCCTCTACCTCGACGGCCAGCTGCACGTGCTCCGCGAGTGGCCTCCCTTGCCCCTCGACGACACTGCCGCACCGATTCGGGTTGATCTCCCACAGCCTTTGTCGGATGTCGTAGCCCTGCGGGTCGTCTCCTACCTCGCTTTGGGCACGCGCATCGCCCAGGCCGCGACCGCCGCCGAGGTCCGGCTGGTGGATGGAGAGGGCCGCACTACCCGGGTACCTGTGCGTGCCGGACTACACACCGCCGAGTGGGCCTATGATCGGCCGGGCGTGGCCGCGCGCACAATACATCGCCGGGCTACGGTGGCCGGCTACTGGGACGGCGTGCCGGAGGCCAACCTCTATGGGGCCACGATCCCTGTCGAACCGGCCGTACCGGCGGTGCGGGTGGAAATCCACCCGGCCGCGCTGCCCAGCGCTGGCGACGCGGTGCTGTTCGTGCGTGTCCTGGCGCTCAAGGATGGCCGGAACGGCGAATGGATCACCGTGCCCGGGGGGCCGCGCCTGGGTAGCGCCGATCAGACTCCCGCCTTTTTCGAGCGCCTGGGCTACTCGCTGCTGAACGGGTTTGCGACCGCTACGACGGCCGTGCTGCTGTTGGCGCTGGTCATGCTGCTGGGGTACAGCGTCGGGGCGGCCGTCTGTGTCGCGCTGGGCTTTGGGTTGGGTACGCTCGCCTGGCCATACGCAGCTTACGACTTCTCCGAGCCGACGGCCGCAGTCTTTCTGGTAGCGGGCACAACGGCCATCTATGCCGTGCGTCGGTATCCGCGGTGGGCATTCCGGCTGGGGATCGCCGCTGGCGCCGCGCTCGTCCTGGCCGTGGGTGCGAAGTACACGGCAGCGATCATTGTCCCGCTGGTCGTGTTGCAAGCCGTGTGGCTCGGATTACGACAATCCGCTGGCCAGCCAGAGCCGCGCAATCAAATGAGATCGGTGGTGCGGCTCTGGCTGGCCACAGCGCCACCTGAGCGGCGCGCGGCGCTGGCGCTCGTGCTGACACTGGCGCTGCTGGGCCTGCTAGGACTTATCGCGATGATTGCTGTGACCGGGCGTGTGCCCATCGTCCTGGGCGAGTGGCTCGGCGGGCTGCAACGCGGCTGGCTCAGTCTGCCCATCTGGATCGGTGCTCGGGGGCTGCTCTTCAGCCCCGGCAAGAGCCTCTTTCTCTATGCCCCGGTGCTGATCCTGGCGGTGCTGGGGATGCCCGCGTTCTGGCGCCGCCACCGGACGGAGGGGCTGCTCTTTCTCGTGGCGCCGTGGCTCTTTGTCCTGGTGTTCAGCATGAAGAGTGTCTGGCACGGCGGCGGTTGGGGGCCACGCTACCTCGTGATGATCGTGCCCTTCCTGGCCATGACGGCGGCGCCGGTTGCTCAGTCCCTCATGAACCGCAGCGGCTCGCCTCTGACCGGTCACCTGCTCCGCGCCGGCTGCGGCCTGCTGCTGGCGCTTTCGTGTGCTGTGCAGGTCGTGGGGGTCACCAAGCATCCCAACCTGTACCCGATTATGTTCCGCGATCACATCTTGCCGCAGCTCGACGAACACGGCACCGCCTATGGAGGACGTGACTACTGGGAGGTGCTGGGTGGTCCGGGTCTGGTGCGCGCGCTGCGCGACCCGGAGTCCGGCGAACGCCGCCTGGGATACGCCTATGAAGAACCTCCTGACGTGCGCGTTCCGCACAATCCGATGGGGGGCAAGGTGGTGCGGAACGCGCAGTCGCCCCTGACTATCAGCATTGCGGTTGCCGAGCCAGTGATATTTCGGCTCTCACTCTACGCGGTGGATTGGGACCGGCGCGGTCGTCGGCAGAGCATTCTCGTCAAGGACGCCCGCGGCTGGCGACAGGTCCAACTCGACCGCGACTTCAGCGAGGGAGTGTGGCTGCGGTATCCGGTCGAGGCGACTCCGCTGACGCCAATCGTCATCTACGTGCAGAGCTACGGGCCGGATACGGCCGTCCTCTCCGCGCTCGCCTTCGCCCCACACGATGGCAGCAAGTGGGATGATGACGCGCCCGTGTTCGACACTCAGCCGCCAGCGCAGTGGTCGGACCGCTATGGTCACGACGGTTACGTCTTGCTCGGCTGGAATGACGATGGGAGCGACCGGGCCAAGCTGCCAACCTATGTCGAGCGCTATAGCGGCGGGGAGCGGGTCAATCTGGATACGCACGAGCGAGACATCGCCGAGACGCCGCTGCTCTACGGCTTACCGTTTACGCCCCTGCTCGGCCATCTCTGGTTCCTGGGCGCCGATGCCGTGGCACTCGTCTTCCCGGATCGCCCGGCCCTGCTGGAGCGTGCGCTGGCCTCCCCGCCGTGGCGGTGGTGGGGCCTGACCGTGCAGCCACCGCATCCTGAGCACGGCATGGGCCTCGATCTGTGGCCGGCGCGGCTCTACGACCATTTCGCCTCGCACCCGCCGGTGCTGGGGATCGGCGCAATCGTCGTGCTCCTGCTCTGGTCCGTGCTCATCATTGGCGCGGCCCGCCTACTGATCTTGCTCCGGCCTGGGGCCAGCAGTCGTCTGACGGGCCAAAGCCGTACCACACCTGACACTATCCGTGCGGCTTTGGCCCGTCATTGGCTCGCCGGCTTCACGTCGCTGTGCTTGCTCCTCGTCCTCGTGCTCTACGCCGTCGCGGCGGTGCGAACGTAGAGAGGCCGTTTGGCGGGTGGATAGATGATGCAAGATCAGATCGCCTCTTGGGATTTAGTCGTAGGGGCGTGATTATGAACGTTGCCAACTTAATCGGGTAGTGGGGCGCCGCCCCCTTCCCCTTCCCCCGCTCCGCAGGGGCAGGGACCAGGTTTCCCCCTGTGCGTTAGCTCCGCGGGTCTAACTCTGCCGGCGGCTCCGCTGCAATTTCCACCACACCTTCATTAGCTGGATCGGTACCCGCGTAGCATCGCGCGTATTCAGCCCGTGGGCCTGTCCCGTCAGCCGCGGATAGTGTGCAATCGTCACTTCGGTGATCTTGGCACCGAGTGCCGCGCGTGCAATGCAACCTCAACATGAATAAACGCACTATCTCTACCGATGGTGCCGGCAATACATTGCCAGAGACGACGGCTGATGAGGATGCTGGAGTCAATGTCCCTGGCCGGAATCCCGAGTACCAAGCGCAGCACAAGATTATAGGTTGCACCGACCAGTTGTCGCCCCAGGGGGTCTGCACGCCTGGCCCGATGGGTCAAGATGAGATCATGCTGAGGCCATTGCAGCAGCAGCCGGGGGAGTTCTTGGGGTGAAATCTGTCCATCGGCCGGCAAAAAGAACAGCACATCGCCTTGAGCAGTATCAAAGCCAACCGTTTCCGATGGATGACAGCCTAGGTTTTGCCTATTGCGAAGCACCTGAAGTAGCCGCACCTCACGGGCTAGATCGGCTAGGATTGCCGGAGTCCAGTCGGTACTCGCGTCATCAATGACGATGATCTCGTGGCAGCCGGGAAGGCCATCCAGGACCGCGGCGGTTTCGCGCACAACGGACTCGACCGATCCTTCTTCATTGAAGGCTGGGATAACACACGATACATTCGGTTGAGTCATGGCTCTCCCTAGTACGGATGCCCTACAGTGGTCCCGGGTTAATAGCACATCGTCTTCCGCCCCGTGACTGCTGTTCTGATGGAGCTATACTGGATCGACAGAGGCTTGCCGACTAATTGCTGAGGTAGTGGGGGCACTGGCTCCCTTTCCGCCTCATCTCCCGGCCGCCTCCCCACTTTGTGAAGCGTAGGAGTCCTCCAGAGGCGGGCGGGGGCGCAGGCGCTCCCACCCACTGCGGAGCGCCAACCCAATGCCCCACAGGCCGGCAGCATACGTCAACAGCAAGAACGGCTCGGCCGAGTGGTAGTACCGCGCCTGATCGGCATTCAGCAGCACCGGCACCAGCAGTTGGCCCACGCCCATCCCTAACGGCACGAGCGCTGGGTGCAGCCGTCGGCTCACGATGACCGACACAGCACACGCGATGGTGAGCGCGAGTGTGAGGGGTCCCGGGAGCATGTCGGGATGAAAGAGACGTGTGATCCGGTCAACACGATTACCGGCTAACTCCGCGACGGCGGCGAACTCGTCGTGGACGGCGAAGATCGGCGAGCGAATGTTGAGCAGCTCTTGCTGCGGGTACAGGTCGTGGACCCGCTCCTTGCCAAAGCCACCACGCCACATGCGCTGAAGCCGAAACCAGGTCCGGTCCAGGTACAGCGCAGGATGGCGCGAGATCACGTCGAGCGCCGCCGCTGTGATCAAAGTTGGCGCATTTTCAGCGCCAAACTCCGCCCGCACTCGCTGCCACGCCTCCCAATACGAGGCGTTCCGGTCCTTCGCGACCTGTAGCAGCGTGAGCACCCGCCGCAGGTCCGGGTCACGCTCTTCGCGTTGGCCCACGTATAGGTTCCTTCTTCCTGCCAGAGCCGCACGAGGAGCTGGAGGCCAGGCTGTTGCTGAGGCCGATATAGCGGTACCGTATCCAGTTATGTGTTAACCACGGCGATACTACTACTCCGAAGATAGCCACAAAGACCAGGATACGCAGCCACGTCCGGTACCGGTGAGCACCCTCATACACCAGCAGCAACAGGCATACGGCAATGAGAGCCGGCTGGATGACCAGCCGGGTCAGCGCTGCCAAGCCGAGGATCGCGCCAGCCGCGACGACGATTGGCATGCCGGAGCCGCGCCACAGATTTCCGGAGGATTGCGCGGCGCTGGTGTTGCCACGCCGGCCGTTGCCGTGCAGCATCCGCACGGTGAGCAGCACAAAGAGCAGCGCTAGGGGGATGAACAGCGCCTCCGTGTAGATGCCATGCTCGATGATGAGGAGATACCCATTCGCGGCCGTGCCGAGCGCTGGCAGGAGGGCCAGCAGGGGGGGCAGGAACGTTCGCCCAACGGCATAGGTGAGCAACACAGTGCCAATGCCCAGGAGGTGTTGGACCGCCACCACCGCGAGGAAGTCGGGGCCGAGTAGAATCTGCACCCCGGCGACGAAGGTCGGATAACCGGGCGGAAAGATGTAGCTTAACGGTGCGAACGAAAAGGCTGTGCGGATAGTCTCCGCAGCCTCCACGTACGCGCCGCTATCACCGATCACAAACGCCGGTGCGCGGAACATGATGCTGGCCCGGAAGCCAAGCGCCACGACCACGCTGGTACTGATACACACCGCATCTGCATGCGTGTGCAGCCAGGCGTACCAGCGCCTTATCGCGTTAGCTCCGCGGCGCGCCAACGCCGCGCTACGCTGGCTCCAGAGCGCCGTGCCCAGGCTGAACGCGGCGCCGCCCACACCGGCCAGGAGCAGCACACTGGGGCGCAGGACACCGGTAGGCAGGCCAAACAGCCGGTTGCTTACGACCCAGGCTGCCAGCAGGATGGCGGCAACGGCGCCGGCGCCCCAGAGAGCGTTGCGCCGCCACGGTGCAACTGTGGTGGTGGCGGCGCCGGCTACCCCCGATGCCAGCAGTAAGCCGACGAGCAACCCCAGCAAGAGCAGCGAGGCAGGATCAGCGAGCCGCGCACCGGTGACGAGTTCAACGCTGGTCGCGAGCAGTCCCAGCGCCACCGGCAGCGCGAGCGCGCCGAGGGCGAAGCGTACACGTGGCCCTCGTCCTGGGGCGATCATTGCGGTGGTGGCCCTTGCGCGTGTTGGCTGGCCGGCATCCTCTCTGTCTCCCTACATGCAGGCGCCGGCAGCGCAGCCGGCCGTCATTCCGGCGCAAGCCGGGATCCAGGGCGCCCACAAGGGACGCCCCTACGGGGTTGGCGGTGCCGGGCGCCCGTCCCCCTGCGGAGCAGGGGGACCATAGCTAACAGGGATCTCAGGCGAGTGGCGCCTCGTGCTCTACCGCCTGATTGATCTCGTCGAGCCAGACTACCATCTCGGCGGTGATGTCGTTCTTGAGCATATCGTTCCCTGGCAGGGACCAGTAGCCCTCCTCGGCTTGCGTCGCGATGAGGTTGTCGCCCACGCGGACAGCCATCTCCCGATACTTACGCTCGCCCGTCAGCGTGTAGAGCACCGACGCAGCCCAGCCTACCTTCCCCGCGCGCAGCAGCCGGAACAGATAGTCACTGGCCCCTTCTGCGAAACGCATGTACTCCTTGGCCAGCTCCAGCCACTCGCCTTCCCCCGTCGCCTGGTAGAGCCGCGCGAGGAAGCCCCCGGCGATGCCCGGATGGAAGAAGAACTGATCCCGCTGGGCATCGTCGGCTCATCACGTAGCGGATTTCATCATCGGGGTCGGGATAAGTGTGTAGCCCCTCGGCGCGGCTGTAGACCGAGTAGAGCTGCTGTGGGTAGTCGGGTTGGGCCGCCATGAGGGTCTGCATCCAGCGGCCGACCCCACGCGCTACGTCCAGCCGGCCGGTGTAGAGCGCCGCCTGCCCCGCCCCACTGACGACCCAGAGGTCCTGCTTGGTGTGGGCATCACGCCTGGTGGGGCTGGAGTAGAACCCGCCGCTCTCCGCGTCCCAGAAGTCCAGAAGGAAGTCCATGCCACGCTGGGAGAGGTCGAACTGCCCGAGGCGGTGCGCACCGATAATGACCCAGGAGCTGTAGTAGATGTAGGCGTACTCCGCGTACAGATCGGCGTACCTGCTCCCTGGCCGGGGCCGCGGCCCGAAGTCACCGTCTGCGGTCATGCCGTGCTGACGAATCCAGGCGCACAGCCGGTTTGCCGCGTTGGTCTTACCACAGACTTGGAAAGCGGCCGGCACCTTGTAGTACTCGATTGCTCCGAGCGCGGGGTTGCCAAAACTGCCATCGAGGTGCTGGTGCGCCAGCAAGTGAGCACAGCCGCGGTCTCGTGCCTCGCGAAAACGCTTCATAGTTTTGACCTCACTCGGCCCTTTCCGCCTCATCCCCCGGCTGCCCTCACCCCTCCGTCATTGCGGCGGAAGCCGCAATCGAGGCCCCCACCCTGACCCTCCCCCGTTGCGACAGGGGAGGGAAGCGCCGTCCCCCTGCCGGAGCGGGGGAACCATAGGGGGCCGACACCTCACCTCGCTCCCGGCTATTGCGCTTGGCGCTGGGCCATCCGCAGGAGATCGTCGTTCGTCAGAAACGGCTCATACGCCGCAACGAACTGATCGAGTGTTTCCGCCACCGTCGCCGCGGTCGTATCGAGCACGATGCGCTTCTGGACCAGCGACGCCGCCACCTCTTCCTCAAACCGCCGGAGGACGTACTCGATGTCTTGTTCCCGCACAACCTGGTGCGGATGCGGGTGCTCGCGCATCCGCTGGCGGATCGCTGCCGGGGAGGCTTTGAGCAGCACCAGCACCACGTCCGGCGCTAAGTCCAGGATGCGTTGCTCCATCTTGCGTGCCATCTCCGACCGTTGACCGGCCGGACTGCGAACCGGGGCGGCGCTCTGCTCACCGCCGTAGCCGTAGTAGAGCGGGGCATAGACGGCCTCCTCGATAAAGGGGGCCATCAGGTTGTGGTCCGGCTTGGAGTAGAAGGCCGGCGAGATGTGATACTCGATCATAAACCGCTGGAACATCTCCTTCGCCTGCGGGTGCAGCCCCAGCAGCGACTCCTGTGCCTCCGGCGTAAGCTCCGTCGAGGGGAGGGTGTGATGGTCGTGGAAATGGGCGGTGGCCCCGATGGTCTGCTCCGCCCATGCCATGATCTGCGCGGCCAACGTGGTTTTCCCGGCGTATTCGCAGCCTGTCAACAAGAGATTCACGCTTGCCTCTTTTCCACACGAGTGTTCACAATGCTGTCGCCGGCATCGTGCTGCCGGGCGGCCAGCGACCACACACGTGACGGGCGCTATTGTAGCGATGATCGGGTTTGGGGATAGGCCGTCGGCCGCGCGGTCGGTTATGGTAGTGCCCGGACAAGAGTAGGGACACGGAAAACATGGAGGGCGTATGCCACAGCTGCAGCACTCGATCATCTCTAAGCGGGACGGCTGGTACACCGCTTTCCCCAGCTCTACCACTTTCCCGACGGCCGCCTCGCGGTCGGTGTTCCGGCCTCGCCATTCTCGGATCACTTCGCAGTTGATCGCCGCGTGGAGTTTGTCGTGGTCGAATCCCGGGACGAGGGCGCGACCTGGACCGCGACCGACGACCCGACTATTCCCTACAACTGGCCCGGAACGACCCCCCGCGAGCGCTATGATCGCTTTGCCGACATCATGCCCGACGGCTCGTTTCTCTGCGCTGGGTCAGTGGGCTGGGAGATTTGGCCGGTTGAGCGCAGCGCCGAGGCCAAGGCCCAAGGGCTGGTGGTCAGGCCCCATCAGCTAGACGACGACGTGGTCATCGTGGGTGGCCATAAGCTGTTCACGCAGCGGTCCACCGACGGCGGGCAAACCTGGTCGCGCCGCGAGTGGGTCATTCCCGGCTTTAGCTCCTTCCAAACGCATCAGGTCCACCAGGAGGCGCTCCTCGCCGATGGCACCATCCTCTTCTCGGTCTATGGCCCGGACGCCAGCGGTAACCGGAGCGCAACCTACGTGTGGCGCTCGACCGACGGGGGGCAGACCTTCCGGCTGCACCCGATGGGCAGCCACGCGGATGGCATCCACACCGGCGAAACGACGTTCTTGGAGATCGCTCCGGGGCGCTTGACGGCGCTCTCCCGCACCGAACCCGATCCCGGTTATCTGGTGCAGCGGTGGTCGGATGACGGCGGGATCACCTGGTCCTATCCGGTGCGGTGCGACTTCTGGGGGTATCCGGCACATCTCCTGCGGCTGCGCGATGGGCGGGTGCTCTGCGCCTACGGGTACCGTCGAGAGCCGATGGGGGTGCGTGCGGTACTGAGTGAGGATGACGGGAATACCTGGGACACCGACAACGGTATCGTCTTGCGAGGTGATGGCGGCACTACAAACCAGATGCGGGAGGATCGGTCAAGAGCAGGTGGGGACTTGGGCTATCCGGTGTCTACGCAGTTGGCCGATGGCAGCATCCTGACCGTGTACTATATCACGCTGGCGGACGGGATCACCCACGCCGCTGCCACGCGCTGGGAGCTGCCCTAGCGCAGTGGCGGAGTACCAGCTATGGGCATGCTCGTGGGGGTAGACATCGGGGGGACGTTCACCGACGTCCTGACGTTCGATGAGCAGCATCGTCAGCTGCAGGTCGTGAAAGTTGCCACGACTGTCGGCGACCAGTCGCGCGGGCTGATCGCGGCCCTCGATACCCTCCAGACTTCCTACTCGAACATCGTGCTGGTCACACACGGCACGACCGTTGCGACCAACGCCATCCTGGAGCGGAAGGGGAGCCGGTGTGGGTTGATCGCCACGCGGGGGTTCCGGGACATCCTCGAGCTACGGCGCCGCGACCGGCCGCACCTCTACGGCTTGACCGGCTCCTACGAACCGTTGATCCCGCGGGACCTGCGGTGCGAGGTCACTGAGCGCATCTCCGCCGAAGGCACGGTCCTCACGCCCTTGGCCGAGGCCGAGGTCATCGCTGTGGGTGAGCGGCTGGCCGCTGAAGGCGTGGCGGCTATCGTCATCAGCTTTATGAACTCCTACGCCAACCCCACCCACGAGCTGCAAGCCAAAGCCATCCTGGAAGAGTGCTGGCCGGACCTCTACGTCACCGCCTCGGCCGAGGTGCTCCCCGTTTTCCGGGAGTTCGAGCGCACGAGTACCGCCGCGGTCAACGCCTATGTCCAGCCGACCGTCAGCGGCTACTTGGCCCGGCTGCAAGCGCGCTTGACCGGTCACGGTTCCCCTGGCGGGCTGTTCATCATGCAGTCCAATGGCGGGATGATGTCGGCGGCAGCGGCCCAACGCTACCCGGTGCATACGGTCCTCTCCGGTCCGGCTGCGGGCGTCATCGCGGCGGCCAACCTCGCCGGCCAGAGCGGTGTGGCGAACCTCATTACCTACGACATGGGCGGGACCAGCCTCGATGTGTCGCTGGTCGCAGATGGTCGGCCGCTGACGACCGACGGGATGGAGCTGGAGTTCGGTATTCCGATCATGGTGTCAATGGTTGATATTCACACCGTCGGTGCGGGTGGTGGGAGTATCGCTCGCGTTGATCCCGGCGGTATCCTGCGGGTGGGGCCGGAGAGCGCCGGCGCCGAGCCGGGGCCGGTCGGGTACGGACGCGGCGGCACCCAACCGACGTTCACCGACGCCCAGCTCGTGCTGGGCAGGATCAACCCCCGCTACCCTATCGGCGCCGCCGCCGCCCTCGCGTTTGACGTGCCCCGGGCCAGGGCGGCGATTGCCGAGCGGATCGGTGGGCCGCTCGGTCTCTCACCGGAAGCGGCGGCGCAGGCCATCATCACCGTCGCTACCAACCGGATCGCGGGGAGCCTGCGGCGTATCTCGGTTGATCGCGGGCACGATCCACGTGACTTTGCCCTGTTCGCCTCCGGCGGCGCCGGGCCGCTGTTGGTCAGTGCCCTGCTCCGCGAGCTGGGAGCAGCGCAAGCGTTGGTTCCCTACGCGCCCGGCATCGCCTCGGCGTGGGGCTGTGCTGTCGCGGACCGCCAGCACGACTTTGTGACGATGCTGAACCGGCGGCTCGCAGACCTGGACCTGGACGAGGTTGCACGGTGCTTTGCCGGGCACGAGGCGGAAGGCCGGGCGCTGCTCCGGCAAGAGCCGCTCCCGCTGGTCCGGACGCGCATTGTGCGGGAAGCCGAGTTGTCGTATGAGGGGCAGACCCACGTAGTACGCACGCCGCTGCCGGCCGGCGCGCTGACGCACGAGCGGATTGCGGCCAGCTTTCGCAGCGCCTACCTGCAACGCTACGGGCAGACTGAGGAGTCCTTTGCCGGCTTGGGCCGGCTGCTGGAACGCATCCCTATCCGGCTGCTGAACCTGCGGACGGCGGTGATCGGTGTCCGGCCCAGCCTGGCGCTCAAAGACTTCTTGCCGCGACCGACGACCACACTGGACGAGGCCCGCAAGGGAACGCGGCCCGTCTACATGGCTGGCCGGTTTGTCGAGTGCCCGACTTACGAGCGTGCCCGGCTACCCTGGGGCGTACAGGTGGCGGGGCCGGCGATTATCGAGCAACCGGATACGACCACCTGGCTGGAGCCGGGGATTGCGGCCACGGTGGATGAGGCGGGGAATCTCCTGCTGGAGGTGGCGTGAGGCATGGCAGTTGATCCGATCACCTTGGCCGTCCTGCAGGGCAGTCTGGAGCAGATTGCCGACGAGATGGATGCCACCCTGGAACGGATGGCGTTTTCCCCGGTCATCTCCGACGGTTGGGATCGCGCGAGCGGGATTTACCATCCTGACAGCGGTGAGGTCATCATCCAAGGGCCACGTGGCCTCCCGAACTTCATCTATGTGATGGAGTTCACCGTCCGCTCCGTGATCGAGTGGGTCACGGACATGGCCCCCGGCGATGTCTACATCGTGAACGACCCCTACCTGGGGGGCACCCATCTGATGGACGTGAAGATGGTGAAGCCCTTCTTCTATCGTGGCCAGCTTACCGCCTTCCTGGCTACGAGTGGGCATTGGCCGGACATCGGCGGACGGGTCCCCGGCGGCTTCTCCACCCAGGCAACGGAGGTCTACCAGGAAGGGCTGCGCCTCCCTCCGGGGCGTCCTCAATCGGGATGTGCTCGACATCATCCTGCGGAACGTGCGTGTGGCCACCGAACGGCAGGGCGACATCATCGCCAAGATCACGGCCCTCAACGTCGGTACCAACAGACTCACTGCCCTCCTCGACCGCTACGAAAAGGAGACGGTGTTCGACGCTATTGCCGAGATGAAGGCGCGCTCGGAGCAGCTGATGCGCTCCCATATCGAGACCATCCCCGATGGCACCTATGCGTTCACCGACCATATTGATAGCGACGGTATCGAGTGGACGCCGCTCGCCATCCACTTGGAGATGACCGTCAAGGGTAGCGACGTACATCTCGACTTCTCCCGGAGCAGCCCACCCTGCCGAGGGCCAATGAACAGCGTGCGGAGCACGACGATGGCGGGGGTCTATATCGCCATCAAGCATATCTTCCCCGACGTACCCATCAATGCCGGCTGCTTCACTCCCTTTACCTTCGACCTACCGGAGACGACCTTCCTCAATGCCCAGCCGCCACGTCCGGTTGCCGGCTGTGCCTCGGAGGTCTGCCAGCGCATTATTGACGTGGTGTTCGGCGCCCTCAGCCAAGCGATTCCCGAGCGCTGCTATGCGGCGCCGATGGGCACCGTGACCAATCTCTCGGTCGGAGGCGATGACCCGGAGCATGGCCCCTACGTCTTCTACTCGTTCATCGGCGGCGGGTACGGTGGCAACTACCTCACCGACGGCCTGACCAACGGCAACCCCACTATTGCCCTCGCCCGCACCCAGGCGCTGGAGATTTTCGAGGCGCGCTACCCGGTCCTGTTCACGCGCTACACGATCCGCGAGGGATCGGCCGGGGTCGGCCAGCGACGCGGCGGCGGCGGCGTCATCTTCGAGTTTCAGCTCCTCCGGGGAACGGCCGCCGGGTCGTTGTTGGGGGAGCGGGGGCGCTTTGCCCCTTTCGGTATCCTGGGCGGCGGGAAGGCCGAGCGCGCCAAGCACACCTTTGTGTTGCAGGGCGAGGAGTATCGTCCGGCCCACATCACCAAAGACGAGAACGTACCGATGCAGCCGGGCGACAGCCTGCGCTTGGAGACACCCGGTGGTGGTGGCTATGGCAACCCCCTCGACCGTCCCCCGGCGCTGGTCGCGCAAGACGTGCGGCGCGGCTACTACGACCGCTCCACCGCCAGGCACGACTACGGAGTCGTCATCCAGGTGGACGGTTGGGAGGCAGACGCGCCGGCCACGGCACAACTACGGGTTGCCCGGCGCGCCTGACAGCGCACGTCCTCGCCAGCTACAGTTTCGTTCATGCCTCTCTTCTCCTCCGCTCGCGAGCGGCGTCTCTGGCTGTGGACACTGGCCGTCGTGGTGGCGATCTACTCCACCCTTGGCTTGGCGACGACACTGGCCGGGGTACTGCGTGAGCGCGGTCTGTTGCCCGCCGCCTTGTTCCTCTTCTGCATGCTGCTCGTGGGTGCGACCATCGTCACGCAGGGGGTGAAGGCGCGGCCGGGCGGGATGGAGATCGCCGTCGTGCTGGGCATCACGGTCGCCTACCTGCTGGTGTTCTTCAGGATGGCGAGTCCAGTGGAGCGCTCGCACCTCATCGAGTACGGCGTGGTAGCCGTCTTCATCTATGCAGCGCTCACCGAGCGCGCCAGCCAGGGTCGCCGCGTCCCGGTTCCGCCCCTGCTCGCCATCGTGGCGACGGCGGTGCTGGGCCTGCTCGACGAGTGTATCCAGGTGTTTCTGCCCAGCCGCGTCTTCGACCCACAAGACATCCTGTTCAACCTGCTCGCGGGTACCATGGCGGTGGGTGCGAGCGTCGCGCTGGCGTGGGCGCGGCGGTGGCGCGGGAAGGAGGGCAAGTCCCGATGAGAAAACCGACGATCCGGCTTCCCCACTCCGGTCAGGTCATTGAGCACTGCGAGTGGCTCATTGAGCACTATGTCAAGCATGATGCCTATGTGGATTATGATTGGCTAGGTTCTCCTGATCGTTCTCCCGGTCCCGGCGACCACGACATCATCACATGCCGGCAATACAAGGCTATCAACGGCATGATGCACGCACGATCACCGAAAGCCGCTTGGAGCCACTGGCTCAAACGGTCCCTGCCGGAACTCCATGCCATCCCGCGCGACCTGGACCTGATTGACGGCACAGATTCTGAGGTAGAGCCTGGGATCGTTGCTTTCCGTAAGTTGATCTGCCGTATGGCAGCGACAAAGGGGTTGACGGACATGGCCCCCACGAAAGCGCTGCACCTGCTGCGTCCTCGTTTCGTCGCGATCTCCGATAAGTATGTACGCAAGCTCCTAGTCATAGACGAAACTCAGTTTCCATCTACAACCGATGCCGAGTGGTACGCGGCGAGAGCAGTGGCCGTACAGCAGGCAGTCCGCGCACTGGCCCAAGACAATGCGGCTGCCCTGGATGCGCTTCACGCCTATGCGAATGGAGAACTCCCGCTCGTGATGGCGCCTGGCTCGCTTGGAGGAAGAGTGACCGCTTCCGATCGTTTCCCGGTGAAATTGTCCAAAGCGCGAGTCCTCGATATTGTGCTCTGGTTAGAATCCGCCATACACGGGCCGAACCCGAACCCTGAATGCCGCCGCTCCTACGAGCAGGCGTTCGGTGCTGAGCCCTGGTGATCGCCAACCGGCGGATTCCCGCGTGCGTGGGAATGACCTGCCCGGTGCTCTCTGTGTTCTCTGTAGCTAAAGTGGATTCCCACGTGCGCGGGAATGACGATAGAGAGGGGACTAATGCCCATGACCGGCACCCAGCCGGACGCGAGCTATTCGCCGTCGCTCAATCACCGCTACCTGATGGATTCGCTCACGCCCGCGCTGGCCTACGACGGCGGCGACGTGGGCGCCTGGCAACGCCGGCTCCGGTGCAAGGTCAAGTCGCTGCTCGGCATGCCCTCCGGCGACCGGGTGGCGCTCGACGTGTACTCCCTCTGGCAGCGGCAACATCCGCTCGGCTCTATCGAGAAGATCGTCTTCCGAGCCGAGCCGTATGCGGACGTGATGGCGTATGTATGCTTGCCTGCGTCTGCGACGCCTCCCTATATCTTCTTCATCTGCGTCCAAGGCCACACGACCGGGGCGCATGTGTCCATCGCGGTTGATCGCGACGACAACAGCGTGCCCATCGCGGTCGAAGGTGATCGTGACTTCGGATTGGGCTGCATGTCGCGCGGGATCGCTGCGCTCTGCATCGAGCAGCGGTCCTTCGGCGAGCGCCGCGAGCGGCACCAGGAGCGCGTCTCGACCCACGGCTGTCACGACGCCACCATGCACGCGCTGATGCTCGGCCGCACGCTGCTCGGCGAGCGGGTGTTCGACGTTGACCGCGGCCTCGATTATCTGGAGACCCGCGACGACGTTGACTGGTCGCGGGTCGGCATTATGGGGAACTCCGGTGGCGGCACCACCAGCCTCTTCTCCGCGGCGGTGCTGCCGCGGGTCAGGTATGCGATGCCCTCGTGTTACTTCTGCACGTTCCGCGATTCCCTGATGTCGATCTATCACTGCGCCGACAACTACGTACCGGGGCTGCTCCAATACGCGGAGATGGCCGACGTGATGGGCCTGTTCGCCCCGCGGCCCGTGGTGCTCGTTGCCGGAGAGCACGACAACATTTTCCCTATCGAGGCCACCCGGCGCGCCTTTGCCGACCTGCAGGAGGTCTACGCCGCGGCGGGGGCGGGCGACCGCTGCCACTTGGTCGTCGGCTCCGAGGGGCACCGCTTCTACGCCGCCGCCGCGTGGCCGGTGATGCTCCGAGAGCTTCAGCGAGCCGGATAGTTGGGCGGCGGAGGCCGGCGGGAATGACGGCTGACCGCTATAGAGAGGCGTGTCCATGAAGATCACGAGCGTCGAAACGTTTGTCGTGGATGCCGGCTGGCGCCCCTGGCTCTTCGTGAAAGTGACCACCGACGAGGGCGTGGTGGGGTACGGCGAGTGTAGTGATTGCTGGTCGCCACAGCCACACGGCATCGTCGGCACCATCAAGGACCTGACGCCCCTGCTGCTCGGCCAGGACCCGCGTCCCTATGAGCGGCGGGTCTGGGACCTGCTGTATAGCACGCGGCAAAGTCCGGGGGGTATCGCGGCGAAGGCGATTGCCGGTATCGAGTGCGCCCTCGTGGACATCAAGGCCAAGGCGCTCGGTATCTCGGTGGTCGAGCTGTTCGGTGGCCCGATGCGCGAGCGTATCCGCCTCTACTGGTCCCACTGCGGCACGACCAGAGCGCGCTACGCCGAGTATGTCGGCGCGCCGCCGATCAACACGCTGGCCGACATCGCGGCGCTGGGGCGGGAGGTGGTGCAGCGCGGGTTTACGGCCCTCAAGACGAACATTGTCATCCCGCGTGAGCAGTCGCAGGCCGGGTTCGGTGAGCTGGCCGGCCTCGGCAGCGAGGTGCGCGGCACCGATCAGATCGTCACCGCGCCGCTGCTGCGGCACATCGAACGGCTCATCGGCACCTTCCGCGACGCCGTTGGCCCCGATGTGGACATCAACCTCGATCTCAACTTTCTCTTCAAGCCCGAGAGTGCCACGCGGATTGCCCAAGTGGTAGAGCCGTTTGCGCTGCTGTGGCTGGAAGTGGATATGTACGATCCCGCCGGTATCCGCCAGATCAAAGAGGCAACGACAACCAAGATTTGCACCGGCGAGAACCTGTTCCATCCGCGAGAATACCTGCCGTACTTCGAGCAACGCGCGGCAGACGTATTCATGGTGGACGTGCCGTGGAACGGCTTTAGCCAGGCGAAGAAGGTCGGTAATCTCGCCGAGCTGTATCAGCTCAACGTCGCTCCCCACAACTACTACAGCCACCTGGCGACGTTCGTCAGCGCGAGCCTCTGCGCCGTGCTCCCCAACGTCCGCATCATGGAAGTAGACGTAGACGACGTGCCGTGGAAGGACGAACTGGTCACTAACCGGCCGGAGATCGTCAACGGCGCCATGACGGTTCCCACCGGGCCATGACGGTTCCCACCGGCCCCGGCTGGGGCACGGACCTCAACGAAGAGGTGGCCAGAGCGCACCCCTGGGACGGCTAGTGGTCAGTGGGGGCCGGGGGTTAGGTGCAATACCCACTCCCGCTGAAACGAGGAGGGACGAACGACCATGCTGCTAGTGGAAGACGGGCAAGCGCGAGCCACGATTGTCACCGGCGCCAGTCCGTCGGTTGCGGAGACGGCGGCCGCGCAGGAACTCCAGACCTACCTCTGGAAACTGGCGACCACCGCCGGGCAGGCGGCCGAGAAGCTGCCGATTGAGACGGAAGCGGCGCCGCCGCCGGGCACGGTGATCTACGTCGGTCGTAGCGCGGCCGTGACGCGGTTGGGCGTATCCGTTGACGACCTAGAGACGGCGCACAGCTTCACGATGCAGACCCACGACGACAGTCTCGTGCTGTGCGGGAAAGGTGACTTGGGCACTGAGTACGCCGTGTATACGTTCCTGGAGCGCTATTGCGGGGTGCGGTGGCTGTGGCCGGGGGAGACGGGAGAATGTATCCCCCGGCCCCGGCGCACCATCGAGATCGGTGCGACCTGCGACCGGGAGGACCCGGACTTCACGCTGCGGGTGCTCGGCTCCATGGCGCCACTGCCTGAAGGAACGCCGGAGCCGCTGTGGAAGAAGCGCAACAAGGTCCTGACGGTCAGCGGCTACGTGCCCGGCCACAATTGGGCCAAGCTGGTACCCCCGGACAAGTACGGACCGACCCATCCGGAGTATTTCGCCTTGGTGAACGGCACCAGAGAGCAAGACTGGAACGCCTACGATGGCCAGCACGGCTATCAGCTCTGTACCACCAACCCCGAGGTCGTGCGGCTCTCGATAGACCACGTGCGCCGGTTCTTCGACGAGCATCCCGACGTGGACATCTACAGCATTGATGCCAACGACGGGGCCGGGTGGTGCGAGTGCGCCAACTGCCTGGCGCTCGACACCGGCAAAGTCCGGACCATTCCTTCGAGCGGCGGCGCCGAGGACGGATCGGAGGCGCGGCCGGTCGTCACCGACCGGATTTACACCTTTGTCAATCAGATTGCGGCAGCCGTCAAGCAGACGCATCCCGACAAGTACGTGCTGCACCTCGCCTACTCGGACTACATCGAGCCGCCGGAGCGGGTCCGGCCGCTCGATAACGTGGTCGTGCAGATCACCCTCAACTGCGAGTGTCACTACGACCCGGCGTATAAAGAGGACCAGTGGCGGCTCATCCGCGCGTGGTCGCAGGTGACGCCCAATCTGATGCTGTACGAGTACTTCAACCACACCTGGAAGCTCCAGTTGCCGCGGGCGATACCGCGCGCCGTCGGCGCTGCCATTCCGTACTATCGGCAGTGCGGCGCGCGGTTCTTCTCCGCGCAGGCCTCGGACGATTTCGGCAACGAAGGGCTGACCCTGTACCTCGCCGCCAAGCTGCTGTGGGATAGCAGCCTCGATGTAGAGGCGCTGGTCGCCGACTATTGCGAGCACGCCTTCGCCGAGGGTGCCGCGCTGGGGCGGCGGTACTTTGCCCGGCTGGAGGCGCTGTGGGACGCGGCGATAGCCGAGCTTGGCCCGCGCTGGGGCGGCAACCCCCACGTCTATCTGACGATGCTCACGCCGGAGGCCATTGCCGAGCTGAAGGGCTATCTCACCGCCGCCCTCCGGCTGGCGCAGTCCGCGGCAGCACAAGAGCGTATCCGGTTCTTCCTCGACGGGTGGTGGTTCTACGCGGCCGAGGTAACAGCCTTCCGCCACCTCCGAGACCTAGCCGAGCAAGGCATCATTACCTACCCGGTCGGTGCGCCGTCGTGGCGTGGCACGGTGTCGGACCTGACCACACTCGCTGTCCCGGAGGCGGAAGCGCGGCGCCGCATCGCCGCGACGATCCGCGCCTGGGAGGAGCGCGATCGGGCGGCGGAGCGGCTCGACGGTCGGTTTATCATTGACGTGGAGCGGATGCGCGCCTGGAACTGCATTGATTGGCGCTTTCATCCGGTAGAGCACCTCCAGCGGGCGCTCCAGGGCTGATAGCCGGGGTGATGGCCCCCCTATGGCCCCCCCGCTGCGGCGGGGGAGGGCTAGGGAGCTCATAAGGGTAGGTTTTTTCAAGGCAGTTAGGAAACCGGCCTTACGTTGTTGATACCACATGTGCTCTAGCAGCAGACATGCTATTTCTGAAGATGGTTATTGTTGAGGAAATGCCAACTGAATCGCTGCGAGATAAAAAACCTACCCCTGTGAGGGGCTAGGGAGGGGCCTGGACTGCGGCGAAAGCCGCAGTGACGGGTCTCCGCCGCAGTGACGAGGCCGGGGGCTGCCGCGACGAGGCAAGGAGGCTGATATGTCGGTGGCTCGTGACTTCGCGTTCCAGCGCTGGGTGAACCGGACCTATGCGCGGCAGCAGCGCCCGCTGGACTTCCGAGCGCGGACGGTGGCGGAGTGGCAGACGTGGCAGGCGCGTCTCCGCGAGAAGATCGTGGAGCTTGCCGGCTTGGCGCCACCACCGCGGCCCTGCGATCTCGCTCCGACGGTTGTGGAGCGCACGGAGCTGGAGGATGATGGCCTGATCCGCGAGAAAGTGGTCTATCAGTCCGAGCCGGAAGTCTGGGTACCGGCCTGGCTGCTGCGACCCCGCGACCCGCCGGCTCCCCGGCTGCCCGCGGTGCTGGCGCTCCACGGTCACGGCGGACGGTGGGGCAAAGGGCAGGTCGCCGGGGTGGCGGAGGAGCACGAGGTCGTTCGTGAGCACATCGTCAGCTACAACTATGACTATGGCCGGCAATTTGCGCGCCGGGGCTACGTCGTGCTCTGTCCCGATGCGCGGGTCTTCGGCGAGCGCGCCATCGGCCGGTGGTCCCCGTCCGACCCACGGCGGGGCTACGATCCGTGTGACCGCGCCGGGAACCAAGCGGCCCTCTTGGGGTTTAGTCTGCTCGCGCTGACCGTCTGGGACGACCGCCGCGGCATTGACTATCTGCAAAGCCGCCCGGACGTGGACCCGGGGCGCATCGGCGTTGCCGGCCTCTCGCTGGGCGGCACGCGCACGACGTTCGTGAGCGCCCTCGATGATCGCTTGCAGGCGACCGTGATTAGCGGGTACCTCAATACCTTCAAGGTGTACGCTCTCGACCGGGGTCTCTGCGGCGGTCAATACGTGCCGGGGCTGCTGCGTTGGGCGGAGCTACCCGACGTGACGGCCTTGATCGCCCCGCGGCCACTTTTGATCGAGGCCGGTATCCAGGATGACACCTTCCCGATTGCGGCCAGCCGCGCGGCGCACCGGACCTTAGAGCGAGCCTATCGGCTCTTGGGCGTCGAGGACCGCCTGTGGCGGGACGAGTTTGACGCTGGCCATCGCTGGAGTGGTCGCCGCGCCTATGCGTTTATGGACCGCTATCTGAAGGGTGCCGGCGTACTCCCGGAGCAGGAGCCGGCTCCCGGAGGGAGTATACGGACAGGATGACGTTCACCATCCGCGGCACGATCTACGACACCGCTACCGGCGGCGGGATCGGCGGTGTGCCGGTCTCCAATGGCGAGGCGGTCGTCCGGACCGATAGCGTGGGCCGGTACACCCTGCCCGTCGAACCGGACGCCCATCGCTTCGTCACCGTCACGGTGCCGGATCGCTACCGACCGCAGGGGGCCTTTTTTCACCCCCTCCGCTCGTGCCGGCATCCCCACGACGACGTCGATTTCCCGCTCATCCCGGCGCCGGAGCGTGCCAGCCGCAATTTTTCCGTGGCGCATATCAGCGACACGCACGTGACCGTCGAGGCCGAGGATCGGCAGCAAGTCGCGGCGCTGATGGCGGCCGGGCCGCCGCCTGCCGACGATCCCCAGGCGGCCTTGCGCTGGAAGCTCTACACGTCGTCTCCCTGGCATGAGTACCCGTCGGAGGCGCAGTTGGCGGACGACCTGCGGCGCGTGACAGCGGCAGCTACGCCCGATCTGGTCATCGCCACCGGCGACCTGACCAATGTCGGCACGTTGTCCCAGCTACGCAGCTATCGGGCGGCCACCGAGTCGGTGCCGATGCCGGTGTTCTCGGTGTTTGGCGGGCACGACGGCAACGAGGAGCGTATCGAGGTCCGCGCCGGGTGTACGTATACCCGGCACTACGAAACCGTCCTCGGCCCGGCCTACTACAGCTTCGACTGGGGTGGCCGGCACTTCATCGTCTATGCGACCGAGGAGCGGTTCTTTTCGCCGGCGGACCGGCAGCGCAAGGAGCGTTGGCTCTGGGCCGACCTCGCCGCCCAGCCGACCGGGCAGGAAATCGTGCTGGTGCAGCACACGCCGCCGCCGGCAGCGATGCCCGACCGCTTAGGCCGTTACGCGGTGCGGCTGGTGCTGCACGGTCACGCGCATATCAGCAAGGTCTGGTCCTACGGGCAGACCGTCGTGCTGGGGACGCCAACGCTCTGCTTTGGCGGCATTGATAGCCGGCCGCGGGGCTTTCGGCTGGTCCGCTTTGCCGACCAGGGGGTACGCGCGCACCTGGTCCCGCTGCCGACGGCGGAGCAGCCGCCCGCCGCTATGGCGCCGGCCGAGATCGCGCTCGGCAACGCCGCGCAACCGCTGCGGCGGCGTTGGCAGTGGCAGGTGCCGGGTGGCATCCACCGGGCGGCGCCCGTGTGTCATGGCCCGAACCTGCTGGTCAGCCAGCAAGATGAAGCCTATCCCGGTCGGAGCGGGCTGGCTTGCCTGGAGCTTGCTACGGGGCGGCCACGGTGGCAGGTACGCACCGATGCGGTTGTCAAGAATAGCGTTGCAATTGCGCCACTGACCACACACCGCCAGCGTAAAGATGCCGGGGGCCGCTGCGTCGCCGTCTCGGTGACCGGCCAGGTCTCGGCGTTCTCTCTCGGTGGGGGCGAGCTACTCTGGCAGGCAGCGGTGCCGGGCTACCCGGACCAGGCCGTCTGCGCGTCGCCGGTCGTTGCCGACGGCGTGGTCTATCTGGCGGCGACCGACAACTGCGCGGCCTACGATCTGGCGACGGGCCAGCGCTTGTGGCACACGCCTTTGGAGCGAGGCACTGGACGATCCTACGCCGGGCCGCAGCTCTACGACGATCTGCTCATCATCTTGATTCCGAGCCAAGGCTTTCTCGCCTTGCGTCGAGATGACGGCGCCATCGCCTGGCAGCGCCCGTTTCCGGTCAAGTATTACTGCGCCGGTCCGGTCGTGGTCGGCGACCGCTTGGTTTGTGCGGGTGATGGCGGCAACCTGGCCGTCTTGGCGGCGCGCTCCGGAGAGACGGTCTGGGAGCGCCCCGGCCTGCTCGGCAGCTACGCCGCGGGCCTCGCGGCCGATACCGCGCATATCTACGTCACCACGGCGGCGGGGGAGGCGCAGAGCTATGCGCTACACTCCGGTCACCGGCGCTGGCGCTTCCAGGCTGGCGAAGCACTCTTGGCCATGACCTGTTACCGGCGTCAGGGACGCTCGCTGCTGGCAGCCCCGGTGCGCTGGCGCGATTACGTCGTCGTCGGTGGCTTGGACGGCTGGCTCTATCTCTTGGACGCGGCCTCGGGCGCGTGCGTCGGCCGCGCCGCGTTCGGCTCGCCGATCAGTGCGGCGCCCTGTCCGACGGAGGCAGGACTCTGTGTGGGGACCTATGACGGCCGGCTGTTCCTCTATGCGGAGTAGGGCTGGCCCGGGTTGCTGCCGGTGAGCGGCACAGGTACAATGTTGCGGGCTGGGCACCGGCGAGTGGTCCGACTCGCCGGCCGGCAAGGTCAGAGCGCCGGGGCGGGAGCGGCCCGCAAATGTTGCTCGGCTATACTACAGGCGAGGAGGGGCCTGCCAAGGGCGCACTGCTGGTTAAGTTGGCAACTTTCATAAACAGCGGTGCTGCCAGGCGGGTGGAGTGATTGTGCGCGATTTTGACTATTACGCCCCCGAGACACTTGCTGAGGCGACTGCTCTGCTGACGGGACACGGTGCGGAGTCCAAGATCATCGCGGGGGGGACGGACCTCATCATCTTTATGAACGATAAGGTCCTTGCTCCTCAGGTGGTGATAGACATTACGCGCATCCCGGATGTAACCGGGCTGTGCTTTGATCCCGAAACCGGCCTGCGTATCGGCGCCGCGACGAAGTATCGGTCCATTGAGCTATCAGCGCAGGTCAAGCAGCACTACCCCTACCTGCAACAGGGTGCCGAGGAAGTCGGCTCCGTCCAAATCCGCAACTTGGGTACCCCCGGCGGCAACATCGCCACGGCGTCACCGGCCGGAGACTTCCTGACCCCGCTGCTCGCAGGCGCCGCGACGGCGCGCCTGGCCAGCAGCCGGGGCGAGCGGACGGTCCCGCTCGATGAGTTCTTCCTGGGGCCGCGCCAGACCGTGCTGGCCGACGACGAAATCATCGTTGATCTTCAGCTACCGGCGCCCCCACCGCGCACGAGTGGGCTGTATATCAAACACTGCGAGCGTCGGCAGATGGACCTCGCGTTTGTGGGCGTGGCGGTTTCCGTGACTCTCGCAGCCGATGATGGCGTGGTGCAGGACGCGCGGATTGCGCTCGGCGCCGTTGCTCCCACCCCCCTGCGGGCCACCGCTGCCGAGGCGGCGGTGCGCGGCAAGTCGCTCGACGCGGCCACGCTGGCCGCCGCCGGGCGCTTGGCTGCCGAGGCGACCAACCCGATCTCCGACGTGCGCTCCTCGGCAGAGTACCGGCGCATTATGACCGACGTGTTGACCCAGCGGGCGTTGCGCCAGGCCGCGGCGCAGGCTGCGGCCGCCTAGTGGGGGACATCCTCAGTGCAAGGAGTGTAGGAGTGAAGCGACAAATCACGCTCGACATCAATGACCAGCCGTATGAGTTGACGGTCGAGAATCGCACCCGTCTGCTCGATGCCGTCCGCTATGCGGCCGGACTGACCGGCACGAAAGAGGGCTGTTCCACCGGCGACTGCGGTGCCTGCACGGTGCTCATGGATGGTGAGCCGATTACCTCGTGTCTGACCTTGGCTATTGCCGCAGAGGGCAAGCAGCTCACCACCATCGAGGGTATCGGCGCCGATGGCCTGCACCCGGTACAGGAGAGCTTCATGGAGCTAGGTGGTCTCCAATGCGGTATCTGCACACCCGGCATGATCCTCTCGTCGGTTGCCCTGCTGGAGAGCAACCCTCAGCCCACGGCGGACGAGGCTCGCTGGAGCTTGGCCGGCAATCTCTGCCGCTGCACGGGCTACGATAAGATCATCAAGGCAGTGTTGAAGGCCGCCGAAGTGCAGGAGACGGCAGCGAGCGGCTAGTGGGTTCTCGAAACGCAACGGAGGGCGACATTCGTAACGCCCCATTCACCGGCATGGAAGCGGAAGGAGCAAGGAGCATGGCTCAGGTACGAGACCGGCAGAGCGTCGCGACAAACGGGGAGACCAACGGTTTCAAGGTCGTTGGCCAGAGCACCAAGCGGGTAGATGCGCTGGAGAAAGTGACCGGCCGCGCCCTGTACGCTGCCGATGTGTCGCCACCGGGGATGCTGTGGGGTGTCTTCCTCCGCAGCCCACACCCCCACGCGCTCATCAAGAAGATTGATACGAGCAAGGCCGAGCGGCTCCCGGGGGTCTTGGCCGTGGTTACACAGGATTCGCTCGCCACTGACCAGGCGCTCGTCGTCGAGGAGGAGATGCACGCCACCCGCCGGGTGCAAACGCTCTTTGCCCAGGGCAAGGTGCATTACGAGGGTGAGAAGATCGCTGCCATCGCCGCGATGACCAAGGAGCTCGCGGAAGAGGCGGCAGACCTGATCGAAGTAGAGTACGAACCGCTGCAAGGATCGGGGCACGTGCTCGACTCGATCAAGGAAGCCATGCCGGTGATTAATGAGGGCACCGGGTTGCTCGATGCGCCGGCCGATAACCCTTGGGGTGTGACGAAGCTCAATAATGTCGCCGGTGAGCACCATAGCGTGGAAGGCGACGTGGAAGCCGGGTTCGCGGAATCCGATCATGTCTATACGCACACCTTCTATATCCCCCGCGCCCACCAGGCCTACATCGAGCCGCAGGTAACGGTGGCCGATGTGGACGCCGGCGGGAAAGTGACCGTGTGGACGAGCACGCAAGGGCCATTCGGCGTCCGCAGTAACCTTGCCAACTCGCTCCGTCTCCCCACCAACAAGATCAACGTCCAGGGGATGACGATTGGTGGTGGGTTCGGCGCTAAGTTTGGTGGCATCGTGGACACCTATGCCGTGCTGCTGGCGCAGAAGTCGCGCCGGCCGGTGAAGATGGTGTATTCGCGGCACGAGGAGTTCGTGGACGGGCGGCCCGCTCCTGGCGCCCACATCACGATCAAGACCGGTGTTAAGAACGATGGCACGATTGTAGCGCGCCAGGCGTGGGCACTGTGGGATACCGGTGTTGGCCAGGGCGGTGGCTACGCCACGATGCGGACGAAGGGCGTCTATAACGTCGAGCATTTCAAGTTCGACGCCTTCGACGTGAACACCTGCAAGCCGGCGCCGGGAGCCTATCGGGCGCCGGGCGCTCCGCAGGCGACGTTTGCCGGTGAGACGCAGTTGAATATCATCGCGGAAGACCTGGGCATTGACCCGGTCGAAATCCGCCTCAAGAACATGCGCGAGGGTGAGCAAATCGCCTTCAAGGAGACGCTCCAGGCGGTTGCGGACGAAGCGGGCTGGGCTGACCGCGCGTCGGGGCCGAATGAGGGCTGGGGGGTGGCTGTCGGCGAGTGGACCAACGGCGCCGGGCCGGGCACGGCAGTAGTATCCGTGCATGACGATGGTTCGGTCCATGTGTTCTCCGGCCTGATGGACATTACCGGCACGGATACGGCGATGGCGCAGATCGCCGCCGAAGTGCTCACGGTGCCCTATGACGATGTGACTACCGTGCGTGGGGATACGGACTCGGCTCCGTTCGCCACCGGCAGCGGCGGCTCGGTCGTGACGTTCAGCATGGGCAATGCGGTCAAGCGGGCGGCCGAGGATGCCAAGCAGCGTCTCCTTGAGCTGGCTGCCGATCATCTGGAAGCGCCGCTGGAGCTACTCGAACTGCGCGACGGCGCCGTCTTCGTCAGAGAGAAGCCTGGTGAGTCGGTGTCCATCGCCCAGTTGGCGCAGTTTGCGCTCCGCGAGCGCGGCGGCCCGGTCATGGGCAAAGGCACCTTCGCCAGCCAGCCGAGCGCGACGACCACGGCTGCCCAGATCGGTAAGGTCGCGGTGGACCCCGAGACCGGCAAGGTCTGGATCCGCGAGCTGTACAACTCGCTCGATGCGGGCAAGGCGATCAACCCGATGGCGTCGGAAGGCCAGATGGAAGGTGGTCTGGTGCAAGGCTTTGCGTGGGGCTTGATGGAGGCTATGCAGTATGACCGGGATGGCCACAACCTCAATCCCGGCCTGCTGGACTACCGTCTGCCGACCACCGTGGACTTCCCCGATATCGCCAGCGTGATCGTCGAGGAGCCGACCAAGAACGGACCTTACGGTGTGAAGGGTATCGGCGAGCCACCAATCGCGCCCGGACCGGCGGCGCTCGCCAGCGCAGTCGCCGATGCAACGGGCACGTGGATCACGGAGCTACCACTCGTGCCGGAGCGAGTCTATCGCGCCACCCACGAGTCCTAGAGCTACCCTGGCGCGAGCAACGTGGACGTGACCAAAGGGCCGGGCGTCGTGAGGCGCCTGGCTCTTTTGATAGCTAGGGGTGCGAGGCGGGTTGGGCCTGGACCTAACCCCCGGCCCCTTCCCTCCAGGGAAGGGGAGTCATTGAGGCGACCGCTTCCTCTTCCCTGAAGGAAAGGCGGTCAGCGCGGCATCTAGCAGCCCCTTCCCTTCAGGGAGGGGGTTGGGGGTAGGTCCGCCTGGAGACCAATTATGAAGATCGAGGTGCATTTCTTCGGCGATACGAAACGGTTCTTGCCGGCCGATGCCAGCGGCCGGAAGGCGACTGTCGAGATTCCCGCGGGCAGCAATGTGGACGCGCTCTGCGATCACCTGGGCATGGGCGATGAAGCCGTAGTCATCGTGGTCAACGACGTGCAGCACCATCGCGGGACGGTCCTCAATGCCGGCGATGCGGTGACGTTCCTCCCCTCTCTCGTCGGTGGCGAGCCTGTGGCGCATAGTTAACTAGCAACTGCTGGCCGACGTCTTAGGCCGCCATCCGCTACGAGACCCATGCTCCGGGAAAGCCTCCCTGACGAGGCTTGTACCTAACCCCGGCCCTTTCCCTGCTACGGAAGGGAAGTCCGCGCGCGGCCGCCGCTTCTATTTGGCGAAGTGCTACTGGATATCCCTAGCTCTGAAGTGTCCTCGCTCAAGCAATGCGCTCCGCAACTGGTCGCGTTCGTCGGCGAGTGATGAATCTTCAGATGACTCTTCAAGAGCCTTTTTGGCATGGTCGATCACAAAGTAACCGGAAGGGTCTCCTGATGATCCCCGAACCAAGAGTGTGAGGATTTGCAACGCTTGGACAGATGTAGGTCGAGACGAGGCCCGTTCTGCGACTGCCGACGCCCAATCGAGGTTACCTTCAGCTTTCTTGCAAGTTTCCAGAGTCAGTCGCTCCCACTCCTCGGATTCGATTGTCGGCACTTCCACCCACCAACCGAATCCTCGCAGCGCCTCCTTTCCGGTTGTCATTCGGAGGGCCTGCTCCCACAGTGCGATGCCACGCCGTACATGCTCTGGATTCGTATCCTCGGGTCGGATCATTCTTGCAGCTGCTTCACCGCATGCTGATATGTATTCGGGGCCGAGATTAGCTAGATCCCGAACGCACGATGCTGGGTCGTAGCCTGGGATGTTCCAGAATACTCCCAGTAAGAACCCTTGCATTGCGCGCTCTGACTTCCGACGCACTGCGTCGAGAATGAGGCAGTGGAAATATCTGAGCATCCATTCGCTTGCACGACCCCACTCAAGCCAGAGATCAATCGTCACCTGAGCGAGACCGGGCGGTGCCTTACTCCCTAGCAATAGATCAAGGTTTCCCTCAAACCACTGAGGACAGACTGCCTGGAGGAAGGGGATTCTAGGGGCTAGGATTGCGCGGTGTTCTTCTCCGTCCCTGCCTTCAAGTCCTAAGCATTCGGTCAGGAGTGCTAGTGCGTCCTGTGGAACAACTCCAGAACGCTTGTACTCGTACTCGATAAGGGAAAGGATGGCATCTACCGCCCGTGTACAGGGACGGTTAATGGCAGAAGTAAGAGGATCATCTTCTCTACTGAGTGAAGAACGTGTTTCTCTATCTCGAGCCACTTCGATAACAATCGCCCATGCCTGCTTAGTAGCGATTGCATCCAAAGGAAGATGCTGCCTTGCAAGCGCATTAATCAAGTCTATCCCAGCCCGATCAGTCGCACTCCAGTCAGTATCGGCATCAAAGTAGTCGTGCCCCAAGGGTTCCACAGGCCAAGGGTGAGTTCTGACAAAAACGATGGCTTCTATGATTAGACTCGCAGTGTCTCTTAGTTCCTCGATGCCAACTACTAGCCCCCTAAAGAAGTGTGCGATATAGGTAGGGTGCTTAAGTCTTGCCACCATCTCAACAGGTGAGTTTGCCCATTTCCGTGGATTCTCCCCTACGGTCTTCTCCAACTGTCGCCCAATGCCGCGGGCACTACGCATTTCCCAGGAATCGGCCTCGTTGGGCCTCCAGTCCGCTATCAGATTCGCTGCCTCCTCAGGTGCCATGGATTCAAGATCGGCTGTGTCAAACGGAGAGTTCGGTCCAGACCTGGATGTAGGTCTGGGAGGTGGACGAAGCCAATCGTCTCGCTCAACACGATTTTGCGCCGCGCCAAGGATGGCTTGGGTCTCCCTCCAAGAGCCAGCTACCTCAGTTGGCAGCACCACCGACCAATACCAACGCCGGATGAGATCATCTGGCACTCGATCTTGCCGAGTAATGGTTCCCAACGAAACTGGGTCGGGAGGCGAGCCAAGCGCCTCTTGCCACAGGCTGACCGTGGAGCCTAGTCCACATCGGTCATTGATCGAGTCAACCAACAGTACATCGTCAGTAGTCGGACGCCGTGTCTGGATCGCTTGGGCAATGAACTCTATAGACTCCTGACACTCGGTGTCCTTCGCATTAGTTCTCAGCCACGCCTGGATGCGGTTTCCTACCTCTTCTGGTAGCCCCTTTATCTCATCCAGCAGATCCACAGGTGCCGAACCTAGAGTAATGGCTTTTCGTAGTGCCTGTACAAGTGCGCTAAGGAGCTTCCAGGATGATTTGTAATCGTAAGACATATCATCACTTACCGATGTGATGGATGCAGAATCACTAATGTAGAATGGAAGCTCACTCTCCATCCGAGTACGCAGCTTGTGTTTCAGGATGCATATACGATTAATGCAGTTATCGGTAGTGTATCCGTTTGAAATTCACCGTCGTGTTCGGTAGGGGCCGCGTGGCCCTGGCGATGGCGTTCGGGCCTCGACCAGTTCCACCAGCCACTCGACTGGATACCGCTCGGTGGTCAAGCCCGCCGCCATCGCGGGCGTCTGGCCGCGCAGCGTCTGATGGGGCCGGCAGAAATTGTAGAACACGAAGAAGATGGCCAGCATGTGCCGATGCCGCTCAACCAGCTTGGAGAAGGCATTGGTCTTGCGGGTCATCCGGCGCACGCCCATACGGATGGTCAGGTTGTGCCGTTCCACATAGGACGTGCCAATCTCGTCCGGGCCCGGGTGGCCCGTGACCGGCCGTTGTAAGGAGGCCACGCAGCGTTGCGGGTCTTCCCGATACATCTTCAGTAAGCGCGCGTAGTCTACCTCATCACCAAACGCGCGGTGAATAGCCTCGCCGTAGGGCCGGTGTCCATCGGTCGTGACTTGCGGCCGGACGGCTAACCGGCTCCGCAGGTCCAGCATGAACGGGACCGCGTCATCACGGTCACGGCTGCCCACGCGCCAGGTGATGATGAGCTTCGACTCCGTAGCTAAGGCCGTCCAGGTGTAGACATCGCCCGCCCCGGGCGGTGGCGCGATAGCCGTTGCCAGCCGGTTCTGGTGCGTGTAGACAAAACCGTGGACCTCGTCACATTCGATGTTCCGCACGGTCAGGTCACAGACTCGGTCGTTGTGATACGCCTGACATGCTTCGCCAGCGTCCACCAATAACCGGGCAACGGTATTGATGCCCACGCCGAGCAGCCGGGTGGTGGCGCGCATGGAGTTGCCTTCCACGAGACAATGCAGTATACTCTCATTAGAACAAAAAGCCAAGCGCTGGTCCGTTGGCCTGGCGGCGTCCGCTGGCGCCAGGGCCGAGTGCCGCCAGCCGTTGCCCTTGACTTTCCTGTCCGGTATCGTGGGTGGCGTCAGGCGGCCCGCGGCCGTTCGCCGGACCAATTGGCTGCGACGGCGCCGGTCTGGTACAGTGCTCGGAGATAGGTCATCGGCGGGTGCGTTGCATGGTCCCAGGGGTAGGGATCGAACCTACACCTCCCGGTTTACCAGACGGGTGTTCTACCGTTGAACTACCCTGGGTGACCGTCTGAGCGGTGGCCACCGCTCGATGCAACGCACACTCCGGTGACTTATCCAGGCGGGGAGTAGAGCTACCACTCCGCTCCCCGCTGCGCCCGTGCCAGAGTGTGCCGCGCTTCGCTATGCGAAATGCGTAGCACTCTTGGATATGTTACCGCCGCCGCAACTGCGGCGGCAAGGGAGGCCACGATGCCGACGGACCACAATGACGGGCAATGCCGCGATGATGGCGTTGTCAGTGCCGTGCAAGTGGGGCAGCTTGCTACCGGCGAGCGTGAGCACGATACCGTCCCCGTGTCTGAGGACGGCAAACCAGCCGCCACCCCGGAGGGCCAGGAGCAGGTCGCGGCGGTCACGGAGGAACTCGCGGCCGCCGGCGTCACCGTCCGCTGGCGCTAGGATAGGCAGTCGGCGTCGAAGCACCGCTTACTCGTCACGTTTGACAGCACTCACCGATGCCCCGCTTTGACAAAACCCTGGTTGCGGCCGCCCATCGTCAGCACCACCATGGGTACCACAGAGGAGAGTGATTGTGGTTCTTGACCCGTCCCTCTTTACTGGCATCTACCGACCACCGATGGTTGCTCGCTATTTCCGCGCCGAAATCGGACCAAATGCGTACTCCTGGAAGTTACGATGGTGGGCCCGTCGGGGACTAGCACATCCTAACTTGGAGAACTTCTCTGGACGAAACATGATATTTACCTTTGAGGACCTTGTCTCACTCCGCATGGTTGCTATTTTCCGCCAGTATGGGCACAGCCTGCAAAGCATCAGGACGGCTGAGGAGTACTTCCGAAATAAGACAGGTGATCCGCTTCCCTTTGTCACCCGTAATATGTGGGTTGATCGTGGTGACATTTTTGCTGATCTTCATGAACAGCTTGTCTCTGGAGTGAAGAAGGGACAAGTTGCGTTCTCGTTCTTGCGAAAGAACTTGGAGCAAGTAAACTTGGAGTTCGATCAGTGCGACCGGGCCAACGCTTGGTCTCCTTACCCGCACGTTTCACTCCGTCCTACTGTTCAATTTGGGCAACCGTGTGTTACCGGCACACGTGTACCAACCCAAATAATCTGGGGTATGGTAAAGCAGGGTGAGAACGTCGATACCGTTGCTGACGATCTCGCTTTGGATGTGAATAAGGTCCAAGGTGCCTGTACGTGGGAGCAACGACTTCAAGGCGTTGCCTAAAGCGATTCTTTGCCTTCTTGATGAGGGTCTATCGCCGCGAATTTCCAAAGCTCTTCGATTGGTAAACTATGATTTTGTAAGTATTGGAAATCCGCCTCAAACACCCTCACGTGGCGCGGAGGACCCGGAAGTTATCCAATGGTGCCATGACAATAAAGCTGTCTGGTTTACTCCTGACTGGGGTGCCAAAGATGAACACGACGCACTCCTTCAAAAAACCAGAATCTCTGTCGTTTGGATACGACAGACCGGGAAGAGTCTAAGAACACGTGGGCAATTCTCGCGGATAGCCCATCATCTGGAGCAGATACTCGCTAAACTCGAGGGCGAGTCCAGCTTGCACTTTGAGATTACCACCAGCAATCGCTTGCGTGTTCGGGTGGTTGACAGTGTGGCATCAGCCTAACCAACTTGAGCGAGTGACTTGCTCGCACCTCAAGAGGCGGTCACTCTGAGTAGTGAACCCCGTTCATCTGACGCAGACCTGCCAATGGCCTCGGCCAGCGGCGATCAAGGCCCGGGGCCCGGGCCGCCATTCCGAGTCGGGCCCACTACCGATACACTACCCCTTGCGTCCCTGTAGAGATCACTGAAACGGACTCACTACCCACATTTCCCAACAGCCGCAATTACTGGGCTATTCATCGCTCGGCGCGTTCCGGGCACTTCCGACGTTTAGAAGTCCGCCACAACCAGGAGAGCTGGACCCGGCAGCCAGTGGGCTGAGGATACACCGACCTCCGTCCATGCGGTCCGCATATCCGAGCCACTTGCCCACCGTGCCGCCATGCATATGGCCCACTGTCCCTCATCGCAACTGAAACTGGGCCACTACCGACGTTTGGAGGGATGATGGACGTTAGTGCGCCGGGGTACCTGACCCGGAACGGCCAGGTGAACGTGCGGGAGTTAGCGCAACCCGGACCAGGTGCTCAATACCAGCTACATTGCCTCTATTGCGGAGAGACGTATAAGTCGGCACGGGTCTATGACCGGGCCTGTCCTGGATGTCAGAGCGGCACCCCGGGGCCGAATACCCCAGCGGAGTGGCCGGCGGACCGTCGCGCACAGCGAGAACAAGCGGTGAGCGCACTCCGGCAAGCATTGGGGCTATGAAGGTGTCCCGTCAGCGCGTCCGGGACCGCTGGCTCACGCTTTCGCGCCCCAAGTAAGTGCTTATCGTCGAGCGTCCGGGCCAGCATTCAGCCAGCCACTATGCTCTGCTGCTCACTCGGCGCCGTACTAATTTCAAACGGGGAGCAGCGTCCACTTGCCGCTCCCCGTTGCCTGCCGGCAGCCAGCGGAGGCCTCCACGTTCTTCATGCCGCCATACAAGGGTGCAGATTGTCAAGCGGCGCCGCCGCCGTTCGCTGGACCGCCAGTCACTTGACGGACGGGCACCGCGTCTGGCGGCATAGGCGCCGGAACGAGATGAGTGAGCTAAGTGAGCGGGAACATGGCCGAGTCGGACAGTGGCACCTAGAGCGAGCCGTGCTGATGGTCCTGCGGCGGGCTGATGATTGGTGTACCGCGCGGCAGGTTAGTAACGCCGCGGGCCTCTATTGGAGCGAGCTGGAGGATTTCCGCCTCGCACATACGTTGCTCAACAAGCTCTGGCATGAGGGCTGGGTAGAATATCGCAAGAAAGACCGCTACCGCATTATGCCCGACCGGCTGTGGTTGTTCGACTGATAGCTGGTCGCTGGCCGCGTTCGTCTGGGCGCTGACCGTAGACCAGCCCGCGCCACGCGCGCAGGTGAGTTCGGAACCGGTGGCTGACCGGCGTGGCGGCCGGTCACATTTCAAACGGATACACTACCCAGTTATCGGAGTTAATTCCCTCAACTAACGCATTGAGAACATCTCTCTCAAAATGCTGGTCGAGTGCGGCGGCAGGATTCAGTAGTAGGTCAGCAAACGTTGCGACGTGTGGACTAGATGATTCGATATGCCTTAATTCGAGAAAGGCCAAGTTGCAGATCTGAGGTATGCTGGGCTTGTGATTCAGACAAAGAACTAAGGTTTCGCGGCCGTATTTTCCTGCCTGAAAGGCCGCGTCGGCTAACGAAATAACTCCCTGCTCAGTTGAAGACCAACGGGTCCAGGCTTTCCCAAGCCAATCCGCTATGTATCTACCGTAGTGGTCACGGAGACGGTTGATCATCATGGCAGCAAGCCATCGTTCGCCTTCATTGTCAGGGGGATCTAAGAGTCCATGGTCCGTCATTAGATCCAACCATGCGGGACTGTTCACGCATGAAGCGAAAAAGCTCTGATCATGTGGAGTGATTAGGTGTGTGCGGAGAGCTACAACATCCGTACTTGACGGTTGTTCGAGGGCAGCAAGGTGCTGTATATGTTCCATTCGTGAGTCTACTGAAAAGAGACTAGAGAGGACATCAATAGTACGTTGGAAATATGGATCAACGTAATCAACGGTAATGAGTTCTGCATTTGCTGATGTGTGAACCATCTTCTGAATATCGTCTATTAGCCGCTGGTAATCGGTGAATGCATTAACATTACGTGTCAGCGGAGACAGGCCGGTCCTATACTTGATAATGTCCCGTAGTCCCTCTGCATGGACATTGTCCCGACTATGGAGGTCATCAAGTTCGCTGATCGACTCAAGCAAGTCTTCAAGCGCTTGCTGTTCATCCATTCCTGTCAAACCACGAGCTTGCTTATACCGAGTGGCGGCATCAACAACCTCGCGGGATAGAAGTCTCCATGGCCGATCGGTAGACTCAGCCTCTGCCGAGCCGGCCGCACGGGGAACCTCGATCAGCGCTTCTCGAATGCAGTATGCAATCACCTCACCGATTCTCGGAGCGGAAGGGGGTGAGCCAATGAGCATCTCCGCGGTCTTCAAGAATTGAGCAGCACGAGCTCCGTGGTTGCCGAAGTCCCTCGCTAGTCTGTCGAGGATAGGCGTTTCCATTGGGGCCTTTGATCGGGGGTATTCATGGCGGCGGTCGCCTCAACTGCTAACCGGGCGCACCCGGTTGGTTTTTGCTGCGTGCGGAGAGTGAGTAGAGCAGCATCGGTTCAGGCGGCGGCTTTGCGCCAGAGATGGTAGCCGGTGGCGCCCAAGAGTGGGATGTCCAGCGCATTGATGAACGGCCACATCATCGTGTGCGTGTCGCTGGCGGCGCCGGCCGGCTCGTTGCCCGGGAAGAAGCCGAAGAACAGCCAGTTCCAGAAGAACCAGACGGTCACGACGATGGAGACGTAGAAGAGCAGGTTGACTTCCAAGTAGTCGCGGGTGATGGAGCCGTCGGACCCGCTCGCGTCCAGCGCGCGCTTGCGGAGGACGTTCACGACCAGCACGATGATGATGGCGGCCGCTTGCAGCCAATCCACGGGCACCCAGATCGGGCTACCGGCGCCGTTGGACCAGATCAGCGTGGCCAACAGGCTCACGGCGATCACGGCGGCAACCCCGGTAACGTAGATTCCGAGCAGACGGTGGAGTATGGACATACGGCACCTCCTCGCTATGCCTGTGGGGATAGCCCGGCAGCGGGCCGGCAGAACGCGGCGAAGCCGGGGGCGGGGTTGGTGGCAGGGGTGGGACTTGAACCCACAACCGGCGGCTTATGAGTCCGCTGCTCTGCCGTTTGAGCTACCCTGCCGTGTGCCACCCATTATAGCAGGGGCCACCGCAGGCAACCGGGCGTCCCCGGTAGTCGGATAGGCAGTTTGCCGGCGAGGCGCCGCGAGGTGTCTGCCGTTAGAACATAAGGTCGTATCGCGCGGCCATATCACATCGACGGAGAGAAAGATGGGCAAACCGGTCGTACACTTCGAAGTCTTGGGCAAGGACGGAGATAAGCTCCAGCAGTTCTATGGCGATCTCTTCGAGTGGAAGATCAACGCGGACAATCCAATGAACTATGGCCTCGTAGATACGCAGTCCGAGGATGGCATTTCCGGCGGTGTGGGGGAGAACCCCGAAGGAGCCGGAGTCACCTTCTTTGTGCAGGTGGAAGATTTGCAGGACTCACTGGACAAGGCAGAACGCTTGGGCGGCCAGACGCTCATGCCACCCACCGACTTGGGGATGGTCGAGCTGGCTTTCTTCTCCGACCCCGAGGGCAATCGTATCGGGTTGGTCAAGGGTTAGGAACAGCCACCGAGGACACCGGGAGCGCAGAGCAGCGGGTCTGCGGCCCTCGTTCCTCCGGTGGAGCGTGCAACGCCTGTCCACCTCCAGGACAGTCCAGCCGTTGTAGCGGGTAACTGGCAACGGGGCCGGGAGGTCACAAAGAGGCCTTGCGGGGGCAGCCGCCGCGTACGGCTGCCCCCGCCCTGTTGTAGGAAGGGGATGGAGATGGTGAGCGTCGCGGCGCCGGTGCCCGGTTGCGAATCCTGCGCGTACAACAGCGGAGAGCGATATGCTCCGGGCGGCCGGGTCTACGAGAACGAGCACTGGCTGGTTGAGCACGTCGGTAGCCCGTGGGTGACTGGTACGATGGTGGTCAAAACCAAGGTACATCGGGAGGCGCTGTGGGAGCTGACACCGGACGAAGCCGGCTCGCTCGGCCCCACCTTGCAGGCGGTATCGCAGGCGCTCGTCGCGGCGCTGGATGCGGAGCGGGTCTGGCTCCTCATGATGGTGGATGGTAGTCCCCCGTACCACGTCCACATGCTGTTGCTGCCCCGCTACCCGGAAGGCGAGTTGCCGGCGAAAACGGCGGCGGCGTTGGCCGATGCTCAACACCTGGTCGAGCAGGCTACTGACCTTCTGGACCAGGTTGACACGGAGGCGCTGAGTGTTCGCGCCCGCATGGTGCTGTTGCAAGGGGACTTGGACCTGGCGCAGGCCGCGCAGGCCGCCAGCAAGGTCCGCGACTACATCGCAGCTCACGAGCGCCCGCTGCCGGTAGCGGGAATACAGACGCCCGGGACCGCAGCCAGTTCACCGGTCCTGGATTCCCGCTTTCGCGGGAATGACCGGGAAGGAGCCGCTGACGGATGAAGGACCCTCGACAGCCGGTTGACCTGCGGCAGAGTGTCCGCCGCGGCATCGCCCATATCCGCGACAGTGTGGATCGCCAACGCGGCTGCCGGCCGTATTTCCGCTTCAACCTCAAGGAGCCGCCCGTCTGGGCGCAGCATGAAGGCGGGGACACGCCGCATACGGTGGGCCGGTTTCTGCACGCGCTGGACGTGTGTGCCGAAGTCACCGGACTCCCCGACGACCCGGAGCTATTGAACGGTCTGCGGGCGCAACTGTTCGCAAGCTGCGACCGCGGCGGCGGCTTTGGCTGGGACGACCTGGGAGACCCACCACTCGCGTACATGCACCACCAGCGTGAGGTGCTGCTGGGCCTGCTTGCGCTCTGGCGCCTCGATCAAGACCCGCGCGCCAAGCGGTACGCCGGAGCGCTAGTTACCGCGATGGAGCAGGCGACCCGCGTACTGGGGACCTACCCGGGACGTAGGTTGGGACCGCAAGGCTGGCAGGAGCCGGACCAGCGACCTACCTCTACCGCCGGCCGGGCGATCAGTGCGCTGCTGGCCTACACGCGCACCTTCGACGACCCGCGCGGTGTGGCGCTTGCAGAGCGGTTTGCTCGGCACGTGCTGGCCGTCAGCTTCGATGGGCATGGTGTCCTGACCGCTGCGGCGGGAGCGCATATCCACTCGATCACCGGTACCGTGGCCTCGCTCGTGGAGCTAGGGCTGGTGACGGGCCAACGTGAGCTTATCGAGCGTGCCCGTGCGATCTTTGACGTTGGCCTCTTGCCATACTGCACCCGGACCGGCTGGGTCAAGGAGAGCACGGCCGCCACCTATGGGCGGGGAGAAGCCAACTGCACCGCAGACATGATCGAGGCCGCCTGTCTGCTTGGGAGTGCCGGGCACACCTCCTACTATGAAGACGCGGAGCGTATGCTACGCAACCACCTGCTCGCCTCTCAATTGGATGACCTCTCCTGGGTAGTGGAGAACGAAGGCCTGGCTAACATCGAGCAGCGGGCCTACGAGGACCTCCGGCGCCGCGCCCAGGGAGCATTCTGCTTCGGCGAGCCGAATGGCTTCCATTCGTACAACTCCGACCTGACGGGCGCCGCGCTCCAGGGCATCGCGGCGGCGTGGCGTCACAGCGTCACCCGGCCGGATGATCGGCGGTTGCGCGTCAACCTGCTGCTCTCGCGCGAGCACGCGGCTGCGCGGATTATCAGCCGGCTCCCGCAAGCGGGCAGCGTCGTGATCGAGACCAAACGCGCCCTAGAGCTGCACGTCCGCATCCCGCCGTGGTGCGAGCGACAGTCGCTTGCCGTGACGCTCGATGGCCACGCAGCCGGCGTCACGCTGGCAGGGGACTATCTGACGGTGGGGAGCCTGGCAGTAGGTAGTCGGGTCGCGGTGACCTTCGCGCAACCGGAGTTCGTGACACAGGAGCGCGCCCTCGGCTACAAGCGGCCCTATCGCGTGCAGTGGATCGGCAACACGGTGGCCGCGATGTCGGGGGCCGGGGGGCCGATACCCCTCTATCCACACCTGGACCCCGCCGAGTGACGGGTGTCAGCGCCTGCGCTGACCGGGGCGATCACGCCGGCTGGCCCTCAGTGCCGCGGCCAGCTGGTACAGTTCGGCGAGTTCAGGAAGGTCGGGCCAACTGGTGCGTAGTCGCCACACCGCTTCCTCTACCGATACGCAGGCCACCTCGATGACTTGCTCACCGTCGGGGGGATTGGTCGGGGAGCCAACGAGCGCAACCTCGCCGTAGCCGACGACCCGGTAGGATTCCGGGTGCGGTAGGTGGGGACGATACGGCGCTGGCGCCGAGGACCAGCAGTGCCAGGCGCCAAGTAGCTCGAATGTCAAGAGTTGGGCGCCGGCCTCCTCCAGCAGCTCGCGGCGGAGCGCGTCTGGATACGTCTCGCCCGGCTCCAGCGTCCCGCCCGTAATGTCCCAGACCTCCCGCTGGCGGTGCAGCATGCGGATGAGCAGGCATTGTGCCCCAATGAACGGGACGACGTAGACATTGCTGATCAGGTTTGCGGGCGGTGGTTCAGCGCGTAGCTCGAACTGCCAGCGCTGCCTCGCCCCCGATCTTATCTGAGAGAGGTGGGGGTAGAGCCCCTGGTGGTGATCGCCTTGTTCATTGTCCTGCGGCCGCAGCCTTGACTCTCCGGAGAGCCGCTGTTAGAGTGCGAGCGGCCGTTAAGGAGGGGCCTGCCTCGCGTGTGTCCTATGTTACTGGTTGTTTGTCTGTTATAGCGGCTACCTGGGGAGGGGTATAGAGAGCGATGAACGCGATGAACGGGATAAACTGGCGAGGAACACTGGCGGAGGTCGTGGGGACTTTCGGGTTCGTGACCATCGTGGCCGGAGCGATTGTCGCTGCGGATCAGGCTAACTTAGGCGCGATGGGGCTGGTTGCCATTGCCCTGGCACATGCGCTAGGGCTTGCGGCCATGGTCACTATCTTTGGACACATCTCCGGAGGTCAGTTCAACCCGGCGGTGACGATTGGGCTACTGGTGGGCCGTCAGATTGGCATTAACGACGCTATCTCCTACATTGTGGGGCAGCTCGTTGGAGCTATCCTTGCGGGGCTCTTCCTCTTGCTGACGTACACCATCATGGGCGGTGCTGCACTTAGTGCTGCCGAGGCTACCAACATAGGTACACCGGCAATCGGGCCGCAGATGGGTATTTGGGGCGCGGTGTTGCTCGAAGCCGGCATGACCTTCTTGCTGGTCCTGGCGGTGTATGGCTCCGCCGTTGACGGGCGAGCGCCGAAGCTGGGCGGACTTTTCATCGGTCTCACCCTTGGTGCCTGCATCCTGCTCGGCGGCTCGCTGACGGGTGGCTCCCTCAACCCGGCCCGTAGCCTTGGCTCCACCCTGGTCTCCATGTCCTGGGACAACTGGTGGGTCTACTGGGTTGGCCCGATCATCGGCGGCGGCCTCGGCGGCCTGCTCTACGGCAACGTCTTCCTCTCCAACGGCGACGACTAGGCGAGCTTGCTCCTGACCTGTTAGCGTAGGGGCGCAACATGTTGCGCCCCTATGCGGCCTATGCCTACCTCTTCCCCTGGAAGTGCTCGTCGCTGGCGATGGGGCCGATGACCGCCTCCGGCGCCTGCACCTCGCGGAGGAACGCAACGAAGGCGGCATGTAGCTCGCGTGCAATCTCCGGGTAGGTGTCGTAGACGTTGTGCTCTTGGCGCGGGTCGTTGGTGGTGTCGAAGAGACGCGGCGCGGCCCCCGGTCCGTAGAGCATGGCCCACCCCGGCCGCTGAATCATCGTGCGTAGCCCTGCTTGGGCGCTGTCTTGCGCGGCCGGAGTGGCTAGGCTGGTCGTCGAGATACAGACCTCGCGCACGTGCTCGGCGTTGCTACGCAGCACCGGCAACAAGGACCGACCGTGCCGGGTGCCGGGGGCGACCACGCCACAGAGGTCGAGAATCGTCGGCATGAGATCGGCCGCTTGGGCATACGCTGGGATCACCTGCCCCCCGGGTACACCGGGAATACGCATCAGCAGCGGGACGTGATTGAGCACCTCGTAGAGCGGGAACGTGCCCTTGCCGATCCAACCGTGCTCTCCCAGCACAAAGCCGTGGTCGGCGAGGAAGAAGATGGCTGTATTCTCCCGTAGTCCGAGGTCGTCTACCGCTTGCAGCAGCTTCCCGACCCAGCGGTCCACCATCGTCACCTCGGCGGCGTACAACGCGCGGCAGTGGTGCAGCTCGGCATCGGAGAGCACGTCGGTCGAGCCGTAGCGCGGATAGATGACCTCTTCACCGGTGTATCCGGGATCGTAGAGGTCCACGTAGCGTGACGGTGGGTCCCACGGCTCGTGCGGATCGAACGTGTCAATGTGGAGGAAGAAACGGTCGCGGCCGGCATTTTCTTCGAGCCAGCGGATCGCCGTGCCGAAGGTCTGCGGCGCGAAGTAGTCCTCTTCACCGCGACGGTCGGCCACGTTGCGGAGGTACTGCACCACGGCGGTTCCTTCGGGATAGCGCGGATTCGTGCGTAGCTTCTCCGGCGCACAGGGCAGCTCGACGTGCAGCGGCGCCGTCCGGTAGCGGTCGCCCTCCTGCCCACGAATCCAGTGCCAGGCGCTGTAGCCGCGGTCGTAGTGGTAGCCGTCGCGGAGCAGATTGGGTGTATCGAGGATGAGCATTGAGGTATAGCCGGCATCGCCGAGCACCTGCGCCAGTACGATCTCGTGGGCCGGCAACGGCTCCCAGCCGCGCGTGTAGGTACACACAAAACGGCCGGTCAGCAGCTCGTAGCGGTTGGGTACCGTCGCATAGGAGCCGGCGTGGGCGTGCTCGAAGAGTGCACCTTCGGCGGCGAGCCGGTCGAGATGGGGGGTATGTAGCCGAAAGTACGGCGCGACGGGCGGGCCGCCATGCGGGTTCCGCTCGCGCCAAAGCTCCTGATAGACGCGCACATGGTCGGCACGCAGACTATCCGAGACGATCAGGATGATGTTCATGTGGGCCTCCCCGCGCTCAGTATGCCGGGTGAGGGCACGGCCCCCCTATGGCCCCCCCGCTATGCAGGGGGATGGTGTGTTCCCTCCCCCGTCGCCACGGGGGAGCAACTGTGTTGGCTGTCAAGCGGTAGCAACCGCCGGCGGCTGCCAGGGAGTCTGGTCCCGTAGCATCGCATTCAGCATCGTCAGCAGCTTGCGCATACCGGCTACCAGCGCCACCTTCTTCGCTTTGCCCGCCGCGCATAACCGGTGGTAGAACCGCCGCAGGGGGGGATTGTGGCGCGGGGCCGTCAGCGCCGCCATGTACAGGACCGCCCGCACCGCGCCCCGGCCCCCCCACGTGCCCCGCCGCCCGCGCCAGGTGCCACTGTCCCGGTTCAGCGGCGCCACTCCGACCAACGGCGCCACCTGCTGGCGCGACAACGTGCCTCGCTCCGGCAGCGCCGCCAGCAGGGTGCGCGGCAGCACCTTCCCCACACCAGGCACACTGCGCAGCAAGTCTTCCTGCACCCGCCAGAGCGGGCTGGCCGGCAAGGCCTGATCCAGGTCGGCGTCTACGCGGGCCAGCGCCCGCTCCAGCCAGCGCCCGTGGACTTGGATGCGCCGGCGCACCCGCGCCCCGGTGGCCCGCGGCAGCCGGTTCTGCTCGGCCGTATGCCTCTTGACCACCGGGCGACGCCGGGCGAGCACCGCGACCAGGTCGGCGGTCTGGGTATCCGGCAGCGGGCGGGGGGGTGGCTGGACCGCGGCCGCGAAGTGGGCCAGCCACCTGGGCATCGAGCGCATCGGTCTTGGCGAGCCGCCCCGTGGCCTTGGCGAAGTCGCGCACCTGGCGCGGATTGACCACTGCCACGGGCAGCCCCGCGGCGCCGAGCGTGCTGGCGGCGAGCCGCGCCAGGCCCCCGGTGGCTTCGAGCACGATCAGGGTGGGGGCCTGGCGCTGGAGTCGGCGTTGCCGGGTGGCCAGCCCGGTGGCATCGTTGGGCACGGTCCAACCCTGCTCCTGGGGTCGCACGGCGACGACGAGGGTCGCTTGGGCCACATCGATTCCGACAAACACGGCTGGCTTCGGCATACGAACCTCCGGCCGGGGGGTGGCCCGGTTCCCGCTGCCCCAGCCTTGCAAGATACGGGCTTGCCCGGTGCAGCGGCCCTGGCAACTGTGCGGGTTCTGGGAACCGACGAGCGTGACGACCCTCGCTCCCCCACGGTCTTCGTGGACCTTGGGCCATCCGGTCTGTCACGCCCGGGTAGCCACCAATGACTACCATCCCATAACATACAAGGGTCAGGGTGGGGGCCAGATCGCCCGGTGGTCAGCCGGCAGGGGCCGCGGATGGGCGCGGCGGGGGGATCGGGCGCTCCTCCTCGACATCAATGAGGTCTACCCAATGCGTGATGTCCGTGCGCTGCGGCGCGCGCTGCTGGAGGGCGGCGACGGCATCGGCATAGGCCGGCCGTGAGAGGTCGGGTTCGATGGCCATGAACGCTGCGTTCCAGGCCTCGATAGCGGCCATGGTCTTGTCGGCTAATTTGGCCTGTACAAAGGCCACGACCTGCACATCGTCTGCTGCACGGCGCATGGCAGCGGCGACCTCCTCGGCGTCGGTACCGAGAAAGGCAAACACCCGGCGGTCCATCGGGCAGTCGTAGATGTACTCGCCGAGTGTGCCGGCCAGATGGGCACGTGCCTTGTCTACCGAGCGGCCGATCATCATGAGGCCGGCGATCTTCTCCCGGCCGCTCCGCGGATACGCCTGTGTCAGATCCATGCCATTCCTCCTTGCAGTGTCCGGGCCGGCAAGGGCCGCTGGTAGCAATAGCTCTTTGCCCCGCAAGGCGGGCCTCGCAGAGATACTAGGAAAAAGCGCAATGCTTCTTCCCGGCGCGCTCATCGTGCGTGAGGAGGAGCATTAGCGCTGCTTTTCCGCCACACGCGGGAGGGAGGCTGCGACCGCTACTGCCAAGGGGTGTAAGGACTCAGCTCCTACGCCGGACGCGACGCTTCTCCGGCGGCATCACTTTGAACCGGATCACTTCCTTCACCGGGTGCTGGGGGTAGCGCAGGCGCATGCCTAGCTCTTTCGAGGCGAGCGTCAAGCGCCGCTTGATGGCACGAGTCGACTCGCCACTTTCCAGCGGCAAATCAATGGTTACACCCACCTTGTACTTCTGGAGGAAGCTCTTATAGGGGGTGAGATCAATACGGTTGGTACGCTCCTGGGGGCTGCGGATCTTGACCTTCTCTGCCTTGTCAAATAGTGGCATGTCTCTTCGCTCCTCCTGTCTGTAAGCCTGTTGCGGGTCTAGTATATACCTTACTCACCCAAGCGTGCAACACCGATAAGCGCCACGCTTACTGCAAGTCCGCTGTGCCTGCTACGACATGCATCGAACCGGGAAACGGAATCCGCTTAACGCGATAGTATCATGTGCGCCGGGCACACTCTACGGCGCAACGAGTGCGTACACAACTGGCGCTTGCCAGGCCCAGCATTGAGCGCCAAGCGGACCCGTACCCTCGGCCTCGGCGGACCGAGTAGTGCTGCTCGGTCTGCCCTAGGCTGCTGTTGCCAAGCGCACCTCACTACCGCCTTGCTCCAATGATTGCAGTGCCGCTTCCTGGAAGGCCACCACCTCCAGCATGTCGGCCGGCGCGAGCGGCGCTTTGCCGCTTTGGAAAGCAGCGACGATGCGCTTGAGTAGCTCGCTGTAGATGTGCGTCGTGCCTATGGCAGTCGCCGTGACCCGCTTCTCGCCAAAGACGGTCACGCCATAGGGCGCAGCACCACGTCGCAGGCCACGGAAGACACCGAAGCGTCCGTCGGCCCACTGCCCCACGGCTACGTCTCCGTCGGCGTTGGAAGTCAGGCGCACCGTCTCGCAGCCCAGGCCCATCAGCTGAGACATCATCTGTACGCCGTGGACTCCGTAGTGGAAGAGGCCCGGGTTGCCCGGAGCTAGGGAGGCCGGCCCATGCACGTTCACACCGACCACCGGGCCGATCTCGTCGGCGCTGGCTTGGAGGGCCTGCACTTCGGGCGCAAACCGGAGCGATGACGACGACCACAGGACCAGGCCACGCCGCTCCGCCTCCGTTAGCAACGTGCGGGCATCGGCCACCGAGCAGGCGAACGGCTTGTCCACAAACAGCGGCAGGCCGGCTTCGAGGAACGGTCGGGCACGCTCCACATGCACACTGCCCTGCAAGGACTCGATCAGGACGGCATCTACTTGGCCGATCAGGTCGGTTGCCGCCGCGACAATCGTGACGCCGTACTCCCGCAGCTGCTGCGTAAAGCCGGGGATGCGTTCCGGGGACATCTCGGAGGTGCCCGGATAGGCTGCGACGATTTTGGCGCCGTCAACCCAATGCTCCTCCCCGACGTCAAGGTGATTGAGGCGCTGCGTAAACGCTACACAGTGACTTGTGTCACAGTCCACCAAGCCTATACGGATCGTCATGCGCGTTACTCCTCTCGTGTACGGACTACAGCCAAGACGACATACAGCCGGCGGCGCTTCCTCGCTGTGCTGCCGAATCCCGAACGGTGCGAAGCGGCCAGTCTACACGAAGCGGCCGGGTGAAGCGTGGCGCCGCACCGCTCCGGGCGCTGCTAGGATGCGACCGTGACCGCCTTGCCCTGCCGGGCCGAGCGCCAGACCGCCGCGGAAAACTGCGCTACGCGCAGGCCATCTTCTGCCGTGGCCGCGACCGGCTCCCGACCACGGATCGCCGCCAGGAAGTTCGCGTCGGGCGTCGTTTCCGCGGGCGGCGTGGGCAACGGTGTCGGCCCCTCGTCGCCTTGCCGACGCCATTCCAGCCACGGGTGCTGGCCCGGTTGTCCGATCATGCGGTAGTAGAGCGTCCCTTTGCTCCCGTGGAACGCGATGTCCTCCCAGACGTGCGCTTGCGTACCCGGTGCGTTTCCGACGATGGCCAACGTGGCAATCGCCCCACCCTGAAACTGCACGACAATCGCAGAGTTCACGTCAACGTCGAGCGTCAGCGTCTGTTGCAGCGCGAACACCCGCTCCGGTACCAGCCCCGTCACGTGGAACAGGATGTCAATGAGGTGGCTACCGGAGTCGTTGAGCTGCCCGCCACCCGATAGCTCCGGCTCGATGCGCCAGGGCCGCGTCTCGCGTTGCAGCATGACCGTGTGCCACGGCTGGTCCTGCTCCGCCGTGATGAATTGAATGTCACCCAGACTGCCATCGTCAATGAGCTGCCTGATCTGCCGGAAGGTGGCCTCGCCGTGGCGCTGATAGGCAATCGCGACGACCTTCCCGGTCGCGTCGCGCGTGGCGATCACCTCCTCGGCCTCGGCGACCGTGTTCACCATCGGCTTTTCGACGAGCACGTGGGCGCCGGCGTGCAGTGAGTCGATGATGTGCCGGTGGTGCAAGGAGTGCGGCGTGCCAATCACCACGGCCTCCGGCTGCACGTCGGCAAGCATGCGCGCGTGATCGGCGAACGTCGGCACCTCGGCCAGCGTGGGGTCGGCCGCACGCGCCCTGGTGCGGGCCGCTGCGACGGGATCGGTGAAGGCGACCAGCGTGGCATCGTCGTGTTGCAGCATTAGGCGGAGATGGCGTCCCACCATAATGCTGCCGCAGCCGATAAAGGCGACACGAATAGGATCGGGCATCAACATACCTCCAATACCTCCAAGCGCCGCGGGCCGAGATCGCCAGGCATTCTAAAGGGTAACGCAGCAGCGATCAATGCCTTGCCACCGTCCCCCTGCGGAGCAGGAGCCTGGATTCCCGCGAAAGCGGGAATGACAGAGGGGCGTTATTTTCGTAGCAATGACGGGCGACAGACTCCCCCTCTCCACATGTTGAGAGGGGGCAGGGTTAGGGTGAGGCCTAGGACAGACCCAAGCCTCACGCAGCGTCGGCTAGTTGGGACTGGCGGAGAGGGCAAAGCGGAGGATCGCTGGGAGGCCCGTGGCGAGGACGGACCACACGGCGCCGCGGTCTGCGCTCACATAGATCGCCCCATCCATCGTCCCCAGGTAGAGACGGTCAGGCACCTGGGGATCGGCGGCGAGGGCGGGAGCACTCGGGAGGGGAGCGGGCAACCCTTCCCGTAGGGCCTGCCACGAGTGCCCACCGTCGGTAGTCCGGCAGACGACACCGCCGGTCTCCGCGGAGGGGATACCGAAGAAGCCTCGCGCCGTGTGGGTGACAACGGTGTAGGCAACGCGATCATCCGCGCAGTCTACGGCAATCGGGCGTGCATAATGGCGTGGGAGGCCGGCGTTGCACTCGCGGAAGTGCGTGCCATTGTCCTCGCTACGATAGATGCCGGCCGGTGTCGCGGCCCAGACCACGTCGGGCCGCGATGGCGCGATTGCCAAGCCGTGAATATCGGGGTTGAGGCCCTCGCCCACGAGGGACCACGACCGGCCACCGTCCTCGGTGCGTGCCAAGCCACCGACCTCGATGCCGGCCAGCAAGCGACTGCGGTCCCGCGGGTGCGCGGCGAACCACATGACATGCGGCGTATGTGGTGGGAGGGGATACGTCCAGGTATCGTAGCCGGGGATGCTCCGCAGTGTGCCCGGTTCGACCCACGGCCCCCCGGCGCTGGCGCTGACGTGTACGGCCGCCGGATCAGTCCCAGCGTAGAACGTGGTGCCGTCTGCCGAGCTGGCCAACGCCGTGACTTGACGCGACGCCAGACCCTCATTGGCTGCCATCCAGCTACGGCCGCCGTCTACGCTGCGTATGACGCCGCTGTCGTGCTGAGGGCCGAGCGGCGTGCGCATCGGCAGGCCATAGTCCGGGGTGAGCGCCGCGCAGATATGATCGTTACTCACCGCCAGCGATTCGACGCTGTGGGCCGGTCCCAGGTGGGACACCGTACCCGTTGCCCCGTCCACCCGGACAACGCCTGCGGTCGTACCACAGTAGATAGAGACGGATCCGCTCTCAGACATCGCATACCTCCCGTCATTCCGGCGCCGGCCGGAATCCACGTCCCCCTGCGGAGCGGGGGGGCCATAGGGGGGCCGGTATTGCACCTAACCCCCGGCCCCTTCCCTGGAGGGAAGGGGAGTCCGCACCGCGACTGTTGGCCCCCTCCCTAGCTCTCCCCCGTGCTGACGCACAGGGGAGGGAACCTACTCCCGGCCCCTGCGGAGTTGGCGTTAACCCGACGACTTCTCCGGCCGGAAGGGATAAATCCAGTTTGCGAAGGAGCGCGGATTGCGCGATTGCACCCACAGGCGACCCTGCCCATGGAAGCGCATCAGGAGCTGGTCCGAGAAGAGGAATGACCGGATGCGCCGGGCCTTGGTCAGCTCGTATTCCAGAGTCGGCTCCCAGGCGACGGCATGGCCGTTGTCCACAACGTAGGTGCCATTGACCGCTACCTCCTCGATGTCACCATAGCCGTTGAAGAACACTGTGCCGGTTCCCGCTACGCGCAGGATAAAGAGACCTTCATTGAAGAGGCCGCGCAGCCCCTGGAAGTCCGAGTTGCACTCCACGTCGGGGTCAGAGGCGAGGTAGGCGCCACGCTCCAGGTAAAGCTCGCTATGATCGAGCGCATAGGGGACGATATCACCCGGCTGGCCGGGCGCCAGGCCGAGCAAGCCGGCGCCGCCCTCGGCCACGTAGGTGTTCTGGAAGAAGCTTTCTCCGGCGAGCACGCTGCGCTTCAAGCCGGAGAAGAGGCCACCGCGCATTGAAGTGGTGACGTTCAGGTTGTCGCTCATCCACACCATCGCCCCGGCCTCGGTCACCACCTGCTCTCCCGGTTGCAGCTGCACCTCCAGCACGCTGTAGCTCGGCTGGCATTGGATTTCGTACTGCATGTCCCTACCCCCTCGGCGGCAGCATCGGCCCCAGCGTTTGCCCAAACTCATCGGGGTTATGGCTTTGGACGAAGATCGTGCCCCGTCCGGAGAAGTTGAGCACCAGGCCCTCACCTGCCAGCCACGACTGAATCCAGCTACTGCCGGCCTTGCTGATCCCATAGTCGAGGCTGTCCTGGAAGGCGACCACGTGCCCGGTGTCCACGGTCAGGTTGCCATCAAGCTCTATCTTATTGATGCGTCCGAACGACGTGACTAGGAGCGGTCCTTGCCCCGATACGGCCAGGAAGGACAGCGATTCGCCCGACAACATGCCGCGGAACCCCTGGAATTGGGTATCGAGGGACAGGTCGGCAGAGGAGCCGAGATAGCTGCCGCCGGCGCACAGCCACTGGCTTGCCCCGTTGCTCTCGATCACGGCGACCTCACCTTGCAGGGTCGGCGCGAGGCCGATTTCTCCCGGTTGTTGGTCCAGGGTAGTGTAGGTAGAGAAGAAGAAGCTCTCGGCGGCCAGCAGGCGCTTGAGGCCGCCGAAGAGGCCGCCGGCTCCCTTCTGGCGGGTTGTCACATCAATGTCAATGTTGTCCGAGGAGCGAAATAGGGCACCGGCCTCGGATACGAACTGCTCGCCAGGACGAAGACGCACCAGCGCCCAGCTAAACGCTCCCCTATCCATCACTTGGATATCCACTGGCCGCTCCTTTCGCGCAGGAGATTGCGCCTCGCTACCTCTTCGCCTTGGGTGCGCTCAATCATCCCTTTTGTGCTCTCCATGGTGTGTCGCCGGGCCACGATTACCCCCGACCAAAGGGTGTCAGCCAACCGGCGACATCGGTCATGGTGCGGGTCTGGAGATAGAGCTTGCCGGTGCCGGAAAACCGCATCACCAACCCCTCGCCGGACAAGACAGTGCTCTTCAAGTTGCCCATGCCGGCAATGGAGTACGAGAGGCTCGGCTCCCAAGCCACGACGTAGCCGGTGTCTACCAGGAAGGTCCCGTTGACCTCCCTTTCCAGCACCGCGCCGAACGAGTTATAGAAGACTTCGCCCTGCCCCGTACATTCGATGAAGAACCCACCCTCGCCGGAGAACAGACCGCGCAGTCCGGCAAAGCGTGTCTTCAGCTCGACCCCCGGCGTACAGGCCATGAACGAGCCGGCAGTCAGGATGAACGAGTCGCCGTGGAGGGAGCGTTGCTGCACGACCCCCGGCACGGACGGCGAAAAGGTGACACTGCCGCCGCTGGGATGGTGGTACTCGCCGACGAACAGCGATTCGTTAGCCACCAGCCGGCGAATAGCGGCCCGCAAGAACCCGCCCATGAGCCGGCCATTGACGGCCATGCCCTCGTCCATCCATGCCATCGCGCCGCCTTCGGCGATGAATGTGTCACCGGGCGCGAGGTCCACAGTCAACTGTCCGTAGTCCGGGTTTCCTTCGATGCGATACTCCATCCTGCAAGCCCTTTCCGCATATTAGACGAGGAAACCGAGGCCACCGCTACCGGGAAGCGGCCGCGTATGCCGACCCTCCGGCAGAGGCAGCCGTGCCCGGCCGGCGCTGGCTGCCCTACGATACCCTGTGCAGCACGGTGTCAATCAGCCGGTAGCTGCCGCGTGCTGCTTCCTGCGCTTAGGCGATGAATAGAGAGGCATGTCACACAGCCTCGACAGTTTTGCCGGTGGCGTATATCTTCCTGCAGAGCATAGGGGGTGAGCCTGGAAGAGGATATTGGGCATAGAGATGCCAGCGGCCGATCCTGCTGAAACCGATCGAGAGCGTGCGGACACCCAACAGACTGGCCTCCGGCTGGCACCGGCGTCCCGGCGAGGCGCCAGGGCGCCGTTCGTTGTTCATGGGGCGGTCATTGCCGGCGTTGGCGGTCAAGACGGCTCCAGCAGAAACAGTTCCCGCAAGCCGCCTTTCAACTCTACCCTCTCGAGCACGTCGAAACGCCGGCGCAACTCGCTTCCCAGTTCCCAGCGGTATAGTCGGCATAGTCCTCTTGTTTGTTTTGCAAAAGCCTCCGGAACATTTCATCATCGCGTCCGACGAACTCCAGAAGAACTGTGGCGTTCAGGTTGTGCAGCCAGTCGATAAACAGTGCCAGTGGAATGTTTGCCGTGACGCGCATGTGATGCACCAGCGCCAGGCAGAGCACCATGTCGGGCCGGCGCCGCTCATCAAAAGCCGCTCGCTCTCGACCCGCCCAGCCCTGCCCCGGCGAGAGGTTCGCCAGGTCCATCACCAAAGGGATAATGTTGTTCGGGCCGGCTGCCCGGGCTTCGCGGTAGAGGATTTCGCTCGCATCCTGGTCGCCATCTACGGCAACGACCGTGCCCGAGCGCTCGGCGGCGATACGAGAGAAGACGCCGGTGTTTGCGCCCAGGTCCCAGGTCAGGGCCGGACGACGCGCTGAAACATGCCGCAGCACAAAATCCTTTTTCCGCTCAATGTCCGCCGCGTCGTAGGAATGGCTCTCGGCGTACTGCGACCAGTCCGAATGCAGCGGCTTATAGGACAGTCTCTCGATGAGCCGCTTGAGGCTGTCGAGCAGCGCGAACAGCGCTATCCGGGGCTGCCGGCGAGACCGCGCCCGCATCGGCGGCTGTCCGGCACGCTCCCGTCGGCGCAGGCCGCGCTCGGCCCTGGCTGGGAACCAGATATGCGACGGGACGCCGCGCTTGAACCGCCGCAGTCCGTAGAAATACCGGACCGCTTCCTCCGGCGGGATCCCCTCCAGGCGCGAGCGGAGTAGCGGCTGGAACGGGATGCCCAGGTGTGCCGTCAACAGCAGCGGCGTCAGAAAAGCAGCGCAGAACTGGCGATAACCCCGCCAGTATTCGCCAGCCTCCCAAGGAATGAACGATGGTATGTCGATGAACACTGGCCGCGTGCCTGCCCACTGCACATTGAACGGCGTGGCGTCCTTGAGCAGCCATCCGTTCCCGGCGCCCGTCTCTAATAAATGCAATTGCAGCAAGGCCGCATCCTTGAGCATGGAGAACGGCCACTCGTAAGGCCAAGTGACGAAACCCACGGGCTCGTGCTCGGCGGCGGCGCTCCAGCCCGCTGCGAGGACATGCTTGGCGTCGGGGCTTGCCCGGTCGAGCATTCTGGTCGGCACTACCTGGCCCCCGGCGGCCAACGCCTCAAAAAAGGGCTCACCCAGCAGCTTTTCCAGCACCGCAGCGGCGGCTTGGTCCAGTCCACGGAGGATGCGCTCATCACCAGCTTCACCGGACACCCGGTACACTCGCCCCGCCGGGTCCTTGAATGACCCGCCGTCAGACCTCAGGTTAGCGGTCATCGGCCTGGTCATCGGCGCCACTCGCAACTTCCCCCAGCTCAACCTTTTTATTCCGGCGGAAAACCCACTGCTTCAAGCGGTCAAGATAGACCCGGGCGATGTAGCCGCCGGCGGCCAGAACGCCCAGCACGGTGGTGATGATGAAACCGGCCGAGCCAGGGTCAACATAGGCGAGGAGCAGGATCATTCTCACCGCATTGAAACCAATCGCGCCGGGGTCGCTATCGTTGGCGCGGGCGGCTCCCGCTTTCGCGAGGGAGCTTTCCCCCATTATGCGTTTTCTACTCATACAGGAACTCCTTATAGCTTCGGGTAATGCCGTGGGGGATGACGTAGCGGGCGAGGATGGTGGGATCTCGCGGCGTCTTGAGCGCACTTTGGCCACCGGACAAACAGCGCAGGATGGCATGAACACCATCCAAGGTGGTCATATACCCTTTGCTCAGAGTTTCATCAAAATACGTGGTGCAAGCGTCGGGAGGATACACGCCGCCGAGAACGCCCAGTCTGTCCTGGACGACAAACGTCGGGTTGTCTTCGAATGATATTCCCCGGGATAGCCAGGGCCCATGGTCACCATATACATACAAGATGGCATCGGGATCATTATTTCTCAGGTGCTCGAGGATCGCTTCCAGGTTTCGTGTCGCATAGTCTCTGAGTATCTCAGAGTAGCGTTTGATTTCGGCGTTGCGCTGCTCCTGGTCATCGTACCGGAAGCCTTCGCCTGTGTGCGAGTGTCTTGTCCCAATATGGGCCATCAGGAATTGAGGTCTCTCGTTCGAGGTCTGACTCCCAACATGCTCGAAATACTGGGTGAGAGACCGCCATCTAGCCTCTCTCAGAAATGCACAGTATCCCCAAAACGAGATAGGCCGTATCGCGGTGTCCAACAAGCTACAGACACCGGCATCGCTATGTTTGTTGAGGTAGTGGTCAATATAGGGGCCCTTGTGTCGTCCAAAAAACGACGAGTGATAATAGTATGAACTGGTTTCGTAGCCATTATCCCGCAGTATTCCGAGTAACGGACTCGGCTGTACTCCCGAAAATAGATTGTCCCGATACTTGGAGCTTGAGTTGAGAAACATCTCTTTATCGAGCGCCAGGATCATGTTGAGGCTGGGTTTTGTATTGGTCTCGTCGGAGAAGAGATTGGGAAAGCGGCGGAAATGGGCCTCGAAAAGGTCGTGAAACGGCGAAGTATCAAGACCGTAATGCTTCCTGAGCAGTGATCTCGGAACCAGTGACTCGAAGGATATGAAGTACAGATTGGGTTTCTCGCGAAATGAAACATGTCGAATATTCGACATATCGACTTCCACTGGCGTAGTGGAATCGTGACGTTTCAGGAAGTGCCCACCGAGAACGATTCCGAGTCCGATCAGCGCCACCGCCGAGAGCGCGACCCCTCCCCAGCGCTGTTGATCAATGACCCGAAAGGAGACGAACAGGACAAACAAGGCCGCGACACAGACCGTAATCAGATCGAGCCGGTTCTCGGCAGCGTTGAGGTCTGTGTGAATGATGTACGCCGTCGCGCTGTTCGCCAGGACGACCAGCGACAAAATGGCGTTCGCTATGAGCTTGGAGCGCCGTAGGAGAAACAGCGAGCCGACGAGAAGAGGGACGTTTACAGCGGTGCCAAGAACCAGGATGGCCTTGACGTCATAGGTGGAAAACGTGTCGGCAGACTCGGTGTAGGTGAGCGCGAAGGCAAGCTCGCCCAGGAGCATCGCGAACGCGAACTTGCAGAGAGAGGGGGAGAGCTTTCTCTGCAAGTTCATGCGTTCGTGTTCACCATCCTGTGTAAGGGAGTTAGAACCAAGGCCCAACCAGCCCTGGCTTCGATAAGCACAGCAGGCAGCCCTTCAGGATTGCAAAGGATAGCACAATAGGTTGGCCTTTGCCAGGTATGCGAAGGAGTTGTTCAGGCAGCCCAGCAGGTCAACGAGTTCCGCGCTGCCCAAATCACTGGCTAGCGCGATCAGTCTCCGTGCCTGCTGCATTGGTCGCGCCTCGTAGCCTCCTCTTCGGGCCGGCCGGGGGCGATCAGCCCGCGGCTTCTGTGATCGCTTCGCGCAGCGTGGTCGTCACCTCGTCAAGCTCGGATTCGCGGATGACGAGCGGCGGTGCCAGCATCACGATGTCCTCGCGGAAGCGCGTGAAGAGGCCCCGCTGGCGGCAGGCGCGGATTACTTTGGCTCCCAGCTGGCCGGCCGGCGCCGCAACGCCGGGCTGAAACTCGACGGCGGCCATCATGCCCAGCCCGCGGACCTCTTTCACGGCGGGGTGGTCTGCCAGCGGCGCGATACCGGCTTGGAGCCGTTCGCCGAGCGCAGCTGCCCGCTCGACCAACCCTTCCCCTTCGAGGATGTCCAGGTTGGCGAGGCCGACGGCGCAGCAGGTGGCGTGACCGGAATAGGTGAAGGCGTGCATGAACTTGGTCGTGGCCGGTTGCTCATAGAGCACTTGCCGGATGCGGTCGGAGAGGATGACGCCGCCGAGCGGCATGTAGCCGGAGGTAATGCCCTTGGCGAACGACACCATATCGGCCTCGATGCCCCAGTGCTCCAGCGCGAACCACCGTCCGGTCCGGCCGAACCCGGTGATGACCTCATCGGCGATGAGCAGGACATCGTACTTGCTGCAGATGTCTCGGACGCGCGGCCAGTAGTCCGCTGGCGGTGGGATCACGCCACCGGCGCCTTGCACCGGCTCGCCGATGAACGCCGCTACTGTGTCCGGTCCCTCGGCCACGATCTGCCCTTCCAGCGCGTCGGGATCGAGGTTGGGGATGTGGCTAAAACCCGGCGGCTGGGGGCCGAAGTGCTTCCAGAATACCGGTAGTCCGGTGGCCGAGCCGGCGCCCATCGTGACACCGTGGTAGCCCAGTGAGCGCGAGATAATCTTGCGCTTCTCCGGTTTGCCTTGCATGCTCCAGAAGAACCAGGCGGCCTTGAAGGCCGTTTCGTTGGACTCTGCACCGCCGGTAGTAAAGAAGACCGTATTCAGCGTGGGGCCGGTGAGGCGCGCCACCCGCGCCGCCAGCTCAATAGCCGGCGGGTTCGACGAACCGACGTAGGCGCTCGTGAAGGCCAGATCGGTCATCTGCCGCTGGGCCGCGTCAGCCAACTCGCGCCGGCCATGTCCGACGTTGACGTTCCACAGGCCCGACAAGCCGTCAATGAAGCGCTGGCCATCCACGGTCCAAAGCAACGCGCCCTCGCCGCGGTCAAAGATGAGCGGATCGGCGTGGTCCGCCGGGTGGTGCTGCGGGTGTAGGAGATGGGCTTGGTCCAAGGTGCGGAGATCAACGGCTGTAGCGGTCATCTATTCCTCCGAGCGCGGCGTAAGTCCCAGGCAATGTGCTGTGCTTCACTATGCCATGTGGGGAGGGCTGAGGCTGGGGCCGGGCGCCCGGAGTGTGCGAGTGGGGCCGGAGAGCGGTCATTGCTGCACCAAAAACAGGAAGCGCGGGTATGCACTGGTGCCTCACCCGCAGAACGGGATCGGCGAACCCAGACAATCCGCGCTGTAAGCCCAATTCTAGCCATAGAGCGAGCCGCGGTCAAGGGCATGCGATGAGTGAGTCACCTGGCGCCACGCTGACTCCCCTGCCCTAGAGGGAAGGGGCCGGGGGTTAGGTCCAGTCAGCCGGCAGCGGCTCAGGCGCTCACCCGGAACGAATAGAGCTTGGCTTCGCGTAGGCGGAAGTCCAGGCGGACATCGGAGTGCGCGAGGGCGCGAATGTCGCGGCCGTCTTGCCACCGCACGGGAATAGCGATACCGTCTGCCTTGATCGGCTGGCAATCGTCGGTAGAAAAACCCTCGACGAAGGTGCCGTCACGCTTGACGAAGCCCACTCGTAGCTCGCCGTCGGGCGCGACCGCCGCATTCACGTGCAAGTGCCGGCCGGCGAAACCCAGCGGACGGGTCAGCAGGCGGCCCTCCTCGGCACCGGCGTTTATCGAGGCAAAGCCGTCCAGGCGTAGCGTGGCAAGACCGGTGTGCGCTTTGGTCGCGGACATATACCCCCGGTTCGCCGCATAGTACAGCCAGAGCTTGTCTCCGACCGGCAGCATCGAGGTGATCTTCATCTGCTCACCGTCCCAGGATTCACCATCGAGGTCCAGCGCCATGAAGGGCTGGCCGGCGCCGACGCGCGTCCAGTATTTCCCGTCGCGGCTGCAATCCAGCTCCACGCCCATGCAGTGATTGACGATCGGGTGCTCCGGCTCGTAGATCCAGCGCACGCCGATATACATGCCTTCGTAGGGAAACGCCGTGTGGCCGTAGATTTGGTGGTCCGGATTGCGCGCCGCAAGGGTCGGGTGCGGACGTGTCCAGTGCTCCAGATCGTCGCTCTCCATCATCCCGCGGCAGCGGATCGTGCCGGGCAGGACAAACTTGACGTCACCGATGTATTTGTGGCGATACGGGTCCCACCAGAAGCGCGAGGTATCCCCGATACCGGTCTGCGGATAATACCGGCCGTAGAGATATGGCAGGATTGGCTTGGAGAACGCGCCGTCGCACGTCCAATGAATGCCGTCGGGTGACGTATGGAGGTGGTAGGCTTCGGGAATGACCAGCCCGTCCACGCCCCGCTGTCCCTGCCGGCGTAGACTCACCACTGCCATGCCCTTGAACCGCTTCCGGGGGTCCTCCTCCCCAGGCTCATAGAATACGCCGTGCATCGGACCGTAGGGCAGAACGACATTCTCTTCCTCAACACCCTCGACCTGGTACAAGGACAGCCGGGGGCGCTCCCAGTGGATGCCGTCATCCGATACCGCATAGCTCATACCACACCGGATTTCGTTCCCCTGGCCCCAGTCGTGCCAGTCTGCGATGGACCAGTACCACATGCGGAAGTACGGAGACTCGTCGAAGGGGAGCACTTTCAGCACGAATGCGTGCGCGTTCCCAGCGGCTTCCAGGATGGGATTGCCGGCATAGCGCACCGGATTGTGTACCTCCCTAGTTACGTTCGAGACCCTCGCGATCAGGGCGTTATCCACGAAAAGCTGGCGCTCCGGGCCGATCTTTGCCGCAACGATGTCCATGTCCAGTGGAAACATGAGGCGCTCGTTCGATAGCTGTCGCCAAACCGGAAGCACGTCCTGCACATCGAGCGGCTCGGCGGGGAAACCACCGGTCGGGTCCGCAGTAGTCATGGTACAAGCTCCCTTACTCATCGACTCCGGCTCATTGCTGAGGTGGTGGGGTGGCCCCACTGTGGCCCCCCCCGCTGCGGCAGGGGGACGGCGGTGGGGGCCGCTGTGGTGCCGGGGGACGGCGCGTTCCCTCCCCTGTCGCAACGGGGGAGGGTTAGGGTGGGGGCCTGGCCGGGGACGTAGGCCCGCAAGCGCAGGAGGTCCAACAGCGCCGGGGCGAGCTTCTGCGCAGTACATCCACATATGCGGGTAGCTCTTCGTCGGCTGCATACCGGGCCAGCGCGTGCAGCAACTCAGTGACTGGAACCGCTGCCGGACTGAGGCCGGTAGCGGGCAGGTAGCCCAACAACCGCAGCAGCTCCACCGCTTGGCGGCGGGTGGCCGGTGACAGCGCGCGGTGCGGCCGGTGGTCGTGCGGCGCGGACCGGTCGCGGTGTAGGACCAGGAGGCGGTGTAGCGCGGTGATCGGCCCCGGGTGGTCGTCTACGCGCAAGTCAATGGCCCGGTCATTCAGCCCTTCGGGGCCGCCCCGCGCCCGGACCACGAGCAGCGACGCGGACTGCTGCCCACGACGGTCGCCGCCGGCGGCTTGGGCCGCCGCGAGCGCGGCCACCAGCCACGCGGCGAGGTCGTCGCTGCCGCGGTCGCGCGCTTGCTCGAACGTCTCGGCGAGCGCAGCGAGCACGTCGGCGCTCGCAAGCATGTTGCCCTGGCAGGTATAGCCCTCTCCGGTGCGAGCGCCGGCCCAAGGGAAGCATTTCGCGCCGGTGTAGTTTGCGGTGCGCCCGTACCGATCAACGACGCCGATCTGTCGCCAGGCCCGCCTGGGGTCGGCGGCAGTGATCTGCTCCAGCACGGCCTCCGGCGCTCGATCTTGCGCCAGTAGCTCCAGACTAGCCGGGCCGTAACCGACGTTGACACGCGATTGGGTAGCGACGGCGCCGGCCCCGGCCCGTGCCCACGGCACCACGGCGCCGACGGCGAGGTACTTCGACTGCGTAGCGACACCCCACGATTGCGTGCCCGGATCGTAGGCGGCAATCGAGAACGTCGCGTGTAGTACCGGTAGCATCACGGACTCCCTAATCTTTCTGCGCTGTCCTACCGGAAGGGGCCATTGGTCAGTCGTCCCTGCACCATCTCCTGCCGGTCCGTAGGCGCCAGCTGCTTGTGGCGCGGGCCGGGGTGCGGGCCGTCACGACCCGCCGATTGCCTCCTGCACCTGCGTGAGCACGGCGTCGCGGGCCGCTCCGGCCCCGGACAGTAGCTCCGTCAACGCCGCGTCCGTTGTCGCCACGAAGTCCCGGTCACGGATGTACGCCAGATTGATGCGCACATTGAGCGTTGCGCTCTGCAACGCAGCCTCGGCCAAGGCCGCTGCGACGCCGGCATCGCTGACGAGGTTGGGGTTGCCGTACTCGGCGGCCGTCGCTGCCAGGTCTAGCACCCGGCGCGCGGCCTGTGCCGTCTCCAGCGGCACCGCCGTCGCACCGCGGAGTGCCGTTTGCAGGGCGGCGCGCCGCTCCCGCCGCTGGCTGTCGGTGGCGCGGGGACGACGCATGGCCGCTGTAACGGCGCCATAGGCGCGGGCATCGTCGTCGGCCGCCTGCAAGAGGGTCTGACGCAGGCGCTCGCTCTCGGCCAGCAGCGGCTCGATGTGCGGCCACGAATCCTGGTAGCGTGCGCGTCCCAGCGTGAAGCGAGCCACCATGCTCAACAGTGCCGCCGCCAGCGCCCCGGCCAGCCCCGCGGCGCCACCACCGCCGGGGATAGATGCATCCGAGGCCAGCGCGTCCAGATAGCGAGCGAGCGAGGTCTCGGCAGCGGGGAGCGGGTCGTTGCTTTCGTTCGTACCGGCTTGGCTCATTGGTCACCTCGTAGTGGGCTGCGGTGTGCGCGCGGCCGACCGCACGCCACTCTCCATGATACTGCGGCCAGCCCCCGCCGCACTCCCCGTTCCCCGTCATTCCCGCGAAAGCGGGAATCTCCACCCCCTCCCTACACGTGCGGCTTTGGCCTGTCAGCGGGTAAGGCAGAGACGATGTTCTTGCTGGTATGTGTTGATGGTAAAATCTACGCACAGGCGATGGCGCCGATTGTGCTCCTGCCATCGTTCCTCGCGTATCACTCTAGCGGCGAGCAGACCACAGTAGTATGAGCGCTATTCTCGTCACCGGTGCTGCCGGCTTTATCGGTAGTCATCTGGTCGAAGCCCTGCTCGCGCGGGGCGACTGGGTGGTCGGTGTGGACAACTTCGACCCCTTCTACTCCGAGGCCCGCAAGCGCCGCAATCTCGCCACGGTCATGGCCCATCCGCACTTTCGGCTGGTCGAGCACGACATTCGCGATGGGGCCGGGCTGGTAGCGTGCTGGGAGCAGGCTTTGCCCCCGGAAGCGCCGGCGATCAGCGTCGTGGCCCATCTCGCGGCGCGGGCTGGGCCACGCTCCTCGCTCGGTCAGGAACGGCTCTACCAGGACATCAATGTGCGGGGCACGGTCGAAGTCCTGGAGTGTGCCCGGCGGTTTGGTGTCCGGCAGCTCGTGCTCACCTCCACGTCATCGGTCTACGGCAACAGTCCGCGTAGCCCGTTTCGGGAAGACGATCCTGCCGACCGGCCCCTCTCTCCCTACGCCGCCACGAAGCGGTCGGCAGAAATGATCGCACATGCATATCACCATGTCTATGGCTTGCCAGTGACGATCCTGCGGCCCTTCAGCGTCTATGGGCCACGGGGCAGACCGGATATGACGCCGGCGCTCTTTGTCGTGCCGGTCTGGCGGGGCGAGCCGCTCGTGCAGTTTGGTGATGGCTCCGCCGGCCGCAACTACACCTACATTGACGACATTGTGGCCGGATTCTTGGCGGCGGTAGATCGGCCGCTGGGGTACGAAATCATCAACCTCGCCAACTCCCAGGAAGTGACGTTGGCCGCCTACTTCCGTGTGCTGGGCGAGCTGCTGGAGCAGCCACTGCGGACCGAGCAGCGCACCATGCCGGTGAGCGACCCGGAGCGTACCCGCGCGGACATCGGCAAGGCCCGCCGGCTGCTGGGATACGAGCCGCGCACATCCTTCCCTACCGGCCTCGGGCGCTACCTCGACTGGTTTCGCGCGGAGCTACAAGCGGTGCCCGACTTCCTCGCGCAGATGACGCCGCCGGCCTGACGGCTCCAGCGGCCGGGGTGAGGCATCCGCCGTAGGGGCGTCCCTTGTGGTTGCCCGCGCCAGCCCCCGGGGCCAGGGCGCCCCAAGGGACGCCCCTACGGGGGTAGCAGGCGGAGGGTCCGCCGGAGGCGGGTGGCCGTGGGCTGGGTAGTACAATGCTCACGCCACTGTCGAAACACAGGTCAACAGTCGCTCTGCCGCGGCGGGTTGCAGAGGGCGTTGGGCTGCAAAGCTGGCTGGGGAGAAGGAATCTATGGGCCAGGACCGGCGAGCGCAACGGCCAGCGGTTGAAGCTGCGATCCGTGCGCCGCCGCCAGCCGCCGGGGACGGCGCCAAGATTCAGCGTAGTGATCATCCTGCCCCGAAGCCGGAGATTCAAGTCCTGGCGCCGACGGTGCGTAGCGTGCTCGCTCTCGCGCTGGCGCTCGTGATAGCGGCACTCATCTTGTTCGCGCTCGCAGAGCTGCGGGGCGTACTCGTCACGCTGCTGGTGGGCATTATCCTGGCGGAGGCGCTGCGTCCGTCGCTGCGGACGTTGGAGGGGTGGGGACTGCCCCGTTTTGCCGCGTTGATCGTGGTGCTGCTCGCCCTTCTGAGCGTATTCGGGCTGTTGGTCGTGCTCGTGTTGCCCCCAGCGCTCGTCCAGATTAATCAGCTCATTGCGGCTACGCCTGCCTATCTGGAGCGATTGCAGGGCCTCTTAGCGATTGCCGAGACGCAGACCGATCTCTTCAACCTGGCCTTGGAAGGAGCGCGCGCAGTGGGGGGGCAACTGCTGGGGCGGGTCCCCGGCCTCGTTGGGCAGCTCATCTCGGTGCCCTTGGCGCTGTTCTCGGCAGTCTTTGCCGCCGTCACCGGAATCCTGCTCGCCGTGTTCTGGTTGAGTGCCACCCAGCAGCTGAACCGCACCCTGGTGGAGCGGCTGGAGCCGGCACGGCGCCAGCGAGTCCGGCGGATCAGCCGGGCGGTGCGCGAGCGTATTGGTGGCTGGGCGCGGGGCCAGTTCATCATGATGGTGGCTATCGGGGGCGCCTCGTTCCTGGTACTGCTCGTGTTGGACGTGAGCTTTCCGGTACCGCTCGCGCTCTGGGCGGGCCTCACCGAGTTTATTCCGCTGCTTGGCCCGTGGCTGGGCGCGGTGCCGGCTATCTTGGTGGCACTGGTCGATTCTCCGACCAAGGCGCTGTTGGTTGCGCTGGCCTATTTCCTCATTCAGCAGGTCGAAAGTAACTTTCTGGTGCCGAAGGTGATGGAGCGGGTCGTGGGCCTGCACTCCTTTCTCGTGTTAGCGTCGGTGCTGATGGGTGGCGCGCTGCTCGGTATTCTCGGCGTGCTGCTGGCGGTACCCGTTGCTGCTATCGCCGATGCGCTGGTGACGGAGCTAATCTTCGAGCCGGCCGGCCTGAATGAGCCATCCGACGAGGGAGAGGCGCCCGGCGACGGGAAGGCGGCCGCGCCGCCGCCGGCGAGCCGCTTGCGACGAGCGCTGAGGTTCCTGAAGCTGGGAGCCGGGAGTGCGAGGTGACACACTTGGTCAGCACAGTCCGATGGAGGCGAAGGTGGTGCAGACCAAGCGGTCAGGAGGAATAATGTCCACGACCTATCGCGCGGCGATCATCGGCTGTGGTGGCATGGGAGCTTGTCACGCCAGGGCCTACAACCAGGTCGAGCAAGTCGAGCTAGTGGCAGCGGTGGACCCGCTGGCGGCGGCGCGGGATCAGTTCCGCCGGAACGTCGGCGTACCGCAGGTCTTCGCAACGACGGAGGAGATGCTGGCCGCCGTGCAGCCGGACCTCGCGAGTGTCTGCACCTGGCACCCGCTCCATCCGGCCCCGACGGTTGCTGCGGCGCGAGCCGGCGTCAAGGGGATCATCTGCGAGAAGCCGATGGCGATTAGCCTAGGCGCGGCCGACGAAATGCTGTCCGCCTGCGCGGAGCACGGCACGAAACTGGTGATCGGCCACCAGCGGCGCTTCACTCGTGGCTGGGAACAGGGCCGCGCGCTTGTCCAAGCCGGGGCGATTGGTGAGCCGGTCTGGGTCAATGCCCGGATCGCCGAGGGGTTGCTCAACTGGGGTACCCATACGATTGATGGGATCCGTTTTGTGCTCGATGATCCCGATGCGGAGTGGGTGATGGGGGCAGTAGAGCGCAACACCGACCGTTACGAGCGCGATACGCTGATCGAGGACGCTTGTCTGGGCCTCGTCAACTTTGCCGGTGGCGTGCAAGCCTTTATCGAGTCCGACCTGCGCCGGGACGGTGCGACCGCCGGTGCCTTTCAGCTTCGCGGCACCGCCGGGATGCTCGACGTGGCCGAGTCGCAGGTGCGGCTGTTCAATGCCACGACCGGGGGCTGGCACGACGTGCCGCTGGGCGATGATGCCGAAGGGTACCCGGCCATCGGCGACCAGACGCACGTCGCCCAAGTACAGGAGCTGTTGGCCTGGATTGAAGGTGGCCCCGGGCACCGTGGCGCCGGCCGCCAGGCGCGCGCCACCGTCGAGATCATGATGGCGCTCTACCAGTCGGCACGCGAGCACCAAGTCGTGCGGTTGCCCCTCGCAGAGCCGGGCAATCCGCTGGAGCTGATGGTGGCAGAAGGGAAGTTGCCCGTGCGGGTCCCAGGGCGCTACGACATCCGCGATCCCCAGTTACGCGCGCGACGGCGCGCGCAGCAGCGCTGACTGCTACCGGGGGCGTGCTGAGGGCTGAAAGCTGTTGGCTGACAGCACCATCAGACCCGTTTCTGCATGAAGGCGTCCGCGAGATACTTGTGCTTGTTGGTGGAGACATCAGTGGCGTCTGCGGATGCGCCGATGCCCACGATCTTCCAGAAGGGGTCTTCCATCGTGAAGGGCCGCCCCTGATGCTCGGCGGGATGTTGAGGCTCCAGGCGATAGCGCCGGCCATCGCGCTCGACGACGATGGCCGTCTGCTCTCGTGTCAGCTCGTCGAGGATGCTCGTGAGGTTGACAGCGAACTCTTTAAAGGGAACAACGCGCAGTTTCCGTGCCATTGGCGTGCAATGAACCTCCCGCAGCAGCACTATAGCACGGTACGGCGGGATGGCAGCCGAAAGGTGAACGGCCAAGCCGAGCAACGGCAGTAGCGGCTAACCCTAGCTGTGAGCTGTTGGCTGACCGCTAATTCAGCAGGTATTCGCGCAGTGTAGAGCCGTCAACGCGCCGACGCAGCCGCTTCAGGCCACGGTCCTCGGCCTGCCGGGCGGCCTCGCGCGAGATGCCGAGCGCTTTCCCGACCTCGCCCAGCGACCGGGGCACGCCGTCGCCGAAGCCAAAGCGGAGGCGCATCACTTCTTGCTCGCGGGGGGTGAGTAGCTCGAAGAGGTGATCCACGTCGGCCTGGAGCGCCATATGGGCTGCCGCGTCGCTCGGGTCCACACTCTCGCCGTCCACCACCGTATCGCCGAGCTCCTCGGCGTCGTCGTCGTGGACGTGTAGGTTCAGGGAGAGGGGAGGCTTGCTGGTCCGACGCAGACGCTGGACATCCTCTGGGGTGCGCTCCAATGCCGCGGCGATTTCTTCCACCGTGGGCGCCCGACCAAGCTGCTGCTCCAACGTCGCGTGCGTTTCCTCCACCTTCCAGGAAAGCTGTACGGCGTGGACCGGCATACGGATGGTCCGGCTGGTATTGGAAAGGCCGCGCTGGATGGCTTGGCGAATCCACCACACGGCATACGTGCTAAACCGGACACCGCGCCGATAGTCAAACCGATCCACGGCCTGAATGAGGCCGATATTGCCTTCTTGGACGAGGTCGCCCATCGGGAGGCCAGCGGTGCGGAACTTGGCCGCGACGTGCAGCACCAGTCGTAGATTGGAGGCGATCATCTGCTGTCGTGCCCGCTTGCCGGCCTCGACGAGGGCCGCGAGCGCGTCGCGTGCGGCGGGACCGTGCTTGCTTGCAGCCAAGCGCTCCTCGGCTTCCCGACCGTCGGACATGGCCTTCCCTAGGCGCTGCTCTTCTGACTTGGGCAGACCACGCGAGTCGCCGGCGTCATGAAGATAGAGCGCCACGGAGTCGAGGAGGTCGTCCGGCTGCGGGGCGGGCCGTTCGATTGCTGTGGAGGGTGCAGTCGCAAGGGTGGGAGACATGGGCCTGTTACTCCTTTGCACTACCGGCGTTGGTCCGGCGTCATTGCCTAGGCGGTACGTCGTGCCGCCCGAAGACCGTCCGTCATCACCGGTAGCCTGCACCAGAGTACCCGACGCACCTAAAGGGCCGGCGTCCCTCGGCTAGTCGTTGCGGGGAGGTCAACTAGAGATCATCTGGAATTTTACGCGCCCATTGCTGAGGAGGGCGGCAGCCCGCTTTACCGCCGGCCGCCGGCGAGTTGCGTGGCTTCGGGGAGACGGCGCAGCGTGAGCATCGCCACGGTGCCGAGGGCCGGGCCGATGGCGAGCATGACGAAGGCGGCGGGCCAGCCGGCAGCCGCGACGACGAGCGGCACCAGCTGGATCGAGACCATCGTGAGCAGAAAGCCGACCGAGGTCTGGATGGTCAGCGCCGTGCCAGTATACTCCGGGGGGCTGAGTTCGGTGATCGAGGCGGAGAACTGGGCCGAGTCGGCGACAACGGAGACCCCCCAGACCAGCAGGATGGCGGTGAGCAGCGGTAGTGGCGCGGCGTGAAAGACCGCGGCCAGTACGGCCATGCTGCCGCTCACGATCATCGCGGCGCTCGTTGTCGTAGTGCGGCCTACGCGGTCGGCGATGGCGCCGGCTACGAGGCACCCGAGGCCGCCGCTGCCTACCACCGCAAAGGCGAGCAAGGCCGCGAGGGTGGTCGAGCCGCCGCTTGCAGTCAGTCTTTCTACTAGGAAGATCGGCACCCAGGTCCACATCGCGTACAGCTCCCATTGGTGGCCGAGGTAGCCGAAGTTGGCTAACCGCACACCGCGCTTGGTGAAAATGGAGAGCGCAAAGCGCGGATTGAAGCGGGCGCCGGTGCTGGCAAACGGCCCTTCCCGAAACAGGAGCGCGACGATCAGCCCGCCCAGGATGGCCAACGCCGACGAAACCAGGATCACGATGGGCCAGGGGAACGTCTGACCGCCAGGGCTGCACAATCCGATAGGGGCTAAGAGGGTGCAGAGTTGGCGTGTCATCGTCAGCGACCGCACGAGATGCGGGGCAGCCGAGCCGACTGTCAGCGCTCCCACGACGAGGCCGATGGCGAGGCCGCGGTGCCGCTGAGTCCAGGTGGTGGCCAGCTTCATGCCGGGCGGATAGACGCCGGCGAGGCAGAAGCCGGTCAGGAAGCGCAGCACAATCCCGGACGCTAGCCCGGTGGCGACGAAGGCGAAGCCGGCGTTGGCCGCCGCGCCCAGCAACGCGCTGATGACGAAGAGGCGCCGGCTGCTGACGATATCCGGCAGATTGAGGACACCACTGAGGCCGGTGCCGACGACGAAGCCGATCTGCACGGCCATAGTGAGCCAGGCGGCGCTCGCCACCGAGAGGCCCCAGGCATCCTGCAAGGCTGGGGACACGGCCGAGGCGCTGAACCACAGCGACATGCCCAGCACTTCGGCCAGCGCGAGCAGTCCCAGGTTACGCCACTGAACGCGGCTGCCTTCGAGGTCGCCGTAGCTCTCAGGAGGGGGTGCGGGAGTGGTGAGTGTGATCATTGCGGTGATGAGACCGAATCGGGTCGTCTTGGTGCCTCACCCCCCCGGCCCCCTCTCCACCATGATGGAGAGGGAGGGGTATGGTGCCTGTCATTCCCGTCGTCTCGTCCGTCATTCCCGCGCAAGCGGGAAGGTGGATTCACATTGGAAGTGCAACACGTCGTTCCAGAAGACTTCCGCGGGCGTCCGGTCGCCCAGACACTTGCGGGGCGTATTATTGTACAACGCACCAACGCCGTAAACCGGGCCCCCGCGACGGTCGCCCGGTCGGTCTTACGGGGCCGGCCGCGCCGCAGCCGCCCGATCGCATTTTCCACCCCCCCCTTTCTGCCAGGGGGCGGGCGTGTCGCAGCAGCCGGTCTCCCGGCCGCGGGCGGGGAGTTCGTGCTGGTGGGCGAACTCGGTCCCGTTGTCGAAGGTGACGGTCTGGCGCCAGGGGGCGGGCAAGGGACCCAGCAGCCGAGCGCGGGCCTGGGCGCTGGGCGCGGCGGCGTTGCCCGGGGGCCGCACCGCCAGCAGCCGGCGGGAGTGGCGTTCAGGGAGGGTCAGCACCGCTTGGCCGTAGGTGCGGAACCGCATCAGATCGGCTGCCCACTGCCCGGGGGGCTGGCGGTCGGTGGCCGTGGCCGGCCGTGCGGCGCGCGGGCGGCGGAGGTGGATCAGGGACGCCGGACGCCCGCGCCGCCGGCGGTGGCCCCGGCGCCACTTGGCGCGGGGTAGGCAGTGGCGCCCGGCCCGGTCCGGCTTCGGGCGCGTGGGTTGGGCGTAGCTGAAGCGATCGATGGTCTCGTGGGCAAGCCCGGTCCGGCCGGCGTCCCGCCGCCGCCGACCGGCGAGCTGTTCCGGCGACCAGCCTTGTTTGCGGCGCGTGCGTACCGGCGCGCGCCGGGCGGCAGCCCGGTCGAGGCGGGCACCGCTCCAGCGCCGGGCGCGGGCCTGCTCCTGGGCATACCGCGGGCGCGAGCCCTGCTGCCGGGCGGTATTGCGTTTCAGCTCCCGAGCAATGGTCGATGGCGCGCGATCCAGCGTTGTAGCGATTTCCCGGAGCGCGCACCCCTGGGCGTGTAAGCGGGCCAACGCACACCGTTCTTCAATACCAAGCTGCGTGTAGTGGCGTCCCCTGGCAACACCTTACTCTGGTGTTGCACTGCGTTTGTGAATCTAGGGAATCCACGTCCCCCGGCGGAGCGGGGGGGCCATAGGGAGCCGGAGCCTGACGGGCGTAGCATGTTACGCCCCTACAAGCACGCATTCCGCCTGTTTTTCCGGTTTACCTACCCCTACCGGCTATGCTGCCCTCTTCGCGGGCGGCTGGAGCAGCTCCAAAGGGCTGCCGTCGGGATCGCGGAGGTAGACCGCGTAGCCGCCCTTGTTGACGCCGCCCGTGATTTCTACCGGCGGCGAGACGAAGGTCGTGCCGGCGGCTCGCAGCTTCTCATAGAGCGCCGGGAGGTCCTCGACCACAAAGCAGAGGTGCCCGACGCCGGGGTTATTCGTCCGCAAGGGTGCAGCTTGGCCCGGGTGGCTCTGGTACTCGATAAGCTCTAGGATGTGGCCGTCCGGCACGTCGAGCTGCAAGTAGACGATATGGAGCCGCACGTTCGGAAAGCCGGTGATCGTGCTCAGGTACGTGTCCGACGTGCGGCGATCCACCACCACCTGCATCCCGAGCAGGTCGCGGTAGAAGGCCAGCGACCGCTCCATGTCGCTGACGGTAAAGCTCGTGTGGTGGAAGCCCCGTACAACCATGCTGACGCTCCTTTGCTGTGCTGCGTACACCGGGCAGTCGCACACCGGCCTGAGGCGACCGAGCCACCTTATGATACGTTGCGCCCGCGACGCAGGAGCCATAGCCCGAGGCCGGCGATGAGTGGTAGAAGCCATACAGCCAGCAGGTCCGCGGGGAGAGCCGGAGGCGTCGGCTCGTCGGTGGGGTCGAGGCGCAGCCAGTAGATGCGGTCCTTCTTGGCGAGGAAGTTGGCCCGGTCCGGCTGGATAGCGAGTGATTGCAGATACCAGTTCAGGTAGACCCGCGCGCGCCGTCGAAAAAGCTCGTACAGCGCGGTCAGCTCGTCGTCGGCGACGACCCGCTGTGCCAGTACCGCCTCGGTGCCATGAGCAGACTGCACCGTGACATGCGGATTGGCGGCGATATTGCGGTACCAGTCGGCTCTGGCGCCCCAGGCGCTGGTGATGTATCGCCTACCGCCGAGCGTGTGGTACTCCAGCATGGCGCGGCGCGGCAGGCCGCTTTTGCGGCCGGTGGTAGTCAGCAGCAGGAAGGAACGGCCGATCAGCGGCGCAAGGCCCAAGCGCCAGAGGACAATCGGCCAGCGGAACATGAGCTTACGCCACCCGCTCTCCGGATAGGCCATGATGCCGCGTTCTTGCTGTCGGAAGGTTGCGTTCATGGCTCCGAGCCTACCGCTTTGGCGGTCAACTTGAGCATCTAGGCGTCTTCTTCGTTGCGCTCGTTCTCGATGTCCTCAATTCTCGGTGTGATGACTTCGACGAAGCGGCAGAGAGTTTCAGCCAATGTGTCAGCAAAGGAGTCGTCCAGCGCATTGCTGCGACGCGATATGAGAATACCTCCGTCGCTGACTCTCTGCTCATCGTAGATGTGTAGCTCTGAAACCCTGCTCACCACGTCCTCATCTGCCCTTGGCCACCAGCCAATTCCCACGTCAGCCCGCCACGTATCCGGGGAATCCTTCTCGCGGGACAGGTTAATCCGGTAGACCATGACCCCATTGCCCCAAGGTGGCCGCGAATACCACAGGCGATAGTAGCGGTAGCCATTATCGCCTGCCCACCTGCTGTGCCTGTCCGGCTTGATCTGATCCGGCAGGCTGCTCACGGCTCGCTCTGCAACGCCTCTGAGAAATCTCGTAACGTCATCGTTTCTGTTCCTGGCAAAGGTCTGAGCCAGTGAACCGGGTCGTCGAACGATGGGTCTTTTTTCGTTTGGCGATTCGCCGATCCCGATGACGTACTCGTCTACTCCGGGCACGGGGATAATCGTATTCGCTTGTATGTACAGTGAATCGGTCTTCGCGTCCTTGTACGGCGTAAGCTGGATGCAGGTTATCAGGTCTTCGCCCGGAGCTTTCTCGTTCAGCCAGACGGCGGCCGAGGTTACTTCCGGTGCGAACCGGTGGCTTGCCAGAATGATGCGCTGGTCGTTGTTCAGAATACCGAGGTCGTCTGCGCCAAGGTGTTGCAGCAGCTTGTTTAGCGCTTCTTCTTCGGACACCCCTTCATGATCGGCGAGCATACGGATGATGTCGTCTACGGTAGCGCGGTGCAGATAGCTCGCGTACTTGATCGCCTGCCAGTGGGCATCCGCGCCCGTGTCGTCGCGCTTCAGCTCGATGACGACCAGCTTCCCGTCCACATCCACTGCTAACAGGTCGAGTCGCTCGTCCGTCCTGTCGAAACCGCTGAACTCCTTCCCGATTATCAGCAAATCTTCACCCAGAATACCGGGGGTGGCGGCTATCCACTCCTGGATGTCCCGCCGCTCTTGCAATCCCAATTGGGCGAAGTTGACTTCTTCGATCCGCTCGGATTCTCGGCTCTCGGGGTTGATTCTGAATAGCTGCGGTTCGGCGCTCATATGCTTCTTCTTGGCAGGATTTGTGCAGGCTGTTAAGTATACCGAGAGGGCTACGCGGAAGTAGAGGGTAGTACGCAGCCGGCCGGGCCGCACGCGGCGGCCTCGGCGGCCCGCTCGCGGGTCAACCGCTCTTGTTGCCACGCATAGTCAATCGGCTCGCCAAACCGCTCCGGATGGAGCAGCGCCCAGATTTGCTTGCGGATCACGAAGTTGTCTGGGTCGTAGCGCAGTGCCCGGCGCCAGGCCGCCGCGGCCGCCTCAATAGCACCGCGGTTCCGCAGCTCCAAGCCGAGCCGCCAGGCGGTCTCGATCAGCTCGCGCCGCAGCGCCGCGGTTTCGTCGGGAGGCTCAGTTGCGCGCTCCGCGTCCGCCGGGAGCGACTCGCCGCGGAGGAGACGAGCGACAGCGGCGCGGTCGTCGTCGTGCTCGCAGCTGAAGCCGCCGAGCTTGCGAAAGCGGATTAGCTGATCGGCGTCGAGGACGATGCCATTGGGAACAGCGCGGAAGTCGTAGGACAGCGCCAGCCGGTTCTCGGTATCCACGACCGTTGGAAACGTGGTACCGGCCCGCTCCACCCACGGCCGCGCGGCCGCAACCCCGCCAGCATCCATCGCCACGCTGACCAGCTTGAAGCTATCACCGAGCGCGTCACGCTGCTGCGCGTAGAATTGCTGCCACCCGGGCAGCTGGGCGCGGCACGCTCACCAGGAGGCCCAGAAGAACAGCAATACCGGCCTGCCAGCGAGACTCCGCAGCGGCAGCGTGCCGCCGTCTGTGCGCGGGAGCGTCCAATCCGGCGCCCGTTGTCCCACCCGGGGACCAATGGAGGGGGTAGTGGCTGTCGCCATTCCCAGGCTCCTTTCATCGCGGCCCGACAGCATTCGGCACAGAGCACCATGGGGCAACCGAGGCAGCGTCTTGCCCTACGCTGGCGCTCTGCGGTACACAAGGCATTCTAGCGCATACCCAGTCGTCATTCCGGCGAGGTCGTCATTGGCACGAAAGTAGCACCCACCCGTCATTGCGGCGGAAGCCGCAATCCACGTCCCCCTGCCGCAGTGGGGGGACCATAGGGGGGCCATCCCCCGCTCCGCTGGACTCCGGCTTTCGCCGGAGTGACGGGTGGGGAGGCCAGCGGGCCGAGAGGGCGCCGTGAATGACGCCCTTACCTGGTTAACCACCTCTGTCGGGGAGGGCGGCAGGTGATTATTCTGCGCTGGCGCCTACGGTAGCGAGGTCGCGCCAGCGGGTGAGGCCGTCGGTAGCTCGCAAGCCCTCGTGATGACGCAAGTGCAGCAGCCACGGCACCAAGCCCTCGACGGGGTGAAAGTAGAGCAGGTGCAGCGCCTTGGCGGACTTGCTGCCCGGCCGTCCCGCTGCCGGTGGCCCGTAATAGGCAGTAGGAAGCTGAAAGAGCGTATGGCACTGCACGCTCGTCGCACCGCGTAGCCCATACTCCACCGCGATGCGCCCAGAGGACACGTCGCCGGTGCCGGATAGCTCCGGCATGGTGTCGAGCCAGCCCTCGGCACGTGCCTGCCGGCGGGCAGTGTCGAGGACGGTGAGGTTGCGGTGGCTCAAGTCCGGACCACCGTAGGCCGCGCCGACGGTATCGCCAACGCGACGCCGCGGGTCGAAGAGGCGGTTGGCGTAGGTGATGTAGCCGGCGCGATGGGGTGGCGTCCCCACGGCTAGCTCCCGGAGCATGGCGACCTGGAAGTCATCGTCGAAGAGGGTGTTCATCACCTTCATGCCCACGGTCACGTCCGCCGGGTCCGGCAGCGCTTCCTTGACCAATTGCGGCACGACACGCAGCCAGTCGAGCGTCTGTGCTCGCTGACTCGCCAGGTCGGAGCCGGCAAGTGTGGGGCTGAAGTCCTTTTCCAGGATCAGCGGCCCGGCCGCGCCCGCAGCGTGCCAGGCCGCGGCCAGCTCGCGTGTCGTGTAGCGATACTCCGCTGTCCGGTACCCGGCCTCGTCCGGGCCGGGCAGGTGGTACTTGCAGGATGGCACGACGACCATCCCGGCGTCGTTTCCTATGTGTATGGCCGCCTGCACCAGCTCCAGGTACGCTGCGAAACTCTCCGACCAGCCGCGCCCCTTCCAGGTGACGTTCCAGCCGAGCCGGGCGACGCGCCGGCCGGCCAACGGCGCGATGGTCATGTGCGTTTCCGGCATCGCCCAGGCGGCCATCGCCTGCTGACCACCTTCATCTTGGGCGATCACCGTTTTCAGCACGACAAAGCCCAGGCCCGCGGCCGCGTCGGTCTCGACTTGGCGCTGGTTCAGGGAAAGCTGCCCGGAGGCTTTCCCGATGGGGCTGCGCGTGGGGCGTCCGGCGCACTGACCAGTTATGTCGAGCTGATAGGTGCTCCGCAGATACGCCGGCAGGTCGGTCTCGACCCAGGCGGCGCCGCGTTGCCAGTCGGCTGCGAGGCGCTGCGCTTCCGCCAGCGGTAGCCGCGGCGCGGCCGGCAGCACGAACGGCGGTTCGGCGGGCTGCGTGGGCGTGGCTGTTGCGTTCATCACCCGGCTACCCTACCGAGTGGGCGCAGCAGTGGCAAGATGCGCCTCACCCCCCGGTCCTCTCTCCACCATGTGGAGAGGGGGAGTATGCTGCGTAGGCTGAGGGCAGCTCCCTCTGCTAGGATGCCCCGCGATGAGCGTGACGAGAGTAGTGATGCTGTGCCGGTCGCGGATGTGCAGTGTGTTGCTGCCGGTGCTGGTGGTGGCGTGCCTCGGCGCCTGCACGGTCGGGCCGGCGGAGCCGGAGGCCGGGGCGCTCGCTACACCCGATCACACGGTCAAACCGGCGGGGCCGCCGCTCCCGCTTCCCTCGCCGACGGAGCCGCCGGCAACGCCGGTGCCACCGACCGTTATCCCGCCCACGATGACCGCCGTGCTCCCGACGGCTCCCGCGCTCCCGCCCTCGCCCACGGCACGGCCGGCCACCGCGACGGTGCCGCCGGCGCCAAGTCCCCCTCCACCTACGCCGACGGTTCCGCCATCCCCGCCAACACAGCCGGCGCCGACTGCGACTGTCCCGCTGCCGACGGCTACGCCTGAGCCGCCTCCTACGCTCGCACTACCGGTGCGCCCGGCACCTGGGCAGTATGGGCTGGCCGCGGTCGCGTCGGGATTCAGAAGACCGCTCTATCTCACCGCCGCGCCGGGCGATACCGGGGGCCGGCTCTTTGTCGTGGAGCAGGACGGGACCATCGCCATCATGCGTGATGGTCGGCGCCAGGGGCCGCCGTTTCTGGACATCCGGCACAAAGTAAATGCCCGCGCCAACGAGCAGGGGCTGTTGAGCATGGCCTTTGACTCCGACGTTGCTGCCAATGGCACGTTCTACGTCTACTACACTGACTTCCGCGGGGATACGGTCGTCGCCCGCTACCGGCTCGCCCCGAATAATCCCAATGTGGCTGATCCCGATAGTGAAGAGATCGTCCTCCAGGTGGAGCAGCCCCATTCCAACCATAATGGCGGCCTGGTGCTGTTCGGGCCTGATGGTTACCTCTACATCGGCCTCGGTGATGGCGGTTCGGGCGGCGACCCGTATGGCCATGGGCAGGACCCACGCACGCTACTCGGTACCATCCTGCGCGTTGACGTGCGCCGCGGCGCTACCTATGTCGTCCCGCCCGACAATCCCTTTGTCGGGCAGCCTGACCGACGCCCGGAGATTTGGGCCTATGGATTGCGTAACCCCTGGCGCTTCTCGTTCGACCGCCGCACCGGCGACCTGTACATCGCCGACGTTGGCCAGAATGCCTGGGAAGAGGTCAGTTTTCAGCCGGCGAGCAGCAAGGGCGGCGAGAACTATGGCTGGAATGTATACGAGGCCTCGGCGCTGTTCCAAGGCCCGCCGCGCGCGGGACTGACGCCGCCGATCAGCGAGTACGGTCGCCAGGAAGGCTGCTCGGTGACCGGCGGCTACGTCTACCGGGGCCGGCAGTTGCCCGCGCTCGTTGGTAACTACCTCTTTGGCGACTTCTGCACCGGGTTCGTCTGGGCACTGACGCCGCAGGCCGATGGCGCATGGGTGCGTACCCTGCTGTTCGACTCCGAGGTCCAAATCACCTCCTTCGGCGAGGATGCCAACGGTGAGGTGTACGTCGTTGACCGTCAGGGTACGATCTACCGTGTCACGGCAGCGGGATAGGGTGAGCGTGTATAACAGGGGCGCGGTGCGCCTTCGGTGCCGCGGCACAAAGCGGCGGGTTGGGGTGTAAGAGGGAGTGATGATGGCTACGCAGGTAAGTGGCGGCAATGATCGCGCGGTGTTGTCCGAGTTGGAAGGGCTGGTGCGGGAGACCTACACGCTTTGGGACGAGGAGTGGGTGGGCTTCTCTTGGCGCAACTACACCTACGACCACGTCCAGCGTGTGCGGGCGTTGGCGCGTACTATCGGGGGCGAGGAAGGCGCCGACGACCGCGTGCTGAACTTTGCCGGCTTGTTACACGACATCACCAAGGCCTATGACGGCGAGATCATCACCGACGAGCAGGGCAACCGTGTGCTGGACGAGAACGGCTTCTGGCAGAACGAAACCTTGGTGCCGGCCCGCGAGAACGTGGTGACGGAGGTCTACGACCGGCTGGCCTTGGCCGGGCAGCTCCACAATGTCTCCGGCGCCCGTATGGCCGATTGGCTGCTCTCTGAGCGAGGCTATCCTGGGGAGTTTCGGGTCGCGGTAGGGGCGGCCATCGAGGCGCACTTGCTGGCCGACGAACGCGCGACCGTGGAGGGACGGGCGTTGTACGATGCCGACACGATTGATGCGAACATCGGCATGCCCGCGTTCTATCGTAACATTCAGATCGGGATGCGCCGCCAGGATGTGACGTTCGCCAACCGCGGTGAGTCATTTCCCGAATGGCTGCGGGCCAACCTGGCCGAGCATCTGCACGAGTACCTTACGGATCGTGTCGCTACCTGGATTGATGGGAAGCGACGGGACTTCATCCCGAAGATGACCACGGCAGCGGGCCGGCAAGTGGCGGAAGAGCGCATCGCTCGCCTCACGCAGGTTCTCGCCGAGCTGCACGGTGAGCTTGACGACCTCGAAACCGCCTTGGCGCACGGTGGCACTGCCGTGGTGCGCTACTTCATGGAGAACCGGAGCAACCCGGCGCTGTCGGAGCAGCTAGGGCTATTGTCCGAGCAGTGGCTACGCACCTACCCGGCGGCCGAGGGCACCGCTACCGGCGCGGCCAGCTTCCTCGTGGCGCTGCGGGAGGAGGTCGAGGGCCGCGTCTGAGCGCGCCTCACCCCCGGCTCGCACCTCACCCCCCCGGCCCCCTCTCCACCATGGTGGAGAGGGGGCGTCTGTCACTGGCCGGCCGAGGTAGGAGTCCGCCTCACCTCTAGTCATTCCGGCGCAGGCCGGAATCCAGAGTGGTAGGTACTTGTCTCCAAAGCAAATGGCCCCTCTCCGCAAGGAGAGGGGCCACAGCGTTGGCTCGGCCGCGATACCGTGCCGCGGCACGGCTCGGCTGAACGGTTAGCGCCGGTAGGCTGCGTCGGGCGCGCCCTGCAGCGCCTGATCCACTGCGATATCCGCCTGCTGCGCGAACTCTCGCACTGACAGCTTACCAGACCACAGATCCCGCACCGGGGCACGGTGCGCGTTGATCCACGGCAGCGTGTGCGGGAACGGCGGATAGCTCCACACCATGTGCTGGAAGCTCTCCAGCACCCGGTCCACGTGCTCCGGTGGCTGCCGCAGGAAGTGCTCTTTGCTGTGTACGATGGACTTCTTGGACGGGATACCGCCCGGCAGCTCTTCGGACAGGATTTGCCCCATCTCGTCCCCAGCCATGAAGAACAAGAAGTGGGTCACCTCATCCACCACATCGTGCCGCTCCGCTGCACTGAGGACCATGTGCGGCTGGTCGAACACACCGGCGATCTTCTTGCCGGTCCGCTCAGCGTCGGCAATGTGGCGATGTCAAGCTCGAAGCTGTTGTCCTCCAGGGTGCTCTTGTAGCGGCCCCAGGGCACGCCACTGCCGGGACCAAAGGCGACAACGCCGCCTTCCTTGCTCAACTTCTCGCGCCACTCGTCGTACTTCGGCGCAACCCCATGCTTGAAGATGAGATCGTGGTACCACTCCAGCATCGCCAGGCCGTTGGGGGTATCGAACCCGGACTTCGTGAAGTCCTCGTTGAGGATGGGGGCGTCCCACAGGAGATAGGTGTGCCAGAAGGGGACATCGCCGAAGTTGACGCCCCAGATATTCTCTTCCTTCCGCGTCACCGTCTTGGCGATCTCCGGGATATCCTCCCACGTCCAGTCTTCCGGTGGGTAAGGCGCCTGGAAGCGGTCGAAGATCGTCTTGTTGAACTGCCAGTACTGGACGTTCCACTGGAAGGGCATCCCGATCTGTTTGCCCTGATAGAAGGCCGTCCAGGGAGCGTAGTAGTGGTCTTCGATGTTGTAGCCGAGCTTCTTGACGGCGGCGGTGACGTCGAGGAACGCCCCGCGGGAAGCCCACAGCTCGACGGCATACATCTCCCAAAGGGTGATGTCGCCTTCGGTACCAGCGGCCATGGAGATGACGACCTGCGGGAGGTTGTCGTCCATGCCGGGCACAAATAGTGGCTCGATCTTCCACTCGGGATGCATCTGCTCCCAAATCTTCAGGGCACGGTCAATCGCCGCGGCGCGCTTGGGCGAGACCCAGTCGGTGTGGAACCCGATGGTCTTCGGCCCCATGCTCTTGGCCGGTTCGGCCGGAGCCTGGGTCTGAGCCGCCGGCTTCGGCTGGGCCGCCGGTTGCGTCTCGCCGCCGCCAGCATCTTCCGACTCGCCGCACGCGGCTGCAAGCAAGCCACCGAGTACAACTGCGCTGCCACCGAGGTACTTACGCCGAGTTACCTCTGCCATGTTCACCATCCTCCTTACCGGAGTACACTCACTTCAATCGGTCTCAATTACTGACCGGGGCTGTCTGCCGCTTCCAGCCGGGAGCGGCTGCACGAGCATTCCTCTCCTTCCTATCCCCATACCTGACGGCCGGTCGGCCAGACAGATGTCCACTGGACAAGGTAACTGATGGCGTGGCTGCTGTCAACCGTGCCGCCTTGGGGAGGGAGGCCGCCCCTCCCGTCATGCCGGCGCCGGCCGGAATTCAGCGGCGCAAGCGCTCTGCCTCCAAAGCAAATGGCCCCTCTCCGCAAGGAGAGGGGCCACAATGTTGTCTCGGCCGCGATACCGTGCCGCGGCACGGCTTGGCTGAACTATGAGCGCCGGTAGGCTGCGTCGGGCGCGCCCTGGAGCGCCTGGTCCACTGCGACGTCCGCCTGCTGCGCGAACGCACGCGGTGACAGCTTGCCCGACCACAGTTCCCGTACCAGGAAACGGTGCGCGTTGATCCACGGCAGCGTGTGCGGGAACGGCGGATAGGCCGGTACCATATTCGTGAAGCTCTCCAGCACCCGGTCCACGTGCTCCGGTGGTGTCCGCAGGAAGTGCTCTTTGCTATGCACGATGGACTTCTTCGAGGGGATACCGCCCGGCAGCTCTTCGGACAGGATTTGCCCCATCTCGTCTCCGGCCATGAAGAACAGGAAGTGGGACACCTCGTCTACCACATCGTGCCGCTCTGCTGCGCTGAGAACCATGTGCGGCTGGTCGAACACGCCGGAGATCTTCTTGCCGGTCCGCTTCAGCACCGGCAGGGTGGCGACGTCAAGCTCGAAGCTGTTGTCCTCCAGGGTGCTCTTGTAGCGGCCCCAGGGCACGCCACTGCCGTTACCAAAGGCGACGATGCCGCCTTCCTTGCTCAACTTCTCGCGCCACTCGTCGTACTTTGGCGCGACCCCATGCTTGAAGATGAGATCGTGATACCACTCCAGCATCGCCAGGCCGTTGGGGGTATCGAACCCGGACTTCGAGAAGTCCTCGTTGAGGACTGGGGCGTCCCACAGGAGATAGGTGCTCCAGAAGGGGGTATCGCCGAAATTGACGCCCCAGATATTCTCTTCCTTCCGCGTCACCGTCTTGGCGATCTCCGGGATATCCTCCCACGTCCAGTCTTCCGGTGGGTAAGGCGCCTGGAAGCGGTCGAAGATCGTCTTGTTGAACTGCCAGTACTGGACGTTCCACTGGAAGGGCATCCCGATCTGCTTGCCCTGATAGAAGGCCGTCCAGGGAGCGTAGTAGTGGTCTTCGATGTTGTAGCCGAGCTTCTTGACGGCGGCGGTGACGTCGAGGAACGCCCCGCGGGAAGCCCACAGCTCGACGGCATACATCTCCCACAGCGTGATGTCGCCTTCGGTGCCAGCAGCCATGGAGATGACGACCTGCGAGAGGTTGTCGTCCTGGCCGGGTACAAAGAGCCCCTGGATCTTCCACTCGGGATGCATCTGCTCCCAAATCTTCAGGGCGCGGTCAATTGATGCTTTGCGCTTCGGCGAGACCCAGTCGGTGTGGAACCCGATGGTCTTCGGCCCTATGCTCTTGGCCGGTTGGGCCGGAGCCTGGGTCGCCGGCTTCGGCTGGGCTGCCGGTTGCGTCTCGCCGCCACTGCTGCTTTCCTCGCCGCACGCGGCTGCAAGCAAGCCGCCCAGCACAACTACGCTGCCACCAAGGTACTTACGCCGAGTTACCTCTGCCATGTTCCCATCCTCCTTACCGGAGTACACTCACTTCAATCGGTCTCAATTACTGACCGGGGCTGTCTGCCGCTTCCAGTCGAGAGCGGCCGCACGAGCACGCCTCTCCTTCCTATCCCCATACCCGACGGCCGGTCGGCCAGACAATTGGCTACTGGGCAAGATAACTGATGGTGCGACTGCTGTCAACCGCCGCTCCGCAGGGGCCGGGGCCGGTCAGCAGACTTTACTAAACCCGGCCGGGAAACTCCTGTCCGGCGACAAGCAGGTAGCGGCGATTGCCGTGGACGGCGCCGTTGCGGATATGGACGCCATCGGGGCTGCGATAGTGCTCGTTCAGCCAGCCCGGATCGTTGGCAAAGTCACCGTACCGTGAGGCGGCGTCGCAGTAGTGCATGGCCCAGCCGCGGCGGTGCTGGCCGGTCTCGTTTGGTCCCGTCGAGTGCATCGTCCAGCGGTCGTGGAAGGCAGCGTCGCCCGGCTTGAGCGTCACCAGCACGGCCTGTTCAAGCTCCGCTGACGTAAGCTCCGCCGCTACGCCCTCATCGAACCGCACCTGGCCATAGTCGGCGGTGATGGGAACATAGTGGAAGCAGCCGTTCTCCTCCGTAACCTCGTCCAGGGCAATCCAGCAGGTCACGCTGCGGCGGTCGTACTGGAAGAAGCCGTCCTGATGGAAGCGGTTGGCGCCACCATATAGCCCCGAGTTGTTGTACGGCGGTTTGTTGTACAGGTGGTCGAACCATAGTTTGAGGTTCGGACTGAGTAGCTCGGTGAGGACCTTCACCACGTTGGGATGGGCGGCAACCCGCCGAAATACCGCATCGTTGTCGGCCAGGTGGTTGATCGTGCCCCCGAAGTGGTGCCAAGGATTATCGGAGGCCTGCGCCGCGGCCACGGCCGCGTCGTCAATCGGACGCTGACGACTGGGGTAGACCCGGTCGCCCCGGCGGGCGTAGCGCCCGGTGATCGGCTCCTCCGGCATCTCGACATAGTCTTGTGATCGTGCATCACCGCCATGACTATCCTGGCGGTGCAACTCCTCCAGCCGCCGGCGCTCGGCAGTGTCGCGCTGTTGGTAGTCGTCAATCTCGCGGATGATCTCATCCGCTCGCTGGCGCAGCATCGCCACCTCGTCGGCTGGAAGGAGGTTCTGCACCACCATGAAGCCGCTCTCCCGAAACGCTGCGTGTTTGACTTCAGTCAGTTCCATGTTTACCTCCTACCTCCGACCAGGGTCTTGCGGACATGGGGGCTAGAGCAGTCATTATCGGTGGGGCATATGACGGTGCCATCTGCATGGCCCTCCTGCGGGTGAGCCATGCTACCACACCAACCACTCCTAGGAGTAGGATGGCCGTGCATGGCTAGTGTGAAGCCACCCCGCCCGCTGCTGCCAGCGCGCGCTGGAGGCCGTTGCGGTAAGCATCGGCGACAGCGGTCAGGGGCACGTCGAGATAGGGCGCCAGGCGGAATCTGCTGCCGCCGGTTGTCCCCAACTGAGTGAGGGGCACACCCGACGCGGCGACCAGGGCGGCGAGATCGTCCCAGTGCTCGGCCGGTAGCGAAATGACGATCCGCGCCTGCGATTCGCCGAAGAGCACGGCATCGGCGCGAAGCTCCTCCCATCTTACTGGACTAGCCGGTCTTACTGGACTTGCCGGGTCTACCGGACAGGTGGCGTCGAGGCCGATGTCCGGTTGGTCGGCGGGCAGGCAGCACTCGGCCAACGCGATCGCTAATCCGCCGTCGGAGCAGTCGTGGGCCGAGTGCAGGAGGCCGCGCGCTATCGCCTTGCGGACGACGGCCTGCACGGCGGCCTCGCGGGCCAGATCAACCTCCGGCGGGCGCCCCGCTACCGTGTCGTGAATGGTTGCCAGGTACTCGCTGGCGCCAAGCTCGTCGCGCGTCTCACCGAGTAACGCTACCAGGTCGCCGCTGCGCTGGAAGGGTGCTGGGCAATGCCGGCTTACGTCGTCGAGGACGCCGAGCATCCCGACGATGGGGGTAGGGTAGACAGCCTCGTCATCCGTCTCGTTATACAGGCTCACGTTCCCGCTGATGACCGGGGTGCCCAACGCTTCGCAGGCTTGCGCCATGCCCTCGATGGCTTGCTGCAATTGGTAGTAGATGTGCGGTTTTTCGGGATTGCCGAAGTTGAGGCAGTTCGTGATCGCCAACGGTCGAGCGCCGGTGCAGGAGACGTTACGCGCTGCTTCCGCCACGGCGGCCCGGCCGCCCCGGAGCGGATCGAGGTAGCAATAGCGGCCGTTGCCATCGGTACAGACGGCTAACCCCCGCTGCGAATCGCGCAAGCGCAACACGGCCGCATCGCCCCCCGGCGCTTGTACGGTTGCCGCTTGCACCATATGGTCGTACTGTCGGTAGACGGATTGCTTACTGGCGATGTTGGGTGCTGCGAGGAGGGTGAGGAAGGTGGCGTTCAGATCGTCTGGGATAGGCACGGCGCTGAGGTCGAACGTCTGCAAGCGGGCCAGCTCGGAGGATGGCACCCCCTCACGCCGGTAGAGCGGCGGGTTGGTCAGGAAAAAAGTAGGCAGGTCGGCGACGACCTCGGCGCCGTCACGCACGACCAGATGGCCGTCACCGGTGACCCGTCCGATGAGCGCCGAGTGCAGCCCCCAGAGTTCGAAGAGCTCCTGGATATGCTTCTCCGCACCGGGCCGGACAATTACCACCATGCGTTCCTGGCTCTCGGAGAGCATGACCTCATAGGGGGTCATGCCGGTCTCGCGCCGGGGAACCTGCGCGATATCCAGCTCAATACCACCGTTGCTCCGGGACGCTGCCTCGACCAGCGAGCTGGTCAGACCGGCAGCGCCGAGGTCCTGGAGGCCGACAACATCCGGGTCCTGGGCTGCTTCCAGGCAGGCCTCGATCAGCAGCTTTTCCAGAAATGGGTTGCCGACCTGCACGACGCCGCGATGCGATGCTGCGGGGTCTTCCACCGAGGCAAAGGTGGCGCCGTGGATGCCGTCGCGTCCGGTGTCGGCGCCGACCATGAGCACGAGGTTGCCGGCTTCGCCGGTGCGGGCACGGACGAGATCGTCTACCGGTGCCACCCCGACGCACATCGCGTTGACGAGCGGGTTGGCGCTGTAGCTTGGCCCGAAGACGACTTCACCGCCGACTGTGGGCAGACCGAGGCAGTTGCCGTACCAGCCGATACCACCCACCACGCCCTCGAACAGGTGGCGGTTGCGGGCAGTGGTTGGTGGCCCGAAGCGCAGAGAGTCGAGCGCCGCGATGGGCCGCGCGCCCATGGTGAAGATGTCGCGCACGATGCCGCCGACGCCCGTGGCCGCCCCTTGGAAAGGCTCGACGGCGCTGGGGTGATTGTGGCTCTCGATCTTCATTACGACGGCGAGGCCGTCACCGATTGCGACCGCGCCGGCGTTCTCTTCGCCGGCCCGGATCAGCACCTGCTCGCCATCGCGGGGGAACCGGCCCAGCAGGGGCTTGGAGTTCTTATAGCCGCAGTGCTCGCTCCACATTGCCCCGGCGATGCCTAGCTCAAGGGGATTGGGTTCGTGCTCCAGGGTTTGCACCATGCGTCGGTATTCGGCACGGGTAAGCGCCACCTCGCGCAGTTGGGCATCGGTGATCGGTGCGTTGGTCGTGTCATTCATCGTCGGTTGTCAAGCGGCCTCCGGTGGTACTCGGCGCAAGGGTAATAGATTGGAGTGGGGAGTACATACAATCCTACACAGCGGCGCTGTTGGCACCTCTGACACACCATGACAACTGTCCTTCACGACCCCCCAAAGTAGCTGCGTTCGGTGTAGTAAGAGTCGCCCGCTCGTCTCACACCACCTACCCATACCACGTGGTGTGTGGTCTCAATCTCTCCCGACGGAGTAGTGTAACGCTCTGCGAACAGTGCAAGCCGCACATCGTCAGGAGATGGGAGTACCCCTCCGGCCCAAGCCCATATGCCACACTGGAACTGCAGCCAATGGTAGATGCTGGGGTAGTAACGCTTCGTCACAATCTCGGAAGCAATCCGGATGCTAACCCCGTTCCGCTCCAATGCAACCAGTGCTTGGTCCAAAGTGCGTATCATCTGGTTGCGCAGTAGCCCCGGACCAAACACTTCGGCCACCTCCTGATGATGAAGATTGCCAATCATCTCGCAGAATAGAAGGCCATCGTCCTTCAATACTCGCAGCGCCGCCTGGATGCCGTAGCTGTCGTAGCCGATCGGTCCGCGTTGCGTGAACACAAAGTCGAAAGACTCCGGCTCCAACTCGTGGCCATCCTCCAGGAAATCGAGCAAACGGAACTCGATGTTGGCATAACCCCTCTGCTGCAATGCCTCCTTAGCCAGACCGATGTGGGCCGAGTCGTTGTCGACTCCCAGACCCGACGCAAACCGGTGGCCGTTCTCCAAGAGGGTCGCACCATTGCCGCAACCAACGTCGAGGACACGCATACTCGGGCTAAACTGTGAGGCGATGAAATCAGACGCACTGGGTGTGAGGCGATCATCCTTGCGGGTCTCGGCCGGTTGTGAGCGGTAGTAAGAGTGCCCTGCCCCTAGAATTGCCCTCAGGCGATCTTGATCGAGTTCCATGTTCCAGGACTCACGCTGCCAAGGCGCCAACCTGAACGTCAGCACGAAGGTTCTTTTGGAGGTTAATCCGATCCCACACAGCGGCGCTACTGGCATCCTCGGCGTCTGTATGGTGCTGAGATTTTCCTGCACCCTAGGCACCGCGCACACAGGAATTGTAGCAGCCCGCCGCAAAGTCGGCTTCTGCCGACGCGAGGCTTTCGTAGGCCTTGGCCGCGCAGCCGGTGGTAAATTCGCTCCGACGCATCCCCCAAGTCACGACCCCAGCCTGGAGACGCGCATCAAGCGGCTGCGACCAGCGCGTGTACGGCGGACCGCCACAACGGCAGGCCGTCGCTGCCACCCAGCAGCGCTTCGCTGCACCGTTCCGGGTGGGGCATCAGGCCGACGACGTTGCGTTGCTCGTTGCAGATGCCGGCAATGTTCGCCAACGCTCCGTTGGGGTTCGCCGCTGCGGTGACGTGACCCTGGGAGTCGCAGTAGCGGAAAACAATCTGGCCCCGGCGCTCGAGATCCGCGAGCGTTCCGGCGTCGGCGTAGTAGTTGCCTTCACCGTGGGCAATGGGCATCCGCACGATCTGCTCGGAGCGGTACTCACCGGTGAACGGCGTATCGGTCTGCTCGATGCGCATATGGACCCACTCACAGCGGAACTGCAACGATTGGTTACGGAGCATTGCCCCCGGTAGCAGGCCGGCTTCGAGCAGGATTTGGAACCCGTTGCAGAGGCCGAGCACCAACCCACCCCCGGCGGCGAACGCACCGATGGCCGGCATGACCGGTGCGAAGCGAGCGATGGCACCCGCGCGCAGGTAGTCGCCGTAGGAGAAGCCGCCGGGCAGGATGATGCAGTCGAAGCCGCTCAGGTCGGTATGCTCGTGCCAGATGTATTCGACCGGCTGTTCGAGCACGTCACGCACGACGTAGAACACATCGGCATCGCAGTTCGATCCTGGGAACGTCACTACGCCGAACTTCACCAACACCTCCTCTCTCGGCTACCGCCGCAGCACCAAGGTAGCCGTATCCAATTCCAACGTCAGCCGCCTGATGCCTAGACGTTGGTACACATCCATCCCGGGCAGGCCGTCAACTCCCAGACCGGGCGCCAGGGACAGAATCCCTATGTCGAGGTCGTCTACTACGAGCGCCCCAAGCCGGAGGCGAGGGAGTCGTACTATCGGCGCTTGGGTGCCTCCCCCAACGTATCATTGCGAAAACGAATGGGGTGCGGCGCAGGGGGTGAGCAAGCTCCAGGGCGAGTGTCCGGGCAGCACGGCGACTGAGCACGGTAAGAGCAGCACCGGTATCAACAAGGAGCGGTGTCTCGATCTGAACACCACCTCGCCCTGTGAGCATGGCGTCAACTCTGAGTAGTGTGCCATGCCGCACCAGAGGGATACGGTTGCGTTCACCGGGGCGCTGTTCCATCGCTGGCCGTCTGTCCTCGCTTTCTCGGTCTCAGACGATCACAATTGAGCCTGGAGGAGTGATACCACCGGCAAAGAAGATATAGAAGTGCAAATCGGTGCGCCCTTCCTTATATCCGCGGGCTTGCTCGTGGACGATATCCGGGTTCCGATGATGGGCGATGACTACGCCGTCTAGGGCAAAGCCATCGCTGTCCTGCTTGGTAACGTGAACGGCGACCCATTCGTCGGGATACTGCGCTTCAATCGCCGTAAGCTCCGGAGTACGACCCATCATCCACCACCCTTCGGAGGAGGGGTGAGGGGCATCAGCTCCAGCGTATAGTCCTCGATCAGGGGATTCGAGAGCAGCCGCTCGCACATCGCAGTGACTTGGCGCTGGGCTGCCGCCTCGTCGTCGGTATCGAGTGTGAGCACCAGATACTTGCCCACGCGCACGCTCTCGACGGCAGCAAAACCCAATTGGTGCAGTCCCCCGCGTACAGCGAGGCCCTGTGGGTCATTGATGCCGGGCTTCGGTGTCACCCGAATATGTGCTTGCAGCATTGCTGTCACCTCAGTCCGGGAGCGTAATCATTGCTTCGGTGGTCAAGCCGGCCTGGCGCACGGCACCGTCTAGTGGTGATCGCGGCAGCAGGTGCTGTAACTCCTCGGGGATGTCAAGCCCTAGGTCCTGGGCGGTAGCCAGCGACCCCTGCAAGGCGTCTTCAATACGTGCGAGTGCTTCCTCAAACGTCTCGCCTTGTGAAACGCAACTCGGGTAGGCCGGCACCCACACGACATAGCCTCCTTCTTCAGCCAGCTCAAACTCATACGTCACGCTCTGTCGTGTGACCTGGAAAGTCTGGCCTACAGTAAGCGTCACCATTGGACCTGTTACTCGACCTCGCGACCCGTCAGGCGGCGGAGTGCATCGGCATATTTCTCCTGGGTCCGAGCGACGACCTCGGGCGGCAGCGGTGGGGCCGGTGGCGCTTTGTCCCAGCCGGTTGCGCTGAGGTAGTCACGGACGTATTGTTTGTCGTAGCTGGGCGGGTTACTGCCCGGTTGGTAGGTCTCGGTATCCCAGAAGCGCGATGAGTCCGGTGTCAGGAGCTCGTCAATCAAGATCAACTCGCCCTCAGCGGCGGCGTTGTCCTTGATGAGACCAAACTCCATCTTCGTGTCGGCGATGATAATGCCGCGCTGCCGCGCTTGCTCCGCCGCGGCCGAGTAGACGGCAAGCGTCGCGTCGCGCAGCTGGGCCGCGAGCGGGCGGCCGACCATGGTCTCCACCTGCTCGTAGGTCAACGGCTCGTCATGCCCGGTTTCGGCCTTGGTGGTTGGCGTGAAGATTGGCTCCGGGAGCTGCTGGGCCTCAATCAGCCCCGCCGGCAGACGAATACCGCAGACGGTCCCCGACTGTTGGTACTCGGCCCAGCCCGAGCCGGTGATGTAGCCACGCGCGACGCACTCGATGTCAACGCGCTCGGCGCGCCGCACTACCATGCTGCGACCGGCGAGCTGGGCGGCGTGCGCCTGCAACTCCGACGGATAGTCGTCCACATTCGTTGTCAGCACGTGGTTGGGCAGGAGGTCCTGGGTCTGCTCGAACCAGTAGGCGGAGAGTTGGTTGAGCACCTTGCCCTTACCGGGGATAGCCGTCGGTAGCACCACATCGAAGGCGGAGATGCGATCAGTGACGACGATCAGCAGACGGTCGTCCAGATCGTACATATCGCGTACCTTCCCACGTGTGAGTAGCGGCACTCCCGGCAAACTCGATTCCTGCATCGTTAGCAGCCTCCTGAAGTAGTGGTCGGTCGGTCGTCATGCCGGCGCCGGCCGGAATCCAGCACCGTAGGGGCGTCCCTTGTGGGCACCCTCACCCCAGCCCTCTCCCAGGGGGAGAGGGGACGACCGCCCTGGGCGGCCTGGATTCCCGCTTTCGCGGGAATGACAGGAACGGTGGCCATCATCACGATAGCAGCCCAACGCGCCGAAACGCCGTATCAATATGGGCAAAGTGATAGCTCTCGTCGAACAGCGCGCCCACCTCCTCCGGCGATAGTCGTTGGCGGACGGCCTGGTCTCCGAGCAGCAACGCTTGGAAGCTGTCCTGCTGCTCCCAGGCGGCCATGGCGTGGCGCTGCACGATCTTGTAGGCCTCGGTGCGGGTCATCCCCGCCTCGATCAGGGCCAGCAACACGCGCTGGGAGTGGAGCAGGCCGTGCGTGAGGTCGAGGTTCTGGCGCATGCGCTCCGGCAGCACGCGCAGTCCATCCATCACGCCGCTGAACAGGCGCAGCATGTAGTCGAGCGCACAGCAGGCGTCGGGCAGGATCACCCGCTCGACAGAAGAGTTGGAGATGTCGCGCTCGTGCCACAAGGCGACGTTCTCCAGTGCCGCCACCGCGTAGCCACGGAGCACTCGCGCCAAGCCGCACACCCGCTCACAACGGGCCGGATTACGCTTGTGCGGCATGGCTGACGATCCTTGCCGACCTTTCTCGAACGGCTCTTCGGCTTCCAGCACTTCGGTACGCTGGAGATGCCTGATCTCGGTCGCCATCTTGTCCAGCGAGGCGCCCACGATAGCAATGGTGCAGACAAACTCGGCGTGACGGTCACGCTGGACGATCTGGTTGGAGACCGCCGCGGCCGTGAGGCCGAGCGCCCGGCAGGCGTGCTCCTCGACCACGGGTGGCACGTTTGCATGGGTGCCGACCGCCCCGGAAATCTTGCCCACGGCCACCGTCCGACGCGCTGCTTGCAGCCGTGCCAGGTTTCGCCGCAGCTCCTCGACCCAGATCAGCAGCTTGAACCCGAAGGTCGTAGGCTCGGCATGGACGCCGTGCGTGCGGCCGATAGTTGGCGTGTCCTTATAGGCCAGTGCCTGCCGCTCCAGGATGGCGGTGAGCCGTTGGACGCCCTCGATGAGCAGGTCGGCGGCCCGCACCAACTGGAGCGCCAGCCCAGTGTCCACTACGTCGGACGAGGTAAGGCCGAGATGCACCCACCGCGACTCCGGCCCTAAGCTCTCGCCAAATGCTTGCACGAACGAGGCGGTATCGTGGTCGGTGACTTTCTCGATCTCGGCCACGCGCTCCAGGGTAAACGTTCCCTGCTTGATCTTGGCCATATCCTCCGGGGGGACGACGCCTTGCTCCGTCCAGCCCTCGCAGGCGGCGATCTCGACATCCTTCCAGGCGTCCATCTTGGCCTGATCGGACCAGATCGCGCCCATCTCCTTGGACGTATACCGTTCGATCATCGTGTGTCTATCCTCATCGTAGGGGCATCCGTCGAAGGGCGGACCGTGCCCCTACTGCTTGGTTGTCCTGGTCGGGGATATCCAGAAACGCTGCATCGCCCTCGTTTTCGATTGCGCTCTGTGGCTGGAGTGGATCGTGCCCGGTGGTTCGGTAGACCTCGGTGCGTTCGCGGGTTATCGCAATAGCCTTCTCGGACACGTCCGCTCCGACGAATGAGCAACCCTGCTTTAGCGCGGCAATCGCTGCCGAGCCGCTGCCCACGAAAGGATCACACACGACGAATCCAGGCTCGACGCTGCCGCACAGCATCGCCGCGAAGACTTCGACCGGCTTCTGGGTGGGATAGGCGGCGCGGTGGAGGCGTCGGAAGCGCCATACGTCGGGAATGTCCCGGCGCGAGAGCTTGCGATGTCCCTTTGTGGCAAAGAGGACGTATTCGTGGCGCCGACGGAAATAGTGGCCCATCCCAATCGCTATTTTATCCCAGGTGATGAGATTCTTCACGTCGAAGACCTCTCTCACAATGGGGCCGAGCGTGAGTAGCGAGTAGCTGTCGAACATGATGTAGAGGTGGCGATTATTGCGGAGGACGCGCTTGCATTCCGTCAGAAAATGCCGGTAGGTATCAGGATCATCATGGAATTCCTGGAACCACTTCCTCTCCGTAGCATCGCTCTTGCTTCCGTAGTGCCCAACGATCCTCCCGCGACCGAGTTGCAGGTGCTGATTCATGCCGCTGTAGGCCGGATCGGTGACGATGATGTCCACGGAAGCGTCGGCGAGTGAACGCAGGAAGTCCAGGCAGTCCATACGCTCCAAGTGCATAGTCTCTGGCGTGTGTTGATGTTGACGCACGCCTCACTCCCCGCCCTCCGCTTAATCAGACCCGCTCGGCCGCGCTATGTTGCTGCCAGACCTCCGGTAACGCGAAGACCCAGCAAGTTAAACGGCTGTGCCAGCGTGCGGCTGCGCTTAGGAGCGCGGCCGGGCGAGGCCGGCCTTGTAGCTGGCGAAGGCGTCGCGCAAGCGCTCGTCTTTCAGGGACAGAATCTGGACCGCGAACAAGGCGGCGTTACGGGCGCCGTGGCTGCCTACGGCCATACACGCGACCGGGACCCCGGCCGGCATCTGCACGATGGCATAGAGCGAGTCGAGGCCGCGTAGCTCGCTGCCCGGCAGCGGCACCCCGATCACCGGCAGGGTAGTCAGGGAGGCGACCACGCCCGGCAAGTGGGCGGCCATGCCGGCGGCGGCGATGATAACCTCGATACCGCGGTCGCGGGCCGTGGTGGCAAACTCGTGGGTGGCGTCGGGGTTGCGGTGCGCGGAGATCACCCGGAACTCGTACTCGACACCAAACTCGGTGAGCAGCGCGCGCGCGTCCTCCAGATACGACTCGTCCGACGTACTCCCGATCACAATGGCTACTTGCGGCATTGGCTGTCCTCCTCGCTACGCGGTACGTTGACATTTCCCGGTCATTCCCGCGAAGGCGGGAATCCAGGGCGGGTATGCCGGTTGCTGTCCCAGGTACCTGGATTCCGGCGGAAGCCGGAATGACGTAATGCGGTTGGTGGCACCACCTTACCCCCCATCGGATTGTGTAGACCAAGCGGATCAGTAGCGCCCGTCAAGTCGCCGCCGCGGCGATCTCGCGGGCGCCAATGTCCCGGCGATAGTAGCGGCCCGCAAACTGCACGCGCTCGACGTTACGATAGGCTACGCCGCGGGCCGTCGCCAGGGTTGGCCCGCGTCCTACGACGGTGAACACCCGCCCCCCGGCCGTGCGGATGCCGCCGTCGGCAGTTGTAGCCGTGCCGGCGTGGAACAGCAGCGCCTCGTCGCCCCACGAATCCAGCCCGCTGACCAGCTCGCCGTCGCGCACCGCGTCGGGGTAGCCCGCCGAGGCGAGCGCGACGCCGCACGCGGCTCCGTCGTGCCACTCGATGGGTACCGTGTCCAGCCGGCCGGCCAATGCGGCCAAGGCGATCTCGACAAAGTCGCTCTTGAGCAGCGGCAAGAGCACCTGCGCTTCGGGATCGCCCCAACGGGCGTTGAACTCGATGACTTGGGGGCCATCGGCGGTGAACATCAGGCCGGCATAGAGCACCCCGCGATACGGGCGGCCGGCGGCGGCCAGCGCCTCGACGGTTGGCTGCAGAATGCGTTGCCGCACGTCCGCCAGCACGGCTGGCGGCACGAGCTTTGTCGGTGCGTAGGCGCCCATGCCGCCGGTATTCGGGCCGCGGTCGCCCTCGCCGATACGCTTATAGTCGCGGGCCGCGCCGCAGGGCCACGCCTGCTCGCCATCGCAGATGGCAAAGACGGACGCCTCGGGGCCGACGAGGCACTCTTCAATCAGGATACGGTCGCCGGCAGCGCCGAAGACTCGTGCTTCCAGCATCGCCGTCACGGCCGCGTGGGCCGCAGCGCGGTCGGCCGCTACTATCGCCCCTTTACCGCGCGCCAAGCCGTCCGCCTTCACGACGACGGGATAGTCGCGCCCCGGCGCATCGAGATAGCGGTGGGCCGCGCCGGCTTGGTCGAAGACCCGGTACGGCCCGGTCGGAATGCCGTGCTGGGACATCAGGTCTTTGGCAAAGACTTTGCTCGCCTCGATCTGTGCCGCCGCTGCCGTTGGACCGAACGCCGGCACGCCGGCCGCCTCGCAGGCATCAATCAGCCCCATGGCCACCGGATCATCCGGCCCGACGATCACCAGCCCTGCGCCCGCTGCCCGCGCCCAGCGGGCAAAAGCCGCTCCGTCTAGCGGGTCCTGGGCCACGGTACGACCGAGCATCGCCATGCCGGGGTTACCTGGCGCCGCGATCAGCTCCGACACCAGCGTGCTCTGGCTCACCTTCCAAGCGATCGCGTGCTCGCGAGCACCGCTGCCAGCGACCACTACCTTCATACGCCTCTCTCCATACCGAGTAGTGTACCGGCATTGGGCGCTGTAGTCTCAACGCCGTACTTTCTCCCGGTCCGCTATGCTCTCGCCATGCTTCGCCGCGTAGCGTATGCGCTCCTGGTCGTCGCCATCGTGGCCGCTGTCGTGGTCGTCACCGTGCTTGTCACCGTGCGCGTGCGGCCTGGGGGCGGCGACGCGAGCACCCCGGAGGAGACCGCCGCGACGGTGCGGGTCACACGGGTCGTTGACGGCGACACGGTGGATGTGTGCTGTCCGCAGGCGCGGGTGCGGCTGCTCGGGATTGACACGCCGGAGCGCAACGAGCCGCTGTTCCAAGAGGCCACCGCGCTGACCGCCCGGTTGACTACCGGGCAGGTGGTGCGGATGGAGCGCTGCGAGGAGGAGGCCGACCAGTATGGCCGGTTGCTCCGGCACCTGTTCGTCGGCGAGCGCCACGTTAATCGGGAGTTGGTCGCCGCCGGTCTGGCGCGCGCGTATATCTTCTCTCTCCGCCTCAACCCCTGTTACGCGGGCGACCTGCTCGCCGCCGAAGGCGTCGCCCAGAAGCAGCGCATCGGCCTGTGGCAGCGCGGCGTACCCTGACCGGGTGAGGCAACCTTTGTCATAGCCACTCCTGCGGCTTGGTTATCCGGCCCTGCTCGTCGGCAAGCGTCGGCGGTAGCTGGCTCCTCCTCAAGTGGCTCTTTCACAATCGCTTGACGTATGTCGCAGCGGCGACCAGGTCCCGCTGGGTGCTGCGTTTGGGGTCGGGATTCACCACCGCGACCCGCAGGCCCAAGGTATCCCGCACATACCTTATCGGGCTAGCCAGATCGGAGTCGTTCGACACGACCACAGCCTGCTCGTAACGCCTGTCGAATCCGTCGCCGAGGAGACGTGTAGCCAGGTTCACGTCCGACCCCTTTTCCTTCCAGTCCTTGATCCGGACGTAAGCTGGTAGCCCTGGTATCGGATCAGCGAGGGGGCGGAGCTTCGTGCGGGGTCTGAACGAGCCGTAATAGGCCTCGAACCCAGACAGAGTCGCCAGTGCTCTCAGATACACCAGTTGCCGCCGGGGTTGGAGAGGATCGTTGCAGCGTGCCTGGAGTAGAGCGGTGAAATAGCAGATGCGCTGAATAGTGTCTTCCGGGAAGAGTGTCTCAGCGAGCTTCCGCAAGTCCAGCCATTTGAACTGCGTGCCCCTGACCGCGCGGTAGTAGAGGTTGAAACCATCAACATAGACGTTGGTGATCATATTGATAGCCCATTGAAAAGACAGAGACCCCGGCAATGCGGGGTCTCGACCCTACCGGCGAAGCGATAGGGGAAGTGATTAATGAGTGTACGTGACCGTTTGCAGTCTGTCAACCCGACGGTGCCCGTCTCGCCTACCCCGCCGGGATCAGTACGACCTTGCCCTCGCTCTTGGCCCGCGCTGCGGCGAAACCGTCTGCCCATTGCGTGAGGGGCAGCACGGCGGTAATCAGCGGGCCGGTCTGCACTTTGCCCGCCGCCATCAAGTCGAGCGCCCGTGGCCACGCCGTCGGCACCTGGCCGAAGCTGCCGAACAGCCGCAGCTCCTTGATGATGGCCGCGTCCAAGTCCACCTGTACCGACTTCCCGTAGAGGCCGATTTGGAGCAGCGTCCCACCGGGCCGCGCGAGCCGCACGCACTGGTCGAAGGAGGGCGCAGCGCCCGCGCACTCGATCACCAGCGGTGCGCCCTGCCCCGCAGTCAGGTCGGCGATGATGCCGTCCACGTCGTCGCGTGTGATGTCGTGTACGTGCGGGATGCCGACCTGCCGGCCCAGGGCAAGGCGGCGCTCGTCGGCGCTCGTGCCGAGCAGGACTACCTCGGCGCCGGCGGCGCGGGCGATCTGGGCCGCCACCAGCCCCATCGGCCCCGGCCCGGACACGATGGCCACGTCGCCGGGCGCGGGTGGGGCATAGTCGAGAATGCCGTGGGCGCAGCAGGCGACCGGTTCCGTCATGGCGGCGGCGAGCGTGTCGAGGTTTTCCGGCAGCGGGAGTACGCGATGGGCCGGCACCTTGACGTACTGGGCAAAGGCGCCGTTGACGTGTGTGCCGATGGAGCGGCGCTGGGCGCAGAGGTTCGGTTGCCCGGCGCGACACCGGTCACAGGTGCCACAGATCGAGAAGAACGGCTGCGTCGTCACCCGGTCGCCTACGCCGACTTGGTGGACCCCTGCCCCTACCGCCGCTATGTGTCCGGCCGTCTCGTGGCCCAAGACGACCGGTGGAACCGAGGGGTACTCATCGGCCTCGATGTGCAGGTCGGTCCCGCAGATGCCGCACCCCGCGACGGAGATGACTACTTCGCCAGGACCGGGCACCGGGTCGGGAATGGTCCGGAGTGCAAGCTGGCCTGGACCACGCGCAGTCTTGACGAGCGCTTGCATCGTCGCTCTCCTCCTGTCAACCTCAGCCCCGGTCGAATCATTGGCTGCAGCATGGTCAGCGTGTGCCGAACCGCCGTCCGTCCGGCGTGATCACGGCCAGGGGACGCAAGCGGTTGCCCGGTGCCAGCCGTGCTTCCAGCTTGACCTTCTGCCGACTCAGGACACCCTCAATCGTGCGGGCGTCCTCCTCCGCTGCAAAGAAGCGCACGGTCACGTCCTCCGTGCCTCCTGATTCTGTCGGTAGCTCCACGGCCAGATCAACGTAGGAGCCGCGCAGTAGCTCCGCCGGGTCCACGGCCACGGCGTCCAGGGTCACGATGGGGTAGCGCTCCCACCGCGTATCGGCCAGGTAGGCGAGCGCGACCATGACGGCGAAACCGGCCAGAACGACGATGAGCGGCACGATCCGCCAGCGGTCGTATTGCCGCAGCCAGTCCGTTGGTGCGTTGCCGGCTGCCATTCCGGCGTCAGGTGTTGCCGGTGTCATGCCCTTGCTCCTCGTCCCGCCGTACCTGCGGTGCTCTGGTCCGCCCCTGGCCGGCCGAACGGCAGCCACCGGCGTCCGACTGTGCTGAAGAGCAGGATGACGCCCACGCTCAGGAAGGTCAGCCCGCGCAGCAGCAGGCTCACCTGCTGGATGTAAGCGACGACCAAAAGCAGCAGGCTCAGAAAGATCACCAATGCCCAGGTTATACGGGCAGTGCGTCCTGCCGACGCCTCGGCCTGTTGTGCGAGCAGGACTACGATCCAGACGGCGCTCAGGACGGTCAGGCCCCATTGGGCGAGTGCAACGAGTAAACCATCCAGCACGGCCGGCTCGACGGCGGCGATGAGCCGCGCCACGGGCAGCCAGAGCACCCAAGCGACGGTGCCCGCCGCCAGCGGGGCGCCGGCGGTCAGCAGCCACGAATGCTGCGGCTGGCTCGCCGTGACATTCCCGGTCCGCAGCAGGGGTACACGGTTGAGGAGGTACCAGGTCACAGCGACCGCGAGTGCCCCGGCGAACAGGATGCCGGCATCCGCGAGCGGCTGCACCGTGGCCGCGACGATCCTCGCCTCAGTGCGTACCTGTCCGACGCCGGCAAAGGCGCCGGCGATGGCGTAGAGCAGCATGACCCAGCGCAGCGTGTGCCAGAGCGGCCCCACTGCCTCGTGGCGTCGTTGGAGGTGCAACAGCCAGAAGACCATCACGATGGCGGTCACCGTTGCGGTCAGCCACCACGTACCTTCATAGATCAGGAGCGGGACGATCTCCCCCTCGACGGCGATCAAGCGATCCCAGAGGTTGAACCAGAGCAAGGCCACGCTGACGGCTATGACGTATATCTGAGCGAGCAGCCAGGTGGGGACCGGCGACTGCCAGAGGCGCCAGGTGCAGATACCGATGGCGGCGACGGCGGCCACTACCCCGACCAGTGCCCCTTCGAGCACCGGGCCGGGGTACTCGCCCGCGAGGATAATCAGGCCGCTGCCCAGTCCTAGGCCGCTGAGGAGGGCGAAGAGCGGGGTCCAGTAGCCGCGCGTGCGGAGGGCAAGCGCCAGCCCCATCGCGTAGAGGGCCCAGTAGTTCAAGCCAAAGTTGCCCCATTGCCCGGCGACCAGCTCGTAGTGCAGCCACAAGACGCCCAAGCCGGCCGCGGTGACCCAGCCAGCGGTCGCCAGGAAGGTGCTCTGCCGCAGTTCGAGGTAGATGAGCGTTGGCACCAGGGCGACCAGCAGCAACTCGATCCAGTCGCGGATGGATTGCTGGGTGTGTTGTGAGATCACCGCCGCGAAGCCGAGCAAGCTGGCCGTCACGATGGTGTCCACAAATTGACTGGCGATGCGCCGCCAGCCCGGCCGCTCGACGCGCGGCGCGGCGAAGGCCGCCAGCGCACCGGGTATGGCGACCAGAACTAACCGCAGCTCGTAGGGGAGGGCCCTCCAGTTGGCAGCGACGACGAGGAGCAGCCCAATCGCGAGCAGGCCCAGTCCCGCGCCCAGCACAATCGTCGGGAGAGGAATACGTGTCGCCGTCTCCGGTGGCTCGTCAGCGGCGGCGAAGCCGTAACGGGTACCCAGGGCGCTGCGCTGAGGGCGGGTAATCAGCCCGTCGGCTACCCACCGCTCGGATTCGGTGTTGAGCCACTCGACCGGTGGACCGGCTGACGGCGTGGCGTCGGCCATCAACTCCGCTCCTCACTCCCGCCAGTCCCTTGCGGCCACCCAATCCTACGCCAAGCCGGGGCGAGGCCGGGGACAAAGGCCGCCCACGTCACCCCTGCTCAATGGCCTGCTTGAGTGCTTGGAGGAACTGGGCAGCGGGCGCCCCGTCCACAATGCGATGGTCGAAGGACAGGCTCAGGATCACCATATACCGTACCGCGATTTCGCCATCCACGACAACCGGCCGCGGCACGATCCGTCCCACGCCGAGAATGGCCGACTGCGGGGGGTTGATGATGGGGGTAAAGCCGTCTATATCGAGGGTTCCCAGGTTGGTGATCGTGAAGGTGCCGTCCAGCAACTCATCCGGACTGAGGCGATTGGTACGCGCTCGGTCTGCGAGGTCGGCCGTCTCACCGGCCAAGTCGGTGAGTGACTTGGTGTTCGCGGCGCACACAACCGGGACGATGAGGCCGCTATCGAGCGCAACGGCCACGCCGATGTTGATTTCTGCCCAGCAACGAATCTCCTCGCCTACCATGCTGGCGTTGAGCAGCGGGTGGTCGGCGAGCGTGCGGGCGAGGTGCCAAACGATCAGGTCGTTGTACGTCGGGCGAGAGCGGTTTGCGTCCGCGGCTTCCTGCGCCAGGGTGGTGCGACGGTCGCGCAAGGCCGTCGCGTCGGCCTCGGTGAAGATCGTCAGCTGGGCCATGTCCCGCAGACTGGCGCTCATCCGCTCGCCAATGACCTGGCGGATACCGCTGACCGGAATGACCTGCTTGGCGGTCAGCCCGGTCGACTCGTCCGCTGCCGGGGCCGCTGGAGTTGCTGCGCTCGCTTCAGCCGCAGCGCGGACATCGCTCTCCACGATCCGGCCCCGCGGACCGGTGCCGGTTACGGTGCTGAGGTCCACCTGGAGCTCTCGTGCCAGGCGGCGGGCAACCGGCGAGGCCATGACGCGCCCGCCGGCCGCGGCCGGCGGTGCCGGCCGGCGGCCGGGGCGCTGAGGTCGTGCTCTGGGCGGCGGGCGTCTGGTGGTCTGGGTGGTGGCTACGGCCTGACTGGCGGCCGTGCCGCGCTCGGCTGCCGCCTTGGCGGCCTCGACAGCGGCCGCGAGGTCGGCGTCGGTGTCTTCGGGAGCAGCGATAATGGCGAGCAAGCCGATCACTTTGACCGAAGCGCCCGCTTGGGCTTGGACGTGCGTCAACCGACCGCTTGCCGGCGCCTCGACTTCGGCATTGATCTTGTCGGTCTCGATCTCCAGGATAGCTTCATCAGCCTCGACGGCATCGCCCTCCTGCTTGAGCCAGCGCGTGATCTTGCCTTCGGTCATGGTCAGACCGAGCTGCGGCATCTTCAGTGGAACAGGCACCTGGCTCCTCCTCTAGTACACGTTGTTTCCGGCGCGGAAAAGCGCACGCCGCGCTGCAAGCAGCACTCGTGAGCGGCTGCCCCAGCCTCGTCCGTTAGCCGACGGTGCGATAGATGGCGTCGAGGATCTGATCGGGACTGGGAATGGACGCCGCCTCCAGGTTGGCGCTGAAGGGGATATGGACGTTCGGGTTGGCGACGCGCAGCACCGGGCCATCGAGATAGTCGAAGACGTTCTCCTGCACCTGCGCGACCAGCTCGGCACCAAATCCGCAACGCTCGGCGGCCTCGTGGACGATCACGACTTTGTGCGTTTTCTGGACCGATTGCAAGATCGTCTCCAAGTCGAGGGGGACGAGCGTGCGGGGGTCAATGACCTCGACCTCGATCCCTTCGGCAGCCGCTGCCTCGGCAGCCGCCAAGGCCATGCCCACGCACCGTTGCAACGCAACGACCGTGACGTCGCCACCCGCGCGGCGGATGGCAGCCTGCCCGAAGGGGATCAGGAGGTCTTCGTCGTCGGGAACTTCGCCGGTCTCGGCGTATTGCACCTTGTTCTCGACGACGAGCACCGGATTATCGTCGCGGATGGCTGTCTTCAGCAGGCCCTTGGCGTCGGCCGGGGTAGCGGGCAGCACCACTTTGATGCCGGGCACGTGGCAGAACCACGATTCCAAGTAGGCCGAGTGCTGCGCCGCATTCCCGCGACCGGCGCCGGCCATCGTGCGGATCACGAGCGGCAGCCGGGCCTTACCGCCGAACATGTATTTCATCTTGGCCGCCTGATTGACCAACTGATCCATGGCAATGGTCAGGAAGGTCATATACATGATCTCGGCGACCGGTCGCGCGCCGACCGCCGCGGCGCCGACCGCGGCGCCGGCAATCGCCGCCTCGGAGATCGGCGTGCCGATTACCCGCTCGCGCCCGAACTGGTCATACAGGCCCTCGGTGACTCCGTAGGCCGAATCTTTCACGTCCTCGCCGAGGACAAACACCCGGTCGTCCCGGAGCATCTCTTCCCGCAGTGCCGCATTGAGCGCTTTGCTCGTCGAAAGCGTTGCCATCGTCTTTACTCCTTGGCCGGCTCAGGGCTGCGTGGTCGGCAGCCGGCTACTCCTCCGTGAAAATGTCCGTGAAGATCAACGACTCGTCGGGCAGCGGGCTTGCCTCGGCGAACTGTAGAGCGTCTTCCACTTCCTCCCGTGCGGCCGTGTCCACTAAATCCGCTTCCGCCTCGGTGATGATCGCGGCTGCGACGAGACGCTCCCGGAAGCGTCTGATCGGGTCGTGGACGTACTGTGCTCGGACCTCATCGCGGGTACGGTAGACCTCCTGATCGCCGACAAAGTGGCCCTCCCAGCGGTAGGTCTTGCACTCGACCAGCGACGGCCCCTCGCCCCGGCGCGCCCGCGCCACGGTGTCCTTGATCGTGCGATAGACGGTGAGGACATCCTGGCCGTCAACGATATGGCCGGGGATATTGTAGGCGATGGCGCGGGTGGCAATGTCCTTGACCGCCGTATCCTCCGTCACGCGCTGGAACTGCGCGAACTGGTTGTTTTCACAAACGAACACCACGGGCAACTTCAGCACGGCGGCGAGGTTGATGGCTTCGTGGAACGCGCCTTGGTTCGCGCCGCCGTCGCCGAAGAAGCTCGCGGTCACGCGGTCGCTGCCCAGCTGGCGATTGCCCAGCGCCGCGCCGGTGGCAATGGGCAAGCCGGCGCCGACGATCCCATTGGCGCCGAGCACACCGAGATCGAGGTCGGCGATATGCATCGAGCCGCCTTTCCCCTTGCAGTACCCGGTGGCCTTCCCCATCAGCTCGGCCATCATCCCCCGCATCTCCATGCCCTTGGCGAGACAGTGACCGTGACCGCGGTGCGTGCTCGTGATGAGATCGTCGTCACGGAGAGCAGCGCAGACTCCGGTCGCCACGGCCTCCTGGCCCACGTATAGATGAACGCTGCCATACAGGCGCGCCTCCATGAACAGCCCCTTCAGACGCTCCTCGAAGCGGCGAATACGGACCATCATGCGATACATGGCGACGAGCCGATCTCGGTCCAGTCCGGCCAGATCAACGGTGGGCGTAGCCATCGGTGCCATCGGTGCTGCTGCAACTCCGACCATTGGATGTCACTCCCCTCTGCCGACAAGCCTTCGCTGCCGGTGACTCTGCGTGGCGTGAGCGTGGAATCCCCTGGCAGGTGACTATCGCACACTGACACGACAAGGGCAACCGGCGGGGCAAAGCTGCCGGTCCCAGGCGTGCCTGCAAGCAGCTTTGGACCCGCCGCTTTGGCCAGCAAGGTAACAATGCGTTGGTAATCGGAGCAACTTGACCGGGCGCCACGGCTGCCACACTGAAAAGCGGTACAATCGGTTCCAGCCAACGATGAGGAGGAGCGAGCGATGGCAGGTGGTCAAGCCGTACACGAGCAACCGACGCTAGGGGGACGGGTCGCGCTCATCACGGGTGCCGGGGGGGGCATCGGCCGCGCGACGGCCTTGCGTCTGGCGCAGGCCGGCGCGCGGATTGCGGCGGTGGACCTGACCTTGGCCGCCGCGCAAGCGACGGCCGCGGCCGTATCCGCAGCGGGCGGGGCGGCGTGGGCCACGGCGGCCGAAGTGACGGACGCTGCCGCTGCCGAGCAAACGGCGGCGGCGGTCGTAGCACGTTGGGGGCGTCTCGATGCGCTGGTGAACGCGGCCGGTGTCCTCCGGACCGGTACGGCGCTGGAGACTACCCCGGACGACTGGCGTCTCGTCCTGGAGATCAACCTGACGGGCACGTTCCTGTGGTCGCGTGCCGTCTTGCCGCACCTGCTGCGCGCCGGCGGCGGCATCGTGAACCTGTCGTCACTCGCGGGTCGCACGAAATCCATCCTCGCAGCGCCCAGCTATGCCGCGTCGAAAGCCGGCGTGATCGGCATGACGATGACGATGGCGGCGCACCATGCCAAGGATGGGGTGCGGATCAACTGTGTGGCACCTGGCCCCACCGAGACGACAATGATTACTGACTTGCCTCCAGAGCAGTACGATCAGGTCATGTCAGCACTGCCGACGGGTCGGCTGGCCATGCCGGAGGAGATCGCGGAGGTCATCCACTTCTTGTTGAGCGACGCCGCCAGCTTTATCACGGGCCAGTGTATTGACGTGAACGGCGGCCTCTTCATGGGTTGATAATCCTGTTGGGTGGCCCCAGCCGAGGGCCGGGTGTGACCGGCGTTCGTGGGTTTGTGGGGAGAAAGGAAGCGTCCCATGGCTGTGAGTCGGCGTAGCAGCGAGATCGATAGTGTGGCGGCTTGGAGACGCGCGAAGCTACCTACCGTTAAGCGAGCCTGGGACATCGTTGACCAGCTAGACCCTGCGATTCGTGACTTGGCACTGCTCGATGTGCTCGGTGCCGCCATCCGTGCGTGTGACACTCAGGATACGGACGAGCTAGCCACGATCATTCGCCTCTGGGATGCTCGGACCAGGGACGAGCTGCCGGTACTGGACGAGCGGCACACTGCTGACCTACCCGATGTCAAGCAGCAACAAGACGTTCCCGCGCACCTCCTACGTGACGCGGCCTTCCTCGGCTTATGGCGTGAGGTACAGCGTTATGAGCGCAGATTCGAGACGGACTGGCGCACGTATCTGGAGCAATGGCATGCCGGAGCCATTGCAGACGATAGCTGGGAGAAGAATTACTTCGCGTCGTTGTGCGCCACAGTAGAACAGGTCCTGGTCGGTGCCGGCCATAACACTTAGGGACTGGGTGTGGGCGCTGGGACGGCGCCTGCGCTCGGCACGCCTTACTACCGGCCAACTGGTGCCACAGCCGGCTACCGGTGGGAGGCGGGCGATCTGGTACCTGACGGTTCGACCGCAGCACTCGGAGAGTGAGCGGAATTACCTCCCGCTGCGCGGCGGCGGGCGTCTGAGAGTGCAGGCGACCATACGGACGACAGGTAGCCCCGACTATTACATTGAGCGAATTGTGTCCTATACCTTCGCCTATGAAGATGCTGAAGGGGAGGTATTTCGCTACGACAAGCATGAGGTAGCCCAGTCCTATCCCACGAGCCACGTCCATGTTCGGGGTATACGCAACGCTGCGGGGCGTTTAGCTCATCTGCCCACCGGGGACTGTGATCTCACTGAGATTGTCAACGTGCTACACGAGCTCGTATTGAGTAATCCGGACTAGGCCGGGGTCGGGGTGACGGGCGGGCGGGCGGCGGCGACAGCTTCCGCGCCGACCGGCGGGAGCTGTTGGATAAAAGGGAGCGCTTCGGCGAAAGAGCTGACCGAGACGACCTGCACGGTACGGGCGGCGCGGCGCGCTTCGTCGGCGTTGTCCGCTGGCACCAGGAAGTACGCTGCGCCAGCTTTCTCGGCTGCGCGGACCTTGTACGAGACGCCGCCGACGCCGCCGACCCGACCGTCCGTGGCCAGCGAGCCGGTGCCGGCGATGCGATGCCCGCCGGTGAGGTCGCCGGGGGTCAGGGTGTTGTAGCTCGCCAAGGCAAACATCAGCCCGGCCGATGGCCCGCCCAGGTTTTCGGACTGTATCTTCAGCTCCTGTGGAAAGGAGTAGCGGAGCCGGTAGGTGGCGATCACGACGCCCATCAGGGCGCGTCCTCGTTCCTCAGGAGACTCGGTCAGCGTCGTCGTGAGCGATAACGTGGTGTCGTCGCGACGCACCTCCAGGGGCAGCCGATCACCGGGACGGTGCGCGCGAATCACGGCGATCAGGTCGTCCATCGTGCTCATCGGCTGGTCGTCGGCAACCACGATGACATCGCCGACCGCCAGTATGCCCTGAGCAGGACTGTCTGCCCGGACATCCCGGATCAGCGCACCCTGGCCCGCTACGCTCACCTCGAAACCGGCAGCGCGGAAGGCAACCACCCGCGCTGCCACCTTGCTGCTATCCATCATCGTGTCCAGCAGCTCCCGGTACTCCTGGCGAGACAGATGCTGCGGCCGGGCCTGCTCACGGGGTATGAGGCCGGCCTCTGGATCCGCCTGGGCATACAGCCACTCCGCCACGCTGGCCGGGTCGCTATAGATCGAGGTGAGATAGAACGCCCCCTGAGTCTGCTCTGGGCGTGGCTCGATCAGCGTGTTGGTGTCTGTCACGGGGCCGGGCAGCAGCATTTGGTATGGCGTAGGTATCCAGAAGCTCACCGCGCCGAGCAGCGCCAGGATGCTCAGGACCAGCGCCGCGTAGAGTACACGGGGGCGGTCAGCCAGCCAATGCGCCGCGCGCAGCACTCTTGAGCCTCGCATGTCTGAGCATCCTTCCCTATCTATTGTGACATCTCCCACTGTGCGCTGGGGAAGTCCGCCGCCCGTCATTCCCGCGCAAGCGGGAATCGACGTCCCCCTGCGGAGCGAGGGGACGGTATTTCCCTCCCCAGGTAGCTCAGTCCGGGGAGGGGGCCACGACACCTACCCCCAACCCCCCTCCCTGAAGGGAAGAGGCCAGCGGTCGCCGCGTGAACTCCCCTGCCCTGAAGGGAAGGGGCCGGGGGTTAGGTGCAATACCGGCGGCAGTTGGAATCCAGCTTACCCGCCCTGGATTCCCGCGAAAGCGAGAATGACCGGGCAATGACCGGGAAATGTCAACAGCGCCTAGTCGTCGCTGCGTGGTGCCGCAGTGGCGCGACTGGGGCGGGGCCGCTGTGAAGCGCGGCGCAGGCGGCTACGTCGCGTGGGCCTCGCCACTGCACGCGCGGTCTTGCTGCGCTCCTTGGTGGCGTTGCTCTGGCGCAATGGTGGCTGCGTGGGGTGGAGCGGTAGCGATGAGCGGCCCAGGGATCGGTAGATAGCGGCGCCGGGGGCATCGGTTTGGGCCATCTGCTCGGCGCTGGCCCCACTCCGTCCCAACGCCCGATAGGTTGCGCCGCTGGCCGGTGCATTGCTGCTGGACGTAGGGAGTCCGAGTGATGACCACGGTCTGGCCGACAACTGGAGCGGTCGCCCCAGGCTGGAGGCTACCGGTTCGCTGGTCGGCGTGTCCTTGCCGAGCGCTCGATAGCTCGCGCTCCGGGTGAGACGCGAGGCCTTGCGACCGCCGCTGTGCGCCGTGGGCTGCAGCTCGGTCTCCGCGGCTCGGCGCGACCGTCCGGCGATCCCGTTGCTACTGCCGTTGACACGGCTGTTGCTGCTCTGCACGGGGCTACCGCCGCGCGCCGCCGGCTTGCGTGCTACTGTCGGAGCGCGGCGGGTGGGGCGTTGCACCGCGCTCGCTGCGCTCGCTCCGTTGACAAGACGCTGACTGCGCGTTCGGCGTCGTGGCCCCGGCCCGGCGGGAGATACTTCGGGGCGCTGGCGGCGTCTGCTCAGGCGCGGCTGCACCGGGGCGGTCGTGTCGCTACCCTGAATGCGGCGGGCCGAGCGTCGCCGCACCAGGCCGCGCAGCGGACGTGTCCGGCCTGATCGGTGGGGCCGCTGGCGGTGGGGTCGCGCTGCTGCTGCCGGGGAGCCGTCGGTGGCCTGATCGCTCGGCGTATCTCCAGCGGCGGGCGCCTCGTCGGTAGCAGCGAGGTCGTGGGTAATGGTAGTGGGTAGTTCTGCGTCATTATCCGGCATGCAGTCTGCTCCTCGCCCTCACTAGATTACGGTACCGACAGCTGGCTCCACTGGCGGTGCCTAGCGCAGCTAAACCACGCGCCCGTGCGGCTCTCGCTGACCGCAGCGATATGGTGAAGTTGGCGCACCACGGCTGGTCAATTTCGGCACACGTAGGGTTGCCTGATGCTGTGATCTGCGCGGACAGCCGCGGATCACGCTGTCGGCGACGAGTTATTCATCGCGTGAGATGGCCCGGTTCTCGCGTGTGCGTCGGAGCTACAATCGGCTCAAGAACGGTGAGTCCGGGCGATGTGCTGCTGGAGTTGCTTTTAGGGGGTAGACCGCGGGGTAGTGTGCCATAAGATGCCGTTGTTTACTCGGCTACCGCAACCTGGGCTGCATGCGGCCGCTACCGGCTTAGGGATGCTCGCCGTCATACTACTCGCAGCAATGAATAATACAGGAAGTTTGCCGCGCTTTCGACTCTTTTCGACTGAAGAGGCCGATAAGCGGTATGCGCTGCGCCTTTTTTAGGATACACCGCCGGGTGTGGATGTTGCCAGGCATACCGTCGAGTACCGCTCGACGGGGCCGGGGACCGCTGTTACGATTGAGGGCGAGATTGGCTGCAAGGAGGAGCGGCATGAGCGTCGAGGTGGGGCAAGCGGCCCCGGATTTTGAGCTGGCGGCAGCCGGAGGCGCTACGATCAAGCTCTCCGACTATCGCGGTGACCGTACCGTGCTCCTGGCCTTCTACCCCAAGGATGACACCGGCGGTTGCACCATCGAGATGACCACGTTTCAGCAAGAATACGCGCATTTCCAGGCCTTGGGGGCCGAAATCCTGGGTATCAGCGCCGACTCGGTCGCTTCCCACGATCAGTGGTGCGACAAGCTCGGCGGCCTGTCGTATCCACTCTTAGCCGATACCCAGCGCGCGGTCATCGAGCAGTACGATGTCCTCAGCCCGCCGGGGGCCGTGGCCCGGCGGGCGCTCTTTGTCGTGGATCGTCAGGGGACCGTGCGCTGGAAGAACGAGAGCTATGACGTGCGTGACCCCGCCCAGTACCAGGCGCTCCTGGACGCGCTCGCCGCGGTACGGGAGTAACGCTTGTCTGCGTGTACTCACCCCGCCCCGCTCCCCTGACAAGGGCAAGTAAACGGATGAAACACGCTTGTAGGGGCACGGCATGCCGTGCCCCTACCTGGGCTGGAGCTACGCTGGGTGCCCTACAGCAATCAATACCTATCCCTGTGAGGCCCCGCTCCCGCCCGGAAAAAGCCTCCTGACCCATGGCTGCCACTGAATTGCCGTCCGGTGTCGCCTGGCCGGCCGCAGCCAAGGCGCCGCCAGCGCGCGCGGCTAGGGATGTCGCGGTCATTATCCCTTCCTGGAACGGCGCTCATCTCTTACCAAGCTGCCTCGATGCCGTAGCGCGTCAGACCTGCCGCCCGAGGCAAGTCATCGTGGTGGATGATGGGTCCAGCGACGACACGGTGGCGCTGCTGCGCCGCGACTATCCGTGGGTGCTGCCCCTGGTGCTGGCCGAAAACGGTGGCTTTGCGCGGGCGGTCAATGCCGGGCTACGCGCTGCCCGCGGCGACATCGCCGTGCTCCTGAACAACGACGCCGAGCCGGAGCCGGACTGGCTGGCGACGCTCTGTGCGCCGCTGGTGGCCGACATGGACGGTACGCTGGCGTCCTGCGCCTCGAAAATCTTGCTGGCCGACCGTCCGGGGACCATCCACTCGGCCGGTGACGGGTATGGACGCGATGGCGTGCCGAGCAATCGCGGGGTCTGGACCGACGACGACGGTCGCTACGACCGGCAGGAGTGGGTGTTTGGCGCCTGCGCGGCCGCCGCGGCCTACCGCCGCGACGTGGTGCTGGCCGCCGGTGGCTTTGACGAATGGCTCGGCATGTACTGTGAGGACGTGGATCTGGCGTGGCGCTTGCAGCTCCGCGGCTACCGCTGCCTGTATGTGCCGCAAGCGCGGGTGCGCCATCGGTTGTCGGCGACGGGCGGCGGGCCGCTGGCGAGCTACTTTTGCGGCCGGAACTTCCTGCTGGTGGCGGCGATGAACCTGCCCGGGCCGCTCCTCCGCCGCTACTGGTGGCGCGTGCTCGCGGCACAGCTGATGATTGCAGCGGAGGCACTGTGGCATAGTCGTGAGCCGGCGGCCCGGGCGCGACTGCGGGGGCAATGGGCCGGGCTACGGGTGCTCCCGGTGGCGTGGCGCCGCCGGCACCGGCGCCAGGCCGCGCGTCGTGCCTCGCTCACTGCTCTGGACGCCCTCCTGACATAGCCTCGTGAGCCGCTGGCGTGGCCGCTATTTCCAGGGAGGCGTATACTGGCCCGGTTGACCCTTGTCCGCGAGAAGAAGAGAGTCGCACGCATGACTACACGGATGCTGCACGCGACGGCCGCGGACGGGTCGGAAGAGGCCGCGCTCCGGCAGCAGCTCGCGGAGGCCCGCGCGCACCAAGTTGCGACGAGCGAGACCCTACGCATTATCAGCCGCTCGCCTACGACTGATCTCCAGGCCGTGCTGGATGCCATTGCGGCTCAGGCGGCCCGGTTGTGTCACGCGCGCCTTGCAGCCGTCTCCCGCGTCGAGGGGGATGGCCTGCGCCTCGCCTCGCATCATGGGGCACTGCCGGTATCCCGGACCGGCGAGGCCGGAGCAGCGGCACGGACGCCGGTCGACCGTACATCAGTTAATGGCCGCGCGGTCGTAGATCGCCGCACGCTTCACATCCATGACCTGGCCGCCGAGTCAGATGACGATTTCCCCACGGCGAAGGCACTTCAAAAGCGGGATGGCACGCGCACCATCCTGGTGGTCCCCATGCTCCACGATGACTCCGCCATTGGCACGATTTCGGTGCGCCGTCAGCGCGTTCGACCCTTCACGGCACCGGAGATTGCTCTGCTAGAGACGTTTGCTGACCAGGCGGTGGTCGCTATAGAGCACACACGCCTCTTTCAAGAGCTGGAGGACCGCACCGCTGCACTGGAGCGCTCGAATGCGGAGTTGGAGCAGTTCGCGTACGTGGCCTCCCACGACTTGCAAGAGCCGCTGCGGGTGGTCAGCAGCTATGTCCAGCTCCTCGCGGAGCGCTACGCCGGCCAGATCGACTCGCGTGCCGACCGCTACATCGGCTACAGCGTGACAGCGGTAGAGCGCATGCGGACCCTCATCAACGACCTGCTTGCCTACTCGCGGATCGGCACGCGCGGTCGTGACATGGTGCCGACCAAGACGGCCAATGTCTTGAACCAAGTGCTGGAAGGGCTGGCGGTCACGATCCGGGAGACAGCGGCGGAGATCACCCGGGACCCGCTCCCCCCGGTGCGGGCGGATGCGCCTCAGTTAGGGCAACTCTTCCAGAATCTGCTCGGTAATGCCCTGAAATACCGGAGTGAGCGCCCGCCGCGCATCCATATTGGCGTCGAGCGCCAGGGGGAGCGCTGGCAGTTCGCCGTGCGCGATAATGGGATCGGCATTGACCCGCAGTACGCGAAGCGCATCTTTCTCGTCTTTCGGCGCCTGCATACGTGGGAGGAGTACCCGGGGGCCGGCATCGGGTTGGCGATCTGCGAGAAGATCGTCGAGCGGCACGGCGGGCAGCTCTGGGTCGAGTCGCAGGTCGGGCAGGGGGCGACCTTCTTCTTCACGCTGCCGGCCATGGGGGAGGATGACGGATGAGTGCGATGGAGCGAATGGCCCCCATAGATATCCTGCTGGTCGAAGACAATCCTGGTGATGTGAACCTGACTGTCGAGGCTCTGGAGGATGCCCAGATCGCGAACCGCCTGCACGTCGTCAACGACGGCGAGGCAGCCTTGTCGTTCCTGCACCGCGAGGGTGAGTATGAACAGGTACCCCGGCCCGCTCTCATCCTGCTTGATCTGAACTTGCCGAAAAAAGGCGGGCGCGAGGTGCTGGCGGAGATCAAGAGCAATCCTCGCCTGCGGCGTATTCCGGTGGTTATCCTGACGACCTCTTCGGCCGATGAAGATATCCTGCGGGCCTATGACCTGCACGCCAACTGCTATATCACCAAGCCCGTGGACTTCAAGCAGTTTTTTCGGACGGTTCACGCGATCGAGGATTTCTGGCTCACCGTGGTGAAGCTGCCCGAGTGGGTCCACCGGCGGTAACCGTGGCTCGGCAGCAGCCGACAGACGGAGGCACCTATGACGAACGACCGGCCCACCATCAGCGTACTCGTGGTGGAAGACAACCCTGCCGACGTGAACCTCATCAAGGAGAGCCTCGACGAGGCGACGGAGGCGCACTTCGAGGTCCAGACCGAAGGCCGACTGGAGCGCGCCCACCACCAGTTTGCGATCCGGGTGTTTGACATCGTGCTCCTGGATTTGGGGCTGCCGGATAGTAGCGGGCTACGCACGTTGGAGACGTTCCTAGAGTGGGACACTGGCCTCCCGGTCGTGGTGCTCACCGGGCTTGCGGAGGATATCATCGGCACCCAAGCGGTGGAGCTTGGCGCTCAGGACTATCTGGTGAAGCGGCTAGAGAGCTTTAAGGCCCTGCCCGCCGACCTCCTGTCGGTCGTGGAGCAGCATCAAGCCCTGCACGCCGAGGCCCCGGGCGGGCTGCTGGGCTGGCTCCGGCGGCTTCTGGGCGGTAGCTAGGCGCTGTTGACCTTGCCCGGTCATTGCTCTTGCTCTGAAAATAACCCCCGGCCGTCATTCCCTGGCCTGCCTGCTCAGGCCAGGGAGCGGCTAGCGCAGGCCAGCGCACGCGGGAATCCACGTCCTCCGGCCACTGGTTAGACTCCTGCTTCCGCCGGAGTGACGACGGGGCGGAGCCAGGGTTGAGTTCGTTGTTCACGCAACAGTAGTTGCCGCAGTAGTAGTTGTTAGCTATGGTTGCCCTGGCGGCTACCTCATTACGCCCCGGCCGTAGCTTGGTTGGTGTGGACACCATTTCTTGGGAGTGCGTATACTAGCTCTGCCGGCAGACGATGGCCTAACATCCGGTCTGAAGACGTCCTAGGCAGAGGGGCGGGCCACCGGACCAGGAGACCGGCCGCTGGCCTTTTCCTGTTGGCCAGTGAGCACCCGGCACAGGAGTAGGGTCAGACCGGTCTGGCTACGGAACCCGTAGTCGGAGTAGGGAAGGAGCGCCACCCATGCCGTGTGCCAGTCGTCGTGGTGGCGAGATACAACGGAGCGATGATCGCTGAGAGCTGGCTCCACCAGCGGATCGTAGAGCGGATACCGCTGGCTATGATGGTCTGGTGAGCGGAGACCGACGATCCGCGGGACTTGCGGCTCGTGTACGTCGGGCCCTGTAGCGCGGCCGAAACGGGCATTGACCTGGCGCCATTCGTGGGCCAGAGCATCAGTGAGGCGTTCCCGGCTGCCTTCGACCGGGGTTCCTACTACCACATCTTCGCCGTCGCCACGGGGAGCGAGCCGGAGCACCATAGGGTCTATCGGTACGGCGACGAAACTATTGCCGAGAGCTGGTTTCGGATTGACGTGCGGCCGTTGGGCCGCTGCTGTGCCCTAATGTCCTATACCATCGTCCCTCAGCAGCCGGCGGCCAGCCGGCCGGCCCAGCCACCCGCCAGCGCAGACCGGGAAGAGATACGAAAGGCCCTCAGTGCTACCACCGGTGATGCCGAGCAGTGGCTTTATCGGCGGACCGTCGAGCAGATGCCGCTGGCGATAGTAGTCTGGCGGGCGGAGACCGACAATCCGCGGGACTTGCGGCTGGTGTTCGCCGGTCCCCGTAGCACGGCTGAAACGGGCACCAATATGGCGCTATTCGTGGGCCTGCGCTTCAGTGAGTCGTTCCCGGCCGTATACGACACGGATTTACCCTACCGCGTCTTCGCCGTGGCCACGGGGAGCCGGCCGGACCATTTTGAGGCCTATCCGTATGGCGATGAAAATGTTCCTGATGGTTGGTTTCAGGTGGAGGTGCAGCCGTTGGACCAACGCTGTGCCCTGGTGGCCTATACTAATATCACCGAGCAGCATCAGGCGGCGGAAGCCCTGCTGAGACGGCGGCGCGAAGCTGCGTTCCTGGCAGAGATCGGCCGGGTCATCAGCTCTCCCCTCGATATTCAGAAGGTCTATCAGTCCCTGGCGACCAGCGTGCATCAACTGATCCCCTACCACAGCCTGGCCATTGGGACAGTGGACTTGGAACAGTACACGATGACCAACGTCTACTGCAATGCCACGCAGGTGCTGACCTCCGAGTGGGTCATTGGGAAGCCGCACACGCTGCGGGGCGTGGTGACCGAAAACGTCGTGCGTACCCGCCAGGCCCAGCTGATTCAGGCCGAGACGGATGCGGCCTTGTTGGCGCAGTTCCCTGAGGCGCGGGCAGGATTGGATCAGGAGCTGCGCTCGACGATTGTGGTGCCGCTGATCTCCCGGGACGAGGTAGTAGGGGTGCTGACCATGCGCTCCAGGGAGGCGCAGGCCTATACGCAGCACCACTTGGACCTGGCCAAGCAGGTCGGGGCGCAGATTGCCGGCGCCATCGCCAATGCCTGGGACTATGTATGCGGCGCTCAAGGAGGCGGAGGCGGCGCTGGTGCGCTCGAATGCGGAGCTGGAGCAGTTCGCGTACGTGGCCTCGCACGACTTGCAAGAGCCGCTGCGGGTGGTCGGCAGCTACGTCCAGCTCCTCGCGCGGCGCTACGCCGGCCAGTTCGACGCGCGTGCTGACCGGTACATCAGCCGCAGCATGGCTGGGGTGGAGCGCATGCGCACCCTCATCAACGACCTGCTCACCTACTCGCGGGTAGGCACACGCAGTCTGGACCTGACACCGACCAGGACGGAAGCGGTGGTGGCCCAAGTGCTGGAAGGGCTGGCGGTCACGATCCGGGAGACAGCGGCGGAGATCACCTGGGACCCGCTCCCCACGGTGTGGGCGGATGCGACGCAAATAGGGCAGCTCTTCCAGAACCTGCTCAATAATGCGCTGAAATACCGGGGTGAGCACTCGCCGCGCATCCATATCGGTGTGGAGCGGCAAGGGGAGCGCTGGCAGTTCGCCGTGCGCGATAATGGGATCGGCGTTGACCCGGCGTACGCGAAGCGCATCTTTCTCGTCTTTCAGCGGCTGCATACGCGGGAGGAGTATCCGGGGACCGGCATCGGGTTGGCTCTCTGCCAGAAGATCGTCGAGCGGCACGGGGAATCACTCGCGGTCGAGTCGCAGGTGGGACAAGGGGCGACTTTCTCCTTCACGCTCCCGGCTGCGGGTGATGGTGGCAGATGAATGAGGATGCGCTAGGGATGCCCATCGAGATGCTGCTGGTCGAGGATAACCCGGATGACGTAGACCTGACTATCGAGGCTTTGGAGGACGCCAAGATCGCGAACCGTCTGCATGTGGTCACCGACGGCGTAGCGGCCTTGGCGTTCCTGCACCGCAAGGGCGAGTATGCCCAGGCACCCCGGCCCGCCCTCATCCTGCTGGATCTGAACCTGCTGAAAAAGGACGGGCGCGAGGTGCTGGCCGACATCAAGAAAGACCCTGACCTGCGGCGCATTCCGGTGGTCGTCCTGACGACCTCGTCGGCCGACAACGATATCCGGCAGGTCTATGACCTGCACGCCAACTGCTACATTACCAAGCCCGTGGGCTTCGAGCAGTTTGTGCGGGTAATCCACGCGATTGAGGATTTCTGGCTCACCGTGGTGCAGCTACCCAGTAACACCGGACGACCGTAAGCGAGGAGTTGGCAGCAGCCACTCCAGGAAATGGAGCGCACTCCAGGAAATGGAGCAAGCAATGACCAGTGACTGGCCCACCATCAGCGTCCTCTTGGTGGAAGACAACCCCGACGACGCGGACCTCATCAAGGAGAGCCTCAGCGCGGCGACGGAGGTACAATTCGCAGTCCATACCGCAGACCGCCTGAAAAGCGCCCAACGCCAGTTTGCGATCCGGGAGTTTGACGTCGTGCTGCTGGATTTGAGCCTGCCGGATAGTAGCGGGCTACGCACGGTGGAGACGGTCCTAGCGTGGGACACCGGCCTCCCGGTTGTAGTGTTGAGTGGACTAGGAGAAGTGACAGCGGTGCTGCACACGCTGCTGCACACGCTCCATTATTCCGCCGACCAACCGATTGTGGTGTTGAGCGAGCCGGTAGAAGAGAGCTTGGACACCCAAGTGTTGGAGCTTGGCGGTCAGGCCTATCTGACGAAGCAGCTAGAGAGCTATGACCACCTGCCGGCCAACCTCCTGTCGGTTGTGGCGCAGCATCGAGTCTAGAGCGCCTCACCCCCCGCGCCCCGGCGGGCCATAGGGGGCTGTCATTGCGGCGAAAGCCGCAATCCACCTCCCTGACTCCTGGACTCCGGCTTTCGCCGGAGTGACGAGGGGAGGGGACACCGCCCTTTTCATTCTCCAGGCCGGAGTGGCGTGTGCTACCATCACCCCGCAACCGCGCGCTGCCCCGAGGCACACGATGACGACTACTGCGCTCGCGCCTGTCACCGGGATGCTGCCCTACGTCCAGCAGGGCGAGATTGACTACGCCAGCCTCGACTACGACCCCGACGAACGGGAGCTGCCACCTGACGCCATGGAGCAAGAACTCGCCGTCCAGGAAATCCTCGGCCTGCTTGCCAGTCGGTTCACGGACTTCGGGCAGCGCCCCGATACCTTCCTCAGCAGCAATACGATCCTCTGCTACGACCCTCGCAACCTCAACGTCCGCATCTCCCCGGACGTGTACCTGGCCTTTGGCGTGGATGCCGAGGCCATCCGGCCGCGCAAGCTCTACTTGCCCTGGGAAGTGGGCAAGCCGCCGGACTGGGTGCTGGAGATCGCCTCGGCCAGCACCGCGCGCGAGGATACCGGGCGGAAGCGCGAGATTTACGCTCGGATCGGGGTGCCGGAATACTGGCGGTTCGATCCGACCACCGAAGGGCGGTATCACGGGGAGCGGATGGCCGGGGAACGGCTGGTCAACGGGGAGTACCAGCCCATCGAGTTGACCACGGAACCGGACGGCATCCTGAAGGGGTACAGCCCGGTACTGGAGCTGTGCCTGTGCTGGGACGATGGGTGGCCGCGGCTCTATGACCCGGCCACCGACACCTACCTGACCAACTGGCGACAGGAACGGGCCGCTTTCGAGGTGGCGCGTGACGCCTACGAGGCGCGGATAGCCCGGCTGGAGGCCGCACTCCGGCGCCGGCAATCGGAACGTTCGTAGGGCATCCCTGAGTGGGCGCCCAGCCCCCTCGTCTCCCGTCATTCCGGCGCAGGAACGTCACCCCGGCCTACGCCGGGGCCGGGGTTAGATCCAACCTCCACCCCCTCCCGCCGAAAAACCTACCCTTGTCGGCCTCCTGTGGTGGGTTGAGACAATACCGGCCCAGCAGGCATCTATACCTATAGGGAGGGTAATGACCACCACCGACGCATCCGATGGTCACTTGGTCCGCCAGGTGCGGGCGGGTCGCGCGAGTGCGCTGGCCGTGCTCATCAGTCGGCACTGGTCCGTCGTCCACAAGCTGCTCGCGCGTGCTACCGGCAACTGGATCGAGGCCGAAGACCTGGCCCAGGAAACCGTGCTCCAGGCTGCCACCCGGCTGTCGGACCTGCAAGAGCCGGAGCGGTTTGGGCCGTGGCTCTACACCATCGCGCTCAACCGGGCGAGGCTCTGGTGGCGCCGCCGCCGGACCAGCCGTGTGCCGCAGTCGCTGGAGGCGCTGCTGGCGAGCGCCCCGGCAGCGGTTGAGCCGCACTTGGCCGGAGAGCGCGCCTCGCCGGAAGCTGCCTGGGAAGCGGCTGATCTGGGCCGGACCATCGGCCGGGCACTCTCGGCGCTGCCCAAACCGCAGCAACAGGCCATCCTGGCGCACTACGTCGAAGGCCTGACGTATGGCGAGATCGCGAGCACGTTGAACGTGCCGGCGAGCACGGTCCGCAGTCGCTTGCAGCACGCCCGCGAGCGGCTGCGGCGCGAGCTGGCCCCGCTCGTAGCCGAGGGCTACGCGGAGTTTGCCCGACCACCCTACGCGCCGAGCAGTCGCACAAGAGCAAGGAGTCTGGCAATGGCGTATGTAGAGATGACGGTAGACAGCGTGCGTATTGCCGGTGGCGGGCGGCCCGGGGCACGCTATGAGCCGGCCGCGCGCGCCGTCGTGCTCAAGCGGGTGGATTCGCTGGCTACCGGTGAAGGTGTGCCCGCCAAGCCGGACAAGCGGTATCTGGCGGTCGTGGTTGCGCCCTACGAGCTGGATGTCGTCACGGTGGCCCGGCGGCCGGCGACGCCGCGACCGCTGACCCATCGGCTCATGCTCGAGCTGGCCACTGCCGGAAACGCTACGATTCAGGAAGTGCGGCTCACCGGAGTCCAAGATGACATGCTCTCTAGCACTATTGTCCTCAAACTGGGCCGACGCACCAAGCAGGTTGAGGCGCGTCCCACTGATGCTATCGTCCTCGCGCTCCAAGCAGAGGTGCCGATCTATGCCCATACGGCAGTGTTAGAGCAGGCCGGAATTACTGCGCCGGATTCCTGGGAGGAACGGCTGCAACATACGCGCGCCGCCCTGAAAAGGTTGCTGGGTGGGCGCCCCGGTGGAGTCACCATGGGTGGCGCCAGGGTCTGGATGCTGGATACGGTGCGGCTCGCAGAGCGGGCTGTCGCGCTGGCAGAACGCTGGGGCCATCAGCGCCTGGGTACCGGCCACGTGCTGCTCGCGATGGTAGACCTGGCCGAGGCCGAACCGGATCACGACCTCGCCAGTCTCTTCAAGGAGGATGGGGTAGACATCGCGATGGTCCGTCAGGCGGTCGAGGCGGCCGTCGAGAACGAGCCGGACTTGCTCGAGATTGCCCGTGTGGCTGACGTGACCTAGCCGTTAGCTGTCAGCTTTCAGCCATTAGCCTCAGCCGTCAGCCGTCGGCTTTTCCGCCTCAGGCGGCTTGGCAACTGCTATCGTGTCAAGCTGATAGCTAAGCTGATAGCTAGTAGCTAGATTAGGTGAATTTGTGTCGTTTTCGTTTCAGAGCGAGCCGTTCCGGCAGCAGCTCCAGGAAAGCAGCCGCCTGCTCCGGCTGGCGGTGCGCCTAGCGTGGCGGTCCAGCCCCCGGCTGGCACTCGGCATTCTGCTGTTGCTGGTGGTGCAGGCGGTGCTGTCACCGCTCCAATTAGTGTTGTCGCGGGCGGTGATTGACCGGGCGGCGTTGGACCTCGGTCTACTAACTACCGCCGCCGGGCTGGTGGCCGAATGGCCGCTCACTGTCTGGATCGTCCTGGCGGCAGCGGGCGTTGCCGTGGGGCAGCTGATCCAGCCCTTTGCCTCGACATTTCAGAGCATGGCCGGCGACCGGCTGACCGGCTACGTCACGGGAGAGCTGATCCGGGCGGCTAATCGCTGGCACGGCATCGCCCGCTTCGAAGACCCGGCCCTCGCCGACGACTTGGAGCGAGCCCGTGAGCATGCAGCCGGGGCCGGGTTGAGCATCACGGTCTATGGGGCCGAGCTAGTCGTGGCGCTGTTCACGGCGGTAGGGCTGATCGTGGTTCTGCTGGCATTGCATCCCGTCGTGCCGGTGCTGCTGGTCGTCGCCACGCTCCCACTTATGGCGCGCGAGTGGGAATACCAGTATCACACTGCACACGGACGCTCTATGACCAGACCCCGGAGACACGTCGGCTCATGTACGCCCGTGACATGCTGCTGCTGCCGGAGCCGGCCAAGGATGTGCGCCTCTACGGTCTAGGCCCCTATTTCCGTACGCAATACGACACCATCTTCACGGGCGTCGCAGCGACGATCAATCGGCTGCGGCGGCGGCTGATGACCTCGGTCGTCCTCGCCAACGTGCTCGCCGCCACGGCTGTTGGCGCGGTGTACGTGTTCGTCGTGTGGCTGGTGGCCACGGGTCAGCGGACGCCGGGCGACCTGGTGCTGTATGGCGGCGCAGCCACCATGCTCCAACAGCGCCTGACCGCGGTTGGCTACAACATTGGCTACCTGCCGCTGCTGCTCAACTTCCTCCCCAGCCTCTTTCGCGTGCTCGAAGCGCCGCCCGACCTGCCGGTTCCCGCTTCGCCGCGGCCCGTGCCGCCGTCTATCCGGGCCGGCATCACCTTCGAGCAGGTCGCGTTCACCTACCCCGGTCAGTCCGAGCCGGTGCTGCGCGATGTCTCGCTGCACCTCGGGCGGCACGAGGCGGTGGCGCTGGTGGGTCGCAATGGCGCCGGCAAGACCACGCTCGTCAAGCTGCTGCTCCGCCTCTACGACCCGACCGAGGGGCGCATCCTGCTCGACGGCGTGGACCTGCGGGAGTTCGACCCGGCCGACCTGCGCCGGCAGCTGGGAGTGATCTTCCAGGACTTCGTGCGCTACGAGCTGACGGCCGGGGAGAACATCGGCCTGGGACAGGTCGAGGCCCGGCACGACGAGGCCCGGCTGCACGCTGCGGCCGCGCAAGCCGGCGCCGACGCCGTGATCGCGGCGCTCCCGAACGGCCTGGCGACGCAGCTTGGCCGCCAGTTTGGCGGTCGCGAGCTATCCGGCGGTGAATGGCAGAAGCTGGCGTTGGCGCGGGCGTTCGTGCGCGATTGCTCGCTCTTGGTGCTGGACGAGCCGACGGCGGCGCTCGACGTGCAGACCGAGTACGAGGTCTACCAGCGCTTCCAGGAGCTTACGCACGGTCGCACGACGCTGCTCATCAGTCATCGCTTCTCGACGGTGCGGATGGCCGACCGCATTCTCTACCTGGCCGACGGTCGTATCCAGGAGGCCGGTACGCACGCGGACCTCATGGTCCAGGACGGCGAGTATGCGCGGCTCTACCGGCTGCAAGCCGCCCAATACCTCGGCCAGGACGGGACGGAGGCGGCCGCATGAACGTACCGGCGGCGCTGCGGCGCCTGGGCCGGGGGCTGCGAGCGTTGCGCGGCCTGCCCGCGGTGCTGCGCCTGTATGGTCGTGGGCTGGCGTTGGTGATCGTGAGCGCCCCGCTCGCCGGGGGCACCTATCTTGTGCTCTTAGCAGTTCTGTCGCTGCTGCCGGTACTCCAGGTCTGGCTGGCCAAGCTGCTGCTGGATGCCATTGCGGCCGGGGCGAGTGGCGATCAAGAGGCCGTAGGCGGAGCCGTGACCCTGGCTGTCGTCTACGCGCTCACGCTCGTCGTACCGGCTGGCCTGCGGCCCGTGCATGCGGCGCTGTCGTCGTGGCTTAAGGACCGCTCGGCAGTAGAAGTGGACCGCCGGCTGATGCAGGCTGGCGCCAGGCTCGTGGACCTGTATCGAATCGAGCGCCCGGCCTTCCAGAATGAAGTGGCGATGGCGCGCAGAGCATCACAGATGGCTCTGGTGCTACTCCAATTGCTGCAAGGGATCATGGGCGCCGCATTGACGCTGGTAGGGCTGTTGATCCTGCTCGGCCAGCTCCACCCCCTCGTGCCGCTCGTGCTGGTCGTCGTGAGCCTGCCGCATCTTCATCGCCGAGGGGCGCATCAGCGGGTTGCAGTACCAAGCGATGAAGGAGCAGTCTCGCCCGGCCCGCGAGATGGACTACTACGCTCGCGTCACCACCGAGCCAACGGCAGCCAAGGAAGTGCGGGTCTTTGGGTTGGGCGACTTCTTCTGGCAGCGTTTCCGCGAGCGCCTGGAGGTGGCGCTGGCCGAGATGAACCGCATTCGGCTTACGGGCCTGCGTTTCTCGACCGTCTTCAGCGGCCTCTATGCGCTGACCTTGGCGGGCGGCTTCTGGTACGTGGTGGCGCAGGCGCGCGCTGGCCAACTGACGCTGGGCGACATCGTGCTCTATCTCGGCGCCGTGCAGCAAGCCCAGAGTTTAACCTTCAACTTCACGCGCGAGATCGGCTGGCAGCACGAGGTATGGCTGCACCTCCGCACGATCTTCGGCTTTCTGGATAGCGCCGGTCCGGCGATCACGCTGGCGCCAAAGGGGCAAGGCCACACCGCCCCGGCCAGCCTCCACACTGGCATCGAGCTGCGTCAGGTCGGCTTCCGCTATCCCGAGAGCACTCAGACCGTACTCGCTGACGTGAGCGCCGTGCTGCCGGCCGGCAAGGTGACGGCGCTGGTTGGAGCCAACGGCGCGGGCAAAAGCACGCTCGTCAAGCTGCTCACGCGCATGTATGACCCTGGTACGGGCGCTATCCTGCTCGACGGGGTGCCGCTCCCGGCGTATGACCTGGCCGCACTGCGCCAGCGGATCGCGGTCGTCCACCAGGACTTTGCCCAGTTCTCCTTGACCTTCCGCGAGAACATCGCCGTCGGCGCTTACGCGGCCGGTGGGGGCGACGGCCGCGTCGAGCAAGCGGCGCAGTGGGCGGGGGCCGACGAGATCGCGGCCAAGCTCCCGCATGGCTACGACACACCGCTGACCCGGCGGTTCGAGGGCGGCGTGGAGCTGTCGGGTGGTGAGTGGCAGAAGGTCGCGCTGGCACGGGGCTTTGTGCGTGACGCGGCGCTGGTGATCCTCGATGAGCCGACGGCGGCGCTGGATGCCGAGGCGGAGTACCGGCTCTTCGAGCAGTTCCGGGAGCTGGTCGTCGGCAAGACGGCGCTGCTCATCAGCCATCGGTTTTCGACGGTGCGGATGGCCGATCACATCATCGTGCTGGAGGAGGGCAAGGCCATCGAGGCCGGCAGTCACGAGGAGCTAGTCGCGCAAGCCGGACGTTACGCCACGCTGTACGAGATGCAGGCCGGGCGCTATCGCTAGCGCAGTGCCACCGGCACACGCTGTTCCCCAGCCCGGCCCCACCCCGCCGAGGAGCGGGTGCAGCGAGTGCTATACTGCGACGCAATGCTCTACATGGATTCAGCGGGTGCTGTCGGCGGTTTTCGGACCTCGGGGTCGGGAGAGGGGCCGGGGGTGGCTCCGGGGATGATGCGCTCTGGTTTTATGTCAAGTGTGGCGCCTGCGGCGAGATCATTCCGGTGCGGGTCAACCCGGCCAGCGACCTCGTACAGGAGTTCGATGATGCCGGTGACTTGGTCAGCGGCTATTCGTTGCATAAAGAGGTGATGGGACGCGGCGGCAGACCTGGCCGGCCATGCTTCCGGTTACTCCAATTGGACGCCGACTTCGATAAAGGGTGCCAGGCCCTCGACGTGCGCGTAGACGGCGGCGCAGTGGTTGACCAAGCAGCCTATGCGTCCCAGCAGCAAGAGTCGGCGGACGACCGGCCGCCTGAATAACCCGGGCTGATGAATCCCCCGATGGCGCTTTCCCAGTTCGTTACGAAACTGCCGGTGTTGACGCGCCGGAGCCGCACGCCAGCCCTCGTTGTCGCTGCCGTGGTCGCTGCCTGGCTGGTGGGCTGGTACGGCGTGGCCCGCTCGCCGGTGTTGCTGGCCGGGGCGCTCGTGCTTGTGCCCCTGGCGGCGGCGGTGCTCCGCGATCTCCGCATTGCCTTGGTCGGAGCTATCGCGGTGATCGCCCTGCTGCCGTTTGGCGTGGCCCCCTTGCGGCTGGGCGCGGCGCCGACGCTGTTGGAGCTGGCGCTCCTGGCGACCTTGGGCGGCTGGCTGGCGCGGCGCGTAGCGACCGGCCGCGGGCCGGTACGGCTCACCGTGGCCGGGCCGTGGATTCTCCTCTTCCAAGCGACGCTCATCGCGGCGCAGATTGCAACCTTGGCGCAGAGCGGCTCGCTTTCCGTCGTGCGGATGATCTTCAAGCTGGAGCTGGCAATCCTCTTCTTTTTTGCCTGCGCCAGTCTTGCAGCCAATGACGACTGGCGGCGCTTGCTCGTCCGCAGTGTGGTTGTAATTGGCGCTTGCGAGGCCCTGGTTGCCCTGGTGCTGTTCGCGGCCCCCCGCGACTTGGCCCTACGGGCGCTCGTCCGGCTCGGCCCGCTGGGGTATCCCACCGACTCGACGGTGCTGCGGTATCTGCCGGATACCGACCGTCTGCGGGCTATCGGCACGGCGATTGACCCGAACGTGCTGGGAGCGCTGCTGATGATGGTCGGCATCATCGCGCTGACGCAGCTGCTTGCTTCCGAGCCGGTGCTGCCGCGCCGCTGGCTGGTCGTCGCGGCAGTGGTGGTGCTGCCCGCTTTGCTCGTGACCTTCTCGCGTAGCTCCTGGCTGGGGCTGGCGGCCGGGGTCGGGTTGACGGCGCTGGTGCGCTACCGGCGCTTGCTGCCGTTGATGGGGGCTGCCGCTGTGGCCTTCGCGCTCTGGCCTACCACGCAACGGTACGCCCTGCACTTACTGTCCGGTCTCCGCGCTCAGGACCGCGCCGCGGCGATGCGGTTGGGCGAGCTGGAGAACGCTTGGCAGATCATCCAAGCCTATCCCTGGCTGGGCATCGGGTTCGGCGAGGCACCCACGATGACGCTCTATCCTGGTGTCTCCAATGTCTTTCTGACGATTGCCGAGCAGGCCGGTCTCATCGGTATGGCAGCCTACGTCGCCGCGCTGGCCGTCGCGCTGGGGGCCGCCACGATCCTCTGGTGGCGCCATCGCGCCGCTCCCGGCGCCGACCTATTGTTGAGTGTGCTGGCGGCGCTCGCCGGCGCGCTCGTCGCGAGTATGTTAGATCACCACTTTGCCCGCTTGCCGCATCTCGTGGCGCTCTTCTGGGGCTTGACTGGCCTGGCCGTGGCCGCTGCCTATGATCTTGGCGTTTCCCCCCGTCGGTTCTCGGCGCACGATGATGGCCAGTGACGGGTTGCGCTTGGGCCTCGACGCGCGGCTGTTGGCGTACAACCGTGGTGGCATTGCACGCTATATCACGGCGTTGGGACACGCGCTGGCGGCACTGCCGGCACCGGCACCGTTTGCCGACCTGGTAGCGATCTACCATCGCAAGGACCGCGCGCGCGCGCTGGCGGCGAGCGGCTGGCGGGGTCTGACCGCGTGGACTCCGCCGCACCACCGGATCGAGCGCTATGCGCTAGCGCTGGAGCTGGCGCCGCGCGGCTTGGACTTGCTGCACAGCCCCGACCACGTGCCGTCGGGCGCCGGCCGCGCGCGCTCCGTTGTCACTGTGCATGATCTCTCCTTCTTTCTCTATCCCGATACGCACAGCGCCGCGAGCCGGCGCTACTACGCGCAAGTGGCCTGGGCCGTCGAGCGGGCAGATCGGATCATCGCCGTCTCCGAGGCTACGAAGCGCGACCTGGTGCGCGAGGTGGGCGCTGACCCCGCCCGCATTCGTGTCGTGTATGAGGCTGCTCCTCACGTGCCGGAGCCGGACGCGACGAGTGGGGACGCCCGGCCGTCGGCACCGGCGCCCTTCGCCCAGCCGTATGTCCTGTCCGTGCAAGCTGCTATCGAGCCACGCAAGAACATCCCCCGGCTGATCGAGGCGTTCGCGCAGGCGCACCGCGCTCACCCGGAGTTGCGCCTGGTCGTTGCCGGTGGCCCCGGCGCCGATGAGCCGGTCGTGCGGGCTGCGGTCGCCCGGCATGACCTGGCGGCGGCGGTGGACTTCCCTGGTGTGCTGCCTGAGACGCTGCTCCAGGCCAGTTACCGCGGCGCCTTGGCCCTCGCGTATCCGTCGCTGTATGAGGGTTTTGGCCTGCCGCTGCTGGAGGCGATGACCGTGGGTACGCCGGTCATCGCTTCCCGGGTGTCGTCGCTGCCGGAAGTCGCCGGCGAGGCGGCGCTGCTCGTAGACCCGTTCGACGTGGACGCGCTCGCCGGCGCCATGGGGCAGATAGCCGGCGACGAGACGCTCCGTGCTGACCTCGCCGCGCGTGGCTACCGGCGCGTGCGGTGCTTCTCGTGGGAGCGGGCGGCGCAAGAGACGCTCGCCGTGTATCGCGAGGCGTTGGCGTAAGCGGTCAGCCGTTAGCTATCAGCCGTCAGCGGCACGAGCAAGCGGGAGACCTGCTGGCCCCCCTATGGTCCCCCCGCTCCGCAGGGGGACGGTACATTCCCTCCCCTGGTAGCTCAATCCGGGGGAGGGTTAGGGTAGGCTTTCGTGTGGAGAGGCGTACCTACCCCTGTCAGGGAGGGTGATGGAGGGGGCCAAGCTGAAAGCTGACGGCTGATAGCTAACACACCATGCGTATCCTCATCATTACTCCTGACTGGCCCTATCCGCCGCATCAGGGCACGGCCCTACGCAATTGGCAGCTCCTCCAGGCTGCTACGCGCGAGCACGATGTCTACGTGCTCTCGCTGGCAGCAGCGCCGCCCACGCGGGAGGCAGAGCAAGCGGTACGCGCGATCACGGCGGGCGCGGCTTGGCTACCGGCGCCGCAGCGTAGCGCACGGCAGCGGCTCGCTACGCTGTTGGGTACGCCGCTGCCGGATATGGCGCGCCGGCTGTGGTCGCCGGCCTTGGTGGAGCTTGCTGCCGATGTCATCGCCACGGCACGGGTGCGGCTGGTGCAAGCGGAAGGGCTGGAAGTAGCGGGGATGGCCCTGGCCGCGACCGTGCGGGCGCAGCCTCGTCTAGGCGGTCGGCGGGTACCCGTCCTGTTTGACGACCACAACGCCGAATGGCTGCTCCAGCGTAGCGCGGCCCTCGTGGACCTGCGTCAACCGAGGCGGTGGGTGCGGATGCTCTACTCCCTGGCGCAATGGCAACGCCTCCGCCGCTACGAGGCCGCCCTCATCCGTGCTGCTGCGCTGACCAGCGCGGTATCGCCCGACGATGCCCACGCTTTGTCCCGTCTGGCCGGGCGCCCGGTGCGGGTAGTGCCAAACGGTATCGCCGTGGATTCCTGGCGGCATGTTTACCGCTCTCGCCTGGGCGCTGCATGCGGCGCCCCTACCCGTCAGCGGCAACGGGTCGAGCCGTGTACGCTGCTATTTACCGGCAAGCTGGACTATCGGCCCAACGTGGATGCGCTGCGCTGGTTCTGCGCCGCGGTACTGCCCCGCGTCCGTGCCCAGCACCCGGCCGCGCGGCTGCTGATTGTCGGTCGCAACCCGGCCGCGGCGGTGAAGGCGCTGGCCGGGCCAGGCGTAACGGTAGTCGGAGAGGTGCCGGAGGTACAATCGTATTTCGCCCGCGCGGCGGTGTACGTCATTCCGATGCGGATGGGCAGTGGCGCCCGCATCAAGCTGCTCGAAGCGTGGGCTGCCGGTGTCCCGGTGGTGGCGACTACCGCCGGGGCGGCCGGATTGGCCGGACGCGCTGGCGAGCACCTGCTGGTAGCCGACGATCCTGCTACCTTGGCTGCACAGATCGGGCGTCTGCTCGTGAACCCGGCGTTGGGTCAACGCCTCGCCGCGGCCGGCCGCGCGCTCGTCGCCGCGCGCTACGACTGGTCCATCGTCCGGCCGCAGCTGTTCGCGTGCTATAGGGAGTTGTGTCCCGACGAGTAGGTGTTGAGGGCCGTGCCTCACCCCCCGGCCCCCTCGCCGCTAGTGGTCAGTGGAGAGTGGAGAGTGTGGGAGAGGCAGTTGCGCGTAGGGGCGCAGCACGCTGCGCCCGTCATTCCCGCGCAAGCGGGAATCCAGGCCACTCTCCCAGGGGAGGGGCGGGGTGAGGGCTGGTCCCCCTATGGCCCCCCCGCTCCGCAGGGGTACGTGGATTCCGGGGGGGGCGCTGGCCCTAAACGGGGAGAATTGTGGTCGTTTCGCTCGTGATGACGGTGCTTGATGAGGCCGGCTCGTTGCCGGCGCTCTTCGGCTCGATCTTGGCTCAGGAGCGCCGGCCCGACGAGGTGGTGATCGTTGACGGTGGATCGGCGGACCGGACGGTGGCGCTGGCGCACGACTTCGCGCAGCGGGCCGCGCCCGACCTGCCGGTGCGCGTCGAGGTGCTGCCGGGCGCCAACATCTCGGCCGGGCGCAATCGTGCCATCGAGCTGGCGCAAGGAGACATCATCGTCGTGACCGACGGTGGTGTCGTCCTGCATGCGGCGTGGCTGGCGCGTCTGGTGGCGGCGCTTGAAGAGGATGCGGATGGCGATGCCCCTGCTGATGTCGCGGCCGGCTTCTTCGTCGCGGCGCCGCAGAGCAGCTTCGAGCTGGCCATGGGGGCGACGGTGCTGCCGGCCGTAGAGGACATTGAGCCGGCCACGTTTTTGCCCTCCAGCCGGTCGGTTGCTTTCCGCCGCGCGGCGTGGGAGCGAGCCGGCCGGTACCCGGAGTGGCTCGACTACTGTGAGGACGTGGTGTTCGACCTCGCCTTGTGTCGTGGCGGCTCGCGCCAGCGGTTTGTTCCCGCTGCGCTCGTCGCGTTCCGGCCCCGGCCCAGCTTGCAGGCATTCTTCCCGCAGTATTACCGCTATGCGCGCGGCGACGGCAAGGCCGACCTCTGGCGCCGCCGGCATGCCATTCGGTACGGCGTGTATCTCGGTGCGCCGCTGACCTGGCTCTTGGGCGCCCGCTGGCCGGCGCTACGCTGGCTCATCGTCGTAGCGATGCTGGCGTATGTCCGCCGACCCTATCAGCGGCTCTGGGCGCTGGCCCAGCGAGTGGCGAGTGCAGAGTGGCGAGTGACGAGCAGCGCACCACACTTCACTCACCACGCCCCACTCGCCACTTTCCTTCAGGCAGCGGCGTGGGTACCGCTGATCCGCTTGACGGGCGACGTGGCGAAGATGATCGGGTATCCTGTCGGTGTCCGGTGGCGGCTGACGGGCCGTGACACTCAGCACGGCGAGCGACGGCGATGACGACACAACTACCCCAGCATGAGACGGCGGCGGTGCGGCCGCCGGCCAAGCCAGGCGCCCCCCCTACGCTGTCCATCGTCATCGTCTCGTACAATACGCGGGAGCTGTTGCGGGCCTGCTTGCGCTCGGTGCAGGCGAGCGTGCTCGACTGCGCCTACGAGGTCTTCGTCGTGGATAACGGATCGCGCGACGGCTCGCTGGCGATGGTCGCGGCCGAGTTCCCGGAGGTCGTGTGCTTGGCCGAGATGGGGGACCGCGGCTACGCTGCGGCGAATAACCTGGCGCTGCGCCGCTGCCGCGGCGCCTACCGGCTGTTACTCAACCCCGATACCGAGCTACCGGGCGATGCGCTGGCGACGATGCTGGCCTTCATGGACGCCCATCCGCGGGTAGGCATCGCCGGCCCCAAGCTCGTCAAGCGCAACGGGCGCCTCGACTTGGCCTGCCGACGCAGCTTTCCCACGCCGACCAATGCCCTCTATCATTTCCTCCGCCTGCCCCGTCTGTTCCCGGCGAATCTCACCTTCGGCGCGTACAATCTCACCTTCCGCGATCCCAACCGGTCCTATGCAGTGGACTCGGTATGCGGGGCGTTCATGCTGCTGCGCGCGACCATGCTCGGCGAGGTAGGATTGCTCGACGAGACGTATTGGATGTATGGAGAGGACCTGGACCTGGCGTTTCGCGCCAAACAGCGTGGCTGGCAGGTGTACTATAACGCCAGTGTAGAGGTAAAGCACTACAAGGGAGAGAGCAGCAAACAGCGGTCGCTGAAGTGTACCTACGAGTTTTTCCGAGCGATGCACGTCTTCTATCGTAAGCACTATGCCCCCCAACGGCCGGCAGTCGTCAACGCCCTCGTCACCGCCGGTATCGCGTTGCTCGGAACGGTGTCCCTGGTCGCTGATCGCGTGCGCCCGGCGGCCCTGCGGCGGGTTTCCTCGTAGGGAGAGGCGCTGGTTGCTGCAACCGGCAAGGGCGCCGACCCGTTGAAGCGGCCAAGTCAGAGCAGCCGTGCGGCATTGCCGGTATCATCTAGGCCAATGAGTACTACCGAAGCCGACCGGAGACGCGCCGCGCACCGGGAAGACGTGCTGTCGGCTGCGGCCGCGCCGAGCCGGGAGCTTGTTGCCCAGCCGGCGCAGCGCTTGGCAGCTAGCCCGGTGCCGGTCCGGCGGCGGAGTAAGCTCGCGTGGACCCTCTCTCCAGGGGTGCTCGTCGTCACCGACGGAGTGGCTATTCTGGCGGCCTTCCTGCTTGCTCACGGGCTGCGCTTCGGTCTGGCGATCCCCCCGCCGGCCGTGCCGCACACGCTCGCCTCGTACACCGGCTTTGTCGCCATTGCCATCCCGACCATCCTCATTGCGATTGCGACTTCCGGGCTGTACCAGCGGAGCAACCTGCAATCGGTCGCCGAGCAAGCCTCCCGCCTGTTCGTTGCCGTCGGCGGTGGCGTGGTACTCACGGTAGCCGTGGGGGTGTTTGTCCTGCGTGGCCCCACCGAGTCGTCGCGGTTGCTGATTATCTACTACGGGATATTCAGCCTGGCGTTGGCGGGGTCCGGGCGCTACGCTTGGGCGCTCTGGCGTGACTTCCTGGGGCGGCGCGGTGTTTTGGCGCGCACCTGCTTGGTCATCGGGACCGGGCCGGCAGCGGAACGGGTGGTAGCGCACTTGGCACGGTCGCCAGCGCTCGGCTATCGCGTGGTGGGATTTCTCGAAGGCAAGAGTGTGGCCGATACGGAGCCGGCGGCGCAGCCGTCGGCAGGGCAGCAGCCGGTGCTGGGCAGCCTTGACAACCTCGATACCGTGCTGCGCCGTGTCTATCCCGACGAGCTTATCATCGCCGACCCGGCGCTCACCCACGCCGAGATGTTGCACATCTTCGACCGGGGCATGATGGTCCGCGCGAGAATCCGCGTCTTCCCAGACCTGTTCCAGGTCATGATGAGCGATGCCAGCTTGGTCAATCTCCGGGGTCTCCCCTTGATCGGCGTGAAGTCCATCGAGCTGCAAGCGTGGCAGCGCACGGTCAAGCGGTGGTTCGACGTGGTGGTTGCTTCAGGAGCCTTGGTCGTGGGGGTGCCGTTCCTGCTCTTGCTCGCACTGCTCGTCAAGCTCAACTCGCGCGGCCCGGCGCTGTTTGTTCAGGAACGGGTGGGCATGGATGGCAAGCGATTCCATGCCATCAAGTTCCGCTCGATGACCCACGATGCGGAGGGGCAAGCGGGGCAGTATTGGACCGTGCGTGACGACCCGCGGGTGACAACGTTCGGCAAGTTCCTGCGGCGCTCCTCCCTCGATGAGATTCCGCAGCTGGTCAACGTGATCGTGGGTGACATGAGTATTGTGGGGCCGCGCCCGGAGCAACCCCGGTTCGTTGACCGCTTCAAGACGATGGTGCCCGACTACACCAAGCGGTTGCGCGAGAAGGCCGGGATGACGGGCTGGGCACAGGTCAACGGCTTGCGTGGCGACGTTTCGATTGAAGAGCGCACGAAGTATGACCTTTATTATGTCGAGCACTGGTCGCTGTGGTTGGACCTCAAGATTATTTTCCGCTCGATCCTCCGCATCATCCACGACCCCAGCGCCTACTAACGCCGTTGGAAGCGAGATCGGGTAGGGGCACGGCATGCCGTATACCGACGATATGGTATGCTGATTCTTGGTTAGCACTCTCGGGGGGTGAGTGCTAAGGAGGGGCATAGTGGCGATGCCGGATGCACTGCGGCACGATCAGCTACCACCAACCCTCAGTGAGCGCAAGCGGCTGATCCTGAAGGCTATCGTGGAGTCCTATATCGGCTCCGCGACTCCTGTCGGGTCCGGGCAGGTCGTGCGCGAGTATGTCCCGGATGTCAGCTCGGCCACGGTACGCAACGAGATGGTCGGGTTAGAAGAAGCGGGCCTGCTCTTCCAGCCGCACACCTCGGCCGGGCGCGTTCCCTCGGAAGGGGGCTTTCGCTACTTCGTGCGGCAATTGATGGAGGAGCGAGCGCTGACGCGGGCCGAGCAGTCCACGATCAGACGGCAGCTCTTCGCGGTGCAGCTGGCGCGTGAGGAGTGGCTTGATGTCGCGACAACCTTGCTGGCCCGAGTCGCCCGCGTCGCGGGGATTATCAGCGCTCCCGTGACAGTGCAGTGCCGGGTGAAGCACGTCGAGCTTCTGGCTATTCAGGAGCGCTTGGGTTTGCTCGTCCTGGTCTTGCAGGAGGGCGCCGTCAAGCAGCAGCTTATCGAGCTACCGGCGGACACCTCCCAAACGGACCTCAGCGCGGCCAGTAGTCGCCTCAATCAACGCATTCATGGCCTGAGCCGCAGTGAGCTTGAGGCGTTGAGTACACCCGTGTCCGATCTGGAGTCGTTTATCGCCGCGCGCTTGGTGAGCCTCGTGGGCCAGATTGATGAGCACCAGCGCAAGGAGTTCCACCATACTGGATTGGTCGAGCTGCTCGAGCTGCCCGAATTCCAGCAGCCCGAGCAGGCGCGGCGCATCGTGCGCCTGCTGGAGCAGCCCGAGGAGCTATTCGGGCTGCTGGAGACGCTGCCCTGGTCGGATGGTATGCACATCCTGATTGGCGCGCGCGGACCGCGCACGGCTATCTTGCAAGACTTGGGCCTCGTCGTGTCCTACTACGGTGTCGAGAGTGTGGCTGGCGGCTTCGTCGGTGTGCTTGGCCCGATGCGACTACCCTATGCCGAGATCGTGCCCGTCGTCCGCTATGTATCGCAGGTGATGACGGAGTCGCTCAATGACCTGCTCAGTCCCGCCGCGAGGTAGACGGCGCCGAGTGGACAGCGCGGCGCCTGTGGCTGCTTGCAGTTGATCTACGAGAACTTCGGAGGTAGAGAAAGATACACCATGACCACAGAATCGGCCCCGCCAGCGGAATCGCAGCCAGAGCGAGTAGAACCGCCCCGCGATGCTGCGGAATCCGCTACCGCGGAGACAGCGACGGCAGCAGCCGGACCGTCCGTGGAGGATCTCCAGGCGCAGCTCGCCGCGGCGCGTGCCGAGGTGGATGACATGCGCGACCGCTGGCAACGGTCGGCGGCGGATTTCAGCAACTACCGGCGGCGTCAGCAGTTCGATCAGGAAGAGGCGGCCAAGTACGCCGTGGTGCCCACCCTGACCGATCTGCTCCCCATCGTGGACAACTTCGAGCGGGCCTTTGCCGCGCTGCCCGGTGAGCTGGTCCAGTTCACCTGGATTCAAGGCATCGCCCAAATCGCGCAGCTGGTGATGCAAACGTTGCAGCGGCACGGGGCACGGCCGATTGACGCGCTGAATCAGCCGTTCGATCCGCGCTACCATGAAGCGGTGATGCACGAAGAGGGCGAGGGCGCCCATACCGTCTTGCAAGTATTCCAGGCCGGGTACACCCTCCACGAGCGCGTCTTGCGCCCGGCGTTAGTCAAGGTTGGACCGCCGCCGCCGGAGCAAGCGCAGCCGGCGGCAAGCTCCGACGCACCCCCCGACGCCGCTGCGCCCGGCGACACGGAAACCGACACCGCCGGGGCCGCCGGCGAGGCGGCCCCCACTACGGACTAAGCGGCTATGCCTCGGATAATCGGCATTGACCTCGGTACCACCAACTCGTGCGTCGCCGTCGTCGAGGGCGGCCAGCCGGTGGTGATACCGAGCGCAGAAGGCAATCGCACGACCCCCTCCGTGGTGGCCGTGTCCCAGAGTGGGGAGCGACTGGTGGGCCTCATGGCCCGGCGCCAGATGGTCACCAATCCGGAACACACGATCAACTCCATCAAGCGCTTCATGGGGCGGCAAGCCGCGGACCCGGAAGTCCGGCGCACCCGCGAGCTGGTCCCGTATCGCGTGACCGACACTGCTGACGGTGATATTCGCGTGACCCTGCGGGGCGAGGAGTATGCGCCGCCGGAGGTCTCGGCGATGGTGTTGCAAAAACTCCGCGCCGATGCCGAGCAATACTTGGGCGAGCCGGTAGCGCAGGCGGTCATCACGGTCCCGGCGTACTTCAACGATAGTCAGCGCCAGGCCACCGAGGATGCGGGCAAGATCGCCGGGTTGGAGGTGCTGCGGATCATCAATGAGCCGACGGCCTCGGCGCTCGCCTTTGGCCTGGAGCAAGAAGGCGACCGGAGAGTAGCGGTCTACGATCTGGGCGGGGGGACGTTCGATATTTCCATCCTGGAGCTTGGTGATGGTGTGTTTGAGGTCCGCTCCACCAGCGGCAATACGCACCTGGGCGGCGATGATTTCGATGATCGAATTGTGGACTGGCTGATCGCCGGCTTTGCGAGCGAGCATAGCGTGGACTTGCGCCGCGACAAGATGGCGCTCCAGCGGGTCAAGGAGGCCGCCGAGAAGGCGAAGTGCGAGCTGTCGTCGGTGCTCCAGACGGAGATCAACCTGCCGTTCGTCACGGCCGACGCGACCGGTCCGAAGCATCTCAACGTCGTCTTGACGCGAGCCAAGGTCGAGCAGTTAGTCGGCGACCTGATCGAGCGGACCGAGGAGCCGTGCTGGCAAGCGCTTGCCGACGCCGGTCTGAAGCCTGGCGACATTGATGAAGTCGTCCTCGTCGGGGGGCAAACACGGATGCCGGCCGTGCGCGAGTTGGTGACGCGCGTGTTTGGGAAGGAGCCGCGCAGTGGGGTCAACCCGGACGAGGTGGTGGCCCTCGGTGCGGCGGTGCAGGCGGCCGTGCTCGCCGGCGACGTGGAGGATGTCGTGCTCCTCGATGTCACGCCCCTGTCCCTGGGGATCGAGACGAAGGGCGGCCTCTTCACACGCCTCATCGAGCGCAATACGACCATTCCCACGTCGAAGACGCAGACCTTCACGACGGTCAGCGACAAGCAGCGCACTGTAGCCATTCACGTCCTGCAAGGGGAGCGTGATCTGGTCGCGCATAACCATTCCTTGGGCCGCTTCGAGCTAACGGACCTAGCGGAAGCGCCACGGGGTACGCCGCAGATAGACGTGACCTTCGACATTGACGCCAACGGGATCGTCAAGGTCGCGGCGCGAGACCGGACCAGTGGGCGCGAACGGGCGATCCCGGTGACCGGCGCGGCAGGACTGTCGGAAGAGGAAATCGAGCGGATGGTCGCCACTGCGCGAGAGCACGCGGCAGCCGACGCGCAAGCGCAGGAGTGGGTCGAGGCGCGGAACGTCGCTGACATGCTGGCCTATCGCGCCGAGCGCACGCTCGAAAAGGTCGGTGGGCAGCTCTCGAAGCAGGAACGCCAAACGCTCGAAGCGCAGATTCTCGATCTGCGGAGTGCGCTCGTTGGGGATGATCTCGCTGTCCTGCGCGAACGAGCCGCGGCGCTGCGGGCGACGCTGCTCAAGACGGGCGAGCGCGTGTACCATGAGCCGGTAGCGCCGACGGAAGCCGGCGACGAGCCGCCGGCGGCTAAGGATGCGGCGGCCGCCGAGCAGGATGACACGACCACGAACGAGCCACCTCCTAAGGGGGGCCGATGAACACCACCAAACGCGATTACTATGAAGTGCTCGGAGTGCCCCGGTCCGCCACAGAGGACGAAATCAAGCGGGCATATCGTCAGCTGGCCCGCCGGTACCATCCCGACATCAACAAGACGGCCGAGGCTGAGGACCGCTTCAAGGAGCTTGGCGAGGCCTATGAGGTCTTGCGCGACCCGCAGAAGCGCCAGGCCTACGACCGGTTCGGTCACAACGGGCCGCGTAGCCCGTTTGGACCGGGTGGACCGGGTGGCGGCGCGGACCCCTTTGGTGGCTTGGGGGGGGTAGCCGACATCTTCGAGACGTTCTTTGGCGGCGGCACTGCAACCCGCCGGACCGGACCGCAGCGCGGCGCCGACCTCAAGACGACGCTCCGGCTGGAGTTCGAGGAGGCGGTCTTTGGCGGCGAGCGCGAGGTCCCGGTCACGCGCGATGAGCTGTGCCCGCTTTGCAGCGGCACGGGCGCGGAGCCGGGGTCGGAGCCGATAGTCTGCCCTACCTGCCAAGGCGCCGGGCAGGTGCGCCAGGTACAGCAGTCACTGCTCGGTCAGGTGGTCACGAGGGGCGTGTGCCCGCACTGCCACGGTGAAGGGCAGTTCATCGAGGAGATGTGTCGCGAGTGCAGCGGCTCCGGCCACATGCAGCGTACGCGCGCGCTCCAGGTGACGATACCGGCCGGCGTTGACGACGGCACGCAAATCCGCGTCGCCGGTGGTGGCGACGCCGGCGACCGCGATGGCCCGCCGGGCGACTTGTATATCGAGCTGGAAGTGGCACCGCATCCCTTCTTCCGACGCGATGGGCAGGATATCCATCTTGAGTTGCCCCTCGATGTCGCGCAGGCTGCGCTGGGTACTGAAATCGAGATACCGACACTTGGCAGTACCGAGAAGCTGAAGATTCCAGCCGGGGTGCAGGCTGGCCGGACCTTCCGCTTGCGCGGGCAAGGGATCGCGCACGTCCGGGGGAGCGGGCGGGGCGACGAGATTGTCACGGTGCGTATTGTGGTGCCCCAGGGCCTCACCCCGCACCAGCGCGAGCTGTTCCAGGAGCTGGCGGCGATGTTCGAGTCCGACCGGCTGCGAGGACAGGACGGCGAGGAGCACAAGGGGTTCTTCGACAAGCTCCGCGGCGCGATCCCGCATTAGGGCCGGGAGGTGTGTAGGTGGTTTTGGCCCCCACCCTGGCCCTCCCCCGTTGCGACGGGGGAGGGAATCGGCGTCCCTCCGCCGCAGCGGCGCCAGCCGCCTCGTCTCTCTGCGGAGCGGGGGGATCATAGGGGGGCCGGTGGCTGTTGTTGTCCAGTGAAAATGGCCGGCTGGTGGGGCCGTACCTCCCTGCGGGGCGCCCGCCCGTTCCGGCGCGCCGCCAGCGCCAGCGTGCCAGCGCTGGGGGGCGGCGGGCGCGGGGCCGGCCGGCCGCTGGACGCGCGCTCGGGTCTGACTTGCTTGCGCGCAGCGGTGGGGGGGCACGGGGGCTTGCCGACTGGCGAGAGTCCGGCCCTGGTAGCGGCCCACGAGGCTGCCGTCCAGCCACTCCTGGACCGCCACCCGCGCGCGGGTATAGCTCCTCCGCTGGCGGTCCGGCAGCACCGGGAGGGCGCGGGTGGCAAACCGGATCGTGTTGTCCGGGGCGCACGGGCGCCCGGACTGGCAGCAGCGGACTGGCAGCAGCGGATCGCCTCCAACACCAGTCCTGCCGGGAACGGCCGGTCGGCCGCCCCGGCCTGGCGAGGTGCCAGGGCACAGCGGGCGTTGAGCGCTGGCCGGAACGGGGTGGGGCTGTGCTCACCAGCCAACTGCTCCTCCAGGCTAGCGGGCGCCGCCACCGACCGCTGGAAGATCCCCGCCTGCCAGCCCCACGCCGCGGTCAGGGGCGTGTGCTTGAAGCCCGCGTAGCGGTCGCGGCCCACCGCCACCACCGGCGCGCTCAGCTCCGCAGTTACCTTGTGGCGCAGCGCTCGCCCGCGGTGCCCATGAGCCACGGCCGCCGCGCCCGCCGCGCGCTAGGTGGCCCACCGTCTCCAGCCCGGTCTTTGGCTCAACCCCAGCACCTCCGACGCCTCCCGCACCGTCACCACACCGCCACCACGCCGGCCACCAGCCGGTGCAATACCGGCCGCCGCTGCTGTTCCTGCTGGTGCAACGTCAATCCTTTCATGGACTGCCCTTTTCCCTGAACCGTTAGCCCTGCCAGCATCATAGACCGTCAACAACAGCGCTTGACTCATTCAATCCTGCATTCTATACTACTTCTTCCGCCGACGCCCCCACCTGGTGAAGAAGGCCGGCCCGTCGGCCGCCGGGGCGGACATGAGGCTTCTTCTCCGGTGGGAGCAGCGTTAGAGGGGTCTACTGCCGGTCGGATGAGAGGGAGCGGGATGAAGGCACTCGTCAGCCTGCTGTGGCCACAAGGTCCCCCTGGTCAGTCCTCCCCTGAGATCCGCCTTGGCACCGGTGCGTCGGCAGACCTCGAGCTGAGTGAGGTCGTACAGGTGCTCACCGGCAGTCAAGGCACCCGGTCGTCCTTCGTGATGAGTGTGCTGATGGAGCTCTGCACCGATCCTGCGGTGATCGTCTACCGGCAGGAGGTGGTCGCTGACTTGCTCGCAGACTATCACCTACGAGAGCGCCTCGGTGAGGTGCTACCACTACTGGTGAGCCGGCGCCAGCATCGGGACCCACTCGCGCGCGAGCCCTGGTCCGTCACGACCGTCGCCCGTCGAGTGGCTGAACTCGAACGCTATGTTGAGGTGGTGGTGCGGCTGCACCGAGCGTTGACGGAGGCATCGCCTGGCGGCACAGCCTTGCTGGCGCTGCGCGAGCACCTCGACGAGCTTACGAATGCCGCGCAGTTCAAGTCCCTCCGGAAGCAGCTACCTACGCTGCGAGCGACGCTCAACAAGGTACGCAGCGTGACGATCGGGATCAACGTCAGTGAGAGTCTTGAGCCAGGCTCGGCGACGATCCTGTCCATCAGCCCCGAGGTCATCAAAGGCCCAGCTTCACTGCTGGGGAAGCTGTTGGGCAGAGAGGCCGGTGTACGTGGGATCACCCCCCTGCATGTGACCGACTGGTCGCCACGGGACCCGCTGTTCAACGACATGCGGAATCTGATCGAAAAGGTGGTTGACCCGGTGGCGAGGGCGATCAGGCGCTTTACCTCCGTAGACGCCAGCGCTTTCAACAGCTTGGAGCCTGAACTCTCGTTCCTCCTGAATGGAGTAGAGTTGATCAGGCGCCTGCAGAAGGCCGCCTTGCCGGTCTGCCGGCCCGAGGTCGCTCCGCTGAATGAGCGCGTGTTCTGCCTAGAGGACGGCTACAGCATCAGCCTGGCCTTGCAGGTCATGTCCGAGGGTGCCGATCCGGATGCCGTACCGGCGACGAGCGTCGTCACCAACAGCATGCTGTTCGATCAGGAGCATGGCCGCATATGGATCCTGACCGGTCCCAATCGGGGTGGCAAAACAACCTACACCCGTGCCGTGGGCCAGGCGCAGGTCCTCTTCCAGGCCGGGCTGCACGTGCCCGGGCACCAGGCCCGTCTCAGCCCGGCGGATGCCATCTATACGCATTTCCCGCGCCTGGAGGAGGAGCAGCTCGGCCAAGGGCGTCTCGACGAGGAGGCCAAGCGGCTCGCCCGCGTTTTCAAGGGCGCAACACGATACAGCCTGATCCTCTTGAATGAGGTGCTCGCCGGCACCAGCGCCATTGAGGCCCTGGGGATAGCATTTGACGCCACGCGTGGTCTCCGGTTGCTGGGGGCACGTGCCATCTACACTACGCATCTACACGAGCTCGCGGCCCGTGCGGACGAGATCAATGCCGGGACTCCTGGCGACGCGCTCGTTGGCAGTCTCGTAGCCCTAGTGGATGAAGGTACCGGCACAGCGCAATCACACCACGAGCGGACGTTTCGGATCATCGCCGGTCCACCGCGAGGGAGCAGCTATGCCTCGGAGGTCGCCGAGCAGCATGGGATCAGCTATCCGCAGTTGGCGCGGCTGCTCCACGAGCGTAATCAGCCCCCTGAGCCGGTCGGAGGTGTCCAGGACGAGGTAAGCAGTTAGCAGGTCCCCCGCAGGTACCGTGTCGGGGCCGCTCGTGAATAGTGCTGTCCGGCGCGAGATCAGTGACGGGCTGCGCCTGCCCGTGGGGGCAGCCCGTGCTGCGCGCCGCTTATTCTGACCCATTCATCGTCATGGGAGGCGCTAGCGGTAGCGCCCGGCTTGCATCTCATAGAGCGTGGCGTAGCGCCCACCCTGCGCCACCAACGCGGCGTGACTGCCGGCCTCGATTACCCGCCCTTCGTCCAACACCACGATGTGGTCCGCCCTCCGCACCGTCGAAAACCGATGGCTGATAATGAGCGCCGTCTTGCCCCGCACCAACTCCCGGAACTGCTCGAACAGCCGGTACTCCGCCTCGGCATCCAGCGCCGCCGTCGGCTCATCCAGGATCACCACCGCCGCGTCGCGCACAAACCCCCGCGCCAGCGCCACCTTCTGCCATTCGCCCCCCGACAGCTCCACCCCGCCCGCGAACTGCCGGGTCAGCGGCGTGTCGTAACCCTTGGGGAGCTTGGCAGCGATCTCGGGGGCGCCCGCCCACTGCGCGGCCTGCTCGATGCGCCCTGGCCCAGCGTCGGCCGCGTAGGCACCGACCGCGATGTTCTCGCGGAAGGTGAGGGCAAACTGGGCAAAGTCCTGGTAGACGACGGCAATCCGGCGACGCCAGGCGGCCAGGTCGTAGGCATGGAGGGGAGTGCCGTCGAGCAGGATGGTGCCCGCAGTGGGGTCGTACATGCGGGTGAGCAGCTTGACGAGGGTGCTCTTGCCGGCACCATTGGCCCCGACCAGCGCGGTGACCCGGCCCGCGGGCAGCACCACACTCACGTCGGCGAGCACTGCCTGGGTGCTTTCGGGGTAGCGAAAATCGATCTGACGCAACTCAAGGCCTTGTTGTAGCGGGGCCGGTGCTGCAAGGCCCTGTTCCGGTGGCGGCAGCTTGATGGCCGGCCGGGCCTGGTCCAGGAAATCGAACAGGGCGCGCAGCCGCGCGAGCACGCCATAGAACAGCCCGAACCACTCCGATATGCGCTGGGCAACGCTCTGGGCCTGCGTCACCGCGCCCAGATAGAGCGCCAGGTCACCGAGGGTGAGACGCCCGGCACCGGCCTGCACCGCGACATACCAGAAGCCGCCGGCGAGGACGAGCGCATAGGCGCCGCTAAACACCGTGGACATCTTCAGCTGCGCCAGCCGCACGCGGGTCATTTCGCTCAGTGTTGCCGCCCGCCGCTCACGAAAGCGCTGGAGGAAAAAGTCCCCTAACCCAAAGACCCGTACCTCCTTGGCCGCCGCTGGCTCGGTAGTGACGGCGACGCAATAGTCCATCTCGCGGGCCGGCCGCGACTGGCGGGCCAGCGCCAGGTACTGGAGGCGGTGCATGCGATACTCTGCGACGAAGTGGGGCACGCTGACCACAGCGAGGACCACCGGCAGCAGCGGATGCAGGATGGCCAGCAGGAGCAACAGGCCGACCGAGGCCAGGAGGGGACTGCCACCCATCTCCAGGAGCGGGAAGAGCCGGGGCAGGTCTTGGGTAGCCGCCCGGCGCACGAGCCGCAGCTGGTCTTGAAAGGGCGGACGCTCGAGACGCACCAAGTCCGCCAGCCGCGTGCCCGTCCGGATCAGCCGACTGTCAAGCTCGGCAACGGCGCGCTCTTCGAGCCATGCCGAGAGGACGCGCTGCACCGGCGTCAGCGCAGCTGGCACAACGAGAGTCAGGGCATACACGGCGGCCAGGGTCACGGCCCAGCTGACGGCTGCGGTCACGCCGTCAGCACCGACAGTCACGGCATCCAGCAGGAGCTTGGTCAGCCAGACCTGGACCACCGGCAGCAGCGCCAGCAAGAGCACAAGCGCTACATGCGCAGTGGCAGCTCTGGGTGTACCGCTGCCGACCAGCAGGAGGCCGCGTCCGAGCAGCCGCAGGTCGGCGGGCAGTGACCGCAGGGCCGTAGCACTCCGGCGCCCCAGACCGCGCAGCGCTTGGAGCCGGTTCATGCGCGTGCCGCCTCGTCGTCTTGCTCTGCATACTGGGCGGCTTGCAGTCGGTAGAGCCGGGCATACTCGCCGTCCTGGGCCAGGAGGTCGGCGTGCGTGCCGGTCTCCCGGATGCGACCGTCGGCCAGGTAGAGAATGCGGTCGGCCATCTGCACCGTCGAGAAGCGATGGCTGATGAGCAGCGTTGTGCGGTCGCGGGTCAGCTCCTGAAAGCGCTGGTACACCTCGTATTCGGTCTGCACGTCGAGCGCCGCGGTCGGCTCGTCCAACACGAGGAGCGCGCAATCGCGCACAAAGGCGCGCGCCAGCGCCAGCTTCTGCCACTCGCCGCCGGACAACTCGCGACCGCCAAACTCGCGCCCCAACTGGGTGTCCAGGCCTCGCGGCAGTTGCCGGAGCAGCGTGTCGGCGCCGGCGCTGGTGGCGGCGGTGTGCAGACGATCACTATTATGCAGCGCCTCGACCTGTCCCAGGCCGATGTTCTCCCCGGCGGTCAGCTCGTAGCGCACGAAGTCTTGGAAGATCACCCCCATCTCCCGGCGCAGGTCGGCCGGATCGAACTCCCGCAGATCAATGCCATCGAGCAGGATGCGCCCCTCCGTCGGGTCATAGAGGCGGAGCAGCAGCTTGACGAGCGTGGTCTTGCCGGCGCCATTGCGACCCACCAGCGCCACCGACTCGTGCCGCCCCAGATGCAACGAGACGTCGCGCAGCACCGGCTCGGACCGATCAGGGTAGGTGAAGGCCACGTGCTCGAACACCAAGCCCTCGCGGACCGGCTGCGGCACGGCACGGGGCGCGGCCGGCACCGGCAAGTCGGGTGGGGCTTCGAGCACCCGGTAGAGCGCCGGGAGGAAGCCTAGCGCATGGGGCAGGTAGCCGATATAGAAGCCCAGCCTTTGCACCTGTTGTTGCAGCAGTGCCGCGGCGCCCCCGTAGAGCGCCAGGTCGCCGGGGGTGCGCTGACCCGTGGCCACCAACCACACGACGTAGACGTACACCGCCCCGGTCGCGAGGGCGGCCAGGGCGCTGGCGAGGGCCATAGGTGGCACGAGCCCGCGGCGCACTTGGTTGAGCAGGTTTATCGTGCGGGCAAAGATAGCGCCATACCGCTGCGTGAAAAAGGGCCCCAGGGCATACAGACGCACGTCCTTGGCCACCGCTGGCCTCAGCGTCACGTCGCGCAGGTACAACAGTTGACGTGCCTCCTCGGTCTGGGCATACAGGTGGCTGCGCATACGATCCTCGAAGTTCCAGTGCCGCGCGACTTGGGGCAGGGTCGCGAGGATCAACACGAGCGGGAGGAGCGGGTGCAGACTGCCCAGCACCAGCACCAATCCACTGGCCGTGAACACCACCAGCACGGTCTGCGCTCCGCTGAGGATCAGCGCCAGCCCACTCTCGGAGGCGTAGCTGCGCGAGCGCTCAAGGTCATCGGCCAGCGCCGGGTCTTCGAAGCGGGCTAGACCTTGCCAGCGATTGGTAGCGCGGATCACCTGCTCGGTGACGTAGCCGGTCAGGCGATCCCCCGCCTGGCTTTGCAAGGTGGCTGAGACGGGTTGGATCAACTGACCGACCGCAACGGCCACGACGGCCAGCACGATCCAGGCACCGAGGGGCAGCCGGGCGATGAACGGACCGGCATCGGCCAGCAGGCCGAGGTCTACGGCGGCCCGGTCAATGACCGCACGGGTGAGCACCAACTGCAAGGGGGAGAGCGCCGCCTGGACCACGAGCAGGGCGACGATACCCACGACGAGCAGCGCACCCGCCCGCCAGGCGAGGCGCACCGCCAGAGCCGCCAGGCGGCTACTTTCCTGCAACTGGTGCCGGAAGGGACGGTCTTCGATGTATCGGTTCGCCATAGACCCTCCTCCCGGCTAGACAGGCACTCCATCACTTTGATCGGCTTAACCGTGATAGTGATTATGTAGGAGTGAGCACGTAGAGTCAATCGCTGGGTGGGGGTAGCTCCTCACCCCGGCCCTCTCCACCATGATGAAGAGGGAGTTGGGGGATGAGGACGGCCGGGGGCGAGGCAGCTACGACTAGCCGCGTCGCAGCCGCGACAACGGCCGCCAGAGGGCCAGTACCAGCACCACGAACAGGATGATGGCGATCCACACCTGTCCCGTCCCGATGGCCAGCATGACCCCGGCCACTAGCGCCAGCAACGGCCACTGGCGGCGACGGCCGGTCCAGCTCATGATTCCGAGCATCAGGGCGCCCACGAGGGGAACGACGAGCAGCAGCAGCACGCGCTCGTCCAGAGGCACCGAGGGCAACGGCCCCTGGGAATCCAGTATCTGCGGACGTTCGGGGGGCGCAAACTTCCCACTAGCGCCGAGCACGAGCAGGGAGAGCACACCCAGGACAAAGACCGCCCTCGTCGCTACGTCGCGGACCCGCAGGACGAGCGGCACGCCGAGCCAGTCCAGGAGGGTGAGGAGCAGCCAGACCACACCGGCGCCCAAGGCGACGAGCGTGCCGAGGAAGAGCACGAAGGCCAACCCCACCCCCGACTGCTCGATCAGCACCAGGACCAGGTAGATGGCGATGAGCACGGCGGCGCCAGCGCCATAGGGCGCGAGGCGCTCATACCACGACGGCTCCGCGTCCGGGGGAACCGGCCGCTCATCCATGTCCCACGGTTGCATGGTGCGCCCCTCCTCTGTCCACGCGACGCGGGCGTCTCTGGCACGAGAATAACTGCTGTCGTCGCGACCGACCGACTGCTTGCCCTCCCCCGTCCATTCGTACCGCAGTGCCGGATGCAGCGGCAATCTCCAGCGCCGCAAGGACCGGCTCGCCAAACCAGTCTACTAACTCCTCCGCCGACAGGAAACGGCGCTTGGCGAGAAGCCTCGTCCCCGGTCCACCAACTGAGGAAGGTCCAGGCCTCAACGGTCGCCGCCCCCAGGAAGGCCAGCCAGAGCCAGTTTGCCGGCTGCGCGGCCGGGGCCTTAACGGGGGCCGGCCAAGCCATAGTCAAAGTCTAACGCGCCAACTCAGCGAGGGGTGTACAGCATGCCAGCTGTCCTGCCGCCTCCTGGCGATGGGCGGCCGTGGGTGTGTCGCTCACCGCGACCGACTGCTTGCCTGACGCCCACCGTTGCTCCACCACGGCGCCCGGTGAGCCCTAGACCCCTGGCGGTTGGGTCACGTAGAGCTTGCAGCAGCTACCGGTGGGCGCCCGGCGCCGGGTGCACCAGCCACCTCGGTGTGCAGATCACCCCGCCAGGTGCGCGTGCAGGCACCCCGGCCAATCCAGCGCCGCCAGAACTGAGTGGCTCGCCACCAAACCAGGGCGCCACCGACTGCGCGACCGAGCGTCGCGCCGGTGGCGGCATGGTGGGCAAGGTCAGTTTGGGTCCCTTGCGGACGGTTCCCTGCTGGAAGGCCCGCTGTGCTGCTTCCCCCGTCCACCAACGGAGGAACGTCCAGGCCTCGTCCGGCACGCTGGTCGCGGCACCCACATGGAACGCCGCTCGCGAGAAGAGCCAGTTGGCCGGCTTGACCGGAGGAACCCAGGCCTGGGGCTGGTCCGCCCCACCAGAAGAGCCATACTGCAGCCCCAGGAGGTGGCTTGCGGGACAATCAACGTGCCCGTGAAGCTACGGGGGCCGTACAGCATTGCCAGCCGGCCAATCTTGAACAACTCATCGCCACTCACCTCGTCGGCGCTCGGCCACACGGCATGGGTGTCGCGCTGCTCGAAGAGCCACTCCAGCGCCTCCCGGGTCGGTGGCTCGTCCACCAAGCTCTTGGTCAAGTCTGCGCTCACGAGGTCACCACCATTCGCCCAGATCCAGGGAATCGTCGCCGGGTAGCTATAGTCTGCTCCAATCGCTGCCCCCCCAGATCACCGTAGTCACGGCTGAGAGCAAACCCGTAGACGGGTTTGGCCCCTTGGCGGCGGGTCAACTCACGGGCACGGTCGAGGAGGTCCTGCCAGGTCCAGTCACTCGGTGGCGCGGACACGCCGGCCGCGGAGAAGAGGTCCTGATTGTAGAACACGAGTTGTGTATCCGCGTGGGTATGCAGCGCGTACAGGTCGCCGCGCCAGGTGCTGCGCTCCAGACACCCGGGCCAGAAGTCAGTGAGGTCGTAGCGGTCGCGCCGGATGAACTGGTCCAGCCTCAGCAGCGCCCCCTGCACGACCAACTGCGGAGCGGAATCGCCGAGCCACCAGGGGAGATGCACGATATCCTGCATGACATCCCCGGCTTGGCCAGTATTGATAGCCTCCCGGAGCGTCTCAAAAAGTTCAGGGCGCTCTATCCAGTTTTGCAATTCGATGGTCAGGTGCGGGTGCGCCTCGGTGAACGGCGCCGTGTACTGGCGGAACTGGTCTATCTTGGACGTAATTGCCGTTGGGGTGAAACGCACCTGGACGGTAACAGGCTGCTTGGTCTGATTAGGCACACCTGGCCGCCTGGCGACGGACGGCCGGGTTTCCTGGGTAGCGTCAGGGGCCACCTCGCCGCCGCTACCAAACACATCGCACGCCGCGGCCAGCAACCCAGCGCCGAGCGCTGCGCCACCGCTGAGGTACTGCCGCCGGGTCGTCACTGGCATAGCAGGCCTCCTTCCGGTCAACAGAAGACAGGCTGACCTCGCTCTACCCCCCTACTACACGCAGTGGAGGCCAGCCGTGTCCCTCCACCTGAGATCGGCATTGCAATTAAATGGCTCAACTGTACTATACGCTTGTCCGGGCAGCGAGTCAAGAACTGGCGAGGTGGGCGACGCCTCACCCCCCGGCCCCCTCTCCATCGCCAAGCGATAGAGAGGGGGAGTCCGCCGTCCGGGCATTCCTGGCGTCTCGCCCGGTCATTTCCGCGTTAGCGGGAATCCAGGCTCCCTCTCCATCATGATGGAGAGGGCCGGGGTGAGGAGAGCGCTGACTACTGAAGCGCGCCATTCCGTATAATAGGCTTGCCGCCTAGCCCCGCAGCCAGCCGTCCCCGAGGAGGTGGAGCGCATGAACGAAGACGAGAAATATCTGTTCGATCTCACCGGCTACATTGTGGTCAAGAACGTGCTCGACGAGGAGGCCCTCGCGCGCTGCAACGAGGCCATTGACCATTATTCGGGCGGGATCCGCGAGCGCACCCAGTCCCTGGCCGGCAGCTCCACGGCGTTGCGTGGGATCACCGGGCGCGGCGAGTTAAGCGGCATGCTGGGGTGGGAGCGTCCCTGGCGCGAGCCGTTCCGGGACATGCTGGCCCATCCCCGCATTGCGCCCTACCTGCATGCAATCCTGGGCAAAGGCTTCCGTCTGGACCATTTGCCGTCGCTGATCGGCATGCGCCGGGGAGCGGAAGGACACATGTTGCACGGATCGTCGGGGCCGGGGTTCGATCCGCACCAGTACTACATCTTCCAGGACGGACAGATGCACAACGGCCTGACGGTGGTGTCGTGGCAGCTCACCGACGTCAACCCCGGCGATGGTGGGCTATGCTTGATTCCCGGCAGTCACAAGTGCAACTTCGCCTTACCGCTGGGGTTGAAGAGCTACGAGCAGTACCAAGAATTCGTCAAGCAGATTACTTGCAAGGCCGGCGACGTGGTGATCTTCACCGAGGCCGTAACCCATGGGACTATGCCCTGGCAGGGCGAGCATCAGCGGCGCTCAATCCTGATCCGCTACTCGCCGGGCAATCTCGCCTATGCCAAACACTACGTGTCTTGGCCAGAGGCGTATGTGGATGGATTGAGCGAGGAACAGCGGGCCGTGATGGAGTCTCCCTACCACATCCGCCTCGAGCGCCCGGTGCTGGACGACACGGGGAAGCTGGAATAGCGAGCTACAGGGAAGCCCCCACGCTAACCGTCCCCCGTTTCGACAGGGGATTTGGACCTAACCCCTGACAGGCCAAAGCCGCACGGATAGTGCCAGGTGTGGTGCGGCTTTGACCTGTCACCCGGCCCCTTCCCTGAAGGGAGGGGGTTGGGGTGGGTGCGCCTCTTCATACGAAAACCTACCCTTGTCAGAGGGCCAGCCTCAGAGGTACCGGTCGAACCAAGCGATACTGCGGTACCAGAGGTCTTCCAGGTTTTCCTGTGACCACGTCCAGAGACCCATCTCCTCGTCGTAGTAGCGCACCAAGGTCGCTACTTTGCCCAGCCGGCGCAGGCCGGCGTAAATCTCCTCGCTCTGACCAATGGGGATCGGATTCTCGGTGCCGTGAAGCAGCAGCAGCGGTGTGGTGACGCGGTGCAGGTGGAAGAGCGGCGAGTTTTCCACGTACTGCTCCGGCACTTCCCAGATCGTGCCGCCCAGGTGGGTCTCGTGCTCCTTGGCGTGCTCCAGCCAGCCTAGATGATTGCCCTTGATGTGCAGCGGCCACGAGATCAGGTTGGTGAACGAGTCGACCGCCACGGCCGCGCGGAACCGCTCGGTGCGGGTGACGATGCAGCAGGTCGCGTAGCCACCGAGATTGAAGCCCATCACGCCGAGCCGGTCGGGATCGCTATAGCCCTGCGCTACCGCCGCATCTACGTCTTCCAGCGTGCGCGCGGTCATCGCGTCGGCTCCCTGCGCGGGGACGTTGGGGAACAGCACGGCGTAGCCGCGCGTCGTAAACAAGTGCAGACTGCCGCTGCCGGTGAAGACAAAGGAGCGCAACATGCCGACGCCGCCGTACCCATACGCCGCGCTGACAATCGTCGGGTAACGCTGGCCCGGCCGATAGTCGGGCGGCAGGAAGAGCGCCGCCCTCCGCGCGCTGCCATCCGCTCCGGTATAGGTGAGCAGCCGGCCGGTACCCAACAGCACGTGGGCCAAGTGCGGGTTCAGGTCCGTCAAGCGGCGCTCGATACCAGCACGCACGTCAATGACGTATAGCTCGCGGGGGTGCTTTTGGCTCTCGATGGTGCTGACGACGACGCGGCCGTCGTTATCGCTCCGAGCGGCCACGTCGAGCAGCGAGCGCACCTTGTCGGGCAGCACGACCTCTGGCTCGCCACCCGTCAGCCGCAGCAGTGCCTCCCCGCTCGTGCGGCGGTGCCGGCCCACGACGACAACCGTGCCCGGCTGCCCGAAATCGCTGGCGATCATGCCGGTGAGCGGATAGGTCGGGCCAAGCAGACGATAGTCCCGCTGGTCGGGCGCCATGTTCTGCCGGGCGCCCGTGTCGGTCGCCAAGCGGTAGACCTGGCAATCTACGCTCCAGCAATAAAGGAACCGGCCATCGGCCGACCACAGCGGCGGTGGATACGGTTCTTCGTGACCGAAATCCACCTCACTCCCGTCTTGGAGTTCTTGCTCGGTGCCGTCCAGCGCGAGCAGCGCGACCCGTCCGGCGCCGTAGCCGTAGGTGTGGTAGGCGAGCGCGTCGCTGTTCGGCGACCAGGAGAAGGTGGTGCCAAAGGACATCGGCGCTTGGCGCCGCAAGACATCGTGCCGCGTTTCGTCAACCGCGAGTAGGTGGAGATCGGACAACACGCTGTTTCCATCGTCCGACTCGATCTTCCAGTAGGCGGGGTCGTAGCAGGACGCCGCAAGATACCGGCCGTCGGGCGAGAGTTGAAAGCCATTGAGCACAAGATCGGTTGCCAGCCGCTGCACCTCGCCGGTCCGTATATCAATAATGGCCAAATCACCGCGGCTCTGTTCATACCAGGGCCGGCTCTCACCGGTGGGCGAGGTCGGCGGCGCTTCCGGTGGCGAGACCCAGACCTCGCGCGTGCCCTTCGGCGCCGGCGGCTCGCGTCGCAGGGGCGGCTGCCAACCGGCGGTCCGCAGCTTGGCCACCAGCCGGGTGCTGTCCGGGAACCACTGGCACACCTCATATTCGAACGTCACCTGGACCGGATCGGCACAGGCGAGGCGCGTCACGTTCGTCTCGCGGTTCCAGAGCCAGACTTGCGCGATACCGTTGCGATCGGAGCAGAACGCCAGCCAACGGCCGTCGGGCGACCAACGCGGTCCCCAACTGCTATGCCGGCCAGAGGTGAGCGAGTGCCACGTGCCGCCGTCCAGCTCGGCGACGGCCAGCTCAAGGCCCACGCCATGTGAGGGCACACCGCGCTCGGTGGCTGCGTCGTAGGGCCGCTGGGCGAAGGATCGGATAGCGAAGGCGACGAGGGTGCTGTCCGGGGAGATGGCGGCGGGGTCTGCGTATCCCTCCGCGCCCTTGAGACCCTGGACATCGGTGATCTCCAAGGGCCGCGTCGGGGCTGCTGCGTCGGCTGCGGTGCTGCGCTGCGCGTCAGTGGTCATCGTCCCTCCTCACTGCGCCGGTGGCTCGCCGGGAGTAGTGGCGCGAGGCGGTCGGGACTTACCACACGCTGCCGCGGTACGCCGCGTACAGGGCTGCGTCATCGGGAGGCTGGGTGGCCGCCGCCGACCTCGCACCACCTCCATATGAGCGCAGCCGCGCCAGTCTTACAGGGCGCATGAAGACGCCCGCCGTGGTCACGAGCGAGGTGAGGTGGTCCATATCGGTCACTTCCGGCAGCAGCTCGTCCGCCGATGACGTAGCCGGAGGCGAAGGGAAGAAGACGCCCTTGTGCCAACGCGCCAGCCGCAGCACCTCGGCCACGTCGTCTGGAGGGAGCGTCCGCACTGCCGGATGGTCGCGGGGCGGACGGTCCTGGCGCAAGTCGTCGAGCCATGCCGCGAATAGCTCGCCTCTGAGAGCCTCGTTCTCCGATGTCACCGGTGCTCCTCGCTGCTGTTTCCTACGTAGTCTACAATGCTCATGGGGGGTTGGACCTAACCTCCGGCCCCTTCCCTTCAGGGAAGGGGAGTCATGGCGGTGCCCGGCCGCCTCTCCGCTCCAGAGAGGGGGTTGGGGGTAGGTGTGCCCAGGTATGCTCACTCCCCGGCCGCCTCTCCACGCCGAGGAGGACGGGGTTGAAGCGCGATCAAGCGCTCGCGCAGCCACGCGAGCGCGCGGAACTTCGTCGTATACACCTTACTCCGCGACCAGCCGTGACGGGCCATGATCTCCTCGGTCGTCTGCTCCGCGAAGAAGTAGGCCTCGATAACGGATGCGGTAATCCCGGGGTGCAGTGGCGAGCATCTGCCGGAGCACCGCCCGACGCTCCTGCACGGTGAGCCGTTGGAGGACGGAGGTCTCCGGATCGTCGGCAGCAGGATCGGCCAGCTCGAATTGCGCCGCACCAAGCGTGGAGCCAAAGAAGCGGCGCTTGAATTGCTCCTGGGCCACACGGTCGGCAATCGCGCGGAGCCAGGCAAAGATGCCGATGCCCCGGTACTCGAAGTCGCCGATGAGCCGCCAGGCCCGTTCCCAGGTCTCATTGGCAACATCCTGCTGCTCCGGGTGGGTCAGTCCCTTGGCCGCCAGGTGCAGGAACAGCCGCGGCTGGTACCGCTCGACCAAGACTTGGAAGGCCGCGTGCGTCTGCTCGCGCGGGCCAGTCTGGAGCTGGCGCACGAGGGCTGCGTCGTCCGACGGCTCGCGCGGCGGTAGCAACGCTCAATCCCGTCCTCGCGACGAGTTCCCGGACCTTCATGGCAGCACAGCGGCAAATCTTACACGTACCCCCGTTCTTGGCCGCGGCACCCTCTAAGCAACAGGCTGCGTCAGCCTTACACCCCACTCCGACCTTAGCACCCGGTAGGCATCACGGTGTTTTCGCCAGCAGTGCGTTGATCGTCGGCACCAGATCATCCATGGCCCGCCTGGCATCCTGAGTGCCTGTCCAGATCGGGCGGCAGCCCTGAAAGAACGCTTGCAGCACCTCATCGTAGTTGGGGACGTGCTGCGGAGGCCGTAGAATCTTGGCCGTCTCGATAAAGGCGGGGAGGACACCACGCTCGGTCATCCAGGCCTCCTGCTGTAACAAGGGGTGGTCGGCCAGCGACTTGCGGGCCGGCATCATGAAACCGCGCACTTCAAGCAGGTCAAGGCGTCGCGCCTCAGGTATTGAGGCCACCCACCCAGTCGGGTTGCCCGCCGCCGCAAAGCCCTCCGCGCTCGTCAGAAACTTCAGCCATGCCCAGGCATCGTCGGGACTGGCGGAGCCAGCAGCGATGCTGTAGCTCTCCGGCAAGGCGGAAGTCTCGCGGCCGGCAGGACCACGGGGCACGGTCGTGACCGCCCAGTCGAGCTCGGGGTTTTCCCGCACGCTCCAGTCGAGACCAGGGGTCTGGCGCACGCCGCTATTCCGTTCCACCACCCAGGCGATGTTTGGCGTGAGGTGGAAATGTGGCCATAATCCAAACCGGCCGGTCGCGAACAACGAGGACCAGTGCCCACGCTGGCTCATCAGATTGGCTTCCGCCGGTGATGGCGAGACCCGGTGCTTGAGCCACAGATCGGCGATCCACTGCAGAGCATTGACTGCCGGCGGGGAGTCCAGCGCACACCGCTGCCCATCGGTACTGAGCAGGCTGCCACCCCAAGCCCACAGGGTATGGAGTAAGGGTGTGGGCCAGGTTGCATACAGCGCACCCCAGATGGGCGGGTCAGCTTCTGCTTGCATGAGTCGTGCCGCCGCTTCAAGCCACTGGTCATAGGTCCAGGTGTGGTCCGGCAGTGGCAGCTGGGCTTGCCGGAATAAACCGCGGTTCACGTACATGATGTGCGGGGACCAGGCCTCGGGCAGGGCCACCTGTGTGCCGGCGTAGCGCCCGGCTGCCAGGACCGCCGGGTAGAAGTCGCTGGCATCGTCCTGATCCTGCTTCAGTCGCGGCAGGAGATCGTGTACCCAGCCATCCCGGGCGGCACGAGGCACATAGGCTTCCCCAAGCTCGAACACATCCGGCGCTGTGCCGGCAGCCACTCGCGACTCAAGCGTTTCTTCCGGGATGAAGAACTTCGCAGCATGCCACTCGATCTCCACTGCAATGTCGGGGAACTTCTCGGTGAAGGCAGCGATCTGGACCGGCCGGTGCGCCTGGTTCCTGGGGTGGTTGCGAATGAAGAAGCGGACGGTGCTCTTGGGAGTAGCCTGTCCCGGCAAGGGTAGCCTCAGATCACACGCCGCGCTCAGGAGACTACCCAATGCAATGCCGGCTCTCCAGAGATATTGCCGCCGAGTCGTACCGGCCATAGAACCCCCTCCCCGTGAAGCGTTGCCCTACCTGAGTAGCTACCGGAACCCTCTTGCTTAAATCAATCGAGTCTATATATAGAGGTGCCGTTTATAATGAGTAAAGTATTACTATCGTGACTGTGCTACAGCAGCGGCAGGAGGAAGCTAAGGGCTCCAGCTTAACCGTTTGGGCGCCGGAGGGAACACAGAGCGGCTACGGCTGCCGCCAACGCCGGTCGAGCGCCGTCACCGTCAGCCAGCCGACGACTGCCGCCACGCTGACGAGGGCAGCGAGCGCTACCAGGGGGAGGAAGGTGAGGTGCGCGAGGCTGAACTCACCGAGTACCACCAACGCGGCGATTGTCCCGGCGACAACCGCACCGGCGGCGAGGAAGGGGCTGGCGGCCGTGTGCCAGAAGGTACCGGCCGGGGCGAGGAGCTCCAGGTGGGAGCGCATTCCCGCAGCGATCATGTCATAGCTGACCCGCCGCGTGATCGGTCCGACTGCCTCCGGCGTCGTGGCTTCCCACTGGATGACGTCGGTGGCCGTAGCCAGGGCCGCCGCCCGCTGCGGTGGCGGCAAGACGTGCGCGACGGTGGCCAGTGCGGCCTCCGCCTGGTGCAAGGCGCTCTCCAGAGTGGCGTCACCCGGCGCGGTCACTCGTGGCCGACGGCCCACGAGCACGCGCATCACGAGCCAACCCATCGTCAGCGGCGCGAGCCAGGAGCCTACCGGCCGGTCCCAGCGGCCAGAGTCGGTGCCCGTTGGTGTTGAAACGGCGGGGCTTGGCACGCTCACCCGGCCTTGCTCTTCCTGCTCTTCCCGCTCCAACGCGGCCAAGCGGTCGAACTGCCGCGTGCGGTAGTAGTGCGCCTTGCGGTGCGCGCGGATGACCTGCCGGTTGTGGGCAACCCAGTCGTAGCGACTGATGGCGGGTGGGGCGAGGTGCAGCCGGCTATCCGCATCGGCTACGTCCACCCCATGTATCAGGCGGTCACCCAGGCGGAGCAGCCACCGCGCTAGGACTACGCTGACGACGAGACTCCCCAAGGTCGCCACAATAGACGGCAACCCGCCGACGAGGGATTGCCAGAGGGCTGCGACCGGACCAAAGCAGAGCCAGACAGAAACAACCGCCCAGGTAAAGGCAACACCGTAGAGGGTCAAGCCTGCGAGCAGGCGGCCCATATCCTTGGCCGCTTCACCCACTGTAGTGAGGGTATGACCGAGCCGGACAGACATGACCGGCGCGGCCATCATCGCGCCCTTCCAGCCGCCAACTGCTCCCACCCGGGGCCAAGGGCCGCCGATGTCGGCAACGTCTCGAGGCGGCGACGACGCGCGAGCGCTACCTCCCCCAAGCCGGTAATCACGTACACCGGACGCATTGCCCGCCGAATCGTCCCCCGCGGCCCCGGCACCTCTACTTCCCGGTCACCCTCACCGCGGATGAGGCCATCGTCATCCATGCGCTTCAGCGCATAGTGCAGCGTGGCCGGATCGAGCCGCCGCATCGGGTAGTCCGCCGTCGCCAGGAGGCGATGCACACGCCGGATAATCTCGATACCGGGGATGGGTTCAGTGGCACTCAACACACGTAGAATCCACCAAGATGGCTCGCCCATCCGGCGGAATACTCGCGTGAGTGCCTCGTCGTCGTCGCGCTGCGGCATAGCACTGCTGACCTTTCGCTTAAGTGGCTCAATGCGAGTATACGCCCTGACATTAAATCAGTCAAGCCACCGTGTTGACGGGTATTCTCTAGACGCGCTGATGTACTAGATCCATGCTTGTTGCAAGCAGACCAACGCGATTGATCTGCGCAGCAGCGCCGCGCTCGTGCTGGAGCCCTTCGTCCGCCGGGTCAACCAATTCAGCTTCCCCCGCAGGACCGCGGGTAGCCCCGCATTCCGGTTCGTCTCCCGCCCCTTCCGCCCCACATGGCGGTCCTGGGGCCGCCACGCCTCCACCTGGCCCCCATCGCTGACGGACCGGTCCGCCGCTGGCAGCCGGCTATACAACCGCAGCAAGGTCGCCTCCCCCCGATCCCCCAGCGCGCAGTCCAGCCAGCGCCGGGTGGGCTTTTGTTAATCCAGGCGGAGACCGTGCCCAGCTTGATCGCCAGCACCCGGCTGATGGCCGAGAGGCTGCTGCCGGCACCATACAGGCGGAGCGCTTGCTGCTTGATCCGTTCCGCGTAGTAGTGCCGGTTGCCGTCTGGGGTGAAGCGGGAGTGGCAATCGCCGCAGCGGGAGGTCTGTTTGCCGCGGGAGTGGCCGTCTTTGGGCAGCCAATTGGAGCCACCGTGAGGGCAGCGCAGATCGTGACGGTACACCCGTTGAGCCATGGGGCCACACCTCTACTTGGAGTGGCAAGGCCGCAATCCTAGCACACCAGCGCGTGTTGAGAGTGCCAACATCCTGACGGAGAGCAACATCCGGGACCTGGTGCGGCTGGTGGACGAGGAGCTGGACGGCGTGGCCCACGAGCAGCGCCGGAACCTGGAGACCATCGAGGGGGAGCTGGCCGCGGTGCGGCGCTGGCTGGAGCGGCTCTATCGCGCCATCGAGACCACCGACCTGGACCTCGCCGACCTCACGCCCCGGATCAAGGAGCACCGGGAGCGTCAGGAGCGGCTGGCGAGCGCTGCGGAGGAGGCGCGGGCGCTGCTATCAGAGCGCCGGGAGGTCCTGGACGACGTGGACACCATCACGGTCTTTGCCCAGGACATGAGCGACTTCCTCATGGAGAGCGACCTCACCGAGTCCAAGGCCTTCATCAAGTCCTTCGTGAAGGAGATCGCCGTGGACCCTGGCAAGGCCATCATCCGCTACTCCATTCCTATGCCAGTTGACAGTCGAATACCGGGCCGGGACTCCGAGGCGGTGGCGCTCAGGAACTCGGTATTGCCTACAGTACACGTAGGCCGGAAATGGTAGGGCGTACGGGATTCGAACCCGTGATCTTCACCTTGAAAGGGTGATGAGTTAGTCCACTACTCCAACGCCCCGTCACCTGATCTACGACGGACACCCTTCTGAGTCTACCACGCGCTGAAGCAAGCTGGTCCTGGCGCTGTCTACGGCAGCACCCTGGGGGTCTGAGCAGCGGCGGCCTCGACGATTTCCGCGAGCCAGGCGTTGAGGCTCTTGCCTGCCGCCTTCGCTACGGTTGTGGCTGCCCGGTGGACAGCCGGAGAGACCCGGAGCGAAATCTTCCCAGAGAAGGGGCGGGCCGGAGTCCGGCCTCGTTCAGCACAGATGGCCAGATAGTCATCTACCGAGAAGCGGAACTCTTGTCGCAGCTGTTCGACCGAGGTGCCCTCAAACACGATCACGTCGCGGGTGTCTACTACCTCGCCGTGGAAAACCCCGGCCTCGTCATCGAATGCTACCGCTGCCCGGTATCCTTTGTACTCCATCATGGCTCTATCCCAGCCTCCTTCGGAAACCGCCGCAGGAACTCTATCGCACCCTTCTTGATCTCCCGCCGAGGATGGGGGCGGTGCAAGTGCGTGGCCACTGCGTTCAGCTCGATGTAGACTCTGGAGCCAGCACGCTGCTCGATGTAGGCTTCGCAGGCCAGCAGCAAGGACTCGATGCCGTCCCATTGGAGGAACAATTCTTTGCCCAGTTGCTGCACGAGTACACGTCCGTGCCGGTCCCGTGGCCCTATCACGTAGACGAATTGGCAGAGATTTTCGGCTGGCCCTACGCCATCATGCCTCACCTGCCGGGCCGGCCCTTGGCCGACAAAGCGTTTCGCGGTAGCTTGGACGCGGCGTTGCAACGGGAGATTGCCCGGGCACTCGGACAAACGCTGGCTGATCTACAGGCATTGGGTTGGCCGCTGTCCGGTGCCTACGATCCAACAACCCGGACGATCCGGCAATCCGGCGCATTCAACCCGGTGGCCGTCAACCCGGCCGCCGCTGCGCCCAAAGTGGACGCGCCGGAATATGTGCGAGGGCTGCTGGCGCAGGCACGAGCAGTAGCGCCGGAGCAGACCACCGCGGCCGACGCTGAGTGGGCCGAATCCGTCATTGCTGGTGCGCTCGACGCCCTGCACGAGCCGTTCCGGCCGTGCTGCGTCATGCGTGACTACCAGGAGCACAACGTCAATGTGGAGTGTGCAGCGGACGGAACCTGGCAGGTGAGCGGTGTTTTCGATCTGATGGGCCTGTTCTTTGGCGATGGCGAGGCTGCCCTGTCGCGGCAAGCAGCAGTGTATGCCGAGCGCGATGCTTCGCTCGCCAGCGAGTACGTGTGGTCTTTCCTCCGGCAGCGGCCCCCGCGCCCCGGCTTCACCCAGCGTTTTCCGCTCTACATGCTGGCAGAACGGCTTGAGGTGTGGGAGTGGGCGTACCGGACGGACAGAGTGTGGTGGGACCGCAGCCTGAGCTTGCAGGCGTGGGCACGACCCGCCACTGAGGCGCTTGACCGTCTCGTGCCGCGGCCGAGCGTGGAGTGGTAAGCGGCTGCCGCAAGGGAGGCAAGCCTTCACCCTTGGAAGGCTTTTTCAGCCACAGAGAGCACGGGAGCACGGAGTAAGGGCTACAGAGTGGTGGAGATGAGGGGACTCGAACCCCTGCCCTCCTGCTTGCAAAGCAGGCGCTCTCCCAACTGAGCTACATCCCCGGAAGACAGTACAGCGATCAGTACCCAGCCGGAAACAGGTCGAGCTACAACACTCGCCCCAAGCTGACCACTGACCGCTCGTCGTGGTGGGCCTTCCTGGATTCGAACCAGGGACCTCAGTCTTATCAGGACTGCGCTCTAACCAACTGAGCTAAAGGCCCGTCCTTGCGGATAGCAAGTAGTACCTTCACCGCTGAAGAGTAGTAAGAGGCGCTGCGAGGCAAGAGGACCGATCGCTCCAGTCGCAAATGACTACAGCGCCGCGCAGGAGACCTGCACTACCACTGTAGACCGACCTAGAAGTGGTGATATGACTGCGCTGGCCGAAGCCAAGCAGCCGCTCACACCTACTCCCTTAGAAAGGAGGTGATCCAGCCACACCTTCCGGTACGGCTACCTTGTTACGACTTCACCCCAATCACAGACCCGACCCTCGCACCGGGGGTCCGGGAGGGACCCCGGGGGTGCTTCAGGTATGGCCCGCTTTCGTGGTGTGACGGGCGGTGTGTACAAGGCCCGGGAACGGTATTCACCGCCGTATGCTGACCGGCGGTTACTAGCAACTCCACGTTCAGGCAGGCGAGTTGCAGCCTGCCATCCCCACTGAGACGCCGTTTACAGGATTCGCGCCCCCTCACGGGGTGGCCACCTATTGGCGACGCCATTGTAGCGTGTGTGTAGCCCTGGGCGTATGAGCCATGCGGACTTGACGTCATCCCCACCTTCCTCCGGAGTTCGTCCGGCAGTCGGGGCAGAAAACACAACTGCCCCCGAGGGTTGCGCTCGTTGCGGGACTTAACCCAACACCTCACGGCACGAGCTGACGACAGCCATGCAGCATCTGGCGAGGCTCCCTGGTGGGTCGCGCCCCTTTCGGGACGCTACTACCTCGTAGTCCAGCCCAGGTAAGGTTCTGCGCGTTGCGTCGAATTGAACCACACGCTCCGCTGCTTGTGCGGGCCCCCGTCAATTCCTTTGAGTTTTAGTCTTGCGACCGTAGTCCCCAGGCGGGCCACTTACTGCGTCCGCGCCGGCACCGCAGGGGTCAATACCCGCGACACCCAGTGGCCATCGGTCAGGGGGTGGACTACCGGAGTATCTAAGTCCGTTTGCGCCCCACCCTTTCGCCCCTCAGGGTCAGGACTGGCCCAGCGCGTCGCCTACGCTACCGGTGTTCCGACGGGGCTCTACGTATGCCACCACTCCCCCCGCCGTTCCACGCGCCTCTACCAGCCTCCAGAACCACCGTCGGCGCCGACCTCCCCGCGTTGAGCACGGGGCTTCCACGACGCCCGTTTGGTTCCCCCTACGAGCCCTTTACGCCCAGTAAATCCGGATAACGCTCGTCTCCTCGGTATTACCGCGGCTGCTGGCACCGAGTTAGCCGAGACTTCCTGCGGAGGTACCGTCTGGTTTCGTCCCCCCGTACAGCGGTTTACACCCCGTAAGGCGTCATCCCGCACGCGGCGTTGCTGCGTCAGGCTTTCGCCCAGTGCGCAAGATTCCTTCATGCTACACCCCGTAGGGCGCGGGACCATCTCTCAGTCCCCGTGTGGCCGGTCAGCCTCTCAGCCCGGCTACCCGTCTTGGCCTTGGGAGGCCGTCACCCCCCCAACTAGCTGATAGGACGCAGGCCCCGCACCGGGCGCAGCGGAGAACTGCCCTCCGCTGCTTTCCGCGGCTCCCATCAGGAGCCGCGCGTAGGCGGGATTAGCCCCCCTTTCGGGAGGATAGCCCCCACCCGGCGATAGATTGCCCACGTGTTCCGCACCCGGACGCCACGGCGGAGCCGTAGCCCCACCGTCCGACTCGCATTGATCATGCACGCCGCCAGCGTTCATCCTGAGCCAGGATCAAACTCTCCCTATATTCCCATCCGCTCGCTCGGAGCGATGGTCAGCGTTACAAAACTCTGACTGGAAAGCGTCCTAGCCTCTTCACCAATCGCAAGCTACCTCTTACTACTCTTCAGTTGTGAAGGTCCGCGCTCGGCGCTCTCCGCGACCGAGTGGAATCCCACTATAGCACGGCCCGGCCGTTCCGGCAAACACGCCCCGCCCGGTCAAAGCGCCAGTGACCGCGTGTGGCGTCAACGCGCGATAAGCTCGCCGGCTCCCGTGCGCCGCACTTCGATGTGCTCGTCCACGACGCGCGTCTCCCAGATGGGCAAGCACTGCGGCTCCGGCGGCAGGATGGCATCGCCGCTCGTCAGGTCGAACAGCCAGCCGTGCAGCCCGCACCGGAGACGGGCCGGAGGGCCGACCTCCAAACCACCCCAGGCCAGCGGCCACGCCGCGTGGGGGCAGTAGGCGTCGAAGGCGTAGATGGCGCCGCCGACGTTGGCGATGGTCACATCGTAACCGGCACACCGGACCTGCTTCAGCTTGCCCGGCGGTACATCGCGCATGCGCCCAACCCGCACAAACCCGTCGCTCACAGTGCAAGAGCGTAACCCATCGCGCCTGGCCGGCCAAGGCCCTCGGCAGTGAGCGCGCAGAGCGGGGCCGGATGCCGGCCGGTGCCCGAACGACGGGGACTCCGCGGCGTTGAGCGTGCCGGGCCGGGGCCGCCTATACTCGGAGCGTGGTGATCAACTCCGCTGCGGCTGCGAGCTTGCCGCGCCAGCGCCCCTCTCGCCGTCGCCGGCTCAGTCCGTGGCTGTTCCAGGTCGTGAACTTTTGCTTTTGGATCGCGCTGTACTTCTATGTGCCCATCCTGCCGGTCTACGCCGAGCGGAACGGCGCTTCCCTGACGGTGGTCGGCGTGATGCTCAGTGCCTACGGGATCATGCAGTTTTTGCTGCGCGTTCCCGTCGGGGTCGGGTCCGATCTCTTGGGGCGGCGCCGGCCGTTTGTCATTGCCGGGCTTGGCGCAGCGGGGCTTGGCGCGCTCGGGTTTGTCTGGATGCCCGACCCGCTTGGCCTGATCTTCGCGCGGGCGTTGACTGGCGTTGGCGCCTGCGCCTGGGTCGTGATCACCGTGATGTATGCCGGCTACTTCGCGCCAGCGCAGGTGACGCGGGCCGTCGCCCTCCTCGCCATCACCAACGGCCTTGGCCAGGCCGTCGCGACCTTTATTGGCGGCGCTGCCGCCCAAGGCTGGGGCTGGCATGCGCCCTTCTATCTCTCCGCCGGGGCGGCCGTTGCCGGGATCGTGGTGGTGGGGCTGTGTGTCGAGGCCAGGACCGGCCCGGCTGTGGCGCCAGTCACCTGGCGTCGCCTCGTGGCGGTAGGCACACGACCACAGCTGCTGCTCGTTGCCGGTCTCGCCGCGGTGAATACCTATGTCCAATTCACCACGATCTATGGCTTCACGCCAGTCTTTGCGGCCCATGAACTGGGGGCCAATCGCGCCGACCTCGGACTGCTCGCGGCACTCAGCGTCTTGTCGCTGATGGCCGCGCAGTTCCTGGCGCCTACCATCGTGAATCGCTTCGGTTTTCGCGGTCCCACCACCGCCAGCTTCTTGCTCAACGCGGCGATGACGGCAGTGATCCCGTTGGTCCCCGCGCTGGCCCTGGGCGTGGGTCTCCAGGCGACCGCCGCGTTGCCCATCCTCATCCTGACGCAGAGCATTGCCGGCCTGGCGCGCGGCCTCTTGCAGACTAGCCTGATGAGCCAGAGCATCCTGGCCGTGCCGTCCGCAGAGCGGGCGACGGCAATGGGCGTCTTCCAGGCCGTGTACGCCAGCGGGATGCTCCTCGGTCCGCTCGTCGGGGGGCGGCTCGCGGATGCCGTCGGGCTGAACGCGCTGTTCTGGTTGGCCGGCCTGATGAGCACCGTTGGCGCGGTGGTCCTGGTGCGAACAACACCGCCGGAGACAACGGCGCGCCCATCAACGACACCGGCGTAGCGCCAGCGCCGCGTGGGGCACCTAGCTCCCCTGAAGGTAGGTAGTGGAGCAGAAGCAACGGTCGTGACGATTGCAGCATGGAGAGCGGGTATGCTACAAAGGGAGGTCGGCGGCTTGACGTGCCGAAGGGCCTCAGGAGCATGAACGGAGAGCCGTTCCAGGAGCCACCACCCTCGCAGTCCGAGTAGCGACGCCACAGCGCGTAGCTCAACCTGAGCTAACGCATGGATGTATCCGGCGACTGAGACGAGGGTGTAGGGAACAGGGGTACCAATGATCGGCAGACCGCAGTACAAGATGCTGGTCGGTGTGGTGGCCGTAGTTGGCCTGCTGCTACTTGGTTCATCACTGGTTAGTGCCCAAGGTGCTTTTGCCCACGGCACCGTGGTTGCCCTGCAAGACACCCCTCACCTCTGGATCGCCGATGAACGGGGCGTCCTGCACTGGGCCGGGGATACGAGAGCACTGGCCGGGCGCCACGTCAACTGGGGCAATCGCGTAGAGCTGTCGCTGGAGCAGCTTCAGCGCGTGCCGCGTGGCGATCCGTGGCTGTCGGCCGGTCTCCTGAAAGACGGCGATCCCATTTACCTGGTGAAGTGGGAGACGAATGAAGCGGTTCCTCGGCTATTGCATATCCTGTCAATTCTTGATGTCCAGCTATTCGGCATCAACGAGAGCAACTACGGGCGCATGGTGATACATCGCTCGGAGTGGGAGGCCCACTACGGGATTCGCGTCAGTGACTTAGCCCGCACGAACCTCGCGCCAGCAGCTACCGTCGTGATGACTCCGGCTAGTGATAGTGAGGCCATGTTGCTCACCGAGTGGCCGCCAGTGGCGCAGAAACACTTGGGATTCACCATTCCCTCAGGCTGGGGCCGCAGCGCCCATGAGTGGCCGCTGGGTCAGACGAATGTGCGAAATCGGAATACAACGTTGGACGGCTTCCCCTTGCCGGGGACAGCAATCGTGACCACACTCAGACGAACGGATGATGTCCTCTCGGTACTAGCAGTGTCCGAAAAGGACTATGCAGAGGTGACTGCGGAACGACTACGGGATCGCCTGCTTGCGGCCGCGGAGGAGAAGATCCGTGTCGATCTACGCCGTTTCATCAAGTTGGAGTTGACGATAGGCAAGAAAGTCACGCAGACCACCACCGGTGTTCCGGTCTGGCGAGCACAGCTTCGGTATCAGTTCGACGTGAGCGAAATCCGCACGTACTTCGCCCATGTAGAGTACCGGGTCCTGCAACGAGGCAACGTCTTCTGGATCATAGAGCATTCGCGAGCATCACTACAGAGGTTTGCGGATCGAGCGGACCTGGACTTTCAGGCCAGTCAGCACGATGTCGATACCTTCGTGAATAGTCTGGAGTTTCGCTATTAGGGTGGTGTGGGAATAGCGGCGGCAGACGCTGCTCCCATGCGCTAGGCGCGTGCCCCGGTCAGCGGCAGCCGGCCCCCGGTTGACGCCGCGTCTCCCATTGACCGGATGGAGCACCCGGCGCTACCCGCTCGCACGGGCTGCTCGCGCGGCCGCGACGACCTGCTGGGTCACGTGGGCGGGCACTTCCTCGTAGTGGGAGAACTCGACCTTGAAGGTAGCGCGGCCGCCGGTGATGGACCGCAGGTCGGTTGCGTAGTGGACAAACTCGGCCTGCGGCCCATCGGCAGTGATGACCGTCGTGTGGCCTCCCTGGGTATCCATGCCCTGGATACGCCCTCGTTTCTGGTTGAGATCGGCAATGATGTCGCCGGCATTGGCCCCTGGCACCCGCACTTCGAGCTGCACAATCGGTTCGAGCAACACCAGCCCCGCCTGCCGAACCGCGCTCTGAAAGGCCTGGGCGCCCGCCAGCCGAAAAGCGATCTCCGAGGAATCGACGGAGTGCTCCTTGCCGTCGTAGAGACGGACCTGCACGTCCACGATGGGGTAGCCGGCTAGGACACCCTTCTCCATCGCTTCGCGCACGCCTTTGTCAACGGCCGGTCGCAGGCCCTGACTAATTACGCCGCCGACGATGTTGTCCACGAACTCGTAGCCCTCGCCACGGGAGCGGGGAGAGACTTCAATCGCGCAGACTCCGTACTGACCATGCCCACCCGATTGCTTCACATGCCGTCCCTCGGCAGATGCCGTCGCCATGACGGTTTCACGGTACGGCACCCGCACCGGCTCCGTCTTGAGACTCGCACCGAACTTGCGGCGGATGCGCTCCAAGCTCAGATCAATGTGCGAGTCGCCCATGCCTGAGAGGAGGGTCTGCGCCGTTTCCACACTGCGCGTGACCTGGAGCGTCAAGTCCTCTTCCTGCAGCCGGGCCACCGCACCGCTCATGCGGTCGAGGTCGCTCTTCGCCTCGGGCACCACGGCGACGGAATACACCGGTTCCGGGAAGCGAATGGTCGGCAGGAGCCGGGGCTGCTCGCGCTGGCAGATCGTGTCGCCGGTGGCGGTCTCGGCCAGCTTCGCCACGGCGCCGATGTCACCCGCCGCTACCTGCGATACCGGCTCCTGGTCCTTGCCCCGCACCATGAGGACTTGGCCCACCCGCTCGGCCTCTTCCTTGCTCGCATTCCAAACCTGGGCATCGGAGCGAAACGTCCCGGAATACACGCGGAAATAGCTCAACCGGCCGACAAAGGGATCGGCCAGAGTCTTGAACACGCGCGCCGCGAGCGGGCCATCCGCATCGGTGGTCAACTGGCTGGCCTTGCCGGTGCCGGCGTCCGTGCCGGCAATCGAGGTCTCGGCGGCAGCAGGCAGCAGCGCCACCAAAGCATCCAAGAGCTGGCGCACCCCCTTGTCGCTGGTGGCAGCGCACGCAAACACCGGGATGACTTGCCGGCTGGCGACGCCCTGCTTGACACCCTCGCGCACTTCCTCGGGGGTCAGCCCTTCGCCCTCCAGATACTTCAGCACCAAGTCGTCATCGGTCTCGGCGACGGTCTCGGTCAGCTGCTCGCCGAACATATCTACGTCGTCTTGCAGCTCTGGTGGCACGGCCCCCTCAGTCGCCACACCGTCGTCGCCGAAGAACAGCGCCTTACCGGTGATCAGGTCCACCACACCGCGAAAGTCGCCCTCTTCGCCGATAGGCAGCTGCGCCGCCGCCACTTTGGTGCCGTACATGGCGCGCAGCTGTTCGATGACTTGCTGGAAGTTGGCATTGTCGCGGTCGAGACGGCTGACGACTACGATGCGCGGTAGGCCCTGATCGTCGCAAAGCTGCCACACCTGCTCGGTGCCAACCTGCACACCGGACACCGCTTCGACAAAGATCACCGCGCTGTCAATGACATGCACCGCCTCGATGACCTCGCCCACAAAGTCGGCATATCCGGGCGTATCGAGGATATTGACCTTGTGACCCTGCCATTCCACGGGGACGACCGCGAGGTTGATGGAGCCACCGCGCTTGATCTCCTCCGGCTCGTAGTCAGCCACGGTAGATCCGTCCTCCACGCGGCCCAAGCGGCTGGTGGCGCCGCTACGAAATAACATGGCCTCGGCCAGGGTGGTCTTGCCAGCGCCCATATGCCCCAGAAAGCCCACATTGCGGATACGATCAGCTCCATACGTGTCCATCGCCGCTCCTCTTCCGAATCACCTGGGATGAAGGCGATTATAACTATCCGGCTCTGCCTACCTCCACCAACACCGGCGGTGGACCGCGCCCACCGCCTTTACGCGCGTCGGCTAACCTGCCAGGATTCAGGCACTACATCACCGTCACGGGTACTACCATGCGTCTCCACGCCGCAGACTGGCAGTTTTGGCTCGACGACCGGTCGCGCATCCTGCGCCTGGCCTGGCTACCGTATCCGCAGCTCCGGCCGGACGCCTGGCAAGGCGCGTGCGAGGGGGCCAGAGCCGCCGGTGTCCACGGGCTGCTGGTTCCCATCTCCTGGGAACATCATGCACCAGCGCCGGATGTCCTCGACCTCGACGGCAGCACCGCCGCGCGGCGCGACTTGAGCCGCCTGCTCGCGATCATCGCTGACGCTGATCTCGGGCTGGTCCCCGTAGCGGATGCAGCGCGGCTCCCGGCGTGGCTGCGCGGCGCGAACGGCGAGCGCCCCAGCCTGTGGGATCAAGAGTACCAGGATGCAGTGAGAGACTGGCACGAGGCGGTGGTCCAGACGGTCGCTGCCATCGCGCCCGATGCCACGCTGCTCTGGGCGCTGGCCGAGCCACCCGGCCCCGATCGCGCCGCTGCCGCTGTGGTCACCGCGTATCAATCGTGGCTCGCCACGCGCTACGACGACCCGCTCGACCTCGCCCGCGAGTGGCAGCGCGACGTGGAGTCGTTCCAGAGCGTGGCCGCCCCGGGACCCGGCGCTGTGCCGGCCGAGCAACGGGATTGGCGGCTCTTCGACGTGTCAGTCCGCGCGGGGACTCTCAGCCGGCTGGCCCAGCCGATCCGCGAGTACCTGCCGGAGGTCAGCACGGCGCTGCTCGTGCCCGATACCCGGCAGGCGCTGGCCCGCGCTGTGCAGCTGCAGTCAGTCACTGACGACGCCAGCTTGCACAATCCTATTTCCCACTCGGATGTGGTGCAAGCCGGTGCGTCACCCGATCTGCTGGCGACCGTCGCTGCCGATGAGCCAAGCGTCGTAGCGCAACTCAACGCTCTGGCGCTTGACGAGTGGCGCCCAGCAACCGTGTGGCAGCAGCCCACGATCACCCGCTTGCGGAACGAGACGGCCGGCCCCGTCCAGGACCGGGCACTCTGGCGGCAGAGCATGGCCGCGCTGGCGCGGGGTAGTCGGAGCCTCGGCTGGACCGTAGCGGCCGCTCCCGGTAGGGGCATCATTCATGACGCCCAGGGCGCGATCAATCGCACCGCTACGGCGGCTCTAGGGGAGGGAGACCGGGCTGGGGCAGGTGGCCCTGACTGGTCGGCAGTAGCGCCGGTGGCTCGCTTTCTGGACTCCTACGAGGAGCTACTGGTGCGCTCCACACCCGTATACGACCCGCTGGTGGTGCTTTGGGACGGGCTGAGTGAGCTGGTGACGGCGCCGGACGAAGCGCTGGCGGAGAGCGGCAGCGGCCAGCTCCTCACCTTGCTGGGTACGGCGGGCTGGCAACCGGAGTGTTTAGACCTCAGCACGCTGGATGACGAGACGCTCGGCGAGTTTCGAGCCGCCATCATCATCGGGCACGGCTATCTCGATCTTGAGGCCTACGGGCGGCTGGTGGTCTACGCCGTGGGCGGGGGGCACGTGCTGACCGTCGGCCGGCCGATCTACGCGGACGAGTCGGGCCGGCGCATCAACACGCGCCTCCTCTACCCACGCCCCATGACCACCAGGTCTGCACCATCAGAACGCAGCGCCGGCCACCGCCGCCGCCTCTGGCAGCGTCTCCGCACCCTCTTCCGGGGACAGCCGCCGCCCCTGTTCGGCACCGAGAGCAGCAAGGTGCCCCTCGCTAACGAGCCGCTGGCTTTCGAGGCCGGGCCGGGCGACGACCTCTGGTGGCAATGGCACGGCTCGCGCCGCGGACCGACGGTGGCCTACCGGGCGGCGGCGCATCGGGGCAGCACGACGGTCATCGGCGCCCCGCTCCAGCCCCCATCAGCACGGTCCGCAGCAGACGGCACAGCCCTGCGCCGGCTCATCGCCGACCTGTTGGAGCCGTTGGTGCCCCGTCGTTTGGTCCCTGAGCCACATCTCGCGCTCGACCTGGCGCTACGCCAGGTAGAAACGGGCGAGGCGCTGCTCATCGCCAGCAATCCCGGCCCTACCCAGCGCGGCACCATCCGGCTGCGCTCGCTCGCTGCCCTCGGGCTCGGACTCGGCGGCGCACTCCGCGCTGAGGTCATCGCCGCGGCCGGTGAGTCCACGGCCCACATTGAGGCCGACGGTTCCACGCTCTCGGTGGTAGTAGACGCTGGCGACGCGCTGGTCGTGCGGCTCCGCTAAACTGCGCCTGGTAGCGAGGCGAACAGCCACGGGGCACGCGCGGCGAGAGGTGCAAGACACTGCGTCTCCCGCTGCTATACTCTGACAATGGTGATCCAAGATCGACTCAGAGCTACCTGGGCTAGGGCACTCTTGAAGGAGCTTCGGTGTCCGGTGTCTGAAGCCGAGAAAGCACAGCGCCGGGCCGCTACCAAGCGTCTGCGTGCTCTGCGAGACGAGCTGCCCAACCTCGCCCCTGATAGCACAGCGCAATACATCCGCGAGACTCGCGCCGAAGCCGACGACATATCGTGACTATCAGCGTACCAGATACTGCTGAAGCGATTGTCCTTGACGCCTCTCCAACTAATTGCGGGAGAGGAGGGTTAGCCCCCCTATGGCTCCCCGCTTCGCAGGGGGACGGGCGCAGCGTGCTGCGCCCCTACGGGATGCCCTGGCCGCCGCTCTAGCCGCCTACCTCCGCCGCACACCCCCTCTCTATCGCTCGGCGATGGAGAGGGGGCCGGGGGGTGAGGCGTGGTGCTCCACTCCGCAGAGGCTCCGGCCGCCCGCTGTTATACTCCGGCGATGGCTTCATCAGGAGACACGACCGGCGCAGCTAGCGCCCAGAACCGGCCTCGCCGCGTGGTCGTCAAAGTAGGCACGACGCTCTTGACCGGTGGCCACGACACGCTCGACCGGGACTACATGGCCGAGCTGGCGTCTCAGCTTATCGCTGCACGGCAGGCCGGCTGGGAAGTCGTCTTGGTCACTTCCGGGGCCATCGCCGCCGGTCGCGCCCGGCTGACCCTGGAGCGAGGGAGCAAGGACATCCCCGGCAAGCAAATACTGGCCGCGGTCGGCCAGAGCTTGCTCATGCGGGATTACGACGCGCTGTTCAGCCCCCAGGGTACGACCGTTGCGCAAACCTTGCTCACGAAGCGCGATCTACGCAGCCGCGTCGGCTATCTGAATGCCCGCAACACGCTGCTCGGCTTGCTCGACTACGGGGTCCTGCCGATTATCAATGAAAACGACGTTGTAGCGGTGGATGAACTGCTGTCCCGGGACGGCTTTGGTGATAACGACACCCTCTCGGCGATGGTGGCTAATCTCGTTGACGCCGGCTTGCTCATGCTGCTGACCGACATCGAGGGCTTCTACACTGCCGACCCGCGCTACGATCCGACTGCCAGGCTCGTCCGCGACGTGTACCAGGTAGATAAGGAGCTGGAGTGCCTAGCAGGTGAAAGTGGCTCCGACCAGGGCACGGGGGGAATGCGCACGAAGCTCGAAGCGGCCCGCATAGCGACAACCAGCGGCATCACCATGCAAATCGCTCCGGGGAAAGCACCCAATATCGTGCCCCGCCTCCTGGCCGGCGAGCACGTGGGTACGCGCTTCCACCCGGCCACCTCGCGTGCAGAAGCACGCCGGCGCTGGATCCTCTCGGCACTGGGACACCACACTGCGATCCACATTGATCCCGGAGCAGTGACCGCCCTGGTGTTGCGTGGGCGCAGCCTGCTCCCAGTCGGGGTGCATACTGTCGAGGGGCCGTTTCAGCGGGGTGAGACCGTCGCCATCGTGGGGCCGGACGGGACCAACCTGGCCTGCGGTCTCGCTAGCTATGCGTCCGACGAGATCGAGCGGATCAAGGGCCAGCGCTCCAGCCGCATCGCCGCTATCCTCGGCCATACCTATGGCGGCGCCGTCGTACACCGCAATAACCTGGTCCTGTTACCGCAAGCGGCCGGGGCCAGTGACCAGTAGCCAGTGACCGGGCCACCAGCTACGGATCACAGAGGAGCAACCCCCATGGTGACAACAGTGCAGATTGATGCAGCGACGGAAGTACGCGCCAAGGCTGAGGCCGCCCGGCGTGCGGCGCGCGAGCTGGCCCGCACACCGACGGCGGTGAAGAACCAGGCGCTACGTGCCGTTGCGGAAGCGTTGCGGTCGCAGCAGGTACGCACCGAGATACTGGCCGCTAATAAGGAGGATATGGCCGCCGCGGCCGCCGCAGGTCTGCCCGAATACACCCGCGACCGGCTGCTGCTCACCCCGGCCCGCCTGGAGGCCATCGCCGCCGATGTCCGCGATGTCGCGGCGCTGCCCGATCCGGTCGGCGAAATCATGGAAATGCGCCTGGTCGAGAGCGGCATCCAAGTGGGCCGGCAACGGGTGCCGCTCGGCGTGATCGGCGTCGTCTACGAGGCGCGCCCGAATGTGACCATAGACATCGCCAGCCTCGCCGTGAAGTCGGGCAACGCCGTCGTGCTGCGGGGCGGCAGCGATGCAATCCACTCCAACCTGGCGCTGGCGAGAGTTATCAGCCGGGTCATGACCGAGGTGGGGCTACCCGAGGGCGTCGTCCAACTGATCGAAACGACCGACCGGCAGAGCGTCACGGCGCTGCTGCGGGCGCGCGGGCTGATTGACGTGGTTATTCCCCGCGGCGGCGCGGACCTGATCAACTTCTGTGTCGAGAACTCGACGGTGCCGGTCATCGAGACGGGCGCGGGCGTCTGCCACACCTACGTGGACCAGGATGCCGACGTGGAGAAAGCACGCAAGGTCGCGTTCAACGCCAAAGTGCGCCGGCCTTCGATCTGCAATGCCCTCGATACCCTGCTGGTCCACGAGGCGATTGCACCGCGGCTGTTGCCAACGCTGGCCGACGAGCTACAAAGCGCCAGCGTCGAGCTGCGCTGCGATCCAGAGGCAGCGGCGCTGTTGGCCGGCCGGCCGAACGTCAAGCCAGCGAGCGAAAGCGATTACGGGACCGAGTTCCTCGACTACATCATGGCCGTCAAGCTCGTACCCGACTTCGACGCGGCGCTCGACCACATCGCGCACTACGGCTCCGGGCACAGCGAGGCCATCATCACGGAAAACTACACCACGGGTCAGCGCTTTGTGAACGAGGTAGACGCGGCTGCGGTCTACTTGAACGCATCCACGCAGTTCACCGACGGCGCCCAATTCGGCCTCGGCGCCGAGGTGGGCATCAGCACCCAGAAGCTCCATGCCCGCGGCCCGATGGCGCTGCGCGAAATGACCACCTATAAGTGGATCATCTACGGCAACGGCCACACCCGGCCCTAGGACCGCACCTCACCCCCGGCCCCTCTCCACGTGTGGAGAGGGAGAGTCTGCCACCCGTCAATCCCGCCGTCTCGTCCGTCCTTCTCGCGCAAGCGAGAATCCAGCGCCGCCTCCTCTACTCTGTGCTCTCTGTGTGCTCTGTGGCTACAAAGCTACAAAGCCTACTTTCTGGGCGTGGTGTGCTGGCCCTGGCGTTCGTAGAGGCTTACGATCTCCGCGACGGTGGTCGCGTCCTCGGGCCGCTTGTCCTCCCGCACGAAGCCAATCACGCGGGGGAACCGCAGCGCGTAGCCCAACTCGTCCTCGCCGCGACCGGCAGTATGGAAGGGGCTACGGGTGATCTCGTCGGCCTGAATCTCGATGACTACTCGTGGCTCCACCCACACGTCCGGCGTCAGCTGCGAGTCCACGCGAGCGGGCTGCTCCGTTGTCCGATCCTGGTCGAGACGTTGCCGCAACGCCACCCACTCCTCTTCCGAGAAACCGGTCCCCAAGCGGGTCACGGTGACAAACCGCTCCTCGCCCGGGTCGTAGAGGGCCGTCAGGACCGTACCAATCCCGAACTGGGCGCGGTGGCCCTTACCCTGCCAATAGCCGACGATCACCCCGTCTATGGTGTCCTGTAGCTCGCCGCGGTAGCTGCGCTTGAGCTTGATCCAGTTGTAGTTGCGGGCGCCGGCTTGGTAGGGCGAATCGAGGCGCTTGGCTACGATACCCTCCTGCCCCAGGCCAACCGTAGCGTAGAAGTAGGCATCGAGGTCCGCCGCTGTGTCCACGATGTGCCAGTCGCTAGGGAGCAGCGCCTGGCCCGCGGGGTCGGCGATCCACTCGGTTGGCAGCCAGCCGGTCTTGGTCTCCCGATCCGGCGGCTCGCGTCCGCTACCCAGCAGCCGCTCCAGCCGCTCGCGCCGCTCGGTGTATGGACGGTCGGTGAGGTCCTCACCGTCGAGATACAGAATATCGAAAGCAAAGAGCTTGAGCGGCAGCGTGATACGCAGCTTCTCGATGCCGTACTTGCGTTTCCGTGTACCGGTGACTTGAAACGGATGATATTGACCCGTTGCCGGATCGTAAGCGACCGCCTCCCCATCCAGGATCACGGTACGCCCGCCCGCCTGCACGACCAGCCCCTCAGCTAGCTCCGGGAACATCGCCGTGGTGTTTTCGAGGTTGCGGGAGAAGATACGCACCTCGCCGCTCGCTAGGAGGTGGAGCTGGGCACGCAGACCGTCTATCTTCGGCTCGACGGCGCAACGCTCGACCTTGGCGATGATCTCCTTCGGCCCCGGTAGCCGCTCGGCCGCGGCCGGGCGAACCGGCCGGCCGGCTGCTACCTTCATGGAGGCCAGTCCGGCCTCGCCCTTGTCCCAATAGGTGCGTGCGACGAGACCGAGGTCGGAGCAGATGTTGTAGGCCCGCTCGATGGGCTTGCGGGCTTTCGAAGAATCGTGTCTGAGCCATCGGAGCAGGCTGTGATAGGCCGGATCGATAGGCTTGTAGGCCGGATCGATAGGCTTGCGTGCCGCCATGGATTCGATGCGGGCGAAGGAGAGCGCATCCATCACCGTCGGGTCGCCGATGCCAAGGCGCAGCCGGCCTAACGGAATACGGGCGAGGTGCTTGGCCTCGCTCGCGCTCGCCCGACGCAGCAGGTCGGCCAGTAGCTCCGTCTTCTGCGCAACCGAGCCAGCGCCAGCAGTGTGCGCTACCTTGGTCAGCGTCTCGAAGACCGCCGAGACTTCCTGGCCCTCGGGTGCAGCAGCGTCGTCTGCGTGCAGCGCCGCGGCGACCAGCCCGTAGTCACCGAGGCGGGCAAACTGCGCCTCGATCTCGGCTCGTGGTTGGTCCAGGGCTTGAACAAGGGCCTCGGCAATGAGGACCTCCCCCATCCCGAACTCGACTTGCTCGAAGGTGGGGGCTACCCGCCCCTGAATCAGATAGGCGAGTTGGGCGATTTCGATAGCGTTGTCTGCCTCGCCGAACAAGGCGGCCAGGATCGCTATCATCTCATTGCGCTTGCGGGTGGCCTCCAGCCGGTCGAAATGCTCGGCAACGCGGGCAAAGCGCATAGCAGTCCTCCATCAGACCCTTGAACGGATTGGGCGGTAATGAGGGACGGCCGCAGCCAGATGCCGGGCCGGGAAAGCAGTCTTGCCATCCGAAACTTGCGTTTTCACTCGCGCTCGAAGAGAATCACCGCAAGGGCTGTGCAATGACTAGGCAAGGCACAAAGACCATCATTCTGCAAGCACCGGAAGCAGAGTGCGAGCAGGACTTCGCTATCATTGCCGAAATGCGTGCAGCGTTCAAGGATGTGCCGGACGAGGAGTTGGAGCGGGAACTGAACCGCGCCTTCACCCAGGCCCGGAAGAAGCACAGCAGTTAGCCAGCAATGTCCTGCCACCGCCCGCTGAAGCCATGCGTGGTCAGCATCTGTCCAATCGGTTCGCTGCACTGTGCGCCGAGGTCGCCGAGTGCCGGCACTACCCGTGCATGGAGGGCCGGCGGCATGTGCCGGCCGGACAGGCCGATGGAGTAGCAGCGTGAGTGTTGATGTAACGGGGGCTGAAGCAGCAGGAATGGACGCGGACGCGCTGCGCCGCGCGTTCGGCTTGCTGGAAGGCTGGGTGGGTGACTCCGTGGTGCCCGGGGCCGCGGCGCTGGTCGCCCGGCACGGACAGGTGGCCGGCACGTGCTACGTCGGCACGGCCGATCCGCACACGAACCGGCCGGTAGACGCCGCAACGGTCTTCGCGCTCGCCTCGATCACCAAGCCGGTGACGGCCGCGGCGGTCATGCAGTGCGTGGAGCGCGGCTGGTTTGCCCTGGACGAGCCAGTTGGCTCCCTGCTGCCGGAATTCCTCGCCGGTCCGGCGAGCGGCCGCAACGCGGCTGACCGCATGACGGTGACGGTGTGCCATCTGCTCACCCACACCTCCGGCCTGCCGGGCTTCTCGGTAGCGAACATGCGCTTACGGCGGCGTCACGCGCCGCTGGCAGACTTCGTGTACTCGTTCCAGGCAGCGCCGCTATTCTTCGTCCCTGGCACTGCCCATCTCTACAGCAATTGCGGTATTCTGCTGCTCGCCGAGCTGGTCGGCCGGGGGAACGCCGGTACGCTGGGCCAACCGGGCGAGCCGTCGGCAGTCGCGCACTATCATGAGCACGTACACCGGCACATTCTGGCGCCGCTCGGCATGACCGCCGCGTGGATACCGGTGCCGGAGGTAGCCTGGGAGCGCGTGGCGCACGTTGCCGACACCGGCCAGGAGGGTACGACCTACGAGGCGGCAAATTCGGCCTATTACCGGCAGCTCGGCATCCCCTGGGGCGGCCTGTTCGCGACGGCTGCGGACCTGGCCCGCTTCACGAGTATCTTCATGCCGGGCAGCCGGCAGCTCGCCGACGGCAATCGCGCACTCACGACGGCCAGCCGCGCGGCCATGACCCGCGTACAAGTGTCCGTGCCGCCGGCCGCGCCGACCGCCGCGCCGGGGCTACGCGACAGCGGTGCTGAGGCGCCGTGGCCGCGCGTCGAATGGGGGCTGGGCTGGGAAGTGAAGGGCCGGAAGACGGGCCACGTGTCGGGCGATCTAACCTCACCGCACACCTTCAGTCACATCGGAGTCACGGGGACACTCGCCTGGGGCGACCCGGTGACCGGCGCGGTGTGTATCCTGCTCACCAACCGGATGCAGACGAGCGGCTGGACCAGCGAGCGACCGCGGCGCACACTGTTCTCCAACGCGGTCATGGCCGCGCTTGCCGGGGCCTAGTCCGTGTTGACATTCGACATATTTCGTCATTCCGGCGCAGGCACATCATTCCCGCGAAAGCGGGAATCCACCTCCCCGGCCGCTGGACTCCGGTCTACGCCGGAGTGACGAGGGGCCACAGTTGGGGATATGGCTGTGTGCCCCCGTGCGGCTCACATCGGCATTCTGATATGCTATGGGTGGATTGCCCTACCGGATGGTATTTGTTATGAACCGCCAGGACTGGATACTCGCCGTCGCTGCGATAGCCCAAGAACAAGGGCTAGACTCTGCCCAACTTCAGAAGTCGCTCTTTCTGCTTGGTGAGGAGCTAACGAACCTAGTAGGAGCAGACTACTACCAGTTCTATCCCTACAAATATGGCCCATTCAACTCCGAAGTCTATTCGGATTGGTGCTCCTTACGAGACGATGGCCTGGTGCAGGGCTACGAAGCGATAATAACCACACCGGCCGGTCAGCAAAAGGCGTGTGCTCTGCTGGATGAGCTACCGGACGATGCGCTTGCGTATCTCGATGCCGTCGTGGAGTGGGTGCAGGAACGTAGCTTTCAGGAGCTATGCGACGCGGTCTATGAGAAGTATCCGGCAATGACAGTCAATAGCGCCATGAAGGGACCACGTTCGGTTTCGAGCGTCCCTATCCCTACCTTAGAGGCCGCGCAGCAAGCACTTGACCGGGAGGATGCACGGATCATCCAGGAACGCAAGCACAACCCAACACAGCCGCTGCGAGAGTTCCTGCACGCAGAGGGCCTGCTATAAGCGGTTGACTCTATATGTAGGAGATACTGCCAGTAACGTCGGATATGTATGAGGTTATCCTTGAGAGCACTGCACAGCGAGAGTTTCGCAGGCTCTCGACAGACCAGAAGCAGCGCGTGCAGCAAGCATTAATCAGTCTCGAATCGAACCCACGACCGCCTGGCTGTAAGAAGGTGAGAGGGGTGGACACTGCATATAGACTTCGTGTGGGGCGGTTCCGAATCCTCTATACCGTTGATAAGAACATCGTCGTAGTCTTTCGTATTGCCCACCGCTCCAGGGCGTATCGTTAGGAAAGCACGCGCTCCCCGCCTGTCATTCCGGCGCAGGCACGTCATTCCCGCGCAAGCGGGAATCCACCTCCCCGGCCGCTGGACTCCGGTCTACGCCGGAGTGACGAGGGGGCGTGGCCCTCACCCCCTGCGCGGCAGCAATCTCGGCCGGGTGCTCGTGCTCCGCGTGCGCCGTGGCCTGCTCACGGCTATACAGCGGCCGGGCACAGGCCGGGCATAGCTCGGTTTCGGAGAGCCGATCCAGATAGTGCAGGACGGTGGTAGCGAACGTCGCGTGGCTCCAGGTCAGCGGCGAGACGGAGAGGGGTGCGCCACTATAGGGGTGAATCTGCTCGGCAAGCGCCCCACTCGGTAGCGCGCTCTTTGCTACCCACTGCAAAATATCCAGGGCTGGCTCCAGCTCGGCGCGATTTTGGGCCTTCGCGATGTACCAATCAGCCAGCCACAGCGTACAAATGAACCACGGGTTGCCTGGCACGTGCGCGATATCCGTACTGACCTGGTGATAGTAGTCGTTCTCGTAGCGGGCCACGCCGCCGACATCGGTCTTAACCCACAACCGCTCGCGCACCGCTTCCATCGTCGCCACGATCTTCGGATCATCCGCCGCGTACATCCCGAACTGGAAGAGGCCCGCCAGACTGGCATCCACGGTCAGGTCCACGTCCCAGGAGCCATCCGCCCGGCGGTTAATCATCCGCGCGAAGCGGCCCTCGTCCTCCCGCCAGAGGCAGAGGTCCGCACCGCGCCGTATTTCGGCGGCTGCCTGGCGGTAGCGCTGCGCGAGGTCGTCTTGACCGAAGGTGCTGGCGAACGAGGCGGCAGCGGTGAGGCCGCCGTGGACCGCGGCCACCGTGAACGACAAGACGCCGCGGCGCTCCTCCCACAGGTCGTAGCTGGCCAGTGGCAACCCGGTTTCCGGGTCACGATACTCGACCATGAAGTCGGCAGCGCGGATGATCAGCCCCCGATACAGCGGCTTGATGAACTCGATATCACGGAACCGGACGTAGTGCTGCCAGAGGGACCACACCACGAGGCCCGTTTCGTCTTCCTGGATGGGCAACTGGCGCTCGCCGTGCTCGTACCAGGGATGCCAGGAGCTGGCCAGCGACTCGTCGGGGTTGTACTTGTGGAGCAGGTAGCCCTCTTTCGTGACCACCCGATGGCAGAAGTCGAAGAACCGCTGGGTCAAGCCGGCGTAGCCGGCGAGGTCGAGGCCGTAGGCGACGAGAGCACCGTCGCGCGGCCACATATAGGCATAGGTGTCCCGCCCAAACTGCGCGATATCGTAGTCCGTCGCAGCGAGAATGGCCCCGTTCTCGTTGACCTGTGTGCGGAGCACCAGCAGGCTGCGCTTGAAAAGGTCTATGAGATTCTCGGGGAGATCGTTGTAGTCGAACTGCTCCTTGTTGACCCAGAGCCGCCAGTAGTCGGTGGTGCGGGTGAGGTACGTCTCCGGTCCACGGGAGCGCACTGCCCGGTGGATAGCCGTGACCTCCTCAAACGTCTGGCCGACCGCGAGCCAGTAGTAGACAACCGCTGTTCCATGCGCTGGCAGCTCCAGATGCAACGCCATCGTGGAATCCACGGAGCCTTGGGCAATCGGGTTGCCCCCGAGTTGGGCATTTTCGGCATCGCGCCAAGTGCCTTCAGCACCGCCAATCCCCTTCGTTCCCGTCGCGAATTGGTTGAGACCGAAGTCCACCAGCTCCGTTGCCGGTCCCGGTCCCTCAGGCGTTGCCAGACCGCCGCGACCGGCGCACATCAGAAACCAGCGCCGCTCCTTGTAGTGGAGCAGCGCGCGCCGCGTCGGCTCGTAGTAGGCGGTGTCCCCAACATCGTGCTCGGAGATTCGCAGGTCGTGGTGGAAAAAGAAGCGTACCTGCCGCGACTGATCGTGCTCGTTGTGGACGGTGATCCGCCGCAGATACAGGTTCTGGTGAAAGTCCACGGCATCATTGCAGTCCAAGCGTAGCCCGAGGTCGGGGTTGTGGAGCGAAACATCGGTGACAAGCGTCTCGGGCAGATAGCGAAGGGTACGCACCCAAGGCTCATCGTGGACCCAGCTGAACTGGCCGCCGTCATCATCCTCGGCCCAGACGCCAAAGCGACAGGGATAGCCCAGGGTGTGGTTCTCGGAACCGACGTGCGGGAAGTACAGGTCGCGCAGGTGGTACTGATCGTCAAAGTTCACCAGCAGCGTACCGTTCCCAACGGGGAGATCGCGGGGCATGACGCACCCTCCTTCTGCGCTAAGGCCGCCGGCACGCGGCCGAGGCTTGATCTATGATCCTATCGTACTAGGCCCGGCCTACCATCATACCGCCCGCAACGTGCGGCAGTGGCCCGGCGGCCGGGAGGTGCGGTCGCGGCGGCTATGGTATCCTCGCCGCCGGGCCACTGCGCCACAACTTCGACCGCGAGAGACCACCCAATGAAAATCGCACTCTACCAGGAGTTCGGCGAGGGCTGCCGTCGCCTGACTCACGAGTTGCTGCCGGCCGCCGCCGGCTGGGAACTGCGGGACGTGCCACACGCTGGCAAAGCCGTGGCCGCGCTCGCCGCTGAGGACGCGGAGACCATACGCAGCGCCGAGGCGGTGATCGCTTCACCCCTCAGCCCCTTCCCGGACGCCATCTACGATCCGCATGGGCAGGTGCGCCTGATCCAGCTGCTCTCCGCCGGCTATGACAACGTGGACCTCGACCGCTGCCGGGCCGCTGGGCAGCTTGTGGCCACCAATGGCGGCGCCAATGCCGTGGCCGTGGCCGAGCACACGATCATGTTCATCCTCGCGCTGCTCCGGCGGCTGCCGCTCCTAGACCGCGATACCCGCGCCGGCCGCTGGACGGCGGCCAAGACTGCCGAGTGGGAGCCGCACGAACTGGAGGGCCGCACCGTCGGGCTGGTGGGCATGGGGCGGATTGGCCGGGAGGTCGCGTGGCGGCTACGACCGTTCGACGTGCAGCTCCAATACTACGACGTGGTGCCGGCGCCCAGCGACGTGACCGATAGCCTGCAAGTGCGCTACGTGTCGTGGTCGCGGCTGCTGGAGACCTCGGACATTATCTCGCTCCACGTGCCCCTGATGGAGAGCACGCGCGGCCTCATCGGCGCTGCCGAGCTTGCCCAAATGAAGCCGGATGCGATCCTGATCAATACAGCGCGGGGCGGGCTGATAGACGAAGCGGCGCTCGTCGCAGCCCTGCGGAGCGGGCATTTGGGCGGCGCCGGCCTGGATGCGTTCAGTGCCGAGCCGTTTCCGGCCGGGCATCCACTGGCCGCCTTCGATCAAGTCGTGCTGACGCCACACTTTGCCGGGCCAACCTACGAAAGCTGGCCCAAGCGCGTCCAGTTCGCGTACGAGAACATCGCGCGGCTGGAACGCGAGGAACGTCCCGAATCCGTCGTGCCCGAGCTGGCCGATCTCCCCCTCCGCGCTGCGCGGTAGGAGGCGGTATGACAACGGATCCACCCGGCCTTGGCAGAGCGTTGCCCCAGCGGGAATTGGCCGCATTCTGCCGGCGCAATCGTATCCGGAAACTGGCCCTCTTCGGCTCCATCCTGCGGGAAGACTTTCGGCCCGACAGCGACGTTGACGTGCTGGTGGAATTCAAGAGGGGACACCCAGTTGGCTTGATCCGAATGGCGGCCCTGGAGCGGGAGCTATCGCAACTGCTGAAGCGCAAGGTGGACCTCCGCACGCCGGCGGAGTTGAGCCGGTACTTTCGTGATGAGGTGCTCCGCACTAGCGAAGTGCAGTACGCCGAAGCATGGCCAGCATAACGAGGCGATTACAAGACTGCCCTACGTTGTAGGCGCTCTCCGCGTCGAGCCATAGTGGAGGCCACCATGAGACAACTAGACTGGCGGCTCTTGGCGCAGTGGCTGGTGATGGTCGTGCTCGCCGCAGCCCTCGGCCTGGCGGTGATGGCGCTGCTTGGACTGGGGGCCGTCATCGCCATCGGGTTGGCCGGCCCGGACGTGCTCGCCGGGCTGCCGCCCTTGCTCCTCACGGCGGGCGCGGCCGGCGGACTGCTCTGGTGGCTCACGCGCCGCGGTTGGGGCCACGGCTGGTGGCTACTCTTCACCGGACGGCAGACGTACACGCACTGGGACTCTCTCCGTGACGCGGAGCGGGAATGCACAGACCTCAACCTCCACCGCGCCGCAGGTCTGATAGTACCACTCACAAGAGGGCGGCGCACGACGGCGGTAGACTCACCAAGCCCGACGCATCCGATGAGGCGCCGTTCGGTTAGCGTAGCGTGGTGTATAATAAAGCGGACGACGAGGGAGTGCGTGTGATGGTCAAAAAGATTAGTCTCTTCAACCATAAAGGCGGCGTAAGTAAGACGACAACGACATTCAATCTTGGCTGGATGCTTGCTGAAAGGGGCCAGCGGGTCGTCATGGTTGACGCCGACCCGCAATGCAATCTTACCGGTATGGTACTCGGATATCAGGGGCCAACGGAGTTGGAGGACTTCTATCAAAGGGACGCGAAGCGTAATCTCAAGGCTGGCCTTGCACCAGCCTTCGAATCAAGACCCGAGCTAATCAAGCCGGTCGAGTGTATCTCCGTACCGGGCAGAGAAGGCCTTTTCCTACTGCCCGGCCATATTAATCTCTCCGAATATGAGGTCACTTTGGGCATTGCTCAGGAACTCTCCGGCTCTATCCAGACTCTCCAGAATCTCCCTGGCTCGATTTCCTATCTCTTGGAGAAGACGGCTGAACGTTTTAATGCTACTTACATCCTGATTGACATGAATCCCGGGCTAGGCTCAATAAACCAGAACCTATTGATGACCAGTGATTACTTTATTGTGCCGACCAGTCCGGACTATTTCTCCGTCATGGCTATTGATTCCCTCGCCATAGTGCTGCCTCGCTGGCATAGGTGGGCGGAGAAAGCAGCTTCTATGCCCATACTGCGCGAGGCCAGCTACCCGTTTCCCCTTGTTACCCCCAGCTTCTTAGGCACGGTTATCCAGAATTACAGACCACGCGGAGGGTCACCGACGAGAGCGTTCCAAATCTGGATTGACCGCATTGATGAAATGGTATCGAATAAGCTGGTGCCTGTGTTAGGAGACATTGACATGCTGCTGTCGGAGACTGTGTATTGCACTAGCTGTATGGAGCCAAACTACCGGCTGGCAACGATCCCGGACTTCAACAGCTTGATCGCGAGATCCCAAGAAGCACAGACACCAGTTTTCGCATTGAAACCCGGCCAGATAGGTCAGAGAGGACAAGTCTTGGCAATCAACCTGAACTCCCGGGACAACTTCAAGGCGATATTCGACACTATGACAGACCGCGTCTTAGAGTTGACCGGTAATGCAATCCGCTCTTGATCAATTCCAAGGTAACATCGCTCGCGTCCGCAACCTTGGCGGCATCTATCGCGCACTTGAAGGCCAGACGACTAGTGCGGTAGACCTTTCGGACCTTCTGCGGGCCGAGTTGGTGCTGGCAGTCAGTGCGCTCGACCAGTATATCCACGAACTCGTGCGGCTCGGAATGCTGGAGATTAACCGAGGAACACGGCAAGAGACGCCAGCATTTACTCGGTTCTCCGTACCACTGGGAGCCGTCAGACAATGGCTGCTCGATCCAGATGACGAGCAGTGGCTCGATAGCGAGATTCGGTCCCAGCAAGGCTGGCGCAGCTTTCAACACCCTGACAGGATAACCGAGGCGGTGCAGCTATTCTCCAGTGAGAGGTTGTGGTCCAGTGTTGGGCACAGTTTGGGCATGTCTGAGCAAGACGTGCGGAAACAGCTTCGATTTATCGTTGATCGCCGAAACAAGATAGCCCATGAGGCCGATCTTGATCCCGCATCGTTCGGCGACCGCTGGCCGATTGATACGCTGATGGTCGACGAGACTGTCGAATTTATCGAGCGTGTAGGGGAAGCCATCTTCGCAGTTGTTGTCTAGGCCGGGCCCTAGAAACGCCAAGGGGCTATTCGCTATTCACCCCCGCTCGCCTCCGGCGGACTCCCCCTCTCCACTGGTGGAGGGCGGGGCCGGGGGTTAGGCCCAAAACACTGTCAGTCGGTACGCACGATGGCGACGCGGGCGCTGTGGCCGCCGAAGGACAGCTCGGCAACGTGGGCAGCGGGCGGGAGGCTCCCGACGGTGAGGCTGCGAGCAATCGTCTCACTTGCGACGTGCTCACCGTGGTGCTCGACGACGGCCGCGAGGGCCGCATCGCTCGTGTCGAGCGTGGTCGTGACCCAATCGCTGATGGTCAGTCCGGCGTCACGGCGCACGCCTTGCAGACGATGTACCAGCTCGCGGGCCAGCCCCTCGCGCTCTAGCTCCGGCGTGAGCCGCGTGTCGAGTGCGACCATCGCGCCGCCCTCCTCGACCACGCTGAAGCCGGGCTGATCTTCGACTTCGACCTCATAGCTGTCCGGGCCAAGCTCGACCGCCGCGCCTTCAACCGTGATGGTCACCGGCTCGCCGGCTCCCTTGCTGCGGGCCAGAGCATGACCGTCAGCCGCGCGTAGCGCCTGCAGGATCGCTTGCGTTTGGCGGCCGAACTGTGGTCCGATCACGGCGGGGAGCGGCCGCACGCGATAGGCGACATACTCATCGGACGACTCGGCGAAGCGCAGCTCCTTGACGTTAAGCTCGTCGAGCAGTTGGTCTCGATGCTTGGTCAGCACCGCGCGGTCGCTGGCCGCCGCAACGCGCACATTGATAGCGGCAACCGGCTGGCGCACCTTGATCTGGGCACGGCTGCGGGCCGCGCGGCCGAGGCTTACTACCCACCGCACGAGGTCCATGGCCGCGCTCAGGGCCGGGTCGAGCCGGGCTGTATCGGCCGTCGGCCAGCCACACAGATGCACCGATTCCGGCGCCGCGCTATCCACCGACCGCACTAGGTTCTGGTACATCTCCTCGGCCAGGAACGGCATCGGCGGGGCGATCAGCTTCACCAGCGTAACCAGCACCTCGTGTAGCGTGGCAAAGGCGGCGGCTTGGTCGGTCTTGTCGGTGGCCCGCCAGAAGCGCCGCCGGCTGCGCCGCACGTACCAGGTGGACAGCTCCTCGACGAACGCCTCGGTACGGCGGACCAAGGTCATCACATCGAAGCGGTCCATACCGACCGTCGCGTCTTGGACGAGCCGGTGTAGCTCGCTGAGGACCCAGCGGTCGAGGGCCGGGCGCTCCGCCACCGCCGGGGCGGGCGCCGCCGGTCGAGAGCCATCTTGCTCGGCATCTGGCGCGGCTGGCGGACGCCAGCCCTCTAGCTCGGCGTAGGTCACGAAGAAGGCATAGACGTTCCAGAGCGTCAGCAGCCGGCGCTCTACCTCCGCGAGCGTATTCCAGCCGAAATTCACGTTATGCTCCGGGTTCGTGCCCATGTACATCCAGCGCATCACGCTGGCGCCAGCGCGGTCGGCGGCTTCATTGAATTCGATGGCATTGCCCCAGCTTTTGTGCATCTCGCGGCCCTCCCCGTCGCGCACCTGCGCGTGGCCGAGGACCGTCCGAAACGGCGGCTCGTGCTCCAGGACCGTGCTCATCGTCAGCAGCACGTAGAACCAGTTGCGGAACTGACCGGGAAACGACTCGGTGATGAAGTGCGGCGGGAACCACTGGGACCAGTAGTCGCGGTCCGTGCGGTAATCGAGCGTGGAGTAGGGCACAATGCCGGCATCCAGCCAGGGGTTGCCCACGTCCGCGATGCGGCTGGCCGTGGCGCCACACTGCTCGCAGCGCACCTTCACCGCGTCTACCCAGGGCCGGTGGGGGGTATGCCCCTCGAAAGCATCCCACCCCTCGATAGCTCGCTCGCGCAGCTCCTCCGGGCTACCGATCACGTCAAACCAGCCGCACTCCGCGCAGGTCCAGATGGGCAGCGCCAGCCCGTAGTAGCGTTTCTTGGAGATCATCCAATCGTCCATGTTGCGGAGCCAGTCAAGCTCGCGGTCCAAGCCCCACGGCGGCAGCCAGGTGATTTGCTTGGTCACGTCCGCAATCTCGTCGCGCAGCCGGGTAGCCGGCACCTTGTCAGTGGCCAGTGGCCAGTGGTCAGTGACCGGTCGGCGCGGGCCGTCCATGGAGATAAACCACTCGTCTACCAGCCGAAACACAAGCTCGCTGCTGCACCGCCAGCACACCGGGTAGCGGTGGGTATAGAGCGCGACATGGTAGAGACGCCCTTTCCGGCGCAAGTTCTCGATGATCGGCTCGGCGATGTCGTACACGTTGCGACCACTCAGCCAGTCGAAGCCCTCGACGTAGTTGCCGAACTCGTCGAGCGGGACGATGGGCGGTAGACCATGCTCGCGGCCCAGCTCCATGTCTTCCTTTCCGCAGCCGGGCGCGATGTGGACGATGCCGGTGCCCTCCGTCTCGCTGACCTCCTCCCAGGCAATAACCGGATGCGCCACTCCATCCTGCGCCGGTAGCTCGTCGAACGGTCCGGCATAGGACAGGCCCACCAGCTCGCGCCCCGGCACCTCGCCCAGGACCTCGTACTCCCCTTGCAGGGCAGCCGCAGCCGTCCCCTTGGAGACGTAGAGCGTCCGGTCGCCTTGCCGGACCCGCAGGTACGGCAGATCCGGGTGTACGGCCGCGGCGACGTTGGCGGTGAGGGTCCAGGCGGTGGTCGTCCAGACGAGCAGCGCCTCGCCGGGGCGCTCGTGCAGCGGAAACTCCGCGAACACGCCGGGGTGCTCCAGCTCCTGATAGCCCTCGGTGACGATCTCGTGCTGCGAGATACCGGTGCCGCAGCGCGGACACCAGGGCATCGAGTCGTTGCCCTTGTAGACCAGGCCGCGCTCGTGCGCCGTCTTCAGGAAGTGCCAGATGTTGTAGTTGTTCTCGTCGGACAGGGTGAAGTACGAGTTGTCCCAGTGCATCCAATAGCCCAGCCGGATGGACTGCTCGGTCTGGATACCGGCGTACTTGTAGACCCGCTCCTTGCAGCGCTCGACAAACTCGGCAATACCGTAGGCCTCGATATCGCGCTTGCTCTTGAAGCCAAGCTCGCGCTCAACTTCCACCTCGATCCAGAGGCCCTGGCAGTCGAAGCCGTTTTGGTACCGCTGGTCGAAACCGCGCATGGCTCGGTAGCGCTGGTAGGTGTCTTTGTAGGTGCGTCCCCAGGCGTGGTGGACGCCCATGGGGTTGTTGGCGGTGATGGGACCGTCCATAAATGACCAGCGCGGGCCGCCCTTGTTCTTGGCAACGAGCTTGTCAAATGCCTGCGTATCCCGCCAGAAGGCCAGGATGCGCTCTTCCATCGCCGGATACTCTACGGTTCGCGGCACTTGTCGAAATCCCATAGCTCCACTCCTTTTTGACCTATCCCCCGGCCCCTTCCCTTCAGGGAAGGGGAGTCCATGACGCCCGGCCGGGGAGCGAGGTCAGCATCCTTAAACACGAAAGCCCGTCCCCACCGGGACGAGCCGATATGCCCGCGGTACCACCCCGCTTAGAGATCACCGCCGGCCAGCGCAGCCGACGATGCCTCTCACCTCTGTCGCGCACGTGTTCATACGCGCGCCCTTGCTAACGGGTAGCGGACCCGGTCCCGTCTACTAGAACGCAGTGCGGTCGTGCTCCGACCGACCGCGCTCGTTGGGGGGACGGCTCAGGAAGGATTTTCCGCTGCGCTCCGGCGCCGGCTCACACCAACCGCCGGCTCTCTGCCGCCGTGCGCGGCAGCGTACTCGTTTCCGTCGTCGCCTGGTATCGCTATGCAGTTGTTAAGACGCGCCTCAGCCGGCGCACCGTAAGTGTGACATTCCTGAGCACGCCGTGTCAATAGGATGAAGGCCCCCCTATGGCCCCCCGCTGCGGCAGGGGGACGGGAAGCTCGCGGCGGCGGGGGCGGGGGGCCAGCATGTTCCCTCCCCTGTACGTCAGCACGGGGGAGGGCGAGGGTGGGGGGCGGACCGGGGACATGGATTCCGGCTTCCGCAGCACCTATAGATCAGGCGTACTGGAGCAGGGCCAGCCTTCGTCGCGGGCGAGCTGTTGATTCGACTGTGGTGTCGGCCACCGCCCCGGCCTCGCGGTCCAAGCCCTGGCTGGGATTGCCAGCCAGGGCGAACAGCAGGACCAGGGCCACGCCGCTGAACAGCCCACGGAGCACAGGAGCAAGTGCAATGATCGCCGGGCCGTTCCCTCCCTCGGTCGCCTGCGGCTGTAGGACAGCATAAAGAACATAAGATAGAACGAGGGGAGTCAACGATGACAGCCCGCTCGCTAACAGCCACCAACCGGCCCGGCGCACCCAGCGTCGCAAGAGTAGCCACTGGAAGAGGCCCACTCCTAGAAAGAGGACCGGTAGCATCAGTGCCCAACCGACGATCTCCCAGCGTAGCTCCTCGATGAAGATGAGACCAGTGGTCATGCCCAAGGCGGAAGCACCAGCCCAGCCGGCGCCACTGGCGAGTATCCACCACCGGGCACGGTCTACCCAGTGCCGGAGCACGAGCCATTGCCCGAATCCCATCAGTAAGCCTGCGATCAGCCACCGCGCGACGGCACCTACGACGAGGAGCAGCCAATTCTCATTGATTGCGTCCCCAAACACGCTCCACATACCCTCATTAATCGTGTCGGCTGCGAAGCTGCCTCCCGTGGACAACAGGACCAAGGCAACACCGGCAGCGAACCAGCCCAGGCGCGTGCGCGGGGTTCGGCGCATTGAGGCATCCACACGGCTTCCTTCCGGCTCTCCATCCGAACGGAGGCCGATCCGGGCTAGGAGCAGTGCCAGACGGGTCATAGCAGAGCCTCCTTGCTTGCCGGTCGCGGCAAAGCGCCGCGCTAACTCCGCCGGCGCGCCAAAACGGGCCACGGCCTGCTGCCAGGCAGCGTCGGCAGTCTGACCCTGAAGCTGCGACGCCCGCGCCGACTCCCGCAGGTGATCTTCCGCCTCGGCACGAATCTCAGCCCGGCGTCGCGGCCCGATGCCGGCAGCCGCTAGCTCGGCCGAGAGTGTGGCCAGGAAGTCCTCGCCGGGTTGCGGTGTCATGTCGTGCTCCCGAGCACGGCTGCGACCGCGCCGCTAAAGGCCCACCACGCTTCCCGTCGCTCCGCGAGCACGGCTCGCCCCCGCTTCGTCAGCGCATAGACGCGCCGCCGCCGGCCACCAACCGCGGTCCAGCTACTCTGGAGGAGACCGGACTGTTCGAGGCGGTGGAGGGCGGGGTAGATTGTTCCCTCGGGTAGATCGAACGTGCCCCCGCTCCGCTCGCGTAGCGCGGTGATGATCGCGTACCCATGGGCAGCGCCAGCCGCCAGCGCGGCCAGCAGGAGCATGTCGAGGTGTCCCTTGAGCGCTTCACCTTTCATACCTAGCTATTCTATACTATGTGATGCTAGGTGTCAGCCGTTCGGCTGGCAGCCGCCTGTCATCAAGGGGGTAGCAATTCTCGCCTTGCCGCCACGCAGCCGCGACACACTCAACGGCTCGCCAGCTCAGAAGGCAGTCGGGGTGGGATTGACCACCTGGCGTGCTCAAGGCTCGATAATGACCTGTCGGCCGTGGTCGAGGCCGACATAGTAGCGTCTGGTGACGGTGAGGCCGATCATCGGCTCGTCACCTAGGACTACGACATCAGCAAGAAACGGCTCCAGCTGGCCTATCCGGAGTGTGCCAGTGTAGCGTGGGGCGAGCAGCGTCGAATCATCCGCAAGGGTAAGGTGCATATACCTCAGCGGAGGGACACCATTGGCCAAGAGGCTCTCTAGGAGACTCACCGGGAGCACCACGGCACCGTCAAAGCCTGTGTCGAGCAGTGCTTCAGTATCAATCGTGTGCTGGCCTACTTGTACCCGAATCGGGAGATAGGGGAAGTGAGAGCTGACAAGTCGCCGGTTCACCGCCATTTGTATACCGAGGGGCCACCGATCTTGAAGATGAAGGCTTGCTCTTTGGGGCCAAACTCCTCGTCTGCCCGATCAGCGACAGCGAGTACCGTTGCGCCGGTCACCGTCTGACCCTGGCGGGTAATGGCAGCGTACTTCCCGTCATGCTGTTGCTCCAAGGGCTGCCCATACTTCGCGTAGAGAGCATCAGCCTCTTCTATCGTCGGTTGTGCCGTCATGCCGTCCGGACCTCCTGCCTGTAGAGGTATAGCATACCGTCACCTGCTCCGGATCATTGCAGCAGAGGGAGGGCGCAACATGTTGCACCCCTACGGCTTGGCTCGTACCTACCGGCTGCCCGCTCCGTCCGGGTCCGGGACGACGTGGAGCGTGCGTTCTTGCCGGTAGGTGACGAGGCCCGGCGGCGCGCCTTTGATACGACGCACGTAACGGCGTTGGGTGTAGTCCACCGCGACGCTGGCGGCGTTGCGCGCGGCGCTCGCCGCAGCGGCCAACGCTGCTGCGGCCTGTAAGACGTGCTGCGGCACAGACGGTCCAGGCGCGCGGATGACGACGTGCGCGCCGGGCACGCCGCGGGCATGGAGCCAGAGGTCGTGCGGCCGCGCCTCCCGGAACGTCACTTGGTCGTTGCCACGTCGGCTCTGCCCGACCAGGACTTCTAGCCCGCCAATGACGTGACGGTCGAACCCGCCGGCCTGGTCGTCGGGAGGCCGACGCGGCGGCCGGTCGCCCGTCGGGATCAGGCCCTCCTCCTGCGCTTCCTGCTCGATGCGCCGGACGGCGGCGACCGTATTGGCTGCTGCGAGCAGGGCCAGCGCCTCGGCGACAGCCTGCTGCCGGAGGCGCGTCCGCTCCAGACGGGCGGCAACCACCTTCGCGCCGCGCTGCTGGCGCTGATACTGGTGAAAGTAACGCTGGGCCAGCGCCGGCGGTGCCAGTGCCGGATCAAGGCTGATGGTAAGCTCGCCGCCGTCCGGCGCGGCCCCGGCGACCCGCAAGACGGTCTGGCCGGGCCGGATTTCATGCGCCAAGGCCAGCAGCCACTCCCCGGACAATCGCAGCCGCTCTCGCTCCTCGGCCGGCAGAAGCGCCTGCTGCAAGGACCGCTCTTGGCGACGCAGGCGAGCCGCGGCGGCGGTGAGTGCCGCCTGCACGGGCCGCCGCTGCGGCTCAACGGCCGGCTGCCCAGGGCGGTGCGCTGGCGCTGGCGTCGCTACGGCTGCGTAGAACCGTTCGAGGGCACCGCTCATACTCTCGACCGGGCGGGCGTCGGGATACTGGGTCAATCGGTAGGGAGCGAACGCGACCGGAGTGGCGCCGTCGTAGGCCAGGTGTGGCTCGGAGCTACCCGCAGCGGCAGCGGCGAAGAGGCCTGTAAGGGTCGCACCGACCGCCGACCAGTCGTGCGTCTCGGCCATAGTCGTCTCCGCGCTGCCGGTGGCGCGGTACGCGACCTCCTTAGCGAGCAGCGGACTACACGCCCGCAGGCTGCCCACCAGCGCGCGCCACAGCGGCGCGGTCGCGTTGCCGGCCCGGCACGCCGCCCGTACCGCGTCACCCGTGAGCCGGCGTGGGTCCAGCTTGTCCTGCGGTGGTGGCGGACGGTAGGGATGGCGGGGTAGCACGGTGCGGTACCGATTGATCTGCGGGCCGACGCGCTTCGCGCTGTCGAGTACGACCGCCTCGGCATCGAGCAGGATCAGGTTGCTCAGGCGGCCCATGACCTCCACGACGAGGTCCGTCGTCTGCACCGGCGCACCGGGCCGGTGACGTTGAAAGCGGAGCCGCAGCACCCGCTCCAGCAGCGGTTGCTCTACGGCGACCAGCCGGCTGCCGCGCACGTGCTTGCGTAGGAGCAGCAGCAAGGGCGTGACGGCATCGGACGGACGGTCGGGACGATCCGCAACGAGGTGGATACGCGCGTGCTGGGGATGGGCGGAGCAGAGCAGCCAGTGTGCCCCAGCGGGGCCGTAGAACTGGAAGGCGATGCCCAGCGGCTCCGGGAGATGCACCCGCTGGACGCGGCTACCGACGACACGTGGCGTCAGCTCGGCGCGGATAGCCGCCAGCGTCAGCGCGTCAACGTACATGGCACGGGAAGTGTGCCGTAATCGGGAGTCAACCGCTCACGCGCCGCGCCGGAACCGAGTCCACGCCTCGCGGTAGTGCCGCGCCTGGCGCCGCCACCGTCCCCAGCGCGTGGTCGGCGCCCAGCGCTCACGAACGGCGTGGTGCGCCTGCCGCTCGGCGCGATCATCCAACGGGATCAACGCCCGGCGGGCGGCCTCGACACCGTAACGCCGCGCCAAGGCCAGTCCGAGGAGATGGTCGGCAAAGTGCGGGTTTTTGGGCAGCAGCGAGCCGTGCAGGTACGTGCCATAGACGTTGTGCGACACCGCTCCCTCGGTGCCGTCGCGGGCATTGTTGCCGTTGCCAGCCAGGACGGTGCCGAGCGGCCGGGCGGTGGGGCCAAGAAAGGTGCGGCCACCATGATTCTCAAAGCCGACGATGGTCGAGAGGGCCTCGCGCTCCGACGTCTCATCCCCCGGTTCCCCCTCCACCGGCGGCGGGGGGGGAGTCCAAGACACGATGACGTTGCCGATGCAGCGTGGCACGTCCGGGCCAGGATGGACGGTCCGGGCGTCCAGAATACTCAGCCCCGGCAGCGCCGCGCCGACCGCCGGCCGGTACGAGTGACCGAAGAGCTGATAGGCGCCACAAACCACGAGCATCGGCAGCCCCGCGTCCGCCGCCGCCCGCAAGACCGGCCCCTTCCGTGCCCGCAGGTCCTCGGTGAGGAGCCGCTGCTCGCCGTCCTGTCCTCCACCCATGAAGACGAGATCGAGGCCCTCGTCGGGCAGGTCGTCACCGATCCCGAATGGCCGGACCGAGAGGTCAATCCCCCGCCACGCGCACCGCTGGTGCAAGCAGATGATGTTGCCACGGTCGGCGTAGACGTTCATCAGGTCGGCATAGAGATGGGCGAGGGTCAGGCGCAGCTTGCTCACGCTGCCCTCCAGTAGGGTCGCAGGGCGCCCCGGCGCGTCAGTAGGCCACGCAGCTCCAGGAGCGCCGTATAGGTCGGGACGACGTGCAGCGTACCGCCGGCCGGCGTGCGCTGTACGGCCTGGGCTAGTGCCAACCTCAGATCGCTCTCCACCACGACCGCGGGCAGTGGCCCGTGGATGCCCGCATACTTCAGGCGGACGGCAAGATCGGCGGCGCGCCGGCCACTCACTACGACCGTGCGGACCCGGCCCGGCGGGGCCAACTCTTCCAAGTCGGCATCCCAAATCCACGATACGTCGCGCCCGTCCGCGTCGAGGTCGTTCAGCGCGATGAGCAGCGAGAGCGGTCCGGTCCGGTCGGCCTCGGCAGTCAGCAGTCGCACGACCTGGTTGAGACCGGTGGGGTTCTTGGCCAGCGCGAGGTAGACGGTGCGCCCATCCAAGACCACCTGCTCCATGCGCCCGAACGCCGCGGTGAACGCAGCCAGCGCTTCGCGGGCAACGGCAGGCGCCACGCCCAGGGCCAGGGCGGTCGTCGTCGCGGCCAGGGCATTGTAGACGTTGTAGAGGCCCCCCAGCGGCAGGAAGAAGCGCAAGGTGACGGCCGCGGGCGCCAGCGGTGGCAGACACAGCAGCTCCAGCTCGGTACCGTCAATACCGTGCGTCTCGACGGTGACTGCGCGCACGGCCGGCGCCGGGCGCTCCATGTGGCCGTCGGGACAGGAGAAGTGGCCGAGGTGGGCGTAGAACCGGCGGCGATACACCAGCGACCGGCCGCACGTCGGACAGACGCGAATGTCGGCGGCGTGCTCCGCCGCCGGCCGATCCACCGACGGCGCCTCGACACCGAAGTAGAACGGCGCGGGTGCCGGTGACGGGCCAGCGTTGGCGAGGCCGGCGACGAGTGGATCGTCGGCATTGAGGATGAGGCGCGGCGGGCGCGGCGTCGCAGCGAGGGCCGCCCGCCAACGCTGCGCTACGGCATCTACCTCGCCATAGCGATCCAGCTGGTCACGAAAGAGGTTCATAAACGTGGCCAACCGGGGACGCAGCGCCGGCGCCGCGCGCACGAACGCGGCCTCGTCCAGCTCGAACAGGCCGAGCGTCGTCTCGGTAGCCCGCAGCCGCCCCTGCCAGCCGGTGCGCTGGGCGAGCGCCGACGCCAGGCCACGGGAGAGGTTGGACCCGGCGGCATTGTGGATGAGCTGTGTGCCGTCACGGGCCAAGATCGCCGCGAGCATCCGGGCCGTCGTGGTCTTGCCATTGGTACCGGTGAGGAGCACGACACCGCGCGGCAGCTGTCGCGCTACCGTCGGCACGAACGTCGGCGCCAACGTCTCGGCGACCAGGCCCGGTAGAGCCGTGCCGCCGCGCCCCAGGCGCCGCATGGCGGCCGCGAGTACGCGGGCGGCCAGCGCTGCCAGTCCGATCCGCGGCGCGAGCGGAGGCAGCGCGTCCACCGCTCCCGGCCCGGCAGAAGAACGAGGCATGAGGCGGCATCATACCGGAGGCGCCGTCGGGGCAACCACCTAGGGGCTGCCAGTGGGCGGTGGCCCCCTCCCTAGCCCTCCCCCGGAGCAAGCTCCAGGGGAGGGGATGGACCGTCGCCCGGCGTAGTGGGGGGCCATAGGCGGGGCGCGCGAGTGGCGCGGGGGTGGGCAGCCAGCGCCCGCGACGGAGCAGGTCTGCGGGCGGGGCGGTACCTGGGTGGCAGGATGCACTTTGTGGGTGGTGGAACGGGATAGTCGGTAGGTGGGAGTGCAGGAGTACGCGGCGCGGTTGTTCGCGGTGTTCTGGTGGGATGGCGGGTAGGTGCGGGTGTGGGGAGTGGCAGGGACGCGGGGCAAGACCACCTGGAGCAGCCGGCGCACGCTCGCCGGCAAGGGAGCGGTGGCGCTAGGCACGGTAGTGCGGTCCGCCAGGGCGTGTCCTGGCGGCGCCAGATGCGCGGCGCACGGACGGCCATGACCCGGCGCCCGCGCCGCGGTGGCGGGGGTACGTCATGGTGTGGGGTGGCGCGCGGACGGTCATGCCCCGCCGCACGCTGCGCGACGGGGGGTCGCTCATGGACCGGTCCGGGACCGGCACGCTCGGCGCGGCGCACGGACGATCAGAACCCGGCACCTGGGCCAGGGTAGCCCGGGGTACGTCCTGGGCGCCTGTGGGGTGGCGCGCGGACGGTCATGCCCCGCTGCACGCTGCGCGACGGGGGGTCTGCCATGACCCGGCGCCCTCGGCTGGGTGGCGACGCCACCGCGGGCGGGCGGCACGATGGTGCGCGTGTGCTCCTTCCGGGCGGTGCCCGGTGCTCCAGGATAGTCTTGCATCTGCCACTTCCCAACGGTAGGTCATATTGGGTGGGGGCGGGGGAATGACAATGGCCTGGGGGGTGGGTTTCTGGTCGCGGGAAAGAGCTGGCCTTGTGAGGGGGACCGGGATGGCCCTATGGTCCCCCTGCGAAGCGGGGGGACAGGGATTCCCGCGCACGCGGGAGGGCAAAGGGGGACCGGTGTTGGACCCAACTCGAAACGCTGGACAGCATATGTATTATTTAGTATACTCCTCCGGGCAAGCGGCTAGGCCAGCCGCCCATGCTCGCGCAAAGGGTGAACCGTAGTGAACAGTGGACGTGCAGCTACATCCATGCCGGCGCTCCGGCGCAACGGCGCGACCGCGGCAGTCGGGCCACCTACACCGACAGGGCCGCTCAACACCAACCCCGCAGCGGTGCCACCACCGGCGGCTGCCGCGCACGGTGCCCCCGCGTATAGCCCGCGCATCCGCGAAATCCCGCTCCAGGAGCGCCCCCGCGAGCGGTTGCAGAAGTACGGGCCGGCGGTATTAGCCACGGCAGAGCTGATCGCCATTATCTGGCGCAGCGGCACGAGAAGACAAAATGTGCTGGACTTGGCGACGCATGCGCTCGCGCAGTTCGGTGCGCTGACCCGTCTGGCGCAGGCTTCGGCCGCGGAGCTGTCCCAGTTACCCGGCGTTGGGCCGGCCAAGGCCGTGGAACTGTTGGCCGCTTTCGAGCTGGGCCGGCGCCTGGTGGTCGTGCAGCCGGAAGAGCGCCTGGCCGTGCGTGCCCCCGAGGACATCGCCAACCTGCTGATGCCGGAGATGGCAGCCTTCGAGCAGGAGCATCTGCGCGTGGTGCTGCTCGACACCAAGCACCGCGTCGCGGCCATCCGCGAAGTCTATATCGGCAGCCTGAATGCCAGCCCTATTCGCGTCGGTGAGCTTTTCCGCGATGCCGTCCGGCAGAACAGCGCCGCGATCATCGTTGTGCATAACCATCCCAGCGGCGACCCCACGCCGTCGCCGGACGACGTGCAGGTGACGCGCGACACCTACCGCGCCGGCCAGCTACTCGACATCGAACTGCTGGATCACATCATCATCGGCGCCCAACGGTTCGTCTCGCTCAAAGCGCGTGGCCTGGGGTTCTCGGAAACCGCAGCCTAACTAGGGCCGATAGCTGGCCTATGCTTGTCAGCAGTCTTCCCTCGCTGTATGCTGTAGCCACTGCCGTGTTGCCAGGTAGCAAGCGGTACGGGCGGGGCGCCTGACTGCTCGCCGGGCGCGGCGTCACTGGGCGAGCGCATGAGCCGCTCCCCTGTGGGGAGCGAGTGGCGATGGGGAGAAGCCAATGGCAAGCGTCATCCGCCGACAGTATCTAGGAGGCGCGGCAGCCGCGTTGGGCGGTCTGCTAGCCGCCGCCTGTGGCGAGGTCGAAGTCCGCTACATCCAAGGGCCAGCGGGGCCAGCGGGGGCAGCGGGGGCGCCGGGTGAGCGTGGCGCGACCGGCGCCGCCGGCCAGAAGGGTGCGTCCGGGGCAGCCGGGCAGTCGCAGACGGTCGTGCAGGAGAAGGTGGTCACTGTCGAGAAGCCGGTGGTCGTCGAGAAGGTAGTCACCGTCGAGAAGCCGGTGATCGTCGAGAAGGTGGTGGAGAAGCGGGTGGAGGTGCCGCCGCGGCCGCGCCGCAGCGGCGGGTCACTATCTGGACCTTGTTCTGGCGGGGCGGCAACATGAGCGAGCGCGGCACCGGCTGGCTGGACCTAGCTAACCGGTGGAACGCGATGGGCACCAACGTCACCTTTTCCCTGGAGCCGGTGTCCGGCCAGGGGGCTAACACTACCGCCAAGGTGATCGCCAACTACGCCGCGGGGACCCATCCCGACTTGCATCACCACTCCTTCCGCTGGACACTGGGCTGGGGCGTGCAGGGGATGGCCGTGGAGTTGAGCGACTTTATCAAGCAGGACCGCGAGTATTCCGCCAACATGGGTGACTTCTATCCCCACCTGCTGAACTCGTGCATGTGGCGGGGTAATCTCTGGTCCGTACCGAACGAGACGAACGCCGACCTGCCCTACACGAACCTCGGCATTGTGCGGGAGGCGGGCTTGGAGCCTCTGAAGGCCGGCTTCACCTGGGATGATTGGGCGGACTACCTGAAGGCGATCCAGGCCCACTTGGGTCCGGGCAAGGAGTCGGGTAAGTGGGCTATCGGCGGCATGGCTGGCTGGGTGCAGCTCGTCAACCTGCTCAAGCAGGCTGGTGGCGAGATCTTCAACAAGGACCGCACGCAGTCGTTGTTCAACAGCCCCGAAGGGATTGAGGCGGCGCAGTACTTCTCGGATCTGGTCCACAAGCACCAGGTCCATACGCCGCACGGGGATTACTTCAAAGCTACCGACCAGGAGCCACCCGCCTTTCGACGCGGCACTATTGCCAAGTTCTACGAGACGAGCGCCTACCGCATCGTCCAGTGGGCGGAAGACATCGGGGGGCTGGAGAACATGTACATCACTCCGGCGCCCACGAAGAAGCAGGCCTTCACCGGGACCTTTGGCTCGAATGACGTGATGTTCAAGACCAACCCGGAGCAGCAGGAAGCGGCCTGGCAAGTCTTGCGCTGGATCACCTCGACGGAACCGGCAGCGCACTACACCTCGGTGATCCACTTCCTGCCGGCCCGCAGGTCCATCCTCCAGGTGCCGGAGTACCAGCAGATCCTGAAGGACGTGCCGCAGTTCCAGACCTTTGTGGATACGCTGGAGCATGCCTACCGGCCGACTCACCCCGAGTTCGGGCAGTATATCGGCGACATCAACACCACGATGCAGGGCATCCAGAAGGAGCCGCGCGCGGTGAAGGATGACCTCGACCAGCTGGTGCGGACGGTCAACGCGAAGATGGACGACTTCGAGCGGCGCACGGCCGGCTAGGCGTCGAGATCCTTCCAGCGCCAACCACAACGTACTACCGTGTGGGAGGTCACGGCCTCCTACCCGGCCCGGCCCCCGTTGCGACGGGAGGAGGGAGCAGATTCGCTGGTATCGGAGTCGCTGCAGAGAGCGGCAGCGAGCGTTGCCGCCGCCTCCGCAGCGACCCGGTAGGCGCCGATGGCGCCCTTCCCCGGCGTTTCCGCCTGAGACGGACGGGAGAGGATGATGGTGGTGGCCACGCTACGACATGGGAAGAGGAGTTGCAATGGGCCCGCTCAACATCGTCGTGATCTGCCTCGACACCTTCCGTGCGGATATTGTGGGGCCGGGCCACAAGCTGAGTCACGTCAAAACCCCAGCCCTCGACCAGCTTGCCGCCGAATCGGTCCGCTTCACGCGCTGCTTTGGTGAAGCGCAGGCCACGCTCCAAGTCCGCAACGGCTGCTTCACCGGGATGCGCTTCTTCCCCAGCGTCTTGGGCTACTATGGCTGGCACGAAATCCCCGACGAATATCCTACGGTCGCGGAAACTCTGGTCCGCAATGGCTACAGCACGGGGTTAATCGGCGACACGCCCCATATGTTCAAGCCCAATATGAACTTCTCGCGGGGGTTCCTGACCTTCGAGCACGTTCGCGGCCAAACGAGCGATAGCTGGAAGACTGGCTCGTGGGACCTCGTACAGGACCTCTTCAAAGACTACTTCGGCGACTACGTGCCCAAGCCACCGCAGCACCCCGACGCCACTCTGTACAGCGAGGGCCAGGTGCTGCAATACCTCCACAACATCCGCGACCGCCGGGAGGAGGCCGACTGGTTTGCACCCAGAGTCTTCTCCTCCGCGTGCCGGTGGATCGAGGACAACGCGCGCAACCGCCCCTTCTTCTTGTGGCTCGACTGCTTCGAGACCCATGAAATCTTCGACCCCCCGGTGACCTACATCCAGCCCTACAATACTGCCTGGACCGGGCCGAAGTATCAGCAGCCCAAGCACATCCTCAACCCGTCGTTGCACTCCGACATCAGCGGCGACTCCGTCGCCGGTCTCTCGCAAGAGTTCGTGGACTACTACGTCGCATGCTACATGGCCGAGGTGACCTTTACGGACAAATGGATCGGCATGTTCTTGGAGCGGCTGGGCCAACTGGGGCTGACCGATTCGACCGTCGTGATCTTCACCTCCGACCACGGTACCGAGCTAGCCGACCGCACCGGGCTGGGCAAGCGCGGCTCGGAGCTGTACCCCTTCAACACCCAGCTGAACCTGACCATTCGGCACCCCGACCGGTCGTTCCGAGACCGTGACATTGACGCCTTCACCCAGAACCACGACATCGCGCCGACGATCCTGGACCTGGCCGGGCTGTCCGCTGCGACCGAGGGGATGCAAGGCAGCAGCGTCTGGCCGTTGGTGACCGGCAAGCAGACCGCGCTGCGCGACTACATTCTGACCGGCTGGGGACCATATGCCGCGGTGCGGGACGACCGGTGGAACTACATGACCGCCTGGGACGAGGAGGACCCAACCCCCAGACTGTACGACGTGCAGGCCGATCCCGAGGAACGACACAACGTCCACAACGACCGGCCGGAGGTCGCTGCCACGATGCAGCGGCGGCTGGAGACGCATTTGGGCGGGCCGTTACCGCGGCCGAAGGACCAGAACCGAGGCGCAGCCGCCGAGGGCCGGGGCGACAAGCCTTTGTACGGCACCTCCTACGCGCCACTGTTCTACCAGGCGCGGATGCGCTGGAATACGCCCGGCGCCTTGCCGACGTAGGATGTCGCTCCCATGACCGGCAGCTACACGTTCAAGCTGGGTGTCAACCTCAGTGAGACGGGCGAGTCATTCGAGCGGGCCGCCGCGCTGGCCCAGGAGCTAGGCGCCGCCTACGCCGAGTTCTTCGTCAACGACCAGGCGCACCTCAGCGCGGCCGGCGCAGCCCCCTACCGCCGCCAGCTTGAGGCGCACGGCCTCCAGGTACACGGCGTCGGCTGCACGCCCAACCCCTTCAAGGAGCTACACATTGACGAGCTCGCCTTAGCCGATATCCCCACGCATCCCACCTTCCGGCACGACCTCGATCTCGTCCGCCGGAGCATAGACTTCTGCCAGGGCGTCGGCGGCGCGAACGTGCGGGTCCACGGTTTCGCCTGGCCCGGCGAGTATCAGCAGGGCCAGCGGGTCAGCCCGACCTGGCCGCAGCGTTATGCCACGGGCGGCGGGGACATCCCTCCGGCGACGCAGGACAAGCTCGTCAAAGCGTGGAGTATCGTGGCCGAGCTTGCCGAGCGCCACGCTACGGACATCGCCATCGGGATGATGCCCTGGAACTACACCAACACGAGCCGCAACTTCTGCCGGATCATGGTGCGCGTCGGCTCGCCGCGGCTGCGGTGCCGCTGGGGACCGGCCGATAACTACAACTCCGGGGAAGTGGACACCATCACGGCCGGCTACCGGCGCCTCAAGCCCTACCTCACCAGTCTGCACCTGAAGGACCTCCGCGTGCATGACGGGCCGGCGTGTCGGTTTGCGTATGTGCCCGTCGGCACCGGGGACGTGGACTACGCGGCGCTCTTCCGCACCTTCGCCCGCGACCACACCGACATCGTTATCGCGGTGGCCACGCACTACCGGCCCCCTGGCGGGACGCAGGCGGACGCGATGCGCCGCAGCTACGCCAATACGCTCCGGCTGGTGGAGCAAGCCCAAGCAGCAAGTACAGCCTGAATGGCAACGCACCGAGGGACAGGAGTACAGTAAGACGATGGCAACGATGAAGGCGGCACTCATCGGCTGTGGCAATATGGGGCACATGCAGGCTCGCGCGGCCCAGTTGGCTGGCCTGGAGCTGGTCGGCTTCTGCGATATCAAGCTGGAGGCGGCACAGCAGGCGTGCGACGAGTTCGGGGGACGCTACGCCACCACCGATGCCGACCGGATCATGCGCGACGACAGCATCGAGCTGTTGATGATGCCGACGCACAGCCTGGCGCATCATCGCCTCGGAATCGCCGGGGCGCAGGCCGGCAAGCATATGCTGTTGGAGAAGCCCTTATGCCTGACCTGGCAGCAGGCGGTCGAGGTGGCCGAGGCCGTCGAACGGGCGGGGGTCAAGGTGGTCATAGACCACAAGTTTCGGGCATCGCCAGCGGTGCAAAAGGCCAAGGAGCTGATCCCCTCTCCCCGCCTGAGCCACGGCCAGCTGGCCATGCAACAGACGTACCACCACCGCATCTGGAGCAAGATAGACGGCATAGACGAGGGTGGCCTGCTGACCAACACGGCCTGCCATACCGTTGACCTGCTGACCTACCTGATGGACAGCGAGCCGGAGCGAGTCTATGCCGAAGGTCGGCTGTTCGAGCCGGAGACCAAGAACACGACGGCGGGGCCTGATGCACTCGTCGGCACGATCCTGTGGCGCAACGGGTCACTCTCCACCGTCATCAGCTGCGATCAAGGCTTCAATCCGTTCGTGTCGAAGTGGTTTCACGAGGTATGGGATGGCGAGCGCAGCGCGGTGTTTACGGAGCACACCAGCCGGGTAGACTTCGGCGGCTGCGAGCTGGCCTACGTTGATGCCAATGAGCTATCGGAAGCGGAGCGGCGCAAAGTGATCGGGCCGTACCCGATGCTGATGAGCCTGCTCGAAGCGATCCGCACCGATGGAGAGCCCCTCTGCACGGTCCGCGACGGAGTGCGGACCGTCGTGATTTGCAACGCCTTGCAGGAGGCGGCGCGCACCGGCCGGCCGCAACGCCTCTGACCGACGCCGCGGCTCCCGGTCGGCTATACTGCTGCTGCCGGGTCGTCCCATACCGTTACCGCGCGAACCGGCTATCCCGCACGAGGCCCCCGATGGCAACCAAGATCGCCCTCCGCCCACCACCACCCGGCGAGTTCGCGCACCTGGAGCCGCTCCCCGATCCGCCCCGGATACCCGATATGCAGCAACACCTCCGGATCGTGGCGTTCGACAGTGTCCTGCAAGCCCACTTTGCCCCGCGCGCCGACGTGCTGATCTGTGGCGCGGGCTACCTCCGGCACGAGGCCGGCAACGATGCGGAGCGGCTGGCGCCGGACTGCATGGTCGCGTTCGGGGTCAATCCCGCCGCCATCGTGGCGCGCAACGGCTATGTGCTGAGTGAAGTGGGCCAGCCGCCGGACTTTGTGCTGGAAGTGGCCTCGCGGAGCACCGGGCGGCGCGATTACACGGTCAAGCGGGCCGGGTACGCGGGCTATGGGGTGGGCGAATACTGGCGGTTCGACCACACCGGGGGCCGGTATCACGATGTGGCGCTGGCCGGGGAGCGCCTGGTCAACGGCGTATACGAGCCGCTCCGGATCACTGCGGAGCCGGGGGGGTTGATCTGGGGCCACAGCCCGGTGTTGGGGCTGGACCTGTGTTGGGACGAGGGCCACCTGCGGGTGTACGATCCGGTGGCCGGCGCGTATCTGCCCACCCCGACCGAGCTGCAAGCCCAGCACGCTGCCGAGCGGGCGGCCCGCTTGACGGCCGAAGACCGTGCCGCCGGGGCTGAAGACCGTGCCGCAGCCGAGCGGGCGGCCCGCTTGACGGCCGAGGACCGTGCCGCCGGGGCTGAAGACCGTGCCGCAGCCGAACGCGCGGCCCGCTTGACGGCCGAAGCCGAGCTGCGGCGGCTGCGGGAGCGGCTCCGCCGGCAGCAAGCGGAATAAGCCCAGCGGCGCAAGGCTGCCGCTCCGCCCAGCGTCACTCCGGCGAAAGCCGCAGTCCAGCGGCCGGGGGACGTGGATTCCCGCTTGCGCGGGAATGACGGGCGGCAGACTCCCCCGCTCCACTGACTACTGCTCTACATCCGGCAGTTGGGGTAGTCCGACCGGGCCGGCACACTGCTGGCCGGGTAGGGTGGCCCCAGGGTGATCCGCGCGAAGAAGTCGGCATCCGCCGCCGTCACGTCGCACCAGTAGAAGCCGAGCGCCTGGAACGTCGCCACGTCCGGCACGTGCCGCCACTGGCTCCGGTCGGCACTGTAGGCAAAGATGCGGTTATCCATCCCATCGAGCACCCCCCCATCGAAGCGCCGCGCCAGCTGGTGCGGCTGCGGGTGCTGCTCGTCCAAGGGGATCGCGGCGATCACTCCCACCGGGAAGGTGTAGTCGCGGTTCACAAGCTCCCAGGGGATCACGGAGACCCACGGGCTGTCCGGCGCGATCCACCAGCGCACGATCTGCCCGTCGGACTCCCGCCGCACCACGGCATACGTCTGCCCCAACGTCCCGTCGCGCACGAACCCGACCAGGACCTGCTCCGTACCGTCCGCAGCCAGCCAGCCGACCCCGATTTCGACCTCCGCCGCGACCACCGGCCGGCCGTAGTGGATGCGGAGCAGCACGCGATCACCGGGGTACTCCCAGGCCGTCGCGACGCCGCTATCGCCCAGGAGCCGGGGCAGCGGCGGCGGGGTCGGCGTGGGTGGGTGCGCCGCCGGCCGGTCGGTCGTCGTCGTCATCGTCGTCTGACGAGGTTGACGAGATTGACGGCGGCCGCGGCGCGCTCGACGGTGGTGGCGGCTCATCCCCTCGGCAGAGACCGGTTAGGACCACCGTGCGCCCATCGCGCTCCAGGTTGGCCGGAAGCTCGGCGGGACCCAGGGCTAACATGTCGTTGCCCTAGAGATACGCCTCCGTCAGCGTGGTGATAGCGCCCAGTTCCATGGGGACGCGGCCGGTCAACCGGTTACAGGAGAGGCCCAGCTGCGCCAGCTGCGCCAGCTTGCCCACCGCGGCCGGGATGGGCCCGCTCAACTGGTTGTCCCACAGGGACAGGTGTTGCAGGTTGGCGAGGCTGCCCAGGGCAGCGGGGATCGAACCACTCAACTCGTTGCGGGACAGCGATAGCGTCTGCAACTGCGCGAGGTTGCCCAGCTCCTCGGGGATCTCCCCGCTCAACTCGTTGTCGTACAGATACAGGATTCGCAGCGCTGCGAGGTCGCCGGGGTCGGCAAGGCCCACGGGGATGGGACCGCTCAACTCGTTGCGGTCCAGGTACATGGACTCCAACAACATGAGGTTGCCCAGGGCAGCGGGGATCGGCCCGCTCAACTGGTTGTCCCACAGGGACAGGTGTTGCAGCTGGGTGAGGTTACCCAGTGCGGGTGGGACGACACCGGTCAGCGATCTGGAGTCCAATTCCACACTGGACACGCGGCTGTCTGTGACCTGGATGCCGTCCCAGGCCGTGATGGCAATGCTTGCGCTCCAGTTCAGCGTCCCAGCCCCCGCCCCCGTCCCAATCAGGTCGGCTTTCATCTGCAAAAGCCAGGCGCAGTCACTAATGAGACCGGTCTGGGTGGTATCGGGGACAACGGTGCCGTTCGAGCAGGCCGTGACCAGCGTGGGATCGGGAGTGGGAGTGGGATCGGTAGACGTTTGCGCGTCAAGCGGCGAGGACAGCAGGAACAGCGTGCCAATGACGCAACCCACGGCGAGCAGGAGCAGCCGGCCTGCGCCTCCCGCGCGGCACAGGGCGATAGCCAGGAGGCGGAGGGGAGTTGTAATTACCCCCCCCCTCCCAGAACGAACGTTCTAGTGCAGCGGAACCCAGCAACGCGCCCGGAGGTGCGGGCTACTGAGCGGGACCACAAGCCTCGTTTCACTTTGCAATCTCCGTCAGGTCCGCGTAAGTAAGGGCAACCGGCCGGGATCCGGGCGCCCCCTAGATGCCGGGCGGACCATCACGGCAGCTGCCAGGCGATCATATTGCGCTCGTCGTCGGTGGCGACCAGCAGACTACTATCTCGCGCCAGCGCAAAGGAAAGCAAGCGCCCCGGTGTATAGACGGCTCCCAGGCGCGAACCATCGAGCGCAAACACGTCCAACCGCTCGCGGTCGGTCCGGGCAACAACATACTGCCGATTGACGGCAAGCGCCGCTACTTGCACATCTTCCTGCCGCCAGAGCTGCTGGCCTGAGCGCGAGGTGGCCAGCAGTCCCCGTTGGCCAGCGGTAACGAGCAGCTGTCCGTCCGGTGTCAAGGCCATCAGCTTGCCGGGTACCGGCTGGCGCCACAGGAGACTCTCGTCTTGCAAGCGGTAGAACAACACCTCCTGACCGATCAAGATGGCCGCGTGGCTGGCCGTGTCCGTCAGCGCCACCCGTTCCGGAGCTGACGGCAGCTCGAAGCGTTGCAGTCGCTCACCCCGGGGGATGCTCACCAGGATAAAGTAGTTGACGCGGTCCTTGGCCGAGGCAATGGCGACTTTCGACCCATCGGGCGTAAGCGCGATGTCCCGGGCGCCGATGTAATCCTGGGTGGGCCACAGGTGCGTCCTCGCGTCGAGCGCATGCACCGTGCCCGCTCCGCCGGACGGCTCGGAACGGAGCGTGACATGGCTGCCATCGTCGGAGATCAGCGCTTGCGTGAGGATGTCGCGCTCATTCGGAATGAGTGATCGCCAGATGACCTCGGCTTCCGACGACAGCAGGAACGATTCATAGCCGGTGAGGACGGCCCGGTTCCCCTGGGCGGCCAGGTCCAGGCTGACCAGGGCGGCATCAAGGTCTTTGTGCCACCGATACTTCCCGTCGCCCTGCCAACCTTGGACGGCGCCGTCGCGGGAGGCGACAAGGATGAAGCTGCCGTCCGCGGCGGTATCTACCAAGGACCCGGGGAAACTGAGCGCCTGGAGCCAGATCATTTCGCGCCAGTAATGGCCGCTGGGCGGCTGCTCTAGCTCCGTGTGGAAGTCATAGGCGTACTCCACTTCGACCCGAGCGGGCACGCCGTCCACACGACTGGCCGTGGCGGCCTGCTCGGCCTCCCAGCGGGCAGCATACCTCCCGACGGTCACGATGTAGGGCGGGGACTGGGGCAGGGCCGGCTCGCCAGCCAAGGCCAGCGTGGCTACGGCTTGCCGGGCGTCAGCGGTTGACGAGAATGGGCCTAGGGTCACCAGGAAGGTGCGCGCGACGGTAGCAACGGTCCGTCCTGCGCCGAGCTGCTCGATCTCCTGTCGGATCACGGTCGCTGCTGCGGAGGCTGGGAGCGCGGCGCTAAAGGCCGCGAGCCGCGCTTGCGCTTCCGGCAGAAACACCGCAATCGCGGCCACATGCCGGTGATCACCGTCCTCAGCGAGGAAACGAGCTTCGCGGCCCGCGAGGGTCAGGAGGTCCACCGCCTCGACGAGGCCGGCATGCGCCGCCAGCGCGCTCTCCGGTGGGTTCACGGCGACGAGCCGCTGACCAAGCGCGAAGACCTCGGGAGCCAGTCGGGAGAGCGCGAGACGAAACTGCTCGAAGGTCAAGCGCTCCTCCGAGAAGGCGCGCAGGGCGTTGTTGAACAGGCGGACGTGCTGAGTCGCGGAGCGCGCGATGGCTGCGGTCTCGGACCAATAGTCCGCCGGGGAGAGCGGCACCGGCGCTGGCGCCGAGGCCGACTGGCACCCCACAAGCCAGCACAGGATGAGCGCCAGCGTTATTCGCTGCAGCGGTCGTTGGGCAGAATGAACATTCACACTTCAACAGAAGGCGGCGGCGGCGCCGGGGACATCACGTCACCATCCCGCATAATTCCAACGTGCGGACGCTGTGATCGTCCCGACGGCTTGGCCGCCGATCAGTGGTCAGTGGCCGGTGGCCGGTGGTCAGTAGGGTGAGGCAGAGATAGTGGTCGGGCCGGCCGGGACTCCGTCGAGGTACCACGGAGCGGCTTGGGTGATCCGCACCGGAGTCAGCTCGCCCGTCGGATTGCCGTCGTGCGCGAAGAAGACCAGCTTGTTCGTGCGGGTGCGCCCCCCCCAACGCCGGGTCGCTGCCTGCCGATCCTTGCGGCGCTGCGATGGCCCTTCGACGAGCACCTCCGCCACTTCGCCGACGAGTGCTTGGTTGCGGCGCAGGGCAATCTCGCGCTGCGTCTCCTCGACGGCGCGGCGGCGGCGCTTCTTTTCGGCCGGCGGCACATCGTCCGGCCACACTGCCGGGGCCGGAGTACCTCTCCGTGGCGAATACATGGCGACATGCACCACGTCGAACTCGATGTCACGGAGCATCGCCAGCGTGCGCTCGAACTGCGCCTCCGTCTCGCCGGGGAAGCCCACGATCACGTCGGTCGAGAGCGATACGTCCGGCACGCGCTCGCGGATCTTCCCGATGAGCGCGCGATAATCTTCGGACCGATAGCGGCGGGCCATCCGCCGCAGCACATCGTTGTCGCCGGCCTGGAAAGGCAGATTGATGTGCTCGCAGACATGCGGGAGACTGCCCACCGCGTCAATGAGGTCGAGGGTCATATGATTGGGGTGGGAAGTCAGGAAGCGCACCCGTTCTAGCCCCTCGATGCGGTCGAGGCGCGCCAGCAGGTGGGAGAGCCGCGGCTGCTCGGGCAGGTCTTCCCCATAGGCATCCACCGTCTGGCCGAGCACCGTGACCTCACGGGCACCTTCACCCTGCACCAGCCACTCGACCTCACGGCTAATCTCATCTACCGGGCGCGAGATTTGCGGACCGCGAGTGTATGGGACGATGCAATAGGTGCAACGGTAGTTGCAGCCATAGATGGCGGGCACATGCCGCGAGACGCCGTGCAGCGCCACGGCAGTGTGGTCGAGGCCCTGCCGGGGCACCAGCGCTCCGAGGTCGAGATCGCCGAAATCCGGTGCATCGGCGAGGCCGCGGTCGGCCAGCCATTCCAGCAGCGACTCGGGCTGCCGCGGATCAACGTAGACATCCACGACCGGCGCCCGGCGCAGGAACCCGGCCACGTCACCGTCCGAGACGCAGCCGCTAGCGGCCACGACGAGCGAGGTGCGCGCGCTCTTGAGCTGCGCCACCTCGCGCAGCTGCCCCCACAGACGGTCCTCGGCGGTCTGGCGGACTGAGCAACTCATCAGCACGACGAGATCAGCGCCAGCGGTATCCGGTACCTGCACATGGCCCTGCTCGGTGAGGACGCGGGCCAGGCGCTCGGAATCGGCCACGTTCATTTGGCAGCCGATAACCCAAAAGGCGAAGCGCATAGATCAGCAGTCCTGTGTCGTTCGTGGGGCGCGTGCTAGACACGCAGGAGGCGATTGGCGTGGAGCACGAAGATCGTCGCCCGGTGTGTACCCGGCTGGGAGGAATCGGCCCCGGCTTCGGCGTGCTCGCGGACGATTTCGATGAGCTGATCGACGCGATCTTTTTCTGTGCCGAGCAGCAGGGTGACGTTACCGCGTCGGAGAAAGCCGCCGACCGTATTGATCCGGGTAGGCCCCGGAAAGCCCATACCGACCAGAGTCTCGGTAATGCGATCGGCGTCCTGGCTCTGCACAATAGCCAGAATCAGCTTCACAGGGGTCCCGGTGCGACCCTTCTTTCGCGCCGTCCTTTGTGCCACGGTGATGATTATACCACATTGGCACACCTAGCCCTAACCTGGCGGCCCGGAGTAGCGCGGGGGCCGACTGGCTCGCTGGGGGATGCCCTCCCACTAGGGCCGGGAGCAGCAGTGCTGTAGAGCGGTCAGTATCGCGGGGCTACGGAGCCCCTTGTTGTTTCCGCCACGCTTCCAGGATCGTATTCTGCCGCCGGGACACTCCGGCCGTCGCCGCTTCCACCGTTTGCTCCCCGGTCCAGATTGACGCCAGGCCCTGGCCGTATGCTTGTAGCAGCTCCAGGATCCTTGGATGAAGGGGAACATGCCGCGCGTAGCCCAGAGCTGCCACAGTGGCAGCGCCATACCGGTCTACAAGCTCAGTCGCTAACGACCGCCGCGCCGGTGGATCGGCGCGCGTGCTCCGGCTTGAGTTGGTCCGATACCAGCGCTGGGCCGCTGGGCCGGTCCACCACGCGAGGAAGGTCCAGGCCGCGTCCGGCGCCTCCGTTGCCTTGCCAATCTGGTAGCCGGACTGCTGCAAGAGGCTCACAGGCTCGACAGAGCCGCGCGGCGGTTCCGCAACGGTAGGCGTGAACCGGAGCGCCCGGCCGTACCTGCCGGTGAAACGTTCCGGGCGCTGCCACGAGTGGTAGAGCATTGCAACGCGACCTTCAGCGAACAGCTCCGGGCCGCTGGGCACAATCTCCTCTACCCGCCGCACGACCGGCCCTTCGCCGGACGGCGCCGGGGGCGGCGGCGGTGGAGGGGTAGGGGAGACCTCGTGGACGAGGGTGAGGTCCACCAACCACTGCAAGGCTGCCTGCGCCTCCGGTTGCGCGACCAAGCTCCGGCTCAGGTCGGCACTGAGCATGGCCCCGCCGTTACTCCACAGCCAGGGCAGCACGACCTGATAAGCGTGGGGGTAGGAGAGCGCCAAGCCAAACACCGGCTCCGCAGCCGCCCGATCAGTCAACTTCCGGGCGGCTGCGAGGAGCTGCTCCCAGGTCCAGGCCGCCGCAGGCACGACGAGGTCCACTTGGGCAAAGAGCGCCGGATTGGAATAGAGCACATTGGGCGTCGCCTCCGTAGGGAGGGCAAGAAGCGCTCCTTGCCACCGGACCGCGGCGACGACGCCCGGCCAATAGTCGCTGAGATCGTAGCCGTCGCGCTTGATGTAGTGAGTAAGATCGAGCAATAGGTCCTGGCCGGCAAGCTGGGCCGTGACCAACGGGCCGAACTCGATGACATCGAACAGGTCGCCCGAGGCGGCCAGTTCGTTGATCCACTCGTGGGGCGCCACCAGGGCGCTCGGCAGCGGGAACCCCTGCTGCATGAGGGTGAGGCGAGGGTGCTCTTCGGCAAATCGGGCGCCGATCTCCTGCCAGATGGTCTCCTGCTCTGTGACCGGGAAGGTCAAGACGCGGATCGCTACCGCCGGCTTGCTCTGGGTAACACCAGGAAGCTCGATGCCGAGGTCACAGGCAGCGGCCAGCAATCCCCCGCTTGTGGCGGCCAGGCCGCCGAGATACCGCCGCCGGCTCATGCCCGCCATCAGCGTTCTCCTGTCTCTCGTTTAGCGTGCTACCGCTAGGGAAGGCCCTTTGCCAGCAGTTCGTTCTGCCGCCTGGCTATTTCGGCCGTGGCCGCAGCCACCGACTGCTCACCGGTCCAGACTGGCTGGAGGCCATCCTCGAACACATCCAGCAGGTCTGACAGCTGCGGATGCGGGGGAACATGCCGCGTGTAGCCCAGGGTCGCCAGGGCGGCAGCGCCATACCGGTCGGCAAGCTCAGTGGCTAACGACCGCCGTGCCGGTGGATCGGCGCGTGTGCTCCAGCTGGAGCCGGTGCGATACTAGTGCTGGGCCGCGTGGCCGGTCCACCATGCGAGGAAGGTCCAGGCTTCGTCAGGCACCTCCGTTGCGCGGGCGATGTGGTAGCCGTCCAGGACGGTGGAGCTTGCCGGCTGGAGCGGCCCGCGCGGTGGCTCCGCGGCGACGTAGCGAAACCGCGGGGCTTGCCCATGGATGTCGGTGATCTCGCCTAGGGGCGCCCAACTAAAGGAGAACATGGCTGCCCGGCCAGCCACGAACAGGTTGAGGCGCTCCACGCCGTCCAGCGTGTCCGCTCTCGGGACGACTTGGTGGACCAACCCCAAGTCGGCCAGCCACTGCAGGGCCGCCTGCGATTCCGGCTGCGCGACCAGGCTCCGGCTCAGGTCGGCGCTGAACATAGCTCCACCATTGCCCCAGAGCCACGGTAACGTATCAATGTAGTCGAATGCAGAGAGGGGTGTGAACCCATACACCGGCTCCGCGGCCTCCCGATTGGTCAGCTTTTGAGCAGCCGCGAGGAAGTCTTCCCAAGACCAGGCCTGGGCCGGTATGGGCACTCCGGCCTGGGCGAAAAGCTCCGCATTGCAATACAGGAGCTGGGGGCTGATCTCGATAGGCAGGGCCAGCAGCTCTCCTTGCCATTGTGCAGCCGTGAGCACCGCCGGCCAATAGTCGGTGAGGTCGTAGTTGTCCCGTTTGGCGTAATCGCTCAGGCCGAGCAGCGCGCCCTCAGTGAAATAGAAACCGGTGAGGGTGGCATTGCTTTGGAAGACATCGGCCAGCTCGCCCGCGGCGATCAACTCGCGGATGAATTCGTGCAGCGGCCGCTGGTCCCATGGCGCACCGAGCACCCCGAAATCGTGGCGCTCCAGGGTGAGGTGCGGCTGCTCTTCGGCAAATCGGGTGCCTATCTCTTCCCAGATGATATCCAGGGCCTCTGGGACTGCGTTCAGGGTAGTCAAGACGCGGATCGCTACCGCCGGCTTGCTCTGGGTAGTAGCGGGAGGTTCTGCACCGAGGTCGCAGGCCGCGGCCACCACGCCGCCCAGCGCAGCAACGGAGCCGATCAGATACTGCCGGCGAGCGAAACGCATCATGGGACCATCCTTCCCATCGCAAGCATGCCACCAGAAACACGAACGCGAGTCCACTCCCTTCAACAGAGATCGGCAGCACATGCCTACGGAGTTCCTTGCTGCTTCCGCCGCCACTCTTCCAGGATCGCATTTTGCTCCGCGGCAATCGCCGCCGTCGCCTCGGCTACCGACTGCTCCCCTTTCCACATCGGCACCAGGCCCTGATCGTAGGCTTTCACCAGGTCGTACCACTTCGGGTGTAACGGCAGTGGTCGCGCATATGCCAGCGCAGCGAGCGTGGCAGCGCCATAGCGATCTGCGAACTCGCTCGCCAGGGATCGCCGCGCCGGGGGAAGCACGAACCCGTTCTGTCCGGCCGCTTGGTACTGGCGTTGCGTCCCCTCACTCGTCCACCAGCTGATGAAGCGCCAGGCGTCCTCAGGCACCCGCGCGTTCTTGCTCAGGTGGTAGGCACCAAGGAATTGCCTCAAGAAGCTGGCAGACCGGACTGGCCCTCGCGGTGGCTCCACCATGGTAAGGCTGAACTGCGGCGCGCGACCGAAATGTCTGAGGGCTGGCTCACTGATCCACAAGCCATAGAGCATCGCCACCCGGCCATCAAAAAAGAGGTCCCAGGCATTAAGGTCATTAGCCCGACTGAAGTCCGCTTCCCACAGGGTGACCGCTTGGGTCAGCGTGAGATCACGGAGCCACTGCAACGCCTCTTGGGCCTCCGGCCGTGCCACCAAGCTCTCGCTGCGATCCACACTGAGCATGGCGCCCCCGTTCGCCCAGAGCCACGGCAACGTAAAGAACACCTGTACGTCGAAACCGAAACCAAAGATCGGCTCGGGCTGCTGGCGGTCGGTCAACTGCCTGACAGCGTCGCGGAACTGCGGCCAGGTCCAGGCTGTCGTGGGGACGACGAGACCCGCTCTGGCAAAGAGCGCCGCATTGAGCAAGAGCATAGTGGGTTGCACCTCGGTATGCAGGCCATACAGCCTGCGCTCCCACTGCATAGCTTCAATCGCCCCCGGCCAGTAATCGGCGAGATCGTATTTGTCGCTGCGGATGAACGGGTTGAGGTCAACGGCAGCATCGCCAATGAAGAGGTGGGAGGTAAAGGGTGATGGTAGCTGCACTACGTCGAAGAGGAGGCCCGCACTGTGCAACTGCTCGATCTGCTGTTCTTCACCGGGCGCGTCAGGGCCGCTGGTCAGCGGAATGGGCTGCCAGTCCACCGTGAGCGGCGGATGCCGGTCGGTGAACTCTTCGGCCAATAGGCCTAGCACGCCGCTATACTCCTTTAACCAGTCGGGCCAAGCCACCAGCACTTGGACGGTGCGCGGCGGGATGGTAGTCGTGGGTGCTCCGGTCGGCGGACGCAGATCACACGCGGCCGCCAAGAGGCTGCCCAGCGCGGCGGCCGATCCGCTCAGGAAGCGCCGGCGGCTCATCTGAACCACGACGGCCTCCTTTCACGCTCTATACCGAGAGCAAGCCAATTGAATGCCATGAACAGCCCTGCTCGTGGAGTACAAGCGGGACAGGACCGCTCACCGGCGGGTCGTGCCGGTGTAGGGGGGCGTGATGGCCCGCGCGATCTTCTCTAACTCATCGACCAGCTTGCTGGCACCTTCACCCGGCGCCTGCTGCTTGCTCACCACCACGGCCTGGAACGTGGCCTCGATAGCCTGGCTGACCGCAGCGTAGCGTGGGGGGTTGAACGGCGGCCGGCCGTACCGGAGCCAGAGATCAACCATTTGCTGCGTATTCGCGCGCTGCAGATAGCCCCGGCCGAGAATGGACTTGCGGGGCGGCACTGCCCAACGCAGATGCGTATAGGAGTAGAGCGTCTCCGGCTCCAGGAGCATCGTCAGCAGCGCCCAGGCATCATCGGGAGCGGCCGATTGCGTGCTCACGTGCAGTACGGCGGTATGGGCATGGACCAGCGGCTGCGCGGCGCGTGCTGTCCGGCACCGGGGGCACGCCGATCAGCGTGGATTCCGGCGTGGGCCGCCCGGCCGCTGCCGGCGGTGGGCCGGAAAGCGCCGCCCGGCGCTGCTCCACTTCCGCGGTCGCCATAGCCTTGCGGACTTCAGCCGGTGGGGGAGCATCCTGTTGCTGCGTGGCTGCCACCCGCGGTGGCGGCGAGGCAGGCTTCCATTCGTACTGGCGCCGGAAGTCATCAGGCTGCGGCGGCAAGTCCGGCAGCCACGCATGGGCTACCTTCCCGCCCCAAAAGTGATCGGAGTCAACAGAAAACGGCTCTTGCTCCGACTGTCGCTTGAAGGACGCCACCCCGGATGGCTGCACGGCAGCATCAAGGTCACGCAGCCAGTCCAGCACCACCTCCGCCTCGTTCTCTAGCGCCGCGACCTGCCCGCCGTCGTAGAGCGTGACCCCCGTCAGTTGCAGCAGCCACCAGAACCAGCGACTATGCGGCGCGGACAGTCCCGCCCGGACCAACTCGCCATCACCCACCAAGGTAGACCGATGGGCTGTGTCGAGCAGCTCACCCCAGGTCGACGGCGGCTGGCCAAACCCCGCGGCCTGCAAAACCCGTCGGTTGAAATAGAGCGTGTAGACCCGGGAGAAGAGCGGCAGCCCCCACTGCACGCCCGCGGTCTGCCCGGCGAGCAAAGCCGGACGGACAAAATCATCGGAATGGGGCAGCTGCTTGATCCACCCGTCGAGGCGGTGGGCCAACCGCCGCCGGATCAGGTCGGCGTGACGCAGATCGTCGGCCTGGAAGATGTCCGGGGCGGTACCGGCCCGGTGCAGCTCTAATGCTCGGTTCAGCGGATCGTGATGCATCTCGTAGCTGACCGTGCTGTCCGGGTAGCGCTCCTTGAAAGCGGTGGCGGCAGTGGTGTGGAACCACTCTGCGTCAGGCGTGTCTGGTCGTCCATCGGGCCTTATCCAGCCCACAGGACCTCGGTGTACATCTCCCCCGTCCACGGCCCGTACAGCACGCGGAGGGTGGCCGGCCCCGGGCGGGGGCGGGGCGGCCCGGTATTCAGCCGGGGGCCATCCGCCAGGTCACAGGCCGCGGCCAGCACGCCGCCCAGCGCGGCAGCGGAACCAGTCAGATACTGCCGGCGAGCGAAACGGATCATATGACCCTCCTTCTGTCAGCAACACGCCACCAGAAACACGAACGCGAGTCCACCCCCTTCAACACTCGTAGGTGCGTGCATGTCCAGTAAGTGGAGCATTGCTCCAGGCAGAAGCTCCACTGCCATGCACATCGTCACTACCCCCATTGTACGCCGCTGGTGCAGCCAAGGCCCTATGGAAAACCCTAGTCTTGCCCTAAGGAAAACCCCAGTCTTTGGTCGAAAGGAAAGCCGGAGCCATGCTACAATTGAGCTGGCGGGGCGGTGCGTGCCTTTTGCCGGCGCGAGGCTGCCGCACCGGGGTCTTTTCCAACTACAGACGGGGATGACGGGTTTCGACAGGGCAGGGAAGCTCGCGGTTGCAAGCCGAGCTGCCGGTATGCTGGCTCGCTAAACCACCGGCAACAAAATCAACTGCCAACAAACAGCAGTTTGCTCTCGCTGCCTAACTAACTGGTAGCGCGTCCGCCCGCGGTCCACCCTCGACGGACCCGGCACGGGCGTCATCACAGTCGAGGTGCAGCCGCCCCGAGGCTCATAGGGGCGGCCCAAGCAGCATGAGCTGGCGCTGAAGGGCGTTCGTCCTCTGCTCCCCCCAGCGCGACAGCAAAAGAGGTCTATGCTTGTAGAAGCCGCCGGTTACCCTGTGTTGGACGGGGCGTTCGACTCGCCCCCATCTCCACCATTACGACGGTCGCCCGCCGGGGGCGGCCGTTTGTCTTTCTTGCCGCGGCAGTCGCGAGTGGAGCCGCTGGCCAAGCCGGTGCGCTCAAAGTAGGTGAAGAGGGCCTCTACGGAGCGGAAGACCGGCTCGGTGCAGTAGTAGCTGAAGAAGGGGCTGGGGGCAGTGGGTGGCAGCCACACGGCGAACACCTGCTTGCCATTCGCCACGGCGTAGCTCATCTCGCAGATGACCCCGGCCGAGAGCACCGTCGTCGGGTAGTACACGACGACCAAGTCGCTCTGCTTGATGAGCTTATAGTCACGGGCGACCGTCTGGTCATCCATGTACTGCACTTCGGCCGGTGTAAAGGTCGCCTCGGCCGCAGACCGCTTGGTCAGCGCGGACGGCGGCGCCCCACCCTCACCCCCGTCGCTCCATGCCTCCTCCGCTCCATCTGTGGGGGAAGGGCCGGGGGGTGCGGCGCGCTCCGGCGCCTGTGGGTCCTTGATCGCCATGGGGTCGAAGGCAACAAACGGCTCGTCCAGCTGCGCGCCCAACGCATCACACTCGGCCTGCAAGTCGGGCTGATCCACGATATGGGTGATGGGATAGCTGCGGTAGACCGTCCGCACCTCGGGCCGAAACATCAGCCGATAGAGCGTGTCGGGGGACTGGTCGCGAGCAATCAGGTAATGGCGCTTGCGCTGGAAGCTCGCCATCATCTCGGTGACGAAGGTCTCCTCGTCGCGCCAAGTCAGCAGATCGTGGTAGGAGTAGTGGTGCCAACGCGCTTGTCGGTCGAGCCGCCCTTTGATCGCGGTGATCGTGTCGCTGATCGTCACGTAGAGATCGGGCTGAATTTGATTCAGGTAATGCACATCAAAGCCCGGGATGAGCGCATTGCGCCAGCGGAAGAGCGCGTGGGTAGCGAGGATGAAATGGGGGGTCGTGTCGGCGAGTCGGAGCACCTGCTCCAGGGCCGCCGCCCGGAGAGCTTCGAGCGTGGAGCCGGCAGCGTCGAGGATGGTCTCTTCCTCCACCGGCTGGCCACGGTCGGCCGCGATCCGGAACATGATCTCTTTGACATCGAAGACCGCCACGTCATGGCCGTGCCGACGCGCCAGCGCAGCCACCTCGCGGACGTAGTTGAGGCGGTCGGTGCCGCTCATCCCCGTGCAGACGACTCTCATCGTGTCACCTAGCTGCGGTGCAAAGCGATCAACTAGGCCGGCGGCGCACCCGCCGCCATGTGCCAGCGGAGGTCGGGACGGCGGGCGGCACGCACTTCGTCGAGACGGCGGACGGGGGCGATGCTAGGAGCCTCGTGCAATAGCTCAGGCGACTCGGCAGCTTCGCGGGCAATAGCGATCATCGCCGCGGCGAAGGCGTCCAGGGTCTCCTTGCTCTCCGTCTCGGTCGGCTCGATCATGATCGCTTCGGGGACAATCAGCGGGAAGTAGATCGTCGGCGGGTGGAAGGCGTAGTCAATCAGGCGCTTCGCCAAGTCGAGCGTGCGCGCACCGTGCTCGCGCAACGACCGGCCATCCAGCACAAACTCGTGCATGCAGGTGCGATCAACGTAGAGGTTGTAGTGATCTTGCAGCTTGGCTTTGAGGTAGTTGGCGTTGAGCACTGCGTGTTCACCGATGGCTCGCAACCCTTCCGCACCCAGCGCCAAGATGTACGTGTACGACCGCAGCGCAGCGTTGAAGTTCCCATAAAAGCCGTGGATTTGGCCGATAGAGAGCGGCCGATCCCATTCGAGGTCGTAACTGTCGTCATCCCGTTGGACCACGACCGGCTTGGGCTTGTAGGGAAGCAACGACTCGGCCACACAGATAGCCCCCCCACCGGGACCGCCGCCGCCGTGGGGGACGGCAAAGGTCTTGTGGAGGTTGAGGTGGATCATGTCAATGCCGAGGTCGCCGGGGCGGACTTGGCCGAGCATGGCGTTCATATTGGCGCCATCGCAGTACACCAAGCAGCCAGCGTCGTGGGCTAACCGGCAGATGTCCTCGATACGACGCTCGAACAGCCCCAGCGTGTTGGGCACGGTCATCATGATCGCAGCGCACTCTTCGTCCAGCTTGGCCGCGAAATCGGCGAGATCAAGCTCCCCGGACTGCCGGTCGTGGCCCACGGTGACGGCCCGATAGCCGGCCATCGCGGCCGTCGCCGGGTTCGTGCCGTGGGCGCTATCGGGGATGAGCACCTTCCGTCGCTGTCGCCCCGCTTGGGCATGATAGGCCCGGGCCATCAGGATGCCCGTCAGCTCGCCGTGTGCCCCAGCCACCGGCTGCGACGAGACTCCGGCCATGCCGGTGATCGCCGCCAGCAGCCGCTCCAGGTGGTAGAGCACGGCCAGCGCCCCTTGCACCGTCTCGGTAGGCTGGAGGGGATGCAGCTGCCGGAAGCCGGGCAGCGCAGCCACGTTCTCGTCGAGCTTCGGGTTGTACTTCATCGTGCAGGAGCCGAGCGGGTAGAAGCCGGTATCCACCGAGAAGTTGAGCGTCGAGAGCCGGGTGAAGTGGCGCACCACGTCCAGCTCGCTTACTTCGGGCAAGTTCAACTCGCCGCGCAATTCCTCGGCCGGCAGTAGCTCTTCCAGGGGCTGCTCCGGCACGTCGCAGGCGGGCAAGCTGACGCCACGCCGGCCAGGCACGCTCTCCTCGCTGATGAGCCGCACGGGGCCGGCGCTCACCGGCCGCAGACCGGTGGCCGGTGGCCGGTGGCCGGTGGTCAGTGGAGAGGAGGCGTTGTGGATATCGCTCATCGTGCCGCCTCCAGCCCGGCCACCAAGGCCTCGATCTCGTCCCGTGCATTGATCTCCGTGACACATACCAGCATGTGGTGGTCGAGGTCCGGATAATAGCGTCCCAAGTCCAACCCTCCCATGATGCCGCGATCCAGCAGCACGCGATTGATCTCCGGCACCGGCCGGGGGCAGCGCAGCACAAACTCCTTGCAGTACGGCGCCCCGGAGACGACCGCGTATCCGGCGAGCCGATCACAGCGCGCGGCCGCGTAATGCGCTTTCTGCAGGCTCAAGGTCGCCGCCTCACGCAGACCGTGCTTACCCATCTGGCAGAGGTAAATCGTCATACCCAACGCCACCAGGGCCTCGCTGGTGCAGATGTTGGAGGTAGCTCGCTCGCGCCGGATGTGTTGCTCGCGGGTCTGCAAGGTCAGGACGAACGCCCGTCGCCCAGCCTCGTCCACGGTCGCACCGACGATCCGACCGGGCAGCTGGCGGACGTAGCGCTGCCGCGCCGCGAACAGGCCGACCGACGGGCCGCCGAAATCGGGCGGCCACCCCGTCCACTTGCCCTCTCCGACGACGATGTCCGCGCCATAGGCGCCCGGCGGTCGTAGCAACCCCAGCGAAATCGGATCAACCGCGACCACGAGCAGCGCCCCGGCCGCGTGGGCCGCCTCAGCCAGCCCGTCAACCGCTTCCAGCCAGCCCAGGAAGTTCGGCTGCTGGATGATGAGGCAGGCGGTGCGATCATCCAAGGCGCTCGCTAAATCGGTGCGCCGCTGCAACGCTTCACCCCCGGCCGCCGCCGGCGCCCAGGCCGGCACGGCTTCAATCGTGAGGTCTTGGCCGTGGAAATAGGTGGCGAGCACATTCTGCGAGAACGGATGCACCGTATCGGCAATCAGCACGCGCTCGCGTTTTGTCCAGCGGCAAGCCATGAGCGCCGCTTCGGCCAGGGCAGTGGCTCCGTCGTACATCGCCGAGTTGGCCACGTCCATCCCCGTCAGCTCGCAGACGAGGCTCTGAAACTCGTAGATGGATTGCAGCGTGCCTTGCGCCACCTCGGGCTGATAGGGCGTATACGAGGTCAGAAACTCGCCGCGGCTCACTAGGTGGCCGATGGTGCCGGGCACAAAGTGGCGGTAGGCGCCGGCCCCGAGAAAGCAAGGGTAGTGGTCGAGGTCTTGGTTGCGCGCCGCCAGACGGCGCATTTCCGTCCACACCTCCCACTCCGATTGCCCCGGCGGCACAGCCAGCTCAGGGAAGCGATGAGCTGCCGGAATGTCGCTAAACAGGTCGGAGACGGACGCGACGCCAATAGTGGCAAGCATCTCCTCGCGCTGTGCCTCAGTCGTTGATATGTAGTCCACGTATCTCCCTCCCAATAGGAGAACGACCCGCTCACAACATCGGCAGAGTCTCAAAGGTCACGCAGAACGGCAAGCGCCTCGCCGCAGAAGAAGAGCGGCCTACGTGAAGCGCTATTCCGGTACTCCTCAAACAGACAGCGATACGATTGTTGTGTCTCAGTGGTCGAGATAGAGCCACCTCCCGTCACTCCGGCCTACGCCGGAGTCCACGTCCCCGGCCTGGCCCCCACCCTAGCCCTCCCCCGTGCTGAAGCATAGGGGAGGGAACACGCCGTCCCCCTGCGGAGCGGGGGGGCCATAGGGGGGTCGGAATGACGACTCTCAGGTCGCCCGGGACGCGATTCACCGTGCCCCTACACAACACCCGACTGAGGCACGATGCCCTACTTGAGAACGACGATCTACTCGACCTACTACTCATCCAACGTGCTGAGAAACTGCTCGTAGCCGTTGGCATCGAGCAGTTGCTCCACCTCGGAGAGGTCCCCCGGCCGGAGCTTAATCATCCACCCCTCGCCATACGGCTCTTGGTTCACCAATTCAGGCTGCTCGGTCAGCGCGTTGTTGACTGCGGTAACCTCACCCGAAAGAGGCGCGTAGAGGTCCGACGAGGCCTTGACCGAGTCAATCACGCCAAACGGCTCGAACTGTGTTACGTCCGCCCCCATGTCGGGTAACTCGATGAACACCACATCCCCAAGATGATCTTGCGCGTAGTCCGTGATCCCGACAACGGCGGTATCATCCTCCAGGCGCACCCACTCGTGCTCCTTGGTGTACTGACAATCCTCCGGGTACATACACTCCTCCCGCCGGTTAATGCTTGCGCAGCTCCTCAGGGTGAGGACGGTTGCTAGAGACAGGCGCCGGCTCTACGCCGGCCCGGACCGATGACGCGCCTCCGTATGAGAATAGCAATGGTCTAGGCGGGACGTCGCCGGAAGCGCACAATCCTATGCCCATCAGTGGTGCGCTTCCGGCGCGTCAGTCTTCCTGCGGCGCCGAGGACGGCGATAGAACGGTAACGGGACGACCTGCGCCGGGAAGGGACGACCGCGAATCTCAATGTCCAGTGCGCTGCCAAGCGTAGCGAGCGCGACCGGCACATAGCCCATGCCGATACCGCGCTTCAACGTCGGCGAGTGCCCGCCACTCGCCAGCTGGCCAACCCGCTGGCCCTCGTGCAAGATCGCGCATTCCTCGCGCGGTACGCCCCGCCCCGTCAGGGCCAGCCCCACCAGGCGGCGCTGCACTCCAGCGGCAGCCTGTTCCTCTAAGGCTGCGCTGCCGACGAACGGTCCCTTCTCGAAGCGGACAACGCGCTCTAGTCCGGCCTCCAGCGGCGTGGTGTCCTCGGTCAGCTCGTGACCGTACAGCGCCATCCCCGCCTCCAGCCGCAGGGTATCCCGCGCCCCTAAGCCGCACGGTCTCAGGCCAGCCGCCGCCCCCGCATCGAGCAATGCTCGCCACACCGTCTCCGCAGACGCAGCCGGGATACTGAACTCAAACCCGTACTCACCCGTATAGCCCGTCCGCGAAATGATGGCCTCCACCCCGGCGACCGCTCCCCGCATGACCCGATAGTTGCGTAGGATGGTCGGGTCCGGCGCACATACCGCTTGCGCCACGGAACGCGCGCGCGGCCCTTGCAAGGCCAGCAACGTGCGCTCCGGTGTGAGGCGCCGGCTCTCCACCGGACCGCGCGCCGCCGGACGCGCCACCGCCGGTGCTTGCTCCGCGATCCAATCCCAGTCACCGTCGGCGTTCGCCGCGTTGACGACCACAAAGTAGTCGTCCTGCTCCAGCCGGTAGACGATAATGTCGTCTACCACGCCACCGGACGGCAGACAGAGCAGGGAATACTGCGCTGCTCCCACGGCCAGCCGCGAGACATCGTGGGTGGTCACCCACTGCAGCAGGGCCAGCGCACCCGGCCCGGCAAACCGGAACTGCCCCATATGGCCGACATCGAACAGGCCGGCCTGCTGCCGTACTGCCTGATGCTCGGCGAGCACACCAGTCGGATACTGCACCGGCATCGCAAAGCCCGCGAAGGGCACGATACGCGCACCGGCGGCCACGTGCGTTGCGTAGAGCGCGGTGTGCTTTAGCGCCGCGTCCGCTCTATCCATACGAAGCGCCAGGATACCATGTGATACGCTGCGGCGCGGAGTGGCGCGGGGGAATGGTCAACGTCCGCAGGGGGATGAGGGGCGATTCCGCGTGGTACCCTGGCAGTGGGGCCACACACCCTCGCTGCCACTGCCTCTCACTGCGGCGCATGGGCGATGACACCAAGCGAGACAGCGCTATGACCGCTACACCGGATCGGCCGCCGCGCGTGCGGCTCATCGCCACCGGTGGTACGATTGCCAGTCGGCCCGATCCACGGACCGGCGCCGTCGGGCCGGCGGTTGACCCCGCCGAGCTGATTGCCGCCGTGCCCGCGATAGCCGACTATGCGACCGTGACCGGCGAGCCGTTCGCCGCAGTGGCAAGCTGGAATATGACCCCCGCGATGATGTTCGCGCTGGCGCAGCGGCTGGAGGCGGTGCTCGCAAACCCGCAGATCGCCGGGGCCGTCGTCACGCACGGCACCGACACCGTAGAAGAAACAAGCCTCTTGGTTGATCTCGTGTTGCAGTCCGACAAGCCGGTGTGCTTTGCCGTCGCCCAGCGCCACGCCGCCGCGCCCGGCGCCGACGGCCCGGCCAACCTGGCCGCGGCCGTGCGCGTGGCGGTGTCGCCCGCAGCCCGAGGGCGGGGCGCGATGGTCGTCGCGAACGACGAGATTCACCCGGCCGTGTCCGTCGTCAAGACGCACACGACGAACCCGGCCACCTTTGCATCGCCCGGTCACGGGCCGGCCGGTGTCGTCACACCAACCGGCGTGTACTTCTCGGCGCCAGCCAGCACCCGGCAACCGCTGGTCGTGGAGTGGATCGAGGAGCGGGTGGCGCTGGTGAAGCTCGTCACCGGCATGGACGACCGGCTCCTGCGCTGGCTCGTAGACGACGGTATTGCCGGGCTGGTGATCGAGGGATCGGGCGCTGGCAATGTGCCCGGGACCGCAGTGCCGGGGATCAAGTATGCGCTGGACGGCGGCGTGCCGGTCGTGCTCACCTCCCGCTGCCCGGCCGGCGCGCTTTCTCCAACCTACGGAACACCGGGCGGCGGACGCACGCTGCGGGACTTGGGCGTGATCGCCGGGGGTGAGCTCACCGGCCCAAAGGCCCGCATCGCGCTGCTCGTGCTGCTCGGTCTGACCCAAGATCGGGAGCGTATCCGGCGCCACTTCGAAGGCGACCGCTATACCCTCATGGAGGGGCGCAGCATGCTGCGCCCGTACTAGCCACGATGGCCAACGGCGAGCAGCCCCTGTTCGGTAGACGCTTCACGATCATCAGCGCCGTCATCGTCGTGTTGGGCCTGATCTACCTCGTCCTGCGCTCCGATCCGGAGCTTCGGCCCGAACTGTATCCGCCGGAGCCGGTGGCGACCGGCCTGACGAATCCACGCGCGTTGGCATTCGGCGGGGACGGGCTGCTCTACGTCGCCGAGGCGGGCGACGGCGGCCGGACGAGCGGCCGGGTAAGCTGGATTACGGCGGACGGCCAGCCCGAGGTGATCGCTACGGGCCTGCCGTCGGACCCCGCGCGTGGTCGGCTGCGCCCGGCCGGGCCTAGCTCGCTCTGGCCACTAGGCGCTGTGTGGCTGGTCGCCACCGGGTCTGCGGATGACGCGCTGCTCCGCGTGCGCCGCCAGCAGCCCAGCGTGCCGGCCACGGACCTGCGGTCCGCGCTCGCCAAGGTCGGTCTGACCGGCACACTGGCGCCGCTGGGTCTGGTGGGCGACGGGGCGCACGTGGTGGTCTTGGAGGCGGCGAGCGCTACGCTGGTGCGGCTCGATCTGCGCGCGCCGGACAACCCCCAGCCAACGGTCGTCGGGCGGCTGCCGGCCGGCGTCAATGCGCTGAACATGGCGCCAAGCGCCGACGGGGGGTGGCTGGTGGTGGACTTCGGCCCCATCCCCTATGACCAAGGCAGTGGCGCCATCTGGCACGTCAGCCCGGCGGGACAAGTGGAGCGCGTGGTGGAAGGCCTGACGATGCCCGTGGACGTGACGACCGGCGCTGCTGGTGAGCTATACGTCGTGGAGTTCTCCGCCTTCTACAATCGGCGCACCGACCGCTTTACCCCCGGCACCGGTCGCGTCATCGTGGCCCGGCCTGACGAGGGCGCCCGGCCGATGCTGAACGACTTGGACTTTCCGACGGCGATTGTGCGCGGCGCCGACAACAATCTCTACTTTGCGACGCACGGGGCATTCGGCGAGCCGGGGAGCGGGGGCATCTGGCGGATTCCGGCGCGCACCGGCTTCACCACCGTCACGCCCTAAGCATCGCTAGGGAATAGTATCGGAAGCGGCTTGACGAATGCAGGGGCACGGCGTATCCTCTCGCTTAGGAGCAGCGCTGTCGCTGGATGACAAACTTTACGGACAACCCGCGAATGAAACCTCTAACCGACTTCCTCTTCGCAAGAGCGTCGTTCCTCGGCGGTGCTGCTCGTATCCTGGACTTTGGCAACACGTTACAGGAATATAACTACTCAATATCCCCAGGACAGGCCGACTATCTGGCGATGCGATCCGACTGGCTTGTGACCGGGCAAGACCTCTGGGAGGCGTTACACGTCTTTGAGGGCCAGTTGCAAGAGTCACAGGAGGCTCCTGCCGGGCATCGCCCATGAGCGCCGACAGCGATACCGGCTTGCCATTAGATACTCGCAAACCCACACGTTCGGAAGAAGACTCACGTCCAGCCTTAGCAGCAAGATTGGAAGTTGAGTCTTTTGCTGGCCCTCTGCCCCCACCTGCGACCTTGGCAGCATACAACGCCATCGTGCCTGATGCCGCCGAACGCATTCTCAAAATGGCAGAGGCGCAGGCGTTACACCGTCGCCAGCTGGAAGCAGTCGCCATACGTTCAGATGCGCGGCAAGCCATACTTGGCCTCTGCTTCGGCCTTGTGGTGACCTTGGCGATGTTGGCGGTGGCAGCGTACATTGCCGCCCTGGGTCAAACCATTGGAGGCGCTCTCCTAGGCGGCGCAGCAGTAGTCCAGCTCGCCGGTGTCTTTGTCTACGGTACCCGTAGCCGCAGACGCGAACGGATCGAAAAGGCCAAGGTCATGGCCAGAACCGACTCCCCCTCTCCCTGAGAGGAGTCGGCGACATACACCGGCTTCACCACCGCTACGCCCTAAGCCGTCATCCCGACTATCCTGTCCATCCATGTTGATATTTACATCGATAGACAGGATATACAGGATGGGGGACGGCCTATCCCTCGCCCCCCCGCCCGATGGCCGCTGCGATCTTCCGCTCGAACCGCTCGATCAACTCCCGGTTGGCTGCGACGAGGGCCTGCTCGGCTTCGATCTCGGCGACGATGGCAAGGTGTATTCGCGCGGGTTATTATTCATCCTCTTCTTCCGTTCCGTAGGCTGCACACAGAGATTCGTGTAAGGCCTCGATCTGACCGAAATTGCTATACTTCCTTAAGCTCGATCTTCCGCTCAATGACTCCTTCTATGAATCACTCTCCATCTGCCTTGCCTTTTCTCTAGTCTTGAGAAAAAAGCGCTTGTCTCGACTATTTTGTTTAACAAGCCAGTCCACAAATACCTGGCTGTACTGGCTGGGAGATCCCTCGACCTTCCCCTGATAGAAATACTCTGATTTATTTTTCACTTTGTATACTTTGTTAACGCACTGGATATCATATGAGTTTATGTGTAGCTTACCTTTTACCTGCTCAAGCACTTCCTTCTGACGGAAAGGATGTGACCTGCTAGGGTCTTTAGGGACTTCCACGATTTGGGTAGGTTCACCATCCGGACCCGCCGAAAGTGTAATATCTGCGTCATCTTTTCTCTTGGTTAGAACGAGCTTATATTCAATTCCGATTGAAAATTCAGGGGACCCCTGAAGTTGATCGAATTCCTGCTTAATTTTTGCACAGTAATGGGCAAGGAAATCAGCAGCATCAGGACCAAGTTTTCGGCGCAGGCGTTGGCTGGCTATATCACTCTGATCTGGACTCATATCATAGACGATGCTCATCATACCTACAGGAATTCTATCGGAAAGCGACTCTGCGAACCACTCATTTAGGCGCTTATGGTAACTAATCACACTTGCCTGAAAGAGACCTATCAATTCACGTGGGATATGTCCGATCACAAGATGAACCGATTCATCACGCAGCTCCTCAATACACTCTATGTTTCTCCGATTTGGGTTTTCCTGATTTGGAAATATTCGCTTCAGACAGTCTCGTAAAGACAGTGATCTTTTCCGACTCACTTTTTGTTTTTTGTAGTAGATAGATGTTTCTGTGTTTTCTTCGTCTATAATCTTCGCTTTTAGAAGCAATTCCCAGGCATTGCAAATCAGATGACAGAAGCTCTCAATGCGATACTGGATAGTAAGTCTATTTATTGTTTCCAAAGCGAGGGTGTATGCCTCAATACTCTTATCAATCAAACGCTCCTTAAGGACGAAATCATCAAGATTTTTATTCACGACTTACACCTCCTAGAGTATCAGTATCCCCACACCCGCGCTATCGCAGCCGCGGTCGACGCCTCCACTACCTATAACGAATCCCGAATCCGCCTGGTTGCGCGCTGACGTACCGCCGCCAAGACGGCACCAACCTACCTATCCCGCCCAACGGCACCATCCTTTTTGTCTGCATCAGGATTCGCAGGATAAGAGGATGAGCAAGATGAAAGGAGAGGCACTATCCTAGGCGGCGCCAGCCGGTATCCGGCGTGTAGGGGCGTCTCTTGTGGGCGCCCTGGATTCCGGCCTGCGCCGGAATGACGGGCGCGAGGGCCGGAATGATGCCGCGGCCGTGTTAGCTACCCCGGTCAGGGGGCGTAGGGTGTGCGGGTCATGACGATGCTGGTGATGTGCGCGACCAGCTCGCCGTCAACTTCGCTCGCGGCCTTGACCGCATTCCATTCCGGATCGGCGCGGAAGGACTCCCAGGCGGCATCCATCGCGGCCTGGTCGGCGAACGCGCAGATGTAGATCAGTTGGCCGTCGGCGCCGTCCGCGTGCTCCCAGAAGCCGGTCACCTCGATGCCGTGGCGCGCGAACAGCCCCATGGTGTGGTCGTTGAACCGGCGGTTAATATCGGCCAGCTTGCCTGGCGCTGCGTCGTAGATGCGGAGTTCGTAGATCATCGTGCATGCTCCTCCCGGTGCTGAATCGCGCCGCGGCGCGGCGTGTAGACCTGCACGGCATCGTACCATGCAGCGCAGCGAGCGTGGCGGCCCACCGGCGGCTGATAGGGTAGAATGGCGCCCAGACGGCAGCAGCCCTCATCCCCGGCCCCTGCTACACACGTGGCGAGGCGGTGAGGCGCCGGAAGGAGCGGAGCGCCGATGCCAGAGCGAGTAGTGGACCTGCGGAGCGATACCGTCACCCAGCCATCGCCGGCCATGCGCGAGGCGATGTACTGCGCCGAGCTGGGCGACGATATGTATGGCGAGGACCCCACGGTCAACCGGCTGGAGGAGATGACCGCCGAGCTACTGGGGAAGGAGGCGGCCGTCTTGCTGCTCAGTGGCACAATGGGCAACCTGATCGGCGTGCTGGCCCAAACCCAGCGCGGGGATGAGGTGATCCTCGGTGATGCGGCCCACATCGGCCTCGCCGAGTCGGCGGGGAGTGCCGTCATCGGTGGCGTCCAGCTCCGCCCGTTACCAACGCACCGCGGCCGGTTCGACCTGGCCGATATCGCGGCGGCGATCCGTCCGCTTGGCGATGTCCATCAGCCGCCGAGCACGCTCCTCTGTCTGGAAAACACGCACAACCGCGATGGCGGCGCGCCCGTGACGGCGGTGGACACACGGGCCATGTCCCACGTTGCCCACGAGCACGGACTACGGGTGCATCTGGACGGGGCACGGCTGTTCAACGCGGCGGTGGCGCTCGACGTACCGGCTGCCGATCTCGTGGCCGACGTGGACTCGGTGACGTTCTGCCTGTCCAAGGGGCTGTCATGCCCGATGGGCTCGCTGTTGGCCGGTGACACCGCCTACATCGAGCGCGCCCGGCGGTATCGCAAGATGGTCGGCGGTGCCTTACGGCAGAGCGGCGTCATCGCTGCCGCCGGCATTGTCGCGCTGGAGCAGATGATTGACCGCCTCGCCGAAGACCATGAGCACGCTCGGCGGCTGGCCCACGGCCTCGCCACCATCCCCGGCCTTTCGATTGACCCGGACGAGGTGGAGTCCAACCTGGTCTTTGCGGACGTTGATCCCGACCGGATGAGCGGGCGGGAGATCACCGAGCGGGCGGCGGCCGAGGGCGTGAAGTTCGGTGGCAAGGGCAACCGCATCCGGCTGGTTCCGCACTACGGCATCACCAGCGACGACATTGACTACGCCGTGGCCGCCATCGAGCGCGTCACGGCCACCGCCCGCGTGCCGGCGGCGGTGTGACACCTGGCCAGGAGGCCCCGATGACCATCAGCGACGACATTGAGCCGGTTGACATCCGCTACGACAACGGCAACCGGCGACTTGAAATCACCTGGTCCGACGACCGGGAGACGGTCTACGGCTACGAGTTTCTGCGCTGGAATTGCCGCTGTGCCGCCTGCATCGGCGAGGGTGGCTACAAGGGCATGCTCGCCGAGATGACCGAGCTACGCCCAGAGCAGTACCAGGCGATCACGAACATCGAGCTCGTTGGCGCCTACGGCATTCGCCCCACCTGGACAGACGGGCATAACAGCGGCATTTATATGTTCGACCGCCTGCGAACCCTCACCGACACGGCCAGCGAGGCGTAGAGCGCATCGAACAGGGATATGCCCCAGCGCAGACTCTCGCGACGGCGGTGACCATGCCTTGCGCTAATGCCACTGATTCAGCTTGCACCATCCCGCATCTGACGAATAATGGATTCGGTCGTCTCCGGGGCGAGACTCGGCATCCGCTCGCGGAACTCTTGTGCGCGGCGCATGGCTTCATCAAGCCGCGCCTTCTTCTCCTCGCTGAAGGGCTTGCTGGCCTCTTCCAGCAGCTCGACAAGCCAGCGGGGCTTCGGGGCTTCCGGCTGCCGCCGGCTCTGTTCCTCACGCAGCAGCTCGGTAATATCGCGAGGCTTGGCGGCTTCCGGGCGCTGTGTATCCATGACTACCTCTCTCCTGTCAGTGTACCACCGCCGGCAGGCTGAAACGGCCCAAAAATCGGGCTGGATTTGCAAACAGGCGCTAGAACGGCGGCGCAAATCCGTCCTTGCCCTCGCCCAACGGGGGCAAGTTATTGTCCGACAGCCTGTTGTTGAGCACATTAAAGAACTCCCGGTAGCGTTTCAAATACTCATTGGCGAAATTATCCCGCCTGCAACCCAGCTTTTTGGCCATCAGGTCAAACGCCTGGTTCCGTGTCTGGGCCACAAACTTTCCCCGGTTGAAATGGAAGGGTTGAGCGATGAACTTCCGGACGCCGGTGCCAATCAGGTCGGTAGCAAAGGCATCGTTATTGTTGACCAGCAACAACGGCGTCATCGTGATGCAGGTGTCAATCCCGTCCTTCTGCACCTCGCGAATCGCCGCTAGTCGCCGGTGGTTGGCCGGGCAGAAAGGCTCAAACGTCCGCCGGATGTCCTCGTCGTCAGTAGTCACCGTCATATTGACCTGCACCCGCCCACCCTTGTCTTCGATGCGCCGGAACAGGTCGCAATCCCGCGTCACCAGGGGGCTGCGCGTCTGGACGACCAGTTTCGGCTTGTGCCGCTCCACCATAATCTCCAACAGGCGGCGGGTAAGCTCCAATTGCCGCTCGATAGGCTGGTAGGGGTCGGTGACGCTACTCATATAGATGAGCTTGCCGTCCAAGGAGCGTCTGCGCCTGTCGAGCAGCTCAATAGCGTTGGCTTTGACGCTGACCCAATAGCCCCAGTTGTCCCGCTTTGCGGCATCGCGGCTGAAAAAGGCAGCGTAGCAGTAGGTACAACCGAAGGAGCAACCGCTGTACGGGTTCAGCGTGAAGTCGTAGGCATCCATGAAGCCCGTGGGCTTGGTCAGCAGCTGGCCGGTGGAGACGTAGGCAACGTCAGCTTGGCCAGTACGCTCGATGGATGTATCCACCGCAGTGGAGATGTCGTCAACCTGAGCCTGGTCAACACGGTCAGGGGCGGCCACAACCGGCGGCTCCATCCCGGCAAGCGGCAACTGGCCGGACGCTGACATCGCGGAACCTCCTTCAGAAAGACTGACAGAGCAACAGCCGCAGCACAATTCGCCTACGCTCCGGTCCTAGGCTCCGGCTCTGAGAGCACCGCAGCCCACCAAGCATCTTCGTCGAAAGCATCTTCATCGAATGGCAAGTCGTCGGGCTGAGGCTCCCGGCGCTGGCGTTTCTCCTCAGACCACGGGGCCGCCTGACGCTCGGCTCGTTTGTCTAGCAACAGCAAAACACTGTCTTTAGGCAGGCTGAAACGATAGTCGCTCCATTTATGGATCAGCCAGTCATGGTACCTGTGACCTTCAGGTACATTAAAACCGAGGGCTTTCGCGCACGCCGTATAAAACTGGGATGATCCACTCGCACGGTTAAGGCGACGGGGAATACGAAACTTACAATCATAATCGCCCACCGCCTGTTTGAGCGAACCAGCCTTACCGGAATGGGCAGTAAAAACGCCTACATGGGGATGGGACGAAACTTCAGATGCAACGCAGACTGGATGCTGTGCCTGGCGTCCTTGCCGACATTCCCCCAACCCTTACCATAAGGCAAGCTCAGATGGAATGCCGTCACGACGCGCAGTACGTCATCATGCGTAGCCATAGCAGGCAACTGTTTCGGCACGGCAAGATATGGGCGATAACCGCAACCGGGACGAGCGACAAGGTCCGCAATCTCCGGCGGCAAGTCCTTCCAAAAAGCGTTGCCGGCACGGCACATCGCGGCACTAGGCTCAACGGCGTCAAAGTGGATGATAGGAGGAGATTTCTTGCGTTTCGACAAGGCTAACGCCAGCCCTACGCGCGCCGCGCCCGTTCCGGCGCCTACGTCGCAGACATAAAGCGTGTTGGGTACGCCAACACGTTTAAAAAGGATTCTGAACGCCCAGTAGGCCATCATGCAGTGTGAAAGATGGTATTTGACCACATAGGCAGCAGCCACATAAGGGTCATCATAGTCAGGGGGGCGGACCCTCTCCATTCAGCCCTTCCATAAGCGTCACCAACGCAGTTGAAGCATGACGGCGATGTTCAGGATTGTGCTTGTCGTGACGAATAGCGCCCAAAAACGCCGGAAGCCTTGCTCGTGTGCCCGATCCAACGCGCGTAACACGTCCCAACTAGGCAACTCGAACGGATGCTGGTCATACATAGCCGCCTCTTCCTTGTGAGTGTACCACTGCCGGCATCCGGCCCGGCGCTCCGGGAGGTGGATTCCCGCTTTTGGAGACCTTTGCATACGCGAGGGTGCCCTAGAGTAGCCACTGGCGCCAGGCCGGGGGGACCAACAACTGCCAGTCCCACTGTTTCACGTCGTCCGTGAACAGCTCGGCTACCATGGTATCTACGGGCGCGTAGTCGTCGGTCAGAAGCACTCTGGGGCCGGCGGCCAGCGGCTGCGCTCCGTCGGTTGACGCCACCACCACCGCCGTCGGGGCCTCGCTGCCCGTGCGGTACGACCGGAACCGGCTGAAGTCAATGGGCTGCTGCGCCGCGGCGACGATGACCGTCGTGCGGTCGGCCACCGGCAGGGCACGGCCACCGACGAGGGCGGCGGCTTGGTAGTTGCCGGCCTCGCTCAACACGTACACGTAGGGGAAGAGCGTTTGGAGCGTGTGGACAAAGGAGCGCAGGAAGCGCCCTTTGGAGACCTTGACAATGAGGTTGACCAGATAGATTCCCTCCGGGTTGAGCAAGCGCTGGAGATGGGCGCTGAACTCGCGGGTGGTGAGGTGATAGGGTACGGCCATGTCGTTGAACACGTCGGATACGATCAGATCGTACTGCCCGGCCGGAAGCTCCTGCACCGCCATGCGGGCGTCTTCGTTATAGGTCACGATCCGAGTGGCCGGACTTAGGTTAAGCTCCTCTTGGGCTATCGCGGTCACGGCCGGGTCTATCTCTACCACCTCGATGGATGCTTGCGGATACTTCCGTTCGAGGTGGACCGGCACGGAGTACCCCCCACCACCGAGAAAGAGCGCCCGGAAGTCCGGCCGACCCTGGGCTTGGTACTGGGCCGCTTCCGCCAAAATCTGGGTGTAGCTGTAGACGAGGGCATCGGGATCACCCACGACCGTCAGGCCATGCACGAGATGATCGAGCTTGATGAACTTGACCGGGCCGGCCGGAAACTCGACTTGCTCGACCTGGACACAGTAGTACTGCGACTCCACGTTACAGGGGCCTAGGCGGAGGTGTGGCTGCAACGTATAGCCCAGCAAGCCCACGGTCGGCACGAGCGCCAGTCCCGCGATCCACCGCGCCTGGTACACACGTCCCAAGAGTAGGGCCAGCGCGAGCAGGACGAATCCCGCGAGCAAAACGACGTGTCGCGTCCCCAGGACTGCGACCAGCACAAAGCCGGTGAGATAGACCCCCAGGATACTGCCGGCGGTCGAGACCGCATAGAGCCGCCCCACGACGCCACCGGCCGTCCCCAGGGTTGTGAGCGCCTGTTTGCTCGCCAGCGGCGTGACCATGCCCAAGAGGCAGCTCGGCAGGAAGAATAGCCCGGCGTTCAACGCGAGGATTTGGGGAATGATGGGGAGGTAGCGCAGCTGGTCGGAGAGCAGCGGGAGCAGGGCCAGGCTGGCGAAGCAGGCCCCACTGGCGGTCAGCAGCACGATACCGAGGGTGCTGGGCGCGGGAAAGCGGTCCGCGAGCTGACCGCCCAGAAAGTTCCCGAAACTGATGCCGGCCAGCACCACGCCGATGATGCTGGTCCAGGTATAGATGTTGACGCCGAGCTGCGGCGCGAGCAGGCGCCCGGCGACCAGCTCCAGCGACAGACTGGCGGCGCTGGCCAGGAAGACGATCAGATAGAGCCGCCAGGTCCCACTAGGCCAGGCGGATTCGGTACGTATCACGGGCCACCGGTACACATGGTTGGTCTGCGCCTACCATGCTACCACGTCTTGGCCCCGGTGTGGCCCCCCCGCGGTGCGGGGGGACGGGGAGTTATGACGGATCGGGAGAGGTCTTCAGGGGCTTGAACGTCGGCATATCGCTGGGTGGTGCTCCTCTCCCGTCATGTGCGTCAACCAGTTGCTCGGCGGGAAGCGGCGGGTCCTCTATGTACTGGGCCGCTTCATCGAGTAACTGGAACAGGGCGCTCTCTGATTCCGGGGCGAGGGCCTGCCGCGTCTTGAGCAGGCGCTGCAACACGTCACGGCGCGGCCGATGGCGGCGATTTGTTGAAACAGGACGGTGCGCTGCCAGCGCCGGCCAACGCCGCCCCGCCGCCGGCTGCGGGGTTGCGCCCGGTCGGGCCAATGGCCAGGACCCGCCGAATGAGGACCTGGAGTACACGGATCTCTCCATCGAGCACCGGCGCGGTGGCCGCTTGCAGAAGCGCCTGCACCTCATCCGCGGTGAACAGCCGGTCGTACACGGTTTCCTCCAGTGTGGCGGGATGGGTGACGGAGGCTGACGGTGACCCGGCGGCGACGGGCGCACGACGGGAGCGGTCGTGCGCCGATACCGGCGGGGGCGAGACGTGGGAGCGGTCGGGGACCGACGCGGCGGCGAGGGCGGCGCCGGAGCGGTTGTGATCCGGCACCGGATGCGCGGCACTCAGACGGTCATGACGCGGCGCCCTGGCCGTGGTGGCGAGGGGTACGTCAGGACCCGGTGCCTGCTGGGCGGCACTCAGACAGTCATGACCCGGCGCCCCCGCCAGTGTAGCGAGGGGTACGTCATAACCCGGTGCCGTAGAGGCGGCACTCAGTCGGCCATGCCCCGCCGCGCGCTGTGTGGCGGGAGGTCTTTCATGACCCGGTGCCCTCTGCTGGGTGGCTGTGCCACCGTTATCGGCCGGCGTGATGCCGAGACTGCTCCCAGCCGGGGCTACGTGCGCTCCGGACTTGTCTTGCATACGCCAACCTCCGTCAATGGGGGCATATTGGGCGGGTGTGGCGCCGGACAACGGGGGGTGTCGGAATCAGGATTTACCGGATTGGGGGATGGGCAGGATGGATTCCCGCGTGCGCGGGAATGACGGAGGGGGGCACGCCGCCTGCACAGCGGGTGGTGGCATACTTGGTGCGCGGCAGCGAGCGTGCGCGGGCCTGCGCCGGCCGCTCCCTGGCCTGGCCGCCAGGGCAGGCAGGCCGGGGAATGACGATTCTGCAGAGGTTTCAAGGGGGAACGTATGATGCAGCGACCGGTGCCCGTGGGTACGCGCTCTCAATTGCTGATGGACGACTATCTCATCGCGGCGAGGGAGGGACTGGCGACGACGCTCCATCCGATGACCAAGCTGCCGGAGCCGGTGCTCCAGGCGGCGGCGCCGTGGGAGCGGCCGGAGACGAGTGGCTTGTGGGGCATCCCGAACGCCCTCTACGACCCTGAGGACGGCCTCTTCAAGCTGTGGTACAACAGCCTGGGCACCTATCCGGCCCGCAACCAGCAGCGGGAGCCGGCCTATAGCTGTTATGCCACTTCTACCGACGGGATCAACTGGGAGCGGCCCAATCTGGGGCTGTTCGCACATGAAGACTCTACGGCGAACAACATCGTGGGGGTGAACGGGACGGCGTCTCCGAACGGCGGGGTGCTGGACAGCCTGGAGATGGTGGGGTTGGAGCCGGCGGAACGGCGGTTCAAGACGTGTGGCTCGGTGGGACGCGACGACAGTGGGCAGGGATGCCATGGGGTGAGCTTCTCGGGGGACGGCATCCATTGGGAGCGGTACGACGATAACCCGGTCATCCGAGGCTTCGACCGCGGCGACGTGATTACCGGCGCCAAGCTGCGGGAGGCGACGTTCCCGGAGGACATCCCCGGGCTGCCGAGCGCCAAGTATGCGCTGTTTCCCAAGGTGCATCCGCAACTGGGACGGTTCAAGCGACGCTCGTTTGCGATGTGTACGTCGGAGGACGACCTGGGCGGCAATCCCTTCACGCAGTGGACGGAGCCGCAGCTCGTACTGGCGCCGGACCTGCGCGATGACGAGATGGCGGAGGAGCGGCTGGCCGCGGCCAAGTCCATTCTGCTGCTGGACCATCCAGAGGATCACCGGTGCGAGTTCTATGGCGTGGTCGTCTTCCGCAGCGGTGACACCTTCTTGGCGATGATCTGGATATACGATGCCTCCTACGAGTGCTCCCGCTTCGGCAGTGGCAATCAGTACGCGATCGTGGACGTGCAACTGGCGGCGAGCCGTGATCTGCTGCACTGGAAGCGGCTGGGGGGCCGGCAACCGGTGATTGCGCGGGGCGGCCCGGACGCTTTCGATAGCCATATGATCTTTTACCACTCGTACCCGCTGGCGGTGGGGGACGAGTGGTGGGTGTATTACGTGGGGTTCAACGAGGGGCACGCAGCGCGCTGGTGCTACGACGAGGCGATGCGGCAGCAGTATCATGCCGACATAAAGGCGGGGCGGCGCCACTTCCCGGCGATTGGGTTGGCGAAAGTGCGGCGCGAGGGGTACATCTCGCGGGATGCCGGGGTGGACGGCGGCACGCTGACGACGCGGCTGATGCAGCCGGGCGGGAGCCGGTTGGAGGTGAACGCGGGGGTGGCGGCGGGCGGCGCGCTGACGGTGGAGGTGCAGGACGAGCGGGGCGCGGCGCTGCCGGGGTTTGCGGCGGCCGACTGCACGCTGCTAAAGGGCGATTCGCTGCGGCACGCGGTGCAGTGGGGCGACCGGCGCGGCGATGACCGCTGGAGGGAGCGGCCGGTGCGCTTGCGCTTTCACCTGCGGGACGCGGCGCTGTACGGCTTCCGGTTCACGGACGGGGCCGACTGACCGGGGCGGGGGTGCTGGCCTCACCCCCCGGCCCCCTCTCCACCATGGTGGAGAGGGGGCGTGTAGCCGAGGCGGTCGGGGGCTGGCCTCCCTATGGTCCCCCCGCGGTGCAGGGGAACGGAGATTTCCGCGTGCGCGGGGATGAGGGGCGAGGCGGTGGCATACTTCAGGGGCGGCGGCGACTGCGCGGAGGAGAAGGGGGAGAGGATGATGCAGCGACCGGTACCTGTCGGGACGCGCGCTCAATTGCTGGTGGATGACTACCTGATTACCGCGAGTGAGGGACTAGCGACCACGCTCCATCCGATGACCAAGCTCCCAGAGCCGGTGCTCCAAGCGGCGGCGGCGTGGGAGCGCCCGGAGACCAGTGGCCTGTGGGGTATTCCCAACGCCATCTACGATCCTGAGGATGGGCTGTTCAAGCTCTGGTACAACAGCCTGGGCACCTATCCGGCCCGCAACCAGCAGCGGGAGCCGGCCTATAGCTGTTATGCCACTTCTACCGACGGGATCAACTGGGAGCGGCCCAATCTGGGGCTGTTCGCACATGAAGACTCTACGGCGAACAACATCGTGGGGGCGTTCGGGGCCGCGTCTCCGAACGGCGGGGTACTGGACAGCTTGGAGATGGTGGGGCTGGAGCCGGCGGAGCGGCGGTTCAAGACGTGTGGCTGGGTGGGGCGCGACGACAGTGGGCAGGGGGGCCACGGGGTGAGCTTCTCGGCGGACGGCACCCACTGGGAGCGCTATGAGGGCAACCCGGTGATCCGGGGTTTCGAGCGGGGCGACGTAATCACCGGCGCCAAGCTGCGCGAGACGACGTTCCCGGAGGACATCCCCGGGCTGCCGAATGCCAAGTATGCGCTGTTCCCCAAGGTGCATCCGCAACTGGGGCGGTTTCGGCGACGCTCGTTTGCGATGTGTACGTCGGAGGACGACCTGGGCGGCAATCCCTTCACGCAATGGACCGAGCCGCAGCTCGTACTGGCGCCGGACCTGCGCGATGACGAGATGGCGGAAGAGCGGCTGGCCGCGGCCAAGTCCATCCTGCTGCTGGACCATCCAGAGGATCACCGGTGCGAGTTCTATGGCGTCGTCGTCTTCCGCAGCGGTGACACCTTCTTGGCGATGATCTGGATATACGATGCCTCCTACGAGTTCTCCCGCTTCGGAAGTGGCAATCAGTACGCCATCGTGGACGTGCAGCTCGCGGCGAGCCGGGACCTCCTACACTGGGAGCGGCTGGGGGGCCGGCAGCCGGTGATTGCGCGGGGCGACCCGGACGCCTTCGACAGCCACATGATCTTCTATCATTCGTACCCGCTGGCGGTGGGGGACGAGTGGTGGGTGTACTACGTGGGGTTCAACGAGGGGCACACGGCGCGCTCGTGCTACGACGAGGCGATGCGGCAGCAGTATCATGCCGACGTGAAGGCGGGGCGGCGCCACTTCCCGGCGATTGGCCTGGCGAAAGTGCGACGCGAGGGGTACATCTCGCGGGATGCTGGGGCGGACGGCGGCACACTGACGACGCGGCTGATGCAGCCGGGCGGGAGTCGGCTGGAGGTGAACGCGCAGGTGGCGGCGGGCGGCGCGCTGACGGTGGAGGTGCAGGACGAGCGGGGCGCGGCACTGCCAGGGTTTGCGGCGGCCGACTGCACGCTGCTAAAGGGCGATTCGCTGCGGCACGCGGTGCAGTGGGGCGACCGGCGCGGCGATGACCGCTGGAGGGAGCGGCCGGTGCGCTTGCGCTTTCACCTGCGGGACGCGGCGCTGTACGGCTTCCGGTTCACGGACGGGGCCGACTGACCGGGGCGGGGGTGCTGGCCTCACCCCCCGGCCCCCTCTCCACCATGGTGGAGAGGGGGCGTAAAGCCCTGATAGGGGGATGATGGTCGGAATCAGGATTTTCGGGACGGAAGGATGAGCAGGATGGATTCCCGCGTGCGGGGGATGACGATTTTGCAGAGGTCGTAGGAGAGCGGGGCGAGGGCGATGACGTTACGGGCCGGCATTGTGGGGTGTGGGGGGATCAGCCGCAACCATGCGGCGGCCTATGCTCACCTCGAGGCGGTGGAGTTGGTCGCGCTCTGCGACATCAATCCGGCGGCGCTCGACGAGCGGGCGAACGAGCACGGCGTCGCCAACCGCTACACCGACTACGAGGAGATGTTGCAGCGGGAACGGCTCGACGTGGTCAGCGTCTGCACGCATGCGCCGCTACATACGCCGGTCACGCTGGCGGCTGCTGGGGCCGGGGTCAACGTGCTCTGCGAGAAGCCGCTGGCGCTCGATCTGGAGCGCGCCGACCGGATGCGGGCCGCGTGTGCGGCGGCCGGTGTGCAACTGGCGGTCAGCCATCAGTTTCGTTTCACGCCGCTGTTTCGGCAGGCCAAGCAGTGGATTGCGGCGGGGCGCATTGGCGAGCTGCGCTCGATCCGCGAGGTGGGCAAGGGGCGCCCGGCGGGGTTCGAGCTGATGGAGATGGGTGTCCACTACTTTGACGAGATGGAGTTCTTTCTGGACGGTATCGAGTGGGTGCATGCCCAGGTCAGCTACGAGGGCCGGGCCGTCGGCGTGGAGGACATCATGCCGAGTCGCCGGCTGTGTCCGACGGATCGGCGGGACAATGGGCTGGTGGCCGGGGACACGATGCTGGTGCATCTCGGCTCGCCGCACGGCGCTTACGGCCTGATGGAGCTGTACGTGCGTGGGTCGGTGCATGACTGGCTGATGGGGCCGCAGCTACTCGGCAGTGAGGGGCAGCTGATGATTAAGCCGCACCGCGGCGTAGACGAGCTGTGGTACTGCCCGTCGGACGTGTCGTTCGCGGCGCATACCCCGGCGTGGGAGCAGGTGGCGCGCGCCGATACGGCGGCCTGTACCATCAACGGCACGGCCTGGCCGACGCGGCATTCGATTTGGAGCGTGCGCGATATGGTCGAGGCGGTCCGCACGGGCCGCGCCCCGGAGCTGGGCGGTGAGCGGGCGCTCACGTCGCTGGAGTGTGTGAGCGCGGTGTATGAATCGCACTTCACCGGCGGGCGGGTCGCTCTGCCGCTGGAGGATCGGCGGCATCCGCTGGGGAAGCGGCTGGCCGGGTTGGAGTAGTGCTCAGAGGGCTACGGTGGTCGGGCGCTGGCCCCCCTATGGTCCCCCCGCGGTGCAGGGGGACGGGGATTGCCGCTTTCGTGGGAGTGACGGAGATGGGCCGCCGATAAAGGAGCGGGTATGAGATCGCGGGCAGTGGCGGTGGGGACGCGGACACAGCTGTTCGTTGACGATTTCCTGATTGCGGAGAGCGAGGGGATCAGCGAGCGGCTGCACCCGATGACCCGGTTGCCGACACCGGTGCTGCAAGCGGCAGCGCCGTGGGAGCGGCCGGCCGTCGGGGGGCTGTGGGGGGCGGTGAACGCGCTCTACGATGCTGACGAGCGGCGGTTCCGCATGTGGTACCAGAGCCTCGGGGCGTTCCCGGCCCTGCCGCCGGCGGACCCGGGGTACCAGTGCTACGTCGAGTCGGCCGACGGCTTGCACTGGGAGCGCCCCAACCTGGGCATGTTTGCCTACGAAGGCTCAACGGCCAACAACATCATCGGCGCGAGCAGCCGGGGGTACGGGCCGGCGCATGGGATGCTGGATTGCGCCGCGATGGCGGCGGTCGAGCCGCCGGAGGTGCGGTTCAAGTCGGTGGGGTGCGAGGCGCGCGACGCCGAGGGGCGGATCACGCATGGCGTGTCCTTCTCGGCCGACGGCGTGCATTGGCGTCCCTACGAGCACAACCCGATCCTGCGTGGGTACCAGCGGGGCGATGCTTCGAGCGCCGCCATGCTGCAATTCGGCCCCACCCCGGAAGGCCCGGCCGACTTTCCACGGGCGCGGTACGCCGTCTTTCCCAAGATGCACGTCGAGATCGGTCAACAGTCGCACGACGTGCCCTGGCGGCGGCGCTGTTGGGCGGTCTGCACGTCGGTAGACGATGCCGACACCGGGTCGGAGCCCGGCACAGGCGGCCTGCCGTTCACCAATTGGACGGAGCCGATGCTGGTCTTGGCGCCCGATCAGCGCGACGACGACATGGCCGTAGAGCGGTTGGAACAGGCGCGGCCGCTCCTGCTCCGCCACCATCCTGACGACTATCGCTGCGAGTTCTACGGCCTGGTGGTGTGGCGCAGCGGCGACACGTTTCTGGGGATGCTGTGGGTGTACGACGCGGCGTTCGAGTTGAGCCGGATCGGCGGTGGCAGCGAGTACGCCATCGTCGAGGTGCAGCTGATTGCGAGCCGCAACTTGATCCACTGGCGCCGCGTCGGGAACCGGCAGCCGGTGATTGCGCGGGGCGAGCCGGGCACGTTCGATAGCCACATGATCTTCTACCACTCGCGCCCGCTGGCGGTCGGGGACGAGTGGTGGGTCTACTACGTGGGGTTCAACGAGGGCCACGCCGCCAAAGCCCTCTACAACGAGGCACTGCGGGAGCAGTATTGGGCCGAGATCAGGGCCGGGCGGCGCCACTTCCCGGCGATTGGGTTGGCCAAGGTGCGCCGAGACGGGTTTGTCTCCCGCGACGCCGGGGCTGCGGGTGGCACGCTGACGACGCGACTGATGCAGCCGGGCGGGAGCCGGCTGGAGGTGAACGCGACGGTGGCCCCCGGTGGGGCGCTGACGGTGGCGGTGCAGGACGAGCAGGGGCGGGACCTGCCGGGGTTTGCCGCTGCCGACTGCACGCAGCTAAAGGGCGATTCGCTGCGGCACGCGGTGTGGTGGGGCGACCGGCAGGGGGACGACCGCTGGCGAGCGCGGCCGGTGCGCCTGTGTTTCCATTTGCGCGACGCCAGCCTCTATGCCTTCCGCTGGACGGATGTGGCGTAGGGGTACTGACGTGCCGGAAGCGCACCACACCCGGCGCTATCGTGCGCTTCCGGCCCTATCAACCGGCCGGGTATCTCTGCGGAAAGGACCGGACCTTGAAACTGACGACGATTGTCCGCGAACGGCAGGACCGGGCGGCGGTGGTGCTGGACCTGCCGGTGGGCTGGGACGGGAGCGCGGGCCGGCCGGGGTTTGAGGGTGGCAGTGATCCTAACCCGCCGCCAGCGGGCCACGAACGTTACTATCTCGACGTGGGGCGGGCGCGGGACCTGCTCATCACGAGTCAGTCGCGCCTGCGCTGGCCCGCCGGTCTCACGTTCCCGGAGACGCCAGCGCTCGGCCGGGAGAAAGAGCCGCTGCCGGTGCGTCGGCTGCTGGCGGGTGGGCCGGCCGCGTTGGCGGCGCTGGGTGATCTCGTGGAGGCGGTGCGGCTGCTGGCGCAGCGCGGGGATGGCATCCTGGCGGCGCCGGCGCTCGTGCCGGCCCACGCCGCCCGGTTGCGGACCCCCGTTCCCGACGCGCCGCTGTGCTACATCTTGCACGGCAACGCCGCAGTGGTTTGGCGCCGGCAAGTGGGCATCGATCCCAACCGGCACATCATGACGCGGATTCCGGCCATGCGGATACGGACGGTCAACGCGCTGCTGGGCCACGATGAGCCGCTCTATCTCCCGGCCGGCGCCCAGCTCAGTTTTGGCAACGAGCTGGGCTTTGTGATCGGCCAGGAGGCGCGGAACGTCGCGGCCGAGCACGCCTATCGGCACGTCGCCGGGTACGTCTGCACGAACGATTGCTATAGCAATGTGTATTCGCTGCTGGCGACGGACGCGCCCACGCGCATCTCCAGCACGCTCCAGATCGGCGATAAGGCGACGGACGGCTGTGGGCCGGTGGGTCCTTGGATTGCCACACCCGAGGAAGTCGGTGATCCGCACGATCTCATGCTCCTGACTCGTCAGGATGGGCTGCTGCGTAACCGATCCCATTCGGGTGCCTACATCGTCGGGGTGGAGGAAGCGGTGGAGCGGCTCTCGCACCGATTCCCGCTGCTGCCGGGCACCATCGTCACCCTGGGCGCCGCTGGCTGGGACGGTATCAGCGATGAGCCGGTAAACCCGGCGTCGGGTCGCTCCGTACTGGAGGTGGAAGCAGAGCGGATTGGCGTGCTGCGGACGCCGCTCATCTACCCGGACTCCGACGAGCAGGCCGCGCGCGAGGGCGGCAGTCCCTACCTCTTCGTGGGGACCGTTGACGGTACGACGCCGCTGGACCGCTGGGATGCTGACGACGCCAGCCCTACTGCGCTGCCCGGCGTGCCGCCGCCGCAGGGATTTTGGATGCTGTTCGGCAACCAGCGCGAGGCCGAGCAGCGGGAGATCGAGCAGACGGACTCCCCGGCAGTGCCGGCGGCGGTGGCGTATCCGATCACGGGTTTGCGGCTGCTGCCGGCCGCGGCGCGCGACGATGGCGAGCCGGACAGTATAGACGTGCTGCCGGAGGCCGGCACGATCCATGTCACCTGTCACCTGGCCATCGTCGTCGGCCCGGCGCCGGCGTATGCGGAAACGGCAGAGTCGGCGGCGCAGCGGGTTGCCGGCTATGCGACCTTGCTGTCCCTCCACGACGCGGGCACCCTGGAGCGGTTGGTGCTCCCCACGACGGACTACGAGCGGCGTTTTGCGACGTTCTTCGGCTATTGCGGCGCCGGGCACCACGCGCTGGCGCCGGCAACGGCGGTGGGCGATCTTGGGGCGCCGGCCGGGGAGGCCGGGCGGTCGGTGGTGTTGCGCGTCGGCGACCGGGAGTACGCGGCGACGACGGCTGCGTATCGGCACACGGCGGCGGCGGTGGTGCAGCACCTCAGTCGGGCGCTCACCCTGCTGCCCGGCGACGTGATCGGCCTTGGGCCGCTCGGTCCGGCAGTGGAGCTACCGGCCGAGCGGCTGGCCGACGGGGTGGCGATCAGGGCCGAGGTGGAGGGGCTGGCGGCGGTGGACGTGCGCGTGCGGCGGGCGGCAATGGCAAGCGGCTGAGGCGCGGGGGCACTACATCATCGGGGGCATCGCAACGGCCAAGGAGGCCTCGATGTCCCAGACCGCCTGTGAGACCGCCTGCCCGATCAAGTCCAGCTTACGCACCTGGTCAATACGCGCGGCGGCGCGTTCCAGTTCACGCTTGGACAGTAGCTCTCTGAAGAGGCCGCAGACATCCGCGAGGCAGATGATGACAATATCGCGCGGGTCGGGGATTTCGTCGCTGAACAGCATCCCCATGATCCGCAGCTTCACTTCCCGCTCGGCCTTCCCGTCAATGATCGGGTAGCGCCGCGCGCGGAACACCCACAGAAAGCGATCATCCCGGTGCTGGAGAATGCCGCTCTCGACGAGACGGTCGAGCGCTCGCGCACGAATCTCGTAGGCATACTGTGCCGTAAACTTGACCCAGTAGCGGGCGTCGTGGCGGGACTCGCCCTCCGCGGTTGACTCCGCGATATTGGCGAGCGTCGGATCGAGCAGATCGTCCCCGGTCGGGGTTTTGTCGAGCAGAATGAGCCGTTCCGTGTCGGTGTCAATCCGGTTCTCCAAGGCCAAGTCCATCAGCACGGCACCCGCGAGAGCACACTGCAGCGACAACTCGGAAATGGGCGCGAAATCTCCACTTGCGTCGTCGAGCAAGAGAAGCATGATCTCTTCGGCAAATCGCAGCATTGGCCTCGCTCCTTGTCGTACCGTAGGGAGTTAGAGCACCTGCCGTCAGTGTATCCCCTCCGGCCGGCGTTTGGCGATGTGCCTGCGGTCGCAGCGACCTCACCGGTCATTGGCATGAAAGTAGGCTGTCAGGTGGTCTGGATTGCGGCTTGCGCCGCAATGACGATGGGAGGGGCCGCAATGACGAGCGCCCAGGGCGCGATTGATCGCGCCCCTACAAAAAACTACTCTTGTCAGCCTCCGGCCCCCCGGCTCCGGCCAGAGGACGTGGATTCCCGCTTTCGCGGGAATGACGGATGGGGTGGGCGAGACACCCGCCGATCTGATGACCCAATCGGCGGTATGATAAGTGCGGAACGGCTGGCCGGCGCTCAACCGTCTCGGCGCTGATCGGAAGGAGCGATGCGATGGCGGCCACGGCACAAGTGGGCCCGGCTCCGAGGCGCTGGGTGGAACGGCTCATCGCCGACCTCTTCGCGCAGGAGGACATCGTCTATACCGTCGTGGCCGGTGAGGGCGTTTCCTTCGCCGAGCTGATGGGGCGGAGTACCCCGCAGTTCGAGGGCGATTGGTGGACGGTCGAAACGCCGAGCTGGCACATCCACGCCCGGACCGGGGCGATCACGACGGTCCGGCTCGTCCGCGAGCCGAGCAGCCACGGCCCCGGCGAGGAAAGCCTGTCCGTCGCGCTGCGTGGCGCCCAAGGCGAGCGTCTGTTGGATGCCTATTTCGTGAATCTCTATGATCGTGTCACGAAGCAGCCACGCGAGGCCGCCTTCAGGCGTTGGGAGGCGCTCAAGGCGTGCTACGGTGGCCAAGCTGAGTACACTCTGGTAGACGGCGAGCCGGTAGGCTCGGCCTGAATCCCGCTCGCCTCCGGCCCCCCTATGGCCCCCCCCGCTTGGCAGGGGGACGTGGATTCCCGCGTGCGCGGGAATGACGGATAGGGCGGGCCGGGTGGTGAGGCTCGGCCGGATGAGGAGGACAGCAACGATGCCACAACGCCAGCGTTCGCCCAACGTCGTGCTGATTATCAGCGATGAGCAACGCGCCGACACGATGCCCGGTGTGCGGGCCGCCGATGTTTCCACCCCGCACCTGGAATGGCTGGCCGCGCAAGGCACGCTTTTCCGCAATGCCTACTGTGTGACGCCGATTTGCTCGCCGGCGCGGGCTGCGCTCCTGTCCGGCCTGTATCCACACACGACGGGCATGATTTCCAACCACCAGGAACGTCCCATCTCGAACGAGCTGCACCTATCACCCGATGTGCGCCTTTTGGCCGATTACCTGCAACCGTTGGGCTACGCCTGCGCCTATACCGGCAAGTGGCATCTCGGGACCGGCGGTGATCGGCGGGGCTTTCGCGATTTCGTCACTCGCGCCAGCGACTATGATGTAGACGGCCCCGAGCAAAACGATATCCTCCGCTTCGCTGCACGGGTCGGCGTCACACTGGGCGGAAAGAAGGGAGGCTATGACGCCGACCCGGCTCGCTACTGCCCTCGCACCAGGGTGGGCTCATCGTTATTGCCGCTGGCCTTCCATCCATCGCTGCTCGATGCCCGCGCAGCGGCGCGCTTTATCCAGGGGATGGCGGCAGACGAGCGGCCGTTTTGCCTAGTGTACTCTTGCCACGAGCCGCATCCGGCGTTTGTCAGCCCGCGCCCCTTTGACCGGATGTACGAACCGGCCGACATGCCGCTCCCGGAGACCCGCCACGACAATGTGGGGCCGCGCCTGTTGCGGAACCGCGCCGACTGGCAGTTGAAGCCGGCCCCGGCTGGCCCCTCGGGCGATGATGACTTGCGGGCAATGTGGGCCGGCTATTACGGGGCAGTGAGCTACGTGGACCACCTCGTCGGGGTCATCTTGGCGGCACTCATCGATTCGGATCAGCTCGACGAGACGCTCTTTATCTTCACCTCCGATCATGGGGAGATGCTAGGCAGCCACGGTCTGCTGTTCAAGGGAGCGGTGCTGTATGAGGAGCTGGTCAACATACCGCTGTTGATCCGTCCGCCAAAGGGATTACCGGCAGCGCACCGCACCGACCGGCTGGTGACGCACGTGGACCTGGTACCGACCATCCTGCGGTGGTGCGGCGCTCCAATACCAGGCGAGCTGCAGGGTGCGGACATCGGCTCGCTCGCTACCGGAGGCAACGAGCCGGTACACGACGGCATCGCCCTGGAATACCACTCCTGCAATTGGGGCGAGCGGCCAACGCCGTTGCGGGGCTGGCGCGCGGAGAGCTGGAAATATGTGGAGACCATCGGCGGCGATGACGAGTTCTATGATCTGCGCGCGGACCCGCTGGAGCGGCACAACCTCATCGAGCGCCCGGCAGCGGCGGACGCGCGGGGACAGATGCAGGCGGCCCTGGCTGCGTGGCTGGAGCGGACGGGCGATTCCTGGTCGGAGGTGCCCTGGCCTGCCCGCGAGGTGCCCCAAAAGCCAGGTGGTCGGTGGAGTCAGCGCGGCGGCGCGGCGTAGGGGCCCCTGTCTGCACCTAACCCCCGGCCCCTTCCCTCCTAGGGAGGGGGTTGGGGGTAGGTTCGTCCCCCGGCAGCCATGCTACCATCACGCGGCGAGGCATGGAGTATGGTGGCGGTGGTGATTCGGGCCTACGAAGAGCGGGATCGAGCGCCGGTCGTCCGGCTGCTGTCCCGCTGCCTGCCGCATGATCGCCTGGACGAGGCGATCTTTGCCGACCGCATCCTGCGCGACCCCGATTTCGACCCGGAGCTGAACCTGCTGGCCACCGCTGACGAGCAGGTCATCGGGTTTGCTGCCGGGGCGCCGGCCAACGAGCATTTGCAATGCCTGGCGGGGGTCAAGCTGTTCGCCGTCGCTCCCGAATGGCGCCAGCGGCAGGTCGCCACGCGCCTGTTCGACGACTTGGAGACGCGGCTGCGGGCCACCGGCGCCGGGCAAGCGGTGGCGATGGCCGCCGGCAACAACCGTCTCACCCAAGGACTCGACGTGCGCTACACGGCAGCCCTGTGCTTTCTCGCGGCCCGCGGGTACGAACGGACCGGTGTCACGCAGGACATGGTGGTTGACCTGGAACGAACCGATTTGGAGACCGCGGAGGCTGAGGCCGCCGCTGCCGGCATACGGTTTCGACGCGCGACTGAGTCCGACCGCATCTGGCTCTACGAGGGCGTGGCCCGCGAGCTGGCCTATCCGGCGCCGGGTATGCACCTCGGGCGGCGCTGGGCCTATCTCGCCACGCTCGGTCTGGATCGCCGGCCGGCGACCGTGCAGGTGGCGGAAGAGACGGCGAGCGGCGCCTTCCTGGGCTTCGGCGCGACACACGTGGCGCGGTGGGGTGTGCTCGGTCCGATGGGCGTGGCGGAGCACGCCCGCAGACGCGGTGTTGGCGCGGTGCTGCTCAAGCGCTGCTTGCGCGACTTGCGGGCCGACGGTTTCGAGCAGGGCGAAATCTACAGCGTCGGTCCCATCGCGTTCTACGCTAAGACGGTACAGGCCACGATGAGCCGGGTGCTGTACCAGTTTGCCAAGGGGCTGTAGGGTCGGTCGGGCATCGGGGGCTGATAGGGGCCGGCCCGATGATGGTCTGCATCAGGATTTGCAGGATGCAAGGATGAGCAGGATGGATTCCCGCGAAAGCGGGAATGACGGAGGGGCGGCGGGGATGACGATTTTGCAAGGGTCTCCAGGAGGAAAGCGTGACCACCACACGGCCCAGTCCGACGGCACCGGGGCAGCGGATCGTTGCGCTCGACGTGCTGCGCGGCTTTGCCTTGCTCGGCATCCTGGTCATGAATATCCAACTCTTTGCGATGCCGGTACAGTTCATCACCTTCAACCCCCTGGCCTACGGCGACCTGACCGGCATCAATCTCGCGGTCTGGAGCTTGAGCCATATCTTTGCCGACCAGAAATTCATGACGATCTTCTCGCCGATGTTCGGCGCCGGTATCCTGCTCTTGGCGGATCGGCTCGAAGCACGCGGGCAGTCGGCACGCGGTATTCACTACCGCCGCAACGTCTGGCTACTGCTCTTTGGCCTGGCCCACGGATTTCTGCTGTGGACCGGTGACATTCTGGCCGCCTATGCGATTGCCGGCTTTGTCGTGTTCCTGTTTCGGAAAATGAGGCCGCGCCGCCTGATCATTGTCGGCTTGGTATTTCTCTTGGTTCCGGCCGGTTTGAGCTTGGTGGGGTCACTTGCCCCGGCCGAGGTGGTCGCCGCGGTGGGGCCCGACTGGTCGCCAAGTACCCGCGCTATTGCCGAGCAGCTGGCGGCCTATCGTGGCGGTTGGCTGGAGCAAATGTCGGCCCGTGTGCCGGCCGAGATCGAGGGGCTTACGGTCGGGTTGCTCTTTTGGGCGTTCTGGCGAGCGGGCGGGCTGATGCTGATCGGCATGGCCGGCTACAAGTGGGGCATCCTGACGGCACAGCGCAGTGAGCATTTCTATGCGCGGATGGCGCTGATCGGCCTAGTCATTGGCCTGCCGTTGGCAGCGTTAAGCGCGTGGTCCAACTATGCGAATGATTTCGCGCTGACCTACTCGCTGATCGGCGTAGGCTACCAGCTCAACTACTGGGGGAGCCTCTTCGTCAGCAGTGGGTATATCGGATTGGTGATGCTGGCCACGCAGCGCGGTTGGTTTGGCCGTATCGGGCACAGACTCGCCGCCGTCGGCCGGACTGCACTGACCAACTACCTGCTGCATACCATCATCTGCACGACTATTTTCTACGGTCACGGCCTCGGACTGTACGGCTCGGTGGAGCGCTGGCAACAGCTGTTGATCGTGGTCGTCATCTGGATAGTACAACTCGCGGTCGCTCCCCTGTGGCTTGCCCGCTTCCGCTTCGGCCCCTTGGAATGGCTGTGGCGCGCGCTGACCTATGCCCCGGGGCTGAAACTCCTCTCTTGGCGGGTGGGATTGCGGCTTCCGCCGCAATGACGGAGGTGAGGGCCGGCGGTTACACCCGATCCAGTGACCACTGGAAGAAGTCAATCGGGAACAGGTCGGGCGCAAAGTCGGGAAACCGTTCCGGCCCAAAGACGAGCTTGACCAGCTGCTGCGGTGTCAGCGCCAGCGTATGTCCCGCGTGCTGCACTAGCCAGCCGTGGTCGCTGGGTGTTAGCTCCACGTCGCGCAGGCGCAGGGCATCGAACAGCCCTGGCGCGTCGAGAATCGCGATCATCCCCATGTACCCCAGCGTGTGCGGGATACCCGCTTGGGCCAGCAGCGCGGGTAGGCCGGAATGGAGCGCGGGCGTCGTCACGGTCAGCTCGATGGTCGCACGCTGTCCCGGCGGGCGCTCGGAAGTGGCAGTGTCCGGGTCGTCGAGCCGGTGGAACACCGCCCGGATCAGCGCGGCTACCGCTGCCGGATCACCGCCGTATTCCCGCACGGCCGTCCCCCCAACGCCGGCGTAGGCGACGGGGCGACCGGCGCGCCGGGCGACAAATAGGTGGCGGAGCTTGCGCTCGGCCAGCATCTTGAACGTGGCCGCGCTCCGCGGCGCTACGAGATTGTCGCCATTGTGCAGCGCGACCAACTCCGGCAGGTGCGGGAGCCAGTCTTCCGTCACTGCCAGGCCGGCCGGATCGGGCAGCAAGGCGACGTTGCCGCGATCAAAGACCCACGTGTGCTGACGCCCCGCGCTCTCCCAGCCGAACTTGCGGTAGTAGTCCTGAATCCGCGTGCCCAGTAAGCCGATGTGCTGGCCGCTGGCCTGCATCCGGGTATGCGCGTCGCGCAAGACGGCCCCGCCTAGACCCTGACGCCGGTGGTCCGGGTGCGTGACAAAGGCGTTGATTCCGCCAACCGAGATCGTGCCGCGCGGTGTCCGCACCGCGGTCGGATAAATCCCGACCGAGGACACGACCCGCCCGCGATGGGTGACAACGCGAATGTTGGGCAGATTGTCACCGTGATAGAGATGGCCGTAGTCGCCGCCAATGGTCGGCCAGCGTGGCGGCGCTCCCGGCGGCGCGCCCAGCACCCGCAGCACGAGATTTGCCAGGTCCACGACGCCGGCCAGCTCGTGCCACGCGCAGGCCCGCGGTCCGTCGTAGCCGGCGGGCACCGCCGGAGAGTCTGCCGTCGTCTCAGTCATCGTGCTGTCTCCCCCTGGCCCGGGTGGCCGGTTACTGCGCTACGGCGCCCGGCCCTCCTGCTGTCGCCGCGCCTGGTCGTGTGGCGAGGGCCGGACGACATCCGGCCACGTGTCTCCGGTCTCGCGCTGCCAGGCCTGGAGGCCGCGTTGCATGGTGGTCAGGGTGTCGCGGTGTGCCGGGGCGGCGACGAGATTGGTCGTTTCGAGCGGGTCCGTGGCCAGGTTGTACAGCTCGTCGGTGCCGTCCAAGGTGGCGACGTACTTCCACTGATCCGTCACCCAGGCGCGCAGCGGTGTGATCGGGTCGGTCCAGTTGGCGGAGTGATACGCGGCCACCACGCCGTGGATTGGCGCAGCGCCGCCCCGGAGCAGATCGCCGGCATCGGCGCCTTGCGCCGCGGCGGGTGGCTCGCCGCCGCACCACCGGACGATGGTCGGTACGAGGTCAACGTGCGAGATCACCTGGTCGCTGTGGTGCAGTCGTCCTAGCCCGCCGGGTGGCCGGGCGATCAGCGGGATGCGGATTACGTCGTCATACAAGACGGCATACTGACCGAACAGGCCGTGATGACCTAGCATCTCACCGTGGTCGGACGTAAAGATGAAGAGGGTGTTTTCCCATTGATCGGTGTCCAACAGTGCGGTCAGCAAGCGGCCTACCAGGTGATCCACATAGGAGACAGCATCCCAGTAGCCGGCGCGAACGACCTGTAGCTGCTCATCGGTCAGCGCGGAGACATTGCGCTGCAGAAACGGATCGCTGCGCTGGGCTGCCCACTGCGCGCCGGCCGGGTCGCGGCGCGTCGGCGAGAGCGGCATGTCCGCCGGCCGGTGAAGGCCGTGGAAGGGGTCCGGGGCGCCGAATGGTGGGTGCGGCTCGCGGCACGAATAGACCAGCAGGAACGGCTCCGGCTCGTTCGCCCGCTGGCGCACCCACGCGGTAGCCCGATCCATGAAGAGGTGGGAAGGATGGTGCGCCAATGAGAGCAGTTGTGGCCCGACGTTCGTCGCGCGGTCGAAACGGGCGCGATCAACGTCATAGCCGCTCTGCTTGCCGCCGATGGTGATACCCAAGCGGTCGGTGAGACGAAGGACGTCGTTCTGCTCCGGGGTATCTACGTCGTAGTCGCTGCCGGCGCCCAACATGGCATCGAAGCCCGGTCGCGCGGCACCGCTGCCCAAGTGCCACTTGCCGGAGTAGGCGCTGGCGTAGCCCAGGGCGCCAAGGTGTCCGGCGAGATTCGTGACTCCGCGGGGATAGTGCAGCCGGTCCGGACCGGGACGCTGCTGGTGATTGGCCACCATGCCGTTGTCGTGGGGATAGCGCCCGGAGAGGAGGGCCATCCGCGCCGGCGAGCAGATCGGCGAGGTCGTATAGGCCCGGTGGAACAGGACGCCGTCGCTCGCCAGCCGGTCGAGGTGCGGGGTAGCGATGCCGGCAGTGCCACCGGCGCGGATAGTGTCCGCGTGCTGGCGGTCGCTGACGAACAGGACGACGTTGGGCTGCTTTGCTGCCATAGTGGGTGCCTCCAGTCTGCCTTACCCTCCAGCTATTCCGGCGAAAGCCGGAATCCAGAGTTGTCGAATTGGCTCAACCAACGCATATATACAGCGCCTATTTTCATTCGACCGCCTCGAAATGAGCGAACGGTAGGCCACTGTGGGTGGTACCCCACGGGCCGCTGAGGAATTTCCTCAGCCGGCCCTCAAGAATAGACTCGTGTCCCTGTTGCGCCGCAACGAAATAGGCCCGTGCTGTACCTCTGCGGAACCGCAATGACCACGGACGGCGGGGTAGGCTGAACTGCGACCGCAAGATTCCGGCAAAGTGCTTGATCTGCTGAATCGCCGAGCGGTGGCGTCCAAGGTGATGGTAGATGACGAGGCTTTGACCCCGATCCCAAAAGGGACGAAGCTCCTCGAAGAATACATGCTTGCGGCCCTTCTTGCGCCAGCGGTCTTGCTCTCTTTCGGAGATGCCATTGTCGGGGTCGAAGAAGACCACATCTGCACTAGCAGTGGCTTCCAGCGCGCACCTGATCCAGTTTTCTCGCGTTGCCTGTCTTGAAGGCCGCGATGCTCTAGGCTTGTAGGGGAGGATGCGCTTACAGAACGATGTATTGCCGGGCAGGACTCCGCTGTGGCGGACTGCGGAGACATGGTGGCTGTTTCCGGCAACCAGCGTGCGGAGTGCCTTGTAGAGTGGAGGGTCGCAGACGCAGAACTTGGAGCGATTGTCTGGAGTGTCACAAAGGTAGCGAGTGAATCTGCCGTCGGAGTTATGAGACTCATCCGGGTGGAGGTACCAGACGACACCCAAGCGCAACAGGCGGTCAAGGTTTGGAGTTTCCGTTAGACCGGAAAGAGACCGCAACAGACCGTACTTCCCAAAGTCCCCGATGTCGCCAACGTAGCGGTTTTGCATAGAATGTTAATCTACCACTCGGTAGTCCGGCTCAACCCATCTGCCGATCCAGACCGAACGGGGAGCCACGAATGGTCCTGGATTGCGGCTTTCGCCGCAATGACGAGTGCCTGGACGTGATGCAGCACACCCTCTCTGTAGCTCATTGTGTGCTCTGTGGCAAGACTGCTCCTGTCTGGCCCCACTGCCCCCCCTGCTACAGCAATTCGGTGTTTTCGCCGCGGAGGGGGTCGTGGAGGATGATCGAGTCGGCGGCGAGGGAGGCGGTGGCGACGGCCGGTTCGCCGGCCTCGATATGCTCCCAGTTGCGCTGCAAGACGGCTCTGGCCGCGTGGACGACGATAGTCGGCCAACGCTGGGAGGCGGCGTCGGGATAGGTGCCGGCCATGTCGCGCACGGGCGTGCCCAAGACCTTGTTGCGGAAGACCCTTTCCAGGCAGTCCACCAGGCTGTCCTTGCCGTAGCCGAGCGAGCCGAGTGAGCCGTCCGGCCGGCGCACTTTGCGGAAGAAGTGCAGGTTGGAGGTGCGCGACCCCTTGTTCTCGATCCAGTAGCGCAGGCCGCGATACTGGCTATCCGACTCGACCTTGCCGTAGTAGCCGACGAGCTGACTGTCCTGGTTCACCGGACCCTCGAAGTCGGCGGGTGTGAGCCAGTTGTTCTCGTAGGTGATGGCCGTGCCGCCTTGGTGGGTCACGAGCACCTGCACGGCGTCGAAGGTGTCTTTGCCGAACTCGCTGCGGAGGCGTCCCTTCTGGCCGACGGCGTAGACGCTCACGGGCGTAAGCCGGAGGAAGTGCAGGAAGAGGTCGAGCCAGTGGATGCCGACGTAGGTGAACGGATCGCTGTCCTCCACCCACTTGAAGGTCTCCGTCGAGACTTCGAGCGGCTCTTCGAGCACGCCGCGGGCGTAGAGCGGCTGGCCGAGCTGCGGGGCCAAGTCCTCGAAGATTCGCAGATGATCCGGGTCGTACCGCTTGTGCATGTCGGCGCCGACGATCAGGTTTCTGGCCTCGGCTTCCCGGATGATCTCGTCCGCTTCACGCACATCGAGACACATCGGCTTCTCCACGATCACGTGGACGCCGCGCCGGAGGGCCGCCAGTACCGGCGCGGTGTGCAGATGATCCGGCGTCGCAACGAGTACCACGTCGAGGTCGGGATAGTCGCGCAGGATGTCCTCCCACGGTGTCTCGCCCCAATAGCCCCGCACGGTTCCGCCGGTGGCCGCGGCCATCTCACGTTCGGCGCGCCGCGCCGACGCCTCGCTCCGCGTACCGACCGCCACCAGCTCGAACCGCACGTCCTGGTAGGCACGGCTGAAGTCGTCTAGCCCGATGCGGTCGAGGTAGGGCGCAATGCCGTTGCGATGCAGGTCCCAGAGCGAGCCGACGACGACATCGGCACCGAACATCCCGTAGCCCAGCAGCGCCGCGCGGATAACCGATTGACTCATCGGTGGTGTGTTCCTTTCGCGTCGTGAAGAGGGCGGGCTAATCCGCCGGCCTGACATCAGGAGTGGTGCGTCCCATCTCGGCAAGTATCAGAGGCCAGGCCACGCCCACATGGATGGCAAGGATAGGGTTTATAGGCATATGGTCAGCGAAGAAGGCCAGCGAAAACAAGCCCCCAACAACTGCCTTGAGCAGCACCATACCCCAAAAAATACCAGTCTTTCAACCATTTGGGTCGTTTGCTCTGGTACGTGTAGCGCAGTAACTGGGGAGTTTCTGAGATGGCACCGCCAAAAGCACCCCACAGTGCAGCTTCTAATAGCCCCATCCTATGAGTTCTTCGGGTAATCGGAGGTGTCGTTGGGGGTGACGTAGCTGCCGCTGAACACGGCTATGAAGGTAGTAAGGTGCTCCCGCCAGCTTGGTGCTCTCTCCCGCAGCGCAAAGAGGCGATTACCGTCAGAATCGGGGATATTCGCCTCGCGAACCAACGGCGCATGCTTGTCAATGATCCCACGCACTTTCTCCGGCGACAGTCCGGTATCTCGTGCCATACCACGGATCGTCCGCAATTCCCAGCGCTCGTCGGCGAGGGCCTCGAAGACGCGCACCTCGACGGGGTCCGTGACAACATCGCGCCAGGCTTGAGCTTGCTCGGATACCACACCGGCCATAATGGGATACCTCCGACTTACAGTATAGCCCGGCCGTCAATTTGCGCGTGCGGTGTTCCTTTGAGGCTAGTTGAGCCGTAGCTGAGGTCAGCGGCCTTGTAGCGTCTTCAGCGCCGCCGGCAGTTGGCTCAAGCCGGTAATTTGCTGCGCTGGCGGCTCGTGCTCGCCAGGATGGTAGTCCATTCCCGACCGATTGAGCCAGACGGCGCGGAGGCCGCCCGCCTGAGCGTCCACAATGTCGCGCTCAATACTGTCACCGACCATCACAGTGGCGGAAGGAGCGACGGCCAGTGCGGCGAGTGCGGCTGCGAATACACGCGGATCGGGCTTACCGATACCCACGTCTCCGGAGACAACGACGGCCTCGAAGTAGGTAGCCAAACCGGACCCATGGAGCTTCTCGCGCTGGTGAGCGGGGGCGCCGTTGGTGAGGACGGCGAGGCGGTAGCGCCCTTGGAGCGTCCGGAGCAGCGGCGTGGCGTCGGCGTAGGCCACGTGGCGTGCTCGTCGCTCGCGTGGGAACGTTTCGGCCAGCTCGGCGGCGAAGGGTGCATCGTGAACGCCGTGATCGGCCAGGGCACGCGACCACGCCGCGCGTCGATAGGTCGGTGCCCACGCGCGTAGGGCCGCCAACCGCGGGTCCGCCCCGACGAAGCTGGCCGCCAGCCCTTCCCATGAGCTGATGCCGATAGCGCGACAGTAGGTGATCGTGGGGGCGGCCCGCCACAGCTCGCCGGCACGACGGCGCACTGCCTGGGCGAGCGACGGCGGCTCGACGCCGCAGCGGAGACGAGCAAGCTCAGAGGTTGCCAGCAGTGCAGCCTCGACGGAGGCCGTCTCCACCACCAGCGTCTCGTCGAGATCGAAGAGGACTGCCTGGATCATCATGGGGCCGGGATCATGCCGCCCGCTGGTACACCAGCGCTCCTGCCGCCACCGTCGCTTCGACGGTCATGGTGCCGGCCGCCTGGTCCCAGCGGAGTACCACCAAGTCCGCTACGTGCCCGACCGTCGGCGAGGGGGCGGGGGTAGCGAGGCCGAGCGCGCGGGCCGGTGTCGCGGTAGCCATATGGACGGCCTGGCTCAGGGAGGCATCGGTGTAGCGGACCACGTTCGCCAGGCCGGCCACGAGCGGGAGGGCCGCGCCGGCCAAGTAGGGAGTCCCGACCAGTTGCAGCCGCCCTTCAGAGGTCAGCTCCAACTGCTGATTGCCTCCCCAGTGCGGGTAGATGCCTGGCGGCAAGCCGGCCAAGTGGGAGGCGTCGCTGACCAGGATAATCTGCTCGATGCCCTTGATCCGCAGGAAGCACTTGAGCACCGCTGGCGGAAGATGATGACCGTCGGGGATGATCCCGGCGGTCAGCTCGTCGCGGGCCAGCTGCTCCCAGATGTAGTTGGGATGGCGGGGTAGCTGGGCGTGGGCACCGTTGCCGAGATGCGTACACAAGGTTGCCCCGGCCGCGATGGCTGCCTCGATGTCCTCGGCGGTCGCTGCATGGTGGCCGAGCGAGACTTTGACCCCGGTGCCGACCAGCCGCTCGACAAAGCCGGGTGTGCCGGGCCATTCCGGGGCCAACGTCACGAGGCCGATCTTGCCCTGCGCCGCGTCCTGGAGGTAACAAAACTCGTCCCAGTCCGGGGGGCGCGTCCAGACGCGGTTGTGTGCCCCGCGCGGCCCGTCCTCGGGAGAGATGTACGGTCCCTCGATATGGATCATGGCTACGGAGGCCGCCACGTCGGCATCCTGGTCGCAGGCCTCGGCAATCGCGGCGAGGGAGCGGCGCAGGCCGCCGAACGAACCCGTCACGACCGTCGGACAGCAGCGCGTCACGCCGACGGCCCAGAGCGCCTCGATCATTCCCCGCACTGTTGCCTGGGTCACATCCTCGGCGGAGAGGTGGTACCCCCCAAAGCCGTTCACCTGCATGTCGAAGAGGCCCGGCGCCAGCCAGCATTCGCTGTCCCCGATGGGCGGCCGGCCCGTCTCGCCGACCGCGCGCTGCTCCGGGGGTGTCAGCGGACGAACGGCCTGGATTCTGGTGTCGGCAACCTCGACTTCGACCGCTTCCTGGGTGACGACATCGCGACCGCGCAGCAACATCACTCCACTACCTCGGTGCGTTTCAACGTTGCCTTTCGGAACATCACGCCCGCGCGCCGACCATCGCGCCTACCAACTGCTTGATGGGCACGCTCTCGGCAAACACGGCAGCGCCAAGCTGCTTGCTGGCATTCAGGATTTCCAAGCCGATGACGTGGCCGTTGATGTCGAGGTCGGCCACGACATCGGGAGCCACGTCCACACCCTCGGCTCCATCGCCAGGCTCAACATGCTCGCGCAACTGTATCCACAGCGCGTCGGCTCGCGCGTCGTAGGTGATCCGCATGGCCCTAGTCTCCTGGCCCCGTGCGTCTCGGCGTAACCGAGATGATGACTGTCACAGCCTGCTCTACAACATAGGTTACACGTACCCATTCCGTTTGGGTACGCATGACCCGCAAGCGGCCCCACGCATTCAGTCTGTGCTGATCCTGTGGGATGAGCTGCACCGGGTTCTGGACCAGCGCTTCAACCTCATCGCGACTGATTCGATAAAGGCGCAGCCGATTGCGGGCGTGACGAGTGTACTCGAACTGGCGAGCCATTGAGGGATGCTATCATAGTACGGCATCTCCTCGGCCGGTTACCCGGCCGGCGCAAGCCCAGGCTCACTGCCCATGAGCGTTGGCAACTTCAGCGGGTTCTTCGAAGCGGCCGCTACTGCACGGGCGCTGGCGTCCGGACGGTGAGTAGGCGGAGCGGCGGTCACGAGGCGTCCCAGCCCTCCGGCGACTCCGAGGCCGCGGCGCCGCTCTGGACGACGCGCACCGTCATCTTCATCGGCCTCATCTTTGCCGCCGGCGTCGCCGCGTCGCCGACGCAGGCGCTCCTCGCGGCCTACGTGGACGGGTTTCTCCGGCAGCCGCCACGCCTCACGGCGGCTGTGAACGCGATCAAGATGGCTTGTAGCGCCATCTTCGCCTTGGTCGGTGGGGTCGTTGCGGACCGCGTCGGTCGCCGGGCAGCGCTCGTGATCGGCCTCATCCTGGCGATCAGCGGCGCGTTCCTGCTCGTTGCCGAGACGCCTTGGCATCTCCTGGCGCTGGCGGTTATTGCCGGAACGTCCGCCGGCTTTGTCTCCACCGGCGGCCAAAGCTACCTGCTCGCGGTCAGTCCGGCGCAACGGCTGGGCACCGCGACTGCTGCGTATTTCCTGGGACGGACGGCCAGTCAAGCCCTCGGAGCGTATGCGGCCGGTCTCGCGGCTGCGCTCGCCGGCTTTCGTGCCGTCGGCCTCACGTCGGCGGGGCTGCTGCTGCTCGTTGCGCTCGCCGCCCTGCGGTGGCTGCCCCATGAGCCGGTCGTGCAGCGCAAACCGTCACCGGCCCAAGGAGGATGGCGCCGCTGGAACATCGCCGGGTATAGCCGCCTGCTGCGACGTGCCGACGTGCTGGCGCTGGGCGCCATCCGCTACTTTCCAACCACGGCTTGGGGCACCGCGAGCCTCATGTTCCCCTTGCTGGTCTATCGCCTGACGCAGAGCGAGGCGACCGCGGGCCTGTATGGTACGGTCAGCCTGGTCGCCGCGACGGCAGCACAGCTGGCCACCGGTCGCGCCATAGACCGCGTGGGGGCGCGTATCCTGGTCTTCCCGCTGTGTGTAGCGATCCTGTTGTGCGCGATATTGGCGGCGGTGCTCCACACGGCTACCGTCGGACTGTTCGTTGCCGGCACTCTCTGGTCCATGACCGCCTGGGGACTCTCCACGACCATGCCCGCCCTCATGCGCCAGCTCGGTCGAGGGGTGGATGACGGCCGGGTCGTGGCGCTGATGCACACGCTCTGGAGCATGGGGATGCTCAGTGGCATGGTCGCTGCCGGTGAGCTGATTGAGCTGACGCCACGGGCGCCGTTCCTGTTCGCTACCGGCTGCCTCGTCCTGACCTGCATCTCTGCTGTCTGGTTTTGGCGCCTCACCACGGCGCCGGAGCCTGTCTCGGCGGATCGTCCATGAGTCGGAGCGCAAGAGCGCGAGGAATCGGGATAGTCCTGCCATGACCCTCCATACCGGCCACTCCTACCGGGATGGTGACGTGAGCATCGGCCCGCCGGATGTCTCCGTCATCCGCAGCATACCCCGGGCGCCGGACGTTGCCGCTACGACGCTCCGGTGGCTGGAGCGGGCGCTACGGGGTACTGACGTGTATTACTTCGCCATCTACCTCGGATCGAAGGCGGTAGGCGACATCCTGCTCCATGACATCAGTGCGTCAGATGGCGTGGCCTTGGTCGCCTATCACCTCTTTGCAGAGGAGCACCGAGGTCAGGGTATCGGCACCAAAGCGCTCGCCCTGCTCCAGCGGCACGTCGTCGCTGCAACTGTGCTACGCCGCTTGGTGGTTATCACTGGTGATAACCACCCGGCCTCACAGCGCATAGCGCAGAAGTGTGGCTTTATCTACACAGGCCCCCCTCAGGAAGACCCCGAGCACGGCCTAGTGTTCGAGTGGGAGGCTCCAGCAACAACTGCTTCCACGCGGTCGTCAGGCGCCGACAGGGGTAAGTAACCGGGGAGGGGCATATCTACCCCGGCGGATATCCCATCGGGCTGTGAGGTCGTGCAACTGCGGTGTTAGATTATACGTTCTATACTGTAGACGACAAGCAGGGCGGCCGCCGTGTGCGTGGTAGCGCCCGCGCAGAGGAGGAACACGTGATCAGACACCTGTCAGGGATTGCCGAGATTGTGGACGACGTTGATGCCGCCGCACAGTTCTACCGCGAGGTCTTGGGCTTGCCTGTTGACCACGAGCCGGGCGGTGGCTACTCGGTGGTCAAGGTGCCGGGCGTGCTCCACTTCGGTCTGTGGTCTCGCGCCGCGGCGGCGGAAGCGACCTTTGGCGACAAGAGCGCCGTGGAGCGTATTCCGCTCGGGTTCGCCGTAGAGTTCGAGGTGGACTCTGTCGGCCCCGCCGCGGACGCCATCAGCGAGCGCGGCTGGCCGGTCATCCAAGCGCCGAAGAGGGAGCCGTGGGGCCAGGCATCGAGCCGGTTCCTCCTGCCCAGCGGGATGCTAGGGGGAATCACCGAGACGCCGTGGGCGCGCCGCCTCAGCCAAGAGCAGCAGGCGGAGTCCGAGGCGTAATGCCGTCCACACCTACGAATGGGCCGTGAGGCCAACTCTTGAGCAAATCCGGGCGAACGTCTTTGAATCCCGCACCCTGGCCGCTCTGCGTGATGCACTGCTGCCAAGTCTGGTGTCGGGGGAGGTGCGGGTAGAGGGAATTCAGGCATAATTGGAGCGATATGTGCGCCATGCCCCCAAACCTGCAGATGGAGCAGTTCTCCCTGGCGTACATCAGGGCGGTCGCGGCAACTGCCGGGTACCAGGTGATCCGGCCGGAGCCGGATGTTGACAGCGTGGATGGCGTCCTGATGGCCAGCTTTGGCCGACGGCCCAGGATAGAATTTCAAGCCAAGGCGACGGCGCGGGATATTCTGCGTGCAGACAGCCTACACTTTCCAATCCCAGTTAAGAACTACAATGACCTACGGGCCGACACTCGAACGCCGCGTATTCTGATAGTAGTTCTGGTGCCCCAGGAAGAAGATCAATGGGTGAACCAAACTACCAACGAGCTTTGCCTGCGTCATTGCGGCTATTGGCTTTCTCTCGAAGGTCGTCCGGCTGTGCCAAATATTTCCAGCGTCTCCGTTGCGATACCCGTTGCCAACATTTTTAACGGGGCGCAGCTTTGTGATTTGATGACTAAAGCCAACGCTGGGAGGCCGCTATGCTAGTGCAGATACGTGACCGAGCGGCATTGTCATCGCTGTCAATCGTGAGCCTCCGTTCCTACCTCAATTCGCGCGGGTGGGAAAATGAAGGCCCTTGGGGACAACGGCCCGCCACAATCTATGCCAAAGCACATAGTGGGCAAAATTGGGAGATTCTCGTTCCGGTCCGTGACACCATCGCAGACTATGCCGAGAGCATGGCTGAAGCCGTTTCTATCCTGGCCAGCGTTGAGGAGCGCTCCCAGCTCAATGTATTCTACGACCTAATGGGGGTCGGCTCCGATATCATCCACATGCGCCCGGTCAATGGGATGGCAAAGGAGTCCTTATCGTTACGCCAGAGCACAAGTCTGCTCAACGGTGCGCATAATATGTTGGCTGCGGCTGCGCGCGCCGTGGAGAAACCGCAAGCAACCTATCGGGGAAACGTAAGCTCGGAGGTGACGGAATATCTCGACAATGTAAAACCGGTGCATGGGTTCCATGAAGGGTACACGGAAGGATACACGCTGACGTTACATTCACCGGTACCGGCGGGGTTTGGCGTGCAGGGAGACCTCGGCGATGACTTCTATACACCCTTCCCACGCCTCGCCACCCGCAGACTCGGCCAGGCGCTGAAGCATACCAGCGCCGCAATAGCCGAGGCCGTCGCTGACGATACTCTGGAGCCTTTTGAAGGGGTGGTACAGTACGGTGTCAGCGCCAATTTGTGCGATTCGGTGGCTGAGTTGGCAAAGAAAGGCAAAGGCATCGAAATAGATTTGGTATGGGCTGAAGTGCGGCCGGCGGGAGTCGCTGCTCCGCACTTCCGGTTTTCCGAGGACTCTGCCGAAGTTTTGACAGAGGCGGCAAAATCCTTCCGTCGCAATGAGCCTTCCTACGACGAACCGGTGGTCGCGCAGGTTGTCCGGCTTGAGAGGGAACCGGACGAATTTGACGGAAAGGCAATAATAGTATCGGCACGTGACAATCGTCTTATTCGCATGAAGGTTGAATTTCATAAGTCGGTTTACGATACGGTGATCAACGCATTTAGAGACCAGGATTTTATTAGTTTGGACGGAGACATCTACCTAACCAGCAGTGGATATGAGTTACGCAACCCGCGCAACTTGTCCGTGACATCGGAAGTGTAAGGAAACGCCATAACCACTATCACCGAGTCTACCATCGAGCAGGCGAGCTCCGGCGGTCGTCCCGGCCCACCAACCTCGTAGGGGCAACCCTTTTAGGCGCCCATGTCGCGGACGGAGAGAGGGCAACCCTTGTGGCTGCCCCTACGGCCGGCGCCCACTCGCTACTTGTGGTGAGAGTAGCCGGGGGGTGAGGCGCAGTTGCTCCTATGAAGAACGTGAAGAACGCCATCATCGCGCTGGACGGGCTGACCAAGCACTACCAGGTCGGCGAGCGGGCCGGAGGATTGCTCGCGGCTGCCGGGAGCATCTTCCGCCGCCGGATGCGGACGGTCCGCGCCGTCGAGGCCGTGTCCTTTGCGATTGCCCCCGGTGAGGTGGTCGGCTTCCTGGGGCCGAACGGCGCCGGCAAGACGACTACCCTCAAGATGCTGGCCGGTCTGCTGCACCCTACGGCCGGCACCGCCCGTGTGCTGGGCTACGTGCCGTGGCAGCGCGACCGCGACTACCTCCGCCGGATGACCTTGGTGATGGGTAATCGTAATCAACTCTACTGGGACCTGCCGGCGATGGATACGCTACTGGTCAACCAGGCGATCTATCGCATTCCCGAGGATCAGTTCCGGGCCACCGTGCAGGAGCTGACCGACTTGCTCGACCTCGCGCCGCTCTTGACCAAGCAGGTGCGGCAGCTCTCGCTCGGCGAGCGGATGAAATGCGAGATCGCGGCGGCGCTCGTGCATCGGCCGGCTGTGCTGTTTCTGGATGAGCCGACGCTTGGGTTGGACGTGACGATGCAGACGCGCATTCGTCAGTTCATCCGCGACTACAACGAGCGCACGGGCGCGACGGTGTTACTGACCAGCCACTACATGGCCGACGTGGAGGCGCTGTGCCGGCGTGTGGTCGTGATTCACGAGGGACGGCTGCTGTACGACGGTGATCTGCGTGGTCTGGCGGAGCGCCTGGCGCCCTTCAAGATGCTCGGTATTGCGCTGGAGGCGGGCGCCGCCGAGCCGGACTGGGCACGCTACGGCGAGCGCACACCGGCCCCGAACGGCGATGACGGCCGGGTGCATCTGCGCGTGCCCAAACGGGAGGCCGCTCGGATCACGGGGCGGCTGCTCTCCGAGTACGCAGTAGCCGATCTCACGGTGGAAGACCCGCCTATCGAGGCGGTCATTGACCAAATCTTCCAGCGCGGCCTCGATGACCACTCGTAGGAGCCGACCGGCCAGTCGCCCAGCGGACCGGTTTTTAGCCCCGGGTGAAACGTCAGCCTGATGATCGGAGCACACAGAATCTTTGCACCATCATGCGCCGGTATGGTGCCGTAGGAGCATGAGCGAGCCGGTGGTGCAGCACGATACAACGCAGACGACGACGGAAGATGGCGGCCATAGGGAGGCGTCCTCACCGGGAGGCGGGATCGCGGCCTGGCCGCCGCCGCACGCCGGCACGGATCGTCGCTGGCGGCTGGTCGGGATGGCCGGGGTCTACCGCGCCATCTTCCGGGCCAGCATCGCGGTGATGCTGCAATACCGTATCGCGCTGCTGATCTGGATGCTGGCCCACGTCATGGGGCCGTTGATCTATCTGGTGGTCTGGTCCACCGTCGCTGGCAGCGGTCGCGTGGCCGGCTACGCGACCGCCGACTTTGCCGCCTACTACCTCGTGCTCTTCGTCGTGAATCACGCGACGTTCACCTGGATCATCTACGAGTATGAATTCGAGATTCGGCAAGGATACCTCTCGGCCAAGCTCCTCAAGCCACTCACCCCCATGCATATGTATCTGGCCGATAATATCGGCTGGAAGCTGCTGTCAACGACCGTGACGCTGCCGGTCGTAGCCTTGCTGGCCTGGTACTTCCGGCCTGCGCTGCACCCGGGCTGGCTGCAGATCGCGCTGTTCGTGCCGGCCCTGGCCTTGGCCTTTGGGGTGCGCTGGCTGCTGGAGTACACGCTGGCGCTCGCCGCCTTCTGGACGACGCGCGTCACTGCATGCAACGAGGTCTATCACCTCGTGTTCTGGTTCTTGGCCGGGATGGTTGCCCCGAACGCGCTGCTGCCCGACTGGCTGCAAACCGTTGCCGCGGTGCTGCCCTTTCGCTGGATGCTGGCCTTTCCCATCGAAGTCCTCCTCGGCCGACTGGAAACTGCCGCTATCCTGCAGGGGCTACTCATCCAGGGCCTCTGGCTCGGCTTGGCCTATGGGCTGCATCGGCTCCTCTGGGCCATTGGCGTGCGGCGGTATAGCGCCGTTGGGGCGTAAGGCAGGCGTCATGCTCTATCTGCGGCTCTTGCATGTCTTCTTCAAGGTGAGCTTGCTCAACGAGCTGGCCTATCGCGCCAACTTCTGGGTGCAGCTCTTTCAGACGCTGATCTCCTTTGCCACGGCCATCGGCGGCCTGGCGGTCGTTTTCAGCCACACTGACGACCTGGGCGGCTGGCGTCCCGAGGAGCTGGTGATGCTGCTGGGCGTGTACTTCATCATGGTCGGACTGATGGGCATGACCATCAAGCCCAGTCTGGAGCAGCTCATGGCCGACGTGCGTGAAGGCACGCTCGACTTCCGGCTGACGAAGCCGGCATCGTCCCAGTTCTTGGTCAGCTTCCGCGAGGTACGAATCTGGCGAGTGACCGACCTGCTCCTGGGGATCGGGCTGTTGGTCGCCGGAGCAACGCGGCTCGGTGTGCTCGGCGAACCGGCGCAAATGCTGGCCTTTCCAGTCGCGCTGATCGCCGGAGCCGCCATCATCTACAGTGTGCATTTGGTCTTGGCGACGTTGACGTTCTGGGTGGTCAGGGCCGAGAACATCATGGTGATCTTCACCAGTCTGTTTCAGGCCGGTCGCTTCCCCGTTGGCCTCTATCCCACCTGGCTGCGCGCCATCCTCACCTTCATCGTGCCGGTCGCCTTTGCCACGACCGTACCGACCGAAGCGCTGGCCGGTCGGCTGTCGCTGGGCACGCTGCTGACCGCGCTGGCAGTTGCCGCGGCGCTGCTCGTCGTGTCGGCAGCCTTTTGGCGCTTCGGCCTGCGTCACTACACCGGCGCCTCCGCCTAGCTCTGCCGATTGACAGCGCATGGTAGCCAGCTTCAGATCATCTGCTCCAACCGTCATTAGTTGAGACATTCGATCATTTGTGCTACTCTCTTCAAGAGCAGATTCGGCTGAATACAATGGAATCCAGCACCCTCGCCGCGCTAGGTGATACACTGCTGCCGAAGCTGGTGTCGGGGGAGGTGCGGGTTGGGGGATGTTGAGGAAAAGCTGGAGACAGTTGAATGACCGATACCCTGCTGACAGTTACCGACCAGGAAGAAGCTTTGTCCCGTGCCTATGCGTATGCTGTGGCGGCGCGTGCAGGATATTCTACGGCCGTGTACGCAGAAGATAGAGATGGTATTGACTTTCGCATCCAGGCTGGTGGAGGGATGCGTCCCGCTCTCGAATTGCAATTGAAAGCAACCGTCAATCTGGGCCGACCGGACAATGGATGCTTTCGCTTCCCATTGCATCGCCGAAATTATGACCTGCTGCGCATTGACACCCAGACGCCCCGCTTACTCATGGTACTCGATTTGCCGAGAGACGAGAATCTGTGGATGACAATTACGGCAGATGAGCTTGTACTGAGGCATCGGGCTTACTGGTTGAATCTGAAGGGACGTCCGGAAACAGCCAACTTGGAGTCTATCACCGTCCGAATCCCGGAGCAAAATCTATTCGATGTCGAAAACCTACGTATGTTGATGGAACAGTCCAGGGCAGGGGTGATCCAATGAAAGCCAGCATATGGGATAGGGAAGCCCTGGTTGCAGTTTCACCTGCGGCGCTGTCGGCTTACGCCCGAGTCGAGGGCTGGGGTAAGGTCGATACTTACGGAGATTATTCCGACGTGTATGCAGCCGAGGGACTGCCGGAGATTATTCTGCCGCGAACCCAACGCCTCGGTGATTACGCGAATGTAGTATCACAACTCATTGAGATTTTCGCGAAGGTCGCTGATATAGACAACCTTTCTCTTTACCGTGACTTGGTTACAGCCGATCGCGACGTAATCCGCGTGCGGGCTGGCGGCAAAGACGATGGTGCCGTACCCCTGGGCGACGGAGTTAGCCTTGTTAGTGGCGCGCGCGATATGCTCCTGGCCGCAGCCTGCTCGCTGTCCAATCCACGGCCGCTCTACCGTGCGGGCGCAAACAAGAAAGCCAATGACTATATGCGTCGAGTGCGCTTGGGGCAGACTGAACAGGGCAGTTTCGCTGTTTCTCTGTTGACCCCGGTCGTACCGCCGCCAATACAGCTACCGTTTATTCCGGGCTGTGGTGCCAATCACGACCCGATTGAGCGCCGGATTACAGTGCGCCTGGCCGATGCCCTGAATGCTACCCGCGAGGCGACTGAAGAGACAGTTGGGGGAGATACTGTCGCTTTCTCCGCAGCCGTGCCGTATGGTGCAAGCGTTAATCTGTTCGAGGCCCTTGTTCAGTTGATAGAGCCGTTTCCGACACTGGATGTCAGCTTGGCTTGGGCTCGCACTCGTCCGAGGAAGAAGGCACGGGATGTCATTTGCTTCTCCAGTGATGACGCTCCAATCTTGCGCGAGGCCGCACGGGAGTTCCGAAACCGCGAACCGAGACCGGATGAGCGTCTGTTCGGTTTCGTACATAGACTGAAGCGTGACAAAAGCCAAACGGACGGTACAATCGCGCTACGGTCAGACATTGATGGAGAAGCTCAGTCAGTTACTGCCGTTCTAAATGCGGCCGATTACGAGCGGGCCATCAAGGCTCATAGGGATAGGGCAGCGGTCATCGCTGATGGTGACCTCGAGCGAGTCGGTCAGCGATGGAGTTTGCTGAACCCGCGTATCGTATCAGTCATTTCCAGTGCGGATCCACCAGGCCAGGCTGAGTAGAGAATAGTGAGCAGATGACCACCATCACCGAGTTTGCCGTCGGACAGGCACACTTCGGCGGCCACCGCTGCCCGCCAACCCCGTAAGCGTATCCCTTGTGGGCGCCCAGGCCTCGGACGGGGAAGAGGGCAACCGCCAGGGTTGCCCCACATTGGGCGTGTCTCCTGGACAAGCAGCCTCGCGTCCACTGCACGCTGTACGGTTTTTAGGGGGATATTGACGAGATGGTGCTCGACTCTGCAACATAGAGACGAGGTGAGCCGATGTATGAAGATCGCATAGTCGCTGATCCGCAGATTATGGTCGGGAAGCCCGTTGTCAAGGGTACGCGCATCCCGGTCGCGTTAGTCCTGGAGTATCTCGCTGCAAACCTGGACCTTGAGCACCTCTTCGCAGCCTTCCCCAGGCTCACGGAGGCAGACGCGAGGGCCTGCCTGGCCTACGCGCAGGCGCTCGTCGAAGCCGAGTACCGCAAACGAAGTCTCACACCTAAGGCGGAACCAGGACACCTCTTGGACGTTGCGTAAGCGGGGCGCTGGCCCCCCTATGGCCCCCCGCTCCGCAGGGAGATGGGCGCAGCGTGCTGTAGCCCTCTACTGCTAAAAGGCCAGGAATGGCACCCCTACGACGCTACGGTCGCCAGCTTCGGGCCGTAGTTGCGGCGGTAGTATTCGAGGAAGGCGCCGGACTTGATCGGTCGCCACCAACTCTCGTGGGTCTCGTACCAGCGGACGGTGGCCTCGATAGTCGTGTCGAGGTCGTAGCGCCGCTGCCAGCCCAGCGCGTGCAGCCGGCCGCTGTCCATGCTGTAACGGTAGTCGTGGCCGGGGCGGTCGCCTACGTGCCGCATCAGCGTCTGCGGCTTGCCGAGCAGATCGAGGATGCGTCTCGCCAGCGCGACGGTATTCACTTCCTCGTTCGCCCCGACGTTGTAGACCTGACCGGCGGTCCCGTCGTGGAGGACGAGCGCAATCGCCGCGCAGTGATCGTCCACGTAGAGGTAATCGCGCACGGCCGTCCCTTGGCCGTAGATCGGCAGCGGCTCGTCGTCGAGAGCGTTCGTGACAAAGAGGGGCGTGACTTTTTCCGGGTACTGGTACGGCCCAATCGTGTTGGCGCCGCGGGTGAGCACCACCGGCAGCCCGTGACTGTGCCAGTAGGACTGGACGAGGAGGTCGCCACCAGCCTTGCTCGCCGAGTACGGATTGCGCGGCGCGAGCGGTGCGTGCTCATCCGCCAGCCCGGCCGGCACGTGGCCGTACACCTCGTCGGTACTCACCTGCAAGAACCGCTGCACGCCGGCTTGGCGCGCCGCCTCCAGCAACACGTGCAGCCCCACGACATTGGTGCGGATGAAGGCATCCGGGTCCAACAGCGAGCGGTCCACGTGCGACTCGGCGGCAAAGTTGACCACCGCGTCCACCTCTTTCGTCAGCGCCCCGACCGCCTCGCTATCCGCAATGTCGGCCTGGACGAAACGGAAGCGGGGATCACTATCTGCGTGTGCCAGGTTGGCGCGATTGCCGGCGTAGGTCAGCTTGTCCAGGCCGATGATGCTGTCCTCGGGGTATTGCCGCAGGTAGTAGCGCACGAAATTGCTGCCGATGAAGCCGGCACAGCCGGTTACGAGGAGGCGCATGTTCTTGCTCCTTGCGGGGTGGCCCCCCTATGGTCCCCCCGCTGCGGCAGGGGGACGTGGATTCCTGCTTTCGCGGGAATGACGACCGCCGGGGCATCAGCCGGAAGCGGCGTAGTAGTCGCGGAAGTCGCGGGCGTCGTAGGGGGCATTGCTGAGGACAACGCCCAGGATTCGCGCCGACACGTTTTCCAGGAGGGTTTTGGCTTTGCGGGCCATCTCGCGCTTCACCTTCCCAAGCGACAGCACGAGCAGCACGCCGTCTACCTGGGTGGCGAGCACGGCGGCGTCGGTCACGAGCACGGCCGGCGGTGAATCGATCACGACATAGTCGGCCTGCTCGCGGATGGTTCGGAGTACCCGGCCCATGCGCGCCGCGCCGAGCAGCTCGGCCGGGTTTGGCGGCAGCGGCCCACTGGCCAGGAGCGAGAGCTGGGGCACGGCCGTGGCTTGGAGCGGCGCTTCGTCCGGCCCGTCGCCGGCGAGCATATCGGCCAGACCCGGCTGGCTTTGGAGGCCGAAGAGCCGGTGCTGGACCGGCCGCCGCAGGTCGCTGTCTACCAGGATGACCGAGTGGTCGGCCTGGGCGAGCGTGATGGCCAGGTTGGCGGCGGCAGCGGACTTCCCTTCATCCGGGCCGGCGCTCGTAATCAGCATGGTCCGCACCGCCTGCTCGCCGCCGGCAAACTGTACGTTCGTCCGTAGCGTCCGATAGGCTTCGGCCGCGGGCGACCGCGGATGCGTGAGCGTGACCAGGGTGGGGTCAGTGTCGGTCACTGGCGACTCCTGTCTGCGGTGTCAGCGCGGCGGCGGCGCGGCGGGGCAGCCAGCGCCGCCAGCCGGTCCGGGGCGGATGTACCGTGGGCAGCACCCCGATCACGGTGAGGCCCAGTAGCTCCGGCACTTCCTCAGCCCCCTGCACGGTGTCGCGCCAGTATTCCAGCAACACCCCGGCGAGGAGGCCCACCATCGCTCCCAGGATGAGGCCGGCCGCGGCTGCCCGGCGCGGGCGGGGGCTGAACGGCGCCGACGGTAGACCCGCGCGATCCAATAGCGCGACCTCGATGTCGCGTTTCTCACGGGCGTAGTTCTCGACCGCCATTTCGTGGACAAAGCGCTCGGCCACGGCATTGGCGATGGCCTGGGCACGCTGCGCGTTGGCGTCATCTACCTGAATCGTGATGCGAAACTCGCCGCCGGAGGCAATAGCCTGCACTTTGCCGGCTACTTCGCCCGCCCCAAGCGGGTGCTGCTGCGCGACGAGGTCCTGGGTGACGCGCTCTAAGAAGGCGCCCGACTTGAGCCGCAGGGTGTAGTTATTGAGTAGGCGCTCGACGGCCTGGCCGGTCCAATACTCGATCACGCTCGGAGTCACCGACAGCGCGGCCGTAGTGCGGTAGGTGCGGGGTGTCTGGACGCTATAGGTGTAGGCGCCAGCCAACCCCACCAGTCCGCACAGCACCATCAACGGCCAGCTACGAATGAGGATGCCAATATAGCGCCGGAATTCCACGCTCCTGCCTCTACTGCGTTGTTTGCGCGTCGTTATCGGCCGCGCGATCTGCTGCTCCGCTGCCCTCGCTGGCAGCTTCCGCTTGAATGCTTGCCAGATCAGCCGGCTTTCCATTCGGAACGGCAGCCAGCACTGCCCAACCCAGGTCGTTCTCTACCTCGTCCGCTGTACGAACCCGATCATCGAACGTATCCAGCAGGAAAGCCAAGGCGACACCGACGGCCAGAGCCACCGAGACGTGCAGCACAACCGTCAGGAACCGGAAGAGGAGAGTCGGCGCGGCCGGCTCGTGCGGCGGATCAATGACTTCCACGTCCACATGGCGGCGGTCACCAGGCGAGACGTACTCCCAACCGACGGTCTGCAGCAGCTCCGCCGCCGCCTCCCCGATCCACTTGGTGTAGCGCGCGCTAGGAGTGGTAATCGTAATCCGCACGACACGATGTTCTTTGCGGGTCTCGAACGACGTCGCGATCTCCTCAGCCTCCAGTGCTGCTCCGTAGCGCGTCTCAATGAACTCGTTGATGTCCTCGGCGAACTGGCGGCTCTTGATGACCTCGGATAGATCGTCCTGTATGTACTCCGCAAACAGTGTCCGGTAGTACTCGAGGGAATAGTAGCCCGTGTCCGGCCCGCTGGGCAGGATCGGTTTGACGAGAATGCGCATCACGGTCTCGTAATCCACCGGACGGCCGTAGGTCAGCCCCATGCTGGCCACAAATGTGACAAGCAGCAGCGTGCCGATCACCAGCCGCCGCGACCAGATAATATGCCAGTATTCCCGCAGTTCCATACGTGTGCCGTTTGGGCCGCTGTCCTCACCCCCCCGGGCCCCTCTCCACCGGTGGAGAGGGGGAGTACGCCGGAAGGGGGCAGGCGTGCGTCCCTCGCGCTAAGGGTAGCGTCTTCCATGCCAGCCGGCCAGTAGCTTACTCGCTGAAACGGACGGCAGCGGCTGCTGACCTCATTTCGGGCCGGGTATGCCGGCCGGACCACTGCGTCCTTCCGTGGATGGCCGGCGCCGCCGGTGCTTTGCGCTGCGCCGAGCGCGCGGCGCTGCTTGGAGATCGGTACGATGCGCCGCCCAACGCTCGGCAACAAACCGTCGGAGGCGCTGCTTGAAGTGGCCGGTATCGAACCGGACCGCGTGGCGACGAATGGTGCGAGCATCGAAGTCCGCATCGCGCAAGCCGGCGAGCGCAGTGGCCAGCGCGGCCACGGTCGGCTCCGGGAAGAGCCGACCGGTTACACCGTCCACGACCGTTTCGAGCGCACCGCCGCGCGCCAGCGCAATCACCGGCCGGCCCGAGGCTTGGGCCTCTAGCGGGGTGAGGCCGAAATCCTCTTCACCAGGGAAGAGGAAAGCGCGACACCGCGCCATAAGCTCGCGGATCGTAGCGTCCGGCAGCCGACCGAGAAACTCTACCGTTGGACCGGCGACCGCTTGCAGACGCGCCCGGTCGCGCCCGGCCCCCACGACCTTGAGCGGCAAGCCTAGCTCGGTACAGGCGCGAACGGCCAGATCAATGCGCTTGTAGGGGACGAGGCGCGAGACGACGAGGAAGTAGTCCTCGTGCTGGTTGGCCGGTGCGTAGCGTTGGGTATCCACCGGTGGATGGATCACGGTTGCCGGCCGCCGGTAATACTTGGTTATCCGCCTGGCCACGACGCGGGAGATAGCCGCAAAGGCATCCACGCGCTGCGCGGTGGCCGCGTCCCACGTCCGCAGCCACGTCAGGATATGGGGCAGCAGCCACGTGGCCCAGCGGGGGATGCGTTCCTGCGCCGCGTAGGTGTGCGCCTGCCAGGCAAAGCGCATCGGTGTGAGGCAGTAACACACGTGACACGTCTCCGGCTGCGTGACCACGCCCTTGGACCAGGCGCTACTCATGGAAAGCACCACGTCGTACCCGGAGAGGTCGAACTGCTCGAAGGCCGCCGGGTAGAACGGGAGAAATGCCTGGTGACGGCGCGTGGCGAACGGCAGGCGCTGCATAAAGGAGGTATGGACCTCCATCCGCCCGAACGCGGGCGACACGAGCGCCGGCTCGTACATGGACGTATAGATGGGCGCCTCGGGAAAGACCTCGTGGAGCACCTCCAGAACGCGCTCGGCACCGCCCATCTGGTTGAGGTAGTCGTGGACGATGGCAATGCGGGCGCCGGCCAGCGGGTCGCCACGCTGTCGGCGCCGCGCCGAGGTGCGGGTGACGGCACTGCTGCGGCTGCTGCCGGCTGACAATTGCGCCACTGACATGGGGCTAATAGGCGCCGTGACCGCTCAACACGGCCGGGATCGTGAGTAGCAGAATCTTCACGTCGAGACCGATAGACCAGTTTTCAATGTAGTAGAAGTCGAGCATCAACATCTCGTCAAAGCTCAACTCGCTGCGACCACTGACCTGCCAGAGGCCCGTGAGGCCGGGCGTCACGGCGAGCCGCCTGGTCTGCCAGGCGTCGTACTGCTCGACTTCGCCGGCCAGCGGTGCCCGCGGCCCGACCAGGCTCATATCTCCCCGCAGCACGTTCCAGAGCTGCGGTAGCTCATCGAGACTGAAGCGACGCATGATCTTGCCGACCTTCGTGATCCGCGGGTCATCGCGCATCTTGAAGAGCGGTCCCTCCGCCTCGTTGAGGTGTTGGAGCGCCGCGCGCTGCTGCTCGGCATCCCGATACATCGAACGGAACTTGAACATGCGGAAAGGACGGGTGTCCCGGCCAATGCGCCGCTGCGGCAAGAGAAACGGCCCGGCGCTCTCAATTCTGATCGCAATGATCAGGATCAGCGACAGCGGGAGGGTGATGAGCAAGACCACGCTCGCGATGACCACGTCCAGCACGCGCTTGCCCCCGAGGTTGAGGCCCGTCAGCAAGGAATCGCGCACGCCGATCAGGGGAATACCGGCCAGATTGTCAACTTCTACATCCCCCAACGTCAACTCGAAGAGATCGGGCACGAGCTTGAAGCCGATGTTGCCTTGGGCGCAATAGTCGAGCGTGCGGAGAATAGTGTCGTGGGACTCGCCCGGCAGCGCCACGATCACTTCGTCTATCTGCTGCGCCGCTGCCACCTGTGGCAAGTCTGCAACCGCACCTAGGACCCGGAAGCGCCCGAAATCGGCGCGTTGTGCCCAGGCGACGTCGTCGAGAAAGCCAACGGGCCGATACCCGAGGCCGGGATGCTGCTCGATCTGCTGCATCACCATCTTGCCGCGGGTACCGGCGCCAACGACGAGGACGCGCCGCACGTCGCGGCCGCGCCGCCGCCGCCAGGCGATCACGGTCCGCACGACCAATCGAAAGGCGGAGAGCAGCACCACGACACCCAACCACGGATACAGGATCATCGTACGCGAGTAAATACCGATCTCCGGCCGCAGGATGAAGAACAACACGATCAGCGTGGAGAAGCCGAAGGTACTGCCCGTCACGATGCTGCCCACTTCGTCGAGCCACTGCCGGCTGCGCCGCTGGCGATAGAGGCCAAGCCAGAGGAACACGACGATGAGAATGGTGGTGACAAGGAGCTGCGGTCCCGTGTAGTTACCGAGCGGGACATCCACGAACTCGCCGCCGACCGGTGGCGCCCAGCGCAAATCGTAGCGCACCCAGTAGGCGAGCACGAAGGCCAGGTTTGCTAAGGCAATGTCGCCGACGAGCAACCCGAGGATGGGCAGCAGGCGTGCCGAGACACGGCGCGGCGTCTGCGGTGGCCGGGTGGGTGCCGGGGACATCATAACCGGGCTTAGGATGCGAGCCATGGTTGTTGTCTCCCCGATCCGAGGCGCTCATACACTGCCAGGCAGGCCGCTGCTGCCCGGTCCCAGGTGAAGCGGGCCGCTTGGACCGTGCCGGCCGCCGCCAGCGCCGCGGCCGCCTCCGGCCGCGACAGGAGCTCCGCCATCGCCGTAGTGAGGGCCGCCTCGTCGGAGGGAGGCACTAAACACCCGGCAGCACCGACGACCTCCGGTAGAGATGAGGCTCGCGTCGTGATCACCGGCACGCCGCAAGCCATCGCTTCCAGTACCGGAAAGCCGAAGCCCTCGTACTCGGACGGGTAGACAAACAGGTCGGCGGCATTGTACCAGAGTGGCTGTTCCGCTCTGGGTACGTAGCCCGGCGTCAGCACACGGTCCGCAATGCCCTCCTCCTCAATAGCGCGAAAAATGGCCTGGTAATCCCAGCCCTTACCGCCCGCCAGCACCAGGCGGTGCCGGAAGTGCGGCCCCCCGGCGGCCGCGAGCGCGGCAAAGGCCCGCACCAGGCGATCAACGTTCTTCCGCGGCTCCAACGTGCCGAGATAGAGAATGTACGGCGCTTCCAGACCGTGCCGGCGCCGAAAGTCACCGAGCACCTGGGTATCGCGGATCGGTGTGAAGTCCGCGTCTACGCCTGGATACACAACGGTCATACGCGCTGCCGGGATACCGTAGAAGCGCGTGACATCGTCCCGCGTACTCGCCGAGTCGGTCAGGATGTGTCCGGCGCGCCGCGCCGACAGGCGTGTAAAGGCGGCCAGATACCGCTGTTTGACCGGATGGAACCGGCCTGGGAAGCGCTCGAACGAGAGGTCGTGTACGGTCACTACACAAGGCACCGTCGCTGCTAGTGGCAGGACGTTCAGCGGGCAGTGCAGCACGTCGAGGCGGTGACGCCAGGCCGCCCAGGGCAGCACCAGCTGCTCCCAGAGCACTCGTACCGCCGGCCGGCTCGTGGGCCAGATGGAGGCATGCAGCGCCATGCGCTCTTCGCCCCACCCTTCCCAGTGGCGGAGCTGCTCGTTGGTGAAGACAATGAAACGGTGTTTCGTCTGGGGGCCAAGGTGGCGCAAGAGCTGGCCGATGTACCGGCTAATGCCCGCGTTGCGATAGTCCTGGGAGTGATAGAGCTTTTGGGCGTTGATGCCGATAATCATGATCGTGCCCACAGGAGGCGGGTTGGACCTAACCCCCGGCCCCTTCCCTCCAGGGCAGGGGGGTGGGGGTAGGTGTACTCATCCACACAAACCCCTCCCTCGTCAGCGCCCCCTGGCCTCGCTTGTTACAAGGGGTGGGTCCGGATCGGCTGCTTATCATTGTCGCAGATACCTGCGGTGTGCTGTCCCGCTGGCGTAGCGGATTGCTCCGCTCGCCACCGGTTCGGTAACATGCACCGACTCCGGGCCGGCGACATGGTGCGACCGTCTTCCTCTGCGAAAACGGCGGCAGCGTAGCGACGGCCTCGCTTTTCGTCCCCGATCTGCGGCGGGAGATGCCCGTCTCCGGTACTCCGACAGGCGATCCGGGCTGCCGTTTGCACTTGTAGACCGCGCCGAACCAACGCTGCTCACGCAGGATGCTGCTGGCTAGGATGGCGCCTCCGGTCGAGATGGCTGCCGAGCAAGCAGCCGCTGGGCCGCCACGTGTGGGGAAGAGCTTGGCAACTGAGATTGCAGCCGACCGGATTGCCGGCCAGTATACGGCGTCTTGCGAGCAGGCACGCCTGCTCTTGGCGCGTGGTCGTCCGGCGGATGCGCTGAACGCTTGCGCCCGTGCCGCGGCGCTCGTGAAGGAGGGGTGGGAAGCCCATCTCCTGATGGGTGCGGGCAACGCGGCCATTGGCGCAGTGGAGGAGGCCCGCTCCGAGTTCGAGCTGGTCTTGCACCTAGAGCCGGGCTGCGCCCCGGCCGCGCAGGGGCTGGCGGGCGCCGTGGCTATCCTGGAAGGCGGTGAAGCGGCCGCTCCCTACTGGCAGCGGGCAGCAGATCTGTTGGAGTATTGGGGGCCGGACAACGCCCTGGCCAATGGCGCTGCGGGGCCGCCCCGGCGGCCGTTGAGCCGGGCCGGGCTGGCGCACCGCTTCCTGCGCGGGGGTCTCTGGGAGCATGCGGTGCAGGAAGTCCGCGCCTGTCTCGACCTGGAGCCGGGGCGCAGCGACCTCGTGATTGTGCTGATTCGGGCGCTGTGGCGCTCACACCAGCTTGCCGAGGCACAGGCAGCCCTGGCCGCCCTCCTGAATCGGCAGCCGTTGGCATTGCCAGCGAACCTGCTGGCGGCTTTGGACGCCCAGGTCAACGGCGGCGATAGTAGTCAGTCCCTCGCGAGGGCGCGGCGTGTAGATCCGCTCTTGCGCGGTGCGTTCCGCGTGCTCGATGCCAGCGAGCTGGCGCTGCTCGCCCCCGACCTAGAGACACCCGGCCGGGTCGAACCGCCAAGAGTGCCCGCACGACCGCTGCCGGACGCTACTCCCGAGGCGCCGTTGCCGGCTGCACCGCCTCCACCGCCCGCCCCGGAGCCGATGCCCGGCGATCCGGGGGCACCGGCCGTACCCCCGGCAAGCGCAACGACCGACGGGGATGATGGGGCGGCCACGGCGGCGGTGGCTGTACCGGATGCGGCTGAGGAGCCTCACGGCGCTGTGGCCGCAGCAGACGATCCGGCCGCGAGCGGCGGCGAGGCCGTCGTTGCCGCCACGGTAGCGCAGCCGGGAGACAAAGACGACGTTGGAGCGTCAACCACCGTGGACGTGCCTCGTACCCCCGAGGAGTGGCGCGCCGTCGGCAACGAGCGGCGGCGGCAAGGCGACTTTGCCGGGGCTATCGAGGCGTATGCGAAGGCACTGGCGCTGCTTCGTCCGGAGTAAGTAAGACCGGAGTAGGTAAAAGTGGGAGGCGCGTATTCCGAGCAATAGCGGCGCCTTGCTTAAGGCGGGAGTAGAAGCGGCCCTGGCGCGGCTGGGCCAGATGCAGGATGTCACCGGCGTCTGGCTCGCCGACGGGTCAGGCGCAGTGCAAGTAGCGCTACCAAGCGGCGCAGCGAGCGAGCTGCAGGGCGCAATGGCCGATGCGCTCGCTGGCGCTATCCGGCAGGCGGTCGAGCACTTGGCCATCGGGTCGGTGCAGCAAATCATCGTGGAAGGAGCCGATGGTACGCTGTTGGTGGCCTCCGGCGCTCAAGACCTGACGATGATCGTGCGCGCTCGTCGCACGGTGGGCTTAGGATTGCTGCGGCTGGAGGTGCGTAGAGCTTGGGAGCGGCTCGCGCAACGTCGCGCGGCGGAAGCTGCGACCGAGTGAGCGCCAGCATCCGTGTCAACAAGCAACTGTGAGGTAGGACAGCGACATGACGACAGTAGCAGGGCCAAACCGCGAGTACACGTTGATACTTGTGAAGCCGGACGGTGTGCAGCGTGCGCTGGTAGGAGCACTCCTGGGCCGGTTCGAGCGCCGGGGCCTCAAGATTGTCGGCCTCAAGCTGATGGTCGTGGAGCGATCACTGGCCGAGACGCACTACGCAGAGCATCAGGGCAAGTTCTTCTTCGCCGGTCTCGTGGAACACCTGACCTCCGCACCGGTCGTCGCGGCCGTGCTGGAGGGACCGGCGGCCATCCAGGTCGTGCGGGCCATCGTTGGGAGCACCCGTCCCTGGGAGGCTGCGCCAGGGACGATCCGCGGCGACCTCGCGCTCCACGGGCTGCGTAATCTCATCCACGCCTCCGACGCGCCCGAGACCGCTGCTGCGGAGATCGCGCTGTGGTTCCGTCCCGCAGAACTATGCGCCTACACCCGCGAGGTAGACCGCTGGATCCTCGAAGACTGATCGGGGAACGCGCACACGGACAGGGCCGTGCGCGGCCGGCCCTGTCCGTGTGCGGCGCCGGCGCCTGATGGTCGAGGCTGTACCCAAAGCAGCCGGAGGAACGCTGCCGATTATTGACGGGTAGCTCTGAGCCGACAACCGTCAACTGCCACGGCTACGCGGTTTCCTTCTCGGTAGGCTTGGCTTCGCTCGCTGGCGTCTTGGCAGCGCTGGCCTCAGCCGGCTTCTGCTCGCCGCCGGCCGCGGGGGCGGCCTGAGCCTCCTCCGCGCCTTCTTCCTCGCCTTCCCTCTCTTCCATGGCTTGCTTCTGCGAAAGCCTGAACTCGCGGATACCCTTCCCGAGTGCGCCGCCGACTTGCGGCAGTTTGCCCGCACCGAAGACAATGAGGATGATGACGAGAATGACCCAGACCTCTGGTCCGCTGGGAATGAAGCCCATACTATCTCCTGACTGGTGCGGCGCCGCCGCTCACAAGCGCCAGCGGGCCGCTACCTATGCTGCGTCGTTCAAGCGGTCTTCTTCTCAGGAGTGGCCGCCGCCTGCTCTGGGGCAGCTTCCGCCTGCTCTGCGACCTGCGCCGTGGCCGGCATGTCCTCTACCTCGTCGTCTTCTTCGCTGGCTTGCTTCTGCGTCACCCGGAATTCGCGGATACCTTTACCTAGAGCACCGCCGATCTCCGGCAGCTTGCCGGCACCGAAGACAATGAGGATGATGACGAGAATGACCCAGACCTCCGGCCCGTTGGGAATGAAGCCCATGCTACCTCCTAGCCCCCCGCTGCTAGTTACCTACTGTAATGATACGGCACAACGCGCCTCCCGGACAAGGTTGTGACACCTCTTGACCACCGCGCAATGATCTCGGTATGGCATCCTCGGTACCCACCGGCACGTACACGCGGTCTCGCTCGTTCATCGCGTGTGGCCGAGCGGCGGGCGCGCCCGCCGGCATCGTGTGGAGGAGGAATACCCATGGTAGCGACAATCCAGCCTATCGCCCGCGCCGTCTCCGTCCGTCCGGACCGTCAGCCGGGCAAGATTGCCGACGACGAGCTAGGAGTCCCGCAGATGGCGCACGCCGGCATACCGCAGACGGCAGCGGTCTACGCGGTAGAGCATCGCGAGTACGAGGCGCCCTTCAACTACCCGAACTTCTACGTCGAGCTGGGGCGGGAAGCCAGAAAGAAGGAGGGCGGAGCCGAGTATAACCCCGACGGGGTGGAGATTGACGTGCCGCCATTCGGAGCGATCACGTTCGTGGAAGAGGCGCCGATCATCGGCGTGACGGTCATCGGGAGCGCGTGCTCACCGCCCGGCACGATACTCATCCACGCCGAGCCACTGGAGTGGAAGTATCCGCGGACCGGCGTGAAGATGAAGGCCAGTAATCTCTGGGGCGAGCACGTCAACGGCCTGCCGTGGGGGCGGGGCGTGACGGAGGATTGGCGGGAAGCGGGCCTCAGCAGCGCCGCGTTTGATATGCCGCCCTGTAGCAAAGTCACGGTGATGGGCTGGAGTCAGTTGGAGATTGGCCAACGCGACATCGCGCTCGGCAACGGTCACGACGGCCACTACTGCGTGCGGATCATCCGTGTGACGGTGAGGCGGCCGGCTGGGGGCTAGGGGTCGGTAGTCAGCCGCTATTCGCCAATTGCCGCTCGATCAGGTTGTTGAGCTTCTGCTCGATCTCGTGTACGTCGGTGAACTCAGCGGACGCCCAGCGTCCGTATTCTCCGAGGTTGTTCACCCCAGGAATCCAGTAGGCTTCCATGGTTTCCTTCTTCACCTTGGCGTCTTCACCCCGGTAGCCCTTGATCTCGACGACGAGGTGCAGCAGGTCGTCGTCGCCGCGTCCGTCGTCTACCAGGACGATGAAGTCGGGCAAATAAGTACGGGGTTGGGAGCCGAACCGATAGGGGACTTCCAGCCCGAGGCTATGATTCTTGACGTAGGCCCGCACCCGCGGATGCGCCTCAACCGCGCGGCAAAGCTCGCCCTCCCAGCCGCCATCCCGGACGACCCAGTTGATGTGGCACTTACACGGGTCGGTCTTCCAGAGGTCCGTCTTGGCGGTGCTGAAGTTCACGTGCCTGGTCGAGCCGGTCGGGTTGAAGGGATCGAGCAGTGCCCTGACCGGGCGCTCGCCCGCATGGCGGCGGGTGATGGCGGCCGCGATGCGCTCGGCGGCCATGTCGGCCAGCTCCTGGTACATGAGCTGCGCGGGATTGGTTCCGCCCTTGCAGACCAGGCAGCTATTGAGCCACTGCCCGACGATTCCCTTCAACTTGCCGAAAAGGTGCAGCTTCGGCTCGGCATTAGGATCGCGATACTTGGTGTAGAGCAAGCGTTGGGTGAGGTGATACAGCAGGGTGGCGCGGCGGAGGTTGCCGTTCTCGATGAGGTTGAGGTCCACCCCTTCACCGATGATGCCCTCGTTCCTGGTTCTGGTCGGGCCAACGAGATCGGGCGTCAGCGTCAGGACGGAGTCGGCGGTGAACTGCGCGGCAAGCTCATCCTTGGGCGGGTCCACGCGATACCCCAAGACGCGCGGGAAGCGGATTTCGAGGTGGTCGCGTTCAGGGCTTACCGCCCGGACTTGTGTGACCTGGCGCGGCCGCTTCGGCGGGGCAACGACCGGCTTGGCCGTGAAGTCGAACGGGATGCCGAGCACGTCGGCGTACTCGACCTCGAACAGGTCAGCATCGTTGAGGTCGTAGGAGCGGCGGCGTAGCGCCCGGCCGATGACCTGCTCGCACAGTAGCTGGGTCCCAAAGGCGCGCACGCCGAGAATATGGGTGACGGTATTCGCGTCCCAGCCCTCGGTGAGCATGGAGACCGATACGACGCAGCGGATCTGCCCACCCAGACGATCCTCTTTGCCGACGGTGTTCGTCACCTCGCGGAGTAGGTCCTGGTCGCTGATGTTGTCGGCCTGGCGAGCGTCGCCGGTGCGTGCGCGCCGTTCCCGCCGGAAGCGCTCGATCTGATCGGCGGCCATGGTGCGGAAGTTGCGATCCAGCGCGTCACCGGACTCAAGCTGTTCGCTGTCTATCAACAGCGTGCGGGGCCTAGCGAGGCGGTTGCCGGAATCTTCGAAGTTGCGAAACAGCGCCAGCCGCCCGTTGTGGAAGGTGGTCGGGCCGTCCGCGCGCGCGTGCCGGAAACCGGAGATGTAGTCGTAGACCAGCTTGGACGTGGAGGTGTTATTGCAGACGATGATGAAGCAGGGCAGTACGGAAATCTCCGCCGCCGCCCACAGCTTGTAGGTTTTCTCGTAATGGCCGTAAAGGGCCGCCAAGGCCGATTCAAGCTGCGGGGGCAGGGCGAGCGGATCGAGGTTCTTCGCTTTGCCGCGACCGGCTTTCGGCATCCTGGTGCGGATATGCTCCCATAGGTTGCGGTACGTGGGCATGTCGCCGCCGGGGATGTTGTCGGCGACGGGCACGCGCGGCAGCTTGACGATGCCGCACTCGATGGCGTCCATCAGGGAAAAATCGCTCACCGTCCAGGGGAACAGGGTGCCCTCGGCATAGCCGGAGCCGCGCAGGAAGAAGGGTGTTGCCGACAGGTCATAGACCTGCCGGAGGCCGATTTTGCGCTTGACGGCTTCCAGCCCCGATATCCAGACGCGGGCGGCCGCCTCGTTCTTCTTGGCTTCTTGGCTGTCCTCGCGCGTCAGCCGGCCTTCTTCGCTCTCGCCGGGCTTCCGGCGGTAGCAGTGGTGCCCCTCGTCGTTCAGCGCCAGAATGTGCTTCAGGCCCATCAGCTCCGGCATGACCCGCTGGATCATCTGGCCGGCGGTTTCCTGCGTGTCCAGCGCGGCGCCCCGGCCTTGCAGGAGCGCCCGGCCACCCTTGGAAAGCTCCAGCCGCTCGCGCTGCATAAAGGCATGGTAGTTGGTAATGACGATCTTGGCGCGCTCCAGGTCGCCGCGCATATCGTTGGGCACCAGCTCCCGGCTGGTGTAGTAGCTGTCCGGATCGTTGGGCTGCAGCACGCGCAGGCGATCCTTAATGGTGATGCCGGGGGTCACGACCAGGAACCCGCGCGTGAACCTTCTACTGTTGGGATGTCGGACGGCGTTGATGGTCTGCCAGGCGATAATCATGGCCATCACGGTCGTCTTGCCCGCGCCGGTAGCCATCTTCAGGGCTAGGCGCAGTAGCTCCGGGTTGGCCTCGCTGTTGGCGTTGGCGAGGTGATCCAGGAACCGTGTTCCCGTCCGGCCCATGTGGGGCGCCACCTCCGTCAGCCAGATCACCGTCTCGACGGCCTCGACCTGGCAGAAGAAGGGGCGGATGTCGCTGAACCGGTAGTGCCGCCAATGCTGGAGCAGCCGCGCGGTTTCGGGCGTCACGCGCCAGTCACGGGGGTTGGGCAGGCTGCGCCAGCGGTCAACGTGCTGGCGAATCTCGTTGACGATTTCGGCCGTGCGCGCATACTGCTGCTCCGTAGTAGACAGCCCATCATCCTCGTCGAACACCAACTGTTGCTGGCTACTCCCCACCCGGCGGCGCCGCGGCTTGGGGATGGGGGTGATGAACTCTGCGCTGCGCCGCCGCTCGATGATCTGCTGGGTTGGCTGCCCGTCGTCGTCAAGCTCCCAATGCCGGGCCGGGTAGCTATAGGGAGCGTTGAGGACAGGCTGTGCGAAGAACCGATCTTCCATGGGTGGCCTCCGGCCAGTCGGATTCCGCCCCCCTATGGTCCCCCCGCTGTGCAGGGGGACGGGGATTCCCGCGTTCGCGGGAATGACGCTATTTGCTACTGGCCACTCTAAACACCTTCATTACCTCGTCGCCGAGGTGGTTGATGACCTTGACGGCGATGCGTCCCGACTCCGGCCGGGGGAAGGGCCGCGAGGTGTCGCTGTGCAGCGTGGCCCAGGCCGCGGCGTTGATCTCTCCCTTCAGCGTCGTCTTCAATGACTTGTACGGATCGCTGGCGCCGAGGAAGTAGGCCTGGCGGACGAAAAAGCTCTCCTCGTTGTAGTCGGCGTCTATGAACCAGCAGGCGATCCCTTCCGGCCCGTCGCTCCGCACCTCACCCGTATTGGGATGGAATACATCTACGCCGTTGACCTTGACTTGGACCTGCCCGTCCTCGGCGTCAAGGATGGCGATGTCCGGTTCGCCGAAAACGACGAACAGGTTGCCGTGGCCGGTGTTCTTCAGGTCGTTGGCCATGTGCAGGTCGTTGTTCATGCGGGCTTTCAGCACCGGGATGCGGCCGAGCCGCTCGAACTCCGTAGAGTGGGCGTCGTAGTTGAAGGCGCAGGCGATCAGCAGGTCGAATCCGGCTTCCGCGGCCTCGCGGGCGGCCTCGACAAGGTCGGGACGGGAGACGGTGCCGAACTCCGGGCCGATGAATACGGCGGCGCGGCGTTCATCGGCCTCTGATTCCTGACCACTGACCCGGCCCTCGGCGCAGACGAGATAGCCTGGCCAGGGCGTGAGGGAGGTGAACTCGATGCGGTCTTCCTTGTGGGCTTGCTGGACGCCAGCGGTCTTCAGGTTTTCGAGGATGACGGTGGCAAAGTCGTAGCCGTAGCTGCCCGGCTGCTCGGCGATGCCCTCGATGAACTCGCCGTCTTCGTCTACGGCCAGCGTGCGGTGCGGCGAGATGCTCTCGACGGTGAACTGCCCGGCCACGCGGACGGTCTTCTTGTCCTCGTAGGGCTTGTCGTACAGGTATTCGTAGTCGGCCTTGGCGGCGATAGAGGCGTCTATCTCCCGCTGCCGCGCGATGCGCGTCTTCCAGAACTCGGCCAGCAGCGGCTCCGTCTCCGCCGGCCAATCGTCCGGCCGCTCGCGCGGCACTTGCCACTCTTCGAGCGGGCCTTGCTGCTCGGCCCCCCTATGGTCCCCCCGCTCTGCGGGGGGACGGCTACCGCTGGCTGCCGATAACTGCTCGCGGAGGGGGGCGAGCTGGCGCTCGTATTGCTCCCAGATAACGTCTATCTCGGCGTTGTTGGCGATGGCGCGGAGCGTGATGTGGGGGACGCGCTGATAGACGAAGCCTTGCCGAATGTCGCCGTAGGTTGGGTCGTCCAACGGCAGGCTGTGCGACAACTCGGCTTGCTTTGCTTTCCCGGCTTGGCTATCGGCCAGCAGGTAGTACGGGTAGCGGGCGCCCATGATGCGGGCGCGGGCCAGCGCGAGCGCGACGCGGCTGGTATCTATCGTAATCCAGCGCCGGCCCCACTGCTCGGCGACGTAGGCGGTGGTGCCGGAGCCGCAGGTCGGATCGAGCACGAGGTCGCCGGGGTCGGTGGTCATCAGGATGCAGCGTTCTACAACTTTCCGCGAAGTCTGAACAATATATATTCGACTATCGCCGAAACCACTTACGACAGTATCGTCCCAAGATGCAGTAATAGGTGACACTGGGTAATCACTGAGATAACGCTTGTATTGCAAGGTTTTTCCAGAGGCGTACATCCTATTTGCATATCTCATCCTGTCGAGTCCAGACATCGATGTAGACCATCCTCTCTTCCCAGAAGGTCTGAATTCCGTGCCTTCGAAGTAGTATGGGAAAGTGGAACTCTGTCCACCGGTAGCAGAAGTAATATCTGCATAGCGCAGTCTTTTCCCTGATTCACTGGTCAGGCTATCCGTATAACGCTCGGTGTGCCAAGGATCCAACTCAACCCATCTGAATTGCGAAGAGACATTGGTTGAATCCTTATCAGTTAGCATTCGCCTCGATTTCATTGATGTGGAAGAACGTGAATACCAAAGAATATAGTCTCGTATGTTGGCCATTACATTATCGGTTTGTCCGGCAGTTTTCTTGAAGTCTATCTGGCTGACAAAGTTATCCTCCCCGAACACCTCGTCCATCACTGCTCGGACGCGATGGACGTTCTCGTCGCCGATCTGCACGAAGATGGAGCCGGATTCGGCGAGCAGGTCGCGGGCGATGGTGAGGCGGTCGCGGAGGTAGGAGAGGTAGGAGTGGATGCCGTCGCGCCAGGTATCGCGGAAGGCCTTGACCTGCTCTGGCTCGCGGGTGACGTGGGCGGCGTTGCCGTCGCGCACGTCGCGGCTGGTGGTGGACCACTGGAAGTTGGAGTTGAACTTGATGCCGTAGGGCGGGTCCAGGTAGATGCACTGCACCTTCCCGCGCAGGCCCTCGCGCTCGGCGAGCGAGGCCATCACCTGGAGGCTATCGCCGAGGATCATGCGGTTGGACCAGTTGGCGTCGTGCTGATAGAAGTCGGTGCGGTCGGCGCCGGCCGGCAGGCCGTTGAAGTCGGCAAAGAGATCGGGCTGCGTGTACCGTGGCTGCTGCTCAGTGGCCCGGCTCGTAGCCATGAGGTCGGCAATGAGGACCTTGGGGTGGACCTTTTCCTGGATGTAGAGCGGGGGCGCATGGGCGACCAAGTCGGACTGATCCTGCACGTCCTTGCCCCGCCAGACGAGCTGCGGGTCGAGGTCGGTGTTGCGCGGGTAGGCGACGGGGATGGCGCGCTGCTCCTCGTCGGTCATCGCCGGCTGGTATTCGGCGGTGGGGATGTTGGGGCGGGAGGCCTCGTTGTGCCGGCTGGTAGAGACGGTCTTGGGCTGCCTGGCGCGGGCACGTGGTGGCATGGAGGCCTCCCTGGGCGAGTGGTGAGTGCGGTGGATTGTAGCAGGGAGATGGGGCGGGCCTCACCCCCCGGCCCCCTCTCCACCATGTGGAGAGGGGGCGTACGGCGGCGGGGTCGACTCCAGCTCCCCACCATGGCTGCTACCGCTCGCGGGGTGGGGCGGGTACGTCCAAGTCGGCGCAGAGCCGTCCTAGCTCGGCCCAACTCACGGTCGGCAGCGGCACCTTGCCGCTCCGGTACAGTTGCCGCCGCCGCCGTTGACCGCGCTCGCCCGGCACTAAAATCTCGCTGACGCCGGGCGCCCGGCGGGACTGTTTGATCTGGTCAATCTGCTCGTCAACGCGGGACAGGAATTGGTGCAGCGGCAGGTAGGCTTCGATGTTGAGCGCCCAGAAGAAGTGTCCCGCCTGGCCGTGCGTGATGGCGCCGGTGAGCGCAAAGCCGGCGCCGGTCAATACGCCGGCCAGACAGTCTACGACCATCGCCAAGCCGAACCCCTTATAGCCGCCCATTGGCAGCATCAGCCCGCCGGCGCCCAGGACGCGCGGGTCGGTCGTCGGATTGCCGGCGGCATCGGTGAGTAGGCCCGGCTCGATGGGGTGCCCGGCTTGCGCTGCCAGGCTGATCTTGGCGCCGGCGCTGGCAGTGGTGGCCATATCCAGGATGACCGGATCGTGGCGTCTGGCGGGATAGGCGTAGCCGAGCGGATTGGTGCCTAGGGTGGCCGTCAGCCCGCCCGGTGGGGGCATGGCCTGGCCGGCCGAGCCGCAGGCAAAGCCGATCATCCCGGCGCGGGCTGCCATCTCGACATAGAAGGCGCACCCGATGAAATGGCTGGAGTTGGTCACGCCGGCGCTGGCGAGGCCCTGCGTGCGCGCCGCCGCAATGCACCAGTCCATTGCCTGCCGGGACGCGATGATGCCGCAGCCCTGGTCGGCGTCCAAAAGCATGGCCGCCGGCGACTCGCGCACGATCCGGGGCTGGGGGGTCGGATTGACGGCGCCCGTCCGGCAGCGGTCAATCAGCCGGCCCAAGCTGAGGATGCCGTGGTCGCTGTAGCCCCGTAGCTCGGTATCAATCAGGACTTCCACGATCTGCTCGGCATGATCCGGCGGCACACGCACCTGCCGGAGCAAAGCGAGCGCGGTGGCCCGGAGAGCGCCGATGGGGACGACGTGGACATCCTCGGGAGTGGCAGCGGGCGCCGGAGAGCCGGCGGGCATAGCCATAGGCTTACTCAGTGGTTAGTGGAGAGTGGAGCGCGGTATGGATTATAGCAGTGGCGAGTGGACAGGCCGATTCGCGCCGCTATTGGGGCCGCCGCCACTCATCGCCGGGCATGATACGCAACATAAACTCGTCAAACATCGGAACGGTAAAGGCGGTATCTCCGTGACTCGGACTCCAGATCATGCCTTTATTGATTAGCTGGCTGCGGGTGGTGCCTAAAGAGGTCACGGGACGGCCAAGTATCTGGGCAATGCCACCGGAACGATGCGGCCCCACGCCCAGATGGGCCATCGCTCGCAGGTAGCGTTTCTCTACGGGCGTAAGCCGGTCGAACCTGACCCCGAAGAAACTCGCATCGAGGGCGGCGATGGCCTGACTGGAAGCGATTTCAACACTGGAAGCCGTGATGGGAGAGTGCTCGGCGACATCCCATACGTGCTTGCCCCACTCCTGCAGAAAGTAGGGATAGCATCGAGTTTGGGCAACTATAGCGTCGAGGGCGGGGGCTTCTATCTCTACGCCTTCGTCTTGCGCGGGCTTGGCAATCGCCAGCTTGGCGTCTTCGGTTGACAGCGATCCGATTTCGGAGAACTCGAACAGCCGCTCGGCGTAGGTCTTCGCTTTCCCCATGTGACCGCGCACCTGGGGGAGGCCGGCCCCGACCATGGTCACGGGGAGCCGCCGTTGAGCCGTCCGGTGCAATGCCGCGATCAGGGCCGCAAGCTCATCCTCTTGCACGTATTGGAGCTCGTCAACGAAGAGCGCCACGCAGCTTCCTCCCGCCTTGGCGGCGTCGCCGACGGCTTCGAACAGGTCCTGTAAGTCGATCTCCAAGTCTCCGTTGCTCGCTGGTCCGGGTTCGGGATCGAAGTCCAAACCGACCTCGATGTCCTCGTACTTCACCTTCAGCGCGCTGGCAAACCCCGCCAGCCTTCGCAGAGCGCGTTGGGCCAGTCGTTTTGCATTCCATCTATTCGAGAGCCTCAACAAGGCCAGATGCAACTGCGGCGCCAAAATGGAGGGAAGAGAACGATTTTCGGGTGCTTCGATCCGCAACGTGTAGATGCCGTTCGCCTCGGCGTCCTCCCGAATGCGGTCCAGCAGTACGGTTTTCCCCACCCCCCCGCAAGCCAACCATGAGCATACTCTTGCTCGGGCGCCCGATCTTGGTGCGCGCCAAGGCAATCCGCGCGGTCTCGCGGACCTCGTGGCGGCCGGCCAGCTCCGGCGGCTGGGTACCCGCTCCGGGCGCGTAGGGGTTACGGATGGGGTCCATGCGATCAGTTTATAGCAAGTTTATCCCAGTTTACAAGAAAAACATAAACTGGCTAAACTCCCTATAACTGCAACTGGACGCGGGTGGGGTGTCGTCAGTGGCCTCCAGTCGCTGCCGGCAATCCTTCCAACCGCTCCAGCCATGCCCGAAAATGCGGACACTGGGCGCGGATGGTGTCGAGACCGATCGCTTGGATAGCGAACGTGCCCTGGGTAGGTTTCTGGTATCCGGGGACGAGCGTTGCGATGCGTTTGGACGGTGCGGTGACGGGAGAATCGTCAATCGCTTCCGGGCTGGCAAATCCATCTCGGATTGATTGAATGGCCGGGGCTAGGTCAGGGCGGCCAATCCCACGGGCGAATGCAGCACAATCACTGAAGAGCATGGCCTCGAACTCGTGCATCGTCACATACGGAACAAATCGGTGCGGATTGAAGCTACCGCCCATATGTCCGCATACATCGGCCAAGAGGCAATCCTCAATCATGCTGGCCTTCTCCGGCAAGGCGATCCGAGACGCTGCCGCCCGTCCGGGCCAGGCTCGCTGGCCACTCTGCGGTAGCCCATAGTAGTCCACCATGGTACTGGCGATGCACCCGGGGTCCTCCCGCAGATGATTTACGATCTCCTTGCGAACCGCCGGCCAAGGCTTGACCCCGCCCCGCCGGCTGCGCTGACGGGCGTTGCCCAGCAAACGGGCGCTGACCACGGCGTAGCCGACTTCGTAAAGGTGTGGCGCAAGCACCCCCTCGACGAAGGTCTCTTCGGTCTGACCCTCGACATGGATAAGCAACCGCGTCATGGCGCCGCCGCTCCATCTACGCGCTGGCGGGGCGGCCACCAAGCTCGTTCTTCTCCCACAACTGCCCCAGGCTGTAATCCTCCAGCCATACTTCCAGATCGTCCGAATTGAGTCGCCTGAACGTCGTCTGCCCGGCCACCAGGTCGGTCACGAGCACGTCTTCCGGCTCGAAATGATCCAGCAGGATTGGCGATTGCGTGGCCAGAATGACCCGGCTCTTGACGGCGGCCTGCTTGACCAGCGCGGCAAACAGCGAGATTGCATACGGGTGCAAGCCAAGCTCCGGCTCGTCTACGAGAATGACCGAGGGACGCAACGACTCCGGCTGCATTAGCAAGGTCGCTAGGGCCACGAACCGCAGCGTGCCGTCGGAGAGCGAGGACGCATCGAAATAGGCGTCGGACCGCTTGTGCCGCCATTCGAGGCGAATCTTGTCTTCGTTCAGCGCCAGCGGCTCCAGGCGGAAGTCCTCGAAGAAGGGTGCAACGAGCCGGACGGTGCGGCGGATCAGGTCGTACTCGGAGGAGTGCTTTTCGTGTAGCAGATAGAGGAACGCCGCGAGGTTGGCGGCATCGGGGCGCAAGAAGCGGTTGTCGTGTAGATCGTTGTGCTTCTTGATTGGCGAGCTGGCGCCGGTGTCGGGGAAGTGGTAGACGCGCCAGCGTTGCAAGTGATCCTGAATATCCGCCTCAACCACACTCCACGCCCACGGGTCATCCCGCGGAACCCTCGGCCAGGGGACGCTAATTGCGGCTTCCGAGTCCCTCTCGCCAGGCATCCTTAAACCCAATTGTGTATGTATTGGATAAGGTATGCCCTCCTCCCGGGAATGCATGCCCTCCGAAGATGGGAATATCCGGTCATCGTGAGCTATGCCCAGTGTGATCTCGTACTGCGGGTGTCCCTCTCCAAAAGCAACGCGAATCGTCAGATTCTCCGTGACCTTGGCGCCAAAGTGCAAAATCCGGTCTGCGCCGCCGGCGCGGGCCACGTAATCTTGTAGCCTTCCCGCGCGGATGGCCTGTAATAGCTTGAAGACGCCGAGGAAGTTTGACTTGCCTGACCCGTTGGCGCCGATGAGCACATTGATCGGCCGGATAACTAGGTCCTCAACGGAACCGATACTTCTGAAGCCTTTGATCGTGATGGCGCTCAACGCAGTCATGGAACGTCCCCACGCCTAGAGTCTAACCGGGCTACTGACCAGTGTACATGGTGCCCGGCTCCTTGACGTGCCGAGGCGGTTGCCATAGACTCCGGGCCGTCAGTCGGAGATCGTGTGGGTGGTAAGGAGGTGTCCGATGGGTCTCACTGCCGAGCAGCAGGAGTTCTTCGCCGAGCACGGCTACTTACGGTATGGACGGGTGCTCTCTGATGACGAATTGGCCGCCTTGCGGCAGCGCAGCGAGGACATCGTTGAAGGCCGGCTGGATCATATGCCGGCCCGCTACGTACAACGGGAGAAGCAGTTCCGCGACGGTGGGAATACCGAGGTGCCGGTGCTCGACAGGACCCGCAAGATGACCCACCTGGCCTACTTTGACGACCTCTTCGCGTCCATGGCGCGCAAGCCCGAGATCGTGGATGTCATCGCCGACCTACTCGGCCCGAACATCAAGCTGTACCACGACCAACTGATGATGAAGCCGCGCTTTCATGGCACGGTGACCGACTGGCACCAGGACTCACCGGCGTGGCCCTGGCTCATCCCGCAAATGGCGGTGAGCGCTTGGGTGGCCTTGGACGATGCTACCGTCGAGAATGGCTGTATGACCGTCATCCCCGGCAGCCACAAGTGGGGACCGGTTCCCAGCGAGCAGAAGGCTACCTTCCTCGCCATCCCGGAGCTGGCTGATCCGGTGCCGGTGGAGCTGCCGGCCGGGCACTGCATGTTCCACCACGGACACAATATGCACCGGACCGGCGCAAACCAGACGCCGCACCGCCGCCGCGGCCTCGCCCTCCACTACATTCCCGCCGAGACCAAGTACCTCGGCGCTCGCGATGAGGGCCATCGCATCAAGTTGGAAGCCGAGCAGCCGCCGGGGGCGTTCCGCTTCATGCTCATCCGCGGCCAGGAGTTCCCGGGGCGGGCGTGATGGTGGTGTCTCACTCCCCCCAGACGGCCGTGTTGGGGAAGTGATCCTTCCAGCCGAACCAGAACGAATCGGTCGCGGGAAGCTGCCGGAGGCGTTGGCCGGCCAGTGGCCCTTCCAAGCCCTCGCCGGTGAGTCCGTGCCAGAGCGTGCCGGTTTCCTCGTCCGTCAGCAGGATGGTCGACTCCGTTGCCCGCTGGAGCGCGAAGGTCAGCACGCGGTCCTGGACCTGGCGCGAGAAGACAATCCCCGCCCCGCCGTGTGCCTCATCGAACACGATGACTAACGGCGTGCCCCCGAGCGTGTCGTTCACCACCGGCTGCGTGCTTAACCGCGCATACGGATAGGCCTTGGGCTGATCGGCAACGCGCACGCCGACGACGTACTGCTTGGCCAGCAGCCGCGCATCCTTGAGCGTCTCACCAGCGACACCGGCCATCCCGGAGCTCCAGTAGGAGGCGTAGGTTGCCTGGCTCGGTGCTTCTTTCCTGAGCAGCAGGCCATTGGGATGCTCCCGTCGCCAGGCGCCCCAGGTCATGACTGTGGCGGGGAGCATGGTCAGCCGCGTGCCCAGCAGCGGGCCGACAATGGCCTTGCCGAGCAGCTGGCTCCACAAGCTCTCGGTCTGACGGTCATACATCACCAGGGCGTTGCGGTACAGCTTGCCGGAGACGCCGAAGTCCAGCACCTGCCCGTTGACCTCGCGGGCATACACGATGCCCGTGAAACAGAGCGGTCACCATGTCGCCGCGATGGGCCGGCCGCCCACGACGTCGTTGACGATCTCGTGGCGGTCGAGCTGCAAGATCGAGTAGGCGTGCCAGGCTCCCTGATGGCCGAACGACAGCACCGGCTCGCTGTCTTCCATGACCCCGCGGTTGATCGCTTCCGAGATGGTCATGAACTCGGGATGGTCAATAGCCGGAATGCCGTCCGGTGGCAGCAAGGTGATGATTTCTGCCGGGTCAACTTCCTCGATAGGGAGACGGACCGGCGCCGGCGTGCTGCCGACGGGACTTGCTGCCGGCGCCGGTGCCGCCGTGTCACCGGCGCCACCCAGCTGGCAGGCGGTCAGCGCCGTCAGGCCGGCCAAGGACACCAACCGGACCAACCTGTCTCCCAGCCGCCGCCGATTCATCATGGTCTTGGCGCTCCACCGCTGGGATATTCTACGTGCCTGGCATTGAGATCGCCGTAGTCCTCCATACACGCCTCGCTGGCGGGCAATGCGCTCGGGAACAGTGGTAGGATTGGCCGTGACTGACATCACGCGCGGAGGCATGCGACATGAACTTCGAAAAGATCAAGCGGCTGGTCGAGTTCGACTCGCCGACGGTGGCCAACGGCCTGGAGCTGCTGGAGGTGCAAGACCCGACGGTTGGGTATACCGGGCCGGATGTCCGCGCCCTCATGCCGGAGCTCGGGCCGCGGGTGGGCATTGCCGTGACCGCTCGAATGGACACCACCACCGCCGGGACCGACAGACCGGCGAGCCTGTTCAACGACTGGCTGCGCTCCATCCAGCAGGCGGCGCGGAGTGCCGGGGCGGAGGGGCTGCCGGTCTTCACCGTCATGGAGTCGGTTGGCCCCAAGCCGCGCTATACCGTCACTATCGGGGATGGCATGGCCACGCGCATGATGCTGGCCGGAGCAGTCGGGTTTTTGACCAACGGGAGCATCCGGGACCTGGCCGGCGTGCGTGACGTGCCGCTGGCCTGCTGGGGCGCGGGTATCTCACCGATGCACGGTCGGCTGCGCTGGCTGGACATCAATAGCCCGGTCGTGATTGACGGCATGACGGTACGGCCGGGCGACTTTATCCACGCTGACGAGAATGGCGCGCTGGTGATTCCGCCGGCCGTGGCCGATCAGGTGTATGACCAGGCGCTGGCGGTGCAGGAGCAGGAAGCGGCGATGTTCGCCGAGCTGCGGCGGCCGGACTTCAGTCTTGACGAGTACCTGGCCGCGCAGCAATAGGGCTACACCAAGCATGATGGGGCATTTCCGACTGACGAGGCGCCACCTCTTCCAGTATGGGGAGCAAGTATGAGCGAGAGGGGTGTGATCGCAGGTACGCGACAGCTTCCATCGGGGGCGCGCTTCCTGAAGTGTGCGCTACAGGTGAATCCGTTCGCATACCTCGCCGCGCATGGCAAAGCTTCGTCGTTTACAAACGAGAGGGATTACAACGCAGCGATGGTCAAAGCCTGCCGTGAGCAGGAGATTGAGGCGATTGCTGTGACGGATCACTACCACGTTCGTTCTTCAGCGAGCTTGATCGAGAGTTCCAAGGCAGCCGGAATCGAGGTGTTTCCCGGTTTCGAGGCAGTGACCAAGGACGGAGTTCATCTGCTCTGTCTCTTCGACCCTGATACGGAGCTTGGGACTCTGGAACGCTTTTTGGGGAATTGTGGAATCCAAGAGGAACATCAGGGGTCGCCAACGGGAAAGTACGACGTGCTCGAATTCCTAGCCGAGTCTCAGCAGTGGGGGGGCAGTTTGCATCGCTGCTCATATCGCCTCCGACGGTGGCCTGCTCCGTAAGCTGTCGGGACAGCCGCGCGTCGACGCCTGGCGGTCGCCTGGCTTGCTGGCGTGCTCTCTGCCTGGGCCAGTCGGCGATGCTCCCGATCACCTGCGGCCGATCCTCCAGAACAAGAACGTGGAATATCGGCGCGAGTACCCCGTGGCGATTATCAATGCAAAAGATGTCAGCGACCCGAACGACCTCAAGAAATCTGGCGCTTCGTGCTGGACCAAGATGTCCGAGATTTCCATTGAGGGGCTGCGCCAGGCTTTTCTCGACCCGGCCTCGCGGATCCGCCTGAACAGCGATCCCCCGCTGGAAAAACATGCAGAGTTGCTTACTCTGGAGTGGGAAGGTGGATTCCTGGACGGCGCAGCCATCCACTTCAACCCCAATCTGAACGTTCTCGTCGGGGGACGTGGCGCCGGAAAGTCCACCGTCGTCGAGAGCTTGCGCTACGTACTTGATCTGGACCCCATCGGAGAAGATGCCCGCAAGTCCCATGAGGGGATTGTGCGTCAAGTGCTCCGGAGCGGGACAAAGATATTGCTCCGCGCACGTGCCCATCGTCCGACGAAACGGGGGTACCTGATCGAGCGAACCATTCCGAACCCACCTGTAGTGCGCGACGAGTCCGGGCAAATCTCGAATCTGCTCCCCGGAGAGATTCTTCCCGGTGTCGAAGTGTACGGACAGCATGAGATCTCGGAGCTTGTCAAGAGCGGCGAGAAGCTGACCCGGCTCCTCGACCGCTTTGTGGAGCACGACGAGCCTCTCGACCGGCGCAAGGGGAGCCTAGGCCGTGACCTTGAACAGACGCGACGGGCCATCCTCGATGTTCGCTCCGAGCTTCAGCAGGTCGAGGAAGACCTTTCGATGCTGCCGGGTCTTGAGGAGACGCTCAAGCGCTTCCGGGAGGCCGGAATCGAAGATCGTCTGCGTGAGCAAAGCCTGCTCGTGCGGGAAGAACGGGTGCTCGATTCGATACCCGAGCGCGTGCAGACGTTCCGAGAGTGCCTGGATCTGCTGCACCAAGAACTGCCCATTGACCGGGTGTTCTTGTCGCCGAGGGCACTCAAGGAGTTGCCCGGTCGGGAGATTCTCGCGGAGGCGAACGAGGTCCTCGGCCGCCTAAGCCAGGACCTGGAGCAGGTAGCGCGGCAGCTTGAGGAAGCCCTTAAGCGAGCCGACGAAGGAATCGACGAGATTCGCAGCCGTTGGAGCGAGCGCAAGCGCGAGGTCGAAGCCGCGTACCAGCAGATCCTGCGTGAGCTCCAGAAATCGGCCGTGGATGGGGAGGAGTTTATCCGCTTGCGGCGCCAGATCGAGAGTCTGCGCCCGCTGCGCCAGCGCCGGAGCCTACTCGAGCGGCTGGAGAAAGAGCATGCAGACCGGCGACGCGCATTACTTGCGGAATGGGAGGATGTTAAAGCGAGGGACTTCCGGTACCTCGCCCGCGCTGCCAAGAACGTGAACAGGAAGCTAAGAGATCGCGTCCAGGTGGAAGTGACTGCTGCTGGCGACCGGGAGCCGCTCTTCCGAGTGCTGCGCGATGAGATAGGAGGTCGTCTTTCCGAGACCATAGACCGGCTCAAGCAGGCGCCGGACCTCTCATTGCCGCAGTTCGTCGAATGCTGCCGGACGGGCGTGGAGGAGGTTGGGAACACTTACGCGATTCCGTCGGGTCAGGCAGCGCGCCTCGCCAATGCCCCTCCCGAAGTCCTGATGCAGATCGAGGAGCTTGAACTGCCACCAACAACGGTAATGCGGCTCAACACCGCTCCCATTGACCAACCGCCGTCCTGGCAGGCACTCGATGACCTCTCGACGGGCCAGAAGGCTACTGCCGTCCTGCTCCTGCTGCTGCTAGAGTCTGACGCGCCGCTGATCGTAGACCAGCCTGAGGACGATCTCGACAACCGCTTCATCACCGAGAGCGTGGTCCCCAGGATGCGGGAAGAGAAGCGGCGGCGGCAGTTCGTCTTCTCGACGCACAATGCCAACATCCCGGTACTCGGCGATGCCGAGCTAATTCTCGGTCTTGCCGCCTCGGGCGAAGCGGAAGGAGGTAAGGCGGTCATCGCGCCCGAGCACATGGGTTCGATTGATGCACAGCCGGTGCGGGAGCTGGTCGAGGAGATACTTGAAGGAGGTAAGGCCGCCTTCGAGACACGGCGGCTGAAGTACGGCTTTTGAGGGCATAAGATGAACCAGGCCGAACTGCTGGACCTGATCCGAAACGGCGAGAACTCCGGCGTCGAGTTCAAGCGGGACGACATCCGGCCGGAACAGCTTGCCAAAGAGATGTCGGCGCTATTGAATCTGGCGGGCGGCCACATTCTCCTTGGCGTCGCAGACGGAGGCGAATTCTCAGGTCTGAATCGAGATCCCAAGCAGGCCGAAGGATGGGTTATGCAAGTGGCACGCGACCACGTCATGCCCGCTGTGATCCCCTATTGGGAGACCTTGGAATGGGAGCACGGCACTATAGTCGGCGTGATCTCTCTTCCTGCGGACGCACCGGGCAAACCACACAAAGCCAGGCGCGGCGGCGCCTGGGTTACACAGGTGCGAGTCGGAACGATCACACGCGACGCGACACGCGAGGAGGAGGAACGTCTCTATCAGCAATCAGGACGGGTCCAGTACGGCCTTAAGCCAGTGCTTGGCGCCACTCTTGACACCCTGGACCGGCGACGTTTGAGGGATTATTTCGTTCGCATACTAGAAGGGGACGCGCCGCCTGACGGTGATGCTGACCAGTGGCAGCGGTTGCTCTGCAATCTGGACTTGGCGACGACGTCAGTCGGCCGTCCCCTCTCTACAGTCGACGGGATGCTTCTTTTCGGTAAGAACTTGAAACGATTCCTTCCGCAATCCGGTATCCGGGCCATCTGCTATCCGGGTGAAGAACCGGATTATGCGACCCGCGCGGACGAAGACCTGAAAGGGCCTATGGTTCCGCTTGGTGTATCTGACGGTTCGGTTGTCGAACCTGGGCTCGTAGATAGAGCGTGGGATTTCGTGCGGCGCAACACCACACCTTCGGCCTATTTGGAAGGAGCAAGGCGAATCGACCGCTGGGACTTTCCTCAAGAAGTGGTACGCGAAGCCGTGGTCAACGCCCTGGTCCACCGCGACTACAGCATAGCAGGTACCGACATCATGCTGGCCATCTTCTCCAACCGCCTCGAAATTCTAAGCCCCGGAAGCCTACCGAACACGGTGACACGCGCTGGAATGAGAGCAGGGATGCGCTACGCACGTAATCAGACACTGGTCAACATTATGCGCGACTACGGCTATGTAGATGCTCGCGGCATGGGAATACGAAAAAAGGTCATTCCGGGGATGCTTGCCCACAATGGCACCGAGCCGGATTTGATCGAGGAGGAGAGTCGTTTTACCGTCCGTCTCTGGAAGAAGCCAACGTCCCGGTGATACCCGAGGCGTGCAAGCGGCGGGCCATGCCGGTGGCGGGACCCATACGATGGTATCCTCGCGCAGCCGGTGCTGCTCGTGCGCTGTATCATCGCCGTGCGCGCTGATGCACTGGTACGCGGCCGCGGGATGTGACGGGAGGGCATGATGTTGACTGAAGCACAGGTGCAGCAGTTCGAGGCGGAGGGCTATCTGGCGTTGGGCCAGGTGACGTCCGATGACCAGTTGGCGGAGCTACGGCAGCGGCTCGACGATCTCACGCTGGGATCGCTGCACAACGAGCGCATCCAGTACCAGGTCGAGCCGGCGCTACGGGACAAGCTGGGCGCCCCCAAGGGATATGCCTACGTCGGGCCGTCCCCGCACTACCGCAAGCTGGCGCAGCTCGATCAGGACCCGCTCTTTCTGGAGTATTTCTCCCATCCCACGTTCCTGTCCCTGCTCGAACAGATGATCGGGCCGGACGTCACCGTCTCGCGGGCGTTTGCCCTCCTCAAACCGGCCTTTGACGGCTCGCCGCTGGTGTGGCACCAGGATGCCGGCCCCGGGCACCCCGCCGAGCCGGGTCGCTTCTGCACCATCTGGACGGCGATGGACGAGGCGCAGGTGGAGAATGGCGCGCTGGAGCTTCTGCCCGGCACGCAGAAGCTCGGCTTGATGGTGCGTCGCAGCCAGGACGGGGGCAACCAGATTCAGGCTGAAGCGGCCCAGCGGCAGGGGCAGGAAGTACCGCTGCCGGCCAAGCCGGGCGAAGCCTACTTGCTGAATAACTTCGTGCTGCACCGCTCCGGCCCCAACCTCACCCCGCACCGGCGCCGGGCCGTAACCCTCTGCTACAAGCACGCCGATACCCCGATGATGGATCGTCCGCCCGACTACCACCGAGACTTCACGCGCCTGCCGATCGGTGGTTAGTGGTCGGTGGTTAGTGGTCGGTGGTCAGTGGCTAGTGGTCTGGGGGGTGTGCCGCCCACTACGCAACCTCATCAATCAGCCACCACGTCTTCCGCCTCATGTTCGGCCACAATTCGTTCAGCCTCACGGTCGTAACCTTCAGCTAGTCTCCTCAATGTTGTCGCAAATCGCTGATAACCTGCATTCTCAATGTCCTCAGCCTTGTTTCTCCACTGCTCGGCAAGCTCTCTTTCTGGCTTACCTGTTGGGTCAACCATATGCGCGCCTCGAGAATTGAAGATTCCGGTATTGTAACCTTCCCTCATTTTCTCGGCGTTTACGTCATTCAGTGCCTCCGCGACAGAATGGTGAATCCATAGCCCATCAGGGTCAGGCAGGCAGTGAATGAGTACCTCCCCTGTATTGTTAAGAGCTACATCAAGATGCCCGGATTCACCGCAAGTTTCCTTGACTTGTGCAAGCCATTGCGAGAATCGATCGGGCGAGAATGTGCCATCAGCCTGTGTTCCCGGAGGCGTCTGCCATTCCCAAAGGAGTCTCAGGGCATTTGCAGCAATATCCTGATCTCGCGTATTTCGCTCCCTGGGAGCAGGCCTGCCTATCCTGCTGGAACGATATACAAGTCGTATCACCTCGCAGAAAAAGCCCGGGTCAGAAGCGAGCCCGTTTTCTAGTGTCTTGGGTGAGGCACCATGATAGCGATCCAGTAGACGCAGGTACGCCCACTCAACTTTGAATAAATCCTCTGCGTTAGTGTTCGGATCAGCTTGCAAGGCTTTTATGAGCCAAACCACTCCATGTACATCCAGTGCGAGTTTTTCCGTAGACGCCAATGCGGCAAGCAGTGCTTTAACGGAGCGTGGTGCATCAGTCGGATGCTCGTATTGGAGGCAGGCGATAGCCGCTTTGGGCCTGCCATAATTGATTAGTTTATCTATGCCATATCCGATATCACCACTCGCAGTGACGGCATTTGGCACAGTGGTGAGCCAGTATTCTCTTTCGTCTTCGCCAAGCCATTCAGATACCCGCTTCCAAGTCTCGCCTGTAAAGGGAAGATAGCTCAAGAATTGGCCGGTCTCAGAGGCCGACCACTGCGACCTATCCAATTGGTCCACCCATTCCCATCCCTTGCTTCTGTGGCGGCTCCATACATAGCTGCCCGTGAATTTGGTGAGTTTCCCACTATCCGTTTCCAGTAAGACGGGTATGATTTGCCCGTCAACTGCCTCTGCGCCCACAGCGCCAAGCGAATGTCCCACAAGGTCAGGCCTCTCGACTGCTTCAGCAAACCTGACAACCGCTTCCACTCCGCCATAGGTTAGAATCTCCGCTATCGCCTCGCGGCGATCCTTTTCAAGCTGGTTCATCCGCTCATCCCAGTCTCCATTTCCTACGTAGAGGTCAAACATATCCTTGCTGAACAGCATACGATGTTGATATGGTGGTGTCTCTGGAGCGATCTGAGCGGCAACGTCCTCAATCTCAGAGACGCTTTCGTTCGGCAAGGACCAGTCTGCATCGGGGAAGCTCCTGTGCCTTCGAGCAAATCTGGTCAGTTGTTCCCAAAGGATGGCACGCCGACGTTCAGGTTGGCTAGATACAGCCTCCGACGAGAGATACTCCAGGACCTTCTCAAAAGCAGTCAGTGTCAATTTGTCCAGCCGATCAATAAGCTCTTTCAGCTTTTCCAGGTCGTCCCTTGCCATCTCGACCGTCATGTCCGCATAAGAGGAGACCTGCTGCCAATACTCGTCAGCACCCACGCCCTCTTGCCAATCGTCGGGAATCGTGTTGCGCCACTCGGGCCTGCGAGTACGAAAAGACGTTTGGTGCCGCTCTGGCAGTAAGTTGAGCAACAGCCGCCAGGCAACGGCCGGAAACTCGATCTGAAGCGTGCGGAGGGCAACCCTTCGTTTCTCGATAGACGCGGTAGTTTGCGGAAGCCACGGGAGTAGAACTGTCGCGAGTGAATTAGCAGGCCGGTTGCCCCGATTGCCTCCGGGATCACGCGAGGCTAAGTCGCCGAGGATTACACACACTCGAACCAAGGATTCCGGGTCCCAGGCCAGCGTTTCCAACGCCCATAGCAACCCGGCATGGTGGATTCCCCCAAAGATACCGTCGCCCTCTTGGGAGAAAAGCTCGTCGAAGGGACACGTGGTTTGTTGCAATGCCCCCTCGACCGTACTCAGGAATTGATCGGGAGCCGCCTCCGCCAAGATGGGAAGCAGTCTATCCAGGGTTGCCCACAATACCCAATCGGCATCCGCAAAGATCTCTCGCATTGCGAGAAAAACAGTCTCCTCTGCTTTTCCCTGCGAGCAGTACTTCAATGCAGATGCTTGAGTACCGAGCAAGGCTAGGCTCTCGGCCAAGCCTTTCCGCAGGTCTGGTGAGTGCTTCAGCACCTTGCCGCGAATTTGGGCAGCAGACCTATCCGAGGGCGGCAGTTCAAATTGGGGGTCGCGCTCTATCAAGACTTCTACAATGCACTGCCTCAGACGGTCCAAGTCGTCATCATAGACTCTGGGGCCCAAAGTCTTCCAGAGGCTCGCCCTGTCCTTAACCCGCCACAAACCATTCTTTAGCGAAATGGGGCTTGACGGGCCATGCAGTACCTCTCTCATCTCAGAAATCCAAGAAGGCACTTGTCTATTCAAGGGTTAGCCTCCTTATGATGCCGCGGAGTTGCCGGATGACAGCCAGGTCAGCATCGTTTTTCTCATCCCACGCGCCAAGAAGGCTGCCCGTCACGAGGGCAGAAGCTGGTGCTGGCCGTTGCCGGACTAGTTCTTCTTGCAACTGTTTCTGACCCCCTTCCGGTTGAGGTCGTGAGGCTGTCGCAAGGGACTCGATGCCTTTTTGGATCCTTAAGAAGAATGAGTCTGCATCTTCGCTTTTCACCTTCCTTGCGTCGCAATGCTTAATCAATCTTCGTGCCTCATCACTTGCCAACTCACCCTGCTTGATGGCCCAGTATGTAGTGAAGCGCCGGGATGTAGTACGGTACATCGCATTGCACAGGGCGGAATCCCCAACTGCGGACCAGCCGCATACGACAAGACCGAAATCATCGAAGATGCGATCAAGAAGTGTGTTGTACTCATCTGGGTATGTCTTGAGTTCGGTGGGAGTGTTAAGAATGCGAGTGTCGAGATAATCACCGTGAATCTTGAACAAACAACATGGGGTGTGAGTGAGTGGCATCATGCTGCGCACTTGTTCAGGTGAACTCAGAATCGTAGGTGTGATGCCTTCATCTTCCAAGGCCTCTTCTATCAGTCGGTCGAAGTTAGTCGTAATAATTACTCTGATGAATTGTCGGCGAACCAGTCGCGCGATGGATCGGTGCGCCGCTGTCGGCCGCTTAACTCCCTCTTCGCGCTCTTGCGGGGTCGGCTTAAAGAAAGGGCGCAATAGCCTTTGCCTCTCGGCTTGCGTACCGGCGAGTTCCGTGACGAGTTTAGAGTAGTTAGGAGGCTCCGCGAACTTCTCGGTATACCAGCGTTCAAGGTCTGGAGTAGCCGTTTGCCCGGATACTAATACCAACTCACGGACCAGTACCAGTGTTATTTCCCGTCCAGTCAGTACGCCCGCGGCACTAGACACACCAGACCCTAGGAGGAGCGCATACGCGCCAGGGTTACGCTGAATCGAGAATGCCAGCGAGTCAACCGGGTCAATCATGCTTCTTCTAGCCCTGCTTGCCTCATCCGGCACTCGGCGGAGACGAGCGTGAGCAACAGTGTATCAACCAGGAAAGCAATGATGAGGGGTTATTGCTCGGCCGGTGGGGGGGTGGGGGTGGAGTGGTAGGATGGGGTGGGGTTGATAAGGGATTGGGGTTGATGAAGATTGCGAGTGTCGAGTGCATTCTGTTGAGCGCGCCGTATCGCCATGCGGACTATCTGCGGAGCGCGAGCTTTGTGCGGATTACGACCGATAGCGGGGCGGTGGGGATTGGCGAGACGTATGCCGGGGTGAAGGCGCCGCTGGTGGCAAAAGCGATCGTCGAGGTGCTGGCGCCGACGATCATCGGCGAGGATGCGCTGGCGATCCAGCGGCTGTGGCGCAAGCTGGTGGACGCGACGCACTGGACGCAGAACGGCATCGGCATGGGGGTCATCAGCGGGATCGAGATGGCGCTCTGGGACTTGAAGGGCAAGCACCTGGGCGTGCCGGTACACGAGCTGCTGGGGGGGCTGGCGCAACCCAGCCTGCGGCTCTACGCCAGCACCTGTCCCGGCTATTGGCCGCTGCCGGCTGTCCGCGACGAGGTGGAGCGGTGCCTGGACCTGGGGTACGACGCGATCAAGGTGCGTCTGGGGTTTGGGACGTTCGCGGAGGACGTGGCGCGGGCCGAGGCGGTACATCGGATGCTGGACGGTCGCGCGGACGTGGCCTTCGACGCCGGTCGCACGCCGCTGCTGGAGCACGCTTGGTCCGTGGACTACGCCGCGCGGCTGTTGCAGGCGCTTGAGCCGTTTTCGCCGCTGTTTTTCGAGGAGCCGACCTACTTCGAGGACCTGGCCGGGTATCGTGCCATCCGCCAGGCGACGAGCGTGCCGGTGGCGATGGGCGAGCGGTTCACCAATGTCGCCGAGTTCGAGCGGGCGCTGGACGCCGAGGCGATGGACATTGCCCAACCGGATACGGCGTGGCTGGGTGGGATCATGCCGTTCCTCGAAGTGGCGCGCCGCTGCGAGCGCCGGCGGTTGCCGGTGGCGGCACACGGCTTTGCGACGGGTGTTTCGCTGGCGGCCAACTTCCACGCCTGCCTGGCCAATCCGACGTGTACCATCGCCGAGTTCCCAGAGTTGCTCGATCCGCTGCGGGACGAGGTGCTGGTCGAGCCGCGGCGGATGGAGGGCGGCTCCCTGCTCCCGTCGACGGCGCCGGGGCTGGGGGTAGAGCTGAGTGAGGCGTTGATCGAGCGGTATCCCTACGTGTCGGGGACCAGCTTGCCGACCGCGGCGGAGTTTCGGCGGGCGTGGGGGGGCGAGGCTACCTGACTTTCTTAGCCACGGAGGGTGGCGGCCCTCACCCCGGCCAGGCGCTGGCCCCCCTATGGCCCCCCCGCTTTGCAGGGGGACGGTCGCTTCGCTCCCCTGGAGCGTGCTCCGGGGGATGGCTAGGGCGGGCGTGGGCAGGCGAGACCTTTTGCCACAGATAGCACAGGCTTCCCTATTCTGCTGCACGTGAGGATTTTGCCGGCACGCCGAGGTCATGCTATGGTCGTTACATGGCTGCGCTTCAGGTGAAGAACGTACCGGAGGCCCTGCACGAGTGCCTGCGCCGTCATGCCCGCGAGCGCAGCTGCACCATGAGCGCGGCCGTGCTCACTGCCTTAGAGCGTGAACTGACGCGGTGGGAATGGCGCACGCGGTTGGCCCAGCGTCCCCAGACCGACCTCGGCATAGCGGCGGCCGCGCTGCTCCGGGAAGAACGTTCGGTCCGCGATATGGAGATCGGGTGACGGGGTACGTTGTTGACGCCTCAGTCGCAGTCGAGTATCTCCCGAGGACACCGCTGGGACTGATGGTTGCTGATCTTCAGGCCGTTGGGCGGCCGAGGCGGCGGTCTTCGGCGGCGAGCCAATCGGGGTAGGGGCGGGGCATGGGGGCGGGGTCGCCTAGGCCGTGCTCGCGCCGCCAGCGGACGAGGGGATGGTCGCGCTGGGTCTGCGGGAGGTCTAGGCGCTGGCCGTAGGCCGCCGACTCGAACACGCCCATCATAATCTCCATCACGTGCCGGCCTTCGATTCCGCTGGCCTCGTGGTCGCGGTCCTCGTCCAGCGCCCGCACCCACTCCTCGGCAAACCAGTAGTCGTCCAGGTTGGCCGGGCCGTGGGGGTCGTAGTGGTCGGGAGCCTCTTCCTCCAGTGCCTGCCAGCTGCCGTGCTCCTCGTCGGGGAGGAAGTGCGGCGTCGGCAGCCACCAAATCCAAGGGCTGCGCCACATCAGCCGGCCCTCGGTGCCGAAAAGCTGGATGCCGGAGGCCGTGGAATCCACAATGGGGAACCGATGCAGGAGCAGGGTGCTGGTCACGTTGTCGTCGTGCTGGAGCGTGGCGGTGATGTTCTCGCCGGCAATGGTGCCCATGCCGTTCGCCGACGGTACCACGTCCTCCGGGGTGATGAGGTGCCCGTTGGTGACGGCCGTGGCGGTCAGGCTGCGGCAGTGGCCGGCGAACTTGATGACGTAGTTGAGCAGGTGGACGCCAATGTTCATCAGGCCGTAGCCGCCGTAGTAGCCCTTGTCGCTGGCGTAGATATAGCGCAGCTTGCCGATGCGCCCGGCAGCGTAGGCCCGGGCCATCGCGCGCATGGCGCCGCCCACGCGCCCCTGATGGTGGACGGCAACCCGCACACCCTGCGCTTTGGCCTTGGCGAGCACCTCGTCGGCCTCGGCGAGGTCGGTACACATCGGTTTTTCGACCTCGATGTTGACGCCGTGCTCTAGCACGCGCATCGCCAGCGGGTAGTGGAACTCGGTGCCGGTGGGGATGGCGACCAGGTCCGGCTGCGTTTGGCGGATCATCTTGTCGAGGTCGGTGAACCGCGCCGACACGCCTAGCTCGTCGCCGAGGGTGTCGAGCCGTTCTTGGATCAGGTCGCACAGGCCGACGACTTCGATCCGGGGATGGGCGTGGTAGGCGCGTGCTGCCGACGTGCCGCGCGACCGACAGCCCAACATCGCTACTCGGTAGGTCTTCATAGCTCCTCCATAGGTGAGGCGTGGCCGCGCACGTGGCGGCTGCGGCCCTCAGCATAGCAGGAGAGGGCCGGGGTGAGGGGAATTGTCGGCATCAGGATTTGCGGGATGCAAGGAGGAGCAGGATGGATTCCTGCTTGCGCGGGAATACAATTCCACTTGGACAGGCGCGGTGGAAAGCTGCGATACTCGCGGCCCTCATCGTTGCCGGGGTGCTCGCTATGTTCGCGCTGCCGGCGGCGACGACGGCGGCCGAGTGCCAGTTCATTCTCGGCTTCGCCACGCTCAAGGCGCTGATTGACGCGGCGGAAGGGCCGGACAAGGTCGGAGACTGCCTGGAAAACCAGCGTTTCAATCCAGAGGACGGCGATGCCCTCCAGCAGACCACCGGCGGCCTGCTGGTGTGGCGCAAGGCCGACAACTGGACCGCCTTTACCGACGGCTACCGCACCTGGATCAACGGACCACACGGCCTGCAAGCTCGCCTCAACACCGAGCAATTCGATTGGGAAGGGCCGCCGCAGGCCAGCCCGGCCCCTACTGTTGAGATCGGGGCTGAATACACCGCGCAGTGCTCCAACGGTATTGCGGCCCACAACCCGCAAGCCAACCCCGGCCTGGTCGCCGACTGCGCGGCGCTGCTGCAGGGTCGGGACACGCTGGCCGGCAGCGCCTCGTTGAACTGGAGCGCGGACCGCGCTATCCTTGACTGGGATGGTATCATTATTAGCGGCTCGCCGCTTCGGGTGACCACCCTGGACCTTGCCGGGCGCCAACTGACCGGCTCTATTCCACCCCAGTTGGGCAACCTCACCAACCTGGAGTCATTAGGCCTCGCCAACAACCAGTTGACGGGCGCCAGTCCGCCCCAGTTAGGTGCCTATCACAATCAGGCCGAACGGCATAGATTCGCAAGAACTGCCTGCCAGGAAATCGCTAGATGAGGCGGTGGGGCTTATGACGGACCTGATTCCGGTTCTACGTCTCTGGAGCGGCAACAAAACCAATTGGCTTTACGGAGAAGGCTACAACTACGACAGTCATCCTTCTGAAGTACTACATCAGTCTCCCGTAGTAAGTGGTTACTCTGAGGTTACTTTCTACTATGGATGGTCAACACATATCCCTGGATACCCGTCAGTGACGCTGAGTGAACTGGCCGCTTCAGATTTCCCCAAGCAGGCGAGAGTGCTGAATGGCGAGAATATCAGGGAGCACATAGACGGTTTTGTGGATGCATGCCGGACGAGTCAGTTCCGGCAAACTAAAGCAATCATTGCTGCCACTCTCTTGGATGCATTGGCTAAACAGTACGCCAACGTTCAGGGTAAGGGTAAGACCAAGACTATGAGGAATCGAGTAGATCTGCTATCTGATGAGTTGGCTCTATGTATGAATAGTAAATTAAGATGCAAAGTAGTCAAAGTAAGGAATTCATTAGTGCATGAAGGATGCTTTCCCGATAATAAGCGGAGTTTAGCAGACTGCAATCGTCTCCTGTGGATGAACTTTGTCGCTCTGTGCCGGCTGGTTGGATACGAGGGCGAGTTGCCGCCGCCGCCTACCACCGAGTAGCGATGCTGCTGCCGGCTGCGACTACGGTGGATTCCCGCCTGCGCGGGAATGACGGGTGCTCCCCTGGCTCCTTGATTGCGGCCTGCGCCGCAATGACGGACGAGGGGGCCGGGGAGTGAGGGGCGTTAGACGACTTGGCCGGCGCGGACGGTGAGGAGCGGCTCCCAGCAGCCGCCGGGGCGGGTGGCGCCGCCGACATCGGCGAGGGGTAGGGCGGCGCTGTTGAAGCGCAGGACGGCGAGGTCGGCGCAGGCGCCTGGGGCCAGTGTGCCGATTTCGCCGGCGAGGTCCAGCACGGCGGCGGGACGCGCGGTGGCTGCCTCCAAGGCGGCGGTCTCGGCCATGCCGGCGGCGATCAGTTTGGAGATCGTGCGCGGCAGGTCGTGTTGGGGCACGGCGCCGAGATGGCGCTGGTAGACATCGGTGGAGATCGTGTCGGGCGGGAAGCCGTCGGCCAGCGCTGCCTCGGCTACACCGAAGTCGAGGGAGGCCATCCCGTGTCCCACGTCGAACAGGATGCCGCGCTCGCGTGCTGCCCGGACTTCATCGAGCACCCGGCCATCCCGCACGATGCAGCCGGCACCGTCTTCGATGCCGGGATGGAAGCAGTACGTCACCACATCGCCGGGGCGTAGTCGCGCCAGCTGATCGGCCAGCGACCAGTGCGGCCAGTCGGTCGTCTCGCGCCGCAGGCCGTAGAGCAAGGGACGGTTGGTGCGCTCGGTGGCCGTGATCGCAGCGCAGAGCACGTCGCGCGGATCAAGACCGACGCACCCGGCCGTGCTGAGATTGAGGGCGATGCCCCAGATATGCTCGCCGCCGGCTGCTATCGCCGCTACGCAGGCGTCCACGTCCACGTCGTCGGCTCGCTGAAAGCAGGGGCCGGGTCGGGACTCGCCAAGGCGCGCGAGGTTGATCGCCAGCCGGATGCGCGTTTGGGCCGGCGCGATGATCTCGGCCTGGTACTGCGGCCAGGTTACCGCGCCAGCATCGCCCTGCGAGAGCACGGTGGTTGAGCCGCGTGCCAGCATGGAGCGGTCGGCGTCAATGCCGTATTTCCAGTCTGCGGGTCCCGGGTGGGTGTGGAGGTCAACCAGCCCCGGCAGCAGCAGGTCGTCCGGGAAGTCGAGGGTCTCTCGTGCCGTGCCCGCAACGTCCGGGCCGGCGGCCACGATCCGGTCGCCGCGGACGGCTACCGCGCCCGGCCCGTCCAAGCCGGTTGCAGCGCAGAACAGGCGCCCGGCCCGAATGAGCAGATCGTAGTCACACGCAGTCATGCCTCTACTCCTAGCGTACCGTGAGCCAGATGGGGGCAGTGTAGCCGATGATCGGGCCTTTGGGATAGCTCGCCGGCTGCTCCGTTTGGGCACGCACGATGTAGTAGTGGTCGCCGGGGCCGGCCTCTTCGTCGGTAAAGGTATGCCGGACTTGCTTGCCCAGGTCGCGCACCTCTTGAATCCACTGCCCGTCGCGCCAGAGCGACAGGCGCTCGATGGGCAGCGGCGCGGCTGCCGAGACGGTGAGCGTGCTAGGAGCTTGCACCGTGCCTTCCTGGCCCATCGCTACGCCGTCGCTGTGCAACCACAGCGCGAGCTTGCCGTTGGCGCAGGCAACAGTCCGGCGGTTGCGGAGGGCCGCGAAGACGGCTTCGCCGGTCAGCTCGGATACCCAGAAGCCGGTCACGCAGGACCCCAGCCGGCTCATGTGGTGGTCCGAGCCACCGATCAGGGCCAGTTTGGCGCCTTGCTCCTCGATGAAGTTGGCCGGGAAGGGGAAGGGTGACGTGTGTCCGGCCATATCCGGCTCGGTGGCCATTTCATCGCCGCGGCCGTGCAGCACCTCCATGCCCCACTCCACGCGCTGGTCATAGCAGAAGGTGTGGGTATCGCCGTGCCAGTGGCGGATGGCCGCGACCGTGTTGGCCGGTAGCTCGGCCACGACGGCTTCGCAAATCTCGCTGTAGTCCAGGGAGGCGAGGACGATCTGCCGGAGCCGCTTCATCACCTGCTTGTCATACGTGAAGAAGTTCGAGTGATGCCACGGCGGCCGCGCCCACTCCAGGCTGTAGAGCGGCACGCGCTCGGCGGTGTGCTCGCGCTCCAGGGCGTCGAGGCGCTGCCGGTAGTCGGCGTCCGACAGGCGCATGTGGTCGGTGATGCAGAGCACTTCGTGGCGGAGGATGTCCTTCTGCCAGCGGAAGTTGTCGTCGGGGATGCCGTCGAGTGCCGGGTAGCAGGAAGAGTAGTTGGTGTGGTTGTGGAGATCGCCGAACACCAAGCGGAGGCCGTCGGGGGCGTCCGGCAAGGCGGGCGTATGGGTGATCGGGGTGGTGGGCTGGACCGGCACGGGAGCGAAGGTCCGGTGGCCATCGTGCATCGGGCGCAGGGCGCCGTCGGCTTGGCGCACCTCGATGCGATGGTCGCGCGGCGGGAACTTGGCGTGCTCGAAGCAGTGGACGGCGGCCAGCAGATGGCCGTGCGACACTGCCACGCCGTAGGGATGGTGCGAGAAGCCGGCCGCGTCCGTGACGCGCTGCGGTGCGGACCACGCATCATCCTGCAAGCGCATCACGCACAGGTCCCAGGCATCCCTGGCACGGGGCTGCTCTTCCGGCGGCTGTAGCTCCAGCAGCGGAGCGAACATCCGGAACGTGCAGAGCAGGTCGTCGCCGGCCCGGAGGAGGTGTACGTTCGAGGGGTTCATGTTGAGGTACATGCCGCGACCGGCGCCGCGGCCCTTGATCCGATGGTAGGCGTGGGGAGGGATGGGGAGGACGCCGTCATCCGTCCCTGGTCCGGCGCTGACGTGCCCACTTGCAGGATCAAGCTGCTGTAGCTCGATCTCGCGGAACTGCTCGACCCGCGTGTCGAATCCCCAAGCCGGCGAGGTTTCCCAGGCCACGATCACGCGGCCATCCGCGGCGGTCGCACAGCGCGGCTGGAAGTTGAGCGGCTGCCGCGACGATATGCGGACCGGTTCGCCAAGTGCGCCGTCGGCGCAGACTGTCCCGTAGACGTGGATGGCATCACCGTCGGGGCGCTCGAAACAGACCGCGACGCCGCCGTCCACCGGCGTGAGGCTCGGCAAGCGCCCCGGCAGGGTGAAGGTGTCGGATGACCCGGCATGGGAGAGGTGGATGGTGTCGGTTGTCCCGGCGCGGCTGGTCCAGGCGTACCAGAGGGTGCCGGCGTCGTCGCGCACGAGGGCCGGGCCGAGGGCAACGGCCGCGCCGCGATATAACACCCGCTGCTCGCTGCCCTGCCGGAGGGTGACGCTCCACTGCTCGCCGTCGTAGGCGGTCCAGAGGTAGGCCGGGTGCGCACCGCCGACCACTGCGACGCCGGAGAACTGCTCGGCCGTCGCGGTGGCAACGGTCGTGGTCCGGCCGCCGCGCTGCACAATCAGCTGCAAGGTGGCCGCGGTGCCTGCTACCGCCTCGCCCCACTCCGCATAGCTGCGTCCCGGGTGGAGCCTGGCGCGAATGTCCTCCCATTCCCGGCTACGGTCCATGTTGCGGACGAACTGCTCGTCCACGGCGGGCAGCCCTGCTGCTGCCAAGACCCAGCCGTCCGGCGTCACCGCGAGGTCGCAAGCGTAGCCGTCCGCGCATTGGAATACGGTGCGTGCTGGCATGTGGTCCTCCTCTATGTGGTGAGTGGTGAGTGGTGAGTGGTGAGTGGCCCCCCGGTGGCCCCCCGCTGTGCAGGGGGACGTGGATTCCCGCGAAAGCGGGAATGACGACTGCCAGAGCGCGATGAATCACGGGCCTACGACGCCCCTAATGACGACACCTCGACCGGCCGGCCGGTCTGGCCGGACTCGATGGCGGCGAGGACCGTCGCGGCGATGGCCCGGCTGTCGCGTGCCGTCATCATCGTGTCTGCGCCAGTGTCAACGGCCTCGGCAAAGTTGTCGAGGAGGCGCCGCTCGTAGTCCAGGCCCACGCGCCGCTGGCGATAGTCTCCCGGCTTGAGACCGCGCGCATACACTGATACCTCCGGCCGCGGCTCGGCGGCGACGAACGCGCCTTTCGTGCCCAGGATGTGTAGCTTCAACTCGCCGATGTTGGGATGGCTCGGCTCGCCGATGCGACCGATGCACAGCGATCCGACGATTCCGTTGTCCATCTCCAGCGTCACTGAGCCTAGGTCCTCCACGCCGCGATCCGCGTGTCGCTGGAAGAAGTGCGCGGTGGTGCGGGCAAAGACCCGCCGGACAAGTGACGCGCCCGCGCCGCACGGATGATGCCAGGTGTGGTGCGGCGCGGGCGCATCAGAAACGCCAAGCAGCTCGTGGAGGTAGGCCAGCGGGTAAATGCCTTCGAGGGTCAGCTCTCCTAGTCCGTCCCAGCTGACCTCGATCTCCTCCGGCTCCCCGGAGCCGAGCAGGGCGCCGGCATCCTTGGCGAAATAGAAGTCTACGTGGATGGCATACGGCTGACCGAGGTCGCCGGCGGCGAGCACCGCCTTGGCCTGCCGGATGGCAGGAAAGGTGTTCCGGCTCCACATCAGGAACCGCACGCCAGCGCGCTCGACCGCCGCGACAATCCGGTCGCAGTCGGCGAGACTGAGCGCCAGCGGCTTGTCCTGGACGACGTGCAGGCCGGCATCAGCCGCCTGCACGCTGAGGTCGGCGTGGCGGGGCACTTCCGGGCTGACGCACGCGACCTGCGGTTGGAACCGGGCCAGGGCCGCCGACACGCCGGGTCGGTATGGGAGGCCGAGGGCGGCGGCCGTGGCTGCGTTGCGCTTGTGCGCCCAGTCGGGCGCGGCTTCATCGTCGGTCACGGCGAGTAGCTCGTAGCGAGGGTGGGCCGCCATGCCGTGCAGGATGTAGTCGTGCTTCACGGCGCCCATGACGAGGACCCGCAGCGTCTCAGGCGCGCTCATAGCGGCCCTCCGTCAGCGTCATGGCCGTCGCTGCGGCCAACGACGATTCCACTGCGCCGGCGACCAGCAGCGCAGCGTGTCCGTCCGCGCCGCCCACCGCCGGCTCTCGTTCTTCCGCGATGGCCGCGGCAAACTCCGCCAGCACCAGTGCGACCACCGATTCGTCCGGCTCCGTCCGCACCGCTTGGGCGTGACCGCCGCCGTACAGCAGCTGCACGTTGTGGTGCGTGTCGGCGTAGGCGGCGCCGAGCGAGCCGATCAGGGTCAGCGAGTCGTAGCCATCGCCGGTCGGGAGCGTGTGGGCCAGGTCAATCAGCGCCATACCGCCACCGGCAAAGCCGAGGTGGACTTGCGCGTACTCCGCCGCGGCGAGTCCGGTCGTCTGGGCCGGTCGCGCTACGGCGTAGACGTGGGTCGGGAGGCTGCCGAACACCCACAGCGCCAGGTCCAGCGCCGCGAGGCCGGCGTGGGCCGCGCGCTCACTTCCGTCCGTGGCCGGAAACCAGTGGTGGATGCGGAGCAGCCCCGGTCGGCCTAGCTCGCCGTCGTCGAGGCTCTCCTTGACGGCGCGATGGTCGGCCTGAAAACGCGCCGGGTGCGCCAGCATCAGTCGGACCCCGGCCGCGTGGGCAGCCGCGGCAATCTGCTGCGCCTCGCTGGCCGTAGGGGCCAGCGGTGGCTCGACCAGAACGTGCTTGCCGGCCTGCACTGCGCGCTGCACGAGGGCGGCGTGTGTCGCGGCCGGAGTGGTGACGATCACCGCGTCGAACGTCTCGGCGGCGCTGTCGAGCAGCTCGTCAAGCGTGCCGGCGCGTACCTCGGCGCCGGCGGTGCGGGCTGCGCGGTCCGCACGCTCGGGGTCCGCGTCGGCGACGGCCGTAATCGCCGCGTCCGGGAGCTGCTGTGTGGCTGCGAGGTAGGGCGCAGCGTTCGCACCGCAACCGATCAGGGCCATCCGAACCATAGCTCCTCCTGTTGTGCGTCGGGCTGCTGCGTCCACGGCCGGCTCGGCGTGGGGTCGCTGCACTGCCGGGGCGTGCTGCGTTTGGGACCGGCCTCCGCCGGCATGTGTGGCTTGCGCGAGCGCATTAAGCGTATCATCATACGGTTTTGCGTGGCGATCAGCCGCGCCGGGCGTAGGCCGGAATCCACCCTCTCGGCCCCGTCATTCCCGCGCAAGCGGGAATCCAGGCCAGCCGCCGTGCCGGCGGACGGCACGTTCCCTCTGCTCCGCAGGGGACGTGGATTGCGGCTTCTGCCGCAATGACGTTCCCCGGCTGACGGCTGATAGCTGACAGCTGATAGCTACTATCTCGTAGGAAGAGGACGGTAATGACCATTGCGCTAGACACAGCCTGTTCGCGTCGGGTGCTCTTCGTAGACCTGCAGGAGGTCGCGGCGCTGGACGGTGCCGAGCAGGTCGTCAACACGGCGACCAAGTGCCGGCACAATCCGATCTTGGCGCTGGGGCAGCTCGATGAGTGGGACGCCATGCAGGCGCGGCCGTGGCCGGGTGGCGTGATGTACGACCCGGCGGACCGGCTGTTCAAGATGATCTACTCCGGCATTGGCCACATCCGCCAGCGCAACTGGCAGGAGGGCTATGCCGAGAGTGCCGACGGCATCAACTGGATCAAGCCGCGCGTCGGCCGCTACGAGTGGCTAGGGAGCAAGGACAACAACATTGTTCTCGGCAACACGCGCGGGAAAAAAGACAGCCACTCCACCAAGATGCGGCCGATGCTGGACCTGGCCGAACCCGACCCGGCCAAGCGCTTCAAGGCTGCGACCAAAGGCGCGGGGCCGAAACGGTACAAGGTGATGTACTCGCCGGATGCGAAATGGTGGAGCGATCCGGTAGACATAGACCCCGACCACGGGCTGTACGGTGGCCACGGCATTGACCCATGCCAACCGCTCCGTGACGACCAGGACCCCGACCCCAACCGCCGCTACAAGTGGTACGGCCAGCTGATACAGCCTACGGAAGACGGCCGGCAGCACGTCCGCAAGATCGGGCTGGCCTACGGCCCCACGCTCGAAGACCTCACGCCGAGCGGGCTGAATCCGGTGCTCGACACGGACACCGGCCCGGAGGACGAGCTGCACTTCTGCTCGGTGCTGCCCTACGAGGGGCACTATCTGATGCTCTACGAGTTCGGGCGCTACGACGATTGGTTTCACGCGCTCACCGGCGAGCTACGGCTGGCCGTGTGCCGGGATGGCGAGCAGTTTCGCCGGTTGCAGCCGCACCGGCCGATCGTGGCGCGGGGCGAGGCCAACGAGTGGGACGCGGGCTGGATTGCGTCCAGCAGCCAGACCATCGTCCACGACGACAAGATTTGGATTTTCTACTCCGGCAACGGCAGCGAGTGGAAGGGCTGGCCGGGCCAGAACACGCCGCGCAAGTTCACCGAGGACCTGGGCGTCCCCAGCAGTGGGATCGTCTACCCGTCACGGGCGGGCTTGGCGATGCTGCGGCTGGACGGGTTTGTGGACGTGCGCTCCATTGACCGGCTGGTCCCGGCTACCGTCACCACCGTTCCCATCGCCGTGCGCGACGCCCGCGAGCGCGCCTTGGTCGTCAACGTTGCCGACCCGGAGCCGTACCGCAGCTGGGTGACGGTGGAGATCGTAGACGCCGCCACCGGGGAGCCGCTGCCCGGCTATGCCGCCGCCGACTGCCAGCGGGTGCTCACCGATGGGGTGTGCCTGCCCGTGCGCTGGCGGGAGCACCGCACGCTCGCCGGCGTGGAGGTGGAGCGGATTCAACTCCGCTTCCAACTCTACGGCCGTGCCAAGCTCTACAGCTTTGCGTTTGCGCCCGCGACCTAACCCCCACCCTAGCCCTCCCCCGTTGCGACGGGACCATAGGGGGGCCGGACAGAAAGGAGCAGTACGACGTGACGATGTTGAATGGTGTGATGCCGGTCCTGGTCAGCCCGATGCACGAGGACGGCAGCCCGGATCGGGAGGGCTACGCGCGGCTGCTGGACCATCTCTTCGCGCACCCGCTCGCCGGTCTGTGGGTGCTCGGCTCGGGCAGCGAGAACTTCACGATGCCCTACGCGCATCGGGTCGAGGCAACCAGGATTGTGGCCGAGCACATGCAGGGGCGCACGACCCTGATCGTAGGTTGCAGCGACCCGGTGATGTCCGAGGTCTACCGGTTCTTCGACGAAACGGCGCACCTGCCGATCCAGGGCTACCATCTCCTGCCAACCGACCGCAAGATGGGCACGAGCATGAGCGTGGATTACTGGTCGGCAGCGGCGGATCGGTCGCCACTGCCGCTGTGGCTCTACAGCAACCCGGCGCGAGCGCTGGAACCGACGGTGGAAGCCGTCACGGAGCTATCGCAGCATCCGAATATCGCCGGGATGAAGATTGGCGGCTACGACCTCACCCAGATGACCGCCATCGCGATGCTGAATAGCGAATCTTTCCAGGTACTCGGCGCCGGTGGCGGCAATCACCTGGCGTACCTGGCGCTCGGCGTGCAGTGCTGCACGATGAGTACGGCCTCCAGCTTCCCCAAGCAGCACAGCGAGGTCCACACGCTCTGGCAGCAAGGAAGGATCGCGGAGGCGCGGGAGAAGGCCTTTGCACTGATCAGGATCATCAAGCAGTTCCCGCCGCGGCGGAACACGGAGACCTCGGCCGAAGAGAAGGCGGTGCTGGAGCTGCTGGGCATCTGCAAACGGTGGGTGCATCCGCCGTTCGAGCCGCTCTCCGACGAGGCGATGGCGCGGCTACGCCGGGTCCTGGAGGAGAACGGTATCCTGCCGGCCTAGATCAGTGGCGAGTGCAGAGTGGTGAGTGATGAGTGGCTCCCAATCAGGGACGCCCCTACGGCGCTGGGTTCCCGCTTGTGCGGGAATGACCGGGGCCTGGATTGCGGCGCGCCGCAATGACGGGGTCCGGGGGCGAGGTGCGGACTCCCCTTCCCTTGAGGGAGGGGGCCGGGGGTGAGGGGAGCCGGAGATATGGCAGCCACGAGCGATTCTCGCACCACCGTCCACGAGCCGGCCCGCGAGGTACCCGTGCTACTCGACGTGGACGTAATCGTTGCGGGCGCTGGCATCGCGGGTCTGTTTGCTGCCCTCGCCGCGGCCCAGCACGGCGCCCGCACGGTGCTGATTGATCGCTTCGGCAGCGTGGGCGGGAACTATGGCCCCGGGCTAGGGGCGCGGCACGACCTCTAGCAGCATCCCTCCCTGCACGTACACGGCTTGGGCGGTGTCGTCGGCCAGTTTCTCGCTCGCTTGGAGGCCGTCGGTGGCTTGGAAGACTTTGCCTTCACGGGCGGCGGTGATTATGTCAACTGGAGCTGGCCGGGTATGCACAAGCTGCCAGTCATCCACAACGATACGTTCGGCTACCTGGCGCTCCGGTCGCTGGAGGAGGCCGGCGTCCGGCTGCTGCTCTCTACCGACGTGGCCGGCGCCATCGTAGACGGGAACAGCGTGACCGGCATCTTCGTGGAGACCAAGTCCGGCCGCCGCGCGGTGCTGGGCCGGGTCGTGGTGGATTCCACCGGCGATGCCGATGTCGCCGCCAGCGCGGGCGCACCGACGGTAGACACGTTCGCCCAGCGCTCGGCCTCCATCGGGCTGTTCTTCCGCGTCGGCGGCGTGGATTGGGAGCGGTACGAGCGGTTTCGCAGCGCGGCGAAGGCCAAGCCGCTGCCCGCGGACTTGGAGCAGTGGCGCACCACCGTCTTCGAGACGGCGCTGACCCGTCCGTGGCCGAACTACCCGCACGAACTGATGCCGGCCATTCGCGCCGCCTGGGAGCGCGGCGAATACCGGTACGTGCAGGCCGTGGGCGATCTTACCAGTGTGTATCTGGTCCCGTTCGGCACCCACAACCACGCGGTCACGACGGTGGAGATGACGCCGACGCCGCGGCTGGACCCGACCAACCCGCTGCATCGTTCGTTGCTGGAGTCCAAGTTCCGCCAGTACATCTACGAAACGGTGCGGTTCCTCAAGCAGCACGCGCCGGGCTTCGAGCAGGTCTCCATCGAGCAGGTCGCGCCGTTCATGGGGACGCGCTTCAGCCGCACCATCGAGCCGGAGTACGCGCTGACTGCCGACGACATCTGGGGCAGTCGCACGTTCGACGACGTGGTGCATGGCTTGACGCACTACGAGAGCCGTGACAAGGCGCTGGTGGACTTCGAGCGTGGGGAGGAGGGCGTCGTCTACGAGCTGCCCTATCGGATGCTGCTCCCCAAGCGGGTAGACGGCTTGCTGGCGGCCGGCCGGGCGGCCAATGCGGAGGTGGCCTCGCGCCTGCGAGCGCGGTGGCTGGTGATGCTCACCGGCGCTATCGCCGGGGTGGCCGCGGCCATGGCGGCGGGGGAGGGGCACAGCCCCCGTGCGCTCGACCGCCGCGCCCTGCAACGGGCGTTGCTGGCCGACGGGTTTTATCTGGGCGACGACGCGCGGCTCGCCGAGCTGGGGCTTGCGCGTGCTTGATCTACCCCCAACCCCCTCCCTGAAGGGAAGGGGCTAAAAGTCGCCCTGATGGTTCTCATTCCTCGGAGGGAAGGAGCTGCCGAGCGTTGCGATGACTCCCCTTCCGTGGAGGGAGGAGGCCGGGGCGTAGGTCAGTAGGAATACGGGAGTTGAGCATGGAAGAGATCAGAGTCTTGGTGACGATCCCGGAGCTGGAGGGGCAGCAGGCGTTCCTCGACGAGATGGCGGCCGTATCGCCGCGACTGGTGATCGAGCAGCGCACCTCGACGACCTGGGAGCAAACGGCGACGATGGTCACCGACGTGGAGGTGCTCTACACCAACCGGGCGCCGAGCCATCTGGAGCAGGCCAACCGGCTGCGGTGGGTGCAGCTGCATACTTCCGGGTTCGACCGCAGCGCGCAGGCGGTCTTCGCGCCGGGCACCATCACGGTGACCAACGTGGCGGGAGCCCACGCGGTGCCGATGGCGGAATACTGCCTGACGGTGATGGTGCTGCTGGCGCGGGGGTTCTTGCGGCTCGTTCGGGATCAGGAGGCCAAGGAGCGCAACCAGGAGCACAGCCCGCCGGTCGAGCTGGCCGGTCGCACGGTGGGGATTGTGGGCTATGGTCAGACGGGGCAGGAAGTGGCCCGGCTCGCTACGGCGCACGGCATGCGCGTGCTGGCGCTGAAGCGGCACCCGGAGCAGCGGCGCGCGACGGGGTATCAGTGGCCGGGCGTTGGCGACCCGGAGGGCGCGCTGCCGGAGCGGTTCTTCGGGCCGGGGCAGCTGCACGACCTGCTGAGTGAGGCCGATTATGTGCTGGACAGCCTGCCGCTCACGGACGAGACGCGGGGGGTGTTCGACGCGGCGGCGTTTCGGGCGATGCGGCCATCGGCGTACTTCATCAACGTCGGTCGTGGCGAGACGGTAGACGACGAGGCGCTGACTGCGGCCTTGCGCGAGGGCGTGATCGCCGGGGCGGCGCTGGCGGACCTCGGCTAGAGCTGCGGCGCGTCGGGCACGAGGAACGGGCGGGACGGCGATTGTTGAACGTCGTCTCAGCAGAGCGCGGCTACTGATCCGGGGGGCATGGCCCCCGACACTCCCCTTGTCAAGCCCCAATGTCGTCTGATAGTATTACACATTCGATATATGGTCACGGCCGCAACGGTCGCCGCGGCCAGGAAGGAATCGCTGGGGCGCCACGACTGGTGGACATCACCTGTGCCGGGGGTAGAGACGACGGCCGATTATCGCAGGTGGCTATAATCAGCCGGAGGGATGCTCCGATGGCGACGGTAGAGGAACCGCGGCGCCATCTGGCGACCAAGGAAGACCGGCAGAAGACTATCAATGCGCTCACCGGGCGGCTCGTTGTCCTGCCGGTGGCGATAGTGGGCGCGCTCTTTGCCGGCCTCCGCTTGACCACTGGATAAGACGCCGGCGGCGAGGAGAGCATGTCCGGCTTGACCTGGCGGCCGCGGCCTGGCCCGGAAGGAGGACGGATGCGTCGGATGCTGGGCCGGGTGTGGGGCTGGTGGGCCGCCTGCTGCGCGCCGGCCCCGAAGGAACGGGTGCCGATCTGGAGTGTGCCGTATCGGGTGCGGAACCTCTATAGCATCCTCTTCATTGCCCTGATGGGACTAGGAGTCTGGCGGCTGTGGCCGCTGGAGCCGTTCCCCGACCTGGTCCCCATGTTCGCTACCTGGGGAATCGGTTCCGCCGTGGTCGCGGTGTTCATGGCTGAAGTAGGAGGCGGTGTGATGAGCCTGACGGGGATGCTGGAAGATTGGCGCGTGAAGCGGCTCGAACAGGCCCGGCAGGAAGGCCGGCAGGAAGCTGGCGAGCGGCTGGGGCAGGCGGTAGATGAGTGGGTGGCACGGCGGGATGCGGCTCGCGCAGCCGGCCGGGACTTTGACGAGCCGCGCCCGACGCTGGAGAGCTTGGACTTCCGGTAAGCTGGCCCGCACCCGCCGCCGGGTCGGACAGGTATGGCTTCTGGCCGCCGGCGGCGTTAGCGCGTCTGCGGTACGTTGGGCACGAGGAAGGGGCGGGAGCGGCCGGCGATCAGCCGCTGGCCGTCGGTAAATCCTTCCGGCCGGTCGCGGAGCTGCTCGATCAACCGCTGACGCCACGGCGCCACCCGCTCTTCGGTGCCATCGTCGCGCAGCAAGTCGTGCTGCTCGTGCGGGTCCCGATCCAGATCGAACAGCAGCTCCTCGCCGGTCTGGTCGTGCCACACGTATTTGGTGTGGCCGTCCACTAGATAGTGATTGGCGTCGTCGGGATCGTACTGGCCGGCGTGCTCGCCGTGCAGCGCCTCGCGCCAGGCCACGTCCTCGCCGCGCATCAACGGCAGGACGCTGCGCCCAGTGACCGACGCCGGGATGGGTAGTCCGGCCGCGTCCAGGAGGGTCGGCATCACGTCCTGCAAGCCGACGGGGCGATCCGTGACGATGCCGCGCGGATATTCCATGGTCATCGGGGCGCGGGCCAGGAACGGCACCCGTGCCGACGACTCGAAGGGCCGGGTCTTGGCGAACATGTTGTGGTCGCCGAGCATCTCGCCGTGGTCCGACGTGAACAGGATGAAGGATTCCTCCAGTAGCCTTTCGTCCCGCAGGTACATCAGCAGGCGACCGATCTGCGTGTCCACGTGGTTGATGAGGCCGAAGTAGCCGGCGCGGCAGTAGTGCATCGTGTCGTCGTCGAGGCGCAACTGCTGGCGCCGGGGCATCCGGCCCTCGGGATCGAAGCCTTTCTGCGGCTCAGGGAACTGCGGCGCCCAATCGCCGACGGCCGGCTGGCCGAGGTCGCGGCCGGCGTAGCGGTCGTAGTAGAACTGGGGCGGGGTGAAGGGCGGGTGGGGGTCAATGAACGACACGTTGAGGAAGAAGGGCACCGTGGGGTCGCGCTTGGACAGGAATTCAATGGCCTGGGAGATGCACCAGAAGGTGTGGGTCTGCTCTTCCGGCACGTGGTTTGGCCGCGCTTGCCAGCCGTTGGGGGAGATACCGTGGGCCATCGCCCAGCGCTCGATGGGCACAGCGCCGCCGAGCCAGTCGAGGTAGTCGTTGTCCTTGCCGCGCGTGCTGTCGGCCACCAGCATATGGTGGAAGCCGAACCGTTTGCGGTGGGGCCAGAGGTGCAGCTTGCCGATCATCTCGCACTGGTAGCCGGCGGCAGACAACTCGCCGGCGAGCGTCGCGGCCGGCTGCCAGTCCACACCGCCGGTCATGCCGACCATGCCATTCGTCGCGGGTGCTTGCCCGGACATGACCGTGCGCCGGGCGGGGATGCAACTCGGCGTCTCGGAATAGCCGTGTCGAAAGAGCGTGCCGGAGTGCGCCAGGTAGTCGAGATTGGGCGTATTGAGGACGGGATGACCGTCGAGGCCGAGGCAGTCGCCGCGCTGCTGGTCGGTCATGATGAATAGGATGTTGGGCCGTTCGTCTGCCATGCTTACCTCCTCACCGCTGGCTGTGGTATCGCCTCATCGCACGCTGCTGCCGGAGTACGATACCAGGTGCTTCCCTTGTGCTCAGAGCCGCTCGCTCACGGTAGTCAGCGCCTCGTGCAACATTATAACAACCTGGTCCACCTCGGCGGCGGTCATTATCAGGGGTGGCGTCAGCATGATTACGTCGCCGAACGCGCTGGCTCGCACGAGCACGCCCCGGTCGGCTGCTTCCCGGTAGACCTGCCGGGCGACGCCCTGCTCCCGGTCGAACGGCGCTCCGGTGGCCGGGTCCTGGACCAGCTCCACCCCGGCGAGCAGCCCGATACCGCGCACGTCGCCGACGATTCCCGTGTCGCGCAGCGTCTCCAGCCCGGCCAACAGGCGCTCCCCCATGGCCGCTGCATGTTGCACCAGCCCCTGCCGCTCCAGCAGCTCGATGGCTTTCAGGCCGACCGCGCCGGCGACCGGGTTCCCGAAGAACGTATGCGTGTGGTAGAACACGTGCCCGGCGCCCGCGCGCGCTGCGGCGAGCAGGCGCTCGTAGAGCGATTCGCGGAACGCCAGCGCACCCACCGGAAAGTGCCCGGCGGCCAAGCCTTTCGCCATCGTGACCATATCGGGCACGGCATCGAAGTGCTCCAGGCCGAAGAGCTTGCCGGTACGCCCAAAGCCCGTTACCACTTCGTCGTAGATCAGCAGGATGCCATAGCGGTCGCAGAGCCGGCGCACGGCCGGGAAATACTCCGGCGGCGGCACGAGCGCCCCCGCCGCTTGCAGCACCGGCTCGGCCACAATCGCGGCCACGGTATCCGGCCCCTCGCGTTGGATCAGCGCTTCCAGGGCCTCGACCCCGAGCAGGCAGCAGCGGTCGTTACGACGGCCAACGTGCCAAGGGCAGCGATAGCAGAACGGCGGTTCGACGTGCAGAAAGCCCGGCGGGAGCGGCGCGCCGACCGACCATTGCACGGCCATCCCGGTCGCGGCCGTGGTCGCCAGCGTATTGCCGTGGAAACTTTGGAGCAGGCTGATGATCTTGTGCTTCTCCGGCCGTCCTTCGAGATGATTGACCCAGCGGGCCAGCTTGAAGGCGGCCTCATTGGCATCCGAGCCGGTCGTCGTCATAAAGACGCGGGAGAGGTCGTCGGGGAGCAAGCCGGCGATGCGCTGCGCCAGCGTCACGTAGGGTGGATTGGCCATTCCCCCGGTGCTGGGAGCGAAGGAGAGCCGTGCGAGCTGGTCGGCCGCCGCTTGGATCAACTCTGGCTCGCCATAGCCCAGGTTGCAATTCGCCAGACCGGAGGTGGCGTCCAGATACTCGCGCCCGTCGGCGTCCCACAGTCGCACACCTTGCCCGCGGACGAATACGTGCGGTCCGCGCTCCAGATGATCGAGCAGGTTGGTGCCATTGTGCAAGACGTGGCGCAGGTCGGCCTCGCGCCAGGCAGCGGCAGCGTGCCGGTCGTCATTCATACCGCGGGTCCTCTCGCGTGCTGTGGCCGGCTGGATCATAGCAGTCGCCGGACTGCAAGCCGGTCCACTGGCACGGCTGGCCCCCGGTAACGTAGATTAGCGAGGGGTGAGCTGGACCTAACCCCCGGCCCCTTCCCTCCAGGGAAGGGGAGTCATTACGGAGGCTGGCCGGCGGCCGCGCCCTCTCCCAGCGGAGACCTTTGTATAACTCCCCGGACGGAGTGTTATGGTGGGAGTGAGGCACTCCCACCAACCTGGGGGCAGCCCTCACCCCGGCCCTCTCCCCGTGGGAGAGGGGGTCTGGATTGCGGCTTGCGCCGCAATGACGGGAGTCGAGCGGGGAGGCGCGGCGTTCGGTGAGGCGGTGCTATGAGGGGACGACTCCGCACGGCTGGCCTGTGGGTGGTCGGCTGCGTGGCCGTGCTGGTGGTGACGAGCCTGGTGGCGAGCATCGGAGCACCGCAACGGGAGACTGCACCGGCACCGACTGGGCCGGCGGCGACTGTGACGCCGCCGGATTCTGTGGCGGCGCCCGCGCCCCGGCTCAAGAGCCTGCTCGAACACTACGACCTGGAGCGTCTCCACGAGGCCGGCGCTGCGGCAACATCCTCGTCCGGGTTAGGCACCCTGCGCCCTAGCGAATACGTCGAAGCCCGTCAGGTTCTCAGCCGCTACCGGGAAGCGCTCCAGCAGCACATCGAGTTGACCGGGGTGCCGCGGCCGCGTTCGGCGGCCTTACAGCGGCTCGAAGCTCTGGACCAAGTCAGCGCGTCCCTAGCGGACCTGCCACCCGCAGTGCTGACCACAGCAGCTGGGAGCGTGGCGCTGCAACTGATCGAGCTGGAAATGATCGCGCTGGCGGAGCAGGTCGCGGCGCTCGGAGAGGCGGCGAGCGGTGACGACCAGACGGTCGTGACGGTCACCTCCCGCCTGGAGCGGCTGCTGCAACGTGCCGAGGGTACGCTCGTCAACCTGCGCCGCGCCGCCGCTGTCGGCTGAGGGCCGGCTACGCCATAGCGCGGCGCAAGTGGGTCGTGGCGGCCGGAATATCGGCTTCATCCAGGCTGTGCATGATGAGCGCGCCGCGATAGCCCGTCTCGCGCAGGAGCCGGAGGTAGAGCGGGTAATCGAGCCGCCCCTGGCCGGCAGCCGCGTAGCGGCAGTGGTCCTCGCCCGGCCCCGGTGGGAGCACGTCCTTGGCGTGGGCCAAGGCTATCGCCGGCCCCAGGCGTCGCAGCCCGTCTGCGAGTACCGCGCGCATGCGGGGCAGGTCGGCGGGCCGGAAGAAGTTCGCTGGATCGAGCGTAATGCCCAGGTGCGGCGAATTGATCGTCTCCAGGAGACGCTGTGCTTTGGCCGGGCTGCTCGCCACGTTGGCCGTTTCCGGCTCGAACGCCATGGTGACGCCAGCGCGCCCGGCCATGCCGACCATCGTGCCCGTCTGCTCGACAAGCTCGTCCCACGCCGCCGGCTCATCGTTCGCGGGATGCGGCGCCCACATCGAGTGCGGATCGCGGGTGCCGGTGCAGGTGGTCACGACCGAGGCGCCCAGCCAGGGGAGCGCGTCGCACAGCCGGGCAAAGCGGGCCAGGTAGTCGCGGCGCCGCGCGCGGTCCGGGTCGAGGACGTTGAAGGTGCCTGAGACGGCTGCGACGGTCAGCCCGGCGTCGCGCAGCGTGGCGCCGATGCGCTGGGCCGTGGGCCGGTCGAGCGTGGCGGGGATTGGCTCTAGCCCGGCCGATTCGAGCGTGAGCTGCACCGCCGTTAGCCCATAGCCGGCGATGGCCGCCGCGACCTCCGCCAGCGAGTCCCGCTCGACGTGGCGGGTCATGATTCCGAGGGTGAATGCAGGCATTGGCAGCTTGCTCCTAAGTCCCAGCGATGGTGCCCGCCAGGGAGTCGGTGAGCCAGGCCCTTGCGCTGTTAATGTCAGCCTGCCTCGCAAGGTCGTACAGGTGGACATGGGCAGCGTTTACGCCAGCAATATCAAAATGTGAGCTAGCTTGGTTGGCTACTGGCTGTCAGGTTCCATCTACGCCGACAGTCTTCTAGGTATTGTGCTCGCTCGTCTCTTGTCCATGGTAAGGGGCGAGAGCCTAGCCATTCCGCCTCTCTGAGCGCGGATGGCCAGTAGTAGCGGGATGTCTCCTCGAACAAGCCCTTCATGAACTCATAGTCCTTACCAGTCATGGCACACAGGTCTATGATTATCCCGTCGGAGACAGACGATATACGCACTATTCTTCTGGTGTAGCCATCTTCTATGTCTGGGTAGAGACCATCCTTGAAACGGAGGTCGCCGGTATGCACGCCGTAGTTGATTGTGAAGGCGTGCCATCCTGGGGGTCTGTGTCCGTTCCGGCGTAGGATGATGAGTTCCTTGGCACGTTCGCTGTTCATCGCGGTGCTCCTTTCGTGGTGGAGTCTCTGGGGTGTAGTATTCCCCAGATTTTATAAATGCCGTAGCCGAGCAGGTAGATCATTAGCAGGATGATGGTGATGCCGAGGCCAATGCCGATCCATCCGGCCACGATCTTGAGCAGCAGCCAGCCGTCGAGCAGATGACTGCGAAAGAACACCAGCCAGACGATGACGGTGACGGCGATAACGCCGCAGCCGCTGAGGAAGCCGCCAGCGCAGCCGTTCTTCGCGTTGATAGCGTGGAAGAACATGCATACGCCAATGATGGCGAGTGCAGCGATGATGACGGAAGGCCACTCAATACTCATCGCAATGCTCATCAGCTAGTGATTGAGCGCCAGTGCTGTGCGCGGCGGCGTTTCCGGCGGCGATACCACCAGAGGAAAATCCCAGTGGTGATGATAGCGAGCAAGCCACCTTCCATGAGGAAAATCGCGATCCCAGCGCCCCCGACAATACCGGTGCGGAAGAGTGCGGTGGGGAGTGGTGTACCTTGTGATAGCTCGAAGAATGGATATAGCAACAGGATAGCTATGTATCCTGCTAGAGAGATAACCCCTGCGTAGGCAGCTACTAAAAACCAGCAACTGAAGATGAACACAAAGGTACTCATCCACAAGATAATAAAGAAGATGGGAACGAAAGCGGAGTCGGAGAGGTAGGCACTGACGAAGCCACCGATAAAGCAGAGGACGACCAAGAGGATGATGATGTAGGCACGGATCAGGTAGGGTTTGGACATGGAGAAATACCCCCTTGCGGCTGGGATGGTGGCTACTTACCCCAAGTCAACCAGCCGTCCTCGCGTGAGCCGCAAGAGGACGCGTGGCACTATCCCGCCGGTGCTCACGCGAGCGTGGCGGCTGTAGACTTGGGGTAAGTCCAGTGGCAGTGTAAGGGGGTGGTGGCCGGCGTGCAAGGCCGGTGGCCGGGGAAGAAAAAGCGCCCCGGAGGAGGCATTCCTCCGGGGCGGTGGTGAACGGGTGGCTTGCTGGGGCTAATTGTGGTCGCGGCGCTCATCCTGCTGCGGTGGAGGATTCTCGAGCTTCCCGCCACTCGCCTTTTCTCGCTCGTACCAGGCTCTCCACACTGCGCGCTCTTGCTGCCGACCTTCTTCACGCAGCTTTGCGTCTCTCCGATCAGCCCAATCGAACAACGGCATGATTCTCCGTACTCCTCCCTTGGCTGCCAGGATCATCAACTAAGTATGGGTACTGCCTATGCTCGGCGCAAGATGCACTCTAGGCCCACCAGGGACGCTCTTACCTGGATTCCGGCTTGCGCCGGAATGACGAAATGGGAACGGTTAGGACACGGGGCGGCGATGGGACTCGCGTATTGCCAGCCTTTATGACGGCCAGGACCAGTGGACCAGGTCGTCACTCCAGGCCAGCCCCAGACTCGATTCCCCGTGGGGTTCGTTCTCCGCTACCCCGGTGCGTGTCGAACCGTGAAAGAACATCACGTACTTGCCGACCTCGGGCCGGTCGCGGAGATCGAGCACGTGGGCGGCAGACAGGCGCCCTTGCGCCCAAGGCCAATCCGCCTGTCCCAACGTCCACACCCCCTGGGGTTGCCAATGCGCCAGGTCCTTCGAGCGCTTCACGCCAATGCCATTGCGCGGGGAATGGAGCAAGACGTACTCATCCCCCTCCACCAGGACGCAAACATTCTCCCAGGCCTGGAAGAAGCCGTGGTAGCGCCACGTCCGGAAGTCATAGGTATAGGCCATGCCGACGACGCCCCGCAGCGGCCGTGTCCTGCCATTGGGAGCGATACCGGGCCGGTCGGGACGCCCCTTGTCTTTGTAGAAACACCACCACTTGCGGTCATCGTCCTTGTCCTGAAAGAGGTAGGCGTCAATCATGCGCTCCATCTCAGCCACCGGCACATCCGGACCGCGCACCAGCATGATCTCCGGGGCGCGCCAGTGGGTCAGATCGTTGCTCGCCATCGTGGCGATGCGCGGTGCCCGGCCGCTCGGCTCGTGATCCAGCGAATAGACCTGGAGGCACAGGAGCCAGCGCCCGTGATACCGGATGACGTTGCCCGGACTCGCATACTCATCGGCGCAACCTTGGGGAGTAATCACGCGCGGCTCGGTCCAGTCAACGAGATTGCGGCTCTCGGTGACGGCTACGCGCCAGTCATAGCGGTCCGGCGTCTCCCGGGTCACCCGGCTGTGGAACACGCGGAAGACGCCGTCGTGATAGTGGCCGGCCGGATCACGATAGGCGATACGACGATCCCCCCGGAGAAAGTCGGGACGAGGTATGGCGCGCCAATCAACCATCGCCGGCTCCTGGGCAGTCCATCTTCATTCTCGATGCTGGCCTCGACCGCTATATCGGTAGTAGGGCACAAGGCAGCTGGGTTATGTTGACATTTCCCGGTCGTTCCCGCTTCCGCCGGAATGACGAAATGAGAACGGTTAGGACACGGGGCGCCGTTGTCCGATGCCTTCGCGGCGGGCGATCTGGGCGCGCAGGTCTGTCGGCGGTGGCCGTTCGCCGCCGGTGATGACGCGGGGCTGATCGCCGTGTAGGGTCTCGGAGGAGCGCAGGACCTGATTGCGGTCGGTGAGGGGTAGGTCAACGCGCACGTTGCCGCGCCGGTGGGACTCGCGGATGGCGATGGCGATCTCCAGGAGGTGGACGGCCAGCTCGCCGGAGCAGTTGGGCGTCTTGCCGGTCTCGATGCAGGCGATGGCGTCCTTCACCTGCCCGACGCCGGCGCTCCAGATGCGCTGCGGGCGGGGAAACACGTGGCGCACCGGCGTCGGTCGGCCGCCCTCGACCGCGTATCCCATGCGCCATAGCTCCCATTCATAGCCCTCGTCCACGTTGCGAACGTGGATGCGACCGGTCTCGCCGATGGCGTCAATCATCCAGTTCGCCGGGCCGCTGGGCAGCATGCGACAGAAGCCGCGCACGCCGTTCTCGAAGGCGAGGTAGACGTTGGCGGCGAAGTCCACCTCGCCGCCGGCTTTTTCGTCGCTCTCGACCTCACCGACGATCCAGGACACCCGCTCGCTGCCCCCGGCGAGGAGGCACATCGCCCCCAAGATGTGGGTGCCCATGTGGGACACGTTGCCGCCGGCGTGGGTCGTGATTTGGAGCATCTTGCCCAGCGCCCCCGCGTCAATGAGCGCCCGCGCCCGGCGGTAGTAGACGTCGGAGGCGCGCATGGCGTTCATCAGCAGGATGATCCCGGCCTCGCGGCACGCGGCGACCATCGCATCGGCGTCGGCGAGGGAGTTGGCGATAGGCTTCTCTACCCACAGGCACTTCACGCTCGTGCGTCCAGCGCGTACCATCCGGGCGATGTCGAGCACCACTTTGGCGCGCGGCGCCGCCGAGGTGCAGACGCTCACGATGTCGGGGCGCTCGCGTTCGAGCATGTCCTGGTAGCTCGCGTAGAGGTGGGCCGGGTCCAGGCCCCAGCGTTCGCCGAACCATGCGCGCTGCTGGGGATGCAGGTCCGCGCCACCCACCACCTGCACCTCGGGCACGTCCATGTAGCTGCCCATATGGCTAAAGGGCACGAACCACCCGCTGCCGACCACCTCGTCGTCAATCGTGTCGGCAATCCGACCCAAGCCGATCAGGGCTGCACGATACCGCTCGCGTACCATCCGGCGCTCCTTCCTGCGGCCGGCCGTCCTGCCGCCGCTCCCGTCATTTTTACCCACAGAGCCCACAGAGCGCACAGAGTAAGGGCTACCGCCGAGTGAGCACTGCCGCGCGTGCTATGATTGCTGAACAATCGCCGCTGGCCCGAGGCCTCCGATGGCAACCATAGTCACGACCACCACCACTATGCGGCCCTACCGCCACGGGGGGCCGATTGACTACGACCGGCTCGACTACAATCCCGATGAGCCGGTGCTGAAGCCTGATGCGATGGAACAAAACCTCCAACTCCTAGCCATCTATCACCTCCTCGCCGCGCACTTTACGGACTTCCACCGCCGGCCCGACGTCTTCCTCGATGTCAACACGATCATCTGCTACGACCCCGGCGACCTCAATGTCCGCGTCTCGCCGGACGTGTACCTGGCCTTTGGCGTGGACGCGCAAGCTGTCCGGCCACGCAAACTCTACCTGCCCTGGGAAGTGGGCAAGCCGCCGGATTGGGTGCTGGAGGTGGCCTCGTCGAGCACCGGACGGGAGGACGTGGGCCGCAAGCGTGCGATCTATGCCCGGATCGGCGTGCCGGAATACTGGCGTTTTGATCCAACCGAGGAGGGAGAGTATCACGGGACGCGGTTGGCCGGGGAGCGGCTGGTTGGCGGGGTGTACCGGCCACTGCCACTGACCACAGAGCCGGACGGTATTCTCAAGGGGTACAGCCCGGTGCTGGGAGTGTCGCTGTGCTGGGATAACCAGTGGCCCCGGCTCTATGACCCGGCGACCGACACCTATCTGGAGACCTGGGCGGAGGTGGAAGCGGCGCGCGAGGCAGCCGATACCCAAGTCGTTGTCGAGCAGGCCGCCCGCCGGGTGGCCGAAAGCCGAGCCGCGCGCGAGCGGACCGCCCGGCTAGCGGAGCAGGCTGCCCGTGAGGCGGCCGAGGAGCGCATTCGACAACTGGAGACAGAGTTACGCTGCCGGCAGGCGGCCCGGTAGTCAGTGGCCCCGGCCCCGCCACCGTGGCGGTCTGTCATTCCCGCAGACGCGGGAATCCACGTCTCCCTGCGGAGCGGGGGGACTATAGGGGGGCCAGGGAAGGGGCGGGGCCAATCCACAGCCTACTGCACCCCATAGCGCTCTAACAGCTCCCGCAGGCGCTCTCCGTCAATAAGATCAATGCGCTTCTTATGACGAGACGTCTTATGAGCAAACGACTGACAACCGGCAGAGAACGAGCCGCTGGTGACGAGCACGCCCCGCGCTAGGCGCTGCTCGGCGCTCACGACGCCATAGAGCGCTCTGGCCTCTGCCACGCCGACGGTGCCACTGTAGTGTTTGCACTGAACGGCGATCTCCTCAACGCCGGCCTCATTCGTTCTACGCGCATACAAGTCCACGCCACCATCACGACTCTGTGAAGTGAGTTCCACGTCATATCCCATCTGCTCGTACAGACGAGCGACCAACTCCTCAAACCCACTAGGCATCATTGCCTCCAAATCAACCGCTGATTCCTGTATCACCTTCTCGTATTTAGCGTTGATCTGCTGCTTTAAATCACAATCCTGTCTTGAGTCCCGACTATTCTTTTGACCTCGTCTCCAAGCTCACGCTGCAATTTAAGGAAATCTTGCTCACTTCTTAGCTTTTCCCCAAGGATTACTATTTCCTTAGCATCATTAATGTGCTGGGTAGCCAACAACTCCTAGATCCGTTCCTCATCAACACGCTCAATCCCGAGGTACCCACCTGGCACACTACGCTCAGGCCGGCTGTCAGGCAATTGCTGCGCTTCGGTAGGGTCCGCTTCCAATTCATCAGTGTTTTGAGTGTCTTGCAAGCGTTTAGCTGATGCTGTAGGTGGTAATAGCAGTAGTGGTAGCAAAGCAAATACACCAAACACATATCCTAGTGGGCACCACAACCAGGCGCGACGACCTTTTAGCCTGGTGAAATAGAAGCAGGCCACCACCAAACACGGGCGCAGTACTATATCCGTTAGGAAAAGGAGTAGCTCCATCGTTCAATTCTGCTGATCCTGATGCTGACAAGGTACTCGCCGCACGCCTACGCTGGATTCCGGCGGAAGCCGGGATGACGGGCCGGGACGGGCGCAGCACGCTGTAGGCCCTACAGCGTGATCTCGTACCGATAGGAGTGGGCCGTCCAGCTGTCCCTGGTCATGTACGGGCCGGCGTACCCAGCCGGCACCTCGTGATTCTTGAGCGGGAGGGCGCAGGCTGCGCACATCGTGAGGATGAACTTGCCGGTGCGGCGGTCTTCATACACCCAGAAATTCGAGTATTCCCGTGGCAGCCGCTCGTCCGTGGACTCGTCAATGGTGGTGACGGTCTCCTGCTTGATGCCGTGAGTCGCCTCGTTGACCTCGGCGATGTGCAGCGCAAAGCGTTGCCGGTTGGCCGGCATGCTCAGGTAGTGGTCCGCGCGGAACGGGTATATGTTGCCGATCCAGTAGAGCTTGCCATTCCGTGTGGAGCGGATGAAGCGGGAGATCGCTGACGGTGATAGCAGCGGCTCGCCGTTGTCGAAGGTGAGCGCCTGCGGCTCGCTCCATGACCGGCCACCGTCCGAGGAGACGCAGTAGAACTTGGAGAGTGTGCCGGGCGGGCTGGCCCGCATGACGGTGAGGACATCGCCGTTGGTCAGCTCGGCCAGGGCCATTTCGCAGAGACTCCCGTACCGCTCTGCCTGCCCGCAGATGTAGTCTCCGTAGTCCCATTCGATGCGGCTCATGTCCGGCGTGTGCGTGCCGATCCACACGACAGAGCACTTGGTCGTGTTCAGCCGCTGCCGTTGCGCGTCCCAGGGCCAGACTTGAAACGGCACGAGGATAGTGCCATTGCTGTGGCGGATGGGGCTGGTGCAGACGTACCCGCCATTCCGGCCGTACCGGATGCCACGGGCGGCGTGGCGCTCGTTGTAGGCCGCGCCTTTCTGGATCAGTGGTTGCTCCGGCCCCCAGGTCTGTCCGCCGTCGTGAGACACCCGGTAGAGCTGCTGCGAGTAGGTCATGACGTGGCGACCGGCAAGCACTGCCCGATCCATCACGCGGCGCAGGATGAACAGGAAATAGGTATCCGTCTGCGTGTCCAGGTAGTTACTCACCAGGACGTGGCTGCCGTCCCCGGCCGGATTGAACGCCTCGCCTGCGTGCCAGGTGCTGCCATGATCGTCGGAGTAGATCAGGTGCTCACTGCGATACTGTCCATCGGTCTCATCCTGATTCAACTCCATCTCCCGCACTAGGCCGAGCAGACGTGAGCTTTTGGTTGAGGCGTAGCCGAAGATCACCGCCTCTACGCGGCAGCCGGGGTAGGGCGCCTCCCAGAACGGCTCCTTGCTCACCGCGATCTTGCGCTGTGGCCCTGCGGAGCTTCTCATCGCTCCTCCCCTGCGGACCAGTCTCCGGCCCGCCCTCACCTGTACCTATGCGGGACGATACGGCGCTTCAGCTCGTCCATGGAGAATTGGTCGCTGTCCAGGAAGGCAAAGTAATCGGCCTCCTCCTGACGCACGGCTGCGGCGCGCTCGACCAAATCCCCGGCGATGTCGAGCGGGATGGAGACTAGCCCGCTGGCGTCACCGTGCAGCAGGTCGCCCGGCGCGATGGTCAGGCCGCAGATCGAGACGGTCGTCCCGAAGTCAACGTAGGCGGGGTACCCGTGGGAGACGACCCAGCCGGTAGTGAAGAGGTGGAAATCGGGGGTGCGCTGGCGGATACCGGCGCGGTCGCGTGCGTTGGTGTCCGTGACGATCCCGACGGCGCCGAGCCGCTGGGCGATGGTGCAGAACATATCGCCGACCTTGCAGGCCCGCCTGCGGTCGGGTCCGACGTGCTGGATGACCAGCACGGTCGGCTTGGGCGCTGCTGCGATCAACTCTACGCATTCGTCAATGCGCGACGGTCGTGTGTCGCCGGGTGTGGTACCGTCGGCCGTGGCCGTGAGCGCATAGCCGACCATCGGCACGGCAATTTCGGGCGTCTGGCACCGGAGCTCGTTGGTGGCGTAGCCCGTCGTCGGGTCGCGCACGCCGAAGTGCTCGATGGCGTTGGCAATCGTGGGGCTATCGTAGCCGCGCAGCGCCTCGATGACTTGCGGTGGTAGTGGTTGCTTCATGCTCGCACCTCACGCTGCGCTGCCGTATTCCGCGGCGGCAAACACCCGATGGACGATGAGCGGGTCCGCGGTGGCGGTCGCGTCAGCCTGGCACCAGATCGTGAGCTGATTGGACCCCGGTCGCAGCACGTCGGACGACACCGACACGCGGTACCACTGTCCTTCGCGAGTCGGCTCCGGCAGGAGCGCGTGGTTGAGCCGCACCCAGACCGGCGCAATGTCGCTGCCGCCGGTGGTCAGGAGGTGGAGCGTCCACTGGGCGTGCGGATCGCCGCCGTCGGGGCCGACGTGCAAGGGGAGCTTTCGCTCGACCTGATCCAACACGATGGGCAGCGGAGCCGCTTCTGATCCTTGCTGGCAGAAGCCGCTGTCGGCGGTGGGCTGAATGGCATAGAGCTTGTCGAGGCCGGTGAGCAGGCTGGGATCGCCGATTTCCTTGAGCGGCCGGTACAACTCATCAGCCGACATCGGTCCCAACCCACGATCTTCCTGACAGAACAGGTTGAAGAGATAGAGACCGTCCGCTCCCTGCTGCCAGAAGTGCGCCGAGCTGGCCCGCACGGCCTCTTGAAAGGCCCCAACACGCCGGAAGTGCTCCTTCCACCAGTCGGTGTAGGTGTTCGTGTTGACCGAGGGGTAGACGGGAACACCGTAGCGCCGGCCCAGGACCAGCCACTCGTCGAGGCGCAGCACGTAGGGCATGTAGCCCAGCCCGACGACCAGCACGTCTATCAGCCCCTCCTGGAGCCAGGATTCCACGTCCAGCCCGAGGTTGAGCGACACCTCCGGCGAGTCCAGCACATGCACGGCGAAGGTATAGGGGCGCTGCCGGCGGGCGCCGATGGCGTGCAGCCGCGCCCGCGCTTGGCGGATGAGGTCGGTCATGGCGGGCGCGTACACGCGCTCCTGGCCCGGGGGGAAGCACCAGACGAAGCGCGTGAAATCAAGCTCGTAGCCGTCGAAGTCGTGGGCCGCGGCGTTGCGCTCGATATAGTCCAGCCGGTAGCGGCGTACCTCGGGCCGGGCAAAGTTCAGCGCCGACCACAGGTGCTGCTCGATCAGCTCGCGGGGCAGATTGCGGTTGCGCTCCGGCGCCAGCAGGTATTCGGGATGCTCGGCCTTGATCGGCTCGGAGGTCTCCGGGAGCGACGCGGCCATGAAGGAGTCGTGGATGTCGTTCATCCTGAGCGATCCCCAGACCTCCATCCCCTGCGCGTGGCAGGCTTCGACGATCACGTCGGCGGCATGCTCGTTGGAGCCGAGGCACGGGTGGATGGTGTGTCCCGTCGCGCCCCACGGCGGATCGGCGCCGTTGCCGACGCACCAGACGTAGGTATCAACGTGGGTGTCGAAGGTCGGCGTCGTCCGCGCGTTGATGAAGGATTGCTCGTCGGTGATGTCGTAGCCGTAGGAGGCTGAGAATTGGTGGTAACGCTGGTCGGCGTCGTCGTTGTAGATCACCCGCCGCTGCCGGTGCTTGTCGAACATAGCCATACCCTCTTCCCGGAGGCCGCCGCCTGCTAGACCGCTCCGGGTCTGTCCGGCCTTGAGTGTACACCGGGCCGGATGATGGTCTGAATCAGGATTTGCAGGATGCAAGGATGATCAGGATGGATTCCGGCTTCCGCCGGAATGACGAGCGCCTGGGCGCGATGAATCGCGCCCCTACATGAAAAACCTACCCTTGTCAGCCTATAGCCCCCCGCTGTGCAGAGGGACGGTCGGAGACAGCATGCTTCCGGCCTGGCTGCATCCTGACGAGGTGGTACAGTTGTAGCCCGTAGATGCGGCCTCGCACTGAGATCACCGTCGGAGACACAAGCCATGCCAACCAAGACGGCCGAGGAACTGTCTGCGCTCACCCGCGCGCTGCTGCTGGCTGCGGGGGCCGACGAGCGCAATGCCAACCGGATGGCCGAGGCGTTAGTCGCGTCCAACCTCTGCGGCGTGGAGACCCATGGCGTCGTCCACCTACCCCGGTACGTCGAAGCGATCAACGCCGGCTGGATCGTGCCCACCGCGCGGCCGGCCATCCTGCGCGAGACGCCGACAAGTGCGCTGGTGACGGGCAACTGGACGTTCGGCCACGTCGCCGCGAAGTACGCGATGGAAGTGGCCATCGAGAAGGCCCGCACGCAGAATGTCGCCGTCGTCGGGGTCGTGCAATCGAACCACATCGGGCGGCTGGGCGAATACGTCGAGCTGGCGGCGGCGAACGGCATGGTCGGCATGGTCTGGGCCGGGGGGTACGGCGCCGAGGAACCGGCGGCCGTCCCCTTTGGCGGGCGGGAGACGGTATTGCACACCAACCCGCTGTCCATCGGGTTTCCGAGCGATGATACGGCGCCGGTCATGTTCGACTTCGCTACGACGACATGGTCTGGCAGCAAGGCCCGGTTGGCGCAAGAGCGGGAGGAAGCGATGCCCCCGGGCAGCATCGTTGACCGGGACGGGAATCCGACGACCGATCCCAACGATCTGCTCACCGGGGGTGGACACGTCCCCTTCGGCGGACACAAGGGCTATGCGGTGATGGTGGCGGTGGAACTGCTCGGTCGCATGCTCACCGGCACAGACGCCTACGCGGACGAGGCCCGCGGCGGCCCCATCATGCGGCGCCAAGGCGTGACGATGATCGCCATGCGGGCCGATCTCTTCCAGCCCTTGACCGACTTCACCGCGCGGGCCTCTGAGCTGGCGGGCCGGCTGCGGGCCGTGCCGCCGGCGCCGGGGTTCAGCGAGGTGCTGGCGCCGGGCGACCCGGAGCGGCGCACCCGTGCCACGCGCCAGCGCGACGGCATCCCGGTTGCCGACGATATTTGGCAATCGTTGGTCGAGCTGGCCGAATCGCTCGATGTAGCAATCACGTAGATCACGTAGGCAAGGAGAAGCGAGCAACACATGGACGCTATGCAGCTATCGCTGTCGGTGCGGATTGCGGAGACGCCGCAGCGCAAGGATCGCGCGGCGATGGCCTTCGAGCCGCTGATGCAGCTGGCCGCGACGCTGGGCTACAAGGGCATCTCGATGCGGGCCTCGCAGGCCAGCATTGACACGCCGGCCGCGCGAGTGGCCGCGATGAAGCAGGTGCTCGACAACCTCGGTCTCGCGGTCTCGATGTGTACGGGCACGGTGGGCCTCGCCGCGAACGACGACCAGGCGACGGCGCCGCTGCGCGACATCACCCCGCATCTCGACTTGGCCGAGCGGTTCGGGTGCGATCTCGTGCGGGTCATGATTAAGGAAGCGGACGACATTCCCTGGACCCGGCGCGCTGCGGACATTGCCCGTGAGCGGGGGATGCGTCTCGTGCATCAGACCCACATCCGCACGCTCTGCGAGACGGTTGCCGAGACGCTGGACGTGGTGCATCAGGTGGATCGCCCGAACTTCGGCGTGACCTACGAGCCGTCCAACCTTGCGATCTGCGGTGACGACTACGGTCCCGCAGCCCTCCGTCAGCTTGCCCCTCACCTCTTCAACGTGTACCTCCAGAACTGGCACATCCACCCCGAGGGCAAGATGACCGTCGGCACCAACCGTGGGGAGGTGCGCGCCGACCAACCGCCGCTGTCGGACGAGCGCGGGCTGGACTTGGACCGCGTGTTTGCCGGGCTGAAGGAGATCGGTTACACGGGCTGGGTGACGGTTCACCAGGCGATGGGGCCAGGCGAGACGGTCGAGCAGGCCGCCCGCACCAGCTACGACACCCTGCGGCCGTATGTGGAATAGGCGCATAGGTGTACAACGGCGCGGTTAGAGGGCCAAGGTGGGTGAGACGAATCGCGCCGGGATTTCTACTTGCACGATCTCCTTGACGAGGAAGGGAACGTTGCCTAGACGACGGTACCCCTCCGCAATGGCGTCGTTCTTCGACTCGAAGACGGTTATCACGTCGTCGCGGTAGATCAGCACGTACTTTCCCTCAGAGTCCTGCAGCAACCGTTCGCGGTGCCGCTCGTAGGTCTCCAATTCCTGGTCGAGCATTGCCATCGCGCACTTCCTTTCAGTTGCCGGAGGCTCTCAGGCTGGCGCCATGAGACTGGCGAGTTTGCCTCCCTATCATTGTGCAGCATGCTTGGCGATATGCAAGCGATGGCCGGACCCTAGTTGCATGCCAGCACACAGCCGGAGGCAGATCGGTCCCACCGCGCTGTGGGCGTGTCGCGCTGCTGCAACGTCAACCATGGGCTTCTCCGGCGGCATCCTGATGACCGGATCGCCAGGGGAGGGAGTCGGATACAGCAACACTGCCCTCCAGGTTTACCAGGATTGCCTCGCCCGTGCGGGTCTGCTCGAATGGGCAGACGACCGCCAGCACGGCAGCGGCAACCTGCGCCGGCGGCAGCGCGTGGGGAAAGCGCTCGCCGGTCCGGTCGGTGATGCGCTGCGTCAGGTCGGTGTCCACGGCTCCGGGGCAGATCGCGTTGACCTGTACGTGGAAGGGGGCTAATTCCGTGGCCGCCACGTGCGTAAGCGCGATGACCGCTGTCTTGGAGATGGAGTAGGCGCTCCAAGCGGACGACGGATTGAGGCCGGCCGCCGAGGCGATGGTGACGATCTTGCCGCGCCGTTGCTCTTTCAGTACGGGCGCTACCGCCTGGACGCCGAACAGGACGCCCTTCAGGTTCACGGCGAAGACCCGGTCCCACTCGCGTTCCGGCACCTCGGTCAATAGCCCGTGGCTCCACACGCCGGCATTGGCGACGAACACGTCCAACTGACCGAACGCCGCGAGCGTCGTCGCCACCGCCCGATCCAGCTGGGCCTTCACGCGCACGTCGGCGGGGACGGCCAGGGTGCGCCGACCGGTAAGCTCGGCCACGGCCTGGCTGGTGGTGACCACCGCAGCGACGTCGCTGTCCAGCAGGGCCACACTCGCACCGGCCTGAGCCAGCGCTTCCGCAACCGCTTTGCCAATGCCACGGGCAGCGCCTGTCACTAGCGCTGCCCGCCCGTGTAGCTCCACGCCGCTCACCCGTTGGGCATGCTCAATCGCCGAAGCGCTCGATGCTGGCCGGGAGCTTGCCATCGGGCAGGTAGAACTCCTCACACACCTCAACCGGCACAGGTTGGTGCGTACGCATCGACTCGACGGCCTTCTCGAAAATCAGCGTCGGAATGCAGGCCTCCCAGGCGTCCATCGGACTGGGCCCGCCATGCAGACACAAGTGCGCGAACATGCCCATCTCTTCATCGAAGCCGTTGTGATAGGCGTTGTGTTCGATGCCCGGCTCATCCGTGCCTTCGAAGACGAGATTGCCGAAGCGCAGGGTTGCAGCGCTGACTCCGCCGGCCAGCACCTCGGCGTAGTGCTTTGGCAGGATGCCACCGGCTCCCACGACGCTGTAGATCGAGGTGCCGATGCCGCCGTTGGCGAAGCGGATGGTGATGGTGCTGGTGTTCGTGGGCGCACCTTCGTAGCCCGTGGCCGTGATCTCGACCGGCTGGGAGCGCATGACGTGCCAAATCCAGTGGAGGTTGTAGCCGGCCGCGTCGAGGATGCCGTTGCGGCCATACGGCCCTTCGGGATCGTTCGGCCGCGCATCTTCATAGCGGCTACTGGCGAGGCGGCAGGTGAAGAGGATGAAGTAGGGCTGCGGGATGACCTCGCGCAGCCGCTTAGTTACCGGCGAGTGCTTGAACCACCAGCCGCTCATCAGCTGCAACCCCGACTCGTGGACGGCCTGCTGGAGGCGCCGCGCTTCGTCGAGTGTCATCGCCAGCGGCTTCTCGGAGTAGACGTGCTTGCCGGCGGCCAGGGCTTCGATGGCCAGGGCCGTGTGGGTATCGTGAGTAGAGCACAGCAGCACGGCCTCGATGGTGTCATCGTCGAGGATTCGTTGCCAGTCGGTTGTGTAGTACGCGGCGTTGCTCTCCTCGGCCCGCCTTTGGGCGGCTGCCTCGACGACATCCATCGTAGCGACCAGGCGCATTGCCGGTGTGTTGCGGATGTTGGGCAGGTGAGCGCCGCTGATGCCGCCGCAGCCGATGAGGGCCGTGTGCAGTTGGTTTGCCATCGGTGCTCTCCTTAGTCTCCTTACACTCAGTCAGAGGCCCGGCTGATGAGCTGCTTCAGCTGGGCATAGTTTGTGCGCATCGCTTCTTCGCCCGAGCCGCTGGGCGGCCGAAAGTGGGTGGCCACGGCCAGGACCGCCTCGGAGCGATCCGCGTGCAGCTGGCGCAAGATGGTGAGATAGTCCACGTCGCCGGTGCCCAAGGGGCGGTACTCGAAATCGAGTTGTAGTCCGTTCTTCACGTGCAGGTCCTTGATGTGCAGCCCGTGTATGTAGGGCCGCATGTTCTGGTAGCCGGCCGTCGCCACGTCCGCCTCCCCACAGTTGAAGCAGTCCGCCGGTCCCCACATGACCTTGAGGCGCGGCGAGCCTAACCGTTCGGCCAGACGACGGAAGTTGCCGGTGGTATTGGTGTAGTTCCACGGCATCATGGAGAGTGACACGTCTACGTCGTAGCGCTCGGCCTGCTGCACGACCAGGGAAAACGCCTTGAGCAGCTTCTCCATGTCCACCTCGGCGATGACCCCACCGCGCGTGAGCCAGCGCATCGGCCAGGTAGGCTTGCCGGCCCCGTATTCTCCGGGCCAAGCGAAGGTGAACGTATTGACGGTCTTGATGCCCAAGTGGGCGGCAATCTGCATCGAGCGAACGAGGTCGTCAAACCCTTCGCGGAAGGCGGGGTCGTCCTGCATGGTATCCAGATCGAGATCGGCCAGATGGAGCTGCTTGAAGGGTGCGCCGGCCGCAATGACGTGCAGCTCCAGCCCATGCTTGGCGACACGAGCGGCCATCCGCCCGGCCTCGGCGTCGCTCATCTCGGCGATGGGTGGCTCATTGGCAATGCTGGTGAACCACACGGAGTCGGCGCCGATGTCCTTGGCGACAGCGAGGCCTTCGTCAAACGGCAGCCCCAACTCGGGCATAAACATCCCTAGCTTGAACCGGAAGTCACTCATAAGCCTGCCTTTCTCCTTATACGCGCGTTTACGCGTGACCTGCCTTGAAGGGTACCAGTGCTGGGCCGGCTTGTCGGCGCCGGCAACAGGCCGGCGGGCGCATCCCCCTGGTCAAGCCAGGGGCCGGCGTCGGAAATTAGTTGCGTAGACAAGAAGTTACAGGGTACAATGATAGGAACGAGAAAGTAGCTTCTAGGATTTGGCCTCGGGCCTAATCCGGGAGTTTTACGCATCCAACCCTAGGAGATGCAAGTGGCCGCTATCTTGGAGCACACCATACACATCAAAGCCCAGAAGGAGCGGGTGTGGGACGCCCTCGCAGACTTTGGGAACGTCTACCTATACGCCCCGACTGTGAAGTCGTCGCAATCCACCTCGGCGAACACCACTGGCGAGGGCACCACCCGCCATTGTGAGCTTCATCCTCTGGGGAGTATAAAAGAGACCGCGTCGGATTGGGTCGAGGGTCAGGGGTACGTTATATCTATCGACAAGGGCGCGCCGTTCATCATGAAGGACATCAAAACTTCCTTCAATCTTGGAGAGACCGATGAAGGCGATACTGTCGCCAGCGTGGAGACCAGGTACGACATCAAGTTCGGCCCAGTTGGAGCTTTCATTCATAGCTTCATCCTTAAGCCGAGGCTGGAGAAAGCGTTCCCACTGCTCCTACTCGGTCTGAAACAATTCGTCGAAACCGGAGAGCCGGTCACGCGCGAGGCGTTCAAAGCCCCTTAAGTAGCGCTCCTCCGGACGAAAACGACGGTGATTGTGGCCGAATGCGGTCTGCTTACCATGAGTAAGCAGACCGCATGGCTATTACCGTTTCGGTTGGTGATTTTCTCTCCGAGAGAGGTAGCCATTGGCTGCGGCGATGCTTTGGGCCAGCATGTGGCTGATCTCTGCGCCGCCGCACGGGTCGGCGCCGGTAAGCAGCTGGCGATCAATGCCGCCGCGCGCGGGGGCGAGGTGGCGGTCGCCGCGCTGGACGCGCAGGGCCGGGAGCACGCGGGCTACCGCAAGGTTGAATGTGCCCTGGCAGATAGCGACGCGGTGCGCCAGCGCGTGACGTGGCGCGAGTGCCAGACGCTGGCAGCGCTGCAAGGGCAGCCGATCCGCCTCAAGCTCTCTCTGCGCTCTGTCAGCCTCCATTCCTTCGCCATTTCCTAGGCCCTGTTGACATTTGAGCTAGTGGGAAGAGGCGCACCTGCTCCAACTCATTGCAGTAGACTTCATGGCACACAGCGAGCACTGCGTATGAGCACCAGGACCAAACACCCTCTGTGTGCTCTGTGGCAAACTGGAGGACAGACGAGATGGCCGATATGACAACTGCCGCGCTGGAGATCGCCGGTCGCCGCCAGCTCTTCGTTGATGACTGGCTCGTTGCCGAGACGCACGGCATCGCCCGGGTGCTGCACCAACCGGCCAAGTACGTCGGCAACCCGGTCATCTATCCTACCTACCCGCTGGAGCGCGCTATCACCATCTACGGTGCCATCCTCTACGACCCGGCGGAGAGTCTGTTCCGCATGTGGTACCAGGGGCATGGCCCGATTGCCTATGTCGCGTCGTATGCCACCTCGCGGGACGGCATCTTCTGGGAGAAGCCGTCGCTGGGTCTCGTCGAACTCGACGGGAACGCGGACAACAACGTGGTGCTGGACGAGGTCTGTCTGCCGAACGTGATCGAAGAGCCGCACGATCCGGACCCGGCCCGCCGCTACAAGATGCTCTATTGGGACCGCTCGGTGAAGCGCGACCCGGGCATTGCCCATGTCTCGGTAGCATTTTCGCCCGACGGCCTCCACTGGACCAGGTATGCCGGCAACCCGGTGATCCGCAGGACGGGCGATACGCACAACCTGCTTGGCTGGGACGATGCGTTGGGCCAGTACGTGGCCTATCCCCGCGCCGCCGCGCGGGTCGGTTCCGGGGTGGTGCGGCTGGTCGGTCGGTCGGTCAGCGACGACTTCGTGCAGTGGACCGCGCCGGAGGTGGTGTTCGCGCCGGACGCTGAGGACCCGCCGGGCCTGGAGATCTACGGCATGTCGGTCTTCAAGTACGAGGGGCTGTACCTGGGCCTGCCCTGGACCTTCCACACCTACCCGGAGGAACCGTTGAGCCGCGGCGGCGGGACCATTGACGTGCAGTTGGCGGCCAGCCGCGACGGCCGCCGGTGGGAGCGTATCGGCGACCGGCAGCCGTTCATCCCGCTGGGGCCACCGGGCAGCGTGGATCGCGGGATGATCTTCACCGCGAAAGACCCGGTCATCGTTGGCGACGAGCTATGGTTCTACTACGGGGCCTACGACGGCGAGCACGGGGTCGGTGCGCGCACCGGAACCATCTGCCTGGCCAAGCTCCGTCAAGATGGGTTTGTGTCCCTCGACGCCGACGAGGCCGGTGGCACCGTGCTCACCAAGCCCTTCATCTGCGCCGGTGAGCAGCTTGCGATCAATGCCGACGCGCGCAGCGGCGAGGTGGCGGTCGCCGTGCTGGACGCGCAGGGCCGCGAGCGCGCGGGCTATCGCAAGGTTGAATGTGCCTTAGCCGATAGCGACGCGGTGCGGCAGCGCGTGACGTGGCGCGAGCGCCAGACGCTGGCGGCGCTGCAAGGGCAGCCAATCCGCCTCAAGTTCTACTTGCGCTCCGCCAGCCTGTACTCGTTCAGCGTTGACTAGGGTCTGGCGTGCTCTCGGAGGTCCTTTCTTGGCTACAGGGAACACAGAGAGCACAGAGAGGGGTGCGGGACGGGGGGCGAGGCATGCGCCTCGATTAGCAGGCCGGTCAACCCTTGCGCTGCCTGTGACCGCCGATAACGCGAATCTATAGCACACTCTCGTTAGCTGGTAGGCGCGCAACGGCTGACTAGGGAGCGGCGGGGAAGATGGCCAAGACTACGGTTAAGCGGACGGTAGATCGCAAGGCGTATGGCCGTCCGATTGCGCGTGTGCCTCTCCCGGAGCACCTGCGTGACATGGAGGATAAGGGACTGCTCAAGCGCGGGAAACAGCCCTTGCCAGCGGATTTCTGGGACCTGCCGCGTCCCGCCGACCCTCAGGCGGCCGTGCGCTTGACCGTCTTACGTGAGCGAGAAGCCGGCTGGTGAACTTCTGGGATGCGCCGCACTCCCCCGCGCCATACTCAAGGGTGATTGTGCAATGAGGCTTCCTGAGCCAATAGAAACGCCTGGGTTTTTCTGGTTGCCCGGGAATCCTGAGAATGAGGTGCCCGGGATTCTCCGAATCTCCGAGTCAGGAGATATACAACTTGAGGCGCTCGGCCTATTTCGCGATTTTCGTGCTGTCATGGAAGATCGAGGTATGGTAGTGGAGACTCCGCAAGAATACGAGAAGCCGAATCTCGATCGCATTGTGGGGAAGGTTGAAAAAGGCGGCCTAGTCACTCTTGATGATTGCAGACCTCCGAGTGAGCAATTCCATATAGGCGGCGGTGGAGTGGCGAAATCCACTATTCGTGCTGGATTGGCCTTCTTCGGAAGACAGTACGAGGTAGCCGAAGAGGTAAAGTTCTTGAAACTGGAATTCTCCGCCGACGGACTTGACGAATGGCTTGCTGTCTCCGGTTTTGATGCACAATTAAGGAGGTCTGATTCTCAGAACATAGAGAGTTTTAGTATACACTACAAATGCCCTGATGACATTTCATTGATGCTTCCCGATCAAATTGGGCTGAACTTCACTTTCAAGTATAGGTTTATATGGGGGCCTCCTCCTGTTACGGAAGCGAGAGTCACTCAGAAAGCAAACATCTCTCTGTCTTTGACAGAGCCAAGACCAGTCGAGTATTTCTTTGCAATCATATCCAAACTTTGCAACTTCTTATCATTCGCGGTTGACCGAATCGTTTCGATAGACTCCATTACGGGTTATCTAGGGCAGGAGACTGAGAATGCCGAAGGACGCCAAATACCCGTTGAGATATACGGTAGGATTGGCCATCACTCTGAGAAAAAACCGGAGATTCAGTTGCACAGAATGCTGTTCGCACATGAGAATATAGAAGACCATCTTGAGCAGGTCCTGGCCAGATGGTTTGAAAGCTACACAAGACTTGGGCCGGCATTCGATCTTTATTTTGCATCCAGGTCCGGTGACGTTCGGTATAGAGAAGTGAGATTCCTCTTGCTTGTCCAAGGGATAGAGGTCCTACACAGAAGGACTCACCAAGGGCTAGTCATGCCGGAGGCGGAATTCAGTAGTCTGGTGGCTACGATATTGGAAGCCACTCCAAACGATAAGCAAGACTGGTTGAAGGGAAAAATGGAGTATGCTAACGAGATTTCATTACGGAAGCGAATTAGGGAAATGATTGAACCCTTCAAGGACCTGATGGGAAGCTCAGATGCACGAGACTCCTTCGTTGACAGAATTGTAGTCACGAGAAACTATTTAACCCATTACGATAAGAGGCTTGAGAATAAAGCGTGTATTGAAGAGAGACTATGGCATCTGTGTAGGAAAGTTGAAGCGCTGTTCCAACTGCACCTCATGAAGCTAATCGGAGTGCATGCCGATCCCATTAGGTCCATAGTGAATGCCAATGAAGAACTTAGCAGGAAACTTGGACTTGATCGTGGAGACTCTTATATAGGTGCCTTTACAGAAATAGAATTACCCCCGCCCCCTCCTAGTTCTGAAGCATAGCTCAGGAAACGTCCAGATTCGTCGTCAGTAGCAGGATCGCTGCGACGCGGCCGGCTGTCTCTGCGAAGTGCTGGACCTCTTGCGCCAGCAGGGGGCGGCCGAGGACGGGGCGCTCGCGGTACGATAGCCACTTCTTGAGCACCTGATAGCCGCCGAGCTTGTAGTCCCAGACGGCGGCCGGCACGGTGCGCCAGCAGCCTCGGAGCTACGTACCTAAGTAACCAGGCATCCCGCCTACAGCGTCAGGGAGAAGTACCGTCGCTCGCTGCGGTCGTAGACCGGATCGTAGAACATCACTAGCGAGCCAACGTCAGAGGAACGCACTTCCCAGCAGACGTTACCCGTAACTGAGCCGCCTGGGAATACCTCTGTCCCCCACGATAGGCGATCAGGTGTGTACCAGGGACAGCCATCGTTATCATAGGCTACGTTCGATCCACCTACAGCATCGAAGTCCGTATCAAGCTGCTTGGCTCCCTCACCAATCCGCACGATTGATAGGCGAGCCATGAAATACTGATGGCCCTCGTCGGGAGGGTCACTGCGGTAGCTTCTCTGTTCAGCAATGAGCTTATTAGCGTTGGGCGTGACTGACAGCACGGCGATGCGCCAGCCGTTCGGCATGTCTACTGCTGTGCCGATAGGAACCGGGTTGTCTCGCGTCGTTCCTGGCACGGTCGTCGAGGGGAGTACGTGCCGTTGGAGACCTGCCGCCGAGATGCCAAAGCGATGCTCCCATGCCCCCCGTTCGATCACGAACTTGCCGTAGTTGCTACCGTTGATGCCAAAAAGCTCCACGTCGCCGATGGAGCGAATGTGGAACAGTTGAGGCTCTGCCCAGTCCGTTTCCCATTTCACCAGGTAGATAGGATCGCCGTCCTTGAGCAAGCCAGCCGACAGCCACGGATCGCCGCGCGGCAGAGTGCGTAGCCGCTCTAGGCTTACCGTCGCGCGGCTGCGCCAATCAATGTGCCGCCCGGCAAGGGCACGAGTGTCGCCGCCCCAATGCAGAATGCCTTGGTGGTCCGTGAACCACAGGTGCGGTGTACCTTGCAAGGAAACGACAGTACCGGGCGCAAACGTTCCTTGTGCTTGTACTTGTGATACTGATGCGAGAGCAGCAGTGATGATGACGACTGCGGTAGCCAGTAGCCTCACGTTCCTCACAGGAAACCCCCTTGCGGTAGGGATGGTGGCTTCCTGGCAAAAAGCTGCACAATCCCAACGTGAGCCGCAAGGGGGCGTGAACCGATCCCCACGTGCTCACGTTGGTTGTGCTGTGCTGCTTCTTTCCAGAAAGCATTCGCACTATACCGACGGCTTGGGAGTCCGTCAAGGCACGAGGCCATTCCTTTGCCCTCCAGCCGCAGCCCAGGGCGCCCACAAGGGACGCCCCTACGACGCTGGATTGCGGCTTGTGCTGCAATGATGGGGCGGGGCGGCAGTGGACAGGGGGCGGGTGGGGCTTTATGCTGCGAGCGCGAACGCGGCGCCGGCTGCGGCGCTCGAAAGGGGTCTCTGCATGGCACTACGTGACGACGTTGCTCATCTCGATGCGACCGCGCAAGCCGCGCTGGTGCGTCAGCGGGCCGTCCAGCCGAGCGAACTGGTGGAGGCGGCTATCGAACGGATCGAACGGCTGAACCCGGCACTCAATGCCGTCATCACGCCGATGTATGAGGAGGCGCGGGGTGCGGCGGTGAGCGAGATACCGGACGGTCCGTTCGCCGGGGTGCCGTTCCTGCTCAAGGACTTCCTCGCCGAGTACGCCGGGGTGCGCTTTACGGAGGCCAGCGCGTTTCTGGGCGACTACGTGTCCACCGAGGACAGCGAGCTGATGCGGCGGTTCAAGCGGGCCGGGCTGCTTACGGTCGGCAAGACCAACGCCCCGAGCTGGCGCTCGGCGCCATCACCGAACCCGAACGCTTCGGACCGACGCACAATCCCTGGGATACGACGCGGACGCCGGGCGGCTCCAGCGGCGGCGCGGGCGCGGCCGTGGCGGCGCGGATGGTGCCGATAGCGCACGGCAACGACGCCGGCGGCTCGATCCGCATTCCAGCGGCCTGCTGCGGCATATTCGGCCTGAAGCCGACGCGGGCGCGGGTGCCGCTCGGACCGCACTACGGCGATCTGTTCAGCGGCCTGGTGGCCGAGCACGCGCTGACGATCTCCGTGCGCGACAGCGCCGCGCTGCTCGACGCGACCGCCGGCCCGCTGGTGGGCGACCCGTACTGGGCGCCGCCGGCCGGGCGTCCGTTTGCCGAGGAAGTCGGCTTTAACCCGGAGCCGCTTCGCATCGGCGTGATGGAAACGGCGCCGTTGGGTACGGAGATTCACGCGGACTGTGTGGCTGCGGTCCGCGACGCGGCGGCGCTCTGCGCCGAGCTAGGCCACCACGTTGAGGCGGCGGTGCCGCGCTACGATGCGGAGGGCCTGTGGCTGCAATTCACGAACGTCATGGCGGCGGGCTTTGCCTGGAGCATCGCCGACTTGGGCCGCCGGATGGGCCGCACGCCGACGGCAGAGGACTTCGAGCCGCTGGTCTGGGACTTTGCGGAGCGCGGTCGGCGGCTCAACGCGGCGGAGTATCTCCTCGCCTTGCAGGACCTCCAGCGGCACACGCGCGACGTTGCTGAGTTCTTCACCCGCTACGATGTCTGGCTGACGCCCACCTTGGGCAGGCCGCCGGTGCGGACGGGCGAGCTGCGCTATACCGAGGGGGACCCGATTGCCTTGCGCCTGCGGAGCGCGGCGTTCGTGCCGTTCACCTACGTGAGCAATGCCACCGGCCAACCGGCGATGTCCGTGCCGCTGTTCTGGAACGATGGCGGCTTGCCCATCGGCACGCATTTCGTCGGGCGATTTGGCGACGAAGCGACCTTGTTCCGTCTCGCCGGCCAATTCGAGGCAGCGCGGCCGTGGGCGGGGCGCCGGCCACCGCTCTCGGCCTGAGTAGTCACAGAGCATACAGAGAGCACAGAGTAGGGGCGCAGCATGCTGCGCCCGTCCCCCTGCGGAGCGGTGTAAGGGGACCGATGCCCTAATCGCAGCCCTGTCGGCGCAGGGCTATCAGGTCCGCTTGCCGCCGGCGTAGCTCCGCCTCAAGCTGCCGTATTCTCTCCTCGGCGGCCTCGCGCGCGGCCCGCTCGATAGCAGCCTGCGCTTCGGCTCCCTCGCGGGCAGCCCGTTCCGCCAGTTGCGCGGCCTGCTCGATGGCAGCACGGTTTTCGGCGGCCTGGCGGGCAGCCCGTTCGGCCAGTCTGTCAGCCTGCTCGACGGCAGCCTGGGCCTCGGCAGCCTCGCGGGCGTCCCACACCTCCTGCCAACCCTCCAGATAGGTGTCCGTGGCCGGATCGTAGAACCGCGGCCAGCCACCATCCCAACTCAGGCTCAACGCCAACATCTCGCTATAGCCCTTCAGGAGGCCGTCCGGCGCCATGGTCAACTCGATGGGCTGGTACTCCCCACCCACTAGCCGGTCCCCGGCCAGCTTCTGCCCGTGATACTCACTCTCCTTACTCGGATCGAAGCGCCAGTATTCCGGGACTCCAATGTGGGCGTAAATGTCCCGCTTCCGGCCCACGTCCTCCCGTCCGGTGCTGGACGAGGCGATCTCCAGCACCCAATCCGGCGGCTTGCCCACCTCCCAGGGCAGGTAGAGCTTGCGTCGCCGGATGGCCCGGGCATCCACCCCAAAGGCCAGGTACACGTCCGGGGAGACGCGGATATTGAGGTCAGCGGGGTCGTAGCAGATGATCGTGTTGCTGCTGAGGAAGGTATCGGGGCGCTGGCCGAAGTCGGTGAACCGACTGGCGAGGAGGCCGATGATTTCCTGGATGGGCTGTTCTTGATCCATCGCGTCAGGCTTGAGGACCAGTTTGTGGGGGTCGAAGTCGAGGCGGGCGTAGTCAATGGCGCCCTGCCGGTGGTAGGGCAGCATGGTGGCGGCGGGAGCAGGCACTGTGGTCGTCATGGTGGGGCTCGGGGCCGGGCGTGGGTACCGGGCGATTATAGCGCACGCGCCTCCCGGCGGCGGGAGGCGCGGCCGGCCGCACCCCCGGCTGCCCTCACCCCCGTCACGCTGGCGGCGGAGGTGGATTCCCGCTTTCGCGGGAATGACGGACACAGGGCCGGGGGGGGTGAGACGCGATCCCAACCGCCTCCGGCCGGAAAACCTACCCTTGTCAGGGCGAGACAGTATCATAGAGGTCAGCTTGACGGAGGTGATGGCGACGGTGGACGAGTCATTTGAGAGTCGGGTGCGCGCTGCCACGCCGCAAGATGCCGCCTTCGTGCGTATTCATTCCGACCGGGTCACGATGATCGAGCTGCCCGACGGACGGCTCCTGCGGGTGTCTCCGCAGGGCCGGGCGCTCTCGGCGGATGGCGGCGTCACTTGGAGTGAGCCGGAGCCGATGCGCGACGCCGCTGGGCAGCCGGTGGAGTGGGGTCATCCCATCATCCTTCCCTCCGGCGGCTTGGGCCTGCTCTACTCGGATAGTCGCGATAGGCGCGCGCGCTACGGCATGGACGTATGGTTTCGCCGTTCCGACGATGAGGGCCGGACATGGTCCGAGCCGGTCGAGGTGTCGGAGCCGTACAACAATGCCTGGATCGGCGCCGGCTACGGGCCACCGGTCACCGTAACTGGCGCCGGTCGTATCGTTGTGGCGGCGTGGGCCGGTATTGGGACAACCGAACCGGATCGGGCGACGGCGCTCTATGGCGATCAGTGGACGCGGACGGGACACCACGGCTGGGAGAGCTTCTTCCGGTATAGCTGGGCCTACTATTCGGACGACGAGGGGCAGACCTGGCACGTCAACGAGGGCAAAGGCGTACACGGCGCCGGGGGTGAGCTGTTCATCACGCTCGACTATGGTGCGGGCGGCGCCCACTCGTGCGAGGAGCCGGTGGTCACGGACGTCAGCCCCGGACACCTGCTCATGTTCCATCGCACCGGGCTGGGCCGGTTCTACCAGTCGTGGTCGGCCGACGACGGGGCCAGCTGGACCCAGCCGGAGCCGACGGCCCTCGCCACCGCGCAGGCGCCCGCAGCCTTGCGGCGCATCCCCGGCACCGACGACCTGCTGCTGATCTGGAACCAATCGTCGGCGGATGAGATTTGGCGCGGCCGCCAGCGCCATCGGCTCTCCTCCGCGGTCAGTAGGGATGGCGGGGCGACGTGGCAGCACGGCCGCAACGTCTTCTCCGTGGAGGATGGGGACGGAGTAACGACGCGGATCGAGGCGCCGCCCATCGAGTATTACCGGGCGATGGAGCATTCGCCACGGCTGCCGCCCGGCGATCTCGAAGGTACCTATCCGTGCCTCTCCTTCTGGCAGGACCGAGCAATTGTCACGTTCCGCTGCTTCGACCGGGCGCGGTATCTGCTTGACGCGCCCCTGCCGCAGCGACCGTACTCATTATCGGCAGCGGACGCTGGTCGCGCAGTCTGCGTCTCTGTGGGTTTGCCAATCTCATGGTTCTACGCTTGACTGTCCCCGCTGGAGGCGGGCGCAGTAGGACGCAGTGAGGAGGGTTAATGGAAATCCTGTCCGGTATTCACGAGTTGCGCGAGACCCTGGCCCCGGTCTTTCCCGATCCGCGTATCTGGACTTCCGTCTACCTGCTGGTCGGGGAGCAGTGCGCGGTCGTTGATAGTGCCGTGCCGCGCTCGGCCGATAGGCTGATCCTGCCCTACCTGGCCAAGGTAGGCATCCCGGCCGAGCGCCTGCGCTACATCGTCAATACGCACGGGCATAACGATCACGTCGGCTCGAACGTGCGGCTGCGCGAGGTGTGCGGTGCCCAGATCATGCTGCACGAAGCCGACGCCCACTGGCTCGACGAGGGTCATCTGTTCGGCGACGACCCGGTGCCGGTACATCAGCCCGACCGCACCTTGGCAGCCGGCGATCTGGTCGAGCTGGGCGCGGCGACGTATGAGGTGCTCCTGCTCGCCGGCCACACGGCCGGCTCACTTGGCCTCTGGGACCCGCAGGCGCGCGTCTTGTTCTGCGGCGATGGCCTGCAAGGGGATGGAGCCGTGACGGCCGGCCTCGCCTTCTACCTCGACCCGGACGCCTATCTGGCCTCGGTCGAGCAGGCGTTGAGCCTGCCGATAGAGCACCTCTGCACGGCCCATCCCTATCTACCAGCGACCGCCAGCCATACGCATGGCGCGGCCGCCGTCCGGGACTTTCTGGAGCGCTCCCGGGACTTTGTCCGCAACTACGATGGTGAGATCGTGGCTACCTTGCAGGCGTCCGCGCAGCCACAGAGCGCCATGAGGATTGCCACGACTGCTTGTGCTCGCCGGGGCCTGCCCACGTCCAACTTCATGGCCGACCGGGTCACGCAGGCACACCTGGAGCGCTTGGCGACGCAGGGCACCGTGCGGATGGTCGCAGCCGAGCCACGACCGCTCTGGCAGCTGGTCTGACTTGGGACGTCGCTAGGCCGCGACGGGCATAGGTAACTCGATAGCTTGGACGAACTCGGCCACGCGCTGTTCCTCCGCGGCGCTTGGGGAGCGGAGGGGCGCTGCCAGAGTAGCGTGCTCGATGACGCCCATGACCTTGAGCGCGAGCTTGATGCTCCCGATGGAGTTTGCCTGCCCTGAGCCACCGGCGACGAGGCTCAGGAGTGGGAGTGCGGTGAGCAGGCGCTCTTGCCACCGCTGCGCCGTGGCAAAGTCGCCCTGCGCTGCGGCCTCGTAGGTGGCTACGGACCAGGCCGGGGTGACATTGCTGGTCCCCGGTATCGCCCCGCAGGCTCCGAGCAGGATACCGGCGTCAATCAGCGAGCGGGTGCCCAGGAAGAGGCGAAACGGGACATTGCGTTCCCGCAGACCGGCGACGAGCGTGCGGTCCCAGTCGAGGTCGTTCTGGCTGTCCTTCATGCCTACGACCGTGCCTTCCGCGGCTAAGGAGAGCACCGTCGCTACCTCCAGCTGGGTCTTGACGGTTTGCGGGATGTTGTAGACAAGCAGCGGCAGGTCCACCGCCCGCCGCACGGCGCGGAAGTGATCCAGCAGCTCACCCTGGCTATTCAGATAGTAGTAGGGTGGCGTCAAGGCGAGGGCGGCGGCGCCGGCCGCGGCGGCGCGCCGGGCATGATCCACAGCCAGCTTGGTGCTGCAATCGCCGACGTTGGCGACCACGGGCACACGCCCGCCGGCTGCCTCGACGCACGTCTGCACGATCTCGGCACGTTCGCCGGCCGTAAAGCAAGGGAACTCGCCGGTTGTCCCGGCGGCCCAGATGCCGTGTACGCCGCTGGCGAGCAGGAAGCGGCAGGCTGAGGTCAGCGAGCGGTGGTCAATCTCCCCGTCCGGGGTGAGCGGCGTGACGATAGGTGGCACGATGCCGTGGAGTACACTCGGTTCCAACATCGCTCGCTACTTCCACTTGATGGTGCAGCCGACGGGCGCCGTATCCGCCACCGGCACGCCGTCACCGGCGACGACGGCCGCCAAGGCATCGCGGAAATAGGTGGCTTGCACGGCGCTCTCGTCCTCGTAGTTGTCGTCTATCGTGCCGTGATACTGGAGCTTGCCGGCGGCGTCGAAGAGGAAAATCTCCGGGGTGCGCTCTGCCCCGTAAGTCCGCGCCACCTCCTGGGATTCGTCGTACAGGTATGGGTAGGGCATCTCTAGCTCCTGCGCCCGTTCCTGCATGTGCGCGAAGTCGTCGGTGGGGTATTGGGCGGGATCATTGGAGCTGATCGCTCCGAAGCCGATCCCTTGTCCCATGAACTCGCTGCCTAGGCCCACCAGCCGGTCGTCCCAGGCGCGTACAAACGGGCAGTGGTTGCAGGTAAAGACGAGCGCAGTGCCGTTCTCGCCGGCGATGTCGGTGAGGCCGTAGGTCTTCCCATCGGTAGCCGGCAGTGAAAAGTCCAGGGCTTGTGTGGCGATACTCATGGTGTAGCTCTCTCCTTTGCACGCTGTTGCTGCGCTGACGGTCGTTGTAGCTCCGGCTAGCCGGCCGCCGCTGGCCGTGCTTGAGTGGTCGTGTGCCGCTGGATGACGGCCCTGATTTGGGCGAGGGTTGGCAGCGGCGTAATCCGGCCGCCCGCATGGAAATACATCCGGCACGTGAGGCTATACGGCCCAACCGCACCACGCGGTTGGAGGTCCTCGCCATTGATGCGGATGGTTGGCGAGCCGGGGAATTGGGCTGCCTGCGCCTCCTCCTCCGTCCACACCTCTCGGACGGTCAGCGCGGCCGGGGCCGCCTCCAGCCGCAGCGCCTCCCGGAGACGCGCTAACGCCGTGTCGTGGGAGGGGCAATCGGCGTAGAAGAGGAACTCCACCGCCAACGGTTCAGGGCCAGCCATTTCCACTGCTCCCTCAGGGCACTGCCAGCCGACGGGAGATCGGGGACCAACTGCAACGACCGGAGGGTAGCTTACCACACGCCCCTCACCGGCTAGGGCAGGCCCCCTATGGTCCCCCCGCTGCGGCAGGGGGACGGTTTATTCCCTCCCCTGTTGCAACGGGAGAGGGCCAGGGTGGAGGCCACGATCCGCTAACCGTGCTCTTCCTGGGTGGCGCGATGCTCGGCACCGTAGCCGACGTAATGCCGGGCGAGTGCCACGACGGCCTGATGCTCCGCGTCGGTCACTTCGCGCACCACCTTGCCGGGGATACCCAGCACCAGCGACCGCGGCGGGATCGTGCGGCGCTCCGGGACCACGGCGCCGGCGCCGATGATGCTGCCGGCGCCGATGTTGGCTTCGGAGAGCACGGTGGAATTCATGCCCACGAGCACGTGATCGCCCACCGTGGCGCCGTGGATGATGGCGTTGTGGCCGACGACGACGTGATTGCCGATGAATGTGGGTATGTCGTGGTCAACGTGTACCACGCAGCCATCCTGAATGCTACAGCCGGCGCCGACGCTGATCGCGGCCATGTCCCCGCGCAGGACCGCGTTGTACCAGATATTCGTCGTGTCACCGATGGTCACGTCGCCAACCACCTGAGCACCGTTGGCGATGAATACGCGATCTCCCAGGCGGGGCCACTGGCCTCGAAACGGCAGCATAGGCATGGATAGAGCCTCCTCGGACGCTGCTTCTGAGCGCACCATTGAGCTACCCTGTGATGATACCGCGTTCCGGCCCACGCCGGAGTCCAGGGTGCCGCGGGAGTGACGGCCCCCCTATGGCCCCCCCACTGCGGCGGGGGGGACGGCGCGTTCCCTCCCCTGTCGCATCGGGGGAGGGTTAGGGTGGGGGCCGCAATGACGAAAAGGGATTGCATGCGAGGGTCGCTTGTGGCCGAGCAGCGCCGCTATGCTGCGCGCACGGTGGCGGACGCCAAGCGTATCGCGCGGGGTTGGATTGAGCGGATTGACCTCGCACGAGCAGTAGTCTTCGGACTGCCCGAGGTAGATGACCGCTATCACATCTGGCGGGTTCCACTGCTCGCAAAAGCGACCGAGCGGGTGGTTGGCGAGGTCGTTATTGATGCCTACTCGACGCTGATCGTGAGTGAGCGCACCACCAGCCGGCCGGTACTTGAGGCGCGGCTCCTAGGGAGGTCAGCGCCGCAGGGTGATGAGGCGGTCAACCGGAACGGCCCGCTGCGCCACGGCCCGCCACGGAATACCATTATCTGCGGCGATAGCGAGCACGTCCTGACGGAACTGCCGGCGGAGTCTGTCGGCCTCGTCTTTACCTCTCCACCGTACTACAATGCTCGCCCGGAGTATACCGACTACGTTACCTACGAAGATTATCTGCTCAAACTACGGAAGGTTATTCAGCAAGTGCATCGCGTCCTCGCCGAGGGACGGTTCTTTGTCATCAACATCTCCCCGGTACTCATCCGTCGCGCGCATCGAAACCAGTCCTCCAAGCGGATTGCCGTCCCATTTGATGTCCATCGCCTGTTTGTCGAGGAGGGGTACGACTTCATGGATGACATCATCTGGGTCAAGCCGGAGGGAGCCGGCTGGGCGACGGGGCGCGGGCGCCGATTCGCGGCGGATCGCCAGCTGGCGCGGGCGCCGATTCGCGGCGGATCGCCAGCCCTGCAATACAAGCCGGTGCCCGTGACCGAATACGTGCTGGTCTATCGCAAGCGCACGGAGCGACTGCTGGACTGGAATATCAGGAGCCATCCCGACCGGGATGCTGTCGCTGCTTCACGGATAGAGGATGGCTACGAGCGGACGAACATATGGCAGATCAAGCCCAGTCATTCCAAGAAACATCCCGCTATCTTCCCGGTAGAGTTGGCCGAACGAGTCATCCGCTACTACTCGTTCATCGGCGATGCCGTGCTGGACCCCTTTGCCGGCAGCGGTACGACTGGCCGGGCGGCAGCGCAGCTTGGCCGGCGCTTTGTCCTGATTGACAATGAGGTACGATATGCCTCCGAGATGGCCAGCGCGGCCCCACGCTGGCTTGGTCCCGATGCCGACCTCCTGTGTCAAGGGTTTGAGCCGCCACTGAGTGATGGAATGCTGATATGAGGCCCCGCCGCAGGCACACTGCTCTTGACCCCGAAGTCCGCGACTTCCTTGCACTTTTCCCTCCGACTGCTATGCCTCTGCTTCAAGCAAGTGGAGCAGAGTTTGTAGAGCAGATGGGCCTCGAAGTAGTGAGGGACATCGTACTAAAAGTCTTGATGGGAGAAAATCTTCGAGATTCGACTGAGATGCTGACCCGGCGAAGACTTGCAGCCATCAATGCCGCCACGGTTGTCATGTTCGTGCGTGCCCAGGCTACTGTCCCAGACTTCTCCGAGAAACTCTATGCGTTGGCGTCTCGTGGATTTAGTTCTTCAGCCAGAGTAAGCAGGGATCAACGATGGTTACTAAACTGGTCTCTCGGACTGACTGAGAAAGCTGTCCAGAATGTGCTTGGAGATGATTCTTCTAATATAGAGGCTTATCAGCAAAGTTTGTCGGATGCTGTGAGTGAGATTGCTTTACGGTGCTCTCGGGATTTTGGTGATATATCTGGCACAATCAAGATTATGAATAGTGAGACAGCAGATATGTCGTGGCCTTTCTTGATTGCACTTCTAGGGACAATTGGCGCTCAAACTCTCACTATACGTGGCTCTGACAAATCTGTGTATGGGAAACTATTCGAGCGACTTATCTTGGGATCGCTGCTTTTTATACTTGGCTATCGAATGATCGAGAAACCACAGGATTCCCAGGCGCCTACTAGCACAGACAGGGTGTTCTGGCTATCATCGCAAGAGGATAAGCGCGAGAGTGACGCCTTGCTCTTGCATGAAGCAGGGAGCGCCGTGCGGTTCGATATGGGTTTCATTGGGAGAGGAAATAGTGAAATATCGTCTGATAAACTCACAAGATTTCAACGCGAGGCAGAGATTGGCGGACAACAGAGTTATGTCGCTACTATTATTATCGTGGACAGATTAGGGGCAAGGAGCAATGTCTCTGATCTTGCCCAAAGAGTTGGCGCCGATATCGTCCAGATGAGTTTAACGTATTGGCCAGTGCAAATAGCACGCATTCTCGCAGGGAAGTTCTCGGGGTTTGACCATGAACTTCTCCACGTCGCCGATAACGCTATAACAGAATACTTGGGGACAGCACTTGCTAAGGTACCGCTCACACACGGATACTTGGACAGAATCCCCTCAGCGATGGCTAGACCTGCTCGCTCCACCATGCCTACGCCGTCTTCTGTGCAATCTCGCGCCGTCCCTATGGTGACGGGTGCTTGTCTCCGGCCTGATTGTGACCGCCCTATGCGCCACACCGCAGCACCGGCCTGGCAGAGGGCGGCGGCGCGTTGGTAGACTGAATGGAGGCACCCGGTTGGTGGCCGGTCCTGGCCGATGTAGCTCAGTGGCAGAGCAGCTGTTTCGTAAACAGCAGGCCGGCGGTTCGAATCCGCCCATCGGCTCCCCCTCTACCCCCGGCCCGCCTCACGCCCGGCCGGCCCTCACCCCGGCCCTCACCCGCTGGGAGAGGGAGCGGCCGCTGTAGGGGTAATAACCCTTGTGGTTGCCCATTCCGGCCCCCAGCCGAGGTCTGGGCGCCCACAAGGGTTTACCCCTACAGGTTTGGGGGCCGGATGTGCGGCGCGGTCAGCCTGGCGGCCAGGGCCAGGGGCGGCCCAGATACCAGCCGGCGCCGATGAGTGCGGCCAGACCCAGGCGGTAGATGACGAAGATGTGCAGCGGTCGCGCGCGGACGTAGGCGAGTAAGAGCGCTATCGCGCCATACCCCACGGCAAACGCCACGGCCATGCCTACCAGGAAGGGTGCTATCTGCGCGGCGTCTAGGCCGGCGCTGAGAAGTTGGCCAGTCTTCAACACACCGGCGCCGGCGATCACCGGTGTTCCCAGCAAGAAAGAGAACCGCGCCGCCATCTCCCGACTCAGTCCGGTGGTGAGGCCGGCGACGATGGTGATACCGGAGCGGGAGACCCCGGGGATCAGCGCGGTTGCCTGCGCCAGGCCCACCACTACAGCGTCGCGCACCGTCAAGGCGGTGAGCGATCTGCGGGTGCGGTCACTCGGCGCATAGTGCGACTCGGCTACCCACATCAGTACGCCGACCAGCACGAGCATTGCCGCCGTCACGATGGGATGGCGAAAGAGCGTCTCGGCCACCTCGTCTACGAGCACGCCCGCGATCCCGGCCGGTATGGAGCCGAGCACGAGCAGCCAGGCCAGGCGTCGCTGCGCGGCGACCTCCGTCGTCCGGTGCGGAGCGGCCGCCGCCAAGGCGCGACCGAGTGTCCACCATTCGTGGCGGAAGTAGACGAGCACCGCGCCGAGCGTGCCCAGATGCAGGGCCACGTCGAACGTGAGGCTGTTGAGCAAGGGCGAGGTCCAGCCGAGCAGCCACGGCACGACGAGCAGGTGCCCGGAGCTGCTGATCGGCAGAAACTCGGTCAGGCCCTGGACGAGGCCCAAGAGTGCCGCCTGTAACGTCTCACCCACTGGCATCTTGACTCACGGGCTTGGGGCGTATCACCACGCACGGAGTACGCAACAGATGGAGGTCGTCTGACCAACCTGCCCATAGCAACGCGGCGCCGATCAATGATCGTACCCTATGCGTTGAGGTTAAGGCAGAGGTCAGACAATGCTCATTGGTGGCCTTGATGAAGGCGCACACGGCCGCTGCTGCGTCTCCCTCGTGAGACCCAGTGCGATTTCCCCCCGTAACCAGCGCTTCCCAGAGAAACAGGCCATGTTTGGCGTTCTTCTTAAACTGAGGCCAGTTCAAGAAAGCCTGGACATCCCGTGTCTCACTGCGGATTTCATTGAGTATCCATACAGTTTCGGTCAATCCGGTCGCAAGCGATGTGGCCCCGGCCGCAGCCGACCAGGCGCGATTCCCCTCCCCACACCGGCGGGAGGTCAGTCGGTTGGGATCGCATGAGACTGGAACCCACAATGGGCACTCGAAGCCTAGAGCCACTTTTTTCCCGCTGTTGAGGTCGCAAGCGACCTGCGTCACCAGTTGTTGGATGTCGGTGTCCGTGGACACTCGTAAGTTTGGCCCGGTGGAGGCGCTTGCCCAGGCAAACCGGCCCTTCGCAACCGATCCGATGTCGGCGCAGTAGACCACTAACGAATCGAGCGACACATCGTTCATACCGCTACCTCCTCAGCCCCACGCGCACCGCTGCACAACGGGAGGACCATAGGGTTGCCATTACTCGGTAGTGATGCCGACGCGGGTGAGTAGCTCCTGGCACCACGCGGCCGGGTGGGGTCGTGGCGGGTTCCGGGCGTCGTGCGAGTCGGAGCCGGCGCTGACCAGTGCGCCGTAGCGGGCAGCGACCTCCGCGTAGGTGGCTTGCAACTCCGGCGGGTGGCGCGGATGATGGACTTCCAGTCCGTCAACGAGGCCGCTCTCCAGCATCGCCAGCAACGATTCGTGCGTGAGGCTCTTGATGACTGGCGCGTATTCCGGCATTCCCGACCCAGGGTGCGCCACGATCAGCGGGCAGCCTTTCGGATGGAGCGTCTCGGCGATGGTCTCGACGGGCGTAGTGCAGAACGGCGCTTCCATGACCCGCAGCAGCAGCGGCCGATACGCGGCCGGCTCGCGGTAGCCCTGATCCTGGAGCAGCCGCACGAGCTTGGCCTGCGTCAAGCGCGGCTCGGCTGCCAACCGGTCTACGTCGTCCGGGGACAGCCGGACGACCTGCTGCGCCCGCAGGCGCTCGACGAGGCCCCAGGCGCGCTCATGCTCGCGGGTCTGTACGTCGCGCAAGAGAGCGTTGAGCTGCGCGTTGTCGGGATTGACGTTGTACGCCAGCAGGTGCAACAGCTCGCCGCGGAAGTCTGCCGTGAATTCGATGCCCGGCACGACCCGGAGGCTGTGCGCCGCCCCACGATGCGTCACGGGGGCAATCGCCTCGGTCGAATCGTGGTCGGTGACTGCACAGACGGCCACGCCGGCCGCGACTACGGCATCGGTCAGCTCTTCCGGCGTCCAGCGGCCATCGGAAACCAGCGTGTGGAGGTGCAAGTCTACGCCGGCCAGCGGCACACAGGGCTGGCGCGACGGTGAGTCGCGGCGGGCTGTGCCGATCATGTGACCTCTACCAGGGCTGCGGTGCTGTGCGCGACAAGGCCGGCGGTGAGCTAGGGGCGCCCGCAGTCAGCGCCGCTGGTGCTCCCAGTCACCGTCGGGCCGCGCCTTGCTATGCTGGATAATACTAACCTGTCCTGAAGATGCTGTGTATTGGCAAGCTGCCTTGCCGGGGCAGCCCAGCGGCGCGGCCAGAAAGCAAAGCAAGGCAAGCCATGAAGATTCGCTCGCTCACGGTCGGCGTACCGCTGACTTGGCCCTTCGCTCCGACGGCCCTGGACGACGTAGGCGCTTTTGCGCGGGACCTGCGGGCGCAGCTCACGGCGGGAGGCTATGAGGTCCAAACTGTGCGCTTGGCCGGCCCGCCACTGAGTACCGTCTTGGCCAGGGCCGCTGGCGGGGACGCGCTGGCCTACGCACGCACACTCGAAACGGCTGCCCGCGAGCGCGGGTTCGAGTATGTGTCGGTAGGTCCGGTCCGCATTCTCGACGCGCCTACGGCTCGGCACCGCCAAGCTGCGCTCGACCTCATCAACGTGCTCCCGGAGATCGTGCGTGCTACCGAGGTGACCTTCTGCTCCGTGCTGGTTGCCAGCCACAACGGGGGGGTGCATCTGCCAGCCGTCGAGCGGACGGCGGCGGCTATCGCCGCCATCGCACAGACGACTCCCGATGGTTTCGGCAACCTGCGGTTCGCGGCGCTCGCTAACTGCCCGCCCCATATCCCGTTCTTCCCAGCGGCCTACCATGAGGGCAGTCGCCCGCGGTATGCCCTCGCGTTGGAGGCAGCGGACGTGGCGGTCGAGGCCTTCACGAACGCGGCAAGCCTGGACGAGGCCAGACGGGGCCTCATCGCTGCGCTGGACAGGCACTGGCAGCGCCTAGAGCGCATCCTGCGCCCGCAGCAGTCTTTCTTCGGGGACGCAGAGGACGACGCAGCGGTGGCGTTTGGCGGCGTAGACCTGTCGCTGGCGCCATTCCCGGATGATGAGCGGAGCATCGCTGCGGCGCTCGAACGGCTCGGTGTGGCCCGGTTTGGCGCCTCCGGTACGCTCTTTGCCGCCGCCGTGCTGACCAGCGCGCTCGGCTCCGCGCACATCCCCCGGACCGGGTATTCCGGCCTGATGCTGCCGGTACTCGAGGACTCCCGCTTGGCGCAGCGCGCCAGCGAGGGACTGGTCAGCGTGGATAGCCTGCTCCTCTATGCGGCGGTCTGTGGCCTCGGTCTCGATACCGTTCCCTTGCCCGGTGACACGGGGAGCGATGAGCTGGCAGCGATCATCCTGGACATGGCAACGCTCGCCGCCCGCCTCGACAAGCCGCTGACGGCACGACTGTTGCCGGTGCCCGGCGCACGCGCTGGCGACCGCACGGCCTTTGACTTCCCCTACTTTGCACCGAGCCGCGTCCTGGCGGTGCGTGGCCTCGGCGCCGCAGCGCTCTTGGCAAAAGGCGACATCGTGCGGCTCTAGCGGATGGTACACACCTACCCCCCCCAACCCCCTCCCTGCAGGGAAGGGGCTACAGGGTCGCCGTGCGGACGCTCGTGGTCGTGCCGCTGCCGGAGATAGTCACCGAGGCGTCAGGCGGCGCCTACAGCGAGGCGGGTGTCTATCTCGGATTGGTGCTGCTCGTAGTAATCAACCGCCGCCACGATGATCGGGAGCGGGATTTGTAGTCGGCGGCCACCTGCTCCACGTCATGGTCAACTGCGTGCCAGTGTCCGATGAGCGCCGTAATAGACACCCCATAGGGGCGCAGCCAGACACCGGCCGGCCCTAGCCATTGGGGATCATCTTCCATGATTGCGAGCAGGTCCTTCACGCGCATTGCTGGTACCGCCCTAACGTGTGTGCCGCCAACCCTATGTCGGGTAGAGACCGCCCCGGAGCTTACCAGGCAAACGGGGTGGGCCGGATTGGGTCAGGGAGGAGCCGGCGGCCCAGCAGCCGGCTCAACTGCCCGGTGGCCGGTAGCCGGAACCGGCCACCTTGCCCATGGCCTCCATACCTTCATCGAGGGACATGAGCACCGTGGTCTTGGCAGCACTCACTGCACCGCCCGCGGCAAATGCTATGGCAAGGGCAGCCATACTGACGTTGTCCGGCATCTCCAGGACGGCGAACAGGTCGGATTCGCCGAAGGCGTACCAGGCCCCGACGATTTTGCCGCCAAGCTCTTCGACGCTCCCCCGCACCCGGTCGGCGACATTCTGGGGGTTCCGGAGCTGTGCTGCCCACGCCTCCTGGGTATACGCGACCTGATACAGGTAGTGCGCCATCGCCGCCCTCCTTCTCGCAGGGCCACGCTGCGTGGCCCGCGTCGTGGGCGCCTGGGGGCGCCGGTTAGCTGCCGGCCGTCAGGCGCCAGAGGGTGCCACCAAGGGTCAACGCATAGGCCCGGCCATCCGTGTTGAAGCCTGGGGACAGCGCCACCGATACGACCGTGCGTGATCCTAGCCCGGTGTTCACCGATTGCCAGGTCAACCCCTCGTCGTCGGAGCGGTAGACGCCCTCGCTGGAGCCGATAAAGAGCGCCCGGCCCCAGACTCCGCCGCTCGTGAGGGCGACGGACAGGACGCCGCTGGAGGGCCGGCCCACACGCTCGGCGATCCAGAGCGCCTTCCCGCCGAACATCGGTCGCAGCACCAGCGTCCCAAGCCCCACAAAGAACCGGTTGCGTTCGTCCTCTTGGTCACCACGATAGTCGTCCGGTAGCCCAAAGGCGGCCCAGCGCGCGCCGCTCAACTGCTCGATGATCGGCGTCCATTTCTCGCCGCCATCGAGCGACCGCCAAATCGTCACGGTGCTCGCCTGGAGGTCCTGGCGCCACGCGGCGCGTGCCCCTGGAGCACGGACCCGGCCGAGGCGAGCAGCGCCGAGCTGCGAGTACGTGCCGACAAGCACCGTTTGGTCGCGGCGATAGTGCGGTGAGAGCGCGATACCGATCAGCATCTCCTCGTCAGTGGGCGGCTTGATATCTGACCAGGTTGCGCCGCTATCCATCGAGAGCACCAGCCGCTGCCCGACGACCGCTACACAAACGCTCTCGTCTTGCGAGGTGCCGCCAGCGCACGTCACCATGCGTACCGCGTCGCTCGCTACCCCGCCGCCGTCCTCGCCGGCCTCGGCCTCGGGGAATGTCGCTCGTTCCCACTGTGCCCCGGAGTCGGTCGAACGGTAGAGGCCGTCGTCGGTCGCCGCGAGAAGCACGTGCTCCGGCAACGCCCGCGGCGCCACCGCCAACGACAGCACCTGATTCGTCGGCAGCGCCCCGACGGGTTGCCAGGTCGCGCCCCGGTCATCGGACCGCAAAACGCCGTCTTCGATGCCGGCGGTGTAGAGCACACCGTCCCGCTCGAAGTCCGGTGAGAGGGCCAGCGCGGACATCGAGCGGGCGGCGAGACCCTGGTTTGCCGGAGTGGTGGTACCATCCGCCCCGACGCGCATAATGCCGCTTTGGTGGCAGCCGGCGAGAATCGTGCCGTCCGGCTGACCGAGCAGCGACATCACGGCCTCGTCGTCGGCCCCGTGCTGCTGCCAGGTCTTCCCACCGTCCGTCGAGCGGTGGACTCCGCTCCCCGCGGTCCCCGCGAAGATGGTGCCGTCATCCGCAAACTGCGGCGATATCCAGAGGGCATTCACCGGCGGTGGCTCGGCGTCCTCGGCGTCAACAAGCCCGTCGTTCACGGGCTGCCAGCGCATGCCGCGGTTGGTGGATCGAAAGATGCCGGCGTCTTCGGTGCCGACGAAGATGGTACCGTCATCCGGGAACGTGGGCGAGAAAGCGATGGCCTGCACCGTCTCGGTGGGCACGCCGCGTACCCGCCGCCAGGCGCGGGCGCCATTGGTCGAGCGATACAGACCGTCCGTGGCGGCGCAGAAGACAATCTCATCCTCATCGAAGGTGGGCGAGACCGCCAGCGCCATGATGGAGAGGTCCGCAAGGCCGAAGTTCGCCGTAGACCATGTGTGACCGCCGTTCGTGGAACGCTGGATGCCTTCGTACTGTGTGGCGGCCAGGATCGTGCCATCACCGGGAAAGCGTGGGGAAAGGGCGATGGCCGTGACCGGCGCAGCAGCTTGCCAAAACTCCATGCGCGCCCAAGTGCTCCCCCCGTCGCGCGACCGCAGGACGCCGCCACCGAGCGAGCCGGCGAAGACGGTGTGATCCTGGTCGTACTGCGGCGAGAGGGTGATCGCCTGCACGTAGGGACTGGTTAGCCCCTCGTTCTGTGGCTCCCAAGTGTGTCCGTTGTCCAGCGAAATGAAGCAGCCGGACGTCGTCCCGGCGAAGAGCGGCGTCGGCTCGTTGTCCGCGCTGCTGCCCGGCAGGGGGCCCGGCGTGCTCAGAGCGAGCACCGTGCCGCCCCAGCCGCCCGCGGGCGCGACCAACTCCCAACGGTCGCCTGGTGGTGGGAGCGGCGCCGGCCCCGCCGCGGCCGGCGTGCCTCTGGTGCGCTGGCGGGCACGCTCGGTAGGGAATTGGACAATCCTCGGCTCACCTGATTGCATACGTTGCGCCTACCTCTCTTCTATGGATTGACCTCTGGCTCCTGTGATTTAGTGCGCACCTGCGCGTCGGTGGTCAGAGCCATGATGGCTCCACTCGCGGCCGTCTCCAGCGCAATGCGGACGATCTTCAGCGGATCGAGCGCCTGAGACTCCCGCATATCGCTGATCTCGCCGGTGGTGGCATCGAGCGCATGCCCCGGCCCCGCTTCTTTGGCAGCGGCGATGGCGGCCCGGCCGTCGTGACCGGCGTTCTCCGCGATCCAATAGGCTGGTGCTTCGAGCGCCCGTGCCAGGACCCGGATACCGGTGGCGACACCCTCCGGGCTAGAGGTCTCATGCTCTGCGGCCAACGACTCCAGGGCCGGGATGCAGGCCAGGAAGGCCGCACCGCCGCCAGGCACCACGCCCTCCTCCGCTGCGGCGCGGGCAGCGGACACTGCCTCTTGCGCCCGCTGCTTCAGCTCGTCACGCTCCCGCTCGGTGGGGGCCGCAATCCGCAGAATGCCGCAGCCGCCGGTGAGCTTGGCGATCCGCTCGCGCAGCTTGATGCGCTCGAATTCGTTCTCGGCGTCGGGAATCGTTTCTTCGATTTCTGCCGTGCGCTGCCGGATCGCCGCGTGGCTGCCGGCCCCGCCGATGATGCTGTGGAAGTCGCGGTTGGCCCAGACGCGCCGCGCCCGCCCCAGGTCGGCAAGTGTTGCTTCCCGCAGGCGCTCGCCGGCATCTTCGGCGATGAACCGCCCCCCCGTCAGGACGGCGATATCTTCGAGGACCCGAATGCGCCGGTCGCCGGCCCCTGGCGCTTTGACCCCCAAGCAGCGCAGCGTCCCCTTCTGATTATTGGTCACCATCAGCCCCAACGCCGGACCGCGAATATCATTAGCGAAGATGACCAATCCTCCGGTCTGTAGCTCGTCCTTCACCTCCATGACCTTTTCCATGAGGGGAAGGACATCCTCAACTTTCTCCAGGTTCGTGTCGGTCGAGATAATGATGGGGTTCTCGATTGTGGCTTCCATCCGGCTGGGGTCGTCGCAGAAATAGGCGGACCAGTAGCCACTATCCCACTGTAGCCCTTCGATATATTCGCGGTCTATCTCCAGGCCGACGTGCTCTTGGACCAGAATGACGGCCTCCGTACCGAGGATGTCGAGAATCTCGGCGATGTAGGCACCGATCTTGTCGTGCCCGGCGGCTGCGACCGCCAAGGCCTCGATCTGTTCCTCCGTTTCCATGGGTATCGCCAGCGCGTTGAGCACCGTGATGGACTGAGCAAGACCCGCCTCCACGCCTCGGCGCACCATCATGGCGTTCGTGCCGGCCGCGACGACCCTGGTCGCCTCGTCCAGGATGGCTTGAGCGAGAACGGCGGCGGTTGCGGCCCCATCGCCGACATTCTCCCGCACTTGCCAGGCCATATGACGGATCATCATGGCCCCCATGTCTTCCCAGTGGTTGGGGATGCCAATGATGCGACGGGCGATGGTCGCCGCATCTGCCAACACCTCCGGGGGCCGGGCAGTTGAGAGCGACTCCATCACGACCGTGCGGGCAACGGGACCGAGGGTCACCCGGAGCGTGTTGGCCATCATGTCGAAGCCGCGCTTGATATTCGCGCGTGCATCGCGCCTCAACACGACGCCGTATGGATCAACGTTGGGTGGAGCGGGGTATCGCTCCGCTTCGGGCTTGGCAAGATGCGGAGCGCGTGGATCGGCAACGCGAGCAGAACTGGGCCTAGGCATACCGGTTCCTCCGAACGTAGGAAGGTATCGGGTTTGCTCATTGGGCTAGTCACGTCGCACCCCCGGCCCCCCGTGCGGTACTACGCCTCAACGAGCCTCGTTGACTACGTCTCTCTATATGGTACGTACATTGTACCTGTTTTAGACGGGATTGGCGCAAATAGTGACCGGACCGCGCGGCAACCGCGCTCCGGGGCGTCGGCACCGGGCCTGACCACGCCCCCCGGCCGGCGACCACGGCCTACGTGTCGAAGATGTCGCTGACCGTGCAGGTGAAGCCGGGCAGCACCTCCAAACCGTCGAGCGTGTCGTGCTCATCGAGCGTCACGACCGCGCGGCCCGGCTCGTACACCTCCACGGAGCGCGTGTCGGGCTGCACGACCCACACCAGGGCCACGCCGTACCGCAGCCACATCTCCGCCTTGTCGTGGGCCTCGCGCCGGCTATCGCTGGGGGAGACGATCTCCACCACCAGGTCGGGAACGACCTCGGCGTAGCCGGTAATCCGCACGTCCAGCGGCAGCCGCGCCGCCGAGAAGTAGGCGATGTCCGGCTCGCGCACGGTGTCCGGCTCGCGCTCCAGCCAGACACCCATGTCCGAGCCTGTCAAGCTCCCCAGTTTGCGGGGTATGATGAAGGCGTTCAACAAAAAGCCGAGCTTCATTACGATCTTGCCGTGTGCATATCCCGATGACATAGTTTCGTGCAGTACCCCCCGGATCAACTCGCCGCGCACGCCCTCGCTATCCAGGCGCAGGAGGTCTTCAGCAGTCAGCAGCCTGGTCGCGGTGATCGCCATAGCCGTCTCCTTCCTGGCCGGTGCTGGCCCCCCTGTGGCCCCCCTCGCCCCGCAGGGGGACGTGGATTCCCGCTTTCGTGGGAATGACAGGCGGCGCGGGGAGAAGCGCAGCGTGCTGTAGCTCGGCCCCCCGGTCCCGCTACGCTCGCTCAATGACGCTGCGTAGCTCAGTGCCGTTCTGCTTGAACCAGTTGTGCAAGATCGAAACATCGGTGCCGATACAGAAGTGGCGGACTCCTATGTCCAGATACGGCGCGGCCTCCTCCGGACCGCTAATCTCGGCCCGCGCCGGCACGCCCAGCCGCTGGCACGTCTCGAAGACCTTGCGCTTCGCGGCCTGCACCTCCGGATGCTGGGGCTGACCGGCACGACCGATGCTCATCGAATAGTCCGAAGGTCCCCACTGGACCATGTCTACCCCGTCTACCGCCAGAATCTCCTCCAGCTGCTCCACTGCGCCCCGCTTCTCGATCATGAGGACGACAACGATGTCGTTGAGCGCTTGCACATAGTCCGGCGTGCCCCCGTAGCCCATGTAGAACGCCCGGCGCATCCCGACACCATGAAGGCCCCCGTCGGAGGGCGTTTCCGGCCGGACGGCCTGCACGCACTCCCGCGCGTCCTCGACGTTGCGGCAGTCGGCAAAGAGGACGCTCTGGAAGCCGGAGCCAATGGCCCGCTGGGCCGTGAAGCGGCGCGGCTCCTGGTCAACTTTGATCATGGTGCCGAGGTCGAAGATCTCAGCGGCGCGGCACAGATGATCCAAGTCGTGAAGATCGAAGGGGGCGTACTCGGAGACAAACTCAACGTAGTCGTAGACGCCGGTATGGCCGACGATCTCGATGATCGAGGGCCAGGCGCTGTGGACGTGTGTGCCGAGCGATGGCTGCCCAGTCTTCAGCAGGGTGCGTAGCTTGTTCTCCCTCACGATAGCTCCTTTCGCAGCACAGGAATCGGATCGCGCGTAGCCGCGTATCCCGGTACACGGTGGTATTCAGCCGCGCCCGGTGACGCCTCTGCGCGCTCAAGCCTACCAGGTCGCTGCCGGTTGGTCAGGTCCACAGTGCCGACTTGCCCGGAAAAAGTAGAATAGTTACCGGCACAGACTGTTCGGCCCGGTTCCTTATGCGTTGGCGCCAGTTCCGCATCCAAGCAAGCGCTGAAGCGGCGGAAGCCGTCACTGCGCTCTTCCGCCGCTGGGGCGGCGACGTGCTGGTCGAGCATCCGCTGGTCCAGACCGGCGATGCCGACGAGTACGACACGCCGGCCGAGGCGCCGCGGACGATCCACACCTACGTCTCCGAAGACGCCGATTGGCAGCGGGCGGAGCAGGAGATTGACCGGGCCATAGGCATCTTGCGCGCCTTCGACTTGGCGCCGCTCGGCACACTGGACATTCGGTGGACGGTGGAGGAAGACTGGCAGGTTGCTTGGCGTAAGCACTATCACACGCTGCGGGTGGGCCGGCGTTGGGTCGTCACCCCCTCGTGGCTCGACTATGTGCCCCGGCCTGACGATCTCGTGATAACGCTCGATCCGGGGCTGGCGTTCGGCACGGGCCTCCATCCGAGCACGCAGCTCTGCCTGGAGCTGCTGGAGGCGCTGCCCCTACCGGACGCCCACGTGCTGGACCTCGGTACCGGCTCCGGTATTCTGGCCATCGCTGCTGCGCGGCTGGGCGCCGCGCAGGTGCTCGCGCTCGACGTAGACGCGACGGCAGCGCGCACGGCCGGCGAGAACGTCGGCGTGAATGCTGTGGCCGATGTCGTGACCGTTCGTCATGGGACGCTCGGCATACCGGTGCCGACGACTGCGGATGGCGCCACGCCCAGCTGCATTGCCCCGGAAGCGCAATTCGACCTCGCTATCGCCAATATCGTCGCGCGAGTAATCAGCGCGCACGCTCAACAGCTGGCCAGCGCCGTCCGGCCGGGCGGGCACCTCATCGCGAGTGGTATCCTGGCCGAGCGGGAAGCCAGCGCCGTTGACGCGCTGACACAGGCGGGGTTTGCATTGGTCGCGCGACGCACCCGCCGGGACTGGGTTGCCGTGCAGCTCGCGCGACGCGACTGAGGGGGCCGGCTCCCCGCCACGCCGGCCGCGCGCCGGTCGGCGGCATTTTCGGCGGCCGCTCTCCGGTAGGAGAGGGCCGATTTGGCCCGTCATGGTAAGATAGTTGTGCTAGTCAGCATAGGAGGCCGGCCCGGGTGCGCGGGAGGTAGTCGGGTGCGTGCGGCCCGGTTCGGCGGTCGCTGTGGTGCGGCCGAATCATTGGCGAGCCAGGCGCGGCTGTGCCCCGGCGGGAGGCACTGATGGCGGATTGTGTGTTCTGTGGCATTGCGGAAGGTCGGATACCGGCGACGGTCGTGTGCCAGGATGGGGACACTATCGCCTTCCGCGATCTCAACCCACAAGCGCCTACGCACATATTAGTTATACCACGGCGCCACATTGCATCCATCGCCGACACGGGCCGATCCGATGCAGACATACTGGGCACCGTGCTGGCGGCTGCGGTTGAAGTTGCCGCTGCCGAGGGACTGGATCAATCCGGCTACCGGCTGGTCATTAATCATGGCGCAGATGGTGGGCAGTCCGTAGGTCACCTGCACGTGCATCTCTTGGGCGGTCGCCCCATGACTTGGCCGCCAGGGTAGGCGCGGCGTCACCAGGGCGGTGCATCGGGCGTGCTTGGTCAATCGTTCTCAGTAAAGTCATGGCCTCTCCAGCGCCGGCCGAAGCGAATACCAAAGTCGTGGGCCTCCCGCGACTCCCGGCCATAGCCTCCCGGCATTGGTTCCCTATCGTGGTAGCCATCGTGGGAGGGGTGGTGCTGGTTGCCGCTGCTACCGCCATCCTCACGCTGGAGTTCGGGACGGATCGGCCGGCTGTGTTGGCCGGCGAGGTAGCCGAGAATACAATACTTGCCCCGCGCCGCGCGACATTTGTGAGTCAAGTGCAGACTCGGGTGCTGCGCGAGGAGGCGGCAGCGCAGGTCGGCGACTACTCCGACTACGATCCCACTCTGCTCCGGCGACTCCGCACGCAAGCCGCCGAAGCGTTCAGCACCGGCACCAACGTCCGCACGGCAGGCGACGCCTCGTCTGAGGACCAGCAGCGGCAGATTGCCGCGCTCATTCCCAACCTCGCGGCGCGGATCGTGGCAGTCATGGCAGAGCTGCCTGATGCCGACTGGTTGGCGGTTACTGCCGAAACCTTGCGTATTCTGGACGATCATGTCGAGCAGCGCATCCACGAAAACGAGCTGGCAGACGTTCAGGGCCAGGCCATCGCCTCGATTAATCAGTCGCTAAGTAGCGATCAGATTGCGGTCGTCTCTGCTCTCGTCCGCGAGCACATTCAGGCGAACCTGATCTACAATCCCCTGGCGACCGAGGCGGCGCGACAACAGGCCCGCGACGCGGTGCAGCCGGTCACCGCGACCGTAGCGCCTAGTGAGGTGATCGTGCGGGCGGGTGAAACCCTGACGGAAGACGACGTTGAAGCGCTCAAGGCATTGGGGCTGTCGAGGCGGCCCCTGCGGCTCGAACTCCTACTCGGTACCGCCCTCTATGTCGGTCTGCTGGTCGGCATGTTTTTGTACTACATCTTCATTTTCCGGCCGGCCACGCTCGCCCATCCATTGCAGCTGACCAGCGTGCTGACCTCCATCGTCATTGCGCTGTTCGTGACCAAGCTGGTCCTGCCGACGGCGCATTGGGCAGTCTACGCGATCCCGCTGGCCACCGGGGCGATGGTCCTCAGCAGCTTGCTCGCCCCACGGTTGGCCCTGGCGTGGTCGGCCACAACGGTGTTGCTCCTGGCACCGCTCTATAACGGCAACCTCGAGCTCATCACCCTCAGCGTCACCACCGCCGCGGCCGGGGCGCTTGGGGCGCGGCGGATCGAGCGGATGCACACCTTCTTCGTTGCCGGCCTGCAAGTCGCTGTCGCCGGCCTCGTGGTCGTCGTCGCCTTTCGTTTACTGCACCAAGATTACGACCTGATCGCCATGACGCCGGTGGTGCTCGCAACGCTCGGCAGTGGTGCCCTGGCAGCGGTGCTTGCGCTGGGCATCTCAGGACTCGCCGGCGTCCTGTTTGGCGCCACGACCACGATGCAGCTGCTCGAGCTGGCACACCCAGGGCAAACGTTGCTCCGACGTCTGGCGCTCGAAGCGCCCGGCACGTTTCACCACAGCATGTTGGTTGCCAACCTCGCCGAGCAGGCTGCCGAGCGCATCGGGGGGAACCCGCTCTTGGCGCGGGTGGGCGCCTACTACCACGATATAGGCAAACTCCACCGGCCCTACTACTTCATCGAGAATCAGATGGATGGGGAGAACATCCACGACCATCTTGGCCCGCAGGAAAGCGCACTGGCAATCATCGAGCACACGACCAAGGGTCTGGCTTTGGGGCGCCAGCACCGCCTCCCGCGACGGATCCAGGGCTTCATCGGCGAGCACCACGGCGACATGTGCATGCAATACTTCTATCGGCGGGCAGTCGAGGAGAATGGCCATCAGCCGGTGAGTGAAGGGCAGTTCCGCTACCCCGGCCCCAAGCCGCAGAGCAAGGAAACCGCCCTGGTGATGCTGGCGGATAGCGCCGAAGCCGCGGTCCGCTCGGCGACTTCGGCCGCCTCGGCGACCCGGCAGTCGGCTCAGGCTATCGAGGAACTGGTCACTCGTGTGGTAGACGAACGGATATTGGAGGGGCAGCTCGACAATTCGACCCTGACACTCCGGGACCTCAAGAGGATCAAGCGGTCGTTGACTCAGCAGTTACAAGGCATCTACCATCCGCGCATCGAATACCCCAAGGCGACCACTGCCCCAGCCAGACTGCCTAGTCCCAACGCCGAGCGTGCTGCTGACGGTTGACCCGTCGTATGCCGCCGCTGTAGACCCGGCGTGGGTAGAGCAGGTGGTGACTGCGGCGCTTGCCATGCTTCATCCCCGCCCACCTCCGGCGGACTCTCCTACTTCACTTGTGGAGAGGGAGCCGGGGGATGAGGTGTCGGTAACCGTGGGCAATGAAGCGCTCTTACATGAGCTGAACAAACGCTATCGTGGCGTTGACCACCCCACCGACGTTCTGGCCTTCCCGCTGCAAGCTCCTGAGGACCAGGAGCCGTTTGTGACGCTGGCGGAGACTGGCCGGCAGCTCGGCGACGTGGTGATCTCCTACCCACGGGTGCAGGGACAAGCGCGCACCTACGGACATACCGAGCGCCACGAACTGGCCTACCTGCTGATTCATGGCGTGCTGCATCTTATAGGATACGATCACCACCGGGACGAGGACTTCGCGGCGATGCGTCGGCAGGAGGAGCGCATTCTTGGACAGCTCGGCCTCACCGACGACCGATAGCCGGAAGCGCTTTCGCAGCAGTCTGCGGTACGCCTGGTCCGGCGTGTACCACGCGGTACGGAGCCAGCGCCATATGCGGTTGCACCTCTGCGCCGCTGTTGTGGTGTTGGCGGCGGCGGTCCTGGTCGGCGTCGCTCCTTTGGGGCTGGCAGTGCTGCTCGTGACGATCACCCTTGTCCTGACGGCCGAGCTGCTCAATACGGCCGCCGAGGCTATCGTTGATCTCGTGTCACCGGAGTATCACCCACGGGCCAAAGTCGCCAAGGATGTTGCGGCTGGCGCCGTCTTGGTGAGCGCCGGTGGGGCGGTGCTGGTCGGGCTAGCGATCTTTCTGCCGCATATCGTGCGCCTGGTCGGTCAGTGGTCGGGCTGATGATGCTGTATCGCGCACCGGCCAAAATCAACCTGGCGCTCGAAATCCTGGGGCGCCGGCCGGACGGCTTCCACGAAGTAGCCTCGGTGATCCAAGCGGTTGGTCTCTATGACGAGCTGCGCGTTGCACCGGCCGAGGCCCTCCGCTTCGCCTGCGACCGGAGCGCGCTCGCCGGCGCAGACAACCTCGTGGTCCGGGCGGCGCGGACGCTGCAAGCGTCCACCGGCTGCCGCCGTGGCGCCAAGCTGCTGCTGTGCAAAGGCATTCCCGTCGCGGCGGGACTAGGTGGCGGCAGTAGCGACGCCGCCACGGCGCTCATGGCGCTGAACCAGCACTGGTGCTTGGACCTGACGCTGGCCGAGCTATCCCGCATTGGTGCCACTCTCGGCTCGGACGTCCCCTTCTTTCTGGCCGGCCCGACGGCGTTCGTGAGCGGCCGCGGCGAACGGGTAGAGCGCCTACCGCCGCCTCCACCCGGCTGGGCCGTCCTGGTACGTCCCCGCCAACCGCTGTCCACCGCCGCCGTCTACGGTGCGCTGCGTCCGGACGGCTACAGCGACGGCCACCGAGCGCGCCGGCTCGCGGCGGCCCTGCGGCAGGGCCGTGCCCCGGATTGGGCTACCGGCCTGACCAACGGGCTAGCGGCGACGGCCACACGGCTTTGCCCCGCCATCAGCGCCATCCGCAGTCGGCTGCACGACGCGGGAGCGCGCCACGTGCAGGTGAGCGGGAGCGGGCCAACGGTCTTTGCGCTCTGCGCGAGCGAGACGGCAGCCCGGCGTATCGCGGCAGCGGTCGGGAGCGGGCGCGAGTATGCCGTGTGGGCCGTCCCCTTCCACTTGGAGGACCTAGGGGCTGCCGGGTAGGAGTTGGACCTAACCCCCAAATCCCGTAGGGGCGTCCCTTGTGGGCGCCCTGGCCCCGGCAGGAGTACCGGAAAGGGCAACCACAAGGGTTGTCCCTACGGCGGCGGCGCCCGCGCTCCGTGGGAGAGGGCCGTGCATCACGAACACCTACCCTTATTGAGGGACCAGCCGCCCGCTGCGCCGGTGGAACGGCACTTGCGCGGGATGGTATGATAGTGGGTGGAGGCATGTGGGCTGGCAACGCGCATCCCACAGCACGGAGCGCTTCTAAGATGTTGGGAAGGCCTCTGCGCCGCCGGCCAGGAGTTATTGCCGTTTGGACCCCTCCAGTATATCGCCCGTCAGTCTCGTGCTGACGGGGTTAGGTTTTCTGCTACTCACGGCGTTGGCCGCCTTTTTTAGCGCCGCCGAAACCGCGGTGCTCACGGTGCCGCAAGGCCGCCTCCGGCAGCTAGCGGGTGAAGGCCAGCGCGCGGCCACCGACCTGCTGTGGCTGACCAACCAAGGCAACCGCTTCCTCGCCACGGTCAAGCTGGCGTTGACGGCGCCGATCCTCTTCGCCACGACGCTGATCGTCTGGCAATACGGCGATTGGCTGACCCCGCTGCTCGGCGGCAGTCAGTGGATCGCCGTCGTGATAATGACCACGATTGCAACGCTGCTGGTGGTCCTCTTGGCGAAGTACGTTCCGCGCATTGCGGCTGCACACGTGGGCGAGGCGAGGGCGCTAATCTTTGCCCGGCCCCTCCGCGTCACGGCTTGGCTGTGCTGGCCGTTGGTGTGGCTGCTCGATTCCCTCGCTCGCCTGCTATTTCGCCCGCTGGGCGCCGCGAGAGTGCTCGATACCGTGCCGGTCGTGACCGAGGAGGACCTCAAGTTCCAGGTTGACGCTGCGGAGCAAGGCGGGGTGCTCGCCGAGACCGAGCGCGAGATGATCCACAGCATCTTCGAGCTGGACGATACGTTGGTGCGCGAGATCATGGTGCCGCGCGTCTACGTAGTGGCCGCCAGTAGTGACAAGACGGCGCAAGAAGTGCTCGACCGCGCACTCGCAGCGGGTCTCTCGCGGATGCCCGTCTACGAAGACGACATGGACCACATTCTCGGCGTCTTCTACGTCAAGGACGCTGTGCGTGCGCTGCGCCAGGACGGTGAGCAGGTGAACCTCCGTCAGATCCTCCGGCCGGTGCATTTCGTGCCGGAGACGAAAAGGGTCGCGGAGCTCCTGCGGGAGATGCGCCAGATCAAGACGCACTTGGCTATCGTCGTGGACGAGTATGGTGGTACTGCGGGGCTAGTGACGATTGAGGACATCTTGGAGGAGATCGTCGGCGAGATTCAGGACGAGTACGATACCGAGGAAGCCCCGGTGCGCCACCTCAGCGAGCGCGAAGCGATTGTGGATGCCCTGGCCCCCTTGGGGCAAGTGAATGAGCTACTCTCCCTGCGCCTCGATGCCGACGACGTGGATACCATCGGCGGCTTTGTCTACGACAGACTCGGCCGCGTGCCGGAACCGGGCGACGAGGTGGTTGCGGACGGAGTGCGCCTCACCGTCGTTGCCATTGACGGGAATCGCATCAAGAAGATTCGTATTCTGAGGCCGGTACCGTCCCCGGAGAGCACGACCTCCGCGGAGCCGGCCGCCTGAGCGAACCCGTCCGTGCCTCACCCCAGGGTGAGGCCCAGCGTGCAGCAATCCGAGGCCGACATGGCAATAACGGCTCGTACCTATCGCACCGAGGCGATCATCGTGCGGCGCACCGACTTCGGGGAAGCCGACCGCATCGTGACGCTCTACACGGCGTCTTACGGCAAGGTGCGGGCGGTCGCTCGCGGCGTGCGGCGCCCCCGCAGCAAGCTGGGGGGCAGCCTGGAGCTGTTTTCCCATACCGAAGCGCAGCTCGCCAGGGGACGCGACCTCGACATCATCACCCAGGCCGAAATCGTGCGGGCCTACCATCACCTCCGCGACGACCTCTGGCGCACCAGTCTCGCCTGCTATGCCGCCGAGTTGGTTGATCGCCTCAATGAGGTGCAACAGCCCAATCCACCGTTGTTCACGCTCCTGCGCGACACGCTCGGTTACCTGGACGAGGGCGGGCCGGCCGAGGCGCTGGTCATGCGCCGCTTCGAGACGCAGCTCTTGGGGTTGCTCGGTTACCTGCCGGAGCTGTACCGCTGTACCGCGTGCAGTGAGCGCTTGCGACCCGGTCGCATCTACTATAGTGAGGCCAGCGGTGGCGCCCTGTGCAGCGACTGTGGTCCGGGGCAGCAGCGCGCGCGGCCGGTGTCCGTGAGCGCGATCAAGACGCTCCGCCTGCTGGCGCAGGGGGCGTTGGGCGTCGCCGAGCGCCTGCGCGTCAGCCCGGCAACGGCGGCCGAGGTCGAGGAGCTACTGCAAGCATCCGTGACGTTTCTCTTGGAACGACGACCACGCGCCGCCGAGTTTCTCGTCCGGCTCAAGGCCGACGGTCTGGCCCCGGCAGCGGCGCACAGCCGCTAAGATAGGGGCAGGGCGGGTCAGCCGGGGGTGGATACCGATAGCCCAAAACACGCTGCTGGAGCAGATAGACACCCATGAGCACAAAGCCGACGGTCAGCATGGATACCCTCGTTTCGTTGTGTAAGCGGCGCGGCATCGTCTTCCCCAACAGCGAGATCTACGGCGGTTTTGGGAGCACCTGGGATTATGGCCCCTTGGGCGTGGAGCTGAAGAACAACATCAAGCGGGCCTGGTGGCGCGACATGGTGTGGGCGCGGCCCGACATCGTGGGCCTCGACGGCGCAATCCTCTCCGCGCCCGACGTGTGGCGGGCGTCGGGCCACGTCGAGCACTTCACCGATGCGCTCGTCGAGTGCCGCTCGTGCCATCGTCGGTTCAAGGCCGACGAGCTTGGCGCCAACTGCCCCCACTGCGGCGCCGGCGACTTCACGGAAGCGCGGCAGTTCAACACGATGTTCAAGACCTTTGTCGGGCCGGTCGAGGACGCTGCGTCCGTCGCGTACCTACGGCCCGAAACGTGCCAGATGATGTATCTCAACTTCCGCAACGTCCAGCTGGCAGCCCGCATGAAGCTGCCCTTCGGTATTGCCCAGATCGGCAAAGCCTTCCGCAATGAGATCACACCCGGCAACTTCATCTTCCGCACGCGCGAATTCGAGCAGATGGAGCTGGAGTATTTCGTCAAACCGGACACGGCGGCGGAGTGGTTCGACCGTTGGGTGGAGGCACGCTTGGCGTGGTATGTGCGGTACGGCATCCCGCCCGACCTGCTGGAGCGGTACGAGGTTCCTGCGGACGAGCGGGCGCACTACTCGCTACGTACCGTGGATATCAAGTTCCGGTATCCCTTTGGTCTGGAGGAGCTCGAAGGCGTTGCCAACCGCGGCGACTACGACCTGCGTCAACATGCCGCGGCCAGCGGGAAGGAGCTTGACTACTTCGACGACCAAGCTCAGGAGCACATCATCCCGTATACCATCGAGCCGTCGGCCGGGGTTGATCGTCCGCTGCTGGCGTTCCTCGTAGCTGCCTACGCTGAGGAGACGGACGCGAAGGGCAACAAACGGGTCGTGCTCCGGCTCCATCCCCAACTGGCACCGGTCAAGGCGGCGGTCTTCCCCTTGGTGCGCCGTGATGCTCGGTTGGTTGCGCTCGCCCAGGAAATCTACGCCACGCTGGGGCCAGAGTTCCCGACGATCTACGACGAGAGCGCCGCCGTCGGCCGGCGGTACCGGCGGCAGGATGAGATCGGGACGCCGTGGTGCATCACGGTGGATCGGCAGAGCCTAGAAGACCGCACCGTGACGGTCCGCGAGCGCGATTCGATGACGCAGGAGCGCCAGCCCGTTGACGAACTGTTGCCCGAGTTGCAGCGCCGCCTACGCGAGCCGTGGGCGCCACCGGAGCGGTAGCGGCGGGGGGCGAGGACCGGCGCTATCCCGCGCCATGGGAGATACGGAGGCAGCAATGACTACCGAGACCGCGCAGATCGCTACACGTGCCGGCACCGCTCCGCTGCGGGTGCTCCGACCGGCGAACCGAGATTGTGGCACGACCCAGACGCCAGGAATGCAACGTGAGGCCGGCGTGTCGCTGGAAACCACCGGTGCAGAGCAGCTTTGGATGGGGCACGTGACCGTTGCGCCGGGCGTCGAATCCGGTGTGCATCACCATGGCGCCTGCGAATCCGGCATTTACATCATCTCCGGCCATGCCCGCTTCCGCTCGGGACCGGACTTGTCGGAGCACGCGGATGCCGGCCCCGGCGACTTCATCTTTGTCCCCGCGTGGGCACTGCACCAGGAGATCAACCTGAGCCGGACCGAGCCGGTCGTAGCGATTGTCTGCCGCACCATCGCTGACGACGAGCTGGTCTACAACGAGGGGGCCGAGGACTAGCCGGGACGGAGGAGGCCGGGGGATGAGGGCCACGGTTCGCTGCATTGTCACCCGTTTGTCACATAATGCCGTTTTCTGGGCAAAATGCCACTTGGACACCTCACAGGTGTCCCGATTCCCCCAGAAGTGCGCTCCGGCCTCTCTATTAACGGTACCTCTGGGAGAAGGAGATGATGTTCCTACGCGACATGGCGGCTGGTAGTATAATGCTGTGGTCTGGGCCAGCGTCGCTCCGGCCCGGCAGAGATGATCACTCTTCAGGCAAGGAAGAAGGACACTGGACACTATGAGTACGGCGGCGACGGCAAAGTGGGTCTATCGCTTCGCGGACGGCAATGCGGAGATGCGCGACCTCTTAGGGGGCAAAGGCGCTGGCCTTTCGGAAATGACGAACGTTCAACTGCCGGTGCCACCGGGCTTCACGATCACGACAGAAGCCTGCAACGCCTACAACGCTGCCGGTAAGCAGTTTCCCGCGGAGCTGTGGAGTCAGACGCTCGCCGCGATGCAAGAGGTCGAGGCCGCGTCGGGCAAGCAGTTTGGCAATCCCCGGAACCCACTGCTCGTCTCGGTACGCTCCGGGGCCAAGTTCTCGATGCCCGGCATGATGGACACGGTGCTCAACCTCGGCCTGAACACCGGCACGCTCCAGGGCTTGGCGCAGCTGACGGGCAACGAGCGCTTTGCCAACGACGCCTACCGCCGGTTCATCCAGATGTTCGGCAAGATCGTGATGGGTGTGCCCGGCGAGCTATTCGAGGAGCTGCTCGATGAGGTCAAGCGGGAGGTTGGCGCTACGCAGGATACCGACCTCACGGCCGACCAATTGATGGACGTGGTCCAACGCTTCAAGGCGCTCGTGCGGGAGGAAGCGGGGCAGGAGTTCCCGGACGATCCGTATGAGCAGCTACGGCAAGCGATAGAAGCGGTGTTCGCGTCCTGGGACAATCCGCGCGCCTATGCCTACCGTGACTTCCACAAGATACCCCACGATTTGGGCACGGCCGTCAACATCGTGACGATGGTGTTCGGCAACATGGGCGCGGATTCGGGGACGGGGGTCGCCTTCACCCGCAACCCGGCGACCGGGGAGCAACGGCTTTTCGGCGAGTTCTTGACGAACGCGCAGGGCGAAGATGTCGTCGCAGGCATTCGTACCCCGCAGCCTATCGCGCAGTTAGCCCGTGAGATGCCCACGGTGTACCGGGAGTTCGAGGCCATTGCCGGTCGTTTGGAGCAGCACTACCGCGATACGCAGGACCTGGAGTTCACTATCGAACGCGGGACGTTGTACATGCTCCAGACCCGCTCTGCCAAGCGGACCGCCGCTGCCGCCGTGAAGATCGCCGTAGACATGGCCCAGGAAGGACTCATCAGCAAGGAGGAAGCGGTCCAACGGGTCGAGCCGGACCAGATCTACCAACTGCTCCTCCCACACTTCGACGAAGAGGCGAAAGCCGAGGCCTCTTCCGCCGGTCGCTGGCTCACCACCGGCTTGAACGCCTCGCCAGGCGCGGCCACCGGCAAGGCCGTCTTCGACGCCGACCGCGCTGCCGAATTGGGCGGCGCCGGTGAAGCGGTCATCCTCGTGCGGCCGGAAACGAACCCCGACGACGTGCATGGGATGCTCGTCGCCCAGGGCATTCTGACCGCGCGCGGCGGCGCCACGAGCCATGCTGCCGTGGTCGCGCGTGGCCTAGGCAAGTCGTGTGTGGCCGGTGCGGAGGCCATCCGGGTGGACCCGCAGCGGCGCCAATTCACCGTCAACGGACAGGTGGTACGCGAGAACGACGCCATCAGCATTGATGGGACGACCGGTGAGGTGTTCACCGGCGTCATCCCGACGGTGGAAACCCACCTTGAAGACGAGCAGGAGCTCCTGAAGCTGCTGGCCTGGGCCGACGAGTTTCGGCGTCTCGGTGTGTGGGCCAACGCCGACTACCCCCGCGATGCCCAGCGGGCACTGGACTTCGGCGCCGAAGGGATCGGCCTCTGCCGCACTGAGCATATGTTCTTCGAGGAAGAGCGCCTGCCCGTCGTGCAGCAGATGATCCTGGCGGCGGCCGAAGCCACGGCGCTGGAGAGCGAGCTGGCGCAGCGCCGGGCGACGCTCGCGGCAGCGGAAAGCGACCGGGAGCGCGCGACGGCCCAGCAGCAGGTGACCGAGCAGGAGGCCAAGGTCGCAGCGTCGGCAAAGGTAAAGGACTACCGCGAAGCGCTCGACCAGTTGCAGGCGATCCAGGCCGAGGACTTCCGCGGCGTGCTCAACACGATGGCCGGCCGGCCGGTGATTATCCGGCTGCTCGATCCTCCACTCCACGAGTTTCTGCCCAACCACGAAGAACTGCGGGTCCAGCTCCTGGAGCTAACGCATCGGGGCGTCTCCCCCGCAGACCGGGACGAAACCGAGCTCTTGCTGCTGGCCGTTGGCCAGATGCACGAGGCCAACCCGATGCTCGGTATGCGTGGCTGCCGGCTGGGGCTGCTCTACCCCGCTATCTATGCCATGCAGGTGCGGGCGATCCTCAGCGCCGCGAGCGACCTGGCCAAGCATGGTGTGGATGTCCGGCCGGAGATCATGATTCCGTTGGTCGGTCACGTCAACGAGCTGAAGATGGTCCGCGATCAGCTGGAGGCAGTCGCAGCCGAAATCGAGCAGGAAACCGGCCAAGCCCTGCACTACAAGTTCGGCACCATGATCGAGTTGCCGCGGGCAGCCCTCACGGCTGACGAGATCGCCGAGCACGCCGAGTTCTTCAGCTACGGCACCAACGACTTGACCCAGACGACCTTCGGATACTCCCGCGATGACGCCGAGAGCAAGTTCTTGCTGCCCTACATGGAGCAGGGCATCCTGCCCGAAAACCCCTTCCAGACGCTGGATCGCAACGGCGTTGGGAAGCTCATCAAGATGGGTGTAGAGCTGGGGCGCTCGACCCGTCCTGATCTGGAGATCGGGATTTGTGGCGAGCACGGCGGCGATCCGGCCTCAGTCACCTATTGCCACGAGATCGGTCTGGACTACGTGAGCTGCTCGCCGTTCCGCGTGCCCGTCGCCCGCTTGGCCGCTGCTCAGGCGGCGCTGGCGCACAGCGGCCCGCGCGACGTGTAGCGCTGAGGCCGCGAGTCGATCATCGAAGAGCATGGTCCGTGGCGGCTCCGATGTCTCGGTTGAAACTCGGAGCCGATAACTCACTTACGGAGGCGAGTGGCCATGGGTGAGGTCGTATATTTCGAAATACAGGCGGACGATCCTGAGCGCGCCATGGCGTTTTACCGAGCCGCATTCGGTTGGAGATTTGAGCAATGGGGCAGTCAGGATTACTGGATGATTACGACAGCGGACAACGATAGCAACGATTCAGGCATAAACGGCGGCTTGCTACCGCGTCCGGCCAAGACACCGCCCCAAGCACACGGTACGAATGCTTACGTTTGCACCGTGCAGGTGGATGACTTCGACGCGGTGGCAAGCAAGATAGCAGCAGCCGGCGGCGTTGTTGCTTTGCCCAAGTTTGCGATGCCCAAGGTGGCCTGGCAAGGATACTTCATTGATCCCGAGGGTAATACGTTTGGCGTGCGTCAACCGGACGAGCACGCCGAGTAGGGTTTCTGCCAAGAATCCAGCGGCCCGGCTTGCCGCCGAGAGGTAGCTTGGCACGCCGGCTGCTCGCGCGACGGCAACCGGAGCGCCCCCGCCGCCGTTGTATCGGAGGCGGGGGCGCTTGCCGCCTTGGGAAGGGTGTTGGTACCACGCAACATGGCCGATCCAGTCATTGACGAAATCAAGCAGCGGGTGGACATCACCGACCTGGTCGGTACCCGCGTGGCGCTCAAGAAGGCCGGGCGTACCCTCAAGGGGTTGTGCCCGTTCCACGACGAGAAAACGCCGTCGTTCGTCGTCTACCCCGATCAAGGCTCCTACCACTGCTTCGGCTGCGGCAAGAGCGGCGATGCGTTCACCTGGATGCAGGAGACCGAGCATCTCGATTTCGGTGAGGCGCTCCGCCACTTGGCCCAACGTGCCGGTGTTGAGCTTCCGGAGCGCCGCCGCGACTCCCAGGCCACGGAGCACCGCCAGCGGCTCCTCGCGGCGCTGACCGAAGCCGCAGCTTTCTATCACCGCCAGCTGCTCGAAGCGCGCACGCCCGAAGCGCAAGCCGCCCGTGCCTACGTGAAATCACGCGGCCTGACGGCAGCCACCGTCGAGCGCTTTGGTCTCGGCTACGCTCCCGACCGCTGGGATACGCTCCTGCGCCACCTGCGGCAGCGGCGCCACGCTGTGGAGCTTGCCGTTGAGGCCGGCCTCCTGCGCGAAGGCGAGCGCGGCCAATATGACCTGTTCCGCGGGCGGCTGCTCTTTCCCATCCGCGACGCTAGCGGCGCGGTGATCGGGTTTGGGGGCCGGATGCTCGGCGAGGGTCAGCCGAAGTATCTCAACTCGCCGCAAACGCCGCTGTTCGACAAGAGCACCGTGCTGTATGGCCTCGATCAGGCGCGGCAGGCCATCCGGCGCGACGATCAGGCCATCATTGTCGAGGGTTACATGGATGCGGTGATCGCGCACCAGCATGGCTACACCAACGTCATTGCCGCCTTGGGGACGGCGCTGACCGAGCAGCAAGTGCGCCAATTGCGTCGCTACAGCAAGAACCTCGTGCTGGCGCTCGATGCCGATAGCGCTGGCCAAGCAGCGACCCTCCGTGGTCTGGATGTCCTGCACGAGGCGCTGGCCGCAGACGCGGTGCCGGTCCCTGGGGCACGCGGTCTCATCCGCTACGAGCAAGTCATCCAAGGCGAGATTCGCATTGCCGCGCTGCCGGCCGGCCGCGACCCGGACGATGTGATCCGCGCCGATCCGCGGCAGTGGGAAGCGCTGATCGAGCGTGCCAAGCCGGTCGTCGAGTTTGCGATTGACGCGGCCGTAGCAGAAGCCGATCTCAGCACCGCGCGCGAGAAGTCCGCCGTGGCGTCCCGCCTCTTCCCCCTCATCCGCGCCGTCGGCGACCGCATCGCCCGTGCCCACTATCTGGGGCTGCTGGCCGAGCGCTTGGGGGTGGATGAGCAGACCGTCCACGCGGCGATGGCTGCGTCGCGCCGGAGCGGACGCCAGCGAACCACCCGCCGGCGCGAGCCGCCGCCCTCACCGGACGAGGACAGCGCACCGGCCCTGACGGAGCCGTCAACGGCAGCGTCACCGGAGGCCTTGGAGGCGCACTGCCTCGTCTTGCTGCTGTCTGCGCCTGGCCTGCTGGCGGGCCTCGCCTACCGACCGGCCGAGGCCGACTTTCGGCGGCCGGAGTACCGCGAGATCTATCGAGCGGTGGTGCAGGCCACTACCCGGCCCCCCGACCCTGTGCAGCCCGCCGCCGGAGAGCCGACGGCCGCCATCATTCGCGCGACGCTCGATGAGAGCCTCTGGCTCCACTTCGACGCGCTCGTCGAGCGCAGCGCAGCGCGTCCCCCGACCACAAGCTCGCAGCGCGGGGCCGACCTCATTCAGGCGACCCTGCGCTTGCAGGAGCGGACACTCCTGGAAACACTGCGGCGCGCGCAGGCGCAGGTGGCCGTCGCCGAACAGCGGCGCCGCCAGTCCGGCGAGGACCCGCCGGATGACCTAGGCGAGCTGCTGCGGCGGCAGGTGGAGGTGACCAACGACCTCAACCGCGTCTGGCTTGCTCTCAACCGAGCACCCTTGTATACTGCCGCACCCGCCTAAACGGTGGGTCGTTTCTCTATCCTTGCCGTGGCGGCAGGATTCCACATCCTGCCGGGTGTGTGCCTCGATGGTTGTAGAAAACTCCTCCGAGCGGACGAAGGCTGTCGCGCGCCTCGTGGCGAAGGGCCGCCGGCAGCGTTACCTCACGCACAGCGACGTTGCTGACGCGGCGGCCGAGCTACAAGACACCACTCCGGCCAACCTTGACCCGCTTTACGAGCGCATTCAGGAAGCCGGCATCGAGATCGTCACCGACGAGGATTCCGCCCAGGCCGAGACGGATGAGGCTGCTCCACCGAGTTCCGAAGAGCTGGCGCGGGCCTTCGAGGACCTCACTGAGGTCGCCGTTGATGATCCGGTCCGACTCTACCTCCACGAAATCGGAAAAGTCCCCCTGTTGACCGCGGCGGAAGAGGTTGAGATCGCCCGGCGGATGACTGCCGGCGACGAAAGTGCGCGCCGTCATCTGATCGAAGCAAATCTGCGGCTGGCCGTCTCCGTTGCCAAGCGGTACCAGGGCCGCGGGCTGACCTTGCTCGACCTCGTGCAGGAAGGAAATATCGGTCTGATCAAGGCCGTCGAGCGGTTCGACTATACGCGCGGCTTCAAGTTCTCCACGTATGCGACCTGGTGGATCAGACAGGCCGTTACGCGCGCTATTGCCGATCAGGCCCGCACGATCCGCATTCCCGTGCATGTGGTGGAGCTGCTCAACAAGCTGGTGCGTATTTCGCGCCAACACCTGCAAGAGCACGGGCGCGAGGCCACCACCGAGGAATTGGCTCGCGCTATGGACATCGCGCCGGAGAAGGTCGAGGAGATTCTCACCATTGCCAAGGAGCCGGTCTCTCTGGAAACGCCGGTGGGGGAAGAGAACAACAGCACCATCGGCAACCTCATCCCCGATGAGACGGCCGTGGTGCCGGCCGATGAGGCCACGCGCCATGCCCTCCAGGATCAAGTGGAAAGCGTGCTCGACTCGCTCACCGCGCGCGAGCGGGAGGTCTTACGCCTGCGGTATGGCCTCGATGATGGGCGCAACCGCACGCTCGAAGAGGTCGGCAAAACCTTCAATGTGACCCGCGAGCGCATTCGCCAGATCGAAGCGAAGGCGCTCCGCAAGCTGCGCCACCCCAGCCGCAGCCGGCGCCTCCGCGACTATCTCGAATAGCGGCGCTCGCCTCCGGTGGACGACGGCGCGAGGGCGCGCGAAAACCCGTTGCCAACATCGCGCCTGCGGTCAGGGCTGCGCCGATCATCGTTGCGCCGACACCCCAAAGCTCGCCGGCCATACCCATCAGCCACGGGAGGACCAGCCAGCCGACTGATGCGCTCCCCATCATCAATGCCGTGGTTGGCCCGCTCTGCAGCGGATGCCGCGCTTGCGCCACGGCCACAACGGTGGGGAAGATGCCGCCCACGCAGAAACCGGCGAGCGCAAATGCAGCGGCGGCTACCCCACTGCTCGTGGTGCTGATGGCCACGACGATTGCCACCACTGCCGTACTCATGCTAGTGAGCAGCACCCGCCGGGCGCTCCACCGCCCGGTGAGGCCGGCCGCGGAGAGCCGGCCAACCAGGAGCGCGGCCCAGAAGGCGGCCGTCACTCGCGCTCCGGCAGCGGGAGCGGCGCCGTGCAACTCGATCATGTAGGTGGTCAGCCAGGCGGCAATGCCCGCTTCCACCCCCACGTACAGCAGCATCATGAGCGCCAGCCAGCGCAGAGAATCGTCGGCCAGGAGGAGGCGCCAGGCCGGTGGCTGGGAAGCACGCGGCGGCGGGGCCGCCGGGAACCGTACCCGCAGGGCTGCGAGGAGACCCGGCGCCAGCAGGAGGGCGCCGAGCCAGTGTGCTTGCCTCCAGGTGGCGCCGTGCTCCAGCCCCCACGCCCACAGGAGCGGGCCGAGCAACGTGCCCGCAGAGAAGAACGTGTGCAGCACGTTGAGGACACGCGCCTTGTCCCGTGGCTGCGGGACGCCGTCCCCAACGGCGGCGTTCAGCACCACGTCAAGGCACCCGAAGCCCAGTCCGAGCACCAGACCGGCAGCCAGGGCCACGCCCCAGTGTGGCGCGCCACCCAGCACGGCAAGGCCGATAGTGAGCGTGGCAGTGCCCCACACCGTAGCGAGTCGGCGACGACGGGTGACCCCGGATGCGCCGCTACCGAACACTCCTAGCAGGTGGCCCAGCGACATGGCCGGAAAGAGCCAGCTTACCCCGACAAGACTGAGGCCAAATGTAGCGCGAATTTGCGGCAGCGCCGTGCCCTGCAGGGCCAGGGCGGCCCCGATAATGACGTGGAGCCAAGCGACGAGGCCGTAGAGGGATTGCAGCGGCATGCGCGTCTTCATGGAGTGTTGGCTCCGCGCGCGGCGTGCCGGCTCCTAGCCGGCACGCCGGCCAGCCGGCCCCGGAGCGGGAGCGGTTGCCGGACGATAGCGCTCCGCGTCGCGCTGGCGGTATTTCACCAGCACACGCTCGAAACTGTCCTGGAGGTCAATCCCTTGGGAGTTGGCGAGACACATGATCGTGTAGAGCAGGTCGGCCAGCTCTAGGCCCAAATCCTGATCGCTCTCATCGGGGCGCTTCGGTTTTTCACCGTACAAGTGATTGACGAGCCGGGCCGTTTCGCCCAACTCTTCGGTAAGCCGCGCCAGCTGCGCGAGAGGATGCCAGTAGTCCGTTCCCTGCTCGCGGACCCACTGGTCCACCTGCTCTTGGGCCTGTCGGAAGGTGAGGTCACTCATAGCAGGTTGATTGTACGGAATCGCGCCCCCCGAGAGCGCCGCTCCCACTCGACACACTCACCGAGGGAGGGACACAGCCGGCCGCGCCTGCCTCGAAACCGGCGCGGCTCCGCCGGGGCTACCCGTCCTGCCTGCCCAGCGGGTCAACGACCTCTAAGAAGGGGAAGCGCTGGAAGTCGGTGTCGCGTGTGCAGATACGGCTGATGCCGTGCTCTCGCATCAACACCGCCGTATGAAGGTCATGGAACAGGTTGCCGCGGGTGTCCGGCAACTCCGCCAGAGTCTGGGCCAGGACCGCTTGGTGATGGTCTGTGGCGCGCAGTAACTCGACCCCCGGTGATGCCAGCAGCGTTTCTATGAAGCGCTAGGCTTCTTGCGGGCTCCAGGGCGAGCCAAGGGCACGGAGGTGTGTGCTGACCCTCAGAAACTCGTAGCATATGTGCCAGGTAAGGAAGGCCGGCGCTGGGTTTTGGCGAGCCTGGTCGAGGTGCCAGCGGCAAGGCTGATGAAACGCGGAGTCTTCATTGGCCGCGTAGATGAGGACGTTCGTATCGAAGACCAGCACTCACTCTTCCTCCATCACCCGGTAGAGCGCGTCCCGGTTGGCTATGTCCACCAGCTCCCCGCCACCGTGCCATGAAGGCAGCGGCGGCAAGGCAACCGACTCACGGTCCGCGGGCGAACACTCATCGAGCATGCGCCAGAGTCCCGCTTCCACCAAGGCCGACATGGTGGTCCCCCGTCGAGCAGCCTCCTCACGCAGCCGCCGCGTGATCGTATCGTCAAGGTTGAGGGTAATCTTCATGTGGCAAACTATGCAGTAGAGAGGGATTTCTGTCAACTGTAGCGAACGTCATGGAGTAGATCAATAGTGAGCCGGTCAACCGGCTGCGCGAGAGGACGCCAATAGTCCGTTCCTTGCTCGCGGACCCACTGGTCCACCTGCTCTTGGGCCTGCCGGATGGTGAGGTCACTCATAGCAGGTTGATTGTACGGAATCGCGCCCACGGAGAGCGCCACTCCCACTCGACACCGGGGTAGTCAAGGCTCTACAGTGGGCGCAGGGCAGACGCGCGGCCGTAACAAGGAGCTACAACGCTATGGATACGCTACCGATTGCGATTATCGGCTGTGGGGGGATGGGGCGACGTCACCTGCGCGGACTGGCGACGCTCCGGGCATCGGATTTCAACAACGTCTCGCTCGCTGCGGTCTGCGACCTCCATCGACCGAACGCTGAAGACCTCGCGGACGAGGCCGAGCTGCTGCTGGGGACACGGCCGCAGGTGTGCGACCGGATCGAAGACCTGGCGGCCGTGGATGGCCTCCGCGGCTGCGACATCACGACCGATGCCGGTAGTCACCACCGCGTCGCTACACGCTGTTTGGAAGCCGGCCTCCACGTTCAGGTCGAGAAGCCGCTGTCACTGACTGTCCGCGGCTGCGACGCGATCATCGCAGCCGCCCGAGAACAGGGTCTGGTGCTCTCGGTGGCGGAGAACTACCGGCGGGACCCGATCAACCGGCTGGCGCGGGCACTGCTGGCGGACGGCGCTATTGGCACCCCGCAGTTTATGCTGGAAGTGGGCATCGGTGGCGGGAAGCAGATCGCCATTACGCCGTGGCGCCATCACAAACTCACGGGTACCATCGTGATGGACGCCGGCATCCACAACGCCGACATCATGCTGTATTACCTGGGTGATGTCGTGACGGCCTATGGCGAGGGGCGCATTACGCAACCGATCCGCTACCGTGCAGCGCAGGCGGCTGGCCCGGGCGGCTTTTACGCCAAGTGGTCGCAAGATTTCCCAGAGCAGCTAGAGGCGACCGGCGAAGATGCCCTCTTCGGCTCGCTGCGCTTCGCCTCCGGTGCCCTGGGCACCTGGATTGCCCACCGCGGCGCCATCGGTCATTCCCAGGGGCAGCGGACGGTGTACGGGAGCAATGGCTCGCTGTCGTCGCCGGGCGACCGCCAGGGCGCACCGTTGACGGTACACGTAGACGGTCGCACGATCACGGACGGAGCGATGCTCGATCTGGCGCCGGGCTATCGCTTGCCACCCCTGGAAGCAGCGCTGTTCGGCGGCGAGCGCGTCTGGCGTTACGACGGACCGTTCAACGAGATTGACTGGAAGATCCTCGCCCAGGAATACCACGAGTTTGCGACGTGTGTCCAAACCGGCGCCACGCCCGAGGTGACGGGCGAAGTCGGTCGTCGCACGGTCGCGCTGGTCAACGCGCTGTTCGAATCGGGCCTCGCCGGACGCGCGGTGACGCTCGACGAGGTTGAAGCCGGCGCGGTAGACGCCTACCAGCGCGAGATTGACGAGCACCTCGGCCTGGTGTAGAGGGGCTCTTGATGCTGGTGGCTGCGAGACGGAGTCATAGCCAAAGCAAGAATGAATATGTTGAGAGCAGTCTCTAATCATGGCGGTCATCCCATACCAACAGAATCTCTCTACCGGGGCCGATGTCAGGCCAGCGCGCTGGTGGGGTAGAGCTGGCGGTAGTGGCGCCGAAAGGCTTCGCGGGCGCGGTAGAGCAGCGTCTTGACCGTGTTGGGCGTGGTCTGTAGCTCGCGGGCGATCTCTGCGTACGACAGCCCTTGATACTCGCGTAGGGCCAGACACCGCCGGTGCTTGGGGGTGAGCCGCGCGAAGACCTGCCGCACCTGCTCCCGTTCTTCCTGGTGTAGCGCCTGTCGCTCCGGATTGTCCGGGGCCACCTGCGCCGGGTGGAACAAGGCCAGGAAGCGATCCCACGGCTGCCACTTGATGAGACGCTTGCGGCGGAGGGCGTCAATGCACACGTTGGTGGCGATGCGGTAGAGCCAGGGCTTCACCTTGAGATCAGCCGGCATCTTCGGCAATGCAGTATAGGCCTTGACAAAGGCGTCCTGGGTCAGGTCTTGCGCTTCCTCGGTGTTGCCACGCATCATCCGCAGCACGTAGTGGTAGAGCGGCTGCTCGTATTGCTCGAAGATCGCGGCGAAGCGCTCGGCGAGGCTTTCCGGGGAGAGCGATGCACCATAGCGGGGCATGGTCATGGCGATGGTAGTCATCAGCGGTTTCCTTTCACGTTCGGACGACGCGCATGTCGTCTCGCCTCAGCAGCACCACAGGCATTGTGCCGGGAGTCGCGCCAGGAAACCTGACCAACGGCTAACGTTCGCCTAACAATATAGGCGTCTGCGGTAGCCGCTAGGTCGTCAGCCGGCAAGGGGAGCCGGCGGGGGGGCACATGAGGCAAAGGCCAGTCGGAAGAGGGCCGGCCCTCGCTGTGGCAGGATGCCAGGATGCCAACGGGGATGGCTTGGCGTGGCTAGGACGGCGGCCAGGCGCGAGCGTAGTCGTTTATGATGGAGTCGCCAAACGTGATGTCCGGCTGATAGTAGATGCTTTGCCACTGGCGAGGATTGGCCAGGTCAATCTCGAAGGGCAGATGTCCCAAGGTGGCGGCTTCCCAGTTCAGGTCAATCAACGGCACCGGATTGGTGGCCACGCGCCGGCCGTCCTTGCGGATTTCCAGGTGCAGATGCGGATTGCCGTCACACGTGGTCCGCGCCGTCGAGTCCCCGGAGCGGCCCACCACTTGCCCGGCCGCCACTTCCTGACCATACGAAACATCCCGCGAGCGCTCGACGAGATGTCCGTACACCGATTGGTTGCCGTCGGGATGTCGCACCACGACGTTGTGCGGCGCGGAGCCGTAGTTCCCATCAATGGCAATCATCTCCCCCGGCCCGATGGCCAGGACCGGGGTGCCACACCGGGCCGAGAAGTCAATACCAAAGTGAATGCCCTGGCCTTCCACATACAGCCCCCACCGTGCGCGGTACCCGAAGATCGTGTTGCCGTACCACTGCGAGACAAACCAAGTTGATGGCCCGGGATCACCGGCAAACGGTGGCCGGTAGGGAGGCGGGGGTGGCGGTAGCTCTGTTAGCTCTTCCGACAGGCCAAAGCCGAACGGTTCCTCCTGGTTAGCCGCGGCGCGGCGTGGAGCCGCTAGCGGACCAGCCGCCGCTGCCGCGATAGCCAGCCGGTACAGGCCGCGGCGCGAGACGATGCGGTGGACGTGGCGCTGCTGTGGCTGGCTCATCCTGCTGCTACTCGAACCGGCCGGGGCGCTGGCGAACGCTAGGGGCCGGCTCCCTGACAAGGGTAGGTACGGGCCGCGTCGTAGGGGCGCGATTCATCGCGTCCAAGGCGGGCGAGGGGACGTCATTCCGGCGAAAGCCAGAATCCACTCCCCCGCCGCTGGATTCCGGCCTACGCCGGAATGACGGGTGGCCCGGCGGTGAGATGCCGGTGCCCGGCACCCGCGTCGGTCTACCCACCACCGCCCCCGCCCTGACCACCGCCACGCTGGCCGCCGCCGCGACCACCGGCGCCGGCACCAGCCGGGAGCACTTGAATCGTTTGCGCGGTGATCGTGCCGTCCTCGCCAACTGGCCCTTGCACCAGCACCTGCGTCCCGGCCGTGAGGTCCTCGCGGCTACCGGGCGTGGTGTCACGACTGCCCGCAGTCCGTTTCTGAATCGTGGTCTGCTCGGATAGCTGGGCTTTGACGGAGCCGGCCTGTGTCGTGACCGTCAGCGTATCGCCGGCCAGAGACTCGACCGTGCCGACGGTGCCGCGGCCGCCACCAGCCTGGCCGCCGGCGCCACCGGCCCCGGCGGCGCCAGCCTGTCTCGCCCCGGCCGTCGCGCCGCCGCCGGTGGCCACTGCGCCGGCACCTTGCCCGGCTTGGCCCCCAGCGCCCTGCTGCGCCGCTTGGCTGCGGGCGCCGGCCGCACCCCCGGCCTGGGTCTGCGCCGCCGGCTCTTGATCTGGAAATAGCTCCGCCGACCATGTGCGGACAGCAGCGAAGGAGGCCCCGCAGCCAAGGCCGAAGATGGCGATGATGATGACCCAGGTGCGGTACTTGAACTTGAAACGAGACATGGTGGCATGTTCCTTCCTGACGGGAGTCCGGCTCTCCGGCCGACGGGATTATTCGTAGCGCAGCGCCTCAATCGGATTGAGGCGGGCGGCGCGCAGCGCGGGATACAGCCCAAAGAACAGACCGATGGCCGCTGAGACCACGAAGGCCAAGATGATGGCATCCGCTGGGACGACCGTCTGGAGGAACTGGCCGCCAGCGTCGTCCGATCCTAGGGACGACAACACAGCATTGATCAGCCGCGATCCGCCAACCCCTAACGCAACGCCAATCCCGCCACCGAATAGGCTCACCACGGTCGCCTCGATGAGAAACTGCATCAAGATGTCGCGTCGTTTCGCGCCGAGGGCTTTACGGATACCGATTTCGCGCGTGCGCTCCGTCACCGACACCAGCATGATGTTCATGATCCCAATGCCGCCGACTAGCAAGGAGATGCCAGCGACCGCCCCCAAGAACAGCGTGATCCCGGTGGTGACCTGCCCCACGGTCTCTAGCAGGTCCTTCTGGCTCAAGATCGTGAAGTCGTCTTGGGCCACGTTGTGCCGCTCGCGCAGCAGATCTGCGATCTCTTGCACGGCCTGATCTGCGGCCTCCTCGTCGGTCAGCTGGACGGCGATGCTGCTCACATTGGTAGCGCCACCCCGGCCGCGGAAGCGATTGAACCGCGTCTGCATCGTCGTCAGCGGCATGTAGACCGCATCGTCCTGATTGCTGAACCCGGAGGCGCCCTTACTCTCCAGCACGCCGATGACCCGGAAGCTCTGCCGGTTGGCGCGGATGGTCTCACCGATGGGGTCGTTGTCCCCAAACAGCTGTTGCGCGACATCCGAGCCAATCACCATCACCCGCGAGCGATTCTGCACATGCTGATCGTTGATGAACTCGCCAAGCTCGACTGGGGAGTTACGCACGAATTGGAACGAGGGGGTCACGCCACTCACCCGCGACTGCCAGTTCCGATCGCCGGCGATCAGCTGTCCCCCACTGTCTTGCTGCGCCGCCACATCCACCAGGTACGGAAAGCCGGCATTCACCAGCGCCTCGCTGTCGTCGAGCGTCAGCGTCGGCCGCGTTCCCGCCGCGGCGCGCACCCCGCCCGTTTGCTGGGCGCCCGGCCTAATGAACAGCAGGTTGGGGCCAAGCGAGCGGATCTGCGACGTGATTTGCTCCTGCAGACCGGCCCCAATGGACATCAAGGAAATCACTGCACCCACGCCGATGATGACACCAAGCATTGTGAGTGCCGAGCGCAGCTTATTCGCGCCTAGCGCGCGCAGAGCGATCTGTATGCTTACTACTGCGTTCATTGCTCCCTCCCTACACTACCGATCTTCTGCCCAGGTGTGGGCACCCCCCGGAGGGGCGTGACAGGCTGCGCTCCCCCTGCGCTCACCGCTCGCTACTCGTACCGCAATGCTTCAATCGGGTTCAACTGCGCCGCGCGCAGGGCCGGATAGCTGCCGAAGAACAGACCGATGGCCGCCGAGACCACGAAGGCCAAGACGACGGAGTCCGGTGGGACAACCGTCTGGAACGCTTGGTTGCCGGCTAGACCCAGGCCGCTCAGCTCGATGCCACTGAGCAGCTGCGATGCTCCGACGCCAATCACGATCCCCAAGCCGCCGCCGAGCAGGCTGACGACGGTCGCCTCGATCAGGAACTGCGACAGGATGTTGCTGCGCTTGGCGCCGAGGGCTTTACGGATACCGATTTCGCGCGTGCGCTCGGTCACCGACACCAGCATGATGTTCATGATCCCGATGCCGCCGACCAGCAGGGAGATGCCGGCGACCGCCCCCAAGAACAGCGTGATTCCGGCGGTGATTTGGCTCACGGTCTCCACCATGTCTTCTTGGCTCAGAATGGTGAAGTCGTCCTCGAAGACATTGTGCTGCTCGCGCAGGAGCGCTGAAATCTCTTGCACGGCCGCATCCACGTACTGCTCGTCGGTCAGTTGGATGGCAATGCTGCTGATGCTGGCGGCACCGCCACGGCCGAACTGGCGGTTGAACCGTGTCTGCATCGTCGTCAGTGGAATGTACACCACGTCGTCCTGGTTGCCGAGCGCATTCGCGCCCTTACTCTCCAGCACCCCGATGACCCGGAAGCTCTGGCTGTTCGTGCGGATGGTCTCACCGATGGGGTCGTTGTCCCCAAACAACTCTTGCGCCACATTCGAGCCGAGCACCATCACCCGCGAGTGGGACTGCATGTGCTCTGCATTGATGAACTCGCCCAGCGCGACTTGGGCATTGCGCACCTCCTGAAACGAGGGCGTGACCCCACTCACCCGCGAGCGCCAGTTCTGGCCACCCGCGACCAGTTGTGCCCCGCTGTCCTGCGCCGCTGCCACGTTTGCTACAAAGGGCATTCCCGCGTTGGACAGCGCCTCGCTATCGTCAAGCGTCAGCGTCGGCCGGCTGCCGGCCCCGCCGCTCACGCCGCCGGTCTGCTGCGCTCCGGGCGAGATGAACAGCAGGTTGGTGCCGAGACCGCGTACCTGCGACGTGATTTGCTCCTGCATGCCGGTCCCAATGGACATCAGCGCGATCACAGCACCAACACCAATAATCACTCCGAGCATCGTCAGGGCAGAGCGGAGCTTGTTGGCTCCGAGTGCCCGCAAGGCGATCCGCACGCTGCCGGTCAACTCCATCGGTTTCCCTTTCTACCGCCCTCCGCTGCGAGGGCTATCCTCCACACTCCATGTGTGGCGAGAGTTTCCGGGGGCGTCTATCGAGACACGCCGGTTACTCGGCTGCCTCCGCCGCGGTCGCTGCTACCGGCGGCGCCTGAGCGAGGCGCTGGTTTGTCACAACCTCGTCGTTGCTGATAACACCGTCGCGCATGTGTACGATGCGTTTGGTGTAGGCAGCGATCTCCGCTTCGTGAGTCACGAGAATCACCGTCAGATGCTGCTCGCGATTCAGGCGCTGGAGAATGGCCATAATCTCCCCGGCAGTCGTCGTATCGAGCGCTCCCGTCGGCTCGTCGGCGAGCAAGAGGGCTGGCCCATTGACCAGCGCCCGTGCAATGGCGACGCGCTGCTGCTGCCCCCCCGACAGCTCAGTCGGCTTATGGTGGATGCGGTCGCCAAGACCGACGGCCTCCAGGGCCGCCTGTGCCCGTTCGCGGCGATCTGCTGTGCCGGCGTAGACCAACGGTAGCTCCACCTGCTCGAGCGCGCTGGTGCGAGCGAGCAGGTTGAACTGCTGGAACACAAAGCCGATCTTCTTGTTGCGAATCTCCGCCAACTCATCGTCTGCGAGCCGGCCGATCTGCAACTCGTCCAGCTCATAGTCGCCTGACGTAGGTTGGTCGAGGCAACCGATGATGTTCATCAGGGTGGACTTGCCGGAGCCGGATGGCCCCATGATCGCCACCAACTCGCCGCGCTTGACCTCCAGCGACACACCGCGCAACGCTGGCACGGTGATGTCCCCGATGTAGTAGGTCTTGGTGATGTCACGGAAGCGGATCACCGTGTCCGTGTCGGCTGCCACCACAGTTTCCTCACCTACCGGAGCCTCGACGGTTGCCGTAGCCATCTCTTCCCACCTCCGCCTTGCTTGCGTTTACACAGTTGCTAGAGAGCGAGTAACGGCGCCCTAGAAGGGCCGCCGACCGCCGCCGCCGGTCAGGCCCGGAATGCGCGCTTGGCCGGTGGTCGTAGCCGAGATCACTACCGTGTCGCCGGGCTGCAAGCCGCTGATGATCTCGCTCGACTGGTCGTTGGCGAGGCCGACTTCCACTTGGCGCGTCTCAGTCTCACCACTGGCCGTCATAACTTCCACCGTCCGCCGCTGACCCTGCCGCCGGATCGCCCGGTTGGGCACCACGATGACGTTTTCGCGGGACTCGGTGACGATACTCGCGGTGGCCGTCATCCCGGGGCGTACACCACCGGCTTGTGTGCGGTCCACTTCGATGATGGCCTGGTAGCTCACGACACCCTGATTGATGGTACCGGTCGGCGCTACCACCAGAACACGACCCGGCACGCGCTGGTCCTGCAACCCCTCGAACGTCACGCTCGCGTCCTGTCCGGCGCGAACGCTAGAGACATCAATCTCATCCACCAGCGCTTCGATCCTGATCTTCGTCGGATCGAACAGCTCCAGGACCGCGCTATTAGAACTGACTTGCTCGCCGAGGCTGGTGCTCAAGCTCGCCACGAGGCCGGCGAAGGGGGCCGTGAGCGTGGCGTTCGCCAGATTGCGCTGTGCCTGCTCCAGCTGCACCTGCGCGCTCTCCAACGACGCTCCCGCCGAGGCCACCTCTTGCTCGGAGGCCGGGGCGATCTTCAACTCGTGCTGCAACCGCGCCTGCTCCAGAGCCAGCTCCGCGGCGGCGAGCGTGTCCTCATAGCTCGCCTGGACACGGGCCAGCTGGCGCTCCGCCTGCGCCACGACCAGCCCCTGCTGGGCAATCGCTACCGCATCGGGGGTGAGCAGGTTATCCAGCGCTTGCTGCGCCTGCTCCACTGCCACCCGGGCGTTCGCCAGATCGGCGGCGCTGGGGTTCAGCAGCTTGTCCAGGCTGTTCTGCGCCTGCAGCAGCGACGCTTGGGCGCTGGCGAGGTCGGCGGCGCTGGGGTTGAGCAGCTTCTGTAAGCTGTTCTGGGCTTGTTGCACGGACAATTCGGCGGCTATCAGGTCGGCGGCGCTGGGGTTGAGCAGCTTCTGTAAGCTGTTCTGGGCTTGTTGCACGGACAATTCGGCGGCCACCAGATCGGCGGTGCTGGGGTTGAGCAGCTTGTCCAGGCTGTTCTGGGTCTGCAGCAGCGACGCTTGGGCGCTGGCGAGGTCGGCGGCGCTGGGGTTGAGCAGCTTCTGTAAGCTGTTCTGGGCTTGTTGCACCGATACCTGCGCTGCCGCAATGTCGGCGGCGCTGGGGTTGAGCAGCCGATTCAGGTTGTCCTGGGCGGACTGGACGGCAAGCTGCTGCAAGCGCAGCGCCCACTCGCTCGGCCCCTGGCTCTGGAGCTTGCTCAGGTTGTTCTGCGCCGTCTCCAGCCCAATGCGGGCCTTCTGGATGGCCGTCTCCGAGATGTTGTCGGAGATGGCCTGGTCGAGGTTCAACTGGGCGCTCTGGACCGAGAGCTGGGCATTGGCGATGTCTTCCGGGCGGTTAGCGGGGGCATCGGTAAGCTCGGCCAGGCGGATCTGGGCCTGGTCGAGGGAGACCCGCGCCGAAGCGAGGTCTGCTGCGGTCGGATGGAGTAGCTTGTCGAGCTTGGCCTGGGCGGAAGCGACGTTAGCTTCGGCGTTCTGGATATCTTCCGCGCGGGGCTGCAGCAACTGGTCGAGCTTGGCCTGGGCGGAGGCCACCGACGCTTCAGCGTTGCGGACATCCTCGGCCGAGGGTTGCAGCAGCTGGTCATACTTGGCTTGGGCGGACGCCAAGGCCGTTTCGGCGTTGCGGACATCTTCCGCGCGGGGTTGCAACAGCTGGTCATACTTGGCTTGGGCGGACGCCAAGGCCGTTTCGGCGTTGCGGACATCTTCCGCGCGGGGTTGCAGCAGCTGGTCATACTTGGCTTGGGCGGAGGCTACCGACGCCTGGGCGGCTTGGATATCGCGCTCGGCCGGCTCCTGCAGGGCCAGCAGCTTCGCTTCGGCCGCGGCGAGTTGCAGCCGGGCGATGGCGATCTCCCGCTCGGTGGCGCTGGCCTGGAGCTCTTGGAGCTTGATCTGGGCGGATTCGAGGCTGCCTTCGGCGTTGCGGATGTCGGTGGTATTGGCGCGAGCTTGGGCGAGCTTGAGTTCAGCGGAGACAACGGAGGCCTCACTGAGCCGGATGTCCTTGGTGGAGAGGCCATCCTGGAGTTCGGTGAGCTTGGTGGTGGCGCTGTAGAGGCTGGCCTGGGCTTGGCGGAGGGCGCTTTCCAGGGCGCTGGCCTCCAGCCGTGCCAACACCTGCCCGGCCTGCACCTCGCTGCCTACGTCAACGAGCAACTCTAGGAGCGTACCGCCGGTCTTGAAACTAAGCTCCGAGAGGGTAGCAGCCTCCACGTTGCCCGTAGCGCTCACGGTGGCCGTCAGGTTACCGCGCTCCACGGGCAGCGTCGTCGGAATAACTGCCTCTACTGGCTGGGGGCCGTAGCGCTGGTACCCGGCATAGCCGATGCCAGCGGCCACCACCAGGACAGCGACCAAGCCGAGAATCTGCCGCAGTCTACTCATCACTACCTCTCTCCCGCTACGCTCGCGTGCCTCACCGTGCCGTTGGGAACTCAACACGATGCAGTCTAACAGCCTTGTCGTCAAGTAGAAGTTCGCGCCGGATTAAACATTCGTTAACAAATGCGCCTCACCCCCGGCCCCTCTCCACTTGCGGAGAGGGGGGAATCCACTGGCCTCCCGGCATCCATGCAGCGTGAATTAGCCGGACTCGATGGAATCTTGACAGGTCGTGTCTTGCCCGTATGCTGTGGAGCACACGCAGCCGGCTACACGAGGCGTTGGGAGCGGCGGGTGTTGAGGTGGCGGCGACGACCGAGGCCCTGAGCGGCGAGGAGGGCGGATGAGGGTGTGTGCGCCTCTCCCTCTCCTCCTGGGAGAGGGCCGGGGTGAGGGCAGTGGGGGTACCGGCCCCCCGATGGCCCCACCTGCTCCGCAGGGGGACAGGGCTACAGCATGCTGCGCCCCTACGGTGCTAGATTCCCGCTTTCGCGGGAATGACGGACATAGGGTCGGGGGGTGAGGCGTGGACGAACCGCAGCCCTCCCCGGACCTCGCTACCATCGAGCAGGCGATTGCAGCGATCCTCGCCGGCGCTGATCCGAAGGAGATCAGAGCCGGGCTAGACCTCCCCCCGGCCGTCTTCGAGCAGTACCTCGCCACCCAGCGCGACATCATCGCGACCAGCCACGACCGCATCCTTGAATTGCTGCAGCAGCGGGTCGCTGCCGCTCAACGGGTCGCGGTCGAGAAGTATCTCGCCGGCGACACGGTTCACAAGCCGTTTGTCGAAGACCGCCTCTTCAGCCGTGCCCGGCGCCAGGCTCGCCGGGTCGGCCTCCCGCCGGAGACTGCCGAAGACGTGGCCCGCCTCGTACTCGCCAAGGCCCGCGAGGTCCAAGAGCGCACGCTCAACGACATCGCTGCGCGGCTCTCGCAGCTGCACGGCGAGATTCTCGATGCCGAGAGCGTGCAGCCGGCCGAGACCGATATCGAAATACCCTCGCTCGTCGTGCGTACAGGCGACCAGCCTCTCGCCCGCGAGACCGCGCTCATCAAAGAGTTCCGTCTCACGGGTCTCAGCCATGAGTATCCCGGCCAACAACGCGCGTTCTTGGACTGGTTCGAGGCACCACCGCCACTGGCGGCCAAGGGGATGCTGGCCGGCTCACGGGACAACGATCTTTTTCTGCAGGCGCTGCTCGGTGGCGACCGCTGCGTGGTCATGGCGAGTCTGTCACCGACCGGGCCGCTGCACGTGGGGCAGGGCGCGCTGATTGATCTACTCGCTCACTATCAACGCCTGGGCGCGCAGGTCGTGCTCACCTTCAACGACATGGAAACCGTCACGCTCCGGGGGCAAAAACCCGCCGCGGCGGCGGCGGCCATGCGCGACATCCTGGGGGACTGCGCGGCCCTCGGCCTCGATTTGGACGCCGCCGACGTGTATGCCCAATCCCAATGCAGCGCCGTGATGCAGCTGGCCTATGAGGTCGGGGCCAAGCTGCGGGTGAATATCATCAACTCTGCGCTCGGTCTGCGTCTGAGCGACAGTGTGAGCGCGACGTTTCTGCCCCTGATCTATGTCGCCGATATCTTGCACCCGCAGCGGTCGGTCGGCGGCGGTCGGTGTCGCACCCAGGTTATTGGTGGGCTGGAGCGCGATGTCTACGTCCGCCTGGCCCGCAATCTTGCCGAGAGCTGCGGCTTCTACCGGCCGGCGGGCCTGTATGTACGAGTGGCCAAGAGCCTCACCAGGTATGTTGATCCGCGCACCGCCGCATCGGTGGATGTCATGCGCAGCGCTCTCCCTCAAGGGGCGCTCTTCTACCACGACGATCCTGCGGTCATCCGCCGCAAGGTGATGACCGCGGTCACGGGCGGACGGGCGACGGTGGCAGAGCACCGCCGGCTGGGCGGCAATCCCGATCCGCGCGTCTGCTCCGTATCGAGCCTGATGGCGCTCCAAGCCGTACCCGCGCCCGACGAGTACGCTGCGATCCAGCAGGCGTGCCGCTCCGGGCAGCTGCTCTGTAGAGACTGCAAAGTGCATACCGCCGACCGCCTTGTAGAGCAGTTGGCGGCGCACCGTACACGCCGCGCGGCGCTGGAGCCGGAGACTACGCAGCGGATTGACGAGCTGGTAGAGGGCAGCGCGGCTCCGGCAGCCGGGTGACGATGCTACTATTGTTATGATGGAGAGCCGGTGCCTCACCCCCCGGCCCCCTCTCCATCGGCAAGCGATAGAGAGGGGGAGTCTGGCTCCCCGCTCGTCATTGCGGCGTAAGCCGCAATCCAGCGCCGGGGGATGTGGATTCCGGCCTGCGCCGCAATGACGGAGGCGAGGCGCACCCGATACCCGTCATTCCCGCGAAGGCGGGAATCCAGCACCGAAGGAGAGCATGTTCCGATGCCCAAACAGCGCATCTTGACCGGGACGCGACCCACCGGGTCATTGCATCTCGGCCACTATGTCGGCGCACTGGAGAACTGGGTGCGCCTGCAGGACGAATATGAGTGCTTTTTCCTGATTGCCGACTATCAGGCGTTGGGCGATCACCTCGGGGAGATTGATCGCATTCGCGAGTCGGTGATCGAGGTCACGCTGGACTGGCTCGCGGTGGGGCTGGACCCGCAGCGGAGCGCCTTTGTGATCCAGAGCTACATCCCGGAGCACGCCGAGCTGACGATGCTGCTGAGTATGCTGGTGCCGTTAAATCGCCATCAGCGTAACCCCACGCTCAAGGCAGAGATGGCGCAGCTTGCCGAGGAGCATGCCGAGCTGAGTCTGGGCTTTTTCAACTACCCGGCCAGCCAGATTGCCGACATCATCCTGCCGAAAGCGCACCTCGTTCCCGTTGGGGAGGACCAGGCGCCGCACATCGAATATACGCGCCAGATCACGCGCCGGTTCAATCGCGCCTATGGAGAGGTCTTTCCCATTCCGCGGGCGCTCATCGGGCGCGTGCCGCGGCTCGTTGGCCTCGACGGGAAGGCCAAGATGAGCAAGAGCCTCGACAATGCGATCTATCTGTCGGACGATGCGGGCACGGTCGAGCGCAAGGTCAAGCGCATGGTGACGGACATCACCGGCACGCACCCGCGCCTGCGCCCCACCGACCCCGGTGTCGTCGAATACAACCCGGTGTTTGAGTATCACGACGCTTTCAACCCGGACGCGGACGAAGTGGCCGACCTCAAGGAGCGGTACCGCACCGGCCGGGTCAGCGATAGCGACGTGAAGGAACGGCTGATTACGGCCCTCAACGACTTCCTCGGCCCCATCCGCGAGCGCCGCGCTGCCTATGCCGCCCGCCCCGACGATGTACGCGCCGCCCTGCTCGACGGCACTCGACGCGCCAAGCGGGTCGCCGAGCAAACGATGCAGGAGGTCCGCGAGGCCATGCGCCTCATCTATACGGCCTGACGAGGGTAGCTATTAGCCGTTAGCTAGCTATCAGCCGTCAGCCAGGCGCACAGGTCGGCCGGGGCGGCGGTGTCGTGCCGGATGGTGAGCGCGTCCAGCCGGCCGAGCGCTGCGTAGAGCCGGTGGAGCCGGCGTGTCAACGGTAACGCCGCGCTGTCGTCCTCGGTGCCGTGCAGCAGCAGGGGTGACGGCGCCGCGAGCGCTATCGCAGTGTGTACGTCGCCAAGGCGCCGTAGTCCGGGGATGTAGAGCCGGTCCCGGTAATCCTCATCCCGGTCCCAGCCAAAGCCGGCCAGGTCCGCTGCCAGCTTACGAATACCCTCCCCGGCGACAGCGCGAGCGAGCAGGCACCAGAGACCGGCGTCACCGGTGCCCACGAGGTCAATGGCTGCTGCCTCGGAGAGCTGCCGGAGCACCGCTACGGCCGTGACCACATCGTAGACGCGCCATTGAGCGTCGGTGCGGTTGAAGGTCGTGAAGTGCGCTTCCAGAGCGGGGCGTCCCGTGCTACTGAGCGGGCTGAGATATTCCCCGGTGAGAAACGCGTCGCAGGTGAGCACCGGGCGTCCCTCGCCGAGCAGCGTGGCCGCCAGCGGACCTGGGTACACAGTCTCCCCCTCCCGCCGGAAGCAGGCCGCTTTCCCCGCTCCGTCGACCAAGAGCACCGGCGGCAGCGCCTTGGCCCCGCCGGTCGCCTGGCCCAGCGGCGTGAGGTAGAGGGCCGGGCCAGTGGTAGCGGGAGCGCCACCGTCCGCTTGGCGGCCGATGAGGAGCCGTTCCAGCCGATAGCCTGTCCCCTCTGCACTCGTTCGCCGTTCGCTTGTCCGCCATTCGATAGAAAGCGACTCTGGCCGCGGGGTCGCCGCGGCCAGCATGTCGGCAAAGCCCGCCCCCAAGCGCGCCCGGAACTGCTCGGCCTGCCGGGCATTGCGGGGCCAAAGGTCGTGTACCTGGGTTCGAGTGCGGCGCACAAGGGCCGCGGTGATGCCCGCAGCGTCGAGCGCATCGGGCGGCAGCGGTAGTCCCTCCGGGAAGACATGGAGATCGGTTTCCTGTTCCACCCGGTAAGGTTCTTCCGACACACGGGTTCCCGCCGGCGCGCCCGCCAGCCAGCGAGCGAAGAAGGCATACACCGCCTCTCGACTGGCGCGGTTGTAGTTGTGGTCGGCATCAATCTGCACGCTCTCCACGCGATCCTCCGCGCCAAACAGGCGGTAGATGGATTGGATCGCCGGAAACTCCACTGTGGGCGTATTCGCGGTCCAATCGCCGGTCGCGGAGACGAGGAGCATGGGGCGCGGGGCGGTCAGCGCCGCGATCTCCACGTTGAAGGTGTCCAGCCGCAGGCCGGGTGCGTTCTCGCAGACGCAGCCGCCCTGCATGTGCGCCGAGATCATGTTGACCGGCGCCGCCACCTGCACACGGTCATCAACGGCGGTCAACAAGAACGTCTGGGTGCCACCGCCGGAGGCGCCCGTGCAGGCCAGCTGTGCGGGGTCAATGTCCGGTAGCTCAGTCAGAAAGTCCAGCGACCGGATCGAGTTCCATAGTTGCAGGCCGAGTGGATGGATTCCCCACAGCCACTCTCGCCAGCCGCCAAAGGTGCGATGGTCCACCTGCCGACTATCCAGGTAGCCCACCATGTCGTAGGAGAAGGCGACAAGGCCCTGGCGGGCGAACGTAATACACCGTGCCGGGACGCTGCCGCGGGCCTCCTCTACCAGCCGGCCCTGTGGCCAATGGCCGTGCGGATTGAGCACCGCCGGGTAGCGCTTGCCGGACGCTTGCTCCCCTGGCCGGTAGAGGTTGCCCGTCACATAAAAGCCGGGGAAGCTCTGAAAGGCCACCTTCTCGACGGTGTAGCCATCGCGCTCCAGCCGCCCCCACACCTGCGCCTGGAGCGGGGTGCGCGGTGGCGAGGGCCACAAGCCCGCAGCCACCAGAATACGCCGGCGCAGCTGGGCCGCCCGCGTGAGCCAAGCCGCCCGGCTCGCATAGACCGGCAGCGTGTAGGTCTCGTTGCTGTGGCGCACCTCGCGCAACCGGCGGTCGTTCAGGGTTGGTAGGCCGGGACCAAGCACCGCTAGGGCCGCATGTTCCAGGCCGGTACTTTCGCCAGCATCATCCGTACTGTTCATCTCTGAAGGCACCTTCCTCATCCGCCTCCGCCGGAATGACGTATGCACGATCCCAATTGGTAGCGGCCACTACTAAACGGGAGTGCCCTTCGTTCGGGAAGGCAGAGGGGTACACCGCGTATGTTTGCTGCCGATGTCCTGCAAGGTGCGACTGTGCTGGTCGCTGCCGTCGCCTTCTTGATCGTCACCGTGAAGGGGACGAGTACACGTCGCCCTCGCCGTTCTTAGCGGCTTGGCTCATCCGGCCCACTGGGTTGGGCGCCACCCTGCTTGAGGCTGCTCCCCGCAGCGTGTGCCAGGATGGTCGACTCGAACGTCGTGATGGCTCGTTGCTTGTCCCGGTGCCGCTCCAGCGCGAGTGCAATGAGGCGGTCAATCAACGCTGGGTAGCTCAATCCGCTCGCTTCCCATAAGTAGAAGCTCAACGAGCCGGGAATCGTATTGATCTCGTTGACGTAGAACGCTGCGCCATCCACCAGGAGGTCAACGCGGGCCACGCCCGCGCAGTCCGTCGCGCGAAAGGCCGCCACGGCCGCCGCCTGAATGCGTTGGGTGAGCCGGTCCGCGATGGGCGCCGGGATGCGCCGGTCGGTGCTCGCCATACCGGCTGCCTTGCCCCCACCGCGCAGGTACTTGTCTTCGTAGCTCAGGAACTCTGCCCAGGGGACGGGCTGCTCGCAGACTGATGGCTGCGGGTCGTCGTTGCCCAGCACGGAGCAGTTGATCTCAATGGCTCCCTCCAGCGCTTGCTCGACCAAGAGCCGCCGATCGTATTGCGCCGCTATGGCCAGCCCCGCTTCAAGCTCGTCGCGGTTCCGCGCCTGCGAGATGCCGATACTCGATCCCAGGTTGGCCGGCTTGACAAACAGCGGATAGGTCAGATCGCGCTCGATCTGCGTGAGCACCGTTTCCGGCTGCTCCTCCCACTGCGACCGCCGGAACCAGAGATACGGCAGGAGTGGCAGGTCGGCAGCGGCAAAGGCGGCTTTCATCATGATCTTGTCCATGCCCACCGCCGAGCCGACGACTCCGGCGCCGACGTAGGGCACGTTGGCAAGCTCCAGCAGGCCCTGGAGCGTGCCATCTTCGCCATGCGTGCCGTGCGTACAGGGGAAGGCGACATCGAGCTGCAGGGCCGTCACCCGGCGCCGGAGACGCCGCCACCAGCTCCGGGGCTGTACCAGCATGCCATCCTGTGGCTCCGGGCTGAGGTAGGCCCGGAGAACCCGGTGCAGGCCCTGGGGATCGCGGTAAGTGTCGAGCTGGGCCAGAGCATCCCCGGTCAGCCACCGCCCCTCTTTGGTGACGTAGATCGGGATTACCTCGTATTTGGCGCGGTCCATGGCCGCCATCGCCTGCACCGCCGTCACGATAGAGACATCGTGCTCGACCGACCGGCTGCCAAAGAGGACGCCAACACGTAAGCGCTGTGGTGCCATCGCACGTAGCTCAGGAGCGTGGGATAGGGCCAAAACTGGCCGGGGGCCGCCGGATAGTTATACCAAAAGGCGCGCCTCACCCTCGTCGTCCAGGGAGGCCCACCTTGACAAGCGACAACATAATTTGTATATTGAATTGTTCTCCCTCACGTGCTGGGAGGTCCGCTGCGCGTGCTAGAGTCAGGAAGCGGCGAACGAGGTGGAAGTCATGGTAGCAACAGCACCGGTCGACGTGAGCGAGCACTACGCCACCAAGGCCGAGCTTGGCGAGATCAAGGCGGTCTTGCCCCACTTGGCCACGAAAGCCGATCTGGCCGCGCTCCAGGTGGCCCTGAAGGAGGACATGGCCGCGTTCCAGGTGGCCACGCGGGAGGACATAGCCACGCTCCAGTCAGGCCTCGCCGCGCTCCAGGCGGCCACGAAGGAGGACACAGCCACGCTCCAGTCAGGCCTCGCCGCGCTCCAGGTGACCACGAAAGCGGACATAGCCACGCTCCGGACAACCACGAAAGCGGACATGGCCGCGCTCCAGTCCAACATCCAGACCAGCATCGAGACCGGCATCTCGGCTGCCAAGTCGGATATGGAGCGCGCCCTCCGGCAGACTATCTTCACCCTCGCTGGCGTGATGATGGCGGGGTATGTGGCCTTGATCGTTGCCTTGATCGTGGCCGTGCTCACTTCGGCTGGGTAGGCGCCGCCTGGATTCCGGCCTACGCCGGAATGACGGGGATGAGGCGCTGGTGTGCTTAGTTGTTTGCTAACAGCAGTGCGCCTAGGGCGAGCACGATGCCCACCATCCAAAAACGGTGCGTGATCTGCGTCTCCGGCCAGCCCAGGGCCTCGAAGTGATGGTGCAACGGAGCAATGCGGAACACCCGGCGACCCAGCCGCAGGGCCACGATCTGGATCAGGCTCGTACTCAGTTCGACGGCAAACACGCCGATCAAGAGGGCGAACGGTATCAGCACGTCGAGCAGCAGGGCGATGACCACGAGCGCCGCGCCGAGCGCCTGTGAGCCAACGTCGCCCATAAAAATCCGCGCTGGATGCATATTGAAGAACAGAAAGGCCAGCGTGCTGCCGATCAGCGCGCCGCAGACCAGAGCGAGGTCGGTACGGCCACGCAGCAGCGCGACCGTCAGGAGCGCGCCGAAGGCGATCACCAGTAGGCCGCCGGCCAGGCCGTCGAGGCCGTCCGTCACGCCAACGGCGTTGACCGTGGTCACGATGGCGAACGTTGCCAGCAGGACATAGCCGAAGTCCAGATCGAGACTACCGATCCAGGGCACATACACAGTATGTATGCCCAGCCCTCGCCAGAGGGCCACGGCCACGCCTCCGCTGATGAGCCACTGGACCACAAAGCGCGGCAGCGCCGGTAGGTCGTCTCGCCAGATGCCGGCGCGCGCCAGGCCTTTGGACACGTCATCGGCCAGCCCCAGCACGGCAAAGGCGAGGAGCGCGGCCAACACCACCAACTGTGACCAGCCATCGAGGGCGAGCACCCCGGCCCCGGCCCCGGCAACGACCATCAGCAATCCGCCACCCACCGGCGTACCGCTCTTGTGCTCGTGGAGCCGGACAAACGCTCGGTTGTCGCGGTCCGTCTTCAGCCGGTGCAGCGTTTGGAGACCGAGTACACGTAGCCCGCGGATCAATCCTGGCGCTGCGACCAGCGCGGCCAAACACACCAGCAAGGTTGTAGCTAATGCGTCGGTCATGGCCAACCTCGGAACCGCCTCATCCCCCGGCCCCCTCTCTGGCCTGGCCTAGGGCGCGTTGACATTTCCCCGTCATTCCCGCGAAAGCGGGAATCCAGAGCGGGTCCGCTGTCTTGCCATGTCCGCTGCCCCAGACGCCTGGATTCCGGCTTCCGCCGGAATGACGCAAGGGGGATGGAACCGCCTTCTATCTCAAATGCCAACAGAACCTAACCTGCGTACACCGTCACACGGCCTCGTCATAGGTATCCGGCAGGTCATTCTCGAACAGCACGACGTCATCAGGCCCGAGCAGGGTGGCCAAGCGCGCTGTGGCCTCGGCCAGGCTCGCCACCACGACGACGCGCTCGGAGGGGAACGCCGCGGCCCGTAGTCCGGCGAGGATCGGCGCGGTGCGGCTCGGTCCGATCAGCACCACCGTGTCGCAGACCGCGGCGGCGCGCCGGCCTAGCGCCTCGTGCTCGACCTCGTGCTGCTCGCCGAGTTCTACCATCCCCGGTGTCACCAGCAGCTTGCGTCGGCCCGGCACGGCGGCCAACACGTCGAGCGCCGCCGCGGCCCCGACCGGATTAGAGTTGTAGGCATCGTCAATGACCAGGACGCCGCCCGCCCCGTCAAGCGGCTGTAAGCGATGCGGCACCGGCTCGATGTCGCGCGCCGCGCTGGCGATCTCAGCCAGGGACAGCCCGCAAAGCCGTGCCACCGCAACTGCTGCCAACACATTGCTCACGTTCGTCAGACCTAGCAGCGCGACGGTGACGGGCTGCGCGGCGCCGCCGTCATCCTGAATCGTGAAGCTCGCGCACCGCTGACCGTGCTCTACTTGCACAGCCGCCAGGTGTACGTCCGGTCCTGGCGGCTCCTGCACACTGTAGCGGATGACCTGCCCCGCCGTCTGGGCAGCCAAGGCCCGGCAGCGCGGGTCATCCGCATTGAACACTGCCACACCGTCCGCGGGCAACGACTCGATCAGCTCATATTTGGCGGCCGCAATGTGCTCGATGGAGCCGAATCGCTCCAGGTGCTGCGGTCCGATGGCTGTCAGTACCCCAATGCGCGGTCTGACCAACTGGCACAGCCTGCGGATTTCGCCCGGCCCGTAAGCGCCCAGTTCGACCACTATGTAGTCGTGGTCCGGGCGCAGGTCGCGCAGCAGCACCCGCGCGATGCCCAGCGGGGTATTGTAGCTCTCCGGTGTCTTCAGCACACGGTACCGGGCAGCGAGGAGCGTGCTCACAAACTCCTTGGTACTGGTCTTGCCATAGCTGCCGGTGATCCCGATGACGCGAGCGCTGCTTGCCCGCAGCTTGCGCCGCGCTGCCCGCAAGAGCAGCGCCGCTCCTACCGCCTGCGCCGGCCACACGACGACCGTCGCCGCCAACAGCAGCGCCGGTAGCAGGGCCAGGCCGGCCGCCAGGCCCATCACCCCACCGCTCACGCCGCCGCCTTGGGAACTGACGACCGCGAGCGCCACCGCTACCAGCAGGACCTGGAAGCAGACGAGCGTTGCCAGCAGCAGCGCCTTCGGCGTCCAGTGGAGCGGGCGCTTGGCCGGAGGGGCCCGGAACCGTAGCAGCCAGAGCAGGCCCCCGAGGCCCCAGGCGACAAGACCGAGGAGCGGGAGCCAAGCCGGCCACGGCGCAGCCTGGAGACCGGCGGTGAGCAATGGCAGGAGCAGCGCTGCGGTGAAGATGATTTGGTGGCGCCGGCCGGCTCGGAGCAGCCAGCGGACAAAGTAGCGCTGGTGATAACCCTCACCTTGGAGCATGTGGAGCAAACGCGCGAGCCACTGCCAGCCGGCCAGCAGCCACACCGCGGACGCCGCGCCAGCGACAAGCCAGAGAGTCACAGGCAAGCTGATGCTGCTCATGAGCCGCTACGAGCGCAGAAAAGATCGCACCAGGGCGCAGAACCCGGGCGGTTGATCGAGATACGAATAGTGTCCCGCACCGGCGAACACCTCCAGCCGTGCCCTCGGGATGGCTTGCTCCATCAGCTGCCCCTGCGCCAGCGGCGTCTCCCGATCTTTGTCTCCCCAGATCAGGAGCGTGGGCGCTTGGATAGCCGGCAGCCGCGAGTGCAGGTCTTCGTTTACCACCCGGAGAAAGGTGGGCCGCAACCGCCCGGCGGCGCGGTAGTCGTCCGATCCGAAGCGCTCCGCAGCCCAGGCCCGCAGCCGGTCGCGCCAGCTGCCGGCGGCGGGCCGGCCGGTGGCCGCGAGCACCCGTTGGCCGCCGTGCATAGCGGCGGCCCGCAGCCGGCCTTTCCAGCCGTGAGGGTGCCTAACGCCGGCGCTATTCACCAGGATCAACCGCCGTACCACCGCCGGAGATTCTGAGGCCAGCACAATCCCAATGCGGCCACCAAACGAATGACCGATGATGTGTGCTGCGCCCATGTCCAAGCGCTCCATCAGCGCCCGGACGATGGCGGCATAGTCGCGGACGCTCCAGGCTTCCGGTGGAGCCATGCTGGCGCCGAACCCCGGCAGGTCGGGGGCGCAGACCCGCCATCGATCCCCGAGACAGTCAACGATTGGTCGCACGGCAGCAGCTTGGGTACCCCAGCCGTGGAGCACCATGATGGGCACCCCGTCTCCTACGTGCTCATAGGCCACTGCGACGCCACGCAGGAGCACGCGGGAGCTTGTCACCATGCCGCCCTGGAAAACAACCGCTGCCGAGATGGTACTCGAAGGAGAGAGCGGCCACCGGGTTCAGGGTAGTGTTCTCGGAGGGTGTCACCCGGATTGGCTAAGGGCCACAGCTACACACTGCTGCGGGCGGTTCGCTCCAGTCTACCAGCCAACCGCCGACTTGGCTATGGTGATGGCCCGGGTCTCTGCCCGCAGTTCGTAGCGCTGCGCTAGTAATGCGGTCTCCGTAAGCACCAGGAGCGAGCCGTGGCCAGCAGCCTGCCACCAGCCACGGCTCTACTCTGCTGGGCAACGAGGGCATCGTGCCCGCGTATACTCATTCGCCAGCGTTGGCGAAGCGCCTAGCCACGACGCTGTGGCCAGATACGCAGCTCTTGGCCGCCGCCAGGTACGCGGGTCATATCGAAGCGATACCCTTGTCCTCGCAGCTGCCGATACAGCGCCGGGAGCGTCCGCCAGTGCTCGTCCGGTACTGTGCAACGATAGACGGGGCTTGGCACCGGCTCCCTTTCGGGGACAGCCGTGGTGATCCGTCGGCAAGCACTCTCGCCTGGCCCCAGGATCTGCTGCACCAATCCTGCTGGGTCATGTCCTTGGCCCGGCTCGGGCCGCACCGTGTTGGGGGCCATTGGCCCATCCGGAGCTGGCGGTGCCCACGCTGCGCTGACCTTCATCGGTCATCCTCCCGGTTACAACTCGGCCGCTCCGCTGCGGCCGTCCTCTGAGCGGAAACCCCAGGTCATCCCTGGCGATAGGTGTGGCGTATACTATCATGGTGCTATTGTCAAGGACTATGAGTGATCTACGCTAAAACTTTTCCTCCGGGCCACTGCAACTTGGGCTGCGGTGACTCGTTCAGGATTCGTAGCAAGGCTGACTCAGACCAAAGCATGTCGTCGTACCGAGGGGCAGTGATGATGACGACGGAAAGCCGCTTCACGCCGGCAGTAGATGATCTTCCACCGGGCTGGTCCCTGGCACCCTATGCGGGGCCGGGTGGCCAGGACTTGTATGCCGTCTACGTTGGCGGTCGACGGGAAATCGCGGGGCTACCATCGGTCGAATCGGCACGCCGCTGGATAGCGCTGCTCTCCCGTCATCGTCCAGGTGCCAAGGTGCGAGACGTGCCCCTCCCCTTGCCGTGGCCGGAGTTGAGCGCGACTACGCCCTAGCGTGCAGCGCGTAGCTCAAGCCAATGGGGACGCCGGCGTTGTGGCCCGTTGGACCTAACCCCCGGCCCCTTCCCTCCAGGGCAGGGGAGTCCGCCCGGCGCCCGGCAGCCCCTTCCCTTCAGGGAGGGATGGGGGGTAGGTGTGCTCCTCCACACGAAAACCTACTCTTATCAGCCCACTGTCCCCGGAGCCGCGTGGATGGCCAACTCACCTGGTAGGCTGATGGATAGCGGCGGTCCCGGCCGCTCTCCGTGTGGGCAGCCATCCGCGGCATTAATCCCCCAGTGAGGTGGTCCGAGCATGAACCGCATTACGGTTATTGGCGCCGGCTACGTTGGCTTGGTGACCGGCACATGTTTTGCCGAGCTTGGCAACCAAGTGGTGTGCCTCGACATAGACACAGCGAAGATCGCCGACTTGAACCGCGGTGTGCTGCCACTCTACGAGCCAAGTCTTGAGGAGCTGGTCCGGCGCAACGCCGGCGCCGGTCGTCTCTCGTTTACCGGGTCCTACGCCGACGCGCTGCGCGACAGCGAGTTTATCTTTATTGCCGTCAACACCCCGGCCGGTCCGACGGGTGAAGCGGACCTCCGTTATGTGCGGCAGGCAGCCGCCGGCATCGGCAAGGTCCTGCGGCATCCGGCTACCATCATCACCAAGAGCACCGTGCCGATTGGGACCGGTGATCGCGTTGACCATATTCTGGCCCGCGAGCTGGCGGATAAGGTGTCCTTCGACGTGGTGGCAAACCCGGAGTTCCTGCGCGAAGGCTCGGCCGTCGCCGACTTCTTGCATCCCGACCGGGTAGTGCTCGGCGCGGACCGCCGCGCGGCGGCAGAGCACGCTGCCGTCCTCTACCGGCCACTCGGCTGCCCCATCCTCATTACTGACCTACGTAGCGCCGAGATGATCAAATATGCCTCGAATGCGTTCCTGGCCACGAAGATTAGCTTTATCAACGAGGTCGCCCTGATCTGCGAGCGCACCGGCGCGGACATTCGCGTGGTGGCCGACGGCATGGGGCTGGACAAGCGGATTGGCCGGGCCTTCTTGGACGCGGGCCTCGGCTGGGGCGGGAGCTGCTTCCCCAAGGATGTCAGCGCGCTGGCACACGTCGCAGCGGTCCATGGCTGCCATCCGCAGCTGCTCCGCACGGTCATCGAGATTAATCAGGACCAGCGGCTACGAGTGATCCAGAAGCTCATTGACCTCTTTGGCACGTTGGAAAACCGCACGCTGGCGCTGCTGGGCCTATCGTTCAAGCCCAATACGGACGATTTGCGCGACGCGCCGGCAGTGGCGCTGGCGCAGCTACTGGAGGCCGAGGGCGCCGTCGTGCGGGCCTACGATCCGGTCGCTATGCCGAGTGCCCGCCGCATGCTGCCGCACGTCCACTATCAGGACGACCCCTACGCTGCGGCTGCCACCGCCGATGCCACCATTGTGGTGACCGATTGGAACGAGTTCAAGCACCTCGATCTGCCCCGGCTCCACGCAGTGATGAAGCATCCCATTATCATTGACGGGCGCAACATCTACGATCCCGACGCGATGCGCGCGCTGGGCTTCATCTATCACGGCATCGGTCGCGGTGGCACCAACGGGCCCACACACGACGCGAGGGAGGCCGCTGCGCCCGCGGCGAGCAGCAACGGCGAGCGCCGTACCGGAGCACTGGCGGCGGCCCCGTCCCGCGGCACTCCCCCTCCCATCGTCACTCCGGCGAAAGCCGGAGTCCAGAGTGCCGCGGCAACTGGATTCCCGCTTGCGCGGGAATGACGGGCACCGGCGCGGCCTCTCACCCGGGGAGCTAGGTCATCGGCTCGTGCGCTTAGGTGGCCAGAATCTCGCGCAAGCGCGCGGCAATCACCGCCTCATCCCCGTCGCCGACGGTGCCGAGATTAAGGTCAAGTTCATCACCGTCACCGCCCACCACGATGCTCGGATTGCCGGCCTGCAACGCCGCGCGCACGCTTTCGCCCGTGTAGCCGGAGGCGGGATCAATCCGGATACAGAGGGCCGGTGCGCCGAAGCGCTGCCCAACATGGAGACCGGTCTGCACCGCTGCCACCGTCCCTAAGCCGCTTACGAGCGTATCAATACGCCGCTGTACCTGCTGGATGCGTACTTCGTGGTCCATCGTCACCCATTCGCGCACGGCCACCACGGTTGCCATGATCTCCTGACGGTCGAGCTTGAGAGGGCGTCCGAAGACCCGACCACGTCCCTCGCCCAGCTCAAAGCCGATGAAGCCCTGCATAGCGGCCGAGGTCACCAGGTCCTTCCGGCCGCAGAGCAGCCCGGCGGAGTTACCGCCACCGAAATACTTCGCGCCAAACCCGACGAGATCGGCGCCCATTGCCGTCCAGCTTCGCAGCCGCTCGACGGGATAGATCTGCGACGCAGCATCCACCAAGACCGGGACCTCGTGCTCGTGGGCAATGGCGATCACCTCGGTCAGGGGCAATGCCCTGCCGTGCCCATCGAGGTGGGCCGGGACGAGCACAACGGCCGTATCGTCGTCCATGGCGGCGGCGAGCTGCTCGGCTTGGGTGCCACGCGCATCGCCTACCTCAACGAGACGCGCGCCGACGATGGTGGTCGCGCGCTCGTAGTGATAGCGCTGACTGGCTTGGATGAGGACGTTCCGCTTCATCCCGGTCGTGTCGGGCAGGCGGGCCATCTTCTCCACGTCGTCCCTGGCGATACAGCCCGCCGTCCCGAGCGCCAACGCTGCGGCGCAGCCAGGAGTGACAAAGGCCGCCTCACAGCCCACTAGCTCGGCGATAATCTCGCCGCTCCGCTCCTGCAGGGCGCCCATGTCCACGAAATAGCGGTTGGCGGCGTCCATGGTCTCCTGCACCTTGGGCGCAAACATGGACCCGCCGAGGACAGTCTGATTGCCCCGTGCATTAATGACCGGTGTGACTCCAAGCTCCTCAAAGATGGTGGCGCTGGCTGTGTTGGGCATCTGCTCTCTCCTCTCAGCAGAACCGCGCGGCCGCGTGGCCTAGAGCCGGCCACGTGCGGCACGACTGTCGGCGTATTCCGGTAGGGCGGTTGTAGCACAGCGCCAACCCAAACGCAATCGCGCCCTCGCTCAGGCGGCGCACGCCTCCACCATAATGGCTGTTGTTGTCCAGTGAAAATGGCCGGCTGGCGGGGCCGTACCTCCCTGCGGGGCGGCGGGCGCGGGGCCGGCCGGCCGCTGGACGCGCGCTCGGGTCTGACTTGCTTGCGCGCAGCGGTGGGGGGCACGGGGGCTTGCCGACTGGCGAGAGTCCGGCCCTGGTAGCGGCCCACGAGGCTGCCGTCCAGCCACTCCTGGACCGCCACCCGCGCGCGGGTATAGCTCCTCCGCTGGCGGTCCGGCAGCACCGGGAGGGCGCGGGTGGCAAACCGGATCGTGTTGTCCGGGGCGACCGTGCGCCCGGACTGGCAGCAGCGGACTGGCAGCAGCAGCCCCTCCTGGGCGTAGCGCTCGCGCCGCCCCCGGTGCTGGCGGCCTGTGGCGAGGTGGAAATCCGCTACGTCCAGGGGCCAGCGGGGCCGGCCGGAGCTTCGGGCCCACGCGGTGCGACCGGCGCGACCGGTGCCAGGGGTGCGACGGGTGCGGCCGGTGAGGTTGGGCAGGTGATCGGTAAGTGGTGCGACCATTGTTGCGGGGCCACCGGGAGCCCAGTGGGCAGCGGGGCCGGAGTCGAGGGCGGGGCGGTCTGTCCTCCCCGCAGAGACGATAGCTGGTGAGCCGGCGGTCAGCCTGCTTCAACAACGCCCCCGCTGTCCAGCTCGGGTCCAACACTCCCGCTGGGCATACCGAAACCGGCGTGGTGACAAGGCGTGGTAACGCCGCCCCGTTTGATCGCAGTGGCCATCGCCACGCCTTTGTCGTCCTCCTCGGTAGTGTCGCTGGCGGACTTACGGCCGAAGTGCGATGACCAGCTCGAATATGGTACTGTGTACAGTCCCCTTAGGCCTACCGTTTACCGGGCAGTTCCTGTTCGTAACCGCGTGCTGATAGCTGAGGGCTGACAGTGACGCATGATCGCCGATGAGGCCCCTCCGCACCTCGCCGGTGTCGGACGCTACACCTACCAGCGCCGCCGCACGCACTGCGTGATGGTCGGTGATGTCGGCGTTGGCGGGGAGCACCCTATTCGCGTGCAATCCATGACCACGCCGGTCACGCAGGACGTGGCGGCGACGGTCGCGCAGACGGCCCGCTTAGTCGAGGCCGGTTGCGAAATCGTCCGTGTCACCGTCCCCACGGTCGCGGACGCGCGTGCTCTGCGGGCTATCCGCGCCGAGCTGCACCGGCACGGTGTCCGCGTCCCGCTCGTCGCCGACATCCATTTCAGTCCGGCAGCGGCCCTCGAATCAGCGCAGCATGTCGAAAAGGTCCGCGTCAATCCTGGTAACTTCGCTGATAGCAAGCGCTTTGCCGTCCGCGAGTACACCGACCGGCAATACGCCGCGGAGCTGGAGCGAGTCGCCGCGCGCTTTGCGCCCCTCGTGCGCCGATGTCGGGAGCTTGGCGTGGCCATGCGTATTGGTACCAACCATGGCTCGCTCTCGGACCGGGTGCTGAACCGCTACGGTGACACGCCGCTCGGCATGGTCGAGTCGGCGCTGGAGTTCGTGCGTATCTGCGAGGATCACGGCTACTACGATGTGATCTTCTCGATGAAAGCGTCCAATCCGAAGGTCATGATCCAGGCCTATCGGCTCTTGGCCGCCCGGTTGGACGCCCGAGGGACACCGTATCCCTTCCACCTCGGCGTCACCGAGGCGGGCAAGGGCGAGGATGGACGGATCAAGTCGGCCATCGGCACGGGCAGCCTGCTTGACGACGGTATTGGCGATACGGTGCGCGTCTCGCTGACCGAAGAGCCGGAAGCCGAAATCCCGGTCGCGCAGGCGCTGGTCCGGCCCTATAATGCCTGGCAGGAGCGCTCGCACACGGCGCGACGCCAGGGCACGGCAGCGCCAACCTCGGCTACCAAGCCAGCATCCACACTACCCGATAGCCGCGATCCCTACAGCTATACCCGCCGTGCGTCGCGCACGACCGTTGTTGGCGATGTAGCGTGGGGCGATCAATCCCCCGTGCGGGTAGTTCATCGGTATGCCGGACCGCTGGCTGCGGTACCGCACGTCGAGCGACGGGTGCGCTGGTTGCGTCGCGCCGACGGCTGGGTGCAGCCCCGGCCCGATGCAGTCTCCGTGCAAGTCACGAGCGAGGCTGATCTCGCGGCGCTCCGTAAGCTCTATCAGAGCGCTCACGGCGATTTTCCCGCCACGCAGACCGCGCTGCCTAGCTTACCGCTCGTCGTGCAGGCCGCCCCGGCAGCGTCCTGGCTCCGCGAGGTTGTCGCCCTGGCGGACGCGGTAAGCCTCCGCATCACGTCGTCGCTGCTTGATCGCGCCGGGCGGGCGCTGCTGGCTCGGGCCTGCCGGCTGGCGTCGCTCCATGACACGCCAGTTGTGCTCGTGCCGCGCAGTGTGTCGGCCCCGTCGCGTGGCGACCTCGCCTGGAGCACGTCATTACCGACCGCCGCGACGGCGCTCGCGAGTGCGGCCCTCGCTGCCGTTGAGGTCGCCGCGGACGCCGGTCTCGCCGACGTGATCCTGTCGCTGGGACCGGCTGATCCGGCGTTGCTGGTGCGGGCGGGGCGGCTCCTGGCAGCACGGCTCGCGGAAGCCGGCCCGGCCGCTCCACTCCACTTCGTCACGCGCATCGGGAGCAATGAGCAGGACCTGTTGTCTGCCGCGGCGGCGCTCGGCTCGCTGCTCTCCGACGGTCTGGGCGATAGCATCGAGGTCGTCGGTCCGCGCGGCGCAGACGACGGTGCAGCCGTACAGCAGGCGTTCAACCTCCTCCAAGGGGCCGGCGTGCGGCTCACCAAGACGGAGTACGTCGCGTGTCCTTCCTGCGGCCGGACGCTCTTTGACTTGCAGGCGACGACCGACCGCATTCAGCGCGACACCGGGCATCTCCGCGGCGTCAAGATCGCCGTCATGGGTTGTGTTGTCAATGGGCCGGGGGAAATGGCTGATGCCGATTTCGGCTACGTCGGTGGCGCGCCCGGCAAGGTCAACCTCTATGTCGGGAAGGAGCTTGTCGAGCGCCACGTGCCTGAGGCGGAGGCGAGCAAGCGGCTTATAGCGCTGATCCGCCAATACGGTCGTTGGACCGAGGCCCCGGCATCGTAGGCTCTGGAATCAAATGCGCTCGCGGAGGCGTCTGGAGGAGCAGAACACCTTCGCGAGCACAATGTGTCCCGAGCAGTCTGCGCGGCAGTGGGGGGTGATCCCGCATCAAACTACGCTAGTGACACTATGGCTAGTATACGTCCCCCCGGTCGCGGCTGCGGTTACGCTGCCGTTACAACCTCGTTACGGCTTCGGTGCCGGTAGAGGCGGAGCATAGGGGGGGCCTAGTCAGTGGTGAGTGACCAGGCCGCGAGCCGCTCCTTGACTCGACTGCCTCCAGGTTGCATAGTGCCTACCGCAGTACCGGGGGGGCGCGGCAAGTGTGCCCGGCAAGCCTCCGGGGCCGACGGGAGTGGCGGCCGTGCCGTTGCCGATTGCAATGAGACGCTCGCGCTGCAGCTAGGCGCGAGTCAGGGGGAGGATCATGGGACGCTTGATTGGTGGCGTTGTCATTGTCGTGTTGGGAGTGATTGTCCTGGTGTCAACCCTCCCCGGAGGATTCGGCGGTGACAACATCATCGCCATGCTCGTGGGGCTTGCCCTCGTTGTCATCGGGGCGGCGTTGGCGTATTGGGGATGGACCTATGTTGCCGGACGCCAGCGTGCGCTCCCAATCATCGAGCGGATGGCCAAAGATAATGCCCTCATTGATACCCCGGCCGCCGCCGACGAGACCGGCCTCTCGGTCGAGCAGGTGCGTAAGCATGTCCAATACGCCAAGATGAAGGGGTATATCGAGCGCAGTATCGAGGTCAAGTAGGGGAGTGTGGCCCCCCTATAGTCCCCCTGCGGAGTGGGGGGACGGCACGTTCCCTCCCCTGTGCGTCAGCATGGGGGAGGGTTAGGGTGGGGGCCACGACACCTATGCAGCGGGCGGTTAGCCCGCCGGTGTCGGTGCGGCCGTCACCGGCGGGGATGGCGTAGCCGTCGCCGGGGTGCCGGTAGGTGTCACGGTTGGCGTGGGTGTTGGCTCTGCGCCAACGAGCCACTTTTCCCGCCACGGGACAAAGTTACTCGCGAACGTGTCCTTGATGGGCTGGTTATCCCCTTCGACGATAGACCGAGTGATCGCCACGTGCATCCCCTCGGTGGCCCACTCCACCTGCTTGCGCTCGCCCAGCGGCAGGCTGGGGTCCGGCTCGTCCGGCAGCGGCTCGTCCGGCTCCTGGCGATTGCGAATATCAACCTCCTCGAGCCGGACCTGCCGCCCGGTGCGGGTCCCATACAATTGGTAGATCAACGTGCCGCTCACCGGATCAACCGAGGATTGCAGCAGGACCGGATGCCCGGTATCGTTGCGGAAACGGAGGTCTACTCCCGGATCGTAGACCGCTGCATCGAGGCCAGGCGGTGTGCCATCCTGCTCGTAGTAGCTCACCCGATAGGAATGCTGGTTACGCTCGACAATCGGCAGACCGGCCCAGAACGCCGCGCGAAACACGGTTGTCGAGACTTGGCACACGCCGCCACCGATGCCGGGTACCGTCGCATCCCCTTGGATAATCAGGCTTGCCAGATAGCCGGCTGCTTTCGTGATCGGGCCGATCTCGCGCAGGAACGAGAAGTCGTAGCCCGGCGGAATGACCACGCCATTCACGTTGCCTGCGGCCACCTGGATATTATTCGCGCGCTCGTGAGGCGAGCCTAGAAAGGTGGAACGCCCGTCGGCCAGAAGGTCCTGGAACGCGAGTACATCGGCTTCCTTGCCGCTAAACGTCGGCTCCGCGACCCGCACGGGCAGGATGACTTCGCGCTGATCTGCGGACAAGGACGCCGCCAAGATGCGCTCTAGCGCAGCGTCTCGATCCACAACCAGCCCGGGCTTACCGGGGCGCAACACCTGCAAGCTGGTGGCGCTCTCCCGCAGCAGGCGGGCATCCTGCGGCGGATCGTCAATCTGTTGGGCAATGGTGGCGATAAACGCGGCCACCTGGCCCTTGGCGAGTGCTGGCATCAACGCTGCCTGCCTAGCCTGCCCTGGACTTGATCTAGGGTTGCTTGCGGTGCGCTGAAATCCCAGCCAGCGCCGCAGCTGTTCCAGCCCAATGGTCCACGTTCGCGCCTCATGGCGGAGGAGCAGCGGCCCGCTCAGGACATTACTCGTCAACGCGGTGGCAGCTTGCAACTCGGCGTCGCCGAGCACCGGCCGCACGGGTACGATAGCTAGCTCGATGCGCTGATGGGCCGTTGGATAGGGCGAGATATTCTTGATGTGCTGAAGTGTCTCCGCGACCGCCAGTTGTTGGCCGGTCGTGGGAGCTACCGAAACGACCCGATCACCCTGCAAGGTGAGGTCGGCTTCTACCGGCGCCCGGTCAACCTCGGCGGCGATGGTCTGCACATACGCCCGCAGGACTTCCTCATCAAACGACACCCGGAGTGGTAGTGTCGCCGGCCGCAGACGTAGCTGAAAGGGCACCAAAAGGCGGTCGAGCAACCCGCCACTGCGCCCCAGCCCGAGCGCGTCGTTGGCCATTTGCGCCGTGCTAATGCGCATCCCGAGTTGGACGACCGTCGGATGCCACTCCCTCCCCAGGCCGGATAGCGTGAGGGGGGCGTCCACGTAGGCAGCCAACCGGGCTTGTATGAGCAGGTCCACCTCCGGCTGACGCAAGCCTTGGAGGTCAATCTCCGCGAAATGGATCCCTGGGAAGACCTGCTGGCGGTGACGCAGGTGGTAGCCGAGCGCTAGGGCAAAGATGAGGAGGCCAACGAGCAGGATGCCACCCAGGATGCTGGTAAGCACGCCAAAACGCCGCGTAAAGGCTAACACAGTAGACACCGACAGCGGAAGAGCCTGCGGAGATCCTCGAGGGCGGGCCAAGCGCTGGACAGTAATGCTTACATTCCCTCTTGGTGAATGCTCAGTCGAACCGCGCTGGCCCCGTCGTATAGTCTACTGGCCCAAACCGAGGCGGTCAACGCATGCAGCCCAACGAGTAGCGCGTCGTGGCTTGTACCCGGCTACCGTACCGACCGCGCTCATACTCGGTCTGTAATGGAGACTCCCCAGAGCGTTGGCGCTCGCGTCGCGCCGGTAGCGCTCCGTACGGGCGCTCGATGACATGGTGTGTCCACGGTGACGGAACCGGCACACTCCCTAGGCAGTATCCTTGCCACCACAGCATAGTAGGACTGGAAGATGCGGTGCTTCTTGTGCCGACGCGGAACGGCGAACGCTGGGAGTAGAAGCGCGACCGGGGCCATCCTGGCTAGTTGCTGCTCCTTTGCCTTAACCGCCTTGCTCTCTGGAAAGGCAGCCATTCATACTGATAGGTAGCCCCCCGCTCTCCGCACTCTTGCATCCGGAAGCGCAGTCTAGTATACTCGCGCATAACACAGAGTCTGACCAAGCCGACACAATCATGGGTGCCGACGGCGCACAGCCCTAGCGATAGCAAGATGTTGCGTAATCCTAGAGCGGATTATTGCCGGCATAGTTACGGGCGGCGTACTGTTGCCGGTGTAGTCCAAAGCCGGACCGGCGTGGCTTGGCTGCCCGGTCCCGTTCCGTCCCGTTGAGCGAGGCGATCACGTGAAGGTGGTTAGCTCTCCGCGAAACCGGTCCGCGGGGCTGTCCCGGAGCCGGGCACTGCGCCGCTCTGATCAGCCAGGTCAGGGCTGGCGCCAGTTCATCGGTAGTTTCGGCCGTGGAGTGTGGTCGCGTTTTGCGCTGTTCCCGCTTTGGGGGTCTGTTTCGGGCTGGCCCGTCACTCTATGGCCACCGGAACAGGTTGCCCTCCGGACCTCGCCCGGTCTGGCGCGCCAGATTCGCGCTGGGAACACTCGTACTACGCCGCTGTGGGCGCCGTTGAGTCTGCTTGTTGTGCTGGCCGGTCTGTGGTACGGCGTCCAGCGTACAGTCTCCTTTCCCTTCATGGACGACGGTCCCCAGACCACGCTGATTGCGGTGGCCCGCACTGTCGGTGGGGTGTCGCCTGCTGATGGTGTGGGGGTGGCTACCCATCCGGAAGACCACTTGACACCAGGCCAGATAGTGCCACCGTCACCTGAGCTTGATGCGCCCCTCGTGTCGGCGCAGACTATCCGTATTAGTGGCAAGGATTTCGTGGTCAGTGTTCGTACCCATGCGCTGACGGTGCAGCAGGCGCTCGCCGAGGCCGGGATTACGCTTGGCCCCTTGGATCGCATCGAGCCGGCGCTCACGGACCCGGTGACGGAGGCAGCCGGGATTCGGGTAATCCGCGTCCGCCAGTATAAGGAAGACCAGCAAGAGGTCGTGCCTTTCGAGGTCCGCCGCGTAGACGACCCCAATCTGCCGCTGGGTTTGCGGCGCCAGGTGCAGTATGGATCGCCAGGCACCCTCCTGCGGCGAATCGAGACATTCACCGAGGACGGTCAGGTGGTCTCCCGGAGAATAGCTGAAGATCGCATGCTGACCATGCCGCGTGCGGACATGGTGGCCTTCGGTACCAGGCGTCTCTCCGGGCCGACGGCGACCCTGGAAGTTGCGACACGCCTCGTGCCGGGCTACGGCGCAGTGGCCTCGGACACCCTCGCGGTCAGCCGTGTCCTGCGCGTAGTGGCTACAGGTTACGAGGCTGGGCCCCAGAGCACCGGCAAGGAGCGGGGTGATCGGTGGTATGGGGTCACGTCAACAGGTCAGCGGGCGGTGCCAGGCATTATCGCCGTTGACCCGGACATCATTCCGTATGGCACGCGCCTGTATGTTCCCGACTACGGCTTTGGCGTGGCCGGAGATACCGGGGGCGCTATTGTCGGCCGCCGGATTGACCTGTTCTACAACACCGAGCAAGAGGCCTTGCAGTGGGGCCGGCGCACCCTCCCGGTGTATATCCTGGAATAGCTACCCGTGGCAGCTGACTACTCCGGCCATCCGCAGGCGCCGCGTACTCAGCACACGGCCAGGCCGCGGCGCCGCCAGCGCCAGCGATCTTCAGCGGCTCCGGATGCCTACCGTCGGCGTCCCCTTGTGCTGGCGGACGCCGACCTGAGTGATCCGGCCACCATCGGCGCGCTCCTCTCGCAGTATGGCATCTGGCTCGACCGCGGGCAGAGTCAGCACCTGCTCGCGGAGCGCAGCATTCTCGACCGAATTGTTGCCGCCGCGGCGGTGCGTCCTACCGACCGGGTGCTGGAGATTGGCGCTGGCATCGGGACGCTCACCCGCGAGCTCGTCACCCGCGCCGGGGAAGTCATAGCGGTCGAGATTGATGAGCGCTTGGTAGCGGTGTTGGCGGCCACCTGCCCGGCAGCCAATCTGCGCGTCATCCATCAGGATATCCTGACGCTTGATATCGAACGGTACTTTGAGGCACAGCCCTACCGGCTCGTTGCGAACCTGCCCTATAGCGTCGCGACGCCGGCGATCTTGCAGCTGCTTGCGGCGAGGTATCCCCCGGAAGATATGCTGGTGATGGTCCAGCGCGAAGTAGGCGAGCGCTTGGCGGCTCGACCGGGTCAGATGAGTTTGCTGTCGGTCAGGGCACAGTTCGCTGCCGCTATCGAGCTTGTTGCACGCGTACCACCCGAGGCGTTCTTTCCACCGCCCAAGGTCGCTGGCGCGGTGGTCCACCTGGTACCGCGACGGACGCCTCCGGCACCACTCCGGCCCACCGCAGCGCGCTTCTGGCAGACGGTCGAGGCCGGCTTTGCCAACCGGCGCAAACAACTGCACAATGCCTTAGGCACCCTCGGCGTGGGGGCAGAGCGTATCCACACGGCGCTGGCGACGGCCGGCATTGACCCGGCGCAGCGGGCGCAGACGCTCACGCTGGACGACTGGAACCGGCTCTCCGCCGCCCTCTGGGCGTAACCACGGGCGCCGGGTGCGGTTGTCGTAGCGTCGCCGCAATGGTACAACCGAACGGCGTGTTCGGGCTGCAGCCGAGCGGTGCGACATCCGCGCGAGTGGCCCAGCGGAAAGGTAAGGAGCACAGATGAGCGAGCCATGTATTGTCCGACCCAGCGAGCAGGCGCCGGTTGACCGTGGTAGCGGCCTCGAATCGTATCCTCTGCTGGGCGCCCGTACCGGTGCTGCGGGCATCAGCAACGGCATCACCGTCTTCGAGCCTGGCGCGGCGGTGCCGCTGCACACGCACAACGTCGAAGAGTCGATCACGATGCTGGAAGGCGAAGCGGTGTGCGAGGTGGACGGGAAACAGTACACCGTGCGTCCGTATGACACGGTGTACGCCCCCGCCGGGACGGTGCATTGCTTTCGCAACGAGAGCGGCGAGATGATGCGCTTCCTCTGGTGCTACGGCGGCACCCGCGTCACCCGCACCTTCCTCGCCACCGGGGAAACGGTGGCGCACCTCTCGGAGGAAGACCGCCTCAGCATGAGCGACGAGTAACCGCGTCGCAGTTGCCGAGGTTCAATATGCCGAGCGATGAGGTGCTGCGCCTCGCCACGGAGCGGTTGGTTACGCAGTTCGCACCGGAGCGCGTGATCCTCTTTGGCTCACAGGCGCGTGGGACTGCCGACCATCATAGCGATGTGGATATCCTCGTTGTCTGTTCCACCACAGGCAACCGTCGCGCCTTGATGGTGGCGATGGATCGTGCGTTGCGCGGGCTAGGCTTTGCCCGGGATGTCATCGTACTCACCCCCGAGGAGTTCGAGCGGGACCGACATATCCCCGGCACGATCTCACGACCGGCTTGGCGGGAAGGCCGGGTGCTCTATGAGCAGCCGTGAGCGTGACGTGCTGTCCTGGGTACACAAGTGGCTACGCTATGGTGACGATGACCTACGTTTAGCTCGTCACGGCTTAAAACTCCAGAATAGCCCCAACCATCTGATTGCCTATCATGCCCAGCAATGCGCTGAGAAACATCTCAAAGCATATCTAGTTTTGCGAGGAGTGGATTTCCCTTTTACCCATAACATCGCACGACTATTGGAGCTTTGCTCCGAGCAAGGTTCCTGGGCTGATTCTCTACAGGAAGCTGAAGCACTGACTCCTTTCGCAATCACTACTCGGTACCCTAGCGAGATTGAGGACGTGACGGGTGTCGAGGCACGTCGTGCTATACGCATCGCCGAGCATGTGCGGCAAGTCGGTGCGGCAAGTCCTGGCGCAAGAAGGGCTTGTACTTCATGATGATGCTCTCTAGTTAGTGGTGCGCGGACTACTACTCACCCTCGGCAGTCTTGAGCGCGGTGTGCTGCCAACGGCCCACCTATGGGGTACTGGTCGGCCGCCGGAACAGCGCGTCGGCGTCGGCGTCCTGTGTGGTAGTTGGGGTAGGCTCATCGCGGTCGAAGCGGACGATCCGCAGGCCGACCAGCAGGAACAGCACAAAGAAGAGTAAGGCTGCTGCATACGAGCACCACACCAGGCTGATTTGGAGCGCCAGCACCATCCCCAATGCCGAGCCAAGCACGAGACACCCACCTAGCGTGCCCCACAGCAACGGTGCCGCCGATGCCTGGCCCGTCGCGCTGGCGAGCCGGACTAGACTGGGCAAGGCAGTGTGGGAGGCAAAGCCGACCGGAACCACGAGCGCCAACGCGACTGCCAGCGGCACCGGTGCCGCTTGACCGGCGAGCGACGTTGCCAACAGCGGCAATACTTCCCGGCTCGTCACGAGCAGGAGGCCGGCTACCAGCGCAGCCCAGCCGATGAGTAATCGTGCCGTGACCAGCCGGATACGCTGGGTCACGGCTGCCGCCAGTGCGCCGCCCAACAGGAGGCTCCCCACCCCGAGCGTGCTGGCCGCTCCCGTTCCCCCTAGGAGCGGCGCCAGCCGGTGCAGCAGTGGCGGACCGGCGAGCGCCGCAGCGAGCGCCGCACAGCCGACAAAGAGCACCAGACGCCATGGTGTGCCCTCGCTGAGATCGTCGCTCGTTGACAGTGTGCTTTCGGGAGCTGGTGGCGCGGGCGGCTCGCGTAGGCTGCTGAAGGCAACGGCGAGCACGATGCCGACTGCCACCAGCACGAGCACATAGCGCCCTGGTACGCGCTTGCTGAATTCATAGAAGAAGGGGTAGTCGTCGGTGGCCGGTCGCACATTGAAGGGCGTGGCAGCCGGGACCGCCGTATGGTCAATGGCGTAAGCACCTAGGGGCGACGAGCCTTCCAGAAAGGGCATGAACAGCACGACGTAGATGGGGTGCTCGGCAAGCGCCTGCGTGAGCGCATCCACATCACCCGCATCGTGCGAGATTCTGCGAATGATGAGTACCGGCTCCGTGAGCGAGCGACCGTCGTCGGCAGTAGCGCTGGTGTGTCGCAGCGCGACCATGTGCCGTATTGCTTCGAGTGGTGTTTCTCCCTGAGCCAGGAAGATCGCAAAGGCGGTGCCAAAGGCCCGAAAGAGGTCGCGCTCGTCTTGCAACTGGAGCACCAAGCGACCCTCGGGCCGAAGGTGATTGAGGTAGGACGAGAACGCCTCGGCGGTGAGCAGGGATGCGCCCGCCGCGGCGCGTCCACCGAGCTGCGCGGCGCCGGTGCTGGGAACAACCAGATAGATGACATCGTAGCCGGATCGTGACGCCTGTAGATACGTGCGCGGGGCCTGCACTGCGAGGCGCACCCTCGTTTGCCCCCTACTCAATGGCAGCAGCTGACGGAGCGCGTCAGCTCGTCCGGCATCGCTCTCCAGGACGGTAATCTCGTTCGCGCCGCCGAGCACGGCGAACATGGCGGCCTGGATAGCCCCGGCCCCGAGCGTCAGTACGCGGTCGTGGCCCCCCGGGAGGGCGAAGGGCGCAAACCCAATGTGCTCCCGTAGCTGCTCGGCGGCCGACAGGTCTTGGTCGGGGAGGATCGAGACCGGCGCGGCGGCATCTTCATAGAGCCACTGCTGGCGCGCATTGTCCGGCGACTGCGTGACGTCGGTCCGCGCGAAGGCGTTCCACGTCGAGGTGACGACCCTCTCGGCACCCTCCCTAGACTGCACACGCTGAAAGAGCGCCTTCGACACACCGATACCCCCAGGATGGAACGCGATGCTGTCCGGAGCGACTAGGGCGATGCCTCCCACCAGCACTGCCGCCAGGCTCGACCCACCGACAAGGGCGACGCGGTAGGTCACTGCCGGCGCCGGAGCGTCGTCCGGTCTACGCCGAGTGGCTGCTTCGCGCACGGCGAGTACCAAGAGCGTAACCGCGGCAATTCCTGGGAGGCCGGTAGCCAGCGCAATCCCCCCCGGCCAGCCCACGAGGTTCAGCAGCGGCGCATATCCGAGCGCGGCGGCGCCGGCGCCGAGCAAGTAGCCACTGATGATGAAACCGGCCAGCAGGGCGCCGCGGCGGAGTATCATGCTCACCGCCGCGCCAAGCGCCGTGAAGGGCGCCAGAAAGCCTAGCCCCAGCACCAGCAGCGCGACGGAGGGGAAGCCCGTCACGGCGCTACCAGCGAAAGTGAGGAGCGCCACGCTCGCCGCGGCGCATGCCGCAGCCCACGACGCGGTCCACCACGGCGCACTCCAGACGTAGCGGCGGCCCAGGAGTCCGCCGACACCCAGCCCCAACGTGACGAGACTCACCAAGGGGAACACTAGCCACGCCGGGTACAGATACGAGTACAGCCGGACGAGTGTCAACTCCAGCCAGATGGTCGTGGCGCCCAGGAAGGCGGCCGCCAGCAGGCCTAGCCAGCGTTCTGCCGGTGTCATCGGGAGCGTGTGCATAGAGGCATAGTATATCGGCACGAGGGGCGCCGTGCCCTTGGCACCCGGCAGCCGGCCGGGCGCAGTTGGGGGTGAGTACTGGCGGGAACGTCCGCCTGCCTACAGTGGAACCGGCGGCCCGAGAGAGGCGAGGGGTGCTACCTACTACTCGTGGGCGTGGCTCTCGCGCCAGCCTTCGAGCAGCTGCTGGGCGTAGGTGGGGCTGAGGCCCCCGCGGTCGTGGATTTCATTGCGTCCGGCTACCCGCGCCAGGATGCGCGGAAAGTCGTCATGAGGAATATCGCTCCCATCGCCGAGCCAGTCGAGGAACTGCCGCCGGCAGTTGATGGGAAAGCGCGCCATCATCGCCATGTAATCGTCGGGCGCAGCCGCCACTGCCTGCTGCTCCTGTGTCTCCAGGGTCGTTCGTGCCTCTGCGAGGAACTCGTCAACCTTCATTGCTTCCTCCCCTTCGGCTTGGCTGATCCGGCCGATACACCATGCAGTCTTTTCCCTGTTCGGCCGCTGTTAGCTCGCGCGGCTGCGTGCCGGGGCTAGACTCTTACGTAGCACATCCAGATGTTCGAGCGCCAGGCCCGTGCCGAGCGCGACGCAGTTCAACGGTTGCTCGGCCACATGACACGGTACACCGGTGTGGAAGGTCACAAACCGGTCCAGCTGACGGAGCAGGGCGCCACCACCGGTGAGCACAATCCCTTTGTCAATAATGTCGGCCGCTAGCTCGGGCGGGGTCCGCTCCAAGACGGTCTTGATGGCACCAATGATCTGCATGAGGGTTTCGCGCATCGCCTCGGTGACCTCCTCCGAGCCGATAGTGACGGTGCGCGGGAGTCCGGAGACGATATCGCGGCCGCGAATCTCGAAGCGCTGAGTCGCTTGCAGGGGCAGCGCGCTGCCTACCGCGATCTTGGCCTCTTCCGTCGTTCGGTCGCCGACGAGAAGACTGTGCTTGCGCCGGATATAGGTTGCAATGTCCTCGTCTAACTGGGAGCCACCGATCCGTTCGGCATGCATCACCACCACGTCGTTGAGCGAGATCACTGCCACCTCGGTCGTGCCGCCGCCAATGTCCACGATCAGATTACCACTCGGAGCCGAGATGGAGAGGCCGGCGCCAATGGCGGCAGCGAGTGGCTCTTGGATCGAATAGACCGGCGCGCGCGCGCCGGCGGCCAGCGCGGCCTCATCCACTGCCCGTAGCTCGACGCCGGTTGCGCCTGCCGGAACCGCAATCATCACGACCGGCTTCAGCAAGCGGAAGCGGCCACAGACCTTTTCGATGAAGTAGCGCAGCATCGCCTCGGTGACGAAATAGTCGGCAATGACGCCATGCCGCAGCGGACGGACCACATCCAAGGATTCCGCGGAGCGCCCCAACATCTGCAACGCTTCGTCGCCGACCGCTTCCATGCGCCGGTCGCCGGGCGAGACCGCAACGACCGACGGTTCGTTCACGACGACGCCGCGGCCGCGCAGATAGACGAGGACGTTGGTTGTACCGAGGTCAATGCCGATCTGTCGAGCAAACATGATCTGGTCGTCAACGCTGCTGCTGTGCTGCGCCGGGTGGTGAGCATCATAGCTGGTGGTGGAAGGTATCCGGCTCCCTGTCTCCGGCGTCATGTCCTGCGGCGCATACCCCAGGCTAGGCAACGGCCTCTAGCTCCGCTCCCAGGCTGACGAGGCGTTCGGAAAGCTGCTCATAGCCGCGCCGGATATGGCCGGCCTCTTCCACCACGGTCGTTCCCTCGGCCGCGAGGCCGGCGAGCACGAGGGCAATGCCGCAGCGGAGATCAAGCGCCGCAACGGTCGTGCCGCGGAGTCGTACCGGGCCGTGGACATGCGCCGTAACCTGTGATTCTACGTCAATTCTGGCTCCTAGCTTTGCCACCTCGGCCGCGTAGAGCAGCCGGTTCTCGAAGACTCGCTCGTGAATGACACTGGTGCCCTGGGCTTGCGTCATCAACACTGCGAATGGCGCCTGCATGTCTGTCGGAAAGCCGGGGTAGTGGATGGCCTGAATCTCGGTGGCCCGCAGCGGGCGTCGCCAACGCACTTCCAAGCGGTCCTCGTGTTCCAGCACCTCGACACCACACTCGCGTAGCTTGTAGGTCACGGCGTCCAGATGCTCCGGGATTACGTCTCGGATGCCCACGTCGCCACCGCTGATCGCCGCGGCAATCGCAAACATGCCCGCTTCCAGTCGGTCGGGGATGACCCGCGACCGAGCACTGTAGAGCGATTCTCTCCCCAGCACCTCGATCTTGGGAGTGCCGGCGCCATGAATCATCGCGCCCATCCGGGTCAGGTGCTCCGCCAGCGCTACGACCTCCGGCTCGCACGCTGCATGTTTAATGACGGTTGTGCCCTCGGCGAGACAGGCGGCCATCATCAGATTTTCCGTCCCGGTGACACTGGGGTAGTCGAGGTAAATCACGGCGCTTTGCAGGCCGCGGGTCTGGGCGAGGTAGGCACCGTCTTGCTGGATGATCTCGGCGCCCATGGCCGCGAGGCCACGCACGTCTACGTTAACCGGGCGCTCACCGATATTGCAGCCACCGGGCCGGGAGAGCGCTGCGGTGCCGGTACGGGCGAGGAGCGGCCCCAGGCAGAGAAACGAGGTGCGGACACTCTGCGCTAACGGTGTTGGCAGCGCCGCGCTGGTCAGCGTGTCCGCGACGATAGTCATGCGATGGGCCGTCGGGTCCCAATCCACCGTGGCTCCCAGCGACCGCAGCAGGGCGGCCTGCGTGTGTACGTCCTCAATATCGGGTACGCCTTCGAGCGTGACAGGCTCCCTCGTCAGCAGCGCAGCGGTCATCATCGGCAACGCGGCGTTTTTGGCGCCTCTGACGCTGATCTCCCCCCGGAGGCGTCGCCGCCCGCGCACGACGAGACGCCCGCCACGGGAGGGAGTCTCACCCTGGCCATTGTTTGGAGCGGGAGCGGGCGCTGCTCCTGCCAGCCGCTGCATGAAGCCTGGAGCTACGACTTGTCGCGTCACGTGTCACACCTTCCGACTGTTGGCCGCTTGCCGGCGCAACTGCGGCCTGCTTGCATTGTGCCCGGTGTCATTGCGGCGATGCAAGCCAGAATACATACGAGCGGCGCTCGTGCGCGGCTGCGCCTCACCCCCCCAGCCCCTCTCCACCATGTGGGGAGGGGAAGTCCGGCGGAGCCGGGCAGAGGTGAGGCGGACGACTAATGACGGCAGGTTGACCGAGCGCTAGGGTTGGCTGAGGTCGCGCCGGCTAACCCGGGCGGCGCGCTCGGCGGTCTTGAGGCGTGCCACTGATCGTCGTAGCGCCGCCTCTGCGCGGACCAAGTCAGTGCCAGGATCGCGCTCGCGGAGGCGTTGTCGCGCGCGACCGGCGGCGGCTTCCGCGCGCGCTGTATCTACTTCCTCTGCCCACTCCGCCGAGTTCACCAAGGCGGTGATGTGCGTTTGGTCAGCCTCCAGAAAGCCGCCACTGATGGCGAGCAGGCGCTCGGAATCGCCCTGTCGAATGTGCAGGGTTCCGGGCACCAGCAGGGTCAGGAGTGGCGCGTGGCGGGGCAAGATACCCAACTGGCCGGCGGCGCTGGGCGCCAAGACCATGTCCGCCTCGCCGGCAAAGACGTTGTGCTCCGCTGCCACGATTGCGAGCTGTGTAGTGGGCACGGCTGCCTACTCCTCATCGCTGCCGAGTTCACGGCCCTTCTCGATGGCCTCGTCAATGGTCCCGACCATGCGGAATGCCTGTTCCGGCAGGTGATCGTGCTGCCCGTCGAGAATCTCGCGGAACCCGCGCACGGTCTCAGGGACGGGTACGAACCGCCCCTCCTGCCCGGTAAAGACCTCCGCAACGAACATCGGTTGGCAGAAAAACTGCTCGATGCGGCGCGCGCGATGGACCACGACCCGGTCCTCGTCCGACAGCTCCTCCACGCCGAGAATGGCGATGATGTCTTGGAGGTCTTTGTACCGCTGGAGCAGCTGCTGCACGCCGCGGGCGACATCATAGTGCTCCTGGCCGACGACGGCCGGATCGAGCAGGCGCGAGGTCGAGGCCAGGGGGTCCATCGCCGGGAAGATCGCGCGCTCGAAGATCGAGCGTTCCAGCACCACGTTCGCGTCGAGGTGGGCAAAGGCGGTCACCGGCGCCGGGTCGCTGTAGTCGTCGGCCGGCACGAAGATTGCTTGGATCGAGGTGATCGAACCACTGCTCGTCGAGGTAATGCGTTCCTGCAGTTCGCCCATCTCGGTGCCGAGCGTCGGTTGATAGCCGACGGCCGATGGCATCCGTCCGAGGAGTGCCGAGACCTCGGACCCCGCCTGCGTGAAGCGGAAGATGTTGTCAATGAAGAGCAGCAGGTCCTGCCCTTCCTCATCGCGGAAGTATTCGGCCATTGCCAAACCCGACAACCCGACCCGCAGCCGCACCCCCGGCGGCTCGTTCATCTGCCCATACACCAAGACAGTCTTGTCGAGCACCCCGCGCTCCTGCATCTCGCGGTACATGTCGTTGCCTTCACGGCTGCGCTCGCCTACGCCGCAGAAGACCGAGTAGCCGCCATGCTCGGCGGCGGCATTGCGGATCAGCTCCTGCATGGTGATGGTCTTGCCCACCCCGGCCCCACCGAAGAGGCCGGTTTTCCCCCCACGGGTGAAGGGGGCAATCAGATCAACCACCTTGATGCCCGTCTCGAACATCTCGCGCTGGACGCTCTGATCTTCGAACGAGGGAGGCGACCGGTGAATGGGGTAGCGTTGCTCGACAGTGACCGGATCGCCCTCGTCTATCACGTCACCGAGGACGTTGAAGATGCGGCCCAGTGTGGGCGGGCCGACCGGCACCGTAATCGGGGAGCCGGTGTCCACGACCTCCACGCCACGACTCAGCCCTTCCGTAGAGTCCATCGCCACACAACGGACCCAGTTATTCCCGAGGTGCTGCTCGACCTCAAGCACCAGGTTGGACGGCTCATCGCCGGCGCCGTTCGTCGTAGATTGTTGAATCTCCAGCGCGTTGAACACCGCCGGGAGCTGCTCCGCCGGGAACTCGCAGTCAACGACGGCACCAATGACCTGGACGACCTTGCCTGTGGCTCCGGTAGCTGCCGCAGTCATAACCTTGCCCTCTCCTCAATATCCACTAGCTCGCGTTCGTCGTCGCCGGCCAGCCGGTTCAGGCCGTGAGCATCCCCGAGGTGACATCAATCATCTCCCGGGTGATCGCTGCTTGCCGCGCCTTGTTGTAGTTCAACTGGAGATCGCGGAGCAGCTCGGTGGCATTTTCCGTCGCGTTACGCATCGCTACCATGCGGGCGCTCATCTCACTGGCCACGGATTCCAGAATGGTCTCGTAGATCACGACCCCGACGTAGCGTGGCAGAAGCTGGGCCAAGACTTCCGGCGCCGATGGCTCGTAGATCAGCGAAATATCGCGCCGGGGGCTATCTGCCGCACCATCGTCCGCGTCAGCCTCCGCGGCTTGCGGAGGAGCAATCGGCAGGAGCGTATAGTCCGTTGGCACCTGTCGTAGCATCGAGACGAATCGCGGATAGAGGACGCGCACCTCGTCATAGGTGTGCTCCAGATAGCTCTCGATAGCGAAGCGAGCGATATCGGCAGTATCGTCCAGCGTTGGCTGATAGCCGATATCGTGGAACTGCGAGACGATCTGCACCGGCTCATTGCACAAGCGCTGGGGGCCTTTGCGCCCAATGGTCACGACATCCAACTCGCGCCCTTGCGCCCGCGCTTCCCGCGCCAGTTGGAGGGTGCGGCGCACGAGGTTGCTGTTCAGCGCACCACACAGCCCACGGTCGGTTGTGAACACGATGACGACACTGCGTTGGATGGGGCGCTGCTCCAACAAGGGGTGGAGGGCGGAGTCCTCATCGCCACTGATCTGCCCGGTCAACCCGGCCAGCAACTCCCGTATCTTCTCCGCATAGGGCCGCGTCGCCGCGACCCGCTGCTGGGCACGGCGCAGCCGCGATGCTGCGACCAGCTCCATCGCGCGGGTGATCTGGCTCGTGTTGCGGATGGATCGAATGCGACGGCGGATATCACGCAGCGTTGCCACAGTTGACGACCTCGTTGCCTGGGTACTTGGCCCCCCCCGGTGGCCCCCCCGCTCCGCAGGGAGACAGCAGTTCCCTCCCCGGTTCGTTAGCACGGGGGAGGGCTAGGGTGGAGGCCGGTCCCGTTACCTCTTTAGCCTGCCGCTGCCGGTTCCGACGCTTCCTCGGCTGCGGACTTCCAGATATTCTCGATGAACTGCGCGAGCGCTTCACGGAGCGCCTGCTCCGTTGCTTCACTGATCTCCGACTCGTTGCGGATGGCCTCGCCGACCGCCGCCTGACCGGTACGCATGTATTGGAGGAATTCTTGCTCGAAGCGGCCGACTTCCTCCACGGGCACCGAGTCGAGGTAGCCGTTGACCCCGGCGAAGATAGACATCACCTGCTCCTCGAACGGTATCGGGGCATACTGACCCTGCTTGAGTAGCTCGGTCAGCCGGTAGCCCCGGTCCAGCTCGCGCTGTGTGGCCCGGTCAAGGTCGGAGCCGAACTGCGCGAACGCGGCCAGGTCGCGGAAGCGGGCCAAATCCAGACGCAGGCTGCCCGCCACGGCTTTCATGGCCCGCGTTTGGGCATCCCCGCCGACGCGGGAGACGGACAAGCCCACACTGATGGCCGGGCGTGTACCGCCCATGAAAAGGTCGGTTTCGAGATAGATTTGTCCATCCGTGATGGAGATCACGTTGGTCGGGATGTACGTAGTCACGTCGCCCAACTGCGTCTCGATCACGGGCAAGGCCGTCAGCGAGCCACCGCCGTAATCCGGCGATAGCTTGGCGGCCCGTTCCAAGAGGCGGGAGTGCAGATAGAACACATCGCCGGGATACGCTTCGCGGCCCGGTGGCCGGCGCAAGAGCAACGATACCTGGCGATAGGCCCAAGCGTGCTTCGTGAGGTCATCGTAGGCGATAAAGGCGTCACGACTACTGTCGCGGAAATACTCCCCCATCGAGCAGCCGCTATACGGGGCGAGATACTGCATCGGACTCGGCGCCGCTGCGGACGCGACGACGATGATAGTGTGGTCCATCGCGCCGTGTTCTTCTAAGGTATTCACGAGCTGGGCAATCTGGCTTTCTTTTTGGCCGATGGCCACGTAGATGCAGACGACGCCGGTCTCGCGTTGGTTGATGATCGTGTCCACGATGATGGCGGTCTTCCCAGTACCGCGATCACCGATGATAAGCTCTCGCTGGCCGCGACCAATCGGGATCATCGCGTCAATGGCCTTGATGCCGGTCTGGATGGGGGTATTCACCGACTCGCGGCGAATGACGCCCGGCGCGATCAGCTCCACCCGGCGCGTTTCGGTCGTCCCCAGCGGTCCTTTGCCGTCTACCGGCTCTCCGATCGCATTGACCACGCGACCAAGCAGCGCCTCGCCGACCGGCACTTCGGCGATGCGTCCGGTGGTCTGCACCTCGTCGCCTTCCTTGATGTGGCTGTAGGAGCCGAGGATGATGGCGCCGACGGCGTCCTCTTCGAGATTGAGGGCCATGCCCATGGTGTCGCCAGGAAAAGCCAGCAACTCCCCGGCGAGGGCCTGCGACAAACCGTAGACCCGGACGATACCATCGCCGACCTCGATCACCGTACCGACGTTCGTCGTCTGTACCGGGTGATCGAAGGCTTGGATTTGGTCTTGTAGGATCTTGACGATCTCTTCAGAGCGAATACCCATTGGCTCCCTCTTCTTGTGCGTGTCCCCCGGCGTAGCAAGGTTGCAGCGGCTAGGAACCGGCCGCCAACTGCTCGCGCAACACCTCCAACCGGCTACGCACACTGAAGTCTTGGATGAGGTCGTTGTGCCGGATCATCAGTCCCCCGATAATGTCCGGGTTCACTTGCTCCGTCATGACGGCCTGCCGGCCGTCGCGTTCGAGCCGCTGCTGCACAGCCCCGCGCAGGTCGTCGGTCAGCGGTACGGCGGTGGTGATCGTGTAGCGCTCGATCCCTTCCGCCACGTCCGCCAACTCCAGGAACCAGTGCTGCACGTCGGCGAACAGGCCGATGCGCCGCCGCCGTAGGAGCAACTGCACCAGGTTCATCGCTTCGGTGGTCAAGGCACCCCCGAAGATGCTATCCACCAGCTCCAGCTTTCGCGGCAGGCCGACCCGTGGCGCCTGGAGGATGGCCAGGAGTGATTCATCCTGGAGCACCTCCGCTATAACGGCGAGATCTTGCCGCCAGCGTGCCCAACTCCCGGCCTGCCGCGCGATCTGAGCGGCCGCTTGGGCGTAGCGCTTGCCCGCACTCCCTGCCGGCATCTACGCCCGTCCCTCCCGGCGGTTGCTGCCCGGCGCCACGCAGACGGCACGCTGAGTCATCGGCTCTCTACCTCAGCTAAAACTTCCTCAACCAAGCGCCGCTGCTCAGGGCTATCGAGATTGCGCCGGATCACTTGGCTCGCGGCGTCAATGGCCAGATCGGCCACCTCGCGCCGTAGCTCGGCGATGGCATGATCTCGCTCCCGTTGAATGGCTTCACGGGCACGCTGAAGCGCACGAGCCTGCTCCTCTTTGGCCTGCATGCGCCCCTCCGCGCGGATACGCTCGGCTACGCTCGATGCCTCATCGAGAATAGCGCGCGACTCGTCGCGGACTTGCTCCAGCTGACGCTGGTATGTGGCTCGATCCTGCGCCGCTGCTTCGCGTAGCTGCCGGGCCTCATCCAAGTCCGCACGGATACGCTCACGCCGCTGATCCAGCATCCGCAGGATCGGACGGTACAGAATACGGTGGAGCAGAAACAAGAGGATCAGAAAGTTAATGACTTGGAAGAGCAGCAGCTGCCAATTTACCCCCAACGCTTCAAACATCCATGCACCTCAAGACGCATGTACTACCGCGCACCAGCCTTCGTAGGCCGCTCGCCAAACGGGGCAACACGACCTGGACACCACCCGGCAACACTGCCCGCTGTGACGCGGAAACTCGCTCCCTGGTCTAGCGCGTCCAGGGAGCGCCGCTACCCCACCGTGCCGTTGCCGGAGGACGACCAAGCACCAGCGAACGGCTTAGACTACGAGGGCCAGCACGAGCGCAACCACGAACGCATAGATCGCAACGGCCTCGGCCAAGCCGAGACCGATGATCATTGCGCCCCGGATCGCATTCTCCGCGTCGGGATTGCGCCCGATAGCGGAGAAGGCCGCGGCCGCACCAATGCCAATTGCGATCCCTGGTCCCATACCACCGAGGCCGATGGCCAGTGCGGCGGCGAGCTTGGAAACATCCCCTTCCATCTTCGTCTGCCTCCATCCTGAGTTGAGCGTGATTCGCCTGGATTACTATGCTAGTGGGCCGCTGCGCCTTCCGCTCCATCGTGTCCATCGTGAGCGGCGTCACCGTGCCCCTCCGGCACCGTCACGGCCAGCGCCGTGAAGACCAAGGTGAGCATCGAGAAGATAATCGCTTGGATCAGACCGAACAACACCTCCAAGAGCATGAAGAGGACGGCCACGACGGGAAAGGCCATCACCGTGAGGAGCATTTCCCCGCCGAAGATATTACCGAAGAGACGGAACGAGAGCGAAACGGGCACAAAGCACTCAATCACGACTTTGACCGGGGTGAGAAAGATCGGTGTAGCGATCTCCTTGGCATAGCCAAGGACACCATGCACGCGGATACCCGAAGCGTGGATCATGATGAACGCGATCAAGGCCATCGCGAGGGTCGTATTCATATCTGCATTGGCAGCGCGGAAGAGCGGTATAGGAGCTGCATGTTCACCCTCTTCCGCTGCTGCCGGCGCTGGTGCCGGCGTATCGAGCGGAGCAGCATGCGCGGTGGGCACCAAGGCATCGAGAGAGAGCGCAGCGTGCGCCTCCGGCGGCTGGATGGTGATGCTGTTGACACCCGGGAGCAGGGCCATCCAGTTTGCAGTGACGATGAAGATGAAGAGCGTCGCAAAGAGCGGGAAGATGGTCCGCGCATAGGCCGGAGCCATCCCAGTGCAAAGACCCAGCAGGAACTCCAGGATCGCCTCCCAGAGGTTCTGCAGGCCCCCGGGGACCAACGTAGCATTGCGCGTGCCGACCCACGCCAGTACCAGCAGAACGGCCATCACGATCCAGGTAGTGAAGAGCGAGTTGGTGATGGTGAAACCGGCAATCTCGAAAATACCCTCGCCAGCAAGGCTGGCGTGAAAATTCTCCATCTCCCTACCCTGCCGCGTGACTCGCTGTACGCAAAGGCCCTGCTGCCCACTCCGCAACCTGGCTTACCGCTGTACCTGCAGCCGGTACAGGAGGTAAATCAGGTAGAGACTGCAACCTAGCCCAACCAATATCCCCAGGATCAAGAAGAGCGCCCGGCTCCCGACCCACTCGTCAATGAGATGGCCCACCCAAGCGCCACCAAGCAACAGACCGGCAACCGTGAACCCGAATTGCGCTGCTAGTCCGAGTACCCGCCAGCCGCTTCCCATTGCCCACCGCTATCTTCAATCACCGGGCAGCAAAGAGCAGCGCGAAGTATAGCAGATCGGCCACCGGGTTTCAGGATGCGCGAGCGGCCGCTCCTCTCCTTGTGAAAACCTTCACAAGGGCAGAGTATAGCCGGCGGCCATAGGGATTGACCAACTCCTGGCCTTCTACACTCCTCGTCATTCCAGACATCCCCCGTCATTCCGGCGCAGGCCGGAATCCAGTGCGGTAGGGGCACCGTTCATGGCGCCCTGGGCGCGATCAACCGCGCCCCTACACGGGAGCCGGCATCCTGTGTAGGTCGGTCGCACCGCACCCGTCAACCTTGGGCATCAGCTCCGATCCAGCAGCGCTCCCGCTTGGGCAACCACCTTGCGGAACGCCGCCGCGTGCTCCCGGATGATCTCCGGGCGGTAGTGCTTGAACCAGGGGATCGAATACACCCGTTCCGGCAGGGAGTCGGTCTGCGGCAGGGTATCCTGCCCCTGGCGCACGTCGCGGTCGGCATGAGCGATGCGCGTCGGTGCGCCGTGGCCGTACACGTCCGCCTCATTCAGGACGGGATGCCGGTGCAGCAGCAGGTTTGCCCCGGCGCTGGTACTGGCCCCTTCGGCGCGGACGGCAGCGCAGAAGTCCTCCACGCTCAACCCGCCCAGTTCCTCCGGCACGTACAGACCGTGTGGCGCGTACCAGCCGCCCATCGTACTGTCCGAGTCCGGCGAGGGGCGGTGCGCCTGAAGCCCCGGCGCCCCTTCCAGCAGGTCCCAGAAGTAGTTCATCGCCTGCTGGATTTCCTCCATGCGCTCCTGGTAGTGCTTCAGCTGCACCCGGCCGACCGCCGATGACAGCTGGTTCATGCGATATTTGAACCCGCCCAGCGGGAGTCCGGCGAGCTTCTGCAAGTCAGGATGCTCAATCTGTCGCGTGCGCTCGTAGTGCCCAAAGGCGATTGCACGCTCGTAGATTTCCTGGTCGTCGGTAATCAGCATCCCGGCCTCGCCGATGGCCAGCGCTTTGCCCGACATGCAGGACATGGCGCCCACGTGACCGATGGTGCCTACGAGTTGCCCCTTGTATCGGGCGCCGTGAGCGTGGGACACGTCCTCGATCACCTTGATGCCCCGCGACTTGGCCATTTCCATGATGGGGTCCATGTCGGTCGGATATCCCATGTAATGCACCGCCATAATCACTTTCGTCTGCGGGGTGATCTTCCGCTCGACATCATCGGGATCGAGCGTCAACGTCGCCGGGTCCATATCGGCGAAGACGATGGTGGCGCCCAGGTTCATGGCCTGCAGCACGGAAGCCCAGAAGGTCATGCTCTGGCAGATGATCTCGTCGCCCACGCCCAGCCCACACCCAAACATCGCGGTGTGCAGTGAGGCCGTGCCGGTGTTGTGGCCGAGCGTATACTTCACGCCGTGCCATTCGGCGAAGTCGCGCTCGAACTCCACAGTCACGTCCGTGCCGGACATGGCGCCGCGGCGCAGGACATCCAGCGCCGCCGCCTCGTCCTCCTCCGTGATGATCGGCCACTTGAATATATCTCCGGGGTCGGTCTGCACTGCCGGTGCTCCGCCCAGGATTGCGAGCTTCTCCATGGTCGCTGTCTCCCTACCAAGTCTAGCTAGACCGTTACCGTTGGTGGTGTCGCTCCAGTTGCCGCCGGTGCCGCGTCGCGGTCGGCGGCGGCCAGCCAGCGCCGCATGTTGGCTAACACCGCGTTGATCGCGCTGACATCCCCAGCCTCACTGACCGGCGTGTGTGAGCCTTCGTACATGAAAGTGCCACGGAAACCGTCGGCCACGAGCGCGCCGAAGATGGCCGGGAAGTCGAACTGCCCTTCGCCAGGGTCCAGATAGCGGCGACGGCCTTCTGCGGTGAACGGCTGACCATCGTAGTCGCGCACATGCACGTCCAACACCAGCGAATGCTCTTTCCGCACCTCCTCCATGAGCTCGTGTGGTGGATTGTGCGGCAGGAGCGCGTTGCTGCGCTCCAGGTCGGCAAACGCACCGTTCACGCCCCGCTCCACGCAGTCGTGCCAGCCCAGAAACTCCAGATCAAGGGTGACGGCACAACCGGCAGCGAGACCTCCAAAGTGTGTCAGAGCACTACGCACGTTGTCTACCGGGTTGTGTACCGTGCAGGGGATTGTCTCCAGACCCACGGCCATGCCGGCAGCTTGCACCCGTGGCAACAGCGGCTCCAAGGCCGCGAAGTTGCGCTCCAGATTCCGGTCGCTCTCGGGACGATCCCACAGATGTAGAGTCACCAATTGGGCGCCGACTTGCTGTGCCAGCCAGAGCGCCTCCAGAAAGCGGCGCTGTCCATCGGCGACCTGCGCCGGATCGGGGCTGCCAAAGGCAGTACCCAAGTTCTTCTCGGCATGGACCACCTTGATCGGCCGGCCGCAGCCGCGGAAGGCCCGCGCGGCACGCTCCAGGTCCTCGTGAAAGCCGCGATAGAACAGCACTTCGACGGCATCGGCCTCGATATCGGAGAGGTAGCCGGCGAGCACTACCGGATCGCCGCCATTGGGATAGCGTGCCAGCGAGCCGGTGGATACACCCACGAGCGCTCCCGTGCCGGATGCGCGGCTATCCATAGCGTGTCTCCTGCTGCTCCACTCGCCAGGGTGCCAAGCGGCGCGACCGGCCAGCGGTAAGATCGCGCCTCGCTCAGGTCGCTGTGGCCAGGGGCACTGCGGCGCCACCGTGTTGCGCTGAGTGCCAGGCTGCCTCTTGGAAGGCGACCGGCTCTAGTAGCTCGGCCGGGCTGAACGGCGCTCTGCCGCTCTGGAAGGCGGCGACAACCTGCTTGAGTAGCTCACGATACAGGTAGCGATCCGTCCCACCGACGGCCGTACTGACCGTCTGCCGCTCGCCAAAGGCGGTAAACCCGAACACGTGCGCGCCGCTGCGGGTACCACGGACGGTGCCGATCCGGCCGTCCGACCACTGTCCAATCGCCACGTCCGTACTATCGTTTCCGGTCATCCGCACGGTGGTACACCCCATACCCATGAGCTGGAACAACATCTCTACCGCGTGTACCCCGTAGTGGAACAGCCCGGGATTGCGCGGATGCCGGATGGCCGGACCGTGCGTGGCGGCGCCAACCAAGGCGCCGATCTCGTCGGCGCGTGCGGCGATGGCCGTCACCTCCGGCGCATAGCGCAGCGACGAGGCCGACCAGAGGAGGCTATTGTGCCGTTCAGCAGCCGCCAAGAGGCTGCGGGCATCAGCCAGGGAGCAGGTGAACGGTTTGTCCACAAACAGCGGTACGCCGGCCTCGATGAAGGGCCAGGCCCGCTCCCGATGGACCGTCCCGTCGTGGGAGGTAATCAGGACAGCATCAACCTGTCCCAGCAGGTCGGTTGGCTCGTCCACCAGCGGCACCCCGTAGTTGTGCAGCTGCTGGCTGAAGCGCGCGATATTCTCCGGCTCCGCAACCGACGTGCCGGGGCAGGCGGCGACGATCTGAGCGCCGTCTACCCAGTGATCCGGGGCCACGTCAATGTGATTGAGGCGTTGGGTAAAGGCCACCGAATGAATACCATCGCAGTCCACCACTCCCAGGCGCAGCGTCATCGTTATGCTCCCTCAGTCTTCCCCGGGTGGGCTGTCGCACACGATTGTACCCGTGATCTTGAGGCGCCGGGTGGACAGCGAGGGTGCAGCCGTGTGATAGATAGCTACTGAGATGCCTCTTCACACACCGCGCTTGCCCGCCGAGCAGAGCAGCCTGTGGCGAAACGGCGACTTTCTCAAACTGTGGGCCGCCCAGACCGTCTCTGTCACCGGCTCGCTGCTGGGCGCCCTCCAGCTCACGGCGATCCTGGCATTGGCGGCCACGCCGTACCAGATGTCGCTGCTGACCGCCGCCGGCGTGTTACCGGCGCTGCTGTTCGGGTTCGTTGTGGGGGCGTGGGTAGACCGATTGCGCCGGCGGCCGGTGCTCATCGCCGCCGATCTGCTCCGGGCCGCACTGCTCGGCTCCGTCCCGGGCGCCTGGTTGGTCGGCGCTTTGCGTATCGAGCAGCTGTACCTGATCGCTTTTCTCCACGGCCTCCTGACCATCTTCTTCACTGTGGCCTACCGTTCCTACCTCCCCTCTCTCGTTCGCCGCGAGCAGTTGGTGGCAGCCAACAGCCGCTTGTCGGCCAGCGCGTCCGTCGCCGAGGTCGGAGCCTTCAGTGTGGGCGGCTGGATAGCGCAGCTCTTCTCCGCCATTGCCGTAGCGGCGGTGGACGCCGTGACGTTTCTCGTCTCTGCCCTAGTGCTGGCCTCGATTCGGGCGCCCGAGCCGGCCCCGGCGCCGCCCGCTGAACAAGCCAGTCTGCGCCGGGAGATCATCGCAGGCCTCCGACTGGTCGTCGGCAACCCGATTCTACGGGCTATCGGTGCGAGCAAGGCTGTCGGCATGGGCCTCGGCGGGGGCATCATCGGGACGCTCATCGTGCTCTACGGGATCGAGACGCTGGGCTTTGCGCCCGGTGTGCTGGGGACCATCTTTGCTATCGGTGGCGCGACCTCCATTCTGGGCGCGTTGAGCGCCAGCAGACTGACACACCGGTTTGGCTTGGGTAAGACGTTGGCGGCAGGATTCTTGCTGTACGGCCTCTCGTCATTCCTGATCCCGCTGGCGCGTGGACCGTTGCTGTTGGCCGGGGCGTTGTTGGCAGCGCAACAGTTGTTCGACTTCGCGCTGGCGGTCTACGAGATCAATGAAGTCAGCCTCCGCCAGGGACTTACTTCACGGCGGATGTTGGGTAGGGTGAACGCCAGCCTGGAAGTCGTCGAGCTTGGCTCGCGGCTAGTCGGGTCGCTGCTGGCGGGAGTGCTGGCCGAGGCGGTGGGCCTCAGAGGGGCGCTGGCTGCGGGAGCAGGCCTGCTGACGGCGGGGGGACTGTGGCTGGTACTGTCCCCGGTCCGGCGCGTAAGGTCCGTCCCTGCTAAGGCACCTCTTTCCTAAAGGCGCTTTGCAATGCCTTAAGCTCTTCCGCCAACCCTATATCCAAGCAGTCCTCATGCTCTGCGAGCCAAGGCAAGTCGCCCCGCAGAGATTCGCAGAAGTCGTGGAAAGCTCCTACCGGACTCGTACCCTCACCATACATGGTGGAGAGATCGCTCGTAGCAATATAACCCTTGCCATCCTGCTCTAGGCGTACCGTCAGCGGCCGAATTTGCGTGTAGCCCTCAGGAAGGTAGCGTGCCGGCACGTGAGCCTGGAAGCTCACATCCGACTCATAGGCCAGGTACGGACTTTCCGGCTTAGGTGCGGTTGCCATAGATCGCTCAATTGTAGCAGAGGCGTCAAGGTTCGTGATGATATTCACAAACTTCAGCGGCCGGGGCCTCCGCTGGCGTGGACGAAGCCCCCCTTTCCCGGATCAGCGCGGCGCTTGAAACCTTTTGGCTCGCGGCCGGTCTAAGGGGGTAGTGTGGGGCGGCCGCAGGTGTCCCTGGTGGCTGAACCGCGGGTGGTCGGGGCCGAGGTGGTTCGCGTCGGCCGGGAGTTCCAGGAATGTCTGTAGTAGAAGTGCGTGAGCTACGCAAATCCTATGGCCCCATCGTGGCCGTGGACAGTATCTCGTTCTCGGTGGCAGAGAACGAGATATTTGGCCTGGTAGGGCCGAACGGTGCGGGCAAGACCACGACCATCGAGTGCCTGGAGGGTCTGCGGACTTGGGACGCGGGCGAGGTCAGCGTGCTTGGCCTTGACCCCGGAGATGATGGGGTGGGCCTGCGGCGCCGCATCGGAGTCCAGCTGCAGGAATCCAGCCTGTTCGACCGGATCAGGGTGCAGGAAGCCCTGAGCCTGTTTGCATCCTTCTACCCGCAGCCCATTGATTGGCGTCCCCTCATCGCCCAACTGGGATTAGGCGACCGGCTCAAGGCGCCCTTTGGCAAGCTGTCCGGGGGGCAGAAACAGCGACTCTTCATCGCGCTGGCCCTGGTGAATGACCCGGAGCTGGTGTTTCTCGATGAACTGTCCACGGGCCTTGATCCGCAGGCCCGGCGGACGATGTGGGACCTCGTGCGATCCCTGCGCGACCAGGGCAAGACCATCTTCCTCTCCACGCACTTCATGGAGGAAGCCGAGCGGCTTTGTGACCGGGTGGCCATCATGGACCATGGCAAGATCGTGGCCCTCGATACCCCGGAGAACCTCATCAGCGGCCTCGGTGTCGGAACGCGGGTCGTGTTCACTTCCGAGGATGCGATAGACACTGGACAGCTAGAGTCGTTGGAGCACGTCTCGCGGGTTGAGGCCAGCGGTGATCGGGTCATCGTCCACGGACAGGGAGACCGGCTGGTCAGTGAGGTCGTGCGGGCAATAGAGGGCCACGGCTGGCGTTTCCGGGACCTGCGGAGTGAGCAGCCGACGTTGGACGATGTGTTTCTCACCCTGACAGGGAGAGAGCTGCGCGAATAAGAGGTGCTATATGCGAGGAGTATCCCAACTGATCGTCGTGCAGTTTAAGCTCTTCTACCGTGAGCCGGCGGCGTTCTTCTTTACGCTGGTATTTCCCGTGCTCTTACTGCTGGTGTTTGGCTCACTCTTCGGCGGCCAGGCAATATCGGATTTGCCGGGTAACTTCAAGGTCGTAGACGCCATGGTGCCGGCGTATACCGCATTGATTATCGGCAGCTCGGCCTTCATGGGGATACCGACCAACACCGCGTCCGCCAGAGAGACAAAAGTCCTCCGACGCTTCCAAGCTACGCCGATCAGACCGCTTACCTATCTCGCCGCCGAAGTGGTCGTGTTCTTTGCGATGACTCTGGTGGGAATGGCGCTTTTGATCCTGGTCGGGATCGTCGTCTACGACCTGCGTTTCGGGGGGTTCTGGCTCAGTATGTTCGGCGGGTTCGTGTTGTGTACTGGCGCCTTCTTTGCCTTTGGCTACATGGTGGCAAGCGTTTCACCAACAGCGCGGGTAGCGAGCGTCGTGGGGATGGTGCTCTTCTTCCCCCAGATATTTCTCTCCGGAGTGATGTATCCCACGCAGCTGATGCCTGAATTGATGCGCCGGATCAGCCAGGCGCTCCCCATGACGTATGCGGTGGATCTGCTGCAGGGGCTATGGTTCGGCTTTGCTTGGAGTGAGCAGTGGGATGCGGTTGCGATCTTAGGCGGGCTGCTCGTGGTCGGCACGGCCCTGGCCGTGAAGACCTTCCGGTGGGAGTAAGTATCGGGACCATCCTCACCGGAGCATCCCGATTTGTGTCTCATGGTCGAACGGAAACACCCCCGCACGTCCCAGCCGGAGCACCTCGTCGCGAGCGGCTAATGCGCGTTCGACTACCTCACCGGAATAGTCCAGCCCGACCCGGTGCTGCGCGAACTCATCTTCATCGAGCACTTCCAGCGAGCCATCCAAGTAGCAGCGAATATCAATGTCCAGATCAACCCAGCGGATCGTTGCGCCATCGAATCTGGCGGGCATCGCCACGTTGGCATACCAGAGATTGGGAGCAACGATGTGCTCGCGTAAGTGCCAGACGTTGTACCAGCGGTTCTCGAAGTAGAAGTGGAGGGCAGTGTCGCCGCTCTTCACCCAGCGGTCTTCCTTCGTCACGTAGGCCGGGGTGCCCGCAGGAACTTTGACGCGGATCACCGGGCCGATGTGGTCGAGCAACTGACCATCACAGAAGCGCTGGACCGTGCCGTCGTACTTGGTTTTCTCGATGCGTATTTTGCGTATCTGTCGAGGGGCCATCATCTTCTCGTTACCCGGCTTGCTCGGCGCTTACGTGGGCGGGGCCGAGGGCGGCCCGACGTGTAAGCCAGGCAGCGCCACGCGCAGGTGATAGACGCTGGTCTGAGCAGTGATGAACAACGTCTTCCGGTCGGATTCACCGAACGCCACGTTGCACGGCTGCTCCGGGGTGATGATGCGCCCTAGGAGCGTCGCGTCGGGCGCATACACCCAGGTCCCGCCCGGCCCGGTGCAATAGATGTGGCCCTCTACGTCCACCTTCATCCCGTCGGGGGCGCCCTCACCCGGCGATTGCATGTCGGCAAAGATGCGACCGTTCGCCAGCGTGCCGTCCGGCTGCACATCGAAGACGCGCACATGCCGGCGGACCGAATCGTCTACGTACAGCAGCCGCTCGTCCGGTGAGAAGGCTAACCCGTTCGGCAGCGCGAAGTCGTCCACCAGCAAGGTCAGCCGGCCGCCGGTATCGAGACGATACACGCCCTGGAACGGTAGCTCTTGCACCGCCCCGGCTTCCGCGATGCCCCGGGGCACCAGGTCCGGCATCACCGCCCCGAGGCCGGCCGGTGGATCGGTGAAATAGATGCTGCCGTCCGACTTCACCACCACGTCGTTGGGGCTGTTGAGGCGCTTACCCTGGTACCGATCCGCGAGCGTGGTGACAGCGCCGTCGCGCGCTACCCGGCTCACGCGGCGCCCCTGGTGCTCACAGCGGATGAGGTCTCCTTGCGCGTCGAGGGTCAGGCCGTTGGCCTTGCCGCTCGGTGTTTGGAACGTGGTAACTTCCGGCCCTTCCGGTAGCTGACGCCAGCGCACGGTGCGGTTGGCCGGGATATCGCTGAAGAGCAGCGCACCGTCCCGCCAGACCGGTCCTTCGGTAAAGGAGAAGCCGCCGGCGATCCGCTCGATGGTACTGTCCGCAGGCACCAGACGGCGGAAGGCCGGATGATGCACTTCAAATGGCTCGCTCACAGGACCACCTCCAGTTACCCCGGTTTCCCAGTTGAACTTGAAACAGTCTAGCCTTTCGCGCGGCCAACAAGCGCCGCGGCGTTACTAGATGAGCATGGCCCCCGGTGCCGGGACCTCCGGGAGCACCTTGGTGCCCGGCGGCACGATCTCGTCTATCGCCGCCAGGTCTGCGGGAGTGACTTTCACCGCCAGCGCCCCCAGGTTGTCGTGCAGTTGCTCCGGGCTGCGCCAACAGCCAGGCCAGTGCCAGCTGGCTGAGGGTGATGCCCTTGTCCGCTGCCAGCGGCGCCAGCCGTTCCAACGCATCGAACGCGCGAGCCTCATATGCGGCGCCGACCAGCGTACCCTGGACGGCCAAGCGGGACTCGGGTGGTGGCGGTTGGTCGCGGCGGTACCGGCCGCCGAGCCATCCACCGCCCAGCGGTCCGTAGACAAGGGCCGCGATGTCATAGGTCCGGCAAAACGGTAGTACGTCGGGCTCGAGCAAGCGGTCGAATAGGCTGTAGGACGCTTGCTCCGAGACGATGGGCGCGATGCGGAGCCGGTCGCTGATCCGCAGGGCTTCGCAGAGCTGCCAGGCCGCAGAGTTGGAGGTGCCGAAGTAGTGTACTTTGCCCTGTCGCTGCAAGTCGTCCAGGGCGCGTAGGGTCTCCTCCGGAGGAGTGGTCAGGTCAGGGGAATGAAGCTGGTAGAGGTCAATGTGGTCGGTACCGAGCCGGCGCAGACTGCCCTCTACCTGGGCCATGATGTGGTAGCGAGAACGGCCAGAGTCGTTCGGCCCGTGGCCCATCGGGGCACTGACCTTGGTGGCGAGCACCACCGCGTCGCGCCGGCCCTTGATGCCCTGGCCCAGGCACTCCTCGGATCGCCCTAGGGCGTAGGCATTGGCGGTGTCGAAGAAGTTGATGCCGGCATTGAGCGCCGCGTGGACCAGGCGGATGGACTCGTCCTCATTCAGCCGTATCCCAAAGTAGGCGCAGCCTACACAGAAGCCCGATACCTTGACTCCGGCGCGTCCCAGATTGCGGTACTCCATCCCACTCACTCTCGGCTAGTGCGTGTCTACAAACCAACTGTGATGATGCCTAAAAGACAAGGGTAGGTAAGGAGGTAGGGGCGTCATTCATGGCTCTCCCCGGAATCCACATCCCCCCGCTCCGCAGGGGGACCATAGGGGGGCCGGTACTCTATTCGGCCCCCTCCCTGACCCGCCCCCGCGCTGACGCACAGGAGCGGGAACTTACCGCCTACCGACGCCCCCCCTCTCCACCTGTGGAGCGGGGGCCGGGGGGTGAGGCGCACCGCCCTCGCCGGCCTCACTCCGGCAGTTGCTCCCACTGCACCAGCTCGACGGTATGCCCTTCGGGGTCCGTCAGCCACGCGCCACTGAACCGCTGACCCTTCTCCGGCACGTCGTTGGATTCCACCGGTTTGTCCACGGTATACCCCGAGGCCTCGACGTGGGCGCAGATCTCTCGGATGTTGTTGACGGAGATTCCGATGTGGTCCAGCTCTCCTTGTGGTCCCGGCGGGTCGTCCGTATGCACGAGCTGGAGACCGGGGTACCAGACCTTCTCCGGGTTGTCGGGATCGCCCGCGATATTGCGCCGGGGCAGTCCCATGACCCGCTCGTAGAAGTCCATGAGGAGCTTCATATCACGACACCGGATCGCCGCATGGTGATGCTCTCCGGCCTCCGGCCTGACCTGCGCCCGGAAGTCATCGCTGTGCTCGCCGCTCATCGCTATGCTCCTCCCTTGTCTAGGCTCTGTTGACATTTGCCTGTCATTCCCGCGAAAGCGGGAATCCAGAGCGGGCCTGCTGTCTGCTGCCCCAGGCGCCTGGATTCCGGCTTCCGCCGGAATGACGCAAGGGAGTTGGTGGTACTGCCTTCTAGCTCAAATGTCAACACAACCTAGCCCTCAATCGGTTGCCACCGCTACCGGCTCATCATGCTGGATACTGTCCAGAAGCGCCTCGCACACCCGCAGCGCCTGATAGGCGTCCCGCAGCGTGGGCGAATCCGGGATACCCGTCTGCACGGCGCGAGCAAACGCCTCCATCTGCCCCCAATAACCGCCCCGGCGCTCCGCGTTGTCTCGTGTGGCCGGATGCCAATAGTGACCCGGGATGCCGGGTACCGGCTGGTAGCCGCTCTCTTCCGTGTGGTGCTCGAAATGCAGCGTATGGAGGTTTTCTAGCCGCACGTGTGCCCTGGCATCCCCCTCGGCCTCCAGCTTACAGGTCCAGTTCGGGGTATTGCCCGTCAGCGTCAGCGTCCCGGTCGCGCCGCTCCGAAAATGAGCCACCGCAGCAATGGCAAACCGTCCCTCCGCACCCACCGAGAGGTCCGCAAACACCGTTTCGATCTCGCCGCCGATAAACCGGGCCAAGTCAACCGCATGAGTGGTCTGAAAGATCATGTATGTCCAGCCGGCGCGGTAGTCGCCGGTGTCGTGCCACATCGGGCCGGGCATGAAATAGCGGCTCTCCAGAAACAGCAGGCGGCCGAACGCCGGCGTTTGCATCAGCTCCCGGAGCTTCACTACGCCCGGCGCATGGCGCATGTTGTGGCCGACCTGGGTCACAACCCCCTGCACTTCCGCCAGCTCCACTAGCTCCCTGGCCCGTTCGGTGCGGGGCGCCGGCGGTTTTTCCATCATCAGCGGCAACCCGGCCGCCAGCACCTCTTTGCCGCAGGCATAGTGCATGGCCGGCGGCCCGACCACCATCACCGCGTCCAGGTCCTCCACATCGAGCATGCGGGCCAGGCTCGTGTACCACTTCCGGGCGCCGTAGAGCCGCGCATTGCGCTCGGCCAGGTCGGCTTGCAGATCACAGCAAGCTACCAGGTCCAGCGCCGGGATCGTGGCGAAATTGGGATACCAGGCCGCGCTGGCCTGCCGGCCACACCCTACAAAGCCGATCCGCACCGGTGCATCAGCCATACCAGCATCACCTCCGACCAATCCGACCAAGCATGTGCTTGATTGTGTCGCCAGCCGTCGGCTCCCGTACCGCTCAGGCCTCATACGCGCGCAACGTCGCGGCGGCGATCTCGTCCCAGTCGAACCGGCGGACCGAGGCCAGGGCGGCCGGCCCTGCTTCTGCGAGGTCAAGTCCCCTGGCCGCCAGCATGGCAGCATACAGCGGATCGTCGCCGCTAGGATCGTACAGCCTCCCCGCTGCCGGCTTCACCGTCGCCGGCAGGCACCCGAGCGCGGGGGCAATGACCGGGTTGCCCCAGGAGAGCGCCAGGATCAGCGTGCCGGAAGTCATCGTATCCACGAACGGCAAGGTGATGACATCGGCCGCCCGCATGATGAGCGCAATATCCTCGCTCGGCGCCCGGTCGTAGGCGCGGAGGACGATCCGCGGATGCTGCGCGGCCCGCTGGCGAATGGCCGCCAGAAACTCCGGCTGGCGGGTATTCCCACCGGCGATCAGCAACCACGTATCGTCACCTGGCAAGCGCTGAAAGCTCTCGATCAGTCCCTCCAAACCCTTGTAGGGAAGGAGACCGCCAAAAAACCCGTAGGCGAAGGCAGTAGGTGGCACGCCGAGGGCGGCTCGGGCCTGCTCGCGCGTCACCGTGTCGGGATAAATCCCGATGAAGTGGGGATGCGGGATGACAAAGAGGTTCCGGGTGCGCTGGAATACCGTGCGCACTTTGCTCGCGGCAACTTCGCAATGCGCGATGACCGCCGTCGCCAGGCGGCAGATCTCCAAGCGGCACTCGTGGTCAATCGCCTGGTGGCGGCGGTTGTGCGGGTAGATGTTATGGGCGGTCCAAACCAGCTTGTAGCCTAGCTCGCGGGCCAGCTCCATGGAGTACACGAAGGCGCGCATCTGCTGCCGCATGACGGCGGCATCGTCGTCATAGTAGTCGTGGTGTGGCCAGTGGTGGTGCAGCACGTCGAGGTGCCCCCGGTTCCGGTACAGGAACGCCTCGCTGAAGTCATCAACGAACGTAACCTCGACGCCCAAGCGCTCCAGTCCCTCGGCCAGGATGGCCCCGTAGGGATTGTTGCGCGAGTCATCGCGTGGCAGCCGTGGCACCTGGTGGTAGTAGAACCCGACGCGCACGTCGCCTCCTTCGTAGCTGTCGTTCGGGCGAGCGCGGGCGTCTCGCCCATCCCACTCACTTCACCCCCGGCCCTGTCCCAGTCATTCCCGCTTTCGCGGCAATCCCTCCCCGCCGCTGGATTCCGGCGCAAGCCGGAATGACGGGAGGCAAGGATGAAGGTGCCGGGCAAGCCACGAGTTTAACTCTCTATTCACGACTCAGTAAGGCGTATGGAGCCTCCAGAGTGCCACGTTGCGATCAGACCGGCTGCACCACGCGCCCGCTACGGCCGGACTCGTACACCGCCTCGACGACGCGCATGGCAGCGATGCCATCGCTGGCCGTGATCGCCGGTGTGCGCTCCTCGGCGACGGTCACGGCGAAGTCTTCCAGGACGGCATAGTGAGTGCTCTGCTCGAACTCGTAGACCTCCTCACCATGCTGGGTTGCGACGGTGAGTGTGCCACGGGAGAACTTCTCATGGAGTGGTGTGGAGGTGATCGTGCCCTCGGTGCCCTGAATCTCCAGCAGCGAATTGCGGTGCTCGTCCGGGTCGCCGGTGCTCCAATAGCTGGTGACGATGGCGTGGGCCCCGTTGGCCAAGCGTAGCAGGGAGGAGGCAGTATCTTCGACTGCATAGCAGGCCGCGAGGGTGTCCACGAAGGCGGCGGCGGCCGTGATTTCGCCGCAGAGGAAACGTAGCAGGTCAATGCAGTGCGAGGCGTTATCCATGTAGCAACCGCCGCCGGCTTGGGCCGGATCATGCCGCCAGCGAGCCGGAACGTCTGGGCTGCGGCCGGAGAAGTTGGCCCGCACCGCCGTCACCTGCCCAATCGCGCCCTCTGCCAGCAACTGCTTGATCTTGCGGTGCCGGGCATTGAAGCGCTGGTAGAAGCACATCATAAAGCGGATGCCGGCGCGCTCGCAGGCAGCGCGCATCCGCTCGCCCTCGTGCGAGCTGAGGGCCATGGGCTTCTCGCAGAGGATGTGCTTCCCCTGCGCGGCAGCGGCCAGCGTGTCCGGCAGATGGCGCGCTACTGGCGTTGCGACATAGATGGCCCCGATGTCGGGGTCGGCAACGATGTCCTCGACGCTGCCGTAGACCCGTGGTACATCATGCTTGCGGGCAAACGCCGCGGCGGCCGAACGGTCGCGGCGCATGATCGCCACCAGCTCCGCGTGTGGCGCCGCCCGCATTGCCGGGGCCATCACCCGGTCAGCGATGTCACCGGCGCCGATAATCCCCCAGCGAATGACTGGTATTGTGCTGGTCATCGCCCGTTCTCCCCTCATCCAGGACAAGATCGCCGGAGCACGCTGTTGCATGCCTCGCCAGGTAGCAAGCTACCTGGGCCTGGCCCACCACTCCTGTTGCTTCATAGTCTACCGGGCGTGCCGCACCGTCGCTCACTGGGTTTGGGGATGGGCGCTAAGTGGCAGGCATACCAGGCACCGATTTGCGGCTGGTCTGTGCGTGTGGGTCTGGGGACAAGTACACCTCGTGAGATGGTCTCCCTGGCAGGACTCGAACCTGCGACACACGGTTTAGGAAACCGCTGCTCTATCCAACTGAGCTACAGGGAGTTCGGATTGAGAACGGGGCTACCCAGGGCGAGGGGGATACCGACCAGCGATCCCAACGAAGCGCAGCCGTTGCCTCACCTCCACCTCTAGCACTCTAGCAAGCATATCCTGCTGACGCTCAAGGCCAGTGAGGTGCCAGGTCTAATCCGTCCCGGCTGCCGCGTCCTGCAGTGCCTTCTCGATGGTGACCACGATCGGTTGGTTGGCAGAGACCTGCCTGAGGGCCGGGTCCAGTTCCTCGGCAGCCTAGTATGCCGCCTGGCGTGAGCGTGCCTCCCGCGTGGCGCGACGGGTGCTCTTCGGCCAGGGGAGCAAGTCGCGCAAGAGCGCCAGCCCCACGCCCTGTAAGACATGCACCAGGGGCATGATGGGAATCCGGTAGCGCGCCTCGCCGAGAAACGGCATATGGGACAACCCAAAGAGCACTATCGTCAGCAGGACCAGCCAGCGGCCAGCGCGTACGATGCTGGAGGAGCTCTGGCGTTGAGCGATACCGACCGGCCAGCAGACCGCAAGGGCACCGACCGTCAGCGTCAGGAGCGAACTCATCTGCAGCAGCGCCGATGCGCCGTGCAGGGCCTCTTCATCGAGCCAGCCACCCAAGAAGGCCACCATACGGCGGTTGACATGCTCGCCCATCACGTCGGGTTCTATAGCCCCCCACACGCGGTGGAGTTTCTGCAGCGCGAGGCGGAAGGCGGACGACGGGTTTGCAGCCATGAAGCGGAGAGCCATCTGCCCGTAGGCGCGAGTTTCGCTGGTCGCCGGGATTCCTTGAGCGTGGTAATGATGGAGGAGCTGCCAGAATTCTTCCGGTTGCGGATATGCCATGATTCCACCCGTCGCACGAGGGTTATTGCCGGTCCAGAGCGTGAGGCCGCCGGAAACCGTCGTCGGAACGAATTCTCCCCAGACACGGAGGTTTCGGACCCCAAAGAGTGTGGATGGGAGTAGCGCGAGGAGCCATAGCATGGTGATGAGCGGGAGCATCCGCAGTGGGGACCGCATCCGAGTGCGCGCGGCGCCAACACCGCTGTGCCGCTCTAGGTACCAGATGTATCCCGTAGCGAGCACCAAGAGCACCGCCATCTTAAGCTGCAGGAAGAGGGAAAAGCCGAGCACGACACCAGCACCGCCGAGCCAGAGGAGACGATGTTGGTCCTGGGAAGAAGTGTGCGCGTAGCTTATGAGGCACCAGACCGTAACGACCGTTCCCAGGGCGAGCCAAAGCTCGTAGGCGATCAGCTCTGCGCTATAGAGCCACACCGGCGAAAGTAGTGCTACGGCACCAGCTAGCCGAGCCGCACGTGTCCCGAACAACCGTTTGGTGATCAGCACCACGAAGACGGCGATACCCACGGCGGGCACGACCTGTACGATCTTGGCGGCAAGCGGGTGGATACCGGCCACAGCGTACACCGCCGCCAGGAGAAAGGCGTACGCGGAAGCTGTTGCCGTGATGACGTAGCTGTGTCGAGTCAGCAAGCCCTCTTCGACCAACGCGCGGGCTGCGGTATGGTAGCCCAGAGCATCCGAGCCATCGGGTACCCAGGGAAAGAGCAGCACATAATAGATTTTGAGGACGACGGTGATCGTCAGGATCAGGGCCAAGAGGTTCCAGGCGTGGGTTTGCCTGGACCGACGGCCGGTATCCCAAAGCCACAGGAGCACACCGCCCAAAAGCGGGAGCAGCGCGACCGGCAGGAGCCAGCGCCGGACCGGATTGCCCACGGGCCAGCCTTCGGGGATGACGGCAAGCTCGGCAGCCTCGATGGGTCGCGCGTCGCTGGGTCGCAGGAACAACGCTGCGTACGCATCGTCACCGATGACGCGCCGCCGGGCGCCCTCATATACGATCCACATAGTACCGTCGGGACCGCGGTAGACCGGCCCGGCGCGCACGTCATTGCCACGCGGAATACGCATCAACTCTTCGGGAGAAAGCGTCTCTACGTTCTCCCAGCTATAGCCGTAATCCTCGAATACTTGCAAGGACGTAATCCAACGCTTGTATCTCCCCTCCAGCACATAGACGTCGGGAGAGTTTTGAGCACGCAGCAACTGCCCAGCCTGGAAACCCCAATGCTCGACCTTCGCTTCCTGGGCATGTACGGGCGTATCCTGCCAGGATGTCGCCACGACCATACCGAGAGCCAAGCCCAAGACGACCAGCCATCTGATCACGCGCCGGGAAGAAACGTGTCGGGTCACCGAACTTCTGATGGAGCGAGTCACTGCCGTTTGCTCCGCTCGCTGAGTTACGAGTCTGCTGCCTCTGGCCCCATGTGTCTGCCAGTGCCGCCCCGCCAGGCGCCGCCAATACACGGAGGCGGGGGCAAACGGCCCATGCGTTGCTGCCGTTAGCTCTCAGAGGCGAGGATGGTGCTTGGGCTGCGCAACCGGGGACACAGGTAACACTGCGACCGCTGTCGGGAAGACGGTACCGGCCTGATGATCCAGCACGCCAATGGCCAGCGCGCCCGGCCCCTAGTCTACATCATCCCACTGGAGGGTGAGTTGCTCGCCCAGTGCAGGGTGTCCTTTCGCTCTCAAATGAGGACAACGAACTGGCGCGCACGGCCTCGCCGCACAGGAGCGGACTCGCTGGTGCCCCGCTTGCTCTACAGCGTGCTGAGGATCTTCGCCTTGAGTGTCTCGTACTCGGCTTCCGAGATCAGCTCCTGGTCGAACAGTTGCTTGGCCTTCGCCAATCTGGCCACGGGGTCCTCAGCACTCCCGGCGACCGCCTCCCCGGTGGTCGGCGCGCCGCCCTCGCTGGGCAGCGTGACCTGCACACCGCCGGCCCGCGCCCGCTCCTCTTCCATCTGGCGCACGCGGCGCCGCTCGCGCCATTCCTGCTCCTTCTGTTGGCAGACGACGTACAGCGCCCGGGCCTGTTCCTTGACCAGCCCGCCGAGTCGGAGCGTGCGATCATCGGTCGTAACACAGGTGAACTGGGCCGACCAGACCCCCTCGGCAATGGTCGCATCCTGCACGTCTTCCCACAAGAAATCGTGGAATTCGAGCCGGCCAAACCGATGGGGTCGATAGAGGATAATGCGATTGTTGGTAGCGACCACAGCATCTCTCCGTTGACCGAAGGCCGTCCGGTTCTGATGCGCGATGTACGCGATGGTTTCGTTGGGGGTCAGGATCGTGCCCACGTCCTTGGTGATTTGGGCCAAGAGCTTGGTATTCTGCCCCTCATCAACCCGCTCGATCCCGAGATTCTCGACCGTGTCGTCAGCCATCGTCACTCCTCCGGCACCTGGCGGGCCGTGCGTGGCCGCTGGGTGGCACCGCGATCAAAACGAGACACCGTGACGCCAGAGCGGCTAGCCAGACGTCCTGCACCCGCTTGGCGAGCAGGTCAACACCAAGTTCCGCGCCTAGGTCACTATTGTAAATCATTGCATTCATTACCTAATGGGAAGGGGGCAACATCCCGCTTAGGCCCGGCGGCTGTAATACAACTGGGCCGGATTGCGGTAGTTGTCCGGCTGGAGACAGTCCGGTAGCGTGGCCGGTAGCTCCTGGCCGAGAAAGTCTTCGAGCCGGTGGCGATACGCTCGCACAATGTCGGGATAGTGTGCGGCCACGCTGCGGCTTTCGTCGGGATCGGCAGCGAGATCGTACAGCTTGGTATCGGCCTCCGGGTGCTCAAAGTTGACGATATAATTCCACCGCCTGTCCCGCACGCTGGCGTAGCTCCCCCAGCCGGTGATGACAAAGTCCCGGTTGGCGCGGGCCGCGGCGAGCGTCGCCGCCGGCACGCACTCGCCCGTGGCAGCCCGCACCAGCGGCCACACACTGCGCCCCACTAGCGCGGCAGCCGCTTCCGTGTACTCCGGCGCGGGTATATCGAGGAGGTCGAGTATGGTCGGAAAGAGATCGTGGCCTTGGACAAAGGCAGCGACCTCGCGCCCGGCGCCGACACTGCTCGGATGGCGCACCAGCCAGTTGAGCTGTGTGTTGTAGGGGTGGAGCGCCGCTGCGTTCTTGCCAAACCGTCCGTGGTCGAGGAGCTCGGTCCCGTGGTCCGAGGTGAACAGAATCACCGTGTCTTTGAGGCGGCCAAGATCGGCGATGGTATTGAGCAACCGTCCTATCCATTCGTCTAGGTAGGTAATCTCGCCGTAGTAGAGTGCTTTGATCCGCTCTTTCTCGTGATCGGAGGCTACTTGGGGCGCCGCGTGGGGCATGATGAACTCCGTGCCCGCGAAGTCCGGACAGTAGCGGTCGGCGTAGGCGCGCGGGGGGTCCCAAGGCTCGTGCGGATCAAAGGCCTCCAACCACAGCAGGAACGGCCCGTCGTCGTGATTGGCTCGGAGCCACTCGATCCCCCGGCGAAAGACTGTCCCGGAAGTCAGTGGGTCCACTTGGGCAAACGCACGCTTGTTCAACAAGTACTGAATGAGGGTGGTATGCTGCCGCAGATCGAGCGGTCCCCGCACGTAGCGACCGAGCTCGTCTCGGATGAGATCGAGATTGCCACTTTGCCAGTTGTCGTTTTCTTGGCCGCGAATGAACTCCCAGTTGAGCCAGCCGCGGGTGAAGTTCATGGTTGCCTTGAAGAGGTGGAAAACGTCGGCAATCAAGGCCGTCTTGTAGCCGCGCGCCAGCAGAATCTCTGCCAGCGTGGCTTGTTCCGGGGGAATCCGGTGCCACCCCCGGTTGCCGGTGTAGAGGCCCTGCGTATCGAAGGGGTAGCGCCAGGGGAAAGAGCGCACGCCGGTCATGAGCGCGCGCCGCACAGGCACCGTCGGCTCGCCCTCGCCAAAGGCAGCGCTGAAGCTCACACTGTCGCGGCGCAGCGCGTCGAGGTTGGGTATGTGTACGAGGGTGCTGCTGCGGTGATGCACCACGTCGTAGCGCAGCGTATCGAGCACCATCACGACCACGTTCATGGACTTGCCCTCCCGCGCGCCAGGGCTGCACTACCTTAGCCCCCAGCGGTTGCTGCAGCCCTGGCGTCGCGCCTCTGCTGGCGGCACGTTGGGGTCGCGGCCGGGACAGGTCCTACGCCCACACGAAGGTCGCGGCGCCGGTCGCGGCCGTCTCCAGGAGCCGCAGCGCTTCCGGGGCTTGCTCGACCGACTGGAAGCGGTCGGTAATCAAGCGGTCTACCGGAATCCGTTTGCGCTGAATCAGGTCCACCAGCGGCGCAAAAGCGGTGATGGGCGCCACGTTGGAGGCGTGGATGGTCAGCTGCTTGTTGATGAGCTGAATCAGGTTCACGCTTGGCGTGCGGCTGCCCATACCGATGATGCAGCCGCGCCCCCCGCGTCGCAGGGCGCCGATCAGCTGCTGCTGCGCCGCCACCGCTCCCGAGGCCTCGACCCCGGCATCGGCACCCTCGCCATCCGTCAGCGCCAGCACGCGATCCGGCACGTCCTCTTCCGCCGCATTGATCGTGGCGCTGGCCCCGAACTCCCGTGCCAGCGCGAGCCGCGGCGCGGACAGGTCCACGGCGATCACGTCCGCGCCCATCGCGTGGGCGAGGAGCACTGTCGCCAGCCCCACCGGGCCTACTCCGAAGACGATCAGCCGTTCGGGACCGTGCGGTGCGAGGCGCGTGAGGCCCTGGTAAGCAGTGCAGAGCGTACAGGCCAGCAGCGACCCGACTTCCAGGCTCAACGCTGGCGGCAGCGGCAGACAGTTGCGGTCATTGGTCAGCAGCAGATCGGTGAAGCCGCCGTCGGTGGTGGCGCCGTGGCACTGCATCTGCGAGCACCACATCACATAGCCGGCGTGACAGTGGCGGCAGGTGCCGCAGCCGAGGTATTGGTAGACGCTCACGCGGTCGCCGGCGATGACGTTCGACACGCTGGGGCCAACCGCTGCGACCACCCCCGCCGGCGCGTGACCGCGGATGACCGGGTACGCCGGGAGGGCCGCGGCCGGGAGGTGGTAGGTGTGTACGTCCGTGCCACACAGGGCCGCGGCCCGCATGGCGACCAGCACCTGCCCCGGTCCGGGCGCCGGAGGCTCTGGCGCCTCCCGCACGTCCACCTGCCCATCGCCAGGGAAGTACACGGCACGCATCACCTATACCTCCTTGACCGCCTCTCTCATGACGCCGGCACGATGCGCAGGTGCCGGAGTATTGCGCCATCCGCGGGAACCTCTAGCAATAGCCCGTGGTCTGCCAGCGCCTTCGTGTCCAGACGTGACCTTGGCTTTCCGGACACTGGATCGTGCAACTCGAACGTTGCCCCCGGCCGCAGGCCGCGCAGCCGTAGCGGCGGTAGAGGCGGCCCATCGGGCATACGATACGCCAGCACCATGGCCGCGGTGCCGTCACGGGCGACGAATGCCACCGCTTCACCATCCTCCGGCCGCTGCGGTGCCGGCAGGAGCGGATAGCAGTCCTGGGTCAACAGCCAGCGCACCTGCTTGTAGACCCCGACCAGCGCGGCGAGCCGCCGGGTCAGGCGCGGTGACCAAGAGGCAATATCGCCGTCGAAGCTCAAGGCGCCGGCCATGCGGCTCAACACGTCGCGGTCGCTGACGTTGCCATCCCCTTCATCCCGGCCTACCGGCACGGCGCTGTTGGGCAGATGGCTGGGCAGGAGACGGGCAAACCCGACCTGCATGGCGCGGCAGATATGCCGGTCAACGGTATGATCGGAAAACCAGACGGCCTGGGCGCGCCGCAGCATCCCCAAGTCCACCCGGCGCCCCCCGCCAGCGCAAGTCTCGATCACCAGGTCGGGGTAGCGGGCCACCAGCGTATCCAGCACCCGGTACAGCCCCTCCAGGTGGCGGAAGGCCACCTTGCCCGTCGGATCGGCAGCGGTCCAGTACGGCGTGGGGCCAAAGTTGTAATCCCACCGGATCCATTGCAGGGCCAGTCGCTCAATCCACTCGCCAATGACGGCAATGACCCGCTCCTGCGCTGCTGGCACACCAAGATTGAGGTGCTTGAAGTCGGGGCCGGGACCCCCGACCGGGGTTCCGCCCGGCGACGAAATAGGGGTCCTCCCCGGCTCGATCACCGCCCCGGTCACGTGTTGCCGGTGGATGAAGTCCTCGTCCACGCTCAGGTACCAGTCCGGGTGCTCGTTGGCCCATCGGCTGGTAACGTGCGCGCGCTCGATGTCGAACCAAAGGCCGAGCGCCAGCCCTCTTGCAGTCACGTAGGCGGCCAGCGATTCCAGCCCCTGCGGGAACTTCCGCGTGTCTACGTGCTCCCAGTTCCCCACGCCCAGGCGGAAGGGGCCGCGTCCATCCGGAGGACCACAGCCGTCATACCACCCGGCATCCACCACAAAGTATTCGAGGCCCAGCTCGGCCGCCCGATCTACCTGGCGCCGGAGAAAGGTCTCATCAAAGTCGGTCGCCACGCCGAAGAAGGAGTCATACGAGAGCGTCGGTACCACCGGCTCCCCACCAATCCCGGGGCACACGACGTCGTAGAGGTAGCGGCGACAGGCATTTCCCCCAGCGGTCAGATCGCCTGCGTAGCCGATCAGGTGTACCGCTGGCAGCGCGAGCGTCTCCCCTGGCGCCAGCACCAGCTTGTCCCCCGGTACGCCGGCCCAGAGCGTTGCTCCGGTGGGATGCGCGCGCACCTCCTGGTACCAGGGGCCGGACCATTCCAACGCGCTAATCACCCCGCCGTTGTCGGCGTGCAGCTGCAAGAACGGTAGATCGCGGTTCGACGAACGCCCGTCGGGGGCAGACTCAATGATGAACGGGTCACTGATCGAGGACCGTAGCACCACCTCGCGCTCACGGTAGGCGGACGGCGGGTACGACCCATGCGTGACGCCACCGCCCAGCGTCCGCAGCCGCAGGGAGGTAAGCTCCAGGCCGGACCACAGCAGCACTAACGGCTGGATGGCGCTCAACGGGAGTGAGGCCGTCGTGTCCTGCTGGGATAAGGTCACCTGGACGGTAGCCGTCCGGTGGGCGGGCATCCGCACGATGCGCTGGGTGGCTCGCAGGCCGGACTCGTGCCGCCAGCGTAGGACTACTGGCGCGTCACCCTCGCCCTCGATCTCCGGCGCACCGTCTGGCTCCCAGGTCAGCGCCGTGCCGTCCGTGTGAACGAGCCAGCCGGGTCCCTCCGCGAGCGCGGCGAGCAGTACGTCGGGCAGCAGCCCGGCGAGGTAGCTGCGGAGCGACGTAGCCTGTCTCGTCTGCATCGTCGCTTCCCCCTTCTGGGCGCTAGAGCGCCAGCGTGTCCTGGAGATAGCGCCGGCTGATCGCCGCCGCCTCGGCCGGCGGCAGCGTTGTGCGGTCCTGCTCGTAGACTACCCACGGCAGGTTAAGCGGGCGGAGCACCTCCCAAATACCGGGGAAGTCCACTTCCCCGGTGCCCAGCTCCGCGAACTCTGCCTCCGTCATGATGGTTGCGTACCTCTCCGGACCGAGGTCCAGCCCTCCCGCCAAGATGCCCTGACGCCGTGGCTCCGGCCCGACGTACCGGAGGTCCTTGAGATGCACGTAGCCGATCCGGTCACGATATTGCCGGAGGAACTGCACGGGGTCACGGCCGCTATGCCGTATCCAGAACACGTCAATGCAGGCCTTGACCAAGTCCGGGTCAGTGAGTGCATACAGCCGCTCCAGCCCGGTCACGCCGCCGTACTCCTGAAATTCCCAGGAGTGGTTGTGGTAGCAGAAGGTTATCCCGGCGGCGCGACAGCGCGCTCCCAGGCGATTGAAGAGGTCCGCGGCCCTCTCGTAGGCGCGCAGGCCCTCCGTCTGGTGGTCGCCGACGCCCGATACCATGATGAACCTGCTGCCTACCCCTTGCGCGTAGTCAATCACCTGGTCTACGCCATCCACGCATTGGTGGTAGCCAAGGGACAGACTCCATTGCACTAGCCCAGACTCGGCGAGCGCTGTACGCACGGCCGCTGCGTTGCCCTCCTGGAGGATGTGCGCCTCGATGCCATCAAAGCCAGCCGCTCGCACATCGGCCAGCACACCGCGCAGGTCTTCTTCCGCGCGCTGGGCGAACACGATCAACTGGCAGCCGACCTGTGGCGTGCCAGTCGGCGTAGCCCTCCCTCTTGCCACCGTCATCGCGCACCTCCCCCTGGGCAACCACAAGGGTTGCCCCTACAGCAGCCGCCTGCCTCCGCTGCACTCCCCCGTTCCACTGACCACTGGTCAGAGAGGGCCGGGGGGTGATGAGCAAGCAGCCCCGGCGCCATCAGGGCAGGCCCAACGCCTCCACTGCCCGGTGCAGATCGGGCGCCAGCGGTCCCGCCTGGACGGCTGCCACGCTTTCCTCGATCTCGGCCGGTGTGGCAGCCCCGACCAGAATGGTGGCAATGCTCGGGTCGGCCACCAGATACCGGAGGGTCAGCGTTACTAACGAGAGTTGGCTCTCCTGCTGCAGCACGACGAGGCGCGCGACGCGGCTCTGTATCTCGGGGGTCATCCAGCTCGGCGGTGTGTGTAGCCACTCCGGGCACACCACCACGAGCCGGCCCTGTTGGAAGACTCCTCCCAGCAGCACAGCGACGCCGCGCTCTCCGGCAGCGGGCAAGAGCTGGCGACGGATGCCGCGGTGGAGCACACCGTAGTTGAAGGCGCTTAAGCAGGCATCCACCTCTGCCGCTCGCAGGATATGAGCCAGCTGATCGGGATTATTTCCGGTGATGCCGATGAAGCGGCACCGGCCTTGGGCTTGCGCCTCCCGGAGCACCTGCATCACCGGCGCGTTCGCAACGTCGTACTCGGTCTCCAGGTCAACGAGTGGGCTGTCGCTCGGCTCGTCGGACCACCAGCAATGCTGGTCGGCTTCGTGAACCAGGAGCACGTCTACGCTGTCGCGGCGCAGGAGCCGCAGGTTCTCCTCAAGCTGCGTGTGCAGGGCGTCGGGCGAGCGAAAGCGGCTCGGCTGCGCCAGATGGCCCAGCTTGGTAGCCAGCAGGTGTGGCTCCCGGCGTCCCTCCAGGGCTACACCGAGAATGGCCTGCGCGACCCCCTGGCTGTAGAGCGGGGCGGTGTCGAGGTAATTGATCCCTAGCTCCAACGCGCGATGGACCGTTGCCACGCCGTCGGCGAAGGACACCCGCGGCAGACCAACGCCACCCAAGCTGACGGCGGTCACCTGCTCGCCGGTACGCCCAAAGGGCCGCTGCTCCAGTTTGCTTATCACTAATCCTGTCCCAAGTTAGTACAGGGCACTGTACCACCAAGGCCGGGGGCACCGGCCCGGCCGGCCTCAATTCACGACAGGATCAGAGGGTGGGCTCCCCGCAGCGTGAGCCGGGGGAAGCGCAACACCCTCTGCGAGCCATTCCTCCCGGTGCTTACAGCCGGGGCCGGGGCCGGTTGAGGATGTTAACGGCTACGCGCGTCAGTTGCTGGACCCCTTGGTCCACCGAAAGCTCGCCCTTCCATGTCGAAAAGGCGGCCTCGGTGAGCTGGCTGTGGAACTGCGACACCCAGAGATTGGCGGGGTACTCCAGCGGGTGGGCTGCTAGCAACGTCTTGTGCCACGAGCGGTGCGCCTCCGTCGCCGTCAGCTTCGGGTCGGTCCACACATCGGGCCGCGAACTGGGAATCAGCCGGTGCTCGTTGAGCATCAAGCCGCCTTCCTTCGAGGAGTGGAGCTTGTGGAGCTCCCAGGCCGCGTCGGGGAACTGGCTACGCTTGGTAATAGGGATAGCGTCGGTCTGCAGCATGCCCCCGTTTGTACCCCCTTGACCATTCGGGAGCTGGGTCACGCCCCAGTTGAAGTCCCAAGCCTGGGAGCCCCACCAGCCCCAGTAGCCATTCGCCCACATGGCCAGCGTGCTCTGCGGCAGCTGGTCCGGGGGACTGCCGCCCCAGGACCAGGCCGGCGGTGGTGCTGTGCGGTGGCGGTGGAACCAGTCGTAGACGCGCTGGATGGCATCGCGTACGGTCCCGTCGCTGAACTGGGATTCCGTGCGGTCTTTGTTGAGCGCGCTGCCGCCAGCGGCCCAGATATCCTGCAGGAACCCATTGTAGTACCCGGTCAAGGGCCGATAGCCCCACTGCTGGTCCTTTGCCTCGCCGGAGGCGCCCCGCTTGGTCAGCCTTTGCGCCGTGTCGAGGAGTTGGTCCTGAGTCCAGTTCTCGTTCGGGTACTGAATGCCGGCCTGGTCAAACTTATCCTTGTTGTAGTAGAGGCCGGTGATCGAGGGATGCGACCACAGCGGCAACGCCCAGAGGATGCCGTCCTCGCGCATCGTCTCGACGGCCGCCGGGTACCACTGGTCCAGATCAACCTTATCCCGCTTCGCGTAAGCGTCGAGCGGTAGCCAGGCGTCATAGGCTACAAAGTCGTACAAGTTGCCGATGCTTGCCGTCCACATCAGATCGGGTTCCGTGCCGGCGGCGGTTTGGATCAGCATCTTCGACTCGTGGCCGCCTGCGGTAGGCTCGGTGACCACCTCCACGTTCGGGTTGCGCTCCCGGAACACCTTGGTAATGGCTTCGAACCCCTTTTCCTCAGGCCCGGCGCGGAACATGAACCGGATGGTGCCCTGTGCCTGGCCGGCCGCTGGTGGTGGGCCGGGGGCCTTGGCCGGTGCATGTTGCGGCTGCGCCGGCTTGACCGGCACTTCGACGACCTTCTCGACGATGATCGGCTTCTCCTTCTCGACCACGATGGTCTGCCCGGCGGCCCCGGACGCACCCTTGGTGCCAGCGGCGCCGGCGGTCCCCTGCGACCCCTGGGCGCCGGCAGGCCCGGCCGGACCTGCCGGCCCCTGCACGTAGCGAATCTCGACTTCGCCGCAAGCCGCTAGCAGCACGCCGCCGGCAAGCGCACCGAATGTAAGCACTGAGGTCCGTCGGGTGAAGTGTCTCTTCGCTCTCGATCCCATGGTTCCCCCTCCTTGATTTTCGCCACCTCACGATTGGACTTGTCCAGCCTAGCTGCGTGGCGAGATCCCCACCACGCCTGAGCGATCGGTTGTCGCATATCAGTCGTCGGCTTCACCTCCTTCCACCTGCTGCTCTAACAGGTGGGCAATGTGCTGGCGCGTGTGTGCAATATGGCTTTCGACAGCCGCGGCGGCAGCCGCTGGATCACGCTGGCGGTAGGCCTCGAGAATGTCCCGATGCTCCTCATACGTGGCCCGGGGGCGTCGTTGGGTTGTTGTGTAGTACACCCGCGCAATCTGCACCCGGGCGCCCAGCGTCTCGTACATCGCCGTGAGGCGTTCGTTGCCGGCAGCCCCCACCAAGACCGAATGGAACTGCTGGTCCAGGCGACTGGCGGATGGGTAGTCGTGGTACGTATCACCCCGAAACGTCATCACTGCTGCCGTCAACAGCTCTTCCAGGCGCTTCAGCTCCGCGCCGCTCATGCGAGTCACGCCGCGGCGGGTCGCGTGAAGCTCTAGCGCCAGCCGCAAGTCCAGAATGTCGTCAATCTCGCCTGGTTCCAACCGGGCAACGGTGGTCTCGCCCCGTCCCTGCATCTGCACCAAGCCTTCGGTCTGTAGCCGGCGCAGCGCGTCGCGCACCGGGGTCACGCTGACTCCGAGGTGTTGCGCCACGCTGCGGATGGTCAGCGCCGTCCCTGGAGCCAGCTCGCTCTGCAGGATTTTCTCTTTGAGCGCGTCGTAAATCCGCTCATCGAGCTGGCGCTGGTCCACCTCCAACCCCACCAGCGGATCGGGTGGTGAGGTGGTTAGCTGCATGGTGAGCGTGGACTCAGGCATCGTTACTGGGGCAGCCCCTATTGATGCACGGAACCTGATGCATCACGATTTGCTACCCAAGTATAGGGCTGGCTCCCTGCGGAGTCAAGAGAACGAGGGCCAGGCGTGCTACTTGGGAATACGGCGAGTCAGGAGACAGGAGCGTCGGATTGTGGCGTGGGTTCCGGCGGGAGTGCTCGCAGCAGGAGGCGCCGTCTGCCGAGTGCCCCGGCACTGAGCACGCCCAAGGCCAGCAGCGCGATGGCCATGCCCAGACCCATCGCAATAAGCCCCACCGGAATGATGATCACCGCAGTCGTGGTTGCTGCTATGAGCACGGGGATGTGTCCCAGCCCATTCCAGGCTGGTGAGCGGCGCATCCGCTCCGCGCAGCTTGCCCGCAAGGCCCCGGTAAGACACGCTAACCCGGCTCCGACCACGCCGGCGAGGATTGGCGATACCGCCGGTTCTGCCAATCCTACGGCCACGAGGGCGCCCGTGAGCGCGCCGACCAGCAGATCAACACGACGGACGAGTGTTACGAGCGGTATGCGGCGCGCGCCAGCCGGGCCACCGGCCCGTCGCCGGGCGCGGTGCGCGAGCATGGCGTGCAGCAGGAGCAGGAGGCTATGGCCGGCTGCCGCAAGGAGTGACACCGGGAGGACCAGGGCCGGGAGGTCCACACCGGCCATTGAGAGCGCGCTGCTGCCACCGGCGAGCAGGAGCCAGATCACCAGTCCAATGATATGCACGCGGGTCACGCGGTCATGCGCTCGCGCCAGGGCACGCGCTTTCTGCCGCGCGGCTGCGGGTGGGGCCGGGGGTATCGTCGGTGTCGTCGGGGCGGGATTCCGGGGACGACGCCTGATCAGTTTCCCCAGGACCAGGTCCAAGGGCAGGGCCAGACCCGTCACAGCTACCACGGCGAGCAGTACCGGCGGCGGCGGCGGACCCAGCCCAGGCAAGGAGAAGCCCAGATACGTTGCCAGCGCCGCCACCAGAAAGAGCGTCGCGTAGGGGTTCAGACCCGCTGCCACTGCCGCCAGCAGCGCCATGCCCATGTCGTAGTTCCTCCTCCCGAATTAAGTCATTTTCCAGTCCGATTTGCCAGTATCCAAACAGGTCCTGCCGCCGCTGCGACATCGCTCATCAGAGTTTGCCCCAGCATCCGAGCGTGATCGTCGCCGGTCTCGCCGGAACCTGCGCCAGTCGCCTCGACCCGCTGCATGTACGGTGAACCTCTCGCGTGGCTCCAGTGTCCTAGCAGGTAGAGCGTGCATGATGCAGGACGAGATGCAGGACGAGAGCGAAGTGGTCCGCAGGGTTGGGGCTGGCGACGTGCGCGCTTTCGAAGCGCTCTTCGCTCGCTATCACGAGCCGATCCGCCGGCATGTGCGTCGGGTCGTCCGGGACCCGGCCACTGCCGAAGACCTCACCCCGGAGGTGTTTGAGCGGGTCTGGACCCGTGCTGGACAGTGGAACGGGCGCGGCGCATTCAAGGCCTGGCTGTTCCAGGTGGCTACCAACCTGGCGCTCAACCAGCTGCGCTCGCAGCGACGGCGCCCCCAAGAGCCGCTGCCTCGACGGGAGGTGGAGCCGGCTGTGTCGGCCGACGACCTTCCCGAAGCGTGGCTGGCAGACCCGGCGGCCGTAGATCCAAGCGAAGCGGCCGAGCGCGGTGCTGACCGTGACCGGTTACAGCAGCTCCTCACGGGTTTGCCTGGGGATAAACGCCGGGTGCTGGAACTCGTCCATCTCGCCGACATGGACCTCGCCACGGTAGCCGAGGTCCTGGGGATACCGGTTGGCACCGTGAAGTCGCGCCTGTACTACGCACGCAAACAACTCGCGCAGGCCTGGCGCGAGCTAGACGTTGATGACTGGGAGGAGTAGAGATGGCACAAACTCTGGCCAAGCTGTTGCGAGATGCTCCCTGGCACAAGGAGTCATTCGAAGCCCTCATGCACGAGCGCTTGCCACAGCTGCTCGGCGAGCGGTTGCCGCTCGTCGCCTATAGCGCTGAAGCCACCAGCGAAGCTGCGTACACCGTCCACGTTGCGCTGGCCGGATCGGCAGGCGTGGTCCAGGGTAAGTATCGAGACGTTCCCGGACCGAATGCCCAAGGGGTGATTCCGGTTGACGACACCCGACGGGTGGTCATGCCGGTGGCGACGGACCGGGACCTCGCTACTGCCCGGATCAAGTGTGTCGGCGACCAGCTCTTCGACTTCATTGCGGCCCGGTTAGGGAAGGCTCCGGATGACCTCGTGTGGGACGAAGCGCTGCTGGCGACCTGGTTCCCGCTCAACAACTGGGTGACTGAATTCCTGCGTTCCTGGCCGTATGCGCCGCCTACGCCACCGTTCGATGAGGTGAACTGGCTTGAGCGCGGGGCAGTCCTGCGTCGCCTTGCTATTCCGCAGCACGAGCACGTCTTTGCCCCTGGCGATGCGGGCCGTACCTGTCCATTTATGATGCCGGAAGGCCCGAACATCTACCGCCTCCGCACCATCGCTAGGGGCGCAGCGGTCCGCGACGGCCGGCTCGTCGTGGTGGACGAACGACCGGAAGCCGGTCTGAGCCTGGCGACTGCGCTCATCCCCTTCCTGGAGCACAATGACCCTAGCCGGCTGCTCATGGGCAGTAACATGCTGCGCCAATGGATCGCCCCGCCTGACCCGGAACCGGCCCTGGTGCAGACGGGGAACGAACCGGCGGAGAGCGAGGCGTGGCTGGGGCGCAATCTCCTTACCGCCTATGTCTCGTGGGGACCGGATACCCACGCCTACGGCATTGCGCTCAGTGAGTCTGCTGCCTGCCGGCTCGGGTATCCCGACTTGGTGGAGCCGGGGGACAAGTTGAGCAATCGGCACGGCACGAAGGGTGTCGTCGCTCGCATTCTCCCGGACGATGACATGCCACACCTCGCTGACGGCACGCCCGTCGAACTTGTCTACAGCTTCATCCGTGGCCACACCACGTTGGAGTTTGGCGATATCCGCGAAGCGATGTTGAGCCGTGTTGCCCGAGCTGCCGGCACTCCGGTTGTTGTCCCGCCCTATCAGGCGCCGAGCGAGCGGGAGCTGCGCGACCGACTGGCCGAGGCGGGCTTACCACCCTCCGGTATGGAGACCCTGACGCGCGGCAAGGGCGGACCACCGCTGGCTCGTCCGAGCACGGTCGGCTGGGTCTACTGGGGCCGGCTCATCCACCTGGCCGCAGGCAAGCTCTCCGCCGTGGCAGACGGTTCGGAGGGCCGGGGCAGCGATCAGCCAGCACCGCCAAACGGCGGCCCGCCCCCACGGCCGCAGCGGCAGGGCGAGATGGAGTATTGGGCCTACCGCGATGCCGGCGCTTTCGAGAACATCGCCGAGTGCTACAACACGCGGTCGGCTGCGCGGGACGATGCTGCGTCGCTGGCAGCCCGCGTCATGGCTGGAGATTTTCTACAGTCCGGTCCACCCAGCCCTCTGTTTACTCAGCTTGCCCGGCGACTAGCTGCCGCGGGCATCCGCGTCGAGCTTGCTGATAGCCGTCTGCGCTTTGCCTGCGCCCAGCCCGAGGGCGAGGTGCTGGCTCTGGCACAGCCGGTCCCGCATCCGTGGTGGCCGGAGCGAGCGCTGTCCGCGGTTGGTGCCCTTCCCGACCTGCCGAGCTATCGGACGCTGGTCGAAACGAACAGCCGCGTCGCCCGGTTCGTGGCCGATGGCGTGCCGGGAAGTCTCACGGGCCGGGCCGTGGCGCAACTTGCGAGCCAGGTCGCCACCTACTTTGATGACCTGCTCACCAACCGGCACCTATGGATCAATGGCCGCTCTCTGTTCAGCGGCCGCGCCGTCATCGCGCCGGGGGCTGACCTCCGTCTGGATCAGGTCGGTCTCCCCGCTGAGATCGCGTGGACGCTGTTCGGTCCTCTGGTGGCCCGTGCGCTGGGGAACGGCGATGACGTGCTCGCCCGCACGGTGCGCGCGGCCAACGCGCTCGATGCCCTCATGGAGCGATCCTGGGTCATCATCAATCGAGCGCCTACGCTGACGCCTACCTGTCTGCTCGCGTTCCACCCGGTACGACACCCGGACCCAGTGATTCGCTTGCATCCCCTAACCTGTCCGCTCCTCAACGCCGATTTTGATGGTGATACCGCCTCGGTGTTCCTGCCAATCACGGCGGCGGCCCAGCGTGAAGCGGGAGAGCGTCTGTCGGTTGCCGGTCACCTGGCGCGTGATCCAGGGGTGCTCGAGTCGCTGTTGCCTACGCAGGCGGCGCTGTGGGGTCTTGCCGACCTCAGTCGTTCAGCGGAGGGACGAGACGGAATCTCCATGCTGGCCGGAGCGGACGCTGCAGCGCCCGAAGGCATTGTTACTCGCGAGGCGTTGCTGGCGACCATGCAGACGATGCTGGAACAGCGAGGCGTAGCTCAGACCCTTGACGCACTCGAACGCCTGATGCGGCGCGGGTTTGCGGTCGCAGGCGCATCCGGCGCCTCAATCAGTCCCTTCATCGGCGCCAGCATCGCGCGTCCGCCGGTCCCTACGGATGATGCCAGTGCGGCGTGGGATCGCTACGCCGAGGCCCTGCAGGAGCGTCTGGCTGGCGGCCGGGATTACGAGGACGACAACCTCGGCCCGCAGTTGTTGGCCGTCAAGAGCGGTACACGAGGGGGTATAGCGCAGTTGGGGCGGCTCGTCGGCTCCCCGGGCAGCGTGGCTGCGGTCAATGGCCAGACAACGGCAATCCGTCGCGGTCTCGCGGAGGGACTGACACCGGGAGAGGGGTACGGTCTCGCTGTCGAGCAGCTCGAAGGGATCGGGCGAGTGGCGAGCAGCTGGGACTGGGCACATATGTACACGGGTAGCCACGCTCACTTGCGCGAGACCTACAAAGACACACCGGGCTTTACGGTGCTGGCGCGAGCCATGCGCGCCACGTGGCCAGGGCCGGTCTTCGCCCATGCAGCCGCGACCGGGGAGACCGATCCGCTGACGGATGTCAACAGCCGGGTCTTCGTGGGTCTGCCACCGAGTTAATCAGCGTAGAGCGGGCCAGAGGCTCCCGGCTGTAGACTGACTGCCCCCTTCCCGCCTCACCCCATGGCCTACGGTCGTAGCAGGGCGGCGAGCGTGGTCGGTGCCAGGGCGGTCCAGGGCGAGTGGGTGTCGCCGAGCGCGCCCATGAGCGTTTGTCCCAGCTCGGGCCGACAGCGCAAGCGTCGGAGCGCGTACTCCAGCAAGGGCGGATAGGCGATGAACGCCTGCACAAGGAGACAGAGCGCCTCCTTGGGTCGGAATGCCTGTTGTCGTGCCTGGCAATAGCCCGCCAGCGCCGCGTCGGCTGCGGCCGGGGTACACAGAGCGGCATCCGCCGCAGCGGCAGCAAGCTCGGCCCCGCGCAGCGCCCGGTAAATCCCTTCGCCGGTGAACGGGTCGAGGAACCCGGCCGCGTCGCCGACGAGCAGATACCCTGGGCCGGCGGCGACCGGTACACGGCGGCGCAGCGGGCCGGTCCCCAACAGGGGCTTTGTGCGTTGCGCGCGAGCCAGGCGACTACCCAGAGCGGGGAATTGCGCCAGCTCGTGCCAGAACAAGCTCTCGATGTCGCGGCCCCGTCGCCGCACTGCCCGGCTGGGGAGGACCAGCGCGACGTTCACACGGCCACCAGGCAACGGCGCCAGCCCCACGTAGGCGCCGGGCCGCACGTGCATCTCGCCGTAGCTCGCCAGCGCGCCCAGGCCATCAATGTGCTCGCAATGTGTCACCAGCCCGGTCCGGCGGGGCCACCAACCCGGTCTGATGGCGTCGGTGTGCCGGGCAACCATGGAGTGCAGTCCGTCGGCGCCAACGACCAGACGCGCCGCGACGTGCCGCGCCGGGCTACGGCCGGCCGCCGCGCTGACGCCGCTGACCCGCTGCCCCTCCCGCAGCAGGTCGTACATGCGCATGCCCTCCCAGACAGTCGCCCCACGCCGTCGCGCGACGGCGAGCAAGGCCTGATCGAACTGTGGTCGCGGCAGTGCCAGCGCCCGCCCGCGGGGGTACGTGCCGGCAAAGCGCTCGCCGGATGGCCCGATGAACTGCATCCCGCGTAAGCGGCGCGGCTGGAGCGCCTCCACCGCCTCCCACGCGCCAATCCGGCGCAGCACGATCTCTACCCCCGGGCTGGCGAACTCGGCGCACGGTTTGTCCCGCGGAAACCGGGCTTTGTCAATCACCAGCACGCGCCAGCGGCGGGCCGCCAGCAGCGCCGCCGTCGCGGCCCCGGCCGGTCCACCGCCAACCACCACGACGTCCCACGCCTGATCCCGGCTCATTGCCCGGCGCTCTGTAATCCCGGACGATCCCAGCTGAGGGCGAGGCGAAAAGGGGCGTGAGCGCGGACGACGGCACCAGTCAGCCCCGCTTGCTGCGCCAGCGCCAACAGCTCGGCCACGGTGTAGGAGCGCCGGACTGACAGCGGCCCATCGTGCCGGGTCAGGCGGCTGCGGATAGCAACGTGGGCGACGAGCCACACGCCCGCCAACGCCAGCCACGAGCGTTCCAGATCGGTGACCACGACGGCGCGGCGTGCCACGCGCCCCATTTCGCGCAGCAGCGCCACCACTCCGGGCGCATCGAGATGGTGAGCCGTCAGCGCGCAGAGCACGAAGTCGAACGACTGCGCGGCAAACGGCAGCGCGCGGCCATCGCTCCGGGCAAGGACGAGCGTTGGAGGCACAGGGATATTTATGTCAATCCAAGCTGCCGTCGTCTTGATGACGCCGGCACTGGGGTCTACGCCAACGGCCCAGCCCTGGTGCCCGGTTGCGGCAGCCCACGCGAGGAAGGCGGCCGGGAGATCGGCGCCGCCGGTGCCAATATCGAGCAGCGTGACGCGGCTGTTCCGCGGGAGCGCGCGTAGGCGCGGCTGCAAGTAGCGGTGGACGAGCGCCCGCCCGCCGAACCAATGGTTGGCGCGGCGCAAGTCGGCGAGGTTGCCGGCCAACGCCGGACTGGCTGGCGCCACGTCGAGCAGCTCCCGCCGCTCGGTTTCGCGGGCCGGTCGCCAACCGAGCCGCGGCCATGTGTCAGAAGGGGATGTTGCCGGCATAGCGCCATGATGCCGGGAGCAGAGGGCGCGATGCAACCGGCCTTCACTAACCGCTCACCTTGAGTACAGAGATCAGTGGACTGATTCTGTTGTGTGACCAAGAGGCTTATGAGGCGTCGAGTTCCTGCTGTCGTGACCGAACCACGCTCTCGATCCGTGCGGCCGCTGCTTCTGGGTCTTCATGCTCCCACACGCGAACCGATATCCAGCCTTGTGCCTGTAGCCGCTTGTCGGTGTCCCGGTCTCGCTGAACATTTGCCTCAAGTTTGGTCTGCCAGAATGCGGCATTTCTCTTGGGCCAGCTAGCGTGCTGAGGACATACATGCCAGAAACAGCCGTCAATGAAGACTGCCACTCGTACTCTTGTGAACAGTACGTCCGCTTCTCGACGGATCCCTGGAAAGGGCTGCCGATGTACGCGGTATCGCAACCCTCGTCGGTGGAGTGCAGATCGTATAGTAATCTCCGGTTTGGTTCCGTGCCGATCCTGCTTCTGCATACGCACTCTTGCGTTTCTGACGGCGTAATGTGAGGCAGGCTCCAAAGTCTTGGTCTCGCTTGGTGTCCCCATGAGTTGCCCCGTGCTACTCCAGCACTCTATACAACCTCTGGCTCCCACTCTTCAATTTCCCGGATGAGTTTGTAGACTCGTCCAGCCTTGTCCTGCTTCTGCGTAAAATCGCTATATGCTCTCATCGCGTTTTCGATGAGTTGCTGATACATCACCACCCTGGCATTGATGGCCCCGAGAATACGATCCGAGGTCGGCCTACCGTTAAATTCACTCCAGTCTGTGGGCTTGCGCCCTACGACACAAACGATCTCTATAGGATCATGATATTGCCCTGTTTCTACTAGCAGTTTCTGCAGAGTTGAACGATAGTTGTCTATTTGATTGAAAAGACTCTTAGATGTAACAGCAACGTCTGCTTTCTTGAGCTCTATAATAACATGCTTACCCGAGATTGTCTTGTACTTGATGTCGACTCTTCCTCTTCTTTCCTCATCCGATAGGTCTGCGTCAATCCTTCCGAACTCTGTAGTAACCTGCTGCTCCATGTAAGGTGTTTCTGTTGCACGCTCCCAGGATGGATCCAAGAGCCACAGATGCGTGAAGAGGTGTTCCTGGATGACGCGTTCCCTAGCTGATTCCTCGACCTTTTCATTCAAGGCGTGAATGACAGCCAAACGCTCCTGAACGATCTGGTGATAAAGCGTCGCTTCGATGTCGTCGTAATCGGCAAAGAATTCTGCTACTGCTGCAAGGTTGTCTGCAGAAATGCGATCAAGGACTTGTAGATTCTGCTTGTAACGGAGGCTTTCGAAGGCCAGGACGCTATTCTTGATGATATTGCGACGATCCCTGTCGTCCTCAATCGGGAGCTGGTTGATCTTCCCGAACAGACGCTCGGCAGCCCTACGTGGGTCAGGGGGTAGTTCTCTATACCAATTCTTGATAGCAGGAATCTCCCGTGCTCGTGCAAGCCCGGCCACCCTTTTATAGTTCGCCCACTGATTCTGTATTTCCTTTAGTTCGCCGTGGATGAACTCTTTCAAACCCTGGTACCTAGGCTCGTCTTCCCTAATACGCTGTCTGCTGCTCGTGGCGATATCTTCTTCTTTGTCGCTGTCGAGGAAATCAGCGTTAATCTCTCCAATAATGTACTTACTATAGATACCACCTTCACCAAAATCCTCTAGGATGTCCTCCTGAGCCAGCTTCCCCCGCATCAGAATAGTGATCTTATTGAGATTATCGCCGTCCTCTTTGAGGGCGCCCACCTTTTCTACCGTACCAATCCAGCCCCATACCTCATTGCTAGTGCTCCCGATATGTCCGGACCGCTCCGTTTTCTCCTTCGCATTGCGGGCTATTGCCCGGTATTGCCCACCCTTGGCTCCGTAGACCCAGATGTACTGGAGCTTGTGGAAGTAGTCGCGGTCGGCGATGGAAATTGGTTTGTCGTTGACTGAAACCTCGAACTCATGCTCCTCACCGATGATGCTAAAACGTCTAGCCAGCCTCTTCCGTAGTGCGGCCTTCGCGTGAGTCAAGCGGCGCTTGAGATCTGTGAGCACGATCCGGGTGCCTTGATCCCCCTGGACCTGCACTTCCTCAGTCGGCACTGGCTCTGGTTCGTAGGTATCGGCGTCAGCTGTAATGCTCTCCCGTATTGCTGACAGGAGCATTCGGAAGCCGTGACGCTGACCATTCTTGGTGCTATGCACTTCGATAGTCTCGGCGATGGAAAAAGCGACAGCTTGCCGATCCCCTTCCGCCCCATGACAGGCCGACGCAGTTTCGCGGTCTTGCTCCCATCGTTCTGCCGCCGCTCATATCCGACGGTGAGATACTTGTTGTTGATATCGTGCTCGTCCATGCCGGCGCCATCATCGCTAATCTCAATCCTGTTACCGTCGCGGTCAATGGTGACGGAGACGTGCCGAGCGTCTGCATCCCAAGCGTTGGCTACCGCCTCAGCGAGAACTGCAGGCACGTTGCTGTAGAGGTTCAGCCCAAGGTGGTTGAGAACGTTTAGATTCAGCCTCATGCGGTACGGTCTATCTGGAGTTGTCACATTACTTTCTCCAGGTGGTGCTTGATGCTCCGGGCCACAACCTGGCCAAGCCTCACGGGTACGGCGTTGCCGACCAGCCTGCCGACCCGCTTGAACGAGACCTGCTCTCCAGGTTCCACGAAGACATAGTCCTCCGGAAAGGTTTGCAACAGAGCACCCTCGCGCAGAGTGAGGCCCCGGTCCTGCTCTGGATGGCCGAATCGGCCGTTTCCGAATCCGTAGAACTGCGTCGTGACGGTCGGGGAGGGTTTATCCCACTCCATCCTGCTGTAGACACTGGGATAGGTTCTACCGGAATGCTTCATATGACATTCGGCTCGCAGTCCCTCCGGCCAGTCTCTCCAGGTACCGCCCGGTACCGAAGCCTTTATACGGAGGAGGTTAATCTTCGACAGCCCGCTGGCCCTGTGAAGCGGATCGGTCTCGGAGGTCTCTCCTGGCCCAATAGGCTCAAGGTGACTGATCGCCTCTCGAACCGTCGGATGCGTGCTCGGCGAGTGGGTCGGGGCAGTTAATGCGACGTGACCGTGAAGCGACGCGAGGAGGACGAGCCTCTTGCGAATCTGCGGGATACCGTAGTCCGGGCAGAACACGTCGTATTTGGTGACCACATAGCCCTCTGATTCAAGTGCCGCTACAAAGTCGTCATACACGTTGTAAGCAGCCAACTACGGCACATTCTCCATAGTGACGACATCGGGGCGGAGCGCCCCGGCAATCTCGGCGAACTTCCGCAAGAGCCCCCAGTCTTCCTGGCGGTAGTCATTCAGGCGTTGGGTGTAGGTTGAGAATGACTGACAGGGGGCGCATCCCGCTAACACTCTGGCTGCGGCTGGTGCGAACAGGGATGCTACGTGTCCGGCCGGAAGCCTGGCAACATCTTCAAGGAGGAAGCGGGCACCCTTGTTGTTTCGCTCGAACGGATACCGGCAGATCGGATCCACGTCGATCCCAACCTCTACCGGCAGGCCCTCGTCCATAAATCCCCGAGTAAGCCCGCCAGCACCACAGAACAGGCCCACTGCCGAGGTAAGCATGGCCTTATCATATCACTAGCGGTGACTACGAATATCTCCTGGTTCCGAATGGTACTGCTACCTCCAAACCCTCGACAGGGGCGCGGAAGCCTGCTAGAACGGTGCTGATGCGTCTCGGTAAGCTCCCGCCCGCGCTTCTGGCCTCGCTCCTGGCAAACCTGCCGCAGGACGATCCGCGTGTCGTCGTCGGCCCGGGGGTTGGGGCGGATGCCGCGGTGATAGACGTATACGGCGCGGCCGGCGACGGACGATTGCTCGTCGCCAAGAGCGACCCGATCACGTTCGCCACCGACCGCATCGGCTGGTACACCGTCCACGTCAACGCCAACGATCTCGCGTGCTTGGGAGCGACGCCGCGCTGGCTGCTGGCGACGGCGCTCTTGCCGGAGCAGTGGGAGGAAGCCGACGTGCGGGGTTTGTTCGCTGACCTCGGCACGACCTGCGCCGCGCTCGGCATCACCCTGGTCGGAGGGCATACCGAGATCACCGGGGGGCTGGACCGGCCCATTGTGTCGGCCTGTTTGCTGGGGGAAGTGACACAAGAGCGTCTGGTGCATCCCGGTGGTGCGCGGCCGGGCGATACGATCCTGCTTGTGGGTGGAGTGGCGATTGAGGGCTGCGCGGTGCTCGCACACGAGGCCGGCGCGGCGCTCGCCGCCCGCGGTGTGTCCGCTGCCGTCCAACGCAGAGCGAGGGCGTTTCTGACCGAGCCGGGCATCAGCGTCGTCGCGGCCGCCGAGTTGGCGCTCGACACCGCCGGGCAGCACGTCCACGCGCTTCACGATCCCACCGAGGGCGGCCTACTGACCGGCCTCGCCGAGTTGGCCGCGGCGGCCGATGCCGGGCTGGAAGTGGGAGACGAGGCTTTACATGCGGCGGTGCTGCCCGAATGCCGGGCCATCTGTGCCGCGCTGGCGCTTGACCCGCTCGGCCTGCTCGCGTCCGGGGCGCTGCTCGCTGCCGTTACGCCGGCACACGCCGACCGCGTGGCAGCGGCCTGGCGCGACGCCGGCGTACCCGTGTTCCGCCTCGGTAAGATCGCCACCGCGACCGAAGGGCTACAGTTGTGGTCGCGCGGGGGAGCGAGCCGGCCCTTGCCGATCATTGACCGCGACGAGATCGCCCGCTACTTCGAGGAGGCACAAGATGCCTGATCTTGGGCGCATCAAGGAATTCAAAGATAGGGTGGCAGATACGGCCACCTCCGTCGCCGACTCCGCCCAGGACACCCTCCACGACGCGTCAGAGAAAGTGACGGACACGGCGTCGTCAGTCACGGGTGCCCTCCAAGATGCCTCCCAAAAGGCCCACGGAAGGCCGTGTCGGACGAAGGCGTCGACGGACACGGCATCTTCAATCGCGGATTCTGTCCAGGAGGTTGCCAGTGAGGCAGCGAACGCCACAGCTGCGGCTGCGGAAAATGTGACAGGCGGTGCAAAGGGGGCCTTGGAGTCGACCACAGATGCCGTCCAGGGTACTACCCAGAAGGTATCGGAGAAGGTGACGGACACGGCATCTTCAATCGCGGATTCTGTCCAGGAGGCCGCCAATGATGCGGCGGACGCCTCGACTGCGGCTGTGCAAGGCGTGTGACAGGCGGTGCAAAGGGGGCCTTGGAGTCGAGATGCCGTCCAGGGTACTACCCAGAAGGTATCGGAGAAGGTGACGGACACGGCATCTTCAATCGCGGATTCTGTCCAGGAGGCCGCCAATGATGCGGCGGACGCCTCGACTGCGGCTGTGCAAGGCGTGAAGAGCAGCTCAAAGAGTGCCTTAGAGTCGACCACGGGTACCGTCCAGGACATCGCCAACACGGTGCCGGACGTAGCGACTGCCGCTGCGGAAAGAGTGAAGAGCGGCTCAAAACACAGCTTGGAGGTGACAACCTCCGCCGCCAATGCACTGCTTTCCACTACTCAAGGGCTGTTGGCGAGCGGCCTATCCGGAGTTGTGAATGATCTGGTGCAGGGTATGGTCAAAGGAGTCCCGACCGTCTACGACAAGGCGATGGATGCCAGGTTCATAGAAACCGGAATAGGCGGCTCTTATCATCGGCTATTCGACGGGGGGCACACTATCATAGGAGCTTTCAATGCCGTCCGCGGTGCATCTCCCGACGACAACATCGTCCAGGAAGCTCTGGGAACCGTCCAAGGCCTCCTCAGAGACGTGAGCACGCCGAGGGGACTCCCGCTGGCGACCTGGGACAAGGAAACCTTTGACCAGGTTGCCGCCACGCTGGACTCGAGTTTCCATATACCGAAGAGTTGGTTTTACGACCTAAATACCTTCGACGCCGCCGAGCTACTCGGTGGCTCGGTAGGCGCCGTTGTCCTGATCTTCAATTGGAATCGTGCTGACACGGAGACTTTTGCCAGATTTGTTGGCAGTATGGGGGTGTCCTCCGCCCTCAGCGCGAACCCGTTGCTATTGATAGTAACGGTCGTGGCGCTGGCCAGGGCTTTTCAGAAAGCACACCGGACAGGTGAGTATGCAGAGTTCGTGGATGGTCAGTTGAAAGGCGGCATCGTTTCGGGAGCGACACTGGCGGCAGTCTCACTCGTCGGCGGCCCGGCGGGCATGGCTTTGTTAGTGGCTCTCGTCACGGGCATTCTGGTCAATAAGGCGACGCAGAATGTGAGTATCGTCCAAATCGGTCAAGTCGTAGCTAGGCAGGCAACCGCCGCCGCAACTGAAGCCAAGGGAATGATTGCCCAGCAAGTACCGGTCCTACTCGGATAAGGTGCTGACGTTCGTCGCTGGACAGTTCGACTCATGAGCACACCAAAGCCGTCACCACCGCCGCCGCCGGATGTCTGGCGTGGCGCGGACGATACGACCGTACTCCGGTGGGCGCGGGCCTACGTCGAGGCGCTGGCCTGCGAGCTACCCCGCCGCGGCGGCGCTGTTCGGCTCGCGGGCGCGTGGCAGCTCGCTACGCATCAGCGATGCCGACCTCGCCATCATTTCTCCGATATTCGCAGCGTTGGGTCCGTTCGACCGGCTGGAACGCGCCTATCAACCAGAGCACTGGGTAGAGCTGGGGGCGAACATTGATCTGGAAGTCGTGACGTTTGCCCCGGATGAGCTACTCCACCTCAAGCGGTCACTCACTTGGGACGTGCTGGCCGATGGGATTGTGCTTGCGGACGACGGGACGTTCGCCGCGGCCCGCGCTCGCTTCGACGCCGCGCTTGCCGCCGGCGACTTACAACGCACTGTCTGGGGCTGGCGGTTCACGGACCGCGTCGGAGCGACGGACGTGGATGGGGAGGTGTTGTGCGGTGGCTAAGGGGTTCGAGGCGCTCCCGATTGCGGCGCGGCCACCCAAGCCGCGCGAGCGTGGCCTGATGGTGACTATTGACTGGGGCTTGGGCTTGGCGGAGCAAGCGGACCTCTTACGCATCGCCGGTGAGTATATTGACCTGGCCAAGATCGCCGTCGGTGTCTCGCGGCTGCTCGATGCCGATCTACTCCGCGAAAAGATCGCCCTCTATCGGCAGCATGCGGTGGTGGCTTTCCCCGGCGGTCAGTTCCTGGAGTATGCGCTGGCACAGGGCGCTACCGATACCTTCTTGACGGAAGCCGCCGCCGCCGGCTACGAGGCTATTGAGGTCTCGGACAACCTCATCGAGATCAGCCTGGACGACAAGACGGCGTTGATTGCGCGGGCCGTCCAGGAGTTCGGCTTGCGGGTGCTCGGTGAGGCGGGCAAGAAGGAAGGGCTGGCGCACACCGTACCGCTGGTGGACGATGCGCGCGCGTGCCTGGCCGCCGGGGCCTGGAAGGTGATGCTGGAGGCGGCCGACGTGTTTCCCGCCGGCCAGGAGCCGCAGGCCGCCGTGCAGGGTTTGCTCGCACAGGGCTTGCAACCGGCCGAGGCCATCTTCGAGCTGCCAGGCCACTGGATACCGGGGACCACCTATGCCGATCCGCCGCGCATCTTTCGCCAGTTGCTCGATGCGGTTGGCCCGGCGGTGAACGTGGCCAATATCTTGCCGGATCGGGTCATCGAATACGAGACGGTCCGCTGCGGCATCGGCGTCAACGCCGCCCACGGTGCGCGGATCTGCCGCCGGCGTTGAGCGCGATGGACTGAGCTATGAACGAGGAGCGACCGAACGTCTTGCTGCTCATGTGCGATCAACTCCGCGCCGACAGCCTCGGCGCTGCCGGTCATCCGCTCGTCTGGACACCGCACATTGATCGCCTGGCGGCCAGCGGCGTGCAGTTCACCCGCGCGTATACCGAGTCGCCGGTGTGTGTCCCGGCCCGGATCAATGCTCTCACCGGGCTGCATTCGTGGCAGGTCGGCGTCTTCGACAACGGCCCGTCTCCCCCGCACACCGTCCCGACGCTCGGCACCCTGTTGACCGAGCAAGGCTACTTCACGCAGGCCATCGGCAAAATGCACTTCCGGCCGCCACGCAACCACGTCGGGTTTCAGCGGATGTGGCTGTCGGAGGAGATACCCACGTATCGGGAAGACGACGAGTTTCTGCAATACCTTCAGGAGCAGGGCTACGGACACGTCGAGGAGCCGCACGGCCAGCGCCACGAGCTGTATTACCAGCCCCAGGTGTCCGCCTTGCCGGAGGAGCACCACACCACTGCGTGGACGGCCGACCGGACGGTGGACTTCATCACCCGGAACCGCAGCCGCCCGTTCTTCTGCTTTACGTCGTTCATCAAGCCGCATCCGCCGTGGGACCCACCGCACCCCTACGCGACGCTGTACGCCCCGGCGACGGTTCCCATGCCGGTCCGCCGGGCGTCCGAGCGAGAGCCGGTAGACACGCACCTGCTGGCCCAGAACCGGGGCAAGGGCGTAGATGACCCGGATGACGACCTGATTCGGTTGATCCGTGCCCGCTACTATGGCCTCATCAGCCACATTGACCGGAACGTGGGCAAGATCATCAATGCGCTTGATGAGCATGGTCTCACCGAGCGCACCATCATCGTATTCATCTCCGACCACGGCGAGCTGCTTGGTGACCATTACGCCTGGGGCAAGCGCTCGTTCTACGAGGGATCGGCGCGTGTGCCGTTCCTGGTGAGCTGGCCGGGGCGGCTGCCCGCTGGCGAGACCCGTGAGCACTTCGTCTCCGGTTGCGATCTCCTGCCGACGTTCCTAGCCGCGGCCGGCGCCACCGACGCCGTGCCCGCCAACGTCACGGGGCAAAACTTGCTGCCGCTCTGCGCGGATGCGGCGACGCCAGGCCGCGAGGCGCTGCTGGGCCAGTTTGCCAGCGGTCGTCAGATGAAGCTGATGCTGCGCTGGGACGACTGGAAATACTGCTACTTTGCCAACGGCGGGCGTCAGCAGCTCTTCAACCTGCGCGATGATCCGCATGAGCTAGAAGACCGCGCCGGCCAGCATCCGGCGCTGTGCAGCCAGGCGCGGGAGCGGCTCGTGCAGTATTTCCGCGCGGCCGGACATCATGGCGCGCTCGATGACGAGGGCAGCGAGCTACGCGCCTATTCGTATGCACGGCCGCCGCTCGGTCAGATTAACCGCCAGCACGCCATCTGGCCGCGCAATGAGCCGGTGTAGCTGCTAGTAAAGAGCTAGGCGCTGCTGCTATTGCTCGGTCATTCCCACTGATCCCGGTCATTCCCGCTTGCGCGGGAATCTAGGGCGGGCGCGCTGCCTGCTGCCCCAGGTGCCTGGATTCTGGAGACCGCATTGACTATTCGGATTGCAGCCGTCGGAGCTGATCGCGGAGGTGCTGTAGCTCGGTTTCGGCGACGGCACGGGCCGCCGCCTCGGCATCCCGCTCGGTTTCGGCGACGGCACGGGCCGCCGCCTCGGCATCCCGCTCGGTTTCGGCGACGGCGCGGGCCGCCGCCTCGGCATCCCCCCGGGCCTCGGATTGCCGCAGATCGGGGAGATACCTACCCGCCACCGGGTCGTAGAAACGCAACTGGCCGGCATCCCAGTGTAGCTCCAGGCCCAGGGCCGGGCTGTAGCCCCGGATCACACCGTCCGCGCTGGTGTGCAGCGGGAGTGGCTCGTACCGGCCGTTGACCAAGCGGTCGCCGGCCAGCGGCTGGTCGTGGAAGCGGCCCCCGCTGCGGTCGAAGCGCCAGTACTCGGCCACGCCGTACTCGGCATAGAGGGTGCGCTTGCGGGTGTAGTCCAACCGCCCCGTGCTTTCCGAGGCCACTTCCAGCACGAAGTCCGGCGGTTTCCCGACCTCGCTAATCACGTAGCCGTTGCGGTCGAAGATGGCCGCGGGGTCCACCGCAAACGCCACCACACAGTCCGGCCGCAGCCAACCGGACTGGTCGCGGGTGTCGTAGCAGAGATAGCCGTCGCTACCGACCAGCACGTCGCGGCGCTGGCGGAAGTAGGTGTCGAGGATCAAGTACGCCCGGGAGGTGTAGGGGGATTGTTGCATAGCGTCGGGAGCCTTGGGCGGGTCGGGCAACGGCGCAAGGCGAGCGGACCCGCGGGGTGGTGGGGGTGCGAGGGTTGATCTGGCAGTCATCGGGAGCCTCGCGGCGGGCCGGCGCAGACGGTCATGGTGCAAGGATACCCGACGACGCATAGTGGGCGCTTATGGCGCGCTGGCTGCTCCATGCCTGTGCTCGGTCTCAACTGCTAACTCTTCGCTGGGCTAACGGCAGAGGCTCCTCGCTTCGTCAGCGTTTCCGGCACGAGGAAGGTGAGGATGCTGGCTGACGCCAAGCCGACGCCGGCCAGCACCCAAGCGCCGAAGGATAGTCCGAGTAGGTCCGCCAGGTTGCCTACCACCAGTGGGGCGCCGGCGTTGCCGGTGTCGCCGATCAGACGCCACACACCGAGGAACTCGCCCGATGAGCCACGCGGCGCGAGGTCGGCGCCGAGCGTCATCATCGCGCCGGAGCCAAGACCGTTGCCGAAGCCCAGAATGGCTGTCGCGGCCAGGAGACCGACATAGTCGGCCGCCAGGGGCAATACCGCCATCCCCAGCGCCATGACAACGAACGACGGGACGGAGGCGAACTTGCGACCGAAGCGATCCATCACCAGGCCGGCCGGGATAAACAGGGACATGTCAATCGCCGACGAGATGCTGACAATTGTTCCCACCGCTGCCACGTCGAGGCCGATGATGGTCGCACCATAGAGCGGCACAATGACCTGCCGGCCCTGGCGGATCATCTGCGCGCAGACCTGGGCGGTCCCGGCCGTGGCGAAGCTGCGCCGGTGTTGCCGCACGAGATCGGCGACGTGACCCAAGTGCGAGGTGCGGTGGACTGCCCCGACGGGAGCCGGCGGCTCGATGACCCAGAGGGCGGTGATCAGCGCGGCGGTCACATCGAGCGCTCCCGCGACGATAAAGGCCACTTCCAGTCCGAACTCGCGGCCGACCAGACCGCCGAGCGCCGGGCCGATAAACATCCCGATACGGGTCGTCCCACCGAACGCCGAGATCGCCCGGCCCCGGTCGTGGAGCGGCACCACGTCGGCGAGGTAGGCGATACGCGAGAGGTTCCAGAACGCTGTGCCGATACCGGCTACCAGCCGCAGCCCTACCAGGAGCGGATACCACGGCGCGAAGCCGAGGGCCAGCGTAGCCAGACCGACGATGGTGGCCCCGACCACCATCACCCGTTTGCGCCCCAATACCCCGAGGACGACTCCGGCCGGCAAGTCCATCGCAATTGTGCCCAGACCGGCGGCGCCGATGGCCAGCCCGATCAGGCTGAAGGACACATCGAAGGACTGGAGGTGAATCGGCAGCGTGGGGATGAGCACGCCCGAGCTGATCGCCAGCAAGAGCGTCGGGATGTAGACGGGGATGAAGAGACGCCGTAGCGTGAACAGCGGGCCGCTCCGTGGGTTGTAGTTTCCTCGTCGTGGAGACGCTAGGATAGCTCTCCCGGCCGTGTGCGGCGGAGGCCACGACAGTCGGTGCGCCAGCGACCGGCGAGGTACGACACCCAGGGTACCATTCCGGCCTCACGCTGTAGGGTAGGCTACACTCACGGCCAGCCGAAGCAGCCTGGTACATGAAGGTCTGGCGTGGGTGGGTACGTGCGGACGCTGCTGGTGCCCCGAGGGTTGCGCTTAGGTAAGCTCGCATTGCGCTGGAGGAAGTCATGAGCAAGAAGCTGGCAGCCCCGTTAATGGGACAGTTGTTGACGGGCCTCCAAAGCGCCAAGGCGTACTACGATGCAGAAGCGGACGAGCTTGACTTGCTGTTGCCTGGCAGTGCTGGCCGCGGCGGGGCGGCTGTGCTCGTCGGCGACTACTATGTTCGGATTGATGTAGCGACCGGTAGGCCGTTGAGCGTGATTATCTACGATCCCCACGCCTGGCTGGAACAAGAGCTTCAGCGGGCAAACGCATCATTCGACCAGGCCGCACAGCTACGCGCTGGGCTGGAGCAGTTTCTGGCCAAGGCGGCGTATCCCGACGGGTATCAGCTCAGTCCGAGACCACGGCAGTCACGCTGCGGATCGGTGGCCGGTGACCAGTGGTCCGTGACCAGTGACCAGGCTACGGACCACGAGCTACTGGCCACTGGTCAGGCGATCTTGGCCACTATTAGCCAGGTGCCGGCAGCCGCAGTTGGGTGGGTTTGCGGTCGCCGGGCCGGAAAGCTGGCCGTTGGTGCAGTGGCGCCTGCCGAGGTCTGCGTTGTCGGGCGGCGCTACGCTACCCGGCGCCAGACTTCGAGCGAGCCGGCGTGCTCAGTGAGCATATAGTCGCACCGCAAAGCGTTGTGCAGCGCCGTGGCAAGCTCCTCGGCGCCGAGAAGCGCCGTATTGGAGCCGAGCGGAAAGGCCCGGTCGAAGAATACATACGTCGGCGCCCGGTCGGTGATGCGCTGCACCGCGCGCTCGACCGCGGCTGGTGTGGGCGGCTGGTGGTCGAGTGGTAGGTGGCGCCAGAGCGGCCCTCGCTCGGCCAGGTGGAGATATAGCACGTCGAGCGGGGAGATGACGGCTGCCGGCTCGTCGGGCGGTACCAGGCGTTGGATAGCCGCCACGCCGGCAGCAACCGCCTCCGGTTGGGGGAGGTCCGGTCTGGCCCGCGCGCTGTCAATGCACCAGGGCGCCTTTGCGAGCGACCAGCATTCCACCGCTCCGCGCTCAGGTCCCCAGAGGGCATGCGGGTAGCTCAGGAAGCTGCCGGCCAGCACCACGCAGCCGGTCAGGAGGAGCCAGAGGGCCGGCCAACCGGCGGCCGGTGTGTCCAGCCCCGACCGGCGGGGGAGCCAGGTGGGGAGCCGGCTGGCGGCGTGTGCCAGCAGATAGATCACGATGAGCACCCAGGGCAGCGAGTGGCGAAACCAGTAGCTCGGCTCGGAGCCGCGGATGAAGTGCTGGTAGAGCAGCAGTCCCCACGCCGCGAGCGCGAGGAGCAACGGTGCCTCTGACGCGCCCCAAGCGCCGGCCTCGGAACGTGAACCGGCGCTTGGGGCATCGTCAGAGGCCGGCGCACGACGATAGAGCGCCATAGCCACGATTCCGGCAGCGAAGGCAACGTACAGCGCTGGCGTGAGGTAGAGGTGGGCGGTGGTGAGGCCGAACGGGTCCACGGCGCGGGCATACAGCCCCGCGCTGCCGTAGAGCCATGGCCCTTCGGCGAGGGCCGACCAAAAGCGCGGGTCGAACGCCGCCGATCCGACTATTGCTAGGGTCAGCGCGAGAAAGCCGACGGCCACGGCGCCAAGCACGGCGGCAGCGGCGCCGGCCGCCCGTGCCAGGGCAGTGGCAAGGTGCGCGCTGTCCAGCGCCGCGCGGCTGGCCACGTAGATCGCCAGTACCAGGGTATTGACCAGCCCCGTGTCGGTGACCCACCAGAGCGACGTGGCAGCGAGGAGCGCCGCGATGACAAGCCAGCGGCCGGCCCCGGAGCGCTGGTGCTGCACGATGACGAGCAACAGGACGATCTCTAGGGGATTACGCAGGAAGCCCAGTTGAGGGTGCCACCAGGCGAAGGTGCCGGCAGCCCAGCCGCCGCCGAATTGCAGCCCTAACGCGATCACGAACGCGGCGCTGGCCCATAGGAGGCTGGCGAAAAGCAGGCGGACCAGGACGGCAAGCAGCCCAAAGACGAGGACGGTCCCGATCATCTGGACGCGCACCAAGTTCGCGTAGGTCAGTTCTAGTCCGAGCTGCGTGAGCGACGCGATCCCGATGGGTAGTCCCAGGCCATGGTGCGCGACAATATCCACGCCGGGTGTGCCGCCGTGCAGGACGCCGAGTGTGGGGCCGAGCACGGTATAGCTCCAGTGGAAGAGCCGATCCCAGCCGAAAGCGTCGCCAACCGGGCGCCAGGGGTCGGGCAGCCAGAGTAGGAAGAAGGCGACGGCGCTGCCAGCCGCGAATGTCGCCGCCGCTGGCCAAGCTCCAAGCGCAGACGGCTCGCCCACGCTCACGGCGAGTAGGGGCGCAGCATGCTGCGCCCCTACAGGGTCCCGTCCGCCGAACCGACCACGCGCCACGCGCCACTGGCGGGCCCAAAGCTGCCTCCCAGCACGCTGGGTACGGGCAGCTTTGGCCCGCCACAGTCCAATGCCGGCGATGAGCGCGACGAGCACGCCCGCGCCGGTCAGGATATTGACCGGTGGCCACTCCGGCCGGCACCGCTCGCCGCATTGAGCGATGCTTTGGAGGTAGGCGGGCGCGAGGAAGGGGATCATCAACGCAGCCCCCAGCAGCAGCACGGCGCCCGGCCCGGAGGGGAGCGCAAAACGGGCCAGCCAGCGCGCGGCAACGGCTCCGCCAGCGCGTGTCCGCAGTAGCAATAGCACGCAGATGGCAAGGCTCATCGCGAGGCTGGCGAGGGCGAGCGCGGCCGCCGCGTGTCGTGGATCGCCGCCGAATAGCCCGACTTGCCCGACTTGCCCGGCAGCCACTAGGCTCGCCAGCGACCAGCCCACACCGAGGCCGGCTACGGCGACTATAAGCCCTTGGATTGCTAGGGCGGTGGCCGGCGCCGGCGCGAGGGCGTGCTGCCGGACCCACCGCTGCCAGAGCCAGGTGACGCCGACGGCGCACACCAGGCCAGTGACGATGAACAGCCAGTAGCCGCTGACATCGCTCGAAAGCGGCTGGAAGGCCGCGCGGGCGCTAGGGAGCAGCGTGCTGAGGACGGCCTGCCGGCGAGCCTCGTCATCGTAGAGGTGGCCGGCAGCGAGCAACAACTGGCCAGCGACAACGACGCCGGTGAGCGTGGTCGCCACGATACCGAGCGGCGGGTGGCGGGGCCAACGCTGCTTGTCCTGAGCGTGCTCAGTGGTTGGCATCGCGCCCCCGCGGCACGCGCGGCTCCTGTCACGGACGACTGTTGGCCCGGCACTCAGGAAGGTGCGGGATCGCGGGCCGGGATAGTGAAGGCACAGCTAGGGGCGCCATCGCGCAAGCGGGAGGGACTAAGCTCGACCGGAGCGCCAACGAGCTTGGACACGAGGCGGCGGTCTATCTCACAGACATGCGCCGACTGGCGCGAAACCCGCAGATACGGGCAGTTGTATTCCTGGACGACGTAGCCCTCTTCCGTCTCCGTAAGCTCGGCAGCGCCGCCGGTCTCATCGAAAATGCGCGTGACCTCGGCTACGCGCTGCTCGATCGGCTTGCCCTCGACCCGCGGCCGCCGGGCCGCCGCCATATTCTCCGCTACGCGGTCCACGAGTAGCTGCAACGCTTCCTTGCCCTCGATCTGAGCGACGCCACTCAACAACTGGAGCGCCAAGTCGTCGTACTGCTTAGGGAAGAATTGCTCCTCGGCTTTGAGGGTGAGTGTGTAGACCCGGTACGGCCGGCCGCGCCGGCCGCGGACATCGGAGCTTGCGACCAAGGCGGCGCTCTCTAGGGCCTGCACGTGTGCCCGCACCGTGACGGGCACGAGGCCCAGATCGCTGGCCAACTCCTTGATCGAGGCCGAGCCACAGCGCTTCAGCACATCAAGAATGGACCGGCGCGTTGGGTGCATGACTACCTACGCTTCCCTACGCTACGCTCACCACAAGACTAGGTTGGGTTGACATTCCCCGGTCATTCCCGCGAAAGCGGGAATCCAGAGCGGTTGCGCTGGCTGCGACCCCAGGCGCCTGGATTCCGGCGGAAGCCGGAATGACGGATGGGTGTTATTTTCGTGCCAATGACGGGCGGGCGGCCCTCCATCACCCCGGCACCAGCAGGGCGCCCCGGCGCAGGCCGGAACCCAAGCTACTGCCATGTTCGCACAGATGTCTGCGGAGTGTCAATCTAGCGGATGGCGGCACGGCGTCTCTTCCGCTCGGCAGAGCGGCGGGAGCGCCTTAAACGCATGATCCCCGGCGCTCCGTGAGGGTGCCGGGGATCCGGGTCTCGTGCCGTGGTTGGACCGTGTCCTAGTAGTCCGGCATCGCCGGTGCTGGCGCTTCCTTCTCGGGGAGGTCGGTGATCAGCGCTTCCGTCGTCAGGATCATCGCAGCGATAGAGACAGCATTCTCCAGCGCGGAACGGGTCACCTTGGCCGGATCAACGATGCCACGCTCAATCATATCGCCGTACTCTTCGGTAAGCACATCGAAGCCGACCCGATTGCTCTCGGCTTCACCTTGACGCCGCCGCACGGCCTCCGCGACCACCGAGCCTTCGTGGCCGGCGTTGACCGCGATCTGGCGGACCGGCTCTTCGAGGGAGCGGCGCAGGATGGTAATGCCGACCTGCTCATCGTGCGATGACAAGTTCACGTCGTCGAGCACCGATTGCGCCGCGAGCAAGGCCGCGCCGCCACCGGCGACAATGCCTTCCTCAATGGCCGCGCGGGTGGCTGACAGCGCATCTTCCACGCGGTGCTTCTTTTCCTTCAGCTCCGTCTCCGTCGCGGCCCCGACTCGCACCACCGCCACGCCGCCGGACAGCTTCGCCAGCCGCTCTTGCAGCTTCTCCCGGTCGTAGTCGGAGGTGGTCTCGTCAACCTGGGCCTTGATCTGCTTGACCCGGCCCTGGATCTGGTCGTTGTTGCCGTAGCCCTCGACGACGGTGGTGTTGTCCTTGTCGGACACGACCCGGCGAGCGCGACCCAAGTCGGAGAGCTGCACGCTGTCGAGCTTACGTCCCAGGTCGTCGCTGATGACGGTGCCACCAGTCAGGATGGCGATGTCCTCCAGCATCTCCTTGCGGCGGTCGCCATAGCCCGGCGCCTTGACGGCCAACACGTTGAGAATGCCGCGCAGCTTGTTGACGACCAGCGTCGCCAGCCCCTCGCCTTCCACGTCTTCGGCAATGACGACCAACTCCTTCTTGCCGGTCTGCACCAGCTTCTCCAGCAGCGGGACCAAGTCCTGCACGGAGGAGAGCTTCTTCTCGGTGATGAGGATATACGGCTCTTCCAGCTCGGCTTCCATCCGATCCTGGTTGTTGACGAAGTAGGGGGAGATATAGCCGCGGTCGAAGTCCATCCCCTCCACGTAGTCCACCTCGAACTGGAGACCACGCGATTCCTCGACGGTGATGACCCCGTCCTTGCCAACCTTGTCCATCACTTCACCGATCAGCCGGCCGATCTCAGGGTCGTTGGCGGAGATGGCGGCCACGTAGGAGATGTCCTGCTGGCCCTGGATGGCGACGGCCTGCTGCTTGATCTCGTCAACGACGGTCGTGAGGCCCTGCTCCAGACCGCGCTTGATAATCATCGGGTTGGTGCCCGCAACTACGTTACGCAACCCCTCCATGACCAGCTTCTCGGCAAGCACCGTGGCCGTCGTCGTGCCGTCACCGCAGATGTCATTGGTCTTGCTCGCTGCTTCCTTGAGCAGCTGTGCGCCCATGTCTTCGAACGATTCCGGCAGCTCGATCTCCTTGGCGACGGTCACACCGTCGTGTGTCACCGTCGGACCGCCGAACTTCTTGCCGAGCGCCACGTTGCGCCCCTTCGGCCCGAGGGTGCCCTTGACCGCGGCGGCGAGGGTTTCGATACCTTCCGTGAGGTGATTCCGCGCCTCTTCGCTAAACGCCAACTGCTTTGCCACAGATCGTTCCTCCTCTACGCTTCAAGACCTAGCTCTGGGGTGCAAGGGATTTGGTGCCGCCGCATGTTGGTGGTGCTGCGAACCGAGACAAGCCACCTACCTGCGCTGCATGGTCCACGACCACACGCCCGCTTCAGGATGCCTCGTCATCGCCGACCCGCCGCTGCTCGATGAGCCAGCGGAGAAACTGCAACCGCCGCACTTCGCTGCCGGAGAGGTCAAGCTCTCGCCGGTGCCGGCTCTGCCGAACGGTGGACAGTTGGGCAACCTCCTCCGCGGTGAATCCCAGCTTGCACAGGTCGGCGATGGTCAGCACGCTGGCGTCCAGCGACGCCTGCGTTTCCGGCGCTATCCTGTTCTGATCCACAACGGTTCCCTTCGTGCGACTGGGCCACGTGCTCTGTCGCTCGGCAGGTGATTAGGCCCCTGCTCCCTTTGCGCCGAGTATATCGTCCCGATTAGCACTCTGTCAAGGCGAGTGCTAATCGGGGTCGGGAGTCAGCCTCACCCCCCGGCCCCCTCTCCACTATGTGGAGAGGGGGAGTCTGCCGCCCGCCATTCTCGCCGTCTCGCCCGGTCATTGCCGCTGGCGCTGCCACCACCGCGCGTCGGGTTGCCGCCGCTCGCGCAGTGGCCACCGCGTAAAGCCGCGCTGCTCATACAGGCCAACCGCGACCGAGGCGCGTTCGTTGGTCCGCAAGGCGATCAGCTCGGCGCCAAGCCGGGTCAGCGCCGGAAGTGCTGCGTCGAGGAGCCGGCTCCCTAGCCCGCGCCCTTGCCACGGCGGATCAACGGCGAATTCGTAGATGTAGCCGATGGCGTTGGCGGCCGTTGGCAGGCGGGGCCACCCTTGCGGTAGCGGATAACAGATGTTGTCCCAGTCCTCGTAGAACTCGGCAGCGGCGCGGGGGGCGCTCATCACCATGCCGCGCACGCGGGCCGGGCCGTTGGCGGCGGCGGCCCCGTCGGCCACGACGAGACACTGCGAATCGGGAATGCCGAGCAGCCATTCCAGATACATGCGGCTGTGGGTCGGATCGTTCCGCTCGCACCAAGGGGGTTGGGCATAGGCAGCAAGGTATACCCGCACAATCTCGGGGAGGTCGTCGGGCGTCGCCGGACACACTGCGAGCCGAGCGGCGCGAGAATAGCCCGCTGATTCGCTTACATCACGTGACATCGAGCAGTACCGTCGTTTTCCGGCCGTTGTTGGCTGGATGGGGCGTCCGCTGCCGGCAGTTGCCGCGGCACCATGGCCGTTATATGAACGCGGCGGCGCCATCCGGCTGCGTGCCGAACGGCCGATGCCAGGAGCGTAGCTCCGTGCTGAGGGCCGCTTCATTCAACTCTACGCCCCACCCGGGCCGTTCCGGTATTTCCAGGTAGCCGTCGCGGAGCCGCATCGGCTCCAGCAGCACGTCACGGCGTGGCGACTCGTCGTCGGCGTGGTATTCGAGGATCAGGAAGTTGTGCGTGGTCGCGGCGAAATGCACGTTGATGGCGGTGGCCAGTGGGCCGAGCGGATTGTGCGGCGCAACGGTGACGTAGTGCGCTTCGGCCAACGCTGCGATCTTCTTCATCTCCAACAGACCGCCGCAGATGCAAATGTCCGGCTGGATGATCGTGGCGGCCTGCTTGGCGAGCAGCTCGCGGAAGCCGAACGAGGTATACAGCATCTCACCCGTGGCGATGGGTACATCGCTCTTCTGCGCCAGCCACGCGAGCGCATCAATGTTCTCCGGCCGCAACGGCTCCTCAAAGAAGAAGGGACGATAGGGCTGCACCGCGGCGGCCATTTCGAGCGCCCGCATCGGCTCGAAGATGCGGGCGTGGGGGTCGAGGCCAATGTCCACGTCCGGCCCGACCGCCTCGCGGACGGCAGCCAGCCGCTCGCCGGCCTGCCGGACGACGGCCGCCCACGGCAGCTGATCGCTATTGGGAGGATGGGGGGCCATCTTCAGCGCGGTGTAGCCGTACCGATCTACGAGCTGGCGGGCATGCGCGGCGATGGCCTCCGGTGTGGCGCCGCTACAGCTCTGGTAGACGCGGATGCGGTCGCGGCACTTGCCGCCGAGCAGCCGATACACCGGCACGCCGGCTGCCTTGCCCGCGATGTCCCAGAGCGCGTGTTCAATCCCGCTGATGGCCGCGTTGACGACCGAGCCGCCCGGAAAGCGCGAGTGCGCGTAGAGGTGGTACCAAATGCCGTTGACATCGCGGGGATCGCGCCCGGCAATCCAGCTTTGGAAGTCGCGGATCGTCGCCGCCACCGCCTCATTCGGCCCGACCGGATAGGCTTCGCCCAAGCCGACCAGCCCTTCATCCGTATGCACCCGCACGATGAGCGAATCTCGCCCGGTCAGTGGCGCGGCGTATGTCTCGACCTGCGTGATCTTCATGGTCTCACTCCATCGCATCGCTGGCGGCAGGCGACCCGTCTCCCTGCGTAGCGGGGGGACCATAGGGGGCCGGTATTGCACCTAACCCCCGGCCCCTTCCCTCCAGGGCAGGGGAGTCAGCGCGGCGCCCGGCGGCCCCGCCGCGGCTTGGCTGCGGTCAGTCCGCTGCCGGGGGAAGGTGCCCTTTGTGGGCCGCCGCAATCGCCTCGCAGAGCCGCATCGTCTCTAGGGCATCGGCCAAGTGGCTCCACGGCTGCCGATCCTGCTCGATGCACTCTACCAGGTGCCGCGTCTCGTTGAAGTCGGGGCCGCCGACGGCATCGAGGTCCAGCGGCTGCTCGTAGGGTGCGCCATCCGCGAACAGGGCGAACCCGGGCGGTTGCGCCCCGGTCAGGGCACGGGTCGTGTCCATGTAGGCCGAGAAGTCCTCGGCGTGGACCTCTGACCGCTGGATGCGGAACCCCAGGCCATAGTGGCTCATCATCACGCCGCAGCGACCGTTCGCAAACGTGATGACGGCGTTGTGCCGGTCCGTGCCCGGTCTGCTCTCCCAGCGTTCGGCGTAGACCGTCGCCACGTCGGCCGCCTGCTCCAAGGCGTCACCGGCCAACCAGCGGAGCAAGTCCACGAGGTGGATGGCATCGCTGATGATCGGCGCTGGGATGGCGCCACCCGGTATGTTCGCCCAATCCCAAAAGGGCTTGTTGTAGGTGGCCGCGCAATGCACTGCGCCACCGCGCGCCAGCACCAGCTGCTTGACCGCCAGCACTTGGGGGAAGTAGCGGCGGTTGAAGGAGACGATCACCTTCGCCGAGCTGCGCCGGGCGGCGGCGAGCAACTGCGCGGTCTCGCCGGAATGCATGCCCGGCGACTTCTCGACCGAGGTGTGGATGTCCCGCTCGATGCAGTCCAACACGATAGGCAGCAAGTGGCCCGGCAGGGTCTCCACGTACACAACGTCCGGCCGGGCGCGGTCCAGCATCTCGCGATAGTCGGTGCTGGCAACCTCGGGGCCATGGTCGGCTTGGGCGCGCGCCAACCGCCCCGGATCAAGCTCCGCGACGCCAACGAGCCGCATGGCCGGCTCCGCCGCGATCATGCCGAAATGCGACTGGGCATGGCTTCCGGCACCGATGACGGCCACCTTCAGGTCAGCCATGACGTTCGTCCTCCCTCTCTCTGCGGCTGTGCCAAGCGCAATACTACTCGACAACGCACTCCTCGATGTGCCCGAAGAGGTCGAGCACGCGCGACCGGTCGGCTGCCGGCAGGGGGCTACCGAGGAGCGCACGCACGTTGTCTTCCAGATGGCTGAGGTTCGCCGTGCCGCTCAACACCGACGAGACGGCGGGATGCGCGGCCGCGAACTTATAGGCGGCGCTCGTCACCGACTCGACGCCATCGTGGACAAGCCAGCCCAACGGATCATCGCGAGGCACGGCGTCCAGGGCCAGCAGGCCCCGCTCTTTTAGCGCGGCAATCGTTTCCACCAGATACTCCGGCCGGGAGAGTACACGGCGCACGGCGAACATAATCATCACGCCCACGTCGTGGCGTTGCGCTGCCGGGAGCACGACACGCTCGGCGCCGGGGGCGAGCAGGTTGTAGCCGACCATGATCGTATCGAAGTGGTTGTCGGCGAGGGCCGTGCGGAGCATGGCGTGGGGCCGTCGTTGACGTACACCTCCGAGATGCCCAGGAAGCGAAACTTCCCCTGCTCCTGCGCGCGCCGCGCTTCGGGCAAAAAACGCTCCACGGCCGGCCGGTACGCCTGGGGGGCGACGCCGTGAAACTGGAAGACATCCACGTAGTCCACGCCGAGCCGCTGCAAGCTGCGCTCCAGCGGGGCGCAGGCTCTCTTTGCCCGCCTCCCGGCCGGAGGGAGGGAACTTGGTGGCCAGCACATAGCGATCACGGGGCACGTCTCGGAGCGCGCGGCCCAGAATGGCCTCGCTCTCGCCGTAGGCGGCGGAGGTGTCGAGCAGATTGATGCCGAGGTCCAGCGCCCGCCGCACCACCCGGATGGCAGCGGCCTCGGGCACGCCGCTTTTCTGCCCCAGCTGGCTCGGCCCACCGCTGCCCAACCCGACCACCGACACCTGTAGGTCCGTCCGCCCAAACCGCCGATACTGCATGTCCCTCGCCGCCTTCCCGCCGCCCTGGCTACCGACTATGCAAGCACGCCCTCCAACGTCCGCAGCAGACGCGCACAGGCCGGCGCATTGCCCCGCACCTTGCCCACGTCCACCGATTCCAGAAGGTCGGGCGCGTGCTGCGTTTTGTGATACCGTCCCTTCTGTGTATCCTGGGTAGCCGTTTTCAAGACCGAGTCAGGATTGCCGATGTCCTCTACTGTGGCTTCACTCCCCGGGATTCCACCCACCCTCAACCGCTGTCCGTAGTAATGCCGCAGGGCCGCTCGGTCTGCTAGAAACCAGGCTTCCATTGCCTGGACCATCCAATGTGCTTGCTTGCGCTCCGGTGTGCGGAGGCGACGCCATCGCCGATGCTGGTCCTTGCGTTGTAGAAGCTCCTGCCATAGGGTGCCGTCGTCAGAGCGATCACTGTCAATGAGATAGACGTTGAGGTCACCAGGATTTTCGTGGTTAGCAATCAGGAAAGCACCCAGCGTCCTGTCTTTGCTCCCAGTCAAGCGGATGTGGAATCGTATGCCCCTTTCACGGGCCTGCTCGATTTGCCGGCCAAAGAAGCGTATAAAGCCTGGGCGCAACTGACTATCGCCCTCGACGTAGAGGCGGATAACAGTTACCACCGGACTCCTCCGATTTCGCCGGTGCGCCACAACTCGCCAAGTGAGAACTCTTCCAGCCAGAGGTCGAGCTTCTTGGCGGAGAGGCGCTCGAAGCGCGTTCCCGTATCAGGGTCGCGCTCGCAGACGACAACCGTCTCGGGATCGCCGGAGAGCGTGTTAATCAGGATGTCCGAGTGCGTGGTGACGATGAGCTGGGTGCGCTCCGCGGCTTCCAGCAACAGGAGCGAGACGTCGTGCAGGATGTCCGGGTGTAGGCCAATCTCCGGCTCCTCGATGCAGATGAGGGGTGGCGGGTCGGGATGGCAGAGGATTGCCAGTAGGCATAGATAGCGGATCGTGCCGTCGGAGAGCCGGTTCGAGTAGGTGAAGCCACTCAAGCTACGTTCCTTGATAGCCAGTTGAGCGCCATCCGGGTGCAGCTGGATGCTGGAGCGCTGAAACGGCTCATAGAAACGCTTGAACTGCTCCTCGACCTGCTCGCGGCTCCCGTCTAGCTCCATGCGGTTAAGAATCATGAGCAGGTTGGAGCCATCTTCCTGCAGAAAGTCATCCGGCTTATCGGTGGGCTGCACGCTCTTACCCGCCATACCTGGCCCTAAGCCCAGCTCGCGGTAGATGCGAATGCGTTCAAGGCTCTCTACCAAGGGGCCGGCGGCTAGTGCAAAGTTGCAATCGTGGAGATGCCGGTTGAGAAACATCTCGGCGGGGCTTGCCCCTGAGAAATCCGGCTGCTTCTTGCGATCAAACGTGCTTTTTACCTCTGAGCCGGACTCTTGGTAGTGCAAGAGTTCATGAACAATCTCAACTGCACTATCACCTGCTGCGAAGCCCAACTCGTACTGCAGCGGTTCCTGACTCCCCGGTGGCTCGAAAACGCCCTCGATCAAGGCCGCTCCGTCTGCCGCCGCCTTCCCGGCCCACAGCCATTCAACGACGCCGGCACCCTTGCTGGTGATTCCACGCAGTCCATCGTGCTGAGGTAAGGCTTGGAGGAGGCCGATGACTTCGATGAGGTTCGATTTGCCGGAGCCGTTCGGGCCGATGAGCACGTTGAGCGGCCGGAGTTCGAGTTCGGTATCGCGGAAGGAGAGAATGCCTTTGAGCTTGAGCGATTTGAGGAACATCGGTGGCCTCCGTGGCGGCACGCCTCACCCCTGACAGTTGGACCTAACCCCTGACAGGCCAAAGCCGCACGGATAGTGCCAGGTGTGGTGCGGCTTTGGCCCGTCACCCGGCCCCTTCCCTTCAGAGAGTGGCTTGGCAGAAGGGGCGCCAGTTGCCCTCGGCTGTACCACGCGCCGGCAGCGTGCGAGTACACCAGAGAGAGGCCATCGCCGGGGGCGCCGAGCGCGAGGGGCCACGATCCCCCGGCCCTCACCCCGGCCCTCACCCCGGAGGAGAGGGTGCCTGGATTCCCGCTTTCGCGGGAATGACGGAGGGGTGGTATTTTCGTGCCAATGACGGGCGGCAGACTCCCCCGTTCCACTGACCACTAGCCACTGGGGGGTGAGGCGCCAGGGAGCAGCCCTTATGCGGCCGGTGGTGTCACGATGGGGGCATCGTCCGCGGCGGGGAGTAGGTCTTGGTACTTCAGACCGGAGCCGGTGTTGAAGAGCACGACCGATTCGTCGCTGTTCACAGCCCCGTTCGCGAGCAGCTTACGCAGGCCCGCCAACGTCGCCGCCCCTTCCGGACAGGCGTTGATGCCCTCGGTACGCGCCAACTCGCCCATCGCTGCCAGTAGCTCGTCGTCGCTGACCATCACTGCCGTGCCGCCGCTCTCGTACAAGGCTTGCAAGATCAGGTAGTCGCCGATGGCGCTGGGTACGCGCATCCCGCCGGCAATCGTCTGCGCGGCTTCCCACGGCTGGGCCGTGGTGGCACCTTGCTGAAAGGCGCGCACCAGCGGCGCGCAGCCCTCGGCCTGCACAACGACCATGCGCGGTCGCTTGCTGCCGATCCAGCCGAGCGCTTCCAGCTCGGCGAACGCCTTCCACATCCCGACGATGCCCGTCCCGCCGCCGGTGGGATAGACGATCACGTCGGGTACGTGCCAGCCGAGCTGCTCGGCTACCTCGTACCCCATCGTCTTCTTGCCTTCGGCCCGGTACGGCTCGCGCAGTGTCGAGACGTCGAACCAGCCGGCAGCAGCAGCGCGCGCGCGGACGACCTGCCCGGCGTCACCGATCAGCCCGTCTACGAGCGTCAGCTGGGCGCCGTAGTGACGGCACTCGCGCTTCGTCGCGTCGGGCGCGTCAACGGGCATGAAGACGTGCGCTGGTAGGCCCGCGGCGGCCGCGTAGGCGGCCAAGGCGCCGCCGGCGTTCCCGGCGGTGGGAATGGCGAGAGCGTGCGCGCCTAGCTCGGCGGCCCTCGCTACGGCCATGGCTAGGCCACGCGCCTTGAACGTGCCGGTGGGGTTCAGCCCCTCGTCTTTCACGTAGAGGGTGCCGCAACCCAGCGCCGCGCCGAGCCGTCGCGCCGGGAGCAGGGGGGTGTATCCCTCCCCCAGCGACGTCACATGCTCCGGCGAACGCACCGGCAGTAGCTCGTGATACCGCCACAGCGTCGCCGGCCGCTGCGCCAACGCCGCCGGGGCGAGCGAGCGCCGGACGGCGTCGAGGTCGTAGCGCGCAAACAGGATCAGTCCGCACTGGCGGCACGTGGTTTGCAGGATGTCGGCGTCGTGGCGCTCACCGCACGCCGAGCATTCGAGGTGCGTCAGCGTGCTGTAGGGGGTGGTATCCATCTAGCGCTACTCGGGTACCCGATCAGGGAAAACGAGGCGATAGTCGCTGCCGACGTTGGCGCGCTCGACCTGAAATGCCGCGGGATTAAGGGCATCGTAGGTGAGGATGGTGCGCTGGAATGCTTGGGCCAGGATTTGCCGGCCCTTCAGCACACCCTTATCCACGGTGGCGGGAATCGCCTCGGTGAGCGGGAGGCCGATGTCGTGCAACCAGCCGGCCGGGAAGAAGTCTTCGCGTTGCATGTACTCCCAGAACACCGGGCTGACATTGTGTCCGGGGGCAGACGACAGATCGGCGCTGAAGGGAATGAAGACCGAGCCGTCATCGTTAAAGCTCACGCCCGCTTCAAAGCCGGCCGGGGCAGCGATCCGGCGCTGTGACGCTGCCAGATCGTTGATCGTCGCATAGGTGACGGTGGAGCTGTCGCCGCCGACGGGGATGGGCGCCCGCACCTGGTGCAGTTCATCCACCAGCAAGCCGTACTGGATCCGGCCGGAATGGTCTTCAATCCGTCCCTTCTCGAAATACTGCACGAAGTTACCGCCCAAAATCGTCTGCCCGCCGATGGTTCTGCCCAGCAGGCGCGGCCCGTCGTGCTCGGCGTAGTAGCGCAGGAAGCGGAAATCAATCGGCCAGGTCCCCGGCCGGAATGCCGGCGTCGGCGAGGCTGTCGGCAGGGCTGACTGCGTGGATGGTGGTGTTGCCGTGGGGAGCGGCGTCGGGGTGAGCGTCGGTCTGACTGGCAGGGTGGGCGCAGAGAAGACCTCGAACGCATCAATGCCTACGATGCTGTCCGTGGCGCTGCCGTTGCGCTCACCCGTCGCCTCGATACGCAGCGTATGGTCCCTGGATTCGTCCAGGCTATCAATCCAGACGACGACCAACTGGTGCTGGATCGAGGAGGCGTACAGATCAATCGGCGAGCTCGCTATTTCCGTACCGTCCAAGTAGACCCTGGCGCGTCCGCGATTTGGCCCCTTGGTGCTGAACCATTTCACATAGCGGCCGCTAAAGCGGAACGAGATATAGGCACCCTGTGTGCGCGCTTCATGCTCGGTGCCCCCGGACGCTAACGGGTTCGCGACCGTGGACCAGTGGCCGCCATAGGTCATGTAGGGATCGTTGTCTTCGAAGAAGAAGAACGGCAAGGTCGGCGTCGGCTGAACGCCCTGGGCATCTACTCCCGGCGGCGGCGCCGTCCAGATGATTCCAGCGACCACTACTAGGGCACCCATGAGCAGCCACGTTCGCATGCTACGCACCGGCACTTTCCTCAACGGATCCTCCTCCGAGCGCGGCAAAGTGTCTCAAATTGCCGGCCGCTGCGTCAAATCGGCGCCTGTACCGGTTACTTTAGCGGTCCGGCGAGCGGGTTGACACCGGCGCCGGTGCGGTCTTGTCCGCTCTATCCTGCCACCCGTGGCGCTTCCGCTGGGGTATGATCTCTGCTAGTGCATTCTGGCAGCTACGCCGTCGTTGTGGAGACATGAGGAGGGGCGATGCCGGAGGTGATCGTCGGTCGGGTAGACGATCCGCCAACGTGGGCGGCAGCCGTGCAGTCGTTCTGTGCGTGGAACCCCGGCTACACGCTGGGCCAAGAAGCCGGCGGCGGCGCAGCCGAGGCGCTGCTGACGCCAACACCAGGAGCGGTTCGTTACTGTTGGCTCTTTGACGGCCGAGGTGAAGTCTGGCTCCCGGCCGGTTACCGGACCCAAGAAGGCGACGGCGCGCGGCTGCCGGCAGCCTATCGTCCCGATCCGCTCGCTCCTGAGGTCCGCGACGCCCTCGCCACGCTCCACGCGGCGCTGGCCGCCGCCGATGGCGCCATCCCGGAGACGGTGCGTGCCCCACTTACCGCGATCATGGAGCGGTGGCAGCGGCAACCCGCAGCCTTCGTCGGGAACGTGGACGGCGAGGTCTGGCGGCTGCTGGAGAGCGGCCTCGCGCCGGAGCGGTGGCTGGACGGTGCGCCGGGCGCTGCGCTGCGCTGGCTCACCGCGCGGACGGAGATGCTCGGCTGGGCCACCAAGCAGGCAGGCTCCTGGGAGCCGGTCGGCGTCGGCGACCAGCTGATCGTGCGCTCCGATGCGCCGCTGCGCCTGCGCGGGCCGCTGCGCTATTGGTGGATCGAGGGCCTGGAGCACGATGCACTGCCTGGGACGGCGGTGCGCCGCTTGCGCTACCTCAAGGACACAGCCGGCGGCTGCGCTCCGGGGTTCGATGCCTTCCGCCGGCTCCCGCTGACCTGGTACGCCGACCTCGGCACCGACAGGCAAGTGTGTGCAGATGGACACAACCGTGTGAATTGCCATGCACTCCACATTGGCGCAGAGCTGTCGCGGACCCACTACCACCCGCAGGAGCCAATCGGCGGCGGACGGCCGCAGTTCGAGGTCTACTTTGCCCTCGATCCGGCCCAGTGGCGGCTGGGCACGGCGGGGCGGGCTGCTCGCCTGTACACGTTTCCCACCATCGGTGAATGGGCCTGCTACGAGGTGACGGACCTCGCGCCCGGCACCATTGCGCTGATCCCCGCCGGCACCGGTCATCGCGGCTGTGATGTGTTCGCGCACATCGTCACCATGCCCGGCTTCAAGCCCGGCAACGAGCTATATCTCGACCGTGCGATCCGCGACGCCACGGCCGGCGCGGCGCCGCACAACCCGGCATTGGCCGCAGCGGAGAGCGCCTTACCCCCCGGGCCCCTCTCCATCGCCGAGCGATAGAGAGGGGGAGTCTGTTGAAGGCAGGCGCGGTTAGAGAGCCATGTCGCGCGTAGGGACGCAGCGGGGGGGCCATAGGGGGGCCGGTAGCCGGCGCTTTCGGCACCCGCGTACCCGAATCGCTATGCTCTCTGCGCCGGCAGCGGTCGTGCCGCTGCGGCCATCAGCGCACGGGGAGGGCTATAGGAATGAAGATCACCGACATCAAAGTGACCGCGTTTTCGCTCGGCCCGCTGGACGAGCCATACTGGAACTCGATTATCAAGACGACGAGCCGGGGCTTCTCACGGCTCGAAGTGTATACAGATGAGGGCGTGGTAGGCACCTCGATGGGCGGTTCAGTGCGTATTGTCGAAGGACCGCTCAAGCCGGTGCTGGTGGGTGAAGACCCACTGCGTACCGAGCAGCTGTGGCAAAAGATGTACATGGGCGGCTGGCGCAAGCCGGTGGCGAAGGGCGAGCACATCCGGGCGATGAGCGACGTGGACAATGCGCTCTGGGACCTCAAAGGGAAGGTGCTCGGTCAGCCCGTGTGGCGGTTGCTCGGTGGCGCCCAGTCCAGAGTGCGCGCGTATGCGGCGGGTGGCTACTATGCCGAGGGCAAGGGCCTGCGCGAGCTGTGCGCCGAGATGGAAGACTACGTGGGCGAAGGCTACAGCGCGGTCAAGATGAAGGTGGGCTGGCCCGGCGTGACCTTGCGCGAGGATGCGGAGCGAGTACGCGCCGTCCGCGATGCCGTCGGTCCAGACGTGGACGTGATGATTGACGCGAACAATGGGTGGGACGCCGTCACGGCGATCAAGTTCGGGCGGATGGTCGAACGCTACGACCCGTACTGGTTCGAGGAGCCGGTCCACGCCGATGATTTTCGCGGTGGCGCCCAGGTGGCAGCGGCGCTGGATATGCCGGTGGCGAGTGGCGAGAACGAGTACACGCGGTGGGGCTTCCGGGACCTGATTGGGGCGCGGGCCGCCGATATCATTCAGGCCGACCCGGTGATCTGTGGCGGGATCAGCGAGTGGATGAAGATTGCAGCGCTCGCCAGCGCCGAGCACCTGACTATGGCACCGCACGGCGGCGCCCACCTCGGCTCGACATGCGTTGCTGCCGTACACAACGGTCTCATCACCGAAAGCTACACCCGTCTCCAAGCCTACCTGCACGAATTCCTGGAGCCGATTGATTTCCGCGACGGGCACATCTATATGTCCGAGCGCCCCGGGCTGGGCCTCGTCTGGCATGAAGCGGCCATCCAGAAGCGGCTGGCACAGGCGGGGAGCTAGAAGTAGGGGCGTCATTCATGGCGCCCAGAGCCGGCCCCTACCCTGGTGGCGAGCGGGGTGAGCAAGGCGCTGGCACCACTCCCTCCCCCCGGCAGCCCTCACGCCCGTCATTCCCGCGCAAGCGGGAATCTACCTCCCCCGAACACTGGACTCCGGCGCAAGCCGGAGCGACGATGGAAGGAGCGGCAGCCTGGCGCCGCTGGGCTTATTCCGCTTGCCGCCGCCGGAGCCGCTCCCGCAGTCGCCGCAGCTCGGCTTCGGCGGCGGCGGCGCGGGCTTGCAGCTCCACTGGTGTCGGCAGATACGCCCCAGCAGCCGGATCGTATAACCGCAGGTCGCCCTCGTCCCAACACAGGTCCAGCCCCAACACCGGGCTGTGGCCCCAGATTACCCCCCCCGGCTCCGCCGTGATCCGGAGCGGCTCGTACGCCCCAGCCACCAGCCGCTCCCCGGCCAGCGCCGCATCGTGATACCGGCCCCCGGTGTGGTCGAACCGCCAGTATTCCCCCACCCCATAGCCGGCGTACCCGGCCCGCTTGACCGTGTAATCCCGCCGGCCGGTGCTGCGCGAGGCCACTTCCAGCACAAAGTCCGGCGGCTGGCCCACTTCACTCAGCACATAGCCGTTGCGCGCCACGATGGCCTCGGGATTGACCCCGAACGCCACCACGCAGTCCGGCGCCAGCCGCTCGGCATCATTGCCGGCCTCGCGGCGGAGGTAGCCCGCGCCGCAGATCAGTACGTCGGTGCGCGGGGCAAAGTGGACGCGCAGGAAGCTATCAAAGGCCGCGATCCGGATGTATTGCTGCATATCAGGTATCCGGGGCGGGTCGGGGAGCGGCTCCAGGTGCGCGAACTCGCCGGGCGGCGGGGGGCGGAGGGCGATCCTGGTTGCCATCGGGGGCCTCGTATGGGAGAGCCGGTTCGCGCGGTAGCGGCGTGGGACTACTCGGCAGCAGCAGTATAGCCGACCGGGAGCCGCGGCGCGATGCAGCGCACTCTCTGTGCTCTCCGTGGCTAAAAATCCCGGCGGGAAGCGGCATCCTGGCGGCTAAGGCACCGGGCGACGGCCAGCATGGCGCGCACCGAGTTGTGACTCAGCTCCAGGCGCTGGAGCCACATCTCCGGCTGCTCATACACCTGCTCCCGCCATTGCGTCTCGCTGCCCGCCCGCCCGATTTCCGCCGCGTAGTAGTCGGCGGTCTCGAATGAGAGGCCCTCCGTTGCCCGGTAGCGGACGCGACCGGGCGCGAGGCACTGCACGATGGCCGGCCATTCGGCGTCGGTCGCGTTCGTCGGCTCGTCCGAGTGCCGGGCAATCAGCGCGGCGCCGCGAGCCGTGACCCCACATGATCCGGCCCCAACGTCGGCCGGATGCCCAAACCAGGCTGAGAAGGCCCGGTTGGTCACGGTTTCCGTCTCCCGCTGCACGCGCGGGTGCGTGGCAAAGGCGGCGGCCGTGCGTCCCAGGATCAAGTAGTCGAACGTGCGCGGTGCCGTGAGCTGGTCGAGCACCGCTTGCAGCTCGGCCGGTGCCACCCGGAGCCAATGGAGGAGGCGGTCGAAATCGCAGTAGTGGACGGTGGCGGCGCCGGCTTGCACGGCGTCGCAGAGGGCCAGACGCCGACCGGCGCCAATGCGACTATCGGCCCCGGTGCTGACCGCGGCGCCGGCTGCGCTGAGGAGCGTAATCAGCCGGGCGTCCGTCTGGGGCGTAGCGATGATGTGGGCGCTACTATACAGCCGCCGCAGTGTGGCTCCGGCGGTGCGGGCCGGCGCCACCATCCGGCCCTCGGGATCGTGCAAGGTAGCAGCGAAAGCCGGTCTCTTCACCACCTACCCCCAACCCCCTCCCTCACAAGGGTAGGTAAACCGGAAAATAGGCGGAATGGGTGCTTGTAGGGGGGCCACGTAGGGCACTGGCCCCCCTATGGCCCCCCCGCTCCGCAGGGGGACGGGCGCAGCATGCTGCGCCCCTACGGCTTGGCCCGTCATCCGGCCGTCCTTCCCGCTTGCGCTGCCCGGACAAGACGATCCCGGAGCGCCCGCAGCCCCGCACTGAACCGGACCGGGTAGGCGTGCTCTACGGTGAGGCGCCGCCACTGCTCCGGCAACGCGCGCAGCTGCGCGGCCGCGGCGGCCGCGATTTCCGGCAACGGCGGCCGGTTCTCCGGTAGCGGCGTCCCGCTCTCGATCACCGGGCGCAGCAGCGGCACGGCGTCCGGCGGTGGGGTTTCGGAAGCCAACTGGATCACGTCGTAGGCATACCGGCCAATGCGGTAGACCGCTTTGCGCCCCGGCCAGCTACTCTTGACCCCGGCGAGCTTGAGACTGGCCCGCACTTTCCCCGCCGGGTCGGCGTATTCCGCGAGCTTGTAGACGACGCCGAGCGTGCCGCCGGCGACCTGGTGCTGCAGCGAGCCAGCGCCGCTACCCAGTTTCGTACCGACACCGAAGCCGTCTATCGGCGCGTTGGCCCGGAGCAGGTCTGCTATCGCGAACTCGTCGAGATCGCCCGAGGCCACGATACGCACGGATTCCAGGCCACCGGCGTCCAGCACGCGTCGGACGTAGCGACTGTCGGTCACCAAGTCGCCGCTGTCCAGGCGGACGGCAACAAGCTCGTGCCCCAGCTGCTGCCGTGCCCGGCGTGCCACCTCGACTGCGGTGTCGCTGGCCTGGCGAAAGTCGTAGGTGTCGAGCAGCAAGGTGTACTGCGGCAGCGTGGCAGCGACCGCCTCGAACGCCTCCCGCTCCGTGTCGAACAGCTGCACGAGCGCATGGGGAATCGTGCCGGTAGGTTGGAGGCCAAACTGCTTGGCGGCCGCGACGAATGAGGTCGTCGCGCAGCCCCCAATGTAGGCGGCGCGGGCCACTTGGTAGGGAGCATGGGCGCGGCGCAGCGCGAACTCCGCTACCGCCCGCCCGGCGGCGGCGGTGACGATGCGGGCGGCTTTGGTGGCGATCAGCGTGGCGAGATTGAGCGCCTGGAGTAAGCCCGCTTCCAGGAGCAGCGCTTCGATGAACGGCGCCCGCACCCGCAGCAGCGGCTCGTTGGGGAACGCGATGGTGCCCTCGGGCATGGCCGCGATGTCGCCCGTGAAGCGCAGGTCGCGGAGAAAGTCGAGGAAGGCCGGGTCGTAGGCGCGCAGACGTGCCAGGTACCGGAGGTCTTCATCCGTGTAGCGAAAGCCGGTGGCATGGGAGAGCGCTGCCGCCAGGCCGGCCGTGAGCACATATGCGCCGCCAAACGGAGCATGACGGATATACAAGTCGAAGGTTGCCGGGCCGGTGCGACCGGTCCGCCAGGCTACATAGGCCGCATCCTGATGGTAGAGGTCAGTCGTGAGGGCCGAACTCATCGCCATTTCCGCAGGAGTAGGAAGGTGCGCCTCACCCCCCGGCCCCCTCTCCACTTGGTGGAGAGGGGGATTCCGCCGCAGACAGGCGGGGTGAGGCGCAACTCCTTTTACCACCTCAACCGTCCGCAGCGCATCCCCGGAGCCACCGGCGCCGTTCTTATCTGCGGACGGCGAGACAAGACGGCCGCCGTCCCCGGCGAGGCGCACTCGTGGTAGACTTGCCATGCGCGGCTCAATGACTGGGGTGATGCGGCGCATGCCGCGCCGCGCCTGTGACGGCCGAATGTCGGCTACGGCGACGCTCCCTGGGGAGAGCGGATCGTGACCACTGAGCACTACGCCCGGTGCGAGCTTCAGGACCACTTGTCCGACGTTGGTGGCTCGGAGCCGCCGCCGCGCGAGGCCTGCGGCGTCTTCGGCATCTACAGTACCGACGAGGACGTTGCTCGCACCACCTACTTTGGCCTCTACGCGCTCCAGCACCGTGGCCAGGAGAGCGCGGGGATAGCAGTGTCCGATGGCGAGGAAATCCGCTTCTACAAGAATATGGGCCTGGTCTCGCAGGTGTTCACCGAGGACATTCTGGGGCAGCTCGAAGGACACATTGCCATCGGCCATACGCGCTATTCGACGACGGGATCAAGCCGCCTCGAGAACGCCCAGCCAATCTTGTACGACGGACCGCTGGGCAGGGTGATGGTGGCCCATAACGGGAACATCACCAACACGGCCGCCGTCCGCCGGGAGCTGGAAGCGCTGGGCAACACGTTTCAGACAACGACCGACAGCGAGCTTATCGCAGCGCTGGCAGCCACGGGTGGGCAAGACAGCATCGTCGCCAATATCCAGGCCGCCATGCCCCACCTGGAAGGCTCGTACAGCCTCGTCTTCCTGACGCAGGAGGCCCTCATCGGGGTGCGCGATCCGCTGGGCAATCGTCCCCTGTGCGTGGGCCGGGTCAATGGCGCCTGGGTGCTGGCCAGCGAGTCGTGTGCGTTGGAGACGGTCGGCGCGGAGTTCGAGCGCGAGGTGAACCCCGGGGAGATCGTCGTCATCACGGCCGAGGGGGTCCAGAGCGTCCGCGGCCAGCAGTCGCGGCGGCAGGCGCTCTGCTTGTTCGAGTACGTCTACCTAGCCCGCGCGGACAGCATCATCGAGGACAAGCGGGTCTACGAAGCCCGCTGGGAGATGGGCCGCCAGCTTGCACACGAGCATCCGGCGGCGGCCGACGTGGTGATCGGCGTGCCGCTCTGCGCGCTGACGGCGGCCCAAGGCTATGCCGAGGCCAGCGGACTGCCCTATCGGGACGGCCTGATCCACAACCGCTATATCCACCGCACGTTTATTCAGCCCGAGCTACGTCAGCGGCAGACGACGGCCGATCTGAAATACAACGCAATCCCCGAGATTGTCGGTGGCAAGCGGGTGGTCGTGGTGGACGACAGCCTCGTGCGCGGAAACTCGCAGGAGAAGTTCATCAAGCTCCTCCGAGGCGCCGGTGCGCGCGAGGTCCATCTGCGGATTCACTGCCCGCCCCTGCGCCATCCCTGTGTGCTCGGCGTGGACATGGCCACCCATGGCGAGCTGATTGCCCATCGGATCACCGCCGCCGAGTGGGTCGGGCGCAATGGCAATGGGCACAACGGCCATCGGAGCGTGGCGGCCGCGGAGGGGATCAGGACGGCGCCGACCGACGTGGAAGCGATCCGGCGCGACGTCGGGGCGGACTCGCTGGGTTATCTGAGCCTCGCCGGCCTCATCAAGGCGGTGGAGGTGGCGGAGGACGGACTGTGTACCGCCTGCTGGACCGGTGATTATCCCGTGCCGGTGCAACTGCCTTTCGAGGCGGTCAGCATCAAGTTCGCCCTCGAAACTGCCGGCCGCGCCTCACCCCCTGGCCCCCTCTCCATCGCCGAGCGCTAGAGAAGGGGAGTCCGCCGCCTCGCTCGTCATTCCGGCGGAAGCCGGAATCCAGTAGCCGGTGGTCTGGACTGCGGCTTCCGCCGCAGTGACGAAACAGGAGCCAGCACCGTCATTCCCGCGCACACGGGAGATTCCCGCTTTTGGAGACCTTTGCATAACTCCCCTGTCCGGTAGGGTAATCGGAGGCGCGTCGCTTGGTGACGGACCAAGGAGGAGTTGATGCATCGTGAGCTGGGCCAGCCATCGTTGGTCGAGGCTTTGCTGCCGCCTAACTTGGGCGAGAACCAGCGCCTCGAGCGTATTGACGCGTCGGTTGACTGGGAGCGCATCGGCAACCTGGTGTCCGAGGTCTACGCCGCCCCCGAAGGCCAGCCCAGCTAGCCCCCGCTGCTGATGGTCAAGGTGTTGCGATTGGAGCAGTGGTACGACCTATCCGCCCCCCAGATGGCGGCGGCGCTTGGCGACCGAATCTCCTTCCGCCGATTTGTGGGGCTGGGTCTCCAAGCCGACACCCCGGACTACTGCACCATCAGTCGGTTCCGCAGCGCCTTGGAGCAGCGGGAGTTGAGCGCGTGACTATTTGAGGCGTTGGAGCAACGGCTGGAGAGGCGGGGGCTCGTGCTGAAGCAGGGGAGGTTGATGGCCGCCACCGTGGTGGTGGCGCAGGCGCATAGGCCGCCGCGGGCGGCGGGCAACGGGGCCCAGAGTGCGACGGACCCCGATGCCGACTGGACTTACAGTGGGCGTGGGGCGCGGACTCACTTCGGCTACAAGGTGCAGCTGGGCGTGGACCGGGGCTCGTTGCTGGTGCGGAGGGCGGTGCTAACGCCGGCGAAGGTGTACGAGAGCGAGGGGGCAGACGAGTTGGTGTGCGGGGATGAGGGTGCGGTGTACGGTGACCGGGCATATGAGGCCAAGGCGAGACGGCAGTGGCTGAAGTCTGCGGGGATCAGCGATCGGCTAAGGCACCGCGCCCACAAGCACCAGCGGAAACGGCCGCACTGGCCGCAGCGTCGCAACGAGTTGATCGGGCCAATACGGGCGCTGGTGGAGAAGGTCTTCGGGGCGCTGAAGTGGCCCTACCGTTACCATCGGGTGAGGGACCGTGGTCTAGGACGCAACGGTGTGGAGCTGTGGTTCAAGCTGATGGCCTCCAACCTGAGGCGGGCGGCCCAGATAGTACTGAACGCCGCTTGCAGCCTGCCTGAGGGCCAGGAAGGAGTTGACTCAGGACGCCGGGGCATCCCAGAGCAGTCTCGCCTGAGGTCTGACGGGGGGCCGGAGACCGTTTGGGGCGCCACTCGCCTGACCCTTTCCACAGCTGCCCGACGTAGAACACTCGCGAAACCAGGTTATGCAAAGGGCTCCGCACGCGGGAATGACGGAGGGGTGTTATTTCAGAGCAACGACAGACGGCGCGTGACCAGGCCACTAGCCCCTGACCCCTGACCCCTGACTACTGGTCAATAGCCCTTGCGCTTGTCAATGACACTCTCCAGCGGCTCGCCAGCGCGGAAGCGCCGCACGTTGCGGCAGAAGAGGTCTACGACGCGGTCCTGGCGCAGCGGGGAGCCGCCGGCGGTGTGGGGCGTAATCACCACGTTGCTCATGCTCCACAGCGGATGATCCACCGGCAACGGCTCTTGCGGCGTGACATCGAGCGCCGCGCCGGCGATCAGCCCCTCATCCAGCGCCTCCAAGAGGGCCGTTTCGTCCACGATCTTGCCGCGCGTGACGTTGACGAGGATGGCGTGGCGACGCATCGCGCGAAACGCCGCGCGGTCGAACATGCCGTGCGTCTCCGCCGTTAGGGGCGCACAGATCACCACGGCGTCCGATTCGCCCAAGAGCCGGTGAAACTGGGCCATCGGCCAGCACACCTCCACGCCCGGCGGCAGCGCGACAGGCTCCGGGTCTACTGCCAGCACCCGCATCTCGAAGCCGAGCGCCCGCTGTGCCACAGCCCGCCCGGTGCCACCCAGCCCGACGATGCCCATGGTCTTGTCGCTCAACTCCCAGGACACGGCGCGAATAGGCATGCGGTTGTCCCACGTCGGCTCGCGGATAGCCCAGGCGATGCCCCGCGCCAGCGACAGCAGCAGGGCCAGCGCGTGGTCGGCGAGGTGCGTGCCGACATAGCCTTTCTCACTGGTCAAGACGATATCGCTCTCGACAAACGCGGGGTACAGCGACCCGTCAACCCCCGCGCCGGTCTGCTGCACCCACTGGACGTGCGGCGCGAACTCCAATAGCTCGGGCGTCATGTGGCCGAACAGCACGTCGGCATCCTGAATTTCGCGGCGCTGCTCGCCACGATTGGCGGCCAGCACCACCGCCGCGTCTCCGGCGGCCTCGCGCACCCGCTCCACCTGCGCGTCGGTCAGCGGCAACGTCACGAGAATCTTCATATTTCTCTCCTTCCGGCTCTTCCGGCGCCCTTTACCTTCCTCATGGGACTACACCGCTCTCTGCTAGTCTCCGGTGTTGAACTGAGACAGAGAAAGCAGTCATACTTCAGCGTGAGCGTTCTTCCAGGGTTCAACGAAGTCGGAGACCTGCCACCTGGTATCCACCAAGCGTCCCTCTCTACAGTAAACCAGAGGTTCGGCACCGGGTCCGTGCAGCGTCAACAACTGGCCGACCGGCTTCGTCGGATCTATGACTTGGCCGTTGGGACTGGATGCCTCGGGCGTTTTGTCGTGTTCGGCTCATTCGTCACTGCGACTACGCTCCCGAATGACGTAGATGTATTTCTCATCATGGACGACCCATTTGATGCTGGAGTGCTCACCGGCGAGGCTGCGATCCTCTTCAACCATACCGCCGCTCAAGTGTACCTTGGTGCAAGCGTTTTCTGGGTGCGCCGTTCGGCAGCGTTGGATGGTGAGCAGGCCGCCATCGAGCACTGGCAGTTCAAGCGCGACGGGACACGCCGCGGGATTGTGGAGGTAGTCCAGCATGATACGGGATGATGGCGAGCTTCAAGTGACTCTGGAGCGTATTGCTCACTTCCAGCGGCAGCTCACGCAACTGCGTCGCGTTGAAGTCAACGCCGCCAACTATCGCCTGAGCGCAGCCGGGTACCTCGCAGAGGTTGATCGGATGAATCTTGAGGTGCGTGAATATCTCTCCCTTCATCCCAGCGAGCTACCGGCGACAATCGGTGGCAGCGCCGCGTAATCCCAAAGGCCCCCCTATGGTCCCCCCGCTGCGGTAGGGGGACGGTCCATTCCCTCCCCTGTCGCAACGGGGGAGGCCAAGGTGGGGCCCGAGTGGGGTCACGCCCCCCTCTTACTCCCCGCTCGCCCGCTGCCAGCTCATTGCCAGGCACCGCTCGCCGTAGCGGTCGCGCAAGACGGCCTTCTGCACCTTGTTGGTGGCGGTCGTCACCGGGAGCGCCTCTACGAACTCCACGTACCGCGGCGTCTTGAAGCCGGCCACCTGGCGGCGCACGAACGCCTTCAACTCGTCGGCTGCGCCGGCCGGCTCCCCGGCGCAGTACGGGAGCCACTCCGCAGTAGGTACCACCGCCGCCAATACCGACTCGCTCCACTCGACATCCGGTACGCCGACAACCGCCACCTCGCGCACGCCGGGATGCTGGCGCAGGAGGCGTTCGACCTCGATAGGATAGATGTTCTCGCCGCCGCTGATAATCAAGTCCTTGAGCCGGCCGGCGATGTAGAGGAAGCCCTCTTCGTCGGCACGGGCCGAGTCGCCGCTGTGCAGCCAGCCACCACGCATCGCCTCCGCCGTCTTCTCCGGCAGCCGCCAGTAGCCGTCCATCAGGGTCGGGCCGCGGGCGATAACCTCGCCCACTTCCCCCAGCGGCACGTCCTGGTCGGCGGAATCGGCGAGACGGACTTCCACCAACGGGTGCGGCTTGCCGACCGTGCCAATCCGCGAGCGGTCGTCGCGAGTGAGGCGGGAGAACGTCAGGATACAGCCCGCTTCAGTCAGGCCATACGTGACGTAGACATCTGCCCGGAAGCGACCGAGAATCTCATCCAAGAGGTCTGGCGTAAACGTATCGGACGAGCCGAGACACCGGCGGACGCTGCCGACATCGTAGGCGCCACGCCGCAGCCGGCCGAGCACGCGCCGCCACACGGTCGGCACGCAGAAGAGGCTGGTCGCTTGCCACCGCGCGGCGGTGTGCAGCATCTCCGCGGGATCGGCGCCGTCGAGCAGGAGCACCGTTGCTCCCACGAGGAAATGTGGCAGGAGCACGCAATCGGGACCGCCGGTGTGGAAGAGCGGATAGACCAGCTGGCCGATGTCCTCCTCGACGGTGCGAGTGCGGATTACCCACGCCATGGCGTGCAGATAGTGGGCGCGGTGTGAGAAGAGCGCGCCTTTGGGGAAACCGGTCGTACCGCTGGTGTAGAGGATGATGTGCGGATCGTCGGGAGCGAGGTTCACGTCCGGCTCGGAGTCCGCCGCCCCGGCGAGCAGATCAGAATAGCTGACCTGCCGCGTCGCGGCCGACCCGATCCATTCGTCCGCTGCGGCCGCCGCGCCCCACCGGACGACGGCGCGCAGGGCGGTCGCTTCGAGCATGTCCGCGGCCTCGGCCGCGACGGCGCTGAACTGCGCGCCGACGAGCAGCCACGTGCTGTCCGATTGGTCGAGGGTGTACCGGACTTCGCCGGCGCGGTACCAGAAGTTGACCGGCACCATGATGGCACCCAGCTTGGCCAGCGCAAAGTAGCTGACGACGTACTCCACGCAGTTGCGGCCCAGCACCGCAACCCGGTCCCCCTTCGCCACGCCCAGCGCCGTCAATCCGTTCGCCAGCCGATTGACCTGGCTATTGAGCGCGGCATAGGTCCACGTCTCATCGCCCCAGATGAGCGCGGTCTTGTGCCCGAACAGCCGGGGATGGGCCTGTTTGCGGAGGATGTCACCGAGGAGCAGCATGGTAACGTTCAACGTTCAGCTATCGGCCTGGTCTAGCCTGTCTCCGCACCGCGCACGAGGAACTTACACGTGCCCTCGATTACGACCGGGCCGCCAACCTGGCGGCACGTCCCGCGAAACTCCACCAGCCCGCCACCCTCGCGCAGACGCGGCTTCGGCTCCAGCGCCGCGACCGTCCACTCGGTCGCTACGGTGTCGCCAGGATGAACGGCGCCGACAAAGCGTAGCTGCTGCTCGACCAAGGCCAGCGCCCCGGCGCCCAGGTAGCTGCCCAGCACACCGATCATCATGCCCGCGGTGAGCATCCCGTGGACCACCCGTGTCCCAAACCGGCTCGCTGCTGCGAACGATTCATCCGCATGCACCGGGTTGAAGTCCTTGAAGACGCCGGCCGCGAGGACCAGATGCGTCTCCGTAATGGTCGTTGCATCCCGAACGGGCTGCCCAACGGAGAGCTGGTCAAACGTCACACCGGACATACAGATACCCTCATGTGGCTGGCCCCCCTATGGTCCCCCCGCTGCGGCGGGGGGACGGTGTTGCTGGCGCCGCTGCGGTGGAGGCTGGCAGTTCCCTCCCCTGTCGCAACGGGGGAGGGCGAGGGTGGGGGGCATACCGCCCCACGCCTCATCCCCCGGTTAGCTCCTGGCGCACGATCTCGACGCCCTGCACCAGTCGCTGGAGCTTCTGGAAGGCCAGCCAGCGGGGGAGTTGGAAGAACCCGCAATCGGGAACGATCGTCATTTTCTCCGGCGGGCAGTATTGGAGCGCCTCGCGTATCCGCTCCGCCACGTCCTCCGGCGTCTCGACATAGAACGACTTCACATCCACGAGGCCGACACCGGTCGCGCGATCCTGGGCAATCTCACCCAGCAGGTCCACCTCGCGCATCTCGCGGTTGGCGAACTCCAGGACGATTTCGTCGCAGTCGGTGTCCAGCAGGTCGGGAAACATCCAGCGATAGGTCCGCTTGCCCCGTGGCCGGCTGCCGAGGTTGCCAAAACAGACGTGCAGCCCCAGCTTGACACCCTTTTCGCGCACGCCCTTGACGGCAGTATTGTAGAGCTTGACCCACTCCTGCGCCTCGCCGGGGATAATCGAATACGATGGCTCGTCGAGCTGGATAAAGGTCGCGCCGGCGTCGGCCAGGGCGTGTAGCTCGCGGTTGATCGCGCCGGCCACGTCGTAGGCCAGCGCCAGGCGGTCGCCGTCGTACACGTCGCCGGGGCGCGTCTGGACGTGGATCGTCAACGTCAGCGGCCCGGGGCAGGTCATCTTCAGCGCGTGCTCGGTCTGCCGCCGCGAGTGCGCGAACTCTTCGACAATGCCCAAGCCGTTCGGAACCGTAATCTTCTCTACCGGGCGGTAGCGCGGCGGGCTGTCGTAGCCGTCAATGCCAACCTTCCGCAGCGGCTCGCGCGACTCCAAGCCGGCGAAATGGCTATAGAAGCCCTGGACGAAGTACCACCGGCGCATCTCCCCATCGGTGATGATGTCAACGCCCGCTCGCTCCTGATCGCGGATAGCCAGGCCAACTGCGTCGTCAAACGCCTCGCGCGCGTCGGTTTGGCCGTATTTCCCTTGCTCGATTGCTTCTAGCGCCGTCCAAAACCAGCTCGGCAGAGCATAGCTGCCGACGACGGACGTGGGTAGCAGCGTCGGCACGGGTCGCCGACCGGCGGTAGAATCCGACGGCGCGGTCCGGGAGTGGCGGCGGGTGGTCTGTTGGGCCATGTACTATCTCCTCTCACTGCCTGGGCATTGCCTCGATTATAGCGGCGACAGCCGTCACGCTCACCAGATTCAGCGCGGCAAAGACTCTGACGCGCGCAGAATCGGGGCAGCGCCGCGACCGGGCATGGTGTGGTGCGCTGCGGGCGTCGTCAAGGGTACAGGAGCGGACCGGCCGCCGCGCCGGCTTACGCCACCTCCGGTTGGGAAATAGGTAGGATTGTGCAAGCCGATGTCGTCAGACGCCGCCTGCCGGGCGTTAGCACTGCCGCAAGGGAGGAAATGTGCCTGACTGGTTATCGAACACCGTGGTACTGACCGTAGCGCTGATCTTCTTGGGGTGGTTTGCCGGCACCTACGGCACCATCATCGGCGCCGGGGGCGGCTTCATCATGGTCCCGGCCTTGTTCCTCCTCTTTGGCCTGACCCCGCAAGAAGCCTCGGCCCTGTCGCTCACCGTGATGGTCTTTGCGGCGATCTCCGGCAACATCGCCTATGCGCGGCAGCGGCGCATTGACTACCGCGCCGCCATCCCCTTTGCGATTGCCACCCTGCCGGGCGCTTGGTTGGGCGCCATTGTCTCCGATCTGTTGCAGAGCCGGGTGTTCGGTATCGCCTTTGCGCTGCTGCTCTGGAGCATTGCCGAGTATCTGATGTTCAATCCCGAACGGCGCATGCGCGAAGGCGAGGCGCTGGATACGCAGGAGCCGGCCGACACAACGCCGCAACTGACGCTCTGGCAGCACCTCGGCTGGGGCCGCATCCCCCGCCGGGTAGAGGCGCAAGATGAGACCTACGTCTACAAGTACGACGGGCGCATCGGCTTGGCGGTGAGTCCGATCATCGGCTTTATCTCGGCAGTCTTCGGCATTGGCGGGGGACTGATTTTTGTCCCCATCCTGGTCCAGATGCTCCGGTTCCCCATCCACATCGCCACCTCGACGGCCTTCTTCATTCTGATGATTACTGCCTCGGGTGGCGCCATCTCCCATGCGGCCTTGGGGCATGTGCGGTGGGAGCTGGCTCTGCCGATGGCGATTGGCTTGATCGCCGGCGGCCAAACGGGCGCGTTCGTTTCCCGCCGGCTACGCGGGGGATGGATTGTGCGCGGTGGCGCCGTCGGCCTCGCTATCGTGAGCGTGCGCCTCCTGCTCCGCTGACACTGGGAGACGACGTGACATGAAGCTGCTGATCAAGCGCTTGAGCGCTATCGTCGGCGCTGACGGCGTCCTCACGAGCAGCGCCGCGCTCGCCGCCTACGAAAGCGATGCCTCCCAGGACCGCGGCGCTCCGACGGTCGTCGTGCTGCCGCGGAGCACGGCCGAGGTCGCAGCGGTCGTCCGCGCCGCGCACGAGCAGGGACTACCTATCGTGCCGCGCGGCGCCGGTACCGGGCTGTCGGGGGGCGCGGTGGCCGTCGAGGGCGGCGTGGTGCTGACCACCACGCGCCTCAACCGCATCCGGCGCGTGGACCTGGCCAACCGCATCGCGGTCGTCGAGCCGGGGGTAGTCAACGCCGAGCTGACGAACACCGTAGCGCCGCACGGACTGTACTATGCTCCCGACCCCTCCAGTCAGCCGGCCTGCACGATTGGCGGCAACGTCGCGGAGAACGCTGGCGGTGCCCACTGCCTCGCCCATGGCGTCACCACCAATCACGTGCTCGCCCTGGAAGCAGTGCTGATTCCCAGTGGCCAGGTCGTGCGCGTCGGCGGCCCCGCGCACGACCGCCCCGGCTACGATCTGATGGGGCTGCTGGTCGGCTCCGAAGGCACCCTGGCAGTCGTCACCGAGATCACCGTCCGCCTCCTCGTCCGCGCCGAGGGAGTGGCGACCGTGCTCGCTGCGTTCGACGGCGTGGCGCCCGCCTCGGAGACGGTCTCCGCGATCATCGGGCAGGGGATCGTGCCGGTGGCGCTGGAGATGATGGACGGCATGACGACCCGGGCCGTCGCGGCCGGCTTGCCGGAGGATGCCGGCGCGGTCCTGCTGATCGAGTGCGAAGGGCTGCGCGAGGAGCTGGACGATAAAGAAGGGCCGCTGGCGACCGTGCAAGCCATCTGCCGGGCACACGGCGCCCGCGACCTGCGGATTGCGCTCACCGCAGCGGACCGGAACGCGCTGTGGAAGGCCCGTAAGTCGGCGCGGGGCGCGCTCGGCACCCTCGCTCCTAACTGCTACGTCCACGACGGCGTTGTGCCACGGTCCAAGGTCCCGGCGCTGATGGCCCGGATCGAGGCCGTTGCCGCCGAGTTCGCGGTGCCCATCGCCACCTATCTCCACGCCGGCGATGGCAACGTCCATCCCAATGTGTTGTTCGATGCCCGCCGCCCGGCGCAGGCACAGCGGGCGGCCGCAGCCGGTGAGGCGATCCTGCGCGCCTGTTTGGAGCTTGGCGGCGTGCTGTCGGGTGAGCATGGGATTGGCACGGAGAAGCAAGCCTACATGTCGTGGGCACTGACCACGACCGACCTGCGTGCCCAAGCCCACGTGAAGCTGTCCTTCGACCCCGATGAGCGGCTGAACCCGCACAAGCTCTTCCCCACACCGGGCTTCTGTGGCGAAGTGCGCGGCGCCAGCCGCCCGCCGCCCGCGCCGTCAGCGCCACGCTGAGCAAGAGACACCGGGCGGAAAGCTGCGGGCTGATCGGCACCGCAAGCGGCCGGCCAGAACGGTCCGTCCATGGATCGCCTCAAGGGAGAGCAAAGATATGGATATTCGTGGAGTGGACTTCGTAGTATACTATGTCCATAATCTGGAAGAGGCAGTTTCATTTTATCGGGATACTCTGGGTCTCAAATTAGAGCTACACAATCCGCAGTGGAATTGGGCGGAATTTTCGGTGCCTCCAATAACATTAGTCCTGTTTGGCACCTATCAGGGGGCACCTCTGACAAACGGTAAAGGAGGTACAGGTCTTTCCTTAGCCGTGAACGATTTTGACGAGTCGATTGAGGAATTGAATGAGCGAGGCGTGGCAGTCCAGTGGGGGCCGAATGAGCTCTCTGCTTGCCATGTGGCTATGATCAGCGATCCTGGGGGGAACCCAATCTTCATCCACAAGCGGAAGGATGGGAGCTGGGGTTAGTTACGCTTCCCCTGTATCTGCCCCATGAAGACTCCGCTGGACGGGGGCGTGCCGTTAATCCATGTTCTCCATGCAGAGGACCCGAGGACAAGCTGTGCGAACTTCGCATAGCCAGCAGCCGACGGATGCGCCCCATCACCAGCCCGGACTTCGTCCATCCAGATGGTGGATTTGTGCAACGGAATGAACGCATCCAAGAAGGGTACTCCTACTGAACCACAAACCACCTGTATCCCTTGCGCCAGCTTCACAATCGCGATGTTCTGACGCTCGTCCGCGGTAGGTGGCGGTCCTACCATAAAGGTCGCGGCGACTGCGCGAGCACTCCGCAGGATGCTCTCTGTGTTGGCAAGAGAGTCCGTGTACGAAACCCGGCTGCCTCTCCCCTGAGGCATCGTATCGTTCACGCCAAACGAGAACACCAGCCGGGCTTCACTGCCGTGAGCAAGGCGGGCGGTCACCTCTTGACGCCAACGGGCCGCGATGTCGCTGCTAGTTTCGCGGCGAACCCCAAGGTTGTAGTGAGTAACGCCATGCCCTTGCTCGATGAGGGCGGCGCACACTCGCCCGGTCCAGCCGAGACACTCTGAATCACCAGTACCGTTGACGAAGGAATCACCCACGAAGCAGATGCGTAGGTCGTCAATAGCCACACTGCACTCCTTCACGCCAGTGCCACCCGGCATCACCAGCCCAAGCCCTACCTCTCCCGGCTTGCGGCTCGGGGCATCTAGCGGTATCGTCCGCTGACAGTTCCGGCGGAGCTGCTCAAGTGTGACATACACCGGGCATCAACCCCGTAGCCGTACAGCCCTGTTGTTGTCCAGTGAAAATGGCCGGCTGGCGGGGCCGTACCTCCCTGCGGGTCGCCCGCGCGTTCAGTTCCGCAGTTACCTTGTGGCGCGGTGCTCGCCCGCGGTGCCCATGAGCCACGGCCGCCGCGCCCGCCGCGCGCTAGGTGGCCCACCGTCTCCAGCCCGGTCTTTGGCTCAACCCCAGCACCTCCGACGCCTCCCGCACCGCCACCACGCCGGCCACCAGCCGGTGCAATACCGGCCGCCGCTGCTGTTCCTGCTGGTGCAACGTCAATCCTTTCATGGACTGCCCTTTCACTGAACCGTTAGCCCTGACAGCATCATAGACCGTCAACATAATGGCTTGACAGCACCATACCGGGCTGCGCCCCTAACTGGGATGTCTGGATGTATCCCGGACGGTAGACGGGATTGGCGGTAGGTTGCGTGCCTACCGCCGTTTTGTTTATTAGGAGAATATCTCTCAATGAGAGCCTGTATTTTTCGTGGATGGTGAAAACTTCCGCTTCTCGATATGCAACCTGTTCAGCAACTTCCGACGAGAAGACTACCTGCCACGGTCGGCTGATTGGTCGAGCCTGTTCGACTGGATAGTCAGTCAAGTAAACCAGGATGGAGAACGAATCAGGACATATTGGTATATCATCGAGTCCATAGATTTCTTCCCTTACAACCTTACAAGTTCCCTGATCATGTATTGGAGCACGAGAGGCTCCAACGCCTCTTGTCAAGGCACTCATCCTACCAGGATGAGCTCACCCCCTGAGTTGGAGTGATCGTGAACAGCGAATGGCAGAGATAGTCAAAGAATGGGGACCAGGACTACGTCCCGGCTGTCCAAGTTGTCAAGGACTTAGGTAAGCACGTGGTCAACGTCTCGTTTCGCACGCGGAGTGGCCAACTCTTGCCGGGTGGCGTGAGAAGGCTGAATCAGGTGACTGACCGGAGTATCGAAATAACACATCCCGACCTAGCCAACTACTTGCATCTCTAGCAGGGTGGGAGTGGGGCGCCGCGCTTGCGATAGGATCGTATGAAGAGCGGCACCACCTCCTGAATCTGGGCAACTGCTTCATCTATGCTGTCAGCTTCTACCCAGCAACCCGGTAACGCTGGCACCTCTACCAAATAGCGACCGAGGTATTCCCCAGTCTGCGGTAACGCGCTGACGACAATCTCCCAGTCATAGACAGCCATCGAGAATAATCCGATCACTGGGTTTGACAGATCCGGCGCTCAAGCGCCCCGATCCAACAGAGCGTATTCTAGCAAGGGCTAGGGCGAAGACGGGGGCCTCGCTGGGGGTGCTGCCGAGCTAGTAGCGGGGAGCGCGGGACGGCCCCGCACAGCCGGGTAGCGGGCCAGCCACGCCCGCAAGCGTGCTTCCGCATCGGGCGTATGCGGACGGGCCAGGCCGGTCCGGGATGCTATGGGGTGCAGGCGGCCGGTCGCATCGTACTGTGCCCACAACTCGGCGAGCAGGTGCGCTCGCGTCTGGCCGCCCCCGGCATCCTTCAGCTGCACGACCGGCAGCACGTAGATCGGCGAGCTGATGACAGGTACCTCGACGCTGCTCTGTTTCATCCTCCTTAATGATCGCCTGTGGACCGCCTCCAAAGCAAACCGGCGTGCCGGGCCGGATTGCTCATGGGTATCGTCCACACGCGGCGTGAGGGCTATACTCGGCCGTAGGACCATCGGCGGCGCCCAGTCCACCGGAGAGTTCGGCTGGGCAGCGCCGGCAGGGAGGCTGAACCGTGGCCGATAGTGAACGCGGCGACCGGCACGATGCCCATGCACGCCAGCCCAGCTACAGCGGCGCCTTTGCGGCGGCCGAACGCGCCTATCTTGACACGTGCTTTGGCGCTTGCAGTATTGCGCTGGTGGCACGGTCACAGCGCGATAACTGCCTGGCGCTGATCCACTGGCAGGCCGGGGGCGCCATGGTCGCTGGCGGCCAGCCGCTCTCTACGGCTCCGACCGCGGCCTACTATGTGCTAGATTGCTCCGGCGAGGGCGAGCCGCGGCTCGAACGGATTGATGATTCACAGCAGCTTGAGATACGGTATCCGGACCACTTTCCGCCCATGCGGATTCGTCGTCCCTGGACCCGGCGACTCTGGGAGTGGCTGCAAGCGCCTAGCCGCGGGCTGATCCTGCTCGCGGTGCTTGCCTGGCTGGTCATCGCCCTACTGGTGCTGCGGGCCGGCCTCTGATTGATCCTACGCCGCTAGTCAGACTGGATTCGGATAAACGATGACAGCCGACATGCACGGCAAAGTCTGTGTGGTCACAGGCGCCAACTCCGGTATCGGCAAGGCGACGGCGCTCGGCCTCGCGCAACTGGGCGCGACGGTCGTGCTGGTGTGCCGCAGCCAGTCCCGCGGCGCCGCCGCGCTGGCGGAGATCAAGCAGCGTAGCGAGAACGGCTCCGTTGTCCTGCTCGTAGCCGACCTCAGCTCCCAGCAGCAGGTCCGGCGGGTGGCTGCGGCCTACCGGCAGCAGTTCGGCCGTCTCGATGTGCTGGTCAACAACGCGGCCGTGGCCAAGCGGAAGCGCGCGGTGACCGAGGACGGACTGGAACTGACGTTCGCGGTGAACCACCTGGCGCCGTTCCTACTCACCCACCTCCTGCTGGACCGGCTCAAGGCGAGCGCCCCGGCGCGTGTGGTCACCGTCAGCTCGGCGGCGCACGGCGATAGCACGATCAACTTCGCCGATCTGCAGGGCGAGCAACGCTACAAGTCTTTTGGCGCCTACAGTCAATCGAAGCTGGCGAACGTACTCTTCACGTATGAGCTGGCGCGCCGTCTTCAGGGAACGGGGGTCACGGCCAACTGTCTACACCCCGGCCTCGTAGCAACGGCTATCTTCCGCGATGCGCCGCTATGGATGCGGGCGGGACTGGCGCTCGCTCGCCCGTTCATCTTGAGGTCCGAACGGGGCGCCGACACGGTGCTCTATCTCGCCACCGATCCGGAAGTGGCTGAGGTGACCGGGCGCTATTTCGAGCAGCGCAAGCCGGTCCAGTCGTCGCCCCTCTCCTACGATACGGACGTGGCGCGGCGCCTTTGGGATGTGAGCGAGGCGTTGACTACTGCGAGCGGACAGGAGACTGTGCGGTAGCCGGTCATGCGCTATCCGGCAAAGGAGCACCGGGAGTGAAGGCGTTATTGAGCGTGGCCGACAGGACGGGCATCGTGGACTTGGCGCACGGCCTCGCCGAACTGGGTTGGGAGGTCTACTCGACCGGCGGCACCGGGGCAGCGCTCGCCGCGGCCGGCGTGCCGGTGCAGAGCCTTGAGGTACTGACCGGATTTCCGGAGATTCTGGAGGGGCGGGTCAAGACGCTCCATCCGGCGGTTCATGGCGGCATCTTGGCCCGGCGCGATGTGGCATCAGACCTGGCCGCGCTACGGAAGCACGGCCTTGCGCCGCTGGACCTCGTAGCGAATAACCTCTATCCATTTGCCGCGACGGTCGCTTCGCCGGACGCTACCCACGCCGACATCCTCGAGAACATTGATATTGGCGGCGTGACCTTGCTGCGGGCCGCCGCCAAGAACTACCGTCACGTCGTGCCGCTGTGTCGGCCCCAGGACTACACGGAGGTGCTGGCGGCGCTGCGTGAGCAGGGCAACGTCGGCGCGGCCCGGCGCTTACGCTTGGCGACGCTGGCCTTCCGGCACGTTGCCGAGTACGACGCGGCCATCGCAGCCTACTTCGATGGCTTGCGAGACCGTAGCTAGGGAGTCCCGTCATTCCGGCGCCGGCCGGAACCACCGCCGTAGGGGCGTCCCTTGTGGTTGCCCCTACATTGCCACCCTCACCCCGGCCCTCTCCCAGAGGTAGGGGGTGAGGCCCGTGCTATCTCGTCCAACGGTGCCGTGACTCACGATGCCAGGCGTGCCGGGTCGAGGACGGCGATGTAGGGGAGGTTACGATAGCGTTGCTCGTAATCGAGGCCGTAGCCCACGACGAACACATCGGGCACGTCGAAGCCCACGTAATCAAGCGGCCGATCCGCGATCCGGCGGGCGGACTTATTCAAGAGCGTACAGAGCTTGAGCGAGGCCGGCTGACGCTCCTGTAAGAGGCGCATCACGTAGTTGATGGTCAGTCCGGTATCCACGATGTCCTCGATCAGGAGGACGTGCCGGCCCCGGATGTTGCCGTCGAGGTCTTTCAAGAGCCGGACCACTCCCGACGAGCTGTGACCCGTATAACTGCTGATGGCCAGCCAGTCTACCTCAATGGGGACTGTGATAGCGCGGATCAAATCGGCCAGAAACGCTACCGACCCGCGCAGAATGCCGACGAGCATGGGGCGGGCCTCGGCGTAGTCTGCGTCAATCGCCGCGCCGAGGGCGCGGACCCGCTGCCGGATGGCCGCGGTGCTGAACAGCACCTCCCCCGCTACCTCCGGCCTGTATGGCTGCTCGCCGGCTGCCGCTCTCCCGGCAACGGGTCCGGCAGACGCAACCGGCGGAAGCACAATCTCACGAGCGACCGCGGCGACATCAGTCATAGCAGCGATCCCAGGGCACGCGGCGGCTACTCGGCATCGGTTGGCTCCCCGTCAGTCGGCGGCGCGCTGGCCGCCGCCGTTGCCTGTGGCTTCAGGCCGTACTTGAAGAGCAGGCTGCGGTAGTCTCGGCCATACAGGAGCTTGATCTTGATGTCGGGGTACAACTCCTTGAGCCGGCGCATCTTGCGATTTTTCCGCGTCACCAGACTCTGCTTGAGCGTGGTCAACTCCACGTAGAGGTCCAGCTCGGGCAGGTAAAAGTCGGGTGTGAAGCGCTCGGCCGGCGAGCCGTCTGCGTGCCAGCGCAGTGTGAAGGTGTGCGGCTCGTACTGCCAGGTAATCCGGTAGAAGTCGAGAATACGGGCAAACTCGGCTTCGCTGGGGTGCGCGAAGCTCACGTTGGCCGGGCCAAACAGGGCCACTGGCCCCGTCGACTCTGCGGTGTCCTGGCGGCGTATCTTGGCTTGGGTCATCCTCTTGACAATGTTGCACGCAATGAACGGGACGACCGTGTGCCAGTATACCGGGTGACGAACGGCGCGTCCGCGCAGCGGCGGCCAGTCTGCCACAGTAGAGCACAAAGGGAGCGGGTAGGGGCGCGATGAATCACGCCCCCTGCGGAGTGGAGGAAGGGCCGGCGGTTGCTCGCTCGATGAGCCGGTTGCTATAGTTCTGGATGTATTGGACTAGAAGGAGCTATCGTGCCCAAGAAGCGTGTTGATCTCAAGCGCATTCGCAAACAAGAGGAGCGTCGCCTCCGCAACCGCTCTAACCGCTCGCGGGCCAGGACGTTCGTGAAGCGGGCGCTGACTGCGATGGAATCACCGGACGTAGACCTGGAGGAAGCTCGCTCCGAGTTGCAGCTGGCGATCAGTGTCCTCGACCGTACCGCCCGTAAGGGCGCTATTCACCGCAATGCAGCCGCCCGCCGCAAGTCTCGCCTGATGCTCCGCTTCAACGGGCTTGCGGCTGAGGCAGCTGTGGTTGCGAGCTAGCCGCTGGCCGCTCCGGCCCGGTTTCCCCATCACCACCGCTGCCGAGCGCGTCTCCGCGTGCCGCGGCGCCCCTCGGACGTGCCCGGTGGTCCGTAGGACGCGAGCTGCACGGTCAGAAGCTCCAGCGTGAGCTGTGGGTCGGCCTGACCGGTCTTGATGCTGATATCCGCATCGAGGACCGCGTGGTGCATCGCTACCAAGGCCGCCGCGCTGAAGCGCCGCGCCTGTTCGGCGGCTTTGCGGGCTACAAACGGGTGCATGCCCAGCGCCGCCGGTAGTGCCGACGTTGGCGTTCCGGCTTGCGCGAGCGCCTTCGCCTGGTTGAGCAGGCGCACCTGTCGAGCGATCATCCCCACGAGGAAATGCGGCTGCTCGCCTTGGGCATAAAACTGTGTGAGTTGCGCGAGCGCCTGCCGTTGCTTTCCCGTCGCCAGGGCGTCTACAAAGGCAAACACGTCCGTCTGCGCTGCCGCGTGGACGAGCAAGCGCACGTCCTCGGCATTGACCGCGCGGCTGGGGCCGGCATAGGTCAGGAGCTTGCGTACTTCTTGGTCCAAGCTCCGCAAGTCGCCGTCACTCACCTGCGCGAGCAAGTCGGCGGCGTCCGGCATGATGCTGCCGCCGAGCCGCCGGGCGCGCTCCCGCAGCCACCGCACCAAGCCCGGCCCCTGCGGGAGCGGCAACTCCTTGACCGTCGCCTGCTGCTTCAGCGCCTTGCCCAACGGCCCGCGTAGAAAGGCGGGGGCGGCCCGGCGGCGATTGGATCGGTCGGCGGCGAGGGGTTCGGTGAAGATCAGCCTGGCCTCGGCCGGCACTGCGGGCAGGAACGCGGCGAGCGCGTCCACGGCGCGCGTCGCGGCCTTGCCCTTGCCCTGGCGCGACCGACCGGCTGATGTACCGCTCGCTCGCCGCGCCGGTTGCGTGAGCCGTGAGAGCAGGCCATCCACTCGCGCTACCCGGTGCGGCGCCAAGAACGGCACCGTCGTCGCCGCTGCCCGCACAGCCTCCGCGGAGGCATCGGCCGCCAGCCGTGTCGTATTGAGATCGGCCATGTCCGGGGGCATCGCTTCGGCGGCTAAACGCTGTGCCTCTTCGTCAATGGAGAACTCGTCTGTGCCGTACAGGACCACGATCATGGCGATTGCTCTCTCCGTATCATACGGATTCTAGCGGCTGCACGTGTACCCGTTCATCACGCTCACCTCCCACCGCTACAATGCTCTTAGCAGGGGGGGTACGCCGTCATTGGCCAGGCCATTGGAGGATGGTGGGCTGTGAACGCCGCCGCGCCGCGTCTGATTGTGCCACTGACCGCGCTTGGCGCCGCCGGCCTCCCCTCTGCCGGCGGCAAAGGAGCCAATCTCGGCGAGCTGCTCGGCGCGGGGTTGCCGGTTCCTGCCGGCTTTGTCGTTCCCACTGCGGTCTATGACGCTTTTGTCGCCAGCGCCGCCGGCTTGGCGGCGACGATCACGAGCGCCACGACCGCGCTCGACGTGTCGGACCCGGCGGCGCTCGCCGCGGCCGCCGCGACCATCGCTGCCGCCTTCGACCGGGCGGTGCTTGATCCCGAGGTCGCCGCGGCCATCGTGACCGCCTACCAGGACCTCGCGGACTCCAGAACGTTGCTCCCGGCTGTGGCGGTGCGGTCGTCGGCCACGGCCGAAGACCTGCCCGGCGCCAGCTTCGCCGGCCAGCAAGAAACGCTGCTCGGTGTCACGGGCGCGGCGGCGGTGGTCGCAGCGGTACGGCAGTGCTGGCGCTCTCTCTGGACCGGCCGCGCCATCGCCTACCGCCAGCAACAGGGCAGCGCAGCGGACGACGTCGCGATGGCGGTCGTCGTGCAGCGTATGGTAGAGCCGGTCGCTGCCGGCGTGCTCTTCACGGCTGACCCAGTGGCCGGCGACCGCAGTCGCATGATCGTTGAAGCGGTGCCAGGGCGGGGCGAGGCGCTGGTCGAGGGCAGTCGGACGCCCGACTGCTACATCGTGGATCACGTCTCCGGCCACGTGCGTGAGGAGCTGCCGGCCGATCCGGGCAGCGGTCCGCTGCTCGACTCCGAGCAGGTCCGGGCGCTCCACGCGCTCGCTCGGCGCGCGGAGGCGCATTTTCGTCAGCCGCAAGACCTCGAATGGGCCGTAGACACGGCCGGCGAGATATGGCTCTTGCAGGCGCGGCCGATCACTGCCCTCGAACCGGAGGCCGCGCTTCCTCCCGTGCCGCGGCCACCGGAGCGCGTGGCCGCCTTGCTCTTCGAGCTGTTTCCCGAGGGGATCGCGCCGCTGGATATGGACATCTGCGGCGTTGTGGTGGCGGCGGCCAATCCCGTGCCCGGATTCCTGAGTCTGCCGCTGCCGCTCATCCGGTACGAGCAGGTGCCGCTGGTGCCGGACGTGCAGCGCTCTCTTTGGCAGATACCGCTGCGCTTGGCGGTGCCGCTGCGGGGCCTCGCGTACCATCCGAACGACTGGTATGGCCGCGAGCTGCCGCGGTTGCAGGGCGAGATCGAACGGTTTGGTCGCGTGGACCCGGCCGTGATGGATGACGCTGCCCTCGTTGCCCAGGTCCAAGCAATCGTCGCAGCGCTGCGCCGCGCCGCCGGGCCGCGCTGGCTCGCAGCCAGCGCTGCTCCGAGCTACGCCAGCGCTCGCGTGGAGTGCGTGGGTCAGCCGGCGCCCGGACCAGCAACGCCTCGGATCCGACCTCTTGGCGGGCCTGCCCACCGTCACCAACCGGATCAATGCCGAGCTTGCGGACCTGGCAGCCGACGTACAGGAGACGCCCGCCCTCCGGCAGCTCTGGGCCACCACTGGCCCGGCAGTGCTGCTCGATGCGCTCGCTACGCGCCCGGAGCCGGAAGTCCGCGCTTTTGGCGACCGGCTGGTGTCTTTTCTGCGGCGCTGGGGCCTGCGGGAGGACCGGGGCTTGAGTGTGCGGCTGCCGCCTTGGGAGGCACAGCCGGAGCGGGTCGTCGCGCTGATCGGGGCGCTCGCCGCCGGCCCGGCGCCCGCGCCGCCCACCGACGTTCATACGCTGCGCCAGCGTGCCGAGGCAGCCATTGAGCGGGCTGTCGCGGCGGCGCCCGCGCCGCTGCGCGGCCTCCTCCGGCGCTCGCTGCTGGCGCTACGCACGGCAACCCGCCTACGCGAAGATAGCCACTACTACCTCTTTGCCCTGGTAGGTGTGGCGCGGCGCAGCTTGATCGAGCTGGGCCGGCGTTGGCAGCCGGCCGGCCGGCTGAAGACCGGCGACGAGATTTTCTTGCTGCGGTTGGCGGAGATCGCAGCGGCAGTCCACGGTGACTTGGACGTGGCGGCGACGGTAGAAGCGCGCCGGCCGGTCTGGGCGGCGGTCCGGCGGCGCTGGCGCGAGTGGCAGACGGCCGCCACGCCGACCGGCGACGACCTGCGTGGAGTGGGCGCCAGCCCAGGACGTGCCGAGGGGGCCGCCCGGATCATTCTCGATCCGGCTGGCTTCGGACAGCTCCGTCCTGGCGAAGTGCTCATCGCCCCAGCGACCGGGCCGGCCTGGACACCGCTCTTTCGCACGGCGGCGGCGGTGGTGACTGAAACCGGCGGTGCGATGTCGCACGCCGCCATTGTCGCCCGCGAGTATGGTCTGCCTTGCGTCATGGCGATTCCTGGCGTGACCAATGCCCTCCGCAACGGCGAGCGCGTCCGCGTTGACGGCAGCGCGGGCATCGTCCGGCGGCTGGCGGACTCCTGACGCTAGGAGTAGCCAGCCGAGCGTTATAGTGAGGGCATGTCCGCGTATTCTCTGCAACCTCTCGTCCGGTTGGTGCGGCACTTGTCCTCGGTGTGGCCGTTCTTGCGTGCAGTGATCCTGGCGCTGGTCATCCTCCTCGTCCTCGGTGTCGGCCTCGTATACGCTTATCGTCAGGAACACCAGGACCGTATCTACCCCGGCATTACCGTGTTGGGCCTGCCGGTCGGACGCTTCACCCGTGCCGAGGCTGAGGTTGCGCTACGCGCCTACGTCCACAACGTCCGGCAGCAACCGCTGACCATCCGTGGGCCGGACGAGACAGTTCAGATCACCTTGGAGGCGCTAGGACTGCACGCAGCAGACGAGGAGATTGCGAGACTTGTGGACACTGCCTGGTGGGTGGGCCGCGATCTGCCCTTGGGGAGCTGGCTCACGGGACAGTTCGGGCTGATCACCCGCGGCTACGCCGTGCCCGGCTCGCTGACACTCGATAGCGAGCAAGCAAGACAGGCGTTGCAGCAGCTTGCCGAGCAGCTTAATCGGGAGCCTGTCAGCGCGACGCTCCTGATAACCAATCTCGACTCCGGGTTCGTAAGCCGGATTGACCGGTCCCAGCCAGGTCAGCGGCTTAACGTCGAGGAGGCTTTGTCACGCCTGCAGCGGAGTTTGGCCGGACACTTGCCCACGACTCTCGACCTGGTGCTCGAGGAGATACCTGCTCGCATCACCGCAGCGGACCTTGAGCAGCCCCGCGCGTCGGTGGACCGATTACTCAAATCCCCGCTGGTACTCCAGGCTGGTGACAAGACCTGGTCGCTCGAACCGAACACGCTCTTCTCTATGCTGGACACCGCGGCTTTAGCCGCCCAGCAGGATGTCCCGGTGGCGCGACTGCTCGAAGACAAGGTGCGCGCTTTCGTAGCGAGCGTCGCTGCTGAAGCAAACGTCCCGGCAGGCAACCCCTTCCTGCAACTGAGCGACGACGCGATCACGCTGCAACCAGGCCAGCCTGGTGAGACACTCGATGAGCCGGCGACAACGCGCCTCATCATGGAGCGTGCCTTCACCGAGCAGCACCTCCTAGCCCTACCGCTGGTGACCGTTCGGCTGGTCCTGTCCGAGGCAGCACTGGATTTGGTCCGTCAGCAGGTCATCCAGCGCCTCGCGCAGCCGCTAGTGCTGCGCTACACGAGCCAGCAATGGATGTTGGAGGGACAAACGCTGCTTGATCTGGTGAGCCTCGTGCCCGCCGAGTCCGCAGCGGCACTCGTAGCGCCAGCGACATCTCCCGCGACCACCACGACCGGCCGACAGCCGGTGAGCCAAGTAGCCACTCCGGCCAGCGGACCGCCGGCGCCGGTGAGGCTGACAAACTTCGAAGTAGCACTGAACCGGGCACGGGTGGAGACGTTCATCGGTGAGGAAGTGGTCTCCCAGGTGGCGCTGACGGTCGAACTGATCCGCTTTGAGCTGCGCGACGGCCATATCGAGGTCGTCGGTGGGAGCAGTGGTGTCCTGCCGGATAGCCTGGCGACGTATGACGCTCTGGCAGCGGCGTTCCGGCATCAGAGCCGGGAGGCGCGTATCGCAGCGGTGCAGGTACGCGCGGCTCGCCCGGAAGAAAGCGCGGCGCTGCTGGAACCCTTGCGCCAGCAAGCCGAGCAGTTCGCCGCCCGGCCGGTAGAGGTGCGCTACGGTGCGTACACCTGGCCCATCACACCGGCGGAGCTGGTGAAGATGCTGCGCTTTCGGCAGAGTGTGGCTGGTCCCGAGCCGTATCTCGATCCGTACCGTCTCGATACCCACGTGACTGCCATTGCGGTCGAGGCCAGGCAGCTCGCGCTTGGTCCACGGACAGCCGACGGGCGCCGGCGACCGGTTGATGTGCCGCGGACTGCCGAGTCTATCCGACAGGCCGTGCAGTCGTCCTCGCGCGTCGTGTCGGTTGAGTTCGTCGCCGAAGAGGACCTGCCGCCGCCCGGACCGCGCCCGGGCCAATCCGCACCGTGGATTCCTGCCTCCTGACCGGTAGGGGTAGCGGCGAACGCCGGTTCGCCCCTATGTGTCCGGCGCAAAGTCGCCGCGCAGGTAGCGCTCGATCTGTTGAGCTCCCCGTGCCATCGCGCCGGCGATGAAGGCAGCGCAGCGCTCCGGGACCAGCAAGTCGTACACGAGGGACACGTGCTCTGCCCACTCTCCGCTATGCTCTCGCACCAGCGCGTCGAGCGAGCGCGGCGGCTGCTCCTCGTTGCGGCGTAAGCTGGGGCTATACGCGGACCAACGGTAGCCACTTTCCACGATCCAGGGATCATCCGGCGGCAAGACTCGCTCCACCATCTGGTCCCAGAGGCGACGCAGCGCGTCCACGTTGCCAAATGGCGGGAGGGCACCGACGGCCACGTCGCGCCACTGCAAGCACCGGTCGGCGGCCGGGACCGGGAGCCGATCCACGAGTAGCCACGCGCCGTAGTGGTGCCCATCAAACGGTGGCCCCGGCGGTAGCAGTGGGATGATGTGCTCCCAGTAGGCGAGGTCGGCCGTGATGTGCGCGATGACCCCCAGCATCCAGGCAATGCCGGCAGCGTCCAGCCGATCCGGGTTGGCCACGGCCGGGTAGCGGGTGCAGAGGGCGTCTATCGCCTGATCCCACGTCGTCGGACGCTGATCGTCGTAGAAGTGGGTGCTGTCTTTGTCCATCCCGGCGAAGAGCCGGAGCGCATCCGGGAGGATGCCGCCGGCAAAGTAGGTGGCCGGATGCGCGGCAATCAGGGTATGCGCGGCCGGGGCAGTGGTGGCCAAGGCATTGCGTAGACTGCCCAGCAGCGACCAATGGCTACGTCCGCGCGGCACGACTCGTGCTCCCGATCCTACGAGCGGAGGTCACAGGGGCGTCCCTACCGCTCGATGCGGACCTGTCTCAGCTTGGGCACAACCCCCGGCGTCAGACTGTACCCGCGGACGTGTGGCTTCATGAGCACGTGCGTCTCTCCCGCGGACCACAACGGCACCCAAGCCGCATCCTGTACGATCAACGCCTCGGCCTGCCGATAGAGCGCTATCCGTTGTTGATGATCCTGCGCTGCTCGCGCCTGTTCGAGCAGCGCGTCCGCCGCGGGGTGCGAGTGGTTCCCGAAGTTCAAGTCGCTGTCGGTGTGGAGCAAGACGTCCAAGAAGTTCTGCGGATCAGGATAGTCGGGTATCCAGCCTCCACCAAAGGCCTGGTACTTCTGCCCGTACAGATTTTCGAGAAATTCAGCCCACTCCACCTGCCGCAGCTCAACCTCTACCCCCAACTCTCGCTTCTACATCTCCAGCACAGCGGCATGTTGCGGGTCTGCTCTGGTACTCCCGACCGGCTCCGCCAACACGATTTCCGGTCTGGTAGTGGCGTACCTCGATTCGGCGAGAAGCTGCCGTGCCCGATCCGGGTCGAAGCGCAGCCCTTGCAGACCCGGGTTAAAACCGGGAAAGCCCGGAGGCAAAATCCCGTCCGTGGGCTTCAGCCGCAGCGGCTTCTCGTCGGCGATACGCTCCTTGTCAACGGCGTGATTGAGCGCCTGTCGGAACTTCACATCATCGAACGGCGGCATGGTCGTATTGAAGCCGACGTACAAGATGGTAAAGCCTGGTGGCGCACGCACCAACTCGCGGTTCAGCGGATGGTTAGGATCCAACACCCGCTCCAGATCGGACTGCTTATCAATCAGGTCAAGCTCATCGTTTTCGTACCGCACCACCGGATCGTCGTCGTCCAGGAACAGCACGACGCGCTCCACATTCCCGCCCACGTCTCGCACATAGTCGGGATTCCGCTCTAGCATGATCCGCTCGCCGTGGCGATACTCTTTCAGCCGGAACGGTCCGGTGCCGTTCGGAGCATCCGTCCACGCATCGCCGCCCGCCTCCACGTTCTCCCTATCCAGCACATAGCCTGTCGGAAAGGTCAGCTTCGCCAGGAAGTACGCTTTCGGCGCGTCTATGGTGAATTGCACGGTGCGGTCGTCAATCACCCTGAGACCGGAGACATCCGTCGTGTGCCCGGCCAGCACGGCCTCGACACCGACGATATCGTCCAGGTACGCGCCCGCTACCGGCGACGCCGTCTCGGGGTGCAGTGCCCGTTCGATGGACCACTTCACGTCGTGCGCCGTGACCGACTTGCCGTCGTGAAACCTAGCGTTCTCCCGCAGCGTGAACGTGTACACCGTTCCATCTGCACTAATCTCCCAGCGCTCCGCCAGGTCGGGCACGAGTTGCAGATCCGTGTCGAACGCCACCAGACCGCTAAAGACCTCCACCACAACGGCCGCGGATGCTCGATCCCACGTCAAGTGCGGGTCAAGTGTGAGGGGAGCGGACCACGGCCGGCGGAACACCTTACTTTCGGTTTCGTCTCTAATGAGGCCCCCAGCGTTTACCGACGACCCCAGCGCTGCCAGAGCGACGGTTAGCGCTACGGCTACGATGAGTGCTTTTTCATTAAACTCCTCATGCCCTCCTGCGAGGGCGATTGTAGCAAGAACTCGTCCTCGCCGCCGGAAGGGCAGCGACAACTTCAGCAGGGAGGCTTGGCTTCCGTCCTGGTCCTCCCCATACACAACGTCCAAGAGGGATCCCGATTCCGCGCTAGGCGGCACCGGCGGGCGCTGCCCGGCGACGGGGACGGTACGGAGGACGTATACTGAATGGTAGGCGCAACGTCGGTGCCAATGCTGCCTCTGCCGGGGATACGTCATGGGTTTTGCCGATCTGCACATCCATACCACGCACAGCGACGGCATGGCCTCCGTCGAGGAGGTGCTGGATCACGCCGAGTATCACACCGCGCTCGATGTCGTCGCCATTGCCGACCACGATCAGGTCCGCGGCGCGCTGGCAGCGATGGATTGGGTTGCGGCCCGGCCGAGCGCCCGCTTGGAGGTGGTGTTCGGCACGGAGATTAGCGCTTCCTGGGGGCGGCACCTCCTAGCCTACTTCTTCGAGCCACCGTTCCCTACCAAGCCCTTTCCGCGGCACCGCTCGCTGGGCTACACCACTGCGCTGGTCCACGACTATGGGGGCGTGGTGGTCATTCCCCACCCGCTCTGCCACTGGACGCCGAGCGTAGGACAGCGAGCGCTCACGCGACTGCTGGCGCAAGCCGTCCCCATAGCAGGACTGGAGGCCTACAATGCCAGCGTCGCAGCGCGCGGCCTGGCGCCGCGCATTCGCCGGCTCAACGACGAGCATTGGCGACTCCCGGAGCTAGGGAGCAGCGATGCCCACCACCTCGCCCAGATCGGGAGCGGCCTGACCGAGTTCCCCGGTACGACGGCGGCCGATCTGGCGGGTGCGCTGCGAGCGGGCACGGTGCGCGCTCGCTGGGGAGAGGCAGCCGCTTCCGTGGGGATTCGTGACCATGCGCGGCAGGCGTTCCGCGCGTTGACCGTGAAGCCGCTCCGCGAGCTGAAGGACGCGCTTACCCCCACGGAGCAGCGCGGGAGGTGACCGCCCCCCACCCGCCAACCCCGTACCCGTAGGGGTGTCCCTTGTGGGCGCCCCGGCTCGGCCGTTCTCGGCTGGTCCCCCCGCTGCGCAGGGGGACGGCACTTCCCTCCCCTAGAGCTGGCTCCGGGGGAGGGCCAGGGTGGGGGCTAAGACTACCCGCCGCACCGCCGGGCGCCGGCTAGGCCCCGGCAGCGAGCGCGACGTCCATGCCATCCACGAACTGTCGGTCGTGGCCCTGCTGTATGCCGTGCAGGTACTTCCGCACCGCCGGTTGATGCGGATCGTACCGCAGCGACTGCCGAAAGGCCTCTTCGGCGCCGGCCATGTCACCACGATACTGCAACTCCAGGCCGATCATGGTATAGGCATCAGCATACGTGGGCGCGAGTATGGTGGCCTTGCGGAAGCAGGCCAAGGCTTCGTCGGCCAACTCCTGCGCCATCAAGGCTTTGCCCAACTCCACCATGGCCTCTGGGTCGTTCGGGCGATTTTGGAGGCGCCGCCGGTAGCGGCGAATGGCCCGCAATTCGGCGATGTGGGCATTGAGATCGGGATCGGCCCAGGCGGCCTCCCGGCGCGCCCGCTCTAGCAGGCGAATAGCCACGGGCAGGCGCCCTTCTTGGGCTGCAGCAAGCCCACGGGCCTTCGGTGTCCGCAGCCACGCTTGGCGGACCTCCTCCGGTTGCCTCTTCATCAACCACAGTCGTCGTATCCACGGCCACGGCACAGCCCCAGCATGCGTCCCTTCGTCCACGGTTTACCCCCCTGAGCGCCGATAGCAGTCATGCACTGCACCGGGCCCACTACCACTATTATGTATCAGCCGCGGATCGGTTTCAACGCCCTGTGCCTCTCCCGCACAGGTCTTGTCGCTACCCTTGCTTACTGAGCAGCGGCGCAGCGGGCCACTCCTTCCGGCGGGCCGCAGCCGGACCAGGCCCGCCTTGCCAGCCGCTGAGGCCGCGCGGCGCTCGCTTTGCGCCCCCTGGCGGCATGAGCCACTGTCATGGAGACGATTGCGGTCGGGGAAAGGTTCCGGTCGGCGTGCATGGCACGAGCCTCGGCCTCGTCCCTCAGGTAGATACGGCCTATCCTCTAGCGCGCTGTCGTCCGTGAGGCCGGCGCTCTGCCCCGGCCCTAGCCACTCCAGTTCAAGGCCAGGGCCGCGCCTCCCCCGGCCAGCGCCACCGTATAGAGCACGAGGACCGCCTGCCGATGGGGCAGACCGCGGCGCACTAGTAGATGACTGGTGTGGTCCTTGCCGCCTTGAGTGACGCGGCGCCCGGTGCGGAGACGATTCAAGGTGACGAACGTCGTATCGAAGATCGGCAGAATGAGGATGAGGACGGCGGCGATCAACCCCCACCAACCGGTCGGCCCCAGTTGCAGCTTGGCGCCGATAATGGCGAGGAGAAAGCCGAGGAAGAGCGTACCGGCATCGCCCATGAAGATCACTGCGGGGTTGAAGTTGTAGCGCAGGAAGCCGAAGCACCCCCCCGCCACCGCCAGGGCCATGATCGCGACGAGATACTGTCCATTTGCTGACGCCAATACGAAAAAGAACGCGGCTGCGATGGCCGTTGCCCCAGCGGAGAGACCGTCTATGTTGTCCAGGAAGTTCACGGCATTGCTAATGCCGACGAGCCATACGAGCGTCAGGACCAAGTCGAGAGAGAGCAGGCCGAAGACTTGGAAGCGTACCCCCGCAGCCAGCACGATAGCCGCAGCGAGGACTTGGCCGAGCAGCTTGGCCCACGGTGAGATGCCGCCAGCCGTGCGGTCATCGAGGATGCCTACCAGGATGAGCACGACCGTGCTCAGGAAAATGAGTGCCAGCTGTGCGGTCGTGTTCGGCAGAAAGACATACTGCCGGGCCAGCTCTAGGCGAGAGATGATCAGGAGCGCGATCCAGATGGCCGCGTAAATGGCCACGCCGCCCAGCAGCGGTGTTGGCTGGAGATGCACCTTGCGGGCGTTGGGCACGTCGAGCACGCCCAGGCGACGGGCCGCGGACATGGCCCACGGCGTCACAATCAGCACGACCGCCAACGCACTGGAGAAGACCGCTAGGTACAGCGCCCAGAGGTCCGGCCCGTTGCCACTCACGTTCCTACTAGGTTCTCCCGTCCAAGCGTACCGTCGCGGGCCGCGTTGACGGCCCGGAGCGGCGTCACTGTGCCACAAGGCGGCGGTAGAAGTCAGCCATGCGCGGGAGGAATGCCGAAAGGTCGTAGGCCGGATAGACGGACTCGCGCGCCGCACCCCCCAGCCGCTCGGCAAACTGCCGATTGTTTAGCACGGTGAGCATCCCGGCCGCGAGAGCGTTCGCGTCGCCAGCGGCGGCCAACAACCCGGTCTCGCCATGTGTCACCAACGTCGGCACGCCACCCACCCGCGTCGCCACAACCGGACGCCCGGCGGCCATCGCTTCTACCAACGTAGTGGGCAAGCCTTCGTTGCGGGAGGTGAGGGCTACGACGTCGAGGTCCGCATAGACCGCCGGGAGATCGCGTCGCCAGCCGAGCCAATGAACGGCCGGGGCGAGGCCATACTCCTCCGCCAATTGCGCTAACTCTTCCCGACGCTCCCCCGCACCGACCACGACGAACTGGGTGTTGGGTTGCTGCTGGCGCACGGTGGCCGCAGCCCGCAGAAAGACCTCGTGGGCCTTGATTGCCGTCAGCCGGGCGATGATCCCCACAAGTTTGGTATCCGGCCCAATACCTAGCTCGGCCCGCAGCCGGCCGCGGTGGCGTTCGCTCGCGCGATACGGTTCCAGGTCGAGGCCGATGGGCACCGACACTACTTGCTCGGGACGACCCACGCCATAGCCCAGGATCTCGGCCCGCTGGGCCAGGCCCAGGGCGATGATGCGCGTCGTCCGCAGCGCGAGAAGCTGTTCGATCCGCCGGACGATGGCGCTGCGGGCTGGGCTGAAGTAGCTATGAAAAACATGGCCGTGGAAGGTATGCACCGTGACGGGAATACCGGCAGCCCAGGCGGCGAGCCGGCCCACCACGCCGGCCTTCGCCGTGTGCGTCTCGACAATATCCGGGCGCAGCTGCCGGAACAAGCGCACGAGCGCCGCGAAGGCCCGCAGGTCATCGCGCGCGTCTATCGCTCGCCCAAGATGCGGTACGACGATTGGTGTAACGCCTTGCGCCTCTGCCTCCGCCAGCATATCGCCTTCATGGGGTGGCGCTACCCCGGTCACCAGCCACTGCTCGAACTGCGCCGGATCGAGTCCGGCGGTGAGGGAGATCGTGTAGACCGCTGGCCCTCCCACATTGAGCCGCGCGATCACGCGCACGATGCGGAGCGACCGATCCGCAGCACTGCGTCGGTTGGGGTGCTGGCCCGGCCGGCCGGCACAAGTATCCGCGGGATGGCTCAGGGAATCATCCATTGCGCGTCAGGGGAGGTACACAAGCACGAGGCCAGGTACCGGCATTTCCGGGCTGACTACTGGGCCGGGAAGGCCAAGGCCGCGCGCACCACTCCAGCCCGGCACGGCGGACAAGATCGGCTCAGACGCCGGAGGGGCTGGCCGCTCGGTCTCGCAGCGGCGGCACCACCGCTTAGAAGCGCTGCCACCGCTCCGGGAGCACTTTGCCTCTAAGCCAAAAGTGATAGATGAACAGAAAGGCGGATGGGATGAGCAGGAGATGCTTACGCCAATCCACGTCCGTGTCAAAGCCCGGCGCCTGCCAGAAGATGAACCACATTAGGAAGACGAGTACCGCAAGCCACAGCATTACACCACCTCTTTATCTGCAAAGTCGCATCGCCAGCACTCGCGGGGCACTCGTCACGGTCGTGACGTTTCAATTCCCCGGAGTCGGAGCTACTCGGCGCGACAAGTGCCCCACAAGCGGGGCGCGCTCCTAGCACACCACAGCACCTACGATACCATACCGTTTCTGCCAGGCGCAGTCAAAAGAGGCCATGTCACTCGCCGCTCCCCGGCAAGCGGGCTGGCGCACCAGAGGCTAGACTCAGTGGCAGAGTTGCGCGGTTCCGCTCGCCCCGGCGCCGTTCACCTGGGAGAAGGAGGTGCAGCCGCCACGCACTCTTGCCCCTTGGGGCGGCTCCGCCGCTACCGGGGCCGCCCAGCAGGCTGGTAACGTAGGCGCTGCTCGTAGCCTGAGCTACTGATGGGGTGCGGTCCGGTCGCTTAGATTAGGAGGCGCGATGGCTCGCTTTCTCCTGCGCCGTGTGCTGTTCATGGCCCTCACGCTCTGGCTCGTTTCCGTGGCGATCTTCGTCGTCACCGAGGTCTTGCCTGGCGACGTGGCCACGGCCATCATGGGTCAGGAGGCGACCGAGGAGGACTTGGCCCGTACACGCGACCGGCTCGGCCTCAACCGGCCGCGGCTGGTGCGCTACGTGGAATGGGTCAGCGGCGCCGTGCGAGGTGATCTCGGTGAGTCCTATCGCTGTCTGGAGACCACCGGCAAGGATTGTGGCGTGACCCTGAAAATCGCCGGACGTTTGGGGAACTCGGTCACGCTGGCGCTGCTGACCTTGCTTGTGGGCGTACCGCTTTCCTTGGCGCTCGGGGTGGTCGCCGCTCTCTGCCGCGGCCGGCTGCTTGACGGCGCTCTTTCGGCCAGCATGTTGGCTGCCGTGTCGGTGCCGGAGTTCGTCAGCGGCATGGTACTGATCCTCATCTTCGGCGTCTGGCTGCAGTGGCTCCCGACGACCAGTATCCTGGCCCCGGGCGTGCGTCTGCTGGAGCAGTGGACGGTACTGATCCTGCCGGCGGCGACGTTGGCCGCCGTAATGTTGGCGCACACGGCTCGCCAGACACGCGCGGGGATGATCGCGGTGCTGGAGAGCAACTACATCCGCACCGCTGTTCTCAAGGGCCTGCGCTGGCGGACGGTCGTCACCAAACACGCCCTGCGGAATGCCTTGTTGCCGGCGATTACGGTGATTGCCTTGAATACCGGCTGGCTTGTCGGCGGCCTGATTATCGTCGAGAACGTGTTTAGCTTCCCCGGCGTTGGCAAGCTGCTGCTCGAAGCGGTGGGGAACCGAGATGTCCCGCTGCTGCAGGGTGTTGCTATGCTGATCGCGCTCATCTACGCGGGCGCGAATCTCCTCGCTGATCTGCTCTACGCTCGCCTAAACCCGCGCATCCGCTACAGCTAACGCTCACGGACGAAGAGAGGCCTGAGTGAGCTACGGACGCATAGCCCGCACACACGATCCTGAACACGCTGCTGCACCGCTCGCCGCCGACTATCACCGGAGCGCCTGGCAGCGGCTCCGGACCGGCATGCGACTGCTCGGCTCCCAACCCCTGGCCGTCATCGGGCTGGTGATCCTCAGTATCCACGTGCTCATAGCGATCCTAGGGTCGTTCGTAGCCCCCTACCCGGCGACGGACTTCCACCTGGAGGACAAGCTGCAAAGGCCATCGGCCACCTACCTCTTCGGGACCGATCAGTTCGGACGCGACATTTTCAGTCGGGTGCTGGTCGGCGCCAGGGGCATCTTGCTCTTGTCAACCGTCTCCACCGCCTTCGGGCTGCTCCTGGGCGTTACGGTGGGCCTGGTCGCCGGCTACACTGGCGGGCGGCTCGACGAGCTACTCATGCGCCTCATGGATGCGATGATGGCGTTCCCAGCGCTGCTACTCGCGCTCTTGGTGCTCACGATGCTGGGGCCGGCGACCCGGAACGTCGTCCTGGCCATTGGCCTGGTGTTCATGCCGAATGTGGCCCGCGTCGTCCGCAGCGTGGCTTTGAGTCTGCGGACGATGCAGTATGTGGATGCGGCGCGCGTACGCGGTGAATCCAGCTTCTACATCATGACCCGTGAGGTGCTGCCCAACGCCATTGCGCCGATTGTCGTCGAGGGCGCCATTCGCGTGAGCTACGCCATCCTCTTAGCGGCGTCCCTCGGCTTTCTGGGCCTAGGCATCCAGCCGCCGCATCCCGACTGGGGGCTGATGGTGAGCGAGGCGCGCCACTTCATCGGGTATGCGCCGTGGATGGTGCTGTTCCCTTCGTTGGGTATCGCTTCGCTCGTCATCGGCACCAATCTCCTCGCCGACGGCCTGACCCGCGCTCTGGAACCGGGCCAACACTAGGTAGTGGTGAGTTGTCAGTCAACAATGCTCGGCGCGGTGACCGGCTGCCCGTATTGGAGGTGGATGACTTACATATTCAGTACGGAGCCGGCGAGCGCGCCGTGCGGGCGGTACGCGGCGTCTCCTTGCACATCCGCCGCGGCGAGACGCTGGGGATCGTGGGGGAGTCCGGCTGCGGCAAGAGCACCCTGGCCTTCGCCATCATGCGCTATTTGGGCGCCTCCGGTGGCGTAGCTCGCGGGGATATCCGTCTCGGCGGCCAAAGCCTCCTCGCTTTGTCGGATTCCCAGCTGCGCGCGCTGCGCGGCAAGCGTCTCGCGATGGTCTATCAGGACCCGCAGACCGCGCTCAACCCGGCCCTGATTGTTGGCGAGCAGGTGGCCGAGGTCTACCGTGAGCACGAGCATGTCGCGCGTGATCGAGCCTGGTCGCGGGCGCTGGAGCTATTTCGGCGTGTGGGGCTACCCGATCCCGAACGCATCGCCCGGCGGTATCCTCACCAGCTATCGGGTGGCCAGCAGCAGCGCGTGGTGATCGCCTTGGGGCTGGTGTGCTCGCCCGAGCTGCTGATCCTTGACGAGCCAACGACGGGCCTCGATGTCACGACCGAGGCAACCATCCTCGACCTGGTGAACGACCTCAAGCGCGAGTTCAGCTCCGCAGTGCTGTTCATCAGCCACAACCTGGGCGTGATCGCTCAGGTCTGCGACCGGGTGGCAGTGATGTACGCGGGGGAAGTGGTCGAGACCGGTGCCGTCGGTGCGCTGTTCCACCAGCCCAGCCACCCGTACACCGCCGGCCTCTTGGGGTGCGTGCCGCGCATCAGTGGCGGTGCCGGAGAGCGGCTCACTGCTATCCCCGGCTCCTTGCCGCCACCGCACGTGCGGCTGCCGGGCTGCACGTTTGCGCCGCGTTGCCAGCTCGCGCGGGCGCAGTGCATCGAGGTGGCGCCCACGCTGGAGGCGGTGAACGCCGACCACCGCAGCCGCTGTCACTTCTGGGAGGAGACGTCCACGCTGCGGCGGCGGCCGGCGGCCGCCGCGCCCGCGGCTGGGGAACCGCAGCTCAGTCCACTTCCCAGCGCCCAGCATAGGCGTTTAGCCGCTGGGAGATCGGGGGACAACCGCAACCTGCTCGAATTACGGGGATTGAGCCACTACTACAACTACCATAAGCCGAGCAACTCGCGCCTGGGGCGCTTGTGGCAGGCGATCTGGCGACGCCGGCAGCGGCCGGTCAAAGCCGTCGAGCAGGTATCGCTGCGGGTGCGTGCCGGCGAGACCTTGGCGCTCGTCGGCGAAAGCGGCTGTGGCAAGAGCACCTTGGGGAGTGTAGTTGCCGGCCTGCTATCCCCTACGTTCGGTACCGTTGCCTTTGCGGGGCAGGACATCTCAGTCACCGTGCGGCAGCGTGATCCGGCGTTGCAGCGCCGCATGCAGCTGGTCTTCCAAAACCCGGAGGCCTCGCTCAATCCTCGCCACACCGTCGGCCGGATTCTCACACGCCCCCTAGCGTTAGTCAGCGGCTTGCAGGGCGCCGCGGCGCGCCGGCAGGTCGAGGCGCTGCTGGCCTCCGTACATCTGAATGCCAGCTACTACGACCGCTATCCCAGCCAGCTGAGTGGCGGCGAGAAGCAGCGAGTCGCCATTGCCCGCGCCTTTGCCGGGGACCGCAAGCTGGTGATCTGCGACGAGCCGGTGTCGTCGCTAGACGTATCGGTGCAGGCTGCGGTCCTTAATCTCCTCCAGGATTTGCAGGAAGAGCAGGGCACCGCCTATCTGTTCGTGTCTCACGACCTCGCCGTGGTCCGCCACCTCGCTGACCGCATCGTGGTGATGTACCTCGGCGAGGTCATGGAGCAAGGCAACACCGAGGCCCTGTTCCGGCCTCCCTACCACCCCTACACGGAGGCGCTGCTCTCGGCGGTGCCGGTGCCCGATCCCAACGTCAAGCGCCAGCACATCCGGCTACAAGGCCCGGTGCCCAGCGCCATGGATCGGCCCCAGGGCTGTCCCTTCCACACACGCTGCCCGCGCAAGATCGGCTCCATCTGCGAGGACACGCCGCCACCGCTGATCGAGGCCGCCGGCGGTCATGTCATCCGCTGCCACATCCCCCTCGCAGAGCTGGCGGCGTACCCGCCGGTGATTCGGTCGGCGGTGCCAGGCAGTGCGGCCAACCCGTAGCCAGGGGGTGCGGCGGGCCTACCGGCGCGCTATCGCGCTGGCAAAGCGCTATGGTCAGGATGATGATGCCGTGCTACGTTCGACATGCCTCGCTCACCGGCTGATCCGCCCGGCCGCTTCCCACGATAGGTTGATGACGCATTAGCATTGCCGTCACCGAGGAGAGCCGCAAGCCGCCGGAACGAGTCCCGCGCGTCCGCGGCGCAGACTGGCGGCAGTTTTTCCGCGCCCTGCACAACCGGCACTTCCGCCGCCTGTGGCTGTCCATGCTGCCATCCATGTTGGCCTGGCGCATGGCGGACATAGCGATAGGCTACCTCCTCTTCGAGTTGACCGGCTCCGCGACCGTGCTGGGCATCATGGGCCTCGCCCTCGCCCTTCCCGTGGTGAGCTTCGCCCTCCTGGGCGGGGTCGCTGCGGATCGTATCGCCCGCCGGACCCTGCTCGCTCTGACTCAAGGTGGTCTGGCCTTGCTCGGCGGCATACTGGCCCTGCTCGTGCTCACTGACACCGTGCAGGTGTGGCACCTCTTTGCCTTTGCGGTCCTCCAAGGTGCGCTCTTCGCGTTCAACGTTCCGGCCCGGCAGTCATTCTTGACGGAGTTAGTACACGACGACGATCTGGTGAATGCGATCGCCCTCCGCAGCGCCGGCATGAACGCCAGTCGTGTTGCCGGTCCGGCGCTGGCCGGGCTGCTCATCGGCCTGCCAATCGTGGGGATCGGTGGGATCTGCCTCCTGATGGCAGTGGGGTACGCCGTGGTCGTGTTCAGCGTGATCGGTCTGCCCTACAGTGCTCCGGCGCCGACGCAAGCCTCTGCCCGACAGCAGGTTACTGCCGGGCTGCGCTACGTGTGGTCTACGCCATCGCTGCGGACCTTGGTAGCTATCGCCACGCTGATCTTGTGCCTGGCTGCTTCCCACCAGCGGTTGCTGCCGGTGTTCGCCTTGCGGGTGTTCGAGTCCGGTCCGGCTGGCCTGGGTTTCTTGGCCGCCGCCGAAGGAGTTGGCGCCCTTGTCGGCACCGGGATTATCGCCGCGATGAGCGGCACTCGTGCCCAAGGACCTCTCCTCCTCGCCTTGGGCGCGCTGCTCGGCGCCGCATTAGCCGGCTTTGCGCTGGCCCCGACATTCCTGCTGGCCACGGCGGTGATCGTCCTCGTCGGGGTCGCGTACTCGGCGCTCCAAACGCTGTACAGTGCGTTGCTGCTGCGCCAAGCGGATCGCGCAATGTCCGGGCGGGTCATGAGCATCTGGCTGCTCACGATGGGGCTGACACCCCTTTCAGCGCTCCCGGCGGGCATGTTGGCCGACCTCATGGGCGCCCGTCTGGTGATGGCGGGGACCGGCGTGCTCGTGGCGCTGCTGGTGCTCACCTTCGGACTGTTCAGCCCTACCGTGCGGCGCCTGACCTAACCCCTGGCCCTGGCGCCTCACCCCCCGGCCCCTCTCCACCGCCGAGCGATGGAGAGGGGGAGTCTGTCGGAGGCAGATGGCGAGTAGCATCCAAGATATATATATGTTATACTTGCATCGTGGGTAGTAATATGCTAAATTTTCTTGACGGTGCGCTGCTCGGAGCGGCGGCCGGCTAGCCTGGGAGCGACATATGGTGACACTAGCCCACGACGAGCGTCAGCAGTATCTCGTGACCGGTGAGCAGCGCGAGTCCATCTGGAGTGTCGGGAAGGGCGTCAAGCATGTCTACTTCGCGCTCTTCATCTTGCAATTCGGCGCGGGTACAATCTGGACCGTGGTGCAGGGTGCGGAGACGGTAGCGGCACTCTGGCAAGTCTTGGCGCCACTCGCGATTACGGCGGCGGCCGTGTCCCTCGTGGTGACGGAGACAGGGAGGTATCTGGGAAGTATCTGATGGTATTGGCAGCGGCGTTCGAGGAATGGCTGGAGAAGAGGCGGCGCGAGCAGATCGCCAGAGCGGTGCGTGAATCCGATGCCGAGTGGGAAGCGTGGCTCCAACGGCGGATGAACGCCGAACAACGCGGCGAACCCTTCGAGGAGCCACCCCCCTCAGCGCGCCGCCGTGCTACCGAGGTGACCAAGCAACAATGAGGGCGCCGTCGGCTGCCGGCCGCTGATCCCTACACCAGCGCGCTGCTATGCGCGTCCGCTCTCGGCTGGCCCCCCTATGGCCCTCCCGCTTCGCAGGGGGACGGTACTTCCCTCCTCTGTGCGTTAGCACGGGGGAGGGCCAGGGTGGGGGCCAGGGGGTGAGGAGGCTTAGGGTGGTGTGGATGATCGCAGGGGGGGCGGTGGCGGGGCTTTGCTAGAATGCTGGCTAGAGTGTCGCGCCCCGCACCTATCCTTTCAACGCAGCATTTGGTCGAGGGGACGCGCGGCGGCGGCAGACGTTGCCGGTGGGCAAAGAGGCTCTTATCGTCGGTCATGTGCTGCACGTCATCACCTCCCTACATCGCGGTGGGGCGCAGCGTCATCTGCTCACCCTGATGGCCGGTCAGCGCGCCGCGGGGTGGAGCGCTGACCTCGCCTACCTCAAGGACCCCTATCTGGTTGACCGGTTCCAGGGCGTGGCCCGGCGTGTGATTGACCTGCGCGCCGGGGCCACTGTCAGTCCCCTGGTGATCCCGCGCCTCATCCGACTGATTCGCGCCGGGCAGTACGACGTGATCCATACCCATCTGCTCAAAGCCGATGCCTATGGTGCCGTCGCCGCGCGCCTATCCGGCGCAGCGGTCCTGATCTCGTCGAAACATAATGACGAGGCGGTGCTGCGCCGACCGCTTGTCGGGCCGGTACACGGCTGGCTCGCCCGGCTAACTGACCGCGTGATCGTGCTCTCGGATCATGTCGGTCACTACATGCGTGACCAAGGTCACGTCCCGTCCGAGCGCCTCCGCCGCGTCTACTACGGCATCACTCCCGACGCCGGAGCGGCCACAGCGGCGGCACGAGCAGCGGTCCGCACCGAATTTGGCGTGCCGGAGGATGCGCCGCTGCTCCTCACTGTGGGCCGTTTGGACCCACAGAAAGGGCACCTTGACCTCCTCGCCGCGCTGCGGCTGGTAGTAGAGGCACTACCTGATGTCCAGCTCATCATCGCCGGGGCCGCGCAGCAGGCGTCCGCGGCCTACGAACAGGCCCTCCGCGCAGCGGCCGCAGCGCCGGAGCTGGCGACGCGCGTTCATTGGGCCGGGCACCGCGACGACGTGCCGGCCCTCCTCGCAGCCTGTGACATCGTGGTGCAGCCATCGCATTGGGAGGGGTTTGGTTTAGTGCTCGTGGAAGCAATGGTCATGCAACGGCCGGTAGTGGCTACGGCAGTCAGCGCCATCCCGGAGGTCGTCCGCGACGGCGAGACGGGCCTGCTCGTGCCGCCCCACGATCCGCATGCGCTCGCTCGCGCTCTACTGCAGCTCTGCGGCGACCCGGACCGGCGGGCGCGGCTGGGCGCGGCGGGGGCCGCTCGCGTGCAGTCCCACTTCACGGCCGAGCGCATGGTGCGGGAAACCCTCGCGGTGTATGCCGAGGCGGGGGCACCTGTGGCTGGCCCAAACGGCACCAACCTTTGGACATCGGGAGTGCCGTTTGGGCCAGCCATGACCACCTCCGGCGGACGGCGGCCACGAGTGTTGCAGGTGATGGAGGCGACCATCGGTGGTACGAAGCGCCACCTCACGGAGTTGAGCATCGGCCTCCACCGTGCGGGCTACCAGATCGAGGTGGCCTGCCCGCCGGTGCGGTCCGACGCTTTCGGAGACACCTCTTTCGTCAGCGACGTAGCGCGTGCCGGCGTGTTGGTCCACCCGATCCCGATGCGCCGGGCCGTCTCGCCTGGAGCAGACCTGCTGGCGACGCTGCGACTCGCCCGCCTGATGCGCCGCGGTCGCTACGACATCGTACACTGCCACAGCTCGAAGGCTGGGGTCATCGGCCGCGTTGCAGCCCGTCTCGCCGGCGTGCCGCACGTCTGTTACACACCGCACGGATTTTCGTATCTAATCCCCGGATCGAGCAGACGATGCTGGCTCTACCTGGCCATCGAGCGTGTCCTGGGGCGCTGCACCGACCGGCTCGTCGCCGTCTCTCCGTCGGAGGGAGCAGAGGCCATCCGGCGCGGGATTGTGCCGGCCGACCGCGTAGCCGTGATCGAAAATGGCCTCGACCTGGACGAGCTGCCAGGGCCGGAAGAGTGGGCCAAGGTCCGCGCTGAGTACGGCTGGGAGGATGATGTTCTGGTCGTCGGGACCGTCGCCCGCCAGATGGCGCAGAAGGACCCGTTTACCTGGCTCCACGCCGCCGCGGCGGTGGCCCGGACCCATGCCAAGGTGCGATTCGTCTGGGTCAATGGTGGCGAGCTGTTGGCGGCGAGCAGACGCTTGGCGCAGACGCTGGGCCTGGATCAGCGTATGACGTTCCTGCCCTATGTGCCGAATGCGTCGCGGCTCATGGCCGGCTTCGACGTACTCATGCTGTCGTCACGCTTCGAGGGATTGTCCTACGTTGTGCTGGAGGGCATGGGCCTCAGCAAGCCGGTCGTCGCCACAGACGTGCTCGGCACGCGGGATGTGATCGTACACGGCAAGAACGGGCTACTCGCCCCGCCGGGGGAGCCACAGGCGCTGGCGGCTCGTCTGAGAGCAGTGCTGGACGCACCGGACCGCGGCGCCGCGCTGGGTGCCCGTGCCCGCGCCACAATCGCGGAGCGGTTCACCAAGGAGCGGATGCTGGCCCGCACTCGTGCGTTGTACGAGCGCTTGCTACAATGCCACACGGCGCACTAGGTTGTGTTGACATTTGAGATAGAAGGCAGTGCCACCAGCTCCATTCGTCATTCCGGCCCCCCTGTGGCCCCCCCGCTGCGGCAGGGGGACGGCATGTTCCCTCCCCTGTCGCAACGGGGGAGGGTTAGGATGGGGGCCTGGATTCCCGCAGCGCACTAGGTAGAGCAATACGGGCCACGGACCATGTTGGGCCACATCGCCAACCGCTATCTTGGCGTACTGGTGCTTGCTGATGCCGGGTTGACGGCTCTGGCACTGTGGCTGGCGGACGAAGCGCGACACCGGCTGCCCTTTGGCACCCCCGTTTCCCCCGGCTACTTCCTGGAGTGGCCCATTTACCTCGCCGCGATACTGATCTGGCCATTCTTCTTGCGCCTGCTCGGCGCCTACGATCCCCGCCGTATGCGCGGTTTCGGCGACGAGGTGCGGGCCATTGTACCGGCAGTGATTATCGCCACGGCCCTGCTGCCGGCGTTCTTCTTCGCGTTCAAGTTTCAGTTCATCTCGCGTCTGTTGGTTAGCTACTTCCTCCTGCTTAATCTCCTCTTCCTGCTCAATGCCCGTATTATCGGCCGCATTCTGCTCAATGCCCTCACCTCGTCAGGAGTAGGGACACGACGCTTGCTCGTGGCCGGCGCCGGACCAGTGGGGCAGGAAGTCGTGCGCCTAGCGCAAGAGCACGCCTGGACCGGCCTGCGCATAGTCGGATTCGTGGACGATGATCCGGCCAAGGCACACGGCTCCGTAGCCGGTCATCCCGTTCTGGGTACGACCGACGAGATTGTTGAGCTGGTGGCGGCGGCGCAGGCCGACGAGATCATCATTGCGCTGCCGGGGCGTGCCCATGACCGGATTCTGCGGGTGGCGTTGGCGCTGGCAGCGGCGCCCGTGCGGGTGCGGATTGTGCCCGACCTGTTCGAGATTGTGTCGGTGCGCGCGCGCGTCGAGGATTTCTGGGGCATTCCCCTCATCGGTCTCCGTGATCCGGTCATCAGCGGCTTCGACCGGGCCGTGAAGCGGGCCTTCGATCTGGTGCTGACGACCATCGCGCTGCCGCTGCTACTCCCGGCTACCGCCGTGATCGCCGTGGCCATCCGTCTTTTCTCGCGCGGTCCCATTCTGGTGCGCTTGGAGCGCGTCGGCGAGAATGGACGGCTGTTCTCGATGTGGAAGTTTCGGACGATGGCGACGGGAGCCGAGCGCGACCGACGCTATAAGCAGTCCGACGATCCGCGGGTGACGGGCGTGGGGCGCTGGCTGCGGCGCTGGAGCCTCGACGAGCTACCGAACCTGTTCAACGTGCTACGCGGTGAGATGAGTCTGGTTGGTCCGCGCCCGGAGCAGCCGTGGATCGTCGAGCGTTACGAGCCGTGGCAGCGCCAGCGGCTCGCCGTGCTGCCCGGTATCACCGGCTGGTGGCAGGTGAACGGGCGCAGCGACAACCCGTTGCACCTGAATGTCGAATACGATCTCTTCTACATCCAGAACTACTCACCACTGCTGGACCTCAAGATTCTGTGGAAAACCGTGTGGGTCGTCCTCCGCGGCCAGGGCGCCTACTAGGACCGTGCCACCCCGCCTCCGGCTCTCGCCGAAGTGACGAGGGGCGGAGCGGCAGCCTGGCACCGCTGGGATTAGTCCGCTTGCCGCCGCCGGAGCCGCTCCCGGAGTTGCTGTAGCTCAGTTTCGACCGACAGACGGGCGGCACGCTCGGCAGCGGCGCGGGCTTCGGCACCAGCGGTGCGGGCTTCGGCAATCAAGCGGGCAGCACGCTCGGCAGCAGCACAGTCTTCGGCGGCAGCGCGCTGTGCTTGCAGCTCCCCCGGGGTCGGCAAATACGCGCCGGCCACCGGGTCGTACACCCGCAGGTGGCCCTCGTCCCAGCACAGGTCCAGCCCCAACACCGGGCTGTGGCCCCAGATTACCCCCCCCGGCTCCGCCGTGATCCGGAGCGGCTCGTACGCCCCACCCACCAGCCGCTCCCCGGCCAGCGCCGCATCGTGATACCGGCCCCCGGTGTGGTCGAACCGCCAGTATTCCCCCACCCCATAGCCGGCGTACCCGGCCCGCTTGACCGTGTAATCCCGCCGCCCGGTGCTGCGCGAGGCCACTTCCAGCACAAAGTCCGGCGGCTGGCCCACTTCACTCAGCACATAGCCGTTGCGCGCCACGATGGCCTCGGGATTGACCCCGAACGCCACCACGCAGTCCGGCGCCAGCCGCTCGGCATCATTGCCGGCCTCGCGCCGGAGGTAGCCCGCGCCGCAGATCAGTACGTCGGTGCGCGGGGCAAAGTGGACACGCAGGAAGCTATCAAAGGCCGCGATCCGGATGTATTGCTGCATATCAGGTATCCGGGGCGGGTCGGGGAGCGGCTCCAGGTGCGCGAACTCGCCGGGCGGCGGGGGGCGGAGGGCGATCCTGGTTGCCATCGGGGGCCTCGTATGGGAGAGCCGGTTCGCGCGGTAGCGGCGTGGGACTACTCGGCAGCAGCAGTATAGCAACCGACCGGGGGCCGGGGGGTAGGTCCGGGTCGCGGCGGTTAAAGACAAGCGCGGTCCTCCGGAGAGGACCGCGCGGTGATGGCGCTCGGTGCCGGACGGTGGCTACGCTGCCGCCGTCCATCCAACGACGACCGGCGCCGGGATCACGGTGATCGGGACCGGCTGCTGCTGCGCGGCCGCCTCCCACCCAATAGTCACTGGCGGCGGGGTCACAGTGATCGGTCTGGCCGCCGCCCTGGTGCTGTAGGCGCCGGCCAGCGCCCAGCGGCTTGGCTCCCTAGCAGCGATGGCGCGGACCCGCACCTCATACCGGGTGCCCGGCCGCAGGTCGCGTAGGGTGGTCTGGGTGCTGGAGTCGTCGCAGTGGTGGGTGGCCCACAGCCACGCGCCCTGGGGCCGGTACTGCACGGCGTAGCTGGTGCGGACCGACCCGGTGTCGGCGGCCGCCTGCCAGCTCACGTCCAGCGCGGTCTTGGGGACGCTGACCGACGTGCCCACGGCCGGCGCGACCGGCGCAGCGGGCCGCCGGCGCCGCGCCACAACCGGCAGGATGAACAAGCCAGTCAGGAACGACCACCAGGGGTTACCGCTGCTCGTGCTCTGGGTACCAGCGCCGTCGGAGGTGGTCTGGCGGCCGCCGCCGCCGGGGCCTCCGGTGGAGATCGTGCCGGCGCCAGGGTTGCTACCCGGCAGCGGGACCGGCGGGTAAGGCTCATCAGCGTCATCATCGTCGGTCTGCTCGCCCGCTGGCGTAGCAGTAGCGGGGCCGGCGTGGCGATGGCCGTGGGCGGGGCCGGCGTGGCACTAGGCACTGGCGTGGGGGGGAGTCCGCGGCGTCCGTGGCTCCCGTGGCTCCAGTGTGGACTCCGGCGTCGGCGTGGAGGGGGCATCCGGGCCGACGCTGTCCGTCGGAACGGTCGTGCCGGCGCCCACGTCCGACCAGGGGCTCGTGCCCTCGTCGTTGGTGGCGCGGACCTGCACCTCGTAGGTCGTGCCGGGCTGCAAGCCGGTGAGCGTCGTAGCCGGCAGGGGTGAAGGAGGCGGTGCCCGGCACCCGGTACCACACATCGTAGTTCGTGATGGCGGGCTTGCCGGTCATGTCCGGGGCCGTCCAGCTCACGTCCAGCGTGGTCTCGGCATTGGTTGCCGGCTCCGTCAGCGTCGGTGCATCCGGCGGGTCCGGCGGCTCGTTCACGTCGGTCACGTTGATCGTCACCGCGATAGTGGCCACGGCCTCGATATTCTCAGTGCTCGTGCCCCCGTCGCCGTCCGTGAGGGTCACGGTCAGGCTGTAGGTCGCGCGGCTCTCGTGATCCAGCGTGGCCCCGCTCGCTACCTTGATCCGCCCGGTGGCCGGGTCAATGGTGAAGGTGGCCAGGGTATCAGGATCATCGCTCGTCAGCGAGTAGGTCAGCGTTTCGTCCGGCAGCGGGTTGCCGGTCACCGGACTGCCCACGTTGGTACCCGGGGGCGAGTTCTCGTCCACTCGCCGGGTCTTACTCTGCTTCCCCCTGAGGATAAAGCTGCGCGAGGCGGAGCCTCCGTAACCGTCGTGCGCCGTGTAGGTAATCCTTGACCGGCCCGCGTTAAGGGGCCGTAATCGCAGCTGGTTGCGCTCCGCTCCGGCCAACCAGGCCTTGACCAGGCCGGGGTACTGCGAGGTTATCGTAAAGTACAGCGGGTCGCCGTCCGGGTCTCTGAAAAATGATTAAGCGGAGCAGGGCCCTGTGCAAGATGGCCTACCGAGAGATTCACACCGAGGATCTGATTGCTAGTGGTCCTAGGCGGCTGGTTGGCCTGGGTAGTTACTTCGCCGGCATCCGACCAGGGGCTATCGCCCTCAGCGCTGCGTGCCAGCACCCGCACTTCGTAGGTAGTAGCGAACTCCAGGCCGCCGATGGTGGTCGTCAGGCCGGCGCCGTCGAAGGGATGGTCCAGCCACTCGGTAGCACCTTGCTGGCGGTACTGCACGTCGTAGTCGGTGATGGGTGCCCCGGCGCCATCGGGAGCGGTCCACTGCACGTCAACGTTGCGCCGGGGATCAGCGTCCGCCGCCGGCGCGACCGTCGGCGCGGCCGGCTTGGCGGGTACCACGTCGTTGGTCACGACGACGGTGACCTCGATCCGGTCTCCGCCGCCCTTGCCGTCGCTGACATGCAGCGGCACGATGTGGGACGGCGTGCTCTCGTAGTCCAGCGTCACCCCGTCGGCCACCGTGATCTGCCCGGTGTCGGAGTTGATGGCGAAGGCCGCATTGTCCGATAGCGCGTAGGTCAACTGGTCGTCGTCGGGATCGGTGGCCGTTACCGGGGCGCCGACGTTGGCGCCGGCGGCGGAGTTCTCGGCTATATCGCGCGTCGTCTTTTCGCCCTCAGTGAAGCTGGGCGGACTGTTCGTGCTGCTGGCGGCCGCGGCCGAGGGGGCCGCGGCTCCCTCAGCCCCGGCCCCCTTCAGGACGGCCTGCACCGTCATGGTGGCCCGGTCGTCGGACGGGGCCGCCAGCGTGCCGGATAATGATTTTTCTGGTCATGTATTTCGTCCAAGTTCCCCGCCTCACTAGGGAGGACAGCGCACGGAGACTGGCACCTGGGTCCGCTGTTCTCCATGCGCGTCATGCGCCAGCAGGCCGCGCGCGGCGGGAAGGAGGAGCAACCGGTCGTTGCCGTATCGAGCGAGGCGCTGGCTGACGGATCACTTTGGGTCTCGCCTGGCCGCTTTCCGCACTGAACGGCCGGCTACCGCTTGGCCCAGCGTGCGAGGGCCTTGTCGGGTGACGCAATCTCGGCGATAGAGGTGTAGTAGTAGTCCTGCCAGCCCTGCCGGGGCAGGCCGGTGAACAGCATCAGATTGAGCGGGTACTCCTCGCTGTCGGTGGCGCGCCGAAAGTCGTCGCGGAACAAGAAGGTGGGGTTGCCCAACGCTATCGCCATCCCCAGCTCGACCATGACGCCCTCGTCCGGCGGCACGCCGTTCACCACCGCGAACAGCACGTCCGCCTCCCGCACGTCTCTGTAATCGGCTTGGCCGATGCGATAGGCCCAGTCCGGCACGCTTAGGTCCTCCTGATTGTTGCGCTCGAACGGCTCCCACACCTCCAGTCCGAGCGCTTCCAGGGCCGCGACGATCTGGGGGAGCAGGAGGGCACGCTGCTGGGCCGAAAAGCCGTAGGGGTTCGCCAGATAGACGGTCTTGATCGCCGCGCGGGTCATGTTCGGCTCCTCATCCCCCGGCCTTCCACCACTTGTGGCGAGGGGAAGTCCACCAGAGGCAGGCGGAGGGTGCTCGGCCCCTCATTCTGCCGTCGCCGCGGCTGCCAATGCTGCGGACGGCTTCAGGGGCAGCTCGACTACCATCTCGGTGAACTGGCCGGGTGCGGAGTCGACGCGGATGGCGCCGCCGTGCTGGCGCACGATGTCGCTGGTGATCGCCAGGCCGAGGCCGGTGCCACGGTCGGTGGGCTTGGTCGTGAAGAAGGGGTTGAAGATTTTCTCGGCGATCTCGGGGGGGATGCCGTTGCCGTTGTCCTTGATGCGGATCTCCACGTGGTCCGCTTGGCGCCGGGTGGTGAGCCACAGCGTCGGGGAGTAGTGCTCGTCCGATCCTCCCTCCCCGGCAGCCCGCCGTTTCTCGTCGGTGGCATAGCAGGCATTGCTGACGATATTCAGGAAGACGCGGCCCAAGTCCTGGGGCACGACCTCGATCTCCCCCATCTCCGGGTCGAGGTCTTGCTGTAGGTCGAGCTGGAAGTTCGAATCGGTGGCCCGTGCGCTGTGGTAGGCGAGCCGGGCGTACTCATCGAGTAGACCGTTGATGTCGGTGGGCTGCTGCTCGCCCCCGCCCCGCCCCATCATCAGCATGTCCTGCACAATCCGGTTGGCGCGTTCGCCGTGTGATCGGATTCGCTCCAGGTTGCCGTTGAGGTCTCCGGAGATTTCCTGGATGTATTCTTGCTGGTCCTCATCCAACTTCTCGCTCTCTTCGTCGAGGACCTCCTGTAGCTCCTCAAGCAGCTCTTCCGAGGCCTCGGAGAAGTTCTTGACGAAGTTCAGCGGGTTCTTGATCTCATGGGCCACGCCGGCGGTAAGCTCACCAAGCGCCGCCAGCTTCTCGCGCAGGACGATCTGCTCCTGCGCCCGGTTCAGGTCGGCCAACGTGCTCTCCAGCTGGTCGTTCTTGCCCTGTAGCTCTTCCGCCAGCTTTTCTACCAGATTCAGGCGCTGGACCTCCAAGGCGTGACGGCGAAACACCTCCAGGGCGGCGGCCATGTCCGCGACCTCATCACGTCCGCCGATCTCGACCCTGGCCTCCAGGTCGCCGCCGGCCATGCGGCGCATCCAGTTGGACAGCATCTGGAGACGGCGCAGCAGCACCCGGCCGACGAAGAGCCAGGCGATGAGTAGGGCGCCGCCGACGCTGACCGCGCTGATGGCCAGCAGGAGGGTGCGCCCAGTCTGGATGGCCTGCGTAGAAGCGTGGGTGGCTTCCTCCACGCTGGCACGGGCCGTGCCCACCAGACCGTTCACCTCGGCGACCAGGGCAACGGCGATGTCGCGGTTGCGGGCGACCAGGTCCTCCTGAAGCTGGACGAGCCGGAGCTCCTGTTCGAGCAAATCGAAGCCGTCTCCCTCGCCGATACCCAATCCGGACAACTGGGTGATGAGCGGCGCGACTTCGGCGCGCAGAGGAGAATCTTCGAGCGCCAACAGGTTCCGCTCGATACGGCCGATAGCGGCCTCGAAACGTTCGCGCAGCGGCTCGACAAAGGGGGCGTCCGAGATGGCGAAGGCGCTCTCCAGGAGATGAATGGCAATGCTGGCGTCCGCCTGCAGCTCGGCCATGTGGCGGTAGTGGCCCAGCTCACGCTCCGAGAAATGCTCCGAGCGCGGCAGCGGAGGGTCGCCGAGGTCGCGGTAACCGGTCATCGTGTAGAAGAGCTGGTCATCAACGGCCGGAACCACGATGTCGTCCAGGCGGATACGCAATGCAGCCAGCTCCGTCCGCAGGGCTTCCCGGCGGTCGGTAAGCTCGAAAAGCTCGGACATCTCGGCCTCGACGGCCTCGATGTTGAGAATCAGCGTGTTCACGTGGGCGCGGATGCGCTGGAAGCGTTCGCCCTCCGCCAGGCCGCGGCGCGCCATGGCCTGCTGAACCTGTGCCTCGCCCCCCACCCCCAGGACGGACAGCTGCGTTTCGAGGCCCGCGTAGGCCTCGCCAATGCTGGCGGCGACAAAGGCAAGCTCCGCGGGTGTACGGGCAGCCGTCAGGCGCGGTGCGGCGGCCACCAGGGTACTGCTGTGCTGTGCAACGCCGAACGCGGCCACCACCTCGGGGACACTGCTTTCATTCACTTGACTCTGGGCAGCGCCGACGCGATTGAACGAAAACCAGCCGACGAGACTGGCGGCTATGGTGAGGGCGACGGCGCCGCCAATACCGACGTAGAGCTGCACAGAGATACGGAAGCGGCTTTCCAGCAGGCTTTTGAGCCGGTCGCTCACTGCTCCATGTCCTGCAGCGTTTCGATGGGGTGATAACGGCCGTCACGGCCGATCACGGTCAGGAAGACTGCGTCCGAGCCTTGGTTATCGTCCCCGTAGCGGAGCTCGAACCCGTCAATATCTATGGGGGCGGTGCGGCGCAGACTGTCGAGGAAGCAGGCCCGGTTGACCTCGCGGCCGCAGTTGTCGAGACTGGCGATGGCCAAGCGGCCGGCCAGATAGCCTTCGAAGGAGACAAACCCGGGCACGGTGTCGGGTTCGTAGGCCGCGAGGGCGCGGAGGTAGGCGGCGACGACGGGGAGGGAGCTGTCCGTCGGGAAGGGCACCACCTGCGTGACGTAGACCCCGGCGCCAGCGGGGCCTAGCTCCTCGGCCAAGGCGTTGCTGCCCACGAAAGAGACGGTCATGAACACCGGGTTCAGACCCGTATGCCGCGCCCAGGCGATCAGCGCCGCCACCGGCTCGTAGGCTCCAATGATAATCACCGCCTCGGGGTTGCCTCGGCGCAGGTCGAGCAGCGCCGCCTTGACGGCCGTCGTATTGCGCGGATACACGCCAATCGCTACCGGCTCCATGCTGCGCCGGTCCAGCGCGAGCCGCACGCCGCGGTAGCCGGCGCGACCGTAGGAATCATCCTGGTATATGATGGCGATGCGCTCGATACCCAAGTCAGTGGTCAAGCGAGCGACCATTTCTTCGGTCTCCTGATAGTAGGAGGCCCGCAGGTTGATGATGTTGTCCCACTCGGGGTCGCGCAGGAAGGCGGCGCCGGTAAACGGGGCGACGTAGGGAACCCCCGCGTCCGCGGCGACAGGAGTGGCGGAGCGCGACGTGGGCGTGCCGACGGCGCCGATCAGCGCGAAAACATCTTCCTGCTTAATCAACCGGATGGTGTTGGTGATGGCGGCTTCCGGTTCGTAGGCGTCATCAAGATACAGCAGTGCCAACTGGCGGCCGTGGACGCCGCCGCGCCGGTTGGCCTCCTGGAAGGCGGCCTCGATCCCGCGGTTCATGTTCTTGCCGAGCTCCTGAGCCGGACCGCTGAAGGCGGCGGACTGGCCAAAGAGAATGCGCTGGTCCGAGATGCCGGACTCCGACTCTCGTTGGGGTTGGGCGCTGGGGGTGATACCTGGTGAATCCGTCGTCTCCGCAACCGCGGTGGCCAGTGGCGCGGCCTCCTCAGCACGGGGAGTATCGCCGGCTCCATCGAGCCGAAACCAGCCGGCCAGACCGGCGACGATAATGAGTGAGACGGTTCCCCCGATACCGAGCGCGAGCAGCAGGATCGTCGGCAGACGGAGTGTTCGCATGGTGCAAGTTCGTCAGATTTGCGTGACCAGGGTCAATCGGTTTTCCCCCTGCTCCCGCCGGTAGTGGAGCTCGTCCACCATCGTCCGCACCAAGTGGAGACCCAGGCCGCCCACAGACCGATCTTCGAGCGCCGCTGCCGTGTCCGGGGTGGGAGCATCGTGCAGCGGATCGAAGGGCCGACCATCGTCCGCGATCTCGATGGTAAGGGCCTCCGCGTCCGAGGTCATGGTGATCTCGAACTCATGGATGCCTTCATCGTGTCCGTGGTTCATAATGTTGATGCCCAACTCCTCAAGCACCAGGTTGACCCGGAAGGTGAAGGCCGGCGGCCAATCCTCTTGCTCCCCGAGGTCTTCTACGGCAGCCGTGATGCGCTCCAGCTCATCGAGTCTGGTCTCGACCTTCAGCGACAGCTGTGCGCTCATGCCCCCACCTCGTTGCGTCGGAACGTCAGGCAGGTGATGTCATCAGACTGCGCGGTGTCGCCGGCAAAAGCACTGACGGCCTCGAACGCTGCCATGGTGGCTTCCTGGCAATCTTGGGGGGGAGCCGCCGCAAAGATCTCTTGCAGGCGCTCGATCCCAAACTCTTCGCGTTCGCTGTTCATCGCCTCAGTGATACCGTCCGTGTAGAGAATGGCGGTATCGCCGGGTGCAAGGGTGACGGTGTGCTGCCGGTATGGGAGGTCGGACATGACCCCGAGGGCGATCCCTCCCGTCAGGGGAAGCAACTCCGAGCTTCCGTCGGCGTGGACGATCAGGGGCGTATTGTGCCCTCCGTTCGCATAGGTCAGCACGCCGGTCGCCGGATCGTACACTGCGTAGAGGAGGGTGACGAACATCGCGGTCTCGTTGTCCTCGCAGAGCAGGTCGTTGACCTCACGCAGCACGTCGCCGGGAGCCTCCATGCCGATGGCCGCACCCTTCAGCAAGGTGCGGCTGGACATCATGAAGAGCGCGGCGGGCACGCCCTTGTCCGAGACATCTGCGACGGCGAGGCCGACCCAACCGTTCTCCAGACGCAGCACGTCGAAGAAATCGCCCCCCACGTTCCGGGCCGGCACCATGTGGCCGAAAACCTGGTAGGCGGGGTCTGTGGGAAACCGGGTGGGAAGAATGGACTGCTGCATCTTGCTGGCGACATCAAGCTCGTTCTGCAACGAGACCAACTGGTCCCGCGCGCGGAGCGCCGCGCGCCACTCTTCAAGGTGACGCAGCGTGCGGTCAATCGTAATCCGCAGGTCCTTGAAGTCAACCGGCTTGGTCACAAAGTCGAACGCCCCCCGGTTCATCGCCGTGCGGATGTTCTTCATGTCGCCGTAAGCCGAGATGATGACGGAGCGGATATTGGGATCGACCTTGGGTATCTGCTCCAGCAGCGTAAGGCCGTCCATCTGCGGCATGTTGATGTCCGAGAGCACCATGTCGATGTCCTCGTCCTGGCGCAGCTTGTCGAGCGCCTCCACACCGTTTTGGGCGAAGACGAAGGTATAGCGGCCGGCGCGAATGTTGCGCCGCATGCGCTGCAACATGAGCGGTTCGAGATCAGGCTCGTCGTCGACAACAAGAATCTTGTACGGGTCTGCCATCATTCTCACTTCAACGCTGCCACTACAGGCCCACCATGGTGTTGCCCCGCAGCGACTCCGATTCCGCAGGCCGGCAAGAGGGAGCGACTCGCTCAGTCTTTGAGGGCGGCGATGGCCTCGGCCAGAGAAGCATGCACCGGGATGATCTGGTCGAAGCCACTGATTTCGAAGACCTCGCGGATCGAATTGGAAAGCGAGCAGACCGCAAATTTCGTGTCTTGTTTGCGGAGCTCCTTGGCGGCCAGCAGAATGACCCGCAGGCCCGCGCTGCTGATGTAGGAGAGGTGCTCGAGATCCAGGATCATGACCCGGTCGCTCGCCTTGATCACGGTTTCCAAGGCATCCTGGAATTCACGGGCGTTGGTGCCGTCAATGCGCCCATCGGCCTTTGCGATTAAGGCCTCGTCTTTCCACTCCCACTCGTTGCTAAGTCCCATCGGTCTCGCCTCCTTATCCCCAAAGCCAAGAGGGTGTGTGCGGGACCCTCTTGCAATCGCCGTTCATGGTTCGACAGCTCACCACAAACGGACACTCGTTTCACACAGCCTCTAAGGTGCTGCTTCCACGGTCTCCTCGGATAGTACCTCACTGACCCATATCTTGGAGGGTTGGGCCTGACTACCGGCGCTCGCTTGGTGGACGGCGGCCACGACCCGCTCGACCAAACCGTCTGCCACTACTGCCTCGATCTTCACCATCGGCATGAAGGTGACCTTGTATGCAGAGGCACGGTGGATCTCGGCATGGCCCACACCACCGCCGAAACCCTTGACTTCACTGGCGGTAAGATTGGTGACCCCGATGTCCACGAGGGCTTCGTGTACAGGATTGAGCCGGTGCGGTTGAATCCGTGCCGTAACCAGTTTCATCGCGTGTGCTCCTCCGTGTGCCTACAGGTCATAACCCCGTTCACCGTGAGTAACAAGGTCGAGACCTACCTGTTCGTCTTTCTCGTCAACTCGCAGTCCGCCGGTGAGCGCGGCCGTAACCTTCACGATGATGAAGGTGATAACGGCGGCCCAAGCTGCGGTCGCAACCACACCAAGCGCCTGTACGCCCAGCTGGGCGCCGATCGCGCCGCTCTCGACCATCAGGCCGCCCCCGCCCAAAGCGCCTACCGCCAGAACGGAGACCAGCAGCGTGCCGAGAGTGCCGCCGACGCCGTGTACGGCGAAGACATCGAGCGAGTCGTCTATCTTCAGCCGCCCCTTCACCACGTCAACGGCAAAGAAACATACCAGGCCCGCGACCGCGCCCAGGATCAAGCCGCCGATTGGGCCGACGAAGCCGGAGGCGGGAGTAGCGGTAGCGAGGCCCGCGATCACGCCGGTGACGGTGCCGACCAGCGAAGGCTTGCCGAACTTGATCCACTCGACCGCGGACCAGACGACGGCGGCGCTAGCGGCAGCCATATGGGTCACGGCGATGGCCATGCCGGCGCCGCCGTCGGCAGCCAGCTGGCTGCCCCCATTGAAACCGAACCAGCCAACCCAGAGCATCGCGGCGCCCGCCGCGGTCAGGCCAGGATTGTGCGGGGGCTGGAGCCGGTCAGGGAAACCGCGCCGCCTACCTAGTACGGCGGCGATGACCAGAGCCGACACTCCGGCGCTGGCATGTACTACCAAGCCGCCCGCGAAGTCCATCACGCCAAGCTCGCCCAGCCAACCGCCCCCCCAGACCCAATGGCAGATCGGCGAGTAGACCAGAAGCAGCCAAGCGCCGCTCAGGATCAGCACCGCCGAGAACCTGATGCGCTCCACGTAGGCGCCCACGATCAGGGCCGGGGTGATGATGGCAAAAGTCATCTGGAAGATGGCGAATACAATCTCCGGAATGGAGCCTTTCAGCGTGTCCGGCTCGATGCCGGCGAAGAAGGCGTTACCCAGCCCACCTAAGATTCCGACGAGGCTGTCGCTGAAGGCCAGACTGTAACCCACGACCAGCCACAGCAGACTGGCCACAGCAGCAATAGAGAAGCAGTGCATCACCACGGACAGTACCGACTGGGAGCGCACCAGGCCGGCATAAAACATCGCCAGACCCGGCAAGGTCATGAACAAGACCAAAGCGGTGGCAACGATGATCCACGCAGTATCACCGGAATTCAAGGTCCTGTTCCTTTGCTGCAGAGGCGGACGCGGTTAGCACCGGGAGAACAAGAACGGCCGTGCCAGGGCGAGAAGACGGTGACAGGCAAACAGTTGAAAAACGCCCCTTGACTCCTAGCAAGACTCGTGAAGGAAGTCAAGGAGGTCATTGAGGCAGTACTTTGAGGAGGTATTTCTGGTCCTATCCTAACCCATTTGCGCCTGGCGGCGATGCCACCCTCGGAGGTGGTCTCCCGCTTGAGCATATTGAGGGCCATGTGACGCAAGACGGCAAGACTTTGGGGAGCATTACCTTTCCTGGCTCTACTCTTGTCCTCACGGAAGGCGACACCGGCGACACCAAGGACCCAATGCACGGAGTCCTCAATGTCCCAGTGCCCTCAAGTGGCGGCAAGAAGAGCTTGGATCGGTTGGTCAGCCGGCGATGAGGTTACTTGTAGTCCCTGGCCGGCGAGCGGCGGCGGCTGCCGAAGAACTCTACCAGCGCTACGACAATCAGGGCACCAACGAAGGCTGGGACCACGCGGATACCGAACAGCTCCGGCCCCAATCCGCTGATGACAGGGATGAGGGAGCCGATGACAGCGCCGACGATGCCAGCACCGACAGCACCTGCTTTGCCGTAGGGCAGCTCGCCCGGCACGATCCGGTCAGCCAGCCAGCCGACCAGGCCAGCCACCAGCAGCGTGAGCGCCAAGCCAATCGTGAACCCCACGAGTGGCCCGAGGATCAGGATACCCAACAAGACAGCGACGACAATGATGACTATTTGCGCCAGCGGCATAGTGCCCTCCTCTTCACTGCGCGTTCGTTGCGCGCGGCCGGCTTCTCTCGCCCTGCACGGCCGCAACTACTCCGTTAGACCGACCGACCGCCGACCAAGTTTCCGCGCGGCGGCGGTGCGCCGCTCCAAGGTGCCCGGTTCCATCATACCGGGACTGACCCACTCCAATTCAGCGGGGCCAATGCGGACCGTGTCGCCCATCTGTACGCCGGCCTTGTTGAGGGCCGCGGTCACGCCGAGCTGATCGAGGCGCCGCTGGAGCCACTGCAAGGCCTCGTCGTTCTCCAGGTCGGTCATCGCCACCGTCCGTTCAACCGCGCGGCCGGCTACGCGCCAGGCTCCGTCCGGATCGCGGTCCACATCACTCACGTCGTCCAGGCCCGGCCCGGCAACCTCCGGGAGCACGACCGTGGCAGAAGCCGGCTCCCGCCATAGCTCGTGGAGCCGCGCCGCTACCGTTTGCAGCATGGGCTGCACGCCTTGCGTCGTGGCACTGGAGATGGCGAAGAACGGTGCGCCGAGCGCCGCCGCGGCCGCCGCCAGCCGTGGCGCATGCTCCGCGGCCGTGGGCAAATCGAGCTTATTGGCCACCACGATCTGCGGCCGCTGGCCAAGCGCGGGATTGTAGGCCGCCAGCTCCGCGTTGATCTCCTGGAAGTCTGCGACTGGATCGCTGCCACTCCAACCCGAAGCGTCAACGACGTGAATCAGCAGCCGCGTGCGCTCCACGTGGCGCAGGAACTCGTGTCCTAGCCCGACACCGCGATGCGCGCCCTCGATCAGCCCCGGTAGATCGGCTACGACAAGGCTCGTCTCGTCCACGGTCACAATGCCCAGCAGCGGCTCCAGCGTAGTGAAGGCATAGGCGGCGACTTTCGGACGCGCGGCGCTGATAACCGAGAGGAGCGTTGACTTGCCGGCATTGGGCTTGCCGACCAGACCAACGTCGGCCAGGAGCTTAAGCTCTAGGTGTAGCTCCTGCTCCTCCCCAGGCTCGCCCTTTTGGGCAAAGCGCGGCGCCTGGTTGGTGGAAGTAGCGAAGTGGATGTTACCCAGGCCGCCCCGTCCTCCCCGGGCCACCATCACCCGCTGCGCCGGCTCCGCGAGGTCGGCCAGCACGTCCTTGCTGCCGACCGGTCGGACGAGCGTGCCTACCGGCACCTTGATGGTCAGATCGGGGCCGGCGGCGCCGTGCTGTCGCTGCTTGTTCCCGCGTCCGCCCGCAGCAGCCTTGTGGTGCCGCCGCCGCCGCAACGACCACAGGGTATTGAGGCTCGCGTCCGCCACCAAATACACGCTGCCGCCGCGCCCACCGTCGCCGCCATCGGGACCACCGAGCGGCACGTACTTCTCGCGCCGAAAATGCACGGAGCCGTCCCCGCCATCGCCGGCCTTGACCCACAGCCGTGCCTCGTCGCTAAACATGTCGGCAGTCTCCTTGCTCGTTCTCCACTGAGTCTAGCGCGAGTATACGGGGAGGGCGCCGCTGGCCCCCTCCCTCACCCTCCCCCGTGCTGACGAACAGGGGAGGGAATGTGCCGTCCCCCGGCGAAGCGGCGGGACTACGGGGGGCCGGCCCACATGCAGATAGGCGCGTGCCTCGGTAAGGTGGTAGAGGTGGGGGTACTGCCAGGCCGGGTACGCCTCGGTACTGAGCGATTCACCCGCTGGCAAGGTCTCTAATACCGCCTCGTTCAGCGCCTCCTTCAACTTACCGGCCAGCACCTCTAACTGGCGCCGCCACGCTTGCGCTTCATCCCACGTCGACGGATTGTCTGTCAAGGTAGCAATGACCGCCTCGGTCCGTTGCTCTAGTTGTTGTTCAAGCATAGCGTTTGCTCCGGTTACGGTTGTTGATTGTCAGCAGCGCCGGAATGAGTGTTGGGCACTGCCAACTAGGGAAAATGCAGAGGGGCGAACAACCGTTCGCCCCTCTGCCGGCGGCGCCGTTGCCGCGCTCGATGCCCGACCCGGACGATGGATCAGGCCAGATACCCGGCACGGAAGGCTTCCGCAATCGCATGCGGCGTGTGGGTGGCCCCGAGGATACCCCGCACCTCGTCCAACAGCTCCTCGACCTGAGCGCGGGGGATTTCCAGCCGCACAGCCACGTCGCTGGTAGACCACCCGGCGGCTCGCTCCGCCAGCACCACCAACTGCGTCTTGGTCAGGGGCATGGGGCCGACGGGTCCGATGGCTCCGGCTTCCGGCGTTGTCATCACGCGCATGGCGCGATCCTCTCTTCTCGGCACAGATCGTCGCTCTCGCGGAGACACACCGCCTCCGGGGGGTACGCTGGCTTCGTTGCTTGTGCTGCGACGCTGGCCTCACCTTCAGTATCCATACGCAAAAAAGAGCGCCCCGCTGTAGCTCACCATAGCGTGGCTCTACCACTTCCCAGATAGGCTCGGATGGGTGTACGGCGCACGGCGGGCAAATCTTGCGAACTCAGGATGAAGCCTCCATACTAAGGCCGGTGGCCGCGGAGCGTGTGACAGGCATGGCAGACGGTGCGAGACGCAGTGCCAACTCGCTGCTCGTCGCGCTGGGCGAGCGGTTGCGGGCAGCCCGCGCCCGCGCGCGGATTCCCGATCAGGCCGAGTGGGCCGCGCCGCGCCGGCGGTCGGTGGGGCGGCGCGGCATCGCGCGTGACGATCTCGTGGCCTACGTCGCCTATCGCTCCGGCCTGGAGCTGGACGGCTCAACCGTGGCGCGCTGGGAGTCCGCCCAGCACCGGCCACGTCCCGCCCACATTCGGGCCGTCGTCGCGGCGCTCGCCGACTTGGACGCCTTTGCGGAGCAAGCCGACGCCGAAATGATCATCCAGCTCGCGCAGGCCGGTGCGGGTCCCGGCCACGGCCGGCTGGACCTGTCCCGGCTGACCACTGTGGCCGGGCCGCGCCGTACACAGCCAACCACCGGAGTCTTGTTGGCCCTCGAACAGGACACGGTGGAGGCGAGCTACGTGCTCGCGGCACCGACAACGGTGCTCGGTCGGGGGCGTGATGCCGACGTATCCATTGCCGAGCTGGAGGTCGGCAGGCGCCACGCCGCCATTGACCGGCAGCCGGACTCCACCTGGGTACTGCGTGACCTCGGCAGCCGCACCGGCACCTGGCTCAACGGGGCGCTGCTCCTCAAGCCCACGCGCTTGCTCGCCGGCGATCTCATTCGCTTGGGCGGCACTGCCAGCTTCAGGTTTGAGCTGCGCTCGTGGCCTGCCGCCGCGCTGACCCCTCATGAGCGCCGCAAGATTGACCGTGCGTGAACACTCCCGTTCCGCCGCCATTGCAGCCAGGCGCCGTGCTCGCGGAGCAGTTCGAGCTGCTCGCCCGGATCGGTCGGGGCAGCACTGCGACCGTCTATCGCGCCTGGGATCAGCGGCGGGGCGCGGTCGTTGCCCTCAAAGTCGCAAGCTATGAGCCGGGCCGCGATAGGCCGGAGATCGCTGACCGCTGGAAGCGCGAAGCCGGGTTGCTCGAACGGCTCGACACGCCCCACATCGTGCGCTTTTACGGCCTCTACCACGATGAGCAATCGCAGAGCCTGGCCCTCGCGTTGGAGTACGTCGCTGGCGAATCGCTCGCGTCTCGCCTCGCGCGCGACGGCGCGCTGACCTGGGAGACGGCCGTTGACGTGGCCCTCGCCGTTGGCCGTGGCTTGATGTATGCCCACCGGTGGCTGATCCACCGCGACGTGAAGCCGGCCAACATCCTCCTCGGTCGTGACCAGCGGGTGGCGCTCACCGACTTCGGTATTGCCAAGGACTTGGTCAGTGGAGCGACGGGCAGCACCATCGCCGGTACCAGCCGCTACATGGCCCCGGAACAGCGCCAGGGCGCACCCGTTGATGGCCGGACCGATGTCTTCGCCTTGGGCCTGGTGCTCGCGGAGATGCTGCTCGGAGATCATCCCTGGGAGGCGCTCCTGACGGAGCGGCCGGAGGCCGTGTCGCCGTCAGCCGTAGCCTTATCCCACCTGTCGGCTCCCCCAGCCGCGGCGGACCGGCTGCGAGCGGTAGTGGATCGTGCCACGCGGCCTGATCCTGGGGCGCGCTATCCGAGCATGGCTGCATTCGTCAGCGACTTGGAGGCGCTTGCAGCGCTGGCGCCCCAGCGGCCGCCCGTGGTTGCCCCCGCCGCGCCGCGCGGGTAGTGGTCGGTACGTCCTCCCCGCTGGGCGCTGGCGCTCGGCGGTACGGTAGCCCTCGCCGCGCTGGGCTGGGGCCTCGTGGCGTTCGCTGGGCCAGGAGCGCCAACGCCCATGCCGACGGCGACCGTGCGCCTAGCAGTCCTACCACCTCCGACGGCGGTGGTGGCCCCGACGGTAACAACGCCAGCTCCTACGGCAACGCCAGCTCCTACGGCAACGCCAGCTCCTACGGCAACGCCAGCTCCTACGGCAACGCCAGCTCCTACGGTGACACGGCCCCGACGGCAACGCCGGCCCCTACCGCAACCGCTACCCCCACCATTGATCCGGCAGACTATCTCGACCGGGGCGATGCGTACAACTGCGACGACTTCACGACGCAGGCCCAGGCGCAGGCAGTGCTCCGCGCCGATCCCACTGATCCCAACCGGCTCGATGGGAATAGGGATGGCGTTGCCTGTGAAAGCCGGCCCGCACCCAAGAACCTGACACCGGTAGCGCGGAGTTAAGCACTGTGGGCAGGCAAAGTGGTCACGAGCGGGGCAAGCATGGTATACTACTGTTCGGTCTTGGTTCAGAGCACCTGTTCAGTCCTCAGCAGAGTCTCTTGTTACTGCATTGGCGCTCCCGCGCACGCCGGCCCGACCATGAGACGCCCGCCTAGGGCGGCCACGAGCACTGATCCCGACCGACATCACAAGAACGAGTCTGCGCTGCGCGCCTGGTTTTGGGCCGCGAAGTGTCCAGGCTCTCAGTAGCTGGCAACGAGAGACCAGCAGGAGGATATGCACTTGAACACCGGAACTATTGTCCGCATCATTTACGACCGTGGGTTTGGCTTCATACGCCAAGAGGATGGCGAGGAAGTCTTCTTCCACGCCTCCGGGATGGCTTCAACTCCCTTTGACAGTTTGCAGGAAGGGGGGGCCGTGAGCTTTGACCTGGAAGAGGACACCCGCGGCCGCGGCATGCGCGCCGTCAACGTCGAGCTGACCGGGTAACCGAAAGGGGAGGGGATACCCCTCACCGAGCAATACCGAAGCACTACGCATCGGAGAAGCGCGGGCCTGGCACAGGAAACTGTGCCAGGTTCTTGGTTTAAGCGGCGATGCTCTACGCGGTGTAGGTATACCCTGGCGCCCTCTACGCACGCACGGCATTGCCAACTTTGTAGGGGCGCCCCTTGTGGGCGTCCTGGATTGCGGCTTTCGCCGCAATGACGAGGCCGGGGCACCCCGGCTGACGGCTGATAGCTGACCGCTGCTCTGGTATACTGCGGTAGAACTGAATAGTCGCAAAGGCTGCGAGCAGGGCGAGTACGCTTCAGCGCGCGATGCCAGAGAACCGCCTGCCGGTGTGACGGCGGTGATCGAGCCGGAGCGGAATGGGCCTGGGAGCTGCGCCCCGAACCTGTCGGCCGGTGGAGTGGGCCGACGGCAGTAGGCGGCGACGGAACGCGCCCCCGTTAGCGCAGGCGCCGGGCATCGAGCCAAGATCAACGGCTCTGTGCTCGCTGAGTGGAGCGCTGCGGTGACGATGTTGGGCGCTCAAGCTGGGTGGCACCACGGAGGTTGTAGGCCTCTCGTCCCAGAGGGACGGGGGGTTTTTTGTTGGCCGGCCGGAGGAAGGTCGAGGCGTAGCAAGACGATGAGCATGGCAACGGTTGAGCCACCAACACACACCGAACGCCGGCGTGTGCGCCGGCCGCACTACACGCCGACATTGGCGGAGGCGCAGGAGATGGCACGGCGCGGCAATCTCATTCCGGTTGCCCGCACGATCCTCGCGGACATGGAGACGCCCGTCTCGGCGTATCGCAAGATTGCCCGCGGCAACTACTCCTTTCTGCTGGAGAGCGTGGAGGGCGGGGAGCGCGTCGGGCGCTATTCGTTCATCGGGTGCGACCCCTCGTTCGTGCTGCGTTTCCACGAAGGCCAAGCCCACATGCGCCGGTTCGACGCCTTAGGGGGTAGCACGACCGAGGCGCAGTCCTATACCGACCCGCTCGACCTGATCGGCGACCTGCTGCACGGCCGCACGCAGGTCACGGTGCCGGGGCTGCCGCGCTTTGTCGGCGGTCTCGTCGGCTACATCGGCTACGAGACCGTCTGCGCCTTCGAGCGGCTGCCGGTAGCTCCGACGGACGATCTCCAGGTTCCGAACGGCCTGCTGCTGGGCGTGGACAGCCTCGTGGCCTTCGATCACGTCCAACACGCCATGCACATGATCGCCTTGGCCGACACCGAGCGGACCGGTGGCGACGTGAGCGCCGCCTACAGACAGGCCACGGACCGGATCGAGACGCTCATCGGTCGTCTCCATGGCCCGGCGCCGCCGCTCCCCAGCGGCCCTCCATCTGCCCAGGGAGGAGGGGCCGGGGATGAGGGTCACCCCACCGATTCGCTGCCTGGGGTGCCGCTCGCCAGCGATCCCCGCGTTGTCGCCAACCTCTCCGAGGAGGACTTCCTCGACGTCGTAGCACAGGCGAAGGAGTATGTGGCGGCCGGAGACATCATCCAAGTGGTGCCCAGCCAGCGGCTTGCCCGGCGGCTGGACGTTACGCCGTTCAACGCCTACCGCGCTTTACGGATGGTGAACCCCTCCTCGTACATGTACTATCTCCACCTGGACGACATGTACCTCGTGGGGGCATCGCCGGAGACGATGGTGCAAGTGGAGGACGGCTACGTGCGGACGCGACCCATTGCCGGCACCCGACCGCGCGGCGCAACGCCGGAGGAAGATCAAGCGCTCGGCGAGGAACTGCTGGGTGATGAGAAGGAGCGCGCCGAGCACATCATGCTGGTGGACCTCTTCCGGAACGACCTCGGGCGCGTCTGCCGCATCGGGTCGGTGCATGTACCCGATCTGATGTTTATCGAGCGCTACTCCCACGTCATGCACATCGTCTCCCGCGTGAACGGCGAGCTTGCCGCGGGTAAGACCGGGCTGGACGCGCTGCGGTCGTGCTTCCCGCACGGCACCGTATCCGGCGCCCCGAAAATCCGGGCTATGGAGATCATCGCCGAGCTAGAGCCGACGCACCGCGGCCCCTACGCGGGAGCGGTCGGCTATTTCGGCTACGACGGCAACCTCGATACCGCCATTGCCATCCGTACCTTGCTGATCAAGGATGGAATCGCCTACGTTCAAGCCGGCAGCGGCGTGGTCGCGGACTCGGTGCCGGCGCTGGAATATCAGGAGTCGCTGAATAAAGCCGCGGCGCTCCTTCGAGCGCTTGACCTGGCAGGCGACCTAGAACAGGACGGTGGACTAGCATGATCCTGGTACTCGATAACTACGATTCGTTCACGTACAACCTCGTGCAATATCTCGGCGAGCTAGGCGAAACGGCCGAGGTCTGCCGCAACGACGCGATCACCGTTGACGAGGTGGCAGCGCTGCAACCGGAGGCCATCGTCGTTTCGCCGGGGCCTTGCACGCCGCACGAGGCGGGCATCTCGACGCCGCTCGTCCGCGAGCTAGGGCCGCGCATCCCGCTGCTCGGCGTTTGCCTCGGCCACCAGGCCATCGGCGCGGCCTTCGGCGGTCGCATCGTGCGGGCCGGTGAGCTGATGCACGGCAAGTCGTCCGACATCCATCACGACGGGCATGGGGTATTCCTGGACCTGCCGAATCCGTTCGAGGCGATTCGTTACCATTCTCTGGTGATCGAGCGCGACACGGTGCCGGCGAGCCTGGCAATCACGGCCGAGACCAAGAACGGGCTGATTATGGGGGTCCGCCACCGCGAGCACCCCATCGAGGGTGTGCAGTTCCATCCCGAATCGATCATGACGGCCGTCGGCAAAGACTTGCTCCGCAACTTCCTGGCGCAAGCGCGAGCTTGGCGGGGGTGAGAGGGACAGAGCAGAAGGAGGCAGGCAGAGATGATTCAGGAGGCCATCGCCCGCTTGGTGGCGGGTGAATCGCTGTCCCAGGACGAGGCGGCCGCGGCCATGACCGAGATCATGGCCGGCACGCCGACGCCGGCGCAGTTCGGCGCGTTTGTCACGGCGCTGCGGCTCAAGGGTGAAACCGTAGATGAGATCGCCGGCTGCGCGTCCATCATGCGCGCGCGCGCCGTGCAGGTCACGCCGTCGGTCCCAGTGGTGGACACCTGCGGGACCGGTGGTGTCGGCGCCGGCCACTTCAACGTGTCAACGGCGGCGGCCTTCGTCGTGGCCGGCGCCGGTCAGGCCGTCGCCAAGCACGGCAACCGCGGCGTGACCAGGGAGTGCGGGAGCGCCGACGTACTCGACGCGCTCGGCACGCCGATTGAGCTGTCGCCGGCGGCGGTGGCGCAGTGTCTGGCGGAGGCCGGCTTTGGCTTTATGTTTGCGCCGGCCTACCATCCGGCGATGAAGTTCGCAACGCCGCTCCGCCGCGAGATCGGCATTCGCACCGTCTTCAATATCCTTGGGCCGCTCACCAACCCGGCCGGCGCGCGCGCGCAGGTGCTCGGTGTCGGGGACGCGGGCATCGCCGAGCGCATGGCCGCGGCGCTCGGTCGACTCGGCATCGCGCACGCGCTCGTCGTCCATGGCGACGACGGTCTCGACGAGCTTAGTATTAGCGCGCCTTCGACCGTCCACGAGCTGTCCGGCTCGTCCGTAGAGACGTACCGCATAGAGCCGGAAGAGCTGGGCCTACAGCGGGCGCCGCTGGCGGCGATCCGGGGCGGCAACCCCCAAGAGAACGCCGCCGTCTTGCGGCAGGTGCTCATGGGCGACGCCGGACCAAAGCGGGACATCGTGCTGCTCAATAGCGCGGCGGCGTTGGTCGCGGCGGATCGAGCGGCGGACTTGCGCGAGGGCATCGCGCTCGCGGCCACCTCAATTGACAGCGGCGCGGCCAACGCCGCGCTCGACAAATACATCGCCGTGAGCCAGCGCGTAGGTGGTGGGGCGGGTTAGCGCCGGTTCGGGACGCTTCCCCAGGGAGCGGGCGTGACCTAACCCCCGGCCCCTTCCCTGGAGGGAGGGGGTTGAGGGTGGGTACATGTGGGCGCCGGGGCGGAGGAGACGACAACGAGATGGCAAGCATCCTGGACACCATTATTGAGGCAAAGCGGCGCGAAGTGTGTGCGCGCGCGCAGGAGCTACCCCGGCAGCAGCTGCTGGCCCAGGCTGCGCGCGCGCCGCAGGCACGTTCGCTCGCAGCGGCGCTGCGACCACCGCAGGCAGCGGCCGCTGGGAAGCCCAGACTCATCGCCGAGATCAAGCGCCGGTCGCCGTCCGCTGGCGCCATCGTAGAGCACCTCAATGTGGCTGCGACCGTGCGGGCCTACGAGCGGGCCGGCGCTGCGGCAATCTCCGTGCTCACCGACGAACAATTCTTCGGCGGCTCGCTCGCGGACCTCGCTGCCGCCCGCGCGGCGACCGCACTGCCCATCCTCCGCAAAGACTTCACCGTCAGCACGTATCAGATTTTCGAGGCCCGAGCGGCCGGCGCCGATGCCATCCTCGTGATCGTGGCCGCCACGGATGAAGCCGATGTCGCCAAGTACGTCGAGTGCGCCGAGCGCCTCGGCATGGATACCATCGTTGAGGTCCACACCGGCGACGAACTGACGGTGGCGCGGCGGGCCGGCGCGAAGATCATCGGCATTAACAACCGTGACCTGCAATCCTTCCGGGTGGACCTCGCTACGACGGGCCAGCTGACAGCGATGGTTCCCCCGGAGACGATCATCGTCAGCGAGAGCGGTATCCACACTGCCGACGATGTACGGAAGGTCTACGACTCCGGCGCCGACGCCATCCTCGTCGGCGAGGCGCTGCTGGCCAAGCGCGTTGATCCAGCGACGAAAATCCGCGAGCTACTAGGATGATCGTCAAAATCTGCGGCCTGCGTGTCCTGCCGGCGGCGACCGCGGCGGTCGAGGCCGGCGCCGACCTGCTGGGGTTTAACTTCGTGCCATCCTCGCGCCGGTGCATCAGCCCGGAGACGGCGCGCGATATTATCCGGGCACTCCCGGAGCGGGTGCAGACGGTCGGCATCTTCGTCAACCCGACCTTGGCGCAGCTGCACGCGACGGTCGAGTGCTGCGGTCTCGATTGGGTGCAGCTCAGTGGCACCGAGACACCGGAGTTCTGCGCGGAGGTGGCGCAGCCGATCATCAAGGCCGTGCGGCTATCGGAGCGGTCACCGGAGGGCGAGACGCTCCCCGACGACTACGACGTAGACCTGCTCCTGGCGGACGCCGCCGTGCCCGGCTCCTGGGGCGGCAGTGGCGAGACGAGCGACTGGCGGGCCGCCGGCCGGTTAGCGCAGCGGCGCCGGCTGTTGCTGGCCGGGGGACTCCATGCCGGCAACGTGGCTGCGGCTATCCGCACGGTACGGCCGGCGGGCGTGGACGTAGCGAGCGGAATCGAGAAGGACGGGCAAGAAGACCCGGCGAAGATCAGGGCCTTTGTCGCCGCGGCGCGAGCGGTGGGGTGACCGGCCCGCCTCACCCCCGGCCCCGCTCGTCATTCCGGCGGAAGCCCGAATCCAGCAGCAGGGTGATGGATTCCCGCGCAAGCGGGGATGCGGGTGGCCGGGAGTAAAAGGCGGCCAAGGGCGAGGAGTGGAGATGACAATGACGGCAGTTGCGGCAGACACAACGCGGACCGAGACCGAATCAGCGGGCCGTTTTGGCCCCTACGGCGGGCAGTTTGTGCCGGAGACGCTGATGCCGGCGCTCCAGGAGCTGACAGCAGCCTTCGAGGCGATTCAGCAGGACGAAACGTTCAACGCGACTCTTAACGACCTCCTGCGCCACTATGTCGGCCGACCCACGACGCTGTATCACGCCGAGCGTCTTTCCGATAGCGTCGGCGGCGCGCAGATTTGGCTCAAGCGCGAGGACCTGGCGCACACGGGCGCCCACAAGATCAATAGCGCGCTGGCGCAGGGACTCCTAGCGCAGCGCATGGGCAAGCCGCGCATCATCTGTGAGACGGGCGCCGGGCAGCACGGGGTCGCCACCGCGACGGTGTGCGCGATGCTCGGCCTGGAGTGCGTGGTCTATATGGGCGAGGTGGACATCCACCGGCAGGCGCTCAACGTCTTTCGGATGAAGCTGCTGGGCGCCGAGGTACGCACCGTGACCACTGGCGGCAAGACCCTCAAGGACGCGATCAACGAGGCCATCCGCGATTGGGTAACGAACGTGCGGACCACGCACTATCTGATCGGCTCGGTGGTCGGTCCCCACCCCTATCCGACGATGGTCCGCGACTTCCAAAGCGTGATCGGCAAAGAAGCCCGCGCCCAATGTCTCGAACGAATGGGGCGGTTGCCGCAGGCGGTGTTGGCCTGCGTCGGCGGCGGCTCGAACGCTATCGGCATCTTTCATCCCTTCGTCGGAGACACCGAGGTGGAGCTGATCGGCGTTGAGGCCGCCGGCCGCGGCCTGGACACCGGCGAGTACGCTGCCTCGCTCACTGTCGGCCGGCCAGGCGTCTCGTACAGCTGCACGGCTCGTACAGCTACCTCTTGCAGGATGAGCACGGTCAGGTGGAGGAAGCGCATAGCATCTCGGCGGGCCTCGACTACCCCGGTGTCGGCCCGGAGCACAGCCTGTACCGCGATACCGGCCGCGCGCGCTACGTGGGCGTGACCGATACCGAGGCCATGCAGGGCGTGCAGCAGCTTGCCCAGATCGAGGGGATCATCCCGGCGCTAGAGCCGGCCCACGTGGTCTACTACGCCATGCAGCTCGCCCGCGAGCGCGACCCGGCGGACGCGCTCGTGGTCAATCTCTCCGGTCGCGGCGACAAGGACATGACCACGATTGCCGACGCCATCGGGGTCTCGCTGTAGCCGGCGCAGCGTGAGGGACGGACCTACTCTGCGCGCTCTGTGGCTGGCAAGGCCTTTGTGCTAGGATGGTGTGCCCCGGAAGGAGCGCCATATGCGACAGATTACTCTCGGGAGCAGCGGGATACGGACCTCGCAATTGGCCATTGGCACCGGCACGATTGGCTGGGCCGGTAGCTCGAACCAGACCCGGCTCGGCTTCGATGAGTGCGTCGGGCTGCTGTGCTACGCCTACGACCGCGGCGTCACCTTCTGGGACGTAGCCGATCAGTATGGCTCGCACCCCGAGACCGCCGCCGCGCTCCGTGACGTCGGGCGCGAGAACGTCGTCGTCACCAGCAAGACCACCTCCCGCACCGGCGCGACCGTGACGGCCGATGTCGAGCGCTTCTGCCGCGAGCTGCACACGGACTACGTGGATATTGTGCTCTTGCACTGCCTGACCGAAGCGGATTGGACGAGTCGGTTTGCCGACTCGATGGCGGCGTTGAGTCGTGCTCAGGAGCGCGGTCTCGTGCGCGCCGTCGGTGTGTCGTGCCACGATTTTGGCGCGTTCCGCACCGCGGCCGTCAGCCCCTGGGTGGAGGTGGTGCTGGCGCGCATCAACTATGCCGGAATCCAGATGGATGCCCCACCGCCGGACGTGGTGCCCGTCATCGAGCAGATGCACGCTGCCGGCAAAGGCGTATATGGCATGAAGGTCGGCGGCTGCGGCCAGCTTGCCCACGACGTGCGCGGGGCGCTACGCTACGTGCTGGAGCTAGGCTGCGTGGACGCTATTGTGCTCGGCATGGAAAGCCTGGACGAGATTGACGAGAATGTCGAGCTGATGGAAGAGCTGACCCTCGTTCCGGCCTAGCGCGTGTCCGCACAGTAGCCAGTAGCCAGTGGTCAGTGGCCTGGTCAGAGGGAGAGAGGGTATTCACCTCCCACCGCTGGATTGCGGCTTCCGCCGCAATGACGTCTCCCGGCTGACGGCTGATAGCGAAAGGCTAATAGCTGACAGCGCCTCAACTGCTGCTCTCCGGCGGCTGCTGCGCGGCCAGGAGCTTGCGTGCAGCGGCCACGTCCGCGCTGATCTGCTGCCGTAGCTCCTCCGGGCCGGCAAACGGCCGTTCGCCGCGCAGATACTCGACGAAGTGCAGGCGCACCTCCTGGCCGTAGAGGTCGCCGGTGAAGTCGAGTAGGTGGGCCTCGATGACGTGGCGACGGCCGGCGAAGGTTGGCCGCACACCCAAGTTGGCGGCCGCCGGATGCCACGTGCGCCTCTCGCTCAATGGCCGTAGCTCGACCCACCCGGCGTAGACGCCATCGGCCGGCAAGGCCGGGCACCCGACTAGCGGGGCCAGATTGGCCGTCGGGAACCCCAGCAACCGGCCCCGCCGGTCGCCCTCGACTACCCGCGCATGTAATGACGGCGGCCGCCCTAGCAATCCTGCCGCCCGCGAGACCTCACCCGCAGCCAGTAAGGTGCGTGTTTCGGTGCTACGCACGGCTTGGCCGGCGACGTGCGCGGGCAGGATGCTCTCCACGGCGAATCCCTGCGCTTGCCCGATCGCTTGCAACTTGGCTTCGTTGCCGGTGCGACCACGGCCCAGCACAAAGCCCGGGCCGATGACGACGGCCCGGACGCGCAGCACCGGCGCCAGTGACCGGAAGAACTCCTCGGGCGTAAGCCGGGCGCTCGCGGCGCTGAAACGCCACACCACCGCGAGGTCGGTCCCCGCACGAGCGAGCAGCCAGAGCTTCTCCGGCAGCGTCGTCAGCTGGCTGAGGCGCACTTCCGGGCGCAGGATCGTGAGCGGGTGCGGGTCGAGCACCACCACTGCGGGCGCCAGGCCGCGCCGTTTAGCCCCCGTGATAACCGCGTCGAGCAGCGCATGGTGGCCGAGATGTACCCCATCGAACTTGCCGATGGTGATCACTGCCTCCGGCGCGGCTGCTGATGGTGCCGGCGGCGTGAGGGGATCGAGGTGTATGACTTGCATCCACAGAGACACTACGAAGTGATCGTGCGGACCTTAGCCTACAACCTTACGCGGGCGCCAGCAATCCTGCCGCGGATCATACGTCGCGATGGCAACCAGCCGGCCCTCAGCATCGAGCACACACACGGCACCGTCTATGCGCGCTGCCGCTGGCACGCTTGCAAGCTGATGGGCCGCAGACACGGGTTGGCCCTGGCGCAGCCGGGCGCAGCCTTGCGGGGTGACGACCAGGACCGGGAGGTGCGCGAGCGCGGCGCTAGGTGCGACCAGGAGCGAGCGCCACGTGCAACGGGCTGCGTGGCGCTCCAAGTCCGCCAGCGAGGTCGCGGCGGCGAGGGAGAACCCCCCGGATCGCGTGCGGATGAGGCCAGCGAGGTGGGCGCCGCAGCCCAGCGCCGCCCCCAAGTCGCGGGCGAGCGAGCGGATATACGTCCCCGGCCCACACGTGGCCTCAAGCGTGAGGTCCGGCGCTTGCCAGTCCAGAACGGTAAGACAGGCAATCCGCACCGGCCGGGCCGGCAGCTCGACCGCAGCGCCCCGGCGGGCGAGGTCGTAGGCACGCCGGCCGCCGACCTGCACCGCCGAAAATGTCGGTGGACGCTGCACTATCTCGCCGATGAACTGCGGGAGCACCGCCTCGATGTCGGCCCGGCCGACAGTGAGCGGCCGCGTTTCCGTCACTGCTCCCTCGGCGTCGTCCGTAGTCGTCGTGCTCCCCAGACGGATCGTTGCCCGGTAGACCTTCTCTCCGCTCACGACATATTCCAGCAAGCGGGTGGCCCGACCGAGCGCGAGTACGAGCACGCCTTCGGCCAGTGGGTCGAGCGTGCCAGCATGACCGACGCGCCGCACGCCGGTCACTCGGCGGACCCGCGCTACGATGTCGTGGGAGGTCGGCCCACGCGGCTTCGCGAGGTTGAGGAAGCCGGCGACCGCCGTCGCTTCCGGCAAGTGTGCCCTACTCCGGCCGCTCCGCTGTCGGCTCGCCGTCCCCGGCGGGGGCTGGCGGCGGAGCGACTTCGCGGATCAGCTGCAAGACCCGGTCGCCGGCCGCGAGTGAGTGATCCAGCGCAAAGCGTAGCGCCGGTGCGTAGCGCAAGGGCAAGCGGGCGGCGCATTCGCTCCGCAGCCAGCCGGCCGCATGGGTGAGCATGGCCATCGTCTCGCGCTGCTCTTCCTCGTCGCCCATCACACTCACGTGGACGGTCGCGTAGCGAAGATCGGCAGAAACGTCAATCCGCGTGATGGAAACGAAGCCGAGACGCGGGTCGCGGGCCTCATTCCGGAGCAGGTCACTCAAGAACTCAACGAGCAGCGAGGCGAGGCGTTGGCGGCGATACGGTCGAGGCATGATCGTCGTCCGTCGCGTGCTCAGGCAGCGCGGCCATACACCTCGATCACGTCGCCATTCTGCGGATCGGGAAAGTTTTCGAGGCCGATGCCACACTCATGGCCCTCTTCCACAACATCTACGTCGTCCTTGAAGCGCCGTAGCGAGTCGATACGTCCATTGTACACTTCCGCCTCCCGGCGCACGACGCGCGCGCGCGCACCCGGCCGGATCACGCCGTCCTGAACGTAGCACCCGACGACGGAGCGGGCGCGGCTCGCACGGAAGATGGCGCGGATTTCGGCGTGACCGAGGATCACCTCGCCCACCTCCGGCTCCACCAACGCCCGCAAGGTCTGCTGCACATCTTCGAGCAGGTTGTAGATCACATTGTACGAGCGGATCAGGACGTCTTGCTGGTCCGCCAACCGCCGGACTGCGGCCGGAGTCTGGGTATTGAAGGCCAGGATAACCCCGTCCGAGGCAGCGGCGAGATTGACATCGCCCTCGGTGATTCTCCCGACTGCGCCGTAGAGGATATGGACCTTCGCCTCATCCGTCTCGAGCTTGGCCAGGGCGGCTTGGATTGCTTCGAGTGAGCCGTGGACATCCGCCTTGAGCACCACCGGCAGCTCCTGCGCCTGATCCGGGCTTAACTGCGCCAAGAGGTCTTCGATACTGCGCCGGGGCGCATCCGGCGCTTGCGCCTGCCTGGCCTCCTTGCGAGCGTCAACGATGGTCCGGATAGCGCGTTCACTCTCCACGACCTCCAGGCGATCACCTGGATTCGGCAGCTCGTTCCAACCCAGCACTTCCACCGGTTGAGCCGGGCCAGCGGAACGGACGCGGCCACCATGCTCATCGAGCATCGCGCGCACGCGGCCACCGGCCTCGCCGGCGACGGCATGGTCTCCGACGTGCAGCGTTCCACTCTCGACGAGGACCGTGGCGACCGGACCTTGGCTGCGGTCCAGCCGTGTCTCGATCACGGTCCCCTCCGCCGGCCCATCGGCGGTGGCGCGCAGCTCCTGTAGCTCGGCAACCAAGCTCACCATCTCCAGGAGGTCGTCGAGGCCTTCTTTCGTGGTCGCCGACACCGGCACGGCCACGACGTCGCCGCCGTAGTCCTCGACCACGACCTCATACTCCGTGAGCTGTTGCCGCACCCGGTCCGGGTCGGCGCTGGCCTGATCAATCTTGTTCATGGCCACCAGGAAGGGTGTCTTGGCAGCCCGTAGGTGCGAAATCGCTTCCACGGTCTGCGGCTGCACGCCGTCATCGGCAGCCACCACCAAGATCGCCAAGTCGGTGACCTCAGCGCCGCGCGCGCGCAGCGCCGTGAACGCCTCGTGGCCCGGCGTATCCAGGAAGGTGAACAGCCGTCCGTCATGCTCGACCTGATAGGCGCCGATGTGCTGCGTGATCCCGCCGGCTTCACCCGTCGCGACCTGGGACTCGCGCAGCGCGTCGAGGATGGAGGTCTTGCCGTGATCTACATGCCCCATCACCGCCACGACCGGAGGCCGCGGCGGTAGGTCCGTATCTACGGCCGCTTCCGGCGGCGCCTCCGTTGGGACGGAGGTGGCCGCCGCAGTATCCTCAGCGGTCGCGCCATTAGCGGTGTCCGCTTCCTCGACCCGGAACCCAAGGTTCCGCGCCACGAGCAACGCCGCCGCGCGGTCCAGCTCGCGATTGACCGTGGCTACCAAGCCGGCGCCCAACAGCTCTTTGAGCACGACCGGGGGACCGACACTGAGCAACTCGGCAAGCTCGCGGACACTGACCCGCTCCGGTACCACCACAGTACGCGGGACTACCGTGGTCGCTACTGCGCTGCGTTCAGCGGCCGTAGCGTCGAGAGCGGGCGCCGGCCGGCGCGGCCCGCGTGATCCGCGCGACCCGCCGCGCGAACGTGGCCGCGGGCGGCCCGCCGGTCGAAATGAGCGTCGTCTCCTGCCTCCGCGGGGTGGTGCCATAAACGCTTCCTGCCTCCTCGTGTTTCCCTCTGTAAACAGCGCGTTTCGCCAGTCTCGGTACGGGCGCCAACAAGCTACATACCTCCTATGACCATACCTGAAGTACCCGTAGGAAGGCTAGTGCCCTGGTACCTGCTCCGAGCGGTTGCGCCCGCCGCGCCGGACGTCATTCCCGCGAAAGCGGGAATCCAGGGGTAGTAGATTCCCGCTTTCGCGGGAATGACGGAGGGGTGCTACGTTCGACGCCAATGACGCCCCTCGATAGCTGACGGCTGATACTAGCTACACCAGCCGCCACCGGATGATCGCGAAGTCGGTGCGTCCGATGCAGTTGTCCCAGGAGCTGACATCGCCGTAGCAGGACCCGGTCAGGGTGAGCATCTCTTCGCCATCCGGCGAGATGGTCGCCGCGTAGCCCGCAGCGCGGCCGTGACTCAGATAGTACACCTCGTCCGGCCACGTCTCGCCACCATCGAGGCTGACCAATGCCCGGCCGCTGCCCATGTCCCGGGGGTACCGATAGTCGGTAGTGACTACCGCACGGTTCTGCACGAGTCCGACGGCGGCCCCGTAGCACTGACCGAACACCGTGGTCAACTGCCGCGGCGGCGTCCACGTCCGCCCCCGGTCGTCCGAGTGGGCGACAAAGACGTGCTTGTACGGGTTATCGGCCCCCACCGCGCTGGCGCCGGTCCGCTCCAGCAGATCAGCCGGATCGTCGGGCAGGAGCGGGCGCTGGTAGCGCATCGCTGCCAGCAGCCGGCCGGCCGGCTGCTGCACCACGTTGACCTCGCAACACCACGCGCCAAGCACCGCATACTCCGGCCACGTCCGGCCGCCGTCCTGGGAGCGGTAGAGGCGACCGATGGCCGGGGTCACCTCGGCCGCCGCGCGATTGCCGATCCGGTCCGCCCCGACCAGGACCGGCATCAGCAGCGTGCCGTCGTCCAAGCGGGTCATGCCGAAACCCAGCGACAGCACGTCCGGCGTGCCAGTGTCAATCTGCCCGATGGGCTGCCACGTCCCGCCTTCATCGTGTGACGCCCGCACGACCGGCGGCCCGCCGGATTCATCGGAGCCGACGTTCAACATCGCTCCGTCGTCGTCGAACTGTATGCGCCAGCCGTGACACACCTCCGGGTCTCGCTTGAGATGCTCCCACGTGACGCCGCCATCGGTCGAACGGTGCAGCAGCGTATGCTGGGCCGCATAGATCGTGCCGTCCGGCGCCTGCACCAGACAGAGGCGCTGGACGTGCCCTTGGGGATCGCGCGGCAGGCGGGTCTTCTCGACCGGCACCCGGTTCAGCCGGCCGTCGCGGGCATGCAGGATGTAGTCGCCGGCCTGCATCGCCGCCAAGTCGGCCGGCTGCGCGGTCACACCGCCCATGTTCCGCGTCGAGCGCATCTTCCTGCTCCTTACCAACGAACCGCCTACCAAACTGGACAAAATCCAGAACCTTCGTGCTACGGTTCAGCCTGCTGGTATGATCGCTATCCCGGCGGCATCCAGTCTTTCCCCTGTTTAGCCTCACCAAGCCCTGACCTACGGTGGACCATCGTTCCCGTTCTCCCTGCCGGGGCTGATGTGGCAGGAACTCGACGACCGGCCCCTTGGTGACGGGCCCGGCGGTTGTCCGACAGCCTAGACCTTTTGCGGCCGGGGTCAGCCTCCAGCGAGCAATTGCTTCAGGAAGTCTATGGCCCGCAGCACATTTATCGCGGTCAGGAATCTGACCAGCGCGTTCTTCACATAGCCGGCCAAGCGCCTGATGCCATGGATCTTGCCGGAGCCGCTGCTTGCGAGCTCTAGACTCAAGACCTCCACCGCCCGCTGCGCTACGGTACGCACCTCGGAGTTGCACCCAGCCAGAGACAATGCTTCGATTTGGTTGACGACCTGGCCATGAGTAACCGGGAGGAACACGCCAGGGTCCGACTGCAACTCCCTATGCAGCAGCAGGGCACCCTCTCCGTCTTCGGAGAAAGCGCCAATGTCCAAATCCAATGGTAGGACCGGTTTGCCGCTTGCGATCATCTTCCTCCCAACGGCGTAGGTACCCTTTCCCCCGCCCAAGGCAATCATCCCGTCAGCCAACTCGCATTGGATGGCGCGATACTTGCCCCCCGTGAACTCTTCGCGCTTGATGCGTTCTACTTCCAGCACCCGGCGCTGCTGCAGGTTGGTGAGCGTTTGCCGGTTTCCATCGTCCAATCGGGATTGCCACGTGTGGTCGGACATGACGGCCCGAGCGTAGGTTCTGGGAGCCTGGGTTGTCACTGCAACGTAATCTTCAATTGCCCGCAGCACTATCCAATCGAAGATGCGCGGCCGACCGTCGGCATCTTCAGTCCGGTTTTCGCCGCCCAGCAACACCACCATCCCGCCGCCAGCCTTCAGCACCTCGGCCACGAACAACTGCACGAAGCGAATGGCTAGGTCCAACCGTTCCGCCGGGCAGGCGCGACTGGCGGTTCCGGACAGCACCACGAATTTGCCTTTCATCCCGTCGCCATACCTTTGCATCACGCGCCGAACAGGTTGTCGAGGTCCTCGCTGGTCTTACAGGCGTCGAAGCGCCGTAGCATCCTTTGGAACGACGCTGACGCCCTATTACGCCGCGTACTGCCCACTGGCCCCATGTATTCATCTACGTGCCGCGATTGTCCCGTAGGGTCGGTGATTGGCCGCTTGACCGCTCGGGACGAGAAATCGATGAAGTGGCGGACCATGCTCTCCAGGTCGTGCGAACCGTGGTAATTCTTGAAGGCCTCGATGGCAAGAGATTCCAAGTGGTACCCGGATACCTTGTCTCGATCGCTGCGGATATTGTGGGCCGCCAGTCCCTTTGCCAGCTTTACTGTGGGTATGACCTTGCCATCGTGCGCTCGGTTGACCTGTGTCAGCTTGCGAGCAAACCTGTCCGGGTAAAGTACCCTGCTCCACCGGGTCACCTCCGGGTCACCGATTCTCACCCCGGATTTGGTGCGTATCGCGGGCAGGACCTGTATCTCGATGCCGTCCGAGTATTTGACGGTGACTGCTAGGTTGCCGGTGCTGACACTCGTTTGCGGCAGCCGCTGCCGTATCCGCTGCGCCATCAGTTGAATGACGGCCGCTGGTGATCGTCCTGAGAGCGACGAATCATTGATGATGACCAGGACATCAACATCGCTCAGGCCGTTGATGGCGGTATGCTTGCTCACCGATCCACCAAAGAGGGTGCGGATCACATCCCCGTCAGTAAGCTCCAAACTGTCGCGCAGCACCTGCAAATGCCGGCTGATCGCCTGGGTGTCCCGGTCGTTGTAGGCTCGAAGCAGGTTCCGCAGGCACCCGTTGATCTCAGCATTGCTCAGGGTTACTGGGATTGGCCGCCGCGGCTGGCCATAGTAACCGCCTCCAGAAGAACCACCCATAAATACTCCCTACTCTGGTGTAATCACCGCGCCCGCCAGTTCGGCGATACGCGCAGCCTTGCGGGCCGAGGGGAAATCCCGGGCCAACGCCTCCAAGTCACGGTTCAGGCCATACCGGCGCAGCGATTCCTGCAAACGATATAAGCAACGCAGGTTTGCGAGCCATTCTCCCGACCGCAGGTTGAAATCAGCAAGGTTCGCCTTGCGACCCTCAAATGCCGCTTCCTCGATGGGTATGGAACCGTGTTCCCGGAAGCCCAACCGGAGCCAGTTCAACCCGTCGAAGACATCTGCCCCGCAGAAGCAATAGGTCAGCACTTCAAGCGGGCTTATTGCCCCGAAGACGTGGATGGGCGCATTGAGACCGGCGTCGTCGAGCGCATCCCGGAGCATCACTACCGTACTGCAACGTCTAGCCAAGGAATCCCCTGCTTCGCGCGCGGTAATGCCTACGATGTCGAATTGCCCCAGCTCACCGGTGTGCCTCGCTAGCCTGGGCACATTGACGAGGCGGGACGGACACTCTGGTTTGACCAGAAAGTCACTCGCCGCGTGGGACGCATACGAGAAATCTTCCAACGCCTGCCTGATTTGCCGCTCCACGGGTTCGGTTCCATCGTAATTCACCAGGATCACATTGGCGCTGGCATCAAGTCCAGCGGCAATCCTACAGTACTGTTGCCTTGACCAGCCGGCGTGCGTTGTGGACGGGCAACTGCCGCCCCGTCCCCGCACTTTGCTCCTTGCTTCAAACATTCCACTGTCCACAAGCACGAGATTGGCTTCGTCCGTCACGTTTGCGGGAATGCAGCCCGCCGCCATGTCCAAAGCGCTTACGAGGCAAACGCCGTAGAGCCGGTCCTTCATCTCGTTGTAGATCTCTGCTACCTGCGGGAATCCACAACTGGAAAACGAGGGCACGATCAGCGGCGTGCTGACGCCCAACTTCTCAACCCGCCGAACCCGACAGTGTGGCCGCTCACCCGGCATCGTTTTCAATCCTGTCCCGGCATGAGGGACACTGCCCACATGCCGGCGCGTCCTGCGTCTCGCAACTATAGGTTAGGGCCAGGGGAACACCATCAGCCTTTGCGAACCGGACCACTTCGGCCTTGGTGTCCGCCACGAAAGGAGCACTCACGGTGACGGTGCCCCCGAAGTAACCGTTCAGTATCCGTTGCATGTGCCGCAGGAAAAGCGGGGTGGTGTCGTAATACTCGGACAGCGCGTGAATGCCCAGCACCACCTGCAAGGGCCTTGCTGCCGTCGTTCCCGCGGCGGTCAGTATCAAGAGCGCGTTTCGCGCGGGAAACTCTCCTTCATGCGCGGCCAGCCGGAAGCCTAGGTTCACCCTACGAATAGCGACACCGTAATGCCGGGCTACATCTTGAGCGGCACACCATTCGCTGCGCGCAGACGGCTGCCCGTAATCTACAAACATGCCCGATGGCTGGACGCCGGTGTCCTGGAAAGTTGCCACGACGGACGACGAGTCAATGCCTCCGCTCATCAATATGACGGTATGCGCGATTCCCATCAGCGGTTGCTCCATGAGAGACGGCAGCATAGGGAGCAACCCGTACCACGTCGGGGTAAGTTCAAACGGGGTGCCGCCCGTGCTGCGGTTTACAAAACCATTGATTATACTATAGAATGTAAACCGAAAGGAGGGCCCCATGTTTAGCGAGCGGCTCAAACTTGCCAGGAAACGCAGTGGTCTCTCGCTCCGGGCCATGTCCTCGCGCATCGGGGGCATCGTTTCTGCTCAGGCCATCGGCAAGTATGAACGCGGCGCGATGATGCCGAGTTCTACCGTCGCCATCGCGTTGGCAACGGCCCTGGACGTGTCCATGAGCTACCTCTTGAGCCCCTCGAATGTCTCCCTCGACTCCGTGGAGTTCCGGAAGCTGGCATCAACCAGGGTTAAGGAGCGCGCGGCGGTGGAGGGAGCGGTGCTCGATCATGTGGACCGGTACCTGCAGGTGGAGGAGCTGCTGGGCATCGCCAATAGCCGGCGGGAAGAACCCAGCGGCGCGCCCTACGGCATCGAAACCGTGGAAGACGCGGAACCGGCGGCCCTGTCGGTCCGCCGGGCTTGGAATCTCGGCACTGATCCAATTCCGGATATGACCGAGTTGCTCGAGGAACGCGGCATCAAGGTGCTCAAGTTGCCGCTACCCAGGACTGTGGACGGACTCACCTGCTACGTGCGCCGGGTGGATGGGGAAGATGTGCCCGTCGTGGTGTGCTCCACCGCCAAGTCCATCGAACGGCAGCGGTTCACCATTGCCCACGAGTTGGGGCACATGGTCCTGAACATCCCGCCCAGCGTGCCAGAAGAGAAAGCCTGCCATCGTTTTGCCGGCGCTTTCCTGGCACCCCAGGAAGAACTCATGCATGAAGTGGGGCGCCGCCGTTTCAATTTTGGTTTCGGCGAGCTCATCGAGCTCAAGCGCATGTTTGGCATCAGTGCCGCTGCTCTGGTTATGCGGATGCGCGACCTGGGTATCATCAAGGAAGCCACTGTGGTGAACATTTTCCGTGGCATTGGCAGGAGTTGGCGGCGGGATGAGCCATGCCCTCTTGAGCGAAAGGAGAGTCCCAGACGTTTTCGCCGTCTCTGCTTGAGGGCATTGGCAGAGAAGGAAATTTCGGAAGCCAAAGCGGCGGAACTGCTCAGACTGCGCGTCAGCGAGATCGAGCACGTCATGGCGGGTGCGGCGGATCGCTAAATGATGAACGTCCTCGTCAGCGACAGTTCCGTCTTGATCCAGTTCGCCAAGCGCGAACTGCTGCCCAAGATGTTCAAGTTAGCGTTCCAATTTGCGGTGCCGGACCTGCTGTTCAACGAGGAACTGATTGGCCTGGGTGTGTTCAGCCGGCAGGACCTGCTCGGCTTTGGCCTCCGGGTTGAAACCCTGGACCCGGAAGCCGTGGCAGTGGCAGTGGCAGTCTCCTATCAGTCCAGACGGCCAGCCCTGAGTTTGGTAGATGCCTTTGCTCTCGCGCTCGCTCGCCGTGAAGGATGGGTGTTGCTGACGGAAGACAGGATCATGCAGCGCTTTGCTCGATCCGAAGGCATCTCGCATCACGATATCCTGTGGGTCATCGACAACATAAGTACCGCCGGCATCTTGTCGGCGGCTCAGGTCATCGTGGCGCTTGAAGCGATGCGGGACGATCCGAGATGTCCCGTCCCCAAGCGTGAATTGGCCCTGCGGCTCCGTCGGTTGACTGGTTGAGTTGGGCTCTGCACTATGAAGGTGGGCAAAGAGGAGGACCGGGCTTGAGTAGCCTCAACATCAGCAGCTTTATCTGGGGTATCGCTGACGACGTGCTGCGCGACGTCTATGTGCGGGGTAAGTACCGCGACGTCATCCTGCCCATGACCGTCATCCGGCGCTTGGATGCCGTCCTGGAGCCGACGAAGGACGCGGTTCTCAGGATGAAGGCCCAACTAGACCGGGCTGGTATCACTAACCAGGATGCTGCCCTCTGTCAGGCGTCCGGCGAGGCCTTCTACAATGCGTCGCCCTTCCGCCTCCGCGACCTGCGGTCCAGAAACACGCTGCAGAAGTTGCGGGCCGATTTCGAGGCGTACCTCGACGGCTTCTCACCAAACGTGCAGGAAGTCCTAGAGAAGTTCAAGTTTCGCAACCAGATTACGACGCTGATCGAGGCCGATGCCTTGGGCTTCCTGATCGAGAAATTCCTGGATCGCTCCATCAATCTCAGCCCCCGGCCCGTGTTGGGCGGCGATGGCGCGGTCCGGCTGCCGGGCCTCGACAACCATGGCATGGGCACCGTCTTCGAGGAGTTGATTCGCCGTTTCAACGAGGAGAACAACGAGGAGGCTGGCGAGCACTTCACACCGCGCGACGTGGTCCGGCTGATGGCCCACCTCGTCTTCGAGCCGGTGGCCGATCATGTGCAGTCGGGCACCTACCTGGTCTATGACGGCGCGTGCGGCACCGGCGGAATGCTGACGGTCGCCGAAGAGACGCTGATGCAACTGGCCGGCGAACAGGATAAGGAAGTGTCGGTTCACCTGTACGGCCAGGAGGTGAACCCGGAGACCTATGCTATCTGCAAGGCCGATCTCATTCTCAAGGGAGAAGGAGACGAAGCGAACAATGTCAAGTACGGCTCCACCCTCTCCGACGATGCCTTCTCCGCCCAAGAGTTCGACTTCATGCTCTCGAATCCGCCCTACGGCAAGTCCTGGAAGACCGATCTCGAACGTATGGGTGGGAAGAGGGAGTTGCGCGACCACCGCTTCCTCATCGAGCACGGCGGCGACCCCGATTACAGCCTCGTCACCCGGTCCAGCGACGGCCAGCTACTGTTCCTCGCCAATATGTTGAGCAAGATGAAGCAAGACACGCCGCTCGGCAGCCGTATCGCCGAGGTACACAACGGCAGCTCGCTCTTCACCGGCGACGCCGGACAGGGCGAGAGCAACATCCGGCGCTGGATCATCGAGAACGACTGGCTCGAGGCTATCGTTGCCCTCCCGCTCAACATGTTCTACAACACCGGCATCGCCACCTATATCTGGGTGTTGAGCAACCGCAAGCCGGCGCACCGTCAGGGCAAAGTACAGCTCATTGACGCGACGCAGTGGTCCCAGCCGTTACGCAAGAACCTCGGTGCCAAGAACTGCGAGCTGTCGAACGAAGACATCCGGCGCATCTGTGACACCTTCCTCGCCTTCGAGGAGACCGAGCAGTCGAGGATATTCCCCAATGCCGCCTTCGGCTACTGGAAGGTCACCGTCGAGCGGCCGTTGCGGCTCCAGGGTATTGACCCCGAACGGGTCTACAAGGCGAAGGAGATCAAGGCGCTCAAGCAAAAGGCCGAGCGCGCGGAAACCGCCCCGTCGGTCATCAAGCGTGTCCTCTGGCGGGGCGTCGAGCCAGACCCGCTACGCGGCCTGTTCCCGGCCACCATCAACGGCCGGCCGGCCGTCGTGCAGTACGAGCCGGACCCCGACCTCCGCGATACGGAGCAGGTGCCGCTCACGGAAGCCGGCGGCGTGGCGGCTTTCCTGCGCCGCGAGGTGCTGCCCTACGCCCCCGATGCCTGGTACGTGCCGGAGAGCGTCAAGATTGGCTACGAGATCAGCTTCACCCGCTACTTCTACCGGCCGCAGCCCCTGCGCCCCCTGGAGGAGATCAGGGCTGATATGCTAGCAGTGGAGCGGGAAACGGAGGGGCTGCTAGGAGAGATTTTGAGATGACTCAAGAGATCAAGATCAGCGAACTGTTCACGAAGTTCCGGTTGGAGAGGGTGAAGTTGGGCCCTAGTTGGGCCAATGCTGAAATCTCAATCAATTCATCTGTCCCATGGCTAGGCGGCGTGCCGTCGCATTGGGATTTGGTGCAACTTGGGCGCATTGGGAAATTCTCTAAAGGCATTGGAGGAACAAAGGAAGACGAGGTGCTCGAAGGTGTTCCGTGCGTTCGGTACGGAGACTTATACACTTCACACAAGTATCACATTCAATCTACCCGTAGCTTTGTGACTGAGACAAAGGCAACGCGATACACACCAATACGGTATGGAGACGTTCTTTTCGCTGGTTCAGGTGAAACCATTGAGGAGATAGGCAAGTCAGCCGTCAACCTGATGAGACTACCGGCTTGCTCCGGTGGCGATGTAATCCTGTTCCGACCTGATATAGAGATGGATGCTAGATTCTCCGGCTACGCCATCGACTGCCCTCAGTCCCAGTATCAAAAGTCATGCATGGGACGCGGCGTCACCATAATGCACATATACGGCGACGAGCTTAAGCATCTGTGGATAGCTCTTCCACCCCTCGCCGAGCAGACTGTCGTCGTCCGCTACCTCGACCACGCCGCCGACCGCATCCGCCGCTACATCAGCGGCAAGGAGCGGCTCATCGCCCTGCTGGATGAGCAGAAGCAGGCCATCATCAATCACGCCGTCACCCGCGGCCTCGCCCCCAACGTCCGACTCAAGCCCTCCAGCATGCAGTGGCTCGGCGACGTGCCGGTGCATTGGGAGGTGCGGCGGCTGAAGACACTATGCAGCATGAGAAGTGGAGATGGCATCACAGCCGCGTCCATTGAAGCTGCGGGCGAGTACCCCGTCTATGGTGGCAACGGACTGAGAGGTTATACATCGGACTACACTCACGATGGCAACTTCGCGTTGATTGGCAGACAGGGCGCACTATGCGGGAACGTTCACATTGCTCGCGGTAGATTCTGGGCTTCGGAGCACGCCGTGGTTGCAACGCTTCGTCACGGCCATGCCCTTGAGTGGTTCGGCGCTGTCCTGGAGGCGATGAACCTGAACCAGTATTCTATCTCCGCCGCCCAGCCCGGGTTGGCTGTCGAGCGAGTCTTGAATCTCCATGTACCCGTACCTCCCAAGCAAGAGCAGACAAGCATTGCGAGCCACATGGAAGTGGAGACCACCAACATCGGTACCGCCATCAGCCGCGCCCGCCGCCAGATCGAGTTGCTGCGGGAATATCGCACGCGGTTGATCGCCGACGTGGTGACGGGCAAACTGGATGTGCGCGCGGCAGCGGCGCGGCTGCCAGAGGTATCGGAGCCTGTAGAAGATGGCACTCAATTGGCATGACATTCGTTGCCTGAACGGCTCGCAAGCCACGGGCTTTGAGGAGTTGTGTGCTCAGTTGGCGCGCGCCAAGAGTCCGGCTACGGCGAACTTTATCCGTAAGGGTTCACCTGACGCCGGCGTCGAGTGTTTCTGCATCCTGCCCAGCGGTAGCGAGTGGGGTTGGCAAGCCAAGTACCTCCACACCATGGAGAAGCCCCAGTGGCAGCAACTCGACAGGTCGGTAAAGACGGCTCTTGAAAAGCACCCTGCGCTCACTCGCTATTTCGTTTGTATTCCGCTTGACCGTCCTGACGCTCGCACGAGCGGGCAGAAATCAACTCTGCAACGCTGGAATGAGCACGTTGAGAAATGGAGCAGGTGGGCACAAGGCCGCAACGTGAGTGTCAAGTACGACTGGTGGGGTAGTTCAGAACTCATCGAGCGCCTTTCACGGAGTGAGCACGCTGGGCGCAGGTACTTCTGGTTTGGTCAATCAGGCTTTGACGAGCCATGGTTCGAGGCACGCCTCGACGAAGCGGTGAGCAGCGCCGGTCCTCGCTATTCGCCGGAAATTCACGTCGCCCTGCCCATTGCCCGCGACCTAGAGCGGTTTGGGCGCTCCGAATCGGTCTTCAATGAGGTCAAATCTCTCGCAAGAGGGATTCGGAGGGCGTATCAGAACTTGGGCGGTACGAGCAGGTCCGAAGAGAGATCTGACCCGACGGCTTCGATTGAACGCCTTTTGGGCCTGGTAAATCAACTCATAGCGATGTTTGCGAAGATAGAACCTCAGCCCATCGGCCAGCTGCCTTTCTCTGACATATCAGGAAAGGTGGAGGCGGCCAAGAAAGAAGCGGACAGAATCGCCGACTTGTTTCGGGAACAGGAACAAGAGCACAGGCCGCAGCGCCAGGAAGATCACGTTACGTCAAGGCCCGGTCAAAGCTCTGTCCGAGAACGGGGGTACTACATCCGCCAGCTTCAGATCGAACTTGACAGAGCGCTGTCATCGCTTCAACGCGCGAATAAGGTCGCGAGCGGTCAGCTGATGGTGCTCAACGGTGCAGCCGGCACGGGGAAGACGCATCTGCTGTGCGACTTCGCTCGAAGACGCATCGCCTCGGGAAAGCCGACGGTGCTTCTGATGGGTCAGCGCTTTGTAGCCGATGATGCGCCATGGACCCAAGCCCTCCAACACCTGGACTTGCCCAGATTGAGCGCGGAAGAGTTTGTTGGTGCGCTAGAAGCCGCGGCACAGGCGGCCGACTGCCGGGCTCTGGTGATCGTAGATGCCCTCAACGAGGGGCAAGGTCCTGTGATCTGGCGGGCGCACCTTGCCGCGTTCCTGAGCACTCTTCACAAGTCGCCATGGATAGGCGTGCTCCTTGCAGTGCGATCTCAGTATGAGGAGGTCATTTGGCCTGCAGGGGTCCCGGAGCAGGCGGTCGTCGTTACACACGACGGCTTTGACGACCGTGAATACGATGCCACTCACACGTTCTTCGAGTATTACGGTCTTGAATTTCCGTCGACGCCAATCTTGCAGCCGGAGTTCAGCAATCCGCTTTTCCTGAAGACTCTGTGTGCTGGACTGCAAGGCAGCGGCAAACAAGGAATTCCTCGGGGCTTTCACGGCATCACAGCAGTATTCCACCTTTACTTTCGGGCGGTCAACAATGTCCTGGCACATTCACTTGGATTCAACCCAAGCGATCAGCTCGTCCGCGAGGCGCTGGATAAGCTTGCCCACCAACTGATTGCAGCCGACACACGATGGCTTAATCGGAAGAAGGCAGAGAACATCGTGAACCAACTGTTGCCGGGCAGGGATTTCGAGCGTTCTCTGTATCGCGGGCTGATCGTCGAAGGAGTACTCACTCAAGAAATGAGTTCGCGTGAAGAGGAAACCGATTCCGAGATCGTCCGCATAACCTATGACCGCTTCACAGACCATATCATCGCGGACGCCCTCCTGAGCACTCATCTTGATGTCACCAAGCCGGCGGCGGCATTCGAGGAGGGAGGCCCCCTGGCATTCCTATGCCAACGGTCTAGGTATGTCTCGCCCGGCCTCATTGAGGCCTTTTTCATTCAAGTTCCAGAAAAGTTTGGGCAGGAACTGGCTGCGCTTGCCCCTGCGTTGTCTGAGCAATGGTATTGGGAGGGATTTTTCCTAGAAAGCGTCATTTGGAGGAGCAGCGACGCGGTTTCGAGCGAAACGCGACAAATGCTAGACAACCTCATCAATGGTGAGCATGACGGTCGATCCACCTTGGAGGCATTGCTGACGGTTGCAACGGTCGAGGGGCACCCGCTGAACGCGCATTTCTTGGACGACAGGCTTCGACAAGACACAATGCCTGAGCGCGATGCCTGGTGGAGCACTTTTCTGCATTGGACTCGGGGGGAGCGGGGCACCGTTGATCGCTACGTTGATTGGGCGTCCCGTGTATCGCAAGAAAACGAACTTGACGATAGTACGGTCGACCTATGCGCGGTCGTTCTTGCCTGGATGCTTTCGACATCTGACCGCTTCCTCAGGGATCGTGTTACTAAAGCTCTTGTTTCGCTACTAACCGGACGGCTTGAGGCGGCCGCGCGGCTGGTTGACGGCTTCGCCGATGTTGACGACCCATATGTCGCGGAGCGAGTGTATGCGGTGGCCTATGGGGTTGCGATGCGCAGCACTGAACCTGCCGAAGTGGGGAGTCTGGCTTCGCGTGTATACGAGCAGGTATTTGCTGGTGGTGATCCACCAATCCATATCCTGCTCCGCGATTACGCGCGCGGGGTCGTTGAACGAGCGATCTACCTCAATGCGAGCCTGGATATTGACGACCATCTGATAAGGCCGCCATACAACACCACACGTCTAGAAATACCGGATGAGCATGAGACCGAGACTCTCGTGCGAACTCGGGACGACGTGGGGAACAAGGCCAGGAATTTGATTGTCGGTTCAGTGATGGTCGGCGACTTCGGACGCTACGTGATTGGCGAACGCGGTCCATGGCTGACTTTGCGTCTCGACGAGGAGCAGTGGCAGTCGCCCCGTTCCCGGTTGAGGGCGCTAGAAACCACGTTTAATGCGGAGGAATGTTCAGCTTGGGAAGAATACAGGAGAGCTGAGAAGGAGATTCCTGTTCGGATTCTCATTCCTGACCTACTCTCTGATAGCGTTGGTGACCAAGAGGCGTTTATAGAAGTTGGACCGTCTGTTCCCGACTCTGCGGTAGCATTGGCGGAGGAACGATGTAAGAGCGCTCTCGATAGGCTACGAGATGTATTGAGGCCGGAGAAGTTGGTGGAGTTTGATGAAATTCTCCAACAAGAGTCTGAGAATCGTGTGGTATCCGCTCCTCGCTTCGACTCGGAGCTAATCAAGCGATACGTGCTGTGGCGGGTATTCGACTTAGGCTGGACTACAGAACGATTTGCTGAGTTTGACCAGTTTGTCAATCGTAACAATGCACGCGAAGCGTCGAAAGTTGAGCGGATTGGCAAAAAATACCAGTGGATCGCATATCACGAGATCCTGGCTAGTATCGCTGACCACCATCAGTACGTAGAATGGGGCAGCGAACACGAGGCAGATCAATCGTATCAGGGTCCGTGGCAGGAAACATTGCGAGACTTAGACCCTTCCTGCACCCTCCGGGCTATACCTGGTGGCACATCCTGGGGAAGCCACGTGCCTTCGTGGTGGGCCCGTTGGCGATGCGAGTCATGGTATGAAGACTTGAGCCACGAAAACTGGATTCGGCGGGACGACAACATTCCTTGTATAGCTGATTTCCTTAGTGTTGAACATCCCGATTATGGAACACGATGGTTGAACTTGGACGGATCCTTTCTCTGGAAGGAAGGTCATCCCGCTGATGTTAATCCCTCCGATGTTGACCGGCGTGAATGCTATATCAGCTGCACGGCCTACTTTGTTCGTGCGGAAGATTGTGACGCTTTCATGCGATGGGCGAAGACTGTAGACTTTTGGGGGCGGTGGATGCCTGAACCCGCCGAGATGCATAGACTTTTCCTGGGCGAACTGATGTGGTCTCCGGCATTTCGAGACATCATTCAGTCCTACGATGGGACTGACGGTTGGACGAAGCCAGAGCAAGGCTGCCCTGTGGAGATACAAGCCACCGCACTCCATTACTTTACAGAGTCAGGCACTTTCGACTGTTCTGTAGATGATTCCTTTACTCTGCGGGTACCTTCCCGGCATTTCACTGAAGGACTTGGCTTGAAGTGGTCAGGAGTTGGCGCTGACTATGTTGATAGCGACGGCAAGATGGCTTCCTTTGACCCAACTGCACATGAAGCCGGTCCTAGCGCCTTGCTCGTCCGTGAGGATGTCCTCAGACAGTACTTGCAAGATGAAGGATTGGCACTCTGTTGGATCATCATAGGAGAAAGGCTGGTGCTGCAGGGAGCAGGCCGCAGGGAACACCACGGGGCTATGACACTATCGGGTGCGTATGAATACACGGACCGAGGCCCCGCGGGTTTCATTCACCACTCACTCAAAGGACAGGACGTAACGTGACTACCGACACCAGCGAAGAGGGACTTGAACGGCTCATCTGCTCCGCGATGACGGGGTACCCCTGCGATCCATCGCCGTCTGGCGCGGTGCATGAGCGGCCGGCCAGCTATGGCGCCGGCTGGCTCTGTGGCAGCCCGCACGACTATGACCGCGAGTTCTGCGTGGACCTCGCCCAGCTTGCCGCCTTCCTCCGGACGACCCAGCCCCAGGCGGCCGCGGCGCTGGCCCTCGACGAAGACGGCCCCACTCGGCGTAGGTTCCTCGCTCGTCTCCAGGGTCAGATTGCCCAGCGCGGTACCATCGCCGTGCTCCGCCAGGGGCTCAGGCACGGACCGCACGCACTCGACCTCTTCTACGGCACTCCCTCCCCGGAAAACGAGCGGGCACGGGGCCTGTACGAGCAGAACCGCTTCAGCGTCACGCGGCAACTGCGCTACAGCCACGACAACTCGCAGCTGGCGCTCGACCTGTGCCTATTCATCAACGGCCTGCCGGTGGCCACCTTCGAGCTAAAGAACAGCCTCACCAAGCAGACGGTGGAGGATGCCGTCGAGCAGTACAAGCGGGACCGCAACCCCCGCGAGCGGCTCTTTGAGTTCGGTCGCTGCCTCGTTCACTTCGCCGTGGACGACCACGAGGTTCGCTTCTGCACGCACCTCCAGGGCAAGGCGTCATGGTTCCTGCCCTTCAACCGGGGCTGGGACGATGGCGCCGGGAACCCGCCGAATCCGAACGGGCTGAAGACCGACTATCTGTGGAAGCGGGTGCTCACGCGCGACGGACTGACCGACATCATCGAGAACTACGCGCAGATCGTCGAGAGCCGGGACACCAAGACGCACCGCAAGAAGCGGGCACAGATTTGGCCGCGCTTCCACCAGCTCGAAGTGGTCCGCAAGCTGCTAGCCGATGTGTCCGCTACCGGGGTCGGCCAGCGTTACCTGATCCAACACTCGGCCGGCAGCGGCAAGTCGAACTCCATCGCGTGGCTGGCGCATCAGCTAGTCGGGCTTGAAGCGGCTGGCCGGCGGATTTTCGATTCGATCATCGTCGTTACCGACCGGCGGATTCTGGATCAGCAGATCCGCGACACCATCAAGCAGTTCGAGCAGGTCGCCTCCGTCGTGGATCATGCCGAGCGCTCCGGCGACCTACGCCGGTTCCTCGAGGTGGGCAAGCAGATCATCATCTCCACAGTGCAAAAATTCCCGTTCATCCTCGACGAGATCGGCAACGAGCAGCGGGGGCGCCGCTTCGCCATCATCATAGATGAGGCCCACTCCAGCCAGGGTGGACGCACCACAGCGGCCATCTCGGGAGTGCTGGGTGAAGCCGGGGCGGAGGCGGAGGACGAGACTGCCGAGGACACGATCAACCGGCACATGGAGTCCCGACAACTCCTACCCAACGCCAGCTACTTCGCGTTCACGGCCACTCCCAAGAACAAGACGTTGGAGATTTTCGGGGTGCCTGAGCCGCAGCCCGATGGGAAGGTGCAACACCGGCCCTTCCACAGCTACACGATGAAGCAGGCGATCCAGGAGGGCTTCATCGTGGACATGCTGGAGCACTACACGCCGGTAGACAGCTATTACCGACTGGTCAAGACGGTGGCCGGCGATCCGGAGTTCGACACCAAGCGGGCCCGGAAGAAGCTGCGCCGCTACGTCGAGAACCACGAGCACGCCATCCGTCTCAAGGCCGAAATCATGGTGGACCACTTTCACGAGCAGGTGCTTGCGCTGCAGAAGATCGGCGGGCAGGCGCGGGCTATGGTGGTCACGGACGGCATCGGACGTGCTATCCGCTACTACGACGCGATCAGCACCTACCTACGGAAATGCCGGAGTCCCTATCAAGCCATCGTCGCCTTTTCCGGCGAGCATGAGTACGGAGGAGTGCCGGTGACTGAGGCATCCCTCAATGGCTTCTCGTCAAATCGGATCGCCGACAAGATACAGCAGGACCCGTATCGGTTCCTGGTCTGCGCCGACAAGTTCCAGACCGGCTATGATGAGCCGCTGCTGCACACGATGTACGTGGACAAGGTGCTCGCCGGCGTCAAGGCGGTACAGACGCTCTCTCGCCTCAACCGGGCGCACCCCAAGAAGCATGACGCCTTTGTGCTGGACTTCGTCAACGACACTGGCACAATCCAGCAAGCCTTTGTCAGCTACTACCGGACCACGATCCTCGCGGATGAGACCGACCCCGACAAATTGCACGACCTGAAGGCGACTCTCGATAGCCATCAGGTCTACAGCCAAGAGCAGGTGGACAAGCTCGTCGAGCGCTACCTCGCGGGTACCGACCGCGACCGGCTCGACCCGATCCTCGACGCCTGCGTAGCGGTCTACCGGGAGCAACTGGATGAGGACGGCCAGGTTGAGTTCAAGGGGCAGGCGAAAGCGTTCCTGCGGACTTACGGGTTCCTGGCGGCCATCCTGCCGTACACCAATGCCGAATGGGAGCAACTCTCCATCTTCCTGAGCTTTCTCGTCCCCAAGCTACCGGCGCCTATTGAGGAGGACCTGTCGAAAGGGATCCTCGAGACCATTGACATGGACAGCTACCGCGTGGAGAAGCAGGCGGCCCAAGTCGTCCAGCTTCCCGATGAGGATGCCGAGATTGAGCCGGTGCCGACGGTTGAGGGTGGTCACAAGGCCGAGCCGGAGCTTGACCGGCTCTCGATTATCATTAGGGGCTTCAATAGCCGGTTCGGCAACATCGAATGGAATGACGAGGACAAGATAAGGCAGGTCATCAGTGAGGAGTTGCCGGCGAAAGTGCTCGCCGACAAGGCGTATCAGAATGCCGCCGTCAACTCCGACCGGCAGAATGCGCGGATCGAGCACGACAAGGCCCTGCAACGGGCGATGACCGAGCTACTCTCCGACCACACCGAGCTCTTCAAACAGTTCAGCGACAATGAGTCGTTCCGCCAGTGGCTCTCGGAGATGAGCTTTGCGGCAACCTACGAGCGCGCCGTCGAAGACCTGAGGGACCTGACCGCAGGCTGATGCAAACCGGGCCATCTCGGCCTTGGAGAACGCCTGTCATCCCCGGTGGACGCGGCTGCGACTGGCGCCTTTGCTCACGCGAGATCGGTCCGCCTCCACGTTCCTGGCCACGCTTGCAGGATCAAGCCGGCAGCACTCCGTTCCCCGCTGAGGCAACAAGAGCGACCTGTATAAACGGACGTTCGGGCGGGCTGCTCCCAAGTAGACCAAGGGGAATGGGATTAAACACAAGAAGTCCACATACAGGGTAGGCCGGGGAGGTCAACGCAAACGCAGCGTTGACCTCCCCGAGCCGTAGCGATCAGCGTCCCGCGCTGACCAACTCGGCCTCCCGCTCCTGGGCCAGCAGCCACTCGAAGAGCGGCAGGGTCGCGGGCGACTGTTTGCGCCGACGCTTCGGCTGCGCCGGCACTTGGGCCAGGAACTCCGCCCAGGAAAGCGGCTGTTGCTGCGGCGCCGGGGTTGCCCCCTGCCGACCGGTGCCGTTGACCGGTCCGGCCGCGTGGCCGTGGCTGTCGGGCCGTTGGCCTGTACCGTTCACCCCGTTAGTCGGGCCTGCGACGGCCGCTGGCTGCGCCGCGACCGCCGGCTGCCAGCCCTCGTCCACCAGCAGCGCCTCGGTGTCGGCCGCGGCCGCCTGGGCCTGGGCAAAGACCGCTTCCACCGGCTCGGCCTCCGGCTCCCCGCTGACGATCTGGCGGGCCAGCGCCAGCAGCAGGTCGTCGCCGTCGTCCCCGTAGGCCGCCAGCCCCGCCTCCGGCAACTCCCCCTCCACCGCCAGGGAGCTTTGCAGCTTCTTCGCCACCAGCGTGAGGGCATCGGCCGGCAACGTCTGTCCGTAGGCCAGGTACACCACCTGCACCGGCCGCGTCTGCCCAATCCGCCAGGAGCGGCGCGAGGCCTGCCGCAGCGTGTAGACCGAGTAGTCGGTCTCGTACCAGCACAGGGTCGGAAAGTCGATCAAGTCCAAGCCGGTCTGCACCAGCCGGGGATGGCAGATGAGCACGTCCAGGCCTTCCTTGACGCGCTCCGCTACCCAGGCCTCGCGGCGGTCGGGCGCCACGGCAGCGGCCTTCAACACCGCCACCCGCGCGCCGTGCCGGGTGAGCAGCGTATGCAGCCGGCCCGTGATGTCCCGCGTGCCGGTGTGCGTGACGTAGACCAGCACCCGGCGCCCGGCCTGCCGCTCGGCCGCGACGAGGTCCAGCAGCGCCTGTTCCTTGGGGTACACCCGCTCCTCCGCCAGCGGTGGCACCTGGACGAGCGGCCGGTCCGTCTGGGGGTCGAAGACCGTCTCGCCACGGGTGCAGCCGTCGGGGTAGGCCAGCAGCGTCTGCAGGTAGGCCCCCAACAGCCGCTTGGACCCCTGCGCCAGCGCGTCGGCCAAGGCCTGGCGCAGCGTGGTGAACACGGCCTGGTAGGCACTCCGTTGGGAATACCCCGTCTCATCCGGCGTGTCGTCCAGGTCCACCAGGCGCACCTGCTCGGTGTAGGGTGGCAAGCCCGCGGCCACGTCGGCCAGGCGCAGGAAGACGGTGTGGCCGATCAGGTGGAACAGGGCGGCCGGGGCCAGGCCGGGCCGCTCCCGGACCACCGTGCGATAGCGCCGGCGCCGGCTGTGGCGCCCGTCCTCCAGCGGCTCGTCGGCCGGCCGGCGGACGGTGTGCTCGACAAACCCGTAGCGGGCAATCCAGCGCGCCTCCTCCCCATGCCCGAACTCGGCGCGCAGCGCGGAACTGAACCGGTAGAGCAGGTGGAAGAGGGTGCTGGCGTAGCCGCCGGCGAGCGTGCCGGTGAGGGCCAGGGAGGTGCCGCAGGCGTCGGCCAGGATGCCGGCGGCAATCCCTTGAGCGGACCCGCGGCCCTTGTACTCGTGGACCTCGTCGGCGACCAGCAGGTCGAACCAGCCCGGCATACGCTGCTTGACGTAGTCGGCGAGCGGATAGCGGCGGGGGCCGGTACGGTCCGTCTGCCAGAGGGCGGCGCCACAGTGGTCACAGGTGCGCTTGCGGCGGGCCAGCTCCGCCTCCGTCAGCGGTAAGCCGTCCGGGTTGACGACCTGGGCGGCACAGACCGGGCAGCCGGGAATGCGGAACGGCTCGCCGGTGGCCTCATCTCGCAGCAGTCGTCCGTCGGCGGTGGCCCAGCGCGGGACGACGGCGGGCTGCCAGCGGTAGGAGAGCTTGGCGCGCTCGCGGGACAGGATGGCGAAGAGCGGGCCGGGGCCGCTGGCCCGGCGCAGTCGCTCCAGGGCGGTGATGGAAGTCACGATGACGGCGTGGGTACCGGGGATGGTGGCTTCCACCTCGCGCTGCCACTTGCGGGGCAGATGGGGTGGGCACAAGACCAGCACCCGGCGGAAGCCGGCCAGGTGGGCGGCGGCGGTGGCGATGAAGGTCTTGCCGGTGCCCATCTCGCCGCCGACGGTGGTGCCGCGCTGGGTGGCCAGGGAGTGGGCGGTGCCGCGGATGGCGGTCTCCTGGGCCCCCAGGGGCGTGCGCAGCAACAGCGGGAGCGGCCGGTCGTCCCGGGCGGGGTGGTACTGGGGTGGGTAGGACGCGACGACGCGCTGGGCGATGGCCGCCTTGTAGGTATCGAGGAACGTGCCGAGGTTCATGGCGTTCTCCTTTCTTCGCTTGCGTTGCGGCGAGACAGAATGGGGCTGCTAGGGTGACGTGCCGGGCAAACAGATCGCGGCCCCGCCGTTCCGATGCGGAACAACGAGGCCGCGTGGAGTGGTGGGTGGGTAACGGTGGCTAGGCGGCGATGTCGGTGATGGTACCGGTGGCGAGGTCCAGGGCGACCACGGTGGTGCGCAGCCGCTCGCGGCGGACTTCCTGGTCCCGGGTGCGGGTGACCAGCACCAGCTCCTTGGCGGTGCGCCCCTTCACCAGCAGGCGCTGCCCGTTGGCCTCCAGGCAGAGGTTGTCCAGGAAGCCGGCCGCTACCAGCATGGCTAGGTGGCCGCGGCGCAGCGGCAGCAGCGGCCGGGGTCGCGGGGTCTGGGGCGGCCAGAGGGCGTCGGTGACGGCGGCGTGGGTCCACAAGCCGCTCCGCCGGGCCTCGGCGGCGGCCGCCAGGGGATCAACCGTGCGGGTGCTGAACAGGAGGTCGCCGGCCGGGGTGGCCGGGACGGTGTAGAGCGGCGTGGGGGCTGGGGACAGCTCCCGCAGCTCCTCGGTTGCCCAGCGGTGGAGCTGCTGCTCGGCGGCCGGGTCGGGCTGCGGCCGGGCCCGCCGGCAGCCGGTGAGCAGCACCTGGTCGAAGGCCGCCCGCTCCGGGCGGGGGAAGGCCCAGCAGGCCAGGCGCCGGTAGTGGGCGGCGAGGTAGCGGGCGGAGACCGGCAGGCGCTGGCGGGGCACGAGGAAGACCAGCAGGCCGTGCTCCGCCCGGTAGCGGGTGCAATGCAGCAGGAAGCGGTGCGCTCCGTGCGTTTCTGTTCGCCGTCATGGTCATAGGGCGGGTTGAGCAACAGCAGGCCGAAGGCGCGGTTGGCGATGGCGGCGGCGAACAGGTCGGTGGCCAGGGTGTGGTCCAGGCGGCCGGTGGCCTGGGTGGCGCGGTCCTGGTGCAGCTCCACGCCGTAGGTCTCCAGGGGCAGCGTCGTGTACGGGTGCAGGCGGGTGGCTAACTGGGCCAAGGCGGCCCCGGCCCCACAACAGGGGTCGAGCAGGCGGATGGCACCGTGATACCGGGCGGGCCGGCGGGCCGGCGGGCCGGCGGGCGCAGCAGGGTAGCGAGCAGGTCGAGGACACGCGGTGGGGTGGGATAGAAGCCGCCTTTGGCTTGGGCTGCTAAACGCATGGTGGTGCTCCTTTCTTGTGGTGGCCGGGCCCCGCACGGTCGCGCCAGGGCCCGGCGCTGGTGACGTTTGCTCGGTCGGGGGCGGTAGCCGACAGCTGGCAATGCTAGTGGGAGGCCCGCGCCAGGACCTAGTGCGGCGGCTCGCCCGCCTCGGTTGGCAGGGTCAGCGTGCCGGCGGCGACGGCGGCGGCGAGGTCGGCCTTGAGCGCCGTGGCGTCGGGCTGGCAGTGGTAGGCGATGATTCCCACGGCTTGCAGCGGGACGATCTCATCCTGGGCCAGCCCCCGCTGCCAGAGCCAGGAGGCCTAGGAGTGGTGCAGCGGCAGGGGACTGCGCCGGTCCAGGAAGCGGTGATGGAGGCCGGGGGCCTCATCCTCGTGCGGCGCCAGCAGCAGGAACTGCTCCCGCTCCGTGGCGTACTCGGCCAGCGTGGTGTACACCAGGGCGTGCCAGCCCCCACAGACCGGCAGGCGGGCCAGCTTGGTGGTCCAGGTGCCGACGGTCTGCGGGGGAATGCTGCAGCGCTGGAAGCCGCCGGAGAGCGCCGTGCCCTCGGCCCCGCGGATGAGGTGCGCCACGTCCGGGGGCTGCTTGAGCAGGGCGGCCCAGATGGCCTTGAGGGCGGTCTGGGCGCCGACCAGGGAGAGGAACCAGAGGCCCGCGGTGGCCGGGTCGCGGGCGAAGGCGTCGGCGGTGGCGGTGAAGCCGCCGGCCGTGATCGTGTACAGCGCGGCGGGGTCGGGGCCGGTGGTCGGCGGGGTCGGGTGGTCGGCGGGGTCGGGTCCGTCTTCGTCATGTCCGTACTCCTTTCGCGGTGTGGGTGGCGGGGCCACCCGTGACAAACGACCACGGGGCCGCCCCCACTGGTGGGAGGCGGCCCCGTTGGACTGGGTGGGCTGGTGCTGGTCGTGGCCGCTCAGGCGGCCGTCGGTGCGCTGGTGTCGGCGGTGTCTCTCCTTTCCGGTGCGGTTGTGGTGGCCGGGGCCAGCTTGCGGGCGGCACCCTCGACCAGGGGGAGCAACTTGGCGGCGGGCACCGCGTCCCAGTCCTGGCCCAGGCGCTGCCGGACGGCCGCGCGGACCTGCGCGGCGTCGAAGCCCTGGCTGGCCCCCAGGGCCAGCAGCGTCTGGCGCAGTGATGCGGCCCAGGTGTCGGCGGCACCGTGTCCACTGTCACCGCCCAGGTCGTTGCCGAACTGCGCGCCCAGGGTGCGCAGGGCCCGTTTCAGCCCGTCGGTCACGGCGCCTTTGTAGGCCGTCTCGTGGCCCTAGGCACTGTCCTCCGCCACCACCTGGAAACCCACGTCGGGGCGGGGCGGCACGCCCGGCACGTGGAGCCGGACGGTGGCGGTATACGCGGTGGCGTGCTCGACCGTGCCGGTCTGCGCATCGCGGGTGGTGAGCTCCTGCGGGGTGACCTCACCCACGAGGTCGTAGCCCCAGCCACCAAAGCCGAGCAGGCGGTTGGCCTGGGCGATGGCGACCCGCCCGGCGAGATAGGCGTAGGTGTGGCCGGCGCGGCCCTTGCGCTGCGCGACGAGGCTGGGGTCCAGGGGCGCTGCCAGCTGCTGCGTGACGGCAGGGGAGAGACCGGCCCGCTGGTCGTCGGGCGGCGGGCCACCGGTCGGCGCTAGGGGCACCAGGTCGGCTGGCGCGGCGGGGACACCATTGCTCCGGGTTGTATCGCTGCGGGTTGCGTTGGACATCGGGTACTCCTTTCGGTGCGTTGTCGGTCCTGGGTGACTGGTTGCGCCGTGGGAGCGGCACCAAGGGCCTGGGGTGTGGTGTGCTCCCATGGACTAGGTGTCTCCCTCCCTGCCGGGAGGCACCGAGGGAGACATTGGCCGGGTGGCCGGTTGAGGATGGCCGGGGGATGGGGACTAGGAGCCGGCAGGGGGTATTCGGAGGGCGTCGGATGGGGGTTCGTGGTCGGCCATATCGGTGGGGGGTGCCGCGCTACTTCGTGGCGGTGCCGGGGACGCGGTGGGTTAGCCTGTTGCTGGCCGGCGAGGGATCGCCTGCTAGCGCGACGGGTGCGCTTGCGCCAGCAGGCGCCGGAACACGGCGCGACCGTCAGGCCGGGTGGCCAGGTCGGCCACGTCCGTCATGCCCGGGGGAAAGGTGACGGTGGTAGCGCGCCGCCCCAGCCGGTCGCTCAACTGGGCCGTCGCCGCCCGACCTGCATCGTCGGCATCGAAGGCCAGCACCACCCGGGGGCAGGAACGCAGGGCGGCGGCGACCCGGTCCAGCCCCTGGGTGCCCAGCACCGCAGCCGCCGGCAGGCCCCAGGCGACCAGAGTCAGCCAGTCGAACAGGCCCTCGGTCAGCACCACCAGCGGCGGCGCCGGGCCCAGGCGGCCCAACCCCAGCACCGGCTTCGGGCCGGGCAGTGTCTGGAAACGCGGCGTGCGTTTCGGGTCAATGGCCCGCCCTGCCAGCCACTGCACCTGGCGGTCGCGCACCGCGGGCACCACCATCATGCCCGCAAAGCGCTCGGCACCCCGCGCGACGAACAGTCCCGCCGCCCGCTGGCGGTCACCGCTGTACCCGGCAGCTGCCAGGGCGTCACGCAGCCCCTGGCCCGGGGCATAGCCCAGCCCCAGGCGCGTGGCCGTCGTGGCGCTGATACCGCGGCTCGCCAGGTACGCCCGTCCCTGGGGGTCCTGCCACAGCGCCTGACGGTAGCACCGCGCCGCCGCCGTCAGCAGGGCCGGGTCCCGCGGGGGCAGTGCGCTGGTGTGGGGCCGACGGCGGGTGTCCAGGGCAGGGGGCTGCCCGCGTGCGGGGGAGGGCAGGCCGGCCCCACCGTCCAGGCGCCGGATGGCCTGGGGCAGGGTCAGGCCCTCCACGCGCTGCACGAAGTCCAGCACGTCGCCGCTGGCACCGCAGCCGAAGCAATGGAAGCGGGCCGTGTCGCCGTACACCGTGAAGCTGCCCTCGGTCTCGTCGTGGAAGGGACAGCGGCCCTGGCGCACCCGGCCCTGTCCCCGCAGTTGCACCCCCGCCGCCGACACCACATCGGCCAACGGGTGCCGTTGCTTGAGCGCCGTCAGGTCTACGTACTGCTGGGCTACGATCATGTTGCACCTCCTTTGTATCGCTTGTATCGCTCTGCCGTGGGCATCGAAACCTCCTCATCGTGGTGGTCGGGACGGTGCGCCGCGACCGACTGCACTGGTGCCAGACTGTCCAGGCATGACCTCCTTTCCTGTGGTCCGTGTGGGCACCGGGCGCACCGGGAGTGCTAGCGGGATCGGCTGCCGGGGGACACGCGCTATCCACGGTCGGATGCCTTTCCGTGGGACGCGGCGCGTGGGGGCGTGGAGACGACGTGCGACGGTGCCGGGCCGTGACGACTGCACCGCGCTTGGGGAGCAGGGTGGGCCGCCACCGGGGTCACGTGGGGGGAGTGACACCTGGCGCCGCGATGCACGCCGAGCGTGGGGTCCAAGGAGCAGGGCACGAATGCACGCCGCACCATGGACGGGCTACGGGCGCCGGGATTGCTTCCTCCGCCGGCGCAGCGGTGCCCTTTTGGGGACCGTCGGGAGAGCAAGGCTCGATCCGTTCGGTCTCGCCCGGGTACAGGGCCGCACCCCCAGGTTTCTAAGGCGGGAAACGCTGGTAAAGCCTGACAATACGCTCAGTATTCCGGCTCCGGTGCGCCGGTGACAAGGGCTTTCGGCCTTCCCGCCCCAAGTGCTGGCGCGCATGAGGCTTCCATTCGGCTGCGGGGCCGCTCACCACCAGCCCAGCGTCAGCACCCGGCGCAGGCGGTGCCGCCACGCCGCCCGGCGGCGCTCGCCGCGCACGCGCACCAAGGTCAGGCGGCGCCAATGCAGCTCCTCCCGCCGGGTGAGGTCGTCCCAGGGATACGTCGCGGGCGGCAGCGTCAATTGGTAGGCCCCGATCAGGGCCAGTTCCAACTCCCGCAGCCGCTCCTCCGCTTTCACCGCCGTCAGGTGGTCTGCCGCCCCGGTGCGCGCGTCCCGTGCCCGCCGCCACGCGGCAATGAGTGGTGCTGCCACGCCACCTGCCCCCCGGCGGGACTCCAGCGCCGCCAACCGGCCCTCCATAGTCTGGGCGCGTTGAGCGACTTCGTCCCGCAGTTGTTGGCCCTGCGCGCTGATGGCCGCCAGGAGTTCCTCCCGCTGGCGCCGCAGCGCCGTCTCCAAGTGCTGCTCCCACGGCCGGCGTTGGCCCTCGGCTTCGTCGGTCGGAGCACCGGCCGCACGCCCCTTCATCAGGAGCAGCCCCAGCGCGTCCCACATGCGCCGCGACAGCCGGCCGGTGTTCACCGCCGCGGCCACCGTCTTGCGGTGGACCCCCAACACGGCGGCGGCGCCCGACCGGCCGTCTTTCCGCACCAAGTCGTGCAGCAGTGCCAGCAGCCGCACCTCCTGCACACTCTCCAGGCTCGGGGCCTGCACCCCCATGCTCCTTTCCCCGTTCATCCCCGCACCTGCCGCAGTCACTTTGTCCCGCCCTTCTCCGGCGTGCTTGGCCACCACTCCCCGGCCGCGTCGTGGCCACCGTTGGCCGGTCCCAGGGAAGCCCCTGGCTCCCGCCTTGGAACCAGCCCTCCTACCCAGGTGCTTGCTCGAATGGAGCCACTTGCCCCACGGTTGCCCCCGATTTCTATCTGGTAGCGGGGGCCGACGACCCACCGGACGGCCAGGGAGTCCCAAGTGCCGATTCCTGTACACGTCCATTACAGCGCTGACACCACCACGAATACCAGGCCTCTTAAGGGAGGGCGCGCGTGCCCTCCCCTAGAGGACGTTACGCCGGTCGGACCGCGGTGGCACCATAATCAGCAGGGTCATCACGCCCCGGGCGGGAATGAGACGATCAGCGAGGACCATGTTCAGTCAGGCAAGGCCGCTGATGACCAGAGCACTGACAGTCCTCAGCGCCCTACCGTCACCCACGTCAACTGCTGTCTTGACGATGTTGCAGGGATGGTACAAGCTAGCGGGGAGAAGATTGGCCATGTCCATACCGGCGGAGACCATTACCTTCCCACTCTCCTCGGCGAGGACAGCGCCGCGGTTCATGCAGTCCACGCTCGTCTGGAAGTGCTCCCGCTTCACCCGCCAGCGCGAGCACGCCGCCGACTCCGCCACCGGTCATCTCATTCGATCCCGCATCGCTGCCGGACCAAGAGTCCGCTGAATCAACTGTGTTCATGGCTGGGAGGTCTAGGATCATGTTTGTCTGTGTTAACTGCTTTGAGGACGCGGGGCTCGTCAAGTTCATCAGGGAGCACGCCATCGCCGAGGAATGCTCCTTCTGTCCGCACAAAGACAGCGTGCCCATCGCCGCGGCGATAGACACGGTTGCCGATTACTTCATGGAGTGCCTGTGGCGGGAATACGATCTCGCGGCAAACAAGCTTGGCTGGGACGGTGCTGAAGGAGGTTGGGTGGGTGAGGATTGGTGGGATGCCGAGGATTTGGCGCTCCACGTGATCGGGTTGGAATTTCCGCAGGATAACCAGGACGACTTGCTGCCACATCTCTTTGGCGATCATATCGACGATGAGTGGTGTGAGAGGAATGCCTACGGTCTGAATGACCGGCAGCAGGCTCAATTCAGCTGGGAGCATTTTTGCCAGGTAGTCATGCATCAGCGGAGGTACTTCTTCCTGGATGACGAAGGGAAGCCGTATGATCGTGAGGTTTACAGTCCCGGCGAGGTGCTTCGCACAATCTTCGATTACGCACAACGGGTGAATCTGTTTAGAGAGTTGCCAACGGGCACTGCTTTGTTGCGGGCAAGATGGGAAGGGTGTGAGCCTCGCTGGAATTCACCGGAGGAGTTGGGGCCGCCACCCGCGGAAAAGGCGAATCAACCGAATAGAATGAGCCCGGCCGGTATCCCGATGTTCTATGCGTGCGACGACGAGGACACTGCCCTCAAAGAAACGGCAGCCGGCGCAGGCTATTTCGCCATCGGGCGGTTTGAGACCCTCCGTGCCGCAACGCTGCTGGATCTAACCGCGATTCCCCGGTTTCCGAGCCTTTTTGACCCCGTACCTGACAGTGCAGAGGTCCTACCACGCACAGTGCTGGGGTTTCTACATCACGTTGCAGGGAGGTTTCTCGCCCCATCGAACGAGGCGAGAGAGTTCATGTGGATTACGTACCGACACAGGTGGTCACGGAGTTTATCCGCGGTCAACTCACGTGGAGGAACTCCCGTGTCGATGGCATCAGGTATCGGAGTTCTGTGCATCCAGGTCACGTCGCGTATGTGCTCTTCGCCAACCAGGAGAACGTGCTTGAAACACCGGCGAGTCAGTCGTCTCGGGACCGTTGGCTCAAGTTGACCGGTACCGAACACAGGTGGGTGAGTGGATAGCAGGGGACGACGCCACCGGAAGTCTTCGCACCAAGCGGCTGCAAACTGCATCAAGAGTCCGCCCAATTCGGGACTATACCCGCGAGGAGCAACGTGGCGACTCTGTTTACACCACTGCTCCAACCACCGAGCGCACGAGCCTAATCACAGTCAGCAACTTTGCAGGCAGGATCACTACCTTCGGTAGAGCGTGGCACCTTGGCCAGAGCGCCGTCCCTCCCGGCGCCGCCTTGACTATAGCGCGGGGGTGGGGCATAGTTATGTAAGACTAAGTAGCACTAGGAGCGGCCATGAAGCGCACCACCGAGACCATCACGTTCTCGCTGCCCCCGGCCATGGCGGCGCAGGTGCGCGCCGTGATGCGCGCGGAAGGGCGCACCATGAGCGACCTGGTTCGCGAAGCCCTGCGCCTGTACATGGAAGAGCGGGAGTGGCGCCAGACCAGCCGCTACGAGCGGCTTCAAGCCCGTCGAGCCGCTGAGGAAGCGGAAACAGGAGGCAACCCCGATGCGCAACCAACCAGACCCCACACCGGCGGCCCTGTACGCCCGCGTGTCCAGTGACCGCCAGGACGTGGACCTCTCCGTGGCCGCCCAGTTGCGGGCCCTGCGGAACTACGCCGCCCAGCACGGCTATGTCGTGGTCCGCGAATACGTGGACGAGGCGGAGAGCGGCCGGGTCGCCGACCGCCCGGAGTTCCGCAAGATGCTGGACGCCGGTGGCCGTCCCCAAGCGCCCTTTGAGGTGATCTTGGTCTGGAAGTTCTCGCGCTTTACCCGCAAGCGCGAACATGCCGTCGCCTTCAAGGCCATGCTGCGGCGCAAGGGGATCAAGGTGGTCTCCATCACCGAGCACGCCGACGACTCGCCCACCGGCCGGCTGATGGAGGCCATCATCGAGAGCGTGGACGAGTTCTACAGCGAAAACCTGGCGCAGGAGGTCACGCGCGGCATGCGCGAGGCCGCCGCGCGGGGCTACTTCCTGGGGTCGCGGGCGCCGTTCGGCTACCGGCGGGTCAAGGTCAGCGACGGTGCGAAGGAACGGCCCACCTTGGTAGTAGACCCGGCCACCGCGCCGGTGGTGGCGGACATCTTTCAGCGTTCCCTGCGAGGCCATGGCATGAAGGAAATCTGTAAGGCGTTGAACGACCGCGGCATTACCAATCGCGGGAAACGCTGGCGGAGGAATTCGCTGCACTATCTGCTCACCAACGAAGCCTACACCGGCACCGCCGTATGGGGGCGCACCACGAAGGGTGCCCAAGCGCCGGACCCGGTGCGAGTACCGGGGCCTGGCCGGCGCTGGTGTCGCGGCAGCTGTTCAAGCAGGTTCAGCAGGCACTCAAGGCGCGGGCGCCAGCGGTGCAGCGGCCCGGCCGGGTGGGCAGCAGGTTCCTGTTGAGTGGGCTGTTGCGCTGCGGCGTGTGTGGCAAGGCTTATGTCGGCCAGGCGGCCAAGAGCGGCCGGTTCGCCTACTACGTCTGCGGCACGTTGCAGCGGGAGGGGGCGGGCACCTGTCCGGCCCGCTACCTGAACGCGCCCAAGGTGGAGGAATTCGTCGTGGACACCATCAAAGCCCGCATCCTGAACGACGCGACGATCACCGAGTTGGTGCTGCTGGTGGCGGAGGAGATTGACGCCGTGGCCGGGGAGGTGGCCGGCCGGCTGGAGGCCATCGCAGCGGAGTTGGCCGATGTAAGCAGCCGGCTGGAGCGGCTCTACGAGGCGCTGGAGACCAGTGCGTTGACGCTGGCGGCGCTGTCACCGCGCATCCTAGCGCTGCGGCACCGGCAGGACCAACTGGCGGCGGCGCGGGAGGCGGCCGAGCGCCAGCTGGCACAGCGCAAGGTGGAACTGCCCGGCACCGCAGAGATCAGGGAGTACGTGCGGGACTTCCGGGCGCTGTTGCAGCGGGGGACGTTTCCGGAGCGGAAGGCGCTGCTCCGCAACTTCGTGCAGGGGATCGAGGTGGTGGACGACGCGGCGACGCTGACGTACACGGTGCCGCTGCCGGCGGACGGCGTGACCAGGGAGGGGGTGCCGGTTCTTGATTTTGTCCAGTCCGGCCTGCCGGGCCGGACACGGATACGGGACAGCGCGCCGCTTACGCCCCGTAAGCGACGGTCAGCGCAATCGTGGTGATCCGCACAGTGCTCTCCGGCAGCCTGCCATGATGAGCAGCGATCTCCACGAAGTTCCGGCCGGGCCGCAGCGGCCCCAGCGCGTCGAGCGTCAGCAGGCCGCCGGTCTCCCCCTCGCCGGGCGTCAGGGCGTGGCCGTTCAGTCGCACCAGCAGCGCATCCCGCCAGGCCGGGTCGTCGAACCCCACCGTGAGCGTGGCCCGTTGGGGCGGGACGCGCTCGATGTCGTCTCCGACCAGCAAGGGCACGCGACCGATGACGCCGGTGCGTAGCGGGCCGCGCTTCGATTCCAGCGGCAGCGGCCGCGGACTGGAGACGTGGGCATAGTACGGGAGCACCCCGCCGGGTGGCTGGATCGTATCGTCCACGCCGAACTGCTTGTCCCTGTCGCGCAGTCCCTGGGGATCGCCGACCTCGTAGAGACAGGCGTAGTAGTGGCGGCGCGCCGCGACCAGCTCGTCGCCGGTCATGAACTCGAACGGAGTAGCGAGGTTCCAGAAGTACAGCCCGTCGGCGCCAGCGCGATACCAGTTTGAGGCCAGGCCACGCACCGCCGGCAGCGGCGGCCCCCAGCCGACATTGGCGCACGGATAGACCGGTACACCGTGCGGCCGCGCCGCGGCCATCCACGCCGCGGCTGGCAGCGACCACGGCGCGTACCCGCCACCGGCGATGATGATGTCGGTCAGATCGCGGGCCAGCCACGTCCGAACATCCAGCCCGTTGATGAGGCAGCGGATGAACGTGTCCGGCACACGCACGGCAATGAGCAGCGGCCGGCCCCGCCGCGCGGCTGCGGCGTCCGTCAGGCTGCGAATCTCCTGCATCAACGCCGTGATGGTCTCGATCTCGTCCAGCGAACACGGCTCGCCGCGCACCCGGCGGCTGAACAGAACGGGATGGCGGATATAGTCCAGCTCGAAGCCGTCCACGTCGTAGCGGTCGCAGATTTCGCCGATGATCTCCAGCTTCCGCTCGCGTACCTCCGGGTGGGAGAAGTCCTGCGCGGTCGTGTAAAGCTCGAACTCCGGGAGGATGCCCCGCGTGTCAACCAGCAGCTCTTGGTGCGTGAGCTTCCAGACCGTCATGGCGTTGGGTCCCATGAAGCTATCGTGTACGTCGTTCATGCGGACCGACGCGAAGGCTTCCATCCCATGATCGTGCGCGAAATCCACGACCAGCTGCAGAGGGCAGTGACCCGCTCGCGCCAGCGCCTTCACGTTTGCAGTCACGCGCGGCCAGTAGTGCATCGGCCCGCCATGCGCGTCGCCGTAGATGGGCTGGACCTTGCTGTCGTAGGCTGGCGCGTCGAATTGCCCACACAGCACGGACCAGGAGATCGTGTCAACGTGGGTGTCCGCCAGGGGCGCAATACGGTGGGCTAGGAAACCCTCCGGCGTGTTCGCGTCCGCCAACGCCAAGTCGTGCGAGTCATCGTTGAAGATAATACGTCGCCGCACACGAGCCGCGGCAGCTCGCGCCCGTTTTGCTTCCGACCAGTCCGAGTCAGCCATCACGGCAGCAGCCTCCCTTCGGGGTAGAGGGCCAGCGAGTAAGGATGTGCTGGGCAACGGCCGCCGGTGGCCGCAGCTCCTACCCGCTACTCCCGGCCGCCGCGCCGGTCGACTCGGCAGCGGCAACCAGCGACAGGGACGCCTCATACGCTGCGAGGTGGCGACAATCCAACTCGGTAAGCGCGGTCTTCAGGGCACGCTCCACTGCACCGCGGCGCAATGCCCGTGACCAACAGGCCCGACCCCGATGGATGTAAGCGCCACGACCATTCCGCTTGCCCGTCTCGTCAACCTCGACGTGGCCCTCCAGGGTACGCACGATGCGGACTAGCTCTTTCTTGGCTGCGATGCGGCGGCAGCCGATACAGGTGCGCTGGGGCACATGGCGCGGCTTGGAGCCACGCCGGCCGCCGCTCATGCCGCTCCGGCCGGGCTGCCCGGCGACCCGGTCCCCTCAGACGGTGAAGCGACAGCACTGGCGACAGCCTCGCCCTCTTCTGAGGGGGCCGGGCTGCCCGGCGACCCGGTCCCCTCAGACGGTGAAGCGACAGCACTGGCGACAGCCTCGCCCTCTCTTCTGAGGGGGCCGGGCTGCCCGGCGACCCGGTCCCCTCAGACGGTGAAGCGACAGCACTGGCGACAGCCTCGCCCTCTTCTGAGGGCTGATCGCTCTTTATGTCAATCCGCCACCCGGTCAGCCGCGCCGCCAAGCGTGCATTCTGCCCTTCTTTGCCGATGGCGAGCGAGAACTGCGCGTGCGGCACCGTCACATAGGCAGTCTTGTCCTCTTCGCTCAACTCGACGTTGTGGACTCGCGCCGGGCCGAGCGCGCTCGCCACCATCGTGGGTGTCTCTTTGTGCCACCGCACGACGTCAATCTTCTCGCCCCCGATCTCATTGACGACGTTCTGGATGCGGATACCACGCTGTCCGACACAGGCTCCCACAGGGTCCAGGCCGATTTGATGGCTCTGAACCGCCACCTTGGTACGCGAGCCTGGCTCACGCGCAATAGACCGGATTTCGACGCTGCCATTGTAGATTTCGGGAATCTCTAGCTCCAGCAAGCGCCGCACGAAACCCTTGTGGGCACGGGAAGCGACCAGCAGGTAACCCCGGGGCGCACGATTGACCTCCAGCAGCAGCGCCCGCAGCCGGGTGCCAATGCGGAAGCGCTCGCTCGCCACTTGCTCGCCCGGCGGCACGAGCGCCTCGACGCGACCCAGATCAACGATCATGCCCCGTGGCTCGGCCCGGCGGAAGATGCCACTGACGATGTCTCCCTCACGATCAATGAAGTCGTGATAGACATGGTCGCGCTCGGCCTCGCGCAAGCGCTGCATGATGGTTTGCTTGGCTGCCTGCGCGCCAATACGGCCGAAGCTCGGGGGGGTGATATCAATTCTGACCGAGATGCCGATGCTGGCCTCCGGGTCAACCTTCAGGGCCTCCGGGAGCGTGACTTCCAGCACCGGATCGGCGACCGTCTCGACCACGAGCTTGATGGCGAACACGCGCGGCTCGCCGGTCTGGGGGGTAAGCTCGGCGACGAGCTCCTCTTCACCCCCGAAGTCGCGCTTGTAGGCGCTGACCATCGCCCCTGCGACCATATTCAAGACCTCGTCGCGGGGCAGCCCCTTCTCCGCCGTAATCTGCGCCATGGCCGCAGAGAAATCATTCCTCACGACATTGCCTCATGTATCGCTACTCAGCCGCAGTGCGTGTCACGACCGAGCAGTCTCCGCTCAGGGCGCCAGAAACAGAGAAAGTGGGCCTAGCCCACTTTCGCCGCTCGGCACCTCACTTCCTATACAAGTACGTCTGTGGCTCTGAGTATACCAGGACTAGCCAAGCGACGGCTACCGGGTCGTTGCTACCGGGGTGAGGCAGCCGGGGGCGCCTCACCTCACTAGGCTCCCGCCCTGCCCCCCCCCGTTGCGACGGGGGAGGGAACACGCCGCCCCCCTGCCGCAGCGGGGGGGCCATAGGGGGGCCTTCTCTATCTCTCGGCAACAAGGTCTGTCTCGGTCCTGGGGTATGACCTATAATCAGGCAGTGGAAACCGACGCCTGGAAAGGGAGGCGGTGCCAGGTCCGGCATTTCGTCATGGCAGCAACTCCGCTTCACCCGTCAAGCCGTGCGCTGTCCGGTGCATTCCGCGCCCTGCTCCTCGGTCTCGGCCTGGTGCTCACGCTGGGCTGGTCGGCGCTCGCGGCTGCGCCGGCCGTGCTGCGCCCTCCAGCCGAGCTAAACGTCACGGCGAACACGGCGCAAGTGACCTTTCCCGACGAAATCCTCTTTCGACTCATCGCCAGCGATCCAGGCAGTACCATCGAGCGCGTCAGGTTGTTGTACTCACTCGCGGATTCCCCAGTGCTGCTGGAAGCCAGCCCAACGTTCCGCCCCGGACGGACGGTCGAGGCCGAATTCCGTTGGCCGGTACGGCAGGTGCTCGTGCCTGGCAGCGAGATCAACTACTACTGGAAGGTAGAAACGGTCAGCGGGAATCAGTGGACGACCGAGCCGCAGCAGGTTGCCTTCGATGACACTCGCTTCGACTGGCGCAAGACGACTGATGGGTTCATCACGCTTCATTCGTATGCGCCTGGCGAAGCCGCGAGCCAAGCGTTGCTGCAAGAGATCCGGGCTGTGCTGGGCCTCTTGCAGCAGGAATATAGCCTTACCCTGGAGAAACAGGTCAAAATCTTCGTCTATGCGGATCAACAGGACTACGTCATCGCCCTCGCGCCCCTCCAGGTGGTCAGTAGCGGTCTGACTATCGGCACAGACCGCATCTTCATGCTGATGACGGATCAGCCGGAAGCCAATGCCCAGACTATTCGGCACGAGGTCCTGCATGCGGTGTTCCTCCAGCGCACACAGAATGCCTTCAACGCTCCTCCTCGCTGGCTTACCGAGGGATTTTCACTGTTTCTGGCCGGTGATGAGATCGCTCCGGAGAACATTGACGCCCTGCGTCAGCTCGACCGTGACGGGCAGCTCTTCTCCCTCAGATCGTTGAATGGGAGCTTTCCTGCAACAGAGCAGGAGCTGACTATCGCCTATGTGGAAAGCTACTCTGCGCTCCGGTACATCGTCGAGGAGTTCGGGGCACAGAAGCTGAAAGCGCTGCTCGCAGCCATCAGAGAGGGCAACGCAACGGACGATGCATTCGAGCGAGCCTTGGGCGTGACGGTAGGCGAACTCGATGAGCGCTGGCGCGCGGCCTTGCAAGGCGGCGCGCAGTCCGGCCCGAGCACAGCGCCGCGGGCTGGCGTAGCACCCGACGCCTCAGAGTCGGCGGACGGCATGCTCGCCCGCACAATGGGCTTCTGGGGCCGTTATCTCGGCCCGCTCGGCCGCCCCGTGCTGATCGGCCTCGTCGTTGCAGCCGGTGTCATCACCGTCATCGGGTTCCGCAGTAGCCGCCGCCGCAAATCCGGCGAGAACGGCGACTGACGCGCTCGGCCCACCAGGCCATTGGCGCGGTTCTGTAGCTATGTCGAGGCTGTCTATCGGCGTGAGCGCATAATGCTTCGCCGGCATGGGTTGCGCTCAGGTCCTGGTGAGTTGGAGGTCGCGGACTTCCTCGCCATCTACCTACTCGACTTACACTTTGTCAGGCCAGACAATCTATTTGAGGAGCTCTTTGCTGGCCGGCTCCAGTTCTTCTACCTCCGCCGCGAGGAAGTCGCAGAGGCGGTGGCACGGTGGGTGACTCTGCAATGTTGGCCGGTAGTCCTCGGTAGAATCTAGTGGTACACTGGTAAGCACAATGGCAGTTGATGTCGCTTCTCGGCAGCAGCCGGATCCTGCGCTTCAGGAGAGCCAAATTCACCTGGTCCGTCAGGACGTGCTCGACTTTCTGGCCGAGCAGCTAGCAGCGGGGCAACAACAATCCCCAGCGACAGCCAAGTGCCGGGTGCGGAAGAGCCTACTAACGGATGGCCGGACGACCGACGTCTTGGAGCACCTCCCCGATGATCTCGGTGCGGAGCTTAGGCAGTTTCTATCCGCTCATGCGAAAAGTGCCGCTCACGCCGGCCGCTTGGCGGCACTCTATCGCCGGCTGGCCGGATCGCTCCTCAGGACGCTCACGGCGCACCGCGCCCTGGAAGCAGGTCGGAAGTAGCTTGACCCCGCCATGCACCAAGCGCAACAGCGTGTTACCGCCCCCCTATGGTCCCCCCGCTCCGCAGGGGGATGTGGATTCCGGGGGGTGATCCAAGCGCCAGCGAGGTAGGCGCTCAGGAGTCAATGGCTGCGGCCTGGAAGTCGGCTATCTCCCGAAAATCGTCCTGGAGCCGCCAATAGAGGCGCATGTAGAGGTCGTAGAGGCGGCGGTAGGTTTGCACGTTCGCCGGATTCGGCTGGCATGCGCCCTCAACCTGTACGAACCGCAGCAGCTCCGCGAACCGCTCCACGTGGCCGGTGGCACGCATCGCCAGCATCGCAGCGCCGAGCGCCGACGCTTCCTGTGTCACCGGCAGGTGCAGTGGCTGGTCGAGCACATCGGCCACAATCTGCAACCAGACGGGCGAGCCGATAAATCCACCGGCCGCCCGTACCTCGGTCACCGGGCCGGCGACCTCGGTCAGGGCATCGAGAATGCTGCGCATCCGGTAGCCGATGCCCTCCAGCATCGCCCGCACCAGATGTCCGCGATGATGCGCCAGCGACAGACCAAACACGACACCGCGGGCAGCAGCGTTCCAATAGGGGCTGCGCTCCCCCGTGAGGAAGGGCAGGATGATGAGGCCATCCGCGCCGGGGGGCACGGCGGCAGCCCATCGGTCTACCTCGTCGGCGCTCACTGTCGGGTTGCTGGCCTCGCCGGGCATCGGCGGAGCCGCGAGCACTTGGTCGCGCAGCCAGCGCACCGCCAGCCCAGCGTTATTGATCGCACAGCCGGCAACCCAGCGCCCCTCGGCCAGGTAGTAGCACCAGTTGCGGCCTTGCGGATCGGTCACCGGCCGGTCCGTGACAGCGCGCACGGCGCCGCTCGTGGCCACCATCGCCGTGTACTGCCCCGGCTCCACGCAACCGGTCCCCAGCGTCGAGAGGGGGCCATCCCCGGCTCCGGAGACGACGGGGCAGCCCGGCGGCAGCCCCAATCGCTCGGCCGTCGCCGCCGGGAGGGTTCCGACGACCGCCGTGGTGTCCACGAGTGACGCCAGCCGTTCCGGGCCGATGCCCGCCGTCTCCAACGACTCGGCATCCCACTCGCGGGTGGCCAAGTCCAGCAGCCCGGTGCCGGAGGCCAGCGAGTAGTCTACGGGTACCGGCCCCAGCCAATCGGCCTGGACGTACTCTTTGATCGTGATGAACCGGGCTGCTTGCCGGAAGACCTCGGCTCGATGGGCACGGTACCACCGCAGCTTGGCGGGCGAGTACATCGGATGCACGGGGCAACCGGTGCGGGAGTAGAGACGATGCGCGTCGTACTCGTGCTTGATCTCTTCTGCAAACGGCAGGCTCCGGGTATCCGCCCACATGATGGAGCGTCCCAGAGCTACGCCACGATGATCCACGGGGATGATCGTGTGCAAGATAGCGCTGAACGCGATGGCCGCGATGGGCGGCCGGAGAGTTCCTAGCTCTTCGGCGGCCAGTCCCGCGGCTGCGCGGACTACGGCGTTCGTGGCCGTGAGCACCTCGTCCGGGTCCTGTTCCGCCCAGCCTGCGTGTGGGGCGTAGAGGTGGCAATCCTGGCGTGCTGCCGCGACGACCCGCGCTCCGGCGTCGAACACGACGGCACGAATACCCGTTGTACCGATGTCAATACCGAGAAAGTAGGGCGGTTCGGGTGTAGTCATGGTAGGCAAGTATAGTGAACACGCCGCCGCCCAGCCCTTGTCAGGGGCGAGGGTGAAGCGAGGAGTGGAGCCAGATGGAACCGGAGATTCGATTCGAGCAGGTGGACGGGCCGCAGCGTAGGAAGTGCAAACTGAGCCTGGTCGTGGCCGGCCAGACCGTCGGCAGAGCCGAGGTGAATGACCTCACCATGCGCCTCTACGGTGCTTGGGTACGGATGGGCGGCATCGCCAACGTGGTGGTCCAGTCGCAGCACCGCGACAAAGGGTGCGCTAGTCGCCTCATGCGAGAGGCCGTGTCGTACATGGAGCGCGAGCGCTACGCCGTCTCGGTCCTCTTCGGCATTCCCGACTACTATCACCGTTTCGACTACATCCCGGTGCTGCCCGAGTATGCAGTCTCAGTGGCCGTGCGCGATGCCGAGCGTCTATCGGCCACGACAACCGTCCGCCCGGCGCGCCCAGAGGATCACGCCGGGCTGCTCGACCTGTATACGCGCGTCAACGCATGCCGCAGTGGCGCCGTTCGACGCACTCGCGCCTTCTACGAGGCGTTGGAGGAAGAGGTGTGGTGGGGGCATCCGAGTCGGATTCTGGTGGCCGCAGAGTCCGCTCACCCCACTGGATACATGCTCCTCGAGGGCGACCCGGCCTCCCTTTCGGTTATGGATGTGATCGTGCCGGCCGAGCACGTGCCCACTGCCGGCGCCAGCCTGATCGCTTGTCTCGGGCAAGCAGCGCTCGCGCGACGCCAAGAGCGGCTGCGGCTCCCGCTGCCCCCTGATGAGCCGCTGATGGGACTGCTCCGCGGAATCGGCTGCAAGGTCGAGATCACGCACCCGGCTAATCACGGCGGCATGGGCCGCATCGTGGACCTGGCCGCATTGGCAGCAGCGATTGAGCCAGGCATCGCCGCCCGCATACGGGCGCTGCCGGTCGAGGCGCGGCCCGGCAGCGTCGAGTTTGACTGCCCGGACGCCGGTCAGGCTCGCCTGGAGTTCGGAGTTGGCCCCACGTTGCAGATTCGGCCACCCCAACAACAGCTGCTCCAGCTTCTGATGGGCTGCCGCGGTATTGAGGAGCTTTGGCGCGAGCACGGCGGCGCCGACGCTGGCGACCTAGCGACGATCCGCGGCCTGTTCCCGGCCGGCTATCCGCACATGTGGGAGCTTGACCACTTCTAGGTTGACATTTCCCGGTCATTCCCGCGTGCGCGGGAATATAGGGCGGGTGCCCCATCAGGCAGCAAACAGCGGCTCCGGCGCCGCCGCGGCGAGCGCGCGGCCGGCGCGTACCAGCGCCTCCTGCTCCTGTGGATCCATCGGCTGAAAACGCTCGGCAGCGTCGAGTACCTTCGGCAGGAGGTGGACATCACCGGCCGACGGCGCTGCGGTTACCGGCTGCGACAGGACGAACCGGAGCGCAGTATCAATGTCCTCCTGCTCCATGAAGGGGGCATACCAGGTGCGGTGGGTGCGCGTTCGATCACCCCAGCCGCTATGCCCGATAGATTTGATAATCTGGACCCCGACATCCTTGCTATGGGCCAGCGCCAGCAGATTCTCCGCGCTATGCCGATAAGCCGGATTGGACCACAGGACGTAGTTGAGCGGGAACATCACGGTGTCGAAGTCGAAGCGCCGCAATGCCTCGGCGTGTGTGGCCGGGGCCGTCAGGCTATGGCCGGTGATGCCGAGGAACCGGACCAAGCCGGCGTCGCGCGCCTCGACGAGGGCCTCGATAGCTCCGCCCGGCGCCAGCACCGCGTCAAGCTCATCCACGGTCTTCACCGCGTGCAGCTGGTAGAGGTCAAGCGTAGAAACCCGCAGGCGGTCGAGGGACCGATGCAGCTCTTCCCGCGCTTCCTCCCGGCTGCGCTTGGTGGTCTTGCAGGCGAGGAAAAAGTCGTCGCGGTGGCGAGCGAGCCAAGGGCCTAGCCGCAGCTCGGCCTCCCCATAGCTGGGCGCCACGTCAATGTGATTGACGCCGTGCTGCATCGCCAGCTCGATGGAGCGATCCGCCTCCGACTGCGGCACGCGCCCGAACGCCACCGCGCCCAAGATAACGACCGTGCTCCGATGCTCCGTGCGTCCGAGACGCCGCTGCTCCATACGGCTCTTCCTTTCTGCCGGTGGTCTGCGCCGCCAGCCGGCCGTGCTGCGTATGCACCCGCTGCGTCCCTTCATTGTACGCGGTCTTGTCATCCCCTTGGCGAGTGGACAGCGAGCGCCGCTACAGGCGAGACTCCATGGCACTGCGGCGAGAGGAGCGTAGTTCATGGCCAGGGATCACGAGCTAGGTCAAGCCACCGTCATGCCGGCCGCCGGCACGGCCGGGGAGTGGGGCACGTGGGTCGTCAGCTATCGGGTGGGTGCGCTGGGGTTGGCGGCGGGAGCGGCGGTGCGTGTGCAGCTTCCCGAAACCTGGCACGTGTGGTACCGGAACTCCTCGCATGGCGCACAGAGCACGGCCCCCGCCGCCGACAACTACGTGACCGCCCGCTGCGCCAAACCGGGTGTCGAGCTAACCTGCACCGTACACGGCGGCACGACCGACGAGTACGTCAAGGCCAACCGGCGAGGGCTTGATGGCCGCGAGCATCGTTACGCTTTCGTGACCGAAGTACGGGTGCGGCGCGGGCGCCTCGACGCGGGAGACACAATCGAGATCGTCTACGGCGATCAACGGGGCGGCAGCCGGGGCTTTGCCGCTCCGCTCCATCCCCATGGGACCGAGGCGCTACGCGCCGCAATAGACTCCGGCGGGACCGGGCACTTCACCGCCCTACACCGTGCAGCCACCGGCACCCTGGCGGGGCGGGGCGCCGAGCCGGTGGAGCTTACGGCGCTGCTGCCCTCGCAACTGGCCGTCGGCGAGACCGGGGTGCTGCACCTCGCCGTACTCGACGGCTGGCAGAATGCCGTCTCCGCAGCTAGTGGTACGGTCGTCCTGGGCACCGTGACCGGTGCAGCGGAGTATCCCGCGCGGGTCGCAGTACCGGCCCGGCACGAGGGCGTGCTCCGCATTCCGATTACCCCCCGCGCGGACGGTATCTTGCGCCTGACGGCGCGGATTGTCGGCGGCCCGGCCAGCGGCCTCGAAGCGGTGAGCAACCCCGTTCGCGTCACGGCGACCGCCGGCGCGGCGCGACCGATCTACTGGGGCGATCTGCACTCGCACTCGCTGCACAGTTTTGACGCCACCGGCGGGCGCCCCTTCACCTACGCCCGCGAGGTGGCGGCGCTCGACTTCTACTGTTTGAGTGACCACGCCGAAACGCTGACCGATGAGCAGTGGCAGCGCATCACCAACGATGTCGCGCGGCACCACGTACCGGGGCAGTTTGTCACGATCCTGGGCTACGAGGGCACGTTCAGCAGCCCTTGGGCGCACCACAACGTGTACTATCGCGGTGCGCGCGGACCGCTCTTCGGCGCCAACCGCGGCACGCTACCCGACCTCTGGCACCATCTGGAGCGCGAAGTCGGCGGGAGCGACGCTGTGCTGACCATCCCCCACCATACGGGCGTGATGTTCTCGCCACTCGCTCAGGGAGCAGTACCGGGTGGTACCGGGCCGAACCCCGACTGGCAGCATCCCGCGCAAGGCGAAAATCCGTACCGGCCGGTGATCGAGATATACTCCGGTCATGGCCAGTGCGAGTGCGTGGATGCCGACCATCCGCTGGCCTACGAGCGCTGTGACTTCTCGCTCAACACGTCGGCGCCAGGGCCGCACTACGCCTGGGATGTCTGGCTGACGGGGCAGCGCCTCGGGGTTATCTGCTCGTCCGACAACCATCAGGCGCAGCCCGGCCTCCGTCAGACCGGCTTGGCCGCAGTCCAGGCGCCGCGGCTCACCCGCGAGGCTATCTTCGACTCCCTCCGTACCCGCCGGACGTATGGCACGACCGGTGAGCGCATCCTGCTCGACTGGTCCGTGGTGGGGGCTATGCCGGGGGCACACGTGCAGGTAGACGGCCCGGCCCATATCGCCGCGGCAGTGGCCGGCACCGCCGCGCTGGACCGTCTTGAAGTGATCCGTGGCGATCTGAGCGGCGCGGCGGCCCGGAACGGCGATGCGACGGCCGCCTTCCAAGTAGTCCATACGCTCACCGGGCAGGGCGAGCTGGACCTGCGCCTAGAGTGGGAAGATCCCGACCCACCGCCCGCTGCGCTGTATTATCTCCGGGTGCGTCAGCGCGACCGTATCCGCGGCCGCGTGCCGATGGCCTGGTCTACGCCGGTGTGGATCGAGCGAACGTAGCAGCGTGTAGCAGCCGGCGCTACAAGAAAGGATGGCCATGAACACAGCAACATCCTCAGCAGGGCACTATCGCGCGGGAATCATCGGGTTGTCGGGCATCGCAGCCGGGCGGGGAGCGGCTCCGGCGCACCCGGCCCTGGGCGCGACGCAAGGGGGTAGCCACGCCGCGGCCTACGCGCAGGTGCCGCGCGTGGACGTGGTGGCCGTGTGCGAGCTTAAGACCGAGCTACTGGACGGCTTCCGCACGACGTGGGGTGACGTGTGGCCGGAGGTCAACACCTACACCGACTACAAAGCGATGTTGCGCGAGGAGCGGCTGGACCTGCTCTCGGTCGCCACGTCCGACCACCTGCACGCCAATATGGTCGTGGATGGGGTTGCAGCCGGCGTCAAGGGCATTTTCTGCGAGAAGCCCCTCGCTACTACCCTGGCCGACGCTGATCGGATGATCGCGGCGTGCGCCGAGCACGGCGTTCCCCTGTCGGTGGATCACACGCGGCGGCTGCGCGGACCGTGGATTCACCTCCGCGACTTCGTAGCCAGTGAGGAGCTTGGCGCCCTGCGACAGGTCGTAGCCACAATGACCGGCCCGCGAGCGATGATGTTCCGCAACGGCACCCATCTCATTGACATGCTGTGCTTCCTGGTCGGCTCGGAGCCGGAATGGCTGGTCGCAGAGTTGGCGGATATGCACCACGACTACGGACCGGCCTATGCCGGTGATGGCGGGAGAGACCCGGCGACCGACCCTGGCGCCGATGTCTACGTGCGCTTTCGCAATGGAATCCGGTCACACGTCAGCCTGACGAAAACGCCGGAGGCCAGAGGCTGGGCCTTCGAGCTGCTCTGTGAGCGCGGCCGCATCCGCGCCAGCGACGGCGGGATGGAGGTGTGGGATGAAGGCGGCCAGCGCCCGCTCGACGCTCCGGCGCACACCTACGAGGCGCAGCTTGCCGGGATCGAGGAGCTAGCACAGCACCTTGACGCGCAGGCTGCCGGGCGAGAGCCAGCGGCGCCGCTGATCTCTCCGGCCACCGACGCACTCCACACGGTCGAAATCCTGCTGGGCATCCTCCGCTCGCAGCACGAAGGCAACCGCAAGGTCACGTTCCCGCTACCGCGCGAGTAGGGGCGGCTTATCCAATCCTCACCCCCCGGCCCCCTCTCCACCATGTAGAGAGGGGGAGTGCGGCGGTTAGGCTCTGGCCCCCCCGCTTCGCAGGGGAACTATTACGCTGCCTAGCCCCCGCGGCCTTCACAAACACCACGCCTATCGTGCGGCATGGATAGGGAGAGAGGCCACCGCGGCCGCACCACGCCGACGAAGGGAGGTGGACACCATGACCCTCGAACTAATGCGCTCGCTCGTAGCTGAATTAACAACGAGGCCCGTAAGTGACGACGGCCCACCGGCAACGATACCGGTGGGCCGTCATCACCACTCAGCGAGGGGGCGACACGACCGCTCCCTCGCCTACTCCCTCACTGAGGAAGAAGAAGGAGGCTTACCATAATGTTTGCGGCGATACTCCACTGCGGCCAGTGCAATTTCTTGGACGAGATCATCGGACCCATCCACATGATACATCGTCCTCAGCAGTGTTCCCGGTGCGGGTGTGTCGAAGTCACCATTACCGAGATCATAGAACTCGTGCTCGATGCTCTGCCGCACCAGCCGCACTTTCCCACGCACACCAGCCACACAAATCAGGTATTTCAGGAGACCGTTCGTAAACTCAGAGGACTCGCCTAGCGGCTCCGGCGTCGCTGTCGCCATGGCGCACTCTCCCTAACCGTATTCTAAAACAGAAGCTAGGGATGCGGCCAGTGAGTCCGGATGGCCAACAGAGAGTAAGACCAGCACGGCATAAACACAGCCGCACCAACCGGGCCAGGAGAGAGAAACCATGTCAAGCAACTACCATTTTCACTTCCACATCAATCATTACCACACTCGATACAGAGGATCAGGAAGAAACTCTGAGCGCACCGTCGAGCGCCTCGAAATCCGTCCTCAGAGCCAACTGCAACATCTCATCGCAACTCCAGACTGGAACAAGAACTGGTGCCCCGACTGTGTGCTAATCTTCTGGGAACTCTGGTCAGACGAAGCGAACGCGAAGTGGAAAGCAAAAGGGATAAGCCCTGAATGATGCCCCCCCCCCGCACCAGCCACCACTCCATGCCGCCGTACCGGCGCCACTCTGTCAAGCACGCCGGCTATCGTGGACGCTCGCCACGCTTCTTGATATTCCCTCCTTTATCAAATGCTTCATCCAGAGCATACGCCAACTGCACAACGTTGATCTTGTCAAGGATTTGCTCCACTATCTCCCGATCATCGTCAATAAGATTGCTCAAGAACACCGCTCTATTCTCCTTCGCTGTATCCACATACTGCACCATAAGCCTAATTATTCGACTATGCTTATCAAACGGGAGGAGTGCTATCTGCTTCAAACATTCCACCAAAATCCTGTGGTCACGCCGATTCATAAAGAGGCTCGTGAACAGAAACCACCACCACGCACATCGCTCTCCAGCAGGCCATGGTCAACAGACAGCACAGCGAGTATCGCTCGTATCTCCCCCAAGGCCGCCACCGCGGCGCCGATTTGTCAACTACGGACACCCCACCAGCGGCGCATAGCCATACCAGCCCCCGCTACCAAAGGCCGCCAGGCTCCCCCACAGCACCACCCGCCCCACGAGCAGCACCACCCCGAAGCCACAGCCGATACCGAGACCCATCACGAACCAGCGCCTAAACTCCATCGCCACTCCCTCGCGTACCCCCCCCCTTCGCAGGGGGACGGGCATAGCGTGCTGCGCCCCTAGGGCTTGGGCCATGCCTATCCCAGTCGGCAAGTTGAGGCTGGAGGGCAGCGGTTAGGGTTGCTGCTCTTCCAAACCGGCGGCCGCGGCAAGCTCCTGCACTACCGTTAGCGCCTCGCTGCTGTGGCGGCCGACGTGGAGGCGGTGGGTGCTGACGGAGCGGATGATGCCCGCCGTGTCAATCACATAGGTGACCCGGACCGCCAGGCGGCCAAAGAGCTGCCTGGCCCCGTAGAGGGTAGCGATCGCTTTGTCGGTATCGGGGATGAGGGGCATGCTCACGCCAAGCTCTTCGCGGAACGCGCGCTGGCGTTCAGCGCTATCGGCGCTTACGCCGATGACAACGGCGCCGGCCCGCCGAAACTCCGCGTAGCGTTCGCCGAACGCTCGTAGCTCGGTGCTTCAGCCGGCTGTGAAATCGCGGACATAGAAGAACAGCACGATGGGCCGGTGGCCACGCCAATCGGAGAGCCGGAAAGTCTGACCCGTGTCGGTCAGCGCCGCGAAATCCGGTGCTTCCTCGCCAATTGCAAGCATGTCCTCACTCCTCATCCCCCGGCGGCATACCGATAGTTGTCACTACAAGGATCGTCACCGGCTCGACTAGGGCCGGCGCGAGATCACAGCGGTCACCTTGCCGAGCAGGCGCATGCTGCGGTCGTCTCGCCGCACGATGACCGGCGCATGGCGACTGTTCTCCGGTTGGAGCCGCACATAGTCGCGCTCCGGGAAGAAGCGCTTGACCGTTGCTTCATCCTCCAGCAGGGCGACAACGATATCGCCCGGCTCGGCGCTGCGCTGCTCGCGCACGACTACGTAGTCGCCATCGTTGATGGCGGCGTCGCGCATACTATCGCCGCGAACGCGCAGGGCGAACACCGCCCCGCCGTTCGGCACGACGCGCTCGTCGAGGAGCAAGGCATCGCCTAGCTCCTGGTCGGCAAAGATGGGCTTGCCGGCGGCGACGCCACCGAGCAACGGCACGCGCCGCACTCCCGGCACCGCGGGCGGCGGCGCTTGGAGCAGGCGCAGGCCGCGGGCGCTATGAGGATCGCGGGCCAGATAGCCTTTGGCGACGAGCGCCTCCAGATGATCGCGCACGCCGTTGGTCGAGCGAATGCCGAGCCGCGCTCCCAGCTCCCGCAGCGTCGGCGGACGGCCCGTCCGCTCCAAGGCGGCGCGAATGTGCGTCAACACCTCACGCTGCCGGTTGGTCAATCCCCGCGTCATGCTCTCGGCCTCACCTGATAACTATACTGCACGTTTGCACAGTTTGCCATCCGACCCCGATGCCGCGCCGCCACCTCACCACTCACCGTGATACACTATTGCCTAGGCTCATTTCGGGTGAGGGACGCCGGGTGCTCTATGGAGAGGATGAGCATATGAGCGAGATTCCGATCTGGGCTAGCGGCCCCTTTGAATTGATAGTTCATGCGGAGGGCCACCTTCGCAATGGTCAGGACTTCGACAGGCGTATCGCCCTTATCAGCTTTGACAACGCTATCGAAGTGGCAATCACAACCTATCTCACGCTGAAGCCGATCCAACGCAGGGGACGCGAATATAAGAAAGATAAAGTCGATAAATGGCTTAACAACTATCACACGAAAATTGATTTCCTTGAATTCGAGATTAAAGAACGTAAGATTTCGTGGTGTGTAGAAAAGCCCAATATCATCTGGATACACGACCACCGGAACGAGCAATACCATAGTGGCAGTAAAGGTATACCCGAGATGAAGGTCATTGAAATAGCGCGAAAAGCTTCGCTCTGGATCTTCTCGCTTTTGTTTGAAGTAAAGGACGCTGAGGATGAACTAGAAAAATCCTTAGCGCAGGGAGAGATAGAACAAGGCATCCGGCAGTATTCTGGGGTATCTTCAGTAGATTCCCCTGCTTCTAACACACCTCTCTTGTGGCTCGTAGAAAGAGTTGATGAAAGTAGTGTTATTTCTCCGCTAGAGAATGCCGTCTCTGAAGCCCGATCACTCCAACGAGAAGGTAGATTCGAGGAGGCTATCGAGAGGTGGAAATCTATCGCTAATGTTGCGGAAGGAATTGACGACGACCTTGCTGCTCACGCTTGGTTCTCCGTTGGTTATCTCCTAGAGGAGGGAAGGCATGGAGAAAGCAGTGGAAACTAGAGTACAGGAAGCGATTCACGCTTACGACCGGGCGATCTTGCTCAAACCGGACTATGCCAAAGCCTACGTCAATCGAGGCAACGAAAAGGGCAGGCTAGGCCGGTACAAGGAGGCTATAGCGGACTACGACCGGGCACTCCGCCTCCGGCCGGACCTGGCCGGAGCCTACGCCAATCGGGGTACTGCAAAGAGCAACCTAGGCCGCCAAGACGAGGCCCTCGCTGACTACGATCAGGCCATCCACCTCCAGCCGGACCTGGCCGGGGCCTACGTCAATCGGGGCAATGTGAAGAACAGGCTCGGCCGCTATGACGACGCCATCGCCGACTACGATCAGGCACTTCGTCTCCAGCCGGATTTGGCCCCAGCCTACAACAATCGGGGCGCTGCAAAGAGCAGCCTGGGCCGCCAAGACGAGGCCCTCGCTGACTGCGATCAGGCCATCCGCCTCCAGCCAGATTATGTCGGAGCCTATGTCAATCGGGGCAACGCAAAGACTGAACTAGGCCGCTATGACGACGCTATCGCCGACTTTGATCGGGCGATCCTCCTCCAACCGGGCGTTGCTGTATCCTACAACAGTCGGGGTCACACAAAGAACAAACTCAAAAGATACGAGTCCGCTATCGCCGACTTTGATCAGGCGATCCTCCTCCAACCTAACTATGCCAAAGCCCACAACAACCGGGGAATTGCTAAAGCCGCCTTGGGCAGCACCGCAGAGGCGCAGTCCGATTTCGAGGCTGCGTTGGCTCTAGCCCAAAAGGCCGGCGACGACAGCCTCAAGGCCGATATCGAGCGGCGTATGCAAGCACTCGACAACACGGGACAGTAATGAGGCGCGGCTACCAAACCGCCATGCGAGTGGGCCTCTGCCCATTCTCCTGACCACTGACCACGGAACTGCTGGCGCTCGGCTGCACCCAAACCTTTCGATTAGCCGAGGTGAAACCTTGCAATCAGCCGAAACAACCGGTGGTCTGTGGCCGGCGGCCCGTTCTCCTGGTCACTAGCCACTGGCCACTAGCTACTCGACTGTGGTGCTGCCGGTGAGGCGGGGTCGCTCGGCGGGGCGATGCAACTGCTGGCGCTCGGCTTGCGTGCGGACCGGCAGGCCCCACAGCGCGATGAAGCCCTCGGCGGCGCTGTGGTCGAACTGGTCGCCGGTGTCGTAGGTGGCGAGCTGGTGGCTGTAGAGCGCATCCGGCGCCGACCGGCCGACCACGCGGCAGGTGCCCTTGTGCAGGCGCACGCGCACGGCGCCGGTGGCGTGGCGCTGGCTGCTGGTGATGAAGGCGGCGAGGTCCTGGTGTAGGGAGGTGAACCACTGGCCGTTGTAGACGAGTGCGGCATACTCGCTGGCGACGGTCTCCTTGAAGCGGGCCTGCTCCTTCGAGAGCACCATCTTCTCCAGCTGGCGGTGCGCCTGATAGAGCACCACCCCGGCCGGCGCCTCGTACACCTCGCGCGACTTGATCCCCACCAGCCGGTTCTCGATGTGGTCCACGCGCCCGACGCCGTGCGCCCCGGCCAGCTTGCTCAACCGCTCGATCAGGGTCACGCCATCGAGCCGGTCACCGTCGAGCGCGACGGGAATGCCCTGCTCGAACTCGATCTCGACGTAGGCCGGCTCCTGCGGCGCGGTGAGCGGGTCGGCCGTCCACTCCCACACTTCGTCGGGCGGCTCGGCCCAGGGGTCTTCCAGGATGCCCGCCTCGACGGAGCGGCCCCATAGGTTCTGGTCTACGCTGAAGGGGCTTTGCTTCGTCACCGGAATGGGAATGCCGCGCTCTTCCGCCCACCTGATCTCCTCGTCGCGCGTCAGCCGCCATTCGCGCACCGGCGCGACGATACGCAGGTCGGGGTTGAGCGCCTTGATCGAGACATCGAAGCGGACCTGGTCGTTCCCCTTGCCCGTGCAGCCGTGCGCCACCGCCGTTGCCCCGTACTGCTCGGCGGTTTCGACCAGCAGCCAGGCTTGCAGCGGTCGTGCGAGCGCCGTCGCGAGGAGGTAGTCACCTTCGTAGATGGCGCCGCCTTGCAGCGCCGGCCAGACGAAATACTTGACGAACAGGTCCTTGGCATCCGAAACGACGGCTTCCACTGCGCCAATCTCCAGGGCGCGCTGACGGATCGCTTCGACATCGCCCTGATGGCCCACGTCAACCGTCATGGCGATCACGTCCAGGTCATACTTCTCCTGAATCCAGCGGATCGCCACCGACGTGTCCAACCCACCGGAATACGCGAGGACTAAGCGCTCTCTTGCCATATGTCATCTACCTTCGGTCCGGCAGCCCGCCTGACTACCCTCACCCGGTCCGACTGATAGCGACTCCCCTCTCCCAGTGGGGGAGGGGATGGGGGTGAGGATGCAGACCGGGGTTTCGCCGGGTTAGTCGGCTGTTGCTGCCTTGATTGCCGTGCCCAGAATAGCAACGGCTTGGTCTACGTGCTCCTCGTTGATGATGAGCGGCGGGGCGAGCCGGATGGTGGTGTCGGAAGTCTTGTTCACCAGCAGGCCACGCTCCAGGCAGTGCGTGAGCACGGCGCCGGCAACCGGCTCGTGCAGCTCTATCCCGATCAGCAGGCCCGACTGCCTGATCTCCTGAATGGCGCCGGTTTCGGCCGCGAGCGCCGCCAAGCGGGCGCCCAATACGGCGCCGACCTGGCGCACGTTCGCGGGGATGTCCTCTTCGATGATCGTCCGCAGCGTCGCCACGCCGGCTGCACAGCTGACGAGGTGACCGCCGAACGTCGAGCCGTGATCGCCCGGCTCGAACGCCGCCGCCGCTTCTTTGGCGAGGCAGGCGCCAATCGGCATGCCCCCGGCCAGCCCTTTGGCCAGGGTCATAATGTCCGGCTCGACACCGTAGGTCTCGTAGGCCCACAGACGGCCACTGCGCCCCATCCCCGACTGAATCTCGTCCAAAATGAGCAGGATGCCGTGATCGTCGCAGAGCTGCCGCACACCCTGGAGATACTCGGCGGTGGCCGGGTAGACGCCGGCTTCGCCCATCACCGGCTCCAGCATGATCGCCGCCGTCTCAGCGGTGACGGCCGCCTGCAAGGCGTCGAGGTCGTTGTACGGGACATAGGAGAAGCCGGCCGGCAGCGGCGCAAAGTCGTGGTGATAGTGGGGCTGTCCGGTCGCTGCCAAGGAGCCAAGCGTGCGGCCGTGAAACGAGTTCTCCGCAGTGATAATCCGGTAGGCCCCGTTGTGGTGGCGCTTGCCCCACTTGCGGGCCAGCTTGATCGCGGTTTCGGCGGCCTCGGCGCCGCTGTTCACGTAGAAAACGCGGTCGAGGCAGGAGTTCTCGATCAGTAGCTGCCCCAGATCGAGCTGCGGCGAGGTGTAGTAGAGGCAGGTGGTGTGGATGAGCGTCTGCACCTGCTCCGTCACCGCCTGCACCACCGCCGGGTGGCAGTGGCCGAGCACGTTGACCGCAATCCCACCAAAGAAATCCAGATATTCGTTGCCCGCGACATCCCACACGTACACGCCCTCGCCTCGGGCCAAGGCCACCGGGATGCGGATGAAGGTCCGCATGTAGAGCTGGGATTCCCGTTCCGCTAAGTCACCGGTGGCCGGGGAGATCGGGGCTGCTACCGCCATCAGGGGCCTCCTCTCAGATTATCGTGCCAGGGGACCAATCGGCCATCGGCCGCCCAGACGCGAAAGCACGCGCAAGTGTGGAGCTACACCATACCAGATTAGCCGACTAGCGAGAGACGCTGGCTAGTCGGCAGCGGAGCGGCTGCGGAAAACCGTCCCCGCAGTTGCAGAGCCGAGCACGTGGTCGCGCAGGACGTGGGAGACGCTGCCATCCAGGATGACTGCTTCCGGCACCCCGTCGAGGCAGCGCAGGCAGGCCGCGACCTTCGGGATCATGCCACCCGTGATGACACCCTCGGCAATCAGGCGATCCGTCTCGCCCTCCGAGAGCGTCGGGATCACGGCCCCGTCGGCGCCGCGCACGCCCGGCACGTCGGTCAGGAAGACGACGCGGCTCGCTCGCAGCGCCCGCGCCAAGTCACCGGCGAGCGTGTCGGCGTTGATGTTGAAGATCTGTCCCGCCGGGCCGAGGACGATGCAGGCGACGACCGGGATCAGGCCACGGTCGAGGAGCGCCCGCAGCGGCGTCGTGTCAACCTGCTCGGCCTGCCCCACCAGCCCAATATCCGGCTCGGTTTGGCGGCGGGCACGCACCAGCCCGCCATCCACGCCGCTAATCCCGACGGCCGGGATGCCGGCAGCGTTGAGCAGCGCCACGAGCTGCTTGTTGACGGCGCCGGCAAACACCATGACGGCCAACTCCAGCGTCTCCTCGTCGGTGACGCGCAGCCCATTGACAAACGTCGGCTGCTTGTTCAGGCGCGCTAACCAGTCGGTGAGCGCCGCTCCCCCGCCGTGCGCGATCACGACCTCCACACCGGCGCCGTGTAGCTCGGCCAGGTCCGCCAGCACGGCCTCGCGGTGCGGCAACGTGCTCCCGCCAACCTTCACCACGACCGTCTTGCTCTCCATGTCAAACCTTCAAGCCCGGCGATGATTCCTGATAGACCGTTGAGGCGCCGGGCGGTCAATCCCTACAATTAGTCCATGTGGCTCACCTTGACGGCAAGGCAACCAGGCAGCCGTGTGCTCCGTCGCTGGAAAAGACGGGAAAGCCACCGAACCTCGTCACGACACGGAGCAGCCGACTTCGTGGTACCCTTGACCTGCCGGTAGGGCTAGGGCATCGCTGCGAGTGCATGATCCGCGAAGGTAGGGACGAGGGAGGAGACGGATGGTGAAAATCCTGCGCTATCAGAGCGACACGGGGGCACAGTACGGTGTGCTGGAGGGGGACGCGACGGTCCGTGAGCTGGTTGGCTCGCCGTTCGGCGACTATGAGGTTGGTCAGGCCGTCGGCAGCCTGGATTCGCTGAAGCTGCTGGCGCCGGTGGTCCCGTCGAAGGTGATCGGGGTGGGCGCCAACTACAAGCTGCACATCGAAGAGGGGAGCGGCGCGGTACCCGAAGTGCCGATGCTGTTCACGAAGCCGCCGACGGCGGTCGTTGGGCCGGAGCAGCCCATCGTCTACCCCACCGGCGCCGAGACGGTGCAATACGAGGGGGAGCTGGTCGTCGTGATGGGCAAGACCGCCCGCCACGTGTCCGAGGAGGATGCCCTCGACTATGTGCTCGGCTACACCTGTGGTAACGATGTCAGCCACCGGGAAGTCCAGCTGGCAGAAATGGCGATGGGCGTCCTGCTCTTGGGCAAGGGCTACGATAGCTTCTGCCCGTTGGGCCCGGTCATTGCGACGGGCCTCGATCCGAGCGACCTCATGCTGGAAACGCGGCTGAACGGGGAGCGGCGGCAGCAGACGAGCACGGCCGATCTGCTCTTCTCCGTTCCGCACCTCATCGCCTTTATGACCCGCTTCTTCACGCTGCTACCAGGCGACGTGATCTCGACCGGCACGCCCTCCGGGGTCGGCAATCTGGCCCGGGTGACTCCGTAGAAATCGAGATCGAGGGCATTGGCGTGCTCCGCAACCACGTGGTTGCGGAAGGGTAAGTACGGGCCTGGACCTCACCCCCCGGCCCCCTCTCCTCCCAGGAGAGGGGGAGTAAGGCAGAGGCGGGACCGGTGGCCCTCTCCCCGGCCCTCTCCCGCGTGCGCGGGACGGGGCCGGGGGCGGCCGGCTAGACTCCCGCTTTCCCTCCGAATGACGGGGCGCAGACGTGCCGGCGGCACATGCGGCGGGGCTATTGCAGGCCGAAGAGCTGCCGGAGGCGCTCGTCCAAGTCGAGGACGAGCAGCGAAAGATCGCCGCTGGCTGCGACTTCGGTGAAGGCGGTGAGCTGGCCTGAGGCGAGTAGATAGCCCAGCCCGATGAGCAACAGGCCGCTGACCATGCTCGTGGTGTGCAGGTGCAGGGTGACGCGGCCCAGAGACACCATCGTAGCCCCGGCCGCGCAGCACACGCCAGACCCCACCAGTGGTGTCCAGCCGGCTGAAGAAGGTCGAGATGAGAATGAGGGGTAGCCCCAGGCCCAGCGTATAGATAAAGGCCAACACGGCACCCTGGACAATCGCCAACCCTTGGGCCGCGAGCAGCGTGAGCAGCGCACCGAGAATCGGGCCGATACAGGTGGTCCAGCCGAGGGCAAACGTCGCCCCCAACAGATACGAGCCGGCGACGGTCGCGGAAGGTCGGGCCTGAATCTGCATGCCGGCAAAGCCCTTGCCCAGCACGCTCATCACCCCAAACACGATAATCACCACACCGCCGATCACCGTCACCTGCTGGAGATACTGGAGTAGCAGGCTGCCCAACGCCGTGGCGCTGGCCCCGAGGAGCGTCATCGTCGTAGCCAGCCCTAGGAAGAAGGCGACGCTCATCAACGTCGCGTGCTGCCGGCGCGCCTGAAAGCTGAAGGCGAAATAGGCCGGCAAGATCGGCAGCGTACACGGTGAGAGCAGGCTCAACAGCCCGGAGAGAAAGGCTGCCGGCGCCAGCGCCAGCACGGCCCCGGCGGCGAGTGGGTCGTTTCCGACGGTGTTGCTGCCCCCGACGCCGATGACGAGCGCCAGCACGGAAACCCAAGAGCAGCACAGCGCAGAATGGCCAGCAGGCGGCGGCCAGCCCCAGGCGGCTGTGGGCGATGCGGGCAGCGAATCCGGTTTGGGCCATCCAGACGACCTTTCGCTAACCCAGAGCTTTGTCCAACGCTGCCGAGAGCGCTTCAACCGACGGCAAGCCGACCAGGCGCTGCATGCCGCCCGGCCCGCTGATCTCGAAGATCGGCTGCCGCACGACGCCGCGCTGGCGTTGCTCGGCATCGGTGGCCTGCACGTGTTCGAGGGTGGTCCGCTCGGTGAGGCAGGTAGCGAACGCGGCTTGATCGAGGCCCGGCAGGGATGCGGCGAACTGCTGCATACCGGCCACTAGCGCGTCACCGCCGCCGCGCGGGACTTCGCGTTGACGCTGGAAGAGCAACTCGTGCAGCTGCCAGAACTGGCCCTGCAACCCGGCGCAGGCGGCAGCCTCGGAGGTGCGGATACTGCGCTCGCCATGATTGAGCACAGCGCGGAAGACGAGCTTCACCTGCCCTTGGCGCACGTACTTATCTATGATGATCGGCTCTACCGCTAACACGTAGCGGGCACAGAGCGGTCACAAGAAGTCCGAGTAGTCGGTCATCGTCACCGGGGCATTGGTCGCACCCAAGAGCGCGAAGCCTTCCGGCGTGAGGCCTTGCGCGACGCCCTTGTACAGCGATGCCGTCTGCGCCGGAGGACTGGTCGCCGTGGGTGGTGGCGGAGTTGTGGCTGTCGGCGGCACGGGCGTCGGTGGTGGTGGCATGGTCGCCGTCGGCGGCACAGGCGTCGGCGGTGGCGGCGTGGTGGCCGTGTCGGCGGCACCGGTGTTGGTGGTGGCGGCGCGGTAGCCGTTGCCGGGACGGGCGTCGGTGGTGGTGGCGTGGTCGCCGTCGGCGGCGCCGGTGTCGGGGCCGGAGGAGCCGTGGGCGCAGCCGGTGGCGCAGTCGGCGGCGGTGGCGTCGTCGGCTGAGGCGCCGGCTGGGTCGCCGGGGCAGGCGCCGGCTGGGTTTCCCCTAGATCGCACGCTGCGAGCACGAGCAGCGCGACCAGCAGCGGCAGCGGCCACAACACGCACCGCAGCGGCGCAAGCCAAGCGCGAGAGATCATACTTAGAGTGTAGCGTTTGGACGGCGATTCCGGCAGCACTGGGCGTCGAGGGCCCGTATGTCGGCCGGACTGAAAAATGCCCTGATGTGCCTGGCTAATAGCCGGCCTTACGCAGAGACTGTTCAGCCTGCTGGGCAAGACTCTGCAAACCCTCTGCGATGATTCTCTCCACCCAAGCATCAATTCGCTGCGCTAGCGAATCACTCACCTCAGGGTACACATCGGCAAGTCGCACTGGGAACTCGTCGAGTGGATTTTCTCTCCTCAGAAGAAAGGGGTATCGGGCCGCTTTGTCCTTGGCAAAAAGCAGTTGCAGTCGGCAATTCAATCTTGCTCCAGCTGGGGCCCTTGACCCGAATTGCACAACTGCTACACCGGGATCATGCTGAAGAGCTGTCCGGTAGTTCTCGTCTTCATGGTCGATCATCAGTCTGACATCATCTAGCCCGCACCTCACACCTCCAGGCAGACCTAGGCCTCTTATCTGAACATCCACATTGTTTATCAGGAAATTGAAGACTTCAACTCCAACCTGCTCCAACTCACCGTGAGTCAACCCGCGTTGCGTCTGCAGCAAGCTGCGAAGCTCTGCAGAGGCCTCTTCAAGTAATGGGACCATTCCACCAGCGACAGCTTCCATCGCATCCAGTGCTCTGTCGAAGATGAAGTCCACGAACAAACGGTAGTCTCCTTGGTCGGCCGCTCCCAGCGCATCAAGATACTCATCGTCCTGGTCCGACCAGATCACTAGGGGAACACCACACGACTTGATGAGGAAGGCAGAAGCGATAGCTCGTGCGACTCGACCATTGCCATCGGCGAAGGGATGGATCACCACGAGCGCGTAATGGGCATAAGCTGCCTGAAGGCTTGGATGCGCCGCGTCAAATTCTGGCGTTCGTGTCTGTTCAAGCAACCGCCGCATTTCCGCAGGTACATCATCAACCGGCGCATAAGCATGCCGGTCTCCGTCTGCCTGCTGGACATGATTCGACTGTGTCTTGTACTGACCCCTTGGCAACGCTTGCTGTTGATACTTCTTGAGTGAGGGTATCCACACGCGATAGGTCGGCTGACCTGCGGTGATCTCGCTGTGCAACTCCCGGATCCATGCTTCATTGATTGGCATGTCTCCCACTGCTAGCTTACGGGCCAACTCATAACCCCGGAGCTGTGAAGCGAATAGTTGTCGAAATGCCGCGCCTTTCTTGTCGGCTTCCGCCTCCCAGCCCGGTTGCTCCTCCGCCACCGTAACCGTAAAGCCATGGTCAACTTTGTATAGACCCTCAATCGCGCCGGTGTCCACGGCGGCCGTGCGGAGTGCCACCTCGACGGCGCGGTCGAAGTCGGCCGGAGCGCTGTCGGCCTGCTTCTGCCGGAGGCCGGCCGCTACTCGCTCCCAAGGAGCCATATCTACCGTAGACGCGGCAAGAAACGCCTCGAAATCGGGAAACGGCCGATACTGGGCGTCGAGCTCCCGTATGTCCTCCGGGTTCACTTGGTCAACGAGCGACGCAGTCATGGGATTCCTCCGCCGGCGCTAGAGCTGGATGCGCGAGTGGAATTCGGGGAGGCCGCGGATGCCGACGTGGGCGCGGAAGAAGGCGCCGGCATTGGGACCGGCCGCCGGTTTGTCGTCGGCGCCCTGGGTCGTGACGTAGATGTCGTCCATGTCCGGGCCGCCGAAGATCAGGCTGGAGGCCCGCTTGACGCCAGGAATCTGCACGCGGCGCTCCTCGGTGCCGTCCGGCCGGTAGCGGGCGACGCACCCGATGCCCCACAGGGCACTCCACACGTAGCCCTCCGCATCCACGGTCATGCCATCGGGACCAAGCACGTCCTCGTCATCCGGCACGTGCATGAACACCCGCTGCCCGGTAAGTGCGCCCGTAGCCTGGTCGTAGTCGAACAGGTAAATCTCGCGCCGGAACGTATCGGTGAAGTACATCTGCCGGTGGTCGAGCGTGAAGCCCATGCCGTTCGAGAGGCCGATGCCTTCCAGCATGACCGTCAAGGTGCCATCGGTGTCGAGACGGTAGAGGCGCGCATCGTCGCCGTCCGTCGGCATGGTCCCGCAGTAGACCCGGCCGGCCGGATCGGCGATCACGTCATTGAAGCGCGTGCGGCGCTCGGCCGGAATCTCGTCAATGATCGTGGTCAGCCGGCCGTCGCGCAGCACCTTGACGGCGCCACGGGCCATGAAGAGCAAGAGCGAGCCATCCGCCTGAAAGGTAAACCCGCCGATGTCTTCCTCGCCTTGGTAGAACAGCTCGTGCCGGCCCGAGGCGGGATGGTAACGGAAGATACGGCTGGTGGTGATGTCTACCCAATAGACGCGCTGCTCGGCGACGTGCCAGAGCGGGCCTTCACCGGCTAACTCCGCATAGTCGGCAATCAGCTCCGGTTCCATGACATGCCTCCCCCTGTAAGCTCTCAACGCTGGCAATCATACGCCAACGGTGGAGCGCGCGGCTACCACTCCCCGCTATCACGCCGGGGAAGAGCGGCCCTATGACGATGGTGCGGGCACGCTCACAAGCCGGTAGGTCCAGCCGGGCTGCCATTGGAACGGTGCTATGACGGCCGCTGCGAGCGGGACGCCGTTGAGCCAGTGCTCCAAGGCGTACTGCGTTGCGCGATGTCCGATCAGCATGATTCGCTGGCCAGTGTAGCGCTCCACCATGTCCTGGAGCAGGCTCCGCACCCTGGCTGCGGCCTGTGTATAGCTCTCCCCACCCGGAAATGGCTCGGTGAGCCTCTTGGGCCGTTCTTGATCCACAATCTCGCTGGAGCGTCCAGTGAACACGCCATAGTCGCACTCGCGCAGCCGGGCGTCTCTGATGATCGGGATGTCGCGCTGTGCGAACGCGATCTCCGCGGTGCAGTACGACCGCTGCAGATCAGAGCAGACGACAGCAGCGAGGCACGTATCCCGGTAGCGCTGTCCCAGCGCCGCCGCCTGCCGCCGGCCCAGTGGCGACAGCGGCGTATCGGCATGCCCTGAGGCCAGCCGGCGCTCGTTGTCGAGGGAGGTGCTGTGCGTCGCAAAGATGATCCCAGTCATCAGCCAATCCAAGCCGCTCGTGCTCGGTGAGGAAACCGGCTGTCTCGCCAGGCAGCCCCTGGGTAGTTTACGCTGCCGCAGCCGGCGCGGCCCCGGCCACCGGGCGCGGCTGCGCGAGCGCCATGAGCCGCTTGATGGACTCGGAGGCTTCCTGTTTCGAGTGCGCCGGATACGCCGTCACGTCCTCACCTTTGGCCGCACACAGCCGCTCGATGAAGGCCCGCTGTTTTGGGGTCGCTTCGCCGTTGCCGTTGCCGTTGCCCGGTGGCTTGTGCTCTGGAGTCGGCCGACGATTTTGGTCACTGACCACCGGCTTCTGACCACTGGCCGCCGGTCATGGGTCTTGGTCACGCCTGTCCTGGCGGCCAGCCCAGGGGGCCGCCCCCCGCCATCTACGGGCCGACCGCGCTCGTCAATCTCACTCCAGCGGCTCGGCAACTCGTACAGCCAGCGCCCAATGCCCCACTGAACCGCCGCCCGTTTGGTGGCATCGGAGTACGCCGCTTTCAGCGGCTCCTCGCCCCCACTACGATTGGGATACCCCACATCGGACTTACTGATTCCCCCGACGGTGAGCGTGCATTCTATCGCGCCACTCGCGGCATCGAGCACTCGATAGCTAGTCTGCCAACCGGCGGGGCCAAAAAGCTCGTCCAGCCGACTGAACACCTGCCGCGCATCAATATAGGCGACGAGCAGGCCGCGCGTACCCTCGGGATACTTGCCCTGGACACGCTCTTTGCTCGTGCGCTGGACGCGCCATTTCGGCGTACAGAACGGCTCGGTGAGCTGGGGACCGATCTCCTGCCAGTCTACACTCGCTCCGTGATCTATGGTCTGTGGTCCGCAATTCGGGGCCGGTTCGCTGGTCACGGGTTGCTGGCTGCTGGTCACTGCCATGTCGCTCCTCCCTTCCCGCTATAGAACTTATTATCTAATACTATAGCATATGATCACAATGGTGGCAAACAGGCCCCCCTATGGTCCCCCCGCTGCGGCAGGGGGACGCCGGCGGTACATCGAATCCCGCCGCAACTGCTACTATGGCGCTTACCCCGCGGCGAGGGAACACCTTCGGCAGTCATACCTAGTCGGCACTGAGCAACACGTCTATGCAGCTCTATATCATCCGCCACGCGCAGTCGTACAACAATGCCCTCACCGATTGGACGGAACGGGTGTCCGATCCGCCGCTGACGGAACTTGGTGAGCAGCAAGCGGACCTGCTGGCCGCGTATCTCGCCAGCACGCCGGCCGAGGCCGAGCAGCCCGGTTCGGGCGCGCACTACGTCAATCGCACCGGCTTCCGTTTCACGCGGCTGTTCACGAGCGCAATGCGCCGCGCGCTGCAAACGGCCGCGCCCATCGGCCAGGCTATCGGGCTGCAACCGGAAGTCTGGGTGGACATTCACGAGACGGGCGGCGTCTTCCTCGACTATCACGAGGGGCGCGGGCTGCCGGGCCTGAAGCGGGCCGAGATGGCGGAGCAGTTTCCGAGCATCCGGCTGTCGCCGGAGGTGGACGAGGACGGCTGGTGGAATCGGGAGCAGGAGACCGAGGAGCAGTGGCTGGAGCGGGCCGCTCGCGTCGCGGCGGAGCTACGCGACCGCTACGCCGGTACCGACGAGCACATCGGCTTGGTGACGCACGGGGGGTTCGCTGCGGTGCTCCTCTACAGCCTATTCGGGCACCCGTGGCCGCCGACGGTGATCTTTCCCCACCTCAATACTGCTATCAGCCGCCTGGACTTCAACCGGGACGGGATGATCGTCATGCAGTATTTCAACCGGGTGGAGCACCTGCCGACCGCACTGCTGACTTGAGAGGCGAGCCACCATGTCAGCCGTCGAGCACACGGTCAAGCGGAACGTCGCTGCGCGTATGCGCGACGGCACACGCCTCCGCTCCGACCTCTATCTGCCCCGGGGCACCGGCCCCTTTCCGACCCTGATCTGCCGCACGCCCTACAGCAAAGAGCGCGACATTCACGTCGAGATGGCGGAACAGTTTGCGGAGCGGGGGTATCTGGCCATCGTCCAGGACGTGCGCGGGCGGTATGCCTCCGATGGCACGTTCCGGCCCGGCTTCTACAGCGCGGACCACTGCGACGCCGGGGACGGCTACGATACGGTGGAGTGGGCGGCCCAACTCCCGTGGTCCGACGGCAAGGTGGGCACGTTCGGCGGTTCCTATTGCGGCTGGACCCAGTGGGAGCTGGCGCACATGCGGCCCCCGCACCTCGTCGCCATGCTCCCACAAGGGATCGCTGCCAACCTGCTCGACCGCGAGCTATCGGGCGTGCTGCGGCTGGGGCGCGTGCTCTGGTGGAGCATCAATACGCTGGCCCCGGACGAGCGGCGCCGCGCCGGCGATACGTCCGGCCCGCATACGACCGACGAGGCGGAGCGCCTGTGGGACGAGCGGGACCGCAGCAAGTGGCTGTGGTACCTGCCGCTGGCGGACATTCCCGATGCGGTGATGTACGGCGTGGGGGAGCATTGGCGGCGCTGGCTGGCCGACCACACGACCGACTTCTTCGGCTTTCTGGACAAGCACCGGCGGGTGGCGGTGCCGGCGCTCAACGTCACGGGCTGGTACGACCAGCAGATTGGCACGATCAAGCACTTCACCGGGATGCGCGAGCAGGGGATGACGGCGCGGGCCAGGGAGCATCAGTATCTCATCATCGGTCCGTGGACGCACACCAGCACGGACTGGCAGCGCCGCCTCGGTGACGTGGACTTCGGGCCGGCGGCGCAGCAGGACTATTATGAGGTGGCCGATCAGTGGTTTCGCTACTGGCTGCGGGGCGAGCGGAACGAGGTGGACGACTGGCCGCCCATCCGCCTGTTCGTCATGGGGGCCAACCGGTGGCGGGACGAGCACGAGTGGCCGCTGGCGCGCACGGCGTTCACCGAGTTTTTCCTGCACAGTGGCGGGGCTGCGAACACGGCCGGCGGCGACGGATCGCTGTCGCAGCGACCGCCCCAAGACGAGCCGCCGGATGAGTACGTCTACGACCCGCGCGACCCGGTGATGACGCTCTATACGCCGCCCGGGCAGCATGAGCCGCAGGACCAGCGGCCGTTGGATTGGCGGCGCGACGTGCTCGTGTATCGCACGCCGCCCCTGACGGAGGCGCTCGAAGTGACGGGGCCGATTACGGTGCGGCTGTGGGCGGCCTCGACGGCCAGGGATACCGACTTTGTGGTGAAGGTGGTGGATCGCTGGCCCGACGGCTTCGCGCAGGAGCTATGCCACGGGATCGTGCGCGCCCGCTACCGCGATTCGCTGACGCAGCCGACGCTGCTGGAGCCGGGCTGCGCCTACGAGTACAGCATCGCGGTGAACCCGACGAGCAATCTGTTCCGGCCGGGGCACCGGCTGGAGGTCCACGTGTCGAGCAGCGACTTCCCGAACTTCGACCGCAACCACAATACGGGCGGCAACGACTACGCCGAGGCGGCCCTCGTCACGGCGCGGCAGACGGTCTTTCACGACGCCGCGCGGCCATCGCGGGTGATCGTGCCGGTCATTCCGTGAGCGGTGGCTAGTGGTTAGTGGGGAGATGCGGACCTACCCCCAACCCCCTCCCTTCAGGGAAGGGGCTAACGGTCGCCGTGCGGATCGATTCCCTGAAGAGCAGGAGCGGCCGGTTGCCGCGCTGCCCCCCTTCCCTGACAAGGATAGGTTTTCGGCAGGCGGGCAGGGGCGGGGCGCGGGAGGGGCGTTGGCGGGGGAGGCCCGTGCCCGTGGTGGTGGGTGACGGGCGGGTCGGGGCCTGGGTGGCAGGATGCACACTGGCGGCCGTCGGTGGTGAGCGACGCGCCGCGGTTGGAGCCGTGATGAGTGGATGCATGGGATGGGTGGTGGAGTGGGAGTGTGGGTCGGTGGGTGCGTGGGAGTACGGGGCGTGGTGGTTCGCGGCGGTGTGGCGGGACTGCAAGTAAGTGGGAACTTGGGAGTACGGGGCGTGGTGGTTCGCGGCGTATCGGTGGGATTGCGGGTAGGTGCGGTTGTCGGGAGTGGCGGTGATACGGAATAGACGGACCTGGAGCAGCCGGCTCACGCGGGCCGGCAAGGGAGCGGTGGCGATAGGCACATACGTGCCGGCGCGCGCCAGGGCGTGACCCGGCGCGCGCCGGTGCGTGACCCGGCGGCGCCATAGGCGCGTGGTGGGACCAATGGTGGTCCGGCACCAGCTGCGCGGCGCGCGGACGGCCATGACCCGGCGCCCGCCGCGGTGGCGCGTCATGGCCCGGCGCCTGTGGGGTGGCGCTCATGCCCCGCTGCGCTCGACCGCAACGGGGGGTCGCCGACCCGGCGCCTTTGCGCGGGGCGCGACCGGTCCGGGACCGGCACGCTCGGCGCGGCGCACGGACGATCATGACCCGGCGCCCGCGCCGCAATGGCGAGGGGTACGTCATGATCCGGCGCCTGTGGGGTGGCGCGCGGACGGTCATGCCTCGCCGCACGCTGCGCGACGGGGGGTCTACCATGACCCGGCGCCTTTGTGTGCCGGGCGCGGGACCGGTCGTGGTCCGGCGCTGGCGGCACGGCGCACGGACGGCCATGACCCGGCAGCCTCGCCGCGGTGGCGAGGGGATGGTCATGGCCCGGCGCCATAGGTGCGGCCGCCCCACCACAGGCGGCCGGCACGACGGTGCGAGTGATTCCCTTCCGGGCGGTGCCCGGTGCTCCAGGATGGTCTTGCATCTGCCACTCCCAACACCGGGACATATCGGCGGGGGGTGGGGGAATGACAACGGTCTTGGGGGCTGGCGGGCCTCACCCCCCGGCCCCCTCTCCACTTGGTGGAGAGGGGTGTAGCGTGAGAGCCGGCGCCTTCACCGCGGCCTTGGCCAAAATCCAGCAAGGACACCCACTTTGAGCATCCAGGTCGAGGAGGCGGCAAGGTTATAGCGGTCAGACCAAGAGTCACTGAGTTCATACCGGGCGAAAACGCGAGGTCGTCTCCACGAAACAGGGTGGGGTTTCAGAAGCCCAACGTTCCCATCGCGCCACGGCTTCGTCTAATTCGTCAGCTAGTCTACGAACTTCGCACTCGTCTTGCACCCTCGCTAATTGAGAGCTCCTTCAAGGATATAGCGTACAGCGCTACAAATCTGGCCAGATTTGCAATATCTCGAAAATGCCTCTGGTTGAACGGAGTGCCCTGTCTCCTACTGCTTCCGCTGTAGTAATGATGAAGTTTCCCTCGCACTTTTACTAGGAGATGTAGCGTTCCTTCTATATCTATCTTGCAACCCTCTTCTTCATAGAATTCGTGAAGATCAGCTTTCCCACTAATCATATGGAAATTCTGAGATATTGCCTTCATCAGTTCATCTGACTTGGAGAACTCTCTGATCACATTCTTCGTACCGGTCTTCCCCCGTCCGTAGAAACTTTCGAGGATAAAGAAGGAGTTATAGAAGGATTGAATATATCGACCACCGCCAAAATCCCTCATAGACTCAAGGGCAAATGCTTTATGTGTCACCAGATAATTGTACTTTAGTGACTCTGATACTATATTCTCACATGAATCCCTTGCAAGCTGCACTACCGGTGGTGGAGACTCTTCCTGAGAAAACATCACTCCAGTCAGAGAACAAAGTGCTTCCTCATCTGGGCTTTCAGGAATCCTCTCTTCCTCCACAGTTTGCCAATGTATACGCTCCAAACTGTAGTACAAACGGAAGGATAAATTTGACTCAAGCCTCTGTAGCTCCTCTATCAGAGTATTATGAACTTGTGGATTGCTTTCCAGGACGAAAGTAGCAACTGTTTCTCCTTGGCCCGGCCCAACCGATGTCTTGAACTCCTCTGGGTCAACCTTCGTACTCACTGCAATGTGACCCAACATACCCTTTCGGTCGCTCAAAAACTCGACAAGGATGTCATCGCGTTCCACTGAAACGTCCTCGTCAAGGACAAGACTTCCTTCTACCTTAGCTTTGATCCTATACCTCATGCTTACTCCCTTGCTCACAGCAGTCGGTCGCACACGTGACAAACGTTAGCTGGAACTCAATTGCGGCTCAAGCCAGAATGAAGGGCGGCTGCTCCCGGCCGCAGCCAGCACACGCCCAAGTAAGCCTGGCCCTCTCTATAGAACGCGCGTTCTCACAGTGGGTTGCAGTCCGCATCCCACGCGCGCTCTGGCTCCGCTGGCGGCAAATGCCCGCTCTCTGTCGCTTGGGAATCGAGAGGGGGAGGGGTGTGCGGCAGGCTCCTCAGTAGAGGCCGAGGTAGGTGTCGGTTTCCCATTGGCTGACGCTGGTGTGGTATTGCTGCCATTCGCGGCGCTTGACTTGGATGTAGTAGGGGGCGTAGTCGTCGCCGAGGGCGCCTTGGATCACCTCGTCCTGCTCCAGGGCGTCTACGGCGTCGCTGAGATTGGTGGGGAGGAAGCCGATGTCGCGCGCGCGTAGCTCGGCCTCGGGCACTTCGTAGAGGTTGTCGTCGTTGCGGGGGCCGGGGTCAATGCGGCGCTCGATGCCGTCCAGCCCGGCGGCGAGCATGGCGGCACAGGCCAGGTAGGGGTTGGCGGCGCCGTCCACGATACGGTTCTCGATTCGCCCCGGGCCGGGAATGCGGATCATCTGCGTGCGATTGGATCCGCCATAGGTGACGTAGACCGGCGCCCAGGTGGCCCCGGAGCGGGGGGCGCCGCGGATCAGGCGCTTGTAGCTGTTGACGATGGGGCAGGTGACGGCGGCGAGCGCCGGAGCGTGGTGCAGGACGCCGCCCATAAACCAATAGGCCAGCTGCGAGAGGCCGTTGGCGTCGGATTCGTCCTCGAACAGGTTGGTCTTGTTCTCCGCGTCCCAGAGGCTGATGTGGTGGTGCGCCCCGTTGCCGGTCAGGTGGGCAAACGGCTTCGGCATGAAGGTTGCCAAGAGGCCGTGCTGCTCGGCGACGGTCTTGACCATCCATTTGAAGAAGGTGTGCCGGTCCGGGGTGGTGGCTCCGTTCCCGTAGAGCCAGTTCAGCTCGAATTGACAGGTGGCGTCCTCGTGGTCGGCGGCATACGGCCCCCAGCCTAGCTCCTGCATGTAGGTCACGATTGTCGTGATGATGTCAAGATTGCGGTGCAGTGCGCGCAGGTCGTAGCAGGGTTTGCCGAGCGTATCGAGCGCGTCCCAGGGCGCGTAGGCGCCATGCTCATCCCGCTCACAATCGGTTGTTCTTTTTAGGAGCATGAACTCGGCTTCGGTGCCGGTGTTGAACGTGTAGCCTTGCTGCTGGACCTTTTCCAGCTGGCGCTGCAAAATGGTGCGCGGACAGTAGGGCCACTCCTGCTCGTTGACGTGGATGTTGCCGGCTACCCAAGCGATCTCGGGCCGCCACGGCACAATCTGGAGGGAGCTGAAGTCGGGAATGCAGGCCATATCCGGGTCGTGGGGACCCTGCCCGATCTCCCCGGCGGCAAAGCCGGCAAAGCCGGCCCCCTCCGCGGCCATTTCTTCGAGGTTTGTCGCCGGGACCAGCTTTGCCTTCGGTGCTCCACTCATCTCGACGTAGGAGCACAGGAAAAACTTGATGCCCCGCTCATCAACCAGCTGCCGAACGTCTGCGAGTGTCCGTACCATCTTCCTCCCCCTTTGCACGCCCCCAAAGATACCGCAGAGAGCGTCGGGAGTGCAGGGCCGCCGGGGAGGCGGGGCAGGGATAGGCCGGGAAGGCGGCGGTTAGCAGGGCGGGGGCGAGCAGCAGAGGATCGTATTGCTGCTGAGGAAGGTATCGGGGCGCTCGCCGAAGTCGGTGAAGCGACTGGCGAGCAGACCGAGCAGGTCCTGGACGGCCAGTTCTTGCTCCATAGCGTCGGGGGGTAGCTCCCGTTCGTCGGGGTCGAAGTCGAGGCGGGCGTAGTCAATCTCGCCCTGCCGGACATAGGGCAGCATGGTGGCTGCAGGTAGAACTGTCGTCATCGTAGGCCCCAGGATAGCGCGGCGCGGTTGCGGCGTGAGTCACATTGTACAAGCTGCTCAGGCGCCTGGGGTTATTAGTGTGAGACGGCGGCCGCGGCCTTCTCGCCGACGAGCCGGGCGTCGCGGAAGCGTGAGAGCGCAAACGGCTCGATCAGCTCCGGTGTCTGCCCGGTAGCGATCAGCTCGGCCAGGCACTTTCCGGCAATCGGCCCGGCCTTGAAGCCATAGGTGCCCCAGCCTACATCCTGATAGAACCCCGCAAGGCCCTCGACACCGCCGATGATGGGCGAGTAGTCCGGGGTCATGTCGCAGATTCCGGCCCATTGCCGGAGCACTTTGACGTTGTGCAGCTGCGGGAACAACTCCAGGGTGTAGCTCGCCATCTGCTCCAGCGTTGGCAGCGTCCCGGCCATGCTATACGACTGATACGGGTCAACCTCCGCCCCAATGACCAGCTCCCCGCGATCAGTCTGGTTGATGTAGACGTGGAGGTTGGCGGAGACGATGACCTTGTCCAAGAATGGCTTCAGCGGCTCGGTCACGCACGCTTGGAGGGGCTGGGTGACGATGGGGAGCGCCACCCCGGCCAGCTTACTGACCACAGTGGCCCACCCGGCCGTGCAGTTCACTACCGCCGGCGTCGCAATCTCGCCCCGATTGGTCACGACCCCCGTGATACCGCCGGCCCCCCGGCTGTCGGCAGACTCCCATCCTGGACCGGCCACTGTTGCAGCGGGGGAAGGGCGCCGCGGGCGGTTGCTCTTGCTGCGTCGAGCCATTGACGCTGATCGCGGTTGCTTCGGTGAAGGGATGAATCTCGATCCCCATCCGCTCGCAGGCGCGGGCGTAGCCCCACACGACCGCGTCGTGGCGGATGATACCGCCCGGCGGGTTGTAGAGGGCAGCGAGTATCTCGTAGCGCGGACGGTCAGAGCAGTCGAGGGCCGGGACGAGCCGCTGTAGCTCATCCCGATCAATCACCCGGTTCTCGACACCGAAGAGGGTATTCGTCTCGGCACGGAGGCGCAGACCGGCTACCGCAGAATCGGTGTGCGCGAGGGTGAGGTGCCCGCACTGGCTGAAGAGCACGTTCCAGCCCAGCTCGTGAGACAGCTGCTCGTACAGCTCCAGCGACGCTGCAAAGAAGGGGATACCCTCCGGTGTGCGGTAGTTGGCACGCAGAATTGCCGTGTTGCGCCCGCTATTGCCGGCGCCGAGGTAGCTTTTCTCCAGCACGGCGACGTTGGTGATACCGTGCTCTTTGCCCAGGTAGTACGCCGTCGCCAGCCCATGCACTCCCGCGCCGATGATGACGACATCGTAGGTGCGCCTGAGGTCGTGCGCCTTGGGCAGCACCCGCTCTTTGCGAAACAGTTGGAGCATCTATCGCCGGTCCTTGCCTACCGCGTGGGTAGGAGATGTATTCCCCGAGTCTCTCAGCCGACGCAGTGCTGCCAGCCCGATGGGCGCGATGCCGAATGACTCGCCGGCGTGCAGCACGGCGTCCCAGACGTAGGCGCCGTATTCCCAGCCTACCAGTAGCCAGTACGCCGGCACGCGACCGAGGTCTTGCCGTAGGAGTGTCGCGTGGACGTGTGCCAGGCCGGTGCGCGCGCACGCCAAGTCGGGGAGGGACGTGTCGGACAGATCGAGCGCCGTGAGCCGCTGCAAGACGGCGCGGCTGCGCGGCCCGGCCAGGAGGAGGGCCGCGTAGACGGAGGTGACATCGGTCACGTGGAGGCACGGTGGCATCGTCGCCTCCGAGGCGGGCGCAGCCCGATCCTGGAGCACTTGCAGCACTGTCGGTGTATCTTGCGGCTCACACGTCACGAGCACGTCGCCGGCGGCCAAGGACCAGACGGTGGCGCCGGCGATCTCCCATCCCGCCGGGTCGAGGCTCTGACCTCGAATCTCCAGCTTCCCCAGCCAACTGGCATCCGCCAGCCCCACGCCGTCTTGGACCTGCTGCGCTTCCTCAGCTGGGGAGCGAAACTGGGTCGCCACCTGCCAACCGGCGTGGTCGGTCATCGTAGCGCCCAACGCCAGGCTCGTGCGGTAGAGTGCCGTGCGTTTGATCGGTTGCATAGTTACTGCCATTGACGCGCCAGAGCCGCACAATCCTATGGACATCTGTGGTGCGGCTCTGGCGTCGTCAGCCTCTCAGCTTCTTGCCGGCCGGGTCGTAGAAGGGGTTGGCCACAATCTGCGCCTGCGCCAACCGGCCGCGCACGGGCATCGTCAGCGTCTGGCCGTCCGTGGCCAAGTCCTGAGCTACCCAGGCCAGCCCCACGGCTTTCCCGTTCACGGGCGAGTAGCGGACGCTGGTGACGCGGCCAACCGGCCGGCCGGCCAGGACCAGCGCGGTACCGTCCTCAGGCACAACCGCATCGCGCATCTCGAAGCCCACCAACTGCTCGCGCCGGTCGCGCTGCTGCGCCTGAAGCGTGGCCGCTTTGCCAATGAAGTCCGCTTTGTCCAGCTTGGCCACCCACGCCATATCGGCTTCGAGCACGTTGCTGGTGGCATCGGTGTCCACGCCGACGATCAGGTGTTTCTTTTCTAGCCGCAGCACTCGCTGGGTCTCCACCCCAAACGGTCGAATGTCGAACTCCTTCCCCGCGTCGAGGATGGCATCCCACAGGTACTCGCCATATTCGGCGGGAAAGTGCAGCTCCCAGCCGGTCTCACCCACGAAGCCGATCCGCAGCATGATACTCGGCACGCCGGCCACCTCGGCCCGCCGACAGCGCATATACCGGAAGGCGCGCCGGCCCAAGTTACGCGCCGTCAGCTTGGCCAACGTATCCCGCGCCAGCGGACCGGCCACGTTCACGGCGGCCAGGCCCCCGGTGACGTTGGTGATATGGACGCGCCAGTCCGTGGCTACGAGCCACCATTCGAGCCACTGCTGCACAAACTCGATATTGCCGGTGGTCGTGGTGATGAAGAAACGGTCGGCGGCGAGCCGAGAAATCGTGCCGTCATCCAAGATGATGCCTGCATCGTCACAGATCACGGAGTAGCGTGACGCTCCGACGCGCAGGTCGGAGAGCCGATTGGTGTAAACCTTATCGAGCAGCTTGGGAGCGTCCTTGCCGCGCATCTCCAGCTTGCCCAGCGTGCTCAAGTCAATGACGCCGACGCGCTGCCTGACCGCCCAATACTCCGCCTCAACGGCCTGCTGCTTGGCGTGGGCCGCGCCATAGTAGAGCGGGCGCTGCCACTCGCCCATGTCCATCCAGACGCAGCCCAGCTCATCGTGTTTATGGTGCATCGGCGTCCGCTTGACCGGGTGGTGGCGGGCGCCGGCGAGCGCCCCCAGCGAGACCGGCGCGGTCGGGGGCCGGGAGGTCGTTCTCCCGGTCTGGCCGATGGTCTTGCCGGTTCGTTGGGCGCAGACACCGATAGAGGCAAGCTGGCACATCTTGCCCTGGCACGGCCCCATCGTGACCGTGGTGTACCGCTTCAGTGTCTCGATATGGTCAAAGCCCTCGGCAATGGCAGCGTCTAGGTCCTTGGTGGTCACGTCTTCGCACAGGCAGACGAAAGAGCGCTTCCGTCGTCCCGTACCGTGCCCGGCCGATGCTGCCGCCGGCGCTGACGACGCCAGGCCTGCACCACCAATTCCCAAAGGATTGTGCAGACCTGGCGCGTCAACCGTGCTGCCGGTCACGGCGCCGACGGCCGTAACGTGGTCGGGCAACGCTTCCACGACATAGGCCGCGCGCTGCTCGTCCCATGTGACCGTACCGCCGGCCTGCATCACCAGCCCCGCATCCGGCACCTGGTCACCACAGACGACGATGAGATCGCACGGAATGTCCTCACGGGCCAGTCTCACCCCACCAAAGCCCCATCGGATTGGGTGAGACTGGCCCGTGACCTGCGCCGTGGTGCCGATACCGGTCACCTGCTTGGTGCCGCGTGCCGCAATGACCGCGGCGGAGGGCACTACGGCCGCAATCCGGGTCCCCGCTGCCTGCAAGCACGCCACAATCGGGGCCGGGCGTGCCCCGTCACCGACCACCACCGCCTGCTCGCCCGGCTTGATGCCGTGCATGTTGACGAGGCGCAGCACCGCACTGCTCAACATGACGCCGGGTAGATCGTTATTCTCGAAGAGAAGCGGGGTTTCGTAGGCCCCGGTTGCTACGACGATCTCCGCGGCCCGAAGCTGAACGAGCCGCTCCCGAACGTGGGACTGCCAGGCACGATCTTGCTGGACAATGCCGAGCAGGTTTCCCTCGTACAAGCCCAGGCAGGTCGCCGCCGTGAGCACCTGCACGCTCGGCAGTGCTTCCAGCCGGGCAGTCAACTCCTTTATTGTCTCAGAGTCAGCCTGTCCAACCGCGGCCGCGTTTCCGTTCGTGCTGCGGCCCGCGTAGCGGAGATGACCGCCTAGCTCCGGCTGGTCGTCAACGAGCGTCACGCGGCGACCCTGCTGGGCGGCGGCGATGGCGGCTTCGATCCCGGCCGGGCCGCCACCGACGACCGCCACGTCAGTATGTATGTAGAGGTGCTCGTACTCCGGTGCGCCGTCCGAGGCCGCCGGCGCTTGGTCGGCCACTTCACCGAGTCCGGCCACGCGGCGGATCAGCGGCTCCACAAGGCGCCAGACGGATGGTTGAGTAAACGTCTTGTAGTAGAAGCCGACCGGCAGCAGCCAGTCGAACCGCTCTGCCACTGCCAGCCAGTCTCGTTCCAGCGAGGGATAGGCATTCTGGTGCTGTACCCGCATCCCCGCACGGACCGGCTCGGTGCAAGCTCGGACGTTCGGCGTGCCGTCCACGTTCACCAAGCAGTTGGGGCAGCGCCCGGCACCGCACAGCAGCCCGCGCGGCCGATGGTACTTGAAGCTGCGGCTGAAGATGCGCTGCCCGGCCCGATACAGGGCGGACGCGACCGTGTCGCCCGGATAGGCCGCAGCCGGCTTGCCGTCGAAGAAGATCGTGGCAACTGGCTCGTCGTTCATACGCTGTAGCCCCAGGCTGTGGACGAGGAAGCCATCACCCTTCTCGCCGTCGGGGTAAGGGCGCAACATGTTGCGCCCCTACGATCACGACCACATCCACTCATGGGGCAGCTCCGGGCAGGCCGGTTTCCAGCACCTCATTGGTCACGGTGTTACGCAGCGCCACGAGCCACCGGCGACAGCCCAGCGTGTGGTACCACCACTCCTTCTGGACACCGGCAACGTTGGCGGTGGCATAGCTGTAGAGCAGCCAAGCCTCGTCGGGCGCGTCGGGTGGTGGTCGCTCCTTGACCTCGCCACCAAACCGAAACTCGTACACGCTGCGCTCGCCGCAGTTCGGACAGGGCAACAGAAAAGACATATTACTACTCCCGGCCAACGAACGGTATCACTGTGCCTCCGCGGGCAAGAACTTCCGGCAGAAATAGTCGAACGATTGATTCTTTGCCCGCGCAGTCTCGACGGAGAAACACTCCAATATCACCTGCATGAACACCAGATCGGAATTGAAGCTGCTAGGCCGCAACTGTCTGAACCTCTCCTTGGTTACTTGGTCTGTAGTAGTCAGTTCACTGACCCCTAGCCTGGCGCTGTGCTGGCTATCCAAACCCGCGAGGTACCAGCTCTCAATCTCCGGAACGACCACCATCACCCGATCATCCTCCACATCACTCAGCCCATCCCTTATGCTCTTCTTTTTCTCCATAACACACGGCGCCGCGTTGCTGTCAGTCACGTAGATATAGCCGGCATCCTGCATTAATCGGATACTCCTGAGGAGGTCTCTTCTCAGCTTTCGCCGCTCCTGAGCATATTGAAACAATTCACTCCTGTCATATTCATCCGCAAGTAGCGGCTGCACTACTCTGCGGAAGAATCGGGCATCGCGGTCACCCTCGACCCAGATGTAGAGCCGCCGATCGGGCATCCTTATCCTTCCAAAAGGTTGTGTTTGTAAAGCTCCCCAACCCCTAGCTCATTCTTCAGGAATATATCGACGGCTTCCTTCTCACTAGGCCTCGATACCCGTGAGAAACCATCCTTATATCGGGATATGAGTAATAGATTCTCCAGGCCGGCATGCTGGACCACCTCAGGGCTGTGGGTGGTGACGAGAATCTGCTTTTTCTCCGCCTTGTCCTTAAGCATCTCGACCACCCTGGAAATAAGGTATGGATGGATGTTGCGCTCCGGTTCTTCGATCATCACGACGGAATGCTCCTCGAAGTAGAGAGCAACGATGATCGCGATGATGTTGATGGTTCCATCGGAAATGAAGGACGCCGGAAAAGACATTGCTGGAGCATAGGATTCCTCCAGCGTCATCAGGAGTGACTTATCGGCGAATGTGTCGACATCGAGGTCCTCCACAAACGGTAGTATGTCCTGCACGAGATTGCAGAATCTCCTGTGCTTATCGTCATCGTCAATAATCTTCCTCAGCACGAGCGCCAGGTTACGCCCGTCCTCCTCCAATTCCGACTTCCCGGTAATCTCCGCGGCTCTCTTGGGCTGGCGACTGTCAAAATCATAGATTGCAATGCCTACACCGAGGATTTCCCAAGCAGGGAGAAGGAAAAGCGGAAGATGATAGAAGTGTTTCTCCAGAAGCAGACTGGCTTGAGATGCCTCTTCTCTTATCATCCAGGTCGGAGGTAGGAGATCCCTCTTGGTCAGTGGCACATCCTCTGGGATATCCAGCGTGCAACGGGGTTCTCCATTGGCGTTGGAGAGGACAATAGTACCGTTACCAAGAACTCTCTGCTCTTTTAGAGAATCTTCTCTCGCCCCTTTCTCTAGCTCAAAGAATCCGCATTTCAGAGTAAGGTGATCACTAATGATACTCACCTCTCCATCTTTCGAAAAATTCAGGGAGAAGTGGTAGGACACCGCTCTTATTCTTACTCCTGTCGGTCCAGTTTCAGCGGCATCTTCGTTCTCACTACGCAGGGCAAGTCGCTCATCAGCTTCAGCAGTAATCGTCACGGATAGCGCCCGGTCGAATCCAATCCGAGCGTTTGTAAGAAAATGAGCACCACCCTGCATAGAGATGGCGTCTTTCAGTCCATGGTCCGCTATATTTTCCAGAAATCTGAAGACTTGAAGCAGGTTGGACTTTCCCGAGGCATTCGCGCCAACGAGCACGTTGAACTGGCCCAGGTTGATCTCGAAGTCGTCAAAACTGCGAAAGTTCTCTATCCTGACGCTCTTAATCGCCATCGCTGCGCTCCTCGTGTCCCAGTCGGCCAGCTTGTTGCATCCACGAACGATTGCCCAGCATCCTCACCTAGCAGCAGTGGGTGACTTCCAGCAGGTACATCACCATGATATCGTCGCCGCCAAGCTCCAGGTGGTAGGCATCCGAGAGCTGTTCCACGTGAGCAATCTGCTCACGGTTGGCTTGGAAGATCGGGCTAAAGGGAAAGAAGCTGAAGTCGAGCACGCGCGAGGCCAGCCCTACCTGACCGAGCAGCTCTGCGGTGCGGAGCTGACCCAAGATCGAGATTTGCATGACGTAGGCCCGGCCGCCGGCTGCGAGCATATCCGGCAAGAGCGTGAGCAAGTGGTCGAGCAGGTTTCTGCCCCAAAAGTCTGCGGGCCGGTGGCTGCTCGTCTCCGTGAAGGGGTCCACCGGCATCTGATAGAGGCTGGCGACAATGACATCGTACTGCTCGGCCGGCTGATAGGTATAGAGGTCCACGACCTCCCCATGGACACGCTCCGCAACCCCGTTCCGGAAGGCGTTCGCCATCGTATTGGCCACCGCCTCGCGCTGAATGTCGAAGGCATCCACGCGGGTGGCACCATTCAAGGCCAGCTGGACCGTGAGGATGCCGCTGCCGCAGCCGATGTCCAAGCAGCGCTGGCCTTGGCCTTCGTTTGAACGATAGAGATGCTTCCAGAGTAGAAAGCTGCCCTGGGTCGGTTGGAACACACCGTCGTCGCAGACGATCTCGGGGAACGGAAGCGGATAGAGCGGGCGTCCTTGTGTATCTGCCCACGGCTCGGCCACCGCTGCGGCGCTCCGAGCGTCAGCCGGGTCGGCCAAGGGCACCGCCGCGCCATGGCTCGCTGCCGCTTGGGAGCGGCCCGGCTTGGTTCCGGCGAGCCTCCGGCGGACGGCAACGAGATGATCGGGAGACACGCCACAGCAGCCACCGACGATCTGAGCGCCTTCTTGTCGCCATGCAGCGGCCAGATCGGCATACTCTTCAGGCCCCACGCGCTCATCGAACTTCCAGCCCGGATCGGCGTACCGGCCGAGGTTGGGGTACACGCCCAGCGGGAGGTCCGTGAAGTCGCGCAGCCAGGGTAACATGCCCGGCACATGGTCCGTGGGCAGGCAGTTGATGAGCAGAGCGCCCACACCGAGGGTTTCGAGCTGCTGGGCGGCGCGTCCGAAGAGGTCACCCTCCGGCCCACCCCAGTGCTGCCCGTGGATGCCACACACCCCGTCGCGGCAGCGGCGGAAGCTGAGCCAGACCGGCAGACCGGTCTCCAGCATGATCTCTACCGCCGGCAAGGTGAGGCCGTCGCGGAGCAGCGACATCGTTTCCATGAAGACCAAGTCGGGCGGATTCTCCCCCAAGACACGGAGCAGCAAGCGCAACGTATCGAGCTGCTGGGGGTGCGTGACGTCGCCATTGAGCGTGAAGGCGACCGCGCAGTCGTCGCGCTTGCCGGCCTCCTCGACGGCCTGGCGGGCCAGCCGTATACCGAGCCGCGCCACATCCATCCAATGCGGCCGGGGGATAGCGCCAGCCACACCGCGCGCTTCTCTCTCCGGCGCATCCAGAATCGCCCACGTATCCGTCGAGATGAGGTCGCAGCCGGCAGCGACAAACGAGCGATGGACCTCCAGGACGGCGTGCGGCGCATGGTAGAGGCCCCACGTTCCCCAGAGGCCCTCGTCGTCGAGCTGGTAGCCCTTGAGGCTCGCTCGCTGTAGCTCGGTGGAAACACCGCCGTCAAGGATGACGCAGGTGTCCTCGGCCAGCAGACGCTCGATCCGCCGGTAGGCAGCTGATTCCTGCTTTCGCGGGAATGACCGGCTCAGGACAGGTTGATTATTCCCCATCATAGAGTCCCCAGAGTCCTTTACCGGGCTAGTGCTGGCTTTCCTTCCAGCCTGGCCCGCCGCCGTAGACGCGGTTGGTACCGACGAGCGGGATACCGCAGATCATGGACGACTCCAGGGTCAGCGCCCGGAGGTCTTCCGGATCGAGGTCGTGGATGTCGGCCTTGCCGCACGCGCGGGCGAGCATCTGCACTTCAGAGACCATCGTCAGCAGGAAGCTGGCCACCCGTTCGGCCCCCTCGTCAATGTCGAGGCGCTTCATCAGTTCGGGGTCTTGGGTGGTGATCCCGACCGGGCAACGCCCCGTGTGGCAATGATGACAAAACCCCGGCTTTGTGCCGAGCTGCTCATAGTCCTCGACATAGAGTGCCTTGTTGCAGTTGAGGGCGATCAAGCCCGCCGTGCCGATGTAGACGGCGTCGGCACCTAGCGCGAGCGCCTTGGCCACGTCCACACCGTTGCGAATGCCACCGGCGATGATAAGCTGGACCTCGCCGTAGCACCCCAGGTCCTCCAGCGCCGCGCGGGCCTCGCACACGGCGGCGAGCGTGGGAATACCGGTGTGCTCCTGCAATATCTCCGGCGATGCCCCGGTGCCGCCCTCCATGCCATCAACGACGATCACGTCCGCACCGGCCTTGGCAGCGAGCCGCACGTCGTCAAAGACCCTGGTCGCGCCCATCTTGACGAAAATGGGCACCTGCCAGTCCGTTGCCTCGCGCAGCTCCTCGATCTTGATAATCATGTCGTCGGGACCGAGGAAGTCGGGATGCCGCGCCGGGCTGCGCTGGTCTACGCCAATCGGCAGGTCACGCTGCTCTGCAATCGTGTCCGAGACCTTGGAGCCAAGGAGTAGCCCGCCGGTGCCCGGCTTGGCTCCCTGTCCGATGGTCAGCTCGATGGCGTCGGCGCTGCGGGCGTCGTGGATATTGATGCCGTAGCGAGAAGGCAACACCTCGTACACGAGGGTCTTACTGTGCTCGCGCTCGGCTCCCAGCATGCCGCCGTCGCCGGTCGTGTTCGATGAGCCAACCTGCGCGGCCCCCTCGGCCAACGCCACTTTGGCGTTGTAGGAGAGCGCGCCCCAGCTCATGCCGGTAATCATGATCGGAATGTCCAGCTCGATGGGCTGCTCGGCGAAGCGCGTACCGAGGACGGTCTTCGTCGTGCAGTGCTCGCGGTACCCTTCGAGCGGGATGCGCGTCAAGGTGCAGGGGATGAACGTGAGGTCGTCAAAGGTGGCCCAGCGCCGCTCGCGCAGGGTGCCAAAGCCCCGCATCCGGTAGCGGCCCAGCTCAGCCTTGACCTGAATATCCTCGATGACCTCGGGCGTAAACGTCCCACTCCGCCGGAGGTGGTCACCGCCGTTGTCAATCACTCTTCATGCTCCCTGCTCCGGACCTCCCGCAACCGTAGGGGCGCAACATGTTGCGCCCCTACGCCGCCTCCGCCGGCGCTCGCTAAAGCGCCTCCCGCCACGTGGCCCATTCGCGCTTGTCGAAGTTCCACAGCCGCCGTCCGGCGACGACCTTCTTGAACCGGGGGAGGCGCGACTGGATATCCGGGCGGTCGTTGCCCAGATGACGCGACAGCGTGGCCTCCAGAAAGGCGCGGTCCGCTGCGGTCGGCTCCTCGATGACCGCATCGTTGCCCAGGTCCGCGATAGTGCCGCCGACAAAGCCTACACACTCGTACATGGAATCGCAGAAGGCCGCGCCAGCGTCGCCACAGACAATCAGTGTTCCCTTCTGCGCCATAAACCCGGCCATGTAGCCGCAGTTGCCGGCGATGAGCACCACCCCGCCCTTCATGGAGACGCCGGCCCGCGCCGCCGCATCGCCGTGGATCACCACCGTCCCGCCGCGGATGGTCGCTGCCGCGCCGTTCCCGGCACTGCCGCGGACAATCACCGTGCCGGTCAACATAGACTCGGCCAGTCCCCAGCCGGCGCTGCCGTTGATCTGCACGGTGGGGCCGTCAATCATGCCGGCGCAGTAGTAGCCGACGCTGCCCTCGAACGTGACGTACACCTGGTCCAGGAGCGCCACACCGAGATTGTGTCGGGCGTCGGGGTCCTCCACGTACACGTCCGTGGCGCCCTGAGCAATGAGCCGCTTTATCTCCGCGTTGATCTGCCGCACTGTTTTCCCAGCGCCGGCTACCGCTGCCATACGCGGACCTCCTCGGCTTGGGCCTCGCGCACGTCGGACTCGCCGCGGAAGGCACTGTGCAGCGCCAGCTCCTCCGTCGCCACCGCGACAAAGCGCTCGGTCTCAGTAATGAGCAGCGGCTTGAAGGCATAGCGGTCCTTGGCAAACCCGATGGTGTCGGCCGTCGCGGCAAGATAACTGAACGAGCCGTCCAGGTCGGCCACCGAAGCCGTCAACGCCTCTTCCAGGATCATCCCTTGCGACAGCCGCTCGGCGAGATACACGCCGATCACTTCAGAGTCGTTATCGGTATAGAACTTGACGCCGCGCTGCTCGTAGCGGCGCCGTAGCGTGTGGTAATTGGTGATATGCCCGTTGTGGACCACGGCCACGTCGGGGTAGCCGTGTGCCCAGAAGGGCTGGGAGTGGCTCAAGTCCACCCGCGATTCGGTGGACAGCCGCGTGTGCCCAATGCCGTGCGTGCCGGTAAGGGCGGAGACCCCATAGGTGGCGTCGAGATTCTGCGGGGAGCCAACCTGCTTGACGATCTCCAGTGCTCGCCCCATGCTCACGACCTCGATGCCGTCGGCGACCGCCTCGATCTCTCGTTCGAGCCGCTGCGGCTCGCCAGCGTACACCAGCACCAGCCGCAGATACTCTGCCGTCGTCGTGGCTGCGCTCACCGTTCCCAGCTGCCGCACCCGCTCGACGACGCGCTCGCTGCGGTCGCCAAGGGCGCCCTGCTCGCCCAGCTTGATCCGCAGCACGACGCTGCCCTCACTGAGCTTCCCATTATGCGCGCCCGGGTAGAGCGCTACTCCGGCCGAATCGGGGCCGCGCCGGCCCAGGGCATTGAGCATGGTGAGCACAACCCGGCCTATCGGTGCTTCCGAGTCGGTCTTATCGAGAAAGCCGACGATACCACACACGGTCGCTTTCCCCCTTGTCCTACTTATCCTGCCCGCCAGGGATAGGTATTAGGCGCTGGTCGGGAACATGGTACATCGCAGAGGCACAGCCGCGCAGGAGTGACCGCTACCCGGCGCTTGTGCTACTATTTCTACATGTGATATAATAAAAACGACAAGGAGCAGCATGCCGGCCGCACCGTCTTGGAACGGTGCGGCGCCGAGAGGCGGGAGGAGGAGATACGATGCTGGCGCGAGTATTGTCGTGTGCAATCGTCGGTTTGGACGGTGCCCTGGTTGAGGTGGAGGTTGATATTGCGCCCGGCCTCCCGGCCTTTACCATCGTCGGCCTGCCGGACGCCGCCGTCCAGGAAGCCAAGGATCGGGTGCGCGCCGCTATCCGCAATACGGGCTACCAGTTTCCGATGAAGCGCATCACCGTCAACCTGGCTCCGGCGGACTTGAAGAAGGTTGGGCCGAGCTACGACCTCCCTATCGCTATCGGCATCCTCGCGGCCTCCGGCCAAGTCCCGGATTCCTGGACGCCGGCAGACAGGCCAGCCGGCATTGCGACGCCCAACGGAGCAGCGGCGGCAGCCGCAGCACCGGCCCTCGCCACCGCGGTGCTCCCGGCGCCGGCGGCCGGCGAGCCGGCCATAGCCCCTCCAGTCACGGAAGCCCTCCAGGATGCGGCCGTGGTCGCAGAGCTGGAAGCGCTGCTCGGCGGCCTCGCACCCAGCCAGGATGAGCGCGATGAATCCGCTCTCACCACGGTGATGTTCTTGGGTGAGCTGGCGCTGGACGGGGCGGTGCGACATACCGACGGGATGCTCCCGATGGTCGGCACGGCGCGCGAGCACGGCGTACCCGTCGTGTTTGTACCAGCGGTAGATGGTGCGGAGGCTGCGCTCGTCGAGGGTGTTATGGTGCTGCCGGCGGCCACCTTGGGCGAGGCCGTGCGCCACCTGACGGGCGAGGCGCGCATTTCGGCCCACGCCGCCGCGGGCCGGGCCAAGCTCCAAGCAGCTACCGACTACACCCACGACTTGCGGGACGTCAAAGGGCAGGAACATGCCAAGCGTGCGCTGGAAGTCGCCGCTGCGGGTGGCCATAACGTGCTGTTCATCGGCCCACCAGGCGCCGGCAAGACGCTCCTGGCCCGTTGCCTCCCCTCGATCCTGCCGCCCTTGCAGCCCGATGAAGCGCTGGAGCTGAGTAAGGTCTATAGCGTCTGTGGCCTGCTCCCCTCAGAGCAGCCGCTCATCCGGCAGCGACCGTTTCGGGCGCCGCACCACACGACGAGCTACGCCGGTCTGCTCGGCGGGGGCCGCTGGCCGCGCCCCGGCGAGGTCTCGCTGGCGCATCGCGGCGTGCTCTTCCTCGACGAGCTACTGGAGTTCAACCCGGCGATTCTCCAAATGCTGCGTCAGCCGCTCGAAGATCGCACCATCACGGTGAGCCGCGTGGCCGGCAGCGCCACGTTCCCGGCGGCGCTGATGCTGGCGGCTGCGATGAATCCCTGCCCGTGTGGCTGGCTGGGGGATCAGGCCCAGCCCTGTCGCTGCTCACCCAGCCAGATCGCTCGTTACCAGCGCCGACTCTCCGGCCCGCTCTTGGACCGCATTGACCTCAGTGTCGAGGTCCCGCGCGTGGACTACGACAAGCTCACCGGTCTCACCGACCCGGAGCCGGCGCGATCCCCGGAGACGAATCGGCCGCCGTGCCGCGACCGCGTCTGGGAGCGCGGCCCGCGAGCGGCACTGCCAGCGGCGCTTTGCCCAGGCCCAGCCGGACCGGGCGCCAGCGCTTCCGGCGCCCGCACCGTCCCCGGAGACGAATGGCGAGCGGCCCACGAACGGCAGCGCCGGCAACGGCCGGCCTGTCCGGCGGTCCGGCCGTGACACACGACCACGGGCGGCAGCAGCCGGGCGCCAGCGGCTCACCTGTAACGCCGATCTGGGACCGCGCGTGAACTTGCGTTTGTCGGGAGCGGCACCACGCTCCTAGCAGCCAGGAGCACTGCCAGGCGGCCTGCACCGACGATGCGTTGGCCCTGCTCCGCACGGCGATGCAGCAGCTACAAGTCTCCGCGCGCGGCTATCACCGCATCCTGAAGGTCGCCCGCACCGTCGCCGACCTCGCCGACAGCGAGGCCATCGGCACCGAGCACGTGGCGAGAAGGGATCTCCCGCCCTCTTCCGATATCGCCCCCGCCTGCTCCTCACCTGACCGGAGTAGGGGCGTCACTCATGGCGCCCCTCTCGGCACGCTGGCCGCCCCGAACTCCAGATCGAAGGATCCCCACACTTCATCTTTCCTTGTCGGCATCAGGATTAGCAGGATGGCAGGATGGGCAGGATGAGTGCGCCGATCAATCCTGTCAATCCTCGCATCCTGTGAATCCTGTGATGCCTATTTTGCAGCTGACAAGATACGCACCGCACACCCGCGCGGTGACGTTCTTGCGCCTCCGAATGACGGGGCCGGGAGTAGCTGTTTATCAGTGATCCTAGGATAAGAGGAAGACGAGAAACAGGTGGCGTTCTTTTCCTGGCCCAAGCCGCGTGGGTGCTCGCAGCGGCCTTTGCCGCACCCTAGCCCTCGCTGGCGGCGGCGGTCGAACGGCGGCCTCTGCGGACTGCTTCGTGCCCTTCAAGCGCTGCACGCCATGATCCCCGACACGTTGGCGCGTGCCTGGTGATCGAGCAGCATCATCCTATTGAGGGCCACGCTCCAGCGGACGACGAACGACGACGGCCAACCATCCTTCACCGATGGCTACCGCACGTGGGTCAGAGGCCCCTTCGGTCTTCGGCGCGGCTCAATACCGAGCGTTCCCCTGGGAGCCCTGCATCGGCGCTGCCGTCAGCGAAACCGGTCGGTATACCAGCAACCCGTCAGGGCAACTGGCTCTGGGTGAACAATGAGTACGGCGGCATCAAAGTGGGCTGGTCGAGCCAGATGACGAGGGTGATATCGGCTGCTTGTGGAACAACTCAACTGATTCCTCTTGGGGCCGTATCCTCCGGCCTGACCCTAGCCAAAAGTGTTGCCGAGACACACGGCAAGATTATGGTCGAGGGGCACGGGGCGCCGAAATGATCTTTGCCCAGGGGTCCAATTGTTTTCCGTGCTGACGCCGGCCGGGGATTACACGCAGTCAATGCTGGCCGCCAAGGGCGCCAAGACGGTCGTCATTGCACACACGGACACCGCGTTCGCCACGAGTGTGGCCGCGGGCAGCGGGCGTTGGGCGGCAGCGTATGGCCTGGAGGTACTGCGTCGAAGCCTACCCACAGGGTGACGTTAGCGACATCGTCTCCCAATTCAAGGAGCTGGGTCCGGACGTTTTCGTACTTCAACGACGCGGAACGGCCAAAGCGCTGGACTTCAGCCCCCAGGCGATGGTGCTCACCGTCGGCCGAGCAATCCGCATGATTTGTCGAGGTCGGCTCCGAACTACGCAATCGGACCGACGCAGTGGGAAGCGTCAATGAGCTACCGCGGCGCGCACTTCGGCTCGGCGTCGGACTACGCAGCCCGCTACCAGGAAATGTGGGGCCAGGCGCCTACCTACCAGGCAGCAGGTTCGACGGCGGCGGCGCTCGCCCTGCATCTGGCCATCGAGGCGGCCGGCTCGCTGGATACCGACGCCGTGCGGACGGCCCTGCATAGTCTGGACGTTGCCACGTTCTACGGTCCGATCAGCTTCGACGAGACCGGCAAGAACACGGCCAAGCCGATGGGGACCATTCAGGTGCAGCACGGCGAGATTCTGGTCGTCGCGCCGAGCAACGCTGCCGTTGCCGATTGCTCTATCCGGCCCCGGCGTGGGCGGAGCGGTAACTCGGACCTACCCCCAACCCCCCTTCAGGGAAGGGGCTACCGCTCGCGGTGGGGACCGCTTGGAGGGAAGCGGCGGAGGAGAGGTGAGCGCAAACCACAATCATGCCTCTACACCTGTATCACACGGGTCAGTGACATTTCGTATCCGGCGCGACCTGTCAGGTGATACTTGAACTTGATTCTCACCGGAAGTCATGTACGCGCCTGCCTCCCCGCCTGGCCCAGTTAGGGTCCAGGACATTCCCTTCATGGAAGCCAGCTATGTTTTGCATCTGCATCCCTGATCGCCATGGCTGCGAAGTGTCTCGCATATTCCCTTCAGCGTGATGGGCAACGACCACAGTTCTTTCCAACGCCATTACCGCTAACGGAAAACTTGGTGACTCCCCTTGTATCCTTAGGTCGTCGTCCGTTATGGGAAGGACACTAGCGTGGCCATTGGACTCTCTGCACCTCTACGAAGTACTGGGTTCTTCTTCCAAACTTTCGCCCCTCGCGCATTTCGTAGGTCAGTCCTAGCGACCAACTCGGGAACAGGAGTGTGAAGCTTGGCACAACTCCCGTAGTACGGTGGTTCGCGCCACTGATTCCAGAACCGGCCGGCCATTGTCGGCCCAGTTTCCTCAGAGAATGGTGCTGCTTCCCTGACCCATGGAGGCGCATTCTTGGCGTCCCGGCAAATGATGTATATCTCATCCCCCTTTTCTACATACACTCCCCAAGCGGTCGGATTCCCTCCAATCACGGCAAACCTAACCGGGCTACAGAGGGAGTACGAGGTCCCTACAGTTGCCCGATTGGTGAATCGCCATGGATTCGTCGTCTCGCTCGTCGCCATAACTCCTCCGCTCCTTCAATTCATGCCCGGGCACGAGCGGATATGCAATTATACCAGAGCGTGCCTACATGACGGAGGCGTTCCGGGAACTATAGCTGCTTAGAAGACGATGAGGCCGCGGGCGACCTCGCCGGCGGCGAGGGCACGGAAGGCTTCGTTGGCCTCGTCCAGGCCGTAGCGGTTGGTGATAAGCTCGTCAATCTTCAGCTTACCGGCCAGATACAGCTCGACCATGCGGGGGAAGTCGGCGCGGGTGCGCGCGCTGCCGTAGGTGGAGCCACGGATGACGCGCTCATCCTGCCCTAGCTGCCCGGCATTGAAGGTAAAGTCCTGGTCGCTGGGCGGGGCGCCGATGAGCACGCAGGTCCCGCCGGGTGCGAGCGCCTCGCGGCCCTGCACAAAGACCCGGCTCTCACCCACGGCCACGAACGTGTACTCGGCGCCGCGTCCGGTGAGGCGCCGGATGGCGCTTACCGGGTCCTCGCGCGAAGCGTCAACGAGATGCGAGGCGCCCAACGCCTGCGCGTATTCCAGCTTCTGCGGGTTCACGTCCACGGCGATAATCGGATGGGCAGACACGAGGCCACCGCCTTGAATGGCGTTGAGGCCGATACCGCCCACGCCGAACACCGCCATGCTCTCGCCGGGCCGCACGCCGGCCGTATTGATGACGGACCCCACGCCGGTCATCACCGAGCAGCCGATCAAGGCCGCCGTATCGAGCGGCATATCCTTGCGGATGGGAATAGCGCAGGACGCCGGTACCACCGAATGCGAGGCGTAGGTGGCGACGTGAGCGAATTGATAGACGGGCTGCTCGTCCAGCAACATCCGCGTCGTGCCGTCGAGTAGCGTGCCGGTGCGCTCCGGCTTCCGCTCACACAGCACCGGCCGGCCGGTGGCGCAGTAGTAGCAGCTGCCACAGGTCGGCGCCCAGGAGAGAATCACGTGGTCGCCTACTTGCAAGTCTTGCACGCCCGGCCCTAGCTCTTCGACTACGCCCGCCCCTTCGTCGCCGAGCACAATCGGCACCGGGATCCCCTCCCAACTGCCGTCGGCCGCGTGCAGACAGCTATGGCAGATGCCGCCGGCGACCATCCGGACCATGACCTCGCCGTACTGCGGCGGCGCCAGCTCGACTTCCTCGACCTGCATCGGTTGCTGCTGCTCGAAAAGCACTGCTGCTTGCATGCCGTCCCTCCTCATCCAGGTCTCTTTTCGTCGTCGCGGCGGACGATACTGCACCTACCCCCCGGCCCCCTCCCTAAAGGGAAGGGGTGGTCTGCGCGCCGCACCGCTCGTCATTGCGGCGCCTCAGCTGTCACGCTGCCGGAGCCAGAGTCGCTTCAGGTGACGCCGGCGCTCGACTTCGGGATAGTCCTCGAACGCGGTGCGATTGTGTAGCAGCCAGTGATTGTTCCAGAAGATCATCTGCCCCGGCTGCAAGGTGAACTCCACGCGCAAGTCCGGCCGCTCCAGCCGCGCCTCTACCGCCGCCAGCGCCTGCTCCTGGGCCGGGGTCAAGGGTTCGCCAGCCTGCTCGTGGCCGACTTGCGTGTAGTAGTGGAGATAGCGGATGTGTAGCTCGCTCCCGTCCCAGCGAAAGACCGGGGCGGAGAGGTAGGGCGGCTCGCCGGCCTCCTGCTGGCCGCGACGGTCGAAGTAGAACGTCCGATAGAGCGTCTGCAGCGCGTCGGGGTCGTGTTCTAGCAGGTCGTTGTGCAGGGCATAGGCACTGACGAACTGGCTCTCCCCGCCTGATCGAGCGCCGTTGAGACAGAGCAGCCCCAGCAGGTCGGGAAGGTCGGGACCCATCGTGCCGTCAATGTGGAACGAGCTTTCGGCATTGGTCACCGAGAAGCGTGCCCCCTGCGTGACGCTTTGGCCGGTATCGCGGACATCGTACAGCAGGGTTCCGACCTTATCCTGGCCGGTGGGGACACCGAGAAGCTGACCGATTACCCAATAGATCAAGGTGGCTTCGCCGGCCGTATAGCGTTCCAGCGGCACCCGGTCAATGACGGCAAAGCCACGCCCCGCTTCGAGCACGGGAAGCACCGGTTGCAGGCACTCGCCGCAGGTCGCCAGCTCGGAATCGCGCACCCGAATCTCGGTGGCCGGTTGGGGATGACGACGCCGGTGCTGGACAAACGCATCGAGCGCGGCGAGGCAGTCGGCGGAAAGGGTGTAGTACCAACCGCCAGCATCGTCAATGGTTTCGCGTGTCCATGCCCGGCTGCTGCGCTCGACTGCGGACAAGACCTGCGGGCTACTCATCGTGCTTCCCTCCCGGTCAGTGGACAGTGGCTAATGGTCAGGGCGCTGCCGGCACTCGCTGGCTGGTCAACGGGACAAGCTCATCCCAGCAGGCCGCCGGGATGTCGGTCGTGACGGCCGCGAGCAGGTCGTCTACGTGGGCCGGGCTGAACGCGCCGGGGATGATGGTGCTCACGCGGTCGTCGCGCAAAATGGACTGCAACGCTGCCGCGCGGAGGGGCACCCGGTAGCGCGCGCACACCGCCTCGATTGCCCGCACGCGCGCGACCACCTCGGCCGGGGCGTCCTGGTACATGAATAGCGGCGCCGTGCCGGGCAGCGGGCCGGTCTGCGTGCCGGTGGCCAGTACGGACCCGGCAAACGGCGTGCCGACTACGACGCCCATGCTGCGCTCGGCCGCCAGGTGGAGCGTGGCCGCGGCAATGGTCCGGTCCAGGAGATGGAAGCTCTTCCAGATCAGCGCCGTCTCGAACACGTCCGTCTCGATGGCGCGGGCTACTGCTCGCGGGTCCGAGCCGGTGACGCCAATGTGGCCGATGAGATGCTGCTCCTTGGCCTTCAGCAGCGCCGCAACGGCCCCGTCCGAACGCCATACCTGCTCCCAATGGTCGTCCTGGATTTCGTGAATCTGGACCAAGTGCAGCATAGGCTGACCAAAGCGCTCCAGGCTTGTCTCGATGGTACGCATCACCCCGGCAAAGCTGTAGTCGGGGAGGTGCCCCGGCTGCAAGCCGACCTTGGTGGCAATGAACAGCTCACCCGCCCGGGGATGGTCGCGGAGCGCGAGGCCGATGCGGCGTTCGCTATCGCCGTACAGCGGCGCGGTGTCTAGGAACGTGATGCCCACGTCCAGCGCCCGATGGACGGTCGCTATCGCCGCGTCTTCACTCAGCTCGCCACCCTGACCGCTGGCGAGACTGGCGGCGCCCAGCCCAAGCCGGGTGACATCGTGCCCGGTGCGTCCCAATGGCGCAGTCACCAGCGGCGCAGCATCTTCCGCAATCATCCGTCAGGCGTCCTCTCGTCGTGGGAGTGCGGTAGACCTAACCCCCGGCCCCTTCCCTGGCAGGGAAGGGGAGTCATCGCGGCGGCCCGTAGGTCTTCGCCCCTATCCGGCGGCGTCTCCTGTTCCCCGGCCGGGGAACGTCAACTCGGCGACGCCGGATTTATCTAGCTCACCCAGCCCTTGCGTCACCATGCGGTCATACTGGCTCTTGGTCGCCTCGGCCAACGGCAGCGCGACTTGCGCCGCGTGGGCCAGGCTCAACGCAATGCCGGAGTCCTTCGCCGCGTGGGCGGCCGAGAAGTAGCATTCGTGGTCGCGGTATTCCATGTCCTCGCCGTCCGTCTCCAGCACGCGCGAATTGGCGCCGGTCTGGGCAAACACCTCGCGGAGCATCGCCACGTCGAGACCCAAGGCTTGACCGAGACCCAAGCCTTCCGCCAGCCCGGCGGTGTTGATGTTCATGACCATGTTGACCAGCGCCTTCACCTGCGCGGCTCGCCCGGCCGTTCCGACGTAGCGCAGCGACGCGCTCATGGATGCGAGTAGCGGCTGTGCGCGCTCGAACGCGGCGGGCTGGCCGGCACACATGAGGTAGAGCGTGCCATCGCGGGCCTGGGTAATGCTGCTGGCCATGCAGGCTTCGAGGCTCTGGGCACCGGCCCGCTCGGCGCGCGCTTCGATGGTCATGTGGATTGCCGGCGTGACCGTCGCACAGTTGATGAACAGCCGCCCGTCGGCGCCAACGAGGAGGCTGTCGCCGCTCTCGGCGAAGATCGTTTCCATCGCCTGATCGTCGGTCACAACGGTCAGGATCGTGTCGGCCTGTGCCGTCACGTCGGCGAGGGTGGTGCAGGAGGTAGCGCCTAGCTCATCGGCCAACGCCGTGGCCCGCGGTCGGTCCGTGTCGAAGAGGGCCACCACGGCGAAACCCTCGTCGTGCAGATGACGGGCGATGTTGGCGCCCATCCGCCCCAAGCCGACAATGCCAATGTTCTCTCTGGTCGCAGCCATGATGCTCCTTCTATCACCGGCAGGCTCCCCAGAATAGTAGCAAGTGCGGGGCCGGCCGCGATCATGTGCCCGGCCTGATTGTGCAGTGTGCTATGATGAAACCAAATTACTCCCCGTCCGCTGGATGTGGCCTCCACACATATTCCCCGGGCGGGTGTTTTATTTCGCAGCCTTGGCTTCCGCAGTCATTTCGTACTTGCGAGGCATGGTTTCTTGCCGTTTGACCCCACGCTCTTTCAGCAGGGGCCAAAGTTTGCTGGCCAATTCTTTGCCGAACTCTTGACCTCCCATACTCGCCATTCGATGACCCGGCCAGCGTCTTTTGATGATCGGCTGACAGCCCGTGCTCTTGAACGAACCGACTGGCAGTTCTTGGATGATCGCAGCGGCCATCGCAGCGAATGGCTCAGAAGGGTCCTCTACATCATCACTTGGCACCGGGGCGGCACTTGATGCCGACGCGGCACCGTTCGACACCGGGGCGCTCACAACATGAATGTGGTCATTGGGGAAGTAGTCCCTGATCGTAGCTGACCGCGTGCCGGGGCGGTCCGTAAGCACCCAGAGGAACGGGGTGTTTCCTTTAGTCAACTGTCTCAGCTTCGCATAGAGGGCTATGAAATCGCTGTCGTCGCTCATCACGGCTACGAACTGCGTAGCCCCGTCCATGAAGTCCGTAATCGCATTAATCGCCAGCGCGATATCCGCCGAGTTCTTGGTCGGTTGCCCACTGAAGTGCTGTACCCCATGAACCATCACGGCCAATTGGGGGAACCGGCTCCCAGCCCATAGGTCCCAGAGTTGAGCCCGGTCGGCTTGGACGTAGAGGTTCAGCTGTGCAACGGGCGGCGCCCGCTCCGGCCACGAATCGATGGCAGTCTCGATGAGAGCTTGGGAGCTGCCTTGGAGGTTCTCGGTGTCAACATACAACGTAGCCCCAGCGGTTCGAGACTCCTCTGTGGCAGCAGTAGTTGGAGGATTGGCCGGTTTGCTCTCAGAGTGTTCAGAAGCCGGTCCTACCGTCATGATCTACCCCAATGTCTGTCCGAGCGCAGTAGTGCAAATCGCGCCACAACGGTAGCATGATTCGCGGACACGGCGGCGGCTGGACGGCTTGATGAGCGGCGACTACATCCTGGCGATTGACCAGGGCACGACGGCGACGACCGTGCTGGTCGTTGACCGGGCCGGAGCTATCGTCGGACGCGGTACGGCAGGTGTCCAGCAGGCGTATCCCCGTCCCGGCTGGGTGGAGCACGACCCGGACCAACTCTGGGATACGGTGCTCGCCGCGACGGGCGAGGCGCTGGCGGCGGCGCGCATCGCCCCGGGCGAGGCAGCAGCCCACCTCACCGCCGTTGGCATCACGAACCAACGCGAGACGACGATTCTGTGGGAGCGGGCGACCGGACGGCCGGTGGCGCCGGCGATTGTCTGGCAGTGCCGGCGCACGGCTGCGGATTGCAGCGCATTGCAGGAAGCCGGGCTTGGCCCGCTGTTCCGCGAGCGGACCGGCTTGGTGCTCGACGCTTACTTCTCCGGCACGAAGATCGCTTGGCTGCTCAACCAGGACCCGCAGCTGCGGCGCCGCGCCGCGGCCGGCGAGATCGCTTTCGGCACGGTGGACACGTGGCTGGTGTGGCAGCTGACCGGCGGCCGGCTCCACGCCACCGATGTCACCAACGCCTCGCGCACCCTGCTCTTCAATCTCCATAGCCTGTCGTGGGACGACGAGCTACTGGCAGCACTCGACGTACCCGCAGCGGTGCTGCCACAGGTGCTCCCGTCCGCCAGTGTGTGGGCGCGGACCCGCGCGGTTGGCCCGGTACCGGCAGGAGTCCCTATCGCGGGTATTGCCGGGGACCAGCAAGCCGCGCTTTTCGGGCAGGCGTGCTTCAGCCCCGGCACGGCCAAGACCACCTATGGCACCGGCTGCTTCCTCCTGATGCAGACCGGTGATCGCCCGGCGCAGTCGGAGCATGGTCTGCTGACCACTATCGCCTGGCAGCTTCCCGACCGCGTGGACTACGCCCTGGAGGGGAGCGTCTTCATTGGCGGCGCAGCCGTGCAGTGGCTACGCGACGAAATGGGTTTGCTGGCTTCGGCCGCCGAGTCCGAGGCGGCCGCCCGCCGGGTCCCCGATACCGGTGGCGTGGTCTGCGTCCCGGCGTTCGCTGGCCTCGGCGCTCCCTACTGGGACCCGCACGCCCGCGGTATGCTCATCGGCCTCACCCGCAGCACGACGCGCGACCACGTCGTCCGGGCCGTGCTGGAGGGAATCGCCCACCAAGTCGCGGATGTGCTGGCAGCGATGGTTGCCGACGCCGCCATCGGCAGCCCGGAGCTGCGCGTGGACGGCGGCGCGGCCGCCAACGATTTCCTGATGCAATTCCAGGCCAACCTGCTGGGCCGGCCGGTTGTGCGCCCGGCGGTGCTGGAGACGACTGCCCTCGGCGCTGCCTTCCTAGCCGGTCTGGGCATCGGTTGGTACACCTCCACCGACGAGGTAGCCCGCACCTGGCAGCTCGAACGTCGTTTTCAGCCCGCGGCCGCTCCGGGGAGCACGGCTCGCGCTCGCGCCCAATGGCAGCGCGCCGTCCGGCGCAGCCGCGCGTGGGCCGCGGAGGAGTAGCGGTGGAACGGCCCCCCTATGGTCCCCCCGCTCCGCAGGGGGACGGTCTCTTCCCTTCCCTGGAGCTGGCTCCGGGGGAGGGCTAGGGAGGGGGCTAGGGACGGTGCGCTCCGGAGGTATGCGCGTATGGAACACGTGGTATGGCCCGCATTCCCTCGCCGGAGGACCGTGTGGGTTCTCGCAGCGACGCTTGTTGCTCTGTTGCTCGTCCTCGTTGGTGGCGGTGGTCGAGCGGCGGCGGCTGACTGCCGGTTCGTGCTGGGGTTCGAGGCGCTGCACGACGCAATCCCCGACACGGTTGGCGCATGCCTGGAGAACGAGCAGCATCATCCGGTCAGTGGCGACGCGCGCCAGCGGACGACGAACGGCCTACTCGTCTGGCGCAAGGCCGACAACCGGACGGCCTTCACCGATGGCTACCGCACGTGGGTCATCGGCCCCGGCGGTCTGCGGCAGCGGCTCAATACCGAGCGGTTCGCCTGGGAGCACGACGCTGCCGGCTTCCCGCTCGCCGGCCAGGACCAGGCAGCCAGACTCTCCGTCTACTTCCTGCGCGGCGAGAAGATCGGCGCGGCGCAGCGGCCGGCGCCGCACGGCAAGGTGGTAGGGGCAGCCGCGCTGGCCGCGCTGCTGGCCGGGCCGACTGCCGAGGAGCGAGCGGCCGGCCGCCACTCGGAGATACCGGCCGGGACGGTGCTCCAGGGCCTCGCGGTACACGGCGGAGTGGCAACGGTGGACCTCTCCGGCCGGTTCGAGTCCGGCGGCGGTAGCCTCTCGATGCTGGCGCGGCTCGCGCAGGTGGTCTTTACCCTGACCCAATTCCCGTCCGTTGAGCGAGTGCAATTCAAGCTCGACGGCCAGCCCGTCGAGGCGTTTGGCGGCGAGGGGGTCATCCTCGCCGCGTATGCGACGCGGCGCGCCTTCGCCGACCTCGCACCCGCTATCCTCGTGGAGTCTCCGGTAGTAGGTGAAACCGTCGCCAGCCCGCTGCGGCTCCAGGGGGCCGCGCTGGTCTTCGAGGCGACGTTCCTGGCACATATCGTGGCTGAGGACGGCCGCACTATTGCCGAGCAGGTGGTGACCGGGACGCGGCCAACGGACGACGCCGATTTACCCTACCGCTACGACTTCGCCACGACCTTCGACGTAGAGGTGCCCTTCACCATCGAGCGCCCTGGGCGCGGCGCCCTGATCGTGTTCGAGCAGTCGGCCAAGGACGGCTCGCGGATCAACGTGGTCGAAATCCCCCTCATACTAGCGAGATAGTAGCCCGGCCGTGCCGCCGACGGTTGCCTCGCGTCGGGCCAGGAACAGCGCCGCGGCGCGCCGTGAAGTGACGGTAGCGTGGCGCCGTGTTAGCATGTCAAGCGACGAGTCCAAGTAAAGGATGCTTCCGAATGGCCGTAAAGCCGAGCACTGTAGTCTATCGCGCCCTCAGTTTGGGAGCTGGGGTGCAAAGCTCCGTCTTGGCACTGCTCCTATCCCGATCCGACCCTCGTTTGGTCGAACACGGCTACCCCAAACCGGATGTCGCCGTGTTTGCCGATACCGGATGGGAGCCGGACTACGTCTACCGCCATCTGGACTGGCTGGAGCAGCAACTCGACTACCCGCTCATCCGGGTTTCCAGCGGTGATCTTAAGGCCAATCTGAAAAAGGCACGCACGGTGTCGGGCCATAGCTTTGTTGACGTGCCCCTGTTCACGGTCAACGAAGACGGGAAGAAGGGCATGCTGCGGCGGCAATGCACCAGCCATTACAAGGTCAGGCCCATTTACCGGCGGATCAGAGCGCTTGCGGGCGGGCAGCGGGGCCGGCCATTCCCGAGGGGCACTCACGCCGAGATGTGGCTGGGGATTTCGCGAGACGAGGTGGAACGCATCAAGCCGAGCCGGGAACGGTGGGTCGAGCACCGCTGGCCGCTCGTAGACATGCGTATGACGCGCCAGGATTGCATCGAGTGGTTCGAGGCTGAGTATCCAGGTCGCTTCCTCCCCCGGTCGGCCTGCGTCATCTGTCCGTACCGGTCCGACGAGCATTGGCTAGAGTTGAAGCGGTCCGAGCCGGAAAGCTACGAGGAGGCCGTGCGCTTTGATCGGTGGCTGCGCCACAGCACCAAGAATCCGGTGCGGAAACTGCTGAACGGCCGTCCGTACCTTCATGCCGCACGACGCCCCCTCGCCAGTGTCATCGCCGAACGAGAAACGAAAGGGCCAGACGGGATCAATCCTTTCAACGAGGAATGCGAGGGCCTCTGTGGCGTCTGAGACACAGACTCAGTCCCAAGTATCCGCTATACCCCTACCAGCGGCAGGTTCTGGCCGACATCCTCTGTGCCCTAGCTTCTCCTGAGCGTCGAGTCGTCGCTCATCTGCCCACCGGCGCCGGAAAGACCAGAATCGCAAGTCATACCGCCTGCCGGCTGCTCAACGAGAAAGACACCGATCTCGCTGGTCATCTGGTTGGCATCTACAGAGGAACTCGCGAACAGGCGGCAGATGAACTCGCCAAGGGATGGACATATCTGGGGCTGCGAGATGCTGGCATTCACCGATACTGGGGCAATCGGTCGCTTGATCTACGGCGCCTCCCGTCCGGGTTCCTGGTGACAGGTCTTGCCAAGCTGCGCGCCGCTGCATTCCAAGACAATACTCTACTCGCGCACCTCGCACACTGCGCCGCGGCCGTCATCTTTGACGAGGCTCATCAGGCAGTTGCTGCAACCTACTCCTTCATCACTGAGCAGCTATGCAGTGTGAGGCCACCACTGCTCGGCCTCACGGCCACGCCTGGACGCACCGCGAATCTCACCGATGCAGACTATCGCCTCGCTAGCATGTTCGACTACAACAAGGTTTCGATAGATCCAAGGGGACACGACAGCCCCGTCACTTACCTCATCCAGAACCGCTACCTGGCCGACGCGCGCTTTGTGCCGATCAGCTTCGAGTCTGACGCCGCCATCGCCGAACCGCACCCCGGTATGGACTACAGCACCGATGATCTGGACGACTTGGGCCGCAACCGCGAACGCACGCGCAGGATCGCCGAACTCGCCGAGAATGCGGTGAGGCGCCATCTTCGTACCATTGTGTTCTGTCCCTCAGTGGAAAGTGCTGTGGAATGCAACAAGCTCCTTCAAGCCAAAGGGGCTGCAACGAATGTCGTGACTGCCAATACGCCCGGTGAAGACCGCCGGGCAATCATTGATACTTTCAAGAGCACCAGTAGAGAGCATATGGTAATATTCAACTATGGCGTGCTCACCGCCGGTTTCGACGCGCCCCGTACCCGCTGCGTCATTATCGCTCGCCCTACTACATCACTGGTGCTCTACTCACAAATGGCGGGGCGAGCAATGCGCGGCCCCAGGGCTGGAGGCAATCCAAGAGCCGAGATACTCACCGTTGTTGACACGAACCTGCCGGGGTTCGGGTCTGTGACTGAGGCATTCACGAACTGGGAGGACCTATGGACGACCAACTCGCCGCCCTGAAAGATGCTGACCGCAGCCTATTTCCCAGCAATTACACCATCCGCGCTCTTCGGGACAGCAGGTACCACAACACCGCGTATGCCATTGCCGAACTCCTCGACAACTCGATAGAGGCACACGCCGAACAGATTGAACTACTCTGCATGGAAAAAATCCAGAGAGTGGGCACGCAGCAGATGCGGCCGCGAGTTTCCGAGATAGCCGTTTTGGACAATGGCACCGGGATGGACGCGAGAACTCTGCTCAATGCTCTCAAGTTCGGAGGGGGGACCCGGCATCACTCCAATAGGGGAATCGGCAAGTACGGTATGGGCCTGCCCACGTCATCAATGTCCCAATGTAAGAAAGTGGACGTGTGGACGGGCAGAGTGGCCTCGATTCGGTATGGCACTCCAGCATCGACGTCGACACTATCGAGCAGGGCAACCACCGTGTTCCCTTGCCTGACCAAGAGACACCGATACCTGAGACATGGAGAACGGCCGGAAGCGACGAAATCTATGAACACCGATCAGGCACGCTCGTCGTGTGGAGCAACCTGGACAAGATTCAATGGAAAACCGCCCGCGCGATAATTGATAACACCTCCCGAGAAGTCGGACGCATCCATCGGCATTTCATTTGGGCTGACATAGTAAGAATACGAGCCGCATCTTTCCTTGAGAACCGACCTGTAGACCGCAAGGAAACACCGTTTGTTGCGAATGATCCTCTCTACTTGATGGATTCTACGTCTACTCCGGCACCATGGGATAGCAAACCGATGTTTACCGAATGGCACACGGAACCCTATCAAGTTACTGTAGACGGTCGGGAAGAGACCATTGACGTTAAGTATTCCATCGTGAACCCCGAGGCCCTGAAAACGGATAGGGTCACACAGAATCCAGGCGCCACTGATTATGGCCAGCACGCCAGACACAACATTGGTGTATCCGTAGTCCGGGAAGATAGGGAGATCGTTCTCGAGGTCGCCTTCCTCCGGGAGGGTGGCAGTGCCGAAAACCCGCAAAATCGCTGGTGGGGCTGTGAAGTGCAGTTCCGTCGCAGTTGTGACGAACTGTTTGGCATAGACCATAACAAACAGATGGTCGCAAAATTCACGCAAGCTGCGAGGACCCTTGCTCGTGACGACCGTCCTAATCAGGTTATCCTTGACGAGTTGGGAATCGACGATGATCTCATCCACAAGATTGTGGGAGACATCCGGGACCAAACACGTACCATGATGCGTGAAATCGGGCTGATGTTTGAGCGGCGACGGGACCCGCCGGAAAAAGGTGGCACGAGAAGCCCAGAAAAGAAGGCTGTGGAGGCCGCCACCGTCGCTGACCGAGACGCTATAGCGGCCGGAAGAGAGCAGCCAACCGACGCCGATAGAGATCGCGACCAGATTCCACCAGAAGAACGACAGGCCGGTCTCACGGAAGACTTTATCAAGTCTGGTCAGGCCGCCCAAGATGCCCAAGAACTTGCAAGGATGTTGGTCCAAGAAGGCATCTCATATCACTTCAACCCGGATCAGCTTGACGGATATCATATGTTTAATGTGCGCGTGAGCCAAGGGGTCCGGCATATCAATCTTAATACTGATCACGCGATCTATAACCTACTCAAGCACATCGAAGGACGCCTTGACGAGAACAGCGACGAGAGCGATCCTGCATTCCAGGCGATCGTCGCCCTCAGGTTATTGCTGGTATCGTGGGCACGGATGGAAGAGGGGACCAATCCCGGGAAGAGCGAATGCATATTCAGGACATCGCCGGGAATTGGGGTCGTCAAGCGTTCATTAATCAACTGCGTGAGAGAGATGGCTAGGTATGTCCAATCAGCCGGGCAGCATGTTGAGCCGCCTTTGCTCTGGTGCCCAGCGGCTTGTCATCGCAGCCCCGTACATCAAGGCTGACGCCCTTACGAGGGTTCTGTCCGATGTTAGCCCGGCGGCATCCCTCACCTGTATCACGAGGTGGAACCCACACGACCTCGCTGTAGGTGCCTCCGACACCGCCTGCCGCACGATTGTCACTGAGCGGGGAGGCTCGTTCAGGCTCCACCCATCGCTGCACGCCAAATACTATCGAGTTGACGATACAGTCCTCATTGGGTCTGCGAACCTGACCTCTTCCGCAATGGGCTGGTCAGCCCAACCTAACCTGGAGATTCTCTGTCGTGCCGGCGATGACTTTGACGCCTGCGCGTTCCAGCGCGAACTGCTGAACGAGGCGAGAGAAATAAGCGATGCCGAATTCGCCCACTGGGAAGCCATAGCTAGGATCAGCACCAAGAGCAACCCCACAGTTACCGACTCACAACCCCTGCTTGACACTTGGCGACCGGCGACCCGCGAGCCCAGGCACCTAGAGCTCGTCTATCAAGGCAGAAAAGACATGATTGCCTCATGCGATCAGCAACGCGCGGCGGAGCACGACATTCAAGCACTCCAAATCCCGCCCGGCTTGGCCGACAAGCAGGTCCGCATGTGGGCAGCGGCTTGCCTGCTCGCTGCCCCCTTCACCAACGCAGTGATACGGCTACATGGCTTGGATGCGCCAAGAGCCTACCTCTCACTCGCCAGGACCTATAGACTCAGTGCTACCGAGGCAAGACGAGACATGGAAACGGTCAGAATTGGCTTGCATTTCTCGCCCCGGAGATGCTACCCCAGGATGTATCCTCTAGGTGAGGGAGTACCACGAACTACCGTCGTTGGTCAGAAGTAGCGTGCGTGTCATCGGTACGGCCCTGGATATTCGCCGGCGTGCCCGCCGCCGCCTCGCGCGCGGCGGAATCCTGCTGTCGCTCGGTGTGCTGCTGCTGCTGACGTGGCTGGTGCTCCACTACCTGGACATCGGCTCCCTCTCCGTCTACTTCCTCGTCGGGTTTAGCGGCATTCTTGCGGCGGCGTGGGGCATCGGCTCGCTGCGCCGTGCGCTCACGATGACGGCCACGCCGGCGGCCGCGCGAGCAGTGATTCATGCCCTGGCCGACGCCCTAGACGACGACTACGTGCTCCTCCGACAGGTCAGCCTGCCCCCCAGCGGCGCCTTCGCCGACGTGGTCTTGCTCGGACCACATGGCGTTTTGGTGCTCTCGCTCCAGGCCCTCGAAGGTACCTATTTGCAGCGGGAGCATCGCTGGTACCGGCTGGCAACCGACGGTGCGCCGCAGCCCTGGGACCGCAGTCCTACGTGGGACCTGACTCGGCCGTGGAAAAGCACGCGCCGCTTGGTGCGCGAGTACGCTGTGAGCGGGTTCCCGGTCGGCGCTGCCGTGGTGCTCGTCTCCGGCTCGCTGGCCGCGGATGAGACAGACGCGACGACCGCGCCGGAGGGCGAGCTGCCGGAGAACGGCGCTGCCGGCCCACCCGCCACCGCCGACCGCCTCACAGTGGCCGCCGCGCGTGTGCTCGCCTTGGGCCAGGCCGAACCGGCCATGCTGCGCTCGCGCTTCCTCCGCCGTAGCACGGAAGAAGATCACCCGGTTTTCCCAGTGATTACCGGTGCAGAGGTCGTCGGCCTGGTCAAGGCACTGCCGGCAGCCGAACGCGCCACTCCCGAGCTGATCGCCGAGCTAGTCGCTGCGCTCCGGCCCTACGTTGGCTAACCCGCCGCCGTGCTGGGGACCGCTTCCTCGGCGGCTGTTTCAGTGCTGCCAACGACGGCTTGGTGGACGATCTGCCGGATCCGTGGCAAGTCGGGGATGAGGACCTCGGCCCCGGTGGCGGTAATGGCGCTGGCTACCATCCCCTGATCGTAGTTGATCGCGATGCGGGTGATCCGGTCGTCGGCAATGGACATACCTAGCCGGGCCAACGAGGGCACCTTCGTGAGCGGAAAGTCCGTTGTCACTGCATCGCTCAACTGTTGGGCCAAGACCGGCAGCCGCGGCAGGATGTCGCTGGTGAGGAGCTGATCGCGCAGCGCCAACAGTAACTGCTGCTGGCGCTTGCTGCGCCCAAAGTCGGACTCCGGATCGGTCATCCGCGAGCGGGCAAAGCCCAGCGCCTGCTCACCGTTGAGACGCTGCCTCCCGGCCGGAATCCGCAGCGGCTTGAACCCATCTGCATCATCAGGGTAGTAGGGGTCATAGAGCGGCTGCGCTAGCTCAACCTCCACGCCGCCCAGGGTGTCAATAATGCGCTCGAAGCCGTCGAACTCTATCTTGACGAAGTAGTCAACCGGCAGGCCCAGCACCGCCCCCACCGTCTGTCTCGTCAACTGCGCGCCACCTTGGACAAAGGTTTGATTGATCCGCATGACGCCATAGCCGGCAATGTCCACATAGAGGTCGCGGGGCACGGAGATGAGCACAGCACGCCGCTCGACCGGATCAATGCTGACCACGATAATGGCGTCACTGCGCGGTATCTCTTGGCCACGCCGGTCCACGCCCAAGATCAAGAAGGTAAGCGGCTGCTCGTCGGTCCAGGGCGGAATAACTGCCCTTGCGCCGCGTCGGACCAAGTCCCGGCTTTGCTCGACCAGCGCTGCGCCCCGCTGCGCCACTGCGGCCAGGGCTGGGGCCGGCTCGGTGGCCGCTGGCGCCACGTCCGCACGGTCGGCTGCCGGCACAGTAACATCACCGGGCGGGAGCGCTGCTGCGGGCTGGGCTGATCGGGACTGTAGCTGCAGCCACGCTGCGAGCAGCACCAGCAGCAACAGGGCTACTAGAACTACCAGCAGTGACAGCAGGGATGAGTAATAGATCCGCCGCCAGGCAGTTGGGGAGCGCGCTGCCCACGCCCGCCGCCAAGCCGATGCCGGCCACAGCCGCGTCGAAGGCGCCGGAGATTCCATAGTGGTAGCGGCTATGCACGCCGCCGGCCCTGGTATGAACTGTGCCAGCTCAGTGAGGTAGTAGGTCCCCGGCCTGGCCGGCCGGCAAGCCGATGGATTATCGCAAGCCCGCGGCCGTGGCGTCCACCACTGCCTGCTCGCGCACAGCCGGCACGGGATGACCGCGGCCGGTAAGCTCCACCACGGACGCAACCCGGTGCCGCCGGAGCCAGGCCGCTACTTCTTCCAGAACGTCCAAGCTCGCTCGCGGGTTGACAAAGTGCATCGTCCCGACCTGCACGGCGCTGGCGCCGGCGAGGATGAACTCCAGGGCATCCTCACCATTGCTGATCCCCCCGATGCCGATGATCGGCACGGTAGCGACCTCGGCCACACGCGCGACCAGCGCGATGGCGAGCGGCTTGATGGCGGGGCCGGAAAGGCCCCCGGCACCTTGGCCCAACCGTGGCACACGCTGACCCACGTCTATCGCCAGGCCATTGAATGTATTGACGAGCGACAGCGCATGTGCGCCGGCTGCTTCTGCGGCCAGCGCAACCGGCTGGATGTCGGTCACGTTGGGCGTGAGCTTGACGACCGTCGGTAGACTGGTGGCACCGCGCACGGCCCGCGTGACGGCCGCGGTCATGTCGGGGTCTTGCCCAAAGGAGACGCCGCCTGCCTCGCTGTTCGGGCAGGAGATATTGACTTCCAGGGCAGCAACACCCGGCACACCGTCGAGCAGCTCGGCCAAACGGGCGAAGTCGGCTACCGACTCCCCGGCGATGTTGACCAGCACCGGCACCGCCCAGGTGGCCCACTGTGGCGCATACTGCTCGATGACCGCCTGGACGCCCACATTCTGTAGGCCGATAGAGTTGAGCATCCCGGCCGCCGTCTCCACCGTGCGCGGCGGTGGGTTGCCCGCACGTGGTCGCAACGTGGTGCCCTTGCAGACGATGGCGCCGAGGCGCTGTATATCCACCAGCCCGGCGAACTCGACACCATAGCCGAACGTGCCGCTCGCTGCTATGACAGGGTTACTGAGCGTCAAGCCAGACGGGTGCGACGGCGCGACGTTGACCGTCAGATCGGACGTGATCGCGCCAGCACCCCTGAGCCAGGACGACAGCCCCTTTTGGCCCGACGGTACACCGTTACTCACAGTCCTTCACCGCTGCCCATAGCAAGCTGTTGTGACTTCAACCATCAGTGTAGCGCAGAGGCATGAGGGCGGCCGGTTGCGTTAGAAGGACCGGTACACTCCGCCGACAGGAAGCCTGAGGCAGCATATGTCTGTTGTAGCCGCTCCCACGTTCCGGCCGACACATTTTCGCTATGACCGCGGCCTGCACTGGCCGGCGCCCGATCTGTGGCTCGATCCAGAGCTACGCAAGCCGCTCGCGTTCGTCTCGCACGGACACAGTGACCATTGCCGCCCCCATCGCCGGGCAGTGGCCACGCCCGCGACGGCCGTTTTCTATCGCCAGCGCACCCGGCGACGCGACGTGATCGAGCTACCGTTCGGGCAGCCGCGCCAATTCGATCAATATGAGCTGGAGCTGTTTCCGGCCGGGCATATTCTGGGATCGGCGCAAGCGCAGGTGCGCGGGCCCGATGGGCAGACGGTTGTCTATACTGGCGACTTTCGCCTGAAGAGTGGCCCGGCGGTAGAACCGTGCGAGGTGCGGCGCTGCGACGTGCTGGTGATGGAGTGTACCTACGGCCAACCTCACTATCAGTTCCCGGCTGTCGAGACGGTGGCCGACGAGCTGCACGACCGCGTGTCACGCTGTCTCGAAACCGGCCGGACGCCGCTGGTGCTCGCCTATGCGTTGGGCAAAGGCCAGGAGGCGCTGGCGCTGCTGACCAACGCCGGTTTTGAGGTCCTGGTTCAGGAGCAGATCTACGCGATTGCCCAAGATTACGAACGCCTCGACGTACCGCTGGGGGACTACGCGCTGCTCACGCCGGAAACCGCTCAGGACGTCCGCAACAAGGTGATCCTGGCTCCCCCCCACCGGCGCCGCGCCGACCCCTTGATCCGCAGTCTGAGGCGCGTGCAGAGCTTCTTCCTGAGCGGTTGGGCGGCAGACCCCACTGCGCGCTATCGGTTCGGCGCCGACTATCTGCTCCCGTTGAGTGACCACGCCGACTATACTGATCTGCTCAGTTATGTCGAGCAAGCGCAGCCGCGCGTGGTCTACACGGTGCATGGGGACAGCACGTTCGCCGGCATCCTGCGGAGCCAGGGCATCCCCGCCTACCACCTCCCCGACGACGCCTATCAGCCCGGCCTGTTCGATCAGCCGGCAGCCTCTACTAGCGCTTGATGCAGGAGGTGGAGCGCGGCGTGCGCCGCCGCAGCTTTGTTGGCGCTGCGGCTGCCCTCGAACTGATGCTCTGCTGTCCACACCCGCGGCTGACCGCCGGCAGCCGCTCCGGGGCCGGCCACCGCGATGTAGCTCAGGCCAATCGGCTTGCGTGACCGGCCCGGATGGGCGCCGGCCAAGCCGGTTTCGGCGACGGCCCAGTCACATTGGAGACGCTGCCGGGCGCCGAGTGCCAATGCCCGCGCCGTGGCCGCGCTGACCGTGCCGCCGGCGCTCGTGTCGCTACGGTCGAGGAGGGCAGCCGGGGCGCCCAGCAGTGCCGTCTTGAGCCGATTGTGATAGGCGATGACCCCGCCTAGAAACCAGCGCGAGGCGCCAGGCCGGTCGGTCAGCCAGTGGCCCAGTAGCCCCCCCGTTGACGATTCGGCCACGCCCAAAGTCTGGCCGTCAGCGATGAGCAGCGTGGCAATCGCGCTGACAAGATCAGCGACCGCTCCCGGGGCCGAGGAAGCTGACAAGGGTAGGTTTTCGTGTGGAGGAGCACACCTACCCCCACCCCCCTCCCTGAAGGGAAGGGGCTGCCGGGCGCCATGCGGACCGCTTTCCCTGGAGGGCAGCGGCGGCCGGTCGCCGCCATGACTCCCCTGCCCTGGAGGGAAGGGGCCGGGGGTTAGGTCCAATATCGGCCCCCCTCTGGTCCCCCCGCTCCGCAGGGGGACATGGATTCCCGCTTTCGCGGGAATGACGGGCGCTAGACTCTCCCTCTCCACAAGTGGAACGGGGGCCGGGGGGTGAGGCGGTGGCTCAGAACGGCTCTTCGTCGTCATCGTCCTGGCCTGGCAACTCCCATTCGCCCCGCAGGGCCGCAAAGGGGGCACCAGGTACCACCCGGTATGAGCGCCCAGGGCTGTCTTCCTTCACGACAATCCCGCGTTCGACGAGATCATCCATGAGGCGTGCGGCTTTGGGATAGCCGATGCCCAACTTACGCTGGAGCCACGAGACCGAGGTATAGTCCAGCTCTTCAATAGCACCCAGGGCTAGCTCAAGCTCGGGGTTCTCCCGGCCCGTCTCCGCAGCCTCATCCTCCTTGAGCTGCAAGTGGGCGATCTCTTCCTCGTCTACGTAGTCCGGGGGGCCCTGCGCTTTCCAGAACTCAACCAGCCCGGTGATCTCTTCGTCGGAGACATAGGCGCATTGCACACGCACCGGTCGGCCGGAGTCGTAGGGGAGATACAGCATGTCTCCGCGGCCGAGCAGATTCTCGGCCCCGCCGGTATCGAGAATGACCCGGGAGTCCGTCTGGCTGCTGACGGCAAAGGCGATCCGGCTCGGCATATTTGCCTTGATGAGGCCGGTCACAACGTCCACGGACGGGCGCTGCGTGGCGACGACCAGATGGATGCCGACGGCCCGTGATTTGGCTGTCAGGCGGCAGATCGCCGGTTCTACGTCGTCGGGCGCAAACATCATGAGATCGGCCAGCTCGTCAATGATGAGCACGAGATAGGGCAGCGGCGCCGGGCCAGCCTCGTCGTCACCGTCACCGCCATCACGGTCGGCGAGGGCGTTATTGTAGGTCTGGATATTGCGGTAGCCGGCATCCTTGAGCAGGCGGTAGCGGCGCTCCATCTCCTCCACCGCCCACAGCAAGACCTTGGCCGCCTCCGTAAGCTCGACGACTACGGGATAGCGGAGGTGGGGGATACCCTCGTACTCCACCAGCTCGACCATCTTCGGATCAATCATCAGGAGCTGTAGCGTGTCCGGCGTTCCCTGGTAGAGCAAGGAGGCAACAATCGTGTTGATGCAGACCGATTTTCCGGAGCCGGTTTGGCCGGCAATGAGCAGGTGGGGCATCTTCGCCAGATCACCAAGGCGCGGTTTTCCATCCACATCGCGGCCCAGCGCGATCTTCAGGGTACCCTTGTCCTGCACGAACGGCTTGGATTCGAGCACCTCGCGCAGGCCCACTACTCCGATGCCGGAGTTCGGTATCTCGATCCCGACCACCGGGCGCCCAGGCACCGGCGTCTCGACCCGCAAGGATGGCGCCGCGAGCGCGAGCATCAGGTCGTCCTGGAGGCGCTTGATGCGCTGGACGGTGATACCTGGCGCCGGCCGCAGGCCAAACTGACTCACCGTCGGCCCAACGCGGGTCTCTACTACCTGCACGGGTACGTTGAACGCAGCGAGCGTTTCCTCGATCACTCTGGACTTCTCGTCCGTTTCTGCGGCGCTGATCTGTTGGGCAGCGGCGCTGGCGAGCATGGCCGTAGAGGGGGGCTGCCACCCGGGCAGTAGCTCTGCCGCCAGGTGGTCGGGGGTGACCGGCAGCGACTCCGCAGCGAGGTCTGCCGTGGCGGCGAGCGGGGCCGCTCCCGCTTCCGCCGGTTCGCTGGCGACATCGCGCGACCGCGGCGGGTGAGGCGAGGCAGCGACAAGCTGCCCCTCCGGTTCCTCGTCCACCACCGTCTGCGCGGCGGCACGCGCCGCAGCCCACGATTGGAGGGCGTCGGCAGCCCACAACCGGAGGGCGTCGGCAGCCCACAATCGGAGGGCACGGGCCGCTGCCAATGCGGCAACTGCCGCCAAACTGAGCGCTATCGAGACCCCCCGGCCTAGATACCACAACCCCCAGGCAGCGACCCGGGCGACGCTCATGGCGCCCACGAGCACTGCTCGGCCCACGTGCCCCCACCGCTCCAAGCTGAGGCCCAGCGAGGCGCCTGCGCCGATAAGCGCGACCGCGCAGAGGACGACCAGCCCGCCCAAGCGCCCGAACGCCTGGGCAATCGCCGCTGCGGGCACGTCGCCGAACGTCGCGAGGGCCGCGAGCCACGGCCAAGGGTAATCTGCGTCTGTGCCCACGGACACCGCCAAGAACGCCGTCAGGGAGATACCACTGGCCAGGGCCGCCAGCAACCGACCGGCGAGGAGCCAAGTGCGGACGCCGGGTCCGCGCAAGATCGCTGCGCCGGCGATCATGAGCAATAGCGACAGCGGCACTGTGCCCCAGCCGACGATCTCAAGGGCACGGTCGGCCCAAGGCCGGGTCAGGGAACCGTTCGGCGAGAGGAGGCTGAACAGCGTAAAGCCACCGAGGGCGAACACGGCCAGCCCATAGGGAAAGCGCGTCGTCAGCCGATCACCAAGCCAGTCGCTCCAGTCGCGACCAGGGGTAGCCGGCGCCTTGCCGCGGCGCGCTTGACGGGTAGTAGACGTACTTCGGCTCATACCTCAAAGAACGATTACCTACCCGTCGCCGCCTCTCACACGGGCCATGGCGGCCGGCTGCGCGGTATGATGAAGATGACCGCTCTTTATGCCCAGCGCGAGGAGGCGTTCTTGTCGAAACGGCGCACGACTACAGAGCGAGCGCCCGTTGTACTCGATAATAATGCTGCGGCAGTCGTAGCGGCGGTGTCCGCACGACCCCGCCATCCGATCCACTTCAGCAAGGCGTTAGCCAAGGCACCCTCGGGCCTCTGCGAGACGATTGAAGCCGTCGCCGCTGCAGCGCTCGATGAGGCCGAGCAGCGCATGGTGGCGGTGACTGCGGTTGAGGTCTACGAGTGAGAGTGTCCGGAGGAGGATGCGGGGCCGGAAATCGTGGTCACTGTGGAAGCTCGCAGCAGCCCGGAGGAAGCCCTGGCGCTGTGGAAAGCGGCAAGCGCTACCATGGGCCACTGGGCGAGCATACAGCCGCAGCTGTGGGAGGCCGTAGGACGTTTCCCGGTCTATCTGGAAGTTGAATGGTAATGGCCTATACCAGGGGAATTAGGAATTAGATACCAAAGTAACAGCGTCCACTTAGCGCCTCGCCGGCGCCTGGTCCGGTTGTTCTGCGGTCATCGCTGCCGAGTGTACAGCCTCACTGCGAGAGCTTGAGGATCGCCACCACCACGCCGGCCAGTGCCACACCGCCAATGCCCAACTTCCAGAGTAGCGCGGGCATGTCCGCCTTCGTGGCTAAGTGCGGTAGCGTGGCCGTGACCGTTGCCAGATCCACTTCCAGGCGCCCTAGCCGCTCGTCTACCCGCTCACGCTAGGCCGCCGTCACCGCCGCGTCCGGTGCGGCTGCCGTCTCGGTAGTCATCAACTCTCCCCTTCTTGGCTCACAGTGGCACTCCGGGGAGCATGGATCAGTTACTCCGGGGGATACTGTGTCCCATCTTGTCTTGAGTCTACTTGACGGGCGCCCTCCATCAAGCGCTTAGGATTCCGCTGACGGTTATCCCTTTTCTGATAGCCGAGCTTGGAGCCATACATCACGTTACCGGCTCGCCATGAGCCGAGACGTTACACCTCGGTCACGACGGGCAGGATCATCGGCCGGCGGCGGGTGCGCTTGTAGAATAAGCGCCGCAGAACGCCGTGGACTTTGCCCTTGACCGTGGACCAATCGGCATCGGCAGTGGCACCGTCGCTGGCCCCGTTGAACACCGACTGAATCTCCTCGCGGGCTTCGGCCATCAACTCCTCGGACTCGCGAGCGTAGACAAAGCCGCGGGTCACGATGTCTGGGCGGCCAACAAGCTGCCCACTGTGGCGATCAACGGTGATGAGCGCCACCAGGATGCCGTCCTGCGCCAGGACGCGACGGTCTCGGAGGACGACGTTCCCGACGTCACCCACCCCCAAGCCGTCCACGAACACGTAGCCCGCCGGCACCGACTTACCCAGCTGCGCCCAGCTGTTCCCGAACTCGACGACCTCGCCATCTTCTATCACAAAGATGTTGGACTGCGGAATGCCCAGTGACTCCGCGATCCGGGCATGATGGACCAGGTGCCGATACTCACCGTGAATAGGGATGAAGTATTGCGGCCGGATCAGGCTCAACATGAGCTTCAGCTCTTCCTGACTGCCATGGCCAGAAACGTGGACCTGCTGTCCGGTACCATCGTGCCCGCTGCGACTCCAGAGCACGTTGGCGCCCAGGCGAAAGAGATTGTCTACCGTGCGATGCACAAGCTCTTCGTTACCTGGGATGGGAGTAGCGGAGATAACGACGGTGTCTCCGGGCACAATCTCAATGTGACGATGATCGCGGTTCGCCATGCGTGCCAGCGCCGAGGTCGGCTCTCCTTGACTGCCCGTAGAGACCAGGACGAGCCGCTCCGGAGGATAATTGCCTAGCTCCTCAAGCTCGATCAACATGCCGGCCGGCACAGATAGGTAGCCGAGGTCGCGGGCAATCCCGCAGTTCTGCACCATACTGCGCCCGACGAGGCACACTTTGCGGTCAAAATGAGCGGCAGTGTTGAGGACGAGCTGCACGCGCGAGATGAGGGAGGCGAAGGTGGTGACGATGATACGGCCAGGCGCCGAGGCAAACACCCGGTCAAACGTATCGGCTACCACGCGCTCCGAGGGCGTATACCCTGGCAGGTCGGCATAGGTACTGTCGGAGAGCAGACACAGCACGTCTTGGGTGCCTAGGTCAGCGAGCTTGGCTACGTCCGTCCGACCCTCATTGATCGGCGTGTGGTCGAACTTGAAGTCACCCGAATGGACGATGAGGCCCACCGGAGTATGGATGGCCAAGCCCAGCCCATCGGGTATGCTGTGACAGACGTGGAAGAACTCGACCGTCAGCGCACCCAGCGAGAGCTGGTCTCCGCTGGAGATCGTGTTGACACTGACGCGATCATCCAAGCGGTGCTCCCGGAGCTTACCCTGGATCAGACCGGCCGTGAGCCGCGAGGTATAGATAGGTGGGCAGTCGAGCTGCGGCAGCACATACGGCAAGGCGCCCGTGTGGTCTTCGTGCCCGTGCGTGACGATGATGCCCCGCAGACGGTCGAGCTTATCCAATAAGTACGAGATGTCCGGGATTACGAGGTCCACGCCGAGCATGCCGCTCTCCGGGAACATCACCCCGGCATCAATCACGATGAGGTCGTCACCACTGTCAACGACCATCATGTTGCGGCCCACCTCACCCACCCCACCGAGCGGCACGATCTTTACGCGATCTGACATATCCTTCACCTTACTATCGGTGTTACTACGCTTCATTATATCGCCTGCCCTGCATCCAGCTCGCGCAGCGCCCCCGATCAGCCCACTCTCGGCTCGTGAGCAGGCGGCAGAGATGGCCCGCCAATGCTTGACCAGGCGATCTCTGCCGCGGCACGCTTGCGCCTACTCTGCTCTGACGGTAGAGTGGGGGCAACAAGACAAACAGCGCGCTAGGAGGATAATCGGCTCATGCCTATACCACGACTGCGACTGGGGTATGTTGAGGGTCTCTATGATGTGCAGGAGGAACTGCGTCGGGCGCAAGACGTGGTCTGCACAACCGACGGTGAACAGCTCGTTATCTGCCCACCCGACTCGTATCGCCCACTCGTCAGCATCCCGCTGACTGCGATCACCGGAACCGAGGTGCAGACCGCCGAAGAGGTCGGCGTCTCCCATATCCGCGAGGCCGACACGCCCGTGCTGGTCGTCGGCCTCGAGAAGGTCGAAGTCAAAGAGGCCGAGGTGCCTCTCGAAGGGCCGTTGGTGTTCAGCGGCCCCTTCCGAGGCGCCGGCAGCGGTGATGTGACGCCGCGGGTCGAGGCGTTCAGGAATCTGCTGATACCCCGCACCGACGAGGAGATGGACGCCCTGCGTGCCGGTGACAAACGACTGTCGCGGGTCTGGGCAGTCTCCATCATCAGCGGCGTCCTACTCGTGCTGTTTCTTATCTATGCGATCACTACCTGCCTCGACGAGCCAGAGGAGGAGCGAGCACCGGGCCAACCGGCGCTGATTGTCGTCGCTGCACCGGACTTCCTCGCCCGTTGAGCCGCAGGCGCGGCTCAACGGCTGCCGAATCTCGTACCGGCCCCAAGACCCTCCGCCGGCCGCCCTCACCCCGGCCGGGGGAGGGCTACTGTGGGAGCCGAGTGGGGTGCAAGCCCTCCTATGGCCCCCCCGCTCCGCAAGGGCAGGGAAAAGCTGCCCTCCCCTATGCATCAGCACGGGGGAGGGCGAGGGTGGGGGCTAGGCCGGTAGCGCTATTCCACTAGGCCGGTTCTGTCTACCGACTCAATGAAGTAGCGTTGAGTGAAGAGGTAGATAGACAAGGGCGGCAGGATGACCAGGAACACCGCCGCCATGACCAGCGCTTCGTTGAACAGCTCGCTGGATTGGCCGCCGGTGACTTGGTTGAGCGTGGGCGACAACACGGAGAGCCGCATGGGCAGCGTGAAGTGCTCGATACGATTGAGGTAGATGAACGGCTCGAAGAAATCGTTCCAGTGCCACACAACCGAGAACAAGAACACCACGACGATAGCGGGCACCGCGAGGGGCAGCATGATACGCCACCAGACGCCAAAGGCGCTGGCTCCGTCAACTCGCGCTGCCTCTTCCAACTCCCACGGCAAGGTGCGGTAGAACTGGCGGAAGATCACTACAAAGATCGCCCCACGCAACCCGTGCCCGTAGAAGGCTGGCCCGAGGAAGGGGTTGAAGCTGTTGATCCAGCCGAGATTCTTGTACAGGATGAAGAGAGGCACGATGATAGTCTGGGGCGGGACCATGAAGGTAAAAAGTACGAGTGCAAACAGGATATTGCGGCCGGGGAACCGTAGACGTGCGAAGCCGTAGCCGATAAACCCACAGGCGACCGTCTGACCAATAGCAGCCCCCACAGAAATCCACATGCTATTGCCCAAGGAGCGCATGTAAGCCATCGAAAGGAACGCCAGCGGGTACGTGAACCAGTGGAAGCTGTGGGGAATCCAGTAAATGGTCGGATCCGTAAGGTCCTGGGCCGTCTTCAGGCTTGTCGAGAGGATATAGAAGACGGGAATGAGAAAGACAAAGCAGATATCCATGAGCACGATATAGGTGAGGAGGCGCTGCACCAGGGAAATAGATCGGCGGCGGAAGATTTGCCGGTCACGGAGCCAGACCGGTCGGTACTCAACCACCCACTCCAGCGCAACACTCAACGGCGACATATATCTACCTCATTCCCCCGAGATCCGGATTCAGTCTCGTTTCCCGAACCACAGCATATCACTCCTGCTGCTCACCGGCATAGAACGTAAAGCGGCCGGCCGCGTAGATGACGATACTGAGCATCACGCCTATGATCAAGAAGTAGATCCAGCCCAGCGCCGCCGCGTAGCCCAGACGGAACCCGCCGGCAAACGCTACCTCTTGGACGTAGCTCAGGACGTCGTTGAACGTATCGGTGAAGGAGTTCACGATGGTATAGACGATGTTGACGAGGACGACCGGGGTCATAAGCGGGAGCGTGATCTTCCAGAAGCGATCCCAGTCGTTCGCTCCGTCCACCCGGGCCGCTTCATAGAGCGTCCCGGGGATCGAGTTCAGCCCGGCCAGGAACACCAGCATCTGCACGCTGGTATTCCAGAGCACGAAGATAATCCGGTCGAGGATAGCGCTGACCTGCTCGGCCGCTCCCGCACCCAGATAGGTGTAGACAATCTGCTGCCAATCTACGCCCTGCGAAAGCGCGAAACCACCAACTTCCTGCGCTGCAAGCTCTCTGATGACTTGCGCCGACCCGATGATCAAAGGCAAGAAGAAGATCGCCCGGAAGGTCATCACTCCTCTGATCTTTTGGTTGGCGAGGATGGCTGCAAAGAGGGCGAAAATGACGATGATCGGGAAATCGAAGGCATTGAGCGACAAGGTCTTGATCAACGCCGGAGGGAACTCCGCGTCAATGAAGAAGGCCTCTTTGTAGTTCTCCAACCCTTTGAATTTCAGGTCACTCAGGCTCGTGGCCGTGAGCTCGTGGAAGCTCAAGCGGAGCGACTGCAGCAGAGGCAGGAGCATAAATGCCGCAAACCCACTAATCCACGGGGCAACAAACCAGATCCCTAAGAAACTCTGCCGCGTGCCCATCTTCATTCGGATGCCACGGCTGAATGGCTCCAGCAACACAAGACAGACGAAGGAACTGAGCCAGCCAACCAAGACAATCAAGCCGGGAATCTCCAGAATCGTGAGCGAACGAAACCCCAAGTCCCAGGTCAAGTCCCCAGCCTCGGTTGCTTCCTTCCAGTTATCCATGAGTGGCGTATTTGTGATGAAGGTGATCCCCGGGGCCAACATGATGAGGGCGGCGGTGATAGCACCCAGCAGGGTCACGCCCAGGAGGGACTGTCGCGGACCTACCGGCATGGTGCCAGCGGCAACCTGTCCCTCAGTACGTGGCTGGCGGGGCTGCACATTCATCCTCATGGCCCAATCCTCCCGACTGGATTATCCAGGTGACGCTGGGGAGAGCGCTCTCCCCAGCTCCGGTGCTCCGCGTGCAGTGCTTATTGAACAAGATAGTCCATCGGCCCAATGCGCTGGCCGCCAACGGTCACGGCCGAATCCCGGTAGTTCACCACAACGCGCGTACCATCCTCGAAGGTCGTGCGGTAGACCTCATCCATGACTTGCTCGTGGCCCTCGATGAACTGTGTAGCCAAGTGGCCAAGCTCCTCGTGGAAGACGCGGTACTCGGCCGCCGCCTCATCTACCCAGTCGGTGTACAGCGAGCTGAAGAGCTCGTGGTGTCGCGTCCGGATCAAGTCATCCGAAGGCTGGAAGGTGAGCTGGTAGGTAGGCTGCGCGCCCCATTCGATCTGGCGGAGATACTCACGCCGCGGGTCGTTACGCAAGTTGGCGAGGGGTGCCATCAAGCTCGCCAAGCCGTGCGTGGCGATCTGATAGACCGGTACGGGCTGGTCGGCGAAGGCATCGGTGCTGTCCATCGGGGTTTCGACGATTCGGTCCGCGTGCCCCAACGTGTAGGCGTTCGCTCCCTCGACAGAGACCGCGCCGCCTAACTCCTCCTTCGCCTGGTCCACGATCTGCATCCACTCCGCTGCCGCTGCCTCGCGTCGCAGCGGGTGGAGCTCGTTCGTATCGGAGAGCACAAACCGGCCAAAGTAGCGAAACTCCACGCCATCAGCCTTCATGCGCTTATGCAGCGGCAGGTCTTTCGCGGCATAGCGTGTCCGGGCAATGTGCGCATTGATGAGATACACGTCGCCGCGCCCCTGGTTGACAGCCAGCTTATTGACTCCCCGTATGACATCAAAGCGGGTGTTGAACCCATAGGCAAAGTTCTTCCAGATGTTACGGACGCCTGGGATCTGGCCAATAATGCCCCCGTTATACCGAGTGTATCCATAGAGATAGTCATCGTTGAGGATGACACGCAGGCCCTTGTCATGGGCAAAGTTAATCAGACCCCTCAACGCCCCATCACCCCCGAGGTCCGCCTCAGCCGGGTAGCGCCGTGGAAAACGGCCTCGGAAGCCATCGTCATTCCAGCCAAGGAGACTGACGTCGAAGTCCGTGAGCCCCTTGTCCAGAAAAGCCTGCAGAATGTCTCGGGCCTGCTCGAACGTGGTCATCTGGACAAACTCGTCGAAGAAACCGATCCGGCGCGTGATGCCCATGAAGATCTGCAGGTAGGGGCGCGGACGCTCAGTGATACGACGCACACCGCGAGTCTCCGTCAGGTAACGGCGGTACGCTTTCGCCATCCCCACGTAGTTGGCGTCTGCGCCGTTCAGCAGGACGTAGCGGAGCTTGCGCGGCCCCAGCAGACGCCGCTCCTCGATTCGGTTGACGAAGAGCGTGCGCCGGCGCGGAATCGAAGCCTGACGACGATACAAGAACTCAGCGGAGGCGCGGTTTCGATCAGTGATGTAGCCGCTAAGGTAGGCGTTGATCTTGGCTTCGAAATCGCCCTGCGTCACCATGCCGACATAGGCATGGTCGCCGTCCTTCAGTCCCCAGATAGGCAGCCAAGGCTGCTCGGAGTAGGTCCGCTGGCGCACTGAGCCGGCCAGGCGCCGGAAGGCCCTTCCCCCGGCGTCTTCGCCATAGATCACGCCCGAATAGCGCTGCCGATACTGCGGAAACTTCGGCTTGAAGGTGACGAGCGCCCCGGAACCGTCCGGGATCATCACGTAGCCCTCCGAGCCGGTCTTGGCAGAGCCGAAGAGGGGGAGCACCTCGATAGACACCACTCTAAAGGGGCCGCGCTCTTCGATCTGATCGTCCGGGACGGACACCTCCAGGTAATCGTCCGTGAGCCGCAGGTCGAGCGCTAATGTGATCTTGCGCTTCGTGAGGTTAAAGATCTCGCGTACCCCACCATCGTCGAGTGTCTCGATGCGTAGCTCCGGATTCTCGGACGCAGAGCTTGCCAGGTTGGTCATCTGGAGGCGGTCATTCGTAAAGTTGAGGAGAAAGACAGCGTTCTGGAGCAAAGTCTTGCGTTTGGCCGGTTCCACGGGATTACTGCGCCAGAGCTTACCGCTGCGCTTATCCTCGACGACAACCTTCCCCAGCTCAGGATCAACATAGAGGCGTAACGCAGTTGTTTCCTGCGCGAGCTGAAACCCCTGGCCCACCTCTGGGTTGAACTGTGCCGCAGACGGTCCAGAGAACGGCTCGCCGGTAGAAGTCCACACCGGCACCTGGGCCGCGCTGGCCGCCATGCCTACTGCGCTGGTGGTGTCCGTTAGCGGACCGACCGCCTCGTCCGCACCGAATAAGGTACAGGCTCCCAGCAGTCCGGCAGCCATGCTGCTGCCCCCAGCGATGAGCAGTGTGCGCCGCGTGCTACGGGACTTAGCCATACGATCCATCACTACCTCTACCTCCCGACGGACTGGATACACTCGTTACGAGAACACCCGGTCAACCGGACTGTCCATATCCACGCGCGGCCTGACCGACCCGCGTCTACAGTTCTTCCTCTTCGAAATCATCCTCGCTCGGCTTCTTCGCTGTCATTGTTGCCACTGTCACGAAGATGAGGGCCAGCATAGTCACGAGGGCAAAGCGGACGAATGGCGACCGGAACACATCCCCGATCGTCTGACCCGACGTAAAGAGCTCGTAGGTCACGTCGCGGAGGAACTCGGTCACCTGGCTCGTCAAGACGAAGAGCACGATGAACAGTGCCCAGACGAAGATGACGGTTATCAAGCTGATGATCCAGCAAGACCATGTTTGCCTATTCGAGAAATCGTGAATGGTGCGTATCTGAACAAAATACAAATACGCTGCCCAGAAGCCGATTGCGAATGTGGCGGTGAAGTAGACGTCTTTCTCCTTCAGGGTGGTGATGTTCGTCATGATTGCCGTAATCGGCCAGGAGAAGAGGATATACGGCATGAAACAGAAGCTGGCAGCGACCATCACGTCCTTAAACTTGCCTTCGCCGAAGAAGATGGAGGCGACGGCGTAGTGGGCCAAACACCAGGTTCCGAAGGGAATGAGGATACGAACGAATTCCAGAATGACGCTGACACGCTCCGGGCTGGAATCGTAGAAGAAGTTGGTCATGCCCAACGTGGCCGACTGCGATGCCCAGTTCAGGGCTTGCTCCAGATTGAATCCAGTCGAGCCGAGCTCCAGCTGGCCAGGCTTGGTAAACACGTATTGGAAATTCGTCATGGCCAGGGTAAGCATGCGAGCCGTGATAACGAGGAGGAGGATGAGAGGGACGGCCAACCAGTCGCCGGTGCGCTTGAGATCCCAAAAGGCGTCAGATGGGTGCGCCAGCACACTTAGCCCCTGCTTGGACACCTTGTTCAGCCACCAGAGGGCATCGCGCGTCCATTGACCGAAAGCCTCGCGGCGAGTGCGCCGCACCGGTGTGTAGGCGATACTGCGGGCAGCGCGAATGCCGCGCGCCCTCGGCTGAGTTGCGACGCTCATACGTACTCGTCCTCCACCTCAAGATTCAGGGCCATGATGCGTTTCACGGAACGCGAAATCAGGGTCCACCCAAGCCAGATTGCCAGGATCAAGAGTGGCATCACCCACCCGAAATTCTCGCGTAGGAAGTCATGCCGATACTCACCGAACGCCAGTGAGTAGCTTTCGGTATCGCGGGCGACGGCATACTCGCGCATCGCGTCGAGGTAGTTCCCTAGCTTGAAGTGGGATTTGGCCACACCAACGTGGCCGAATTCGAAGTTCGAGTTGCGCCGCAGCACTTCCCGCCAAAGGTCGGCAGACTCTGGGTAGTAGCCATCGTAGTATAGCTTGCTGGCGTCATGCACCAGCTGCGCGTAGCCGGTCGGACGGAAGCGCTGGACGTTGTTCCGGTTAGCATCCAAGACGTAGATACGACTGTCTTGATCGGTCGCGACGCTCGCTGGCAGCTCGAACTTGCCGCGCTGTGGGCCACGGCCACCAAAGATCGCCAGCAGATTGCCGAGCTGGTCGTATTGGTACACGCGGCCGGAGTTGAAGTCTAGGGCGGAGACGATCTCCTGCCGGTCCACCGTCACATCAACGAATTGCGCTTTGATGAGCTGCGTGCCCCGCCGGACTTCCTCACCAAAGGAGAAGTCCAGCTTATAGACGTTGATCCCGACGGCACTCAACTTCTTTATCTGCTCGTCGCTGCCTAACGGCGACACCGCCCAGATGAAGCCCCGCTCATCGAGATGCATATTCGCATGGTGGGTGGGCAGAATCTTGGAGATCTGGCGCTTTTGGGCCTCGGTCGTTACCCACTGAATGACGAGCCGGATGATATTGAACGGCAGGCGGTTCGCGGCGAAGAAACCGCGGAAGATTCCCTGCCCATCGAGCAGGAACATCCCGCGATAGTCGCCACCACCGTTCAGCACATACAGCTGACCGCGGCGGTCCACGACGATCTTGGATGGCTGATACACCTGGTCGGCAGCAAGCAGTTTGGATGACGGCTTCGGGAAGTCGCGGATGAACTTGCCCTCCGGATTGAGCACCACGACGCGGCTATTGCCGCGGTCCGCCACCCAGATGTTGCCATCCAGCGTGATGAAGACACCCTCCGGCGCATTCAGCTTGCTGGGGCCGGGTTCGGTGCCGTACTCACCCAAGTAGGTGCCGTCCTTGGTGAACTTCACCAAGCGGTTATTCCCGGAGTCGACGATCCAGAGGTTCTCCTCGTGATCGAGGAACAAGTCGGACGGGTTCCGGAAGGTGCCGGATTCCTTGTAGAGGCCGTCTATCTCGGAATCGAACACGTAGGCAACGGGTGCCGTAAGGGGCTGACCGTCTTTGTCGAGCACCCACGAGCGCTCGCGCTCGGCCGCCACTGGGGCTGCTACCAGCCCAAAGAGCAACGACGCTAAGATGACCACCGAGAGCAGAACGTGCCCGTTGCGGCGGCCTCCTCGATGCCTCTGCATACTCTCGCACCTCCCCGATGACTTGGTTGCCATCACGCTCCCCGGCACCTCGCCTGGGCAACGCCCGACTACCGGTTAGCAACTATTGCGGGGACGTACACTGTCCCTCTCTCCACAACCCTCATCATCGAGGAGCGGGTACTGGGCCGACCGCCGAGCAGCCCAACGCGCGGGCTGCTCGGCGACAAGTTAGGACTTGATACCGGCGTGCGCGAAGGTCTGGACTACCTTGGCCTGACGCAGAATGAAGACCAGGATGGTCGGCGTGGTCATGATAAACACCGCCGCCGCCGCCGCGCCTTGCCGCGCGATGAAGTTCGCGCCAGCCTGGATGGTGATCATCGCGTAGGGCACCGTCTTCATCGCCTCGGAACGGGTATACACGATCGGGCTGAAGGAGTCATTCCAGAACTGGATAAAGCTCAGAATGATGACGGTGTTCCAGGCCGGAGAGACCAACGGCATGGCGATCCGCCAAAAGACGGTCCACTCGCTGGCGCCATCCACTCGCGCTGCCTCCAGTATCTCGGATGGGAGCTGATCCATAAACTGCTTCATCAGGAACATACCCAGCGGTACCGCCAGGTTCGGCAGGATCAGCGCCCAGTAGGTATCAATGATCCCCATGTTCGCCACCACGATGTACCGGGGAATGGCGAGGACTTCCGGCGGGAACATCAAACCGGCTATCACCAAGGCGAACAGGGCATTGCCGAGTGGAGGGTTCAGCTTGGCCAGCGGGTATGCGGCCAAGGCGGCGAGCAATGCCCCCGTAAAGGTCAGGACGATCACGACGAACAGACTATTGAAGAGGTAGCGCGTGAACGGCACCGACAGCGAGCCGAAGCTCAACAGCAGGTCCGTAAAGTTGTCGAGCGTGGGATTACGCACGAAGAACGGCGGGGGGAAGAGCAGCAGCTCTTCGAGCGGCTTGAAGGCCGTCGAGATGATGTAGACGATCGGTAGGATAGCGAAAGCAGCGAGCGGGATAGTAATGAAGTAGCGGGGTGAAATCCTCAAGCGGATGTGGATACGGCGACGGCTGCGCCCGCGGGACAAGACCGACGGTGGCTGTGCGACTGCTGTTGCCATTACTTCCTCTTCTCCCTAGCCCCTAGCAGGTACTCCGAGACGCTCCAATCCAAGTCTCTCGGCCTATCAATAGATGTCCTTAGACGAGAGCACTCTGAACAAGATGCGGCTCAGTCCGAACGTCGAGATGAACAAGAACACGGCCACGGTGGCCGCGTAGCCCATCTCGAACCGGATGAACGCGAAATCATAGAGGTGCGTCACAATCGTATGCGCTGCGTAGAGCGGACTGGGTAGGCCCGTGAGAGCAGTAGCGATACTGAACACTCCGAAGCTGGTGACGATGGCAATGACCGAGCCGAATAGCAACTGGGGCTTCATCATCGGCAGCGTGATGTGCCAGATCTCCTGGAGAGGATTCGCCACACCGTCCACCCTGCCGGCCTCGTAAAGCTCCTGGTTGACACCCAGCAGCCCGGCGAGGAAGACGAGGAAGCCGTTGCCCATGCTCATCCACAGGGCCACGAACATGACAATCGGCATCATCGTGTCAATGTTGCTCAACCACAGATACGGTTCCTCTAGAACGCCCAAGCCCAACAGGAAGTGGTTCAGGTAGCCGTAGCGGTCGCCGGCAAACACGATCTTCCAGACGACACTCATCGCCACGGCGGCGGTGATGGAGGGGGTATAGAACGCCAGGGCCAGAATCGTCCGCGCCTTCATCGGCTTGATGGTCCAAGCAAAAAGGAAGGAGAGGAAGAAACCCACCGGCCCGGTGACGAGGGCAAACTTCAGCGTGTTGCCAATCGCAATGAGAAAGACATCATCCTCAAGGAAGAGCAGCCGGTAGTTGTTCCACCCGATCCAGGCGGGGGCCTCGAGAATGTTGTAGTAGGTGAAGCTGAGGAAGAAGGAGGCGATCACCGGCACGATGATGAACACGAAGTAGAAGAAGAAGAGCGGCACCATCATCGCGTAGGCGAGCCACCACCGCTTGAAAAACCGGGAGAATGGGCTTTCCGCTGCCCGGGCCGCGAGCTGCTCTTGCGCCGAGACGAGCATCTCCGGGGTCGTGCTTGTCGTTGCCATTGTTTCCCTTGCCTCCTCAACTGTCGCCCAGCGTGCGAACCGCCCTAGACCCTACAATGTCCGCCCTAGCGCGACAGCTTGCTCCGATGCTCCCCAAACTGCCTCAACGATAGGTCGTATCGTGCTCAAACTCGTTTAGCCGGCACCGGGCGTCGGTGTCGCCCGATAGCGCAGGAACCCACCACGTGAATAGAGCCGCTCATCAACCTCAAAGCCGAACTCTTCCTGCTTTCTGGCCAACTCCTTGTTGATCTCGTAGGTAGCTTCTTCGAGCGCTTCGCGGATATTCCATCCTTGCAGCACTACGCGGTTCCAGGCGTTGAGGATATGCCGGGCGGAGAAATACCCGCCCAAGACAACCGGCACCTCCTTGAACCACTCCCACTGCTTCAGGACCGACTGGATATCGCGCCGCGGCCACGGCAGCGACTGCAAGGCAATCACGTTCGCCGTCGGCCAACGCGCTTCCGCCCCAATGAGCGCCTCTAGCTCGAAGCCGTACTGCTGCTGCGTTGGGGCACTCAGCCACCACCTGATGAACTCCCACGCGGCATGGGGACGCTTCGTCAGCTTGAAAATCGTCACCGCTTCACCGATACCGCCGCTTGTGCGATCAATCGTACCATCTGCGCGCAGCTTGCCCGGCATGGGCTGCATTTCCCACCGACCCGTCAACTCCGGCGCAGCCACCGCGAAGGAGACATAGTAGTAATACGACGCCACGCCTACCGGCATCTCACCGGTGCGGAAGCGCGTAAAGAAGTTTGCTTCCCGGGAGAGCTTGAAGTTGGTATACAACTCGGTCCACTCCTGGAAGCCAGCGAGACTCTCCGGTGTGTCGAGTGACGACCGCGAGAGGATATCATCATTGGTACACTCAGCAGCGTTGTCCTTCCCGCAAGTATAGAACTCACCACCATTCTGGTAGAGGAAGGGGACAACGCCCACGGCACCCTGCACGGCCGTTCGGATAGCAACGGTGCCACCGCCGAAGGTGGGCGGGGGATAGAAGAAGTCCATGCCACGCTGCTGCAGACGAGGCAAGATATCGTAGACATCGTCCCAAGTCTCGGGCGGCTGCATACCCAGCTCGTGCAGAATGTCCTTGCGGTAGAAGAGCATGGAGAAGTCCTGCGTCTCCGGCAAGGCGTAGTCACCGCAAACCTGGTTCGAATCGCAGTACCGGAACGGGATCAGCCCCCCCGGCCGGAACCACGTCTTGACCTCGTCGTAGCCAGGCAGCGTGTTGAGGTCGACCAGGCCGTTGCGGATGGCAAACTCGACCGGCACATCAGCGGTCACGCCAACCCCGATATCCGGCGCCTCGCCGGCCGTCTGCGCCAAGATAAGCAGACTGCCCTGAGACGCGCCCAACTGGCCGGCCGGGATGATATTGATATTCACCCGGATACCGGTTTCCGGCGTGAACTCCGTCTCCGCCATCTCCTTCATGATCATGCCCCACTCGATACCGCGACCGATCCAGACCTGGAGTGGGGAGGGATCAGCCTCTAGCTCCTTGCGTATCAAGGCCCAATCACCGGGGCGATCAGTGAAGGCTGGGGGCACTACATCGGGATCCCGGAAGGCCTCGGCGAGGGCCGTGTCATAGATACTCCCAACCCCGGTGAAGTTCTTGCGGAAGGAGAGCAGGAAGGCGTTGAAGGCCGCCCACGACTCCTCAATCGCATTGCCCCGGGCCGGGCCGATGACGTCTTTCGGAAGCTGGCCCAACCAGATCTTGATCCGGTTCAGGATGGTCATGTCCGGTACAGCCGGATAGCTGGGCGGATGCACCGCGATCCAGTCCAGATAGACCGGGTGATTCTGGAGGTTCAGCAGCCAGGAGCTGAGGAGGTTCTGATTGCGAGCAAACTCGTCTATCCGCTTGTGGATTTCGTGGGGCCGCGCCAACATCCCATCAATCTGCTCGACGACGATACGGAACGCCCCGGAGGACAGGCTCGCCCCACCGGCCGCCTCTTCCACGACCTCGGCCTGCTCTTGGAGGCGCTCACGGATCGAGCGGAAGCGGTCCAAGAGGTCGGGAATCTTGAGGTGGAGGTCCCATTCCATGTTGGGATCGGGATTCACCCCCGTAATCATCAGCATCTCGCGGTTGAGGTTGGACATCTCGGTGACCAGGACACCCAACGTCCGCAGTGTCTCGCTGAGTGCGCCTACCGTCACCTGCATCCTGATGACGTGCTTCCCCTTCTTGAGCGCAAACAAGAACGGCTCGCCGGCTTCCTCTTGCCCGACTTCATAGAACTGCCACTCGTTATCGGGCCGGAAGAGCAGGTCTTCAAGCTCGCGGAACGGAATCTGGCCGTCAATCATGAGGCTGCGATAGCGGGGAAAACGCCCTCGCCAGCCCTGCCACGCCTTCATCGTGATGGCGTACAAGCCATCCTGCGGCACTTCGATATCCCACTCGATCCATTCGCCAGGCAGCCGCCAGCGCCAACCGCCCAGGGTGTTGAGGCGGAACGCGCCATACGACTGAGGAATGCTGAACGCATCTTCCCACGACTCGGCGCGGATGGTGGGGCTACTCTTATAGTCCGCGTCTTCCGCCTGCACCAGCATCTTCCCTCGCCCACGCACAAGCTGCACGGTGTTTGGTACTTCGCGGAAGCCGGCAGCACGTGCCTGGGCCAAGTAACTCTCGTAGGACGGGTTGGCGCGTGGACCGTGGATGATCAGCTTGTCAATCGCCACCGTCTCTCGCACCACCGTCAAGCGGATGCGGTTCTTCCCGGCATCCAGCTTGAACATGAAGGGTTCACGATAGCGGCCGTCGGCATCTTCGAAGGTGAAGGTCTCCCACCGCGGCGCCTCCGCTTGGGTCGGCCGGATGTCGTTGCCCTGGTTGTCGCGGCAAACGCCACCATGTTGAGCACAGTCGGGGTTCTCGTAGTTCCGCTTCTCGATCCACACGCGACGCTGCACGATCCGCTTGGCCTCGCGGAACGGCAGCCCGCCATTGACCTGTAACTCGCGCTGGATCGAGGAGCGCTTACCTAGGATGGGAAAGTACTCGGTCGTGATGTTGTAGAGCGCCGTCTGCGGGACCTCGACCTCCCACTCGATGAAGCCGAGATCATCCACCCACAGCGCGACCGGACCAGCCCGGTTACCCAAGCGCTGATACATTTGGGCGACTTCCGGCCGGGCATAATCGGTAGTGAGGTTGCGGATGTTCTGGTTGACCGGATAACGCACCGGGTCCTGCCGTGTAAGCGCCTGGCTCTGTTGCCACAAGTCGGTATAGCGTTGGTTCATGTTCGTGGCGGAGGCATCAGCAACCTGCACGTGGCGCGGGTCGCTAATCTCCTTGAAGTCCGCCCCGCGGACCACCACCTCGAACTCCGGTGGTGCGGGCTGAATCCCTTCCCGCAGCCAGCCTTCTAGCACAGTCTGGTACAGCGGCTCACCGAAGCCTTCCTCCGGCAGGAAGATGTCCTCCTCGCTGCGCCGGTCACCGACCTGGGCCGGGGGCGCCGATACTTGGCTATTACTCGGCGCGGCGCTACCACCGCTCGCCTGCACGACCGGCACCAGAGGCACCAGCAGCGAGAGCACGAGCAACAAGGGGATGAGCACATGCAGGCCGCCCGGTCGTCGGCGCTTCGACCGCCCAACACGCTGCCGGCGGATGTTTCGACTTCGGTTCCACATGCCTCTTCTACCTCCCGCTCTATGTACGGCTACGGTCAGTAGGCCCCATAAGCCAGCAAGCTGCTCCGGCAAGCCACGCCACAGCGTCGTTCGCAGCGGCAGTATACGCCGCTGGCCACAATGCCACCACACCGCTAGTCACTGTGGCCACGATTGTATCAGTTAAACGGTCCCTTGTCTAGTCCAGCCCGCTCTCAGTGCGCGTCGGCAGCCACACGGGTAGGTCACCAATCGCCGATACCTTGCCGGAAAGGTCCCAGGCTACCCCCCTCAGCCCGGCAATTGCGTAGGGCGGCCAGACCTGGGTAGCCTAGTCTACCACACTCGCCACTGAAGGCTACAACACGCCCGGGCATGTTGCGACCGCTCCTGCCCTGTCCAACACCAAGTTGACCGGAGTCGGCCCTACACAGCGCAAGGGGCCTGCTCGCAAGTTGTAACCGGAGTGTATCCATATCGTAACCACGGCTGTAACCGGGCCGCCCGGAAGTGTCTGCGCCGCCTCATCGGGACTATAATCAGGTCGGACGGATCGTATCGTCGGCGGAAGGTAGGATTGCTCCGGGGCGGCGCAGCGACCTGCTAGGGCTGTCCCCAGGGCGAGGCAGACTGGCCCCCATGTCGAGTATGTCCAAGGCGAAGATCGCCGCATACCGCGCCCTAGCCCTACGACGCTATCGGCATGAAGTGCTGGCGACCGTCACGAGCCAGCGCCGGGTGTTGCTGTGTGGCGGTCTGGCCGGTCTGAGTGTGTTTGTCGCCCCACTGGTGCTCCACGCGCTGGCTATCATCCTGGCACTGCTCCTCACGGGCGCGAGCGCCATCATCAACTACTTCACCTATCTACCCGAGCTGACGGAAGCCGTGCCGGCGCTCGACGCCGGCAACTTCCGATCCGTCTTCGCTCCCATCGTCACCGAAGCGCCGCTCTTGATCTATGCTGTCGCGTCGGGGATGGCGCTGGCGCTGTTTCGTCGCTGGCACAATCGTCGCCGCGCGGTGACCAAGTCTGTCCACACGCCGCGCCCGCAGCTGCCGCTGTTCTCCCTGTGCTACGTCATAACCCTCGGCGGGCTACTGTATTTCGGCTTGTTTCGCAGCGTGTACCCGGAGCCGGTGGCGTGGCGCGTGATCGTGACGGTCGTGCCGCCGATGACCCTGGCGGTGGCCTGGTTCGTGCTCGTCACCTGGCAGTATGCGTACCGCAACTGGCTCGACCTCCTCGCGTCACCTAGCGACCGCCGGAAGACCGCCGACGTGGTGGAGCGCGAAGATGTGCGCTGGCGGACCGAGGCCCCCTGATTGTTACGCCGGTTGCATCTCGACTGCCGGCAGCGCTACGCTGTCCTCTACAGATGATCGCGCAGATCGCGCAGATGGATACGACTATGGGATTAGCGGTGCGGGTGGATACAGCGGCCGGGGACGCGGGGCGATGGCGCATGCCGGCCGCCGGCCGCTGGATCGTCGTGGCGCTCTTGCTGCTTCTTGGTGGCGCCTGGCCCTTGAGCGCCTGCGAACGGAGTGCCGACGAGAGCGAGCAGGTCCTCCGCTTGGCGCTCACGAACATCATCACCCTCGACCCGGCCCAGGTACAAGATGCCTCGTCGGCGCTCTACATTGCGCACCTGTTCAGCGGGTTGGTCAGCCTCAACGAGGAGTTCGAGGTCATTCCCGATCTCGCCGAACGCTGGGACGTGAGTCCCGATGGCCGGGTGTATACCTTTGATTTGCGCCAGAACGCGACCTTCCATAACGGCCGGCTGATACGTGCGGAGGACGTCAAGTACAGCTTGGAGCGCGCCACCGATCAACGCACGGCCTCCCCGGTGGCCAGCACGTACTTAGGCGATATTGTCGGCGTCCGCGAGAAGCTGCAAGGGACCGCCAGCGAGATTGTCGGCGTGCGGGTACGCGGTGACTACACCATCGAGATTACGATTGACCAGCCGAAGGCCTACTTCCTGGCCAAGCTGACCTACCCGACGGCGTATATCGTTGACCGCGAGAACGTCGCGGCCAGTCCCGACTGGGCCAACAGTCCCAACGGCTCCGGCCCGTTCATGCTCAACGAGTGGCAACCCGGCGAGCTCCTGGTCCTGGCTCGCAACGAGCAATACTACGGAGCAAAGCCAGCGTTGAGGGAGGTCCAGTTTATCGGCGGTGTGCCGGAAGTGGCCGCCTACGAGCAGGGTCTGCTTGATATTGCCTATGTTGGCCTCAACGACGTGGAGCGGATCAGCGACCCCAGCCAGCCGTTGCACCAAGAGCTGCAAGTAGCCCCGGACCTCAGCGTGGCCTACCTGGGCCTCAACGTCAACGCCAAGCCCTTTGACGACGTAAAGGTGCGTCAGGCTTTCAACCACGCGATCAGCCGGGAGAAGCTTGTCAACGTCACGCTGCGGCGGATGGCCGTGCCAGCGCTGGGCATCTTGCCGCCGGATTTGCCCGGCCACAACGAGCAGGTTGCCGGGCTGGAGTTCGACGCCGGACGGGCACACCAGCTCCTGGCCCAATCCAGCTACCGCGATGCCCAGAACCTCCCGCCGCTGGTGCTGCACACTTTTGGTGGCGGCGCTCAACCCGCCCCGCATATTCTGGCGATCATCGAGATGTATCGTCAGAACCTAGGCGTGGACATCAAGATCAGACAGACTGATTTTGGCTCCTTCCTGACTCTCCTGCGTGAGCGGCCCGAGGAGGTGCAGATGTACTCCCTCGGTTGGGTGGCCGACTACGCCGACCCTCAGAACTTCCTGGATGTGCTTTTCTATAGCCGCAGCAGCGAGAACCGCACCGGCTATGCCAACGCCGAAGTAGACCGACTGCTGTTGCAGGCTCGTACCGAGCAAGACCGCGACACTCGCCTGCGTCTGTACCAGCAGATCGAGCAGTTGATCGTCAACGACGCTCCTTGGGTCCCGCTGTGGCACGGCAAAGAGTTTGCGCTCGTGAAGCCCTACGTGCGCGGCTATCGTCCGGCGCTCGTCGTGCAGCCGTGGCTGAACCGCATTTCAATCGTCGGCAGTCCGGAGGGGCGGATCGAGCTACCGCGCGATCCGCCGCCCCAGATTCCGCCCCCCGTTGCGGCCTGACACCACGCCTCACCCCCCGGCCCCCACTAGCCAATGGCTAATGGTCAGTGGAGCGGGGGAGTCTGCCGCCCGTCATTCCGGCGCAAGCGGGAATCCACCCCCTGGCGCCGCTAGGCTCATTCCGCTTGCAGCCGGCGGAGCCGCTCCCGGAGCCGCCGCAGTTCGGCTTCGGCGCCAGCGGCGCGGGTTTCGGCAGCGTCGCGTTGGGCTTGCAGCTCCGTTGGGGTGGGCAGATACGCGCCGGCCACCGGATCGTATAACCGCAGGTGGCCCTCGTCCCAACACAGGTCCAGCCCCAACACCAGGCTGTGGCCCCAGATTAACCCCCCCGGCTCCGCCGTGATCCTGATTGGCTCGTACGCCCCAGCCACCAGCCGCTCCCCGGCCAGCGCCGCATCGTGATACCGGCCTCCGGTGTGGTCGAACCGCCAGTATTCGCCCACGCCATAGCCAGCGTACCCGGCCCGCTTGACCGTGTAATCCCGCCGCCCAGTGCTGCGCGAGGCCACTTCCAGCACAAAGTCCGGCGGCTGGCCTACTTCACTAATCACGTAGCCGTTACGCGCCACAATGGCCTCGGGATTGACGCCGAACGCCACCACGCAGTCCGGCGCTAGCCGCTCCGCGTCGTTGCCGGCCTCGCGCCGGAGGTAGCCCGCGCCGCAGATCAGCACGTCGGCGCGCGGGGCAAAGTAGGCCCGCAGGATACTGTCGAACGCCGCGATCCGGATGCATTGCTGCATATCGGGTATCCGGGGCGGGTCGGGGAGCGGCTCCAGGTGCGCGAACTCGCCGGGCGGAGGGGCACGGAGGGCGATCTTGGTTGCCATCGGAGGCCTCGTATGGGAGAGCCGGCGCGCGCGGTAGCGGTATGGGACTACCCGGCAACAGCAGTATAGCCGACCGGGAGCCGCGGCGTCGGCCCTCAGCATTGGCGCGAAGATACCACCCCCGCCGCTCCACTAGCCACTGGCCACTGCCAAAGCCCGCCGTCCCCTACGTGTCCGTATCGAGGTACGACATCTCCGGGCGTAGCTCCCAGCGGAAGCGGTCGGGTGGCCGGACGTGCCGCCCCCACGTCCGTAGGATGTCTCGCTCCCGGCGCTTGACGGCCAGTTGCTCCGCTACCCACTCCGGGTCCCAGCCGGCCAACACCTGCGCAGTAAGCTGCTCCCGCACCGCCCGACACGCGGGGTCCTGCACCCGGTCGTGCAGCTCGTGGGGGTCCTCCGCCAGGTTGAACAGCTGCGACGGGTGGCCGTGGTAGTAGCAGAGCTTCCAGTCACCGCTGCGGATCATCCGCATGTACCAGCCCTCATCCGTACACAGCTCAGAGACGGCCACATCCTCCCACGCGCTACTCTCTCCCCGCAGCAGCGGGAGCAAGCTGCGACCGTGGGAGCGCGGCAGCGGTGGCGCGCCGAGCGCGTCGAGCATCGTCACCGGCAGATCGAGGCCGCTGACCACCCGCTCGCAGCGTGTGCCGGCCGGGAGCATCCCCGGCCACGCGATAATGCCCGGCACCCCCACCGATCTTTCGTAGAAGGTCTGCTTCCACCACAAGCCATGCTCGCCCACTTGTTCACCGTGGTCCGAGCTGTAGACAATCAGGGTGTTGTCGGCCAAGCCGTTCTGGCGCAGCGCCGTCAGAATCTCGCCGATCATGGCATCCAGCCGGGTCACGAGCGCCCAGTAGGCGGCCCGCGCCCGCAGCGTTTCTGCTTCCGACACTGCCTTGATGCCGCAGCGCTCCCGCCACCAGCGCAGGTAGGGGTGCAGCGAGTCGGAGAACGGCTCCGGGTGCTCCGGCAACCCTATCGAATCGCGGTATAGGTCGTAGTCCGCTCGGCGGGCCACAAACGGCTGATGGGGCAGCATGAACCCGACCGTGAGGCAGAACGGCTCCGCCTCCGGCCCGTCCCGCTGGCAGGCGCCGACCTCGTTCAGGTAGCCGACAGCGGCGGCCGTGACCGCTTCATCGTGGACTTGGTACGCGCTCTGCCCGTGACCGGACAGCTCCAGGCTCACGCGCGCCGGCCCCGCCGTCCCATTGAGCATGCCGTGGCTCACTCCACCGCCGCCGAGATAGTTGGGGCTGTGGTCGCCAACCAGCCGCTCGGCAAAGCCTTGCAGCTGATCCGGGCCGATGGCATGCATGCGTCCAATCACGATCGGACGATAGCCGGCGGCACCCAGCGAATGCGCGAACGTCGGGACGCCGGCGCCGAGGCTGTGGTCGTTGGTCCAGACCTCATTCTCGTGGGGATGACGCCCCGTCAACATGGCCATCCGCGCCGGTACACAGAGCGGCGACGGACAGTACACGTGATCCAGCACGACCCCTTGGGCCGCCAGGGCGTCGAGATGCGGAGTCCGGACGAGGGGATCGCCGTTGCAGCCGAGGACGGCCGGGCTGTGCTGGTCAGAGTGCAGATACAGCAGATTCGGACGACTGTTGGCCATACTCATCGTCATTTCGCCTCACGCCTCCACCGTATACGCGCCAATGAATACTTGTCAACGAGGAGCCACCTCTCGGCAACGGGCCTACCCTTGTCAGGGGACCACCGGGGGGCCAATACCCTGCTTGGCCTCCCTAGGACCTAGGGCGCGAATTGGGAAAAGTCGAGCTCAGGCGAGAGAGTCGTGTCAAGCGGGAGCGCGGGCGTGAAGCTGGCCCGGATGGTCGCCGGCGCCGGCTGCCCTTGCGTCGAGGTCATCGGAGCCAGCACCAGGATCAGCCGCTCGATCTCGTCCGTCGAGACGCGCCAGGTACCGGTGACGCCGGTAGCGGTGGTAGCAAGCGGCAGCGGCGTCACGGAGCTTCCCTCGCCATCGAACAGCACCGCTTGTACCGACCATTGCTGCGGCACGAGGTTCGTCGAGCGCACAAATCCCTCTACAGTCCAGTCATCACGCTCCGTCTCGGCGTCATCGGCGAAGCCAATCGCGGCGATACGGATGTCATCCAGCAGGATACCGGCGCCATGATAGGCCTGGTCGGTGATATGGTGGAACCGGAGCAGCACCTCACGACCGGTGTAGGGGGTGAGATCAACGGTCTCCGTGACCCACTGCGGCTCCGCGCCACCGCCACTGCGGCCAGTATACCCGTGCCCAAGGTTGTGACCGACCGGATCGTCGGTCGTGGTGTGCTCGCCGCGCAGCGTCTCCCACGTGCAGCCATTGTCAGTCGAGACTCCGACGAAAGCGTAGTCGTACCCCAGCTCAAGATCAAACCAGGCGGCGAACTCTAGTGTCGCGCTCGATACGTTGCTGAGGTCCACGCGACGGGTCAGGGTACTCTCGCTGTTGTCGGCGGGCTGGCTCCACCACATGCCGGTGCCCTGGTATGCATCGGTACCAACCAAGCGCACGAGGGCTTCACCGCGAAAGGTAACTTCCAGCGACCCTGGCCCCGCCGCGGGCGGATGCAGCTCGACGTAACGGGCGGCGTGCTGCGTGGCTCGCGTCACAAGCTGCTGGGGATAGCTCCGCCACACCACTGCTGGCGCTATCCGTCCGCCCCAATGGTCGTAGCTGTAGCGCCCGTCCGCCCCAGCGTCTTTGTCGTTCAACACGTTGGCGATCACCCAATCCTGAAAGAGCGTCGCGAAGGTCAGGCGGTCACTGTGTTGACTGAGGAAGGTGTCCAGGAGCGCCGTGCCAATCCCCGCGGTGGCGATAAGGTCGCGCAAACCAGTGAAGGTCAATCCGTCACCTTGTTGACTATCGAGCAACCCCAGCCGCTCCGTTACATAGGTGAGAAAGAGGAACGCGGCGCCATAATGGGCCACGGCTTCGCTGGGACGGCTGGCCCAGCTATCGAGCTGCGTCGCCGGTCGGCGCACGAACGCATTGGCCGCGCCGCGCGGGAGGTGGCCGGCGACGGCCATCGCTACCTCCGAGGCCCCCTCATTGAGCCACGCATCTTGCTGTGGGTGTACGAAGAAATGGATCAGGTGCTGGAGCTCGTGCGCCAAGACCGCGTCGTAAGCATCGGTGCCCGCTCGGAACACATCGGTGTTCATGTAGAGCATGGGCCGTTCGTTGCTATACCGATTGACGGCAGTGGGGAGCAGGTCACTCGACGCGAAGTACCCGCCTACTCCTGGCAAGCGACCGTTGAAGATCGTGAGCCGCAACCCACTCGGTAAGGCGCCGAAGGTGTGCTCCAGCACCGGCAAGGTACGCTCCTCGAAGACGCGGGCCGATCTCCGGAGTGAGCTAGACGGAACGGTGGCGCCGTCCTGGACATACAGCAGGAGATGCTCGGTCACATGCCGGAGGGTTGCCGCGGCCTTGAAGTGGGTACGGTTCGGCTCGTCAATGACCCAGAACACACGTTCCGTACCGACCGTCTCCTCAATGCTCCAAGGGACTGCCTCCGGTACCGACGCACCGCAGGGATAGCGAAAGCGGCGTGCGATAGCCACTTCATCCCGATAGGGCGGCCCGGTCCGGCGGAGCCGTTCTTGCAGGACGCTGGGTTCGACCGCGCCTACCAGCGCCGGCTGCGCGAGCACGACCAGGGACCAGCCAACCAGGACCAGCCGCTTCAGCACGAACTGCCAACGACGCGACAACCTACTACTACGCTCTTCCGCGAACTCTGCATACGTCGGTCGGCCGGTCGGCACGCACGGGCGCCGAGTTCGGCCTCTTATTCAGCGACGACCTACAGTCGAAATACGTTAGCACATGGGGGGCAGCGGCCCCCTCGCCGCACCTGTCCTGGCGGCATCATCCGACACACACCCGCCGGCAGTGATAGGGCTACGGCTAACGCTTACTGGCCCGGAGTATGGTCAGGCCGATGATCTCTTCACCATCGTAGCGCAGAATTACATCATCGTCAGTAAGCTCGCTATCCGTCGCGTGGCTAGGTTGCCTGAAGTTAATATAGAGCGTGTCCGCTTCTGCGTCGTAGGACGACCAGAGACACCTCCGCGGCGAGCGCTTCACCATCGGCACCAGCTTCAAGTATTCCTCGATGTCTACTACGGCCATCGTTGCCTCGCTATAGGCTATAGTATGACACGCTCGCCAGTCGTACTGCACAAGTCCCCGCGACGGCGGCGCGCTGGTCAGCACGCATGACCAGGAGGCATACCGTGTCTAGCCGAGGCACCGTAGACTTGGAGACGCCAAAGCGAGAGCCGGCAGAGGCGATCTTGGCTGGGAGTCAGCCCTCGGATGACAACCAACCGGCCCCCCAGCACGTTCCCGTGCCGGAGGCGCTGAACCACGATCCGGATTTTCAGGCCATCTGGGAGGAGGTCCAGCACTACAGACGCATGTTCGGCCTGACATGGCGCCAGTTCTTGGATCGTTGGCGCTCCGGGACTATCGAAGATGACGGCTGGGAGAAGTCTCACTATGCAATGTTGGCCGCCTCTATAGAGCAGGCTCTAGTTGATATCGCAACTGACAGTTGACCAGTGGAACGGCTCATACCATAGCGCCACTACCCCCCACTAGCCACCAAAAACTACTTATGAGCAGCGATCAGCGAGAGGATAACTCCGCCGGCTGGGGGGTGCTGGGCGCCGGTGCGCTGGGCCTCACCGTCGCGCTGCGGCTGGCCCAGCGTGGCGAGCCGGTAACTGTGCTGGAGCGGGAGCCGGCAGCGGGGGGCTTGGCGGCCGGCTTTCCACTGCCCGCCTTGCCGAACACCTATCTGGAGAAGTTCTATCACCACCTCTTCCGCTCCGACCGTGACGCCATCGCCCTGATAGACGAGCTCGGGCTTGGCTCGCGGCTCGTGTGGCCCCGCCCGACTACCGCCTGTCTCGTCCACGGCCACCCTTGGCCGCTCGACTCGGCCCTCCGGGTACTGCGCTTCGGGCCACTCTCACCGCTGGAACGCCTGCGGCTGGGCGCCGTCATTGCCTACTTGAAACTGGAACGGCAGTATCAACGCCTGGAGGGACGCCCGGCGGCCGCCTGGATTCGCCGCACGATGGGGCGGCGCGTCTACGACCTCGTGTGGGGGCCACAGCTCGCCAGCAAGTTCGGTGCCTATGCCGAGCAGATCGCGTTGTCCTGGTTCTGGGCGCGCGTGCATTTCCGCAGCCAATCGCTCGGCTACGTGCGCGGCGGCTTCCAGCACGTCTACGCTGCACTGGTACGGGAGATCGAGCGGCACGGTGGACGAGTGCTCCTGGGGCACGAGGTCCGCGCTATCGAAAAGAGGCCGGACGGTACGGTGCAGATCACGAGTCGACCGACCACGGCCACCGCCCCGCCGACTACCCGCCGCTTCGGAGCCGTTGTATCCACGCTGCCGACCCGGATCACCCTTCGTCTCACGCCCCAGCTCCCGGCATCGTTCGCCCGGCAGTTCGACTGGGGGCAGGCGTATGGCGCGCACTGCGTCATCCTGGCGCTCGACCGTCCTTTCATGCTGCCCATCTACTGGCTCAGTATCAACGACCCCGGCTACCCGTTCCTGGCGGCCGTCGAGCACACGAATTACATGGACCCGGCCGACTATGGCGGCCGGCGGCTGCTCTATCTCGGCAACTATCTGCCTATGGAGCACCCGCTGTTCGGGCAGGACGACGACGAGACGCTGGCGCAGTTCTATCCCTACCTAAAGCAAATCAATCCCGACTTCGAGCCGAGCTGGGTGCAGGAGCAGTGGGTGTGGAAAGCGCCCTTTGCCCAGCCCATCGTCACCACCGACTTCGTGCAGCACATCCCGCCGCACGAAACGCCGCTGCCGGACCTCTACCTAGCGAACATGTTCCAGGTCTACCCGCAAGACCGGGGACAGAACTACAGCATCCGCATGGCCAACCGGCTCGTGGCTCGTCTCCCGCGCCTCACCGGAGAGCGGTGACCGGCGACCGATGGCTCGTAGCAGGAGCCTGGCAGCCAGCCTCCCGTCGTTGGATCACGCCTCTTGACAGCACCTGGGAAGGGGCGTATGGTGCGGATTGTGGCGTGTCCGCCATTTTATATTACAAGTGGCGACGGGGGTTGCGGGAGGGTACATCACATGAAAAGGTTGCCGAGACGCGCATTACGAGCGGTTGCACTCGTGGGCGTGACCCTCGCCCTCGCCGCCTGCTCTGCTCAAGCACCGGAGCGTGAGACCGGCTCCACAACCGTGCCGGGGACCGAGGTCGGCGTCGCGCAGATCAGCCAGCCGGTGACGACCGTCGGCGGCTTGGGCGTGGCAAAGGCCGTCATCCCAGCCCACGACGTGGTGACGCCAGCGCAACAAGTGACCAAGGTCGAAACGGACAGCGGAGAGGTCTTATACGTCGCCCCTCAGTTCGGGGCAACCTGACCGTTAAATAGGTAACGTGACTGTCCCGTGAGGACAGTTCTGAGCACAGCCCCTAATGCCGGCGGTCTCCCCAAGCCCATTGCGTCATTACGGCGGACCTACCCCCAATCCCCTCCCTGACAGGGGAAGATATTTACATGGATGGACAGGATAGACAGGATGGGGGAGGAGGGCGTGTTTCCCTCACCCCGGCCCTCTCCCGCTGGGAGAGGGGGTTGGATTCCCGCGTCCGCGGGAATGACGATGGGGAGGCGGGAATGACGGATAGGCGTTATTTTCATATACTCGCGGCACGATGGTCGCACCCCACCCCGCGCACACCTCTCCCGCGCAGGCTCCGGCGTGGCTGACGGCGCTGCGGGCTACCGACGAGTGGCGGCAGGCGCATACGGCACACGACGAGCATGGCTGCGTGGTCACGCCCGTCTTCCCCTGGGCGGAAACCACGAGCAACGCCGCCGGGCCACCCGCCCGGTCGTTTCTGCGCTTTGTGCAGTGGCTAGGCGAGCAGTACGGGCCGCGCGTCGCACTCGCCGACTACAGCCAGGTCAAGTTTGCCGGCTATGGCGCCGCGCCCGATACGCCGCCGACCCTCACCACCTATGGCGAGGTGACGGCGCTGATCCAGCGACGCGCCGCGTGGCTGCGGACTCAGGGGTTGGGGCCGTGGCAGCGGCTCGCGCTCTGCCTGCCCAACAGCCGCGAGGTGCTGGCCCTTCAGTATGCCGCGTGGGCTATCGGCGCGCTGGTCACGCCCATCAACATGGCGCAACGGGACCGGGCACGCGCGCTCCTGCAAGGGGCCGCCTACCATCGCATCTTCGTTGATCGTGAGCCGGCCGCCTTTGCTGCCGAGTTTGGCGTAGACCCGGCGCGCGTTGTAGACGTGTACTCGGAGCGGTTCCGGGCGGCCGTCGCGGCGCAACCGGCTACCATGACGCTAGAGCGGCCCCCGGCGTTCGACGACCCGGTGCTGATCCTGTCCACCTCCGGCACCACGGGCCGCCCCAAGGGGGCGATGCTCTCCGCAGCGGGTCTGCTGACGGGATCATTGGCACTGCAAGAGGGCTTTGCGCTCGCAGCCGCCGACCGCTTTCTGCTGGTCAATCCGCTCTACCACATCAACTCGATTGCCTTCTCGCTCGCGCTGCTCGGCGTCGGCGCTCGCATCGTCGTGCCGCCGTTCGGCTTCCACTGGGACGTGGCGGTGCGCGACCGGATCACGACCAGCTCGATGGTGCAGCGCCACCTGACGCCCGTGCTCGATCCGGTCAGTCCCGGCGATCAGCGCAATGCGGGCCTGTTTCAGCGGTTGCGCGCGGGGGGCACGCTCAAGTGGATTGCCGTCGGTAGTGGGCCGCTGGCGCCGGAAGTGCAGGAGCGGCTGCTCGACCGGGGGGTGCTCGTCTTGTTCCGCTGGGGTATGTCGGAGAACCACTTGGGCAGCACGAACATGCGTCCTGGCTACCCGCTCGACTACTATCGGGACCGCCTCAGCTCCACTGGCCCGACGAATCGCTATCTCGATCTGCTCGTGCTGGACGACGCCGGGCGGCCACGGCGCACCGGGCGCGGCCAACTGGTGCAGCGGGGCAATATCCTCGTGGCCTATGACCGGCCGGAAGACAACGCGGGAGCCTTTACCGGCGGCTACCACGACACGGGCGACATTGCCGAGATCACCACTGAAGGCCACGTCTATATCGTCGGTCGGTCGAAAGAAACCATCATCCGGTCGGGCGAGAACATCTACCCCCAAGAGGTAGACAACTACCTAATGAAGCACCCGGCGGTCATCTTTGCCCAGACGGTGGGCTTCCCCGACCCGGATCACTCCGAGGAGGTCGGCGCGTTCGCCGTCGTCAGTCCGGACGCCATACTACCGGAGCGCGAGCTACAAGCCTACGTCGCTGCGCTGGGTTCCCAGCAGCGCCCCAAGCAGCTGGTGCTGCTCTCGCCGCGGGGAGAACAGGGCTTCTTTCGCTACACCGGCCCCGGCAAGGCCCAGCGCTGGTACCATCAGCGGCTCTTCTGGCAGTTGTATTGCCTCGACCGGGCCGTGCCGCTGCTGGTGGCGGACGGTCTTTTGCCGCCGGGCACGCGCGGCTACGCCGTGCCGGACGGTCCAGGGGTAGGACTACTGCTGCTCCTGCCCAACGACGGAGCGGCGGTTGCCGGCGACCTGCGAGAGCGCCTGGGACCGTATCTGGCTCGCGCCGGCCGGCTCCCCGACACCGAGCACCGCCGCTGGCTGGCCGCGCACGACTGCACCCTGGATGACCTGCTCCCGTCGCATACGCATACGGTGGCGCTGGCAGCCACCGCAGCGAGTGAGATCGCCGCGCTCAATCGCGCCCAACTCTACGAGCGCTTCTGGCCGCAGGAGCCTCGGCAGACTCAGCCGTAGACCTACCTGGGAGATTGTCCCTTATCCATCTACTCGTGCTCTGGCATGTCCGCCGCCAGATGGCCCAATCCTAAGGCATGTAGGTTGAAGAGTTGGGTGTTGGCGCAGTGCTTACAAGCGAGCACCGCAGAGGGCAAGTAAGCACTCGGGGGAAAGGAGTCGACGGGGCCATATTCATCCTGGTGGAGGATGACCGCGAAGCCGCCGAGGAGACGCCATTCCCGATGTCCACACATCGGACAGGCTGAGGCCGGCCCAATACGTTCGTGGATGGCATCAAGGATCTGCCTGCGGACTTCTTTGGCGGTTGCAGCCTTGGTAATGTGCTCGGGAACTTCTACAGTGTTGGACATCGCCTGCACCCCCTTCCTCCTCAGGCACCATCTACAATCATATCATTGCCTCCCATCATTCCGGCACCGGCCGGAATCCAGCGGCGTAGGGGGGTGAGCGGGGATGGAGAGAGTTACTCACGGATCAGCAGTTGCGGCATGCCGGCCGGTTGGCGCCGGCTATGCTGTGGAAAGCGGAGGAGAACGGACCGATGCAATATCGCAATCTGGGCCGCGCGGGTGTGAAGGTCCCGCCCTTGTGTCTGGGTACGGCGCAGTTCGGCGGGCGCGTCGAAGCCGCTACGGCGATAGCCCTGGTTCACGCCGCGCTCGACGCCGGGATCAATGTGCTGGACACCGCCAACATCTACACCCGGGGACGGTCGGAGGAGCTGGTCGGACAGGCCATGAAGGGCCGGCGCGGCCGTATCGTGCTGGCCTCGAAAGTCTACAACAAGGTAGGTGACGGTCCGAATGACCGTGGTAGCAGCCGCTATCACATCATGGCGCAGGTCGAGGCCAGTCTGCGCCGGCTCCAGACCGACCACCTTGACCTCTACCAACTGCACCGGCCCGACCCCACGACGCCGCTAGAGGAGACGTTGCGAGCGCTGGACGACCTCCGACGCCAGGGCAAGGTCGTCTATTTCGGCACCTCGATGTTCCCCGCTTGGCAGCTCTGTGCGGCGCTATGGACCAGCGACCGTCTGGGCCTGGCGCCCATTGTGTCGGAGCAGCCGCGCTACAGCCTGCTGTACCGAGGTGTCGAGGCAGAGGTACTACCGTTCTGCCGCGAGTATGGGATCGCCGTGCTGCCGTTTAGTCCACTGCACCGCGGCTGGCTGACCGGGAAGTACCGCCGCGGCCAGCCGGCGCCGGCCGGGTCACGCTTGGCGGCCGCGGGTTACAATCCCGGCGATCCGGAGCACGCGGCGAAGTTTGATGCGCTCGAAGCCCTGGAAGAGATCGCCGCGGCCAAGGGCGCCACCCTCAGCCAGTTGGCGCTCGCGTGGCTCATCGCGCAGCCAGCAGTGACGGCGCCCATTCTCGGTCCGCGCACGCTCGATCAGCTACACGATAACCTCGGGGCGCTGGAGGTGACGATCACCGCCGAGGACCGTGCTACAATTGATAGGATTGTAGCGCCGGCAGTGAACTTCACGTAGCAGGAAGCGTGTGCGGCAAAGAGCCACAGCGCCGGGATACCGGCAAAGCTATCGTGCAACTGGCAGCAACATGAGGGAGGAGACACCGTGCAATATCGCAATCTGGGACGCGCCGGGGTCAAGGTAGCACCCATCATCCTGGGGACGGCCTACTTCGGGACGCGGGTCGAAGTAGCAACGACACGCTCCCTGATTGATGCCGCTCTCGATGCCGGGATCAACGTCATAGACACGGCCAACTCGTATACCGATGGGCAGTCCGAGACGATCATCGGCGCAGCCCTCAAGGGTCGGCGGGACCGCGTGGTGCTGGCCTCCAAGGTCCATTTCCCCCGCGGCGAAGGCCCCAACGACCGCGGCAACAGCCGCTATCACATCATGGCGCAGGTGGAGGCCAGTCTGCGCCGGCTCCAGACCGATCACCTTGATCTCTACCAGCTGCACCGTCCCGACCCCACCGTCCCAATCGAGGAGTCGCTGCGGGCGCTGGACGATCTGCGCCAGCAAGGGAAGATCGTGTACTACGGCACTTCGAGCTTCGCCGCTTGGCAGCTCTGTGCGGCGCTGTGGACGAGCGACCGCCTCGGGCTGGCCCCTATCGTGTCGGAGCAGCCGTCGTACAGCCTGCTGCGTCGGGAGATCGAGACGGAGGTGTTGCCCGTCTGCCGCGAATACGGCATAGCGACGATCCTGTATAGCCCGCTGGCCGGTGGCTGGCTCACCGGCAAGTATCGGCGCAGCGAACCCGCGCCAGCGGATTCGCGCCTGAGCGCGAGCGGCGTGGACCTCGCGGCGGCCAAACACGCCCGCACTTTCGACGCCATCGAAGCCTTGCAAGCAATCGCCTCCGCCAAGGACATCACCCTGAGCCAGCTCGCCCTCGCCTGGCTCCTCGCCCAACCCGGAGTCACCGCCACGATCATCGGGCCGCGCACGCTGGAGCAGCTCCAGGACAACATCAAGGCGCTCGACGTGACCATCACAGACGAGGACCGCGCGGCCATTGACCGCATCGTCCCGCCGGAGACGACGTTGGTGTAGCCGTTTGCAGCCGGCAGCCCGGCGGATGTGACATGGACGTTGCCAACACTGTGCTGATGCGCGGCGACCCCCAGCTGGCCTTCACGCTGGCCGCTGCCGTCGAGGATTGGCCCCGCGTGCTGCCCCACTATCGCTCCGTCCATATTCTGGAGGAGCAAGGCCAGCGCCGGCACGTGCGGATGGCAGCCTGGCGTACCGGTATTCCGGTCGCCTGGACGGCCTGGCAAGAGGTGGTGCCGGCCGAGGACCGCATCACCTATCTCCATACCGGCGGACGGCTGATCGGGATGGAGGTGGTGTGGTCGTTCCGGCCGGTGCCCGACGGGGTGCAGGTGCAGATTACCCACCGCTACGAGCCGCAGTACCGCTGGCTGCCGCAGTTGTGGCAGCCGTGGCTGGCAGAGCACGTGGCGGGGCGGTTCTTCGTGCAGCACATCGCCGGGCAAACCCTGCGAGTGCTGCGCGACCACGTCGAGGCGGCGCGCCGCTAACGCGCCGCCCATGGCCCTACGTCTGACACACCGGGTAGTCCGCCCGCTCCGGTACGTCGGTGGCCGGATAGACCGGCCCCTGCGTAGTCCGGTCGAAGAAGCCCGCATCTGCCGACGTCATGTTGCACCAGTAGAAGCCCCGCGCCTGGAAGGTCATCAGGTCCGGCTCGTGCCGCCACTGCCCTCGTTCCGCGTCGAAGGCCAAGATGCGGTCATCGCCCCCATCGAATCGTCGCACAAGCTGATTGGGCTGCGGGTATTGGTCGTCCAACGGGATGGGTACGAGCACTGCCAACGGCACGGTGTAGCGGCTGTTGACCTCAGGCTAGGGAATGGCGTAGATCGACGGGCTGTTCCCCGCAGTTCACCAGCACACGATCTGGCCGTCGGATTCCCGGCGGAGAATGGTATACGTCTGCCCCAAGCTCGATGACAACCTGCGGTATGCGGAACGGGCCATAGCGGTGTAGCGTGTTTTGCGGTTGTTGGGCCAAGCAAATAAGCGCGAACTGGCCGAACTGCAAGACTACACCAACAACCTGTGCGCCAGCGCCAAGAAGCTCTCCAAAGCGAGCATGTTCGATATGGTAGTCTGGTTAGATGCCCGTCTCAATTCAAACTGAGAGACTGCGGGCGAGGGAGAGTCTGTCATGGATAATGCGCTGGACATGCGGCACTTCGCAACGCTGCAGCAACACATCAACGAGCGGCTCGAAAGCCTGGGCCTATGCACCGCACAGAGGCAATATCAGTGGCTCTATGGTGCGCTCGGTGCTGTCCCGTCCGACGTGATGTTCATCTGCGAAAATCCGAGTCAGGCCGGCGTCAAGAAAGCAGAACTGGCCGTTCAACGCGGTGACCGGCAGCCTGACATTGAAGATCAGTGGCGCGGTGGTGGTCCCGGTGATCCAGCAACCAGGATATTCCGCGCCGTGCTTTATGAGCTCGGTTTGAAGCGGACGCCGCCGGATGACCCTGGCGGCTGGCAGTGCTACATCACGAACGTCATCAAAGAAATGGCGGTGGCTGGGGACTTTGAGAAGATCGAGAAGTACTCGAAAGCCGTCGCGTGGGCAGACATCTTGGAATGGGAAATCCAGCAGGTGGGGCCTAGCTGGGTGTTCTGTGTGGGCAGCACGGCACATTCTTTGGTTAGACGGCTCCAGCGGGGCGGCCGATTGGCACCGCTCCACGGTCGGCACATCCGCAAGCTATGGCACTACTCCGCGCGGCGTGGGACTGCCGTCGGCAAGGAGAAAATCCGAGAAGGCATTAGAGAGTCAGGCTTTCGCATTGGCCGCGGGTGAGGGGAACTGCCCTCCCGGTCACACTGGAATTCCACTGCCATTCCCCCCTGAAGATCCTGAGCACTCGACCTCCTACCTCCCGCCTATTGGCTTCTTTTTCAACCGATACCTCGTAGCTGCCGTTGTTTGAGCAGTCCACTACTTCCTCCTTACCCACTTCCACACACGCAGCAAGAGCAACTCAAAGGGAAACGGTCCTTGGTCCGGCGGCGGCTGCACGACTGAGAACCTCTCTTCCGGCTGCGCCTGATGGGAAGGGCGACGGGCGGCACGATACTGTCGGATCGGCGGCGCTGCTACCGGCTCCAAGTCTTGGATCTGCTGTAGCACGATTGGTAGTGCCTTCTCAACCCCTCGCCGGCCGCTGCCCTGATGCTCCGCCTCAATGGCCACCCGGCTAAGGTACTGGTCGATTGCTTGGTTTGCGTTCCGGGCCAGGTTCTTGTCCAACAAGATGACGATGGCGTCCTGGACGCGGTGATCTTGGCTCAACTTGACGACCTCGCTGGCGCCGCCAACGGAGAGGGGCCCGATCTTCGCAGGCTGCAGCAGCGCTGGCGAGCCCATCTGGTATAGCCTAATCGCACGTCGTAGCTGCCGCTCGCTGACGCCGGGCTGTTCTGCCGCAAACTTGAAGGACATACGCTGTGCATTGACCTCTTCCGCCAGCCGCATGACTTCCACGCCCATCTCAACTCGTGCCACTACTTCGCTCCTTCCTGATTCTTAGAGGGTATGTGAAAAGGGTGATCATGTCGGTTGTAGCCGCCTAAGCATCAGTTGGATCGTCGCCAGGTAAATCCACGTTTCCGCCGGCTAAGGCCAGCCTGATGGTCCTTCTCACACAGGCTCTCAGGCAGAGCAGCCGACGTTGCCAGGTCCAGCACTCTCCCCCGCGCTCACGCGCCGAGAAGGGAAGTCATCTCCGGCAGACCGGCACTGTGCAGACACGCCTTAGCGCTGGTGGCGGCTGACGAAATCGTCGTCCAGCGTCAGGCCGAGGCCCGGACGGTCGCTGAGGGTGATCCAGCCATTACACACGTCCAACGGCTGCTCATAAAGCCGCGACCAGATTTGATACGGCTCGCAGGCGGGGCAGGTGGAGACGGTCAATCCGTTGGGGACCGCCGCGACCAAGTGGGCGTTCAACTCCGGGTAGTTGGCCCCATGCGGAGACACCTTGACGTGGAACGCTTCTGCGACGGCAGCGTATTTACGCCAGGCCGTGTAGCCGCCACCGCCCAGGATGTCGAGCTGCAACACGCGCAGGGAGCCACGCGCTACTAAGTCCCGGGCGGCATACAGGGTGCGTTCGCCCTCGCCGCCAGCAACCAGGAGCCGATTGGCGGCGCGAGCCACGACGGCCAACCCTTCAACCTGGTCATCCCACTGGACCGGCTCTTCCAGCCAGTAGACGTTGTGTGCTTCGAGCTGCTGGGCCACGGCGGCGGCGGTCCACGGGTCCCAGGCGCGATGCGCGTCTACCATGAGCTGGGCGTCCTCGCCAATAGCGGCTCGCACGGCGGCGACCTCGGATAGCACCCCCACCGGGTCGTTGTTGAGCGTGTGGAACTTGACCTGGGTGAAGCCCTGGTCTCTGTAGTCGGCGAGGCGTCGGACAAGCTCCGCCGTTTCGCGCTCGAAGATCGTGCCGTCGGCGTAGGAGGGTATCCGCTGACGGGAGCCGCCCAACAGCCGCCAGACCGGCTGGCCCAATGCATGGCCTTTAAGGTCCCAGAGCGCAATATCCAGAGCGCCGATAGCGGCGATGAGGCGTGAGTCAGGATGGCCGCGGGTCTGGCTCGTGGCGTACATCGCATGCCAGAGGCGCTCCACGTCGAGCGGACTCTGATCCAGCAGAACGGGAGTTAGCGCTTCGATCACGGGGATGTTCGCCGGGCCGGTACGCGAGAGGCCCGTGATCCCCTCATCGGTCTGCACCAGCACCACGCTATGGTCGCGCTGAAATGCACGTCCGCCGGTTTCACCACTGATGTCGAGGGTACGTGTCTCCACGCCGGTGATCTTCATGCGCCCTCTCCTTTATTCGCTCCCACTATTCGCTCCCACATCGGAAGCTGCCGGGCGGCGAGGCCTCCGTATCGCTTTCCCGTTCCTAGTACGCAGGGGGGTGGCCCGCTCGCCGCCGCACGTTGTCCGGTTCGGCCGGGGAGATGGTACAGTTGGGAGCATTGAGGTGGCCAGGTCCAGTCTCATCCGCAAGAGGGAGCACACTATGGCCATGGTGCCAGATCGTATCCGGTCGGTGGAGCGTGCCGCGAGTCCCGGTATCCAGAGCGACGAGGCCGGCGATGTGCCGGGGATGGCGCCGGGCCTCGATCAGTACGCGCTCATCAAGGTCGTCGGCGTTGGCGGCGGCGGTAGCAACGCCATTGACCGCATGATCGAGACGCAGATTGGGGGCGTTGACTTCATTACGGTGAATACCGACGCCCAGCAGTTGGTCCGTTCAGCCGCTCCGACGACCGTCCATATCGGCGACAAGAGCACCAAGGGTCTAGGAGCCGGCGGTAAGCCGGAGGTCGGCGCCAAAGCCGCCGAGGAGAGCTTAGAAGACCTGGAGGCAGTGCTGCAAGGGGCAGATATGGTGTTCGTCGCTGCGGGGATGGGCGGTGGCACCGGCACCGGCGCTGCACCGAAGATTGCCCAGCTCGCAAAGGGCATGGACGCCCTTACCATTGCCGTAGTAACACGGCCGTTCTCCTTTGAGGGCGCTCGCCGGCGTCAGGTTGCCGAAAACGGTATTGCCGATTTGCAGGCCGAAGTGGATACCCTCATTACCATCCCCAACGACCGCTTGCTCAACGTTGCCGACAAGAACGCTACCCTCACGGAAGCGTTTAAGTTGGCAGATGACGTGTTGCGGCAAGGTATCCAAGGCATCTCCGATCTGATCACCGTGCCTGGGCTGATCAATCTGGACTTTGCCGACGTCAGGGCCATCATGGCCAATGCGGGATCGGCGCTGATGGCCATCGGGCACGGCTCAGGAGAGACCCGAGCCGTGGATGCAGCCAAGGAGGCCGTTGCCAGCCCGCTGCTCGACATCGCGATTAATGGAGCGAGCGGCATCCTGTTCAACATCACCGGGGGCGAAGACCTGACCCTCGCGGAGGTCAGTGGGGCCGCGGATGTGATTGCCAATGCGGCCGATTCCGAAGCCAACATTATCTTTGGGGCAGTGATTGATCCGGAGGTGGAAGGCACGGTGAAGATCACCGTGATTGGTACCGGCTTCGAATCGCAAGGGGGAATGCCGGCGGACCGTATGGCCTTGCCGCGGCAGCGGGCGGCAGCGCCTACCCCGCGTGCTCGCTCGCGTGGCGCCTCCGAAACCTCTGCTCCTCGCGATGCCCTGGATATCCCGGCTTTCCTCCGTCCCCGCCGGCAGTCGTAGCGTCGTGCGGGTAGGCGTGGGACCCCACGGCGGCCATCCTCACCCCCGGCCTCCATCATTCCTGTCGCCGCCCTCCGTCATTCCCGCGAACGCGGGAATGACGATCTGTGATTCGCCGGCCCCCTCTGCATCTGGGAGAGGGCCGGGGCGAGGGCTGGGGCCCCTACTCTGTGCTCTCTGTGTGCTCCGTGGGAAAAAGTCAGGAATGGCGGGGAGGGGGGCCGGAGGTATGGTGGGCAAGCAGGGATTTGAACCCTGACCCCTTGCGGGACTAGCTCCTAAGGCTAGCGCGTCTGCCGATTCCGCCACTTGCCCGTGCCGGTACAGGTGGTGGTGGACACTGCTGCCGGACCCGTCGCCGGGCCACCACCTATCACCAATCGCCACCATCCAGTATAACAACGCGGGGAGTGTGCCCTCGGCTCACCAGCCTGCCCAGGCACGCCGCCGCCGGTGGCGGTTGGCTCGCAGCATGCAATCGGGTGGGTAGGAGGAAGGTCAGCACGGCATAGCACAGCCTGGGAGCACCTGTCACCGCTGGCTCCCTGCCGGGCACCGAGCACTCAACCATGGCAGCAGCGCAAGCAAAACGTATCGGGCTGGTGTACCAGCCGCGAAAACCGGAAGCGGTAGAGCTGGCCGCATCCCTGTCCCAGCAAATCCAGGCTGCCGGTATCGAGACCTGGACAGAATCCGCATGGGAAGAAGCGGGTGTGCGCACCTGCTTGCCCGGCACCGACCTGGCGCTTACCTTTGGCGGTGACGGGACCATCATCCGCACCTTGCGGCTAGCGGCGCCTGTAGGCGTGGCAGCGGCCGGCGTCAACTTTGGCAAGCTCGGATTCCTCGCTGAAGTCGAGGCGGACGAAGTATTCGACGCGCTCCCGCGTTTGCTGGCATCCGACTACTGGGCCGAGGAGCGCGCCTTGCTCGCCATCACCCACCGGCGAGCAGCGGCGGTAGTAGGCGAATACCTCGCCGTGAACGAAGCGCTCATCAGCCGGGGACGGGCCAACCGCGTAGTACGGCTCCAGCTATGGATTCACGGTGAGTACGTCACGACCTATGCAGCCGACGGGCTGATTCTCGCCACGCCCACCGGCTCTACCGGTTCCAATCTCGCTAATCTCGGCCCGGTGCTGCCGCCGGATATGCGTGCGCTCATCGTCAGCCCAGTGCTGCCGTTCGTGAGCTTCCCCAACCCTCTGATCGTTCCGGAGGGAGCGCCGTTGCAGGTGCGCGCCGTCTTCGACCACGAGGCGGTGCTGGCCATTGATGGGCAGCGCACGATCCTGCTGCAGAATGAAGATGTCATCGAGGCTACAATTGCGCCCTATCCGTGCTTGCTGGCACGGTTGCGCGGCCGTCACTATTTCTACCGGGTGCTGGTACCGGGCTTGCAACGTGCTCCGCTCCTCCCTTCGACACCGGAGGGCGGCTAACGCCCGGTTACGCGCGCTCCGCCGGGGGACATGGATTCCCGCTTGCGCGGGAATGACGGGGAAAGGGCTGAGGGTGGGTCCGGTGAGGACACTATGCTGCACGAGCTGACCATCGAGAACTTTGCACTGCTGGCTCGCGTGCATATCCGGTTCGGCGCCGGCCTCAACGTACTGACGGGCGAGACCGGGGCCGGGAAGTCCATCATTATTGACGCGATCAGCCGCGTGCTCGGCAGTCGCGGAGGAGCGGATGATGTCCGCACCGGGGCGAAGCACGCGCACATCGAGGCCGTGTTCTCCCTCGCCGCGCCACCGGCGGCCCTGCACACGCTCCTGGCGGAACGAGGGCTGCTCGATACCGACGATGATGAGGCGCCGGATACCGGCCCGCTCGACCTCATCCTGACGCGGGACATCCGCCCCAGTGGGCGGAGCGTCGGGAGGGTGAACGGTCGTGCCGTCCCACTACACACGGTAGCGGCGCTGGGTCGTTTTCTGCTGGACATTCACGGGCAAACCGAGCATCTGTCGCTCTTGCAGCCGGCAACGCAGCTACAGCTCCTCGACCGCTTTGCCGGGCTGGAGGCGCTCGGCGAAGCGGTACGCGACACGGCTGCGGCGCTAGGCACCGCGCAGCGGCAGTGGCGCGCGATGCAGCAAAACGAGCGCGAGTTGGCGCGCCGTGCGGACCTGCTCCGTTATCAAGTAGACGAGATCGCCGACGCCAATGTGCAGCCCGGCGAGGACGCGGCGTTGCAGCGGGAGCGACACCTGTTGCTCAACGCCGAGCAGCTTGCCAGCGCCACGGCCAGCGCGTATGCGCAGCTCAACGGCACCGAGGGCGCGGCCGGGGCAGTAGATCAGCTGGGCGACGCAGCCCGGCAACTCAACGCGCTGACCGACATTGATCCGACGCTCGCCGAGACCGAGGCGCTGCTGACCGAGGCGACGGCGCTGGTCGAGGAAGTAGGCCGCTCGTTACGAGCCTATGCCGAGGCCGTCGAGGCCGATCCGGCGCGGCTGGCCGAAGTAGAGGAGCGGCTGGACCTGATCCGGTCGCTGCAACGCAAGTACGGCGACACAATTGAGGCTGTCCTGGCCTACGGCACAGCAGCAGCGGCAGAGCTGGACGGTCTGACGCGGCGGGATGAGCGCCTGGCCGAGCTGGCCGCACGAGCAGAAGACTTGGCAGCGCGGCTGGGCCAGCAAGCAACACGCTTATCGCGGACGCGTCGGCGGGCTGCCCGGCAGCTGGCAACGGCGGTGGCTGCTGAATTGGCCGATCTGAGCTTGTCGGCGGCGTTTGAGGTCGCGGTGGAGTGCCAGCCCGACCCGGACGGTGTGCCCTGGTCCCCCGATGAGGCGCCGGGGCCGGGCGAGGAGCCGGCCCCGGGGACCCTGCTCGCCTGGGACAACAGCGGTATGGATACGGTGGAGTTCCGGATTGCGCCCAATCCCGGCGAACCGCCCAAACCGGTGGCGCGTATCGCGTCGGGCGGCGAGATGAGCCGCATCCTACTCTCGCTGAAGTCCATCCTCTCTAGCGTGGATCGTACTCCGACGCTGATCTTCGACGAGATAGACGTGGGCATCGGCGGCCGGAGCGGCTGGGTGCTCGGTGAGAAGCTCGCCGAGCTGGCCGCCCATCATCAGGTGCTGTGCGTTACCCACCTGCCCCAGCTTGCGGTCTACGGCCGGAGCCACTTCTTCATCGCCAAGCAGGAGCGGCAGAACCGTACTACGACGACGGTGCAAGAGCTGGCCGAGCAAGAGCGGCTCTCCGAGATAGCGCAGATGCTCGGTGGCGCCACGGCTGCGAGCCTGACCCGCGCCCGCGAGATGCTGGAGCGGGTACACCGGGGCGGGGTAGCAGCGTAGGCAGCCGGCCTAAGCAGCAACCAAGCTCGCTTCCAGGCGGCGCCCCATCGCGAAGACGGCCATGAAGAGCGCCACGCAGATTGCCAGACCGATCCCTAGCTCCGGCCAAACGTCCGCCAGCGACGCCCCCTTGACGGCGATCTCGAAGAGCGGCGCGAGGAAGTAGTACGTCGGGAACACCTTCGCAATCCACTGCGGGAGGTTGGGCCAGATAAAGAAGATCACCGGCGCGAAGAGCAGGACGCCGCTGGCCTTCGCCGCCGTGAAGAGCATGTTCGTGTCCCGCGCCCACGAGCCGAACAGCAGCCCAATCGCGGCGGACATGAGCGCAGCCAGCGCCAGCGTCAGGAGGAGCGCGGCCGGTTGCGATCCGAAGGCGTTGTTGATGGCTAGGGTCACCACCCCGGCGGCCAGCGCGAGCACAACGCCCAGCGCGCCCTTGCTCACGAGCACGTCCGCCACCTGCACCGGCGTGACGAGCAACGCCTGAAGTGTCCGGCGCTCCTTCTCCTCGACGAGGCTGGCGGCGGGCACCATCCCCCCGCCGATCCAGATGGCGTACAGCATCACCAACGGCAGCAGGCGATTCGCGGTGGGCACGGCATCGCCCTCCCCCACGGTCGTCACGGCGACCTCGATAGGCGCCGGCGCGCCGGCCACTCCTCGGATCAGATCAACCGCGGTCACGCCCAGGATGATGCGGTTGGCCGCCAGGCTCTCACCGCCCACAAAGAACTGGATGTTCGGCCGGTCCCCGGCACGCAGGGCGGCGTCGAATCCCGACTGGAGCACCAGCCCGGCATCGAGGTCGTTCGCCTCCACCAGCGCTTTCAGCCGGTCGGCGGATTCCGGGAAGGCTACCTCGATACCCTCGATGTCCCGGACTACCTGGACGATACTCGATTGCCCTTCGTCCACGATGCCGAGCCGCGGGGTAGGCTCGAACAGGTTGCCGAACACACCCCGGATGAGCACCGTGAGCACCACCGGCACGACGAAGGCGTAGAGGAATAGCGGGGAGCGTGGTCCCAGCCGGAGGTCCTTGCGTAGCACGTTCCAGACCCGCACCCCACTCATAGCGCCTCAACCTTCCTCTTCAGAACGTACCACCCCACGCCAAAGAGAGCCCCACACCATGCCAGCAGCATCCCCAGGTACGGCAGCACGTCCAGCCAGCCGGCGCCGTAGGAGTTCACGCCGACGATGGCCTGCACCAGCCCGTAGGAAGGCAGGACCTGCACCCAGATGGACGCGCTGCCCGGAAAGAGCGCCGCCACCGCGGGGATCAGCAGGGGAATCATGAAGAGCATGCTGTAGAAGACCATGCCGATAAAGTCCTGACCGGACGCCCCGGCGAGCAGCCCGCAGCCGGTGACCAGCACCGCCCCGAGGAGCAGCGCCGTGAGCAGGATCAGCGGCTGGCGGGCGAACGAACCGATCAACAGCATGACCAGCGTTGCCTCTATGAAGGCCAGAGCCGTGCCAAACAGGCCCTTGGCCACTAGGAAGTCGGCCGTCCTGGTCGGCGTCACGAGGACCGCTGTTACCGTGCGGCTATGCACCTCGCTCGCTACGAGCGTACCGAGCGCCATCACTTCGACCATCAGGATGAGGAAGGCGGCGAGTGGCCGCATCTTCTCGCGCAGCGGCACTTGATCGCCAGCGCGGTCCTCGCCGAGGATTACCGTCTCCTGCGCCGGCGCGGCGACGGGCAGAGCGTTCCCCGTCAGCGCATAGGCGATCTCGCGCACCAGGCTGGACATGGCGCGGCGGATGGCCGGCGGCACACCCGCATCAATGTAGACCTGCACGGTGGTCTGCTCGCCGGCGGCCACGCACCGGAGGAAGTCGGCGGGAAAGTCCAAGCCGATAGCAAGCTCCTCCTCAGCCTCACGCCCACCGAGGCCCAAGGCGGCCTGGAGCGCGTCCGAGGTCTCGAACATGACAAACTCGATGCCGGCGCCCTGCGTGGCAACGGCCTGCTCGAACACCTCATCCATCCCGGTCTGATGGACCCCAACCGTGATCGTCTCGTCTACGGAGTTGGGCAGCAGCCAGAAGACGGCCACGTAGAACACGACCCCCAAGGCCGTCACGAAGACAAAGAACCGGTCGCGCGTGTGCGCCGCGAGGTCTTTACGCAGGATGGCGGCCACGATGGCCGCCCGCGATACGTGGCCGTTCATGTGTCGAGACCGCGGCCGGTGACCTTGATGAAGATGGCTTCCAGGGTGGCCTCCTCCGTATGGATGGTGAGGAGGTCCTTGGAGCCGAGCGCCTCCTTGAGTCGGTCCCCGGCATCCGGAGCATCGAGCAAGATGCTCTGCTCCCGCACCTGTTCGGCCTCGCGCACCCGCACGCGCACCGACCGCTGCCCGTGCGCGAGCTTTAGGTTCTCCGGCGTATCCAGCGCGACGATGCGTCCCTCGTTGATAAACGCCACGCGGTCGGAGAGCTTGTCGGCCTCGTCCATGTCGTGGGTGGTGAGCAGCACCGCCGCCCCGCGGTCCGCTTCCTCGCGGATGACCTGCCGGATCGCTTGCGCCGACACCGGGTCCAGCCCGTCGGTCGGCTCGTCGAGGAAGAGCACGTCGGGGCTGTTCACCAGGCATCGCGCCATCATCAGCCGCTGCTGCATGCCCTTGGAGTAGCCCTTCACGCGGTCGGCGGCGCGGTCGGCAAGCCCGACCTTCTGCAACAGCTCATCCGCGCTGAACCCCTTGATCCCGAACAGGCGGGCAAAGAACTCCAAGTTCTCGCGGCCCGACATATTGAGGTAGAGGTTTTTCTCCTCGAAGCACACGCCGATCCTGGCTTGCACCTCGACGTGGTGTTTCGTGACATCCTGATCGAGCACGGTGATGCGCCCAGTTTTCGGCCGGGCCTGACCGGTGAGCATCTTGATGGTGGTGGACTTGCCGGCGCCATTAGGTCCCAGAAAGCCCAGGATTTCGCCGCGCCCGACCTCAAAGCTGATGTCGTCCACGGCAACAAGGTCGCCGTAGGTGTAGGTGATGCCATCCACACGGATGGCTGCATCGGCCATGCGCTTCTCCTTTCGAGCTAACCCGGCGCACCGGTCTGACCGTGGCAGGTACGGGCCAAGCCGTAGGGGTGCAACACGCTGTAGCCCTGTCCCCGGCCGCCCCCACCCCGGCCCTCTCCGGCGGGGAGAGGGGGCCTAGATTCCCGCTTTCGCGGGAATGACGGTATCCTCGCCGGCCAAGCGTTCGAGCGCGGCCAAGGTGAACACCGACGAGAGCGAGCAGCCGATAGCGCCGATGTTTTCGGCACCGCCCTGCTGCCGATCAATCACACACACCACGTTGTCCACGACGAGGCCCAGCGCCCGGACCTCCTGTACCGAGGCGACCACCTGCCCACCGCTGGTGATGACATCTTCTATGACGACGGCGATTTCGCCCCGGCGGAAGCCGCCCTCGACAAGGTTGCAAGTACCGTAGGTTTTGGCTTCCTTCCGCACGTAGAGCGCCGGCTTCCCGGTACGCAAGGAGAGCGCGGTGGCGAGGGGAACGCCGCCTAGCTCTAGGCCCGCGAGCCGATCATAGTCGCGCGGTAGCAACTCTTCCAGCGCCGCGGCGACCGCCCGCAGGAGGACGGGATCGCTCTCGAAGCGGTACTTGTCCCAGTAAAACGAGCTGACCAGCCCGGACCGCAGGGTGAACTCACCCGTCAAGTAGGCGGCCGCCTTGATCTGCTGCGCTAACTCCGTCCGCAGCACGCTCCACCCCCATTTCGTCATTCCGGCTTCCGCCGGAATCCAGGCGCCGAGAACCGCAGCCGGCATACCCGCCCTGGATTCCCGCGAGAGCGGGAATGACGGATGGGTGTTATTTTCGTGCCAATGACCGGGAAACGTCAACAGCGCCTAGTCGTCGGAGAAGTTGATTCCGGCCTCCTGGACCTCCTGATACGGCAGCATCCAGACGAGCGACTCGTCGTGGAGATCGCCGACCTGAATGCGGTTGCCGAACGGGTCGCGGAAGTCGCAACGGAAGCCCGGCTCCGTCTTCAGCCCATACTTCGTGATGATCTTCTCGCGCACTGCGGCAAGCTGCGCTTCGTCGCGGACCATAATGCCAAAGTGCTTCGAGCGGTCAGGGTGCAGCTCCTCGACCTCAAAGATCGCCAAGAACTGATGCTCGCCGAGCTTGCACCACGCCGCCCCTTCACCGCCACGCAGCATCTCCAAGTTGAACACGTCGGAGTAGAAGGCCACCGCCTTTTGTACGTCATCCACCTCGATGGCGATGTGATTCACGCCATACACTTGCACAGTCATCGTTGGTTCCTCCTCAGTCACCTACTAGAATCATAGCACCAACGGCCGGTCGGACAGAGGGAGCGCCGGGAGCTATGGGCAGATGGAGCGGCCCTACGCCGATCCGCGCTCTAAGCGTGACCACGCCCGGCGCACCGTTGCCGCGATGGTCTCCGGCGACGCCATCGCCAGGGTGCCATCGGCGGCTACGTGATCGAGCACCGTGCAGCCCCATTGTCGCAGCGTCGCTGCCGACTCCTGGGCGCGGGGATGTGCCCACAGCGCAGCGTTGACCGCGATGGCGACGATCAGCGGGGCACGCCGGCCGATAGCCTGGGCTGCGATAGAGAGCGCCAGATTGTCAGTGATACCGGTGGCGAGCTTGTTCAGGCTGTTGAAGGTGCAGGGTGCAATCACCACCACGCCCGGCGCTGGACGCGGCAAGATCGCGGCATCGAAGTAGCTCTCGACGATCCGGTGGCCAGGCACCAGCGCCAGCTCGCGCGGGCTAATCACCCGCCGCGCCCCCGGCGTGAGCAGGGTGAGCAAGCGCCCCACAACCGGAGCGAGCGCCCGCAGCACCTCCGGCGTGCGCCGAGCAACAGAGGCACCCGTCACGATGAGGTAGGTAGGAGCTACCGACTCAGGCATGGTCTACGGTCCGGTCACACTATGGTACATGGCACCGCTGCTGATTGGCCCTAGTGGCTCAGTCCGGGGGAGGCCGGGGAGGTGGCCTGGATTGCGGCTGCCGCTCCCTCTCGCTACGCCCCAGAATCACCTTGTCGCCACGAACCCGACGGCGTAGCATGGGCAGGAGCCGGTGCAGCGCCAACGTGTGCAATGGCTACGGAGGCCCCTCATGGCCGGGCGGACGAACTCCTACGACGACTATGCAACCGAATATGCCGAGTACATCTCCGACCAATACGGGGAGGACTTCTCGTTCATCCGGCATCTCCTGGTCCCGCGCCTGCTGGCATACGCAGGCGACGTGGCCGGGCGCCGGGTGCTAGACGCCGGCTGCGGCGAGGGGCATATCGCCAGGATACTGGCACAGCGGGGTGCAGAGGTCGCTGCCATTGATCTTGCGCCGCGCCTGCTCACCATCGCGCAGGAACGGGACCCCGGGACGAGCACGACCTATCTGACACATGATCTCAGCAGACCGCTTCCCCAGTACCGCGAGTGCTTCGATCTGGTGGTGAGTAATCTGGTCCTGCCCGACGTGGACGACTACCGGGGCTACATAACCACGCTTGGCGACGTGCTGCAGCCCGGTGGTCGCGCGGTGCTTTCGCTACTAAATCCTTACCGATCGGTGCTCGACGAGAGGGTGCGGCACTATTTCGAATCGGGCCGGGGTATCCGCGAGTACCGGGGTCTAGCGAGCTGGGGCATCCACGCCTACTACTACCATCGGACGCTCGAAGAGTACGTCACGGCGTTTCGAGAGCGTGGATTTCTCTTGAGCAACCTCTCCGATCTCCGCCCCACGGATGAACTGCTCGAGAGCGGCCATCCGGGTCCCCTGAGGGACTACCACTTCCCAATCTTCATGGTTCTGGCGTTCCTCAAGCAGTAGGCCGTCTACTCGATGTGCAGCGTGAAGAGCTTGGCCTGCTTCAGGACGACGCGGAGCTTCAGCGCGCGACCGGCGAGCGCTGCGAGACGCCGGGTACCCCAAGAGGGCGTGTAGTACACCTCGTCGCCGGTGAAGACGGCCGATTCCGCGAGACTATAGCCATCAAGCACCTGCCCAGCCTCATCTTGCACCTCCACGCGGAGACTACCGCCGGCCTCGACTTGTGCGTTCAGCACCAGATCGGTACCCGCGAAGTGGATGGGGTGGGTAGTGAACTCGCCGGCAGTCTCCGTAGGCGCCGTGTACGCCAGGCGGCCCGGCTTGATGTGGGTGAACAGCGGTGTGCGCCGGAACTGCACGCCGCGCCGAAACAGCGTGGGCCAGTCCACGAAGAAGGGCGCCTCGCTGTAATGGGGATAGTGGGCCTGTACGTCTTCGACCGTGGGATGACGGACGGCGATGGTCACGTGGTTGTGGCGGGCACTGTTCGCGGAGTTGACCAGCCACCAGGCATCGTTGCCGTCCTTGTCCTTGAAGGGGTAGTAGCTCTGGGACTGGAAATACATGCCCCAGTTGTAGCTGCCGTCTTCCGTACCCAGCTTCACCATCGGCGCCCGGTGATGCGTAAAGCGGTGCCAGTGCAGTAGATCGCGCGACCAGATCAACTCCGGCACTTGGGTCTGCTCGGCGCCCGCGTAGCTCCGTAGCTCCGCCACGTATAGCTCCCCGGACTGCACCGCGACTCCCGGGGACGAGGTGCGGCGGAGCATCGTCCGACCCTGGTGAATCCGCGGTAGCTCGCCGATCAGCGCCATGTTGTAGAACTGCATCCCCGGCGGGTCGAATTCGTCGGGGCCGATGCAGAACCGTTTGTGGAAACGGCGGCCGTCGTCGGTCCACAGCACGGCGACGTTGCGGAGCGGTCCCTGGTGGTTGTCCCAAGGGCAGTTGTGCGGGGGGTAGGCCGGCGAGTTGGGTCGGTAGTACCAGCAGAGCGTTTGGTCGTCGCTGCGCTCGATCTGGTGCCGGATCGATTCGCTGCTATGCATCAGGTCCATGCCCGCGCCCAGATATATGCAGGGCCGGTCCGACAGGAACAAGAACTCGTCGCCCCCCCGGTACATCATGGGGTAGTAGGCGCGTAGCTCCGGGGTAAAGCCGAGCGCTGCGCCGCAGTCGGCGAAATCGTCCGGCCACACGAAGTCCACCTTCTCACCGTAGCCCGCTGCGATCTGGACCATGAACACCCTGTCCATGTCAACCGGCCCGTCTTGGTCGGGGTCATACAGGCGGAAGCTGCGCTGCCGTTTCTTGGCGGCGGGCATGATCGCGTGAGTGTCGGCCTCGTGCGCGCGCTGCGCGTAGGCACGGTTGGCCTCGTCCTCCGTGCGGAGGATATTGTTCGACTTGGAGCCGTGAAACTCGACCAGCCCCAACTCCGGCTTCTCCCAGCTGACGCCGTCGCGCGAGGTGGCGAGGCAGGTGTAGGCCGGGCGGTCCAGGTCTTCCGGATACATCTCGAAGACCTGCGCTTCGGACGCATCGAACTCGCCGGGCCGGGGCAGCTGCCCATCGGGACGAATCCCCGGCACCGCGAGCAGCACGTAGTCGGTCCTCCGCTCGCCCGGCGGCCGGAGGTGGGGCAGGATGGCATAGGAGTAGCCCAGCGGCGGGATACTGAATTCCTGCACCAGCGTTCCCTGCCGGAGGAGCGACCACAGCAGCTTGCGATAGGCGACCGGCCGGGAGTCGCCGAGGAGGATCGGCTGCGCGAGGGCCGGGTCGGAACCGTCTTCATCCCGCGGCTGCTGCACGGCGACAGCGCGCTGCGTGTCTCGCTCGAACTGCTCCCAGGTCGGCGGGAGACCGGCCGGGTCAACCGTGATCTCGTCTACCAGCGAGTGCCAGGCATAGCCCTGCCGGCGATAGCTTTCCACGCTGAAGGTATATTCGAGCTTGTAGAGCCTTTCTTCCTCGTCATAGGTCAGGCTGCGGGCCTCCATGATCCCGTATTCCCAGGGCTTGTCCATCGTGATGGCTGGCCGGTCGGGATTGGGGGCGTAGCTCATCGGCCAGAAGTCCAGCCCTTCCGACCGCTCGAAAAGCCACCCGTCCACCATGTATTGCAACGACGTGCCAAGCTGCAAGGGTGGCTCCGGCTGTGGCTCCGGCCCGATGACCTCTTTCCAGAACTTCCGCACCATGTAGGGGCCGACCGGCTGGCCGGCTTCAAGCACCTGAACCCGAATCCAATACTCGCCGCGCTGCCAACCGGCATGGCGGAACGTGATGATCTGCGGTTCCACGGTCAAGTCAAGCTCGATTGGCTCCACCAGCGGCTCGCTACCGCGCCGCGCCGTCACGTCCATCCGGACAAGACACGCTGGCACACGGTCGGTCTTGAGCCGGATCGTCACCGGTACTTCGTCGTGGTCAATGCAAACGGAGCGGAGCGGGGCGCACTCGATGAAGCCGGGCGGAAAGTCGGTACGAATACGGGTCTTCCAACTGTTGGCGTAGAGCTGGTCCTGATCGAGCTTGGCCGTCTCGGTGACGATGGGATGACCGTCGCTGAAGAGATGCACAGTGAAGGTATAGGTCCCCATCTCGTACTCGAAGGCTTTGCAAAAACCTTCGATCTGCTCCCAAGCCCCATCGTCCATGAGAGGATAGCGCACGGTGATCTCGGCTTGCTTGCCGCGGCGGACAACGCAGCCGGCCGTTTCCAGCGCGTACCCGCTGGGCTGCTCGATGACTACGTTGGCCGTGAGCCGGCCCCAATGGCGAACGTCGCCAGGAATAGACAGCTTGAGCAGCTGCGTCATGTAGTCCCGTTGGATGACCTGCACCGTCTAGCCCTCCTGCCGCACGGCGAATAGCTCGGCTCGCTCCAGGCGAATGTCCAGGGACAGCCAGCGTCCGTAGAGGGCGGCGACCGAGTCGTGCTCGCGCCAGCGCAGCCGGTGGTCTATCGCATCGGCTTGGATTGGCTCCATGTCCGCGGGTGTGTAGCCGGCGATGGGAAACCCGGCTTCGTCGAGCAACCCCACGCGGCAGGAACCCTGCCCCGCATCCACGTTGATCCGCAGCTGCTCCCGCTCCATGAAGAGCGGGCGGGTACGAATGCGCCCGCTGGCCTCCGCTCGCAGGCCGGCAAACCCGTCCACGCGCAAGGTTGCCAAGCACAAGCCCCGGGGGCGCTCGGTACCCGGCGGCAGCACGCGCGGCGGGGCCGGACTGTGGTACCACGCGCCGGCGGTGTGATAGAAGTAGAGCCGATCACCCTCCCGGATCGGCGCCGACGGAAACATCGCCATTCGGCCACTGTCCCAGGCCTCGCCTGCGCCGCGGGGCAGAATACGCCGCGCCGCCGGGGGCCGTATCCACTCCTCGCCGTCACGCGAATAGGCCAGGTCTATATCCAAAGACCAATCGTCGTGCGCGTGCAGCATACGCGCAAAGCCCAGGTACATATCGTCGTAGACATAGCCGTTGTTCATGTAAATCTGGTCGTGCGGGCGGTCGTACTCGTCAATCGGCAGGATCGGCACGAACGGAGACCAGGAAACGAAATCGGGACTCCAGGTCGTGTGTCGGAGGCGGATCCACATATCGTGCTCACGATCCCAATACATGCGCTTCCCGAAGAGCCGGTAGCCGCGGCGCAGGGTATCCACCATGAACGTGTACGTGTCGCCAAAGCCGTCGGCGAACGTATGCACCAGCCGCTCGTGGGCCGGCCAGTGGATGCCGTCGGGCGAGGTGGACGTATACAGGCCGGTCGGGTGCGAGGTGTCCTTGCGGGCATACAGGCGCTTGCCCGTCTCCGGGTCGCGGTCACGGTTATAGCGCCAGAGGGCCAGCTTGTAACGGCCGTCAGGATTGGGGTCGAGCGGATCGCGAGCGATACATGGCCCGGTCAGCTCGTGCGGGCCGGGGTACACGCCCGAGGCCGTGAAGTTCACGACACAGATGTTGTTGTCACGGCTCCTGCGAAACTCCTGCACCCCCAGCGAGGGCGTGTCCCAGTGGATGCCATCGCGGGAGCGCGCTTGGCAGACAAAGGCCGTCTCGTGCATCCCCTGGGGATCGTCGGGTCGCGTGTAGTACCAGAGGACGAATTCACCCGTCTGCGGATCACGCTCATAGCCGCCGTGGTCAACGCAGATGGCGCCCCACGGCTCGGTGAACACGTGGATAGGATTGTCGGGGTGCTGCTCCAGACGGTGAAAGACCCGCTCTACGCCCTGAGAGGAGTGGATGTGGTAGTCGTCTACAAAGAGCATGTTAGCTATGCGCTCCTTTGCCCTGGACATCATCCCCGGCCCCTTCCCACAATGGAAAGGGAGCCTCCCCGACCGTCATTGCCATGAAAATAACACCTCTCCGTCATTCCCGCTTGCGCGGGAATCCAGAGTAGGGGCGTCCCTGGGGGGCGATCTTCCTACTCAGCCGGGCGGGGCGGCGACCGTATTGGCGCTGATGAAGTCGAAGTTGATGTCCCACCCCAGCCCCGGTTGCTGTGAGACGTGGACGAACCCCTCGTCATCCAATGGATCAACGACCGCATCGAGCCATGGCGTCCGCTGCTCGTAGTCGAGGAACGGATGGAGCAGCCCGCGCTCGTAGAACTCCCCGGGAATACCCATCGCACAGAGGGCGTGCAGGTTGCCCGGCCCGCCCCCATGCACCTCCATCCGCACACCGAACGACTCGCACAGATGCGCCGTCTTCATCAGCGGCGTGATTCCGCCGACGTCGCCGACGCCGCCCCGGCTCATGTCCGAGGCCCCGCGAACGATCCACTCGGCCCGCGTGTACATCTGGCCCTCTGCCGTTTCCGGGCCAAGCACCGGGATGGAGAGCTGATCGGACAGCCAGACGTAGGAGGAGATGTTGTGCTCGTCCATCGGCTCCTCGTACCAATGGAAATTCAGCTTCTCCAGCTCCTTACCGATGTAGAGCGCTTCTTCCCGACTGTAGTGGTGGAAGCAGTCCAGCATCAGCGCCATATCGTCACCGACCCGCTCCCGCACCGCCCGACAGGCGGCAACGTCCTGCTTGGGGTCCGGCGCCCAGGTGATCGGAGGCATCCAGGTATGGAGCTTGAAGGCCGTATAGCCCTGTGCCCGGCACTGCGCGGCGAACTCCGCGTAGGCCTCCGGTGTGTTCAGGCCCCCCGCGACCTCATCGCCACACATCGTGCTGGCATAGGCCGGCACCTTGTCACGGGCGCCACCGAGGAGCTTGTAGACGGGCTGATCGAGGGCGCGGCCGGCGAGGTCCCAGAGCGCCTGATCCACCACTCCGATGAGCCGGTCGGACAGGACTTCCTTGGAACCCCGCTGCGCCTGCTTGAGCATCTGCCAGAGCTTCTCGCGGTAGAAGGGATCCGCGCCCAACAGCATCGGCTTGACGACCTGCTGAATGGCTCCGGCGGGATTGCCCCCGAAGCAGTAGCCACTGACGCCCTCGTCGGTGCTGATCTCTACGAGGCATTCCGTGGCGTCGTACTCCGGAACCGGGTGGGAATGCCCCTCCGAATCGCGCGCGATCTGCGACCTGTAGGTAAAGGGCTGCGCTGTCACATCCACAATCTTCATGCGCTACGTGCTCCTGCCTTGCGCGGACCTCACGCCCAGCCCCTCTCCATCGCCGAGCGATAGCGAGGGGGGGGGTACGGCGGCGGGTGGCGCGAGGCTCGCTCTAGTACCAGCCGTGCTCGTAGGTGGCGACCTCGCCGGAGTCCTGCGAGAACCAGCCGGGACCGCTACTCAGCCGGACCTCCTGGTTGGTGATCGCCGACTCTTCGGCAGCAAACAGGATTTCCATGATGTGCCGGCCGTAGACACCCGACGCCGGCGGCTCGATGTTGCGCTCGATAGCCGCAGCGAACGCTTCCCACTCACGGGCAAAGTTGCTGCCCTCGTCCTCCACGGCGACCTTTCCCCACTGATCGCCTTTGCCCACCCAGACGCCGGCCTCGACCAAGCCGCCACCGCCACGCCCGATGTGCAGCGATCCTTCCGTGCAGATGATGTTCAGATCGTGGTTTGGCCCGCCGTCCTTGTAGGCCACGGCCACCGCCAGACCGACCTGCCCGTTCTTGTAGCGGATCATGGCCGAACCGTAGTCATCCGCGGCCTGGTAGTACGAGCGATTGCCGATGGCCGCCGACACGGAGAGCGCCTGCGAAGCCATGAACCAGGTCAGCCGATCCACTACATGCACGCCGTTGGTGAGCCACATGCCTCCACCGTGATAGCGACTGCGATACTGCGCCCGGCGCCCGGGATAGCCCCAGCGCTTAGACATGTAGTTCACGGCGGTGATGACCGGCCCCAATTCCCCCGAATCGAGGATTTCCCGCGCCTTGCGGTTGGTCGGGGAGAAGTGGTTAGTCAGGCCCACCATCAGCTTCACGCCGTTTTCGCGCGCGGCAGCGACCATCTCATCGCACTGCTCCATACTAATGGCCATCGGCTTTTCCACCAGCACGTGCTTGCCGGCCCGGCAGGCATCCACGGTCAGCCGGTGGTGGAGCATGTGGCCGAGCACCACACCCACCGCGTCAATCTCGGGGTCCGCGAGCAGCTCCGTGTGTGTCGCGTAGCCTTTGGGGATGTCGTACTGCGCCATGAACTCGCGGCGCCGCTCCTCCATCAGATCGGCCACCGCCACGACCTTGACATCGTCAAGCTCGGCGATCCCTCGACAGTGCGAGTTGGCAATTCCCCCCAGACCGATGATTCCGACCCTCAGCATGGGTACCTCCTCCGGACATAGCTGAACGCAGTGTGCCAACGGTGCGGTCGTTCGTCAATGGCAGCGGTCGAGCGTGCCAGCGCAAACTCCGGCCCAAGCGCCTCATAGTCCGCCCGGTAGTCCGGGTCACGGCTCTATTGCACGAATATCTCCAAGTGGTGAAATAGCAAATCTTCTATTTTCAAAGATGGCACTCATAATCATGAAAACCTGATCTTCACCTCGTATTTCAATCTCCTCTGTGGCCACTTCGTAGCGAATTTTGAATCGTATTTCTCTAATCGGCACCTTGGATTCGCTTGCTGGAAATGACAAAGTGGTCCCGGTAGGAAACGGTACAGAATAAGACTCTACTTCTCCTTCTCTCGAAGTTTCTCCGGTTCCGATCTTGCTGTTTGTTAATTCGTGAAGTGATGCAAAATTCCCATCTGGCGTATGAATAAGTATATCGGAAGTTGGGGCATAGATTTGGAATTCTTCTCCCTGACCACCAATATCGTCCCAAATAAACTCATAATCGTATGCTTCAGGCGCCGTGATATGCATATTTATATGAATTGTTTTGATTCTATCTTTCCAATCTTCATCTACAGGCTCTCTCAATTCAACTAGACCTATATTCTTGTATTTCGCAAAGGTCACAGCGTCTGGGGTAAATCCCGATTTTGAAACTACAACCCCTTTCTCGATCCGAGCATCCTCGATGATTTCGGAGAGTTTTGCAACAGCATCTTTTGATACCTTATCAGACCAGTATTTGCATTCAATTGCAGTTCTATATGAGTGAATACCACCACTGTGCGATGTGAGAACATCGATCTGGTGATTCACACCAGACCTTCCTTTAACTTTGCAATCCGATCCCCAGCCTAGGATCTCAATGTTACTTTCGCCTAACTTCTCATATATGTCCTTGACTGTTTCTTCGTATGACTGCCAGTTCATGTACTCTATCCTGTTCTCTAGGCGGTGATGATCAGTTCACTGGAGGGATCGCTGTCAACAATAGTATAGCCGCAATCCGTCGTGCTGTCTCTGCGAAGTGCTGGACCTCTTCCGGGAGGAGGGGGCGGCCGAGGACGGTGCGCTCACGGTACGATAGCCACTTCTTGAGCACCTGATAGCCGCCGAGCTTGTAGCTCCAGACGGCGGCCGGCACGTTGCGCCAGTAGGCGTGGTCGTTGAGGTGGATGTCGAACGTGGTTGCGCCGAGGGGAGCGGCGGACCTACCCCCAGCCCCCTCCCTGAAGGGAAGGGGCTGCCGGCTGCCGTGCTGATTGCCTGCCCGGGCCGGCTGTTGCTGGTCGCCACCCGGACTCCCCTGCCCTGGAGGGAAGGGGCCGGGAGTTAGGTCCCTGCGCTCGGCGGCGGTGTAGGCGCGGGCAACGGCGCGGCCGGCGCCCGGCATCACAGCTTGGCCGACGCCGAACCGGCCCCAGCCCGCCGTCACCGCAAAATCGTCGCCGGCCATGTTGCGCCCGTCGGTGGTGGAGGGCACGGCGATGGCGGCCAACTCCGGGCGCAGCGGGGCGGACGTGACGCCCGGCACGGGCGCGTCCGAGTCGAGCAGCCGGCCCAGCTCCCGCCCTCGCGCGGCCGTGGCAAAGAACGCCTGCCGTTGCTCCGGCAGCACGGCCGCCATGCCCCCATCCTGTCCATCATGTGCATCTATGTTCAATTCGTCGCTTTTGGGCCAGCCGGGCAGCGGAATGCGCGGCCATTCCATCCTGAGCGCCCCGGCGTTGGCCGCGCGATAGGCCGGGTCGTGGAGCACGGCGAGGACGTAGTGAAACAGGTCTTCTACGTTGGCGCCGAGACATTTGAGGTAGCGCTCCGCGTTGCCGTCCTCTAACAGGTTGGGCCTGCGTTGCGAGCCGGTCCCGTCGCTTCCGATGCCATCGTCGCGGAGCCACACGGGAATACAAGTAGCACTGCGATCCATGAGATCAATACAACCGATACTCGAGATCACTTGTGGACACGACCATTCTCGGCGCGGTTTCTGCTGGGTAACCAGCCACAGGTTCCCCTCAAACACATGCGGCTTGTAGTCAGGACTAGGACGGGCCAGGAGGCCGGAGTCCGCTTCCCAATAGAGCCACCGGTTGTCGAACGGGCGGAAGGCGCAACGGACGAAGGCGGCTTCCGCCGGGCCGCCGCGTGCAAGCCGTACATCACGGACCGAACGGGCATCGAGCCTTATCGACGACGTCTCTCTCATCGCGAGCGAATAGCGTCGCGCGATCTCGTCATGACTCAAATCTTCATTGAAATAGTCGGCGATACGTCCCATGATCCGGTCCAAGTCGATATCGACAAGGAACGGGTCTCGGTTGGTCTTGACCCCGGGGAACGCAACCGGAAACAGATCGGGCAGCGCCGGCCAGTCGAACCAGTCCGGGCTGACCGCCACTGGCGCGAAGGGCAGGCCCAGCGGCAGAAGCGGTGCAACGTTGTCGTAGAGCGCGTCCGGCGCCGTCTCCGCCGTCTCCATCAGCGCCGCGCGCTTGGCCTCGCCCCAGAGATGGCGAAAGCCGACCGTTGTGGTTGGCTTGTGGTCGGACTTACCCTTGCGTACCAGCGTCGTGATGGCGGTACCAACTTGGATACCGACCGGGTCCTCCGGCGAGGAAAAGATGCTGGGGTCCGGGGAGCCGTCGGGCGCGATCTTGCCGGTCTTGTACTTGTCGCCATTCAGGCAATCAATGCGGATGGCGTCGAATGCGTTCAGATAGCGCTCCCGCATGCCGGTGAACGACAGCCCGTCCAGCCACGAGTAGTTGGAGATGAAGCAGACGATGCCCCGGCCCGTCTTCTCGGCAATGCGCCGTTCGGCCATGCGGAAGAAGCGGACGTACAGGTCGTTCAGCCCCTGGCCCTCCGGCCGGCGCACCTGCTCGGTCCGGCGGTAGGCCTCCGACAGCGCCCGTTCCTCGTCCACTGCTACATCGGCAAAGCCGTTATAGGGCGGATTGCCGAGGATGACGAGGATCGGCCGCTTCTGCTTTACGCTATCCGAGCGGTCGCGCTCTTCCTCCAGTTCGGGGAACGGCAGCGGCTTCTTCACATACGGCTCCCAGCCGGTCAGGGCGTTGGTGAGGAAGACGCCAGCGCGCTCCGTTTCGTCGTCGGCGAGCGGCGCGTCGAGCGCCTGCATGGTCAGGCCGACTTGCAGGTGGGCGACGACGAACGGCGCGGGCATGATCTCGAAGCCGAATACCCGCTGCACCGCCGCCTGCTTGACCTGCGCCCCCGTCAGTGCGCCCAGGCCGCGGCCCTGGAGGTTGGCGGCGATCCGGCGCAGCACCTCGGCGAGATAGGCGCCGGTGCCGCAGCACGGATCGAGCACGTAGACGTTCTCCGCGGCCAGCCCGTCGGCGATGCCGAGATCGTCCTGGAGCGCCCGGTCCACGCGGGCCACCATGTAGCGCACGACCTCGGTGGGCGTGTACCAGACGCCGAGCTGCTTGCGGAGGGCCGGATCGAAGGCTTCCAGGAACGGCTCGTAGAAATAGGGCACCGCCTCACCCTCGTTGAAGCGGGCAAAGAACGCGGCCTGATCCACGCGGTCCAGCGCCGCCGCCGTCCAGTCCAGCACCTCGACGAGGCCGAGCGGTCGCAGCCGGCCGGGGTCCGAAAGCTGCTGGAACAGCGCCCGCAGCACTGGCGCGCGCAGATGCCAGACGGCTTCATGCCAGTTGAACCGGCCGGCCGGTTGACGTGCCAGAGCCGCACCACCTATTTCCAGCGGATTGTGTGGCTCTGGCGCCGTCAGTGGCGGCGTCTGCCGTGCCCACAGCACCCAGACGGAGAAGACGCCATAGAACAACGTCTGCACCAGCGTCGAACGGAAGAACTGCGCGCCCCGCGCGCCCTCGAAACGCACGCCCAGCGCCTCCTCCAGCGCGGACCGCACGGCCTGGAGCGAGGGTGTGTCCCCGGCCGCCGTCACCCGCGCCAGCCCGTCACGCGCGTAGGAGGCGAGCAGCCAGGCCAGGTCTTTCGGCTCGGCGAGGGTCGCGCGATGCGCCAGCGCCCGGCACAGATACTCGCCGAGGCCCGCGCCGACGGCGTTGGCAAAGGCGCGCGGCCGCTCCAGCCGTGTATCGAACGCCGCGGCACTGTCGGCCAGCCGGAACGTCTCCAGCTTGGCCGGCCGGCCCTGCACGTCCTCGCCGAGCAGCACGAAATCGCGCGTGTTCGTGACCAGCACGAGCCGATAGCGCTCCCAGTAGCGGCTCACCTGAGCGCCGTCTGCGGTCAGCCAGGCGTCATCGTCGGCAGACTTCACCTCGACCACGCCGCACTCCGGCGCTTGCCCCGCGCGCGGCCGGCCGCGCTGCACCTGCCGCGCCGCGTAGAGGCCGAAGTCGGGATGGCCGGCGCCTTGATCGGCCAGCTCGCCGACACAAAACACCTTGGGCCGGAGGGTGCCGCCTATCGCGTTCAGCAGGCCGGCGAGCGGACCGTAGGTGGACCGCTCCCCGGTGGCGCCGCCGGACGCGCGCACGCGCCGCAGATCGGCGAGGTAGTGCTCGACCGCTGCCGCTAACTGCGTCGCCGTTGCCATCAGCGTCCTCGCCCTAACATAGCCCGCCTCACTCGAACCAGTAGGAGTAGAAGCTGGCGTGTCGTAGCGTGAACCGCAAGACCACCGGGCGGCCTTGCCACTGCCGCAGATCACCCTCCGGCCAGCGCAGCTCGCCACGGAGATGCTCGCCCTGCAAGCGTTCGGACGTAGCCAGCACGGTGCCGTCCGTGTCTTGTAGCTCGGCAGACAGCTCGCCGCGCGGCGCGGTGACATTCGCGTAGAGGGCGCGCCCGGAGAGACGGAATGGCTCCGTCACCAGCACACCGGCGACATTCCCGGCATCGAGCGACACAAAGCCGTCCCGGCGCAGCACTGCCAGGCAGACCGCCCCGCGGTCCGGATCGAGGGTGTGGGAATCGGCCCAGTTCGCGGCGGCGCGATACTTCACGCCGGTGTAGTAGAACCAGAGCGCGTCACCGTGGGCCACCGGCGCCGACGGACCGAGGATTTGGGTGATGTCATAAGCGCCGGCGCCGCTGGGCGATTGTCCGATGAAGGGCTGGCGGTCGTCCAACCGGTTCCACGTCCGCAAGTCGCGGCTCCAAGCCAGCTGGACCAGGTGGAAGCCCTCGGTATTGGGATAGTCGGGCTTGGCTGGTCCGACGGAGTGGTACATGGTCGGTAGCCCGATATACAGTCCCTCGTAGCGAAAGAGGCCCATGTTGTACACCTCGACGTTGTACAACGCCGGGTCGTGGGAGAACAGCCGCTGGAGCGTGGGATCGGCCAACCGCGCAGCGATCCGCTCGCGGCCGATTTCCTGGTCGAGGTCGTCGGCATGAAACGTCAGCTGCGGCTCGGTCCAGTGGGCGAAATCCGGGCTGGTGGAGAGCCAGACTGACCGACCATAAGGGCCGCGATGCTTGACCGTGTGGAGGAACAGGTGCGCTTGCCGGTCGAACGAGAGGTTGCTCTCGTCCTGGCTCGGCACCGGCGGCACGTCGAGCAGCGTCCAAGTTATCCCGTCGGGCGAGGCCAGGAAGCCATCATTGGTCATGGCCGCTTTATAGCGCCGCGCCGGATTCGGGTCGGTGTCGTCATAGACGACGTGCGTGGGGGCACGATACCCCTTGCCGGTGCGGGTGGTGATGTAGTTGTTCTGCCGCGAGCCGCGGTACTCGATCTGCCCGACGACCGGTTTCGACCAGTGAAGGCCGTCGGTGCTCTCGTAGTAGCCGGCGCAGCGGATACCCTGCACCGCCAGCGCCTCGGGGGTAGTGATCGTCCAGAGCTTGTAGACGCGCGCCGCGGGGTCCCACGCCGGCGCGGTCCGGATTTGGATAGACCCTTGTCCCGCATCATCCAGGTCCGTGCGGATGACCGCACCCTTCTTTGACGGTTGGTGCGCGGTCCTGGTCAGGCGCTCCAGCCGCGCGATGCCGGCATCATCGAGGAAAAGCTGGCGTTCTCCCACCGGCACGGCGGCGAGCGTGTCGCTGGTCATCATGTGCGTCTCCTATCCGTCATTGCGGCGAAAGCCGCAATCCACGTCTCCCTGCCGCAGCGGGGGGGCCATAGGGAGGCTATGCCGGAATGCCGCCGCCACGGGTAGGGGTGGGGTGATGCGGCATCGGGCGCCCCTCATCTTGCAGCCAGCGTTCCAGCGGGTGCGCTCGCTGAGGCAATGGGAGCGCCACCCGCGCACCGTTCTGACGGTGAGACTCGTATACGCCCATAATCATGTCCAGCGCCCAGCGGCCATCGCGCACGTCCGAGCGATGGGGCCGATCCTGCGCAATGGCGGCCTGAAGCTCCGTGAGCATGGCCACGAAGCTGCCCAACCGGCCCGTCACCAGGTCCGGCGCGAGACCGGCGGGCCGCGGCGGCTCGGCGTGCTGGGCGGCAGCCCCGGTGAGCACCGGCTCGAACTGCACCGGCCCGCCCCACGGACCGCGGTGGATAAACAGGTCAGGCTCGCCGCTGGTGCGTAAGGCTAGGACGCCTTCTATGCCGATCAGCTCAAGCTGATCCGGCCACGCCCGGTCCGACGGCTGGTTGTAGGACACAAAGCTCGCCTCCAGACCGTTGTGAAGGCTCGCCGGCCCAAAGCCGAAGACCGCAGTAGCGCGACTGCCCAGCACTAGCCCGCAATCGCGGTCGGCCGGCCAAGCCGTCTGGCTATACATGATGTCGTCCACGGTGGAAGGGTGCCGACGACCATCCGGCTCCGGCTCGGCGTCGGTGAGGTGGGCAGAGACCCAGGCCGGGTCGCCAGCGTACAGCCGCGTGTGGTCAAAGAGGTGGGTCGCCATTTCCATCAGGGAGTTCCCGGAGGGGCGCTGGCCCTTATCAACGATGCGAACACCGACCAACTCGCCGATGGCGCCCGACCGGATCAGCTCCTCCGCCCGATACGTCGCCAGACTGATCCGCGTCTGGTGATTGATCGCCAGTTTCATGCCGGTGCGGTCGCAGGCCGCCACCATCGCATCCGCCTCGGCCAGGGACAGGGCAATCGGCTTCTCGCACAGCACGCCGCGCACCCCGGCGGCGGCGCAGGCCAGCGTTGCCGGGGCATGCTGGGGAGCCTGTGTGGAGATCGTCACGATATCCAGCGCCTCGCGGTCGAGCATCTCCTGGTGCTCGGCGTATCTCTGCTCCGGTGCAACACCGAACTGTTCGCCTCGCTCATCGAGGGCTGGCCGGTAGGGGTCTGCGAGTGCCACCAGCTCCATTCCCGGTGTTGCCATCAGAGCGGGGATGTGGTGCCGGCTCATCCGTCCGCAGCCGATTAGTCCGGCTCGATAAGGCCGCTCGCCCGTGTCCATTCCTTACTCTCCCTCACGTGGCTGGCGTGTCACGATCTTTGTCCGCGGCCCGCCTGATGTGTCAGGATAGCCCCAGCGTACCGGGACGGAGGCCACACGAACGGCACCATGATAACGCCTGTTCTCTGCCATCGTCATTCCCCGGCCTCGTCGTTGCCCCAAAACAACGCCCATCCGTCGTTCACACGCGGGCGAATCCCCCGTCCTACACCTCCGGTGTTGTGCCGGCGCCCTGCGCCTGGCACTATGGAACCGACCCGCCGTAGTCGCTATCGCTGGCCACTGAGGGAGAGGAACGACAGGCGATGGAATACCGGCGCATGGGCAACTCGGAACTGGAGGTATCGGCCATCGGGTTCGGCTGTTGGGAGATGGGCGGTGGATATGGACCCTTTGCGGCCCAAGAGGTCATCGCCGCCATCCACCGCGCCCTCGACCTCGGCGTGACACTCTTCGACACCGCTCGCTCCTATGGTCGAGGCGCCTCGGAGAGCCTGCTGGCGCAGGGGCTAGGTGCCCGGCGCCAAGACGCCATCATCGTGTCGAAAGGCGGTTTGGCGACCCGCCCCGGCCAGCTCGACACCAAGCCGCGACTCCCCGGCCAGCGGCCATCCGGCCGGGACTCGCGCTACGACTCGCTGATTGCCGACTGCGAGGACTGCTTGCGCTCGCTCAACACCGACTACGTTGACCTCTTCCTAATCCACCATCCCGATGTCGAGACGCCTTTTGCAGAGAGCATGCGGGCGCTCAACGATCTCCTGGCCGCGGGGAAGACCCGCTACGTCGGCGTGTCCAACTTCGAGGCGGCGCAGTTGCGTGAGTCTCGTGCCCATGCGCCCCTGATTACCAATCAGGTCGGCTACAACCTCTTCGACCGGCGCTGGGAGTACGAGATGTTTCCCACGGCCCAGGAGCTAGACGTGGGCATCATGGCCTATGGCCCGCTCTCACACGGGCTACTCACCGGCACCTTCACCACCGGCATGAGCTTCGAGGCAGACGACTGGCGGCGGGCTGGGAACATGAAGGGCCAAGAGTTATTCACTCCGGAGAATGCCGCGCACAACCTGGCGGTGGTGGATCGGCTGCAAGGCGTTGCCCAGCGTCTCGGGGCCACCTTGCCCCAATTGGCGATAGCCTGGGTGCTGTCGCATGAGCAGGTGGATGTGGCCCTGTGCGGTACGCGGCGGCCGGCAGAGATCGAAGACAGCGTCGCGGCGGTACACTTCACGCTCAGCCCTGCGGCGCGCCGGGAGATAGACGAGATCATGACCGGGGCGGTCGGTCTCGCCGACACCCTCCCCAGCTCGGAGACCCGCGTGCCCTACCCCAGTCAGCATCAGGATTAGCCGGATTATGAGGATGGACAGGATTTTATGGCCTGGCCCACGTAGGGGCGTAGCGGGGGGGCCATAGGGGGGCCTGTACCCCCTGCGGCCCGTACCTATCCCCATCAGAACGGCGGCCGTGGGGCGAAGGCGATCAGGGTCGCTGCGAGCGCTACCCACAACACCCAGCCCGGCCACGCTGTCCGCCGCCGACCCAGGAGGATAGCACTCAGCACCAAGCCGCCAAGCGTCAGCAGCAACGGACCATAGAAGCTCCAGGGTAGATAGCGCAGGGTCACGCTATGCTCGCCGGTTGCCACCGGTATGGCTTGGAGCGCGTAGTTCGCCGGCAGGATGTCGGTGGCTGTGTCATCTACCCACGCCCGCCAGCCCGGATACCACATGTTGGAGAGCACCAGGTAGCCAGGCTCCGGGGCGACTACGCGGATGTGTAGCTGGTCATGACGATACAACTCGATTGAGGCCTCGGCCTCACCACGTAACTCCTCGTCCTTCGCTTGGGTTGAGCCAGCAGTCGGCCAAGGCCGGGATTCCGTTTCGAGCAGCACGGTGCGGCGGTAATCGAGCTTCTCTCCCTGCATGATGGCCAGAGCAGCAACCGAATCACCAGGAGAGATCGCCCGTGCGCCCGCTGCGCCGACGAAGTACGCGCGTGGTAATGTCGTGGGCAGCTCGTAGATGCGACCACCGGGAAACTCGTGTGCGAGTTCGAGCGCAGCCACTCCCTCGCGGTCCGGTCTGGCAACCATGGTCCAGACACCGGCCGATGGATCGGCTTCGCCATAGGTATCAACGACATAACGCACCCCGGCGAGGCCGAGCAGGTCAGCGTTGACGCCTGTCAACGTTGACCCGTGCGTTGTGGGACAGTCGGGCTGGTGGGAGCCTGACACCACTGAGCGCCCACCGGCGAGAGCCAAGAACAGACGGTAGCGACATGACTGCATGACATCGCGTTGAGCCAAGTTGTAGAGGCCGAAGGGTGCGCTGGCGTTGGCGCGCAAAGCCCCCTGTCCGAGTGCAGCAACGCGCTGCAACCCAGCCTGTTGTTGCAGCCATGCCACCGCGGGCGTCGCGGTCCAGTCGAAGGCCGGGCGCGGCCCCAACTGCGGAGCGCCGTGGTAGAGCGCAATGTATCCCCCAACCGCCACAACGACGAGGCCGAGATAGCGCCCTTGTCTCCAAAACAAGGCGAGTAGGCCAGCGAGGGCTATCAGCGCCAGCTCAATGAGGAAGGTCCGCGCCTGATGCGGGCGGAAGAAGGTGTGAAAGCCGCCGCCGATCCGGCCTCGATACGTGTAGTCACCGGCGCGGAAGCTCACCCGGCTCCCGGTACGCTCCACTGCCTCCGGGATTTCACGTCGTGAGCTGTACCACCACTCCAAAGTCGGTGGGGACGACCCGAGATCGAGCGTCGCTATCACCCTCCGCGTATTCAGGGTCCACGCGCCCCCGCCGGTGCGTGCCGCAGTCCAGGAAAACCGGCCATCCGGACCTTGCATGGTGCCGATCAGACGCGCACCGATCCAGGACCGATAGACCTGTTGAGCGCCAAGGATGAGCAAGGGGACAATGAGGAGGACAGCCCCGGCCAAGGCGATCCTGATGGCCGGCTCGCGTGTACGGCCGGCCGGTAGCTGCCCGCGTAACCATTGCCAGGCCGGTGGCACGAATATCGCCCCCAGCAGAAGCGGCGCGAAGACCGGCCAGCTCGGGGGACGGGTCGCATCGTGCGCGAGATCGAAGAGTGCTACTCCGACGAGGCCCAATCCCAGCGTTGGCCAGAGCAGCGTAGTAAGAGCGGGCCGCAAGCCCTGGGTGCGGCGAATCGCCAGCAATAGGTCCAGGCCCACCCCGGCCAGACCGGCCAGCGCAAAAGCTACCGGTGCCGTCGCGTATTGCGAGTTGAAGGAGGCCCGGACGCTGACGAGCACGTTCGTAGGATTATTGGTCAGGATCAGCAGGAGACTGGCGCCCAAGGTTCCCACCAATACCGTTGCCAACGGGTGCGAGCGAAAGCGCAGGATGGCGATGATAGCGAGCACGACGGCCAGCGGGCCAATGGCAATACTGAGGCGACCGCCGGGCGGAGCGACGACGTGGAGGAGCGTCGAAAGGAGATGGCCGTGGAAGGCGGCGCTCCACGTTGCCTGGCCGATTGCACCGAGGGGCTTCGCCGCGCCTTGTTGACTCAACTCCCAGAAGGGGAGGGCAGTGAGCAACGCTGGCCCCAGAGCGACCAACGCAATGATGATGGCGCCGCGCCCGAGGCGGGGCCATACCTGCCGCCCCAGGATGGCCGCCTGCTGCCGGGCACGCAGCGTCAGATACACCAGCGCGGCCGCGCCGCTATAGGCCACCGGCACGAGATGGCCGGAGAGCGAGAGTACGGCGAACGCCAGTCCCACCGTCGCCGCAGCACGCCAGGTGAGCCGGCGAACGAAGCGTTCGCAGACCCACAAGACGAGCGGGAGGAGCGTGAAGGAGGTGGAAGTGACAATGTGAAACTGCGTAAGCAGTGGCCCGGAGAACATGAAGACGAGTGCTGCGAGGAGCGCGGCCCAGTGTCGCAGGCCGGCGGCTCGCGCCCAGAGATACGTCCCGCAGCCGGCCAGCCACAGCCGCAGGATCAGGTAGTAGCTGAAGGCGAGCGAGGCCGGTATCAGCCCGCTGTTGAGCAGCAAGTAGAGCGGTAGCTTGAGGGGAAAGAGCGGCGAAGCTTGTCCATTGGCCAGGATAGGCGCACCGAGACCGTTGTAGGGATTCCACAGCGGCCATCCCCCGACGCGCAGCGCTTGCGCGGCTACCAAGTCGTGGGGCTGATAGTTGGTGAAGGCCCAGGGATCGAAAAGGGCCGACGAGACGCCGGGGTCCCAGAGCCACGACGGAGGCCGGGCAAATGCTGGGGGAGGGTCCGGTCGCCTCAAGAGGGCATCATCCGACCGCAGTCGGTGGCCGGCGGCATTGGGTAGACCGAACAGGAGCGTGGGCCAGGCCATCGCCACGGTGAGCAACGTCACGATGGCAAAGGCGCTGAGATACTCGGTCCGGGTGCCCCGCCCGGCCGCGTCTTCATGCTGTGGCCCATCAGGGCTGCTACTCCTGGTCAGCGGGGAGATTGCAGTGTCCCCTCGCAAGCGGTTAGCTGCGTAGTCCAGGCTACGCAGCAGCAGCCACCAGACGGCGTAGCAGAGGGCCAGGGCCAGTGAGTCGCGCTCCGCAAGAGGCCGCAGGGATGCTGCTACCGCCTCGGGCTGGCCGGCCCCGGCCCAGAGCACGCTGATGAGCGTGAGTGCTCCTGCGGTGAGGGCTGGACGATACCGGGCAGTGCGCCAGCGGCCCAAGGTGGTGAGTAGGACCTGAGCGCGAGAGTCCGACAACTGTTCGGGCACCGGCGAAGCGCCTCTCTAGCCCTGAGGTCGCGGAGACCGGAGGGCGTTCTGCTCCTCACGGTCATCGCTGCCAGAGGATGGCGGCCTAGAGTGTACTCGATTGTGTGGCGTCGCCCTCGGTCGCCTCGTCTGCCGGCGGGCCGGCGCCTGGGGTCAGGTCGCTGAAGCGGGCAGCCAGCCGGGCGCGCAACTCACGGCCGCTGCTCGGCGCGAAGAGGAGCGCGGCGAGCAGCCCGACCAGCACACCGAAGATAAGACCGCGGCGGAAGTAATCGCCGTTCCGTGTAGCCATGGGCGTTGCTCTCCTCCGTCTGTGGCTTAAGGTCGTCCGACCGCGTTCGCAATGGCCAAGATCAGCCACGCTCCGATACTCCCGGTGAGCCAATACACGTCGCCGAGCACTCCCAGCGGGACATCGAGCACCAGCCCCACGAAATGTCCGGCGGCAAAGCCGACGAGCGCGAACGGCCAGAAATACAAGGCGCTGCGCTCCGGTCGGGCCGCCAGGATATGGAACAAGAACACGTTGACACTCGCGATCAGGAAGCCGAGCGTCAGCGCTGGCACCGCGACCCATTCCGGGAGTGTGAACGGGAGCCAGGGAATAGTGATATCTTCCACGACCCTTACTACCGACTAGCCGTCCAGAGCAAAGTCCCCGCACCGGCCCCCATGGCTCCCAAGAGCCATGCCGGCGTGAGCCAGGCCAGCGGACGGGCCAACGGCCGGCCACACCCGGCCACAATGGAAGCCACTAGCCACGGCGCTAGAGCCAGCGGCCCACCGCCGGTGAGCACCAGACCGACCGATGCCGGCTCCCAACCCAGGACGCTCCGGCCGGCAAGGGTCAGTATGGCCGCTGCCACGAATAGTCCGCCCCCGCCACCTGCTACCAGCCCGGCCGCGCCCCACGTGGGACCGAGCCAGAAGGAGCGCTGACGGACGCGCTGCAGAGTGATCATGATGAAGCACGATGCGAGGGCAAGCTACTAGCGGCGGGTCCGGCCTGCCGCCATATAGCTTTGGCTATGGCTCACCACCAGCTTCTCCCATTGTACCGGCTTACTGGCAAAGGACGGGGCAGATGGCTCGGAGGGGTCGGGTAGCCCGTGATGAGGGACATGGTGAGGCCGGGCTAGACGAAAGGAAGCTCTAGCTGACCGGGTGCCTGAAGCCGCAGGAAGAAGTGCCCAACCCCCGCGGCGCCGCAGAAGAAGTCCGGCGAGTAGCAGCCGGGATCGTCCGCCCGCCACACATCCCCGGAGGGCGTGCTCATGCGGTAGCCCAATGCCTGCACGGCGAAGTCGTGGGCGCGCCCCAACCACACCTGCTCGCCCGTCAAGCGATAAAGTGCCAGGAACAGCTCCGCGCTGCCGGCGAGGCCGTGGCACTGGCTGGCATTGCTCCGCACGTCGCCGTAGGCGTAGGTAGTCTCGCCGGCTGCTTTGGCAGTCGCGAGGTACGCTGACTCGCCGAGCACCGCGGCAGCCTTGGCCAGGAAGTAGCCGTTACCGGGTGTACCCAGGCACCACTGGCAAGGTGCCCGCTCAGGGCTGCCCCGGCCCCTCGTCGCATAGGGCCAGTTCAATCCCCCTCGGTCCGGCTGCGCCAGGCGCACAAGCGTGTCGGCCGCCTCGCGGGAGAGCATCGCCCACTCTACGTCCTGCGTAGCCTCGTAGAGCGCGAGCAGAAAGTAGCCAATACCAGCGCTGCCGACGTGAAAACCGGCCCGCGCCCGGCTCTTTGGATTATTCACGTCGAGCACTCGCAGCCAGTGACTGCCATGCCCATCGCGGATGACGTGATCGCGCAACCATCTTCCCCGAGCTACAGCGCCCCGGAGATGGCGCTCCTCGCCAGAGGCCTCCCACAGACGGACGAGGAACAGCCCCTCGCCGGTGGCACCGCGGCCGAACTCAGTCCAGGGGCCCGGCTCGGCGGCGATGACGCCTTCGGCCAGAGCAGTTGCCTGACGGAGCGCTCCGGCATCGCCTGTGGCCAGCGCGAGACGCAGCCACGCCAGGCCCAGCCCCGAAGCGCCAGAGTAAAGGCTCAGAGGCAAGGGAATGCGCTGAGGATCCACGCCGGGCGCACGCTCGGGAGCAATGCACCATCGGAGCGCACCCGCCGCGAGGTCTCGCACGGTGGTGTTGCCCGTCAGGCGATAGTAGTCGGAGAGGAAGAGACTGATCCCGGCGACGCCAGTGTAGAGACCAGTGTCGTAGTACGGCTCGTTGTAGTAGTTGAGCGTTTGCCAGCGCACACCGTCGGGTACGATCTCGGCGGTGCGCTCGATGTGCTCGAACACCGAGTTCGCGCCGAGCCGCGCTGTACCTAGGATTGCCTGTGCCATCTCTGCGCTCGCCATCCCCGCGAATCCCACGGCGGCACACGGGGGCAGTGGACGGTTCCGAATCGCCACGACACGGCTGCGGTCGGCTCTTAACCACGGGCGCTTCGGATGCGCGCATCTTCTGCCGCGGCCCATTCCCGGTAGGGGCGGGGCGTGGAGGCCGGATCATCCAGTCCATGCTCGCCGCGCCAGCGCAGGAGCGGATGATCGCGGTGGGGCTGGGGCAGATCAACTTGTCGGCGGTAGGCCATGGCCTCGAAGACGCCCATCATGATCTCCATGATATGCACGGCGTTGTCACCACCGCACCAGTGGTCGCGATCCTCGTCCAGGGCGCGCACGTACTCCTCAACATACGAGAACTCGTCCGGCCAGACGCCGCTGTCCGGGTCGTAGCCGTCGGGATAGACCGGCTCCAGGCGCTGCCATTGGTCACGCTCGCCGTCGGGGAGAAAGTGCGGGTGCGGCAACCACCATGAAGTGGCGAGCTTGTAGTTGTAGATGAGCCGGCCTTCCGTGCCGTACCACTCGACCACGTGGGCCATGGAGTCGGTGGCAGGAAAACGGTGCAGCAGGAGCGTTGCGGCGACGCTGTGATCGAACTGCAACGTCGCGGTGATGTTTTCGCCGGCAACCGTGCCCATTCCCGACGGGGACATTACCACGTCCTGCGGCGTAACCGGATGACTACCGGTGACGGCGCTGGCCGTAATACTGCGGCACCGGCCGGCGAGCTTCACAAGGTAGCTGATGACATGGAAGCCCATGTTCATCAGACCATACCCGGCGTAGTAGCCCTTGTCGCTCCCGGTGATGTAGCGCAGCCTCCCGATGCGGCCCTCGTTGTAGGCTTGGGTCACCGCCTGCATCGCGGGGCCGACGGGGCCCTGGCTATGGACGGCGAACCGCACCCCCTTCTCCTGCGCTTTGGCCCTGATGGCGTCGGCCTCGGCCAGGTCCCAACACGGTGGCTTCTCGACCTCGATATTGACCCCGTGCTCCAGTACCCGCATCGCCAGTGGGTAGTGGAACTCGGTCGCCGTCGGGATGGCCACGATATCCGGGCGAGTTTCCTCGATCATGACATCGAGGTCGTTGTAGCGGGCAGAGACGCCCAGCTTCTCTCCGAGCGCATCCAACCGTGCCTGATCGAGATCGCAGAGGGCGACCAGATCGGTGCGGGGGTGCGCCCGATAGCCTGAGCCTGCTGCCGCGCCACGACCGCCACATCCGAGTATTGCTGCGCGATAGGTTTTCATGGTGTCGAGTCCTTACGTACTTGCAGGTGGCTAGGCCGGCTGGGGGACCGGTACTTCGCTGGTGTCTGCCGGCGTCGCCGGTACTTGGAGCTGGGCACGAATGAGCTGGGCATATGGGCCCCCTTGACGCAGCAACTCCGCGTGCGTGCCTATCCCCGCAATCCGCCCTTTTTCGAGGACGACGATCCGGTCGGCGTCGCGCACCGTCGAGAGGCGATGGGCGATCACGATGGTAGTGCTGCCGGCCATGAGCTCGGCGACGGCCTCGCGCACAGTGCGCTCATTCTCGGTGTCCAGGTGCGAGGTGGCCTCATCCAGGATAAGCAGCGCAGCGCGCTTGAGCAGGGCACGCGCAATAGCCAGGCGTTGCCGCTGACCGCCGGAAAGCGCGGAGCCCCGCTCGCCGATGACCGTCTCGTACTCATCGGGCAACGCCATGATGAACTCGTGGGCGCAAGCCTTTTTCGCTGCGGCCGCCACCTCTGCATCCGTTGCTTGCGGGTTGCCCAGCCGGAGGTTCTCCCGGATGGAGACATTGAAGAGGTAGATGTCCTGCGAGACGAGGGACACGCGGCTCCGCAGGTCGTCCAATGCGAATTCGCGCACGTCGTGTCCGTCGAGCGTAATGCGACCTTCCTGGGGGTCCCAGAACCGCATCAGCAGGTGCGCCGCCGTCGTCTTCCCGGCGCCCGAGCGGCCGACAAACGCGATGGTCTGTCCGGCCGCGGCGCTGAAGGAGACATCAGTCAACGCCGGCGGCTCGCCGGGGCCATAGTTGAAGGAGACGTGATCGAAGCGCAGGGACGGGGTCAGCTCCGTCTCGGACGGTACGCCGGGACCGTCCTTCACGGCGACCGGCTCGTCGTGGATGGCAAAGATGCGGCGGCCGGAACCGAAGGCGTTGGCCAGCTCCTTCGCTACCCGGGCGATCTCTGCCACCGGTGAGAAGCAGGTGAACGCCAGCATGGTCGCGATGGGCAATTGGGCCGCGGGAAACTGGCCCTGCGACACCATATAGGAGCCAGCGAATAGCACCGAGATACCGCCGAGCGCTTGCAGAGCCTCAATCGTGCCGTGCTGAAAGCCCAACTGCCGACCGTAGGCCACTTGCAGCCCGGTCAGCGCCTCGCTCTCGGCTGTCACTTGCCGGACGCGCAGCGGGCCGCGGGAAAAGGCCACCACTTCCCGTAGCCCTTGGACATTGTCCGTCATGTGGGCGTTGACTTCGCCGAGCTGCACCCGCAGCCGGTTGCCCAAGCGCTCGGTATGACGGCCGATATAGTTGGGACTGAGTCCCACCAGCAACAGGAACGGCAAGAGCACGAGCGCCAGGGGCCAGGCCACCCAGGCCAGCACCGCCAGCGCCACGCCCGGCACCAGGACGGCTACGATCAGCGGGGCGATGGCGTGGGCGAAGAACGACTCGACCAGCTCCACATCGGACGTGATGATGCTCGCCAAGTCGCCGCTGCGCCGGCCGAGCAAATATGCTGGCGCCAGCGGGTCGAGTTTGCGGTACAAGGCCATCCGCATGTCTGCCAGCAACAGGTAGGCCATGTCGTGAGCGACGAACGACTCCAGCCAACTGAAGAAGGCCATCGCCAAGGCGATGCCCAGCACGAGCGGGACCAACGCTCCTGGCATGGCAGCGGTAGCGACGCGGCTGGCGAGGAGCGCACTGGCCACACCAAGGCCGATAATGGCTGCTTCCTTGAACAGTCCACCACCGAGCGCCACTGCGAGCCGCCGCCACTGGGTTTGGACCAGATGGACGAGGCGGAGACCGGTCTGCCAGGCGCTCAAGTTGATCGGCTCGATGGGCTTGGCGCGCTGGCGCGATTCGACGCCGCGCGCCTCTGCCGCGACAGCACGACGAGAATCGTCAGGCTGGACCACCTGCCGTGTAGAGTCACCACCGAACTCACCCAACGCAGTCACGTCAGCGCGTGCCACCGCCGCTTCCTCGGCAGCGCGAGCCTGTACGGCGACCAAGCGGGCATAGACGCCGTTCTTGGCCAGCAACTCCTGGTGCCGCCCGGCCTCTACCCGTGTACCGCGATCCAACACGACGATCTGATCGGCCTTCGCTACCGTGGAGAGACGATGGGCGATGATGAGCGTGGTGCGATCCTCCATCAGCCGGTCGAGCGCTCCTTGAATGACGGCCTCACTCTCCGTATCCACGTGCGACGTCGCCTCATCGAGGATCAGGATAGGCGCGTCTTTCAGAATGGCACGGGCAATCGCGAGGCGTTGCCGCTGCCCCCCGGACAGCTTCTGCCCCCGCTCGCCGATAATGGTGTCGTAGCCGGCAGCGAGATCGAGGATGAAGTCGTGGGCATTGGCGGCCTTGGTGGCGGCTTCGATCTCCTCGCGCGTGGCATCCGGCTTGCCCAGCAGCAGGTTCTCGGTGACGGTGCCGTGGAACAAGTAGGTATCTTGCGCGACCAGTGCGAACTGCGCCCGCAGCAGGTCTAGCGGCAGCGCACGCAAGTCGTGACCACCGAGGCGAATGCGCCCGCCCTGAGGATCGAAGAACCGGAACAGCAGGTTGACGACGGTGCTCTTGCCCGCCCCCGATGGGCCGACAAGACCCAACGAGCTACCGGCCGGCAGGTCGAACGAGACGTCGGCCAGCGCCGGCCGCTTGCCGGACTCATAGGCAAATCGGACGGACTCAAAGCGGATCGTCGGTTTGAGGTGCGGCTCCGAGCGGACCGGCCCCCCTACCGTACCGGCTCCATTCGCGCTCGCGCTTGCCACGGTGGGCACTGCCACGGTGGGCAGCTGCACGGCTTGGCCATTGGTCCGCGGATCAACGACGTCGGGCTGCTCGTCGAGGAGCCCGAACATACCGATGGCCGACGCCATCGCGGCGAGGCCCCGATGGTAGAGCTGGTTCAGCTCGCGTAGCGGACGGAATACCTCCACACCGAGGAAGAGCACGGCCATCAGCGGCGTCAAGCCCAGGGTGCCGTCGCTGACGCGGATTGCGCCCCACGAGAGCGCCGTCGCGGCGCCCAAGGCCATGCAGGCGTTGGCGATGCCGCTGGCACCGATGTTGAGCGCGAGCACTGCCATCGTGGCCCGGTACAGGTCGTAGGCCTTCTGCCCTAGCTCCTGGCCCCGCTGCTCACTCTGGCCGAAGACCTTGAGTGTCGCCAGCCCTTGGACCGCATCCACGAACTCGGCGGCCAGGTTAGAGTACGACTGCTGCCGCCACCCGCTCGTACTACGAATGGCCCGGCGAAAGAAGGTCGGCGTGAACAAGGTCAGCAGGGCAAAGAATAGGAAGATGACGGCCGAGTGGAGATCGAGCACCGCCATGAAGATGAAGATGAAGATCGGCGCGACGCTAGAGACAATCAACTGCGGCAAGTATTGCCCATAGAACGTCTCCAGCTGCTCGACCGCATCCACCGTATTGATGAGCACATCGCCCGTGCGCCGTTTCTGTAGGTAGCCGGGGCCGAGGGTGAGCAAGTGGGTGTAGAGCAGGCGGCGCAGCTTGATCTTCATCAGCGCCGCGGTACCGTGGCTGATAAGCTCCTTGGCGATCATAAAGACCGTCCGCACGAGGGGCAGAACGATCAGCGCGATGAGCAGCGGCAGGATGTCCCGAAACGAATGGCCCTGAAAGACCATGGCGACGACCGTGCCGGCAAAGGCCAGCCGCGAGACGCCAACGAGCGTCTGCCCCAAGCCACAGGCTGCCGCCAGCCCAATCCGCAGGCGAACACCCTTCGTCAGACCGATCAGCCGCAGGTTGATGTCACGTTTCATGGCGGAGGCAGTTTGCCATCCTTCCCGAGGAGCGGCTACCCCACAAGCGACTGCTGCGGGGATTATTGCAATATATTCCCAATAATGACCGGGGCCAGTATAGCAGGAACTCGCTGCCGGAGGACAACCAATCCGAGCGTAGGCCTCGTATCAGTCAGCTACCGGCAGGTACGGGGGAGGCTGCGTCGGCTTGCTCGCGGATGTTGTTGAAGAACTGGTCCATCAGCGACTTCAGCACGTTGCCGATCAGCCGCTGGCCAACACGGGCAATCAGCCCACCGACTTGCACATCGCCGTCTACCGTGACGCTGGTGCCGTCGTCGGCATCGGCGAAGATCAGCAGACCGCTGCCCCTGGCCCAGCCGGGGCGACCACGTCCCTCGACGGCCATCCGGTACTGCTCGATTGGCTCCTCGTCACCAATCGTAATGGTTCCCTGGTACGTACCCTTCACGGCGCTCACGCCGACCTTGAGCGTCGCGAGGTACTTACCCTCGCCTTGCGGCTCCAGCTTCTCCAGGCCGGGGATGCACTGCTCCAGGGTATTCACATCGAGCAAGAGGTCCCAGAGCTTCCGGCGCTCCGTAGCAAACACGTACCGTGCGTGGATTTTCACCTTCCCTAATCCTCTCGTTCAATTACTGATTCGCCAGTGACTAGGCGCTGTTGTCATTGCCCGGTCATTCCCGCGCCACTTCCCAGTCATTCCCGCTTGCGCGGGAATCGGGAGCGGATGTACCGGCTGCTGCCCCAAGCGCCTGGATTCCGGCTTCCGCCGGAATGATGCCAGGAGGTTCAGCCTGACGCATTGTGCGTAGGGACATATGTGTACGCGCGATGCCTACTTGCGCGCTTTGCTCATCGGCGCAGCGCTGCCGCCGCGCCGCACCGCTATCATCTCCGCCAAGACGCTCAACGCCACTTCCTCGGCCGTTTGGCTGCCCAAGTCGAGGCCGATAGGGCCGCGAACGCGGGCAATCTGCTCGTCGGACACACCACCCGCCTGCAAGCGAGCGACACGCTTGCGGTGCGTGCGCCGGCTGCCGATAGCGCCGATGTAGCGGGCGGGACTGTTCAGCGCCGCCGCCAAAGCCGGCTCGTCAAACTTATCGTCGTGGGTCAGGATGGCAATGTAGGTCGAGGCGTTGAGGTCGAGGCTCCCGGCCACTTCATCGGGCCAAGCGACGAGCAGCTGTTCGGCATCGGGGAAGCGCTCCTCGGTACACAGTTGGGCGCGTGCATCCACCACCCGCACCCGAAAGCCGGCCGCACGGGCGAACTTCGCCAGCGGAATCGCGGTATGCACGGCGCCGAAGATGACCAGCGTCGGCGGTGCAGGATGGGCGTCTATGAACACGTGGACCTCGCCCGCGGTCGTGGTGGCTGCGACGTAGGCGGGAGTATTCGCCCCATTCGGTCGCTCGCCAGCCTCGACAATCGGGGTTTGGCCCTGCTCCGCGCCGTCGAGTGTGTAGGTACGCAGCTCGCTCCGCTCTTGGCTAATGAGGGCGAGCGCATCTTGACGAACGGCGCTTTCGAGGCCAGCGCTGTACAGCGTGCCGTGCTGTGTCCCGTCGCCGCGGATAAGGAGCCGGGCGCCGGGCTGCGGCCCATCACCGGAGGGGGGAGCACGGACAATCGTTGCTACCGCGACCGGGCGCTCCGCTTGGAGCTCACCGCGCAGCAACTCATAGAGGCGGTCCGGCATTCATCCCTCCCTGCCGCTCATCCAGACCGAAGAACACACCGTACTGTGACCGGTGCGCCAGCCAGCGGGGAATACCACAACCTATCCTAGGAGCTAGGCGGCCCGGAACAATACGGCCGCGGACTGCTGCGGCCAGGTAGAAAACGCTAGGTTGTCTGCTTACGGCATTCCCCGACACGGCGCTCGGATGCTCGGTAGCTCACCTTGCGCGAGCGCCGGCTCGGAAAAATGCCTAAAAATGGTGCCGTGTAGGTACCCTTGAACGGGTCGAGGCGGGGCCGGCACGCAAGGCTTGCTCGACAGCAAACCATGCTGCTGCACGGCGCACGCTGCCCCTATCTTAACTGTCGGCCGCCGATCTGGCAATGTCGCGCCTAGCCTGAGTAGCCTTCACTACCATGTCGTTACGAAGGATTGCCGGATCACCACGTCGTTGGCTCTTGGGACTGACCGCCCTGTTGCTGCTGGTCGTAGCCGTGGTGACGCTGCGTGCCGTCTGGCTGACGTTCCTGCTGCTCCCCGATCTGGTCCAGGCCGGACCGCGGCCGCTCACGTGGATTGCGCGCTCGCCGGTACGCACCACGGTCGAGCTACCCTATGCCGACGGTCAACGAGTGGCAACGGCCGATCTCTACGTGCCCCAGGGCGGTCCGCTCGACTGGCGCGCGCCAACTCGGGCGCCGCGGCCGGCAGTCGTGCTCTTCGTCGGCATAGATACGCCGCGCGACTACGGCCCCCTCGTCCGGCTGGCCGATGGGCTGGCGCGCGGCGGCGCCGTAGTGCTCGTGCCCGAAACGCCAACCCTGCTACGTTGGCGCTTCGATGCTCTGGAGGCCGACAGCCTCGTCGTGGCGTTCGAGTACCTGGCACAGCTGCCGGCGGTTGACGATGCGCGGATTGGGTTTGCCGGGTTCTCGGTAGGCGGCTCGCTGGCCTTGCTCGCTGCCGCCGACCCGCGCATTCGGGAGCGGTTGGCCTACGTCCATGCGTTTGGCGCCTATGCGGACGCCGCCGCCCTGCTCGCCGCCGCCGCCGCCCAACGGCTGCCGGCCACCGGTGAGGCGTGGGTACCCGCCGCCGTGACCCGCGCGGTGCTCCAGCTGATGCTGCTCGATTGGGTGACGCACCCGGCCGACCGCGCGGCGCTCGCGGCGGTCTTCCCGCCACCGGGCGAGCCATGGCAGGTGGCCGCCTGCCCGCCCCTCGCGACCGCCGAGGCAGCGTTCTTCTGCCGCCTGGCAATGGGGCCGGGCGAGGCGGAGCAGGTGTTAGCGCACTTGCCGGAGGAAGTTGAGCGCCGTCTCCGCGCCATCTCCCCGCTGACGGTGCTCGACGCGGTGCAGGCGCCGGTGCTCCTGATGCACGACCGCACCGATGCCTTCATCCCCTATATAGAGAGCCGCAGCATCGCTGCGACCCTAGCGCAGGCGGGGCGGCCGCCGGTGCGCTACAGCGAGTTCCGTCTCTTCAGCCATGTGCTGCCCGGCCGCTCCTTGCCGCTAGGAGAGCTGATCCCGGAAGTGTGGCGGCTCGTGCGGCACACCCATCATCTCGTCACCTATATCCTGGCGTAGGCGCCAGCGCTCCCCCTGGATTCCCGCTTGCGCGGGAATGACAGGTGAGACGGCGGGAATGATCGGCTCGCGCGGGAGTGACCGGGCAATAGCAACCTAGTAGACTCACTGCGACCGGCCGATGAGCATACCGCGAGGATAAAGAAGTGGCCGTGCGCCCGTCTCCCGCTGACCGGACCGCCGCCCCGCCTCCCGGGCTGCTGGGCGGCACGTTTTGGCGCCGGCTGACGCTCGGGGTTGTCTTCGCCATCCTCGTACTGGCCGGCCTCACGCTTTACGCCGACGCGCCGGCGCTGGGACGGTCGCTCGCGGCGTTCCCCTGGCCGTGGCTCCTCCCGGTGCTTGCGCTGACGACGCTCAACTATGGGCTGCGCTTCGTCAAATGGCACTACTACCTCCGCCTACTGGAGATACAGGTGCGGCCGGGACCGAGCTTGGCGATCTTTCTCAGCGGCTTTATGATGGTGCTCACCCCGGGCAAGGTTGGCGAGTTGCTCAAGTCCTTCCTGCTGCGCGGCGCGGCCGGCACGCCCCTGGCCCGTTCGGCGCCCATCGTCTTTGCCGAGCGACTCAGCGATGGGCTGGCCATGGTGTTCCTAGCGGCCATCGGGCTGCTCTCGTACCCGGCCGGGTGGCCGGCCGTGGTCGTCGTGCTGCTCGTGGGCAGTGCGGTCGTGGTCGTCCTGCAGTACCGGCGGCTGGCGGAAGCGGTCTTCCACCGGCTCGAAACGATCGGGCCGCTGCAAGGTCGCGTGCATCACCTCCACACGCTGTACCTCAGCGCCCATACGCTCCTGCGCCCGCGGCCCCTGGCGTTGGCCGTCGGGCTGGGCATCGCCTCCTGGGGCGGTGAATGTCTCGCCTTCTACCTGATCTTACTCGGCGTAGGCGCCGCGCCAGAGTGGACGACACTGCTGCAAGCAACTTTCATCCTGGCCTCGGCGACGATCATCGGCGCTGGCTCCATGCTGCCGGGCGGCATGGGCGCCGCCGAAGGGAGCATCCTGGTGCTCCTGCGCGGCACGTTGACGCCTAGCGCCGCCGGCGCCGCAACCGTGCTGATCCGCTTCTGCACGCTCTGGTTTGGCGTCCTGCTCGGTGCGCTGGCCTTCTTCCTCGCCGCGCGGCGGTACTTGCTGGCCTCACCCCCGTCGCTACGCGCCTCCCCCTCTCCACTTGTAGAGAGGGGGCCGGGGGATGAGGCGGGTGAGGCCGCCCCTGGAGAGCCAGCATGAGCACCGCCAATCCCCCGCAGCGGGTCTATCGCGCCGACCTGCATACCCACACCTGGGATTCGGCCGACAGTCTCGCCGACCCCGCGGAGATCGTCGCCGTCGCGTGCCGGCGCGGTATAGACCTCCTCGCAATCACCGATCACAACGTCCTCCGCACGGCGCTGGAGCTGCGCGACCGCTATCCCGAGCTTATCGTCGCCGGTGAGGAGATCAAGACCACCGAGGGAGAGATCATCGGCCTGTTCCTGGAACAGGAAGTCCCCCGTGGCCTCACTCCCGAGGAGACCATCGAGCGCATCCGCGACCAAGGGGGCCTCGTCACCGTGCCCCACCCGCTCGACCGGCTGCGCGGCTCGCGCTTGCATGAACCGGCGCTGCGGCGCGTGGCGCAGCTGGTCGACGCGATTGAGGTCGTCAACGCTCGCGTGACGTTCCCTGGCGATAACCGGCGGGCCGCCGGGTTTGCGGAGCAGCACGGCCTGGCGCTTACCGCTGGCAGCGATGCCCACGTGCCGCACGAGGTTGGCACCGCCTACGTGCTCTTGGACGAGCCGCCGGCCCACGAACCGGCCGCGCTGCTGGCGCAGCTCCGACGCGCCCGGACGGGCGGCGGCCTCAGCCGCCCGACGGTCCACTTCCACAGCATCGCCGCCCGCTGGCGCAAGCGGCTTGGACTTGTCCCCTAGTCAGCGCTCGGCAGTGAACGCGCCATTGAGTCACCCATCCCAGGGAAAACGCGCGTTGGGCCATAGGCGTTCAAGCTGCATAGCCAACGCTAGCGGGAATCCGGGACAGGTGTGCCGTCCGCTGTTCCCAGGCACCTGGATTGCGGCTTTCGCCGCAATGACGAGAATGATGGGGATGCCTTCAAGGTAGCTGCCGGCGCTGTTGTGCGGCGCGGTGACAGTTGTGCTTGGCTAACGCCACGTACTCCGGCATCAGGTCTATGCCGAGATACTGCCGGCCCTCGCGGATTGCTGCAACCGGTGTCGTGCCGCTCCCGGCAAAGCAGTCCAGCACCACCTCGTCCGGCGCTGAGAAGAGGCGTACTACCCGGCGAGCCAGCTCAAGGGGGAACTTTGCGGGGTGGTCGTCGTTGGCGCGCACCGACGGGATGTGCCAGACGCCGCGCGATCCCCAGGCTTGCCATTCATCCGGTGAAAGCCGTTGACGGTCTACGGTCGTGATACCAGGCTTCCAGAACACGTAGAGATACTCGAATTCATCCACCGAGCGATAAGAGCTACTGTGCCATCGGCCGTTCTCCCAGGCCGGGTCCTTGGCCCATACCCGGCGGTCATAGAGGTAAAAGCCGGCCTGCGCTCCCCACTGCTCGACCAGACCGCCAACTAACCTGACCCGTGTTTGCGTCGCGTACTTGCCCCCGCGAACATTGTTGTTTTCCAGTCGCCGCTGGACGGTCTGCTCACTGACACCTAACAGAGCGGCGAGCTGATACCGGTTGTAGTGTGGATAGGCCCTTTTTGCCGCGAGCACGTCTTCACGAGTCACCTTGAGACGCTTCTGACTTACGGTATCGGCTTGGATTCTGGGCATCGCCGGATCAGGAAAGCAGAGTATGTCGGCAATGTTGATAACGAGAAAGCCACCGGGCACGATGATCGGAAAATGCAGGCGCACCGTCGTCTCCAGCAGCGCACACCACTCCGCATAGGTCAGGTGCGCCTCATACGGCTTGCCGACAAAGTACGGCGGTGACCAGAAACTCAGGGCGGCGCTTTCCGGCTGGACGCGCGGCAGGAGCAGCCGCACATCGCCGCAATGGATCCGGTTTGGGGCGAGATATGGGGGTGCCGAGGCCGCGCCGGTAGCTGCCACCGGCCGCTCCTGCTGCTCAACGGGAACTGCCATCACCATCACCGCTCTGGAAAACGAGCCGGGCAGCGCGGAGTGCCGCTGCCGAGGTCCTCAGGAGCAAGTTCATTGCGACCATGCGCTTCAACGAGACGAAAGGAGGTAGTCAGCGATCTTCCGAATGATGTCCCAGTCTTGTCTTGTCGGTGTGACTCGCTTGTCCACCTGCAATGTCCATCCCTGGAACTCCTCGTCGTACCGACGAACTTCCAGGTTGCCGATCCTCTTGGTCCAGCTCTTCACTCTGTAGTCGTTAGAAAGGGTCCGGAGTAGCCCGGTACCGTAGTCGTCTCCCTCCCAAGCTATATCAACCACCTTCCCGAACAGTGGGAACGACTTCTTCTTGACGGTCTTGATCTTGACCATGCGGCGCTTCGAGAACGGCCGCTCATCCGGTATACAGAGAATAATCCACCACCTAGGCGGGCTATACTGTGATCCGTCCTGCCTGAGGACATTGATGCATCTGATCGGTCCCTGCGGTATATCAATAACACCCAGGGAACGCTTGCTCCACGACTTCCGGATGCTCTCTTCGGGGCGCCCGCGTTCAGCCATTTCGGCGTCTACGCCCAGCGAGTTCAGGGTGTACGTCAGGTCATCTCTTGATTTGTCACGGAGTTTTTCTCTCATCTGCCGTCTCCTGGCTATTGCCGTCGTTCGGCGCCGCGCGGTCCGGCGCCAGGCGGCCGGCTTGCCGCAGCGCATCCCGGAGCAGGTATTCGATCTGACCGTTCATGCTGCGGAAGTCCTCGTCGGCCCAGCGTCGCAGCGCCGCGTACAGCTTGGCGTCAATGCGGAGCGGGAAGGCTTTCCTCTGGGGCATAGGGAGCACCTGCTCTGCTAACACCACCGCGCATGGCGAGCGGACACCGAGGCTACCGGGACGGTGGCCCGGCGCTCGGTGCCCGCTCGCTGCTCGTTACTGGTAGAGCGTGCCGGTGTTGACAACGGGCTGGATGGCGTTCTCGCTAGTGAGGACGACGAGCAGGTTGCTCACCATCGCGGCCTTGCGCTCCTCGTCTAGCTCGATGACCTGGCGCTCGGCCAGCATGGCGAGCGCATTCTCGACCATCCCCACGGCCCCTTCGACGATCTTCTGGCGAGCAGCGATCACGGCGCTGGCTTGCTGCCGGCGCAGCATAACGGCGGCGATCTCCGGGGCATAGGCGAGGTGGCTGACGCGCGCCTCCTGGGCCTCGACGCCGGCTTGCGCCAGCCGGTCTTGAATCTCGGTCTTGAGCTGCTCGGAGATTTCGGCGGTGTGCGTGGTCAGGCTGACTTCTCCGGCTTCATGGGCGTCGTAGGAGTAGCCGGTCGCCAGGTTGCGGACGGCCGCCTCGCTCTGCACGTGGACGTAGTTTTCGTAGTCGTCCACCTGGAAGGTAGCCTCGGCACTATCCACCACCCGCCAGACGACGACGGCCGCAATCTCGATCGGATTGCCCCGCCGGTCGTTGACCTTCACCCGGCCGGTCTCGAAGTTACGCACCCGCAGCGAGATGCCCTCTTTGGTGTAGAAGGGATTGGTCCAGCGCAGGCCGGGTTGGCGGGCTGTGCCGCGGTAGGCGCCAAAAAGCTGAAAGATCTTCCCTTCGTTGGGGGCAACCTTGAAAAACCCTGCCAGCGTGATGAAGAGCACGATGCCGACGATGATCGAGATAATCATCAGCGGCCAGAGCGTCTCGATATCGAAGAACGTCCAGATGAACGCCGCAACGTCGGCGAGGAGCAGCAAGAGCCAGACGACCAAGAGGAACAGGCCGGGGATTCCGTCGCGACGTGTCTCGTTCATCCTTGCGGTACCTCCACAGTGCGCTAGAAGACTATATCGCTATGATATCATTCTGATACCAGAGAGTCAAGCGGCGGGACCGGGGGTAAGGCAGGAGTTTGGATAGGCCCTGCCGCCAGCGCCCCCGGTCGGCGGCGCTGGTACCCTTGCGCCTGAGAGCATGGAGACGGCGGACAGCGGGCGGCGATCCGGTCCGGGGCTGGTGATCCTGTGTGCCGGGTTATGGCTCGCCGTGTCGCTGGGCGCGTTTGCCTACTTCCGCGCCACCCACACGAGCGATGCCCAGCCCGTCTACTACATCACCGGTGATGAGCCGCACTACCTGGTCATTGCGACATCTCTCCAGCGCGACGGCGACCTCGACGTACACAACAACTACCGGGATCAGCACTACCTCCCCTTCTACCCGCACCATCTCGGCGATCCCCGCGACCTGCACGAGATGCACGCGATCTACGGTCGGGGGGGCGCTGTGTACCCGAAACACTCGATTGGCCTGCCACTCATGGTCCTGCCATTCTTCCACAATGGCGATCCCTTCGGGGTACACGTCTTGATGATGGTGTTGACCGGGCTGCTGGGCGTGCAGGTGTTCCTCCTGGCCCGCGACCTTACCGGTGCGCTCTGGCCCTCGCTCGCAGCGTGGGCTGCGGCCCTGTTCGCAACGCCACTCTTCCTCTACGCCGATCAGATCTATCCCGAAGTGCCGAGCGCACTGCTGCTTGTCCTTGCGGTGCGGGCCATCCTCAGCCGCCGGCCGCGCTGGTGGCGAGCGTTGCTCATTGGTGGCTGCGTGGCACTGCTGCCATGGCTGCACCTGCGCTACGGTCCGACGGCCGCGCTGGTGGCCGGAACGTGGCTATTGGCCGGCGGGTGGCGACAGCGCTGGCAGTGGCCGTTGCTGGTCCTGCCGGCCGTCGCGTCGCTGGTGGGGCTGCTCGTCTTCTACGACCGGCTGTTTGGGGGCATACCAGTGGTAGGTGAGTTCGGGACGGCATCAGTGGAGAATATCGTTGCGGGCACCGCCGGCCTGCTCCTCGACCAGCAGTATGGCCTGCTGATCTACGCGCCGGTTTACGTGCTGGCGCTGTGGGGACTGGCGCAGCTGGGCTGGCTACGGGTCCCGCGTGCCTGGATACTGCTGCTCGTCGTCGTGACCTACTACGGGTTCCTGGCGAGCTTCAGCGGCTGGCATGGCGCCGAGAGTCCACCGGCACGGATGCTTGTCTTCATCTTGCCGCTGCTGGCAGCGTTGATCGCCGTGCCGCTGGTCCGCTGGAACAGCGCCGGGGTGTGGAGTGTGTTCTACGTCCTGACAGCGGCGGGATACTGGATCGTCTACCGGCTGCTGCTCACGCCGTCCCTCCGCTACAACCTCACGGACGGAACGAGCGTGCTGCTAGAGCACCTGTCGGAGCAGTGGGGTATCGGGCTGGTAGCGCTCTTCCCCAGCTACATCGAGCCTAGCCCCGTGTCAGTGATCTGGGGAATCGCCGCGCCGGTCGTGGTCGTCGCTGCCGGCTGGTGGCTCCGCCGCGGTGAGCGGCGTGCTCCCCTCCGGCGGCCAGGTACACAGCCGCTCGACGACGAGGCTCCGTACTTGGCGGCGGCCGGTTCGGTTGGACGGTCGGGTAGCTGAGGTGTTTCGACAGCGCCTCGTCGTCGAGCGGCTCGCAGCGGCGCTGCTCCTGGCCGCAGCACTCGCGCTGGACGTATGGGGCACCTGGCAGCTTGGCCAGCGGCTCGGCGTTCATACCGACCTGTTCCCACGCTGGTACGGCACGCGAGCGTGGGTACTGGAGGGGCGCAGCATCTACGACCCGGAGGTGAAGGCCGGCATCTTCGCGGCAATGCACGACCGGCCCCCTCGTAGCGACGGCCCGGCGAGCGAGCTGGACGACTTCGCCTTTGGTTTTACCTATCCGCCGTATGTAGCGCTCGTGATCGCGCCCTTGGCCGTGCTGCCGCTGCCGGTAGCGACGACACTCTGGCTGCTGATCGGACAGGCGTCGCTCCTGGCCGCCTGTCGGCTGCTGACCTGGTTTCCGGACCTAACCCCCGGCCCCTCTCCCATGGGGAGAGGTAGCCTAGATTCCCGCTTTCGCGGGAATGACGAGCGAGACGGCGGGAATGACGGGTGGCAGACTCCCCCTCTCCATCGCTCGGCGATGGAGAGGGGGCCGGGGGGTGAGGCGCGGGCCAACCCCGCCGCTCGACACTTCCGCTGGCTGGTGCTGGTGGCGGTGCTCTGGCCGCCGGCGCTCGCTAACCTGCTCTTTGGGCAGTTTGCCGTGCTGGTGCTGTTCCTGCTGGTGGCGGTGCGGTCATTGCTGCTGAAGGAACGACCATTTCCGGCCGGTGTGTGTCTAGCGGCAGCGATAGTCAAACCCCAGCTGGTGGTCCTGGCCCTGCCGATGCTGCTGGTCGCCGCCTGGGGACGGCCAGGCTGGCGGCGCTTGTGGCTGGGGTGCCTCGGAGGCGTCGGGCTGCTGCTGGCCGCCGGCTTTGCCGTAGCGCCCGATTGGGTGGCGGCCTGGGGACAGGAGGCAGTGACCTATGCGCGGGTAGCGGCGCCGGTGAGCACAGTGGGCCTGCTGCTGCGGCTCACTCCGGCTACCAACTGGACCTGGCTCTTGACGCTGCTCCTGCAAGCGGCGGTGATCGTATTGGTGGCGTGGCATGCGCTCCGACTGGTGCGGCAGCGGCCCGGTGGCGCGTTACCGGAGGTCGCCGGCCTCGTCGCCCCCGCCGTCATCGCCACGTCGCTGGCGATTCCCCCGCTCTACGAGTGGAACTCGGTGCTGCTGCTCATCCCGATGGCCGAGGCGCTGTTCACGATCCGGCAGCGCTTGGCGCTCGCGCAACGTCCCTTCTGGCCGGTCATCATGGTCGTCCTACTGCTCTCAGCCGCAACGGCGCCGCTCGCACTAGCCTACCCCAACCAATCGCGCGTCGTCTGGCCGCTCCTCGTGACCGCCGCCTGGCTAGGGACGCGACGGCTGGCGCCTCGCAGTCGTGGTTCAGCAAATTGGCTAGAATCAACTGTTACCAACAAGGAGAGTTCCCTATGAGTGGTCTCCCTGACGATGATGTCTCCATTTATCGGAAAGGAACCTCTGGAGAGAATAGGAAAGATCATTAGCAGTAAGAGAAACCGAGGAGATATGCACGTTTCTATTGTAACGAATCTCGCTATTGATAGTTTGGTAAGCGGATCGCTCGATATAGCTGCTCTCTTACATCTGGCGAAATCCCTTCCCGGTTTGGCGATCACCTATTTACCCGGTTTGCATGCCAAAGTCTATGTATTTGACAAAGGCCTGGCTATCGTGACCTCGGCTAATTTGACTCGCGGCGGATTGACAAGCAATCACGAATATGGTGTTCTGCTTCGCGATCCCTTTTATGTCTCCAAAATCCAAACACTGGTGGGGTGGCTTGCCGTGGCGCAGCTCGCGTAGCGCCTGCTCCTGATGGGGCACGTGGTAGAGCATGTGGTTAGCCATCACGCGATCACAGCTCCCGGCTGCGAAAGGCAGCGCTTCGGCCTCGGCCTGGCAGGCCACTACCGGCAGCCGAGTCCGCAGACCGTTGTCGCCTTCGGCCTGGTAGACTGTCTGCAGCGCCGCCGGTGTATCCGCCGGGTGCCAATCGATTTTCAGCGGCCGACCAAGCATCTGCTGTCCTCCACTCCTGCGTGGTGCCCCCAGCATGGATGAACCGTTGGAACATCGCTAGCTACTTTCAGGTCTCGTTATCATCAAATGGTATAAGAGTTGTCACGATGACGATGCGCTGCACAGTCGAGCTGTTTGGGATTGCGCGGCTGCGGGCGGCGCGGCGCGCGGTCGAGGTGCGGCTGGGCGAGCGGCGCGGTGACAATGGGGGAAGTGGTGCGGCGAGCGCCGCGACCGTCGCGGACGCGCTGGCTGCGCTCGCTGCGGCGTGCCCGGCGCTGGTGGGGCCGGTCCTCACGCCGGATGGTCACTCGCTCTGTACCGGCTACCTGCTCAACCGCAATGGTCGCGAGTTCATTGATCGGGCAGACGCGCCGCTGGCGGATGGCGACCACCTCCTGCTGATTTCCAGCGCGGCCGGGGGCAGTTGGCCGGTGACGAGAAAAACTGTGGCATGAGTGACCGTCTTTGCGGCTACCACGGCCGGATGCTTGTCGTAGACCTGACGCGGCAGGCGTGGCGGGTGGAGCCGTTGCCGGCCGAGATGCTGCGGTCCGTGCTGGGCGGGACCGGACTGGCTACGCGGCTGCTCTACGACCTGACGCCGCCGCAGGCCGCCCCTCTCGGCCCGGACAACGCCCTGTTGTTCGTCGGCAGTCCCCTCGTCGGTACGCCGCTGACTACCACGAGTAAGTTCACCGTCGCGGCCCGATCACCGCTGACCGGCTTCATCGGCGACTCGCTCTCGTCGAGCCACCTGGCGCTGGAGCTGAAGCGCTGCGGCTGCGATGCCGTGGTGTTGCTAGGCGCCGCAGCACGCTGGTCAACGGTAGCGATCTCGTGGCTCGGACCGCAGGAGGCGCAGCCGACCGTCCGGTTTCTCGACGCGGCCGATCTCCTGGGACGTGACACCGACGCTACCGCCACGGCCGTGCGGGCGCAGCTTGGCCGACGCTGGCGGGTCGCTTCGATTGGTCCGGCCGGCGAGTCGCTGGTGCGCTACGCCACGATTAGCAACGACGGGCGCCACGCCGGGCGCACCGGGACCGGAGCGGTCATGGGCAGCAAGCGCCTCAAGGCGTTGGCGTTGTGCGGCGGTTGGTCGGTGCCCGTTGCCCACCCGGAGGAGCTAGCGACGACGGCGGGGCGGCTGCGGGAACGCAGCTTGGGGCCGGATACGGCAAAGTACCGCGAGTTGGGCACCGTCGCCAATCTGCTGACCTTCGACCGGCTAGGGACGTTGCCTACGCGCAACTTTCAGCAGGCCACGTTCGAGGGCGCCGAGCGCTTGAGCGGGGAGCGCCTGCACACCGACCGTCACGTGCGCCGCACGGCCTGTGCGAACTGCACCATCGGGTGCGAGCAGCTCTTTCGCACCTCGAATGGGCACCGTCGCCTGGAATATGAGACGCTCTTTGCCTTGGGGCCGCTGCTCGGTATTGACGATCCGGACTTCGTGCTCCACCTCGCGGCACGCTGCGATGAGCTGGGCATGGACACTATCTCAACCGGCGGCACGATTGCGTGGGCGATGGAGGGGGCCGAACGAGGTGTGCTGGATCGCGGCGCTCTCGACGGCCTGGACCTGCACTTTGGGAACAAGAAAGCGGCTGCCATGCTGGTCGAACGCATCGGCGGACGCGAAGGATTTGGGCACCTCCTCGCGGAAGGATCGCGCCGTGCTGCTGCCCACTTGGGTCACGGCTCGGCGGCCTGGGCCATGCACGTGAAGGGGCTGGAGCTACCCGGCTACGAGCCACGCAGCCTGAAGACGATGGCTCTGGGTCTAGCGATTGGGTCGCGCGGCGCCTGCCACAACCGGGTGCCCACCTATGAAGCCGACTTTTCCACGCAAGTAGATCGCCTCGCGGCCGACGCCTCACGAGGGCAGCTTGCAGCAGACGCCGAGGACCGAGAAGCGGTCATGGACTCACTGATCCTCTGCAAGTTCATCCGCAAGTGCCTCGACAACTTCGAGGACGACGCCGCGCAGTTCTGGCGGCTCGTGACCGGCTGGGACGTGGACGCTGCCGAGGTACGGCAGGTTGGCGCACACATTAGCACGCTGAAGAAGGTCTACAACGAGCGCGAGGGGTGGAGCCGCGCGGACGACACGTTGCCGCCGCGCCTGCTGGTCGAGCCACTGCGGGACGGCCCCGCCAGCGGCACCGCGCTCACCCAAGCGGAGCTAGATGCGATGATCGCCGGCTACTACGCTGCGCGGGGCTGGACGGCGGCCGGGCGCGTACCCGCTCACCAACGCCGGGAGCTGGGTGTATGAGTGCTCGGTCAAGCGGGGTGCGCGGGGCACGCCGGCTGGTATTCACTGGCCCCGGCCGGGGGGAGATCGAGCGTTTTGACGTACCGGCGCCGGCGCCGCACCAGGTGCTGGTCCGCGCGACGCGCACCTTGGTCAGCGCCGGCACCGAGGTCAAAGGCTTTCAGGGTCTCGCCCCGAGCGGCCCGCACCGCTTTCCGGTGCGCCCCGGCTACTCGTTCGTCGGCGTCGTCGAGCAGGTCGGTGCAGCGGTCACTGCGGTACGGCCCGGCGACCGGGTAGCGACCCAGAAGGGCCATGCCAGCCATGCACTCGTTGACTTGAGCGAGCAACCGGCCGGCAAGACCGGGCATCGCGCCCCGGAGTACCTGCAAGTTGTCCCCGCTGGCCTGACTGATGAGCAGGCCACCTTTCGCTGTGCTCGGCAGCGTGGCGCTGCACGGTGTCCGCAAGGCCGCCATCGCTCTTGATGAGGCGGTCACCGTGATGGGCCAGGGCGTCGTCGGACAGTTGACCCTGCAGCTCGCGCAGCTCGCCGGCGGGCGACCAGCTATCGGCATTGACCTGGTGGCAACGCGGCTGGCTACTGCTCGTGCGAATGGTGCCGATGCAGTGGTCAACGCGGCGACGGAAGATGTCATCGCGGCAGTGCAGCGGATCACCGCCGGGCGCGGCGTGGATGTAGGCTGCGAATGCACGAACACCCCGCGCACCTTCCCCACCTTGCTGCGGATAGCCGGTGTCGGCGGCCGCATCGTGATTGTGGGCAGTCTCCCCGGCACGGTCGAAATCTCCCTGTTCGATGAACTCCAGCGCAAGGAGCTGACCATCATCGGGGCCTTTCAGCCCAGCGCCCCCCTACTGCCACACCACACGTTCCCGTGGACGCAATCGCGCAACCGCCTGGGCATCCTTGAGTTGATCGCTGCCGGTCGCCTGAAGGTGGACAACCTCATCACCGACGTTGTACCGGCTGCGGAGGCACCGGCTGCCTTTGCGCGGCTAGCGCAAGGACCGGCCGAGTGGCTGGGTGTGGTCTTGGACTGGGAGCGTTAGCCCGAATTCCGCGCCTCACCCCGGCAGTTCGGTACGATGCGGACGTGCCTTAGCCCGTCTGCCGGATGTCCCGTCGCTCGAACAGCACGACCGAAAGCGCAATCAGGATCACTGCCAGTCCGGCGAGAATCGCCGCGTGGCTCCAATCCATGCCGTTGTTCAACGGATCGTTGCCCAGGTAGTAGTAGAAAGGCAGCCACTGGACCACGTCCGCCATGCTCTCGTTGAGCGCTGCGAACCCATTGAGCAGGTGGAACACGAGCGCGGCGCCAATCGTCGCGAAGACGGCGATTCTCGTTCGCCCCGTGCCGGCGCTCAGGATCAGCGCCAGCCCGCCGAAGGCCAGACCGAGCAAAGTTTGCAGCATGCAGGTTGCGGCGATGTTGCCGATGTCCATGCCGAGGTCCGCGAGCAGGGAGCCGAGCGCGACTCCGGCGAAGGTTGCGAATCCCACGGCAAAGGCGTAGATCGTCATCGTCCAGCTCTTTTCGAGCACAATCCGCGAGCGCCGGACCGGGTTGGCGAGCAGCAGCCCCATCGTCCGGCGCGATTCTTCGCCGGCCAACGCGCCGGCTCCGATGGCAATGGTGACCACCATGACCGAGATCGGCGCCATCAGGCCGAACGTCTCGATCTGGTACCAGCCCTCCGGGGTACTGATGTTCCCACCGCCGGCCAACGCGATCAGGGCTTCCGGCAAGCCCTCGAAAGCCTTCAGGCTCGCCTCAGGGATGGCTTTGTAGAAGGGACCCATCATCAGGCCCATCATCAAGAACATCACCGCCGCCGTGACCAGCAGCAATCCCTGATACTCCGAGGCCGCCTTGAGCCAGATCGAGGAGACCCGAGCCGAACCGGCGAGCTGTCCGACGACCTTCCTGGTCAGCGGGTTGCCGCGCAGCCGATCTATCAGCGTTACACCGACGGACTGCCCCTTCAGGTCGCGGCGATTGACGCCGATCACGGCGATGGCGCCAAAAACCGCAGCGCCGGCCAGCAGCACGCCAAGATGGCCCCAGTTGACGCCGTTGTAGACCGGCTTGCTGCCGTCGAAGTAGTACCACGGGAAAGCTTTGACCAGTTCCTTCAGGTCCTCGATAAGCGGCAGCAGGCCGACGGCAAAGAAAGAGAGGACGATCACCGCGGTTGTCACGCCGGCTGCCGCTCCCCGGTTGCCGGTCCAGGCGCTGATGGCCATCGCCAGAAAGCCGTAGAAGAGGACGTTACAGAACATGTGGAGGGAGAGCGCCCCCACGTCCAGACCCCCGATCTCAACGCCCAGCATGGCCGCGATGGCATACACCGCGCCCCACAAGATGAGCACGCTCAACGCCGCGAGCAGCACCATCGCCGCAGCTTTGGAAAGGAGCACGTGGGTCCGGCCCTTGGGATTGCCGAGCAGGATGCCCATGGTCCCGTCGCGCTCCTCGCCAGCGACAGAGGCAGCGCCCATCGCCAGGGCCATCGCCGCCAGTGTGATGGCGCCGTAGAGGCCGTGGATTGCGCCGACGGCCAGGCCACCAGCGTCAACGTCCTCACGGATGCCGATCAGCGCGACGTAGGCCTCCGGTAGCGAGGCGAACATGGATAGATCAATCTGGCGGTAGACCGCCATTCCGTACAAGATCAACAAAATGAGGCTGACGACGGCGATGGTCCACCCCAGCCAGCGATCTCGGATGGTCTTGGTGAAGACGGTCGCTAACATCAGTCCGTCACCTCCTCATCGTGGTAGTACGTGAGGAAAATCTCTACGAGGTCGGCCTCGTTGGTGGTGATGTCAACGATGGTGTGGTGCTCACTCGCAGCTTGCAGGAGTGCGCCCATGTCACCATCAAAGGATAGTCTCACGTGGTTGTGCTCGACCGTCACGTCGCGCGCGCCCGGTACGGCCGCGAACACCGCAGCCTCCGCCGGCGAGTCAAGCTCCAGCTCGACTTGCCGCATCGCCTTCGACCGGAGATCGGCGACGGACTCGACGGTGACGAGCCGACCCTGGCGGATGATCCCGACTCGTCCGGCCACACGCTGCACCTCCGATAGCGTATGGCTGGAGAGGAAAACGGTCCGTCCGTCGGCAGCGACCTCGCGCACCATGTTCTGGAACTCGCGTTGGACCAGAGGGTCCAGACCGGAGCTTGGCTCGTCCATGATGAGCACGTCCGGTCGGTTCATAAACGCCTGGATCACTCCGACTTTCTGACGGTTGCCGGTAGAGAGGTTCCCCACTTTCCTGGAGAGGTCGGCGTTGAGCCGCTCGGCAAGCTCGTTCACGTATGACCAATCCACTCCGCCGCGCAAGTTCGCAAAGAAGGTGATGGTGTCGCGGCCGGTCAGGTTGGGGTAGAGGGCCAGATCGCCGGGAATGTAGCCGAGGTGCCGGCGTATCTCCACTGCCTTGGCGTGGGTATCGAGACCCAGAATCGAGGCCCGGCCCTCGGTCGGCCGGATCTCATCGAGCAGTGTCCTGATGGTGGTCGTCTTCCCGGCGCCGTTGGGGCCGAGGAAGCCAAAGACCTCACCGCGCTGTACGTTAAACGAGAGGTCCTGAACTCCGATCACCGACCCATAGAGTTTGGTGAGGCCGTCTACCTCAATGACCGCTTCAGCGCTGCTCCCGTCAGCCATGATTGTTCTCCCCTCGCTTGGTCATGTGGCCAGCCAGTCAAATCATATACCGACGGATGCCGGCTATCAAGAGGAATTCGGAGCGTGTGATAGTATAGAATGTGTAATACATCTGTAGGGGCGCAACATGCTGCGCCCCTACGAACGGTCCTAGGGTGGCCCTACTGGCCGCTGACCATCATCGTGTCGATACGGAAGGTCGGCGCGGCGGTACCACTGCGGAACCGGAGGTCATTCGCCACCATGTCGAGGTTGGACAGCATCTCGGCGAGGTGGCCGGAGATGTTGATCTCGCTCACCGGGTAGGTCAGCCGCCCACCCTCGATCCAGATACCGCCGGCGCCGCGCGAGAAATCGCCGGTGGTGATGTTCTCGGCAAACCCGATGAGGTCGGTGAGAAAGAGGCCCTGGTCCACCGAGGCGATGATCTCGTCCGGGGTATATGTGCCCGGTTCGAGGTAGAAGTTGGATGTCGTCACGGTCGTCAACGCGCCACCGCGCCCGGCGCTGTGGGTGCTGGTCTTGCCCAGCTTGCGGGCACTGTACGTGTCCAGCAGAAAGTCGGTGAACCGGCCGGCGTCGAAGAGTACGTTGCGTTGCGTGGGCAGGCCCTCGCCGTCGAAGGGACGGCTGGCGGGCAGCCCGGGGCGCGTCGGGTCATCCACAATGACCGCGTTCGCCGAGCCGATGGTCTCGCCCTCGCGCCCGAGCAGGAAGGTTGACCGCCGATAGGCCGCGTGTCCGTCGGCGGCGCGAGCATAAATCCCCAGCAGCGCCGGCCCCACGGTCACGTCCCAGACCAACGGGACGGCGCCGGTCGGCGCTTGGCGGGCGCCCAACTGCCGCACCGTGCGCTCGGCGGCCTGCCGCCCCACGGCCTCCGGCGACTCGAGTTGGCTGGCGCTCCGGTGACTGGTCCACCACCAGCCGTTGCGTTTCTTGCCGTCCTCGTCGTCGGCGATGGCCTCAATCCCGATGCCGCAGGAGCTGCGGCGATAGGAAGCGGCAAAGCCGCTGCTGTTGGCCAGACTCACCCGCATCGTGGTGCGCCCCGCCGTGCCGCCGTCCGAGTTCGTCACGCGAGCGTGGGTATCGAACGCAGCCTGCTCGGCACGCCCGGCCCATTCGATCAGGCGCTCCGGGGTCAGCTTGGCGGTCGCGGGATCGTATGTCTCCAGGGCGGCCGGATCGGCGGACAGGCCAAAGCCGGCTTCCGGCAGGCCGCCGTGCTCGTCGGGATCGCTGATCTTTGCCAGGTCCACAGCGTCGCTCGCTGCGCGGCGAATGGCGGCGGGGGCAAAGTCGCTCGTGGAGACCGAGGCTGCCCTTCCACCGACGAACACCCGCAGAGACAACCCTTTGGAACCGGATTCAAGCAGTTTTTCCGTTTTGCCCTGCCGGACCGTCGCCGAAAAGTCGTTGCCGGCTCCGACCGCGGCCTCCGCCTCCTCTGCCCCGGCCTGTCGCGCGGCCACAACGGCGGCTTCGGCAACGTCGAGGTAGTCCCGTTCGGTGAGGTCGGCGCCATTGTCGGACATCTCATGTACTCCTGACTGCTAGAGCTGTGCCACTTCCCCTGGGAGTGGGCGTCTTACCTATTGCTGCGTGCCTCCGATGTTGAGCTCCGAGACGAGCAGCGTCGGCACCCCAGCGCCGACGGGCACGCCCTGGCCCTCCTTGCCGCACGTCCCGGTGCGCTTCGGGATGTCGGGATCGCTGCCGATCATGGTGACGTTACGGAGGAGCGCCGGTCCGTTCCCGATCAGGCTGGTGTGCTTGAGTGGCGCTGTTTGCTTGCCGCCCTCGATGAGATACGCCTCTACTGTGCTGAACACAAAGTCGCCGTTGCTGATGTTGACCTGTCCGCCGGAGTAGTTGGAGCAGTACACACCCTTGTCTACGGAGCGGATGATCTCCTCGGGGTCCGCCTCGCCACCGAGCAGGTACGTGTTGGTCATGCGCGGGACCGGGTAATGGTGATAGTCCTGGCGCCGGCCATTACCCGTCCGGGCAGTATCAAAGTGCCGGGCGCTGATCCAATCGTGCATGTAACCCACCAAGACGCCGTCCTCGATGAGCACGGTGCGCTGCCCCGGTGTGCCCTCGTCGTCCATATTCAGCGAGCCGATATAGCCGGGCAGGGTGGCGTCGTCAATCACGGTCACGCCGGGGGCGGCAACCTGTTCGCCGAGGCGGTCCGTATAGAGACTGGTCCGCTTGCGGTTGAAATCGGCCTCCAAACCGTGGCCCACGGCTTCGTGCAGCAGGACGCCGGACCAGCCGTGTCCCAGCACGACCGGCATCGCGCCGGCCGGGGCGTCTACGGCGTCGTGCAGCGTGGTCGCCATCCGCGCGGCATCGCGAGCCGTCGCCTCGGGCGAGTACTCGCCGGTGAAGTACGCCAACCCTTCTCGCGCCGCGCTCCCTTGAAACGCGCTTTGCCGGTCGCCGTTGCGTTCGGACACGACTTGCAGTGCGAGCGTCACCCGGGGCTGCACGTCCGCTGCCAGGGTGCCCTCGCTCGTGGCAACCATGGTGCGGCGCTCCTCTTCGGCAAACATCACCATGACGTGTGTAATCGTCGGCGCGTAGGCCCGCGCCGTGCTATCGGCCCGACGGATCAGGGCGAGCTTCGCCTCGGCCGGCTCGTTGACTGCGGGGTTTTCCACCGGATAGTGGTCGGGGAGCGGCACCGTTGCTACGGCAATCGGTTCGCGCTGCCCACCCGCCTGTGCGATATTCCCGGCGGTCTGCGCTGCCCGTTGCAGGCTGGACCGGGTGAAGTCTTCGCTATAGGCGTAGCCGATGGCGTCGCCGCTGACGACCCGCACGCCTACCCCTTGCGCGGTACTGGCACTCGCCGATTTGATGGCCTCTTCTTCGAAGTTGATGTTGCGGCGGAGCGAGTATTCCGCGAAGACATCGGCATAGTCTCCACCGCGCGACAAGGCCAGGTCGAGCAGTCGGCCAAGCTCGGAAGCGCCGAGGCCGTACTGTTCGGCGAAGAAACGGTCGGTGGTCTGCGGTGCTTGCGCGGACATGGGGCTGTCCTTTCTCGATCATCGCGCCGCCGCCTGGTGTGTTGCCAGGAGCTACAAGCGGGCGCCCGACTAACTATAGCGCGATCCGCTGTCCTGTGGAAGCGGGCTGCGGCTCACGTCGCGGCGCAGCTCACGTGCCCACGGCGCTTTGCTATGATGCCCGTTGAGCTATGTGTGCTCCACTACCTCCATATGTGTCATTCCGGCGGAAGCCGGAATCCAGGCGCCTGGGGCAACTGCCAGCGCACCCGCTCTGGATTCCCGCTTGCGCGGGAATGACCGAGAAATGTCAACAGGGCCTAACCACGCCGAAAAAGGAGCGTCCACGATGAGCGCAACGCTGGCTGGCCAGAGCCGCACCGCACCTGGCACCATCCGTGCGGCTCTGGCCAGCCAGCCGGACGCGGCCAAGCGTGTGCTCGTCACCGGCGCCGCGGGGAAGATCGGGCGCGCGCTGCGCGACGAGCTGCACCGGAGGTATCGGCTCCGGCTCATGTACCACCGCACCGTCCTCCCGCAGCAGGGCCGGGACGAGGTTGTCGTTGCCGACATCACGGACCTGGCGCAGATGGTGGCTGCCTGCGAGGGTATGGATGCCGTCGTACACCTGGCCGCGGACCCCGGCACCGGGTCGCCGTGGTCGTCAATTCTGCCCAAGAATATCGTCGGCGCCTACAACGTGTACGAAGCGGCTCGCCGGTGCGCTGTGGGATGTGTCGTCTTTGCCAGTACCAACCACGTCATGGGCATGTACGAGCGGGACGGCGTCCCGCAGCGGCCGGAGCTACTGCCCGTGCGCCCCGATGGTTACTACGGAGCATCCAAGGCATTTGGCGAGGCGCTCGGACGCTACTACGCCGACACCTTCGGGTTGCGCGTGATCTGCCTCCGCATTGGCTCGTTCCTGGATCAGCCTACGTCGCCGCGCAGCTTGGCCACCTGGTTGAGTACCCGCGATATGGCCCAGCTCACCTGGCGGTCCATCGAATCGGGCGTCCCCTATGGGGTGTATAACGCCATCTCCGGCAACACGCGGCGCTATTGGGACATCACCAGCGCCCAGCGCGAGCTGGGATACGACCCCGAGGATAATGCCGAGGACTACGCGGCCGCCATCCTGGCCGCGCCGGAGTAGCTACACCCTCTCGCGCGGATGGTGAGTATGAGCACATCACGCCCGGTCGAGACCGAGGCGAGCGCCCGCCCGGAGCGCGAGTTCACCGTGGCGGTGTTCGTCGTCCATGACGGCGCGGTGCTCCTGCATCGGCACAAGAAGCTGGATATGTGGCTGCCGCCGGGCGGACACGTCGAGCCGGGCGAGCTACCCGATGCAGCCGCGATCCGCGAAACGAAGGAAGAAGCGGGCCTCGATATTGTGCTGGTGGATACGGCCGACGATCCACGGCCCGCGCCGCCCGGCCCACAACGGCTGTGCCGCCCGCTGGGCATCCAGCTGGAGGACATCCCGCCGGTGACGACGCCGGAGCCGCACCACCTATCCCCATCTGATTGTGCGGCTCTGGCGCGTCATCACCAGCACATTGACCTGATTTATGCCGCCGTTCCCCGCGATCCGGTACCGCCGCGCTTGGGCGGCGAGAGCGCCGGGCTAGGCCTCGGCTGGTATGCCCTGGCGGCCTGTCGCTGCCTCGGCGTGAGCGACGAAGTGATCCGGTGGGCTGAAGCTGCCTGCCGCGCCGTCGAGGGAGAGCGCTGGCCGGGAGCCGCTGTCGCCCGGTAGCAGATACCGACTGCGGCCGGTACCGTGATGTAGCGTACACACTATCCGGCGCTGCCTTGTGTATACTGACTGAAGACCGGGTAGCCGTAGTTATAGAGCCGTAGTTATAGAAGGGAAGGGGCACTGTGATGGATAGTGGCGCAGGACCTGGAAACGGCGCTGGCGCCTCTCAGCTCAACCCCGGACGGATCTGGCAGGGTCTGGCGGTCGGATTGTTGGCCACCATCGGCGCGACGGCCGTGATGCTCTTCTTGCGCCTCGCCTTTCAGGCTTTCATGCCGATTGAGCTGATCGCGCAGTGGGTACCGACGGTTACCCCGGTCAGTGCCCAAGCCGATGGTATCGCCACGTTTGGTGAGGCCCTCAAACCGCTCGGTTTCACGTTGCTGCTTGGTGGGCAGCTCTTGCTGGGCACACTCTGGGGGCTGGTGGTGGCGATCCGGCGCCACCGCCGTCGGCTCACGACGCGGGCACACGAGACGTGGTTCCTCGCCGGTGGTCTGCCGACCATCGTGTGGCTCGTGTTGTGGCTGCTCCTACCGGCCGTCCAGAATCGCGGGTTGGAGTTCGTCACGGGACTCCTCGGTGTGGCCACGTTCGGCATGGTGCTCGTGGCTTTGCAGACCACGCTGGGCATCCCGGCGCTCACTCCTTCGACCGAGCCGGCAACGCCGCCGGGGCAGCCGCAGGCCCGCCGCATCACCTTCAGTCAGCTCACGTGGAGTGGCGTGCTCGTTGTCGCCGGGATCGGTCTCTGGCAGTTCCTCACCCGGGGTTTCGGGAGCAGCATGCTGACCATGGGCGGCGGGGATGCCCGCGCACCGGGGATGCAGCCCGAAATCACGCCCATTGACGATCACTACACGGTCTCGAAGAACTTCAGGGACCCGACCGTTGACGCAGCGGACTGGAAGTTGGAGGTGACCGGGCTGGTCGAGCGGCCCTACACCCTCAAGTACGATGACATCACGGCGATGGCCTCCCGTGAGCAAATCCACACGCTCATCTGCATCAGCAATCCGGTGGGGGGCGAGTTTATTGGCAATGCCCGGTGGGAGGGTGTGCCGTTGATGACGCTCCTGGAAACCGCCGGTATCGGCACGGGGGTACGGGACGTAGTGGTTCACGCGGCCGACAACTACAGCGACAGCTTTCCTATCGAGAAGGCGATGGATCCAGGCACGCTAGTAGTCTGGAAAATGAATGGCGAGCCGCTTCCCCCCCAGCATGGTTTCCCCATCCGCTTGTTGCTCCCGGAGATTTACGGCATGAAGAATGTCAAGTGGATCACCAAGATCGAGCTGGTGGATCATGACTACATCGGCTTCTGGCAAAAACGAAGCTGGAGCGACATCGCTACCGTCAAGACCATGTCACGCATTGATGTGCCGATGAATGGCGACCGCATCGCAGCCGGCACAGAGCACGTCATTGGGGGCGTGGCGTTTGCCGGGCCGCGCGGCATTGCCAAGGTTGAGGTGAGCGCCGACGAAGCGCGGACGTGGATGACCGCTGACATAAGACCGCCGCTCTCCCAGTATGCGTGGTCCCTGTGGACGGTGCCGTGGAAGCCGACGACCGGATCGTACCGCCTGCTAGTACGGGCTACCGACGGCCAGGGCAACTTGCAGCCGTCCGAGCACACGGCGTCGCTGCCCGACGGAGCGGATGGCTGGGACTCGATCTCGATCAGTGTCGTCCCCAAGTCTCAAGTCGAGCCGAGGCTGCCGCCCATCGAGGGCGAGCGTCCACCACTACTCCCGCAGCTGCCGCGCGAAGAGGGCCGCTGACGAGAGCCGGCTCCGAGGCTAGGCCGGGGCGCACACCCACTCCCTCTGTCGCCGTCGTGTATTGACCGGCTCGGGCTGGCCGCCTACAATGGCAGCGGTATCCGACCGACCGGCTGGTGAGTTCCGGGGCCGGGGGAGGAGGCATTCTCCAGATGCGCGATGTCGCACGCCCCATGCTCGCCTTCCTCATCACGTTCGCCGCGCTTACGTTGGCGCCCGTTGCACTGATAGTCTGCTTCTTCCTCCTGTCACAGTTTTGGCGCTTTCAGTTCGGCAGTTATGCGTTTTGGGCGGCGTTAGGCGCCTTTCTCATCTGTGTGCAGGTAGCAAGGCTGCTCTTGCGGTACGCAGATGACCTCCTTGTGGCCCCGGATGATCCGAATGCCCCGGCCTTCCCGAGGGATGAATACTCGCATGACTGGCGCGAGTATTCGGATCAGATTGTTCGGTATAAGCGCTGGGCCTATTACCGCCGCACCCGGCAGTTCGATAAGCTTGCTGCCCTGGAGCAAGAAGAGCGCGACCTGGCCGCCAAAGCCAAGGTTCGCGAGCGAAGTGGCCAGGCAACACGTGGCACGATGGTCGCTGCGCGGCCGGTTGATAACCGCTCGCCATCCGTGAGCCGCCGCCACCCGGAGCGGCCCGCCTAGTGTCTCGCCGGATACCCACACCCATGCGCGCAAGTGGCGGTTCGGAGCCACAGCAAGGCCAGGGCGTTGTCGAATACGCGCTCGTCATCGCGCTCTTTGCCGTCACGCTGGTCGTCATGCTGATGGTCCTGGGCGACCAGATAGCCAATCTCCTCACTGCCGTCTACGAAAGTATCGCGTCGCTGCTCAACGGCGTGTCGAATCTCATATCCAGGGAGTGAGGACTGCCAACGACCCGCAACGCCGCTATACTCCCAGTGATGGCCAAGAACGTTACCAAGGGCAACCTGTGGGGGTACATCCAGAGCCGCCCCTACGCCAGCGTGGCGGATATTCGCCGCCAGTTCAGTCTGGAGAGTGAGGCGGCGATACCGCTGCAGACCCTGCACGGCGTCGTGTACATCGGGCTACCTAGTCACGGGGCGCAATTCATCCGCCAGCTGCTGCGCGAAGGCCGTATTGCGCTCGACTTCTTACCGGATGTGCGGGGGCGCGTTGTGACCGGGGTCTATGCAATCCAGCCCCCAAGTCGCAAGGCAGCACCAGCCGGACAGGCGAAAGGGAAGACCACGCGCAAGCGCCACCGTCGCTCGCGGCGGGGTGGCCGCACTGCTCCCACTGCCCCGCCGACCGAGCGGCCGGCAACAGCGGCAACAGCGGCAGCTGACGGCAGTGTGCCCAGCTAACCCCATGCTAGTACTCGTTGGCACAGGCGCATGGCGACCGGGCTACGGCGAACTTCCACACCCCGGATTCGTTCGGGTAGAGAGCACACCGCGCGTGTAGGAACCGGGTACCGCGGCGGTGAGCTTAGTTGCGGCCGGTGCCGGCAGAGAACGGTTGATGGTGGCAGCCTGAGCGTGGTATCCTTAGGTAGATTTCTCTTCAAGGGAGAGTTCATCCGGCCTCCCCGTTCCAGCGCCTCGCACACGTATTGCCCAGGTGGTAGCGCGAAGTGACCGCATCGTCTCCCTCAGAGCCCGCAAGTCGCAGCGCTCCAGTCATGTCGCCAGGAGCAGCTACCCCGCGCCGCCCGGCTAGGCGGCAGCCGCCCGCCCGCTCACGCGATGAAGACACGGCGGCGGAGCCGGCGCCGCTGCTGCGGCCACGTGAGGGATGGGTCCTTGGGCCACGAGGGCGCATCGCCGTCTTCTGGGCGCTGATCGCGGCCACGGTTGTATTCCTCTTTGCGGTCCGAGGGATCGTCGCGCCCTTCCTCTGGGCGCTTATCCTGGCCTATCTGCTCAATCCGATCGTCAAGCTGATCTGCCGATACTTGCGTGTGCCACGCATCGTGGCCGTCACCGGCATCTACCTAGCGCTTGGCTCGGCTATTGCCTGGTTGTGGGTGACGACCTCGCCGCTCTTGCTCGGCCAGATACAGGACCTTGGTGACGCCCTGCCTGGCTTAGTGGACCAACTGATCGTGCTCTTGACTTCGGCCGAGTCCATTATGCTGTTCGGCTGGAAGATAGACATTGAGCCGCTGGTGGCCGAGGTCGGCCCTGCGCTCAATGACCTCGTGACGCTTGCGACTCCTCGGCTGCTGGAAACAGCGGTCGATGTGCTTGAGCTTGTCCTCCACTTCCTCCTCACGCTGGTCGCGACCTTCTACCTCCTCATTGACTTGGACCGCTTGGGCCGCCTGGCGCGGCGCCAGATACCGGCCCGTTTTCGTACCGAGTTCGGTCCGCTCGCGCAGCGGGTTGATCGGATCGTCGTGCGGTTTATCTACGGCGAGCTGGCCCTCGTCGTCATCATGAGTACTGTCACCTACATTGCACTCACGATCCTCGGCGTGCGCTTTGCCCTCGTGCTGGCCATTGCTACCGGCTTCCTCGAGCTTATTCCCTATGTCGGCCCCATCACGGCCGGGGGATTGGCTGTGATGGTCTCCTTTGGGCAGCCCCCGCCCTTTGGATGGTCGCCGTTCGTGTACGGGGGCGTCATCGCGTTGGTGTACTTTGTGCTGCGCCATGCCGAGGACTATTTCGTGATCCCCAATGTCGTCGGCCGGGTGGTGAAGCTGCACCCGGTACTCACCATGTTCGCCATTTTCTCCGGCGCCGTCCTCGGTGGAATCATGGGCATGATCCTCGCGGTACCCATTGCGGCGATCCTGCGCCTCGTCGTGCAGTTCATGTGGAGGAAAGTCGTTGAAGCCGAGGTCTTCTGAGGCAGCGCGGTGTTACTCCCAAGTTGCTCGGTTTGCGTGATTAGAACTTTAATCCTAAACTAGGACGTGTCTGCAAACTATCCGGCGGCCGGGAGCCGAGGCGGGTGCAGCCCTCCGTCATTCCCGCGCAAGCGGGAATCCGCGCCCTCCTCCCGCTGGGAGCGGGCCGGAGTGAGCGCAGCCGTCCGAGGCAATGCCCTACCCAGCGCCCCAGTTTCAAGAGGCTGTTATTTATGTCTACCACAACCGCTGTGCCTCCTGCTCTCGAGCCGTTGCCGAGCGACATCGGCACAGAGCGAATCTGCGACTGCCCGCCGAAGCATCTCAACTGCCTGACGGCCAAGGAGTGGATAAAGCGACAGATTGGGGTCTGGCAGTTCGCGTATGAATCGCGCGATGTTCGAGACAAGCGTGTCCACCCGGCCACCTTCCCCATTGCCTTGGCCAAAGCGGTCATTGAGCTATTCACCCATCGTGGGGAGCTGGTGCTCGATCCGTTTGTCGGCAGCGGCACCACCCTGCTCGCGGCCCAAGACCTGGAGCGCAACGCCGTCGGCTGCGACCTCCAGCCCAACTATGTGGCGGGGGCCCAAGAGCGGCTGGCGGCTACGGCCGAGAGCCATGACGGTACCCGTCAATTGGCGCTCGTTGCCGATGCGCGAGCCATTCGTCAGCAGCTCCGGGCGGAGTCCGTGGCGCTCGTCTTCACTTCACCGCCCTATGCCAACCTGCTCAATCGTCGGCGGAAAAACAAGAGCAGACGCGGTGACCTCCGCCGGAACGACCAATATCTGAAAGTGGAGCAATACTCCCAGGACCCCCGGGACCTCGGCACCTTGCCGCTCGACCGGTATACCGAGGAAGTGGGCGCGATCTTCGCTGCGCTCCTCCCAGTGCTGCGCCCCGGCGGCCACTGCGTTATCAATGTCCCCGACATGTGGTGGGAGAATCAGCGCATCACCATTCACGTCGCGGTGATCGAGGCGCTGCGACAGGTAGGCTACGAGCTACGGAATACGATCATCTGGGATCGCACCAACATCGTGAACCGAGTCGGCATCTTTGGCTGGCCGAGTAACTACATCACAATGGGCACGACGTTCGAGTACCTGCTCGACTTCCGGCGACCACCGGACGGCGCCCGCTGAACAGCCCGTTGACGCCGCCCCGGCCGGATGCTACGGTTGCGAGCCGGCGTCCGAGGGAGGTGCCATGTCAGGAAACGAAGCCGTACAGGAGCTGGACGGTGTATGGCGGATTACCTGCCCGTTCGCGGCGGGTAGTCGGGTCATGGCCTATTTCATCGAGGCGCCGCAGCCGGCGATCATTGATGCCGGCGTGCGCTCATCGCCCAGAGCGGTGATCGGTCCGGCGCTGGCAGCGGCCGGCCTGGACCTGGCCGACACCCGGTTCATCCTCAACACGCACGGTCACTGGGATCACATGGGCGGCAACGAAGAGTTGCGTAGCTTGGCCAGCGGCGCGCAGGTGATGGCTCACTCGGCAGAGGAGCGCTTCTTTCACGACATCGCAGCCCACACGCACAGCTACCGTGACCTGGTGGAGGAGGTCCCGGCCTTTGCAGCGATGGCGACAGCCTACACCGGGCAGTTCGCCGACAATATCGGGCTTCCGGCACATGTTGACGTCTGGCTTACCGCCGGGCAGGAGCTTGATCTCGGCGGCGGCATTGTCTTGCAGGCGATCCACCTGCCCGGACATGCCCGCGGCCTCGTGGGGTACTGGTGGCCGGAGCGCCGGCTGCTGTTTACCGGCGATGGGGTCCAAGGGCTCGGCAGCCAGGTCGGTAGCTTCCCGCTCGTCTTCGCCAGCGCTGCCGATTACCGCACCAGCCTCGAACGCATCGTAGGGCTGGAGCCGGCAGTCCTCTGCATGGGACATGCCTTCCTCGACCGCGAAGGTCGGCAGTCGGCGGTGCAGCGCGGGCCGGCCGCGACGCGCTTCCTGCTGGGGAGTCTGGAGATCGCCGGGCACGTGGCCGACGTAGTAGGCGCCGCGGTCGCAGCGGCACCGGACCGGCCCTTCGAGGAGATCGCCCGCGCGGCGCTGGCGGTGCTGCGCGAGACGTACCCGCTACAGCTCGATCCCGCTACCGGCCTGCACCTGCGCGCGCTCTTCCTGCTGCAAGCCATCTGGCGCGAGCTACGATCCCCGTAGCGAGCCTACCGATCATTTTCCTGCCATTCCCAGCACCTTGAGAATGAAGGCGTATTCCAGGGCTACTTCTTTCAGCCGCTCGAACCGGCCGGAGGCGCCAGCGTGACCCGAGTCCATGTGAATCTTCATGAGCAAGAGGTTGTCATCGGTTTTCAGGTCGCGTAGCCGAGCGGTCCATTTGGCCGGCTCCCAATAGGTGACCCGGGGATCGCTGAGGCCGCCGGTAATCAGCATGTGCGGGTAGGCTTGGGCCGTTACGTTGTCGTAGGGTGAGTAGGACTTGATATATCCGTAGAACTCATTGGATTGGGGATTGCCCCACTCGTTGTATTCCATAGTGGTTAAAGGCAGGGTGTCGTCCAGCATGGTATTCAGAACGTCCATGAAAGGCACATGGGCAACTATGGCTTGGAACAAGTCGGGCCGCATATTTGCCACGGCCCCCATGAGCATGCCGCCAGCGCTGCCCCCCACCGCTACCACCTTCCCGGGGGAAGCGTACCCTTCCCTAATCAGATGCTCGGCGCAGGCGATGAAGTCGGTGAAGGTATTCTTCTTGTGCAGCAATTTACCCTGCTCGTACCAGTCCCAGCCCAGCTCCATGCCACCGCGAACGTGGGCCGATGCGAAGATGAAGCCCCGGCCCACCAGGCTGAGACGGTTGGACCCAAAGTCCGCTTCCATGACCGTGCCGTAGGAGCCATAGCCGTAGAGATACAGGGGTGCCGATCCGTCCAGCGGCGTATCCTTCCCGTAAAGGACGGAAATGGGCACGGCGGCCCCGTCGCTGGCCGTGGCCCACAGGCGGCGGGTCCGGTAATGCGCGGATTGAAAGCCTCCCAGCACCTCGGTTTGCTTCTTGAACTCCCGCTCTCGCGTCTCCATGTCGTAGTCATACACGGTGGCGGGTGTCGTCAGAGATGCGTAGGTGAACCGCAGGACGGTGGTAGCCCACTCCCGGCCCGGCCGCACGCGCAGGGAATAGTCCTCCTCGTCAAAGGGTACGGTGTGGACTTCCTTACCGGGCAGTGTCATCACCTGCAATTCGGGTAGGCCATTTCGCCTAAAGGTAACGGCCAGGTAGTCTTGGAAAGCGAGCACGCTCAGGACTGGGCGACCCAGCTCATGGAGAATAAAGTCCTGCCAGCTGGCCTTTCCGGGTGTTGACACGGGGGTTTCTGCGACCTTGAAGTCTTTGGCCCCGTCGCCGTTATGCCGCACGAGAAAATTGTCGCCATGGTCCACTACATCGTATTCGAAGTCGGGCCGGCGCGGCTCAATCAATGTGAGCTGACCGTCCGGACGGTTGGCGTCAAGGAAACGCCATTCGGACATATTGTTGCCCCTGGCGACCACGTAGATGAATCGCCCACTGAGCGACTTGCCGATGTCAACGAAGAAACGCTCGTCCGTCTCCTGGTACACCGGTTTGTCGGTGGAGGGGTCTTGGCCTAGCCGGTGTTGCAGTATCTTGACCGGGCGATGGTTCTCGTCGAGCACATCGTAGAAGACGGTCCGGCTATCGTTGGCCCACTCCAGGGAATAGTAGGAGTTGGGGATGGTCTCCGGCAGTAGCTCGCCGGTTGCCAAATTCTTGAAGTGGATGGCAAATGTTTCGGAGCCGTCGGTGTCCAGGGAATAGGCCAGCCATTGGTGGTCAGGGCTGTTTTCCAGAACACCGACTTGGAGGTAGTCCCGGCCCTTGGCAAGCTCGTTAACGTCGAGGATGATCTCCTCCAGCGCGTCCAGGGTCAGGTGCTTGCGGCAGTGGATGGGGTATTGCGCTCCCTCCGCGAAGCGGACGTAGTAGTAATAGTCCCCCTCCTTCTCCGGCACCGTTGAGTCAGCCTCTTTGATGCGTCCCCGCATTTCCTCGTAGAGGTTGTGCTGCAACTCATCGGTAGGCCGCATCACGGCCGCAGTGTAGGCATTCTCTGCCTGTAGATACTCCGTCACCGCCGGGTCTTCAATCTCGCGCAGCCAGAACCAGGGGTCTACTCGCGTATCCCCGTTGGTGGTCAATTCCTTGGGCCGCTGGGGAGCCGCAGGAGGTTGGATACTCATGTGCTTATCTCCGGATTCCCGCGAAAGCGGGAATGACAGGAAAAGTCAACACAACCTAGACCGGGACGGCTACTTCCGTCTCGGCGGCGACCGGCACGTGCGTGTGGCCGCACGCGGTACAGGTCAGCTTATCGCGGCTCGATTGCGTCTGTAGTCCGCCGCACTGCGGGCAGGGCGCGGGGACGGGCCGCTGCCAACTCGCGAAATCGCAGTCGGGATACCCACTGCATCCGTAGAAGGTGCGCCCGCGCCGGCTGCGGCGGACGACAAGGTCCTTGCCGCACGTGGGGCAAGGCACGCCCAGCTTGGTGAGCAGAGGCTGGGTATGCCGGCATTCCGGAAAACCGGTGCAGGCCAGGAACTTCCCATAGCGACCGTGTTTGATGACCATCGGCTGGCCGCATTCCGGGCACACCTCATCGGTTGGCTCGTCCTCGATCCGGACCTTTTCTAGCGTTGCTTCGGCTTCTTCCACCGCCTTGGCGAACGGCTCCCAGAACTCGCGGACGACCGGCACCCACGTCGTGGCGCCCTCCGCCACCCGGTCGAGGTCGTCCTCCATCTTCGCCGTAAAGCTGGCGTTCACCACATCCGGGAACTGCTCCACGAGCAGGTCATTCACGACGTTGCCCAAGTCGGTTGGGTGTAGGCGCCGCTCCCGTCGTTCGACGTAGCCGCGCTCCTGGATGATGGATACGGTGGGGGCGTAGGTGCTCGGCCGGCCGATGCCGGCCTCTTCCATGGCCCGGATCAGGCTCGCCTCGGTATAGCGCGGCGGCGGCTGCGTGAAATGCTGCTCCGGGTTGAGGTCGCGCAGCGTGAGCGGGGCACCGACCGCGAGGGCCGGCAGGGTGGCCTTGTCCTTATCCGGCTTGCCGTTCTCAGCCTGGCTCTCTTCGTAGAGCCGTAGGAAGCCAGGAAAACGCACGACACTACCGCTGGCACGCAGCAGATAGCCGTCTTGCTCCGAGCCAGCACCCCGTCCCTCTCGCTTTGGGAGAGCGTGCAGGTCGGCGATGCTGCCGTTCGTACTGACAACTGAGTCCGGCGGCGCCGCGCGAATGTCAATGCGCGTCGTATCGAGGATCGCAGCGGCCATCTGGCTGGCCACAAAGCGCTTCCAGATGAGCGTGTAGAGCCGATACTGGTCGCGTGTGAGATGAGCGCGCACCGCTTCCGGTATGCGGGCGGCCAAGGTCGGCCGGATGGCCTCGTGGGCTTCCTGGGCGGCCTTCGCTTTGGTGCGGAAGCGCCGCGGCTTGTCCGGCACGAACGCCTTACCAAAGCGCTCCCCGATGACCTGGCGCGCCTCTGCCAGCGCCTCGGCAGCGACGTTGGTCGAGTCGGTACGCATGTAGGTAATAAGGCCAACCGGACCTTCCTGCCCCACGTCCAGCCCTTCATAGAGCTGCTGCGCCACGCGCATGGTGCGGCGGGGCGCAAAGCCGAGCCGTCGCCCGGCCTCCTGCTGCAGGGTGCTGGTGGTGAAGGGTGCCGCCGGCTGGCGCCGTACCGCGCGCTTACGCACGTCCTGGACCGCAAAGCTCATCCCGCGCAAGTCCTTGACCACGGCCTGCGCGTGCTCTTCCGTAGCGATGGAAAGCTTCTCGCCGCGGTGCCGTATCACCCGCGCTGAAAACGCGGTTTCTTGCGTACCGTTGGCGCTGGTAGGCGCCAGGAGCGCGTCAATGGTCCAGTATTCCTCGCTCACGAACTGCTCGATTTCGCGCTCCCGCTCGACCACCATCCGCAAGGCGGGCGACTGCACGCGGCCCGCCGACAGGCCGCGCCGCACCTTCGCCCCCAGCAGTGGACTCAGCTTGTAGCCAATCAGCCGGTCCATCACGCGCCGCGCCTGCTGGGCCTGCACGAGATCGTCGTCTATGTCGCGGGCGTGCTGAAAGGCCTCCTGCACCGCGGTCTTGGTGACCTCGTGAAAGACGATCCGGTGTGCCTCGATGGGCTTCGCGGCGCGGGCCTTGGCGCTGCGGCGCTTCTCGATGGCCGCCAGGAGGTGCCACGCAATAGCTTCACCCTCGCGATCAGGGTCGGTGGCGAGGTACACGCCGGAGGCCTGACGCGCGGCCCGCGCCAGCTCGGTCACGGTCTTGCTTTTGTCTTTGGGGATGACGTACTTGGGCGCAAAGTCCTGCTCGACATCCACACCCAGCTGGCGCTTGGGCAGGTCCCGGACGTGACCCAGTGATGCCAGCACGCTGTAATGGCGCCTGCCCAGGTAGCGCTGGAGCGTGCGGGCCTTCGCCGGTGACTCGACAATCACCAACCGCTTTGCTGCTTTTGCCATAGTTGCCTCTGTTCCTACCCTAGCGTTTCTGTGCGCGTTTTGGAAAGCTCATCGGCCGCTCAACGGGGGGCCGGTTCCCCACCTACCCCCCCGGCCCCTTCCTTCCAGGGAAGGGGGCTGCGGCGACTTCAGCCCCTTCCCTTCAGGGAGGGGGTTGGGGGTAGGTACGCCTCTCCACACGAAAAACTTACCCTTGTCGGGGTCGGGCACCTCCCTGGCGCCCTCCCCATCCTGCCTATCCTGCCATCCGGCAAATCCTGATGCTGACACCACTCACCTACGCCTAGGTGGCTCCCCGCCGAGCGCCGGCGCGTAGCTCCGAGAAGATACGCGATTGCCCGGTAGCTCCGGTAGGTAATGAACGCGCGCCGGCGTTGTCGTTTCTTCTGCTGTGCTGTCCTCACCCCGGCGTCCGACGGCCCGGAGCAGCTGGAGCAGTTGGAGGAGATCGGCTTGCCACTCCGCCGCTGCCGGTCGGCGGGGAATCCTAATCACTCCCCGGCGGACCTGTGCCTGGCGCCCGAATGCCTTGTATAGCGCCAGGCGATCCGTCACGACGAAGGGGCTGGTGCGGATGATCAGCTCGCGGTCGGTGGCCTCCACTGCCCGCAGCATCCGTGAGCGGGCCAGGGCACGGATACGCAGGCCGAAGAGCAGGTCCGCTACCGGCGGCGGCGGCGGGCCAAATCTATCGGCAAGCTCCTGCTCCACCTCTTCAACCTCATCGAGGCGCACAACGGACGCCAGACGCCGATACAGGCGTATCTTGAGGTTGGAGTCGCCGATGTAGTCGTCCGGCAACCGCGATCCCAAGGGCAGGTCTATCACCAGCTCTTGCTCCGGCAGGCTGCGCTTGCCCCGTAGCTCCTCGACGGCTTCGGCCAGCAATCGCACATAGAGATCGAAACCGACCGTATTCATAAAGCCGCTCTGGTCGGCTCCGAGCAGATTGCCGGCGCCTCTGATCTCCAAGTCCTTCAGCGCGATGCGGAAGCCGGCCCCCAAATCCGTCGTCTCATAGATCGTGCGGAGGCGTGCCTCCGCCTGAGCCGTCATAGGGCTGTTGCTGCCGGTACAGGAAATAGGCGTAGGCTTGAGCAGAGCCGCGTCCTACACGCCCCCGCAGCTGGTAGAGCTGTGCTAGTCCGAAATGTGCCGCGTCGTTGACGATGATGGTATTCACGTTAGAGATGTCGAGACCATTCTCGATGATCGTGCTGCAGACGAGCACGTCGTGCTGCCCGTTGACGAACTCCACCATCACTTGTTCCAGGTCATCTTCGGGCATCTGACCGTGGCCGACCACCAGATCGGCCTCCGGCACAAGCTGTGCCAAGCGCCGCGCCGCCGTGTAGATCGTCCGGACGCGGTTATGGACGAAGTACACTTGCCCGCCCCGGTCCAGCTCCCGCAGGATGGCATACCGCACCACGTCGTCATTGGCCTGCGTCACATAGGTCTTGATCGGGAGCCGCGCCGCCGGCGGCGTCTCGATGACACTCATCGGTCGCATCCCGGCCAGGGACATGTGCAGCGTGCGCGGAATAGGCGTGGCCGTCAGGGTCAGCACGTCTACATGGTGGCGTAGCTGCTTGAGACGTTCCTTCTGCTCGACGCCGAACCGCTGCTCTTCGTCAATGACGATCAAGCCCAGGTCCTTGAACCGCACATCGCGTTGGATGAGGCGGTGGGTGCCAACCACCACGTCCACCGTGCCCTGCCGCAGGCCGTCGAGTACCGCGGCTTGCTCCTTCGGCGTGCGAAAGCGGCTCAACAGCTCAACATTGACGGGGAACGCCTGCATCCGCTCGCGAAACGTCTGGAAGTGCTGGAGGGCTAGTACCGTCGTCGAGGCCAGGACGGCCGCTTGCTTGCCGTCCATGAGCACCTTGAAGACTGCCCGTACCGCCACCTCGGTTTTGCCGAAGCCGACATCGCCACAGACGAGCCGGTCCATCGGCTTGGCCCGTTCCAGGTCTTCCTTGACCGCTTGGATCGCTTCGACCTGATCGGGCGTTTCGATGTACGGGAACGACTCCTCCAGCTCCCGCTGCCAGACGCTATCCGGCGGGTACGCATGGCCCGTAGCAAGCTCTCGCGCCGAATATAGCTCCAGCAGCCCTCTGGCGATGTCGCGCACGGAGCCGCGCACCCGACTTTTGGCCCGTTCCCAGTCGGCGCCGCCGAGCCGGTGCAACGTCGGCTCTTGATCCGCGGCGCCGACGTACTTGTCCACCCGGTCGAGCTGATCCGTCGGGACGTAGAGGCGGTCGTTGCCGGCATATTGCAGCAGCAGGTACTCGCGTTGGCCGCCCTGCGTAGCGGGACAGGCAGTAACGAGCTGGATATAGCGCCCGATGCCATGGTCAATATGCACCACGTAGTCGCCCGGCTGTAGCTCCGTGAGCAGAACTTCCCCCGTAGCCCGGCGGCGCTGGAACAGGCGGCGGGGACGGAGCCAGCCGAACACCTCCGCATCGCTCAATACCGAGAGCTTGAGCGCCGGGCATTGCCAGCCTTCCGGTAGCGTGCCGGCGACGAGGGCCAGCGGACCCGCGGCCGGCACGTCGGTCAGCCGGTTCGTCGGCGACACGACAAGGCCCGTCTCACGCAGCAGCTCGGCCAGACGGGCTGCTTGCTGCGAGACGAGGACGACCCGCCCGTCGCCGCGGAGCAGGCGCCGCACCTGTCTGACGGCCTGCTGCACCTTGCCGCCAAAACTCGGCGGCGGAGCGAAGGCGTCCAGGTTGTGAACGGGATCCGTCCGATTCAGTGGTCAGTGGCCGGTGGTCAGTGGTCGGTACGGGGCACGGTAGGCCAGCTCCAGGTGTGGCCGCTCAGTCAAGTCCACCCAGAGCGTTTCCGGTTCGACCAGCGCCGCCTGGAACGACGGGGGCAGCGAGCCACTGGCGGTTTGCTTCTCTTGTAGCTCCTGTGCTCGCTCCACTAGCTCTTCGACTGTCTGGATGATGGCGTCCGGCTCATCCAAGACCACCACTGCCTTCTGCAAGTAGTCGAGGAGGGTGGCGGACTGCTCCAGCAGATAGGCGGCGAAGAACGGTGCCTCGGCAAAGCTCTGCCCTTGCTCCAACAGCGCCAGCTGCCGCTGCCATTCTTCCGTGACCTCCGGCCGGAGGCCGGACCAGTCGAGGGCGCGCACCGCCGCCGCGGCCCGCCGGCCGCGCACCGGCAAAGCCGCCAGCTCACTTGCCGGCGCGAGCACCACCTCGTCTCGCGCGCCGGTCGAGCGCTGCGTGGCCGGGTCGAACGACCGCAGCGAATCGATCTCGTCACCGAAGTATTCGACCCGTACCGGCTCTTCGGCCGACGGGGGGAAGAAATCCACAATACCGCCGCGCTGACTGTATTGACCCGGCGCCTCGACCAGCGGGCTGCGGGTAAACCCTCCCGCTTCGAGCGCGGCTAGGAGTGCGCTTGGCGCCAGCTCCTCTCCCAGCCGCAGCACTAAGATCCGCCGCCCGAACTCAGTTGGTGGCGGCAAGAGGCTCGCCAGCGCCGTCGGGGAGGTGACAATGAGCGGCGGCGGCCGGCTACCAACGGCGGCGCTGAGGGCGATCAGCACTTCGACGCGGCGCGTGAGCACGTCGGCCGGCACCGGTAGCTGCTCGTAGGGCAGGGCGTCGAATGCCGGGAAGAGCAGCACCCGCGACGGACGCGGCGCTCCAAGCGAGCAGGTCTTCACAGCGTTCCTGCGCGCGGGTAGCGTCGGCCGCGACGACCAAGATGGGCCGCCCCGCCTGGCTGTGCAGCCCAGCGACGACGGCTGTCTTGGCTGCCTCGCGCACGACGATACGTGACTGGCGCCCAGACGCGCCGGTCGCAAGCGCCGCAACGAGATCGCGGTAGACAGGCAATGCCTCCCACAGCGCAAGCAGTGGGGAGAGCGCACCATTCACTGACTGGTCTCCAAAGGCTCAGAGGATAGGGGACGACTGCTAAGGCTACACCATCAAATCTTGCCGGAGGCATCGGATAGTGCAGCCTGAGCGGTCAGAGGTGCCGTCGCGGCGGCGGCGGCGGCGCGCGGAGCGTAGCATTGTACCGATCCATCGCTGCAGTCAGCCCGTCTCGTAGGATGCATTCGACCGCCTCCGTGGCGCGGTCTACGGCGTGTTCGATCTCTTGCAGCTCCTCGGCCGTGAAGTCTCCCAGGACGTAGGAGACATGGTCAACGCCGGGTGGCGGCTGCCCAATACCGATCCGTAGCCGTGGCACGTCTTGTGTACCGAGCGCGGCAAGCACCGATCCAAGACCCTTGTGCCCTCCAGCGCCGCCCCGTGGCCGCACGCGGAGCTGTCCCAGCGGGAGGGCCAGCTCGTCATACACTACCAACAGGTCGCTGCCGACCAAGTTCTCTGCTCCAACCAAGGCGCGCACCGCGGCACCACTTTCGTTCATGAAGGTCAGCGGTCTGACGAGCAGCACCGCTGCACCGTGGAACGCGGCCGCGGTCACGGCCGCGCGCTGCCGGGCGCGTGGTGCGCCGGCTTGCCAGCGCCGCGCCAGCCGCTCGATCACCCACCAACCTACGTTATGTCTCGTGCTTTGGTAGGCCGGTCCGGGATTGCCTAGTCCGATGATGACCTTCATCAGCCCGCTTTCAAGGTTGAGACATGCGCTCGTACTCCGTCAAGGCCGATCCGGCGCGTGTGCGTGGCTGGACTGAGGTTTAGACAGCAGCAGGCGCGTCCGAGCGTGTGCCTCGATCATCCGATGGTGTCGAGGTTACGCACGTCTTTCGCGTGCGTCAGGATAAAGCGCCGTCGCGGTGCAACATCCGGGCCGAGGAGCGTGTCAATCGTTTGGGCGGCGGCCAGGCTATCATCAACGGCGACCTGGAGCAACTGGCGGGTCTCTGGGTTCATGGTCGTATCCCAGAGCTGCTCCGCCGTCATCTCCCCCAGCCCCTTGTACCGCTGAATTTGGCCGGTCGGCCGGCCACGTCGAGCAATGATACTCTCTCGCTCTTCATCATTGTACGCATACACGTAGCGCTGGCGGTAGGGGATGCGGTAGAGCGGGGGCTGGGCGATATAGAGGTGCCCTTCCTCGACAATGGGCGCCATATGGCGAAAAAAGAACGTCAGCAGCAGCGTGCGGATGTGCTGGCCGTCAATGTCGGCATCCGTCATGCAAATAACGCGGTCGTAGCGGAGCTTGCTCTCGTCCAACTGGTCGCCAATGCCGATGCCCAGCGCCGTAATCAGGGCACGGATTTCGGTGCTGGAGAGCATCCGGTCCAGACGCGCCTTTTCCACGTTGAGAATCTTGCCCCGGAGCGGCAGAATGGCCTGGAATTGCCGATGCCGCCCCTGCTTGGCGGTACCGCCAGCCGAGTCTCCCTCGACAATGAAAAGCTCACTGCGGCTGGGGTCGCGCTCGATGCAGTCGGCCAGCTTGCCCGGTAACGCCATCCCCTCGAAGGCGCTCTTGCGGATCACCAAGTCACGGGCTTTCCGGGCTGCTTCCCGCGCGCGGGCCGCGGTGAGCGACTTTTCGATGATGCGCTTCGCCTGGTCCGGATGCTCATGCAGCCAGTTGCCAAGCTCATCATTGACGACGGTCTCGACGTGCGAGCGCACTTCGGCGTTGCCGAGCTTGCGCTTGGTCTGGCCTTCAAACTGCGGCTCACTGAGCATGACGCTGATAACGGCCGTCAGCCCCTCGCGGACATCATCCCCGGTCAAACTCGCGTCTTGCGGCTTGAGTAGCCCACTCTTGCGCGCGTAGTCGTTGACTTGCCGGGTCAGCGCCGCGCGAAAGCCGGTCAGGTGCGTGCCGCCGTCAACGGTGTTCACCGTATTGGCGAACGTCAACACCTGCTCGTCGAACGAGTCGTTGTATTGCAGCGCCAGCTCGATGCTCGTGGACTGGCCATCGAGGCCCACCTCGCGGGCAATGCGAATCGGTGTTGCATGGATCGCCCGCTTGTTCTTGTTCAGATAGCGTGCGAACGACGTGATTCCGCCATCAAAGCAGAAGCTCACTTCACGGTCGCTCCGCTCGTCTACCAGGGTGATGGAGAGGCCCGCAGCGAGATAGGCCAGCTCGCGCAGCCGCTGCACCAAGGTCCGGTATTCGTAGCTGGCCGTCTCGAAGATCGTGTCATCCGCCAGAAAACTGGTCTTGGTACCCTGGCCTGAGTAGCCATCCTGCACGTGCATATCGGCCTGGGGTTCGCCGCGCACGAAGTCCTGCGCGTAGAGCTGCCCGTCGCGCCGCACTTCCACGCGCAGCCAAACGGACAGCGCGTTCACCACCGATACGCCGACGCCGTGCAGCCCCCCCGATACCTTGTAGCCACCGCTGCCGAACTTCCCGCCGGCGTGCAGCTTGGTCATCACCACTTCCAGCGCCGGACGGCCGGTTTCCGGGTGTACGTCCACCGGGATGCCGCGTCCGTTGTCCACGACGGTCACGCTATTGTCTTGGTGGACGACGACGCGGATACGATCACACGACCCCGCCAATGCCTCGTCAACGCTGTTGTCTACGACTTCGTAGACGAGCTGGTGCAGGCCGTGATGATCGGTGCTGCCGATGTACATACCGGGCCGCCGGCGCACCGGCTCCAGCCCCTCCAGCACCTGAATCTGCTCGGCGCCATACGCAGCCGTGGGGCCACTCTCGGTTGGCGCAGGACTACTGTTGCTCATTGCTTCAGGCGATCCTCTCAACGCTTGGGTCGCGGCGCTTGGCGGTCCCGTGCTTGCGTCACCCCGACGGCAAAGGGGCCGGCGGCGGCGCGTCCGGCGCAGCGCCGTCGGCAGATTCGCGCGTTCGGTCGTAGTAAAACAGCAGTGTCGCGGCCGAGAGGCCAGTCATCACATAGGCATTGGCGACGATGCCGACCAACGTACCCAGCGGTTGCGAGCCGAGCAGCTGCCAGACCAGCGGGATGCCGATACTGATGACCAGGATGATGGCGATGAGACCCACCGCGGACCACAAGCTCGTCCGCACCACCTGCACACTCGACCTGACCGCAGCGATGGGGCCGTGCTCCCCAACCACCACCGCCGGCAGCGCAAAGTAGAGGTAAATCGCCGCCCATATAATTGCAACCTGCAACGCGATGAACACCATTGTTGCCAGCACAGCATGGATTGCCGCTGCGAGGGCGAGCAGCGCTACCACGGGCACTCCCACGCCAAGGCCAACCGCCAGCAGAAACACATGCAGCTTCAACGTCCTCCCCCACACTGAGATGACAGACTGCTGCAACTCCGCCAGGCTGACCGACTGTTTCCGAATGAGCTGCGCGATGCCGGTAAGGTAGACACCTGCGACCAGCAGACCAAGCGGGATGAGCACCAGGGCTAGCAGCACCGCAGCGCCCGGTCCGGCTGCCCCGGCTGTGACCGCTTCCGCTTCCCCCACGGTCAGTGCTCGGCCCAGGAAGGTGGGCACGTGGATGGCCAGCAACATCAGGGGATTGAACGATGCTGGCATCGCCTGGGCGCTTTCCGCTTGGCCTGGCGCGGCGAGCGGCAGGGTGATGGTGGTCGTAAAACGGTCCAGACCAATACGTGGACCAGCCCAGAACACCAAGTCCAGCGCGATGGGAATGCTGAGGAGCCAGAGGCGGCGATTCACCGCGGCGTAACCGGCCGACAGCGTGTCAATGACCCCCAAATTATGCGCCCCTCGCTCTCTGGGTGAGCTATTCGATTCTACCAAATCGGTGGCACACGAGGCAGGAAGAGATTCTGCGGATGGGAGCCGGCAAAGACATGCAGTTTCGACACCCGCAGCGGCCCTGCTGCACGCTTGGGCCTCGGTTGTCGGCTATCATGCTGGTATTCGCTCATCTTGGGTTGGGCGCGTTCGGAGGGCGTCGTGCCGGGCAACTACGATGACCGTGCAGACAACCGCCAGGCCGGGTTCCGGAAAGGGCATCCGATCTTTGCCGCGCTGTACGACCGCTGGACGGCGGGCGCCGAGCAAGCCGGCCTCGCAGCGCTCCGGGCGGAAACGGTGGGCAGGGCAACCGGCGAGGTGATCGAGGTTGGGGCCGGTACGGGCGCCAATTTTGCCTACTATCGCCCGGAGCGCGTGGAGCGCGTCGCTGCCGTCGAGCCGGACCTGCACATGCGCCAGCGGGCCGAGCGCAAGGCGGCCACCGCACTAGTGCCCGTCATCCTGGCCTCGGAGGTGGCCGAGCGGCTGTCCTTCGCAGCCGGGAGCTTCGATAGCGCTATCGTCATCCTGACCTTCTGAAGTGTGTCTCAGGTGCCAGCGACGCTGGCCGAGCTTGCACGGGTACTGCGTCCCGACGGACCGCTGCATTTTCTTGAGCACGTGCGCGCCCCGGGCCGCTGGCACGGCGCAGTTCAGGATGCAGTCACTCCACTTTGGAAACGACTAGGCGCCGGCTGCTGTCCCAACCGCCGGACCCATGAGGTGCTGCTGGCCAGCGGCTGGCGCGTCCAGGCGCTGCGCCGCGTGCAGCTTCCGGCGACGCTCGGCATCACGTCACCCGGTATCGTCGGCACCGCTCTTCCGCCGCGCGCGGCCGTTCAAGCGGAGACTCACGCTGGCCTGTAGAGTCGCAACGCCGCTCCATTCGTGGTACGATTGGTCCGTCCGAATTCCGCAAGGAGGTAGTAACATGGCGATGGATGCACCAGGCGCACACATCCGGCTCGAATACTGTGTGCCCTGAAACTATCTTCCGCGCGCCGCGTGGACGGCGCAAGAGCTGCTCGGTACGTTCTCACAGCAGATCGCCAGCCTGGAGTTGGTGCCCGGCACAGGCGGTGCCTTCGAGGTCTCCGTGGGCGGAAACCTGGTCTACTCGAAGCAGCAGACCAGGCGCTTTCCCGAGCTTAGTGAGGTGATGGAAGCGGTCAAGCCCCTGCTGCCCGACTAGCCTGGACTATTCACCAAGGGAAGAACGTCAGCGGCGGTGCCCTGGCGGGCCATCTCTTTCCCTGCAGTGTGTTCTTGTATTTCGGCCGCCTCTTATGTCTAGGAGGTCTATGGCGGTTGTTGCCGCGTTGGCCGTTATCGTCCTTCCTCAGGTAAGCTAGGTCTGCCTCTACCGATCATGGCCGGGTAGTCCCTCCGATCATCCGGTAGCGAGCAATGTCGTGGACCGTTAACGTACTCATGGTCGGTTATTGGCCCACTACCCTGATGTCGGCGAGCGCAGTGATCTGCCTGGCCCTGATCGCTGTGAACGAGCGTTGGACGGGGCTAGCTCGTGTGCTGTGGGTTCGCCTGTACCGTCATCGGTACCCGGCGCTGGCAAGTATCGCCGTCCTCGGAGCGGCCCTCCTCGCTTTCCTCGGCTCGCTCGGCCCGGCCGGATTGCGTGACTTCCTGGCCCCCTTTGCCCGGCTGGCGATTGATCTACTGAAGTGGCCGTGGCTACCGGGCTGGGTCGCCGTTGTGGTGCTCGCCGTCATCGTCGTGGTTCTGGACATCCGGGCTGAACGGCTGCGCGGCTGGCTCCTTGTTCGCAGCAGTATGCTGCGCCCCGCGTTGACTCGCGTCGTCGGTGCGGCACGCGGCCCCCTCGCCCTCGTCGCCGCGATAGCAGTCATTGGCGTGGTGGGCTGGCCGCAGGTGGTCCGACCGTTGTTCCGCGCAGAACCGCCCGATGCTGAGGCATACAACTACTATCAGTCCTACTACCGGGGCATCAATGGGCCTGGTAAGGAAGTGTCGCGAGTGAGCCTCCGCCCAGGCGAGGTCGGTCTGACCCTGGAGCCGCACACCGCGGGCGAGATCGTCTATCGCCTGGAGCGTCCATCCGACTCGCTGGTTTGGATCAAGCTCGATTTCTATAACCAGTTGTGGGAGCCACCCAGCCCCGGCCGGCTCAACGCTGCTATTACGTTCCCCAACCGGGTCGAGGTCTCGACAGATGGTGGTGTGACCTACCAGACGCTGGCGGAGAACACCTCGTTCGGAGCGCTGACTCCTGACCGGCAAGGCTTTGACCTCACGCCCGCACTCGGCGCTGCCACGACGTATTACATCCGCCTCTCGGCACACAACACCACCGACCAAGCGGCGCCGGTCGTCGTCTTGGTGATGGTGAATACGGTCGTAGACCCGGAGGCGCTACCACCACCGGACTTACCCGACCTCGCCCGGCTCGTCGGAGCGGCGCTGCTCGCCTACCTCGCGGCTATACGGCTGCGGTGGAACTGGTGGCAGAGCGCCGGGATGGGCAGCGCCGCGCTGCTCTTGGGAACGCTGTTGTGGCGATTGCCGCTACTGACCGGCAGCGCGCCGCATATTGTGTTTTGGGTAGCGGCGCTGGCGACTGCACTCGCTTCACTGGGCAGTGGGGGGGAGAGCGAACGACGCTTCGAGACGATTGCGCGGGCAGCGTTCATACCGGCGGCAGTAGCCGTTGTGCTCGTGGGCGTTGATCTCCGCTGGGCAGAGATGATGGAAGTACGCTTGCTTCAATTGCTCCCGGATGCGGTTGGCTACAAGAGTTATGCCGATCTGCTCCCCGCCGACGCGGCGCGGCTCGGCCTGCCGCCCTGGCTGATGTTCTACATTCGGGCGTTCGGTGTGCGCGAGCCACTGTGGATCTTTCTCGTCCGCTGGACCTTCGATCTGCTGGGCAGTTCCGTCTTTCACCTGCGATTCTTGTCAGCAGGCCTCTCGGTTGCGGTGGTCGCTACTACGATTGCCTTTGCAGCAGCACGGCTCGGCTGGCTGACCGGTTTGCTGGCCGGTCTGCTCCTGGCAGTCAATCCTGCACATATCACCAACTCCGTGCTCGGGCTGCGCGAAGAGCTAGGCACCTTGCTCTTCCTGGCCGTGATTGCACTCCTCTGCCACCGCGCACCCGGCGCACAATGGTCCTGGCCGGTGCTGGCCGGCATTGCTGCCGCGGCAATAGTGCTCACCCGCTCGGAGGTGCAGCTCCACCTGCTGGTGATGCTGGCGGTCGGTGGCCGGTGGGTGGCGCAGTGGTCGTGGCGAGGGATCGTCGTGTCGTGGATCGTCATGATTGCCTTGGTCATCCCCATGTATGGTGGCTTCTATTACCGCACCGGCAATCCCTTCTTCCCGGCGAACTATGGCGCCACGGTCAACCGCAACCTGGAATTCAGGGAGCGCGTTGGCAAGGATCCAGGATTCCCGACCGAGGAGGAGTACCAGCGAGATGGCTGGGCTGCAGGGCCAATGATTACGCCGATGGAGTACTTCTTCGGCTATCACTCCGTGCCGGAATTCGCGGTCATCTCTTTACGAGGGTACGAGCACATCTTTACGCGCGTGCTCCTGGCGCACGACCAACGTCTCCTATGGCTGTTTGTGCTGGGCATCGGACTGCTGCTGGCGTCGCGGCGATGGATCATCCCGTTGGTCATCCTGTGGGTCTTGGCCCCGCCCTATTCGTTTCTGGCCGGCACCGGAGCGGCGCAGATATTCCCCGGCCGCTATGCTCACCATGCCCTGCCCTACGTGAACGCGGCTATCGCCTGGAGCCTCGTCGGCCCCGGCAGTTGGCTCGTGCTCCGGGCCTGGCGACGCCTGCGTCCAGACCTGACCTTATCCGGCGCGTCAGAGGCGGGCGGGCGTGAGGCGTAGCACCTGCCTTGTTGCCTGGAGCCTCTTGCTAGGAATGCGGTGAATGGGAGCAATGGCTGACATGCCAGGTCTGCACCACCTTAGCCTGCGCCAGCATATGGTATGGAAGCGGGCACGTTACTGGCTCCCGGTACTCCTCTTCACCGTGTTGATTGGCGCCCAGACCGTCGCCCGAACTGGCGATTTCGCTGGCTTCGTTGATAGCACCAAGCCGGCCCGCCGGCCCGGCCAGACCTTTACCACGGCAGATGGCTACGTCCTCTTCTGGGACGGTATACCCGTCAACGGCGATGCCATGTCCTTCCTTGCCCTGACCAGGTTCATGCAGGGTCAGCAGGGACCCGAAGATACCGGTATCTACGATCTCCGCGCTGGCTACGCGTACGTTGGTGCCCTCGCCTCACTATTTATGGGGCACTATCAGTCCTTCGTTGCTCTCAATGCCCTCGCGTGGCTGGGGGCCGCGCTTTCCATGTACTGGCTCGGTGGGCGGCTGTTGGGCAGTCGTCTTGCAGCCTGGACGGCGGGTACGTTGACGGCGACGGGGCAAGGCTTTAGCTTCATGGTCGGTACACCGGTATCAACACTCCTGGGCTTTGCGAGCGTGGCGATGGTCCTGGCCTTTGTGGAGTGGTCCGGCCTGCTGCGACCGCCGTTTCGCTGGCGTGATTGGCTGCACACCGGCTGGCTGATCGCGGCCGTCTCGTTGATCTACCCAGTCTATCTTGCGCTGCTCGCCTTTATCTGGCTGTATGGGTTGCGACGCGCGCCGTTCGTGTACTTGCTGGGCCTGGGCGCCGTGACGCTGGGTCTGGCACAAGCCTGGCTGCTCATTGGCTCGACGGTCGTTGGTCTGGACTTCGACACGACCAACAGCGCCCTGCTCGCGGAGGCGCTGAACAGTTGGTGGTCGGCGCTCTTGAATGGTCCGAGTGCTTTTCTCAACACGCTACGTATAGTTCCGAGTGCTGGCACCAGCTATGCCGCGTTCCCCGGTGTGATGCTGCTTGCTGCTGCGTATGGCTATCTCGTTGCCGGACAGCGTGTCCGCCGTTGGGCGCTGGCCCTCTGCCTCGCTACGCTCGTCTCCGCACTACTCTTCACCATCCGCTTCGCTATCCCCCGCACGGCGTTCTTTGCGTACCCGGCGATCTACCTGCTGGTCGCGGCTGGTCTAGCCCATGTGGCGCAGGCAACAGCGAGTTGGCGCTCACGCGGCGCGCTGTCAGCAGTCGTCGTCATGCTCGGTCTGCTGCTGCTGGTTACTCCGAGCGTAGTAGCGCTTGTCGGCTATGGGGAGTTTGACAACAACTTCCACTACTGGACCCCACGATGGATGTTTGCGGATGAAAGATGACGGCCGGCGATGAACGGTGACGCGCCAAGTCTGCATCATCCGATGAAAGCCGAGGTCGTGCAGACCAAGCATGCCACCTGGCCGCTGGTGACACGCTTGGTCTGCACAATCCGATGGCAGCTAAGGTGGTGCAGACCAAGCGGTCAGGCGCTCATGCGTAGTGTCGGGCCTCCACTGGTAGCCGCCGCGGTGCTCGCGCTCGCCAGACCATCCTGGTCACAGTGGGCCGCCCACGCCTTCTTTTTGGTGCTGCTCGTCCCGGTAGCTATCCTGACCGTTGACCGCGTGTTTGGTGGGAGGGCAGCGCTCACTCTGGGTGCAGCGATTGTGGCCCTGACCGGTTGGCTCGCAGTAGGTCCTGTCCCCACGACACATGTAGGCCCGCCCGGCGGGTCAGCAGCGTGGATCTCCGACTCAGCGCTCGTTCAGCACCGCTGGCGCTTACCACTCCGGTCGTCAGACTGGAAGGCCGCTTGGGAGCGGGCCGAGCTTGCCTTCGTCCGCGTGTGCCTGGATGTGCCGGACACTGCACGGCCGGCCGGCGTGACGGTCATGCTCAACGGTGCGGAGCTGCCGGCGTTAGATCGGGAAGTGCAAGGGTGCCAAGGTGGACCTTGGTTTCGCACGCCGGTGACTCGCGGACAACTCGAAACCTCGCTGACAACAACCGCAGAGTTCCAACCTGAGGCTGGGAATCACCTGGCCGGCAGATTGGTCTGGGGATACAGCCACCGGCCAACGGCTGGGGCCAACGCGAGCCGCTACTTTGATGGCGAGCGCTGGCATGAGGTAGACTTGGCGCCGGCTACGGCCGGCATACAGTCTGGGAGATACATAGTAGAGCTGTGGCTGTTTGATCGGTACGATAGGGTCGTTGTGACTTGGTACTGAGCAGGATGTTGGCCCCCCTATGGTCCCCCCGCTGTGCAGGGGGACGGTAGTTCCCTTCACTGTGTATCAGCATGGGGGAGGGTTAGGGTGGGGGCCACGTGGGAGCCATAGGATCAGGATTGGTCGAGATGTTGCAGTCCGTTGTGCGCCGGTTTGACCCCGCCGGCTTGGGCCTAGCCATTGCCATACTCTTGGCTACCTGGGCGGAGCCATATGCTGCGCCCAGCACGGCATCCTTGGAGACCCGGCTGGATGTCATCGTCGGGTTGGGTCTGACCTTTACCTTCATCCTGGTGGTGGCTGACAGTTTGTGGCAGAGGTGGCGGGGTGACGCGCCAGGTCTGCACAATCCGATGAGCTATGGTGGTGCGGACCTGGCGCGTCATTCTTCACGTCCGCTGAGGGGTCGAGGCACCGTTGATGCAGAGTAGCTCACGGATGGCCGCGATGAGTGACGGTGGAGAGCGGCCTGTGACCGAGAGCGCGCTCTCGGTAGTAGTGCCGGCGCTCAATGAGGAGGCCGGCATTGGCCCGGTGCTCGACAGGCTCGTGACCGTGCTCGGGGAACTCGGCGTTACATACGAAATCATCGTCGTGGACGACGGCTCCGACGATGGAACGGGAGCGCGCGCGCGGCAAAGAGACGGAGTGCGCGTCATCCGGCATCCACAGAACGCGGGCTACGGCGCATCTATCTATGACGGTGTGCTCGCAGCCCGCTATGAGTGCATCGTCATCACCGATGCCGATGGCACCTACCCGACTGAAGCGCTGCCTGAGCTGCTGCAATGGGTCGGGGAGTACGATATGGTCGTGGGCGCGCGTACCGGGCGTGCCTACCGGGGATCGCTCTTCAAGTTTCCGGCCCGGCTGGCCTTTGGTGCCCTCTGCTCATTCGTGACGGGTACTGCGATTCCTGATGTCAACTCGGGTCTCCGGGTGATGCGGCGTGACTTGGTGCTGGCCTTCTCGGACCCGTTGAGCCGCGGCATGTCGTTTACGACGACCATGACGCTGGCACTGTTGAGCAATGGCTACTTCGTCAAGTTCGTACCAGTTAGCTACCATCAGCGGATCGGGCACAGCAAGGTGCGCTACGTGCGCGATACGCTGCGCGCCTCCCAGATACTCGTGCAGGCAATTACACGCTACAATCCAATCAAGCTCTTCCTCGTCCTGGCTGCACTCAGCGCCCTCGCAGGAGTCATCGCGGTTGGAGTGGGCTGGATGATAGGCACGGCAGTGCTCTGGACAATTGGCGCACTTCAGTTGGCGGCCGTGCTCCCATTGTTCGGGCTGGGACTGGTGGCGGACCTGCTCCGGCGCCAGCACGGCTCGCCGCTGCCTCCTACCGTGGCGCAGCGTGGCTTCGCTCGCACGAGTGTAGATGATGACAACTCGTGAGCGCGGCCGTAGCTTGCTGGCTGGTCACACCGCCTCCGCCGTTCGCTGGGCTGCGAGTGGCATTCTCCCAACTGCAATCGTTTCCGGTGCCGTCGCCACTAGCTATCATCCCGTGGCGCATGGCGGCCAGCGCTCCTTTCTTGCCAGCATCATCCTGACGGCGCTGGCCACACTGGTCGCTGCTGCGGTCGTAACCTGGCTGTCCGGCTCAGTAGCCTGGACGCTCGCAGCAACGGGAGTGATCCTGGTTGCCGGACATGCGCTGCATATCGTGCGGCTGGCTCAGGCCCCGACCGCGGGTGTGCCCATTGCGCATGTGCGCGAGGAGTTCCTGGATGCCGGGGTTGCCCAGCGCTGGCAGTTCACAGCGGAAGACGGTGCTGAAGTCAGCGTACAGGGTGGTCGGCTCGCTATCCGCACGCCACCTGGGGTGCGAGCCTTCGTTACCATGCCGCTGCCGCCGCGCCCGGCCGCGCTGCTGTCGCCGCGGCCGCGATGGTGGCAGTTGATGGGCTTGGGAAGACCATCCGTGACCGAGGAGCTCCGCTGGACGGCGCGCCTGCGACTGCAGAATCAGTTCTTCGTGGTCGCTATGATTGATGGCTTGCTCTTGCAGGGGACGCCCTACGGTATGCATTTGACGGTACCCCAGGCCAATGGCTCGGTGGTGGGGCATGAGGTTCGCCAAGCGTCCGTTGCCGATGGCGTGGATCACACCTGGCGCGTCACCCGTTCCGGGGATTGGGTGGCGCTGGAGATTGACGAGCGCCTGGTGTGGCGGGGTCTTGCCCTCGGGCCATTGCGGGAGATTCGCTTTGGCGAGGTGCATACTGATGAGCTGCATGGCGGTGAGCTAAGTATCGAGCGCCTGGAGTATAGACTTGCCTGGGACGGCTGACATGGAAACGGTGGTGGATGCCAACACCTCTCCTTATTGGGCCGATGCACAGCGACGGCGGCGGGCGGTTGCCGCGGCGTTTGACCGTCACGCCGGGCAGCGCGCCACCTGGAAACGCCGCGCCGACTATTACCACACTACGCTGAGTGCGATTTGCCGCCGGTATGTGCCGCCGCAGGGTCACGTGATGGAACTGGGCTGCAATACCGGCGACCTGCTGGCCAGCCTAGAGCCATCACTGGGTATCGGCGTGGATATCAGTCGGCGCAGCCTCACTGTTGCGCGCTCGCGCTATCCGCAGCTGCATTTCGTCGAGGGCGACGCTCAAGCTGTTCCACTCGATGCTCCGTGGGATGCCATCATCCTTGCCGATATGCTGGGGTACGTTGACGACGTATGGCAGACCCTACGCTCGGTCCACGAGGCTGCCAAGCCCGACACGCGGGTGGTTATCATCAGCCACAATTTCGTGTGGCGGCCGGCATTGGCACTCGCCGAAAACGTCGGTCTGAAGATGCCGGTAGGTCTCGAGAACTGGCTCGGCACCCCCGATATCGAGAACCTCTTGCGCTTGGCACACTTCGATGTGGTGGAGCGTGGTCAAGCCATGTTATCGCCTGTCCGATTGCCGCTGATGGGAGCATGGCTGGACCAAGCGGCCAACCGGTCGTTGCTACGCCATATGGCCCTGGTACTCTACTGGGTCTTACGGCCGCGGCCGCGGCCGCAGCAAAGGCCTCTATCGTGCTCGGTCATCGTTCCGTGCCGCAACGAAGCCGGCAACATCCAAGCGTGTGTGGAGCGCGTGCCGGCGATGGGTACCCACACCGAGTTGGTCTTTGTGGATGGGGCATCAACCGACGGCACACGCGAGCGTATCCGCGAGCAGATGGCCCGGCATCGTGGACGCAAGGACATCGTGCTCATCGATCAGGTTCCGCGAAACGACACTGCCCCGCCGGCAGCCGCGTCCACGACCGCCCCGCTCGACGACACACCGGGCCAGCCATCTTCCGCATCCGAACAGACTCCGCCCGACCTCATGCTTTCTCTGGGGAAGGGGCATGCCGTGCGGAAGGGTTTCGCGGCGGCGAAGGGCGATGTCCTGATGATCCTCGATGCCGACCTGACCGTTCCGCCGGAGGAGCTACCCAAGTTCTACCTGGGTGTAGCCGAAGGCGTCGCTGAATTCATTAATGGCAGCCGACTCGCCTACCCCCTGGAAGATGAGGCGATGCGCTTCGCCAACCTGGTTGGTAATAAGACCTTCAGCCTGATCTTCACTTGGCTCCTCGGTCAGCGCATCAAGGATACGCTCTGCGGTACCAAGGTGCTGCCTAAGGAGGCCTACGACCGCCTAGCGGCCGGACGGGCCTATTTCGGGGACTTTGACCCATTCGGCGATTTCGACCTCCTGTTCGGGGCCGCCCGCTTGGGACTTAGTCTCATCGAGGTGCCCATTCGCTACCGCCGCCGCTCCTATGGTGCCTCCAAGGTGCGTGTGTTGTCGCATGGCCTCCTACTGGCGCGCATGAGTCTGATCGGCTTTCGGCGGCTCAAGCTGGCGCGGTGGATAAAACGTCTACGAGAGGTGTGATGATGGCAGATTCCCCAGCACCTGCAGCGCCAGCACCATCGCCAACACCGGCGCCGATGAGCATAGACCTGCGGGCCTTCCTCCTGGGAAGCGGCGGAGTTGGGCTGCTCCTGATCATATCCTTGGCAGCGAGGCTCATGACGTATAACGCAGTCGCCGATGGCACCTACGAGTCCTACGTGCGGTCGCTCGCTATCGCCGGAGTCAGTGCCATCATCGTGGCGGTCCTCTTGGCCTGGCAGTTCACACCAGCCTATGTATGGGCCGCGGCCGGTCTGATCCTCACTCTGCTGCCTGGTGATGCCTGGCACTACGCCCGCCTCTGGAGCGCCGAGCAGAGTGCCCAAGAGAGAGTCGTCTTTGAGGGGACCTTCGCAGGCGCGGCGCTCGACCCGGCGCGCTGGGAGAGCGACCTAGGCCCCAGCGCTACCCTCGCGGTTGCCGATGGGACGGTCCGGGTGGAGACCCCGGCCGGCTCCATCGGCTGGGTTCAGCCGCTGTTCGAACTGGAACGACCGCTACCGCGTCCTTGGCATCCGGCCGCATTACGGGAGCGGCAACCCGACTACACGATTGCCTGGGAGACGCGCTTTCGGCTTGCCGGCCAGTTCTACATCCTCGTTGAAGCCCTCAACCGCGATGGCCGCCAACTGCTGCTGCAGGCTCGCCCAGGGGACTGGCACCTCACGCACCCAACAGCCGATGGGCAGACCGTAGGTACCGAGATCCCCGATCCAGCCCCCAGCACCTCCGAGTGGCACAAGCTCACTCTGGAGTTCGGACCGAGCGGCACCTCGCTGGCGATAGACGGCCGCGAGGTGTGGAGCGGCATACCGCTTGAGCACTTGAAGCGGGTACGGTTTGGCGAGACTCGCTCGGACGACCTGCATGGCGGCGAGATGGAGGTACGCCGGGTACGCATTTCGTGGATCATCAGGCCCGACCCGGCAATCGTCGCCGCAGAAGACCAGGCACCGTAGGAGCGATCCTCGTGGAGCAGCTGGCCGTGGCCCCCACCCTAGCCCTCACCCGCGGCGTTGCGGCAGCGAACTTGCTGTCCTCCTGCGGATCGGGGGGTCCGCCGGAGGCGGGCGACCTTAGTCTGCGACACATATGATTGTGCAAGCCGGCGCGTCAGTGGAGCATGTAGCCCTGCTCTTCTTAGCGCCCTATCTTTCCGGCGCCGAGCATCAAACACTGGCGCTCGCGCAGCATCTCAGCCGTCGCTGTCGCGTCTCGCTCCTTGTCGCGGACGAGACCGCCGCCGTCATTCAACGCGAGCGCTGGCTGCGCCGGTCTCTTGCCGCGGTGAGCATCGTTTCCCTGGGACCGGCGTTTGCGCCGCTGCCATTGCAGCGCCGGCTGCTGGCGTATGCTCGGCTCCAGCGAGAGGCGCTACGTTACTTGCGGGACACGAGGCCTCAAGTAGTGCATCTCCTACTCCTGCCGACATTCTGGCTCTATGCCCCCCTCTTCTACAATCTCCGCTTCCCAACGGTCGTCACGATGGCCGGCGAGCTACGCTACGCGCGGCTGCGTTTCTATTCGCGCGTGCGGCGTGTCATCTTGCGCCATGCTACCTGGCACGCCGACGCGATTATTGCGTGCAGTAGCGACGAACGGCTCGCCTTGCGCCGCTTGGGCTGGGATCGCGGCGCGTATGTGGTGACGCTCGACAACTTCACCGACCCGGAACGCTTCCGCCCGCTACCGACAGCCGGCAATGACACGCCAGGGCTGCACCACCTCAGCTCCCATCGGATTGTGCAGCCCTGGCAGTCAAAGGAGCCGCTTGTCACCTGGGCCGGGCGCCTGCACTACGAGAAAAACCCCGAGCTGTTCATCGAAGCGGCGGCCTTGATCCACCAATGCTGCCCCGGCGCCCGTTTTGCCCTCTTTGGTCAAGGTGAACTGGAGCGCCAAGTGCAGGCACTGGTTGCCCGCCACCAGCTCACGTCGGTCCTACGCCTCGCCCACACCGCCGATATTTCCGGCGCGCTGGCTCGCTCCTCGGTCTTCGTCTCGTGTCAGCGTTTCGAGAACTTGGGCAGCTCCAGCCTCTTGGAGGCCATGGCCGGCGAGAACGCCATTGTCGCCACCGA